>NZ_VUNZ01000009.1 GCF_008386505.1 Chryseobacterium sediminis | reverse complement strand
TATTTGGAGCCTGGCAATGTCCTACTTTCACATAGCAAATGCTACACTATCATCGGCGCTGTTTCGTTTCACTACTGAGTTCGGCATGGGGTCAGGTGGGTCCAAAACGCTATGGTTACCAAGCAAATTAGGTGCAAAGGATTAAGGACAAGCACGTAGTGCTTCTTTTTCCTTTGCGCAAGGTGCCTCAATGTTAACGCTACGCGCTAAGAGTCACCTCATAAATTTGGAAAATTCTGATAATATTTTTTAAGTCTAAGTATCTATCTACTTTAGCTATTAACTTCTGTCGCTTGTTTCTGTCACAAAACGCGTTTGGCGTTGTATGGTTAAGCCTCACGGGTAATTAGTACAAGTTAGCTTAATGGCTCACACCACTTCCACATCTTGCCTATCAACGTTGTAGTCTTCAACGGCCCTTCAGAGACTTTAAAAGTCTAGTGAGAAATCATCTCGAGGCCTGCTTCGCGCTTAGATGCTTTCAGCGCTTATCAGTTCCGAACGTAGCTACCGGGCAATGCCATTGGCATGACAACCCGAACACCAGCGGTTCGTTCACTCCGGTCCTCTCGTACTAGGAGCAACCCCTCTCAATTCTCAAACGCCCACGGCAGATAGGGACCGAACTGTCTCACGACGTTCTAAACCCAGCTCGCGTACCACTTTAAATGGCGAACAGCCATACCCTTGGGACCGACTTCAGCCCCAGGATGTGATGAGCCGACATCGAGGTGCCAAACACCGCCGTCGATATGAACTCTTGGGCGGTATCAGCCTGTTATCCCCGGAGTACCTTTTATCCGTTGAGCGATGGCCCTTCCATTCAGAACCACCGGATCACTATGACCTACTTTCGTACCTGCTCGACGTGTCTGTCTCGCAGTTAAGCTGGCTTCTACCATTACACTAACCGTACGATGTCCGACCGTACTTAGCCAACCTTCGTGCTCCTCCGTTACTCTTTGGGAGGAGACCGCCCCAGTCAAACTACCCACCAGGCACTGTCCGTAACCCCGATTCAGGGGCCAACGTTAGAACATCAAAACTACAAGGGTGGTATTTCAAGGACGACTCCACAACAACTAGCGTCGCTGCTTCAAAGTCTCCCACCTATCCTACACATGTAGGTTCAATGTTCAGTGCCAAGCTGTAGTAAAGGTTCACGGGGTCTTTCCGTCTAGCCGCGGGTACACAGCATCTTCACTGCGATTTCAATTTCACTGAGTCTCGGGTGGAGACAGCGTGGCCATGGTTACACCATTCGTGCAGGTCGGAACTTACCCGACAAGGAATTTCGCTACCTTAGGACCGTTATAGTTACGGCCGCCGTTTACCGGGGCTTCGATCAAGAGCTTCGTCCGAAAACTAACCCCATCAATTAACCTTCCGGCACCGGGCAGGTGTCACACCGTATACGTCATCTTGCGATTTTGCACAGTGCTGTGTTTTTAATAAACAGTCCCAGCCACCTGGTCACTGCGGCTCCCGTCCGCTTAGAGAGCAAGTCTCATCACAGATAGGAGCGTACCTTCTCCCGAAGTTACGGTACGATTTTGCCTAGTTCCTTCACCCGAGTTCTCTCAAGCGCCTTAGTATTCTCTACCTGACCACCTGTGTCGGTTTGGGGTACGATTCGGTATAATCTGAAGCTTAGAGGCTTTTCCTGGAAGTATGGCATCAGCAACTTCACACCCTTGGGTGCTCGTCTCGTGTCTCAGCCTAACAGCAACCCGGATTTACCTAAGTCACTAGCCTACTCACTTTCACATGGACAACCATCGCCATGCTTGCTTAGCCTTCTCCGTCCCCCCATCGCAATTATACCAAGTACGGAAATATTAATCCGTTTCCCATCGACTACGCCTTTCGGCCTCGCCTTAGGGGTCGACTTACCCTACCCTGATTAACATGGGATAGGAACCCTTGGTCTTCCGGCGTGCGGGTTTTTCACCCGCATTATCGTTACTCATGTCAGCATTCGCACTTCTGATACGTCCAGCATACCTCCCGGTACACCTTCAACCGCTTACAGAACGCTCCCCTACCACTCATCCTAAGATGAATCCGCAGCTTCGGTGCATAGTTTAGCCCCGTTACATCTTCCGCGCAGACCGACTCGACCAGTGAGCTATTACGCTTTCTTTAAAGGATGGCTGCTTCTAAGCCAACCTCCTGGCTGTCTGGGCCTTTCCACATCGTTTCCCACTTAACTATGACTTTGGGACCTTAGCTGGCGGTCTGGGTTGTTTCCCTCTTCACGACGGACGTTAGCACCCGCCGTGTGTCTCCCGGATATTACTTTACGGTATTCGGAGTTTGCAAAGGGTTGGTAAGTCGGGATGACCCCCTAGCCTTAACAGTGCTCTACCCCCGTAAGTATTCGTCCGAGGCTCTACCTAAATAGATTTCGGGGAGAACCAGCTATCTCCCGGTTTGATTAGCCTTTCACTCCTAGCCACAGGTCATCCCCTAACTTTTCAACGTTAGTGGGTTCGGTCCTCCAGTTGATGTTACTCAACCTTCAACCTGCCCATGGCTAGATCACCGGGTTTCGGGTCTATACCTTGCAACTATTCGCCCAGTTAAGACTCGGTTTCCCTACGGCTACCCTAATCGGTTAACCTCGCTACAAAATATAAGTCGCTGACCCATTATACAAAAGGTACGCAGTCACCTAACAAGTAGGCTCCTACTGCTTGTACGTACACGGTTTCAGGTTCTATTTCACTCCCCTCACAGGGGTTCTTTTCGCCTTTCCCTCACGGTACTGGTTCACTATCGGTCAGTTGGGAGTATTTAGCCTTAGATGATGGTCCACCTATATTCAGTCAAAGTTTCACGTGCTCCGACCTACTCGATTTCACTTAAAATGTCTTTTCATGTACGGGACTATCACCCTGTATCGTGGCACTTTCCAGAGCCTTCCATTAACACATAATAAGCTTAAGGGCTGTTCCGATTTCGCTCGCCGCTACTATCGGAATCTCGGTTGATTTCTTTTCCTACGGGTACTTAGATGTTTCAGTTCTCCGCGTTCGCCTCGTTAACCTATGTATTCAGTTAACGATACCTGCAAGCAGGTGGGTTTCCCCATTCGGAAATCCTAGTCTCAAGCGCTTTTTACTAGCTTGACTAGGCTTATCGCAAGTTAATACGTCCTTCATCGCCTCCAACTGCCAAGGCATCCACCGTGTACGCTTAGTCACTTAACCATACAACCCAAACGGGTCTTTGTTATGTGACAGTTTAACTTCGCCAGAAGTTAATATTGAATACTAAAGTAGATACCAATTAACCATAAATGATCAAATTGGCACTGAATGATACTGCTATCATTCTTTTTTACTTTTGAAAACTCTTGATAAATACGAATATTTATCAGAATTTTATTATCAGCTTTTCCAAATTTTTAAAGAGCATATTAATCAGTTAAACCCAAAGGGTAAAACTAACTAACAATCATCTGTGTGGACACTACGAACAAATAAGTTCTAAATCGTATAAGGAGGTGATCCAGCCCCAGGTTCCCCTAGGGCTACCTTGTTACGACTTCACCCCAGTCATGAATCACTCCGTGGTAAACGTCCTCCCGAGGGTTAGACTATCTACTTCTGGAGCAACCCACTCCCATGGTGTGACGGGCGGTGTGTACAAGGCCCGGGAACGTATTCACCGCATCATTCTGATATGCGATTACTAGCGATTCCGACTTCATGGAGTCGAGTTGCAGACTCCAATCCGGACTACGACGCACTTTAAGTGATTCGCTTACTCTCGCGAGTTCGCAGCACTCTGTATGCGCCATTGTAGCACGTGTGTAGCCCTACACGTAAGGGCCATGATGACTTGACGTCGTCCCCACCTTCCTCCGGTTTATCACCGGCAGTCTCCTTAGAGTTCTCAGCATTACCTGCTAGCAACTAAGGATAGGGGTTGCGCTCGTTGCGGGACTTAACCCAACATCTCACAACACGAGCTGACGACAGCCATGCAGCACCTGTATCAGAGTTCCCGAAGGCACCAAACCATCTCTGGTAAGTTCTCTGTATGTCAAGTGTAGGTAAGGTTCTTCGCGTTGCATCGAATTAAACCACATGCTCCACCGCTTGTGCGGGCCCCCGTCAATTCATTTGAGTTTTAACCTTGCGGCCGTACTCCCCAGGCGGTCTACTTAATGCGTTAGCTTTGAAAAACAGAGCCGAGGCTCCGAGCTTCTAGTAGACATCGTTTACGGCGTGGACTACCAGGGTATCTAATCCTGTTTGCTCCCCACGCTTTCGTACATGAGCGTCAGTGTTGACCCAGGTGGCTGCCTTCGCCATCGGTATTCCTTCAGATCTCTACGCATTTCACCGCTACACCTGAAATTCTACCACCCTCTATCACACTCTAGTTTGCCAGTTCGAAATGCAGTTCCCAGGTTGAGCCCGGGGCTTTCACATCTCGCTTAACAAACCGCCTGCGTACGCTTTACGCCCAGTAATTCCGATTAACGCTCGCACCCTCCGTATTACCGCGGCTGCTGGCACGGAGTTAGCCGGTGCTTCTTCTGTCAGTAACGTCACAGCTAGCAGGTATTAACTACTAACCTTTCCTCCTGACTGAAAGTGCTTTACAACCCGAAGGCCTTCTTCACACACGCGGCATGGCTGCATCAGGCTTGCGCCCATTGTGCAATATTCCCCACTGCTGCCTCCCGTAGGAGTCTGGGCCGTGTCTCAGTCCCAGTGTGGCTGATCATCCTCTCAAACCAGCTAGGGATCGTTGCCTTGGTGAGCCATTACCTCACCAACTAGCTAATCCCACTTGGGCCAATCTAAAGGCGAGAGCCGAAGCCCCCTTTGGTCCGTAGACATTATGCGGTATTAGCAGTCGTTTCCAACTGTTGTCCCCCACCTCAAGGCATGTTCCCAAGCATTACTCACCCGTCCGCCGCTCGTCAGCAAAGGTGCAAGCACCTCTCTGTTACCGCTCGACTTGCATGTGTTAGGCCTGCCGCCAGCGTTCAATCTGAGCCATGATCAAACTCTTCAATTAAAAAGTTTTGTGTCTTTCGACAGCTCAATGAATTCTGAATTTATTTAATATCTTTCGATATTGAATTGACTGTGCTGCAATTCTTTTCTTAAGTAAAACCTAAGTAAGTTATTGCTGTTGGTCACTCAGTTTCAATTGAGACTCTAAATTTGTTTGCCTCACTACCTAAGTAGCTTGGCTGTTAGAACTCAATCTGTACGAGTGCCCACACAGATGATTGCTTTATATTGTTAAAGAACGTTGCGA
>NZ_VUNZ01000008.1 GCF_008386505.1 Chryseobacterium sediminis | reverse complement strand
GAAGGGGTTAAGGTTACTTAAAAAACTTTAAAATTTTCTTCAAAAACATTTGGTCATTAAGAAATAAAGTTTTACTTTTGCACTCGCAAATACGGAGCGACACTGACAGAAAGATTGCTTCGTTGAAAAGCGAAAGATAAAAAGATCATTGACATACAATATAACAACCAAGTAAGGAAAAACTAAAGCGTTAAAAAACTTTGAGTGAGTCAGACAAACATACAATGGAGAGTTTGATCCTGGCTCAGGATGAACGCTAGCGGGAGGCCTAACACATGCAAGCCGAGCGGTAGAGATCTTTCGGGATCTTGAGAGCGGCGTACGGGTGCGGAACACGTGTGCAACCTGCCTTTATCTGGGGGATAGCCTTTCGAAAGGGAGATTAATACCCCATAATATATTTATCGGCATCGATAGATATTGAAAACTCCGGTGGATAGAGATGGGCACGCGCAAGATTAGATAGTTGGTGAGGTAACGGCTCACCAAGTCTACGATCTTTAGGGGGCCTGAGAGGGTGATCCCCCACACTGGTACTGAGACACGGACCAGACTCCTACGGGAGGCAGCAGTGAGGAATATTGGACAATGGGTGAGAGCCTGATCCAGCCATCCCGCGTGAAGGACGACGGCCCTATGGGTTGTAAACTTCTTTTGTATAGGGATAAACCTACTCTCGTGAGAGTAGCTGAAGGTACTATACGAATAAGCACCGGCTAACTCCGTGCCAGCAGCCGCGGTAATACGGAGGGTGCAAGCGTTATCCGGATTTATTGGGTTTAAAGGGTCCGTAGGCGGATCTGTAAGTCAGTGGTGAAATCTCACAGCTTAACTGTGAAACTGCCATTGATACTGCAGGTCTTGAGTGTTATTGAAGTAGCTGGAATAAGTAGTGTAGCGGTGAAATGCATAGATATTACTTAGAACACCAATTGCGAAGGCAGGTTACTAAGCAACAACTGACGCTGATGGACGAAAGCGTGGGGAGCGAACAGGATTAGATACCCTGGTAGTCCACGCCGTAAACGATGCTAACTCGTTTTTGGGGCTTCGGCTTCAGAGACTAAGCGAAAGTGATAAGTTAGCCACCTGGGGAGTACGTTCGCAAGAATGAAACTCAAAGGAATTGACGGGGGCCCGCACAAGCGGTGGATTATGTGGTTTAATTCGATGATACGCGAGGAACCTTACCAAGGCTTAAATGGGAAATGACAGGTTTAGAAATAGACTTTTCTTCGGACATTTTTCAAGGTGCTGCATGGTTGTCGTCAGCTCGTGCCGTGAGGTGTTAGGTTAAGTCCTGCAACGAGCGCAACCCCTGTCACTAGTTGCCATCATTAAGTTGGGGACTCTAGTGAGACTGCCTACGCAAGTAGAGAGGAAGGTGGGGATGACGTCAAATCATCACGGCCCTTACGCCTTGGGCCACACACGTAATACAATGGCCGGTACAGAGGGCAGCTACACAGCGATGTGATGCAAATCTCGAAAGCCGGTCTCAGTTCGGATTGGAGTCTGCAACTCGACTCTATGAAGCTGGAATCGCTAGTAATCGCGCATCAGCCATGGCGCGGTGAATACGTTCCCGGGCCTTGTACACACCGCCCGTCAAGCCATGGAAGTCTGGGGTACCTGAAGTCGGTGACCGTAACAGGAGCTGCCTAGGGTAAAACAGGTAACTAGGGCTAAGTCGTAACAAGGTAGCCGTACCGGAAGGTGCGGCTGGAACATCTCATTTTAGAGCGTCATTAGACGATAAACAAAATTAGTATCGTAAGATACGGAACTTACTTAAAGTTCAAGCTTTAGTTTTTATTTGGTTGATATATAACAATACAAAACCCACTAGAAATTAGTATAGGGAAAGAGATTGAGGGATGAAGAAGAGGAAAAGTATTACTTATTACTCATTATTAATTACTCATTTAAAGTCTCGTAGCTCAGCTGGTTAGAGCGCTACACTGATAATGTAGAGGTCGGCAGTTCGAGCCTGCCCGAGACTACTAATTAAAGGGATTAAGATATTGAGAAATTAAGTTATTAAGAAATTAGCATGTTCTAATCTCTAAATTGCTAAATCTCTAAATTTTTTAATCTTAACTAGAGGGGGAATTAGCTCAGCTGGCTAGAGCGCCTGCCTTGCACGCAGGAGGTCAAGGGTTCGACTCCCTTATTCTCCACAGTTTTGGAAGACTGATTTAAAAGTTACGAATGGAGCCAAAAACAACATTTGTTCATCAGTTGGAAAGAAAGAAATTAAGATCATTGACATTAACGGTAAAGACATCACAAAGAGAAAACCGAGCGCATAAAGCGCTTGAGTAACCAATAGGAAAGAAATCGTTAAGGGCGTATGGCGGATGCCTAGGCTTTCAGAGGCGAAGAAGGACGTGGTAAGCTGCGAAAAGCTGCGGGGATTGGCACACACGAATTGATCCGCAGATGTCCGAATGGGGCAACCCAATACATTGAAGATGTATTACCTCGTAAGAGGAGCAAACCCGGAGAACTGAAACATCTAAGTACCCGGAGGAAAAGAAATCGAAGAGATTCCGTAAGTAGTGGCGAGCGAAAGCGGATTAGCCCAAAAGCTTTTATATGTTTAATAGAATGTTCTGGAAAGAACAGCCGTAGAGGGTGATAGCCCCGTATATGAAAGGCATATTTAAGTGATAAATGAGTAGGGCGGGACACGTGAAATCCTGTCTGAATATGGGGGGACCATCCTCCAAGGCTAAATACTCCTGAAAGACCGATAGTGAACAAGTACTGTGAAGGAAAGGTGAAAAGCACTTCGAATAGAAGGGTGAAATAGAACCTGAAACCGTACGCCTACAAGCGGTCGGAGCAGCATTAAGCTGTGACGGCGTGCCTTTTGCATAATGAGCCTACGAGTTAATTTTACTAGCGAGGTTAAGGTATTAAGTACCGGAGCCGGAGCGAAAGCGAGTCTGAATAGGGCGCATAGTTAGTAGGATTAGACGCGAAACCTTGTGATCTACCCATGGGCAGGTTGAAGCTCTGGTAACACAGAGTGGAGGACCGAACCGGTTGACGTTGAAAAGTCTTCGGATGACCTGTGGGTAGGGGTGAAAGGCCAATCAAACTGGGAGATAGCTCGTACTCTCCGAAATGCATTTAGGTGCAGCGTCGTATATAAGTTTATTAGAGGTAGAGCTACTGATTGGATGCGGGGGTTTCATCGCCTACCAATTCCTGACAAACTCCGAATGCTAATAAATGTTCTACGGCAGTGAGGGCATGGGTGCTAAGGTCCATGTCCGAGAGGGAAAGAACCCAGACCAACAGCTAAGGTCCCAAAATATATGTTAAGTTGAAGCAACGCGGTTGGACTGCATTGACAGCTAGGATGTTGGCTTGGAAGCAGCCATTCATTTAAAGAGTGCGTAACAGCTCACTAGTCGAGCGGTCCGGCATGGATAATAATCGGGCATAAACATATTACCGAAGCTATGGATTTATATTTTAGATATATCTGGTAGGAGAGCATTCTATTTGCGCCGAAGCAGTACTGTGAGGTATTGTGGAGCGGATAGAAAAGAAAATGTAGGCATAAGTAACGATAAAGCAGGCGAGAAACCTGCTCACCGAAAGACCAAGGCTTCCTCAGCCATGCTAATCAGCTGAGGGTTAGTCGGGACCTAACGCGAACCCGAAAGGGGTAGTGGATGGACAATGGGTTAATATTCCCATACTTGCTCACACTAAAAAGGGGACGGTTGGATGTAGCTGCTAAAGACTGACGGAATAGTCAAGGCCTAGCCTTCGGGCGAAGCTGCTGTAGTGTAATCTGATCCAAGAAAAGCCGAAGTGAAGCAACCCGTACCAAAACCGACACAGGTGGTCGAGGAGAGAATCCTAAGGTGCTCGAGTGAGTCGTGGCTAAGGAACTAGGCAAAATAGTCTCGTAACTTCGGAAGAAGAGACGCCATCAGCAATGGTGGCCGCAGTGAAGAGGCCCAGGCGACTGTTTATCAAAAACACAGGACTCTGCTAAATCGAAAGATGCTGTATAGGGTCTGACACCTGCCCGGTGCTGGAAGGTTAAGGAAGGTGCTTAGGGTTAAACCGAAGGCATTAACTGAAGCCCCAGTAAACGGCGGCCGTAACTATAACGGTCCTAAGGTAGCGAAATTCCTTGTCGGGTAAGTTCCGACCTGCACGAATGGTGTAACGATCTGGGCACTGTCTCAGCCACGAGCTCGGTGAAATTGTAGTATCGGTGAAGATGCCGATTACCCGCAATGGGACGAAAAGACCCTGTGAACCTTTACTATAACTTCGTATTGACTTTGAGTAAGTAATGTGTAGGATAGGTGGGAGGCTTTGAAGCTTGCACGCTAGTGTAGGTGGAGCCAACGTTGAAATACCACCCTTTACTTACTTGGAGCCTAACTTCTTTCAGAAGGACATTGCGTGGTGGGTAGTTTGACTGGGGTGGTCGCCTCCAAAAGAGTAACGGAGGCTTTCAAAGGTACCCTCAGCACGCTTGGTAACCGTGCGTAGAGTGTAATGGCATAAGGGTGCTTGACTGTGAGACCTACAAGTCGATCAGGTGCGAAAGCAGGACATAGTGATCCGGTGGTTCCGTATGGAAGGGCCATCGCTCATAGGATAAAAGGTACTCCGGGGATAACAGGCTAGTCTCCCCCAAGAGCTCACATCGACGGGGAGGTTCGGCACCTCGATGTCGGCTCGTCACATCCTGGGGCTGGAGAAGGTCCCAAGGGTTGGGCTGTTCGCCCATTAAAGTGGCACGCGAGCTGGGTTCAGAACGTCGTGAGACAGTTCGGTCTCTATCTATTGCGGGCGTTAGATGTTTGAGAGGGCTTGATTCTAGTACGAGAGGACCGAATTGAACAAACCTCTGGTGTATCAGTTGTACCGCCAGGTGCACCGCTGAGTAGCTACGTTTGGAAGAGATAAGCACTGAAAGCATATAAGTGCGAAACTCGCCTCAAGATGAGACATCTTTTAAGGGTCGTTGGAGATGACGACGTTGATAGGCTACAGGTGTAAAGACAGTAATGTCATAGCCGAGTAGTACTAATTACCCGTAGATTTATAGTCTATGGTTACAGATATAAACCAAGTGCTTTATGCGCAGTGAAGGTTTTGTCTTTGTGAAAGTTTTTATCGCTTAAAACAGGTATCAGATGATAGATATAAGGTATCAGGTAGCAGTAACCGCTACTACCTCGCACCTACAATCTGCAAGCTGAACCTTATATACCTTCTTTAGGGTGGTTTTAGCGGTGGGGCTCACCTGTTCCCATTCCGAACACAGAAGTTAAGCCCACCAGCGCCGATGGTACTGCGAAAGCGGGAGAGTAGGCCGCCGCCAGTTTTTATTTTATTTTTAAAAAATCCTTTATCTTATGATAAAGGATTTTTTTTGTTGTATACC
>NZ_VUNZ01000007.1 GCF_008386505.1 Chryseobacterium sediminis | reverse complement strand
GCAGTAAGCGATTGGAGACCCTTCGGCTTCGCTCAGGGTAACAGCAAAGGCGCGAGGAGTAAAAATGGATAGCAGGATATAGCTCCTGATTAAGTTTGAGAGTTGGAGAGTTGGAGGGGTGAAGGTGTATACGTTTGAGAAAACTTTACTATTTCTGTGTAAAGGGGGGAAAGTTCAGGAAGAAGTGCTGTTCTTTTCTAAGAGTAAAGTTAAAAGAAGCGTTTGATTAGTATCTTATATGTATAATATCCCAATAGGCATCCTATAGTATCTGCTACGATATCTAATGTTTCCATAGATCTGCCTAATCCCATTTCCTCCTGGAGAATTTCGGTAAGAAATGCATAAATAAGGATGATCTGAAAAAAGTATGAGAATTTTATTTTTGGGAATGCAGCAATGAAAGAGAAACCTAAAGCAGCAAATATACTTAGATGTAATATTTTATCAATACCGCTGAACATGAACCAATATTCGTGGTTCTCTTCTCCGGGCTTGAGAAGCATATAAGTAAGAAATGCCCAATAAATGGGCAATATCTTACTAAATATTTTTGAAATCTTATCCAATGATAGCTTTGTAATCATCTGCAGAAAGTAACTCAGACTGATCTGCCCCATCAGCAATTTCCAATTTGATAATCCATCCGTCTCCATAAGGATCTGTATTTAACAGTTCAGGCTGATCTTCTAAGTCTGAATTAAATTCAATAACCTTTCCTGCGATAGGTAAGAATAGATCTGAAACCGTCTTTACTGCTTCTACACTTCCGAAAACATCTCCTCCATTAAGATCATCATCTACAGTATCTACATCTACATATACGATGTCTCCAAGTTCTCCCTGAGCGAAGTCTGTAATACCGATTGTAGCAACGTTACCTTCAATCTTGATCCATTCGTGATCTTTGGTGTACTTTAATTCTGATGGTGTGTTCATTTTTTAATTTTTATTTTGTACAAATGTATTCAAAAATATAGTAGCTTCAAATATTGGATATAAAAAAAGTCCTTCAAAACTGAAGGACTTTTAAGTTTTTATCATTTTTAGAATCCGCCTCCGGAATCTCCGAATGTAAATGTGGCAGAAATACCTGCTCTTACTGTAGACAGCGGGAATGCTGTGGATATCTTATACTTTGAGGTCATCTGTTCGTAGAAGACTCTCAGGTTCAGGTTCTCGGAAACATTATAGTCTGCGGAAAGTTTGATATTCATCAATCTCTGTCCTCCAGTAACCTGAGCATCATTCAATAGGATATTCATAATGGAGGTCTTACTGTCTCTTAATGAAATATCTCCTCTGATGTTAAGGTCACTTCCTTTTCCTCTTGTTCCTCTTCCTCTGATATTGGCTGTTCCTAATCTGAAGTTTCTCACGATATATCCAAGTCTTACAACATATTCTGTATTGGCATCTTCGGTAAGAGTCTGGTTTACCAATCCCAGTACCATCATTCTTGTTTTGTTGTACTGTATCCCAAACTGCATATTGTTTCTCATGGTAACATCTATCCCGATAAGCGGTGAGAAAGATTCTACATATCCTACCTGTGCAAATGTATATGGGTTAATCTTGTCCCCAGCATTTTTTTTCACATTACCAGCATCATCCACTGTCTGATAATATCCATTCGGGTTACCATGATAATCTACATTGCTTTGAATACCTGTTGCTGTATAGGTCGCTGTATACCCGTGTAAAATATCAAACTTGGTGAACTGTCCACTGATTATAGGGATATTTTTCAATCCCGAATACGTAATTCTCCAGTTTGGTAACGGGAATCCTGCTTTCTTAGGGTTGGTCATAGGTGTCACAGATTTCCCTTCCATAGCTGCTCTAAAGGCTGGAATCAAAACATAAGCATTTCCGATGCTGTAATGCTGAGCAAACCCATTGTTGTCCAATACCGCTCCCGGGCCGCCCAACTGTTGTGAAAGTGCTCTTGCATTTTCTCTGATCGCCTGATAAACTGCCTGTCCATCTTTAAATGATGTGTTAAGAAGTACTGCAGAGTTGGAATAGGTTATCATTTCACTTGCAAATGTAAAGTCAGGATCAGAAACCCCATTATCATTAGTATAGTTGAATCCTGTGTGTGAGAAGTTACTATTAAAGGTATGCAACACATTAAGATCAACTCTTAAATCATTCATCGGCATCATCTGTAAGTCTGCCCTCAATTCTTTAGTAGACATTCTTACGTATGGATCTGTCATATAGTTGGAACCACTCACCCATCCGTTTTCCATTACAGTTCTCCTAATATCAGCTTGTGATCCTAAAAGGAATCCCAGTGTTGGACCTCCCAATGTCTGCCCGTATCCATAGAAGTTTGGAGCTGATATTAACCCCGGAAGTACTGTTCCATTCGTTTCGTTATAACTTACGTTTAACTGTTTGAAAGAAGTAAGGAAGAATGCTGCACTTTGAAGCGGAGTAAGCTTATTCTTAAATTTATACTTCTTGTATCTGTATCTGTTTTTCTCCCACTGTTTCGCATACACATTGTTCAGAGAGTCCATTTCCTGTCTGCGTTTCTGGAGCTTGGCATTTATATTTTTAAAATAATTAAACTGTCCGAAGAACTTAGGAAGATCTGCTGAAGCTGTTGCTTGAATAACATTGGTATTCTGTCCTACGGATCCCAAACTTGCAGTCTGGTTCGTATTAGGATCTACAAATCCAGTCAACGAAGTAGATCTCGCCGCCCAGTTATAGGTAAATCCATATCCTACTTCTGCATCAATGAAATCCAGATAAGGTAGATACTGGAATGGCAGTTTATAATTCAGCTGGGCTCTGTGGTTATACAATACCGGTCTTCCCGATCTGAATACGTTTCCGAAGATCGATTTACTATCCATCGAATTTACATCCAGATTGTCATTAAGAGTTCTGGTTGCCGAATTGATTTCCAGTTTTAATGATTTTGTGAAATTGAATCCTAACCCGTACTGCCATCCGAAGAAGAAGTTTCTGTTTCTGATAGCATCAAAGTCACTATTCATATTTCCATTCAGAATAGCTTCCACATTTCTGAACTCAAGTTCGTTGTAATTTCTGTCGATTTCAGTTCTGAAAGATATTCTTGTAGGAATCGGATTAAAATTGAATTCTTTAACCCATCTTAAATACTTCGTAGACTTCGCAGTATCACTGATCATTTTATTGAAAGGCTTAACTACCCACGGTTTAAATGTATAGTTATAATCAATATATCCTCTCAGATACTGTCTGTAGTTTCTCTTGGTATAAATATCTCTGAAGTAGTCATCGTTATAAACAGCCGTTACCGAAACGTTTTCGATGTCATAAAACTTAGGCTTTTTATTTGGATTTACTCTTTCTTTATGCATATTAACGACTCCTATACTTCTCTGCTGAGTATAGGTTCTCGCTACTTTTTTCAATTGGTCCTTGTTTGGCGCCTTACTGAATTCTACGTCGGTATCCAGAGGATTATATTTCGGGTCCTCAATGGTCTGTGAGTAAGAATAGTTTAAAGGAATCTTCACCCCTGTTTTTTCAGGAAGGAATTTATCTACATTAATTGCTGTGTTAATACTAAATGCTGATTGGGTAGACTGTGTTCTTTCCGCAGGTTTTGAATCAATATTTCCGAAACCAACTGATGTATACGAGGCATTGGCATTAACAGTTGCCAAATCTCCCATATTAAAATTTAAGCTGGCATTTCCTGCATATCCTCCATCATTCTCAATTTCAGAAAGACGAATTTCATTTACCCAAAGAACCCTTGTTATAGTGGATGCTTCTCTTGGATCAGAATTTCTCACCCCAATCATAATAGTGGTAATATTTCCTAAACTTGGTCTACCTTTGATATAAATGTTTTTAAAAGGCTGCTGATATCCCGTGTCAACTGTTCTATTGGTAATAACAACACCTGATTTGTCTCTTCTGATTTTAGCATCTACAAAATTCTGAACATCAAAATCAACCTCATTTTCCATTGGCCAGATCTCCATAGGAGCTGTTGCTGTGGTAGGGGTTAAGTTTAATGATGATTCATACTCGTAATAGTTATCGGTAGCATCACTTCCGAAACGGATAAAGAATTTGGTTTTCTCATCCATTCCTATTACTCTGTTCAATGGATCATGAGCGTGTACAAACAGCTTCAGCTTTTTGTATCTTCTCATATCCAAAGTTGTATTTTTGAACACTCCTCTTGCCTCAGTTTTAAGGTCTTTAACCTTCATGTAAAGTGAAGCTTCATTTTGTCTTTGCGCTCCTGCATTACCACTTAATACCTGTCTGTCAATTCCCGGAGGCAATACATATGGAGGCTGGTTCAATGCATTTTCTTCAATATTTACACTTCCAACTTCAAAATTTGGATCTGTCACAGAGCCTACTCCTTCATCTGAACCAGGTACATCCTGACTTGCAATTTTACTATTGTATTTTCTCCAGTCTGATCTTACAAGATCCATTGTTCCGAATCTTAAAGTAGAGGTCTGATCAAACCCTGCCAACATTAATCTTGCAAATCTTACATTATTTAAGACAGATGGATCAGCAGTTCCTTCAGCTTTATCATAATTGGCAACAGGAATTCTGAACAAGTACCATTTCACATCTGCAGACTGCCCGTTCTGGAAGCTTGCTTTTACTGTTTTTACATCTACAATATTGTTTCCTCCCAATGCTAAGCTTGGCTGATCTAGCTTTATCACATACTGATTATAGTTTTCAGTCTGATCAAGGTTGTAATCTTTATTGATATCTTCTGCATCTGGAGTTTGTGACGCCACATTCAGAGAGTTTGCTTCTGAGTTTCCTTCCGGATTTCTGAAATATTTGTATCTCTCAACAACCGAAGCAGCCTGGCTTCCTGTAAATTTATCGGAAAGATAAAATACAAAGTCATCCACTGCAGGGTCAGCAATATTGGTTACCGGATTTACAAAAGTATTTCCGAATCTCATTGCTTCCTGATCAGAAGTAAGACCATCATACCCTGCATCCTGTACTTTTCTGTCTTCTCCTTCTGTAGAGAAGGCATACAGAATTGGGGGTTGTTTTGGCTGTATCCCCCAGTTTGAATTCGTTGTAGAAGATGGTGTACCAGGAGTTGGCAATCCGTTTTCATACTGCATTTTTCCATCCTTCAAAACATCTTCTGAAACGTTTCCTAAATGAAGTAAAAGTTTTGGATCTGTACCCAGGGTTTTACCATCTGCATAAGGATCCATCATCCAGAATTCAACGTATTCAATATTTGATGTAACGAAATTCGGAACACTGATGGATCTCATAATCCCCGCCCATCTGCTTTGTGCCTGTTCTGTTACCGGATTTACGTTATAAGGTCCTTTTTCTTTAGGGAAATAAGAGATATCGAAAGTATTGGTGAAAGTTTGTTCTCCCGCTACGAAATCCCTGTTATTATAAATCTCAGAATATTGTACTCTTCTGGAAGCGTGGTTGGATACAGACTGTGGTGTAATTCCTGCAGGAGCTTTTCCTCCAACACCCCAGAATCTAGGGTCAATATTATACCATGTTAATAGCCCTCTTCCATATCCGCTTGTAATATCATCATTACCAGGTACCGTGTTAAATGGCGGTAATTTATTTTTTTCCGGTTTTGAAGCTAAGCTCCATGCTGCCGGTTCTTTTAATGATATCTTAGAAGTGGTTTGTTCAAAATCGTCAATATAAGACTGGTTATTGGTTCCCTTATTTAATCCAGGCATCAGATACGCTGCTTCCATCTTAAAGTTTAAGTTGGACGGTGCTTCGGTTTTTACCATCGGAAGTTTGTTGGTAAGTCTTGTAAGGTAAGGAGCCTGATTATTGTACATCAAGTTGATCCCTGCCATAGTATTATTTACCGCTTCCTGTCCGAAGTTTACTTTCTGGGTCAATGGAGATTCTGAATAGTTGATTACGGTCCCTCCTAAGATAAAGTTCTCACTGAATCTTCTCTCTAAATTTAATCCCAAGAATCTTTTTCTTTGAGTATTAAATGTCAATTGGTTTTCAAGTGAAATATTAATGGCCTGTCCGGACTGTTTTACATTTTCATTAATGATCGTAACCGTACCAAGCATATAGTCTACGGTATAGTCTACCCCTTCTGTAAGCTGTACTCCGTTTGCTGCAACTTTTACTGATCCCTGAGGCACGTTTACTGCACCTAACGAAATACCTTGTCCCTGCGTTCCTTTATAACGACCTTCCAATGTATACCTCTGTGCAAGATTACTGGAGAGTGCTTCTTGTTTTTGCTTGGTATAAAGATCCTGGAAAACGTATTGAGGATTGAAAGTTCCTCCTAAAACCTTTTGCATATAGCTACCAAAAGGCTGTACTTTCGTGAAGATTACTCTTCCGGTTTCCGGTCTGATGGTAATCCCGTTGACAAAGTCAAAGATACCATCTCCCTTGCTTCCGTCTTTATTATTCTGGATATCTCCATTCATATTAAGACGGTCCCAATTGAATAATTTTAGTAAGTTCTGATCTTTTACAGGAGTATCCGGAAGATAATTTACTTTACCTCCTGTTTTTGGATCTCTGTAATATGCATTAAGAATAAATCCGTCTTGTGCTACCTGTCCTGCATCTATTGAATAGATATTTTTCATCATCAGGTCCCACATCGGAGATTGAGTGTTTACTTTATTGTTTACTCTCAATACTTTAGTAATCAATACGGGACTTTCTTCAGAAAATTCCCCTACTTTGTATACTTTATTACTTCCGTTAACAGTATAAGAGTACGAAACTGCTAAAAGCTGCTGGTCATTAAGTTTTTGATTCAAAGAAATATATCCCAACTGTGGCTGAAAAGTAAATTCATTACTATTCAGCTTTCTTGCTTTTGTATTGTATATGAATTGTTCACCATTATCATATGGAGTAGGATCTGCTCCAATCACCTGCCCCTGGAAAATAGTACCATAGTTTTTTCCGGCTTCTCTGGTTCCGGCAACTGTGGACACTGCATCATATAAACCATTCAGAGAGTTATCCGGTAAAGTAACTCCGCCAGGACCTTCTCCAAGGTCTCTGATCCCGATAATACTTTTCTGATAAGCCAGATTACTGTTTCCTTGGTCAAGTACCCATACTTCTAATCTGGTGATATTAATGGTTGAGTTAATTTGTGGATAATTAAGTAACGCGTCGTCATATTTGTTCAGGAAATAATGTCCTAAAAAGTAGTGCTGGTTTTCTTCATAGTCAATAGCGTTGACTTTAAAGTTATTCATAACACCACCACCCTGTACTACAATATTACGGGCCTCCCCTTGTTGTTGGGAAAGAACAACGGTTCCAAAAGTTTTTCCAAGCTGGAATTCTGTTTTCACCCCGAACAATGATTGTGAACCACGGATCAGACTGGTTGAAAGCGGCATATTTACGTTACCAAATTCAACTCTTTTGATGATTTTATCTTCTCCTCCTTCGTTGGGTTTATCAACATTTCCAAGGCCTTTGCTCTGAAGGTCTTTCCAGCTTCCTTTTGCCTGCCAAACAAGATTCATTCGGTTTTCAAAGGCAAAGCCGCTCTGAGTATCATAATTAGCCTTTAACTGCAGGTTTTCTCCTACTTTACCCAATAGTCCCAACTGAATCCTCTGATCAATATCAAAAGTAAAGCTGGTCCTGTTTTGTGGCAGGATCATCGGGTTGTCTATTTTCTGGTACAATCCGGCAAAATCCAGGGATGCATATCCTGAAGGAATGATTTCTATTTTATTACCTCCGAAAATTGTTTCAAAGAGCCTGTTATTAATCAACAATGAAGGGATAAGTCCCTTCTTCCTTGCATCTGATCTGTCTTTTCTGAAAAGGAGGTTATATTTATCAGATTTCTCCTTGTAGTAGGCTTTTGTCTGGGTAGCGAGCATATATTCTTTATACTCTTCCGGAGACATTGCTGTAGGAGGACCCGTTATGGTATTTCCAATTTTGGGATACACATAGTACATCCCGGTTTTTATATCGTAATAGGCTTCATACCTCGTAGGGTCGGCCACTTCATATTGTTTTCTTATAATCGCCGTATCTTTCTGTACCTGCGCAAAAGCACTTACAGACATAAACAGGAACGACAGGAACAAAAATATGTTAAGATGCTTACTATTCGCCACCAAATGTTAAATGTTTTTTAAGATTTGTTTAACCAATTCTTCTACCGAGATGCTTGGATTTTGTTTTATAATTTTATCCGCAATCTTCTCGCTTGCACGTTTAGGAATCCCTAAAACTTCTAATGCAGATAACGATTCTTCCTTAATTTTATTATCTACCATCACAGAAATATTCGCGTTTGGATCACTGTATTTCTGTACTTTATCTTTAAGATCTACGATAATTCTTTCAGCCGTTTTTGCACCAATTCCTTTTGCTTTTTGAATCAGCGCACTGTTTCCTGAAAGGATTGCGGAGGCAATCTCATCAAGGCTCAATGTTGACAGCAGAATCAAGGCTGAAACAGCACCTACTCCATTAACGCTTATTAACAGATTGAACATTTCTTTTTCTGAACGTGTGTTAAATCCAAAGAGAAGATGGGCGTCTTCACGGATGATCTGCTGGATAAATAAAAAAGTGGGCTGATTCAAAACCAGCGTCTGTGAGGTCATCAAACTGATTCCCACGTAGTAACCAACTCCTTGTACATTGATGACAGCGTAGGTAGGCGTAAGTTCTTGAACGTTGCCTTGTAAAGAAAATATCATTATTAATTTTTAAAACTCCCAAATATAGCAATTTAAACTAATTAATGTTTTCATTTAACGTGCGAATGATTTTTAACTTAAATTTCAAATAAGAATTCAAGGAATTAACAGAAAAACAAAAGACTCCAAAATATGGAGTCTTTTTAGTATCTGAACACTGTTTAAAGTGTCATTTTTTTAAACAAGAAGAATATTTTAAATTCTTTATATTATTTTTTTTCTCTTCTCTGAGCATCAAGAACAGCAATCGTAGCAAGGTTTACGATCTCATCTACGCTTGAACGCATCTGAAGAACATGTACCGGCTGTTTTAATCCCATCAGGATAGGTCCGATAACCTGTGCTACTTTCATTCCTCTCAGAATTTTGTAAGAAAGGTTGGCGCTTTCCAGATTCGGGAAGATGAAGGTATTTGCTGGTGTTGTTCCTAATTTTGAGAAAGGATAATCGCTCAGGTGATCTGCATTCATTGCAAAATCTGGCTGAATCTCACCGTCTACAACCATTTTAGGATATTTCTCATGAAGGATGCTCACTGCTTTAGCTACTTTCTTGGAAGTTTCAGAAATGGCAGCAAAGTTTTCAAATCCCAGCATCGCAATTCTTGGTTCTATAGCAAAAGATTTTACTGTAAATTCTGCCATTTTAGCAATATTCACAAGATCTTCTGAGGTAGGATTCTGATTGATGGAAGTATCTGCGAAGAAAATAGGTTTCTTTTCAGACAGAATCATCATCATTGCCGCTACTTTGTCTACTCCTTTATCTTTTTCAATAACTTCTAAAACAGGGCGTAAAACTGACGTATAGTTTTTAGAGAATCCTACGATAAGCCCATCGGTATCGCCATGTTTCAGCATCAAAGGCCCGAAATAATCTCTCTGACGAACGTATCTCTTCGCTTTGTACTCGTTCATTCCTTTTCTCTGACGAAGTTTCCAAAGGGTTTCTCTGTATTTTTTTCTGTTTTCTTTCTGATCGTCATCACTTGGATCAATGATGGGAACATCCAGAGTAATTCCGTAGCGCTCCATCTGCTCCTTGATGTATTTTTTATCTCCCAGAAGACTTGGGAAAGCAATTCCTTCTTCATAAAGGATTTGAGCTGCTTTCAATACGTTATATTCTTCAGCATTTCCAAGGGTGATTCTTTTCGGATTGGATTTAGCACGGCTCTGCATCATTCTTACCAATCTCTCATCTCTTCCCATTCTGTCTAAAAGCTGATGCTCATATTCTTCAAAATCCGTAATAGTTTTTCTGGCAACACCACTTTCAATAGCTGCTTTTGCTACGGCACTTGATACTTTTGTGATCAGTCTGTTATCAAACGGCTTCGGAATGAAATAATCTCTTCCAAATTGCAGATTTTGAACGTTATATGCTAAAATTACAGCTTCCGGTACCGGTTCTTTTGCTAAATCAGCAATAGCGTGTACGGCAGCCAGTTTCATTTCTTCATTAATTCCTGTAGACTGTACATCCAATGCTCCACGGAAGATATAAGGGAATCCTAATACGTTGTTTACCTGGTTAGGATAATCACTTCTTCCTGTTGCCATGATTACATCTTTACGAGTTTCAATAGCAAGATCATAAGCAATTTCAGGATCAGGGTTAGCCAGAGCAAATACGATAGGATTTTCGTTCATGCTCAAGAGCATTTCCGGAGTCATTACGTTTCCTTTAGATAATCCCACAAAAACATCAGATCCTTTTACAGCATCTTCTAATGTTTCAATATCCGTCTGAGCAATGAAGTCTAATTTTTCAGGAGTAAGGTTTTCTCTCTTATGGTTGATAACTCCTTTACTGTCACACATCAGGACGTTTTCTTTTTTCAGCCCTAATGAAATATAAAGCTTGGTACATGCAATAGCTGCTGCACCTGCTCCGTTGACAACCATTTTCACTTTATCAATATCTTTATTGGCAATCTGCAGAGAGTTGATCAATGCAGCTGCAGAGATAATTGCAGTTCCGTGCTGGTCGTCATGCATCAAAGGAATATTCAATTCCTCTTTCAGTCTTTGTTCTATATAAAAAGCTTCAGGAGCTTTAATATCTTCAAGGTTGATTCCTCCGAAAGTAGGAGCAATTCCTTTTACAATTTCAATAAATTTATCCGGATCTTTTTCATCAATCTCAATATCAAATACGTTGATATCTGCAAAGATTTTGAACAAAAGTCCTTTCCCTTCCATTACCGGTTTTGAAGCTTCAGCCCCGATATCTCCCAGTCCAAGTACGGCAGTACCGTTAGAAATTACTGCTACCAGGTTTCCTTTTCCTGTATAATCATAAACAGTTTCCGGTTTATCATGAATTTCCATACAAGGAACAGCTACTCCCGGAGAATAAGCCAGAGACAAGTCTCTTTGAGAAGAGTGTGGCTTTGACGGGATTACTTCAATTTTTCCTTTGGGTTCTGCTTTATGATAATCTAGCGCGGCCTGGCTAAAGTTTTTTTCGTCGCGATTGTTGTTACTTGACATAAAATTTGGTTTTTTGTTAAAGTATGTATTTAATGTGGTAATCTACTAAGCTTTCAATTGGTTTCTGCACAACATGTCCCACATTTAAATTAAGTTCTGTAGCTACAGAACGTAGTATATTTTCATAATAATAAGCAATAGAGCCAATGAAATTGATCTCGGCATCTTTTGCTTCCTCATAAGGGAGAACCTGATATTCAAAGAAACTTTTCATTTCTTCAAACACCATATCTCTGAAATAAGGATGATCTTTTCTTTCGATCACAAATTTGGTAAAGTTTGCCAAATATGCATTTGGTCTTGGGGTATGATACATATTTTTCAATGCATCTTCTACGGTAAGCTGATAATTGGCTTCAAATTCTGTATGAAGGTCTGAAGGCAGTTTTTTCATGAAATATCTGCGCACCAATTGCTTTCCGATAGCACTGCCG
Organism: Chryseobacterium sediminis; assembly: GCF_008386505.1. GTDB lineage: Bacteria > Bacteroidota > Bacteroidia > Flavobacteriales > Weeksellaceae > Chryseobacterium > Chryseobacterium sediminis. Next base: position 114,945 of record NZ_VUNZ01000007.1, on the reverse strand, counting down.
CTTCCTTCATCTCCAATAAGGAATCCCAGTGAAGGCAATTCTATCTTCAGATTGTCACCGTCAAAAAAACAGGAATTTGATCCTGTGCCAAGAATGCACACGATAGCAGGTTTTCCGCTGTATGCCGCATATGCTGCAGCCATCAGATCTTCCTTCACAATAATTTCAGCTTTTCCAAAAACTTTCGTCAGTTCTTCTTCTATGGTTTCACAGTTTTTTTTCACACCGCATCCGGAGCCATAAAAAAAGACCTTGGTAATTGAATTTTTAACCGATACCAGATTGCTATTTTTCTGTATCTCAGGAGCGATAAGTTCTCTGTTGATAAAATTCGGATTGAACCCGATTGTTTCTGTTTTCAAAAAAACTTTCTTAAAGTCATCAAGTATTACCCAATCCGATTTAGTAGAACCACTATCTACAATAGCAACCATATTTTAGATTTTAATTTAAGGGTGCTAAATTATGAATTTATCTTCAATTAGCGTTTATAAACAACCTGGAAGCTGTCTAAAATCATTAATGTTTAATCTGTGTTTTTTTTTCGTTGAATTGTAATAGCCAATCTTCTATTTCATCTTCCAGATAGGAAGTCTGTAATACCATTGCATTGATAAAATCATCTGGCACTGGTTCTCCTTTGGAGTTTTCGAGATTCCACAATTCATCTGACATATTTTCATATTCGGAATACACTCTTTTGAAGCGGGAATTTTCTTTCTCAAGAGCCTCAATATTTTTCTGTTGAAGCTGGAATTTTCTGTATTTGTTTTGACTTTTCATACAAATATTATTAATAATTGGGTCATAAAATGTAGGGGTATATGCTCTTAATCGCGCACTACAAGATAGAAAAAACCATCAACACAAGAAGTTGAAAATGAATTTATTATCAGGTCATTATTACATCATTCTGAATATTAAAATTAGAAATAATTTTTATTAAAAAAAATATTTTAACAACTTTTTTCAGTGTTTAACATATAGTTATAAATTTGCATATTCATATTGTGAAGCTTTGGCATTGCTGGTATTCTAAAACGGTTATTAACAGCCGGAATACGGTAAGGCCCTTATATTCTGAGATATAAATCATTTCAGTGTTTCTACAATATGTACTTATATATTTAGTTTTATATTCATCGCATGAAAGAAATACTCTTACGCCAGAAACAGGTTCTGTTCTTCATCATTGCAGGAGGACTGAGTGCCGTTGTAGAAATAGGCAGCTTTAAGATTTTCAGCACCTATCTTCCGCATTTCTTTGCAAAGGAAATCAACTTCCATGGTGTACATTATCCCTTAAGTAACATTTTTTCTACGAGCTGCGGGATTATTACCAATTATTTTCTGAGTATCTGGTTTGTGTTTGAAAGAGGAAAACACTCCAAGAAAAAAGAGTTTGCTTATTTTATGGTGGTCTCCTTCTTTTCAACGTTACTCAGCCTGGGGTTTTTCCAGATATTTTACAGTTTCATATTTAAAGATAATATCAATTTATTTTTTTATACCTTGAGCCCGGAAATGATCAGCAAAATTGCAGCAATATTGCTGGTTTCCATTCTGAATTATTCAGTAAAAAAGAAAGTAATTTTTAACGGTTAGGCTGTGACAATAATTTTAAATTATCTCTGGAGATTCTGGCTGCTGCTGTTAGCATTTTTTCTGACAGTTACTATTGGAATCCCTGTCTATATTTTATCTTTTAACAAAAAGCATTATAAATACGGTTATAAACTCGTAAGGATCTGGTGTTTCGGAATGTTTTACGGAATGGGCTTCCGGTATGATCTCATTAAACTTTCGGAACAGGAGAAAGATAAAAGCATCCCTTATGTTTTTATTTCCAATCATACATCCATCATGGATATTATGCTTACCTGCATTGTATTTCCGGATCATCCGATATGTTTTGTAGGAAAAAAAGAGCTGGTAAAGATTCCTATTTTCGGAACCATTTATAAAAGGATATGTGTAATGGTAGACAGAACGAATGCAAAAAGCCGTGCAGATGTATACCGGAGATGCGCTGAAAAAATGGAGGAAGGCAACAGTATTGCCATTTTTCCTGAAGGCGGCGTACCTGATGACACTTCTATAATTTTGGATGATTTTAAGGATGGTGCGTTTATGCTGTCCTCAAAACATAACTCTCCTATCGCTGTTTATACCTTTATCGGACTCAAGGAAATGTTCCCTTTTGAAAACTCAAAAGGCTATCCTGGAAGAGTAAAGGTGTATTTCAATGGAATCATGGAGCCTACCGATTCGCCAAAAGACTTAAAGGCAGAGGCTTATGAGGAAATAAAAAAAACCTTAATCAGGTATTCCGTTGAAAGGAAATAGTTATATTTGTTTGTGAAATCTATAATAAATATGTCAAATTATTCTAAACAAACCAATTGGGCCCAATTCATTCCATTGGTTACTGTATTCTTCTTTTGGGGATTTGTAGCAGCCAGTAATGATATTCTGATCCCCGTTTTTCAAAAAGCCTTCAATCTATCTCAAACTGAAAGTATGCTGGTACAGATATGCTTTTATGTAGCGTATACTGTAGGTTCTTTAATTTATATGATTATATCAAAGAGCCTGAAACAGGATTTGATCAATAAAATCGGGTATAAAAACGGCCTTATTGTGGGGCTTCTTATTTCCGCAATGGGAACCCTGTTGTTTTATCCGGCTGCCAACATGCATTCTTTCCCTTTAATGATCTCCGGATTATTTATTGTAGGTTTGGGCTTCTCTCTTCAGCAGATTGTTGCCAATCCGCTTGCTATTGAGGTTGGCCCTACAGAAACAGGGTCTCAGAGGTTAACAATGGCTGGGGGAATTAATAACTTAGGAACTACAATAGGACCGCTTATTGTGGCATTTGCCATTTTTGGTTCTGCAAGCGCAGGCAACACGGAAGCAAGTATTGAAAGTGTAAAAATTCCTTATCTGATATTAGGAGCAGCTTTTGCTCTTGTAGCTTTAATGCTTAAATTCTCTTCTCTTCCTGCTGTAACTCCAACGAATACTGAAAACACTGATGATTCAACTCCGGGAGAACACAGAAAATCGGCATTTCAATACCCTCAATTGGTAATGGGAATGATTGCGATCTTTGTGTATGTAGGGGTAGAAGTTTCAACAGCCAGTAATCTTCCGGCTTATATGGAAAAAAACTTAGGCTTTGAAACAAAAGATGTAGCACCTTATATCTCTTTATACTGGGCATCATTGATGATCGGCCGTTGGACAGGTGCTGTAGAGGCATTTGATGTGAATGCGGGATTCAAAAAGATCTTAAGATTCTTAGCTCCTTATCTTGCATTTGGTGTATTTTTATTGGTGAATGCTATTGCGAAACATGACCTGTCTCCATTCTATGTATATGGATTTATTATTATTGCCATGATTATTTGTGATATCTTAAGTAAAGGAAACCCGGCAAGAATGCTTTTAATATTTTCTTTAGCAGGAATTACAGCTTTGCTAATAGGAATGTTCACAACAGGAATGGTATCTGTCTATGCATTTACCAGCGTAGGTCTTTTCTGCTCTACTTTATGGCCATGTATTTTTGCATTGGCTATTAACGGACTTGGAAAACATACCAATCAGGGTTCAGGATTACTTATTATGATGATTATGGGTGGAGGTATCGTAAGCATTATACAGGGGTATGTTGCAGATATTACAAATATTCATTTCAGTTATATCGTAGGGGTTATTTGTTTTGCTTATCTTGCATTCTATGCGATCCGTGTGAGTGGGATTTTAAAAGCCCAGGGCATTGATCTTGATAAAGTATCTAAAGGTAATGGTCATTAATATAACGAAAACAATATATAAAAAGAAAAGGTTTTGGGCAGGTGTATTACTTGCCCAATTTCTTTTGTTTTATGCCTGCTCAAAATCCGGAGTGATGATCTCGTTTTTTGAAAACTTCTTTGAACTTCAGAAAAGAACACATCAGGCATTGTTCAGCTGGATTCCATTTTCTATGGGAGATCTTATATATATTGTATTGGGTGCTTTCCTTTTGTATTATTTCATCATGCTGTTCAGAAAGCAGCGAAGACATCATTCTCTGCTCAGGGTTCTGATCATCATCAATGTTTTTTACTTTATCTATCAGATCTTTTGGGGAATGCTGTATTTCCAGACTCCTATCATCAAGAAACTTTCAAGCCAGAAAGAACCGGATGTGGAAAAGGCCAAGAAACTGGCTCTTACTTATCTTGAAAAATGTAAAGCAACCAGGCAGTCTGTCCGGGAAAACAACAAAGGAGTATTCATTATTACGAATCTTAATTCTATACAACAGGAAATTCTGCACCAACAAGCAAAATTACCTTCATATATTTCAAATAAAAAGGCACCTCAGATTTTGGATATCAAACCCAGTTTATTCAAAAATGTAATGAGCTTTACGGGTATTTTGGGATACTATAACCCTTTTACTGCTGAAGCTCAATATAACTCTGAATTACCTTCTACATTTATTCCTTTTACAACAGCGCATGAAAGTTCTCATCAACTGGGTTTTGCCAGAGAACAGGAGGCTAATTTTGTGGGGTATTTAATAGGAGTTCATTCCGGCAATCCGGAGTTAAGATACAGTACTGAGTTTTTCACTTTAAAAAGCCTTTTAAGATTCATTGTGGAGGAAGATCCGGCGTTCGTTAAGAATGTTCTTCATCAATATTCTCCTGCAATGAAAAGAGACCGTATGTATGAAAAGAGTTTTGTTCTCAGCCATCAGGGCTGGCTGGATGATTTCTTTGGATTTACCAACAATCTGTTTCTGAAAAGCAATCAACAGGAAGGCTCTGTCACCTATTCTTACTTTATAGATCTTCTTTTAAACTATGAAAAATAAAAAAAAAAGAATCGTATCAGGCGATACGATTCTAAAAACACAAATGATGAAAAAAAATTTATTACCTTGACTTGTTCCCTCATTCAAGGCGATGTAAAAGTACGACATATTTTATAAATACAAAAACATTTACATCCTTTTTTAAAACTTTATGAAAACTTTATGATTTTTTAAGTTTTTTTGAGTTCACACCCTATTGTTACAAATCGCAATCAACAGTGGTATTCAATATGAAAAACGCCATTTAAATCCAGTACAGCCTATTAAATCACCATAGAATCAAACATTTGTTTAGATAAAAAACATTCAGTTTTTGCCCCATTTTCATCGTTTTATATATTGGAGTTATTCACTGTATTTTATGGGATATTTCTACTATTTCTATTTAAAAATTTCAGGATATTTTGATTAGAAATAATGACTTTTTTATTTCAATTTGTTCATTAGGTTTCCGGACTTCAGATATTCATTTGTACCTTGATAAGAGTAAATTCCTGGCAAAAATCAACAGAAAAACAAAAAAAACTTTTGTATATATTTTTTTAAAGGTCCAATATTAGACTTTTTCAGTTTTTTTAAACATCCCACAATTCTTCAATCTATAAAACTAAAAATCAGACCATTAATCCAAAATACGATCTTGAGTCCTGTAAATAAAGAACTCGAAATTTGTCAATTCCGACATGCTTTTCTTGGATTATGGAATATACAGATGCATCTTTGCTCCAGGTAAAACACCATACACTTTGTCACAAAGCAAGGCTTCCTTACTCCCGCAGGTGCAATTTAACGCAAACTATAACCATGAAATTTTACAATAGCTGCCTGCGGGAACTGGGCCTTATTTTTCTTAGAAATAATTCATTTAAACATTCAGTATTCTAAGCTACCATTCTTATTTTTTCAAATACTACCAAAAATAAATTCTACTCTGACACAGCGATAAAACCATAGAATTTTATTAGAAAATCATATTTCAGAATCGAATTTGAAACTCAAATTTTGGGAAATAAAATATTGAAAGTCAAATATAATCTACCAACAGCCGTTTATATCTCACTAATAAAAGAAAAAATTTTTTGTATATTTAAAACATCTGTGTATTTTAGATAAAAATATTAACATGATTTTTGACAAACTAATTAACCACCTAAAACTCGATAAACAGGAATTCATTTTCCAGTTCAACTCACATCCTAACTATCCATCTGCTTTGGCTTTTAGTGATACACTGAACTTTATGGGGGTGAAAAATGATGCTTATGAACTTGACAAAGAATATTGGGACGAACTTCCGGAAGAATTTATTGCTATTGTTGAAAATTCATTTTCTCTTGTAAAAAAGTCAGGCAGCAATTATTCTGTATACTCAGAAAAAGCAAAAACCTTCGGTAAAGAAGAACTTTATACCAAATCAACTGATTTTGTACTGTTGTTTGAAAAAACCGAAAATGCAGAAAATAAGCTGGCTTTCAATTTCAAGCCGGTTCTTTATTTAATTTTTGCGGCTGTTCTCGCCTATTCATTTATAAGCCAAACCATTTACGAAGCCCTTTTCAACCTTCTTTCTTTGGCTGGAGTATATATTTCACTGGAAATCTTCAATCAGAAATTCGGGAATACATCTACTGTAATCGGAAGTATATGCGGTGGCGGAGGTGCTGCTGCCAGCCAGACAGTCAACTCCTGTGATAAAATTATAAAACAGGATAAAACCAGTATTTTAGGTTTAAAATTCGCAGACTTTTCCCTGATCTATTTTGCAGGACTTGCAGTGCTGGGATTATTTTTACCGGCTACAGCTTATATCGTAAAAGGATTTACCTTTGTTTCTGTACTTGCAATAGGATATTCTCTATACATTCAGGCTTTTGTAGAAAAAACGTTTTGCAGAGTATGCCTTTTGATTATTTCAATCCTTGCAGCACAAATCGTAGTAAGCAGTTTATTTTTCGAGAATCTGTCTTTCAGTGTGGGAACACTTTTATTGACTATTATTCTGTGGGCACTTGTTTTCTCTGCCGTTATTTATTTCAATACTCTTCTTGAACAAAAAGAGGCTCTTCAAAAGTCTAATGCGAAAAATCTTAGATTCAAAAGAAATTATGAGCTTTTCAAAAATCAGATGGAGCAGAATCCAAAAATTGAATTCCAGAATACGGAAACTTTTGCTGTTGGGAAAAAAGATGCGAAACTTCGTATTTCTATCGTTTCCAATCCATACTGTGGTTTCTGTAAAGATGCTCATAAACTGGCAGAAGGCCTTTTGGAAAAATACCCTGATAATATTTCTTTACAGATGAGATTCAATTACAGTCCTGAAAGAGCTAATGAAAAATACACTCAGCTTATTTCAGACTTAACTCATATCTACCACAACAAGCCGGAAAAAGAGTTTCTACATGCTGTAGAAGAATGGTTTGAAACTAAGGATGAAAGCAAAATCAATGCTCTTTCCGGAGGAAATGTAACGTCAGAAAACCTGAATCCACTGATAGAGATGACTAATGAAAACAGTAATGCAGGATTAAATTTCACCCCGATTTTTATCATCAACGGATACCAATTCCCTGATAAGTATGATCGTGAAGATATTTTATTCTTTATTGATGAATTAATAGAAGATGATGAGATTTAGTAAATAAATATCATTCATTTGAAAATTTCATTATCTTAGGAAGACAAAAACAACATCTGATAAGATGTAAAGAGCAGAAAAACAATGGCTAATGGGACTATTCCGGTTTACCATTTCATTGAATCATAATTGAATTAAAGTAAATGTCGTCACCCGCTGACGGCATTTTATAATGAGTAGTAGTTTTGAAAAAAAAGTTTCCTTTTTATAAGCAACCAGATACCAAAGACTGTGGCCCTACGTGTCTCAGGATTGTAAGTAAGTATTATGGTAAAAGTATATCTCTGCAGCAGATTCGTAACCTTTCCGAAACAACACGTGAAGGAAGCAGCCTTCTTGGGCTAAGCGATGCAGCAGAAAACCTCGGGTTCCGGTCAATGGGAGTCCAAATTGATTTCAATACCCTCACAGAAGAGGTTCCTTTTCCCTGTGTAGCACACTGGAATAAAAACCATTTTGTTGTTGTATACAAAATTGATAAAAATAATAAAGTATATATTTCCGATCCCAGCTATGGGCTTATTACGTATACAAGAGAAGAGTTTATCAAATCCTGGATCGGAGAAAATGCAAACGAAAATACAGAAGAAGGTATCGTCCTGATTCTTGAAACAACCCCGGCATTTTTCCAGACAGAATTTGATGCTGAAGAAAGTAAAGCCAGCTTTACTTTTCTTTCCAAATATCTCCTTAAGTATAAAACACTTGTCATCCAGCTTGCTATTGGGCTTCTGGGGGGAAGTTTATTATCCCTGATATTCCCGTTTCTTACCCAGAGTATTGTAGACGTCGGGATCCAGAACCAGGATATTAATTTTATCTATGTGGTTTTACTTGCGCAGATTATGCTATTCCTTGGAAGAATGGGAATTGAAACGATACGAAGCTGGATTCTTCTCCATCTTTCAGCGAGAATCAATATTTCAATTATCTCCGATTTCTTTATCAAGCTCATGAGACTTCCTATCAGTTTCTTTGATACGAGAATGACCGGAGATATCATGCAGAGAATAAATGACCACCACAGAATTGAACAGCTGCTTACAAGCTCATCATTAAACACCTTGTTCTCACTGGTGAATCTTATCATCTTCAGTATTGTCTTGCTGTTTTATGATTACAGACTATTCCTTGTTTATCTTGTTGGAGCAGTATTGTATATCGGTTGGATCAGTTTCTTCCTGAAAAAAAGAAAAGAACTTGACTACAAAAGGTTCTCTCAGGTCTCTCAGGAACAAAGTAAAGTGATTGAGCTTATCAACGGTATGCAGGAGATTAAAATGCATAATGCTGAAAAACAAAAACGATGGGACTGGGAATTTCTTCAGGTAAAACTGTTTAAAATCAGAATAAAATCTCTTTCATTAGAACAATGGCAGTCTGTAGGAGGTAACTTTATCAACCAGATGAAAGATATCTTGGTAAGTTTCCTTTCTGCAAAGCTTGTTTTGAGTGGAAACCTTACTTTAGGGATGATGCTTTCTGTACAATATATCATTGGACAGTTGAACAGTCCTCTTCTTCAGCTTATCGACTTTATCAAGCAGACTCAGGATGCTAAGATCTCTCTTGAAAGATTAGGAGAGATTCATGATAAAGATGATGAGGAAGATAAAAATGAGCAGTACGTCACAGATGTTCCAAAGAAAGATATCGAGATCAGGGATATGTCATTCCGTTATATTGGCTCCGATGTTCCGGTTTTTGAAAACTTAAGCCTTACGATTCCCTATCAGCAGACCACAGCTATTGTAGGAGCCAGTGGAAGTGGGAAAACAACCCTGCTGAAACTGTTAATGAAGTTTTATGATCCTGACCAGGGTGAGATCAGAATCGGAAGCACCAATATGAAGAATATTTCTCCAAGATACTGGAGAGACCATTGTGGAGTGGTAATGCAGGAAGGATATGTATTCAACGATACTATTGCCAATAACATTGCCGTAGGTGAAGATCATATTGACAAACAAAAACTGAGACGTGCTGTAGAAATAGCCAACATCAAAGAATTTATTGAAAGTCTTCCGTTAAGCTATAATACGAAAATCGGAAATGAGGGAGTGGGTGTAAGTGGAGGTCAGAAACAGAGACTTTTCATTGCAAGAGCCGTTTACAAATCTCCTGAATATATTTTGTTTGATGAAGCAACATCTGCGCTGGATGCCAATAATGAGAAAGTGATCATGGAAAACCTTGAGCAGTTCTTTAAAGGGAAAACAGCAGTGGTTATTGCCCACAGACTTTCTACAGTAAGACATGCTGATAAAATCATTGTACTGGATCAAGGAAAAGTAGTTGAAGAAGGAAGCCATGCTGATCTGGTAGATTTAAGGGGAGAATATTACAGACTTGTAAGAAATCAGCTTGAATTAGGCAGCTAATTATAAAAGCAAAAATATAGCGGAATCCGAAAAGCTTACAGAGTAGGAAAAAATAAACTAATTAAATCATGAAAAATCTTAAAAAACTTTCAAGAAAAGATTTGACATTAGTCAGTGGAGGAGTAATTATTCCGGACAATAACTGTTGTGGATCCTGGTGTCTTGGCAGCTGGGTACCATGCCGTATAAAGCATTTTGAATGTCCTCCCGATGCGGATACTTCGCCACCATCTTGGTATGACGGGAACTGCCCAATTATTTAAATTATATTCCCCCTGAAATATTGGGGGAAATTTTACCTCAGAACAATGAAAGAAGACGTTTTAGACAATATTGAACTTCGCTCAGAGAGTGTACAGGATATTCTTACCCAGCCACCACATTGGATGATCCGCTGGGGAAATACAGTGATATTTATTATCCTCCTGTTGATTCTCTTAATGAGCTATATTATAAAGTATCCGGAATTTGTACCGGCTCCTATTATTGTAACTTCCCAGAATCCTCCGGAGAAGATAGAAGCAAGGACAAGTTCCAAAATTGAAAAAATATTCATAAAAGACCATCAGGAAGTTAAAAAGAATGATGTTCTGATGGTGATGCAGTCTGCAGCTAACTATAAAGATATTTTAGAGCTTAAAAAACTGGTAGACTCTATTACTCCTGATAATTTATATAACTTCCCTCTTGCTCAGGCTTCAAGGTTTAAACTGGGTGAATTACAAGGTGAATACAACAGTTTTGCAAAAGCATTTCAGGATGAAGCTCTTTTTACAAGATTACAGCCTTATGTTCCGGAAAACCTGGCAGCCAACCAAAGTATTTCCGAATACCGCGTAAGGATAGCTACCCTAAAACAACAGAAAAACCTGGAATCTATAAAATATGATCTGACTAAGAAAAATTTCAACAGATCTCAGGAACTTTTCAATCAAGGAGTTATTTCGGCTATGGAACTTGAAAATGAAAAGATCAAATATCTTCAGGCCCAGCAAAATCTTGAAAATCTTAAAATCTCCATTTCACAAATGGATGAAGGGATTACCAATCTTAATAAAACTAAAAGCGGGACCGCCATTAACACAGAAAAAGACAGAATTACATACTCTTCACAAACTTTACAGCTTCTTGAGCAACTGAGAAAATCTTTAAAACAGTGGGAACTGAATTATCTTGTTATATCATCTACAGATGGTGTTGCCAGTTTCCAGCAGTTTTTTGGCGAAAATCAGTTTGTAAAATCGGGCGAGCCTATTCTTTCTATTCTTCCTAAAAACAAAGAGCAGCTGGTAGGCAGAATGTCTGTTCCTACCACGAACTCAGGAAAGATCATTCCGGGCGAAAAAGTACTGATTAAACTAGACAACTACCGATTCCAGGAATATGGTATCATCGAAGGAAAAGTACAGAATATCTCTCTTATTCCTGATGATAAAGGAAATTATTATGTAGATGTTATTTTGCCAAAAGGATTAAAAACAAGCTATAACAAAACGCTTACATTCGATAAAGAACTTAGAGGCAGTGCTGAGATCGTAACCCAAGACCTTCGATTGATTGAAAGATTCTTCTATCAGATCAGAAAGCTTCTTGGATATCAGGTCTGATAAATTTGCTCAAAAAAATACATGCCGTGCTACAGATTGTAACACGGCTTTTTTATGATATTATCTTAGATTGGTCACACTTAGCTTATTTTACACACCACCAAATTAGCACAGTTCATTGATTACAGACTTTATTTTGCAAAAAGAGGTTTCTGCCCATAAATAAACAGATCGTCTCAAAAAAGCCTGTAAGAAAGCGAATACATGGAAAACAATGATCTCCCATTTAAAACATTCCGATAAAAAAAATATGACAAAGTCGAAATCCGGATAATTCCCTTAATTTTCTATTGAAAGGTGATAATTTTTAGAAATAAAAAAAATGGAGAGAAATGAAAAGATAAATATGCAGCTATTATAAAATTAAAAACCGCAATCATTAAATCAATGATTGCGGTTTTTTGTAGCGAAGACGGGAATTGAACCCGTGACCTCAGGGTTATGAATCCTGCGCTCTAACCAACTGAGCTACCTCGCCTTTTTGGTGGTGCAAATATAGAAAATATTTCTTTACCTCCAAAATTATTTTAACTTAAAATATTCCAAAACATCTCCAACGTGATCTGGTTTGTTGATAATCTTATTGTTAGCATCTAAAATAAAATATGTCGGAGTTGCATGAATATTGTACATATCCGTATAACTACTGTTCCATCCTCTCAATTCCGAGTCATTCACCCAAGGAAATGCAGCAATCTTTTTAGTATAAGAATTTTTGTCAACATCTAAAGAAAATCCTACAACCTGAATATTCTTTGATTTCAGTTCATTGTATTTTTCCAAAAGTTGCGGAAGTTCACTTTCACAGTGCGAACATGTAGATGACCAGAACACAACAACTTTTTTATCAGCCTTTATATCGTATAATGACTTTGCAGTAGTATTTACAGGTGACTGGAACTTATAGTTAGGGAAAGCGGCCCCCATTTCAATGTTGGCATTCGATTTCAGGGTAGAAGCAAGTCTGTCATTGATGGTACACTTAAGATTTTTGGCAAGTGATAAATATTTGCTCTTGTACTCATCCATCTCATATACATCAAAAATATCAATCAGCTCTGATAAAACAGTTTGCCCTCTTGGAGTCTCCACTTTTAATCGGTCTAACAATTTATCAACAGAAGCAACAACATTGGTATTTCCTCCGGAATTCAGATAAGATACTAATACTGGTCTTAGCAATGAGGAGGTCTCAAGCATATCATTGGACTTGTCCAGAAAGTTTATTATTTCCTCCTGATCTACTTTTTTGACAGAATCCGGTGAGTTGGAAATAAATTTACTGTAATTCGTATTATAATAAGTAATAAACGGATGTTGAGTGGCATCAATAGAGCTGGAAGAACCGGAAAGTCTATCAATCTCTATTTTCAGCGCTTTTCCAAAGTCTGTATTGTCTTTATAATATTCTTTGATCTGCGCTAAAGCCGGCAAAATAAGCTCTTTCTTTTGAGAACCTTCCTGCTGCTTACTCATCAGGTTATTTGCTTCATCCAGATAAATAACATCTTTAACTTTATTATTCTGGATATCCAGTTTAAAGTTGACATTTTTATTTTCAGAAATAAAGCTTACGGTATTATTAGAGCCCGGGAAATATACTTTCATCATTCCCATATAGCTGCTTGGATATTTAAAAGTCCATGTACTATTCTTACTCTTTTCTTTAGTAACAATAATATCTTTTGAGCCGTTTAATGTATATAGAATAGCGTCCTGATCTTTAAAGTCTGCCGGAGTCTGAATGGTAACTGTAAACTGAGCCTGCAGAGCAAATGCGGCCAAAACCGCAGATAGCGTATAAATCTTTTTCATAGAGTAAAAATAAAAAAACTCTCTGACTAATCAGAGAGTTTAATATTATTTTAATAAAATTTTATGCTTTTACGCTCTTGTACTTTTTTGTAAAATAAACAATAAATGCAATTGCTACAATACCAAGTACATATACGTACATATCAATGGGTGCAGGCGCTCCGGTACCATTCCCTCCATTTCCACTTCCTGTTGGTGCTGGTTGTGGTGGGGCAGCATTTGCTAAAGATATAGCAAAAAGAAAAAGAGCTAATACTAGTTTATTAATAGTTTTCATGTGGTTTATTTTAAGATTTTAGTGTTAACAGTTTCTCCTTTATCAGAAACGATTTTTACAACGTATGAATTTTTAACTGAGCCATCAAGCTCGATTACAAAATCTCTGGATGCATCAACCGCTTTTTTAGAGATTACTAGTTTACCGCTCATATCATAAACTTGAATATCTGCTTTTTTCCATTTTGGATCAAATCTTACAATGTAATTTGTAATAGATGGATCATATACTACAAGTGTTCTTGATGCAGTAGCTTTATTGTTATCTACTGCTAAAGTAATATTACTTGGTTCTCCATAATACAAATTAGCTTCCTCATTGGTAACTGCTACAACATCTCCTTGTTTAGCTTCTATTAAATTTCCGTTTTCGGCTTTATAATAGAACCCAATTCCTGAAGATAATTGATGTACACCAGCAGGGATTAGCTCTGCATTTTCTCTGATCTCGAATTTATAAGATTTCACCTGATCCAGGTAGTAGTTAACTAACTTAACATTTTTACCCTTGAAGTTATTTTCATTAGCTTCGTTAATATATAACCAATAGTTAGTATTATTATTATCATACCCACCATTCAATGATTCTTCAAAAGTACCGATGATATTTTTACCAGCTGAAGCCTGAACAGAAGTTGCTGCAGAAATCTGGTGACCTGTTGTTAATGCTGGAGAAACAACGTAGTATGTTCTGGAAAGTTCTTTCCCATTAGCATCAAGACCGATTACCCCAAGCTGTTTTACAGTATTGGTTGTATTCTTACCAGTAGCCATTTTAGCTGCGTTTACATCATAGTTAACACCAGCTGTTCTAGCAGTTGATTTGAATCTTCTCAGTGTATTAAAATTTAAAGTCTGAGCTGTATTGTCTCTTAACTTTATTTTAAACGACTGCATAGGCTTGATTACCATTTTATCTAAATTCACATCTCCAATTGCCGGAGCAACTCCGTCACCGGTAGGAACAAAGGTAACAACCTGAGAACCTGTAGCATAAGTAGAACCATTAGGAAGTGTAACAATTGTACCTGGGTTATATTCAATACCCCAGATATTTCTTACTGCATTTCCATCAGATCCTGTAACACTTTCAGTATATCCAATATTAGATAAATCTAAATTGGTAAGGAAAGGGTTTCCGAATTGGTAGAAATTTTGACCAAATGTATTAGCCCATGGATTTGTAGTAAACTCAAAACTATCATCAAGATAAGTGTTATACTTCTCATTGTACTGGTTTAGAGCATTACCATTAGTTCCGAACACAACATTAGAAGCTCCTAAATTAGATTTTCCTGCGTTCTGTAATGTTACAGTACCAGCATATGGGGCATATGGTTTTCCGTTAATATTGAATACATTTCCTGATGCAGGAGCACTTGGATTCCAGTCGTTATTTTTAACCTTTAGCATATAATAACCTGAAGCATCCCAAGTAGTCGAGGTAGGAGCTAGATTCAAAGTAGTAATAGAAACAGCATTAGCATTATCCCACTTAAGAATTGGATTATCGTACCTTCCGGTATTGAAAGTTTTACCAACTTCGGCAGATAATGAATTGTAAGCTTTACCAGAGAAAGGTAAAGCAACTTGCTGGAAATAATTACCACTACCGTTACTTGTAGTTCTGTATTCTTTGGTTACGACACCAGAAATATTGGATTGGGATAATCCGTCGATGTACAGCTGACCATATGTGGAAGTAGCAAAAGAAGCTGGAGTATTAAGCCTTAAGATGATATTTCCACCGTCAGTTTTATCAGCACCGGCAGCATCAATTGTCTTAAAACTATCTGTAGCAGATCCTACAACCATAATATTTCCATGTACGTCCAAAAGACCATTACCTTTTGTCTGTACACCTCCACCACTATAAACTAGGGTGCCTTCGCTCACATACATATTAGCATTAGTGTCAACGTGACATAGTATCTGCGCCTGAACAGAGTAACTAATTGCTAAAAGACCTATAGCAAATAAACTTTTTCTCATTGTATAAATTATTTGTGTGTTAATACAATCTTCACCCGCAAAGGTATTATTATTTTTCTTATAAAAAAAATATTTTATCTATTAATCAAAACATTATCTTCTGTCAAGATGATCTTTTTGTCCTCTCCTATTGAAAACATATAGTCTTCTAGAACTTTTTCGGTAGTACCTCTCAACCCTCTTGCGCCTAATCCTTTCTCAATAGTTTCCTCTACGATTTTTTCAATTGCACCATCTGTTATTACTAAATCTGTGCCATCCATCTTGAAAAGTTCCACAAATTGATTCACAATTGAATTTTTGGGCTCTTTCATAATTCTTACCAAAGTCTCTTTCGTGAGTTTATCGAGGTAAGTGATGATTGGAAATCTTCCTAAAAGTTCCGGAATTAATCCGAAAGTACGAAGATCAATTGCATTAATATTTGTTAATATATATTCATCTTCGTCTGTTTTATTGATTTTCTCAGAACTGAAGCCTATCGCCTGCTTATTCATTCTTCTTTCGATAATCTCTTTGATGCCGTCAAAAGCACCCCCAGCAATAAATAAGATGTTCTGAGTATTAACCTGAATATATTTCTGATCCGGATGTTTTCTGCCTCCCTGCGGCGGAACATTGACGATGCTTCCTTCCAGCAGTTTCAGTAATCCCTGCTGTACACCTTCTCCGGAAACGTCTCTTGTAATACTTGGATTGTCTGATTTTCTTGCAATTTTATCAATCTCATCAATGAAAACAATTCCTTTTTCAGCTTTTTCCACATCATAATCTGCTACCATCAGAAGTCTGGATAGAATACTTTCAACATCCTCTCCTACATATCCTGCTTCTGTCAAAATAGTGGCATCTACGATACAGAAAGGAACGTTCAGTTCTCTGGCGATAGTTTTGGCCAGTAGAGTTTTACCTGTTCCCGTCTCCCCTATCATGATGATGTTCGACTTTTCAAGTTCCACTTCTCTGTTTTCGTCCTGAGCGTGGAGTAATCTCTTATAATGATTATATACAGCAATAGAAAGCTGTTTCTTTGCCTGATCCTGCCCGATCACATACTGATCAAGAAATTCTTTGATCTCTTTCGGCTTTTTAAGTTCAGCCATACTGTCGGCAGGTGAATATCCTGTTTTGGATGCACCATCTTTTACAATAGCGTGCGCCTGCTCTATACAATTTTCACAAATAAAACCATTCTGGCCAGAAATCAGCATCTGTACTTCATTTCTTTTTCTGCCACAGAAAGAACATTGGTTGGAGTTCATATGATATAATATATGTATATGTTAAAGAAAATCGTAAAAAATTACTTTTTTACGATTTTCTGATTGTTAAGAATTAATAATTGAGTGTTGAATCTCTGTATATTCTTCGTTCGTTAATTTTAATCTTTCATTTCTAAAATTCATGTCTTCCATCTTGTTTAAAGGAATCAGATGGATGTGTGCATGAGGAACTTCAAGTCCTACCACCGCTACTCCTACTCTTACACATGGAATTGCAGTTTTGATCTTCTTGGCTACCTCTTGGGCAAATCCCCAAAGGTTTTTGTATTCTTCACTTTCAAGATCAAAAATCAAATCCACTTCTTTTTTCGGAACTACTAAAGTATGTCCTTTCACCAAAGGCATTGCATCTAAGAATGCAATAAAGTTTTCATTTTCTGCAATCTTATAAGAGGGAATTTCGCCATTGATGATTTTTGTGAATATAGTGCTCATTTTATCAGAAGTTAGGGTTAAATATTTAGAAGTTTAGAAATAGAAACCGTATCAGACTATAAAGAAATGTCTAATACTTCAAAAGACAGTTTGTTTCCGTTCGGTAAAGTAATTTCGGCAGTTTCGCCAACAGCTTTCCCCAACAAACCTTTTGCGATAGGAGTGTTTACAGAAATTCTTCCTGTCTTCAGGTCACTTTCGTTATCCGGTACCAATGTAAATACCTGCTCTTGCTTGGTAGCATTATTTTTAAGTTTCACTGTTGTTAAGATGGAAACTTTTGAAGTATCTAATTGGCTTTCGTCTATAATTTTAGAAGTAGAGATAACATCCTTCAGCTTAGAAATTCTCATTTCAAGCATCCCTTGAGCCTCTTTAGCCGCATCGTATTCCGCATTTTCAGACAAATCTCCTTTGTCTCTTGCTTCCGCGATCTGCTGAGTGATTTTTGGTCTCTCTACAGTTTCCAACTGTTCCAGCTCAGCTTTCATTTTCTCTAGGCCCTCCTTAGTTACATAGCTTGCCATAATTTTCAAAATTTAGTTTTAGTATAAAAAAATAATCCGACATTTGCCGGACAATGTTTTCGTGTTGTAATCGTTTAATTTTTACAAATATATAAAAATTTAAATTGAAATGAAAAAAACTTTTTCAATCTTATCCATTTTCAGTATATTGATTTTCAGCAACTTATCTGTAAACTCTTGTGGAAGCAGAGAAGATACCGTGAGCTGCTTCCCCAATACCCCCATTAATGTATCTCTTAATCTAAATCTGCCTGCCTACTATGCTTTGAACAATATCAACGGCTGGATTTATGTGAACGAACAGCAGTCCGGAACAAGAGGGCTGATTATTGTACGAACTGCAAACGGATTTAAGGTGTATGACAGAAATGCGCCTCACATATGTCCTGATAATAATACAACCCTTGAAGTAAAGGACAATATTGCTATTATTTGTCCGCAGGATAATACAAGATGGATTTTAAGTACGGGACAGCCAGAGGCCGGAGCTAAAACCTCTCTGCCACCAAAAACCTATCCTTATACTTATGATGCGCCAAGTAAAACTTTAAATGTTTATTATTAGAATATCAAATGAAGATCGTTATACAAAGAGTCTCTGAAGCCAGCGTGAAAGTAGACGGAAAAATTGTTGGTGAAATCGGGAAAGGATTAATGCTGCTTGTAGGTGTGGATGAAAATGATGAAAAAACAGATGCAGACTGGCTTGTACAGAAGGTTTTAAACCTAAGAATCTTTGGAGATGAAGAGGATAAACTTAATCTTTCTGTGAAGGATATTTCAGGAGAAATCCTTTGCATCAGTCAGTTTACATTGATTGCTGATTACAAAAAAGGGAACCGCCCGTCTTTCATAAAAGCCGCAAAACCTGATAAGGCAATCCCCCTTTTTGATTATTTTAAAGAAGAAATAACTAAATCCGGATTAAAAACGGAAAGTGGAATCTTCGGAGCGGAGATGAAGGTTTCCCTGATCAACGACGGACCTGTCACTATTGTAATGGATTCGGTTACTAAAGTCTAATTGCATTAAGATGGATAACAAAATATAATCATTGCTTATCCGGCAGTGAATTAAATACCTCAACAAAACCATTCAGTGATCCTGGATGGTTTTTTGTAATCATACCAAGTATATTTTCCAAACCTCAAAGACTTCAAAAATGATAAAATTTATCATAAAAAATTGATGAAAGTCTTTATACATAAGGGATGAATAAAAAAACAAAAAATAAATTCACAAAAATGTGATTTGTTTTTATTTTATTATTATTTTTGGTATAAATCAAAACTGATTTACAACCATTTAACAAAATAGTATGAAAACAAAAATCAACCTTTTCGCATTGTTTGCGTTCTGCTCTTCCCTGTCTTTTGGTCAGGACAGCCAGCCCAGACTGAGTCAGGATCAAAATTCCATCATCTATGTATGCTTTTCAAAGGGCATTAATTCAGAAAAAATGGCATTCAGCAGAAATGCTGATCTTGAGAGATTTTCAAGAGAAAATAAAATTTCATTTAAATACGATCTGGATTTTACAGACAATAAACTTGATGAAATGGCAAGAAGCAGTAAAGCAATCGGAAACTCTTCAGAATCTGTAGAAAAACTGAAAAGAATCTATAAGGCTGATCTGCCTCTTCAAAATGAAGAAACCACTCAGAAAATCATTCATAGTCTTGAAAGGTTTCCTGAAATAGAATATGTATCTGTAATGAGCGCTACTCCTATTGAACCTCCTTTGGTCAATGCTTTTGTAGCAACCCCTGATCTGGAAAGCATTCAGACTTATCTGAATGACAATCCGGGAATCAATGCAAAATACGCCTGGTCAAGAGGAATTACGGGACAGAATATTCGAGTAAGAGATGTGGAATATGGTTTTTACAAAACTCATGAAATGCTTACTAATCAAAACTCTATACAGCTTGAACCGGGATATTCTCCGAATGCAGGATTAGCCAATAATAATTACCGCGACCACGGAACTGCCGTGGTGAGTATTTTAGGTTCAATAAAAGATAATATCGGGCTTACAGGAGCTGCTTACAGTACTTCTGAAATAAAAGGATATATGGAATGGACAACCGTGGGATACAACAGAGCTTCTGCGGTAAGCAGATCTATTAATGCTTCTCAGGCAGGCGATATTATTCTGTATGAAATGCAGACCGGAGGAAAAGATGGCCAATATTGTCCCGCAGAGTACGATAAAGTAATCTGGGATCTTACAAAAGCGGCTACTGATTCAGGAATTATTATCATTGCTGCTGCTGGTAACGGAAATCAGAATCTGGATGATCCGTTTTATGCAACTTATCTTGCCAGAGGAAATAGCGGTGCTATCATTGTAGGAGCAGGATCTCCTAATACTACCCATTCAAAATTAAGTTTCAGTACTTATGGAAACAGAGTGGATGTTCAAGGTTGGGGAAGCAGTGTTCTTGCTGCAGGTTATGGTTCTTATGCCAAATATGACAATGATAATAACAGGACTTATAATTATTTCAGTGGTACAAGTTCTGCAACGCCTGTAGTATCTTCTGCAGCAATTTTGATTCAGTCTTTTTATCGTCAGACAACAGGTCAGAACCTGACACCCTCTGCGATGAAAAACCTATTAATTTCTACGGGAATTCCTCAAGGGGGAACTGTAACGGGTCAGAAGATCGGGCCTCTACCTAATGTTAAAAATGCGATACTGCAATTGGAGAGTAAATTTGCTACTCCTGTAAAAACATTGTCTCCGCTGGAGGTTAAAATTTATCCTAATCCGTCCAGCAATACTATTGCTATTCAAAGTACGGAAAACAAAAAACTGGATTTTGAAATCATCAATCTGCAGGGGCGTACAGTAATCAAAAGTTCTGTTTTGTCTAATGAAAAAATTGATATTTCACAACTTCCTACCAGTCAATATATCATCAATATCAATGAAGGCCAAAGAAGAGTTGTTGAGAAATTCACAAAACTTTAATAAGATTTTTATACATTTTACTTCACATCAAACCCTCTTTCAGAATACTGGAAGAGGGTTTTTATTATTAATTTTTATCCGGTTATTTCGCAGGAACGCTGCTGAAATTCAGGGCTACTTTAATGTTCATGTCTGAAGAGGTTTGATTCTTCAGTTCGTAAACAGTTCTTACGGTCAATCCTGAGCTTTTTACAATTTCATCAAGAAATCCTGTATCGTTCAGGTCCAGATTTAAGCTGGAAGAATTGGTAGATATATTAGAGCGTGATGCAATCAGTCTTTCTCCTGTTCCGTTGGATGAAACGTATATTTTAACGGTTTTGAATGCACTCAGATTACCTCCCGAAGGGGATGCAACAGAAATTTTAGCATCTGAAATTCTTACGTCTTTAATCTTTGCATTATTATTTCCTCCGAACCATGTCTGTACATTAGTCGCTGTTGCAGTGGAAGAAACTTCTTTATCTGCAGGAACACCT
Organism: Chryseobacterium sediminis; assembly: GCF_008386505.1. Taxonomy (GTDB): domain Bacteria; phylum Bacteroidota; class Bacteroidia; order Flavobacteriales; family Weeksellaceae; genus Chryseobacterium; species Chryseobacterium sediminis. Next base: position 93,662 of record NZ_VUNZ01000007.1, on the reverse strand, counting down.
GTAGACACTAAAACATTCGTTGTGTATGGAAATGTATTCTGAACCAGCGACTGTACGGTTCCGCAACTTACAAGTACAGCTGAAGCGGCCATTGCTGTTAGAACTATATTTTTCATAATTTAAATTTTAAAATTCTAAGTTTATTTTGCAGAAATTGTACCAAATTGATTGGGCCTTATTCCACGCTTATGGTAAAACTTCCTTTCGTGTTTCCTGAAGCCATATTACTTTTACCGATAATCAGCCATACTTCACCTTTCCCGGGAGTTTCATAAGTAATTTCTCTTCCGAAAGGCCCATCATAATCTCCGTTAGGAAGTTTGATCTGATTGAAACGGATATTGAAATCTTTCTCTTTGGTTGAAATTTTTGCTTTGATATTCGGGCGATCGTAGTGCGTCAGTTTTAAAACCAGTTCCTGATCATCTTTTTTAAATTCTTCTCCCAAAGTGAAAGGCAGCTGAGTAGCATCGGCTGTTCTTATGATCTGTCCTTCTTTTTCAGTTCTCATTACGCCTTTACGCAAAACTTCTTTGGTAGCCGGAGCATTGTTAATGATTGAATCTCTTTTTCTCAATGCTGCAGAATCTGCTTTTACAACAGAATCCGGCATTTCTGTAACAACTGTAGAATCCTTCTCCGGAACATTGGTCACGGCAGGTTCTTTTTTACATGAAATAATAATCAATGGAATTAACAATAAGCTTTTTTTCATAATAATTAAGTTTAAGAATGTATCAACATATCATTCTGGTGAGTTCTATGAAATGCTAAAACTGTTCCAATCCTAAAGAATAATTTATTTTTCCGGCTGCAATTAATGAATGGTCTGATAGTAAATAATCTTTGAAAGGAATGTTTTGGAGGTTTCTTTTTTCACTTTCGTCTGCAAAGTCTTTTTTAGTTTCTGATCATTTTTCTCATCTGCATATTTCAACAGGGCTTTTTCACTGAAATTGATAGAAGTTAAATGATAGTTGACTGCAAAATCTTTTCTTTTCATGTTCTGAGAGGTAATGAAGCCACCCCAATTGAAGTAACTGCACACTAAAATGGTTCCATAGAAATACCAAACCATTGTATTGACAAGGAATATATTTCTTTTTTGTTTTTGAATTTTAATAAAGGTCAAGGCAAGACCAATTAATGATAACAGAAGGAAAGCAAAAACCCCTAATCTTTTATAGGTAAATGCGTAATTAATGATATACTCATAATTTTTAACAGCAGCCGACATAACAAGAACTGCATTGAGGAAAATCCAGATTTTGGCTAAGATTTTCAATAATCCCGCTTTCGGATCAAAATTAAATCCTGATTTAAAGTAAAACATGATGACCAGAATCGCCATGATGATAGACATGATGACGGCATTCACTCTTTCATGGGTTTCTTCGGAAAGCTGAACGGGTGTTTTTACGGCTTCATAAAACTGTTCATAATTGTAAGTAATAATAAAAAAGATCAGTAAAATATTCAGCAGAACAAAAGAGACAACTCCACTCATTCTTTCGGCATTGAGATCAAGAAAGGAATAGGTAGCCTTTGGTATCCGGGAATCTTTTTGAAAATCATTATCCAAAAAATGGTTGTTTTTGTAGATGAGTTTTTCCACTGCAAAGTTCCAGTAGTTAAAGGCAATAAAAAAACCTAATACAGAGAGACAGAATACCTGCCATAAATTAATATCCAGTTCATAATCTGTAAAAAGAGCGGCAAAATGATCACTTCCTGCAGAATAAATTCCAAAGAAAACGGAAACCAGCACCAAAGGAATTAAAATGAAAGCGAATGTCTTTTGCCATAACCCAGGAACATTCTTCTTGGGCAGCCATTCATCAAAACTGAAAAAACGGCAGAATGAAGTGCAGCAATTCACAATAAAAACCGGAAGCAAAAAAAGAATTTTCAACCTTCTGTTCTTTGATTTATATCCCAGCAAAAGAAGCGAACTGACCACCGCGATAAAGGAGGGAAAATCCCCATACCAAGCAAATGCAATACTGGATAAAATGCTTGTTGCAAAAAGAAAATACAGGGTTCTGGTTTTATTTTTCTCAGGAGTTTTAAGCAGGGTTAATACAGCATAAATGATTCCTAGAATTCCAAGGTTCAGGCCAACATCCTGATCATAGAAGACAATGACAAACAGGATGGCGGTAAGAAATATATAATGATGTGTTTTCATGATATTTAAAGATTGAAAAATTAAAAGATTAAAAAAGTTAGATTTTGAGAACCTCATCTATCCAGGTGAACTGTGTCATTATATAGAGATACAAGACTGTTATCGGAATATTGACAAGCAAAAGTAAAACTGAATTGCCCGATGCTTTCTGATCTGAAACATCAGTAAGATAGATAATAAGCTCATGCAGAAGAATAAACATATTAATCACAGCGGTTACCAGTACATAATAAAAGCCCAGCTCAATAAAAAAATCCGCTCTTATTAACCAAAATACAACCAGTAGAAGTGTTCCCAACAGAAAAGAAATGATGAATGATCTCTTCCCAAGCGGACTGAATTTTATTTTCTTCATGGTAATTCGTTTTAATGAAGAACAACTGTTTCTTTCTGTTGAATAAAATCCATTACATGTTCATACTTCTGGCTCAACAGCTCTTCAAAATCCCAGTGATGGAAAGCACGCATATTCTGTCCCTTTTTATAAGCCTTGATATAAATTTTCACATATTCAGGCAGAATAATTGTTCCTAATACGATTGCTGCCAGAAGATGTGCATTGAGTTTACCATTTCCTAAGAGCAGATATTGCATGGCGATTTCATCTTCAAAATTGGTCCCACAACCGGTTATCAGGTGGTGTACATCGTGGTTTTCCATTTTAGGGATCATTGAAAAACCGTGTTTTCTATAAAATTCACCCAATTTTCTTCCCAGAGAATCTTCCTGAAATTCCAGCAGCTGTTTTTCATTGAACTGCCATTGTCTTTTTTTCTTTTTAAAGTATTTTCTGTATAATTTTTGAGTTTTGTCATAGACAAAAAGCAGAAACTGAACGCGTATTTTTTTCATATGTATTGATATTTATGAATATTAATCGAAAAGACTAAGACCTATAAGAGTGTAAGTAAATGCAATAGGAATATTGGCTGTCAAAATGAGAATGGCAATCATACATTCTTTGAATTTTGATGTATTGATAATACCATTTATCAAAAATCCCAATATGCATAATAAGTTGACTGGCACTCCAAAAATGATTAACAAATAGCCTGCTCCGGCAAACCAGTCATTCTTTGTAATGATTGCTCCTAAAAGACAAAGTGTTCCCACTGAAAAAAATACTCCAAATACAGTTTTGCCTAAATTTATTATTTCTGAATCTTTCATTATTATTTAGAATTAGTAATCAAGCCAGTTAACTTCCGGCAAACGGACTTCCGAAAATACCTACCGCAAGCTCCACCCAGATCAATGCAAGAGCCAGCAGAATGAAAATGCAGATCAGGACTTTCTTACTTTGTTTTTTGATTTTGCCTCTGACCAGATTAATCAAAAAAGCTGTTGTAAAGAGTAAAGTTCCTGCTATCAGAAAATCTGAAGCTGACCAGTTTACTTCTTTAGAGAATAGATTCCCCAGCAATGGAATACATAGTAAAGCCAATGGCAGGGCATAAATTGTGACTGTTTTTTGTTTTTGTGTTATCATTTCATTAAAATTTAAATTATAAAGTACTTTGTAGTTCAAAGTTGATTTTCAAAAAAATATAGGACTACCGTCCCAATAGTTTTTCAAGAGCATCCAAATGTTCTTTAAATGCCTGTCTTCCGTTCTGCGTAACACGGTAAGATGTTTTGGGTTTCTTCCCTACAAACTCCTTTTTCACTTCAATATAACCTGCTTTCTCTAATGCATTACTGTGACTGGCAAGATTTCCGTCTGTAATTTCCAACAAGGTCTTCATTTCAGAAAAATCAACCCAGTCGTTGACCATAAGAACGGACATAATGCCCAGTCTTACACGGCTTTCGAATTCTTTATTGAGTTGATTTATTTTGATCATTTTAATTTATCTTAATTATTTCCTTTGTCTAAAAAACGGTGCAAAAATAAGGATTAAAAAAATCTCTCATTTCCTAAAACACTTTATTTATGATGAATCAAGCGGATTTCTACTATTAAAAAACTAATATCATTCTCCATATATATACCGCTCCAATACTGACAACGAGAGATATAAATCCTACTAACAAAGGCCAATAGCCCATAATATTATCTTTTCTTTCTGAATAAAATTCAGTGGTATCTACCAGATTAAGTTTCTTATTTTTATGTAAGGCAATTAACTCTTTCTCAGTATCAAAAATTTTCACCTCATCTGTTTTTGTATCCACTAAAAAGTATGAGCTATCAAAAGTTTTCCCAAAAATATAATTACCATACTCTTCCATTTTTGCCACTTCTGAGACTAATGTCTGCCCATTTTCTTTATTAATACCCGCTTGTTCCGGCAAATCAATAAATAGTAATTGATAGTCATTTTTCAAAGGAACATACCAGGCATCACCAATTCCAATATCTACTTTTTTATTATTTGATATAATGGATAAACCAATAATTCCAACAATATAAAAGGTATAGAATCCTACAAACGGAGCGATAAATGCCAATATCATTTTCCTTCTTCTTCTTTCTTTTTTACTGATAAAATAGGTAATTGTACAACTTGTAACAGCACATATAAAGCTTACAATAAACAGAAAGATAAGGTGTATGAATATGACAAAACCAATTCCCATTACTTATATTTTTTATGCATAATCAATCCATAGACAATATGCAAAACTCCAAAACCAACAGCCCAAAACACTAATCCCCAACCTAAAAAGAATAAAGAAATAAGTCCCAGGACAATCTCAAAATATCCCAGATATTTCACATCTGTTAATGTATATCGCTCTGCTGAAACTAATGCCAATCCATAAAAAATCAGTGTAGCCGGCGCTATGAAAACAAAAAGATGATGGTAAAGAAGTGCGAGGCAAAAAATACCTCCTGCTATCAAAGGAACCGCAAAGGTAATCAAAAGCCGTTTTGTAGTGGCATCCCAGATCTTCAATCCTTTCTTTTTACTTTTATGGGCTGTAAAAATATAACCACTAAGAATAGCAACCACTAAAATAACTATTCCAATCACAACAAGTTCTTTAACCAGGGATGGACCGAGAATATTTCTCTCTCCATCAAGATAGCTTATTCCCTCCCTCTGAAAAACAAAGTACACATATATAGCCCCAATAATTGCTGTTAATCCGGCAACAACACCGGATAAGCCACTTAAAGAAATAAATCTGGAAGACCGTTCCATCATGGAACGGATATGGGATAAGTCTTCGTGATAGTTTTTTGTATCCATAAAAAGAACTTTGAATTACAAAGTTAAAATTTATTTTGAATCTTCCAATTATTTATTTTAAATTTTTTAAATAATTTTCATTCTACTATTATCAAAAAGAAAACCCCGCCAAAAGCGAGGTTCTCGGAATATATTAAAATTTGTTGTTTTTATAACGGATTCTGAACAATCAATGGATTAGCGTTGATCTCAGTTCTTGGAATAAGGAATTCCCAGCGTAAATCTGTATTAGCAACTGTCATTACATTATTGGTAACAACAGAAGAATGGTTAGCTCCTGTTCTGTCCAAGCCTTGGTTTAGCCTTTTCAGATCCAGGAATCTGAAACCTTCTCCCCAAAACTCTAACCTTCTGCTATTAAGAATTTCTGAGATATAGGCAGCGCCCGTTGTTGTAGCACCCGTATAAGAAGGATTTCTGTTTTTTGCAAACACATCAAAAACTGCTTTCGATCCTGCTTCGTTTCCTGATTTTGCCAAAGCTTCCGCTTCAATAAGATACATTTCAGCAGATCTCATATAAGGAACATCTACTCTACTGTCTCCCTGGCTTGCAGCAATGAACTTCTGGCTTGTATATGGGAATTTAGAATATGTTGAAGGTAAAGCAAGCGCTGTATGCGCTCCTGTTGGATCAAAATTCTTAGTTCTTACGTCTGTAGATGGGAATGATAAAAACAATTTACTGTTAATCGCTTTAGGAGCCTGACGAATATTGGTTGAGTTAAAATTCCTTGACATGTAAGCACCAAAATTTGAGAATGAATCTCCCTGATCTGCTATGATTATAGCACCCCACATCCATTCACCATTAGCCGCTAAGTTATTAAATCCAGCTGTATAAGCTGTATTATCCATTAACGCAAATCCTACACGGGCTGATTGAGCTGCAGTTACAGCTGTTGCATAATTTCCTTGTGTTAATGCAATTCTGGCTCTCAATCCTAAAATCACCTTATCATTAAAATGTGATTTCGTAGCTCTGGCAACCCCTGCCAGTCTGCTTGCAGCCTCATCAAGGTCTTTATTGATCTGGGTATATACTTCTTCTACTGTATTTCTCGCTAAAGGTATTTCATTCGCTACCAGTCTGATTGGAACTCCAAGCTGAGTATTGTTAGCACCCGGCACGTATCTTTTACCATAAATCTGAACCAGCATATAATAACAGAAAGCTCTGAAAGCATATGCTTCACCAATTGCTGTTTTAATAGTAGCAGCATCAGCAGCAGTTGGAGCAGGAACTGAAGGGCCATTAGCAATAACTAAGTTTGCATTTCTTATCAATGCATAATAAAATTGGTAAGGATAAAAATCATTAGACCCACTTTCATTCACCTGATCCTGCCATCTTACCGTTGATACATACCAGCCATTTCCTGTGGATGGAAATACAAGATCATCAGCTAAGGCATCCATCATAATCATAATGCCTCCCTGACCATTCTGTCCCTGACTATCATTTTGTCTGTAATACATATCTCTATGCATCCCATTAACAATCGCCATAAGGTTAGAAGCACTCGAATAAGCTGCTTCTTCAGAGGCTGCTGTAGTAGGATCCGCTTCAAGGTAATCACTCTCACATGAAACCATTCCTGTAAAGACTGAAAGAACAACAGCCCATTTGATATATTGTTTTTTGATATTTTTCATTATTTAATTATTTAAAAAGACACATTAAATCCTATTGTTACCACTCTTGCCGGAGTGTATCTGTTTGATGCAGTACCATTGAATGCCTGCGCCGGTTCCAATCCTTTTCTGGCTGTTTTGCTCCATAAATTTTCACCGGATACAAGAATTCTTAATCCGGATACCCCAAGCTGAGATAAAGTTTCAGGACTGAAACTATAACTTAAGGTAGCTTGTCTGAATGTTATAAAGTCTGAACTCACCAGCCATCTTGATGAATTACCGGCATTTGAGCTTGTATATGTTGATGAATTCAATGCAGGTACATCCGTAATCTGCCCCGGAGTAGTCCATCTATCCAGAATATCCGTACTTAAAGCTCCTCCTTGTGAGTAAGCGGACATCAATGCTGCATAGTTAGAATCATATGTTTTTCCACCTAATTGATACGTAAACATTGTAGATAATGACCATTGTTTGTACGTAATTGTTGTTCCAAAACTTCCAAACAAGTCAGGAATTGCTGTACCAGAATAGTCATATTTAGCTTTATTGAAATTGGTGGTAACTTTTTCTCCATTCACAGTTCTGATATCAGCAGCTGTTGTATTAGCATAAGCATCGGCAACCAGGAATAAAGGTGAACCATCTGCAGGGTCTACCCCATACCATTGTCTTAACCAATAATCATATATTGAATGCCCTACAGAAATTTTCTTGGTACCATTAATAATTTCCGTTATTCCATTGGACAGTTCTGTAATCTGATTTTTAAGTGTGGACGCATTGGCATTAATATTCCATGTGAAATTTTGAGTTTTAATAACATCTGCATTAATACTGAATTCAAATCCACGGTTATACATTGTTCCTACGTTCCTGCTGATTGTATTATCAGGAACCCCAGCAGAAACAGGAAGCGGAACCGGGAAGATCAGATCTTCAGTAACTCTTTTATAGTATTCCACAGACCCTGTAATTCTGTTATTTAAAAACCCAAAATCAATACCTACATCAGTTTGTTTGTTAGCCTCCCAGGTAATTGAAGGATCTGCCAAAAAGCCGAATAAGATTCCAGGTTCCTGAGCATTGTTATATCCTAAAGTATAAGTACTTTTATACATATAATAACTGTCTGTTCTGTCATTTCCTACTTCACCATATGAACCTCTTAATTTCAGTTCGCTGATAAGGTTAGAATTATTTAAGAACTCTTCTCCTTTCAACCTCCATCCTGCACCAATGGACCAGAATGAATCCCATCTTACATCTTTGGCAAATCTGGATGAACCATCCCAACGGATAGATCCTGAAAGTAAATATTTTGATTTGTAATCATAATTCAATCTTGAAAACACCCCTTCTTTTCTATAATTATCTGTACGGGAAGTAAGCGTTGCAGGCGTTACAAAGTTGATCAATTCATCATTATCATCTACAATCTGGCCTTTTTTATATCCATATAGGTATTCATACATGAATTTATAATTTTCATGTCCTAAAAGGAATTCAAAATTATGGTCTCCAAATTTTCTTTTGTAGTTCAGGAGCTGGTTCCATGTGAACGTTTGTTCAGTAAAGCTGTATTTCTCTGCTGAACCTAGCGGAGCTGCATCTCCGATAATTTTATTACCGTATGTACTTCTTCTGTTATTTCTGATATCATACCCAACGTTGGTAGATAAAGTAAGATAAGGATCTACTTTGATTTCAGCATATGCTCTGGAAATAATATAGTAGTTTTTGGAAAGATCTTTATTTAATAACGTTTCCTGAATTACGTTTCTTCCTGCCGCTGCATCAGCACCTCTGGCACTTCCGGCATCATACATTATATTCCCAGCACTATCATAAAGGGTAGCAAAGGTATTAGGATCATGAGCATAAGGACTGTAGATTGGCCCCATCGTTCTTGTCCATCTGTATGGGTTAATATATGCCGAATTATTATCTACACCTTCTACGGAATTATTTCCATTAGAAGAGACTCCACTGATACTTGTTCCTAATTTTAACCAGCTTTTAACTTGTGAATCCACTTTTAACCTTGCCGTAAATCTTTCAAAATCTGATTTGATAAGATATCCGGTTTCATTGGTATATCCTACTGAAGAAAAGTATGTCGTTGTACCACTTCCTCCACTATAATTCATTTCATAATTTTGTCTGAAACCCGTATTCATCAAAGGTTTTTGCCAGTCTAAATCTGTATATTTAAGTTTAGCATCTGGATTTAAAACACCATTGACAACTAACTGATTATCGGGAACATTAAAAACATTGGTTTTCAAAACTCCGGAAATCAACTGTGCTGTGGCATAAGCATTCGCATCAGCCATAGTTGTACCAGGTACTGAAGTCATTCTGCCATTCCTTATTGACTCCCAAATAAGAGGATAATACTGATGAACATTTACTCTGTCATACTCAGGAATTGATCTTCCCACCGCTCCGGTACTCATGCTAAAGTTGAATGCATCTTTTCCTTTTCTACCAGATTTTGTAGTGATCAAAACAACACCATTGGCTGCAGCAGAACCATACAAAGAAGTGGAAGCAGCATCTTTCAGGATATTGTATGACGCAATATCATTGGGATTAATAGCAGCAAGAGAACCAGTATATATGGTCCCGTCTACTACGTATAAAGGATTTGTTGTGATACCATAAGAACCTATCCCACGGATTTGAATACTTGGTGAACTTCCCGGCTGTCCTGTACCGGTACTTACCTTTACCCCGGCACTGGCACCATCTAAAGCCTGCCCGATACTCGTTATAGGACGATCTGCAAACTGTTTTGCTTTCACTTCTGTATTGGAACCTACCATAGTCTCTCTTTTCTGGCTTCCATAAGCCACCACAACGATTTCATCAATCTTGGTATCCTGCGGTATTGTGTCACGCTTTGCCTTTTGTGCCTCCACCATATGTCCTCCTACAAAGAACAGCACAGCAGTACTCAATATTAGTTTCATTTTCATATTTAACATATTTTAACAGTATGAATGCAAATATATGTAATAAAAATTATTAAAAATATAACCAAAATAGCATTTTAATTAATTAAATTTAATTGATTGAAATATTTAATTGATATTTGATTATTCATTAAAAAAATATGTTAAAATTAAGTTAAATTAGATTTTTAAAAAGAACAAAATAACTTAAAGAACGTTAAATAAATGCAAATACTTAATTAAAAATTATATTTTAATAACTAAAACACAAATAAAATAACATTAGAATGAAAATAAATCAATTCAAATGTAAAAACGGCAAATTTCCACATCATCTTATTCAAATAGGAGGATATAAAAAATCCGGCGAAACAAATGTTTCGCCGGATCATATTTAAATTAAAATCTTATTATTTTTAAATAACAAAGAAATTTATTTCGCTCTCAATTTTTCTTTAATGGACTCAATATTTTTCTTTGCTGAATCTTCAAGAATAAGGCTTGCGCTCATATGAATTCTTGCCGGCATTAATTCATTGAAATGGTCTGTCCCCTCCCATGATACTTTTTTAATTAATGCTAAAGCTTCACTGCTTCTTGATGCTAAAGTCTGTAAAAATGTCTCCAGTTTTTCATCCATTTCCTGAATAGTATCTGAAACTGAGTGGTAAATATTATGCTGCGCAGCCCATTCAGCAGATCTGAAGTCTGCATCAATAGCCATTGCAGAGAATTGAGACTTCCCGATTTTTCTTTCTACATAAGGTCCTATTACAAAAGGACCTATTCCAAGATTGATCTCAGTAAGTGCCAAAGCTGAATCCTTTGTTGCAAAACAATAGTCTGCACCACAAGCAATTCCAACTCCTCCACCGGTTGTTTTCCCCTGAACTCTTACCACTACAATTTTCCCACAGTTTCTCATGGCATTCAACACTTTTGCAAAACCACCAAAGAATTGTGTGGAAGCTTCCAGTTCTTCAATCGCTAAAAGCTCATCAAAACTTGCTCCTGCACAAAAGGCTTTTTCGCCAGCACTTTTAACTAAAATAGCTTTCACTTCATCTTTAGCGCCTTCTTCAAGAATTGTTTCTGCTAATTTTTCTAAAATTGCTCCTGGAAGAGAATTACTTTTTGGTGTTCCGAAACTGATCTCAGCAATATTATTTTTAATTTCTGATACTACAAATTCGCTCATTTTTATTTTTATTGGATTCTTACAAAAATACGAAATACAGCTCTTTCAGAGAAACTTAAAGAAGATAATTTCCATTATAGATGTCCCTTTTATAAGATTCCCTTTACGTAGAAATACGGAGTACGTAATTTGGTATTTTCTACTCTAGTACTCCTTTCTTAATAATTGTTCCTTTGGCTTAGAAATAATAACTAAAGGCGGAATCTGAAAAGCCCATAACAGAGTAAGAAATTTAAAACTAAATATCATTATCATGGAAGAGTACATTGGAATTGTAAAATTATTTGCAGGTAATTTCGCACCTAGAGGCTGGATGTTTTGTGACGGAAGCTTAATAGCTATTTCAAGAAATTCAGCATTATTCTCTATCTTAGGAACAACTTACGGGGGAGATGGAATCACTACTTTTGCATTACCTAACTTAAAAGGGCGTATGGCTTTAGGAGCAGGAAATGTAAATGCCAACCAGTTCTATCCTTTGGGAGTGGTATCCGGTACTACACAAAATACTCTTTTAGCTTCAAATCTTCCAAGCATCGGAGGTGGTTTTCAATTGAAAGTAGCTAATAAGAATGCTAATTCCTCAACACCTACCGCTACATCAACTATTGCCATTTCAGGAACACAGGTTGGAAGAGATTTCAACGTAGTATCCAGCTTTGTAAATGATTCTAACCCTGATACCGTGATTAACGGACAAAGCATTGCCTTTATAGGACAAAATTTACCAGTGAATAATATGCCTCCTTATCTGGGTTTAAATTATATCATCTGCGTTGAAGGTATTTACCCTCCAAGAGATTAATACTCACAATAACCTAATATTTAAAACCAAAAATCATGAAAAGCACTACTTTTTTAACAATTTGTAGTCTGCTCATTTCAATTATCTCATTCGGGCAGACCAGTACAGAACAATTTGAAACGGAATCGAACGGAAGTACAAGCTTTACCGACAATGGAGTCATTTTCAATATCATTTCACATGTAAGTGTTTTTGACATCCAGGGAAATTATCCAGGAACAGGTTGGAGCGGAACAGCTAATGATAACAGATACATTGATAATTCCAATGACTCTCAATCTCCGCCGTCATTCAGCATCAAAACCACTTCAAATTTATTTAAAGTAAACAGGTTCTGGATGTATCTTTCTGCATTGAACCTAGACCTCAATGTAGCAGGAACACTTACTGTAACTGGAAAACTAAGCGGAGTAACCAAATTTACCCAAACAAAAATGAGTGGATTTGCAACAAGCTTAGGGAGTACAAACGGATATACCTTAATTGATCTTACCAACTTAAACGGCCAAAATTACTCAAACATCGTGATTGACGAGTTGCAGATCACTGCGAACGGGGCCTTCCGATATGTAGGTCTGGATGCCTTCACATGGGTAAAAGACAGCAATATTGTATTGGGTACTTCTGAAACGAAAAGCATTAAAAAAGACTTGACTGTATATCCTAATCCAACTAACGGACCTCTTTCTATTGCAACTGAGAAAGCAGGTGAAGCCAAGATTTACAGTGTAGATGGTAAAATGCTGAAAACGGTACAAACCCAGAAAGGAAATAATGAAATCAATATTTCAGATCTTCCAAAAGGAGTTTATATCATCAAAACAGCAACAGAATCAAGCAAAGTTATTAAAAACTAATCTCAGGAAATTTTACATAAGTTCCATATCCCATAAAGATTCTAATTCATAAATGGCAAAACCCTTAATTGTTATATTAAGGGTTTTGTTTTTTCAATGACAGAATATATTTATCTATATACAGCTGTTTTTCTTTTGATTTGTACTGTTGAATATATCTGGGATGTTCCAGAACAGTCATGGTATCAAAGAGTTTTGCTTCTTTGTTTAATTTTGAAATAAAGTCAGCATTCTTTTTACCCAGAATAAACACCTCCGAAGTATCCAGATTGAGACTGATATGTTGCTTCAAAGATTCAATCATAAAACTTTTTACAGCCTCGAAAAGTTCCTTATCATCATAATAATTGGCATTAAGCCATCCGTTTTTTGTTTTTCTTACGATAGCCAGCGGAAACGGAGAATTAATATAGACCTCTTTATAGAAAAGGTCTGCACCTCCATATTCTTTAATCATATCATACATGAAAACAGAAGAGACTTCATGAGTATGGGCAGACTTCATTTTTATACTACAAATACTTTCGAGTCTTTTGGTATCGGTAAACGGAACGCCTGTAACCCCTGCTCCATGGCGGCTTGGGTTAATTCCAATCATGAATTTTCTCTGCGACGAATCATTATAATATTTGTGATAAAATTTCTGCATGACCGTCAATGTTTCGGGATTGTCCAGGTAAGGGTTCAGGACTTCAAACCCTTCAGGAAGTTTTCCCGTATAGCTAAGGTTTTTATTGAACTCAATGACATGATCTGCAAAAGTTGTATTCATATTTAATTTTTAAGAAAAACAAAATTTTCAGGTTGATCGTCATCACCATCCTCGTCTTCGTCCTCATCTTCGTCACTTAAAGCCAATTCAATATCGATGAATTGAATGTATAAACCACAAATTTCTTCATTAGCATCATAAGCGAAGTAAACAGGATAAGTACCATCACCAAAACCACTTGCAAACATTGGAATCTGATAATTGGTATCAGGAATCGTCCAATTGATCCAGTCTCCTGCCTCTCTTTGATTTTTGGGGTAAGCTTTGTAGCTCTGTAAGAAAAGGTCGGCGAAATAATCATCGTAAATATTATTTACATCCATTTCATCTATAAATCTATCCACAAAAGGAAGTACATCTTTATCAGCAATACATCCTAAACCAGCATCCACGGCGAAACCAAAATAATCATCTTTAGCTACACCCTCCAATTCTTCGATTCCGACCAAAGCCTCTCTGTAAACAACCGGTTTTTCTTTAGTAAATTCGACTTTTACCACAGCATATCTGTCTCCCCAATCTTCGGATTTTACGACAGCAATTCTTACCGGAAAATTTCCTGTTGGTGCCTGAATAAAATAAGGTGATTGATTGGCATTTAAAGAAACCAACGGATCTCTTACCACCACTTTTCCAGAAGGAAGGGAAACGTTTCCAACTTCCATTGTCTCCATTTTCTTTCCCAAAATTTCATTCGAAGTAAAATAGGTTTCCAGATCTGTAGGGCAAACCATAATATTTTTCACTTCTTCCCATTTTTGCATCCAGCTTTGGTCCATAGTTTATTTTTTTTGAATTAATTTTAAGATTGAAAATAATGAATAAATCCAAAGGCATCAAACAGGATAGGATTTTTAACAAAAGATTATAAAAAAAGCCACAAATCACAGTGAATTTGCAGCTTTATGTATTGTTTTAAGTTTAAAAAAATCTAAGAATCGGCACATATATAACATGCTCTTGCAATATCAGGCCATCTTCCGGGAAGACAACAGCTTCCGGGAGGACAAGGATTAAGGACACAAGACCAGTTTGGCCCGGCTCCTTTAAGAGATCTCAACTCATGTCTTGAAAGTTTTTTTAAGTTTTTCATAGTGTTTAGTTTTGATGTTCTTTCCTACTCTATATGCTTTTCGGATTTCGCCTATTAAAGTTAATCATTTTTAAACAAAAAAAACATAACTAATTGAAATAATGAACATTTCCATATACAAATCATTAATATTCTAAAGGCTTGTAGTTTCTAAAAGCTTTATAAAAGTCTTCGTTATTTCCTTTGAATGGTTTTTCTTCAATAATTTTAAACTTACCAGTAGAATCTTTTTCTTCCACCACTATTTTATCAGAAACATCTACTCGTGCAAATTCATCCAGGGAATCTTTTTTAATTTTTAGAAATACCGTTGTGGTAGAACCTGTTAAAATTACAGAATTGATACAATTTAGGTTTGAATTAAAACTTAGGTTTGGATAATTATCTGAATTTTTGATGTGGATAAAATCTTTATTTTTAGGTTCATATAAAAATAAGGTCATTATAATATTTCCTCCTCTTCCTGCAATTCCGCTTTGATAAGTCACATCGTTGAAGCCATCATTATTGAAATCACTTATCTGAACATCCAAACCGGTTACTCCATCTTTGATAAATTTAAAACTGTTCCTTAATTCCCAGGTATGAAACATTGAACCTTTGGCTTCCACCCAGATATCTTTTAGATCATAAAAATTCAAGGTAACAAACACATCACCCTTCTTGACATGCCGGAATTTTTCAATCTCGACTTTGGTTTTACCCTTCATTCCAACATTCAGGCTATCAACAAATTTTTCTTCAGAAAAATACCCTTCTTTGTCTGGTTTAGGATTTCGCGAGCAGGAAAAAAAGAATAAAATTGAAGAAGTCCAAAGGACAATGATAACGAAGATTTTTAAAGATTTCATGATTAAAAAATATTTCTGAATTTATGTATTTCCGGTCATATTTAAAATAAAAATCCCTTCCAATTACTGAAAGGGATTTTAAATTTATATTTTCCTGAATTAAATCAATCCAAACTGTTGGAAGTGGTGCGTAAAATGTTTTTTGTGCATTAATTCCCACATTTCTTTATTCAGTTTGCCGAATACAAAATTCATGTGTTCCGCCTGTGGGTTTTCTTTGTAATAAACTACAAATTTCTTTAGGTTATCCATGAATGACAGTTTTGCTGCTTCCAGATTTCTATGTGTTGGTTCCGGAAGTGAGCCATCCTCTGGAAGGAAAGGAGCGGTAAATTCTTTTGGCATTGCTCTGTGGTTATAAAGAGAATCCTGCCATTTTTCAAGATGTTCTTCAGGAGTAAAACACTTCTCAGCCTCAGGTTCTCCGAGACTTACCAGAACTGCTTGTTCCAAATGCTCAATCATCTGCTGTGGAGACATTTTCCCCCAAAGCGCAGGAGTACTTTCTATTAATCCATTCAACATTTTTTGAACGTTTTTCACATTCAGATCAATGAAAGGGGATTGTTTTGCAACCAATGTTAAGATCGTTGCTACGCAAACTACCTCATCTCTTTGGTTCACTACTTCAACCAGCCATTTTACAACACCGGAAGGAATGTTTCTACCTTTTACTCCTCTGTTGATTTTTTCTTTTGCTGTTAAATAAACAGTGATGGTATCTCCGGCATATACAGGTTTGAAGAAACTACATTCTTCTAATCCGTAATTGGCAATAACAGGTCCTTTTTTACCTGAAACAAATAATCCTGCTGCCGCTGAAAGGATGAAATATCCGTGAGCTACCGTTTTATCAAAGATTGTTCCCGTTAAACTTGTTGCATCAGTATGTGCATAGAAATGATCCCATGAAACATTGGAGAAGTTAACGATATCTGCATCGGTAACTGTTCTTCCTGCTGTTTCTAAAGAGTCTCCTACTTCAACTTCCTCAAAATATTTCTGGAAAGGGTGTTTGTCTGAGAATTTCTTCTCTGCTCCCTGCTGGTAGATCTTAGTAATTGCTTTCAGTACATCTGGTGATCCCTGAATGGCTGTTTTCTGTAAGAAGAAATGAAGACCGCTTAGACCTCCCATTTCCTCACCACCTCCGGCTCTACCAGGACCTCCGTGCATTAGTGTAGGAAGTGGGGAACCGTGACCTGTACTTTCTTTGGCGTTATCTCTGTTCAAAACAAAGATTCTTCCATGTTGGGAAGCCATTTTCCAAGAAGTTTCAGCGATAAAGTTTTCGTCATGAGAAACGATAGACCCTACCAAACTTCCTTTTCCTCTTTTTGCCAATGCAGCAGCTTCTTCAGCATCTTTGTACGGCATCAATGTAGATACCGGCCCGAAAGCTTCTACATCATGAGAGATATTTTTTTCAAAAGGCTTGTCATTCAGGAATAATTTCGGACTCATGAATGCCCCATTTTCATAGTTGGCATCTACCAGTTCGTGTTTTCCGTCATAAACAAGTTCTGTTTCTGATTTTAAGATGTTTACTTTTCTTAAAACTTCTTCATACTGCTGTCTTCCTACCAAAGATCCCATTTTGGTTTCTCTGCTTAATGGGTTTCCTATTTTAGTCTGATCCAAAGCTTTAGATAAAGCATTCTGAACGTCACCGATTAAATGTTCAGGAACGATAATTCTTCTGATTGCAGTACATTTTTGTCCTGCTTTCGTAGTCATTTCGTTACGAACTTCTTTGATGAATAGATCGAATTCAGGTGTTCCCGGTTTTGCTTCCAGTCCAAGGATAGAACAGTTTAATGAATCTGCTTCCATGTTGAAACGAACAGCATTTCCAGCGATAGAAGGAAGAGATTTTAATTTTCTTCCTGTATGTGCAGAACCTGTAAATAAAACAGAGTCTCCATCCTGTACATAATCGAGAATATTTCCCGGCTCACCACAAACTAACTGAACAGCACCTTCAGGCAATACTCCACTTTCAATCATATCCTGGAATACTGCATTGGTAAGATAAGATCCGAAAGGAGACGGTTTCACGATGGAAGGAACACCCGCTAATAATGAGGTAGAAAGTTTTTCCAACATTCCCCACACCGGAAAGTTATAAGCATTAATCTGTACAGAAACACCTTCACTAGGTGTTAAGATATGAGTTCCTAAGAAAGTTCCGTTAGCTGAAATTTTCTGAGTATCTCCGTCTACCCAAAATGAAGTATTGGGAAGCATTCTTTTTGCCAATCCGGAGTAGGTAAAGAAAGTTCCGAAACCTCCTTCGATATCCACCCATGAATCCACATGTGTAGCTCCGGTTTTGTATGATAAGTCGTAATATTTTTTCTTTCTTTCAAGCAGGTAAAGTGCTACCTTTTTCAACATTTCTCCACGGTCGTAGAAAGTCATTGAAGAAAGGTTTTTGTACCCTACTGTTCTTCCGTAGTCAAGAGCCTGTTCAAAATTAAGCCCTTCGGTATCGGAAACAGCTACCTGCTCTCCTGTAACGGCATTGTACAAGGGAACTCCGTTTCCGGTACCTTCTACCCATTGTCCGTAGATATAGTTTTTTAACTTTTCCATAAAATATTTAATTTATCAATGTAGCAGTGTAACAGTTGATCTATGAGATGCTTCGACTCCGCTCAGCATGACAAGTCTGAAAATTACATTTTTACATTGTCATATTATTAGATTTATTATTTATTTCGGCTCCTGGTAAGGAAACATTTTCACTAATCCTTCATATAAACTTCTGTGAAGAATGGTTGCGTGATTGTCTGTTTCCATCATTTTATATTCTAATGTCCAGTTTTTCTTTCCTGCCTTTTTCAAAACATCGTAGAAAGCTTCAGCATCTTTTATCATCACCGGATGTTCTCCTTTCCCTACAGAAACATAGACAAACTTTTTAGTATCCGGAGATTTTGAAAGCAATGTTCCTGCCTGGTTCAGAAGGCTTTCATCATCCCACCATAAGCTTGGACTGATAATAAAATAGTTATTGAACATTTCAGGTTTCTTCAGTAAGATTTCTGTTGCCAAAAGTCCCCCTAAAGATTGACCAAAAAGGTACTTGTCTGTTGTTTTGAACTGACTTTCAACATAAGGCTTTAATTCTTTTTCAACAAATGCAATAAACTTATCTGAGTGTCCTGTTGTAGGATAATCTTTCTGCAAGTCTTTCAAATCTGTATGAAAAGTAAAATCTCTTTTTCTGTCTACATTAGCAACTCCCACCACAATGGTTTCCGGCATAGAATACATTTGATTAAAGAATTGTACTAATCCTGTCACGTGAATAAAGTCTTCATTCATGCTTCCATCCAACAGATAGATTACAGGGTATGATTTTGTTTTATCATAGCCTTGTGGAAGATAAATATTCAATGTCCTGTCTTCGTTTAACGTTTTGGACTTAATCGTCCTCACTTCTCCTATTGTAAGCGGTTTTGTCGTAACAGTCTGTGCTGACACTACACTATTCATCGCCAACACCATGCTGCATATAAGTGCAATTTTTTTAATCATATTTAATTTTAAATGGTCATTATTTTACATCATCCCAGATACTGTAATCCACAATTTTCGTTGGAATTTGTTGAACATATTCTGTAAAAGGTTCACAAGGCAGAATAGCTTCTTTTCCTTCTCTTGCGAGTTCCTGATATAGTTTTGTTCCTTCTGTTTTCCAGTGAATCATTTCATCGGAAACGTCACGGATAATTTTTGCAGGGCTTCCAACAATAAGCTTTCTTGGCTCACATCTGAAATTGGCAGGTACAAAAGCTAATGCTCCGACAATACTTTCGTCACCGATATAAGCTTTGTCCATCACAACAGAATTCATCCCGATCAAACAGTTTTTTCCGATGTGTCCTGAATGAATGATTGCCCCATGTCCAATGTGTGCAGATTCTTCCAGTATGGTTTCTATATTCGGGAAAACATGAAGTGTACAGTTTTCCTGTACATTTGCTCCGTCTTTAATAATAATTTTCCCCCAGTCCCCACGAATTACCGCATTGGGACCAATATATACTTCTTCACCTATTTCTACATTCCCGATAATGACTGCCTGCGGATGGATGTAGGCAGAGGGTTTTATAATGGGACGAATCCCGTGGTATGAGTAGATATTCATTTTTTTAATTTAAAAATTTGAAAATCAGATAATTTGAATATAAATTACACTTTTTCAATCACCATTGCATATCCCTGTCCGACACCGATACAAAGGGTACACAATGCATATTTTTTATCCTGCTTCTGAAGTTCCATAGCTGCAGAACCTACAATTCTTGCTCCGGAAACTCCCAGTGGGTGCCCAATTGCAATTGCTCCACCATTAGGATTTATTCTGGTATCATCATCTCTTAAACCTAAACTTCTCGTTACTGCAAGTGCCTGTGCTGCAAATGCTTCATTGAGTTCAATAATGTCCATATCCTCCAGAGAAAGATTCAGTCTTTTCAACAGCTTTTGAGTAGCTTCTACCGGTCCAATCCCCATAATTCTTGGCTCTACTCCTGCTACAGATGACCCTAAAATTCTGGCTTTTGGCTTTAATCCATATTTTTTCACGGCTTCTTCGCTTGCTAAAATCAAAGCAGCAGCACCGTCATTCATTCCTGAAGCATTTCCTGCAGTTACCGTTCCCTCTTTTCTGAAAGCAGGACGAAGTTTTGCAAGACCTTCCATAGAAGAAGTTGGCTTAATGAATTCATCTTTTTCAAAAACAACAGGATCTCCTTTTCTCTGAGGAATTTCAACTTTTACAATTTCTTCTGCCAGTCTTCCGCTTTCCTGTGCTTTTGTAGCTTTCTGCTGAGACCAAAGGGCAAATTTATCCTGATCTTCTCTGTTGATCTGGTGGATATCTGCTAAGTTTTCAGCCGTTTCACCCATTCCGTCAACTCCATATAATTCTTTCATCTTAGGGTTGATGAAACGCCATCCGAAAGTGGTATCAAACATCTGACTATCTCTTCCGAAAGCAGCACCAGGTTTTGACATCACATATGGAGAACGTGTCATATGTTCTACTCCTCCGGCAATATAAATTTCTCCTTCTCCGGCAGCAATAGAACGAAATGCATTCGCTACCGCAGACATTCCTGAAGCACATAGTCTGTTGACAGTTTCTCCACCAATTTTATAAGGAAGACCAGCCAACAAAAGTCCCATTCTTGCTACGTTTCTGTTATCTTCTCCCGCCTGATTGGCACATCCGAAAATAACGTCTTCAATTTCCTCTACAGGAACTTCGGGATTTCTAGCAACCACTTCTTTGATCACAATAGCTGCCAAATCATCTGCTCTTACTTCTGATAATCCTCCCTGTAGTTTTGAGATGGGAGTTCTGACATAGTCTATAATGTATACGTTGTTCATAATTTTTACTTTGAAAATAGGATAATGCAATAATTTGAAATTATCAAACTCTCCCTTTTCTATTTATTTGTTTTTATTTCTTAGTTCTAAAACCTGCTTTAAAGTATAGGGTTCGTACTTAAAATCCGGTCCATACATCCTTTTGACATTTTCCTCAAAAGTAGAATCAAACCCAGCCTTTTTTCTTCTTTTATTTACATTTTTAAGATCTTTTACAGGCCAAACAAAACTGATAAAGACTTCCTTGCCGTCCTTATCTTTTGTCATTTCTCCTTTTCCCTGCGTTCCATAGATCTGTTCTTTATTTTCATTCATAAGGTATCGGTCTTCCATCATAGCAACCCAGGTAAACGGAATTTCTTTCTTTTTTCCAGCTTCCTTAATGAGAGGCAGATATTTTCCAATTTTGGTTGAATGCTGGATCACGTACCAAGCTGCCTTATTTGTAGGTTCTCCAACCAATATTTTTCCAGGATAGCCATACTTTGAAATAATGTTTTCAATTTTTTGAATGTTCAGGCTGTCATGCTCTGCAACCAGCTGCCAGCTTTTCTTTTTGAATTCTTCTTTATCAATGTTCAGGTCTTCCAAGAGCTGTTCTCTTTTTTCCGGTGTTATTTCAGAATCGAAAAGCATTCTGTACCCTTGATCTACCTTCATGATCTCGTCGAGTTCTTTTTTCAAAGCTTCGTTTACTTGCTGCTGAGCATTCATCAATAAAGATGAAATCCAAAAAAGCAATAGAAATATTTTTCTCATTTTGGTTAATCTGGTATCTGGTTAGTGTTTTTATAGTTCGGTTACTTTCTTTCCGATTTTGTAGACTGTTCCTACAAATTTTGCAATCAGTTCTTTATTTTGATTGGTAATCTGAATATCGTACACCGCCGTTTTTCTGGTATCATTGACCAAAATACTTTCAGCTCTGAAAACATCGCCTTCTTTTCCGGCTTTGGTAAAATTGATAATACAGTTTAGTGCAACAGCTGCATCACCCTTATTGTTGGAAGAAAATGCCAGCGCTGAGTCTGCAAAAGCAAAGGTAACTCCGCCATGAACTGTTTTAAGCCCGTTAATCATATCTTTCTTAATGGGCATTTCTATTAAACAGTAATTTTCTTTTACTTCAATCATCTTAATATTCATCCATTGGGAAAAATAATCCTGATTGAACATATAATCTGCTACTTGTCTTGGATTCATTTCTATTAATTATATGTTTGTTATTTCTTCATACAGCTCATCGGACAATCTGTCGTAAACACTCATTGTTTTACCAAGAATAATCTGTTCGTAGGAAAGATTTTCTGAGTCCGATGAATTTTCAGAGGGAAAGAATGCGTTTAAATCAATTCCATTTTCTTTGGCTAATCTTTTGATCAGCTCTTTATATTTTTCATTAAACTTTCCTAACAGTTCAAGTCTTTCCTGCTCATCAACAGAAGAAGCCTCCTGAATTAAATACTGTTTCTCTATTGAAAGTCTGGTTTCCAGCTCTGCCCTGAATTCTTCTATATTCATGAAGTTTTTCTAATGTAACAGTTAAATCTTTACAGTAATATGCTTCGACTTCGCTCAGCATGACAGTTCAACTATTAGATTTCTGTAGGTTTATAATTTTCTCAGTAAAGGACTCTGTCTATATCTTTCTTCCTGATATTCTTCGTAAAGGTTCTGAAGGGTTTCGGAGATTTTTGCATACCCGATTTCTTTCCCCCAGCTTAATAAGCCTTTCGGATAGTTTACTCCTTTCTGCATTGCCAGTTCGAGATCTTCATCATTCGCAACGCCCAGTCTTTTAGCTTCAACAGCTTCATTGATCAACATTGAAATGATTCTTAAAAAGATCTGCTGATACAAAGCATCATCTTTTTGGGCAACAGGATTTTCTGCTCCTTCACTGTAATCGTAGAAACCTTTTCCTGTTTTTCTTCCGTGAAGTTTTGCTTCAGACATTCTTTGCTGAAGTAATGATGGTTTATATTTCGGATCGTAGAAATAATCCTTATAAACGGTTGTTGTTACCGAAAAATTCACATCAACTCCAATAAGATCCATCAATTCAAAAGGTCCCATTTTGAAATTCCCCAAAGTTTTCATTGCGTCATCCACCTGTTCCGGTGTTGCAATGTTTTCTTCAACAATTCTAATCCCTTCCCCATAATAAGGTCTGGCAATTCTGTTGACGATAAATCCTGGAATATCTTTGGCAATAACAGGAGTTTTCCCCCATTCTTTCATGAGGTTGTATATTTTTTCTGCTAATGTTTTTTCTGTTAATAAGGATGGAATAACTTCCACTAAAGGCATCAACGGAGCCGGATTGAAAAAGTGAATTCCGATGAAACGCTCCGGTTTCTTTAGTTCTGCACCAAGAGAGGTGATAGAAATAGATGAAGTATTGGAACCGATGATACAGCTTTCTGAAACATAATTTTCAAGTTCTGTAAACACTTTGGTTTTGATGTCTTTGTTTTCAATAATCGCTTCGATCACCAAATCAGAATCTTTTAAATCCTGCAATGCTTCACCTTTTACGATATTGTTTCTGATTTCTGCTGCTTTTTCCTGAGAGATTTTACCTTTCTCTGTTAGCTTTTGAAGGTTTTTTTCTAAACCAGCAAGCGCTTTATCAATTTGCGGAGCATTAGCATCGAATAATACTACTTTGCATCCTGCTGTGGCAGCCACCTGAGCAATTCCTACACCCATGGTTCCTGCCCCAATAATTCCAATATTCATTTTTATTTGTACAATGTATTAATGTAAAATGTATTCATGTAAATCGTTTTAAAAATCATTAATACATTTTACATGAATACATTAATACGAAATTTATCTTCCTTTATAATTAGGTTTTCTTTTCTGTAAAAAGGCATTTACTCCCTCAATGAAATCTTCTGTACCTGCAGCTTCCTGCTGAAGATCTCCTTCCAGCTCAAGCTGTTCTTTCAATGTGTTGGTATAAGAATTGGCAAAAGCTTTTTTTGTAAGTTTAAGAGCTGCTGTCGGCATATTCGACATTCTTTCAAGAATTTCCATAGATTTTGGAATGAATTCTTCTTCAGTGAAAACTTCAGCGACAAGACCATGAGTTTTAGATTCTTCTGCAGATAATTTTTTACCTGTAAATGCTAAATAATTGGCCAACTGTCTACCTAAAAGCTTCGGTAAGAAATACGTTCCTCCTGTATCAGGAATTAAACCGATATTTGAAAATGCCTGAGCAAAATATGCTTTCTCATTCGCTAAAACGAAGTCAGAAATCAAAGCCAACATCGCTCCGGCTCCTACTGCAGGACCGTTTACTAAAGCAACAACCGGTTTTTTACAACGGGTAACTTCTAACACTAAAGGGTTATAATAATCTACCACAATTTTTCTGATGATGTCATGATCATGGTGTTCTTTACCTACCACAAAAGCTTCATCCAGATTCTGACCTGAGCAAAACGCTCTTCCTCTTCCGGAAATAGCAACACATCTTACCGTTTCGTCTTCACTGCATTCTTTAACAAAATCTCTAAGATCTGATAAAGCCGGCTTGGTAAGGGCGTTCATTGTTTCCGGTTGATTAAGATATGCGATTTTAAGCTTCCCGTCAAAATGCGTTTCAATATCGAGTTGTGTATACATAGTTTTTATTAATTTATTATTTAACAATGCACTAATTTAACAATATAAATTCATGTAACAACCTAAGATTTTAACAATCTAACAATAGCATCGTTATGCGCTGCATATCCGTCATTTTTATTGATAAATTGGGTATTAATCTTATGTTACATTAATGACATTTAAAATAATCAAAAGGTTCCAGACAGTCTAAACACTGATAAGAGGCTTTACACAAGGTAGACCCAAATCTGCTGATCTGTTTGGTATGCTCAGAACCACAACGCGGACATTTTTTCGGTTTCCCGATGTGATGTTCGTCTGCTCCTTTTTCAGGAGGGGTGATTCCGTAAACACGAAGTTTTTCTCTTGCTTCATCAGTAATCCAGTCCGTTGTCCATATCGGAAACATTTTGGTTACTACTTTTGCTTCCCATCCGTTTTCTTTCATGATCTTCATGATGTCTTCCTCAATGGTAAACATAGCGGGACAGGCAGAATAAGTCGGCGTAATTGTTACTTCACAAGAATTCTCGCTGGTAATTTTTGCTTCTCTTACAATACCTAATTCCACAATATTGATTACCGGAATTTCCGGATCGGGAACCATTTCTAATATTTCTAAAGGATTTTTCAATCTATTTTATTTCTTCTATATTTAAAATGATAAAGTTTAAAATTTCATCCTCAGTCATGACACCATAACTTAAACACCTATCAATCAATGAATTTAAAGTATAAAATGATTCAAACTTTAAATTCATCGCTATTTTAAATGAAGAATATTCTTCTTGATTTGTATCTAAATCAATTCTAGAGTTAAGTATTCCAACTAATTCCTTATAATCATATTCAATAGCCTCTTCGTTAATCTGATATACTTTATATCCAAAAAATTCAGCCTTTAACATATTTAATTCTCTACCATAAATTATATAGAGCTTGAAAATTATGCTGTTTTTAGATATAAAAAATTGTTGAATATTAGTAATGACGAATTCATTGGAAATTAATTCTATTTCCTCCCTACGATAATTAGAAATATTAATTTCTTCTTTTGTTACTAGATTTATGGCAATATCATTACTTATCAAATCTCCTATAAAGAAATCAAAGCTTCTTGGTTTGTAAAATTTATAGATATTCATAGAATTTCAAATTTACCAAGTACACCCAGGATATGCTCTCTGCATATACTGAAGTTCACAAAGAATAAATCCGAAATATTCTGTATGATATCCTGTTCTTGATTTTGGCTGCATGAAAGGATTTACAGGATATTCCAACCCAAAATCATTGAAATCTTTTTCCGTAATGGCAACGAATTCTTTGTATAATTCATCTGCATTCGGAACGATATTCAAAGCAATAAGATCATCTTCACCTTCTGTTTTAGCAAAAAGTCCTTTTGTATATTCCCAGATATCTTCAATGGCTTTTACTACACGGGATTTACTTTCTTCTGTTCCCTGGGCGAAAATTTTCATCCATGATGCAGCATGAGTATAATGATATCTTACTTCTTTTAATGATTTCTGAGCAATAGCTGAAAGTTCTTCATCTGCAGAGCTGGACAATGCTTCATACATCAGTTTCTGATACACTGCAAAAACATAAACTTTCAGAATCGTCTGAGCATAATCTTCGTTTGGAAGTTCTGTCCAGTGTGCATTTACATATTCATGTTCGTATCTTAAAAAGGCTAAATCGTCTTCGTTTTTACCGTTGTCGATTACTCTTGAAGCATAAACATAAAAGTTGTTTGCCTGACCCAACTCATCCAACGCGATATTTGTTAATGCAATATCTTCCTCCAAATAAGGGCCTTCACCACACCATGCAGACAAACGCTGTCCCATAATGAAACTGTCGTCTGCTAGTTTTAATAAATAATTATATAATGGGTTCATTATTTTAGCTTTTGGCTTTTGGCATATAGCTTTTGGCAAATTGCAAGCAGCTAACAGCCATTAGCTATTTTACATATTTTTTACATCGTTTGGAATCTCGTAGAAAGTCGGGTGACGGTATAGTTTATCATCAGCCGGATCAAAGAAAGCTTCTTTATCTACCCCTTCTGAAGTCACAATATATTTACTTGGAACCACCCAAACAGAAGTTCCTTCTTTTCTTCTTGTATAAACGTCTCTTGCATTTTGCAAAGCCATTTCTGCTGTTGGTGCCTGTACAATTCCAACGTGTTTGTGAGATAATCCCGGTTTAGTTTGAATAAACACTTCCCACATATCTAAATTTGCCATAGTCAAATTAATTTAACAATGTATCAATGTACCAGTTTAACAATGAGATGCTTCGACAAGCTCAGCATGACAATGATTGTTACATTTCTACATTGGTATATTGTTACATTATTATATTACTTCTTTTTGTTGTTTTTCTGCAAAAGCTGCTGCCGCTTCTTTCACCCAAGAGTTTTCTCTTTGAGCTTTTCTCTTGGTTTCAATACGCTTTTTATTGCAAGGTCCGTTTCCTTTTAAGATTTCCATGAATTCATCCCAAGGAAGTTCTCCGAAATCATAATGTTGTCTTTCCTCATTCCATTTCAGGTCTTTATCCGGAACAGTTAATCCTAAAAATTCGGCCTGAGAAACTGTAACGTCGATAAATCTCTGACGAAGGCTGTCGTTACTTTCTCTTTTTACTCTGTAATTCATAGAGATCTTAGAGTTTGGCGAGCTGTCATCATTAGGTCCAAACATCATTAGAGCCGGCCACCAGAAACGATTCAATGAAGCCTGAGCCATTTCTTTCTGTTGCTTGGTACCACGGCAAAGCGCCATTAAAATTTCATATCCCTGTCTTTGGTGGAAAGATTCTTCTTTACAGATTTTCACCATTGCTCTGGAATAAGGACCGTAAGAATTCCCCATCAGCATTACCTGGTTCATGATGGCTGCACCATCTACCAGCCAACCGATAGCTCCTATATCAGCCCAGCTTAGTGTTGGATAATTGAAAATACTTGAGTATTTTGCTTTTCCTTCCAGCATATCATCATAAGTAGCATCTCTGTCTGCTCTGATACTTCCGTCTCCTAAAGTTTCTGTTGCAGAATAAAGATATAACCCGTGGCCAGCCTCATCCTGAACTTTAGCCAGAAGAGCCATTTTTCTTCTCAATGAAGGTGCTCTGGAAATCCAGTTAGCTTCCGGTAGCATTCCTACAATTTCAGAATGGGCATGCTGTGAAATCTGACGAACCAATAGTTTTCTGTAATCATCGGGCATTACATCTTTTGGTTCTACTTTATTTTCGTCATGTACGTATTGTACAAATTTTTCTAAGTCCATTTTTTTGTTTTTTGTAAAATGTAAAAAGTATTAATGCATTCATGAATACAAATTACAGTCAATCGTTAATACAATTTAAACATCATAATTAAGCATCACCACATTGGTTGTCGGGTGACATTGGCAGGTAAGAACGAAGCCTCTGGCTACTTCTTCTTCGGTAAGCGCATAGTTTTTCTCCATGAAAACTTCTCCTTCCAGAACTTCCGCTTTACACGTACAACAAACTCCTCCTTTACACGCAAAAGGCACAGGAAGATTGTCTTTCAATGCTTTATCTAAGATACTCTCTTTTTTGGAATTAAGGTGGAACGAATATTCATCATCATCAATAATTACCGTTACCATACTTTCGATATTGGCAATTGCCTTGAATTCATCGCTCATTTCCTCTGTATTTTCTTCATCGGGAGCGGTAAAATATTCAAATAAAACCTGGATAGCAGGCACTTTTTTATCTTTTTTCAGATAGTCTGCAATTCCTTTGATCATTTCTGCAGGCCCGCAAATGAAATAAGTAGCTTCTCTTACGTCGATATCTGTATATCTTTCAAATAGCTGCTCTAATTTCTCAGAAGAAATTCTTCCTTCAAAAACAGGATCTTCATGTTTTTCACGACTTACCAGATAAATTACCTTCAACCTTCCATTGAAATGCTCTACCAGTCTGTCAATTTCAGCTTTTCTTAAAATATGGTTCATGCTTCTGTTGCTATAGAACAGGTAAGCATTACTGTTAGGTTCCTGATAAAGACTTTCTTTAATATTGGATAAAACAGGAGTAATTCCGCTACCCGCAGCCAAACCGATGTACGTTTTAACGTTTGTAGGATGATAAGAAGTATTAAAACCACCCATTGGAGGCATTACTTCCAGTATTTCATCCATGTGAAGATGCTCATTGAAATAGCCTGATACTTTTCCGCCTTCAAGCAACTTTACCAATACTTCCAGTGTATTGCTCTTTTCACTCGGAGCATTACAGATAGAGTAAGAACGTCTTTCCTCATTTCCGTTGATCATCATTCGGAAATTCAGATACTGCCCTTGTTTGAACCTGAACTTATCTTTCAGTTCTTCAGGGATTTCCACTGCCACACTGACTGCTTCGGAAGTGTCTTTCTGAACTTTAACTGTTTTAAGTTTATAAAATGAATTCATTATTTTTTAAGTATTCTATTAATTTTTCCACCTTCGCACTTCGGCAGGCTGTCCTGGGCATGAACTTTCACTTTCGTGGTGATTCCTACCCGCTTTTTTATTTCGTTTTCTATGTTTTTTCCAAAGTTCCCGACAAAATTAAAATAATCATCGGTATTTGCTTCTATTTTTTGTGTCTTTACCAGCTCATCATCTATTTCAACATCAATATCCAAAGCAATACACATATGTTCTTTTTCAATAGGTGTTAAATAATAGTTAGGAACTACTCCTTCCACATAAGAGAAAGCATCTTCAATCTGGCTTGGGTAGACATTTACACCTCTTACAATCAGCATGTCATCTGCTCTTCCGACAATGGGTCTCATTTTCACCATCGTTCTTTTGGCATTTTCATCATAGTAAAGGCTTGTGATATCATTGGTCCAGTAACGAAGAAGCGGCATTGCTTTTTTCGTTAATGTTGTAATCACCAATACACCTTCTTCTCCGAAAGGAACCGGCTGTTTGGTAACCGGATCTAAAATTTCAGGATAGAAATGATCTTCCCAGATATAACCTCCGCCTTTCTCTTCAAAATCCTCCATGGAAACTCCGGGACCGATAATTTCGCTCAACCCGTAGATATTGGTTGCATGAACACCTAACCTTTCTTCAATATGCCCTCTGATAATTTCCGTCCATGGCTCTGAACCTAATACTGCATACTTAAGGCTGATTTCGTCCGCAGAAATTCCTCTTTTCGCAAATTCATCCGCAATAGTTAATGCATACGAAGGCGAACAGCAAATGACTTCCGGTTTAAAATCCACAATCAGATCTACCTGTCTCGCAGTCATTCCCCCAGAAATAGGAAGAACACTCATTCCCAGCATTTCTGCTCCGTAATGAAGTCCTAATCCTCCGGTGAAAATTCCGTAACCATAAGCATTGTGCAGCTGCATTCCTGGTTTTGCTCCTGCAGCATTTAAAGATCTGGCCACCACTTCACTGAATAGGTCTACATCTTCTTTGGTATATCCTACTACCGTTGGCTTTCCTGTGGTTCCGCTTGAGCAGTGTATACGCTGAAGCTCATTTTTAGGAACGGTAAATAGTCCAAATGGATAGTTATCTCTTAAATCCTGTTTGTAAGTAATAGGAAGTTTCGTTATATCCTCAATCGACCTTATATCCTGTGGAGATATTTGCAATTCATCAAATTTCTTTTTATAAAATTCCGACTTCTCCCCCAAATAGCTGATCAAACTCATCAACCGGTCGGATTGAAGCTGTCTCAACTGACCCAGCTCCAGATATTCAACTGAAAAATCCATAAAACTAACTAACATTTGTTAGGTGTAAATTTAAAAAGATTTTGGAAGCTGGCAAAATTTTTATGATTTATGTCATATTTTGAATGATTCTAAATAACGTAATTGAAGCTGAGCTGCCCTATTTTATAAAAAGTATAATGTAAAATGATTAATGACTTTCTTTCCCAAAGACTATACTTTCTGGTTTCCTAATAGACCAAAAAGTATTTTATCTCTGATTTCTTCGGTAATTTCATCAGTAGAATCACTGCTTCTCTTGAACCAGAAATAAGAATTGTTTAAAGTATGAAGAATAAATCTTGTCGTAAATGAGGGTGATTTCAGTTCCCAGTTTTCAGCTCTATAGATTTCAGAAATCAGTTTTTCAACTTCCTGCTGATAATTTTTTCTTAATTCTATAAACTCGGGAAGTTTTTCTTCAAGATGTTTCCATTCATTGGAATAAATATGAGTGACATCTCGATTTTTAAGAACAACCGAAAGGTGTTTATCTAATAGTAGATTCAGTTTTTCTCTCGGAGCTATATTTGTATTTTTTACTTCCTGAAGTTCATCGAAAAATTCCTGAGCAATGCCAAAGCAAATCCATTCCAAAATTTCTTCTTTTGAACGGATATGTGCATAAAGTGATGCTGCCTTGATATTGAGTTTTGTAGCCAGGTCCCTTACCGAGCTTCCCATATAACCTTTCTCTTTGAAAAGCTCTACCGCTACATCTAGTATTTTTCTCTGTTTTTCTTTTAGTTCCATCTGGTAAAATGCAAAAGTAATTATTCTGATTTAAACTGCTTTGTTTTTGATCATAAAAAGCACAAGACTCTTCAATTTCAGTTTCATCATTTGGTTATTTTACCTAATTCTGACTATTTGTTCATGGATTTCAAAGAAATAATTACGAAATCGGAAATTTTGTCAAGTTAAATTTCCGTTAAAAATACAATATCCGGAAAATTTGTCCTATTTTTTTGTAAATTTAATAATTGAACACTTTTTGCGATATAGTCATCGAATAAATGATTAAATAATTGATGGCATTAAGAAACTGAGCCTCAAAATTTGGTTTCTTGATGTTTTTTTAAAACTAAACTTTGAACAAATCATTACCAAAAAATATATAAAATATGAACCTGAATCAATATACAGTAAAATCACAGGAAGCCATCCAGGCAGCACAACAGCTTGCTATGGAATTAGGCAATCAAAGTATCGAACCTCAACATCTTCTTGAAGGAATCTTTCAGGTGGATGAAAATATATCGCCTTTCCTACTTAAAAAATCTGAAGCAGATGCTAATTTAGTAAGAGAGCGCAACCGTGAAAATTTAGAAAAACTTCCAAAAGTACAGGGAGGAAACATTTATCTTTCACAATCTGCTAACAAAGTATTACTGGATGCTCCTAACATTGCCAAAAAGATGGATGATGAATATGTAACAATTGAGCATTTATGGCTATCTCTTTTGGAAACCAGCTCTGAAGTATCCAAAATGCTGAAAGATATGGGGGTAACCAAAAATCTGCTGGAAGGTGCGATTAAAGAATTAAGAAAAGGAAGTAAAGCAACTTCTGCAAGCTCAGAAGAAACGTACCAATCCTTAAATAAATATGCTAAAAACTTCAATGAATTAGCAGCAGAAGGAAAACTGGATCCTGTAATCGGGCGTGATGAAGAAATCAGAAGGGTTTTACAGATCCTTTCCCGAAGAACCAAAAACAACCCGATCCTTATCGGAGAACCGGGTGTAGGTAAAACAGCCATTGCTGAAGGAATTGCGCACAGAATTATCAATGGTGACGTCCCTGAAAACCTGATGGACAAAACGTTATTCTCATTGGATATGGGAGCTTTGATCGCCGGAGCTAAATACAAGGGTGAATTTGAAGAGCGTCTGAAATCTGTTGTGAATGAAGTCATCAAATCTGACGGACAGATTATTCTTTTCATTGACGAGATTCATACATTGGTGGGTGCCGGTGGTGGTGAAGGAGCTATGGATGCTGCCAACATCTTAAAGCCTGCTTTGGCAAGAGGAGAATTAAGAGCTATTGGAGCCACTACTCTGAACGAGTATCAAAAGTATTTTGAAAAAGATAAAGCGTTGGAAAGACGTTTCCAGAAAGTAATGGTGGAAGAACCGGATACTGAATCTGCTATTTCAATTCTTCGTGGTATTAAAGATAAATATGAAGCTCACCACAAGGTAAGAATCAAGGATGAAGCAATTATTGCGGCTGTGGAAATGTCTCAAAGATATATTTCAGACCGTTTCTTACCGGATAAAGCGATTGACTTGATTGATGAGGCTTCTGCCAAACTGAGAATGGAAATCAATTCCAAGCCGGAAGAGCTGGATGTACTGGACAGAAGACTGATGCAGCTGGAGATTGAACTGGCAGCTATTTCAAGAGAAGGCAATCAGACTAAAATTGATCACCTGAAAGAAGATATTGCTAAAATTTCCGAACAGAGAAATGAGATCAATGCCAAATGGCTGAAAGAAAAACAGAAAAGTGAAGATCTTACCCAGATCAAAAAAGATATTGAATCTCTGAAACATGAAGCAGAAAGAGCTTCAAGATCTGGAGATTATGCAAAAGTAGCGGAGATCCAATATGGAAAACTTCGTGAAAAAGAGGAAGAATTCACGAAGATGGAGCTTGAAATGCAGAACCATCAGAATGAGCTGATTAAAGAAGAAGTTACCGCAGAAAATATTTCCGAAGTGATTGCTAAGTGGACAGGTATTCCTGTAACTAAATTATTACAATCCGAAAGAGATAAATTATTAAATCTGGAATCTGAATTACATCACAGAGTAGTAGGACAAGATGAAGCTATCCAGGCGGTTGCTGATGCTATCAGAAGAAACAGAGCCGGTCTTAGTGATGATAAAAAACCTATCGGGTCTTTCTTATTCCTCGGAACAACTGGAGTTGGTAAGACTGAACTTGCAAAAGCATTGGCAGAGTTCTTATTTGATGACGAAAATAATATGACGAGAATTGATATGAGTGAATATCAGGAACGTCACAGTGTTTCGAGATTGGTAGGAGCGCCTCCGGGATATGTAGGATATGATGAAGGCGGACAACTGACTGAAGCTGTGAGAAGAAGACCTTATTCTGTGGTCCTTCTAGATGAAATTGAAAAAGCACATCCTGATGTATTCAACACTTTACTACAGGTTTTGGATGATGGACGTCTGACTGATAATAAAGGCCGCGTGGTTAATTTTAAAAATTCAATCATCATTATGACCTCGAATTTAGGTTCACATCTTATTCAGGAGAATTTTGAGAATCTTACGGAGGAAAATCAGGATGAAATTGTAGATAAAACAAAAGGAGAAATTTTCGATCTGCTAAAACAAACTCTTCGTCCGGAATTCCTGAACAGAATTGATGAAATAGTACTGTTCCAGCCTTTAAGAAAAAAAGAAATCGGAAAAATCGTTCAGTACCAGCTGAGAGGATTCAATGAAATGTTATCAAAACGAAACATTATTATGACTTTCACTCAGGACGCGGTAGATTACCTGATGGAGAAAGGTTATGACCCTGCTTTCGGAGCAAGACCATTAAAAAGAGTGATCCAGCAGGAAGTACTCAATAAACTGTCAAAAGAGATTCTTGCAGGAAAGGTAAACGATGGAGACAGAATTACTTTGGATTATTTCGTAGAAACAGGTTTGGTTTTCAGACCTACTGAACAATAAATAGTTTTTTTCATATACATTATTTTTGTGAATAAGTGCTGTAGAATGATCTGCAGCACTTATTTTTCACACATTTTATCCTTTATTAGTGAAATATAATTATATTTACTATACAAATTTATCACTAACTCAAACAAAATCAGTATGAAAAAGTTAAAAAGAAATGATTTAAAGAAAATCGACGGTGGGCTTATCTCTCCTATCATCATGTGTGACGAAAACATGAACTGCCCTGTCAACCTTTGCTGTACATCAGGATATATTTGCAGAGACTGGAGGAAATACCCTTGCATTTAGAAGAAAATGGAGAAATATGTTTTTCTCCGTTTTTTTGTATAAATTCATTATAAGTTACTGCGATTACTGCAATCCGTAAAAACACGGTAAAAATAACAGTATAATTCCCTATTCATGAATACATTTTCTACCATATTTTTTCCGAGATTTGCATATTAATTGAGTTTCATCCGTAAAACGCTAAGCTATGAATACAGAATCAAACAATCCGCTACAACCTGGAATAATGTCAAATAGTCTTATCCAAGTTCTGATCGACAATTACCGTCAAAATCATTTAAGTGCTATTAATACCGCTTTAGGAATAGATGACGCCAATTCTATCTGGTTTGATCTTCCGAAATTAAAAAACTTCATTGCAAAAATAGAAGAAGAAGCTGCAAAGGTGAACCCTTCTGCTTCTGATGAAGATCTCGGAATCAGATTCTACTATGCTTCCTATCCTAAAACTGAAAACTGGGATATCATGGCATCTCATCCCGTACCCCAGGAATATGCCGAAAAGCATACGTTGGTTTTAATTCCTACCATAAAAAAAACAGATGAAAGCGGAGTAGCCTATCATTCTGATTTTAATACTCTTCAAGCAGATGGCGGAGACAATAGAGCAATTGGCTTAAGCACGGCACGAAGTGCAGCTTACAAACATTCCGAAGATGATGGCACCGTAGGAGAAAATAGCGGAATACTTATTCCACCAGCTCCCCCTATGGGCACATCTTATTAATTACTTTTCTTAAACGCAATATGACTGAGATTCAAAAAATTTTTTCAACATTTATGTATTGGGGAGAAGCCTTTGCTGCTTTAATCTCCCTGATTTATTATAACCGTGTAAAAAAACAATCCTGGAAATATCTGGCCATCTATCTCATTCTTATTTTTCTTTGTGAATCAGCAGTAAAATGGGGAGAAAAACCGCTTAAAATAGACAGAATAAACTTTTACAACTACTTTGTGATCCCATTGCAATTTATATTTTTTTATTGGCTGTATGCAAAAGAATCTCTCAAGAAAGTAAAACTGTTTTACATTTTGACGGGCATATACATTTTATCATATATCCTCAGGGGACTTTTCTTCCCGGAAAAGAAAGTAATCTTTTCTTTCAATTATAATATAGGTTGCTTACTTTTAATGGGTCTTGTCATTATGGAGTATTATAAACAGGTTAATTCTTCCGAAATTCTCAATTTCAGTAAAAACAGAATGTTTTATATTAATCTGGGAATTACACTTTTTTATATTGCCAATCAGCCATTTATGACGTTTAACTCTCTCCTATGGAAATATATAGATATCTGGGATATTTATTTTATATACTTCCAGGTTTCAGGAGCAGTGATGTATATTTTATTTGCAAGTTCATTCATATGGGGAAAACAGAACTCTTAATAACCATTATTTCATTCAACATCTTTTTTTTGATGTTTGTAATAGCGGTATTCATCTATATCCGGAATTACAGACAGAGAAAAAGAGAATATCTGAATGAAATTGAGATGAAAAATGAACTTCATCAAAGAGAACTCCTTGCTACCCAATTGGAAATACAGCAGGCCACCATGCAGCAGATTGGCCGGGAACTGCATGATAATATCGGTCAAAAGCTCACTCTGGTAAGCCTTTATGTTCAACAGATGCTTTACGAGAATAAGGTCCCCGAAGCAAGCGAAAGAATAGATCAGGTTTCTCAAATCATCAATCAATCTTTGCAGGATCTTAGAAGCTTGTCGAAAACATTGACGGATGACAATATCAACCAGAAGGAAATTGTAACTTTGATACAGGAAGAAGTAGACAATACCAATTCTTTTAAAAAATGTACGGTCAATTTTGAACACAATTTTAAACAACTGGATCTAGGTTTTGTTCATAAAAATATGTTGCTCAGAATCACTCAGGAATTTATTCAGAACAGTATAAAACATTCACGCTGTAAAAATATTTTTATCGGCCTGAATACTTCCGAAGATGTCCTTTGGGAACTTGATATCCGCGATGACGGAATCGGGTTTGATACTTCACAGATCAAATCTAACGGAATAGGTCTTACCAACATGAAAAACAGAGCAGAAATCATAGGAGCAAATTTTCATATGGAAAGCCGGGAAAATACGGGAACCCGAATCAATATTATCTTAAAAAAACAGTCATGAAGAAATCTATAGTAATTGTTGACGACCATATACTTATTGCAAAAGCCCTGGAAGGCATTATTGGTAATTTCAACGAGTTTGAAGTCATCTATGTATGTGAAAACGGAAAAGATCTCATCCAAAAAATTGAGGAAGGAAATACCATTCCGGATATCATCCTTTTAGATATCAGTATGCCGATTATGGATGGTTTTGAAACCGCTGCCTGGCTTACAAAAAATCATCCTGACATTAAAATTATGGCGCTTAGTATGCAGGGAGACGATAACAGTGTAATTAAGATGATTAAAAGCGGGGCAAAAGGATATCTTTTAAAAAACACACATCCAAGAGATCTGGAAACAGCATTGACCCGACTGAACAGTGATGGTTTCTTCTATCCTGACTGGGCATCTAAAATTATTTTTTCTAATCTTAACAAAGAAACGGAAGCTGAAATTGCCGTAAGAATTTCCGACAGAGAGAAGGAGTTCCTAAAGTATACCGTAACAGAACTTAGCTATAAAGAAATTGCAGACAGAATGTGCTGCAGCCCAAGAACAGTGGAAAGCTACCGCGATCAGCTTTGTGAAAAACTGGATTTGAAAACCCGTGTCGGGCTGGCTGTATTTGCTATTAAAAATGGTTTTGCAAACTAAAATTCATCATTAAAAATTTCTTTCAAAAATAAATTTAAACGAAAAACATTCATAAAAAACAATCAAAAACAAAAAACACAATCGTGCATTTTTAAAAATTGATTAAAATTCAAAACATTTCAAATAATAGTAAATTAAAACCAAGCAAACGTTAAAATATTTATTGATTTCACAACAAAATAAGAAAAACATTTGCATATCAATTTCAAATAATATAAATTCACATTCTCAAACAAAAAGATTTTGATATGAAAAAACTATTATTTGGAGCTCTTATGCTCAGCTTAATGGCTGCATGTAACAATGACAGCATCAACAATCAAAATGAAAACCCTGCTGATGAACCAGCAACGACTGCCGGTTTAGCCCAAAGAGGCTGTGCTTCTGAAGAAATCAGACAGGAGGCATTGAAAAAAAGCCCCGAACTTCAACAAAGATTTTCAGCATTGGAAACCAATACAGAAAAATTCGCAAATGATCTGAAAGTTGGAAAAGTTCTTGCCGATGGTACGGTAGAAATCCCTGTTATTGTAAATGTAGTATACAAAACTACAGCAGAAAATGTTTCTGATGCAAGAATCGCTGAACAGATTGCAGTATTAAATGCTGACTATTCCGGAACCAACAGCGATGTCAGCAAAATACCCACAGAATTTCAATCTGTAAGTTCAGGTGATACAAAAGTAAAATTCAGACTTGTAAATACCATTAGAAAATCTACTACAAAAACAAGCTGGTCTACTAATGATGATATGAAAAAAGCTTCCAAAGGAGGAATTGATGCTACTAATCCTACTAATTATCTTAATATCTGGATCGTAGGGAAAATGACCAGCCAGGGCCGTACAATTCTTGGATATGCTACCTTCCCGGAATCTGCAGGATTATGGAATGACGGTGTTGTAATTGGTGCTCCTTATTTTGGAAAAACCGGTGCCTCTTCACCTTTCAATCTTGGAAGAACAGCTACACATGAAGTAGGCCATTATTTAAACCTAAGACACATCTGGGGGGATGCTAATTGTGGAAACGACCTGGTAAGCGACACTCCTACACAAACTACAGCGAATTACGGAAAACCTTCTTACCCTCTATACAATACGTGCAGCGGTGTACAAAGATCTGTAATGTTTATGAACTACATGGATTATGTAGATGATGCAGCTATGTTTATGTTCTCTTCGGGACAAAAAACAAGAATGCAGTCTGTAGTAGCCTCTTCTGGTGCAAGATCAGGATTGAGAGTATATTAGAATAAAATCTTTCAGAATAATTTAAATCTATCTCAACCTTGAGATAGATTTTTTTTATGGTCTTATCTTACTTAATTTCAGGAATATACTAATGAAAAATGTTAAAACTAGAACTTTAATGCAGATTATAAAAGAATATGATAAGAAATCAACAGTTTTTCTTTTGCTTTTAAAGATCAATTAAAACTTTTAAATTGTAAAAAATATCCTACAAATTATATAGAGTATAAAATTATTTACACTTAAAAACACACTTAAACGTGAAATATAAAACAAATAAATAAAATTAACTAAAATTCAATACATTTTACAATTGATTAATTTAAATTCAAACAAACAAGAAATAATTTAAACATTTGTTATATTTTTAAACAAATTATTTGCATATCAATTTTAAATACTATAATTTCACACCCTCAACCAAATTATATTATAACGATATGAAAAAATTCCTGTTTGGAGCCCTTGTTCTGGGCCTTATGTCGGCGTGTAACACCGACAACTTAAGTAATCAAAATGAAGCATCTGTGGATCAGGAAGCATCCACTCCAAGCGCACTTAAAAGAAGCTGTCCTTCAGAAGGAATAAGACAGGCAATGCTTCTAAAAAACCCTTCACTAAAACAAAAAATGACTGACATTGAATTCAGCACTGAAAAATTCACTGAAAACCTTAAATTGGGAAAAGTTCTGGCAGATGGAACTGTTGAGATTCCGGTAGTTTTTAATGTAATTTACAACACTTCCGCTCAAAATGTTTCCGATGCAAGAATCGCAGAACAAATTGCTGTATTGAATGCTGATTATGGCGCTACCAATTCTGACATCAATAAAATTCCTTCGGCATTTCAGCCTTCAGCAGCAGGAGATGTAAAAATCCGTTTCAAATTAGTAGCTACCAACCGTAAACAAAGTACAAAAACAGGCTGGAGATCTGATCTGGAACAAATGAAAAAAGCAAGCACAGGTGGTATTGACGCTACTGATGTGAATAAAAATATGAATATATGGGTTGTAAATTCAATACTTGATGAGAACAACCAACCGGGAACTTTAGGTTATGCTTATTATCCGGAAAATGCAGGACAATGGTATGATGGTCTAGTAATAGGATATCAGTATATAGGAAAAACCGGTGCTTCTGCTCCTTTCAACTTAGGAAGAACCGTAACACATGAAGTAGGACACTACTTAAACCTGCCACACCTTTGGGGATCATCTGATACAGGTTGCCAAACGGATTACTCTAATGACACACCTGTGTCTCCAGGCCCTAACTACGGGAATCCTACTTATCCTCTGAACAGAGTTTGTGGAGGGGTAAGCCGTTCTCAGATGTTCATGAACTATATGGATTATGTAGATGACAAATCTATGGTAATGTTCTCTGCTAATCAAAAAACAAGAATGCAGGCTGTAGTAGCAGCATCCGGACCAAGAGCTGGTCTAAGATAATCAACAACTTAGCTGAATATTATAAAAACATTAAAATAGTCTATCTCAATTTTTGGGATAGATTTTTTTAATATTTTTACGCGACTTAAATTTCAGCACCACTACGATGAAAAAATTAGCATTAGCATCAGGAATACTATTGCATCTTTACTGTATAAAAGCACAGGATACTATCCAAATTAAAGTACAGGACACTATTCAATCCAGAAATCTCAGGGAAGATATTGCACTGATCAACTCTTCTGGTTGTGTATTTGGGAAGAAGACTCCTTTTTTCAAAAAAGAATGGGTGAAAAAATCAGTGGCTCCTGCCCTTCTTTTTACGGCCGCGGCTGCTACATGGGGAGAAAAGGAAAATATCCGTGAGGTAAGAAACCGATATCTTCCTAATTTCAAGGTTAAATTTGATGATTATCTTCAATATGCTCCGGCTGCAACTGTTTACGGATTAAAACTGGCAGGTGTAAAGGGACGAAATAATATTGGAAGAGCTACCTTGTCTTATGGAACAAGTTTAGCTATCATGGCAATTTTAGTCAATTCTATTAAATATACAGCAAAAGTTGAACGTCCGGATGGATCAAAAAACAATTCATTTCCATCAGGGCACGCTGCAATGGCTTTTACCAATGCAAGCTTTCTGCACAAGGAATATGGTATGGTAAACCCAGCCTACAGTATCGCAGGGTATGGTTCTGCCGCCATTACAGGACTTGGCCGAAATTTAAACAACAGACACTGGGTTCCGGATATTCTTGCGGGAGCTGGTATCGGAATTATATCAACAGAACTGGGGTATTTTTTTATTGATAAAATTTATAAGAATAAAGGGGATAATTTAAGTATCCTATCCAGAATACAAGGGAACGATTATCCGTCTTTTCTTGCCCTGAAAATGGGTACTGCATTGGGTACAACCAATTTCCTGAGGGAATCTGAGCTGGATGACAAAAAACAAATCGGTTTTGAAGGCGGATTGGAAGGAGCTTATTTCTTTTCAAAAAAATGGGGTGTGGGTGCTGATGTAGCCTTCAGCAGCTTCCCTATCAAATCTCAAAGAATAACTTTTGATGACGGGCAGGATTTTGGGGATCATGAGATTAAAACACAATCCATGGGCTTCCTGGCAGCAGGCATCGGACCTTATTTTTCTCATGAATTCTCAGATAAATGGCAGCTTACTTTAAAATTAACGGGAGGGTATGCAGCTACTGCCAGTGGGAAAGTATTTGTAAAAGGAGACAATATAGATGCTCCTAATCACGAACTTCAGATAGCCCGATACAAGCCTAAACCCGCTTTCCGTTGGAATACAGGGGCTGCTATGACCTACAAGTTCAATCCCGGACTGGGGCTCACTTTTTATACAGATTACAACCAGATCAACTCTACGATCCGGTATTACTTCAGCGATGAGATCAAGGAAAGTGATGAGCTGAATCAGGAGCTTAACAACCTGATTGCTAAAGAAAAAATTAATTATATTACAGTAGGTTTAAGACTAACTGCTTATTTTTAAAATACAAAAGCCTTCAAAATCTGAAGGCTTTTACTTTATAAGTTTTTTTGATTATTTTCCGGAGTATAATCCATAAACAGATCTCCATCCAGCTTTACAGATTTTACTTTCTTCTTAATAGGAATCACAAGATCTGTCAATTTCTGATC
The DNA here is from genome assembly GCF_008386505.1 of Chryseobacterium sediminis. Taxonomy (GTDB): domain Bacteria; phylum Bacteroidota; class Bacteroidia; order Flavobacteriales; family Weeksellaceae; genus Chryseobacterium; species Chryseobacterium sediminis. The sequence goes on along the minus strand of NZ_VUNZ01000007.1, from coordinate 52,113 downwards.
TTTTTCCCAAACAGAAGGAGAGAAATGCAGTTTCTCCGTAGTTCCGTCTTCATATGACAATAGAGCATCAAACGGAATAGCAAACCCTCCTACATTCGCTACGTTTACTGTAAGCATATCATTAATCTGGGATGCACCTGTTACTTTTAAATCAATATAATTATTGGTATAAAACCAATTTTGAAAGAACCAGTTCAGATTTTTCCCTGATCCTGTATTCATAGAATTGAAATAATCCCATGGAACCGGATGTTTCCCATTCCAGTTATCCATATAATGGTGTAATGCTTTTTTGAAAAGGTCATCTCCTAAATAATCTTTCAGAGCCAGATAAGATAAAGAAGCTTTTACATAAGAATTGTTTCCATATCCGGAACCACTCACCTGCGTACTCATCGTAATCACCGGTTGATCCTGTTCTGCAGACGGGTCATTGATCCATCTTTTAACGCGGAAGTTTTTATAAAATTCTTTAGCTGCTTCTTCTCCGTTTTCATCAATTCCTATAAGATATTCCAGAGTGGTGGCCCAGCCTTCATCCATAAATGCATATCTCGTCTCGTTGATTCCCATATAAAAAGGGAAATACGTGTGAGCAATTTCATGATCTGCAGTCAGCCTTGCATCCTGAAGATCATCAGGAATACTGGTATCGTTGATCATCATTGGATACTCCATGTCTGCATATCCCTGAATAGCGGTCATCACATTGTAAGGATATTCTACTCCCGGCCAGTTTTTAGAGAACCAATCAAGGTTATAACGCATCCAGTCTACATAGTGTTCAAAATCTTTTGCCCCATTTTTATACCCTGCCTGAACGCTTGCTCTTTTTGATTTCAACTGAACACTTGCCGCATCCCACACATAATGGTTGCTCATTGCAAAACAGAAATCTGTAATGTGACTGGCTTTAAATTTCCAAATGTTCCATTTATTGGGTTTGGTTACTTTACCCGACTTCATTTCCTGCTCTGTAGCAATATGCATTACTTTATCGCTTTTTAATGAAGCTTTATATCTTTTTAAATATTCCGGCTGAAGTACTGCTTCAGGATTCAGGAAATCTCCTGTTGCCCAGACTACATAATTTTTGGGTGCCGTGATGGCAAAGCTATAGTCATTGAAGTCATTGTAAAATTCCTGTCTGTCTGAGTGCGGAAGCATATCCCATCCGTTGTAATCATCATACACGGAAATTCTTGGAAAAGAATAGGCTACATAAAATGTCTCCGGATCTATCTGACCTTCTCTTCCACTCTGTACTGAAAGCGGATATTCCCATTCAATTTTTACTTCAGCTTTTGATTTGGGTTTTAAAGCTGTTTTTAATTTTACTTTTTCAACGGTACTCCAATCATCACTGTTGACGTCGTATTTTGTACCGTTTACAATGAAGGATTTAATCTTAAGTCCTGAGGACAGAAAGTCTTTAGACACAAATCCTGATCTTGGCGACTGCGGCTTATGAAGGTTATTCACAAATCGAATAGCCAGTTCATTCAGACTATCCGGGCTGTTGTTTGTATAGGTAATTGTTTCTTTCCCGGAAACCAGTTTTGTATTGGCATCCACTTTCACCTCCACATTATATGCTCCTTTATTCTGCCAGTAGTTTTTACCTGGCGCTCCGGAGATATCACGGGTCCCTTTTTCATATGCTTTTTTAATATTCCTCGGCATATAGAGTTCCTGTGCAGGTAATTGCAGTAAGGAAACGACCATCAGCATTCCGGAAAAAATTTTCTTCATAATGACCTTTTTAAAAATAGGTATCAAAAATAACGAAAATGTGACATCAAGAGATCATTTCTTTTGGAATACTATGATATTTATAACTGATTTTATAGTAAATTATTCTACAATCTATCTTGTTCTGCTGTCTTCTTTATTGTTTTGGCATTTTTTACAGACTGATTTCCGAAATTAAATTTCAATGAAAACGAAACACCTTGAGCATCCATATAATCGAGAAAATAATTATCCTGATTCGCGTATTTTGTACTGACTTTCTGACCTGTTGTTCTGAAAATATCTGTGAATATAAGACTGGCTTCCAGTTTTTTATTAAAGAACTTTCTGTTCATTACAAAATATGCCGACCAAACTGCAGAAATCCTGAAAGTCCCCTGTATTCCCGGAGAATAGTAACGATGGCCCGTTTCCATTTTCCAATCGCTGTTTTTATCAAGGGTAAAGCTTGTTGATATATTTGAAACCCAGTTCCAGACTTTATTTTTATACAGCATTCCGTCAATTCCCTTGAAATAATTTTCGTTGTGTTCAAGGTTTTCAGACATAATGATATTCCACCATGGTTTGATCTGAAAATTTTTGTACAGGCTCAATCCAAAAGCTTCTCCTTTTTCAATATTAGTAAAGTAATAAATGAGGCTGTTGGTGCTTGGTTCCTGATATGAAATTTCCATAGACGGATATATTTCTTTTCGGTAATACAGATCCAGATTCCAGTCTTTCCATGAGTAGGTAAGATTCAGGTTATGGGTGATGGTTGCCTTTAACTTCGGATCTCCCTGATAATATGAAAACAGATTGTAATAAGATTTTGCAGGGTTCAACCATGAATAGGAAGGTCTGCTGATCCTTTTCCCATAAGAGAAACCGAATTCTTGTTTATTTTCTGTGGTATATTGTGCGTAAAAAGTGGGGAAAAATTTCCAGTAATTACTTTTATTCAATTCATAAGGTTCAGAAACTACGCCTTCAAGATCCGTCATCTCTGCACGAAGCCCTCCTTTGAAATTCCATTTCCCAATATTGTAGGCCAATGAAGAATACAGGGCAAAATTATGCTCCTTATAATCAAAGATACTGCTCTTTTCCGGGCGGTATTGCAGTACACCGTTTTCGTTATCAGAGAAATCAAGTTGGCTGCTGGTCTTTACAAAACTGTATTTTGCTCCGGATTCCAGCTCCAGTTTATCATCTTTCCATTGATAATCAAATTGAGTGGAATACAGCTGAACATCAGCTTTGTTCTTAGTAAGAAAATTATCTTCTTTTGGAGGCTGGCCTGCAAAGTTCAGGTTGGTGATAACATTCTGGTATTTATCGCTGTTGTTTCCGGTAAAATAGTTGATCCAGGAAAGACTGCTTTTCTTATTCAGCTTCCGATCTATTTGAAAACTCAGAGAGTTATTAATGGAACGTGAGCGGTGATCATTGATTGTGGTATAATTCGACTCTACGATATCCTGGTTATTGTAGATTAATGTAGGAACGTTGTAGGTTCCGAAGGATTTTGGTGAAAAATACCCTGAATAGTTGAGGCTTGCATTGGTCAAGCTGTCCAATTCATACTCCACATTAAAATTCAGGGTATTCTGGTTATTGTTTTTATCCTTCCTGTTCATCGTACTGACCCATCGGGTTTGGCTTTCCGGGTAATTCACATAGTCTGTTCCTTCCCGGTAGTACGTCCCCAGCCCTTTATAATAGCTTCCCATCATGGAAAGTTTATCTTTTTTATAATATTGGGAAAGACCAAAAACGCCTTTCGCATATTGTGTCTGTACATATTTGGATGAGAGAATACCGCGGTAGCCTTCAATTTTATTCTTTTTCATAACGATATTCAGCACTGCACTTCCTGAAGCCTCATATTTTGCCGGTGGATTGGTAATCACTTCTACCGACTTCACTTCATCTCCTTGCGTATTTTCCAAAAGATTTTTGAGTTCATCCCCCGTCAGCATTATCTTTTTATCATTAATGGTCACCAAAATTGCAGTACTTCCCTTTACACCAAGTACATCATTGTTTACGGTGACACTTGGTGTATTCTTTAGAATTTCCCAGGCATTGAGTGAGGAAATATTGCTGTTTTCAACATTAAATTCCAGGCGGTCTACTTTTCTTTTCACCAAAGGCTTACGTTTCGTCATTACCACTCCTTCTATTTCCTGAGATTCTTTTTTAAGGATAATATTCAGGGGCTCAGGTTCTTTCAGATCAAGTTTTTTCTCAAACAAAGAATATCCCTTATTTTTAACAACCAGCTTTACCTCCTGTTCTGCTATCCCTTCCAGTATAAACTTCCCGTTTTCATCAGTTTTAAACTCTTTGATTAATTCATTTTGAGAGTTGTACAACTCTACTTTTACCGATGAAAGTTTTTCCTGTTCAGTGTTCGTAACTGTTCCTCCAAGTTTTTGTTTCTGGGCAAGAATCAACACTGGAAAACACAGAAAAAAAAGAATTTTATACATGGCTATTTTTTATCTTAACAAAAACACTGTTCTGTTTTATGGGTACAAAATTCTGTATTGATTATAAGAAATACGGTTAATAGAAGGTTAATGATGGGTTAATGTCTTTTCTTTAAAATAAGAAAACCTGAATTCAGTAATTCAGGTTTAAAATCAATAGAGTATATTCTTTATGGATAAGGAATCGCTTTATCCAGTTCAATCGGATTATAATATTTTTTGATGTCTATCTGCGTTTGTTTAGTTAAGCCCGCAAACTCTTCTTTACTTTTGATTTGCTGCCCATTAATTCGGACATTCCAATCCTGTTGAAATTCAGTTCTCATTCTGGCATATGGATCATTATAAAACTCCAGATTCAGTTTTACCCATTTCTTTAAGTCAATGGTAATAGGATCCAGTGAATAATGTCTTTCGAGAAAGCTTTTTGTATCGTAAGTTTTTGGCAGATTTTTATTTCGGGAGAAAGAATAGATAAAATCTTTTTTATCGTCTTCCACATACAGAACCAATCCCGGCAATCCTCTGAATTTATAAGGGCCTTCAGGAATGTTGATATCCGGTGTAAACCAAGCGGTCCAGTTTCTTCCTCCAAATACAGCAGTTGCTTTTTGTAAATTATAATTATTGATCTTTTTAGTATCAGCCTCTATTTTCCACTGAATATTATCTTCAGTTTCAAAAACATAATAATAAGGCATCATCATAATCTGAACAAAGTTTTTATTCTTATTGGAGTTTCTTTTTCGGATAATGGATTGTCCGGACTGACTGGTGTGCTGGGAAGAAATTCCCCCGTGAAGAATATTTAGAGAGTCGCTTGCTAAAAATTCAGATTCATAAAACTTCACTTCATCCGGATTGATATCCAGCACCATTTCTTCTTTATCATAATTTGTCCCGTTAGGTTCAAATCTGTACTGAAGTTCATATATAAAGCGGTGGGTTTGCGCATTGATGTGCATCCAAAGCATCAAAATTAGAAGAATGAGTATCTTTTTCATTAAATGGTCATTAATTTTCTAAAATTACCAAAAACACATTAACCATCAGGTTAATAAAAGGTTAATAACAAAAATACTATTTCAGTAAAATGTTAAAGTTTTATCTTTGTTTTAATGATAGCCAAGAGTAAAATTCTCATTCCGGTTTTTGCCGCTCTGTTCCTGCTTTTACTGGGAATACAGGTTTACTTTATGTATAAAACCTATCAGGTAAAGGAAAGGGATATCTACCGATCCATTAATGACGGGCTTACCAATTACACAGACAATCTTGAAGATATCCAGGAAACCAAAGAGAGGAATGATGATTCTCTTCAGGAAATCATTATACAATACCATAATAAGGAGATCAATAAAAAGGATTTTTTAAACTATTTCATAGAAAACAGAAAATCCGCCAGAGACAGGCTGATTCATTATATCGACAGCCGCAAACAAAAAGACGGCTATGAAATCTCTGCAAGAATCCGATACCTTTCTATTGTTCATCTGCCAGACAGCACAAAAGTAATTACAGAACCTATTGTTATCTTCGAGACACAGGATAAGCTTAAAAATCCACGTATTGCCAGTAACGGAAGCTGGGAGACTTCAACCACCAAAAGAGATGATACAGAGAACGGGCAGATTGAAAAAAAACATACTTTTCTTGTAAAAACCCAGACTGATTTTGAAATTAAAAATATAAAAAGCATTGTTTTCAAGGAACTTACATTGTTGATTATTTGTTGTATCATACTTCTATCAGGTGTTCTTCTTCTTTATATTTTCACCATCAGAAACCTGATCCGGCAGCAAAAGCAGGTGGAAGTTCTCCACACCATTGTGGATAACATTTCACATGAGTTTAAAACTCCGATTGCTACTTTAAAAATAGCTTCCAAAGCATTAAAAAAAGAATGGAATCCGGAAACACTTCCTCTTATTGACCGCCAGATTTCACGCCTTGAAAGTCTGATGTTTCAGCTTCATAAGGATGAAATGCCGGATGAAATGACAGCCATACAACCTGAAGACTGGAATTTTTTCATTCAGGATCTTGCTGTGACGCACCCTGATATTGATTTTACATTTGAAAATACCATTTCACAAAAACTTCCTTTTGATAAAAACCTGATGGAAACAGTGATCAAAAACCTCTGTGAAAACAGTGTAAAATATGGTGCATCTATTGTTAAAATAAACATCAGCAGTATCTCTCAGCATATGGAGATTGAAGTTTCCGATAACGGACAAGGTATGGACGCTAAAGAATTAAGTCATATTTTTGAGAAATTCTACAGAATACAGAATAACAATATCCATAACAGTAAAGGGCTTGGACTTGGTCTTTATTTCGTTAAAAAGATCATTACAACATATGGAGGCAAAATAGATGTTTCCAGCCAGCCTCAGACAGGGAGTACTTTTAAAATATCAGTTCCTTATGAAAACTAAAATCCTTCTCGCAGAAGACGATCCTGATTTCGGAATGATCCTGAAGCAGTATCTTGAATTGGAAGATTTTGAAGTCAGCTGGTTTCAGAATCCTGAAGATGTTGTGCCGTTACTTCACAATGATTTTTCTTTTCAGATAGGGATTCTGGATGTGATGATGCCTAACATAGACGGCTTTTCTTTGGCTAAAATGATTTTGAAAGAAAAAAGTAATTTCCCACTGTTGTTTTTAACGGCAAAAAATCAGAAAATAGACCGCCTGACCGGATTAAAAATAGGCGCTGACGATTATATTGCGAAACCCTGCGATCCTGAAGAACTCGTTTTACGAATTAAAAACATTCTGAAAAGAATTCTTCCTGCCGTTAAAGAAAGCCAAATAAAAATCGGTGAGTTTTCACTGGATACCGCCAAACTTCTATTATCACATCCTAACGGAAATAATCGGCTTACCATACGGGAACAGGAGCTATTACTATATCTTCTGAAACACAATCGCACCATCATCACAAGAGATAATATCCTTGACAATCTTTGGGAAACCAATGATTACTTTACCGGCAGAAGTCTTGATGTGTTCATCAGCAGACTGCGTAAGTATTTCAACAGTGATCCCCAAATAAAAATCCAATCCCTGAGAGGAATTGGATTTGAAGTCGATTTTCCAACCAACTGATTTTTTTATAACGACAGATTTACAATCACCGGGAAATGATCTGATGGATACAAAAGATTTTCTCTTCTGTCATTGATGTGTCTGTGAGATTTTATCTTAAAGCCTTGGGTAAAAATATAATCAATTCTGTCTTTTGGCACTTCATTTACATTGAAGCCTGTGAAAGTTCCTACCGGCCCGTAATGTTTCGTTTCAGAATGATAAAAAGTGTCCTTCATATTCTGGGAAAGAATTTTAATGGGTTCCGAATCATCTGTCAGGTTAAAATCTCCGCTTAGAGCTACCGGAAGGTTCTTTGGATTCAGTTCTTTTATCTTTTTCAGGATCAGTTCGGAAGATTTTACTCTGGCTACATTTCCTACATGATCAAAGTGAAGGTTCATTGCCAGAAATTCTTTTTTCGATTTTTTATCTTTAAATACTGCATAGGTACAGATTCTGTTCAATGCAGCATCCCAGCCTTTTGAAGGTTTTTCCGGAGTTTCAGATAGCCAGAATGTCCCTGATTTTATCACTTCAAGTTTGTTGGTATCATAAAAAATAGCAGAAAATTCTCCTTTTTCTTTACCATCGTCTCTTCCTACTCCTATGTAATCATAGTTCTTTACTCCTGTTTTAATATCTTTCATTTGTTCCGGAAGAGCTTCCTGTACTCCGAAGTAATCAGGGTGATAATAGGTAAGCAAATCGGCAACGTCCTGTTTTCTCTTCGGCCATGCATTGTCTTTATCAGATTCTACATTCAGTCTGATATTGAAACTCATTACGGTAAGCTCCTGTGAAAATCCTAATGCAAAAAACATCAGAAGCACCATTGAAAATCTTAAATTCATATGTTATTTTATCAGTAAGAGACAAAAATAAAACTTCTCTGTGACAGAAAAGCTTTATTGATATGATTATATTGTTAAATTATCTTTTTCTTCTTCTATAGATATAAAATATTCCTGAAATTCGGATTCTGAAACAGGTATACTGCTTTCAAGTTTTACCACACCAATGGTTTTATAGTGAGCAGCCAGCTTAATCCCTTTGCTTTTTAGAAGAGCTTCAAGCTTTTTAAAATTTATATCTTTCTTTAAAACTGCAAGATAAGTGATCATAGGTATACCTGTATTAAGCCGTTTCCAATATCTCTATATTTTATGCCTTCAATAGGCCTTGCTTTGTTTTCAATAAGCTCCCAGATTTCTTTGGCTGATTTGTCGGGAAACTGTTCCATATACAAAGCTGCAAGTCCGGAAACATGTGGTGCAGCCATACTGGTGCCACTCATCGTATAATAAAAGTTCTTTTTATTTTTTGAATTTTTAGGATAGGCACTTATAATATCTACACCAGGCGCGCACACATTAATATTTCCTCCTGTAGACGGATTGATCCCTGCATTTGAAAATTTCGCGATTTTCATTTGCCCGTCAATAGCTCCTACCGCCATGATAGATTTTGAATTGGCCGGCATTGAAACAGGCTGCGGAACCTGAGGTCTGTTGCTGTCATTTCCTGCAGCTGCTATAATAAGACAGTTATTTTCTAATGCTCTTTCTCCAATCGTTTCAAAAAGTACGGAAGGCTGGTCATCAAGCTTCACAGGAGCTGCCAGTGAAAGAGAAAGTATTCTGAATTTTTTCGTAATGGCCCAGTCTATGGCATCAATCACGCTGCTGGTAGTTCCTCTTCCGTTATCTGCGAGTACTTTTGCAATCTTCAGATTACAGTCCTTCGCTATTCCGTAGCGTTTTCCGGTATCACTTCTTGTATTTCCTGTGGCAACTCCTGCGCAGTGTGTACCATGTCCGTTGGGATCTCTGCTCCAGTCTTCTCCATCTATGAAAGACTTCCCTTCAATTTCTTCAGAAGAAAAATCGGGATGGGAAGTTTCAAGTCCGGTATCCAGAATACAGATATCAACTCCTTTTCCTGTATAATGGGTATTTTCCAGTCCAATCGCCTTTAATCCCCATTCCATTTCTACGAATGATTTTTGAGGTAAAGGTTTGCTGGTGATGTATTTTTCAAGTTCTGAAATTTTTTCTGTGAGTCCTGCTGACTGTTTTTTAAGTTCATTAATCAATTGCAGTTCATCGGCAGGAAAAAATTCCCGTTCTTTTTCGTAATAAACGATAGCATTGGATTCATTTTTCACGGCACTTTTCAATTGAGCTTCATCCATATTATCCACCACAAGAATGCCCAGATTTTTATAAAGCACACTGTTATCCTGATCAATAATCTCGTAAGAACGGTTTTCTTTGGAAAGAAGCTCTGAAGAAGTAATATTTACTTCCAGTTCTTTCTCTATTTTTTTGAGTGCAGCTTTTTGCTGATCTTTCAATAGAACAATATATCTTCCGGTTTCCATAATGATCTTTTTTTAAATTAATTTCAGAAATATTTTTTCCAGGATAAGGAAAATATCTTCCGGAATGACAGACAGTCTGAGCTTCTTATTAATTCCAGAGATCGCTGTATTCTGCTCAACCAGTGAAGTCCAGAAACGTTCAATTTTATCAACAGAATTCATTTCTTTCAATTTTTCATCATCCAAAATTCCATTCTGGTATAGGGAAACAATAATCCCCGAAATAAGCTCTTCCGCATCATCAAGCTTTTTATTTTCCTTAGTATAAATTTCCATCAGAATATCATAAATACTTTCTATTCCGTTGAATGAAAATCCACCGAGAATCTCCCGTCTTCCAGTAATTATTTTCTCCATTTTTATAGGATTAAAACCCCTTTTAACGGTTGAAATCATATTCATAATCTTCAAGACTTCAGATTCATGACTTGTGTTTCCTTTTGTACGGAAATATTCCAGGACCTCGTTGAGAAATACATCAAACCGGGTATCAAAGTCAAATGATTTTGACAGGTATAGCCCCTGAACTTCATTGAAATGCTCCAGAAGTTCCTTGATTTTCTGTACTGTAAAGTGAATAAGTTCCTGCATTACTCAAATGTTATCTGTTCAATTTCGTTACCGTCTTTATCTTTGTAGGATACAATCCTGATTCCCTCTTCCTCCATTTCTACATGAAGGTTGATGAACAGTTTATCTTTATCTTCCGCTGCGCTTGTATTGGGATCTATGTAAATGTTGTTCAGCTTTGCATTGACCAACGTATATTTATTCAGCAGTACTTTTGAAAAAATATCTTTCAGTTCATCAGTCTCCTCTTCAGTTGTCCCATCCTGAGGCCGAAATATTCCTGAATTAAGAAGCTGTACTTTGTGTCTGAGATCCAGTTTAAGAACTTCGCTGGCGGGAAGCTTACCAAATTTCTGATCATTTTTTTCCAGTTTACTGAACAGCGTTTTGAACTCTTCGGTCTGAATCTGTTTTATGGAAATCTGAGGAATATTCATCCTTTTTTCTTTGTTTACCAAACGGATTCTCTCATTCAATTCAGTAACAAACTGGTCCTGATTCAGCTTAAAATTATATTTGGGAGCCGAATCAATGTCTGTAATTTTGATCGGAATATCCATCTTTACACTGGGCAGCGCATATCTTGGAACCTTAAAATATTTAAGGTATTCATGACGGGCATATTCTTTTGCAATAAGAACCGCATTTTCGTCTGCTTTTTTACGAGCCTGAATTATCTCATTGTTGAGATAATCCAGGTAATCTGATAATTTTATCATCTTTCGTAAAATATATTATTGTGAAAGAAGTCCAAGTACTTTTTCAAGTCCTGCAGGCATTTCATCATTGGTTGCGCGTACTTTTACGCCAAGAGAATATTCTTTTTCCACTTTGATTCCTGTGCTGGAAGTTCTTTTGTAAGACACATCCACTTTAAATTTCACAGGTCCCCATCCACCGGAAACTCCGGCATTGATTCCAAATTCATCACTTACATCCTTAGTATATGTAGAATTAAGTTTAACATTGAAATCTACTTCACAGGTTTCAATTCTAAAGCTTGGAACATTCAGCAACGCAATAAAAGGCACTGAAATTTCCACATCATTCGGAATTGTTTTAGGATTGGAAGCACTTACCGGCTCATCTTCTTTAAAATCCGGATTCGGAATATTTTTTTTGTATTTGAATTCCGCCATTCTCAGCTTTTTAGGACTGGCAGCATTGGCAGGATCTGTAAGTTCAAAACCAACTTCATTAATGAAATTAACGGTTGCAATAGAGGCATTAGACTGTGCTTTTACACAGGCATCCAAAGGTCCACCAATAATAGTAGCAAAGTCAATACTTCCCAATTCTGCAGCAAAATCTGCACTGGCAGCATCAGAAGTTCTGAAGATCTCGTCATCGGCAGCTATTTTACCGGCAATAAGCTTCATAATTTCTGTAGATGCACCGGAGAAAGATTTTTCCCATTTTTCATCATAGTTCTTTTTGAATTCGTCTACAATGATTAATAATTCTTTGTTCGTTAATGAACCCAGTTCTGAAGTTTCGATTCCTGATACTTTTTCATAGACAGCAGGGGTAAGTACTTTTTCTACTCCTGACAAGAGATCGATTAACTCATTTTTTGTTTTTTTGGCGTGGCTTGCTTCAAGCACCGATTTTAATGTTTCCATGTTCTTTTGTTTTTGATTAATATGGTGAGACAAAAGTATATCACTCACCATCCAAACATTGTAGGAGAACACCTCTACTTACCCCGGAAAAACACCCTAAAAACAAAAGCCTGAACTTACGATGGTAAGCTCAGGCTTTTGTAACATATAGATTCGCCGATATTTATCCGCAAAACATTCTATGCAGGCTTTTTGCTGTTGTTCTCCAGATTGACATCAGGAACTACTGAATTCGGATCAAGTTTCACCTCATCAATTTCCTTGTTAGAATCTACCTTGAATGTCCATTCTGTATTTCTTTTCCAGACTTCAACAGGAATTTTTACTATTTGAGCCGTTCCATCTTTGAATCTCAATTGTACGGTGGTTGGCATTGGCAGCTGGCCAAGGTTTTCAACAGTAATCTGAACTCCGTTTTTAAAATCACCGTTGACATATTTTACGTTTTTAACAGCCTGATCAATTTTCCATTTATTGAAAAACCATCCTCTCCAGAACCAATTCAGTTCCTCACCGGAAACGTTCTCCATCGTATGGAAGAAGTCCCATGGTGTAGGATGTTTAAAAGCCCAACGGTCTATATAAGTTCTGAATGCTTTGTCAAATTTTTCATGTCCGAGAATGGTCTCTCTTAAAACCTCCAATCCTGTTCCCGGCTTATAGTAAGCTAAAGCACCGATACTTCTTTCTTTCATATTATCCGGTCCTACCATTACAGGTTCCAGACTGTCTGTCAACAGATATACTCCTGATCTCGCAAGATTCGGTTTATTATAATATTCTCCTTTATTGAACGCTTCAGTTGAAAGTCCGTTAATGAATGTGTTAAACCCTTCATCCATCCATGCAAAAAGTCTTTCATTAGACCCAACGATCATAGGAAACCAGTTATGTCCAAACTCGTGATCTGTAACTCCCCAAAGATCTTCTCCTTTAGAGTCCATATGACAGAAAACAATTCCGGGATATTCCATTCCGCCTTCATTTCCGGCAACATTAGTGGCTGCAGGATATGTGTATTCATACCATTTTTTTGAATAATGTTCTATAGCAGCTTTTGTATATTCTGTAGATCTTCCCCAAGCTTTCTCACCGGCACTTTCTGCAGGGTAAGCAGAAATAGCTAAAGATTTCTTTCCGCTGGGCAAATCAATTTTTGCTGCATCTAAAATAAATCCTGCTGACGATGCCCATGCAAAATCTCTTGTCTGCTTAATTTTAAATTTCCAGGTTTTCGTACCGGAAGTTTTATTCTTTCCGATTTCAGACTCAGGGCGGATCATTACCGTTTTATCACTGTTTCTTGCCTGATTCCATCTGCCAATTTCTTCTTTGCTGTAGACTTCTTTTTCATTCAGAAGCTCTCCGGATGCTACTACATAATGATTAGCCGGAACAGTAATATTGGCTGTAATATCTCCATATTCTAAGTAAAACTCTGAAGCTCCAATGTATGGAAGTGTATTCCATCCCAACACATCATCGTACACACACATTCTCGGATACCATTGTGCCATGGTAAAGATTTTACCATTTTTAGTATCCTGTATTCCCATTCTGTCTGATCCATAATCAGGGGAAATAAAAGAGTACTCTATTTGTATTTTTGCAACGCCTCCGTTGGCTTTCAGTTCTTTTGGAAGATCAATCTGCATTCTTGTGTCGGTAATGGTGTATTTTACTTCTTTACCGTCAAGCTTTACTGATTTAATTGTATATCCACCATTAAACTCTTCGCCATGAGCCCCATTTCTGCTTCCCGAAAGAGGAACTACTCCATTTCCTCTGGAATCTTTAGCAAACAGGTTCTGATCCAGCTGCAGCCAAAGAAAACCCAGTTTATCCGGACTGTTGTTCGTATAGGTAATCTGTGCTGTACCGGTAATTTCTTTTTTATCTTCATTCAGGCTGACGTTCAAATGATAATCTGCTGAATTCTGCCAATAGGCATGTCCCGGCTGTCCGCTTGCAGAACGGGTTGCTGTACCTGTCTGAGGATAGAAAAATGGCTTAAATGCTTCTACATAATCATATTTCGGAGTTTGCTGTGCATATGCTGATCCTGAGAGCAACAAAACTGCAACAGTTGAAACGAGGGTTGGAAATTTAAAGTTCATTGGAAAAATATTATTTACTGTATAGGTAAAAAAAACTCCCGGATTTGTTACACATCCGGGAGCTTTTTTAATATAAGTTTAATTTAATTTGATTTTTTTGCCTTAATCATAGCTTCTAAAGCATCCCACATTTCTTTAGGAATTGCTTCAAGCATATTAAATTCACCAGCTCCCTGAAGCCATTCTCCTCCATCAATAGTTACCACTTCACCATTCATATATGCTGAATAATCGGAAACCAGATAAGCCGCAAGGTTAGCAAGTTCCTGATGCTCTCCCACTCTTCTCAAAGGCACTTTCTTTTTCATATCGAATTTCTCCTGAAGATCTCCCGGAAGAAGTCTGTCCCAAGCTCCTTTTGTAGGGAAAGGTCCTGGAGCAATAGCATTGAAGCGGATTCCGTATTTTGCCCATTCTACAGCCAATGATCTGGTCATTGCCAGAACTCCGGCTTTTGCACAGGCTGATGGTACTACATAAGCAGAACCTGTCCATGCATAGGTTGTTACGATATTCAGTACAGTTCCCGGGGTTTTAGAATCTATCCAGTGTTTTCCTACAGAAAGTGTACAGTTCTTTGTTCCTTTTAATACAATATCCAGAATAGAATCAAAAGCGGAGTGAGTCAGTTTTTCTGTTGGAGAAATAAAGTTTCCGGCAGCGTTATTTAATAAAATATCAATTTTACCGAATTCTTTTAAAGTAGCTTCTTTCATAGCTTCCACCTCATCCCAGTTTCTTACATCACAAGCCACACAAAGAACTTTACCACCTGTTTCGTCTTCCAGTTCCTTCGCTGTTGCTTGTAGTTTTTCCAGATTTCTGGAAGTAATCACCACTTTGGCGCCTAGTTCAAGAAAGTATTTGGTCATTGCTTTTCCAAGACCGCTTCCGCCTCCTGTTACAATTGCTACTTTATCTTTTAATGCCCCTTCGCGCAGCATAGGTTGTGTATATAGACTCATAAATTATTTTTTCTTAAAAATAATAAATATTGAAATGCAATCCTTTAAAATAGATCGATAAATAATGCTACAAATAATTATTCTTATCTATTATTTTAAAATCAGTCAGATAGTCTAAAATAAAATAGCCTGATAATTACTTACCAGACTATTTTTATCTTTTAAAAATGGATATTAAGAAGCTACCACTCCTTTGAAAGAAAGTGTCTTAGGAGTTTTGCTGTCACTTGTAGTAACGTTTACAGTCTTCATAAACGGACCTACTGCAGCTGCGTTATAACTCGCTTCTACAAATCCTTTTTTTCCTGGCTGGATAGGAGTTTTTGTATAATCAGCTGTAGTACATCCACAAGAAGGAGCTACATTCTGAATAATGATTGGTTTTGAACTTGTGTTGGTAAATTCAAATCTGATCAATTTTGGTTTTCCCTGAGGAATATTTCCTACATCTATAGATTCTGATTTCCATTTAATGGCGTCTGCAACCATTTTTACAATTGATGGAGCGTCTGCAGTAAATACATTCGCATAAAAAGGAGAGAATGCCAAAACTGCTAAAAGAGCGGTAATTTTTAATTTTTTCATGAGTATAAATTTTAATATTTGAAACTGATTATTTTCTTTCGGTATAGCAAATGTAAAACAGACCTTGGTTACAACTTGTTAACCGCTCTCAAACATTTGTTAACGAGTTGTTAATGATAAAAGATAAATAGATAATTTTGGATAATATTGTTTCAGGAAATGAAAATAAAAAAACTCAATATTATAATAACGCTGGGATTCGTAGCTATTATCGGAATTTTAATAGCACAATTGATGTGGACCCGCCAGGCTTATAATCTTGAAGATAAAAAATTCAATCAGAAGGTAAATATTGCCTTAATGGAAGTCGCAGAAAAACTCTCCGGAGGAAAGACATCCTATACCGAAAACCCTGTACAGAATATTGCCAATGATTATTATGTGGTTAATATCAACAATGAATTTCACCCCGTAGTGCTGGAATACTATCTGAAAACAGAATTTACCCGTTTTCAGATCAATACAGATTATGTATACGCTTTATACAACTGTCACAGTGATAAAATGGTTTACGGAAAGTATATGACTTCGCACCAGGAAAATCCCAGTAACAAAATGATCAATTTTCCGAAGCATAAAAATCTTATCTATTATTTTTCCATCCGTTTTCCTGATAAAACAACTTATCTAATCAGCTCATTAAGGTTCTGGTATCTCCTTACATTTGCTCTTATTATCATTCTCCTGGTATATGTTTATTCTATTTATACCATTATTCAACAAAAGAAATTTTCGGAGTTGCAGCGTGACTTTATCAATAATATGACTCATGAGTTTAAAACGCCTTTATCTTCTATACTTTTGGCTTCAGAGGCACTTAATAAACAGGATCTGATACAGAATAATTCTAAACTGCAAACCTATACTTCCATAATTATCAATCAAAGTCATAAGCTCAATAATCATATTGAAAAAATATTGAATATTGCCAAGAACGATGCAGCAGGACTTTCTTTGAAACCTCAGAAAATATTGTTACTTCCTTTTATTCAGGAAATTGCAGACACTATACAGCATAAAAATAAAGACCTCAGCATTAAGATTGATATTGAAAACAGCACCTCTGTAATGGCGGATGAATTTCACTTTACCAACATCATTTACAACCTGTTGGATAATTCCATCAAATATTGTGAAACAAAGCCTGTAATTAAAATTTCAGCCAATAAAGATTCAAAAGGCTTATATTTAAAGTTTAAAGACAACGGAATGGGGATTCCTGCTAAAAATATTCCTCATATTTTTGAAAAGTTTTACAGGGTACATACTAAAAGAAGCGAAGAAGTGAATGGTTTTGGTCTGGGATTATTTTATGTGAAAAAAGTAGTTCAGCAGCATCACTGGAAAATTTCTGTGGAGAATAATGACGATAAAGGAATTACGACCACCCTATTTTTTCCGTTTTCAAATAATCATGTGTAAGTATGGAGAAATCTAAAATTTTATATGCCGAAGATGATAAGACAATAGCTTTCCTCGTTGAAGATAGCCTGGAGAGTTATTATGACATCAGCTGCTATTCTGATGGTGAATCTGCATTGGAAGCATTTAACAGTCAGAATTTTGATATTTGTCTGCTGGATATTATGATGCCCGGCATGAACGGATTTGAAGTAGCTGAACATATCCGCAGTAAAAATTCTGAAATCCCTATTATTTTCATTTCTGCAAAAGCTTTAAAAGAAGACAGAATAAAAGGGCTTAAAATAGGAGCTGATGATTATCTGGTAAAGCCATTCAGTATTGAAGAACTGATGCTGAAAATTGAAGTCTTTCTGAAACGCACCAGGAAAACAGATACTTCTCCTCTAAAATACAAAATCGGGAAGTATGATTTTGATCCTAAAAATTATACGCTGCAAGGTATAGAAAACAGCATTACCCTTACCCAAAGAGAGTCTGACCTGCTTTTATATTTTATCTGTCACAAAAACCTTGTTGTAAAAAGACAGGACATTCTGAAAGCAATTTGGGGTGATGATGACTACTTTATGGGACGAAGTCTAGACGTATTTATTTCCAGATTGCGAAAGGTACTTGCCGAAGAACGGAATATTTTAATAGAAAACCTGCACGGAATAGGTTTTCGCTTTTCTGAAAAAGAATAATACAGTACTCAAATTGATCTAAAACACAACAGCAAATGATGATTTTAATTAATTTTAAACTTTGAAAAATTGTCATTAATGAAAAATCACAGACCCATTGTTTTTCTTTCTCTATTATTTTTAAGTGCAAACTTTCATGCCCAAAAATTTGAAAAATTAATACAATACGTCAATCCTCTGATCGGCACAGAAAAGATGGGACATACTTATCCCGGAGCTACAGTTCCTTTTGGTGCTGTACAGCTAAGTCCTGAAACAGACACTATTTCTTATGAACTTAACGGAAAATACAATGGCGAGGTTTATAAATACTGCGCCGGCTACCGCTATGAAGATAAAACGATTGTAGGTTTCAGTTCTACTCACTTCAGCGGAACGGGACATTCTGATCTTGGAGATTTTCTGATCATGCCAACGGTAGGAAAACTTCAGCTGAATCCCGGAACAGCTACCAATCCTGAAAATGGTTACAGAAGCCGGTTTTCACATCAAAACGAAACAGCAGAGGCTGGATATTACAAAGTAAAACTGGATGATCACAATATTCTGGCAGAGCTTACAGCTACTCCAAGAGTGGGAATCCACCGCTATACTTTCCCGAAGTCTGACCAGTCCCATATTATTCTGGATCTGATGGCTGGAATATATAATTATGACGGAAAAAATGTCTGGACATACGTTAGGGTAGAAAATGGAAATACCATTACAGGATATCGTCAGACTAACGGCTGGGCAAGAACCAGAACGGTTTATTTTGCGATGAAGTTTTCAAAACCTTTCAAATCTTATGGCCAGAAAAACTATGATGAGAAGCAGGTTTATAAAGGTTTTTGGAGAAAATTTGACCAAAATCAGAACTTCCCTGAAATTGCAGGTAAAAACCTGAAAATGTTTTTTGATTTTGACACTCTTGAAAATGAAGCCATTGAAGTAAAACTTGCCATTTCTCCGGTAAGCCAGACCAACGCTTTAGAAAATTTGGAAAAAGAAGCAGGAAGTATAACTTTTGATCAGGCTAAAGCTCAGGCACAGAACAACTGGAATAAGGAATTAAATAAAATTGTGATAAAGGGTTCTGATACGGAAAAAACCAACTTCTATACAGCCATGTATCATACCTTTATCAATCCTACTACTTACATGGATGTTAATGGAGAATACAAAGGTCTGGATCAGAATGTTCATAAAGCAGACGGCTTTACCAATTATACCACCTTTTCTTTGTGGGATACTTACCGAACTCTTCACCCTTTCTTTAATATTATTCAGCCCAAACGGAATGGTGATATGGTAAAATCCATGATGGCTCATTATAATCAGTTTTCTATGAAAATGCTACCTATCTGGTCTCATTATGCCAATGACAACTGGTGTATGAGTGGCTACCACAGTGTAAGTGTAGTGGCAGATGCTATTATTAAAGGAAATTATGAAGGAGATCCTGAAGAAGCATTAAAAGCATGTATAGAAACAGCCAACAAAAGAAATTATGAAGGTATCGGGCAATATATCGATCTTGGATATATCCCAGCTGAAAAAAGCGGAACTTCAGTTTCCAATACGCTGGAATATGCTTATGATGACTGGGCTATAGCTCAATTGGCAAAACATTTAAACAAAACAGAAATTTACAATCAGTTTATCAAACGATCTGAAAACTGGAAAAATAATTTTGATAAAACGATCGGGTTTATGCGTCTACGTCTGGCGGATGGAAGTTTCAAGAAAGATTTTGATGTATTAAGCACCCACGGTCAAGGCTTTATTGAAGGAAATTCATGGAACTACAGTTTCTTTGTTCCACAAAATCCGGATGAACTGATCAGCATGATGGGTGGTAAGAAAAAATTTGCATCAAAGCTGGATGAACTGTTCACCATGCATCTACCTGATGAGTTTTTCGCAGATACTGAAGATATTACACGGGAAGGAATCATTGGAGGATATGTTCACGGAAATGAACCAGCCCACCACGTTGTTTATTTTTATAACTGGGCAGGCCAGCCATGGAAAGCACAGGCACAGATCCGCCGTATTTTGGAAATGC
This sequence comes from Chryseobacterium sediminis, assembly GCF_008386505.1. Lineage (GTDB taxonomy): Bacteria > Bacteroidota > Bacteroidia > Flavobacteriales > Weeksellaceae > Chryseobacterium > Chryseobacterium sediminis. The sequence goes on along the minus strand of NZ_VUNZ01000007.1, from coordinate 32,391 downwards.
AGTATAAAGCAACGCCAGACGGATTGGGAGGAAATGATGATGCCGGACAAATGAGTGCATGGTATATTTTAAGCTCATTGGGTTTCTATCCTGTAGCTCCGGGTTCTGAAGATTATTCAATAGGAAGCCCTGCGATTGATCATGCTGTAGTGAATCTGGAAAACGGAAAAACTTTTGAAATTGAAGCAATCAATCAAAGTCCGAAAAATGTATATGTTCAGAAAGTTCTTTTAAATGGAAGAGAAATCAAGAATTTTATACTGAAACATTCTGAGATCATGAATGGTGGGAAGCTTACTTTTTATATGGGAAGTAAGGTGAAGAAATAAAAAGTGACTAAATCCAATGAAAGGTTTAAAATAAAGAGAGCGGGCTAAAGCCCGCTCTTATTGATTATTATTTTCCTGAACATTTTTCATTGTATAGTTTGATCCCTTCCTTTTGATCCAGATCTTTTAATTTTTTTAATGCAGTACATGCAACGTCTGTTTTGTTTTGTGCTAGAGAAATTGACGCTACATTATACAATGCTTCAGTGTTTGTATTATCATCTTCATGAGCCTTATTGAAAAAGTAAACTGCATTATCAAATTTTTGACTGTTAATGGCTTTTAAACCCTTATTGAAATTTTCTGCAGACACAAATTTATCTTTTATTCTTACTACAGTTCTTTCATCTTTTTCAAAAGAAACTTTGCCAAAAAAAGCAATACTACCGGCATCACCATCTTCTAATTTCACCATGAGATAGTATGGAATAATAATTTTCTCAAATTTCTCAAACCCTGTCAGATTCCATAGTTTATAATCTTTTTCCAGCGTAGTTTTGAAAAATTCAATAGCTGTCTGATTATCTTTATTCTGCTTTTTAGAATCCACAGTTACTTCAACCTTTTGTTTTTTAAGGAAAATTCTGATTTCTCCTACTGTCTCGAAATTCAGAGTATATTTCTTTTTTGAATAACTTTCAAGAAGCTCAAAATTTATTCCTCTTTTTAATGATGGCATTGCGTTTCGGGAAGTAATTATAATCGAATCACCAGTTGCTTTATCCGTAAAATCTTTCAAAACCTCCGAGGTTTTTACAAACCACCTCTTTCTTATTTTATCAGGAAAAGTAACATCATCTTTTTTTTCTATAACAATCAATGAATCTGAGGTTAATTTTTCAATTACATAAACTGGTTTATCAGATATTTGTATGACATTTTTTTCGATCTTAATATTCATACAATTTTTCCTTTCCAAATACCAAGGATCAATATATTCACAAAGGTTATTCCCATTAATTTTCCATACTAAAAAACTGGATGGTTTTTGGAACAAATCCCTGCTTCCATCCAACATACTGGATTTTACACTTGTCCATGACGAATTTGCAAGCAGTTGTGTATTGACTTGTGAACTAAACTGTAACGAAAATGAGAAAAATAAAATCAAAAAGAATTTATACATAGATATTGGTAATTTTTTTTCTGCGCGAAACTACATAAATTTAAATTATCTGAAAATTTAAAAGAGTTCAAAAAAGGATTAAGTTTAATCATATAATCTATGAGGTCAAATAAATAGAGCGGGCTAAAACCCGCTCTTATTGAATTATCGTAATTCTTCGATTATATCTCATTAGTCCCTTGCTTCAAAAAGCAATCTCTCTCCAAACTTTTCCTCTGCAATCTTACCATTATCATACACCAGATGTCCATTTACAAAAGTATGGGTAACCTTCGAGTGGAAGTTCATTCCCTCCAATGGACTCCAGCCACATTTGTATAATAAATTGTCTTTGGAAACCGTCCAGTTTTCATTTAAATCAACTAAAACAAGATCCGCTTTATATCCTTCTTTCACAAAACCTCTTTTTTCAACTTTGAAAAGGATGGCAGGATTATGAGACATCTTTTCAACGATTTTCTCTAGGGAGATTTTACCGTTTTTATAGTTTTCCAGCATCACAACCAATGAATGTTGTACCAAAGGCGCTCCTGAAGGACACTTTGTATATACATTATTCTTTTCTTCAGCGGTATGTGGGGCATGGTCTGTAGCAATAACATCAATTCTGTCATCCAGCAGTGCTTCCCAAAGGGCATCTTTATCCTTTTGAGTTTTTACAGCCGGATTCCATTTGATAAGTCCGCCTTTTGTTTCATAATCCTCATTGGTAAAAGTAAGGTGGTGAACACACACCTCAGCAGTGATTTTTTTATCTTTTAAAGGAATATCATTTCTAAAAAGTTCCATTTCCTTTGCTGTTGAAAGATGGAAAACGTGAAGTCTCGCTCCTGTTTTCTCGGCAAGTTCAATAGCTTTGGAAGAAGAGATGTAACATGCTTCTTCGCTTCTGATCAAATGATGGAATTTTACAGGAATATCTTCACCGTATTCATCCATATATTTTTGAGTATTGGCTCTGATCGTAGCTTCATCTTCACAATGAACAGCAATCAGCATTTGGGTATTACTAAAAATATTTTCCAGTGTTTCAGGGTTATCCACCAGCATATTTCCTGTGGACGAACCTAAGAATAATTTGATTCCGGGAACATTCCTTGGATTTGTTTTCAGAACCTCCTCCAGATTATCATTCGTTCCCCCCATCATAAAACCATAGTTGGCATATGCTTTTTGGGAAGCAATCTCATATTTATTTGCCAGCAGTTCCTGAGTAACAGCATTCGGTACCGTATTAGGCTGATCGATAAAGCTGGTTACTCCACCTGCAATGGCCGCCCTTGATTCACTTTCAATATCTCCTTTATGTGTAAGTCCCGGATCACGGAAATGCACCTGATCATCAATTACTCCTGGAAGAAGATACTTTCCAGAACCTTCAATGATCTGATCTGCATCTTCAGAAATATTAACAGCTATTTTGGAGATTAAGTCATTTTCTATTAGGATATCGCTTTCAAAGACTTTTCCTTCGTTCACGATATTTACGTTTTTTATAAGAACTTTCATTTCAATTTATTTCCCCGTAAAATTAAGATTTTATGTTTTAATTCACCCCAAAATCACCAAACGAATACTTAAAGTTTTACATTTGTAAAAAATTTCGACTTTGTATAAGAAACTATTAGGGCAGACAATCATCTATGGAGCGGGAGCTATAGCACCCAGAATTATTTTATTCATCCTTAATCCACTTTTGATCTATAAAATTCCCAATGAAGGTTTTGCTATTTTCACACAGCTTTATGCATGGATTTCTTTTGTTAATATCATTCTCTCTTTTGGTTTTGAAACGGCCTATTTCCGGTTTTCTGCTGAAGAGGATAATGAGAAAAAAACTTTCAATACTTCATTCTGGTTTTTGTTTTCAACGTCCACGGCTTTTCTTGCATTATGCTATTTGCTCAATCAGCCTATTGCAGATTATTTAGGATATCATGATAATCCTGAATACATCAGATGGTTTGCTTTGATTGCGTTTTTTGATAATTTACTGGTGATTCCGTTTGCATGGCTGCGTTTTCATAATAAACCCATCAAATACTCTGCTGTAAGAGTTGTTCAGGCTATATTTCAGGCTGTTTTTACTGCAGCATTATTCTTCTGGATTCCGGAAAACATATCCAAAAGTTTTGGTTTAGACCAAAATGTAGATTATCCGTTCTTCAGTAATTTGGCGGGAAGTGCTTTAGGGGTTTTATTACTACTTCCTATTATATTAAAAGTAAGATTTCAGTTTGTAACCTCTTTGTTCGGGCGAATGATCAAATATTCTTTTCCGCTCATGTTGGCGGGACTGGCTTTTATGGTCAATGAAAACTTTGATAAATCCATCCAGAGAAATCACATTTCAGACGAAGAGGCCGGTGCTTATGGCGGCTGCTATAAACTGGCTGTACTGATGACCTTATTTGTTACAGCATACCGAATGGGTATTGAGCCTTTCTTTTTTAAACAAATGGATAAAGGCGATGCTAAAAAGACTTACGCCAAAGTAGCAGAATACTTTTCCTTCTTTGCCTGTGCCGTAGCGTTAGGAATTATTGCCAATATATCCTGGCTGAAAGAAGTTTTTATTCCCAACAAATCTTATTGGATCGCTATAGATATCATCCCGATCATTGTTATTGCCAATCTCTGCTTCGGAATATATTATAACTTTTCCACCTGGTATAAAGTAACGGACAGAACCAGTGTAGGAACTGTTATTTCATGGCTTGGAGCAGGAATAAATATTGGTCTCAATCTTTTAGCCTTAAACTATTATCACAGCATGATCGGCTCTGCATGGGCAACGTTTGGAGCCTATATTATTATGATGATTGTATCCTATCTGCTGGGCCAGAAATATTATCCTATTCCTTACAGAATGAAGAAAATGTCTTTTTTCCTTATTTTGCTTGGGATCTTTAGTTTCATCATTGTAAAATATCTCAACTATAATATTTTAACAAGTAATATACTATTTTTGATCTTCACAGGAATTTTGATTTATTCCGAAAAAGATTTGATTTTATCGAGAATCAGAAAGAATTAAACTTTGGTCTTTATTTTGATGGTAAACAATCTATTCAAATATTAAAAAGATATAAATCATATTCCATCAAAGGTTATAATTATTATCTTTAGCCATATTATTAAAATAACTATAAAAAATTTTTTATATAATTTATGAAAATTATTGTTCCTATGGCTGGACGTGGTTCCAGATTACGTCCACATACACTGACAGTTCCAAAACCGCTTATTCCTATTGCAGGAAAACCTATCGTACAGAGATTGGTGGAAGATATTGCTAAAGTTGCAGGAGAAAATATTGAAGAGGTAGCATTTATCATCGGAGATTTTGGTCCTGAGATCGAAAGATCCCTTATTCAGATTGCTGAAAAGCTGGGAGCAAAAGGAAGCATATATTATCAGAATGACCCTCTTGGTACCGCTCATGCAATCAAATGTGCTGAGGAATCTATGCAGGGAGATATCGTTATTGCCTTTGCAGATACCCTTTTCCGTGCAGACTTCCAATTAGACAAAAATTCTGATGGAGTGATCTGGGTAAAAAGCGTGGAAGATCCATCTGCTTTTGGAGTTGTAAAATTAGACAATTATGGTTTCATCACAGATTTTGTTGAAAAACCAACGACTTACGTTTCAGATCTTGCCATCATCGGTATCTATTATTTCAACAGTGCTGAAAAACTGATGGAAGAGATCAATTATATCATGGACAATGATATTAAAAACGGAGGTGAATATCAATTGACAACAGCCCTTGAAAACCTTAGATCTAAAGGAGCAAAGTTTACCCTTGGAAAAGTAAATGACTGGATGGACTGCGGTAACAAAAATGCCACTGTAGAAACCAACAGCAAAATCCTTGAATATGAAAGAGAAGAAATGAAGAATCACCCAGCTTCTGCTGTGATTGAAAATTCATTGATTATTCAGCCATGCTTCATTGGTGAAAATGTAAAAATCTCCAATTCAAAAGTAGGCCCGGGAGTTTCATTAGGAAACAATACAACAATTGTTAATTCTAATATTGAAAACTCCCTTATTCAGGAAAACACCAGAATTAATCATGGAAACCTTTCCAATTCTATGATTGGTAATTCTGCGCAATATTTCGGAGTAGCAAGAGAAATTTCTTTGGGAGATTATTCCGTTTTAGATTTTCTATCTAAATAAAAAGAGTAGAAATTATTTAATTTAAACAAGATATCATCAGGCCACACAAAATGTTTTGTGTGGTTTGGCGTTAATATTGCACCGTATTTTTAATTAAAGATAAATACATGAAAAACTGGATTCCCCTTCTTTTATTGCTTCTTGTCTTATCATCCTGTAAGACCCGTACTAAAGTTCAAAATGATACGGATCAGACACGGGACAGCATTGCTACAACAGCAGATAAAGACAACGGCGATCCAAAAGATGTAAGCCAACCGGTGAGAGACAAACTCACTTTTTATGAACATGTATTGATTCCACCCAAATTTGAGCAGATTAAGATAGACAGCAAAGTTCGAGTAGAAACAGGAAATTATGTCCCTACTCTGGATGCTACGGTCTATATTGAAAATGATAAAAAGGTGTGGATGAATCTCAGAGCATTATTCATCAATGCAGCCAGAGGTATTGCTACTCCCGAAGGAATAAAAGGCCAGGATAAGATCAATAAAACCTATATAGATTCCGACTTTGATTATCTTAATAATTTACTGAATGTTAATTTCATTGATTATAAATCTTTGGAGAAAATCCTGTTAGGAAGAACTTTTGTTAAAATAAATGACAGACAATTTGATCTGACACAGAATGCACAAGGCTTCAAAATGGTTTCTAATATCAATCAGAAAATTACAACGGATGAAAAAAACAGAGAATATAAAATTGCTCTTCAATACGACACTAATTACGATTTATTGTCCGTCAATTTAAAAGATATTCTGTCTTCAGACGAACTTGATGTTTCTTACAGTGACTGGAATGAATATGAAGGAATCCGCCTTCCAAAAAATGTTAAAATAATTATAAAAGGCTCAAAATCTAGTCAGATCTTAATGGAAAATACGAAATTTGACTTTTCGAGGATGGAAACACCTTATTCTGTACCATCCAGTTATAAGAAAATTGAGATTAAATGATTAGAAAATTTAGCTTTTTAATAGGTGTTTTGATGTTTGGACTGCACCAGGGACAGCAGAACAAAGAACAGCTGCAGAAGCAGAATGCCGAACTTAAAAAACAAATTGCACAAATAAATTCCGATTTAGCCAAAACCAGAAGTGAATCTAAGCTTTCTATAGCCTATCTTTCCAGCGTGAACCAAAAACTGGTTTTAAGAGAGAAGGTCTATAATAATACACAGAAAGAAAAAAGATTCATTGAGGATGATATCTATTTACGTCAGCTGGAAATCAACCGTCAGAATAAAGAACTGGCTGTATTGAGAAAAAACTATGCTGAGGTTTTGGTGAATGCTTATAAAAATAAAGGCGTACAGAACAAAGTAACTTTTATTCTTTCTGCCAAAAACTTAGGAGAAGGTATACGTAGAGTACAATACCTGAAACAATACTCAGATTATCAGGATAAAAAAGCAGCTGAAATTACAAATGCAGCCAACCTGATCAAGAAAACAATTGCACAAAGACAAAACTCTGTAAAAGAGAAAGCGAACCTTCTGGTAAACCAACAGAAGGATTTGGCGACGATCAATGCGGAAAGAGCCCAAAAAGAGCAATTGGTAACTGACTTTAAGAAAAACGAGACCAAACTGACCGCTGAACTTAAGCAAAAACAAGTTCAGTCTAAAGCATTGGAAGGACAGATCAGAGCCATTATTGCTGAAGAAATCAGAATTGCTAAAGCAGAAGAAGAAGCAAGAAGAAAAGCAGAAGCAGAAAAAATACGTTTAGCAAAACTAGCCGCTGAAAGAGAAAAAGCAAGAATTGAAGCAGAAGCTAAGGCAAGAGCAGAAGCCCTGGAAAGAGAAAGAAGACTTGCAGAAGCAGAAGCTAAGAGAGCTGCAGATCTGGCGGCAAAAAGAGCTGAAGAAGAAAGAAAACGTAGTGAAGATGCTGCCAAAGCAGAAGCTAATGCAAGAGACGAATCCAGAAGAATAGCCGCTAAAAAAGCTTCAGACGAAGCCAATGCAAGAGCTAAAGAAGCTGCAGATAAATTAACAGCTGCTAGAGCCGCAGAAGCTGCCCTAGCAAAGAGAAAAGAAGAAGAGAAAAAAGCTGCTGAAACAAAGGCCATGACAAGCTACGGAGTTTCTACCGCTACCGGAAACAACTTTGCAGACAATAGAGGAAGACTTGGTTATCCTGCAGACAGAGCCGGACAAATCACCCACCGTTTCGGAAGACAGCAGCACCCGGTTTTCAAAAATATCTCTGAAGACAATACCGGTATTAAAATTTCAGTGCCTTCAGGTACACGTGCCAAATCTGTATTCCCTGGAACTGTATCTTCAGTTGTAGCAAGCAGTGATGGTACCAAAACCGTTATTATCAAACACGGAGGGTACTTTACTATTTATTCCAACTTATCCAATGCAAATGTTTCCAAAGGACAGCAGGTTTCATCAGGAACCGCAATAGGTACTATAGCACAGGATTTTGATGGCGCTTATACCCTTGATTTCCAAGTATGGAACGGAAGTACACCAGTTGATCCATTAGGTTGGATTTCATATTAAAAAAAGTGTAACTTTGCAAAAATTTTAAGAGATGAATACACTAACAATACTTGCCTTATCTTGGCAACATATCCTTATCGTAGCAATACTTTTAGTATTACTTTTTGGAGGAAAGAAAATTCCGGAATTAATGAGAGGAGTAGGTTCAGGAATCAAGGAATTTAAAGATGCAGTAAAAGAAGAAGACAAACCTGGTTCTGAAAAAAAAACCACGTCGAACGATAATAATTCTCCAAGCAACTAAAATTCCTTAGAATTAATGAAATTTACTGAGACTGCATGGAAAGTCTTCAATCAAGCTATTGAAGACTATCACGTGTCTGATGACGTTAACACTCTAATTAATAACCCGTTCGAAAAAGATACTTTGGAACGGATTTTGTATGCAAAGAACTGGATTGATACCGTTCAATGGCATCTGGAAGATATAATTAGAGATGAAAATATTGATCCGGCTGAAGCTCTTCAACTCAAGAGAACAATAGACGCTTCCAATCAGAAAAGAACTGATCTGGTAGAATATATTGACAGCTGGTTCCTTACTAAGTTTGAAAATATAACTCCTAAATCTGACGCAAAAATAAATACAGAAACTCCCGCTTGGGCAGTAGACAGATTATCAATTCTTGCATTAAAGGTTTATCATATGTCGTTAGAAGCGAATAGAGAATCTGCTTCTGAAGAACACAGAAACAACTGCCAGGCTAAACTGGATGTTCTGCTTACTCAGAAAGAGGACCTGTCAACTTCTATTAATCAGTTGCTTGCTGATATTGAGAACGGTAACGTTAAGATGAAAGTATACAAACAAATGAAAATGTATAACGATGAAAGTCTTAACCCAATCCTTTATCAAAAAGGGCAACAGAAATGAAACGACTAATTTTTCTTGGAGTACTTATCATATTAACATCTTCCTGCGCAACGGAAAAGCTAAATCTTTCCCCGTTGTCAAATAATTTTTATAGTGATACCAAAGGTTCTGATTCCGACAGAGGCTCAAAGAAGAATTTTAATATCAATGTTAAAGAAAATGTAAATGCTTCTGAAATTTCAAATATGATCTCCACTTTTCCCAAGTTTAAAAACAATGGGTTGAATGATGAGGTTACCAGTTTGAAATACAGCCTTCAGAATTATTTATATGCTATTGATGCCAGTAATTCTGCCGGTAAGAGCAGAGCCCTTAAAAGCTTTGAAAAATCATACAAAAAAATTCAAAAGCTAAGACAGAATCTTGACAGAGATGACGATGAAGTTCTCAACAGATATCTGGTTCGTTTAAAAACCAATATCTCTGTTATTGAAGATGCTTTGCCAGGAAGTTAAAAACTAATTGAACTTATCAATGATTAAAATTCAGGCGGAAGCCAATGTTCCTACAGAACACGGTACTTTCCGAATGATAGCTTTCTCCGAAAACGAAAATGACTGGATGCCTCACATGGCCATCGTTGCTGAAAATACAGATTTTTCAAAGCCAGTCAATGTTCGTTTCCACTCAGAATGTATTACCGGAGAAGTTTTCCATTCAAAAAAATGTGAATGCGGCCAACAATTGGATGCTGCAATGAAATATATCCATGAAAACGGTGGAATTATCATCTACCTTCGTCAGGAAGGAAGAAACATCGGGATCATCAACAAGCTGAAGGCATATTCCCTGCAGGAAAAAGGGTTGGACACCGTACAGGCCAATCTTGAACTGGGACTACCCGCAGATGACAGAAATTTTGGCGTAGCCATTGAAATCCTTAATCTCCTGGAGGTAAAAGATATCAATCTTCTGACCAATAATCCTGAAAAGGTAAAATATGTTGTAGACAGCAATATTCACCTTAATTCAAGAGTACCGTTACAGATTCCTGCAAACGAAATAAGCAAAGGATATCTGCAAACAAAAAAAGATTTCTTTGGACATCTTCTGGATGACAATGATAACTAAATAAAACAAAAGCTTCAGAAATTCTGAAGCTTTTGTTTTTTACTTTCGACCTTAGGAAACTGTCATTATTCAGACTACAAATTTTACGTATAAAACGCTCACATAAGGATTTAATGTAACAATCTGAACTTTATATACTGTATGCATAGATAATACTCGAAAATTACAGCATCCTATAAAATCATTTGTAATCAGTCATTCATAAATCAAAAGCCCCGAGATTTCTCCCGGAGCTTTTTTAATTATAAAAAACTGAAAAGATATTCTAAATTATTTAGTCTTGATTTTAGACTCGTCAATATTGTAATATTTGATTACACTTTTGTAATCGTTGTAATCTACAGCAGTACCTTTTGCCATTTTTGCACCACCGGTACCTGATCCATTAGCAGGAAGAATAAGTACTCTGAAGTTTTTATTCTGATAGTATGACGGATTAGCTGTTAAACTAAATGTAGCAGTAGAATTAATATTAATGGTAGCAGCATATTTACTGAATTCAAAAATATAATCCACAGCATCATTATTTACATTTCCTACATAACGAGTATAGGGAAGAAGCTTCCAGATAGGAGAACCTCCGTCAGTTCCAATCTGCATATAAATAAGGACCATATCAGATTGTACTAATGGGCTGTTGAAATCATCGGTCCATCTGTACAAATTATCATCAACCTTAGTAAAACTAGGGCTTATATCGAACGATTGGTTTATAGTATCATAATCTGTTCCCTGTACTACATCATCGTTATTATCACAACTGTAAGCAGTAAGTCCCACAGTACCCAGGAATAAAAAGAGAAGTATTTTTTTCATTTCTTATTAAAGTTTAGTTATTATTTATATTGCGTATTCAAATCATATACCAAAAATCTCAAAAACTTTGTTTTCCTCATTTTTTTAATTGTATTTTTGTTCTTATTCAAAAAGTCATGAAGAAATTATTATATACTTCACTCTTTATTGTCGCATTGATAAGTCCTAAGGTGAACGCCCAATATCAGCCAAAAAATGCTTCTAAGGAAGATTTGAAAAAGGCTCACCAGTGGGTTGACAAAACCTATAAAAATCTTTCTCAGGATGAAAAACTAGGACAGCTTTTTATTGTGGCACTTTACACCAATAAAGGTGAAGACTATATCAGCCAGGTAAGAAAAATTGTTGCAAATGATAAAATAGGAGGTCTGATCTTAATGCAGGATGATGCTGCAAGGGAAATCAATCTGGTAAATGAATTTCAGCAAAAATCTAAAGTGCCTTTGATGATTGGTATGGATGCAGAATGGGGACTGTATCAGAGAATAGCCACTGCTCACAAATTTCCATGGGCAATGACATTGGGCGCCATTCAGGATAAAAACCTTGTGTATCAGATGGCCGCAAAAATTGCTGAGGATTGCCACAGAATGGGAATCAACTGGGATTTCGCTCCTGTAGTGGATGTAAACACTAACCCTAATAATCCTATCATTGGTAACAGAAGTTTTGGTTCTGAAGTAGATAATGTAATCAGCTCTGCCCTATCCTATTCTAATGGTCTTCAGGATAACAATATCTTAGCAGCCATTAAACATTTCCCGGGACACGGAGACACCAGCACAGACTCACACCTTGATCTTCCTGTGGTTTCCCATTCAATGGAAAGACTTAACACAATAGAACTGGCCCCCTTCAAAGCGTTGATGAATAAAGGAATCGGAGGGGTAATGGTTGCTCATTTATATGTTCCGAGTTTAGAATCAGGAAAAGGAATTCCAGCTTCCGTTTCTAAAAATATTATTACCGGATTACTTAAAGATAAACTAGGCTATAAAGGTTTAATCATTACAGATGCCCTAAATATGGGTGCTGTAGCCAATAAATATAAACCAGGGGAACTGGATGCTATGGCTTTTAAAGCAGGAAATGATATCATGCTTTTCTCACAAGGTGTTTCTGAAGGTAAAAAATTGATTCAGAAAGCCATTGATAAAGGAGAAATTCCTCAATCCAGAGTAGAAGAAAGTGTGAAAAAAATCTTACTAACCAAATATTTCCTTGGTCTCACTCAATACACACCAAAAAATCCGGAGAACATCAATGGCGATTTAAATAATAATTCTCATATCCAATTGGTACAGAATCTTTATTCCAATGCACTGACTTTATTAAAGGATGAAAAGAAATTACTTCCTCTTACAGGAAAGCAGATGTACTATGTTCCTTTGGAAGAAGCTCCTTATCAGACTTTCGCCAACAGATTAGGGAATAATGTAATCATTAAAAAAGCGGGCGAAATAAATACGATTCCAGCAGGATCAACAGTAATTGTCGGCTTACATAAAGATAATTCAACGGCTTACAAACCTTATAAAGTTTCAGCAGAATCTAAGCAGGTACTTTCTGATCTTACCAGGAATCAAAATGTAATCCTGAATGTATTCGGAAGTGCTTATGCATTAAAAGATATTGATATTTCAAAAGTTTCAACAGTTCTTGTTTCTTATGAAAACAATGATGATTCTATGAATGCTGCAGCTGATGCTTTAAACGGGAAAACAAAAATATGGGGAAAACTTCCGGTATTGGTTAATGATCAGTTAAAACCGGGAATGGGGATTGATCTTAATGCAGTTACCTCAGCAAATACCAAATAATACAACATCAAAACAACAATAATCTAATGAAAATAGGCATACTTTGCTATCCAACCTATGGAGGAAGCGGAATTGTAGCAACAGAATTAGGAATGTCTCTTGCCAATAAAGGATATGAAGTACATTTTATCAGTTCTGCACTTCCTGCAAGATTAGACATCACCAACCCGAATATTTTCTTCCACAGGGTAAATGTTCAGACCTATCCGCTTTTCCAGTATCAGCCTTATGATATTGCGTTAAGCTCGATGATCTATAGGGTTGTTAATCTTTATAAACTGGATCTTCTTCATGCACATTATGCCATTCCGTATGCGTATGCAGCTTTTACGGCAAAACAGATGCTTCAGGAAGACAATAATGATATTCCACTGGTGACTACTCTGCACGGTACAGACATTACCCTTGTAGGCCAGCACCCAAGTTATAAGCATGCGGTAGAATTCTCAATCAACCAGTCAGATGCTATTACATCGGTTTCTGAAAGTCTGAAAAAAGATACCCTTCAGTTTTTTAATATTAAAAAAGAAATTCAGGTAATTACCAATTTTATTGATAATTCTGAATTTGATGACTGCTCTGAGTGCCAGAGAACACAGTTTGCCAATCCTGATGAAAAGATCCTGATCCACGTATCCAACCTTCGTCCTGTAAAACGTGTGGATGAAGTACTTCAGATCTTTAAGAATGTGGAAAAAAAGGTGAAATCTAAACTTATCATCATTGGTGAAGGTCCTGATATGGAAAAGGTCAATCAGTTTCTGGAAGAAAACCCGGATCTTATTTCCAAAATTCGTCTTTTAGGAAAAGTGAATGATCTGTATAAAATCTTACAGCTTTCAGACGTTTTTCTTCTGCCTTCCGAGCAGGAAAGTTTCGGTCTGGCTGCTTTGGAAGCAATGGCCGCTTATACTCCGGTAATCAGTTCCAATGCAGGAGGAATTCCTGAAGTGAATATTCAGGGGGAGACAGGATATCTTGCTGAAATTGGAAATGTGGAGGCTATGAGCAACTACACCATCAAGCTGTTGAGCAATGATGAACTTTTAACCAAAATGAAGCAAAACGCGAAAGATCAGGCTATAAAATTCGATTTGAAAAACATTCTTCCTATCTATGAGAAAATGTATAGAACGACTATAGAAAACTTTAATAAGAAGCTGACGAAAGTATAATATTTCCATTATATTTATCGTCACACTTATGACGGAAAAACTGCTTCAATATCTTTGGAACTATAAGATTTTCAAAAATTTTGACTTCAAGGATATTGAAGGGAATTCCGTTGAGATCATCCATTTCGGAAAATGGAATAAAAATGCCGGCCCTGATTTTCTGGATGCTAAAATCAAAATCAACGACTTACTTCTCGCAGGAAATATAGAACTCCATGTACGTTCCTCAGACTGGATTTTCCATAATCATTCCCAAGATCCCAATTATCAGAATATCATTCTGCATGTTGTACTTCAACATGACATAGAAGTTCAGGAGCTTACCGGAAAACATGTTCCAACTTTGGAACTGAAAAATCATATTGATGAAAATATCATTTTGAAATATGAAAAGCTCATTAATGGAAATGAATTTATTCCCTGTGAAAATATCTTTGATCCCAAAAAAGTACCTGTCAACTTCTACGAAGAGAATATCCTGAAAAAACTGGACAAAAAATCTGAAGAACTTGAACAGAGTTTAACCCGTTATAAAAATAATTTTGAAGCCGTTTTATTTCACAGTTTTGCATATTCATTCGGATTAAAAGTAAATGCTCATATTTTCCGGCAGATTGCTGAAAGTGTAGATTACGGTATTATTAATAAAATCCGTCAAAATCCTCTTCAGCTTGAAGCTTTATTATTCGGAATTTCAGGATGGCTTGAGAACCCACAGGACGGGCAGATGAAAATATGGAAAAGAGAATTTGATTTCATTAAAGCTAAATTCTCAATTTCAGATCTAAAGTTTCATCCTAAATTTTTAAGGCTAAGACCTCCCAATTTCCCTACAATCCGATTGTCTCAACTGGCAGACCTTTACAAACATCAGAATCTATTCTCTAAGATTATGGAAGCCGGAAATGCAGATCAGCTTTATGATATTTTTAAACCTGTAAAAGCCTCTGAGTATTGGGATTTTCATTTTAATTTCGGGAGTATTTCCAAAGTACAGCCTAAAACATTGAGCAGGGATTTCATTGATCTTCTTATTTTAAATACTGTTCTTCCTTTAAAGTATACTTATCACAGATACCATCATGAAGAGATTACAGATGAAGTTATTGAACTGTACAGAACAGTTTCTCCTGAAAAAAATACCATCATTACAAGTTGGAAAAAACTGGGATTGGAAATCGCTAATGCTTTGGAAAGTCAAAGTCTCATCTACCACTACAAAAATTACTGTGAAGAGAAAAGTTGTTTGCAATGCAGTATTGGATCAAAACTCTTAACATCTCATTGAATTGATTTCATCTTAAAAAAGCGAGCGATGCAGGTTAACCTGCATCGCTCTTGACCTAAAAAATAAATCGGGAACTTTTAGGTGATTTGCTTGAGAATAAAATTTATTAAACTATCAATATTAAAAAACATCTATTTTCCTTTTATTTCGTTGTTCGTTTTTGCTACTTATAATCCTGGTACAACACCGGATCCTATTTCTGAACCTCCAAGATCAGTCGTTATTGTTCCCAGATCTTTTGTTATAGAATTATTAATCACCAAACAGTATACTGTCCAGTTTCCATTAGAAGCATTATTGGTTCCTGCTGAAGGAAAGTCAGCAAAAATATGCCATGTACCTCCGCTTTTATAGGAATTGATATTTAACGGAGCAAAATCACCAGAGGTTGGCAAAGACATTTTTAGCTGATTATTGCCATCATTGGAAGCAAAGGAACTTCCAATTAATGCAAGAGTATATTTGGTTGTATCAATATTAGTATTAAAATCACCAACAAAATCCTGATTTACATTATCCAGCTGATACACCATATAACCAATAGGTGCAGCTGATGTTGGGGTTGACATTACTTTTAATTCTCCTGTCACATTATCCCTTACCACAACTGAGTACCCTCTGGCTCCGTTAGTAAATGCTGCAGATCCTAAGATCATATTTCCTTTGATATTAAGTTTTGCAGCAGACATTGATGTAGTACCTATTGCTGTATTCCCATTAGAAAATATCACAAAATCATTACTCTGCTGGGCTGCCGTAGGTATTCCAGAAGCGGCATTATCCTTAGCTCCGTCTACATGGAAAGTACCTTGAGGATTTGCTGTATTTATTCCCACTTGCCCGAAAGTAAATAAAGAAAGAGAAATAAATGTGAGCAATAAGATTTTTGTCTTTATATTTTTTTTCATTGTTGTATGTTTTTAATTGTATTATATTATAATCCGGCAGGTATAGCAATTGATCCTGTCTTTCCTCCGGCAAGATCAATAGAAGATGTCCCCAGATTTTTCACTATTGAGTTGTTAATGACCAAGCAATAGAATGTCCAACTTCCATTTATTCCGTTCATTGTTGTTGCTCCGGGATAATTGGCAAATAACCTCCACGTACCTGCATTTTGAAAAGCATACATGTTCGCAGGACCAAAATCCCCATAGCTCGGATCAGACATTACCAACTGTTTTGTTCCGTTATTAGAAGTAAATGTGCTTCCGATTATGGTAACTGTATAGTTTGCCGTATCAATATTTGTATTATAATCACTAATCCAATCCCTGTTTACATTATTGATCTGAAAAGTCACATAATTAATTGGAAATGAATTCCCTGAAGAGGAAGAAGCTACTTTTAATTCTCCTGTAGCATTATCTCTCATTACTGAGGAATAACCTGGTGCATTATTAGCAAAATCAGCTGCACCAAGAATCATATTTCCTTTCAAGTCTAATTTGGCAGCCGGTGTCGTAGTACCAATACCTATTTTTCCATCAGGTGCTACTATGAAGTCGTCTGCTTGTTGCCCGGCGGTTGGAGTTCCTGAAAGATTGTTATTTTTACCTCCGTCTACATGAAATGTTCCTTGAGGATTTGATGTATTAATTCCTACCTGTCCAAAAGTAAATGAAGAGAATAGTATGGAAATAAAAAATAAGGTATTTGTTAATTTTCTAATTGTCATTGTAAATAAAATTTAAATATCATTTGGTATTGCTTTTATAATCCTGCCGGAACTGTACCTGTAGCATTACTTGATCCGCCAAAGTTTACTACAGAAGATCCTAAATCCTTTGAAAAAGTATTATTAATGACCAGACAGTATATAGTCCAGCTTCCATTGGCTCCGGTTAAAAAATTCTTCGTAGTTGCATGGGGAAAATTAGCTGTTAGATGCCATGTTCCGCCGCTATTAAATGCATATATATTTTTAGGAGAAAAATCTCCTTCTCCGATAAAGCTCATTGACAATTGATTATTCCCATCATTAGACACAAAATAACTACCAACTACTGCAACTATATATTGAGAGCTTGGTATATTAAGATTTAAATCTTCAAGATTGTCTCCTTCCACATGGTTTACTTTATAAGCAATATAGTTTATGGGAAATGTATTAGTAGGGGTACCAATTATTTGCAATTCTCCTGTCAAATCATTTCTTACAACTTGGGCGTGTCCTGCTGCTCCGTTAGTGGGAGTTGCTGTTCCTAAGTATGCATTTCCGGCTATATGCAGCTTGGCTGCAGGTGCTGTAGTTCCTATGCCTACATTTCCTGATGATGTAACTATAAAATCATTAGTTTGCTGTGTTACAGAAGGGGTACCTGTAAGATTATTATCTTTCGCTCCATCCAGATGAAACGTTCCTTGGGGATTTGTTGTTTTTATGCTTACCTGTCCAAAAGCTAAACAGGAACATAATATTACGGTAGGTAATAAAATCTTTTTTTTCATTCAATGTGTATTTATAAATTTTTGTTATGCCTCAAGTGTAAATGTAAATAATAGATACAGTACATGTATTCACTGAAATAATGCATCATATGTTTATTGACACTATTTCATACCTCTTTCCCTTCTATATTCTTTAATATTACATTTAATCGTATTCCAATCATATAAAACAATAAGAGGACTTCTTAGGCTTATTATAAATACAATGTTCCATGAAATAAAATTCACATTTTCAAGATACAAATTTAATCAGAGTAGCTATCCCAAACTATGGCCTCAGCCCATATATCATGTCTTTTCAGCATAAAAAAATTATGACCTATAAAACTAAATAACATCATAACAATTAGTTACAAACAAATATATTTTAAAGGATTTTTTTCTCCCCCAGGAGGAATAATTGTATATAAACAAGAATAAAATCTAAATGGAATATGAACAATGGGTATGACTTGTCTGAGTTTCTTAATACTATTTAAAGAAAAAAACTTAACTTGCAGTATTGGATTTAAACTTTTAAATAACAATCTGGAAATGCTGAGTAATATCCGTCATAAAATGGAAAGAGAATGGTTTGGTGTACTGACAAGAACGGGTGCCAAGCTGGGAATTCCTGTATCTAAATTGAGAATTTTCTTCATTTACTCTACTTTCGCCACAGCAGGTTTTTTCTTTCTGATCTATTTGGGATTAGCATTCACGCTTTGGATTAAAGATATTTTTATCACCAGAAGACCTAGTGTCTTTGACTTATAAATTATGGAATTTTTACCGATTACTTCTGCTGAAGATCATAGAATTAAAGAAATCTATACTTCTTACACCACTACTTTTCCTGTAGATGAACAAAGAGATAAAGAACAGTTTGAGGGTTTATTTTCAAATCCGCATGTAAAATTCATGTCTGTTATTCATGAATCGGAGACTATTGGTTACCTCATCTTATGGGAGCTTAGCACTTTTGTTTTTGTAGAGCATTTTGAAGTATTTGAAGCATTCAGAAGCAAGAAACTGGGTTCTCATATTATCAATCACATCTCAGAAAACTATCCGGGTGTAATTTTAGAAATTGAACCTGCAGATTTGAGTGAAGATGCTGCAAGGCGTTATTCATTTTATCAGAGAAATAATTTCAGTCTGATTGATGATACCCATATTCAGCCGAGCTATGGTGAGGGAAAAAGGTCTCTGAATTTATGGCTGCTTGCTAATTATACTCCCGAAAATGTAGATGAAGCTAAAAAAGAAATTCATAAAATTATTTATGCCTAAAAATATAAAAACGCCGGAAAAAACTATTCCGGCGTTTTTCTTTTACTGATATTTATATTAATTTACTTCGTACTCCAGTTTTATTGTAATACTGGCTTCTTTTTCTTTGGATGATGTATTGAAGGTTCCTCCGTAAGAATAATCTTCATTAGAATTGGGTGCTGTAATCTGAATCACTCCCATGGTTGCTTTTTTTAGATTTCCCAAACTACTTCCCGAATTTTCAGCAATTTTTTCAGCGCGTTCTTTAGCATCCTTTGTTGCGCTGGCAATCATTTCCTGTTTTACGGTAGCCAGTTTAGTATAAAAATAGGCTGGTGAAGAAGAGGTGAATTCAATTCCCCGATTGATAATTTCAGTAATATTTCTGGAAAGATTTTCTATTTTGCTTACTTCTTTACTTTCAATAGAAACTTTTTGGGTAAGGTTATAGCCGGAGAATTCTCCCTGTACATAATTTCCGTTGGCATCATTATAACTCCTGAATTGTTTCTGAATATCCACGGAAGAAAATACAATCTCCTTCTGCTGTATCCCTTTTGAAAGCAGATAATCATTGATCACTTTTCTGTCCATCGCCAGCTCATCATAAGCTGATTTAAGATCAGAATTATTTTTGGAAAAACTTCCGGACCAGGTGATCAGATCTGATGTAAACTGTTTTGTACCGAGACCTGTTACGGAAATAGTATTTTCAGATTTATTTCTGTTTTTAATGGCGTTTCCTAAAAATCCGAGCCCGATTATGAAACCAAGCGCGGCTATGGCTACTGCAAAAATGTTTTTATTCATAAAACTTGTGAATTTAGGTTGTTGTTACAATAAAGACTGTATCAATTTCTATTCCAATATTTTAAGATTTTTTTAACATTTTAAAAATTAGAAAACCTGAAGATTCACATAACTATTTTTGATTCTCTTTTAACCTTTCTATAAAAAGAGGTACCGTTTCTTCTAACCTCAGCATTACCCCAGAAAGATTTCTTGCTTTCACATAGGTTCGGACCTGAGGTTTCGCTAAAAATGAAAATTGAATAAATTCTGAGATTCTGTCGGCTGGAATTCCGGCTTTTACAAAATAATCATCATCTATCCTGTCCCGAATCCAGGCAATATGTTCCTGAAGATCGTCATATTTATATTGTCTTTTCTGCCTTCTGGCTTTACCGCTTATCAGATCATACACTCCCTGAACATTCAGATTTCCCAAGAGTATCGGTAAAAGAACACTTTTTACTTCGGCTGGTTTTTCTCTCATTTTTCCAACCGGCTGCGGAAGTCCTACCGCATCTCTCACCTGTTCACCTTTATCTACTTTTGCAACAATTCGGGAATCTGTTTCCAGATCTCCTGTAAGTTTTTTTACGATCTTTACTTCTCCTACATCCCTTGGAATCTGATAAAGAGTAATAAACAACGGAGAATTAATACCATCGGCAAGAACTCTTCTGGAGGTTCTGTTGAAGTCTTCTTTTACAAATCTCAGTTCGTCATTAGGATTGGCCTCAATAGAAAAAATACCCTCTGAATCAGAATATACCTTTTTGTCTGAAGACATATTGATAACGATCACTTTACTCAGGTTCTCCCCATTATCATCTACTATCCGACCAGTTACTGTCTGCTGGGAAAAAATAAGAGTACTGCACAGAAGCATAAGGAAAAGAAAAAATTTTCTTAGCCCAAATGTTTCAATATTTTCAGTCATATATCCCAACTTTATTATTCTTTATTTCCTTCTAATTTATTCATTTTACTATATTCCCCGAATGCTATTTTAAGCTCATACTCTATAACATCAATCTGAAAATCTTTCCGATAGCGTTTTGCAAGGGAACGGGTCTTTTCTGCATAAAGAAGGAAGGCGTCAATCTGCTCTTCATCCATTCCGTATTTTTTCAGGAAATTCAAGTTAATCTGGTTCCTTACTCTTTTAAGGAAATTCTGAGTCTCATTGTAATTCGCTTTCGTAATTTTAGGTTTTGTTACCTTCTTTACCAAACCTGATACAGCATTAAATACGCCAAACAGGTTTACCTGTCCCACATTATAGTCATGCCCTGTAAAAGTTTTTGAAACGGTATTAGTCGGTAATGGTTGATTAAGCGGACTTTTCATATAATCCTCCATATCCGATTTTAATGACTGGAGTTTTCTTGATTCATTTAAGCGCTGATTATCCTTCGCTAAATTTCCTGTAGGTTTATAGGTAATCTTCACTTCAGGAATCTGGATTTCTATTCTTTTGAGAATGATATTCAATGGGGAATCGAACTCTTCTATGGTAATTTTCTTATCTACACGGTAGTATCCTTCTTTTACGAATCTGATCTCGTCATTTTCTTTTGCATCAATCTCAAATTTCCCGGACATATCACTTAATATGCTTTTGTCTTCTGAAATATTGACAATGAGTACAGGAGTTAAATCAAATTCATCCCCTGTGATCACTTTTCCTGATATTTTTTGCTGTGCCCACAATCCAGAGGTGATACAAAAAAGCACAAGAAACAAAAACCTTTTGATATACATCATCTCCATCTATCTTTTAGTTTGTGGAGCGCGATAAGATGAAATTCTTGTCAGAACAAAACCTTGAAACCTGTTCAGATCTGAATCACTGCAAAAACCGTACTTCAGTATTTTTTTTCTTTCAAAACCGCCTGCAAAAACATAATAAATAAAATGATCTATCAGAGGTTTTTCGATCTTAAGATTGGTAAAATAATCATCTCCAAGACTCGCTCTGATATACTGCATCAAATCTACATCATCCCACTTGTCTTTGACTTTTCCTATGGAGAATCCTTGTCCTTTTGGCTGTACGAATTCTCCGGGTTTAGCGGCCAATATTCTTGGATCAGATTTCTGAGCAATATAGCGATCCATATCTTTAAGTAGCTTTTCAACCTTTTTAGGTTTGTTGTAAAGTTTTGAATCTATTTTCAGGTTTCCGGTAAGCCCTTGCTTTACTTCCACTTCAGGAATCAGAATGGTTTGACGGACAAGGCTTATATTCATAGGAGACTGTATATTTTCCTGAGAAACTTTTCTCATCAGCCGTTCATATCCTGCTTTTATAAAACGTAATTCATCCCCCTGTTTTCCGGAAATCATAAAATGACCATCACTGTTTGAAACCACCATTTCATCAGTCCGGATATTGATTACATTTACATCCTGCATTTCTGCACCGTCTTCAGAAGTAATCCTTCCGAATATATAACTTTGGGCATGGGTATGGATAAAAAAAATAAAGGATAAAAAAAAGAATAGTTTGAGTTTCACTGGCTGTTTTTTATAAAGCAAAGCTAAAATTATTTTTAATGTTTACCATAAGTTTAACCACACTTAACGCGTTTTAATATTTCTTTTTGATTTTTGCCTTCTAAACTGTTAAATAGCCTGATTAAATTGTTAAATTTTCTTTCAAATTTTAGCTAACTTGCAGTCTCAATTCTCTTTTTACAATGCAAAATTCTTACACAGTCATCAATGCTTCTGCCGGATCCGGGAAAACATATGCCCTGGTACAAAGGCTTCTGATGATCTGTCTCCGCTATCCTAATCAACAGCAGTCGATCAGGAATATTCTCGCTTTGACTTTCACCAATAAGGCGGCAAACGAGATGAAGGAAAGAATTTTATCCTGGCTGGGAAATTTCTCCGCTAAAGAGTATGCAGAGAATACAGATCTGAAAAATATCCAGAAAGCCTTTGAAGAAGAGGGCCTTAAAATTACAATTGATGAACTTCATCACCGTTCTAAGAAACTGCTGGATTATGTTCTCCACAATTATTCCACATTGAACATCGGAACTATTGACCGTTTTAATTCAAGACTGGTAAGAAGCTTTTCTTATGAATTGGGATTGGCTAAAAATTTTAATCTTGAAATTGAAGCTGAACCCTTTTTGATAGAGGCCGTTGATAAAATGCTGGACCAGATTGGAGAAAATGAAACGATCTCCAATTCTTTCATGGATTATGTAGACTACAGCCTTGAAAATAATGAAAGAATTAATCTTAATAAAAACCTTTATGATTCGGCAAAAGAATTTGTAAAGGATATTCACTATGAGCATCTGAAAAGCAATAAGAGTTTTGACGATGCCAATTATGAGAAAATAAAGAATACGCTTCGTAAAGAAATTGTTCTCAATAAAAAACAGTCTGCAGAACTTGCGGCCAGTTCTATTGAATTATTCAAATCCAGAAATATAGATATTGAAGATTTTGCCCAGGGTAAAAACGGAATCGGAGGTTTCTTTACGAAAGTTATCGATTTTTACCAGCAGAAAAGAGCCGGATTTCCTTTTCCTACCACTCAGGAAGAATCTGTGATCAACAATTACAAAAAGGGAGCCTCTTCAAAATCAAAACATAAAGAGTCTGAAATTTTTGAGATCCTTGATCATCTTCTTGAGAACAGAATGAAACTGATCCTTCTGTACATTGAGACTCAAAAGAAAGAGAAAGTTTTGTCTGCTCTCCTTCCTTTAAAAGTAAATAAGGATATTCAGGATGAGCTTCAAAAAATTGAGGAAGAAAATGATCTTGTCCTTCTTTCTAAATTTAATATCCTGATCAATGAAAATCTTAAAAATGAACCTTCTGCTTTTATTTACGAAAAAGTAGGAGCACAGTTTCAGCATTATTTCTTTGATGAGTTTCAGGATACATCAGAACTGCAGTGGCAAAATTTTGTTCCACTGAGAGATCACAGTGTCTCTACAGAGTATACTTCATTTACTTTGGTGGGTGATCCCAAGCAGAGTATTTACAGATTCCGTGGTGGGGAGAGTAAACTGATGCTGGATATTATCAACAAAAAAGAATTTTCACCGAAGGAAGCAGATCTTCTTGTGTTAAAAGACAACTGGAGAAGTGCCAGAAATATTGTACAGTTCAACAATGAGCTGTACCGTTTCCATTCTGAAGGGCTTTTGGAGGAGCATAAGAATATTTTCGGGGAAGATGCTGAGCAAAGTCCAAAATCAAAGATTGACGGACGTGTAAAGGTGAATCTTATCGACAATCTTACAAACGAAGAGTTTTACAATGATACTTCAGAAAGAATGCGAAAGGACATTCAGGAATGTCTGGATAATGGTTTTAAGTTTTCTGATATCACGATTCTTTGCAGAGGAAATTTTGATATTTTCAGCTACTCTCAAAAACTGGGAAGTTTAAAAGTTAATTATCGCGGTGAGGAAACGAATATTAAAACAATTTCCGATAAAGGTCTTACACTGGAACTTTCCAATACGTTAAAGGCTGTGATTGAATTTCTGCGATGGGAACTTAATCCTAAGAATAAACATTGCCTGATCATGATGATGTATCATCTGAATACACTGGGAAAAATTCATATGCCGGATTTCACTTTAGAAATGAAAGAAATTCTGGATATTGAGGGGCATGAAGAAATACTTCAGTTTATTCAGCAGAAATATTCACTGCAGCTTAAGCAGGACAATTTTCCGAGGTTTAATCTGTACAATTTTATAGAATATTACATCAACGAATTTTCTGTTGAAAACAAAGAGACCGATTTTTTACTGAACTTCCTTGAAATGCTTTTCAACTTCACCCAGAATGCAGGTGCCAGTACAAAAGAGTTTTTGAAATACTGGGATGAGGAAGCTTCCTCTTACACCATTCAGGCTTCGGAAAATATTGATGCAATCCAAATTATGACCATTCATAAGTCTAAAGGCCTGGAGTTCCCTATTGTTTTTATTCCTATGATGAACAAAAACCGAGATAGTGAATTTACCAACTGGTTTGATACGAATGAAAATGAAGCTTTAAAATCTGTGAACATCAATCAGTTTAATAAGAATCTTGAAGTTTATGATGAGGAAATTCTGTTTTTTAACAGTAAAAATTCTTATAAAAACATGATTGACAGATTATGTCTGCAGTATGTTGCCACCACCAGACCCGTTGAACAGTTGTTTTTCTATCTTCAGAAAGCTAATAAAACTTCTAATAATCTTGAGCTTCTCGAATTCCTTCAAACAAAAAATTCGGAACAGGCTGATGAGTTTGATCTGTATGAAGTGAATCCGGAAATGCTGAAAAAATACTCGAAAGATAAAAGTTCATCTTTTAAAACGCAGAATATTCAGGATCTTAAGAATGTCAACGAAAAAAGTACTTCTATCAAAATTGCTACTCCGTCTAAAAACTATCAGGTACGAAATGAAAAAGTAAGGATCGGGTTATTTGTTCATGAACTTTTATCAAAGATCAATACTGAAAAAGATATTTCAAAAGTGTTGGAAGGTTATGCACTGGAAGGCCAGATTACGCTGGAGGAAAAGAATGAAATACAACTCACTTTAGAGGAGATCGTGAAAACTTATGCGGAATTCTTTGATGAAAAATGGGAGGTGATCAACGAGAAAGATATTATGATCTCTGAAAATGGGGAAAGCCATATATTCAGACCTGACCGTATTTTAAAAGGTGAGGAAGGTTATATCATCGTTGATTTTAAGACTGGTGAACAGAAAACTAAAGATGAGGCACAGGTAGAAGGCTATAAAAATATCCTTGAGCGTCTGGGTAAAAAGGTTCTTAAGACTCAGATTATTTATCTATAAATTTTCCAATTCTAAAGGCTTAATTCTTTTCGGATAAAAAACAAAAACCGCTATTCCATTGGATAGCGGTTTTATATTTTGAGAAGTTTAAGTCTTAAGCTGTTGTAGCAGGAACAAATACTCTCTGAGACAACTCCTGATCAAAAAGGTATAGTGCTGATGGGTTATCGCATACCATTTTGATTTTTGTTACATACTGAGAAGCGCTGGCTTCTTCTTCTACCTGCTCGTTGATAAACCACTGCAGGAATGATGTTGTTGCAAAATCTCCTTCATCGTTTGCATTTTTTACAATATTGAAAATACTTTTAGTTACTATTTTCTCATGTGCCAAAGCTTTTTCAAAAATATCCGTAGCATTCTCGAACTCATGTGGAGGTTTTGGAATTTCTCCGATGATAATTTCTCCGCCTACATCATTTAAATAATCAAACATTTTATCTGCGTGCATTAATTCTTCTTTGCTCTGTACTCTGAAATAGTTGGCAATTCCGTCCAGATCTTTTCCGGAAAACCATGCAGACATTGAAAGATAATATTGAGCGGCGTATTGTTCGTGGGCAATTTGTTCGTTAATTAATTTTGCAATTTTTTCGCTAACCATAAGTATTAAATTTACAGTCAAAAATAGGGAATAAAAGCCCGAAATCAAAGGTTTTAAAGAAATTTAATACAAAAAGGATGGAAAAACATCCATCCTTAACACATTAAAAAACTAAAATTACAAGCTGTTATTTTACGTCAGCAGCTCCTGTATTCATCGGCTTTTTCATCATTCTTCTTTCTTTCATTGCCATCTTCATTTTTTCTGCTTTTGCTTTTCTGTCAGCCTGCCATTTATCGTATTGTTCAGGGTTTAGAATTTTTTTCATGTCAGCATCCATTTGTGCTTTCTTTGCCATCATTTCCTGCATTCTAACCTGTCTTTCTCCTTTATTTTTTTCAAACTCAGCTTTTCTTTCGGCATTTCTTTTTTCCTGAAGGTCTTTTATCTGCGCTACCTGAGATTGGTTCAGATTAAGGTCTTTTTGCATTTCTGCAAGGCGTTCCTGTTGTTTCTGCTCCATTTTCTGCTTCATTTCAGCGCCTCTTGCCTGTCTGTCTTGTGGAGTTGTAGTCTGTTGTGCCATTGCAAAACTTCCCATTCCGATAAATGTTATTGCTAAAACTAATTTTTTCATCTTTTTAAAATTTAATTAATTGTTATTATACCTTTTTGATTATTAATTAAAACAGAAGTTAAATTAATAAATTCATAAATAATGTTAAATTTTAACAAAAATAAATCAACAAACAAACAAAAAAAAAGGACAGATTATAAAAACCTGCCCTTCACACCACTTAAATATAATATATGAAAATTAATTCTTTACTAAGCTGCCTCTAAAGCCTCCATTACCGCGACCAGAACTTTCAGATCTTTGTCTCGATCCACCTCCATTTCCTCTGAATCCGCCATTATCTTCTCTTTTAGGAGCTTCTCTTCTTACTTCACTGTTTCCTCTGAAACCACCTCCATTATTGCTTCTGAATCCTCCGTTATCAGAATTCCCACGGGTTCCACCATTATCAGAGTTTCCTCTGAATCCTCCGCTGTTATTAGTTCTGAAACCTCCGTTATTGTCAGAGTTTCCTCTATTCCCGCTATTACTACTTCTAAAACCTCCATTATTATCACGGAAGCCTCCCGAGTTATCGGTTCTCGTATTTCTGAAACCATTACCGCCTCTGTCTCTTCTGACAATATCAAAAGTAGGGTTATCCATTCTACGGAATCTTGATCTGTCTACTCTGTAAATATTGATATTGACATTTCTATATCTTGGCATTACAGTATATCTCGGTACATAATACGTTCTTCTGTAATTCTGGAAATACACAATAGGGCTTGAACCTCTGTAGTAGTTATTTTGGAAAACTACAAATACCCTTGGTCCTAATATCCTTTCCATTGCATAAAACCTGTCATAATACCATCTGTCCGGATTATATCGGTAGAAATTATTCCATGCTGTAAAACTTGCATACAGATTATTAAGTCTCATAATCTGATCTATCTGCCAGCGGCTTAGTCTGTTCTGTACAAAAAAACCGTTCCAGTCGATATTAATGATACTTCCTCTGTAGTCGTTATAATAGCTTTGATAATAATCACTTGGATAATAATCCTGAGGATAATTGTAATAATAATCATCAGGGAAATAATTTCTGTCATCTTCATCGCTGTAATAGCCATCTCCATTCTGATAATAACCATCATCACCCCAACCATTGTTCGGATACTGCTGAGCAGACGTCAAAACGCCCAACCCAAAAGCTAATCCTAAAAATATTTTTTTCATCTCTATAGTCGTTAATTGGTTAATATATAGCAGAATATCTTAATTCTATCTTTTTGATACAAATA
This sequence comes from Chryseobacterium sediminis, assembly GCF_008386505.1. Taxonomy (GTDB): domain Bacteria; phylum Bacteroidota; class Bacteroidia; order Flavobacteriales; family Weeksellaceae; genus Chryseobacterium; species Chryseobacterium sediminis. The sequence continues at coordinate 4,445 of NZ_VUNZ01000007.1, read as the reverse complement.
AAAAAAAGAAGTTAAATCATAAGATCAAACTTCTTTTAAATTATTTTCAACTAACTGATAATCAGGTGTTAAATTTACATTCTCCCGCTATCTTTTATCCAAAAAGCAATCTTTTCATTGAAAGATTTTTTCTTTTTAAGGTCTTCCAGTTTTATATGCATTCTGTAACGCCAATAATGTGGAAAAACTGCAGGATTATTAATTCTTTCATTATCAATATGTTTATTAGTAAGTTCAGCATCTGTTGCCAGAAACTCCTGAATCGGGAAAATAGCCAGCATAGCTTCGTTATATAAATGCTGTTTCATAATGATCTCTGCAAGATGAGGATTCAGATCTGCAGGAGCTTTACCATATTGTATCAGCTGTTGGTTGAAATATTTTTGGGTAAGAGCAGGATCTTCTTTCCACCATTGTCTCAAGGTTGAGCTGTCGTGTGAAGATGCTGTCACTACATTCATATAGTTTGCATGCTTAGGATTATAAAACGGGATATTTTCAGAAGGCATTCTCTGTACCTTTAAAGCTATGATCGCTAATTCGTCCATTACAACCGGTACACATGCAGGAACCATCCCGAGGTCTTCTCCGCAGATCAGCATCTTGGTAGCATTCAGGATAACGGGAAGCTTTTCCATTGCTTTCTCAGACCAAAGATGATCCTGTCTTCTGAAGAAATAATCGTGATACAGATCATAAATACTTTTCTGCTCCAATTCGGGAAGGTATTTGTAAGACTCTGTATTGTATACATTGAACCTTGGGTGATACACTGTTTTCCCGTTTCTTTCTTCTGTTAAAAACAAAACATTAGCACACAGGGAAATCAATTGCTCCTCAAGCGGACCATATGATTTTTTCTTAAAGAAATCAGCCAGTTTTCTCTGGGTATCAAATTCTTCTTTAAATACATAGGTTCCGTCTGTGTTACGGTTCATAAATTCAAGAGCTTTCCCACTATCTTTTCCAAAATAGTCCCATAAGATCTGATTATTGATAAAAGGCTTACAATATCTGTCAAAATTAAACGGAATCTGCCAGGCTTTAAATTCCTCCACCACTATAGGAACAGCCGGGTAAAAGTACCCTAAAATTCCTTGTACGGCAGAAATTGGCATTCTCCATATTCTGAAAAAACCAAGAATGTGGTCAATTCTCATCGCATCAAAATACTGTTCCAACGCTTTGAACCTATTTTTCCACCATCTGTAATCATCTGCTTTCATAGCTTCCCAATTATAAGTTGGGAATTCCCAGTTCTGTCCAAGCTCTGTAAACTGATCTGGTGGGGCTCCTGCCTGAAAATCCATTCCGAATAATTCCGGCTCTGTCCACGCTTCTACGGAGTATCTGTAAATTCCAATCGGAAGATCTCCCTTCAACGAAATTCCTAGGTTATGTGCATAATCAACAGCATCTTTCAGCTGTACATGTAATTGATACTGTACCCAGGCATGAAGCATTGAGATATCATAATCTTTATTTTTCGTTGTGAAAAACTGTAAAATTTTTCCTGCAATATATTTTTTATGAGTTTTCCACTCGTTGAAATTGGGTGTTTTATATTTATCCCTCAATACGCAGAATGCAGAATAAGGAACAAGCCAATATTCATTGTCCTTAATAAACTTTTTGAAGTTTCTGTCTTTATAGATTTTATCTTTTTCTGCGTAGAAAACAGCTGTAAGATATTTCCATTTACCTTCGATCATTTTTTCATAGTCAATCAGATCCAAGGAATTTAGTCTTTCTTTTTCAGTTAAATACGATTCAACTAATTCTTTAGGTAAGAAATAATCAAGCTTTTCTATAGAGATATATTGTGGATGCAATGCATAAACAGATACTGCCGCATAAGGATAGGAATCAGTCCAGGTATAATTTGCTGTTGTATCATTGATCGGAAGAATCTGAATAATACCAAGATTCGTTTCTTTTGTCCAATCTGCCAACTTTTTAATATCCGCAAATTCTCCTACACCGAAACCGTCATCACTTCTCAAAGAGAATACAGGAACAGCAACCCCGGCATCATGATACATCTGATATCCTTTAAATTTAAAATAATGATTGGAAACGATCTGCAGAACATCATCTAACAGATTAGCAACCGTAAATCTGTTCTCTCCGGTTTCCACATCAATAACTCTGTTTTCTTTAGTATCGTAAATACAATATTTGAATTGGATAAATTCATTCTCCGGAATTTCTACAGAAGCTTCCCACATTCCAAAATCTGTCTGTTGCAGATGAATCACTTTGTCATAGCTCCAGTTCCCTAAGGATGCCGTGCTTCCAAAGAGCACGATTCTCCAATCCGGATTATAAATAGGAGCTTCTATTCTGAATAAATGGGTATGCTTTTTTAAAACCGTAATTTTTTCGGGAACAAAATCATGCAGTTTATTGTAAAGGATTTTGTTGTTCAAATAGTTTTCAGGAAAATTTTTGTTATTCCACTCGTCAAAAACTATAAACTCCTTATAATTATGGGGGAAACTAAGATGATGCGGAACAAATTCCTCTCTTAATACATTGCCTTTTTCATTAACTACCCGGTATTGATAAGAAATGGATTTTGAGAAATTATCAACTTCACATTTCCATAATCCGTTTTCAGCATAAAACATAGTATGGATATGTACTGCAGCTCCCTCTTCACCAATTACCAACTGCAAATTTTCTCCAGCCTTTACAATATATCCTACATTAAAGTATAGTTTCATCTATATTTTTTTATAAATGTACATTTTAATATCGAAAAATAAAACTTATTGAATATCAAATAATCATTAAAAAACCTTCTCAAATTGATTTGAAAAGGTCTTTATATTCTTAATTATATTTTGTAATTATCTTGTTACGAGAATCTTCTTATTAAATATTACCTTTCCGGATTCATCAGTAATATTTACAATATAAGCTCCGCTCACCAATCCTTTAAGATATACTTTCTCATCCACTGAAGTATCTTTTATAGATAAATCATGAGTCATTACATTTTTACCTGACATATCAAAGATATTTAGTTTAATATTACCTTTCATATTCTTATTAGTATGAACGTTGATATAATGCTCATCTACTTTTGTAGGATAAATATCTAGATTAGTTGCCATAGCATTTATGTTGGAAGCTTTATCATTAACAAAATACTTACTTGCCAAATCATAAATATGCAGTCCTTGTTCTCCTGGAAGCTGCTTTGCCTGTAAAGTTGCTAGATCTACCTCATATAACGCAGCTCCTTTTGCACTTGCAACTACTACTTTTCCCTGATCATTTACAGCTGAACCGTTAACGGAATAATTATCCGGAATTCCGGCAATTTTACCTACGAACTTAGCTTTTAATTCCTTTGTCAGCACCTTGAAAACATTTCCTGACGCTGAGAAAATATAGAAATTATTATCTGAATCAGCTATCATATCTCCACCAAATCCAGTCTCCATGGCTGTAAATGAATTTTTACCGTTAGAAGAATCATCTTTGATAATTCCAAGATCATTTACTACATATTGTCCACCTTTTTTACTAATTTCCAGAAACTGTGTTCCGGCATTATTCACAGCATAAATGCTCCCATTATATCCTGTTGCCATTCTTGTAATATGAGAATTGATATCACATGATGATACTCTTGCTACTGTATTTTCTACCAATGTAATATCCTTCGTCTGTGGGTTTAAGACATAGATATTTGACGAAAACATAGGCATATAAACCAGATTATTATTTGAAGAATCATAGGCCAAGGCAGCCAAAGTTATTGCTTGAGAATTACCATAAGAGCTTTTATCTTCAGCTACAATACCTCTTCTAGCCTGAGAAAATACTTTGGCTGAAGAATCGGCTGTAAAAACTTTTTCTCCGGAAGTTCCATTAACTGCATCAATTGCTCGAAAATCGTTGAACGTGATACTCTGAGTCTGTTTTCCGGCAATCGCAAAGAAATCTTGTTGTGCCTGCGCATTCACACCGAATAACAGTAAAAATAGAGGGAATAAATGTTTTTTCATATTATATATTTTTAGATTCGTAATCATTTTGATATTACTAAGTTACACAATTTTCAAGTTAAAAAAGCAAAAATCCCTCGTATTTGAATAAAGTTGATAATCAATTAATGAATGTACAGCTGTTATCATTCATTTCTGCGTTCTTTTGATTAGTTTGATAGGCGAATAAAATATATTAATATCTATTAGTGAATGATTTGAGATTCGGGTTACATGTTACGTGTTATGATTTTCAAATAGTATTATAAGTATCCTCTTTTTCAGTTGTGTCATTCCGTAGGAATCCAGCCATATTTATTAGAGTCTAAAGGATTCAAATATTTGATGATAGAATAATGTAAAATAGATTGTTGAGACTCCTTCGGAGTGACAGCTGGGGATGTCATCATCAATGATAAATGATAAGTTATGAACGATGAATGATAA
>NZ_VUNZ01000006.1 GCF_008386505.1 Chryseobacterium sediminis | reverse complement strand
ACGGGACTCGAACCCGCGACCTCCGCCGTGACAGGGCGGCATTCTAACCAGCTGAACTACCGGATCAATTTTTTTAAGGTAAATTGACAAAACTTTTGCAATCCGGGTGGAACTTCTGATTTTCAGGAAAGTCCTATCCATCTGCTTTGCACTACTCTCTTATTTTGTAAGCGACCAATAAATCACTTTTAATAAACAATCTGAGAGCGTTTGTTTTTAACTGGTGCAAATATATAGCTTTTTTTAGTTTTTCCAAAGGAACCTATTCCTTTTCTTTAAAGCTATTTGTAAAACACACATTTTCAAATATAAAAATTTCAGATATAACTACTCTAAGAACCCTTTTAACAGATTATACTTAGAACATATAAAAAGTCAATTATAAAACACACACAAAATCAACATTCTTATTATGTAGAAATATTTATTTTAATATCCAATTCTAAGATGATAAATCCACCTATTCGGGCATTTTTAAATATAACTTAAAGTACTACGCACTTTATTTAATATTAAGCACGAAATTCTCTTTCTTTGATCAATTTTTTATATTCGCTTAATATGGCGTTCCAAAGCACAAACTGCTCAAATCGGTCTTCAATCATCGGTCGTGCATTCGTTTTTAATCTCTGATAATACTCTTTGTCTGAGAGCATTTTCTCCATTTCTTCTCTAAGGCTTTCACTGTCTTTTACAGGAACAATAACTCCGTTCTCATTTTCTACAATGATTTCATTACATCCATTGATATCAGAAACGATACTTGGTAATTCCATTGCTCCGGCCTGCATTACTACATTAGGGAAACCTTCACGATAACTAGGAAAAACCAGTGCATCAGAAATCGCAAAATAAGGACGAACATCTTTCTGAAAACCTACAGAGATAATATCCGGGTTATTTTCTATTTCATTTAATGTATCTGGAAATAACGGATCCAGTTCCTGTTCCAGAGAACCTACCAGTAATAATTTTGAACGCTGCTGATTTTCTTGTTTATTTAAAGCCGAGAAAGCTTTTATCAATTCATTAATTCCCTTGTCTCCTACCAAACGTCCTACAAACACAAAAACAAAATCCGTATCTTCTATTTTCAATTGATTTTTTAGAAGAGTTTTCTGATCTTCTGAAACTTGTTCGGGCGAAAAGAATGAGGTATCAATTCCGTTTGATGAACCATTTCCGATTACTTTAAGCTTGTATTTATCTGTATATTTGTGCTTAATGATAAAATCAGACAGCCCTTTTGAGTTGGGGTATACCTGGGTTGCAGAAGCATAGGTTAATTTTTCAACAAAATCTAGAACCTGACGTTTCACACCTGTTACCTCCATCAATGGTAAACCTGCTACTGTATGCAGCCTATGAGGAACTCCTGCCATTCTTGCCGCCAACATCCCTACAATACCCGCTTTAGGAGTATGGGTATGAACAATTTGTGGTTTCTCCCTTCTCAAAAACCGATAAGTACTCCATAAAGATTTGATGTCTTTAATAGGAGTAATCTTACGGGACATATCAATCGCTATTACGTCTATTTCTTCATCTTTTTTCACCTCATCCAGCTCCTTACCTGGTGATGAAACGCCTATTACATCAAAATGTTCTGACATAAACCGATGCTGCCCTTTCAGTAGAATCTTTAAAGAAAGAGGCACTGTTGTAATCCGTATCAATTTAGTTTTCAACTTCTTCCATTTTTTTTATTATTATTTCTATAAATTTAGAACTAATCAATAAATTTTTCATAAATCTTTTGTGTGTTGTTATTTTTTTACTCATTTATTTACAATTCACAAATTTGTGATTTTTAAAAATACAATATAATATTTTATGAGCCGTACTAATCCAACTTCATTAAAACAGAAACTTAGTTTGGATTAACAATGCATCATTACTGTCCTGGAAATCATTAATTTCCCGGTGATCTTAAGTGTTTTTTGAGAGTTAACAGCTTTCAGCGAAAACCAACCTGCGCGAACTCATCGTTGATCTTGCCAGCTGTTTATTGGTATTGAATACCGTGTGTCATCTATTCTACTTAATTTTAATCTGATTAGATGATTTCATTAATATTTTAATTTACTATTATCTTTAACATTCTTTAAAAGTGATTCTTTAGAACTATCAATTTTATTATTGACATTAAACTTATAATTGTTCATCTGAATCATTGGATATAATCCAAACTGATCTCTTTTTTCAAAAGGTTTTGTCACATTATTGGTAGCTAAATTATCTACTTTAAAATAACCTGTCATTTCCTTAATATTAGGTTTAGTTTTGTATCCAGCTATATAAATTCCTCCATTGGCATTTTCAACTGAGATATTGTTACAGGAAATGGTGACAGATTTTGATATATTCTGATTACCATATTGTCCTAAATGTAAATCTATACCTACGTTTGCATTATTTATCTTAACATTTTCAATATTAATATTTTCTAATATATTAGAACTATCATCCGGCTCAATATCAATTCCTGCCATAGGATTCGTTCCATTAATGTTTGTAATTAACAGATTTTTTATCAGTACATCTTTACCTCCTGCAATTGTTATTCCATTTCTTCTTACATTATTTATAATTCCACCTATAATATTTATATTCTCTGTTGCAAATAATGTTTCTTTAGCAATACCAGCTCTGATATTTCTCATGGTCTTTACCACCACAATCCCGTCTCCCCAGCAATCCGAGATATTGACATTAAAAATGTCTATATTTCTTGAGCTTCTGATATCAATACCAAATCCCCATTCACCTTTAGAGCCCAAATGCTTATCACGATCGCCTATTAATGTAGGATTATAGATTTTAACATTTTCAACTCCATGTAAACTTATAATCTGATATCTTACATCAGCTGTAGGCTTTAGTACCAAAGAAGAATTTTTCTGAAAATATATTTGTGAGTTTGATTGTGCAAAAACCCCAGTTGTCATTAATGGAAAGTCCGGCATTATGACTTTTTTATTCCCGTCAATAGCTTTTTGAATATATGCTGTATAGTCTACCGATCCATCTTTCACATATCCTTTTGGAAGAATTGTTTCGATTTTGAAAAAATCATTGGTCTGAACAGCAATATTCTGAGTTAGTATTAATGATTTATCAACTGTAACCTTATCTTTTTTCTGAGAACAACAAATAATAGAAAAGGTTGACAGACCCAATATTAAAAACGATTTTAAAATTTTCATAATAAATCTTTTATATTATTTTTTACGATTCTAAATTTTCCACTGCCTTCTACAGGAATCTCATTTACATAGTTAATCTGTATTTTCATAACATCTCCTACTCTGTCTCTCCAGTTTGAAAGAAATACTTTTTCAATCTGTTTTGAATAGATTTCCTTATCAATAACTACATATAGCTCAAGTTCATCCAACTTATTTTGTACTGCCTGAAACCTGATAATCCCTTTTGTATCTTTTAAAGTATTGGAGACATTTCCTAGATTGATCTTCCCATTTTCAACCGAATAGATGAAATCATCAATTCTTCCTAAAATTTCTTTTACCAAAGGATTATTATTTCCGCAGGTACACTTTTTATCAGCGTCTTCAAGTGTTATGGAATCACCTATATCATATCTTACCAACGGAGTGGCAGCCGTATTAAATGAAGTAACCACTAACCTTCCTGATTGTGCAGGCTGGTTGTTTTCATCTAAAACTTCAAACACACCAGTTTGCAGTTCCAAATGAAGATTTCCTTTTTCACATTCAATGATAAAAGGGGCACCTTCAGACGAAGCATATTGGTTATAGAGTTTTGTTTTGAAAAATTTCTCAATATAATATCTCGTTTCATCGGTAATAGTTTCAGCTGTAGGAAAGACTGCTTTCACCTTATTTTCCGGAAAATCATAGCCGTTCGCAATCCCGTATTTGGCAATTTCCAATATAGTGGAGGGAAATCCTACTAAATATTCAGGCGCAAAACGGATTAAATCTTCTACATAATATTTAAGATAGTCATCTTTGATATGAAATGTGGAATAATAACGAACATGATGTACAAAGTCTGTTTTCCAGAACACATTCTTATTAACATCTCTGGATGTCAGTAAATTTTTACCGGAAAACCATGCTGTCTTTTTCCCAAGTTCATACCCGAATCTAGACCTGAAATCATCTAAAAAAGCAAATCTTTCCTGACTGTCTCTGAAAAAGAACTTCACTTCCAGGGATTTTCCCGTAGTACCTCCTGTCTTGGATTTTTCTAATTGTTCAGATGTTTTTACTGTTATAGATCCAATATTATTACGGAGTACTTCTTTATTAACGATTGGCAGGCTGGAAATATTATCAATAGATTCCACATGCTCAATATTACCAATAGAATTTTTATAATACTCTGAATTTTGAATTACAAATTTTATAAACTCTGAATATCTGTTTTTTTGATATTCTTTTAATTCTTCTAATGATAGTGTGCGGTTTTCTTTTTTTTCTTTCCTGAAGTTTTTATACTCGCCTCCATATCTTCTTTTATACGCCTGTCTGTTATAGATATAGACCATAAAATTCTGAAGAAAATCAGGTAATAATTGATATACTTTCTCTTTCATTTAAAAACCTTGTTTAATCATTAATTTAATAAAGTTTGCAAAATCAATATTCTTCAATAATGATGCATATTTTCTGTAGAGTAAATTTTTAAAATATTTTTTTTCGTCCACAGATGTTACGGAAGAAAAATCAAAATGGTAGAGTATAGACTTTGTAATATCTGACTTTCCTCCGCTATTGTTTTCAGCTTCCTGTAAGTATAATTCTGTGACTACAGGGGAATAGGCAATTTCATTTTCTCTGGCTAATCTCCCCCACAGATCTATATCTTCTCCTCTGGATAGTCGCTCATCAAACAATTTCGCTTTTAATAGGGCTTTTTTACTTACACATACACAAGAGGTATGTATTAATCCTTTTTTAAGTATTATTTTAAAATAATCTTTAACAATTCCTTCTTTAAGTTCATCCTGTTTTCTGTTCTCAACAATATTTTCTTCAGAATACTTTTTTGCAAAATTCGTGACAAAAACATCTGCTTCATTTTTATATTGGGTAATCAGTTTATTGATTTCCTCCAAATGATTGGGTAACCACTCATCATCTGCATCCAAAAAAGCAATATATTCAAATTGAGATTTTTCAACCCCTACATTACGGGCCGAAGAAACGCCTCCATTCTCTTTATTAAATAATTTTACCCTCTGATCATCAATTTCATTGACAATATCCGGACCATTATCTTTACTTCCATCATTAATAATAATGATTTCAAAATGCTGAAAAGTCTGATTCAACACTTTACGGATGGTTTCCTTAATATATCTTTCTTTGTTATACAAAGGGATTACTACTGATATCATTATTTTAAATTAAAAATTAAAAACAGGAAAAAACAAATAAAAAATACTCCAAACAGATTGATAACTCCTATTTTCTGATTGGTTTGCGTATACGGATATATCAGGAAAGGAATGAAGATCCATGATAAAAACCCAAAACGGTCACTAAAAGCTGCCGAAAACATAAGAAAGAAAAAAGCAGAGGTGAGCATATATGTTACATAGAACCTTTTATACTTTAAATACTCCTCAATATCTTGAATGCTTTTAAGTGTATAATATCCAATCACTGCAAATATGGTATTGAATACAAAAAAGTTTACCCTAAAACCTGTTTTGTAAGCAACTTTAGCTCCTTTAGAATAATATTGATCTAATCTTTCTTCTACCAAAATATTGATCACCGGTATTTTACCTAAAAGTTCGTTAAGGTTAAAATTCACTAAAGACAATACCGTAGCTGCTGCATAAATAGAAAATATAACTTTAAGATTATTAATCCTGGTAGACAGAATGAAAACCATAATAGGGATAATAATGGAAGCGTGATTGAAAAATGCAACAAAAAAGAATACAATGGATAACCATTTCTTCTTATCAAAATAGGTAACTGCCAAAAAAAAGAAAGAGAATGCAATTCCCTGTCTGGTTGTGTTAATACCCATCGTTTTAAAGAAGAACATACTCACCACAATAAAGAAAATAAGAAACCTGTTTTTTTGTGTTAAGTTTCGTATTCCTATAATAATAGGTGTTACATATAAAGTGGCATTTAATGTAAAAAACACTTTATAGTTGTCACTAATTTTACGGGCAAACATTGAAATAAAATAGGTCCCTATATCTTTTAGTTCGCTTAAGGATCTTACAACTTTAGCTCCGGTAAAATAGACCAATGATCTTTCTGAATCCGAACCTACTTTTTTATCCCTGATCCCTATCAGCAATATCATTACCAATGCATAAAATAATAATAAAAAATTCTGAACATCATCAGAATTCTTTCTTCTGTAAACATATTCATTAATCAAAATGATTGCAAAAAGTGCTACACTCATGTAAACAAGTGTAAATCTTAAATCAAATGCATTTATAATAGGGTCCATTTCTCTCTTTCTACAAATTCTGCATGATACGATCTAATTCAAGATCATAATTATAACTGGTATAAAATGATTTAGCATTTCTGGAATATTCTGTATAATTTTCCAAGATGCTCTGCAGGGTATCTGATACAAGATCTTCTCTTTGAAAATCAATACACTCTCCCATTCTGTTGGCCGCAATCGTATTAATAAGTCCCGGAATATCATTTCCTATCATAGGCATAGAAAAGTTAGAGAACTCCCATAATTTGTTTGGGGCACAAAATATATTATTCAGAGAAGAATGATCGTATGTTAATATACCAATATCCGCATGACTTGTTACATGCAAATGATAAGGAGGGGCAACAAACGGAATATGAATGATGGAAGGGCAGATAGTCTGCAGTTTTTTCAAATAGTCTGTTTCCTTCCCCATTATGATCAGTGCAAAGTCTTCTGACTGATTGATATAACGGCAGATTCCTTCCAATTCTCTTTCAGGAAAAATAACACCCTGATAAATAATTTTCTTTTTCTCTTTAACAGGTTCCAATAGGTTTGATAATTCTTCCGTCAAAGGAAGGTTTCTTTCAGACAGTTCAGAATAAGGTTTATTCAGAATAACTTCCGGAGTTTTATTCAGTTTCCACCAAACCCGAAGTATATTGGCTCTGTCTAAATTAGAACAAATAACCAGTCTTGCATTTTTTGCAAATTTTTCAAGTCCTTTTATGTACCTTGGTGCGTAATCAAACAGCTCATATAAATTAAGCACATAATTTAATGACAACAGCTTTTTACCTAACGCCAGTGTGGTATCCGCAGCAGGAATCCAGATCAGTTTATCCTGATACTGGTTTTCATATATAATTTTCCAAAAAGTTTTTCTGATCTTAAACCAGTATAAAAACTTGTTGGATGAAGGTTTTATTTGGGTTAAATGAACTTTATAACAAAGACTGTTCAGCTCATCTATTAAGTTTCCTTTTTCAAAACCTAAAACAAGATGTATTTTGTATCCATTTTTATTCAGATACTTTATAAAAGCCAGTAAAGGAGGGTAATCCGAAACGCAGGTTTTATGAACTATTACAATTTCTTTATTCTCCATTAAATGTACTGTTATATTTTTTCACAAATTGATTCAACATATCATCCGCTTTCGATCTCAGATCTGAAATAGACTTTTGATGATCATTTTCTAACTCTGATTGTACTAATTCTCCAAGTTTCCCGATATCAAAGTGATCATCCCATAAAGCAAATGAAGGAATCTGCTCTGTAAGAATCCTTAATTTAGGTTCTATTTCAACACAAATGACCTTCTTTCCCAACAAACCGGCAATGATTGCCCCATGGTAACGTGCTGTAATAAATGTAGAAAATGAGTTTAAAGTTTCAATAAAATCATTAATTCCCATCGTTTCAGGATGCCAGACGATACTTTTATAATTTTGTATCCTTTTTAACCATTTCGGGTCTTTATCTTTTGCAAATACAATAAATGTTACATCCAGCTGTGGGTTGGAATTTACAAAACTAATCAACTGATCCTGATAATCAGCCGGACTATTCTTCCATTCCCAGTCTCTCACAATGATTCCTATTTTATTGGTATCCTCTGCCTTTGAGACGTTTTGAATATATTTATAAAAATAAGATGAGAATACCACATCTGCTCCTAAGAATGATTGGATATTCCAGTCATTACAGTAATCATAAGAAACCTGATCTCTGACCCCTGTAAACAGTGAATCTTTTAATTGATTCTTTGCAAATTCTATAGCCTGAACATTATTATTAAACGGACCCAATCCGAAACCCAGAAAAGCTTTTTCATAATTAGCTGCTACTTCATTATTCCCGGAGCTAATTTTCTGAAATACCTTTTTTAATATTTTAACAGGGCTTTTAGCAATATTATTCTTTATTTTCGTTGTAAGCGTAGATTTTTCTATAAAAGAGAAAAACTGTGTCCCGCCTCCATATACTAACAGGTCATCTTTCTGATTATTGTTATATGAAGAACCACTTAAAAATTTTGAAACATAATTATTTTCAGCTCCTATAAAGTTCAGTGATTGGTTTTTAATATTGGCTTTGATGAAATCTTCAAACACAACCATTAATAAATCATCACCAAAATTACTATCACCATATGCTCCTTTTATTGATATATTCATGATATTTTCGGCTTGATATTTTTTAATAATTTATTTTTCAAATAGATAGCACCCTCAGATTTTAATCTGTAATAATGCTCGGCGTCTCTTGATTTAATTACCTGACAAGGATTTCCAACTACAATTGAAAGCGGTGGTATCTTTCCAGAAACAACACATCCGGCACCAATAATAGATCCTTCTCCAATTTGGCTTCCAGGTGTAATAATCACATTCCCTCCAATCCAGACATTTTCTTCAATTTTAACTTTTCTGAATTCAAAAGTTTCATCATAGGGAATAAATTTAGAGTCTCTGAACTTATGATTAGCAGAATGAATGATCAGGTTAGGACCAATGATTACTCCGTTGCTTATTTCGACTTCCCCAAGTCCGTTAATGTCCGCATTAGGACCAATATATACATATGAGCCAATTGAAATTCTGTCAGGAAATAATAACCTTATATTGGGATTTATGTCATTCAGCTCACCAAAATGTTTTAATCTTTTTTTGGTTTTATTAAATTTGATCTGATCGAGAATTCTATTTAATTTTCCAACTAAAAACATAAGATAGCTTTTTTAATTATTAAAATACTTAAGTAAGAAACCACTGGTAATAATATAATGATAAAAAACTTAAAGTTAAGAATGTCATTTTTGTATATATCAATATATCGTACCAGTAAAACCACTAAAAACCCTAATAAAAAGGATATTGATATCCCCTGAAGCCCGATATATTGTATGAGAATAATACTTAATACTATGGATACAACAGCGCCAAGCAGTGTTGTCAAAGTAATTTTCAATGTATTTTTTTCTTTCTGATATTTTAATCCCAGAAAACCTGCAATCGCATTGAATCCTACTCCCAAATATAAATAAGGCATATACTGCCAGGTTTCAAAATATTCTTTTGAAACCAGAACTTTCGTCATTAAAGGTGATAATATTCCTAAGATGAAGGCCAAAGCCATTTCAAACATAATGAACTTCCCCAGTAATCTATTAAAAGTAGCATCATTTTCCTCCTTTAAAATTCTATCCTGTAGTGGCAACAGTAAAACAGAATTGATCACTAACAGTAATGCAGGGAAACGGCTTGCTACTGCATATAACCCGTTTCCTTCAGCACCCATATAATGTAGGATGATGAATTTACTGGCAGAAGATATAGCCCACCAGCTCATTAAATTGGGAATCAAAGGTAAAGAATAGGATGCCATTGATTTTATAAGCTTAGGATCCCAGTATTTAAATTTGAAATACTGAATTACTTTTACTTTATATAAAATCATAATACATGCAACAGTGTAAGCTACAATATTGGCAATAAAAACACCTTCAACATTTAATTTTAACAGGTAAATGAAAATGATGTTAAAAACCACAATTAAAAAAGTGGTTAAAATCCCGTTGATAGCAAACTGTTTCGTATTTCCCTGTCCCCTCAGAATACTCTGTAATAAAGGCAATAAACAATTAAGGAAAATAAGTATTATAAAATATCCCTGATACTGGAAGCTGTTAAAAAAGACATAAATGGAAAACCCTAAGCAAAAAATAAGATACCCTATACATAATGTTATGATAGAATTGGTCATAATTTTGGCTTTCTCGGTTTCGCTGATATATTCTTTGTCAATTAGCCATCTGTAGGTAGCATCAGAGATCTGTAAAGACACCAATGGCGCAAAAAGACTTATTGTTGTGAGCAGTAAGTCATATTCTCCCAATTCTTTTTTGGTAAGAAAATAGGTATAAAAAGGAACTAATAAAAATGAAAGAATCTTTGATCCAAAGCTTCCTATGGAGTACGTTAAAGTTTCTTTAAACATCTTCTTTTTTACCAGAGAAGATATATTCATTTATTTACTTTTTATAAAATTTACAATGCGCTCACATGCAGTTCCGTCACCATAAGGATTATGAAGTTCACTCATAGATTGATAACGTACCGGATCACTTAATAAACTTTGTGCTTCTGAGATAATTTTATTTTTATCTGTACCTACCAGAATTACCGTCCCGGCATTCACCGCTTCAGGTCTTTCTGTGGTATCGCGCATTACCAGTACCGGTTTCCCAAGACTTGGAGCTTCCTCCTGTATACCTCCGGAATCGGTAATGATCATATGAGACTGATTCATAAGCCATACAAAAGCAGGATATGCCAGAGGCTCTATAAGGATTATATTTTTGACATCAGATAAAATGTCATATACAGGACCTTTTACATTGGGATTCAGGTGTACAGGATAGATAATCTGAACATCAGGATTGGTGATGGCTATTTCTTTTAACGCTTCACAAATATTGATAAATCCCTGTCCATGATTTTCACGTCTGTGTCCTGTAACCAATATTATTTTTTTAGACAGATCTATACTGGCCTTAAGGGTATCTATTTCTGTATTATTTATATGCTCCACTTTTGCAGAACTAAAGAATAATGCATCTATCACAGTATTTCCCGTGATCAGTATATTTTCCTCTTTGGTATTCTCAGCCAATAAGTTTTGCTTTGACTGTTCTGTTGGGGCAAAATGATAATCTGCAATACGTCCTGCTACCTGTCTGTTAATTTCTTCAGGGAATGGAGATCTTTTATCATGTGTTCTCAATCCCGCTTCTACATGGCATACTTTGGCACCGGAATAAAAACTCGCAATACTGGTTGCCATTGTAGTAGTGGTATCTCCGTGTACATACACATAGTCTGGGTCAAAATCTTCCAGAACAGATTTCATTCCGGTAATAATATCAGCAGTCAGGTTATATAGATTCTGACCGGGCTTCATTAAATTTAAATCATAATCCGGTTTGATATCAAAAAAACTTAAAACCTGATCTAACATCTCTCTATGCTGAGCTGTAACACAAACTTTAGTCTCAAATGATTCTTCTTTTTGAAATTCTTTTACCAGGGGAGCCATTTTTATAGCTTCGGGTCTTGTTCCAAAAACAATCAGATGTTTCTTTTTCATAATTTTAAGCAATAAATATTACAGTCTTGAGTCACATTCTTTCAAAACTCCCTTTACATCATAAATAATTCCTCCTTCTTTCAGATAATTATTCAGATTCATCCCCATAAATTCTTTGTGGGCAACGGTAAGAATAATTGCATCAAATTTTTCATCAGGAATTTCATTTACGACATTAAGATCATACTCATGTTTTACTTCTTCAGGTTTAGCCCAAGGATCATAAGTAGTAACCTGTAAAGAATAATCTTCAAGTGCCTGAATAACATCTACCGCTTTGGTATTACGTACATCCGGACAGTTCTCTTTAAATGTTATTCCTAAATTCAATACTTTACCACCATTGATCGTAATCTTCTTTTTGATCATTGTTTTTACCAGTTCGGAAGCTACATACTGTCCCATGGAGTCATTAAGACGGCGTCCGGCCAATATAATCTCCGGATGGTAACCATTTTCCTGAGCTTTCTGAGCCAGATAATAAGGATCTACACCAATACAGTGTCCTCCTACTAACCCCGGTTTGAAAGGTAAAAAGTTCCATTTGGTTCCTGCTGCTTCCAATACAGCATGAGTATCAATATCTAAAAGATTGAATATTTTTGCTAATTCGTTTACAAAGGCAATATTAATATCTCTTTGCGAATTTTCTATTACTTTGGCAGCCTCTGCAACCTTGATTGTTGGAGCTAAATGAGTCCCCGCAATGATTACAGACTGATATAAATTATTTACTATTTCCCCGATTTCAGGTGTTGAGCCCGAGGTAACTTTTAAGATCTTTTCAACAGTATGTTCTTTATCACCAGGATTAATACGTTCCGGTGAATACCCTGCAAAGAAATCCTGATTGAATTTTAATCCAGACACCTTTTCCAGAACGGGAATACATTCCTCTTCTGTAGCCCCGGGATAAACCGTAGATTCATAGATAACAATATCTCCTTTAGATAATACTTTACCTACAGTTTCTGAAGATTTATATAATGGGGTTAAATCCGGACGGTTATGTTTATCAACAGGCGTAGGAACCGTCACGATATAGATGTTTGCATCCTTAATATCATTGATGTCTGCAGAACAGTACAATCCGTTTTCAGCAGTTTGGCTAAAAGGGTTATTGTATTTTAAGACTGCTTTTAGCACATCGTCATCCACTTCCAGAGTACTGTCGGTTCCTGTATTTAATTCTTCAATCCTTTTCTGATTGATATCGAAACCTACAACCGGATATGTTGTTGCGAATAATCTTGCTAAAGGCAAACCTACATATCCTAATCCAATTACGGCAATTTTATATTGTTTTTCCACAAAGAATCAATTTAAGCTTATTTATTTTAAATTTTCCCAATACCAGCTGATAGCTTCTTTTAATCCTTTTTCTATCGTATGGCTTGGCTTATAACCTAATAATTTTTCTGCTTTTTCAACAGATGCCAAAGAGTGAGGGATATCTCCAACTCTGTTTGGACCATGAATAACATCTACTTCACCAATCTTTCCATCGAATTCACTTAAATACTTTTTAAGATATCCTACCAGATCATTCAATGTGGTACGGTCTCCTACTGCAGTATTATAAACAGTGTTCACTGCTTCAGGGTTTTCAGTAAGCATAGCCAGCTCATTCATCTGAATAACGTTGTCAATATAGGTAAAATCACGTGAGTAGTCTCCTGTTCCGTTGATAGTAGGAGATTCGTGATTGATTAACTGTTTTACGAATAAAGGAATTACAGCAGCATAAGCCCCGTTCGGATCCTGTCTTCTCCCAAATACATTGAAATATCTCAGTCCAATACACTTCATCCCGTAAGTTTTCCCGAATACATCAGCATATAATTCATTTACATACTTAGTGATCGCATAGGGTGACAGGGGTTTTCCAATTACATCCTCCACCTTAGGTAATGATTCTGAATCTCCGTAAGTAGAAGATGAAGCAGCGTATACAAAGCGTTTTACGTTAGCATCGCGGGCAGCAATAAGCATATTCAGAAACCCTGATACATTCACATCATTACTTGTAATAGGATCCTTAATAGATCTTGGAACTGAACCGAGTGCAGCCTGGTGCAGAATATAATCTACATTTTCCACCGCCTTCTGACAAACTTCCAAATCACGGATATCCCCTTCAATGAGTTTATAGTTCGGATTTTCAAGGAAAGGTGCAATATTATGACGGTGTCCTGTTGCAAAATTGTCTAAGCACACTACCTCATAACCCTTATTTAAAAAATACTCCGTTAAGTTAGAGCCAATAAAACCCGCTCCACCTGTAATTAAAATTTTATTCATTTCTATTCTATGATTTGAAAATTTTACTCCACCAACTTTTTTTGTCTTTCGTCTGGCTGTAACCATAACCATAGCTATAGTTGTATCCATATCCACCTGCTCGTCTTGAAACATCATTAATCACAAAGGATACATTGGATAGTTTTGAATCTCTCACCAAATCGTTGGCGAAATCTAACAGTATATTTTTTGATACTCCTGATCGTACCACATACAATGTCGCATCGGCTGTATCTGCAATACTTAATGTATCAGAAACCAGCATTAGCGGTGCAGAGTCAATAATAATATAAGTATACTGAGAAGACATCTGTTCGATAAGCTTTTGGTAACGTCCGTTAGACAACAATTCCTGAGGGTTGGGAGGAATAGCTCCGGCATAGATAACGTCACATGAAGGATTCGTTGTTGAGGTATGAATAAGCTCTTCTACCTTTACGGACTCATCATATAAAAACTCTGTAAGCCCCTTTCTTTTAACAGGCTCACTGTCATATCTCTGAATCTGAGGATTCCTGATATCTGAACCAATCAGAAGCGCTCTTGCATTTTTATTGGCAATGGTAAGGGCAAGATTCACTGATACCAAAGTTTTCCCTTCTCCTTTTACGGAAGAAGTTACCATAACCACTTTGGCTGTATCTTTTACCGGCAACACAAATTTTAAGTTGGAAACCAGTACTCTGAAGGCTTCAGCCAACTCTGAGAAGTCGTTCTTCTGCACCAAATGGTTTTCCGAATCTGTAAGAGAAGGAATATCCACCAGTACACCAAGTCCTGAACGTTCTTTAATATCTTCTCTGCTGTATATTTTATCATCCAAAATGAATAATAGATAGAATATACCAAAAGGAATTAAAATTCCCAGTAGTAAAGCACCTGGAAGAATGATCTCTTTTTTAGGCGATACCGGAATATCTTCCGTAAATGCAGGGTTTACAATTTTTGCTTTTGGAACATCTACTGAAAGATTAATCGCGTTTTCCTCTCTTTTTTGAAGAAGGAACAAGAATAACTGTTCTTTAAGATTTTGCTGACGTTCAATCCCTCTGTATACTTTAGACTGCCCCGGAACCTTTTCAATCACATTATTATTGGTCTTGATTTGATTCTGCAGTTGAGAAATACCTATTTGTACCGTCTGTTTTTGCTCATTGATATTATCACGTATAACTTCCTTTAAAGAAGCAATTTCCCTGTTCATTTCTATAACAGCAGGGTTTTCGTTAGTAGCCTGCTTCAGGGTTTTATTTCTACTGATAATTAATGAGTTATACTGAGATATAGATTGCTCCAGTGAAGGATTCAGTCCAAGATTAGATGGCATAAGCTGATTATTACCTTTTGAAGCCTCGCCTGAAAGAGAATTCAGAAGATCCAACTGAGCCTGCTGCTGAAGAAGAACTTTAGTATTTTCACTTGTATTCTGTAATGCCAGTTCCGCCTGTGCTTGTAAATCTACAATACGGTTACGATTCTGGAAATCCTCTTTCTGGTTTTCTACCCCGGAAAGATCTTTGGTTATCACCTCCAATCTCTTATCAATAAATTCCTGAGTATTCTGGGCCTGTAAATTTTTATCTCTCTGGCCATCCAGATTATATTGTTTTGTTACCTCATTAAGAATAGCTTCAGACTTTTCAGGAAGTGATCCTACAAGGCTGATTTCCATCAACATCGCCTTTTCATCAGGAATATTGATCTGGATTGTTTTTTCCAGTTTTTTTATTTTCTCAATTGGGCTTGAAAAAGCAACTTTATAGTTTGACTTAACAGCAAAGTCTGAATTTCTTTGAAATACAACAGTTCCAAAATCCAACGCTACAGGAGCATTAAATTTTCCCTTAACATCCTTCTTCTTTGCACTGTGAAGTATAAATTGGTCTCCTTTTAAATCCGTTAATGTATATTCAACTTTGACAAATTTTTCTTTAGTATAGCTCAATACCTTTGCTGTAATAGGCGCTCTACCAAATAACTGCGAATCTTTAATATCTCCTGCACTGAAATATTCTACATTGAGGTTAAGATTTTGTACAACCTGCATCAATAACGGCCGCGAATTAACAATTGCGGCTTCACCTTTCAGTTCATCAGAATTCCCCAGGCCTATCCCAAGATTATCAAGATCAGCTAGAGCAGAAGTAAGGTCATTTTGTTTTTTATCGAATTTAAGGGTAGTTTTTGACTGATATTTAGGAATGCTATACCTTAGATAAATAAAAGCAACGGCTACACAGATTATAATAGAGGCTACAAACCATGGCCATTTATAAAGATATTTTAAAATGGCTTTCTTTAAGTTTAATTTTTCCTCCTTTGGTTGAAGTTCTTTCTGCTGCATATTTTATCGTCGTGTTAAAGCAATAATAAGTGTACCAGCTGTCAGTAATGCACCTATGATCTGGAATGTAAGGGCTCTGTTTGGATTCGAGTTAGCCTGAACCTGCTTGTTTTTGTCCGGCTGTACATATAATATGTCATTCTGTTTCATATAATAGTACGGCGAACTCACAATATCCGATCTGGTAAGATCAATTTGAACAATTTGGTCTGCACCGCTATCGTCTGTACGGATAAGCTTTACATTCGTACGGTCTCCAAAATCCGTCATATCGCCCGCAAGACCAAGAGCCTGAAAAATATTAATTTTTTGCGAAACACTTTCTTTCTGCCCCGGAACTTTCACTTCACCTAAAATACTTACATTGAAATTTTTCAGAGTAATGGTTACCAATGGATCTGTAAGGTATCTCTTCAGGCGGGTTTCAAGCTCCTGCTTTAGCTGAACCTGTGTCATTCCTTTACTATATACATTCCCCAAAACCGGAAAAGAAATATATCCTTCTTCATTCACTAAATATTCACTTGGTTGCGAATACTGATTACTACCTGTCGTTGATACACTCCCTACTTTATTAACCGTATTAAGATTGAAAGGTTTTACAGCAACTTCATCCAGTGCAGAAACAAGAATGAGAAGTACATCCCCTTCCTGAATATGCAAACCCTGAAACTTTGCTTTTGCAACCTCCTCTTCCATATTATGTTTTGACATATATACCATATTCTGTTTCGGTCTGCATGATAATAACATAACCGATAACAATATTATATATGTAATAATAGTTTTATTCATATGTTTTTTTATTCTAAGTCTACTTGAGTTAACTTCAATTTTATTTAAGTTACAATGGTATTAGTTTTTCACTTATGTGAAGCGTATTTAATTCCCTATATTTAGATCAATTCTTTTTCTAGCAATTTTCATTCCGTTTAAAAACAAAATAACGAAAATTATTATTTTCAACTACTTTTTTTATTGATTTCATTCATATAATTTACCCATATGCTTCATGCTCAGATATTTTATCCAGAATTTCAAATTCCGAATTATTGCTTATAAATTCCGGCACAATGATTTTTAATATTTTTACGATTTGTAAACTGTCTTTATTCATTGCTGACAGAATAATTTGCTGACACAAAGTTTCTATATCTTCAAACTCCATCAATGGATCTCTGGATATCATAATTTTCTCATGATGGGTAGGAATAGTCGTGGAGTTATCAGTTAAAAGCTCTTCATATAACTTTTCACCAGGTCGTAAGCCTATAAAATCAATTTTAATATCAACACCCGGAGTATATCCTGATAGTTTTATCATTCTTTCCGCTAAATCCAGGATTTTAACCGGTTTACCCATATCAAAAACATAAATCTCACCTCCCTGTCCCATTGTTCCTGCCTGAAGTACCAATTCGCAAGCTTCCGGAATAGTCATAAAATAACGTATAATATCAGGATGAGTAATCGTAACCGGACCTCCTTTTTCAATTTGTTTTTTGAAATGCGGTATTACAGACCCATTGGAACCAAGGACATTTCCAAAACGCGTTGTAATAAATTTTGTTGTGTTTTCCGGAGAATTCTGCAATGACTGTACAAAAAGTTCAGCAGCCCTTTTAGAAGCTCCCATTACGTTTGTTGGGTTTACAGCTTTATCCGTAGATACCATCACAAAACGATTAACGTTATATTTCTTTGATAAAAGAGCCAAGTTTTTAGTTCCTCCAATATTCACAAAAATAGCTTCATGAGGATTATCTTCTATTAAAGGTACATGTTTGTATGCCGCAGCATGATAAACTATCGAAAACTGATGATCATCAAACAGTTTTTCAATTCTGGAGTAGTTTGAAATATCCGCCAATACAAATTTGAATCTTTGGTTTGGGAATTTCTCCAATAATTCAAGCTGCAGTTCATATAAAGGAGATTCTGCCTGGTCAACTATCACAATAAGCGAAGCATTCAATTGAGCAACCTGTCTTACAATTTCACTTCCTATAGACCCGGCGCCTCCGGTTACTAAAATGGTTTTATTAACATGGAAACTCTTTACCTGTTCACACTCTATTTTAATGGCTGGACGATTGAGTAAATCTTCAATCTTAAGCGGTCGGATGCCTTTTACAACCTCATCTTCTTTTATTATGCTGGCCACAGGTGCTTTTAAAACTTTCAATCCATTGTTCAATGCAAGAGCTGTCCATTCTTCCATTTCCCGTTTTGTCATCATATCTTTGATCAAAACGGCATCAAACTGTTCTCTTAGATTATTATTTTTAAGAAATTGCTTTTTATTATAAATCTTATGACCTAACAGCATCGCTTTCTTAGAATCTGATCTGGCACTAAGAAATCCTGCCAGCTGGTATGGGTGATCAGGATTGTGAATAATGGCATTCGCTAATGAAACAGAAGCCTCCCCTATTCCTACAACAGCAACCCTTTCTTTAGATGGAATATCCTTAGAATTCATAAATATAGAGAAAAACTGTTTGGTTATCATTCTGAAAAAGAACATCAGAAAAATAGAAATAAAGAAAAATAAAAACAGAACCGGATATAAAAAAACAGGTTTACCCAATGCCAGTCCAGATATAAAATTCAGTCCCAGTAATACAATAAGGGCACTACCCGAAGACCACAAAATTTTACAAAAATCAAAAAAAGTAGAGTGTCTTATGATTCCCGCATATGTTTTGAACAGAAGTATAAATAGAATATTAACAACAATTACTGAAAATATTTTTTCATTTTGATACTCAATAAAGTTAAGTTTTACCTCCAGACTTTTTAAGAACAAATATGAAATTAAAACAGAAAAGAAAATAACTGAAATGTCGATAAAAAAAACCGACCACCTGGGTATATACCTTAACTCCCTGATTTTAAAAATGTCCCCCATATACAAATAAACCTAAAATATCATTTCCATTAATTCAACATTCGGTGGCTTTTATTATTGGGCGAAGGTAATAATTATTATTAATATTTTTAATACTGCATGTTAATTTTTATTCAAATATAAATTAACATTTTGAGACAAAATTCTAAAAATAAAACTATTAAAAAGGACCATAAACCGACCGGGATATACGGATGTTATTTTCCATCCAATTTTTACACCTGATCAATTTCCACACTTTATAACAAAAAAAATACTGTAAAACATATTTTACAGTATTTTATACTACTTTCATATTATAGTTGCGATCCGGACGGGACTCGAACCCGCGACCTCCGCCGTGACAGGGCGGCATTCTAACCAGCTGAACTACCGGATCAATTTTTAAGTGGGGCAAAGATAGAGATTTTTTTGTTTTCCGCAAATAAATATTGTAGTTTATTTCACTGCCACTCCTTAAAAACCGGATTTCCAATGACAAAAATAAAATTAATAATTTTACTAATGTTTTTACATTAAAAATTGTAATAAAAAATACAACTGACAATCTGATTCATACAAAATAATAATATACTGATTATTTCATTCTCCAAATTGTAAATGATGCTTTAGAATTAGCAAATAATCCTATATCCAATAAAGGGGCTTTCATCCCGAAAACTATTTTGTCTCCCGCATTAAGTTTTACAATAGTTTGCGTTTTTCTTACAGGTGAAGAAACATTAATTCCCAGTACACTTATATTTAAGAATGATTCTTCTGAAAGCAATGATGTAATGCCTGTTGTACCGTCCACTTTGAAAATTCCAGCTCCCAATGTAGAAGCAGATGAAAGAGAAGCCATGTCTAAGAAAAAATATAGATTATAAATTCCCGTTTTCGGGGCCGTAAATTCCTGATTGGTGCTGTTGAAATTTAATCCTTCATCAATTTCCAGTACAGGGAAACTCACTTTCTGCCATCCGGATAATAAACTTAAAGGCAAAACAGAAAAACCCGCTCCACCCAAGCCTTTTATAATCGTCTGCCCATTAGGGGAATTACTAAAAATACGGTTTAGGTCTATTGTACTAACAAGATTATTGCTGTCGAATGCCATAATCTTATTTGCACTTTCCGTGTCTGGCAGAACTAACGCAGTTCTTATTCTCGTATTACCATTCACATCCAGGGTTGCTGTGGGATCTGATGTATTGATACCTACCTGGCAATAAAAAAAAGAACTGAACAGCCCTATTACAAAAAAATAAAATTTGAAGTTCATTAAATAAAAAGGTTATTTAGAGTTTTAATATTTTTTTGAAGAAAGTGGCTGAGAATAGGATGAGCTTCTCAGCCGTTTGTAAGCACAATTACTTCTTTCTTCAGTTTTTCAAAGTTTTTTTTATCAATCGTATAATCTCATTCTTAAAAAATTATTGCAATAACCCCGTTCTGGAAACTAAAATGTCCGTATTAAAATTTATTATGAATCCTAAATGTTTTTATTTAACCATCAATCCTCTGCATTTGTTATTGCAATAATGCTAATATAAAATATGTAAGAATTTTTATACTGTATTATAAATATTTCATATAGTGAGAAAAACAACACATTCCTATCAATATCAATTTTTTCATATCAACATTAGCATGAAGTGTAATTAAAAAACCCCTATAGCAATCGTTTTCTCAAACATTTATGAATAACAATATATATTGTATAGGGGAGGGCAACTAATATGAACTATGATATGATCTTTCTTTAATTAATTCTATATGTTATGCTTCATCTGAAAATATTTTCCCATTTCACTATATTATTTCTGCTAAGCTTATAATGACAATAGCACTTTTCTGTCATGCATGTAAAATTAATTAACCCCTTTATACTCATTGCTTTATTATAAAACTTATGAAAATATAAAATGCTATATCATATAAAGGGGAACAACCCAAAAAAATTATGACATGTTTTTTACAATTAATTCTATGAATATGTCTAAGCTGAGAATATTTTTTTCCATTTTGCTATACTATTCCTGCTAAGCTTAAAATGATTGGCAACCTGGCTGTTATTAAGTCTGTTTTTTCTCTGATAGTCTAAAATATACAATACGGTAGACTCGTCATATGACTTAAACTTTTGATTATTAATCAATATGTCTTTATTATTTGTACCGAATATCATATTATTAATATTAATAACATCAAGCATTGAGAAATTTGTTTTCTCCAATATCAACTTACATATATTCATTTTTTCAGGATATTTTTTAAGAATAATATCTCTATAAATCTTTTTATAGTTAGGCTGGGATTTTTTCATTTTTTTTCATATTTGTTAGTGTTATTTTGGTGCTGGATTAAGAAATTTTTCAGATAAACCTACAACTGGAAATTAATGAGAGGTTCTTGTTTCATTATATTTAGTAATCCATTTAAATAAAGTCGTTTTAGGAATTCCGTATTCTTCTATGATCTGTAATTTTGTTTTTTCTTTATTTTCTATAAGCTCAAGAATAAATTCTATCATTTCCTGAGTATATACATTTTTCCTAAACTTTGGCAGTTTACTGTCTGCATTATTATTGGGACTTAAAGAACAAGGTGGAGAATAAAGAATAAGATGCATAGAATAAACTCTAAAAAAATCATATTGTAATAGTTTGGACCACTTCAATAAGATTTCAGAATCAAAACTTTTCTGAGAATACATCTCCTCTATTTCATTTTCTCCACAATTAAAAAAATTGCACATGCGGTGCATTTCAACTCCACATTCTGAAATACGATCCCTGATCATAGTACCTATATGAATATCTGTGAATTTTTTTGTTCTCATTTTTTAAATTTTGTTAAAAGGAAATCAGCTTTTACGCTGATTTCCTAAGGGAATTATAAATCCTCTCTGATCATTTGTTTGTTTTTTCTTGAACATTATACATGTTCAAATAATATTTTCATTTTTACTTCATAGAATTATTTAAAACTATGATTAAATTACCTGATAAATAATTTGGCTTTGATTGCTGTCTATACTTATGCTATCATCAACGTCATTTAAAATTCCAGTAGCATTTCTACTATATATAATCTAATTTATACGCTCATAAATGATGCTGTCTCCCCCATACGGAGCTTCCGCTTCCAAAAAATGCTAAATTTCCTGTTGCATTAGCATTACTAATAGACTCTACATAATAGTAATATCTTTTCGTAGCACCGGAAGTATTGCTAATAACTATAGTTCCATTCAATAGATTATATTTTGATACCGGAGGTAACAAACCACTGAACTTAGTTGTTGAACTAATAATATCCGGGATATAGCCAAAGTCGTAGAGCGATCAGAAAAATTTGTACGTATCCACAAGCAGATAAGTCCTGTTCCCCCTTTACCCATAAGCATCGAGGCGCTTACCTGCCATTTACCAGCTGGAATATCAACAAAGGTCCCTGTAACTTGGAACACTCACACCCATGGCTGAGAGTGCAGCATAATTGCGAGATAATGATGATGGTTTCCAACTGGCAACGCCATTAGCATCACTTGTTAAAATATTGACATTATCTTCCGTGTGCTGCTGATAAAATTAAATTTTTCATCTAAATGTAAGTTTTATATTAAAATTGTGTTAATTGACAGCCTGATAGTAGATATTGTCTTCACCAAACACATTTCCTCCAAAGCTTTTTAAGCTTCCTGTAGCATTAACGGTGGATGCTGAAATACCACCCGCAAAGTAGTAGTATCTTTTAGTAGTACCTGACGTATTACTTATGATCACAGAGCCATTGATAAGCGAATAATATGAATTTGATGACAATAACCCGCTAATCAATGTATTAGTTCCCATAATATCCACTGAAGGCCCCGTATAGACCGAAGGAATATCCTGAAAGGTAGTACGCAACCACCAGGTTTCATTAGGTGCCGTTATATCTGAGCCGCCAGTAGCAACATTTCTTTTAGACAATAGCATAATACAGGTTACCATATATTTTCCGGGAGGGAGATCTACATAAGATCCCGTATCATAATAATTATTAGCTGTAACAGTACTTGGAATATCTACCCCAGCACCAAGTGTCCCTGGATTCAATGTCAGTCCTATCGGCTTCCAGCTAGCTATTCCTGAAGGATTTGCAGTCAAAACGAAATTATTATTTTCTGTTCCGTCTGTATACTGGAATTTTCCTCCTTTTACTGTAAGCTTATTTGCTGGCGTTACAGTTCCTATCCCAACATTCCCTGCAGAAGTTATTACAACATCATTAGCCTGTTGCGATGCTGTTGGGACTCCTGTAGGTGCATTATCTTTTGCACCGTCTACGTGGAATTTTGCCTGAGGATTTTGGGTATCAATGCCCACTTGTGAAAAGGTTAAAACTGAGCTTAATACAGCTGTTAAAACAATAGTTTTTTTCATTTTAAGCTTTACATTGTCTCTGTTACTATTACGAAAGCCTTCTAAATCATCTGTTTTATGCAACCAGGGGGGTATAATTATTAATTAATACGTTGAAATGATATATTATTTTCTCCCCAAGAGAACCCTCCAAATCCTTGTAAACTTCCTGTACCATTTGTGTCTACATATCCAGCCATATAATAATATCTTTTAGTAGCTCCAGAAGTATTATTAATGATAACAAATCCGTTAAGCATAGAATAACTTGATGAAGAAGGTAATAAACCACTTATGTACTTATTTGTAGTGACAATATCTCCAGAAGCACATGTTGCTAATGTAACATTCGCAGGATTGTCTGAGAAAGTAGTACGCACCCACCAGGTTTCCGTAGCTCCTGTACTACCACCTTTCGTGAGAAGCATTGTTGGTGTCACTATCCATTTTCCTACAGGAAGATCTACAAAACTAGTTGTATATGTAAAATTGGTACCATTATTAGCCGGGATACTAGCCCCAGCTCCCAATGAAGCAAAATTAAAATTTAGCGCTATTGCTTTCCAGCTTGCAACTCCATTGGCATCACTTACCAACAAATTATTTACCCCTTGTGTTCCATCTGTATATTGAAATTTTCCTCCGTTCACTGTTAACAAATTGGCAGCTGCAACAGTTCCAGTTCCCAATCCAAGATTTCCATTTCCATTAAGTACCATTAAAATATTGGATGTGGTTGGACTGGTCCCTGCTCTCCAGGTAAAATCCCCAGTTGTTCCGGAAATCTGATTAATAAGATGTCCCAACTCCATTCCAAATCCATTATACTCATGATCGTTGGATGGAGATAATGGGCTATTAAAAAGGCTTATTTTCTTTCCTGTTGTTCTGGGAAATGTGAGTGGGGCATTTGGAACCGTTGTCCCTATTCCTACTAATCCATCAGAAGTTACCGTAAAATCATTGAGTTGTTGTGTAGTAGTTGGCACTCCCGTTACCGGATTGTCCTTTGCGCCATCTACATGAAATTTTGCCTGTGGATTGGTAGTATCAATTCCCACTTGTGAAAAAGCTAAAACTGAGCTTAATAAAGCTGTTAAGATAATGTTTTTTTTCATTTTGTTTTATATTTTATATTGTTATGTTGTTTATTAAGAACACCCACATTTCCATGATTATAAATATTTACCAGGTCTTTATTATCAGAGCCAGTATTCTCTTTGGAAATATCTGGTGTTGCACTTTGCGAGGTTGTGTTTATTCTTACATGTAAGTATAGAATTCCATTTGATGGCAAGAAGCCTCTTTTAAGTATTAATACCTGCCTGTGAAAACACTGGCATTCTGATACATAATACACCTAATGTTAATAATAAATTTTTGTTTTTTTTCATTGTTTGATATTTTATAGAACCTAAATTCTTGCTTTCCTATTTCTTTTTTAAGGCCTCGATTCTCTCTTTCAGCATAGCAATGACAGCTTCTTTTTCTTTCATTAGAATTTCAAACTGTTCCAGTAGTTTACAGGAAATTATTCCATGACTTCCTGAAGCCATTTTATCTGATTCCAATGAATTTTGAAAAAGCTCTTCTCCATACAATTCAGAAACCCTGACTCCTAAAAAAGCCGCAATCTTCTCTATTTCATTGACACTAAAAGGGATATCTCCTTTTTCTCTTCTGCTGTATTGTGACTGATGAAGGTCTAGTTCAAATGCTATGGCATCCTGAGAGATCTCTTTGATTTCTCTGATTGATTTTATTCTTTTATGTATTTCCACTATCCAAATTATATAATCTTACTTATGACAATACTATTGTATGCTATGCATAATTTTGCATTGCAATAAATAATAAAGTTCTGTTTTATGATTCGATATAAATCTTATTTGGCGGGGGTAACGCGTAAGTAAATTACTGCTAAAGCGGTGTGTTTTTTCATCGTTTAAGTATCATCTTGTTTTATACTACAAAGCAACCAAATAAATAGCACATAATATATGTGCTAAGCACATTCTTAATGTGTTTTCAGCATAACGCTTTTATTTTTCAATATTTTACTAATTTTTCCTTTTGTTTATACATATTTTTCAATAACCCTGAATTTTATGCATCATATTTCTAAGATTAATAAAATTGATACTCATTGCATATTCCAGCTCTTCAAGAAAAAAATTGTATAAAGGAAACAATGAAAGAATATTTATTTTTTACCCATACATCCCGATTTTTTTTAAGTTATTTTATTCCGATCTTTTTTTTGACCGAATACACAAACTTCCTTAATGTTTGTATTGCAAAGAAATATCAAGAGTTTCATAAATATCTAATTTTCTTTATTAAAAATTGTTAGTAAAATCATTTTTTACAGGCAGAATATGTTATGAAACTAAAACATAAACAACTGGAAACAAGCGATTTGTATTTCTCAAACCATTAGCATTTAAAATCATGAAAAACTCATTGTTTTTATTAGAGTTATATGTGAATTTTACAACAATAATTAATATTTAATAATAATTATTGTAATTTTACTTATTGAAAGGTTACTCTAATTACATTGGTTTATATTGTTAAAACTTCTATCATGAAATACGCATTAATAATAGGGATGTTTTTTTTGTTTATATCGTGTCAGAATAACACTGTTGCTGAAAACAATAAATATTTTTATGATATAGATCGGAAGACTATATTCATTAAAGGTGATCTTCAGAAATTGACAGCGCTTCAAAAAGGTGAAGCAGACAAGTATAAAAAAACAAAGGATGAAAAATACCTGTTAAGTTCAATATATTTAAAACTATTTTACCAACCAACACATATTAAACAAGTTCCTATTGTATATAACCTTTTAAAATTGAATAATAACAGGTATGACTTTCTTTCAATATCCTGCTATTATAATTTAGCTTTCCAGTTTGAAAATTCCTCACCTCAGCTGGCTATGAAATTTATTGACGATGCTATAAAAACAGATTTAGAAACTCAGTATTACCTTTCTCATCTATATCACCTAAAAGGCAGACTTTATTATAATCAGGAAGACTATACAAAAGCAAAATATTATTTCACTAAGGCGCTAAAAAGCTACAAGCCAAAACAAAAGCTCTACATTGCTTCCATGTATAATAATTTTGGGATGGTGGATGACAAATTAAATAATCAGTACAGGCCATAAAAAATACACAGAAAGGAATTGAAATTTTAGAGGGAAAATCCAATAAGAGATTTGAGGATTTAAATTTGCTTTATTTAATGAAACTTAATCTGGGTTCTTATTTTTTTAAGATCAAAGAATATAAGTCTGCTGAAAAGTTCTTTCTTCAAAATTTAGAGTATCAAAAAAGCGCTCATAAAGAAATCTATCCTTATGCAATAGAATCATTAAAAAAATTATTTGATCTTTATACCATTACCGGGCAAACAGAAAATCAAAAAAAAACCATTGATCTTTTCATAAGTTTTGAACCGAAACTACAAAATACCCATGATAAGATTGAGGTTAATGAAATCATTCAAAAATATTATTCTAATACCAATGCTTTACAGCCTTTAAAAGCTGTTTCTCAAAAACTTGTTTTATTGAATGCCACCTTTAATCAGGAAAGTAATGAAAATATTAGGAATTTATCTGATATTCTAAATAACGAGATTATTAAAAGTGCTGATGATAAGTATCAATATGAAGTTAAAACTCAGAGAAGGAAAAATATGCTTTTTATTATTTTGGCTTTAATATCTGTACTTCTTTTTATTCTGATTTTTCTGAATATCCGGTACAGGGCAAAAAAAGAAAGACTTCTTAGGGGAAAAGAAAAGGAACTGCTGGAGAATAAGAAAAAATTACTGGAGCAGAATATAAACTTTCAGGAAGAAAAAATTAAAAACCTGCACCAAAACCTCAACCTTAAGATAGAGACAGAAAAGGTATTTCTTGATAATCTGAGAAAGATCAGAAAATCACCAAGTACAGATTCTGAACAGATGATGAAAGATCTTTTTCTAAAAGTGAGTAATCTGATACAAATTGATAAAAAAAATAACAACCTCCTTAATGAGAGCAGTCTAGAAAACAAGCAGTTTTTAAATAAGCTCAAAGAGTTATATCCCTCATTAACAGATAAAGAATTAAAGCTTTGTAAGTATTTCAGAATGAACTTGTCTTCCAAAGAAATTTCTGCTCTTGAAAATACCACCACAGGTACGATACGTGTCTACAAAACCAAAATAAAATCGAAGCTGGGACTGGGTAGAGAAAATGATGTTTCCGTTTTTTTAAATGGAATTTAAATTAAAATTATTTTATCAAACCTTATTAAGGTCATCACTAAAATAATGCTGAAATGTTCTAATATTTCTATGACAGGTATTTTAACTTACACTCTCTATTAATACCCCACCCTGAAAGGTAATTTTAGAACAAGTCTAAAAACAAAAAATGCTGTAAAATATATTTACAGCATTTTATACTTTTAAAGTTAAATAGTTGCGATCCGGACGGGACTCGAACCCGCGACCTCCGCCGTGACAGGGCGGCATTCTAACCAGCTGAACTACCGGATCAATTTTTTTTAAAGTAAATTGAGAAAACTTCTGCGATCCGGACGGGACTCGAACCCGCGACCTCCGCCGTGACAGGGCGGCATTCTAACCAGCTGAACTACCGGATCAATTTTTTTAAAGTAAATTGAGAAAACTTTTGCGATCCGGACGGGACTCGAACCCGCGACCTCCGCCGTGACAGGGCGGCATTCTAACCAGCTGAACTACCGGATCATTTTTTAAAGAACTTCGTTTCTTTTTCGTGGTTGCAAAATTACACCTTTTTTTGTTATCTGCAAATTATTTTCAAAAAAAAGCCTCCCAATACTGGAAGGCATTCATTATCAAACTTATTTTTTTATAAGTGAGCGCTTAATTTTTCAGCGATTACCTCTTTTGGAGCCACACCTACTAATTTATCTACTACCTCTCCGTTCTTAAAAATAAGAACTGTAGGAATATTTCTGATACCATACTGCATTGAGATTTCCTGGTTGTTGTCTACATCCACTTTCCCAACTACTGCTTTACCTTCAAAATCTGATGCTACTTCTTCGATGATTGGTCCTAAAGTTCTGCATGGTCCACACCATACTGCCCAGAAGTCTACTAATACCGGTTTATCTGATTTTAAAACCGTATCCTGAAATGAGCTGTCTGTAATTTCTAAAGCCATTTTTGTTTCTTTTATTTTAATTAATATTATTTTTCTTTTAATCCTTATTGGATGTTCAAAATTACGATATTTAAAGCACAAGACTATCTATGCTCAACATTAGTTTTTTCTATAGTGTAATCGCTTGAAATTTCCTTCAATGCATTCACTAATGTATCAATCTCTGCTTTAGTCGTCATATGGCTGAAAGAGATACGTAATGGTGTACAGTGATCCATTTCGTCTTCAGAAAGCACCATCATCATTACCATTGAAGGTTTGGAAGCTCCAGATGAGCATGCACTTCCCTGAGAGATGGCAATACCTTTCATATCCAGCTGAAGTCCTATCAATGGGTTTTTATAAGGTAATAACGCGCTTAAAACGGTATAAAGACTGTTTTCCTTTTCAGCACTTCTACCATTGAATTTAATTCCTTCAATTTCTGCAGAAAGTCTTTCAATCGCGTAATTTTTGATGTCCTGCATATGGTTGGTATATTCCTCCATATGGTTCAGTGAAAGCTCTAATGCTTTACCTAATCCAACGATACCGCAAACATTTTCTGTTCCGGCTCTAAGGCTTCTTTCCTG
This sequence comes from Chryseobacterium sediminis, assembly GCF_008386505.1. Lineage (GTDB taxonomy): Bacteria > Bacteroidota > Bacteroidia > Flavobacteriales > Weeksellaceae > Chryseobacterium > Chryseobacterium sediminis. The sequence continues at coordinate 127,428 of NZ_VUNZ01000006.1, read as the reverse complement.
AGGTCCTCCGGTGATAATACCTTTTAACCCTGTAGCTTTTCTGATAAATGCAAATCCGGCTCCTTTCGGCCCGTGAAACTTGTGGGCGCTGCAGGAAGCAAAATCTACAGGAATATCAGAGAAATCAAGGTTCATGTGAGCCATCGTCTGTACAGTATCTGAGTGGAAAAGTGCATTATGCTCTTTACACAGCTGGGCAACCTGTTTAAGGTTAATAATATTCCCGATTTCATTGTTGGCGTGCATTAAGCTTACCAATGTTTTTTTATCTGAAGCTTTTAAAAGCTCTTCTAATTTTGCAAGGTCAATATCTCCTTTTTCATTCGGGCGGATGTAGCTTACTTCTACTCCTTTTCTGCTTTTCATATCCAGAATGCTTTCAGAAACACATTTATGTTCCAGAGGAGAACTGATGATTCTTTCCACTCCAAGGTGTTCTACCGAGGATTTGATGATCATATTGTTGGATTCGGTTCCACAGGAAGTAAAAATGATTTCAGCAGGAGTTACATGAAGATAGTCTGCAACCTGTCTTCTTACATTTTCAATAAGGATTTTTGCTTCCTGGCCAAAGCTGTGCGTTGAAGACGGGTTTCCGAAATTCATCTTCATAGTGCCCACCATTGCATCTATAACTTCTTCTGCAAGCGGAGTGGTTGCGGCATTATCTAAATATACTTTATCCATTATTATTTTGAATATTTTAATTCTACGGAGGTAAACTTATAATCTGTGGGAACAGTAAAAATAAACCACGGACTGGATATCACCTGAATTTCCATCCCACCAGAAGGTTCTCCGGCCGGAACTTCTACATAGAGAATCTGATTTTTCACAGATACGCTTTTGATTTCTTCAATTTTGTGACTTCCTGACCTGAAGGTTCCCAAATTGTATATAACAACTTTTTTATTCTTCGGAAATTTCGGATAGCTTACATAGGAATCTTTTCCAAGATCTGCGGTACCAAAACTTCCTGCGATAATGTTACGAAACTCTTTTTCGTCTTTAATTATCTTAAAGCCAGGTTTATCAGTTCCTCCCTGAGATTCAGAAACAAGGAGTTCCGCATTTTCCTGTGGGGCAGAAGACTTCTGAGATGGTACATTGGCACAACTCATGAAGATTACCGCACATGCAATTAACAGGCTTTTCATTTTTTACAATTTTATCTCCCAAAATTAATGAAAAAATTGGTAATGTCCCTCATTTGCCCATTTCAACATTGGCCGATCTCCTGAAGTATCTCCAAATGCAATAATTTTATCGTACCTGGAATCGTTAATTTCTGCTTTAATTCTTACAAGTTTTTCTTTTCCGTTGCAGTTTTTTCCCACAAAATTTCCTGTGAAAACTCCGTTCTTAAACTCTGCCCGCGTAGAAACAAGCTCCATTTTAAGTTCCTCAGCGAAAGGCTTTACCCAAATATCTAAGGATGCGGTTACTAATAAACTTTGTGTATTATTCCTATCGATATTTTTTATAAAGTCCAATGCATTCTCCCTCACAATTTTAGGATAATGAAGTTCAAAGAATTGTTTAGACTTCATTTCGATTTTTTCCTGAGTCTGCCCTTTTAAAATAGATCCGATAAAGCTTTTTTTCACTTTTTCCGTTTCTGCCAGCTTCAGCTTCAACAGGATAAAGAGGGGTACGTGTCTTAAAAATTGTATCCGGTATTTTGTAGAATCGTAGAATTTAAGATACATAAACATAGTATCCTTATAGGTCAAAGTTCCGTCAAAATCAAAACAATACAATTTTTTCATTTCTTTTTAAAGCTTTAATTTTTTGAATATAAATTCAGGGATATTCCTGATAATCATCATAATAATACTCCAAATCGGCAAAACATATGCCACGTTTTTTTCCTTTTTGAAGGCTTTATAAATACAGGCAGCCGCTTGCTTCGGTGTTGCTGTAAGTTTCGGATTTAACGGCAGGCCTTCTGTCATTTTGGTTGCCATAAACCCTGGTTTTATGGTAAGAACATGGACTTTTTTATCAAAAAGGTAGTTTCTCAAACCACTCAAATAGGCTGTAAACGCTGCTTTTGCACTTCCATAGATAAAATTACTCTGTCTTCCCCTGTCTCCTGCTACTGATGAAAGCCCGATGATCGTCCCGGATCTTCTGCTTTCAAATTTATGTGCAAAATAGTTCATTACGGGAACCAATTTTGAATAATTAATGTCTATGATGCGTTCCGTATTCCTGTTATCATACAGACCTTCTTCTGTTCCTTCTCCTAAATATCCTACGGCACAAAATAATACATTTGAATTGATATTATCAAATCTGTTGTAATCAATTTCTTTAGTCAGATCCAGTTCAATAACTTCTGCCTGCTGCAGAAACTTCACATCTATATGTCTTGCAAACCGTTCTGTAGTTTCTTTATTTGAGGTAAAAAGATAGATTTTTTCAAACTTTTCTCCTTCCTGAAGTGCTTTTTCCACAAAAGCCTGTGCTACTTCAGATGTACTTCCCAGAACTATCATTATGAGTTGTTATTTATGATTCTTTTGTGCTGTAAAGACACAAATTTAGGATTTTGAATATTTTTCAGATAATTGGTAAGTGATGATCTGCTCATACTGTCTTTGGTAAGATAAATTCTTCCTCCGAACTCCTGAACAATGGCATCAAGCTGATCTACCAATTTTTTTAGTTTTGAATTAACTTTAAAATCTAAGGCCAGCGTATACCCTTCCACCGGGAATGAGTTGTAAGCTTCCGGATTGTGTTTTCCAAAAAGTTTTAAAACCGCTAAGAATGATCCGTTCCCACTATTGGCAATCGTTTCAAGGATTTTTTTCATTCCTTCTTTTCCCGTTTCTTTAGGAATCACCATCTGATATTGTATAAAACCGGATTTCCCGTAGATTTTATTCCAATCATTAATAGCGTCCAAAGGATAGAAAAATGTTTCGTAATCAATAAAATTCTTAACTTCTTTCTTCGCCTGCTTTTTATAGTATAACCAGTTGAATATTTTTACCGTAAGTGCATTCAGTACAAATCCCGGAAAATAAAAAGGAACTGTAGGTGACAATTTTTTCTTTAATCTCAAAGGAGTTTTTGAAAAACTTTGGGGAAGTTCGTGTTGGAAGGCATGTTCCCCTCTCATCAAAATACTTCTTCCAATATTTTTTCCTTTCTGAAGGCAGTCAATCCATGCAACAGTATAAGTCCAGTTTTCACTTTCATCAAACAGTTTAAAGATTTCATCCAGATTTTCTGCTTTGATACTTTCCTGACGAATGTATGCGGATTCTATGTTTTTAAGCTTAAATTTTGCTGTAAGAATAATCCCTGTAAGTCCCATTCCACCAATGGTAGCCCAGAATTTCTCTGAGTTTTCTTCTCTGGAACAGGTAATAATTTCTCCATTCTCCGTCATGAGCTTAAATTCAATCACATATTCTGAAAAACATCCTTCTGCATGATGGTTTTTCCCATGAACATCAGAAGCAATAGCTCCTCCTACTGATATAAATTTCGTCCCGGGAGTAACGTACAGGAAATATCCCTGCGGAACCGCAATTTCCAGAACATCTGAAAGCAGCACTCCGGATTCGCATTCTATCACTCCGTTTAAACGGTCAAAATTGATAAACTTATTTAATTTTTTTGTTGAAAATATAGATTCTCCCAACGAGGCATCTCCATAGCATCTTCCGTTTCCTCTGGCAATAATCTCGTTGTGATTGAGTACAAATTCTTTTATTTTTTTGAAACTGTCCTCTGATCTCATTTCTTTCTCCACTACCGGGAAATTACCCCAGTTTGTAACTTTCTGTGTGAAATTCGGCTTCATTTCTTAAAATAAATTTGAATTAAAAATGCAGCCACCCAAAGTAATAGGGTAACCTGTATATAACGGTCCCGATACACAATCTTTGTAGGAGATTCCGTTCTGTTGTAAACCAAAGTCTGCTGAAGGTATCTTAATAGGGCAAAAACTACAAAGATTACCGTATAAAAAACTCTTTCATGGAATCTTTCCTGAACTTCCGGTGACAGGGTAAACATCAGATAACACACAATAGCCAGCGTAATTGAAATAGATAATGCAATGTCTGCAAACTGAACGTTATACCCGTCCAATGCTTTTCTTGTTTTTCCTGAAACCTGTGCGTTGATCAATTCTCCCCTCCTTTTTCCAATGGCCAGTACAAGTGCCAATACAAATGTTAAGAGGATTGCCCATTGTGAAATACTGATTCCGGTAATATAACCTCCAGCCAATACACGAAGTACAAATCCTATCGCAATAATAAAAATATCGATGATCGGAACATGCTTAAGCCTAAATGTATAGGCAAGATTCATTACTACATAGAAACCTATGATGATGGCAAACTTCCAAAGCAGCTCATGGAAATAGAGTTGTGTAAAAAATACAAGAACAATATCCGTGATGACCAGACCGATCAGAATTCCTATAGCTTTCGCTTTTGAAATAGCACCGCTAGCCAGGGGTCTTCTTCTTTTTTCAGGATGTTTTCTGTCTGCTTCAATATCATTATAATCATTCAGAATATACACTACACTTGCAGCAAGTGAAAATATAACAAATGCAAAAATGCTTTTGAGAAGCAGGTCTACGTTAGTAATATTACCTGAAAAGAAGAGCGGGACAAATACAAAAAGGTTTTTCACCCATTGCTCTACGCGGAGCAGCTTTAAATATTTCTTCATTTATGTTGTTTCAAGTGCAAAAGTAATCAATTCAAAATTTCCAGCCTAAAAATACAAAAAAAACCGCCTAGGCGGTCTTTTACGAAAATATTTATATGTAAAATTAATTACTGCCCTTGTTTGGCATCATTAATCATTTTTTCATTTGCAGTGATCGCAAACTCTACTCTTCTGTTTTTAGCTCTTCCTTCATCAGTATCATTGCTTGCAACCGGCATATTTTTACCTTCACCTTTTGTGAACATTCTGCTTGATGCAATTCCTTTTCCTGTTAAATAAGCTTTTACAGCATCCGCTCTTCTTTGAGACAATGCCATGTTGTAAGCGTCTTTACCTACGCTGTCTGTATGTCCGTAGATATTGATATTGGTATCAGGGTTATTCGCTAATACCTCAGCTAGTTTATCAAGGTTAGTTTGTGCAACAGAAGTAAGATTTGAAGAGTCGAATGCAAAGTTAACGATGCTTTCATTCATTGTTACTTTAATACCATCTCCTACTCTTTCTACCTGGGCACCCGGTAAAGTTTCTTTAATATCTCTAGCCTGCTTATCCATTTTGTTACCGATAACATTACCAGCTACACCACCGATAATACCTCCTAATACAGCACCAATAGCTCCATTTCCTCCTTTTCCTACATTGTTACCTAAGATACCTCCAAGTACTGCTCCTGAAGCAACACCTACTGCTGTACCTCTTTGTTGGTGATTTGAATTCTGAACCGCTTCACAGCTTGTCAATAATAATGCTGATGACAAGAAAAGGGCTCCTACGTATGTTTTTGTAAATTTCATTTTTTTTGATCTTTTATGTTGATAAATTATTTCATTCCTGTTCTCTGGAAGTTGTAAACTACTTTTACATTACCTCCTTCAAAAGGAACATCTTGCTCAAGTGAAAACTGATCTGTAGCCTGGTTGATTAACGTCATTGTATAACCGGCAGTATTTTGTTTTGCTTTAGTACCTGAAGCAATTTTTTTAAACATAAATGTATTACCACCTTTTACTTCAAATTTGATAGGTTGTGTAATCGCCGGGCAATCTCCACCGCCATTTAAAGTATATGCTCCTGTCCAGTTATTAGGAATTAGTCTCCAGTGGCTTCCTACGAAACACTGTGCGTCTGCACCTTCATCAAAAGGTTTAATTTTATAACCTTTATCATAATCAATGCTTACAATCTGCCAGTCTCCTTTCATTTTCAAGAAGTCGGCTCTTTGATTTTGAGATGTAGCTGCTTTGTTAACAGAGGAACACGAAACTGCAAAAAGTGATGTTCCCAACATCCCTGCAAGTAGTAACTTTTTCATTTTGTTGTTTATTATTTTGTTATTATAAAGTTACAAAAAACCGTGCCAAAATTTAAAATAAAAAATAAAAAGTCCGAAAAAAATTCGGACTTTTTATGGTTTCTCCTTAAAAACAGGGAGATAAATTATTTTTTAACAGCCTTTTTTACAGATTTCGAAGGCTTAGCAGTGCCTGACGGCTTTCCTTTGTAGAAATTGGTATAAGCATATTCTGCGGCTTTTTTAAGGTCGATAACACCTCCTGCCTGCGATTGGTCTGTGAATCCGTTTGCAGTACTCGGATTGCTGCTTTTCACAAGTGCTTCAATGATCTGATAAGGTTTCAGATCTGGCATATATGCTAATAAAACAGCAGCTCCACCAGCTACAACAGGGGAAGCCATAGAAGTTCCCTGAAGGTATTTGTATTCGTTTTTAGGAACGGTAGAATAAATTTCTTCTCCAGGAGCGAAAACATTTACCATTTTTTTATTGTAGTTAGAAAAATCTGCTCTCAAAGCGCTGTTTTTATTGGTACTTGCTCCTACTACAAGAACATTGCTTACAAATGGTTTTTCATCCGTAACATTTTTAAAATTGGTAGGATATGCCAAGTGTTCTGCTACATCTTCATTTTCGTTACCTGCAGCTTTTACTAAAAGCACCCCTTTATCTTCAGCATATTTAAAAGCATCCCAAACTACATTTTTACCCGGGGAAACAGGTTTCCCGAAGCTCATATTTAAAACTTTCGCTCCGTTATCTACTGCGTATCTGATAGCATTAGCAACGTCTTTATCTCTTTCATCACCATTTGGAACTGTTCTTACAGACATGATCTTAGCAACCTTTGAAGCTACCCCATACTGAATTTCTTTTCCTTGTGGAAGTCCTGCGATAATTCCTGCTACGTGAGTTCCATGTTCTGCATCCGGTCCTTCGTAATGATTGTTACCATAGCTTTTTTCAGAATAGTCATCATAATTATCACCTACGATCTCTTTTCTAGGATCATATGAAAGATCGTATTGTTTTGCTGCCGGAGCAAAATGGTCTATTGCCTCCTTCATCTCTTCCTTCATCTTTTTTTCAAATTCAGCGGAAGATTTCCCTTTGAACTCAGGGCTTTGAGAAATCTGGCCCAGGAATTCCAATGCGATTGCATCTTTCTGGTCTGTAGGGGCTTTAATCGCTGAAAGTGTTTCAGCTGTTACAGGCTTACCTCCTAATAATTTTACCATATTAGGAATCAGCTCGTTCAGCATAGAATAGGTTTTGAAATTTTGCTGAGCCTCGATACTTTTTTTATTGAACATATCTTTGGCCTTCATATACATATCAAACTCTTCTTTCATCTGAGCCTGATTTGCTTTATTCTTAGTAGAATCACTACCTTCAAAGACAGGTTTGTATTTGGCAACAACTCTTGTCACTTCCATGTTGTCGATATCAATATCACCGTTTTTACCTCCTATGAAGTTCCAACCGTGTACATCATCAATATATCCGTTTCCATCGTCATCTTTACCATTTCCGGGAATTTCGTTAGGATTTGACCAAAGATTCTTTACCAATCCGGGATGGTCTACCTGTACTCCACTATCCAAAACTCCTACCACAACGGTTTTAGGCTTCAGTCCTTTAGATTCTAAGTATTTATAAGCATTTGCCGTATTTACTCCATACACTTTTGAAGTGGTAAAGTCCTTATGATACCATGTCATCAGATCTTTGTCTTCGTTTGGATCAATACTTTTAGCTTTAGATTCCTGTGCAAAAGAGAAACTAAAACCTGCTAAAAAAACTGCAGCTAATAATACCTTTTTCATATGTTGAAATTTATTTTTTAAAGAGATATACCCATCGCCAACTTCACCTGCTTTATGCTGAAAATTTCATTAATAGCGATGGTATGCTAATATGATTGTTTTATATTTTTTATATACATAAGCGATTCCGGACCTTTATTACATAGAAGATCAAGAACCGACAAGTCTTCCAAAAATCCTAATTTATCAGAAAATGTCTGGTAATATTCTTCCATCTGAAACTCGGAAGGAAGCTTTGCCGAAAACTTTTCTCTGAAATTAATACTTTCAGGATTTTTGATATATTCTTCATTCAAAGAGTGTGCCTTTTCTGTTTTTAATATCTGTTGGATGATTTCTATGCCTTTAAGGTTAAAATCAAGAAGGTACTTTTCCTGAAGTTCAAATATTTTTCTGAATTTATCTTCATAGTATTCAAAGTAAGGAGAACTTTGATATGCTGTCTTTATTGATTTCCAATGAAGGGCTCTCCAATCTTCACGGTATGAGATTTCAACATCTTTAAATTCTCTTTTCCCGTTATGATGGATAGGAATTATTAAGGACAGTTTTCCGTTGGCTCCATAGATATTCGCTCTGTTTCTATAAGTCTGCTTGGGAAAGCTCTCAAACTGTTCCAATGTAATTTCATTCTCAGGATTTAATAGCACTGAAAACCATGAAATTGGGGGCAAATAAAATGCCGGCAATAATACATTCTTCATATTCATAATACAAAAATGAAGTATTTTTTCAAATACTTCATTCTATTTTAAGTTTAATTTTTCTATTAGTCGTCTTCAGTTTTTTTCTTTCTGAATAATTTCACGAAATACTCCCATCCGAAGAATAAGATAAGAATCATCGCTGCAATCCACCAGTAAGAGGTTTTATTGGCTTCTCCTGTATTGGTTGCTTTGAACATTCTTTCCCAACGGATTTTAAATGGCGCCTGATAAGTAGAACTGCTGTCAGCAAAAGCCCCCTGAAGGCTCATCCATGTAAACATTGGTTTTCCGACAATATTTTCTTCCGGAACGAAACCAAAGAATCTTGCATCTAATGAAGCATCTCTGTTATCCCCCACCATCATATAATAATCCTGCTGAATAGTATACTGGCTGGCTTCTTTCCCGTTGATAAAGATTTTCCCGTTTTTTTTCTCTAAGCTGTTATGCTCATATTCAGAAATGATCCACTGATAGGTTGGAAGTGTTTCCTGATTGATGGCCACAACATCTCCTTTTTTAGGAATTCTAAGCGGTCCATACCAATCCTGATTCCAAGGTTTGTTGATTGGGAAGATAGACTGTGTAGTATCAATCTTAGTTTTGGCTTCATCTCTGTAATATACAGCAGCTTCACCTTTTGCTGAAACTTCTTCTTTCATATCCAGAACATGAGGAAGTTCTTTAATTTCTTTGGCCGTCTTATCTGTCAGCCCCTGAAAACCATAAATAAATCCTCCGTTATCCTGCTGAAACTCCTGAACCGGTAAAAATCCATAAGCTTTATATAAAGTTGGGATATCTAATTGAGCATCCGTTGTCACAATATATCTGTGCTGTACTTCCTGATCTCCTAAAACAGTTTCCGGCTTTCCGTTTACGAAAAGTCTTCCGGCTCTCATTTCAAAAGTATCACCTGCTGTAGCAACACAACGTTTTACGTAAGGATCTTTTCTGTCGATCGCTGTATGTACGGAATCCTGAGGATAGTTGAAAACTACCACATCATTTTTCTGTGGCTTGTTGAATTGTAAAATTCTTGTGTAAGGAAGCTTAACTGCGTCTACGTAAGATTTTGGATCGTCTTTCGGATTACCTTTCTGTCCTGTATCCATAATGGTCCCCTGAAGGAAAGGGATTGCTACCGGACGCATTGGAAGTCTGTACCCGTAGCTCCATTTGTTTACAAAAAGGAAGTCACCCACCAGTAATGTTCTTTCCATAGATCCTGTAGGAATCCCGAAAGGCTGCGTTACAAAAACGTGGATAATAGTTGCAAAAACTACCGCGAAGGTAATAGAACCTACAAATGTATCTTTCTTTTTATCGTTTTTTTCTTCGTCTGTAAGGAACAGGTCGTTTGCATTTTCATCTTCTAACTCTACATCTTTAGAATAGTTAATCACAGCCATATAAATAAACGGCAGGATCACTGTAAGAATCTGATCTTTGAAAAGGGTTTTTCCAAACTTTTTCACTAAGTAAAGATGGAAAACAGACATCATGATTGGTCCTACAATCGGAAGATAAGACAGGATTGCCCACCATTTCGGATGTTTTGTTTCTTTCAGGATGATGAAATAGTTGTAGAAAGGGATAAAAGCAAATAAAGGGCTATACCCCATTTTCTTGAACAGTTTCCAAGATGAAACGCCCATCAATACGGATAGTATGAGGACATATACTGTATAAGTTAAAAAATAATTCATAAATTTTTTGTGCCTATTCTTATGATAAAAATGATGAGTAATAAATGATAAAAGCAGTCCGCTGTTTACAATTCACTATTCATCATTTTCTGTTTATTGGTCTGCAATTTACAGAATTTGTTACAAATTAAAGCCCCAAAACATCTTTCATTGTGAAGTTTCCTTTTTTATCTTTGATCCATTCGGCTGCTACTACAGCTCCCAGCGCAAAACCATTTCTGTTGAAAGCGGTATGCTTGATCTCGATTTCGTCTACTTCACTTCTGTAATATACGCTGTGAGTTCCCGGAACTTCATCTTCACGTACTGCAAAAATCCCTAATTGTTTGCCTTCTGTTTCTTCCAGTTTCCAGGCATCAAATTTAGGGTTGTTTTGGATAATTCCTTCTGCAATAGATATCGCAGTTCCGCTTGGAGCATCTTTTTTATGGATGTGGTGAATCTCTTCCAGCTGGCAGGAATATTCATCTACATTTTTCATCAGATCGGCAAGCTTTTCGTTTAAAGCAAAGAATAAATTGACTCCTAAACTAAAGTTGGAACCATATAGGAATGCAGTACCGTTTTCTACAGCCAGTTTTTCTATTTCTTCTTTTTGATCCAGCCATCCTGTAGTTCCACAGATCACCGGAATTTTATTTTCAAGACAAGCTTTAATGTTTTCAAATGCCACTTCCGGCAATGAGAATTCAATCACAACATCCGGATTATTAAGATTTTCAGCCGTTGGGGTTTCTTTCAGACGGGCAACTACTTCATGACCTCTTTTCTGCGCGATCTCATCAATGATCTTACCCATTTTACCGTAACCAACTAATGCTATTTTCATATAATCTTTTTTATTTTAAATACTGCTTTCAACCGGAGTTTTTGCAGATATGTTGTCTTTTAAAATCTATAACTTAAACTAAATCCTGTTTTTGGAGCGCTGTACCCGTACTGATCCTGAATAACCGATGGTTTAAAAACCAAATCCGGGTCATGACGGCTTTCGTAAAGATGGGCATCTACTACGGCATCTACAATATTCAAGATATAAATAAGTCCTGTAATCGCAATGGCGTAATCTCTTTGCCTCTTCGCTCTGTCCTGAGCGTTCCCCAATGCTTTTTTATCTAAAAACGGGTGACTGTCCACAAACTCATTCGGTGTTCCGTTAAGTTTCGCGATGTAGTATTCACGATATTTTTTGTATTGGTTGTCATTCCATACAGCAATACCAACTCCGGCTCCTACGGCTCCCCAAACAATCGGAATTTTCCAGTATTTTTTATTATAAAACTGTCCTAATCCCGGTAGAACGGCAGAATATAATCCTGCTCTGGTAGGATTCAGCTTTATGGTTTTTACTGTGGGACCATTTGCTTTTTCAAGATCTTCGATGATCTTTGCTTCCGTTTTACCTGGTTTTACCACACGTGGTTCTTCTTTCGGAGGAGTCTGCATCCGAACGGTATCAATAGGATTTACTTGTGAATAGGCCAGTGCAGCGATACACAAGAAAAATGTGAAAAATATTTTCTTCATTATTTAATATGGGATAAAATATATTCCAGCTCTTCTTCATTTTTGAAGTCCAGAACAATTTTACCTTTTTTACCATTTCCAGAAGATTTGATCTCTACTTTTACGTCCAAGATATCAGCGATGGTCTTCTGGGCTTTTTTATAGTTATTGGAAAGTTCCACTTTTGCTTTTTTTGCAGCGGGAGACTTTGGATTCTTCAATGCAGCAGCAGCCTGCTCTGCCTGACGAACGTTTAATTTTTCTTTGATAATAAGATCGAACAAAACCTGCTGATCTTCTTCGCTTTCAAGACTGATGATTGCTCTGCCGTGTCCTGCAGAAATTTCACCGCTTCTGATGGCATTCTGAATATCCGGGTTTAGTCTTAACAACCTGATAGAATTTGTAATAGTACTTCTGTCTTTTCCTATTCTCTGGCTCAGATTTTCCTGCGTAAGACCAATTTCCTCTAAAAGCCTATGATAAGTAAGGGCAATTTCGATAGCATCAAGATCTTCTCTTTGGATATTTTCAACAAGAGCCATCTCAAGAAGCTCCTGATCATTTACTAAACGGATATAGGCAGGAATAGTTGTTAACCCCGCAATTTTAGTTGCTCTGTAACGTCTTTCTCCGGAAATAATTTCAAACTTTTCACCATCTTTTCTAAGGGTAATCGGTTGAATTACGCCTAAGTTTTTGATCGACTGTGCAAGTTCGTTTAATGCTTTTTCATCAAAATAAGTTCTCGGCTGCGTCGGGTTCGGATAAATATCTTCAAGCGCAACTTCTACAATATTTCCTACAAACTTATCTGCTCCTTCATCAGTAGCGGAATTGATAGTTGCTTTGGATTCTGCACTTAAAATGGCGCCCAAGCCGCGTCCCATAGCTCTTTTTTTGTCCTTCATAGATATAATTGATAAATGATGTTTGGTAAGTGATGACCAGCATTCACTTATTGGCCATTTATTATTAATTTAATTCTTTATTAAGTTTTCATTCTTCAAAAGAACTTCTTCAGCTAACTGAATATACTGAACAGCTCCTTTACTTTCTGCATCATAATTCAGGATACTTTCCCCGAAACTTGGTGCTTCACTCAATCTTACGTTTCTGCTGATAATGGTTTCAAAAACCATCTCAGGGAAGTGTAAGTTTACTTCTTCCACTACCTGATTGGATAGTCTCAATCGGCTGTCATACATTGTAAGAAGAAGACCTTCAATTCCAAGATCTTTGTTGTGGATTTTCTGAACATTTTTAACGGTGTTCAGAAGTTTTCCAAGTCCTTCTAATGCAAAATACTCACATTGGATCGGAATAATTACAGAATCTGCTGCCGTAAGAGCATTTACTGTAATAAGACCTAAACTCGGGGCACAGTCTATGATGATATAGTCATAATCATCTCTTACACTGGCTAATGCTTTTTTAAGCATATATTCACGGTCTTCCTTGTCTACCAATTCAATTTCTGCAGCTACCAGGTCAATGTGTGACGGGATAATATCCAGATTTGGAGTTGCAGTCCTTTTGATACAGACTCTTGTTTCAGCACTATGCTCCAGTAAATTATATGTAGAATACTGAACATCTTCAACACCCAGACCGGATGTAGCATTCGCCTGAGGATCAGCATCAATGATTAATATTCTTTTTTCCAATACTCCTAATGCTGCCGCCAAGTTTACAGCGGTGGTAGTTTTACCAACACCTCCTTTTTGATTAGCAATACCTATGATTTTTGCCATTATTAGAACTTTAAGTTTCAAAAATACACTTTTTTCTTTGCTCTCGGTGAGTGGAGAAAATCAAAATTGAGTTAAAATATTGTTAATAAGCAATTTAGCAATAAAAAAAATTATCCACAAAAAAAATTCTTTGTGGATAACTATTTTAAATGTGTTTTTCCGTATTAATTATCAAACTTCATTGAGATAGGAAATTTGAAATAACTTCTTACGAATTCTCCTTTTTTGTTTTTGGCCGGGATCCATTTTCCTTTACTGGAAATTGTTTTAATTGTTCTCATTGCCTCACTGTTAAAATCGGCGTTGGTTCCATTAGCTTTTACCCCTGAGATGGTTCCGTCCATTTCTACAATAAAGGTAACTGTCGTTTTCACAACGTCTTCTGATTCAAATCCTGAACCATCAAAGTTGTTCATTACTTTATTTCTGAAGGAGTCTATTCCTCCTGCAAAATTAGCTTCTACACTTAATTCCGTTTCAATCTTTTTAGGATCTGTTTTTTCAACTACCGGATCAGCTTTTACTGCAGGTGGGCCATCGCCTCCGATGACACGAGGTACAATCGGAATATAGGTTGTAGCCGGAGTTTCTTTACCTTCCGATGTTTGTGTGCTTGCTACTGCATTCGTTTTATCCTCAACTTGTTTTTCATTGGTAACAATCGCTTTAGGCTCTGGTAATCTATCATCATATGTTTTTACTGCGGGAGCTGGTGGCGTTGGTTTTACAATTTGTACTGGCTGATCTTTCGGTTTATCTATCTCCTGAATTTCAACTACTCTTGGAAGTTCAAATACCTTATCTGAAATAACTTCCGGAGTTTTAAATGCTGAAATTACAAATGGTGTAATAGATACTGCAGCCATTAAACTTGCTCCGATAAAAAGCGCTTTGGTTAATATTCGATCTGATTCGTTTCTTAATACATAGGCACCATATTCTTTATTGCGGTGCTCAAAGAGAACTTCGTTAAAACGAAATTCCTGGTTTTGATTATGTTGTTTCATCACTACTACTTTTTTAAACTGTTAAAAATTTTGATTATTAGTTTTGTTAGCTCTTATCGATAAGCAATGTTGTAATATCAAAACATCTGCCAAAATTTTAGCAAAACAACATAATATTAGAAAATTTTATGATAATGTTTGAATTTTAACATTTTCAAATAGAAAGTTTATACGGAAAAGCAGTGATATTTTTATGAAAAATTAGAAAGAACAATAAACCACAAATACCATAGTACTAGCTTATTAAATAAAATTATATAAGCAGGAGAAGAAGTGTAAGCGGTATTAATAATCCCAAAGCATTAATAATAATGAGAATAACAGAACTGATTTTAGTTTTTGAATAACTTTTAGCGGCAAAATAGATTGCTCCTATACTAAAAATCAAACTGCAGGCAATAAACAGAATCAATAAAAAATCTGAACTTACACTGAATGGCAAGCCGCCTAAATAAACAATAATCAAAACAGCATATGCAATGGTAAGATATAAGCTGATTACGATATTGTTCAGAAAACGTTGTGGTATTTTATTTTCTTCCATAATTTCTTATTTACACTTTGTTTTAAGACAAAAGTATATAAAAATTAAAGATTGGAATAAGTATCCTTGTCAATGTTTAAAACCTTGACAAGGGATACGATAAGCTGTTAAAGTAGATTTTAAACAAAAAAAAAGAGACCATCCAATGATAGCCTCTCTATTTTTTATAGTCTAAGAATATTAGAATAATTCTTTTCTGATGATGTTCTGACTTCTTTCAGGACCTACAGAAACTAAGTACACATTGATTCCTAAGTACTTTTCAATAAACTCGATGTATTTCTGAGCATTGTCAGGAAGTTCATCATAGCTTCTTGCTTTTGTAATATCTTCTGCCCAACCTGGTAAATCCTGGTAGATAGGCTCGTAGTTGTATAATTTTTCTGTTGAAGAAGTGAAATAATCAATCACTTTTCCGTCTTCAGTTTTGTAGTGTGTTACTACTTTTAGGTTTTCAATTCCTGTAAGAACATCAAGCTTAGTGATTACAAGGTTGTTGATTCCATTAATCATACAAGCGTGCTTTAAAGAAACAAGATCTAACCAACCCGTTCTTCTTGGTCTACCTGTAGTAGCTCCGAATTCACCACCAATCTGTCTGATGCTTTCTCCTAATTCATTGTCTAATTCAGAAGGGAAAGGTCCGTTTCCTACTCTTGTACAGTATGCTTTTGCTACACCGATTAAGTTCTGAAGTGATGTTGGTGGAACTCCCGCTCCTGAACAAACACCTCCTGTAGATGGAGAAGATGAAGTTACGTATGGATACGTTCCGAAGTCGATATCAAGCATTAATGCCTGCGCTCCTTCAAATAATACGTTTTTACCGTCTCTGATCGCCTCGTTCAGTTCCAATTCAGTATCAACGATTCTGTCCTGAAGCTGTTTTCCGATCTCTAAATATTCGTTGTAGATTTCTTCAACGTCTAAAGTTGGTTTTCCGTAATATTTTTCAAAAAGAGAATTCTTAACTTTTAAGTTTTTCTCGATTTTATCTCTTAAAATTTCAGGATTTAAAAGGTCTACCATTCTGATTCCGACTCTTGCAATTTTATCTTCATAACAAGGTCCGATTCCTTTTTTGGTAGTTCCGATCTGAGTTCCTCCGTGTTCCTCTTCACGGTAAGTATCCAAAAGGATGTGGTAAGGCATAATGACATGCGCTCTTCTGCTGATAAAGATGTGATCTGTTCTCAAGCCTTTGCTCTCGATCTGACCAACTTCTTTAATGAAAGACTTAGGGTTTACCACTACTCCGTTCGCAATGATACATTTCCCTTTGCATTGAAGAACTCCTGAAGGAAGAAGGTGTAGAACGAATTTTTCATCACCTACATAAACCGTGTGACCAGCGTTGTCTCCACCCTGGAAACGCACTACATAGTCCGATTTTGCTGATAAAACATCCGTGATTTTTCCTTTGCCTTCATCTCCGTACTGAAGACCTACAACTACATAAGTTGACATATTTTACTTTTGTTTTTAGATTCGTGCAAAATTACTTTTAAAAAAAATGACGACCAAATTATAGAGGATATTTATTTTGAGTTGGGGTGAAAATCATGAGGTTGGACAGACTTTTTAATATATTTGAATAAAAACAAATACTATGATAGAAAACTCAATTTATGATTTTAACAAAATCTATGAACATTACGAGGAAATAAATAGAAATATTCTAAACAAAGCTTTTATTGAAGAGGATGAAGATAAAAAGACACTTATATTACAATTTTATGATGATTTTATAAAATTTGATGCTAAGTTACGCTTAGGAATTGCAATTAAAGAAATAAAACTAACAGAAAAATTTGTTGATGAAAAACATGGGGACTTAAAAGAATGTCATTTACTACTTTACAAACTCTCTGATATTTGGTTTGCTTATGAAGCTTTTTTTATTTTTCATCAAAAAGCTTTAACATTAAATTTACTTGATCGCAAAATCCTTTGGTTAGATGATTCAACAAATATTGAATACTCTAATACTGAAGAAATAAATAATTCATTACAACAAGTAAATTTTGAATTAAAAAATAAATTTAATAATATAGATAAAAGAACATTGCTAAAAGGTTATTTACAATATTGTGAAAAGTTAGCAAAAGGGGGACAAAAAGCAAGATTAAAGAAAATAGTAGACAAAATAATAATAAATCAAAGAATTCCAGATCTTTCTCATACTGAAGTATTAACCATAATATACTCTATCAGAAATAACTTTGTCCATAATGGTGAAATTACTGTTTATCCAGAACACTTCACTTATGCTTTAAAAAAAGAATTATTATTAATTTTATATAAATATCTTGTTATTATAACCATTAAGTCTGCAACAATTACGATTCAAAAAAAACTGATTCAAAATTAATAATAAAAAACACAAATTCATGGATAATAAATTTGATATAAAATCAACAACAATTGAAAAAGGTTTAGAAATAGCTAAAGACTTTGTGGATAAGTTAATTATGCCTTCAATTGAAGAAACAGGTTTATTAGTTAAAGACCACATTACCATGTGGCGTTTTAAAAATCAAGTTAAAATGCTAAATAAAGCAAAAGACTATTGCGAAAAACATAATATTAAATCAAAGAAAAAACTCTAAAAATTTTAGCACCGTTGTTAGAATATTCTGCTTTAGAAGAAGATGACAACATGCAAACGACATGGGCAATATTACTTTCAAATCTTGTAGATTCTGAGCAAAATATAGAAAATCACGTATTCCCATATATATTGAGCCAACTTTCTAAAGATGAGTTTTTTCCTTTGGAAGCTATTTACAATAAATGTATTGCAAGAAGATTAAATTTATCAATCGAATTAGAGAATTTTCAAAATGAAAAATCATCAAAAACAGAAAATATAAAAAGGCAAATTGAAATAATAAAAAACGAAATACAATCAAGAAAAAGTATTTCACAAGATAGTTGGGACACTCAAATATGGAAGCTCGAAGTTAAAATAATGGAATTGGAAAGAAGCATTAAGAATTTAGATTATGAAGAAATCAACCTTAAGCATTCAGTAGTAAAATTTGAGACTATCCCTGAAAATTTATTTAAAGATTTTGAAATTTCAAATGTTATAAGATTAGGCTTAGTAAAAGAGGTTAAAGAGTTCTATGCAGAAAGCCAAACATTAGAAATTCCTATTGACAAAGATGATGAATATGTCAGTGGCAGAACTTATGCAAATGTTGATTTGGAAATTGAAGTAGATTCTACAACAGAATATATTTTAACTGAATTAGGAGAATTATTTTTTAAAGCATGCAAAGTTAAAAATTAAAAAATTACTTTTTACATCTTTAAGTCACCTTCAAACAACTTCTTATGCCAGTATCTCAAACCTCAACATACCTACCATCAAAAATAGACACCAACTCACAACTTTTCTACAGCCTGTTTTCACCAGAAACAGCAAAAGCCACGCTTCTCATTGTTCATGGCATGCAGGAACACAGCGGAAGATATGCAGAAATTGCAGCATATTTTGCCAATCATGGGATTGCTGTATTAACTTATGATCATCTGGGACATGGAAAATCTGTAAAGGAGAAAAAAGATATTGGTTTCTTTCAGCTTGAAAAACCGGATGAAAGGCTTGTAGCCGATGCAGAAATGATGGCAGATCATCTTGCAGAGCAGTTTCCGGAGGTTCCTCATTTTATTATGGGACATTCTATGGGATCTTTTATTACACGTTGTCTTCTTCAAAAAGCAAGCAGTAAATTTACAGGAGCTATTATTACAGGAACCGGTGGACCTTTACCGGGAATAGACTTGTTAAGAGCTTATTTATCATTAACCAACGCCATCGCCCCTCATCATCGTACTTTTTTGAATTCTGTTTTTACAAGTGTCAATAACAAACATTTTAAAAAGGATAAAGATTTCAGCGATACCAGCTGGCTGAGTGTAAATCCTAACAACAGAAAAGCTTTTGAGCAGGATGAACTTTGCGGAATTCCGTTTACTCATAATGCTTTTTATACTTTATTTACTATTTATAAAAAAGCGACAGCGAGAAACTGGGCTGCAACTGTTTCTAAGTCATTTCCTTTTCTATTTGTAAGTGGGCAGAATGATCCGATAGGTGATTTTGGAAAAGGCGTGATGCATACAGTCAACAACTTAAAAACAGACGGTTTTCAGCCTGTGGATGTGAAGATCTATCCTGAAATGCGCCATGAGATTCTTAACGAAGAAATACGGGAAGAAGTACTGAATGAAATCTATCATTGGATAATAAAAAATTAAAATGCTTTCGCAGATTTTGCAGATTTCTAAACTAACAAAGTTATGAGAATACATATTTTCGGAGCTTCAGGTTCCGGAGTGACCACTTTAGGAAAAGCATTGTCTGAAGAACTCAATCTTGAATACTTTGACAGTGATGATTTTTTCTGGCTCCCAACACCAATTCCTTTTACAGAAAGACAAAACCCTGAAATAAGAAATTTAATTGTTTCAGACCAACTTCATACTGCTGAGAACTGGATTTTTGGTGGCTCAATCATTCATTGGGGTGAAAATGTATTTCCTGAATTTGACCTGATTATTTTTCTTTATCTTCCTCCTGAAATAAGATTGGAAAGACTGAGAAAAAGAGAGCATGAAAGGTATGGTGATGAAATTATTACCAATCCGGAAAGAGCAGAAAAATTTCAGGAGTTTATGGATTGGGCTGAAGATTATGATCACAATACCGGTATTGCAAACAGAACGTTAAAAGCCCATTTGGAATGGCTGTCTGAGATGAATACCCCCTTGATTGAACTTTCAGGCGATTATAACCTGCCTCAAAAGATGGATATTATTCTGAATAAAATAAAACAGGTTATATAGAGATTATTTCGCTTTGCTCGCAATGACAAAGGTTATGTTACTTTCAGAAGAATTGCTATTTTAGAACACTAAAAAAATCAATCACTGTGACTATAGAAGAACTTATAAAAGACAAGACTGTAAAATCAAAAGAAAAGGTTGATATTATCAGTAAATGGGTTATTGATACCTCTTTACCTGCCAATGAACTGATTGCTTTCGCTGAAAAATCAAAAGATCCTGTAAAAGCAACCTGCATTGAAGCAATAGAATATGCTACAAAACAGAATCCTGACCTTGCGGATGATACCGTGTTTTCATTTGTCACCCAAACACTTACCGAAAAGGCTCCCAGAATAAAATGGGAAAGCGCCAAAGTGATAGGCAACACAGCCCATCTGTTCCCTGAAAATCTGGATCAGGCAATTGATAACCTTTTGGGAAATACAGAACATGAAGGAACTGTGGTACGCTGGAGTGCGGCATTTGCATTGGGCGAAATTTTAAAATTAAAAACCAAACACAATACTACCCTGCTTCCCGCTATTGAAGGTATCAGTGAGAAGGAAGAGAAAAACAGTATCAAGAAGATTTATCTGGATGCCATTAAAAAGACAAAGAAATAATTTTTTATATAAAAAATCCCGGTTGATAATTTCCGGGATTTTGTTTTATAAGTTTTGGCTGAAGCCGGAGTTTCATTTAATCACTTAATCAAGCATCAATTCCCGATCAACCCCAATCTCTTCCAGAAAAACTTCATCATGAGAAATAACTAACAGCGTTCCATGATAATCTTTAATGGAATTGGTGAGAATTTCGACATTCTGAAGATCGAGATTATTTGTGGGTTCATCAAGGATAATCATATCCGGAGCTTTGCTGCTTATGGAAAGTCCGCACAGAAGCAGACGTAAGCGCTCACCTCCACTCAACATACCACATTTTTTATCCCAGGTATCTTTACCAAACAAAAATCTGGATAATAATGTTTTCACCTCAAATTCCTGTAGTGCATGATCATTAAAGGTCTGAACAAAGTCATAAAGAGTTGAATCATGATCAATCAGTGAATATTCCTGATCAATATAGATGCTGTTAAACTCTGCTCTGTCTATTTTTCCTTCGGAAGGTTCAGTATTTCCCAGCAGAAGTGTTATCAGGGTTGTTTTTCCTGATCCATTTGAACCTTTGATGGAAACTCTTTCTCCGCTTCGGATCTCAAGGTTAAGATTTTCTTTCCATAGATTTACCTGTCCATAATTGAAATTAATATCTTCAGCCACAATTAAAATTTTCCCTGAATGCAGATTAGAATCATTAAAGTTTACTTTCATCTGCTCAGAATTCTTTAAGGAGGAGCGCAAATCTCTCAACCCCTCTGAAATTCCGCTGATTTTCTCTGCATGTACACTTTTCAGTTTTGAACTATTTTTTTCAGCATTATTCCGAAGCGTATTCATCATAATTCGGGCAACTCCGGATTTTTCCTGCTTTTGTTTTCCTTTCGCATCAAGTTTTTGCTTGCGTTCGAGCGTTTCTCTTTCTTTCTCTTTTGCTTTTTTCAGTGCCCGTTCTTTGGCATGGATATCATTATGAAGAGCTTCCTCCTCCACTTCTTTTTGCGCTGCATAGAAATCATAATTCCCTCCATACGTCGCAATTCCCTGATTACTTAGTTCAAATATAGTATCAACGAGATTAAGCAAAGTTCTGTCGTGGCTTACAATTATTACCGTTGCATCTGTTCTATTAATAAGATCATACAATAACTTTCTTCCCTCAATATCCAGATGGTTGGTAGGTTCATCTAAAATGATAATATCAGGCTGACTGATCTGAATTCCGGCAAGAAAAGCCTTAGTTTTCTGACCACCGCTCAGGTCTTCCAGTTTTTGAGTTAAGTCAAAATCATCAAGTCCCCAATGCTCCAATGCCTGCCGGCTGCGCTCTTCAATATCCCAGTCGTCATTGAGAATTTCAAAATAAATTTCATCCACCTCTCCATTGGTAATTTTTTGAAGAGCATTCAATTTCTGATCTATTTTCAGACATTCAGCAATGGTAAGATGATTAAAATTCCCAAACATCTGAGGGACGTAAAAAACAGAACCTGAAATAGTAACATTCCCGTTTAAAGGCTGTATTTCACCTGCGATAATTTTCAGCAGGGTCGATTTTCCCATGCCGTTACTTCCCACCAAAGCAGATTTGGTGTGAGATGGTATTGTTAAGTTGGTATAATTAAATAGAAGATCTCCTCCCGGAAACCCAAAGGATATATTTTGCAGTAAAATCATGATTTCTTTCTTAAAATGGTTGAACACCAGTAACATCTTAGTTACTGTTTTTATTGAATCTGAAAGAAATGATATCCTACATGTCCGTATTTTGGGTTTTTGAAAGAACAAAGATACTCATTTTCTGCAATATGCATTTTTCCATAAATTATCAGGATATTTATCATCTCTTTTTTCTTCCATATTTAAACACCGGACATTTATTCTCTTTCAAAAAATTCATTTTTCTAAGGCTATACCTTTCTATGTGGTTCAATAACTTATACTTATTCTGATTTAAACAGGTCTCATCATAATCTCCTACTTTGTCATCCCGAAACCATCAAACTTTCAAACTCATAAAAACAGGAAAGTATTTTAATCAAAAATCCGTAACTTTGCCACCTACTAAAAATTTTATGGAAAGCATTAAAGTTCACGACAAAACTTTCGTTCCTTATTTAAAGGATGCCGAAATTCAGGAAATTGTAAAAGAGACAGCGTTAAGAATTTATGAAGATTACAAAGATGAAGTACCTGTATTCATTGGTGTTTTAAATGGGGTGGTGATGTTCTTCTCAGATCTTTTAAAATATTACCCGGGGGAATGTGAAATTGCCTTCATTCAAATGAGTTCTTATGTAGGAACTGAATCTACAGGGATTGTTTATCAGAAAATGGAACTTACCAAAGATGTAAGAGACCGTCATATCATTCTTGTAGAAGATATCGTAGATACAGGAAACACAGTTGAAAGTCTTTTCAAATATTTTAAGGAAACACAACGTCCTAAATCTGTAAAACTGGCTAGTTTCTTACTAAAACCTGAGATTTACAAGAAAGATTTCAAGCTTGATTATATTGGAAGGGAAATTCCAAACAAATTTGTACTTGGATACGGACTTGATTATGATGAATTGGGAAGAAATCTACCTAATTTATATCAATTGGAAGACGGACAAATTAACCATTAATTATTGTCATTAGCTACTGCTATTGGCTATTGGCTTTTAGCTTTTAGCTTTTAAAACTTAATCAAAATAAAGGCTGGTTCATTTTGAACCAGCCTTATTTGTTTAATCTTTGATCAGTTTTATGATCTCTTTATTTCCTTTTTCATCCTCAACACTCACAAAATAAATTCCTTTTGGTTCATTAATTCTTATTTTCCCATTCCCTTCCTGATCAGTTTTGAATATCTCATTTTTGATGAATTTTCCTGTAGCATCATATATTGAAATTTTACCCGCCTTTGCATTATTAAGCATAAAATAAAAATCACCAGAAGAAGGATTAGGATATATATTAAATTTATTTTTTGATTGAACCTCTGTCGTTGCCAAATTATTTACCGCAACACAAGTAGACATTACCATACATCCGTTTAAACTTACCATTACAGCATAATTTCCTGCTGCAGTAGCCGTATAAGATTGGGAATTAGCACCTGAGATCGGTGAATTACCACTACAATTATACCATTGATATGTTGCTCCTGTCTGATTAGCAGTTATTAAATTATTATTTTGAGAAACCGTACCGTCAATCGTTGTTAATGTCAATGTTTTGGGAGTATCAAAATTAGAGACAGAGCCGTTTAAAGCAAATCCGGTAGCTGTTGCATTCTTATTATTCCCCGAATAATCATAAATGGTAGTCTTAGAGGTATTGTTTCCCGCAGGTATTCCTTCATTAAATTTATAATAAGCGACAAGTCCCGGCTGAACTGCACAGAATTCTTTACTCATATCCTGTTGTATTTGAGCTTGTGACTTCACTACATTCCATACTCTTACATCGTCTATTGATCCACGGAATAAATTTACATTATCTACCCTCTCTCCAATTCTAAATGTGCCACCCGTTGCCGTATTAACAGAAGTAGTTAAATTTCCTGATCCGTCTAGATTCCCGTCAACATACAATTTAGTATTGGGATTGGCTCCGTTTTGATAAGTAACTGCTACGTGATGCCAGTTTCCGTCATTAAGAGCTGTTGTTCCATTGATTCCGCTACCCTGCACTTCTAAACGAAGAGTATTACCTGTAAAAGTATTTAAGGTAAAGCGGCCTCCTGTACTAGCTGTTCCCCAATCCACAATTACACTTTGACCTAACCCTGTAGGGTCCGAATTTTTTATTGTCTTGATCCACGCTTCCACAGTTCTTGAAGTACTGCCACTCACCGGAGAATTAACCACAGATACCAGATCGTCATTCCCATCAAAATTTAAACTGGCCTGAGCGTTAATTTGTATTACAAACAATCCTGTTAGCATAAATACAGAAA
This sequence comes from Chryseobacterium sediminis, assembly GCF_008386505.1. Classification (GTDB taxonomy): domain Bacteria; phylum Bacteroidota; class Bacteroidia; order Flavobacteriales; family Weeksellaceae; genus Chryseobacterium; species Chryseobacterium sediminis. The sequence continues at coordinate 102,972 of NZ_VUNZ01000006.1, read as the reverse complement.
AAAATGATTTTTTCATAAATATAATTAAGTTTTATTAGATATTTACAAACATAAATAACACTTTAAATAAAAGCAAATAAAAATTTTAATTTTATTGAAATGGCATATTTTTTTTACTTTTGTACCTTTAAAAAAAAATCTTTTAAAAACTTAAACTAAAAATGATAAATATTGTTCTGTTTGGACCTCCAGGAAGCGGAAAAGGAACACAAGCACAAAATCTGATCGAAAAATTTAATTTAAAGCAAATTTCAACAGGTGACCTTTTCAGATACAACATGAAAAATGATACTGAACTTGGGAAGTTGGCTAAATCTTATATTGATAAAGGAGAATTGGTTCCGGATCAGGTAACAACAGATATGCTGATCGATGAGATCAAAAAACCTACAGATACCAACGGTTTTATTTTTGACGGATATCCAAGAACAACTGCTCAGACAGAAGCTTTGGAAACCATCGTTAAAGAAGTACTGAATGACGATATTGACATCTGTCTTTCATTGGTAGTAGAAGACAAAATTTTGGTTGAAAGACTTCTGAAAAGAGGTGAAACCAGCGGAAGATCAGACGACAGCAATGTAGAGATCATCGAAAACAGAATTAAAGAATATTATACTAAAACAGCAGAAGTTGCCGAGCTTTATAAGCAGCAGGGTAAATATGTAGAAGTAAACGGTGTTGGAGAAATTGATGAAATTTCCCAAAAACTTTTCGCTGAAGTAGAGAAAATTAAATAATCGGGATACGGGTGCGGGATAGAAAATTTCGTCCCGTAGCCTGCAACTCGCAACACAAACTATATGTCTAACTTTGTAGATTACGTAAAAATCCATTGTAAAAGCGGACACGGAGGTGCTGGTTCTGCCCACCTTCGCCGTGAAAAGTATATTCCTAAAGGTGGTCCTGACGGTGGCGACGGAGGTCGTGGCGGGCATGTCATCATGAGAGGAAATGCTAATGAATGGACTTTACTTCCACTTCGATACACCCGTCACATAAAAGCAGAACGAGGTGAAAACGGAGCGAAAAACCAGCTAACCGGAGCTGACGGTTCTGATATTTATATCGATGTTCCCATTGGGACTATCGCTAAAAATGAAGAAGGTGAAATTATCGGAGAAATCCTTGATGACAAGCAGGAAATCATTTTGATGCAAGGAGGAAAAGGTGGAAAAGGAAACGAACATTTCAAATCTTCTACCAATCAGACTCCAAGATATGCTCAACCCGGAATGGATGGTGAAGAAGGTTATGTTGTCTTTGAGCTTAAAATTTTGGCTGATGTAGGACTTGTTGGATTTCCAAACGCTGGAAAATCTACACTTTTAGCATCTGTTTCTGCAGCAAAACCAAAAATTGCCAATTACGCCTTTACAACCCTTACTCCTAACCTTGGAATTGTAGACTACAGAAATTACAAATCTTTTGTAATGGCTGATATTCCAGGAATTATTGAAGGAGCAGCGGAAGGAAAAGGATTAGGACACAGATTTCTGAGACATATTGAAAGAAACTCTATTCTGTTATTTTTAATTCCTTCTGATTCTGAAGATCACTATCAGGAGTTTAAGATTCTGGAAAATGAGCTTAAGGAATATAATCCTGAGCTTTTGGATAAGGATTTTATTATTTCTGTTTCAAAATCTGACCTTTTGGATGATGAGCTGAAAAAAGAAATTGCAGCAGAATTTCCTGAAAACAAGCAGCCTTTGTTCTTCTCAGGAGTTACCGGAGAAGGCCTTATGGAACTGAAAGATGCCATTTGGAAACAACTGCACGGATAGAATAAATCTGAAATATAAACTCCGGAGTAAATTCGGGTTTTGAAAATAATAAAGAGAAGCTATATTGCTTCTCTTTATTTTTACCCTTTGATACATCTTCCATTTTTTAGATTGGAATAATTATTGAAAGATCATCTGAAATTTTAAACTATGAAATATTTACTAGGTCTTTGTGCATTTGTATTTTTATTTTCCTGTACTTCTCAGAAAGTAAATTCAAAATATTCTACTATTGAATATGAGGCTACTCCCTGTTTCGGGTTCTGCCCTGTTTTTAAAATGACAATCAGTCCGGACAGAACAGCAGTTTTTGAAGCGGAACATTTTAATTTTAATGATAAGCCTTCAAAAGATGAATTTTCCAAGCCTCGTGAAGGAACTTTTAAAGGAACAATCAAGGAAGAGGATTACAACAAACTAATCAGCTTGCTGGATGGACTCAATGTAAAAAGCTTAAACGACAAATATGGTGAACACAATATTACTGATCTTCCAACCTCTTATTTAAGAATCAAATTCGCTGACGGAACTTCAAAAAATGTGGAAGATTATGGAAAACGTGGAAGTGAAAAGCTTTCGGAAGTCTATACGTTTTTTGAAAACTTAAGAAAGAACCAACAATGGAATAAAGTGAAATAGTTTCACTAAACAATATTTAAATTATCTTTGCCACAGTAATTCCTTCATTTGGAGGAATTATTTTTTTTGTAAAATTAGTAACCATTTAAAATAAACATGAAGAAGAACATTTTTTTTCTTGCATTATTTGCTTTTTCAGCACTATTGAATGCACAAGAAAACACAAAAGACCAGGCATCTATGAGCTTTGGTGTAAAAGGAGGATATTCCTTATCTAATATGAATTTTTTTGGAACCGGGCTGGATTCAAAATCCTATTTTTATGCAGGCATCGTAGCAGAACAACCTTTATCTTCTAAATTTGGTTTGCAGGCTGAATTACTCTATACTCAATTGGGTGGTAAAGATTCTTATCCCTGGTATGAATTGGTAGGCAATGAAGTGGTAAACACGGGTAATATGAACTTTGAGTACAAATTCAATCAGATACAGGTTCCTATTTCAGTCAAATACTATATTATTCCGGAGCTTTCTGCATCTGCGGGAATCAATTTAGGGGTTAATATATCATCCAAAGTAAAAATGGATAATCTTTTTGCTGATGCAGAAACCCACAATTACGAATCTTTAAAAACCTTGAATTTATTTCCTTTCCTGGGCGCAGAATATAAGATTAATGAAAAGTTTTTTGTTGACGCCAGATACAATTTCAATTTTATAGAAATGAATAAAAACAATGCAGTTCCTGTTAAAATTGGATTTCTGCAGGCTGGTGTAGGATATAAATTTAAATAAGCTTCAGATTTTCATATCCATAAAAATGGCTGCTCGTATTGGGTGGCCATTTATATTTCTCTGACTTAAAATATCTCCGAAAGGACACAAAAGAGCAATATAAAAATCTTAATTTTTTTTAGACTACCTTTGCAGAATGTAATTCTTTCAGACTGAAGGAATTTTTATTTAAATTTTAAAATAATTCATTTGAATTTTACAGACTTAAACTTAATAGAACCTATTGCAAAAGCAATTCAGGAGCAGGGATACACGACTCCTACTCCTATCCAAGAGAGATCGATTCCTGATATATTAGACGGCAGAGACTTTTTAGGCTGCGCACAGACAGGAACTGGTAAAACAGCTGCTTTTTCTATTCCTATTCTACAGAATTTATCCAAAAATAAAATTCCCAATAAACATATAAAAGCGTTAATCCTTACTCCAACCAGAGAACTGGCTATTCAGATTGAGGAAAATATTAATGCTTACGGTAAATATCTTCCATTAAAACAACTTGTTATTTTTGGAGGGGTAAAACAAGGAAATCAGGAAGCTGCTTTAAGAAAAGGAGTTGATATTCTGGTAGCAACACCGGGAAGACTTCTTGACTTTATAGCTCAGGGCATCATCAGTTTGAAAAATCTTGAGATCTTTGTTCTTGATGAAGCAGACAGAATGCTGGATATGGGATTTGTACATGATGTAAAAAGAATCATCAAACTTTTGCCTCAGAGAAGACAGACTTTATTCTTTTCTGCAACAATGCCTGCTGAAATCCAAAAACTGGCTAATTCTATCCTGAATAATCCGGTAAAAGTAGAGGTAACTCCGGTTTCTTCTACAGCAGACACCATTAAACAATCTGTATATTTTGTAGAAAAAGATAACAAACTGAATTTGCTTTCTCACATTCTGCAAAACGATATTTCAGATTCTGTACTGGTATTTGCAAGAACGAAGCACGGAGCAGATAAGATTGCCAGAAAACTTCAGAAAGACAATATTTCTGCTGAAGCAATTCATGGTAACAAGTCTCAGAATGCGAGACAAAATGCTTTGAATAATTTTAAATCCGGAAAAACAAGAGTTCTTGTAGCCACTGATATTGCAGCGAGAGGAATTGATATTGATGAATTGAAATTCGTTATCAATTTTGAGCTTTCCGATGTTTCTGAAACGTATGTACACAGAATCGGAAGAACCGGAAGAGCCGGAGCTGAAGGAACATCCATTTCTTTTGTAGATGGACTTGATCTTTTGAATTTAAAGAATACTGAAAAACTGATTGGGAAGAAGATTCCTGTGATCAAAGACCATCCGTTCCATACTGATGATCTGGTTGCTCAAAAAAGGGATTCTAACAACAAACCTGTTCATGCAGGTGGTGAGAAACCTAAAACAGGTAACAGTAATAATTCAAGGTCAAATAACAACCGTAAAAAGCCTTCTGCTGGAGCATCTGTAGGATTTAAAAAGCCTAAAAATAAGAATTTCACCAGAAAGAAATAAAATAAAAGTCCTTTTTTGAAAAGGACTTTTTTATTTATAGTTTATTATTCTGCCTTTTGTTTTGTATAGCAATAACCGATAATACAGAAAGGTAAACAAGCAGCCAGATAAGTTGTAGAAAAGAAATTATTCTGATAAGAAAACCCTAAGGTCACATACTGCTCACTTACAAAACTCAACATTACGAAAAAAAGAATATATGCTGAATAGTAAAATACCGTTTCTATTTTTTTTACATAAAAGGAAAGTATGATTGACAGTATAATAAAGAACAGCATAACAAATTTATTGCTTTGCCCCTGAAGATTAAGAGGATTATATTGCAGCACATGCTCAACACTTTTGCCAGGCAGCAGAACGGATGCCAATAATATTACTGCCGTCAATAAAAAACTTATTCCAAATTTTATTTTATTTTCCCAGCTGGTTTTAATAAAAGGATTTAATAAAAAAATAATCAATGGAATAATCACTGCACTTCTTGTAAGACATAAAATTCCTATACCTATTCCTAACAGAAAAGGCTTCTTAAAATAATCGTCTTTAAATTTTCTGCTCCAAAAAAGAATGAAGGCTGCAACCGCAATAAAGGAAGAGATAAAATCACTCTTACAAACCACTTCATAAATATAGGCCAAAGAAATGCCTAACATTAATATCGCAAGAAATCTATGAAAATTGCCCTTAAATTCTAAAAAAATAACATACGAAAACAATAAAAAAGCTGAAACCTGAAGGTAGCCTACATTCCCTAAAAAATAAAAAACACTTGATAAAAGCAACTGCCCGGGAAGATAAGATGATAAATTTCCCATGAAATTTGGAGTATCATAAATATATTCACCTTTTATCCAATGCTGCAGAGAAAATTCTAACGTTGCCCATCTATCAATATTCATTTTGTAAGGATCTTTCATCACATGGCACATAGCAATGTAAACAACAGCTATAGCGGTTACAAGGAGATATACTGATTTCTCAGTCCATATTTTTTTCAACCAAGACCATTTTCCTAAAGAAAATAATAACAAATTACCTCCTGAAAAAAGAATAATTAAAATATTAAGAGGAACAAAAGACTGTCTGATTCCATATTTCGTAAGAAATAAAAGATTGATTATGAAATAAACAGCAAACAGCAATATACTATTCAACCGATTGTTCCTGGTAAAATTTAACAGGGCATTCATTAATTATGCTATTTTAAAAATATTTTTAGCATTTTCTGTAGTAAGGCGGTCTATCTCAGAAAAATCTTTCCCATAAATATCTACCAATTTTCCAGCAACCAGATCCAGATAGGAGCTTTCGTTTCTTTTTCCTCTGTGAGGTACCGGTGCCAGATAAGGAGAATCTGTTTCCAGAACAATTTTGTCCAATGGAATTTCACTCAGAAACTGATCTATTTTCCCATTTTTGAACGTTACTACTCCACCAATTCCCAAAATAAAATTAAGGTCAACAGCGTATTGTGCCTGTTCCAGATTTCCTGAAAAGCAATGGAAAATCCCTCTCAGCTTCGGGTGTTTTTTTCTTTCCAACACTTCAAATGTTTCATCAAAGCTTTCTCTTGTATGAATTACAATCGGAAGGTCTTTTTCTATAGCCCAGTCAATCTGTTTTTCAAAGGCTTTCACCTGAATATCTAAGGTTGTTTTATCCCAATACAGATCAATCCCGATTTCTCCTATCGCCGGAAAATGTCTTTGATCGAGATAATTTTTTACAATTTCAAGTTCTTTTTCCCACGATTCCGGTTTTACATAACAAGGATGTAATCCCATCATTGAGAAAATCTGTCCCGGATATTCTGTTTCCAGCTGCAGCATTTTTTCGTGCGATTCAGAATCGATGGCAGGAAGATAGAATTCTGTAATTCCTTTATCTAAAGCTCTCTGAATAGCTTCTTTTCTGTCTTCATCAAATTCTTCTGCGTATAAATGGGTATGTGTATCAATCATTTTTCTTAGTATTTTAACAGATCTTCATAAGGATTTTCAAGCCCCAGCAATAACCCAAAGGCGGGTTCTGTTTTTATTCCCTGTTTTTTAAGTTCTATTATTTTTTGTTTAAATTTTTCTCCTTTTTCCTGCAATATTTTGTATTCGGAAACCATATGAAGGTAGGCATTCTGCTCAGTTGTAGGTTTATTTTGTCCGAAAATTTCGATGGGAAACCCTTCCAGCATAAAATTTATTGTAATGCATTTTTCACCGTTCACAATGGGATATTCCACTTCTACGTCTTGAGGAATAAGCTGACAAAATAGTAAATCATCCAGAAAGTCTTGTTCAAATTTTAAATCCACCTCGAAAATAAGGTCCAAATCACTTCCTTTGATATCAATCTCTATAGGAACAGTTCCTGCTAAAATGGGTGAATAATCTTTCAGCTTCTCAAAGACATGATACTTTGTAAGAATTTCATAAGCTTTTTTCTGTCTTTCATTTCCATCTTTCAGATAGTCAATTCTGGTAAAATCAAGCATTTAAAATATTTTATGTTTTACCTTTTTCCGCTGAATTTCAATCCTTTGATCTAATTTCTCCCTGAATTCTATAAACTTAGGGTCCTTCTTGTCACTGGTCTTATGTTCCAGTGCCTTGATAATCTTAAAATTTTCTTTAATAAAATGCTGAGTCTCACCTGAAAAATAGGCATTCCCAAATTTCTCAAAAATATAATTAACCGCTTGCGTGCTTGGATGAATCATGTCTTCTTTATAAAAACGGTAGTCCCGGAGATCATCCATCAAAATCTCATAGACGGGAAGATAATGACAGTCTTCAAAGAGAGAAATGGACTCGTGGATAGCGGTAATTAATTTGGATTTACTTAACTGGTTTTCTACCATTCCATCTTTAGTATGCCTTACAGGGGAAACGGTGAATAGGATCTGTACTCCTTCTTTACAAATATCCTTAAGGTCCAGAATCGTCTGATAAATAGAACTTGTAAGCTCCTGATGGGAAAGCAGTCTTTTCTCAAAAAACTTTTGTGGAATTTTGTGACAGTTGGCCACCAGCTTGTTCTTAGGAAGAAATTCATAAATAAATGAGGAACCGTAAGTAATAATGATCCAGTCGGCTTCCTGAAGAAAGGCGTTTCCCGCTTCAATAGCCCCATTTATTTTATCTAAAGTCTGATGAATATACCGGGTATCAAAACTGGTGTGATGATCCAGAGAAATATATTCTTCATTGTAGGTAATTAATTCCTCTTCTTCATAAAACGCAGAATCATGTAATCTATTGACGGCGTTATTGATTGAAAAAGGGTTAAAAATCGTTCCAAAGGGATTATTAAGAGTCTGAAGCTGTCCATCCTTAAGTAAATCAGTCATTTCAGAGGCAAAACATGAGCCTATTGAAAATATTTTATCTTCAATCTCAATCTTTTTATCTGATGCAGGAATATCAACTTCTGTTCTGAATTTCATCGTGTAGGTATTAGGTGGCAGAAAATAGATAGCAGGTAAATTGCTGTTACCTGCTATCTACCATCTACTACCTCTATTAACTTTCTCTTCTCAACAAATAATTTGCCAGTTCGATAAAAGGTTTTTTCTTTTCTTCCGGAACATCTATTTTCTGAAGATAGCTTTGTCCTATTTCATTATGTTTTTCGATCAGACGTAACGCTTTTTCATCTACTTTGGTTCTTCTGAATATCTTTTCTACTCCATAGACTTTATCAACGTTTTCAGTCTTTTTAGAATACCAGTAATCAAGCTCTTTTCTTTCTTCGTCCGTAGCATGTTCTCTTGCTAACAGATACAGAACGGTTTTCTTGTTTTCATAAATATCTCCGGCATGTTTTTTCCCAAACTGTGCCTGATCACCAAATACATCAAGATAATCATCCATAATCTGGAATGCAATCCCGATATGCTTTCCGAAGTTGAAAATAGCTTTAGCATCTTTAAAATCAGCTCTTGCAATCAACGCTCCGATTTCAAATGATGAAGCACTCAAAACTCCTGTTTTATAAGTAATCATTCTGATATAGTCATCAAAAGTTACATCTTTCTGAGTTTCAAAGTTGATATCATACTGTTGTCCTTCACAAAGCAGAAGTCCGGTGTGTGTAAATATTCTGATACATGCCTTAAAGATTTCAGGCTCCAGATCCTCAAAAAACTTATAGGCTTTAAGCATCAGCCCGTCTCCGGAAAGGATTCCTACATTAAGACCATGTAAAGTATGAATGGTAGGTTTGTTTCTTCTTAAAGGAGCTTCATCCATAATATCATCATGGATCAGCGTGAAGTTATGGAAAAACTCGATAGCCAATGCCGGCTTAATTGCCTGCTTAAGATCTCCGCCGAACATCTCACAAGCCATCAGCACCATAATAGGACGAAGACGCTTTCCACCATGGGAAATAATATAATTCATCGGGTCATACAGCTCCGAAGGTTTATCTTTAAAAGTATATTTAGTGATGGCGTCTGCAACAATCTGCTGGTATCTGTCTAAAAATTCCATAAAATCTTTTAATTTGAACAAAAATACGATTTTTCGAGGCTTTATAAAACAAAAAACTTTGCCCAAACGGACAAAGTTTATATAATTATATGATTTGTTTTTTAGAAAAGGAAGGTAACCACCAGATAAGTAATTCCTGCAACAATTGCAGAGATTGGAATGGTAAGAACCCAAGCCCAAAGTAAGCTTACAGTAATCCCCCATCTTACGGCAGAAATCCTTTTTGTAAGTCCTACCCCGATAATAGAACCTGTAATGGTATGTGTTGTAGATACAGGAATACCAAAGTGGTCTGTAATAAATAAAGTAATAGCACCTGCAGTTTCAGCACTTACTCCTTCTAATGAAGTTACCTTAGTAATCTTAGTACCCATTGTCTTGATGATCTTCCAGCCACCACTCATTGTTCCTAAACCAATTGCAAGGAACGAAACCAAAGGAACCCAAAGGTAATGCTGAGCAAAATAATCGAAACGCCCTGCAGCAGGAATGTTCAGATAGATTGGATCATGCAGCATTTCAACATGGTAGTAGATAAGAGCTGCACCAATGATACCCATAACTTTCTGTGCATCATTCAAACCGTGTCCTAAACTGAATAAAGCTGAAGAAGCCAACTGTAATCTTTTGAAAGACTGGTCTGCTTTGTGCGGGTTTGATCTTTTATAAAGGTGTACAATAATCAGTGTAATGATGATTGAGATAATCATCCCTATAATCGGTGCCATGAAAATGAACAGGAAAATAGGAATTACTTTATCAAACTTTACTACACTCTGATGGGTCACCTGGCTGAAAGCTTCTTTAATAGTACCCCACATTCCAAGATCCGGCTGTGCTGCTGCTACAGCATGATAATCCATCATAAAAGCATGCATAAGAGCTGCTCCCAGGAAACCTCCGATCAGCGTATGTGATGATGAAGAAGGGATTCCGAACCACCATGTAAGCAGGTTCCAGGCAATAGCTGCCACAAGACCGGAAAATATAACTTCAAGGGTGATAAAATTCTCGTTAACTGTTTTGGCAATTGTATTACCAATTTTGAATTCTCCAATAATATAAGCGGCAATAAAGAAGGCCGCAAAGTTCCAAAGTGCTGCCCAAAGTACAGCCTGGAATGGAGTTAAAACTTTTGTAGAAACAATAGTCGCAATTGAGTTGGCAGCATCATGGAAACCATTGATATAATCGAAGATCAGGGCCAACGCAATAATAACTACAAGTAAAATCGGAAATTCCATTTTTTGCTATGTATTAGGCGTATTTAATCATGATGTTCTCGATTGTATTGGCAACATCTTCTGCTTTGTCCGTTACAATTTCAAGGTAGTTCAATACAGATGAAACTTTAATAATGTTGATTGCATCATTGGTTTCAAATAATTCTACCATTGAATTGGAAAGCAAATCGTCAGCAATATTTTCAATAGAGTTCACCTTAATACAAGCTTCTTTTACCTGTTCCATGTTTTTGAACCCTTTAAGGTTTTTCATTGCATTCTGAATTTCAAGACATGCTTTATGGATCAATAAAGAGAAGTCTGAATAAGCCTTCATCTCAGGTGATTTGTATAGGAAAATATATTTTGTGGAAGCGTAGATATAATCAGCGATATCATCCAGTCCTGTTGCTAATGTGTGGATATCCTCACGGTCAAAAGGTGTAATGAAGTTTTTCCCTAATTCTACGAAAATTTCGTGAGTAAGTTCATCATTCTTGTGTTCAAAATCACTCATTTTCTTCAACATAGAATCGTCATTAAGATCGAAATCCTTGATTCCTGTGTTGAAATCTTCTGACATTGCAACTAGATTTTCAGTTACTTTTTCGAAAAGTACAAAGAAGATTTTATCTTTTGGTTGAAAAGCGTGGAAAATATTACCAATTCCCATTTTTTAGTATTTATAATTCGTGTGCAAATTTCTTAAAAAAGGATTGTACGTGAAACTATATGACATTAAGTTTTGTTAACATTCGCTTAACTACTGATTATCAAATAAAAAAACCGGCATTAATGCCGGTTTTGTATAGTAATTGATGAGATTAGTTTGCAACTTCAGCTCTCATATCTTTTCCTTTAAACTTCATAGATTGAATATTGCTCAAGACGTTGTCTTTAAACGATTTTTCAACTTCAAAGAAAGAGAATTTTTCTAAGATTTCGATATCTCCGATCTCAGCTCTTTTCTTGGATTTTCCATCACCAGTAGCTTTATTGATAATATCCAAAACATCAAGCTTCTTCAAGTGGTCTTTTTTCCCAAGATTAAAGAAGAATCTTACCATATTCTCATCTCTTCTTCTTGGCTTTCCACCACGATCTCTGTCTCTTCCGCGATCTCTGTCTCTGCTGTCTCTGTCACGTCCGCGGTCTCTGTCTCTATCACGTCCACGGTCTCTTCTTGAGTAATCATCATCTCTGCTGCTCAGTTTCTGCTCAACAAGATCGTGTTTGTCTTTGTAATATAAAGCAAGATCTTTCAATTGGAACTGTAACAACTGATGTACCAATTCTTCTTTTGTAAATTTGCTTAGATCCGGGATTAAACTATCATCAAATTCAAAAAGATCCTCGTGTTCCGTCAATAATTTTTCGAATACACCTCCTACCTGAGCTTTGATAATATCATCGCCTGTAGGAATGAATCTTTCGTTGATTTCAATTTTGGTTGCAGATTTGATCTGTTTCAGTTTTCTGCTTTCTTCAGGCTTAATCAAAGCCATAGAAATACCGTCTTTTCCAGCTCTACCTGTTCTTCCGCTTCTGTGAACGAATACTTCAGGGTCATCCGGTAAAGAGAAGTGAATAACGTGTGTAAGAGAGTTTACATCCAATCCTCTTGCTGCAACGTCTGTCGCTACAAGAATATCGATGTTTTTCAGTCTGAATTTCTTCATTACCGTATCTCTCTGCGCTTGAGAAAGATCACCATGAAGAGCATCAGCTGCGTATCCGTTCTGCATTAAGAAATCAGCAACCTCCTGAGTTTCCATTCTCGTTCTACAGAAGATAATGGAATACTGATTAGGGTTTGCATCGATCAATCTTTTCAACGCTTCTTTTTTCTGACGGTACCCTACTACATAGTATTCGTGTGTAATGTTCTTCTTCACTTCGTTGATAGAACCTACTGAAATACGGTGTGGTTTTGTAAGGTAATTTTTGGAAATTCTTTCCACTTCTTTATTCATCGTTGCAGAGAATAAGAAAGTTTGTTTAGTTTCCGGAGTTTCGCTTAGAATGGTTTCCAATTCGTCTTTGAATCCCATAGAAAGCATTTCATCGGCTTCATCTAATACCAACCAATGAATAGCAGAAAAGTCAAGTGCTTTTCTGTTAATAAGATCTATTACTCTTCCCGGAGTCCCCACAATGATCTGTGGTTTATCCTTCAAAGATCTCATTTGATCTACAATACTACTTCCACCATAAACTGCAGTAGTTTTGATGTCTTTCATGTACTTAGAGTAATTCTTTATGTCCTTCGAAATCTGAAGACATAATTCCCGTGTCGGACAAAGCACCAATAATTGGATTTTGCGACTCGTATCGTCAATCATATCCAAAATCGGAAGCGAAAACGCTGCTGTCTTGCCTGTCCCTGTTTGCGCAAGTGCGATCAAGTCGCGAATATCTGAAAGAATAAAAGGGATAGTCTGTTTTTGGATTTCTGTTGGGCTTTCGTAGCCCAGTTCGCCAATTGCCTTAAGGATATCAGGACTTAAATTGGTTTCCGTAAATAAATTCATTAACTATTTTAAAATTTTTGCAAAGATACAACAAATATTTGACTTGTTTTTGAATAAAGTTTTAAATATACAATCTTAAATTCAGAATCTTTTAATATTTCTTTAATTTTTTGAAAATAAAATTTAAAAAAACGAGCTTTAGGTTAAAAAGTTGTTAAACATTATTTTTTTTTATTAAATTGGATTGATTTTTTCTGTGATATTTATGAATTTTCAAAAATAAAACCATGGAACGCAAATTTTTCTTTTTGATATTCTTATGCATAGCCTTTGAAATATTTGCCCAAACACCCAATTATCCGTCCTCCTGGACACTGGAAAATTGTATTGAATACGCAAAAGAGAATAATATTTCGATTAATTCTCTAAGGCTTTCAAAAAATTCAGCACAACAAGACCTGCTTCAGGCAAAAGATGCGAAATACCCAAACTTAAGCGGAACAATTTCACAAGGTTTATTCGCTCTCAACGGAAGTGACGGACTTCATATGACAGGCGCACAATCTCAAAGTATCGGAGCCAGCTCTTCTATGACCCTGTACCATGCCGATTACATTAAAAACAATGAAGCCTCCAAAAATTTATTGGTACAAATGGCCAATCTCTCTGTACAGGAATCAGAAAATAACATTACCCTAAATATTACCCAGGCTTATCTGAATATTCTGATGAACCAGGAAAATATTATTTCCCTTGAAAATGTCCTGAAAACAACTCAGACCCAATTAAAACAAGGAGATCAGCTCTATAAAGCAGGAAGTCTTTCAAAATTAAACTATCTTCAGATTCAGTCACAGGTTGCTCAGGATCAGTATAATCTGACATCTGCACAAAATAATCTGCGGACCAATATGGTTAATTTAAAGCAAATCCTGCAGCTGCCATCAAATTATGATTTTCATATTGTCAAACCCGACAGTATTATCGTAGAGGATCAGCTAAATCCTTTAGAAGATGTTCAAAATCTGGCACAGAATCAACGTCCTGAAGTAAAATACAGTGAACTGAACGTAGAAAATTCCAACACGAATCTGAAAATGGCTAAAGCATCTATTCTGCCCACACTAAGCCTCGTAGGAAATATCTCTACCAACTACTCCAATGGCAATGGAAATTACTTTAACCAGCTTGGAAACAATTTTTATATGCCCATTGGATTAAGTTTGGGAATTCCGATTTACAACAACAGAATTTATAAAACACAGATTGAGAAGTCAAAAATTGCTATTGAACAGGCCAATCTTGATTTACAAAACACCAAAACGATTCTTAACCAACAGGTGGAACAATCATATATCAATCTTCAGAACGCCCTTTCGCAGTACGATTCTGCCTTCAAACAGATGGATATCAGTAAGCAAAGTTATGATATTGTGAATGCTCAGATGAAAATCGGAAGCATTGATTATGTACAGCTTCAGCAACAACGATTGCTTTATATACAGTCTGTTCAGAATTATCTTCAGGCCAAATATACAGCAGTTCTCAACAAACAGATCTACGAATTTTACGCAGGTAACCCTATAAATCTAAAGTAAGCTATGAAAACAAAGAATAAAAAATGGTTGTATTGGGTTGTGGGCGGCATCATAATTATAGGTGCAGCCTGGTTTTTCTTCATCAGAGAGAAAGAAATAAAGATTCAGCTGGAAACAGTAAAGCCTGAGATGGGAGAAATATCCAATTCCATAACCGCTACAGGAACTATTCAGCCTGTGGATACTGTGGCAGTAGGTACTCAGGTATCGGGAATCATTAAAAATATTTATGTTGACTTCAATTCTACAGTGAAAAAAGGACAACTGCTGGCTACTTTAGATCCGGATCTGCTTCAGTTTCAGTCACAGCAGATTAAAGCCAATCTACAAAACGCAAAAAGCAATCTTGCTTACAACGAAATCAACATCAACAGACAGTCACAGTTATATAAAGTAGGAGCTATCAGCAAGGCTGATTATGATAATGCCACCAATCAATACAATGCCGCTAAAGCACAGGTAGGCTCTGTAAATGCTCAGCTCTCCACAGCCAACAAAAACCTGTCTCTTACCAACATCTATTCCCCGATAGACGGAACTGTACTCAACAGGAATGTAAGTGAAGGGCAAACGGTTGCTTCAAGTTTTAGTACTCCTACTCTTTTCAGTATTGCTAAAGATCTTACTAAAATGAGGGTACGCGCTTCAGTGGATGAAGCTGATATTGGCAATGTAAAAGTGGGCCAAAAAGCAACATTCACAGTAGATGCTTTTCCCGATGAGACATTTGACGGCCAAGTTTCTGAAGTCCGCCTCCATCCAACCGTTTCATCCAATGTGGTCAATTATACAACCATCATTAACGCAGATAATTCAGGTTTAAAACTGAAGCCGGGAATGACGGCAAACATTACAATTTATACACAGGTTTTAGAGAATGTTATGAAAATTCCTGTAGCAGCAACCAGCTTCAGACCAGATAGCCTGGTTATCAAAAAATATAAAATAAATTCTCCATTCGCTAACGGTAAAAAACATGAAAAAGGCCAATGGAAAAAACAAAATAAAGGAACCGAAAAGAAAAATGAATCTGCAGTCTGGGTTATCGCGAAGGACAGCACCATTTCCCGTAAAAAGATAAAAACCGGAATGGATAATGACACCGAAATACAGGTTATTTCAGGATTAAATACAAGTGACAATATTATTACAGGTTATAAAGTACTTTCAAAAAAATCTTCCGGTGGACAGGCTAAAAGTCCGTTCATGCCTCAAAGAAGAGGTGGTGGAAACAACAGAAACAGTGGCGGTGGCGGCGGACCGAGATAACATAAATTTTTGAGCCGACCAAACCTAAATAAATTAATCAGCAACTAGCAACTAGCAACTAGCAACTAGCAACTAGCAACTAGCAACTAGCAAAACAAAAAAAGTCATGGCAGAAAAAATTCTGGAGATCATGGATCTGAAAAGAGAATTCAGAATGGGCGAAGAAGTTGTTCATGCACTGAAAGGTGTCACATTCACAGTAGAGAAAGGTGAATTTGTGACCATTATGGGAAGCAGCGGTTCCGGAAAATCAACTCTGCTTAATATCATAGGCTGCCTTGATAAACCATCAGGCGGAGATTATATTCTGGATGGTGTTAATATTAAAAATCTTGACCGTGACGAACTGGCGGTTCTCAGAAATCAAAAAATCGGTTTTGTGTTTCAGTCTTATAACCTTCTTCCAAGAACCACCGCAAAGGAAAATGTAGAACTTCCACTTCTTTATAACTCAAAAATATCTACAGAAGAACGCCACAAAAGAGCCATAGAAGCTTTAACTGCGGTAAAACTTGAAAGCAGGATTGATCATCTTCCCAATCAGATGTCCGGAGGGCAGCAGCAAAGAGTTGCCATTGCCAGAGCTTTAGTGAACGAACCTGTAATGATTCTTGCAGATGAAGCCACCGGAAACCTAGACACCAGAACGTCTTATGAAATTATGGCCCTCATGCAGGATCTTCACCATCAGGGACGAACCATCGTTTTTGTAACTCATGAGCCTGATATTGCCACTTTCAGCAGCAGAACGGTAACCCTACGGGATGGAAAAGTAATTAAAGATGTAAAGAACGATAATATCAAATCTGCCAGAGAAGCCCTTGAAAATCTTCCGGTAAATGATGATTATAAATAGTTTTAAACTAAAAACTCATTGCAATGAACGTCTCTAACCTCTTCAGGATAGCCTGGAAAGCCCTTTTACGGAATAAACTTCGTGCATTTTTAACCATGCTTGGTATCATTATCGGTGTGGCTTCGGTAATTGCAATGACCGCCATTGGAGAAGGTTCAAAAAAAAGTATCAGCGATCAGCTTTCTTCAATGGGATCCAATATGATTACCATAAGACCGTCCAGCAATGTGAATGTTTCCGGAGGAGCTAGAATAGGAGCTTCGGGGTTACAGACTCTGAGACCTCAGGATGCAGATGCAATTTCAAAGGGCGCTCCTGATGTTTCTTATGTTTCTCCTGCTGTACAGACCAACGGACAGTCTATCAACGGCCCTAACAACTGGCCTACCCAGCTGCAGGGCGTAAATGAAGAATATTTTAATATCAGAGACTGGAGCATTGCAAGTGGCAATCTTTTTACCAGAAAAGACGTCACATCTTCTAATAAGGTCTGTCTTTTAGGCCAGACGGTTTATAACAGTTTATTTCCCAACGGTGAAGATCCTGTAGGAGCTGTTATCAGATTCAATAAAGTTCCCATGAAAGTTATCGGAATTCTTGCTCCCAAAGGTTCTAATGCTTTCGGACAGGATCAGGATGATGTCATTATTGCACCGTTCAATACTGTTCAGAGAAGATTTTTGGGAATCACTTATGTTCAGACGATTTACGCCGCCTCTTCAAATGAGAATACTTCACAACAAGCTACGGATCAGGTATCGGAGATTTTAAGAAAACAGCATAAACTGCCTGCTGATGGAAGCAATGATGACTTCAGTGTGAGAACTCAGGCTGAGCTTATTTCTACCATGAGTTCTACCAGCCAGCTTTTAACCGTACTTTTATCAGCCATTGCCGGCATTTCTCTTATTGTAGGAGGAATTGGCATCATGAATATCATGTATGTATCTGTGACGGAACGCACCAAAGAAATCGGGTTGAGAATGTCTATCGGTGCAAGAGGAAAGGATATTCTGTACCAGTTTTTGATTGAAGCTGTGTTAATCAGTATCACCGGTGGAATTCTTGGGGTACTTTTAGGCATTCTGTCTTCGGAACTGGTTACTTTTTTCCTCTCATGGCCTACTTTTATTACGGAATCTTCCATTATTGTATCTTTTATTGTGTGTGCTGTGACCGGAGTATTTTTTGGGTATTATCCTGCCCTGAAAGCTTCAAAACTTGATCCCATTGAAGCATTGAGATATGAATAGTTTTTGTACATTTGAGTTGTGAGAACGGGTTGCGAAGTTTCGGGATTCGGGGTTGAGAAGCCTTTATAAATCTCACTTAACAACTAAAAAACACCTAACACAATATGTCTGCAAGCATTTCTTCCAAAACATTTGATTTTTTAAACAAATTAAATAAAAACAATAACCGTGAATGGTTTAATGAAAATAAAAATCTGTACACAGAATCTCAGCAAAATGTTGTTTCATTTCTTGATGAACTAATTAAAGAGATGTCTGGTTTTGATGAAGAACTTGCTAAGATCGACAGTAAAAAAGCCTTGTTCAGAATTTACAGAGACACAAGGTTTTCAAAAGACAAATCACCTTATAAAACGAATTTCGGAGCTTCTCTGGGAATGGGAAAAGGCAACCAGAAAGGAGGCTACTATCTTCACATGGAACCCGGAAAATCCTTTTTAGCCGGAGGTATTTATATGCCTGAATCTTCAGTTCTGAAAGAAGTACGTAAAGAAATATCGTTGTATGGTGATGATTTCCTTAAAATCCTCAATAATAAAGATTTTAAAAAGCACTTCCCGGAACTTGACCAGGACGACAAACTAAAAAAAATTCCTCAAGGTTTCGAGAAAGAGGATCCTATGGGAGAATATCTGAAACTTAAAAATTTCATTGTAGTATATTCATTAAAAGATGAGGAAGTACTGGATAAAAATGCAGTGAAAAATATGAATAAAATTTTCAAACTGATGAAACCGTTCAATGATTTCCTGAACACTCCTTTTCTTTAATTTATTCTGAAATACTAATCTTTTTCACAGATAATTGATAATACACTTTCTATCCGAACTTTTTAGAATTTATAAAGGTTAAGGGATAGGGATGTCTCTGTGAAAAATTTAAAATTCATTAAAAAACAACTGGTTATAAAAGCAGAAACAAAAGATAATTACTGAAAATCAACTTATTATATTTAACATTTTTTAAGAAAAGTTTTACATTTTTGCTTATCTTTGCTGTTCGTCAAAAAGCTTACGATGTCTTTATACCAAAAAATCGCAGAAAAACTACAATATATAACTCCGAATTTCTACAAAAAAAGATATTTTAAAACGTTAAATAATCTTAATAAAAATAATTTTTCGGAACGCAATGTAGAACCGGAACTGGTATGGATCAAAGAATACCTTCCTAAAAATGCTGTCATATTGGACATTGGTGCGAATGTAGGAACTTTTCTATACCAATTGGAAAACACATTGAACCATGATAACATTTATGGTTTTGAACCTAATAAAAAGCTTTACCGACGATTAAAAAGGCTGTTTCCGGCCATGCATGTCTTTCCTCTGGCCCTTTCTGACGAAAACATAATGGCCGAGTTCAAAGTACCAATTATTAACGGAAAAACAATTGCTTCCCGTGGTACTTTAAACACATCTTACAAGGAAAAAGGGGAAGAAAAAAGTTATACGGAAAAAGTAAAAGTGATCAAACTGGATGAATGGGCTGCATTGGAACATTTTAAAAGGCTTGATTTTATCAAAATAGACGTTGAAGGAAACGAAATAAAAACCCTTTCCGGAGCAAGAGAAACCATCAGACAGTTCATGCCGACATTAATGGTTGAGATGGAACAAAGACACCACCAGACCCCTATATGGAATGAAATTTCTGAAGTAATGAGCTGGGGATATAAAGCGAAATATCTGAACAGAAACAGTTTTACCCTGGAAAATCTTACAGAGGATATCATAACACAAAATACAAACGACGAAAAAAATAAAACTCAGTACATCAACAATATTATTTTTATACCTAAAAACATTTAAAACGACTTTATGAGTGTAGTAGCGAGACAAGGCTTCAAATATTCCATTATCGGTTATATTGGGTTTTTGCTGGGCACAGTTTCCGCAATATTCATATTTCCGAATGATTTTGAATTTTACGGAAAGCTGCGCTACATCCTTCCCACTGCAGAAATGCTGGTTCCTTTTGTAGTCCTGGGAATTTCCTATTCAAACGTGAAATTTTTTCACAGGGTAGAAAAAGACGGTAAAAAACAAAACATGCTGTCATTGTCGTTGCTCGCTGTTTTTATCAACTTTCTTATTTTCACAGTTGTATTTTTTATACTTCCCTATTTTTATCCAAAATTCAGGCACTCGGAAGCATGGAAGATGAAAGAGATGATTCTTCCGCTGATTTTAATTCTTTCGTTTTGTGCTATTTTCAATAAATACACTTCCAATTATAAAAGAATTGTGGTTTCTAATATTTTCGACAATCTGTTTCCGAAAATAGCAAACCTGGGAGCTTTCTGCCTCTTTTTCTTTGCTTTATCACAGAATATCACTGCGTCAGCATCGCAGAAAGTTGCTTTTGCATTCTTTTTTGGAATATTCTTTTTAATGTTGTTGGGATATATCTATTACACCAACAAACTGGAGAAAATCAAATTAGATTTTAATACGGATTATTTTAAGAAAAATAATTTCTGGAAAGAATTCTTCAATTATAGTTTCTTCGGGTTTCTGGGAACTTTTGGAAATTATCTAGCCATCAACAGCTTTATGATTGGGGAATTTATGGGGATGGAAGAAGTAGGAATCTATTCTGTTTTGTATGCCCTGATCTCATTAATCTCAATTCCACAGCTTGGATTATTTAATATTTCTGCTCCTATCATCAACAAGACTCTGGCAGACGGAGACATGGAAGAGCTGGACAGATTTCACAAGAAAACATCTTTAACGTTATATTTCCTTGGCGCTGTTTTATTCTCCTGCATCATGGTTGGATTTCCGTATCTGACCCAATTTATGCCCAAGAATGGAACAATGCTTAGAGAATATGAACCTGTAGTATGGATCTGGGGATCTGCCGTTTTGATAGATCTGGCAACAGGATTCAACGGAAATATTATTTCTCTTTCAAAATATTACAGATTCAATATTCTGGTGATGCTTTTACTGGCAGGACTGACTATTGGGCTTAACTATTATTTCATTAAAAACACACAACTGAAACTGATCGGAATTGCTTTATCTACGGCTATTTCTCTTACTATTTACAATGTGGTGAAAATCATTTTCAATTATATCGTATTTAAAGTTTCACCTTTGAGTATTGAAATGATTTTTGTTTCCATTATCTGTACACTGGCTATTACCGTGGCTATTGTTCTTCCCAATTTCAACAGCAATCTTATCAATCTTGTTTATAAGCCCGCCGTTGTTCTGATATTGATCTATATCGGAAATTACTTCACCAAAGTATTCCCCATTGAAGACTACCTGAATATGAAGTTTATCAAAAGCGTATTTAAGATTAAATAGATTCTTTAATCGAAAACAGAAAGAAAGCGAAAGTATTTACTTTAATTGAAGTATTTTAATTTATAATCAGACTGTTGAGGAACAGTTCCAGTTTCTTCTGCACTACTTCTTTACTGTAAGTTTTATAAAAGTCAAATGGAGTTTCTGATAAAGCCTTTAACTGATCAAGAATATTTTCTTTTTCCGGAATGATGAATTCAAGTTTTGAAGGATAATTCCCAGGGAAAACAGCCAATTTTCCGTAAGCTACAGCATCACCGAGGTTTCCAGTCATTTTAGTCATTCCATAGGTTTCTTTCATGCTGAAAAACTCTGTTTCCTGCTGAATAGGACACCACAGAACATCTGCTTTCTGCATCCATTTTTCAAAATCTTCAGAAGAAACTCTTTCAGAGAAATAAGTAATAGTGATATTTTCAGGTAGTTTTTGAGACAGTTGTTCAAGCTGTTTTAATTCATGATCCTTTGCTTTTCCAAGGAACACAAACTCACAACGTTTATCTGACTTCAGATCCTGAATTGTTTTAAAAATATAAGCATAATCTCTTCTCTTCTGAGAAACTCCTCCCGGAATAACCACAGTCAGATTATCATTTTTAATTTTAACAAAATCTCTTGTATAAAATAAGGGTAAAAACTGATGTCTATCTGAAATTAAAGCCTCATCAAGTACTAAAAGCGATTGCGAAGTCTGGTAAACTTTAGTATTATAAAACAGTCCTTCTTTAAGCCACAATTTCAGTCTGAAAATAATATCTCCTTTGAAAACACTTTTTATCAGGTTCAGTCTTGAAGCTTTTGTAAAGTTCAGATTATGGGTAATGATTGCCGTATTGTACTTTTTTGTTATTGCTAAAAATGTATTAAAATAACGATGTACCGTCCCTATGACAACCAAATCATATCCTTTTCCTTTTAACTGATCCAGGATCATAGAGCTGTCTGACAAGAACACAGCCTCATTGTTGTCATTGATCTGATCTTTAATTCTTTTTGAAAAATAATAGTCTACAGCAAAATTCTGAGACCCTTCCATGATATCCATGAAAGCCTGTGCAATCTCTGCGTGGGTGTCTATTTCTATGTAAGCTATTTTTTTCACGGATTAACGGAAAGTTAAGTTTTGGCTAAAGCCAATGAATTTTTATTTTTTATTAATTAAACGGACCCCTTCGTCT
Organism: Chryseobacterium sediminis; assembly: GCF_008386505.1. Lineage (GTDB taxonomy): Bacteria > Bacteroidota > Bacteroidia > Flavobacteriales > Weeksellaceae > Chryseobacterium > Chryseobacterium sediminis. The sequence goes on along the minus strand of NZ_VUNZ01000006.1, from coordinate 80,662 downwards.
ACGCTCAGGACAATGGCCCATCCCTATTAAATTTGCCAATAATTATAGATGAAGTCTTTTACATCTTCAACCATTTCTTCTTCAGCATTCTCCAACGCTGATCATTAACAGCTTTTTGCTCTTCTTTTGTAATTTTAAGCTCCATTTTTTTTGATCTACAGTTTTCATAGGAATTGATAATATCAAAGAAAAATGATGGAGACTTACTTTTCATCGCTTCTTTTGAGGAGGCAATATAAGCCAGAAATCTATTCAGACCTAAGAAATAAAAGTATCTGCCATAATAATCTGCCGGCCGTATTGTATAGTCAGCACCTTTTACTTTAATCAACTTTACATGGAGTTCCGGAAGAACTACTTCCTTCCATCCCAGATTTTCCAATAGTATGGAATCTATATTATCCCAGCCCAATGTTTCTCTTAAACCACCAATCTGCATAAAACATTCTTTACGGTAAGCCTTCATAGGGCCTCTTACGTGGTGTTTATTAGAGTTTCCTTCATAGATCCAGTTTCCGTCTTTTTCTATGTATAAAAGTCCGCCTACAAGTCCGTATTCCGGATTGTTTGCAAAAGCTGTTTCTACAACTGCCAGATAGTTTTCCGGAAGGATGATATCGGCATCAAACTTACAGATGATATCAAATTCATCCATAGATTGAGTCCTGAGCCCATTTTTAAAAGCATGAACAACCTTAGATCCGGGCTGATGTCCAGATTTCTGAAGATTGATTGTTTCAAAACGGGAATCAGTCTTTGTATATTTCCTGATGATTTCAGGGGTTCTATCTACAGAACCGTCATTCACTACCACTACTTTAAAATCTTTGCTGCTTTGTTGCTGTAAAGAGTCAAACGTAAAGGAAAGATTGTCTTCTTCGTTATGGGCAGGAATTATAATTAAAAACCTCACGGAAATTATGGTGATTAATGATGAATGATCAATGATAAGAGACTTTTTAAGATATCAATTGTCATTGATCATTCATCGTTTATAGAATTTATTTGTTATGCGGTTTCAGCATATTTTTCGGATCAAGAATTTCGTCCAGTTTCTCCTGAGAAAGAATTCCCTTTTCAAGAACAAGGTTGTAAACACTTTTTCCGGTTTCCAATGCTTCTTTGGCAATTTGTGTAGACTGCTTGTATCCGATATAAGGGTTCAAAGCTGTTACAATACCGATGCTGTGCTTCACCATGTTCAGGCAAATTTCTTTATTGGCAGTAATTCCAACCACACATTTCTCACGAAGAGTATCTAAAGCATTGCAAAGGAAGTTGATATTTTCCATGATCGCATGAGAAAGTACCGGTTCCATTACGTTAAGCTGTAGCTGTCCTGCTTCTGCCGCAAAAGTTACGGTAAGGTCATTCCCGAATACTTTAAAACAAACCTGGTTTACCACTTCCGGAATTACCGGATTTACTTTGCCCGGCATAATAGAAGATCCGGGTTGCATTGGCGGAAGGTTGATTTCAAAAAGCCCAGCTCTTGGACCTGATGAAAGTAATCTTAAATCGTTGCAGATTTTTGATAATTTCACAGCAAGACGCTTTGTTGCTGAAGAATAGATTACATAAGATCCCGTATCTGGTGTTGCTTCCACTAAATCTGGTGCTGAGACAATCGGGTATCCTGTAATCTGAGCTAAGTTTTTAGCACAAAGTGTAGCATAACCCACCGGAGCGTTTAATCCTGTACCGATAGCTGTTGCCCCCATGTTCACTTCTACAAAAAGATTGGCATTGTTATTCAGCTTAGAAATATCTTCTTCTAATGTAGCTGCATAGGCTTCAAATTCTTGTCCCAAAGTCATTGGAACGGCATCCTGAAGCTGTGTACGTCCCATTTTGATAACATCATGAAACTCCTGTCCTTTTGCACGGAATGCAGCAATAATTTTTTCAAGTTTTTCTACCAGTCCGATATTCATCTGCAGCAATCCCATTTTGATGGCTGTAGGATAAGCATCATTGGTTGACTGGGAAAGGTTGATATGATCATTAGGTGAACAGAATTCATATTCTCCCTTATTTTTTCCTAATTTCTCCAATACAATATTGGCAATCACTTCATTGGCATTCATGTTGATGGAGGTTCCAGCCCCACCCTGAATCATATCTACCGGAAACTGGTCATGATATTTCCCTTCTACAATTTCATCACACGCTTCTGCTATTTTAAAATATAGGTTTTCGTCCAGAAGTCCTAATTCATAATTGGTTTTTGCTGCCGCTTTTTTTACAAAAGCCAACCCTTTTATGAAGTCCGGATATGAAGACAAAAGCTGTCCTGAAATTTTAAAATTGTTGATAGCTCTTTGTGTCTGAACCCCATAATAAGCATCTAAAGGCACATTCAGTTCGCCTAATAGATCGCTTTCTTTCCTGAAATTTTCCATTACAGATATTTTACTGTTTTTGATCGTTTAAAGATAGCAAAAACGCATCTAACCGATGCGCTTTAATTTGAATTATTTTACTGGATATTTTTGGTTTAAAGCTTGCAGTATTGCCCATGTTTCGGCATCCATAATTCCGTCATAATTTTGCGGACGGAAGTGGTACTGGAATGCTTCAATTGTTTTCTTGGTAGCATCATCCCATGTTCCGCTAGACTCCAATCCGTATCCAAATTTCTGTAATGAAGTCTGAATAAGGAAAATAAAGCTGGCTTCATTATATCTTGTGGTAATATCTGCCTGAGCGGCCTCAAGATAAGTTTGCTTGGCTGCTTCATCATACCACATCCCAATCTGGTATTCATCATACAGTTTTTTCCATGGGAACATAGGTCCCGGATCCTGTTTTCTTGTAGGAGCAATATCTGAATGGGCAAGTACATAAGTAGGCTGAATCTGATATCTTGCCACAATATCTTTCACCAATGCTGCTACTTTTTTCACCTGATCATCACTAAAAGGAGCAAATGTTCTTTTCCCTGCTGCATCTGTAGTATAGCCGGCATTCACAATTTCAATACCGATAGAAGTATCATTAAGATTTTTGTCATTTCTCCATGCGCTTACTCCTGCATGGTATGCTCTTTTATTTTCATCTACCAACTGATAGATTTCGTTATCGCCTGTATTGTTTACCAGATAGTGGGCACTCACCGCTTGCTGAGTAAGAACGGTAATTGACTTATCGTCCGGAAGTGCTGTATAATGTAATATTAAATAACGTTGTCTGAAGTTTTGGGCTACTGCGGGAAAATAAGTCTTTACAACTTTATATCCTCCTGGTTTTGCAGATACAATAGAGCCATAACTTGCCGTGTTATCATTTTTTGTTGGGTCTGCTATATTAGTAGTAAAAAAGTCCACTCCACGATCGGATACTACTTTTGGTTTCGGAGCAACCGGAGGTGTTGTCTGAACCGTCGGTTTCGCCTGTGTTATCGGGGTTTTCGGTTTGTAAGTATTTTTTTTCACATTTTGCTGAGAAGTACATGAAAAAACAAATGTGCTTAATCCGATGATATATAATGTCTTACGCATCAGTTTGGTTTTTGGATGATTTATTACTTCAAAAATACACAAAATTTTCTTGAATTTTATTTGGTAAATAAAGAAATCTGTTCTATATTTGCACTCGCAATAACGGAACAACGATCATTAAAAAATCAACAAAAAGGAGGGTTGCCGGAGTGGTTAACGGAGCAGTTTGCTAAACTGTCGACGCGAAAGTGTCGCAAGGGTTCGAATCCCTTACCCTCCGCTCTTCTTATATATTCGGGGCGTAGCGTAGTCCGGTCATCGCGCCTGGTTTGGGACCAGGAGGTCGCAGGTTCGAATCCTGCCGCCCCGACTGTTTTAGTAGTTTTCTCAAAACTACTTAATGGGTGCGTAGCTCAGCTGGATAGAGCATCTGCCTTCTAAGCAGACGGTCAAAGGTTCGAATCCTTTCGCGCTCACTTAAAGACTCACTATTTTTTAGTGAGTCTTTTTTGTTTTTATAACAAATTCATGTAAAAATCAGCAAGGATAGAGCATCCCGATTTGTAAATCGGGACGGTAATATTTTCAATCCTTTCGCGCTCACTTAAAGACTCACTATTTTTTAGTGAGTCTTTTTTGTTTCTAGATGTTTCGTAGAAATTATCTTCACTATTTATTTTATACAGAAATCATTAAATTTCCTCTGTCTAATCCCTGATAAGCTGCTTAATTTCATCCTGATATTTCTTATTTCGCTTTCTGATCTTCATAACAAAATAGAAAAAGATACTTAGTATAAAAAGCCCGATAATAATCAGCCCTGCAATAAAATAATTATATCGGGTTATTAGCTTGTTACTTTTCTTTTGAGTTTCCATATTGTGAACATCAATAGCGTGATTGATGGAGCTTAATTCGCTCTGCTCCCTTTTAAATTTCGTTTCCAAGTATTTTCTGCTGTAGACCTGATAAAGATTGGGATTCCCCATCGCCAGATAATTATCCGCCATTTCTTTATAAATGCCTTCATTAAGGGACAGATCGTCCGCTTCTTTACCTAAATTTTCAGCTTTTATCAGCAGTTCCAATGCTTTCTGATTCTGGTGTTTTTGTTTGTTCATCTCTGCCAACCCTTTTAAAGCAAACGCTTCAAGACTTTTAGCTTTAATCAATTCTGCCAGATTCATAGATTTCATGAACGATGTTCCGGCATTGTCCGGTTGATTAAGATCGAGATAACAATGACCAATATTGTAATAGATGATACTCTGGTTAAAGTATGTTTTCTCTTTTTCTTGTATTTTTTCAAAATTTCTGATGGCAATCAAAAATTCCTGAAGAGCAATTTCCGGGTTCGACTGGCTTTTATAGATCATTCCCCGCAGGGCAAAGCTTCTGGCTGTTTCAAAATTTTTCAGATAGGAATCTTCAGGTAGTTTCGCCAAATATTCATCAGCCTCATCCAGTGTTTCAAGACTTTTACTGAAAAGTTCCATCTGCTGGTACTGCATCGCAGCTGCAATCAAAAAACTCGTATGAATTTTAGGGTCGTTTGTTTTCTGCAGCAACTCCCTTGCTTTTAAAATATATTGCAGAGATTCATCAAAGTTTCTTTTGGCAATTCCAGCAGTGGACAAAATCAGATAAATCTTAATGGATTTATCAAGATTATTTTCTTTTTGAAGCAGTTTCTTTCCAATGCTAATGGCATAATCCGGATTATTATAAATCTCCTGGTTGGCAATCTTCATCAAGGAATCATCAGAAATTTTCTGCCCGAAAAGAGGTGCCTGAAAAAACAGAACACACAGCAAAATAATATGGAAAAAGAATTTCATCAGTTTTTATTTTTTATAATTTCCTGAATGTAAGTATTGGGAGACATACCTGTGATAGATTTAAACACATTTGTAAATGCACCATGCGATGAAAATCCTGCATATTCTGCCAGATAACTTACTTTATAATTCAGATAGGCTGGATCTGTTTTCAGAAGACGCGCAATGTGATCAATCCTAAGTTCATTAATATAGCCGTTAAAGTTCTTGCCTTTGTTATTATTGATCACTTCCGACAAATATTTTGTATTAATACCTGTCTGAGCAGAAAGAATAGCCAGTGACAGGTTTTTATTCAGATAACTGTCGGATTTTTCCCAGTCTTTAAGCTTTTCCAGAATTTCTACTTCTTTTTCTTTTGAAATTTTGGAGGGATCCTTTTCCTGATTTTTATTTTCCTTTGCCACCTCTTCTTCTTTCGGCACTTCAATCACAATACCTGAAGATTCTTCTTTTATTTTCAGTTTTTCAAAAAAATCAAGCTGTTTTTTGAGATGTCTGCTTCTTGATGATTCACTCAGAAAATAAGCAATCATTCCCGCCATAAGAATTAAAATAATAATCCCAGCAGTCTTAAGCTGTTTCTCTTTATTCTGCTCCTGGAATTCAAGGTTTTTATGATGATATGTTTCCAGTAGTTTTACAACATACTGTATCCCTTCTTTTTTATTGGAATCCAGTTTTGCTTTTAAATCTGTGTATAAATTATTGTAATAATAGTATTTTCCATCATTATTGAGGGCCAGATAGCTACGGGCAAACAATTCATAAAATATGATTTTCAGATCATTATAAGGAAGGTTTTCAATTTCTGAAAACCCTATTTCAAGTTGTTTTACAGCGCCATTATAATCTGCTTTGAGAAAGTAATATCGGGACATACTTTCATAGGCAAATGCGGAGATAAAAGCATTATTCCCATGTTTTTCAACATCCTGAATAACATTATCAAGTAATTTCTTGGATTCTTCCAGCTTATTCTGCCGCATCAGAAAAGTAGACCGGAATATAATATTTTCCCATTTGATAATCCTATTCTCTTCATTGTTATTATTAAGGTAAGAATTACTCTTATCAATATTCAGTAAAGCGGAATTATAATTTCTAGTAATTCCCGCATTTATCGCCTGAAGCTGAAACAGCTTGGCAAGCACCATACGCTCTTTGGGATTATTGCTCTGTAAGAGTTTCGGGTCTTTTAAAATACCTGCAATGATTTCTTTCGACTGCCCATATAATCCTAAGTTCTGATACTGATCTGCCAGATTATAATCATCAAACAACTGGATAAAATGGGAAAGGTTTCCTTTTATATCATCATCATCTTTCTGATTGGAAATACTTACTGACTGTACATAATTTCCCTGCAAAGCATACGCCTGTGAAATAATATTTCGGAGAATGACTTTATGCTCTATATTTTTATCACTAATCAGAAGGCTCTGTGAATAGCTGATACATTCTTCCGGATTCTGATATAATTTCTGAAATGCTTTATCAGTTAAAATACTAAAATCCGGAGCTGCCTGCCCGTTTAGAAAAACCGGGCACCACAAAATGAAAAACAATATTGCTATATTACTTTTCAGTATTTTTTTTAACATGAGGATCATTTTCCCACTGTTTTTAACTGAAATTTCTATTATTACTCCTTTTAAATCACTTGTGTACAACAACCTGACTTACAGTGTTTTAATTTTTAAATCCTTGTAAAATCAGCGAATTATGCAAGCACATTCCTTGATGGGGGGCAAATATAACGCTAATATTGTTCAAACCTTTAAGTTGATTGAAAATATTAGAATTATTCTCAAATTTCAATGAAATCATCACACTTATCAACCATTAATTTTATAAAAAATTAAAGAAAACATCACTATCATCTAAGATATGATTTTTTTTTAAACAAATCAATACTCTACATCCATTGATGTAGAAAAGAAATAAAAAACGTACTGCAAAACAATTAATTCTACCGCTCATTATTAAGGAAAAATCTGACAATAAAGCCGGTAATCAAACTTAAAAAAGAAAAAAAAATGAGAAAAAACTACTTATTATGGATGATTTTCTTCCTGTCAGTTTACCAACTCAATGCGCAGACTTATTGTGTTCCTACAGCCGGCACTTCCAGTCAGGCCTATTATTTAAAAAATGCCGTTTTTTCGGATCAGGGAGCTTTATATTATACAGCTACTGCATATCAGGCTTATGTAGATAATTCTTCCAGCCAGATTGTAACTTCTTATCCGGGAGGAACAATGAACGTTCACCTTGATTTTGTAGGATCTGCAAAGTCTTATGTCTGGATCGACTGGAATAATGATGGAGATTTTGATGATTTTTATGAAAACGCACTGAGCCCTTCCAACTATTCAGTGGTTGATGACCTGATTTTCATTCCTCCTTCTCAGGCAGTAGGAATTTATAGAATCAGGGTACAAAGCGGAACATCATTTCCCAATCCGGTAAACCCATGTGGTCCTAACAATTATGGTAATTTTGTTGATTTTAGTTTGAAGGTTGAAGCTTCACCAAGCTGTTTTGTTCCAACCACTCTTACTTCTTCCAATATTACCAACAATTCTGCAGTTATTTCCTGGAGTGCCCCAGCTACAGCACCGGGAAGCTACGAATATTATTATACTTCTTCCACCACTGTTCCGGATGCCTCTACTCTGGCATCAGGTTCCAGTAATACAACCTCAGCACCTGTCAGCGGACTTTTGCCTTTTACTACTTACTATTATTATATAAGATCAGTCTGTAATACATCCAGTAAAAGCGCATGGTCTTTAAGGGGGATATTAAAAACCAAATGTGATGCTAAGACTTCGATGTTTGAAGACTTTGAAAATGCAGTAACCGGGCCTAATAATGCTGACTGCTGGGACAGAATTATTTTGGGATCAGGATATCAGAATATTGCTTCCGGTAGTGGTGTGAATAGTAGCAAAGCTATGTACCAAAGTGCTAATGGTGCAGCAAATGCGACCATCGCTGTACTTCCAACGTTCAGTAATGTAAATGCAGGAACCCATTGGCTAAGATTTAAAGCCAAAGTGAGCAGTACTGCCGGTATATTAGATATTGGTTATGTTACCAATGATAGTGATGCTTCTTCATTTGTCAATATTCAGTCTGTGAATATAAGTAATACAGTTTATGATGGATACGAATACAGTGTTGTAGTTCCTAATACAGTCCCTGCCAATGCAAGACTTGCCATAAGACACGGAGGAGTACCATCAGTGAATATCTATTGGGATAATGTTTACTGGGAACCTAAGCCTACCTGTTTTGTTCCAACAAACGTTGTTTTATCAAATGCTACCAGTGCAACAGCAAATATTACATGGACAGCTCCAACTCCTGCACCTGCAATGGGATATGACATCTATTATAGTACAAACAATACTCCTCCTGTTTCAACAACAGCTCCAACAATCACCGGAGTAACAGCAAATCCTTATACAATACAGGGATTAAATTCAGCTACAACATATTATGTTTGGGTGAGATCAAGATGTAGTGCCTCTGATCAGAGTGCATGGAGTAATATTGCCTCTGTTCTGACTCTTTGCGCACCTGTTACTACCTTATCGGAGAATTTTGATACTTATGCTACAGGATTGTTAACTAACGCTCCATGTTGGGGAAGAATAATAACAGGAAATGCAAGTGTAAATATTAATGGAAGTGGCGCTCTTTCTGGAACGAGACATATTTTACAGCGCAGTATCTCTGCGGGAGATGTATCAATTGCTGTATTACCTGAACTTTCCAATATCAACGCAGGTACTCACTCTCTGAAGCTGAATGCTTATTGTAGTGTGAATACAGGAAAATTAGAAGTTGGATATGTGACTAACCCGACTGATGCTTCTACTTTTATATTAATTCAGCAATTGAACATTACCAATACCTCTTATACTCCGGCTACAGGAACAAGTGAATACACTGTTGCCATTCCAAATACTGTTCCTGCAGGAGCAAGACTTGCTATCCGTGATACGTATGCACTCTCAGGAAATGCACAATATTACTGGGATAATATTTCATGGGCCCCTACCCAAACTATGAATGTGCATGACAACGCAGTAAGATCAGAACCAAGCATATATCCTAACCCTTTCACTGATCTGATTACGATCACAAACAGCAAAAATATACAATCAGTAATGATTTATGATGCTTCAGGTAAGTTCATCACTGATATCAGAAATTTTGATCATACAATGTCATTAAAAGAGTTGGCATCAGGAGTCTATTTAGTAAAAATGGTAATGAAAGATGGTACTTCCAAGACCATAAAAGCCATAAAGAAATAAATGTTGTCTCTGTCATTAAAAGCGGTGGGTATTTATCCATCGCTTTTATGGCAGTTATCCCCCTTAAACTTATCCAATGAAAGACTTTTACTTTGTTTATAAGCCTAATTCCAATGGAACAAAGCACAGAATTCTATTCCTCAGGAAGCTTCTGCTTACAATATTCCTTTTATTTTTAGCTACCAATACCCTTTTCTCACAGAGAGACACGGAGCATTGGTTTGCCCCTATGATGTCCAGACTTAATGATTCTAATAAGCAGGCTTTATTTTTATCTACAGATTCTATGACTCCCTTTCCTGTTACAATTTATAACAATAATACCGTCATAGGAACTGTAACTATCAGTAAAGGTAATCCTCAATCTTTTGATATTCCTATGGACAATATGATTACAGGAGTACAATCAGAGGTCTTTAAGATAACTGGGCGAGGCCTGTATGTAAAAGGAGAAAAACCTTTTTTCTGTACTTTCAGGTTTTCCACAAAAAATCATGGTGAAATACTTACATCCAAAGGAAAAGCTGGTATTGGAAACAAGTTTTATGTTGCTTATGGGCCTATTGCAGTTTCTTCTTCCAATAATAATTTTACCTGTGGAGTACTGGCTACTGAAGATAATACCGTAGTAACAGTGTCCAATTATAGTTCTTCCGTTCAGTTTTCTAATGGGACGAATGGTGTCAATACCCCTTCAATGTCTTTTACTTTAAATAAAGGGCAATCATATATTATAGAAGGCTCAGGAAACCAAACAGGAAACCAAGCTGGTTTTATAGGTGCTAAAATTGAATCTAATAAACCTATAAGTGTCACAAATGGAAACTTCAATGGTCAGATTATTAATTCTAATAATGGTGGCGATATTTTAATGGACCAGTCAATTCCGGTAGAGCGTTTGGGTGATGAGTTTGTTCTTGTTAAAGGAATGGCTCCAATTGCTGCCAATGTAGAGGGTGCTATAGTAACGGCAACGGAGAATAACACACAAGTATATCTTAATGATGATGTAACCCCTGCAGCCACACTTAATGAAGGACAATTCTACCGTATTAACTCTACTTCCTATAATAATCAGAACAGCACCGGACATTACAATATGCGAATCCGGACCACCAAAAAGGTATATGTCTATCAACTTATGGCCGGAACCTCAACTTCCTTTGTTGAGATTACGATTGGAGCGAATTATATACCTCCTCTCAGTTGTTTTCTTCCTAAGAAAATAGATGAAATAGGGATGATCAACATATTACCTTATTATACAACTATCACTCCCGCTGTCAAACTCAATATTATAACAGAATCTGGGGCAACGGTAACAGTTAATGGAACACCATTAACACCTGCCCAAGGACCATTTCCTGTAACCGGAAATACAAACTGGGCATCATATTCTGTATCTAATGTCACTGGAAATATTACCGTTCAGTCCACTAAAGCAGTTACTGCAGGAATTGCCGCCGGTGAAGGGAATGTTGGTTATGGTGGTTATTTTGCGGGTTTCTCTTCAATACCTGTTATTGCCAAGAAAAACGGAACCTGTATCCCAGGGATGACCCTTGAAGTGGACGACAGTTATTCTTCATATCAATGGAATCTGAATGGAACAGCCATTCCGGGAGCGAATAGCAATACCTATACTCCTACCCAACCGGGAAATTATACGGTTACCGTATCTGTAGGAGGAAGCTGCCCACCTGCCACAACTCCCATATATAAAGCATTTTCCTGTCTGGTAAATACAACAAAAGCATTAACGGTTTGCTCAACAGGAACTCCTTTAACTATAACACCAGCTTTTAGCAGTTCTTCTCAAACACCGGTTCCGGGTACTGTACAAATCACCAGCCCTCCAGCCAATGGAATACTCAGTGTAAACCCAACAACGGGGGTACTTACTTATACAGCCAACACAGGAGCCACAGTGGATACATTCACTTATAAATTCTGTGGTAATGCCCCTGAGTTCATAGATTGTGAACAAGTAAAGGTAAATATTACAGTACAATCCGTAAATGTTGTCAATACTTCAATTAAAGCCTGCAGTAATAATGGAATAGGAGTTTTTGATCTTACTACTGCCAATGTAGGCGGACCATCAGGAAGTACTAAAAAGTATTATCCTACCTTAGCAGATCTTACAGCCGGGGCTAATGAAATTACACCAGCCAATGCTTATGCATCTGCCGTTCCTAAAGATATTTATGTAAAGGTTTCAACTCCTGAAGGATGTTCTGCCAACGCAAAGATCAGTCTTCTGTTTAATCCTTCTCCACAGGTTCGGAATGTGTCTTTAACGTCTTGTTATATAGATTCAATGCCGGATAAAGGAAGTTTTAATCTTACCCAGGCATTGGTTACCAATGATACAGGTATTACAAAAGAATATTATAAAACAATGCAGGATGCCATATCCGGGATCAATGTTATTCAAAATCCTAACACTTACATTTCCGGCAGTGGAACAGTATATATTAAAGTAATTAATGCGACAGGTTGTTACACTATTTCAACAGTAACTCTTACCGTTACTCTGCCTCATCCTTCTCCTTTGCTTAAAGATCAGTTTATCTGCTTTAATTCTACAACGACACTTGATGCCGGAGCTGGGTATCAGTCATATGAATGGAGTACCGGAGCTACAACTCCATCTATTTCCAATGCAGGAGTAGGAAATTACTGGGTTATTTTAGAACATGATCACTGTTTTACCAAGCAGAACATTAGTATAAAAGCAGCACCCAATCCTGTTATCAAGGCTATAGATATAGAAAATAATAAGGCTACTCTTACCGTAATTGGCGGACAGCCTCCTTATCTGTATTCTCTTGATGGTGTCAACTGGCAAGATTCTAATATCTTCATCAACCTTCCCAACGGACAGAATAAGTTTTATGTAAAAGATTCTTATAACTGTGAACCCATAAAAGTAGAATTAACAGTCATCAATCTTATCAATGCTATTACTCCCAATGGAGACAACATTAATGACAAGATTTCCTATGCTGATTTTGCTTATAAAAAAGACCTCTCTTTTATGGTATATGACAGATACGGAAATAATGTTTTTACAGGGACACACTTTAACAATTACACATGGGACGGCATGTTCAGCAATAAAAAACTATTCACCGGAACTTACTGGTATGTAATTACCTGGAAAGAAACGGCTCTGCAGGACGCCAGTATTAAATACACCGGATGGATCTTATTGAAAAATAAAGATTAAACCAAAGACTCTACAACAGCCATCAAGTACAATTTAATTTAATCTTCCTTAAAATTTATGAAAAGGATCTTATTTATTTTTATTCTGTTACTCTTATCTTCTACTGTTTATGCACAGCGGGATACAGATCACTGGTTTGCTCCTATGGTCGCAAGTTCTTCAAACGGTTCACCCAAACAGGCACTGTATCTTTCTACGGATAGTACTACTCCTTTTCCCGTTACGATTTACAATAATAATACGGTAATAGGAACTGTTACTATCAGTAAAGGAAATCCACAGACTTTTGATGTTCCATGGAACCTGATGACGGGTCAGAATACAACCGATGCCATGAGTGTAAAAACAAGAGGTCTCTACCTTCATGGTGATTTACCTTTCTTTGCAACCTACAGGTTTTCGGAAATCAATCACGGGGAAATTTTGACATCCAAGGGAAAGGCCGGAATTGGAACCAAGTTTTATGCGGTATATTCACCATTGATGAATAACCAGATCAGTCAGAACTTCACCTGTGGTATCTTGGCTACGGAGGATAATACCCAAGTTAAAGTTTCCGGGTATGCGATGACTACCTGGTTTTATAATAACTTCAACGGACTTACCCATCCCAGTATTACAATTACTCTTAATAAAGGCCAATCTTATATATTTGCAGGATTTGCCAATAAACCGGGAAATAAGGATGGTTTTATCGGTGCTAAAATAGAATCTACCAAACCTGTATCAGTAACTAACGGAAATTATCATGGTCAGTTTGGAATGGCACCCCCTTATTACGGAGAGGATATCGTGATGGATCAGTCTGTTCCTGTAGAACGTCTGGGTCAGGAATTTGTCCTTATCAAAGGAATGGGCAATCTTCTTCCTGAAATTGAAGGCGCTATCATTGTTGCTACTGAAAACAATACGGAAATCAGACTTAACAACAATCCTACTCCTGTTGCTACTCTGAACGAAGGACAATATTACCGTGTCAGTGCGATGAATTATATCGTTAACGGACCATCTCATCTCAATATGTATGTCAAAGCATCAAAAAATGTGTATGTTTATCAACTCCTTTCGGGTATTGCAGATAATGATGCGACAGAAGGGTTCAATTATATTCCACCTTTAAACTGTTTTCTTCCTACCGTTATTGATGAGATAGGAAAAATAGGAGAAATGCCTTATTACACAACTTTCTACCCTCCGCTTTCTGTAAAGCTTAATATTCTGACACAGACCGGAGCCGGAGTAACAGTAAACGGAGTAACTCCTCCTGTTGCACAAGGACCTTTTCCTGTAACCGGAACCCCGAACTGGGTTTCTTATTCTATTCCCAATATTTCCGGAAATGTTACCGTAACTTCCACCAAAGCTGTCACAGCTGGTATTATCGGAGGCAGTGGAAATCTGGGCTATGGAGGATATTTTGCAGGATTCAATTCTATTCCGGTGATCAGTAAATCTTCAGGGGAATGTATTCCGGGAATTGTTTTAGAGGTGGAAAGCGGTTTTGACCACTATCAATGGAATCTCAATGGAAATCCTATTCCAGGAGCCAACAACAATACCTACACTCCCACTCAGGCAGGAAATTATACGGTATCCATTACTAAAAGTACATGTACCCCTCTTACAACTTACCCTTACAAAGTATACACCTGTCTGGCGAACACTGTAAAACCAATGAATGTCTGCAGCGCAGGTACTCCTACAGCTATTACTCCTGCATTTACAAATTCTACACAGACTCCGGTACCGGGAACTGTACAGATTATTACTCCTCCCGCAAATGGAACTTTAACAGTTAATACAACGACAGGAATTCTTACCTATACGGCCAATACAGGAACAACCACTGATACTTTCACTTATAAATTCTGTGGAAATGATCCGGATTTTACGGATTGTGAACAGGTAAAAGTAAATATCACTGTTCAACCTCTTATTCTAACAAATACTACTGTCAAAAGCTGTGAAACCAACGGAACGGGTATTTTTGATCTTACTACAGCTGCTGTAGGAGGTCCGGCTACTGCCACCAGAAAATATTATCCTACTTTGGCAGATCTAAATGCAGGAACCAATGAAATTATTCCCGCTAATGCTTACCCCTCTGGGGCAAATGCCACAGTGTATGTAAAAGTAACAACAGTAGAAGGATGTACTGCTAATGCAAAAATAACACTCCAGTTTTATCCGAAGCCCAATGTACAGGATACTACACTTACAGGATGTTTTATTCTTAGTAATCCCAATACCGGAACCTTCAACCTAACAACAGCACTTGTCACAACTACCAATCCCGTGACTAAAAAATACTATCCGACATTGAATGATGCGATGAACGGAACAAATGAAATCACAACTCCAACGGCTTATACGTCTTCCAATACCACAGTATTTGTGAAAGTAATCACAGCCAACGGATGTTTTGATTTTGCTAAAATTACTTTAACTGTAATTCCTCCTAAACCTTCACCTCTTTTGACGGATCAATATATATGCCCTGATGCACGTATTACGCTGGATGCAGGACCAGGTTATACATCTTATCTATGGAGTACAGGAGCTACTACTCCTTCTATTATTGCTTCTATAGGTAATTATTGGGTAATCCTGACTTCTAATGGCTGTGAAACCAAGCAATTTGTAAAAGTAATGTCTGTTCCTGTTCCAAAAGTAAAGAAGATAGAAACTACAGGAAACACGGTAACCCTTACAGTAGAAGGTGGCGCACCTCCTTATCAGTATTCAAGGGATGGAATGACATGGCAGAATTCTAATGTCTTTACAGATCTTCCACGAGGTAAAAATATTTTCTATGTAAAAGATGCTAACAACTGTCGCCCTGTAGAAGTACAGATTCTGGTCCCGAATCTTATCAACGCAATCACTCCCAACAATGACGGTATCAATGATACATTGGATTATTCTGAACTGGCATATCTGAAGGATTTAAAGTTTGGGATCTTCAACCGATACGGACAGCTTATTCATTCTTCTGAGAAAAACAATAATTTCAGATGGGACGGTACTATCGGCGGTACTCCCGTAAACAGCGGTACGTACTGGTATGAAATAAAGTGGATAGATCCTGATACTCAAAAACTGGTTTCTTATACTGGATGGATTCTGGTAAAAAATAGAAATTAAATCAAAATACAACACTCTTGTTAGGGTTGTAATACTTTTTGTTCACAGAAACTGTCTCATTTTTTGAGACAGTTTTATTTTTTTAATATCACATCAGAATATTTCAAATGCTGGAATAGACATCAATTAGCATACCTTCAAGTTTTTTACCCAAGTAGTTATGCTACTCCTTTTGCTTTTGGTCCGGTTTTAGCAGCCTCGATTTTCTTATTATTTCTAAGCTCACGTTTCATTTTACGGTAATCCCATGGAGCAACAGCATTAATATCCTGCCAAAGACCGGCTTTTTTATTTTTAGCATTTTCCTGAATTTTACCTAGAGAAGCATCTTTGGAGTAAGAAAAATACCACCATCCCATTCCTGCTTTGATAAGCTCTTTGGAAAGATATTTTCCATCATCATAATAAACCTTTGCAATAGATCTCCCGTAGCGGTCTGTATTCGTTTCAATAAAGCTTACCGTTTTCCCGAATACCTGAGCAGAGGTAAACTGTTTCGCATTTTTCCCAAATGCCTGTCCGCTTTCCGGACAATCAACTTCGGCCAGTCTGATTTTTTTTTGCTGATTGCCTTTCAGCAGTAAAGTAATGGTATCTCCGTCTGAAATTTTGATCACTTTTCCGGTAGTCTGTGAGAATAGAAATACAGGGAAAAACAGGTACGCCAACATTAATCGTTTCATTCAGCAAATATAGGGATTAGTCGTCATTACAAATTAAAAAACCTCGCGTTTTGCGAGATTTTTAGCTTTAAGAATTTCTATCATTTTTCCTCAAAGTCAGAAGATTTTTTTTGGTAAGACTAGCTCTTATGAAAAATGCTCGTTAAAGACCTTATTATTAATTAAATCCGGATATAAAACATTTAATTCACGCAATGCCCTTTTCCTAAATTTCAAGTATGCTTTTTTAAAATCAGCATAATTACAAGATATTGTATATAAATCAGCATTCCCTTCATTAATAATTAGACTGTTATTAACATTTGAATACTCATATATAAAATTATTACTATAATAATCACAAGAGATCGTAAAAGTCTTATAAATTCCTTTTTCAATAGATAAAATCAAATCATCAAATTGCAAAATATAGTCTATAATACCTGTCTCAAGTATTATAAAATTTCTTTTACTTTTATATTGAAAAAACACAAATATTTTTCCATTAAAAAAACTCTTTAAATCATGAATTTCAAAAGCTTTAAAATCTACTTTACTTTCCTCTTTGATTGTTATTAAATCTATTTTATAATCAAAAAAAACATTCTCCATAGTTACTTAAATCTTTTCATTCGGCAAAAATAGGAATTAGTAATTCTTGTTTAATTAAAAACCCCGCATTTTGCAAGGTTTTTTTTAATATTGAATTAAGTTATTTGATTTTTTTCACCTCAAAGTAGGGAGATTTTGCGCAGCGGGGAGCCATCGCGTAAATAGCCGGAAATTAGGAAGTTGACACTAACATAGAATCTTCTATTTCCCAATAATTATCATGCAATATTAGTTCAAATACAAAGGCTCTATGCAGATAATTTTTAAAATAATGTTCAACAAATACTAATGCTCTTTTTTAGAAGGATCAAATACAATCTCTGAAAAATAGACAACACCTATCTCACATTCATTTGTATGTTTATCATACTCTGCCAGATCTAATACTTTTGCGGTACACAAATTAAATTGATTTGCTTTTATAGAACTTCGTATGCTTAAATTTTTAATATCTGGACTATTAGAAAAGTTTTTAAAAGAATCCTTCGTTCTTTTTATGCGTTTTAAATAAACTTCGGTATTATCTGTCCAGAAATATATATTTTTATTTTTAGTAGAATCTATATACAAATTGCAAAATTTTTCAGGATTATTAAAAAGGTTGTTATGAGCTTTTGTCCTCTCTTCGCCATATTTATCATCACTATTTTTAAGCCAAGCTACTCTTAAACTATCAAAATATTTTTTTTCACCTAAATAATTATCTCCAAAATAATAAAATATCAACTGATCTGTTAAATCATTATATAGTTTTACATTAGTATCGGTAGATTGGCTTACACATTTTTTCAATTCCTCCTTACAATTCGTAAGTAATAAAGAGGATAATAAAATTATAACTATTTTAGTTTTAAAATTCATATTATTTAGGGATTTTGGGTTAATAACATGGTCTTACTCGCAAATTATCTTTTGGTTTTTTATAAATAGATGGCATTTTTTGTGATTTTAAGTCCCTGATTTCACGTTGTTTCCTAAAATCTTTTGCAGCATTATTCCTCCTAATTCCATCAAACTTTTCAGTAATTATGTCACGATCAGAAGCAGAAAATTGAGTATCTGTTCCAAAATAAACAGTTTCCCAATTATCTCCTACATCTCCAATACCACTTTTTGATTTAAAACTCGTCTTAAAAAGTGGTTCAGATTCCTTGGAATGATGGTCAATTGCATAGTCTGCCCAATGACCACCTTCATGAATTATTATTTCTGCTAAATTATCAATATACTTTTTATTTCCTTTATTTTTTGAAACCGTATTTACTACGCCAGAATCTATTGTAATAACATCGGGATTCTCTGGATCAAATTGCGCCAAATGTTGTATACTTTTATTCATTATAACAGTGGGCCCATCTCCATCTCTGAGCATTTTCCGTATCATTTTATCATCTACACCAAATTTCTCTTTAAACTCTTTCCGAAATTCTGAATCTCGAAACACCGCTTTTATAGTTTTTATTGCCGCTGTATATAATGCTCTTTCCTCTCTCGTAGCATTTGCTGGTAATCTAAAATTTCCATCAGGATCAATGTAATTAATAGGGTTGTTTCCACAATATGCATACGGACTCCAGCTCGGATACTTCTCCGCTAGTGGATCTACCCCATACCAAATACTAGCTCTTGGGTTATAATATCTTGCTCCGTAATAATACAGCCCTGTTTCTCTATCCAGTTCTTTTGCATTGAACTTATATGGGTTATCATATACTCCTGTTCTCTGCTCCAACATCGTTTCTCCGAATGGTAAATTTAAGAAAAACTGAGACGTCTAATCACCCGTATTGTTATATAATTAACTGTTCGTAAATGATCACCAAGCAATATAATTCTAACACTCATTATTATTTTTTACGAAGCAAAGCTCCTTTTCTCTTTTCCGAACAATCGACTTAAGCCAGTCTGATTTTTTTTTGATGATTGCCTTTTAGCAGTAAAAAATGGTATCTCTGTCTGAAATTTTGATCACTTTTCCGGTAATCTGTGAGAATACGAATACAGGGAAAAGCACGTACAACACCATTAATCGTTCCATGGGGCAAATATAGGAATTAGCCGTTATTAAAAATGAAAAAACCTCGCGTTTGCGAGGTTTTTATAAGACCTACTTATATTTGCCAGTGACCAATACTTATTGGCAATGAAGGGTAAGCTTTCATAAAATTACTATACTCAAAATATTGGAAATAGAAATATTCAATATTAATTTCAATTCTATCAATACTTATCTTAAGATTTAAAAAAAAAGTTACAAATTCTTTAATAAAATCATTAATATTAATTATAATATTTTTATCAGCATACACCCCCCCATTTATCTCATTACTACTATAACCTCCTCCCCAGTAAATAGAATGCTCTTCTACAAAAGCAATAAAACTATTTATTTCATAAGTATCAAATTTATGTCCATTAATTAAAATTTTAAATTCAAATATATCTTTCATTATTTTTTAATTTCTTTCTTAGTAACATCATCAATTATACTATTAACCTGTTTCTTGATATTTGATAGAGTGCCTTTTGGAATGTCTTTTTTACCATGGTCAGCAACAGTAACGTATAGTTCTGAACCTGGATATTTAAATTTCTTATGACTTCCTGCTTGGGCAACTTCTTCAAATCCATTTTTTTCCAATTGTTTAATAACTTCTTTAGAATTCATAACTTTTTTCCAAGCAATATCACATGGTCCTCCATTATGCACTAAAATAGATGAATTAGTAACAAAATAATTATGGTTATCTTCTACTATAAAATTATAGACATAATTTAATTTTTTTACTTTTTTTATTGAAGTTACTTGAATATATTCACCTTTATAATTCGATAATAAATTGCCTGGTTTAATATCTGAAGCCTTAACCCATTTTGCTCCAATATAAAAGGGATGTTCAGGAGTTGATAAAATTATCTCATTATGAGTAGTAATTTCCATCAAGTCACGTGATAAATTTTCACTTACTTCATTTACTTTTTTAAATTCAGTTTTCTTTGTTTGTAGATTATAAGATAGAACTTCATCTCCAATCTTTATATCTTCGATCTTTTTATATCCTCCTGACACTTTAATCAATGTTCCTTTTACAAAACATAGAATTTGTCCGAAAGACTGCATACTTTTTGCAATTTTTCCTACAGCAGATACTCCCCCAAAAACCACTAATTCTTTAGTAGCTTCTGCTCCTTCCTGTTCATATTTTTTTGCCTGAGCCTCATTGCCTTTATCTCGCCAATGAGTCTGCATCTGCATACTATGAGCTGCTTCTCCACTAGCGTAAGCAATCATAATCTTAGTTCCCAAACCTCTGGTTAAAAATGTGTCTGCTAACGCAAAGGAAGCCATATTAATATTTTTAGACAATTCTAAATACTCACCAGCAACCTGAGATCTTGTCTGAGGATTATCTCCATAAATATTCCAGCTTAGTGTCTGTTTACCATTAGGATCAACATACTTAATCGGATTCTGATATGTATAAATATAAGGATTTAGGTTACCCCAATAAAATACTCCTCCATTATGCTGTCCTTCACCGTAAAACTCAGTCTCCATCGCCGGATTGTAAACAGCCAACGGATCCACCCCATACCAGATACTCGCTCTCGGGTTATAATATCTTGCTCCGTAATAATACAGCCCGGTTTCTCTATCCAGTTCTTTTGCGTTGAACTTATATGGGTTATCATATACTCCTGTTCTCTGCTCCAGCATCGTTTCTCCGAATGGTAAATTTAAGAAAAACTGAGACGTCTAATCACCCGTATTGTTATATAATTAACTGTTCGTAAATGATCACCAAGCAATATAATTCTAACACTCATTATTATTTTTTACGAAGCAAAGCTCCTTTTCTCTTTTCCGAACAATCGACTTCAGCCAATCTGATTTTTTTTTGATGATTGCCTTTTAGCAGTAAAGAATGGTATCTCCGTCTGAAATTTTGATCACTTTTCCAGTAGCCTGTGAGAATAGGAATACAGGGAAAGGCAGGTACAGCAGCATTAATCGTTTCATAGAACAAATATAGGGGTTAGTGGGGCTTTTTAATTAAAAAACCTCGCGTTTTGCGAGGTCTTTTAAAATTATTAGGGATACTTATAGTTTCCTTTTTATTAATTTAAACTTTTCTTTAGATCCTTTTTCAAATTCTGTCCATAAACTTGTTTCGGTAAATAAACTTAAACAAAAAGCACCATATCCTATATCTGAATGGGGATATATTATTAAATTATGTTTTGGCAAAACAAAAAATAAATAACCCGAATCTTCTGGCAATATATCTGATCCCATCATCAAAAAGGATAGATCTAAAATATCCTGATATTGACAATTCTTAAAACATCTAAAACTAGAACTTATTTCAGAAAAAATTGAATCATTAATATTTTCTAGATTATCATCAAATACATTCTCTAAAATTGGTAAAATATATCCTTTTGAGCTTAAATTATATTCCAGTGTTTTATACTTTAGTTTTTTGTAATCAATATAAAGCGAAGTAACAACAATTATTTCATCAAAATATTTTTGAAAATGCAACTTAAAAAAATCAACTGTAGCTTCATATTTTTCCGAGTAGTCTGCTACAAAATTTTCGTCCCAAAAAATTGTACTTAAAAAAAAAGGATTGTCAATTTTTATAGGATTATCTAAATTACTGTCCAGTATATTAGATAAAAAATTATAAACTTCATTTTTATTCATAATTTATAAGTTCTTTTTTAAGATCTTGCTATCACTAGAAGTTACTGTTATTTTTTTACTTTTTGTTGGCTCGTTTCTTCCAATCCCAACTTTCCATTCTTTTTCACCACTATGTTCTGTAGTGCTCTTCTGCCAAATTTCATTTGTTTTGTTATTAGTATAATTTTTTCCTTTTTTATTAAAGTTTTGTGGATGAGAATCTGGGGTTTGGACTATATCACCTACTTCGGCACTATTTACTTTTTTCTTGTCATTTTTAGAATGATCTGTATTTAAAATAGTAATCTTTTGTTTTATTGCCGCAGGAAAATCTTTAATTGTTAAATTATCTTGTTCTGCTACAGGAAAACTTTCTTGTAATAGTTTTTCTTTTTCTTCCTGATGTGAAAGTCTGCTAAATTCATATCCTCTTTGTTGCTGAAAAATTTTTTGTTGTTGCAAGGCTCCATATCCTGCGGCTACTAATCCTCCAAAAACTCCTCCTGCAACTCCACTTACAAAGCCCCCTGTCCCTAAAACAATTATTCGGGCCCCTCCTAAAAGAGGTAAAGAAACTGTTTGCTTTCCATTTGGATCAACATATTTAATAGGATTTTGGTAGGTATAAATATAAGGATTTAGATTTCCCCAAAAATATACTCCATCGTTATGTTCTCCTTCTCCATAAAATTCTGTTTCCATCACAGGATTATGTACAGCTAACGGATCCACCCCATACCAGATACTCGCTCTCGGGTTATAATATCTTGCTCCGTAATAATACAGCCCTGTTTCTCTATCCAGTTCTTTTGCATTGAACTTATATGGGTTATCATATACTCCTGTTCTCTGCTCCAACATCGTTTCTCCGAATGGTAAATTTAAGAAAAACTGCGTACTCTGAGCGCTGGAATTGGTAACAAATGTTGCTGTTCCTAAATGGTCATTATGCAAATAGTATAATCCTAACTGGCTGGTTGGTCCGTTTAAAGTATTCAGCTCTGCTGAAATATCGCCTACTCCTGCTTTTTCAAGGTATGTTTTAAAATCAACAGAAGGGTCAGGTTCTTTCATTGTTGTTCCCTGATCAGAAGCTCTGAGGTTTAATGGAACAAAAATATTGCTTCCATCCATCACCCTGCTTGCAAAACGGGTTGATCCTTCAAAATAATGTTTGGTATACTGCCCGTTTAAGGATACCGTTACATATGGATTAGGATACAATGTATAGTCAGTTAAGCTTAAGCTACCCGGATCTACCAATTCTCCATTCTGATATAACTGAGAACTTCCATGAAGATTGTACTTTATCGTTCTTTCTCCTTTGTCGTCGTATGCATAATATTGGTATACACCAGAATCATCACTGTAAAAAGCTTTTAAACGATCCTGTTCATCCCAGAACATATGCTTAGAACCAAATTCATCAACATGCTCAATAGTATTCCCATTTTCATCATAGGCAAAAAGCTGTTGTGTCCCGCTAATATTACCGTCAATAATTGACTTTACTTTATGGGTTTCCGGAATATACTTATAGTTATTAGAGTAGGTATTCAGTGGTTCCGGCTGCTGATCGATCTGATGCACCTGCTCCTTCAATACAATCCCTCCACTTTCGTTATACATAACCTTCCTAAGCTCAAAATGTGAGTTACTTTGCGCATATGGAGAAGTATTAGGAGTTGTAGGAGTTCCTCCTTTATCATTAAGTCCCATATCACTTTCCGTACCAATCAATCTGTTTAAGGTATCATACCCATATTTGAAAGCATAGGTACCTCCCATTTGATTCGGAGTTACGCCTACATCATTGGCAAGGCGGATAATATTTCCTCTCTTATCATATTCATAGCTGTTGGATAAAAATGCATTGGAATTGCTCCATAACCCAAAGTGATCTAACCTTCTGTTGGTAGCAATATATGAATAATCTGTTCTTGTTCCATTTCCATAGTTCGCTGCTGTTCTCTGCTCATAAAGGTTATATTTGATATTCTGAATATAATTATAACTTCCGTTGGTTACCGTTTTAAGATTCCCTCCCAGGTCATAACTGTAAGTAAGCTGCTCTCCATCCGGATACGTCAGTTTTTTAAGACGGTTCCAGCTGTCATAGATATAATCCGTTTTAAACTCCATCGTTGGAATACTGTATCCGAATATCCTACGGGTTTCCGATATTACTTCACCCAGCTTACCATAATTGTAAGTAGTATACCCTGTTCCATCTGTTTTTGTTGTAATCCTTCCGGAATTATTTCCTGAATTGGCAGGCATATAATCGTAATGAACGTTATTAGGATTAGTAACTCCGCTTGGAAGGTCAGGAAGTATAATATCTGTCAGTCTGTTCTTATCATATTTATAATGGATAAAATGACTCTGTATATTAGGATCATTAACAAGATTTGGAGTTACAAATCTGATCAGATGTCCAGCGGTATCATATTCATAAGTAGTCTGCCCTTTATCAGGGTGCAACATTTCTGTTCTTCTTCCGGCAAGGTTATACTTATAGGTCGTCTTAATACCTTGCGGATCAGTTACCATAAGCAGTTCACCTATTGTATTGTATTCAAATTTTGTAGACAGCGGATCACTATTCAGGTAATTTATCTTCTCAACAACCTGTCCTTCTGCGTTAGCAAAGGTTTCCGTCTTCATAACATCAAACTCTTCTGTAGTTTTAAGCAGGTTTCCTTCAATCTGATAGGTAAGATTCTTCATCACCCCATCTTCATCCTTCATACTGTTAATCCTGTCTGAATGATCATAACTGGTTCTTACTACGTTCTGAGCAACTGACAGGTTAAGATTATCTGTCATCTGATCTTCCTGTACCGGATGATACTGTTCTATTGTTCTTCCGAATACATCAAATACTCCTCTTCCTGAAACAGATCTTTTTTCCACACCACTTACATCAATATCTTTCTTCACCTGTATTACTCTTCCCATAAAATCTGAGTAAGAATCTGTATTAATCAGGTTATTCGGATGGTCTGCATCATAATGAGAGGTTCTGGCACGGAATATTTTAATATTCTGATCCGAACTCGGCATACCATAATGGTCATAATAATAAGAGTGAGTTATTGTAGAAACATTTGCAGGGCTATAAGGTTCAATGATGGATATAGGCCTTCCATAGTCATCATATCCATATTGTATTACATTTCCTGTTATATCCGTACTTTTTGTTAAAACATCCAAATAAAGATTATACTGTCCAAAGGAAATATATCCAAAGGCATCAGTTGTCCTTATTACATACTTACCTGTTTCATCATCATATTCGTAGGAGATGGAATATCTGTTTTGTGATTCATCAGGCGGATAAGTTACCGTTTTAACATTACCGGAAGGTTCATAAGTATAATCTGTTATGATATCCTGAGAACCATCAAATACGATATATTTTCCGATATCCCCTGTATTAGCGTTTACATCCTGGGTTTTTCTCTTCCTTAAAAGAGTAGATCCTGTGCCGTCATATACATTGATCTCTTTTGGTACTGCGATCATATTTTTATTCAGCCCGGTCCAATAAGTGATCACAGATTTATAGGAATTAGTAGGGCTGGTATAGGTATAATTTGAAACCAATCCGGTATTGTAATCATACTCCATTTTTTCCGTAGTCTCTATTTCACCACCATTTTCAAATCTCGTATTGATCTTTGTATTCAACAGAACGGTAGCCATTCTTCTACCTTCTGTTCCTCCGGTATCAAAACTTTCCGCTAAGTAATTAGGGTCTATTTTGGTTGTATTATCTTTAAATTTATATAAACGATAGTTATAGATCACTTTGGAAATTAACTCATCATTTCCCGAAAGGATTTTACTTTGTTTAATTAATCCGTTTAAGAAATAACTTGTATTGTAATACGTATCCTCAGTTTTACGGTAAGGATTTCCATCAATATTTATTTCTTCACGTGTTACTTTTCCAAAACCAAAATTATCTCTTTCTCTTCTGTCATATCTGGAATTTTCAAATTTATATTGGGTTACAATATCTTTTTCTGTACTGGAAAGCGTATAGTCTGTACTAAAGACATCCGGATTTAATATTTTAACCTCTTTAACCACCAGTTTTGCATGTGGATCCTCATAGTTCGGCTGTGTAAACTGATAGTCTATAGTGTACTTCCCTTTGGTTATGTTTTGAGTAACAGATTTCAGTTTATTGGTTTTTCCAATCAAAGAATAGTTAACTGTAAATCCATTACTGTTATCTACTACAAGATCTACAAATCCATCTCCGTTCATATCTCTGAAAGCCTTTTGAGTATCAGAAACATTGATCCCCAAGTTGGCCGTAGCTCCTGCCCCTACTTTTATGAAAAGATTCAGAATCGGAACAGGAGGAATAATCGGGATAGGTCCTATGTTCACCATAAAGCTTCCTCCGAAAGAGAAATAGCCATTATATGAGCCACTTTCTTCAGTAAAATCTACATTTCCTACTGTTTTAAGCAATGGAACAGCTGTATCAAATTTATGTCCTAAATTATAGCGAACATTGGTCCATTTAGTGCAACCTGGCAATAGATCGCAATTTTTCACCTCAAGAATATCAATTAAACCATCTCCGTTGATATCTTCATATACAACATCTGCAGTCCCCTTTGAAGCTGAACCGCCTAAGCTTGCACTGATACCAAATCCAAAGCTGCTCAAGGCACCCATATTTGCTGAAGATCCTAAACCTCCGCCTATAGAAACATTTTCACTTCCTATCGGGTGAGATCTGTAAGTAATCATATTCTCAACAGGTTTCATCCCCGATAGTTTTTTTCCTAAGTTGAGCATTACTCCCATGTTTATTGCTCCTCCGTTTACCACTCTGTCAGGAAGTCCATCACCATTAATATCCATCCAAAAGTTATTTCCTGAATCAAATGAGTTAAAATACTTAGTAACTCCTGCACTAGCAGATCCAGACCCAGACCATGGCATAGAAGAATCTCCTTTTGAAGTAGTACCCAACAAACCATTTACACTAATTCTTCCGCTAGCAGAAAAAAGGTTATAAGAGAATCCCAGAGAATTCATCTTCTGATAGGTATTGGAATCCGTAGGAAAACCTCCCGATGGTACCAGGTTTATATCATCTAAACTTCCGACTGAGTTTGTCATTTGAATAGACTCAGGATATACCATATCAGGATACCCGTCTCCATTTATATCAGAGAAAGTCTGAGTTTCAATACTTCCCTTTCCCCAAGGTACAGTTTCTGATTCAGCTTCAGATATTCCTACACCTCCTACTGATACATTTAATGTATTCGTTGTATTACGGGTGTAGCTGCTCTGTTTTCTACTGATAGCCTTCATTGTGGTATCCAATGAAAGTACTTTTGTCACCAGAGTAGTAGGTGTTACCGATGGTGTATTAGGTATAGGATTATTGAAATAATTGACAGTTTCATCATCCTTGAAAGAACCTGCAGAAGCGAACTGATTCTCTCCGGCTCCCACCCAAATGCTTTTAACAGTATAGTTCCCTCCTGTATTTACCAGCGAACTATAGGGTTTCATAGGAGAAACAAATTGGGAAACTGTATTATTTCCTGTGTTAGGATTCGCATTAGGTAAGTTATCAATACACTTAGCCAACTCCTCTGCAGATAAAGGAGGCTGCTGAATACATTGTGGATAAGTATTTTGAGCTACATTACCCGGAGTCATAGTTTCTGCTTCAATTGGTTTTCCATAGGTATAACCTTCTATAATTCCCGGATTGTATAAAAATTGTCCCCAGTTATTATAGACAGCAGTTTTTGGGTTATACATTGCTGTATTTACCGAAGTTGGCGGTACAGAGGTAATCAGCTCACCACTTCCATAAATTTTGAATGGTTTCCCCTGGAAGTATTGAGAATATTTATTGAATAAAGCGTAATCACCATCAGTTTTACAATACACCTGAATATTAACAAGATGAGGTTGACCAAATTCTGGTATTGTTAAATCTCCCTTATAAAAGCTGATAGGACTCATTCCCGGAACATCAAATCCACCAATCATATCCTCTTCTTTAATCACGGAGTTAGCTCCATTAGCAGCTACGGTTACTTTTCTTTTCCCCATCACCGTTGATCCGATTTTGATTACGTAATAAAACGTTCCGGTTGAAAGAGTAGAAAAGTTTGTAACACTTTTGTCTATCTGAACACCAAAAGCTCTTTTTCCACTAACGATATTAGGATTATCCTGAGTATTTCTAATGTCTATCCTTGCTCTTAGTTGTGTTACTGCATATGAAGGATACTGAGCAACCGGATACAAATCTAAGTTAACTGATGCATTATTATTTGAAACAGCATTATAATGTACTTTGATTTTATCTTTCCAGTTGCTGTTGAAGAATGATGTATGAGAATCAGATTCTACAATAAATTTCAAATAAACAGGCTCACTTGAATTCACATTCAAAGTACCTGTATAAGCTTCAGTATTAAAAGGATCATATGACTGAATGTATTCGGAAGAATGAAGTACCGTAACTGCACCGGTATTTGCATTTTCAGCAATTACTTTAAAGGTAAAGCTATCTGTACTATTAGGAAAATTAACACTTTCCACTGTAATATTTGCTGTCCCCGTACCATCCAGATATGCTGATGTTAATAAATTATTGGTAAGGAAGTTACTTCCATAATTTCCATTATTCAACCTAAACTGGTCCTGAAATATAAACTTGCTTGACAAAGGGGATCCTGTTGTGGGATCAACATAAATAACTTCCGGATTAGAGTTTACCTCTAAATTTTTCGTCATACTTTTATGCAATCTTATATATACCTTTTCCCCACTTTTTACAAAAATCCTGTTGGAAGTATTAGCAGCTCCTACCTGATTGGATACTGTATTATTTCCCGGTGAAATGGCATTCATCTCTGTATAATAATCATTATACTTCGAGATCGAAATATTTTTTGCCAGGCCACCAGGGGTAAGCTCAGTAAGATAAACTCTTGTGTTAACAGAAGCACCCGAAGACGCGTAAGGAGCTTCCACCGAATAATACATTTTTATGGGTAAATCACCCTGATCTCCAGTATAAGAAGGTACAGATATATTATCTTTAATCGTGATATAACCATCCTGTGAAGCTATCCATACTTTTACAACATCAGTAATAGGTACTGCTGGAATATCTGGAGTAACAATAGGATCGTCCGGTGGTAAGACCGGAGGTGCAATTGGCTTGTCCTTCACTACCATATTTTCTGTAAATTCAGAATGTATGGTCATTTCAGGCTGTTGTGAAGTCTTATTATATTTATTAAACCACACCTGTCCATTATTGACAATATCAACCAAACCGTCAGAATTGGCATCAATCAGATAGGTAGATGTGGTTCCTCTGGATGTAGATTTAATCTGGGATCTACTGTATACTGTAGCTCCCATATCCCATCCTGAATTGTTGGTCTTGGTTTCGGTATAGGTAAAGTTATTATTATAATTTAATAAGGGTTTGGCTGGTAAAAAAGATAAATGACCGTCCTGATCCAATTTTCCCTGACTGAATTTCAGTTCAGAAGAAGTTCTGTAGATCATATCCTGAATACCGTCTCCGTTAAAATCAATAAGCTGCTGTGCATTTTTTGCTTCAGCAGTAGAATATCCAAAAGGGAATCCAAACATCAGGTGTCCATATGCATCATTGGAAGAATAAAAGAAATTCAAGCCGGCAGCCGGTCTGAAGTTTAATCCATTTTCAGAGGAAATATTTCCATTGATTTTGGATGGTTTCAGAATATTTTCGATCAGTCCATTATAGACATTTTCAGAATTCTGTACCTGCACCTGAGTATCAGGTCCAAATATCTGATTATTTTCTACCTGGTTATAGTATTCAAAAGAATAGTCATCAACAATAGGAAGCGGATTCACAATCTTAATGTTGTATACCTGACTGTATAATCTTTTTAACCTTGTTTTATTAAATTGTCCATCTTCGTATTCTGCTCCATAGGTTCGTATTTTTTCTGTCTTATGTTTTATATCAATAGATTTTAAAAGATACGGTTCCACTCTTTTCAATCCCTGTTTAGCATTGATACTGATATCTTTTCTGCTAATCCCGGTTTCAGCAATAAAATTAACACTGTAATCCTGATTTTTTCCGTAAGTTATTTTTTGAATAAGAAAATAAACTCCTCCGGTTAGGGCATTAGTTGATCCAAGATCCAATATGCTTTTCTGATAGGTAAACATCATTTTATTACCATTACTGTCTTCTACCATTCTTAATCCCCAATGAACAATCTGGCCTTCGTCATTTTTTATAACAGAATTATCACTTCCGCCATAATAACTCTTAGTACCATCTGTAGAAGTTACTATCCATGAATAATCAGAAGGAGTATTCCCTTCTCTTTCTATAAGAGTAAAATCATGGTTTTTTCTGAGATAAAATTGCTTTTTTCCCGTCGAATTACGTGCCTGCCTTGCTGTTGTAATATCTGTAGACGTCTCACTTGTATTATTATGTCTGTGTGGCAAGTAACCATTAGGATAAACAAGCATTTCACCATCTAAAGTATACAGTTCCGTTTCCTGGGCACCAAACTTAGGTGTTCCCCATCTGGTATCTATTGTGATCGCAGATAATCCCTGAAGATCCCATCCTTCACCCATCCATCCATTACCTGCTCCACTGTTGTATCCTATTGCTAAAGAAGGTTGTAATCCTCCCAATCCTGCAGGGATTTTAATAGGATAATTCATACTTGCATCACCTTTTTGGTTTGCTGTAGGAGCATTCATCAGCTGCATTCCTGCCATAGGATCTGCGGCTTTCAATCCACTGATACTTGTTGGTGAAAAAGCTGTTGTTTGAGGAGATTCCGGAGCGGAAATAATTCCGTTGATATAATCATGGTCTCCATCTCCTTCTACCATTACCGTTTTATTTTTCTCATCAACAACTGATTTGTCTGCTACCCATTGTTTCTTGGCATAATCAAAATGGAAAATTTTAATGTCTTTAGGAGAAAACAATCCCAATCTTTTGACATCATATGGAATGGTAATTTTTGCTTTTTTCGCCAGCTTCCCTGACACTACGGAAAATCTGTAAGCCGCATTATTCAAGGTTACATTTTTAAGTCCCTGAGATACTGCCGGTATATCTTTTTCCCTTAATTTCAGTACTTCTATATAAGCCGATTCTGATGTTCCTTTCTCAATAGAAATATTTGCATCTTCATAGCTTATGCTAAATTCCTTATCTTTTGAAACTTCAATCCCTTTTGATTTTGCATAATAATGATCAATTACTTTGAAAGACTTTGTAGAAGCCGGAATTTTATAGATACTGGTCATACCTCCTGCAGTAATTGAGAATGAACCATCTATCTTATTTTTTTCCGAAAGTTTGATTACTTTTTCAAACTCACCTTTCTTTACAGCAACAGTTTCATTATTTACTATGACATCTGATAAAGATCCAATATTTCCTTTTACATACAACTGGTCTTCTGAAAGTATAGAACTTACTATAGGGCTTATATTTGATTTTCTATCTTTCTCAAAAACCAAACGTAGGTTTTTCACTTTGTATTTTACTCCAGCCGTGGGTGCGGTAAAGAGTATAGAATTGGAACCTGTTTTAATAAGTTCCGAATTAATAGCCTCTTTCTGA
Source organism: Chryseobacterium sediminis (assembly GCF_008386505.1). Taxonomy (GTDB): domain Bacteria; phylum Bacteroidota; class Bacteroidia; order Flavobacteriales; family Weeksellaceae; genus Chryseobacterium; species Chryseobacterium sediminis. The sequence continues at coordinate 49,046 of NZ_VUNZ01000006.1, read as the reverse complement.
TGACTCCATTTTGTGCTTGGAACAATAATTCCTCCTCCTATCGCAATATTATGATTGATAGATCTGGATACAGATTCATGAGAGGCCAATCCAAATAAATCGTATTCCAAATAAGCCACTGCATTTTCTTCCACAGAAGGAATATCAATTGTAAAAAAATTATCAGAAACTTCATCCTCTTCCTGATCTGTGAAAGCACCAATAGTTCCTTCTCTTTCCTTTGATGGATAAAAACTGCTATTATTACCTCCACTATTATTCTCAGATTCAGAATGTTCTAAATTCTTATTTCCCGAATTTAAAAATATAGAATGATCTTCACCTAAAACATTTTTGTTTGACGATCCTTCGGATGGTGTTAATTGATTAAAAGAGGTGTCTTTTGCATTTTCATCAAGTAAATCAACTTTTTTATCAGTCCATTTACTTATAAGTTCTTTTTTAAATCCCAGCACCTTCTGCCTGTCTTCTTTGGTAAAGCTTGCAAAAACAAACATGAACGCAAAGAAAACTATCAACAGACAAGACTTCTTGGTAACAGGAAATTGATCCGTATTTATTTTCATGGTTTAGTTTAATCAACGATTAATTTGAACGTTTTTATAATTTTTTTATCTTGGATAAGATTAATGATATAGGCACTTTGAACTTCAAGCTGACCCGTGTAATGATTTGATTTTCGGTCGATATTATCAAATTTGACCAATCTTCCAGCTCCATCATAAATGGAAATCCCAAGTCCTTCCATAGGAGGGAAAGTCACTGTAAAAGTCTGACCTTTTTTGACAGGATTCGGATAAAGATTAATTTTAGTCATATTCAGTGATAACTCACTGCTACTAATTGAAAATCCGGAATCTGATTTTTGATTCCCACCTTCACTCTTAGCCTCTTTCAATGGACTTACTGCAAAGGTGAAATGGGCCGTATCGCCATTATCAAAGTCATTAAGGAAATCAACTTTATTAAAAATGATATAGTTTGCCGTTTCAGATCCCTGAATTTTTTGAATATTCCCGTCAGGTTTCTTCAAGAACATCCAATAGGCAACAGGTAAAGATCTTGGATTCACCGTTTCTTTCAATATTCTTACACTGTAATCCGTTTTAGAAACTTTATTACCTATGAAGTTGATTTCCCAGTTTTTTTGCAAAACATCAAAGTTTCTATCATTTTTTAAAACCAATTCATTATTATCATCAGACCAAATCACAAACTGATTATTCTCAAAAACAGCCTGATTCTCTACATTGGTTCTTTCAATAGAATTTTTCCCAATTGTTAAAAATAGATCAGCCTGGTTGGAAGATTGTTTTTGATACAATTCATTACCATTGTCCCTTCCTAATCCTGTTGGTTTATACCTAAATTCTTTATGCTTTTCAGGATCCCAGATCACCTTTCCATCACTGCTGTAATATTTCCCTTTTTCCAATGAAATTCCATATTTAATAGAGAGATAGGAATGTATCTTACCAAGATCTGAAGATTTTGCTTTTCTTGGAAAAAATATCATCTCGTAAAGATTCTGATCTTCAAATTTAATTTTCAAACTATCAGATTTATCACGATTTGGATCTGCAACCGCTACAAACGAAAAAAGACTTGGCCTTTTTCTAATTTCAACAGTCTTTTCTCTACCAGTTTTAAAGTTGTTATTTCCCAGGGAAATCTTTTTTTCAGTATTTTCCCATATCAACTCATCTTCCTTCGATCGGTGGACAACCGTAAGAGTATGACTCTTATTTTTACTGTATTTAATATATTTTTTGAAAAGCTTATCCTTGATACCACAATGAAAATTGAGTAAGTTTTCATCTTTGCACTTCGTTACTTCACGAAGGGTTGGATTAGCTTTTTCCCATAATAGGGCATCAGATCCCACTAGTTGAGAATAAACAGACACAGAACACGATAAACAAATTACCGCGAATGCCTTAGCATAAAAAGAGTTATACATACTAGATATTTTTTACCAAATGAATAGTCAGCAGAAGCCAACTCAAGTTTAGTTTGAAAATTAACCGAAAAAAGAAAACTATCTTAAAAATTCAGAATATGATAGGAGAAAGAGATGAAAATGGTTGGTTTCTTCATAGTATTATCGTGGTATTAATTTTTTTTTGCAAATTTATAAAAGAAATAGATACCACGATTTTTTTTTTAACAATTTTTAACAGAGAAAAAACTTCTAATTCTTTCATTTTACTGAATGATCAATGAAATCCTTTATTAAAGCGGAAACCATGAACAAACGGTTTTAAATAAAAAAGTAAAAAAAAATGAAAATTTTTTCACCTTTTTTCAAATACGATAAGTCAATGGTTATTAATCATGTAAAGTTAATAAAGTTCTATTCATCAAAAATTAATTTAAAATTATTCTTCATTTTATTTTTTTATTTGAAAAAGTATTGTACCTTTGCAACCGCAAAAACGAAGTAAATATCGTTACTGATGACACCCTCGGGGCGTAGCGTAGTCCGGTCATCGCGCCTGGTTTGGGACCAGGAGGTCGCAGGTTCGAATCCTGCCGCCCCGACTGTTTTAGTAGTTTTCTCAAAATTACTTAATGGGTGCGTAGCTCAGCTGGATAGAGCATCTGCCTTCTAAGCAGACGGTCAAAGGTTCGAATCCTTTCGCGCTCACGAAATGAGACAACTTTTTAAAAGTTGTCTCATTTTTTATACCCATAAAAATCTGTGGCCCAAACTTTTACAATTGGGATATTTAGAGTTCGATTTTTGAAGCTGGAATTCCTCTATCACTTGTTTGAAATTATCTAGAAGAGCCTCAATATATTTCTATAGGACTTTTTCGCAAATTCGAAATCTCCTTAGGGTTATAGTGTCTTTTGTTCTGGTTTTTTATAATTTTTTGAGATAAGATAAAGCAAGTCCAAAATAACTGCTATTTCTTCATCATCTACTTTAATGCCATTCTTTGCTAATAGGGCAATTGCCTGTTCAATTGATATTTTTTTATACATGAAATTCATTTTTCATATTTTTTCGATTAGCTTTTTTCGATAGTACTTTTAATAATGCATCATTTAGATCTAAAGAAAGGCTGCCTTTTTGGTAGTCAACATTAACAGGAGGAATTAAACTCAAAAGATGCTTTTTATCAGCTGTATCAAATTCCGAAAATCCGTAAAAAAGATCCAAAAATAATTTGCCTTCCAATCTTTCCTGCCTATCAATATCTCTTAATTTAGTATTGATATTACGTAGCTCTTTTTTTAAGCATTGAGAATTAACTTGATTCTCTTTTTTTAATTCATTATAATCGTCAAGTTTCAAGATCCTTGCTACAAATAACTTTCTAGCCTGAGAGAGAGTTAATCCTTCTTCTTTCAATTTTCTCTCGGCTAACATCCGTTCATGTAAATAATTTGTTTTCTGTGTTTTTATATTCTGATCTTCTAAAATACTGTTGAATAATTCAGCTGCATTATTTGATAATATTAGTTCTTGAAGTTTATTCTGATAACATTCATTAAGAAGAATTGCATTTATTCTTGTCTTACATCGTCCATGACAGTGATAGTAGGGATATTTTTTGGTTTTGCCTTTAGAAAAGCTTCCACTAAGTTTTTGATTACAATGGGGACATATTAAGAAGCCTCTTAGAAAAAATGTTGCTTTTAGAGTATCTGCTTTAGCAGTAACTTGTCTTTTTGTTGTAATAATACGCTGCACGTCATAAAACTGACTTTCGGAAATTAGTGCCTCATGCATTCCTTTAATCATTTGTTGTTCTTCTGCGCTAATATTTACTGATATAAGACCACAATAAACCGGATTACGTATCAATCTGAAAAAATGCGATCGTGAGCATATCAAACCTTTATCAGTCGCCATTTTTCTAATCTCTTCTATTTTGTGAATATTTTTTGAAAGTTGATGGAATACCCATTTTATAATGTCTGCTTCTGGTTGTTTAGGAGTAATTATTTTTTTACCATCTAACAGTGTCAGATTAATAAATCCTAATGGCGCCTTATTAGTATACCTACCCATTAATTTAGCCCGACGAATTCCATTTGCTGTATTCTGGGCTCTCCTACTGTTTTCGGCTTCTGGTACAGAAAGGTATACAGCAAGCATAACCGTGCTTTCCGGCACCGAGAAATCTACAGGCTGATCAATAGCCATTGCTGTTGTTTTATATTTCCGAAGCTTTCCTATCATTTCATAGGCATATTCAACATTACGACTGAATCGATCCCATTTAATGAACAATATATTAGCTTCTTCCTTTAGTGATTTGTGCTTAATTGTTGTGAATAGGCTTTTCCATTCAGGCCGATTGAAATTCTTAGCTGAGAAGTCTTCACGATAAATTCCCTTGACTTCAATATTGTTATATTTACAATATTTTAATAACCTGTCCTCTTGCTCAGGTAAGGAGTACCCTTTTCTTTTTTGCTCGTCTGTACTTACACGGACGTATAAATAGGCTGTTTTCATATGAATAATGTTTGCTTAATCTACTACTACAAGATTAGTATTTTTAAACATATGATATGAGAAATGAAAAGCTCTTAATCTTTTAAGACTCTCTTATTTCTGAAAACGTATACTCTCAATTATTTCTGAAATGAAAATTAGGATTGATTTAATTTCAATAGTTTCTTAAGCCATTACAACTTGTCTCAACTTATTTTCAATATCTGGTATATTAAAAATGAAGGTAAAATAGATATATTTCAATATAGATAAAGGATCTTTTATCATTAAATCTCTTGAATCATCAATTAGTTCATTTTTGTAATGCTCAAATGTTGATACATTGGTTACAACTTTTTCATTAAATTTTTTTATAACAAAATCTGTAAACCATGTATCCTCGTAATCTATAATGTATTCTTTGTACCTTGTCTTGATTCTAAAAATATCATCCCAAACATTATAGATATCAATACTCCCTGAGTTTAATATAAACGAAATATTCCAATCTATATCACTCAACAATGTTCCTAGATTTAGAGTATTAAATGCTTCTTGGGGACTAATACTAATGGTTATCTCATCAATTGTGTAAGTAGTGCTAAAAGGGAAAAGAACTTTTTGCCTTATATCATTTTTTAAAGGCGTATCATATTCTTTTTTTCATCTGAATTACATTCATGACAGGCAGGAAACAAATTTTTGAAATTTATTGAGACAAAAGGATACATTGCCTTAGGAATATAATGATCATAAGCATTTCGCCTTTTTCTATCTGTACGGGGTTTTAAACTACTAATTCCACAAAAAGGGCAGACTTTGCCTATTTGAACTTTTTTAAATTCATTAAAATGATCTTGCACATCCTTATATTCATCTTTTAATGCTTTTGGTAAGCTGTCATAATCATCCCATAACCATGTTAAAAATTCTTTTAAAATTTTTCGAAAATCTTCATTGACTATTTCGGTATATTTTACAACTTCTAAGGTTGTATCATTACATAGATTCTCAATATTGAAATGGTTATAATATGCTTTTTTTATAATATCTCTTTCCCCGTCAGGTAATGCAACATATCTTTCCGCTATTTCCTTTAAATAATTTTTAAACTTATTTGATGAATTTATTAAAGTTATAAAACCTGCTTGAAGTACTACAGTACTATCGTAAGGTTGAGGTTCCAAATCAAACAAACGCTCAAAATAATAACAAATATTATTTTGCAATTGATGGATTGGGTGTTCTATATCTATGTAAGTGTATAACATTATTTCTTCTTCACTTGACTTAAATAGTTATACAAATCAAATTTTTCTATACTCTCCCCAAAGCCCATCAAACGTTCTTCTATCTCATCAATTTTTTCAGCCAATAATGCTGTATCATTTATATTTTGTATCTCTCTTTTCAAATCAATCAGTTCGTTGTTTGCGTAATCTGATATAGTAATATCTCTATCAAAAATCTGCTTCATTAAAAAAGTAATGGAAGTACCATAAGTTTCATGTTTAGGATTTTCCAATTTCAAAGTTTTATCTTTTCGTATAAACTTATACACATTATCTTTCTGGTTATCACTAATGATAAAAGGAGAATGCGTGGTCATAATCAACTCATGCTTCCTTATATTTTCAGGATTTCCATGGGCATCATATTCTTTTCCAGAAACTTTGTTCAGAATCGTAATCATTTTAGCTCGCCATTTTGGATTGAAATGTGTGTCCGGTTCGTCCATCAAAAACAAGCAGCCGTCATCTTCCATCATCATAACAGAACCTATCACTTCATTTAACTGGTGCTCCCCATCCGAAAGAGATTTGTAATAGAGTGTGTCCTTTTTACCTTCTTCTATTTTTTGTTTTTTGATTTGGATTTTTTCAATTCTAAAAATCAAATCCGAGGGATCTGACTTTGATAATTCGTCTGTGATATTAATGGCTTTAGACGCATTAACTACAAACTTACGAACTGCTTGTTTTTCGATTAACAAATTCAAACTTTGCAATTCGTAAAACGTCTGAAATAGTTGGAATGCTGTTTTGTAATAGTATTGAAATGCTTGATGTACTGCTTCAGTTATATAAAAGTCTAATATTAAACATTTAGCATTTGTATCATCTCGCCAAGTAGTTGCACATGCTTTTAATGGATTCAGTAAATCTTGCTTTTTTTCTAATATTTTTAATGCTTCTTGGGTATTATGTTTGTAATTAAACGTAATTCGAAATGAATGTAAATCTTCTATCCTAAAAATACTTTTAATATAATTTAATGGAGCAGTTTTGCCTAATAACATATTGGCAACAAAAATGCTGTAATTACTTTCGGCATCTAAAAAAAACAAACGACGATTACAATCCTTGTATTTACTATTTACCATTTCGGTGAAGTAATGGTATCGCAAACGTATAAATGGATTACTCAATAATTCGTTTTGCCCTGAAGTATAAGCAATGATTTTTAAAGGTAAGAATTGTTCGAAATTTTCTTCTACTACTGAAAAGTTATCCTCACCCGCTAAAGAATAAGACATTTCTAGGAAGCCTTCTAAATCTTTCTTAATGTTTACATGTACATCTTTTTCAAATGGTTTATCCAAATACAAAACTTCTCTCGATTCTATTTTCTCTATATAATCAAAACCTTTCTTCGTTTTAGGAAGTATATATTCTATCTCAAAACCAAAATTTTTATTTTCAATGTATGACTTTGGGGTATCTTGAAGTTTAACTCTTTCCAGATAATAAAAAATCTCTGCTAATAATTCCAGGAAATTGGATTTTCCACTACCATTTAAACCAGCAAATACTTTGGTAGATAATTTACTGTCTTCCAAAGTATCATTAAATTCGTAATCTACATTAGCAGTAAGACTACGAAAGTCTTCTCCTAATATTTTAAGGCGTAGTAATTTCATCTTTAATTCGAAAATAAATGCCTGAGCGTTCTTTTTTATCTTTCTTAGCCAGATTGACTAAATCTGTTTCAGTAAAACTAATGTTAGGGATATTCTCTGTTTCTGCATTGTAAAATACTTGTTCTAACTGTAAAAAGGAATTCTCACCAGTAATAGCTGTCGTTACAAAACGGTAAAAATCATCTGCATTTTCATATTGTGGTTTTTTCTTCTGCTCTACAGAAGAAAAATAATTGACAACCATTCCTATGTCTTCTTTCAAATAGCGAAGTAACATTTCTGCATTAAAATAATACCCATTAAATTCATTTTGAATATAATTTGCCACTTCTTTAAAACTTACATTTTCCCAATTGAGTTTTCTTTTTGTTGCAGGTTGGGTTACCTTTTTAATTTCTTCTTTAAGTAATTCTTGCTTTACACCATCAGGCTTAGGTTCTTCCTCGGAAGTTTCAATAGGATTGTGTTCATTAGGTAACAAACTTACATCAAAAGGCACTTGGGAAAGGTCTATATCTCCTGCAAAAACTTTTTGGCTCACCGATGCATACAATTCTTCCAAATCTTTTAATTGTACTTCTTGCTCTGCCCTGATGCTTTCTATTTTTTGAGCAATATCCGCAAATTGGTTTTGGAGGTTAATAGGTGGAATAGGAAGATTAATATTTTTTAAAACACCAACATTTAAATGTTTATGAACACCACCAACCTCATTATTCTCAACTACCTTTTGAAACCTCTCTGAATTATATAAATAGACCAAATAATATGAATTGATCAGCTCTCTTTTGGGCCTACAAATTATTAAATCAATGCAGTTAATACCATCTAATTCATCTGGTATAATTGCAGCAACTCCTGTATTGCCTGTCCTAACTAAAACTATATCATTTTTTTTTAATATTGATTTAGAAAGTGTTGTCTTGTTAGCTACTTCTGAAAAATATACAACGTCATTAAGGTCTATTTTATTAGGCTTTATATTTAACGATCTCAAGGCAATTACCCCATCTTTAACATAGTGTGAGGCTGGCTTAATAACAACTCCTACCTGAATATCGTTAGCATATTCAAATCCATTAAACAAACTCCATTCTTTTTCATTTTTTACAGGATCACCAAACATTTGATAAAAATTAGCTTTTACAAATTCATCCAATAAACCAATTGCATTTTTTCGTTCGGCAATGGTGGCTTCTATTTTTTCTAATAGATAAGCAATGCGAATTTGATTTCCGTAAGAAGGGAATGGAATTTCTATACTATCAATATCTTCATTTCGTAAGTTATTAATGTTTGCACCCTGGGTAACTTTTAAGATGTGACTTCTATATCTTTTACTTTTAAAAAAACAATCCAAGTACTTTGGAAAAATTTTATTTTTATCTGGACGTACTACTTTACAAAATGCTCCGAAAGTTGCTGTAACTTCACCTGTATAAATAACATGTTTGCCAAGTAAGTTCTTACTACCACTTGATGATGTTAGTAATAAATCCCCCTTTTTTAGTATTTGAATATCAGAAACTTTATTCTCATTAACATAGATTAAATCTTCCCAATTGATTTTATTTCCCTGAATATTATTTCCTTTAAGTAAAATTATCTTATTCCTATCAATTTCTGCTGAAATGTCATTTTGTTTATACGAAACACCTCTGATTTGAAGTGCAATTTCTTTAAGATTCACCAATTCCATTACAACATATTTTCAAGTTCATCAATCAAGTTTGCAATTTGCTTTTGCTTTTGTTTTAAATCCGCCATAATATCTGTAGTTGATCTGTAATCAATTGGATCATATACTTCTTCTCGATAGCGGTTAAAACTAAGCTCATAACCCATGTCCATCAATTCTTGTTTAGGCACAAAAAAATAACGTTGTGTACGATCGATAGGATTTTCTTGTTCACGATTGTTGTAATGCTGAATGATCTTGTGAATGTCGCCGTAATCACGATTACCTTCTTTATCGAAGCGATCATTACGTTTATCATCTAGGGTTTTACCATCATGTTCCATATTATAAAACCAAACCCGTTCTGTTTCGCCACCTTTGGTAAAAATCAAAATAGCTGTAGCTACTCCCGCATAAGGTTTAAATACACCTGATGGTAAATTAATTACCGCTTTCAGTTCACATTTATCTATCAAAATACTTCGTATATTCTGAAAAGCTTTTCCAGAGCCAAATAAAACCCCTTGAGGAATGATAACACCCGCAGTTCCGCCCATTCGTAGCATTTTATAGATACGCTCTAAAAACAGCAGTTCGGTTTTTTTGGTATCGGTTGTAAAACTTTCGTTTATTTCTGCCTTGTCCAGACTTCCTGTAAACGGCGGATTGGCGAGTACTATATGATATTCATTATCTTCATTATAAAATTTACTCAAAGTATCCGTATAGTCAATATTAGGATGTTCGATACCGTGCATCATCAGGTTCATTAACCCAATACGAATCATATTTTGATCAATATCAAAGCCATAGAATGTTTTTCTATTTAAAACCTCTTTAGAGGTATCATCTACTAATTTATCAGCTAATGTCCCACGAGTAAAGCCATAATTATCTAACACTTTATGTTTGGAAGAGGTAAACTGTGTTAAGATGTATTGGTAAGCCGCCAATAAAAATCCTGCCGTACCACACGCCGGATCTGCAATTTTATTGCCCAATTGTGGCTTTACTAACTCTACCAACATTTCTATAATATGAGTTGGTGTACGAAATTGACCATTTTTACCTGAGGTGCTAAGTTGCTGTAACAAATACTCGTAAATATCTCCTTGGGCATCTACAAAGCGATCTTGAGCATGTAAAACCTCATAAATTTCATTTATCTTTTTTACAGCTTCTGTCAACAAGCTTGGTTTAGGGATAATGAATACTGCATTGTCCATATGTTTAGCAAAAGGAGAATCGGTTTCGCCTAAGTTTTTAATAAAAGGAAATACTCGGGCTTGTACCAATTGATACATTTCTTCTGAAGGCTTGCGAGAGAAATTTTTCCAACGTAACTCTTCTCTTTCGATACCCTTATCTTCTTCCTCACCAGGCAAATAGAATTTTCCCTGAAAAATGGATTTATACTCCATTGCTAAAAATTCTGCATCACCTTGTCGTTTTTGGTCGTTTTCGTCCAGTTGCTTCATAAACAACAAATATGTGATTTGCTGTATCGCGTCTATTGGATTAGTTAATCCACCTGACCAAAATTTCCCCCAGAGTTCGTTTACTTTACTCTTAATTTCCTGATTATCCATTGTTATAATTACGCAGCTAAGGCATTAATAAATTGTAATATTTCTTGCATCATTTTTCCATCAAATACACCTCTTATCCCATTAGGATGTATTCTGGTAAAGGGTGCTGAGATTAAGTCTTTGCGCTCTATACTCCCTTTTTCTATTAAATAAGTTTGCAAAAGTCTTAAAAAATCCAATTGTTTTACGCCCAAATTGGATTGTTTTGCAATAAAGTCATTAAACGCCTTACTGATCGTCGTTGGGAAATCATCCAAAATCTCAATCCCAAGAATGTGTTTAATAAACTGTACCAAGGCAGCGTTTCTGTTATTATATACTTTTCTGAGCAAGTCTACTGTAATGTGTGGACTTTCGTGTGATAGCATCCAAGAAAGTTCTTCTATTTCTATATCAGAAATAGGTTCATTATCTTTTATTTTTTTTAAAATGGGAAGCTCATTTAAAAGTATTCTTATTTTTTCTTCCACCATTTCCTTATACCGTTCAATACTCACGGCTTCATTCTGAGGTCCGAATAAAACTTTTTCTTTTTCAAATATCTCATCCGTAAAATTATACTTTGCAGGTACTAGGTTTACAGTACCTTCCCGATACACCATTAAAGGGGCTAAATGTTCGATTAAATCACTCAGTTTTTTTTCTGTTATAGTATTCCAGAAATAATCCGTTTGGGTTTGCTGTATTAAGTCTTTGTGTTTTGCTACTACATTTATACTTAAAGGCAATTCTGAAATTTCTTCCGTAATGGCATTTTTCAATGCTTCAAACTTTTCTTTATCTTCTTGCCAATATGCGATTGAAATTTCCACAACATCTTTCTCAAATCGCATCGCTTTAAAATCAACTCCACTAATTGTCCTGAACAAAGGTCGAATGTTTTCCTGTAAAAAGTCTATTTTTTCAGTATTAAGATCATCAAAAAATAAATCTCCTTTAACTTCCTCTAAAAATTTAATAGCATCGCGTATTACGATAGATTGTATGGGTAAGCTATCAATCGCTATTTTAATTTTTTCTAGAGTTGGGTCAAAAATATCTTCATCAGCAAGTTCCATCCCAATAGCTAATTTATATATGTATAAACCAAATAACCGTACCGGTAAAGGGATTTGATTTTTTAAAACTTTACCTTTCGGATTGAGTTTAAAATATTCAAAATTATCCCAACAATCCAAAATTAAAAAGCTATCTTTTTTAATACACCAAGACTTAATTTTTGTAGGTTCTAACAACCGAGTACCTCTCCCTATCATTTGCCAGAATTTGGTATAAGAATACACAGGTTTTGCAAATACAAGATTGGTAACTTCTCGTACATCAATACCAGTGTCTAGCATATCAACACTAATGGCAATCCTCGGTAAATCTTGATTTTTAAACTGGTCTAGTAAGCCTCCTTTACCATAAACTCGCGGATCGTCTGAAACGATTACTTTTGCCAATTCTCCAGCATATTCGGGATAAAGCGAATTGAAAATCTCTTCAATACGTCGTGCATGCGCTTTACTAATGCAAAAGAAAATGGTTTTTCCCGGAAGTACTCCATTGTGATCTTTAATAGATTCTTCCATAAATTCGCGTACAATTAGAGTATTTGTTCCTTTATTAATAACTCTACGTTCTAAATCAGTCCCTTCATAATTTATTTCAGCTACTTCTTTCCCCTCTAAAATAAGTTTCTTTTGATCTTCTAATGAGATCGTTCTCTTATTGATTCCTTATATTTGAAATTTAGTTTTAATTTTCATCACCTGGAAATCACAGAGATATGGAGGGATATGATTTACTGCCTCTTCATAAGAATATGCAAAAGTTGGGAGTCCATCTTCACAATCAAATAATCCAAACGTATTATGATCAATGATATCGGTTGGTGTTGCCGTTAGCCCCAAAGTAATTGTATTGAAATATTGTAATATTTCTTGATAGGTGTTGTAAATGCTTCGATGGCTTTCGTCAACAACAATTAAATCAAAAAAATGCGGACTAACTTTTGTACTTTCATCTCTGATTACATTTAACATAGTCGGATATGTAGAAACATAGATTCTTCTATCCGTAGCAAAACTGGTTTCCTGATATTGTGGCCAACGGGGTTCATTAGGTAAATGTTCTTTAAAATCATCCAATGCCTGACCTTGTAAAGCAACTCTATCTACTAAAAACAATACTCTTTCTGTCCAGCCACCACGCATCAAAGCGTCAATAAGAGCAATCACAGTTCTGGTTTTACCTGTACCAGTCGCCATAACGAGAAGAAACTTAGACCGTTTTTTTTCTAGAGATTCCATTACAGATCGAATAGCACGTATCTGATAATCTCGTCCTGCAATTTTAGTATTGATAAATTCTTGGGATAAGCTTTTACGATGTTTTCTTAGGTAAGTATAACGTTCTAAATCGTCACGAGTCGGAAAGCCATAAACTCTTTTTGGAGGGTAGTTTCCTAAATCCCAAAAGTATATTTCGTTACCATTCGTATAAAAGCAAAAAGGCAATTCACCACCTAATTTCTTTTGTATATTGTAACAATACTGTTTTGCCTGTTCTTTGCCAAGAGCAGCATCACTTATTGTCTTCTTTGCTTCGATAACTGCTAATGGTTTTCCATCTTTGCCTAACAAAACATAGTCAGAAAATTGATGAGTTTGATAAAGCTCTTGAGGTTCATTTACACTTTCTGATAGTTCCACGTTGATATCAAACTCAAGCATCACTTGAGTTAAGTCATTTACATTCCATCCTGCTTCTTGCAAGTGTCTATCGATGATATCTTTTCTAGTGGTTGCCTCGTTCATTATTTATCTTTACTTGAAACAATTAATTCTCTTATATCGACTTCTAATATGTTAGCAATTTCACTTAAAATCTCTAGTCTAGGTTGTTGTCTATTTTGTACATAAGCATTTACCATATTATAGCTTTTTCTAAGTTTATCTGCCAACCAAGTCTGTTTGATTCCTTTTTCTTCAAGTACCTCCTTTATTCGGTTCATGTCCGTATAAATTAAAGTCACTAATTTAATCTATTTTCTAATTATATCTCGTTTTTTGATATGTTTTTCGTTAACTTTTTCATAATCCCTTTACGCTAAATACAATAAAATGACAGCTATTTTTAAAGTCTACGCTTTATTTTTAGAAAGTTAAACTAATGTAGAATATGAAAATAAACTTAGTATTGACAAACAAACACAAAAGAGATATTATTAGAGTAATCAAAAATAAAAATCGATTAATACTTTGACAAAAATCTTAAAATTACTAAATCGACATTTGGAGTTCTCCTCACAAAAAGGAACTGTCCCACTAATGATCCTAAGTTAAATCGCCTCATTAAAAAGGAATAGTACCTAATTTTATTAATACTACAAGTTAATCCTTATCTCTTTTGTGACAATTAGAAAATTACTCATGAAATCTAATTTCAAAGTTTTTATTGATAACGATAAATTTACTATTAGAGAAAAAATCTTCATCATCACTCAACAAAAATATATTGCCCAAATCTCTTATTCTTCTGCGGCTATTATCCATTGTGTTTGTCACGATAATAATTTTATAAAACTCTTCTTCTAAATATGCCTTATCAACTTCATTTTTTGAAATTTCAAATGCATCACTTTTATCAACCCGACCTTTAACTTCAACAAAATATTTGTTACCATCTCTATCTATGTATTCAATGTCATACCCTACCCCATCTTGTCCTTCCGGATTATATCCTGAATGTGTATTGTAAACTTTAGACGCATTTTTGGAAACCCAGGTAACATCATTATAAATAGTGCTTAATTTTTCGAAAACAACCATTTCAGCAACTAATCCTATCTTTTGTTTATAATCCTGATTTATGCCCCCGTCGTATCGTTTGCCATTTCCATCAACTCCACTCCCATTTGAAATATAATGTGAATCGCAATTGCGAGGAATAATCTGTTCGATTTCTGTATGTGTTTGGTTAGAAAACTGACTTAAAAAGCCTGTTATTACATCTTCTTTTTGCTCTTTGAAATCATCATTTGTTTGATCATGTATCCATTTCTCAAAATTAGATGCGACAGCTTTCACTTCATCAAAATAAAGTAGGCTTCTTTTTTTATTTTCAGATAAGAACCTGTCAAGATCAATTTCAGTAAAAGTGGTTGAAACCAACAAAGTTTTGAGTAAATCACAATTTGCAACATAAATTGCATTCGGATTAAAAAAGCTGAAATCTTTTTCCAAATCATGATCCTTTATTGTCAAAAATGGGAATGCCTCGGATACTGCTTTTATAAAACAATATTCGACATTGAGTCCAAGCGTATTTAAAGGGATGATAATCTTTAAACTATACTTATAAAAATCTAAGTAATCTTGATATTGAGACTTTAGAACACTATTTTCGCTTTTTAAATAAGAATGCAAAACTGCATTGAAGCCTTTTTCAAATTTATTTTTCAGCTTATTAACTTCCTTAAGGTAAAAGTCAGTAAAATCAATTCTAGGATAAATGACTTCATTCAATTCTTCCAAAGTTATAGAAAGTGAATTCAACAACTTGATCAAAACAGAGATATTTGAGACATGATTTGTCTGCAAAAAATCGAATTTGCATTCAACTTCCTGAACCATCTCCTGACCTATTCCAAGTAATTCAGATAATTTATTTATATCAATCTGATTTTCAAAAAATATACCTCTTGCATCTCTAAGCCCTCTTACTGTTAGAATTGATGACCAAAATTTTTGGCTTGGTGAAAAACTGGTATCATTTAGTTTATCTCTGATTTCATTTATTCTTTCCTCAGCTATATCGTAGCTTTTCAAATACTCTTGCTTATTGATTGCATTTAAAAAATTAAGGAGATTTGCATTGAAGTTTCGCAAGTCTCTTTCAAGTAGGTATATAAATAATTCATTAACACAGTTTGCAATTTGTTTATTCCTATTTGTTACACTATCTGAAACGGTTAAATGAATATTTAAATCAGTCCCTACAAAATATTTCACAGGAATTACAAAAGGTGAAGAATCCGCAACCGATATCATAACTTTCAAATCTCTTTTTTCAAAGACCTTTACGGCTTTAATCTCCGGAAAATACTTAGTGATAGCATCACCTAAATGTGATTCTAATAAGGCAATTATTTCGGGGAGCAATTCAAAAAATGAAATGAAAGATATAGCATTAGTAGATTCTATTTCTACAAGTTCTTTGCTTATTGATCTAGAAAATCTCTTACCAATCCGTCCCGCAATTTTTCCAAATGTATTTTTATCACGATTTGTGAAATGTGGCTGAATTTTCTGTTTGATTTCTATTGGTAAAATATCATATGCCGGCTTATCATCAATGTAAAATATATTTTGGGCAAATTTCCAGCACGGAACTTTAGTTGTATCATCTACACCTAAAAACTTAGTATTTCCTAATTGGTTTAAGGCCCACTCTGAAATATTGCCAACCTCATAGAAATCAACAAGCTTACTCAAAATACGATTATAGAAATCCAGAAAGTCTTTTCCGGCAGGAATCTCGTTTTCGTATTTAATATAAATAGACTGCAAAAGCTGCCTAAAGTTTTCTAAGGAATGTGCATCCAAATGGATCAAGCCTACTCCTTCGATCAATATTTTTTTGCTTCCATAATCTATTGGTAAAAGTCTCAGAAATTTCCTGATAATGTGATTATGCGATTGTAAAAAATCAAAATCTCTGATTCCAACTACTTCGCTGGCTACATATTGTTCATCTTCTCCTTCAAAACAAATCCATGCTTCATTTGCAAGCCTTTCTATAAATTGACTCAATTTAATGGTATGTTCAGCATCGACCTCCTTCCAGTTACTATAACTATTAGAATATAGCAACCTTGGCAGTAAACTATCATTAAGAAATAGCTGATAGGTATTCCAATTATTTATTATTGTATTTGTAAACCATATATTATATCGCTCAGGTAAATCCAATGTTCTGTCATTCTTAATATAAAATGGTCGCGTAGAAAAACCGGAATAACTGCCAAGTATACGATCTCTTTTTTCAGAAGGGTTGATGGTTATCTGCTTTTCTGCTAAATAAACGGCTGGTATTTCCCAAACGCCAAACTTCTTGAAAAACATTTTTTTTGATTGCTCTTCATCTTTTTCTCCTTCTGAAATTAAAACTGAATCATCAATAAAATTCCCATTTGGATATAAATCCATTAGATTTTCGCTCTCAAAATAAATAGGATGAGTTAATGGTGACAGCCATTTATCCGTTCTTTTAATAGGTAATCGAATTTTTTCCCTAATTTCTAATTCTGATTTTACATCAAGATCTTGTAACTTAAAAAGAGTATTTAGTAGATCATTTTTCGGAACAGAGCGTTCTGCAAAAAGTTTAAGTAACCTCCTTACAAGTTCGTAAGTACTATACTCTATAATCCCTGTTCGACTTTTTCCTTCACGAAAATCACTTATCCTTATTTCTTTATGAATAAAATGAATGTGTTTTTGTATACTCTTAGAAAGTGCAATAGGAGTTTTTAGACTTCCCTTCCCACGGTAAAAGATGTCCTCACTATTTGAAATTAATTTCCAGTTATCTGTGAGCAAAACTTTTTTTCCCGTCAAGCTTAACCCCTCATGTTTAATCACATAGTTATATAGATTTTGAAAAAATTTAATATTTTTTTTCTTTAATTGCCTTTTACATTCATTCTCAATATGATTTGCAATGCTATCAAAACTTAAATATGAAATTTCAAATTCTGCAAGAAACCAATCTCTGACTTTACTGTCATCAATATAGATCAGTTTCTTATCTCCTAACTTCCCATCGGGGAATAGTCCTTTATCAAAATCATCAGCAATAATTACATCTGAGGGATAAAAATACTTTTGTGTCTGGGAATCATAAATAAACCTCTGGTTTTCTAACTCAGTTACAACAGTGTCATATAGAACTTCTAACATTGCATCTTCATTCCTTTTAAAACACAGAACCTTGTTAGTGTTTACCTTTGTCTTTTTTAGTTTGACAAGCATTTCTTTCCCAATAAACTTACCTATCTCAGAAAGCAAATAATCATTAAGCTTAGACTCTCGTAACATAGTCCTTTCAGGATTCACGATAAAATAACTGTGAATAATGAACCGAAATCCTGAAGTTATATGTAAAGGATAAAATAGATAAAGTTTTGCATCTTCAATTGGATTAATCTGCCCGATTTCAGAAATCTCTAAAACAATATTTATATCAACAAAAGAACTTTTAAATATCTCTTTTTCTTTTCCTTCTAAAGACTGAACTACTTTCTTGGGAATTTCAACTTTGCTGATGGGACTATAATATTTGAATTTAGTGGTTTTATCATTATTCGTCACACTAATACTATGCTGCGCTGTATTTTTTATAATAGAAAAAATTGAAACTATCTGTTCAGATTCCAGTCTAAGTGTGCGGATATTTCCCAATAGGATTAACTGCTTCTCTTTTATTTCCGAAAAATCATCTGTGATTTTTTCCACCGTAATTCCTTTTTTAATAGGAAGTCTAATTTTGGTCACAATTCCTTTCAACACCTCTTCTTCTGAAAGCTTTTCATTGCAGAAATGTGGAAAATAAAATAATGGAACTTCTTCTTCCTTGAGATCTGGCTCGTTATACTCACGAAGAGTCAGATTCCGATCAAAGTATATTGAACCGTGACGGGTTATTATACTCGGGCATTCTGTAACCTCGCTGATTGATTTAAATCCAATCCCTTTAAAACCAATATACTCCTGACTTTGCTTCGTACTCTTTCCAATGGTGGTGATACCTTCAATACCTTTGGCAGAAAATTCTGCTCCCGTGTTAGAAATTGAAAGTATGTTGTCTTTTATTTCAACTAGAATATCACCATCCTCTTCAATTTCCTTATTTGCATCCCTAACATTTTGAATCAATTCAAAAAAATACCTTCCTTCATATGCTTGTTGTAAATATTTCTCAGCTTCTGCTATAGCACTCAAACCTCTAATCGGGGTCCGTTTACTATCATTCAATAATTTATTGGCTATTTCTCGCAGATTCATTTTCGAAAGGTTAAAAAGTTTTGTTGTATAAAAATAAATAAACTTTTTTAATACAAAAATTTGCTGATTTCAAACACCTTCCAATAATTTATGTAATCCGGTAGACCAACTGAATTTAATAAAAACAGCACTAATCGCATCAGCATTCTGTCATGGATAGCACTTTCTATCAAATACCATTTCGCCCCATATAGATGGCAATGAAATCAGTTATTTCTGTATACAGCAGATCATAATATGTGGTACACACAAAATCATTTGTCATATCATAATACGCAAAGAACTAGCATATTGATAAGTTTCAAGTAACCAAGCATTTGTTTTTTCGACTAAAACAATCATATATTGATATTGATTGTCTACCTCAAGTTACTACATATTTTTTTTCCAATCATATACCAGCCGAATCGATAGGAACTTTCCCATATGCTTGATGTATTTTGCAGCAAATAATACAACGCCTTATAACTTAAATACGACAGATAAATAATCTGCCGTATTTTTAACTTTTTCCCTTGTGTGTAACTTCGTAATATATGGTCTTTGGTACTCCATACAGAAACCGAACTATTTCATTCAACAATAAACAACTAATAATCAACAAAATACTCGTAAAACCCAATTAAGGTCAGCAACCAAAGAGTTCGAAGATAATCCTGTCAAGTTCACTTAAAGACTCACTATTTTTTAGTGAGTCTTTTTTGTTTTATAAATTAATAAGAAGTTTCCAATACTATTCTTTGCATGACATGAGTAAAAAGTAAAGGTGAAATCATTACTTCTAATTCTAAGCATAAACCTGGCAATCTAAATAAACCATAATAAGCTATCAAATTTCAATTATTCCCACTATTAATAGAAGTTGGTAAGGAATAACAAAAATTAAGAGCGTAAACAAAGCCTTTCCCGCCGTAATTAAATTAGCATACTTATCTCTGAATAACATCATTCGTTTCACTGGATTAAAACGCCGTTTCACCGACTAATTTCGCTGAATCAGTTTATCTTTTGTTCTCAGCGGCAGTAATACCTATTACTTTTACACGGTAAACGTTGCCGAAAGGTCACTTAGTTAGTTTTAATTAGTATCAAGGAAACATTGGTTAAGGATCAATAAAAATCTTTTTGTGCATTAATTCCTTATAGCCTTTATGGCTCAACTATACACTTAATCATGTTTGGGTAGGATTGGTTTGTTCCAATCCTATTTTTTTATAGGCCATTTTATACAATAAAAAAACCGCTGCGGCTACAGCGGTTTAATTTATTCTGAGGAATAGTATTATTTTAATTTATAAGAACTTCCGTTCCAAAGATAGGTTTTGGAAGAGTGCTTTTTCTTCTCTCTGTCTTTTTCATCTACTTCCATATCTTCTGTTTTAAGGACAAATGTGTTGGGAAATCCTCCTTTATCATTAGGAAAAACATATTCTTCAGTGTGATAATAAGCTCCGACATCACCCACATTCATCAATTGGGGAAGGGTAATCAGTTTTTTATCTTTAAAAAGAACATACTGATCATAGCTTGCTATTCCACAAGCCTCTCCGGAAACCATTGCTTTCAGGGTAAATTCAACATTCTGCAGTTTATGGCTGCTTTCTATATTGAAGGACGCAGAGCTTAGCTCCTCACCTTTTCCTGTATCAAAATATACCTCATCAATGAGTGTGCTTCCTTCCAGTACCTTTATTCCGGCAATGTTCTGCTTTTCTATCTGGTTGTATTCTTTATTTTTTCTGTCAATCGTTTTGGAAAGCCCGAAAAGAAAATCGTAACCATTCTTGTTGCGGTATCCTACGCAAAGATTACCACCCCAGATATATCCCTCCAAAGTATTTTCACCTTTCTGATAAGAGATTTTATACCAATTGGCTGCTCTTTCTCCCAACTTCAGGACCGTTTCTTCTTTTTTAAGAATCATTACCTGCTGATTGGTCTGTAATGAATCCACAACCTGAGTATTAACTCCCGGATCTAGTCTCACACGAGTCCAGTCTGTAAAGATTTTCTGCGTTTTATTTTCTTCAAAACCAAAGACACCATCTGCATATACTTCATTTTCCTGCGCACTAAAAAATTGCAGCATCAGAATCAATAAAGCTGTCCATAAAGTTTTCATATTCGTATTTTGTTTTTTGTGTGTTATTTTTCAAGCAGAAGACTTACCCATTCTTCACGCTGTAGTTGCTTTTTAAGCTCAAGCCCGCTTTCTTTGCATACTTCCAGAATATCATCTACATCAAAGAAACACAGTCCTGAAAGCAATAGTTTTCCACCTTTATTCAATACTGAAACATAGGTCGGAATATCTGAAATCAGGATATTTCTGTTGATATTGGCTAAAATAACATCAAAATTCTCTTTTCCTAAATTTTCAGCAGTTCCCTGTTCAATATCTAATTCAACACTGTTTCTAACTGCATTTTCTTTTGAGTTTTCTACTGACCATTCATCAATATCAATGGCTTTCGTATCTCCTGCTCCCTGCTGTTTTGCATAAATTGCCAATACAGAAGTTCCGCATCCCATATCCAATACTTTTTTACCATTGAAGTCGATATCCATCATTTGCTGGATCATCAGGTGAGTGGTAGGATGATGCCCTGTTCCAAAAGACATTTTAGGCTGAATAATAATTTCATGCATTCCCGGCACTGATTCATGGAACTCTGCTCTGATCAATACTTTATCATCAATATTGATTGGAGAGAAATTCTTTTCCCATTCTTCATTCCAGTTGATATTCGGCATTTCTTCAAAAGTGTATTCGATTTTTACGTTTTCATTTTCAAAGATCGGAAGTGCTTTCAACTGGTCTTCCTGAAACAATTCTGTCTGGATATATCCTAAAATTCCGTCAATTTCTTCTGTAAAGCTGTCAAAGCCTATTTCTATAAGCTCTGCCATTAAAATCTCATTCCAAGGCTGTAATGGAGAAATTTTAAAATTGAATTCTAAATAATTTTGCATGTGACTAATTTGCTGCAAAAATACTAATGTTATTATTGTTAAAAAAATGATGGAGTCATTTTTGGCTGAAACCGGGGATTTTTGTGCTTTTTTGAATGAAATGGCAGGAAAATTTATTTGTAACGTTTTTATCCCACGAATTTCACAGATTTCACAGATTTTTTAGTGCGGGAAGATTTTAAGTTTCGGCTAAAGCCATGTAAAACGTGTAAAAAGATGAAGCGGGCTCCCTTCGTCTACACTTAGGATAATAGCCCGCTCCTATTATTTTTTATTGTTCAAGGCAGAGTAACATTTCTTTGCAAAAAACTTTAAACCCTGAACCTTAAAACTTAAACTTTAAACCTCTTAAGGATTTGTAGAGAAGATTGAACCGTTTGCAATTAATGCTCTTCTGTTCATTTTCAGAATGTCTCTTACCCATTCTGCGAAGTCTTCCGGCTGTAATACTTTATCAGGATTTCCGTCTGTAAGCCCTCCCTGGATGCTCATATCTGAAGCAATAGTACTTGGAGTAAGCGTGATTACACGGATATTTTGTCTTCTCCACTCTGCCATCATGGATTGTGATAAAGATACGACTGCTGCTTTTGATGCTGCATATGCGGACATGTTAGGTCCACCTTTCAAACCAGCTGTAGAAGCTACGTTTACGATATCACCTTCTCCTTTAGCTTTCATAAACGGATGAGCCGCTTTCGCTGCATAATATACTCCGAATAAATTGGTCTTAATTACCTGTTCCCATGTTTCAGAAGGCATTTCTTCGATACTTCCGAAGTCTCCGATTCCTGCATTGTTGATCAGAATATCAATACCTCCCAGTTGTTCTGCTAAAGATTCAATTCCAGCTTTTACCTGAATTTCATTGTCTACAGAAAAAACTGCGTATGCTGAGTTTACTCCCAGTTTTTTGATTTCTTCAACTGTCATTTTTAGGTTTTCTTCGTTTCTTCCTGTAATGGCAACGTTTACTCCTTCATTGGCCAAAGCTAGTGCTACCGCTTTCCCTAGTCCTCTTCCACCACCTGTTACGATGGCATTTTTTCCGTTTATATTCATAGTAATGATACTTTTCTTTATACAAAGTTACGAAAGAACATTTTTACGAGTGGGTGAAAACACAGATTTAACTTATATTTTATTCAACCGCAAAAGTCACAAAAGATGATTAGCATTGAGAATATTTGAAAGTTGTTATCATCCTGCAAGAAAGTTCATATAAGTTGAAAACGCAGATTTTTATAAAACTTAAATTCGCTTCTTATACCCAAAGTTATAGCTTAAAAAACTTTTGTGACTTTTGTGGTTTATCTAAGTTTAGTAAAAAAATTAAAACCGGCTCATAAGAACCGGTTTCAAAATCTAAAAAAAAGTATAGTAAAAAAAATAAAGCTTAAGGAATCTGGATTGAATTCTGAACTTCAAATTCTTCTGAAGCGGTAAATTCATTTCCGTACATATCAACAGCCTTCACCTCAACTTTGTGTTTTCCCAGTGGTAATTTTTTAGGAAAATCTGCTTCCCAGATGTGCTTTGACATTTCAGGATTGGAAGGTCTTCTTCCCGGAAAAATTTTCTCTGTAGCATCCCATTTGAAAACTGAAAGGGCAAAATTCGGATCTATGGTTTCATCGTACTCCATTTCTTCCCATTTTCCGCCATCTATTCTGTATTCTACTTTGTCTTTCTTGCTTCCCATGAAGAAATTGGCCAATACTTTTGCAGAGGTTCTTGAGGAAGGAATCACTTTCGGAATATATAATTTGATCTGATAATCGTCCGGTTTTCCCGCTGTTTTGTATTTAACTTTATACTGATTGTCTGCAAAACTGATGAATGAATATCCTTTTGCTGTTCCGTCTCTCATTGTGGAAGTAGGTAATCCTGCATCGTCTGGTGTTCCTGAGTACCAGTCGCCACAAGTAGTTCCTACGTTATATTCATGTAAGTC
The DNA here is from genome assembly GCF_008386505.1 of Chryseobacterium sediminis. Taxonomy (GTDB): domain Bacteria; phylum Bacteroidota; class Bacteroidia; order Flavobacteriales; family Weeksellaceae; genus Chryseobacterium; species Chryseobacterium sediminis. The sequence continues at coordinate 25,431 of NZ_VUNZ01000006.1, read as the reverse complement.
TTTGATGCCATTCCAGCCTGCTTTTTTTCCATAGAAAATCTGCTGTTGAATATGGGTATGCGCTGATAAAAGCAATACGTTCTGGAAAGGGTTTAAGAAATCAAATAATTTCTGACGGTCTGCATTTCTGAAGCTGTCTTCGTTGTTATGCTCCAATGGAATATGGAAAGATAGTACGATAAGCTTATTCTTATCAACCAGTTTCAGATCATTTTCGATAAACTGTAGCTGATCTTCACGGAATCCTCCCCAATATCCTTTGCCGTCTCTTGGATCCGGGTAAAGAATATCATCGAGAATAATAAAGTGTACGTTTCCATAGTTGAAAGAATAATTGGCCGGACCAAAATTAGACTCGAATGTTTCATCGGAAAGGCGGTCTTCTTTCGCATCATAATTCATATCATGATTTCCCATCACATTATACCAAGGTAGCCCAACTTCTTTCATCACGTCTGCATATGGTTTCTGAAGACTTAAATTATCTCCTACCAAATCTCCCAGACTGATACCCAATACAGCATTTTTCTTGGTATTCTTCACTTCATTTACAATTCCTCTTTTGAAGTAATCCAGTTCTTTTTCTGTGTAAGGTTGCGGATCACCAAAAACAAGAATATCAAAGTTTTTGTTTTCATTTTGCTTATAAAGCGGAAAGTTCAGTTCTTTGGGAAGATCTCCTGTAGCAGCAACTCCTTTGTATTTGAAATCTGCGGGAGAACCTTTTGGTTTATGATGGTAATAGAACTGAGGTAAGTTGTTCGCATTTAAAGCAGTCTGATACCCTGAAGGCTTGATGACAAAAATAGTCTGATCTTCCTGAACCGGAAGGCTGTATCTACCATTTTTATCGGTAAGAACTACCTGAACACCATTAGAAACGGCAACTCCTTCAATTCCTTTTTCACGGTTTTCTTTCTTTTGGTTTTTGTTATTGTCTTCGTATACATATCCGGAAACAGAAGTCTGCGAGAATGCCATTGCTGAAACCAACATGCAAGGCATTAAAAGTTTTATACTGATACTCATTATCTTTTAATCTTTTAATCTTTTAATCTTTTAATCTTTAAATTATTTTAATTTTTAATTCGGAATATTATTTATTCCACCACATTTTCACGTTGATATTATCTCCTCCCATGGATTGTACGGCTGCATTATAATTATCTGTATTCATCACTTTTGTAGTGGTAGGATACATGAACCTTACAGGCATCTGCCCTCCGTTCTGAAGCCCTCCGTTGTTAGGAAGTACAGGCAGTTTTGTACGTCTGTATTCGTACCATTGCTGATGGTCTACAAAAAACAGGGAAATGTATTTCTGAAGCATCAATTTTTGCAGTGAGCCATCATAAGCTACATTGCTATTACTGAAATAATTGGCAGGAACCGTTGCTCCCCATTGTTCAATAATAGATTTCACTCCTGTTTCGTAATATGTCTGCTGATTTCCTGCGATAATTCCTTTGTTGACCAATTCTGCAAGGATAAACTGAACTTCAGAATAGGTCATGATTAAAATCTTCAATGGTGCTTTTGCCAGGTTTTGGTTAAGATTGGAAGGCTGATAGTTGAAAGCTGTTCCCAAAGCATATCCGGAAGGAGCACCTTTATACCCAAGATCTTCCCCGGTAGTTGCTTTTGCTTTCGTAAAAAACATACTTAGCCTTGGATCATTATTATCTTTCATGGCGTTTACAAAGAATTCTCCTGCTGATCTGTACGCTGTAAAATCCTGAGGGCGGGCAATTGGCGGCAAATATGGAGATACTCCTGAAAGTGGCAGCACCGCACTGTCTGTATTATTCTGAAAAACAGGATATTGTGCAGGATTGTTTACAATTTCCTGAATTCTTTCATATACGTTTACTTCTCCGTTTCTGCTTAGAATTCTCGTTAACAACCTTAATGAAAGAGAGTTACAGAATTTTTTCCATCCTAAGATACCGGTCTGGCTGTTAGTGTTGGCATTGTAAAACAAATCTGTTTCTGCCAGAGCCTGGTTGACGTTGAATAGTGAATTGGCCGTCTTCAGATCATTTAAGAGCTGAATGTAGATATCTTTCTGTTTGTCATATTTTGGTCTTAAAATATTTTCTTCAATCTTTACTGCTTCAGATAAAGGTACATCGCCGAAAGCATCGGTAAGATTAGAAGCAATCCAGGCATTCAGGACCATTGATATTGCCAGATAATTATTATTCTGTTCTTTTGTTGCATATTTTCTAAGATCACTTACCTGCTTAAGCCATTTATAAGAGGTATTCCAGTATCCGTTACCACTTTTTTCATCCATATAGTATCTGCTGTAGGTATTTCCTTCATTGGGAAAATCTAAAGCGATCTGCATAATATCAAAAGTGAAATCGTCTGCTCTGTTATAGCCATAACTTCCCATTTCATACTGAATAGGAGCAAGAAGACTTCCCACAGAAGGGTCTTTTATTTTACTGGTATCTGTATTGATTTCTTCAAACGTTCTGTCGCAGGACTGAAGCAAAAAAACAGAAGCAGCCAATGTCAGATTTATGATTATTTTTTTCATTTTTAAAGATTTTAGAATTTAAGATTTAACTGAAAACCGACTGTTCTTGCCGTTGGAAGCTGTCCCATTTCTACTCCCGGAGTAATGGTTGCATTATCCAGTGTAGCAACTTCAGGGTCAAACAATGGGAACTTCGTCCACATCCACAGATTCTTTCCGAAAATGGCAATCGTAAGATCATCCAGACCTATAGATTTTATGGTTTCTTTCGGGAAAGAGTAAGCGATTCTTGCATCTCTCAGCTTAATAAAATCTGTGCTGAAGCTGTTGGTTTCCACATTGGCTCTTCTATAGTAATCTCCATAATATGAGGATACAAGGACTCCTTTTGTATTTGTGCTGAAAGATCCGTCAGGATTCTGCACCACACCGTCTCCTACAATCATTCCGCCAGGATTATCTCTTCCGGGAAGGGTAGATTTCAGTTTCCCTTGTTCGGACATTTTATGATGCGACTGAGAATAAGCAATCCCACCATACTGACCGTCAAATGAGAAACTTATTGTAAAGTTTTTAATCTTGAAATCATTCTGAAGGCCCGCTCTCCATTTCGGGAATGCATTGCCTACTTTTTCAATATCCGCAGGTCTTGCAGGAAGCCCGTTGTCGCCGTAGATTACTTTTCCGTCCGGAGTTCTTAGTAGTTTAAATCCATACATGTCTCCAAGAGATCCTCCTACTTCCATTTTATAGAATACCACATCTCCTACGTTGGAAACGATTCCATCAAATCCTTCCGGCAGCGTCATTACTCTGTTTTCGTTGGTAGACCAATTCCCGCCTACTTTCCACGAGAAGTTTTCACCTTTCACTGCTAAGATATCAGCTGAAAGTTCAAGACCTCTGTTTCTGATTTTCCCTGCATTGATTACCCTTTTGGAATATCCGCTTTCGGAAGGCAGCGAAACAGGAATAATCTGGTTTTCACTCATGTTCTGATAAGCGGTAAGATTAAGGTTCAACCTGTTTTTGAAAAGGCTGAAATCCATACCTGCTTCAATATTGGTGTTTTTCTCAGGTTTAAGGGAAGGATTATTGAAAGTGGTAGGCGCTATTACACTTCCTGTAATGTTGCTTGCACTATAATAGTTATCCAAAAGATAAGGGTCACTGTCTATCCCTACTTTTGCCCATGAAGCTCTCAGTTTCCATAAGTTCAGGTTATTACTTTTCAGGTTGAAGATATCTGAAAGAATAAAACTGGTACTTACAGAAGGATAAAAGAATGATCTGTTTTGCTTCGGAAGTGTAGAACTCCAGTCATTTCTTCCGGTAACATCCACAAATATTTTATTGTCATATCCCAACGTAAGCAATCCATAAACACTGTCTACATGTTTATCTCTTGGTGCCGGATATTTAACCGGAATTGAAAGCGCATTGGTAAGACTGTATTCACCGGCAGTTTTCAATCCGATGGCCTGATAATCTGTCATCAGGTATTCATTATAACGGATGCTTCCCCCTGCAGAGGCAGAAATACTGAATTTATTCCAGTCTGCTTTGTAAGAGAATAATAGGTCATTGTTGTATTCCTGATTTTTGATAAACTGTTCTCTGTAGAACCCTTTCAGGTAATTTGCAGAACTCCATGGCCTTTTGGTCGTTCTTTTTTCATTCAGAATTTCAATACCAGACCTCAGCATTAAACTGAAATTTTTATTAAACTGATAATCTGCCGTAATGTTTCCTGTAATGGTCTTTTTTCTGACCCCGTTCAACATTTCGTAAGCGATCATATAAGGGTTGTCAATAAAGGAGCTGAACGGATGGATTTGATCAACCTGCTCCTGTCCTGGTTTCCAGATGGGTTTATACCATTCAAGATCCACATTTGGATTCTGGAAAATCATGAAATAAGAAATCGACTGGTTGTTGTATCCCGTCGCAGGAAGGTTGTCACTGGAAGTAGTGTTATAGGCAAATTTTGTTGAGATTTTTAATTTTTGGGTAAGCTGATGCGCAAATGATAAAGCAAAGTTGAACCTGTCAAAGCCTGTATTCGGCATCATCCACTCATTATTAAGATACGTAAGTGAAGACCTGAAACTTGTTTTTTCGTTAGAGCTTTCTACTGAAATACTGTTTGAGTAGGTAGAACCGGTTCTCCAGAAACCTTTAATGTTATTTTCATAAGGTCTCCACAATTGTCTTTCTTTACTTTGTCCCAGTACAGTAGGATCATATTGGAAGTAATACTGGCCTGCAAATTTAGGCCCGAAAGCACTACTTGTCCCCCCCGTACTTGGTCCATCTGCGGAAAGGCCATAAGAATAGTAAAAATTCCCTGCTGTATTGGTTGCAAGAGTTCCCTGCCCATATTCGTATTGCCAGTCCGGCCATTTCAATACGGAATCAAAGCTTGAGGAAGAATTAAAGTTTACTCTCAGTTTTCCGTTCTTTGTTTTTCCGGATTTTGTAGTGATCATTAATGCTCCGTTGGCTGCACGGGAACCGTATAAAGCGGCTGCAGAAGCTCCTTTCAAGACTGTTACAGATTCAATATCATCTGGATTGATGCTGTTCAGACCATTTCCAAGGTCGATGGGAACATCTCCTCCAGAACCTGCTCCATAGGCTGCTGTACCGGAACCTGTGGTAGAATTTCCCATTGGCACTCCATCTACTACAATCAAAGCGTAGTTATGATCCATCATAATGGATTTTTCCCCTCTCAAAGTAATTCTGGAAGTTCCAAGCGGCCCTGCTCCGGCAGTCTGAATTTTAAGACCTGCCACTTTCCCTTCCATTGACTGTGCCCAGTTGTTATTCTGGGTTTCTTCAAATGTTTTGGCTTCTACTTTTTCTGCAACATAACCTAAAGCTCTGTCATGCCTCTTGATCCCCAAAGCAGTTACTACTACCTCATCAATTCCTTTAATTGTGTCTTTTTTAGCTTTCTGCTGAGCCACCAGATTAACACTGACGAATCCTAACAGCGACAAAACCAACAGTTTTTGTGTCTCTTTACGCATTTCCTTTTGTTTGCGCAAAATTAGAACGACATTATAAGGATGACCTTAACACAGTTTTAACGTTTCTTAAAAAAACATTAAACTGTATATTAATCAAGCCTTAATAACATTACATAAATATTTAATTAACAACCATTTACACAATTAAGTGTTTTTAATACTATTCTACAATTGTATTTATGTATCTTTATTGTCTTTCTTTGAGATAATACCACACGGTATATATAAAATACTGATTTACAAAACAATAAATAAAATTCAATCATAGTTTTTTGTTTACCACTTAAAAAAAGAAAAAGTCTGCTTCTTTATAAGGGAGCAGACTTTTTAAATTGTTGATTATTATTTAGTTGAGATGGGTTTAAACCACCCCGTCAAAAATTCTTTGAATTTTCGCCACCTCTCCAGAGGAGGGGAATATTTTGTCCTTCAGTTGTACTATTTGTGAAAGATTTTAAATCGTTATTTATTCTTTAATTGATCAGGAATATTGGTTGTTACAAACCCGATTCCTTGTTTTTTCAACTCATCATATACAGCAATATCATTTACTGTCCATGAATTGGTAATTAGTCCTAATACCTTTGCTTCAGCAATCCAGGTAGGGTTTTTCTGGAAAACACTGTAGTGATAATCCATACCGTCCAATCCTTCTTTTTTGATCTGCTCCGGGGACAGTTCTCCGTTCAGATATTGTACTTTAAAGGAAGGAGCTTGTTTTTTGATCTCTTTGCAGATATTCAGGCTGAAAGAAATAAACTCACTTTGAGATTCCAGCTTCATATCCTTGATCATTTTAACCGTTTTCTGCGTGATTTCATTTTCTATTTCCGGAGTCTTGGCAGGTTTGATCTCAACGATCAACTTCAAAGATTTATCTTTTTTCCCCTGTTTCAAATAATCTTTTAATGTGGGAAATTTTTCTCCATTAGATAATTTCAGTGCTTCCAATTCTTTGAATGTAGCTTCTGAAATTTCCATTTTACCATGATGTTCATCGTGATTAATCACCAATACACCATCTTTTGTCATTCTTACATCAAATTCAGACCCATATATTTTTAACTTCTGAGCATTTTCCAATGATTGAAGTGAGTTCTCCGTCGTAGGAGGCTGTGTCTGGAAATATCCTCTATGGGCAATGATCTGGGTTTGTGCTTTCATCATAACTGTACTTAAAACTGCTAACCCTAAGATAAAATTTTTCATAATATAATTTAGATAATTAAAAAAGAAGTCATGAAACTTCTGATAAAGGTAGTTATTAAAATATGGAAACCACAAAGACATAAAAGATTTTAAACTAATATTGATAGGAATCGTTTAAATTTCTTTTATGTCTTCAGTGATTAAAAATGATAATTATTAGAAGGAATACTTCGCACCAATCTGAATCTGGTATGGATTTCCTGACATAGGAACCAAACCACCTCCACTTACGTTTTTGGCATATTCATACTGCATAGTATCCTTATTAAATTTGGTTACTTTATACAGAGAGGTATTTCCATAGGAGTTGTTTACCCCCCATTCTTTATTAAGCAGGTTCGCCACATTGAAGATATCTACAGAAAGTTCAAAAGCTCCTACTTTATCAAATTTTATTTTTTTGGCAACACGCACATCCCAAACCCCATAGAAACCGTTTTTACCTCCGTTACGTTCTGCAATTTTTCCGTTATATTCGTTGATATAATCTTTCAGAGCCTGCCCTACCTGAGGATCATCCAAAATAGATTTGGTAAGATTCGGGAAGATAAAAGCAAGGTCGTTGGAGTCTACGAAGTCACCATTGATATTTCCTCCTGTTGTTGCAGAGAAACGGGTTCCTCCAATTCCTGAATATCTTATTCCTAAGGTAAATCCGGCAATCGTTGGCGAGTTCCCATAAATAACTACTTTATTACGGAACTGGTTGTCAGAATAAGTCATTCTTAAATCTCTCGGGTCACTCTGAATCATGGTAGATAATGTTGCAGAGTTTGCTACGTTTCCGTTGTAGGAAGTATTGTCTTTGATGTCAGACCATGTATAACTTGCGGTGATTTCTCCATCTTTCCAGTAACGGTAACTTGTATCTATCACAAAGGAAAACTGGTTTACTTTACCATCACTTACCAACTCTAATACTCTTCCGAAATTATTATTGATTCTTCCCTGTTTCCAGTCAAAACTTACACTGTTATTGGCATTATTGGTAATAGCACCTGTAGGAATAAATACGCCTCTTCCTCCTTCATTAGCCAATGTAAAGAAAGGATTGGCGACCATATTTCTATCGTAGTAATAGTAATTATTTCTACCTAAAGCCATATATCCTGCGATTCCGGCTCTGAATCTTTCATTGAAGAAATGGGTATAAGAGATATTCGCTTTATAAACGATTGGAATTTTTGCATCTTTACCGGTATAGTTGATGGTTGGGATCTGATACTGAGAAAGAGAAGGAACCAAATTATAGTCATTTCTATAACTGTTAAAATCCGGGAACGGAACATCTTTACCCGTTACATCCACTGTAGCAAGGTGTTTTCCATCGAATACAAGGTTGTTGATGATCATATAATTGTTGATATCCGAAGAGAAAATTCCGGCACCGAACTTAAGGAAGTCCTTATTTCCTTCATTGATATTCCAGTCAAACTGAAATCTTGGCTGAATTACAAATGATTTGATCTGATTATCGGTCCTGATTCCCATTTCATCAAACAGTTTCTGATTGAATTCTGCTTTAGGATAACCTCCGTAGTCTAATCTTAAACCGGCCATTAAATCAAGACCTTTTGCCACTTTCATCTGAAACTGCCCATAAACACCGAGATTCCAGATATTTGATCTTACAGACGGATCTTCCATCAAAGGAACTTCTCTGTAGAATCGGTAAGGAGTCATTGCATCGAAATTACCCATTCCCTGGAAGTGGAATCTTCCGTTCACCTCACTTCCGTACACAGATTTTGCCGTTGTATACATCAAATCAGCTCCGAAAGTATATTTTACTTTATCTGTATTGTAATATAAGTTGTCTACAATCTGGAATACATTATTTCTAAAACTTTCCTGTGCAAAACGATGTCCTCCGATCTGGATATTCGTAGATCCTGCACTTGAAGCAACTCCTTCAACAATAGCTCTCGGAACAGGTTTTCCTAATTGATTATTCTGGTAACTGTCCTGGAAAGTATAAAGATACTGTGCCTTTAATTCATTGGTTAAATTAGGCTGCAGGTTTGATCTTAAGGTTAACAATAAACTGTTATCAAGGTTTTTGTCGTTTCCGTAAGATTCAAAGAAATTGATATTGGTATTATCGCCAAGACCATTTTTATTAAGGTCGTAAGTAAAATTATTTCTCAGTGTCAATAAGTTCTTTTCATTGATCTGCCAGTCAAGACGTAAAAATCCCGCATCCGAATTTCTCACTTTGTCAAAACTTCCAAACTGAGGACCGCTTCCTACTCCATATTTTGCTCTTGCAATATCCACAAACTGATTTAGCGTCTGCGTTGTTGTATTGAATCTCTTCTCATCATCCGGAGATTTGATATCGGCAATGATCAAAGGTCTTGAATCCAGCTGGTGATCCCACGCTACGAAGAAATGCAACTTGTTTTTAATAATGGGACCTCCCAATGAAAATCCGAACTGGGAAGTAGAGAAATCATTATCTCTTTTGTTTCCTCTGATATCGTATGGGCTGGAAAGCCAGTTCGTTCTTAAATATTCCCAGGCACTTCCGGAAAATCTATTGGTTCCTGATTTGGTAACGGCACTTACGGTTCCTCCTCCACTTCTTCCCAATGTCACATCATATTGGTTGGTAGTAATTTTGAATTCACGCACCGCTTCAATAGAGATTGAGAAAGGGGCACCGCTTCGGCTGGTAGTAGCTCCTGCAGAAGTAGGGTTTTTGGCTGTCATACCATCAATGGTAAAGTTCGTGGAAGACCCTAACTGCCCGGAAAGGTTTCCTCCTTTTCCGCTCAATGGTGATAGTTCAGCAAGGTTGGTAAAGTTTCGTCCGTTTACCGGAAGCATACTGATGTTTTTAGCAGAAATTGCGGTAGCTGCTCCAAGGTTTCCGATCTTGTTTTTAAGGTTTCCGGTAATCTTTACTTCTTCAATGGTCTTTTCGTTCCCAAGATCCATATTTACAGTAACCTGATCTCCAAAGTTTACATTGTAACCTTCTTTTTTATCATCATTTACAATCACTGTATAAGGCCCACCAAGAGGAATTTCCTTGAAAATATATTCTCCTTTTGAGTTGGTTTCCGTTTCCGTTTTGAACCCTGTAGATTCATTTACGATGGTTACTTTCACTTTTTCCTGAGCCGTACTTCCCGGTCCGGTAACTTTCCCTACAATAGAAGCCTGCGTGGTCTGTGCATACGCCATTGTCCCAAGCCCTAAAAACAATAATCCCAATACAATCTTTACTTTTTTCATTTCTTCCGAAGATCTTTATGATTAATTTTTTGATATTCGACAGGAAACCTCTTTGATTTTCATGTTAATAGATAATGTTGAGGTTTCTTTCAATCAGATGTGCAAAGGTATTTTGACTTTGAGGGCAGGGTGTTTAAGAAAGTTTTAACATTTTTTTAATTAAATCAGAACGTTGTGTTAAATTACTTTAAACACATGTTTTATTTCCTGCAAAACCAGGTTGTTAAGACATATTACGTATTTTTAATTTTCCTGTATTATTTAATTCTGTTATTTTTTAAATGCAATTACTTTAGTTATTTTTGCTCAAAAGATAGAAACCCAATGTCTGAAAACATTCAACAAAAGATAGAACAGCTCCGCAAAGAGCTTCACCAGCATAACGAAAACTATTATCAACTGGATACTCCCACCATTACGGATTTTGAATTCGACATGCTTCTGCAGGAACTTCAGGATCTGGAGGCAAAGTATCCGGAATTTTATGATGAGAACTCGCCTACGGTACGTGTAGGAGGTGGTGTTACCAAGGTTTTCCCTACAATCCAGCATAAGTTCAGGATGTACTCTCTGGACAATTCTTATGATTTTGACGATCTTGAAGACTGGGAAAAAAGAATTATCAAAACTATTGAAGATCCTGTAGAATTCGTTGCTGAGCTAAAATATGACGGTGCATCCATTTCTATTCTTTATGAAAACGGAAAACTTTCACAGGCAGTTACCCGTGGTGACGGTTTTCAGGGAGACGAAATTACCCCGAATGTACGTACCATTTCAGATATTCCTTTGACATTAAAGGGCGATTTCCCGGCACAATTTTTTATGCGTGGAGAAATTTATCTAACAAGAAAAAACTTTGATAAAATCAATAAGCTTCGTGAGGAAGAAGGCCTTGATCCTTTCATGAATCCAAGAAATACAGCCAGCGGAAGTTTGAAAATGCAGGATAGCGCTGAAGTGAGAAAACGTGGACTTTCTTCGGTACTGTATCAGTTCATCTCTGAAGATATTCCTGCTGAGACCCATTGGGAACTTCTTCAGAAAGCACAGAGCTGGGGTTTCAAAACGTCTCAGCAGGCAAAATTGTGCAGAACGCTGGATGAGGTAAAGGAATTTATCACATTCTGGGATACGGAACGTCACAATCTGCCTTTTGAAATTGACGGTATCGTTTTAAAAGTGAATTCATTACAGCAGCAGAGACAGCTTGGATATACGGCTAAATCTCCGCGTTGGGCAATGGCTTATAAATTTAAAGCAGAAAAAGTAGAGACAGAGCTTCAAAGCGTATCTTATCAGGTGGGAAGAACGGGTGCCATTACTCCTGTTGCTAATCTTAAACCTGTTTTACTGGCCGGAACTATTGTAAAAAGAGCTTCATTGCATAATGAGGATATCATTAAAAAACTGGATCTTCATGAGCATGATTTCGTATATGTAGAAAAAGGAGGTGAAATTATTCCAAAAATTGTAGGCGTAAACACAGATAAAAGAACTGAAGAAAGCAAAGAAATAGAATATATCAAGCACTGCCCTGAATGTGGAACTGAACTGGTAAAGATCGAAGATCAGGCCATTCATTTCTGTCCGAACGAACTTCACTGCCCGCCACAGGTGGTTGGAAGAATGATTCACTATGTTTCCAGAAAAGCTTTGAATATTGATAATCTGGGAAGTGAAACTATTGAACAGCTTTACAGGGAAAAACTAATTGAAAATCCTGCAGATTTTTATGTTTTGACAAAAGAGCAGCTTCTTCCGTTGGAAAGAATGGCTGAGAAATCTGCTCAGAATATCATCTCAGGAATTGAGAAATCCAAAGAAATTCCTTTTGAAAAAGTACTGTACGGAATCGGGATCAAACATGTGGGGGAAACGGTTGCCAAGAAACTGGTCAAAAACTTCCCAACGATTGAAGAATTAAAGAATGCTACTGTGGAGGAACTTTGTCAGGTAGAAGATATCGGGGCTAAGATTGCTGTAAGTATAGTGGATTTCTTCCAGAATTCTGAAAACGTATTGATGATTGAGCGTTTAAAATCTTACGGAGTACAGCTTGAAAAGGGAGAAAATACGAATGAAGTTTTATCCAACGTTCTGGAAGGAAAAACATTCCTATTCACCGGAAAACTGTCCTTATTTACCAGAGAATCAGCTGAAGAAATGGTAGAAAAACATGGCGGAAAAAATATTTCTGCAGTATCCAAGAACCTCAACTATCTTGTGGTAGGTGAAAAAGCCGGAAGTAAACTGAAAAAAGCTCAGGATATCGGAACGATTACTATTTTGGATGAGCAGCAGTTTCTGGATCTGATCGAGAAGCAATAATTTTCAAGAAAAATATTTATTATATAAACCATTGAGATTCAATTTCAATGGTTTATTTTTGTTTTTAAATCTTAGCAATAACTACAAACTAATAATACATGAAAAAAATCTACTTCATCGTTTCTATGATGATTTTTGCGGTGTTTCAGGCGCAAATTGTGAATATTCCTGATGCAGCTTTTAAGAACTTTTTGCTAACAGCGAATTACAGCAATGGCTATGCAAAAGATCAATATGGAATCAGTATTCCCGTTGATACTAATAATGATGGCATCATACAGCAAAGTGAAGCTAATAATGTTGTAAAACTGTCTGATCTTTATTATGCAAACAGAGCCAATATTCAATCAATAGAAGGGATTAAAAGCTTTACCAATTTAACGGAGCTTTATTTATTCGGAACTTCTGTTTCTGCTGTTGACTTAAGTAATATGACGAGCCTCATTGCTCTGTCAGTAACTACGAATCCGCAATTAATGTCTCTTAATATTGCAGGTTGTACATCTTTGGTAACGATGACCTCTGAAAATAATAGTATTATGAACTACAACCTGCAGAGCAATTCATTGAAAACTTTATATATCAGCAATTTAAATTCTACTCAACCCATCAATAGCCTTAATCTTAGCCTTTGTCCTAATCTGAAATCTTTGGAGATCAATAAAACTAATATTCAATCTTTAGATTTTAGTAATATGAGTGCTTTGGAATGGCTTCAAATAAGAAACAGCTCTTCAACCAATAATATTAATTTAACTGGTTGTACAAATCTGAATAATTTGGGAATTTATAATTGTAATTCTTTAACAACACTTCAATTACATAATTTACAAAATTTAGACACAGTTTATTTTTCACAAAGCCCTATCTCAACATTATCTTTCAATAACACGACAAACATAGAATCTCTTGGTTTACAATCTACAGGTTTAACAGCTATAGACCTTTCAATTTTTCCTGCTTTAAGACAGTTTAGTACTTTAAATAATAATCTTACAACGTTGGATTTAAGTATGAATCCTTTATTGGAAAATATAACGATCTATGACAATCCACTTCTAAAAAACATTAATCTGAAAAGCGGAGGAACTGTATTGAATGTTACATCCTGGTTTCATATTAATAATAACAATCCTAATCTTAAATATATTTGCTGTGATGATGGTGATTTCGCAGCGATTAGTAATTACCTAACGTCTTATTCACTCAACAATATCAATTTGAATTCTTACTGTTCATTCACACCCGGCGGTACTTACTATAAAGTTATTGGTAATACAAAATATGATATTAACAACAATGGCTGTGACTCCAATGATGTTAACAAATCGTTCCAAAAATTTTCGATTACAAGTGGATCTGCCACAGGAAGTATGATCGCTGATTCGTCAGGGAATTATTCTATTCCTTTACAGACTGGTACTCATACGATTACCCCTATTTCAGAAAATCCAGCCTATTGGACAATATCTCCGAGTACTTTGACTGTAAATTTTCCCGCACAAACAAGTCCTCTAACCCAAAATTTCTGTTTAGCTCCCAACGGAATTCACCATGATCTTGAAATCCTTATAATTCCTACTACACCTGCCATTCCAGGATTTAATACAAAATATAAAATTGTTTACAAAAATAAAGGAACAGTTTCTCAATCAGGAAATATTGTTTTCAATTTCGATGATAACCTTCTGAACTTTCTGAATGCAACAGTGGCTCCAAATACACAATCTACAGGCATTTTAACATGGAACTTCAACAATCTTCTCCCTTTGGAAACCAGAGAAATTACTGTAACACTGAAATTGAATACACCAACTCAAACTCCACCGGTAAATAGCGGAGATATTCTGCATTACACGGCACAAATCAATGGAGCTACTGATGAAACACCTGCTGACAATAATTTTACATTAAACCAAGCGGCTGTCAATTCTTTTGATCCAAATGATAAGACTTGTCTGGAAGGAACTATTATTGCGCAAACGCAGGTTGGAGATTATGTACATTACCTGATCAGGTTTGAAAATACAGGAACTGCAAATGCACAGAATATTGTTGTAAAAGATATTATTGATACTTCTAAATTTGATATATCAAGCTTGGTTGCGTTGAACGGAAGTCATAATTTCGCAACAAGAATTACCAATCCGAATACTGTAGAATTTATCTTTGAAAATATTCAGCTTCCTTTTGATGATGCGAATAATGACGGATATGTTTCGTTTAAAATCAAAACAAAATCCACCTTAAATCTTGGGGACAGCTTCAGCAATACTGCGAGAATCTATTTTGATTACAACCACCCTATTGTAACCAATACTTACACAACAAGCGTTCAAAATGTGTTAGCTACAGCAGAAACCAATAAGGAAAACACTATTATTGCTGTTTATCCAAATCCGGTAAGGGATATTTTAAATATTCAATCAAAAAATGAAATTGTAAAAGTTGAAATCTATGATGCGGCAGGAAGAATTATCAGCTCATTAAATGTAACTGGAAACTCAATTCCTGTTTCTGAACTTTCTAAAGGAAACTATATTCTCAAAGCCTTTATAAAAGACAAAGTAATTGTACAGAAGTTTATTAAGAATTAAGCTTACAAAATGTTATAATAAAAGGCTGTGAAAATTATTCGCAGCCTTTTTATTTTTATCGCAAATGTAAAATAATACTTATGAAACTGGCAGTCTGAAGTAAAAAGTACTCCCATTATTCAAAGAACTTTTCACTCCTATTTCTCCATGTTGTTTTTCGATAAAATTCTTTGAGATTGCTAATCCTAGCCCTGTTCCGTTCTGATGTTCTCCGGGAACCTGAAAATAACGGTCAAAAATCTGGCGGTGGTATTTTTCATCAATTCCGCTTCCGGTATCAATAATACTGAATTGAATAAATGAATTCAGCTTTTCTACCACAATCTGAATATTTTCATCCTGAAAAGAATGTTTCACAGCATTGGTAAGGAAGTTATTCATCACCCAGACTGTTTTATCAAAATCTGCTGTCACGGCATCACTATCTTCCAAAAGATATTCTGTAGTAATGGAGATATTTTTCTGTTCGGCAAGCTTTTCAACATTTTTTACAGCAGTCTGTACAATTTCTTTAGGGGAACATTTTTCTATAGTCAGTCTGATATTTCCGGATTCTACCTGAGAAAGATTAAGCAATTCACCTGTGATGTCCAGTAACCGCTGTCCGTCTTCATTGATACTTTTCAGCAATTCCTGCTGTTGTTCGTTCAGTTCTCCGAATTTTTGATTTCCAAGGAGCTGTACACCCATTTTGATCGCAGAAATAGGAGTTTTCAGTTCATGGGAAATTGTTGCAATAAAATTGGTTTTAGCAAAATCCAGTTCTTTAAAAGGGGTAATATTTCTTAGCAAAATTACCTTTCCGATATATTTTTTCTCCTTTTCACCTGTTTTCACAATATTGATAGGAATAATATCCTGTTCAAAATAATTTTCCTTGTTATCCCGAACAATCTTGATAGGATCTTTTACCGGATGATCTATATTTTTCAGCAATTCACGCATCAGATCATTGTTGATGGCTACCTCATGGGCAGTTTTCCCGATAATTTCTTCTTTGTGGAGATTGGTGATCTTCAATGCTTCATCATTGATCATGTAAATAAAATGATTCTCATCCAAACCAATCACAGCATCATGCATATTATTCACCAACGTTTCGATCCGTTTTTTATCCATCAATTGCTTGGAGAGTGTACTACTTTCGTACTCCTGAAGTTTCTCCGCCATACTATTGAAGGATTCTGCCAGGCTGCTGAATTCTTCACTTCCTTTAAAATGAACCCTCTCATTATAGTTTTTATCAGCAATCTGTTTGATACTGAAGGTAAGCTGATTGATGGGCTCTGCAATAGTTTGGGGCAAATTGAAAAGCAATATAAAAGCGATCAGAAAACAAACGGTTCCTAAACTTACGATCCAGAAAGTGGCATTTTCGGCTGTAATGATGGCGATATCACTCTTCCGTTCTATACCTTTCATATTTAAGGACATAATCTTGGCGAGATCTTCACGGATTAGTTTTTCTTTATTAATATCCGGAGCTTTCAGATAGCTGTTGAAATGAAGATTCAGGTTCTGAGTGGCTTCTTTTTCTCCAAATTCTGTAAGATTTTTTTCTTGCAGCTTATTATTTTTCTGGAAATCTGCCACCGCAACGGTGCTGTCTGTACTGATATTATCCAGTGCCAGAAGCATATTTTTGGAAAACTCCAGACTGTTGTAATTGGCCGTAAGAATTTTTTCAGTATCGGATTTTAATTTATTAATGTATACAGAACCTATCACTGAAAGCAGAACAATCAGCAGAAATAAAAGGCCAACACCTAAGGTAAGTTTCGTTTTAAGTTTCATTATTTTTAAGATAAAATAATAATATCTATCTGTTTTTCATTCAGCCTGTTCATAAGGGTATAAATCCAGCTGTACCCCAACAGCCGCTGCCAGAAACTGGCGTGAGGTTTTCCAATGCAGACCGTTGTGATATTATGGGCAATCACATACTCAAGAATTCCGTTGTGAACACTGCTTTCTTTGATCCGGACTACTTTAGCTCCTAATTCCTGTGCTAAATTAAAATTATTAATCAAATACCGCTGTTTATCCAGTGCTATTTTTTCTGGATTTTCGGAAGGCTTCTGAATGTATAAAACAGTCCATGGACTGTTATAATAACTGGCTAATCTTGCTGTTTTACGGATAATGTTTTTGGCAATTTTCTCATTACTACTGATGCAGGCCAGGAATTTTATCGGTTTAAAATTTTCGGTTTTGATCTCTGTTTCCACCTTCCTTTCTACGTGGGTGGCCACTTCTTTCAAAGCCAGCTCACGAAGCTGAAGAATATGTCCGCTCTGGAAAAAATTGCTGAGCGCGGTCTGAATTTTTTCTTTTTTATAGATCTTTCCTTCTTTTAATCGTGTCAGCAGTTCATCAGCGGTAAGGTCAATGTTCACCACTTCATCTGCGAGTGCCAGTATTTTATCCGGGACACGCTCTGCTACTTCTACTCCTGTGATTTTTTTTACCTCTTCATTTAAACTTTCGATGTGCTGGATGTTCATGGCACTGATAACGTTGATTCCGTTATCAAGGATTTCCAGTACGTCCTGCCATCTTTTTTTATTTTTGGAACCTTCTACATTGGTATGGGCCAGTTCGTCTACCAAAACTACCTCAGGATGTTCATTAATAATAGCCTGAAGATTCATTTCCTCAAGGTTCTTTCCTTTATAAAAAACTGATTTCCTTTCAATTTCAGGGAGATCTTCTACAAGAGCTACCGTTTCTTCCCTCCCGTGGGTTTCAACATAGCCAATCTTTACATCAATGCCATTTCGCAAAAGAGATTGTGCTTCCTGAAGCATACGGAAAGTCTTCCCTACGCCTGCACTCATCCCAATATAAATTTTGAATTTTCCTTTACGGGACTTTTGAATAAGTTCTAAAAAATCTTTTGCTGATGACATTGATTTTATTCTTTTTAATTTTACTTTAAACACGTTCAACTGTGGTTAAGCTGATTTTTAAAACCAGGCTGCAAGACTTGTTGTAATGAAGAAATTTCCTTTTTTAAATTCATCATTTTTCGCAAAAATGGCATCTTTAGCCGTAAAACTTCTTGCCTCTGTACGGAAAACCACATTTTTAAAGATCGCATAATCTACGTTGAGGGAATATCCGAAAGTCTGAAATCCGTTAGGAGTTCCGGTATTGATAATAACACCATTTTTATCATTGTAATATTCTAATCTTCCTGCCAGCGCCCACTTGTTGTCAAACTGATATTTCATGAGAATATTTGGGCTGTACCATATATTATACTGTTCGCTTCCTTTTGATTTCTGCTCTGCCCCGATATCAAATCCCAATACTGCAGAAAACTGATCTGTCAGCTGAAAGCTTCCATACAAATCATGAAAATAACGCATTCTCTTATCTTCTTTTGCTTTATCATTTCCGATGAATGAACTGCTGTTCAGAGTGATTTTATCATTTGGTTTGTAAGTAACCTGATGTCCGAAAGAAATACTCTGATTTCCTTCCGGTTTGGCAATACGCTGCCATCCGTTCAGTACAAGTCCGCTTAAAAACCATTTCCCGTTATCTGAGGTATAAGAAATTTTTGCTCCGGTTTCAAAATAGGGCGAATTTTCCGCTGCAAAACTTCTGGTTAGATTGATATTATCTTTTCCAATAGCACTTTCCCAACCAATATGAGAAGGCATAATCCCAGCATCAATCCATAAATTTTTATTTTTTGATATTTTGATTCCTACATTAGCTTCATTTATATAGCGCAGTGCATTTTGTTCAGCGGCCATATTATCCTGTGCGTAGGTTCCTGCCATTAAAGCAACATTAGCACGGATATTTTCACTTTGATAATTAGCTTTAACTAAACCCAAATTGAGGTTCATTTCATTATGCCTGTTATACGAGTACAAAAAGTTTTGACGAATATGATTGCCAGGTTCATTAAAATCATAGGTATAAAACAATTCTGCGTAGGCGGAAAATGTAACTTTATTGTCTGTTTTCAATGAATCTGATGACTGCGCTTTTGCTAAAAACAGTCCTAATAATGCACTTATAACTAGATATTTTTTCACGATTATTTTAAGGTATGTTATTATGCCAAGGTTTAAAACCTTGACACAATTATCGATTATTAAATTTATTATTTTAATTGATCCAAAGCGATATTAAGCTTCAGAACATTTACTTTTGATGGTCCGAAAAGTCCTAGCAACGGCTTTTCAGTTTGATGATTAATTAAGCTTTTGATTTGCTCTTCAGAAAGATTTCTTGCCTGTGCAATTCTCTTTGCCTGGTACAAAGCTCCTTCCTGAGAGATGTCCGGATCCAGACCGCTTCCACTTGCGGTAACAAGTTCTACAGGAACTTTAGTATTTCCCATTTCCGGATTTTTCATTTTTAAAGTATCAATTCTTTTCTGAACCGTTTCCAAATATTCTTCATTACTTGGACCTTTGTTGCTTCCACCACTTCCTGCTGCATTATAATTGACTGAAGATGGGCGGCCATGGAAGTATTTTTCAGATTTGAATTCCTGCCCGATATTGGCATAAAACTTCTGCCCTTTATCATAAACAATTTCTCCGTTTCCTTTGTTGGGAAGTATTTTAGACCCCCCATATACAATCCCCAGATAAATACCTGTAACCACCAGCATTACAAGAGTTAATCTGAATGCTGAAACAATATGATTTTTCATTTTTTTAATTTTAATAGAATAAACTGATTATCAAATCAATAATTTTGATTCCGATGAATGGAACAATTACCCCGCCCAGACCGTAGATCAAAAGGTTTCTTCTTAATAATGCACTTGCACCAATGGGTTTATAAGCCACTCCTTTCAACGCCAAGGGAATCAGGAACGGAATGATCACCGCATTGAAAATAACTGCTGATAATATGGCTGTTTCCGGACTGTGAAGGTTCATAATATTCAGCTTCTGAAGGGAAGGAATAAAAGTGATAAAGAGCGCAGGAATAATGGCAAAATACTTTGCAACATCGTTTGCAATACTGAAAGTTGTCAATGTTCCTCTTGTCATCAGCAATTGTTTTCCGATTTCTACGATTTCGATCAGTTTTGTCGGATCATTATCTAGATCTACCATGTTACCAGCTTCTTTTGCTGCTTGGGTTCCGCTGTTCATTGCTACCCCTACATCTGCCTGAGCTAATGCCGGAGCATCATTTGTACCGTCACCCATCATGGCCACCAGCTTACCTTCCTGCTGTTCTTTTTTGATGTAATTCATCTTATCTTCAGGTTTAGCTTCAGCGATAAAATCGTCTACTCCTGCTTTTTCGGCAATAAATTTTGCAGTCAGAGGGTTATCTCCGGTTACCATCACCGTTTTCACTCCCATTTTTCTCAGTCTTTGGAAACGCTCCTGGATTCCTGTTTTGATGATATCCTGAAGCTCAATAACGCCCCATACTTTTTCATTCACAGAAACTACTAAAGGAGTTCCTCCGTTTTCAGAAATTTTTGTTACCGCATCCTGAGTTTCCTGCGGGAAGATATTCCCGGCTTTTTCAGTCAGTTTTTTTATGGTATCATAAGCTCCTTTGCGGATTCTTGTTTCTTCAAAATCAATCCCTGAAGTTCTGGTTTCCGCTGTAAAATCAATATAAACAGGATTGGCAACCAGTAAATCTTCGGATTTCAAAGCGCTCAGTTCAATGATTGATTTTCCTTCCGGTGTTTCATCAGCAACAGAACTTAATGCTGAAGCTTTAATAAATTCCTCAAGCTGAATTCCGTTCGCAGGATGAAACTGGGTTGCCTTACGGTTTCCGATAGTGATAGTTCCTGTTTTATCAAGCAGCAGAACATCAATATCTCCTGCAGTTTCTACAGCTTTACCACTTTTTGTAATCACATTGGCTCTCAGCGCTCTGTCCATACCCGCAATCCCGATTGCAGAAAGCAGACCACCGATTGTTGTCGGAATAAGACAAACGAAAAGAGATATAAATGCCGCAATAGTAATCGGAGTCTGCGCATAGTCTGCAAATGGCTTTAAAGTGAGGGTAACAATAATAAATGTAAGCGTAAATCCTGCCAGAAGTATAGTTAATGCGATTTCGTTAGGTGTTTTCTGTCTTGATGCTCCTTCTACAAGAGCAATCATTTTATCCAGGAAAGATTCTCCCGGTTTTGTGGTTACTTTTACTTTGATTCTGTCTGAAAGAACTTTTGTACCTCCTGTTACAGAACTTTTGTCTCCTCCGGATTCACGGATTACAGGGGCACTTTCACCGGTAATTGCCGACTCATCAATGGTTGCAAGACCTTCAATAATCTCACCATCCATCGGGATCTGATCTCCGGCTTCACAAAGAAAAACATCGCCCAGTTTCATTTCAGCAGACATTTTCAGAATTGTTTCTACCTGAAAACCTGGTTTATTATCAACCACTAATTTGGCTGGAGTTTCTTCCCTTGTTTTTCTAAGGGTATCAGCCTGTGCTTTTCCTCTGGCCTCTGCAATAGCTTCTGCAAAGTTGGCAAACAAAACCGTGAAAAATAAAATAATAAATACTAAAAAGTTATAGGAAAAGCTTCCCTGAGTTTTATCACCAGTAAGGCTGAACATGCTTACAATAAACATGACAACAGTTCCGATTTCCACCAGGAACATTACTGGATTTTTAAACATAATTTTCGGATTCAGCTTTACGAAGGACTGTTTTATCGCTTCGTTTACCAAATCTCTTTGAAACAATGTTTGTGACTGATTTTTCATTTTTTTGAAAGAGTTTATATCATTATAAATCAATAATAACCATCAAGGTCTGCCAGATAATGAGGATAGATATGGATAATATTAAGTGAACGTTTCAGTAAGTGTCAGACTAGCTTCCTCTAACTTTTTCGGCTTCCTTAATGGTTGAATATTGATTTTAATTTTTAATGTTCACATTTTTATTTTGAGAAATACTGAATCTGCTCTGCAATAGGTCCTAATGTCAATGCAGGGAAGAAAGACAGTGCTGCAATCAGTAAAATCACCGCCAGAGTCATAAAACCGAAAGTAGCAGTATCTGTTTTCAGTGTTCCTGAACTTTCAGGGATATATTTTTTTTGCGCCAATAATCCTGCAATCGCTACCGGCCCTATAATCGGGATGAATCTTGATAATAACAGAACAATTCCCGTTGAGATATTCCACCATGGCGTATTATCTCCCAGCCCTTCAAATCCGGATCCGTTATTTGCGGCAGAAGAAGTAAATTCGTACAGCATTTCGCTGAAACCATGGAAACCTGGATTGTTCAATGTTTTTGCTCCGAATTCCGGTAAATAAGCCGTTAAAGCTGTTCCCGCAAGAATTAAGAAAGGATGGAATAAAGCCACAATCATAGCAATTTTCATCTCTTTGGCTTCAATCTTTTTTCCCATAAATTCAGGGGTTCTCCCCACCATCAGACCACTGATGAATACTGCAAGAATGATAAATATGAAATAGTTCAGAATTCCGACTCCGCAGCCCCCGTAGAAGCAGTTGATCATCATGGCAAGCAGCTCATTCATCCCCGAAAGAGGCATTGTACTGTCATGCATAGAGTTCACAGATCCTGTAGAAATAACTGTGGTTGCAATACTCCAATAACCGGATGAAGCACTCCCGAAGCGGATTTCTTTCCCTTCCATTGCTCCCAGGTGGCTGTCAGCTCCCATTTGTGTAATCAGAGGATTTCCACCGGTTTCATTCACCACATTCGGAATGGTAAGAGCAAGGAAACCAACTGTCATTACAGTAAAGATTACCCACGAAAGTTTTCTTTTATTCAGATAAAAGCCCAGTGCAAATACCAATGCAAACGGAATGATCATTTGAGTGACCATCTCTGTCATATTGGTAATATAATTAGGATTTTCAAGCGGATGTGCTGAGTTGGCTCCGAAAAATCCTCCTCCATTAGTTCCTAAGTGTTTAATTGCAACAAATGCAGATACAGGGCCTCTGGAAACATCAGCTTTCTGACCTTCCAGTGTTATGATATGATCTTTTCCTTCAAATGTCATTGGGCTTCCATTCATAGAGAGAATCAAAGCAACAATCACACTTATAGGAACCAAAATTCTGATCATTGATTTTGTGAAAAAATCGTAGAAATTACCTAATTCAGTACTGGTTTTTTCTTTAAAAGCCTTGAAAAGAACTGCCATTGCTGCCATCCCTGTTGCTGCCGTTACAAATTGCAAAAACATCAGATAAAGCTGGCTCAGATAGCTTACTCCCGTTTCTCCCGAATAGTGCTGTAAATTACAGTTGACTAAGAATGAAATGGTGGTATTAAAAGCCAGGTCAGGTGACATATTCGGATTCCCGTCAGGATTTAAAGGAAGCCATGATTGATTGAGTAAAATCAGAAAACCAATAATGAACCATATTAGATTGATCGCCAACATGGCATACATATTCTGTTTCCAATTCATCTGGCGGGCAGGATTAATTCCCGATATTTTATAAATTAACTTTTCAATGGGTTCAAAAACCGGATCAAGAAAAGTTTTTTTGTATCCATAAACATTAGCTATGTATTTACCTAAAAATATTCCGATAACTAATGTGATAGCAAACATTGCTATAATGCCTAAAATTTCTGTACTCATGACCAATTAAAATTTTTCAGGTTTAATTAAAACATAACAGATATACACAAAGGCAAGTATTGAGAGGAAAAATAAACTCCACATAATTTATATTCTATCAAAAAATTCAACTGATTTATATAAAAGCCAAAACAATACTGCAAAAAGCAGAATTAAACTTATAAGCATCATATCTTAATCATTAGAGTTAAAAGAGTCAGTAATACGTACGATACAATCAGCAGACTAAAAGTTGAATGCTCCCGTTTTTTAAACGTTTTTCTTGAAATTGTCATTTTTAAATATTTTATTCAGAGACTATATGCCAAAAGAAAGTCCATTCTGGAAATAAAACAAATAAAACACTGATAAACAACAAGTTAAAACACAAATCAAAACTATATAAAAACAGAAAAGCCTATCATTTTGATAGGCTCTTTATTAAAATGATAAAAGATTTATTTTAATCCGTATTCTTCCAGTTTCCTGTATAGCGTTGCTATACCAATCTCAAGCAAACGGGCGGCTTCTGCTTTATTTCCTTTTGTATATTGTAATACTTTCTGAATATGTATTTTTTCCAGTGACCGCATACTTAACGATTCACTTTCCGGAATAGCTTTTTCTGAATAATGAGGAAGGCTGTCCGCATCAAGAATATTGTTATCCATTAAAATTAAACTTCGCTCTACTGCATTTCTTAATTCACGGATATTTCCCTTCCAGTCATTGATATCCAGCGCTTTATAATAATCCGGGCTCACCTGAATTGAGGACAAGTGTAGTTTATGAGAAAAAAGGTCAATAAAGTTCTTTGCAAGTATCTTCAGATCTTCCTTTCTGTCTCTTAATGCCGGAAGAGCGATCTCAAAGACGTTAAGTCTGAAATAAAGGTCTTCTCTAAAATTCCCCTGTTTTATTTCGCCTTCCAGATCCCTGTTGGTAGCCGCGATCAATCTAAAATCAGACTTTGAAACTTTCGTCTCACCCATTTTTATAAATTCTCTGGTTTCCAAAACCCTAAGCAACTTGGCCTGAAGTTCTATGGGCATCTCACCAATTTCATCCAAAAATAAAGTTCCTCCATTAGCTTCTTCAATCAATCCCTTTTTATCCTTTATAGCTCCTGTAAAAGCACCTTGTTTGTGGCCAAAAAGCTCACTTTCCAGAATCTCTTTACTAAATGCCGAACAATTGATTGCCACAAAGCTGTATTTCTTTCTGTCACTCCCTTCATGAATAGCACTCGCAAAGACTTCCTTACCCGTTCCAGTTTCCCCTGTAAGAAGCACTGCGGCATCCGTTAAAGCTACTTTTTCAGCTAATTTCTTAGCCTGAAGAATTAAAGGCGACTTACCTATGATCTGGTCAAATCCTTTAGTGACCGTCGGTTGCACCATTCTTGATTTATTATCTTTTACCTTATCAAGAGCTTTATATACTAATGGGATAATTTTCTCATTATCATCTCCCTTCACCAGATAGTCATACGCCCCATTCTTCATCGCCTGTACTGCGTCCGTGATATTTCCAAATGCAGTCATCAGAATAATTTCCAATTGGGGATATTTACTTTTAATAGACTTTATCAATTCTACTCCAAAAGCATCAGGCAGACGGACATCGCTTAAAACAACATCAAATTCATATTGCTCCAGCATAGTCATCGCTGAACGGGCTGTAGAAGCTTCTTTTACATTAAAATTTTCTTGGGAGAGGATCATTCCCAGTAGCTTAAGGAGTTTGATCTCATCATCGATGATCAGAATGTTTCCTGACATTGTAATTATTTTTGGAAAACTGATACAAACTTATTGAATTTATTCGAGTAAAAGGGGCTTTATAAGGAAATAGTTTAATGAACACCTGTCCATATTTCAGGAGCTTAATCCTACTATCCATTCATACTCCTCACGCCTTTGCTCTCACCCTGAACGAAGCCGAAGGCTCTCC
>NZ_VUNZ01000005.1 GCF_008386505.1 Chryseobacterium sediminis | reverse complement strand
TAACATAAATTTTACCGTTTCGTAATATTAAGCCCTAATCCACTGGAAAGCAGAGTGAAAAATTTTAAACAATTGTTCTTAATTTAAATTTACCAAAAGTAAAACCAGTAATAATGCTGCTACAGCCTATTGCTTAAGGGTTGCTTTCTTTGTAAATAGCACTCAAAAATTCGGCATAAGACTTTTCCAGACCGATAATATCGCCGGATTTTAGATTCAAACCTCCTACTCCCGAGTTATCCGGCTTTACTTTTAAGGAAGAAACCTGAAAGTATAAGTTATCATCATTCGTTTTTGGCTGAACTTTGACAGTAGAACCTAACAGTTTTTTGGTTGAAATTGTATAGATTTCTCCCGGAACAATTTTTAATTTTAAAAATGATCTTGGAGAAATAATATAGTCTTTACGGTTGATGTTTATTTTCTGATCTTTTTCAGAGGATGCAAATATATACATCTCGCCATGCTGGGCTGCCAATTTTTCTTTAGGTGTATAATATAAAGCAATCTTATAATTGGCGGCATTGAATGCCTGAGCTGTTCCATCTACATTTTCAAAAGGTTTTAATTCAAAAGTATTGGCACCGATCTCTTTTGCTTTTTTATAAACTAAGGAAAATATAAGCGCATCATCTTTTGAAAAGCCCTGAACTTCTACTTCTCCTAAATAAACGGCATCAGCAGCGCCTTCTTTTTTATAAAAGAATTTATCCGGATTATCATTTGTTTTTTCGACTTTAGTCAAATAAACATTTTGTGCGTTTAAAAGCTGGATACACAGTACAGAAAAGATGATTGCAATATTCTTCATATATATTATTATTGTAAAAGTGTATCAACACATTCTTCAAGACTGTTTTCCCAATGTTTGGGTTCTATTTTGTAAGTCTCTTCTATTTTATCCAAAGACATTGTACTTCTTACGGGTCTTTTGGCAGGTGTTGGATACTGTTCGGTTGTTAATGGATTCAATTTTACTGAAGATTTTGAAAATTCAGCAATTTTTTTGGCAAATTCAAACCATGTGGTCTCCGGATAGTTTGAGAAGTGGAAGATACCATAGGTTTTATGATGGGCTTCGATGATTTCCATGATAGCTTCTGCCAGGTCATTTGCATTGGTTGGCTGTCCAAACTGATCAGCAACTATTCCCAATTCTTTTTTCTGAGAGAAAAGATTCAACATAGTTTTCACAAAGTTCTTATTGAATTCTGAGTACAGCCATGAGGTTCTCAGGATAATGGTTTTAGGATTAATTTCCAGAGCAAGTTCTTCTCCTTTTCTTTTTGATTCTCCATATACTCCTATTGGATTGGTAAAATCGTCTTCAGCGTATGGAAGGTTTGTAGTTCCATCAAAAACATAGTCTGTAGAAATATGGATCAGGGTAGATTTGAAATCTGCACACGCCTGAGCAAGGTGAGCTACACCATCAGCATTTACCGCAAAAGCTTTTTCTTTTTCGGTTTCAGCAAGATCTACCGCTGTATATGCTGAAGCATTGATGCAGTAATCAGGTTTGTTGTCATAAAAGAAGTCGTTCACCTGATCTTCATTGGTAACATCAAGAGTGGATGAGTCTGTAAATAAGAATTCATATTGATGTTCAAAGTCTGGAGCTATTTTTCTAATGCAGTTTCCTAATTGTCCGTTGCTTCCTATTACTGCTATTTTTTTCATTTATATATTATTAATTTTTAAATTGGAATCTTCAATAAGAGTTTCTGACTAAGAATTTTTTGCATTTTGGCTTCTTAAAAACTTCACTCTTGACTGGAAGTCTTTCTGAATCAAATCTACATAAAACTTGTCGAAAATTTCTTTGATATCTTCGGGATGAACTTCAGATTTTCTTGTTTTGACATTGAAATAAATAACAGTTACCCAAAGTACGGCATGAATTGTTTTTTCATCTAAACTTTTCATCAGGATTTCAACTTTTGCAGTTCTATCCTGTACATCGATGGTTTTGCTGCTGATTACAACCTGAGTGTTATATCTTACTTCTTTTATATAAGCTATTTCATTTTGAATGGCAATCCAGGTACAGCCGGTTTTCTTGGTATATTCTTCGTATGTAAATCCATAAAATGTTTCTACATGATCTTCTCTGGCATTGAACATATAATCAAGATATTTTACATTATTCAAATGTCCGATGGGATCACAGTCACTAAACCTAACTTTTACCGTAGTTGATACTTCTTTTTCCATTCCGCAAAAATAAAAAAACCACCTCTAAAAGAGGTGGTTAGTTTTATAAATCTTTGTTAATTTGCTGAAATTATTGAACTCCTAGTTCTTTCTTCACAGCTGGAGTAGCGTCTGGTCCTGCTTTATAAAGGAATGCAGTTGAGTTAGCATCCATAATATAATCGTATCCGTTAGCTTTAGCTACTTTTTCTACTGCATCGTTCAGTTTTTTCTCAACTGGTCCGAAAGCCAAATCCTGCTTAGCCTGTAGATCTTTTTGAGCTTTGTCCTGCATTTGCTGGATTTCTTCAGCTAATTTTTTCATTTCAGCTTCTCTTGCTGCGTTTTCGTCAGCTGTTTTTTTCGGAGCTTCTGTTTGATATTGCTGATATTTAGTTTGAGCTGCGTCAGCTTTTTTCTTAATCTCAGCTTGTTTAGTATCTAAGAATGTTTTAAGATCAGCATCTGCTTTCTTTTTCTCCGGCATAGCGTTAAGAACTCCCATTACATCTAAAGTAGCAATTTTTTGAGCTTTTGCCATACCTACAGATACAACCATCATTACTGCTGCAAATAATACACTTAATTTTTTCATAATTGGTAAATAAATAATTTAATTTGTTTTTAGATTTTAAAATATAGCAAAAGTTAATTTTAAAAATTATTTTTTGCTTTTGCTATTTGTTTTTTCCTTCTTGTCTGTTCCTTTCAATAGAATAGACAATACTTTTTCGGTGTAATCATATTTTGATTGAAGGAAAATAACACTAATGTTATTGCTTTTATCAAGAACTATGCCCAATCCATTTTTTTCGGACATTGTTTTGATGGCTCCCCAAATCTGATCCTGAAAAGGCAAAACAAGGTTTGTTCTCAGTTTTGTAATTTCACCGTTAGCTCCAAAACGTAAGCTAGTAGTCGTTTTAATATTTTTATCAAGGTCTACAACTTCTTTTTCTCTCAATTTAAGCTGGTCACCTATCAATAATACTTTTTCACTTTCAAAAGCAGCTTTTTTTCTTTCATATTCAGATTGAAGAGTTTGAAGTTCTGACTCCCATGTATCGATCTGAGAATTCAGTCTTGCTTCAGCTTCTTTATACTGAGGTAATTTATTTAAAATTTCATTAGTATCCACTACTCCAATTTTCTGGGCATTGCTGAATCCAAAAAGCAAAAGTAATGCGAATGTGAAAATTATTTTAAAGTGCTTCATATTTGTAATTATAATGTTTGGTTCATCAAGAAGTGGTTTCTCCATCCGGACTTATCACCTGATAATGTCTTATCAAGACCTAGTGCGAAGTCAAATCCGATCAATCCAAATGCTCCCATATAAACTCTTACTCCAATTCCGACTGATCTTTTCAACTGGAATGGGCTGTAAGAACTCCATGAGTTCCATACGTTACCACCTTCAGCAAATGTCAATGCATAGATTTTTGCAGTCTGGCTCATTGAGATTGGGTATCTTAATTCTAAAGTAAATCTGTTATAGATTGTACCCCCACCTGTCTGCGTAATATCATCTGCCTGGCCTCCTTCTGTACTGGCATTTTCATATCCTCTTAAAGGAATTAATTCTCTACCGTCATATCTACCTCCGAAAAGACCTGTACCTCCCATATAGAATCTTTCAAATGGCGGAGCCCCCAATTGGCTGTTATATCCGTCCATGAATCCCATTTCCGCAGAAGATCTTAAGACAAGTTTTCCAATGATTTCATTGTATACATCTGCCTTGAATTTAATCTTATAGAATTCCATCCACTTATATTTGTCAATAGCTGACATAGTAGAATAATCTTTCTTTTTAAACAATGAGTATGGAGGAGTCAGTTTTGCTGAAAGCTCAATATTGGATCCCATTGTCGGGAAGATAGGGTCGATACCGGCTGAGTTTCTGCTCAATCCTAAGTTTACACTAAAGTTATTGGCAGTACCATTAGTTTCTGTAGTATTTCCAAACTGGAAAGGATAGTTATTGAAGTCATACTTCTGGAACTGTAATCCTGTATAAAGTGAGAAATAATCATCCGGCCAGTTCAATAGTCTGTTTAAACCTACTGAAGCGGAGAAAATATTCAATTTTTGAGCAGCTCCGTATTGATCTGTATATCTTACTCTTGAGTTATTTAAACTTACAGAAAGGGCTGTTGGTCTTGTACCAAATAACCATGGTTCTGTAAATGACACCCCATAATTCTGGAAGTACTGTCCGGCCTGAACCTGAATAGAGAACGTTTGCCCGTCTCCCTGAGGTACTGGTTTGAAGTCTTTAAACTTAAGGAAGTTCTTTAATGAGAAGTTATTAAAAGTCAATCCTAAAGTACCGATGAAGCTGTTACCACCGTAACCAGCCTGCAGCTGTACCTGAGAAGACCCTTTTTCTACCAGTTTCCAGTTAATATCAACGGTATTATCTACCTGGTTTGGCTGAATATCCTGACCGATCTGCTGAGGGTCAAAGAATGACATCCCTGCTAAATCAAAGTAAGTTCTTTTAATTTCAGTTTTCTTAAATAGCTCTCCCGGTTTTGTTCTTAATGCTCTTAGAATTACGTGGTCATGGGTTGTAGTATTCCCCTGCCATGTTACTTTATTCCAAGTAGCCTGCTCTCCTTCATTAATTCTAACTTCAAGATTTACAGCATCTCCTGACACTGATTTCTCAACAGGTGTTACATTGGAGAAAAGGTAACCATTGTTCATGTAAACAGATTTAATATCTGAATCATCTTCTTTACCTCCGTCTTCTCCAACTTTTTTGTTGAATCCTACAGCATCGTAAATATCTCCTTTTTTGTATCCTAATAATCTTTGTAAATATTCTGTAGAGTATACGGTATTACCTGTGAACGTAACGTCCCCGATGTAATATTTTTTACCCTCGTTAAGTTTTACATTGATTTCGTAGTTATTTCTTTTATTTCTCCAAACTGAGTCTGAAACGATTTTTGCATCTCTATATCCCAGGGAGTTATAATAACTGATAAGACCTTGCTTATCTTCCTGATATTTATCTTCAATGAATTTTGAGGATTTCAAAATACCACCAATACCGAAACGTTTTTGTTTTGTTTCTTTGAAAGCTTTGTTTCTCAGCTTTCTATCGGTTACATTTTCGTTTCCTTCAAATTCAATATGATCAATCTTAATTCTTTTCCCTTTCTCTACATTGATGGTCCAGTCTACTAAAGCAGGATCTCCCGCGTTTACTTTATCCTGAATACTGATTTTGGCATCTGCAAAACCTTTTTTAATATAATCTTTAGGGACATTCGTTTTAAGACTAGAAACTAAGTTTTGAGTAATCTTAGTTCCTGGCTTAAGGTTGTTATCCTTTGCCAGTTTTTCACTTTTAGATTTACCAATTCCTTTTCCTGCGAATTTTACTTCTCCAAGCTCTTTCAGATCCTGCAGGTGAAATTTCAGAACGATTGTCTGTCCTTCAATGCTTTGAACATAAACCTCCACTTCAGAAAAAGATTGGGTATCCCAAAGTTTTTTAACAGCATTGCTGATTTTCTGTCCTGGAATGTCTACGCTTTCTCCCTTGGTAAGACCTGTAAATCTTAAGATCTGAGCTGGTGTATATTTTTTTACCCCATCTACAACGATGTCTTTAAGTGTATAAGTTCCTGCCTCATTTTCTGCATGAACAGCATTATTTACTTTTGTGCTGTCTTGTGGAGTTACTTGTCCATAAAAATGTGCAGAAGCAGCAAACATAATGATGGGTAATAGTCTAAACTTCATTTTATCGAGTCTTTCTTTTCTTAAAATTTTATTGGCCTTTTACTTGCTCACCGGTTAACCCGTATCTTCTTTCTTTGTTTTGATAATCAACAATACATTGGAAGAAAATATCTTTGGTAAAGTCCGGCCACAGAACATTTAAAAACTGTAGTTCTGCATAAGCAATCTGCCAAAGCAGGAAATTACTTATTCTTATTTCACCGCTGGTTCTGATCAGTAAGTCTACAGGAGGAAAATCTTTTGTATAAAGATAGCTTTCAAATAAACCTTCGTTAATATTTTCTACCTCTACTTTTCCTTCTTTTACATCAGAACTTATATTTTTAACGGCTTCCAATATTTCATTTTGTGAGCCATAGCTTATAGCCAATACAAGGTTTCCTTTTGTGTTTTCTTTTGTGAGTTCTACCACACGTTCCAACTGCTCTTTTACTAAAGCAGGGAGTTTTTCCAGGTTACCTATCACATGCATTCTCAATCCTTTGCTGAAGATCTCTTCTGCCTCAAGCAGTAAGGTTTCTACCAACAGGTTCATCAGAGTATTCACTTCTTCAGTTGGACGGCTCCAATTTTCCGAAGAGAATGTATAAAGTGTTAAGTAAGGGATATTAATCTCATTACATGCATTAATAGCATTTCTTACTGCATTAATGGCATTTTTGTGACCGAAAGTTCTTTCTTCGCCACGTGATTTAGCCCATCTTCCATTACCATCCATAATGATGGCTACGTGCTTTGGTAAATTCTCAGAATTTATTTTATCTTTAATCAACGACATATTATTCACAATAACATGGAGGTCTTCCGAACGAATACGTAAGTCCTAAACTGAAAGTATTCATCCAGTCCTTCGATCTACTATCTCCAATATTTCTCTTTTTAATAAACTCTGCTTCTCTTTCCTTAGAAACTGCATAGTAATTTCCTGACTGCAATAATGAACCTCCGGTTGCCGGGTCCAAAATATCTGCATTAAAAGAAGTTATTACATCTTTGTCAAGGATCTTACTATGATCCAACTGATCCGTCAATGTATATCT
Source organism: Chryseobacterium sediminis (assembly GCF_008386505.1). Taxonomy (GTDB): domain Bacteria; phylum Bacteroidota; class Bacteroidia; order Flavobacteriales; family Weeksellaceae; genus Chryseobacterium; species Chryseobacterium sediminis. Next base: position 241,923 of record NZ_VUNZ01000005.1, on the reverse strand, counting down.
GAATGTAGCTTCTGCAAATATTGCCCAAGAATGGTTAAATTTATACTTCAAACCCACACCAAAAGGAATATGCATTGTTACTTTTTTCCCTAATGAATATTCTGTTTTCGTAGTAAAATCCAATTCATTGATTGGAGCCTGCGCCACACCATCCGCATCTCTTCTGAAATCATTCATAAGAGTAGCTTTAGGAGCATCAAACATCAAAGCACCAACCCCTCCGAAGATATAAGGGCTCAGCATGCTGATCTGCTCATTATTTACAGGGAAAAAGTTATATTCAAACATTAAACTCGCCTCATACACGTTATTTTTTCCGTATGAGTTTCTATTTCTTCTATAATCTTCTTTCGCAGCTTTATCACTAAACTGAACCTGGTTGTATCCTAAATCCAATCTAACAGTCTGATGCGGGTTAAAATTAAATCTGTATAACAAACCTCCATAAAATGGGATGCCCCAATCTGACACTCTGTTTAAATCCAACGGCTTCTGTAAAATATAATTTGTCCTTCCTACATCTCCCACTAGGTTACTCATACCTAGACGAACTCCCAATTCGTTTCTTTGTGCTTTAACACTTACCATTCCAAGGAAGGCAAGGAAGCTAAACAATAATTTTTTATTCATAAAAGAATATGGATTTATGGTTATTTTAAAATTTAATTTTTGCAAATATAAAACATTTTTATATTAATGATAATCTTAATGTTTAGTTAAAAATAAACAAAAAAACATAATTTGTTATAAAGTAAACGGCAAAGTGGCAAAAATATTCTTTTTTTCATAGAATGAAAATACATTAAATATGAAAAAACCCCCATTAAATGGGGGTTTAATGCTTTATTTTTTATTAAATAATACCTGTACTTTATTTCTGATCCTTATCAGTAATGGCTCTTTATAATTTTTATCTTCATCAAAATATCCGTAACCGTAGCCATATCCGTAGCCATAACCGTAACCGTAACCCTGTTTTGTATTATAATCATTATAAACAAGTCCCAAATTATCGATTTCATCATTATGATACTTTTCCGTAATCATTTTCAGCATATACTTTTCTGTATATTCATGACGTACTACATAAATATTGGCATCAGAATGCTTCATTAGCTCATATGAATCCGCTACAAGTCCTACCGGTGGTGAATCTATAATAATGAAATCATATTTTTCTTTCAGTTCTTCTATAAATCTGATGTTTCTCTGACTCATTAAAAGCTCAGAAGGGTTAGGAGGAATAGGTCCAGAAGTGGCAACATCCAGATTTGGAATTTTTGTTTTATTGACAATCTGATCAATTCCTACTTCTCCGGTCAGATAATTTGAAATACCATATTTATTATCAATCTTGAAGTCTCCGAAGATTTTTGGTTTTCTAAGGTCCATCCCCAATAGGATTGTTTTTTTATCACTTAATCCTATTACAGATGCCAGGTTAATGGAAATATAAGTTTTCCCTTCTCCTCCGATAGATGATGTGATTAATATAACCTTACCTTTTTGATCTTCATTATCCATCAAAAATCTCATATTGGCTCTTATCCCCCTGAAAGCTTCTGATACAGATGATTTTGGCTGTTCCAGAACGGTAAGCATATTTTCATTGCTGTTATTTCCAATAACCCCAAGAAGTGGAATTTTTGTAGCACTTAAAAGTTCTTTGATATTTCGGATCTTGCTGTCAAATACTTCACCAATAAGGATAAATAACAGTGGCAGTAGCAACATTCCTGAAATAATAGCTGTTTTTGCTAATTTCACATTAGGCCCAATTGGTCTTTGTCCTAAATTTTTAGCCGGGTCAATAACGGTTATATCAGACTGATTGGTAGCCATTCTCATCTGAGTATCACTCTGTCTGCCCAAAAGACTGTTATAAGTAGCTTCAATCATGTTATAACCTCTCTCTGCATCAAGATATTTTCTTTCTTTTTCAGGATAAGTCGCTAAATCAGAATTGGCACCAGCCATTTCACGATCTATTTTATTGATTTCTTCATAATATCTGTTGTAATAGTTTCTCAAACTATTGGATGACCCCATTTTTGCTTCATCAATAAGCCTGTTGATTTCTCTCATAGGTTCTGATGACGGCTTATAAATAGTGGCCATTTCTGATCTTTTGGTATATAAAGCTTTAAGTTCAGAAACCGTTGCTGAGAAAACACCATCTTCAAAACCTGCAGCATTTGTTCCGATCATTTTATCGAAATTCTGAGACTGAAGTGTATTCTTAATATTGTTCAGAGAACTGATTTTGCTGATGATATCTGCTTTTTTAGCTTCAAGTTCTTTTATTTTTTCAAGAGATTTTTCATCTCTGTCTTTAATGTTATAAAGTTTTTCAGAAGTTTTTAAATAATTAAGCACATTCGCACTTGAATCAAGTTTTTTACGGACGTTCCCAAGATTATCTTTTAAGAAGATGTCTGTATTCTTATTAACGATATTTTTATCTGCCAGTCGCTTTTTCTGCAGTTCTGCAACAGATTTATTCAGGAAATTAACCGTACTATTAAGGTTGTATCCTTTTTTAGTAATAATCATTATAGACCTGATTTCTTTATCAAAGTCTACACCTGTGGTAGAAACAATTTCATCTACACTCTGGTTGACAGAGTTCAGGTTAATAATAATATTATCCAGCTTAATTTTGGTAGGAACAGGGTTTTTAAGCAGTCTGAATCTCAGGTTAGGAGAATTATACCACTCATTAATTTTGATGGTTTTATCTGCTGGCCTGCTATAAGAGTTAATATCCTGGAATCCTTCTACTTCATAGTTATATAAGTTTGTAGATTCTCCTTCTTCGGGTAAAATTACTTCATATGCCCCATTTCCTTTCGGTATCAGCGTAATAGGGTAATTGATCTGCTGAAGGTGTTTTTTATCAATCTGAAGAAAAACGGGTGAATCATCTTTGTCAAGATAAGTGGATTTTATAAGTCCTTTAGTAGAATAGTTTACAAAAAGATCTAATTCTTTCACCAAAAATTCGTTGTGAGATCGGGATAAAAGCATTTTCTTCAAATAAAGCCCATCCTGATTTCCTGTATCTCCCCAAATGAAGTTAATAGATTGGTTAGACTGAGTAGGCAGAAATTCGGAAGCGTTACTAGAGGTACTTAATGATAAATCTGATGCATAAATATTTTGTGCATAATATTTACTATATACCCATGCTATAGCATAGCCAATGACCAACATCACTACAAACCAGTACCAGTTTTTAAGAATCCTTCTTAAAAAGTGTTCTAAATCAAATAATGCAAATGTCCCGGATATATCTTTCTGAGAATTTTTCTTCTCTGCAGTGTTTACTCTTTCTGGAATCATGACTAAAGATTTTTAAGGAGTAAATAAATAGACAATGCTGTGGTAATTACAGAAACTCCTGTAGTCAAAGTCTGGATTGGGTCTTTTCCGAATCCATTCAAGCTTTTCGCTCTTGTATTCAGATAAATTTCGTCTCCGTTCTGGACATAATAATAAGGAGAGTTCATAAGGTCTTCACGGGTAAGATCTATTTTGGCAATTTTGATTCCTTCCGGAAGTTTTCTGTGGATAACGACTTCTTTTTTATCAATAGTTCTGTTTAATCCGCCGTTAATAGCCAATGCCTCTGTAATGGTAAGAGTATTTTTGTGGGCTACTTTTTCGCCTGAAAGTCCTGTAGTTTCCACATCACCAAGAATATAATAGGTAATACCGTCTGTATTCAGTCGTACTTCGGATTTACCTTCCTGGAAATTTTCATTTACTTTATCCTGTATTTCTTTTGTAATATCATCTAGGGTTCTTCCTTCAGCTTTTACATATCCGATCCCGAACACATTGATATCTCCATTGGAATCCACCTTCAGTCCGTTAAAATAAAAGTTCATATTTCCGCCTCTACCTCCTCCGGCATTACCACCAACTATACCTCCTACATTACCACCTCCTGATATTGCAGAACTTGTCACCCCTCCACCGGCAACTCCGCCTGAAGTATTGTAAGAGGAATAAAACTGTGCTGCATCTCCTTTGGGAGTCGTCACAATATTAAGATTAAGGATGTCATTTTTGGTAATCCTGTACACGGGAATATTGTACGGGATAAGACCTTCTTCGTTAATGACAAGGCTTTCGCTTGGCTGTAGGTACCTCACATCCTTTGTTGTGATACATGAAGTAACTAAAAAAGGGAATATTAAAAATAAATACTTAAAATTCTTCATCATATTTTGAATATTGTTTACAAAAGTAATATTTAATTGTTAATTTTTGTTATTTCTTAATCGATATAACAAATCTGGCAGATAAGCACCGAAAAAGCCTAATGAAATAATCACCAATAATAACAGATTGACATCAATATGTCTTAAATAATAAGCAACCCCCACAATCATCAAATAGTAAAGAATGATATAAAAAGTAGATCTTCTATGGGTAAGATTTAGTCTCAACAGCTTATGGTGAATGTGGTTTTTATCTGCGTCGAATGGTGATTTTTTATTATAAAGTCTGATAATAATGACATTTAATGTATCTACGATCGGAAGAATCAGGATCGCTACAGCAACTACCGGAGCAGACTGAAGGTGATACCTTGGTACATCTACCAGATTTTTATCAATAAAAATATCTATGAAACAAATGGAGGTAAAGGCCAGTAAGAAGCCAAGCAGCATGGATCCGGTATCTCCCATAAATATTTTAAGGGTACGGTAGTTGGACAGGTTATAATACAGGAAGGCCAATACAGTCCCAATAATTACAACAGATAATACAACCAGCGGATAATTATATTCTCCCAGTCGGTAATAACTTATTCCAAATAAAGCGCTGCAGATTACAGAATAACCACCTGCCAATCCGTCTATCCCATCGATCAGGTTGAAAGCGTTGATCAGAATAATAAAGGTGATAATACTGAACAGAACACTTACAAAATATTCCAGCTCATACACTCCAAGTATTCCAAATAAGCTTCTTATTCTGATATCTGAACCAATAACTATCAGTGAAGATACTACAATTTGTGCAACAAGTTTTTTATAAGCCCTCATCACAACAATATCATCCATTACCCCTACATAGAGCAGGATAATTAATGAGGCAAATAAAAATTTGTAAAGATCAAACAACTCATAGGCAAAAATAGAGGCACAGATTCCAATTGAATAGAAAATGGCAATTCCACCAAGGTTGGGAATTTCTCTAAGATGCGAACTTCTTATCCCAGGCTCATCCATCAGATTCTTTCTTCTTGAGATCTTGACAATGGTAGGAATAGAGAAAAAGGTAATTAAAAAGGCGAATACGAAACCAAGTCCTATTTTTATATAGAAAATAGGTATTCCCGATCCGCTTAAGAACAATTCAAAATTTTTCATTCTTTTTTATTCAGCACTTGTATCTCTCAATAAAAACTTATAATGCAGGCCTTATAAAGAACTTCATCATCATTTTCTATTGCCCGAAACAACAGCACGTACATTTGTGTTTATTAAATTAGCTTTCTTATCAACCTTTGCTGTCCTCCAAAAAACAGCAGATAAAAAATTTTTTTCTTCAGAGGCAAAGATAAAAGATAATTCTTACCAAAACGACTATACTTCAATATATCTTGAATTTTTATTTGTCTTTCCTTCATAAAAAGAAACAACTGATCAGACATATGATAAAATATCTCCTCTTTTTTCACAAAGGCCAGATAAGCCAGATATGAATAAACTCCTTCAAAAATCTGAAAGTTTTTTAATTCTTCTTTTTTTTGAGAATATTGAGATTCATTGAATACTTTTTCCACATCAGCCACTGCTTTCAGCATATCAAGTCCTTTTTCTGTATGGGTTTTTGTAATAGAATCTGTACGTTCAAGATATTGATAATGGAAATTTTGGGTTTGGGCAATAGCATCGCAGTCCAATAAAAGTTGTGGAATCAGCTGAATATCTTCAAAATGAACTCCTTTTTTAAATCTTCTCTGATTAAAAAGTTCTTTTTTGAAGAGTTTATTGCATGCAAAATAGCTGATATCTGAGAATACTGAAAAATTACTTTCAAGGTTAATTTTCTCGGACATGTTAGGAAGCTGAGTCAGTTTTTGGGTAACCTTCCCGGTTTCGTCAACTTTCTGAATATTGCAGATCACCATTTTTGCCTGATGTTTCTCTCCCAACTGAAGCATTTCTTCAAACATCGTTTCGGAGACATAATCATCACTGTCTACAAAGCCTATATAATCTCCGGCCGCCCTGTCAAGACCAAAATTGCGGGCATCACTTAAACCTCCGTTTTCTTTGGTAAAAGCTTTTATTTTTTCCGGATATCTTTGTGCATATTCTTCTATGATTTTTCCAGAATCATCTTTACTACCATCGTTCACTACAAGAATCTCAATGCTGGAAAGACTTTGTTTTACCAGAGAGTCAAGGCATTTTGTCAGATAATTTTCGACATTATAAACAGGAACAATAACGGATACTTTTGGGGGAACATTTGTCATACATTACATTTTCGTCAGTCTTGCATTCAGCCAGCCTTTTTTAGCTTCATCAAAATCTTTTCTGGAACACGGAATGCAGTTTTCTATATTTTCATCATCACCAAAATACCACAAATTACTGAAAGTATCACGCTTGAAAGCATACTGCCTGTCGTCTATCAAAACATAAAACAGTTCATAATGTCTTTCTTTCGGGTGGGAATGCTGGATATTGATTCCTTCAATCAGATACCATAACATTTGTGCTAAAAGCTGGTGATTCAACTGGTTTTCTGAATAAATATTATAATTAAAGATCCCTACAGATTTCAGATTTTCACTCAATCCGATTTCTTTCATATAGGCACAAATCTCTCTTCTGTTTAGTCCATTTACCTGTGGATTCATGGAAAAGGGTTCGCTGAAACTTTCCACAGCATCACAATTTACTGTTACCAGATCTGCTTTTCTGAAAAAAGGTTCTGTTTTTTCTGTAGAATTCATCATTTCAGCAAGACGGATGATATCAAATTCTACTTCTTTGATCAATCTTACAGAATCCATTTCATTCAAATGCTTTTGATATCCTAAATGATGATAATTTTTAATGGAAAAATTTTTGGCTCCAAAGATTTTGCCCAAAAAAGTATGTTCATTGATTGTTTCACCCTGCTGAAGGGAAATAATATTACTGATCTGGGTATAGTTGATATTTTTCTGATGAAAATTCAGAGCAGAGAATAATGAAAAGGCAAAATCATTAGATCCACCCACAATCACCGGAATTGCTCTTTTGTAATGACATGCCGACAGTACTTCCTGCAAAATATAATGGGTATCCTGCACAGATTTCCCAGACACCAGATCTCCAAGATCTACAACAGGAATTTCAAAATCCATCTGCGAAAGTTTATAAAACTCTTTCCTCACGGCTGTAAAATCCTGCACTTCTGCATCTCCGCCCACTCCTCTGTAATCAGACACAAACAAAAGAACAATACTGTCTTCTTTGATATCTTTTGTAATCCGATTTCCTATCTGCCAGCTTTCTGTTTTGAAATTTCTTGGTGAAATGATAAAGTCTCCGAAATCCATATTTTAATTTGAATGTAATAAATTTATTAATTGCTTGACGTAACAAACATACAAAAAACATAGGAACTGAATAAGACATACAGCTTTTGTTCATAAAAAAAGCCATCAACATCAACTAACGGCTTTATATTTTCATCAACCTTATTTTTTTATAAACCTGTAAAACAAATCCGTCTCACCTATGATGAGACGGACTTTTTTATTCTAATTTGGATATTAACTGATTAGCATTTTCCGAATGACTGACTGATAATCGTTATTCCACCGATAATAATAGTAACTCTGATTCCTGTTGGAATTCCCCAGGTAGTACATATAGATAAGCAAGCCTGACCAGCTGTTCCATTAGGAATACTTAACGGGATGCTGAAACAGTATTTCCCAAAACCTAATGGTAAGTTGATACAAACCTTATTGTTCTCAACAGTAATTGATATACACTCTGCTGTTACAAGAAGATAACCTGCGCTGGCGTTGGCAAGGCTTAAGTCCGAGTCTGCCCCTGATGAACGGCGACTTGCCTGACTGTCTTCGTGTGATCTTTTTGCTGCTTCTAATGCGTGCGAAATAGCTTCTTCGCTAAATTTAAATTCTGACATGATTTGATAGTTTTGTTTTTCTTACTCGTTTGGCTTTTCAGAATACGCCTCGTTTTTAAAGTGGTTTCTGAACTCCACCTTTTGTAATATTACGATGTAAAACTACAGAATTAAAACACTGAATATCACAGTCTTAGTACTGATTTTTTCATTTCCGTATTTATACTTAGAACTAAGTAATCATGGTCATTTGCCAACAATTAAATCCCATAACAGGGAAATTAAGTCAATATAATACCATATATGATATTACTTTTTCAAATGATTTCAAAGAAAATCACAATCATAAATCAATGACATCATTTAGCAGTTTACTTTATAAAAACAAAAAAAGCACAGACCCAAATCTGTGCTTTCCTATTTTATTAAAAAATCATTTTATTTCTTAGCTGCCGGTTTCTTAGCTGCAGGCTTTTTCGCTGTTGTAGCAGCCTTTTTAGTTGTGGCTGCTTTTTTAGCTGCTGGTTTTTTCTTTTCTGCAAAAGCTTTAGGATCCTGATCTGTAATCCATTTTTTAACCTCATCTAAAGAAAGTTCTTTCAATTCATCAGCTTCATATTTTGTATCGTCTGCTTTCTTCGGAATTTTGAACATTGCTTTTCCGAATTTGATGAAAGGTCCCCATCTTCCGTTTTCAATAGAAATTTTTTCTTTTTCCCACTGCTGGATATATCGGTTGGCTTCTTTTTCAAGCTTCGCATCAATTAATTCATTGATATCACTTTGAGAAAGATTTTCAAAGTCATATTTCTTTGGAACATTTACAAAAATAGCTTTGTATTTGATAAATGGTCCGAATCTTCCTGTTCCTTTTGTAACCGGCTCACCTTTGTAAGTGGCAATTGGAGCATCAGCAATTTTCTTTTCGTTGATAATTTCTTCCGCACGCTTCTGATCTACAGAAAGAGGATCTTCTCCTTTCGGAATGCTGATATACGTTTCTCCCCATTTTACATAAGGTCCAAATCTACCAACACCTACAGAAACTGACTGTCCGTCAACTTCATTTAAATCAAAAGGCAGTTTGAATAATTCTAACGCTTCTTCAAAAGTAATGGTAGCAATATTCTGACCTGTCATTAATGAAGCAAAAATCGGTTTTTCTTCATCATCCGTTTCTCCGATCTGAATCATAGCTCCAAATCTTCCGATTCTTGCATGAACATTTTTACCAGTCTTAGGATCTACTCCTAATAGCCTGTCTCCTGTTGCACGGTCTGCATTTTCTTCTACATCTTCAATTCTCGGATGGAATTTTGAGTAGAAATTCGTCATCATCTCTTTCCATTTCTGGTCACCACTTGCAATTTCGTCAAAGCTTTCTTCTACTCTTGCCGTGAAACCGTAGTCTAGGATTTCTCTGAAGTTATCTGTCAGGAAATCGTTTACCACTTCACCTATATCTGTAGGAATAAATTTATTTTTATCGCCTCCGAATTTCTCTTCAAGAACTACTTTTTTGATCTTATCTTTTGCTAAAGACATTTTGATCACTTCGCGGGTATGCGGTTCAATTTCTCTCTTGTCTACATATTCTCTGTTCTGAATCGTCTGAATCGTCGGAGCATAAGTAGATGGTCTCCCAATCCCTAATTCTTCAAGTTTTCTCACCAATCCGGCTTCGGTATATCTTGCACTTGGTCGTGTGAATTTTTCAGTAGCGGTAATGGTTTTATAATTCAATACCTCTCCTACACTCACTTTCGGCAGCAATTTATCATTGCTCTCCTCATCTTCATCTTCTGTTTTTACAATACCATAAGCTTTCAGGAAACCATCGAATATGATTACTTCTCCCTGCGCTTCAAAGTGATGAGGCAATGATGCATTTCCGATTTCGATCACAGTTTTCTCAATTTTGGCATTGGCCATCTGAGAAGCCAGTGTTCTTCTGTATATGAGTTGGTATAACTTATTCAGTTGGGCATCTCCTATACTTTTCACTCCAAAATCCGTAGGACGGATTGCTTCGTGAGCTTCCTGTGCAGAAGCTGATTTGGTAGTATAGTTTCTTGGAGAAGAATATTCTGCTCCGTATTCTGATGTAATTTGTTTTTTTGCTCCTTCAATAGCTTCCTGAGAAAGGTTTACTGAGTCTGTTCTCATATAGGTAATGTATCCTTCTTCATACAGTCTTTGTGCCAGACGCATGGTATTGGTTACATTATATCCAAGTCTTGAGGAAGCCTCCTGCTGTAATGTAGAAGTTGTAAATGGAGCTGAAGCGGAACGTGTACCCGGTTTGGTTTCAACATTCAGAACTTTAAATTCTGTAGTTTTTGCCTTCTCAAGGAATTTTTCTGCTTCTTCTTCTTTTTCAAAGTCTTTTTTCAGTTTGGCAGCTATTTCCTGCTCTGTTTTATTTAAAAAGATTCCGTCTAGCTTAAAGCTCGCTTTTGGTGTAAACTCACGAATTTCTTTTTCTCTTTCAACAATTAATCGTACTGCTACAGATTGTACTCTTCCCGCAGATAGTCCCGGTTTTACTTTCTTCCATAAAACGGGTGACATTTCAAAACCTACAATTCTGTCCAGCACTCTTCTTGCCTGCTGAGCATTTACTAAGTTCTGATCTATATCTCTGGGATTGTCGATTGCTTTTAGAATGGCATTTTTGGTAATCTCATGGAAAACAATTCTTTTTCTGTTTTCAGGCTTCAACTTCAATTCATCCGCAAGGTGCCATGCAATAGCCTCTCCTTCGCGGTCCTCATCGGAAGCGAGCCATACCATATCGGCTTTCTTTACTGCAGCCTTTAATTCGGTTACCAATTTCTTCTTGTCTGCGGAAACTTCGTAATCAGGACTGAATGTAGTAAGGTCTATCCCCATTCCTTTTTTAGGAAGGTCCCGGATATGTCCGAAACTGGATTTCACTTCAAAATCCTTTCCTAAATATTTTTGAATAGTTTTTGCTTTTGCCGGGGACTCTACGATTACTAAATTTTTCGACATTCTAACTAAAAATTTTTGCAAAAGTAAAGCTTTTTTATTATATACTTTTTGTAAAACGGGTTTAATTTAACAATCCAGATGGTTTATACCCCTTTTCACCACCCATTTTTTAAAGATTCAAGTCCTTTGTAGTGTAGGTTTTAGAGCGTTATATAGTTCTCTACATTTTATAATATAGAATTTTTCATCAGCCATCATAGATGTAAGAGATATGCTTCCTCATAAAAAAGCAGAATAAGAGATCTCATTCTGCTTTTTTAAATCCTCATTTTCAGAGTTTATCGTTTTATAATTTTGATAACTGCTTCCGAGTTATTTATTCTTATCAAATACACTCCTGCATTCAAAGATGACAGGTCCGTTTGATTATTGATAAACTGTCCGGACTTTACACTCTGCCCCAAAGCATTAAAAATCTGGTAATGATATTCTTTATTCTCCGTAGCCTTGATATAGAGAACATTGGAAACCGGACTTGGGTATAAGGAAATCTTATTGTCCGTTGCTTTAAATGCTGCATTAGCAGTACTCAATGTTGGGACATTAGGAATTACTGTAATTCTGGAAGCAGGACCTTCTTCATTACCATTTGCATCATATTCTACCTTCGCACAACGGCATCCCACACCAAAATACGGATCATTGTTATCATGAAAGGCAATCATCCTGTTGGTCGTAGAAGCGGCATCAAAAAGTACATTTACCGGTCTTCCTAAATAATTTGAATTTAAAGCTGCCGTCCACACAGCCGGATATTGAAAATTAAGAACATTAAAAGTTCCCTGCGCCGTCTGATTAGCAGTCACACTTCTGAAGCCTCTTGATCCAGAATCAGGGTAGTTTCCTAAAGGATATGCAGGATTATTAAAGAGATATCCTACAGTGGCATTGGCAGAATTCCTTACTCTGGTTCCTGAGTAATCAGTAGCAATACTATATGAAGTGGCTATATTTTTATCTTTTTTATACCAGGGAGTCTGCCCGAAATCAGCACCTGAGACCAAAGCCACACTTGTAAGGTCTGGAATTCGCCAACCTTCAGGACAAGGATCGAATGGAGATTTTTCTCCTCCTCTTCCCCATCTGTCAGGAGCTAGGTTGGGTTCTGTTGCCAACCAGTCTGTTCCGTTGGTATAATTGGGTGTTGCACTGTTATAAGGAGCAAACGTACTTGGAATCATATATACCAGAGGATTTTTTACAGAATAAGACAGTACCTTGGAAATCTTATCTTCTGGTTTGTCTGTAACCTGAACGTTTGAAGCAACGGCGTAGGTATTGTAAGAAACTATATAATTACCGGAAAGATTGTTATAATCAGCCGGAGTAAGTACAGTATAGGAAACGGTTCCATTTGTGGCAGCAGTTCCTAAAGAAATATTGTAGGAACTTCTGTTATCTGCATTTTGGAATGTAGGAATAGGATCTTTTCTACCCCATTGATAGTGTAATCCAGTGGAAGCGCGTATTTTTAACAGTTCATCAGCAGTAGGTGCCTGAGGATTGGTAACATTGGGAAAAGCATCTGTTGCTCCGAGATTACGATCCATGAAAGTAGTCTGCAATATTACATCTGCTTTGTTTACATAATTTACATAATTCGGGACTGCTTCCGGAGATTCTGTAGTATAGGTATAAGATTGTACAGGGGAATCTGTAACCCATATATGCCAGCTCCAATATACCGGAGCTGATATGCTACCGTTATGTAAGGTCACCACAGCATTTCCACTTTGGTCAGGAGCTATTTCTACAACTATTTTAGAATTAGCAATCCCCTGCAGTGAAGAAGGTGACGGATTTACTACTGAAATTTTACTGATAAGACCGGTATTCGTAGTCCAGAGAACATTTCCTTTTAAGTTATTAAAATTGGAAGGATTCAATATCTCTGAATTATTCAACAATTGACTTTGTACTGAAAATGCTTTACTCACTGGAATTTCAATGACAGCAACTGTTCCGCTTTTAACGATCTGGTAGGTATTGGGACTATCAATCCCTTCCTTATATTCTGTGGCTGCAGGCAGATATTCTGTAGGAAAGTCATAATCATTCACAAGATATAAAGGATCTTTTATACACCTGCATCCATTCGCATCTGAGGTATACATTACCGACATGGGAAAGTAATAATAACGTCCTTTGATAGTAGGATAATTTGCGTCCGGAATATCCGGCTGTGTTTTATCCGGAATCATAGAAAGTCCTCTAACGGTAACTGCCGGAGAAGCATCAAACTGCCGGGCCATTGTAGCCGTCCACAATGCAATATGATGCTGATCAGTATACTGCCCCAAATGGGCCCCTCTGATAAGCTGTCCATTTCCCGGGAAGATTCCCATATTATAACCTCCTACTGCAGAAAGATCAAAACCAAGATTAGGATACACTTTAAATCCTGTCATAAATGCGGGAACTCCTGCATCCGTAGGTTTTATAATATGGTATTTATTGGTTTCAAAAACATTTTTTGCCATATTGGTTTTTACGCCAAAAGGTGAAAAGTCTATTCTGATATCATCAACATAGGATCCGGAAGCGAGATTTGCCACCAGCATAGAGGGTATACGCCATCCGTTGGGACATGGATCATAAGAAGATTTATCCCTGTAAGGTTTCGCTTTGTCATCGGTATTGTAAACAGCTTCTATTTTTCCCTGAGCATTATCAGACCAAAGATTAAGCTCTGAAAGCCGATTAGTAGGTAACGTTGTAGATTTCCCAAACCAATTGACAGGCAAATTGAGATTATTGTTGTAGTAAGCCTGACCGGAATTGTCTTCTTTATTGACATAGATAAGACTCATCGGATTTTTTACAGAAAGTCTTAAGTTATTGGTAACCTCTGCAGCGGAAAGCAACACGAATTTTCTAAGATCATCAATACTTACAGCATTAGTCATATTTTTCGCTCCTCTATGTCTGACTCTCCCTATAGATCCCGAAGCTTCATAGAAATCATTCCCCCTCGTAACCAATGGGGGAATTGGGTCTTTCCGTCCCCATTGATAAAGAAGTCCCATGCTTTTGTTCCAGTCTGACACGGTGATAGAACTTGTAAGTGCGCCCAGGTTTCTGTCCATCCATTTCCAGTCTGTGTCCGGAATTACTTCGGTTGTACCGTCTGACTTCATTCTTTTAACAGTATTGAAACTTCGATAGGCTACTCCATTGGTAGGATCATCAGTAACCCAGATATGCCAGCTCCAATAGATTTCTCCGTTTACCTTAAAGGCAACCACTGCATTTCCTTTTTTTGTTTTGTTAATAGGAACTTTGATCTTAGCATCCTGCCCTGTCCCTATTATTTCAAGTGTATAATTTGCTCCGGATTTTATAAGTCCATGAGTATCTTCCCACAGTACATCTGCTGTTACAGCTCCTGCCGGAATGCCATTCCCATTGAGATAGCCGCCTCCTTCCCACATCGCATACGCTTTCTTTACCGGCACAAGCAAACCTTCACTATTCTGGCTTGGATCAAAGATGTAGCTGTTAGGTGCTTTTTTCCAATCTGGAAGTAATAATTTTGTCCATTCACGCACCGGTCTGGTGAGTGAGTCCATATCATGAGTACTCAATACATCATGTTCAACTGAGGGAAGAAGTCCTCTAATATTACCTTTAGAACATATCCCCAACGATATCAGGCAGATAGCTGCCACAAATTTACCAACTAACCTTTTCATATCTTATGGATTTGAGTGTCATTATCGAAGTACAATTTTTAAGCCCGCATCAACAAAAATAGATTTATTTTATAAATAAAAATAAAATATTTAAATTATGTTATTAATAATATAATTTAAAACCTTATAAACAGTACAAATCCAAACAATTTGTTTATATAAAAAAAGACAGCTAAAAAGCTGCCTTTATATTTTAACTTCCAAAAATACTATGGAAGGATATGGTTTCTGTAACGCTCTATTGAAAATCGTCCCGCCTTGATATTATTAAAGAGTGAGAAGACGACAAAATTGAAGACAACGAGTGAAATAATAAATGCATAAATCATGTTTTTGGTCCTCGCTGAAACAACATACATGGCATTCGGAATAATGATATACGAGAATCCAATGAATGCTCCCGCAAGCCTCGATGAGAAAATAGGGTTATTTCTAAAGATAAAATACATACAAATCCCAATCACAGCATAATTTCTATGGTATTCATAATAAGGATAAAGCTCTTTCATCTTAGTATCAAAAACAAAAAGGAAGAAGGTTAGAATTGCCATCATTACCTCCGGAATCCCGATACCACCATTCAATCGTTGTACTGTTTCATCCATATATCCGTTGAAACCTTCTACAAGTGTACTATTCGATGCCATCCCATCTAAGAAACCACCAAAACTCCTGTATACTTCAAACGGAGACAGAAATACAGAACCTATGATCATAATCAGCATCACCGTTTTATTCAATGGAACGCGAGCCAGCCAATACATTGGCAAAAATAAATAACAAACACTATGGATACCAGACCCTATGAATATGAAAAATAAGTAATGCCAGAATTTCCGTTCCTTGATATACCGTATCGCAAAGTAAACGATAAAAGTTCCCAAATTTTGTCTGATCTGCCCACTTTCTCCGATAAAGAAGTTGGGAATAAACATAAAAAGGGTAAAGGTAAATGGATAAAATGTATTGTCTTCTGTATATTCTACTTTAAAGATCATCGCAAAAATAGCAATGACCAGGGTCAGCATATAAAAAGGGGCATTAAAAAAGTTGAGGAGTACTTTATTAATCAATGTAAACAGCCATTCTACATCCAGATTTTCAGATCCTTCCATATGGAGCATCTTCATAAAGATACTGTAATAGCTTTTGGTATCAGAGTAAATATAAATCCCTTTGTAACTTCCGTAGTCAGGACCTACTTCATTTCTAAGCCCAACAATTATGATGAAATAAACAGCAAGGAACCAGAACCATTTTTTATCAACCTTTTTTCCATACACCTCCTGAATACTGAAGAACAGCATATAGACAATTGCAATAATATAATATGGATGTAGTAAACTCATGCTAAATCTCTGATGTTTTTTTAAACTGATAATAGGCCATGATAATTCCGGTCAGAATTAAAGGCAGAAAAAGTCTCACCTCCCAAAAAAGCCCCACTAAAGTAATCATGATAAGGTAAGGAATTGAAAAGAAAAAATATTTTCCGAAAACGGCTCTATTTTCTTCGTCAGTACAAAGCCTGTATATAAAGTAAATCACAATGACAGCAAAGATCAATCCCGCAAGATTGAAAGGACTGGAAAAGTTCCTGTTGATGTAAAAGCCTTCTACAAATGTAGTTTCATCCTGAACAAGTAAAGCTCTTAATCCCAAATATGGAACAAGAAAAGCAATAACCAAAGGTATTATTTTCCAGATCACCTGATAATTTCCTTTTTTTAATTCTTCAATATTGAAAAATACTGCAGCAAAAAAAGCGATATTCAGACAGGCGGTCTCTCTTACCAATGTGGAAATTGCGATAAGACCAATGAGAATAAAGAAGAAAATATTTTTTCTGGTATCTAAATATTTCAGTGTTAAAAATACACCGGCCAGATAGCAAAAAAGTGCAATCGTATCACAATTTGTTGGTGCATACTGAGTAATTACGATAAAAAAAACAGATAAAAGATGGATGATTCTTCTTGCATTAAGATTTAGCAGAAGACCTGTTGACCTCAGCTTAAACAGAGCATTAAGAATTAGAGAACATCCAATAAAAAACACACTATTCATCAGAAAAAGCCCATGGTAGAATGGTGTCCCGTTTTTTGACAAAAAATCTTTAAAGAAAGCAAGCGGTCCATTGATCAGATAGTACATTACATCTGTCATCTGCACACTCAGGTAATTGGGAATTACTCTGTAGGCGTATACCGAGGAAAATAAGAAGTCGGGAGTTGTTTCTGATGTTTTCAGTCTTGTATAGGAAGATTCAAATCCATAATAAGACATCGCAAACAACAGAAGCGGAAGTACTATTACAAATAGAAATCCGTTTATTTTTTCATCATTTCTTTTCAACATATCTAAAACAGATTCTTATTTTTTAATAATAATTGTGATTTAAAATACATTTTTTTAAAGGGGAACTTTTGCAAAAGTAGAATATTTTTTCATTCTTCCTAGAATATTTTATTGATTTTCAGTCAAAACTTATCTCCAACTATTTTGAACTAATGCTTAAAAAATTAAATTTGCAGACTTGATTCACATGCAATGCATCGTTTTTTTATATTTTTATATTATCTGATTTCCAGAAATAAAATCCTATCGGTACTTACAGCCTTAGGAATTGCTGTTTTATGTCTATTTTTCGCATCAAAGATCAATTTTGAGGAAGATATCAATCAGATCATCCCTAAAAATGAAAAATCTGATCTTACAGCAAAGGTTCTCAAACAGCTTAATTTTTCGGATAAGATCATCGTTATTATAGAAAATAAATCCGGAGAAGACAGCTTCCAGCTTTCTGAAACGGCAGATACTTTTTTGCAGAAGATAGAGCCTTTACAAAAGTATATAGGTTCTGTTCAGGGTAAAGTGAATGATAATGAGATTTCGGAAACATTTGATTTTGTGAGTCAAAATTTACCTTTATTCCTTAATGAAAATGATTATAAGGAAATAGACCGCAAACTTCAGAAAGACAGCATTGCCAAACAGGTAGAGAATAATTATATCTCTTTGGTCTCTCCAACAAGTCTTGTTACCAAAGAGTTTATAAAAAAAGATCCTTTAGGGCTTACTTTTTTAGGAATTAAAAAATTAAATGCCTTAAACATCAGCAAAGATTTCAAGCTTGAAGACAGCTATATTGTAACCAAAGACGGGAAAAACCTCTTACTTTTTATTGATCCAAGGAATAAAAGTAATGATACGAAAGCCAATGAAGTTTTTGTAGACCAGCTTAACTCAATAAAAGACGGTATTAATAAACAGTTTAAGGGAAAAACAGAAATCAGTTATTTTGGTTCTCCGGTGATTGCCGTAGCCAATGCCAAACAGATCAAAAAAGATATTCAGAATACAGTAGTAATTTCTATGACGGTTCTTTTGATCCTACTGATCTATTATTTCAGGAATTTCTTTACGCCTATCATTGTCTTTTTACCAACCGTATTCTCTGTACTCCTTGCCTTATTGGTTCTTTATTTTATTAAAGATAAAATTTCAGCAATTTCATTAAGTGTAGGAGCTATTCTGATTGGGATTACAATAGATTACGCCCTGCATATTCTTACCCATTACAAGCACAACAATAATATTGAAGAGCTTTATAAAGAAATCACCCAGCCCATTATATTGAGCAGTGCAACGACAGCCGTTTCATTCCTGTGTCTGGTCTTTGTACGTTCTGAAGCTTTGAAAGACCTGGGGCTTTTTGCTGCCATCACCGTTATTCTCTCTTCAGTTTCAGCATTGATTATTGTTCCTCAACTGTATAAACCCAAAGAAAAGGGAGAACACCTCAACACGAATTTCATCGACAAGATAGGATCTTATCCTTATGAGAAAAACAAGCCTTTGATTATAGGATGCTCTATCATCATTCTTGCCTGCCTGTTCGGATTCAGACATGTAGGTTTTAATGAAGATATTGGTGATCTTAATTATATTCCAAAAGATCTGAAAATCAGTGAGGCCAAACTACAGAAGCTATCGGATATTACATCAAAATCTATTTACACAATCTCTTATGGAAATTCTGAAGAGGAGGCATTAACCCGAAATTCTGAGCTAAGCAGTTTCCTTGAAAAAGAGAAAAAAGAAGGCAAGATATTAAGTTACAATTCTATCGGAAATATCGTTCTTTCAGAAAAAGACCAGCAAAAAAAGATTGAGAAATGGAACAGCTTCTGGAATGACTCTAAAAAGAATCAGACTATTTCCGAGCTGATCAGTAATGGGAATAAATTTGGGTTCAACGGTTCAGCTTTTGACAGCTTCAATGAAGCTTTACATAAAAACTACACTGCATTAAGCCTGAAAGACTATGAAAAGGTAAAAGCTCTCCAGATTTCAGAATTCATGAGCAGCGAAAATGGTTTTTATACCGTTTCCAATGTAGTAAAAGTAGACGAAAACAAAAGAGATGCTTTCATTAAAGATATTGAAAAGAAACATGATGCCCTTGCGATTGACCGCCAGCAGATGAACGAAAATTTCCTCGGCTTGCTGAAGAGAGACTTCAATACGCTGATTAATTATTCTCTTTTAGCAATTGTTCTGACAATTATTGTGTTCTTCAGAAATCTTGAACTCACCATTCTTACCATGTTCCCAATTGTTTTAACGGGAATTGTAACAGCAGGAATCCTTTATTTCCTGGGATTAGAACTCAATATTTTCAGTACCGTAGTATGTACATTAGTCTTTGGAGTGGGAGATGATTTCAGCATTTTCCTGACACAGGCTATGCAAAAGGAACATACAACGGGTAAAAATGAATTGCCAACTTACAGAACATCCATTATTCTGGCAGTTTTCACTACTATCCTCTCCATTGGATCTCTGATTTTTGCCAAGCATCCTGCGCTGCATTCTTTAGCATTGGTGGCCCTGATCGGAATGTTCTCTGTGATTATTATTACTTCTACCTTATATCCTTTCTGGTTCAGATTATTCATTACCAACCGGGCAAAGAAAGGTTTGTCACCTATTACCCTCAGGTTATTTTTACGGGCCATATTTTCGTTTTTATATTACGGATTGGGTGGATTGGTATTCTCAGCTTTCGGAAGCTTATTCGTTAAAAAATCCAAAGGAAAAACATTAGACATTATCAAATTGATTCTGGCTAAGTTTTTAACATCAGTACTCTACATAACACCTTTTGTAAAGAAAAGGGTCATTAAAAATACGTCTGAAGATTTCAGCAAACCGGCTGTTATTATAGCTAACCACACCTCTTTCTTAGATACCCTGGCCATTGCCATGGCTACCCACAAAATTATCTATCTGGTAAATGACTGGGTATATGAATCTCCCGTTTTTGGAAAACTGGTAAGAGCGCTGGGCTTCTATCCCGTTTCACAGGGAATTGAAAACGGAATGGATAAGCTGAAAGAAAAAATTGCACAGGGATATTCTCTTGTTGTTTTCCCTGAAGCAGAACGTTCGTATACCAATGATGTTAAAAGATTCCATAAGGGAGCATTTTACCTTGCTGAGCAATTCGGGCTGGATGTTCTTCCGCTTTACATTCATGGAAATTCTGAAGTATTACCAAAAGGAGATTTCATCATCTACAACGGAAGTATTACCGTAAAAGTAGGCAACAGGATCAGCAAAGACGATATGAGCTTCGGCAAGAATTATTCTGAAAGAACAAAGAAAATTAATGCTTACTTCAGAGAAGAGTTTGCAAAACTGAGAGAAGAGATCGAGGATGAAAATTATTTTAAAAATAAATTATTCCTGAGTTATCTTTATAAAGACAGTGAAGTGGTAAATGAAGTAAAAGAAGACTTCAACACCAAAAAATCAGTATATTTCGAGCTGAATAAGCATATTTCCAATGAAGCCAATATTCTTCACATGGCAGATGACTTTGGACAAAAAGATGCGCTACTAACTTTATATCAGGCCAGCCGAAGAATTTTTTCTCTGATAAAAAGTGATGAAAAAAGAGCAATTGCTGCGCACAGCTACCTGGTAAAAAGAAGAAAGATACAGTATATAAAAGACGTTTCGGAAGTGACCAAAAAGATTGATGTTCTTTTGATCTCACATGATCATTTCAGCTTCAATGATATCCAGACGCTTCCTGAAACCATCATTTTTGTCAACACAAAGAATGCTTCGTTTGAAAATGATAATTATACACTGAAATTTAGTTCCGAATCATTAAAAGTATTTAAAACTAAATAATAAATATGAAAAACATATTTTTGTAAACGCTAAAGAAAACTAATGAAGAAAAATATACTTGTCATATATTATTCACAAACCGGACAACTCGAAGATATTGTGAGGACCATTGCAAAACCTTTTGAAGCTCAGAAGGAGAAATACGATGTAACCTATTATAATATTAAGCTGAAGGAAGATTTTCCTTTTCCCTGGCCAGGTGATGTTTTTTTCAATACCTTTCCAGAGTCCTATTTACAGATTCCAAAAGAGATCCTCCCTCCTTCGGAAGAAATTCTGAACAAAAAGTACGACCTTATTCTTTTCGGGTATCAGGTATGGTATCTCACGCCATCCATTCCTATCATTTCATTTTTAAAGAGTGGTTATGCAGAACGTATCCTTAAAGACACTCCTGTAGTCACTATCTCCGGAACCAGAAATATGTGGATGCTCTCCCAGGAGAAATTAAAGGTATACTTAAGAGATTTACAGGCCAAACTTGTGGGGAATATCGCACTGGTAGACAGACATGACAACTATACAAGTGTATTAACGATCCTTCGATGGCTCACAACGGGGCAGAAAGAAAAATCAGGTATGCTTCCTGCTGCAGGGGTTTCTGATGAAGAAATCACAGGCTCGGTAAAGTATGGCGAGATTATTGAAAGATATTTTAATAATAATGACCTTAATAATTTACAGCCGGAACTCGTTAAAAACGGAGCCATTGAAATCCGCGCGTTTTTGGTACGGGTAGAAAAGGTTGGAAACAAAATTTTCACAGTATGGTCTAATCTGATTATCAAGAAAAAAGAGAAACGTCCATTGCTGATAAAATTCTTTAAGGTATATTTGATGGCAGCGATATGGATTATCTCACCTGTCGTTTTGGTTTTACACCTGCTTACAACCCCTATATTTTGGTTTAAAAGACAAAAACAAAAAAGATATTTACAAGGAATTAATTTAAAATAGAATGTACGACGTATTTATAACAAAAGCATCAAAATACTTACCCAATGAGCCGGTAGCGAATGATGAAATGGAGACTTATCTTGGGCTTATCAATGATGCGCCATCTAAAGCAAAATCACTTATCCTAAGAAATAATAAAATCACGACAAGATACTACGCTTTAGACAAAGAAGGAAATCCTACACACTCTAATGCGCAGCTTACTGCAAAAGCAATTGAAGGACTTTTTGACGAAAATTTCAAAAAGGAAGATATGAAATTATTATCCGTAGGAACTACTTCACCAGACCAGATTCAGCCATCTCACGCCTCTATGGTTCATGGTGAACTGAACATCGGAAAATCTATCGAGATTAATACCTCAACAGGTCTTTGCAACTCAGGGATGAATGCCCTGAACTATGGATTCCTTTCTGTAAAAGCCGGTGTACAGGAAAGTGCTGTATGTGCAGGCTCCGAAAGAATGTCTGCATGGATGACTGCTGATAAATTCAACCACGAGGCTGAAAATTTAAAATTACTGGAAGAAAGACCTATCATTGCTTTCAAAAGAGAATTCCTGAGATGGATGCTTTCTGACGGAGCAGGTGCTTTTCTGTTGCAAAACAAACCAAGAGAAACCGGTATTTCTTTAAAAGTAGAATTCATTGATTTCTATTCTTACGCGCATGAAATTGAAGCTTGTATGTATGCAGGATGTGACAAGCTGGAAGACGGAAGCCTGAAATCATGGGCTGATTACCCTTCTGATGAATGGTTGAAGCAATCTATTTTTGCCATCAAACAGGATACTAAAATTCTTGATAAATATATCCTTGTAAAAGGAGCTGAAAGTTTGAGATCTTCTTTTGATAAGCATAATTTGGATCCGGAAAAAATTGACCATGTATTGGCTCATATTTCTTCAGGTTATTTCAAAGATGGACTGAAAGAGGAATTTGCTAAAAAAGGAATGGATTTCCCTGCAGAAAAATGGTTCTATAACCTTTCTGAGGTTGGAAACATTGGAGCTGGATCTATATTTATTGCCCTTGAAGAACTCATGAACTCCGGAACATTGAAAAAAGGGGAAAAAGTACTTCTTTGTGTTCCTGAAAGTGGTAGATTCGCTTACTCTTGTGCTTTATTAACAGTTTGCTAATGGAAAACAGACTGCCTACCTCCGATAAAGATTTTGTAGAAAGCCTTATTCCGCAAAGGTTTCCTTTTGTGATGGTGCATGAGCTGTCAGAATATTCTGAAAACCATCTCTTATCCGGTTTTGAAATAAAAGAAGACAATCTTTTCATTCAGGACGATTTTTTTCAGGCTTCCGGACTAATTGAACATCAGGCACAGAGTGTAGCACTGCATACCGGATATAAATATTATCTGCTGGGAAAAGATGCTCCTACCGGATATATCGGGGCCATTAAATCTTTTGAAGCGGAAATACTGCCTAAAACAGGAGACCATCTGAAATCTGAAGTAACGATCCTCAATGAAGTAATGGGAGTTACTCTGGTAGATATTGTTACCAGACTGAACGGTGAAGTGATTGCAAAATCTCAAATGAAAACCGCTGTAAAATAAACTGGAAATGGAAATAAAGGAAGAAAATATCATCAATATACACAACTTTTTACCGCATCGTGAACCGATGCTTATGGCAGACTATATTCTGGAACTGACCAAAGAAAAAGTAGTGACTTCCTTTGAAATAAAAGAAGATAATATATTTGTTCACAACAATGAGTTTGCGGAAGCCGGATTAATTGAAAATCTGGCACAGACCTGCTCATCTATTCTTGGGCAAAGCTTCTTTGAAAATCCTGAAGCAGATACAAAAGTCATTGGGTTTATTACCAATATCAAAAAAATTGAGATTTTTGCTCTTCCAAAAGTGAATGATAAAATCATTTCCAAGGCTTCACTTATTTCACAGTTTGAGAACATCTGCCACATCTTCTGTGAAACCTTTAATAATGATGAATTATTGATCAGAGCGGAAATCAACCTGTTTATTCAGGAAGTAAAATCCTAAATATCAATTCAACATATAATAAAAAGCTGTACACAATGTACAGCTTTTTTATTTTAAACTATTTAGGGTTAAAGCCTTATTGAATTGATTACAACTGTCTTGCAATAAAAATATTCATATTTTATTTATTTTCACTCCAATCAAACCCACCTAAATACAACTGATAATCAATATAATACAAACAAAAAAACCTCATCACAAGATGAATTATTTCACGTGAAACATTTTATAAATCCGTGAAACACTTCATATTAGGCAAAATTATATATAAACAATGGTTTACCTATCAGACTCCTATAAAAAAGTCATGCTGTTTAGAATCTAAACAGCATGACTTTTATAAAAATTTTTTATAATTATTTTAGATAACAACTTCATAGTCATTTCCACCGCAAATCTGCTCAGCAGGGCCAGCAATATCAGTATTGATATCTACATTACGGATTTGACCATTAGTCCCATTAGCGCATGAAATATAAACAGTTATACCTCCTTGTACTTTTTTCAATTGATTTTTTGTAAGTAACTTTAAGTTTCTCATGGTTTAAATTTGTTTTAAATTATTAGTTTTTGTTGTTTAACACAAACAAATATAGATAAAACAATCAAATAACAAATCTATTCTCAATAATTAACAAAATTTTATAAATATCCGTGATTAACATCATTATATTTGATCATCAGGATTTGTAAAATATTTTGATATGGCCTCTGTTTCAAAGCAATAGCCCTCTCATATTTAATATGATTTACATATAATGTATTTTCACTATTTTAGCCACCTGATTATAAGAATCAAAACAGGTGAACCCTATTTCATCTGGAATCTAAAAAAATTGACATTATTTAGATGAAAAAACAAGACCTGCCTCAAGACGAAAGTAACCTGAAATCCGCCAACATGACTGAAGTTCTGTATGTAACGGATGAGAATGACAATTACACGACAGCCAACAGCACGGGCTGGGATGCCAAGAAAGCGGCTTTGGATGAGTCGATGGAGCTTATTTATGAAAGAATTGAGGAAGCAAAACAAAATGTTGCCAATCATAAAGTAAGCCCTATTGTTTATTTTATGGAACTGAATAAAATGGATCTGGGCGTCCTTGCTTCTTATGTAGGAATGTGGCAATGGAGGGTAAAAAGACATTTTAAGCCCAAAGTATTTAACACACTAAGCGAAACTGTACTGAAAAAATATGCCGAAGCATTCGGGATTTCAGTGGATGAATTAAAAAACTTCAACGGGAAATAAATGAAATGAGGCATATATAAAGTGCCGGATTCC
This sequence comes from Chryseobacterium sediminis, assembly GCF_008386505.1. GTDB lineage: Bacteria > Bacteroidota > Bacteroidia > Flavobacteriales > Weeksellaceae > Chryseobacterium > Chryseobacterium sediminis. Next base: position 216,632 of record NZ_VUNZ01000005.1, on the reverse strand, counting down.
ATTTGACCCATGAAAAGATACAATCAGCAAATGAAATTAAACTTTGAACACCATCAGACTGCGCATTGCGAAAACGGTGTTGCTTCTAATCTACTGCTTAATAAAGGCCTTAAACTAAGTGAACCTATGATCTTCGGGATCGGTTCCGGATTGTTTTTTGTCTATCTTCCTTTTTTAAAGGTGAATTTTGCTCCGGGCTTCAGCTATCGTCCGATGCCGGGTGCTATTTTCAGTAAAGCAGCCAAAAGATTAGGAATTAAAATCAAAAGAGAAAAATTCTCAAATCCTAAAGATGCTCAAAAAGCTCTTGAAAGAAATCTGGAACAAAATATCCCTACAGGACTTCAGGTGGGTGTTTTTAATCTTACTTATTTCCCTGAAGAGTATAAATTCCACTTTAATGCCCACAATCTTGTGGTCTACGGAAAAGAAGATGGTAAATTCCTGATTAGTGACCCGGTAATGGATTATACAACATCCCTTTCCGAAGCTGAGCTGGAAAAAGTAAGATATGCAAAAGGGGCACTTCCTCCAAAAGGACATATGTATTATCCTATTTATGTTCCGGAAAATGTAAACCTTGAAGAAGCCATAAAAAAAGGAATTAAGGATACCTGTAAAAATATGCTGGCGCCGGTACCGCTTATCGGAGTAAAAGCCATGAGATGGGTAGCCAAAAGCATCCCGAAATGGGCCGAAAAAAAGGGAACAAAAGTGACCAATCATTATTTGGGACAACTGATCAGAATGCAGGAAGAAATTGGAACCGGAGGCGGAGGATTCAGATTTATCTACGGTGCGTTTCTTCAGGAAGCATCTGTTATCCTTAAAAATGACGAGCTGAAAGAATTATCAAAAGAAATCACCTCTATTGGTGACCTTTGGAGAGATTTTGCCGTAGATATTGCAAGAGTTTACAAAAACAGAAACTCAAAAAGTAATATCTACAATGAACTTTCAAAAACGATGCTGCATATTGCAGATCTGGAAGAAGCTTTCTATAAAAAACTGAGAAAAGCGATCTGATATGGCAGACAATATGATCGAAATCAAAAACTTATATAAGAAGTACAAAAATTCTGATGATTTTTCTGTAAATGATATCTCTTTGAATATCAGCAAAAATGAAATTTACGGAATTCTCGGACCCAACGGAGCTGGAAAAACGACTTTGATTTCTATGCTTTCGGGACTGATAAAACCTACTTCAGGACAATTTACAATCAATGGATTATCTCCACATTCAGATGGATTCAAAATAAGACAGATTATCGGAATTGTACCTCAGGAATACGCATTATACCCCACTCTTACAGCTAAAGAAAACCTGATGTTTTTCGGAAGTTTATACGGGTTGAAACATAAACAGCTTACCAAAGCTATTGATGAATCTCTGGAAATCATGGGACTTTCAAAATTTGCCAACAAACAGGTAGGACAATTTTCAGGAGGAATGAAACGCAGATGCAACCTCATCGCCGGAACTCTTCACAATCCTAAGGTTTTATTCTTAGATGAACCAACGGTAGGAGTTGATGTTCAGTCTAAAAAAGCAATCATTGACTATCTTTTAGATTTAAATAAACAGGGAACCTGCATTATTTATACTTCCCATCACCTTTCTGAAGCAGAAGAATTCTGTACAAAAATTGCCATTATCGATCATGGAAAAATTCATGCAGTAGGAACACCTGAAGAATTGGTGAACAGAGTAGCAAGCGCCGAAAACCTTGAAGATGTTTTCATTTCATTAACCGGAAAAGAACTAAGAGATGTTGTTGTATAAATTGTGGAGAAGCTTTATTAAGGAAATTCTTCTGCTGAAAAGAGATATCGGAGGTATTGTCATCATCTTTGTGATGCCGCTACTTTTGATTGTTACCATTACCCTTATCCAGGATTCTACCTTTAAAAACCTTGAAGGATCAAAGATTCCAATCATTTTTATTGATAACGATAAATCTGAGGTTTCAAAAAATATAAAAGCAGAGCTGGAAAGCAGCAAAACATTCCAGCTATTGACAAATTTCAATGAAAAGTCTGCTCAGGATGCTGTTTTTTCCGGAGATTATCAAATGGCGATTGTCATTCCCGATAATTTAACGAAAGATTTAAATTCCAATATTGATTCTAAAGTTCAGACCATTGTAAGTTCATTCGGACTGGAAGGAGATTCGGCAAAAGTAAAAACAGCTGCCCCAAAAGCCAAAGAAATTCATTTGTACTTTGACCCTGCTACCAATGCCGGATTCAAAAATTCCGTGATGAATTCTGTCAACAAAATGGTTTTTGAGATTGAAAATAAAAAGATTTACAAAGCATTTCAGGATCAGCTGGGAACAACAGAAAATCTTGATGAAAATAAAAACCTGATCAGCTTTAAAGAAATCACACCCAAGAAAGGAGCAATGGATGTAATGCCGAATTCTGTTCAGCATAATGTTCCCGCCTGGACTCTTTTTGCAATCTTCTTTATTGTAGTTCCTTTATCCATCAATCTGGTTAAAGAAAAAAGTCAGGGAACAAGTGTAAGAGCGAGAATAAGCCCTACTCCTTATTTTGTCCATATTCTAGGAAAAACATTTACCTATCTTATCATTTGTATCATTCAGTTTTTACTGATGGTTGCAGTGGGAATTTATCTTTTCCCTTATATGGATCTTCCGGCTTTTGATGTATCCGGAAAAATGTTCCAGCTTATCACGGTAACTCTGTTTGCAGGATTAGCAGCTATTGGATTTGGTGTTTTACTGGGAACGATTGCCGATACGCAGGAACAATCTGCCCCATTTGGTGCAACTTCCGTAGTGGTTTTGGCTGCTATCGGAGGAATCTGGGTTCCTGTATTTTTAATGCCGGAATTTATGCAGACCGTAGCGAAATTCTCTCCAATGAACTGGGGACTGAATGCCTATTATGATATTATTTTAAGAAACAGTGGAATTGGAGGAATAGCGAAAGAATTGCTGTTCTTATTATTATTTTACATTGCCACCGTAGCGGTTTCCATTTTTTACGAAAGAAAACAAAATGCAGTCTAAAGAGAATATATTATCCTGTACTGAAGAAGTAAGAGTACGATTCAATGAGACAGATCCGTTGGGAATTGTCTGGCATGGGCACTACATTGTGTATTTTGAAGACGGAAGAGAGGCTTTTGGCCGCGAACATGGCCTGACTTATCTTGATATTCAAAATGCAGGATATGTGACACCCATTGTAAAAAGTACCTGTGAACATTTTCTTCCTTTAAAATATGGAGAAACCTTCAGAATTGTAACAACGTATGTAAATTCGATATCCGCCAAGCTGATATACAGATATGAAATCTTCAACAAGGAAGATCAATTAGTTTGCAGTGGAGAGACAATTCAGGTATTTCTGGACAGTAACGGAAGCTTATGCCTGTACAACCCGGAGTTTTTTCAAAACTGGAAAGATAAAATGGGATTATCATGAGGAAAGAAATTTACATCACAGACTATAATTGTATAACTCCTTTAGGCTTCAATGTAGATGCTAACTGGAAAGCTCTTGTTGAAGGCAAATCAGGAGTTGCTTTACATAAAATCATAGACAATCAGGATGCTTTTTATGCTTCCATGATTGATTCTGAAAAGCTGGATAATGAATTCAAGAAATTCTTTGCTCAGAACGAAAATGATAGTTTCACAAGATTGGAGAAGATGCTTTTTTTAAGTCTTCAGCCCCTTGTTGAAAGACATACCATATCGGAAGATACAGCTTTTATCCTTTCAACAACAAAGGGAAATATCAGCCTGTTAAAAAACCAGTCTGAATTACCGGAAGGTGTTTATTTATCAAAATTAGCACAGAAAATTGTAGATTTCTTTGGATTCAAAACAAAGCCTATTATTGTTTCCAATGCCTGTGTTTCAGGGGTAATGGCTATTTCTGTGGCTAAGAATATGATTCAGGCAGGAAAGTATAAAGATGCTTTCGTGATTGCTGGTGATGAGCTTTCTGAATTTGTTATTTCGGGATTCAATTCATTTCAGGCTATAGGATCTGGGCCTTGTAAGCCTTATGATAAAAACAGAGACGGAATTAATATCGGAGAGGCTGCTGCAGCGGTCTATGTAACTAGTAGTCATTCTGACGGGGGAATCTCACAAAACGAAAAGTTCAGGTTTAAAGTTTTAGGAGACTCAGCAGTCAATGATGCCAACCACATCTCCGGACCTTCAAGAACAGGTGACGGTTTGTATGCCAGTATCAGAAATGCAATGACAGAAGCGAAGGTTTATTCAGAACAGATTGATTTTATTTCTGCCCACGGAACGGCAACGTTATACAATGACGAAATGGAAGCCATTGCTTTCAACAGAATGGAACTTCAAAATACTCCTCTCAACAGTATGAAAGGCTATTACGGACATTGTCTGGGTGCATCAGGACTTCTTGAAAGTATTATCTCTATGGAAAGCGCTCTTCACAGCACCTTACTTCCATCGAAAAACTTTGAAGAAATGGGAGTAACCCAGCCTTTGAATATCATCAGAGAAAATCAATCTGCGGATGTAAAATATATTCTGAAGACCGCTTCTGGTTTTGGAGGTTGTAATGCGGCTATTGTGCTGGAAAAATGTTAAATTGAAAGTAATGAAGAAAACAAACACCTGTACCATAGAGCATTCAAAAATAACCGTTGACGGAAATTTGGTTTTTGAAAGTCAAAGTGAAACCTTTCAGGAATTTGCTAAAGAAGCTTATAAAAGTTTAGATCTTAGCTATCCTAAGTTTCACAAGATGGATTCCTTGAGTAAACTGGCTTTTCTTTCCGCTGAAACTATTTTGAAAGACGAGGATCACAGCAGAACGGCCATCGTTTTTGCCAACAGATCATCCAGTCTGGATACGGATTTCAAATATCAGGAAAGTATCAACGATCAGGATAACTTCTATCCAAGTCCCGCAGTTTTTGTCTATACTTTACCGAATATCTGTGTAGGCGAAATCAGTATCAAACACAAAATGCAGACGGAAAATGCTTTTTTTGTTTTGGACGAATTTGACGAAGAATTTTTAAATGATTATTCTGAACAAATCCTACTATCCGGGAAGGCCGACAAAGTATTGTGCGGCTGGGTAGAATTGTATCAGGAAAATTATAAAGCTTTTGTATATTTGCTAACCTTATAGAAATGTAACAATATAACAGTGTAATGATGTAATGATCTTTATGATATACTGAAACACTGATAAACAACTTAATTATGGAAAACTTAAAAACAGAATTGAAACACAAAATTATTGAAGTTCTTAATCTTGAAGACGTGTCTGTAGAAGAAATCAAAGATACAGATCCGTTATTCGGAGGAGGATTAGGACTTGATTCTATCGATGCTCTAGAACTGATCGTTCTTCTTGATAAAGACTACGGAATAAAATTAGCTGATCCTAAAAAAGGAAAGGAAATCTTCCAGTCTATCGAGACAATGGCAAAATTCATCGAAGACAACAGAACAAAATAAATATAATAATCCAGCAGTGTAACAATGTACCAATAGTTCATCAGCTGATATATTGTTACATTGTTAGATTAAAAACTCTGATTAATGAGTCAAAAAATTGCCATAACAGGAATGGGCATCATTTCCTCCATCGGAAACAATGTGGAGGAAAATTTTATTTCATTGCAATCCGGAAAACACGGAATTTCAGACATTGAAATGTTTGAAACCCGACATGCGGGAATCATTAAAACAGGTGAAATAAAATTATCCAATGAAGAACTTGTACAGAAACTTCAGCTTGATGAAAACAACAATGTAACAAGAACCTCTTTATTGGGAATGATGGCAGCAAAAGAAGCTGTAGAAAGTGCAGGAATTTCAGATATCAACGGTTACAGAACCGGGCTGATTTCTTCTACCAGTGTAGGAGGAATGGATATTACCGAAAAATATTTCTACTCTTACGAAGACGTTCCTGAAAAGCAAAAATATATTGATGCTCATGATGCCGGAAATTCTTCATTGGCAATTGCTGATTATTTAGGATTAAAAGGCATGGTTTCTACCATCAGTACTGCCTGTTCATCAGCGGCCAATGCTATTATGATGGGCGCTAAACTGATCAAAAACGGAGTTTTGGACCGTGTCATTGTTGGGGGTACAGACTCTCTTTCAAAATTTACATTGAACGGATTCAATACCCTGATGATTCTTACTGATTCTTACAATACACCTTTTGACAACAACCGAAAAGGGCTGAATCTTGGAGAAGCAGCCGCTTTCTTAGTCCTTGAATCTGAAGAAATGGTCAAAAAAGAAAATAAAAAAGTCCTGGCTTATCTTTCCGGATATGGAAATGCTAATGACGCACATCATCAGACTGCTTCTTCCGAAAACGGGCAGGGAGCTTTTTTAGCAATGCAGCAGGCTTTGAAAATCTCTGGATTAGCTAAAGAAAATATAGACTACATCAACGTTCACGGAACTGCTACTCCTAATAATGATTTGTCAGAAGGAATTGCCATGATCAGAATCTTTGGTGAAAACCATGTTCCAGAATTCAGCTCTACAAAAGCATTTACAGGACATACGCTGGCAGCGGCAGCAGGAATTGAAGCTGTTTTTTCAATTTTAGCCATGCAAAACAGCGTTATCTTCCCGAACCTGAATTTCAAAACAAAAATGGAAGAATTTGACCTTACCCCTGTTACCGAATTGAAAGAGAAAAACATCAATCATGTACTTTCCAATTCATTTGGGTTTGGAGGGAACTGTTCAACCTTAATTCTTTCAAAATCATGAGTTCAGTATACATCAACAGTGCATCCTGTATCTCAGTTCAGGACACTTTAAACGACAATATTCTACAGAATCTTACTCCCAAGAATTCTTCAAACATCATTAAAGCGATAGAACCCAATTATAAAGAGTTTATTCCTCCTGCGATGATCAGAAGAATGTCTAAAACAGTAAAAATGAGTTCTGTAGCCTCAAATTACGCATTGAAGGAAGCCGGCATTGAACAGCCGGATGCCATTATCGTGGGAACCGGAATGGGCTGCTCACAAGATTCTGAAAAGTTCCTGAAAAATGTGATTGATAATCATGAAGAGTTCCTTACTCCTACCTTTTTTATTCAGTCTACTCACAATACGGTAGCAGGACAGATTGCTCTGGGATTGCAATGCCATGCTTACAACTTCACCTATGTAAATACTTCTTCCTCACTGGAGTTTTCATTATTGGATGCTCAGCTTCAGATTAATGACGGAGAAGCGGAAAATGTTCTTGTAGGCTCTACAGATGAACAGACGGACAGAACAATGGAGCTTTACTGCTTAAATAATACTATAAAAAAAGAAACGAATCTTCCTGTTGACTACTTAAACTCCACAACCAATGGAGTCGTTTGGGGTGAAGGTGCCAGCTTCTTTGTTATAGGAAAGAATAAGAACGAAAATTCTTACGCAAAGCTTAAAAACATTAATATCAGTAACAAAGTAGAATTGAATGAAGTTCAGGATTATATTCAGAATTTCTTAGCTCAAAACAATCTTTCAGCTCATGATATTGATGTTGTGATCTTAGGATTCAGCGGAGATGCAGATTCTGATGTTTACTATACCCAAGCAATGAACCTGTTTCCGGACTCTTCTTTGCTTTATTACAAACATTTGAGCGGAGAATTTAATACAGCCAGTGGTTTTTCAACGTTTATAGCCTGTCATATCCTTAAGGAACAGCAGATCCCGGAAGTTATGATGATCAATGCAGAGAAAAAAGAAAGTGTGAAGAATGTACTTCTTTACAATCATCTGGGAGGTGATGATCACAGTTTGGTATTACTGGAAAAGGCATAATTGTTGAAATTGAAAATTATGCGGTCTATTTGTCATTCAGAGCGAAACGAAGTGGAGCGTGGAATCTAGATTAGTTTAGACTCCTAGGGAGTGACAAAGTACAACAGGGATTTCCAATTAATCAACAATATAAAAAGTAGTCAGCAATGAAACACTATCCATTCATCCTTTTCTATCTTTTCTGTAACGTTTTTATTTTTGCGTTCCACGGAAGTTTTTGGGTGTATGTGTTTTGTTTTTTTGCTTTTTCTGCAGTCGTAGTCTGGGGTTCTTTTGACATTGAACTGGGATATTTTGTCAACAGTATTACTCATAAACGCACAAAGCTCAAAGAAGTTGCCCTTACTTTTGATGACGGGCCTACTGAATTTACGCCAAAGTTTTTAGACCTGCTTAAAGAACATCAGGTAAAAGCCACCTTTTTCTGTATCGGAAAACAGATCGAAAAATATCCTGAAACATTTCAGAGAATCATTGCAGAAGGTCATACTATCGGAAATCATACGTTATCACATTTCAATTCCACAGGATTTTTATCTACTCCAAAAATGATTGAAGAGATTGAAAAATGTGATGCAGTCATCGGAAATGTTGGAAATATAAAAACCAATCTCTACAGACCACCTTTTGGAGTGACGAATCCCAATATTGCAAAAGCAATCAAAAGAACAAATAAAAAAAGTATCGGATGGAATGTCCGGTCTTTAGATACCATCATTGATGATGAAAAGAAAATCTACAGCAGAGTGACCAAAGGCTTGAAAAAAGGAAGCATTATCCTCCTTCACGACACTTCGGAAAAGACCTTTCGTGTGCTGGCAGATTTATTAGTATTTTTGGAGGATAAAAAATATTCAACGTTTACAGTTGATACAATTATAAATTCAAATAGAAATGATTAAAAATATTGCTTTCGGAGCATTCTTACTGGTTTCCGGTTTCTTTTTTGCACAAAACACGGCCATGTCAGGAGCTGAAGCTAAGGCATTTGTATCGAAGGTTTCTTCGGAGACCAAAGAGATCAAAACTTTACAAAGTGATTTTACCCAGACCAAAAAAATGGATTTTCTGGATAAAAGCATTGTTACCTACGGAAGAATGTCACTGCAAACCCCAAATATGCTGAGCTGGAAGTACACAAAACCCTATCAGTACAGTATTGTTTTTAAAAGCAATAAGATCTTCATCAATGATCAGGGGAAAAAATCGTCTGTAGATGCCAAAAGCAAAACATTTGAAAAAATCAATAAACTGATTGTAGGAAGTTCAAACGGAACAATGTTCAATGATCCTGAATTTACAGTAACATATTTTAAGAATGGAAATTACAATGTAGCGAAGTTTATTCCTAAAACTTCACAGCTGTTGAAATACATCAAGCAGATTGAATTGTATTTCCCGAAGAACCAGTCGACGGTTTCTCAGGTTAATATGACTGAAGCTTCCGGAGATACTACAAATATTGTTTTCAAAAATACCAAGATCAATGCTTCAATTCCTGCGTCAGAGTTTACTTTATAGCCTGATTCTGATCCTGGCTGTTTCCTGTAAAACGTATCAACTGACAGATGTAAAACCTGTTTCCTCTTCGGAAAAAATGGTTGAGAATTTATATTTCTCTTCCGGTGAAGATTATGTATACAAATGTCAAATGGACATTTACAATAATCATGTAAGCGGGATTCTGATTATCAAAAAACTGAATGAAACAACTCACCGTGTTGCTTTAACGTCAGATTTTGGGAACAAACTGATTGATTTTGAAGTTTCTGAGAATGATTTCAAATTGAACTATGTACTTCCTGATCTGGATAAAAAAATAGTTATCAATTTCCTGAAGAATGACTTTCAACAGCTTCTTAAAAGAAAATATCCGGTGAGTGAAAGTTTTGAGAATGACAATGCTAAAATCTATCTTTCAAAAATTGAGAATAAAAGCTATTATCTATTCTTCAACAAGGAAAACGGTTTATTGAAACAGATCATTTACACGAAAAATAGTAAGGAAAAAATCAATTTTACTTTTGATGCAAAAAAACCTATCTTCGCGGACAGCTTAAACCTGCAACACAAAGACTTTAAGATCAACATAAAACTATTTCAAATAACCGAAACGGAATAAATTCCACATGAAAAAAATATATTTCTTACTTTTTGCACTTTTCACTGGTTTATCTTTTGCCCAGGTGACTTTCAATCCGGGAATCAGAGTGGGTGCGAATATTTCACATATTTCTGACGGACCTGCATACGAATCTTATTATTACAATGATAATCAGGGATATCACTATGGAGCCAATGCTTATGATATCAAATCAAAGGTAGATTTTTACATAGGTTTCCAGGCAAACATCCGATTTGCAAAATTCTACGCTCTTCAACCGGAAATTTATTATACACGCCAGGGAGCAAGACTGGAAAGTCAAAACCCTGCTGTTTCTTCTAAAACAGCCACTCTTTCTTATGTGGGAGGAGCTGTAGTGAATAAATTCTATTTTGAGAAGTTTAATATTCATTTTGGCCCTACTTTGGAACTTCTCACAGATCATAAAAACATAGAATCTCCTATTGATGGAGATTTGGGGTTATTATTCGGTGCCGGTTATGATATTACAAAAAATATAGGGGTTGAAGCCAGAATTAAAAAAGGTTTTGTACATATTAATAATGACAATACCAACGTAACATTCCAAGCGGGAATGTATTACACATTTAATCTTAAAAAATAAGATCATGCAAACCATTCTTACAGACTTTTATACTTTAACATCATACGATAAGGCAGAAGACGGAAAGTTTACAGCTCATATCCATCTTAATAAAGATCACGATATTTTCAAAGGCCATTTCCCTGGAAATCCGGTGACTCCCGGTGTTTGTATGATGCAGATTATTAAAGAACTGACAGAGGAGTTTACAGGCTCAAAATTGTTTCTGAAAACAGCATCCAATGTAAAATTCATGGCAATTATCAACCCATTTGAGACTCCTGATCTGGTACTTCAACTGGATATTAATGAAAATGAAGAAGATGTTAAAGTAAAAAACATCACTTCTTTTGGCGAGACTATTGCATTAAAATTGTCTGTAAGCTATAAAAAATTATCATCATGAATCTTATCTTTTCATTCATAACAGCATTCGTTTTTTTCTTTCAGTCTGATCTTGAAACGCTGAGAAACAGCTATGCTAAAGCCAACGAATCCAATACCAATACTGCCAGCTTCATTGAAACGGCTGAAAAACAATCCGGTTCTGATGCAGTGACTGTAGGATATAAAGCAGCAGCGAAGATTATGGAAGCAAAAATTGCCAAAAGCAACAGAAAGTCACTGGTAAAAACTGGCGCTACAAGTCTTGAAGCTGTTATCAAAAGTAATCCTAACAATGCAGAACTTCGTCTGATCAGAATGAGTGTTCAGGAAAACATTCCTAAAATTGTTGGATACCGCGGAAGCCTGAAGGATGATAAAGCATTCCTTCTGAATAATTACAGCAAACAAAATGCAGCATTAAAAGGCTATATCAAAAGGTTTGCAGTGCAGTCTAAAACCATGACAGAGGCGGAAAGAGCCACTTTAAAATAAAAAAATGTCCCTTGCTGAAGTACAAAATGCAATTTCTGAAAAGAAGATATGCGTTTTAATACCTACCTACAATAATGAAAAGACTCTGAATAGGGTTATTGACGGTGTTCTCAATTACACCGGAAGTATTATTGTGGTCAATGATGGTTCCACGGATTCTACCCCTCAGATTCTTGCTCAATATCCTCAGATAACTGTTATCTCTTTACCGGAGAACAAAGGAAAGGGGAATGCCCTTAAAACAGGTTTCAGAGCGGCAAAGAAATCAGGGTATGATCATGCCATCACCATTGATTCAGACGGACAGCATTACCCGGATGATATTCCTGTGTTTGTAGAGGCCCTTCTTCAGGAAAAAGAAGAGGTTCTTCTGATCGGAAACAGAAATATGTCTCAGGATGGTATTCCCAAGAAAAGCAGTTTCGGAAACCGTTTTTCCAATTTTTGGTTTTGGTTTGAAACAGGGATTAAACTGGAAGATACACAATCCGGTTACAGACTTTATCCTTTACATAAAATTCCAAAGAAATATTTCACGCCCAAGTTTGAATTTGAGATCGAAATTATTGTAAGAACCGCATGGAGACATGTTCCGGTAAAGAATGTTCCGATCAAGGTTTTGTATGATCCGGCAGAACGGGTTTCCCATTTCAGGCCTTTTAAAGATTTTACGAGAATAAGTATTCTGAATACTATTCTGGTCACAATCACACTGCTTTATATTATTCCGAGAAATTTCGTGAATAATTTCAAAAAAAAAAGCTTTAAAAGATTCATTCAGGAAGATGTTTTAGAAAGTGACGGAAGCAACCGTACAAAAGCCTTTTCTATTGCGTTGGGAGTTTTTATAGGGCTATCACCTTTCTGGGGATTTCAGACACTTCTGGTCATCAGTTTGTCTGTACTTTTTAAACTCAATAAAGTACTTGCGTTTGTAGCATCCAATGTGAGCCTTCCTCCTTTTATTCCTTTTATTATTGCCGCATCTCTGTTTCTGGGAGCGCCATTTGTAAATGGAGACAGCGATATTTTAAGTCAGGATTTAAACTTTGAACTGATTAAAAATAATCTGCTGCAATATATCATCGGCAGTTTTATCTTAAGTACTACTCTTTCAGCTCTTTCAGGAGTAGCTTCTTTTTTATTTTTGAATAAAGTAAACCCGGACAACAATTAAGAAAGCCCGGAAAAAGTTCCAGGCTTATCACAATGAAGTATTATTTTATATTTTACGCTGAATACATTATTTCAGAATAAACAGGGTAAGATCTTTCAAAAACTGTTCATCAACTTTTCCTTTTGCTTCATACTCTTTTGGAGATGGTTTTCCGGAACCCGCTGTGAATAGGTGATTCAACGTTGGATACAATGTAAACACTGCCGTTTTATCGTTTTTCAATGCTTCTTTCCAAAGTTTGAAATCTTTCTCCGTAACCTGATAATCTCTCCCACCTTGTGCAAAAAACATGGGAGCTTTTATTTTTTTAACTTCATTAAGCTGATTGTAATCTTTTAAGTATTTCCAATACGCAGCAGATTGTCCCAAAGGAAGTTCTGACGTCGGCGAACTTAAACTGAATTGGGGTGAATTTAAATAAGCAACCTGTTTTTTCACCTCCTGAACAGCTTCAGCAGGAACTTTAGCCGGATCCATAGAATGAAGATAATCATACTGTTCTATCAACAAATCCTGTAACGGTCTGGCATTACCAGCCATAAAAACATATTTTGAAACCTGTGCTTTTTCTGCAATCTTAGGCATCAGATAAGCTCCCTGGCTGTGTCCCAGGATAATGATCTGGTATCCTTTGTAATCTGCATTGTTTTTGAAATATTGGGCAACATTTACTGCATCATTGATCGTTTCATCTTCTACCGTAGATTTATTATTGAATGTTTCAGGATAGGAATATGTTCTTTTATCATAGCGATAGGAAGCAATTCCGTTGTTTAAAAGGTATTCTGCAATATCTTTAAATGGCTTATTTCCCCCAACTGTTTCGTCTCTGTCATGCGCTCCTGAGCCATGAACAAAAATGACTAACTTCTTTTTATTATCGGAAGGAGGAACTAATAGTGTCCCGTTCAATTCTACAGCATCACTTTTTATTTTTAATGTGGTCTTTTCATCCCATTTTTCAAATGGTTTATGGGGTACTAAAAAGAAGCCGAGCATTTTATTGTTCTCTCCAAAGGTAAGCTGAACATCCAGCTTGGTCTTTTCAAATTCAGAATAGTAATAATAGATGTTTCCTTCGTTGTTTACTTCAAGAATAGTTTTCAAACTTCCGATCTGTCCCTGAAGTTGTTCTGTAATAGTCTTAAGCTGGTCTACCGGAATCTGCCCTGCTATAGAAGGATCAAAATAAGAATGTGCTTTTTCTATATTTTTATCCACCAATAAAGTTTTGATGAAAGTATTTCCAATCTCTTTTCTGTCCTGAGAAAATGAGACCAGAGACCATGCAGCAAGGAATAGGGTTAAAAGTTTTTTCATATCCAATTATTTATAAACAATATCAGAAAATGATAACGGAGTCATCATTATGGTAACAAATATCGCAATAATTACAAGAGCTAACTGCGTTATATGATAAGTTTTTTCTCTTTCGTTTTCGTCGATCTCAAATGTAAATTTTATTTTATCCGGTCTTCTGATAATCAGCCAAATAAACAGGAGAATGACCAGATTCATGAGTATCGGCATCACAAGAAAAATTTTGCTTCCGTAATTGTCTTTCATATTTCCATACCCGTGAATGGTTATTGTTTCAGGTATTGAACTGTATACTGTTCCCAAATAAACCGAATAGCCAATGATGATGATAAAGGGAATGCAGAACAGCAGTTTTATATATTTAGGGATCATTTTAGTTTCTTTAAGGTTTTCTTCAGGTATTTTTCTACATTTTTTCTGTCCGGAACCGTTGTAATCTCTTTTGTCAAAGCTTTTTCAAATTCAGCTTTTGCTTTTGAATATTCTTTCTTGTTAAAATAATATTTTCCAGATTGATAGTAGACCAGCCAAAAATCCGGGTTCATAGATTGATAGGAAGGGATAACACCATCAGTCAACAGTGTATTTTTATCATCAGCAGCTTCATTGATCTCTTTGCCATACATTTTAGACAGCTCATAGTTTTGGAACTCTTCAGAGTCTGCGAAGGGATCATGGCCAATATTCAATTCTGATTTTGAAAAATCATTAGGCTGTAATCCTTTGTCCGAAAAAATTTTGTTCAGATCATAGCACACAAATTCTCCCAGCTGATAAGGATTTGAAGATACCCAAACCAATTTTTTCTGAGGCGAAAATATAATGGCATGGTGTGCCAGAAGCTGGTTAAGTGCTTTTTCATTACCATAACCAATGGATTCATCCTTTAAACCGGATCTGTTCCTTAAAATAGAAGCCATTTTTTCCGGAGTTAGCTTTTTTTCTTCCTGCAAAAGCTCCTGAAGTTTCTCATATCGGTATTCCGAATGACTTTCTTCAATCTGCTTCTGATTTCTTTTGTCATCTTTGTAAGCCTCTGACTGGAAATGATTAGTGCAAAGAACCTTACTGGTATTCTGCACTCTGTACACACCGAAGTTCTTAGGTGAAACTTCAATAATTACAGCATTCTTATCTGAAGCACTTCCCACCAGGATAGATTCTGACACGAAAACTTTCCTTTTTTTAGCAATGGCAATGGCTTCATCAATATTTCTAGCATACTGCAGTATTTCTCTTGTGACAAGGGAAATAGGTGTTTTTGCAGTCAAAGGAATTTTTGATTTTCCAGCGTTAATGGTTACCGTTATTCCTTCCTTATTCATCCCGGATACCACACCAATCATTCCCGGCCAGCTTACCGACATGTATGGAATTCCGTCTTCCGGCTGAACAAATTCTACCAGCTTATTTTTTGCAAAATCATCTCCTACATAAAAATCGAAGTTTCTTCCAATCAGCAGATCACCATCTTCTGTATTTTCATTCCATACCGCAAGGGAAGTACAGCCTACCATGGCGAGATCCTGCATTGCATGCCCAATATCATGAGCCCCATGCAGGTAAAGGTTTCTTAAATATTTCGGAGCAATAAAATCATACTGATCAGATGAATATTGTGATAAACCATATAATTCTGCCTGATAGTCTTCTCTTACATTGAGATACATTTTCCTGTTGTACCATTTTAAAAAACCTCTTAACAGTCTCTGCTTAAATTTTGACGGTACAAATCCTTCAACTTTTGAAAAGAAAATTCCTTCCTGTTTCTGCATCAGGCTTTGAGTCAATGCTCCATTATTATATCCCAGCTGCAGAGGGTTTCCTTTGATATAAAGTTCCCAGAGCTGCTGTTTATTTTTCGTAAGGTAATTTTGGTTATAGCTGAAAGTACTGTCATTGATATGGGTTACTTTCGGAACTTCTAAAGAATATTGTTTTACATCAGGAATATGACGGATAGATTTTGATATTCCGCAGGAAGTGAGGAAAAAACAAAAAGTAAGGTAAAGAAGAATTCTTTTGTAGGGTGAATAAATGGTTTTCGTTTTTTTCACTTTAGTTTTTATTAATCATTTGTGTCAACCGCATATCAATAGTTTCCTTTCCTAAGATCTCCGCACAGGTATTAAAAGCTCCAATGGTCACTCCTAAAATCCCATGCATATTAACAGATTGTCCTGTCAGAAACAGATTGTCGATTTTGGTACGGGGAGAAACCATTGTTTTAAGAGGATTCTCCGAGCTTTTCATGTATCCGTACATATTTCCTTCAAAATTCCCGATATAGTCTCTGTAAGACAAAGGAGAAGAAGTATATATTGTTTTGATGGCATGCCTTAGATTAGGAATTTTCTTTTCCAGGGCATCCAGCATCTTTTCTGTTTTTTCAAGTTTAAATCTTTCGTAAGCCTCTCCTCTTTCATGCTCATCCGCTACAGTATTGAATGTATTTTCCCATCCTCTAACCTCATCAAAATCCATATAGGAAATTGCGGTAAAGCTTTCTGCAAATTCAGGATGATGTTTTGAAGGGGTGGATGAAAGCATATAAGTTTCCGGCCATGATTCTTTCCGGTAACGGAATGCATTCCAGACCTGTTCTTCTGATGAATAATGATATCGGTTGTAGTTGAAATTCGGAAGACTATGAGGTCTTAAAACCAGATAAATGCTAAAACATGATGAAACGGGCTTCCAGCTCAACACTCTGTTCAGAAAGGATTTCTTAAGCCTTTCCTCTCCGATGAGTTTAATGGTGGAACGAATCTCTATATTTGAAATAAACTGTTTTGCTGAATATTCTTTTCCTTCTTTCGTTTTTACGGATACCAATACATTATTTTCATTAAAAACAAAGTCCGAAACTTCTGAATGTTTGTGAACTTCCGCTCCATATTCTCTAAGTTTTCTGATCAGAAGTTTAGAAATCTGGCTTCCTCCTTTTACACATTTGTAAGCACTT
This sequence comes from Chryseobacterium sediminis, assembly GCF_008386505.1. GTDB lineage: Bacteria > Bacteroidota > Bacteroidia > Flavobacteriales > Weeksellaceae > Chryseobacterium > Chryseobacterium sediminis. Next base: position 199,746 of record NZ_VUNZ01000005.1, on the reverse strand, counting down.
TGAATATAAGAATTTACCGTTAAAGCATGTACATAGAAAGGCACATCTTCAGAGTCTCCGGCATATAAAAAATTGGAACCCAGCAAAACAGCCTGAAGTCTTTTGTTCTGAGTAACGGATTCTACAAATCTTTTGGTATTAAGATGCAGAATTTCTTCGTTATAATTATCTTTTCCTACGACATGATATCTTGGAAACTGGCTGCAGACATACTGAATCTCTTCGCAGTAATTTTCAAGGTTTTCTTTCTCCTCGGGGAAATATTTAGAAAGCTGTTCAACGAAATTCTCATAGCCCTGTGCATGTGGATATTCTATTTCATCCTCTCCAAAACTGATCCTGTCATATCCGTCTTCATCCATCAGCTGAAGCTCAAGATCATTCATAATTTCCAGATAGGAAAAGAATTGGTTCAGATTCTGCCCCTTGGACAGCCCTCCGAGATAATGCACACCTGTATCAAAAATCAGTTTATCCCGTGAAAAGGTCTGCAGATTTCCTCCGTATTGATTGTTTTTCTCAAGAACACACACTTTCAGACCTTCTTTCGCCAAAATAAGAGCCGAAACAAGACCTCCCAATCCGCTGCCGATTACAAGTATGTCATATGCTTTCTTCAAAAGAGAACGTGCTTTAATAATTAAGAAACAGGGAATTTAAGATATTTAAAGATTACTTTGGTACAGTAGACAAAGAAATTTTATTTGGAAAATACTATTTAATGATCTTAATTCTTAGTAAATCTTAATGGTTTTTAGTTTTTCGTTTGTTTTTAAGGGATAAAAATAGAAAAATTAATCAATATCATCCCAAAAATCAAAATAATTAAACCACTGAAGAGGATATTTTTTCACCATGGTTTCAAGATTCTGAACATATGACTGTAAAAGGCCCTGTGAATCACGATTTTTGATATTCTGTGCAACTCTTGCATACAAGTGGTAATGGAGATTATTTTCCTTCATCACGTACACATATACTACCGGAACTCCTAATCTTGAGGCAATCAAAAACGGGCCAGCAGGAAACTTTGCACTTTTTCCCAGCAGCTCTGCTTCCAGATATTTGGATCCTTCAAAATAGCGGTCTCCGGTAAAGCAGATCAGCTCATTATCTGATAAAGCTTTGTTGATTTCAAAGATATGCGACATATCTTCTTTTACATAAATGAACTTGATATTACTCTTTTTTACGGCAACACTCTCCAAATATTCCTTAATCACGGTAACTTCCTGATCTGTCGTTACGAGGTTGATCTGGCAGTCAAAATCAATGTCGGCAAAAAAATGCTCTGCTATTTCAAAATTACCAATATGAGCGCTGATCAGGACCCCGCCTTTTTTAGCGGCTAAAAGATCTCTGAGGTTTTCAATGCCGTCAAATTCGTAAGTGTATTTGCCTCTAAGTCCCGCAGAAATAGCGGTTTTATCAATCAAAACTTTTCCGAAGGTAAAATAGCTTTTAAATATAGAGGCTTTGGATTTCCAGTACCCGTAGTTCAGTCTTTTCTGAAAGTAATAAAGAATGTATTGGTTGCTTTTTTTCTGAAAGAGTGAATAGTAGGCTGCTACAAAATAAAGCACACCATATGAACTTCTGATCCCGATATTTCTAATACACCAGACGAATATTCTGTATCCGAGTACTGTTCCTTTAGATTTACCTTTCCACTTGTTCATATTTAGAATTTAATATAAGAGAGAACCAATGTAACAATACCTTTTTTAAGTGTCCATTATTGGATCACCGTGATATTATTACATTGGCACTTTTTATAGAATAAAGATTTACTCAATAACTACGCGTTTTTTTCAGCAATCTTGTTTTCAATCGTTGTATAGAAATCATCAAATGTTACCATTTTCTTGAAATCTGCTTCTCCTAATTTCACCCCGAAATTAGATTCAATCACGACTACCATGTCGATATAATCCAGGCTGTCTAAGCCCAGTGTATTTTTAAGGTTGGCATCATTACTGATTTCGTCTCCGTCTACCTCGAATTCATTTACCAGAAAATCATTAACGATAGCAACAATTTTTTCCCTTTCCATGTTTTTAATCAAATTTTTTTACTATTAGTGCAGAATTGGTTCCCCCAAACCCAAAAGAATTCGACAAAAATACATCAATTTTTTGATTTTTTGTTTTTGCGACCAAATTTATCTTTTGTGCCTCATTATCAGGATTTTCCAGATTAATATTAGGAGCAACGAAATCATTCTGCATCATCAGAATTGAGTAGATTACTTCACTTGCACCTGCCATCCAGCACTCATGTCCGGTCATAGATTTGGTAGAACTTACCGGAACTTCCCCTCCGAAAATCTCATAGATTGCTTTTGCCTCATTGGCATCCCCAATTGGGGTAGAAGTTGCATGGGCATTGATATAGTCAATATCAGAAGCTTTTAATCCTGACTGTTTAAGCGCTCTGTCCATTGCCAAAGCCGGGCCATCCACATTGGGTGTTGAAATATGACCTCCGTTTGAAGAAAAACCATATCCGATAATTTCTGCGATGATTGGAGCGCCTCTTCTTTGGGCAGATTCTAAGCTTTCAACGATCAGACTGGCAGCACCTCCGCTTGGAATTAACCCGTCCCTTTCTGCATCGAAAGGTCTGGATGCTTTTGTGGGTTCGTCTTCTCTGGCTGAGAAAACTCCTAATCCGTCAAAGCTTGCCATGGAATATTTGTTGGTTTCCTGGGCTCCTCCACAGATGATCATCTCCTGAAAGCCATTCTTGATCATCATATAAGCCAGTCCCAATGAGTGTGAACCGCTTGCGCATGCTGCACTGATGGTAAGATTGATTCCTTTCAGTTTAAAGATGGTAGAAAGATTCATTGTCACTGTGGAGTTCATTGATTTGAAGATCGCCCCCGATCCCATCAATGTGGTATCTTTTTTTTCCCTTGCAATGTCAATAGATTCTACAACTGCCTGAGAAACACTGTCATTTCCGTATAAGATTCCCACTTCATGAGAATCAAGGAACTCTTCATCTAGATTCGCCTGCTTCAATGCATCCATGGTTGCCAGATAAGCATATTCGCTTTCTTCTCCCATACTGATACGCTGACGTCTGTTTAAGAGGTTTTTCAGATCGGGTTTTGGAACAACTCCTGTAAGACCTGACCTGAAACCAAATTCTTTTCTGTCCGGATCTAAAACAATACCGGATTTTCCTTGATATAGGGATTCCCTGACTTCTTCTAAAGATGTCCCGATGCAGGAATAAATTCCCATTCCGGTAATTACAACCCTATTTTCCATGTTATGAATAAATTCCTCCGTTAATATTAATCACTTCTCCTGTAATGTAGGAAGATTTTTTAGATGCTAAAAATGCAACCAGATCCGCCACTTCTTCTGCTTCACCAAATCTGTTGGCAGGAATCATTGCTTTCAGTTCCTCTTCATTGAACTCCTGAGTCATATCTGTTTTGATAAAGCCCGGAGCTACTGCATTTACAGTAACGTTTCTTTTGGCTACTTCCTGAGCAAGAGCTTTTGTAGCCCCTACCACAGCTCCTTTTGCAGCAGAGTAATTCGTCTGGCCAGCTGTTCCTTTTACTCCGGATACCGAAACCATATTGATGATTCTTCCGTATTTGTTACGAAGCAGCTTTTGGATGAAGAAATTGGTTACATTGAAAAATCCATCCAGACTTGTATTGATCACGCTGTTCCAGTCTTCTTTCTGCATCCACATAAAAAGACCGTCTCTTGTGATTCCGGCATTATTGACGATCACTTCTACCACTGCATCAGGATTTCTCTCCTGCCAGTCTGTTAAAACAGTCTTTGTTTCTTCGGTATTTCCTACATCAAATTTAAGGATTTCTCCGGTAGCGCCCAATTCTTCCACTTTAGCCAATGTTTCGTTTGCTGCGGTTTCGTTTGAAGCGTAGTTGATAAGGATGTGATAGTTTTTCTCTTCAGCCAGTTTTATACAGATTGCTCTCCCGATTCCTCTGGAGCCTCCTGTTACAATTGCACATTTCATGCGTTAGTGTTTATATCGTTTTTAGTTTTTTTAAGTTAATGTGAAATATCTTTATTTAAAAGACAATTCATGATAACCAATAGTTACATTCCTTTCAGATATTTCTTCACTTCTTCCAGATAAGGGTACATCACCATATCATCTGAGAAAGCAGGAATTATTTTTCTGATTTCATCATACAGTTCTTTTGTAGAGGATGAAACTTTATCCTGAAATCCAAGATATTCAATAGCCTGAATGATCGTAATGGCTTCAATAGCCAGTACTTCAAACGCATTTTCAATCACTTTTCTACAGATCACCGCTGCATTGGTTCCCATGCTAACGATATCCTGGTTGTCATTATTGTTTGGAATACTGTGAACATACATAGAATTTGACAGCATCTGGCTTTCTGCCGTAGTAGAGGTTGCCGTAAACTGTACTCCCTGCATCCCGAAATTGAAACCTAATTTACCTAAATTTACAAAAGGAGGCAAAATTTCATTGATTTTAGCATTTAAAAGATAGTTCAACTGTCTTTCTGCAAGCATTGTTAGTTTGGTTACCACAATCTTAAGCTTGTCCATTTCCAGAGAGATATAATCTCCGTGGAAGTTTCCTCCGTGATAAACATGCTGGTCTTCAACATTGATAATTGGATTATCATTGGCTGAATTAATCTCATTTTCAAGCACTTTCTCAGTATATTCCAACGTATCCAATACCGGACCTAAAATCTGTGGAACACATCTTAAAGAATAATATTCCTGTACTTTTTCCTTGAATACTTTCTCCTGTTCTTCAAAGTGGGTATAAAGATGTTCTTCTCTTTTTCTGATCAGTTTACTGTCTGCAAGATGAGCGCGCATTCTTTCTGCCACTTTCTGCTGACCGTAATGTTTTTTGGTTCCGTTCAGCGCTTCTGATAAATGATCATCATAAGCCTGCACAATCTCATTGATCGCACAAGAAAGTCTAAGGGAAATATCTGTAAGCTGATTCGCTTTATAGGCATTCACAATACCAATTCCTGACATTACAGAGGTTCCGTTCATCAAAGCAAGCCCTTCACGGATCTCTACTTTGATCGGTTCTAATCCTTCTGTTTCAAAAACCTCTTTGGTAGATTTTCTTTCTCCTTTATAAAATACTTCTCCTTCTCCTATTAGTACTAAAGCAAGGTGAGCCAGCTGAACAAGGTCACCGCTCGCTCCTACTCCTCCATGTTCAAATATTAATGGAGTAATATCCCTGTTGATAAGTTCCTGAAGAAGATAAATAACAGACTGGTGTACTCCTGAATTCCCTAATGACAAAGTATTCAGTCTTGCCAGCATACATGCCTTCACCTCATCTGCAGGCAAAGGGTTCCCGATTCCTGAAGAATGGCTTCTTATAAGATTATACTGAAGCTGGTGTGTATCTTCATCACTGATTTTAAACTGAGCCATCGGCCCAAAACCGGTGTTTACACCATATATTACTTTATTTTTTGAAAACTCCTTTAAAAACTGAAAACTCTTATCTACTCTTGATAAAAGTGATTCATCCAGTTCTATTTTTTCATTCTCAATGATAATTTTTTGAAAGTCTTTCAGTTCTAAAAAGTTATTTATTTTCATCAATTAAAAGTAATAGTTGATAATTTTGTAAAATATTAATTATTTGTCACTAATTTTGCGGCAAAGATAAAAGTTATTATTAAAATAAAAAATCAAAGATGAGCAAAGAATTTGTTGACGTTCTTGTAATCGGAGCTGGACCTTCCGGATGCGTGTCTTCTTCATACTTAAAGAAGAATAACGTCAACGTGAAAGTAGTCGAAAAGACAAAATTCCCCAGACTGGTTGTGGGTGAAAGCTTAATTCCGAGGGTAATGGATCACTTTGAAGAGGCCGGACTTTTCCCTGCATTAGATAAAATGGGCTTTGAAAAAAAGCTGGGAGCACGTTTCCTTCGTGGTGACGAAGTCTGCATTTTTGATTTCAGCAACAAGTTCGGGGAAGGCTGGGACTGGACCTGGCAGGTTCCTAGGGCTGATTTTGATAATACTCTTGCTCAGGAAGTTATTAATAAAGGAATTGATCTTGAATTTGAGACTGAAGTTATTGACATCAAATTTGACGGAACAGATTCTGTAACGACGGTAAAAAATAAGGATGGTGAAACGAAAGAAATCCATGCGAAGTTTGTTATTGATTCCAGCGGTTACGGAAGAGTGTTGCCCCGTCTGCTGGATCTTGAAAAACCTTCTAAATTATCACCCCACTCTGCCATTTTCTCTCATGTAAATGATACTAACAGAGAACCGGGAGAAGAGGGAACTTTAATTTCTTTTGACATTATTGAAACAGAAGTATGGCTTTGGGTAATTCCTTTTTCTAATGGAAATACAAGTTTAGGAATTGTAGGCCCTACTGAATATATTGACAAATTATCTGAAAACGGAGATACAGCTGAAGCTCTAAGAAAAGCTATTTCTCTTTCCGATTATTATGTAAAACGTTTTGGGGATGTAGATTTCCTTTTTGAACCCAAACATCTGAAAGATTATTCCTGTTCTGTAAAAAGTTTATTCGGGGACGGATTTGCTTTAACGGGGAATGCTTCAGAATTCCTTGATCCTGTATTTTCTTCGGGAATGGCTTTTGCCACAGAATCCGGAATGCTGGCAGCAAAACTGGCGTTAAGACAATTGAATGGAGAGAAAATCAACTGGCAGACAGAATACACGGATTATATTTTATATGGAGTGGATGTTTTCACCACGTATGTAAAAGAATGGTATACCGGAAATCTTCAGGAGCTTTTCTTCCATCAGCCGGAAAATCCGGATGTCAAGAAAAAAATCTGCGCTGTTTTAGCTGGTTATGTCTGGAATAAAGACAATCCTTTTGTTAAAAAGCACGATACAGTAATTAAAAACCTTGCGAACCTGATCAAGTTAGAAAAGCAGGAACAGCAAAATCAAGCATAAAAAAACGGTCTGAATTTTCAGACCGTTTTTTGTTTTATTTTATAACTGCTTTAATTTCTTTTCCTAATTTTTTCCCTGTAACTTCATACGCTGCAGCTATTCTTCCGTACTCCCATGCAAATTCTTTATTCATTTGCTTACCGCCTATTTTATCAGCCTGCAATCTCATTACTACCTTTTCCGGATTATCAGTTTCTACAAACTTCATATCAGCAGTTAATTTAGCTTCCTGTGAGCCAATCATTCCGCCATACCATCCGGCATAGATCCATTTTGCATCAATGATTAAAGTATACTTTGTTTTCGCATCACCTTTGAAAGTTATTTTTTTTGACTTTCCATTGATCCCTTTCAGAAAATAATCCAAATATTCTGAAGTTTTAAATTTGTCCCATTGATAGATCCAGTTTTTCCAAACCGCTTCGCTTTTTTTGGCCGTGATATCAGCTTTTCTATTTTCAAGATATTGAGCCTCTGTAAAATTTTTCTCCTGATAGACTGCGTTATCAAATATCAGCTGAACATTGACTTCAGACTGATCTTTTAAAAAATCAAAATTCCCCTGTTCAAAGTTAATTTTATCCTGGGCGAAAGTTGTTGTTGCAATTGCTACAAAAAGCAGCAATAATAATTTTTTCATAGTGTATTAGTTCTAATATTTAAGCGACCAAAGATATATAAAAATACAGCTCCCGGTCTTTCTTTATATTTAATTTTATCTCAAATCAATAAAAGTAATTGGCTTTCTGCTGTTTGGATTGAAAACAGTTTTAGACAGGATATCAAAATCAATGATTTCAATTTTCGGGCTTACTCTCAGTTTTGCACGAAAGTGGTCTCTGACTTCATTTACAAAACTATCTTGTTCTTCTTCTGTACTGAGTTTAATGATAATTTCGTCAAGACCTATCTCGTTAGCCTGAATAACAATCTGATAGCATAAGATATTATTGAAATCATTCAAAATATCATTCATTGCCGGCGGATACAGCGTTGTTCCTTTATATTTGATCATCTGCTGTTTTCTACCTACTACAGGCCCCAGCCTCATTGTATTTCTTCCACACTGGCATGGCTCATAGTGTGCTTTTACAAGATCTCCGGTTTTAAATCTTAACAGAGGGATGGCTTCAACACCCAATGTTGTAATAGTAAGTTCACCGCTTTCTCCTTCTTTCACAGGATTTCCGTCGTCATCCAGAATTTCTGTAATGATCAGTTCCGGATGATGGTGTCCTCCTATCTGGAATTCGCACTCTGTAAAAGCGGTACTCATTTCGGTAGAAGCATAAGTGGAAAAGAGTTTTATATTCCATTTCTCTTTGATCTTCTGCGAAAGAATATTATCTGTAAAATCCTGATTTTTGATACTTTCCCCAATGCATACGGCACCGTAAACACTGGAATTTTTATAATCCAATCCGTGTTTTTCAGCATAGTCAATCATTTTCAACAGAAAAGAAGGAACAGTAATCAGGTATTTAGGTTTGTATCTGAAAATAGAGTCCCATTGCAGTTCAGGAATTCCAGGTCCCATTCTCACTACGCTTGCTCCCATTTTCCTTAAACCCAGAAAATAAGCAAGGCCCGCCATAAACCTTTTGTCTATGGTGGTAATCATCTGAACAACATCTCCTTTTTGAATTCCCGCACAGGCAAACGATATCGCTTCATTGTAAGCAAGCCTCTCCAGGTCACTGTCAGATAATCCAAAAGTAACCGGATCTCCCAATGTTCCTGAAGTCGTACTGTAATCAACAATTTTATCTGGTGTTATGCAGAAAAAATCATGATTGTACTGCTGAAGATCATTCTTTGTAGTGGTAGGAATCTTCTGAAGATCTTCCAACGTAAGAATGTCTGCAATATTGATCTTATTTTCTTTGAACAGTTTCTGATAAAACGGTGAATGCGTTTCAAGATAAGTCAAAAGCTCATGAAGTTTCTCTTCCTGAAATAATTTGATTTCCTGAATCCCTGCTTTCTCGATTGACGGATGAAATTCCAATGATTTTAATTTTTAAAAAGCAAATTTATTTAAAATTACATGATTGTAAGATGTATTCATGTAAAATGTATTCATGATTTCCACCACAGCTTTTATCTCTGGAAGGTAAAGGTTTGTATGTTTGTATTTCCAGCGGTATTCATGGTTGTTACTTTTAAAGTATGAAGGCCTGATCCTTTCGGGTATTTTTCATCAAAAGTGTAGACAAAATTATCTTTTACACGGGCAAAACGAAGCCATTTCCCATCCAGCTCAGCCCGGAATGAGACAATATCTCCCACTTTCGCTGTTCCTTTTAATAATAAAGAACTGCTATTAACCAATGCTCCTTCAGACCAGCCTGATGAAACGGACGGCAGGTTACTGTCTATCAATAATTTTGCGGTCCCCAATCTATTGAACTGCCCTTCTGCCCAATCACCATTCCATTTTGCTTTTACTACATTCTTATCGCTTCCATAATCAAGCAGGATAACGGCTTTGTCTTTTTCAGCTCCGGATAATTTTCTATTGGGCTTTATTTTCAAAGTATATTCATCATGAACGGGAATATAAGGACTATTTAAAACAATGCTATTGGAAACAGCATTCGGGTCCGCATCCGGTTTTTCATAGGCATTGAAGTTTACAGCATCATACACTGCATTTTTGCTGAAATTAATCTCTGTATTTTCGGTGGAAATTGTTTTTCCTTCATTAGGCATTATAGTTTTCCCTGTAGAGGATACTCTATCCGAAGATTTATTTAACTGAACTTTTGTTATTAAACGGCTTGTATTTCCTTTTGTATCTTTCAGGATAATTTCAATAGTATGAACCTCCTCATCCTGAAGACTGATAACTCCTGTTAAATTCTGAATGCTGTAATTCTGAAGCTTCACTCCTGGTAAATCCGACAGGTGTTGAATTCCCATTTTATCCCTGATAAATTTAGGATAATCTATACAGCCATTGAGATATCGTGTTTCGTCATAATGTATTTTATCAATTTTAAAACTGTAAATCAGCTTGCCATCCATCAATAGTTCTGCATTATAAATCCCCAGATTAAACCCTTGGTTCGCCTTGTCAACAGCTTTAATGGCAAAGCTTATTTCCGGAGAATTAACCTGAACGAGATTAGAAGAATAGATATTTCCAGTTTTCTTCACTGCAATTCCATTCGCGCCTGGTTCGTAAGTACTGAAACGTCGGTCATACCAATACAACCCACTGATAATTGGTGCTACAGTATCCGGAATAGCAAAACCAAAAAGTAAAGGATTAATACATTCTTCTGTTTTAGTATCTCTTATTTCAAAATGTAGATGCGGGCCAGCGGAACCTCCCGTATTTCCGCTCAATGCAATTTGCTGTCCTTTTTCCACAGGAAATTGCCCGGGCTGAAAAGTAATATCCTGTTCCCATTTTTCGTCTTTATACTGTCTTTCCTTTACGTATTCATCAAGCTTATTGAAATATTTGTTCAAATGGGCATACACGGTAGTATAGCCATTGGGATGAGTGATATATACAGCATTTCCAAAACCATATCGTTCCACTTTTATTCTGCTCACGTATCCTTCTGCTGCGGCAACAACTGGTAAATTCTCCTGACTGTTGGTCCTTAAATCAAGTCCCATGTGAAAGTGATTGGTCCTTACCGCTCCAAAATTGGCTGCCAGCTGCATGGGGATGTTGAGTGGATTCCGGAAATAATTCTGAGGGTAATTATTTTGAGCCTGTGTGATGATATTATTAATTAAAAAAATAATAAGCATCAGTTTGGGAAATATTTTCATACAGCATTTGGGTTTATTCTACTTAAATATACAAAATCCCGACCAATAAGAGATTGTTGGCAGAATCATTTTTACCCTCTTTACCATATTTCCTCTGCTGAGTGAAACGCCTTTGCGAGCAATTATAAATCATTCACACATCTTTGTGAACTTTGCGTAATAATTAGGGTTTGGCCAAAGCCATTGAATGGATTCGATCTTTTATTTGGTAAAGCCCATTCCTATTGAATAAATTGCATAAAATATCGCATGAAAAACAGCCAGATAAATTCACTCATTCACCATTCACCATTCGCTTCCCCACACTTTCTTTATTATATTTCTGAAATTGAACTTTTTAATAGATGATATCAAAATAAAACATATATTATAAACCGACAAATTTTAGTAAATTTGCAGACTTAATTAATCAACGATATTGAGATATTTACAATGAGCCAATTTAAAGAATACAAAAACCTCAACCTTATTGACGTAGCAGAGAATGTAGCGGAATTTTGGAAACAAAATAAAACTTTCAATAAGAGTGTTGAGATTCGTCAGGGAAATCCTGAGTTTGTTTTTTATGAAGGTCCGCCTTCAGCAAACGGTATGCCTGGAATTCACCACGTAATGGCAAGAGCATTGAAAGATATTTTCTGCCGTTACCAGACTCAAAACGGAAAACAGGTTTTCCGTAAAGCAGGCTGGGATACGCATGGTCTTCCTGTGGAACTGGGTGTAGAAAAAGAATTAGGAATCACAAAAGAAGATATTGGCAAAAAAATCTCTATTGAAGATTATAACAGAGCTTGCCGTGAAGCTGTAATGCGTTATACCGATGTTTGGAATAACCTTACGGAGAAAATCGGATACTGGGTAGACCTTGATGATCCGTACATCACATACAAGTCAAAATATATGGAAACGGTTTGGTGGTTACTAAAGCAGTTGTATGATAAAAGTTTATTGTACAAAGGGTACACCATCCAGCCTTATTCTCCGAAAGCAGGAACAGGACTTTCTTCTCACGAGCTGAATCAGCCCGGGACTTATCGTGATGTTTCAGACACAACGGTTGTCGCTCAGTTTAAAGTGAAAAAAGACTCTTCAGCATTATTTAATGATGTTGACGGAGATGTTCATATCCTTGCATGGACGACAACTCCATGGACATTGCCATCCAATACAGCTCTTACTGTAGGTAGAGACATTGAATATGTTGTGGTAAAAACCTTCAACCAATATACATTTGAACCTGTAACAGTTGTTTTATCAAGAGTGCTTTTACCTAAGGTTTTCGGTAAAAAATACGCTGAAGGTACTGATGAAGATTTTGCCAACTATACTCAGGAAACTAAAGTAATTCCTTTCAAGGTTTTAAAAGAGTTTACAGGAGAAAAACTTGTTGATACAAGATATGAGCAATTAGTTCCTTGGTTTACGCCAAACGATAATCCTGAAAATGCATTCAGAGTAATCCTTGGAGATTTCGTAACTACGGAGGATGGTACAGGTGTGGTTCATACAGCCCCTACTTTCGGTGCTGATGATGCGAGAGTTGCTAAAATGGCTCAGCCTGAGATCCCACCAATGTTGGTAAAAGATGAAAATGATAATCTTGTACCACTGGTAGATTTACAGGGTAAATTCATCAAAGGTGAAAATGTTCCTGAAGTATTTTCCGGAACCTATATCAAAAATGAATATTACGATGAAGGAACAGCTCCTGAGAAATCATGGGATGTAGAACTTGCCATCCTGTTGAAAACGGAAAACAAGGCTTTCAAAGTAGAAAAATATGTTCACTCTTATCCACACTGCTGGAGAACAGATAAACCGGTATTGTACTATCCATTGGATTCATGGTTTGTAAAAATGACGGCTGTAAAAGACAGATTGGTTAATTTGAACAAAGAAATCAACTGGAAACCGAAAGCTACCGGAGAAGGACGTTTTGCCAACTGGTTAGAGAATGTAAATGACTGGAACCTTTCCCGTTCAAGATATTGGGGTATTCCATTGCCAATCTGGAGAACTGATGACCTGAAAGAAGAGAAAATAATAGGTTCTGTAGAAGAATTATACAACGAAATCGAGAAATCAATTGCAGCTGGTTTAATGACTGAAAACCCATTCAAAGGTTTCATCATCGGAAACATGGCTGAGTCTAACTATGAGCTTGTGGATCTTCACAAAAATGTAGTAGACAAAGTGATATTGGTTTCTGATTCAGGAAAAGCAATGAAACGTGAAAGCGACTTGATCGATGTTTGGTTCGATTCAGGTTCTATGCCTTATGCTCAATTGCATTATCCTTTTGAAAATAAAGAATTAATTGACAACAATAAAGCATTCCCAGCTGATTTCATCGCAGAAGGTGTTGACCAGACACGCGGATGGTTCTATACACTTCACGCGATCGGAACTGCTGTGTTTGATTCTGTTGCTTATAAAAATGTAATGAGTAACGGTCTTGTTCTGGATAAGAACGGGCAAAAAATGTCAAAACGTTTAGGAAATGCTGTAGATCCGTTCGAGACACTTTCTGTATACGGACCGGATGCTACCCGTTGGTACATGATCTCCAATGCAAACCCATGGGAAAACCTGAAGTTTGATATTGAAGGAATTGACGAAGTAAGAAGAAAGTTCTTCGGAACGCTTTACAATACGTATTCATTCTTTGCTTTATACGCGAATGTGGATGGCTTCAACTATTCAGAAAAAGAAGTGGAAAACCGTCCTGAAATTGACAGATGGGTTCTTTCTGAACTGAATCTTCTGATCAAAGAAGTAAAAGCTTTCTATGAAGACTATGAACCTACAAGAGTAGCAAGAGCAATCAGCACTTTTGTAAACGATAATCTGAGTAACTGGTACGTAAGATTATGCAGAAGACGTTTCTGGAAAGGAGATTATTCTGATGACAAGATCTCTGCTTACCAGACTTTATACACATGTCTTGAAGTAGTTGCCAAGCTGTCTGCTCCTATTGCTCCTTTCTTTATGGATCAATTGTATCAGGATTTAAATAAAGTAACAGGTAAAGAAAACTGTGAATCTGTACATCTTACAGACTTCCCGGTAGCTGATGAAAGCTTAATTGATCAGGATCTGGTTGAAAAAACACATTTGGCTCAGAACATTACAAGTATGGTTTTCTCCCTGAGAAAGAAAGAAAATGTAAAAGTTCGTCAGCCGTTACAAAAAGTATTGGTTCCTGTATTGGATTCTAAAACTGAAGAACAAATTTCAGCGGTTTCAGAACTTATTAAGCAGGAAGTAAACGTAAAAGAATTACAATTAATTAATGCTGAAGAAGCGTCCCATTTAATTGTAAAGCAGATAAAGCCAAACTTCAAAGCTCTTGGTCCTAAATTAGGAAAAGACATGAAGGTGGTAGGTGCCGAGATTAGCAATCTTACCACAGAACAGATTTCCAGTCTTGAAAAAGAAGGAAAGATAGACGTACAGGGATATGAGATCACCCTTGATGATGTAGAAATTTCTACAAAAGATATCCCGGGATGGACAGTAACTTCCGATGGAAAAACTACTGTGGCATTAGATTTGACGTTAACCGATGAGTTAAAATCTGAAGGAATCGCAAGAGAATTCATCAATAGAATTCAAAACCTGCGAAAAGATAAAGACTTTGAACTGACAGACAGAATTTCAATCACATTAGAAGAAAGCTCTCCTTTCCTTAATGATATTAAGAAAAATGAAGAATATATTTCTTCCGAAGTCTTGTCAAGTAAAATAGAAATTGTATCTTCACTTTCAAATTTTAACGAAATCGAAATAGATGAGGTTAATTTTAAGATAAATGTTGAAAAAAATTAACATGTAGTTATTATATTTCAAATTCCATTTCATAATTTTATTAAAAAAGAGAAAGAATATGTCAGACGAAAGAGTTAGATACAGCGATGCTGATTTACAGGAATTTAAAGCGATCATTAAAGAAAAAATAGAAAAGGCAGAAAAAGATCTTCAGCTTATCAGAGAAAGTTTTATCAACGACCAGAATAATGGGACCGATGATACTTCTCCTACCTTCAAAGCTTTTGAGGAAGGAGCAGAAACTCTGAGCAAAGAGCAGAACTCTATTTTGGCAGGAAGACAGGAAAAATTCGTACGTGATCTTAAAAATGCTTTGATCAGAATCGAAAATAAAACGTATGGTGTTTGCAGAGTAACAGGAAAACTGATTCCTAAGGAAAGACTTTTAGCCGTTCCTCACGCTACGCTGAGCATCGAAGCGAAAAATATGCAAAAATAACCGTAAGGTTTGTAAATAATATTGGGTTTATATCGTATTTACGGATACTTTATAAACCTAATTTTTAATGTATACCCATGAGCGAATTATTAATTTTGGGAGCTATTGTCGCAGCAGTATTGTTGTTTTTCAACAGAGAATGGATCAAAAACAGATTCTTCCCTGATCAGCAGAAGAACTATACTATTGATGATAAATTCAATTCTGATAAACGGGAACGGGAAAAAGAGATCGACAGACTGTTGAGTAAGATGGGCAAAAATGGAGTCAATGATCTGTCTGAGAAAGATAGAAAAAGGCTTGATGAATTGTCGAAAATGTAAAAATTAAATACAAGAAATGGAATCTATTATAGTACATCCAAAAAATTCTATGGAGCTTAGCGCGCTGAAAAGTGTTCTGAAGGAAATGGGCATTAAATTTGAAAAAGCTCATGTTAAAAGTTCGTATAACGGACAGAAAATAGTCAAGAAAGCGAGCGATAATAAGCCGGCTGCAAAGCCTTCAAAACCTAAAGGACAGTAATGAAAAAGATATTAGCGATAACATTTTTAGTGTTGTTGATTGACCAGGCTTCAAAAATTTATATCAAAACTCATTTCAATCTGGATGACAGTGTAACCGTTTTACCAGGTTTTAAACTAACCTTTGTGGAAAACCCGGGAATGGCCTATGGATTTCACTTCGGAGGAATTATCGGGAAATATTTTCTGGTGATCCTAAGAATCTTCTTAATCGGAGGAATGGTATATATGTTTAAAAAATGGCTGAAAGAAGGAGCCTCTAACTATCTTTTGATTCCAATGGCTGTTATCTTTGCCGGAGCAATCGGAAATCTTATTGACGGAATGTTCTATGGGATGATCTTCGACAGTGGAACGGTATATGACCAAAGTATTGATCGATGGATTGGATATGGAGGAATTTCTAAGTTTGCTCCTTTCGGGCACGGATACTCCACTTTTATGAAAGGATGTGTGGTTGATATGCTCCACTTCCCACTGGTAGACTGGCATGTTCCTGAAAGCTGGCCTTTAATAGGGGGAAAACATATTGAGTTCTTTAAATATATTTTCAATGTCGCCGATTCTGCGATCACAGTAGGAGCAGCTTTCCTTCTAATCTTCAGAAAAAAAGCTTTCCCAAACGGGCTTGAGTTTTAAAAGATATATTTTCGGATGAAAAAAATAATCAAAAATATTTTTAAAATTTTCCTGCTTCTTCTGGTTGCAGGAATTATTTTTATTGCCTGGGCGAATTACAGCATTAAAAAGGACAGCGAATCTTTCGTTTCCTATAATATTGCTGATGTACCGGAAGCAAAAACAGGCCTGCTACTGGGAACCGGAAAACTTCTGAGCAACGGAACTCCGAATGCTTATTTCTACAATAGAATTGAAGCGGCTGCCAACTTATACAAAAGCGGGAAAATTCAATATATCATTGTAAGTGGTGACAACAGCACCAAAGATTATAATGAACCAGAAGATATGCAGCTGGCATTAATGCAGAAGGGAGTTCCACAGGATAAAATCATTTTAGACCATGCTGGATTCAGAACGCTGGACTCTGTGGTAAGAGCAAAGGATATTTTCAGCCAGACAAAACTGGTCATTATTTCTCAGAAATTCCACAACGAAAGAGCCGTTTTTCTGGCCAGAAAAAATGGAATGGAAGCCTTTGGATATAATGCTGCTGATGTAAATAAATATGCAGGTTTAAAAACCAATTTGAGAGAATATTTTGCGAAAGCTAAGGCCTATTGGGATCTTCTTTTTGGAGTGGAACCGAAGTTTGGAGGAGAGAAGATTGTGATTCCTTAATATTTTTCCCACGGATTGCACAGATTTTCACAGATGATGCGTAAAGATATATAGATTATTGAAGGTTGATAGGTTTTGGCTAAAGCCAATGGAAAGATTATTTATCATTACCTGAGCTAAAGCCCACCTCTATTGAATTTTAATAACAAGATCTTTTATCTTTTATCTTTTATCTTTCTTTATTCCAGCAAACCTCGTAAATTTGCTATTCATTAATTTTTAAATATAAATTTTAAACAAATGTCAAGAATTCTTACCGGCATACAAGCCACCGGAACACCCCATCTTGGAAATTTATTAGGGGCAATTATTCCTGCTATTGAACTATCCAAGCAGGAAGGAAATGAATCATTTTTATTTATTGCGAATCTTCACACGCTTACACAGATTAAAGATGCGCAGACATTAAGACAAAATACCTACGAGATTGCTGCGGCTTGGCTTGCTTGTGGATTAGATACCGAAAAAACATTTTTCTACAGACAAAGTGATATCGCTGAAACCTGTGAACTTTCTTGGCATTTATCATGTTTTTTTCCTTATCAAAGATTAACATTAGCTCATTCATTCAAGGATAAAGCTGACAGATTGCAGGATGTAAATGCAGGTCTGTTTACCTATCCTATTCTGATGGCTGCAGATATTTTATTATATGATGCAGAGATTGTTCCTGTAGGAAAAGATCAGCTTCAGCATTTGGAAATTGCAAGAGATGTTGCTTCCAGGTTTAACAACCAGATGGGAGAAGTTCTTGTATTGCCACAGGCCGAACTTCAGCAGGACACGAAATATGTTCCCGGAACCGATGGGCGTAAAATGTCTAAATCAATGGGAAATATTATCAATATTTTCTTACCTGAAAAGGAGCTGAAAAAACAGGTGATGAGTATTGAATCTGATTCTAAATCTCTTGAGGAACCAAAAGATCCTGAAACAGATAAAACTTTCCAGATCTATGAGCTTATTGCAACCCCTGAGCAAACTGAAGAATTAAGAGCAAAATATCTTGCCGGAAACTTCGGATACGGGCATGCAAAGAAGGAATTACTGGATCTTATCCTTGTTCGTTTTGAGAAGGAAAGAGAAACATTTGCTTACTATATGAACAATCTTGATGAGTTGGAAGCAAAACTACAGCAGGGTGCAGAGAAAACCAGACCAATTGCGCTGGAAACTCTTAAAAGAGTAAGAACAAGCTTAGGATTTTAATGCTAAGTTATCAATATAAGAAAGCCTTTCGTTTGAAAGGCTTTTTTTATTTATTGTGATTTTCTGAACATCATTTTCCATTATTCTTTGTCAGAATAAAGTAATGCATATCATCTCCGAATTCATAGACAATATCCCAACCCGGGTATTGTTTAATAATGGTTTTAATGATAGACAGTCCTAATCCGGTAGAGGTATGATCTGATCCCTGTTTGTAAAAACGGTTAAATATCCTGGATTTATCCAAAGGAATGGAGGCGCCGCTGTTTTGGAATGTTATCCTGTTATTTTCAACGATTATATTTAATGTACCTTCTTCATGGTTATATTTAACTGCATTTTTAAGAAGATTTGACAACAGAATATCGGCAAGATCCTGATTAAAATCTGCAACGAACCTTCCTTTCTCTATAATATTGACCTCTACTTTTTTAAATGCGATAAAATCTTCATAATTCTGAACTAACTGAGCAATCATTCCATTAAAGTCAACATCTGAGGTTTTATTAAACTGGCTGTTTTCAATTTTGGAAAGCATCAATAAAGATTTATTCAGGCCTACCATTCTTCTCAGATCATTTTTAACTTCGGTAAGGAAGGTCAGGCTTTTTTTATCAAGGTCATCATTCTGAATCAAAAGGTCAATTTTATTAATAACAATAGCCAAAGGAGTCTGAAGTTCATGGGATGCATTTTCAATAAACTGTTTCTGCTGGTAAAAAACAAGCTCGTTACGCTCAATCATTTCATTGATTTCCACATTCAGCTCTTCAAACTCTGTGATTTTATACGTCTGCTTTTCCTGTGAAAAAGGGATTCCGAACTGATATTTTTTAAGCTTATCCAAAATCAGGTAGAAAGGCCTCATTGCTTTATTCAACAGATATCCGTTGATTATTACAATACTTATTACCAAAAGAAGATAAAGCACAATTAAAGCGGTCGTAAGGTCGTAGATCAATTCGTCCTCTTCTACGGTAGAAGTTCTTATGACAAGTCTCTGATTATTTTTAAACTGATCAATAAAGTCTGCTTCAAGCACTCTGTAAGGCTGATCTTTATCATCATATTCCATGTAATACATCTTATTGTAAAGCCTGCTTTTATTTTGATAGTCTTCAGCTTTAATAGGATTGATTTTAAATTCATTAAATCCAAAATCATTATTCTTCAGCAGCTGAGGATTCAGGTAAACGGCTTTAATAATCTGTATTTTTCGGTCCTTTAATCCGTCATCCACATTATCGTGTACTTCATCCAGAATGTAGGCATAAAACAACCCTGCCCAAACTGCAATAATGAACAGCAGGATCATGATCAGGTATTTTATGGTATAATATTTTAAAGAGACTTTCATCAGATAAATTTATATCCTATTCCATACACTGCCTGGAAATCGGCTTCTGCATTGAGTGTTTTTAATTTTCTACGAAGATTTTTAATCTGTGAATAAATAAAATCCAGACTATCAACCTGATCAATATAATCACCCCAGATAGCTTCTGCCAACGTCGTTTTCTGTAAAGTCTTTTCCGGATGAATCACAAAATAATACAATAGATCGTATTCTTTACGGTTAAGAACCAATTCTTCATTTCCAACTTTCACGGTTCTGTTTTCGGGATCAATACTTATATTTTTATATCGAATGATATTTTCACCATCCTGGTTTTTTCTTCTGATCACAGATTTTATTCTCGCCATGAGTTCTGCAAGATGAAAAGGTTTGGCCAGATAATCATCGGCCCCTATTTCCAATCCGGTTACCTTGTCATCTACTGAGTCTTTGGCAGAAAGAATAATCACCGGATCTTTCTTGTGCATTTTTTTTATTTCCTTCAGCAGATCTATTCCGTTTCCGTCAGGCAGCATAATATCCAGCAAAATACAGTCATATTCATAAGAAATAATTTTCTCCAGTCCGTTGCTGTAATTTTCTGCATACTCCACAATGAAATGTTCTGCCTCCAGAAACTTTTGTACTGTATCTTTCAGTTCGGGTTCATCTTCTACTATTAAAATCTTCATACCTCTGGGTCTATATGCTCTGCTGCATGATTAACTAATATCAAATATAGGAAATTATAAGGAGGGAAGCCGGAGATAGAGAAACACCTCCGAAAGTCTACGACAATATAATCAGTATAAGGGTTATATGATAGATGACTGATAAGATATCTATACAATGGAAATTTTCCCTACCCTCTTCCCTCAGGTACTTTTTCATGAATAATCTAATTTGATTTCACATTACGGCCATCTGCATCGAAAACAAGGCATAGACCGTTCATCAAATGAATCTTGTAGGCATTATATTTCTTTTCAATAGAATCAATTACGCTGCAAGGATGATTCCTTGTTATAAATGAAATCATATTCTTTCTAGTCTGAGCAGAAGAAATCTTTCTTCCGTTACTGTTTATTAAATTCCAGTTAACCATAATATTAAAATTTAGTGTTTGCATCTGTTAAATATTAATCATCAATTCTTTTAAAATTTCCGTTTCTGTCAAATTCAAGCTCCAGTCCGTTGGAAAGTTCTGCTTTATAAGACCATCTTTTCTTTTCAACCTTGATGATGTAAGTGTTGGGAAAATTCTTTGTACTGTAGTTTCTGATTGATGCAGGAATGAAACCATACGGAATTTTCTGATGTTTTCCATCCACCTCTTTCCAGTTTCCATTGCTGTCAAATTCCATTTTCATTCCATTGGTAAGATATACTTTGTAATCATCTACTCCATAGATTTCTCTGTCTTCTATGGCTGAGTTTACAGGTATTCCTTTAAAATGGGTCGCAAGAAAGTTCTTAGCTGTTTTCGGTAGCTGATTAGCAGTGATCGCTCTGTCCTGAGCAGCAACCAAGCCTCCCATTAATAAAAATATGATCATTAATACTCCTGTGATTTTCTTTACATTTTTCATAATATTAAAATTTTCTGTTGTTATTATGTTGCAAAGTTCCCAATCAATTTGGGAAAGAATTGGGAATACTCATCCGGTAAAAAATAAATGGGTTTATAATTTAGTTTTAACACAGATTTTCGCTGATGATCACAGATGTTTACATTGATTTGCCAAGGCTGTAAAAACAAATAAGCCATTAAGATGAACTTAATGGCTTATTTATAGATTATAAGGTCTTATACTTTATAAATATTCTTTAATCTGTTGAAGATGGGTAATGGCTTTTAATCCTTCCTTTTGCCTATCTTCCTTATAAACATCAAAGAAAATAGCGTCCATACCAAAGTCTGTAGCTCCCATAGCATCAGCAATCCAATCATCTCCAATCAAGATACTTTCTTCTTTTCTGGCTTCAGAAAGTCCTAAGGAGTACTCGAAAATTCTGGGATTGGGCTTTCTTACTCCCACGGAATCTGCACTGGTAATGGTTTTAAAATAAGGGGCAATTCCGGATAAGGTACATTTCCTTTCCGTCACTTCCTGAAATCCATTGGAAATAATGTGTAAGGTATAATTCTTAGCTTTCAGATATTCCAAAACATCTTCAGCTCCTTCTACCAATTCATTATGACTCACGATATTATCAAGAAAATGCTCTTCAAAATAAAGGGCAAGTTCTTTATTATCTATTCCAAAATGTTTGAATGAATCATAAAAACGGTGTTCTCTCAAGTACTCTTTGCCAATAATTCCATCTCTGATCTTTTCCCATAAATCTTCGTTGATATCATGGTAAACAGAGTGAAACTCTTCAAAGTCAATATGATACTTTAAAGTAATTTCCTGTTTTTCAAAAAGTTCCTTGATGGTAAGATAGGCGTTTCTACGGTGATCCCAGAGTGTATTATCCAGATCAAAAAAAACATGCTGCATTTTCATACAGCACAAAGTTAATCATTTTAATTTTTTAAAACTGGATAATTTTTGCCCTTGCCTTTCACTACTTCAAGGCTTTTTGAAAAATTAAGCAAAAAATTAATGGTTTGTTTCTTAGGTTTCAAAGTTTTCACTTTTAAGGAGTCATTTTTTTTCATAAGCGAAGTATGTTTTCCTTAAAACGTGAAATTTCCAAAAATATTATTTATCTGGTTAATATTATATTATTTTCATCCATGATTTTTCTCAGGTTTATCAGCGCATACCGTACTCTTCCAAGAGTCGTATTAATGCTCATATCTGTATGATCTGCAATTTCCTTGAAACTCAACCCGTCAAAAAATCTCAGTTTGATTACTTCCTGTTGATTTTGTGGTAAAAACTGCAGCATCCTTAAAAGATCTTCCTGTATCTGATTCGTCACAAGCTGATCTTCAATATTTTCAGAAGGCTCCCTGATCAAATCAAAAATAGAATATTCATCAGTTTCAAAAGTAGTTTCCGAAACTTTTATATTCTTTGCTTTTGATCTGAAATGATCGATGATTAAATTGTGAGAAATTCTTTTTGCCCAAAGAATAAATTTACCTTCTTCGTTATAGCGCCCTTCTTTCAGCATAACAATAATTTTCATGAATGTATCCTGAAAGATATCATTAGCTAAATCTTCATCATTAATTTTGTAAAAAATGAATGTAAACAGTTCTCTCTGATGTCGATGAATAAGGGTTGACAATGCACCCTCGTCTCCTTTCTGGTAAAGGGAAATTAGTAAACTATCCGATTTTGATTTCATAACTCTTCTCAATATAAATATTTGCAGACAGGCATTCTACCAGATATTTCTTCTGGCCTTTGCTGTATAAACAAAACAGTTCTAGAGTAGAGTCTATTCTATAGGCGGTAGTACAATTATTATGATGTAAATATAATAATTTTTTAATAACTGTTAACCTATTATTAAATTTTGTAGAGAAAAATCTAAAAAAAATCACTTAAACATATCATGAATGAATACGGTAGGGATATTTAATGTAAAATTAATATTCAGACCTTTCATTTCTTTTCCGTTCAATCTGGTGTCTCCGATAGGGAAAGCATAGCCTCCTGTAAGGTCCAGCATCCCAAATAAGGTAACTCCTATTTTAGGGGCAATATATTTATTGGTTCCTTCTACTCCTGCTAAAAAGTAATAAGAGTGATAGAAGTCTACATTTTTTTCAAAATTAAGAAGAACATCAGCCTGCAGCTTTGGCATAATAGCAAATTTGGAGTCAGCAACTCCCATCAATGCAGATCCTCCCAATCTGTAAATCACATCGTCATTTTTAAGAAAAAGTAATTTCCCTCCTACTTCTCCAAAACTTTGATTCTGGTAGGTATACCCCACAGTAATCATTTTATGCATAGTATATTGTGCCTTTGCTAATGTACTTAGCAAAAACAGAGACAGGACAGCAACTACAGCTCGAAAATTCATCATCTTTCTATATTATTAAGGTGTAAAATTAAAAAAAACTGCCTTATCCAAAGATAAAGCAGCTCATTTATTATTCTTTAAAGGAAAAATTAAATTCCAAAAGCGGCTTTAATTTCCTCTACTTTGTCCAGTTTCTCCCAAGTAAAGAACTCAAGATCTTTTAATGTAAGCTCATTTTTCTGTCCTTTATTGAACGTTTTATCAGCTATATAGTGTTCTTTACCCATATGTCCGTAAGAAGCTGTTTCCTGATAAACAGGATTTCTTAATTTTAGGTTCTGCTCGATAGCATACGGTCTTAAATCGAAAATCGCAGAAACTTTTTTAGCGATATCACCATCATGAAGATCTACTTTTGCTGTACCATAAGTGTTGATGTATAATCCGCAAGGCTCAGCAACTCCAATAGCATAAGAAACCTGTACTAAAACTTCATCAGCCACTCCTGCAGCTACTAAGTTTTTAGCAATATGTCTTGTTGCATACGCAGCACTTCTGTCTACTTTAGAAGGATCTTTTCCAGAGAAAGCCCCTCCTCCGTGGGCTCCTTTACCACCGTAAGTATCAACGATGATTTTTCTACCTGTAAGGCCTGTATCTCCGTGAGGTCCTCCGATTACGAATTTCCCTGTAGGGTTGATGTGATATTTAATCTGATCATTAAATAAAGCCTTGATTTCCTCTGTCTGCTGTGCAACAACTCTTGGAACCAAAATATTTTTAATATCCTCACGGATCTTATTCAGCATTTCCTCTTCAGCTGCAAAGTCATCATGCTGAGTAGAAACTACGATAGAATCAATTCTGATTGGCTTGTGATCATCAGAATACTCAATTGTTACCTGGCTTTTTGCATCCGGACGAAGATAAGTGATTTCCTTATTTTCTCTTCTGATTGTAGAAAGTTCTTTAAGAATGGTGTGAGCAAGGTCCAATGCAAGAGGCATATAGTTAGCCGTTTCATTGGTAGCATATCCAAACATCATTCCCTGGTCTCCTGCTCCCTGTGCATTTGCTTTCGCCTCGAAAGACTCATCATTTACAGCTCTGTCAACACCCTGGTTGATATCAGGTGACTGCTCATGGATAGCAGAAATCACTCCACAAGAATCTCCATTGAACATATATTCACCTTTTGTATACCCAATTCCGTTGATTACTTCTCTGGCAATGGTCTGTACATCAAGATAAGCATCTGACTTTACTTCTCCTGCCAATACCACCTGTCCGGTAGTTACAAGAGTTTCACATGCTACCTTTGAGTCTTTATCATATGCTAAAAAATGGTCGATTAATGCATCGGAGATTTGATCGGCAATTTTATCCGGATGTCCTTCTGAAACTGATTCAGATGTAAATAAATAAGACATATAATTCTTTTGTTTTTAAAGATTTAAAAAATTGTATTGAAGAAAAATATGAATGAAATTGCCCAAAAAAAAGAATACTGTTTTAGCATTTTTTTATAGAGGTTGCAATCAGGTCAAATTTTTCCTCGTAATAAACGTCAGCAAATTTAAGCACTATTTTCGTAATACTCAAAAATTTTGTTTATTAATTATAATTTTATTTAAATTGATGATTTCTATCACTTTAAAGCATTCTCATTACTGAGGCTTAATGCTTACAAATTCTTTTGGACTTTCGTGATAATTCAATTTAAGCTCTAAAGAACTTTTGATAGAATGTGACAATTCATCAATAATTTTCTGCTTAAAGGTTGGCTTATAGTAAATAATACTGATTTCTCTATAAGGGAAAGGTTTTTTGAATCTGAAAACATTTTTCTTCTGCTCTTCCGAAAGCTGGCTCAATGCAAGTTCGGGCAGAATACTGATTCCTCCTACTTTATCTACCATGTGTACCAAGGTCTGGATATTGGAAGCTAAGAAGTCTAAGTTTTTAGGCTTTAATGTATTTTCTTTCAGATGACAAATGTTCTCAAACTGATTTCTAAGGCAGTTTCCTTCTTCAAGCAGCCATACTTTTTCTACATTCAAGTCCTCCGGAATGATATAAGAATTCTTCTTGTTGGCTTCTGTATTGGAACTGTAAATCATCAGTTCTTCATTGAATAAGAAATCCTGATAAAACTCATCAGCCGTATCATAAGGAGTTGAGATAATTCCCGCATCCAGTTCTCCGGCTTTTAAAGCTTTAATAATATTATCTGTTGTCATTTCCTTTACATTCATCTGAATCTTTGGATTATCTTCAAGGAATTTGAAGATTTCCGTAGGCAGAATGAAAGAAGAAACAGTAGGAATAATCCCCAGATTAAGAGTACCTCCTAAAATATTATTCAAAAGGTTTGCTTTGTTTTTCAGCTCATTGACAGACTCTATAATAACTTTTGCCTGATCAATAATCTGAAGACCTACATCTGTGGTACGAATTGGGTGAGTAGTTCTGTCGAAAACCTTCACATCCAGTTCATCCTCAAATTTCTGTATCATGGCACTTAACGTAGGTTGCGTAATAAAACATGCCTGAGCTGCTTTACCAAAATGTTTATACTTATCAACAGCGATAAGATACTCCAGTTGCTGAATGTTCATTTGATTAATATTATCTATTACAAAGATATAACGTTTTTGTTATTAGCAATTAAAAATTCAAGTAAATTTGATATTCACTACCTTTACACTTCGATTTAGAAAAAGGAAAAAGAATTATTCAAATCTTCAATTATATGGATTCTAAAAAATTAACGTTAAGCAACGGCGCACCTTACTTTGAGCATCAGGATTCACAGACGGTAGGACCAAGAGGCCCGGTATTGCTGCAAGACTTTATTCTTCAGGAAAATCTTGCCCATTTCGTTAGGGAAAGAATTCCTGAAAGAATAGTGCATGCCAAAGGAAGCGGAGCATATGGAACCTTTACCGTAACTCATGATATCAGCCAATACACCAAAGCAAAGCTGTTTTCAAAAGTAGGAAATACATGCAGAATGTTTGCACGTTTCTCCACCGTGGGAGGAGAAAAAGGAAGTGCAGATACCGCAAGAGATCCTAGAGGTTTTGCTTTGAAATTTTATACTGAAGACGGAAACTGGGATCTTGTAGGAAATAATACTCCGGTATTCTTTATTAAGGATGCTAAAAAATTCCCGGATTTTATTCATACTCAAAAAAGGCTCCCAAAAACCAATTTAAAAAGTGCCACCATGATGTGGGATTTCTGGAGTTTAAATCCTGAATCACTTCATCAGGTTCTTATATTAATGTCAGACAGAGGAACGCCTCACGGATACAGACATATGCATGGATTTGGGTCTCATACATTCTCTATGATTAATGATCATAATGAAAGAGTATGGGTGAAATTCCACTTCAAAACAAAACAGGGAGTGAAAAACTTTACTGATGAAGAAGCTGTAAAAATGGCCGGCGAAAACCCGGATTTTGCACAGGAAGACCTTTGCAATGCTATTGAAAACGGAGACTTTCCGAAATGGACGATGTATATTCAGGTCATGACTGAGGAGCAGGCAAAAGATTTCAGATGGAATCCTTTTGATGTAACAAAGGTATGGTTCCATGATGACTTCCCATTGATTGAGGTAGGAGAAATGGAGCTTAATGAAGTTCCTGTTAACTATTTCGCTCATGTGGAACAATCTACTTTTTCTCCAAGCAGCCTGATTAACGGAATAAGTTTCTCACCTGACAAAATGCTGCAGGGAAGACTATTCTCTTATCCTGATGCACACCGTTACAGAGTGGGTGTCAACGCCCATCAACTTGAGGTGAACAGATGTCCTTTTGCTGTCAACAATTACCAGAGAGACGGTTATATGGCAGATTCAAGCCAATATCAGGACAAACCAAATTACCATCCGAACAGTTTCGATGATATCAAAGCGGATTCTGACTACAAAAGCTTTGAGTATGAATTAGACAGCGCCCATGTAGCCAGTTATAACAGGAATGATAATGACAGCGATCATTACACTCAGCCAGGGCTCTTGTATTCAAAAGCAATGAATGCAGAAGACAGAGATCGTCTGATTCAGAACATCATTGGAAGCATGAAAGGCATCAGCGGGCCTAAAAAAGATGAGATTATCAACCGACAATTATGTCATTTTTTCCGTGCCAACATTGAGCTTGGCATGAAAGTGGCTTCTCAGCTAAACGTCAATATTGATGCAAATATGATGAATCATTCCAAATAATCATGTTGAATGATAAATTAAAAAAAAGGAAAAAAAAATAATATTTTTTCCTTTTTTTTGTAAAAAATTCATAATTTGCAAAGGATGATATTTTAAAGTGGAAAAATGAGTTACGAGAACATATTATTAAAAAAAGAAGATAAATTATCTATCATTACCATAAACAGACCTGAAAGTTTAAATGCTTTAAATGCAAAAACGATTCAGGAAATCAGTACCGCACTGGACGAGCTTAAAGCTGACAATTCATGCAGGGTAATTATCCTTACAGGAAGTGGAGAAAAATCGTTTGTAGCCGGTGCTGACATCAAGGAATTCAGCGAATTCGGACAGGAAAAAGCAGAAGAACTTGCAAGAAACGGACAAAATACATTGTTCAATAAAATTGAAAATATGTCTAAACCTGTCATTGCAGCCGTAAACGGTTTTGCATTGGGTGGAGGTTTAGAGCTTGCCATGGCATGCCATATCAGATATGCATCGGAAAACGCCAGACTTGGGCTTCCTGAAGTAACTCTTGGATTAATCCCAGGATACGGCGGAACTCAAAGGCTTCCAAAGCTTGTAGGAAAAGGTATTGCCAACGAAATGATCTTCTCTGCCAAAATGATCCCTGCTCAGAAAGCAAAAGAGATCGGCCTGGTAAATGAAGTATATCCTATTGAAGAATTATTAACCAAAACGAAAGAATTAGCAAACACGATTGCCCACAATTCACCAATGGCAATCTCTAAGGCTATAAATGCCGTGAATTTATCTGACACGGAGAAAGGTTTTGAAACTGAAATTAAATATTTCGGGGAACTTTTTGAAATGGAAGATAAGAAAGAGGGAGTTTCTGCGTTTCTAGAGAAGAGAAAGCCGAACTTCTAATCTTTCTACAAGATTTTAATCCAAATTATTTCGAAAAAAACAATGCTGCGGTATGAATAAGTTTGATAAAGCTTATCTAAAAATGGCTCAGGAATGGGCAAAACTCTCCTACTGTAAGAGAAAACAGGTGGGAGCTCTTATCGTAAAAGATAGGATGATTATTTCAGATGGTTACAACGGAACTCCTTCGGGATTTGAAAACTGCTGTGAAGATGGAGAGGGGAAAACACACTGGTACGTATTGCATGCTGAAGCCAACGCTATATTAAAGCTGGCCGCTTCTACTCAATCTGCAAAAGGGGCAACGTTATATCTGACGCTGTCTCCCTGTAAAGAATGCAGCAAGCTAATTTTACAGGCAGGAATTACGAGACTGGTGTATATTAATGAGTATTCAGATGACGATGGAATATCGTTCCTGAGGAACCATAACATTGAAATAGAACAAATATCGGACTGTGAACTAAAAAAATAAGCACAAATGACTTGGGATGAAAAGATCAAAGATTTTGAAATATTTCTTCGTTTCGAAAGAAATTTTTCAGAAAACACTCTCGACGCCTACGTTCGGGACATTAAGAAATTAAAAGATTATGCAAAAGAAGATCTGGCAAACGTCGGTCCAGATTCTATCGGTTACGAAAACCTGCAGGAATACATTTTCAATCTTTCTAAACAGAAATTCAGTGAGAGATCACAGGCAAGATGGATATCTTCCATCAAAGCCTTTTTCAAATTTCTGCTTGAGGATGAATATCGTGAAGACAACCCTGCTGCGTTACTTGAAGGCCCTAAACTGGGATTATACCTACCTGATACCCTAAGCCTGCCTGATATCAACAAAATTATCGCTGCTATTGAGGTCAATACAGATCTTGGAAAAAGAAACCACTGCATCATAGAGGTACTATATGGATGCGGACTTCGTGTTTCTGAACTGATTGATCTGAAGATCTCCAATATCAACTTTAAAGAGCAATATATCAAGGTACACGGAAAAGGAAACAAAACCCGTTTTGTTCCTTTAGCTGATTATACCGCAGATTTGCTGGAAAGTTATATCAAAGAGGTACGTTCTAAAGGTAAAATCAATAAAAAATATGAAGACACTCTGTTTTTGAACAGCCGTGGGACATCTATGTCCAGAGTGATCGTATTTCTTATCATTAAAGAACTTACAGATAAAGCAGGGGTTAACAAAAAAATATCTCCACACACCTTCAGACATTCATTTGCCACACATTTACTGCAGAACGGAGCAGATCTTCGTTATATTCAGGAAATGCTGGGACATTCCAGTATTACAACAACGGAAATCTATACGCATCTGAAAACAGAAGAATTAAGGGATGTTATTTTGAGTTATCACCCGAGAAATATTAATATTGCTCAATGAAACTATTGAAATATTGCCCAAGCTGTGGCAAAGAGTCCTTACACTGGGATGGTGAAAAGAAATGGAGCTGTCCGGAATGTGGTTTTACTTTGTATAACAATGTGGCAGGCGCCGTAGCGGTTGTCATTAGATGTGGTAACGAAATTTACCTTACCCGAAGAAACAGAGATCCTAAAAAAGGAAAACTTGATCTTGCCGGAGGATTCGTTGACCCTAAGGAAAGTGCAGAGGAAACCTGTAAAAGAGAACTTTTTGAAGAACTTCAGCTTGATATCAATATTTCTAATCTGAAATACCTTACCAGTCTTCCCAACATCTATCAATACAAAGAAATTGATTACAATACAATCGATCTATTTTATGAGTATAACGTTTCGGAAAAGTTTGAGGTAAATCTTGAACTCTCAGAGATCTCAGAAGCAGTATGGATTCCTTTGCAGGAACTGAACCTTGAAGATATTGCTTTTGATTCTCAGAAGAGATTCTTTGAGAGCTATTTAAAGAAATAATTTTTGTAAAAATATTCTCCCGCAGATTTTATAAGTTCGGCAGACAATTGTTTTTTAACAGTTTGTAGAGTTTATAAAATCTGCGGGAGTTTTTTATGGTAGAAATTAATAAGTCTTCGTCTTCAGCATTTCTTCAAAATACTGAACCAGCAATGCTCTTTCTGCTTCTGAAAGGTTTGCTTCTTTATGATAAACAATATAACCCGGCATTGGCATTGTCTTGCTTTGGATGGTCTGAATAGATTTAGTAATCATATTCTCCTTTAAATCCTTGTTATAAGTTCCCCAGGTCGAAAAGTTAAGATGCTCTCTCCCTTCATTCACATGGCTCTTTACAGACCATGATACAGGTGCGATAAAAGCATATTTCGGGTAAACTGTTTCATTGGAATGGCAGTCATAACATGCATTTTTAAGCAGTGTTCTGATTTTTTCGGGTGTTTTCCTTGCCTCAACGAAGTTCACAGCAGAATCAATAGGTTTATTGGTTCTGTCGATAGGAAAAAACTGAATCAGGGCAAAAGCCACCAATGTCCAGAATACTATTTTCTTAGCCATTTTCATCTTTTTACTTTGCCGGAGTTAAAACAGCATTACCGGATTTAAATTCCTTTTTCAACGGTTGCTTCGTTGTCGTAGGTGTTACAGACTGCGGAGTTTCTGATACCGGAATAGAAGTTGACGCTGGTGCAGTAGTTCCTGACGTTGATTTCGGGCTGTCAAGTGTTCTGGTATCCTTCAGATCCCAGTCTTCTCTTGTTTCCCACAATCCTCTTACCACCACCTTTTTATGGAAGATATATGCGTCTTCAGCGAATATATCATTAGCGAAATCTGCTTCATCCCAGTATTTATTTCCGTTATTATCTACCAGAATTCTTACAATATATTCCGCAGGTCTCAATATATCAAATTTTACTTTGTCTCCCTTTATGTATTTCTGATAGGCAACTTTGTCTGAAGAATCTATCAGTTGAATCCAGTAATTTGCTTCCGGAGCGTTTGAAATAGAAAATTCAACGCTTCCAAACTGGTCTGCTTTAGCAACATCAAAGTCGAATCTCTTGGACTGACTGTTTTTCGCATAGAATGAAGATACCGTTTCCTTAGGAACAGTAAGCTCATAGCTTTTTCCCATCACAAAATCTGACTGAACATGAATCTGATAAGGATTTGTTTCTGAAATTTTAGCAGTGAATGGTAGAGTTGTTAAACTATCACCTTTGATTTTTAATGTCCATTTTGAAGGGTCAATTTTATCAACGATATAGTTTGATGCAAGCTTTAAATCGGCTTTTGGAGCAATTGAAGTTCCGTCGTTATCGCTAACAATGTCCATTGCATTCTTCTTATTATATCTGTAAAATAAAGAAACGCTGTATGCACTATCTTTCTTCGGACCTTTATCATGAGTAAACACGAGCTTTTCATTTGCTGTCTGGCCTACATCATCTTTTACTGCATCAAACCAGATTCTGACAGAGTCGGATTTTGGATTGTGCGTTATTTTAATATCCTTTATTTTTTCATTCAGTGACTGAACTTTTACTTCCTCAGGGTGTCCTTCAAATGACATCAAAGCTCCTCCTGCAATTTCTTTCATTTCCACATATTTCACAGCTTTTTTGGAAGGATATACTTTTAAATTCAGCCCTGAAATTGATTTTTCAACTTGTACAGGATCTTTCTGGAAACCTACTTTTTCTTTTCCCGGATCATACATAGAGTTCCCGTTCTCATCCTCAAAAGCAATAATTTTATATTTTCCGGGGGTCAGATAATTCAGTTCATAATATCCGTCTTCATCTACCTTGGTGATATAGTAAGGTTTTTTCTTATAATCCATCGTATCTTTTACTTGATACAATCCAACCACAAGTTTATTTTCGGTTGTTGTTCCTGTTTTCTTTTTGATGTCCATCGCATCTTTTACCTCACCACTGATATAAAGATCATCAAGCTTGTCTCCTGTAGAAAACGCAAAATTGAAATACCTCAATATATTCGACTCGTTATTATCTACAATAGAATTTCCGAAATTGAAATTATAAGTGGTATTGGCCTGAAGAGTATCAGTCCATTGGATCAATACAAACTTATTGGCTATATTGGAAGGAAGAATCCTCGTTATTCCTTTAATAGGAGGTGAAATAATCAGGTTTTTATTGATGTCCTTCAATGTCACATATTCATCAAAATCCAGACGAAGCTCGTGAATATCTTTTTTAACATTAATTCTTGTTGTATCAATGTTTGAACTTAAAAACCTTGGTGCTAAAGTATCCTTAGGCCCTCCAACAGGAGATCCCACTCTTGCACATGAATGTACAAGAAAACAGATAACAAATAATAAAAGAAACCTTTTCATGAAAATGTTTAAGCAAAAATAAACATTATTCTCCAAAAACTTCCTGTCCGGAATTTAAAGTATCTTTATTGTCATGCATAACAGTATGCAATTTCTCTTTCTGTAAAGGGAAATCCTCAAATAATCCGGATAATGCAAGGGCTGTATATACTTTGTTTGAATATTTGTTTCCAATGGCTACAATGGTAACTTTAGATTTTAAAAGGTGGGCAAATACAGAATTTGTTCCATGCCACCATCCGTTGTGATACGTCAGTTTTTCACCATTATCAAAAATTTTCATCCTGAATCCTAATCCATAATTATTCATTCCTGCCTTTTCATTGCTGTAAGGAGCAAAAACCATTTCCATCAGTTCCGGTTTCAGGAAGTTTTTTGAAAACATTGCTTTTGAGAAGTTGTACAGATCTCTTGGGGTAGTGTACACATTTTTATCACCGTAAATAAGATCCAGTCTGTCTAAAGGATACAATTTATTCCCCCCATAATAGAAAGACTGTGAAGCTGTGGGAATATCTTTTTCCTGGAAGATATAGGTGTTGTTCATTTTCAACGGAGTGAAAACCATTTCTTTCATCGCCTGCGGAAAAGGAGTTTTTGTTACTTTCTCAACCAATAAAGCCAATAAAGCAAAGTTGGTATTACAGTACATAAATCCTGTATCGGTATCTCTTGCCAGATCCGGTTTGTATTTAATAATCATATTCAATACATCCTGATTGGTAATAAATTGTTTGGAAAGCTCTGCCGGTGCAGGCTGTATTTTGGTAATAAAATATTCGTATTTCGGAAGGCCGCTTCTTTGATCCAATAAGGTCTGAACGGTAACATTGGGATATGGAAATCCCGGGAAAAACTGGGTAAGATGATCTGTAAGTTTTATTTTTCCTGCTTCAATCAGCTTCATCATCGCCATTGCCGTTAATGTTTTAGAAACCGAAGCTACATGCAAAGGGGTATTTTTATCAATTGGCATCTGATTGCCTTCTCTTCCGAAGCCTCTGTAGTTTTCGTAAAGAATTTCATCTCCTTTAGCAACCAGAATTCCGCCGCTAAGATCACCTCCTTCCCATATTTTTTTGTAGTACTGGTCTATATAACTTACCGTCGTCTGTCTGTTCAAAAGCTGTCCATCGCCTTTCGTGAAAATATCTCCCATATCTACGTTTCCGTAGTTAGGAAGGTTGGTTGTATTTTCAGCTGAAACTTCTTTGGCTTCAGACTTTTTCTTACAGGAAAATATTGATAAAAGAACAGTTAGGATAAGTACAAAATTACGCTTCGTCATGAGATTCAAAATGAGCGGCAATTTAATAAAACTCAAAAATAAATAATAAATATGAAAGGGATATTATGAATTATTTAACACAAATGAAAGGAAAACTAA
This sequence comes from Chryseobacterium sediminis, assembly GCF_008386505.1. Taxonomy (GTDB): domain Bacteria; phylum Bacteroidota; class Bacteroidia; order Flavobacteriales; family Weeksellaceae; genus Chryseobacterium; species Chryseobacterium sediminis. Next base: position 165,652 of record NZ_VUNZ01000005.1, on the reverse strand, counting down.
AATGTAAAACAGCAAAAAGGCGAATTCATTTTTTTACAAACCCGCCTTTTATCTTTTATTTTTCTTTGTCTAACAATGTGAAGCGACAATTTTATCTACAATAAACTGAGCCAGTTTTTCTTTACTCTGATGTGTCCAGCCAGCAATGTGAGGCGTGACGATCGCTTTCTCTGACTCCAGAAGGTATTTTAAATCTTCATTTTCTGTTTCAATATGCTCGAAAGAAGATTTTTCGTATTCTAAAACATCCAGACAAGTACCTTTTACCTTCCCAGACTTTAATGCTTCTACTAAATATTTAGTTTTTACATTTTTTCCTCTTGCCGTATTGACAAAATAGAAGTCGTTTTTCATTTCTGCGATGAACGTTTCATCAATAAGATAATGCGTTTCTGAAGTCAAAGGAATATGCAGGCTTAAAACCTCCGCAGACTGTTTCAACTCTTCCAATGAAACCTGTGTAGCATATTCATCCGAAAGGTCAGGAAGTATATCATGGAAGATCACTTTACATCCGAATCCTGAAAGCCTTTTAGCAGTAGCTTTCCCCATATTTCCATACCCGATCAATCCTACTGTTTTTCCTAACAATTCATCTCCTCTGTTTTCTTCGCGCTTCCAAATTCCGTTTTTCACTTCCTGAGATGCAATAAAGAGTCTGTTCATAATTACAAGCAGCATTCCTACCACATGTTCTGCTACAGAGTCTCTGTTTCCTTCAGGAGAATTGATCAGTTGAATTCCTAGTTTTTCGGCAACAGGAATATCTATGTTTTCCATTCCGGCACCTACTCTTGCGATAAACTTCAGGTTCTTACCTTTCTCCAGAAAATTTTTGTCTAAAGGAATGCGGCTTCTGATGATAATACCGTCATAATTTCCAATTTTATCACAAACCTCATCATAAGACGATGTAAAATCCTCTTCCAATATAAAATTCTGAGCCAAAAGCTGTTCAGTAATAAGAGGGTGATTTTTATCTAAAAGAAGTATTTTCATTTTTTTATTTAAAATTTAGAAATTAATAAATTCAGAGATTGAGTAATTAATAATGATTATTTCTGAATGATGAAATTTATTTTACTAGAATATAAGATTAAAAAACAAATGCTTTTAAGCTCGCAAAGGCGTTAGCACTCAGCAAAGTTTAAAAGCATTTTTATTGATAAAGTAATAAATACTATTTCTTGTCTTTCTTAGACTCCTGTGGCTCTTGGAATAACTTTTTGAGTTCTACGGATTCCAAAGGTTTCATTCTTCCGGAAAGGATTAATGAAAGTTCTTTTCTACGGAATGCTGCTGCAAATCTCTCTTTCTCTTCTTCTGTTTCCGGAACCATTTCCGGGATAGGAATCGGACGATTGAATTCATCTACTGCAACGAAAGTATAAATACCTGCATTGGTATGAATTTTCTTCTGATTGATCGGGTCATCCAACCACACATCCACATATACTTCCATGGAAGTAGAAAATGCTCTGGAAACTTTAGATTCCAATACCACAACTCCGCCTTCTGGAATCGGGTGATTGAAAGATACATGGTTTACAGAAGCTGTTACTACTCTTCTCTCGCAGTGTCTTGCTGCAGAAATAGACGCACAACGGTCCATTTTTGCCAAAAGCTCACCACCAAAAAGATTTCTTAAAGAGTTCGTTTCGTTCGGAAGAACGATATTGGTCATAATAGTCAGAGATTCTGACGCTTTTTTTATTTTTGCCATCTATTCTTAGTGTTGTTTGGAACGGCCGGAGTTGGTTTTACTCCTTTTCCGACAGGTTTTGCTAATGAATCTTTTTTCAAAGAATCTGAAACGGATGTTTCCGGAGTATGTACCATCACCTTAATGGTATCTTTTACAATTCTATGGGTAGAAGTCTGTACGGAAACCTTATTGAAAGACTTTTTACCGAAAAGAAGTTCCTGCTGGGTAAAAGCCAGATATAAAATCCCCAAAACCGGAATAATCAAAAGGAAAGTCCAGAGAATCGTCTTTCTGAATTTAAAATCTTTTTCACGGTTAACTGAAGGGGTTACTTTTTCTCCGTTATTGATATCTGAAAATCTGATCTCTTCCAGGCCATAAAAGTCCGGACGCCCTGATTCTATTCTTTTCCCTTTGAAATAGGTATGTCCTTCTTCAATGAAGACTGTTCCAAGGTTTTGAATTTCAAGAACCTGTTCGGCCTGAAGTTTCTTCTTCCAAAAATCGGTCTGGATCTTCAGATCACTTCTTGAAGCCTCCAAAGACATCTGTTTCTGTCCTGCAATAAAAGCAGTAAGATCTTCAGCCTGTACTTCGTAGTCTATTGTAAATTCAATCTGACTGGCTGGAGGTAAGATGCTCCCGTTTTCGGAATTGATAATTGCCTTAGAATTTTTCAGTGAAAACACCCCAAAGCCTGGAACCGTGGCAGTTCCAAATTGTTTTAAGTATTCTAAAATGTATGCTGAAATATTCATTTGGCAGCAAATTTATAACTTTTTCATGACTTTTTAAGATATTTAACCTATATAAAAAAAGACTGCCGAAACAGTCTTTTGATTATTCTGTATCAAAATAGGAATACGGATATTTAAACTTCTTTTTTTAAGCTCAACAATTATAATGAAATGAGTAAAAGTTCAAATTTTCAAATTCACTTATTTGTTTCCCAAACTTCTCATTACTGAATCTTCCAGCTTACTCCAAACATGAAATTGGTTCCAGCCTGTGAAAAATAATAGGGTTGTCCTTCATACACAGAGCCGTTGTTGACGTATTTTTTATTGAAGAGATTATTCACCAATAATTTTAATGCAATTTCATTATTGGCAATTTTAAATTGATACTGAGCGTTGAAATCTGTCAGGAAATAATCTTTAAGCTGCAGGTTTGCATCTTCCGTATTGTCCAGATACTGTTTCCCGACATATTGATTCATTAAAACAAACTGAAAGTTTTTTGTAGGGCTGAATTTCAGACCTAAATTGGCAATCACATTCGGAGAGAATGAGATCTGTGTATTTCCAAGACTTTTGGGAACATCTCCATTCTGAATATTGAAATCCTGATTTCTGCTTTGGCTTAAGGTTACATTTCCTGAAACCTCCCATTGTTTAGATAATTTTGCCAAAGCACCAAGCTCCACTCCTCTTCTGTAGCTTTTCCCGGAATTGGTTCTGATGAATGCTCCTACATTATTAAGTTCTCCGTTTAAAACCAATTGATTAACGTAGTACATATAATAAACATTTGCAGTAAACGACACAATCCCGAACTGTTTTTCAAAACCAGCTTCAATGTCGTGAAGTTTTTCAGCTTTCACATCGTTATTGGCCATCAAATCATCTCTGTTCGGTTCGCGGTGGGCATGGGCGTATGACAAAAATACTTTTCCTCCCTCAATTCGGTAATTCACCCCGGCTTTTGGATTAAAGAAGAGCCAGTTTTTACTTAAATCAGCCCCTTCACCATCACCTGCCATCAGAATTTTGGTATTGTAGTTGATTTTTCTAAGCTGTAAATCACCAAAAAATTCAAAATTATCTACTCTGAATAAGGCTTTTGCAAATCCGGATACTTCATTCTTTATCGAACGGCTTCTGTAATATTCACTTTCATCAATCTGAGGAAAAAATACTCCGGTAACATTTCCGTAGTGTCTTCCGTAATATTGATTGGCTACAACACCAACGTTCAGATCTAAGTTTTCAAACTTTCCGTAAAGTGTTGAAACAACTCCGTAAAAATCATTATTCAGCCATTTTTTTCTGATAAAATCTGAATATTTTATAGTCTGCCCTCCTTCCGTCAAATCAGGTAAATTGTATCTGGAAAAAGGATCTCCCTGCTTGTAGTTTTCGTAATATCCTTTTCCTTTGGTATAATGAAAAGTTGTTTCCAGATTCCATCGGTCACTGAATTTTTGTTCCCAAAGCAACTGATAATGATTCTGTCTGTAATTATCCGTTTCATTGTCATAAAAACTTACGATATTTTCCCAATTAGCATCATAAATGGCTCCTGAAACATTAAATTTAGGATCAGTTTCCCATGTTTTACGATCAATCCCGTTCCATGCCTGGTACGTTTTCTCTTTTCCACCAAAAGCCATTAAACGTAGTTTCGTATTTCCTTCTTCAAATAAAGCAGTGAAATTATAAGAATGTAAATTTGATGAAGCTCTGTCAATATATCCGTCAGAATGAATATGAGTATATCTTCCCATTACGGAAAGACGGTTTTTCCAGAACTTTCCAGAACCTATTTCTGCTGAATATTTATAGGTATTGAATGAACCGTAGCTGTCATCTGTTTTAAAATAAAATTTTTCTTCAGGATCTTTAGAAATAACATTCATACTTGCCCCGAAAGCAGAAACACCATTATTGGAAGTTCCCACTCCTCTTTGAATCACAATCTGAGACGCAGAGCTTGTTAAATCCGGAACATTCACAAAAAAAGTCCCTTGACTTTCAGAATCGTTGTACGGAACACCATTCATCATTACATTTATCCCACTTCCTGAAACCCCACGAATCCTAAAACCGGTATATCCTACTCCATTTCCTGCATCTGAAGTAGAAATAATAGAAGTTTGGTTTTTTAAAAGAATAGGAAGATCCTGTCCTAAATTTTTTCCGTCTAAATCTTTCTGTACATTAATGATTTCCTTCGCTACCGGCAGTCTTTTGGTAAAGTTGACGGCTTCAATTTCCCTGATCTTCAGAGAATCCTTATTCTGAGCCTGGATAAAGGCCACAGAGCCTACGCTAAGCCCTAAAAAAAATAATCCTTTCATTCTATAAATCTTTGACATTTAATGAATAAAAGGGGATCGATAAGATATTATACAATAAGCGCCTTATGAAGACGCATCCCTAAACAGCATTACCTGTTCCAGGTTCATTGGGTATAATCTCAGCCTGTTAAAGCACCCCTTTATTTCAGCCGCAAAATTACAAAAAATATATGAATTAAGATTCGCGGTGCGAGTTGCGGGGTTTCGAGGTGCGATATAGAAAAAAGTAGAATGAAAAATAGGAGTTATCAAATAAATCATTCATCATTCATCATTCATCATTCATCATTTATAATTATCTAGTAAGTTTTATTGTTTGAGTCAATATAATAGTAATTTGCGCCATCTTTTGTTACTTCAAACATCTTACCCAGTTTCCAGCTGAAATTCCTTTTAATATTGGAATATTCAAACGGAATAATGATTTTATTATTAACATCAATTACTCCAAATTTATCATTATTGGAGGCAACAATCATGGGGTTGGCCACATCGTCTCCTTCCAGAATAAACAGGTACTGATATTGAGGATAGATCTGGTATTGTCTGTAATCAGCTGCATTTACAAATTTTGATTTTTCAATAATTCCATAAAAACCATTGAGAATATAGGCTTGAAATAACTGTTGTTTATATTCTTCAAATATGCATTTTCCAAAATCGGCTTCTTTGAACTGGTATACTCTCTTCCCGGACTGATCTACCCGGTAAGAGATCATGTCTTTTTCTACTGTAGCATATTCTTTTGTTCCAAATTTTCTAACTTTTTCATTAGGAGAATTCAGCAGGTTACAGTCTTCGTAAAAAAATACGGCAATGTGATATTCCGGCTGAATAATAAATTTCCCATTCTGATTAACATACCCAAACTTATCACCTTTTTTCTTAGGGATCAAAACCGGAAGATCTTTATTGATTACTACTAAATCAGGATTAGGCTTATTGCTTGCCGGCCCTTTCTTAACCGCAGTTTTCACGCCTTTTTTCAAAGTTATTTTCTTCACAGATTTAGTCTGTGAAAAAATGAAAACCGAAGTAAAAATGCATAAAACATTAAGGATATTTTTCATATTCGCCATATGTCTACAAAAATATGACCAAAAATAGATATTATAAAATTCATATTTATAAAGAATCTAAATAATTTCGTTTCTATAAAATATTAAAAATTCGTAATTTTGGGAACATTTTGAATTGTTTGATAATTTTAAAAAACTTTTAAGAAAGTGTAGATTATGCTGACTTTATTCGGTTAATGTTGCATCAAAATGCGAGAACTCAAAATGTCATTAACTGTATTTTACAGACCGGTAAAGAAGAGGCAGGCCTACCTTTAATGTTGAAAGACCTTCTATTATGAATATTTATAAGGATTACATCAAAGAGATTGAAGAAAGAAAAACCCAAGGGCTTCATCCAAAGCCAATTGATGGTGCTGAATTACTAAGCGAAATCATTACACAGATTAAAGATTCAGGTAATGCTGACCGATCGGATTCTCTTAAATTTTTCATTTACAACACGCTACCCGGAACTACAAGTGCAGCGGGAGTGAAAGCAAAATTTTTAAAAGAAATTATTCTGGGTGAATCCGTAGTAGAAGAAATTTCCCCGGCATTTGCCTTTGAATTATTATCTCATATGAAAGGCGGGCCTTCTATTGAAGTATTGCTGGACCTTGCTTTAGGTAACGACGCAGCTATTGCTAAAGAAGCAGCAGCCGTTCTTAAAACACAGGTTTTCCTTTATGAGGCAGATACTAACCGTCTGAAAGATGCATTCAACAGCGGTAACGAAATTGCAAAAGAAATCCTTGAAAGCTATGCAAAAGCTGAGTTTTTCACAAAACTTCCGGAAGTTGCTGAAGAAATTAAAGTAGTAACATTCATTGCTGGTGAAGGAGATATCTCAACAGATTTACTTTCTCCGGGTAACCAGGCCCATTCAAGATCAGACCGTGAACTTCACGGTAAATGCATGATCACTCCTGAAGCTCAGGAAGAAATTAAAGCTTTACAGGCACAACATCCTGATGCAAGCGTTATGCTTATCGCTGAAAAAGGAACAATGGGTGTAGGATCATCAAGAATGTCAGGGGTGAATAACGTTGCTCTTTGGACAGGTAAACAAGCCAGCCCGTATGTACCATTCGTAAATATTGCTCCAATTGTAGGAGGAACAAACGGTATTTCTCCGATTTTCCTTACAACAGTAGACGTTACCGGAGGTATTGGTGTTGACCTTAAAAACTGGGTAAAGAAAGTTGACGAAAACGGTAATCCAATTCGTAATGAAAATGGCGACATCGTTCTTGAAGAAGCATATTCAGTAGCAACAGGAACTGTTTTAACAATTAATACAAAAGAGAAGAAATTATATAACGGCGATAAAGAACTTATTGACCTTACTAAATCTTTCACTCCACAAAAGATGGAATTTATCAAAGCGGGCGGATCTTACGCTATCGTATTTGGTAAAAAATTACAGACATTTGCAGCTCAGCTTTTAGGAATTGAAGCACCTGCTGTTTTTGCTCCATCAAAAGAAATTTCTCACGAAGGACAAGGCCTTACTGCGGTAGAAAAGATATTCAACAGAAATGCTGTTGGAACCACTCCCGGAAAAGTATTACACGCAGGTTCAGACGTTCGTGTAGAAGTAAATATCGTTGGATCTCAGGATACGACAGGTCTTATGACTTCTCAGGAACTTGAATCTATGGCGGCTACAGTAATTTCTCCAATCGTTGACGGTGCATACCAATCAGGATGTCACACCGCTTCAGTTTGGGATAAAAAAGCTCAGGCTAACATTCCTAAACTAATGAAATTCATGAACGAGTTCGGTCTTATTACGGCTCGTGATCCGAAAGGTGAATACCACGCAATGACTGACGTAATCCATAAGGTTCTTAACGACATCACTGTAGATGAATGGGCTATCATTATTGGTGGTGACTCTCACACAAGAATGTCTAAAGGGGTAGCTTTCGGAGCTGACTCAGGAACTGTGGCTCTTGCATTAGCTACCGGTGAAGCTTCTATGCCAATTCCTGAATCTGTAAAAGTAACCTTCAAAGGAAACATGAAAGAACACATGGATTTCCGTGATGTAGTTCATGCAACACAGGCTCAGATGTTGAAGCAGTTTGGAGGAGAAAACGTATTCCAGGGTAGAATCATTGAGGTTCACATCGGAACACTTCCTGCTGACCAGGCATTTACCTTTACAGACTGGACCGCTGAGATGAAGGCAAAAGCTTCTATCAATATTTCTGAAGACAATACTTTGATCGAATCACTGGAAATTGCAAAAGGCAGAATCCAGATCATGATTGATAAAGGTATGGATAACCACAATCAGGTTCTTCAAGGATTAATCAATAAAGCTAATAAGAGAATTGCAGAGATCAGATCTGGTGAAAAACCAGCTTTAACTCCGGATGCAAACGCAAAATATTATGCTGAAGTAGTTGTTGATCTTGATGTAATCGTAGAACCAATGATTGCAGACCCGGATGTAAACAACGATGATGTATCTAAGAGATATACTCACGATACCATCAGAGATCTTTCTTATTATGGAGGAGAGAAAAAAGTAGATCTTGGTTTCGTAGGATCTTGTATGGTTCACAAAGGAGACCTTAAGATTGTTTCTCAAATGCTTAGAAACATTGAAAAACAACAAGGGAAGGTAGAATTTAGCGCTCCTCTTGTAATAGCAGCACCTACTTATAACATCATTGACGAACTGAAGGCAGAAGGAGACTGGGAATTATTAGAAAAATATTCAGCTTTTGAATTTGATGATAATGCTCCAAAAGGAGAAGCCCGTGTTGAATACAAAAATGTAATGTATCTTGAGCGTCCTGGATGTAACCTTTGTATGGGTAACCAGGAAAAAGCAGCTAAAGGAGATACAGTATTGGCAACTTCCACACGTCTTTTCCAAGGAAGAGTAGTTGAAGATTCTGAACGTAAAAAAGGAGAATCTCTACTTGCTTCAACTCCGGTTGTTGTTCTTTCTGCGATCATTGGAAGAATTCCTAACATTGATGAATACAAAGCAGCGGTTGAAGGCATTGATCTTACAACTTTTGTACCTTCAATTAAAGAATTAACAAGTACAAGCGCTCACTAAGAGAATTCATAAATAAGTCGTAAGACTATTGAAAATTATATAATTGGAAGATTTTACATCCTAAGGGACTAAAATCTTCCATTTTTTGTTTAGAACGTTTCTATTTTAAGATAGTTACGTTTTTTTTTCGATAAAATCCGGGAAATAAATTCTATTTTTTCTTAAATTGAAACTTATAAAATCTATTGATTTTACAATCAAAAACGCCCTGTTTATGGATTATAGGAACGTTTTTTGATGCATTAATAGTGATTTTTCTTTTTCAGACATCAGAGAAAGAAGCATTAAATGGAAAAAGAACAAAACTAAAATACGATATGACTTTTGATATTGATATGATCAAAAAGGTGTATGAGCGTTACCCTGAGAGAATTGCTGCGGCGAGACAAATTGTGGGAAAACCTCTTACCCTTTCAGAAAAAATCCTTTACACCCACCTTTGGGAAGGAAATGCTACACAAGCTTATGAAAGAGGAAACTCTTATGTAGACTTCGCACCAGACCGAGTAGCAATGCAGGATGCCACAGCACAGATGGCACTTTTACAGTTTATGCAGGCAGGAAAATCTAAAGTTGCTGTTCCTTCCACAGCTCACGCAGATCACCTGATTCAGGCGAAAGTAGGTGCTGATAAAGATTTACAGGAAGGTATTAACAAAAACTCTGAGGTATTCAACTTCCTTAGTTCAGTATGTGATAAATACGGAATTGGATTCTGGAAGCCGGGAGCAGGTATCATCCACCAGGTAGTATTGGAAAATTATGCCTTCCCTGGAGGTATGATGATTGGTACAGATTCACACACCGTAAATGCAGGAGGACTGGGAATGGTAGCCATTGGTGTAGGAGGTGCTGATGCAGTAGACGTTATGGCAGGAATGGCCTGGGAGCTTAAAATGCCAAAACTTATCGGGGTGAAATTAACCGGTAAAATGAATGGATGGACCTCTGCAAAAGATGTTATCTTAAAAGTAGCAGGAATCCTTACCGTAAAAGGAGGTACCGGATGCATCGTAGAATATTTCGGTGAAGGGGCAGAATCTCTTTCCGCTACCGGTAAAGGGACTATCTGTAACATGGGTGCTGAAATTGGAGCTACCACTTCTACTTTCGGATATGATGATTCTATGAGAAGATATCTTTCTGCTACCGGAAGACAGGATGTAGTAGATGCTGCTGATCAAATTGCTGAACATTTAACCGGTGATGCCGAAGTATACGCAAACCCTGAACAATATTTCGACCAATTAATAGAAATCAACCTTTCTGAACTTACTCCTCACCTAAACGGACCTTTCACTCCGGATTTAGCGACTCCGGTTGCAGAATTCAGAGCTAAAGCTGAGGCTAATGGATGGCCTTTAGAAGTTGAGTGGGCCCTTATTGGTTCTTGTACCAACTCTTCATATGAAGATTTATCAAGAGCAGCTTCTATCGTAGAAGATGCTGTGGCAAAAGGAGTAAAACCTAAAGCTATTTTAGGAATCAACCCAGGTTCTGAACAGGTGAAATTCACTGCGGAAAGAGATGGTTTCTTAGATTCTTTCAGAAAATTTGAAAACGCCAGAATCTTTACCAACGCTTGCGGACCATGTATTGGACAATGGGACAGAGAAGGAGCTGAAAAAGGAGAGAAAAACTCTATTATTCACTCATTCAACAGAAACTTTGCAAAAAGAGCTGATGGTAACCCAAATACCCACGCATTTGTAGCTTCTCCTGAAATGGTAGCTGCTGTTGCTATCTCCGGAAGATTAGATTTTAACCCGATTACAGATACTTTAACGAATCAGGCTGGTGAACAGGTAAAACTTGATGAGCCTAAAGGTTTTGAACTTCCTGAAAAAGGTTTTGCTGTAGATGATAACGGATATCAGGCTCCATCAGAAGATGGTTCCAGCGTTGTTGTGAATGTAAGCCCAACTTCAGACAGACTCCAGTTGTTAGAAGAATTCCCGGCTTGGGATGGTAAAAACATTGAAGGAGCTAAAGTATTGATCAAAGCTTTCGGAAAATGTACTACTGACCACATTTCTATGGCCGGACCATGGTTGAAATACAGAGGTCACCTAGACAATATTTCAAATAATATGTTGATTGGGGCGGTGAATGCTTACAACATGGAAACCAATAAAGTTAAAAACGAATTAACCGGTGAATACGGTGAAGTTCCGGCTGTACAAAGAGCTTATAAAGCTGCTGGTGTTCCAACAATCGTTGTAGGAGACCAGAACTACGGTGAAGGCTCTTCAAGAGAACACGCTGCAATGGAGCCTAGACACCTTGGGGTGAAAGCTGTATTGGTAAAATCATTCGCGAGAATTCACGAGACCAACCTTAAGAAACAAGGAATGCTTGGAATCACTTTCGCTAATGAGGCTGATTATGACAAAATACAGGAAGATGACACGGTTAATTTCTTAGATCTAGATCAGTTTGCTCCAGGAAAACAACTGACTTTAGAATTCGTTCATGCTGACGGAACTAAAGATATCATTATGGCCAACCATACTTACAACGATCAGCAAATTGATTGGTTTAAGGCTGGTTCTGCTCTAAACCTGATCAAACAACAGGAAAAATAAAATTAATTGTTAGATTAATTACTATAAAGGCGGCTTCAATAGAAGTCGTCTTTTTTATTTCAGTCTATCCAGAAGATTTGTTCTATAGCTTTCTCCGACAGGAATTTCAGATTCAGGAAGAACAATTTTTTTTGCACCGATACTTTTAATCTTATCCAAATTGACAATGAAAGATTTATGAACCCTTACAAATTTTTCAGAAAGCTGATTTTCCATAGATTTAAGAGTATCCAAAACGATAAACTCATCATTTTCCGTCCGGATATTGACATAATCTTTAATACTTTCAATATACAGGATTTCATTAAAGGCAATACGATGCCTTTGTCCCGAGGATTTCACAAAGAAATGGGTATTTTCTTCCTGTAGGAAAGAAAAACGTTCCTGAGCTTTTAATACACTCTTTTGAAACCTTTCAAAGGAAATTGGCTTCAGAAGATAATCCACAATATTGTGTTCATAACCTTCCAATGCATATTCCGAATAAGCTGTTGTTAAAATATATTTTTGATTGGCACCTATAATCTTCATAAAATTGATTCCCGTAAGCTCCGGCATCTGAATATCCAGAAAGATAAGGTCTGAATCATTTTTTTGCAGATATTCTAAAGCCAGAATGGGATTTTCTGTAGAGAAAACCAGTTCAAGAAAAGGAATTTTCTCTACATAATGTTCCAGAAGAGAGATAGCAAGCGGTTCGTCATCAACGATAATACATTTTATCTTATTCATCCCGTAAATCAATTTTTAAATCTACAATAAATTCCGTTTCTGAATCTTTGATCTCAAGCTGATGTTTAGGATAAAGAATTTCCAGTCTTTTTTTTACATTCTGAATTCCTATTCCTGACACGGTATCTTTCATTTTCGGTGCTTTAAAATTTAAAAGATAAAAATGCAGCACCTTACCATGATCTGAGATTCTCATTTCAAAACCTTTATCACGAAAATCTCCATGTTTGAATGCATTCTCAACAAAAGGAACCAGCAGCATTGGTGAAATTTTAAGATGAGGATACTGAATATCTTTTTTTATAAGCAATAATTCAGGATTTCTGATTCTAAGTTTCTCCAAAGCAATAAGACTGTCAATATATCCAATTTCTTTATCCAACGAAATTGAGTCTTTTTCAAGGTCTTTTGTGCTGTATCGCAGCAATTGTCCAAGTTCTTCAATCGCAGGTAGCGCTTTATCTGATTTCTGATATACGAGGGAATAGATATTATTTAATGAATTAAAAATAAAATGAGGATTAATCTGGGTTTTCAATGCCTGAAGTTCCGCCTGTTTCTTTTCTATCAGAAGTTGTTTTTTATCATTTTCAGCAACGCCATATTTCTCCAGTATCCAGAGAATACCCGCGATAAAAGTAGTCAGAGAACTGTTGTATATATTATCGAAAAAATAGTAAAGAAGTCCGGTTTTTTCATCGTAATTCCGGAATCCGAGAGTAGAAGGCAGAATCATTTCTTCCAAAGCGTACCTCATGCTGGCAAAACATACAAGTGTCAGAATGAAAACGAAGACCGCCGAATACAGTTTTTCAAGTTTAAAAACCTTTGGAAATATAACCAGATAAGAAATATAGAATGTGGTAATTTTTACAATAAAATAGGTAATTCTCAGAATATGCAATTCAGGACGGTTAGCCTCTGGTATAAAAAAATTAGGTGTAATGACGGTTCCAAAAAAATTGAATCCCCAATAAATAATTTGAAGCCAGATAATTTGCTTTTTATTCATAATCAAATATAAATCTCTATCGGGATAATTCATCAACACATTCGATAAAAACCTGTTTTTTTCCGATGAAACTTTTTTGATATGCATAATGATGCCCTTCATCTAAACGCTCTTTCCTTTCAAAAGCTCTTCCAATACTTTTGTCTGAGAAATCTTAACACAATCATCATTTAGTCTGTCATTTACATCTTATGAAAAAACATATTTTATTTATAGCGACTTTGGTTTATTCTTTTGCGACAGCACAAACTAAAGATACCGTCAATGTCAACAAAATTGAAGCAGTTACGGTGAACGGCAAAAAAGTTCTGGTAGAGCGTAAAGTGGATCGTCTTGTTTATAATGTTCAGAATTCTATGCTTTCACAGGGAAGTTCAGGAACTGAAGTCTTGGCGGGAACCCCTTTATTACAGGTAGATGAAAATAAAGGTCTTCTTTCCATTGTCGGAAAAAATGGAGTTTCTGTGATGGTTAATGACCGGATGCTCAATCTTTCCGGAGCTGAACTGATCAATTATCTGAGAAACCTTCGCTCTGAAAATATACTGAAAATTGAAGTAATCACCACTCCGCCTGCCAAATATGAAGCTCAGGGAAATAGTGGGATTATCAATATTGTTCTTAAAAAGAATCAGAATCTCGGATGGAGCGGTTATCTGAATACAAATTATACTCAAAAAACATATGCCGCATTCAGCACGGTAACAGGAATAAATTACCAGAATGAAAAGATGAAAGCTTCGGTAAAAATCCAGGGTTATGACGGAGATAAAAGATCAGTAGAAAATTATAAGATAATAGGTGAGAATTCTTCTATAAGCAGGAATGAGAGAAAGGATATGAGTGACGGACTTGGTCTGAATGCTAATTTTGATTATTCTCTCACTAAAAATTCCAGTATCGGATTGGTATATGATATTTCTAAGGGACATTCTAATATGGATATTCACGCAACGCAAAATTATTTTACCAACAATACTTCTACTTTGCAAACGGATACAGATTCAAAGCACCGTTCTGCTTTTACAACCCAAATGCTTAATCTATATTTTGATCAGAAATTTGGAGAACATAAGCTAAGTCTGGGTGCTAATTACTATGGAAACCTTCCTGATACAGAGGTTAATTTTACTACGAGAAATATTACTGACAATTCAATGCAAACGGTAAGAAATCTTTCTGGTGTAGACTATAAAATCTATTCAGGGCAGGCAGATTTAACTTTAAATTTCAAAAAAATTCAGTTGGAAACCGGAGCAAAATACAGTCAGTTTTCTAATAACTCTGATATTGGATATTTTAATCTTAATAATGGAAATTATATCATAGATCCTGCAAAGAGCAATCTTTTTGATTATAATGAAAAGAATTATGCTGCTTATATCAGTGCCAGTAAAGATCTGGGTGAAAAATGGTCTGTAAAAGCAGGATTACGTTATGAATATTCACAAACCAGCGGTTTCTCCCCTACTACACAGTCAAAATCCGAGAATAATTACGGAAAGTTTTTCCCTACAGCTTATCTATCTTATAAAGCCAATCAGGATAATCAGTTCAGCATTAATTATTCCCGAAGAATCAACCGTCCCTATTTCCGGGCTTTAGACCCGTTCCGATGGTATTCTAATCCTAATACCTATTATTCAGGAAATCCCAGTCTTCAGCCCTCTTTCAATCACAATATTGAACTTAATTATATCTTTAAAAATAAATTTTCCGGCAATTTTTATTACCAGAGAACAACAAATAATTTTGACCAAATCTCCTTTCTGAACGGAATTGACCTTACAAGCACATTTGAAAATTATTACAATCAGGATATTTACGGGATCAATTTGAATTACACAGATACTTTCTTCAAAATATGGGAAAGTACTATTTCAACTTCATTCAGTTATAATGAAACTCAGATTACACGGTTTAATCTGGTTCCTAAAAACGGACAGTCATTCTATTATTCTCTCAACAATACGTTCCAGCTGAATAAGGCTAAAACATTGATGTTATTTGTCAACTACTGGAACAACCTGCCTTCCCGCGACGGATATTTTTCTGTGAAAAACAGAGCAAGTCTGGATGCAGGAGTGAAGATGAGCTTTGCCGAAAAAGCACTGCAAATCAATCTTTCGGTGAGTGATATTTTCAGGCAGTCAGGACTTAAGGCTGATATGTATTTTACGGATAATACGCAGTCATTCAATAACTATTGGGATGCCAGAAGAATGACACTCAGTATTACGTATAATTTTGGAAACCAAAAAGTAAAATCGAATAACAGAGCTGTGAATTTTGAAGAAAAAAACCGCGCGCAATAAACAATTTTCATTCTGATTATTCCAATCCCGATGACACAAAAATTAATAAGAAAGACAGATTTTTACAATTACAGGAAATGCCATACAGCCCCTTACTCAGAAGAATATTATTTATTGAATTTTCTTTATTGAAGTAAATAAAATTATTGTGATATCTGTAACAAAATTTATTTTTTAACGTCTAACCGGATATCAGTAAAAAACATTATGAAAAAAACGATTTTCGCTTTATCCTTATTAAGCTCTGTTTTTGTTTTTTCTCAGGAAAAAAATAATAAACCTCAGGAAAAGCAAATTGAAGGAGTAGTTATCACCAAAACTAAAAAAGCAGTTGAACAAAAGGCAGACCGTACTATTTTTGACTTTTCTGAGCAACCTCAGCTGAATAACGGAAACGTTCTTGAAGGAATAAAAAAACTTCCGGGACTTGTATCTACGGATATTGCAGGAATGATGTATCAGGGAAAAATGCTGGAGGTATATCTTAACGGAAGACCTTTAAACATTACTTCTAATGAATTAAACTCCTTTCTGGAAGGGATGCCGGCCAATTCTGTAGAAAGAATTGAAGTGATCACTCAGCCCGGTGCTGAATTTCCGGCTACTTCAGGAGGAGCAATCATGAATATCATTACTAACAAAAACGCTAATAAATATTTAACCGCTACTTATTCAGGGAATTATTCTTTCACAAATTACGACAAGTATAGAAGCAGAACAACCAACTCCGTTAATTTAAATGCCAGAAATAAATATTTCGGATGGCAGCTGAATGTGGGTCAGAATTACCGTGAAAGTATGCTGAACGGTCAGCAGGACGAGCTTTTAACAAGTCATACGGACAGATACGGGCGTGGATATTTTGCAAAATCCGGATTGACTTTTGATTTAGGACAGGACAGGTTATTATTAAACTACGATATTTATCACAATAATAATGATAATTACACTTTAAGTAATGGTCATGGGGATTTGCCTTTTGAGAATAATCCTAAAGATTTAAGAGAGGCTTTTTATACTTCTTCGGATGTAGCCCACACCAATAGTTTGAGACAGGAAGCTGTTGTTACGTACCAAAAACGCTTTGCTGACAAGTCTCAAAAACTTGATTTCCAGTTTGGTTACACAAGGTCTGACAGTAAGTTCTCTCAGGACAACTTTTTTCAGGACGGCACATTTGTAACCCCTGCAAATCATCCAATTGACAGTCCTACGAATGGTTTAAAAGATATTCTGAATAATAAATCTGTGATGAATATTGCCAACTTTAAAGTAGATTATGCTCAACCTATCAAACTTCTTGATGGCGGAAAGGTAAGCTTTGGAGGGTTATATGAAAAACAGGATTATGATACCGAAAGTTTTGGTTTGACTAATCTTGAATATCAGAGACAGACGGCTTCTACTTATCTGGAGTTTCAAGCTAAGTTGAAAAAGTTTGATTTTACATTGGGTTCCCGTGCTGAAAACTATGATATTTCAGGGATAACAAGATATTTTGATAAAGATGCAAAGCTTGTAGAGGCTAACTTGATTCCTTTCAATAAATTTAAGTTTTTCCCCAATGCAAGCGTACAGTATAACATGATGAATCAGGTTTATATTGCCGCAAACTACAACAGAAAAATCAGTCTGCCAAGTATTTCTGCCCTGAACCCGAATAACGTAACGTTCTCCGGACCAAGTACAGAGGTAAATGGTAACCCGAATCTACAACCTACTATTTTTGATAATTATGAAATAAAAATTTCTGCTTTTGATTATGCGTTTATCGGATACAGCGTAAGTTCGGCAAGCAATCAGGTAGCACAGATTATCAGAAAAGACGGAAGAAAACTCTTCAACGAACAAGTGAATATTTCAAATATGAGAATTCACAACTTTAATGTTGGGCTACCAGTTCCTTTCATGGTTTTTAGCAAACCTTTGAGCGAAATTATGAAGTTTAATTTTAATCCGGATAAAATTAATTTCATGTACTTATATGCAGGATATCAGAAACATGAAATCGACAATCTTAACAATAAAGGTTTCTGGATTTTCAATATCATGACGCAGATTATTTTGCCTAAAGACATCAAACTGACAGCCAATTACAGTTATCTGACTCCAAAAGCAGGATATTTCTACTTCACGGCAGAGAAACCGTTCAACAACTCGCTTGATATTACATTGACGAAGAAATTTATGAACAACCGTCTGACGCTATCTGTTTTTGCAAATGATATTTTCAACGGACAGATGATGCAGGTACGTTCTAATCCTCCATCAGGAACTCCGGTAATGATCAGCAGTAAATATGATACAAGGAACTTTGGATTCTCAATCAATTATAAGATTCCTACCAGAAATAAGCTGGCTAAGGAAGATCCAAATATCCTAAACAGCACTAAAAAAGAAGATAACGGAGGCGTAATGCAGCAGGCACAATAATTCTTTAAGATAAAATAAAAGAGGCAGTAATCATTTTTACTGCCTCTTTCTATTGATATTGAAGTGGTGTTATCGGTGAAAATATTCGTGAGATTTGTATTTAAATCAAAAATCTATCGTTTGAAATCGCCAATCCAGCGTATCTACCAATGTCAGTTGATTTAAATTTACTGGAAGATCTGTAATGATTTTTAAGGTCTGAAGAGCCATCATACTGCCTATTATTCCAGGCAAAGCACCTAATACACCAAGACTGTCACAATCTGACATATCTTCATCAAAAGGTGGTTCAGGAAAAATATCCCTGAGGTTTTTACTTCCGTTATAATTAAATACTACAACCTGTCCTGAAAATCCTAAAATACTGCCATAAACCAAAGTCTTTTTCAGTTTTACACAGGTATCATTCACCAGATATCTTGTTGAAAAGTTGTCTGAACCATCAACGATAATATCGTACTGAGAAATGATCTCTTCAGCATTATTTTCATTTATTTTTTCTTCGAGTCCTGTAAATGTAACCTGATGATTAAGGTTTTCTACAAATGTTTCAGCACTCTTCACTTTGGATAATCCTACACTGCTTTCAGTATGGATAATCTGCCGGTTAAGGTTATGAAGTTCAACCTCATCAAAATCTGCAATTCCCAAAGTTCCTACCCCTGCAGCAGCAAGATATTGTATAATAGGACTTCCCAAACCTCCTGCACCTATCACAAGAACTTTTGAAGCCATTATTTTCTTTTGCCCTTCCAAGCCAATTTCTTCGATAAATATCTGCCGGCTGTACCGTGAAAAATGATCTTCTTTCATAATTATATTTGAACCATTAAGATTCTTTAAGTTGGTAAGGAAAGTTAAGTTGAACTTCGCCTCTTCAAATTTTTTAGTGGTTTAAAAATTTTAAATTCCACTATAAACAGAATCCCAATCTTTCATGACAGGATCGTAGCCTGCTTTTTTAATCATGAGTCTGATGTCATCCATACTTCGTTCGTCACTGGTTTCAAACTGTTCCAGAGATTCTTTATCTACGGCATAGCCACCCGGATTTGTCTTTGAACCAGCACTCATGGCTGTAGCTCCCAATGACACTATATTATTTCTAAAGACTTCATTTTCTCTGGTAGAAATGGAAATTTCAAGATCTTCATTCCAGATTCTGTAGGCACAAATGAGTTGAAGCAGGTCTTTATCTTCCATAATAAAATTTGGATCAATAATTCCTTCAGCCGGTCTTAGCCTCGGAAAGGAAACCGAAAACTTACTTTTCCAGTATTGTTTCTGAAGATAATCTATGTGTAACGCGTTGAAAAAGCTGTCGATTCTCCAATCTTCAAGTCCAAGAAGAACTCCCAGTCCGATTTTATGAATTCCTGCTCTTCCTATTCTATCCGGAGTCTCCAAACGAAAATGAAAATTCGATTTTTTACCTTTCGGATGATATTCTCTGTAAACATCCTGATGATAGGTTTCCTGATATACCAACACAGAGTGTACTCCTTCTTCATGAAGCAATCTGTACTCCTCTTCCATTAAAGGTTGAACTTCAATTGAAATATTGGAAAAATGAGGTTTTAACTTACGAACCGCATTCTGAAAGTAAGAAACACCTACTATTTTATTGGCTTCACCGCTTACCAGCAATACATGGTTCACACCCATTGATTTCAGTACTGATGCTTCTATCATCAGTTCTACATCGGAAAGTGTTTTTCTTTTCAGATTATTATCAAGACTGAATCCGCAATAGGTACAGATATTCTGACATTCATTACTGAGATAAAGCGGAGCGTAAAGCTGAATGGTTTTTCCAAATCTTTTTTGGGTAAGTGCCTGCGTCATTCTTGCCATTAGTTCCAGCTCCTGAGCAGCAGCTGGCGACAGAAGATTCAGGAAATCATCAAGGGTTTTATTCTTTTTCTGAAGGCTGGATCTTACATCAGCCAGTGTTACTTTTTCAAGCTTATTCTTTACCTCCTCCCATTGGTAGTTTTCAAAAACATCTTTAAAGCTTTTCATAATCCTGATTTATTCAAATAAAAATGAAGTAAGCGGACTTGAAGCCTCAGCGTGATTCGCAATTGCTCCCAATCCTGATTCAAAAGCTCTTCTTCCGGCAATAACTCCTTCTTTGAAAGCTACAGCCATATTAAGCGGATTTCTTGCAACAGCAATAGCGGTGTTAACCAAAACGGCATCTGCTCCCATTTCCATGGCCTTTGCAGCATCTGATGGCGCTCCGATTCCGGCATCTACCACTACAGGAACGTTACTCTGACTGATGATTATTTCCAGAAAGTCCTGGGTTCTTAATCCTTTATTTGTCCCGATGGGAGCCCCTAGCGGCATTACGACTGCTGTACCGGCATCTTCAAGACGTTTGCACAGAACAGGATCGGCATGAATGTAAGGCATCACAACAAATCCCAGTTTGGCAAGTTCTTCAGTGGCATATAAAGTTTCAATAGGATCTGGCAACAAATATTTCGGATCGGGATGAATTTCCAGCTTCACCCAGTTGGTTTCCAGTGCTTCTCTGGCCAATTGTGCTGCCAATACAGCTTCTTTGGCGGTTCTGGCTCCGGAAGTATTAGGCAGAAGATGAACATTGGTTTCTCTTAAGGAGTCAAGCAGATCGTCTTCACCGGATTGGGCATCAATTCTTTTTAATGCCATAGTCACCATATCCGTTTCTGATGTGATGACAGACTGTACCATATCTTTCAGACTTCCGAACTTTCCTGTTCCTAGAAACAGTCTTGATTCAAAGGTTCTTCCTGCTATTTCTAATTTCTGATTGTTCATATCATTACTTTTTTAAATTCATTTATAACGGATGGCTGTTTAGTAATCAACCCAGATACGGCAACACCGTAAAGTCCAATCGTCTGTAATGGCAAAAGATCTTCAAGAGTAACACTCCCGATTGCAAATATTTTGGGAATGTCAATTGATTGATCTCTTAATCCATTTACGATTTCCTGATACCCTTCAAATCCAAGAACAGGGCTTAATTTTTCTTTGGTTGTGGTAAACCTTAAAGGGCCCAAACCGATATAATCACAAGATTCTTCGATTCTTTGAATTACATCTGAGAGCGTATTCGCTGTTCCGCCAATAATTTTATTTTCGCCTAAAATCAATCTTGCTTTTTCAATAGAGCTGTCATTTAATCCTAAATGAACTCCATCGGCATCTATTTCTTTTACCAGATGTACATGATCATTGATGATACACACCGCCTGATATTCTGAACAAAGCTGTTTTGATATTTCACAGAGATTGATTAATTCATTTTCAGGGGCATTTTTCCATCTTACTTGCACCCATTTGATTCCGTTATCAAGGGCTTTCCGGATATGAAGTTCCTGTTCCTGTATTGTATTTCCCTGTGATATGTATTGTAATTTTTCCATGTTATGATGAATGCGTTCCCAACAAAGAGGGATTGCTTTTTAAAAATTTTTCAATGTATAATTTCCCGTTTCGGCAAGCTGTTTCCATGTTTTCACCTCTTGCCAATTCTGCTGTAATGGCTGATGATAAAACACAGCCCGAACCATGTTTAGGAAAATATTCTTCATGATAGCGACTTGACTGTAAAAGAGTTTCTGTTTCATTTTCAACTAAAACATCCGTTCCTAAATGATCTTCTCTATGTCCTCCTTTGATCAGCAATGAGCATTTATTGGTGTCCGGCAAAAGAAGATGTTCCTTTAAAACATTGTACTCATTGTAATTGGGAGTTATTAAACTAAGTTTATTAACAGCCGTTTTTAACTGAGAAAGGGTTTCAAGATCAAAAAAAATGAATTCGGAAGTGCTTTTCAAAACAGGATCCCAAACTATTTTTACTTCAGGGTTGCTCATCTTTACCGTTTTTATAATTTCACCCAGAAATTCTGCATCCTTCACAATTCCAATTTTCACTGCTGAAACGGGATAATTTTCCATCAACACCTGAATCGCTTCAATTACTTCATCCAAAGGACGCCATTCAAGACTAAGACATTGGGAAGCTGTTTGCAATGTCAATGCTGTACAGACTCCCAGTCCCATCACTTTCAAATGTTCAAAGGTTTTACTATCTGATAACAAGCCTGCTCCACCACTCGGATCAAAGCCCGCAATACTTATGACATAAGGACGTTCCTGCATTTTTTGAATACTTTTAAAGGTTCTTCACTTTCCCAAATGGCACCTAATAAAGCGGCTCCATCAACATCTGATTCAAAAACTTCATGAATATTATCCTCATCAATTCCTCCAAGAGCAATTAGTTTTACATCCGGATTATTCCGATGGTTTATTTCTTCTTTAATGGTAGAATCTATTCCATACCCTTTTTTGGAGATACTTGGAAAGAACGGGCTTATGAAAGCATATTCCCATTCTTTGTTCAAAGTATTGTAGGTTGTGATATCATGTACTGAAGTTGAAATTATATTTTCTTTTAAAAAAGATTTATATTTTCCTTCCTCCCGATCAATTTCTCTGAAATGAAACCTTGAAATGTGATATTCGTTTCCAAGATCGTAATGAGTATGCAATACCAGCTGTGAATGAAAAACTTCATCAATTTGGCTAATCCACTCAATCATTTCATTCCTGCTGACCCATGGTTTTCGGATATGAAGCAAATCAAGTCCTTCCTGAAACATCTGATTAATGATTTCTGTTTCCTTTGGAACAATCAATTCAGGAGTGATAACGAGGATCATATATAAATTTCTTTTCCTTTTTCAATAAATTCCTGAGATTTATCAAACATTCCTTTTTCTGCAGATTCACGAATTTCCTGAGTAATTTTCATTGAGCAGAATTTTGGTCCGCACATAGAACAGAAATGAGCAATTTTTGCTCCTTCTGCCGGTAATGTTTCATCATGATAAGCTCTCGCTGTCTCAGGATCTAACGAAAGATTGAACTGGTCTTCCCATCTGAATTCAAATCTTGCTTTACTCAATGCATTATCTCTGTATTGCGCTCCCGGATGACCTTTTGCTAAATCTGCCGCATGAGCTGCCAGTTTATAGGTAATTACCCCAACTTTTACATCTTCTTTATTCGGAAGTCCTAAATGTTCTTTCGGAGTTACATAGCAAAGCATCGCACATCCGAACCACCCTATCATTGCTGCCCCAATTCCGGAAGTGATGTGATCATAACCCGGCGCAATATCTGTAGTCAAAGGGCCTAAGGTATAAAATGGAGCTTCATGGCATTCTTCAAGCTGCTTTTCCATGTTTTCTTTGATCATGTGCATCGGAACGTGTCCAGGTCCTTCAATCATTACCTGTACATTGTGCTTCCAAGCAATTTTTGTCAGTTCACCTAAAGTTTCCAGTTCTGCAAACTGAGCCGCATCATTAGCATCTGCAATGGATCCGGGACGAAGACCATCTCCAAGAGAGAAAGCAACGTCATACTTCTTCATGATCTCACAGATCTCCTCAAAATGAGTGTATAAGAAACTTTCTTTATGATGGAATAAACACCATTTTGCCATAATGGACCCTCCTCTGGATACAATTCCGGTTACTCGGTTGGCCGTTAAATGAATATATCTTAACAAAACACCTGCGTGGATCGTGAAATAGGAAACCCCTTGTTCTGCCTGTTCAATCAGGGTATCTCTGAAAATTTCCCATGTAAGATCTTCCGGAACTCCTTTTACTTTTTCCAATGCCTGATAAATGGGAACAGTACCAATAGGCACCGGACTATTTCTGATAATCCATTCTCTTGTTTCGTGAATATTTTTCCCGGTTGAAAGATCCATGATAGTATCCGCTCCCCATCGGCAAGCCCATACTGCTTTTTCTACTTCTTCTTCAATACTGGATGATACAGCACTGTTCCCGATATTGGCATTGATTTTCACAAGGAAATTCCTTCCGATAATCATCGGTTCGCTTTCAGGATGGTTGATATTATTAGGAATGATAGCTCTTCCGGCAGCAATTTCATCTCTTACAAATTCCGGAGTGATCTTGCTTTTGGGAGTATTTGCTCCAAAACTGTGTCCGGGATGCTGAAAAGCCATTTCTTTGGATACTGATTCCAGTTGTTCTATTCTTTGATTTTCCCTGATCGCCACATATTCCATTTCTGGAGTGATCATTCCCTGTTTTGCATAGTAAAGCTGGGTAAGTTCTTTTCCTTCTTGTGCAACTTTAGGCTTATGATCGTAAGAAAACCTTAGTTCATCAAGACGTGGGTCTGCTAAACGGGCTTTTCCGTATTCAGAGGTGATTCCGTCCAGGATATTCACATCATTTCTATCCAGAATCCATTGTTCTCTGATTCTTGGAAGTCCTTTCTGAATGTCAATAACCGCATTTTCATCGGTATATGGTCCCGAAGTGTCGTAGATTGTTACCGGAGCATTATGTTCAAAGCCTCCATTGGTGAGTTTGGTGGGGCTAAGCTGTATTTCACGCATTGCTACATTGATAGGGTGTACTGTTCCTTCAATATAAATTTTCTTTGAGTTCGGAAATGGCGAACATGTAATGGAGTGAGCCATAAGTATTGGTATTAAATATGAGAATTAACCGCCCTGAGTGGCAGTAATGATTAAAACTGAATCGTTATTGTTAAGGATGGTTTCCGCCCAGGCTGACAGCAGAATAATACGGTTGTTGAGGGCTACAGCAATTCCCTTTTTCTTTCCGGGTAATTCCATAGCCAGTAATGCTTCCAGATTTTCAGGAAGTATATCAAATGTTTTTCGGGTGTGGTTGATTATAAGTTCCATTCCTAATATTTTAAATATACTTTAGGAATGGCCATTATTGTACAATAGAATGTACAGCAAAAGTCATCTACTTTTCCCTACGCTGGTATGATCCAGATCAGGTTCAAAGGGTAAAGTCTCAGTCTGTTGGTAACAGACACCCCTAAAGTTTGGGACGAAGTTAGACATTTTTTTAGAATGGGCAAAATCTGAAATAGCTTTAAAGAAAAAGTCCATCTCAAAATTGAAATGGACTTTTATATTTTTCTTTGACTGCTCTAATTCTTTTACCTGATCATTCTTCACAAGCTCTCCAGATT
This sequence comes from Chryseobacterium sediminis, assembly GCF_008386505.1. Taxonomy (GTDB): domain Bacteria; phylum Bacteroidota; class Bacteroidia; order Flavobacteriales; family Weeksellaceae; genus Chryseobacterium; species Chryseobacterium sediminis. Next base: position 140,589 of record NZ_VUNZ01000005.1, on the reverse strand, counting down.
GCATCATTCTGCGGAACGGGAGCTATGATTTCAATGTTTTCTTTGGTTACCGGATGGATAAACTCCAGTTTTCTTGCATGAAGATTGATGCCTCCATCAGGATTGGAACGAGGTGCGCCATATTTCAGGTCTCCTTTGATCGGAACTCCTGTTTTGGATAATTGCGCTCTTATCTGATGATGTCTCCCGGTTTCAAGATCAATTTCAAGAAGAAGATAATTATCTAATGTTTTGATAACATGATAAGTCAGAATCGCTTCTTTTGCCCCTTCGGTCGCTTTCGGAAAAACAATGGCTTTATTATTCTTTTCGTTTTTCTTTAAATAATGAACCAATCTTTGAGACTGTGGAATCATTTCCTTGCCCACAACTGCCCAATAGGTCTTTTTCACTTCACGGTTTTTTACCATTTGTGTCAGACGAGAAAGTGCTTTGGACGTTTTTGCATAGATTACCAGTCCTGATGTAGGGCGGTCTATACGATGAACCAAGCCGAGAAAAACATTTCCCGGCTTAGCATCTCTTATTTTTATAAAATTCTTGATAGATTCTAATAGTGATTCATCTCCGGTTTTGTCACCCTGTACAAGCTGACCCACCTTTTTATTAATCACCAGAAGATGGTTGTCTTCATATATAATCTGCTCCTTCATATTTCTTCAGTCTATCTTCTTCTATTGGATAAAGACAGGATAATTCCCGCCAGAAGTCCTACTGTTTTTACCGCAGATAGTTTTGAACCTTCCGGAATGAATGCTCCCAATACGCAGATGGCAGCGGCAGCATACATAGCGTACACAAAGTTTTTATTGGTAAGTAATGGAGCCTGAATAAAGAAGCTTGCCCCTATCAGAACATAAAAGACTTTTCTTGAAAGTAAATGATTGATTTCCGGGGAAAATAAATTGAACCATCCCACAGCAAGACAAATCAGTGCTGCGATAGACAATATTCCCTGAATAGATTGTTGATTCTGCATGGGTTAATAGCTTTCGTTTTCGTTTGGAAACTCTACACTCTTAACATCTTTTACATATTGAGCCACTGCTCCTGTAATTTCTGTATAAAGGTCAAGATACCTTCTTAAGAATTTTGGACTAAAACCTTTGTTCATTCCTACCATATCATGATATACCAAAACCTGTCCGTCACAATCTGCTCCGGCTCCGATTCCGATAGTAGGAATAGAAATGCTTTCTGTAACTTTTTTAGCCAATTCTGCAGGAATTTTTTCCAACACAATTGAGAAGCAGCCTAATTCTTCCAAAAGCTGTGCATCAGCAATCAGTTTTTCAGCTTCTGCCTCTTCTTTCGCTCTTACTTTATACGTTCCGAATTTATAGATGGACTGTGGCGTTAATCCCAAATGTCCCATTACCGGAATTCCGGCATTGATGATTTTCTTGATAGATTTGGAAATTTCTTTTCCGCCTTCAATTTTTACAGCATGCGCTCCACCTTCCTTCATCATTCTTACCGCAGACTCCAATGCTTTTTCAGGATTACTCTGATAAGTTCCGAAAGGTAAATCTGCTACCACCAAAGCTCTGTCGGTTCCTCTTACCACACTTTGAGCATGATAGATCATTTGATCCAGCGTAATAGGTAATGTAGTTTCAAAACCAGCCATTACATTCGCTGCAGAGTCTCCAATCAAAATAGCATCTACTCCGCCTGCATCTACCATCTTTGCCGTGGTAAAATCATAAGCTGTAAGCATTGTTATTTTTTCCTTGTCGAATTTCATTTTACGCAAGGTTTCAGTCGTAACTTTTTTAATTTCAGAGTGAACAGACATAATTTATCTATTTTTAAAAGTTAAAAAGTCGGCCTTGAGCCGACTTAAGTTTTTGTATGATTTATAAAACTACGTGACCGAGTTTCATGAGTTTGTCGTGATTTAATATCTTGATATTTCTTCCGTCTACTTCAATCAGACTATCCTGTTTAAATTCTGAGATCAGACGGATGGCACTTTCTGTAGCTGTACCAATGATATTGGCAATTTCTTCTCTTGTTAATGAGATCTTGATAAAACCTTCAGGATCTACTCCCAGCTTCTGTTCCAAAAGCAGCAGTATTTCTGCCAGTCTTTCTCTTACCGTTTTCTGGGCAAGGAAAGTAATGGTATTTGAAGATTCTCCTAATTCGTAAGAAATTTTCTGAAGCATTACGAAAGACAGTTGAGGATCTACTTCCAGAAGATACATGAAAATATCTGCGGGTAGGAAAACACATTCAATATCTGTCATTGCTTCTGCTTTGGCCTGGAAATTTTCCCCGCAAAGCAAAGAACGATAGCCGATGATATCCCCTTCTTTGATAAATCTTAAAATTTGATCTTTCCCGAACGCTCCTGATTTTGAAAGTTTGGCAGCCCCTTTTTCCAGAACAAAAACTCCTTTTGGAGTTTCGCCATCCTCGAAAATGGTATCATGTTTCTGAAAACTCAGTTTCTTTTTGCCATTAATGTATTTTTCAAAATCTGCGCTAGAAAGTCTTTCTTTAAATGATTTATCATTAAAAACTCTGGCGAACCTCTCTTCAATTGCTATCTGTTGTTCCTGCGGCATTTTATATGATATTTATCACAAAAATAGAACTTTTTAACGCGATAAACAAAAAAATTTGTTATAATTTTGTAGTTCAATATTTTATGGGGTGAGCGAGAACTGTTTTCATTGTGGTCAAGGGATAGAAAAAGAGAGAATTTTATTTGATGAAAAGACTTTCTGTTGTAATGGATGTAAGTCTGTTTACGAAATTCTAAATTTAAATAATTTAAGCAATTTCTATGAGCTTAATAAAGGAGCGGGAATTCGTCCGAATGATGAAAATTCTACTCAATTTGACTACCTGGATACACCGGAAATTTTTGAAAAAATCACAGATTTTTCTGAAGGAAACACAAGTCTCGTGACATTCAAAATCCCGGTAATTCACTGCTCTTCATGTATCTGGCTATTGGAAAGTCTTCATACTTTAAATACCCATATCAAATATTCGCAGGTAAACTTTACAAGAAAGACCTTACAGATCTCATTCAATCATAACGACCTGAAATTAAGCGAACTCGCTAAATTTTTAACCAATCTGGGGTATAAACCAGTTATCAGCCTTGAAACTGCTGATAAAAATGAAGATCATCTCGACAAATCTTTATTAGTAAAATTTGCCATTGCAGCCTTTGCTTTCGGTAACGGAATGTTCCTCGCCTTTCCTGAATATATTGGAGGGGAAGATTATTGGATGGAACATTATAAAGGATTGTTCAGGACTTTGATATTCCTTCTTGCGACACCCGTTGTATTCTACTCCGCTTCAGACTATTATAAATCTGCATGGTACGGTTTAAAAAATAAGATCGTCAACATTGATGTTCCAATTGTCTTAGGGATTTTTGTTCTATACGGAAGAAGCATTTATGAAGTGGTAACAGATTATGGTCCAGGATATTTCGACACCCTTTGTGGGCTTTTATTCTTCATGCTTCTCGGAAAAATTTTCCAGAAAAGGACCTACAATGCTCTTTCCTACGACAGAGATTATAAATCTTTCTATCCGATTGCTGTAACAAAAGTTGATTTCGAGGGAAAACAGGACAACATTTTACTTTCTGAAATAAAAGTAGGCGATAGAATTCTCGTTAGAAATCAGGAAATTATCCCCGTTGACGGAATTTTGATCAATGGAGAAGGAAATATTGACAACAGTTTTATTACAGGTGAAAGTGAAAGTATCAGTAAACAGCCAGGTGACAAAATTTTTGCCGGAGGAAAACAGGTTGGATCTTCTTTAGAGCTTGAAGTGATTAAAAATGTAGATCAAAGTTATTTAACTCAGCTTTGGAATAAAGAGGCATTTAAAAAACACGAAACGGGACTTGACACATTAACAAACAACGTTAGTAAGTATTTCACGTTCATTATTTTAGGTATCGCTTTAGTATCAGGAACTTATTGGTATTTTATTGATTTAAATAAGATGTTCCAGGTTATTTCAGCCATTCTGATCATTGCATGTCCTTGCGCTCTTGCGTTGTCGGCACCATTCACTTTCGGACACATTATGAGGATTTTAGGCCGAAATAAATTCTATGTAAAAGACACCTTAACGATTGAAAAAATCGCTAAATTAGATACGATTGTTTTTGACAAAACAGGAACTATTACCCACAGAAAAAAATCAAATATCAAGTACGAAGGTCCAGAGATCAGCGAATTTGATTCCCTGAATATTAAAACATTATTAAAGAACTCCAACCACCCGCTTTCAAAATCATTATATGAATTCATGGAAGTAAATGATGATTATTTCCCTGTAGAAAATTTTGTTGAAATTTCAGGAAAAGGATATGAAGCAAGAGTGAGAGGAAATCTTTATAAAATTGGGTCTGCCCGTTATAATGATCAGGAACCTAAAAACCTGGAAACAGCAGTTTATATCAGTAAAAATGGAGCATATTTAGGTAAATTCATCTTTAAAAATGAATACCGTCCAAAGCTGAGAGAACTTTTCACAAAATTAACCAGCTACAAAATATTTATCCTGAGTGGAGACAATTCCTCAGAAGAAAGCCAGCTGAAAGAACTTATTCCAAATTACAAAGGAATGGCCTTTAACCAGAATCCAGAAGATAAGCTGAATTATATTAAAAACCTTCAGGATCAGCATATGAAAGTTGCAATGCTTGGAGATGGCCTTAATGATGCAGGAGCTTTAAAACAAAGCAACGTCGGAATTGCAATTGCTGATGATACAAACAGTTTTACACCTTCCTCCGATGTAATTATGAATGGCGATAAAGTGGTTACACTGGACAATTATCTGAACGTTTGCAAAGGTTCCATCACTATTGTGAAAATGACATTTATAATCAGTTTTCTCTACAATATTGTTGGTTTAAGTTACGCTGTTACAGGGCATATGCATCCGCTCTTCGCTGCAATCATCATGCCAATCAGTTCAATCACAGTGGTTACCTTTACTACACTTTCAACCTGGATTTTAGGCCGTAAATATTTCAAAAAACAGGCTTAAAAGCCCTTATTTAGACTGATTTTAAATTAGCTGAAATCAGTATTTCGTGATGAAAGTCATTATTTTTCACTAAATTTGAACCCCGAAAATAGGTTAATTTTGTTGTCCAATGGATATTCTATATTTAATGATCCTCTGCAGTGTTTCTTTAGCTGCGATTTTCTTGGTCGTATTTATAGTGTATGCCCGAAAAGGACAGTTTGAAGATGATGAATCTCCGGCTGTCAGAATCCTTTTTGATGATGAAAAAGTCAAAGAAAATGATGAAACTGGCGACAAAAATAAGGACGAGAAAGAAATAGGAGAAAATAATAAAAATTGAGAAAAATAGTGAATAGTTGATATGGAAACACAGAAGTTTAGTTATGACAATAGTATTGTCCGTGCGTTCCTTTATGCGACCTTAGTTTTCGGTCTTATAGGGTTTACGTTCGGGCTTACGGCGGCATTAATGCTTTTCTACCCTGAATTACCTGAATTCTTTTTCGGGACGGATGACACAACCATCAAAAGTTTGGCATCAGGAAATATTCAAGGTTTAATAAACACTCATGGTGCATTTGGTTTTGGTAGAATCAGAATGCTGCACACCAACACCGTAATCTTTGCATTCGTTTGTAACATTGTTTACACGGGTATTTATTACTCATTACAGAGATTATTAAAAACAAGAATGTACAGTGACACTTTGTCTTGGTTACATTTCTGGACTTGGCAGTTTATGATCGTTGCTACGTTCGTTACATTCTTTATGGGGATCAATACCTCTAAGGAATATGCTGAACACGAGTGGCCGATCGACATATTGATCGCATTCTCATGGATCATTTTTGGTATCAATATGTTCCTGACTATTTCAAAGAGAAGAGTGAGACACCTTTATGTAGCGATTTGGTTCTACATTGGTACGTGGATTGCGGTAGCAATGCTTCACATCTTCAACAACCTTGAAGTACCTTTATCTTTCACAGGCTGGAAATCTTATTCAGCATACGCAGGGGTAAAAGATGCTATTGTACAGTGGTGGTATGGACACAATGCGGTTGCATTCGTATTGACGACTCCGGTTCTAGGTTTAATGTATTACTTCCTTCCGAAGGCTGCAGACAGACCGGTATTCTCTTATAAACTGTCTATTATTCACTTCTGGTCATTAATTTTCGTATATATCTGGGCTGGTCCTCACCACCTTCAGTATACAGCTCTTCCAGCTTGGGCTCAGGCGGTAGGAACAGGGTTCTCTATCATGCTTATTGCACCATCTTGGGGAGGAATGTTAAATGGTCTTCTTACATTAAGAGGAGCTTGGGATAAAGTAAGAGAAAATCCTATCCTTAAGTTCTTTGTAGTAGCCGTTACTTGTTATGGTATGGCAACGTTTGAAGGACCGCTTTTGGCAACTAAAAACATCAACAAAATTGGTCACTTTACAGACTGGGTTATCGGTCACGTACACTTAGGGGCTCTTGGATGGAATGGTTTCATGGCATTCGGGGTTATCTATTATTTGGTACCAATTATGTGGAGAACAAAACTTTGGTCTGTAAAATTAGCTAACTGGCACTTCTGGTTAGGTACTTTAGGAATCATTTTCTATGCAGTACCAATGTATATTTCAGGATTTACACAAGGATTAATGTGGAAGCAATTCAACCCGGACGGAACATTATTATGGAAAAACTGGTTGGATACTGTAACTGCAATTATCCCTTACTTCAAAATGAGATTCGTAGGAGGTTTATTCTATATCTCAGGTTCTATCCTAATGATCGTAAACGTAATTGCTACGGTAAGAAAAGGATCATTCCAGAAAGAAGTTCCTGCTGAAGCTCCTGCATTAGCAAACATCAGTAAGAACAGAAAAGAAGGAGAAGGTACTCACCTTTGGTTGGAAAGAACTCCGGTATTATTAGGTATTTTATCTTTCATTACTATATCTATTGGTAGTTCAATTGAAATCATCCCTACACTATCTCTTAAGAAAAGTGTACCTACGATTTCAGCGGTAAAACCTTATTCACCGCTTGAACTTGAAGGTAGAGATATTTATATCCGTGAAGGATGTAACGCTTGTCACTCTCAGATGGTAAGACCGTTCAGAGATGAGATCACAAGATTCAATGGTAAAAACGGACAATACTCCAAAGCTGGAGAATTCGTATACGACAGACCATTCCTATGGGGTTCTAAGAGAACTGGACCGGATTTACATAGAGAAGGTGGTAAAAACCCAAGTTCTTGGCACTACAAACACATGTATAACCCAAGATCTACTTCTGCAGGTTCTATCATGCCTCGTTACCCTTGGTTAATTGCTACTGACTTAGACAGAACTAAGATGGTAGATAAGATGAAGCTGATGAAGAATGTATTCGATGTACCTTATACTAAGGCTGAAATCGACTCTGCAGATAAATGGGCAAACAACCAATCAGCAAAAATTGTAAAAGATATCTTCTCTGAAGCAAATGACCTTAAGCAGGCTTATGCTAAGAGACCTCAGGGAGAATTAGAGAAAAAAGAAATTGTAGCTCTTATTTCTTATCTTCAAAGATTAGGAACAGATATCAAAACAACTGAAATCAAAACAGCAAGTAATAACTAAAAAACATTAAAAGGCTCATACTATGATTCCTCAGAACTTTAAAGATATATTATCCAATACAGAAAATGCTGGTTTCTACCAGACACTGGCTCTGATTTTCTTTATGCTGTTCTTCATCGCTTTGGTAATCTATGTTTTTAGCAGACCTAAAAAATATTACAAAGAAGAAGAAGAGGCACCTCTTGGGGATGATGAAGATGACGATTTTAATTTAAAAAATTAAACTATTTTTTATGAAACAAAGAACACCTGTTGTTATAAACATCTTAATAATAATCGGACTTTTAATAGTTTTTTATTATTTATTTGTACAGAGCTACGCGTTCCTTTCTTCACCTTACTTCTGGGGAACTGTTGTAATCGCTGGTATCCTTGCTTATATTCATGGAGCTATTGGAGACCTTATCGAGAACAACAAATTCAAGAAATTATCTCCGGAGGAGAAGGCAGCTTATTTAGCTGAAAAGAAAGTACCTTTTTTCAAAAGATTATATCAAAGTGCTTTCAAAAAGCAATCTGCTTCTGAAGAAAAAGATATCCTTATTGACCATGGTTTCGATGGAATCATGGAGCTGGATAACCAATTACCAAAATGGTGGGTAGGTTTATTCTACTTTGGGACCGCTTTTTGTATTGTATATATTGCTGCATACTCTTTCACAGACTTCGCTCACCCGTTAAGCGAATATGAAAAAGAATATAAAGAGCAGTTAGCGAGTATTGAAGAATATCAAAAATCTCAACCTCCTGTAACAATTGAAACAGCTAAGTATTCAGCTGATAACATTGCAGAAGGTAAAGAATTATTCAAAACAAACTGTGCATCTTGTCACAAAGAAGACGGTAGTGGAGGTATCGGACCAAACCTTACTGATAACTACTGGATCAACCAGCCTGAGAAAACGTTATTCAAAAACGTATTCCATATGGACTGGAATGGTTCTCCTACTAACCCTGCGATGAGAGCGTTCGGTAAAAACGGAGAAGTTTCAGGTGCAGAAATTGAGAAGATTGCAGCGTATGTATATCACATCAATCAAGAGCAACCACCAGTGACTCAGGCTCAAGGAGGAGCAGCTCCTCAAGGAACTGAAGCACATTGGGAAAAAGAATAATTTAAAAAATTAGAAACATATGAAAAAACATAATTTGTTATTAGATTAAAATAGTAACGAATTATGTTTTTTCTTTTTTAAAAACCTATTACATATGTCAGACATAGAAGAAATAGAAGTACGCGGCGGACAGGGACAGGTTCTGGACCCTGAGACTTACAGAGATTCTATAGGGACAATGGAGCAATCCGGAAAAAGAAGATGGGTATTCCCAAGAAAGCCTAAAGGGAAATATACCAACTATAGAAACATTGTAAGCTATTTATTATTAATTATTTATTTCTCATTACCATTCATCAAAATCAATGGCAATCCATTATTATTGTTCAATGTCATAGACAGAGAATTTTTCATCTTTGGACAGCCTTTCTATCCACAAGACTTTTTTATCCTCACTTTAGGTGCTATTGCATCTTTAATCTTCATTATTGTTTTTACGATTGCGTTCGGAAGAATTTTCTGCGGGTGGATTTGCCCTCAGACAATTTTTATGGAATCTATCTTCCGTAAAATAGAATATCTGATTGAAGGTGACAGAAACAAGCAGATGAAGCTGGACAGACAGGAGTGGAACAGTGAAAAGATCTGGAAAAGAAGCTTAAAATGGACTGTTTATATCATTATTTCATTGGTGATCACCCACTTTATGTTTATGTACATCGTAGGCTATGAAGAGGTATTTAAGATCATTGGTGAAGGACCATTTACACATCCTACCAATTTTATCGTAATGATTCTTCTTACTGCTGCATTCTACTTTGTATTTGCATGGTTCAGAGAGCAGGTTTGTACATTAGTATGCCCATACGGAAGACTTCAGGGGGTACTGATTGATAAAGATACGATCAACGTTTTCTATGATTTCAAAAGAGGGGAAAACAGATCAAAATGGAGAAAAGGTGAAGACCGTAAAGCTGCTGGCAAAGGAGATTGTATAGACTGCCATCAGTGTGTGGTAGTATGCCCTACAGGAATTGATATCAGAGACGGACAACAGTTGGAATGTATCAACTGTACGGCCTGTATAGATGCCTGTGATGAAGTAATGGAAAAAGTAGGACTTCCAAAAGGTTTGATCCGCTATGCATCTGAAAACGAAATTGAAAAAGAAACTCAATTTAAGTTTACAGGAAGAATGAAAGGATTTAGCATATTCTTATTCCTTCTTGTAGGATTCTTAGGATATCTACTGTACAGCCGTGGTGAAATGGAGGCTAAATTCATTAAACCTGCAGGAAGTACATTCTTTGTAAAAGAAGGTAAAATTACCAATACTTATAATTATACTTTCCTTAATAAGACCAATGACAAAAAAATCGTTACTATCAAAGTAATTGCTCCGGCACATGGTGAAATCACTTACAGTGCATCAAGCAAGATACAAGTAGACCGAGATAAAATCTCTAAAGGGACTATTAATATCAGCTTTCCTGAAGAAGAAATGAAACTTTCTAAACAGAATATTACTATTGGCGTTTACGATATGAAAGGAAAACTGATTGATTCATATCAGACTTATTTTGAAGGGCCATTCAAACTGCAATTTTAATTAGAAAAAAATGAAGAACTTTAGTTGGGGACACGGTGTTGTAATTGCATTACTTGCATTCATAGTTTTTATATTATCTATGTTATTTCTCTTTCCAAACGGACAGAAAAACTCTGAAATGGTAACGGATAATTATTATGAAGAGGAGTTGAAATATCAGGATGTCATTGATGCAAAGAAAAAAGCAGATGAATTACCGGTAAAACCTGTTTACAGCCAGGATCCTAAAGGAATTAAAATTACTTTTCCAAAAGATTATAACAACTCAAATACTACGGTAAAATTTGTTTTAAACAGAACCGACGACCAGAATTTAGATATCAAAAAATCTGTACAGCTTGATGCCAGCCAGTCTTTCATCATACCTTCACAGGTATTGAAAATGGGTAATTATACGCTAAGACTGAGTTGGACAACTGATAAAACAGACTACAGAATGGATTATGATGTGATATGGAAGTAGGACTTATTGTATCGGCTATTGCTTTAGGCTTTGCTTCCGGTTTTCATTGTATCGGAATGTGCGGTCCTATTGCCTTGTCGATGGGATTAACCAAAAAACAGGCAGCCAATTTCTATCTTCAGAACCTTACCTATCAATTCGGAAGAGTTTTTACCTATTCGTTTTTAGGTGCGCTTCTTGGGATTATTGGGCAAGGATTTGAAATGGCAGGCTTCCAGAAATATTTGACGATCACTGCAGGAATCCTGCTGATTATCATGGCTGTATTTTCCTTTGGCGGAAAAGATTTTGCATCAAAAATTCCCTTCCTGTCCAAATTTCTGTATAGTGTAAAAATGAATCTAGGAAAACTTCTTCAGAAAGCAGATTACCGATCAAGATTTTCCACAGGACTTCTTAATGGCTTTTTACCTTGCGGAATGGTTTACATGGCTCTTACGGCAAGTCTTGCCGGCGGAGGAATATGGCAGGGAGCTTTATATATGGCTTTATTTGGATTGGGAACCCTTCCATTCATGTTTGCCATTGTTTTGGCCGGAAATCTCATGAATCAGGCATTCAGGGTAAAGGTTTTGAAAGCCGTTCCAGTCATTATGATTATTCTAGGAGGATTATTCATTCTAAGAGGTCTTGAGCTGGGAATTCCTTATGTTTCTCCAAAAGCAGAAGCAATGACAATCATCAAAGATCCCAACGGGGCTGTTAACTGCCATTAATTAGTATTTAAATAAACCATGAAGAAATCCTTTGTCATATTTCTGATAAGCCTTTTTATATTACAATCCTGTAGTGTAAATTCTGAAATTATTTATCATAAAGATGCTGCTTCTACTACCATAACTGATATTGATACGAAAGAGTTTATGACAGAAATGATGGCCATGACACCAGACTCACTGAAGCAGAAAGAATTCGGAGAGATGGATAGACTGCCAACTAGCTGGACAAGTATGTACGATCTTGCCAAACAGGAAGGAAAACTAAAAACGGAAAATCCGGATTCCATCAGAATTATGAAAAAGATCTTCATGAAGTCAACCAAAGAAGATCAAAAACTGGCAGGGTTTTCTTTTAAAATGGAGCATTTTGCCCCGGAAGATTATCAGGCGCTGAAAAATTTCACAAAAACTGAAAAGCTGCCTTTTGATCAGAACATTTACAATAATTGGGATGGAAAAGCCTTAACGATCAATACAGATAATTTTAATCTTAAAAGTATTGAAGAAGCCATCAGGACAAAAAGTTCAAAGGAAGAAGCTGAAAAGATAGGCGGCATGATGATCATGTTTTTCAAAAACATAGGAACTACGATAAAATTTGAAAGTCCTATTAAATCAATTTCCGGGAAACATGACTGGCTGAAACAGATTGATGATCACTCAATAAGAATAGAATATGATCTGAAAGCCATTTATGATAAGGATATAAAACTCAAAAACGCGGATAAAAAGATCATCATCGTTACAGAATAAAACAAACCCACCGAGATCCGGTGGGTTTTTATTGTATGCTAAATTAATTGATTAATTTAGTTGATTACATCAAACCTGGCATATTCTGCGATTTTCTTAGGAAGCTTGATACCTTCCTCTGTCTGGTTGTTTTCAAGCAATGCTGCCATAATTCTTGGTAGCGCCATTGCAGATCCGTTCAGGGTGTGAACCAATTGAGATTTGCCATCTCCTTTGTAACGGCATTTCAATCTGTTCGCCTGGAATGTCTCAAAATTAGAAACGGAGCTTACTTCAAGCCACATTTCCTGTGCTGCACTCCATACCTCAAAGTCATATGTCATAGCAGACGCAAAACCAGTATCACCACCACAAAGTCTTAGTACTCTGAATGGAAGTTCAAGATCTGTAAGAATTTCTTTGATATGCTCTACCATTTCTTCTAAAACAGCATAAGAATTTTCAGGTTTTTCAATTCTTACGATTTCTACTTTTTCAAATTGGTGAAGACGGTTCAATCCTCTTACGTGAGCGCCATAGCTACCCGCTTCTCTTCTATAGCACTGAGAAAATGCCGTATTTTTGATTGGAAGATCTTTCTCGTCAAGCAATACATCACGGTAAAGATTCGTTACAGGAACTTCAGCTGTAGGAATCAAATATAATTTATCTTCGTTGATATAATACATCTGTCCTTCTTTGTCAGGCAGCTGCCCGGTTCCAAATCCGGATGCTTCATTCACAACGTGAGGAGGATTTACTTCTGTATATCCTTTTTCTACGTTTTTATCTAAGAAATACTGAACCAAAGCTCTCTGTAATCTTGCTCCTTTTCCTAAATAAACCGGAAAACCTGCTCCAGCAATTTTAACCCCTAATTCAAAATCAATAAGGTTATATTTCTTAGCCAGTTCCCAGTGAGGAATAGCTCCTTCACCAAGACCTTCTACCGGATGAGACTGGAAAATCATTTCATTATCATCAGCAGAAGCTCCGCTTTTTACCAATTCATTTGGAATGTTTGGAAGCTGGTACAGAATATTCAGTAAATCTTCTTCCTTAACTTCTAACTGGGATTTCAATTCTGAACTCGACTCTTTGTATTGTGCTGTTTTAGATTTTGCAGATTCCGCTTCTTCTTTTCTCCCCTCTTTCATCAAAAGCCCGATTTCTTTCGAAATTTTGTTGATTTCGGATAGTTGGGAATCTAGTTCAAACTGGATTCTTTTTCTTTCGTCGTCGGCAGCGATAGCCTCGTCTACCAACTCAAGATTTTTGAATTGTCTTTTCTTAAGACCTTCTAAAACGCGTTCTTTATTGTCGCGCAAAAAATTGACTTGTAACATTTTATTTAGATGTTAAATATTAGATGTTTAGCTCATAATAAGCTAACAATTGTACAAATTTAAAAATTATTTTGTGATCGTAACGGTATTTATCGAAGTTGGTGCATCAGCATCTTTTGAAAATACCTGAACTTTGTTATACAAAACTTTTGAAACCTGAAATACCGTTGGTGTGTTACGATATTGAATTTCTAAAGTATCAATTACATTATCACTTGCATTAGTACTCTTTGTATATGTAATCTGCATTTTGGAATGGTAAGAAGTTCCTGTACCTGGTTGATCTGGGCTAATAGAATCCAGTCTTCTTCTTTTTGCCCCTGCCAGATATTCCATATAAAACAGAGAATCTGTTGTCATTCTCAATGAAATACTTACCGGAGCAATATCTTTAGTTCCAAAAATATCGTTTACGGAAAAGCCGGTATAAGATCCGTTTTTTTTACTGTTCAGAAGGTCCTGACCAGCACTGTTTTTCATATAGACATTAAGTACCTGATCTATTCTCTGCAAAGAATCATCATCACTTTTACAACTTACCAATGCAAAAACCACAACAAGTATGCCCCAAAAATATTTCATCATAAATACAAAGGTAAAATATTAATCTTTAGGCTGCTTCTTTATTTTTCAAAATATTTCTGATACCACAGCTCAAAAGTAACCAGCTGCCATATTTTCACCCAGTCATACTCATGTTCCAGATGATTCCACCACTCATCAATGACTGCAGCATTGAAGAAATTTCTCTTTTTTAAACTATTAAGATTTTCAACAATGAAATCTCTTATTCTTTTTTCATTTTTAATGAAGTAATGAACCGGAAAAGAAAATCCTTTCTTAGGCATATTCAAAACTGATTCAGGAAGATGTTTTTCAGCGGTTTTACGCAGTAATGGTTTATTCTGAACTCCATTAAATCTAATATGTTCAGGCAATGAAGCTACATAATTGATCAGGCTGTTGCTAAGGTATGGATAGCGAAATTCTACACTATATTTCATCGCACTCAGATCATCCCGGAAGACATGATGGGAAGACAGGGAATATTTCATGTCATATTCAAAATATCCGGAATAGCTTTTTGATTCAGAGGCATGGTAACCGGACAAATCAGTATTAATATTTTTAAAAACGGAAGGATGTAAAAGATTTTTAACTTCCAAAGGCATCATACTGATCTGGCTTTGTCTGAAAAAATCAAACATATTATCCTGAGAGAAATAGTTTTTTACCCGTTGTGAAAATTTATCTTTTGTGAAAATAAAAGGTTTTACAAAATTAAAATTCTTCATCAGCAGCCATCTGTTTAGCTTCAGCGTATGGGAATAACCGGCAAAAAGTTCATCGGCACCATTTCCGCTTAAGACCACTTTAAAGTCTTTATCATGTGCATATTTTGCAGCATTAATCAGTACTTCAAAACTGCTGTAAGGTTCTTCAAAATGCTGAATATTTTCTTTAAGCTGTTCCAGCGCTTCATCATCACTCACTTCTTTTATTTCATGCGAAACCCCAAAATGTCTGGCAGCCAGAGATGCATTTTTTACTTCTTCATCAGAAAAAGGATAAGATATCGTGTATGTATTGATATTTGGGTTGAAAGATTTTGATTTTGAAGCAATTAACGTAGAATCTATTCCACCACTCATCATCACTGCTACAGGAACATCTGCATATAATTGTTCGGATATACTTTCAGAAAGTAATTGATCGATTTTCCTTACAGCTTCTTCTTCAGAAACATTTTTCTCAGACGGTGAAGGCAGTGTCCAGAATTTTTCTTTGGTCATTTTTTGATTCAATAAATCAATGGTCATAAAAGAAGCTGGTTCCAGCGATAAAATATCCTGAAAGCAGGTTTGCGGAGCCAATGTTGTTTGAAAAAGAAAATTGGTATAAACACCATTCCAGTTGATTTCAGGCTTTACAAATTCATTTTTCAACAGCGCTTTTATTTCTGATGCCCAAACCAATGCCTCTTCACTTTGGTAGTAAAAGAGCGGTTTCATCCCTACTCTATCTCTTGCAAGTGTAAGTTTTTTACTGGTAAGATCCACAATACAGATTGCAAACATTCCGTCCAGCTTAGCAAAGATTGAATTTCTCCACTCCTGATACCCCTTGAGGATAACTTCAGTATCGGAATTGCTTCGGAAAGAATGGCCTAAAGACTCAAGCTCTTGTCTTAATTTTTTAAAATTATAAATCTCCCCGTTAAAAGTAATAATAATCTGTTCATTCTCTGAAAGCATAGGCTGATGCCCTTTTTCGGAAAGATCGACAATGGATAGTCTGCGGAAGCCCAAGGCAATATCAGAGCTTCTTTCCTGTAAAACCGGAAACTGTTCTTTAATTTTCGGGGTAGAATCATTTCCTGAAAAAGAAATTCCGTGTTCGTTATCATACAGCCAGAATCCTTCATCATCCGGCCCGCGATGTTTGATTACCTGATTCATTTCCAGAATATTTGTAGAGGAAATACTTTTATGAAATGAATAATAACCGCTGATTCCGCACATAATATGACTTAATAGATTTGTAAAAATAGGAAAATGACTTTGTTTTCTGTATGTGAAGAGAATAAATTATTTCTTCAAAAATTTATCTTTTAAAAGCTGTAATTCTTCTTTTGAGACCATATAGTCTTTCAAACTAAAGGGAGTAGAAGCGTAAAATTTTCTGAATAAAAGGAAAGATGAAACAAAATAGGATGATGTAGTGGCAATACAAGCACCTAAAATTCCCCATTTTGGTATGGCAATGAAAGAAAATACCACCGTAACCACCAGTCCTACAATAGATTTTATATTGAGAATCTTTAAATCTCTCATTCCTGAAAAGTAATGTCCTACCATATCACTTACTGCAATAGCAAAAATTCCCGGAGATAAAAGAAGCATTATTTCTTTGGTGTCCCTGAACTCTTTTCCGAAGATCATCTCGTAAACCTGAGCGGGTATAATAATGATTCCCAGTACAAAACCTATCATCAAAATAAAAGTGAGTTTTAAAGAATCCTTGGTTTTCTCTACAGATTCTTCCCTGCTTTTACTGTTCACTACATCTGAATATAAAACCACGGCAATACTACGGGTAATCGTCCATATAGCTTCGGAAAAAGTAACTCCGATGGAGAATATTCCTACACTTGCAATACCTTCAAAATATTCAAGAAAATAAAACGAAAGTCTGTAGTTCAGAAACTGGACAAAAGCACTCAACTGAGTTTTCCAGCCGTATTCAAACATATTTCTGCCCACCTCCTTACAAAATGATATTTCAGAAATATTGCATTTTTTTATGATCTGAAAAAAGCTTGTGAGAAAAAGAAGTGCAAGGCACCCTATCTGGGCAAGAAAGTATACTGAAACATCTTTTTTCCCGAACAGATATACCAATATTCCGATAAAGATAATATGTATAAGCTGTTGTAAAACAGTATAAATATTAAACTTTCTAATATCCTGTGTTCCAATAAACAAACTGATATTTGTGGATAACAGTGAAGAAAAAACAGAGATCCCGATAAGATACAAAAGATACTCACTCTGAATAGAAGCCAAACTGAATAGAAAGGGAATTAAAAGTCCGGTTATAAGAGACCATAAATAGGCATACAATAAGACTTTTTCTATTTTAAACCTTGAGGCAAAATAAGAAGCACTGCTTCCTGAAAAGATACTGCTGAAAAAACTTACTGCTGCAGCATTGGCCACCACAATAGATATGGTTCCTTTTCCTTCGCTTCCCCACATGTTCGTAGAATAGATCACCAGTCCGAAACTCAGGATCAGAATAAGAAAACGTGAGACAAAAGTTTTAATAATAGTAAGCTGCATAGCAATTATTTATCAATAGATCTTTTCACAAAATCAATAAAAGATTTTTTTATCGTTCCCCAATTATATTTTTCTTCAAATTCTTTCCGTGCATTGAGAGCATGTAAATGATACAGCTTCGGGTTTCTTATATAATTGAGAATAATTTCGGCAATGGCTTCAGCATTCTGCGGATCTACCAGACTGCCAAATGAAAGTGTGCCCATATGTTTTCGGATTCCCTTCAAATTTGAATAGATAACCGGTTTTCCTACTCCCATAAAGTAAAACAATTTTATCGGCAATGAATGATTATTTTCAAAATTGATTTCCCTAAGGTCAAAACATATATCTGCCTCTGCAAATGCTTCTGTAAACCTCTCAAAAGTAGTAGGTTTCCTGAGTTCAATAGTATTAAAAGAATATTTCTTCAGTAATGTTGAAAAATAGAATTCATCACTTTTCTGTACCGTTGACCCGATAATCAGAATCTTTATATGAAGTTCGGGCAGTTTTTGTTGAAGCTTATCTATTGCATTAAAGAAATTTTCAATTCCTTTATCTTTAGAAATCTGACCTGTATAGCAAAGAGTAATAGTATCAGGATCAGGATCAGGCTTTTTTATATTTTTATGGATATAAACAGGATCCGGATAGTAAGGAAGAATCATCTGCTTTTTAAAGCAAAAAAAATACGCTAAAGGAAACTTTTTGGTAGTTTCACCAAAAATGAGATGAGTACTTAAAAATCCGGCATACCACTGAATAAGAGAAAACTTAACGGCCTGAAAGATTTTAGCCGGAAACTTATACCCGTCAAGCATTGACATAGAAGGATACCATTCTGTAATATCATAGATACAGCCTGCATTATGCTCTTTTACAAATTTCTTTGAAGCCACTACAGCAAGAGGTTCAGAACAGATAATGGTATCGGGCTGAAAATTGTCACAAACCTTACGAAACGTTTCCATTTTCTTTTCTATGCTTTCTTCCAGAACGGCATAGGATTCTATTTCAATCCCTTCTATAACGCCTTTATACTTTGCATATAAACTGCATATTTTTACTTCATACCCATTATCTCTAAGAGCCTTTGCCTGATGATAAAAAATACGGTCATCATTATAGCTGTGGGATGTCGTTAAAAAAAGTACTTTGGGCATTAGTCTTACTCGAATCTATGCAAATATACATTATAAAACAAAAAAGTGAGAAACAGGTTCTCACTTTATGATTATTCAGCTGTACTAGCTTAATAGCGCTTATTTTACAGAAGCCGCCCAGCTTTTTTCCAAAGGAAGAAGGAAGTGGCTCAAAAAGTCAAGGTAGGTGTTTTTTGAGAAGTCAAAAACCTGGATATCTTCTGAAAGTTCTCCGTTTCTCAATTTTGTTTTAAAGTCAATCAGTTTTAAAGTCTTCACTTCACCATTTTCTACAAAACTAGCTTTCATTCTGTCGAAAAGCCCCAATTGATATTCTTCATCAATTTCTCTCATTACCTTTCCTAAAGCATCAATGCTGCACCCCGAAGCCATTTCTTTTTCTTCATCTACACACACCACAATAAACTGATTCTTTTCAATTTTAAATGAAGAAGACAGTGGTTTTCCATGAGCGGCCCATGTAGCAAGGAAATCAAATAGCTTTTCGGTAATCGCCTTTGCTTCTTTAGTTTCAAAAGGTCTTGAAGCCGGATATATAATGACTCTGTAGTCGTTGGTTTCTACAATATTAGATTCTTCGATTTTCATAATGTAAGTATTTATTTTTCAAGGAACTGTGTAATCACTTTCAGTTCTAATTACTGAACAGAATATTATTGTAATTGTGATTTCAAATCCTTATCAATTTAAAGACAAAATTACGCAATTTTCTCGAGTTTGAGATCATTGTATTTTTTACTCAGTACGTAGAGCATCATAATGAAAAGCGGAAAAATAAACGGAAAGAAAAACCTCAATGCTGCTGACTGCGGAAAGAAAAAGAATTTGATATACACATTCACAAGGAAAAGTACTGAAATCATTCTTACCCATGCATCTTTGGAACGCCAAAAAATTACTGCGATCATAATGGCTACAGAGAAAGTCACTTTTTTAAAATAAATGATCTTGATATAAATAATACTCAGATAATCTTTTAAGCTTACTTCGATGGGATGCGTGGAAATAATAGGTCTTCTGTCTATAAAAGTATCGTAAAAAACATCTTTCCAGCCGGGATAATGGTAAAATTTAATGATTGCCAGATACATCACTAAAAGTACTGTACCCTGCGCAATAAGGGACACATCAATCTTCTTTTCTCTAAAATAATAAAAGAAGAAAACAGCAATAATATACGTCAGGGTAAATGTAATATAATCCGGGCGTATAAAAGTGATTGCAAACAGAAGCACAAACATCCCCCATTTGCTCCATTTTTTAATTAACCCAATGATAAAGATGAGAATAAACTGAAAGATGAACATATCCGGTGTGGAAACTCTGGACATATACGTCATTGGCGGCAAAAGCATAGCAGCAACCGTGAGCCCTATTGCAAGCCAGTATTTCTTCGGAAAGAGGAGTTTTAAAATATAAAATAATAATAATCCCGAAAAAAAGTAAGAAATAAGACTGGTAAACAGAACGGCCATTGGAGAGGAAAGTCCCAGCTTATAAAAAAGAGTTATTACAAGAATATACCCTACTTTGATTTGAAAATAGGGTAATTGTTCTGTAAAAGATTGTGTATTTTTCACGAAATACTGCCTTGGAATATCCCACTGCTTTATTCCGATGATGTCTGTATAATGTTCTGCAGGAGCTTCTTTTTTTATTTCATCATAAGTGATGATTCTAACTTTATCTGGGGAATTGGGGAACTCAGACGTGTACATACACCCCAAATAACCCGGCATATCCCAGTCATATACTCTGTTTTGGTAATTCCAGAATGTAAGTACAGCAAGTATCGAAATGATAAACAAAAAGGAGAGTCTCCATTCTACCTTCATAACCTGTATAAGATTACAATTATAAATCTTCTGCTTCAGCAAGAAGTTCAACGATATCTTTTACGGCAACTTCAGTATTTTTGTTAAAGTGTTTTACACCATCCGTCATCATGGTATTACAGAAAGGGCATCCCGTAGCAATTACCTTTGGTTCAAAAGATAAAGCTTCTTCTGTTCTTTCAATATTGATGTCTTTTTTTCCTTTTTCAGGCTCTTTAAACATCTGTGCGCCTCCTGCTCCACAACAAAGTCCGTTGGTCTTGCAACGCTTCATTTCTACAAGCTCTGCATCCAGTTTCTCAAGCAGCATTCTTGGAGCTTCATATTCGTCATTGGCACGTCCCAGATAACAAGGATCATGGAAAGTGATTTTTTTCCCTTTGAATGCTCCTCCTTCTATTTTCAGTCTTCCTTCTTCCATTAAGGTTTTAAGGAACTGAGTATGGTGTACTACATCAAAGTGTCCGCCTAAGCTTGGATATTCATTTTTCAAAGTATTGAAACAGTGTGGGCAGGCCGTTACAATTTTCTTTACTTCGTAAGCATTCAGCACTTCAATATTCGTAAGGGCCATCATCTGGAAAACGAATTCGTTTCCTGCTCTTTTTGCAGGGTCTCCGGTACAGCTTTCTTCCTGTCCCAAAACGGCAAATTCTACTCCTATTTTATTTAATATTTTGCAAAATGCTTTTGTAATTTTTTTAGCACGGTCATCAAAGCTTCCCGCACATCCAACCCAAAATAAAACTTCCGGGGCTTTTCCTTCGGCAGCATATTCTGCCATTGTTTTTATATTGAAATCCATTTCTTTTTCAATTTGAAAATGTGAGAATTTGGAAATTTGAAATGATGTAGAATGGTATCAATTTCAAATTTTCAAATTGATTAATTATCTAGTTTTCCGATGCCCAGTTCAGACGGTCTGCCTGATTATACTGCCAAGGGGCTGCATTGTTTTCCACATTGGTCATCATCAGATTCAGTTCCTGTGGAGCAGCAGACTGTTCCATCACCAGGAATCTTCTCATTTCAAAAATAATGGAAAGTGGATCAAGCAATACCGGACAAGCATCTGTACATGCGTTACATGTTGTACAAGCCCAAAGTTCTTCTTTTGTGATATAATCGTTCAGCAGTTTTTTACCGTCATCAACAAATTTTCCATTTTTATCAATGTTTCTTCCTACCTCTTCAAGTCTGTCTCTTGTCTTCATCAGGATCAGTCTCGGAGAAAGTTTTTTACCGGTAATATTAGCCGGACAAACGGAAGTACAGCGTCCACATTCTGTACATGAATAAGCATTAAGCAGCTGTACCTGATTCAGGTCAAAGATATCTTCAGCACCAAATTTAGAAGGGACATCAGCTTCAGCACCTTCAGCCGGTGCAGCATAAGGATCTGCATTAGGGTCCATCATTAATTTGATCTCCTTTGTTACAGAATCAAGATTATTGAATTTTCCTTTTTTATCAAGATTTGCATACCATGTACTTGGAAATGCAAGGATAATATGGAGGTGTTTTGAGTAATAAAGATAGTTCATGAAGAAAAGAATTCCTACAAAATGGAACCACCATGCTCCTTTTTCTGTGAACATCAAAAATCCGCTATCAAAATTGAATATTTCAAGAAACGGGACAAATGTCATTTCACTAATCGGAAAGCTTCCATGTTCAGGAAAAACACCTCTCGCCTGTAAAATAAAATCTGAAGCATTCATCATAAAGAAAGCCATCATCAAAGCGAATTCAATGATCAAAATCCAGTTTGCATCATTTTTCGGCCATCCGAAAAGTTCTTTCATTGTCAATCTTTTCACTCCGTAAAAATTTCTACGAATAAAGAAAATGACAACCCCTATCACTACCAAAAGTGCTAAAACTTCTAATGTTGCAGTGAAGAAATTATAAAATGTATGTCCTAAAATGCTTGATAAGAAACGATGTGTTCCAAATATTCCATCAACAACGATTTCTATTAATTCAATATTAATAATCACAAAACCTACATAAACAAAGAGGTGTAAAACTCCTGCAACAGGGCGTGCCGTCATTTTACTCTGTCCCATTGCTACACGAGCCATAGTTTCCCAACGTTCTCCTTTTCTGTCGTTTCTATTGATTTCATGACCCAACCTGATATTTCTATAAATCTTTTGAAGGCTTTTGGCAAACAAACCAAATCCGGCCACTAATAAAATCAGGAAAATAATGTTATCGATGTACTGCATAAGGTGTATTAGTCTTTATTATTTTTACCGAAAACCGAGAAGTTGATATATCTTTTCGGGTTCGCTTTCATATCTTCGATTAATGTATTCAGATTGGAAGAAGCTGAATTCAGATTATTGTACAACTGATCATCTTTCATAAGTTTACCTAAACTTCCTTCACCTTTGTCTATCCCGCCAATCACCTGATTCAGTTTTCCTACAGTAGCATCCAAATTGGCGATCGTTGCATTCAATTGTTTAGTATCAATGCTCTGAGCCAGATTTCCGTATTTATCCAGCGTCACTTTTCCACTCTGCATCGTAAGGCTTGCATCGTCCAGTACTTTCTGCAGTTTAGGATCATTGTGGCCTACCAGGTTGTTTACACTTCCTGCTGTAGCCTGCAATGCACCTACGGTTTTGTTAAGATTGGATAGTAAAGCTTTTATTTCAGCTCTGTTTTGTGCATCAACAAGAAGGTTGGCATTGGCCATTAGAGAGTCTACTCTGTGTAGAACTACCTGCAGCTGATCTTTTACTGGACCTACCTGTGAAGAAAGACTTCCCATCATCCCAAGTTTGAAAGCACCTTTCAGGGTATCGCCGTCTTTTGCAGTCGGACCTCCGTACACAAGGTTTACTCTCATTTCTTTGCCGGACATTAATCCTGGTTCAAAGATTTCTAATGATGAATTTTTTGAAAATTCAAATTTGTTATCAACTGTAATTTTTACAACAAAATTAATTTTACCGTCTTTTGAGGTCAGAGGAATAATTTTGTCCACCTGCCCTACTTTCAAACCGTTAATAGAAACCGCCGCAGACTGCGCCAGACCTTCTACATTATCATATTTTGCGTAAAATATATTGTCTGTAGTAAAAAGGCTTTTCCCTTTCATAAACTGAAACAACACCACAAAGCCTACAATAGCCAGAAGTGTGATCACACCAGCTTTTAATTCTTTACTGAACTTCACTTGCTAATTTTTTTCTAATAAGCAAATATAACACATTTTAAATAAATCTTTTCCAATATTGTTCTGCGTTAAATACAAAAAAAAGCGACAAAAAAAATTGTCGCTTTTTATATCATTGAAATGAATTTCTTATTGTTGCTGATTTCCAAGTTTACCCCAGATTTCAATTCTAAAATCTTCAATATCTGCATTATCCTGAAGACTCTTCATCCAAGCCTGCCCGAACATTCCGGAACTTCTCTGAGTAAGAGACTCTGTGAACTGCTTAAGATCTCCAGGCTGTTTGTTGATTGTTTCTGATTTTTTGATCAAAACATAAACTCCTGTTCCTCCTTCAACTGGATTGGAAAGCTTACCTTTTGCAACACCGAATGCTGCACCGGCAACTTTTGGTTCCATAGCACCAGCAACTGAAGGGTTCAATAGATTTACCTGAGCAGACTGTTTTGGAGCTGCAAATAATTTAGCAACCTGATCTAAGCTGGAAGCTTTTGCTGCTGTAATCTTATCAGAAATTTGTTTTGCAGCTAATTTATTTTTAACAATAACTTCGATTTGCTCTCTTACAGATTCCGGATCAGCAAGACCTGCATCTTGTTTTCCGTTTAGATACACTACAATTTTATCACCCGTTCCATCTACAGTAAATAGTTCAGTATCTCCTTTAGATCTTTTCTTATCGAAAGCCCATGTAAGGATTTCTGCATCTTTTTCAGTACCTAAGCCCTGAATCTGACCTTCAAATCTTTTTGCTGCTTTTGGATTAGAGAACTGGTAATTTCCTTTTTTAGCAATATTCACGAAATCGTTGAAAGATTTTCCTTGAACCTGCTGAATGAATTTTCTTGATTTTTTGTCTGATTCAGCCTCAGTAGCATCTGAAGGTTTAATTGCTTTCACAAGGTTAGCAACTTTATACCCCATTGATCCTGATTTTTTATCTTCAATATTGATGATATGGTAACCGAATTGTGTTTCCACTACTCCTGTAGCTCCTTTAGGATTGCTTGCAAGGTAAGCAAGGAATTCAGGAACAAAAGGTGTTTCCGGAGTTGTCCATCCTAAGCTACCTCCCTGAGCTGCAGAATTCGGATCGCTGGAAAGCTTAAGGAATTCTGTAAATTTAGCTGGAGTTGCTTTTACGATAGCACCGATAGAGTCTGCTAATTTCTTAGCCTGTTCTTTAGTTCTTGTTACTCCTTCACCCGCAGGACTTCCTTTGAATGCAATAAGGATATGTCTTGATAAAGTAGAATCTGAAGCTCTTTTACCTACAAGTTTAGAAACTACATAAACGTCTTGTTCTTTATAAGGACCAAAAGTCTGGCCTACTGCAGCTGCAGTAATCTGATCTTTGATCGTTGGAGGCAATTGAGCAGGACTCATATACTGAGGGTTGAATGGCGCATCAGAATTTGCCATTACAAACATAGAATCGTTTTTCGTATTCTGGAAGTTTTCAGTACCTCCGCTTGCATCTGTACCTCCTGAATATAATTTTGTAATTTCTTTCAAGGCTGCTGCATCGTCTGCTGCACTAGGTTTTGATGGGAAATATACGACACCGATATTTCTGCTTGGTTCAGCTTTGAACATTACAGGGTGCTGCTTGATGTAGTCTGCAAGATCCTGTGTGGTAACATTGATCTTTGTTTTCTGAAGATACGCTGCATAATCCACTTTCACAAAGTCGATATCTGCAAGCTGATCTCTCTGCTTCATCAATTCTTCTGCTTCTTTCTTACCGGTAGTGATACCTGCTGAAATATTGGTAAACACCTGTCTTGCCATTAGTCTGTACTCAATCGTCTTTTTAGTTTTCAACCATTGATTATATCCTTCAGGATTGGTGTTTTTTAATGTTTCAATTTCTTTTTTAAGATCTTGAGTTTTAAAGTTACCTTTCTCATCAAAGAACTGTTGATTCTGAGCAAACATCTGATCGTACTGGATTTGGTTCCAGAAATAATCATCAGTCATTTCAAAGCCTAGTTTCTCAAACTGTTGTTTGATAAGTTTAGATTGTACAAGTAACTGCCAAGCCTGCTCTTCAAGACCGCTTTTCGGACGTCCTTGTTGATCAGCCTGCTGCTGCAGCACGAAAAGTTGGTCATTGAACTCTTCGCGGGTGATCTTCTCACCGTTTACTTTTCCTAAAACATCAGGATTCTTACCAAAAACCTTGTCGATACTATCCGGGTTCACCAAGAACGCCAAAAGCGCTAAGGCTATTACTCCCATTAAAAGCCAAGGCTTACTCCTAATCTGTCCTAAAATTGCCATTTTATAAATTATAGTTTTTTATCAGTTTGCGAAAATACACATTTTTAAGAAATTACAGAAACAGAACTGCTTTATTTTGATTTTTAATGCAAAGATTATCTAAAAAAGGAAATTTTGACCGTATTTTTAAGTAAAAAACAAATGGCATAAGTATTGTGCATTTTTAGAATATTATAATATGCCACACGTTTTCAGAGCATATTATAAAAAATCCCTTTAAAAATAAAAAACGAAAATGACAATTTGTCATTCGATTGACTATGACAGAATTTGAAGATATTAGTTTAGAAGAAATGATCAGTGACGGATTTGATATCGTAACTGAAGAAATCAATCTTTCCGACTTCGCTGAGACTGATAAAAATTCCGAACAGAAAATATTCCCTATACTTCCCGTAAGAAATATGGTTATGTTCCCCAATGTTGTAATTCCTATTACTGCCGGGAGAAAAACCTCTATACAGCTTCTTGAGGAGGCACAGAAGAACGGAGATTTCATTGGAATTGTAAGCCAGAAAAATTCGGATATGGAGCAGCCTGGCGAAAAAGATATTTATACCACCGGTACATTGGCAAAGATCATCAAGATCATTAAGCTTCCGGAAGGAAATATTACGGCGATCACAAAAGGGTTCCACCGATTCAAGATTAAAAAGATTATTGAAAATCAGCCTTATTTCAAGGCAGAAATATCAAAATTAAAAGATACACGCCCCAAAAACCAG
The DNA here is from genome assembly GCF_008386505.1 of Chryseobacterium sediminis. GTDB lineage: Bacteria > Bacteroidota > Bacteroidia > Flavobacteriales > Weeksellaceae > Chryseobacterium > Chryseobacterium sediminis. The sequence continues at coordinate 114,000 of NZ_VUNZ01000005.1, read as the reverse complement.
GAGGAGTATGATGCATTGCTTGAGAACATCAAGGATCTTGCTTTAAAGATCATTGAACTGGACCCGAATATTCCTAATGCAGCCAATTTTGCGATCAAAAACATCAATAACAATGATGATCTTCTGAATTTCATCTGCACCAATGCCAATTTTTCTTCAATAGCAAAACAAAAGCTTCTTGAAGAGAAAAATCTGATGATAAGAGCTAACCAATGTTACGAAATGATGCATGAGGACTATAGAAAGTTGGAACTTAGAAACCAGATTCATCAGAAAACCTCAAAGGATCTTGACAAACAGCAGAGAGAATATTTCCTGAATCAGCAGATCAGAACTATCCAGGAAGAACTGGGTGGAGGACCTGAAAGCGACGTTGAAGATCTGATTGCGAAAGCAAAAACAAAAAAATGGAGCAAGGAAGTAGAGGAACATTTCCAGAAGGAAATCGGCAGACTGCAACGTCAGAATCCTAATTCTCCGGACTATAATGTACAGAGAAACTATCTGGATTTCTTTACCGATCTTCCTTGGGAAACGTATACAAAAGATATTTTTGATATTGCTAAGGCGGAAAAAGTACTTGACAAGGCTCATTTTGGATTGGAAGATATCAAGAAAAGAATCCTGGAACACATGGCTGTTTTGAAATTAAAAAACAACATGAAGTCTCCTATTCTATTGCTGGTAGGTCCTCCGGGAGTTGGTAAAACCTCTTTAGGAAAGTCTATTGCAGATGCTTTGGGCAGAAAATACGTAAGGTTATCCTTAGGCGGTCTTCATGACGAGAGTGAAATCCGCGGACATAGAAAAACGTATATCGGTGCTATGGCGGGAAGAATTTTACAGTCTATCAAAAAATCCGGTACTTCAAACCCTGTAATCGTACTTGATGAGATTGATAAAATCGGACAAGGCCTTCACGGTGACCCAAGCTCAGCATTATTAGAAGTTCTTGATCCTGAGCAAAATAAATCTTTTTATGACAATTTCCTTGAGATGGGGTATGACCTGTCAAAAGTGATGTTTATTGCTACGGCCAATTCTCTTTCAACAATACAGACTCCGCTTTTAGACAGAACGGAGATCATTCAGATTGCCGGTTATACTTTGGAGGAAAAGATCGAGATTGCAAAAAGGCATTTAATTAAAAAACAGCAGGAAGAAAATGGTCTGGATGCGAAATCATTCAAACTTGGAAATGCAGAGCTTAAGCATATTATAGAAGCGCATACTTCGGAAAGCGGTGTAAGAACTCTTGAGAAAAGAATTGCTGCCGTCGGAAGATGGGTAGCTCTTCAGACTGCTTTGGTAAAAGAATATGATCCAAAAATTTCTATTGATAAAGTAGATGAAATTCTTGGAGTTCCAAGACCGAAAAGTTTATCAGAAATTACCGGAGTACCCGGAGTTGTAACAGGTCTTGCCTGGACAAGCGTAGGAGGAGATATTCTTTATATTGAAAGTATTTTAAGCAACGGTAAAGGAGCATTAACGATGACCGGAAACCTTGGAACGGTAATGAAAGAATCTGCTACCATTGCCTTAGAGTATATTAAAGCTAAACATGACGAGCTGGGAATTCCTCAGGAGGAACTGGATAAGAAAAACATTCACGTACACGTTCCTGAAGGGGCAACTCCTAAAGACGGACCGTCTGCAGGTATTGCAATGCTTACCTCAATGGTTTCTTCTTTTAAAAACAAGAAGATAAAACCTCACCTTGCAATGACGGGAGAAATTACTTTAAGAGGAAAAGTACTTCCTGTAGGAGGAATCAAAGAAAAACTTCTTGCCGCTACAAGAGCCGGAATTAAAGATGTTATTCTTTGTGAAGCCAACAGAAAAGATGTTGAAGAGATCAAAAAAGATTATTTAAAAGATCTGAAAGTACATTACGTCAACAGAATGGAAGAAGTCATTGACATCGCCATTGAAGAATAAAATAATTTATAACATATTAACTTCTCAATAAGGAAACACGTTCTAAGTATCAGAGCGTGTTTCTGTTTTATAAACAAATGCTTCCTTTTCCTGGCTGCATGGAATAAAATTTGATGCAATAGAAGAAAATCCTGTAGGATTGACTAAAAAATTTTTCAATTCAAACGGGTTTTCTTATTTTTATTCCACACTGCATATTTTTAGATTATGAATTTTCTTAGACTTCCTTTCCTTGTCAAGCTTACACTTGTGGTAATTTCTATCATGGGTCTTGGCTATCTTCTGGCATTAGGACAGAGTATTTTAGCTCCGTTTTTTCTTGCCTTCCTGATGGCTATGTTGTTTTTGCCTGCAGCTACTTTTATGGAAAGAAAGTTAAGATTTCCAAGATCCATGTCTACAATGACTTCAGTGTTCATAATGCTGATTATTTTAGGCGGAATCATTTACTTTTTTACCAATCAGTTATCGGACTTCAGTAAGGATCTTCCTCATCTCAGTGAGCAGTTCACCACTGTTTTCAATGGCCTGCAGCATTGGGTTTCCAAAACATTCAATGTGAAAGTAGATGAACAGGTAGATTATATCAATCAGGGATTGAATAAACTTTTATCTTCTTCAGGGGCAATTTTAGGATTTACTTTTGGAATTTTCTCTACGGGATTCGGCTTTATTATTTTTTTCACCCTGTTTTTTATCTTTATTTTGAATTACAGAAGGCTTTTAAATAATTTCATCGTTACCGTTTTCAACGAAAGACATAAGGCAAGCGTACAGGAAGCTGTAAATGAAATTCGTATCATGACCAAGAAATATATCTTCGGGCTTTTTCTTCAGGTAATTATTGTTTCAGTTTTAACATCTGTTCTCCTTACGATTCTGGGAGTAAAATATGCCATTCTCTTAGGGGTTCTTACCGGGTTATTAAACGTTATTCCATATCTTGGAATCTTTATTTCACTGTTAATTTCCTGTTTTATAGCTTTTGCAACTTCTACTCCATCAACATGTATTTATGTTGCCTTGGGGTATATCGCCATTCATGCCGTAGACGGAAATATTGTATTGCCATTTGTTGTGGGCTCCAAAGTAAAAATTAATGCTTTGTTTTCCTTTATTGGTATTCTTTTAGGAGAACATCTCTGGGGAATTGCAGGAATGTTCCTATGTATACCAGCGATTGCGATTATAAAAATTATCTGTGAAAGAGTGGATGATCTTAAACCTTGGGGACGATTGCTTGGGGAAGAACCGAGACCTCAAAAGAAGAAGAAAAGTTATAAAATTTCCAAGAATATTACGCTGAAGGAAATGGACTAAGACATGAATAATGAGCAATAACTAATGAATAATATCATTTTAAAGCTTTGAACTTAAATAAAAAGACTGCCTTTTTCAAGACAGTCTTTTTTATTTTTTATGAAAGAGGGCACAAAGGGCTCGTTCCATTTGGACAAGTTTCTGTACATAAAATATAAGATGGATTGTCTGGACAATATCCATAAGTCGGGCCTTCAGGATTTCCTCCGGGACCACCTAAACAAGGATCTCCAGGTGGAATTTTACATGGACAGCCAATTGGTCCAATATCACATTTTCCAACACCTCCACCACCTTGGATTTCTCTTAAATCCGTACGGTTTAATTTTTTAAGATTTTTTAGCATGGTTTATTAATTTTAATTTGCCTTCCGAAGATATAGAATAAAAATTACACAAAAGCATTAATTAACGCACGTTAACAATTGATTTCATATTTTATGTTAAAAAAAATACTAAATATCCTATTTTTATTTTACATTTGATATAAAATCATCAATCATGAAAATAGTAAAATTCATTTTATGCTTACTGTTTGGGCTTATGTTTATTAATGCTGGACTAAACAAGTTTTTTAATTATATGCCAATGGAGAAACCTACTCCGGAGCAAATGAAACTTTTCACCGCTTTTGGAGAAATCAGCTGGCTGATGCCATTAGTAGGTATCGTAGAAGTCATTGGCGGACTATTATTTATTTTCCCAAAAACGAGAGCGCTGGGAGCTATTGTTATTTTGCCTGTCATGGTAGGAATTGTCACCCACGTTTTCACGATGGATAAGTCTCCAATGGGAATGGGAATTGCAGGAGTGATGTTCCTGATCAATCTTTGGATGATTCTTGATAACAAGGAAAAATATAAACACTTAGTTTCATAAGGTTACAGGTAATAGGTTGCAGGTCTCATTGCCTACAACCTATTATCTGCTTTCTGCTACCTATCCTCTATCTACACAAAAGCACTAAAGCCTGTAATGGAGCGCCCTACGATTAATGAATTGATTTCTTTTGTCCCTTCATAAGAGTAAATAGCTTCTGCATCGGCAACAAATCTGGCTACATCGTACTCCAGCAGAATTCCATTTCCACCCATCACCTCTCTTGCTCTGGACACAATATCTCTTGTTCTCAGTGTACAGAAAACTTTAGCCAGAGAAGCATGTTCATCTTTTAAAATTCCTTCATCCTGCATTTCAGACAATCGGAACACCATAGTTTGCATAGCAGTAAGGTTTGACAGCATTTCTACCAAATGTCCCTGAATCATCTGGAACGAAGCAATAGGCCTTCCAAACTGCTCTCTTTTTCGGGTATAATCCAGGGCGCTCTCATAAGCTCCACGCGCACAGCCTGTAGCCATCCATGCCACTCCTGCTCTGGTCATTCTCAGTACTTTTCCGGTATCTTTAAAGGAGTTAGCATTCTGCAAACGGTTTTCTTCAGTTACAAGGCAGTCTTTTAAAGTAATCAGTCCATTCTGAACAATTCTTAAAGCCATTTTCCCTTTGATCTTTTCTACGGAATATCCCGGATTATCTTTTTCTACAATAAATCCTTTCACCTCGCCACTGTCCAGATCTCTTGCCCAGATAATGATTATGTCAGCAAAAGTTGCGTTACCAATCCATTTTTTCTGACCATTAAGTACCCACCCTTCCGGTGTCTTTTTACAAGTTACGGTAAGTCCGCCTGCAGCTCCTGAGCCTACTTCGGGTTCTGTAAGCCCAAAAGCACCTATTTTTTCAAATTTCTGCATCTGTGGAAGCCACTTTTGTTTCTGTTCTTCAGATCCGCAGATGTAAATAGACCCCATTGCCAGCCCGGATTGCACTCCAAAAAAGGTAGCTATGGAAGCATCTACTCTTGCCATCTCCATCGCAATAACCCCTTCCATCAGGAAAGGCATTCCCGGACAGCCATATCCTTCATAAGTAACACCGCAGATATCAAGCTTTTGGAATTTCGGGATCAATTCAAACGGGAATTCATCTCTAAGCCAGTAATGATTGACCAGAGGTTTTACTTCTTTTTCCATGAAAGCTCTTACTTTAAGTTGAATTTCACGTTGTTCAGGAGTAAGGGTATGGTAGATATCATAAAAGTCACCATCAATAGGTGGAAGTTCTTTCTTTTTCTTTTCCGGATCCAGCATTTTCATGAGCCCGGAAAGCTGTTTATCATCCAGTTTTGAGAAATTATGCATCAGTTTTGGAAGATCCACTTTTTGAGAAATGGCACTCAACTGTTCAAAATCTATGGATGTGAATAGTCCTATTGCGTTTCTGATTTTGGAAAAGGTATTTGACATAGTGATAGATTGTAGTTTTGGTTTGTAAAAGATAAGCAAAAATTGCTCCGAAAGCAAGCACCACTCTTCCACACTGTTTTACAAAACACTATATTTCAAGCAATTAAAACAGAATATTCCGTTTACAAGTTTTTTACTTTTGATTTTCAAGCATTACAAAAGATCCTGACTGAACTTTGACTCAAGGAAAACAACAAAAAATCAATGCTATGAAAACGACTTACATTAAACTATCTCTATCTGCCGTTCTTTTATTAGGAATTTATTCATGTAAAAAAGGTGAAGTTTCTTCAGCAGATCTTGAGGCCTACGCTACAACAGATTCAGCCTCTGCTATTGTTTCAGACAGTATTTCATCCGTTGCTGATATGAAGGTAAAAGACAAACAGTTCATCAAGACAGCAGATGTCAGTATGGAAGTAAAAGATGTTTATAATGCAACCATCGCCATTGAAAAATCGGTTCAGGAACTTGGAGGCTTTGTTACCAATAGTAATCTCCAGAGTAATGTAATTTCTGAAGATACTTACAACACTTCCAATGAAGAAGCTATGCTGGTAAAAAAATATCAGTCGGAGAACAGAATGCAGGTACGTATTCCTACTGAAAAGCTGGGTGAACTTTTAACAGCAATCAATACAAACAAATTATTTCTTAATTCAAGATCCATCAATGCGGAAGATGTGACGGCCAACATTAAATATTCTGAACTGGAAGGGAAAAGAAATCAAAAGACTTCTGAGAATATCAGCAAGCTGAAAACAAATAAAGATAAAGTAACGCTTGATGATGGGAATATGTCTGAAGGAAACCTTCAAAAGCTGGCGAGTATGAACATGACAGACAATTTGAAATACAGTACTATTGATATTTACATCAGGGAACCTAACTTACGTATTGCCGAAATTGCTGTTACTAACACCACCAGCATTGATAATAAATATAAATACAATTTCATTTATGATGCAAAAGATGGTTTTGTCTATGGTTTTTATCTGATTCAGAGAATCATAGTTGCTCTTATCAATATCTGGCCTATTCTATTGATTGCAGCGGCTTTGATCTATTTCCTAAGAAAAAGAAAAGTTTCAAAACCTGAACAAACGAAAATATAACAAAAAAAACTCTACTAACCAATTGGTTATCATCATAATTTTAGATTTTACAACCTCCTGTTTTCGGGAGGTTTTTATTTTTTTTCAAAAAAACTGTAACGATTGTAATGCCTGCTTTACCTACTGTTTAAAAGAACAGAAAATCAAAAAAATTAATAATATGAAAAATTTAGTAAAACTTGGTTTCGCTGCATTATTATCAATAAGCACGATAACCGCAAAAGCACAAAATACAAATACAAACAATGAAAACAGCCTTCTTTGGGAGGTTTCAGGAAACGGTCTTTCTAAACCCTCCTATATTACCGGGACTTTTCATATCTTATGCAGTAAAGATTTTGAAATAAAACCTAAGGTCTGGAACGCTTTAAATAAGTCGGAAAGCTTTGTTATGGAAATCAATTATACAGATCAAAACGAAATGGCCTCAATCCAAAAAATGATGACGGCAGATAAAAAGATCTCTGAACAACTGACTCCTGAAGAAGCAAAAAATTTAGACAAAATATTGACTGATTATGGAACAAACCTTAAAAATGTTGATTCTCAAAGCTCAACTGCTTTATATTCTCTTGTTGCTACAAAAGCAATCCCCTGCCCTCAGAATGAAGTGAAAATGTATGAAATAGAACTATTGAAAACTGCTTTGAAGAATAAAAAAAGCGTAAGCGGGCTGGAAAAAGTAGATGATCAGACTCATGCAATAAGTCAGGCATACGACCTGAAAGAAACGATCTCTCAGTTGAAATTAGGCAATGAATATGCCGTCGCTGCAAAAAAGATGACGGAAGCATTTAAAAATGAAAACTTAAGAGAATTGGACCTGCTGATCAAAAATCCAAAATTCATGGATAAGAGACAGGAAAAACTTGTACTGACTGACAGAAATAAAAAATGGGTAGAAAAAATGCCGGAAATGATGAAAAATCAAAGTTCTTTCTTTGCCGTAGGAAGCGGCCACCTTTGGGGAGAAAACGGCTTGATCAATCTCCTTAAAGCAAAGGGATATACGGTAAAACCAGTGACAAGTTTATAACGATAACCTAACCATGAAATTATTGTGAGTAATCCAATTGAAAATGCTTTTTTAAAGCTCGTCAACCAGCACAAAGGTATTTTATACAAAGCCTCGCGGATCTATGCAGATTCTGTAGAAGACCGGGAAGATCTTCAGCAGGAAATCCTTATCCAGCTTTGGAAATCCTATCAGAGTTTCAAAGGGAACAGTGAGTTCTCAACCTGGATGTATCGTGTTGCCATCAATACTGCGATTACCTATTTAAAAAAGGAAAAACAGAGATCCAATAATCATACAGATGCTCCTCATCATTTTGAGGTACTACAGGAAGATTACAATCCCACCAAAGACAGACAGCTGGAAATTTTCTACAGTGCCGTTCAGGAGCTGAATTCCTTAGAGAAAGCAGTCATATTCTATTTCATGGAAGGAATGTCACACAAAGAAATTGGAAACAACCTGGGTCTAAGTGAAGGCAATGCCCGCGTAAAACTCAACAGAACAAAAGAAAAAATACAACAAATCATAAAAAAATCAGGCTATGAATTTTGATCAATTAAAAGAACAGTGGAATAAAGAAGACAGCGATGTCCATATTCCTGATACCATAGAACAGTTAAAAGAAAGCAAACATCCTATAGAAAAGATCCAGAAAAATATGAAAAGAGAATTTCCCATGCAGATTCTTGCCATTATTCTCATCGCTTTTTTTCCTCTTCAGTTTCAATTCCCTTCCTCACAGTACATTATTTATTATGTATCTTATACAATGATGGTCGTAATATCTTCATATTATCTGTTTGGATTTTATAAATTTTACAAACAGACGGAGCTTTACACCGGAAACACCAAAAACAGCCTTTGGAAAATATACCATGAACTTCGTCTGAATATGGAACGATACCAATCTTTCGGGTTTTTATTGCTGCCCCATTTTCTGGTAACAATAGGATTGGTCATCTATAATACAATGGAAAAGGAAGGCAAATCGTTAACAGAACTCACCTCTTCTCATCAACAGGGATTAATCATTGCAGTATTGATCGGAACTTTAGGAGTGATAACCAGCATTGTTCTATGGACAAAATACATCTATGGAGGAAGCGCCAAACAATTGGAAAACATCCTGAATGAAATGGATGAATAACATTCTAAAAACCTGTTACAAAAGACTTTTACCAAAACCTCAGACCTTTTCTGAGGTTTTGTTTTTTAAAAAATCGTTATTTATCATCTTCAAATTTATCTGAGGTTTTATTTTTCCGTAAATTTGCAAATCAGAAATAAATCATTATGGATTATGAGCAATTTTCATCCGATACATGATTTTCTGAACGATAAAAATTCTGTAATATGCTATCAAAAATAAATCCAACACAAACTAACAGCTGGAAAGCACTTGATGAACACTTCGGTGGAAATGATTTTGATCTTAGAACTCTTTTCCAATATAACCCGAACCGTTTTAATGAATTTTCTCTGCAAAAGGACAACTATCTTTTTGACTATTCTAAAAATTTAATTGATTCAAGAACAAAGGATCTTTTATTACAATTGGCTGAAGAAAGTCAATTAAAAGATGCCATTTCCAGAATGTTCTCCGGGGATAAAATCAACGAAACAGAAGGAAGAGCTGTGCTGCATACTGCGTTAAGAGACTTCTCAGACCGTGAGATTCTTGTGGATGGAGAAAATATCAAACCACAGATCAAAAGAGTTCTTGAACACATGAAAACTTTTTCTGAGAAAATTATTTCAGGAACGCATAAAGGTTTCAGCGGAAAAGAGATCACAGATGTAGTAAACATCGGTATTGGAGGATCAGATTTGGGTCCTGTGATGGTTTGTTCGGCTTTAAAGCATTTTAAAACAAGATTAAATGTTCACTTTGTTTCCAATGTGGACGGAAATCATATTGCAGAAGTTGTGAAAGACTTAAATCCTGAAACCACTTTATTCATCATTGCTTCCAAGACCTTTACGACTCAGGAAACAATGACCAATGCAAATTCAGCTAAAGACTGGTTCCTGAAAGCAGGAAAGCAGGAAGATGTAGCAAAGCACTTCGTTGCTTTATCTACTAATATTGAAGAAGTTAAGAAGTTCGGAATTGCAGAAGAAAATATTTTTGAATTCTGGGATTGGGTAGGCGGAAGATATTCTCTTTGGAGTGCGATCGGATTAAGCATTGTCCTTTCTGTAGGATATGAAAACTTCGAGCAGCTTCTTAGAGGTGCTTTTGATACAGACCAGCACTTCCAGACTGCCGATTTCTCGGAAAATGTTCCCGTATTAATGGGACTTCTGGGAATCTGGTATCGTAATTTCTATGCAGCAACAACCTATGCAATCTTACCTTATTCTCAATATCTGGACAGATTCGCAGCATATCTTCAACAGGGAGATATGGAAAGTAACGGAAAATGTGTTGACAGAAACGGAGAATTTGTTGAATATGAAACGGGACCTATCATCTGGGGAGAACCAGGAACAAACGGCCAGCACGCATTCTATCAGCTGATCCACCAGGGAACAGAATTGATTCCGGCAGACTTCATTGCTTATACAAAAAGCCCAAACAAAGTTTCGGATCATCAGGATAAATTATTAGCGAACTTTTTCGCTCAGACTGAAGCACTTGCCTTCGGAAAACTGGAAGAAGAAGTTGAAGAAGAATTGAGAAATGCAGGTAAATCCGATGAAGAAATAGACAGACTGATTAATTTCAAAGTCTTCCACGGAAACACTCCTACTAACTCTATACTATTCAAAGAATTAACTCCTTTTGCATTAGGTCAGCTGATCGCTTTGTATGAACATAAAATTTTCGTTCAGGGAGTAATCTGGAATATTTTCAGTTTTGACCAGTTTGGGGTGGAATTAGGAAAAGTATTAGCCAATAAAATCCTTCCTGAGCTTGAGAACAATGAAGCAGTAAGCTCTCATGATAGCTCTACCAACGGATTGATCAATTACTATAAGGAAAACAAATAGTAAGTAAAAAGAAAGTAAAAGTAAATCTATAAAGTAAAAAAGTAAAAATGGCAGAAATTCTTGACGGACTTAAAGTATCCAAGGAAATTAAAGCAGAGATCAAGGTTGAAGTAGAAAAGATTCTCGCAAGCAAAAGAAGGGCTCCACATTTGGTAGCTATTCTTGTAGGAAATAATGGTGCAAGCAAGGCCTATGTAAACTCTAAAGTAAAAGACTGTGAGGAAGTAGGATTTCAATCCAGCTTAATTAAATTTCCAAGTACAGTTTCTGAATCCGAACTATTGGAAAAAATTGACGAGCTTAATAAATCTAAAGCAGTGGACGGGTTTATCGTTCAGTTGCCTTTACCAGACCAGATAGATCAGGAAAAGATCATCAACGCAATTGATCCAAGAAAAGATGTGGATGGTTTCCACCCTGAAAACTTCGGAAAAATGGCGCTTGAAATGGATACTTTCTTACCAGCAACTCCTTTCGGTATTTTAACATTACTGGAAAGATATAATATTGAAACTAAAGGAAAAGACTGTGTAATTATCGGAAGAAGTAAAATTGTAGGAAGACCTATGAGTATCCTGATGGGTAGAAAAGATTTCCCTGGAAACTCTACTGTTACCCTTACACACTCTTATACTAAAGACATTGAAGAATACACAAGAAAAGCAGACATCGTAATTACCGCTTTGGGAGATCCTCATTTCTTGAAAGGAGATATGATCAAAGAAGGTGCTGTAATTGTTGACGTAGGTATTACAAGAGTAGATAATGACTCTCCAAAAGGATATTACCTTGCAGGTGACGTAGATTTTGACAGCTGCGCAGAAAAAGCAAGCTGGATTACTCCGGTACCTGGAGGAGTAGGCCCTATGACAAGAGCGATGTTAATGAAAAACACCATCATTGCTTACAAAACTTCGGTCTATAACGACTAATTTTAAAATGAATAAAGAAGAAGATATTTTATTAAAAGAAGGTAAAATGCTCCCTGTAATGGAGCATTTTTACACTTTACAGGGAGAAGGAGCCCACACCGGAAAAGCCGCTTACTTTATCAGGCTAGGGGGGTGTGATGTAGGATGTCACTGGTGTGATGTAAAAGAAAGTTGGGATCCGGAACTCCATCCTCTGATGAATGCAGCAGAAATTGCAGAAACAGCTGCAAAACATTGTAAAACAGTTGTTCTCACTGGCGGTGAGCCTTTAATGTGGAACTTAGACATACTCACTTCAAAACTGAAGGAGTTGGGATGTACTGTACATATTGAAACTTCAGGAGCGTATCCTATGAGCGGACATCTGGACTGGATCACCCTTTCCCCAAAGAAAACAGGACTGCCTAAAGAAGAGATCTATCAGAAAGCTCATGAACTTAAAGTGATTATTTTCAATCAGCATGACTTTACATTTGCACAGGAACAGGCCTCAAAAGTTTCTGAAAACTGTAAGCTTTATCTTCAAAGCGAATGGAGTAAAAGAGATGATATGTATCCTAAGATCACGGATTTCATCCTGAAACACCCGGAATGGCAGGCTTCAGTACAGACTCATAAATATCTGAATATCCCGTAAAAAAGCTTAAATTAGCTGGGCTTATCCGCTATAATACCGATAGATGCAGAGAATTCGATACTCTAGATACCTGAAATCGATCATTATGTTGCTTGACCTCATGGTTATTGCATCTATCTTCATATTCTTTTTTATAAGCAGAAACGAAAGTTTAAAATACAATAAAGAAACCTGGTATCAGAATATCTTTTCTCTGATTCTGTTGTTTTTGTTCTGGGTGCTTCTGAGCGGTAGGACAAAAATATACAACATTCCGAGGAACCTTACCTATACCTTGTTTCTTGAACGCCTTTTAATCCACTTCCTCTTTTTTATACTTGGCGTACTGCTTATAGGAAAGGTAAGTAACAATGTATTTTTCAATTCGGATATATACTGGCTCTCACTTTATCTTTTCATTTTCATCTTCCTTGTAAAGTCATTAATCTATTTTGCAATCAAGTACTTACGATCTCTTGGTGCCAATTACAGGAATGTAATGTTTTTGGGAGACAGCCACTCTACAGAAATCCTGAAAAATATTTTTACAGACCGTAAAGATTATGGATACAGAATATTTGAATACGAAAATTCCGATCTCAATATTAATGAGCTGGTTGCTTTCTGGAAAAAGAATGGGATTCATACCCTGTTTTTATCTATGGAAAACTCTTATGGTGAATTGATTCAGAATGAGCTTTTCAAATTGGCAGAAGATAATAAGATTCATATTTCACTCATTCCGAGTATCACACAAAGCGATTTTTTCCTATATGATCTTGGATATATACAAACCCAGCCGGTCCTTAATCAGGCACGATATCCTTTAGATTATTATTCTAATTTTCTGATGAAAAGGACGTTTGATATTTTGTTTTCTGTTATCATACTGGTTTTTGTCTGCTCGTGGGTATTTCCGATCATTGCAGTTTTAATCAAGGCAACTTCCAAAGGTCCGGTATTTTTTCTTCAGAAAAGATACGGTTTCCATGAAGAGGTATTCAATTGTATTAAATTCAGAACAATGGTTGTAAATGATGAATCCACAACTAAAACCACATCGGTAAACGATTCAAGGATTACCAAAGTAGGTAAGTTTTTAAGAAAGACCAGTCTTGATGAGCTTCCACAATTCATTAATGTACTGAAAGGAGAAATGTCTGTAGTAGGCCCGCGCCCTCATATGCTTTCTGTTGATAATTATTATAAACCAAAAATAGGAAGATACAGCTTAAGAAGTATGGTAAGTCCCGGTATCACAGGATTAGCACAGGTAAATGGGCTGCGCGGTGACTTCGGAGACGTGGAAGTAGAGATGAAAAAACGTGTTCTGGCCGATACTTTCTATGTAAGAAACTGGAGTTTTGTACTCGATCTGGTGATTATTTTAAAAACCGTTTTTTTGGTTATAGGCGGAGATAAAAATGCAAAATAAAGAGCAGGACCAGGCCAATATTGAAATAATTTTAACACAAAACCAGGCTTTAGTCTTATTCTCGACTGTAGCCCAATTAAATAAAAAAGTCTAATTTAGCAGTATGTTAAAAAAGTTTTTCACAGCAGTAGGGGAATACATGATCCTCTTGGGAAAATCCCTGCAGAAACCTCAGAAAATGAGGGTTTTCTGGAAGCTGTTCATGAGAGAAATTAATGATTTGGGAGTAAATTCTTTCGGACTTGTCATCTTCACATCCATATTCGTTGGAGCGGTAGTGGCTATTCAGATGTTCAACAACTTTGATGCTTCATCTTTTCCCATTCCGCCTTCATTTGTAGGATATGCAACGAAAGCGGTTTTGGTTCTGGAATTTGCCCCTACCATTATCAGTCTGATTCTGGCGGGTAAGGTAGGTTCTTATATTGCATCAAGTATTGGAACAATGAGGGTTTCCGAACAGATTGATGCATTGGATATCATGGGAGTAAACTCACCCAATTTTCTGATATTTCCTAAAATTATTGCCTGTATGCTGTTTAATCCCCTTCTTATTGCAATCAGTATCGTATTTGGTATTGGTGGTGGTTATATTGCCGGGATTTTAACAGGAAACTGGACAGAAAACGATTATATCGTTGGTATTCAGATGTATATGCCTAATTTATTTATTTACTATGCATTTACCAAGACTATAGTGTTCGCTTTTATCATTGCAACGGTTCCTTCTTATTTCGGTTACAATGTAAAAGGAGGATCACTGGAAGTGGGTAGAGCAAGTACGCAGGCAGTAGTATGGACAATGGTATTCATTATCATTTCTGAATTAATTTTAACCCAATTAATATTAAGCTGATGATTGAGGTAAAAGATCTTAAGAAAAGTTTTGATGATGTTGAAGTATTGAAAGGAATTTCAACTTCATTTGATAAAGGAAAAGTAAACTTAATCATTGGGCAGAGTGGTTCCGGTAAAACCGTTTTTTTAAAAAGTTTATTGAATGTTTATATGCCGTCTTCAGGGGAAATCCTTTTTGATGGTAAGGATATTAATACCATGACTCGAGATGAAAAACAACATCTCCGTTCAGAAATCGGAACCGTATTCCAGGGAAGTGCATTATTTGATTCCTTAACTGTGGAAGAAAACATCATGTTCCCTCTTGATATGTTTACCAATCTTACCTACAGAGAGAAAAAGAAAAGGGTTTTTGAAGTAATAGGACGAGTACATCTTGACAAAGCGGAAAGAAAATATCCTTCTGAAATTTCCGGAGGAATGCAGAAAAGGGTGGCGATTGCCAGAGCGATTGTCAACAATCCTAAATACCTGTTCTGTGATGAGCCCAATTCCGGACTGGATCCGTATACTTCAAAGATCATTGATGATCTTCTTTACGAGATCACCAAAGAATATAATACCACAACCATCATCAATACTCACGACATGAACTCTGTAATGACGATTGGCGAGAAAATTGTATACCTACGATTAGGAATCAAAGAATGGGAAGGGAATAAAGACATCCTGATTACCGCAGGCAATAAAAATCTGATTGATTTCGTTTATTCTTCAGAACTGTTTAAAGAGCTGAGAGAATATTTACTTGAGAATAATAAAACGATTGAAACTACAAATACAAAAATAGACGATAATGAAAAAGGTACTTAGTATAGCGTTAATAGGATTTTCAATGTGGGCTTCTGCACAGATTTCACTGGCAGGTAAGGCTAACTTAATCTTTCCTACCGGCTCTCCTTCCTGGTCTAATATTAAAGGAACAGTGAATGATGCCATTGACGGAACAGGTAAGAACAATGTAGGTTTCAATGTCGGACTTTCATTAAAAGTGGGTCTTCCTACTTCATTGTTTGTGATGCCGGAAATCTATTATACTCACTTCAAAAATGAGTTTACTACAGAGAACACTACTTTTGATGTTAAAAGCAACCGTATAGATGTTCCGGTTCTTTTAGGATATAACCTTTTGGGAAATATGTTAGGTGTTTTTGTAGGTCCAGTTGGAAGTTTTAACTTAAACAAGGATAATACTTACAACGATTTCAAAGAAAATGCTAAAAATGATTTTACTGTTGGCTACCAGTTTGGGGCGCAGCTTGAAATCAAAAAGCTTATTGTAAATGCAAGATATGAAGGAGCTTTCAGTAAAGACGAAAGAAACTTTATCAACAGAGTTTCCGGTTCGGAAATCAGATATGATAACAGACCTAACCTGTTTATGGTAGGTTTAGGATATAAATTCTAATAAATATCGAAATAACAACTTTAAACCCTCAAATTAAATTTGAGGGTTTTTATTTTGTTCTTCAAGTTCAGCCTGGCGTTTTGCAATATCTGCAGCCTGTTTTTCAAGCTCTTCTTTGTCTTTCTGCAGCTGTTTGAATTCTTTTTTCTTCTGTTCCGCTTTTATAGCGCTTCCTTTGCTTACATAACCTACCATTCCTCCAATGATAAGCCCTATTCCCACTCCCGCCATTATTCCCATAATGTGGGAAATTTTGATTTGTTCTACGGCAAAATCAGTCGTCAGATAGAAAAGTAATGCAGAAACAGCCAAAAGTATAAGTCCGGTAATTGATAAACTCTTCATAATATTGTGTTTAGGTGGTTACATAAAAAAGCCTTATCAAATGTACTAAAAATTTAATAAGGCCTTATTCAAGATTAAAATTCTAATTATATTTTTCCTCCCGCAGCCTTATAATATTCTAATGCTTTCGGAAGATCCTTATTGATATCTGAAATTCTTGTTTCCGGATTCGGGTGAGTAGATAAAAATTCTGGTTGTCTCGCTCCTGTAGATGCCGCTTCCATTCTGTTCCAGAAAGGGATTGCTGCTCTTGGATCATATCCTGCCATAGACATCAGGTAAAGCCCCATTTCATCCGCTTCTGATTCCTGACCTCTTCCGTATTTCAATAAAGCTACTTGTGAACCAATAGGATATACCTTCTGGAAAACACTTGCCCATTGTGAATTTGAGATTGTTCCTCCCAGGATTGCACCTCCGTACTGAGCTACCATTGCCTGAGAAATCCTTTCATTTCCGTGGCCTGCCAGTGCGTGGGAAACCTCGTGTCCCAGTACTACGGCAAGTCCGTTATCGTCTTTTGTAACCGGTAAGATTCCGGTATAAACGGCTACTTTACCACCAGGCATACACCAGGCGTTCAGTTCGTTGCTTTGCAGAAGATTAAATTCCCAGCTGTAACTGGCCAAATCTGCTGATCTTCCAATACTTTGATAATATCTTTCTGCAGCACTTTTAATTCTGTTTCCTACATTTACCACTCTCTTTGCATCTGCCGTACCGGTAATCACTTTACCTTTAGACAATGTCGTCTTGTATTCCTGTGAAGACATTGTTAAAATTTCCGAATTGTTGGCCAGCTGTAAAGACGATCTTCCGGTAATCGGGTTTGTAGTACAGGCAACAGCCGACAGAGCAATAGCTCCCATTCCTAATAGATGTGTAACTTTCATAGTTTGAGTGTTAATAATTCAACCTTAACAATTTTTATTCCAAAATATTTCAGAAAGAATATATTTGCATACATTTTGCTGTTTAAATTTAATAATTATCTCATTATGAAAAAGTATATTTCTTTACTAATGATTTTTGGATTCCTGTTCTTATTTCAGAGCTGTGCTTCACAGGGCTCATTAGATTCAAAAACGGTGGATACTTTAGTAGATTCTCAGGAGTTTACTTTCTATGCACAACGAGCCAATCCTACAAATTATGATGTTATCAATGTCCTGAACTCAATGCCTAATGCTACTGCAACGAGGGTACTTAACCTGAACGGAGATTACACCATTGATGTCAGTAAAAATGCACTGGATGTAGTTCTTCCTTATTTCGGAAGATTATTTAATCCGACTTATGGAAATACGAATGATAACAGCTACAGATTTACCTCAAAAGATTTTACCGTAAGTAAAACTCAGAATAAAAAGGGAACCTGGACATTAAAGTTCAAGCCTAAAGATGCAAAAAACGTAGACGAAGTAAATATTGAAGTTTTCAAAAACGGTAAAGCATTCGTTTCTATGAGAAGTAATGACAGACAGCCCATTACTTATGATGGATATATTTCTAAAACTGAGGTAAAGCAGGAAAAGGAGAAACCTTAATGTCTGTTTTCATTAGATAAAAATTTTTCAACAAATAATTTTGCTTCAGTACTTGGGTTAGAAACCATTGCTGAAGCATTTTTTTTATGCATATCATAAGCTTCTTCTATGGTATTACTCTTTTTCATCAGGGATAAAATATATTCCTGAACCCAATATTCAAATCTCTTTTCAGCCTGCTGAACACGGATTTCTTCAAAACGACCGCTTTTCTTTTTCAGATCGATAAACTCGAAAATTTGATCATAAACCTCCTGTAATCCCTCGTTATATAGAGCAGAACCTAATAAAACAGGAATTTTCCAGCCTTTTTCTTTTGGTGGAATAAAATCCAGAGCCCTTTTTAGTTCCAGCCTTGTATTTTTTGCTTTCTGAAGGTTATCCTGATCTACTTTATTGATAAAAATAAGGTCTACCATTTCCATGATTCCGCGCTTTATTCCCTGAAGTTCGTCTCCACCTCCAATGATTTTAAGGAATAAAAAAGCATCGGTAATATCAGCAACAAGGACTTCTGACTGCCCTACTCCAACAGTTTCGATCAAAATATAATCGTATCCTGCTGCTTCACAGATCATCATCGTTTCAAAAGTAGTATTGGCTACTCCTCCTAAAAAACCTGAGCTGGGGGAAGGACGTATGAAAGCATTTTCTTCTTTGGCAAGTTCTTCCATTCTGGTTTTATCTCCCAGGATACTTCCTTTATTGATTGCTGAACTCGGGTCAATAGCCAGAACAGCCACTTTTTTTCCCTGCGCAATAACTAATCTGCCGAAGTTTTCTATAAAAGTAGATTTTCCTGCTCCCGGAACTCCCGTTACTCCCACTCTTACAGAGTTTCCGGTAAGAGGCATAATTTTCTTTAAAAGATCTTCTGCCTGTACCCTATGTTCTGCTTTTTTACTTTCAACCAATGTAATAGCCTTTGCAATCAGGCGTTTGTTTCCTGACTGTATTCCGTCTATTAGCTCTTCTGTAGAAAATTTCATTGATTCAAAATTAATAATTAAAATGGGAATGGTCAATAGCCGGCTCATAATGATGAAACAAAAGACTTAAATTATCTTCATTTGGAATTACTGATTTTTCATAAAATTAATTTTTATTTCTTCTAAATTAAAACTACAACGCCCTGTATCAACGGCTTAAGGAATTTATTACATTTGTTATATATCAAAAAAGAAACATGAAAAAACTCATCGCTGCGGCTTCGTTTACTGCTATTTTGCTGGTTTCCTGTACGCCGAAAGCTGCTACGTCCACTGCTACTGCAGGAACTTCAACCTCTACTGCAGAACAGATTGCTCAGGGGAAAACAATTTTTGAAAACTCTTGTGGAAGATGTCATAAATTACCAGATCCTGCTTCACACAATCCTGTACAATGGGTAGGAATCATGAATTCTATGGCTCCAAAGGCAAAACTAACGGATGAACAGCACCAATGGGTTTATGATTATATTGTTTCTGCGAAGAAGTAATCATCAAACAAAAATATGGTATGAAAAAACTCATCTTATCCGGCATCGCAGCATCCGCATTTATGGTATCCTGCGGACCAAAAAGTGTGGCTGTAACAGGGCCTAAGTATACCTCATCTGAGCAGTTGGCACAAGGAAAAACCATTTTTGAAAATTCCTGCGCAAAATGTCATAAGCTGCCAGAACCTACCAAGCATGACGATAAGGGATGGATCAACACGTTAAGCAGAATGGCTCCAAAAGCTAAACTGAATGATGACCAACATCAAATGGTGTATGACTATCTTATCTCTGTAAATAAAAAATAAGCTTTCAATTGAAAGCTTATTTTTTTAATATGGCCTGAAAACAGATTATTCTGCTTTTTTTACAATTCTTGTTCTGGTTACTTTTCCTTTGACCAGCTTTTCTCTATCTTCAATAATTTCAAGTGCGGCACGGTTGTAAGCAAATTTTTTGGCTTCTTTAAGGGTTGCTAAAGCCTGTTTATATTCAAATTTTCTTTCTTGGAGAAGAGACAGACAGTTCAGAATTTCCGATTTGTCAATTCCTTTGAGCTCTAAGGCAAATGCTATCAATTTTTCTGCTTCTTTATAATCTTCATTATTCAAGAGACATTCAATGTAATATTTGGGCGTATTGACATTTCCGATGTTACTCTGCATGGCTTCATCGAAATACTTCTTTGCCGTTTCATAATCTTTCAGCTCTTCAGAATATACCCTTCCCATAAGACAAAGGCTGTCTGCATCTTCTGGTTCATAAGACAAGGCATAGTTCAGGGCATCCATACATTCCGAAAGGTTGAATGGAAAATAGTCTAATGCTTCAAAATAATATTTACTTTTAGTTAAGGTCATTGTGGTAGTTTTTAAGTTCATTTTTTTAGACATTTCTTTGTTTTTTGAATGTCCTGTCTTCGTAATTCTTTTTAAAATCTGTCCCTGAAAATGTCCGGACAGGATTTCCACGTTCTACCTGCATTTGAAGAGACCAGGTTTCTCTTAGTTTTCTTTCCAACTGTTGAATATGAACTGCCATTACCTTTTCTTTTAATCTGATAATGGATAGTTTTTTATTCTCCAGCTGTGAACGTGAATCCTGTACAAACACTGTTTCTTTGGTAGGGATATGAGTGGCACGCACAGCAGTATTCACTTTGTTTACGTTTTGCCCTCCGCTACCCTGGCTTCTCGCTGTCTGAAACCGGATATCTTTTTCATTGAAATCAATCATTTTTAAATTTTCCAATTCAAAAATTCCGATAAACCAATTACTTCTTTTATGTAGTTTCCTGAATGTACTTTTTCCTATCCAGCAAACGCTTCCCAGCCAGTTTTTTAAAAAAAGGTTTACCTCTTTTCCTTTTAAAAGGACAGTTACTGATTTTAATGTCAGATTTTCATCACCGTTTTCCCGATGAATGATTTCGTAATCTATTGTATTTTGCTTTGCCTCTTCAAGAAAGATCTTCAAAACCTTGGCTACTACCCACTGGCATTCTAAAGGTCCTCTTCCTGAAGTGATCTGTATTAATTTTTCCATTATTATGTTGGCATTTTGCTTAATAAAGGGTGTCCAACGGGATCTATACCCTTTTGTAATAAATCTTTTGCAGCCATTACTGCCCAGCATTTGTCACTGGAATGAATATTTCTGTAAAATGAAAGTAAAATATCGGGTCTCACAACGGTAAAACCATTGGCTTCGATAGTTTCAAGCTCATCTCTTTCAAAGAAATCAATGGTAATTCTGTGAAACTTATCATTTTCCAGTTCTACTGTTTTCTCATATCTACGGAAGTTTTCCTCGCTCGGCAGATGATCATACCGAGTCCAGACTTTCTGAAATCCTTCCTGCTGAAGAATGATAACCACGTCTGCAACATTTTCTTTCTTTACAAAAACATCAATATCCTTATGGTCGTGAGCATGTTTATATTCTGTATGTCCTTTTTCTGACATAAAATGCCATGCCCAACCTCCTGATATAATGATTTTATCTTTTAATATATTTAAAATTTCGAGTCCCAGCCAGATTCTGAACTCCGGCCAGACTTCACCATATCTTTTTATGTTATGTGGTGCTCCCATTTTTTTTGTTTTAAGTTAAAAGCTGAAGGTTTATAGTTGACAGTTCACTATTTTCAACTGACAACTATAAACGATCAACCAAATTATTTGTCCATTCTCACAATTCTCGGCTGGAATGTTCCGAGGATGTCTACCAACTCACTTTGCGCATTCATTACTTCATTGATGTCTTTGTAGGCCATAGGTGCTTCTTCTGCATTTCCACCCATCAGTGTGACATTTTTAAGCTTTAATTCTTTTTTAATATCATGCTGAGTGAAAAGGTTTCTGCATTCTCCCCTTGAATGGGCTCTTCCCGCGCCATGAGATGCTGAATTCAGTGATTCCGGATTTCCTTTTCCGCGAACGATAAACCCTTTCGCTGTCATGGATCCGGGAATCATTCCCAGTTCATTTTCATTGGCAGGTGTTGCTCCTTTTCGGTGAACAATCACTTCTTTTCCGTTATGGATTTCTTTCCAGGCAAAGTTGTGATGGTTTTCAATTCTGGCTTTTACTCGTCCTCCGACTGCTTTTACCAGTCTTCTGTGAATATCATCATGGCAGGCAGAAGCATAATCTCCGGCAAGATTCATTGCCGTCCAGTATTCCAATCCCAAATGTGTGCTAAGGTCCAGCCAGGCAAAGTTTTGAGCTTCTTTAGGTAATGGACACTGTTCTGTTGCTACTCTTGAATAATATTGGGCAATCTCTGCTCCGAGACCTCTTGAGCCACTGTGAGAAAGTATTCCCAGATATTTCCCTTTTGGCAGGCCAATCTGCTCGTCTTCTTCGGTGATTTCTACTTCTCCGAATTCTACAAAGTGATTTCCTCCGCCTGAGGATCCCATCTGTTTGATTGCTTTTCCTTTTAATCTTCTTAAGATCGGGATCATATCGAATGTATCTCTCTCGAAAATCTCATGGTCTATATGAGATTTATGCGTTTCATACATTCCGAATTTTGTGTGTTCGGCAAGAGCTTTTTCATATTTATCTCTTGCTCCTTCAAGATATGAAATAGGTGTATCCAAAATACTGAGGCTCATTCTGCAGCCAATATCCATTCCTACTCCGTAAGGAATAACTGCATTTTCCACGGCAAGAACTCCACCAATTGGAAGCCCATAGCCGCTGTGGGCATCGGGCATTAATGCTCCCTGAGTAGAAATAGGCAGTTTCAAAGCAGTATACAACTGATTTTTTGCCTCTTCTGAGATATTGTTTCCAAAAATCTGAAATGAAACACGCTGTGAGTTCAGCATTCTTTTTTCTGTTTTTTTGGATGAAAGCAGGGTTTCTGCAATTTGTCCGAAGGTGAGATCTTTCTCAAATTCTTCCGGATTCAGCAGGATTTCCTTTAAAAGAGATTTTACATGGTGAATATTCTTCGTTGCAAAATTTCTTTTCATGACTTCTAATGCTACGTTTATGCTTTGGTTATTTGGATAGCCCAGTTTTAATATATCTTTTCCTTTTAGTTTTAAATTTCCCATTGTTTTTGTTTTAAATAACAGTTGGACTTATACGTCCTGTAAGCTTTCTGCAATCTCTGTTGCAGACATGGTGCAGGCAACATATTTCCTGCTCTTGATAAGTGGAATATCTTCTCTTTTTCTTCTCCATGGATATGATCTGCCATAAATTGTTTTGTGGATAATTCCTACAATTTTATGCTGTCCTAAATAATCTCCCAGTTCTGCACATTCTTTTTCTAATTCAAAGTCTACAGGTTTATAATGGGTAATCATATTAGGTCTTGTACGCAGAGCAAATCTCCAGGGTTCAATAAATTCGTAGTAAGGAACATAAGTTTTCCTGGCAGGACAATATTCTTCCTGTTTCAGAAAATACTGTCTTTCTCTTGGTGTAAGTCCCAATTTCGGATCATTCCAGGAATATGAAGAAATAAGTTTGAGCTTCTGTACTCTTTCTACATATATTCTCCGTCCGAATTTTCTTTTCTTTTTCAAAAACAGTCGGCTTTCTGAATACATGTATGTATTAATTTTCTTCAATATTCCTTCAAAGAATTCTCCGTCTTTAGATCTCATTACATCTTCCCTTACCGCAAAGAATCTTACAAATCCTCTTTGATATGGTTTTTCTAAAGGAATCCATGGGATATTTCTTCTTATATCCCAAAGTTCATCACTACGTCGATATTTTTTTCTTATCTGCTTTTCTACATCTTTTCTAATTGTTCTTTTTCTGCTTCTAACGCTTCTCAGGCGGAAAAACAGAAGGTTATCATTTTCCATTAATTTTCAATCAACTAAATATTTAGTTGACTTTAGTATTTGTCATTTTTAACAGGAAAAGAAATAGATTCTTCTTCCGTCAAAATGACAAGATGAATGTTATGAACGGGTGAGAAAAACTCTGCATGTTGAGATTTTTTCTCTTCGTTCGTAATGACACTAAAAAAGATTTCGGGTAAACTTGGGAGTTTGAAATATTGCGCAATAAAAAACCCGAAATCTCTACGACTTCGGGTTTTGATATTTCATTGTACTGTTATTCTAAGAATGTACCAAACCACGAAGCCTTACCACCATAAGGGGCAATCCAACTGTAGAATTCTGATTTGTTCTGAACATTGCTTCGTTGTTTTTAATTGGTTAAACTTGATTTTCAGGTGCAAATATATAAATTTTTCTGAGAATCAAAATATTTTTTTCACCTAAGGTGAATAATACTGAGAAAAATAGCATCAATAATCTATGAATCTCTGTGCTGAAATTAAAGTTTTTCTGTTTATTTTTCTAAAAATCTTTCTAAAATTTCTACTGCACATTTCGGAAGGTTAGTTCCAGGTCCGAAAATAAAGTCTGCACCGTTGGCATAAAGGAATTCATAATCCTGTTGTGGAATTACTCCCCCTACAACGATTGTGATATCATCTGCTCCCAGTTTGGACAGTTCTTCCACTACTTGCGGAACCAATGTTTTGTGTCCTGCAGCTAATGAAGATACTCCCAGAATGTGGATATCATTTTCCACAGCTTGTTTAGCTACTTCTTCCGGTGTCTGAAATAAAGGAGCTACGTCTACGTCAAATCCCATATCGGCAAATGCTGTTGCTACTACTTTTGCTCCTCTGTCATGCCCATCCTGTCCCATTTTGGCAACCATTAATCTTGGACGGCGTCCTTCTTCTTCTTCAAATTTCTGAGTCAGATGAAGGGCTTTTTCAAAGTATTCATTTTTACCGGCATTCATAGCATATACACCAGAGATTGTTTTAATATTTGCTTTATATCTTCCGAAGGTTTCTTCCATGGCATCGCTCATTTCGCCAAGGGTAACTCTTCTTCTTGCCGCTTCGATACATAATGCCAGAAGGTTTCCTTTTCCTGTTTTTGCGCTTTCACGGATTTCATTGAGTATCTGTTCCACAGCTTCAGTATTTCGTTCAGCTTTAATGGTATTCAGCCTTTCGATCTGCTTTCTGCGGACTTCTGTATTATCAATGTCTAAGATTTCTATCTGATCCTGTTTTAATGATGATTTGAATGAATTCACTCCGATAATGAATTCTTCTCCACTGTCTATCTTAGCCTGTTTTTTAGCGGCAGCTTCTTCAATTCTCATTTTTGGAATTCCGGCTTCAATAGCTTTAGTCATTCCTCCTTCCTGTTCTACCTCATCGATGTACCTCATCGCTTCCTCGATCATTTGCTGAGTAAGGCTTTCCACCAAATTACTGCCTCCCATTGGGTCTACCACATCACATATTCCGCTTTCCTGCTGAAGAATGATCTGTGTATTTCTTGCAATTTTTGCGGAATAGTCTGTAGGAAGAGCAATGGCTTCATCAAGCGCATTGGTATGAAGAGATTGTGTTCCTCCCAGCACTGAAGACAAAGCTTCAATGGCTGTTCTTGTAATATTATTGAAAGGCTCCTGTTCTGTAAGAGACCATCCAGATGTCTGGGAATGGGTTCTTAACGCCAGAGATTTTGCATTCTGAGGATTAAACTGCTTTAAAAGGGTTGCCCAGATGTATCTTGCAGCACGCATTTTAGCAATTTCCATGAAGTGATTCATCCCGATAGCCCAGAAGAAAGATAACCTTGGGGCAAAATCGTCTACATTCATTCCTGCTTTTATTCCTGTTCTTACATATTCAAGACCGTCGGCCAGTGTGTAAGCCATTTCAAGTACCGGTGTAGCACCTGCTTCCTGCATATGGTATCCGGAAATAGAAATTGAGTTGAATTTTGGAATGTTTTGCGACGTATATTCAAAAATATCTGCGATAATCTTCATGGAAGGTGCCGGCGGATAGATATAAGTATTTCTTACCATGAACTCCTTTAGAATATCATTTTGAATAGTTCCTGAAAGCAGTTCCTGTTTTACTCCCTGCTCTTCTGCTGCTACGATATAGAAAGACAGGATAGGAAGTACCGCCCCATTCATGGTCATAGATACTGAAATCTGATCTAATGGAATTTCATTGAAAAGAATTTTCATGTCTTCTACAGAGTCAATAGCAACTCCTGCTTTTCCAACGTCTCCTACTACTCTTGAGTGATCTGAGTCATATCCTCTGTGTGTTGCTAAGTCAAATGCTACTGAAAGTCCTTTCTGACCTGCGGCAAGGTTTCTTCTGTAAAAAGCGTTGGATTCTTCGGCAGTAGAAAATCCTGCATATTGACGGACTGTCCACGGTTTTTGAACATACATGGTGGAATACGGTCCTCTCAGATAGGGCACAATTCCTGGAGAAGTCTGCGTTAAGGATTCATCTTTTACATCTTTTTTCTCATAGGATGATTTGAGTTCAAGCCCGTCTTTTTCAAAATTGTAAATCTCTCTTTCCTGAGGTGATACATTAAAATCCGGTTTTTTCACAGAAATTGTCTTTCGCATTCCAATTATTTTTGTCCCCGTAAAGTTAATTTTTTTGAACGAAACATGAAACTTCTGTTAATATTCTGTTTTACATCAATTTAGCAAAAGAAAAAGGCCGGACAAATGCCCGGCCTTTATTATTAGTAAATAGTCTGCTTATTTTTTAATAAGCTTCGTATTGTAAGTATTTTTGTCATCTTTTATAGTGATCACATACATACCTTTGATTAATGAAGCAACATTAATTCTCTGTCCATCAATCTGACCTTCCTGAGCTAATCTTCCGTCAGCAGTATAGATTTTGTAATCTGCCTTACCTTTAAGATTTTTAACTTCTACGAAAGTATCTGCAGGGTTCGGGTAAATTGAAATTTCAGTTGATTTTACATCTTTAGTTTCATTTACCGCAAGAGTTTCTGTAATTTTCACAGAGAAATCTTTGAATGAACCTTGTGAAATAACGCCACCTCCCTGTACTGGAACTGATGGGCTGCCACATGGTCCTGTAGCTGCATTAAAGAAAGTATTTGCTACTCTCATTCTCAGGAGTTTGTCTCCAGCATAGGCAGTAGCAGGAACAGTAAATACCATAGTTCCTGTATATTGTCCATTCGCAGGAGGAACAGTTGTTTTGGTACCTACTTTCTCTGTAGCTTCAAAAACTCCGTTTCTGTTAAAGTCAATCCAAACTTCCATTTTGTCATTATACCCTGCTGTGTTACCAACATTGAAATAAGACAATGTATATTGTGTCCCTTTAACTAAATTAATTTGTTTCGTTACATCTTCAGTAAAATCCTGATATGTGCTGAAAATAGTTTTATATGTTAATTGAGAGTAAGCCAGGTTTGCTAAGTTTAATTGAGCTAAACCACTGTTAAAGCTAAAGCTTGCAAAGCTGTTTCCTCCTGTTGTCATTAAACAATAGTCTGAACCAGTTCTCAATCCTTTTGTTTTGAATGCATAAGTAGAAGAGAATGTTCCTGGAACTGTATTCACTACTGCAGCTACCTGAACTTCATAGTTTGTTTCATCTTCAAGAGAGTTCAATAATACAAAATTAGTAGTGCTGGTAGCATTTGTCCAGTTTGTTTCTCCCAATTTTCTATATTTAACAGCATATGTAGCACCCGGAACGCCATTCCATCCAATTGTTGCAGATGTTTTAAGGATCTCTGTTGCTATTGATCCCACTCCTGTTGGAGCATCTGTAGTTGATGTAGGAGCAGTTCCCACTATAATCTTAGGAGATACGGCATAAAATACATTTCCAATGGCAGAAATTCTCAATTTAACAGGACCTGTTAAACCAGAAGGCATCTGAGCTGTATAACTTCCTGTGTTAGGAGTAGAAGCTACAAGCTCTGTCCATGCTGCTCCGTTCACAAGATCTGTTGTGTATTCAATTTTAACATTAGCAGCATTATAAGGTGCAGCGTTGGTATTAGCTACATCCCATGAGATTGTATTAGCTGCATTGTTATATAATGTTGTGTTATCAATAAGACCAGTAAATTTGAAAGGTCCGTCATTGGTAACTGTTACCGTAGTTTCAGCAGATACCAACATTGGTTTAGCAGCATTCTCATCTCTAACAGTTACTGCATATTTAAGTGTTCTTGGAATATAAGAAACGGTTTCCCATTTGGTTTTATCAGTTAAAGATCCTCCCATAACCACAGGAAGACTTGGGAAGTATCTTCTTCCACTTGCTGTTCCAAAATAAGATCTTGTTAAAGCTCCTTGCGCATTGTATCCCCAACCACTGTCTCCTGAGATTGAGTTGTAAGAATCAACACTGTCATACTGTTCCCATGTATATTTAATAGGATCAGCATCTGTAGCTGTAGCATCCAAATAATATGCAGTTCCTTTTGGAATACTGTAAGCAGGAAGAGCTGAAATTACCGGAGCTGTATTTGTTGTTATATTTTCTGATGTTCCACATCCAGGCTTACTATCCAAACTATTAAGAACCTGATTAATAGAAGAGTAATGGAAATAAGCATCGGTAAAGTTCTGAACATTATCTCCTGTAATTCCGGCATACCCCATAATCGTAGTTCCTCCTCCCGGTTCTATATTTACTCCTGAACCTTCTGAAACGTGTGAGAAAGTATGGTTACCTCCCAGCTGATGCCCCATTTCGTGAGCAACATAATCTATATCGAAAGAATCTCCTACAGGGTTTGTATTCTGTGTAAATGCAGATCCTTTTGCTAGTGATGTAGCTGTAGCAGGATCAACACATGTAGAGCCGATAGATCCGGCATTTCCATTACCTCCGGAGGCATTGAAAACATGCCCCATATCGTAATTAGCATTTCCTACCGCGCTTGTTAAAGTCTGCTGAAGCTGTAAATTTAAATTTCCAGTATAAGGGTCTGTAGCAGGATCAGTATAGATAATATTCGGAAGATCCTGAATAATAAGTTTGATTGCAAAATCCTTCTGGAAAATACCGTTTACACGAGTCATCGTAGCATTCATCTGAGTAACCGTATTGACTGTTCCTCCAGACGGATCAAATTTCTTTGTATATTCTCCTGTTGTTGAAAGAGCTAATCTATACGTTCTGTATTTTGTACTTGCCGGTCTGTTTGTAATTCCTACATTAGAAAGATTTTTTTTCCCGAAGGCTTCCAAAGACTTTATATCTTTTAAGCTTTTTTCTTCTGTAGTACATTCAAAGCCATGATCAGCATCTGTTCTTTTCGTTTTATAAAAAACTCCATACACCTGCTTATCTGTAGTAATAGGTTCTATGAACTGGAATTTTCCGTCTTTTATAATCATTGACTGCATTTCAGTAGGTGCAGTACTGAATCTTACATATTTACCCGGGTCATCTACCCCTACTCCTATATAAGATCCTAGCTGATATCTGTCTGCCATAGATTTTTCCATAACAGGATCACTATACACTGCAAACTTTTCAATCTTTCCTTCTGCTGTAGGAAGAGATACAATAACAGCCTGAGCCCCTTTTCCTGTTTCTACAGCATCTTTTAAAATATTTCTAAGAGCCTGCAAATCAAATCTGTAAGAAAACTGAACTTCTACTTCTTTTCTGATTTCTGATGTCCTTTGTGAGGCAGGTTCCCACCTCTGTGCATTAAAACTGGATAGCCCAGCAGCCAATGCACAAACTAGTAAAATTCTCTTTTTCATAATTACTTAATTAATTTAGAATTAATAAACTTTAAATATCCGCCATAAAAATAAGCATTATAAACACAACAGCACAAAAAAAACAGTCAATTTTAAATAAAATCAACTGTTTTCTTACATATTATATTTTTTTATCGTTATTTCTTTATTCCCATCTCAAATAAAGCAAATGATATAAGATCTGCATTTTCACTGATTACCTGATCTGTTGCTCTTCCGGCTCCATGACCTGCATTCTTTTCAATTCTCAGCAAAATAGGATTTTTACATGCCTGTTTTTCCTGTAGCTCCGCTCCAAATTTGAATGAGTGTGCCGGAACTACCCTGTCATCATGATCACTGGTAATGATCATTGTTGATGGATAGCAAGTTCCTGCTTTTACATTGTGTACAGGAGAATATGATTTAAGATATTCAAACATTTCTTTACTGTCTTCTGCAGTACCGTAGTCATAAGACCATCCCGCTCCGGCTGTAAATTTGTTATACCTCAGCATATCCAAAACTCCTACTCCCGGGAATGCTACTCTTGCCAGATCCGGGCGCATTGTCATTGTTGCTCCTACCAGCAATCCTCCATTTGATCTTCCTGAAAGCGCCATGTAATCTTTTGAAGTATATCCTTTGCTTTGAAGATATTCTCCCGCAGCGATAAAGTCTTCAAAAACATTTTTCTTTTGTTGTTTTGTTCCGGCATCATGCCATTTTTTACCATACTCACCTCCTCCACGGATGTTCGGAACGGCATATATTCCGCCATTTTCCATCCAGATTGCATTTACAACAGAGAATGAAGGCTGTAAGCTGATGTTAAATCCTCCGTAAGAGTACAGGATAGTAGGGTTTTTACCATCAAGTTTAGTTCCTTTTTTATAATTGATCATCATAGGAACTTTTGTACCGTCTTTTGAAGTATAGAAAACCTGTTCTGAGATATAATCATCCGGATTAAACTTCACTTTCGGTTTTTGATACACTTCAGATTTTCCTGAGTCTACGTTAAATTTATAAGTAGTTCCCGGAGTAATATAATTGCTGAAGGAGAAGTAAACATCTTTCTCTTTTTCTTTTCCGCCGAATCCTGAAATATTTCCTTTACCAGGAAGCGTAATTTCTCTTACCAGTTTTCCAGCCTTATCAAACTGTTTTACCTGATCTATGGCATCAATCATATAAGTGGCAAAGAAATATCCTCCACCGGAAGAAATTCCTAATACATTTTCAGTTTGTGGAATTACATCCTTCCATGTTGCAGGAGCAGGATTACTTATCGTTGTTTTTACAAGACGCATATTTGGAGCATCTTTGTCTGTAAAAATGAAAAGATCATCCCCTTGTGTATCTACAATGCCGGCATTGATATCAAATCCGCTTACAATTTGTACAAAGTCTCCTCCTTTTTTCAGGTCTTTGATATACAATTCATTTCCATTGGTAGCATTAGCCGCAGAAATAATCAGGTATCTCTGATCTTCAGAAACGCCTGCACTCAGATATCTTCTTGGTGTTTTATCTCCTCCGAAGATCAATTTATCTTCAGACTGTTTTGTTCCCAATTTATGAAAGTATACTTTGTGTTTATCCGTCATACCGGAAAGTACAGTTCCTTCTTTCGGTTTGTCGTAGCTTGAATAATAGAATCCTTCGTCTCCCTGCCAGGAAATTCCACTGAATTTCACATCCAGCAGAGTCTCATCAATTTGCTTTTTGGTAATAGCATCAATAATGATAATTTTGTTCCAGTCACTTCCTCCTTCAGAAATAGAGTAAGCAGCAAGATTTCCTTTTTTATTGAATGAAAGATTGGAAAGAGAAGTTGTTCCTTTTTCCGAAAATTTATTAGGATCTAAAAATATTTCTGTAGCGTTGGTTTTATTGTTTGTTCTGTACAAAACAGACTGCGCCTGCAAACCATCGTTTTTATAGTAATAAGTATAATCTCCTTCTTTGAAAGGCGCTGAAATTTTTTCATAATTCCAGATTTCCTTCAACTGGTTTTTAATTTTATCCCTGAACGGAATTTTAGAAAGATAATTCTGACTGTAAGCGACTTCTTCATCTACCCATTTTTTTGTAGGTTCAGAATCATTTTCCAGGTCTCTGAAAGGATCAGAAACAGCACTTCCGAAATAGGTATCTGTCTGGCTTCCTTTTAATGCTTTAGGATAATTCATTTTCTGAGAATAAAAAGATGCTGAAAACAAAACTCCAGCTGTTAACAATATAGGTTTAAAATTCATACTGATCGGTTTTTCTCAAAAATACGCAAAGTATGTGAAATAAAAAAAGTCCCTTTGCATTGGGACTCTTTATTCTTTAGTGGAATATTTTTTCAACTATTCATTGGCTCCGAAGCTTTCAAAATAGAAATCCGTAAGATTGGTAACAATTTCATCCGGACTACCGTTCCAATAGTATATTTTATCGCCTTCTTTAAGCTCGTATAGATTAAAATTCTGATCGGTTGTTACTGTTTTATCAGCATTTTTGAAGTCCTGAACAGCCTGAATCAAATATTTCTTCAGATCTTCAGCTTTTATTTTATTAAGATCACCCTTTGGTCCGGAAGTTAGTTTTGATGGAACAAGGAAGCTTACGGAGTAACTTATTTCTGCGATTTTTTCTCCCTCCATATATTCATTCGGGACAACTTTTACATTTTTAACAGTAAGTTTTCCTGTTTTAAAATTCCCAAACATGGCTGTAAAATACTCCTCTGCCTCTTTTTTGCATGCTGCAGCGGTAGCCTTAGGGAAAGCAGACAGAAAATTCTCTACACTGCCGTTCATCATTTCTTTTGAAGTTTCTTTAAAATCTACCTGATAAGCATTCTGCCCTTCCACTGTTGGTTTTAAGTAGTCATTAAGTTTATTCAATGCCGCTTCATCATTATTTACAAAAGTTCCGAAGAATAATTCAAATGCCTCTTTAGGTTTCTTCACTTCAGTTTGAGCGATCAGTTGCTGCCCCATCATGGTAAGTAGCAGCAGAAAAATAATTTTGTAGTTTTTCATAGTTTATATTTGTATGTTTAGTTATTTGAAAGAACAAAGCCCCTGAAGGATCAGAGGCTTTGTTTTTATTTCTAGTAATTTTAGTAATTTTCTTCTTCTCCCTTCATCTTCTCTGCATTTTCTGCCATGATTACGGCATCAATCATTTCAGAAATATCTCCGTTCATGTAAGCATCGAGATTGTACATAGACTTGTTGATTCTATGATCTGTAACTCTTCCCTGAGGGTAGTTGTATGTTTTAATTTTTGCAGAACGGTCACCGGTAGAAACCATAGATTTACGTTGTGCAGCAATATCTCCCTGTACTTTCTGTAATTCGATATCGTATAATTTTGTTCTTAGCATCTCCATTGCCAATTCACGGTTAGCTAACTGAGAACGAGCCTGTTGACACACCACAACAAGTCCTGATGGTTTGTGGGTAAGCTGAACTTTCGTTTCAACCTTGTTTACGTTCTGACCTCCGGCCCCTCCTGAACGGGAAGTCTGCATTTCAATATCAGCAGGATTCAGCTCAAAATCTACTTCTTCAGCTTCCGGCAGAACAGCAATTGTAATGGCAGAAGTGTGTACTCTTCCCTGAGATTCTGTTTCAGGTACACGCTGTACACGGTGAACTCCGGACTCGAATTTCATGATTCCGTAAACACCTTCTCCTTCCACTTTCATGATCAATTCCTTGTATCCTTTCGCTGCTTCGTTAGAATCTGTTACTTCATGTCTCCAACCCTTTGTTTTGAAATACATGGTATACATTCTGTAGATATCTTCCACAAAGATAGCGGCTTCATCTCCTCCTGTTCCGGCACGTAATTCTACGATAACGTTTTTGTCATCGGCAGGATCTTTAGGAATCAGTAATACTTTCAGCTCTTCTTCCAATTCAGGAAGTTTAGCCTGAGCTTCCAGTTTTTCTTCTTTAGCAAGATCTACCAGATCTCTGTCTGAACCGTCTGCAATGATCTCTTCAGATTCTGCAATACTATCCAGCGCTCCTTTGTACTGATCGTAAACTCTTACAATTTTTCCCAAATCACTATATTCTTTGTTCAAAGAAGAATATCTTTTTTGGTCTGAAATGACATCAGGCTGTATAATAAGGTCTGCAACCTCATTATATCTTTGTTTTATAGCTTCTAATTTTGGAATTAATGATTTAGACATTGTAGAAATTTTGTGGGTGCAAAGATAAGCATTATTAATTCAAAATTAAAATTACTGATGATCATAAATTTTTGAGCATTAGGGATAAAGAGAACAAAACTGTAAAAAGATGGATTTACAAATTTACATATCAGTCTTTCTGCGCTATGAAGACTTGTTCTGGTGTTGTCTGGAAAGTCTTCTGTCAATCCAATATAAAACAACCCCAACAACAATAATTCCTACTCCGATAAGGCTTTCTTTAGGATTATGAATAAATGTAAAATAGAGAATATAGATACTGAACAATAGAAAAACGGCCGGAAAGATATGAAACGCATTCGATTTAAAAATTTTCCTGTCTTTTTTCTTCAGGAAGAATACGGTAGAAATCGCCAGGCTCGCAAAAAGCTGTAAGATAAAGGCTGTATAGACAAATATTTCTTTGAAACTTCCGGTCAAAATAATAATAGTTGCAATCACTGCATGGGCAAAAATGGCCCTCACGGGAATTCCTTTTGCATTTCCTATTGATAAAGGTTTCCAGATGTAAGTATGTTTTGCAAAGGCCTGGGTTAATCTTGAGCCTACCCATAGATATCCGCTTATGGTAGCAACCAACTGTAAGGCAATAAAAATATTGACAATTTTTCCAAAAGCAGAACCTAACATATTGACAGCAGCTTCTCCCATCACGTCTTCTTTTCCTGCCAACTGACTTACAGGAGCATGTTTCAGCATAATATAATTCACTAAAATATAGCTTATCGTCACGAAAACGGTGCCTATAATCAAAGATTTGGGAAGATTTTTCTGAACATCTTTTATTTCTCCGGCGATATAGGAAGCAGAGTTCCAGCCCGTATAAGAATAGGTCACAAATACAAGTGATGTAGCAAAAGCGGGAAACATAATTTCATTCTGCCAGCTGTCAGTGAAGTTCAGACTGTTTCCAAGCTGCGGAGATTCCGAAAGTCCTACTCCCAAAATCACCAGCACAATAATAAAAGCTATTTTAATGAAGGTGAAAAAGTTATGAAATCTGCTGGATGTTTTTAAGCTGAATGACAATGCAACAGCCACGAGAAAAATCGCGGCAATCGCAAAACCATTTCCGAAAGTATAATTAAATACAGAAAGATATTTTGACATTGCTAGTGCTGCCAATGCAACAGGAGAGGAAAATCCAATAATCAGGGAAACCCAGCTTATCAGGTATCCGAACAGTGGATGATAGGTTTCTTTAAGATAAATAAAATCTCCACCGTTTCCTTTGAAGTGTGAACCCAATTCGGCGTAGCAAAAAGCTCCGAACAGAGCGAGAATTCCTCCAATAGCCCATAACAGGAAAATACTATAGGTATTGGTAATATCAGATAATTGAAAACCGAGGGTCGTAAAAATCCCCGTTCCTATCATATTGGAAACGACAATGGCGGCGGCTGTCTTCCAGCCAATCTGATGTGAGGTAGTACTCATTTAATGATTAAAAGTTAAAATTAAGTCTTCCGAAGAAATAATTCCCCAGTGTTCCCATCTGAACCGGTGCATATTTGAATACTCCATAATACGAATTTTCATAGATCTGGCGATCCGGGAAGACATCAAATACGTTATTGGCTCCTACCGTAAAGTTGATACTTTTTGTAATATCATATCCAACACTGATGTCTGTAACTACTTTTGGGGAGAATTCCTGGACTCCTCCAAAGGGATAACCATCTCTTATTACTTTGCCAAAATAGGTATTTCTTACGAGAAAATTGAATTTCCCAATTCCATAATTTAATCCCAATGAAGCTTTTGTTTTCGGAGAAAGGGTTTCAATAATATTGATCTGATCCGGACCAAAAAACTGATCCTGAGGTGTTCCTAAATTTTCTGGAAAATGGAAATCTGTGATTTTTGTTTCTGTATAGTTTCCTGCCAGATTCACATTTAATTTCCCTTTGCCTAGAACCCAGTCATAAGTTACTATCAAGTCTACTCCTTTTGTTTCTGTATCTATTGCATTAGCAAAAAAACGTCCGCTTTCTACCTTAAACTGTTCTAATCTTGAATCTGTAATATTGCTGGTGATCACAATTCTGTCTTTTACTCTTATCCAGTATCCATCTACAGAAATAGACAATCTGTTTAAAGGTCTCAGCGTAAATCCTGCACTTGCGTTGACAGAAGTTTCCTGCTTAAGCTTATCAAATCCAAGAATCTTAGCGGCTTCGCTATCGTTGCTAAAGATTCCTTTCGTAACAATCTTTGATCCTGTTGTCGAAATATCTGCATAGGAATTATTAAAATACTGTTGTTGTAGTGAAGGAGCCCTGAATCCTGTTCCAACAGCTGCTCTTACGGCATAATTTTTTACGAATTCATATCGTATGGCCAGCTTTCCATTCAATGTATTCCCAAAATCTGAATAATTTTCAAATCTGGCAGCAGCATCAATATTTAATTTTTTATCCAAATCATACGAAACATCCGCATATACAGCTGTGGAATGTCTATCTTTTTTCAAGGCATTGTTTGGAGAAAATCCGATAAAGGATTGAGATCCTCCAGCACCAAGTACTGTTGATCCTTCAGTGGCAACATTTCCATTGATGTCATATTGGGTATAGGAAGCTTCATCACCGGCTTTGATCTGATATTGTTCAAATCTGAATTCTCCCCCGAAAGCAATATTGAAACGGTTTATATTTTTGGAAACATCAAGATTCACCGTATTCTGAAGGAAACTATGCGCTCCTGCGTAAAAACGGGTGGGTGATTTTGCTCCAAGAGATGCATTATTGGTATTGCTCACATTATAATTGAAAGTATTACTTCCGAATGTGTTGCTTAGGTCTAATACCCAATCATTGAAATTATATTTCGCTCCCACAGCATAGGAAACATCATACACCTGAGATCCTAAATTGGCCTGAAATCCGTTCGGATAAATGGATGAAACCACATTGGATGTTTCGCTTGGCAGCCTTCTGAAACCAAACCCCTTTCCTTCTTTAATACTGAAACCTCCGAAAGAATAGATTTTAAATTGATCGTTAAAAGGGTATTCCGAGTTGAAAAACAGCTGTCCCTGCCTGATCTGGGCATCTCCGATCTGAAAATTAAAATCATCGCGGGTCAATCCTCTTTTCTCGATTTCTGCATCATCTGCAGCTCTGGCTGCTTCAGGATTATCGGCAAATGCATATGCGAAATTATCTCCGAAAATATCCAGATCATGGTTTTGAGTTCTTGTGGTTTTTCCTCTGTGGCTTAGCTGTAATGAAAGGTTGATATATCCGTCTTTCTTTCCTAATGAAGCTCCATAGTTAGCTCCTGCCTGATAGGTATCTCCGTCATTTCTCCCAGTCAAACCGTAAGTAAGACTTGCTGAGGCTCCTATATTTTTTTTAAGAATAATATTGATCACTCCTGCTATGGCATCAGAGCCGTATTGCGCTGCCGCACCGTCTCTTAACACTTCTATTCTATCAATAGCAATGACAGGAATTGTACTCAGATCTGTTCCCACAGAGCCATTTCCTACCGTATTCTGATAGTTGACTAAAGAAGTAGTGTGTCTTCTTTTTCCGTTCAGCAATACGAGAACCTGATCAGATGCCATTCCTCTTAAAGTTACAGGATCAATATGTTCCGTCCCATCAGAAGCAGACTGTCTCACCGCATTAAACGATGGAATAACATAATTAAGAAGATCCTGAGCAGTCATTTGCGGAGAACTCCTTTGGATTTTGTCAATATTGATAACATCTACGGGAACCGGTGTTTCCAGTTTTGTTCTTTTAACATTACGGTTTCCAACGATGATAATATCTTCGATTTGTTTTCCTTTTTCCTCATTCTCTTGAGCAGCAATCAAAATTGCCCCTAGCAATAATACAGCTGTACTTAATTTTTTCATTTTTGTTCTTGCCAATTAATAATAACAGTCTGACGGATATTTCCGCAGATATACAAGACTTCAAGAAATGGAATTCATATAAGAATATTGACTTCACTTATCTCCCCCGCAGGGTTGGAATTAGCACCTTTACACTTCTGGAATCGTGCAGGTTGCTAAGGTTTCTCTGGGCCAAATCCCTCCACCTTTCTTGATAAATCTACTGCAAAAGTAGACTAATTTTTTAAATCCACAAAAAAAGCAGATCTGCTGTACTGCAAATCTGCCTTTTCTTTTACTTAACAATCATCTTTTGAATGGCAGTTCCTGTTTCTGATTTCAACTGAACCAGATAAGTTCCTGCCGGATAATTGATTTTCACTTCATAAGTTCCATTTTCTTTATTCAGTTTGAATGAGTCCAGTTTTTTACCGGTCATATCAAAAATCAAAATTTCTCCGTTTTTCGCTTTGTTAAAAATCAATTTAGCGATTCCATTTTGTATCGGATTGTCTGCAATATGGAGAGACAATTTATTTCCTGCATTGATATCCGTTGTTGACAAAGATCCTGCATAGTTCCCAAAGATTCTGAATTCTCCCGGTTGCAAAGTGATAGGAGCTGTTGTAGAAGTCACATTTGAAATACTGTTATCCATCAGATTCTGCCATTGCCCTGTGTAAGGAAAGTAAGGAACAACATTTTGTGCAGATGTATCATAATTGGCCAGTACGACTACATTTTTTATCCCTGTTGTAATCGCCGGATCGTAGAGATAAATTCTTGTAATCAGTCCATTTGGGTCATTCGTCAGATTATTGGATTCTATACTGTATGTTTTAGTTTTAAAAATCTGATGAGAATTTCTGATCGTGATTATTTTTGCCCATGTATCATATACTGCTTTTCTGTTTGCATTGGTATCATATCCCAAAGTAAATGCAACAGGTTTCTCATCCGTTCTGCATCCGTTATTGATAGTACCGTCAGCACATCTATTGATACTGAATTCATATCCTAGCTCACCAAACTGCCAGATCATTTTCGGGCCGGGAATTGTAAAGAAAGTCGCACCGAAAGTTTTCATTCTCTCAAGAGCAGTATTAAGATTTTTAACATCATAACTTCCATTCGCTGCACCATATGCAAGGTTTTTAAACATCAGTCTTTCTTCATCATGACTTTCTCCATACCCAACAGCACGCATATTGGTAAAGCCATGAAGACTATGGTTCATCCTGTCATAATTACTGTTGTCTTTATATCCCATGGTATTCTGATTATAAGGATCTGTCTGTTTATTCCAAAGCATTACCCCTTTCCCTTCTGCTACCCTGTAGTTTGCCCATTGCTGTTCTTCCGCATCCGTCCCCAGGTGTTCAAAGATCATATATGAATTGGGATCAATTGCCCATTGCCTGTCGGCATAGTGTTTCATGATATCTACTCTGTCCTGTTGATAGGCATTGGTACATGCTTCGTCATTTTCAGAGCAGCTTTGGGTAAATCCTTTGGTTAAATCCCAACGGAATCCGTCAATACGATATTCTGTAAGCCATTGCTGAAGACATCTTTCAACGTAATATTGAGTTGAAAGGCTTGTATGATTAAAATCGTTAAATACATTGTATGAATGTTTGGGAACCTGATTGAAATAAGGATTGTTTGCAGCAACATTTCCATAGCCGTCTCCATCAGGATCTACATTCCAAAGTCTTACCAAAGGTGAACGTCCTGTTGCATGGTTAAATGCCACATCCAAAATAACTGCAATTCCGTTCTGGTGGCAGAGATCTACAAATTCTTTAAATTTTTCAGGAGTTCCATAGGCTTTGTCCAATGCATAATGGAAGGATGTATTGTATCCCCATGAAAGGTTTCCATCAAATTCCATGATGGGAAGTAATTCTATAGCATTGATCTTTAGATTTTTTAAATAAGAAATTTTATTGATCAATGACTGCCAGTTCTTATCCTGCGTGAAATCTCTCAATAATAATTCGTAAACTACCAGATCTTCTTTTGCCGGTCTCTGAAAATTGGTTACCTGCCAGTTATAGGCTGTTTGTCCCGTTTTAAATGTTGAAACCTCAAAACCCTGCCCAGCAGGAAATGCAGGTAAACTTGGATAGGTAGAAGCTGAAATCCAAGGATCATCGTAAGAAGATAAAATCTGAGGGGAATACGGGTCTGCTACTTTTCTTAAATCATTGGTTCTGTATTGGAAAGTGTAGAGCTGCTGAGGAGTGATCCCGTTGAGTTCAATCCAGTAAAGATCCGGGTTTGTGGTATCTTTTTTCATTAAATACGTGTCATTCACCGCCCAGTTATTAAAACTTCCGATGACATGTACAAAGCTTTTGCCTGGAGCATATAACGCAAGCCCCACTTTGGTCTGATCTGTCGGATGATAATTAATCCCCTGCTTAATCCAGTTTGGAATGGCTTCAGAAACTACATTTCTCGGAACCTGTAAAATAAATGTTCCATTTTTAGAATTAGATCCTTGCGTTGCAACAAGTTCCATATTGGCATCCTCAGAAACAGTATAATTATAAGAGTAAGATTGTGAAGGAATTGTCGTTGAATTGATAACAATTCCATTTGCTTTTAACTGAAATGTCGCATTGACATTGGTAGTCGCTGTAATATTGATTGAATTCCCTACCGGAACAGAAGTCAGGCTATTGGCCAGTGGATTGGTAAGGCTTAAGCTTAAAGTACCCACATTGACAAAAATGTCCGGTGAGGTCTGATGAGATCCTGTTTTATCTTTTAATAAAAATCCGAATCTTCCGATTCCTGTTCTACCAAAAAAAGAAGTAGGGGTAAAAGTGAGTGAATAGCTGTCTGTTGCAGCATTATAATTTAGTTTATTCAAATCATTGGAGTTACTCCAGCTGCCATTGGTAGGACAGTCCTGACTGTTTTGATAATTAGTATCAAAAGACCATGACCAGATATAAATAGCATTGTTAGACACACCCCATGCCGATTCATCAATCTGATCTCCCGGAACTGTAAGAGTAACAGCATCAGTTTCATTGAATGGATTTGGTGTAATGGTATAATTAATCTGTCCAAAAACAGCCATAGCAATCATCAGAAAAACAACGGAATAAAGCTTTTTCATTTCTTATTTTTTATCGAATATAGCATAAATTTTTCTTCATAACGACTATTTTCATCCAGTCTTCATCAAATATTTCAATTTTCCGGGAAAAAATAAAATTAAAAAAGGCTCATGAAAATTTCACGAGCCTCCCAATAAAAGTAATTGTAATGAACTATTTTTTGAACGAAAATCTTTAGTATTGAAATTCTGTTAGTCTTTTATAATTTTTTTAGAAACGGACTGTCCATTCTTCAATTTTAATTCTACGATATATAGCCCTGAAGGAAGTTCAGTCATGTTGATCTGATTATCTGAGAACTGTACATTCATCTTTTGCCCTACCGCGTTGATAACGTTTACTTTTTCAATCACGGAGTCTGATTTAACTGTAAGAATTCCTTTTGTCGGGTTAGGATACATTCCTATAACCGCATTATTCAGCCTGATATCTGAGGTACTTAAAGAAGATGAAGGCTTAATACATCTTACCGAAGACCCCTGACCTCTCATTCCTCCGGCTGAAGGGTTCGCGATAGTGGTTCCGATATATAGATATTTCGCTCCTAAACTTGATGTATCTGAACTCCAGAAATATCCTCTTTGTCCTACAAAACTAAAGTCTCCGTTACTGGAACTTCTGTTTCCTCCTGCCGGTAATTTAAGATTACTGCTGTAAGCCGTTGCCGGATTACCAATACCTTCAGCACCTACCAAAGCAGTCCAATCTGCCTGAGAAGGCATTTTCCAGTCTGCTCCGATTGCTTTACAAGGATCTACCCCAGCGGATGCAGTAGCCTGTGAAGCTATTACTCCTGTCCATGTATCTGAACTTGCAAAACCTGCCCACCATGCCGGAGATCCTGCGATATACGCTCCTCCTGCTGCACCAATTCCTTCCGGAGTATTAGATGAAGGGGCTTGCGCTACCTGTGAATTTCTAAGCTGGTGACCATCATCCCATCTT
This sequence comes from Chryseobacterium sediminis, assembly GCF_008386505.1. GTDB lineage: Bacteria > Bacteroidota > Bacteroidia > Flavobacteriales > Weeksellaceae > Chryseobacterium > Chryseobacterium sediminis. The sequence goes on along the minus strand of NZ_VUNZ01000005.1, from coordinate 72,453 downwards.
CCCCACTGGAAAAGATCTCCATATGCATTCGCATCAGCCACTGATGAAGCAACCTGTGTGCTTCCCAGATTCTGCTGAAGCCATATTTTCCCGTCTGCTCCTCTTACTGTAGAATAAGCAACCTGCTGACCACGATACATAAAACTTACGCAGCCTATATCTCCTACATTTGTTCCCGGGTCTGTATTGCTACATGTTTGTGGATTTAATGTCAGAGAAATTCTTTTAACTTTCGTTGTGTTGTCTGAATAAGCAAGAACAAGATAATTATGTGCTTTATCTATTGCAAGGTCGTTGTATTTTGCTTCACCATCCGACACAAAGTCACCTCCAAAAACAACCCAGTTTTGTGAATCATCTAATTTATACACCGTATTTCTCAGGAAATTATCGTTCTCAAAACGGCTGGCAACTACATATGGTTTCCCGGATTCTGTTACTGCTAAAGCAACATGCTGAACTTTTCCGTCTGAAAAATTAGCATTTCCCACCTGAACCCATGAGTTTCCATCAAATTTTTTAACATTCAATTTTTTTCCTCCTGCTGAGTTTGAAACATAGGCTACATAAATAGTATTAGATCCATCCAAAGCGATATCAGCATTGTATTGCTCTCCCGAAGAAGAAGCATCTGCAGCAGCACCTCCTACAAGACTCCAGTTTTGCGAAGAACCTGCGCCAGTACTGTTTTGATATACTTTTAAACCTCCGGAAACATTACATGTATACACCATATCATTAGTTCCAATAACCATTTCTGCAAATTCTGCACCCCCTGAAAAACCGGCATTTCCTACCTGTTCCCATGCTCCTGCAGAATATTTTTTCACAGTTCCTGAACCATAAGATCCATACGTAAAGAGAATATTATCAGATGATACCGCAGAGGCCTGATAATTTACAGAACTATCTGTAACATTGGGAAGCTGAGACCATAAAGATCCTGTAAATAAACGCACTTCCATTCCTGAACCTGGGTATCCCAGCTGATTGGTATAGTAAAGACTGTTTCCGTTAGGACTTATAGATAATGAATTGTAAGTAGCTGTTCCTGTAGTAACTCCGGCGCTTCCTCCTAAATAGGACCATGAATTTCCGTTAAATTTCTGAACAGAACCTCTCGCTACGGAAACATCATAATATGACAGATAATAATTTCCTGAGTTGTCAATAACTAAATTGTTAAAACTGCTTCCTGCCGCTGATACATCCTGAATGCCTCCAACATTTTCCCATTGCTGAGCATACAAGCAGCTTCCGGCAATAGTCAGCAACGTTAATCCCGTTCTGATTTTCTGTATTGCAAAATGTAAATCTCTAAACATATAAAATATTATTTTTAATTATTCTAAATTTAATTTAATTTTGCGCAAAAGTACTTCTCATATTTAACCCCGAGTTATCATTTCCGAACTTTTAGTTATCCTGTGAGGGACTTTTACCTTAAGTAGTTGTACCATGGCCGTAAAAATGTGTTGTATGAGGAAATCATCTAAAAGTGGACTTTTGTTCAGATCCGAAGACATCAAAATTATTATGCAGGAAGATCTGTGCCCTGATCAATCCTTCAAATCTCATATGATGGAGGGAAAGGCAAGCTTTAATCTTCTTTTTTTATTAAGTGATGGAATTAATTTGGAAGCTCATGACTGTGGAACTCAATTTTCATTTAAGAAAAACCAATACATTCTCCACTACTCTCCTAAAGAAAGTGTTGCAGAATTATGGACAGAAAACCAGGAAATTTTGAAGTATCTTCAGATTCAGATCAATTATCAATATGTTTTCAACCTCATCAATCCTGAGCATAATCGTGAGAATGCAGAAATCCTGGAAAATATGACTCATAATAATTTCATATTCCTCCATAAAGAAACACCGCCGGACATGACGGTTGAAATGCATATGATTGTAAAGGAAATTCTGGGCTATACCAAAAAAGGAATTATGCAGAAATTATTTATAGAAGCAAAGGTTATCAAACTATTGATTTTGATTTTTGAGCAGTTCAATGAGAAAAACATACTGGAATCTACTCCAAAAACTCCTGAAATGATAAGAAAATTCATTGATGAAAATTACCACAGGAATATAAAAGCGGAAGAGATTGGAAAGTATATGGGTATGAATCAGAGTATTATCAGGAAGGAGTTCAAGGCTCAATATCATACTACGATTGCTCATTATATATCGGAACTCAGAATGCTTAAAGCCAAGAAACTGATTACAGATAAAGAAATTATGATCAAAGAGATCGCTATTGAATGTGGCTATGAATATCTCCAGAACTTTACACGGGCTTTTAAAAAGAAGTTTGGAGTGTCGCCGGAAAGTCTCAGGAATAATAAATAGAAAAACCGCCTAATTGCTTAAGCGGTTTTGTATATGTTGTTTTGCTTTGATATTACTTTTTCAGAATTCAGGTGAAAAAGCAATGACAATCAATTAATGATGATGTCCGTGATCGTGAAGGAAAGGTCCGTTTCCTTTAGGCTCGTTATAGATAACTTCTACACCTTCCTGCTCAGAAATAAGCTTTCTTCTGATATCTTCAGGATCAAAAGGTTTTACTTTTCCGAAATACTCTTTCAAACCTTCAGTTAGCCACATTGGGATTACTAATCCGAAGAACATAAAAATACACCAGAATCCTACTAAGAACATAGTAATGAAGAATATAGTCCAAAGGAACTGGTAGAATGGCCAAAATGCTGATAATATCGTTATCATTCTCTTTAAGATTTTAGGCAAAAATAAAGCTTTTTTCTTTTTTACACAAAAGATCAGCGCTGTATTTTATTATTTATTTTAATTTTAAACTAATTAGTGAGCAAGATTTGCAAAGAAATCATTGCCTTTATCATCGGAAATAATGAATGCAGGGAAGTCTTTTACTTCGATTTTTCTTACCGCTTCCATTCCTAATTCCGGGAAGTCTACTACATCTACAGACACAATATTGTCTTTGGCCAGGATAGCTGCCGGTCCTCCGATAGATCCAAGGTAGAAACCTCCGTATTTATGACAGGCATTGGTAACATCTTTACTTCTGTTTCCTTTTGCAAGCATAATCATGCTTCCGCCATGGCTTTGGAATTCGTCAACATATACGTCCATTCTTCCTGCAGTAGTAGGCCCGAAACTTCCTGAAGCCATTCCTTCCGGAGTTTTTGCCGGTCCCGCATAATAGATCGGGTGGTTTTTGAAATATTCCGGCATTGGTTTTCCGCTGTCAATAATTTCTTTGATTTTTGCGTGTGCGATATCTCTTGCTACAATCAATGTTCCGTTCAGCTTCAATCTTGTTTTGATCGGATATTTGGAAAGTTCTGCAAGAATTTCCGGCATTGGTTTATTTAGATTAATCTCAACTGCTTCTTCCAGATGTGGAGGGGTATCAGGTAAAAATCTTTTCGGATCCTGCTCCAACTGCTCAAGGAAGATTCCTTCTTTTGTGATTTTCCCTTTAATATTTCTATCCGCAGAACAGGAAACTCCCATTCCTACAGGGCAAGATGCAGCGTGTCTCGGAAGTCTGATCACTCTTACGTCGTGAGTAAGGTATTTTCCTCCAAACTGAGCCCCAATTGCACTTTCCTGGCAGATTTTCTGAACTTTTGCTTCCCATTCAAGGTCTCTGAATGCTTGTCCTGCCTCATTTCCTTCTGTTGGAAGATGATCATAATATTTTGCAGACGCTTTTTTCACTGCGGCAAGGTTTGCTTCTGCTGAAGTTCCTCCAATTACCAATGCTAAGTGGTAAGGCGGGCAAGCAGCTGTTCCCAAGTCTGAAATTCTTTCTTTGACGAACTCTTCAAGAGATTTTTCGTTTAATAAAGATTTCGTTTTTTGGTATAAGAATGTTTTATTGGCTGAACCTCCTCCTTTTGTTAAGAATAAGAATTCGTAATAATCTCCTTTTTTTGCATAGATATCAATCTGCGCAGGAAGGTTAGACCCTGAATTCTTTTCATCAAACATCGTCAAAGGAACTACCTGAGAATATCTTAAGTTTCTTTTTTGATAAGTATTGAAAATTCCTTTGCTCAGGTATTCCCCGTCCTCTACTCCTGTGTATACATTTTCTCCCTTCTTTCCCATCACGATAGCTGTTCCCGTATCCTGGCATGAAGGAAGAGCCCCTTCAACAGCTACAGCAGCATTTTGCAAAAGGTTATAAGCAACGAATCTGTCATTATCTGTAGCTTCAGGATCATCAATGATTCTTCTAAGGCTTTCCAGGTGTGAAGAACGAAGCATGAAAGAAACATCTGCCATCGCTTCTTCGGCTAATAACTCCAGTCCTTTCGGATCAATCGTTAAAATTTCTCTTTCACCCAGTTTTTCAACCTTTACATAATCTGATGTAAGCTTCTTATACACCGTATCATCTTTCTGAATTGGATACGGATCCTGATATCTAAAGTCCATTCAATTTTTGTTTGTGCAAAAATACGTCTCATTAAAAAAAATATGAGTAAAATCAGTCATTTAAATTGATATTTATAATGATTATAAATTGCGGGTTTTTGAGTTTATAAGTACCTTTATAGAAAGTTATTGTAATAGCAAAAAGATTTTAAAATTGCATAATTCAATTGAATGAAAAATATATTAATCCTTTTTCTGTGTTTTATAATGTACGGTAGCAGTTTCGGACAATATGAAAGTACAATCCAGCTTTCAGGAACTTGGAACGGAAAAGTTGAAGATCATCCCATTAAATTTGAGATTTTGGAAAAAACACCTGATTCGGTTACGTTTTCATTTATCAATTTTCAAAATGAAAGGTTTACAATTTTAAAATCTGATGTAACAACTAATGAAAAAAATGAGTTTGTTATTTCTATTAAAGAGGCTAAATTTTCTTCACAACGCTACGAAGATTGCATGTTTTCAACAGGAACTTTAACTCTATCTAATGTCTTGCAGAACAGCATGAGACTAAATTTAAAATCAGTTGGGCCAACATGTTTTATAAGCTATGATGTGGGGAGGGATATGGCCGATATAAAGGATCTCATTTTAACAAAAGAAAAATCAAATAAATAATATGAATTACAGAATAGAAAAAGACACCATGGGAGAAGTGCAGGTACCTGCAGATAAATTTTGGGGTGCGCAGACAGAACGTTCCAGAAATAATTTCAAAATCGGGCCTGAGGGGTCAATGCCGCATGAAATCATTGAGGCTTTTGCATATCTGAAAAAGGCAGCTGCTTATACCAACACTGACCTGGGAGTACTTCCTGCTGAAAAAAGAGACATGATCGCCAAAGTATGTGATGAAATTCTGGAAGGAAAACTTAATGACCAGTTTCCTTTGGTGATCTGGCAGACAGGTTCAGGAACACAGTCGAATATGAATATCAATGAAGTAGTTTCAAACAGGGCTCACGTTAATAACGGCGGAACATTAGGTGAAAAATCTGAAATCCACCCGAATGACGATGTCAACAAATCCCAATCTTCCAATGATACCTATCCTACTGCCATGCACATTGCAGCCTACACAAAAGTAGTGGAAGTAACGATTCCTGCAGTTGAGAAATTAAAAAACACGCTTGCTGAAAAGTCTAAGGCATTCAAAGACGTTGTAAAAATCGGGAGAACCCATTTAATGGATGCTACACCACTTACTCTGGGACAGGAATTTTCCGGATATGTGGCTCAATTGGAATTTGGATTGAGAGCTTTAAGAAATACTTTACCTCATCTTTCTGAATTGGCATTAGGAGGAACTGCTGTAGGAACAGGATTGAATACTCCTAACGGGTATGATGTAAAAGTGGCAGAATATATTTCTCAGTTTACGAAACATCCTTTTATTACTGCTGAAAATAAATTTGAAGCTCTTGCAGCACACGATGCCATTGTTGAATCTCACGGAGCTTTAAAGCAACTGGCTGTTTCTTTATATAAAATTGCTCAGGATGTAAGATTATTGGCATCAGGACCACGTTCCGGAATCGGGGAAATTCATATTCCTGAGAATGAACCGGGATCTTCAATCATGCCAGGAAAAGTAAATCCTACACAAAATGAAGCTTTAACAATGGTTTGCGCTCAGGTTTTAGGAAATGACACTACAATTTCGTTTGCAGGAACTCAGGGGAATTATGAACTGAATGTTTTCAAACCGGTAATGGCTTACAATTTCTTACAATCTGCCCAATTGATTGCTGATGCATGTATTTCTTTCAACGACCATTGTGCTGTAGGTATTGAACCGAATCATGAGAGAATTAAAGAGCTTGTTGACAAATCTTTAATGCTTGTTACAGCTTTAAATACTCACATCGGGTATGAAAATGCAGCCAAGATTGCTAAAACAGCTCATAAAAACGGAACTACATTGAAGGAAGAAGCCATCAATCTTGGTCTGTTAACTGCTGAACAGTTTGACGAATGGGTAAAACCAGAAGACATGGTAGGAATTTTAAAATAACACTTCTTGCCTTAACCATAACAAAAACTCCGGGTAAAATCCGGAGTTTTTTGTTTACTATCAATCAATGGTTATTTAATCTAATCCAATGCTTAAACCGAATATTAATGCTTTATCATTTTTAAAATAACTGTCTTTAAAGAAATTGCTGAAATCTTTTTTAACAAATAAACTGAAACTGTTGTAAGAGAAAGTAAGCTGCGCTCCATACACAAAAGGATTCACCTGATAATTTCCGCGGTCTCTGGTTTCACCATCAATTCCTTTTACAATATTGTTCGTAGACATTTTTACACCTCCATATACATTGGCTCCAATTTTAAATCCGGTATAATAACTTCTGTATTGAACATCCATCCCGCCATTTTTAAGCTTGGAAAAATTATACTGCATACCAAGAGGAACCATGATATACCCGGTTCTCAGCTTACTTTTATCAAGATTCCCATTGTACTGAGCCAAAGCGACTCCCTGATCTGCACTTCTTGTAAAAAGCATATTATTATCTGCTCTTACGGTTCTCCAGGAAAATCCTAATCCCGAAATAACAGCCCACGGACTTGTTCTGCTAAGTTGATAGTTCAGTTTCAGACCAAATTCTAAGTTATTGGCATAACCGATATTTTTATCCAGTTCGTTATCCGGAGAGCTATTCGTCAGTGTCATGATTCCGTAAGAGAAATATCCTGTAAAGCTTCTGCTGGGACGGAACTTTTTCAACAATTTTTCTTTAAGCTCTTCTTTAGAAGTCACATCAGTATTTAAGAGAGAATATCTTACCTGCTTCTGAATAACATCGTCCAAATCGAATCCAAGCTCTTCAATTCTCTTATCCATTTTCTCAGAATAACGGTCTGCGATCTGAGCTTTCTCTCTATCAAATTCTGCTTTATCAAGGTTTCTTGCCTGCAAAACCACCAGTTCTTCTTCCATGAGCTTTTTTTCTTCCTGAATAATGGCATTGATTTTCGTGGCATATTCTTCCACCTTCTCTTTTACAATCGGGCTTACTTCGGTGTCTTTTTTAGAAGACAGATTAATATTCAGAGCTTTCTTCTGTGCATAGAACGATGCTGAAACAGAGCATAGCAATCCCATTACGATTAATTTCTTGATCATATTATTAATTTTTAATTTTTTCGGATAATTTATCTGGCATTCAGGTCAATAGTAGTAGCCACATTACTTCCATCTTTAGTTTTTTCAATGACATCTTTATGTTCTACTGAAAAAAGAAGTGTAGAAGGGTCTACATATTTTTTTCTTTTAACCGGAGTTTTTAAAGAATCGGCTTTTGCGATAAGCTTAGGACTAGAAATCTGAGGAATTTCCAGTTTTTTCAATGGAGTTTCTCTGGGAATAATTTTATTTTGACCTATTGCTACTGCAGAAATCACTTCTTCTTTATCTTGGGAAGATATTTTCTTTACTTCCTTTTTATCATTATTCTGAGCAGCCAGAGGTGTATCATGTTGAATTGGGTCTTTTAAGATTTCCTCTGACTTATTTTTTTCTGCTTTCTTTACTATTTCAGGTTGAATTTCTGAAGGTTGATTGAGAAAAAACAGAACAGTTCCTAAGCTCAATGTCAACATTAAGCAGGCAGCCACTAAAAACCAGTTCATTTTTGATTTAGAACGGCTATTGTTGCTGTTTTGAAGCTCAATTTCAGACCAGAGATCCCGAGATGGGGTAACCTCTCTTTCGTTGATCTGTTTTTTGATCTGAGACTCAATAGTATCTTTAGACGTTTTCATTTTTCACTTTTTTTTGTTGTTGAAAGTAGATCTTTCTTAATTTTTCTTTTGCTCTAAACAGCTGTGTTTTGCTGACAGCCATTGAGATCTGCAAAGTATCAGCAATCTCCTGATGAGAATATCCTTCCAGCACATACAGATTAAAAACCATTCTGTAGGCATCAGGGAGCTGATCTAAGAGTTCCTGTGCGTTAAAATCACAATCAATCTCCGGCTCGTGGATGTCTTCATGAAAAGACTGGTTGATCTCATCCAGGTAGAACACTGTTTTATGGCTTTTGATAAAGTTCAGGCATTCATTCACCACAATTCTTCTTGCCCAGCTTTCCAGATTCGACTCTCCCCTGAAGCTTTCTATGTGCTTAAAAATTTTACAGAATGCTTTAATGAGACAATCTTCTGCCTGATACAAATCGCTCACATAGCTTTTGCTTACACTCAGGAATCTCTTTACATTCTGTTCATAGAAAATCTTCTGTGCAGCCGGATCCTGTTTTTTCAGGAGGCTCAACAAATCATTCTTTTTATTTCCGAACAAGAGTTTCATGCTTATGCTGTTTCTATACTAAAGACAATCAAAACAAAAAAAGGTTACAATTTTTTGAAAAAATTATTGATATTATTTAAAAAGGCTGCCCTGGAATGGGACAGCCTTTATATTTTATCCTGAGAATTCATCAAGCATATTTCGGGTAGGAACAAAGAAAAGTGTCCCTGTAACTGCTGTGCTGAAATCTAAAATTCTGTCATAATTTCCCGGCGGATCACCTATAAACATATGGGTCAACATCTTTTTTGTTGTTGTAAATGTGCTTGAATAGGCAATAAAATAGGTTCCAAACTCATTAGTAGAAGGATTCCCAAAAGGCATATTATCTCTGACGATTTTCAATTCTTCTCCATTTTCTCCTTCAATATTAGCTAAAGCGATGTGTGAGTTGGAAGGTTTTACATCATCAGACATTTCAATATCATTTTCTTTTGATCTCCCTATTACTTTCTCCTGATCTTCTGTCGACAAACCTTTCCAGGCATCCATATTATGAAGGTATTTTTGAACGAAAAGATAACTTCCTCCTTTGTATTGAAGGTCTTCATCTCCTATTTTTGCAAAATAATCACGGTCATCTCCATGCGGATTTTCTGTTCCGTCTACAAAACCAAGAATGGAACGTGCATCCCAATATTTAAATCCATGAATCTCCAGAATACTTTCCGCCACTGAACTCAATAACTTGGATATTTCGATTGCCATATCGAAAATCAGGCTTTTGTTATCTGCTCTCAGGTGAAAATGAAGATCTCCGGGAGTAGAAACAGCGGTGTGCTTTATTCCTTTTATTTCTTCAAAATTGATTAGTTCCTTTGGCAATGGGGTCGGAAGTTCAAGCTTTCTCCAGGCCTCGGCCCCAATTCCCATTACACAGCTTGCTCTGCTGTCCGGAAAACGGTTGAAAACTGAATTATTAAGGTTTAAAACCAAAGCACATAACTCCTGAAAAATATCTTTCAGCTGTGGGCTGTCATTAAGTTTCCAAACCATGAAAATAGTATTGCTATTTGGATAGTCTGTAACATTTTGTGATTCTATAGTATTCATACCTCTTTTTTGTGGTATTAAATATCCGAAACTGAAACCTGATCTGCAAAATATTGTTCCAGATCTTTCAAAGTTTCCGGGTTGGTCTGAATATCTTTTACCAAAAGGCCTTTATTCACTACCACTATTCTGTTACATACTTCTGTTGTATGCGAAAGATCATGGCTGGAAATAAGGAAAGTAACACCATCCTGTTTGGATAATTCCTTGATCAGGTTTTTAAGCTTAATCTGTGTGGACGGATCCAGATTGGCAAAAGGCTCATCCAAAATAATAATTTCGGGATTCCCAATAATTGCCCCTACAATTCCTACTTTTTTCTGATTCCCTTTTGAAAGATCACGGACATATTTCCCGGATTTAAGGATTTCTCCGTTGAAGAAATCGTGAAAAGGCTTCAGGAATTCATCTACAGAGGCTTTGTTCTGTCCTCTCAGCTCTCCAATGAAGTAAAAGTATTCCTCCGGAGTAAGATAGCCGATAAGAAATGTATCGTCTACAAAGGCTGACACTTTATTTTTCCATGCTTCAGATTCACTGACTTTAATTCCGTTAATACTTACAGATCCTGTGGTAGCCTGAATCAAATCCAGCATCAGGCTGAAAAGAGTTGTTTTTCCTGCTCCGTTGTTCCCTACGAGGCCAAATGTTTCCCCATTTGGAATTTCAAGATGTTCAATATTAAGAACGGTTGCTGTTCCGTATGTTTTGGATAAATTTTGTATGTTGATCATGGCTTAACTTATATTTTTAAATGCATCCAGTGTGCTGTATTTTTCTTTCTTGTAAAGTTTTACGATAATATTGAAGATCTTCTCTCTCAAGAAAAATCCGATAATACCGATAATGGCAATGCTTATTACTCCGCCTGTAATTCCTGAGAAATATTTTGCTAAGGCAAATACACCCATCGGAAGAAGCATTTTAGGAATCAGCAGAAGCATCGTTATCAGGTTGAAACTTCCTTTCTGCCCCATTCTTTTCTCTTTTAAATTAAGATCAATCTGAGTTTTGTTGAAAGCCCCGGACCATAAGGTAAATTGAGAATTGACTCCGATATTGTATAATCCCGCAGCAAAGAATGTAATATACACTTCCCAGCCAAAGTACACATAGCACAGTGCTGCAATCATAGAAACTCCTGTTACAATGTTCATCAGCCACCATTTGCCCTTTAAATAGTCTTTGTAAGGAACATTCAGCGTCATCATCAATGGATAATATGAACTATCAAAAGCAGGAACTCTCTGTCCAAACAGAAACTGGAAACCTCCCGTCACGAAAAGTCCCATAAGCATCATCATCGCCGGAGTTTTGTATAGGGAAGAAGTAAACATCAGCAATCCATAAAACAGAAACATAAAGCTACCCAGCAGAATCCCTTTGGTGACTTTATTACGTCTCAGCATTTTAATATCATTATTGATAAATGTTCCAATAACTCCATATTTATTAAGGAAAGCTATATTCTCTGTTTTCCCTACTGTTTTCTTGGCTTCAAGACCTTGGTCAAGATAAAATTCTTTACGAAGGTAACGGAAACATATCCACCACAACATTATAAACAAAGCAACAGGTATCAGCGCAAAGTATGGTTTTTCATAGAAGCTAAAGAAAACTGATTCAGAATATGATAAAACCGGAACAATATGGTAATATCCCAGCATTCCTATGCCCAAAAAGCATACTCCTATAATCACTGCCAAAGTTTCTTTACCGTTGAAGAAAATATTGATGAAATTATTCAGATAGAGTAATGAAATTACACCTATAAGCCATACCAATACTCCTAAGATACTATATCCGTTGAATAAAGCAATCAGTGAAAATGTGATAAAGAATAAAGAACTCAGCCAGCTGAATGCTGAAAGAAAAGTTTTGGCAAGCATGTAATTAACCAAAGTATTTTTCCGGATATTCATTGTGAGGAATGGCTTGATATTCTGGGTAGGAATTTCCTGCCAAAGATATTTAAGAACAAGATCAATAATCCAGGCAATAATCATGAATTTTGAAATCATCTTCAAAGGATTCTGATGCATTTCCTCCTGTATATAGAAAAAAGCTATAAAAGCTCCACCTACAAGACATCCTACGAAATAAAGTATCGCAATAAAACGAAGGATTTTCATGGTCAGATTGATCCCTAAAGATGTACCACGGAAGAAGCTTTTTATTTCAAGCCTAAGGAACTTTAGAAACATATGTTAGTTTTTTACATTAGTAAATATAATGTAAAATATGTTACAAATTTTTAAAGAAAAATAGATTTATGGAGTTATCCAATAAGCTCTTTTGCCTGTGCCAGAGCTGCTTCCGTAATTTTGCTTCCGGAAAGTAACTGGGCAATTTCGTTCAGCTTTTCTTCGTTGCTCAAAGGAATTATAGTAGATTGTGTTTTGCCGGAAATATCCTGTTTTACCACTTTATAATTATCATTTCCTTTTGCAGCAACCTGCGCAAGGTGGGAAATAACGATCAGCTGCATGTCTTCAGACATTTCTCTCATAAGATTTCCGATCTCTTCGGCAACTTTTCCTGAAACTCCGGTGTCAATTTCGTCCAGAATAAGGGTTGGAAGCTCATCACTTTCTGCAATAATTTTCTTTACAGCAAGCATTACCCTTGATCTTTCTCCTCCGGAAATAGCAGTCTGAATTGGTTTTAAAGGGAAGCCGGAATTAGCCTGGAATAACAGCTGGATATTTTCTTTTCCAAACGGGTTGAATTCTTCAGCATCCTGCAGTTCTATATCAACTTTAGCTTTTTCCAGCCCTAATTTTTTTAGAAGACTTTCTGCTTTTTTAATAAAAACAGGAACATTCTTGCTTCTGTTTTTTGAAAGTTTTTCAGCAAGGATCTGTAGCGTTTTTTCTTTCTGAGAAATATTTTCTTCTGTTTCCTCAATCTGGGCTTCCAGTTCAGAAGCTCCTTTCTGATCTCCTGCCAGCGTGTTTCGGATTTCAATCAGTTCATTAAGATCTGAAACATTATGTTTAAGAAATAAAGCGTTTATTTTATTATTCAGATCAGTAAGATATACCAGATTTTCAGGATTGATTTCAACTCTTTCCGCCGCATGTTCCAGTTCAGAAATAATATCTTTCAATTCTACAAAAGAGGTTTCCAGCCTTTCATCAAGCTCTGCGAAACTGGTAGAAACTTCGGAAATTTTTGAAAGCTTATGCGTAGCTTCATGAAAGAAAGACAAGATTCCTATTTCTTCCTGATGAAACCTAGACAGGATCTGACCTACATTTTCTGAGATCATCCCTGCATTTTCCTGAATGGAAAGCTGGTTCTGAACATCTTCATAGTCTACATCATCAAGTTTCAGCTCTTCCAGTTCATTGAGTAAAAAATCTTTATAATCGCTTTCTTTATTGGCTTCTGATAATTGAGTTTTCAGTTTTTTCAACAGCAGTTTCAGACTTTGAAAGTCAGAAAATTCCTTTTGATACTCTTCAATAATTTTTTTATTATCAGAAAGTCCGTCGATAATTTTAAACTGATATTCTGAAGTGAAAAGATTGGATGTCTCAAACTGGGAATGAATATCAATTAACTGTGAGGAAAGTTCTTTCAAAATATCCAGTGTTACCGGCACATCATTGATGAAGGCACGGGATTTTCCGGAAGGAAGGATTTCTCTTCTTATAATCGTCTGAAGCTCATAGTCCAGATCATTTTCAATAAAGAATTTCTTAAATTGATTATTCAGGGAGAACTCAGTTTCAACTACGCTTTTCTCTTCAGCTTTGGCAATTGATTTTACATCTGCCCTTTCTCCTAAAATAAGCCGAAGCGCTCCTAAAATAATAGATTTACCCGCTCCTGTTTCACCGGTAATAACCTGTAAACCATTTTTCAGAGATACTTCAAGGGTATCAATCAGGGCAAAGTTTTTAATGTATATTCTAGAAAGCATTGATAATCCGGATTATGGTCCAATTTGAGTTTGAACTGTAAAAATAAGTTTTTTTTTAATGAATTGAGAAAATGTTTAGGGTGCTTGTTAATAGATTTCAATCTTACACCTTCCACTTATTCCACTTATTATCAATATTTTTTGGTGAAAGAATAATCATCGTCTGTTTAAGATCATTAAGAATTAAACCTCCATTATTTCCTGAATTGAAAATATTGAAAATTTCATCACTTTTGGTATCCATGAACAGATTAAAGAAAAATGCCTGCTGAAATGTGTTCTCATACATTTTCAATTGCATCAGGGCATCAAAGATCACTTTTTTCCCGGCTGTCTGATCCTGATTGAAAAGGTTATCCATACCGGCTCTGTGGTAAGTATAAATCGTAGAACGCAACTGGTTCCAGTTGGGATTCATAATTTCATTAATCAAAATAGAGCGGCTTCTTGGCTCATTGATGGTATTCCAGCCTTCATAGTTTCTGTTCTGAGAATTCTGAGCAATCTGCTGTGCTTTTGAGTACCATTGAGATCCTCCCATAGACTGGAAACTGTCTGCATCTATCCCCAAAATAAGATAAATATAGAAGCTCACCACATCGGTAAGATTTTTCCCTGAAAATTGTCTTTCATTAAAAATAAGACTTTCATTTTCAATATATTCAAAACCAAATCTCTGATCCTGAAGGTTAATTAAAGGGGATTCGTAAGTTGTATTGTAAACAGGACGCATAGCCTGAACAACAATGGATCCTTTGAATCTATTCCCATCTCTTTCTCCAATAACAACGGAAAAACCACATTTTATTTTTTCAAAGTTCTGAAGCTTTTTCCCTGTCCAGCTGGTATTATTGATAAAATCTCTGAGACTTTTCTCTAATGCTTTATATGCCTGCTGGTTACTTCCTCCTACCTGCTGAGAGTTTACCTGAACGGTTGCCAACAGCTCTTGAGAGAAACTTTGGGTATAGATAAAAAACAGAAAAAATAAGCTTATAATTTTTTTCATTGTCTATTAAAAATTGAGAACGGAAATTTATTAAAATTATTTTAAAAGTTGAGACTCAACAAAATTGAGAATATCTTTTGCTACATCGTCTTTGGATTTCAGATTGAATTCTTTCTTCTCCGTTTTGGTAAATATCTTGATTTTATTGGTATCATTTTTAAATCCGGCACCTTCGTCACGAAGAGAGTTTAAAACAATCATATCAAGATTCTTTTTTTCCAGTTTCCCTTTTGCATTTTCTTCTTCATTTTGGGTTTCCAGGGCAAATCCTACCAAAAACTGGTGTGTTTTCTTTTCACCCATCGTTTTAAGGATATCCGGATTCTTCACAAGCTCAATGGTCAGGTTATCATCATTTTTCTTGATTTTCTCCTTTGCCACTTCTTTGGGAGCATAGTCCGCCACCGCTGCACTTGCAATACCAATATCTACCCCATCATAAAATTCAAATACTTTTGACAGCATTTCTTTTGCTGAAGTTACTTTATGAAGCTCAACATTGGGATTATTAATGGTTTGGAAGCTCGGTCCTGAAATCAAAATAACTTTTGCTCCTCTTTTTGAAGCTTCTTCAGCCAGAGAAAATCCCATTTTTCCAGATGAATGATTTCCGATGAATCTTACAGGGTCTATGGCTTCGTAAGTAGGCCCGGCAGTAATTAAAACGGTTTTTCCTTCAAGGCTTTTGGAATGGCTGCTTTCCATAAAATGATGTTCAACAGCACTAAAAATTGTTGATGGCTCGGCCATTCTTCCCTGCCCGATCAATCCGCTAGCCAGCTCTCCGTTTTCTGCAGGAATTATAATATGTCCAAAACTTTCTGCAAGTTCCAGATTCTTCTTTGTAGAAGGATGTACATACATATCAAGGTCCATAGCAGGAGCTATGAAAACCGGGCATTTTGCAGACATATACGTTGCAATAACCAGATTATCACACATCCCATGAACCATCTTAGACAGTGTATTGGCTGTACACGGGGCTACGATCATAACATCTGCCCACAGTGCCATTTCCACATGACTGTTCCAAGTTCCGTTATCGCTGTAAAATTCTGAGTACACGGGTTTTTTTGATAGTGTAGACAGACTTAGTTTCGTTACAAAATGCTCTGCATCGGGGGTCATAATAACCTGTACTTCTGCACCTTTTTTTACAAAATCCCTTATCAAAAAATGAATTTTGTAGGCCGCAATTCCACCAGAGACGGCGATAAGTATCTTTTTACCGGAAATACTCATTGAGTTCTAATTTTTGAAATACTAAAATACTTATTTTTTCCCACACAATCAGGCTTTAAAACAACAAAGGTCATAAAAGAACTAATTTCTTTTATGACCCTCATTTATAAAAAACACAGATGATTATTTTCTATCTTCTGTTTTTCTGAAATAAACATCTTCGTTTAACCATTCTTCAATAGCAATTGAAGTTGGCTTTGGAAGCTTTTCGTAATGTTTAGAGATCTCAATTTGTTCTCTGTTTTCGAAAACCTCTTCTAATGTAGAATTGTGAACAGCAAATTCATCCAATTTATTGTGAAGTTCCGTACGGATCTCCGCATTGATCTGCTCTGCTCTCTTTCCCATGATAACAATAGCTTCATAGATTGAACCTACTTTATCTTCAATCTTATCTTTATCGTAAGTAATAGTATTTACTTCTGCTTTTGTATCTTTTACACTCATTTTGAGAAAATTATTTTTATTTTAAGATGGCAAATTTACGAATTATCTTTGAATTTTGAAAGTCGCTGCAGGAGGTGGGGTCTTAAGTGCTGCACTGTCCCTCTGTAACTGCATTGCTTTCTTTTCATTGCTAATCTGATCTTTAACTTGTTGTTCAGTTTTACCCTGAGCAGCTAGTTTTTCAGCTTCTTTTTTCTGTCTTGCTGTTAAAGCTGCCATTCTTGCTTCTGTTTCTTTTTTAACAACAGCAAAGTGTTCTTTTTCCTTTTCCAGTTTTTCTCTCAGATCTGCAGCTGTTTTAGAATATTCTGTATTAGGAAGTTCTTTTTCTACCAGCCTTGTATAAGTTAATGCACTTTCAATACGTTCAGCTTTAAGATTATAGATTGACTTCATCGCCAGTTCATAGCGGGACTTCATGATATAATCATAAATTTTTGAACGAAGTTTTGTACTTGGGAAATCTTCCAGAACGTTTTCAAATGCTACATTCGCTGCTTTATACTCTCCCATTTTGTAGTATTGTCTTCCATTTTCATAGGCTTTAAACTCAAGCTTATAAGACAATTCATCAATTAGCTGGCTGATATTTTTAGATCTCTCAGAGTTTGGATAGTTGTTCAGAAAGTCCTGAAGCTCATTGATCGCCAATTCTGTACTGGACTGATCTAAGTTATAATCCATAGATCCTTCATAATAGCACAATGCAGACATGTAGGCTGCTTCTTCAGCTCTTGGATCTTTCGGAAAACTCACTGCAAAGTTTTTGAACTGGTGACCTGCCAATTTATAACTCTTGTCATAATAATTGGCATAAGCAGTGTTGAAACCTACATTAGGAAAATCATCTGTTCCTGCTACAAGATTTGCAAGTCTGTCATAAAGAGCCAATGCATTTTTCCACTTTTTCTTAGCAAAGTTTTCGTTAGCTGCTTTCAAGATAAATTCTTTATCAGCACTCCTCATTGCTCTTTCCTGCTGGCTTACACAAGATGAAATTACCGCTACAGCAAAAAGACCTAAAATATATTTTTTCATATAAAAAGTTCAACAGTTTTCGGATTATACAGCCGATTTACTAATTTGCAAAAATATAACTTTTTTGTCAATAGATTTTTTTTTATGAATATTTAACGTAATTTTAGTCTGCAGCGTATCCCAAAATTGCAAAAACACTTAATAAAAGATTCATTCTCACCTTTTTTTCAGCTTCTTTCGTATAGGTTTCTTCATTTTTACTTGGCACATACAACTCATAAAAGTTTTTATTCCTGATGACAAATAAAGTGGATCCAATAATCATGGTAAGGATATCTTCAGGCTTTGGGGTAAAAGTAAACACACCGGAAGCGACTCCTTTTTTAATTACTTCATCCAGCTTTTTTACGAATAACTGGTAGAAATCAAGCAATTCGTCTTTCAGGTTTTCTGTATGGCGAAGCTCCTGGGTAACAAACCCGTGGAAATAGTTGTACTTGAACAGCTGAGAAACAATATATTTGATCATCTCCCTCAACTGCATCTCAGGTTTCCCGTCTTTGATGGTATCTGCAAATTCTGAAAAATTCTCTCTGGTTTTCAGTACCCTGTACTGGTATAGATAAGACATCATTTTCTCTTTAGAACCGAAGTAATAAGAGATCATAGCCACATTAATATTGGCTTTGGAACAGATATCTCTTACAGAAGTACCCTCATACCCTTTTTTGGCAATGAGTTCTTCTGCAATATCCAGTATGTGAATCTGTTTTTCCGTAAATTTTTTTTTCATGAAGTGTACTTTGAGTAAAGTTAAGAAATTTTTAACACATTTATAAACGATCGTTTAATAATTTTAAATTAAATCTGAAAATACTTATTTTTGAACATGGAATTTTTTGATTTTCACCATCATAAAAAATATATCAGAAACGGAATTTATAATTTATCAGAAGGAATTCCGCCTGATTTCCCTTATTCCATCGGCATTCACCCAAATGATATTGACCTTCATAATATAGAGCAGCAGTTTTCGTGGATGAGAAGCATGATGTCTGAAAATTGTTTTGCCATTGGTGAATGTGGTTTGGATTCTTTGGTTTCTATAGATCAGAAAACTCAGGAGGAAGTTTTTTTAAGACAGATAAAGATCGCAAATGAGGTAAAAAAGCCATTGATTATTCATTGTGTAAGAAAATTTTATGAGGTGATTTCTTTTAAAAAGAAGGCCGAACAGCCAATGATCATCCATGGTTTCAATAAAAAACGACAAATTGCTGAAGATCTTCTGAGCAATAATTTTTACCTGAGTTTTGGAAAAGCTGTTTTGTATAATTTATCTTTGCAGGATATTATAAAAAGGACTCCATTAAACAGAATCTTTTTAGAAACTGACAATGAAGACTTTAACATTGAAGAATTGTACATTAAAGTTTCGGAGATAAAAGGTATTTCCTTGGAACAACTGAATGAACAGATTTTAGAAAATTTACACTTAATAAAAAATGGATAAATACTGGCTGGAAAGAACTGAACTTTTGGTAAAGGAAGAGGGATTGGATAAGCTGATAAAAGCGAATGTACTTGTTGTAGGTTTAGGCGGAGTAGGTTCTTTTGCCGCAGAATTTCTGGCGAGAGCCGGGGTAGGAAATATGACCATTGTGGATGGTGATACGGTAGATATTACAAATATCAACAGACAACTGCCTGCTTTACATTCCACTGTCGGAAAACACAAAGTAGATGTGGTTGCTGAAAGGCTTCTTGACATCAATCCACAGCTTAATTTAACAAAAATCAATGAATTCCTGAATCCGGAAAGGATGGATGAAGTTTTGGATTCTGCAAAATTTGATTATGTTTTGGACTGCATCGACAGCGTTACTCCAAAACTTTCCTTAATTATTGCGGCCAAAAGAAGAAGGATAAAGATCGTAAGCTCAATGGGAGCCGGCGGCAAAACTGATCCAAGCAAAGTATTGGTAAGAGATATCAGCAAAACAGAACACTGTCATCTTGCAAGACAGGTAAGAAAGAGACTGAAAAAAGTAAAAATTGACAAAGGGGTTCGTTGTGTTTTTGCCAATGATATTCAGGATGAAGAAAGTTTAAAAATGACTGACGGAACCAATTATAAAAGATCTTTTTACGGAACAATAAGCTATATGCCTGCTATTTTCGGGCTGTATACAGCTTCAGAAGTGATTAATCATTTATTAAATCAGGATTAAATATTTCCTGTTTATTTCGCAGATTTGTAAAACGACTACATGAATCTGTAAAATATGGTAAAAAAATAAAAAACAATATTTACACTCCGTAAATGACAAATTCCAAGTATCCCAGAGCGGAAAAGCTCAAAAAAAATACGGAAATCAGTTTGCTTTTTGATAAGGGCAAATGGAGAACCACCGGAAATCTGAGAATCATTATTCTGAAGGACAAAGCCACTCTTCCGGTAGAAGCTTCCAGGTTCGGGGTTTCTGTTTCAAAAAGATATTTTAAAAGAGCTGTACACAGAAACCGAATCAAAAGATTGCTGAGAGAATGCTACCGTTTGAATAAAGACTTATTTAAAGAAGCCTTTGGAGAAAAAACGATGGCCATGCTATTCTGGGTATCTCCTGAGATGCCACCGAAGTTTCAGGATGTGGAGGCACAGTTTATAAAACTTTGTGAAGCCCAGAAAAAGTAATTTTTTATTCTAAAGTAAATCACAAATAGCGAAGCTCGAAACCCGCATCCCGGAACTTAGAAATTAACAACACTTAATATCATATACTTTTTGTAATTTTAGGGAAAACAATAAATCTGAAAATTAATATGTTAGATAATATTCCCTACTTTTCTTATGTCATAAGTGCATTTATCGGGATTGGATTGGCGGCAGCTACAGGATTTCGGGTCTTTCTCCCGATGTTCATCGTAAGTCTTTCTTCTTATTTCAACTGGATTCCTATGAATGAGCATTTTGAATGGCTTGCAGGCCTTCCTGCATTAATTACAACAGGAATTGCCACAGTGGTCGAGATTCTGGCCTATTACATCCCTTTTGTCGATCATCTGCTTGATACGGTTTCCATTCCAATGGCGACGGTAGCGGGTTCTATATTATTTGCCAGTCAGTTTGCTGAGCTGGGAACATTTCCGCAATGGGCACTGGCATTAATTGCGGGTGGAGGTACAGCAGCCACCATCAGTTCAGGGTTTGCAGGAATACGTGCCGCTTCTACGGCAACAACAGGAGGATTAGGTAATTCTGTGGTAGGAACTACGGAAACAGCAGGAGCAGGTCTTATGTCTGTTCTTGCTATGGCAGCACCGGTAATTGCAGCAATTCTTGCAATAATTACATTAATTCTTGTTATTGTTTTTGGCCGGAGAGCCTGGAAAAAATTAAGGGGCAATAAAAGTAACCCTCAAAATTTATAAATAAAAAAAGGTACTGTTTAGAACAGCACCTTTTTTCTTTTAATTTTTACTTCTGAAGTCCTTAATATCCTGTATTTTAGATTCAAAATATTCTTTTTTCTCAGGACTCTTTTTGATTAATATTTCAAATGCTTTTATCGCTTTTGTATATAATTTCTGTTCAAAATAAAGATTTGCTAATGTCTCTGTCATCAAATGTGAGATATCATCATTCTTTTCTTTTACAACATAGGAACTTTCTTCTTTTAACTGACTGATTCTAGGGTTATTTTCAATGAAGGTCTCAATCGCCTTTTCTTTGATTTCCGTTTTTTCCTTTTCGATCTCTTCAGTTCTGTCAATCTTAAGCCAGCTCTGCCAGGTATTGATAAAACCGGGAACATTGCTGTCTAATTGCTGCTGTGTTGTATTCTTCATCGTAACTTCCTGCATTTGCTCTACAGATTCTTCTTTGCTTTCTTTCTGCTTTTCTTCCACCTTGAGGGTGGAGATATCAGTTCCGAAGAAAGAAACGTTCATCACAGGAACTTCTTCTTTTACAACGGCTTTATCTGTATTTTCTTCGACTGCTTCAATAGGAGCAGAATGATTTTCAGCAACTTCCGAAGTTTCTTCTGTTATTGAAACAGTATCTTCCTGAACAATTTCTGCAATGGCTTCAATCGGTTCAGATGGAGCTTCAACTTCAACTATCTGTTCTGGTTCTTCGGCAGGAGGTATTTCTGCCACCGGAGTCTTTATTTCAGGAACTGTGGTTTCTGCTGATTTGCTGATTAATGAATCAGGCATATTAGACTCTACACTCATAGGTTTCCAAGCTGTCTGAACTTCAGGAATATTTTCTTCTTTTTCTTCTGGAATTTCTGCTTTAACCTCTTCAGATAACTGATCTTCAAAAACTTCTTCCTTTACAGGTTCTTCTTTAATTTCAACAGGCTTATCCTCACTTGTTGACCAGAAATGGAAATTTTGAGTTTCAGCAAAGCTAATTTCATGATCTTCAGCTGTTTCAGGCTCTTCCTTTTCTTCTTGAGCAACAGGTTTAGCCTCCTTCATTTTTTTCTCAACTTCTTCAATCAGGCGTCTCATTTCCTCCTCATGTTTATTGATATGAGGCTGGGAAACTTCAGGTTTTTCAGAAATTTCTTCGTTGTTGGCCTGGATTTTAACATCCGGCAGGAATGAATCTGTTCCATGGAAGCTTACTTCAGCATCGGATACTTCTACTGATGGCTCTTCTAGATTATTATTTTCTTTTTCAGCAGAAATCTGATCTTCGTTGATAATGGTTTCCGGCGTAAAGTTTTCTCCGGCATTTTCTTCTACTTCAGTTTGTATTTCTTGTTGAACGGGTTCTTCTTCAGAAACAGATATAGCTTCATTATCGGTTGACCCTACATTTACAAGCTCTTCTGCTATTGTTTCAGTATTTTCCTCCGACAATAAAGGAGACACCTCATGGAAACTGGTATTTTCGCCCTCTTCAATCTTTTCTTCTTCATTTTCTGAAGAAATCTGATTTTCATGAATGATCGTTTCCGGTGTAAAATTTTCTCCTGCCTTCTCCTCTATTTCAGCTTGCTTTTCTTCTTGCTGAACAGGTTCCTCCACTACAGGTTCAGTTTTTTGAGTAACCAAAACACCTGATTCCAAAGTAGATTCAAGATCTATCGTCTCGGAATTTTGCTCATCAAGGAAGTTTTCTTCTCCTTCAAATAAAATCCTGTTTCGTTCACCATTGATATAAATATGTTTAACCTCCTGTGCAGTTGGTAAAACGCATGCCGTTCCCTGTTCTTCTGTTGGTTTTTCTACAGAAACGTCTTCTTCTCTTCTGATAGGGAAAGACTTGGTTTTCGGAGCTAATTGAGCTGGTTTTTCAATTATTTTAGAGGGTTGTTTCTCTTCAACAATCTCTGGCTTTGGCTCTGGTTTGATCTTTCCGTTGATCAGCTGATACAAAATCTTTTTATCAGTAGTATATGCTGCCGTTGTAGAAAGCTCTTTCTGATAATTTTCTTTTTCGTACAGATGGACTCCATACAGGTGAAGTGCCCTGATATTCTGAATATAAGGAAAAGTGTGAATCTCTTCTTTCAAAAGACCAAGGTCTTCGGACTGAATATTTTTCGGATTTTTTATTAATTCTAAAACTCTCGGATTCATCTTACCAATTCGCTACAATGTCGTTAAATATCTTATTAATAATTCTATCTGTTACCAACTTTACCTGCTGGTCTTCGATTTGACTTAGTGATACATCACTGTTGAAAGCTGCTTCATCGGAATAGGTTCTGTCAAAACTTGCATCCGGATGAATTTTGTTTTCATAATGTACCTTTACGGTAATCGTAAGTTTATTCTGTGCCTGCTGAATCACTCCACCCGATGGGTTTGTCTGGGTATTGGAACTGATTGTAGTAGGAGTAATGGAATAGTCTGTAATTTCTCCTTCTATCAGGATATCTGGATTTTCTTTTGTTCCTTTCAGTGTTGTTCTCTGAAGAAATCTGTTTTGTATTGCTGTAGAAAACTGTTGGGATAATGCAGGGTTTACAAGGGGTGCATTATTCGGAAATTCATTGATCTGAACTGTCTTTTCATCTGTAAGAGATGATCCCGTAAAGCTGTAGCATGAATTTAAAACTCCCAGCAATGCAAATAGCATTACTGTAAGCAGTGATTGTTTCAGGCTGATATTTTTAATTTTAAAATTCATTTTTAGATCCAATTTCAATAATTTCATCATACTCAATTTGTTGAATAGCATCTTCATAAGCAAAATAGTTTGCCGTGTATAAAAATGGCATGGTAAGAAAAATTCCTATTCCGCAGGCAACAATACCAATCTGAGCTAAAATACTTACTACTAATGAGAAAAGAAAAATTGA
This sequence comes from Chryseobacterium sediminis, assembly GCF_008386505.1. Classification (GTDB taxonomy): domain Bacteria; phylum Bacteroidota; class Bacteroidia; order Flavobacteriales; family Weeksellaceae; genus Chryseobacterium; species Chryseobacterium sediminis. The sequence goes on along the minus strand of NZ_VUNZ01000005.1, from coordinate 48,721 downwards.
CAACAGATTTCCTTTGGTCATTATTTTTGAAATATTCCAGGCTTCTTTTATTTCCTTAATTCCTTTAAGACTGATTAATGGAATGATATAAAAACCCTTCAATACGAAATAGTAGATCGCTGCAATCAGTAAGAATACATAAGGAAACACAAAAAGAGCAACCATCGGATTAGCTTCATTACGCTCAGAAAATGCCCCTGACACACCCATCACGGCAAATAAAGGAATGTAAAGTAACATAACACCTCCAAAAATAATTAACTGCAACATAAAGTAAGGCATAAAGTCTTTAAAATCAAAGATATCTCCGGGACTTGCCGGTTGATTTCTGTTCAGTCTTTGAAGATATTTGTATAAATTACCCATCGCCAATAGTCCGCAGAACGGAATAATGGACATGATAAAGCACACTAAAAATGCTACAAAAATATTCCCGAAATCTTTCTTTAAAAGTTCGACTCCTTTATTAATATATTCTCCGAGTTTAAAATTGATCGGCTTAGGTGTTAAATTTACTTTCATTATTTATGTTGTGCTAATCTTCCAGGTTATATTGTTTTATTTTTCTGTATAAAGTTCTTTGCGAGATTCCCAGTTCATCTGCGGCTCTGTTCCTACGTCCTTTATGCTTCTCCAACGCCTTAATAATCAAGTCTTTTTCGTTATTCTGTAGAGAAAGTGACTCTGGTCTGTTTTCTTCTACCTCGATATCTTCAATATCTTCATAGCTGTCATCAGGAGTTGAAATAATTGTTGGAGTCTGAACTACCGGTGCATCATTATTATTTTCAAAATAGACTAAAGACCCCGGATTCACCTGAGGCTGACTTTCAGGGGTATAAATCCTATTGATCAGGTTTTTCTCATGGTTGCTCAGATCTGCCGTTCCTCTGTTCTTAATCAATTCCGAAGTTAAGGATTTTAAATCATTAATATCATTCCTCATATCGAATAGAATTTTATACATGATTTCTCTTTCACTTCCAAAATCGTTCTGCTTAGGAGTATTCTGAGTATTGACCACCATAGGAAGGTGGGTTTCCATAGGAATATATTCAGACAGCTTCTCAGCAGTTATATTTCTGTTCCTTTCCACAACGGTCATCTGCTCTACTAAGTTTCTTAATTGGCGGACGTTACCCGGGAAGGAATAACTTTCTATGTAATGAACAGCACTCTGCTCCAGTTCAAGTTCCGGCATTCTGTACTTTTCTGCAAAGTCTATCGCAAATTTTCTGAATAACAGATGAATGTCTCCTTTTCTTTCTCTCAAAGGCGGCATATCTATCTGAACGGTATTCAAACGGTAATATAAATCCTCACGGAATCTTCCGTCATGGATTGCTTTCATCATATTAACGTTGGTAGCGGCTACAATTCTTACATTGGTTTTCTGAACCTGTGAAGATCCCACTTTCATAAATTCCCCACTTTCCAGAACTCTTAAAAGACGAACCTGAGTCTGAAGTGGAAGTTCTCCCACCTCATCCAAAAAGATTGTTCCGCCATCAGCTACTTCAAAGTATCCTTTTCTTGTAGCAGTAGCTCCTGTAAAAGCACCTTTTTCATGCCCGAACAGCTCAGAATCTATGGTTCCTTCCGGAATGGCTCCACAGTTTACCACAATATAAGGCTGATGTTTTCTTTTAGATTCTGAATGGATAATTTTCGGAATAAATTCTTTTCCTACCCCACTTTCCCCTATTACCAGTACAGAAATATCTGTAGGGGCAACCTGAATAGATTTTTCCAGGGCCCGGTTGAGTGCCGGAAAGTTTCCGATAATTCCGAAACGGTTTTTTATGTTTTGTAACTCGTTGCTCATAAGTAAATTTTTGATTATTGATTTAATGTTAATCTTCTACAGCTCTTACATCTCTTTTCTGTAGACTTTGTTAAAATGATGAGTGTAGACATTCTTCATCGTCTTTCCTTCATCATACGTTTGTTTGTAGGGCTAACATTTTTAAATCTAAATAATCTTTGTTTCTGATCTTAGAAACTTTACTTTTAAAGTATATATTCTCGGCAAAGTTGTATTCCTTGCTTCGTTTTTCAAAATTTTCCAGGGCTTTGTCATACCTTCCCAGCTCGAAATAAGTAACTCCCAGCTGGTAATGATCAAACATTCCCTTCACATAACCTCTGGTAGCCAGAAGCCTTTCTATAATCCCCGCTGCTTTTTCTTTTTGTCCTAACGCACTGTAGGACATAGCTTTTACTACATCCAGATTATAGTCTCTGTTTTGAGATCTTCCTAAATCTCCGGGATAATATTTTTTTAGCTCCTCTAAATCCTGAATAGCACCTTTATAGTCTCTTAAAAACTGAAACTTAGTCCAGCCTCTATAGCCAAGATGCATTTGGGGATCTAAAGCAACTGCTTTATCAATTAAAATTTTCCAGGTTACGAAATCACCGTTTTTAAGATATGGAACAGCTTTTTCCATATAAGCACGGGAGAAATCAGGACACAGTTCAATGGCTTTATCGAAACCTTCCTGAGATTCTGCGAAACCTTGTAAATCTGAAGCCCAGTTGTATAACTCACACGCTTTTTTACAGTTCTCACCCTCTACTGCATTACAGTTGACCTGTGCAATAGTATTGGTGTAAACGATAAGTAACAAAAAGCTAAGGTAATACCTCTGAAACTTTTCCATTTTCAATTTTATAGGTTAAATACTGATAATAATCTACTTTTAAACCTTTTATCTCTTTTGGCATCCGGCCACCGAGTGATTTTGTAAACTGCAGCAATCAATTTTCTAATTCTTCATCAAGCACAGTTTCTTTCAGATCCCGGTTCATATGTTGTAATCTGAACAGGCCTGTCTTTCTTTCACAATTTACTAAAAATCTTACGGTAATATAGCCGTTGATTTTCTTTTAAGAATATATATAATTATTCCGCTGTTCTCCCTAAAAGTGTGCCTTGTGTATTGTCATAGACAAAAACGTTCACAATGTCACCAATTTTCTGTCCTTCAAGCTGATCGAAGACACATACGGCATTCTGAGAGTTTCTTCCTTTCCATTGATTTTTGTTCTTTTTGGAAATTCCTTCAATCAGAATCTGGTGCATTCTTCCTACATAAGATTTCATTCTTTGTTTTGAAAGTTCTCCCTGAAGTGCAATAACCTCAGCAAGACGTCTCTGCTTCACATCGGCAGGAATGTTGTCTTCCATCTTTTTGTGAGCCGGAGTTCCCGGTCTTTCTGAGTAAGCGAACATGTAACCGTAGTCATATTCTACTTCTCTCATCAGGCTTAAAGTATCCTGGTGATCTTCTTCAGATTCATTACAAAATCCAACGATCATATCCTGAGAAAAGGCAACTTCAGGAACAATTTCTTTTGCTTTTTTAATCAACTCAAGATATTCTTCACGCGTATGCTGTCTGTTCATTGCTTCAAGCATATTATTGCTTCCGCTTTGTACAGGAAGGTGTACGTATTTGCAAATATTATCGTGTTTTGCCATCATTCTGAATACATCCAGACTCATATCCTGTGGATTTGAAGTGGAGAATCTGATTCTTAATTCAGGAACTGCTTTAGCCACCAAATCAAGAAGCTGGGCAAAATTAACAGCTGTTGCTTTCTGCATTTCAGAAGCTTTGGCGAAATCTTTTTTAGGACCTCCTCCGTACCAAAGGTAAGAGTCTACATTTTGTCCTAAAAGGGTAATTTCTTTATATCCGCTGTTGGCAAGGTCTTTACATTCATCAATAATAGAATGTGGATCACGGCTTCTTTCTCTTCCTCTTGTAAAAGGAACTACACAGAACGTACACATATTATCGCAACCTCTGGTAATGGTAACAAAAGCTGTAACGCCGTTTCCTCCTAAACGGACAGGATTGATATCTGCATACGTTTCTTCTTTGGAAAGAATTACGTTGATTGCATCTCTTCCATCGTCGGTTTCTTTTAAAAGATTTGGCAAGTCTCTGTAAGCATCCGGACCTACAACAAGATCAACCAGCTGTTCTTCTTCTAAGAATTTGGTTTTCAATCTTTCAGCCATACAACCCAAAACACCAACCGTCATATTCGGTTTTTCTTTTTTAAGATTTTTGAATTGGGAAAGACGCATTCTTACAGTCTGTTCTGCTTTTTCACGGATAGAACATGTATTTAAAAGAATCAGGTCAGCTTCTTCAACTTTCATCGTTGTATTATACCCCTGTTCATTAAGAATGGATGCAACAATTTCAGAGTCAGAGAAATTCATCTGACAACCATAGCTTTCTAAAAACAGTTTTTTAGAATTCTCAGGTCTTTCTGCAATAGCAAAAGCTTCGCCCTGTTTTGTTTCGTCTATATATTTTTCCTGCACGATAATCAATTTAAGGTTCGCAATTTTAAATTACGAACAAATAAGTTTGCAAAGATACAAAATATTGTGACAGAATGTCAGGATTATCTTTCAGTAAATGTTACTGAAAACTGTACCGGAAATGAAATCCTCTCAACAATAGGAATATCTTTATAAAAAGCTGGTATCCAGATCTTCTTCATCCTTGCAAGAGTCCGCATAAAATCATTATTAAAATTTTGATTATAAATCTCAGGATAAATTCTAGGATTAATAATATGCCCGTCTTTACTGATATAAAATTCCAGATTTACCTTCCCGTTAAGTTGATAATCTTCAAAAATCATCATAAAATTATCATGAAATAATGTATGAAAAGCTTTTGATCCTTCTGGGTATTTGGTATGTGCTACAAATTTATTGGCATCATAACCCGGTTGATAATTGCTCATCAGATCTTTTGGATATAAAATAAATTCTGTAATGGCTCCAATTTTCCAGCCTTTTACTTCAGCAGGTTTCCATTTTTTAAGATTCTTAAGAACTTCTCTGGAAAGATCATATGCACATTTATTCCTTGCAATATTAGCCGTATCCTGGTCTTTAATAAATTTAACTTCAGATTTATCGGTGATGATAATTCTAGGCTGATAAATTTCTTTATCATCACATTCCTTCAATGTACTATTGATAAGAAATTCATGAACATCTTTGTAAAAATTAACTATTCCACCTTCATAAAAGCTTTGCTTCTCCGGGTATTCATCAAGTATCTGAGCTTTATACAGAGAGACAAAAGCCAGAAAAAAAATAATAAAAGTCTTTTTCATTTTTGTGTTTAAATTATTTAATCAATATCTGCTGACATTGAAGAGAAGTTCATTTTAACTTTAATCTGTGAAGCTACAGGCTGCCCGTTACAAGACGCCGGTGTCCAGTTTTTCTTTATTCTTCTTACAACATACTGCATATCGTCAAAAAAAACTTCACTGTTCTGAACTTTAGGCGTCCCCTTTACATCCACAACTTTTCCTTTATCATCAAGAACTAGAGTAAAGGTAAAGTCTCCTGTAAGCGCATAGAAATCTGAATTGAGATAAGCATACATATATTTGTTCAGAATATCTTTATAGGCAGCAACGCCTCCTTCATAAGCTGCAGGTTTAAAATCATTGCATTTTACAGCAACCTGCATAAAAGGTTCTTTAATATCTATTTTTAAAAGAGTTTTATTACTTTCTCTGATAAATGAATCATCTCGTTCTTCCTGATCCTGTGCAAATGAAAAATTCGCTGCACATAAGGTCAAAAATAAAAGTATCGTTCTCATAATTTTGTTTCCTAATAATAAACAAAGGTAAATATTTAGCTTATTTATAAAAAAGAAAAACTTCACACAAAGTATGAAGTTTTAAGTATGAATATTGTGAATTCAAAGTATGTCTTGAAATCTTTATATTCTGACCTTAAAGAAGGCCTTTGATGTGTTTATAATTCGTTTTCACCGTTTCAAAAACCTCATCCATTTTACCACCAAGCATCAGTTGCGCCATGGATTTGGTCATTCCCATAATCTGATCAAACTCAATTTTAGGAGGAAGAGCAAGTGCGTTGGGGTTGGTAAAGATGTTCAGAAGATAAGGCCCGTTGTGATCCAGACATTCTTGGATCGCGCTTTCCACTTCTTCGGGAAGGTGTACATTCTTACCCGGATATCCCATTGCATGAGCTACCATAGCAAAGTCGGGATTAATCATATCGGTTTCATTGTCAGGCATTCCGCCGACTTCCATTTCCAGTTTTACCATGCCAAGGGTCCTGTTGTTGAAAACGATTAGTTTTATGGGTAATTTATATTGAAAAATAGTCGCCATATCCCCCAATAACATAGACAATCCTCCGTCTCCACACATGGCAATAACCTGTTTTTCCGGGTGTGCTAAAGCAGCTCCGATTGCCATCGGCATAGCATTGGCCATTGATCCGTGGTTAAAAGAACCAAGCATTTTCCTTTCACCCGTTCCTGTAATAAACCGGGCTCCCCACACACAGCACATTCCTGTATCTACGGTAAAAATAGCATCTTTTTTGGCCAGTTTATCTAAAGTATGCGCCACATATTCCGGTTGGATAGCATTCTCTTTGCCAAAATCTTTTACATATTCCAACTGATTTTCTTTTACTTTATCATAAAATGCCAGCTGCTCATTCAAAAAGTGAACATCCGTTTTTTCTTCTAATAAAGGAAGCAATGCTCTTATCGTTTCTTTGATATCTCCTGCAAGACCCAATTCCAGTTTTGCTCTTCTTCCCAATCTTTCCGGACTTTCGTCTATCTGTACAATTTTATTTTTTACCGGCATAAATTTCTGGTACGGAAAATCGGTTCCTAAAAGAAGAACCAGATCTGCTTCGTGCATTGCATGATAAGCCGATGGAAACCCCAACAATCCGGTAAGTCCCACTTCATTAGGATTATTAGGTTGAATTGCCATTTTTCCCCGGAAAGAATATCCTACAGGTGCTTTTAAAAGCTTAGACAATAGTATAACTTCGGCACTTGCCTCTCCTGCTCCTGCTCCGCAGTATAAAGTTACTTTTTTACTATTATTTACCAATGCTGCCAGTTGCTTCAGTTCGTCATCTGAAGGTCTCACAACAGGATTGGTTTTAAAGATTTGAGTGGAAGTAGCCCCTTCTTCCGCATCCAGTTCGGAAACATCTCCCGGAAGTCCTATCACAGCAACTCCTTTTTTTGAAATTGCATGTTGAATAGCAGTCTGAACGGTTCTCTGCACCTGCTCCGGACGGGTAATCATCTGATTATAATAACTGCAGTCATCAAAAAGTTTTATCGTGTTGGTTTCCTGAAAGTAATCCATTCCCATTTCGTCACTGGGAATCGTGGAAGCAATCACCAGCATAGGAACATGAGATCTGTGCGCTTCATACACTCCATTGATAAGGTGAACATGTCCCGGGCCACAACTTCCTGCACATACCGCCAGACCATCCAGTTCTGCCTCTGCCGCCGCTGCATAAGCTCCTACTTCTTCGTGTCGCACATGAATCCATTGGATGCTGCTTTTTTTGACAGCAATATTCAGATGGTTGAGACTGTCACCGGTTACTGCATAAATTCTTTTCACATTGGCATTTTCGAGCATTTCAACAATTTGCTCTGCTATGTTTTTTGCCATAATTATTATATTTTGGTATTATTTTTTGGTGAAAAACAGGGCTAGAGATGGGTATCAGTAACCCTATGTCTATCAAATTTAGCTAATAAAGTTGGAACTGTCACCCGGTTTCAATGTTAAAACTTTGTAATTTTTATAGTGAAAATTTATTCTAATATTTTTAAAATCTCATAGGTTTGGTACATCAACAATAGCCAAACATATAGCTTTAAAACAAAACAGCCACCCAAAAAGGCGGCTGTTCAAATATTATATTTTGAGTTTACATCACTACTTCGATCTGATTTCTCAATAGATCTTCAAACTCATCTCTTTTACGGATCAAATGTGCTTTTCCGTCTAAGAACAGTACTTCAGCAGGTTTTAATCTTGAATTGAAGTTTGAACTCATTTCAAAACCATAAGCTCCCGCATTATGGAAGGCAAGAATGTCTCCTTCTCTCACTTCATTCAGTTTTCTGTCCCATGCAAACGTATCGGTTTCACAGATGTTTCCTACAACGGTATAAATTCTTTCTGCTCCTTTTGGATTGGATAAGTTTTCAATCATGTGGTAAGAATCATAGAACATTGGACGGATAAGGTGATTGAATCCTGAGTTTACTCCCACGAAAACAGTAGCAGTTGTCTGCTTGATCACATTAGCTTTAACTAATAAATATCCGCTTTTCCCAACTAAGAATTTCCCTGGTTCAAACCATAACTCAAATTTCTTTCCTGTAGATTTTGAAAATTCAGAAATTACTTTTTCTACTTTCTTCCCTAATGTTCTTACATCTGTTTCTTCTTCACTGTCCTGATAAGGAATTTTGAAACCACTTCCCATATCCAGATATTTCAGGTTCGGGAAATGTTCAGAAAGTTCTAACATGATTTCCAGAGCCTGTAAAAATACATCCGGATCTTTGATCTCACTTCCTGTATGCATATGAAGTCCTTCCACATTCAGATTTGTACTTTTCATCACTCTTTCGATATGACGCACCTGATGAATGGAAATACCGAATTTACTATCAATATGCCCTGTTGAAATTTTATAGTTACCGCCGGCAAAAATATGCGGGTTGATTCTTACTAAAATAGGATATGTATTTCCGTACTTGTTCCCGAACTGTTCAAGAATAGAAATGTTATCAATGTTTATATGAACACCAAAAGTCATTGCTTCTTCTATTTCAGCAAGATCAACACAGTTGGGAGTAAACAATATCTTTTCTTTTGAAAATCCTGCCTTTAATCCAAGCTTTACTTCATTAATGGATACACAATCCAAAGAAGCTCCCAGATTCTTGACATACTTAAGGATATTGATGTTTGTCAACGCCTTCGCTGCATAGAAGAACTTTGTATGTTTTAAAAAAGAAGATGTAAGTTTTTCGTATTGAACTTTGATGGATTCCGCATCATAAACATACACCGGGGTGCCAAACTCATTGGCAATCTTTAATAATTCTTTTGAATTCATAATTTCATTTTAACATAAAAAAAGGCAGATTCTTATAAAAAGAGCCTGCCGCATTGATTATTTTTTATGCAAGACAACTCTTTTAAATATTCCAAACCTTAGAGAACCTTACAGCTCCCTTTTTTCCAGTTTTTATTTGTTTAAAATTTTGCATTGCTACTATTTATTTTTTGCAAAAATACTATTTATTTTTTATTTTACGAAAATTGATTTGAAAAGCATCTTCTTTCAGATCAACTTATAAAGTGTTAATTCCTATATCATTTCGGTAAAGGCAGGGTCTCAAAATCACCTCGAAGCAGTGCCAGCTGTAATTCATTATTCAAATCTGTGGAAGATAACGGAAGATCAATTTTTAATTTAGCCAGCTTACTTAGAGTCTGAATCTGCGTAAACAGCTCATAAAAACCAAATGAAATAACTTTTCCGTTTTCGATGATTAAAAATAATTTTTCACCCAGTTTTCTTCCCGGCCCAAGCCAAAGTTCATTTCTTTTTCTGAATTCAATTTTCTGCTTTAATACGGCATAATCTTTAAACTCTTCCTGAGAACCAATAAACTGAACTGCTTTTGTTCCTTGCGTGAATGATCTGAATTTTAAAACAGGTTTTTCGGTTTTATTGAGTGTATTTTTCTCAACTATATATTTATTATTCCTGAAATACAATCCAAAAGGCAATACTTCTTTCTTTTTAATATTCTTGGAATTCAAAATCAGCTTAGCAATAATGTCTGTTCCTGTAAGCTCAAAATTAATCTGTTCAACATCTTTCTGAGTCTGTTCCCATTTTTTGGATTTGGAATTGAAAACTTTTTTGGAAAACTTGTTGATATCCTGTACATAATCGGAGAAAATAATGCGCCCTGCTTCATCCTGAAAATAAACAAAGCCTTTATCATTAGGAAGATCCTGAGTAAGTTCTTTGATCTTGTTAATATAGGTTTTTGCATTAGATTCTTCGTGCTGTTTCTGAATAATCTCGTTTTCAGTATCTTTTGAAACAAGAAGTTTAAAAAGTTCCAGTGTAGCTCTTGCATCGCCTTCAGCCCTATGATGATTGGTCAAAGGAATTCCCAGTGATTTCACCAGTTTTCCAAGAGAATAACTTACCTCATCAGGAATCAGTTTTTTAGCCAAAGGAATAGTATCTAAAGTATTGATTTTGAATTCATAACCAAGCCTTTTGAAAGACTGACGAAGCATTCTGTAATCAAAATCAATATTGTGGCCTACCAACGTCGTATTTTGAGTAATTTCAATGACTCTTTTGGCAATTTCGTGAAATTTCGGAGCTGTTTTGACCATTTTTGGGGTAATACTGGTCAATTTCTGTACAAAAGGGGTAATATCTCCTTCAGGGTTAACAAGGGATATAAACTGATCCGTAATTTTCTGACCATCATATCTGTAGATGGCAATATCTATAATGCATTCATTTCTATAACCTGCACCATTACTTTCTATATCTATAATTGAATACATTCTAATGTGTGTTAACTGCTATTTTATAATTCATATTTAAAACCTCTGATTTATTCCCCAATAAAATCAGGTTTTATTTCTCACTGTTAAGTAAAGATAACCTGCTAAAATAACAAAAATTATATCAAAACCCAGCAGATCATCCCTTATTATCCCTCAAACTATCTTCTTCTGCCTCCCAAACCGAACATCCCGAGAATCGCTTTTGCTCCTTCTCTCATTAATGTAGAAGTAAAAGTACGGCCGGCTTTACTCTGCAATACCTGCTCAAACATACCAGGTTCTTCTTTTACCGGTTTTGTTTTTTGGGTAGGTGCTGGATTTTGTGCAGCCTGTTCCATTCTGTTGGTTAGCATTTCATAAGCAGACTCTCTGTCAATAGGTTGTTCATATTTTGCAACGAGTGCAGATCTACCGGTTAAATCAGAGACTTCAGCTTCACTCAGAACATCCATTCTTGATTCCGGAGAGATCAGATAAGTGTGTACTAATGGTGTAGGTATTCCTTTTTCATCCAGAGCCGTAACAAACGCTTCCCCGATTCCTAAATTCTGGATCAGGCTGGAAGCATTATAGTATTCTGTGGTAGGATAATTTTCAACGGCCTTAGAAATCTCTTTTTTATCTTTTGCTGTAAAACCTCTTAATGCATGCTGGATTTTTAATCCTAATTGAGAAAGTACATTTTCAGGAACATCTCCCGGGATCTGGGTAATGAAATAAATTCCCACTCCTTTGGAACGAATCAGTTTTACCATCGTTTCAATCTGTGAAAGGAGAGCTTTGGAAGCTTCATCAAAAATAAGATGTGCTTCATCTATAAATAATACCAGCTTTGGTTTACCGCTATCTCCTTCTTCAGGAAACGTCATATAAATTTCTGCAAAAAGCGAAAGCATAAACGTTGAGAAAAGCTGCGGCTTATTCTGAATGTCCGACACTCTTAAAATATTGACTACTCCTTTTCCGTCTCTTGTTTCCAGTAAATCATGAACATCAAAGCTCAGTTCTCCAAAGAAACCTGCAGCCCCCTGTTGTTCCAAAGCAACAATAGATCTTAAAATTGTTCCAAGAGATGCCGATGCAATGGAACCGTAATTTGCTGCAAGCTCTGCTTTTCCTTGTGCATTATCCGTCACATACTGCAATACTTTCTTCAAATCATTAAGGTCAATCAACGGAAGACCTTTATCATCACAATATTTGAAGACAATAGACATAATGCTTTGCTGAGTATCATTAAGTTCAAGGATTTTACTTAGTAAAACAGGTCCAAATTCTGTAACAGTAGCCCTCAATTTTACACCGTCACCTCCGGAAATACTCATCAGTTCTACCGGAAAGCTTTGCGGATTATAAGGAAGCTGTGTTTTAGCATATCTTTCTTCAATGATAGGATTCATCTGGCCTGCTTCTGCAATTCCGGAGAAATCTCCTTTGATATCCAGAACCAGAGATGGAATCCCTGCATGAGAAAGCTGTTCTGCAAATACCTGTAGTGTTTTGGTCTTACCAGTTCCGGTGGCTCCGGCAATAAGACCATGACGGTTAATCGTTTTCAGGGGAATGGTTACGTTTACTTCTGTAACAACTTCTCCATCCAGCATTCCTTTTCCTAATATAATATGTTCTCCTTTTGGAGTGTATCTTGTGTTTAGTTCTTCAATAAATTGTGTTTTGTCTGCCATCTGATCGCTTTTTTAACTTATAAATATAAAATTTTTGGAGAATATGTAAAGATATTTTCCAATGAACTTATTTTTATTTCTTCAAAAAATAAGTTTGTATCTGCATAAACAAATTTCAAACCACATGTATCGATCTATGAACAATAGATGATTTCTAAAGAAGACATGATAAAAAACAGCATTTGCAAATTCATAAGATGTAAGGCATTCTTTTTGCTGAAAAACACAATGGATTAAACATTCGTTTAACAAAGTATTGAAAGAAACTATCAATGGGATTTAACATTTCATTTAGAATTTATCTAATACTTTGTATCTTTAACTCATTAAAAAAAGACCCCAATGAAAATTGAACAAATATATACGGGCTGTCTGGCTCAGGGTGCCTATTATATTGTATCAGAGAATGAAGCTGTCATTATAGATCCTTTAAGAGAAGTAAAACCTTACCTGGATCGTCTGGAAAAAGACAATGTCACTTTAAAATATATTTTTGAAACTCACTTCCATGCTGATTTTGTATCCGGGCATTTGGATTTAAGCAAAAAAACAGGAGCGCCAATTGTATATGGACCGACCGCAGCTCCTGAATTTGAAGCAATCATTGCTGAAGACAATCAGATTTTTGAGATCGGAAAAGTAAAAATAAAGGTAATGCACACTCCAGGACACACAATGGAAAGCAGCACTTACCTTTTAATAGATGAAAATGGTGTTGAAACTGCAATTTTTACTGGTGACACTCTGTTTTTAGGGGATGTCGGAAGACCGGATCTTGCACAGAAGGCAACTAATCTTACTCAGGAAGACCTTGCGGGAATTCTGTATGACAGTCTTCAGAACAAGATTATGCCATTGGATGACAGCATTACGGTTTATCCTGCTCACGGTGCTGGTTCTGCCTGCGGAAAAAATATGCAGAAGGAAACGGTAGACATTTTAGGAAACCAAAAGAGAACGAATTATGCGCTTAATCAACCTGATAAAGCCTCTTTCATCAGAGAAGTTCTTGATGGGTTAACAGCTCCTCCGAAATATTTCGGAATGAATGTCACATTAAACAAAGGAGGATATGAAAGTCTGGATGTTGTAATGAACAAAGGTTTACAACCTGTAGCACCTGAAGATTTTGAAGCATTGGCTGAAGAAACCGGAGCATTAATTTTAGATACAAGAGGAGCGGCAGACTTCCATAAAGGATTTGTTCCCAACTCCATCAATATAGGCTTGAAAGGTGATTTTGCCCCATGGGTAGGAAACCTTATCGTAGACGTAAAACATCCACTATTACTGGTAACAGATGAAGGAACTGAAGAAGAAGTAATTACCAGACTAAGCAGAGTAGGTTTTGATAACGTAGCAGGATATCTGAAGGGAAGTTTTGAAGCCTGGAAAAATGCGGGTAAGGAAACTGATGAGATTAAAAGAATTACCCCTGCTGAATTTGCTGAGCAGTTTACAGAAGATGCAAAAGTAATTGATGTACGAAAACTAACTGAATATTCTGCAGAACATATTGACAATGCTTACAATAAGCCATTAGACACTATCAGTGACTGGGCCCGCACCATAGATGATTCGGAACACTTCTTCCTTCACTGTGCAGGCGGATATAGAAGCATGATTGCCGCAAGCATACTTAACTCACACGGAATCAGAAACTTTACTGAAATAGAAGGAGGTTTTAACGGTATTAAAAAAACGGAAAAATTACCGACTACTGATTTTGTATGCCAATCCAAAACGTTGTAAGATCATGAAGTTACCGTTTTTTGGACTTGTTTTAGCATTAACTTTTACGCTAAGTGCCTGTAAAACACCTCATACAGCTGCCACACCCGAAGCCAACATCAAAGAAGTGGTCAACAGTTCTGATGTAACTTTGGTGGATGTCAGAATTCCGGAACAGTATGCTGCCGGAACGGCAAAAAATGCCATCAACATTCCATTAGCGGAGATTCAAAGCAATATAGAAACCCTGAAGGGTAAAAAAGTTGTAGTATTCTGCAATAAAGGAGTTCAGGCAGATCAGGCTATGGAAATTCTGAAGAAAAACGGAGTGGAAGCTTATGATGGTACAAGCTGGAAGAATGTAAAAGCAATCCAGGACGAAACAAACAAAAAATCAAACTAATAAAACCAAAACTATGTCACAAAAATTTCAGGAAATCATTGATTCTGAAAGACCTGTACTGATTGACTTTTTCGCTACATGGTGCCAGCCCTGTAAGGTACAGTCTTCAGTATTAAATACGGTAAAAGAAAATATCGGTGAAGGAGCCAGAATCATTAAGGTAGATGTAGACCAATATCCTGCATTAGCTGCCCAATATGGAGTACGTGGAGTTCCTACTCTTGCAATTTTCAAAAAAGGAGAAATGCTATGGAAGGAAAGTGGTGTTCATGATGTGAATACCCTCACACAACTTTTACAAGAATATGCTTAAAACTGTGATTTTTCACAGTTTTTGCTTTTTATAATTCCCGCAGATCGCACAGATTTCCACAGATAATTATGCTTATTTTTCTTTACATAGAAATTAAAAACCTGTGAAGATCTGTGGAATCTGTGGGAAAATCCTAAAATTCAATAGAAAAGGAATCTCTATCATTCAAAAACTGAAAATGGGTTCTGAAATCCTTCAATTCATCCATATTGAGTTCTGCGGACACAAGATTCCCTCGTTTTTCAGAGATTTCTTTTCCGTCTGCAAAGAAGCCGTGAGAACTTTCCTGATACAACAAATTGTTTCCATCGGTTCCAATTCTGTTTAAACCAAATACAAAAGACAAATTTTCAATAGCTCTGGCTTTTAACAAATGTTCCCATGCTCCTACTCTTTTTTCAGGCCAGTTGGCCACATATAAAATAGCATCATAATCGTCATTGTTTCTGGCAAAAACCGGAAAACGAAGATCATAACATACCTGAAGTAGAAATCGTATCCCCTTATATTCAACAATTACCCTGTCTTTTCCAGGTGTATACACTTTATCTTCACCAGAAAAAGAAAACAAGTGCCTTTTATCATAAAAAGATGTTTCACCATCAGGCTGTACGAAATACATTCTGTTGTAAAAATCTCCGTTTTGTTCTACCGGCGAACTCCCACAAAAGGCTGCATTCTTTTCTTTTGATAACTTTTTTAAAAATTCAAGTGATTCATTATTTCTGTCTGATACTTCAGAAGCATCCATACAGAAACCTGTAGAAAACATTTCCGGAAGAAGAAACAGATCTGCTTCCACATTCTGAAGTTCGTTTTCTATGAGTCTAAAATTCTCAGTTTTATTTTTCCAGATGATATCTAAATTAAGCCCTACAACTTTCATCTTTTATTCTTTTTTAATTATTACAAATCTGATGTATAAAAATACAGCTTTTATGATTACAAAAGGAGAATTAAACCGTTGAAAAAATCGTTTTTCCCACAAAAACCAAGCTATATTTCTTAATAATTTATTAAAGTCTTCTCTTTTTGTAATACTCTTATTCTTTCGGTTTCATTTTTGATAGAGATATTTTTTATTACTATCCTTAAAAATTTAAAATTTATGAAGAAATTGTTTTTTATGGTGACGATCCTCTTTTTTGGAGCAATGGCTAATGCTCAGGCCTGGACAGGAAAAGGAGATCAGAAAATACAACTGGGGCTGAGTGCCTGGGGATATGGAACCGGAGTAACGGGAACTTACGACTATGGTCTCAATAAACTTATTTCAGTAGGAGCCGGGATCAACGGCTATTTTGACAATTATAAAAACAACGATAAGGATAATCGTGTTTTTGTTTTCGGAAGGCTGAACTTTCATTTACAGGAAGCACTGAACCTTCCCTCAAAATGGGACATCTACCCTGGTGTAGATCTTGGAGTTCTTGGAAGAGACTTCGGAGTTGGCGCTCACATTGGAGCCCGCTATTTCTTCACCGAGAAAATAGGGGTATTTGCAGAAGTAGGTAATAATGGCAGTCTGGGTGTTTCTTTCAATTTATAATCAAATCGTCTTTAAATATGACAAAGCTTCTCGTTTCGGGGAGCTTTTTTATTTGGCATAGTTTTGATAATTGTTACCTTTGCAAATTAAAATCTAAAATTTATTAATGGAAATAGCAATCAAACTTTTTCAGTTCATTCTGAGCATCTCTATACTTGTGCTTCTTCATGAGCTTGGGCATTTTTTACCGGCAATATGGTTTAAGACCAGAGCAGAGAAGTTTTTTCTGTTTTTTGATCCTTACTTCTCCATATTCTCCATGAAGAAAATCAACGGAAAATGGCAGTATAAGTTTTTATCAAAGAACCTGCCGGATTCTGAAGTAATAGAGGTAAACGGAAAGAAGGAAGAAGTTCCTATCGATATATCAAAACTTCCGGAAAACGACTGGAGAAAACACCCTGAACAAACCAAATACGGAATTGGATGGCTTCCTTTCGGAGGATATGTGAAAATTGCCGGAATGGTGGACGAAAGTATGGATACTGCCCAAATGAAAAAACCGGCAGAACCATGGGAATTCAGATCAAAACCGGCTTGGCAGAGACTTATTATTATGTTGGGAGGAGTTACGGTTAATTTTTTCCTTGCATGGCTAATCTACAGCTCTTTATCATTCTTCAACGGAGAAACCTATACAGATATCACGAAATTCGACAATGGTATTGAAGCTACTCCGGCAGGAAAGAAAATGGGTTTCCAGAATGGTGACAAAATTATCAGCGTAGACGGGAAACCTGCAGAAAGACTTGAAAATACTTCAATCAATATTCTTTTAGGAGATAATGTTACTGTAAACAGAAACGGACAGGAAGTTACTTTCCCGGTGAATGCTGATGGTGTTGCAGATGTTCTTAAACAAAGAGAAGCAAAACTATACATTACACCAAGGGTTTCTATGGTGATTGATTCATTGGCAACTCCTTCTTCTCAGGCATCAGGTCTTGCAAAAGGAGATAAAATTGTAGGAATCAATGGTAAGAAAGCAGCTTTCTTTGATGAAGTAAGCACTCTTTTAGGGGAAAACAAAGGAAAAACAGTTTCTGTAGATGTTGAAAGAAACGGAGCTTTACAGACTTTACCAGCTGTTTCCGTTGACAAAAACGGAAAACTTGGGATCGCAATTGATACAAAGAGCATTGCAAAAGGTGTCGTAACCAATAAAAAATACTCTTTTGGAGAAGCTATTCCAAGAGGGTTTACAAGAACGATTGAGGCATTAACAACTCAGGTTAAGCAATTCAAAATCATGTTCAACTCTAAAGTTCAGGGGTATAAAAATGTAGGAGGTCCTATTGCAATTGTAAAAAATATGCCTGTAGATAAAGATGCAGACGGAAGCTTTAAAATCAATTGGGTTGCTTTCTGGAGCTTTACAGCAATGTTCTCCGTTTGGTTGGCATTCCTGAATCTTATTCCTATTCCGGGGCTTGACGGCGGACACGTTTTATTTACATTATATGAAATTATTGTAGGAAAACCAGTTCCTCAGAAGGTTTTGGAAAACGCGCAGATGATTGGAGTTATCTTCCTGTTAGGCTTGATGTTACTGATCTTTGGAAGCGATATCTTCAAGGTATTTACTGGAAAATTATAATTTTTTTAAATTTTTTCACAAAAATATTTGTAGGGTATAAATATTCGTCCTATATTTGCACCACTTAAAACAAAGGACATTCCTCCTTAGCTCAGTTGGTTAGAGCATCTGACTGTTAATCAGAGGGTCGCTGGTTCGAGCCCAGCAGGAGGAGCAAAAAGACTTACATTTCTGTAAGTCTTTTTTTGTGCTTATATCTAAATAGCCACACAACTATAACTTAAAAAAGATAAATTTTATAACCTTTCTTAAGTTTTTCATGAAGCATCTACCCGTTTTTACCGAACATCATCCACTCTTTCAGGCATTTTCATGTAACGATTTCCATAATAATCCGACTATTCTTATTTTAGAGTAATCCGGATTGAGAAAACTCTCAGCAAATGAATATTTCTCTACAAAGACAAACATCAATAAAATTAAAATTATTGCATCAATACCCAATTATACCATGAAGAAAACTATTATTTCGTTATTAACAGCATTTTCTATTATAGGGATTTCAGCACAGGACAAGTCTTATTTCCTATCAAGCCCTTCATTGAGCCCTGATGGCAAAACAGCTTATTTCTCTTATGATGGAGACATCTGGAAAGTAGACTCCAATGGTGGAAACGCTTCAAGGATTACTGCTCTGGACG
The DNA here is from genome assembly GCF_008386505.1 of Chryseobacterium sediminis. Lineage (GTDB taxonomy): Bacteria > Bacteroidota > Bacteroidia > Flavobacteriales > Weeksellaceae > Chryseobacterium > Chryseobacterium sediminis. The sequence goes on along the minus strand of NZ_VUNZ01000005.1, from coordinate 30,329 downwards.
GAGAAGAAATCAATCCCCGCCTTTCACCGGATGGAAAATGGCTTGCATTCAGTTCTAATCAATATGGAAATTATGATGTGTATGTGATGCCTGCTGAAGGAGGAACCATCAAGCAGTTAACCTTCCACACCGGAAGAGACGAAATGGAAAGTTGGTCATGGGACAGCAAAACTATTTATTTTACTTCCGGCAGAAATAATAATTTTGGCAGTTTTAAAACTACAATCGAGGGAAAAACACCACAAAAGCTATTCAACAATTATTTTAACAATACCAATGGACTCGTAGAAACACCTGCCGGAGAATACCTTTTCACAAGTTCTTCTGAAAGCGCTCATCAGGTACAGCGTAAGCGCTATAAAGGAGAAAACAATCCTGATATTTTAGGATACAACCCAAAAAGCAATTCTTTCAAACAGTACACTAACTATGAAGGAAAAGATTTCAACCCAAGTGTAGATAAAAACGGTATTATTTATTTTATTTCCGATGAGAATAATGGGGAATACAATCTTTATAAACTCGAAAACGGTCAAAAGACTTCTTTAACTCAATTTGATACTTCCATTAAAAAACCTTCGGTTTCTGCAGATGGATCTAAAGTCATTTTTGAAAAAGATTATCAGCTTTATATTTACGACATTGCTTCAAAAAATACAAAACCTCTGAATGTCAGCCTGAACACCAATAAAACACTGGAAAAAGAACAAAATTTCAATGTGGAAAATAATATTTCCTATTATGATGTATCTCCGGATGGTAAAAAAATGGCCTTTATAAGCCGTGGTGTTGTATTTGTATCTGATATTGAAGGGAAATTTGCACAACAGGTTTCTGACGGAAAAGAACGTGCTATGGAAGTAAAATGGCTGAAAGACAACCGTACCCTGCTTTACAGCCAGACCTACAACGGATACCAAAACTGGTTTACTATTCCCGCAGACGGAAAAGGCCAGTCAAAGCAATTAACGGAAGATTTACGTAATAACCGAAATATAACATTCAACAGTGATCTTTCAAAAGCAGTTTATTTAAGCGGCCGCGATGAAGTAAGATTATTGGATTTAAAAAGTTTCAAATCTACAATCATTGTAAAGGATGAAATATGGGCTTTTCAAAACTCAAGGCCTTCTTTCTCGCCAAATAATGAATACGTCCTGTTTTCTGCGAAAAGAAACTTTGAACTGGATATCTTCATCTATAACATCAAAAAAGGACAAACCTTAAATCTTACCAATACCGGTGTTTCCGAAGAAGATCCTGTATGGTCACCAAATGGCAGGTATATTTATTTCGCCAGCGACAGAACCAACCCGTCTTATCCTTTAGGTATGCAGAAGTCAAACATTTACCGTATGGCTTTAGACTGGTTTGACGAACCTTTTAAATCTGAAAAATTCGACAATCTCTTCACAGAAGAAAAGAAGGAAACAAAGTCTTCTGATAAAGATAAAGACAAGAAGAACAAAAAAGAAGACGACAAGGACAAAGAGAAAAAGGAAGAAAAAGAACCGGTAATCAAAGAATTAAAAGTAAATCCTGAAGATACTCTGGACAGAATCGAATTGGTTACCGACCGATACGGATATCAGGACGATCCTGCGGTTTTCTCTGATGACAAAAAAGAAATTCTGTTATTCAACTCTAATCAGGATAATGGAAAAAGACAGCTGTTCAAAAAAGTATTTACAGATTTTGAACCGGCCAAATCCGAAAAAGTTTTCGATAAGGCAGCGTATTACCTTACTAAAAACGAAAAAAACTTATTTGCACTGATAGAAGGCAATATTTATAAAACAACTATTGCAGCATTAAAACCTGAGAAAATAAATATTCAATATAGCTTTGATAAAGATCTGGCATCAGAATTCACTCAGATGTATGCTGAAGCATGGACTGGTGTGGAAGAGAACTTCTATGATGAAAAGTTCCACGGTATTGACTGGAAAGCAAAGAAGGAACAATATGCCAAATATCTTCCGTATGTACATAACAGAAATGATCTGAGGATTTTATTAAATGATCTTTTAGGAGAGCTTAATTCTTCACACACAGGGTTTTCTTCAACAGGAAAAGAAGAAGCAATGTTCCTGAACTATTTCACCAACGAGACTGGAATTATCTTCAAAAAAGATCAACCTTACACTGTAGAAAGTATTGTAAGAAAATCTCCGGCTTACCGCTCAGGAGTTGATATTAAACCCGGAGATCAATTGATTTCTGTCAACGGAAAAAAGATTGACCCGAATGAAAACCGCGAAACGTATTTTACAAGCCCTAAAAAGCAGGATGAACTTGTTCTTACTTTCAACCGTGATGGTAAAAATATAACCACTAAGGTACACCCTATTTCAAATGGAGAACTAAAAGCACTGCTTTACGATGACTGGATTTATAACAATCACCAGCGTGTTGATAAGCTTAGCAACAACCGTATTGCTTATTCGTGCATGAAAAATATGTCTACGGACGAGCTGGACCGTTTCCTTCTGGATATGGTAGAACAGGAAAACAGAAAGGATGCTGTTATTCTTGATCTTCGTTATAATACAGGTGGAAATGTTCATGATAAGGTGCTAAATTTCCTTTCTCAGAAACCTTATTTACAATGGAAATATCGTGAAGGAAAAATGACAACACAGCCTAACTTTGCTCCTTCCGGAAAACCTATTGTTCTTCTGATTAATGAAGCTTCATTAAGTGATGCCGAGATGACTGCAGCCGGATTTAAAGCCCTGAAGCTAGGTAAAATTATTGGTCAGGATACCTATCGCTGGATTATTTTCACTTCAGCCAAAGGTTTGGTAGACGGGTCTTCTTATAGACTGCCGTCATGGGGAACTTATACTTTGGATGGACAAAATCTTGAAAAGACAGGTGTAAAACCTGACATCTACGTAAAAAATACCTTTATGGACCGTCTTCAGGACAACGATCCTCAGTTGGAACGGGCTGTTCAGGAAATACTTAAGGATTTGAAAAAATAAGGATAGTCCTGTACAAACATCGACAAATATATCTGGTTCTGAAATAACGGCAAAAATAACCGTTATTTCAGAACCAGATTGAGGCTAAAAACCTTGAATACACAAGTTGCCATTCTCATTAACCCATTTTGACGTCTGTATTTCTAAGACTATTTCCGGAATCAATTCAAAAAAAACAAAATATTTCTTATTGAATTTCAATACATTTAGTTAAAAACCATTCAGAATACACGATAAAACTTGCTTGGTACGGATATTCATATTATATTTGCACCACCTAAAACAAAGGACATTCCTCCTTAGCTCAGTTGGTTAGAGCATCTGACTGTTAATCAGAGGGTCGCTGGTTCGAGCCCAGCAGGAGGAGCAAAAGACTTACAGAAATGTAAGTCTTTTTTTGTTTATAAATCGCAGCCAGATAACTTATAAATCCAAAGACTTTTTACCTGCTATTAATCCTCTGATTCTTATTCAATAAGCATTAAAATTTCCGCTTTAATTTTCATCAACACATATATAATTTTCGCTACATTTGCCGTTTTATAGAGTAGAATAAAAATATTTTATTTTTTTACCTATTTTTTTAATAAACTGCATACTTTTTGTTTATGCTAATTGCCTGAAGAAACGAATGATGTTAAACAATAACTCCCAAAAACACTATCTTTTATTTTTTTTCCTGATACTCTCCAGTTCCGTATGTGCTCAAAACCGTGTCAGCGGCAGGATTGTTGACGAAAAAAGCAATAAAGAGCTCAGTAAAGTTGATATTTTTATCAACAACGAGAAAACACCTTTCCTGACGACCACTTCAGGCAGCTTTGCTATTCAGTCAGACAGCATCATTCATCAGTTAAAATTTTCCAGAAAAAGCTATACTACAGAAACACTTGATATTACCCCCGAAAATGCTGAAAACATCTTTGTACAGCTTTCCCAGGCTAAAGTAAGTGACATTCAGGAAATTGTCCTTCAAAGCGGTAAGACCAAATACAAGAATAAAAAAGAAAACCCTGCTTATGCCATCATGCAAAAAGTATGGGCACAAAAAAGAAATAACGGGTTAGAAAAATTTGACACTTATTCCTTTAAAGAATACGAAAAGACTCAATTTGATCTGAACAACCTGGACAGTGCATTCATGAAGAAAAAGATTTTCAATAAACTGGATTTCATTTTCGATTACGCTGATTCTACAGCCAGCGGAAGACTAGGCCTTCCCATCTTTTTGAATGAAGCCGTGTATGAAAATTTTGGTAAAAACAGACCCGATAAAGACAGCAAAAGAACTTTAATTGCTCAAAAAACATCAGGTTTCCAGGATAATCAGGTAATTACTGTTTCAGCAAAAAACCTCTATCGTGACATCAATATCTACGATAATACTTTGAACTATTTCGATATCGGATTCCAGAGTCCGGTGGGAACAGATGGGTTCAGTACTTATGACTACAGCCTTATGGATACCATTACTATTCGTGGTGAGAAGGCCTTTCAGATCAGATATCAGCCTAAGAGAAAAGATATCCTTGCCTTTCAGGGAAACCTTTATATAGATACAGATACGTATGCCGTTTTAGGCGCAACATTAAAATCAACCCAGAAAATCAATGTAAACTTTGTTAACAGCGTCTATACACAAGTTGAGTATGATAACCCTGATGAAACAACTTTTCTTCCTAAAAAACTGATTACTGAATTTGAAATGAGCCCTTTTTCAAAAAAGAAAGGAGCCAAAAGTATTATAGCCAAAAGATCAGTAGATTATTCCGAATATGAGTTTAATAAACCTCTTGATCCAAAAGTATTCAAGCGCACAGAAGAGGAATATGAAGATAAGTTTACCAATAAAGACGATGCATACTGGACCAAAGCCAGACCTGACACTTTATCTAAAGCTGAGCAGGGGGTTTACAACATGCTTGATCAGCTTCAGCAGACCCCAAAATTCAACCGAATGGTAAAACTGTTTGAAACCCTGGGTTCACGATATTATAATGCCTTTAAAGGAATAGATATTGGTCCTATTTTTTCTATTTATGGAAGAAATGAAGTGGAAGGAGACAGAATACGATTGGGAGCAAGAACCTATTTTGGATTGAATGATACCTGGAGAGCGCAGTTTTATACAGCTTACGGGTTCAAAGATCAACAATTTAAATATGGCGTTGAGGCAAGATATATGTTCAATAAGCTTAACCGCTTTATGATTGGAGCAGGAACCAGCAGAGATATTGTTCAGCTTGGAGGACAGCTTACATCCGGTGATGGTGTCACCCCGCAATCTTCATCTTCCAGTACCTTTTTTGCAAGAGGAGAAAACATTTCTTTAAGTTCGGTAAATAAAACAAGTGTTTTTGCAGCTATTGAACCCTGGAAAAACTTTCAGATAAGAGTAGATGGAGTAATGCAAAGCATCAAGTCTGCTATTCCGGAGAAGTTCAATCTGATGTATCACAAAGACGGACAATTGAGACAAACAGTGAATGACTCACATGTTACCATCAGTTTAATTGCAAAACCCGGAGCCAAGTTTTCACAAACAGGTATTGACCGCTACCAGGCAAGAAATCTTGCACCAACTATTGTTTTAAGATATACCAGAGGTATTGAAGGATTATTCAATGCCGACTTCAACTATGACAAGCTTCAATTCATGCTTTATAAGCCGTTTTTAATTGGAAGCATGGGAAAACTGGTCGTGAATTTTGAGGCAGGAAAGAACTTTAATACAGTTCCTTTAGCATTACAGAATATCATTCCTGCCAACCTTTCATATGGTCTGGTTCCAAATACATTCTCTCAGCTTAACTATTATGAGTTTGTGACTGATGCTTATACCACTCTTCAGCTGGAACATCATTTTAACGGTAAGATCCTTTCTTACATTCCATTGATTAAAAAACTGAAACTTAGAGAAGTTGCATTTATCAGAGGAGCTTACGGAACATTAAGCGATGCTTCCAAGGCAATCAATGTAGAAGGCTTTAAATATTCTGCACCCAGCGAGCATATCTATTACGAATACGGATTCGGAATTGAAAATATAGGAATCGGAAACCTTAGAATTTTCAGAGTAGATTTCAACTGGAGAGGAAATTATCTTGACAGACCGGATATTTCAAAATTCGGTGTCAAAGCAGGATTCCAGGTAGGATTCTAAAACAGAAACATTATATAAACAGGTTCGGCGGCTTCTTTGAAGCCGCCGAATTTTTATTTTAGCTCTATAAAAAGTCAGAGATGATGATTAAAAGCACTCGCATGGCTCTTCTACATCAAGCAGGCAACGCATTTTCTGCTCCTTTGTCAATCCACACCATGTACTACATGATGTAATAGGCTTTGGTGGACACCATACGGAACCTCCCTTAATACTCTTCAGATTTTTTTTCGTTAATTTTCTTAAATTTTTCATGATTATATTTAGTTTTTATTTGTTGCCTACTCTCTCTGCTTTTCGGCTGCCGCAATGATTTTTATTTGATTGTGAACAAATATATAATTATTTCACCACCAAAGGATATTATTTAGACTTTTTAACTTAAAATAAAAAAGCTGAACCTTAAAATTGGGCTCAGCTTTCCAAAGCCTTAAAGAGGATTCTATTTAATATTATTCAAAGCATTCTGTACATGGCTGAGAAAGCATACAGTGTGATTTTTGCCAAGGCGACCATCTGCACCATTCATCACAGGACTGAAACATAGAAGGACAAACTGCCGCTACTCCTCCGGTTAGTTCTTTTAAATTCTTTTTGGTCAATTTTTTTAAATTTTTCATGGATATTTGTTTTATTGTTTGCCTACTCTTTATGCTTTTCGGCTCTTGCAACTAATTCATAATTGAATAGTTAACAAATATAAAAATATTTCACAAACATTTGAATATATTAAAACATTATTATAATTGTAAGAACAAAAAAAATCCTCAGCAAATGCTGAGGATTTAATTTTTATAAAACGCTTAAAAATTATGCGTTTGGTTCTACAGATACAAAAGATCTGTTGTTTGCTTTCTTTCTGAAAACTACTTTACCATCTACTAATGCAAACAAAGTGTGATCTTTACCGATTCCCACGTTATCACCTGGGTGGTGCTGAGTACCTCTTTGTCTAACAATAATATTTCCGGCAATAGCTGCTTGTCCTCCGAAAATCTTCACACCTAATCTTTTAGAGTGAGACTCTCTACCGTTCTTGGAACTACCGACTCCTTTCTTGTGTGCCATTTTATTACTGGATTATTTATTAAGTGCTTTAAATTGATCGATATTCTTAATGATAGCAGCATCTACTTCTTCATGAGTAAGAATATTCTTTTCTAATTCCACTTTAACTGCTTTACCTAAAGTAATTAAAGTTTCTCTGTTCTCTTTAGACTGAGACAAGTTGTTTTTCTTTAAGTGATAGTTCAATTCGTGATCTTCACCAAAGTTAACAGTTGCGTTGTCAGAAAGAACTTCACCTTTCACAGTTTCTTTTTTAGCAGCAGCTTTTTTAGCTCCACCTTCAAAACCAGTAATACCAGTGATTACGATTTGAGTTAAAGATTGTCTGTGACCGTTTTTCACTTTGTAACCTTTTCTTCTTTTCTTTTTGAAAACGATTACTTTATCAGCTTTAACGTGGTCAAGGATCTCTGCTTCTACAGTGATTCCGTTTACAGCTGGGGCGCCTACAGTGATTGCACCGTTTACAGTAAGAAGAACTTTATCGAAAGAAACTTTTCCTCCTTTATCTCCTTTTAAACGGTTTACAAACAACTTCTGGTCTTGCTCAACTTTGTATTGAAGCCCTGCTATTTCTACAATTGCAAACATTGTTTATAAATTTTTAGTTATTTCGAGGTGCAAATATACATATAATTTTCTAAATAGCTTACAATCAAAGCAATGTTTTTTTAATATAAATCCTATTCACTATGTTTTGAATAATTTTTTTTAATAATGTACTCACACTTAAGAGATAATTTCATACCTTCGTTTTACCAAATTGAATTTATATATGAAAAGAAACTTTAATCTCTGCTTACTAGCAGGCGCCATTGCTGTAACTTCATTGACAGCATGTAGTGATGACCAAATGGACAACAGTGTTCAACCTCAGCAACAAGAACTTAGTGCAAAAATTGATCAGCCGGGAGATCTGGAAAAAATCTGCTCTTATGTAGATAATAACTGGAGCGCGAATTCAGTTTTACTAACCGGACTTCAGAATTCCACAGACACCAATTTTATGAACAGTCAGATGACTAAAATTGCAAGTCTATGGGGAAGAAGCAATCCTACGCTGCGATTTGTAAATGATGCATCCAATTTCAATTCAACGTACAATGCGATTTCCTATTCTACCGGAAAGATTTATTATGGATATGCCATCTATTATGACGCAAAATCAAAAGGAGGCGATATTGTTAATGCAATGATCCTTGCTCACGAGTACGGACATCAGCTGCAGTATATCTTTGGACTTCCTTCAGTAAGTGAAAACACAGCAAGACCCAACGAGCTTGAAGCAGACGGTTTTGCAGGATACTACCTGAGAAGACCTAATGGTTATAATAAAACCAGCTTTCCTGAAATTGCAGCAGCTTACGAGTTTGCGCAAAGCATCGGGGATTATCAGACCACCAATCCGGGACACCACGGAACTCCTGCACAAAGAAGATCAGCAGTTCGTTTAGGATTCCTTTTGGGACAGTATGATCTTAATGCTTCTAATTTCGATTATAACTTCTTCTATTATTATCAGGGAGTATTAAACGGAACTTATAAGATGGCTAAGAATACAGTGAATCCTGAAATTGATGCATACATGAGTCAATATATAGATGAGCTGAGAAAAATTCAGTCTGGAGAAATTTCTGCAGAAGAATTTAAACATCTTCAATAAACGAGAACATTCATTTTTAGCATATTTAAGAAAGGAGGCGGGCAGTATGTTCCGCCCCTTTTTTTGCTTTTAAAAGCTTTTTATGTTCTATAAAATCAATTTGTTTGTATTTTTGAAAAAATAAAAAACTTCCAATAATCTATAATGAACAGAGATCTCTATATTGATTTCGCCAAAGGGCTGGCAACACTTTCTATCATATTTATCCATACTGCTTTCTGGTCTGGACAGTTTTATATTCCTACAGAAGTAAGAGTCTTTTCGCTTGTTTTTGACGTGGCTCTTTTTTATGCTCTAAGTGGGATTACTTCCGGAGCCAATATTGAAAAAACATTGTACCGACTGCTGAAACTGCAGATTACCTATATGATATTTGTGACTTTCCTGTTCTTTTTAGATTATTTCTTTAAAGTTTTTGGACTGAGTTTCTTTTCGATGGAATGGCTTCAAAGCTTTTATTCCACATTTGGATCTAAATATTCTACAACCAGCATTTCAACAATTCCTCAATGGGAAAATCTTGGCAACTGGTATCTGCATCAATATACTAATGCTGATACTTTTCCTGTGGTGATGGGTAGCTTCTGGTATCTTAAAGTGTATTATGTTCTAACGGTTTTTGGAGTCCTTATCTTAAGGTTCTTTCCGAGACATATCAATTGGTTCATCGGACTTTGCATTGGCTTAACTTTATTATTCAACATCTTCCCGGAATATTATCCAACAGGACAAGTAGGATACGTCGCCTTTTATCTCGCTGTATTTTTAATTGGTCATACAATGCGAGGAAAAAAAATCCCCGCAAAAGCAATCCCTATATTATATACACTAGTAGGAATCGCTCTTGTATGGATGTTCTGGTATTATGGAGGAGAAATTTTCTATAAGATCAATAAAAACAAATTCCCTCCAAAAATCCCTTATATCATCTGGACATTATTCTCTCTGGTAACATTATTTGTTCTTTATAACCGATTAAAGATCACAAAAGAGAATTTCATTACCCACATCGGAAAGAATGCTATTTTCTTCTATTTTGCACAGGGAATAAGTTCTTCATTGGTGTATTTTCTGGTTGTTCCGTTAAAAGAAAATATGCCTTGGTGGATTTTAATGATCATTATTTATGGTATTAATATCATATTAGCCTTCATGATCTCTGCCGGATTAAAAAAAGTAGATAGCTGGGGTTGGAATATTTTGGAATTCCTAAGAAGAAAGACCGCCTCTTAAGACTTTAACGTTCAAATTGAAATAAAGTCACATTTCTTACCTCAATTTGTTTAAATTTACAGAAATTTTACAACATGTTTAAGTTGAAACTACCTACCGATCCAAGGTGGGCAAATATTGCAGAAGGAAACATCGGAGAAATTTTAACAGATCATGCCTGGTGTGAGCAAAAAGCAGCCACCAATGCCATAGGCCTGATTACAATGCTTCCGGAATATCCTGAGATTGTGACAGAACTCCTTGCCATTGCACAGGAGGAACTGGATCATTTCAATCAGGTGCATGAGATCATTAAAAAAAGAGGACATACCTTTGGAAGAGCAAGAAAAGATGATTATGTGAATGAACTGGCGAAATTTATCGTTCAGGGAACAAGAGAAGACCTCATCGTAGATAAGATGCTTTTTGCAGCTATGATTGAGGCTAGAAGCTGTGAAAGATTCAAAGTTCTTACCGAAAACATCAAAGACGAAGAACTTAAAGTCTTCTACAAAGAACTCATGATTTCTGAAGCCAACCATTATACTACATTCATTGGATTTGCAAGACAGCTTGGAAATCCTGAAAAAGTAAATAAACGTTGGGAAGAATGGCTGGAATACGAAGCCAGCATCATTAAATCCTACGGAAACAAAGAAACCATTCACGGTTAAAATAGAAACAGTAAAGAATACACATTGAAGAAGCCAAGCTTTGAAAATATTGCCAATCTATTCCTGAAGAACTTTTTTCAGGGGCTGGTTATTATTGGTCCTATCGGGCTTACCATTTTTGTAATCTGGTATATTGTAAGTGCAATAGACAATCTTGTTCCGTCTCTTGCAAAGCAGATTCCAGGGCTTGTTTTTGTATCAATTATTTTATTTACAGCTATTTTAGGGTATTTGGGAAATAAATTCGTGGTCGGAAGGTTCTTTTTCGATACGATGGACAGCTTACTGGAGAAAACTCCGGGAGTAAAACATATTTACACTCCTACGAAAGACGTAATGTCTTCATTTGTAGGTGATAAGAAAAAATTCAACGATCCTGTATGGGTAAAAACCAATCAAAATCCAGAGATCTGGAGAATCGGTTTTTTAACTCAAAAAGAAATGTCGGACGTTGACAAGCATAATTACGTTGCGGTATATCTTCCCCACTCGTACGCCATCTCGGGCTGGGTAATTGTTACTGAAGAAAAAAACATCAAACCTGTAGTGGGAATGACAGCTGCTTCTGCAATGAAGTTTGCAGTGAGCGGCGGTGTAGCCGGATTCCATTCTGATGAAAATATATTTAAAGCTCCGGAATAATACTTCCAAAGCCTTATGTATACATTGATGAATTTTGAAAATTATTTTCAAACACATTTTCTTTACAAACAATTTAAAACATAATTTAACTCATGAATTTACCGTACGCGGAACCATTCCGCATCAAAATGGTGGAGGAAATCTACCAATCTACCAGAGAAGAAAGAGAACAATGGCTTAAAGAAGCTAATTATAACCTTTTCAATTTAAGATCTTCACATGTTTATATTGACCTGCTTACCGATTCAGGAACTGGAGCAATGTCTGATAGACAATGGTCTGCTTTGATGACCGGAGATGAAAGCTACGCAGGATCCCGCTCTTTTGAGCAATTACAGAAAACTGTAGAGAACATTACAGGATTCAAATACTTATTACCAACTCACCAGGGAAGAGCTGCAGAAAACGTTCTTTTCTCAGTATTGGTAAAAGAAGGTGATGTAGTTCCAGGGAACTCTCATTTTGACACAACAAAAGGACATATCGAGATCAGAAAGGCACACGCCATCGACTGTACTATTGATGAAGCTTTTGATATTAATGATCTTCACCCTTTCAAAGGAAATATCAACCTTGAGAAGCTTGAAGAAGTTTATAAAAGTCACCCAAAAGAAAATATCCCTTTCTGCTTAATTACCATTACATGTAACTCTTCAGGAGGACAGCCTGTATCATTAGAAAACATGAAGGCTGTAAAAGCACTTTCTGACCAATATGGAATCCCCGTATTCTTTGATTCAGCGCGATTTGCTGAGAATGCTTACTTCATCAAAAAAAGAGAAGCAGGACAGGAAAACAGAAGCATCAAAGAAATCTGTAAGGAAATTTTCTCTTATGGAGATGGGATGACAATGAGCTCTAAAAAAGATGGTTTAGTAAATATCGGTGGATTCATCGCTTTGAATAATGAAGAAGTATTCAGAAAAGCATCCAACTTCACCATCATTTACGAAGGTTTTATTACCTACGGAGGAATGGCTGGAAGAGATATGGCTGCATTAGCTGTAGGTCTTGATGAAGCTACTGAGTTTGCTTATCTTGAAAGCAGAATTTCTCAGGTTGAATATCTGGGGAATAAACTGATTGAATATGGAATTCCCGTTCAAAAACCAATCGGAGGACACGCTGTATTCATTGATTCTTTAAACTTCCTTCCGAATGTTTCCCGTGAAGAATATCCGGCACAGACATTAGGTCTTGAAATTTATAAAGAAGCAGGGATCAGAACTGTAGAAATAGGAACACTATTGGCTGACAGAGATCCTGCAACAAGAGAAAACCGTTATCCAAAATTAGAATTGGTACGTCTGGCAATTCCTAGAAGAACCTATACCAACAACCATATGGATTATATCGCTGCTGCTATTAAGAACGTCTATGAAAGACGTGACGAAATAGCAAAAGGATACAAGATTACCTGGGAACCGGAAATCTTAAGACACTTTACAGTTCAGCTTGAAAAAGCTTAATCATAAAACCGGAATTTTTTTCCGGTTTTTTTATATTAAAAGGCAAAAGGTTTCTTTATCGCATATAATGAATAATCTTTTTCTTTTATTTTTCAGAAAACCAAATCAAATTAATTTTTTGGAATAGTGAAGGTTTTTAATTTTAATTTTGTATCCATCTGATGGAACAGATATAAAAATACTTGAGACCCAACCTGAAAAATCCGTTATTCCGAAAATGAAGAAAATTGCTGTCGTGGGTGCCGGTATTTCCGGTTTAAGCATGGCGAATTACTTAGAAAAGCACAAGATTGATTATCACATTTACGAAAGAAGAAAAAAGAAAGATCTGGCAGGTCATGGCTTTCTAATCCCACAGGAAGGGATGGAATACCTTTATCAGATAATAGATCCTAATCTTCTTCTTAAGCATGGAAATTTTTTGAAAAAATACATACAGTACACCCATACAGGAAAAGTACTGGCAGAAAAGGAACTTAACCATGTTTTTGCCATTTCAAGACATGCATTAATTGATCTCCTGACTCAAAATATATCTCCTGAAAAAATAACCTACGAACAAACCATCATCCCGGATGATCAACAGAAGGGAAAAATGAAACTTTCGGACAGAAGGGATATTGATGAAGACATCATTATTATTTCCGATGGTTCTAAAAGTCGTATCAGAAGCAGTATTTTTAAAGATGAAACCATGAAACTGGTAAGGGAAAGTGAAGTAGTCAATATCATTCAGGATAAGGAAATTGCGGATTCTGTTGAAAATGATTTTATAAAATTCCATCATGAAGAAGGCGGGTTGACTTTTGGGATTCTTAAACTTACCGATAACACCATTCTTTGGTATTCACAGTTTGATAATGAAAAATATATGATCAACGAGTGTTCAGCAGAGAATCTAAGGAAATATATGCTTGAAGTATTTGAAAGCTGGCATCCTTTAGTCCCATCAATCATACAGAAATCGGACTATAAGAACGTACATTTGTGGCGTGTGTATGAACTTGAAAAACTAAATCCTTTTTATAAAGAAAACACTGTATTCATTGGAGATGCAGCTCACCCATTGATTCCATTTACAAGCCAGGGAGTAACCTCTGCGTTAAAAGACTCTTCTCTATTAACGAAATACTTAGTTGAAGAGGAAAATACAACAGAGGCCTTCAGAAAATACGAAGCAAAAAGGAAGCCTGAAATTGAGGTTCATATCAACAACGGAAGAACATTGCTCAATCAGTTCCTACTGCCGCTCAATCAACAATCAGAAAATATTTTACCCATATCTTATAAATAACTATGTTCACCAATAACGATATCAACTTTGAAGCCTTGAAAAGAAAAGCCTACAACGGAAGATGGGCAACACTGGAAGAGGGAATTATTCCACTTACCGCCGCAGATCCGGACTTCAGGACAGCTCCTGAAATAGAACAGGGAATTATTGAATACCTGAAAGACGGCTATCTAAGTTACGGACCATTTTCCGGTCTTCCGGAATTCAAAAAAAGTGTTGCGGATCATTTTAATAAAGAAAAACACGGAAGCTTTTCTCCTGAAAATGTTCTGGCCGTCAATAGTGCCGCTCAGGGTATGTTCCTGATAGCCTCTTATGTTTTGAACTCCGGAGATGAAGCCATTATTCTCGATCCTGTAGATTTTCTCTTCAAAAAATCAGTGGAAACAGCGGGTGGAAAAGTAATGCTTTGTCCTGTAGATACCACAACGGGAGACATTGATTTTGAAAAACTGGTTTCTTTAATCAATCCCAAAACCAAACTTATCAGCATCTGCAATCCACATAATCCTCTGGGAAAGGTTTATTCTAAAGAAGTTTTAATAAAAATAGCAGAAATTGCTGCAGCTCATGATCTTTGGGTAATGAGTGATGAAATCTGGAGTGATATTATTTATGACAGCAAAGACTTTCATACCTATTCTTCCGTTTCTGAGAAGGCAAAGAGAAAAAGCTTTACCGTGTATGGATTTTCAAAATCATTTGGAATTGCTGGGCTGAGAATCGGGGCAGTATTGTGTAATGATCAGGATATTCTTGAAGATTTTACAGAAAAATCCAATTTCAATTCAACAATAGAAGGCGTTTCTACTTTATCCCAGATTGCCGGAAGCGTAGCTTTGGAGAAAGCAAAACCTTGGTACAGGAAATTCCTGACTCACTTACAGAGCAACAGAGATCTTGCATTTAAACTCTTAAGCCGTTCAGAAATTGTAACCCCTAATCTGCCTGAAGCTACTTTTGTGCTGTTTCCAAAGATTGAAAACGGAATGTCCAGCGATCAGTTTGCTCAACATGTTTTAAAACAGGGGAAGGTTGCCATTGTTCCCGGATCCGAGAGATGGTTCGGAAAAGGAGCAGAAGGACATATCAGAATTTGTTTTTCCACCTCACAGGAAATTTTAGAAGAAGGAATTAACAGAATCATTACCAGCTTTTAACATTAAAATTTTTCATTAAAATTAAACAATAGGTTATTATTTTTCTTAAATAAATACAAAACCGTATTAAATTAAGACATCCATATTAAATATTTAATTTTAGTATGGATTTAAAAATAAATATTGATAATTTTGATTAAATCACCACTCAAAATTATCTATATGAAAATAAAATACATCAGCATTGTTTTTCTTGGAGTTTCTACTCTATCCTATGCCCAGCAAATAAAGGATACCCTGAAAGAATCGAAGATTGACGAAGTAGCCATCACCGGAAGCCGGAATAAAAAGAGAACCGTAGTGAATACGCCTGTTCCTATTGACATCATCGATATCAAACAGGTAAGCCAGTCAACCGGACAAGTAGAAGTCAACCAGCTTTTACAGTTTTCTGCGCCTTCTTTCAATTCCAACAAACAATCAGGGTCTGACGGTGCTGATGCAGTAGATCCCGCCACTTTAAGAGGGTTGGGTCCTGATCAAACCCTACTTTTGTTAAATGGAAAAAGATATCATCAGTCTTCACTGATCAATCTTTTTGGGACTAAAGGAAGAGGAAATACAGGGTATGACATGAATACCATCCCTATTGGTGCCATAAAAAGAGTGGAAGTTCTTCGTGACGGAGCTTCAGCTCAATATGGATCTGATGCTATCGCAGGGGTAATCAATGTTATTTTGAATGACCGGGATAAAGGTTTTGAAGGAAATCTATTCACAGGAATGAACCTTTTTAAAAGTCCAGGAAATAATGATGTTGTTTCAGATCACAAAATCGACGGAACCACCTTTGATTTCAGTGGAAATTTAGGAACTAAAATAGGTTCAAAAGGAGGTTTTGGAAACTTTACTGTAGAGTTTATCAACAAAGATTATGCAATACGAAATGCAAATCCAGATATTTACAATGATCCATCTCCCGCACCAAGACAGCGTTTCGGGGACGCAAAAGCTCAAAATATTTACTTTTTCGGAAATATTGAACTTCCATTGTCTGATGGTCTGAAATTCTATTCTCGTCAAGGTTTTTCTCACAGAAATACCAAGGCCTACGCATGGACCAGATCAGCTGATGCGGACGGAAATATTCCTGAAGTTTATCCTACAGGATTTAATCCGATTGAAAATACAAGTATTACAGATTTTACATTTGATAATGGTTTAAAATTTAAGGTCTTAGACTGGGATGTAGATTTTTATAACGCCTTTGGCAACAATAGATTTACCTATCAGATTGACAATACGATTAATGCCACTTTGGGTATCAAATCGCCTACAAGCTTTAATGCAGGAGGACATTCCCTGTTACAGAATACAACCGGTTTTAATGCTGTAAAACAGTTTAAAGTGCTGGAAGGACTGAATATCGCTTTCGGATCAGAATTCAGATATGAAAAATTTGATATCATCAAAGGGGAAGAAGCTTCTTACGCTATGTATGATGTCAATGGAAATCTTGTTACTGCCAGTACTCCCCAAAACCTTCTTGTCACCAACCCTTTAAGCGGGAATGTAAGACCGGGTGGTTCTCAGGGATTTCCGGGGTATTCTACGGATATTGGCAAAAGCAGAAATAACTTTGCAGCCTATGTAGATACTGAACTGGATGTGACTAAAAACTGGATGGTGAGTATTGCCGGAAGATTTGAAAATTATAATGATTTCGGAAGTACTCTGAATGGAAAATTCGCAACAAGATATGCGATCACTCCGCAGTTTGCATTCCGAGGTTCCGTTTCTACAGGATTCCGAGCGCCTTCATTGGCTCAGAAGTATTACAGTCAGCAATTTACCAACTTTCAGGGCGGTCAGTTGGTTACTATTCAGCTAGCCTCTAACGACAGTAAGCTAGCAGGCAGCCTTGGGATTCCTCAGCTAAAACAGGAAACCTCTGTGAACGGAAGTGCCGGATTTACTTTCAACACAGGAAAGTTCACGGCAACAGTAGATGGATATTATATTCAGGTTAAAAACAGAATCGTTCTTACCGGATATTTTGCACAGGCAGACTTACCGGCAGACGTTCAGGCAGACAATCCATTTATTGATCAGGTGCAGTTCTTTTCTAATGCAATTGATACGCGCACGAAAGGAGTTGACCTTATCTTAAGTTATACTGAAAACCTTGGTTCCGGGAAACTGACTGCTACCTTAGCCGGAAACTATAACGATATGGAAATTACCAAAGTAAATACTTCTGAACAGCTGGCAGGGAAAGAAGATATTTATCTGAGCAATAGAGAAAAGGCTTTTATCCTCGCCTCTGCTCCAAAAACAAAAGTTAATTTAAACCTCAATTATAAAATCAACAAATTCAATGTGAATCTGCAGATGGTAAGGTTTGATAAAGCAACACTGATTGGCTATGATGATACGGAACAAATATATAACCCGAAAGTAACTACCGATATTTCTTTCGGTTACGAGTTTTGCAAGAACCTGAACCTGACTGTGGGCAGTAAAAATCTATTCAACAGATATCCTACGCTGCAAACCACTCAGGTAACCAGCGGAAATACAGAATCCGGAGGTATTTTTGATCCTGTACAGATGGGATTTGCCGGAAGACAGGCTTTTGCCAGACTTAACTTTAAGTTTTAACTGAAAATAAAAACTCCTGAAAGTTTTCAGGAGTTTTTTTATTTATTTTTTTGAAATCTTATACAATTTACCACTGTCGGTTACTGCATAAAGATTCCCGTCCATTCCGTTCAATACATCCCGGAAACGTTCTTTCTGATCTGCGAGAAGACGCTCCTCTCCCACCACTTTATTGTCTTTCATAACAATTCTGTCAATATGCTCACCACTTAAACATCCGATCATCAAATTTCCCTTCCATTCCTCAATATTTCCGGTATAAAAAGTAATTCCGCTTGGTGAAATTACAGGATCCCAATAGTAGACAGGCTGTTCAGTTCCTTCTTTTTGGGTAATTCCCTGTCCTACTTTGTCTCCTGAATATTCAATTCCATAGGTGACATCTCCCCATCCGTAATTTTTTCCGGCCTGGATCAGATTGATTTCATCTCCACCTCTCGGTCCCATCTCCACATCCCAAAGGTTTCCGTTAGAATCAATAGCCATTCCTTGCGGATTACGTACACCATAAGCATAAATTTCAGGCTTAAAACCCGGTTTTCCGATAAAAGGATTTCCCGGAGCTGGTTTTCCGTCTTTTGTGATTTTTAGAATTTTTCCAAGGTAATTATCCGTTTTCTGAGCATACACACGGGTTACTTTATCTGATCTTTCTCCTGTACTGACAAATAAATTTCCATCTTTATCAAAAGCCAAACGGCTTCCATAGTGTTTATCTCCGTCATAAGAAGGCTCTGCACGGAAAATAACTTTTACTTCTGAGATATTTTTAAGATCTGCAGACAGCTTACCTTTTGCCACGGAAGTTAGATTTCCTTTACCAAACGGTTCCGAAAAACTGAAATAAATAATATTGTTGGTGGTAAAATCAGGATCAAGAGCTACATCAAGCATTCCGCCCTGCCCTTTTGAATCCACTTTTGGAAAGCCATCTATTTTTGACACTTGTATTCCATCTGTTGAAACAACATTCATGTGGCCATTCTTGTCTGTGATCAGAAATTTTCCATCAGGTAAATTGATAATCCCCCAAGGTCTTCCTAAATCTTTATTCAATATCTCTACATTATACGCCGTTGTACTTTTTACTGTTTTGATTCTTGTCTGTCCTTTAAATGCCGGCTGGTAATCAGAATTTGGTTTCTCAGTCTCTACACTACCGTCATTTCCGGTTTTCTGAGCGTTCGCATGATTTTCTTTACACGATGACAAAATAAGAAAAAGACTCAGTGCCGGGATATAAAATTGATTGATTTTCATAATATTAGGATTGGTGATTGTACAATGAATGGAAAAATAATGCCATAAAATTTGTTAGTTTTATTCTTATTCTACATCCATAAAACAAATTACAACATTGTAGAATGAGAGAGATTAAATTAACAGATTCTAAAAATAATTCTGTACTCGACTATAACAACGAAAACGCCATTTCCACCGCTTTTTTTATTTTTTCAACTATTCTTATTCATACAAATTTAAAAAATCAAAACTTCAGGATGATAAGTTAAAATTTTATTATCAAAATATTCATCTTCAAAACATTATCCTGTCTAATAATTTCTTTCGTATTTTTGTTGTATACATTCTTTTCTATGGATTTTAAGCTTCAATCAGAATATAAACCTACCGGAGATCAGCCACAAGCTATTGAAAAACTTACCGAAGGAATAGAGATCGGTGAGAAATATCAGACGCTTCTTGGGGTTACCGGCTCCGGAAAAACCTTTACTGTTGCAAATGTTGTTAAAAATGTTCAGCGTCCAACCTTAGTTCTGGCTCACAATAAGACTCTTGCGGCACAGCTCTTTATGGAGTTTAAAGAGTTTTTCCCGGAAAATGCTGTGGAATACTTTGTCAGCTACTATGATTACTACCAACCCGAGGCTTATATTGCCACAACGGGAACTTATATTGAAAAAGACCTGAGCATCAATGAAGAAGTTGAAAAACTACGTCTCTCTGCAACTGCCAGCCTTCTTTCAGGAAGAAGGGATGTTTTGATTGTGGCCTCTGTTTCCTGTATTTATGGTATCGGAAACCCTACAGAATTTCATAAATCATTAATTTCCATTGCTATTGGTGAAAAAGTGACAAGAACAGCACTTCTCCACTCCTTAGTTAATGCATTATATGCCAGAACATTAAATGAGTTTCAACGAGGAACATTTCGTGTAAAAGGGGATGTAATTGATGTTTTTCCTGCTTATACTGATAATGCCATCAGAATTCAGTTTTTTGGAGATGAAATTGAAAAAATTCAAAGTTTTGACCCGGTTACAGGAAATGTAGAAGACAATTTTGACCAAATACAAATTTATCCTGCCAATCTTTTTGTAACATCAAAAGAGACCTTAAACGGTGCTATTAAAGATATTCAGGATGATATGGTAAAACAGGTTGATTTCTTTAGTTCTGTAGGAAAACCATTAGAAGCCAAGCGACTTCAGGAAAGAACCGAATTGGATCTTGAAATGATTAAAGAACTTGGCTATTGTTCAGGAATTGAGAACTATTCGAGATATCTGGATGGCCGTCTTCCGGGTACAAGACCTTTCTGCCTGATTGATTATTTCCCTAAAGACTTTTTAATGGTTATTGATGAAAGTCACGTAACGGTTCCACAGGTTCATGCCATGTATGGTGGTGACCGAAGCAGAAAAGAAGCATTAGTGGAATACGGTTTCAGACTTCCGGCTGCAATGGATAACAGACCTTTAAAATTTGAAGAATTTGAAGCCATTCAGAATCAGGTTATCTACGTATCCGCAACTCCTGCAGATTATGAACTTGAGAAAACCGGAGGAGCTTATATAGAGCAGATCATCCGTCCGACAGGGCTTCTTGACCCTATTATTGAGGTAAGACCTACCATAAATCAGATTGATGATTTGATGGAGGAAATCCATAAAAGATCTGATGCTGATGAAAGAGTACTGGTGACCACTTTAACAAAGAAAATGGCTGAAGAACTTACGAAATACTTTACCAAATTCGGAATCCGAACCAGATATATTCACTCTGATGTCGAAACACTGGAACGTATTCAGATTATGCAGGATCTTCGTCTGGGACTTTTTGATGTGCTTATTGGAGTTAACTTATTACGAGAAGGATTGGATTTACCTGAAGTTTCGTTAGTTGCTATTCTGGATGCTGATAAAGAAGGAATGTTGAGAAGCAGAAGATCAATGATTCAAACCGTGGGCCGGGCCGCAAGGAATGTGAATGGAAAAGCAATCATGTATGCTGATAAAATTACTAAATCTATGCAGGCTACTCTTGATGAAACCGAATACCGTCGTGCAAAACAAATGCAGTACAATGACGATAACGGCCTGAAGCCAAAAGCATTGAATAAAAAGATTTCTGAAAACCTTGTCGGAAGAAGCAAAGATTTCCCTGATGAAAAGTATACCCAAAAAGAAATCCTTCAGAAAGTTGCAGAAACAAAAGCAACGTATGCAAGTGAAGATATAGAGAAAATGATTACTCAGAAGCAGAAAGAAATGGAAGCTGCAGCGAAAAACCTTGACTTTATAAAAGCAGCCAAGCTGAGAGATGAAATTGCAGCTTTGAAAGCTTAATACAACTGATTTATAAAAAAGTTTCGGCGGCATCTTCGATGCCGCCGAAACTTTATACCTGGATTGAATATTTTATTTTTTACAAGCCGTTTCTTATTGCTGCTCTGATGGGAGTCAAAAGATCCATCAGACCATTTAATTTAATCTCATAAACTGTTGAAAGCTGCATTCCCAGTTTTCCCTTTGGCATTCCGTTTCTGTTGAACCATTCGAGGTAGCTTACCGGAAGATCTACCAGGACCGTTCCTTCATACTTACCGAAAGGCATTTTCATAACACAGATTTCTTTTAATATTTCAGGATTGATTCCTTCCACGCTTTTATATAATTAAATTAATTTTTCTTCAAGATCATTTTGGCCAGGCAGTTCAAGATCCGGAGGAGTCTCTTCGTCCGAGAATTCATTTCTGTACACCTGAACCAAAAGAAGTGTCAGGGAGATCAGAATAGGCCCGAAAATAAGGCCCATGAAGCCAAAAAGATTCATTCCCATGATAATTCCAAATACCGTATTCAAAGGGTGGATATTTTCCAGCTTCTTTAAAAGGGTAAAACGAAGAAGATTATCCGTAAGACCTACTACAACAACACAATAGATTGCTAAGCCAACTCCCTGTACTGTATTTCCTTCTGCAATCATAAAGATACATACCGGCACATACACAATAGCAGTTCCTACAACAGGAATCACTGAAGCAGCCGCCGTTAATGCAAAAAGCAATACAGCTCCCGGTGCCCCAAAAATAAGATATCCTATAAGGGCTACAATCCCCTGTCCTACTGCTACAACAGGAATCCCGATCGCATTGGCCATAATAAGTTTTCTCATTTTATCGCCTATCAGAGAAATGTTGGATCTCTTCAAAGGAGCAGAAGAAGTAAGGATCTTTTCAAAAAGCCTTGGTTTTTCCAGCATAAAATAGAGAATGAAATACATGGACATCACTACGGTAAGGGTATTGAATGTACCACTGAGTGCTGATGTTGAAATCTTTCCTACATTATCTTTCAGTTTCGTCATATTTTCTTTACTCAGAATATCAAATCCTGTTTTGGAAAATATGTAAGAATGTATTTTATCCAGGAAAATATTGAACTTAGCCATATAAGCCTGTGCATTTCCCAGTTTATCAATAATCAGATCAGCAATAAAATAAATGGGAAGAATAAGAACAATAAGACTCGCAAACATTAAGGCAAATGCAGCAAGTGAGGGTTTCCATTTCTTTTCTTCCTGCAGGTAAAAGTTATATTTCCTACAGACTACATAAATGGTGATTGCCCCCAAAACAGAGGGAATAAACAATGCCAGATTAAAACAGATGAGCCCTGCCAACACCACAATAATGGCCAGCAACGACATCTGCTTTATTGCAACACTGCTTATTTGTTTGTCCTTATTTATCATGTATTTTATATTATTTACTATACATAATTTGTCTTGGTTTTCCTAAGAAAGCACAATAAGTAGAGTACATTACAATCATAATAAACGGAGCGGTTAAAATAACCCCGATTCCGCAAAGAATAACCCCTGCAATAGAAATCAGGAATCCTAAGAATCCGGTTAGTAAGAAAATTCCATAGTTTTCTTTAGCAATATTGAAAGATTTCCCTAAAGCATCTGTAGCTGAAGCATTTTCAAATAACAGAATAGGATACCCTAATAAAAGGAATGGATATACAAAAATAATCGGCAGTACACATAATGCAAGAGCAATTGAAGAAATAATCCCCGATAGAAGACTATAGATCAATATGTTTACAAAATTCTGACGGTACCCGATGAATAGATCAGAAAACTCAATAGGGCTTTTGGTATTATATTTATTTACCATGTAGATCAATCCTACATACAAAGGAGATAATAAGATACCGAAAAGACTGGATGCCCCCATATACAAAGGAAGTCCCGGAGCGCTCCAATAATTGTAGTCACCTCCTGAAGATTTCATATCTTCTACGATGGAAGCAGAGTCAAATCCGGTAAGCATCTGAATAACAGACCCTCCAACCAGATAAATAATCATTGCTACGATTCCGTAACCGAAAACACCTTTATACATTTCAAAGGCATGAGAAATAATCGACCCCGTATCTCTGTTAGGTACAGAGCCTTGCTGATCAAATTCGTTAAATTCAGACATAGTTTAAATATTTAATGATTTTACCAAAATTAGTTTTTTTTAGCAAAAAATCACATTAAACACGAATGAATTTTAACTTTTCTCAGAAAAAACAGTTTTATAAAGTGAATAAATCATAGCATTCCAAAAAGGAAATGTGAAAAGCCCTCCTATCAAAAACAGAGCAAAACCTAAATACTTAAAAAGAAAAGCAACAATTACACAAACCATTATTTCCACAAAATACATTTTAAGGGCTTTAAAGTTCAGAGAAATAGCCTCGAATATCCTTTTATCTGTAAAAAACATAAGTGGCGCTATAAATAACGTCACTGCAACCCAAAGCACCGCCAGTACTATCGTAGGAATCGTAAATTTGTAAATAAAGAACCAGAAAAGAAAATACCCTACATACTTAAAAAAGTTGAGCCCGTTGTATCCTGCAAACAGATCCCCGATCACAATATTCTCTTTAAGGTCAATTTTCCTGAAGATTTGGAACATCCCCAGATTCAATGGATATAAAAATGCTGTAGTTCCCCAAATCGCCAGTGTAAACATCTGGTAATTTTCGGTAGCGGTTATTGCTTCCATTTTTTTCAGATATACTTTTGTGCCTTGCAAAAAGGCTTCCTCCAATTCTTTATTGTAAGAGAAAACTTCATATTTCGTTCCAAAAAGCATAACAGCAGTAAGCAGTATTGCAAAAAAGATGATGGAAAACATCAACTGAAAAACCAGTGTTTTATTCCAATAAAAAAAAGCCTGCTTCAATATAAAATCTAGTCCCGGTTTCTGAGGATATTTGTTCTGCATCATAAAAAATTTATGCAAAAGTAAACATCAATAATTATTTTTGCAGAATGTTTTCAGTGAATCATCAAAAATTTATGGAAATGGACGAGCTTTCTCTTCAGAAGGTTCCCTATTTTTTCGTAATCGACTTTCTATCGGAGAATGTCGAAATATACCAGGAAAATGAAATTGAAAAATCAGGTTTAATTATTGATTTTCAAGAGTTTTCAAACACAAAAGAAACACACGCACTAGATAAAAAAGTAATCTGGAAATCCTTTCCGGAAACATTGGAAAGTTTTAAAATCGGCTTTGACAAAGTTCAGAAAAATATTCGTTTAGGAAACTCTTATTTAGTAAACTATACTAGAAAAACGAAGATAGAGACAAATTTAACCTTAGAAGAAATTTTTTATCATTCAAATGCGAAGTATAAAGTTTTTTATAAAGATTTTTTTGTATTTTTTTCTCCTGAAACTTTTGTAAAGATCATTAACGGTAAAATTTTAACCTATCCCATGAAAGGCACTATAGATGCCTCTATTGAAAATGCGGCTGAAATACTGAAGAATGATAAAAAAGAAAAAGCAGAACATTATACAGTAGTAGATCTGCTCCGGAATGATCTGAGCATGGTGGCCGATGATGTAAAAGTGGACCAGTTCCAGCATATTGATTTCATCAAAACCCAGCAAAAGGATCTGTATGCAATGAGTTCTGAAATTTCAGGAATGATAAAACCTGAATTTGACGGAAAAGTAGGAAGTATTATGCAGAAGCTTCTTCCTGCAGGCTCTATTTTAGGAGCCCCCAAGCCTAAAACACTGGAAATAATTCTGGATGCAGAAGGGTATGAAAGAGGATATTACACGGGCGTTTGCGGCTGGTTTGACGGCCAGAATGTTGATAGCTGTGTGATGATCCGCTTTATAGAAAAAGAAGGAAATCAACTTTATTTCAAAAGCGGAGGCGGTATAACGCACATGAGTAAATTAGAAGACGAATATCAGGAAATGAAAAATAAAATCTATGTCCCAATTCATTGAAAGCATTAAAGTAGAAGATCAGGAGGTTTTTCTATTGGATCTACACCAGAAACGTGTCAATCAAACTTTTTCTCATTTCGGGAAAGAAGACTCCATTGATCTGGCCAAGATTTATAAAAATCTGCAGCATGATGAGGATGGCCTTTTCAAATTAAGAATTTCATATGATCTCGATAAAAGATTGAGAACACAGATGATTCCTTATGCTATCCCTGAAATTCATGATTTCAAGCTGGTAGAGAACAACAGTTTTGATTATTCATTCAAGTTTGAAGACCGTAAAGAGTTGGATAAAATGAAGATGAAATCCAAAACAGAAGAAATTATCATCGTTAAAAATAATCATATCACCGATACCTCTTTTTCCAATCTTTTATTTTTAAAAGGGAAAGACTGGTTTACACCTGCTACCTATCTGCTAAACGGAGTACAAAGACAACATCTTTTAAAGCATAAAAAGATCAAAGAAACGGAGATCACTTTACAAAATATAAAGCAATTCACCCATTTCCAGATCATTAATGCCTTAAATGATTTTGATGATATGTTCATCTATCCTATAGACAGAATTATCAATCTGCCTGGGAATGAAGAATATCTTGATCTTTAAGATTATTTCATAAATTCAAAGTACGACTTCAGTACATCTGCGCTATTCTTCCCGTGAGTATTTACTTCCAGGATTTTTGGCTGTGCATCAGGTTTGAAGAAATTCTCCAGAACTCTGTCAAGCGTAATTTCATCCTCTACTCTTATGTAGGAGAACCCAAAGTGCTTGGCAAGAGATTCTGCATTTTTACGGTGTTTTGTGGCAATAAACTCGTCTAATGTATTCGGGTTGGCATTTCCAGGTCCCGGAATGATTTTAAATATATTTCCTTCCCCGTTATTGAAAATCATAATTCTTACAAACGGCGGAATATATTGATTCCAAAGTCCATTAATATCATAAAAGAAACTTAAATCCCCTGTAATCAACAAAGTAGGATTTTCATTTTTAATAGCAAACCCCATTGCAGTAGAAGTAGATCCGTCAATACCGCTGGTTCCTCTGTTACAGTACATTTTTCTTTTTCCAAAATCAAACAGCTGTGCATATCTTATCCCTGAGGAATTACTGAAATGGATGTTATAATTTTCAGGAATCGTCTGTGAAGCTTTATTGAAGAAATAAAAATCTGAGAAATCTATCGTATTCAAAAACTGCTCGTGTTTAGCATCTTTTTTATCTCTTAAAACGTCCCAAAGATTAAAATAAGGTCTAGGCTCCAGATTGATAAATTTCAATAGTTTTGAGAAGAAAACTTCAGGCTTAACTTCAATTTTTTCTGTCAGTGAGAAATATGTATCAGGCTGCCATACTTCATCCAGGTGCCAGTGCTGTTTAGGACGGGCACTTCTCAGGAACTGTTTTACTTTTTTGGAAACTACGTTCTGCCCGACTGTAATCAATAGGTCAGGAGCATAAGTTTTGTAATCCTCTTCAGTAAAATTAAAGATATAACGGTCTATATGTTTAAAAAACTTCTCATGATGCAGGTTAGAATTGGCTTCACTCAAAACAATAACAGAATGGTTTTTCACCAATTGCGTCAATTGATTTTCCAACTCAGGGCTATAATCTCTTGTTCCTACCAACAGCATAATTCTTTGTGAGGTATGCCATTCAGCAATCAGATTTGAAGGAATTTCATATTCTTTATGCTTAATTGTCTTTTCCACGGTAGGAAAAGTTGGAAGCTCTGAAACCAGTTCATACAAAGGCTCTTCCAAAGGAATATTAATATGTACCGGACCCTGCTTTTCAAAGCAAAGTTCGATAGCTTTTTTAATGATATCAAAATTAATATCTTCTGCATGTTCCTTACTGTCTTCCAAAAGCTGGAAGTCACCATAGGAATGCTGATGAAAAACATCCTTCTGTCTTATCGTCTGCCCATCAAACAGATCAACATAATCGGTTGGTCGGTCAGCAGTAAGCACCAAAAGTGGAATATTCTGATAAAAAGCTTCAGTAACAGCAGGATAGTAGTTTACGACAGCAGATCCGCTGGTACAGGTAATTGCTACCGGTTTCTTTTCGCTTTTCGCCATCCCCATTGCCACAAAAGCAGCACTTCTTTCGTCTACAATACTGTAACAGTTAAAACTATCTACCTCTGAAAAATGAATGGCCAAAGGAGCATTTCTTGACCCCGGAGAAATTACGATATCAGCAATTCCGTACTGTTGAAGAAGATGTGCAAGTATTTGGATACTTCTCTTAGAAGAATATTTTTTCATACAGCAAATTTAACTTATAAATAATGATTTTAAAATCATTTAATTTAAAAAAAATGTAATTTTGCTATTCGTAAATTTCTAAAAATGGATAAAATACCTAGTGTAGACCTGCGTGATTTCCTTTCGGACAACCCGGAACGCAAACAGAAATTTGTAAATGAAATCGGAAAAGCTTATGAAGAAATTGGTTTTGTAGCCTTAAAAGGCCATTTTCTTGATGACAACCTAGTGGATGATTTGTATGGAGAGGTAAAAAACTTTTTTGAACAGCCAGTGGAAACGAAACAAAAGTATGAGATTCCAGGTATTGGCGGCCAGAGAGGTTATGTAGGATTCGGTAAAGAAACTGCAAAAGGTTTCAAAAAAGGAGACTTAAAAGAATTTTGGCATTTTGGACAATATTTGTCTGATGATTCAAAATACAAAACTGAGTATCCGGACAATGTAATCGTTGATGAACTTCCAAAATTCAACGAAGTGGGTAAAGAAGCATTCCAGATGCTTGAGAAAACAGGACAGTATGTACTAAGAGCTTTAGCATTACACCTTGGTTTAAATGAATTTTATTTTGATGACAAAATCGCTGAAGGAAATTCTATTTTAAGACCTATTCATTATCCGCCAATTACTGAAGAACCGGATGATGCTGTAAGAGCTGCTGCTCATGGTGATATTAACCTTATTACCCTTTTAATGGGTGCGCAGGGGAAAGGTCTTCAGGTTCAGAACCATAATGGAGAATGGATTGATGCCATTGCAGAACCGGATGAACTGATGATCAATGTTGGAGATATGCTTTCAAGACATACTAACAACAAATTGAAATCTACTATCCACAGAGTGGTAAACCCGCCAAGAGAGTTGTGGAGTACTTCAAGATACTCAATTCCTTTCTTTATGCATCCTGTCAGTGCAATGTCTTTAAATGCACTTGAGAATTGTGTAGACGAAAACAATCCAAAACTATACGAAGATACAACCGCCGGAGAATTCCTGCATGAGCGATTAATCGAATTGGGATTGATTAAAAAATAAAAAAAAGAAAAACAGCTGTCTCTTTCGGGGCAGCTGTTCTTATTATTCCTTATTACTAAATTAATAGCAGTCAGATTAAATTTTCTTTCTATCCTGTTATACAATAAAATTCCGGACACGGAGTTGGTTGTGTAAAAGTTCCCCAGGGACAGATACAGGTATAAGAATCACCCCCACCGCCAGGGTTTCCTCCTCCTCCCGAATTTCCTCCGTAAGGCACACATTTTCCACCTGAACAGATTTCTCCCGCAGAACAACCTCCTTCTCCAGGTCCTCCACCCTCAAAACAATATGCCGGAAAGTCTATTCCAGCAACAATACTTTTCTTGTCTTCTCTTGAAAGTTTTTTTAGATTTTTCATAGTTTTTTGATTTTTGGTATTTCCTACTCTACAAGCTTTTCGGATAACGCTTGTTTAAAAATAATATTTATTTCATTAATAATCAAATATTTAAACCAAATAGAGTCTATAACTCATTCAATAGACAATAATTTTATTAAACTTTATATTTTTACATGCCACAACTCGTTTAATTAAAAATATTTTAACTATTTTTACTTTACATACAAATTTTTAATTAAAACAATATGAAAAATCTAAAAAAACTACAAAAAGGCCAATTAAAACACATTTCCGGAGGTGCTACTCTTCCTGAAACAGATTTCTGTATGTATTATTGCAGCGGAGTAATTGTTTGCGCTACCTGCAGTGACGATTTCAAATGTCCGGATACGAACAGTGATATGTAAGATTGAAATCAAAATGTCATAAAATGGGAACCGTTTCTTAGTTGAAGCGGTTTTTTGTTTGTTTATGGTTACAATAAGACAGATTCTAGCCTCTCTTATACTATTTTTATAGCCGAATAGATTTCATAGAAGATAAGCTGTTCATGGGCTTAAAAATAATGTATGACAAATCATAGTGATATCTGATATTAAAGTAAAGACATTAGCAATTAAAAACAGGAGCTTCATCCTGCTATCCATTTATACTCCTCATGCCTGGACTCTCCCACGCTCAAACCCACTTACTCTCCAAACCCCTTACTGCGGGGTAACCATTACTATCAGGGCTAGGAAGCTAATTATGAATTATAAGTTATGAATGATGAGTTTCGGAATCCGGGTTACGAGGTTCTTGTTACGGGTTACGAGTTTCATATAGTGTTATAAGTATCCTCTTTTTCAATTGTGTCATTCCATAGGAATCTAAGCTTATTTATTGGGGATTATAATTTGTAATAGAATAATGTAAAATAGGTCGTTGAGACTCCTTCGGAGTGACAGCTGGGGATGTCATCATCAATGATAAATGATAAGTTATGAACGATGAATGATAATGGATCAGCCATCTCTGTACCGGATGATATCAGAAACAATGAATCATACTGATTACTCATTGCTTATATTGGGGGGGTACCCGCTTTGAAATTGTCTGGCCTGGGGTATACAACAAAAAAAATCCTTTATCATAAGATAAAGGATTTTTTAAAAATAAAATAAAAACTGGCGGCGGCCTAC
>NZ_VUNZ01000004.1 GCF_008386505.1 Chryseobacterium sediminis | reverse complement strand
GAGAGGGCTGGTGAGTTGGAGGGTTTGAGGGTTAGAGGGTGTTGGAGAGAGGATGAGTAATGAGTAATGAGTAATGAGTAATGAGTAATGAAAGATACATTATAATATATATAGTACAAGGATAAGTTTTGACTAAAGCCTGTTCCTATGGAATGAGTATTTGTTTAACCACAGATGGCGCAGATTTACACAGATGATCATGTATATATAGACTGACAGGGTATTTCATTTGTGAAAACTCATCATTTATCATTCACACTTATAATTCATAACTCATAATTTATAATTCATAATTACCCCCTCCTCTAGCCCTGATAGGAATGGGTACCCCGCAGTAAGCGATTGGAGACCCTTCGGCTTCGCTCAGGGTAACAGCAAAGGCGCGAGGAGTAAAAATGGATAGCAGGAATAAGCTCCTGAAAAGATCATATATAATAAAGAATAGTAAAGGTTTACACATATATAATAATGAAAGATATTATATAAAAGAAAAATTGTCTGGCAACAGCTTTTATTCCTTTCTACAATGGGTATTTCATTCTTATGATTTACCTTTTCAACTATAACAATAGATGTAATAGTGATAAAAACCGGCCAACATTTTTTTTGATTTCATACATTTGTAGTGCATTCCGGATTCTAAGGAGTGAAATGAGTTTTATATGACAGACAGAAAATATAAGGAAACGGTTCATACTGATAAAAGCCAATACGAATATATTACGATAACACACGACGAAAATAATGTCAGAATCTATACTTTGAAAAATGGGTTGAAAGTTTTTCTTGCTCAAAATTTCGATGCTCCGAGGATACAGACTTTTATTCCCGTAAGAACCGGAAGCAATAATGATCCGGCTGATAACACAGGACTGGCTCATTACCTTGAGCATATGATGTTTAAAGGAACTTCTAAAATAGGAACTCAAAACTGGGAAAAAGAGAAAGAACTTCTGAATCAGATCTCAGCATTGTATGAAGAGCATAAAGCAGTACAGGATCCTGAAAAGAAAAAGGAAATCTATAAAAAGATTGATGAAATTTCTCAGGAAGCCAGCCAATATGCCATTGCCAATGAATATGACAAAGCTATTTCTTCTTTGGGAGCTACCGGAACGAATGCCCATACCTGGTTTGATGAAACGGTATATAAAAATAATATACCAAACAACGAACTTGAAAAGTGGCTGAAAATAGAGAAGGAAAGATTTTCTGAGATTGTGCTTCGTCTTTTTCATACGGAACTGGAATCTGTGTATGAAGAGTTTAACAGAGCTCAGGATAATGACACAAGGCTTGTAAGCTACGAATTGATGGATGCGCTTTTCCCTACGCACCCTAACGGCCAACAGACAACACTGGGAAAACCCGAGCATTTAAAAAATCCTTCCATGAAGGCTATTCACAAATATTTTGACGAATACTATGTTCCTAATAATTATGCTATGGTGTTGGTTGGTGATCTTGATTTTGAAGAGACTATTCATTTAGTAGATCAATATTTTGGCACCTTACCATATAAGGAGCTTCCGCAAAAGACACCAATAATTGAGCAACCCATTACAGAAGTTGTAACAAGAACGGTGAAAAGCCCTACTACTCCACGCACTCAGCTGGCATGGAGAACAGAAAGCTATGGAACAAGGGATGCCATGCTTGCAGATGTTGTTGCCAATATACTCAGCAACAGAGGTGAAGCCGGATTGCTTGATCTGCATATCAATCAGACTCAAAAAATGCTTTGGGCTCAGGCATTTTCTGTAGGTTTA
Organism: Chryseobacterium sediminis; assembly: GCF_008386505.1. Lineage (GTDB taxonomy): Bacteria > Bacteroidota > Bacteroidia > Flavobacteriales > Weeksellaceae > Chryseobacterium > Chryseobacterium sediminis. The sequence continues at coordinate 387,742 of NZ_VUNZ01000004.1, read as the reverse complement.
AGACAATATGGATATTTTTCTATTGTAGCCGTACCTAAAGAAACCCAAACTCTTGAGGAAGCAAAGAACATGGTTCTGGAGGAAATTGAACTGATAAAGAAGGGTGATTTCCCAGACTGGATGCTTCCAGCCATCATCAATGATTTTAAAATTCAGAGAATGAAGGGCCTTGAAACAGCCGAAGGTCTTGCTACAAATCTGTATGATTCTTATATAAAAGGGAGAACATGGGAGCAGGAACTGAATGAAATGGATGAATATGCTGCTTTTACGAAGGAAGATGTAGTGAATTTTGCCAAGGATTTTTTTAAAGAAAACTATGTTGTTGTCAATAAAGAAAAAGGGGTCAACGACATGCTGATCAGGGTTGAAAATCCAGGTATTACGCCTGTTAAAATTAACCGTGATGCTCAGTCTGAGTTTTTAAAAGAGATTTTAGCGGATAAAACAGAGGATATTAAGCCTGAATTTCTCGACTATCAGAAAGAGATTGCTACTGATGAGCTTAACGGGAAAAAATTAAGTTTCGTAAAGAATAAATACAATGATATTGCCCAGCTTCATTTCATTTTCCCTTTTGGAAGTGACAATGACAGAGATTTGGGAATCTCAACTCAATTGCTGCAATACCTGGGTACGAATGCTCTTTCACCTGAAGATTTAAAAAAGGAATTTTTTAAAATCGGAATCAGCAATGATTTTAAAACTACGAATGACCAGTTGATCATTTCTCTCAGCGGACTGGAAGAAAATATAGAAAAAGGAATTGCTCTTCTGCAGCACTGGATGCATGATGTGAAACCAGACCAGGAGATCTACAATCAGTTTGTGGGGACAGTATTGGAAAACCGCCAGGCTATTAAGAAAGATAAAAACCGTATTATGACCGCTTTGACCAATTATACCAAATTGGGTGCGCACTCACGCTTTACGGACGTCATCTCTAAAGAAGAACTTGAAAGCAGCAATTCTGAAGTATTTACTGACAGAATGAAAAAGCTTTTCAAATATCCATATCAGGTGTTCTTCTATGGCAAAGACTTTGAAAATTTCAAGGGATATATTGGTCAGTATACAGAAATTGAAAGTCTTCAGATACCGGAAGCTAAACAATATCCAGAGCCTGCCACAGGAGGAAATGTAAATTTCATCAATTATGATATGGTTCAGATGGAAATGAGCAAGATTGGAAAGGGAAATATGGTGAATCCGCTTCATTTTGGAAAGATCAATGTATTTAATGAATATTTTGGACGTGGATTATCTTCAATTGTTTTCCAGGAAATCCGTGAAAGTAAGAGTCTTGCTTATTCTGCTTATGTTTCTTATGCCGCTAACTCTGAACTCAATCATCCTGATTATGTAACGACTTATATCGGAACTCAGCCTGACAAACTCATGATTGCTGTGGATACGCTGAATGAACTGATGACCGAACTTCCTGAAGTGCCTATTCAGTTTGAGAACGCAAGAAATGCAGCTCTGAAACAGATTGCCTCAACAAGGGTTACCCGAAATAATATATTTTTCAATACATTAAGGTTGAAGAAACTGAATATTCATTATGATTTCAGGAAAGATATTTACAAGCAGATCCAGGATCTTAAATTTGAAGATATCAGACATTTTTATCAGACAGAAGTAAAATCCATAGATTTTAATACAGCCATTATCGGTAAAAAAGAAAATCTGAATATGGAAGCCGTCAATAAAATGGGGACATTTAAAGAAGTGAGTCTGAAAGATATTTTCGGACATTAAAAAACAAACCGCCTGATAACATTATCGGGCGGTTTGTTTTTAATAAATGATGAATGATAATTGATCAGTGATAATTCATAATTCATCATTTATAATTTTATTACGTCATCATACAATCCCCATCACCATCCTGATAATTGGGATTAAAATTGGCAGGAAGTAATTCCAACAGCTGTTTATGAAACAGATATTCTCTTTTGAAATCCCGTTTATAGATATAAGAAAATGCTTTTGATTGTTGAATTGCCTCATTCAGTCTGGTCTGATAACTTGTAAATCCTTTCACTTTATGGGTAACGATGAAGTAATTTAAAAACCAGACAACCTCAGCTAAATCAGAAGTTGAAAAGAGATAAGGAATTTTAAGATATCCGTCGCGGAGCTGCAATAGTAAGCAGGTATTGAGTTGATTATTATGATCGAAAATCTTAATCCAAAAGTATGTAAATGTATCAGCAAAACTTGAAAAGAGATATTTCTCATCTTTTTTACCTTCTAAAACCCAAGGATAATCTATAAAAGTATTGATTTCATCCGCATTGCGTACCCCTGAAAATCCAGCCATAAAATCAGCACTTTCTTTATCAATACGATGAAGAATTTCATATTTGAAATCTGGTTTCTGTACTGGTAAACTCTTTATTGAGAGTAACAAATTGGCCGCAGCATCCAAAGTCTGAAAAAGTGGCTTTAATGGTTGTGTTCCCGGTTTTTTTTCAGGAATCATTTTAGTGGCATCGGTTCTGAAGTAATACCGCTCTCCTTCTTTAGGAAAAACATATTCAAAAACACCCATAATATTGTAGAGGGCTTCTGCTTCTTTGGTAAATTCTGTAATGGCAATTCTGCCTTCGTATTCTTCAAAAACTTTTTTCAGCAATGCTTTTGCCGGTCTTTTTTTTCTGTACTCGGGGTTTACATACAACGTGCTTAGCCAGGCATACCGGATTTCTTTTCCATCAACAGTAAAACTATCCGGGAAACATCCGACATATCCAATGAGTTTTTCTTCCAAGAATGCCAGAATAAGAAGGGTATCTTCCTCTGATGCTTTGGGATTCTGAATATGTGACAGCGCACGATGTTTTGTAATAGGAAGAAAATCATATTGCAGGAACGCTCCGGATGATATAAAATCTTCCAGTTCTTTTCTGTTGAATGTTTTCAGCGCTATCATTTTCTCAGAATGGTATTTTTATTAATCAGTTTTTTCAGTTTGAAATAAGCCGTTTCTTTTTTCAGTATTTGTTCTCCGTTCTCCCCCATTTCCATTGGAATTCTTTGAAAATTTCTCTTCACACTATCCAGTTTTATTCCTGCGCACCCAAAGCTGCAGTAGATTTCTTCATTTTTAAAAAGTTCATCAAAAAAGTCTTTCCGAACTTCAAAATCAGTAAACGGAAATGCAAAACTTTCATAGAGGAAACCATTTTCTTTTAAATAGGCAAAGGTTTTATCTGTAGTTTCCATCTGCTCTTTCAAAGACAAATCTCCATATTTCGGGTGATCCCAACTGTGAGAAGAGATTCCAAAACCTTTTCTGGTAAGCTCTTTTAACTCTTCCGTACTTAAATAGGGCTTAAATTCTTTTGAATAAGCATTAAAATCCACTTCAAGCTTTTCAGCAAGCTGATCCAGAATATCTTTTTCCTGATAATTAATTTGTAAAATCTTCTTTTGTAAAATGTGTCTGTCCGTATTTTTTAGTGATAAGATAAAATAAATTTCGGGATTTATGATTTTAATTTTTTCAACAGCATCAGCAAGAAGACTGGCCTTGCATCGGAACATCATATCTTTATTATCTATAAAAGCAGGGTTTACGAAATTGCAGGCATAAATTCCTTTTCGTTCCAAAATAGGAGCAGCAATATCATAAAATTCTCTGAAGCCGTCATCAAACGTAAGCAGAGCAATTTTTTTCTTAGGTTTAAAATCACCGGACATATAATCTTTAAATTCCTGCCAGTCTACAAACCTGAAATTCTTTGCCAGATGATCGAGATCTTCTTCAAACTGTTTTGTATTCTTATAACGGATCACATGTTTTATATGAGGAAGTTCTCTGTCGGAGACACTATGATAAAGCGGTAAACAGTAATCCAACGGAAAAGATTTCCCGATATTACCCGATTCAAAAGCTGCCAAAACGTTGATGATCCTGTCTTTCATCTTATTTAAAATAAAAAAGAATCTATTCAAAACTCAGTTCAAATAGATTCTTAAAGGTATAACTTTTAAAAATTATTTTATAATCTTCATTTCATCAACAAGCCACTTTGAGTCAGCGAACTTCTCGATGATGAAAAGGATATATTTTGTATCTACCATGATGTTTCTGCTGAAACGCGGATCATAGTTGATATCACTCATTGTTCCTTCCCACTGTCTGTCAAAATTCAATCCTACAAGATTTCCGTTGGCATCAAGAGCAGGGCTTCCTGAGTTTCCTCCTGTTGTATGGTTCGTTGCAGTGAATCCTACAGGAACATCACCTGTTTTATCTTTATAGTTTCCGAAATCTTTTTTGTTGTAAAGGTCAATCAGTTTCTTTGGAACATCAAATTCGTAATCTCCCGGAATATATTTTTCCATAACTCCTGCCAGATGGGTCTGATATCCGTAAGAAACCGCATCTCTAGGGGTAGATCCTTTTACTTTACCATACGTTACACGAAGCGTTGAGTTAGCATCCGGGAAGAATTTTCTGTCTTTATCCGTCTGCATCTGCTGTGCCATGAACTTTTTCTGTAAAGCATCAATTTTTGCCTGCATTGAAGTATATTGCGGATCTGCAGTTTTCATATACGTTTCTTTCATAGAAACATACAGCTGGTAAATAGGATCTTTCTTTAAAGTCTTGATCAGCTTATCCTGGTTAGAAAATGCTTTGTCAATATCTGTAGTTAATGTTCCTCCATTCACAGCAGTTCTTCCTGTGATGATAGAGTTTTTAGACATATCTTCTATGACAGAGATATTCGGGCTTTCATCTTTATATTTGCTGAAACCTGCCGGTAAAAACTGTGGTGCTGTTTTATTAACGTATAAAGCCAATAATTTTGCGGTTACTTTAGCATCAAGCTCTGCACTGTAATCTTTGTAGAAAGAAGTTAGTTTTGTTTTTAATTTTGTAAGTTCCTTTTCATCCATTCTTCCGGCTTCTACAGAAGCTACAAAATCATAATAATCACCAGCAAGCTTCAAAGTCTCAGCGTTTCTTACCACTTCTGTGTAATATGCGTTGTTTAAAGCATAAGGAGCCTGATCATTATACAGTTTATTCAACTGGTCCAATGTATTTTTGATCTCCGAATTTTTAGCGACCAAAGAACCTTCATACATTACTTTCTTTTCTACCGCATTGGATTTTTTCAATCCTTCTACTTCACCAATCCATTTTTTCCAATAGTTCGCTACAGAAGCATATTTTGAAGCATATTTGATACGGGTTTCATTATCAACACGCATTTTTTCGTCTAATGTTTTCAAAGCAACATCACGTACTGCAATTCTTGCAGGATCAATATCCTTCATGATTTTCTCTACACCTACTGCAGGAAGATATTCTGTAGTTTTTCCAGGGAAACCGAATACAAAAGTAAAATCGTTCTCATTTTTATCTTTTATAGAAACCGGTAAGTAGTGTTTCGGAACGTAAGGGACATTGTCTTTTGAATATTCCGCAGGCTTGTTATTCTTGTCTGCATAGATTCTGAACATAGAGAAATCTCCGGTATGTCTAGGCCAAACCCAATTGTCTGTATCACTTCCGAATTTTCCGATGCTTTGAGGAGGGGCTCCTACAAGACGGATATCTTTATATGTCTCAATGGTGTAAGCATAGTATTTGTTCCCATAATACATAGGCTTTACCATTATTGATTGGTAAGATTCAATTTTCTGAGAGTTCTTGTACACCTCAATATTGTTGTTGATCCTTTTGGTAAGTTCAGGCTCCGTTAGGTTGTCTGTACCTTCCAAAATCTGATCAGTAACTTCTTTTATATCTACAATAAAATCTACTTTTACTCCCGGATTAGGAAGTTCTCCTTGTGGATTTTTTGCCCAGAATCCGTTTGAAAGAAGGTCATTCTGAACGGTAGAATGCGCCTGAATCTGACCGAAACCACAATGATGATTGGTTAAAAGCAGTCCTTTAGGTGAAATAATCTCTGCAGTACATCCACCGTTAAACTGTACTACCGCATCCTTTATGCTTGGTTTCTGAGGGTTGAAAATATCTTTTGCAGAAATCTTCATTCCCAAATCCTTCATTTCCTTTTCATTCAGCTCTGTAGGAATCCACATTCCTCCATATTGTTGTGCAAATGCCATTGCAGCTGGCAAAAGAAATACAGATAAAAGTATCTTTTTTGTCATAATCAAAATTTTGCCCGAATTTACAAAGAAAAATAAGAATAGACCTTATAAAACGGCCGGAAAAGTTGCTCTGAGGTCTTTTTTGAAAAGATTGATCGTGAATAGTCAATTTTGCTTTACAAGTGAATGGTGAATGTTTATGACGAGACGGAACTTCCAGGTGATCATAAATACATTAAAATTGACAAGCGAAGCGAATTCACCATTGACCATTCACTATTTCCCCTCTGGCTTAGTTTTTGTTGATTGGAAGTAACTTTATTATTAAAAACATACTTAAATCAATTATTATGATGAAAAGCAAAATGCTTGTGTTGGGAATGGGAGCGGTTTTATTCCTTGCTTCATGTTCTAAAAAAGAAACGACTGAAACAACAGGTACAATCACTGATTCTGCAACAGCCGTTCAACCCGCTGCTACAGACAGTATCACTAAAGCTACCCCTACAGCAGCTGGTGACACTTCTGAAAATGCATTGGACTGGGCCGGTACTTATGAAGCGACTGTTCCTTGTGCAGACTGTCCGGGAATCAAAACTTCTTTAACATTGAATAATGATAAAACATTCAGTATTTCTGAAGAATATCTTGATAGAAATTCAAAGAATCAGGATAAAGGATCTTTCACTTGGGATGCTACAGGAAGTATGATCACTTTAAAAGGAAAAACAGCAAACTATAAATATAAAGTGGGTGAAAACATGCTGATCCAGCTGGATATGGAAGGAAAAGAAATTGACGGTCCCAACAAGGATCTTTATGTATTCAAGAAAAAATAAAAATAAAGGCTCAGGCCTTTATTTTTTTGCTTTTATATCCTCTAAAACTGATAAGCTTTAATTTTTGGATCATCTACCAGACGTCTGATTACTTCTTCATGACGGGTATTTTTTCCGGTAAGACGCCAGATAACGGTTAAACTTTCCGATGAATATTGTTGTTTGATCATCAGATATTTCAGGTGATGTTCTTTAAATATATTTTCACAGTATTTAATATCTGCAGAGCCTGTCACAGCAATTTTGTATTCCCTTACTTTATTATAATTATCAATGAAATTCTGCAGGTAAGTCAATACACTCAAAATGATTAATACCAAAGCGGTTCCCAACAATGCAATATAGACATATCCGGAACCCACGGCCATTCCAATAGAAGCCGTTGCCCAAATGGTAGTTGCCGTAGTAATCCCTTCTATTTTATTATCTCCTTTGAATATCACGCCTGCTCCCAGAAATCCGATTCCGGTGATGATATTGGCGGCAAGGCGATCCGGATTCTCAACGCCTATTTTTATGGAAAGAATAGTAAAGAGACAAGCCCCGAAACAAACCAGTATAAATGTTCTGAGGCCCGCAGATTTATTACGATATTCTCGTTCAGCACCAATAAACAGTCCTAAAATAACAGAAATAAGGATAAGTAGTAATTCATTTTTGACAGCGTAATGGTCCTGAAGAAAATCCATTTTTTATAATTTAAACGTAGAATAAAATTACAATAAAAAATTTATCTTAGGGCTATCATTCAACTTTGTTAAAGGCAAGAAGGTTTTATTTGACTGAAAACTTTCGTAATATTACAGATTAAATGTAAATGGCAAGTACAGGAGCTATGAAACCTACATTTTTTTCGACAAAAGAAGCATTCAGAAAATGGCTTGAGAAGCACCATGAAGATGAGAAAGAACTCTTAACAGGATTCTATAAAACCGGAAGTGGAAAACCTTCAATGAGCTGGTCTGAATCTGTAGATCAGGCTTTATGTTTTGGCTGGATAGACGGTGTGAGAAAATCTATAGATCACGAAAGTTATTCTATACGTTTTACGCCAAGAAAATCTTCCAGTATCTGGAGCAACATCAATATAAAGAAAGTTGAAGAACTTACCAAAGCAGGGCTAATGACTCCTGCAGGGCAAAAAGCATTTGAACTCAGAAAAGAGAACAAATCCGGAATTTATTCCCATGAAAAAGCAGATATTGCTCTTGATCCTGTTTATCAAAAACAGTTTAAGAATCATCAGTCTGCCTGGGATTTTTTTGAAAGTCAGGCTCCTTCCTATAAAAAAGTGATCATACACTGGATTATGAGCGCCAAACAGGAAAAGACAAGGCTTTCACGGCTTGAAAAAGCTATTGATACAAGTAAACAATCAAAAAGATTAGAATAAAAAGATTATTATGGATAAAGAAATTTCACACTTCTGGTTAGGATATTTCAAGAATGAAGAAGACTTTTATGCTTTTGTAGAAGAGGATGAAAATTATTATATAGAAGAGGAAACTGACGACCAGTACGTTTCAAAGTTCGCAGAATCACAGAATATTAAATGGTTTGACGATGACTTCATAGAATACGGCTTTGAGGATGAAAATCTTGGACTCTATGACAAGTTTGCAGAATATTCTTACGCAGACCAATGGCTTCCAATCCTGGAAAACAAACTGAATGAGCTTAGTCTTGATACTCCTGTAAATGCCATCATTTTTGCCACAAGATTTGTAATCCCGAATCCTGTTTCTGTAGAAAATGATGATTTTTCACTGCACTATGTGGGTGAAATAGAATATGATATTTAGCCTTACATGAAAAGAGCTTCAATAAAGGATTACGGGAATCTGCTGAAGGTTTTTGTAATCCTTTTGGATTATGGTGTGATCAAAAAAGAGAAGGTCATTAGCTGGGCTGATTCCATATTGGCGTCTGAGAATGAATCTGAATACGTATTCATTGAGCTTTCCACTTGTGCATACACACACGATATCATACAGATCTTAAACAAAAATATTCTTGATTCAGATTCTGAAATCACATCCAGAGCTATATTGGGAATTTTATATGGTCTGCTGCATGAGCATAAAGTAGTTTTAAAAAATATCTTTGAAACCGCCACCCATATTTCTTACGAAGAACAGCTTACCACCGAAGAACAGTTTCTTCTTTACCGGTTTGATGAATATACTGAGCTTTTTGAAAACGGAATATTTGAGAAATTAAATCTTTTCAAAGCTAATTTTGAGGAATTACTAGGTATATACAAAGATTTCAAACTTGATAATTCTCATCAATGGGTAACAATTAATGAGAAGATAAAACAGGATCTGCAAATAAAACTTGAAACTTTCAAAGCCGGTTATCTCTATTAAGGAATATTGAATACCAATCTGTACTATATTGGGCCAAACGGCAATAATTCATAATGCATATGATTCTGTAGAAAAAAAAGACCTCCTGACTCTATAAAACAAAAACTTCCGCCCAAAGGACGGAAGTTTTTTATTTAAGTTATGATTTATAGTATTGATTAATGCGCTTCTAGCCAGTTATCCCCTACTCCAATCTCTACTAATAACGGAACCTGCGTTTTTAAGGCATTTTCCATTTCGGTTTTGATAAGTTTTGAAGCGGCTTCAATTTCATCTACCGGAGATTCAAATACCAATTCGTCGTGTACCTGAAGCAGCATTTTTGTTTTTAACTGTTGTTCTTCAAGTTCCTTGTCTATTTTAATCATGGCAAGCTTTACAACATCTGCAGCACTTCCCTGAACTGGTGCATTTACAGCATTCCTTTCAGCATGGCCTCTTACCACAAAGTTGTTGGAATTGATATCTTTTAAGTGACGTTTTCTTCCTAAAATAGTTTCTACATACCCTAACTGACGAGCTTTACTCACCTGTTCTGCCATGTATTCTTTCAGTTTTGGATAGGTTTCAAAATAAGCTTCGATCATCTGTTTGGCTTCTGTACGGGATAATCCGGTCTGCTCTGCCAATGCAAAAGCTCCCTGTCCGTAGATAATACCAAAGTTGACGGTCTTAGCCTGACTTCTCTGGGTTTTAGAAACTTCTTCCAAAGGAATTTTAAAGAGTTTTGCAGCAGTGGAAGCGTGAATATCTTCTCCGTCCTGGAACGCTTTGATCATATTATCCTCTCCCGAGATTTCAGCTATTAAACGAAGTTCAATCTGTGAATAATCGGCAGAAATAATTTTCTTCCCTTCTCCTGAAACAAAGGCTCCACGAATCTGCTGTCCTCTCACTGTTCGGATCGGAATATTCTGCAGGTTCGGGTTTACACTCGCCAGACGGCCTGTAGCGGCTGTAGTCTGTGAGAAATTGGTGTGTACCCTGTTATCGTCTTTATCAATCTGAGAAGGCAGAGCATCTACATAGGTTGATTTTAATTTCTGATAGGTTCTGTATTCCAGAATATGCTTGATGATCTCATGTTTTGAACTAAGCTTCTGAAGAACATCCTCTGAAGTTGCATATTGTCCCGTCTTTGTTTTTTTGGCTTTCGGATCCAGCTGCATTTTTTCAAACAGGATTTCTCCCAGCTGTTTGGGTGAGTTCATATTGAATTCTTCTCCGGAAAGTTCAAAAATTGTGGTTTCTAATTGCTTCAGGTCATTTTCAAGATCTACACTTTCCTGCGCCAGCCATTTTTCATCCAGAGAAATACCTGCCAGCTCCATTTTTGCCAGAACTTCCATCAGAGGCATTTCAATATTATAGAAAAGCTCTTCAAGATTTTCTTTTTTCAGCTGTGGTGCAAAAAGTTCGTACAATTGAAAAGTAATGTCTGCATCTTCTGCAGCATAATCTGTCTGTGTTCTAAGATCTGCATCTCTGAAGCTGCCCTGTTTCTTCCCTTTTTTCCCGATGATGGTTTCTATGGATACTGGTTTGTAATTCAGAAATACTTCTGAAAGGTAATCCATACCATGTCTTCCATCCGGATTCAAAAGGTAATGGGCAATCATGGTATCAAACATTGCCCCTTTAACGGTAATGTCGTATTGTTTTAAAACTTTATAATCGTATTTCAGATTGTGAGCAATTTTCAGCAGGTCTTCTTTTTCAAAAAACGGTCTGAAAATCTCTAATGTCTGCAACACTTCTACTCTGTCTTCAGAAAGCGGAATATAATAGGCAAGTCCTTTTTTATAAGAGAAACTCATTCCCACCAATTCTGCTTCCAGTTCGTTTAATGAAGTAGTTTCCGTATCAAAGCAAACAACTTTTTGCTGTAAAAGATTGTCGACCAGTTTTTTCTGTGCTTTCGGATTATCAATAAACTGATAAAGATGATCGTTCTGCTCAATGGTAGATTTTGTAGAAGTAGCCTGTTCCAGCTCCTCAAAATTGGCAAAAAGATCAAGCTGCATTACCTGTCCTTTTATTTCTGTCCCGGCTGGAGTCTGCTTCACTTCAACCTCGCTCACAACCATTGTTTCTGTTGGAGCAGGAGCAAAAGCTCTGTAAAGATTTTCGTAAAGTCTTCTGAATTCTATTTCATCAAAAACTTCTTTTACTTTTTCAAAATCCGGAGTTTCCAGATCATACTGTTCCTGATGGAATTCTACAGGGGCATCACAGATAATAGTTGCTAATTTTTTAGATAAGATCCCACGTTCTGCAGAAGCTTCCACTTTCTCTTTCAGCTTTCCTTTCAGCTTATCGGTATTGGCTAATAAGGTTTCGATATTTCCAAATTCTTTAAGGAATTTCATTGCCGTTTTCTCTCCCACACCTTCCAGTCCCGGAATATTATCTACCGCATCTCCCATCATCGCAAGGAAATCGATAACCTGCTTAGGGTCTTCAATCTCGTATTTTGCTTTTACTTCTTCTACTCCAAGAATTTCTATATCACCACCTTTTAAGCCTGGCTTATAAATTTTAATTTTATCGGTAACCAACTGTGCAAAATCTTTATCCGGTGTTACCATGAAAGTAGTATATCCTTCTTTTTCTGCTTTGCACGCAATGGTACCAATGACATCATCAGCTTCATATCCTTCAACTCCCAATCGTGGAATATGCATGGCTTCAAGAATTCTGTGGATGTATGGAACAGCAATTTTAATCGCCTCAGGAGTTTCGCTTCTGTTGGCTTTGTAATCCGAATAGTCATCAGTTCTTACACTAGCCTGTCCTACGTCAAAAACTACTGCCAGGTGGGTAGGTTTTTCTCTTCTGATCAATTCGATCAAAGAATTGGTAAAACCAAAGATAGCAGAAGTATCCAGTCCTTTGCTGGTGAGTCTCGGATTCCTGATTAATGCGTAATATCCTCTGAAAATCATCGCATAGGCATCGATGAGAAACAGCCTTTTATCTTGTGTTGCGTCCATATTTTGAATAATGAACAAATATAAGAAAATAGGAGTAAAAGTTGGCAGTCCGGGGAAGGGATTCAGGTGTTCAGACGATGAATAATGAATCATTAATTTTTCTTCGCCCGTGAGTTTTTGTAAGGGTATTTACTTTTTGAAGCAATATTCACCATTTGACAATTAGAATTGGTGTGAAAATTTTGGTTTTTTATAGATAATTAAGATTGTTATGGATAAAAAAACAGCATACCCATGGGTATGCTGTTCCTCTTTTCTTTAAATTGTATTGGATTATTTACCTGGCCATAATCCAGCATATTGAGAAGTACCGTAGTCAATAGTTTCGGCACTTACTACAAAACTGATCAACATACTGTTGCTGTCTATTGCGTCGAATTCTACTTCGTGCTGAATTACATATCCGTTCTCCCATTTCAAAGTAATTAATGTTCCTTCTTCGTGAGATTTGTTGAATGTAATTTCTCCTACTGTTGGCTTGTATTTACCGTTTAACAAGCTTTCAAGGATGTCTGACTTTTCAGTAGCTTCTACCGTAACCTTGATTAATGCATTAGAAGGATCTGATGCTACACGTCCTGATACGTCTGTAGATCTTGATACACTGTAATTCATTTTTAACAGTTTCTGTCCTTCACCGTTGTTGAATTTTAAGATTCCTCTTGAATTTCTTTCTGCCATGATTGTAAATTTTAATCGTTAGTAATAAATTGTTATTCAATAATTATATAACAAAGATAGCTCCCTTGGTTTTGAAAAAAAAGCATTTCAACAGAAATATGAAAAAGTGTAGTAATTATACGATTTGGTGTCGTAGTTCTACGATTTCATGTCGTAATTCTACGACAATAGACTTAAAAACAAGCATAACACATTATAAATAAACCTATTAAACATCATAAAGAAATAAGAAAAACTTATTAAATACTACACCAATAAGAGAAATAATGTATTAAAAAGATTGCTTTACAGGAAATCAAAATTGTTCTATTTATTCACAATAGATATGTACAGGTTGGGACTACAAAATCCTATTATCTCATTACGCTTTTCGTAAACGGTTTGATCTATATAAAAAAACAGAACAGTATACTCGGATGAGTGTACTGTTCTGTACCAATTTTATTTTTACTAAGATGATGAATAGGCTTAATTAGTCCCTGCTGAAGGCCATAGTCCAGCGTACTGAGAAGTACCGTAGTCAATGGTTTCAGCGCTTATTACAAAGCTGATCAGCATACTGTTGCTATCTACTGCATCGAAGTCTACTTCGTGCTGGATTACGTATCCGTTCTCCCAGTTCAAAGTGATTAATGTTCCTTCTTCGTGAGATTTGTTGAAAGTGATTTCTCCTTTTGTAGGCTTGTATTTACCGTTTAACAAGCTTTCAAGGATGTCAGATTTTTCAGTAGCTTCTACAGTTACTTTGATCAATGCGTTAGAAGGGTCTGATGCTACACGTCCTGATACGTCTGTAGATCTGGATACACTGTAATTCATTTTTAACAGCTTCTGTCCTTCTCCTCCGTTGAATTTTAAGATTCCTCTTGAATTTCTTTCTGCCATGATTGTAAATTTTGATCGTTAATATTTTGTGATTCGGTGATTTGTTTAGCAAAGATAGAGGCTCTTTATTGCTAAAAAAAACTTTTCAATATAAATCTGAAAAATTGTAGTAGTTCTACGATTTCTTGTCGTAATTCTACGATATTGGATTTAACAAACCCATTCAAAATACCATCAACAAAGGATTTCAACTTATTGAAAAACAATAATAAAAATAAAAATTTTCCACCTGAGTGAGAAATATTAAGATTCCTTTAATATAAAGTTGGCCTTTTTTTAACACATCAATCTTTCATATAAAAAAATAGCAACCAGCCCAAACCGGTTGCCATTTTATTTGTATTTAAATTATTTACTGCTGAGTACTTGCTCCTTCTTTGATGGAACGGACCAATATTTTATTTTTTCTCAAGAGAAAATCTGGCATCAGATCGACCGGAAGATAGAAAGGACTTTCTCCTTTTTTCTGCAGTTCTTCCACGATACCGGGATTCCAGGTGAGGATTTTATCCATATCTACCTTAAGTTCATCAGCAACAACTTTCAGGTTGAATCCGGCATTGATCTCCGTTTCTGAAAGCGCAGCAGTCATCACTCTTCTGTTTCCGTCCTCAAAGAAAATCTTGTTGATTCTTGAAGAATTGTAGTTACTTAAAACACTCTGAAGTTCTCCGGTAGCATAGCATGCATTGAGGTATTTCTTCACATGGTTAATGGTTTCACCAGGAAGGTATTTGGAAAATTCGTGATATTGAGTGGAGCCTGCAGCTTCCATGGCTTTGGCAATATTTCCTTCACCGCAGTTATAAGCTGCTACAACGGTTACCCAATTGTTATATTTCTTATAGAGATTTGCTAATGAGATAACAGCTGTTTTCGTACTTTTATAAACATCGGTACGGTTTTGCTCCGTAAGTCCATATTGGTTAGCATGGGCAGTCATCAGCTGCCATATTCCTACTGCTCCGGCTCCGGAAGTGATATTTCTGTCGAAATGAGATTCTATCAGCGCAAGGTTTCTCAAATGCTTGGGAAGCCCTTTCTGAAGAAGTAGCTGTTCAATAAATTCTACAAGGTCTTTATTGGCATTAATGATGCCCTTATATTTTCTCACACTGCTTTCGGAAGTATCAGAAGCAGCAAGAAACTGTCCGTTTACACCAATAACAGCACCTAATAATAGTAAGCCTGTAAAAATATTTCTGACAATGGTTTTCATTTTATTTGTATTTATAAGCAAAAAGGCAAATGTATTTTTTTGCCCTTTCGCTTCCTAATTAATCTACTTTCCAGCTTGTTTTTTCTTCGTCTTTATTCCAATCTACATGAATGGTCTGGCCGGATTTTACTTCTTCTCTAACAATCATTTTAGAGATTGGTCTGGCAAGCTGGGCACGGATTACTCCAGAAATCTGTCTTGCTCCATATTTGCTGCTGAATCCTCCTAATGCAAGGTTTCTTACTGCATCATCACTTATTTTTAAAGCAATTCCCAATCTTGTTAATGAAGTGTGAAGTGATTTCAACTGAATATTAAAGATTCTTTCTGCAATAGATTCTGTAATCGGTGCAAAAGGAATGATCTCTGTAATTCTTGCTAAAAACTCAGGTCTGAATCGTCCTGAATTTGACATAATCTGCATCAGTGAAGATGATTCCGGAATTTTTCCTTCTTCAAACTGTTTTACAATTTCTTCACTTCCGATATTGGAGGTAAATAAGATCAATGCATTGCTGAAATCTCCTTCTTTACCCAATTTATCGTGTACTTTTCCTTCGTCCATAATCTGAAGGAATACATCAAAAACTGAATGGTGAGCTTTTTCAATTTCGTCAAATAAAACAACGGTATAGGGTTGCTGTCTGATTTTATTAACAAGCATACCTCCTTCTTCATATCCTACGTATCCCGGAGGCGCTCCGTATAGTAAGGCTGCAGAATGTTCTTCTTTAAATTCTGACATATCAAAACGCACCATCGCCTTTTCATCATTAAAAAGTAATTCTGCCATTGATTTTGCCAGCTCTGTTTTACCGGTTCCGGTAGGTCCCAGAAGGAAGAATGACCCGATAGGCTGTCCTGGCTTATTTAATCCGCTTCGGTTTTCAACAATAGCATCGGAGAGGATTTTTAATGCATGATCCTGTCCTACTACTCTGTTCAGCAGAAGAGATTCCATATTCAGGAGTTTTTCCTTTTCCTGGGCCTGAATCTTCCCGATTGGAATATTGGTTTTAGCAGCCATTACAGCGGCAAGCTCAAGTCTGTCTACTTTTTCTCTTTTTTTGGCGGCATGATGTAGAAGCTCTGCATAAGTATCTTCAATGATTTTCTGAATCTGATCTACCGGCATAGAATTGTCAATGGCAGGCTGCTCACTTAAAGAACCCCAAAGAATTGGGCTTATTTTATCTCTTAGAAGATTGTAAGTCCAGATCAATTCGTCTGCTTTATCTTTGGTGTCTGCATATTCTTCTGTTAAAATAGCATCATAGCTTTCTTTCCAGCTGTTGAGTTCTTTTTCTGACAATTCATCAAGCATTTTGATGGCTGCCATTGTTCTGTCTAATAAATCAATAGCGGCATCGGGTAATTTTTTACCTTTTGCATATCTTTTAGCCAGACGTACACATTCCGGAATCGCAGTTTTTTCAACTTCAATACCATGGTGTTTTTTGTAACCATCAAGAAGTACATCAATCATTTTTACGCAGGTCTTTTCATCCGGCTCATGCACGGTTAAAACCTCAAAACGACGGTTGAAAGCCTGTTCCGGCTCTATAATTTTTCTGTATTCTTCCTGTGTTGTAGCTCCAATTACGGTAATTTCACCTCGGGCAAGCTCGGGCTTCAAAAGGTTGGCAACGTTTCCAATGCTTCCTTTGGGGTCTAAAAGGGTATGAATCTCATCAATGAAAAGAATGGCTTTTTCAATTTTCTTACATTCATTGATTACTTTTTTCAGACGGTCTTCAATTTCACCTTTATAAGAGGTTCCGGCTAGTAATGCTCCGGTGTCCAGTTCTAAAAGGGTTCCGTTTTTAAGCATTTCGGGAACGTTTCCTTTGATGATTTCAGTAGCAAACCCTTCTACCAATGCTGTTTTTCCTACTCCAGGTTCACCGATGATAATTACATTCGGTTTGCTTCTGCGGCAAAGAATTTCTACCAGCATTCTGAGTTCTTTATCTCTACCGATGATATTTTCAATTTCTCCTTTTCTTGCCTGTGCCGTTCTGTCTACACAATAGCTTTTAATGGAAGGAAATGAAGAATCTGAATAGTCTGCACCATTTGAAAACAATGATGAGAAATCACCATCTTCTGAAACGGTAAACGGTGTATCTTTTCTATATAGATTGAAAATCTCATGTTCTCTCAGCGGAAGTGATTTCAGCTGCTGAAGTGAGAATACAACCTGTGGTTTTACAATGGCTGTAAGGAGACAGATAGGAGTAATTTCATCCAGTCCTAATTTTAAGCGGATGTCATCAGCTTCTTCTACAAGGGTATCTATCGCATCATCCTGACCTACTTCATCGGGAAGATGATTTGTTTTAGGGTATTCTTCAATGCGGACGTCTGCCCATTCATAGAAATAACCGGGGTCTTTATCTATACTTTTCAGAAATTCATTAAGTCCGATATCTTTATGCATTAAAGCCTGCAGAATATGCGGGCCTCCATAGGTTCCATTATAATTTTCCTTCGCTATCGACTGAGCAATGTGAAATAATTGCTTTACGGTTTCGTTGGTTACTAGTACTCCCATTTATAATTTTCTTATATTAATATATTTGCGTTCTGTTTTACGATGCAGATTTGATGGTATTGTCTGTATTTTTCATCCCTTTCCGTAAGAGAATCAAAAGTCCTTCTTTTTGTGTAGCTAAAATTAATTATTTTATTCTAAACGATATAAAGATAGTTAATTCTTCAATTAGAGAAGTAACAACGGTGTTTTTTTGTTTTTACACCTGATTCTGGTGGTTGAATCTTATAACAAATTTCCATTCTAAGTCTTCTTTTTACTTTTAAATATTCAAAAAGTATAATAAAATCAAACTGATCCACTGCAGTCCGATGTAGATATAAAATAACATCGCTGATGGTTCTGCCAGTTCATGCAATTTTTCAATCAATGTAGTTTTGATAATTTCGGAAAAGTCTGCATTCTCATCTCCCAGGTTCAGTTCGTCGAATTTTATTTTATTTAAAGCATAGCCTAAAATTCGTTTAAGTATTTTGTTTTCTGAACTGTTTCTAAACTCATTCAGGAGCTTTACTTTAGCGATTGCAAAATCAGCACTTGTACGAATTACTGTTGGCTGTTTCGCTTTAAAAATCCCAATTACTTTATCTATAAACGGCACTACAATAGTTTTGGAATGATCCTGAAGGAGTTTACTGATCACTACAGACATTGCATATTTTGAAGCAAAAACAATGGTTAAAAACGGAGCAATAATCATCAACAAATAAAATATAACTGCCGAAACAGGCTTCGCTTTAATTGTCGTTATTAAAAATGCAACAGCTCCTGTATGTCCCAATGACGGGCCTAAACGATCAGACAAAATATAAATTCCCAGGATCAGGGTAACAATGGTGGAAATAAGTCCTATTGCATAAATTTTAAATATACTGAGGACGAATGCTGCGGATAGTTTGGATAAATATTTTAAGTGATCCGTGATTTTGTTCATTGAGGTTTGAGGTTATTTAGTTTAAGGTGCTTTTACAAAAAGCAGGTTTTGTATTGATCATTTTTAATAATCAGACATTATTTAAAACCGTTGTAAGATATTCATTTTTAGAGAAGCTTAATAATAAAACACTTGCACTTCTGAGCTATTTTTTTTGGTATTACTAATTTCTTTCTGAGTTATCCTTCCGTTATTGTCCAGTATAAACTTAATTTTTTCCGAATCGACAAGTTCTTTATTTATTTCTGTTTTTCCATTCTTAAACTGGTTGGAAAAATTATAGGTATTGATTTCAGTATGAATTGCACTTGTCTCATATTGATATTTTTTTTCAATTTCTGACAGTGGTGTTTCAGATTCTTCTTTAAATTTCTTCCAGGCTAATGCTTTCTGTTGTTCTACAGATATTGGGGTCCATTTTTTATCTGCAAGAACCGAAGCATTTACAATATTATATTCATACTTGTTCTCTCCCGTAATCTGATCTTTATTATAGGTGTAAGTTGTCTTCGTAAAATGATTTACCCATTTTTTCGCATCCCCTTTATCTGAAATTCCGTAATATTCAACAATATTCATAAGAGTATCACTTGTCGGGTCGTACTGAAATTCAACAACATGATTTTCATTTTCAGTGTATTTTCTTACTATTTGTCCTTTACTGCCATATCGATAGTGCAAAGTATAAGTTTCATTTTTTACCACTTTACCGTTAGGTGCTATTATTTTTTCTTTTATGTTTTCTACCAGAATATTATCATTTTTATCATAAGAAAATTCTCTTTCCGACTGTATATCTCTGGTATTCTTCTTTTGAGAAATGAGTCTTCCGTTTTCATCATATATATTCTCCAATAAGATTTTATCAATCATTTTATCTTCAGCTATCCGCAATAACTGACCATACTTATTGTAGTGATACAGATATTTGTTTTTGGCATCCGGAAGATTTTTTTCGATACTTTTAACGAGCCCAAGCTCATTAAATTCTATAAGTGTAAAGAAATCACCTCCTGCCGTTCCGCTTCTTCCAATAGGATATTTATAAAAAGTAGAATACTTTTTGGGTAAAAAATATTTGAAATGATTAATCTCCAACAGATCATCCGTATTCAGAAACATTGAATACTTTATATCAAAAACATGCGATTTCAGATCAACTTTCGCATACCTTTCATGCAGTTTGCCGGGTAGATAAAACAATACCAGATCTCCATTTTTCTCATAAGCACTCTTCTGGTTGGGGTACAGTTCTCTGGTGCTGAACTTTTCAACCTCTTTATTATATTCCTGCATATTTTGACTATTTGAATGACAACTTATTACTATGCCAATAAAAACTAACATCTTAAAGATGATGGACTTCTTATTTTTCAGTTTCATTTTTTTTCAATTTATCTATTGCTTTCATATCATCCGAGTCTTTATGAATCCTATCCCATTGCCATTTCCAAAAAGTGATCAATACATCTCCATAAATATAATCCATTACATTTTCTGTTTTTCCTTGCTTGAAGAGATGCCCTGCTTTTACAAAATCTTCAAAAAATCCTGCAAATTTATTTGATCCCGAATCAGGAAAAGAATGGGCCAGACCCAACGAGTGTGCTACTTCATGAGGAATGGTTATCCAATCCTTTTTTGCCATAATTGCTGGTCCTACGATCACATTATCTGCACCGGCCATTATGCTTTCAGATTTACCAAATAAATCATCAATATCAAAAGGAACAAAAAATACAATGGTATCTTCATAACCGGGATTATTTTCCCTGTATATTTTTTCCAAATAGTTTTGCACATATCCTGCATCTCCTTTATCAGAAAATATTCCGTCTTCCATCAATTCCCAGCTTGCACCATTTTTTTTCAAATACAGATCATCATCCATATTATCAAAATCTGCCTCCAGATACTCTTCTTTATCTATTTTGAAGTGGCTTAATGTTTGAGAGAAAGTATCTTTAATTTTTTGTTCATAAGTTTTGAGAAATGAACTGCTAAACTTAGTTTCTAACGTATTAAATTCATAAGTGTTCAGTTCTTGGTTTATTTTTAATCTCGCTTTATTCTGAATATCAATTTTAAGAATAGCTTCATTTTTCTCAACAATTTTTTTCTGTAATGTTTCTTCACTGCTGCTGAACCAGCCTGTTTTACCACTTTGCACCTCCGCCAATTCGGCTTCAAGTTCGGCTTTTTGTTTCTGGAGCTTCTGTTGTCTTTTAATAATATCTTTATCTTCGAAATAATCAGGTAAGGAAGTGCCGTTTCTTTTTGACAGATATATTTTTTCATCATATCCGTCCACTTTGATCCAGCCTTTAAAGTGAACTTTTACATAACGGACATTCAAATCATATTCTATACTGTTATTGTAAACATTAAGCATTCCCATCAATTCACCTGCGGTGATATAAATGGTTGGCATTGAATCTACTTTTTTTCCTGCAGCCTTATCTTCTTTCCATTGTTTTTCTTCAGCTTTTTCTTCTTCAGACTTTTTATGAAATGTAATGATTATACATGTACTTTCCGCAATATAATCTAAAAATGTAATTTTAATATTTTTACTGAACTGTTTTGGAGTACTTTCTGATATTTCAAAGCTGCTGCCCCCTTCATCTGTAAATTCTATTTCTATCTCTTTGGCATCACTGTCTATATCTATTCTTCCTTCTACAGGTTCTTCAATATTGAAAAATACATCAAGTTCATAGCTCTTGCTACTGCCCGATCCGTCTTTTGCAAAACCAGAAAACCAGGGAACAAAATAGGGTTTCCCATTGATATTCAACCCTGATTTTCCACTATTGGAACCTACGTTAATATAACCAAACTCTCCCAAAGAAATATGTTTTAAATGGGGAGCATATTCTTTTTTAAGGCTGTCAACCCCATCCAGCACCAGGTTTTCATAATTAAACGGCTCACTATACGTTGTCTCGTAGTTTTCTCCTGCATACCAATCAAAGCCAAAGTCTGGTTGAGCAGAATAATTGCTTTTCCTCCGGAAAATGGCCAGTCCTTTTATTGAATTTTTAACTTTTCTTTCATCCCCAGGAGGATTGTCATAAGTAACTCCTTGCTGATCACCTTTTTGTTTTATAAATTTTGAAGCGAAATTACTGATAAAGTTTCCGGCATTATTTTCAATCTCCTGGGTTGATAATTCAGATATCTTTCCACCTGCTATTTCTGTAATATTTCCCATGATATCAAATTAATAGTTAGCTCCTTTTTCTCCGCTATTATTTTTTACTTCTTTCTGGGCATTATGATGAATCGTACCTTCAGCAGAAATAACTTCTATATCTTTACTTGCGTTTCTTTTCACATTTGTAGACTCAGAAGAAATATCTCCTTTTGCCACTTTCAAAATATTAGCAGCCATTAAAGAATAATCCAACACAGCATTCTGCATCATCATTCCTCCGGCGGTACTCATATGATTTACTCCTGCCCCTTCTGTAATATTTAATCCTGCTGTAGATGTAATATTCTCTGAAGCACTTATATTTATATTTTTTGCATTAATATTAATCGTTTCCGGTGCTGTAATATTAATATTGCTTCCGGTAGTATCCAAATGAATCTCATTACCGCTTTTATCTGTAATAATGATACTCTCATCTTCTGTGAAAACAATTCTGTGGCCGCTTCTCGTTTGGATAGACTTTACGCGGTTGTCTGCACCTCCCCCAAGACCTATTCCGCCATGAAACATTCCTCCCATCACAAAAGGTCTGTCAGGGTGGCTGTGAACAAAATTGACCATCACCTGGTCTCCTACTTCAGGAATAGCTACATACCCACGGTTTTGAGTTATCTGATCTGTTCCTCCCGCATCAGGGCTCATGACGCGGACAAAGTGGGTGGTATCATTCATCTGCCAGTCAAATCTCACCTGAACTCTTCCCTGCCCCTCCGGATCGGTATTTGAAATTACGGTTGCAATCTGTGGTTGTGCAGCAGGTACATTAAATTCCGGTTTAGGTAAAAAACCAGTATCTGCTGCAATAGATTCAAAAGTTCCTGAATAATGTCCGATGGTATCAATTTCATGAACAGCTTCTGTTACCATCACTTTGGTAAAATATGACGTTTCATTGCTGTCCGGCTTTCTCATGTGAATATCCACAATACATCCCGGATGTAAAAACGGAACTGTTGTAGATCCGGAAACGGAAAATACATTTACCGCTTCGCTTCCTGAAGTACTTCTTTGGGAGTGTTCTACATCCAGATGAGTTGTCGCTTTAATAGGTGCTATCTGAAGTGCCGGAGTTTTATATATTTTATCGTTATGACTGTATGCAGTATTGGCAAGATCGCCCAAATGACTTACAGGAGTTTCTCCGGAAGTCAGTTTTTCGTTTTTACTGCTGTTGTAGCCGTAGTATTGAGGTTTTGTATGTACAGCTTTTAGCTCTACTTTTACATGATCTGCATTGCTTCCGTAAAGCAGTTTGATAGGTTTATTCTGTGGAGGAAGTTTTCCGAAGTGCAGTACCTCTCCATCATAATAAAATTGTTCTCCATAAGCTTCTGCCATCCTTGCCAGATAATTGTAATGGGTTTCATTATATTGGCTGCTGTAAATGATCTGGGAATAATCGTTTGTATCAATCCTTATATCAAATCGTTCTTTATCAATTCCCTGTTTGATTACTTCTTCAGCTATAATTCCCATATTGACAGATTGTCCGCCGCCAAAACTCTGGATATGCGGGGCTCCGTCCAGTAAAATTGTCGGGCTGTATCCGGAAAGCACAATATTTCCAAGACTCATTTTCTCCTGGCTGAATCCTACTTTGGTAATGATCCCGACAAAGTTTCTTTCGGGACTTTTCTCAATATCTTTGTAAGAAATAACGGCAGTAAGGCGTTTTCCCAAAAATTTATTAGCTTCTTCAAGGGTGTGGCTCTGTCTGTCTCCCAATGCATCATGGGCAAGAGTAAGACTGAACTCGTGGTGGTGGCTAGCTTTTTGTTTAAGAGTGAAATGTTTATAGTACTTAATAATTTTACCTTCCACAACCAGTGACAATTTAACCAGTCGGTTGATTCCTGCATGATGATTCTCGGATATTCCGTCTGCATTTTGTGACGGACGGAAAGAAGATCCTTTTGTCTTTGATTCGGTTTTCATATGCTTTGTGTTTGTATTAAAGATAACAATATTTTATATAACAGAGATTATATAAGTATGTTAGAGTAAAATTTTCTGGTATAAGTTTTCATTCAGGCAAAAAAAGACCGCCTTAAATAGGGACAGTCTTTTTTCTTATGAATGTTGATAATGTGTGTAAATTTTAGCTTGACGGCCAAAGTCCAGCGTACTGAGATGTACCATAGTCAATAGTTTCAGCACTTACTACAAAGCTGATCAGCATGCTATTACTGTCTATTGCATCAAAATCAACCTGATGCTGAATTACATATCCGTTCTGCCAGTTCAAAGTAATCAGTGTTCCTTCTTCGTGAGATTTGTTGAAAGTGATTTCTCCTACTGTAGGTTTGTATTTACCATTTAGCAAACTTTCAAGAATATCAGATTTCTCAGTAGCCTCTACTGTTACTTTGATAAGTGCATTAGAAGGATCTGATGCTACACGTCCTGATACATCTGTAGATCTGGATACGCTGTAGTTCATTTTTAACAGCTTCTGTCCTTCACCGTTGTTGAATTTTAAGATTCCTCTTGAATTTCTTTCGGCCATGATTAGTAAATTTTAATCGTTAGTAATATTTTGTGATTCGGTGATTGTTTAGCAAATATAGAGGCTCTTTTTCGCTAAAAAAAACTTTTCAATATAAATCTGAGAAATTGTAGTAGTTCTACGATTTCTTGTCGTAATTCTACGACAATAGATTTACACACAACATCACAACACCCATCAATACAGTACTTTAAATTAAATCCCAATTTTAAGATAAAAAATAGTTTTACACCATAAAGAGAGATAAATGAGAAATTAAAGGTGAATTATGACTTGTCAATTCGCTTTTCTGTGAATTTTGAATTCAAAGTTTAAGTGTTTCAAACTTTTTACTTCCTGTGTCTGGACACAAAAAAAGCAGAAGTGTGTACTCCTGCTTTTGATATGATAAAAATAAATTCTTAGTGCTTCGTATATTCCGGTTGTTCTGTCGGAATTCTTGACGGTGTAAAGTATTCATTAAGCCAGTAGAAAGTCTGCCCGTTCTGCTGAATTTTTACAGCCGGGTTGTTTCTGTTGGCAAGCATTCTGTCTGCTAGATTTTTGTAGTGGTAGAAATAATTTTTTACAGTTTCGCTAGGAACAATTTTCGATTTTTTCCAGCCTTTCAGTTTGTATTTAGCCATCAGCTCTTCTTCAGAAAGATCAAAACCTGTACTCATTCCAATAGCGTAAGACATTGGCTGCTCGTAAAGAGCGCCTTTATCCAGGAATTTTATAGTAGGGTTATATTTCTTCAGCAGCTTCACATATTCTTTCACTGCTTTCGCCTGATTAAAGCTTGGACGGTCTGCCTCAGTATTTCTGTATACTTCGGTATAGAAAGCTTTTAAGTTATCATATTCCGATTCCGAGATAAGAATTCCTTTTTCTATTCCCGGAGTAAAATCTTTCAGATCTTTTGGAATATATCCTTTTACAAGGAATGGGCTTCCATAGTTGATCAACTGTGCCGCAATTCCTGCAGAAACCGGATTGGTAAGTCCCGGATAAAGATATTTGTATTTCACATCAACGTCTGTTTTTCCAGCACCTACTGATGAGTGGAAATATTCATTAAGTGATTTATCAATATTCTGGTTGTCTAAAGTAACCTGTGAAATAAGGCTGTCAACAGACTTTTTCAGGAATCCTGGCGTTGTAATATCACCTTTTTTCGGGAAGATCACAAACCCTTGAGACATACTCTGTTTAGGGTAAGCCAACGAGAAGAATCCGGCATCACCTTCTACCAGACTGAAGTTATTCTTTGTAAGAACATCATATTGGTTGATGATCTTTTGTTTTTTAAGTTCAGCAATATTTTTGGCCGTATTGGTAACAACATTTTCTGCCATCAATACGAAATCGTTGTAAGTATCTGAAGATCTTGCACTCGTCTGGAACATAATCAGTCTTGCCTGAGCCTGAGTAAGTGAACTGATCACACTGTACATATTTCCACTTTGGTTGGCAGAAGTTCCCACAGTGACTACAATATTGGTTTCATCAGGTACGTTTGAAAGAAGGTTCCCTGCTGCAGTAAGAGCTTCACCTACCGGCTGATACCCGTTATTGCTAGCACAATTCATCTCATTCGTCTTCTGATCAATAAACGCTGTCATTTTGCTGTAGTCTGCACTTAAGTTGGATACAGAAATATTTTCCCCGCAAGGATTATTTTTGTACAACACCACTCCATATTTAACATTGCTAAAATAAGATGGTTTTTCAAATCTAAGCTGAAGATCCTGTAGTAATGATTTTACAATAGGTGCATAAGGTGCATTTCCTGCACTTACATCCAATGCGAAAACGATATTGATATTTTTATCTCTTTCTGTAATCTCTCTGTAACGGTCAAAATAAATAGGCTCACCCAATACATTTGATACAAAATTTTTGCTGTAATCTAAAATATTGGTAAAATATTTTGTTTTTGAATCCGGAGTTGGAGCTTGTTCCAATGGAAGATTTACAGGAAAAATATTCTCAAGCTGCGTTCTTTTGTTAACGTCTGTAAGAAGAATTGCTTTTTTATTTTCAGCATCTGATCCTGATCCTCCCGGGTATCCTTCATAGATACCTAAAGCAGAGTCATTGATTCCTGTTGTATTTTTCAGTTTTATGGCAGAACGTTCTCCCCAACTGGAAATCACGTTAGAACTTACCCATCCGTAAAGACCTTTACCGATGCTGTCTATATCAATTGAAGGTTTTTTACCTACCAAAAATCGCTTGTTGTTTTCAGCCTGTTTGTAGACATATACAATTTGTCCGTTTGGAATTTTTACATTAGCTGTTTCTATAAGACTTGGTGAATTAAACACCATAATAGAGTCATTTTTATAGTATCTTTCGGCATTTCTGATAACTTCGCTGTTACTTGGCACTACGGCTACTCTTACAGGATATCCTGTTTTTTCGCTTTTTAAAGCATTGTTCCAGAGAAGAAGGTCAGATTCAGGAATCCATCCGTATGTTTTGATGGATTTTGATGAAACTTTTTTCATTAAAGCATCCGGAACATATTCCGCTACTTTTACCATTCCGTCTCTATGTTTTAAAACCATTAAAGGTTCAAGGAATTTTACTTCTTTGTAAGATTTTTCATCATCTTTATCCAGATAAGCCGTATTTCTCGATCTGTCTGAAATAACGATCCATGGCGCTGACTTTTTAGGATAACCGTTAACGACAGGGGAAGCGTCCACCTGCCCGTACTGTGACGGTTCCGGGGTTTTCTTTGACGGCAGTTTTACCTGGCAACTCGTCAATAATACTGATAACCCTATATAATATGCTGCTTGAGGAAATTTATTTTTCATCCTATTTTATCTTTAATGATTGGCGCATCCGTAAAAACCGGATGATATTATTTGCTTTGGTTGATTTCTACTTTAGTTACACACTCCTGTTTATCATCAAGGTTCACTTTCACAGTCTGAATCACCGTGTTTTTGTCAAACTGAAGACCTGCACAATACATGTAGAAATTGTTTACTTTGCTGTCATTTACCTTTACTACTGTATTTTCATTGTTACACAGATAGGTTTTCAACAAGTAGTTGTAATGCATATTGAAACTGTTTCCATTTGCAATCTGCTGCAGGTGATATTTGAAATCACTATCTACCCTTGCGTAAGAATCTTCTACTGAGACTTCCTCTTCTGCAAGAGCATCATAAGCTGGAAGGATCTTGATATGGTGATAAATAGGTTCCTGACTTTCTTCAGTATACAGTGTTACCACATAGTCTCCGGGCTTTTTGTAAGAATAGATTGCAAACTTATCTTTAGAATCTGTATTTCCTGTTTCTCCGAATTTCCATGCAAATACTTTTGCTTCAGAAATGGCACGGAAAGATACACTTTCATTTTGCATAGCCTGAGCTGCTGCTTCGATAGTAGTTGTAGTTTTTGCAGTATCTTTTGCTTTCTGAACGCTTCTTGCGCTTACCATTACAGGGAAAGATTTCGTATACTTATTGTCAACGATCAAACTTACCTGATAGTACCCCGGTTTATTATAGAAGTGAATCCCACTGTTTTTATCTGAAGTAGTACCGTCTCCGAAATTCCATCTTTTGGTTTTCGCAAACTGGGTCTTATCTTCGAATAAAAGCGTGTCTCCTACCGCCAGTGAAGACGGATAAACCACCCCAACAATATCATCGGCTGAATGGATAACTTTTTTCTGCAGCCATAGAGCAACTAATGCTGCGATGAGCAAAGTTGCAACAACACCGATAATAATGTTTTTCTTGTTCTTTTGAAAATAATTCATAGTTAATAATTGTGATGTGTTTTATGTAAAGTTCCTAGTATTTATTGCTTATTGTACCCTCGCTTTCAGGTCCTGCTCACGCTGATAAAGCTTATTTTGCTTATCCTTAAATCCGATTCTGCATTCATCCACCTGTTTCTGAAAAACTTTAATGTCTTCTGAGGTGGTTGAAATAACTTTTTTGTCATCAAAGTACATTTTATAGAATTTTGCAATCTGAGGATAGGCATCTTTTCGGATATCAACGACATCCGTATTGCTAAAATAGCTGTTAAGGTCATTAACCCCCAGCTGAATATTATTTTCTACAAAAGGCTGTGGACCGTCATCGGTAAGTTTTGTGATCATCGTATAAGTACTGTCCATGATCGGGATAACAATTTTTTGATGATGCTCGAATTCAGCTTTCTGTTCAAGATTCTGAATCCCTCTTACATCTTCATCAGAAAATGGAGATACAAATCCTTTTAAAAAGATTACTCCCAAAAATAACATAGCAGTCACAAGCATCAGTATTAAATAAAAAAACTGATAATGCCTTTCTTTCTTCGATAATGTGATTTGTCCTTGCATATCTTTTCTTTTTATCTTCTTCTTCTACTTCCTGTGAAATTTCTTGTAGGGTCTTTTCTAAGCTCGTTATTGGTTACTTTTATTTTACCCATACATTCATCAAGATCCCTTAAAACGGTTTTCTTCTTATATTCCACTTCAATGATCTTAGCCTTTAAAGTCATCATAGGCCCTATTTGCTTCATCAGTATAGCATAGTGTTTAAAGCTCTGCGCACTGTCTTTGCCCATAATATTTTTGGCATCTCTCACATTATCCATAATGCTGGTTCTGAGGAATACGTCATTCTCCACCTTATTAATACTAAGCTGGTTCATTTTGTCATAAATATCATCAATGTGATCTTTCAGCACGTCGCTTCGAAGCATCAGTTCTTTATAGGCTTCAGCATCCCGACTGATCCCTTCACGTTGTATGTCATAACTCTTAAAGAAGAGAAATAAGCACGCAAAAGTTACAACCGACAAAACGACAAAAGACAGAATAAACTTCCAAATGCCTATTCTGACGTCAGATTTGTTTAATTTTTTTTCCCTGTTAGAAGACATAATTTGCGATTTGTTTGGCCTGTGAAAGTATGAAAAAAAAAATTTATGCACAATACGTAATTTCCCCAGGCCTGATTCGTGAAAACCCTGATTAAATTAATATTAATTTTCACTTTGATAAGTTTTTCATAAATTAGACCTCTAAATTTCAAATATCATTCGCCAAATCGATATTAAGAATGAGTAAAATATTATCTAATACCGTACGTTTTTCTATTGCTGACAGTGATTTTTATTTTAAAAAAATAATGATCAAAACACTCATGGAGAATCCTTTCTATATGCTTCTGAATGACTGTAACAATGGACACGAGCTGGTAAACAGAATCTACAGGAGGCAGGAAGATGTGTTCATCATTGAGTTATTTATGCCCGTTTTAAGCGGAATTGAAGCAATCAAATATATCCGGAAAAACAACTCTGAAACACCTATCATTACCTATTCCGGCACTTATCAGGAAGATATGGCTGAAATTCTTTCAAAAATTCCTAATATCTATTACTGTCAGAAAAAAAGCACAATTATAAAAGATATTATCAAGGGAAGCATTGCTTCTGAAGACTTTGACTATCAGGCATATTCCAAAGAATGGGAGCAGCAGCCACTTGCGGTACAGGAATATATGGACAGGCAGAAAAAAGGCCAGGAAGAGCTTTCTCCAGCTGAAATACAGCTGATGAGATTCTGCTATGAGGGATTCAGCAATAAAGAAATTGCAGAAAAACTTAACCTGAGTACAAGAACTATTGACACTTATATCAACCGGCTTACAGAAAAGCTGGGACTGAAAACCAAGCTTCACCTTATACGTTTCTGCGTAGAAAACGGATATTACAATTCCAGTTTATAAAAATTCTGATTTCAGATTTAAAATTTAAAATTCCTGATTACTGATAGAGATTGAGGAGGGTTTACAAATACACCATATAAAGTAAGAAAAACCCTGCAGAAGCTATCGCTATCGGCATTTATTAAATTTTGTTCATTATTTTTTTTGTACCTTTATACCGCTAGATTATTTTATTGTTAAATTATTGCTACCCTGCCTTAATATAGTATATACATTAAAAGCTCAACAGTTTGAATAAAAATATTTTGCCACTAATTTGCTAGTATTCAATTTTTTTAACTAAATTTGCACACCTAAAATTTAAAATTAAAATAAGGAAATGACAAAGGCAGAATTGGTAAACACCATCTCAAATAAGTTGGGAACAGAAAAGAATGAAACACAGAAAGTTGTAGAAGCTTTTATGCAGGAGATCAGAACTTCTATGTATAATGGGGATAACGTTTATCTAAGAGGTTTTGGATCTTTTATCATTAAAACAAGAGCTGCTAAAACAGGAAGAAATATTTCTAAAAACACTGCAATTGAGATTCCTGCTCATAACATTCCTGCTTTCAAACCTTCAAAATCTTTTGTTGAGAAAGTAAAAACTAAAGTTGCAGTAAAATAAGAACATTAACTGAATATTAACTAGTTACTAAAAAATTAAAATTATGCCAAGCGGAAAGAAAAGAAAAAGACACAAGGTTGCGACTCACAAAAGAAAGAAAAGAAGAAGAGCAAACAGACATAAGAAAAAATAATCTCCTCTTCTCGAGATTTACAATATAATAATATAGTTGGTGGTTTTTAGTTTCTAAAGTTCACTGACTATATTTTTGTTTGCAACTATAAGATTCCTCGGAAAAACGGAGGGTTTCAAATATTATTTTAACAAACATATAATGGTTTTCATTCAAAATCATTATATTTAATAGATGAATTAATCGAGAAAAACATCCACTTCCTATAATCTTAACAATTTTATCTTAATAAAAAATGAAGAAAGAACTAATAGTTTCGCATGAAGATGATCTTACAAAGATTGCATTACTGGAAGACGGAAGACTATGTGAACTTCATGAGCAAGAGGACAAAAGCGATTTTATAGTTGGAGATCTGTTTATAGGAAAAGTAAAAAAACTAGCACCCAATCTGAATGCAGCATTCGTAAATATCGGATATGACAAGGATGCATTTCTGCATTATCAGGATCTGGGACCTCAGTATCTTACATACAGAAAGTTTTTAAAAGATACTATTTCTAAAAAACAAAGCACTTCAAGCTTAAAGAATTTCGAGATACAACCCGAAATAGACAAAAACGGAACGGTAGATAAAGTGATCGCCAAGGATGATATCGTTCTGCTGCAAATCACTAAAGAGCCCATTTCTACAAAAGGCCCAAGAATTTCTACCCAAATCTCTCTGACAGGACGTTTTCTGGTTCTGATCCCTTTCGACAATAAAGTTTCTATTTCTAAAAAGATCCGAAGCTTTGAAGAAAAGGAAAGACTGAGAACTCTTATCGACAGCATTAAACCTGAAGGTTTCGGAGTTATCATCAGAACAGTAGCCGAAGGAAAAAAAGTAGCGGATCTTCACAATGATATGAACCAACTGGTTCAGAAATGGGAAAGCACTTTTAAAAATATCCAGAGAAATAAAGTTCCGTCCAAAGTTTTAAGCGAAGAAGACAAAGCTTCAGCTATTTTAAGAGACAATTTTAATCAGGATTTCGTCAATATCATCTGCGATGATGAGCAAATGGTAAACGAAATGAAAAATTACGTGGAAGTAATTGCTCCTGAAAAGAAAAATATTGTCCAGTTTTATGATTCCCATATTCCTCTTCTGGAATATTACAATGTTGAAAAACAGCTTAAACAGAGCTTCGGAAAGCACGTTAACATTCCAAGTTCCAAAGGCGCCTATCTTGTTATTGAACACACAGAAGCACTTCACGTCGTTGACGTCAACTCCGGTAACAATATTACCACCGGAACTGCTGTCAATAAAGAACATGCACTGAAAGTGAACAAAATGGCTGCTACTGAAATCGCAAGACAACTTCGCCTCCGCGATATGGGAGGGATCATCGTTATAGATTTCATAGACATGCCGAATTCTGATCACAGAAGAGATCTCTACGAGCATCTGAAAGAGGAAATGAAACGCGACAAAGCACGCCACAAAATCCTCCCTCCAAGTAAATTTGGACTGATCCAGATTACCAGACAAAGAAACCGTCCGGAAAAACAGATCGATACCAAAGAAGAAAACCCGAACAAAGACGGAGAAATTGTAGCTCCTATTGTTATCGTGGAAAGAATGGGTGAAACCTTAAGAAACATCCTGCAGAAAGAAAAAGGAAAAATCTACCTGCATGTACACCCGTTTGTGGAAGCCTACCTTACCAAAGGCATTAAAAGTATCCAAATGAAATGGTTTATCAAATACAAAAAATGGGTAACCATCGTTCCAAGAGATTCTTTTAAATATTTAGAATACAAAATCTACAATGCCAAAAAAGAAGAATTAATAGAATTCTCTAATTAAAAAATTTAAAACCTTCAGTTGTACTGAAGGTTTTTTTATTATCTTTTCTCATTATATATTTTGGCTAAAGCCAACCCCAATTGAATTTTAACAACAAAATCTTTTATCTTTTATCTTTTATCTTTTATCTTTTATCTTTTATCTTTTATCTTTTATCTTTTATCTTTTATCTATGAAAAACCACCATTACAAAATCAACATCCAATGGACAGGAAACCAGGGAACAGGCACCAGCGGATATAGAGACTATGAAAGAAGCCACAGGATTTCAGCAGAAAACAAAGTTGTTATAGAAGGTTCATCGGATCCGGCATTTCGTGGTGACAGAACAAAACATAATCCGGAAGAAATGCTTTTATCTTCTCTTTCCTCCTGTCATATGCTTTGGTATCTGCACTTTTGCTCTGAAGCCGGTATTATTGTAACAGAATACACTGATGAAGCTACTGGTATAATGGAAGAAACAAGCAGCGGAAGCGGCCATTTTACGGAAGTAACCTTGCATCCTAAAGTAACAGTTGCTGAAGAATCAATGGTTGAAAAAGCAGAACAGCTTCATCATAAAGCAAACGAATATTGCTTCATTGCCAACTCGGTTAATTTTCCGGTAAAGCATATCCCTACCACGTTAGTTAAATAGTACCACATCTGAAATTAAATTCCGAAAACAACGATGAACATTATGTTTTAACAGTAATAACTCTAAAAAACTCCACTTAAAGAGAATTATTTAATAAAAAATCAATAAAAATAATGTTTTACCATCAATAAAAATATAATAATTTTAAAATATATGCCAATTTTATTCAAAATGTAAAGTTTTTTTACTATTTTTATATAAACAAAACAGACCATGATGAAACCAAGATTGACCATTTTTGATGAACCCATGCTGTATACAGAGGGATTATCAAGACTGCTTACACAAAGCAAAATTTTTAGTACCATTGACATTTGTAATTCTTTAGAAACCCTCTCCAAACACTTAAAAGAAGAACCATCAGAAATGCTTGTCATGAGTTCCAACATGCTTATGCTTACAGAAATCTGCAAGTTGGTAGAAAGTATTATTTCTCAACATAAAAACACCAAAATCATCGTCATAGGAAGCTCTTATGACGTGATAGATATGCGAAAACTCTTCAACAAAGGCATAAAAGGATATCTGGACAAAAACTGTACATATGATGAGTTCCTGAAATCCATTAATGTTTTACTCCTTAATGAAATCTATATCTGTGATCATGCAAAGGAAAGAATGATGAATTTCATCAGCAGCGAACAGGGAAAACAAAGCCCGCACATCAAAGAACCACTCACCCGCCGTGAAATGGAAATCCTTAAACTGATCTGCGACGGATGCAGCAGTAAAGATATCTCTGAAAAACTCTTTATCAGTATCAATACGGTAGAAACACACCGAAAAAGAATTCTTTTGAAACTCAATGCGAAAAACTCAGTCGGAATTGTAAAATATGCTATTGAGAATCATATTATCGACTGAAATTCTCCCATGAAAAACTCAAAAAATTCCAAACTTTATAGTCTGGAATTTTTTTATGCCTGAATTTGTTCTTGTTGTTAAAATCAGGCGCAACTTATTATTAATCCTTATTCATTGCAAGATCATCAGAAGTGAGACATAGAGATCAGAAATTGAGCTATGAAAAAGCTTATATAACTTTGACTTTATTGTTTATCTGCAAACAACCCAAATTTCTAATCCCTGACTCACAACTTGGAACTTTAAACTAAACTTTAAAACCCTGGACATTTAATATCATTAGCCTACTTGTCTTCAAAGCCAGTCATTAAATAATGAAAAGTGGCTAAACAAGATTAAGCTTTGAACTTAAAAACATTAAACCTTGAACCTTATTCATAATCCGGCATCTCCCCGTTGCTGAAAAGCGCTGTTCGGGTAAGATCCGTCAAACTACTGTTGAGATCAATGACCATTACATTTCTTTGCGAAATATTATCATTGGAGGTGTTCATAAAAATGATCTGTGCATTATTTGGTGAGAATCTTGGGTCAAGATCATTGGTTCCCATCACTTTTTCGCTTTCGGCGGAAATATCACTTATGACATCTGTGACAAGATTGTAAATGAAAATATGTGAATCCAGCTGTCGGTAGTTTCCGCTACCGTCCAGATATCCTGAGACATCACGGGTAAAGAGAAGAAGCTGCCCGTCTACGGAGAAATTCAGCCCGCCACTGGCTCCCGGAGAACCGGACAAAACAGTTTTAAGGACGCTTCCTGTCATGTCTATAACATAAACTTTGGTGTTATAACCGTTATAGTCATTAGTTTTCAATGCTATTTTACTACCATCATAGCTCCAGTCGCATTCGGATATCATACTTCCGTCAGGAGTAGTATATACCAGACTCAGACCGCTGCCGTCTTTATTGATCCTGTATAATTTATTAAAGTTAGAATAAATAAGCTCCTTACCGTTTGTACTCCAGGCAAAATCCATTTCATAATTATTAAAACCTGCTACAGCAACAGTAGTTACTTTAAAAGGATTGGAACCGTCAGGATTGGCTGTATAAATATGGGTACTTCCGCCTTCTGTACGAAGGAAAGCAATGAGGCCTGCATTATTGTTCTTACGTGGTCGCCAGCTATTATAGGAAGAACTGGTAAACTGGAAGTTATTTCCCTGATCATCACTGGAGATAATTACAAAGTTTCCATTCTGCTTTTGAGTATAATGATACCTGTTGGCCGGTACCGTATTGGTGGTAAATTTACTGATAGAGCTTAAAACTGGCTGGTGAATGCCGTCCGAAACAGACACCTGCCAGAAGTAACTTACACCAAACTTCAGATTTGAAAGCGTATAATGGTTAGCTGTCAAATCATTAACCTGAATCACATTAGTGTCAAGATTATTTTTAATTGCCAAACTGTATTTTAAAACATCCGCTGTATCCGGATCTGTTGCGCTCCAGGTTAATTCGACGCTCAAAGGTTGATTTACTGCGTTATCTATCGGACTTAGCAACTGTGGCGTGGCGGGAGGAGAATTCAATGATGTATCATCATCCATTTCAAAAACTGCCGTTACCACTTGATTTTGATTTTGTATATTGACAGACTGAAAGCTGGTAATATATCCTGAAAGCTCTGCTTTTACAGAATAATTTCCTACCGGCATGCCTGCTATTTCAAAAGAACCGTCTGTACCACTGAAAACCGTCTGTGTTGTAGGATTGGTAAAGATCTTCACATTGGAAAGCGGCACATTACTGCCTCTTTTTACGACTTTTCCTTTTAATGTTCCTGTTTGAGCCTGTTCTACAAGGTCTTCATTGCATGAAAACAGACAAAAAGCTAAGATGAATATGCTGAGTATTTTAATTAAAGTTTTCATAATTCGTGTTTTTATTTGTTTCCGAAGTAAAAGTTGATTCCTATACCGAAGCGTAAAGCCTGATCTTTTCTTTTTCCGTTGACAAGGCCTTCCCAGTCATCTTTGAAGCCCAGATCGTATTGAGCTGAGGCCCTCAGTGAAACATTCCGACTGATCATATATTCCAGACCTCCCCCGAATTGTGCTTTATATTGAGGTTTGTATTTCGAGTACATAGCCCCTGCTCCACCATAAACGTATGGACTGAATCTGTATTTAGGAAAAAGCACATATTCAAGATTCACTTCGGGACCGAAATAGTTTCTTTTTACAATATTTGAATTTTCCAGCGTAAAATAACTGGCATTCAGTTCTAAATTCAGGTAGGGAGTAAGAAAATATTTGAATCCTATTTTGCCTCCAACGTTCATTTTAGGACCTACATAATCATCTTTCACTTTCTGCCCTTCAACATTAGCAAATATGGAAACTTTCTGTCTGTAGTTCTCCGGATATTTGCCGCCCACTGCTCTTCCGTCATTTTGCTCCTGTTCTCTGTTATATTCATTGATTAAAGTCTGGTATCCTCCATTGGAATCTACTGCTTTTCCCCATATTTTATCTCTTATTCCTTCTACAATAAGAGATTTTACCGCTTTTTCAATAGCCTCGGTTACAGCAAGCTGAACGGGTTCATTTTGGGTAAGTCCAACCTCAGCTTCCAGAAGTCTTTCTGTATCAATATATCTGAAAAAACTTCCGTTTACGCTGGTTGAAAGAATGGTTTTAGAGGTATAAACTGTTTTAAGAATTTCTCCATTAAGGGTAGAGACAGCACGAAGGTAAATAGTAATTCTATCCTGGCGATATTGTGTGGAAGCACCGATTCCGAAATACCTTGCTCCAAGTCCTCCGGTGAGAATATTGCTGTCATAGGAGATTACGCCGCCTTCAAGAAGAATTCCGGCATATAAAAGAGGAGGAAGTGCCTGACTGTTTTTATCTGCATCCTTTATATATTCCTGTCTTGTGGAACGGATGATTTGTCTTTCATTGAGAAGATTGGCAATGTTTTCCCTTTCAATAGGGATAAACCAATGGCTGTCTTCTAATGCCTTGATAAGAATGGTAGTAGTTCCCTGAGGGACTGCCGTACTCCAGTTGTTTCCGTTTTCGGAAGGTTTGTACTGGCCGGTCTGGTCTCGGAATTTGTAGACCCCTATTACAATTTTTTCTTTGGGAAGGGGAAGATTTTTCAATTCTGCGGTAGAGGAAGTAACCTCACCCATTGTTGGTTTTTCGGGATCCGAAGGTAAACCAAATATTGAACTACAAGCCTGCAGAATGCATAGCAGGAAACTACAGAAAAAGATTCTGGTGTAAGTGTAGGTTGTCATGGTAAGTTTATTTTTAGTTATTTCCTATTTCGGAATTACGATCTCGGACTGATCGCCATTGCTGGTATCCAAAATATTGATTAAAAGTCCCTGATTAGTATTGGTAATCTGTAAGTAAAGCGATCCGAAAAGGTAATTTCCCGGCTTTATATTTCCATCACCAAACTGTTCATCAAACAGTTTTCTTGAAAGTTCACTGAGAATTTGTCTGTTGAGACTCTGGGTAAAGCTGTCAAGAGAATTTACACGATCCAGCAGATCGCTGAAATCATTTTTTTCATCAAATTGATTTTGTGCATTAGCAGAGCTTAAAAGCCACTGATAATTAAACGTATCTCCTCCAAAAGCCGGATTCACCGGTTTGTAGACGAGCTGCTGAGATTTTCCGTAGAAAATACCCGCAATAAAGGTCAAAATAATGATAAAGGTTTTCATGGCGGACATTTTTAGTAGATAAATTCATTTTTTATAAGGTTTTTCTTGGCATTAAATTCTTTGATATATTTTAAGCTGTAGACCAGCTGTTCTTTTAAATAATCTTCCGCAGGATTGGTCATAAAACTGTAAATAATTTTATCCTCAATCTGAATATTGATCTGGCCGCTTGTTCCGCGAAGAGGAAGTTCTGTAATCGTAACGGCACTGCTGCTTTTATCCGGAAGCTGGCTGTATTGCATGTAAAACAGATCATAAAAATCTTTTCCAACCTTGGTTTTGGTTTCATCAATAGTAAGCCCTCTCAGTTCATAAGCCGCATCCTCTTCTACTTTTGCTGTTTTCTTTTTAAAAAGATCACTGTTAAGCTCCAGACTGTCTTTGGCGACCAGTTTTTGGGTTTCTTCATCCCTGATATAAAGAAAAGCTTTCAAGGCATCTTTAGATTCAAGATTGACACTGATCTCCGATAGTATTTTGACTTCATTGGGATTAACAGAAAATTTGCCACTCTGCTGATTGTTTGAAAGATTCCCGCCGTTTCCTTTTTTAATAGAAACCAAAAGGTAATTCAGCTCCTTATAAACGGTAGTATTATTCATTACAATTGCTTTCAGTATAATCTGATTTTCAAGGAGGCTGCTCTCTATTCTTGCATTTACTTTTTTATCTTCCTGTCCATAAGTCCATACAGACAGGAAGCTAAAAAATGTGCTCAGGCTAAGGGAATATAAAAGTTTCATCATTTGTATTTTAATAGTTTCTCATGAAAACTGTTTTATTGTCTCCCTTTACATTGATCTGAATTCCATCCGAAATACTGTTGCTTCCCGTGACATCAATAATATTATTGTTTCCTTGTGCGGTAATGGCAGCTTTAGTTTCTTTATCTGTAAATGAATTGATAAAATAAAGCGTATTAAAGTCTCCCAGTTGTTTTACGGCAATATTAGTTCTGGCATTAAGAGAAAGCTCGGCATTGTTATAATCACCCATCTGAATGATATTGGTACCGTATGAAGTCTGATCAATCTGCTGCCTGGCTATAAGATTAAAGATTGTATTGCTGTTGATCTTATCCCAGTCTATTTCCTGTGCCTGCAATGGCAATATTATGAAAAGAGCAAAAACACTCCATCTTAAAGTAAACATGGCCTCTACGTGTTAAAGATACTGTCACAAACAAAGAAAACCGGAGGTAAAAAAGGAGAAACCCTGTAGTTTCTCCTTTACAATTTCTAAGATTTACAGTATGTGTTATAGGGCTTAATTGGATTGATTCACAATCATTGAGTTTCCGTTACCCATCTGAGTTCCTACATGAATATGAGAGTCACCAGTCTGAGTTACCCAGGTAAAGTTTCCGTTACCCATTTGAAGGTCAATTGCTGTATTGGAATCACCTAACTGGAACTGATAAAGTTGATTTGCATTACCTGCCTGTACTCCCACAGAAGTATTATCATCTCCTACCTGAACTGAAGCTGCGATATTACCTGTTCCTGCCTGTACATGAGTAGCACTGTTATCATTACCATCCTGATACTGAACAAGGATATTATTGGCTCCTATCTGAAGTCCGCTGGCTTCATTTCTTCTTCCTAACTGAACTTGAAATGCTTCGTTACCGCTACCTACCTGAATAGCTGAAGCGTCATTTCTTCTTCCGTCCTGATATTGAACAACAGAGTTATCTAATCCTACCTGTACCGAAGAAGCATCATTTCTTCTTCCTATTTGAGTTTGTTCTGTAGAGTTAAGAACTCCAAGTTGCCATGTTGAAGCAGAGTTTCTGTTTCCCATCTGCATTACTTCGTTTGAGTTTCCAATACCCACCTGATCTACGTCTATAGAGTTTCTGTTTCCGATACTTTGTGCAGTATTAACATTCAAAATACCTACCTGATCAATGTCTGCAGTATTACGATTTCCTGTCTGTGTCAAAGAGTTGATGTTCAAAAGACCAGTCTGATCCACAGTAGCAACATTTAAGTTTCCTGTTTGGGTAGTTACATCAATATTGAATTGTGCAAATCCGAAACTCATGGCGAATAGTGTAAGTACACCTGTAAGTAAATTTTTCATCTTAGTAAAAATTAATTGGTTAATAGTAAGGCAAAGGTAGCCTCTGTATCAAAATGAAAAACCACCATCAAAGTGTAAATTTCAAAAGTCACTGTTTCTAGTTGTAAAGGTCACTATTTGCCGTTGTACGGAAGTCATTATTTTCAGTTACGGAAAAATACGGTGGCTTTTCAAAAGTCATAAGTAGCTCATTCAGTGGTGAATATTGAACATTCTCTGACCATTATTTTCACTCATTTTTTCAGATTCATCAAAAGCATTAAAACTTCACAGTTCCGGGTTTTAAAATCTTTAAGGTTAACAATAATTCACCTTTCATTGGCAAAACAAAATCCACAACTCCACATCTTTTCATCCTAATATCACATAGGTTAATTAATGTTAAGGCTCTTATTTCTTCAAGATATATTGTTAAATTTGAGGTATGGAAAATTTTGGAAAAGATTTATTACGAAAAATAAAAAGTGTAGAACTTCCCGGTGAGCATGCACATGGGGTTTTCTCACCTCCCTACCGTCCCGTTTTTACTTATGATGAAGTATTGGCAAAGAATCCCAAATTTGCGGCTGTCAATATCGTTTTATATCTGAAAGACAACGAGTGGTATTTTCCATTGATTCAAAGAACCATTAATGAGCATGACAGGCACAGCGGGCAGATTTCCCTGCCTGGAGGAAAGCGCGAAGAGATGGACAGAGATTTTGCAGAAACCGCAGTTCGGGAAACTTCTGAAGAAATCGGAATAGACAAACATTATGTAAGAATCATCAGAGAAATGTCTCCTATTTATATTCCACCGAGCAATTTTTATGTGTATCCCTATATTTCTTATACTAAAAAGAATCCCGCCTTCGTTCTTCAGCAAACGGAAGCTGTGGAAACCATAGAATTTCCTATCACTTCCTTTCTAAATCTGTCAGACACCCCCGAAATCATGGCATTACCTAATGCAAGCGGACATGAAGTTCCTGTTATCAATTTCAACGGATACATTATCTGGGGTGCTACAGCGATGATATTAAGTGAATTCAGCCAGTTGCTGAAAAAAATGTAACTTTGCACTACCGTGTTTAATTGAGAGATGGCGAAGAAAAATATTTTCACCGATGCATTCGGAACACCTTATTTTTTGAAAAGGTTTATTATTTTTATTTTAGGAGTTGTATCATACAGAAGATTCAACGGCTTTAATAAGTTAAAAATAACCGGAACAGAACACCTTGTGGATCTTCCGGATTCTAACGTACTTTTTGTATCCAACCATCAGACCTATTTTGCAGATGTGGCAGCAATGTATCATGCTTTCTGTGCTGTAAATAACGGATATCTAAACACAATAAAAAACCCGATCTACCTCTTGAACCCAAAGATCGATTTTTACTATGTAGCAGCAGAAGAAACCATGAATAAAGGTATTCTTCCTAAAATCTTCAAAATTGCAGGTGCTGTAACGGTAAAAAGAACCTGGAGAGCAGAAGGAAAAAATGTCAACAGAATGGTAGACATGAGTGAGGTAGACAATATTATGAAAGCATTGGACAATGGCTGGGTAGCGACTTTCCCTCAAGGAACTACTTCCGCTTTTGCACAGGGACGAAGAGGAACGGCCAAACTGGTAAAGAACCAGCGTCCTATTGTGATTCCGATCAAAATAAACGGATTCAGAAGAGCTTTTGATAAAAAAGGACTCCGCGTAAAGGTAACCGGTGTAAAACCTACGATGGAATTCAAAGCTCCTTTGGATATTGATTATGATAATGAAAAAGCACCGGAAATTTTATTGAAAATCATGACTGCCATTGAGCAGACAGAAGATTTCAACCTATTACACAGTTATGATGAAGAACTTAAAGCTAAAAAATTAGAACAAAAGGACTCAAATAATTAAAGTAAATTAAAAATTATGAACAAAATACTTGGAATCTTATTCGCAATCATAGTATTAGTTTCATGCAACAGCCAAAAAGTATATTCGGATTTTGATATCAGCTATTCGAAAAGTGGAGGCTATGCTCCGGTATATGAAAATCTTCTTATAAAAGGAAATAATGTACACTACTCTTTTGAAGGGCAGGGCAAGAAATACAAGCAGGATTTTAAGATCTCTGATGAGGATTTGAAGAAACTGGATCAGGTTCTTTCTCAGAACAATTTCAGAAGAATACAGGAAGACCGTAAAAAGATCTACGACAACGTTTCAACATCCATTAATGTCAAGAAAGGTCCTAATGAAGGGAGTAAATCGGATGCCAGCATGATTATTTCAAATTATCAGACCAACTGGAAAAATATTCTTGAAGCTTTCCAGCAGATCATTAATACTAATGTTAAAAAACAGTAAATACAATTGAAAACCCACTTCATTGCTATTGGCGGAAGCGCCATGCATAATCTCGCGATTGCATTAAAAGACAAAGGATATCAGGTGACAGGTTCTGATGACGCTATTTTTGAGCCTTCA
Source organism: Chryseobacterium sediminis (assembly GCF_008386505.1). GTDB lineage: Bacteria > Bacteroidota > Bacteroidia > Flavobacteriales > Weeksellaceae > Chryseobacterium > Chryseobacterium sediminis. The sequence goes on along the minus strand of NZ_VUNZ01000004.1, from coordinate 345,441 downwards.
AAATCCCGTCTGGAAAAGAAAGGAATTCTGCCTCAGGAAATGGGCTGGTTCCCGGAAAAAATCACTCCGGATATTGATGCTGTTATTCTTGGGATGCATGCACACCAGGATAATCCTGAATTGGCAAAAGCAAAAGAATTGGGTCTGAAAATATATTCTTATCCTGAATTCTTATACGAGCAGTCTAAAAATAAAACAAGAGTTGTGATTGCCGGATCACATGGCAAAACAACTATTACTTCAATGATCCTACATGTTTTGAATTTCCACCAGAAAGATGTGGATTTCATGGTTGGGGCTCAGCTTGAAGGTTTCGACTGTATGGTAAAACTGACTCAGGATAATGACTTTATGGTTTTGGAAGGTGATGAATACCTTTCTTCTCCTATTGATCTTCGTTCTAAATTTTTACTGTATCAGCCGAATATTGCTTTAATGAGTGGTATTGCATGGGATCATATCAATGTTTTCAAAACATTTGATGATTATATTGATCAGTTCAGAAAGTTTGTGGCAAGTATTACAGCGGGAGGAGTTCTGGTATACAATGAAGAAGATCCGGAAGTAGTGAAAGTAGTGGAAAATGCAGAGAACTATTTCAGAAAAATCCCTTACAAAACTCCTGAATACGAAATCAGTAATGGTAAAGTGTATTTAAAAACTGAAATGGGAGATGTTCCCCTTTCTGTTTTTGGAGCCCACAACCTATTGAATATGGAAGGAGCTAGACATATCTGCCGACAGCTTGGCATTATGGACGAAGACTTTTATGAGGCTATCATGAGCTTCAAAGGGGCATCCAAACGTCTTGAAAAAGTGGAAAGAGAAGATAAAGGAACGCTTTATAAAGATTTTGCTCATGCACCAAGCAAAGTGAAGGCTGCTGTAAAGGCGTTCACAGAGCAATTTAAAAATGATAAGAAATATGGATTTCTGGAGCTGCACACGTATTCCAGCTTAAATCCGGCCTTTCTTGAGCAATATGACCATGCAATGGACGGTCTGAATGAAGCCATCGTTTTCTATTCGGAAGATGCTTTGAAGATCAAAAGAATGGAACCTATATCACCAGAATTTATCAAAGAAAAATTCAAGAATGAAAATTTGAAGGTTTTTACAAACGCTGAAGATCTTCATGCCTATTGGAATACATTGGATAAAACGGATGGTGTTTATTTAATGATGAGTTCCGGAAATTTTGGCGGTCTCGATTTAACAAAATAAACAAAAAGCTTCAGATTATATTTCTGAAGCTTTTTTATTCAATGTTATTTCTAATTATTCAATCTTTTGTTGTTGATCAGCTCAATACTTTTTATAGATCCTACCGGCGAGATTTTTATCGTTTTGTTTCCTTTTGCCAGATAGAAGTAATACATACTGTTTGATCCTATCAGATGTACCAGTTCAGAATTTTCATCACTATAATTTAATTTATAGTCATATTTAAGCTTGTTCTCTTTTATTCTTTTTGTTAATGTCATCCCTTCACCTATCCCAATTCCCACAAAGAAAGACAATAGCATCATGGCCAGGAATCTTACGAACATATTGGTAAAATGATTTTCAATGGCTTCCTTACTCATAGTTTCATGTTCTTTAAGAGAAGCCATTTGTAATGCCCATCGTTTATTTTTATTGGCCTGTTTTGATAAATAGGACGGAAAAGCAAATGAAAATACAATGATACCAATGAGGGCAATCAATATTACCGGATGAGCAGTTAAGGTAGCAATTGGACTGATCAGAATGTCCATGATTGTTGAATATTTTAGAATATTAATGCCTATCTGGTAATAGAAGACACTTTCTTTTAATATTCCCATTACGACAAGAAACAGGTAGCCGAACGGAAGTGATCTCTGAATTCCCTCTGAAAATTTCATGTATATTTTCGTTGATTTTAGTTTTTATATTTCACGAAAATAGAAAATTAACAGCAAATTGAAAACATATTGATCTATCTTTCACATTCTTTGATCAGATTTTTTAAAATTTCTTCTGTAGAAAGTTCACTGTAAGGATGGATAGACTGCCCTACCCAGATTCCTACAAAATCAGAATTTTGCTGAGATTTTGCCGCTTTACGCAATACATTGGTCAATTTGTTCTGATAAGGATAGGGCAAAATATATTCTGAGTTTTCAACCGTTTCTATAAAGTGATTTTTCACTCCTCTGGCATATCTTCCGGAGAAGCTCTTCGTTAAAACAATTTCCTCTTCCTTCACTTTTTTCAGTCTTTCCTTTTCAAAAGGCTGTAAAGCACTTTCCTGTGAAGCCAATAAAAGATTACCCACCTGAAAACCCTTTGCTCCTAAATCTTTAACGGCTTGTAATGTCCTGGCACCATAAATTCCTCCTGCATAGATTAAAGGGACATTCACATGATCATATACCTGTGACAGTAAAGATAACCCTCCGATCTGCGGAATATGCTCTGCTTCAAAACTTCCTCTGTGGCCTCCCGCCTCTATTCCCTGAACACAGATAATATCAATACCCGATTTTTCAAGTTGCAAAGCTTCATTTACAGACGTACAGGTTCCAATAAGGGTAACGCCGTTTTCTTTTAATTTCTGAATACTCTGATCATCCAGATTTCCGAATGTGAAGCTTAAAATTTTACAGTTTTCCTGAATGATGGCATCCACCTGCTCATGATAACCATTTATACTGATCATCTCAAGTTCAGGAAATGCTACTTCAATATTATTTTCTTCGGCCAGATGCTCAAGAAAATGCTTTGTTTTGACAAACTTTTCTTTTAAAACATCCGTCACTTCAGGAATGTGATGAACAAAAATATTCGCAGCAAAAGGTTTATCCGTCATTTTTTTCATTTCTCTGATAAGCTCTACAGACTGATCCGCAGAAAGATCAGCCAGTGCCAGTGAACCCAGACAGTCTGCTTCTGCAGCTGCAGCAGCCATCTGTACTGTACTCACTCCAAACATCGGAGCCTGAATGACAGGGTATTGTATCCCCAGTTTTTTACTGATTGTATCCGGCCAAAACATAAGAATTATTTTTTATTAAAAAGGTACGAAGAATGAGACAACACCTTCTGTTCAATGACATGATATTGCTCAGAATATAGTTTAAAGTTCAGGTTTTTTTGAGTTTAAGGTTGTTGATCAACATCTATTACCCATTGAACAAAGTAAGATTTATTTTGCTTTTCTGAGTTCTTTATAGTACAGCTTTAATTCTGCATCAAGCTTCTCCGTGGCATAAGAAAATGTAACAGCAGGCATGGTTTTCACATATGTGGTAAGAAAATCATGTAATTTCTTTTTGTCTTTTTTTCCGGCTTCTCTTACCCAGCTTCCTACCGCTTTATTTACCAGTTCATTCGGGTCATGAACAAGAATTTCTGCAATAGCAAAAGTATCCTCTGCATCATTTTTCCTGATAAAGGCATGAGTGCTTACAATGGCTGTCCTTCTTTCCCATGGACTTTCGGAATAAGCAAGCTTATATAAGATATCTCTGGGTTTGTCTATAAGATATTCCCCAATAATACTTCTGGCGGCCCTGTCTACAAAATCCCAGTTGTTCAAACGGTCATGACGATTCAAATACAGATCAAAGAGGTCTTTTTTCTGATTTTCAGTCGTTTTTTTATTTCTGGCCTGAAAATCCATAATACTCACCGCACCCATTCTTATTTCATAGAAATCACTGTCAAGAAGTTTGTTGACCTCTTCCAAAGACATTGCAGAAAACTCTTTAGCCATATTAAAAACATCTCCGAATTTCACTCCGAAGCTTTTTGTAATCCCGTCATTTCCTTTGAAAAACTTCTCAGCTTTATTGAGTTCTTTTTCATTTTTGAATAACGAGAGTGTTTCTATGAATTCTTGTGCAGTCATGGAGTATTATTAATTTAAAATCCCACAGGTTTCACAATAACTCAGATTCCTAATCTGTACATTCATGAAAACTGCGGGAATTATTTATTGATCAATCTGAAGATTAAATATCCGCTACGGAATTCAGCATTTTTTGCTCCCATTCAGGATCTTTAGGATCAAAGAATAATCTTTTTCCTGTATCTAAAGAACGAACGGTATTCATTTCATCTTCTGTAAGTTCAAAATCAAATACATTAAAGTTTTCTTCAATTCTCGACGGTGTCACAGATTTTGGAATCACTACGAATCCTTCCTGAAGATGCCATCTTAGAATTACCTGAGCCACAGTTTTACCATATTTTTCAGCAATCGCTCTCAGATCAGGGTTGCTTAAAAGGTTGGCATTACCATTTCCAAGCGGGCTCCAAGGCTGTGTTATGATATTATTTTCTCTGTCGTACACCTGCAATTCTTTTTGCTGGAATACCGGATGTAGTTCTATTTGGTTGATAACTGGCAGCACTGTTGAATTAGCCTTTAATTCCTCAAGTTTCTCAACCGTGAAATTACATACGCCTATAGCTTTAATCTTTCCTTCCTGATACAGCTCTTCCAAAGCTTTCCATGTTCCCAGAAAATCTCCGTATGGCCAGTGGATAAGATACATATCAAGATAATCCATCTGTAATCTGTCCAACGTTCTCTGGAAAGCACTTTTCGCTTTTTCATACCCATGATCCTGAACCCATACTTTTGATGTGATAAACAGTTCATCTCTGTTTACACCGCTATTTTTTACCCCCACTCCTACAGCAGTTTCATTCTGATAAATAGCAGCAGTATCAATCATTCTATATCCGCTCTGAATAGCTTTGATTACAGCATTTTCACATTCTTTCAGGTCTTCCATCTGCCATACACCAAAGCCTAAAGCAGGAATATCCACTCCGTTATTTAAAGTTACCACAGGCTGTCCTGCATAGGTTTTCTTTTGCATAAATCTTTATTTTAGTTATTAATATAAAGTGATAAACAAATTTGCGACAAAAAATCGAAAACTCAGCCTACCAATTTTACTGTTTGCCTTAAAAAATGGGTACGTAATGAGGTAATTCCTGCTTTCAATTTTTTATTTTTTGTTGCTGGCTGCTAGTTTTTTTTGTTAATTGCCGGTTGTTGATTTACGGTCCGGCTGGTATTCCAATACTATTTTATCTATTTTTGTTTAAAGTTAAAAATCATGTTACAAAATATCAGACTGGCCACAGCAGAAGATTATCCGACAATTATGGAAATATGGGAATCGGCTGTAAAAGCAACTCACAGTTTTCTTGCAGAAGAGGATTTCAATTATTTTAAAGAAGTTATTCCGAGAGATTATCTGCCTAATTTAGAAGTTTATTTAATTACTGAGGACAATGAACCTAAAGGTTTTGCATCCGTAGCCGAAGGCAATCTGGAAATGCTTTTCATACATAATGACACTCGTGGAAAAGGCTACGGAAAAACTCTTTATCAGTTTATGAAAGAAAAAACCGGTCTTACCAAAGTGGATGTGAATGAACAAAACCCTCAAGCCATCGGGTTTTATGAAAAAATGGGATTCAAAAAGATTGGAAGATCAGAAAAAGATAGCTCAGGAAAGGATTATCCACTTATTCATATGAGTCTGTAAATGGAAAATTTTACTTTCAATCTATTACATTCTGATTCGGAGATTCCTTATCATCTTTTGTTGTTGGCAGATGAAACCAAAGAAGCAATCAATCAATATATTTTCAAATCTGATATCTATCTTTTACATAACGACATCGAAAATATTGCGGTGATGGCATTGTACAAAAAAAGCAATAGTGAGCTTGAAATTAAAAATGTTGCTGTGATTGAAAGTTACCGAAGCAAAGGTATCGGAGGGATTCTCATGGATAAAGCAAAAGAAATTGCCAAAGAAAATCATTATAAAACACTGACTGTCGGAACGTCGGATACCGGATTCCAACAGATCAGATTTTATGAGAAAAACGGATTCACCAAAAATGGAATTCTGAAAGATTTTTTTATTAAAAACTATCCAGTTCCTATTTATGAAAACGGTTTACAGATGAAAGATATGATTTTACTAGTTCATCACCTTACGAAATAAACCTTTAATATGTTCAATTTCAGTCTGATAATTGGTTTTCTTACGACATCCGAAGTATAATGTATTTTCAAATTTCTTCTTTCCTTCCCAGATTAACTGAACTTCACCGCTTTCTATATCGCTTCTGCATAGAAAATCAGGAACAACTGCCAATCCTGTTCCACCTTTCAGACAACGAATGATTGAGTTCATGTTGGGAACAATATAATTGGGGCGGAAATTGGGCTTATGACCAAAATTCAATATCCAAAACTGAAAAAGATGTTCCATATCTCCGGTGGTTCCGTACCATTTTTCATTCTTCAGCCATTCTTCAATCTGCTCTATATCTTTTGTTTTTAACAATTTATTGAAAGCAGCTTTATCCACATCTTTCCCTCCTACCAGAACGATCTGCTCGGAAGAGAATGCTTCATGTTCGATATTGGGTGAAGAACCTTTTTTCGGCGTAATGATAAGATCCAGAATTCCTTTATCCAGCTGATCCAGCATTTCCGGATATTCTCCAAAACTGATAATCAGATTAAAAGGCAATGAAGAAACATACTGCTCCAAAGTCGTCTGAAAAGTTTCAAAACACATTCCCACGCTAATGGTAGGGGTATGCTTTTCTGTAGATTTCTGAAAGTTTTTTTCTACATCTTCCAGTTTGGTAATAGGCTCAGCAACGGCATTAAATAATACTTTCCCTCGTTCTGTGGGGATCATTTTTCTACCGGTTCTATCGAATAGTTTGTAACCCACATAAGCTTCCAATGAACTCAAATGCAGGCTCACTCCCGGCTGTGATATGAATAAAGCATCCGCAGCGCCCGTCAATGTTCCGGTTTTATAAATCGCTTTAAAAGTACGATACCATTCTAAATTGACCATGATTTAATTATTAATATTCTGATGCAAATTTACAAAATAATTATAATATTAATATATTTTCATTCTTTAGAAAGGAAGCATAATAATCCGGAATCCCGCTTTCCTTTATCCCACGGGCCGTTTCATCAATCGGATATGATAATTGTATAATTTCTGGAGTAATTTTTTCTTCATCTAAAGTGAATATGACATAAGAAGCCAGTCTGTTCTCTTCTTTAGAACGGCCTACAGAACCACAATTGACAGCCCATTCATTATTTTCAAATTGTTTTTTAAACGATAGATGGGTATGCCCCATCACCACAACATCAGCCCCAGAGTCTTTTAGCATATCCTCAAAAACCTCATCATTTTCTGATTCATAGAGATACGTATCATTACTTTCAAGACCGGAATGAACCAATTGAATATTCCAGTGCTTCTCTCCTACTTTATAGTTTAATTTTAAATGAAAAGGCAACTCTGATAAAAATTTCTTGTTCTCTTCTGTAATATGTTTTTTAGAATGATCAATAGCTATAAATCGGGCATTCGTTTCTTCTTCTGAATGCTTGGACAAAGGAACAACAGGGATATCAAAGGCAATTCTTTCATCATGGTTTCCCATCAGACAGGGAATATTCAGACTTTTGATTTTTTCAATAACCTCGTTTCCCCAAGGAGCAAAGTCCACAAGATCTCCTAAACAGAACTTCTGTCTGATTCCTCTCCGCTCAATATCTTTCAACACTACTTCCAAAGCAGGAAGATTTCCATGTACATCACTAAAAACCGCGATCTGTATCATTATCCTTCAATTTGTTAAACAAATTTACATGACAGAAGGGAATCTCAGTTCAGATATGATATGACATTTTACCATGAAAAAGAGAAATGGACAATGGTGAATTTTTGCTGCGCAAAGTCAATCGTGAAATCAGCATGCTCACAAAAATTCACAAGCGAAGCGAATTGACCATTCACTATTCACTTTAAACTCTAAATCCCGAACCAATTAAACTATAATTAAAATAATACTTCACTATAATTTATATTATTTTTATTATACAAACATCCCTCCTAACTTTGCAGAGTAAAATTTAAACAATCATAAAAAAATGAAAAAAGTACTAATCATCAACGGAGGACAAAATTTCGGACATTCCGGAGGAAAATATAATCAGACTATCGCAGAAAATACATTAGCAGTTCTTAAAGAATTTGATAATGTAGAAGTAAAAATCACCAATGTAAGTGAAAATTATGACAAAAATGAAGAAGTGCAAAAGTTCGTCTGGGCAGATTACATCATTTATCATACTCCTATCTGGTGGTTCCAGCTTCCGAACGGATTGAAAAAATATATTGATGAAGTTTTCACAGCAGGTCATGCAAAAGGAATTTATATGAGTGACGGAAGAAATGCTGAGAATCCAGAAATCAACTACGGAACTGGAGGAATGCTTGGCGGCAGAAAATATATGCTGACTACAAGTTGGAATGCTCCTGCAACAGCTTTCACGCTTCCCGGAGAATTTTTCAGTGAAACAAGTGTAGATGATGGACCGTTATTTGGTTTCCATAGAATGAATGCTTTTGTTTCATTAGAGAAAATGGAAAGTTTTCACTTCCATGATGTAGAGAAGAATGCCAATATAGAGCGTGATATGAAGCTTTACAGAGAACATGTAAGAAATGTATTTGAAAAAGAATTAAAACCAGAATTAGTATCATGAAAAAAGTACTGATTACAGGTATTACCGGCTATATAGGAGGTAGTATCGCTAAAAAACTGCTTGACAGAAATTATGAAATAACCGGACTAGTTCGTAACGAAGCTCATGTACAGGAACTGGAATCACTGGGTATCAAAACCATTATTGGGAATATTCACAATGAAGATCTTATAAAAACAGCTGTTGCCAATGTTGATGTTGTAATCCATAATGCTGATTCTGCCGATGATGCTTATGCTGTGGATAATTTCATCAAAGCAATGGAAGGAAGCCATAAAACATTCATATTTACTTCCGGATCTGCTATTTTCGGTGGAAAGGAAAATGGAAAGAGAAGTGATTTTGTGTATACAGAAGACTTCCCTCTGGTTCCAAGACTGGAAATGGCTTCAAGAGTACTTATCAACAATTATGTTCTTCAGTCTGTTCAAAAAGATATAAGAAGTATCGTTATTGTTCCTACTATGGTTTATGGAGAAGGTCTGGGAATAAAAAAAGACAGTATCCAGATTCCGGCTTTGGTTAATTTTTCTCAGAAAAAAGGACACGGTGTTTATTTTGGAGAAGGGGAAAATATCTGGTCCAACTTACATATTGAAGATTTGGCAGATTTGTATGTACTGGCCCTGGAAAAAGCAAAAGGAGGTTCTATCTATTATGCAGAAAACGGTGCTTCATCTTTAAGAAACATTGCAGAAATTATCAGTAAAAAATATAATCTGGAACCAGGCCAATCTTTAAGCATACAGGATGCGGTTGATAATTTCGGTCCTGCGGGCGGATACTTCGGCTTTGCATCCAACAGCAGATGTAATGCAGACAAAGCCAGAACAGAACTGGATTGGAAACCTATCTATAACTCAATTGAAAATTTTATTTAATATGAAAATTCACCTTACAGCAATTATAAAAGCTAAAGAAGAACATCAGACAGAAGTACTGGAAGTTCTTCAGAATATGGTAAAAGAGACAATAAAAGAAGAAGCATGTGAGCTTTACAGCCTTCATCAGGGAATTGAAGACAAAAACGAATTTGTTTTCTATGAAATCTGGAAGAGTAAAGAAGGGCTGGATCAGCACAATCAACAGCCTTACATCCAGGCTTTCGGGGCTTTGGTAGATGAAAAGCTTCAGGAAAAACCACAGATTTATATCACTAATATCATTTAATCATGAAAAAATTAGCGTTTTTAATGCTGGCAATCTTCACAATAGGATTCGCTCAGGCACAAACCAAAAAATCAAAAAATATGAAAAAGAAAATTTTATTTGTCGTAACCAGCCACGATAAAAAAGGAAGTACTGGTGAAGATACAGGATATTATTTGGGAGAAGTTTCTCACCCATGGGAAGTTCTTCACAAAGCAGGATATGAAATTGACTTTGTAAGCCCGAAAGGCGGAACTCCTCCGGTGGACGGATTTGATTTGAAAGACCCTGTAAACAAAGAGTTTTGGGAAAACAAAGAATACAAGAACAAAATTGACCATTCTATGACCCCATCTCAGGTGAACCCGAAAGAATATTCAACGATATTTTATGCAGGTGGACATGGAGCCATGTGGGATTTTGCAGACAATAAGGAACTGGCAGATATCGCTTCAAAAATTTATGAAAACGGAGGTATTGTAGCAGGTGTATGTCATGGTCCTGCAGGTCTTGTGAATATCAAACTGAATAATGGGAAATACCTTGTAGACGGAAAGAAAATCAATGCTTTCACCAATGAAGAGGAAGCTGAAGTAAAATTAACGGATGTAGTTCCTTTTTTATTAGAAAACAAACTGAAAGAAAGAGGAGCGCAATTTGAAAAATCAGGACTTTGGCAGAACCATGTAGTAGCTGATCAGAGAGTGATTACAGGACAGAATCCTCAATCTGCAAAGAGCGTTGGAGAAGCTATTTTAAAAGAATTAAATAAATAACAAATAATTTTTAACCACAAAAGTCACAAAAGTTTTAAACACTTAAGTAAATAAAGTTATAATACAGACTGTTGATAAGAACACTTAAGTTTTTGAAAATATCTGATTTTCATGATACTACAATTGAAACATCGAGAATTTCCCTCCTCTGGAGGGGTGGCGAAAATTCAAAGAATTTTTGACGGGGTGGTTTACATAACAATTTTATAACAAAATGGAATACAGAAAATTAGGAAATACCGATTTAGAATTATCAGCAATCACACACGGAGCATTTGCAATCGGAGGAAATATGTGGGGAGGTAATGAAAAGCAGGATTCTATCAATTCTATTCATGCATCATTGGATCATGGAGTAACTTCTATCGACACAGCACCATTCTACGGGTTCGGATTGAGTGAAGAAATGATTGGTGAAGCGATCAAAGGAAAAGACCGTTCAAAAATCCAGCTTTTAACAAAATTCGGATTGGTATGGGACGGAAGTAATAAAGGAAAAGGAGAATTTTTCTTTGATGCTGAAGATGAAGGAAAAACAATTCCCGTATATAAATTAGCTTCCAAAGAAAACATCATCAAAGAAGTTGAAGAAAGCTTAAAAAGATTAGGAACAGATTATATTGACCTTTTACAGCTCCACTGGCCCGACAGCACAACGCCTATCTCCGAAACTATGGAAGCTATGGAGTTATTAATTCAACAGGGAAAAATCCGTACTGCAGGAGTAAGTAACTATAGCGTGGCACAGATGGAAGAAGCTAACAGAACTTTAAAGCTTGCCAGCAACCAGGTTTCTTACAGTATGCTGAACCGTGCTATTGAAAACGATCTTGTTCCCTATTCATTGGAAAACAATTCAGGAATTATCGTATACAGTCCAATGGAAAGAGGTCTTTTAACCGGTAAATATTTCAAAGAAAACCAATTAAAAGACAACGACCACAGAAACGGATATTTCTCACAGTTTGATCTGAATAAAGTGAAAACTTTCTTAGAAAAAATTGAACCTATTGCACAGGAAAAAGGAGCCAGTCTCTCTCAGCTGGTATTAAGATGGACTACTCTACAGCCGGCAATTACCGTAATATTGGCAGGAGCCAGAAATGCACAGCAAGCCATTGAAAATGCAAAAGCAATGTCTATTGATCTTTCTCAGGAAGAATTAAGCTTCATAAACTCAGCTTTGAGCGAAATTTAATGTAAACGCCGGAAGGGGTAAGCTATTGATATCGGATAATAAATGGATTGGTTTACAATTTAACTTCAATTGTCATTCCGACGAAGGAGGAATCTCATTGTTACCTACAGAATAATAGAATCCCTTTAATTATCAATACAATAATATAACCTCCCTCCTCCAGCATTCCGCTTCCCTCCCCCTTAACCTCAAACCTCATAAAAATGAAAAATAATCTGATTAAAATATTCGGGTTAGCAACCTTATTGACTATCAACAGCATCTCTTTAAATGCCCAGACCCTTGTAAATCCGGAAGATAAATCATGGTATCCATCTGCTTACGGAGCGCAGGACGAAATCGGAGCCGCTAATCTACTGACTCCTGAAGTTGTAAAACAAGCCCTTGGATTAGTAAAACAAGGTAAAACATTAGCTCTTGCAGTTCCTATTGATAAAAATCTTCCAGCCTTTAGACACAGAAGCTTCAATTTATACAATATTCAGCCTGGAGAACAGGGTGGAAAAAGCATAGGTCCTAATAAATTCACCTTCAATGACGAACTGGTCAACGGATGGACGGGAGTGGGAACACAGCTGAACGGTATCGGACACATCGGTATTGACAACATTTACTATAACGGAAATAAAGCGACAGATTTTGTAACCGTAGAAGGCGTAAAAAAATTGGGTGTGGAAAAAGTACCTCCTTTCGTAACCCGAGGTGTAGTGCTTGATATGACTGCACATTATGGTAAAGCAATTGTACCTGGAGGAACAGAATTTACGGTAGAAGATATCAAATCTGTTTTAAAGAAACAGGGACTTACCCTAAGAAAAGGAGACATCATTCTTTTCAATACCGGATGGCTTGAATTGATCGGTAAAAACAATCAACAGTTCTTAGAAACGGAACCGGGCATCGGAATGGATGCTGCAAAATGGCTTGCCGACCAGGGAATCGTAGCTTTTGGAGGAGACACATGGGCTTCTGAAGTCTATCCTAATCCGAAAAGTAAAGAAGAATTCCCTATCAACCAGTTTATGCTGGCTAAAAAAGGAATTTATAACCTGGAACTCATTGATAGCCGTCCATTGGTTAAACAAAAAGTATGGGAATTTTTATTCGTATTGGGACAGCCTTTATACGTAGGTTCTACTCAGGTGAATGTAAATCCTGTAGCAATTTATTAAATTAAATGCTTACAGTATCAGGTTGTTTAAACTTTTATACTCATTATTTTAAGCACAAAAGTTTTAAATACTTAACTTTTTTCAGAACCGGACCTTATGCGTAATAAGTACACCTAAGTTTTGTGAAAATCTTTGGTTTTCATCTTGTGTGAACTTTTATGCGGTTTCATTTTAAACTTACTTAAGCAAACTCAAGTGGATTAAAATGAAACCTTTTGTGACTTTTGTGGTTGGGTAAAATTCAAACAACTTTTATATCCGAGAAACAGAGAGACAATGTAATTCTGGTTTAAAAAATAAAATGAACCTTAGAATTTATTTTTAGAATAATACCTAAACTGTGTTACATTGTCACTTTGCATCTTATAGTAAAACGGCCTTTCAAAATTGAAAGGCCGTTTGGTAAAAAGTAAATATCCGTAGATGATGCAGGCTTCATCAACTTCCACCTTCATTTCCCTGCTTCATTACTTCATTATTTTGCAATCGGAAGATGAGTACTCACTGCAATTCTGTTCCATGCATTAATTGTAATGATAGCCATAATGATCTGAGCGATCTGGTTATCATCAAAGAATGATTTTGCCTTTTGGAACGTTTCTTCAGTTAATCCGTTTTGACTAATCAGCGTAATTTCCTCTGTCATTGCCAAAAGTACCTGTTCTTCTTCTGTAAAGAATTCTTTTGCTTCCGTCCATCCGTTCAGAATGAAAATTCTTTGAGGAGTTTCACCATACTTAATCGCATCTTTTGTGTGCATATCAAGGCAAAAAGCACACTTATTAATCTGTGAAGCCCTGATCTTAATTAATTCTTTCTGAATGTGTGTTAAAGAAGTTGTCTGTAAATACCCTTCTAATCCCATCATCGCTTTATAAGCTGCTGAATCTACTGTTGCAATATTTAATCTTGCGCTCATTATATTATTATTTTTTGGTTAATTGATCTATACTTAAAGAATAATGTTGTTGTACTGCCAATAAAAGAGCGGCTGCACTTCCTACCCATACAGAATAGTTGAGCGGAGCTTTAGGCCCTGAAGCAATAGTCATGGATATGGCAAAAATCAACAGCAGAATACAGCTTCCATACGCTGCAATTCTAGTTTTAAACCCTGCAATAAGCATCAATGGAAAAAGGATCTCGAAGAAAGTAGCGGCATATGCTGAAAACGTACTCATTGTTTCCGGGAGAAAAAACGTCAGCTGTCTTGTATATTCTTCAAAGTTCGCCATATTTCCCCATGATGAATTTTCTTTGCTCCATAATCCAAACCGGTCTGCCACTGCAGAAAGCATAGTTACAGCAAGAGCAAGTCTTAAAAATAGCTGTGGAAATTGATTTTTTGTATCTGTCATTGTATTGGCTTTTAATAACATGACAAATTTCCGACTTATAATCCGTAAAAATCTTAAACTGGTTTAAGATCGTAATTTTGCTCTGATTTCACTCAGATATTCCGGAGTAAGATTCAAAAAGGAAGCAATAAGATATTGAGGAATTCTTTGAATAAACCATGGATATAAGGTACTGAAATGCATATAAAGTTCTTCTCTGGACATTTCATATAAATAACGGATTCTACGCTCTGAAGCGGCATACGCTCTTTGATAGATCATCCGGAAATACCGTTCCATGGCAGGATGTTTTTTTAACAATTCTTCCTGACGCTCCAGATCAATTACCAGAATAGAAGAATGTTCCACTGCCTGTATAGAAAAATCTGTTGGTATCTGTCTTTCATAAGCAAATGTATCTGTAATCCACCAGTTTTCAATGGCAAATTCTGTAGTCTGCTCTACCCCTTTTTCATTGATAAAGAACTTTCTCAGGCATCCTTTCACAACAAAATACATCGTTCGGCAGACCTCTCCTTCCAGCACCAGATTTTGTTTCTTTTTTACATTCAATACCTCGAAAAATGATACAATAGAAATATATTCTTCATCAGTGATGGTAATAAATTTATTTAAATGTGCTTTGAATGGATCCATTGTAAGAATTAATACTCAAACTTAACTTTATTTTTTTAGTTTTACAATTCCAAAAAACAATAAATCATGGACATTGTTGCAAAAATTTTGATCGCCTTAGTCGCAATAGAACATATCTACATTCTGTGGATGGAAATGTTTGCCTGGGAAACAAAAGGAAAAGAAGTATTCAAAGCTGCTTTGCCTGCAGAAATGTTTAAACCCACCAAAGGACTTGCTGCCAATCAGGGACTTTATAATGGTTTTCTGGCTGCCGGACTCATCTGGTCATTTTTAATCAAAGATCCGCAATGGCAGACTAATGTGGCATTATTCTTTTTAGGTTGTGTAGCAGTGGCTGGTATTTACGGAGCAATTTCTGCTACAAAAAAAATATTCTTTGTACAGGCACTGCCCGCAATATTAGCAATTATTGCCGTTTTACTGAAGTAATTTCTTTGATTATACTGTAATCATCCTCTTACAATATATCGTATCAATATTCCCTTATCTTTAATAATAAAAGGAACAGATTACGGTAAACCCTCTCATTCCATAACCAGACTTAAAACCAGCTTCTTACGTCCAAAAAAATCCATTTAATATATAATTCGTAAATTTGCATCGTCATAAAAAATTGATACACAGGTTTTTTACGATGATCTGTATTTTGATGAAATGCAGAAATTCAAGTTGTTCAGTACACATATCTGTAATTACCTCATCAGTAATTTAATTGTAGAATCTATGTAAAAGATTAACTTCTTTTTACATGATACACTCTTTTTCTAGAGTATAATCTAATTGAAATATTAAAAAATAAACATATGGCCAAATGGTCTGTATGTACCTATTTTTTTGTTAAAAGCTTTTATCATTATAAGCTTAACAAATTATTTTATCCTATCGTCATCAGCAGAACAACTAAAACCAACAGTGTATAATGAATTGGTGTACAATTTTTTATACGATTTATTAATTCAAAAATTCTGAATATGGAAAAAAATGAGAACAGTAGAAAAGTAAAACTTAAAGTTGAAGATCTGACTATTATTTTTGGTAAAAACAAAGAAAAAGCACAGGAACTTTTAGACAAAGGCTTTTCCAAAAAAGAAATTCTTGAAAAAACAGGCTGTACCATTGGAATCAACAAAGCAAGTTTTGAAATCTATGAAGGAGAATTTTTTGTCATCATGGGATTATCAGGGAGCGGAAAATCTACTTTATTACGCTGCCTCAACAGGCTGAATGAGCCCACGTCAGGAAAAGTATACATCAATGACGATGATATTACCGGCAAAAACAATAAGGAACTTCTGGAAGTAAGAAGAACGGAAATGAGTATGGTATTTCAAAAATTCGGATTACTGCCCCACCATACTATTTTGGATAATGCAGGTTTCGGATTGGAAATAAGAGGAGAAAGCAAAGCTTCCCGGGATGAAAAAGCACAGAAAGCACTGGATATTGTAGGATTAACCGGCTTTGAAAACCAATATCCTTCCCAACTTTCAGGAGGGATGCAGCAAAGAGTAGGATTGGCAAGAGCTTTGGCCAACGATCCTGAAGTATTACTAATGGATGAAGCCTTTTCTGCACTGGATCCATTGATAAAATCTGAAATGCAGGATCAGATGCTTGAACTGCAGAATACATTACAAAAAACCATTGTCTTCATTACCCATGATTTGGATGAGGCTATTAAAATCGGAGACCGTATCGTCATTATGAAAGACGGTGTCATAGAACAGATAGGAACCGCCGAGGATATTTTAACCAATCCTGCCAGCGACTATGTGAAAGCTTTCGTAGAGAAAGTAGACCGTAAAACAATTATCACTGCAAAATCTCTTATGTTTGATAAAGCCACCGTGGTACGATTCAGAAAAGATGGTCCGGAAGGAGCTTTAAGAAAAATGAGAGCAACCGGATTAGAAAATTTACCTGTAGTAGATTTTCAAAATAAATTTCTGGGCTTTGTAACCCTTAACGATGTGGTCCGAATTGCCAAAAAGAAAGAACCTACAGTAGAATCAATTATCAACAGCAATGTTCCTTCGGTCTATCCTGAAGTTACAGTAGAAGAAATGCTGCCGTTGATTTCCGGAAGTAAATCAGCCATCGCCGTGATTGATGAGGACAACAAATTTTTAGGCCTTGTCACCCAGTTATCTCTTGTCATAGAAGCAACCAAGTTTAACGAAGAAGAAATTATTGAATTAAAAGAAATCGCAAACAACCAATAAGATGAATAAAACTATAGATATAGGTCAATATGTAGAAACTGCAATCAATTGGCTCACAGAAAATGGGAAACCTGTATTTGATGTTATAAAACATGTAGGAAATTCCTCTATCATGGGAATTGAATGGATTCTCACAAACACACCCTTTTATGTAATCATTCTCTTTTTTACATTACTGGCGCTATGGAAAGCAGGAAAAGGTATTGCGGTAGTAACTGCTGCCGGATTGAGTTTAATCTTTTTAATGGGATTATGGAAAGAAACCATGGAAACACTGGCACTTATTTTTGTATCAACCATTACTGCTCTTATCCTTTCTATTCCTCTCGGAATTCTGGCAGCTAAAAGCAAAATAGCAGACAAAATCATCCGCCCTTTACTTGATTTAATGCAAACTATGCCGGCATTTGTGTATCTGATTCCTGCCGTACTGTTTTTCAGTATCGGTAAAGTACCCGGAGCTTTTGCAACCATCATTTTTGCAATGCCGCCCGCGGTACGGTTAACAGCATTGGGAATTGAAGCCGTTCCAAAAGACATTGTGGAGGCAGCCAGAGCTTTTGGAGCAACCAACCGTCAGATTTTGTTTAAAGTAGAGCTTCCTTTAGCGATGAAAACGATTTTGACCGGAATCAATCAAACCATACTTTTATCATTATCCATGGTAGTGATTGCAGGAATGATTGCCGCGGGTGGTTTAGGAGAAAAAGTACTGGAAGGAATTAATAATCTGGATATCGGATTAGGATTTGAAAGTGGATTATCCGTTGTGATTTTAGCCATTATCCTAGACAGGATTACCCAGGGATTTGTAAAGAAAAAGCAATAAGATGAAACAATTAAAATATCTGTTTTTACCAGTTTTAATGATGGTATTTGCCACATTAAATTCGTGTGAAAATATAAAAAACTCTAAATATATCACCATCGGAATGGTAGATGGCTGGGCGGAAGATGTTGCCATGACCCATGTTGTAAAAGCTATTCTGGACCAGCAGGGCTATCATGTAATTATTCAAAAAGCCTCTACAGATATGATTCTGGCTTCGATGAATAATGAAGATACAGACCTTTTCATGGGGGTCTGGCTTCCTTACACGCATGCTAAAAAGCTTGCTAAATTTCCGGGATTAACTCATCTTGGAACCAATTATGATAACGGACGTATAGGATTGGTTGTTCCGGAATATGTTCCTGTTAATTCTATTGAAGAACTTAATCAACATAAGGATCAATTCAATCACAGAATTATCGGAATTGAAAAAGGGGCAGGATTAACCACCGGAACTGATAAAGCGATTATTGATTATCAACTGGATTATCAGCAGATCAATTCCTCTACCATTGCCATGATCACCGAGTTGCAAAATGCCATACAACGTAAACAATGGATTGTGGTAACGGGTTGGCAGCCCCACTGGATGTTTGGTAAAATGAAGCTTAAGTTTCTTGATGATCCCAAAAAGATATTTGGAGAATCAGAACAAATTAAAACATATTCAAGAAAAAGCTTTGGTAAAGATCATCCGGAATTGGCAAAATTCTTTTCTAAAATCCATTTTGATGATACCAATATGGCTGATCTTTTAGTTCAGATGGAACAGAGTAAAAATAAAGAAGCAGCTGCCAAAGAATGGGTGGAAGAACATTCTGAACTCGTACAGTCGTGGCTAGATAAAAATTAATATAAGGATACAATTTAGCATTCTTAAAATCCTCAACCCTACTCCGGGTCTGAGGATTTTTTATTGGAAGTCTAAGATTCCGAAGAATTCATAGATTCCTTGATCTTTTCTCTATGAAGTATTCCCCAGTTCACCAATGTTTCCGTCACAGGAAAAACAGACTTCCCATATTCAGTCACAGCATACGTTACAGTGATAGGTTTTGTATCCTGAATAGTTCTTGTGATCAGAAGATTGGTTTCCAGTTCTTTCAATTCTTTGCTCAGCATTTTTGCAGAGATTCCTTCAATATTGCGTTCCAGCTTTTTAAAATGAATCATCTGATCAGGTCTGTTGGTCAGATACCGTAAGATCATCAGTTTCCATTTTCCTCCTAAAACATCTAGACTGTCCCGCATTGCGAACAATTCTTCAGTACAGCTGGCTTCTCTTTCGATGCCGTTTTCAATAATTTTTGCCATAATAGTTTCATGAAGGTAACTAGTTACCATTAGTTAACTAGTAGCAAATATAAACTATTCCCTCTTTACATTTGTGTATCAAATCAAAACATATGAAAGCAGTTATTTTAAATAAAAACGGAAATCTGGAAGATGGTTTTACCGAACAGCCCAAACCTAAAGACCATGAAGTTTTAATTCAGATTAAAGCAAGCGGTTTCAATCCCATAGACTACCAAATGCTGGAAAATGAATTGGAACGGAAGCTGATCAGTTCTCCCATATTAGGAAGAGAATTATCCGGAATTGTTGTTGACAGAGGTTCCGAAGTTAAAGAATTTAAGATTGGTGATGAGGTCTATTGTGGCAGCGGCTCCATGGGAAGCAATGGTACTTATGCCGAATATATTGCTGTTCCTGAAGCTATTGTTTCTTTTAAACCAAAAAATATTTCGTTTGAACAGGCGGCTTCTATTCCTTCTGCAGGACTCACCTCTTTGCAGATCTTTAACCGTCTGAAATTAAATCCAGAAAATACAATTCTTGTCACTGGTGCAGCCGGAGGCGTTGGCTCATTTTTGATCAAACTTTTATTGGCACATAATATCCGACAGGTCACAGCAACCGTTGGCAGTGAAGAAAATAGACAACTGCTTTGCAATTTAGGATTAAAAAACCACCAAATCATTAATTACAAAGATGAAAATCTTATTGAAAACCTTTTAAAAGCCAATAATGATCAGCCTTTTGAATATGGAATTGATCTCGTAGGAAATTACATGTCAGAAGTGACTGCTAATGTTTTAAAAATTAACGGCACTTACGTAGACGTAACAGCTTTGGTTAATAAAGATGCCCACGAAGTTCTTTTCAATAAAGGAACGCTGATCATGAATATCTCCAATTATACCTATGGTATGATTAAAAAATACGAATATTATAAAAACAGTTTACTGGAAATAAAAAAACTCATTGAGAACGAAACTATTCTTCCACCACAACATAAACTCGTAGGAAACCTTTCTCTGAACACAGTTCTGCAGGCACACTCTATTTTAAAAAATAATCAGACCCAGGGTCATAAACTTATCATGAAACATTAATCTATGAACAAAATACCAAGACGAATCGTAACAGGAATTAAAGAAGGAAAATCAATTATTATTGAAGACCAACAGGTAGAAAACGCTGTAGAACATTTTCCAGGACTCATCATTTCTGATGTGTGGAATACCCAAACAATGCCGGCAAGCTTAGAATTTGAAAACAGAATTCCCAATACCGGATTTCCGCAAACTCCAAAAAATGGCACTTACTTTCGATATGTAGTCGTTCCGCCTGATAAAGATTTAGGAATAGAATGGAAAAAGAATGAACCTCATCCAATGATGCATCAGACACCAACACTGGATTATATTATCATTCTTTCCGGTGAGCTTTACCTCATCATGGAAGAATGCGAAACACTTTTAAAACCGGGAGATATCGTCATTCAAAGAGGTACCAATCATGCGTGGAGCAACCGTTCTGATGAGCCTTGTATTCAACTGGCAGTATTGATAGATGCAGATGGAGAGAATTAAAAGATTTAAAAATTGAATGATTTAAAGATTGGGATAATTCTCACAAATTTTAAAAGCTCAACCCGCTATAAAATCTGTGCGATCTGTGTAATCTGTGGGAAATAAAAAGAAGACCTTTTAAAGTTGAACAACGCAAAGACGCAAAGATATTTCCTTTTAACCCGCTTTTAAGACGCAAGGATTTTATCTTCGATAAAATTGTGTGTTCCTAATACTATATAGATTAATCCTTGCTAAAAATCTTTGATTTTCTTGCGCCTTAAAACAGCATATTATAAAATTTCTTTGCGCCTTTGCGTTTCCCAACAAAAAAACAATATCTTACAAAGCAGAGATCTCCAACAGTTTCTGCTTCATTTTTTCAGGCGTCATCTGCCCTTCTTGGTAATACACCAGATTCTGATGTTTATCCAAGAATACCCACAAAGGATAAACAGGTTGATTTTTATTCTTTGACAATGCCAGCGCCAATTCATGAATTCCGGAATTTCCATTCTGCAGATATTCAAATTCCTGATTCTGAAAATGAATCGTTTCCTTCGTCTTCTCCGCTTCAAAATTGATAAAATAAAAATGTTCATTCATCATTCCTACCAGTTCTTTATCTTTACTCAAACGATAAGATTCAATTTTACAGACTGCACACCAATCTGTATACAGATGAATCACTACAGGTCTGGATTCTTTTTTTTGCTGAACCTCCCATTCAGAAAAAGTGCCTGTCTTCATCTGAGACAGATAAAAACAGGGCACTAACATTAAAAATAAAGTTATTTTTTTCATTTCAAAGTATATTTTACTCCCAGAAAGCCTCTGATACGCTGCATTGGAGCATAACCATATGCGGTATCAAAAGTATAATGATTAGGATTGTTGACAGGATCATCAACATTTTTATCAAATGGGTCAAACGGCCTCATCAAAGGATCTTTAGGTGTAAAATTGAATAAATTCTTAATTCCGCAGTACACTTCAAATCCTGATTTGAAACTCTTGGATACCTGAATATTGGCCAGAGAATAGAATGGTGAATACTCAGGTCGATAATCATTCTGCAGAACAGGAAGCCTCATTGGCCCGTAAAACTGTCCTGTAAAATCTATGGTCAGATTGCTTGGAAATTTATACGTCAGATTGTACGTCCCACTCCACTTTGGGGCATGCAGCTGCTGTGCTTTTTGATTTTCATTATCAAATTTTTGATACACATCAAGGTAAGTCACTCCAAGATTGACACTCAGCGGAAACTGAAATGCAAAATCAATGTTCAGGGAAGCACCTCTTGAAATTCCATATCCATGAAGGTTGTCATAAATAATTTTATTGGGATCAGAATCAAAATCCCCCACAATTTTATTACTGAAATAAGTATAAAATGCAGAAGCATCAAGATTCACCAAACGGTTTCCTACAGGGATTTTCCAGATATAGTTCAGGTTTCCGTTTACTGATCTTTCCGGCTTAAGATCAGTTTTTACCACCACTTCCCTTGAACCAGTCAATGCAGCATGATCTTCTGTAAATAAGTTCACCACTCTGAATCCTGTTCCAAAATTGAAACGCAGTGTATGGTAAGGATTAGGTGAAAACTTCCATGCTAACCTCGGCGAATGCACAGAATGATGTACTTTATCATAATCATATCGGTATCCAAGCAGCAAGGTATTTTTATCATTAATTTCCCATTGATCCTGAATAAAAGCGCCCCAGATCGGAGACTTCATCGGTGCGTTGGTGATTCCGTCTGAAGCTAATGTTCCCGGAGTATTGTCATCGTAAAAAGTTCTTTTAAAAGTAAGTCCGGCTGTGATATCATGTTTTCCGAAGCTTCTGTCCCAATAAGTTTGAACAAAAGCAACTTTCTGTGTTGCATTAAATGGATTTGATCCGTAAAATGAATTCTGGTCATGATAATTGTAAGAAAACTGAGTCACAATATGCTCCTTCATCGGCCATTCATACAATCCAAAAATCTCTGCTCTGTTGGTATAAATACTTTCTCCGTAAACCTGATCACTGCCACGATAAGATTTGTTCCACTGCATTTCTCCTCCAAAACGGTCTTCATACAGATATCTCATCGCAAAACTCGCCTGCCTGTTTTCCTTTCTTTTAAAATTCCATTTGTTAAAAACTGAAATTCGACTCTGTAACGTGGCATCTGTAAAATTATCTTTGTTCTGGTCTATTCTTTCCTGAAAACTGAAATAATTTAGACTTAATAATGAAGCGGCATTCTTTCCTACGTTAAATTTTGTGGAGAGATCAAGATTATTCTCACTCCATGTACTTGTCATCATATCTACACTTAGCTTAGGAGCTGTCAAAGCATTTTTAGTAATAATATTAATTACCCCTCCCATCGCTTCAGAACCGTAAATAGATGATGCCGGACCTTTTACTACCTCTATTCTATCCACCAGACTATTTGGAATTCCACTCAAGCCATATACGGTAGAAAGTGAACTTACAATTGGCATTCCGTCAATTAGAATCATCGTGTAAGGCCCTTCCAATCCGTTAATGTGAATATCACCTGTGTTGCACACGGAACAATTCAACTGAGGTTTTACCCCATTCACCATAGCAATGGCTTCAAAAATACTGGGTGTGGGATTTTTCTGAAAAAATTTCTGACTATAGATCTCTACAGCGACAGGACTTTTGGATCTGCTCATTGGTTTTATAGTACCGGTAACCACTACATCCTCGATGTTACTTGTCTTGATTTCTCTTTTGGTAACTCTGGCAGAATCCAGACTTTTATTGGGTTTCAAACTTAAGCTGTCTGTCTCCTGCGCAAAACAGTATGATGATAAAAAAGTAATAGAAAATAATATTCGCTTCATGAAATTCTAATTGTTAGACAAATCTAACAATTATTTTTTAAATACAAAACTTTAGCGAAAAAATATAGAGTAAGCCAATTCATGAAAAATGATTAAATTTGAGAAACTACATACGAAGTAAAATGAGATATCATCTAGCGGGAAATATCCCACCAAAAAGACATACAATCTTTAAGTCTCCTGAAGATAAATTTTACTATGAACAGCTATTCGGTACAGAAGGCTTCCATGGTATTTCTTCTCTGTTATATCATATCCACCGCCCTACACAGATTAAATCTATCGGTGAGCCGAAAGATGTCACTCCAAAAATAGCCGTGGAAAAAAACGTTGCCCCAAGAATGTTTAAAGGGATGAATGTTACTCCTGAAGACGATTTCATGGACAGCCGAAAAATCCTTTTGATGAACAATGATCTTAAAATGGGATTGGCTAAGCCAAGAAAATCGATGGATTATTTCTACAAAAACGCTGAGTGTGACGAACTTTTATACGTTCATCAGGGAACCGGAATTTTAAAAACATTTGTAGGAGATCTTGAGTTCGCTACCGGAGATTATCTTATTATCCCGAGAGGAACCATCTATCAGGTAGAGCTGAAGTCTGATGATACAGTCTTTTTTGTATTAGAAAGCCACTCTCCTATTTATACTCCGAAGAGATACAGAAATGAATTCGGACAGCTTTTGGAACACTCTCCTTTCTGCGAAAGAGATATGATTGCTCCTACTTACAAAGAACCTGTTGACGAAAAAGGAGAATTTCTGATTAAAGTTAAAAAAGAAAACCAGATTACAGATTTTATCTACGCAACACATCCGTTTGATGTAGTAGGCTGGGATGGATACTTTTATCCTTATAAATTCAATATTAAAAACTTTGAACCTATTACCGGAAGAATTCACCAACCGCCACCGGTTCACCAGAATTTTGAAGGCCACAACTTCGTAGTGTGTTCATTCTGTGCGAGAATGTATGATTATCATCCTCAGGCAATTCCTGCGCCTTACAATCACTCTAATATTGATTCTGATGAAGTATTATTTTATACAGAAGGAGACTTTATGAGCCGTAACCACATTGACCTGATGGACTTTACCCTTCACCCTGGAGGAATTGTACACGGTCCTCACCCAGGTGCTATGGAAAGAAGTATCGGTAAAAAATTCACAGAAGAATATGCGGTAATGGTAGATCCGTTCCGTCCTTTAAAAATCACTGAAGAAGCATTAAAAGTAGAAGATCCTTCTTATAAAACTTCATGGTTAGAATAAAACAATAGCAATACTTTCTTTTAATTCAAAAAGTATTACTGAATACATACAAAAGACGCTTTAAATCCTTTATTTAAAGCGTCTTTTTTCGTAAATTTGTGAGGTATGGTTAACATATTAGCCATCATTATTTTTCATGACGCATCCTAAGTAATGGTGGTTTAAAACAAAATCAATATTACATGTTAGAAAGAATCAGATTAGAAAGTCTACACCAAAAAGTAACCACAGCGGAAAATGCTGTAAAAATCATTAAAGACGGAATGACCATTGGGTCCAGCGGCTTTACAAAAGCAGGTGACAGCAAAGCAATTTTGCCGGCACTGGCAGAAAGAGGAAAAACAGAAGACCTTAAAGTCACTTTAATGACCGGAGCTTCACTAGGTCACGGTACCGACGGAAAACTGGCAGAAGCCAATGTTTTAAAGAAAAGAATGCCCTTCCAGGTGGATCCTATCTTAAGAAACAAGATCAACAACGGTGAAATTCTCTTCATCGACCAACATTTAAGTGAAAGTGCCGAACTTCTCCACACCAAAAACCTTCAGAGCATTGATGTAGCCATTATCGAAGCGGCTTATATTGAAAGAGACGGAAGCATTGTTCCCACTACTTCTGTGGGAAATTCCGTAACCTTCGCTGCTTTGGCTAAAAAAGTAATCATCGAAATCAACACTGAAGTTCCGGAAGAAGTCTATGGAATCCATGATATCTACCAGGCTGAAGATTATCCATACAGAAATGTTATTCCTATTGTGGCGCCATGGAACAAAATCGGCAGAAAAAGTATTCCGGTAGATCCTGAAAAAATTGAAGCCATAGTCTTTACCAACCGTAAAGACAGTCCGGCAGATATCGCAGAACCGGACGAAAAGACGACAGCTATCGCCAAACATCTTCTTGCATTCTTTGAAAATGAAGTTCTTTTGGGACGTCTTACAGACAGATTACTTCCTCTTCAGGCAGGTATCGGTAAAGTGGCCAATGCAGTTCTAACCGGATTCAAAGACAGTAATTTCTATGATCTGACGATGTTTTCCGAGGTGCTTCAGGACAGTACATTTGATCTGATAGATTCCGGTAAACTAAGCTTTGCATCAGCATCATCCATTACCGTTTCTCAAGAATGCTACGAAAGAGTCTTAGGAAATCTTTCAAAATATAAAGAAAAGTTCGTTTTAAGACCTCAGAATATCTCTAATACTCCGGGGCTGATCAGAAGATTAGGAGTCATAGCCATCAACACTGCTATTGAATTTGACATCTACGGAAACGTAAATTCAACCCATATCGGAGGAACGAAAATAATGAACGGAATCGGAGGTTCCGGCGACTTCGCAAGAAATGCTTATTTAAGTATTTTCGTGACTCAGGCCGCTTCAAAAGGCAATAATATTTCTCACGTTCTTCCTATGGTTTCTCATACGGATCATACAGAACATGATGTTGATATTCTGGTAACAGATGTGGGATTGGCAGACTTAAGAGGTCTGGCACCTAGAGAAAGAGCGCAAAAGATTATTGACAACTGTGTTCATCCGGAATATAAGGAAGAATTACAATCTTATTTTGACAGAGCCTGTGAAATAGGAGGACACACCCCTCATTTGCTTGAAGAATCATTCAGTTGGCATTTAAGATTCTCCGAAACAGGAAGTATGAAGCAGAAAACAATGGCTGAAACGGCCAATTAAGAGTAAATCAATTTTAAAACAAGAATAAAAGGACTGAATGCCAATGCATTTGGTCCTTTATCTTTTAAACTGAACCTGTTTCATTCTGCATGACAAAAGTCTGTATAATATCCTAAAATATTTGAAATAGGTAAGGTTATAAAGATTATCTTTGAAAGAAGAGAGGTATTTTATGAGGCAAAAAAATACTACGAACACCCTATAAAAAGATAAAGTATGAATAATTACATCAGCGCAGAAGAAGCAATATATACAATAAAAAGCGGAAACCGTGTATTTTTCCACGGCAGTGCATGTACTCCCAATTATCTGATTGATGAACTCGCAAGACAGTCTCACCGATTGCAAAATGTAGAAATGGTCTCCATTACTCAACAAGGCAATGTGGAGATTGCAAAACCGGAATACAAAGACAGCTTTTTCATCAACTCTTTATTTGTTTCCACACCTGTACGTGATGCAGTGAATTCTGACAGAGGAGATTTTGTTCCTGTCTTCCTAAGTGAAATTCCTATTTTATTCAGAAAAAACATCCTGCCTCTGGATGTAGCAATTGTCACAGTATCCCCTCCGGACAGACATGGTTTCTGTACGTTGGGAACATCTGTAGATATTGCCAGAGCAGCAGTGGATACCGCAAAAACCATTGTTGCCATTGTTAATCCCAGAATGCCCAGAACACATGGTGACGGTATGATCCACATCAGCAGAATTCATAAACTGGTTTGGCATGAAGAGGAACTTCCAACAGTAGATTATGGCTCAAAAGTAGGCCCCGAAGAAATGCTCGTAGGAAAAAATGTAGCTGAACTGATTGAAGACAGATCTACCCTTCAGATGGGGATCGGGACGATTCCTGATGCTGTTTTAAAATGTCTTACCAACCACAAAGACCTGGGAATACATACCGAAATGCTGAGTGACGGGGTTATAGACCTCATTCAGGATGATGTGATCAACAACAAATATAAAGGGTACAACGATAATAAAACTATTACCAGTTTCTGCTTCGGAACCAGAAAGCTTTATGATTATGTAGATGATAATACTGTATTTGCCTTCAGAGATGTGAGTGAAGTAAATTTCCCGATCAACATCATGAGAAACAAAAAAATGGTTGCCATCAACTCTGCCATCGAAATAGATCTTACAGGACAGGTGTGTGCCGATTCTATAGGAACAATGCAATACAGTGGAATTGGAGGACAAATGGACTTTATGCGTGGTGCTGCATTAAGTGACGACGGAAAACCTATTATTGCTATTACTGCAAGAACGAAAAAAGGAATTTCCAGAATCGTTCCTTTTCTTAAACAGGGGGCTGGTGTGGTAACCACAAGAGGACATATTCATTACGTTGTTACTGAATACGGAACGGCTTATCTCTATGGGAAAAACCTTAGACAAAGAGCGCAGGAACTCATTAGCATTGCCCATCCGGACGACAGAGAAATGTTGGAGAGAGCAGCCTTCGAGAGATTTAAACACTGATAATCAAATGGTAAGGATTTCCAAATTATTTTTTATCTAAAACATCAAAACATATTTTGAACCCACACCCGCAAAATCATATAAAAAAGCCAATCTTTTGGCAGTATTTTTGATAAAACTCATTCAAAAACAAGGAAATTGAAAACTATATATAATTCGATACGAGAAGAAGTTATAAAGCATTCCAAGGTAAGGAATTCTGTTTTGGGGAATGTGAATGAATGGAAGAGAAGCCATTATATTATTCTTTCCGAAATTATTAAAGATGAACTCTCTGGAGCGGAAGAGCTGAAAGGAGGAAAAAAATTTGAAATCGGAAATACCATTTCACACGTGACCCTGCAGCGTTTTTTTGAAAATGATTATCAGGATAAAACCCATAATGATCTCAGGTTTCTGAAAACACTGGATAAAATCTGTATTTTCTTAGGCTATAAAGACCTTAACGACTATATTCTATCCGTAAGACATAAAAAACAGAACAATGAGGAAACTGATAATCAGTCACATCTTACACAGATGGTTTATGATTACTGTGCTGCTGCTTTTGAGTTTTATAAGCTGTTTCCTACTCACAATACTGAACTTTTAAAAGATCTGGTATTTGATGATTCCCCGTTTCTGGAAAGAGCGTCACAATTCAGTAAAGAACTGTGTGATAAGGATTTTCATCTAGTTACTAAAAACAACCGATCTAACTATGAAGTTTTTGATATTCATATCGTTACAGATGAACCAGACAAGAAAATACTGGAGTCTCAGGAATTCTGGAATCTTCTGTTCAAAGTGGGAGAAACTGGAGAAGAGCATTTTGTCAACCAGCTGAGTACCCAAATCTACTTCATCCGGAAAATAGATAATACCTGGAAGATATGGGATAATTATAATCCCGATGCAGGGCTGTTAAACAGAAAAATTTAAACAATATAAAAAGAAAGCCGTAGAGAATCTCTACGGCTTTCATGTTTCGAAATATTTTTTTCATTTGTCTTTTGTAACACAAATGTAAGTAGCCGATTTCAAACGTAAGAAACTTAAATATACTTAAGTAAACTCTTCTTTAACGTTATGTTAAATATATTCAATGATTCCAAGGGAATATTTTCGCAATGTCTAAGAATTTTGTAATTTGCATACCAATAAAATAAAAGTAAAAGAGAAAATATGTCAACACTTACATTTGCCGAGAAAATAGCTCAAGCAGAAAATTTCTTACCAATTAACGGTACAGATTATATTGAGTTTTATGTAGGAAATGCAAAACAGGCTGCCCATTATTACAAAACCGCTTTCGGTTTTCAGTCTGTAGCTTATGCGGGTCCTGAAACAGGAGTAAGAGACCGCGCATCTTATGTGCTTCAACAGGGAAAAATCAGATTGGTATTAACAACAGGACTTAAGTCTGACTCTCTTATCAACGAACACGTAAAAAAACATGGTGACGGAGTAAAAATTTTGGCACTTTGGGTAGATGACGCTTATGCAGCTTTTGAAGAAACTACTAAAAGAGGCGGTAAGCCGTATTTAGAACCTGTAACATTAACTGATGAGCATGGTGAGGTAAGAATGTCTGGTATCTATACCTATGGAGAAACCGTTCACATGTTTGTGGAAAGAAAAAATTACAACGGAGCTTTCATGCCTGGATATGAAAAGTGGGAAAGTGATTATAAGCCTGAAGAAGCAGGTTTATTGTATGTAGACCACTGCGTAGGAAATGTTGACTGGAACAGAATGATCCCGACTGTAGAATGGTATGAAAAAGTAATGGGATTTGTAAACATCCTTTCTTTTGATGACAAGCAGATCAATACAGAATATTCTGCTTTGATGTCTAAAGTAATGTCCAACGGAAACGGATTTGCAAAATTCCCGATCAACGAACCTGCTGAAGGTAAAAAGAAATCTCAGGTAGAAGAATATCTTGATTTCTACGAAGGAGAAGGCGTACAGCACATCGCTGTAGCTACAAAAGATATCATCCACACTGTAACGGAATTAAAAAAACGTGGTGTAGAGTTTCTTTCTGCTCCACCAGAGGCTTATTACGATATGGTTCCTGAAAGAGTAGGCCATATTGATGAAGATCTTAAAAAACTTCAGGATTTAGGTATACTTATTGATCATGATGAAGAAGGGTACTTATTACAGATCTTTACCAAGCCTGTAGAAGACCGCCCTACTCTATTCTTTGAAATTATTGAAAGACACGGTGCGCAGAGTTTTGGTGCCGGAAATTTCAAGGCTTTATTTGAAGCATTAGAAAGAGAGCAGGAAAGAAGAGGTAATCTTTAATTTTACATTAAAAAATATAGGTTTTGTCAGAATACAGTATTCTGGCAAAACTTTTTTATAAAACACAGTATATGAGAAAACTTTTGATCGGGATTTCCCTTTTAGGAACTTTAGGGCTTCAGGCACAATATGGTTCTTTGAATGAAATCCTTAACCGACTTGAACAAAGAAAAGGCATCAATCAGCATCTTGAAAATGTAAATATTGACAACAAAAAATTCGTTTTCATCAAAGATGAGGCAGATCATACGGAACGGGACTTTATTATTATCAAAGGGAACAATGCCACTTATGTAGAAGTTTTCGATGATAAAGCGACAGGAGAAAGCAGTTCTAATGTTTTCACCGGTGATATCGTCAGGAAAAAAAATATTATTTCTTTAAGAGCAGATATGCTTGAAAATAAAAAAATCCCAATGCCTGTTACGAAAACATTATTGTTGACCCAGCAGGATAATATTCTGTATCTCATCGATGTCAATACCAGAGACAGATGGATAGATGAAGCATCTTACTCAAAAAAGGCAAAATAAATGTTCTGAGAAATATCTCAGTGATATTTTAAATCTAACTAAAATCTAAACTTATGAAATCATTTGTAGACTATTCCTCAAACTCGGATTTTTCTATACACAATATTCCTTTCGGAGTCGCAGTTTTTAACAAAGAATATATCGGATGCTGTACAAGAATCGGAGATCAGGTAATTGATCTTGCTACTTTGTACGATCTTGGTTATTTTGAAGATATTGAAGGATTAGACGACAATGTTTTTGAAGCATACACCATCAATGAATTCATCGAACTGGGTAAACCCGTTACCAATGCTGTTCGTACTAAAATTCAGACATTATTACAGGAAGGATCAACTCTATCAAAAGATCAGAAAACCATAGAAGAAGCTTTCTACGACCTGGATAAAGTAAAAATGATGATGCCTGTTCACATCCCGAACTACACAGATTTTTACAGCAGCATCGAACATGCTACCAACGTAGGAAAAATGTTCCGTGATCCTGCAAACGCTTTATTGCCTAACTGGAAGCACTTACCGGTAGGTTACCACGGGAGAGCATCTTCAATTGTAGTATCCGGAACAGAAATCAACCGCCCGAAAGGTCAGACGAAACCTGCTGATGCAGATAAGCCTGTGTTCGGACCATCTCAACAACTGGATTTTGAATTGGAAATGGCTTTCATCATCAACAAAAACACAGAGATGGGAGAAAGTATTTCTACTAAAGAAGCAGCTGATGCCATCTTCGGAATGGTTGTTTTCAACGACTGGTCTGCAAGAGATATCCAATCTTGGGAATATGTTCCGCTAGGGCCATTCCTTGCGAAAAACTTTGGTTCTTCTATTTCTCCATGGGTGGTTACTCTTGAAGCTTTAGAACCATTCAGAACAGCATCACCAGTACAGGATCCTGAGGTTTTAGAGTATTTAAAATTTGAAGGGGATCAAAACTATGACATCAACCTTGAAGTCTATCTTCAGCCTGAAAACGGAGACCAAAACCTAATCTCCGAAAGCAACTACAAACACATGTACTGGAATATGAACCAGCAACTGGCACACCACACCGTAAACGGATGCAACGTAGAAGTGGGTGATATGTACGCCAGCGGAACCATTTCCGGAAGTGATCCAAAATCTTTCGGTTCTATGCTAGAATTAACATGGAGAGGACAAAATCCTTTATCATTAAGCAACGGTGAAGAAAGAAAATTCATTGAAGACAATGATACCGTTACGATGAAAGCATGGGCTGAAAAAGATGGTGTAAGAGTAGGCTTCGGTGAAGTTTCCGGTAAAATTATTCCAACACTTTAATATAAAAAATTAATCATTAAATGCTTCGACTCCGCTCAGCATGACATCGCTGGAATTAAACTGTAAAACAGTTAGTATTAGAGGTGTCATGCTGAGCCATAGTCGAAGCATACTTTTTAATATCATTTGAATACTTAACTTAATCCTAGTTAAGTGTTAAAAGCAAAAATATGAAAACAGTAATCCCCTCCGAGATAACCTCCGTACAACTTCAGACCATCATGCAGACGGCTGTTTCACCACGACCGATTGCTTTGGCATCTACGGTGGATAAAGATGGTACCATCAATTTATCTCCCTTCAGCTTTTTTAATATGTTCAGTACGGTTCCTCCGATTTTGATTTTTTCACCATCAAGAAGAGTACGTGACAATACAACAAAGCACACATTGGAAAATGTTCTTGAAGTACCGGAAGTTGTTATTGGAACCGTAAATTTTCCGATTGTACAGCAGATTTCATTAGCATCTACAGAATATGAAACCGGAGTCAATGAATTTATTAAAGCCGGACTTACCATGAAAGATGCTGATCTGGTACAGCCTAAACTGATTGAAGAATGCCCTGTCAACTTTGAATGCAAAGTTTTAGAGGTAAAATCATTAGGAGATCAGGGTGGTGCCGGAAATCTTGTGATCTGTGAAGTTCAGAAAATTCATATCAGAGAAGAATATCTGAATGAAGCCGGAAATCTGGATCAGAAAAAACTGGATATGGTTGCCCGTTTAGGCAGTAACTGGTACTCCAGAAGTAATGAAAACAGCCTTTTTGAAGTTCCAAAACCTTTGGTAACAAAAGGAATTGGCTTTGATCTTCTGCCTGATGCTATTAAATACAGTAAAGTATTTACAGGAAATGACCTTGGAATGCTTGCCAATACAGAAGTATTACCTGCCGGAGAATTTCATGCGGATGACAATATTCATCTTAATGCCCAGAAGCTGCTTCTGGAAAGTAAAGTGGAAGAAGCATGGACCATTTTGACAATTAAATAATAAAAAAGAAGCCTGAAATTTCAGGCTTCTTTTTATTTAGGAAGGAAGTTAGAAGCTGAAAGCTGATAAGGGTTATGAATAACTTTTATCCCAATTAACTTTTTGGAAAATAGTCTTATTTTGATTTCAATAGATATCGAATACCGTTAATAACTCCAAACTTCTTTCTTACCTCTTATTTTGCTTTCAATGTTTCTGAAACCGTTATTTTCCCTTTTTCAGCAAAGTCTGTTACCTTTCCGTTTTTATCAATAGAAACATTCAGATTGTCATTCTTGGCGTCGTAGTAGATATGTGTTGCATATCCCGGACAGTCATGCTGTTTGCATCCTGACAATTTATAAATTCCGTTTTCGGATGTGATAGGAGTTTCTACATCGAAATTCTTTACCATTTCATCATACTGAGTTCCCGCAAGCTTTTTCAGTCTTTCTGTGATGCTTTTATCTTCAAACAATTTGATATCATGCGGATATTTACCCACATTTTTGGTGATAATATTGTCCGGAGCCGGAGCAGAAGGAGGTGGTGATGCTACAGAATCATTTTTTGTAATTACAGAATCTTTAGGCATTACTGTAGCCAAAGTATCTGTACTTACTGAAGATTCTGTTTTTGCTTCTTTTTTACACGAAATAACACATAATGAGAGCGCGAATGCGCCTGCAATCATTTTTTTCATAATTATACTGATATGGTGGTTAATTTATAATAACGTTGTTTTAAACGTTTTATTTCAATTTTTCTTTGATAAAATTAATACATTTTTCGGTTACAGTATTCAGATCTTTGGGTAAATCTGTATCTGTCCAGGGTTCTTTTGCTCCGAAAGTATGGTTGGCATTTTCAATCAAGAAAAGTTCAGAATTCGGATGAAGAATATGAAGATGCTCCGCCTGCTTTACCTCTACTGCGTCATCATCTGTCCCATGAATAATGAGCATATGAGCTTTTGCCATTTCTGTAGCCCGTTCTACATCAAAACGATGAACATTCTGTTCATAATTTTCATAAAACTGATAATAGTGAGGCATTTCCTGTTGGGTACGCCCGTTCAGAGCATAATAAACTCCGTTCTTTTTCCAGTTTTCCAAAGCTTCTTCTTTGGGAAAGCGGTCTAAAGTATCCACACTGGCCAAAGTTATCAGGCCATTGATCCTTTCATCTTCAAAAGTTTTAATAATAGAGATCCCACCTCCCCTGCTGTGGCCTATCAGAACGATCTTTTCATCATCCACACGCGCGTCTTTGCTAAAGTGATCAATCACCACATCAAGGTCAGAAAGCTCTTTGGAATAATTATTATGACCAAAAGCTTCAAGATCTCCAAAGTTATACGGATCATCCGTTGTAGTTCCGTTATGGGAAAAATTAAACTTAACGAAGAAAAAACCTGCTTCCGCAAACTTTTCAGCCATCAGATTCCAGGCTCCCCAATCTTTATACCCTTTATATCCGTGAACAAATATTATCAGAGGAAGTTTTTCTTCAGTGTCTTTATAAAAAACATCAGCAAGAAACCCTTTTGTTTCTTTATTTTCTAAGTATATATTCTTCTCAATAATCAAATTCATAATATAATTGAAATTTATTTAATAATATTTATATTTATAACCTTAATCTAAATTGAAATTTATGAAAAAAACTCTACTATTTTTATTTTTAATTGCTTTTTCTTTTATCCTGAGTCAGACGACCAAAAGAGTGTTCTTTATCGGGAACAGTTATACTTACGTTAATGATTTGCCTAACCTCATCCAAAGTATTGCTGCGTCTAATGGTGATGTACTGGAGCATCACAGCCACACACCGGGAGGGTCCACGCTTCAGGATCACGCCGGCAATCCGGATGTGACTTCAACCATTAACCAGGGAAACTGGGATTATGTCGTATTACAGGAACAAAGCCAACTCCCGTCATTTCCTTATTCTCAGGTTCAAAACGAGGTATATCCTTTTGCTCTTCAACTTTCAAATCTTGTTAAAAATGCAAATGCATGTGGAAATGTAATATTTTATATGACCTGGGGTCGTAAAAATGGAGATGGGACGGTCTGCCCGGGCTGGCCTTCAGTCTGTACATATCAGGGAATGGATGATTTGATCTATGCGCGCTACATGGAAATGGCTATGAATAATGAAGGGATTATCTCTCCCGTAGGTAAGGTCTGGAGAACGATCCGAGAACAGAATCCAGCTATTGAATTGTATGATCAGGACCAATCACATCCTAGTTATATTGGCTCTATGGCTGCAGCATATACATTTTACACCATTATATTTAAAAAAGATCCCACACAGATTCCTTTTAATGGTAACCTTAGCCCGGTACAGGCTCAATTGGTTAAAGATATTGTTAAAACAGAGGTTTATGATCAGTTTAGCAAATGGTATGTAACGAGCGATGATGTTCACAGCAGATTTACCTATCAGATGAACGGAGCAGGAACAGTCCAGTTTACCAATAGCACACAGAATGCGACCAACTATTCATGGAATTTTGGTGACGGAACGACTTCTACCCTGGAAAATCCGACACATACTTACGCTACAGGAGGAAATTACAATGTAAAACTTACAACAGATGCATGTGGAGCTACTACGGCCAAAACGAAGCTGGTTGTTGTAAGCACATTAAATACAGAAGAAACAGCTATTGAAAATCCTATTCAAATTTATCCTAATCCTGCTCAAAATCTTGTTAACATCACTTCTAAAAAGAAAATTGAAATACTTTCACTTACAGACGCATCCGGAAGAATGGTTCATTATCGTTTGAGTAAAACAGATTCAGGATATATTCTACCACTTCAGCATTTGAGCAGCGGAGTTTATTTTTTACAATATAAAGCAGGTGAAAAGGAATTCACTAAAAAGATTATAAAAAAATAACCTTATTTTTGCTTCATGCAGAATTTAAGAACGGTAACCGTGATGCGTTACATTCTGCCATTGAGAGAAGGAGGATCTCTTCCGGCTCTGGCAGAAGCTGATGATGATTTCAAATATGTATTAAAGTTCCGTGGTGCAGGCCATGGAGTAAAAATGCTTATCTCTGAACTTTTGGGTGGAAAGATTACCGAAGCATTAGGGCTAAAAATCCCTGAACTTGTTTTTATCAATGTTGATGCTGATTTCGGAAGAACGGAGGCCGATGAAGAAATACAGGATCTCCTAAAGTTTTCTGAGGGTCTGAATCTTGGTCTGCATTATCTTTCCGGTTCTATCACTTATGATCCGGGAGTAAATGTTGATCCGCTTTTAGCTTCAAAAATAGTATGGCTGGATGCCTTTATTACCAACATTGACCGTACTTTCAGGAATACCAATATGCTGATGTGGAATAAAGAGCTTTGGATCATCGATAATGGTGCTTCGTTTTACTTCCACCATTCATGGCAGAATTTTGATACAGCGGCAAAAACACCTTTCAAATATGTGAAAGACCATGTCCTTCTTCCTAAGGCCAAAATGCTTGACGAAGCGGATCAATTTGCCCATGAAGTACTGAATGATACACTTTTCAGGGAGATTGTCAATAGTATTCCTGAAGACTGGCTACACTGGAATGATGCTGATGAAACGCCTGACGAAATCCGTGAGATCTATTTTCAGTTTATGAAAACCAGATTAGAAAATTCTCAAATCTTTATAAACGAAGCTAAAAATGCAAGAGGATAAAATATATGAATATGCGGTAATACGCTTGGTACCTAAAGTTGAAAGAGAGGAATTTTTCAATATCGGACTGGTCATGTTTTCCAAAAGGGAAAAATTCATCAGGGTAGAATTCTATTTGTGTCCTGATAAATTCAAACTCATGCACAGTAAGCTGGATTATGAAGATATTATCCAGAATCTTGAAAGTTTTCAGAAAATTGCCAATGGCGATAAAGACGGCGGCCCTATTGCACTTCTTGATATTCCTGAGCGTTTTCGCTGGCTGACGGCTGTAAGGAGTGCTGTGGTACAGACTTCCAGACCTCATCCGGGAAAATCCAAAGATCTGAATACTACTTTTGGTAAGCTTTTTGAGGAATTAGTAAAATAACACATCCTTAAAAATTTATTATGAATTCATCGATAAACAACATATCAATCTACAGGTTTTTTACAAACCTGTTTTTTGTTTTATTTTTAAGTATATCAAATTTATTTTTTTCACAAAACTTCTCACAAGCCCCAGTTAAGGCTCCTCCTGTAAAAAGTACTTTATTTCCTGAGATTGCAAAAGTTTCTGAAGATATTGTCTACAAGACCAACAGAAAAGGAAAACCTCTTGCTCTGGACATGTACATTCCTAAAAATACTACTGCTGAAAAACTCCCGGTATTGATCTACGTTCACGGAGGCGGATGGATAGAGGGCGACAAAGTAGTTCATGCAGATAATTATCTTGAAACCACCATCCAAAAACTGATGGCCAAACAATATGCAGTCATCAGTATCAATTATACGCTTTTGAGTGACAGCATCCATTTTCCTTTACCTTTAGAAGATACCAAAGATGCCGTAAGATGGGTTAGAAAGAATGCTGAAAAATATAACCTTGACTCTAACAATATTGGTCTTTTCGGTGCTTCAGCCGGGGCGCACCTTTCCCTGCTGGCAGCCTATACTCCTGATAATACCTATCTGGGAAGTCCGGAACTTTCATCTTATTCTGCAAAAGTAAATTATGTGATTGATCATTATGGTCCGGCTGATCTTAATAAGCTTTTCCACACAAGATTAGGAACAATTCCGGTAGGAATAATAGGATTAATGTCAAAAAAAATTGTTGGTTTACAGGAAAATCTTGTAAAAGGAATTTCCGGATATGACATCAGAAAAGATCAGGACAGAGCCATTGATTATCTGAAGACCTTATCTCCCGTATATTTTGTTTCAGGAGGAGTTCCTACTTTAATTGTTCAGGGAAATAATGATAAAATAGTTCCTTTAAGTCAGTCTAAAAAACTTCATAGAAAATTAAACAGATCTAAAATACAAAACTCTCTGATCATTGTTGATGGCGGAGTACATGGTTTTGGAACAACTGATAAAGCTTATCTGGATAAACTTACTGATGAAATGGTGGAGTTTGTTATTTCACAAAAGAAGTAATATACATTTACTTACCCAATTACAATTTAAATAACTATAAATCAATATAATAAAATATATTCCGACAATAAATTTGCTAGATTGATATACATATTGATATTTTTTCATTGAGAATTAATTACCTTGGCTATTGTTTAAATTATTAACAACAAAAACACCAATCAATTAATTATTTATCAATAAAAATACGCAATATGGAATCTTTAAACAATATCAATGCGCTTACGCTCATATTTGCATCTGTTCTTATTTTTGCAATAGCTTACCGTTTTTATGGTATTTTTATTGCCAATAAAGTTCTCAGGCTTAACGACCAGAATATGACTCCTGCTGTAGAATTTGCGGATGGTAAAGATTATGTCGCTACTAATAAAAATGTACTTTTCGGACATCATTTTGCTGCAATCGCTGCTGCAGGACCATTAGTAGGACCTGTTCTTGCTGCCCAGTTCGGGTATCTTCCGGGTGCATTATGGATTCTTATTGGCTGTGTACTGGGAGGTGGAGTTCATGATATGGTTGTACTCTTTGCTTCTGTAAGGCACAAGGGGCAAAGTCTCGCAACCATTGCTTCTAAAGAAATCGGAAAAGCAACGGGAACTGTAGCAGGTTTTGCAATCTTATTCATCCTGATTCTTACCCTCGCAGGTTTATCACTGGCATGTATCAATGCGATGCATGAGGCCTCCTGGTCACTTTTCACGGTAGTCATTACAATGCCCATTGCCATCATCATGGGACTGATTATGCGCTATAAAAAGAACAGTGTTTTGTTTGCAAGTATCTTAGGCGGTATTCTTTTGATTGCAGGGATCATCGGAGGCCATAGTCTGATGCAGAATCCCACTATGAATAATTTGTTTTCGTGGGATATTAAAACAATTTCTATCGCCATTCCTTTATATGGGTTTATTGCTTCTGTACTACCGGTGTGGCTGCTTTTGGTACCAAGGGATTATCTTTCCACTTATTTAAAGATAGGAACTATTATCATGCTGGCAATTGGGGTCATTGTCATTCACCCTACCATACAGATGCCTGCTATCACAGCTTTCGTTAATGGTGGAGGACCTATCATTGGCGGGCCTGTACTTCCTTTTATTTTTATTGTGATTGCCTGTGGAGCAATTTCCGGTTTTCATGCCGTAATTGCTACGGGAACAACTCCAAAAATGCTTAATAAAGAAAGAGAAATACTTTTTGTAGGATATGGGGCAATGCTTGTGGAAGGTTTTGTAGCATTGATGGCACTTATCGCAGCATGTACACTGATGCCTGGTGATTATTTTGCAATCAACACGCCTAAGGAAGCTTATGATTCGTTTCTTGCAGCACATCCTGCCCTGCATGGTGTAGACATAGATTATTATTCACAGAAAATAGGGATTGATCTTTATGGAAGAACCGGAGGTGCAGTATCTCTGGCTGTAGGAATGGCCCATATCTTTAATAAAATCCCGTATATGGATCAGCTAACCGCGTATTGGTATAATTTCGCCATTATGTTTGAAGCTGTGTTTATTCTTACTGCCATTGATGCAGGAACAAGAGTGGGACGTTTCTTCTTACAGGAAATGCTGGGGTCTGTAGTTCCAAAATTCAATGATAAAAACTGGATTCCGGGAATTATTATCAGCAGTCTTCTTTTCACTTTTGCCTGGGGATATCTGGTATATACTGGAAACGTAAACAGCATCTGGCCTTTATTTGGAATCAGTAATCAATTATTGGCGGCCTGCGGACTTATCGTCTGTACTACAATGCTGATAAGAATGAACAGGGGAAAATATGCTTTATGCTCGGCTGTCCCTGGTGTTTTTATGGCCGGAATTACATTCTGGGCCGGATATATTCAGGTGACCGCTATCTATATTCCAAAAGGACAGTATCTATTGGCAGCATTAGCGGTAACTGCAATGGTTCTTATGCTTATTGTGTTTATAGGGGCTTTCAGAAAATGGTATCAACTGCTTCAGATCAACAAAACAGTGACTGATCATTATGGAGAACCTGTGAAGGAACTTGTGGAAAGATAAAATTCATTTGATCATAAATAAAAAAACAGTTCAGAAATTCTGAACTGTTTTTTTATAAGCACTATCTGTTATTTTTATTTAAAAATTGAAATTAAGTCTCGCAAAAACATATCTTCCGTTCTGTCCAAACTGTGAAGTGGAACGTGAGTAGATAAACTGATCGTTATTGGTAGAAGCAGTAAGGTTTTTCGTTGGATAGATATCAAACAAATTGTTTACTCCTAAAGTCAATCCTACGTTTTTAGTAAACTGGTAAGCAGCAGAAATATCGGTAATGATCTTATCTCCGATCGGCTGATGTTCATTAAAATCTATGATTCCGTCTCCGTTTACATCAATAATATCAGCTCCTGTTACTTTTCCGAAATACGTATTTCTCAGATAAAAAGTAGCATCTTTCCATGAAAGGGTGTGCGAAAGACTGGCTTTCACTCTAGGTACAGCTTCTTCCAGATACACTCTTGATTTTTCAGAAAAATATACTTTCTCAAGTTGCGGCGACTGTAAAAGTCCTGCAGAATGAATATCTCCTACCTGCTTGGTTTTATTTAGATTAATGGCAAAGTTATTATCGAGTTTTATTCCTGAAAATCTTACATTATGTGAAATCACTACATCCAGTCCTTTTGTTTCCGTATCAATCGCGTTGGTAAAGAACTGTGCGGCATTGATTCCTAATTGATCATAAGCTTCCTGTGCTTTCTGAGGAACATTTGCTCTTAAAAACTGGTCAGTAAGAATGATACGGTTATCAATTCTTGTAAAATATCCGTCTGCTGTAAAGCTAAGCCCCGCTGAAGGAATTCTGTAGGTAAATCCTACACTTGCCGATTTTGAAGTTTCCTGCTTTAGTTTTGGCATATCCAGCAGTCCTGCCAACTGGGAATCATTACTGAAAGTTCCTACCTCCAAAAGTTGATTATTCGTAAATAATGTAGACGTTACATTATAATAGATCTGGTGAATAGATGGCGCTCTGAACCCTGTAGAACCGGCAAATCTCACATTGAAATTAGGAGCAACCTTGATTCTTGAAGCTAATTTATAATTGAATGTCGATCCGAAATCAGAATAATTTTCATATCTCGCCGCCGCATCTACCAATAACCAGTTGGTGAAGTTAAATTCTACATCTGCATAAGCTGCCACCGACTGTCTGTTTTTGTCCACAGCATTCTCAGGCTTAAACCCGTTGAATACCTGTGATCCTCCCGGAAGCGCCGCTCCAAAGAAATCAGTAGGTCTTACAGAGTTTCCGTTCCATACATTTCCGGAAGCATCATAAATGGCATATGAAGCTTCTTCGCCCTGAGTAATTTTAAAATTCTCATAACGGTGTTCTGCTCCGAAAGCAACATTAATTCCTTCCCATACATCATATTTTTTAGAGAAATCTAAATTGATGGTATTTTGAGAAAATCTTAAACCTCCTGCATTAAATTCTCTTGGTGAAGCAAAGCGTAAGGAGGTATTTCCGGTGTTTTGAATATTATAGGTGAATGAATTCTGACCGTATGTGTTACTGAAATCAATATTCCAGCCGTCCCATTTTCCTTTGATTCCGGCAGCAAGTGAAATATCCTGGATATCTGTTCCAATCTGTGGAAGGTAACCACTGGGATATAATCCTGTAAAAGTTCTGCTTTCACTTGGTCTTCTGTAAAATCCTCCCGAAGTTCCGTGTCTTAAGCTGTACCCCCCGAAAGTATACACTTTCCAATTGTCACTTACAGGAATTTCAGCATTTACAAAAAGCTGGTGATTATTAAGCTTCGACTGCCCTACCTGCATATTGAAGTCTTTTCTAGACTGCCCTCTGTAAGCCAATTCCTGATCGGTAAAATAATTAAGCTGCTCTCTGGTAAAGTTAGCAGATTTCAAAACATTTTGCAGCGCAGAAATGGTATTCGCTCCCTGAATATCATTTTGTAAACCCTGAGAAAAATAACTTACATTCTGGGCATACTGATGAATGTAATTCACAAGCTGCTGTGAGTTTGGCGTATTACCAATATTCGTAAAAAGGGAAGAAAGATTCACACCGTCATTCAATGCACGTTGTTCAATCGCATTATAAGCATTATAGATAGGACCATTTTCTGTTCCGGCTCTATAAGTTGGATTTCTGAATTGTGAAGACCAGGTAATATTAAAAAAACCTCCTTTAGTCCCAATTTTATTCCCATAGTTCAGATCCAGCTGAATATTCTGTCCGTCAAAATCTCCGGTATGGTCATTAGCTGTTGGCGTTAAATTCCCTCCGTAACTAATCTGTCCTGCCAGTTTCCCTGTATCTCTTTTCAAATCAAGGTTGATTACTCCGGCAATCGCATCAGATCCATATTGTGCTGATGCTCCGTCTCTCAATACTTCTATTCTATTTAATGCAAAAGACGGAATAGCATTCAAATCCGTTCCTACGGTACCTCTTCCCGGTGTTCCATTTACATTCACCAATGCTGAAGTATGTCTTCTTTTCCCATTCACCAAAACCAATACCTGATCCGGCCCCAAACCTCTCAGCTGAGCAGGATCTAAATGGTCTGTTCCATCTGAATTGGTCTGAATGGTAGACGTAAATGAAGGTGCTACCGCATTCAGGATTTGTCCTATATTGGTTTGTGGAAGGATTATTGAAGATTCTTTTACATTGAATACATCTACGGGAACCGGACTGTCTGTTTTAGATCTCGCTCCTGCTCTTGACCCCAATACCACTACTTCTTCTACATTATTGGTCTTTATACTGTCTTTGTTTGTTTTTATGCTGTCTTTTTCCTGTCCGTAAGTAAATACACCAAGGAAAAATAAAACAGAGGCCGAAAGAATAGTTTTCTTATTTTTCATAGTTTAGAATTTGATTAACATTTATGTTTTTACAAGGTGCAAATGTAAAATATATTTATTAGTCTACAAAATCAATAGACTTTGTTTTTATAAAAAATAGTTATCGTTTCTTTCTATTCCCTAATTTAAAGTTATGAAAATTCAAGAAAATTCAAGAACATTCCAGTAAAAACATTGTCTTATAGAATGTTAGATCTAAAACAGAAAACGCTATGATCGCAAAACATTTTGCAGCTTATTATTTTGATGTTCGCAAAGGCACTTCGTTTAGCAGAGAAAAGTTCCTTCGCTGAGTGAAACGTCATTGCGATCGAAAAAAATTAACAGATCGTGATAACCACATTGCGAACTTCGTGTTTAAAATATATTTATCAAAACGCTATGATCGCAAAACATTTTGCAGCTTATTATTTTTGATGTTCGCAAAGGCACTTCGTTTATCAGAGTAATTTATATTTGCTAAGTGGAACGCCTTTGCGAACAAAAAATAATCATATCCAAATGATCACATTGTGGACTTTGTGTTAAAAAAAATAAAAACGGATCCAAAAATTGAATCCGTTCACTTTATATTGTATTGTT
The DNA here is from genome assembly GCF_008386505.1 of Chryseobacterium sediminis. GTDB lineage: Bacteria > Bacteroidota > Bacteroidia > Flavobacteriales > Weeksellaceae > Chryseobacterium > Chryseobacterium sediminis. The sequence goes on along the minus strand of NZ_VUNZ01000004.1, from coordinate 301,629 downwards.
CTTAAATTAAATCTTAGTCAGTTTAGCATATTTAAGAATCAGATTTTTCTCTCCTTCATGGATAAAAATAACCTTTGCTTTGATGTTCTGAGGATCTGTTCCATCCAGAAAGCTAACTTCCCCAATTCCAAAACGGTCATGTCTCACTTTATCTCCTACTTCAATATCCTGAGAAGAAGCTCCGCTTGGATTGATAATTTTAGCCGTGCTTACTGGTTTCAGCTTCCTTACTTCCTGAGCAGGTTTTGAAGCATCTCCTCTGTCAATTGACTTTTTCTCAACCTTTTTGAAAGATTTCATTTCAGAAGGATGTTCATCAAAAATATTGGATTTCACCCCTGAATTATTGATAAACCTTTTTTCAAGAGCCGGATTAAGGAATTCAATATATTCATCATCAATTTCACTTAAGAATCTTGAAGGTTCCGCATCCGTAATTTTCCCCCATTGAAAACGGGAAACAGCATATGAGAAGAATACCTGTTTTTCAGCTCTCGTCAATGCTACATAAAATAGTCTTCTCTCTTCCTCAAGATCTTCTCTGGTAGCAGAACTCATAAAACTTGGAAACAGATTTTCTTCTAGCCCAACCAAATGTACTACCGGGAATTCCAGCCCTTTTGAAAGGTGAATAGTCATCAACGAAACCATATCATCTTCCAGGTTTTTATCCTGAGTATCTGCTGAAAGTGCAATATTTTCAAGGAAATTAGAAAGACTCGGATCTCCATCTTCCAGCTGCATCTGTTCTTCAATGAATCCCTGCATAGAGTTCATCAATTCCTGCACGTTTTCTACTCTGGAAATTCCTTCAGGAGTCTGATCATCTTTTAAAAACTTAATCAACCCGCTTCGTTTTGCCACTTCCATAGCAACACTGTAAGCCGTTTCTGTTTTCAGCAATACCTGAAAAGCTTTTATCATAGACCAAAAGTCGTTCAGTTTGTTTAAAACTCCGTTGTTAAGACCTAGCTGCGGTGCATACATCGGAAGATTTTCCAAAACTTTTGAAACCGCAATATTGTGAGAATCTGCAAAAACGATCAGCTTATTCTGAGTTGTTTCTCCAATTCCTCTTGCAGGATAGTTGATAATTCTCATCAATGCTTCTGAGTCATTTTCATTGATCAGAAGTCGCAGATAGCCAATAAGGTCTTTTACTTCTTTTCTTTGGTAGAAAGAAAGTCCTCCATACACTTTATATGGAATATTTTTACGTCTCAGTGCGTCTTCAAAAGCACGTGTCTGAGAGTTTGTTCTGTATAAAATGGCAAAATCGCTGTACTTTCTCTGATCGCGGTTACGCAGTTCCCAGATATTTCCTGCTACGAAATTGGCTTCATCAGCATCAGAAAGAGACCGGTATATTTTGATCTTGTCCCCTTCTTCATTATCACTGAATACATTTTTCTTAAACTGCTGTAAGTTTTTCGAAATCACAACATTGGCAGCATTTACAATATTCTGTGTAGAACGGTAATTTTGTTCCAGAGATACGGTCTTAGCATCGGTATAATCTTTTTTAAAGTTTAAGATATTATAGATGTTAGCGCCACGGAAAGAGTAAATAGATTGTGCATCATCCCCTACCACACAGATATTCTCAAATTTTGAAGCTAAAGCTTTTACAATAAGATACTGAGAGTGGTTGGTATCCTGGTACTCATCTACCATGATATATCGGAATCTGTCCTGATATTTAGCCAATACTTCCGGAAAACGGGTCAATAATTCATTGGTCTTCAACAATAGATCATCAAAATCCATAGATCCGTTTCTGAAACACTGATCAACATATTTCTGATAAATCTGCCCGATGAATTTCATATTCGCTTTTTCATCCGCTTCCATCAGTTCCGGATTATTGAAATAAGCCTTTACCGTAATCAGATTATTCTTATAGGTCGAAATTCTTGCCTGAACTTTTTTAGGCTTATAAAGATCTGCATCGATATTCATATCCTTCAAAACTTTTTTGATCACGTTCAAAGCATCCTGCTGATCGTAAATGGTAAAATTGGAAGGATATCCGAGATAATGAGCCTCAATTCTTAAAATTCTTGCAAAAACAGAGTGAAAAGTTCCCATCCACAAGCTTCTTGCATTGCTGTCTCCTACTACTTTTGCAATACGGTCTTTCATCTCACGAGCGGCCTTATTCGTAAAGGTAAGAGCCAGAATATTGAAAGGATCTATTCCGTTGTGTATTAAATGGGCAATACGCATGGTAAGTACACGCGTTTTCCCGGAACCTGCTCCGGCAAGCACCATCAGAGGCCCTTGTAAAGAGGTAACGGCTTCATATTGTGATTCATTGAGTCCTTTCAAATAGTCCATACAGCAAAAAAATTTTGGGAACACAAAATTAATGTATTCAGAGGAGAATTCAAACTTTCATAGAGAAGTTAGGGATTTGAAGTAATAAGATTGTACTGATAGTATTTGTCAATGGTCAATTTTGCTTCGCAAATTGAATGGTGAATGATTAGCCGCACATTAGAAAACACTTCCGGATTAATTCTTTTTTAATCTCAAATCTCGAAACCCGAAACCCGAAACCCGACTCACATTTACATATAAATTTCTATAAACTTTGTAACATTTAATTCACTTTTCATACTAATTGACAAACAATTTCTAAATTCTATGAAAAAGCGACTTATTTCTGCTGCTGCCGTAGCTTTCTTCGGGCTAATGCTGAATGCACAGCAAATCAAATTCGAAGAATATGACCTTCCCAATGGTCTTCACGTAATTCTTCATCAGGATAATTCAGCGCCGGTTGTAACAACAGGTGTAATGTACCACGTAGGTGCAAAGGATGAAGTAAAAGGCAGAACAGGTTTTGCTCACTTCTTTGAACACCTTCTATTTGAGGGAACTCCTAATATCAAAAGAGGAGACTGGTTCAAGATTGTTTCTTCAAACGGAGGACAGAACAATGCCAACACCACCAATGACAGAACGTATTATTATGAAACATTCCCTTCCAATAACGAACAGCTTGGACTTTGGATGGAAGCTGAAAGAATGCGTCATGCTGTCATCAACCAGGTTGGTGTAGACACACAGAGAGAGGTTGTAAAAGAAGAGAAAAGATTAAGAATGGATAACCAGCCTTATGGAAACCTTTTCACAACAATTCAGAAAAATTTATTTACCAATCACCCGTACAACTGGCCAACAATTGGTTCTATGGAAGATCTGAACTCTGCTAAATTAGAAGAGTTCCAGGCGTTTTACAAAAAGTATTACGTTCCGAATAATGCTACTTTGGTCGTTGCTGGAGACATCAAACCTGAACAGACTAAAAAATGGATCGAAACCTATTATGGAGGAATTCCAAAAGGAACTTTGTATCCAAAAGATTTCCCGAAGGATGCTCCTATCACTCAGGAAAAAGAAGTAACAGCTACAGACCCGAATATTCAGCTTCCTGCTTATGTTTTCGCTTACAGAACTCCGGCCAACAAAGAGAAAGATGCTTATGTTTTAGATATGCTTTCTTCTTATTTAAGTAATGGAAAATCTTCGGTTTTATATAAAAAATTAGTGGATCAGGACAAAAAAGCACTCCAGGTAGCTGCTTTCAATCAGGGTCTTGAAGACTATAGTATTTTCGCATTCTTCGCGATCCCGATGGGACAGACTACAAAACAGGCTTTACAGGCTGACATTGATGCTGAAATCAAAAAACTTCAGACTACGTTAATCTCTGAAGAGGATTATCAAAAACTTCAAAACCAATACGAAAACCAGTTTGTAAATGCCAACTCAAGCATCCAGGGAATTGCGGCTTCATTGGCAACCAACCACGTATTGATGGGTGACACGAATTTGATCAACAAAGAAATCGACATTTACAGATCTATCACAAAACAGGATCTTCAAAATGCTGCTAAAAAGTATCTTAATTCTAACCAAAGAATAATCATTAATTACGTACCTGAGAAAAAGTAATCATTTCAACTTTTAAGGTTACTATATGATTATTAAAAATTAAATTTTTACAAATGAAAAAGCAATTAACATATATAGCTGCAGCGTTTTTCTTTACAGGAATGGTTTCAGCACAAAAAATAGATCTTAATGCAATGCCAAAACCGGGACCTACTCCTGCGATTAACATTGCTAAGCCAAAAACTTTCCAGCTAAGCAATGGTCTTACAGTAATGGTTGTGGAAAACAACAAGCTGCCAAGAGTAAATGCCAGTCTTTCTATGGACAGACCTCCATACAATGAAGGAGCTGTAACAGGAGTAAGTGAAATTATGGCTGAACAGTTTGAAAACGGTACCACCAATATCAGCAAAGATGATTTCAACAAAAAAGTAGATTATCTTGGTGCTAACCTAAACTTCTCTTCAGGTGGTGCTTCTGCCAACTCCCTTTCAAAATATTTCCCTGAAGTTTTAGGCTTAATGGCGGATGCTATTATTAATCCTAAATTCTCTGCTGAAGAAATTCAGAACTCTAAAGAAAGAGCTGTCGAAGGATTAAAATCTGAGGAAAAAAATGCATCTTCAATCGCAGGAAGAGTTTCTAATGCTTTGATGTATGGAAAAAATACTTCAAGAGGTGAGTTTGAAACCGTTGAATCTATCAACAAAATCCAATTGGCTGATGTACAAAATACCTACAAAAAATATTACGCTCCGGACAATGCTTACTTAGTAATCGTTGGAGACGTAAAATTTGATCAGGTAAAGCCTTTGATCGAAAAAGCTTTCAGTGGCTGGAAAAAAGCAAATACTCCTATTGCACAGTTAGAGCCAGCTTCCAATCTTGCTAAAACAGAGATTAATGTAGTGGATGTTCCTTCTGCTGTACAGTCTGTTGTTTCCCTAAACAACCTGAACACGCTGAAAATGAAAGATGCCAACTACTTCCCTGCAACAATCGCCAATTACATCCTTGGAGGTGGTGGTGAAGCGAGACTTTTCATGAACCTTAGAGAGAAAAACGGATTTACTTACGGTGCGTATTCAAGTATGGTAGCAAGCAAGTATTCTCCACAATTCTCTGCAAGCGCGAGTGTAAGAAATGAGGTTACAGACAAAGCAGTTAAGGAATTCATGAATGAACTTAATGCAATTTCTACTGTAAAACCAGAAGAACTGGCAAATGCAAAAGCAAAACTGAAAGGATCTTTCATCATGTCTTTAGAGCAGCCTGCTACTATCGCAAGATTTGCTTTAAACCAGAAAGTTCAGGATTTACCTGCTGACTTCTACACCAATTACCTGAAATCTATTGATAAAGTAACTGCTGCAGATGTTGCAAATGCTGTAAAGTCTACAATTTTACCAAACCAAAGCAGAATTTTCATTGCAGGTAAAGCATCTGATATTTCTGAAGGACTGGAAAAATTAGGCTATCCTGTAAAATATTTTGATAAAGATGCCAACCCTGTTGCAAAACCAACTGTACAAAAAGTGGATGCAAGTGTAACGGTGGCTTCTGTTGCAGATAAATACATCAATGCTATCGGAGGAAAAGCTAATTTAGCTAAAATTACTTCGTATACTACAAACGCTTCAATGTCTATGCAAGGGCAAAGCATCGATTTTAAAATCGTGAAAGCACAAGGCGGAAAGGAGCTGACTACTGTAACAGCAATGGGACAGGTTGTTCAGAAGCAGGTATTTGACGGAAAGACTGGTTACTCTATGCAAATGGGACAAAAAGTTGACATCACACCGGAAGAAATTGCTGAAAAACAAAAGAACCCGGAACTTTTTGAAGAGTTAGGTTTCGCAAAATCTGCTGATTATAAATTAGGCGGAATTGAGAAAATCGGAGGTGAAGATTCTTACGCAATTAAAGGTGGAGATACAACGTATTACTACAGTGTTGCAACAGGATTAAAAACCGGAGAGACCAAAAAAGTAAAAGCTAAAGGTCAGGAAATGACAATTCCAACAACATTCTCTAATTACAAAGATGTAGAAGGGGTAAAAATGCCATACACCATCTCTGTAAGCCAGATGGGAATGGATATGACCATGAATGTAAAGTCTTATGAAGTAAATAAGGCTACTGATGCTGATTTTAAATAACAACATCCAATTTTTATAGAAAAAACGGCAACAATTGTTGCCGTTTTTATTTTTATCAACATTTGGCGGCATCTTTTTTTGTCATTCAGTAAAAAAAGATTAAATTTGCCCATTCAAAAAGATATCAGAATTAATGGATACTATATTTACACTATTGATGGTTCTTGTTATGGTTGCCAGCGTTTTATTGGTAATCATCGTTATGGCACAAAATCCAAAAGGAGGAGGCCTTTCTAGTACATTCGGAGGTGCATCATCTGCACAGTTTGGAGTACAGAGAACCAATGATTTCATGGAAAAAGCAACATGGACTCTAGGCGGAACTATCATCGTTCTTATCCTTATAAGCGTTGTTATCACAGGTAAGCCATCTCAGGTAGCCCCTACACAAAAACAACCAGTGAAGAAAGAAGCTCCTGCAAAACAGTCAGCTCCTGCTACTTCTACAACCACTCCGGCACAAGTTCCTGCAACACCGGCAAAATAAGAAGAATATCATCTTACATAAAACAAAAGCAACTCAAATTGAGTTGCTTTTTTATTTTAGCTTGATCTTTTCAATATGATACCTGAGCTTCAATCCTGCCTTTAAAAATGAATATTGTACAGGCTTAGATTTTTTATAATATTTATCAATGAAAATCTGCATAGCTCCATAAAATCTCTTGAGATATACTTCATTCTTAATGGTGCTTTCCCCTTTATGATGAAGAATAGAAACTTTACCATAATAGAAGTTTTTGTAACCGTTTTTTAAGAAGGTATAGCAAAGATCAATATCTTCTCCATACATAAAATAAGCTTCATCCAGCCCTCCTATTTTTTCGTAAACATCTTTTTTAGCCAATAAAAATGCACCTGTCATAACTTCTACTTCAGCCACTGCATTTTCTTCAAGATCGCTTCTGTAATAAGACTTAGAATTATTCTTTTTAAAATTGGTAAACAGCTTTTCAAAAGAATTAAACATATCCGGAACAGAACGCTTACTTTCAGGGAGAAAATTCCCTCCTGCATCATGCATTCTTACTCCCAGACACCCGAAAGAAGGCTGAGAATCTGCAAAATCCAGCAGTTCTTTCATATAAAATCCTTCAAATTCCGTATCAGGATTTAAAAGTAAAATATATTCTCCTTTTGCAGTCTGAATTGCCCTGTTATTTGCTTTTGAAAAGCCATCATTTGTTTCAGAAGAAATAAAATGTACGTTCGGAAACTCAGGAATAAGATATTTCCAGGAACTGTCTGTTGAGGCATTATCAATGACAATCACTTCATACTCTATCTCTTGTATATATTTCTGAAGTGACAAAAGACAGCTTCTGAGCAATTGAGTAACATTATAATTAACAATAATAACAGACAGCCTCATATTAATCTTTTTCGTTATATGGCAACCTGTTGATAATAGATCTTCCTAATGAAATTTCATCAGCATATTCCAGTTCATCTCCTACTGAAATTCCTCTTGCAATGCTGGAAAAGTTTACATTGAAACTTTTAAATTTCTTATAAATGTAATATGCCGTTGTATCTCCTTCCATCGTAGCACTCAATGCGAAAATAAATTCTTTCACTTTTCCGTCATTCAGTTTCTTTTCAATACTTGGAATATTCAATTGCCCGGGCCCTACTCCTTCCATTGGAGAAATTTTTCCGCCAAGAATCAGATATTTCCCTGTGTATTTCCCTGTATTCTCAATAGCAATTACATCCCGTACATCTTCAACAATACAGATCAATTCACCATTTCTCTTTTCATTACTGCATATTTCACAGATGTCAAAATCCGAAAAATTGTGACATTCTTTGCAGTATTTTATTTCGTTGACAAGATTAATCAGAGAATTTCCAAGACTTACAGCTCTGGAATTGGGCTGCTTCAACAAATGCAGTGCTAATCTCAAAGCCGTTTTTCTTCCAATCCCAGGCAATCCCGAAATCTCATCTACCGCCTTTGCCAATACTTTACTTGGGTAATCCATAGGTACAAAAATAAGGATTAAAGTTGATAATTAATAGTGAATCGTCGGTTCGCTTCGCTTGTGAATTTTAATACAGTATAATAAATTTTTAACGCTGAACGCACTAAGATGTCTAAAGGTTAAAAAAAATGATCGCAAAGGCGTTTCACTCAACAATAAGAAAACTTGTATCTCAGCTGAACGAAGTGCCTTTGCGAACAATACATATAAAAACTGCAAACAAACCTTGCGAACTCAGCGTTTAATTTTATTTTTCACAAAAATATCTTCTAGATTCCGATTTACACAATGTCTCAATATGATATTTTAAATTTCTCCCATACCTGAGAACTCTAAAAAAACCTCTATATTTGCGGCTTAAATAAAATATGAAAAAAATTAACTAAAATGGTACTTAACAATCTTAACTATCCTCTGGATTTCAAATTCAAAATCACTACTTTAGCAAGTGATTTCAACATTACTGACAAGAATGGAAATTATGTAGCATATGTTCGTCAGAAAATGTTCAAGTTAAAAGAAGATGTTGTTGTTTTCAATGATGAAAGCAAGTCTAAAGAACTTTTCAGAATCAGAGCTAATAAATGGATTGATTTCAACGCTTCATATTCTTTGAATGATCTCATTGACAATAAAAACTTCGGTAGATTAGCAAGAAAAGGAATGCGTTCTATCTGGAAAGCAAGTTATGATATTCTGGATGCCCAAGATCAGCCTAAGTTTAAAGTTCAGGAAGACAGTGCATGGGTAAGATTCTGGGACAGCTTTGTAGGAGAACTTCCTATCATCGGAATGTTTACAGGGTATTTCCTTAATCCATCTTATACAGTAACTGGTATTGATGGGAAAGCTTATTTTAAGCTTAAAAAAATGCCTTCATTCTTTGGAAGAAGATTCCAGCTGGACAGATTGATTGATATTGATGATGAGGAAGAAAGTTTGGTAATTCTTTCTTTATTAATGATGACACTTCTTGAAAGAGCAAGAGGATAAGAAAAAATAATAAAACCACAAACACATGAAATATTTAATCATTTTATTTTCCGCATTTTTATTGGTAGCCTGCAAAAAGGAAAAAGAAACGGTTTCTGCTTCTGCCGACACTTTGTCTGTTGCTAAAGATTCTGCTTCAGTGAAACCTTCGTCAGGAAATATTCTGGTGGGAACCATTCCATTCCCTAAAGAAATCAAAGAATGCTCCTGCTATTTTGGTGTAAGCAAGGCAGATTTTGAAAATGAAAGATACATCTACGCAGATGATGCCGGAAAAACTGCTTATATGATGCTGGATGGCAAAAGACTGGCTCTGAATCTTATCTCTTCAAGTGATATGGAGGTAGATGAATTGCTTACCAAAGAAATAGAAAATGATGATTACAAAATTTCTGTAAAAGGTAAAAAAATAAAAGGCGAAGAAGCTTTACTGTTTGAAGGGACTCTGACTATAGAGAAACCAGACGGGACTACATTTACTACTCCGATCTATGGAGAATGTGGATGTTAATAAAAGCGAAATCATACAACAAAAATGCTTCTGTATCTCACGGAAGCATTTTTTATTTCGTAAATTTGAGAAAAATAAATTTCAATGGAATTATCTAATATAGAACCGCAGATAATCTGGAAAAACTTCTCCAAATTAAATGCTGTTCCAAGGCCTTCAAAAAAAGAGGAAAAAGTAATCGCCTTCATCAAAGGATTTGGTGAAGATCTGGGACTGGAAACTACCGTAGATGAAGTAGGAAACGTTATCATTAAAAAACCTGCCACTGCAGGAATGGAAAACCGTAAATCTATCGTGCTTCAATCGCACCTTGATATGGTTTGCCAGAAAAACAATGATGTAAATTTTGATTTTGAAACAGAAGGAATCAAAATGGAGATTGACGGTGACTGGGTAAAGGCAAAAGGAACTACTTTAGGAGCTGACAACGGTTTGGGAGTAGCAACCATTATGTCTATCCTTGAAAGTTCAGATATTCCACATCCTGCATTGGAAGCTCTTTTCACCATTGATGAAGAGACAGGAATGACAGGTGCTTTAGGATTAAAACCAGGACAACTGACAGGACAAATTCTATTAAACCTTGACACTGAAGAGGATGATGAGATTGATATTGGCTGCGCAGGAGGTGTTGACGTAACAATCACTCAAAATTATACTGCAGAAGCTCCAAAAGGACAAATCGTAAGAATTGAAGTAAAAGGCCTTCAGGGTGGACACTCCGGAATGGATATTCATAAAGGTTTCGGAAATGCCAATATTATTTTGGGAAGACTTCTTTACAGCGGACTGGAAAACCAGAATATTGAATTGGTTTCTATCGACAGCGGAGGTCTGAGAAATGCCATTCCAAGAGAAGGTGTTGCTATTATTTCTGTAAGAAACGCTCAGGAATTCATAGAAAATGTAACGATTCTTAAGAAAGACATCTTAGAAGAATTTGCTACGGTAGAACCAGGAATCCAAATCAATATTGAGAACTCCACGTCTTCTGACAAAGCAATTTCCGAAGGAGATTCTAAAAAAGTAATCCTTACTTTAAAAGCTCTTCACAACGGGGTATACAGAATGAGCCCGGACGTAGCTGATCTTGTAGAAGCTTCCAACAACGTAGCAAGAGTTGAATTGAAAGGAGGAGAACTTAAAATCTTAAACCTTACAAGATCTTCTGTAGACTCTTCAAAATATTCAGTGGCAGAACAATTGAAATCTGTAGCAGAATTAGCTGGAATGAATGTGGAATTCAGCGGTTCATACCCGGGATGGAAACCAAAACCAGGTTCAGAGATTGTACAGCTGATGGAGAAGCTTTATACGGAGAAATTCAGTGAGAAACCTCATGTAGTAGCTTGTCACGCAGGTCTTGAATGTGGAATCATCGGAGCCAACTATCCTGAAATGGAAATGGTAAGCTTTGGACCAACAATCAGAGGGGCTCATTCTCCTGATGAAAAAGCGAACATTCCTTCTACTCAGAAATTCTGGAGTTTCCTGAAAGATATTTTAGCGAATATCCCTCAGAAATAGAACATTAAAATTATTATATTGAATATCCAAAGTCTTATGATTTTGGATATTTTTAATTTTTTAAACATGAAAAAAAAATTACTGGTATTACTTTATTTGATCATTTGTATTAATACTTACTCTCAATCACAGAAATTAAGAGGTGAATGGATTTTAGATAAGATTGTACAACCAGATGGGAAGAATCTAGAAATAAATAATTCTAAGTATTCTTTTAAGCTTTTTTACATAATCAATCAAGATGAATTAGTTATTTATAATCAAAAGTTCAAAGCTAAATTTTATAATGACAAGATAAATCTTGAAAATCGTGCGTTCAAATACTGGTTTGAAGATAATTATCTCATATTACAAGAAGGAAATGAAATATCATTATTATTAAAAGAAAAAGATTTCATAAAAAAATATCCGGAATTCAAACCTAAAATTGAAGTTAGAAACAATGATAGTTTAATGGTTGCCAATCAGGTAATTCATCCGATATTTAATCATGAAAAAACTTTTGAAAACTTCATAATCCCATTAATGAATCAGGAAAATTCAAAAGATATGAATGATTTATATTTTAAAATGGAATATATTTTAACAAAAGATAATAAAATTACTAATATTAAAATTCTTGACAAGCGTACTCCTCGATATGATAAAGAATTTGTGCAGGCATTAATGCAGGCAGAGAAATATTTTCAAAATCCTTATGGAATAGATATGTTAGTAACTGAAGAAAGACATTTCTTAAAACTGTTTCAGGATTTGACTGACACATCAGAGAAAAATTTATACCATATTATTGGAAATGGTTTTGAATACTATAATAATAACCAGTTTGAAAAAGCAATCGAAAACCTTAGTAAACTCGATAATCTCTCCATTAAAGATAATCGCTTTATTTCAAGATTTCATGACGGATATATTAAACTAGGAATATCATATCTTGCTGTGGGAAAAAATGAACAGGCATGTACAAGTTTCAAAAAAGCCGGAGATTTAACCGATTTTGAAGTTAGGAATTATTTAAAAGATTTTTGCAAATAATATGAAAAGTATCACCGTATTCTGCGGCTCAAGTTTTGGCTCGCACGACATTTACAAGGAACAGGCATTTCTGCTGGGACAGACCCTGGCAAAACAAGACATACAGCTCATTTATAGCGGTGCTGATGTTGGTTTGATGGGAACGATCGCAGATGGCGCATTAACAGAAGGTGGCAACGTTATTGGAGTCCTTCCCCACTTTCTACAATCTAAAGAAATTGCTCATAAAAACCTGACCGAACTTATTATCGTGGAAACCATGCACGAAAGAAAAACGAAAATGAATGAACTTTGTGATGGGGTTATCGTTCTTCCCGGTGGTTATGGTACATTGGAAGAATTCTTTGAGATGATCACATGGGCACAGCTTGGACTTCACAAAAAACCGATCGGAATCCTGAATATTGATGGATTTTATTATGACCTGATTAAACTGGTCCAAACCATGGTGGATAAAGGGTTCTTAAAGCAAGTCAACAGAGATATGCTTTTGATCAGTGATACCATTGATGATCTGCTGGAAAAAATGAAAAATTATCAGGCTCCTACTGTTGGAAAATGGATTTCTAAGGAGGAAATATAAGTACTAAAACTTAAAAAAAAACAAAACCCGTCCGAAAAATTCGAACGGGTTTCTTATTAAGATTAAAAAATATTTTCTAAGGATAAGGAGCTATTTCCACTTCGAGCCCTTCCATGACATCGGCAATATGTAACTGGCATCCCAATCTGCTGTTATCTTTCACGTGGAAAGCTTCACCCAACATAGCATCTTCTTCATCTCCCATTGGTTCCAGACCAGGATCATTGATTACATATACCTGGCATGAAGCACACATCGCCATTCCTCCGCATACACCAATAGTACCTTCTTCTGCCAATTCATAAGAACGGATAATTTCCATTAAGTTCATGGACATATCCGTAGGAGCTACGACATCGTGGGTTACCCCTTCTCTGTCGGTAATTTTAATATTAACGTCTGACATAATTCTGCAAAATTAGTCAATTTTTTTCACAACTGCCTTCTCTGCTTCTTTACGGCTTCCATCGAATCCGTCAACACCACTTACCGTTGTATATTTTAATACGAATTTTTTACCAGGATTCAGTCTGTTATAAACACTCTGACACATCAAAGTAGCTTCGTGGAAACCACAAAGAATCAACTTTAGTTTTCCAGGATATGTGTTGATATCTCCGATAGCGTAGATTCCGTCAATATTGGTTTGGTAATCTAAAGCGTTATTTACAACGATTGCATTTTTTTCGATATTTAATCCCCAGTTTCCGATCTCACCTAACTTTGGAGTCAATCCGAATAATGGAATAAAATAATCAGTTTCAATATCATAAGCTTCTTCACCGTCAACCTGTACTGTAATTGCTTCTACTTTTCCGTCACCTTTAATCGCTGTAACTTCAGCAGGAGTGATTAGTTTAATCTTCCCTTGGTTTTTCAGATCCTGAACCTTTTCTACAGAATCCAAAGCTCCTCTGAACTCATTTCTTCTGTGAATCAATGTAACTTCGCTTGCAACATTTGACAAGAAAACACTCCAGTCAAGAGCAGAGTCCCCCCCCCCGGCAATCACTACTTTTTTGTTTCTGAAATGTTCAGGCTCTTTCACGAAGTACTCAAGACCTTTTTCTTCATAGTCTGCAATATTATCCATTGTAGGTTTTCTTGGTTCAAAAGTACCCAAACCACCGGCAATAGCAATTGCTTTACATCTGTGAACAGTTCCTTTGTTAGTGATCACTTCAAACCATTCATCATCTACTTTAGTGTAAGAAACAGCGGTTTCTCCCAACGTAAATCCAGGCTGAAACTGCTTGATCTGTTCCATCAAATTATCCACCAATTCTCCAGCATTCACTGAAGGATAACCTGGAATATCGAAGATAGGTTTTTTAGGATAAAGCTCCGCCAACTGCCCTCCCGGCTGAGGAAGCGCATCAATAATATGGCACTTCATTTTTAATAAACCAGCTTCAAAAACTGCAAAAAGTCCTGTAGGTCCCGCACCTATGATCAATATATCAGTGGTTATCATAATATTTAAGATAATTTAATTATACATGTAACTGCAAATTTACTAATTTTAATGCGAAGCATATTTAATTGATTCTAAATAAAAACCTGAGATTTGTCAAATATCTATCATTTAAGATTTTAAATTTGGCAATGTTTTTGTAAATGTCTTGTTATGAAGAAAATTTCAATCCTTTTTGCATTATTTATATTCTTTTTCGGCTCGGCCCAGATTGATAATATCGCGGATGGCGAATCTATCACTCTCAGAATACACTACGGCTTCCTTAATGCAGGAACAGCAAACCTTACCACAAAACAGACCAATTATAAAGGGATACCCCATCTGTATGTAAAAGGTACAGGCCAGACTACCGGCGCCGTAAAAGCATTCTTCAAAGTGGAAGATTTATATGAAAGCTTCATCAATACGCAGACAGGATTACCAAGCTTCTATGTCAGAAATGTACGTGAAGGAAGCTATCGCCAGCATTTTGAAACAGTTTTTAATCACGATAATAATACATTAATTTTAACTGATAAAAAGACTCCGGCCAATGGTTCTAAGGTTTTAAAATCAGTAAAAGGGGTTCAGGATATGCTTTCATGTTTTTACTATTTAAGAAGTAAAAGTCCGGATGAACTGAAGGTGGGAACAGTAATCAATATGAATGTATGGATTGATGATGAGATGTTTCCTTTCCAGCTAAAAGTAACGGGTACAGAAAATTTAAAGACAAAATTCGGTACCATCAATTGTTTGAAAATTATTCCATCTGTAAAAAGCGGAAGGGTATTTAAAGAAAAAGAAGGCGTAACGATGTGGGTTTCCAATGATGCCAATCACGTACCCATGCTTTTGAAAGCTGAACTTGCAGTAGGCTCATTAAAAGCCAGTATTGATGACTACAAAAATGTAAAATATCCTTTGAAGTTCAGTAAATAACAATCCTTGATTATTAAATATACAGCCTGTAAGTTTTACAGGCTTTTTTATTTATGATGTAATATATTGTTAACACAGGTTGTCTTTATAATAGAGGCGGCTATAAAGCTGCAGCATGTCAATACTTCTTTGAGGTACCTAGCGGATTCAAACTGAAGTATAGACATAAGAAACAGACACGTGTAAATTTTTCAATAAGATCAGTTTTTAATTACGTTTTGTTTCTTAGGTCAGTAATTAAAAACAAAAACCTCCGGAAGTTCCGGAGGTTTGATTTTTTATAGTGTTTTGAACTGTTCCAGTGTTCTGATATCATTTTCAAAGAACATTCTGATGTCACTCATCTGGTAAAGAAGCATTGTAATTCTTTCAATTCCCATTCCGAATGCATATCCTGAATATTTCTCAGAATCAATATTCACATTTTTCAGTACGGCAGGGTCTACCATTCCACATCCCATAATTTCCAGCCATCCTGTTCCTTTCGTAATTCTGTAATCTGTTTCAGAGTTTAATCCCCAGTACACATCAATTTCAGCACTTGGCTCTGTGAACGGGAAGAAAGAAGGTCTCATTCTGATCTTAGATTTTCCGAAAAGTTCAGTAGTAAAGAACTGGATAGTTTGCTTTAAATCGGCAAAGCTTACATTCTCGTCAATATATAATCCTTCAATCTGGTGGAAGATACAGTGAGAACGCGAAGAGATTGCTTCATTTCTGAACACTCTTCCCGGAGATAAAATTCTGATTGGCGGCTGGTTTTCTTCCATAAAGCGGGTCTGTACGGAAGAGGTATGAGTTCTCAAAAGAATATCCGGATTCTGTTCAATAAAGAAAGTATCCTGCATATCTCTTGCCGGGTGGTATTCCGGAAGGTTAAGCGCCGTAAAGTTATGCCAGTCATCTTCAATCTCAGGTCCATCTGCTACTGCAAAACCAATAGATTTGAAGATTTCAATAATTCTGTTTTTTACCAGATTAATCGGGTGTCTTGACCCCAATTCCAATGGAAATGCAGGTCTTGTAAGATCTTCTTTTTCTACGACAATAGAAGATTCAGAAGAGTTTTTCAAATCTTCCAATTTTACAGCAACAGCCTGCTTCAAAGTATTAATCTTCTGTCCGAATTCTTTCTTTTGGTCGTTAGGAACTTCTTTAAATTTTTCAAAAAAATCATTCAGAACCCCTTTTTTACCGTTGTACTTAATTCGGAAGTTTTCGATATCTTCCTTAGAGGTAGCATTGAAGCCGTTTACTTCGACCAGTAGTTCTTCTATCTTTTCTATCATTGTTTTACCCTTTCAAAATGTTTTGCAAAAATACGACTTTTAAGTTGAATATTAAGTCCGTCATAAAAAAATCTGCCTCTTTTTCGGGAGGCAGACTTCAATCACTTATTTCACTTAAATAAAAAAATTATTTCTTTTCTAAAGCTTTAACGCTGATCTGAAGAGTCACCTCATCTTTAATCACGCCGTTTTCAGCAGGAGCCTGGAACTTTACCCCAAACTCTTCTCTCTTGATATCTTTCGGTTCAGTAGCTACACTCACCTCTCCGTTTTTCACAGAAACATTGGCTTTAAACTGAACAGGTTTTGTAATTCCTTTAATTGTTAAATTACCATCCAAAAGAGTATTATAATCACCTTCTGTAGCCGGAGTAACTTTTGTAATTTCATAAGAAGCTGTTGGAAATTTTTCAACTTCAAAGAAGTCACCGCTCTTCAGGTGGCCATTTAATTTCCCTAAATCTTCCGGGCTGTCTTTCAAGTCTACAGAAGTTAAAGAGTTCATATCAGCAACGAATTTTCCGCTTTCCAGTTTTCCGTCTTTCACCGTCACATCTCCGCTTTCAAATCTGATTGTTCCAAAATGGCTCGTATTTTCAGATTTAAAAACTTTATATCCCTTCCATTCAACCTTACTGTTTAGCGTATCCAAAGTGAACTGGCTACCTTCTTTAGTAGTTGTCACCTCATTACTCTCACTGGTAAGCGGTTTATCTTTTTTACAAGAAACCATTACAGCAGCAACGAATAAAGCAGGAATAGCTATCGAAAACAGTTTTTTTCTCATTTTTGATTTATTTTTATTAGTTCCGCTAATATAATAAAAAAAATTATGTTTTCATAAAAACCTTACATTTGTAATATGCTATTAGAAATAAACAATTTATTTTTCTCTCATACCAAAGAAAATCCCCTGTTTCAGAACCTTAACCTAAGGTTTGAAGAGAACAGGATTATAGCTCTTGCCGGAGAAAGCGGATGCGGAAAATCTACGCTTCTCAACCTTATTTATGGGCTTCTAGATTGGGAAAGCGGAGAAATTATTTTTAACGGAACCCGTCTTTTAGGACCTAAAGGAAATCTTGTTCCCGGAGAGCCGGAAATGAAATTTGTAGCACAAAATTTTGACCTTATGCCTTATGCTACAGTTGCAGAAAACGTAGGAAAGTTTATTTCAAATATCAATTTAAAACAAAAAAAAGAAACTGTAACGGAACTTCTTGAGGTAGTAGGTCTTCAGGAATTTGCCAATGTACTTCCCAAATATTTAAGTGGCGGGCAGCAGCAACGAGTAGCTATCGCCAGAGCCCTGTCTGTTCTTCCAAAACTCCTGATTCTAGATGAACCTTTCAGTAATCTGGATTTTCCAAGAAAAATTGAACTTAGAGAAAGACTTTTCAGATATGTAAAACAACATGGAGTTTCTTTAATCATCTCTACTCATGAACTTCAGGATGTTATGCCATGGCTGGATCAGATCGTCATTTTACAGGATGGAAGATTGATTCAGAATGACAGTCCGGAAGAGACTTACAGACATCCTTACAACTCTTATGTTGCAAAATTATTCGGAGAAGTGAATATTTTCAGCGAAACCGAAGCTGAAGATTTCCAGCTTTCAAAATTCTCCTATTATCCTAAAGAAATCAAAATCACTGAAACCGGTCTCGAGGCCGAAGTCCTTGAAAGTAGATTTGCAGGAAACTATTACTGGAATAAATTGAGCGTAAAAGGAAAAGAACTTGTTGTCTACACAGATGAAAAAATATCCGGTTCTTTATTTATTTCATTGGGTTAAAACAGATTATTGAATTAATAAAAAGTACGGTTGTATCTTTTCCTATTCTGAACATAACGCGTACATTCACTTATACTTACCAACAAAAAAATACAAACATAAGAATCAGTTATAAAACTTTTTCTTACATTTGTATCTCCAAAGTATAAGGAAATTTTTGGTTATTTCTCTTTCTGCCTTCCAGACGGACATTAGCAATCTTGCAATTAAGTCTTTTTGAAAGATTACACTGTCCAATTTTTTCCTTTTCTTATTTTTATTCCATAAAAAACCGAAATTTTCTTACGCCTTCTTTACAAATTCAGACTTAAGAGCCATAGCCCCAAAACCATCAATTTTGCAATCAATATTGTGATCACTTCCCGGTCTTAAACGGATATTTTTCACTTTGGTTCCAGCTTTTACCGGTTTCGGTGCCCCTTTTACAGGAAGATCTTTTACCACAACCACAGAATCTCCATCCTGAAGTTCGTTTCCGTTTGAATCCAATATTTTTCCTTCATTTGCTGCTTCAGAAGCTGCTTCTGCTGGATCCCATTCATAGAAACACTGGGAACATACCATCATATTATCGCTCGGATAGGTAAACTCGGAGCTGCATTTCGGACAAAGTACTGTATCACTCATATTTTTAATTTTCTACAAAGGTAGAGCTTTTTAGAGGTTGAAGTCAAGAGATAAAGTTCAGTGTAGTAGATCATAAGCACATACCAATATTACACAATATAGTGATTTAATATAAATTAAATAAACTTGTCACAAAAAAAATAAAGTATAGTAGTAAACAGTGTATATTTTGTTAGCAAATATTTTTCATTAAGCAAAAACATAGGTTTATTCGTTTTAAAATGAAAGGCTATTGTCAACAAATAAAAAATATAAATATTCGGAAGATCTTTGCCAAATTCAGCATTAAAATTTATTTCTACTCCTAAAAAATCAATAAACAGATTGACTTTACATCAATAATACTAGATCAGATCACATTTCTCCCTTACCCTAAACTCCTCTAATTCCCAAACTCTTCAACTCTCAATTAAAAGTCGTATTTTTGCAGATTCAAACAGCGAAGCAAACTTATGGAACTTATTCACAGAAACTTGGCAATCGGAATTCACGATGCCCTACAGGAGACATTTTTTGAGAAAAACAAATATGCAGATAAAGTTATTGAAAGACTTTTGAAAGCAAACAGAAAATGGGGAAGCCAGGACAGAGCCGTTGTTTCTGAAATTTTTTACAATATTATCCGTTGGAAAAAACGTCTTGAATATTATATGGGAGAAGGTGTAAAACCCAATAATATTTACAAGCTTATCATCGCCTATTTACTTTGGAGTAAAACCAATTATAAAAAGTTTGAAGAATTTGACGGAATCAAAATTGCCGACATTCTTACCAAACTTAAAAAGAATACAGTTCCTACAAAAGCAATAGAACATTCTATTCCTGAATGGCTTGCTGAAACTCTTGAAAAAGAGCTTGGAGCCAAATGGGAAAGAGAAATGATTGCTTTGAATGAACAGGCACCTACAGTTTTAAGAGCAAACTCTTTAAGAACAACAACAAAAGAACTTATTTCTGACCTTTCTGATGAAGGGATTGTTTCTTTTCCTATTAAAAATTATCCTGATGCTGTTCAGTTAGAAGAAAAGAAAAACGTTTTTCTTACCACGGCTTTTAAAGAAGGATTATTTGAAGTTCAGGATGCTTCTTCTCAAAAGATCGGTTATTTCCTTGATGTACAGGAAGGACAAAGAGTGGTAGATGCGTGTGCAGGTGCGGGAGGAAAAACACTTCACTTAGCAGCACTAATGAAAAACAAAGGTCAGATTGTTGCCCTGGATATTTTCGAGTGGAAACTTGCAGAATTGAAGCGTCGTGCCAAAAGAGCCGGAGCCCACAATATTGAAACCCGTATGATTGCCGATAATAAAGTTATCAAACGTCTCCATGAAAAAGCCGACAGACTTCTGATTGATGCCCCATGTTCTGGTCTTGGAGTTTTAAAAAGAAACCCGGACAGTAAGTGGAAAATTGATCAGGACTTTATTGACAGAATTAAAAAAGAACAGCAGCAAATTCTTCAGGACTACTCTAAAATGCTTAAAAAAGGAGGGAAAATGGTGTATGCTACATGTTCTATTCTTCCATCTGAAAACAATCTGCAGGTAGACGAATTCATTAAAAATAATCCTGGATTCAAAATGATTAAGGATGAAAAAGTAATGCCTAGCGAAGGTTATGACGGATTCTATATGGCTTTGATTGAGAGAATTTCTTAATCTAAACCCAATAATAATACATAAAAACTACTCTATTTTTTTGAGTAGTTTTTTTTTGAAATTATACACATAGAAATATCTATTATTATTGAATAAAATTACTTTATCATCAAATCTATCTTTTGAGAGCTGAAACGGATACCATGAATCATTTTCAACTTTTATTGTAGCTGATGTATTTTCATTTTCCCCATCGAAATAGGTAAACTCTTTTGAGTTATGAAAAATCAAAAAACAATTTGAATAAACAGAATCTACGTAATATTTAAAATCTTCAATTTCATAATCACTCAATTCGCTTTTATAATAATCGCCACTGGCTGGATATTTATTATTGATTCCAAATACAAATTTTCCACTTTTCCAGGAAATTTTGGTTCTTAAAAATCCATTGTCCAATAGTTCAATTTCATTACCAATTACCTCATTTACTAGTTTAGATTTAGACTTACATAATCTCTGAATAAACTCCTCAGAATTAACTAATAAAGACAGTTGTTGGTTTTGTTCAAAAAAATAGGTTGTAGGAATAAGCTTTTTATTAAGTTTTTTCCTATTCAAAATAGAGTATTCAACAAGTTTTAAAACATCAACCACATTTATATTTTCACTCAAAATTCTTACAGCCAATCCCTTATTATTACTTTTCAATACAGTCCCATCATCTAAAACTGCAAGCTTATACTGAGAATTATTATTTTCCAGAATAAAAAACTTTTGATGGGGATCATGAGAATAATAAGTTTTTCTTTCAATCATAATCGTATCAGAATACCCGAGTTTTTCAGCAATAACTCTGGAAAGTTGCCCGATAACTCGGATCTTGAGTTCTTCTGACGCAATTGTTTTCGGATTAAAGTTAAATTCTGAGTTAAAATAAGTCTTTACATTTCTAAAAGTTTCAATTCTTACTTTAGGTTTATGAGCCTTTACAAAGTTTGATGATACAAGAAATAGAAAATACAGAATAAAATATTTCAAGGGTATTGTTTTTTGATTGAACGTAACATTTATAAAATTATTTCAAATACTAATATTGTTCAAAAAAAATCTTTCAAAAAAGTGTAACATTTTTTGTAACATTTAAAGTACATTCTCTACTAACTGTATAGATTAAACCGTGTTGATGCTGTGGAAACTTTAGAATAACTTTGCATCAAACTCATTTTATTTATGCATACAAGAATTGTTTTCAGTTTTATAGCCATCTTCTTATACTGTCTGTTTTCTGCACAGACCTATGAAATCCAGTATACAAGCTCGTACAACGGAAAAACAACTGCTGACCAGCCCTCCACCATCGTTTGGGTTAACGAGAAAGAAAGTTTCATACTCAACAGTACAATCAAAGAACAAAAAAACAGCTTCCCATATGAAATCACAAAGGTAGAAAAGCCATCAAACACTATTGTTTCGTATGCTTTTTTAAAACCTGAATCTATTATTTCAACATCAGATGCTGAATCTGTAGGAAAACAGGATTTTGAAATAACCAATGAAACTAAAAAGATTTTAGGATATAACTGTAAAAAAGCAGTCACAAAGGTGAACTCAAACACCATTGAAATCTGGTATACAAATGACCTGAAGCTAAAAGGCGGACCTTCTGTTTTAGGACAGAATTTAGGATTGGTTCTGGAAGTGGAGAGAAATAAAAACTCCTTAATTACAGCCAGTTCAATTAAAAAAATAAAAAATACAGGAATTGATAATATTATCAAAGGAAACATCCAGACAACAGATCAGTTGGGATATAAAGATTTACTTTGGAAAAGCAGATTTACTACGTTGAATGTTTTTGAAAATGAAACCATCAATTTCTCTGATGCCTCAAAATCTGATGACCAGATAAAAAGATATGCCAACGGAACGATCATTCTTAAAAAAGTAAAATTTCCTGCGATTACAGAAGGAGAAAATATTTTTGTAGAACTGAAACAGCAATCAAACGGTGATGCCTATGACAGAACCGGAACTGTATTTTTCATTCCTCAGGATAAGGAAAAGTCTTTTTTTGATGGATTGGAAAAAGGTGCAAAAACGCTTCCTGTCTATGAAAATGGAAACGGAAAGCAATATTACGGGATAACAACTACCGACAACTATAGCCCTGCCATGGAAATGATGAGATTCTTTACCGCTTTTGGAATCCAGAAGTTCAATCATATTCAACTTAAAGGAAAAAACTGGCAGACCATCAGCCCTTACCGACAGGATATTACAGAGCTTAAACCTGCATTATCAGGAAAAGAACTTTGGGTAGGTACATTTATCGGCAACTATGATAAAGGAGGACATAAAGTGAGCCTTGATATCACCATTCACAAGAGTGATCAGGCGATTTATAAAAACAATACAGTGATCCCGCTATTCAATACTTTAAATATTATGGAAATGGCCGGACAGGACTACTCTACCATGTTCAATCAGGATAAAGGGCTTCTTGTTAATTTCACTTTAGATAAAGATTTGAAAAATGCTCAGCTAAGATATACCACTACAGGACATGGAGGTTGGGAAAACGGAGATGAATTTGTTCCTAAAGCCAATTCTATTTTTGTTGATGGAAAGCCGGTATTTTCATTTGTGCCGTGGAGAACAGACTGTGGTTCTTACCGTTTGTACAATCCGGCATCAGGAAACTTCCAGGATGGTCTTTCGTCATCAGACCTCAGCAGATCAAACTGGTGTCCGGGAACAGTTACAAATCCTAACTTCATTCCTCTTGGAGATTTGAAAGCCGGAAAACATACGATTCAGGTAAAAATTCCTCAGGGAGCTTCCGAAGGAACAAGTTTCAGTTCGTGGAATGTTTCGGGAACACTGCTTGGAGTGCAATAAAAACAAAACCTTCTTGCATGAGAATTGCAAGAAGGTAAAAACACAAATGATGAAAAAAAATTATTTCGAGCCACAAAGTAAGGGTTAAAATTCATATAATTAATTACCATAGATTAATAAATATGTCATTTTTATTTTGTATAGAAAATCATCAATTTTAGCTCAACGAAAAAAATTAATCAAAAGCATGTCAATTTCAAGAAATAGTTAAAATTTTTAACTTGAAAGCACTAATTGATTAAAAATTTTCATTTTTAAATATTTTTCATTGTTATTTATAAACATCCCCTCTACTTTTGTCACATAAATAATAGAAATTATGTGTGGAATTGTATGTTTATTTGATGCCAAGCAGAAAACTGAAGTATTAAGACCTCAGGTTTTGGAAATGTCAAAAAAAATCCGTCACAGAGGACCGGATTGGAGCGGAGTTTTTCAGGATGAAAAAGTAATTTTCTCTCATGAAAGACTTGCCATTGTAGATCCTACTTCTGGAAAACAACCTTTATTTACAAAAGACGGAAAAGTAGTATTAGCCGTGAACGGTGAAATCTACAACCATAGAGAATTAAAAGAAGAATTTCCTGATTATGAGTTTCAGACCCAATCTGACTGCGAGGTAATTTTAGCTCTTTACAGAAAGTACGGAAAAGATTTTGTTGAAAAACTGAACGGAATTTTTGCTTTCGCATTATATGACACTGAAAATGAGGTCTACCTTATTGCCCGTGACCATATGGGAATCTGCCCTCTTTATCAAGGATGGGACAAAAACGGAAACTACTATGTAGCTTCTGAATTAAAAGCCCTTGAAGGAGTATGTAAAAAAATAGAAACCTTCTTACCGGGACATTTTGTTTACAGTCCGGACGGCGTTGAACTTCAGCAATGGTATACAAGAGACTGGGACAGTTTTGATCATGTAAAAGAAAACGAAACAGATATCGCAAAATTGAGAAAAGGCCTTGAGGATGCCGTTCACAGACAACTGATGAGTGACGTTCCTTATGGAGTGCTTCTTTCCGGAGGTTTGGATTCTTCGGTTATATCAGCGATCACTGCAAAATTTGCCCGCCAGAGAATCGAAAGTGGCGATACACAGGAAGCCTGGTATCCAAGACTTCATAGTTTTGCGGTAGGATTAGTTGGCTCTCCAGACCTGGCTGCTGCACAAACAGCTGCAAAACACATAGGATCTGTTCATCATGAAGTTAACTTTACCGTTCAGGAAGGACTGGATGCTGTACGTGATGTCATTTACCATCTGGAAACCTATGATGTAACAACAATCAGAGCATCTACCCCAATGTATCTTCTGGCAAGAGTAATCAAATCTATGGGAATAAAAATGGTACTTTCAGGAGAAGGCTCTGATGAACTATTCGGTGGATATTTATATTTCCATAAAGCTCCCAATGCAAAAGAATTCCATGATGAAACAGTAAGAAAATTAGGTAAACTTCACCTGTATGACTGCTTAAGAGCCAACAAAGCGTTAATGAGCTGGGGAATTGAAGGCAGAGTTCCTTTTCTTGATAAAGAATTTATGGATATAGCCATGACTCTCAACCCACAAGATAAAATGATCAATACAGCTGAAGGAAAAATCGAAAAATGGGTATTGAGAAAAGCCTTTGAAGATATTCTTCCTGATTCTATTGTCTGGAGACAGAAAGAACAGTTCTCAGATGGTGTAGGCTATTCTTGGATCGATACCTTAAAAGAGGTTGCTGAAAAAGAAGTAACGGATGAAATGATGACTAATGCGAGATTCAGATTTCCGTTAAACACGCCTCAGAATAAAGAAGAATACAGATACAGAACTATTTTTGAAGAGCATTTCCCAAGTGAAACGGCCGCCGCAACCGTACCTTCTGTTCCGTCTGTTGCATGCTCCACTCCTATCGCTTTAGAATGGGATGAAGCATTCAAAAAAATGAATGATCCGAGCGGAAGAGCAGTGAAGGTACATGAGACTTCGTACTAGAGGGTGTGATTAGTGAATAGTTAATGGTCAATCTGCTGCGCTTGTGAATCTGTTTCGTGATTCGAGGTTTCGGGTTTCGGGTTTCGGGTTTCGGGATATTTTAACGCAGAGTACGGTAAGGATTTCTAATATTTAAAAATGATCGCAAGGGCGTTTCACTCAGCAATTAACAAACTGACACACTAGCTGAACGAAGTGCCTTTGCGAACAAAATATATAAGATTAAATATAAACCTTGCGTTCATTGCGTTTGTTTTTCAGTTATTTACCATAATTATTCGCTATTGACATTTATATTTTTTTCATTCAAACACCTAACTTCCTCAGTTATAATTTATCAATCCTGTAGCAATACAGGATTTTTTCTTGAATTAACAATAACAATATAGCATAATTTAACTCACAATCCAAAATAATATCTAATAAATAATTATATTTGGAAAACGAAAATATCAATTATAAAAAAATGAGAAGAAACCTTACTGTTTTATTTGCCTTATTAGCCATAAGTTTTGCTTTTGGACAAGGAAAATACGGCAAATATCTGAATTCAAAGAAGCTTGCTTTGGCTTACAAGAGTGTGAAAGACCAAGATAAAGATGACTACTATCAACAATTCTACTGGCTTGTAAAGGCTGAACAGCTTAAAACTTATCCTCACCTTAAAGATATAAAGCCTGTTGTTTTATATGAATTTGTAAAATATGTAAATCCTCAGAATCCGACAAAAAAACTGGATGCAAGAGGTAAAGAACTTAGAGCAACTGCAGAATTATCTTTAAATCAATATTTTAAAAATAAAAAATTTGAAAACAATTCTGTTTTAATGTACAACCTTGAAACGTATGTAGATCCTTCAAAAGGTCAGTATTACACAAAGGTTGATCCTGAAAAAATTAAAGAACTTGTACCGAAAGAATTATTTGCCTTCAACTCTTTCAACAGAAATATGGGAGAAGAAAAGACATATTACCTTTGGATTGATAAGAAAAAAGATGACCTGAATATTGTAGATATCATCCCTAGCGAAAAAGAAGACAAAGCTTTCTACGCAAGACTGAAACAATATCTTCCAAGCTATAAGTTTTCAAAATATGTTCCTAGTGTAAAAAAAGGAAACAAATCTGATAAGACAGATATCGAATATTATTACATCATGCCATTTGAGCAGAATACCGATAACATCGAATACAAAACAAAGGATTTCAAAACGTTCACTTTAAGCCAGTATAGAAAAGCCGGTGATGAATGGAAAGGAGTAGAAAAACCTAGAAAATAAATCAAAAAGTCCTGTGAAATCTCGCAGGACTTTTTTAATTTTATATGGATTTCTTTATCTAAAGATCAAACTGCTTAAAGCAAGCAGGTTCTTCAAATAAAATAAGTCTGAACGTTTTCTAACGGTTCAGCCTATACGAAATGACAGAAGCAAGCACACCACAGACATCCATAAAGAAAATACTACCTCTGATTCTGGCTACCGCTATTTTTATGCAGATGCTGGACTCAACCATCCTGAACACTTCCCTGCCTTCTATTGCAAAAGATCTGCATGAGTCCCCACTTAATATGCAGAACGCCATCATCAGTTACGTTCTGACATTAGCTGTTTTTATGCCGGCCAGTGGATTCCTGGCAGACAGATTTGGAACCAAAAAAGTATTTATTTTCTCGTTGGTATTGTTCAGCCTTGGCTCTCTGTTTTGTTCTTTATCTCAAAACCTTACTCATCTCGTTATTTCAAGGGTCATTCAGGGAGTCGGAGGAAGTTTAATGACTCCTGTCGGAAAACTGGCACTGATCAAAACGTTTGATAAAAGTGAGTTGCTCAAAGCGATGAATTTTGCTATTATTCCGGCACTTATTGGTCCTGTACTCGGTCCATTAGTAGGTGGTTATATGGTAGATTATCTTTCATGGCACTGGATATTTCTGATTAATATCCCGATTGGTGTTTTAGGAATTCTTTTAGGAATAAAATTCATGCCCAATTATAAATCGGATGATGTTGATTTTGATTTAAAAGGCTTTTTAATTTTTGCAGCAGCCTCTCTCCTGCTTTCCGTTTCGCTGGAACTTTTTGGGGATATGCAGAATATAACTCCTGTTTTGCTTGTATTTATTATGGGCTTCCTGTTCCTGTATTATTATTACAAACATGCAAAAAGAGAAGGAAATCCTATCTTCCCGTTAAACCTTTTTCAGGTGAGAACTTTTCGGGTAGGTATTGTGGGAAACCTTGCCACCAGATTAGGAATCAGTTCTGTTCCGTTATTGCTTCCCCTGATGATTCAGATTGCCTATAAACAATCAGCAGTGACTTCGGGCTGGATCATTGCTCCCATGGCTTTAACAGCTATTTTCGGAAAATCATCTGTGATTAAAATTCTGGATAAATATGGCTATCGGCAGACTTTGATGATCAATACATTCATCATAGGAACACTGATCTGCCTGCTGGCCATACCTGATATACACACTTCCTTATATTGGTTTATTCCCATTATCGCGGTATTAGGTTTTTTCAACTCTATACAGTTCACTTCTATGAACACAATATCTATTGCCGACCTTCGGAATTTCCAGACCAGCAGCGGAAACTCTTTAATTTCGGTAAATCAACAGCTGGCTATCGGTTTTGGAATTGCCTTCGGGCTGATTGTTTTAAAGCTGTTTGAAAATACGGATCTTATTAATGGTGAAATCCACAATGCCTTCCGATTCACATTTCTCACGGTAGGAATATTGACTATTTTATCAGGATTTGTTTTCAGAAGACTGCATATTTCGGATGGAAAGAATATGAAGTCGAAGGAAGATTAAAGAATAAAACAACAATAGTAAATTTAAAATTTCAGTCTTTACATTTTGTCTTTCTGCCCATCCTACGAACTTAACACAGATCAATGCTTTTCGCATATAACTATGGTAATTTTGTTTACATAATCAACAATGTGATGGCAACTAAAAAAATAGAAATCGTAGTATCTCCAAGACCTGCGCACTTTGTAGGCGATGGATTCAGGGTTCACAATTTTATTCCGGGAGTATCCAGGCTAGATATGAAAAGAATGGACCCGTTTATTATGCTTGATTACAATTCAAAATTTCATTTCAATGGTTCCGACAGACCAAGAGGTGTGGGAGTTCATCCGCACAGAGGTTTTGAAACAGTAACGATAGCGTATAGCGGAAAAGTAGAACACCATGACAGCGCTGGCGGCGGCGGTGTTATCGGAGAAGGAGATGTTCAATGGATGACCGCAGCAAAAGGAGTTCTTCACAAAGAATACCATGAAACAGCATGGGCAAAAGAAGGAGGAATTTTTCAGATGGTTCAGCTTTGGGTGAATCTTCCGGCAAAAGATAAAATGAGCTGTCCGAAATACCAGGCAATTGAAAACTCTGCAATGGAAAGAGTAGATCTGGGTGAAAATGGTTTTGTAGAAGTCATTGCCGGCGAGTATAGCGGTCATAAAGGTCCTGCAAATACTTTCACTCCGGTTCATATGATGAATGCCAAGCTTAAAGCAGGAGGAAAAGCCGATTTTAATTTTCCGGCTCATTTCAATACTGCAGCTTTGGTTATTGAAGGAAGCGTTATCATCAATGGTGAGGAAACGGTGAAAACTGATCATTTTGCATTATTTAAAAATGAAGGTGAAACTTTCACTATTGAGGCAAAAGAAGATGCTGTTGTTTTGATCATCAGCGGAGAACCGATCAACGAACCTATCTACCCTCACGGTCCTTTTGTAATGAATTCCAGAGAGGAAATCATGCAGGCTTTTGAGGATTTTAATACCGGGAAATTCGGATATCTTGAAGATTAAAAGAATTAAATTTATCTTAATCTTAGATAATTCCTTTTTTATTAACTTTATATAATGGCAAACCTTCCAGGTTTTGACAATCTGGAAGGTTTGTCTTTTAATTCTGTTTATTGAAGAAAAACAGACACCCTTAATGTAAAATATTATGAAACCAGAATTTGAAAATATACCTCTTGTAAAAGCAGAAAAAAGATTTGAAATAGAATTCAACGGACATTACGCATTCATTGATTATCGTGAAACAACGCACCAGATTGCTTTGGTACATACTGAAGCTGAACCTGAACTGGCAGGAACAGGTGCCGCAGCTGCCGTAGTAGAAAAAACACTGAATTATATTGAAGAAAGCGGAAAAAAGCTTCTTCCTTTCTGTCCTTACGTTTTCGCTTTTATCAAGAAACATCCTGAATGGAAACGTATCGTGGATGAGAAATTTGAAGGATATGACAAACTTTAAATTTGCTGTAAAGCCACTCTATTTATTTAATTAACATTTAAAAAAAGTATCACATCATCATGTCAAATATCGGACTTATCATTGAAGAAAAAGCAGCAGACATCGGAAATTTTCTGGTAGGAAGACTTCTTCCTTTCCGTGAAAAAAGAGCTGTTGGGCCTTTCGTTTTTATAGATCATATGGGACCTTCAGAATTAAAAGATTATCAAAACCTTGATGTTCCACCTCATCCGCATATCGGGTTATCCACCTTAACCTATCTGTTGGAAGGTTCTATTTTCCATAGAGACAGTATCGGAAGCGCTCTTGAAATAAAACCGGGTGCTGTCAACTGGATGACTGCCGGAAAAGGAGTTGTACATTCAGAAAGAACCCCTGAATATTTAAGACATACTGATAAAAGACTTCACGGATTCCAGATCTGGGTTGGGCTTCCAAAGCACCTTGAACAGTCTGAGCCTACATTTCATCATATTGAAGCTGACGAGATTCCGGTTTGGGAAGAAGATGGCATTCAGTATAAATTAATTGCCGGTGAAGCATTTGGAAGAACATCTCCGGTTCCTGTACACAGTAAATTATTTTTCATCGAAATAAAAACAAAAGATGCTAAGAAAATAAGTATCGGGAAAGATCTTTATGGAGAAGCAGCAATGTATGTTCTGGATGGAACGGTTACCACAGAAGGAAATTCTTATGGCTCAAAACAGCTGATGATTGCTAAAGACACAAAGCTTTGTGAGTTTGATATGAGCGAAAACGGAACGGTTTATCTTTTCGGTGGTGAGCCATTTGATGAAGAACGTTTTATATTCTGGAATTTCGTTAACTCTGATAAGGAATTAATTGATCAGGCAAAAGTAAACTGGAATGATCAGAATCATGATGCTTTTCCTTTAGTTCCGGGAGATGAAAATGAATATGTTCCGCTTCCCAAGGCTATTTTAAACAGAAAATAAATTCAGTTCAGAGTATCAGCCATGAAAATATTAGCATTTGCAGGAAGTACGTCTTCCACTTCTATCAACAGAGAACTTGTAAAATTTGTTCTGAAAGATTTTCAGGATGAAGAAATCAATCTGATTGACCTCAACGATTTCACCATGCCCGTTTTCTCTGTGGATCTTGAAAAGAAAGGTTTTCCGGATGAGGCCCATCAGTTTTTAAAAGCTATTGAAGAGTGTGATGTGATCATTTGCTCTCTTGCAGAACACAACCGTTCTTACAGTTCAGCTTTTAAAAATGTTTTTGACTGGTCTTCAAGGATTAATGTAAAAGTATTTCAGAACAAACCCATGCTTCTGATGAGTACTTCTCCAGGAGGATATGGCGGGGGAAATGTGATGAATACGGCAAAGACATTTTTCCCACAGTTTGCAGCAGATATCAAGGATACTTTTTCATTGCCTAAGTTCTATGAAAATTTTGATATGGAAAGCGGAGTGATCAATCCGGATATGCTGAATGATCTGAAAGCTAAAATACAAAACTTTAAAAACCAGGTTAAAACAAATGACTAAAGGAAGACTAGAGGCATTCAGTGATGGTGTTCTCGCTATTATTATCACCATTATGGTACTTGAACTGAAAGTACCTGAGGGAAATAGCTGGGCCAGTCTCAAACCTCTTCTTCCTAAATTTCTGGCTTATATTTTCAGTTTTATTTATGTAGGAATCTACTGGAACAATCATCATCATTTGTTTCAGACGGTAAAAAAAGTAAATGGCAGTATTCTTTGGGCCAATCTTCACTTGCTGTTCTGGCTCTCTCTGATGCCTATTGCTACGGAATGGATCGGAACTACAGGTTTTGCAAAAAATCCTGTTGCAGTGTATGGGATCGGGCTTATTATGGCGGCAATTGCCTATACCATTATGGAACATGTCATTATCCGGTGTGAGGGAGAAGATTCAAAGCTGAAAGAGGCTATTCACTCGAAATATAAGGAATACATCTCTATTATTTTTTATGTCCTTGGAATCGCTACTTCATTTTTTTATCCTTATATTGCCATAGGTTTTTATTATCTAGTGGCTCTTATATGGCTGATTCCGGACAGAAGAATCGAAAAATCATTAAAAGAAAATTGATATGGAAACACACGAATATCCAAACGGTAACATCACCGTCATCTGGCAGCCTCAAAAGTGTATCCACTCGGCTGTATGCGTAAAATTACTTCCCAAAGTCTACAATCCTAAAGAAAGACCTTGGATAAAAGCAGAAAATGCAAGCCCGGAAGAACTTAAAACACAGATAGACCAATGCCCTTCAGGTGCATTAAGTTATAAATTCAATACAGAAAAATAATGGCGGTAACGGTAAAAGCAAGTTTAGGAAAAACAAAATATTATACAGAAGTAACAGCCGGCGAAAACAAAATCATTACGGATGAACCGATTGATAAAGGCGGGCAGAACAAGGGTCTTAACCCCATGGAAATTCTGGCAACGTCACTGGCAAGCTGCACGGCGGCTACATTGAGAATGTATATTGAAAGAAAAGAATGGGATGTAGAAAACATCAATGTAGAAGTAGAGCTTGAAAACTTTCCATTAACAAAAAGAGCGGTTTTCAAAAGAGACATCAGCTTTGAAGGTATTCTGGATGATGAGCAGCTGAAAAGACTGCACACCATTGCTGATGCATGCCCTGTTCATAAAATATTAACCAACGATATAGAAATATTAACTAAATTCTCATAACATGATCGAAGTAAAACAAAACAACGACGAAAAACACGGAAGTTTTGAAGCTTTCATAGATGGAAGTCGCGCAGGAATGATGACGTATACCTGGGCGGGAGAAGAAAGATTTATTATAGACCACACCGAGGTGGAAGAAGCCTACAACGGAAAAGGTGTAGGTAAGGAAATGCTTCTGGCAGCAGTAGATTTTGCCAGAAAAAATGGGAAAAAGATCATTCCCCTCTGCCCTTTCGCTAAGGCAAGTTTCCAGAAAAGTGAGGAACTTCAGGATGTTTTAGTGAATTAGCCACTGTTTTCCACCCTTACAATACAAACCTTTCAGAATATTTCTGGAAGGTTTTTTTTTAAACGCAGAATACGCAATTTTTTTATTCCAAGTCCTGTTTAAAATGTTCGCAAAGGCGCTTCACTCAGCAGAAGATTCGGCTATCTATGAATATTGGGTTTTGTATTTTACTTTTTAATTTGAATTCAAAACAATATTCAAACATTTATAAAATTGACTGCTTTGTAAATTCATGATTCACGACTGATCTTTTTTATATATTTGCTAAAATTTAAAAATCAAGCATGAATTCAGGAACTATCCTTTTGCTATTTGTTTTCATTTATTTTATCGGCCTTTTGGTGATTTCTTATTTCACCAGCCGGAATTCCGATAACCAGTCATTTTTTATTGGTAACAAAAAGAGTAAATGGTGGCTCGTTGCATTCGGGATGATAGGAACCAGCTTAAGCGGAGTTACTTTTATTTCCGTTCCGGGAACTGTAGGAAAAATGACAGGCTCCGAATATATTTACGGAGGTTTTGAGTACTATATGATGGTCATTGGGTTTTTTATCGGGTATTTTATCGTTGCAGCGATATTACTCCCGTTATATTATAAAATGAACCTGACTTCTATTTATACTTATCTGGGAAAAAGATTCAATGTGGAAGCTCATAAAATAGGCTCTATCTTTTTTATTATTTCAAGGGCAATTGGTGCTACGGCAAGATTATATTTGGTAGTCAATGTTTTACAGATATTCTTACTTGAAGGATTGGGAGTTCCATTTTGGGTAACTTCTCTTGTTCTTTTGCTGATGGTACTTCTGTACACTTTTGAAGGAGGGGTAAAGACGATTGTTATTACGGATACGCTGCAGACTTCTTTTATGATTATCAGCCTTGTAGCCTGTATCGTTTATATCTTATCAAACCTGAATTTATCATTTGGGGAAGCGTACACCATTCTAGAACAGAAAAATTATACTCATTTCATCAATTTTGATCCTAATTCCAAAACATTTTTCCTGAAAACAATTTTAGGCGGAATTTTTATTACGATTGCGATGACGGGGCTGGATCAGGAAATGATGCAGAAAAATATCTCTGTAGATAATCTTAAGAATTCAAAGAAAAACATGCTGACCTTTGCAGGAACGCTTCTTATCGTAAACCTTGCCTTTTTATTCCTGGGAGGATTACTTTATCTTTTTGCATTACAGCATGGAGCAGAATACGGAACTCTGAACTCTGAAACAGTAACGAATATTTTCGGATTTAAAGATTCTGCAGGAAATATTAAAAATATAATGGGAGACGATCTTTTCCCAGCTTTATCACTTCAGGGATATTTCCCAATGACAATTTCCGTTATTTTCATTATCGGATTAATTTCAGCGTTATTCCCTTCTGCGGATGGTGCTTTAACGGCTGTAACAAGTTCGTATTGTGTAGATTTATTAAACCTTAATGAAGATAAAACCAAAACTGAAAAAGAGAAGAAACGTCTTCGTATGAAAGTACATTTGATTTTCACAGTGGTTTTCTTTATCCTGATCATGGTTTTCAAAGCATTGAATGACAAATCTATTGTTTATCTGATCATGGAAATTGCAGGATATACTTACGGACCGCTTTTAGGCCTTTTTGCTTTTGGAATTTTCACGAAGTTTCAGATTTCCAGAAAATATTCCATTCTTGCAGTGACTATTTTAGCACCTGTGCTTACCTATCTGATCAACCTGGCTGTTACAACTTATACCGATTACAAAATTGGTGTAGAGCTGATTGTTCTTAACGGACTGCTGACCTTTATTGGTCTGTGGCTGGTAAAAAACAAAAACTATTTAAGAGTCGTTTAATCTCTATAAAAAAATAAAAATGCTGTCCTCAATTGAAGACAGCATTTTTTATTGTAGTAAGTGGATTCTTATTCTTTAATCCACTTGATTGTTTTCTCCATATTTTTAGATTTAACTTTAATCAGATAATCACCTTTCACCAATTGAGACAAATCAAAAGTACCTGTTTTATCATGACTCAATTTATTATTAGCCTGAGTGAATACTAATTTTCCGCTTACATCATATACGGTCATATCATACACTTCATTTGAATTGGTAAATTTAATATTCAGAAGTCCTTTACTCGGATTAGGGTATACTACGAATACATCTTTATTTGTAGCTGTTTCATTAACGCCTAATGTTTGAGTGATCGTAAAGTTAATAGGGTTGATATTGTAAAATACATTCGTCTCTGCTGCTACCATGATTCTGGCCTGCGTAGTCGTTACATTAGGAATGGTAACGGTCTCAGATCCATCATTCGCCGTGGAACCTAGGATAAGTGTAGGATACGTAAGACCTCCGTCTGTAGAAAGGAAAATGTTTACAGTAGCACAATTTACAGGGAAAGCAGTTGTGTTCGCTACATCCCATGTTATGGTCTGAGTAGAATTACCCGCCCAGTTTACCGCTGTAGTAGGTGCAGTTACATTGAAAGGCCCTGAATTTCCATCAACAGTAATAATAGCATCATCATTGGAAACTCCTGCACATCCCGCATTATTGTCTCTTACTGTCAGCCTGAACTCCATGGTTCTGGCATAAGATGGTCTCACCTCTCCTTTGGATACAGTACCACTGATTACGTCTGTAAGTTTCGGGAAATATCTGTAAGGAACAGTTACAGGGACGTATGATCTGAATATAGCAGCATTACCTGTTGGGGCATTCCAGTCACTTGCTGGTCCCACATCGTTCTGTTCCCAGCTGTAAGTAAGCGGATTGTTATCTATGTCTGAAGCAGATCCTTCTAATCTGAACGGAGTACTCTTAGGGATGGTATAATCACCTCCTGCATTTACAGTAGGAGCGAAATTATTGGTTGGAAGTGTAACCTGACATGTAGTTGACTGAACTTTCGTTGTGATAGACTGGTATGATTTGGTATGGAAAGTAGGAATACTGTTAGGAGCTAAGTTATTTGTAGTTCCACAAATTCCGGCATACGCCATAATGGTAATTCCGCTTCCGGGTTCTACAGCATTGGCAGCGCTACGGTTTCCTCCTCCACAGCTTCCTGTAGTTGCATTGAAAGTATGTGGACCTCCAAACTGATGTCCTACTTCATGAGCTACATAATCAATATCATAAGGGTCTCCAACCGGGTTAGGGGAACCGGTGATCCCTCTTCCTTTATTGGTAGCATTACAGATTACTCCTAATCCGGCTAATCCGCCACCGCCTGTACTGAAAGTATGGCCAATGTCATAATTAGCATTTCCTATCAGTAGATCAATTTGGGTCTGGCTTTCATTGATTAATGTATTGGCATTATTATTTCCGGTAAATGGATCTGTCGTTGCATTTGTAAAGACTACATTGGCTTCATTATCCACTAATACGAGCCTTGAAGCAACTTCTTGCTCATATACTCCATTTACTCTGTTTACAGAAGTTACAATTGCAGAAAGGGCCTGCGCAACAGTAGGCGTAGCTGAGCCAGTGGCTGCAACAGCATATTCTCCTGTACAAGCTACAGCCAGCCTGAAAACTCTAATTTGAGTTCCTACGCTTGGAGCTGTGGTTTTTTGAGCGTTTTTTTTTCCTAGTGGAGTATCATCTTCATCTTTTACTCCGCATGATCTTGGGGTTTTATCAATTAAGTCACTTTTCTTATAAATGATATAATTGTTAATATCCAATTTTGCATAAGGATCAATATAAGTATCTCCCGCTACTACAGATTTGATCTGCGCATGGAATCCCAACTCGGTAAAATCCAGTTTTATAGTAGCGTATTTATCATCAATTCCCTGTCCTGTAAAAGTAACAATCTGAGGAAACTGACTGGCTAATCCAGGAGCCATTACCGAAGATTTCCAGATTCTGAATTTTGCTTTCGTACCGTCAGGCATTGGCAATACAATAATTGGAGCATTGTCTTTACGGTCATTGTCTTTTAGTTCAGGAACTGAATTAAAATAGCTTTTCATTCCGGCCACATCCAATGTGTAGGTTAATGATTTTTCCGGCTGTACGGTTCTGTTTTTAGGATCTGCTTTGATGGACCTCTCACTGATTACTGTAAAAAAGTCCTGTGCTTTCCCTGAGGAAATAGATATGACAAATATCCCCAGATAAAATAATTGTTTAATTTTCATATATAATGGTTTCTAATTTTTATTAATTCAAATAATAAGACCAATAACTAAAAAATAATCAGTTCAAGGTTTATAATTCAATATTATTTGAATTATAAAATTAATTAAATTTATTCAAATATTATATATTAAAATTCAAAAAAAAATGACATTTAGTAGTAAAAAAGCAACAATCAAGCTACCACAAAGCATTCAACACAATAGGTAAATTTCCTTTATTAAAATAACTAATTTTATAGACTTTTGTATTTTAATTATCTTTGATCTGAATTAAATAAATACATTCAAAAATTAAATAAAATAAAAAGCAACATAAACTAAAAAACTATGAAAAAAATTATCTCAATCATCATCTTTTCTTTAACATTTACATACATGAATGCTCAGGAAAATTTTGAAGTATCAACATTAAGAATCGGACCGTTTAAAGTCTTTATGCCCAAGGTTGAAGCCGAAAAAATTGCAGGAACAAAACTTACAAACTCTAATAGTGAGAAAAAAAACCTCATCAGGTATAATGGCGAAATCATCCAGATTGATCTTTTTGATAATTACATCAACGAAGCCAATCCGAGTGTTCCTTCCGTTACTTACATGACAACAAAGAGTAAAAAGTTTAAGACCAAAAGCGGAATCGGCGTTGGAAGTACCAGAGATGACCTTATCAATGCTTACAGAAATTACCCCAACTTCAGTGTACGTCCGGATTGGGACGACAATAGCAAACCTATCAAAGATTCCGGATATTTTAATATTGAAGACAGTCAGGCCGGAACACAATTAAGCTTTAAATTTGTTAATAATATTGTTACAGAAATATCCGTTTACCTCAATGAAGGCTGTTAAAAGCGGGAAAATATTCAAATCAGTCAAAATCCGGGTTTTTAGATCCGGATTTTTGCATTTCCATAAGCCGGTAAAAAATTGTAAATTCGCGTGCAAA
Organism: Chryseobacterium sediminis; assembly: GCF_008386505.1. Taxonomy (GTDB): domain Bacteria; phylum Bacteroidota; class Bacteroidia; order Flavobacteriales; family Weeksellaceae; genus Chryseobacterium; species Chryseobacterium sediminis. The sequence continues at coordinate 263,960 of NZ_VUNZ01000004.1, read as the reverse complement.
TAAATCAGACATAATGAGTAAAAGTATTGAAGAGCTAAAATCTCTTACTACGCAGATCAGAAGAGACATTTTAAGAATGGTTCACGCTGTAAATTCAGGCCACCCGGGCGGAAGTTTAGGTTGTACAGAATACTTCACAGCCCTTTATGGAAAGGTAATGAACTATAAACTTCCTTTCACAATGGAAGGCAAAAATGAAGATCATTTTTATCTATCAAACGGACACATTTCTCCGGTATTCTACTCTACACTGGCAAGATTCGGTTTCTTCCCTGTTGAAGAACTGAGTACTTTCAGAAAATTAGATTCAAGATTACAGGGGCACCCTACTACTCATGAGGGACTTCCGGGAATCAGAATCGCTTCAGGTTCTCTTGGACAAGGACTTTCTGTAGCTCTTGGTGTAGCTCAAGGTAAAAAATTAGATGGTGATCAGTCTCTTGTTTACTCTCTTCACGGAGATGGTGAACTTCAGGAAGGTCAGATTTGGGAAGCATTGATGTATGCTTCTGCTAAAAAAGTGGATAATATCATTTCTACTATCGACTACAATGGTCGTCAGATTGACGGAGATACAGATGATGTATTAAGCTTAGGAAATCTTCATGCTAAACTTGAAGCATTCGGATGGATTGTTTTGGAAGAAAAGAACGGTAATGATCTTGAAGCTGTGATTGCAATCCTTGAGAAAGCAAAAACAGAAACTGGAAAAGGGAAGCCGGTAGCAATCCTTTTACACACTGAAATGGGTTACGGGGTTGACTATATGATGGGATCTCATGCATGGCATGGTAAAGCTCCTAATGATGAGCAACTAGACGCAGCATTCAAGCAATTGTACCTAGAAGCTCCGGCTGATTATTAATTATAAATGATAAATTATTATTGATAAATGATGCCCGTAGAACTTTAAAATATTGTTAATCTGCTATCATCTATCAATGATCAAAAACTTTAGTAAAAATGAAATATACATATACAGAAAAAAAGGACACTCGTTCAGGATTCGGAGCAGGATTAGCAGAACTAGCGGACAAAAATCCTAATGTAGTAGCACTTTGCGCAGATCTTATCGGTTCTTTGAAAATGGAGAAATTCATTGAGAAAGCTCCTGAAAGATTCTTCCAGATAGGAATTGCAGAAGCGAACATGATGGGAATTGCTGCAGGTCTTAGCATTACAGGGAAAATTCCATTTACAGGAACTTTTGCTAACTTTTCTACTTCAAGAGTATATGACCAGATCCGTCAGTCTATCGCTTATTCTAACAAAAATGTAAAAATCTGTGCATCTCACGCAGGTCTTACTTTAGGAGAAGATGGAGCTACTCACCAGGTTCTTGAAGACATCGGTATGATGAAAATGCTTCCTGGAATGACGGTTATCAATACTTGTGATTATAACCAGACTAAAGCTGCTACCCTTGCGATTGCAGATTTTGAAGGTCCTGTATATTTAAGATTCGGAAGACCGGTAGTACCTGTTTTCATTCCGGAAGACATGCCTTTCGAGATTGGAAAAGGAATTATGCTTCAGGAAGGTACTGATGTAACAATTGTTGCAACAGGACACCTTGTATGGGAATCTCTTGTAGCTGCTGATGAGCTTGAGAAAGAAGGTATTTCTTGTGAGGTAATCAACATTCACACTATTAAACCTCTTGATGAAGAGATCATTCTAAAATCCGTTGAAAAAACAGGTAAGATTGTAACGGCTGAGGAACACAACTACCTTGGTGGTTTAGGTGAATCTGTTGCAGGTATGCTTGCCAGAAAAAGACCTACAAGACAGGAGTTTGTAGCGGTAAACGATACTTTCGGAGAGTCTGCAACCCCTGCTGAACTGATGAAGAAGTATAAAATTGATGCTGCTGCAGTAAAAGAAGCTGTAAAAAGAATTTTAGCTTAAGATAAGCTATTCTATAGATAAAACCCCGGCTGTTTCTTTGAAACAGCCGGGGTTTTTGTTATTGTATACCACCCCGTCAAAAATTCTTTGAATTTTCGCCACCCCTCCAAAGGAGGGGAATGGATACACATCCATTCTTCATTGTATTAGTTTTTATCCTTCATTATTGTTCTGATTGCTGATTTATGGGAATTCCAACTGCGATTAAAACGGGACATAAAATTTCTTTCACATATTCATCTTCTCTTCTGTGGGAAGCTTTTGAACCTGAAAAATAATTACTGATCCTGTAGTTTTTCACAAACTGATTTCTCTTTTTCCCGATTGAGTAATAATATCCACCTCTTTCATCATTTACAAAATAAGTCATTTCATCAAAGTTCATGAGCTTTTTGGATAGTAATAATTTTCTGTAAATACACTTCTCTGATTTATCAAAAATATATTTCACAGGAATTCTGAAAAGAAGATCAAACAGGAAGTAAATCATGTAAATTGCCCACAATCCCAATGCAATTTTGAACTGGTCTCCGGACATTTTATCCCTAAAATAATAGATGATCGCAGGAAGAGCAATGATACCCAATGCCAGCCACCATACCAAAGTACGCAGGAAATTATAATTAGGCATAAAGCTTATTTCACTTCCGTTTTCTTCAAACTTATAGCGGTCTCTGATATCCATTCTCAGGATTATTAATGTTCATTATATCTTCTGTTTCATTCACCATGTTTTGTATTCCTCTTTGTGTAAGAGCCTGACCTATGGTAAGCTGCTTTTCTTTACCATCAACTTCAAAATAAGCAGACAGCATCACGTTGGTGGTAATAAAACCCATGTATTTTGTCGCCAGCACATGGAAATTTCTGAAATTCTCTATCGGATAGGTTCTGGCCGGGACAAAAATGGTATGTTTTCCTGTAATCGTCATTCGATCCATATCAATGATGAATTTCTTAGTGAAAAAATTAACCAGAATAAGGGCTACCACAGCAATGATAACATAGCTAAGAGTCCTTACGCTGTTAAAAAGTAATCCTGCTACAACGAGGAAGATAATACAAAGCACTGTTATAAATACCGGCTGGTTTTTAAAAATATATTGGTTTCCTTCTTGTTTATAAAATTTGTAATTGTTCATAATTAATGTAATCGTTTTTACTTTAGTTTGTGATTGAGTGACGGTGATTTATAAGAGGCTTCTGAGGCAATTGTGATCGGCTTCATATGTATATATTTAAAGTGTTTTTTTAATTCGTCATGTTTTTAATTGCCCCAGGCAGCCATCCAGTTAAGATATTCACTTTTATATTCGTTATCATTAAGTCTCACGATAAGATCTTTCAGTTCATCCTCCTCAAACTCATAGTCTGAAACCATGAAAATCAGAAAAATATCTTTCCCTGTAATTTTTGTGAAAAAATTCTCATTTTTAAGTTTTTCCAGCACTTCAATACAGGTAGAAAATAACTTACTCTGAAAACCTTCAAACCATTGATCATCGTCATCATGTTTATTAAGTTCTGCTCTCAATTGAGTACAGATATCATCAAATTCTTTATCTGCACCTTCCATTTCATAAGTCCATTCTGCCGGTTCAAACTTATAATAAAAAGCATCCTCTTCATCTGCCATTTCCATTGCTTTCACTGTATTAGCAGCAGGGCATACCGTCATTGCACCTTCATCACTGTACAATGCAAAACTGTAAACTCCTTCTGCTCCATGCTTTTCATACACTTCTAAAAAAGCCTTCTTTGCAGCATTTTCTATCTGCTGTTTTAAAATTTCAAAATCCATACTTCTTTTCTTTTTTAAAATGGGCCGTAAAATTACCTTTATCCAATTAAATCAGCACATTATATTCTTTAGAAGGCTGTTCAATTTCGTGATTATGGCTATCTGTTTTTATTATACATGACCAGTCCCGGAATCAAAATAGCTGCCCCCATTAGCATAGGAACCAATTCTCCATATTTAAACAACCAGGAAGTTTCTCTGGATGGTCCTATTTTAACAACCACTACCAGGCAGAAACCTATAATAATCAGAATAATTCCTACTATTTTTTTCATAATATTAAATTTGACTGTTTATTGATCTTTCATAATTCTTTACTAAATTGTAATCGCGTTTTTAATTGTCTTTTTATTAATATCTTCCAGCTCATTCGTGATCTCCTGCATTTTTCTTTTGCTAAAAGACTGTGATATTACAGGACGTTTAAAGTGTGATACATTTTTAAAATTCGCATACAGATAACATCCTAGAGGAATAAATCCCAGCCTAAATGTCTGTAATTCAAAGCCTGCAAAATCCTCCAGTCTGTAAATGAATTTCTTTCGGTTCAATCCATTGTGCGTTACAATAAGAAGCTGATTTTCAGGATCAAAATTAACTTTTGGCGGAATAAAAGAGACAATTGTGAGCAGTATTGAAAAGATTAGCAAAACAATTCCTGTCTTCAAATAGCTGGTATTAATGATGAGCAGTATCGAAATACAAATCCAGGCAACCCCTATAATATATTGAAATGCAATATATTGCTTTACCCCATACCCCGAACTTTCTCTCTTTATATGTTTAAAATCTTCCATATCCAAAAACTTCAGATATTATCCAATGAACGAAAACTTATCTTCAAACATCTTTCCGATCAATGGTAAAGGCTTTTCAACATCATTAGCTGCATTAATAATTCCGATAATCATCAATACCAAAGGAATGAAACCAAATATTCCCAGAATTCCAATTTTGGTAGCCATCAGTATAATATTGAGAATGACAGACAAAACAATTGAAAAAATAAGCAGTCCCAGAGACTGTTTCAGATGGTATTTTAAAAGACTGTTCGATTTTTCTTTTCCGATTACAAAGGAAATTAACCATCCGATAAGGGTAATGTAAGAGACAATTGATAATGTTTTGTTGTCCATAACTTTAAAATTTTAAATTAATATTATTTGATTTTTTCTGCTCCAAAATTGCAACAGAAAAATATTACAGCTTTCTTTTCTGCAACTACAAAACATCTTCAACTCCAGTTACAGATGACTACAAAACGTCTACAAACACAAATAAAACATTGAATATCATTAAATTACAAACAAATTCCAATTATGTTTTTTAAGACAGGAAATTGACAGGTGTCTACAATTTTTGTACTTTCACCCTATGAAACTGAAGTACTCACTTTTATTTTTTATACTTTTTATCTGCACCTTATACCCTGCACAGAATATATTTATTGAAGACCTTAAAAACCAATTGAACGGAGGTCATATTTCTTCTGCAGAAAAATTCAGAATTTACAATGAGCTTACTGAATATTACAGAGTAAGTGATCAATATTCCACAGCTGAAAAATATGTTCAGCAACAACTTAATCTTGCTCAAAAAGAAAAAGATTTTGCTGAAGAAGTAAAAGCTCTTACTCAAAAAGGAATTATTAAGCTTAATCAGTCTGAGTATGATAAAGTTCCCCCCATTATTGATGCAGCGAATAAAATTGTTCAAAAAAGCAATAACAAAATAGCTGCTCTATATGCCAGCTATCTGAATATCTATTACACAAATGCTATTGGCGATCCTGAAAATACAATCAAACTGATTCAGAAAGTTCTTCCACTTATTGAAAAACAGCCTTCTGAAATCATGTTAAATGCAAAACTCAATTATCTTCTTTACGGAATTTATACGGAATGGAATGATGCTGAAAATGCTACCAAATATGCAAAAAAATCTATTGAGCTTGCCGAAAAATCAGGAAACAAAAACCTGCTCAGCTCTACCTATTCCGCTCTGGCTGTCTGTTATTCTTTTCAGTATGAAAAAAGCGGAAACTTAAAAGATCTGAAACCGGTCATAGAGATGTGTAAGAAAGCTGTTGGCCTATATCATCAATTTCCCGGACATGTTTCAGCACATGTACATGCTATGGCATTATTAAATCTTATTAATTATTATTTGAGTTATCCTGTTATGACTCCTGAAATTCGTTCTGAAATACAAAATAACGCCAATGAAATACTGAACCTCACCCAACACACAACTCTTAATCAGGGTATGCAGGCGGGAGCGCTTGGAGTGTTGAGCAATCTGGCTTCACGGGATCAGAATGATGCTTTATCAGAACAATATCTGTTGAAAGCTGAGCAGATTCTTCTTACTCAGCAACCAGTTTATTATCATGTAATGATTAATGTGGTAAAAGACCTCGCCCAGCTGTATGCCAAACAAAAAAATTATCAGAAGGCGTTTGAATATGAGTCAAAAGTAACGGAATACAGCAATCTTCTTTTTGATGAAGGACAGGCTGAAACCGCAAAAAGACTGGAAGCTCAGTATCAGTCTCAGAAAAAAGAATCCGAACTGAGATCTCTTACCGAGAAAACCGCCAGTCTGAAAAAAGAAAAACTTCTCTATATCGGGTTAGGAATTATCGGACTCATCGGTGCATTTTTTATGTTCCGTTCTTATCATTTTAAGCTCCGTTATTCTATAGAAAGAGAAAATAAGCTTGATACGGAAAAACATGAAGCAGAAATGCAGATCAAACTTCAGGAGGAAGAGCAGGCAAGGTTAAGAGCTGAACAGGAACTTCTTACCCTCCAGCAGCAAAAACTTCAAAGTGAGGTATTAGCCAGCCACCTTCATATTCAGCATAAAAATGAAGTTCTTCAACAGCTTCAGACTCAACTGTCGGATACGGATATTAATATTCATCAGGTTGTAAAAGGAGAAAACCGTGTTGATAATGATTTTGAAAAGATCAGATTCACCATTCAGGAACTGCATCCGGATTTCTTTAAAAACATCAATGAAAGGGCTAAACAAAAGCTTACTGCTCTGGATTTGAAATACTGTGCTTATATCTATCTTGGGATGGATACCAAACAAATAGCCAACCTTCTGAATGTAGAACCAAAAAGCGTGAGGATGACCAAGTACCGTTTGAAAAAGAAGTTCGGACTGGATGAAAATACGGCTTTAGAATCTTTTTTTCAGGGAGTCTTTTCTGAGTAACGATAAGGAGATTTTACCTTTATATTAAACTGTATAAGCTTTTCAACATCGAGTTGAAAAGCTTCATTTTTATGACTCACTAAATATCTATTTGGATTAGTTTGCCTGAAATCAATGCTTTTTTGTAAGATATCATAAAGTTAGCCTCCTATTTTCAGGCTGAAAAACGGTACTTTTTTACGAAAACATCCTTTCGGACATACACATTTCTTTCAAAACGGAAGAATTATCGTGTGATTTCTAATGTGAAATTCATTCATTTCACCGTTTTGTACAATAGATCCCTATACTGGAAATTGGGAAGACTGGACAAAAAATCCTTTGAAGCAAAAAATTTATAATTCGATAGAACTCAGATAGTGTTTTTACTCTTCTTGTTAATTGAAAACGGCTTTTAAATTTTATTTAAAAGCCGTTTGTTATCTTATTGTGTAGGATTATATATCTATTTAAAAAACTTCCATTTCGGGATAATGGCAAGCATTCCGAATCCTGTAAACAGAAAAAGGTTGGTAACATCTGTATACAAAAATGTAGACAGGTAATAATTGTGCATAAAGAAGTGCATCACCAGTAAAGCCGGAAACATGAAGATTCCTATTTTTCTGTAGAAGAACATCAGTACCAGCCCGATCATCATCAATACATCAATTGAAAAAATAACATAGAAATACCACCTTGGGATCTCCAGATATTCATGTTGCAGATATTCATCCACATCTATTCCAAGCCCCATTATGGTAAACAACATTAAGGCTGCAAATGCCAGTACAAACCCCCATCCTTTCTTTGGGTCTTCGTCAAAATAACTGTATTCTTCCATACCTACAAAAATAAAGAACTTATGAGAGATTTCATAAGTTCTTTTATAATTATTCGTTTAAAATTTGACTTACACAGAGATAGCGTTGATCAGTCTGTTTTTGTCACTTAAGAATTCTTCCATAGAAATCATACTTTCAGTTCTCATTACGTCCTGAATGTCATCTATCTGATAAATAATTCTTTTAGCATCGTCCGTATTCTTAGCTCTTACTTTACAGAAAATATTATATTTTCCTGAAATAACGCTAGCTTCAATTACGTTAGGTAAAGTTGACAATTCTTTCAGTACTTCCTGAGTACGGTTTGATTTTGTCAAAAGGATCCCTATGAAAGCTGTAAAGTGATAATCCAGCTTACCATAATCGATATTAAGAGATGATCCCAAAATAATACCTGCATCTTCCATCTTTTTCACTCTTACGTGAATTGTTCCAGCAGAAACATCCATCTGCTTTGCAATTTCAGTAAAAGGCATTCTTGTGTTTTCTACTAAGAAATCAAGAATTTTCTTGTCTATTTCGTCCAGTTGATAGTTCATATTAGTTAAATTACAATTTCTTTAAAAAATCTATGTATTTTTTGCAAATTTACAAAAAATAATTTAACTAAAAAATATATATCAAATATTAACAATAATTAACACAGATGATAAAAATCATTAAAATATTCTAATTATTTACCAGTCGATTTTGTAGAATCTGTTTTTATTTCACCTTTTGCATCTGAAGTTTTTTTGTCTTTTTTCTTCTTTTTAAACAAAGAATTGAAGCTTTTACTCCACACAACTCCTCCTCCATAAGCTTGATTTGCAGAACCGTTTGTACTCACCATTCCGATGTTCGTAGGCTTGGAATAAGCACGTATAACTAATGTACCGTCGTTCTTTTTAGATAAATCATATTCTACTGAGCCTTCTGTAGACAAATAATTGTTTTGGGCACCATCTGTTTTCGATAGTGGAATTCCCAAACCGGTTTTTATATTGACTCTTGGGGAAAGGGCTACACTTACTCCGGCATTGGCTCTGTCTCCAAAGTTTGAATTCTGATCACCTTTTACATAATTAAGGTCAATCTGGAATTCGTTACTCATCGTATTAAGAACAGATCCCAATTGTTTCAGAAGCATATTATATCCGGAAGACTCCGCAACATTTCCTACATTCACATCCACCCCGCCAGAGTTGGAAACGTTGAAAGTACTCAACAGCAGGACAGATCCGAACTGAAGAACCTTCTCTCCTTCCTGACTCATCTTTGCTGCAAGTGTTTCTCTTACCTGGCTGGATACATCCATAGCGGTAACGTTAAGGTCAATATTAGGGTCTACCAACGACTGGGTAATATGGGCCTGCAGCAAAATACTGATAGGCTGTAATTTCCCCATACTAAGATATTCCCCGGCATTAGAAACCATTCTTACATAGTTGGCATTAATGTCTAATGCAGGCTTCATGGCATCACCATCCCATCTGATACTACTGTTTCTTTCTATCTGGAAAGTTTTATTAAGGATTGCCTTGGAGACAAATGTTCCGTTATCTACTTTATAGGTACCACTCATGGCAATATTCCCCTGTCTGTTCATGTGAAACCTCAACGGGTCTGCAGAACCTTTTACTGTAATATTTCCCACATCATCTCCTACCAGTACATTTACGGTAGTTCCTTTATCTACAGCCAGATTGAAATCAATGTTCATATTGGCTCCTGTTTTTTTCTTTTCTTCCAGCGTAATCAGACCATCTTTTCCTTCTTTCAGGAACCTCAGCATCTTGAATTCTTCAACATTGGAAGTAGAACTGGAATTAAAGGTAAAGGTACTTCCGTTAAGCGCCTTCATATTAGGAGTTGTAATACTTAATCCTGAAACAGGTCCGTCCACGTAAAGATCTCCCTGTCCGTAAACTCTTCCCCAGAAAAGGTCAAAATCTTTTTGGGTCGTATTAAGCATCAACAGATTGTCTGCCCTCATTACGAGAGATACCCCCATTGAAGAAAGGGTCTCAAACTGGATCGCCCCGGAGATATTTCCTTTTGAATTGGTTCTTCCATCATGTACCTCAATATTGTTGAGGATAGCCAGTCCTTTGGTCAGCTGAATCACAGTGTCATCAAATGAATAATCTACTCCGGTAAACAAAAGCTTTAATCCAAAATCTTTTAAAGCGATATCACCGCTGTAATCAAGATTATTAAGTTTTCCATTGATTTTAAGATCCCCGGTTGCTTTTCCACGAAGGTTTCCAAAAATAGTCTGTACAAACTGCTGTGTAAATGAAAGGTCAAAATCACGCATTTCTGCCGTAAGATCAATAATCGGAGAAGAAGTATTATTGTTAACAGTTCCTGTCAGATTAAGACTGTTATTTCCAAGCACTCCTGCAGAGTGAACTTTCACATCAATATCATAAACGTTCAGTGAGAAGCCATTGGTAGCAGAAATAGAGATATCTCCCATATCGTTACCATTCATCTTAATATCATCAATATTAAGATCTACCAGTGGCTGCAGGGTACTTTTATCCATTTTGATCTTAACGCTTCCGTTGGCCAGACCTTTTATGTCCATAGTATTTCCTCCTGACTGCATTTCCAAGAGTTTTTCTACAGCAAAATCATTGATATCAGCATCTACATAAAAATCTTTTGCCGATTTAAATTGCGCTTCCTTAATAAACAAAGCACTTTTATCAGAATAAATCCTCAGGTTTCGGATATCAAAGTCTCCGGTATTCCTTCTATAGGTAATGGAGTGATTGAGTTCCGGACTTGTGTCTATGGCCCAGGTCACTTCATTGAATTTCACTTCGGTAGGCTCAAACCTGAATACATAATCTCCAGCTGCATCGGTAGACTGGTCTACGTTAATAGCATATTCTTTAAGCTTTTCATTAATTTCATCATCAGGGCTTCCATGCTTAAATACGGTAGCTAAATGAAGGGTATTTCCATTTTCATTATTCCCTTTAAGCTCAAAATCTTTGATTACATTTTTGTTATAAACTACCCTATTGATCTTTGCATACAATTGTTGGTTAAGGTCAGCCGTGTTAATTCTTACTTTAACACTATCCACCATTGCACTGTCTCTGTTAATATTTTTTCGGTCATTAACTTTATAATCAGGATTGGAAGCTGCCAGCGCTTTATCAGCATCTGTAATTTCTTCCTCCTTCGTCATTATATATTTCAAAGAAGCAGCATCAAGATTCAGAATAAGATTATTAGAATCTCCATTATATTCCCCATCTACGACTGCTCCCTGAGGTAATCTCAGATCTGGTAAGAAATAATTGACCAACCCTTGCTGAATATCAAATTTCAAAGCAAAATTCTGTCCACGGTACAATTTTCTTGGCGGTGGTCCCACCAATATTTTCCCGACTCCGTTTTCTACCATTCCTGCAAGATCTGCCAGGCTGTATCTTCCTGATATCTTCCCTGTAGCAGCTCCCGGAGCATCTACATCAATCACACGGCCCCCTGCTTCTACAAAGGTTTTTAATTTAGCATTAGGAATATTATATTTTTGAGTTGCTGTAGCAAAATTCAAATTATTCGCATTAACATCCAGAGTAAGATCATTAATGGAAGACATGGCCATTTTTCCTTCAACCTGACCACTTACCACCTGACTGCCAGGTTTATTGGTGAAATAGTTCATATTCAGGTAAGTGACATCTGCGTTGACATCCATAGCCACTCTTGAAGTACTGAAATCTATTAACCCTTTGATTGTAGCTTTTGCCTGCTCATCATTAACGGTAATAAGTCCGTTGTATTTCTTATGATCCAATAATCCATCCAAATACAGATTATTGATCGTTTTATTCATAATTTCAACGCTTGCAATCTGAGATTTAGTCGTCAGACGCATGGTATTGACATCAAAACTTTGCCCGTTAAGATCAAATTTACCGGAGATTAAGCCTACTGTCTTATTCTTTGTAATAACAGATGTATTAAGATCTTTTACATCAAGATAACCGGAATATTTAGGCATTGCGGTACTGTAACCTGATAAGGTAAGTTTGGAAATTTTAGCCTGCCCTATTCCTGTCATTAAATTCCCGCTGTCCACATAGATCTGATCCGGATTTACCCTCGCTGTCCCGTTGTATTTTAATTTCCCGAAATCATCAGCAAAGTTCTTCATCTTTTTGGAGATAAAGGAAGGCATCATCGCTTTTAAATCCTTGTAAGTAAAATCTGCAGAAAGCTCTTTTGTTTCAATGGCAAAATGTCCCTTTAGCAGATTGTCAACTTTCATTGTTTTAGTTGCAATATTAACATCAGGGTTTCTGATAAGGAAATTCTCCAGATGAAATTTATTTAAAGGCCCCGTCATCGTCCCTGAAAGATTGAACGGTTTTATATTATCCCAGTTCGTCACAAAATAACTGATATCATAACCACTTACCTGGCTTCCCTGCTGAATATTCATATCCCATCGCACTTTGTCAGCAAAATCTGACCATGATCCGTCATGAAGATTAAATTTAATATCTCCCTGAAGTAGGGTATGATCCGTATTCAGCGTAAGATCTTTTAATGACAAAAACTGCTTCGTTAGAGACAGTTCTGTTGAAAAAGTATCCACAATATGAGATTTCCCCCATCTTGAGGTCACAAAGGACATATTATTAATCAAAGCCGAAACATTCGGTCCGTTGACTTTTACGTTAGGTGCTTTTAAGTTGAATTGTGTTGCTGTAAGCCATTTCCCCTGTTCTCCGGGAGAATTTTCATTGACAATAGATACTTTAGAATCAATAATCTGTACCCTGGAATTCAGCTGAAAAGGTGGTTTATTCGGATTTCTTTTCTTACCATCATCAAAGAGTTCTGTAAATCTGACAAAATTGGATATACTGTCTCCTTTATAGGTAATTACTCTTACTTCGGCATTAACGAGGGTAAGGGAATTGAAGCTTAAAGAATTGCTTTTTCCTGAAATAGCATTCACAGCCAGAGATATCCAGTCTGAATCTGCACGGAATTCACGGGCTTTAATAAAATCGAATCCTTTATAATCTTTTACTTTTAATCCTTTTATGGTTACATCTCCAAAGTAATTAACATCCACACTTTCTGTAGAAAACCCGGATTTAAAGTCTTTATTTACTATTTGAAGAGCCTGATCCGCCGCCCATTGTTTTGTCACCGGAAGATTGATAACAACCAATATCCCTCCTATCAGAAATAAGCCAAGCCAAAAGAGAATTAAAAGAAGTTTTGCCCACCATGTATAGCTGGTAACATCTTTCATTGCCTGTTTCCCGAACTCTTCAGCCGTTTCCACAGGATGATGTATGGCATCTGAAGCCAGCTCAGATGCTTCTTTTACTGTCTCCCGAACTTTTTCTTCTACATTTTCGACAGTTTTCTGTACCTGATCCCCTAGGTTTTCAGCTACTGATTTTTTATTCTCATTCTCGTTATTATTCTCTAACTTTGCCATTATTATGAGCGACTCTATAATTTTAGGTATTGAATCGTCCTGCGACGACACCTCAGCAGCTATCATCAAGGGAAATTCTATTCTTTCAAACATTGCCGCGAACCAGGCCATCCACAAAGAATATGGTGGTGTTGTCCCTGAATTAGCTTCACGGGCCCATCAGCAAAATATTATCCCCGTTGTTGAAAAATCTTTTTCCAAAGCAAATATACAACAAAATGATATCTCTGCTATAGGATTTACACGCGGACCTGGACTTTTAGGATCTCTTCTTGTAGGAACATCATTTGCTAAGTCTTTGGCTATGAGCCTGAACGTTCCTTTGATTGAAGTGAATCACCTTCAAGCCCACATTCTGGCCCATTTCATCGAAGATGCAAATCCTGTGCCGCCTACCTTTCCATTCCTATGTCTTACGGTAAGTGGGGGACATACCATGATTGTACTGGTAAAAGACTATTTCGACATGGAAATTATCGGAAAAACTATTGATGATGCCGCAGGAGAAGCTTTTGATAAAATCGGAAAGATTTTTGACCTTGACTACCCCGCGGGACCTATCATTGACAGATTGGCTAAGGAAGGGAACCCTGATGCATTTAAATTCAACAAGCCAAAGCTTGAGAATTATGATTATTCTTTCAGCGGTATTAAAACTTCGGTATTGTATTTCATTCAGAAGGAAGTCAGAAAAAATCCAGAATTCATCAAGGAAAATCTAAATGATTTATGTGCATCTGTGCAGAAATCCATTATTGAAATTCTGATGAATAAGCTTGAAAAAGCAGCCCTGGATCTCAACGTCAATAAAGTTGCTATTGCAGGAGGGGTATCTGCCAATTCTGCTCTGAGAAAAGCAATGGAAGACAACAAAGAAAAGCTGGGCTGGAGTATTTACATTCCTAAGTTTGAATATACAACAGATAATGCAGCGATGATCGCCATGGTAGCGAAACTGAAGTTTGAGAGAGGTGAATTTACAGATTTGAGAACCTCGGCAACGGCAAAATATGATTTATGAAAATACTCTTAGAAGAAAAAATACTGGGAACCCATTCTAAAAAGAACTCAAAATATTACTGGGTATTAGAAACAGTTACAGGAAAAAATGAAGCTACAGAAAATGTCATAGATTACTTTCCATCAAGTTCTGAGACAGGATATATTCAGGATATAAAAGAGGAAATTATCAAAAAAATAAATTCTGAGCATCTTTTTAGTTTTCCATATACCCCAAAGGAAGGAGACTATTTATCGATCAAAAATAATTTGAGAAAACAGGAGTATTTAAATCTGATTTTCATTAACAATATCTGGATTGAAGAAATATACATGTGTTCTTACCGTGAATGTGATACAGACATCTATACAACTATTAAAACAGGAGTTGCATTCTTAACTCAGGATATATGAAACTATTTTACGGCGAAATAACGGCTCAGAAAGTTATCATCAACGACGAAGAACAGCAGCATATTGTGAAAGTACTTCGTATGAGAGATGGTGAAGAGATTTATGTGACAGATGGAAAAGGGAAACTAGCTTCGGGAAAACTTATTATAGAGGGAAAAAAAGCAGGCATTGACGTTTCTGAGATCAAAGAAAATCTACCGGAATTCTCTCCTAAACTTCATATTGCCATTGCTCCAACCAAGAATATTGACAGGATTGAGTTTTTTGTGGAGAAAGCTGTGGAAATGGGCATTTCGGAGATCAGTATTATTGTAACCGAGAAAACAGAGCGTAAAAACATCAATATTGATAAAATCAGGAAACAGGCAATTGCTGCATCAAAACAGAGCCTTAGATTTCATTTTCCGGTTATCAATGACGCTGTAAAACTGACGGACTTTCTGAAAAACATTGATCCGGAACATGCCTTTGTAGCCCACTGCCATGAGAATTTAGAAAGAATTGATCTTAAAAAAATTCCCCAACTGAAACAGCTTACATTTTTAATAGGCCCTGAAGGTGATTTTTCTGAAAAGGAAATTACATTTCTGGCAGAAAATAAGATAAGAGCTGTATCCCTTGGAAATCAAAGGCTCAGAACAGAAACAGCAGGTGTTTTTGTAGCCGCATGGAATTATTATAACATGATATAGATAACAAAAGAGAAGGCCTATGAACCTTCTCTTTTTTATTTCTGAATGACTTATTTCCAGTCAATATTATTTTCTCTCAGATATTTTTCAAAAATCTGCTGTCCGCTTCTTATTGAATTTACTGTCCAGAGAATTTTCATTCTTAGAAGTTTTTCTTCGTCTAATTTATAATCAATATCAGATTTGATCAACTTTTGTTTCAATTCATACATGCAGATTGAAGCTGCTACAGAAACATTGAAGCTCCTTGTAAAACCATACATCGGAATTGCCAGCGTCTCATCCGCAAAGTCCAAAATCTCCTGAGAAACCCCTTCCATTTCAGTTCCGAAAACCAAAGCAATTGGCTCAGTGATTTCATATTCGGGTAACATTTTAGCATTATTTTCCAATGAAACCACTACAATTTTATATCCTCTGTCTTTAATACTCTGAAAGGACTCCATATTTCGGGGAAGTTTTTCAACCTCAACCCAGGTATCCGCTCCTTTTGTAACACGAAGATTGGGTTCAAAACTGTATTCTTCCTGCAAAGCCACCACTTTATGAAAGCCGCAAGCCTCTACAGAGCGTACAATTGCTGCTGCATTTCTAAACTGATAGACATCCTCTACAACCGGAAGTACAAAGTCTGAACTTTCCTGCGAGAAATGTTCAATTTTTGCCAGTCTTTCTTCCGTTAAAAACTGTTTTAAATATTCAAAAGTTTGCGATAAATCACTCATCTGCATCTAGTTATTATTTCAATAGCCCAATGTAACCACTACAATAGTCATTTTATTTTTATAAAATTTTACTCTAAGCGTTTCATTCATTTTCAAATCTTTGCAAATTAACGTAATTTTGACCTATGAACCCTCATCGGGCTCCAATTCTTAATTAAAATTAGTACATGAAGCGAAAAGTCCTGCTCATCTATACCGGTGGAACCATCGGAATGGAAAAAGATTATGAAACCGGAAGTCTCCGTGCCTTTGATTTTGGAAATATATTTGAAAAGATGCCTGAAATGAAGCTCATGGAATGTGAAGTTTTTGTTCATCCTTTTGCCAAACCGCTGGATTCTTCGGATATGGGACCTGAAGAATGGAGAGTGATTGCTAATTATATTCACAAAAATTATAATGACTATGATGGTTTCCTGATTCTTCACGGGACAGATACCATGTCTTATACAGCATCCGCGTTAAGTTTCATGCTAAAAGGACTAAGAAAGCCTGTAATCATGACCGGTTCTCAGCTTCCAATTGGTGATTTGAGAACAGATGCCAAGGAAAATCTTCTGACCAGCCTTTATTATGCCAGCCTTTATGAAAATGATGAAGCGGTGATTCAGGAGGTTGCCATTTATTTTGAGTACAAACTATTAAGAGGAAACAGAACATTGAAATATTCTGCAGAGTATTTTGATGCCTATGCAAGTCCGAATTATCCTATTCTGGGACAATCCGGAGTTCATTTGAATATTCTTAAGGACAACCTCTTCCGTTGTGACCCGAAAGTAGAATTCCATGTTGATGAACATATTTCTGAAGATATTTTATTCTGGAGAATTTTCCCTGGAATGCACCTAAGCCATTTCAGAGAAATCCCAAAAATGAAGGTTCTTATTCTTCAGGTGTTTGGTTCCGGAACTATTTTCAGCAGTGCAAAAACTCAGGAAACACTTCAGGAAATTAGAAATAACGGAACGGAAATCGTAGTGGTAAGTCAGTGTATTTCAGGAGGTATCTCATTCGGAAAGTATGAGAACAGTAATATTTTCTCCCGAATCGGAGCAATCAGCGGAAGGGATATGACTGCAGAAACAGCCATTACGAAAGCCATGCACCTTATAGATAACCCAAGCTACACCGGAAGCTTTGCAGATAATTTCACCAGAAGCCTTTGTGGAGAAATTACAGATTAATTTGCAAGAATAATTTGGATATTCCAGAAAATACGCTATTTTTGCAATCTCAAAAAGAGAGGTGTCCGAGTGGTTGAAGGAGCTACCCTGGAAAGGTAGTATACGGGTAACTGTATCGAGGGTTCGAATCCCTTCCTCTCTGCAAAGTAAAAATCCTGTGCTAAGTTAGCACAGGATTTTTTGTTATTACTATTCTTAGAGTATTTTATTCTTCATTTCTCATAAGTATTTATACTCAATACAATAATTGGTAATTTGTACTGCATCGCATATGTCTGGTTCTTCGTTACTTTGAAATACAATCTAATCAACTAAAAACCAAATCAATATGACATCAACAAGTGTAAATGCAAATTCTTCAGGTCAATTAGTACTTGGAAACGGGGCACAGTTCTGGGTGTACCTTTCACCTCAAAACGATACCGCCAGAATGATATCTACCTGGCGCGTAACATTTTCACAGGGAAACTGGAGTGATATGATTTCCAGTGAAAATCCTACCAAGCAGATTCAGACTCCCAATCTTTCCGGGATTTTTGAGATTAAGGTAGAATTACTGAGCGGATCTACCGGCACATGGCGTCAGATCCCTCCTCAAAACGGAAGCCATAATGAAATAGGCTGTAATTCTAACTGTGCTTCGATGGTAGGTATTGTTGCCGACAGCACCAACCCACCTATCGGCGCTATTAATGCCCACTTTTGGACAACGTGGGATGCCATGTGTAAGACAGGGCAAAATTAAAATATAAATAAACCAGTCCATAAAACCAGATTGCCACAGTATTTTACATATTGTGGCAATTTACTGTTGTACCGATATCAGAAAATTATATTTTAGAATTATACATAAATTCACTTTTCCACAAGTTATTAACATTTTATCCACAATTAAAATTTACCCTACGGCCTTAAAAAAGAATTTATTCCTAAATCTATCCTAAATCATCTCTTTATTTTGTCTTGTTTTTAAACAGTATTAAAAGTTTTTGAATAAACATTCTATGAACAAAGCCTCTAATTTTGGGATCTCGAAGTATTCTCTCTGCGTATCAATGGTATTTTTAGCCTTCTCATGGTTTCGCAGTCATTTAAATTTAACAATAAAGCAGTTATCCATGATGTTGAGCATAAAGAGATTTTTTGCAGGATTATTTTTATTGAGCTGTATAGGTTCAACCTTAAAAGCACAAATTAGCCCTCCTGGATTGGGAGATGCCAATAATGCATTTTGGGGTGCATTCGGAGTCAAAAGACAGCTGGATTCTCTGGGAAAGAAGCAGGCATTGAGCTATATTGCCATCGGGAGAAAAAGCAGTCCGGATGATCATAATTTATTTTCAAAACAGGCTATTATTGTTTTAAATCATGAAGTGTATCATTCTTTTGCACCTCATCAGCAGTACAGCTATGCAATCAGCTACCGCCGGCAGCCTCAGTACGAAAGCACAGTTCCTTATGATAAAGAAAATACAGAGCAGGAATTCAGAATTTACGGAAGATATGCCTATACTTTTGACCTTGGAAAAAAATGGAAATTAAAAAATACGGTGCGGCAGGAATTTAGGAAATTTTTTGATGCAGGTTTTCATCAAGTAGAAGAAGATTTTCAGTTCAGAACCCGTATCAAGAGCCAATTAACCTATAATTTATCTCCTAAAAACAATCAAAAGCTGGCATTGAGTGCAGAAGCCCTGTTTTCCATCAGCCACCTCAATGAACCTGATCCGCAATGGAGTTCATTCGGATATCGTGAAATGCGGATTGCAGCTTACTATATGTTTACAATTCCTAATTCGCCTTTTACAGTAGATGTAGGATATATGGATGATCTGATCAGAGACAGCCGAAGTATTCATCATGGAGGAGTTCATTATCTGGCGGCAGACCTGATCTGGAATATTCCTTACAGAAAGAGATAGTAAAAGAATAATTTTATAACATCACATACAAAATCCCAGTCATCACTGACCGGGATTTTTGTTGAAACATAAGTTTCTCTGCAATATAATTAAGTATGAATGTTTGGTGTAAAATTTTAGTTGCACAACGTCAGGAACTGGCGGCTCAATTGTACATTGAATTTGGCTTCAGCTTTTGAACGTGCATAAATAGTTTGTTTAAAAGCATGTACTGTTTTCAGTTTCTGATCTATGAACTCTGCAATCTGCACAACAGAGAAAAGGAAGTCTCTATATACTGCCATATTAACTGTCTGACCATAGTAAGGAAGGTAAGCTTTTAAAAAAGGAATTGCTTTCTGATGGCGGTTGTAGCTGATACAATACCCTACTCCTTCCATTGATGTAATAATGGTATAGTTATTAATATAGTCCTGAATATTTTTGGTACCATCAAGAGTCTGAGCATTTTTTGAACAAAACTTGTTAATCTTATCCAGAATATGCTGAGCATATTCCATCATGGAAATATTTTTAAATTCAAAAACCTGATTCATTCCATTGGCTGGTAAGGCTCCATTTTCACAATCAATGCAGAACGATATCCCGATTTTTTCATGATAAGGAAAAAAACAGTCTTTCACTTCAATGGAAGCATCCGGCTTTAACATGTCATCTCCAAAATTGTAATAGACATACGGACCATAAAGCTCCGCAAGAGCATTCAGATAATCTGTTTCGCTGGTATTATGATATTCTTCAAACCATTTTTCAAGGTTATCGTAATAATTACGTTCAAAGTCGTTAAAGTTTAAGTAAAATGGCAATTCCATAGCTCTGTAATTTTGATATGACAAAGCTATATCCGTAATGCGACAAAACTTGACGTAATATATTTTTTGTAAAAAATTTTTAGTCAAAGGTCAATTTTTATTTCGCAAAGTCAATAGTGAATATGATTTTAATGCTAAGATTCGCAAGGTTTATTAATAGATAAAGCTTATTGGGATAGCAAAGGCATTTTATTAAGCTGAGATTACAACCTACTACTGAGTGAAACGCCTCTGCGATCGAAAAATTATATAATATTATAAAAACTTTGCGAACACTGCGTTTAAATTTAATAGGCTTCCTATAGATTTAAAAAATAGCAATTTGAGCATTCACAACCCAGATCCCGAAACTTAAAAATCCACAAGCAAAGCGAATTGACCATTCACTTTTTACATCTACTTATCATAATTTTTCATCACATACTCAAAGTAATGGATCATTTTCAGGTAGTTTTCAATGCTTAGATATTCATTGGTGCTGTGGATACTTTGCTGTTCTGCACTGTTGATCTTGATCGGCATGAATCGGTAGACATTTTTACTCACGATCTCATATTTTCCGGCATCTGTTCCTGCCATAGTAAGGTATGGAGTGACTATAGCTCCGGGATGAATTTCTTTGACTCCGGTTTCTATCATTTTAAAAGCTTTCGTATTGGTTGGAGAAATCGCGGAGGCCTCTCTTGTATTGTCAATTTCTTCTACCTCAACATCAAAACCTTCAGTTGATTTAGCAATATGATCCCGCACATCCTTCACTGAATTTCCGGGAAGTAATCTGAAATTAACCACAAATTCCACTTCGGGAGAAAGCACATTGGTACCATCACTTCCTTTCATCATTGTGAGAGCTGTAGTAGTTCTTACCAATGCGTTGGTTGTATTGTTTTTGGTAAGTTGTGAAATCAAAACAGGTTTTAAAAGCCATTGATTGGCCAGTGCCATTCTTGTTGTAAAAGGCATTTCTCCTCCTATATTATTAAAAAATTCTTTGATTAATGGGGTGATCACGGGTTTCATCTGGTCATCTTCCAGACGCTGCATAATAACTGCAGCTTTCCCGATAGCACTTTCCATTGGAGGCATAGAAGAGTGCCCGCCCAGTCCCTTTACTTTTATTTTTGCGGAAAGAAATCCTTTTTCAGCACATCCCACGACTGCAACATCAGTGTCAATTCCTGCAACGTTTCCTTTTCTCATGATCAATCCGCCTTCATCGTAAACAGCATCGAATTTCAATCCTTTTTTCTTAAAATAATCTGCAATCTGGATCGCTCCTTTTTGACCGCCCACTTCTTCATCAAAACCAAAAGCAAGATAAATATCACGTTGTGGAATCTGCTTATTTTTAATCATAGAATTCATGGATTCCATTAAGGAAAAGAGCATTCCTTTCATGTCAATCGCTCCTCTGCCATAGATTCTTCCATTGGCTACAGCTCCGGAAAAAGGGGCAAAATCCCAGTCTTCTGCAACTTTTGCAACAGGTTCGGCTGGTTTATCATCCGGACGGAATATGTTTTCTTCATTATTCTTTATATCGGCATCCCCCGGCGGCACAACATCCATATGGGAAAGGAATAAAATAGGTTCCAAGGCCGGATTGCTTCCTTTAAGCCTGAACACCAACCCATACTGGTTTACTTCAAGATTTTCCGTATTCTGATAGACTAATGGATAAGATGTTTTTAAATAAGTTTTGAACTGATCAAACGGGGCATAATTGAATTCCCCTAAACTTCCTGTAGAAACGGTTGGAACTTTTATTCCTCCCGACAGTCTCATCACTGCAGAATCATTTTTTACAGGCTTCCACCCCTCACCTACGCCTAAATTATTTTTCTTAAACGGATAGGTATAAGTTTTAATCAATACAACAGCGGCCAAAATGACAATGATTCCCAGAAGGATTAAAAGAACTTTTTTCATAGCAGATAAGTTTTGCGAGATGGTTTGATTCTATAAATATAGCAAAGTATTTATTGTTTAACAATTTAAAACCAGCTTTTTCAATCGCAAAATCTCCTGAATACTGCTTTTAAAATTTTAACCTGATAAAAAAAGTAAATAACCTGTCCCCATTATGAAAATCTGATCGTCATGATAACAAAAATAAAAGTATGAAGAATATTTTGCACATTATTTCCAGTGCGAGAGGAGAACTTTCTTATAGTAACAAGCTTAGTGCTTTCATTTTAGAAAAGCTTTTACAACAGGGCAATATCAATAAGATAACAGTCCGGGATCTGGTTAAAGAAACTCCGCCTCATGCTGATGAGATGTCTATCCATGAGTTTTATAAACATCCAAGATTATATGATGAACAAAGTCAACAGCTTCTCTCCTATGCCAATACCATTGTGGAGGAAGTGCGTGAGGCAGATATTATTATCATTGGAACTCCTGTTTTTAATCTGGGAATCTCCACTCCTTTGAAGGCATGGCTGGATCAGCTGATCCGGGTGGGGATTACTTATGTTTTTGACGAACATTGGAATCGTGTGGGACAGTTTAAAGGTAAAAAAATATATCTCTCAATTGCTTCCGGCGGAAGAAGTATTGAGGAAACTCCTGATTATATTTCTGATTATCTCAAAGATGTTTTCAAAAGTTATACGGGAATAACAGATGTGGAGACGTATCGTATTGAAGGGACTATGGAGAGTGGTTTTATAGCAGATTATGAAAGTGTTCTGAAAGATTTTTATGCTTCTTAATACTAGGTTTTATGGTAAACGCAAAGTTTTCAATTATTGATTCTGAATTTAAGGGAGTAAGGAAGAAATCAACACGTTGATTGGATGAAGCTTTGGGATTTTAATGACACTATTAGTTTGTTTTTAACGCAAGGGCGCTAAGTTTTTTACTAATGTATATATTTTAAGGCGCAAGAAAATCAAAGATTTTCAGCAAGGAAATTATGATAAAATCCTGCGCCTAAAAAAATACTTTTATCGAAATTGGTGTCTTTGTAATTTACAAATCACACAAGAATAATCTGTACTTAATTCAGGATTTCGTTCATTTCGGTTAAAATGATTGGTTTTCCATCGGTGATAACAATCGTATGTTCGTGCTGAGCCATATAACCGCCTTTATTGCCCACCATGGTCCATCCGTCTTTTAATTCTACTGCAAGATTGGAATCGGTGGAAATAAATGTTTCAATAGCCACCACAGAGTTTTTCTTAAACCGTCTGGTGTCATAACGGTTTTTGTAGTTCAACAGTTCATCAGGCTGTTCATGTAAACTTCTGCCTACTCCGTGACCACCAAGGTTCTTAATGACTTTAAGGCCTCTTTTCTTTGCTTCTGTTTCCATTAAATGCCCTATGTCTGCGATTTTTACTCCGCCTTTTATATTATCAAGGGCTTTTCTCAAAATATCTTTAGATGCTTCCACCAACTTTTGATGTCCGTTAATATCTTTACCGATCACAAAAGAGCCTCCGTTATCAGCCCAATACCCGTCCAGTTCGGCAGAAACATCAATATTGATCAGATCGCCTTCTTTCAAAATCCTCTGATTGGTAGGAATACCGTGGCAGAATTCATTATCCACGCTAATGCATGTCCAGCCTGGAAATCCATAGGTCAGATAAGGCGCTGACTTTGCCCCGAAATCTTCCAGTATTTTAGCTCCGTATTCATCAAGATCTTTTGTAGTCATGCCGGGTTCAGCATACTCCGTCATTTTTTTCAAAGTATAGGCAACGGCTTCACTTACTTTTTGCATTCCGATCATCTGATCTTCGTTGGTGATTGACATAGTTTTGTTTGTTATTGAGAACTACAAAGTTAGGAAATTAAAATATTCTGATACGATTTGTTTTAATTACTAAAACCCGTAGTGGAAAATGAGATTATCAGTACTTTAATATCCTTCTCCCCCCTTCACTAACCCCCTCTACCCCCTTGAGTAAGGGGG
Organism: Chryseobacterium sediminis; assembly: GCF_008386505.1. Classification (GTDB taxonomy): domain Bacteria; phylum Bacteroidota; class Bacteroidia; order Flavobacteriales; family Weeksellaceae; genus Chryseobacterium; species Chryseobacterium sediminis. The sequence goes on along the minus strand of NZ_VUNZ01000004.1, from coordinate 240,062 downwards.
TACACCCAGTTATATAAGGGGCTAGAGGGTGTTCCTTAACGGTCTCCAGCCACTTTGATAAGTGGGTAAAGGTACTCATAGAACGGTCTGGAGACCGTTAAGGAAGTAGTTCGAGGCTGTTCCGAAGGGGCTCGAGACAGTTTACAGAATGAATCCCGGCACTTGATCAAGTGTCTCGAGATACTTATAATAGTGTTTGAAGGCCATTTTAAAGTGTATGAAGATAGTTTACAAAATGGTTATAACAAATTAATGATGTGTATCAAGAGGCCTGCTATAGTAGTTGAAGGCATTTCTGAAGTGGCTGGAGACAGTTTATAAACTAGTTCCCGACATTTTAACAGGTATCACAGGAATATTTTGCCGGATATTAAATGGATGAAAAATTGCATGACAGATAAGAAGCTTGGGTATAAAGCTCATAGGAAAAGAATAAAACCACTGCTTTTGCAGTGGTTTTTAATTTTATCTATGCATGCGCTAGCAGGGGCATGGTAATTGTTTCTATCTACTAATAGTTTCAAACATACTTTTAAAGCCAACCAATAATATCCTCTTTTCCTTTGCTTATTGAAAGTAAATATTTTACTTTATTATTTTCAATTTTAATAAAAAATGGAACTTTTAGATTTTTGTTTTCTAGAATATAAACACCTTCAGTTATACCATCTAAATTAGGCTTTTTACTTTTATAAGAGTTATAATCTGTAATAGTAAATTCACAATTATATTTATTAAATTCCTTTAATACTTGAATATATCCCTCCTTATACTCTTTTGGTTTATCTTTATAGTAAGAGTCATAAAATTTTTCTGCACTCTCATTACTTAATTCATTAAAAAAAGTTGCAAAAACCGGGTTACTATACTGTTGCTTTGGTTTCGAACAGCAAAAGCAGAAAAAAATAACTACTAAACTACAAACCAATACTTTTAACTCTATTGTTATCGCTCTCATTATTTTTATTTTTTGGTGTTTTTGAATTACCTTCAGGGGTTTTTCCCTTGCGAATATTATTATTTTGTTCTCTTATATCTTCTCCTAAACCACCCGGATTATGTCCTTTGAATCCACCATATGAACTTGTAGTTTTTGGTAATTTGACACCTCCTGCTATTACAGTATTTATAACAAAGTCAGCACAATTATTGATATTTAGTATTTTAATCTGATTCTTCTGTATAGTTGTAAATATTATTTTCTTTTGAGGCATAAAACAAGCAACCATTTAGATTGCTTGTTGTTTGAGCTGGCTACTCTCAGTCTGTATATGAAAACAACCAGCAAATTATAAAATACAATCTATTTACTCTCCGTGTGTATATTTAATCACTTCTTTAGTTTTTACATTTACTTCTGCATAAGCAACACCTCCTATTACTGGTGGTTTAGGAAAGTTTCCATGCACAGTCCAAATACTATCATTTTTCCTTTCTGCAACGAACGGTTTTTGTTTATTTATTGTAGATTTTCCATAAACCTCTTCCCATTTTTTTTCAGCTACAGAAATTGCAATCTCTTTATCAGTAATGTTATTTTCACTTTTGTTAGATATTCTTTGCTCACAACAAGAAAGAGAAACTAGCAATATAAAAGTATAATATTTCATTTTAAATTATTTATTGGTGACGTGGTAATTGTTTTCGATCTATCAATGGTGCTTGTTCTCGATTTTGACGGATCTTTTGCTTCAATATCTTCACCTCCAATTGAAGTTCCCATAAATCCATCATTCTTGTTATAATAATTACAACCCTGTTTTCAGAAAAATTATAATTACTCAATAGCTAAAATTCGAGGATAATCAAAGTATTCTACATATAGTTTATCTTCTTTTTCATAGTAACAAACACCTATATAATCAAACCCTTTTTTTTGATTGATTAAAAATTCTTTGCCATCAGATACTTTTATTTTGATAGCTCCTTCTTCTTTTTTAACCAATTTAAATTTTTGACCATAATGATCATTATTTGAATCCTTAGGAAAATCCAAACTATATTTTTTATTAATTTCTAATTTTTTATTATAAAAACAATTATACTGAAATAATAAGACAATCTCATTCTCTTTTTTTGCTAAATACTCTAATATATCTTTGAGACTTTTATCAACTTCTTTCTTTTTTTCTGTATCTAAATTTTCATATTTAGCATAAGTAATTATTTTTTTAGTCTGACACGAAACAAGATTCAATATTAAAAAACTTGTAACGAAAAATATTTTTTTATTAATTTTCATTCTAATTAGGGGTTTGATTTAATCTTTGTTGCTCTTTTTCTTTTCTTTCTCTATTTTCATTAGTAATTCTAATGTGATCCTTTATATCTTTTGTTTGAGATGGAGTTAGATTTGTTCCTGATGTATCTCGTAATTCAACCTTATTATTATCATCAGAATTCATCAATTTTTTTGGTTCTCTTTAGTATTTTCAACCTTACTTGTTTCAGCGAATATATGTGGCAAACTTGCTTTGTGTCTAAGTTCGTGTGCTAATGTTCTTGGACTGTCTTTTGATGTAACTTGACCATCATAAATATTTCCATCAGGTATATTGTATCCATTGGTTATAGAAATCATTCCATCTGCAGTAAACTTTGCTACAGGCTTAGCCAGTTCAATCGTAAATTTCGCCTCAGCATCTTCAATAATATTCACCGTCATTCCATTTTGGCTTAAAATAGCCGAAGCATCTTGCAAAAGTGTTTTATTATAATCAGTTCCTAACTTATTATCAATCTTTATTCTCCATTCGATTGTGGTATCATTTATTAATACTGCTTCTAAGCCTTCCAATTCTCTAGCATCAACAACTCTATTTTCAGCAAAATTATAATGAGACTGGTAAGAGTACTTTTCACTTAAAGGGTCAACATTAAAGAACCTTCCGATCGCAGCATCATAGTTCCTCTATCTGTAAGAACTCCATCCTGTTTCCGTTTGTTTTTCCTGTCCCTTGGGTAGAGCATTTATAGTTAGGTGTTATTGAAACAGCAGTACTCAACTCTCCACCAAACTCTAATCCCAAAGGATAAAAATGGTTAGTTCTGTCTATTTTCAGGCTACCGGAACATCTTTGTAAAACGCTAATATGATGTTTCCTACCTGATCTGCACAGTGGTAAATATATTTATTTAATAAAATAGCACGGATAATAAACCCATGCTATAATTTCATTAACACATATTATGCTCTTCTATTCTTAATCTTCTATTAATAGGCTTTCATCAAACCATATATCTGCATATCCTTTACTCTCTTTTAATGATATCATTCTAATTGGGAGTTACTCCTCCTCATCCTTATATATTCCAATATTTCCTTCTTTCATGATAAATCTGTATCCAAATGGTATGGCTAAATACTTTAAAATATCAGGACGAGCAAAAGCAACATGATAAAAATGCACCATTTTTAATGACTTAATATCGTCATTATAGTCATCCGTGATAAGGTACCATCCACTCTCATCTTGAGGTGAGTCATATCTAATTCCTTCGATGTCTTTCCCTTCATAAACACCATCTGATATAACTACGGACTGACTGAAGTTTGGAAAGAGAGGAATAAGATTTTGTTGCCAGCATATTTCCCCTTGCTGCCTGACAACTGAAATTGCCGTATCACAACCTTTATTAAAACTACTACCATCAGAGTTTGCTTCATATATATCATAGCAGTTATCTTCATCCAATCTAAATTGTAAAAGCCATGAATAATAACCAATATTTTGGTTTTCAGATATGGTCGGTTTACTATCTACAATATAATCTATAATGTATTTAATAACGTCAATATAATTTTCAGGTTGATTATTAACAATAGCAACTCTGATTTCTTTACTTATATAAGAATCTAATCCTTTTGTTTCCAAGTAAAGACTATCTACAATATGTATTTCAATTCCTTTGTATTTTATCATATGCATTTATGATCCATATCAATAAACCCCTGCATTTCAGCAAGGGCTGTTTCTATTCTAATGTGGGTAAAAAAACTGGGATTATTCTATTTTATCTAGCTCTTCCTGCAAATCTCGATTAAATTCTTCGAGACTTACTACAAATCCTGATCTTCCATTTATAGGGAACACATTTATTAAATAATTTTCAGAATTAATAATATCGAATACATTTTCTTTCAAATCATCTATAGTCAATTTTAAAGGTTTACAATCTTGCCAACCTTCTTCCAAATACAATGTAACAAACTCTTCAGATGGCCAAAACGAGATAAGACTAAATTCATCAATTTCTGAAATAACATAATCTCCATCCTGATCAATAATTGTCCAAAGCTGTTCAAAGTCTGCGGCCTTCTTTATAAAATATTCATATCTTTTAAAAGGCTCTAATTTTAAAATGTTTTCGATTTCTTTGCTATGCATAATATTAATTTTATTTTTCACCTTCTACAGGTCTTTCTTTATTCTTTCTTCCTCCATTATTCATATTTGTGCTGTTTCCTATGTAAACTCCTATCTTGTAAATGAGAATATTTATAAGAATAGCCTTTCGCAGCCTCTCGTCCTCTTTCATGGGCCAAATCCTTTCCGGGAGGGTTTCTGATTGTAGTTCTCTTTCCTTGTGCAACTTTATTTATATCAGACTTTAACCAACCCTTATCAGCTTTCCCTAGCTTAGGTTCTTCTGCTAGCTCTATTAGTCTTGCCTGTTTACCGGTTCTTCCTGCTTTTTGTAAATTTTTAACTTCTTCAACAGCTTTTATGGCTGGAGCCTTTCCTCCTTGCATTGTAAGCACACCTTCAGGCCCACCAAGAGCTGCCATCCCTAAAGTAGCCAAGTCAAAAGAACCATTTACTACTTTTTCTTTAAAGGATTCTTTCGGAACGCCAGTTAACAGAGTTAAGCTACCGTCCTCATCAACAACATATTTATTTCGTACAGCATCATTAGTTATTACATTAGCTGTTCTTACAACACTATTAGAAAAAGCTGCTCTTATACTATTAATCCCTCCACCAATAAATTCGGCAAATTCTACGGGATCACCAGGAAGGCTAACCTCATTTACCTTTTTAGCTTCCAAGCCTTCGAGCTCTCTTGCATCAACTACTCTGTTTTCTGAGAAATTATAATGTGACTGATAGTCATACTTTTCACTTAATGGATCAACATTAAAGAACCTCGCCATCCCTGCATCATAATTCCTCCAGCGGTAAGAACTCCATCCTGTTTCCGTTTGTTTTTCCTGTCCCTGGGAAGAGTATTTATAGTTTGGTGATATTGAATTAGCAGTACTTAAATCTCCTCCAAACTCCAATCCGAAAGGATAAAAATGGGTAGTCCTGTCTACTTTCAGGTTCCCGGAAGCATCTTTATAATACGCTAGTCTGATGTTTCCTACCTGATCGGTATGGCCAGCATAAAAATTTAGGGTATTATAATACAATACCCTAAATTTTATAAGTTGCCACATCGGGTCATTGAGATAGTCTTACATAATCTTTTACAAATCTTACCATACATAAACTTCCCTATTCAAATCCCAAAGATTATCAATTTCATTTTCTTCCAGAAATTCTTCAAAACTATTCCATCCCTTTTCTTTTATCAACTGAGCTTCTTCATTATAGACTGGAATTATCAGTGGAAAAATGACTGATCTGTCCTCCAAATCAAGCTGTTGTAAATGTTCATCAAAATAAAAAGGTAAAGTAAAATATAATGAATTCATTTTAGTCTCCGAAGTCATCGTAAAATCAAATGATATAACATCACCTCTCTGAACATTTATATTTTGTTCTATTACGTATTCAGAAAAACTCGTTAAGAAAGAAGCTATTTCATCTTTACTAAACTTATTTTCACATACGAGAATAAATTCAAAATAATAACCAACAAAGTAGCGATTAAGCCCTAAAGTTGAATATGTTCTTAATTCTTCAAAGGGAATATTCTCATATACTGATATTGTAACTTCATATCTCTTATCTGTAATATTTATGGCATTGGATATTTCACCAATATATTTTTCTAGGTGCTTTACTATTTTCATCTGTGAAATCTTGAATCGTTATCTTTTGCGGATCGGTTACAGCCGAAACATTCTACTTCTACTCCTGTATTATAATTATCTAATTGTTCCTTTCTTGTCATTCCATCATGATTTCTATTTACCCACGAAGGATAATGGCTTGCATCCCAACCATCAGGACCACTTCTTTTTTCTCCTTTGTGTGGATTTCCCTTAACATTCTTTTTACATGTCGGACACATTTTTGTATTTGGTAATGTGCCATCTTTTGCGTTATCCCAAGCATCTTTCAAAGTTTTTTTCCTAAATGATCCTCGTTTAGCAATCACTCTTCCTTCAGCAGCGGCCTTAGCTTTTCCTGTTAATTGCTTTGCAGCAGCTTTAGCTTCTTGTATTGCTTTTAAAGCCGGAGCCTTACCTCCTTGTGCTGTTAATGCTCCTTCAGGTCCACCAAAAGCTGCCATTCCTAAAGTGGCTAAATCAAAAGAACCGTTTACAACTTTTTCTTTAAAGGATTCTTTAGGAACACCAGTCAAAAGAGTTAAACCACCATCTTCATCAACTACATATTTATTTCGTATGGCATCATTGGTAATTACATTAGCTGTTCTTACAACATTGTTTGAGAAGGCTGCTCTTATGCTATTAATTCCTCCACCTATGAATTCTGCAAACTCTATCGGGTCTCCAGGTAGGTCCTGTTCTCTTTTAGTACTTTGCCACTCTAATCCCTCTAATTCTCTTCCATCAACAACTCTGTTTTCAGAGAAATTATAATGTGATTGGTAAGCATATTTTTCACTTAATGGATCAACATTGAAGAACCTACCCATGGCAGCATCATAATTTCTCCATCGGTAAGAACTCCATCCTGTTTCCTGTTGTTTCTCCTGTCCTTGGGATGAATACTTATAGTTTGGAGATATGGAAAGAGAAGTCCCTAAATAATCTCCAAACTCCAATCCGAACGGATAGTAATTTGTAGTCCTGTCTACTTTCAGGTTTCCGGAAGCATCTTTATAATACGCCAATCTGATGTTTCCCTGATGATCTGTATAATTGTAAATATACTTATTTTGAACGAAATCATAATACCCCTCTGAGGTAGGTACAAAATTTAAAACATCATTGGTATATTGAAATCCATCCAGATAATCAGTTTTGTCAATGGTTTCCATCTGTCCTCTGCCTGATGCATAGGTATACACTTTTCTCAATTTTGCTCCAGCTGCGTTGTATAAGTACTTCGTATTTACATTATAGTCCAACACTCCTGGATTCAGGTTTCGCGGTACATAGGTTTTATCAAACTTGACATAATCAGGCAGATTCAGATAATTGTAATCAATCTGCAAAATGCCTTTATCCACATGATCTGTCATGTTTCCATTAGCATCATAGGAGATGGGGTTACCGGAAGAATCAGGATAACCATTATAATTTCCAGAAGTTTCTGTGACAGAAGTAAGCCTGTTTCCAGAGTAGACATAAGAAAGATCATCCATCACCTGAGCTCCTAAATTCTGGAGCAGCATATTTCTTTTCAGGCTCTGGATATTACCATTAACCTCATAAGTAAGAGCCTCATTGTAATAATTATTCTTTGGAACCGTTGCATTGGGTTCAGAATAGATCCCGTTTTTTAATCGTTCTAATCCATCGTACTGATAATTATATCTTCTAAGCGTTCCTCCATCAGCAGCCTGCCAATCTATTTCTGCAATATTCCCATTGTATTTCCCGGTAGAAACTGTAGAATATACAGGGTTATGGTATTTAATTTCATAGGCAAAAAGCTTCCCGTTTAAATTCGTAGGATCATTCACTTTGGTAAGCCATCCCCTGATATTGTAGGTCTGGTCTATAGACTGCAAAGGGGTACCCGTGGTATTACCTGTCTTTTTATTAGTAAGCTGTCCCAGGTCATTGTAGATGTTTTCTACCATAAGTTCTTCTGTTAGACTGTTCACCTTATGATAGAGCTTCAGAAGTCTTTTTTGGTCGTCGTATACAAATCTTTCTTTGATAACCACTTCCGCATCTGCACTTCCTTTTTTGTGATAGGTATAACTTTCATCCACAGCACCGGAGAAATCAAGTTTAAATTCCTTTTTGGTATATCCTCCTAAATGATTCCAGCTTTTCTCAGCTACCTTTCCACCTTTGGTATTGTAATAGAAATAAGTTTTGGTCCAGTTATCATCTTCAATATTCTTTATATAAGAAGCTGTAGGTAGACCCTGGGTATTGACACCTCCATTAAGCGTTTTGTCTTCGTTGACTACAAACTGATCGAGGATTTTCGCAGGTGGAAACTCCTTTGCATCCCTTGGATAAGAATCATAGTAATTGACGGTAAGCAGTTTAGTAAAACCCGGAAGGAAATTATTGGTATAATACAATACAATGCCATCTTTGGCAAATCCATTGGCAGTTGGCTCTTCACTGATAACAAGACTAGCGATCTGGCCTTGCATACTGGCTCTGTCCCCTCCAGTAATAAGCCCTGTATAGGCAACACGGCCAAAAGCGTCATATTTGGTCAACAGCCATTGTCCCTTATTTTTCAGGTTAACATCCTGAGTAAGCACCGGACGGTCAGCAGCATCATACACCACAGATTCCCAATCGTCTCTTCCCGGCAACCTTTTTTCCACCTGTCTGTCTAATCCATCATATCGGTACTGGTAGCAATAGGTGTTCAAAATATCTGTGGTAACCACATTATTATTTTGTTCAATCTTTTGCAAGGCCAAAGCAGGTATTACAAATGCCTTTTGCCCGTATTCGTTATAAACATAATAGGTGTCGATGTTCTGCGATCCGTCTGTTCTACGCACCAGTACAGTCTCACCGCGTCCATTCTGAAACTCTATGACAGGAGTTCCATCTTCATCCGTTACAGTATTCTTGTATAAAGTGCCAGCATTATAAAAAATACTGCCCGGCGTTAGGGACACAGAAGAAACAGTTTTGTTATCCGCCCCTACTGTACCTGTGGTTGTACTCGTAATAAACTTCTTAACCTCTGTCCCGAGGTTCACCTCATATTTAAATTTCTGGGTGTGTCCGCTGCTCATCTTCCAGGGATCACCCGGCTGAGCCAACTGCTTTACCCTGTCTAAGGGAGATTTTTCAATTTCCTTTTCTGTGTAGGCATTGGTGACACCGTAATAAGAATTAGCAGCAGTTTCATTCACAATCCCGGTATGAATGGCTGAATTGAGTGTAGTTGCAGGAACAGGAAGGATATCCTTATCCTGTCTTCCAAACCCGTCATAGGTAATAGGGGTAACCAGGTCTTTTCCCGTGGTAGTCGCTTTTACACTGACAATCTGCTTGGGTCTTCCCAGTCCATCGAAATAGGTAATGGTCTCTGTTTTCTTTGTACAGTCACCGCTTAGACAGGTTTTGGATTGTATATAGTTTTCTGTTTTACTTTGCGCATAGGTTGCCATTGCTGTAAACAGCAGACCTAAAATTTTAATTTTTTTCATTGGTGTTTACTGCTTATAATTATACTTAAATTCTTTGACCACCTTAAAACTGTATGTTCCTGCATTATCTCTTTCTCTTACCTGAACCTGTTTCAATCGGTTAGCAGTGTCATATACATAGAGTTCTCTAACTCCTGATGGTGGCGTAATAGTAGTTACCCCCACCAAAGGATCATAGGTATACTTGGTAATCATTCCCACAGGCTGGAAGGCATCAAGAGCTGATAACAGATCGGCTTCCTTGGTAGGATCAGCGGCATCTTCATTAGACTTGGCTACGATAGTACTTATCATTCCTTCGATTTGACTATAGGTAGAGCCTACAATTTTTGCAATCGGTTTGGTTTTGTTATACCCCCAGACAATACTTACAGGGGTACCGTCTTTTTCCCTGTACTGGAGAATATTTCCGTTCTCATCATATTTTTCATAGGTAACCTCCTTAGAGGAAATTGCTGGATTCAGAGTATCGTAAGAATATTCAGACAATGGAAGTACTAAATTCCCAGTAATCGCATGAGGGAGAGCGGTTGGATAAATTGTTTCTTCCCTTGATGTTACTTTAGTAATGTTATCTACGGTTTGCTGTGCTTTGGTTTCCAAAGAAATACTTACCATATTCTTATCAATCATCAGCTGGTTGTTTTTCTCATGGGCGTACTGATATGTTTTTTCCTTTGTGGACAGATCCGGGAATATGGTTTTCTGACTGGTCAGCTGGGTATGTTTAGGATTGTTATAGAAATACTGAGTTTCCGTTTTCATCGCATTTCCGTTCAGGTAATCTATTGTTTTCTGGGACTTCAGGTATTCAAAATGGGAGATATTTTTGTACTGTACGATATCAAGGTTATCTAATTTATCTTCATAGGTAATTAAACCTACCGGCTTACCAAAGCAAACATCATTATACGTTTGAGTCGTATTTTGAGCACCTGCTGCATGACAGTTTTTATACCCATCTACTGCATTATATTTGTGAGAATGACTCGCAGTACAATAGGTATAGGAAATGGTTTTTACCACATCCTCTGCCGTACAGAGCTTTGTCTCATTCTTGGTCACTGGATTATCATAATTTTTTCTGATCGAAAACCCGTCTACCTGGTATTTTCGGCTGTTATCCTCTTCATAATTCATCTCCACAGTACGCACCATATTATTACCGACATCAAGGTATTTGGTAAAAATTTCGCGCCCGTTATTCCAGCCAAAGTTGGTCCAGACGGAGTTTCGGATATTGTCCCCATGAATTACTTTTCCAAAATCATCTGAACTGATAGAATAATTATGGATAATATTTGATTTTCCCTCTACAATTTCCTGAACTGTTTTATAAAATACATTGGGATGAGTAGCAAAGAGCTGGTTAATATTGGAAGAAGTCACCATCGTGTACGGAAATCTTTCTACTCCTGTAGGTACAGATCCACTTGGAAGGTTAGGGTTATTTGTACTACAGGTTCTTGTAAAAAGAAGCTGCTCCTGAAATGCCGGGGTTCGCAATACAACAGCTTCCGTATTTTGTTCATTCAAATCACGATAAACAAATTTTCTGGTTGTTGCCACCCCATTTTCTGTAGCATCTGTAATCTTGGCAATTCGCAGGCCGCCAATTGGTCCTTCTTTGTCTCCGTAAACAGCCTCTTTGGTGGTATAACTTGCTGACGCCGTAGAGCGGGTACAAACAAATAGAGTCCAAAGTTTAAGGGTTAAAGGCTCATCTTTTTGAACATGAGCGAAAAGTTCAGCTCCATTATTAGTAGGAAAAGTAACCGAATTTCCTGCATCGGTAACAATCCCGGTAGGACTTTTATAGTATAATGGAACCGCCTGGCCATTAGCTTTGAGCAGGCTAACAATTGCCCGGTGTTTTCCGGCGACCTGTTCAGCAGGATCACATGAGCTGTTAAACTGGGCACTCCCTCCCAGAGTAATATCTTCTGTTCGGAGCGGGGTAAAAGCCACTGTATTTTCAACATGACCGTTAGTATCATCTGCCGTGGCTTTGATCTGAGTCCCTGTCCTTTCCGATGGACTGAGCATTACATTTTTCTCAATCGCGGTATTATTTTCATAGGTAAACTCTGTAGATCCTTTCGTAGGATAGACAATCTTTTGAAGTATTCCAATAGCCGTATTTTGTGGACTAACCTGCTGCGCAGCTCCGTTGTATGAACTCCACATTGATACTTCAGGTATGGAAGGAACCAGGTTGGTATTGTCGATCATTCCGTTATAATATCCCCAGCTGTCTCTGCTAAAGGAAAGCCTTTGAGGAAATACATCCGGTAAATTGTACTGAAATCCATAGGTGGTATTTAAAACACTATCCACTACAGAACTCAAAAACAGACGGTTATTAGCGGTAAGATTGTAATTAAGGGTAACATCATTGATGATATTGCCATTAACCTTTTTTGTAACTTTTTGCAGTCTTTTATAATCTCCACTACCTGCCGATTGCAGATAATCAAAAATAATTTCGCCATAGGAAGGATTATTACTATAAATTCGTTTGATCTGTTTTCCGGTAACGGTCTGATTATGGCTCATCAGTTCACTTACCTGCGGATAGCGGATAAATGCAGGGTTTCCACAACTAGACGTCATAGGACCTGCGTTAGGTGATGTATAAGATAAAGTTTGTGATTGGCTCATTGTAGCGGTATACCCGCCATCCACATTTTCAATAAATACCGTTTCTCCACTGGTTACGTCCTCAATTTTCGTCAAATACCAGGCAGTTGTAGAAATGGAGATAAGTGAATGTCCCGCCCCGGCAGTACGGTTGGAAGTGGTTTCCTTATCTGTAAAATAATATTTGGTTCCATTATCTACTGTTATGGTAAAAGAATTTCCTCCACTTGCCCCCTCAATGACCACATCTTTTTGGGAATAAATAACCGGAATTCCTTTTTTATCAAATACGAATTTGATCTGTATTCCTCCAAAGCTCGCCATGTATAAATCCTGTTCTGTATCTATATCATCGAAAGAGGCATCCTGGAAAAACTGCATGGCTGCTGTAGTATTAGCACCCAGATCACCGATGTTGGTCGGAATATTTATATTGGACTGATTGTCTTCATCAGGAAGATCTCTTATTACCCTTGTAATCACACCTCCCGAAATAAGATTCCAGCCGAGTCCTGTAGAGCCGTTCATATCGTCTACTTTGATTCCATTGGAAAAATAATTGAGCCTGACTGGAATATTAATACTTTCTGTATCAAAGGATGTAACAGGAATATCTACATTGGCATTCCCCGTAAAAAGGCTTACCGGAAGATTTCCAAAAGCTCCCAGTTTATAAGATTCCGCAGAGGGAGGAATGATATTGGGAAGGGTTGATTGTTTGCTTCCCGTAGTTTGTGCTATTGCTGTAGTTAAAGACAGACAAAAAAACAAACTGGTTATATTTCTTTTCATTATTATGTTCTATTTCTTAATTAGTTTAGCGTTCGCCGTTTTGTTGGTATCAGTTTTTATAGTAATCAGATAAGCTCCCTGAACCAAAGCCTGGGTATTAATCTTAGTCACATTGTTTTTGGTTTTAATACTCTGAAGCTGTCTACCAGACATATCATACAACAGAATATCAGCATCTTTGAAATCAAAGCCAATTTCTACATAAGCATAATCTGAAACTGGGTTTGGATAGATTTTGATATCATATTTTTCAATGAGCTGATCAACTTGTTTGTCACCCAGTTTTACGATCTTCCAGTTTTCTTTACCCAATTCTTCTGCACTGGTTCCTGCCAGAACAATTGAACCATCTCTGTTCAGTTTTAAGTCAGAAAGTCTTTCTTCCTTCTTTCTGGATTCTCCCTTGACATGTTTTCTCCACTGTTCATTGCCATTCTGATCCAGGTAAAGCATCCAGAAGGTCTCATCATCAGTCTGTATTCTTCCTTCTGCCTGAGTATATCCTCCTAATAGAATTCCCTTGGAAGATTTGTCATCTGCGGAATGAAGAACGCTCATACTCATTAAGATGTCTCTGTTTTTGAAATTGTAAGATTTCTGCCACTGTTCATCTCCTTTTTCATTTAAAGAAATCAGCCAAAGGTCTGTTCCCTCTTCTATTCCTACCGTTTTATTTCCTGATCTCTCTGATCTGGATTCTCCACCAATAATAAATCCTGTTGAAGTTAAAGCCAAAGTTCTGATATGATCATCTCCTTTTCCTCCAAAGTTCTTTTCCCATTCTACTTTTCCGTTTTTGTCAAGCTTTACGATCCAGTAATCGCCTTCCCCGAAGTTTTCAGTTTGTTTCGAGTTTCGGGATACGGGATTCGAGTTTTGAATGTTTGACACAGAATCCGCATCTCGCATTCCGGACCCCTTTTCAGATCCCGAAACACGAACCTCGGAACTTCTGGAATAAATTCCAAGCAATGCTCCGCCATCCTTCGTTGGAATCATCTTCTCTACTTCGTCTAAGCCTTTTCCACCTAAAATTAGTTGAGATAACTCTTTTCCGTCTTTGTCTAACTTTGTAATTAATACATCTTTAGAACCATAGCCTTTCGAGGAATTCTGCACATTGCCGGTAACAAAGAATCCTAAATCTGTAGTTTGAATCACAGCTCTGGCTTCTTCATCTGAAGAGCTGCCTAAGGTTTTCTGCCACAATTCATCACCAAATTCATTGATTCTGATCAGCCAGATATCTGAACCTCCTTTTGAATCCTCTTTTTTATCTAATCCTTTTCCTGAATAAGATGTTCCGGCTAATAGAAATCCGCCATCCTGTGTGGTAACTGTTGCTGATAAATAGTCGTGGTTTGATCCTGAGAAATATTTCTCCCAGACTTCATTTCCTTGTTGATTAAGTTTTACCAAATGGAAATCGTAACCATTATTCTGCTTACTGCCTGAAGCTTGCTGCTTATTGCTTTGAATAGAGCTTCCCGTGATTAAATATTGCTGATCAATTGTTGTGGTAACCTGGCTAAGAAAATCCTGGGTAGAGGATTTGATGTCTTTCTGCCATACCACCTCCTGAGCAGATATGCCCTAGACCGTGCATAAAGTAAATGCACCGATATAGAATTTTTTCATTCCAATGTTGTTTTCTGAGTTAGTAATTAGTTTTGTTTAAAACTTCGCAAATTTAACACTTTTTAAGACATAGAAATCCCAAAGATGCGATTTAACATAAATCATAATATTTATTATTTGATTTGCTTATTTATATTTGACTTTATCTTATGATGACAAAAATACATACGCAAAACGACAAAACTTGTCGCATTAAAAAAAGGGCCAACTCAAAAGAATTGACCCTTCCAAAAAACATTAACTGTTTATTGATAGAATTATGATGTTTTATTTCCAGCCTCCACCTAAACTTTTATAGATGTCAACTACTGTGTTGAGCTGTTTCTGCTTCGCTTCTATGAGTTCCATTTTAGCATCCAGCGCGTCTCTCTGATTCAAAAGAACTTCAAGATAATCTGCTCTGGAGTTACGGAACAACTGATTCGCGATATCAATAGACTGATCCAGGGCTTTGGTTTCCTGAGATTTCAATTGATAATACTGATCTATATTTTTAACTTTAGACATTAGATTGGCAACATCCAGATAAGCATTCAAAATAGTTTTATCATATTCATACAATGCCTGAACCTGTTTTGCATCTGCTGTCTGGAAATTAGCTTTTATGGCACTTTTATTAATCAGTGGTCCTGCTAATTCACCTGCAAGATTGTAAGCAATTGATTCCGGCAGTTTAACAAGATATGATGGTTTGAAAGCCTCTAATCCTAATGTTGCAGAAATTTCCAAAGAGGGATAAAATTCTTTTCTTGCTGCTTCTACATCAAGTTTTGAAGCTTTTAATTCCAGTTCTGCCTGCTTGATATCAGGTCTGTTTGCCAGCAATTGTGATGGAATTCCTGTATAAACCGTTGGAGGAATAGTAGACATAAAGTTTTCCTTTGTTCTCACAATCGGTTGTGGATATCTTCCTAACAGCGCATTGATTTCATTTTCCTTCTCAGTGATCTGCTGACGGATTGTATATTCTGCTGCTTTGGATTTCGCCAATTCTGCCTCAAATTTCTTCACGGCCAGTTCCGTTGCAGCCGCAGCTTCTTTCTGAATTTTGGAAATTTCCAACGCTCTTTGCTGAAGTTTGATATACTGTTGTATAATATCCAACTGGTTATCAAGAGCCAACAATTCATAGTAATTATCAGCAACTTCTTCAATAAGATTAGAAAGAACAAAGTTTTTACCTTCCACAGTAGAAAGATAGTGAGCTACTGCTGATTCTTTTTCAATTCTCAGTTTTTTCCAGATATCAATCTCCCAGCTTGCATTTAATCCTGCTTCAAAATTACCCAGTGGATCCGGCATTTCTTTTCCGGGTTCTATTTCTGTAGTGGCATCACCTGCTCCTTCACTGGTGTAACGGCCGGCTTTTTTCAATCCGGCACCTATTCCTGCTGAAACAGTAGGGGTAAGTCTTCCTTTTTTAGCCAGAACACCACTTTTAGCAATTTCAATCTCCTGAAGAGTGATTAACAGCTCCTGATTATTTTTTAAAGCAGTTTCAATCAGAGTTACCAGGTTTGGATCTGTAAAGAACTGTCGCCATGGTGTTGTTCCGCTGTTATTATTAGCATCCTGCTGTTCTTCCTGATTAAAGTTCTGAGGAATATTTTCTTTTACCTCGTCTTTTATGACAGTCGCCATGGGTGCCTTACAACTTGCAAGAACAAGTGATAAGGCAATGGCTGCAATTATATTTTTAGTCTTCAAATTTTCCATCATGTTCATAAGGTTCAGTTTGTTCTGTTAAAGGATTCTCTTCTTCATATTTTGCCAGTCTCGACTTATCTGCGATGGTTCCGAAGATATAATACAACCCAGGGATAATCATCAATCCGAAAATAGTTCCGATTAACATTCCTCCTGCGGCTGCAGTACCAATGGTTCTGTTACCAACCGCACCCGGCCCTGTTGCAATAACCAATGGAATCAAACCGGCAATGAATGCAAACGATGTCATCAGAATCGGACGGAAACGAATAGCAGCTCCTTCAATTGCAGCTTTTGCTACAGGAATTCCTTCTTCTGCCTTCTTCTGTACAGCAAACTCTACAATCAACACGGCGTTTTTACCCAAAAGCCCAATCAACATGACCATAGCCACCTGTGCATAAATGTTATTTTCCAGTCCTAAAAGTTTTAAACATAAAAAGGCTCCGAAAATACCAACCGGAAGTGATAAAATTACCGGAAGTGGAAGGATGAAACTCTCATATTGTGCAGAAAGGATCAGGTAAACAAATCCTAGACACACCAGGAAGATAAACACCGCTTCATTTCCACGGCTTACTTCATCTTTTGAAATACCTGCCCAGTCGATACCAAAACCTCTTGGAAGAGTTTTATCAGCAACTTCCTGAATTGCTTTAATAGCTTGTCCGCTACTATATCCAGGCGCTGGAGTTCCACTCACCTCTGCAGAGTTATACATATTATGTCTTGTAATCTCAGATAATCCGTAAACCTTTTCTAATCTCATGAAATCTGAATACGGCACCATCTGATCCTTATCATTTTTAACATATAGTTTTAAAAGATCCGTTGGCAATGCACGGTATTGAGGTCCAGCCTGAACGATTACCTTATATGGCCTGTCAAAACGAATGAAACTTGTCTCATAGTTGGATCCGATCAATGTAGACAGGTTATCCATTGCTTTTTCAATGGTGACTCCTTTTTGTTCTGCAAGATCATTATCAATCTTAAGCATATATTGCGGGAAACTAGCGGAATAAAATGTAAATGCAGATCCAAGTTCCGGACGCTTCTTAAGCTCCTTCACAAAGTCATTACTTACCTGTTCCATTTTATGATAATCTCCACTTCCTGCTTTATCCAGCAGACGAAGTTCAAACCCTCCGGCAGCCCCATATCCGGGAACGGAAGGTGGTTGGAAGAATTCTATATTGGCACCTGGGATATTCTTGGCTTTTTCCTCCAGCTTTTCAATGATTTCTGCGGCGGATTCTTTACGTTCTTCCCAGCTTTTAAGGTTGATCAGACAGGTTCCTGAGTTGGATCCGGTACCTTCGGTCAAAATCTCGTATCCTGCCAGGGATGAAACAGACTGTACACCGTCAATGTCTTCAGATTCTCTCAGAAGTTCTTTGGCAATCTGATTGGTTCTTTCTAAGGTAGATCCCGGAGGAGTCTGAATAATGGCATAGATCATTCCCTGATCTTCTGCCGGGATAAATCCAGATGGTAAAGAGTTGCTCAGGAAGAATGTACAGGCACAAAACGCTAATAACAATGGTAATGTTATTGTCTTTTTGGTCACTGTTTTATTCAGCATCTTCTCATATCTTCCTGCTCCTTTTGTAAATACATTATTAAATTTATCAAGGAAGATGGTAACCGGTGTTTTCTTTTTAGGTTTTCCGTGGTTATTTCTTAAGATCAACGCACACAAAGCCGGTGTTAAAGTAAGTGCTACAACCCCTGATAAGATAATGGATGAAGCCATTGTAATAGAGAACTGACGGTAGAATACCCCAACCGGTCCGGACATAAATGCAATCGGAATAAATACAGATGCCATTACCAATGTAATTGCGATAATTGCTCCACTGATCTCATGCATTGCTTCTTCTGTCGCTTTCAATGGAGACAGATGTTTTTCTTCCATCTTGGCATGAACGGCTTCAATTACTACAATCGCGTCATCTACTACAACCCCGATCGCCATTACCAATGCAAAAAGCGAAATCATATTCAGGGTAATTCCGAAAGCAGACATTACTGCAAATGTTCCTACCAATGAAACGGGAACAGCCAGTGCCGGAATCAAAGTTGAACGCCAGTCTCCAAGGAATAGGAATACCACAATAGCAACCAAAATAAAGGCCTCAAATAACGTATGGATTACCTTTTCCATGGATGCATCCAGGAATCTTGAAACGTCATAACTAATGTCATAATGCATTCCTTTAGGGAAGTTATTTTTTTCAAGATCCTTCATCAATGCTTTTACGTTTTTGATAACATCGCTTGCATTAGATCCGTAGGATTGTTTTACTGTAATCGCCGCAGAAGGTTTCCCGTTCAATGTGGAATAAATATCATACATGGAACTTCCGAATTCTATATCTGCAACATCTTTCAGCCTTACAGATTCACCATCCGGTTTTGCTTTTAGAATAATGTTTCCATAATCTTTTTCGTTGTTGAAACGACCCGGATATTTTAATACATATTCAAATGACTGAGAGCGTTTTCCTGAACTTTCTCCAGTTTTACCCGGAGATGCTTCCAAACTCTGCTCATTCAGAGATTCCATTACTTCATCGGCGGAAATATTATAGGCAGTTAATCTATCAGGTTTAAGCCAGATACGCATAGCATATTCACGGGTTCCCAGGATATCGGCAAAACCAACCCCGCTTACCCTTCTCAATTCAGACATTACGTTGATATCTGCATAGTTGAAAAGGAATTTCTGGTCAGCTTTAGGATCATCACTGTACAGGTTAATATACATCAACATGTTAGGTTCTTCACGAGTGATCTTTACCCCTTCACGTACTACAAGAGGAGGAAGTTTATTCACCACTGAAGATACACGGTTCTGAACGTTTACTGCAGCTACGTTGGGATCTGTTCCTAGATCAAATACAATCTGAATGGAAGCTTCCCCGTCATTTCCTGCATCCGAGGTCATATATTTCATACCCGGAACACCGTTTAACCCTCTTTCTAATGGGATCACTACGGATTTAATCAACAATTCGTTGTTAGCTCCGGGGTATTCTGCGGTAATATTTACTTTAGGCGGAGAAATGGATGGGAACTGCGTCACAGGAAGTTTTACCAATGACAATATCCCCATAAATACAATAATCAATGAGATTACTATAGACAGAACTGGTCTGCGAATGAATTTCTTAAACATACTACTTCATTTTAGAGACCACTACTCTGCTTTTAATTTCAATGATTGAAGAACTTTCTTAGGATCCTGGAATTTTGTTTTCACCTTTTGATCATCCTTCACTTTCTGAACTCCTTCCAAAAGGATCTGGTCTCCTTTTGAAATACCTGAACCTACTACATAAAGATCCGGAAGTTCATAAGCGATTTTGATATTTCGGGATTTTGCCATTCCATTTTTATCAATGACAAATACGTATTTCTGATCCTGAATCTCATAAGTAGCTTTCTGAGGAATAATGAGTGCATTATGAACAGGCATTGACATCTGTATTTTTCCTGTCTCTCCATTTCTTAAGAGTTTATCAGGATTCGGGAACTTGGCACGGAAAGCAATATTACCTGTTTCGTTGTCAAATTCTCCTTCAATAGTCTGGATTTCTCCTTTCTGCGAATAGGTTTCTCCGTTTGCTGTGATCAGAGACACCTGATTGCTGCCTCTGTCTGCCGCGTGAGTCTGATAACTTAAATATTCCGGTTCAGAAACATTAAAATAAGTATAGATACTTGTGTTATCTGATAATGAAGTCAACAAATCACCTTCGTCAACAAGACTTCCAAGCTTCAAAGGGATTCTGTTGATAACACCAGAGAATGGTGCTTTGATATCCGTAAATGAAAGATGGATCTGAGCCAGTTTCATTTCTGCATTAGCAGCATCCAGCTTGGCTTTTGCCATTGCTTTTTCATTTTTAGAAACAATATTGTTTCCTGCTAATGTACTTGCATTTTTCAGTTCGATAGAAGCCTGTTCTACCTCTGCTTTTGCTTTTAATAATTCTGCCTGATACAGTTTAGGCATGATTCGAAACAATGTCTGTCCCGCCTGTACGTATTGTCCTTCATCTACAAAGATCTTTTCCAGAAAGCCCTTTTCCTGGGCTCTTACTTCAATGTTTTTTACGGATTGAATCTGGGCTACGTATTCTTTGTTGATTACAGTATCCATTACTACAGGGGACGTCACCGGATATACGGTAACTTCTTCTTTTTCTTCTTTTTTCTTATTGCAGCCAACTGCCAACAGAAGGGCACTCAGCGCAATTCCCGAAGCAACTCTCTTTATCATAATTCTAGAGTTTATATAAATCGTTAATGTTTTGATAGAAATAAAACGGTAATAAAAGAGGGACGATGTGATGATTACCGACATACACAACGCAAAGTATTTCTACCCGGAATCAGGCAGAAAAATGAATAGATCGAGAAAATTTTAAATTCTAATAGAACGGATCAGAATGAATCTTTTGGCAGTAAGACCAAAGACAAAGCCATGAATATCCGGTCTAAACCGTTTATAGCTTTTTAATCCAAAAATATAAACCAGGCTGAAAACTCCGGCAAAAACAATAATAGCCTCCCATACATCAGACAGCTGGAAATCATTTTCAGCAAGTTCTAATGTGGAGTTGTCTACATTATCGGCCATCTGCTGAACAGAAAGTTTTTCAAAAGTCTGGTTGAGACGGTTGGCTCTTTTCGGCATATGATGAGAAACATGACCATTGTAGTCATTTCGTAGCGTTTTAACATCGAGTCTGCTTTCTACTACAAAGAGCAGAAAAAGACCAGTTAAAAAGTATACTATAAAGTTTCTCATTTTGAAGTGGCAAATGTACACCCAGATTATGATATTATCATAGTAGATTAACAAAATTTAACTATCCTTTAAAATACCTGAATAAAAAAGTTTGAAAAATAGTGAACTTTCATCGTATTCAAGCACAATGCAAGCAATTTTGAAATTCTATCTGAGCAGTTTACAATTTTCAAAAATCAAGCCATATTTTTCAATTTAAGGAAAATTTAATTATAATGTTGTTGCTTTTTTGAACATCATGAAGTGCATAATTGTTCTGTTTTGAAGATTTTTATTTGAAAACTGAAAGTTAAAATAGTCCAACCTAAACTTTATCATGAATTAGAATTATTAACATTAACTTATTGTTACTCTCTTCTTTTTGAATTATTTTTGCCAAAAATTTACACAACAAATGAAAAATGAAAAAAAAGCACACTATACCAGTGAAAATAAGTTCGTTAAAATCCCTGAAACAACAACGATAATCCCCACTTTTCTACAATAATTATTATTTTCTGTTTCGCGAATAATGTTTCATAAAACAGTGAGTTAAATTAGATAAAATCTTAACTCTCTGTTAGTTTATGAAAAATTAACATATATTTATTAAAAATATTTGTAAATTTATAAGGCATTAACATCATAATTCATGAAACACTTTAAAATCACTTATCACTATGAAAAAATTATTAACACCAATCCTTTTAGGATTGACCATTCTTTCCCTAACAGCGTGTAAACATCCGAGTAAAGAAGCTGAAACTATTACCGCTGCCGCACCCGAAAACACAGACGAAATTTTCAAAGATGTGTACGTTGACAGCTATGGGGAAAAGATAGAAGTGACGATCAACAACACCAAAAATACCGCAACAATACATTTAAACGGTAAAACTTTTGACCTTAAAAAAAGTGATGCTTTACCTGAATATACTGCCTCCAATGAAGAGTATCAATATTCTGATATTAAGGGAAATATAACTTTCCTTAAGAAGAATGTAGACATGGTTCTATTCCATCTTAAACAGGCAAAAAAAGAATCTGGCCCGGCAAAAATGGCATCGTATTAGCATAAGGAATAGCATTCATCTTAAAAAAATAAGCATTATGAAAAGTTTATATTATTATTTATCGGCACTTGTTATTGCAACATTTCTGGTTGTTTCATGTAAAACACAAAACGCACAAAAAGCGACTACTGATATTACCGGAAAAACCTGGAAACTTATAGAGCTTAACGGGAAACCGATTGAACTTAAAAACCCTAAAAACAATCCTCATTTCAAACTTAATATGGATGGAATGAGATATGAAGGTCATGCCGGATGTAACGGATTTGGAGGAACTTTCGAGATTAAACCTGAAATCATGAGAATAAAATTCAATCAGGGAATGTCTACCATGATGGCTTGTGAAGATCTGGATATTGAAAACCAGTTTACTAAAGCAGTCCTTGCTGCAGATAACTACTCTGTAAACGGAAATACGCTTACTTTAAACAAGGCAAGAATGGCTCCTTTAGCTAAATTTGTTCTTCAGTAATTGAATCTTTTTACAGTAAAAATATAAAGACACCTTTTGATAAGGTGTCTTTTTCATTTATATAGGATTACTCTTTTTTATTGTACATTCTATAGCAAATCAGAAGGCTTATATTCACCAGAACAGCAAACGAATTTGATAAAATAATAGGCAGTTCATTTTTTGCAAAACCATACCATACCCATAATGAAAGCCCTGAAATAAGGACCAGAAGCATGAGCAAAGAAATATCTTCTACATTCTTTTCTCTGATCACTTTTACAAGCTGCGGAATCATTGAAACAGAAGTAAGAAAACCGGCAATGATACCTAATATATTTTCGTTCATATGCTTTATAGTTTTGAATCTTTACACTAAGATATGCTATTGAAATCTCCTTGATGAAACTTCTTCATGCAGTGGAATATCATTTTCAATAAAACGGAACAAGTCACGTGCAAAATAGCATCCATTCAGGATACCACGGGCTCCCATTCCATTAAAAACATACAAATTATGCAATGTTTCATGCCTCCCGATGATTGGTCTTCTGTCTTTTACAGTAGGACGGAAACCAAAATGTACTTCTTCCACTTCAAAATCACAGGGATAAAATTCAGAAAGCCCATTGACCAATTGAGTGACCGCTGAGTCATCAATATGATGATGGAGCTGGTCTCTGTCGTAGGTTCCACCATAAAAATAAAGTCCGTTTCCGGTGGGAAATAAGAAGTGTTTCTTTTTAATGGTGACGTTTTCCTGAATTGATTGGGAAAGTTTCACTTTTATATGATGACCTTTATTAGGAACCACAGCAACTTCTGAAAAATATGGATTTTCTTTCACTCCCATACCTTCGCAGAAAATAATATTTTTGAAAGAAATATCTTTATAAACCGATTCAAAAGGGTTCAGTTTGGGATAATCGAATTTTTCTTTTATCAAATGATCATTTTTTTCCAAATAACTGAATAAACCATTAAAAAATCCATTAACATTAAGTCTGGCAGACTGATTCACCTTTCCGGTCTGAAAATCGTTTTTTACCCCATTTAAAGAATCAAAATTTTTATCAAGAAAAGCAGATAATTCTTCATTTCCCGATTTTTTCAACCACAAGTTCTGCTCATTCTCATCATGAAAAATTCTGTGAATGGGAGCATTGATCAGGTAATTTTCTCCGGTATAAGTTTCTATTTCTTTAAGGCTGTCTTTAAGAAAGTCTATTTGTTCCTGTGCTTTCCAAAATGTGGTAAACTTTTTAAGAACAACAGGATTGATAATTCCGGCTGAAATCTGTGAAGCACTTTTTCTTCCTTCAGAAAAGATCACAAACGATTTATTGTTCTTAATTAGCTGATGAGCCAGAAAAAGTCCTGCATATCCGTCTCCTACAATAATATAATCTACATTTTTCATATGAGAAATTTCATTTATTTAAAGGTCATATGTAATCCCCAATATCATTGATTATTGAGTAGCAATAAACAAAGGGCGATTTCATAATAAAAAAAACCTGAGTAAAAATACTCAGGTTTTCTATAAATATCAAGTGAAATCTAGTAATTCCACATATCATTTTCCATGTCAAGAATCTGCGATTTGATTCTATCGCTTTCTTCCAGCTGTTCATCAGCATTTTTAGGAATATAGTCTTTGATAGTACCATCTCCTAAGCCGCTTGAAGACTTATAGATAATAGAAGAGAATCTTCTTGCATTGATGATATCATCAAAAGATAGGTCGGCAGAAGAATTTTTTCTATTGAAAACATAATTATTTGCCAAAATATCACG
Source organism: Chryseobacterium sediminis (assembly GCF_008386505.1). Lineage (GTDB taxonomy): Bacteria > Bacteroidota > Bacteroidia > Flavobacteriales > Weeksellaceae > Chryseobacterium > Chryseobacterium sediminis. Next base: position 215,671 of record NZ_VUNZ01000004.1, on the reverse strand, counting down.
AGCGCTTGGATAATAGATCCAGAATAAGTCGATCAATTCATCAGCACCTGCTAAAGGCTGACCGTCAGGACCAATTCTTCCAACAGATGTAGGATCTGGTCCCATAGCTGCGATACCTAAAGGTCTGTATTTCATCTGACCGTCTCTCTTATCGATAAACCACATACCCATCACTTTAAGAACTTTTACTTTATCAGTAGTCGTTCTGATGATATCTGTTAATCTTTTTTTCTCGTCTTCTGTAAGTGTTCTTCCAGAGTTAAGAATATCGATTGCTTCTTCGTCAAGTCTTATACTTTCCAATCTTTTCTGAATGGCTTCAGGTGTAAGTCTTGTCACAAAGTTTTCGTCATCATAAACTTCTTTAATGTCACCTTTAAGGGCTCCATCAAGTAGTAATTGATATAAAGATCTTGTAGAGCTTGAAAGAAGACCATCCGGATTGTCATAATAGAATGGCTGGTTGATCTTATCATTCATATCAATGATTTCCCAAACAAACATACTCTTGTAAATATCTTTGTCATCAACGAAACCATATTCAAGAGGCTTTACTTTATTGCTGATAACAGTATCCCCTGCTTTTCTCATAGATTCAGATCTCATTTGTCTAAATTCTTCGGGAGAAGCAGCATTCAGAATAGTCTGGGAAAATGCGAATCCCGAAACTAAAACTAAAAGGGTGCTAATATATTTTTTCATAATATGATTTTACAAATTAACCTTATTGTACATTAATAATTACAGGCGAAATTTCCTTAAGTTTCTGGTTACCCAATCCTGTAGCCGTAGCCTGAATATCATAGATCTGAACTACATCACCAGGTCTAAGGTTTCTAAGCATACCTTCTGCTCCTGATAGTGAACTACCTTGAATCAGAGTACCTGCTTTTCCTGGAAGCTTAATAATGAAGCTATTTACAGTGAACGAAACAGGGAAGTCAAAGTCAGGTAAAGTAGCTGATACAATCTGGTTAGGGATAGAACCTGCCGGCATAAAGTTTACAGCTTTACCTCTGATCTGACCCTGAGGTCTAGGAATATTCTTAATTCTGTACTCAAATACCTGAGAAACTGTTTTACCATATGGATCTGTTCCTGATAATGTTAACTTAACTACATTTCCTGTAGTAGGAGTTACATCCCATTTACCTGGACCTTTACCTTTTACAGTAGCTCCTGCAGCAGATAATGAAAGTTTAGAATTGTCAGCACCTAAGATTGATCCTGAAACAGGGTTCTCAAGTCCTCTATACATTACATTCATTTTATCAGCAGAAAGTAATAATCCTTTTTCAAGTTTTACTTCTCTAGGTCCTGCGATTACATTATAAGTATGCGTCCAAGGGAAAGATTGTGGCTTACCTGAAGCATCTGTTAATGTAATTGTACCTCCTAATTTATGTTCACCAATTCCAGAACCTGAAATTTGTGTAATACCTTTACCATTTTCAACTCTGCTTACACCAGAGATGCTGATTTTATTGCTGTTAGAATAAGTTCCTAACATTACTTTTACTTCAGCCTGTTTTCCTGCCTGGATATCAACCGGACCTGAAACAATAGGTTCGTAGCTTGAGAATTTAATATTCGCATCTACTTTTTCCTGAAGTAATAGTGCCAATGCATCAGACTGAACGTTTCTGGCATCATTTTGGATAATCTCCAAGTTAGATATTGCAGCAATTAGCGGCTGATGATAAAATTTATTCTGGAACCAAGTCTTTTCATTTGGAGATGTTCCTTTAGGATACTCCGCAATAAGAGACTTATTAGCTCTTGCAACTAAATCCTGTAACTGAGCATTGCTTCCAAAAGTAGTATTGATATAGTTTCTTACATCATCAATTTTAGCTTTAAGATCTAATGCATTCTTTGATGGAGTATTTTCATCTCCTTCTTTGAAGAAATATTCAGTAGTTGCTTCGTTGTTGTTAAGTGCAGCAAAGTTTTCACTTACGTCAATATCTTTTCCGTCCTTATCTTTATCGTGAAACTCAGATTGTTTTTTCAATAAATCTTTAACATCCTGAGCAGATTTCACCAACGCATCAATTTTGGTTTTCAATACTTTGTACTGAGCCCAAGGCTGCGCGTAGGTATCCGGAACTTGCTGAGCCTTAGCTTCCAACGTTCTTTCAAAGATCTTCTCGTTCTTTTTTTCTGTTAAAGTTCTGGTTTCATTCAATGCTCTCGTAGAGTCATAGTATGATCTGATGATTTCTGCATCAATATTTAGGGCCATCATCGCGATGAACACCAAATACATCAGGTTGATCATCTTCTGACGAGGGGTCTGTTTTCCTTGTGCCATTCTCTTTTCTTTGTTTTTTGATTAAGTAGTTAAATTTAGAAATGGTTAGGAATTAAGACTTCATAGCAGTTAACATACCACCATAAACTCTATTTAAGTTATTAAGATTAGAAGTTAAACCTTGTAGCTCTTGATTGAATTTCTCAGATTGTTCTGCAGATTTCTGCATATCTGCTACATATTTGTTAGCAAATTCTGATTGTTTTTTACCGCTTTCAAGTTGCATTGCATAAAGAGCATTCATGCTTTCCATATGCTGAGCAGCTTTATTTAATTGGTCATTATATTTATGCGTAGAAGCAGATACGTCAACAGTTTGATTGATCTGATCAACAGAGTTTGAAAATTTATCAATTCCTGTTCTCAGTCTTTCAAATAATTGAACATCTAATCTAGCATCCTCAAGCATTTTGTCCAATTTGGTAGAAAGAGAATTTTCTAATTCAGCAAATTGAGCTGCAGCATTGTTATTTCTAGAAGATACATTAGAGTGTAATGGATTTGGGTTAGCATGCTTATCTAATAATTCAGGATAAACATTTTCCCAAGCATAAGACTCTTCAGATTTTGGAGGGTCAAATGCAAAAATGATAAAGATAATCGCCTCAGTAATAAGTCCCACGGTAAGAGCGATGTTACCGTTAATTGGTCCCAAGGTAATGTGAGTAATTTTAAGCCAAGCTCCAAGAATTACAATTGCAGCACCGAATGAATAAAAGAAATTCATCCAAGCATCTTTAGTCTTAAACATATTGAGTTAGTTTTTTTAATGTTAAATAAAATTGTTATTGAAAAATTGTCTGATTAATTTCTGTTAACTCTTCTTGGCTTAACAGCTGCTTCAGGAATATCCTGTACAGTTCTAAATCCGATATAGCTTCTTGCGGAATCTTTTCTTTCCCAATCTCTAGCACCTGTCATTAGTGCATATCCTATATCTTTCCAAGATCCACCTCTTACTGATTTCTTCGTATCTTTTTTATCCTTAGTAGAAGGATTTAATGTAGAAGTGAATCCAGCTGAAGAGTTGTTAAACGAAGATAATGTCCATTCAGAAACGTTTCCAGCCATATCAAATAACCCAAACCCATTTTTCTTAAATTTCTTAACTGGAGCTGTATATGTATAAGTACCTTTTTTCTCATCTTCCATGTAGTTACCTCTCTTCGGTTTGAAGTTAGCAAGGTAACAACCTCTGTCATCCATTAAATATGGACCACCCCAAGGGTAAGTAGCATTTTGCATACCTCCTCTTGCAGCATATTCCCATTCTGTCTCTGTTGGAAGACGGAATTCTAATGGTCTTTGTTTTTTTCTTTTTAAACTTTCGTTGTAATCAGATTTCAATTTAGATCTGAAGTTACAATAAGCCCTTGCCTGATCCCAGGTTACCCCTACTACAGGATAGTCTTTATAAGCTTTATGCCAAAAATACTGTTCAAACAATGGCTCATTGTAAGCAAAGTGGAAATCTTTTACCCAAACTGTAGTATCAGGATAGATCGCGATACTTTCGCTTTTCAGGTAATTAGCTCCTCTTTCGTTATCTGCAACAGCAGCATCCATATCTCCCCAACGGTAAGTATACTTAAGCTTGCTTACATCTAAAATTCTTTCGTTTCCAATTCTGGAAGAAGAAGGTAGATACATAGATTCTAAAACTTCTGCGTATTCTACATCCGGATATTTTGTTGTACTCCAGTGCAAAGGGATTTTCCAATCTAATCTTTTGCTGGCATCATAACTTCCGTCTTCTCGGCCACCCTGGCCTTCCATATATTCTTGATAAGGTGTTAAATTTTCTTCTTTTTTAGCAAGATATGCGTAATCTCCTATTGCAGCTCCTTTACGTCCGCCTTCATCACCACCTTCTCCGGCAGCTTCAGCAAGTAAAGTTCTCGCAATAGAGTCTCTTACATAGTTGATAAATACTCTGTACTCCGAGTTGGTAGTTTCTGCTTCATCCATGAAGAAAGAAGAAACAGTAACTGTCTTCAATGCTGCTTTTTCAGGAGTATTTGTTGGATCCTGGTCTGCTAAACCAGCAACAAATGAACCTGCAGGAATTGCGACCATTCCGTATGGTCTTTCCGCAACAAATGATTTAGTTTTTTCTCTTGGTATCAATTCTCCTTTTGTTCCTGGCTTCCCTACAGAAGAGCTGCCACCACCTGAACAAGATACCGATGCTACCGACGCAGACAATAATAAAAGAAATATCCTTTTCATGTTAATTTTTATAATTAAGCCGTAAATATATAATTTTTTTAAGAAACTTTTAAGATTTTTTTTGAAATAACGGAAGAAATCTAAATTTATTTTATTTACAACAACTTTTTATTCCACGGTAACAGATTTTGCAAGGTTTCTCGGTTGATCTACGTTTGCCCCTCTATATACTGCGATGTAATAAGCAAGCAGTTGTAGAGGTACGGAGGCAACGATTGGCGAGAAACATTCTGAAGTTTCAGGGATTTCAATAACATAATCTGCCATTTCACTCACCTGACGGTCTCCTTTATTCACTACAGCGATAATTTTTCCTTTTCTCGCTTTAATTTCCTGAACATTACTTACAATTTTATCATAGTGACCTTTTTTAGGTGCTATAATTACAATTGGCATATTTTCATCGATCAGGGCAATTGGACCGTGCTTCATTTCTGCAGCTGGGTATCCTTCTGCATGGATGTAAGAAATTTCTTTTAATTTTAATGCTCCCTCAAGGGCAGCCGGATAATTGTATCCTCTTCCTAAATAAAGGAAGTTTGTAGCTTTCACAAAATCTTTTGCAATATTTTGTGTCAGCTCGTGGGTCGTATTCAACACTTCTTCAATTTTCTTAGGAATAGCATCAAGCTCAGCAATTAAGCTCATAAATTCAGCGTTTCCTAAGTTTCCGTTGTGTTTTCCTAATTTAAATGCAATTAAAGTAAGAATAGTAAGCTGTGCCGTGAATGCTTTTGTAGAAGCAACCCCAATTTCAGGACCAGCATGTGTATATGAACCGGCATCTGTAATTCTTGCAATTGAAGAATCTACAACATTACATATACCATATATAAATGCACCTTTTTCTTTTGCCAGTTTTAAAGCAGCCATTGTATCAGCTGTTTCTCCGGATTGAGAAATAGCAATCACCACATCTTTATCAGTAATGATTGGATTTCTGTATCTGAATTCTGATGCGTATTCTACTTCAACAGGTATTCTTGCATACTCTTCTATAAGATATTCTCCGATAAGACCTGCATGCCAAGATGTTCCACAAGCAATAATGATGATTCTGTTGGCATTTTTGAATTTCTCAACATGATCCCAGATACCAGCCATTTTAATAACTCCTTCATCTACAAGAAGTCTCCCTCTCATTGTATCATGTACAGATTTTGGCTGTTCAAAGATTTCTTTAAGCATGAAATGCTCATATCCACCTTTTTCGATCTGCTCCAGACTCATTTTAAGCTCCTGAATTTCCGGCTCAATTTTAGAGTTATCATTAATGGTTCTGATATCTACTCCTTTTTCAAGAGAGATTGTTGCCATATGTCCTTCTTCAAGGTAGATGGCTTCTTTTGTAAACTCTACGAAAGGAGAGGCATCTGATGCAATAAAATATTCTTTTTCTCCGATACCTATTGCCAGAGGAGAACCTAATCTTCCTACTACCAATACTCCCGGATAGTCTTCATGAAGTACCGTGATAGCATATGCACCATATACTTCATTTAATGCATATCTTACTGCCGTAGGGAAATCAGTTTCAGAATTAATATCCATAAAGTATTGAATAAGGTTTACCAATACTTCAGTATCTGTTTCTGATTTGAAAGTAAAGCCTTTTTCAGTAAGCATTGTTTTAATGGTATCATAGTTTTCGATAATACCATTATGTACAATAGCTATTTTTCCGTTGTTTGACAAGTGCGGATGGGAGTTTCTATCACTTGGAACTCCGTGGGTTGCCCAACGCGTGTGCCCCATTCCAATTTTATATTTCCCTTTTAATTCTTTCGAAATATTCACCAAATCCTCAACCTTGCCTTTTGTTTTTTCAACTTCAAGCTTATTATTTGAACCTTCTAAAACAATTCCGGCACTGTCATACCCTCTATATTCTAATCTTCTAAGACCATTAATTACAATTTCGTAAGCGTCTTGAAAACCTGTATATCCTACTATTCCGCACATATTATATTTTGTCTAGTGTATTTTGTATTTATTGTATTCTATTTTTTCGTAGCATAAGTCACCATCAGCTGGATTCTTTTTGGATTGGTATTATTTTTATCAATACCTGTCAGAATCACTCTGTTCATATCAAATGCTCTTGTTGTATTACGAACTCCTAAAAGTGTTCCTGTAGCATTTGCAGCAAATGTTCCAGCACTGATTATTAGTGGTTTATTCTTAATGAAGTTCCCATCACTATCTTTTGCATCTTCAACAAGATCCTTGATTGTTTTTGTTACTATAATATCATAGTAATCTTTATCCTTATTGTAATTATATAAACCAAGTCCCGTTGATAAATCTGATGTATAGGTTAATTTTGAGAAATCAATAGTACCATTACTATTTAAAGTATTATTTAAAAGGGTAAACTTACGATCCTCTGTTGAGTTCGTATTCTTCCAGCTCAATGGATCTACATATACTCTTATTTTAGCACTTAAAATACCTGCTTTCTTTTCAACATAGATCTTCTTAAGGTCTGCAATTGTCTCATCCTTAATTTTCATTACTACAGAAGGTCCTCCCATTCCCTGAACAAAAAGTCTTTCATCTCCTTCAGAAGAATTAATTGCAGCCAATGCCTTCTCAACAGAAGAGTTGGTTCTGCTATATTCATACAATCCGATATGAGCATTAGAACCTCCTAAGTTGAAGACAAGATTTGTTTGTGGTCTTGTTGTTGTTCCGTTGTCTGTTTTATCATATTTATAATACATGATAAGCTGCAGGTCATTAGGAGAGAACTGGTAAAGATATTTATCTGTTTCATCTACAGAAATCTTTATTCCTTTGAAATATCTGATAAAGTTAGCAGCATCCTGAAGTTCAGGCTTTCCTTTTTTATCAAGAATATGAGTCTGGAAAAAGTTTGTATTGCTAAGTTTCATTCTGAATCCAAGGTTTCCTGTAAATACAACCGAGTTGTCAGATTTTTTAGTAATAGATAAGGAATTAATGTTACCATCAAATACTCCTGATCCTAATAACTCACCAGTGCTTATACTTGTACCCGCATTGGAACGTTTGTACTTATCATCGTTTGCATCTAAGAACGTAGTCACTTCGTGTACATTGATCTTCATTGATTTTGAACCACCTCCTATTTTACCGTATTTACGAACAGGATATGTTTTTCTTTCAATTGAAACGGCTGTAGCAACTCCATCTACCGGGAAATCACTTTTCTCAAACGTATTTGTTTTTAATGAATCGCTTTCAAAGAAATAGGTATTAGAAGTAGTATTCGCAGGAGGTCTTACTACAAGGACTACAGAGTCTACTTTTGGATTATCTCCGTTAAAGTCATAATTATCTACCGGCATTCTAAGCTGGGTTACATAAGAAGCTCTCTGCATTCCAAATTCGCCTTCAGTAAAAGCTCCAAGAACACCAACATATGAAGCTGCACCAGCTTCACTCACTCCACTGATCAGTCTGGAAGCATCACTTCTGATTGAATCTTTATTGTCGTAATTGTATGCGATAACTGGATATGCAATTTCATTCCCCTGTGCTGCATCATCATTGAACAACTGTTCACCAAGAGAATCCGGATCCGGTTCACAGTTATAAAGGATTGCACTTCCGAAAATCGCCAATAAAAGCATGGCGAAGGTCCTTTTAAGATTATGAGTCATTAAAAATGTGTTTTTAATAAAGTTGATTTATAGAATCTATGTCAAGATATTCCGACTTCTCGGTAGTTGTTTCGTTGAAAGCCTTATCCAGGTCTTCATCCAGAAACTCGTCACCTTTCACAACAGCATTTACATAGTTCATACTTTCGATAACAAAACTTTTAATTGTTGGGTTATCTAACGCTTTTAAACCTGAAATATTATCAAACTGCAGCTTTTCGTCGATCTTTTTATCCAAATCAGCATCTTTCTCATTATAAAGAGAAAGTACAATTTTTGCGTCTTTGAAATAAGTATCTGATTCGTAGTAAGTTTTAAGATAAATTGGAACAAAAGAAGCCATCCATCCGTTTAAATGAATGATATCCGGCACCCAGTTTAGTTTCTTAATTGTTTCAATAACTCCTCTGGCAAAGAAAATAGCTCTTTCGTCATTGTCCTCGAAAGGATTTCCTTCATCATCAAAATAGTATTGTTTTCTTTTGAAGTATTCTTCGTTGTCAATAAAGTAAACCTGAAGTCTTTCCCCCGGAAGAGACGCTACTTTAATGATCAGAGGCTGGTCCAGGTCATTGATAATGATATTCATCCCTGAAAGACGGATTACCTCATGAAGCTGAAATTTCCTCTCACTTATTTGTCCAAATCTTGGCATAAAAACTCTTACATCATTGCCTTCTTGGTGCATCTTAAGTGCCATTTTGTTTACCACTGCAGCCATATTTGTATCTTCCTGATATGGATACATCTCTGTAGTAATGTACAGTATTTTTTGATTCGGCATAAACTTTCTATCTAATTTTTGTAAAAATGCTTTAATGTGCAAAATTACAAAAAAACATCCAACATTATTTTAATTAACATTTTTTTACGAAAATTCCCTTTTCCAAATTATTAAAAGTGCATATTATTATACGATATTTTTAGTATTTTTGAAATAGCATTAAAATAAACTATGGAAGTTATAAAAAACAGGAAAGTCCTTCAGGATTTCATTGAAAGACAGAAAGAAATGGGGAAAAGAATTGGTTTTGCACCTACGATGGGCGCTTTACATAAAGGCCATCTTTCTCTGTATGAAGAGGCAAGAAAAGAAAATGACCTTGTTATTTCTTCAATTTTTGTAAATCCAACCCAGTTCAATAATTCTGAAGATCTTGAAAAATACCCAAGAGATGTTAACAGAGATATTCTTATTCTTCAAAATTCAGGTCTTGTTGATGCCGTTTATATTCCTGAGGTAACAGATATCTATCCTGAGAAAACTGAAAGCCAGCGCTATGATTTTGATGGATTGGAAAATGAAATGGAAGGCAAATCCAGACCGGGACATTTTGACGGTGTAGGAACTGTTGTAGAAGAGCTTTTCAGACAGATACAGCCTGACAATGCTTATTTTGGTGAAAAAGACTTTCAGCAGCTTGCTATTATTAAAAAGATGGTAGATAAAAAACATCTTCCCGTTAAAATATCAGGAGTTCCGATCTACAGAGCAGAAAACGGATTAGCATTAAGCTCAAGAAATCAAAGACTTCATGAAGACCGAAAAGAAGCTTCTAAAGTCATTTATGAGACTTTAAAAAAAGTAAACGACTGGTTCAGAACCGTTACAATACCGGAAATAAAGGAAAGGGTAACAGATATTTTTGACAATCAGCAGGGAATGAAGCTGGAATACTTCCTGATTGCTGATGAAAACACTCTACAGGAAACTGATTTCTTCTATAAGGACAGAAAATTCAGAGCATTCATTGTAGTGGTAGTGGATGGCGTAAGATTAATTGACAATATGCATTTAGATTAATACAATAACAACGCATACTTTTTATAAGATATAAACTCTGATGGCAACGTCAGAGTTTTTTTATTTATTGTAAGTCATTATGAGAGAAATATTGTATGACCATTAAGATTGAATACAAAAAATCAAAGGCCTCCTGAAGGAAGCCTTTGAAACACCAAATCACAAAATATTAATATGAAAAAAATTTACTTTTCAGTAAACTTGTGACCCGGCTGGGATTCGAACCCAGGACCCATACATTAAAAGTGTATTGCTCTACCAGCTGAGCTACCGAGTCGGCCACAATTAAAATGAAATAAATTTCAATATTAATTATAAATTTTTCTTTGCAGTGCCTGCGACTGGACTCGAACCAGCACATCCTTAGGAAACCACCCCCTCAAGATGGCGTGTCTACCAATTTCACCACGCAGGCAATAAAATTACAAAATCCAGTAATTTTTATTGCTTGTGACCCGGCTGGGATTCGAACCCAGGACCCATACATTAAAAGTGTATTGCTCTACCAGCTGAGCTACCGAGTCGGTCACTTACTTACCAAGTTTTCATTTAAGTAATGTCCCTTGTTTTAAGTGGTGCAAAGATATGACTTTTTTCTTTATCTCAAAACTTTTTCGCAAATTTGTTAAAAAAAAATTCATGGTAATTTCATTAATCGGATACATGGGGAGTGGCAAATCTCACATTTCCAAAATATTAAGCGAAAAAATCGATTTTAAATTGATTGATCTCGATAAAGAGATTTCCAGAAGAAATAAATTAACCATCCCGGAAATTTTTGAAAAGAAGGGTGAGATTTACTTTAGAAAGCTGGAGAGAGAGGCGCTGGAAGAGATATTGGCTTCGGAAGAAAATGTAGTTTTAAGTCTTGGCGGAGGTACTCCTGTTTATTACAATAATATGGAGATCATTAATCATAATTCCAAAAGTGTTTTTTTAAGAAGCTCTGTAGGAACTTTGGTTGAAAGGCTTTCAAAACAGAAAGAAAAAAGGCCGTTGATTGCCAATATATCTGATGAAGACCTCCCGGAATTCATCGCTAAGCATTTATTTGAAAGAAATCAGTTTTACAGCAAGGCACAATTCACTGTAGGTACAGATTCCAGAGAACCGGAAGACATTGTCAACGAAATAATAGAAAAGCTCTATCTCTAGAGCTTTTTTATTTTAATATTAATCTTCGGTTTCTTCTCCATTATCTGTCTCTCCAAAGAAATCATCCCAGTCTGTAAAATCTGAAGCGATGTCGTTACCTACATAATCGTCCATTTCCCTTCTGTCTTTCTTCGTAGGTCTTCCTTCTCCTTTGTTTCTGTAATAGTCTTGTGACATTTTACGAAGTTTCAACAATTCATATTGTTCTTTATCGGTCACGTCCTGAATATGGAGGGGCACCAGTTTAGCACCTATTCTGCTTTTAGGAATCTGAATTACCTTTATTTTATAATCAATCTGATTCTTACGGATTTTAATAGTATCTCCTTCTTTTACCTCTTTAGATGACTTTACGGCAGACGTTCCTATAGAAACTCTATTCTTCTTAATCTCCTCTGCTGCAATATTTCTCGTCTTATAAAAACGAATGCTCCATAAAAATTTATCTATTCTCATATTTTTTTATACTTTTGCCGTTATATTATTTGTAAAGTAATTAAAGTTTTTTGAAATGAAAAAAATATTTTTATATATCCTTGCAGGATCTTTGTGTTTTTCTGCTTGTAAGAAAGATGATGATACGTCACCCTATGTAGAGCCGGAAGACATTGCTACACAAAATACTTATGATGATCAGGCCATTAAGAAATTCATGGATGAGAATTATCTGGATGCACAGGGTAATATAAAAGCTTTCAGTTCTACAGATACTGCGGATGACACCGAAAAGAAACTATCTGAACTGTCACCTATAACACTTCCTTCGGGAACTATTTATATCATGAGAAGCGGCGCCCAGCCTTCATCAGCTGAAGGAAAAACCATTGAAAGTACAGATATTATCAAAATCATGGGAAGGGCTTACTCTTATCTGGCTGTTAACTCTGATGGAAATACTTCATTTCAATCAAAAGCTGCTTTTTTAAATACTATTGACGGAACGGGTGTACCTGTTATTGATCCTATGTTTTATTACACAAAGAAATCAATACTGGATGCTGCTACTACCCCTGATGCTGCAAAAAAAGCAAGTTATTATCAGATTCCTGGTTTCAGAGAGGCTTTACAAAAATTCAAAGCATTTGATAATCTTTCCAATGAAGCGCCTTATAACTTACAGGGAGTAATTATTGTTCCTTCCAGAGCTGCTTTTGCAAGAAACCCTCATTATCCGTACTTAAGTCTTTCTTACAGAAACAAATCTTTTGTGTTCAATTTTCAGATTTATGGAAGAGAGGCCAGACCAAGTGGTGATGTACAATTACCTGAACAGCAATAAAATTAAAAGTTAATCACATAATAAAAAAACACTGTCCTTGTAGACAGTGTTTTTTATAGAATAAAGTGAGTGTATTATGATCTTGCCTTCTGTTTTACATTTCCTAAAATATCCGGGAAATAAAGGTCTGCAAGGTGGTCAAATTCATCACCTCTCATAAACATGGTAGCATCTACTTCTTCATAAGAACTTCTTCCTGCAGCAGCAATCAGTTCATTGCAGGTATGAAGGGTATTTTTGTGGAAGTGGTACACTCTTTCTGCCTTATCAGTTACATCAAGCCCTTTGATAAGCATTTTATCCTGTGTAGCAACTCCTGTAGGACAGTTGTTTGAATTACATCTCAATGCCTGAATACATCCTAAAGAGAACATAAATCCTCTAGCGTTATTACACATATCAGCGCCCATCGCAATAGCTCTGAGGATATCTAAGCTCGTAAGAACCTTACCACTTGCTATCACTCTTAATTTATTTCTTAAGTTATAATTATTAAGCGTTCTGTTCACAAATATCAAAGCCGGCTCTAGTGGCATCCCTACTCCATCTGAGAATTCCGGCGGTGCGGCTCCTGTTCCTCCTTCAGCTCCGTCTATCGTAATAAAGTCAGGATAAATCTTCAGTACATTCATTTGCACACAAACATCCTCGAATTCTTTGGTGTCTCCTATACAAAGCTTAAATCCTACAGGTTTTCCTCCTGACAGTTCTCTCAGTTGCTGTACAAACTTCAACAATCCTGCTGCATCAGAGAATGATGTATGTGATGGTGGTGAAATAACGGTCATTCCAGGGGTTACGTGACGGATTGCTGCAATTTCCGGAGTGTTTTTTACGCCTGGAAGTACCCCTCCATGTCCTGGCTTTGCTCCCTGTGATAATTTGATCTCCACCATTTTAACATTAGGAAGTGTAGCATATTTTTCAAAAAGCTCCGGATTAAACTTGCCTTCCTCGTCACGACAACCAAAGTATCCCGTTCCGATCTGCCAGCATAGATCACCGCCTTCCATATGGTGGGGTGAAATCCCTCCTTCTCCTGTATTATGGTAAAAATTTCCTTTTTTAGCCCCTCTGTTCAGGGAAATCTGAGCCCTGTCACTCAATGCTCCAAAACTCATGGCTGAAATATTAAATAACGAAGCATGATAAGGCTGTGTACACTGTTCTCCTCCTACCCACACTCTCGGAAGTTCTTCTGATGGTGATTTTGCATAAATAGAATGCTTAATCCCTTCATATTTTCTGTGATTAACTTCCAGCTGTGTACCAAAAGCTACGGTATCACTTAGATTTTTTGCACGTCTGTATACTGCAGAACGCTGATTTCTTGGAAACGGTTTCCCGTCTGTCTCCCTTTCAATAAAGTATTGCTGCATTTCGGGTGAAATACTCTCGAAAAAATACCTGAAGTATCCCAATACCGGAAAGTTCCTCAAAATAGCATGTTTCGATTGATAAGCATTGTATACACCTAATGCATAGATTGCGGATAACAGCGTTGGTATCCAGTAATGCGCTCTGATCAGCAGTGCTATAACCCATACAGCAACTACTAATACAATTCCCCAAGATAAAAACTTATCTCTCATGAATGTAGTATTTAAAAGTTTAAAAATAAATTTAGTAGAATTTTAGCAAAGAGCCTACGCTTTTGCTAAAAAATTTTGGTAAGAAGATTGCACAGAAACCGTGCCATCTGACAGGATTTTTTCTAAATTTAGAAATTCGATTTTGTTTACGGATGCAGGATCAAAGTCTTTCTGAACTCTCACATAGTTTTCTGTGAAGCCAAACATTTTCCCGTCTTTATTTTCATGCTCCCAAAGAACAGGAAGCGATTTTCCAAGTTGTGTCTGATAGAATGCCATTTTCTTCTTTTCAGATAGAATTCTAAGCATTTTATTACGTTTTTTTCTTTCTGCTACAGGAACAACACCTTCCATAGCAGCGGCTTCCGTATTTTCTCTTTCAGAATAAGTAAATACGTGAAGATAAGTAATAGGAAGTTCATTAAGGAAATTATAGGTTTCCATAAATACTTCCTCTGTTTCTCCCGGAAATCCTACAATAACATCTACACCAATAGCCGCATCAGGCATTACCTCGCGGATCTTGTTGACTCTGTCATTATACAGTTTTGTCAGGTAACGGCGTTTCATCTTTTTCAAGAGATCATCGCTTCCGGACTGTAACGGGATATGAAAATGGGGAACAAAGCTTTTACTTTTAGAAACCAGTTCAATACTTTCATCTTTCAAAAGATTGGGTTCAATAGAAGATATACGGATTCTTTCAATCCCTTCTACTTTATCCAGTTCTGAAATAAGATCAAGGAAAGTATGCTCGTGTCTTTTATTTCCGAATTCTCCTTTACCATAATCACCAATATTCACACCTGTAAGAACAATTTCTTTGATGTCTTTTGCAGCAATTTCTGTGGCATTTCTGAGAACATTTTCAATAGTATCAGAACGTGAAATTCCTCTAGCTAACGGAATTGTACAGTATGTACATTTATAATCACAGCCATCCTGTACTTTCAGGAAAGCTCTGGTTCTGTCTCCAATGGAATAACTTCCGATAAAGAAGTCTGTTTCTTCAATTTCACATGAGTGAACTACTCCTTCACTCTCAGATTTCTCTAAATCATCAAGGTAGCTCAGAATGTTGAATTTTTCTTTTGCTCCTAAAACAAGATCAACACCTTCAATTTGTGAAATTTCTTCAGGTTTCAACTGTGCATAACATCCAACAATAACTACCAGTCCTTCCGGATTGGCTTTCATTGCTCTTTTCACGTGCATTTTGCACTCACGGTCAGCATTTTCTGTCACAGAGCATGTATTGATAACATACACATTCGCTTTATCATCAAAACTTACCTTATCATAACCTGCATCTGTTAATTGACGGGCAATAGTAGATGTTTCTGCAAAGTTTAATTTGCAGCCAAGTGTATGAAACGCGGCAGTTCTATGAAAAGTAGACATTTGTTACTCCTGAATTTTATGGGTGCAAAGATAGTAATTTTAATAAGAATCCAAGATTGATTCAATCTATTGTTTATATTCATCTCTTACTTCCGGGCTGTTTTGAAAGCAGACGGGTGATGAATTGGGATCTGATTCATTATTGACAAACTTATTTTTCATTTCTGTATTAAACTCCTGAGATCGGTTTCTTGCGATTGACAGCGTATTCCAATCTTCATTTTTTATCATTTTCGCGATATAAACAATCTGACCGATGTGGTAAGGATAGTGAGCCAGCTGGCGGAGAACCGCATCAATGACAGGATGTGCTTCCCCTCTGATATAAGTTGTTGAATACATATTATCGTCATTTATCTTTTCAAGGGCATCAAAAAAACATTCCCAGCCTTTTTCCCAAAAGTCCAGCACCTCATCTTTTGTTGTAAAAGTGTTGATAAATTCTCCATCACGGTTACGCCATGATTTTTCTCCATCTTCAGTCAGAAAATTAGTCCATCTTGAAAGCATATTTCCTGCAATATGTTTCACAATGACGGCAATAGAATTACTCTCATCATTATACTGCCAGAACATCTGTTCATCAGTAAGCTGGCCAAATGTTTTATCTCCCAGGGATTTATAATATTCAAAACGTTTTACAAACAGGTCTTTCATACTTTCTATTTTGATAACTAATTTAAAAACTTTTAAAAATAAAAACCACTTCGTTTGAAGTGGTTTTATCTATGTATTATATTTATTGTTATTCTCTGTTTTTTACCAATACCCAACCTGTAAATTTAATTGCTGTATTGTTTTTATCATTTTCATTCCATGTGATAGAATACCAGTACGTTCCGGTAGGCACTCTTCTTCCGCCCTGCGTACCATCCCATTTATAGCCATTTGATCTGTCAGCCTGGAAGATTTTGTTTCCGTAACGGTCAAAAATATTCATGATCAGGTTTTGTTTGTTACCTAATGCTGAATAATCAATTACATCATTCACTCCATCTGCATTCGGGGTAATCACATTAACTAGATTAGGTACAACCACTCCTATCTCTATCGGGTCGCAATCGTAAGCATCTTTTACATATACTTTATGATCTCCTCTCGAAAGATTATTAAAAACATTGGAGTCCTGCCAAATGATATTGTCTATTGAATATTTATACGCCGGATTTCCTCCTGTTACGGATACTGTAATTGTATTATTTGAAATATCAATTCCGGAAACAACCGGCTGTTCGGAAGGAAGTACTTTTACTGTTTGTGTAGCAATACATTCTCCGGTTTTAAGTTTTACCCAATATACTCCAATTCCTGCTTTGATTGTTTGGGTAGTGGCTCCTGTACTCCATTCATAGCTTTTGAATCCTGCACCCGCGTCCAGTGTGGTCTGATCTTCTGCACAAATGGTTACATCTTTAAGAGTTGCAGAATATACCGGCGCAATAACGACTAAAGTAATTCTGGCTACTGCATAACATCCCTGAGCATTTGAAACCCTTACATATACAAATCCATTTGGAGCAATATAATTACTGGCATTCAGAATCTCATTCGTCTGATTGACAGCATCTGTCATTGAAGGATAGTATTTTTTTGTAGGATTCGTCTGGCCCGTTACCGAAGCATTTACAAGATTGAAAGATGCAGTGGATGGATTGGCCTCAATGAAACATGATCTTAGAGTCACTTCATTTACAACAACTACCGGATAGAACTTCAATGTGATCTGTGCCACCGCGGTACAACCAAATTCAGAGATGACTTTTACATAGACGATCCCTTCTGCAGACACAAATGCCATGGGAGTAGTGATCTCATTGATCCCGGCATTGAGGTCCGACATTGTATGATAATATTTTTTAGTGACATTCGGGTTTGCAATAACATCTGCTGTGGTTAAGTCAAATAAAGCTGTACCTGCATTATTATTGTTACATTCGGTTAATGTTACATTTTTAACTGTAATGGAGCCGTTTTTGAATTTAAATGTTCCAACCTGTTTACATTTATTAAGCGGATTGGTAGCATTCGTTGGATCGGTATAATTGATACTATAATAGTAAACAGTCGTTGTATTTACTGTAATTGGAGCAGTAATAGGATTATTTCCTGTTAAAGCATCATTCTGACTCAGATGATAACTTACATTAAAGTTTTGGTTTCCATTAAGGATTCCCGCAGACAAAGTAGAAAAGTCAAAAAGAGCTGTACTTGAGCATATTACCACTTCTCTCGGATCGGCAGGGTTAGCCGCAGGAATTCCAGGAGGTGTAAATGGTTGTGTCTGAATATTAGGGTCTGTAAATGGTGAAGCCAGCGTGGCAGTTCCGCCCCATGTCAAAGAAAACGGTGCCGTGGTAGAACTGGTGCTGCTTACCCAGTTATCAATAAACAAATAATAGGTTTGTCCCGGCAAAACATCCATATATCTGCAATAAGGAGTCAGTGAACCTCCGGCAGCACTTAAAAGAGTACTTGTCATATTTAATCCTGTGGCAGGACCAGGCCCGATAACGGTTGCAGCATTACAACGTATGGGTGAGCCTAAGCTTCCACAGTTTACATTAGGACCAAAAATAGCCCAGTCATAATCGGCATCCGGATTATTCGGTACCAGATCGAAAGTAAGAGTACCTCCGGTAGCGATCGTAATTTTATACCAAATAGAATTGTGTTCTCCGGTAAAGTCTATACAGCTTCCCGAGTTTACCAATTCTTTTATATTACCATATCCTGTAGGACTGTAAGTGATATTTGAGTTTCCGCAGACGGACAATGCGGTAGCACAATCTGCCTGAGAATAATAAGTATGAGAGATGCACAGAAGTATGAAAAGTAAAAGTTTTCTCATAGATTACATGTTTTTATGGTTCATTAGTTATACATCGTATTGATATTCAACGTACACCAAATATACCCATATTTTAATTACAAACAATAAAATCTATATAATTTTAAACTATTTTAAATTAAAACACCAAATAATTCAAAATAATTTACACAATCACAGATTAAAGCATAAAATAACCAAATACACAAAAATTAAAAAAAATTTATTTTATGCTGGTAATATTCCCGCACAGATTTTCAAGATGAAATATCTTATGAAAAGGGCTTTTCACTTCCGTCAAATGTTCTTTATCCTGAATAAAGGTATATCTTGAAGCAATAGAATTCATATCCGAAACAATCACTAGCCAGCATTCATCCACTGAGGTATCGTAGTAAGGAAATTTTTCATTTTTCTTTTCAATGAGCTCCAGAATTTTCTCTGAGCAGAGTTCATCAAAAAGGTTCATGCTGTATTCATGGGTAATAAAGACATTTCTCCTGTGAAAAGATTTCCTTATGCTTTTTACACAGCCCACTGCTTTATTTTTCTTGATACTTTTATAGATATTAATGATATTTTCCTGCTGTGCTTCAAGGTGATCAAATTTCGTTTCCGGGTGGAATTCTAAAAAATAAACACCACGATATTTCGTAGTGTCTTCCTGTTCTAATAATATTTCTGCCTGACGGAACATTTTATTCAAAGTACTTTCTACTTTTTTCATTTCCAGATGATTGATTACTTCAGTCAGTTCTATTCCAATTTTTTTGTCGTTTAATTTTGCGATAAAGTCCGGACTCTCGCAGGTCAGGTTTTCAAATTTCACTTCGGGGAAGTGATGCATAAAAGAGTTGAGAAGCAGAATCTCGGATTTTTTTCTGTATTTTTCACGGTCATGAAGCGGAGATTCGTCTATGGTACGGTGATACTTCTCTATGGGCTTTTTTTTCAAATGCCTGTTCAGGTAATATAAACTCAGATTCTTTATCAGATCTTCCTCAGAAAACGTCTTTTTCATGTGTGATTTTTTTATTTAATTAAGAACACATGCAGCCATGGGCTTTCATCGTTAAAAGTTTTTGATAATCAAAAATTTACACACTTAAAGGTAAGTAAAAAAACAATTCAACACTTCGTTTTCACATTAATTTATCTGTTAATTAATGTAAAGTTTATTTTCATAATTAATACCTTTGTCTTTTTCTAACACAAACGCACATTTATGGATTTTAGGAATTTCAGAATACCCTACAATATCAATCCTCAATATTCAAAAAAAACCGCCTATTTCTCGATGGAATTTGCTCTTGAGCAGGTACTTAAAATATATTCGGGAGGTCTTGGCTTTCTGGCAGGCTCTCATATGAGAAGTGCCTATAATCTTAAGCAGGACCTTATAGGAATCGGTATTCTATGGAAGTTCGGCTATTATGATCAGGCGAGAAATCATGATCAGACTTTACAGCCTGTATGGACGAGAAAGATGTACAGCTTTCTTGAAGATACCGGAATAAAATTTCAAATTGAGATTCACAGCGCGCCTGTTTGGGTAAAAGTATGGTACCTTGATCCTGAAACTTTCAATACGGCACCTATGTTTTTCCTCTCCACAGATGTGCCGGAAAATGATCACGTTTCCAAAACCATCTGTCACAAATTATATGATGCCAATGAGTCTACCAAGCTTGCTCAATATATTTTATTAGGAAAAGGAGGAGCCAAACTATTGGATGAACTGAATATTGAAAGAGATGTTTATCATCTTAACGAAGCTCACGGACTTCCGGCAGCCTTTTACCTGTTGAAAAAATACAACGGAGACCTCAGTAAAGTTAAGGAAAAGCTTGTTTTCACAACGCATACCCCTGAAGAGGCGGGAAATGAAAAACATAGTTTCAGATTGTGTTATGATATGTCCTATTTCTCAGGCTACAGCATGGAAGAGGTAAAAAGCATTGAAGGCTCTGATGATGACCGTTTCAATCATTCTCTTTGTGCTTTAAGGATGGCCAGAATCGCCAACGGAGTTTCTCAGCTTCATGGGGTGGTTTCAAGAGCCATGTGGAATAAATATTCTGACATCTGTGAAATTACGTCGATCACGAACGCACAGGAATTTAAATATTGGTCTGATAAACCTTTGTATAATGCCAAAGACGAAAATGATGCAACTGTTTTTGACTACCGTAAAAAGTATTTAAAGAAGAAACTGTTCAGTATTGTTGCAGATCAAACGGGAAATTTATTTAATCCTAATATTTTTACCATCGTTTGGGCAAGAAGATTTGCAGGCTACAAGAGAGCGGAACTTCTTTTACATGATAAAGAAAGATTCTACAGGCTTCTGAACAACCCGAAATATCCGGTACAGATCATTTGGGCAGGAAAACCTTATCCAATGGACTATTCCGCTATTTCTACATTCAATACTCTGGTTGAAGAAAGTAAAAATCATAAAAGTATGGCTGTGCTTACAGGGTATGAACTTTCTTTAAGTAAATCTTTAAAACAAGGTTCGGATCTATGGCTTAACAACCCAAGAGTTCCAAGGGAAGCTTCAGGAACGTCCGGCATGACTGCTGCTATGAACGGTTCCGTGAATTTATCAACTGATGACGGCTGGATCCCGGAATTTGCCAAACATAGAGAAAACTCTTTCGTTGTACCGAAAGCAGATTATCTGAATATGAGCATTTATGAACAGGATAACTATGATTTAAACAAATTATATGAAATCCTTGAAAACGAAATTCTTCCAACCTATTATGATCATCCTGATGAATGGAGAAAAATCCAGTACAATGCAATGAATGATGTAAAAGATCACTTTAACAGCGACAGAATGGCAGATGAATATTACAGAGTACTGTATAATGAAACGAAATAGAAAAAATACACAATTTACATTTCATAAAAATCCCGGAAAATTTCCGGGATTTTGTTATAAGTTTATTTACTTTTCTTTGTGGGTACTTTAAGTCCCTTTTCTCTAGCTTCAGAAATACCGATGGCTACGGCTTGCTTTCTGCTTGTCACTTTCTCTCCGGAAGAAGATTTCAGTTTTCCTTCCTTGAATTCGTGCATCACTTTTCCTACTTTGTCCTGAGCTTTTTCTGAATATTTAGTTTTGCTCATGATCAGATTTTTTTTAAGATTTTGGCAGGGATACCCCTAATTCATAAACACAGGCATGTTTCAAATACTTTGAACGCTCTCTCGAGGTTACCGATTCAAAATGATCGTTTTTGATCACAATGATTGGGTCTTCGGCATTTTCGATTTCAAAATTGGCAAAATATCTTTCATCGGGTGGAGATTGCTGTTGTCTTGCTTTAATTTTTTGCAATTCATCCGCATATTTTCTGAATCCCGGATCTGAGGAATGGATAAACTTATATTCATCGCCTGCATACACATGGTAATGAAGTTTTTTTTCTATCAAACCCGCTTCATCAGTAATTTCGGGATTATCATTTCCGTCTCTAAACACTACTTCTACCAATGTTCCTCCTTTTTTATGTGCGCATTCTTCTGCATCGTTAAAGCTGGAAAAACCTGTATAAACAATCTGGTCGTTTAATACATAACGGTTCAGTTTCTGGTTGTATGCATTCGTTTCCATAATTATCATTTGATTTGATTTATAGTTATTATATATTCAATTTTTTTGCCAAATTGGCTTTTTTTACAATTTCATTTCTGAATATTTATTCTTATTTTAAAGCTGAAAATTAAAAATATTTAACCCTGAAAAATTTTAAGACTACAATTAAAGGAAGTACATGGAAGTGTTTTTACCCCGAATAAAAAATATAAAATCAGGGTTTGATATCTTGATTTTGTATTTTATATGGTTATATAAGTAAGAATTATTAAATTTGGAATCATTAAAATTAGAAATGAAGAAACTCTTATTAACTCTTACTGTAGCTGCTGTATTCCAAAATGTATCAGCCCAGGAAATCACTTTAGATAAAATATATTCAGGATATTACCGAGGAAAAGGAATCGCAGGAATCACTTCCATGAAAAATGGTGAAAATTATCTTGTTATTGAACCATCAGGAATTGCAAAATATTCTTACAAAACTTCACAGAAGGAAGGAAATCTTGTGGACGGAAAATTTGAAAGCTATATCTTTTCTGACGATGAGTCTAAAATTCTTTTACAGGTAGGCAGCCAGCCTATTTACAGACATTCTTTCCTTGGAAAGTTTGATGTAAAAGATTTAAAATCCGGAAAAGTAATCAGTCTGAATGAGGGTAAAACAGTTCAGGAGCCAACATTTTCACCCGACGCTACAAAAGTGGCCTTTATTTCTGACAACAACTTATTCTATCAGGATCTTGCTTCAGGAAAAATCACACAGATCACTACTGATGGTAAAAAGAATTCAATCCTGAATGGATTGGCAGATTGGGTGTATGAAGAGGAATTCGGGCATGCAAGACAATATGAATGGACTAAGAATTCTGATGCCATTGTATTTGTAAAGTCTGACGAAGGGCAGGTACCGGAAATTTATATTCCTATCTACGGAAAAAGTCTGTATCCAGCTGAAATGCGTTATAAATATCCAAAAGCAGGTGAGAAAAACTCTGTGGTTTCCGCGCAATTATACCGTCTTGACAACGGAAAAACAATGCAGCTGAATTTAGGTTCTTTCAAAAACTATTACATCCCGAATGTATTCCAGACTGCAAAAGCTGATGAAATTGTTTTAATTACTTCTGAGAGAATTCAGAATGCTTCAGATATTTTAAAAGTAAATACCAAAACAGGGGCAGTTCAGAAATTATTTACTGAAACTGATGATAAATGGATCGATACAGACAGTCCTACTCTGGAATTCCTGGAAGATGATTCTTTCCTTTGGGCTTCTGAAAGAGATGGAAACCGCCACCTTTACTGGTATGACAAAGATGGTAAGCTTAAAAAGCAGATCACAAAAGGAAACTGGGAGGTAACTGATTATTACGGATTTAATCCAAAATCGAAAGAAATTTACGTTCAGACTACCGAGAAAGGAAGCATCAATAAGGTTGTTTCCAAGGTAAATATTGAAAATGGAAAATCTCAGCTGATCTCGAATGCAGAAGGAAACAACTCTGCTAATTTCAGCAAGAACTATAACTATTTCATTGAAACTTCTTCTACAGCAGCAAAACCTTACACTTATGTTTTAAAAGACGGGAACGGGAAAGCGGTAAAAGAACTTCAGAACAACAATGATCAGTTACAGAAATTAAAAACTGATAATTTTGTTGAAAAAGAATTCATTACGATTCCAAATGCAGTAGGCGATCAGATGAATGCGTGGATCATGAAGCCTAAAAACTTTGATCCGAATAAAAAGTATCCTTTATTTATGTTCCAATATTCCGGACCAGGATCTCAGCAGGTTGCGAATTCATGGGATAACGGAAACGCAATGTGGTTCAACCATCTTGTACAGAAAGGATATATTGTGGCTTGTGTAGATGGCCGTGGAACGGGTTACAAGGGAGCAAAGTACAAGAAAGTAACGTATATGAATTTAGGAAAATATGAGATTGAAGATCAGATCACTGCAGCAAAGTGGTTTGGAAACCAATCTTATGTTGACAAAAGCAGAATCGGGATGTTCGGATGGAGCTTCGGTGGTTATATGACCAGTTTAGCAATGACCAAAGGAGCGGATGTTTTCAAAATGGGAATTGCCGTAGCACCGGTAACCAACTGGAGATATTATGACTCTGTATACACGGAAAGATTTATGAGAACACCTCAGGAAAACCCTGATGGATATGATAAAAATTCTCCTACAGAGTATGCAAACCTATTGAAAGGTAAATTCCTTTTGATTCACGGAACTGCTGATGATAATGTTCACTTCCAGAACTCTATGGAATTCTCTGAAGCTTTGATTCAAAACAAAAAACAGTTTGATTTCATGGCTTACCCGGATAAAAATCATGGAATCTATGGTGGACAGACAAGACCTCAGCTGTATCAGAAAATGACTGACTTCATTTTGAATAATTTATAACTGACATAACAAAAACCCTTTCAAATTTTGAAAGGGTTTTTTATTAAGGATATTTTACAGCTTTATCCAGCTCTATTGGATTATTGAAAGACTTTATCTTTTTTCTTTCGTTGGCTTCAGCGGGTTTCAACTGTTCTTTAGATAGAACGGTTCCATCATCCAAAAGCAGCTTCTTTCCTTCAGGTAAAGTCAAATTTCCATTCATTATATATTTAAAAGGATTGGAGTAGAGATCTAATTTTAATTTATTCAGTTCTTTCTGCGTGACAGGAATTGCCCTGGATATAAAACCTTCCAATGAAACCCGTTTATACCTCTCTGGAATTTTCTCACTTTTGATGATTTTAAAATAATAATCTTTTTTTGTATCATATAGTTCCATCGTCAATCCGGGTAAACCATTGAATTTATAAGGTCCATAAGGGATCGGGATATCTTTGGAAAACCAGGCTATCCAGCTTCTTCCACCAAATTCAGTTACTGCTTTTTGCACCTTATAGCCACCAAATGTTTTGGTAATGTCTATAATTTTCCAATGCTGTTCTGCTTTTTCATTGATTTTATAAAAGTTCACATCCCCAATGTATTCATAGTTTTGATAGGATGGGTTATTCTTTTTTTTGATGACAAAAGAGGTCAGTCTGTTAATTGGAGTTTGTCCAGTAGTAGTAAACACTGAATCTCTAATATAATTCAATCTGTTATAATATGCTACATCCTCCTTTGTGATATCCAGATAGTAATTTTCCTTAATGACATCTTTTGAGGTTGAATCTGCCTTGTATTTCACCTCATAGATGAACCTGTTGTTTTGTGAAAACATCATGCATGTTCCCAGTAGTATAAATAATAAATTTTTCATAATTAATTTAAATTTTCGGATAAAAATTCAGGGATGAAAAATTCCAGATCTGCTCTCTCATACTGAATTGGATATTCCATATCATTGATAAAGATATTGGGTGTAAAATGCACACTATTGCTGCTTACCCATTTTTCGTGCCTTTTTAATAATTCCAGCGCATTCTCTGAACTTCCAAAATATTTAGAATATTTTGTATACCAGCCATCTTTGTTTTCACTATATCCCTGAACATCATACCAGCCACTCAGCGCTTCTAAAAATTCTATTTTATTTTCGCTATTGATATAAATATTGGTGAGATTTATATGAACCATTCTGTTATCAAGATCCTCTCTGCTAAGGTCTACATCAAAGAAAATGTTGATTCTTAGTTCATCAGAATACTTTTTAACCAGCTTTAGAAAAACAGGATAAAATTCTTTACAATGCTTACAAAAGGGATTGGTAATGAAGGTCAGACTTTGATCTGCATTTTCATTTCCAAACACAAAAGCACTTGAAAAATCTTTATTTGTCAACCTTTTCTGCAAAGACAAATTATTTTTGAAAAACTGATAGTTCCTCCTGAATTTCAAATTCCTCTTAAAGGTATTTTCATTTTTCTGTGCATTCTTATTTTTTATTCTAAGATTAAGCAAAACGACGAGCGCCCCTAAACTCCCAATTAAAAATAAAATGACAGCACTCATATTTATTTTTTTACCAGTAAAGAAAATAAGATTGGTAACTAGCAACTGAATACATACAGATGCTATGATTACCATGCAGACAGGACAGTATTTTTTAACAACAAATATTTGATAGAATAATGATAAAAAAGCAACTGGGAGAAATGCAAATAACCCATACCTATAAATTTCAAAAAGGAATTCAATGTTTTTTATAAGACTAAACAAGATAAAACACACTATCTGACTGGTAAAAAACAGGAGTGAAATCTCAGATAAATCTATTTTGTTAAAAATCTTCCATTTTTTTGAATTAAAAACCATGTCGCAATCTGTATTCAGATAATCACTTTTACACACTCCAACTGGAATGAATGTTCCTTTTCCATGAGTTTTTTTGAAAGCTTCATAAGCAAATATAAACCCCACCAAACTGGTAATTGCAAAGATTGATTTTAAAACCAGATTAGAGGAATCATATCCAAAAAGAAACAGAAATAATACAACTATAATTCCCCAATTAATATAGGCATATTCAAATTTTGATTTTGTATGAGGCTGCTCTTCAGATTGATCTACAATCAGTATTATATTTTCCCATTTTGAAAAAAAATCTTCTGTTTGAAGACCATTAACTGCTATTTTATTATTTTTCTTATTTACAACAGCCAGTTCTCCTTCTACTAAAGCTAAAAAATCCTCAGGTAAAATATCTTTTTCATCATTATCAATTCTGTAACTGTAACTTTCAATATTGAAAAAGTGTAAAGCATCGGAAAATGCCAAAAGACTTGGAAAATCCGGATGCCCTTCCAGTTGAAGTTCAAACTCATCCTTATCAACATGTATTTTATTATCATCCAGATAATTGATAACAGCAGTATAACTTTTGCGTGTCATTTTTATATAGCTTTTTGTATTTCAAAAAAATAGCAACAGTTTCCTGTTGCCATTTCAAATGATTTACACTGATTACCCACAACAAAAAGTTCCATTGCAATAAGAATCGCCATTACCATTATGAGTATTAGCACAAGCTGCATTCGTACATCCACATCCTCCATCTGCTATCTTACCACCTTTAATAGCTCTCTGCTCATCTCTGGATAAAATTCCTTTGATCTTTTTTAAATCATTCTTTTTCATAAATGTTCTTTTTTAAATTATTTGTCACTATTGACATGGCCGAAAATAGAAAACAAATATCTCTCAGAAAGGAAATGCATATGCATATTTTATGTTTATTCATTGTATTTTAATTTGTGAAATCTGTACAGATTTTTAAATAAAGAAAACGCTCATGCACATTCATGTTTCTAATTTATTTCATTAATCATTTAGGCTATGTATTATTTGTTTTATCAATTGAAATTAAAAAGCTATTTTTGGGAAATTTGAAAATTGATTATATGAAGACTAAACATCCTAAAGGGCTACCCTTCCTCTTTTTTACAGAGATGTGGGAGCGTTTCGGGTATTACCTGATTCTTGGAATCTTTGTTCTGTATGTTATTGAGCCTAATGGTATGAAAGGCGGACTTGGACTTCCGGATAAAACTGCTGATGATATTTTCGGAACTTATATTGCCTTAACTTATCTGACACCCTTCATTGGTGGATTCCTGGCAGACAGAGTTTTAGGATATATTAAATCTATCTACCTGGGAGGTTTTTTAATGGCTGCCGGATATATAGGAATGGGTGTGTTTAAAGATTTACCTCTGTTTTATGCTTCATTGGCATTAATTATCATTGGAAATGGTTTCTTTAAGCCTACTATATCAACCCTATTAGGAAATCTTTATTCTGAAGAACCTTATAAAGCAAATAAAGACTCCGGATATAATATTTTCTATATGGGAATCAATATCGGAGCATTTATCTGTAATATTATTGCGGCATTTATGCGTAATAAATTCGGCTGGGGTGAGGCTTTCATCACTGCCGGAGTGGGAATGCTTATCGGTATGGTGATTTTCACTATCGGAAGAAAGCATTATATCCATGCTGCACAGATGAAACCTGTACAGGAAGGGGATACCAAGCTTTCGGAAATTATGCTTAAAGTTTTTGTTCCTGCCATTATTGCCGGAGCGATAGGTTGGTTTGTTCCTAATAATATTTTTGGAAGTGACAGTACAGATGCCTTTATTTTTGCCTGTATACCTGTTATTTACTTTTATGCTTCTCTTTACTTTAAAGCTAAGCCTGATGAAAAAGCTTCTATTGGAGCATTACTTTCTGTGTTTCTGATCAGTATGTTCTTCTGGGCTGTTTTCAAACAGAATGGTACAGCTTTAACGAGATGGGCAAATTATTATACAGACAGAAGTGTTCCTGCTGCCCTTGAAAAACCATTGGAAGGAATTTATATGGTGGAAGGGAAAAGTTATGAAGACAAAGAAGTTCCCGTTTATGATAATCAGTTCAGATCTCAAAAAGATGACAACGGAGAGACTAAAAAGGAAATGGGCAAAGATGTTTATTTTAAAAACATCTCCCCTGAACAGCAAGCTACCCTTGAGAAAAACCCTGAAAATAAAGTATACCTGTACAATACAGAATTATTTCAGTCTATCAATCCGTTCTGGGTTATTGCACTGACCCCTGTGATCGTTGGGTTCTGGGCATTATTGAGAAGAAAAGGAAAAGAACCTTTAACTCCTACCAAGATTGTTTTAGGACTATTTATTTCCGGGCTTTCCTGTCTGGTAATGGTTTTAGCAGTAATGGCCGGAGATAACGGAGCTGTAAAAGTATCTCCTTTATGGCTTGTGGCCAGCTATGGAGTAATTACCATCGGGGAATTATGTTTATCTCCAATGGGGCTTTCATTCGTTTCAAAACTTTCCCCTGCGAGAATCACCGCATTGATGATGGGAGGATTCTTCCTGGCCAACTCTGTAGGAAATAAACTTTCAGGAATTCTGGCAAGTACATGGTATAATTACGAAAACAAGACGAATTACTTCCTTGTAAACTTCGCTTTGTTAATATTTGCTACACTTTTGGGTCTTTCAATGTTAAAAAGACTGAACAAAATTATGAAGGAAAAAGGACATTAATCCTTGATATTATAAAGATTAGCAAGCTGCGGAATAGTTCCGCAGCTTTTTTATTTAAAAATAAAATTAAAACCTTGCCAAAAACCCAAAATAAACTATATTTGTCAGTCTTAACAAAAATTAACAATAGAAATGGATAATATTGAAGCATTGAGTCCGAAACCGGATGAATTTGTAGAGAATAAGAATTCCAGGCATCCTAAAGGATTATGGGTTCTTTTCGGAACAGAAATGTGGGAGCGTTTCAACTTTTATGGGATGAGAGCCCTTTTGACGCTCTTCATGGTAAATTCCTTATTAATAAAAGAAGCTGATGCTGCAATCATCTATGGTGGATTTCTAGCGTTATGTTATTTAACACCTCTTTTGGGAGGATTTATTGCTGATAAGTATATCGGAAACAGATTTGCTATCATCATTGGTGGATCATTAATGGCAATTGGCCAGTTCTTATTATTTATCAGTGCTTCAACTTTCTCAGCAGACATCGGAAGTGCTAAACTGATTATGTGGCTGGCGTTATTCGTTATCATTTTCGGTAACGGATTCTTCAAACCGAATATTTCCTCAATGGTAGGAAGTCTTTATCCAAAACAGGAAAAATCTAAACTGGATTCAGCTTTTACTATTTTCTATATGGGGATCAACATTGGAGCATTCTTAGGTCAGTTTATCTGTCCATACGTAGGAGACGTAAAAGATGCTGCAACCGGAGTAAGAGATATCTTCGCTTTCAAATGGGGATTCTTAGCCGCTTCTATTGCAATGGTAATAGGTACAATAACATTCTTTATCCTTAAAAATAAATATGTTGTAACCCCGGAAGGAAGACCTATCGGAGGATTACCAAAAAACAATACAAGTGCAGATTTCGAGGAAGGAGAGACTCAAACAGCAAAATTCTCAGGTCAGGCTCTAGGAATCACAGGAGGAATATTTGTTATTTTATTCTTTGTTTTCAGATACCTTCTTGTAGGTGAGTTTGGATTCAACTCAGTAGAAATGGGACAACTGATCAAGGGAATTATTTACCCTTTCATCTATGCTGCAGGTATTTCCTTAGCATTCCTGATTATGTCCTCTGCTGAAAACAAGATCGAGAGACAAAGAATCTGGGTAATCTATATCGTTTCATTCTTCATCATCTTTTTCTGGGCAGCCTTCGAGCAGGCAGGATCTTCGTTAACATTTATCGCAGATAACCAGACAGACAGAAACATTTTCGGATGGAATATGCCTCCTTCAATGGTTCAGATTTTCAACGGGATTTTCGTAGTCCTTTTGGCTGTTCCTTTCAGTTTGTGCTGGGATAAATTAAGAGCAAAAGGAAAAGAGCCGGTATCTCCATTCAAACAAGCTATGGGATTGGCATTAATCGCTCTTTCTTATTTCATTATTGCGCACAATGTAAAAGATCTTGGAAACTCAGGGTTATTAGCAATCAAATGGTTAATGCTTTTATACTTCATCCAGACTTGTGGTGAGCTTTGTCTTTCTCCAATCGGTTTATCATTAGTAGGTAAACTGGCTCCAAAAAGATTCGCTTCATTACTATATGGGGTATTCTTCATTTCTAACGCTGCTGGTTATGCATTGGCAGGTTCATTAGGAGCCCTTATCCCTGCAACAGGTGATAAATTTAAAAAAGCAGAAGAAATAGGAGTAAATCTTCAAGATGTATTAGATAAAAAAGTAACCTTAACTGCAGATCAGGTAGCTGCTTTTGATAAAGCTCAGTTACCATTACACAACCCTACTTTTGTAGGATTTGAGATCCACAATCTATTTGAATTCTTCATGGTATTCGTAGTACTTTGTGGTATTGCTTCTGTAATCCTAGGTTTAATTTCACCTATCTTAAAGAAAATGATGCACGGTGTAAACTAACTGCATTAACAAAATATGAATAAAACCTCTGCTAAGTCAGAGGTTTTTTTTATTTTCGTATGATGGAAATATGTAACGCTGTGCGTCACGAATTGGGCTGAATCCATGGCCTATTTCTTTCACTCAAAATGATAAAAACAATTTATTTGCCAGCAAATACCTGCTGTACCTCCCAAAAGAAGAAGAATTAAAACAAATTATTGACCAGGACAGAATCCGTTTTGAACTGGATCAGAAAGATAAAAACCCTTAATTAGAACTTAATCATATATCATTATGAGCTTAACTTTAGATGAAATACAAGATTTCAAAGGAAAATATCCCAGACAGATCTGGAGCCTTTTTTTCTCTGAAATGTGGGAACGTTTCTGTTTCTACGGAATGCGTGGAATGCTGGTCTTCTTTATGATCTCGCAGCTTAATTTCCATGAAAAGGAAGCCAACCTTCAATATGGTGCCACCCAGGCCTTCGTTTATGCCTTTACTTTTGTAGGCGGACTTTTTGCTGATAAAATTTTAGGATTCAGAAAGTCCCTGTTCTGGGGAGGTCTCCTGATGATCGTAGGAAGCTTGATTTTAGCTACTGATCCACACAAATTCTTTTTCCTCGGAATAGCATTCACCGTAGTAGGAACAGGTTTCTTCAAACCTAATATTTCATCCATGGTGGGACAGCTTTACAAACCTAATGATTCAAGAGCTGATGCAGGCTTTTCGCTTTTCTATGCAGGGATTAATCTTGGGGCATTATTAGGCGGTTATTTGTGTATTGCTATTGGTAAGGGAGAATTCCTAAGCCATGTTATTCCTGAAGAAATGAGATGGCATATTGCTTTCGGACTGGCTTCAATAGTAATGGTAGTAAGCTTAATTAATTTTGTATTTACGCAAAGAACATTAGGTACTATCGGTTTACAGCCAGGGCATCCTTTAGCAGAAACAAAAACAGCCCCTATTCCAAAATGGAAAGAATACGGAGTATATGTTTTGTCATTGGTTTTTGTCCCAATTATTATGACCATGGTTGCCAAAACAGAATATACAGATTATTTCATGTGGACAATTGGGCCATTGACTTTAATCTATTTATTCTATGAAATGTCTAAAGTAACAGCTTCAGAACGTAAAAAGTTATGGGCAGCATTGGTTTTCATTATTTTCTCCATCATATTCTGGGGAATCTATGAACAGAGCGGAGGTTCTTTAAGTATTTTTGCAGCAAAGAATTTAAACAAAGATCTTTTCGGATTAGATCCTAATGGTGTCAATAACTCTGGAGGAGCTTTCTTCATTATTTTCCTCGCACCATTGATCGGACTTCTTTGGATATGGCTGAATAAGAGAAAAATTGAACCCAACACTATTATCAAATTCGGATTAGGATTTATTTTCCTGGGATTAGGATATTATGTACTATTTGCTACCCGATTATTTGCAGACCTTCAGGGAATTACTTCATTGAACTTCTTTACCCTGGCATTATTAATCATTACCCTTGGGGAGCTATGCCTCTCTCCTATCGGATTGTCTATTATGACGAAGCTTTCTACTAAAAATCTTCAGGGAATGATGATGGGAATGTGGTTTCTTGCTTCTGCTTATGGGCAGTATGTTGCAGGAATTATCGGGGCGAGTCTTGCTACTTCAAAAGAAGGATCTACCAACTATGATGCTTTGATCACTTATACTGATGGATATAAACAATTGGGATTATATGCGGTAATTGCCGGAGTGGTATTAATTTTGATATCTCCGTACGTGAAAAAATTAATGCAAGACGTAAAGTAGAAAATAAGTAATTATGCTTATTTTTACCTAAATATCACGATATGAAGAAAATTTTAAGCATAATACTCTTACTTTTATTAAACTTCAGTTTTGCTCAGGTAAAGTGGATGACCATTGAAGAAGCGTTAAAAGCCCAAAAGGAAAATCCTAAAAAAATATTAATTGATTTTTATGCAGACTGGTGCGGCCCATGCAAAATCATGGACAAGAAAACCTATGGACATTCTGTGATTGCTCAGAATCTGAACGAGAACTATTACCCTGTAAAGTTTAATGCGGAAGAAAAAAAGAGTATCAATATATTTGGAAGAACATTTTCTAATCCCAATACTGAACACAGAAGAGGAAAAAATTCACTGCATGAGTTTACACAGTATATGAATGTAGGTGCTGTTCCAAGTACCGTATTTCTGGATGAACATGGAGATCCCATCACTATTCTTCAGGGAGAATTATCTGCCAAAGAACTGGAACCTTATCTGGAGCTGATTTCCAAAGATTTGTTCAAAAAGATTAAAACCAGAGAACAATGGGAAGATTACCAGAAAAAGTTCAAATCTAAAATCAAAGATTAATATAGATCCGGATTTTTCAGATTTAATACCAAAAATTCACCATACAGACTTCCAATTTTTTGGAAGTCTTTTTAATTTTACCGAAATTCGAGCCTTTATTTCTTTTGTCAAAAAATAAGGATCAAAAAATTCAAAACCCGCATCCTGAAACCTGAAAAATGAATCTCGAAACCTCCATAGAATACGTAAAAGGAATAGGTCCGGAAAGAGCCAAACTCATTAAAAGTGTATTGGGCCTAACCACTGTTGAAGATATGCTGAACTTCTACCCTATCCGCTATCTGGATAAAAGTAAAGTGTATACCGTTTCTCAGCTTCAGGAAGAAAGCAGCCAGGAAATACAATTGAGGGGAAGAATCACTCACGTTCAGGAAATCCAGACGGGGAAGACTAAAAGACTATCTGCAAAATTCAATGATGAAACAGGCAGTATGGATCTGGTTTGGTTTCAGTACTCAAAATGGCTGAAAGAACAGCTTCCTATTAACAAAGAGGTTTATATTTTTGGGAAAATCAATGTTTTCAACCGTCAGTTTTCTATGCCGCATCCGGAAATAGAAGCTGAAGAAAATAAAGAAGGTGATACAAGGCTTAAACCTATTTACCCAAGTTCAGAAAAACTGACTAAAAGAGGATTAGGTCAACGGTTTTTTCAGAATGCACTGAGAAATATCTGCAAAGAAATTCCAAATCTTATTGAGGAAAATTTTCCGGAATACCTCATGAAAACCTTTAAGTTCATGTCCAGACAGCACGCTTTTCTGAATGTTCATTTTCCAAAAGATAAAGAACATTTTGATAAGGCTGATTACAGACTGAAATTTGAAGAATCATTTTTCTTTCAATTAGGATATGGCCTAAAAAAGCTTCACCATAAAACACAGGCTCATGGTAACCCATTTCCAATAATTGGGGATCATTTTAACGATTTCTATGAAAACCATCTTCCTTTTGAGCTTACCAATGCTCAGAAAAGAGTATTAAAGGAAATCCGTATTGATATGAAAAGGCCAATTCAGATGAACAGGCTTTTACAGGGTGATGTAGGATCCGGGAAAACAATGGTGGCATTGTTGACCATGCTTATTGCTATGGACAACGGTTTTCAGAGTTGCCTGATGGCTCCAACGGAAATTCTTGCCCAGCAGCATTATAACGGCATCAAAGAGCTATTAGAAAAAACCGGAATCAATATTCGTATTCTGACTGGTTCCAGCAAAGCAGCAGAAAGGAGAATTATACATGAAGAACTGGAAAATGGCACACTTTCAATTTTAGTGGGAACCCATGCTGTTTTGGAGGATAAGGTTAAATTTAAAAATCTGGGCTTAGCAATTATTGATGAGCAGCATAGATTTGGAGTTGCTCAACGGGCTAAACTTTGGGCCAAAAACAAAATTCCGCCTCATATTCTGGTGATGACCGCTACTCCTATCCCAAGGACTCTGGCAATGAGTTTTTATTCTGATCTGGATGTTTCTGTGATTGATGAAATGCCTGTGGGAAGAAAGCCCATTATCACCGCTCACAGACGTGAAAAAGACAGGCTTTATGTTTATAATTTCTGTAAAGATGAAATTAAGAAAGGCCGGCAGGTCTATTTTGTATATCCGCTTATTGAGGAATCTGAAACCTTAGATTACAAAAATCTGGTAGAAGGTTTGGAACATGTCATGAATTATTTTTCAGAATACAACGTGACCATGCTTCATGGGAAAATGAAACCGGATGAAAAAGATGCCGCAATGGCTTATTTTGCTTCTGGAAAAGCTGAAATTATGGTAGCAACTACGGTGATTGAAGTTGGAGTAAATGTTCCCAATGCTTCTGTAATGGTTATTGAAAGTTCAGAAAGATTCGGGCTTTCACAGCTCCATCAGTTGAGAGGGCGTGTAGGAAGAGGTGCTGAACAGAGCTACTGTATTCTGATGACATCAGATAAATTATCGAAGGAAAGCAGAACGCGTATTAAAACAATGACGGAAACCAATGACGGATTTAAAATTTCTGAGGTGGATATGCAGCTTCGCGGTCCGGGAGATATTCTGGGTACTCAGCAAAGTGGTGTGGTAGATTTTAAGAGACTGGACCTGATTAATGATTCGGCGATCATTAAAACGACAAAAAATACGGTAGAAAAAATTCTGGAAGCCGATCCAATGCTGTCCAGACCTGATAATCTCATCATTAAAAACTATTATATCCGGTACTACAAAGGAAAAAACAAATGGAGTAAAATTTCATAAAAAAAACCGCAGAAAATACTCCCTGCGGCCCCCTTATAAAACTGTTATTTAGAAGAAATTACTTTTTGGTAGATCCAAAAAATTCATTTTAATAGTTAAGGCTTAATATTTTGTGATGTGGTGTGAAAATATCTATATAACAATATTATTTGATAAGCTAAAACCTTAACTATTAAAATAAATTATGAAAAACAAAATGAATTATTTTTTTCCAACTTGCTTATTATAAAAACTAACTGAGTTTCGGTGGAGATGAGGGAATGAAACGAATAAAAATATCTCCAACTACTTTTGAGTTTTCATGATTGTACCGTTTTGTTTAAAGATCTTCTGTGCTTTAAAATTGGAAAATTAGTATAATTCATTTTGTTAACTAACATCGTGATTTATATAATTTTTGTTTTTAGAAACAATTACTTCTCATTCATCTGTATCTTCTACTATATAATGAAATTTGTGTCTCAGATTACTTTTACAAATGTCAGTATATTAATTCAGATCCTTTTTATATTATTTTAGTTATTAGTTATAAAATTTTCACTTATTTGTGAATAGTATGCATCAAATACGATTAATATTTTCTTAACACAAAATTAAAAAATCCTTTATTCATCAAACT
Organism: Chryseobacterium sediminis; assembly: GCF_008386505.1. Taxonomy (GTDB): domain Bacteria; phylum Bacteroidota; class Bacteroidia; order Flavobacteriales; family Weeksellaceae; genus Chryseobacterium; species Chryseobacterium sediminis. The sequence goes on along the minus strand of NZ_VUNZ01000004.1, from coordinate 179,681 downwards.
TTCAGAATGAAATGATCTTTATTCAATCCTGAAGTATGATACTGCCAATTGATTGTGATAACTTCTGTAAGTACCTTTTTAAGGCTCTCAAAAGACTCAGGTTTTTTCATAAAAATATTGGCTCCTTTTACAAAAATATCTTCAATTTCATTCTCCGGAATCGGCTCCGAAAAAATGGCAGTTACCATGTTATTGAATTTTGAATTTGCTTCGATTTCTTCGAGGCATTCCATGCTGTCTTTTCCAGGGATGGTGTATTTTATGAAAACAATTTCCGGAACTACAGCATCATCATTATTCAGATATAGCATCATATCTTTTCCGTTACAGAAGCATTGAACTTTTATAGAGATTTTCAACTCTTTCAGAATATTTTTAAAGGAAATTAAGGTGTTTTCATCGTTATCTGCTACTATTACGTTCAGAAATTCTTTATTCATACTGCATTTTAGGGTTTATTACCGTGCTTTGGGCTCTTCTTCTTTTCCCAATAATCTTTTGAAACTGGGAGGGAGTGATTCCTGTTGTGTTTTTAAACTGGGTACTCAAATGCGCCACACTGGAGTAATTCAGCTTATGGGCTATTTCTGTAAGACTTTGTTTGTTTCTTATGATCAGGGCTTTCGCATGCTCTATCTTTTGCAGAATAATAAAATTCTCAATAGAGGTATAAGCAACTTCGGAAAATAAATTGGAAAGATATCCATAGCTGTGATTCAGTTTCTCAGAAATGTATATGGATGCTTTTACCGGTATGATCTCATCAGAAAAGACCAGTTCTACGATAGCATCTTTTATTTTCTGTACCAGCGCAGTCTTTTGACTTTCTATGATTTCTATACCATAATCTTCAAGATTTTTCTTGAAAAGACTGTGCTGTTCTTGTGTAAGGGGCTCATAAAATTCCACTTCACCGAAGTTCAGCAGTCTGTACTTCAGTCCGTGTTCTTTAAGTTTTTCGTCCAATACCTTTTTGCAGAGGGCATTGAAATCAAATTTAACATACATTTTCATCCTAGTATATATAAGCCTGTTTTATTTAGTAAATATAATAATTTATTTCAATTAAATGTGAAATAGGTGTAAAATTTTTATATTTCCCATATAGACGCAAAAACTCCTGTATTTAAGAATACAGGAATTTAAACACTAAGGATGAAAAAAATATACTGATAAAAAGCTGTGTCAGCTCAAAACCAAGCATATGAATGTATTGTTATAAGTGATTTGGTTCTGAAGCAAAGATCATTCAAAAAAAGAAGTCACTTGTTATAGAATTACAGGATAAAGTTACAAAATTTTAAGTCAATCATAAGTGAATTAGAAATTCCATCATGTAATCATCCATCACAAATCCGTTCCCGATATCTAAAACGATCTCATTGTATACTTTAAAATCCTGAGATTCGTAGAATTTTTTGGCGTTATTTTCTTTATTTACATTCAGGATAATTCTTCTGTCATTGCTTTCATAAAGTTTTTCCTTTAGGAAATCTATAGCACCTTTTCCAAAGCCTTTCCCTTTGCTTTCCGGAACAAGATAAATTCTGTGCAGCTTTGTAGTATACTCTTCATAGCTGTGTTCATAACCAATAAAGCCTTCAAAAGAATCATTATTTTCATCAAAAATTAAATAATAATGATAGTTTGGATTCTCAAAATGCTTTAAAATTTCATCTTTAGAATACATATCTCCCAGCATATAATTGATCTGGTCACTCGAAATAATCCCCACATATGCACTCTCCCATGATCTTCTCGCCAAATCCTGGATTAAAGGAATATCCTTTTCTTTTGCTTCTATTAATTTCATTATTCTAAATTTTGTTTTTTGTTCTGATTTTCAAATGTAAAGTTTATAATTTTTTTACTGAATATTCTTTACTCCTCAAATATGAAAAATAAAAAAGGTGAAAAGTATTTAACCTTTCACCTTAATATGTTTATGATGCTATTAAAATGTTACTGGAAAATTCATAATTCGTTCCAAATAACTTTTTACATTCATTATTAAATGTTTGCCATTTCAGCTTTAATTTTTGCATGAAGACCTTCTGATGCCTTTACCAAAGGAAGTCTCAGATAGTTTTTAATGATTCCTTTTTCTGCAAGAATTACTTTTATACCGCAAGGGTTTCCTTCAGCAAAAATCAAACGAGTAATATCTACCAGCTTATTGTGAATTTCATAAGCTTCTTTCACTTTTCCTTCAAAAGCTAATTGTACCATGGTAGAGAATTCTTTAGGATATGCCTGCCCAATTACAGAAATTACTCCGTCTCCTCCTGCCAGTGTTACCGGTAATGTATATTCATCATCTCCGGAAACCAATGAAAATCCTTCAGGTTTCTTTCTCAGAATATCAAAATACTGTAAAATATTAGGTGAAGCTTCCTTAATCAGGAATAAATTAGGGAATTCTTTTGCAAGACGTAAGGTTGTATCTGCCTCTACATTCTGTCCTGTTCTTGAAGGAACATTATAAATAATAATATTCTTTCCTGTGGAAGCTAAAGCTTTATAATGCTGATACAAACCTTCCTGGTTCGGTTTATTGTAATAAGGAGATACTGAAAGTACTGCTTCAAATGCAGAAAGATCTGCTTCTTCAATCTGTTTCTTGACGTCAAGAGTATCGTTGCCGCCAATTCCCAAAACTAAAGGAAGACGTTTATTATTCACCTTAATGATATGCTCAATTACCTGTTTCTTCTCCTCTGCAGAAAGCGTTGCGGCTTCTGCCGTAGTACCCAATACTACCAAATAATTGGTTCCGTTTTCGACATTATATTCAACAAGTTTCGTTAAACTGTCGAAGTCAACGGATAAATCTTCATTAAAGGGCGTTACCAATGCAACACCTACTCCTTTTAAAATGCTCATCTGTTAGAATTATTTTTGCCAAATTTAATAATTTACAATAAGAATTTGTAATAAATAATAATGTTTTATTATACATATAGTTATATTTGCATATACTAAAAGATATTATGAAAAATAAATTCTTGTTAATAGGAATTGCCCTGGTAAGCCTTACAGCATGCAAAACAGCTTCTACGCTGCAACTTGCGGATGTAAAGACCCAGAAAAATATTTCTATTAATAATGAGCTAAAAAATGATGAGGAGTTTGTAAAATTTATCGAACCTTATAAGCAAAAACTGGACAAAGAAATGAACCAGAAGATCTCTCATACCAATGAGGATCTTACCAAGCAGGGCGATAACAGCAATCTGGGCAATCTTTTGGCTGACTACACGTTTGAAGGAGGTAATGAATGGATAAAAACTCATCTTAAGCAAAATGTAGATGCGGCATTGATCAATATCGGAGGAATCCGTACCACTATCGGAAAAGGAGATATTTTACTTAAAAATGTATTTGAAGTAATGCCTTTCGAGAATGAGGTGGTAATTGTGAAAATGAAAGGAGCAGATTTACAGGGGCTTTTTGAGTATTATGCAAAAACGCAGGTCAACAATCCGGTTTCTCATTTATATATTGAGACCAATAACGGACAGGTAATCAAATCCCTGATCAACGGAAAAACAGTAGATCCTGCTAAAGACTATTATATTGCCACTTCAGACTATCTTGCTCTGGGAGGAGACAATATGAATTTTTTTGCAAAAGGAGAATCAATCTCAACAGGAATTAAAATGAGAGATTTATTTATTGATTATTTTAAGAAAACGCCTGAAGTGGTAGTAAATTCAGATGTTCGTTTAAATTTTATCGGGAAGAAGTAATGGATAGAAAAAGTTTTTTAAAAGCAATAGGAGGCGGATCTTTGGCAATGGCTTTAGCTCCCAATATGATGATGGCGGAAGAGTTGAAAATCCTTGATTTAAAATCCGCAAATAAACTGACGATCCTTCATACCAATGACCAGCATAGCAGAATAGAGCCTTTCGATGCAAGCTATACCAAAAATCCTAACCAGGGAGGTTTTGCAAGAAGAGCAAGCTTAATTCAGCAGATCAGAAATCAGGAAAGCAATGTACTGCTTCTTGATTCAGGAGATATTTTCCAGGGAACTCCTTATTTCAATTTCTTCGGAGGGGAACTGGAGTTTAAATTAATGTCCATGATGAAATATGATGCCTCTACCATGGGAAATCATGATTTTGATAATGGTCTTGACGGATTTTTAAAAGTACTTCCCAATGCGAAGTTTCCTTTTATCTGTTCCAATTATGATTTTAAAAATACGATTCTTGACGGGAAAACTTCCCCGTATAAGATCTTCAATAAGAATGGAATTAAAGTAGGAATTTTCGGGGTGGGAATTCAGCTGGATGGCCTTGTAGGTAAAAAACAGTATGGAGAAACCGTTTATTCCAATCCAATTGATGTAGCACAACATTATTCAAATTACCTGAAAAAAGATCAGAAATGTGATTTGGTGATTTGTCTTTCACACATCGGTTACGATTATAAAGATGAACCGAATAAAATAAGTGATAAAATTTTAGCGGCCAGTACAGAGAATATTGATATTATTCTGGGAGGCCATACTCATACATTTTTACCGGAACCTCAATCTTATACCAACAGACAGGGCAAAAACGTCCTTGTCAATCAGGTAGGATGGGCAGGTCTTCTTTTGGGTAGAATAGATTTTTATTTTGATATAAACAAAAACGTACAGCATATTTCCTGGAACAATCAGGTAATAGACAGCAGCATAACCGCATAATATGAAAAAACTCTCTATAATTTCTCTTGGTATTTTAGCATCCCTGCAGTTTACAAAAGCGCAGGTCATTTCATCAAAAAAATGGGCAGATTTATTTTCCTATAACAAAGTCTTAGCTATGAAGGAGGACAATGGGAAAATCATTGCAGCTACAGAAAACGGAATATTCTATTATACAATATCAACAGGAGAAATTACGAAGTTGTCCAAGGCCAATGGTCTACATAATATTGGAATAACAGCCTTTGATTATAACCCACAGACTAAAACAGGACTTATTGGGTATGAAAACGGCTCTATGGATGTTATTACTCCACAGGAAATCAAATATATTGTTGATATTCCTATTGCGACCGGCTATAACGGAAATAAAAAAATCAATCATATTTCCATCACCGGAAATCAGGCTGTCATTTCTGTAGGCTATGGACTTTCCATATTTAATCTTAACAATAAAGAGTTCGGAGATTCTACGTTTTTCCTGAATGGTGGAGTTTATGAAGCAAGTAATGAAGCAACCATATTCGGGAATAAGGTATATTCTGTAACCAACACAGGATTAAAGAGTCATCAGATGAATACTACCTTCCCTGTATATTCTACCTGGACAACAGAAGCTCCCGGAGCATTTAAACATATAGATTCAGAATCTGAGCTGGTATATTCATCAGCTACAGCGGCCTATTTCTACAACAATGGGACTCCTACACAGCTTCCTACAAATTTCGAAAATATCCGTGATCTCGTTATTACATCAAATAATATTGTTGTTACTGACAACCGGGTATATACTTACGGAATAAACGGAGTATCACAAAATGCGGTAAGCCTTGGAGAGGAATGTAATACCGCAATAACAGCTGGTGGAAAAATCTTTGGAGGAACCGTATTATCGGGGATCAAGGATGAAAGTAACAATACTTTTAAACCATCGGGTCCTTACTTCAATTTTGCATATAATATTAATCTTTTTGATAATAATCAGCTTTTGGTTTCTTCTGGTGCCAGAGCAAATAACTATAACCATCCGTTTATTCAGCCACAAGAACCCGGATTTTATTATTTCAATGGTACAGATTGGATTTACCCTTCATTTTTCAATAAAAGTAATCCCAATCGCCCCATCTTTATCAACGTATTGGATGCTATTATAAGTCCTTATAACAGTAATGAAGTTCTTTTTACCAATTATACAATGTTGGATAATGGGGTGTATAAAATGAAATATAATGCAACAAGCAAAGATTTTGAACTGGTAAAATATTATAATCTGGGGGCAACACCATACCTCAGACGCCCTGTAGGTTTTGCTGTTGATCCACAGAATAACCTGTTTGTTTCTTTTGGATTTAATGATGGAAGCCCTTCCATCGGTATCTATGATAAAGCCGCTGATGACTTTCTTATAAAGAAAATCGTTCTTGCCAGTGATGGTATACAAAAGACCGTTTACCATGAAAATATGTTATGGACTCCACTGCCGAGATCTAATAACTTTTGGGTATATGATTATAAAAATGCAACCAATCTTTCTGATGATACGGATTATATCCTGGGCTCTGCTAATGGATTTAATAGTTCAGGAGGAATCTTATCTGTAGCATTTGATAAGTCCGGAGATGCATGGATCGGTACAGACGGAGGTCTAAGAATTATGTCTAATGCTGCATCAGAAATAAAAACTCCACAGCCTGAAGCAGAACCTATAATAATAGAACAAAATGGGCTGGGTGAAGAGCTTTTCAGAGAATCAGCTATTCTTCAGATTGCTGTAGACGAAGGAAATTACAAATGGGTTTCCATTGATGGTGGTGGTGTATATTACCTTTCTGCTGACGGCCAGAAAACAATAAAACATTTTACTAAAGAAAATTCACCTCTTCCTACCAATAGTGTTACCGATATAAAGGTTGATAAGAAAACCGGAAAAGTATATTTTGTAACCTATAACGGTATTGTAACCTACCAGGGTGATGTGGCTGATGTCACTTCCAATTTCGGGGATGTTGTGGTATATCCGAACCCTGTGGTGTATTCTAATTTTAAAGGAAAAGTTACTCTTAAAGGTCTTGCGGAAAAAACCAATATAAGAATTGTAGATGCAGCAGGAAATGTTGTACACTCTGCAGTAGCAAGGGGAGGCTATTACGAATGGGATCTTAATAATCAGAAAGGAGTAAGAGTAGCATCAGGAATGTACTTTGTTCTGATGACCAATGAAGATGGATCTGATAAAGCTACAGCCAAAATAGGAGTAGTCAATTAATTAATGAATTCACAAAACGGTTTTTTACTTTCGTTTATAAAATACGGAGAAAATGATGCTGTACTGCATTGTTTTACTGAAGAAGAGGGCTTTCAAAGCTATTTTCTAAAAGGAATTTATGCTAAAAAGAACAAAAAGAAAGCCCTGCTGCAACCACTTACTCAGCTGAATTTTTCAATACAGCCGCTCCGTGGCAATGGTATACCGACTGTTTCAAAGTTTGAACTGGTAAAAAACAATGACATTTATACGGATATAAAAGTTAATACCGTTATTTTCTTTATTTCTGATTTCCTGAGTCATATCCTTAAATATGAGGATAAAAACATTCCTATCTATGCAGGTATAGACCATTTTATCAATGAACTGACAAACAAAAATTATCAGGCTCATCTGCTTTTTTTACTGGCTTTTTTAAAAATTCAGGGGGTTGCTCCACTGTTGGGTGAGGGTAAATTTTTAGATCCGGAAACAGGAACTTTTTCCTTAGCGATCAGTCATCAGCAATTCAATGAAGAAATTTCTACATTATGGAAAGAAGCACTTTGTGCTGAAAATCTATATGCTACAAAAATCCACTCTTCATTAAGAAAAGATTTCCTCGACAGCCTTCTGGTATACTATCATTATCATATCACGGACTTCAAAACGCCTGCTTCATTGGAAATTATCCAGCAGATATTTGAATAGGCAGATTTTCTTTTATGGTTCTTTTGTCTTTTCAACATCTTCAGGCATTTCAGTTTCAGATTCTGCAATTTCTTTTTTAGAGAATCTTGGTTGTAAAATCTTGGCAATAAGTCCCGTCCAGCCTGTCTGATGGGAAGCTCCTACTCCACGGCCGTTGTCCCCGTGAAAATATTCATAGAACAGGATATAATCTTTAAAATCCGGATCAGTCTGAAATCTTTCATACTGCCCATGAACAGGCCTTTTTCCATTTTCATCCTTTAAAAAAATCTTGGCAAGCCTTTTATTTAAAGCATCTGCAATCTGATCAAGGTTTAAATAATTTCCGCTTCCTGTAGGGTATTCCACTAAAAAATCGGGGCTATAGTAGAAGAAAAAACGCTGAAGACTGTCAATAATCAAAAAATTAATAGGAAACCACACCGGGCCGCGCCAGTTGCTATTCCCTCCAAACAGTCCGCTGTCACTTTCTGCAGGGGTATATTTCACGCTATACTCCGTTTCATTCAGAGTTAATGTATAAGGATTATTTTCATATTCTTTTGATAACGCTCTTACTCCATAATCACTTAAAAATTCATCCGGATTCAGCATTCTGTTCAACAATCTTTTCAAACGGTGTCCGCGAAGTAAAGACAAAAGGTGCTTAGAATCCTGACCTTTGACTTCCCATCTTGAAACCAGAGAAGCCAGCTCAGGCTTGTTATCTAATACCCATTTCATTCTTTTCTTAAAATTGGGCAGATTTTCAATCATCTCATCATCTATAACCTCAACAGCAAACATTGGTATCAGCCCTACGATGGTCCTTAATCTTAAATACATATGAGTGCCGTCACTAGAAGCAATGGCATCATAGAAAAACTCATCTTGTTCATCCCATAAGCTGAATTCTTCGTCCCCCATATTATCCAGTGAATTGGCAATCGCCAGAAAATGTTCAAAAAACTTCATTGCCATCTCTTCGTAGACATTGTTGTAAAGTACCAGTTCCAGGGCTATCCTCATCATATTAAGGGCAAACATAGCCATCCAGCTTGTCCCGTCTGACTGTTCCAGTTGTTCTCCGTTTGGTAAAACAGCATTCCGGTCAAAAACCCCAATATTATCAAGGCCTAAAAAACCTCCTTCAAAGATGTTGTTGCCATTGGTATCCTTTTTATTGACCCACCACGTAAAGTTCATCAGTAGTTTCTGGAAAGCACTTTCCAAAAATTCCAGGTCGGGTTTATCTTTTAAATATTCATCAATTTTAAATACTCTGAAAACCGCCCAGGCATGTACCGGAGGATTCACATCACTAAGATTCCATTCGTAGGCGGGAAGCTGTCCATTGGGATGCATATACCATTCAAACAGAAAAAGTTTCAGCTGATGCTTTGCAAAATCAGGATCTATCAAAGAGAAACTGATGGTATGAAAAGCCAGATCCCAGGTGGCATACCACGGATATTCCCATTTATCCGGCATGGAAATAATATGTTCGTTATTAAGATGTTTCCAGTCATAATTTCTTATTTTTTCCCGCGACTTTGGAGGAGGCATTTCAGCAGGATCACCTTTCAGCCATTTTTCAACATTGTAGTGGTAAAACATTTTATTCCACAACATTCCCGCAAAAGCCTGTCTTTGTACGAGTCTCTCATCTTCCGAAGCAATTCCTTTCTGTATTTCTGCATAAAATTCATCTGCTTCATTCTGTCTTTGATTAAAAACAGTATCAAAGTCTTTAAAAGGCTCTCGTAAGTCCTTATCCGATATTCTGAATTCAAATATTCTGGATTCTCCGGCTTTAAAATCTTCATCAATAAAAAAAGATGCTTTAGTTCCTTCGTTCTTTGGATTCACGGACTGAGAGTCACCCGTCATTACAAAATTATTGATCCCGTCTTTACAAAACTTTGATCCATTCTGCGACTGGTAAAGTCTTTCATTATTGGTTTCATTGTTACAAAACAGGGTCTTCAAAGATTGCTTGGCATACACATTTTTAATTTCGATATCTTGATGATTTACTTTAATGCGGTCTGCATCTTCAGCATGTAATTGTGGTTGATAATCATCATATCCCCAATTCCAGGTATTCCTGAACCAAACTGTAGGCAATATTACAAGAGAAGCCTCTTTTTCAGACTTGTTGACAATGGTTAATCTAACCAGAATATCATTCTGACTTTCTTTTGCGTATTCTATAAAGATGTCAAAGTATTCATTATTATCAAAAATTCCGGTATCTATCAGCTCATATTCTGTTTCATCTTTACTTCTTAAGGCATTTATTTTTACAAGATCTTCGTAGGGAAAAACATTTTGGGGATATTTATAGAGCATTTTCATGTAAGAATGCGTAGGGGTAGAATCCAGATAATAAAAGTATTCCTTTACATCTTCACCGTGATTTCCTTGTCCATTGGTCAATCCAAATAACCGTTCTTTCACCATTTTATCCTTTTTATTCCAGAACCCGACGGAGAATACCAGTTTCTGAAGGTCATCACAGATTCCGCATATCCCTTCCTCTCCCCAACGGTATGTTTTGGCTTCTGCAGTATCATGGCTGGTATAATTCCAGGCATCTCCGTTTTCACTGTAGTCTTCACGAACAAGACCCCATTCGCGGTTACTTACATACGGCCCCCATTTTTTCCATGAAATATCTGAAATTCTCTGTTTTTCTAACATAGATAAGATGTTTTGTACAATTGTAAAATGCATTCATGTATTGATGACAATAATCTCAAAAACTTTAAACCCTAAACTTTGAACTTTAAATTTTGAATTACATCATCTACCCTCCTGTAGAAAAACTCTCAAACGTAGTCATTCCACCATCAACGAAAATGCTGGCTCCTGTAATATAATCAGCGAGATCACTGGCCAAAAAAGCGGCTAAATTTCCGATATCCTGCGGCTGTCCGATTCTGTTATAAGGAATAAGGGTAAGAAGAGAATTGAGTGCTTCAGGAGTATTCCATGCATTTTGGTTAATAGGAGTCTGAATTGCTCCCGGACAAATAGAATTAACCCTGATTTTATCTGCACCATATTCCTGAGCAAGGGTCTGCATCAACATTCTGACGGCACCTTTACTGGATGCATAATTGGCATGCCCGGCCCACGGGATAATTTCATGCACAGAACTGATATGAATAATTTTTCCGCAAGCGACGGAACGTGAAGTATCTATTCCCCGCCGTAGAAATTCTTTAATAGCTTCCCTGGCACAGAGAAACTGTCCCGTAAGATTGACACCTATGACCGCATTCCATTGGTCAATAGTCATTTCTGTGAATTTCGCATCCTTTTGAATGCCTGCATTATTCACCAGAATATCTACAGTTTGAAATTCAGAAACAACATCCTGAAACATTTTGACTACCTGATCTTCTTGGGAAACATCACATGCATAGGTCATTCCTTTTCCTCCGGCATCGGTGATTTCTTTCAAAACAGCTTTGGCTTCTTCTGCAGATCTTTCCGAAGAATGGTTGACAATGACTGTTGCCCCTGCAGCAGCTAATGATTTTGCAATTCCTGAACCTATTCCGCTGGAGGCTCCTGTAACCACAGCTACCTGATTTTGAAGTGATATTTCCATGTCTTGTAATTTGATGTTACTCAAAGTTATGGAAAGATATCAGCAGATAAAAAATTATAATTTTAAAATTTTATTAAAGTTTTTTATGCATCAGGTATTGAGGACCGCTTCTTCCGATTCTTGTTTTACCATCAAAAATATAGCCTGACTGAAGGTAAATATGATACGCGGAATCATTTTTCTGATTAACGGCCAATACAATTTCTTTACAATCTCTGAAGTGGTTTTTTACAAAATTCCCTACTTCCAGCATAGCCATTTTTCCTATTCCTTTCCCCTGCATCTGAGGGTTTACAGATAAAGAACGCAGTAAAACTGATGTTTCATCATCAGTAAGTTCAAATTTATCTTTTCCGAAATCAAGTACAAAAAAACCGACAGGCTGATCATTTTCAAATATAGTCACCGGAAATGCATCGTTATCATCCCGTTCGCTTATACTTTGCAATGCCTGTTGAGCAGTCGCAGTAAAGCGCATCTGGTTTTCATCCAAAGCATAACTGACTCCGGCAAGATCTTCTGGTTTAAAGAATTCTAAATGTATCATAGTCTTAATGATGGTAAATATCCTCATACATTACTCCTGCACGGATTTCCACGGGAAGTTTATTCTCCTCAGGAACAATAGGACAATTGTAATCGTAGGCATTATAAGCACAGAAAGGATGATATGATTGATTAAAATCAAGCACAATGGTATTTCCTTTTGGTATCTTTAAGTCCATATATTTCCCTCCTCCATAGGTTTCTTTTTCATTGGTAGCATCACGGAACGGAAGAAAAAGATAGTCCTTGTATTTATCCTGTTTGATTAAAGTCAGACTTTGGTATAAAGTGACCGTATAAGGTTTATTATCCAGCATAAATGTGGCTTTCCCATACTCCTGATACGTTTTTGTTTTCCCTGAAGAAGTAGGAAGCTCAAAGGGTTTTGTATCTTTTGACTTAACGAATTTCGCAGTTACTCTGTATTTGGCATCAAAAGGAAAGAAAGGATGCGCTTTAAAATTTTTAAAATTATCTCCCCTTAATGGTGTCTCTTTTGGATTGAGATATTCAGCATTGAGTTCTTTCTGAAATTTCTGAACCTCTTTCTCTTCCTTTGAAACTGTTTTCTGAGAAAAAGCCCATAACGGAAGGAGTAAAAAGAGTACTATATATTTTTTCATGAGTATAAAATTATAAGTAAAACTATGAATTTTCGGAACAACAAAAGTTAAAATTCTGATAAAAAAACACAATCTGTTTTAAATAAAATAAGCATCGGCTGATCTAGCATACTTTTTGAAAAGCAAAGTTCATGGACAGAAAAAATTTCATCAGAACCAGCGCATTGGCGATATCAGGTTTCTATTTTCTTCAATCCGAATTATTCCGGGCTGCAGAAAGAAAAAACAGCCGGATAACAGAAAATACAGATGTCCCGATTGTGATCATAGGCAGCGGATACGGAGGAGCTGTATCTGCATTACGCCTTTGTGAAGCAGGAAAAAAGGTAGTGATGCTTGAAATGGGTCTTAACTGGGAAAAAGCAGGAATTCCGTTTTCTAATCTTCTGAAACCGGGAAAAAGTTCGGCCTGGCTGAAAAAGAAAAGCATTGCGCCATTCATGAATATTTTTTCTTTGACTCCTTTTACCGGAATATTGGATCGTCTGAATTTTGAACATATCAATATCTGGGTAGGAAGAGGCGTTGGTGGAGGCTCTCTGGTGAACGGAGGTATTGCCGTTACTCCAAAAGAAAGTTATTTCAAAGAAGTTTTTCCTGATCTTGATGCCGAAAAGTTTTACAATCATTACTTTCCTCTGGTACGGGAAGAACTGAAGGTAAATGTGATTGATGAACAGTTTCTGAAAGACTGTCCTTATTATAAATTCACACGGGTAGGTGAAGAAGAGGCTCATAAAGCTGGTTTTAAAACCATGAGAGTCCCGAATGTGTATGATTTTAAGTATATGGAAAAAGAATTCCGAAACGAGGTTCCCCGTTCCGCCCTAAATACAGAGGTTATCTACGGCAACAATTATGGGAAAAACAGTTTGGATAAAACCTATCTCAGAAAAGCACTGGAAACCGGAAATTTAGAAATTCTGGACCTTCATCAGGTTCAAACGATACAACTTAATGATGATAAAAGCTATACATTAAAAGTCCGTCAGATTGATACCTCAGGAATTATGGTTGCTGACAAAATTTTCAACTGTAAAAAGCTGATTCTTTCTGCAGGAACAATGGGAACTTTACAGATTCTGTTACAATCTCATGCAGAAAACAATTTTCCTGTTCATGAAAAGATCGGAAAAAAATGGGGGAATAATGGAAATTTCATGACCGGAAGAAACTGGGTAAAACCTTTGTCCGGCGGCACGGGAGCCAAGCAATCTACTATTCCGGTAGGAGGAATTGACAACTGGGAAGATCCGGAGCATCCGTTTTTCACAGAAATTGCTCCCTTACCAATGGGAATGGATGTTGCTACCGCTTTATATCTGCTGATCAACAGAGTTGATAAAAAGGGAGAAGTTGCATATAATAAAGCCAGTCAATCCCTGACTTTGAACTGGGACGAAAGCAACACTCTCAAAATGAAAGAAAATGCCCAATATTTTATCCGGAAAATGAATAAAGCCAATGGCGGAACAAGAAGCCACCTGCTTTTCGATAATGGTTTCGGGGCTGATATCTGTTATCACCCGCTTGGAGGATGTGTTCTGGGCGAGGCTACCAATGAATATGGAAAATTAAAAAATCATGAAAACCTGTATGTGCTGGATGGATCATTAATTCCCGGAACTATTGGTGTGAATCCGTTTGTTACCATTACTGCTATTGCAGAATATTGTATTGAAAACCTCATCAGGCAGAATGAATTTGCCTGAAATCAGGGCATTGATTGTATTTCTGTAAGATAGTTTCGGATATCATCTTCCAGTTTTACCGGATAGATAAAATGAAGTTTTTCTGCCAAAGAAGTTCCTAATTCATGTACCAGATCGGCACAGGTATACAAAGCTTTCCAGTTTTCTTCAATATCATTTCCGGAGAAAGTAGCTTCTACTTTATTCCACAATTCCGGGGATAAATATTGTTTGAAAAGTCTTCCGTGTTTATTGGTTGTAATATTATTCCAATCGTGATTTTCAGCAATATACCATTCAATTAAAGGAACAAGATAATCTGTGCGCAGAACATTTTCAGACATAAATTTGGCGTAAAAAATATCGCCGCGTTTAAGGCACTTTGCCACATAGGTTGTATCCCACCAAAAGTCATTCATCAGTTGATGAAACTTTTTTTCCGTCGGCTTTTGAATCATTACTGACTGATACGTTGGTGGTTTCAGATTTTTAGTCAGATGATCTTTATCCACTAAAACTTTATACCCTACGTCCCAATCTTCAGGAAGTGTTTCTTCGTTAATTTCTTCAATAAATTCTGCTACCTGATACAGTTTAAAATCAACTTTCACATGGTCTTTGTACAAAACCATTTTCATGGCATGTTTTCCCTCAAAAACACTATCATCTTCTTCAATCATGGAAATAGGATCACCAAAAAGGCTGATCCATTCATTTCCGGATTCATAGTGTGTCCTGTTTTCAAAAACAAGTTCTACATCCAGATCACTTAAATCATCTACAGGAGCGTAAGGGTTCACCAATGAACTGGTCAGAAGAACAGCACGGATATCAGGATTGTTTTCAGCCCAATGAATAATCTGTTTCAGTTTTTCTTCCCTTACTTTCATTGTGATTAAGATTCTGAGATTTTTACCCGATACACATCGGAAGAATTTCTCTTGATTGATTCTACAAAGAAGCCGCCTTCTTCAGGAATTACTTCTTTTAAATCAAAACTTTTACAGTCTTTCGGAAGTCCGGAAAATATCAGGGTAAACCAAAAATCTTTCATAAAAGGAACCGCTGTCCAATAGGGAGAAATTGAAATATTTTCTGCATGAATCAGTTTGCTTCTATGCTCAGACTGGTTATCAAAAAGATAGGTCGAATGCCAGATCCTGATCAGGTTTCCTAAAAACGGTGATGCCGGAAAACAACAATGTACGATCACCTGTTTTTCCTCTTCCGTTTTTGCCTTAAGAGATTCCAGAATTTCCTTGGCAATAACAGGTTTTACAATTATTTCTTCCACCTTTTAATAAGTAATAAATCATAAGCAATGAGTAATAGATACTGCTACTCATTGCTCATGATTGGTATTAATATTCTAATTCTAATTTTTCTTTTGTATAATTTCGCACTTCATTGGTCAAGGCAGGATTTTCAGCCAGTTTTTGTCCATAAGAAGGAACCATTTCAAGCAGTTTTCCTTTCCATTCTCCATGTAATTTTTCAGGGAAACATTTTTCCAGTACATTCAGCATGGCATATACTGCTGTAGATGCTCCTGGTGAAGCTCCCAGCAGAGAGGCGATTGTACCGCTTTTATTCACTACCACTTCAGTTCCGAACTCCAGCTTACCTCCTTCTTTTTCATCTTTTTTGATGACCTGCACTCTCTGGCCGGCTACTTTCAATTCCCAGTCTTCTTCTTTGGCATCCTTAACAAATTCTCTTAAGTGCTGCATTCTCTGAGATTTCGTCATTGCAACCTGCTGGATAAGATATTTAGTCAGAGGAATATTATGCCACCAAGCTCCAAAAAGAGATTTTAAGTTTTTGGTGTTTACACTTTCCGGAAGGTCTAGATAACTTCCTTCTCTCAGGAATTTAGTGGAGAACCCTGCAAAAGGTCCGAAAAGAAGGGCTTTCTTACCATCAATAATTCTAAGATCAAGATGTGGAACAGACATTGGAGGTGCATCTACCGTAGCCTGCGTATATACTTTGGCCTGGTGTTTTTCTACCAATTCCTGGTTATGACTTACCAGCCACTGGCCGGAAACCGGGAAACCTCCATAGCCTTCACTTTCTTTAATATCTGAACTGTCTAATAACGGAAGTGCATATCCTCCGGCACCAATGAAAACAAAGTCTGCCACCACTTCCTGTTTGTGGCTGTTGATTCTGTCTTTCACCTTCATTTCCCACTTCCCGTCTTCTCTTGCGTCAATATCTTTCACTTCGTGGTATAAGAAAACCTCAACATTGGAATCTTCCAGAAGATGTCTCCCCATTTTTCTTGTCAGCGTTCCGAAGTTTACATCCGTCCCCATATCCATCTTTGTTGCAGCCATTACTTCAGACTGATTTCTTTTGCTCATTACCAAAGGAATCCACTCTCTCAGTTTTTCATGATCTGTAGAGAATTCCATTCCTGAGAAAAGAACAGATTCAGCCATTTTATCGTGGCGTTTTTTAAGATATTCTGCATCTTTTTCTCCGAATACCAAACTCATATGCGGACATGAATTGATAAATTCTTTGGGCTCATGAATATAACCTTTGGTGAGCAGATACGCCCAGAATTGTTTTGAAATTTCAAACTGTTCTGCAATACTTTCTGCCTTAGTGATATCAATAGACCCGTCCGGTTTTTCCGGGGTATAATTTAGCTCACAAAATGCGGAGTGCCCTGTTCCGGCGTTGTTCCATGCTGCTGTACTTTCTTTGGCAAACCTTCCGAGTCTTTCAAAGATTGCGATTTCAAGATTTGGATCAAATTCATGAAGCAGCGTTGCTAAAGTGGCGCTCATGATTCCGCCGCCTATCAGTACAACGTCATATTTAGGTTTCGGTGTTCTGCTTGTAAGCGATTGTGACATAATTTTAAATTTTACTTCAAATTTCGGGAAAAGTTTTAAAAACTGGAACGCGTTTAACGATTTTAACACGTTATTTTTTGCTTCAAAAACACTTCTTTAGTACACAACAAAAAGCTATGGAAAATTTCAATAAAACATCATTGAAATGATTGATAATATTAGATCATTATACCTCCTAAATCATTAAATGACATAAAAAAAACTTAAGCATTGGAATGCTTAAGTTTCAGTTAATTTTATTTTACAGACAGGTTTTTATTAATAAAGCCTATTATTTTAGTTCAATTTTGCAGTCAGTTTTTTAAACTGTTTTTCGGCATTTTTACCTTCATAAAGAATGGCATAAACAGTATCTATAATTGGCAGTTTAAGATTTTTCTGTTTTGCTGTTTTATAAATAGAATCTGCTGCATAATAACCTTCCGCCACCATATTCATAGACTGAATAGCAGATCTTACGGTATACCCTTTCCCGATAAGATTCCCAAGGTTTCTGTTTCTTGAGAAAAGTGAATAAGCAGTCACCAGAAGGTCACCCAGATAAGCACTTTCATTTACATCTCTCGGTGCTTCATAGATTGCTTCCAGGAACGCTTCCATTTCACGGATTGCATTGGAAACAAAAACAGCGGTAAAGTTATCTCCATACCCTAAACCACTTGCGATTCCCGCTCCTATTGCAAAAATATTTTTAAGAATGGCACTGTATTCATTTCCTAAAATATCTTTACTTGTATGTACTTTAATAAAGTCTGAGCTGAAAATTCCTTCAAGTTTTTCAGCCGTTTCATCTTCTACTGCCGCAATGGTAAGGTAAGAAAGTCTTTCCATCGCTACCTCCTCGGCATGACAAGGCCCTGCGATAACCGCCTGATTTCTGAACCCGATTTTAAATTCATCACGCAGATAATGAGCTACCACATCATTTACTTTAGGAATAATCCCTTTAATTGCAGAGATAAAGATCTTATCTGAATAATCACAGGTCATCTTATCCAGTGTATCAGACAGGTAGATAGACGGAGTTGCCAAAACAATAACGTCACAAGCAGAAACCAGTTCATTGATATCCGTTGTTAATTTTAAGCTTTTCAGATTAAAGTGAGCGGCTGTAAGATACGTTGGGTTGTGCCCACGAAGCTCGATAGCTCCTTTTACAAATTCACTTCTTACGCACCAGTGTACAACTTTGCAGTTTTCAACAAGCATTTTTACGATAGCGGTTGCAAAACTTCCGCTCCCTACAACTCCTACAGAAATATCCTTTTTATTCTTTTTTGGATTCGAAGATTCTGAAATAATTTTCTTTTTAGCCATAATTGGAATGTGAACTGCAAAGATATTAAAACAAAGACGTAACAAATGCTTTGAAACTATGATAAACGCCATTTTCTGAAAAAATTAACACTTCAACACAATTAAATAGCTAATTAACCGTTAAATACAGAAAAAACTGAATTTTAAATAAAAATAACCCACAAAGCTTATTTTTAATTAAATTTGCAGCTTCAAAACCGTTTTAAATTTACTAAGAGAAGAAATATGAAAAAATTTCTAAACAGCAAGAAGAACGTAAACATTCTCCTGGGAGGACTTTTGCTAGTAGTTTTTGCACAAGGTGTCTTCATTGCAAAGCTCTTTTCTGAAAGAGACGACAAAACCTACGAAGTCAATCTTGTAAAAATAAACACTGAAAAAGACAGTGTAGATTATCTAAAAATGAAAACTGATCTTACACTCGTAGATCAGACTGTGGCTCAACTCAACTCCTTCCTGAAGTCCAAAGACATTACCAACGAAAAACTGATGATGCTCAACCAGGACAGTATTTCAAATTCTATTTATCTTTCCAAACAGGCAAACCGGTACAGCCAATATCTGATGGATCTTCAGAAAAAACTGATGCAGGTTCCGTTAGGTATGCCTACAGACGGATATATTTCTTCTAATTTTGGAGTGAGAAAAAATCCTATCCCATTCAAAACTGTTTTCGCTTCGGTAAAAACGAGTGCTGCAGCGGAAGCAAAACCAGTAGTGGCTGCAACTCCAAAGCCTGAAGTAAAAGCTGAACCTGTTGAAAAAATTGTTGAACTTACAGACAGCTATGGAAATAAAAGGGAGGTAAAAGTGATGGTTACTCCAAAAGCTGCTCCTGTAGCAGCAACATCAGCTCCTTCTACTACAAAAACTGTGACTGGAACTACAGTTGCTAAAACTGCTGAAAAAAACAATGCACCTGCTGAAGCCGATCAGATGCAATTCCATAAAGGACTGGACATTGCTGTTGCCTACGGTTCTGATGTAAGAGCTGCGGCTGCCGGAACAATTATTTTTTCCGGACAGAAAGGAGGCTACGGAAACTGTGTAATTGTTTCTCACGGAAACGGGCTGGCAACGCTGTACGGACACTTATCTCAACTTGTATCTAAAGTAAATGATAAAGTAAAAGTAGGTCAGGTGATTGCCAAATCCGGAAATTCCGGACGTTCTACCGGTCCTCATCTTCATTATGAAGTACACAAAAACAATACTCCGATTAATCCGAAATTGTTTATGAATCTATAAAAAGAAAGGCTGCTCAGTATGAACAGCCTTCTTTTATTTTGATATTACCCAGATTCCGGATACGTTATGTGTATTTTATTCTTATGGAAATTCAATGTTCAGCATTTTTTTAGTCTTTCTGTCAAATGCTACATTGATAAACGGGAAAACCTTATCTCTTTTGCTTACTTCTCTTATTAAGATTATCTGTCCCAGATTGGGATTATCCAGAAACTCAAATCCCTGAAACTGTATTTCTGTAATCGGGCCTAGTTGAGAATCCATTCTTGAAATTGTTTCTTTGACTAATTCCTTTTTAGGCTTAAATTTTGGTTCAAACATTTCAAGAATTCCGTTGTCATCTTTATTAATCAACAATGAGTTGATCTTATTAATTTCCGGATACAGATCCTTTACTTCCTGCAGTTCTTTTTGAGTGAATGATTTTGTAAAACTAGCCCCGTCTGATAAAAGTAATTTTGTTTTAATAACATCATATTCTCCAGGTTTTTGATTCTGAAAAATTATAAATGCAATATTGGCAGCATTGGATACAGCTCTTTGAGGCTGGCTATTGATCAGTTTACTGTCTTTAATCTCCACTTCAAAAAAATCACCGGATTCTCCATTCAGTGTTTGCACTCCTTTCATCGTTTCAACATAGCCTCCATAAAACTTAAGAATTTCGTCAACAGATTTTTTATCCTCAGATGTTGTAGCCAATTTACCACAACTGAACATAGACAATAGTAATAATAAAGGCAAAAATTTAATTGATTTCATTTGGTTATTAATTGATTGTAAAAATTTCATTCATAGATTTGGAATCTTTGCTCAACATAGATTTTCAGAAAGATTCTATCCCCTAAAGGTATCACTAAATATAATAAAAAAGTACATGTGAAATTTACATGTACTTTTGATTTTTATCATTACTTCAAAATCTTAAGGGTTCCTTTCGGATGAGTAAATGTACCATCAGGACCTGCAATATTTGAATATACTATATTTTTGTTATAATCCTGAATATGGGTTACATTGAAACCAAGATGTGGCTCATGCCAATACACCATAAAAACATTCTTTGCGACTTCTACAACCGTATATTCTACAGTATCTGTACTGTTTTTTGAACTTCCGGCTGTTCCGGTGAAAGTCATTGTTTTGTTATCTTTAAAATCCAGAAGGAATTTTACCGCTCCAAAATCTACTTCTACTTTATTCCCGATTGCCGGATAAGGTGATTTTAGATCCCAATCTATTTCTTTAAGATAAACTTTCACTCCCATTTCCAGTTCTTCTTTTCCTGGAAGATCAGGGTATTTTTTAACCATAAAATCTACAATAGAAGACGAAGTTTTATTTTCTGCCACTGCCTGTTTATAGTTTTCCAAATAGCTTTTCACAAAATCAAGAGATTGTGGAGCGGTAGAAAGTTCTGCAAAATGAGAAGGAATTACCTGCTCCGGCTTCAAAGCTTTCATTGCATCAATCTGCCCTATCCACTGATCAATTGCCTTTGCATTCTGAGTGTCTGCCATCCAAAGATGAGAACCTACAGAAACCGAAATCCCGCCAACAATAGTTTTAATGGAAGGAATCCAAAGAAAACTGTGTGCCGGATCTTCAGGATTTTGTCTGATTTCAATTTTGTTTCCTTCAAGATCAGGAATTGAAACGGCTGCTTCAGGAACGATAATTTCTGATGGAGCATCTGCTTTCAACTGTGGTTTCCACACTCCCATTTTATCATCTTTTGAAGCTGATATCAGATAAGCTGTCTGTGCTGTTGAAATGATCTTTGCCTTAGGAAAAGCTTTTCTGATGACATCCAGTCCAAAATAAAAATCAGGATCACTGTGAGAAATAAAAACTGTTTTCAGGTTCTTTCCTGTTGCTTTTATTTCTTTCACAAGCTGTTCTGCATATTGTTTCTGAAATTGAGCATCAACGAGAATGGCATCTTTATCTCCGTAAATAATGGTGGAAGTAATTGGAAAGATAGCTTTGGTTCCCGGATTATATACTTTCACTTTGAGATTTCCGGCAAATATGCTGATAAATCCCAACAGCGCTAATAACGACAATAATTTCTTTTGTATCATTTCTGTTCTTTTGTATTAATATGCTGCTGTAAAACGTTCTCTGATATGGTTATTCTGTTCCAGCTCATCTACCAAAACTACGGCTACATCTTCTACAGACAGACGGCTTCTTCCGTTTTCATCAAATACGGGAGTTTCTAATGATGTTCTGTATTTTCCTGTTCTTTCTCCTACATTAGCCTGGTTCATTTCTACTGCAGGGCTGAAGAATGTCCAATCCAAAGTGTTGTTTTCCTTAATCTTGTTTAAATAGTCTCTGGCTGCTGTTGCTCCTGGCTTGTAAGCTTCAGGGAAATCAGGGGTGTCTACAATCTGTACATTGTCCGGAGTATAAAGGCTTCCTGCTCCACCTACTACGATAAGTCTTTTTACGCCTGACTGTTCTACTGCTTTTTGAATATTCTCAGAGCCATTCAAAAAATCGTTGTAAAGATTAGGATTCGTCCATCCTGCATTGAAGGTACTGATTACCGCATCACTTCCTTTTAATGCTTCAGCCAATTCATCTACATTGTTTACATCAACGCTTTTTGCTGTTACATTCTCCTGTGATTTTACTTTGGATGCATCTCTTACCAATGCTTCTACAGCATATCCTCTATCTGCTAATTCTGTTACGACGTGTGCCCCTACAAATCCTGTTGCACCAATTACTGCTACTTTTTTCATAATGTTTTATTTTTAATTAAATTGTAATAAATTTTGTTACATTTAAGGCTAAAAAATCTTTATTCAAACTGGTCTGTGAATTCCTGTAGTGACTTGTCTCCTAAAAACTTTACTACCAATTGATCTGTTTCTTCAAATAATGTATTTAAATGAACGTTAATTTCCTTTCCAACACTACACGCCGGATTGGGATTTTGGTTTTTTTTACCTAATACTTCTGTATTTTTTACTGCTTTATAGATCTCCGAAATGGTGATCAATTCAGCATTTTTTCCAAGCTGACTTCCTCCTTCTTTTCCCTGTCTGCTAATAATCATACCTGCTTCTCTTAATACGCTGATTTCCTTTCGGATAATCACCGGATTTACATTGATACTACCGGCAATCCACTCGGAAGTAAGCCACTCCTGAGGGCTCTTCGCCAATAAGGTCATAATATGTATTGCCGTAGCAAATCTTGTATTGTTCATTGTAATTACTCTGCAAAGATAAACATTTTTTAACTGTAACAAAATTTATTACAGTTAAATTTTTCTTAAAGGATTAATTTATCCAGATCAAGCAGCAGATAATTAATATTCTGATTAATGGTACGGGTTGCTGACTGCATCTGATTGAGCATGGCAGCACGGTTATTAAGATCATCTGCTCTGTAAAATCCTCCGTCGCTGAAGATCACAGACTTATCTGCAGCTTCTTTTACATCATCAAACTGATAATGAAGCCATCTCTGTTTCATATTTCCTATGATGGAAAATTCTTCTTTGTTGGAAAATTTTTTCTCGGTATACATATACCAGATGAAAGGTGGGAAGTTTGGAGACTCCAGCTTTTCTTTCCAGATATCCCTCAAAAGATTTCTCTGATGGATAAATTCTACTTTTTTTCCTTTAGGATTAAGAGTTGCCAACCCAAACCCTGCTCCTATAATCCCCCCTCCAATACCAATTGCATTATCCCAGCCGTCACTTTTCACAATTCCTCCCGCAATGGATGAGGCTGCTCCGGCAATGATAGAATATAAAATCAGTTTATTATTTCTGGAGGCATTCAGATTATCCACATAACTTCCAATCTGAGCCACTCGCTCTCCTTCACAGTCAAATTCTGCAGCTACGGCATCCAGTTCTGTTAAGGCAATGGTAATTCTGCTGTTGATTTTGGTTTTAAGCTGCAATATTTTTACCTGTGAGGTGAGGGAAGAATCTTTTTTAAGCTCGATGATTTTGTGAACATCATCAAGATTACCCAAAGCATTTAAAATTAAAATACTCTGATCGGTAAACATTCCGTTGAGTTCTTTATTCGCCGTTAAAATAGAATCCGAATTATAAGACGGAAGTTTATTATTGTAATTATACTTAAAGGGTGCTTTACAGTAGCTGTCCTTAAGGGTAAGAATATTCTGCTGGATTGCCTGGTTCTTTTTGGAAACACAGGATACCAGTAAGCTCACCGCAGCAAGAAGGTAGAAGAGTTTTTTCATTCAGTCATATTTTTGTGTTACCAGAGTATTATAAAACAAATCTTTTTCTGTCACCTTTGCTTTACAATTTACAATACGAATATAGTACAAATAAAAAAATTTACCTGAAATCAGGTAAATTTTTAATCTATTTTTAAGAAGGATTATTTAATATCCAGCAATTCAACTTCAAAAACAAGCGTACTGTTTGGCCCGATTTCTTTGCTGATCTCCTGATCTCCATATGCTAAGTGCGGTGGAATGATCAATCTCCACTTACTTCCAACCGGCATCAGCTGAAGCGCTTCTGTCCAACCTGAAATTACTCTGTTTAGAGGGAAAGATGCAGGTGTACCTCTTTTTACTGAGCTGTCAAATACTTTACCGGAAATAGTGGTACCGTGATAATGGCATTTTACAGTAGACTTAGGTCCTGGTTTCGCACCATCTCCTTCGGTAATGATTTCGTATTGTAAGCCGCTTGGTAACTGCACAACGCTTTCTCTCTTACCATACTCTTCCATATATTCTTTACCATCTTTCAGGTTCTTTTCTGCTAATTCTTTTTTACGTTTAAATAACATATCTGCTACTCCCATATTATAAATTTTTTACAAAGATAAGGCTTTTTAAGGTTGGAAGATGGAAGCCCGGGGCTGGAAGTTTAAAAATCCAGGCCATTCCTATTTCCAACAAAACGTTTTAATTTATTCTTATTTAAAACAAATTAATACTAATAATCAATAAGTTAAATATATTATTAATTAAAAAACAATAATCATATTGTCTTACATTTCTTTATTTCTAAGCTCCTTTTCAACAAAATTCAAATAATTGTAATACTTATTTAACACAGATTCCGAAACTTGGCGTTATAATTGGATTTTAAAAACTAAATGCCAAATCCATTAAAATATAATAAGAAGTTTGATGAACTGAATGAGGAGGAAAAAAAACTTCTGGAAATCAATAAAAAAACAATTGCGGATTTTGTTGAACAATCCTCTTCCATCAGTGACGTCAATTATGCGACAAGAAATGCCCATGCTAAAACGTATGCGGTAGCAAAGGGAACTTTCTGGACTGAACCTGACATTCCGGAATCACTGCAGCCCTATTTTGATAAGGAAAAATTTGATCTGACCATCCGGTTTTCCAATGCTCAGCTGAAAATTCAAAATTCAAAAAAAGATATTCCTGCTTATGGGTTTGCTGTACAGATCAAGGATGAGAACGGTGGATTGCTTGCCAACTATCCATTGGTGAATTTTCCTTTGTTTCCCATTAATTCTGTGTCTACTTTTCTGAAACTCTTTACCGCTATCAATAAATTTTACATTAAAAAGTGGAGAAGTCTCTTTCCTATGCTTATTCAGATAATTAAAGTAATTCCTTCTGCATTGACGGGTGATATGTTTCGTAATATGATCCAGCTGATAGGTAAAAGAAATGATTTTATTCTGTCCTTTGATTATTATTCTGTAGGTGCTTACCGCTTGGGAGATCAAATCATTAAAATAAAGCTAAGTCCAAAATCTGTTGATAAAAATACAGGCAGGAAGCAGAAGGTCAAAGATTCTTTGACAAACTACCTTCAAACTCATAATTTCACGGCAGATGTTATGATACAGATTTGCTATGATTTAAAGGACCAGCCGGTCAACAAACTGAATGTGGAGTGGAAAGACTCTCCTTATATTAAAATTGGTGAAGTCAGAATCAACAAAGATTCCTTGCTGGATTCACGCAATTGTACAAATGAGCTGCTATCATTCAATCCTTTTGAAAGTAAGATCTTTTTTCAACCTGTAGGAAAAATACAGAAACTCCGTGATGAAGCTTATAAAGTGTCTGTACAGACGAGGAGAAAGATTAATAAGCTGCTGCATGGGAAAAACAGTTAGATTAAAAGCTTACAATAAATAGTAAAGGGGCAATATAAATACAGCCCCTTTTTTTATTATTTTTCTTCGGTCTTTATCAATTTTTTTATGACTGTATTCCCTTTCAAATCTTCTATTTTAACCCAATAAATGCCTTGCTGTAAGGATTGTATGTTAATAACATTGATATTTGTATAAGAACCGATCAATCTTCCTTCTTCATTATATACTTTTACCATTTTAATTCCTGAAAGATTTTTAATCATAAATGAAGTGTTTGCAGGATTTGGATACAGTACAATCCCTTCATTTTTTATAACATTGTCGTTTACCTGCAAAGTTAAACTTGTAGGACATGAAATAGCTGTAGGTATGATTTTTTCAACAATGGTACCATCTCCAAGCTGACCTGATCCATTATTACCCCAGCTCCAAAGTGAACCATCTGTTTTTAAGGCTAGTGTATGATTATATCCTCCTGCTGCAGTTTTCCAATTGGTTTGTACACCAATTTGAGTGGGAACCAATTTATTAAGATAAGTACCATCCCCTAATTGTCCTGTGCTATTGTCTCCCCAGGCCCAAAGTGTTCCGTTATTTTTTATTGCCAAAGAATGATTAACTCCAGCTGCAATACTCTTCCAATCTGAAGAAGTACCTATTTGAGTAGGAACAAATTTATCTATGGTAGTTCCATCACCTACTTTCCCATTGACATTGTATCCCCATGCCCAAAGTGTACCATCCGTTTTTAATGCCAAGTTATAATTAGGTCCAGCGGATATGCTTTTCCAATTGGTATCTGTTCCTATCTGAACCGGGCTCGTTTTATAGACATTCGTACCATCTCCCAATTGTCCTGTACTATTATAGCCCCAAGCCCAGAGTGTTCCATCTGCTTTCAGAGCAATAGAGTGAAATACTCCTACTCCAACGGCTTTCCAATTGGTTCCGGTTCCTATTTGAATATAATTAAAGTTTTGGTCTGTTATTGTTCCATCTCCTAATTGTCCAAAAGTATTATCTCCTCTGGCCCATAGCGTTCCGTCTGTTCTTACTGTTAATATATGTTCCCCAGGAGACATATTTTTTATATTAGCAGCACTCCCTATCTCTACAGGACTCGTTTTATTCTCATTGATAGCGCCTCCCATCAATCCATGAAAATTACTTCCCCATCCCCAGAGTGAATCATCAGATTTTATAGCCAGGACATAGTCTTCTGCCGGAGTTGTTATGATACTTTTCCAGTTGGCATTTCCAATCTGAACGGGGCTTGTTTTATAATCAGTAGTTCCATCTCCTAACTGTCCATACCAATTATTCCCCCAAGTCCAGAGGGTTCCGTCATTTTTAACTCCTACAGAGTTCCATCTTCCTGTAGATATTTCTTTCCAACATTGGGAATAAGCCAGAAACGGCGTAAGCAAAAAAAGTAAGAATACTTTTTCGATTGATCGATTTTTTCTCATTTGTATTTAAGTTTTTTATCCGAATTATCTTCAGATGAGTATATAATTCAGATGGTTATTAGTTTAAAGTATCGAATAATTTTCAACAAATATAAAACAAGAAAATGAATTTTATGCATAAAAAAGACTGTTATTACAACAGTCCTCATTGTTAAAATTTTCGTTCTTCTTCTCTGATTTCCAAATCATTGATACTTGCATATCTTTTCGCCATCAGACCGTTTTCATCAAACTCCCAGTTTTCGTTTCCATACGCCCTGAACCAGTTTCCGTCTTTTGTTTGATATTCATATTCAAAACGAACGGCAATACGATTGTCTGTGTGGGCCCAATATTCTTTCTTAAGCTTATAATGGAGTTCTTTTTCCCATTTTTTCTGCAGAAATACTATAATATTTTCTCTTCCATTTACAAATGTATCCCTGTTTCTCCATTCGCTGTCGATGGTATATGCTTTGGAAACTTTTTCGGGATCCTGACTGTTCCAGGCATCTTCTGCCAATTGAATTTTTTCCAGTGCCGTTTCAAGGGTGAAAGGCGGAAGCGGATGTTTTTGTTCCATAACTTATTGTATTAAATTGGTGACTATTTTTTTTGATTTTTCAATTAATTCATTGGATTTGAAAAGCTGGCTTTCAATAATACTGCTCTCAAAAAGCATATAGACATGATCGGAAAGGGAATCATTATTCAGTAATTCTAAAAAAAAGTTTCTGAGATCAGCTTTATGGGATTGAATGACACTCAGAATTTTAACATTATCCATCGGTATTTCTGATAAAATATTCAGGAAACTACATCCTCTGAAATTTTCTTTACCATTCATATATACCAGAAAATCGAAAGCTTTAGTGATTTTAGATTTTGAATCTTTTTCCTTTGCTAAAAAGTTATTGAGTTCACTGAACCAGTATTCATGTCTTACGTTGAGAAATTCCACACATAGGTCTTCTTTGGATTTAAAATATTGATAAAAGCTTGCTTTGGCTACTTCTGCCTCGGAAATGATCTGGTTGATTCCTGTAGAATTGTACCCTTGTCTGGCAAACAATTGAAAGGTCGTTTCTATTATTCTTTCTCTTGGAGATTTCATATGCTTTTCTTTTCTGAAACAAATGTATGAAAAAAAACAACATACAGACCAGTCTGTCTGTTTTGTTTTTTAAATATTTTTTTGCTTTGTTGGAAACGCAAAGGAGCTAAAGTTTTTATAAGAATGTATTAAGACGCAAGGATTTTATCGAAGATAAAATTTAATACCGCTAATAATATGGTTTTGAATAATGTGAATAATTAATATAAGTAATTATCCTTGCTGAAAATCTTTGATTTTCTTACGCCTTAAAAGCAGGAATTATGATTATACTCTTTGCGACTTTGCGTTTTCCAACAAAACTTCATCAACAAAAAAGCCTCCAGAATTATAATCCGGAGGCTTTGATATATTTAAAATTTAAATACTATTTTATTTTTCTTCCAATTCTTCTTTCTTCTCTTCTTCTTTTTCAGGAAAAATGATAGATAAAAGAACAGAGATCACTAATACTCCTCCTACAATTCCTAATGAAACCGGAGACGGAATATGAATCCATGGTGCAATAAGCATTTTAACTCCAATGAAGGAAAGGATAATGGCCAATCCGTATGGAAGTTTGCTGAACATATGGATAAAGTTCGCTAACAGGAAGTATAATGATCTTAATCCTAAAATAGCAAAGATATTCGATGTATAAAGGATGAACGGGTCATTTGAAATCGCAAAAATAGCCGGAATAGAGTCTACAGCGAAAAGAACGTCCGTAAATTCAATAACCCCTACCACTACTAAAAGAGGAGTTGCCATTTTGATTCCGTTCTGAATGGTGAAGAATTTATCTCCATCATAATTATCAGAAACCTTCCAGAAACTTTTGATAAGCTTTGCACCTGCTGTATTGCTATAATCTTCATCGTCATCATCGCCACCATCACCCCATGATTTGATTCCCGCATAAACAAGGAACAACCCGAATAATGTCATTACAACATTGATTTTTACTGCTTCTCCGAAGATATTCATTTCAGGAAGATAAGTCAGATTAATCAATCCTACTCCTGCAAAGATGAATATAGCCCTGAAGATCAATGCACCAATGATTCCCCAGAAAAGAACCTTATGATGAAGATATTTCGGAACTTTAAAGAATCCGAAAACCAGGATAAAAACAAATAAATTATCCACAGACAGGGCTTTTTCAATCCAATAGGCAGCCTGATACTGTGTAAATTTCTCTATTGCCAAAGCATGGCTTTCAGGGCTTCCATCGGTATTGAATACCCAATACACCACTCCCGAAAAGACCATTGACAATGAGATCCATACGATAGACCATATGGTAGCTTCTTTGGAAGATACTTCGTGACTTTTTTTGTTAAATACCCCTAAGTCCAGGAGCAGCATAATAACGACTGTTATTGCAAATCCCCACACCAGACCTGGGTGCAGTTCTAAAATACTTTGATGTTCCACTTGAGTTATGTTATTATATGATAAAAGCAATAGATGCACAGAGTACAAATATTGCTATTTTATTTATCTTTTGATTTACAATTGATTATAGGTAATTCATCTGAACCGTCTGAACCGTCTGCTCCAGTTTTTTGTCTGCAGTAGGGTCTCCGATAGCGTTGAATTTCCATTCTCCGTTTCTTTTATAGAAAACGCCCATTACCATGGCAACATGTCCGCTGAAAGAAGCATCATTTGCAATATCATATTTTGCAAAAACTTCTCTTACATTGGTAGGTGTGCCTTCATAAATACGGATAGAAGCAAAAGGAATTGTTCCGAAATCCTGTCCTCTGTAGCTATTCAGTACCATTGCTACATGCTCTACATTAGGCTCCAGCTGGCTGAAATCGACAGTAATCACCTCATTATCCAATCCGTCATCTCCGTTTACGTCACCGGTAAGATCGTCTCCGCTGTGTCTTACGGATCCGTTTCTGGATTTAAGATTTCCGAAATAAATTACTTCCGTAACGTTTTTGTTTGAATCATATAAAATACAGCTTCCGTCTAAGTCTACTGCTTCTTTTTTAGTTCCAAAAAATCCTTTTTTTTCAATTGCTCCCCAGTTGATTCCTACACAAGCCTGTGAAAGTTCAGCTCCATTTTCTTTTTTAAGGTTGATTCTCTGACCTTTTTGTAAGTTGATAGCCATCTTTTTATGTTTAGTTGTTATTTACTTTTATGCAAAAAAGTGAACCTTTTTGCTTTACAAATTTCGTTTTAGTTATTATTCAGATTCAAATTAAGCATTGCCCGCAGAATATTTGTTTCTTCGTCAAAATCAAATATTTTGCTCATAATATCCATATTTTCCAGGTTTTTGATATAATCTTTCAAAACTCCTTCTACTTCAGCCGGTAAAGCACGTTTTCTTTCGTTCATACTGTTTTCCAGCTGTTCATTTTTACTTCTCAGCTGATCAATAATGGAACTTTGGTTAGACTGATTTTCAGAGATATCCAGCTTATCCAATTCTTTGTCAAAAAGATACATTTTTTTTTCGTCTACACTGAAAATAAAATAATCATCAGACTGAAAGATTTTGAAAAGTTCATAATCACGCGTTCCGATAAGGTATCCACATACAAACCGGACTTTAAATCCTTGTATATTGAGCCTTCCCAACAGCTTTCTTTCAATAGAATAATCTTTATACTGATAAGCCGGAAAAGAATCAGATTTCAGTAGTGTTTCATCTACTTCTGTCCTATAAAATTCCTGAGCATATTTTTTATGAAAATACAGTACATTATCCCAATTGGCTGTAAAACTATCTTCTGTAAGGTCTTTATACAGAGTTTTCAAATGTTGGGAAAATACACCACTGTACATTTTCCTGTCCGTCTGAAAGCTGTCTACCCGTCTTTCCTCAAAACCTGAAATATATTTATTATTGATGTTAATTTCGTTGATAAAAGCCAGCATATCATTTTCTTTCTGTCTTTTAATTTTAGTCAGAAGTTCTATGAGACTGTCCGTATACTGCAGGTGGAAAAGTTCCAGTTTATTGTAATCTAAAGCCGTATTTTCCTGAAACAGATTGTGGATAATATCTGTTTTGATGTATATTGATATGATATCAATATGTTCAAAAAAATTAGCGAGAAGCTTAAGCTTTGTTAATCTTCTTTTGCTTTGCGACAATATGGTTGCTGCATCATCCCCCACCTTAGTATTCTATAAATTAACCTCTGACATTCGCTTTAAGCTCATGCTCCAATGTCTGAAGATCCTGATCCAGTTTTCTTCTGTTATCTGCTCCCTGTTTCTGGATTTGTTTCACTTCATTCAATGTATTAATAAGCATTGATGTTGTTTCTTTCAATGTTTCTACTGACACGATGGTCTGCTCATTAGCTCTTGCAACATTTATTGAGTTCTGGCCAAGACGCTCTGCATTCTTTCTTAAGATCTCTTCTGTAGTAGAAGATACTTTCTGCTGAATTTCAATATTCTGCTGCTGTCTGTACATCGCCACAGCCAATGAAAGCTGGTTTTTCCAAACAGGAAGTGTCGTAGTAAGAATCGTCTGCGCTTTTTCAGCAATGGAAACGTTGTTATTCTGTACCAGTCTGATCTGTGGAAGCGACTGCATCATAATTACACGAACCACTTTAAGATCAGCCATTCTTCTGTCTAGCCTCGCGATAAAATCTCTTTTGTCAGCAATCTGATAATCCTGAAAATTCTGAGGAGCAGTTTCCATCTGAGCAAGCTCTACAGCAGCTCTTTCCATTCTGATATTTCCTGCAATCACGAGATCTTCAATCTGCTTGATAGAATTCACATTGCTTTCAAAGATAGTCTGAAGAACAGCGTTATCTTTTGTAGAAGTAATGATTCCTGCATTTACTTTATAAGAGATCTGTTCAATATTGTTGATGATCTTATCGTATTTTGCAAACAAGTTTTCTACCTGAGTCATTACCTTTTTCATGAATGGTAATTTGCTCAGGAAACTTTTCACTTTATTTCCGTTAAGTTCTTCTACATCCACATAGTTAAGCTCTACCAAAAGATCATTGATAAGCCCTCCTACTTCTCCTGAATTGGATCTTCTTACGTTTCCTAAGAAGCTGTCACTCTGATTGGTTAATGTTTTCTGAAGCTCCGCTCCGAAATTTACAATGGAACCCGGGTTCGCTTCATCAATAGAGTTCGCCAGAACTTCATATTTCTGACGGTCTTCTGACTGCAATTGTGTCAGATTTACATTTCCTTCTCTATCCACAAGAACTGCCGGCGCTGCATTTTGAACAGGCTGAGCCGGAGTTGGAGGAACCATTGGTGTAGGTTCAAAGGTTTTAAGAGGTTCTATTGATCCTAATGGATCTATGGGTTGATTTTCCTGATTGTCCATGATTACTTCTGATAAATTGATACAAACTTCTCAAGGCCGTCTCTCTGTCCTGCCCCTACAGCCTCAAATTTCCATTCTCCGTTTCTGTTGTAGATTCTTCCGAATTCTACAGCAGTTTCGATTGAGAAATCTTCATCCAGTTCATATTTTAAGATCTCTTCATTCGTATCTGTATTGAAAATTCTGATGAAAGAATTTCTTACCTGTCCAAAATTTTGTTTTCTTGAATCTGCTTCGTGAATCGTTACTACTACAGTAATTTCTTTGATCGCATCGTCAATTTTTGTAAGATCAATTTTGATCTGTTCATCATCACCAGCTCCTTCTCCTGTAAGGTTATCTCCTGTGTGGATTACAGATTTGTCCGGAGACTCAAGGTTGTTATAAAAAATAAAGTGATTATCTGAAACTAATTTTTTGTCGTCACCAAGCAAAAACAAAGAAGCATCAAGGTCAAATCCTGTTCCTGTAGAAGTATTATTGATATCCCATCCTAAACCTACAGTAAATTTAGGTGCGTTAATGTTTTCTCTTTGTCCTTTTTGTAAGTTAATAGCCATAATATAATTCCGTTTGTGTTAAAGTATTGATGTTATTTTCGTATTCTTTTATTAAATGATAATTGTTACTGATAGCCAGCTCCAAAAGCAGGTCCATCTGTTCCTTTTTTACTTTAGACGTAAGATAATCAAAATTACTTGAATCCAGGCCTAAAATATATTTTACAATCCTTGTATTGAACTGGAAACTCTCTTTATTCATCACTTCTGCAACATGTTTTACATTTTTTACCGCATAGTAATTGAAAAAGTTTTCAATTTTAGGATCAAGGTCAAAATTCATCAGCTCAGCATAATACATGAACATAAAGTCAGCCTCCACGCTGTATTCGTCCAGAATTCTGTTCACTGTATATTCATGACTTCCCGTGATTTTTATATCGTCTATAAAAATACAAAGTTTTCCTCTCAAAAAATCCTTATCGATATAATAAGTATCATTTGCGATTAGATTTTTACGGTCTTCAAAATTCAGATTCCCATAATCTGTGATATAGGTATGATTACGATTTATTTTAGATAAAATACTTGACTTTTTTCCTTTTTGAAACAGATAAAAATCCAGATGTTTCTTAAAGTAAAAGCATAAAAAATTAGAAGCGGTAGGAATTGCCATGTATGGACTTGGTAGCACTACAATTTCTTTATCAGTATCTAAAAGCGATTCGTTTTCGGAAATAAATCCGTCGAATAATTCTCTTGCAAATTTTTCAGCATACGACTTATCGCCATACTTGAAATAGCTGTATTCCGCAGGTGAGAAAGTAAACTCATCCGCAGAATGAATGTGGTGTAAGCTATATCTTTTATTCATGTTTATTTTTAGTGTTTAAGTAAATGTGCATTGAAACCGAAATTTTTTGCCCCCTCATAATCAGCAAACGGGTTATCCCCGATATGAAGAATCTGATGCATTGGCAAATCCTGATCTTTAATCTTATTTTTCACCTCCTGAAAAATAAGCGGGTTCGGTTTGGAACAGTTGATTTCATCAGAGTAAATATGAAAATCTATGTACTGATCCAAGTTTTCGTGAATCAGAAATTTTCTCATTGTTGTTCCCTTGATGAATCCTGTATTACTCAGAATATTGATGGTCTTTCCCTGGTTTTTGATATCCTCAAAAAATTCATGAATATTCTCAAAAATCACAACTGGTTTATATTCCAGAAATAAATCTTCACTTTTTGCATAAAACTCATTAAGTTTTTCCTTATTCAACAGTTTTACATCTACATCCAAAGCACCAAGAATCATCAGATAAATCTCAAAAGTGTCTATATTCCCTCCGGTTACTTCATTAATGTTATTACAAAGATCATCGTAATATTTTACGGTTTTCTCAACTTCTTCTATCGGTTTATTTACGTTGAAAAATGAGGAGAACAGCTCAACTCTTTTTGTTTTAAATTCAGGATGAGATTTGATTAAAGTAAGCCACAGGTCAAAGGAAAAATGATAGTGGTTATGAATGTCGATCTCTGTTTTCAATTGTTTTAAGTTAAAAGTTTTTATTTAGCTTCTTGAAAAAGATTTAAAATTTTCTAATCATCAAAAAGTGTTCACGATACTATTCTTCCCAAAGATAAAATTTTTATCATAAAAGCATTACGTTCGTTATCTGTTTTAAGATATTTTTATGAAATTCCTGGAATTTGACAGTTGCGCAGAAGGTGATTTACGAAGTGTTTAACATCCGCTCAAAAAAAATATTTTCAAAAATTCTTTGAAAATCAAAAAAAAATTATAATTTCGCAACCGATTAAAAATCAACAATGTCAACAAAAATGATAAATATTATAACGTTAAGCAATCCTGTCAGAGCTGTGTTCTTTGGCAGCACTGAATATTTATCTGAATAGTTCTATAGATCTTTTATACTAAAAAATATATTGAAGACCTGTCTATTCAGATAGGTCTTTTTTGCTGCCCTATTTTCAGACTTTAACAATTCAAAGAACTTCTGTTGTTTGTTAAGATCTCTGAAAATTTCCCTTTGATACAAAATACAAAAATGTTTTGCCGGCTTCATAAGTCCGGAGTGTATTTTGTGCTCATATTTTTCAGAATATTTTCTCAACACAGATCTAAAAATCAACAATTTAAATTAAACAAAATGAAATACAACACACGAAATATAGGGATCATAGCACACGTAGATGCAGGAAAAACAACGTTATCGGAAAGGCTTCTGTATTACACCGGGCTTATTCATAAAATTGGTAATGTAGATGACGGAAATACCACTATGGATAAGGATATTCAGGAGAGAAACAGGGGAATTACCATTTCATCCGCTGCAGTTTCTACCCAATGGAAAAAGGACGATAAAGTTTATAACATCAACATTATTGATACTCCGGGACACATTGATTTTGCTGTGGAAGTAGAACGTTCTCTAAGAGTTCTGGATAGTGTTGTCGCCGTTTTCTGTGCTTCATCAGGAGTTCAGCCGCAGACTGAAAACGTTTGGTTTCAAGCTGAAAAACACGGAACATCCAAAATCTGTTTTATCAATAAAATGGACAGAATTGGAGCCGATTTCTTCGCCGTTCTTCATGAGATAAGAACCAAACTGAATGCTGTTCCTCTTGCCCTTCAGATTCCGATTGGCGCTGAAAACCATTTTGAAGGAGTAATCGATCTTGTTAAAATGAAAGCATTATACTGGACCGATGAAAACGGAGAAACCATTGTGGAAAAAGAAGTCCCCGATAACTCTATTGCTGAAGCATCCGAGTACAGAACGATGTTACTGGAAACCCTTGCAGAATACGATGAACCTTTCTTTGATATCTATATGGATAATGAACAAAAAGTCACTGTTGAAATAATCTCAGAAACTATACGAAGAGTCTGCAGATCCGGATCAGCCGTGCCTGTTCTTTGTGGTTCTGCTTTTAAAAATAAAGGCATTCAGCCTCTTCTTGATGCTGTTGTAACTTATCTTCCGGCTCCTGATCAACTTCCTGACCTGCAGGGAAGAAATCCACATACGGAAGAAACGGTAACATTGCCAAGAAATGAAACTGCTTCTTTTTCAGGGCTTGTTTTCAAAGTTGTGATTGATAAACATATGGGAAGACTGGCTATGCTTCGTGTATATTCCGGCGTAATACAATCCGGAGATACCATACTGAATGTAAGAACAGGTGAAAGTTTCAGAATTTCCAGGATTTTAAAAATGCAGTCGGACAAAACGTTATCTATGGACGAAGCTAAAGCTGGAGATATTGTTGCTTTAACAGGAATAAAAGATGCCAAAACCGGAGATTCTTTATCTTCTCCAGAGAAGCCAATATTACTGGAAGCGATTACAGTTCCAACTCCTGTTATAAGAGTAGCTATCGAGCCGAAAACCAATGGTGATGAGAAATCTTTCGGTTTGGTACTGGCAAAAATTCAGGAAGAAGATCCTTCTTTAGTCGTTGAAAGAGATCCGCAGACCGGGGAAACTTTATTGAGTGGATTGGGAGAGCTTCATCTCGAGGTTACACTGGAAAAAATCCGTCTGAATCATGGTATTGAAGTTAATCAGGGGAAACCCAAAGTTTCTTATCGTGAGGTCTTAACGGAAACCAAAGTTCACAGAGAAAAGATTTCCAAACAAAATGGAGGAAGCGGTCAGTTCGCTGATATCACTTTTGAAATTGGGCCAGGAAATGACCACGAACACAGATTGGAGTTTGTTAATATGATCAAAGGAGGAGTTATTCCTACTGAATTTATTCCTTCTGTTGAAAAAGGATTCAGAGAAGCTATGGAACACGGACCTTTAAAAGGGTATCCTCTGGAAAATATGAAGGTCACTCTTCTGGACGGTTCTTTCCACGCTCAGGATTCCGCGGCACTTGATTTTGAAATTGCTGCAAGAGAAGGATTCAAAGCCGCAGCTAAAAGTTGTAGTCCTAAGCTTATGGAACCTATCATGCAGATTGAGATTCAAAGTATCGAAGAATATACGGGAGCTGTCACTGCCGATATCAACAGAAGAAGAGGAATCATCACTTCTATTGATGAAAGATCAGGAAGAAAGATTTTTGCGGCGGAAGTTCCGTTGGCTTCAACTTTCGGATATATTTCTGATCTGAGAACGCTCACAAGCGGAAGAGCTTCCATCAGCATGAAATTGTCGCACTATGCTTTAGTGCCTGATTTTATTGCCAATACATTAATCACCTAAACAAGCAAGGGCTGTAGATTTTTTCTTACAGTCCTTGTGTTGTTATGGGATACTTCTTTATGAAGGATCAATTGCAAATCCGCTGGCGCTCGTCAATATTTTTACTGCAAAAATTCACTATTCACTTGCGAAGCAAAATTCACTTATTGACTACTCCCCTATTTTTCCGGCATCACTTTATACGTTGGGTCTTCCTGAATATTCACTTCAACTATTGCTTCGGCATTTTTCAATATTTTCCGGCAGTCTTCGCTAAGATGTCTTAAGAATAATGTTTTATTTTGTTCTTTATAACGTTTAGATAATTTGCCTAATGCTTCAATCGCACTCATATCTACAATACGGCTCTCTTTAAAATCAATCACCACTTGCTCCGGATCATTCATTGGGTCAAACTTATCTGTAAATGCCGTTACAGAACCGAAAAACAATGGCCCATATATTTCGTAATGTTTCACTCCGTTTTCATCCACATTCTTTCTTGCTCTGATTCTTTTAGCATTATCCCATGCAAAAACCAATGCTGAGATAATCACTCCAATTAAAACCGCCAAAGCCAGGTTATGTAAAATCACGGTAATCAATGCTACGGTAACTCCCACGAAGATATCAGATTTCGGCATTTTATTAACAATTCTGATAGAAACCCACTGAAAAGTACTGATGGCAACCATCATCATAACACCTACTAAAGCTGCCATAGGAATTTTCTCAATCACAGGCGCTCCACACAAAATGATTATTAAAATCAGTAAAGATGCAATAATACCGGATAGTCTTGCTCTGGAACCTGCATTAAGGTTTACCAATGTCTGTGCTACCATAGCACAGCCACCCATTCCGCCAAAGAAGCCATTGGTAATATTAGCCAGCCCCTGAGCTACGGATTCTTTATTTGTATTTCCTTTGGTATTCGTGATTTCATCCACCATGGATAATGTCAGAAGAGATTCAATAAGACCCACTCCGGCCATAATTAAGGCATAAGGAAAAATAATCTGTAATGTTTCCAGAGAAAAGGGGATCTGCGGAATGTGAAAACTTGGAAGATTTCCACTGATATGAGCAATATCTGCTACTGTTTTGGTTGGTATATCAAATCCAAGAACTACCGCAAAGACAATAATAATTGCCACAAGAGAGGCAGGAACTGCTTTCGTTATTTTGGGAAAAAAGTAGACTACTGCAATCGTCAGGACAGTTAAGCCAGCCATTATGTACAAAGACATTCCCTGCAGCCAGCTTACGGCTCCGCTGCTGTCTGTAATTTTGAACTGCTCCACCTGTGCCATAAAGATAATAATGGCCAAACCGTTCAGGAATCCATACATAACCGGTTGTGGAATCAGCCTAACAAATTTTCCCAATTTAAAGATTCCTACCAGCATTTGAAGTATTCCTGCCAGTGCTACAGTAGCAAAAAGGTATTCTATGCCATGAGATTGTATCAGGGCAATCAATACAACAATGGTTGCACCAGCTCCACCGGAAACCATTCCCGGACGTCCTCCAAAAATTGCTGTTACAAGTCCCATCATAAATGCCGCATAAAGCCCTGTAAGTGGAGACAAACCGGCAAGGATAGCAAATGAAAGAGATTCGGGAATCATCGTCATTGCTACCGTAAAACCGGCCAGCAGCTCATTTTTATAATTTATTTTCTTCGAAAAGTCGAATAAGCTTAAAGTATTTTTCATTGATTTGCAAAGGTATGGACTGTATCAGTGGTATACAATTTTTTATTTTTATCATTTTTCTACGATGAAGCCTATCATTTATAAGTAATTCACACATTAATTGTTATAATATGTTAATTTTAATTAAAATAAGTATATAAAGTGTGATTTTTGCATTTCTAACTTTATTTACTTCTTATTTTTGTTTACATTTGAAAGCGAATAAGCAATTATTTGGTACTAATTAAAAAATTCAACGCGTAAAAAGCTGTATATCAATCTATCTACAGCTTCAACTCATAGAATTGTATAAAAACCTTAATAGGTCGTATATTATTTACACAAATGGCAGGAAGAGAAGTTTGAAAGAGAAGAAGAGGAAACCCATTGAAAATAAAGAATATATCCCAAGTACATTAAGGTGATTCCTACCCACCTGTTTTGAAAATATTTGGTAAGTTACAGTTTCGTTTTTTAAGACTCATTATCTTATTAAACGTGATTTAACATTCTTATATCATAATTTCTATTTCTTATCAATTTCAAATTAAAGTAAACTACTCTCTACCACATAAGATAATATTATACACTCTATTTTCGTTTTTTTGATATATAAGTTTAAACAAAAGAATAATATTCAATAAAAATGTTATACAAAGAAATCCATATTGGAAAGTTTATTAAGGAAAGGGTAGATGAAAATGAAATAACAATAGAAAGAATATGCAAATTTTTAGGCAAAGATGAAGGAGCGATCGAGGCAATGTATGACAACAAATCGATGGATACGGATCTTCTTCTAAGATGGAGCAAATTATTAGAATATGATTTTTTCAGACTTTACAGCTCACATTTGATTTTATATGCTCCTCCTTCTGCTATCAACAAAAACCAGCAGAAGTCCGAAAAAACGCCTTATTTCAGGAAAAACATTTACACTCAGGAAATTAAAGATTTTATTATGAAAAGAATTCTTTCCGGTGAAATGACCCAAAGTGAAGTTATTAAAGAATATTCTATTCCGAAAAGTACGCTTCACAGATGGCTCCAGAAGAGCGATAATGTAAACGGATAAACAGATAAAACATGCGCCCCAATTACAAAAAAATTTATCAGGATATGCTAAAGATGGAATATCCTGAAAAGCTAAAGGATCCGAAAATCAAAGAACTTCTTGAAAAACTAAATACCAGTGAGGATGTTCTGAAGTTCAATGAAAAACTGTTCAAGCAGTCCAGAGAAAATCAAAAGCTCAAAACATATGACCGGCAGACGATGCTAAAATTGCTGCAGTACCAGAAAAAACATGGTCATTCTACAAGCTATATGTCAAGAAAATATAAAATAAGCAGAACTACTCTTTCAAAATGGAAACTCATGTTTGAAGAAGAGCTTGATACAATGAAAAGTGCCGGTAAATAATCTACCGGCACTTTTTAAAGGTAATGATAAGGAAAAAACCGGGCTGTACGTCTGCCGGAGTCGAACCGGATAACCTTGCCGAAGTGACCGGCTTCGCTATTCCTCCCATGATTGTGTTACGATGAATTTTTTCCTAACGACACTTTACAATAATACTATAAAGAAGCTGGAAGTGGAAAGAAGAAAGAGGTAAAGTCTGAAAATCTATCTGACTTTATAGAAAATTATAATACAAAGATCTCTTTCAACGTCCCACTTCCGGCTTCTTATTTTATAAATACAAGGCAACAGCCGAATAATGCAGTCGTGCTCTAACCAACTGAGCTACTCTTCCTATTATAGACGTGTTTTTTTGTTGTGGAAGAGGCGGGACTCGAACCCGCGACCCCGTCGTGATGAGCGAAGTAACATTTTTCTACGGCACTTGTTTATTTTATTTTATTTTATTTTTCTTCTTCAGCTATATAAGTTTTGACAATAGCATGAACTTTGGCGCTTTCAGGGTGATAATTTAAACCAAACCCTTTCCATCCGGAAGACCAGTAAAGAATCATTTCTTTCAAATAAGGAATATCTTTAGTTTCATCATACTTAAAGTTTTCATTATTAAT
The DNA here is from genome assembly GCF_008386505.1 of Chryseobacterium sediminis. Lineage (GTDB taxonomy): Bacteria > Bacteroidota > Bacteroidia > Flavobacteriales > Weeksellaceae > Chryseobacterium > Chryseobacterium sediminis. Next base: position 138,700 of record NZ_VUNZ01000004.1, on the reverse strand, counting down.
TTTTTGAACCTCATCAATAAGCTCCGGATAAAACCTTTCATCCTCTTCGTCATATATATCTGTATAAATGTCAAGATGCTCTCTTAACTCATATAGCAGGTAAGTTCTGAAATCCCAACCTAAGATAACAACACCCGAGCCACTACCACCTATTACAGGATTCCATTTTAAGTTTTCATTACTGACAATATATGCTGAATCTCTAACGGGCAGTAATTGTGGGAGTTTTGAAAACCATTCATCAAAAATCTGTTTCTTTTTTTCGATTGATTTTGGTTTGATTCCCCAAGATTTCAACCAAACATGATTAACACTGGTTACATCATTCCATATCCCTTTATAAAAATATTTTGTCTGAGCGATAATCTCTTTTTCATTTTCAAGCCAATTATAAAAGAAAATACATTCTTCTGTAATCAACTCTCCTTCATCTTCATATTCAACAATTTCTTTTTTGTCAATAGCATGAAGAATTTTTAGAAATGCCTTGTGTTCAGAAGTAAAACTGACTTGATATTTTTTCTCAACCTGATCAATCTGTTCCTCAGAAAGCCCTTGCCATCTGGCTCCGTAAAATCCTTTAGGACAATTTTCATCATCTACAGACCATAGTTTTTCAGTACGGTCTTTGACCCAGTATAAAAATTCAGCCAGATTAACTGGTATATCCATTGTTATTAGTTTTTAAAATAAAAGAGGCAAGATTCGAAAAGACTTGTACAAGATCACTTTCATGACCTTCTGGAGTCGAACCAAATTAAACCGAAGTAGGCCTTTTCTACGGCACTCTTTATATAAATCAAGGTAATATTTTTCAGAATCTTCCGTGCATTTGCTCTACCTGCTGAGCTACCTCTCCTTTTCGAGGGAAAAGGCAGGATTCGAACCTGCGACCCAATGTTTATTCAATCTCGAAGTATGATTCTAAGACGACACTTGATTATTTTGTATTTATTAGTTTTTAAAAAGAGGCAAAGTTTGAAAAAACTTTTACAAAATCACTTTCGCAATCTGTTATGCAGTTGAACCAATATTATACCGAAGTAAGCCTTCTCTACGACACTCTTTTTATGATCAGGGCAATAATTGCGGAACCTTTTTCTTTCCCTCTGCTCTAGCATTTGAGCTACATTCCGTTTACAACAGGAAAGGCAGGAATTGAACCTGCATCTGAAGGTGTAAATCGAAGTATGATTCCAAAACGGCACCTGATTTTAATTTTTCCATTGAGTTCTTCTATACTTCTTCCAGTTTCTCTGAAACTTTGTATACGTTGCGTTGACCACCTCATAACCGTGTGGAAAGCAATAAGAACAACCCATATCATTTCCGTACATCATTCTTGAAATCTGTACACCGGAAATTTTCTTCGGAAAGTCAATCAATCCATATTCATTGACTCCGAATTTCTTTCTTAACGTTTTAATTTTTTTCATAAGTATTGAGTATTAACCTCAATACAATGCTTCTTTCAGATTTGGTTTATGGTTATTCATGATTATTTGTTTTATCTTTTGCAAACTTATATAGCTAGTGCGCATTCTTTTTACGCACTTTATTTTTTATTAAAAACCAAGCAAATTAATAATAAGAGTAAATGATATTCAATTGGAAGTTGACGATGAAACTCTTATCGACGGCATTGGTTAGCTATTGGGCGATCATATGAAAGACTCTGTCTGTTTTTAGAATCGAAGAATGTCTTTCTAACGGCACCGATAGTATTAACACTGCAAAATTATATCGCATGTACGCAATCTTTTTACGTAGTTTTATTTTTATTGGAAAAAAAATGATTTTATCAATTCAAACAGCTTATATATCCCGAGAACAGGAATCAAAATAATTGATCCAAAGAATAAAAAAGTTCCAAGTGTACTTAGAAAACCTGTTTGATTTTCAGAATAATTTCCCTTTTCTCTTTTTTTAGCTTTAAAAACAGGAATGTGTTTTGTAACTTTAAAACTATTCTGCTCAAGGGCATCCATTACATTTGTTGCATACTCATCAAGACAGTCTTTGTCACCTCTGAAAACAATATCTTTTAAAATTGCACTTCCTGAATTGCTTAATGATTTTCTGTAAATCTCCACAGCATTTTTCATTTCATTATTCTCTGGAGCAGATAGAATCCAAAATTTACCTGCTTCATCAAGGAATCCTGCTTCAAAATAAATCTGTCCTAACTTTTTTCTCAGAGTAATATCATTGGGAAATTGATTGATCATATTTCTTAGCCTGTCGCATGCCTTTTTCTTTCGGCCTTCTTTAAGATCCTGTTCAATTCTATACATTAAATTACCCATAGTATTATTTTAACTTAAACCAAGTAACCATGTGTAAGAGTTTTTGATTCTGTTCAAATTAAAAGTTTGATGATGGAACTCTTACGATAACGACATTGGTTTTTGTTTTTCATATAGTGGTTATTAGTTTTATTTCAAAAGCAGTGCCTGTTACAGCACTACTTTCTGAATCATTTTCACTGCAGATTTCTTGTCTTCCAAAGCATTCAGTACATCGAAAATTTTGTCTGACCAACCTGCAATAAGATATACATCATTTTTTCTGACATCAAGTGGCTGTGTACCATAACCTGCCAGGTCAAAAATATACAGTTTTGCATGAGGTGCGATCGTTTTGTATCTGTTCCAAACGTCTTCAAAAGAGTTTCTGTTTCCAGTGCTATTCCACATCTGAGTATCGGTAAAAAGCATTACTTTATCTACCTGTTCTTTTCTGTTGATAAGGTCTTCGATGACCAGATAACCATTGGTAGAATATCCTACTTCACCTTCTCTCTTGTAGAATGCATCTACATTCCTTAAGATACCGTTTTTTGGCATTGGAACTCTTAACCAACGGTCACCGAATATACCTGTCACCACATTTTTACACTGTGACTGAAGGATCATCGACATCAGCAAACCGATATCATACAGCAATATTTTACTTTTGCTGGAAACAGCTTTCTGCATAGAACCTGACACGTCTGCAGCAATCACCACTGAAGTATCAAATCCAAAACCTTTGATATTTCTGGCACTTACCGCCACAGCATCTTCCAATGCTTCCAATACTGATGACAGGTAAGGAGAATCTATTGCTTTTAATTCTCTGTAGGCTGCCAGAAAACGGAACGGAAGCTGTTTTGAATTGGATACAGCTCTTTCATCGGAAAGGTATCTGCAAACTTTATTCATGGCATCAGATGACACGCCCGCTTCAAGGATATTCCTCAGGTTTCTCATGGTTGCCATATAACCCAATTTGTTGCTGAAGATCAGTTCTTCCCATTTGTTTTTGAAAGCTAACTTTCTTTCTGCCTCATTGGCAAATTTCGTTTGACCTAATACGGAAAGCTCTACTTCCCATGTGTATGGGGTTTCTAATGTATTGTTAGCAATTTTGTTGAAAACAGCTTGTTGGTTTTCATCCTTAGCTTTTGGATGAACCAGGAATAGTGCATCTTTCAGGGTTACTTCTGCTTTTCTGTTGTATTTAGCAAACTGATACTCATCAAACTTGTTGAATGATTTTACCAGACCTTTTTGAATCTGTTTTGACAGTTTATTCAATTTTTTGGTATCTGTTCTTTTATTCGCAAGTTGGTAGTATGCCAGCAATTCTGTGATTTCATCAGCTCTCTGAACAACCCCGTCTACAGTTTTGCTTACCAGATCTGTACCGGAGGTCTGTTTTGCCAATTCAGTTGTCAACACCAATGGAATGGATCGCAAGTACATATCTTTTCTTGCGTATACTGCCAGTTTTGCTACAAATTCAGGATCATTTTTTTTGATCAGAGACTGGATTCTTTTCAATCTGTCATTTCCATTTTCATAGTTGGCATCTGACAATCCTGTTGTAACAACAGCACTATACAATTCTTCTGCAGGTGTCATGGCATATGCTTTTGCACCTTCGTAGTTCAGTACTACTTTAGCTTCTTTTTTTAAAAAATTAAATTTCATGGTTACTGTTTTTTTTGTTAAACATAGAAGAATTGATAGTTCCTCTCTGATTTCTGATGCAAAGTAAAAACAGTATTGCGCAACCTTTTTGCGTAGAAATTTTTCTTTGATTTTTTTTATATGGAAAACTGATATTGATATTTACAACAACATAATTCATAATTCATAATTCATAATTCATAATTCATAATTCATAATTCATAATTCATAATTATAAAATCCTTCTATCATTCATTTTCATTAAAGAAATAAGCAATACAGTTTTTTTCAGGAAGAGTTTTCTAGCTTTGCTTTTATTAAAATTAAGCTATGATTAAAGGAATATATGAGACTCATGTTCAGGTGAGCAATCTGGAAAATGCAATACAATTTTATACGGAGGTGCTAGGCTTGAAACTGGCTCACAGAGACGAAAACAGACCTATTGCTTTTTTATGGGTTGGAGAAGGGAAAGAATTTATGCTGGGATTGTGGGAACAAAAGGAGAATCTCCAGACCAGACATTTTGCCTTTTCCAGTAGTAAGGAAGATATTTTGAATTATTCTGTGGAGTTTTTAGAAAATAAAGATTTAAAGCCCTACAATTTTTTAAAAAATGGAAGTGTTGAACCCATGGTATTTGCGTGGATGCCTGCACTGGCTATTTATTTTAATGATCCGGATGGAAACCAGCTTGAGTTTATCTCTATTCTTGAAGGTGAAAGTAAACCGGAATTGGGTGTGCTTAGCTATGAGGAATGGATGAAATATAAATAATAGAGCAGCAAAAATTATATCCTATTTTCAATGTAGTGTATATAAACTTATAAAGTTTATTAGTTTTCTGAAATTGATAAAGAATTAAAAAGAACCACCCAAATACCGGATGGTTCTTTTTATAAATTATATTATTTTTCCTTTTTAATATAATAAGAGATTATAATTGCAATGGGTCCAATATAAGGAATAAAAAAGATGATAAGATAATCTAATATCCCTGATTTCTTTTTCTGCAATATTATAATTGAATGGATGTAGATATAAATAGAAACTACAGCTGCAAATATTATGGTATAAGGAGTAACTAACATAACCTGTTTATTTTTATGGGCAGCACCAAGCTTGAGTTGCATAATGCACTACTCCTAAACTTGTACTTTCTGATAAACCAAGACTTCTACAGCCTTTCAAATCACCATCATTAACATCAGCAATAATGTTATGTAATAAATTTGCCTGTGCAGCAGCAGCGTTCATCCCTACTCCAACATTGTAAACTGTGTTGAAGAAAGAACATCCTCCACCAGCAATTCTGGATGAATAATCATCAAATTTAGTTTTGTTCAATACAGGATCTGATGTAACTTCACCTAAGAAGATCATAAGCACATTTAACTTTCTGTCTTCATTTAAATTTTTTTGATCAACATCTTCAAGAAGCCCTTTAAAGTATGGAGTTTCTACATAAAATGTATTGTCTATAGAATAAATCTGATATGATTCATCTTTAGTGAAGCTTAATGTGTTATCAATATAATCAAAACTGTAATTCTTTAAATTATCACGCATTCCTAATAAATACAAATCCTTAGAAGTACTGAATGTATAAGTATTATCATTTTTAATTAATTCCTTCGCTCCAAAGTTCATAATTGTTTCTGATAATAAATCAGTCGTTTCTTTTATTGTAACAAAGTCATCTTGACCTGCCTGTCTTGCTGCTGATTTTTCTGATCTTTGTTTTTGTTCTAATTGAGTTGACGGATTCTCTGTAGTGTCTTCACCACAAGAGTAAAGCACTGCTGAAGTAGAAAATGTTAAAGCGATTAACGCTAAAAATAGCTTTTTCATAAGTTTTAATGAATTTTTAAAAATGTTATTAATTTTTTATTGCGCAGCAAATATGATAAAATATTGTGAATGAAAATATGTATTTGACACATAAAGAATGCATGCAATATTTTTGTTTTTTTTTTTACTTTTGCCAAAACTATGAACATGAACATCAACATTGAAAGAATCAGAAAACAAAGGAGGGACAAGGACTTTTCGCAAGACTATATGGCAGAAATTCTAGGTATTTCACAGTCGCAATACTCCAGGATTGAAAGTGGCAGGTGCAAAGTAGATTTGGAAAAGGTAACTACTATTGCTAAGTTTCTAGAAGTAAAACCAGATGATATTATTGACCATCCATATAATTTTGTACTTGACAGTTTTTCACAGCAAAAAATTACAGGCGGAGGTAATGAATATTTTACAACAGAAAGGGAAACTTACCTTGCTTATATACAGGAATTGAAAAACGATAAGGAGTTTTTGAAACATGAAAACCTGTTACTAAAAAAAACATTAGAAAAACTAAAAATATAATGGCATACCATGTTATTATTATCTAAAAGAACTGAAAAAAAACAACATTAAAAAAAGGACAGGTAATGTAATACCTGTCCTTTTTCTTTTTTATCCGTTTACCAGTTTCTTCACTGCCAACATATGTTTACAGGGACCTCTTTCTCCCTGATATTTACTAAACCATTCGCATGTACAACGTTCTTTTTCTTTTTCAATGATTACCGTATGATGTACACCGGTTCCTTCTATTCTGGCTTCCGTTCTTTCCTTATTGCTGTTTAAAATCTCTACTTTTCCGCTTTCTATCAACTTTTCAGCATTTTTTATACGAGGATTGAGACCAATAATACGGCTTAATTTAAAAGGAAGTCTACGGTAGAAAAATTCATGATCATCAAGGTCATAACCCAGTAATCCCATTGCAGCAAGTCTTCCTGTAATATTATCTACTTTACCGGAACTCAGATTTTCCTCCAGAGTAAGCATGCCAGGATTAAAAGATTGATTGGCATAGGCATACTTATCCAAAGCATCAATCCACTCATCAGGAACTTCCGAAATCAGGCTTTCCAAGACAGCGCCTTCTCCCGAAAAGCCTCTCCAACATTCTCTTGACAAAGAAAAGCTGAATCTGATAGGTCCCATATAAAGCTGCCATGTTGTAGACTGCATATTAGAATGTGAAAAAACCTGCATATAATCAATATAAGGAAGCAGCGGTTCTAAAAGACGAAGCCTGTGAAGCCCGCCTATACAAACAGCATCCGCTGATTTTACCGGAGAAAAAATAGGTTTATTTCCTCTCACTATCAAATAATAATCTGACTTTACCACTCCTTTCGGCATCCCCCGGAATAGCTGCTGTGTCTGTATTTTATTGAAAGTATAGCGTCTTTCAGATTCTGATAAATAAACCTGAACAGTTCCCAGCCCTTTGATCCATTTTGCCGGCAAAGGAACTTTTCTTTCTATTACTTTTTCCTCTTCTTTATACAGGCCTACTTCTTTTTCACCTACGGAAAGTATAATTTTTTCATTTGGGCGGATACTTCCCAGAGCGGTTATCATAGGCTGGTTAAAATCCACATTTGTAGTTCCGTTTTCCAGAAATTCTCCCTCCAGACCATCGGGCAGCACATCAATTCTTGCATAAACTCCGGCGCAGTGAGAAAATCCTTCAAAGCGTAATCTGTGATTACCGGCTGTTACGATCGGATCTTTAAGGAGAGCCATTTGAAACGGAGACAGGCTAAAGCTTGATTTCACAATATTAGAAAGTGTAATCAGACAACGTGCTAAAATAAAGGGCTGTCTAACATTTCCCCAGAAAAAACAGGGAGCATCGGTATTTTTATGTATCTCACTGTATTTGGCGAGAAACAATTCTTCAAGCGCATCTCTCCTTACTAAAGAGGATGCTCCTGAATAGTTGTAAATAAGCGTACCCTCCATAACCTATTTTTTCAGAAGAAGACTGCAGATTTTTTTCAGGCTCGAATTTTCTTTCCAGCTATTTAATTTTACAATAATCTCTTGATGGGCTTCTGAGTGATTCAAAGCCAATACTTCATGGTAGATTTCCAGTATTTTTTTCAGATTGGTAACCGGAGCTTCCATTTGAAGCAATATATTAGAAATCAGTTCTTCAAGTGCAATATTATGATTCTTACTGACATTCAGCATATGATGCTGCATAAGATCTGTCAATCTTTTAACAGGTGCCCATTCCAGCTTTTCATGCAGGCCGATCACCCTTCCTAACCATGCATTATCCATCATTTGGGATGAAACGTGTTCCAGCCATATTTCAGCTGCCGTACCACGAATGGTTTTATCGCTGTCCAGGAAAATAGTTCCTAAGAACAGATACCCGATTTCGTCCAAAGGTTTTTTGATCTGATAAAGCGCATTTGCTGTATTCAAAACCAGGCTTCTTTCATAGACTTCAGCAATGCCTGAAAAGAAAAGGCAGTGTTTAATTACTTTTGCCAGAGCATTTGCCGGAGTATTCGGAAAACACAGCATCAAAGCAGGAATTTCGATAAGCTCTTTCTGTTCGGCAATGAAATATTCCACAAATAAAGATTCTTTCCTTTTGGCAAGATGATATTTAGGAATAACAATCTTCAGCTCTACAGGATAGTATGAGTTTTTCTTATTATCAATGGTTTTCCACTTATAAGCCCCTGAAAAAAACTCTACAGGAATATCATCATACCCGAAACTGCTGAATTCCTCAAACACGGTTTCCGGCGAACGGGTAATTCCCGCAGTCATCCACCATGAAGGATGTTCAAATTTTCCTTCCGGCTTATCATTTTTACCAAAGAAGAAAAGTAACAGTTCTTTATATTCTCCTTTTAAACTTTTTTCTGCCTCTATTATAGCTTCTGAAGTATTGTCTAAAGCACAACGCTGCAGTGCCAGCTGAATATCCAGATGATGAGGTTCAATATTATTATTCTGATAACTCTCCAGTCTTTCCACCAGAGTAACAGGGGAAATCCAACATGGAGCATGGGTAACCGGAAACAATAACGGAATCTTATCTCCTGATTTTATTTTTTCATAAGCATAGATAGCAAGCTCCTTAAACGCTGTTCTGGCAGGGCAATCTGCCCCGACATTTTCAATCGGGCCTAATTTTTTCTGATAATTGGAGTAAGATTCTCTTGCAGCTTCTTCCTCTTTAGTTTTATGATAAATCTTTTCCAGATTTTTAAGCTGAATCGGATATTTTTCCAGTAGATCTAAACCATAATTGATAATGGCATTGCACAGTAAAACGTTCAGGTACGGAACTTCCCATTTCGCAATTGTTTTACAGGCTTTCAAAAATACCGGTTCTATTAATTTCACAGACTCAGCGTTTACATCACCTGCAAAACGGATAAATCCTGTCAAAGCGATATCACAATGCTGGCTGTACGGGTCATCCATGGCCAGAGGAAGATAAAACATCAGATCTTCAAAATTCTGAAGTACTTTCACAGCATTTTCTTCGGTTGTCAGGGATAATTTTTCCGAAGCTATTGCCACCAGTTCGGGTTGTGTTTCTTCAATATATTTTATCAGAAGAGGACGTACATTGGTCAGTATATTGTCTGAATAATGGGAAAGTGCCCCTCTCATGTTTTCTGAAGCCGGAATATATTTAAGAATAATCTTCGCTGCTTTTGACTGTATGCCATCATCTTTGCTAACAAATGCTGTGCTTAAAGCCATTCCCAACATTTCGGGATCTATTTTCTTTCTCTGGAATATTTTTTCGGTCAGTACCAGGCTGGAAACAACCACTGTTTTTACTTCTGAACTCAGCAGATTCGGAAGATAATGGGAAAATTCTTCATTTTTAAAATCATGAACTCCCACAATTTTTTTCAAATGTGATAATATGGTATTTACGGCTTTTGATTGGGAGGAAGCCAGCCCTGCAAGTAATTCATCCTGCAGTTCAGACAGCTCTTCTTCTGTTGGCTTTAAGGAAGTAAATGCATCCATAAACCAGCCAGTGACATTTTTATTAAAATTTCTGTTGGAGGCCAAAAGACATTCTTTCAAAAATCTTTTTCTTTCAATCTTTTTTTCTGTGATCAGCTTCTGAACGATAGGAAACCATTCTTTACGGAAGGGTAAAGACTTGGAAGGATATTCACATAAATACCAAAAGTGTGTATTAAGGGTTTCAGGATGACGGTCCAGTTCAGCAGGATAATTGCTCAGATGATGCCCCAGCAATTCCGGTTTGGGTTGTACATAACCTTTTTCTGTCCATCCTAAAATATCCTTATAGCTAAATGCTGTAAATTCGGCTTCTACTGATTCATTGATAAAGTCTGAAAACCATTCCGGACAGCCCCACTCCAAAATCTGATCGGTCTGTTCTGCGTTACGGAAAAGACTCCAGTAATTTTTACCGAAATTCTTTTTATCCATACAGACAAATGAAGCAATATCAATAATGGAATGCTGATTCACAGATCCCGCCGTATGATAAGAGTTTTTAGTCATTACAATTTTACTGATCTCTCTGTCCATTTTCTTTATAGATGGCACCAGTGTTTTCCTTTCTTCAATACTAAGCTCTTTTAGAAAGGGGATAATCTCATGTATTTTTTCCTCATTAAGGATCTCATAAAGTCTTTCTTTCATGTGCTTCTAATTTGATGTATAAATTTATTTCAGGTTATTGAGTAATGACTTTTTTTATCTTTTGGTGTAAGCTTTTTAAGAAAAGGAACCATCTCCTTTATTTTACAGTTTAAATATTTTGTCTTAAAATCCCCATCAATAAGCATAAATTCATTCTTATCAGCTAAAATAAAAAAAAATGACTGACAGACAGTAAATTATCCCATTAAAGTGAATTTTTTAACAAAATATTAAGTTAATAAAGCAACTGATAGTATCACTTTAGTGCCATAAAAACAATTCCCTGTTTAAAGATATATTAGTGAAAAAGTAGCTAAAGACTCTACGCTTTGATATTTACACATTATTTAGTGTCTTAATTTCAGAATTTGTGTTCCATTATGTTAAAACCATTCTATTGTACAGATACGTTAATTTTATTTAAAATATATCTGTTGAGGAATCTCAAACAATGAGTGAATTGTTACTCCAAAGGCATTGATGGCGGCAATACCTGTGGGTGCAACTATAATATGAATAAAAGTTAATTGATAAAAAGCTAAAACAACATAAAAAAGACTCCCTTTTTCAAGAGAGTCGATGGATTGATAATGTTGAAAATACAATATCATTTAATAATTTTTCAGGCACCAATGCAGAATCTTTGCAATGTTTTTAGCATCATCTACTCCTCTGTGGTGCGTACCTTCTAAAGTCATACCTAATTCACCCAAAGCCCTGTTCATCCCAACACTTTTCCTGATGGTAGGATGAATTTCTCCAAATAATGTTTTCACGTTGATATGATCATCGCTCATAGGATAATCTGTGTAGAATCTTGTTGCCTGGTTTTGCAGCATATTCAGATCGTAATTTCCGTAGCTTGCCCACGTCAGTTCTTCTGAATCATATTCTGCTCTCAGGATATCGAATGCATCATCCAGCATGATTCCTTCATGATCCAGCATATTTTGGGTAAGAGTAGTAAGCTCTGTACAAAACGGACTTACTTTTGAATGTTGAGGCTTTATTAAAATCCCCTCATTCTTAGAGATCTTGCCGGTTTTTGCATTCATGATGCATACTCCAATTTCGATGATCTCGCTTTCCTGACCTCTTGGCGGGCGGTTTTCCCAACATGTTGCTTCGAGGTCTACTATTAATATATTTTCTGTTGTTTTCACTTGTTTAAATTTAATTGTTAATTCTTACGAAACGCTTTATAAAAAGCAGTTTCTATTTCTGTCTGATCACTCTCAGTATATCTTCTTGAAAAGTGAATCGGGACTGCTTCTTTCACCTGACATTCATTCATAACCTGTCCTGATGCAGAAGCAAAACTGTGATAATTGATCTTTGCAAATTCCTGATCTGTATCTTTATAAAAGCTTTCAATATATACCCTATCAGCTCCTCCAAATACCGTTCTGATTTTTTTATAATTGCCTTCGTCTGCCGCATGATCCATGATTACGCCAAGTTTATAACCGGCATTACGGGTCAACAGATGAAACAGATCTCCTGCTTTGTAAACAGTTTCTTCAATCTCGATTTCCTTATCAGCAGTATTGTTTTCAAAAGCGGTCTTCAACTCACTGATCCATTTCCCTTTTCTGAAACCGGAAATATTTTCATTAAAGCTTACTGAATCTTTTTCTTTAAACAGATAAGCAATGGAATCTGTTTTGTGATCCAGAATAGCAAAATCAACGTTTACATATTCGTCTTCAAATAGGAAGTTCTGAGTCTTTATAAACTCCAGATTCCAGTGTGGCGGACGAAGGGTGTAGATATTAATTTCTTCTTCTGAAACAATCTCACGAATTTCATATTCAATTGCCTTTTCATCAATCAGATTCCATGTGTAGGATTTTAACCTAGACTCTACCTGCTGATGAATATTTTTTGGCCCGCAGATCACTACCTTTTCTCCGCTTCCGATCTGATGTCTGAAAATCCCATCAAAATTTGAAAAGTGATCAATATGGGTATGGCTGATGAATATGGCTGATATTGACTGTACTTCTTTCACGGTTAGCAAACTTGCTTCACCACAATCACACAAATAGTGTTTTCCTGAGTTTGGAATTTTGATTAATATGCTGATGTCTTCTTTTAAAAGACTTTTTATTTCTGCCTGTAACATGTTTTTTCTTTTTTTGAACCATAAAAATTATCCATAACGCCTGTCGTTCTGAAAGAATCTAACCCCTATTCTCATTTTTATCTATCGAGATTCCTATCGGAATGACAAACTAGGTGCTTAGTGAAAATCAAAGATTTTTGATACTTATCTGATTTTTACGGTTAGGTTTATACATAAAAAAGTTTCGGTAAAAAAATACCGAAACTACACTTTAAGAGTCATCAACTCTTCTTTTATAAAATCAATTACTAAAGAATTCAACTTTTTGTTGATCCTTTTCTGCTCTTCTTTTTCAATACTTGTAAAAGCTGTCGGGAAGTCTTTCTGGAAATCCTCCAAAATATCCTGTGAAAAAAGGCCTATCACTTTCCCTATCATTTTAGGTTCAAATTCACCAATTTTGCTGACAACATTATTCAATCTGTTGACAGTAGCATATTTTTGGATTTCGTCCCAGATTTCCTGAGCTTTTTCACTGAAGTGAATCTGTTTCTGAACAGTTTTACCTTCTTTTTTAACCATCTTGGACTTTTCGACCCACTTTTCATTCTTATTTTTCAGAATGATTCTTGCGCCGTTTCCAAAGTATTTGGTTTTCAAAGTTTTTACGATAGTACCTTCACACATATTGTCTTCCATTTCAGGTAGTTCCAGCCAAGCCGGAATTTTTGAATTGAAAACATTGGGGTACCTCAAAGCGTCTTCAAGAGTTCCCTGGAACAAGATTTTAGCATAGAAAAATCCTGTCTCTTCAAAAATCTGATTGACAACGTCTGTATCCAAATAGGTAATTCCATTCAGTTTAATATCGAAAGCGTAAAATTCGTTGTGAGGGGCATATTCAATACCTTTCTGTACCTTCACAGTATCTTTTACGGCTTCCACTTCTTTATGTTTGTAACCGCCACCGAACAATTCACCGTAGATCACTACAGTTTCTACATCCGGGTAGGTGGTTTTCACTTTTTGAAACACTTCTATTACATTCTTTCTGTAGCGTTCCAAAATTTGATGTGCATTGAAAAATTTCTCATCTTTTTCGATGAAAGCAGTTCTCTTCGCGATTTTAATTTCCTTTCCATCGGTAAAGAAAGAGAAATTAGCCCCGTGAACTTTTTCCTGTACAATGAAAACCTCATCCCCAAAACCCTGCATTCTGATCTGCTCGATCACGCGGGTCTGGTAAGCATTTTCTATAGAGTTATATGTTTTGAAAATCATTTTGTTTTAGTTTTTAATCATTTCTGATTCGTTTTTCTTCATCTGGGTAATATGCCTTTGGGCATGGAGTGACAGAAAATAAATATATTCATATACATTAATTTTCCCCAGTTCATTCACCGTCATTGTTGTTTTATACAAGAGACCTTCGCCATTCTTCATTACTTCCAGATATTGTAAACACTGAAAATACTGCTGAGTAATCAGGCTTTTGACTTCATCCAGACTCATTTTTCCTTTCGGTTCCATATGTTCTGGTCTTATCCATTCAAAAGCGCCATGCTCACCTACCCTGTCAAAGTTTTCTTTATTGAAACTGTAGTTTTCCATTTCGGATTCAAGGTCAAGATTCAAAGAATTCTTCATTGCCTTTTTGGAACCTTTTTCAATAAGGATCAGCAAGTAAAAATTCGTAAGATAAATATGTTCTAAAATCTGCTGAATTGTCCAGCCTCCGTTTGAAGGCTGATGATTCAACGTTTTTTTATCTTTTCCGAACCATTCGTCCACCTCATCAAATGTGAGTTTCAGGTGTACTTTTATATCTTGAATATATCTAAAAATGTCCATTACAGTTTTTTAAAGTTTTTTAAAATGCTAAGAATATTTTCTTTTCCTACAGGATTCATAGAATGACAGTAGAATTTTGGAAGATCCAAATAATTGTCCATACAATATTCTATCAGCCATTTGGCACAATCATATCCTGTTCTTTCAACATATTCCTGGGAATCCTGTTTGAAATAATGTTCATCAGCAAGGTCATGGTCAAAAGAAATCATTTCCGGAAGTCCTTTCTCCAAAATCCTATTGACAAACTGTTCGTAATTCCGAACGATATGCCAGTCATTTCTGAGGAAAATATTCTGTTTGGTGTAATGATACGCCTCAATAGGATATCTTATATCATCCAGAAATAATAATCTTTTTGTTTTTTCCATTTCCTAATTTTTTAATGAGAAAAATAAATACTTAATGCTTTGATTACACTTTTTACATTAGTGTTTGGATAAAATCCGGAGCTGTTGATACAATTTATTTCAACGATTTTCCAGCCTTCATCCGTTAGGCAGATATCCATTACAAAAGCTTCTTCAAGATCAAAAAGACTGATCATTTCATTTGCAAAAGTAAATCCGTCTTCTGAAACCTGTTCTTCAAAAGGAGCATTATCATTGAATTTATAATACCCTCCATCGATAATCTGTCCACCAACAATCCAAAGCCTCGCTTCTTTTATCGTTCGTTTTGCTTGGGAAACCTGTATTAAAGAATCTTGTGTAATTCTATTAGTCAGGCTTTCCAGTGCTTCAAATACAAAATCTTTCCATTCTGTTTCTGTAAAAACTTTTCCTGTAAAAATTTTCGCTTCATTGTATGGTTTAATGAATTTTATTTCATCTTTTTTCCAACCCAATTCTTCAGAAATCTGATGAACTGAAATATTATAATTAAGAAGGTTTTCACCATAATATTTAGAATAGACTTCATACAAATGATTGCCTCCGTAAAAAGAACCGGGAAACCAGTCTGTATTTTGTTTTGCCAATCTTGCAATTGTCACTGAACCATACACAAAAACATCTTTTCTGTCTGTTTTGAATTCTATTTTCTCTGCTGTTGGAGGAATATTGATTACGTCATACTCAATATTTAACTCTTCCAATGCATCAAAAATTTTATAATGATCCGGATCTAAATACACATTAGCCTGAACTAAAAAATACATGGTTTTTAATTTTTTAAGATTCTTTTATTTATTTTTTTAATGGAAGTTGGAAACAGAGTGCAAGAGGTTAATATTTATACTTATTAAAAACTTCCAGCTTCAATCATCCCGCTTCCAGCTTTATTATACCATCATATCAGCACAATTGGAACTTGCGAAAGCATAAGGTTTTGCTTTAAACACATATCCCATTCCCAGAATGTATCCCATGGCATCTTTTAATGCGACATTGGATTTAAAATCAGGGTCTGTATTAATGTCTGCGTGTACCTCCATTTCCACCCCATAAGTATCCAACACAGAGCAGATCGCATATGCAATTTCTACGGATTTGTTGACCTCATTCAGCATTCGCTCTTTGATACTGATACTCTGTATTTCTCTTTCTTTTCTGATAAAGGTAAACGCTCCTTTTCCTTCACGAATAAATACTACTGCCGTAGCATAACTGATGGCATCTCCGTATACATGAGAGTCTGATCCCACACATACTTTCAGACGGTGTCCGTTTGCCTGTTCGCGAATGATGGCTTCTTCTACCAGCTGTGTGATAGAGTTTTGGAAAAATTTTCCGTTCATATTCTGCCATGTTTGTTGTTGCGTTTCCATTTTTTCTACATATTTTAAATTGATAAATGATTATTGATAATTGATAATTGATAACCCATCAGTGGTTTCACCTTTTGCACTCCGAACCGGACTCGAACCAATACCATCAGTTTTGGAGACTGAGATGCTGCCATTACACTATCAGAGTAAGTATTGTTAATTCATTAGGACTCGAACCTAAACTCCAAGAATCAAAACCTTGTGTGCTGCCTATTACACTATGAATCAATTTCATAAATGATAAATGATGATTGATGAATTACCCAGCAATCATTGATCAATTATCATTTATCTCTTATCATTTATATTTTTGTGGAACAGACAGGAATTGAACCTGTACCTTTAGTTTTTCAAACTAACGTGCAGACCTTCTACACCACTCTTCCGGTTATCATTGATCAGCGATGATTGATAAGTGATGAATTGCCTGGCAATCATTGATCAATTATCATTAATCTCTTATCGTTTATATTTTGGTACGGGAAGAGGGACTCGAACCCCCAAAAGCTTGATCCTAAATCAAGAGTGTCTGCCATTCCACCATTCCCGCAGCGTTTTTTATAAATAATAAGTAATTGGTAATGAGTAATATTTTCTCTTTTGATTATTACTTATTTCTCATTGCTTATTACTTATCGTATTGTGTTTAGGTTTGAGAAAGCTCTGTCTGTTTATAAACTATGCCTGCTAGTGTTTGTAAAGATCTTCTGCGCTTGACAAACCTTTCTCATTTCCTAATGTATTTTGTTTAAAAAAAGTAAAAGGCTGTCTATTTTTATTGACTAAAGATCTTCTGCTCTTGACAGACCTTTTTCTCTTTTCTTCATTTTTTTATGTGAATGGTAACTGGTCAATTTTTAAAAAAAATCTGAACTTTCATGGTATTATATCAATTCAATATTGACCAGCTATTCACATCCAGTACTCTATAAGGGAATCGAACCCTTGTTTTCTGCTCGAAAGGCAGGCGTCCTCACCGTTAGACGAATAGAGCTTTAATCCACTGACCAGGAATCGAACCTAAACAACAAGAGTACATTTCCTGCATGCTGCCATTACATTATCAGTGGTTGGGTGGAAGTAGTAGGATTCGAACCTACTCAGCAATGAAGCAACAGATTTACAGTCTGCCCCGACTCTCCAACTTCGGCGTACTTCCGGATTTTTTATGAGCAATAAGTAATTCCTCATTTTTCCTTTCAAAAAAGAAAAGGCTTGTCTTTATTGAATGTTTGATTAAAGATCTTCTGCGCTTGACAGCCTTTTTCTTTTATTAATAAAGGATATTCTTTGCTATAGATGATAAAAGATCATTGATAAAAGATTCTTATACCTTCTATAGTTTTTACATTGAGATGGTTATGGGATTCAAACCCACTCAGTTTACACAACGGTTTTGCAGACCGCCCCGACTCTTCCACTTCGGCGAACCATCAGATTAAAAAAATAAAGTCTGTCTTAATTTGTTTGATATAAGAACTTCTGCGCTTGACAAACTTTATTTTTACCTAAAAATTTATAAATGATATTCTTTAATTTTTAATTAATCCGGAGAGAAGAAAAGCCTGTCTGTATTTTCCGTGTTTGGCGTAAAGATCTTCTGCTCTCGACAAACTTTTACTTTTTCTCCGGAAACAATTAACAATTAGTTACCTGCGATTTTGGAAAGACTCGAACTTTCAACTTTCGGTTTAACAGACCGATGCTCTGCCATTGAGCTACAAAATCATTGTAATTTCGGAAGGACTCGAACCTTCAACCTTCGGTGTATCAGACCGACACTCTAACCACTTGAGCTACGAAATCATTGGTATTCCATAAGGGGATCGAACCCTTGTCGTTCGGTAGAAAGCCGAATGCACTTACCACTATGCTAATGGAACAAATTGTCTGGAAAGCAAGATTCGAACTTGCGACCTCCCGCGTCCAAGACGGGTAAACAACCACCGTTATCTTTCCAGCTTTGGGTTCACTTCTGTTTCTTTTCCGGGAGACAGCCGGATTGGAAAGTTTCCATGAACCTTTCTGTGATTCCGAGAGGACTTGAACCTCTAACCCTGGGTTTAGAAAACCCATGCTCTATCCAGTTGAGCTACGGAACCGCTTGGTAATCCCAGAAAGATTTGAACTTTCAACCCCCGGTTTAAAAGACCGGTGCTCTAACCAATTGAGCTATGAGATTTTATATTTTGGGTATCTCCGGGGATCGAACCCTGTTCTCCGGTTCCACAGACCGGCGCTTTACCAAATAAGCTAAAGAAACCATAAAAAAAGCGCCTCTTTTCGGGAGGCGCTTTCATATATTTTAACGTAAGAGATCATTAGCTGACCCACGTATATAAGCACCTTTTATCCACAATTTCACTTTCAAGAATACACGCAACACCTGTCGGCTCCTGTCCGAATAGTCTTGAATATCGATTGAATATGTTGTGTAACTGTTTCATTTTATTTTTGTTTGTTTCTAAATTATTTTTAATTGAATCCTGAAAACCTGTTGCTTTCAATTTTCGGTTGCAAAGTAAATATGAATTTTTGGAATCCGCAAATAAATTTTCAAATTAAACCATTGATAATCAACTGATTATATTTAATTTTTGGAATAGAAAATTCCTGTCCGCAATATTTTGCAGATATTCTAATTACCTAAATGACTGTCTCTCATTGGGTTGCTTATCACTCTATTTTATCGTATTAAAGTTTCATTGTTTATTAAAAAATTTTCATGTTTATGGTTATTTTTTTTCATTCTAAATAATTTCTGACCTAAAAAACAAAAAACGCCTCGAAAAATCGAGGCGTTTCTGTTGTATTTTGATTAATTTTTTACAAGTTTACAGTAAATAATTTCCAAAGTCAGCACATTTCGCCTCATTCCATATCACCTCATCACGTCCGAATAATCCTTTATTAGAAGGACTTCCGAATAGTTCTGCATTGATATGTGCTCTTTGTATTGTCATAATTTTCTAGGGCAAAGATAAATCTTTTTTGGTATTATTTTATAAGATTCACAATCTCTGGAAGGTTTTGGATACGCAAAGGCGCAAAATATTATTAAAAAAATCTACTTTAAGGCGCGAGGATTTTATCTCCGATAAAATTTAATACCGATAATAATATTGTTCTGAATAATGCCATAATTAATAAATCATTGCTGACAATCTTTGATTTTTGGGTGTCTTAAAATTATACACAAATTTATAAGACCTTCGTCTTTGCGGTCTTCCAACAAAAAACTAATTCCTGAACATTTTATTTCTTCCTGTCTTGAACCTCGAAATATCTTTCAGAATCACCTCATCATCGGGGTTAAAGTATTTCAGTTCATTAACAATTTCTGAGCGGGTGGCTACTTTTTCAGCAATGATTTCATAGGCTATGTTTCTGGTTACCGTTTGCAATTTCGGATCTTTTTTGAATTCATATTTCAGAGCCTCCAGATAAGTGATCTTTTTGTGAGTTGGAGTTTTTTGATATAAATGCTGTATTTCTGATTCCAGTTTTTTAACATCAAAGATATTGGCAAAATAGTTATTCAGACAATTGAAAGCATCTCTGTCTTCTTCCCAACCTTTCAGTAGTACTTTTTGTGCCTCTTCAGCTTTTTCCATTTTTTTACGGTATACCAAAGAAGCTTTCACCATCTGATTATTGATTGTATAGTCATCTGCCACTATTTGATAGTAATGGTGGGCATTTTTAAGATCATTGATTTCTTTATAAAGGTCACCAACTTTTTCTTTCTGCTCCATTTCTTTATAAAGGTCGATTGCCTTTTTGTACTGCTTTGCTTTTTCATAGCAAACTGCTGCATCAGATTTATTGTTCAGTTTCTTAAGATATACTACGGCTGCCTCGTTGTAGAATCCACCATTTTCAAGTGTTTTTGCACCTCTGTAATTATCCTGGAGCAGATTCATATAAACTCTGGCTGCTTTTTTATAATCGTTTTCAGCAATATATTTTTCGGCGAGTTCTTCGTATTTGCTCCGGATTCTGTCAAAAAGTGAATTTTCAAGATAGAAACTGCTGCTTCCACTGCCTTTTCTTCCTGCTGAATGTCTGTTGTTTTGTTCTTTATCTTTTAAGGAAGTGATCACAAGAAGAATGATAAAGGCTACAATTAAGAAAATGCCTAATGTGCCAACCACACTCCAGAAGCTTTCATGAAATAGCTGGGCAACAATTCCGATGACCTTAAACATGGCCAGCAGTACAAATGCGGCCATAAATTTGTCTATAAATTTCTGTTTATTCATCATCATCGGAGTTTAAAATAGTTTTATCTTCTCTGAACAAGCGATAAAGGAGCAGCATCACACAGATCACCATAACCCATACAAACCAGTTGTAGCCAAACATTTTTACCAACGGATAAAATAGGTACACCAGCATCGCTACAAGGATTGCTATTAAAATAAATTTCACCCATGCAGGTACATTATCACCGCCAAGGTTTAACGATTTATTTTTAAATAAGAACAAATACAGTCCTACTCCTGCAATCATCAGGATAACCATATACATAATATCTGAAACCGGGGCTTTTTTCTCCAATGGAGTTCCTTCTGAACCTATCCCTTTCACTTTGGATTTGTCGATGGAAGCAGAAGAAGGATCTATGATATCCAATGTTCCGTAAAGCTTTCCCAGGGAATCCGCCATCAAAGCTTTTCTCTTTTTCAGCAGGAATTTTACGACTTCTCCGTTTACAGGTTTTCCTTTGGTGTATTGTTTCAGGGAGTCTGAAATTTTACGTTTCAGTTTTTCGGTGTTTTGTTCAAGATGTTTTGTGATCTTTTGGGTATAAATGGTTTTAAGAGAGTCTCTGCTTTGTTTTTCTTTATTCACAAGCTTTCCGATGTCTCTTCCTATTTCACTTACATCTCTTCCACCGGCTTTTTTATAATTTTCTTTGTCTTCTTTTGTTTTGGATTCTATGATCCCGGCATGAATAAGCTCTTTGGACAATTCTTTTCTTTCCTGATGATATAGAGAGTCTATCTTCAGATCAATTTCCGAAATTCCGGACTGGAAAGCAATCATATCGGAAGGTGCTTTTGCAGCATTGTTTTCAATTTTTCCGGAAGAGGCCGCATTTTCTTCCTGTTCTGTGTTATTTTTATCTGAAGGCAACGCAATCTTTAAAACTATAGCCGCAATAATAACTGCCCAGAATATTCTGCGAAAATTTTTTGTTCCTGCACTTTCTGTTTTACTTCCGGAACCTCCTCCAAATAATCCTTCCAGCCAGGTAAACTTGCCAAAGCCATCTCCTCTTGATGTTCCCATTACATCCAGAGAAACGCCCAGTTCTACTGCTCTTTCAGGATATTTTTCAATGTATTGTAAGTACTTTTCTATTTCTTTTTTATTTCCGGCCATCACTTTTTTAAGGTCAAATGGTAGATTGTTCATCCATTCTTCCTCGGTTTGCTTTGGCTGTAATGCTTCCATCACTTTTTCGTCATCTATTTCAACGGTATAGCTTTCAATTTTTTGAGGAATTGAAACTCCATTCAGTGGTTTTCTGATGTTTTCGTCTATAATATCAGGCTGTTGAATTAATGAAATCCAGTCGATCTCTTCGGTTAGTTTTACCAGTCCGAATTCAGGATGCATTACCAGAAAACGGGAATCAAGCTGTGCCCAGTCTTCCGGATTTATTTTGGGGTAAAAAGTCGTATTTTCAGGGATAAAAAGTCTGTTATCCACACATTGAAAATAAGTGTTCCTACCTATTTCCTGCGGAGCATCATTAGTAAAAACAAGGAAACAACCGTACAAGACATTGGGACTGTCTGCCGGAATTGCATAAGATCTTACCTGGCTTAAATTAATTCCAAGGATTTCCATTTCCTGAAGCCATACCACAGGTGAAGAGCCTCTGATCAAAAGCCCCTTTTTGGGATAATTATTTTTCGGGAAAGGTTTTATTCTAAGCTCCATAATCCAAAATCTGTTCTATAAACGGTTTTAAAAACCTGTCGCACATATCATCTATTGTTCTTACTTTCAGCAGGGCATGTTCCGGAAGATAATATTCTGATCCGCCGAATTCTGTATAGGTTGCCAAAGAGAGAAATCCATGAGCTGTGGAAGGAATAAAAAATTCTTCAATACTTTTGCTGCTGCTTCGGAAAGTCAGCATTCCGCGTGAATCGGTGATAATTTCGCTTCCATCGGGGAATGTAAATTTATTTTTGTTCTGCTCAGCAAAAATTTTAATATCATACTTGTTTTTGGAAAAATCCAGTGTATTTTCTGAAGAACTGTACAATTCATGTCCGGAAATAACCAGATTTTCATATTGATTGATTCCTATTTTGTTGAAATTATTGATAATCTTCAATCCGCTTCCTTTCAGTTTAGCAACTTCGGCTTCGGCTTTTATATTATTTTTTTCAAATTCTTTTTCTTTTCCGGTAATAGGTTCTACAGAAATATTTCCATCCCTGTTTATTTTATAATGGGTGGAATTGTCCGGATGATGGAGATAAAAACTACCTCCAAAATAGATAAGTTTATAGGACTCCGGAATATTCATTCCTGTAAGATTCTGCTCAGAATATTCTCTTGTATTAAGATTAAGTTTTGATATTAATTTTTGCTCAGACTGATACTGACACAGAATAAAGTGCTGCTGTTTGTTTTTTGCCAGGGCAAACTGTCCTTTCGGTTTTATGGAAATGTTATCAAATAAAACTTCACAGCCATGATGTGTTTTATAGTAATCATAAGAATGTTTGTCATAATAGTTATCAGAAAGATAAGTCTTCAATAACTGCTTTTTGGAACTCAGAATGAAAAATTCTCCTTCATATAAAAACTTAGCGATCTTATTAACCGGAGTTGGAAATAAGACCGGATAGTTTTGTGGAAGATCTGTTTTCTTTCCATTGAAGTTATGAACGGACTGTTTTTGTTGTGGCGGATTGGCCCACAGCTCCTGCAATGGAAGTTTTATTTTCTGAATATGTTTTCTGGCTCCTTTATGATGTTTGTAAAAATTAATTTCACCGTCTGATGTTGTAGTCACCAAAAACTTAAGTCTGTCTCTGTTCTGATGTACAACCCTCTGAATTTTTTCATCCTTCATATTCTCCTGATGGGTAATGAAGAAAACTTCAATATCCTTTTCTGAATGGTGTTCATTAAAAAACTTTTCCAATGCGTCTGAAACTTCCAGAACCGGGCTCACCTGATTAAGGTTTTCAACTACTTCTTCCACTTTGTTAAGCGCAATCGGAACACCAGCCTGCCCTAAAGCAAAAACTTTACATTCAGAATGGGCTTTCGGATGTTTGATAACAGCAATTGCAGAGGCAAAAGCCAGCACTTTTGGAGTTCCCCAGTTTCTGAGGGAGGTATCAATCAGAATAATTCTTTCAAAAATATTTTCTTCAGGCGGAATTTCTCTCTGAATGTAAAGCGCTTCATTATTGGCTACCCGATTCATGAAGACGTCATCTTCATTGGCAAACTCGGAAAGAAGCATCCTGTGAAAATCACCTTTGTTGGTCATATCTGAAATTCCTCCGATAGGCTGTTCTCCGGGAGACAGGTGGCGCATTGGAATTTTCAGGCCGCTCCATATTCTTTTGATCAGGCTTCCCACCTGAAATGTCTTAGGTTCTTCAATTAATTCTCTGATAAAATCTTTATCGGTATCCGCCGTTGTTTCTTCTACTATGACCTCATCATCCAGCTCAGGTTCATCAACAAGACCTTTCATCGCATCAATGATAGATTGTACTGAAGGAAATTTCTCATTCAGATTTAAAGCACTTAAATCTTTGTTTAAAACAGATGGACCAGCATGTTGTTTTTCTGCACTGGAAGCCAGCTCTTGTGGCCGCTTATAATAGATTCTGATATTCGCTTCAGCATTCACTGAAGATATTCTGTTGTGGCCATTGCTGAATAAGGTCTGTAGTAGTACAATTCTGTTTTGCTTCTGCTTATAAACATTGGGAAGTGATTGTATTTTTTCAAGAAATTCAATTTCTTTTTCTGCATTGAAATCAAAATTTCCAATGCTGTAAAACTCAGCAGTACGTCTCAATGGTCCGGCAAAATCAATATATCCGTCCTGCATCGCGTACAATACCATAAGCAATGCCCCAAATGGAGGCCAACCCTGCGGCTGAAGCTCTTTGAGAATCTCCATCACATAAGGCCTGTAAGCTATTGCTCCCACTCCCGGAACCGAGAGAAGGTTGTTGTCATGATACCCGGAATCACCGGGAACATCTTCATCAGTTTTCCATTCCCAGAAATAATTTTCATAGGACTGGAAATAGGCCTTTAATTCCATTCTCTTGATTTTTCTGTAAGACGGAACGAGCTTATGGACAAAGGGCGGAAATCTGTTTCTTTTATTAATAGATAGTTTCCATTTTCATCCCAAAGCAACCATCCTTCAGGTTGTTCTTTATTATATTTCTGCTGTAAGACCGTACTTAGATTTTTAAATTCAAAATCCAGACCGGCCGGCAGTAAATGGTTATCTTTTGTCCAATATGTCTTCCCGGGAAAACTTAGCAGGGGAAGTCCTAAAAACAGAGCTTTATCTCCCAGCAAAGTCCACTTTATTTTCTCCAGCTTAAACTTAGGTAATGTTGTGATACTTTCTTTAATATCATCAATATTGCTTAATAAGGCGATAACCGGTTGCTCTTCAGTGCTATCTTTTAATTTTACTTTAATCTGTTCCTGAATTCCAAAATAGTTTTGATTGGAAGGTGGAAAAGTAAGCTGTAATGCCTTGTCTATAGGTATCCAAAGCAATGCTGTCCTCATTTTTTTACTAGGAACCAAAGCTTCTTTCCTGAATAAAAGTCCCTCCCGAAGTTCATACAGAATAAAGTCCGGCAGCTGTTGTATTTCCGGAGCTTCTGTCTGTTCATCGGTAAAGCCCTTCAGCCAGAGTGTATCTTCATCCACTGCGATCTGAACGTTTTTCCAGTCCCGGATTGAGCCCAGAAAATCTTCATCAGCACGGGGAAGTTCTGCCCAGAATTCTTTTAAACGCTTTGAAGGATCTTCTGCCATAAGGTTTCAATTTCTTGCTGAATATACTGCTTCTGTTCCGGATTTCTGATCCAGTCACAACGGGTCTGCAGGTATCTCAGTTTATCTTTTATTACATTCTGTTCTTCAAAGCTCAACATTCCGCCATTCCATTTTTCCACAAGAATTGTCACATCTTTCATGACTTCCTCAGGATTGGGAGTTTTGTTGTGCATCGCCTGAGGATGGGAATCAGGGTGATCATCTTTCTCTATGGTCCTGTTGATAATACCTTCCAGAATTTCAATCTGTTCTTCTGTATCCCAGATGTGTTTTAATACCCAAAGGTCAGAAAGCACCGCTTCTTTTCTTCCACAAATCAGGGCACTTGCAGCAATCAGGTTCTGAAGTTTCACTGCTCTACGGTCTGAAATAGCAATTCCTGTATTCCGAAGACTCATAATGGTATTCAGATAAACTTCATAGATGGGTTTAAGGTCTATTGTTCTGCACAGATTCTGAAGCTGTCTGATCTCATCAGCATGAATTTCCGGAATTTCCGTTTCTTCTTCGTTTTCCAGTTTTCTTCCGGCTAAAAGTACTTGTTGTAAGAGTTCCGGATTAACGTAATCTACATTAATTCTTACCAGAAAACGGTCAAATAACGCGTTCAATGCTTCATCTTCGGGAAGTACGTTACTTGCTCCTACAAACATCAGTGCAGGTAAATGTTTTGTTTCTTTTCCTCTTTTAAAGATTTTTTCGTTGAGCGCCATCAGAAGTGAATTCAGAATAGCAGAGTTGGCATTGAAGATTTCATCCAGAAACACCATGGAAGCTTCAGGCATCATACCTTCTGTATTGGTTAGAAGTTCTCCTTCTTTCAGTTTTCTGATATCAAAAGGTCCGAAAATTTCGTTCGGTTCTGTGAAGCGGGTTAATAGATATTCAAAATTTTTTCCGTCTTTTACTGTTTTCGCCAGGGTTCTTACAATAGCCGATTTTGCCGTACCCGGAGGCCCGTACAAAAAAGCATTTTCTCTTGCCAAAAGACATATTCCCAACAGATCTACGACATCATTTTTGCCTACAAAAGTTTCTTTTACGTAATTAAGAACTGTATTGAGTTGATTGATATTCTGGTTCATTGTTTTAAAAAATTAAAATTTCCACCACTTTTTCTTTTGGGGTTTCTCTTCTTCTTTATTTTCTTCCCGATCATTTCTTTTGCTGAATGAAAAAGCAAGTCTCTGATAAGGATCTTTGATATCGAAGTATAGCTGCGTTCCATCATCGAGTGTAAGTGCATCCATAATCTTATCTCCATCTTTAACCAGATTCTGTGATACATCCTGTTTATTGAGGTGATGTCTTATCAGATCCCTTTCATCGGAAATTCTGGTAATAATATACGGAGAATCTTTGGTTCCGTCTCCTGTCTTTTCAAGGCATTCAAAAATAATCTGAGCGATTGCCACCTCGATATTTCCTCCTTTTTCATCACCCAATTCCTTGTATGCAAAATATTTATAGATATGGGCTCTGGGACTTAGTAGAATATTGACATTTACATATTGGATAACATCTTCAAATTTCCCTTCATTGAGTAAATCCTGTATGTTTTCAATATCTTCCGAATACGGGTCATATTCGGGATCATTAATCACCAGTTCACGACACTTCAGGAAGGTTTCTTTTGTAGGGTCAGTTAAAAATTCAAATACATTGTCATACGTTTTCATTATGGTCTTCGGTTATAGTTTTTAGTTCTCGCCAGAATGCGTCTTTATGTATTCCGAATTCGGCTGTTATCAGTTTATTAATGAACGGAATTTCCGCCAATTTATAATCTTTTTTTTCAACAATTCTTTCCAGATATAATTTTCTGTAGGTTTTGTCCTTCAATTCTTCCTGCCAATTTACATTTTTCAGGTCAAGATCATACCCTATTCCTGAATAGTGAAACTGTACGAGAATATTTTCCAGCATAGGGATCAGAGTATCTTCGGGATCTACTGTATTTAAAGCAACAATCACCTGTGGCAAAAACCTTAGTGACAAGTCTGCGGATAAGACAGAAGAAATATCCCTTGTTCCTTTAAACTCAGGAATAAGATTTCCAATATTTTTTTCAGTATTTTCTCTAATGAGATAAAGCTGTGCGCTGTGATAGAGAATTTTTGCGGCCCATACGGCAGTTTCTTTGTTGCAGATCAGTTGATCGGATAGAAACTCAAGCCTTTCTTTTTCAAATTCTGTTTCAAAATACACTCCTGCTTCCGCCTCTTCCTGAGGGGAGATTTGCTGTAAGCTTGAGAAAAGAGTAATACATTCTTCCTTACGAAGCAAAAAGATCGTGTCTAAAAACGGTGACTTGGTTTCCATGATCTAACAAAAATAAAATTATTTCGCTGAGAATAAAATTTTTGTGGGGAAGATTGATGTTAAATGTGGAATTAAATTGTTGGAAAACGCAAAGGCGCAAAATTTAATATATGCAATGTAGTAAGGCGCAAAGATTTTATCTTCGATAAAATTTAATACAGTGAACTATAATTCTAATAAAGCAAATCATTACGAAATATCTTTGCTGAAATCTTACATTGAGCGAAGTCGAAATGTTCTTGCGCCTTAAAACAGCGGAATGTTTAATATCTTTGCGCCTTCGCGTTTCCAACCCGTTCATTTATTCTGAGAAGACTGTTTGGTTGCTGAAATTTCTCGCAATGACAGTCTAGGCTACAATTTCAATGATATTATTTTCAGGATCAAGGATTACACTTTCATAATAACCGTCTCCAGTAGTACGAGGTTCTCCGGCAACGGTGTATCTGTCTTTTCTCAACCTCTCCGTAAGTTCATCTACTTTTTCTTTGCTGTCTACGGAAAATGCGAGATGAATAATTCCATATTGTTGGGCTTCATAAGAGTTTTCGCTTTCTCTGATATCCGGTCTTGTCATGATTTCAAGTCGGCAGCCATTATTAAAACTTAAAAAATAAGATTGAAAATTTTTGACAGGATTATGGTATTTTTCATTGGAAACGGCTCCAAAATATTTCTGGTAAAATACTCTTGATTTTTCAAGGTCTTTCACCCAAATGGCAATATGTTCTATTTTCATTTCTTTTTATTTTTTTGAAATTAATTTTTGGTTTAACCATTTTCTTACAGGGACATCGTAGAATTTCATAAAACAGTATGCTAAAATCATTGAAATGGATACAGTTATGAATCCTAAAATCCATGATTGAGGTTCTTCCAGTGTGTGTTTTCCATTTACAACCCAGGCCATATAGACATACACCAATGGGAAATGGGTGATATATATCGGGTATGAAATATCTCCTAAAAACTTGCAGAACCGGTTTCTTTTTTCATTGGTAACTTTTCCTCCTGCTCCCAGCAAAATAACAACCGGGAACATAATCATTAAGACAAAACATTCATAAAAAGCATTCTGCCAATGAGCAGTAGTTCCTCCTAAACGGGGAAATGCAAATAAAACAATCAATAAAATACTGGTTGTAAAAAAAGCATTTTTTGTAAATTTCAATGAAACTGCTCTTGCCAAAAATATTCCCATCAAAAAAGGAAACGCTAACCTTGTAAAACCTATTTTCATCTGTGTGGCATCATCAATAGACCAGCCTCCGATGATATCGCCATTTGGGTTTGTAAATGCATAATAGATAGTAAACCCGGCTGAAATCAACACCAGAATTCCTAATACGATTTTGGAAACTCTTCTTAGCACCAAAGCATACACAATATTGGCGATATATTCAAAAAAAAGTGACCACGACGGCCCGTTCAAAGGGTGCATTTCATTCCAACCTCTGATGTCAAGACTTTTACCTACCGGAATAACCGTCATTCCAATGAACATTACCAATAATAATTTCCAAACAGGAGTAGCGGAAATCCCGCCCCATCCCAAACCTTCAGAGTGTTGAAAATAGAATAAAACTGCCCCTACCAAAGAGCCAATAATGATCATCGGCTGTAATCTTACAAGACGACGGATAAAAAAGTCTTTCAACGTCATGTTGTTCCATCGGTTATCATAAGCATAACTGATCACATATCCCGAAAGCATAAAGAAAAAATCTACTGCCAGATATCCGTGATTAATAATCTGCTTTGTATGATCTCCATTGGAAAACGTTTCAAAAACATGGAAAAATACAACCATGATGGCAGCTACACCACGGAGGCCGTCAAGAATTTCATAATGAGGCTTAGACTGAGAAACAGATAACGTTTGATTCATACTTTCATAAAGATTTGATGCAAAAATAGAAGGTCTTACTTCAAAAAGTTTGTTCTATATTTTCCAATCATTGTCTTATATTTACATTATTGTGATTATTATTTTTTTAATGAAGCAAAATTTAAAATATTATCCAAAAGCAAGAACCCATACTTTTCATTTCGATCATGTTCATATCAAATGGAATCAGCAGGTCCCATTACACCAGCAGGAAACCTGGGAATTGTCTTATATTATAACAGGAAGCGGTGTAAGAATTATTGGTGATATTGTGGAAAATTTTTCAAAAGGTGAAATTATTCTGATTCCTCCCAACATTCCGCATTGCTGGTCTTTTGATGAATCTGTTTATGACAACGAAGGTAAAATTGAGAATATTACAATTGTTTTTGAAAACGATTTTTTAGAAAACTGCAAAAATATTTTCCCTGAACTGATGAACAGTATTTCTGAAATTCAAAGCAATGAAAATGCGGTTTCTTTTCAAAATGAACTGTTAGAAAGGCTTCAGACCTTAATGACTTCCATGATTGAACAGAATAGTATTGAAAGACTTTCTTCTTTCATACAATTATTGGAATTAATTTCTTATTGTAAAAAAATGCAGATTGTTGGAAGACCTGTTTCTGAAAACAAAAAAGAAAAAAAGCTGCAGGAAATATATCTTTTCATTTTAAATAATTTTCAGCGGAATATTACCCTGGAAGAGATCTCCAGATCTGTAGGAATGCAAAAATCTTCATTCTGTGTTTTCTTCAAAAAAATGACCGGAAAATCTTTTTTCACCTATCTGACAGAATTTAGAATTGAGTCTTCCTGCCAAATGTTATTGAAGACAAAATTGTCTGTAGCAGAAATCTGTATTGCTTCGGGGTTTAGTGATATTCCTTATTATAACAGAGTTTTTAAGAAAATTAAAAATATTCCTCCAACACAGTTCAGGAAGAATGCAGAACCCATCAGTACCTCCGAAATGCAATAGATAAAAAATGATATGATACCGGATTGTCTGTTCACTATTCACATATTTGCTATCTTTGTCCCATTCAAAAAAACATTATGAGTATTCACATCAGTGCAAAAAAAGGAGAAATTGCTAAAGTAGTATTGCAGCCGGGGGATCCGCTTCGCGCACAGTATATTGCTGAAAATTATTTAGAAAACGCTAAACTGGTAAGCAAAACCAGAGGTATTTTTTATTATACAGGTCTTTATAAGGGTAAGGAAATCACTGTAGGAGCTAGTGGAATGGGATTCCCAAGTATCGGGATTTATTCTTTTGAACTGTTTACAGAATATGAAGTAGATACGATCATCAGAATCGGGACTTGTGGTGCTTACAATACAGATCTTAAACTTTTTGATATTTTAAATATTGATAAAGCAGCCAGCGAAAGTACTTACGCCAAATATGCATGGGGAATTGAAGATGAAATTCTTCCTCATCAGGGGAATATCTTTAGCACCATCAATGAAACGGCTAAAGAATTATCATTGAATGCTAAGGCAATCAACATTCACAGTAGTGATATTTTCTACAGAAAAGATCCTGCAACTCCTGAAATTGCTACAAAATACAACTGTCCTGCAGTAGAAATGGAAGCATTCGGTTTATTTGCCAATGCTCAACATTTAGGAAAAAATGCCGCGACTATTCTTACGGTAACGGATATCATTCCTACCCATGAAAAGATCTCTGCTGATGAAAGAGAAAAAGCGTTGAATCCAATGATGGAACTGGCTTTGGAATCAGCAATAAAGAGTTTATAAGAAACAAAAAACAATTCTGTTTATAAAAAAAGAGCTTTACTTCATCAGTATAGCTCTTTTTTATAGTCTGAAAAAACTTCTGCTCGTTTCTGTGGTTTCCTCTGCCACTTCGGAAATGCTGATCTTCTTCAGATGGGCAATTGTTTGTGCTACAAAGGGCAAAAAAGAGGGTTCATTTCGCCTGTTTTGCATTCTGGGCATATTTTTCGGCAGCATAAAAGGGGCATCTGTTTCAATCATCATTCTGTCAAGAGGAATATATTTTATGACATCTTCGAGGTGCTTAAATCTTTTTTCATCACTGATTGCTCCAGTAAATCCTAAATAAAATCCTTTATCCAGATAAGTTTTTGCTTCGTTCAATGTTCCGGTAAAACAATGTACTACTGCTTTTGGTAATTGGGAAAGGTACTCATCTGTGAGGTCATTAAATCTTTTAAATGCAGATCTTTCATGAAGAAAAAGCGGCTTATCAACTTCTATTGCAAGCTCCAGTTGGGCTTTGTAACATCTTTCCTGAATGGGTCTCGGAGAAAAATCCCGATCAAAATCCAGTCCGCACTCGCCTACTGAGATCACATGATCTTGTTTTAATAATTTCCTGAGTTCACCAATACTTTCTCCGGTAAAAGATTTGGCATCGTGAGGATGAATGCCGGCTGTTGAATATAAAATTTCAGGATATTCTTCTGCTATTTCAGCAGATTCTTTGCTTCCTCTTACGCTGGTTCCGGTGAGAATCATATGTTCTACTCCCTGGTCCAAAGCGCGGTTGATAATTTCTTCGTGTTCATTATAGAACTGTTTATTGGTCAGATTAATGCCAATATCAATATAAGTATTCATTTTTTTAATTTTTATTATACATTATTTTCTTAGGGAGATAAGCGTGATTCGAACACGCAACAATTCTGTGCAGGAATTATTTTTCCGTTTAAACTATTATCTCCATTGTTTATATTGGGAGTACAGCAGGATTTGAACCTGCAGCTCGGCCGTGTTGAGGACGTATTCTTCTCCTTTTGAACTATATACTCCTGTGAAACGGGCGGGATTCGAACCCGCAACCTCTCGCGTGGAAGGCCAGTATTCTTCCTTTGAACTACCGTTTCTATGATTGGGAGATAAACGGGATTCGAACCCGTAACACATTTTAGCAAAATGTATTTTTCCAATTAATACTATTATCTCCATCTGGATATTACCAGGTATGAACTTTATAATTTTTCAATAAAACTCCGCTCAAGTAATTTCCTTTTATCCCTTCTACAACAGGGTGCAGAATTCTGGCTGCCCCATCCACAGAATCTAACGGCGGAATGTAACCTATCTCAAACTGTTTTTTTCTGAGACTTTCCTTAGCTCCTGTAGAAATCCATCCTACGTCTACCGCAGTCATGTAGATCTGGTCATTTTCAAATTCTTTTGCAGAAGTAAGTGTCATCATATTCAGAGCGGCTTTTGTCATATTGGTATGCGGATGAAAAACTGTTTTATTTCCATAGCTGAAAATTCCTTCTGATGAGGTGACATTAACGATAAATTTTTCTTTAAACGACGAACTTTTCATCAAGGGTTTCAGTTCTTTAATCAGGAAATAAGGTGCAATATGATTGATGAGGTTTACCTCTACCAGTTCATACATAGAAATTTCTTCCAAAGTAGAATTCCAGCTTGTTTTATCTCTGTTATCCACCGGTTGCCCAAAACGGTTAAGCGCAACCTGAGTTTCTTCATTGTGAGCATATTCGAGTTTTGCTGTTTCACTGGAAATCTCCGTCTGATTCGGAATCAGAGTATGGATATTTTTAAATTCTACCAGTTTTTCTTTTTCACGTTTTATAATTGGAAGATAATATTCATCAGGATATTTTATTGTTTGAGCCGCATTATTGATCAGAATATCCAGCGTATCAAAATTAAATTTATAAAAGTCTATAAAATCCTGAATCGCCTTTAGGTTTCTTAAATCCAGACCATATATCCAGAGTCTGTCTTTCCAGCTGCTATAATCTGCCTCCTGCTGCATCAATTCCAGTGCGAGTGCCGGAAAACGGGTTGTCAAAACCAAATTGGCCCCATTTCTCAATACCTTCAATGCGGTGGCGAAACCAACCTTCACTCTTCCTCCTGTCAGGATTACGTTTCTTCCTGCAAGATCTGCCGTTTCAAAACGTTTTTCATAGTTTTCTGTAGCACAGACAGGACATAATCTGGAATAAAAAGAGTGTGCATACTGGTAGCTTTGGTTACAGCAGTAGCAGTTTTTGGGAATCTGAAGTTTTGTGAACTGTATTTCTTCTTTTTCATTATCATAATAAGCAGAAACTCCCGCCAATGCCTTCTGCATCAATACAGAATTGGAATTTACAGCCAGATCATGAGACTTCATCTCAGAATAATTTTCATGACGGCTTTGTTTTTTGGCGTTCTTATGAATCTTCGTAATTAATCCTGAAAATGTTTTATTATCAGGGTTCAGGAAAGGTTCTTCCTTCAGAGCATTCAGAACCTTGAGACATGTTTCCCATTCTTCGGTTGAAAATTGTTGATCTGATTTGTTCATAGCTTCTGTTTATGTCTGCAAAATAAGAAACATAGTACGCAATGTTTTTACGTAGTAGAAAAAGAATGAAAAAAGATTAAAAATACAGATGTATGCTTACTATAATCTATCTGTGAGAGTTTTTATTTCACCACAGATCTCGCAGATGTTTACGGTTTATTATTCATTGATAAATTTTTCCAGAAAGCCGATTAATTTTGTTCCTCCATGGCTCCAGCGAATGCCGTGGCCTTCTTTTTCCCTGACTTCAAAAACCAGCTCATGCTTGTAATGGAAGAAAACATTCCACCAGGTTCTGTTATCAAGGATATCATGAATTTTTACCATTACTTTTTCCTGTTTATGCTGATTGTTTCCTTTGATTTCTCCCCAAAAATCATCATCCATTCTTCCGATATGTTTTTCCCATGCTCTTTGTGCAATGGTAATTTCGCTATTGAAAGGCTCCTGACAGGCATTGATAAGGGTTGATTTCAAAGGAGGAACTGCATTTTCATCGCGGATGCTTGCTGAGGTTAATCTTTGGCCCAAAATATTCAGCCAATGCTCAAACGGAATTGCTTCCAAAAGTTTTATTTTCACCTCATCTGAATCATTACTTTCAAGAATGGTAATGAATTTTTCAAAACTTTCCTGTCTGTCAATGATTATTTCTTCATTAAAATACGGCAGATGCAATTTTAAAGTGTTCTCTTTAAACTTCTGAATATTTTTTTCCAGGATTTCCAGATGTTCCTGTTCTAAAATCGCTTTGTATTTGTCTTTCCATTCTTCTGAAAAAAAGGAAATACAGGAGGCAGACAGCTTCATATTTTATATCATTTTAATCAGATTAACAGGAAGTTTTTCTTCTCTGATCAAATAACCGATTAGGTTAAACCATTCTTTACAGTGATCCAGAATCCAGGCATCAGAGGAAATAACGATTTCTGAACTTTCCGCTAAAAATTTATCGGGATTATATTGCAGATCACCTTCCCAATTGAGCTGGTGTTGTTCTGCAAATTCAAGAATGATCTGCTTAATTCTTCCACTGTTGGAAACCGGTTTGTCAAAGATCCAGACAAGCTTATTAAGCTGATTCTTTCTGTAAAAAGCAGCAACCAATTCTACCGCTCTTAACGTCTGATTTACTCTTTTATACGTCCCATGAACTCCGGAAAGGTCACGAAAACATCCATCCAAGCCTTCAAATATATAAGCTTCGGAAAGTAGACTTTCTAACAGGATCAGGACATTAAAACCATCGAGGTAAACCGTTTTTCCCTTTAAATCTGAGGTTTCCACATGTTTCAACCCTCTGTTGTAAAGTTGTGAATCTGATGCTGATGCTCCCCGTAAAGCCTGTATCTGACGGGTTTTTAATCTGTATCTATTTCCAACAAGTTCAGAAGCTGCTTTTTCCGGATACTCTCTGGTGAGAAGATACCGCATATCCTCAACGCCCAGCTTCAGTTTACTGATCTGCTTCTCTGAACCGAACAGGGTATCATCACCCGTGTTTTTTCCGCGGTTTCTGTTATTCATACTCAAAAATAGAATTTTTTATCTGAGAATATTAAAACCACCCCGTCAAAAATTCGT
This sequence comes from Chryseobacterium sediminis, assembly GCF_008386505.1. Classification (GTDB taxonomy): domain Bacteria; phylum Bacteroidota; class Bacteroidia; order Flavobacteriales; family Weeksellaceae; genus Chryseobacterium; species Chryseobacterium sediminis. The sequence goes on along the minus strand of NZ_VUNZ01000004.1, from coordinate 103,348 downwards.
TGAATTTTTACCACCCCTCCGGAAGAGGAGAATTACACCATTCAATACTAATATTCGTCATAAATATTGATATTATTAATAGAAATCAGCATCAATATCATTTCTTTCATTCTAGTTTATGATCTGTTATGTTTTCTACAACAAAAGAGATGTTTTGTACAAAGTTTTGATATTTATTAGGAATAAGTTTGCAAAGACTTAAAAAATACCCTTATGAATACCCTGAAAAAATTATGTTATCTGTCTGCAGCTATATTGTTATCAGCATCTTTCATTTCATGTTCAAGTGATGACAATGAAATTATTATTGAACAGCAGACTCCCTCACAGGTACTATCATCTACTCCATGGGAAACTACCGGAGCGAAGGATAAAAGTGGAAATAGTGTTGCCCTTACTGATGCCAGTGTTGCCGGATATGTAGGTTTTGCATACTTTAAGGCAGATGGAAAGTTTGCCATCTATAATCTGACTGATGTATTGAGATCAATGGGAACATGGTCTGTAGATGCGCAGGGAAAAACAAGAACTATTGCCGCATTGAACCCTGATGGGACTACTATTTTCACCCGTGATGTTGAAATTCTTGTTTTGAACAGAAATGAATTCACGTACAGAATCCGTCCTAACTCAAGTGATCCTTCTGTGTATTATGACATCATTCACACAAGAACTTCTCATACGGAACCAACTAACGGACAAATTACTTTAGCTTCCACTCCATGGGAAACAACCGGTGCTAAGGATAAAAGCGGAAATAATGTTGCATTAAATGATCCGAGTGTCGCAGGATTTGTGGGATATTCTTATTTTAAAGCTAACGGAACTTTTAAAATTTTCGGATTGAACGATGTGTTGAGATCTGAAGGAACATGGTCTATTTCTCCGGATGGGAAGAAGAGAACACTTACCACTCCTACTTTTACACGTGTTGTGGATATTTTGCTTCTAAACGAAACAACGTTCACCTACAGAATTACTCCTGATGCGAGCAACCCAACTGTATTTTACGACATCATTCATACGAAGGTAAACCATAAGGAACCTTTGTAGTGATTATTTTTTTTGATAAGAAGGAAGAAACCTGCTCAGTAATAGGCAGGTTTTTTAATTTAAAATGGGCTAAACTTTACAAACCACAAAAGTCACAAAAGTTTTAAACACTTAAGTTTTTTTGAGCCAAGCTTTATACATAATAAGTACACCTAAACTTTGTTAAAATCTTTGATTTTCATCTTATGTGAGCTTTTCTGCGGAATCGTTTCTTACTTAAATAGGCTAAAGTGTTTTAAAATGAAAGCTTTTGTGACTTTTGTAGTTAAAATAAATATCAAGCTTCATTTTTAAATAAAAAAGTCACTGTTTGTAATTCATTACCAACAGTCCTCCCACCATTTTTTCCAGCTTATGGTTCCCAACTGGTTCAGGTCTACTTTTTCACCGATCTTGGGAAGGGTAATGGGGATATTATTTTCTTCAGCATGTTTTGAGGCAAGTTCTAAAGGTTCATACCATGCGTGCTGAGCCAGCTTAAATTTGGAATTGTGTACCGGAATAAAATTATTGGCTTTCAGTTCTTTTATTTCTGTGATGAGCTGATCCGGCAACGTATGAATGTATGGCCACTTTTCATTATACTGTCCATTTTCCATCACAGCTAAATCAAAAGGTCCATACTTATCTCCAATTTCTGTAAAATGATTTCCATAACCGCTGTCGCCACCCAAAAACAGTTTTTTCGTGGGTGTTTTTAATACAAAAGAAGTCCAGAGTGAGATATTACGGTTCAGTAGTCTTCCCGAAAAGTGTCTTGCAGGAGTAAGTGTGACTCTAAAACCTTCTGCAATGTCTATGCTTTCCCACCAGTTTTTTTCGATGATTTTGTCAAAATCCCAGCCCCAGTATTCAAAATGCTGGCCGGTTCCCAAACCACAAATCACTTTTCCTACTTTATTTTTTAAATCCTGAATAGTTTTATAATCAAGGTGATCCCAGTGGTCATGGGAAATAAGCAGAAAGTCTATCTCCGGCATGTGTTCCGGTTTGTAGTAATCAGCTCCCTGAAAAGCTTTTATGGAACCCGGCATTGGGGAAGCATTTCCGCTGAAAACGGGATCTATCAGAAATTTTTTACCATCTACCTGTATGAAATAGGAACTGTGCCCAAACCATACCAAAACATTTTCTTCGGGTTGAAGGTTCTTTAAATCCGTTACTACAAAAGGAAGCGCCGTTTTTGGTGAAGTATTTTCCACTTTACATAGAGTGTGGAAAAGTACTTTGGTCATGCTTTCTCCTTCCAGTAAAGAAGGTGTTGTTAATATATTCTGGAATCTCCCATTAAGATAATTGGGAAGTGTATTGAAATATTCCTTTCTTTTTTCATCGGGAAACTGCCCGAGCTGCTTTTTTAAATTTCTCATTCCCTTGATTTTTACATTCTGAGCCTTTCTTCTTCAAGGTCCAGTCTTGTTAAATAATGTCTTATATATTCTTCGTCAATATTCGGGTTTCGTCTATTTTCTTCCCGAAGCCAGATTCTCTGCTGTTCGATAGTTTCAAAATAGATTGTTTTCGCTTCTTCAGAAAGCTTGTGAATAGAGTCTTCTTTATCTTCCTGCTCCCAGCGGTCCATCAGTTTGCTAAAATATTCATTTTCGCTTCTTCTTTCTTTATAATTTTCATCCAGATGTCTGAATGCTACCCTCCGCATTTCTCTTCTCAGAAAATATTCAGATTCTTCTTCAGACATATATCCTCTTCCTACATCAGATAAATTGAGTTTTTTAATTAAAGCAGGTAATGTAAGCCCCTGAATAATCAACGTGGCAAGAATCACAATAAATGTAATGAAGAGAATGAGATCACGATGTGGGAAAGGCTGACCGTTTTCCATCACAACAGGAATAGATAACGCTGCTGCAAGAGAAACTACCCCGCGCATTCCCGTCCAGCCCATTAATATCGGAGCTTTCATTCCCGGATCTCTGTCTGCTACATTGATAAAATTCCGCATAATCAACGTCACAAAAACAGCGCCAAAGGATGACAGAAAACGTACAATAATCAGTACTGCTGTAATCAACAGTCCGTAACCGACAGCATCGGACAGGCTTATCCCTTCTTTGTTTAAACCTACCATAATTTCCGGAAGATCAAGCCCGATCAGTAAAAAAACAATTCCATTGATCAGAAATACGAAACTTTCCCAAACATTGGAACCTCTTAATCTAGATTGTGAAGTTCTGAAAATCTGATGTCTTCTTACGGAAAGGAATAACCCACCGCTCACTACAGCCAATACTCCCGATGCATGAACTTCTTCTGCGGCAATATACATCACATAAGGAGCAACCAAGCTAAGAATAGCATCCATATTAACATCGGTAGGAAATATCTTTTCAATTTTAAGGAATACAAAAGCCAATAGAACTCCAATTCCCAGACCTCCAAAGACCATCCATCCAAAACTGGTGGCTGCATCCTGCCATATAAACTGTCCTGTAGCTACCGCCACCATTGCAAATCTGAAAATGATCAGTGAGGAAGCGTCATTGAATAAACTCTCCCCTTCCAAAACGGTAGACAGATTTTTAGGAACTTTTACAAATTTTAAAATAGCTCCGGCACTTACAGCATCCGGTGGTGATACTATTCCGCCCAATACAAATCCTAACGCCAGTGAAAATCCGGGGATATATGAGTTCGCTACAAAAGCTACAGAGATTGCCGTAAGGAAAACTACAATGAAGGCAAAACTGGTAATAATCCGCCTCATTTTCCATATTTCTTTCCAGGATACGGCAAATGCGGCTTCGTATAAAAGCGGGGGCAGGAAAATAATAAAAATCAGTTCAGGATCAATTCTTAACACCGGCAATCCGGGAATAAAACTGATAAGAAGTCCTGCAATAACCAGTATGATAGGATATGCTACTTTCAATCGGTTAGCCAGCATAATGGCCCCGATAATAACAAGGACCAAACCTAAATAATAAATAAAATTTTCCACCATTGCTTTTTCTATTAATTTTAAATTAAGTCTCTATTTTTTGAAAACAAAATTTAAAAGAAAAATAAATATAAGCATAAGATTTTGAGATGTGAAAATAAATTTGATTGAGGATAAAATTTTTACTGATGATTCTTAGTTTAAATGAATCTAATCATTAGAAAACCATTTGGCCAACCCTAGCATAATACCTCCCAATATTGAACATAAAAGAATCAATACAGCTAAAGTTTTTGCAAACATCGTCCAATACGTCTTTTTATCGAATGTAAAATCTACAGGATTGATATTGTACGCAGAATAAACGGAGGGATTGATACGCAGATCCGGCCTGAAGTAAACGATTCCCTGAATATATTTCCTTCGTAAAGCTTTGAGATTTACAATATAGCTACTGTAGCCGGCATCCACTCCATCAAAGTCCACATATGTTACAGATTCATTGCATTTTACCTTCAATACATAGATTTTATTTCTGGGGCTAAGGCTTACATCATATTCATCCGCAAGGTTATATCTTTCCAGATCCTGGTAAAAAACTCTGTCTATCGTTCCATTTTTTCTTTCGTAGTGAACTCCCTTATCATCCACAACAATCCGTCTAACTTCTTTTTTTCTGACTGTCTTCTGATAAATAATAAAACGGTATAAACCAAAACCTAAGGCCGGATAGTATAACACCGATACTACAACAAGCAACGTAATATTTTTACAGATGATAACAGGTAATACCAGTAACACTAAAAACATCACCAATAATAAAAGTACAGCCAATGTTCTGGTTAACCAGGTCATGAACCACCATGACTTAGAGACTAACGGCAAAAAATCTTTTCTTACATCCTCTTGCATCTGTTCAAGATACGAAAAAAGTTTATAATATAAAAGAGCCACAGTGGCACACCATGACTCTTTTTACCAAATTGAAAATAAGATATGATTAAATTGAAACTATGAAATTGTATATGTTTTTTCTGTAGTTGTATTATACGTATCTGAGATAACATTGTCTACAAATCTCCATTCTGCTACAGAACTTCCCGTTGTAAATTTCACATGCAGATAACCTCTTTTATAGAGATTGGCATAATCAAGGTCATCAATCAATAATGAAAATGCCTGAGCCAGTTCTATTGCTTTTGTAGGATCAGAGGAGATTCCCAGATACCCTTCCAATCCCGGAGAAGAAACGGAGCTGCAAGCCAGTTCGGTTCCGATAAATTTCCCTTGAGCATCGGTTAGTTTTCCCAACCATGCATTATGGGTATCTCCTGCCAATACCACTACATTTTTTCCTGCAAGAACAGAATAGAGCTGTTCTCTTTCCATGAAATATCCATCCCATGCATCTAAATTATAAGGTAAAGTAGTGGTGATTCTGGCAATTTCCTGTGGCGTTAATGTAGGATCCTGCTGTTGATATCTTGTTTTAAGAATAATCAGCTGAGTGATCGTATTCTGAAGAGCCTGCATCGTTGCCGGCTGTGCGCTTCCGTGCTGTTTTATCTCTGCTAAAATCTGGTTCAGCAGCATCAGAAGTTCTGCAGGAACCATCATTTTAGTCATTAAAATCTGTTGTCCCAATACCTTCCATTTTGCAGTATCACCATTAATCTGAGAACTCAGCCATGACATCTGCTCGTTTCCGATCAGTTTTCTGCTGGTACTTAGGAAATCTGTTTTAAACTGTATTTGGTTAAAGTTCCCTGTATTATCCAGATAGTCTGAGTAATCCATTTGTTTATCGCGTGCTATTACCCTTGTATCCATCATATAAAGAGAAACAATATTTCCGAAATTAAAACTTCTGTAAATTCTCATATCTTTCCCCGTCTTAAGAGGAATATATTCACTGTAAGCCTGGAAAGCAGCCATTTTTCTTGCCTGAAAATCTCCTTCATTAGGCTGATGGTTTTCTGCTCCTGTTTTATAAGTATCATTAGCAAACTCATGATCATCCCAAACACAGATGAAAGGTTTTTTCTGGTGAAGAAGCTGAAGGTTTTTATCTCCTCTGTACTGTCTGTACCGTTCCCTATAATCGCTGAGGTTAAGAATTTCCTTAGCTGGCTGATGGGCTCTTCCTAATTGATTGGTATAAGGGTTTGTGCCATATTGTCCCGGAGCATATTCATAGATATAATCTCCAAGGTGTACCACTACGTCAGCATCAGATTTGGCAATCGCTCCATAGACATTAAAAAGTCCGGCCGGAAAATTAGAACAAGACACCACTGCCATCTTCACTTCGTTGACAGCATCTGATTTTGAAGGTAAAGTAAGAGTTTCTCCTGTCACGCTCACCTCTTTGGTTTTGCTATTATAGAATCTGTAGTAATATTTTGTATTGGAAGAAATATTTTGTACATCCACTGCTACTGTAAAGTCATTCACTCCTGTTGCATTGGCCTGCCCTCTTCTTACCACTTCTGAAAAATTGCTGTTTTTACTGATTTCCCATGTAATTTCCGCATCAGCACCTTTAGAATACCTTGTCCAGATGATGATTCCCGTTGCACTTGGATCAAAGCTCGCTACTCCGGATTCAAAGCCTCCGTTTTTAAGATCATCGGGGGCATTCCCATTTTCAGTAAAATCGTCGCTGCAACTTTCAATTAAAGGAGCAAGAAAAATTCCTCCGGCTGCTAATAGTGAATTTTTAAGAAATCTTCTTCTGTTGAATTGGTTGTTGTTTTCCATCATTACTTTTTTTGCAAAGCAACGGTATCTGTGAAAGAAGGCTGTTAACTGAGTTTTAACTATATTTTATGGTTTTTTAAACAAATGTTTAATGTTATGCATAGGAAATTTAAATTCAGAGAATGTCTCTTTTAAGGAAAATAAGAATGGAAATTTATATACAGTTTCTAAAAAGGTATTCTGTTTTTTATTACATTCACGACACTAATAATTGTGATAAAATTGTATGACAAAAAAAATTGTTCTTTCACTATTCCTCTTAGTCGTAGGATATTTTTTCTATAACCCAATGATAATATCCTTAGCAGCTATAAAAGATCCCGAACCTATTAATTTTAAACCTGACCAGATATTTAAATTAAAGGATATTCCTGAATTAAAAAATTCTCAAAATGTAGTTGTATATATTGTCTTAGCCCATGAAGACAGAAAAAACATAGATTCCACAATCCCAAAATGGAAAGTTTTACAATCTGGTAATTCATCAGTAATAGAAAATCTACTTAATTGTAAATTCAAATATAACAGTGCGGATGTTTCAACAATACAAAGTAAGATGTACGTCTACTCGAACAACACATTGGTTTTTGAAAGTGAGATTTCTCTGGATAAAAACCCAGGAATTCAGAATAGAGTCACTGGCTGGGCAACTCCTGTTGATCATAATCAATTTCTAAGTATTATAAGTCAGTTTGACAGGTACAATCTACCGGTTCTGATTCTTAAGTAAATCTTTATTAAATAAAAATATTTGAATTATGTAGAAAATACGTTCTATACTAAAACTATATATGTTTTATTTCAATTCGAAATTGATTTCTCAATCTCTTTAATATAAATAGACGGAGTAGTTCCTGTCCTTTTCTTAAATGCAATCGAAAATGCCTGTACGTTATTATAACCTATTTCTTCTGCAATAACCGGTAATTTATAAGAACGAAATTTTTTATCTTGTACAAGTTGGTCTAAAACATAATCAATACGTAAATCATTAAGATAAGTTGTGAAATTTTTGTCCTTGTGGTTATTAATGATTTCTGACAGGTAGCCAGTATTTGTTTTTATATTTTTTGCCAGACTTGTTAATGTAATACCATTTTTTAAAAAATGAAGTTTATTTTCAAAAGTATCTAAATCCTTTAAAATAGATTGAACAACTTCTTCAGGAATAGTTTTATTTGTTTTGTTGCCGCTTTCATCTTTTATCGACTGATATATTTCTATTTGTTTTCCGTTTTGATGTTGAATTGTTTCAGGACTTCTTTTTTCAATTAAATGAATCAAATTCTGAGCTATTTTTTGATGTTTTTTCTCAGCTTTTTTAGATTTATAATAAAAATAGGTAAGAAAGAATAATATTAATATTAAAATACTAACAGAAACATACAAAAATGTTTTTTTATTTTTTAATTCGTTTATTATATCTTCTTTTTCTTGTAGAAGATTTGGAGTGTCGTATTTTTGGTGCAGCTCTGTTGATAAGTATCTAAATTGTTCATTAAGTTTTTTGTCAACTTTTAGAAAACGGTCAATATAATAGAGTTGTTTTTCTTTATCACCACTTTCCCTATAATAATCTATTAGAAAAGTATAAACATCTCCTAATTCTGGAAAGGTAATATTTGTTTTTTTTATGTTAGCATCTATTTGCGTGAAATATTTTATGGTCTCCTGTTTATTATTCAATCCTTCATAACATTTTCCAAGGCTGTATAATACATAATTTTGATTGTTATCATTAATGCTCGAAAAGTAAGTATATGCCTTTGTTAGCTCAGCAATAGCTAACTGATAATTTTTAGTTGTAAGATTCAATTGACCAGATAAATATAAATATTGATTCATATTATATTTATTCTTTTGTACAAAGGGAGAATTTAGCCCTTCCTGAATAAAAAAATTGGCAGAATCAATTTTATTTATCTTTAAATAGCAATAGACTAGACTTACCCGCATTTGATCATGCTGATATTCATCTGTTATATTTTGGGAATTCAATAAATGATATCTGAAAGTTTTTGCAGCTTCTTTATTTCTTCCCATATAACTATTTAAATAGGCAATATTCATATTTGCATAAGCTATCTGCTTTAGATTTTTATGCTTTTTCGAATATTCTAAACCTAAAATATAATTATCAAGAGCGGCTTTTAAGTTATCGTACTTATAATATAGATTTCCTTTTATGATAAATGTTCTGGCAGGATATACATCTCCTTTCACATTTTTTGTAATCATGGCCAAACTATCAATATATTTTAAAGCTAATGGGAAATCTTCAGTTAAATGAATAAGATTATAACCTTCTGCAATTTCGAGGATATTTTTTTGCTTTTTTGCTTTTGTTAGATAGTATTGAGAAACAGCTCTGGCTTCTAACTTTTTGTTAGCTTCATCATAAATGGTAAATTTATTTTTTAACTCTTCAAAATTCCATAGTCTTAAACTATCTATTCTATTTTGAGTAAAAAAGAGACTATAAAGAAATGTAAATAAAAGTAAGGATATCTGTTTCATTAATTTTTCTATACTCTACAAAAATATTCATTTTTTTAAAGAAAACATATTAATCATATATCGACTACAGACATCTGATCATCAATGACAAAACAGCATTTAATATTGTAAAAACAGAAGATAATCAATAAAATTTTATACATTCACCTTAAGGAAACAAAAAAACCGCTCACATAACGTAAGCGGTTGATTTTCTGTGGTCCCACCTGGGCTCGAACCAGGGACCACCTGATTATGAGTCAGGTGCTCTAACCAACTGAGCTATAGGACCTCAAAACTTGGTTAAATTTTGTGTTTGCAAAAATAGTAAAATTTCTTTCACTACAAAATTTTTTATTGCTTTTCTTGGCAAAGTTCTACCAGCACGCCGTTTGTAGACTTCGGGTGTAGGAAGACAACTAATTTATTATCAGCACCTTCTTTCGGTTCTTCTGAGATAAACTGAAATCCTTCTTTTTTCAGTCTTTTCACTTCTTCCAGTATATTTTCAACCCCAAATGCCAGATGATGGATGCCTTCGCCTTTTTTATCGATGAATTTTGAGATCGGACTTTCAGGATTACTGGCTTCCAACAGCTCAATTTTACTTTCACCCGTTTCATAGAAAGAAGTTACAACCCCTTCTCTTTCTACAGATTCTTTTTTATAGGATTCTTTTCCCAATAATTTGGCAAAAAGCTCATCAGAAACTCCTAAAGACTTTACGGCAATACCAATATGTTCTAGCTTCATAAATACTAATAAATATAATTAAATCGTAAATTTGATACTCCAGTTGAATTTCAAAGTATCAATTCAAACAAAAGTACTAAATTTGCAGAAATTATGGAAAGTAACAGACAAAGAAAAGTAGCACAGATTATTCAGGAAGACTTCGCAGAGCTTTTCCGCAAACAGGCTGCAGAAAGTAAACAGAGCATTTTAGTATCTGTTTCAGATGTAAAAGTAACTGCTGACTTAGGAATTGCTAAGATTTATTTAAGCATTTTCCCACAGGAATTCCGTACCGCTGTGATGAAAGAGATTGAAGAAAACAAACCTCAATACAGAAATTTCATCGGACAGAAAATGTCAAAACAGGTACGTATCATTCCACAGCTTAACTTCTACCTTGACACTGCTCTGGATGATGTTGAAAAACTGGAGAGAGAATTAAGAGGCGAAGGCGACAATCCTGTTTTATAAATCTTGAAGAATATTGCATTTTACATAGCATCCAGATACCTTTTGGCTAAAAAAGGGAGTACTGCTGTTACGTTCATTACGTGGCTGGCCGTAGGTGCCATGACGGTTGCTGTGGCTGCAATGTTCGTCATTATTTCTGTTTTTTCAGGTCTTGAGGATCTGAATAAAGATCTTATTTCTAATCTTCATGCTGACCTTACTTTAAAGAGCGCTTCCGGAAAAACCATTAAAAATCTGGATACCGTTAATAAAGTATTAAGCACCAATAAGGAAGTCAGCAGCTTCTCCCGTATTATTGAAGAAAAAGTATACATCAGCTTCAACGGAAAAGGAGATATTGCCTATTTAAGAGGTGTTGATTCTGCTTACATCAAAGTAAATCCCATCAATAAAGATGTTTTCTACGGAACTTATCCTAGCTTCAAATACTCTAATGAAGTATTGATGGAAAATAGTCTGGATAACAGACTATCAATTCCTGTGGATTCTTCCAACCATTATGCGACAGTTTTTATGCCCAAACCGGGAACAGGAATTATCAATAAAGAAGAAGACATCTATAATAAAAGAGATATTTCAGTAACAGGTGTTTTTCCAGGGAAAGATCAGCTGGACAATTATATTATCTCTCCTATTGAGCTTGCGGAAGAATTACTTAGCCTTCCCAAAAAATCAGCTTATCAGATCGTTATTAAACTAAAAAATCCGGAAAATGCAGATGCTGTAAAACAGAGCCTGCTTTCTTCTCTCGGAAAAAATATTGAGATCAAAACGAAGGAAGAGGAAAATGCCGCTTTCTGGAAAATGATCAACACTGAAAAACTTTTTATCTACCTGATTTTTGCACTGGTTATCTTTATTACCACTTTCAATCTTGCCGGAGCGATCATTATCCTTCAGCTTGATAAAAAGGAACAGGCAAAATCATTGATTTCACTCGGCTTTCCTTTAAGCCATTTAAGATTGACCTATTTCTACACCGGACTTCTTATTGTTGTGTCCGGGGTCATTACCGGATTGATTCTTGGAACAGCACTTTGCTATTTCCAGCTTTACACAGAATTTTTCAGAGCCAATGAAGTTCTGCCATTCCCGGTAAAAATTGTAGGCAAAAATTACCTTATCGTAGCCCTTACAGCTTCTCTGTTTGGAATCTCTATTTCATGGTTCTTTTCAAAAATAAGCAAAGAATACATCACTAAAAATTAATCTACTAAGTTTGTATATTACATTAAGTTAATATACTTCGGTTTCATTTTTTCGTACCTTTACGCCCCAATTTTAAAAAATGAAACAAATTTTATCTTTTTTTCTGTTAAGCGTAACATTTATCAGCGCTTTAGCACAGGCTCCGGCAGGATATTATAATCAGCCAGCAGGATTAACAGGTGCTGCTCTTAAAACAGCTCTTAAGAACATTATCACCAATGGACATGTAGATAATGGCTATGGTGGCTTGTGGACAGGCTATGCTACCACTGACCGTGATTATTTTTATGAAAATGACGGAACTATTCTGGATATTTATTCTGAAAATCCAAATGGACCGGACCAGTACAATTTCACACTGGGGACTAATCAATGTGGATCTAGTGGCTACTCTAATGAAGGCGACTGCTACAACAGAGAACACGTTATTCCTCAGAGCTTATTCAACAGTGCTTCTCCTATGGTAGCTGATATTCATTTTATCCGTGCTACAGATGGAAAAGTAAACGGAATGAGATCCAACTACCCTTTCGGAGTTGTTGGTGCTACTTCTTTCATCTCTAAAAACGGATCAAAATTAGGTACATCAGTATCAGCAGGATACTCAGGTACTGTATTTGAGCCCATTGATGCCTTCAAAGGAGATATTGCCAGAATGTTCTTTTATTTTGTGACAAGATATGAAGACAAACTTCCCAATTTCACTTCCGGAGACATGCTTGGCAACACAGCATTTCCAGGACTACAGCCTTGGGCGCTTAATCAATATTTAGCGTGGAATGCAATGGATCCTGTATCTGCTGAAGAAATTGCAAGAAACAATGCTTCTTATACTTACCAGGGAAACAGAAACCCTTTCATTGATCACCCTGAATATGTTTCTCAAATCTGGGGATCTCCGGTAATTGATAACCAGGCACCTACTGCAGCAACCAACCTTGTTGCCAACAACCCTACTTCAAACTCTATCGCTGTAAGCTGGACAGCCGCTACCGATAATGTAGGAGTAACTTCTTATCAGGTTTACGCTAACGGCACTTTAAAAGCAACTGTTTCCGGTACTACAACATCTACCATTGTATCAGGATTAGCTCCACTTACTCAATATACTTTCTATGTAATTGCTAAAGATGCTTTCGGAAACTCTTCTCCACAAAGTACAACAGCTACAGCAACTACTCTTGACGCGCCTGTCGGAGGCGGAAGCTGTGGAACAGAGGATTTTGAAATGATTACAGGTGCAGCAAACACTTATCTGACAGCAACCTGGACGAATAACGGAATTTCATGGACGGCTACAGACTCAAGAGTTGACCAGACCATCAACAATAAAGCCATCACAATCAGAAATGGTAACTTAACAAGTTCAACACTTTCAAGCGGAATCCAGAGTTTAACTTTAACAACTCAGCTGAAATTCTCTGGAAACGCAGGAACCATCAATGTTTTTGTAAACGATGTGAATGTAGGAAGTATTCCTTACAGCAATGTTGTAACTACCACTACTCTTAACAATATCAACGTAAGCGGAAATGTTGTTATTAAGCTGACAAACTCTTCTACTAGCAACAGAGTTGCTCTGGATGACCTGAGCTGGGCATGTTTTGGTACATTAGGAACTGCTGAAAACCAAAAAGGCAAATCAGAATTCACCATTTACCCTAACCCGGTAAAAAACAATGAATTATTTGTAAAAGGTGAAAATCTTAGCAAAATTTCAAAAGCTGATATCTATGATCTTTCAGGAAAATTAATTGAAACGATCGCTAATCCTTTCAAACATTCAAATAAAATCAACCTTAAAGGTGTTGTAAAAGGAACTTACATTCTGAAAACAGATAATTTCTCTACTAAATTTATCGTAGATTAATTATTAAAAAATATTTAAAACCAAAGGCCGGATTTATCCGGTCTTTTTTTTACATTTGATCTATGGATTCCAATAAAAAATTAGGATTGATAGGAAAAAACATTTCTTACTCTTTTTCTAAAAAATTCTTCGAAAACAAGTTCCAAAAGCTCATGCTAAAGAACTTCTCCTATGATATTTTTGATCTGAACGAAATCAATGAAGTGGAAAACCTTTTTGCTTCTCCGGATCTTTTAGGATTCAATGTTACCATTCCCTACAAAGAAAAAATCATTGATTATCTTGATGAATTAAGCGATGAAGCAGAGAAAATAGGTGCCGTAAACTGTGTTCTTATCCAGGATGGCAAAAAAACAGGCTACAATACGGATGCTTACGGATTTGAAAAGACCCTTCTTTTACACAAAACCCCTTCGCAAGACAAAGCACTGATCTTAGGAAACGGCGGCGCTGCAAAAGCTGTAAAATATGCTTTAGATAAACACAATATTCCTTCTATAACCATTTCCAGAAATACGGAAATCAATTTTGAAAACCTTGATAAAGAAACCGTTGCTAAGCACAAAATAATTATTCAGTGTACACCGGTAGGTACTTTCCCGAATGTTAAAGACTGTCTGAATTTTCCTTTTGACGGGCTTTCTTCTGAACATCTGATCATCGATCTGATTTACAATCCCAACTATACCCAATTCATCATCAATGCCTCTGAAAAAGGAGCAAAGACTGTGAACGGATATTATATGCTTGAACAGCAAGCAGAAAAAGCTTGGGAAATTTGGAATTTTCAAAAAAAATAACATAAATTAGTGCTTTAATTGGCCTTAAAGCTATATTTAAAGGATATAAACGCCACTCACATAAAAGATTTGCTATGACTACAGAAAACAATCTTTCTGAAAACGAAGAAAAGAACAATCCTAACGAAGTATCTCAGGACACATCAGAAAACACAGTTTCTCATGATGCAAACCCACATGAAGAGGATGCAGAACACCTGGAAGAACATGAAGAGGTAGAAGTTTCCCTGGCTGATGCTTTAAAGGAAATGGAAAAAATCATCAACACTCCCAACGCCGGTGAGAATTTCAAAAGATTCAACCTGCTGAAGGAAAAAGCAAGTCACTATATCCATGATGAAGTGGAGGATAAAAAGCACGAATATGTAGAAGCCGGAAATCCTGCTGAAAACTTCAGCTATGAACATCCTTCTCAAACTAAATATTCCGCTTTGGTCAATATTTTCAAGGAAAAACATGACAGCTTCCAGAAAGGACAGGAAGAAGAGCAGAAGAAAAACCTTGAACACCGCCAAAGCATTATTGAAAGACTTAAAAATCTATATACTAATTCTGAACCGGGGATCAATCTTTTCAAATCCATCCGTGAAATTAAAGAAGAGTGGTCAAAAGCCGGACAGGTTGCAAAATCTGAATTCAAAATTCTTAACAACAACTACTTCCACCACCTGAATCAATTTTATCAGATGCTGGATTTGAATAAAGAATTTCTGGAGCAGGAATACAGCCATAACCTGGAAAAGAGAGAGCATATCATTGCCCGTGCTAAAGAACTGGAAAACGAACCGGTAATCCAAAAGGCTTTAAACGAACTTCAGTATCTTCATAAGCTTTGGAAAGAAGAAGCTGAGCCTGTTGCAGAGGAATTCCGTGAAAAAACATGGGAAGAATTCAAAGAAATTTCCAACAAAATTCACGAGAGAAAATCCGAACTTTCTGCTTCTATTGAAAAAGAACAGACTGTAAATCTTGAAAAGAAAAACGAGATCATCGCTGAAATCAAGAAGCTTTCTGAGCCATCAGAAACTCCTAATCACAACTATTGGCAAAATGCCATCAAAAGAGTTGAAGATCTGCGTTCTGAATTCTTAAAAACCGGAAGCGTTCCAAGAAAATTATCCAATCAAAACTGGAATGATTTCAAAACAACACTTAGAGGTTTCAATACAACGAAAAATAACTATTACAAATCGTTGAAAGGTTCGCAGCAAGCAAATCTTGAAGAGAAATTAAAACTGATCCAGACGGCACAGGACAATATGAACAATGAAGAATGGGATATTTCAGTTCCATTATTCAAAAAACTGCAGGAAGACTGGAAAAAAGTTGGCCACGTTCCAAAGAGCATGACCAACAAAATCTGGGATGAATTCCGTGATGCATGTAATGCGTTCTTCAACAACTACAGAGAGAAAAGCAATACTTCCACCGATAACTGGAAAGAAAATTATAAAAATAAAAAAGCTCTTCTTGATGAGTTGAAACTGGTTTCCAATGAAGAAGGCAGTATTGAAAGAATTGAGCAGATTAAAACATCATGGAACAACATAGGGAAAGTTCCGAGAGATAAAATTTCAATCAACTCTGAATTCAATAAGACCTTAAGAGAGAAATTGAAAATAAACAAAATCAACGAACTTGAACTGAAAGAAGAAGGTCTGTCTGAAAACCAACTTACTGACAAAGCCAGAAAGATCAAAAACCAGATTTCTGATCTTGAAGCTGAAATTGTAAAACTGGAAAACAACCTTTCTTTCTTCAACAAGCCATCAAGGGAAAACCCTCTTTTAAGAGACACTTACAACACTATTGATGAGAAAAAAGCCCATCTGGAAACATTAAAGCAGAATCTTCACAGCATTATCAGCGGAGATTAATAGATAACAAAATAAATAAAGGCGGAGCAAAGCAATTTGTCTTCGCTTTTTCTTTTTATAAATATGAACAACGACGAACTCTATATCAAAAGATGCATTGAGCTGGCCAAAAAAGCTCTTGGTAACACCTACCCCAACCCTCTTGTAGGAAGCGTGATTGTACACAACGGTGAAATTATTGGTGAAGGTTATCATCATAAAGCCGGAGAAAACCACGCTGAGATTAATGCCATCAATTCTGTTAAAAATAAGAATCTTATTCCCGAATCCACTATCTATGTATCTTTAGAACCCTGTGCGCACTTTGGAAAAACACCTCCTTGTGCTTTAAAAATTAAAGAATTAGGATTTAAAAAAGTGGTTATTGGCGCTATGGATTCCCATGATAAAGTCAATGGTAAAGGAAAGAAAATCATTCAGGATGCAGGAATTGAAGTCATTTCAGGAATTCTTGAAGCAGAATGTATTGAACTTAATAAAAGGTTTTTCACTTACCATGAAAAGAAAAGACCTTACATCATCTTAAAATGGGCAGAATCCGGTGATGGTTTTTTGGATAAAGATTTTAAACCAACGGCTATTTCCAACACCCTCGTGAATCAGTTTGTCCACCAGTTAAGAGCCGACGAACATGCTATTTTAGTAGGAACCCAAACCGCTTTAAATGATAATCCAAGTCTTACCGTAAGAAATGCAGAAGGAACAAACCCTGTCAGAATTCTGATCGATTTTGATTTAAAAGTTCCTTCCAATTTCAATATTTACAATAATGAAGCAAGGACACTGGTTTTAAATGGTGTAAAAGAAGGTAATGAAGGGCCTATTCAATTTATTAAAATCAATAAGGAGAGTTTTCTGCCTGAACTTATGGAAGCTTTATATAAAGAGCAGATACAGTCTGTGATTATTGAAGGCGGCCTTTTCACACTGCAACAGTTCATTAATGCTGATCTTTGGGACGAAGCTATTGTCATCAGAAACGAAAATCTGAAGCTGGAAAACGGAACAAAAGCACCAGAATTCAATCATACGGCCACTACAATTGAAAATTTCAGAGACAATACAGTTTCTTTCTTCAGACTAAAATAAAAGCACTTTATCACCGCTTAATGAAATAATTTCTTTACATTAGTTTCACTAAAAAAATTACCATGAAAAATTTAAAGAAAGTTTCAAGACAGAGTTTAAAGAAAGTAAACGGAGGAAATGCTCCTGAATGCTGCTCATTCTACCCACCTTCATTACAGCATTGCTGTGCAACGCCTTCAAGTATGAGCTGTCCACCACCTTGGGTAGACGGAACATTCCCATGCTAATATTATCAAATTAATCAAACAAAAAAATATTATCATGAAAAATTTTAAAAAGGTATCCAGAGCTAATATGAAAATCATCAAAGGAGGTGTTTTTGTAACATGCATACTACCTACCGGGCAACCTACAAGATGCAGAGATAATTGTCCTCAGGATTTTTGCGGACCAACAAGCTATATGTGCCTGATTCCAATGGATCTGTGCGGAGATGTAATGTAAGAGCATAATTTTACATTTAAAAAATAGATAAGCCGTCAAATTCTGACGGCTTAATTTATGATCATGATGCAGAATACTAAACCATTTAATATTTTTGCATAATTAAAGCCGGAATATACAATGACGTTTGAATACAAAACCATAGAAAAACCTATAGAAAATACTCTTTTAAAGGAAAAAGGAAGCAAGTTTATCGGATTTGCTTTCCCGGTAACCAATGAAAAAGAACTAAAAAGCGCACTGGAAAAAATAAGAGAAGAGCATCCAAAAGCCACTCACCACTGTTATGCCTTCAGAATGGGATTAAATGGTGAAAATTACCGTGCCAATGATGATGGTGAACCTTCCGGAAGTGCAGGATTACCTATTTATAATCAGCTGCTAGCGAATGAGGTTACCAATATTCTTGTGATTGTTGTCCGTTATTATGGAGGAACCAAACTAGGGGTTTCAGGCTTGGTAAAGACTTATAAGGAATCTGCAAAGATCACATTGGAAGAAGCGCAGATCATTACCCGTGAGCTGGAAACAGAGATAGAGATTCAGTTTAATTTTAATCAGCAGAATACAATATTCACCCTGCTTTCAAAATTTGATGCCAAGGTTTTGAATTTTGATGCTAACGAAAACTGTATCCTTACAGCCTCACTGAAGCTTGCACAAAAAGAAAACATCTCGGAAAAACTCTCCGAGATGCAATATGTTTCATTTGAATTTAATGATTAATCCCTTCTTCCACCAAGAAGTAATGAACCCCAGTAAAGAAGTTGTGCCAGCGATCCTAAGGCTGCCACCACGTAAGTTCTTGCGGCCCATTTCAGACTGTCCTGTACTCCTACAAATTCCTCTGCTGTTACAGTTCCTGTATCTTTAAGCCATTTCATCGCTCTGTTACTTGCATCATATTCCACTGGAAGTGTTACAAAAGCAAAGAGAGTTGTCACGGCAAACATCGCAACACCAATGGCAAGAACTGTTGTATTTCCATTGGGATTTTCCATCGTTCTTGAAGCAGCCATTACCGCGATACCCGCTATAAGGACAAATTGCATCAGATTGGAACTTATATTAACAATAGGAACCAGTTTTGAACGTAAATTCAACATAGAGTATCCTACGGCATGCTGTACTGCGTGTCCGCATTCATGAGCTGCTACTGCGGCTGCAGCTGCATTTCTCTGCATGTAAACCCCTTCAGAAAGGTTCACTGTTTTATCTGCCGGATTATAGTGGTCCGTCAACTGCCCGGGAACCGATATTACCTGAACATCATTGATCCCGTTATCTCTCAACATTTTTTCCGCTACTTCTTTCCCCGAAAGGCCATTTCTGAGGTGTACATTGGAATAATATTCAAATTTCGATTTCAACCTGGACGAAACCCACCAGCTCACCAGCATTGAAATACCAATAATGATATAATAACCCGCCATTTTATATAGATTTTGTGTTTAATTTTTATCCATAATGATATAAAAACTGTGCCAAAGTATAAGATATTATTATTTATATTTGTCCTTTAATTCCCCTCAAAAAACATGTCTACAATTTCAATTATTGAAGTAAAAACAGCGGGCCAGCTCAAGCAATTCGTAAGGTTTCCGATGGATTTGTATAAAAACAATCCCTACTATGTTCCGTCTTTTATTAATGACGAAATCAACATTTGGAATGCTGATGAAAATCCTGCACTTCAATATTCAGAGGCCAGACAATACCTGGCTTATAAAAACAATAAGATCGTAGGAAGAATTGCGGTTCTGATCAATCACAAGGAAGAGAGAGAATTAGGAATTAAAAAAGTACGTTTTGGATGGATCGACTTTATTGATGATGCTGAAGTTTCAAAGGCATTAATTCAAAAAGCAGTTGATTATGCACAAGAAAAAAATATTGATAAAATTGAAGGTCCTATGGGCTTCACCAATCTTGATAAAGCAGGAATGCTGATAAAAGGCTTTGACCAGCTGGCTACTATGATTGGAATTTATAATAACGAATACTATCCAAAACATCTTGAAAACCTGGGATTGACCAAGGAAAAAGAATGGGTAGAATTTGAAATTATCTTCCCAGAAACATTGCCTGAAAAAATCCATAAATTCAACCAGCTTATTTCTGAAAAATACAAGCTGAAAGTTTTAAAATTCAAAACAAAAGAAGAGATTATCCAGTATGTAGATCCAATGTTTGATCTTCTGGACGAGACCTACAAACATCTTTCCACTTACACTCCTATTTCTGACGAGCAACGTAAAACCTACAAAGAAAAATATTTCAAGCTTATTGATAAAGATTTTATCGTCTGTATTGCTGATGAATACAACAATTTGGTCTCTTTCGCCATTACAATGCCTTCATACTCCAAAGCGCTGCAAAAATCCGGAGGAAAACTCCTTCCATTTGGCTGGTGGCACTTTTTAAAGGCAGGAAAGAAAAATGACAGAGCTAATTTCTATCTGATCGGAATTCATCCTGACTACCAGAGAAGAGGAGTTACTTCTATTATTTTTAAGGAAATCTGGGATATTTTCAGAAAAAAAGGAGTTAAATTCCTTGAAACCAATCCAGAACTGGAAGAAAATAAAAGTATCCAACTTTTATGGCAGGATTACAATCCGGTAAATCATAAGAGAAGAAGAACCTATTCTATGGATGTGAATAAATGATGCTGTATTTTATACAATGTAAGAAGTAATCCCAACAACTTTAAATTCTAAATTTTATGAAACCACAGCTTATTATTTTCGCTATTCTAATCGCTGGATTTATCAGCTATAACTTCTTTTTCCAATCACAGGATGATAGAACAAATACGGTCATCAACATCCTTTTTGCCAGTATTCTCTTCGGGTATATTTCTTTTATGGCCTATTCGGTTCTAAGGAAAATGAAAAAATAAAATACCCAACCAGCTTTATTGAGCCTGTATATAATTCAGCTAAAATATCTTCAATACACAGGATGAGAAACATTTTTTTGATGACAGCTACAAAAAAAGGGGAAAAATCCATAAAAAAAACAATCCCCAAAAGCTAATTTTTATTGATTCTAAATTACCGATTTAGCTCATTTTCATCCTACTTTTAAGCTGATAAATTTCATGCTTTCTTGTTTATTCGCTAAATTTGCAAATTGAGATAATAATGCAAAAATGAATTTACCTGAAAGTTATATTCCAATCCTTATCCAGGCTGGTGTAGCAGTAGGATTTGTAGCTGTTTCTTTGCTTGGGGCACATTTCTTGGGGCCACAGCAGAAAAAAGGAAACTCTGTAAAAAACCAAAGCTGGGAATGCGGGATTCCTGTAGAAGGAAATGCTAGAACACCGTTTTCTATCAAGTACTTCCTGACTGCGGTATTGTTCGTACTATTCGATATTGAAATCGTATTCTTTTATCCTTACGCAGTAAACTTTAGAGAATTCGGCATGGAAGGATTCCTTGCTGTACTTACGTTCGTTGCGATCTTCTTCGTAGCGTTTTTCTATGTTTGGAAACGCGGTGCGCTGGATTGGGATAAATAAATTTTAACATTAAAAGGTTGAGCGTTTAATCATTAAAAATCAGAAATGATCCATTTTAAATGCTTTGATCTTTAAATATTTAACAAAAGAAAATGTCAGATAAAAAACCAGTAATAAGAACAGATGCACCTGCTCCCGAAGGATATGAAGGAGAAGGGTTTTTCGCAACAAAACTGAGCAGTGTAATCGGGATGGCAAGAAAGTTTTCACTTTGGCCATTACCATTTGCTACCTCTTGTTGTGGTATTGAGTTTATGGCTACCCTAAACCCAACGTATGATGCTTCAAGATTTGGTATGGAAAGAAACTCTTTCTCTCCAAGACAGGCAGACATGCTAATGGTTTGCGGAACTATATCAAAGAAATTAGGACCGGTCCTGAAAGAAGTTTATACTCAGATGGCAGAGCCGAAATGGGTAGTAGCAGTTGGAGCTTGTGCTTCCAGCGGTGGTATTTTTGATACGTATTCTGTACTTCAGGGAATTGATAAGATTATTCCGGTAGACGTATATGTTCCTGGATGTCCTCCAAGACCTGAACAGATCATTGAAGGAGTAATGCAGGTACAGGCTCTTGCAGAAAGCGAAAGCATCAGAAGAAGAGATATGCCTGAATATCAGAAATTGTTAGATTCTTACAACATAAGCAACTAAACGGAAATGACAAACGAATTTGTATTAGAAGCAATCACAAGAGAATTTCCGGAGTCTGTTATTTCAAGCTCAGAACCTTATGGGATGCTGACGATTGAAGTAAAGAAAGAAGATATCAAGAAGATCATTCACTATCTTAAAGATTCATCTTTGGAATTTAACTTCCTTACAGATATCTGTGGTATTCATTACCCTGAATTCCCTGAAAAGGAAATAGGCGTTGTATACCATTTGCATAATATGATGGCCAATTTCAGATTACGTCTGAAAATATTCATGTCCAGAGAAAATATTGAAGTAGATTCTCTTACGGAACTATATGCCGGGGCAAACTGGATGGAAAGAGAAACGTATGATTTCTATGGGATTAAATTTAAAGGACACCCGGATCTTAGACCTATTTTGAATATGGAAGATCTTGGATACCACCCAATGTTGAAAGAATATCGCCTTGAAGACGGTACCAGAACCGATAAGGACGATAATATGTTCGGAAGATAAAAATAATGCAATAAGCAGTAAGCAGTAAGCGATATGCTTAAAGCCTAAAGCCTATAGCCTAAAGCATTTAAATTATGAAAGATAACTCATTATCTAATATACTAAACCAGTACGAAAGTAAGGAACAGATTGACGGACAATTATATACCCTCAATTTAGGACCTACCCACCCTGCTACTCACGGGATTTTCCAGAATATCTTAACGATGGACGGAGAGAGAATTCTTCACGCTGAGCAAACGGTAGGATATATCCACAGAGCATTTGAGAAAATTTCTGAAAGAAGAAACTACTCTCAGATCACTACCCTTACTGACCGTATGAATTACTGTTCTGCGCCGATCAACAACTTAGGCTGGCACATGACAGTAGAGAAACTGATTGGCGTTAAAGTTCCAAAACGTGTAGACTATATGCGTGTTATCTTAATGGAGCTGGCAAGAATCGGTGACCACCTGATCTGTAACGGGGTAACCGGAATGGACTCAGGAGCTATTACAGGTCTTACCTACATGTTCATCGAAAGAGAACGTATTTATGATATGTATGAGCAGATCTGCGGAGCTAGAATGACAACCAATATGGGAAGAATCGGAGGTTTTGAAAGAGATTTCACTCCTAAGTTTCATGAGTTATTAAAAGACTTCTTAAAAACTTTCCCACCAAGATTCAAAGAATTCTGTACCTTATTAGAAAGAAACAGAATTTTCATGGACAGAACCATCGGTACAGGAGCTATTTCTGCTGAAAGAGCATTAAGCTACGGTTTCACAGGTCCAAACTTACGTGCAGCAGGAGTAGATTATGATGTAAGAGTTGCACAGCCTTATTCTTCCTACGAAGATTTCGACTTCATTATTCCTGTAGGAACTTCAGGAGATACTTACGACCGTTTCATGGTTCGTCAACAAGAAATCTGGGAATCTATTAAAATCATCAAACAAGCATACGAAAATCTTCCGGAAGGACCATTCCATGCGGATGTTCCAGACTTCTATCTTCCTGAAAAGGCAGATGTATATCAGAAAATGGAAGCATTAATTTACCATTTCAAAATTGTAATGGGAGAAACTGATGTACCGAAAGGAGAAGTTTACCACGCTGTAGAAGGAGGAAACGGAGAATTAGGATTCTATCTTGTGAGCGACGGAGGAAGAAGCCCTTACAGACTTCACTTCAGAAGACCATGTTTCATCTACTATCAGGCATATCCTGAAATGATTACAGGTTCTGTAATTTCAGATGCCATTGTAACGATGTGTAGTATGAATATTATTGCGGGAGAATTAGACGCATAACTGGAATTATAAATTTTGAATTATAAATTATAAATTGATTTTAGACCGTTATTCATTTAGAATTTAAAATCTAAAATCTAAAATTTCAAAAATGAGCGAAACAATAGCTTTTAAACCGGAAAGTTTAGCACAGGTACACAAAATTATCGCAAGATATCCTGAAGGAAGACAAAAATCTGCTCTTCTTCCTGTACTTCACTTAGCACAGAAAGAATTCGGAGGATGGTTAGATGTTCCTGTGATGGATTATGTTGCCGAACTACTAAGTATCCAACCGATTGAGGTATATGAGGTGGCTACTTTCTATACCATGTTTAATATGAAGCCGGTAGGTAAATATGTTTTGGAAGTTTGCAGAACAGGACCTTGTATGGTTTGTGGAAGCGAAAAAATCCTTGACCATATCAGAACCAAACTGAATATTAAGGACGGAGAAACTACTGAAGACGGTATGTTTACACTAAAACCAGCTGAATGTCTTGGAGCATGCGGATATGCACCAATGATGCAGTTAGGGAAATTCTTTCATGAAAATTTAACAATAGAAAAAGTAGACGAAATCCTTGAGCTTTGCAGACAGGGACAACTTGCTTTGGACTAATAAAGATTTTGAATCCCGGATTTGAAATCAGTTAATTTTTAAAATAATTATAAAAGCTAACGGTGACAAACCAATAGCTAAAAGCATAATAAACAATGAGTAAAAAACTTTTACTTAAAGACGCACATATAGAAGGTATTCGCTACTTTGAAACGTACCGTAAACAGGGAGGTTATACAGCAGCTGAAAAAGCCTTGAAGATGACTCCTGACGAAATTCTTGAAGAAGTAAAAGCTTCGGGACTAAGAGGACGTGGTGGAGCTGGATTCCCAACAGGGATGAAATGGAGCTTTTTGGCAAAGCCTGAAGGAGTTCCAAGACACCTTGTTGTTAATGCGGATGAATCTGAGCCTGGAACATTCAAGGACAGGTATTTAATGGAGTTCCTTCCTCATGTATTGATCGAGGGAATGCTGATCTCATCTTACTGTTTAGGTTCTAATGTTTCTTATATCTACATCCGTGGAGAATATTCATGGATTCCGGATATCCTTGAAGAAGCTATTGAAGAAGCTAAAGCAGCAGGGTTTTTAGGTAAAAACATCCTGGGAACAGGTTTCGATTGTGAAATTTATGTTCAAAGAGGTGGTGGAGCATATATCTGTGGTGAAGAAACTGCATTGCTTGAATCTCTAGAAGGAAAAAGAGGTAACCCAAGATTAAAACCGCCATTCCCGGCTGTAAAAGGACTTTGGGAAAGACCAACGGTAGTAAATAACGTTGAATCTATTGCTGCAATTGTTCCAATCATTGATATTACAGGTGCTGAATATGCTAAAATCGGAGTTGGAAGATCTACAGGTACGAAATTAATTTCTGCTTGTGGAAACATCAACAAACCAGGGGTATATGAAATCGATATGACCATCACCGTAGAAGAATTCATCTACTCTGATGAGTATTGCGGCGGTATTAAAGACGGAAAAAAATTAAAGGCTTGTATTCCGGGAGGAAGTTCTGTTCCTATTGTTCCAGCTAATTTATTGCTGAGAACAGTGAATGGAGAGCCAAGATATATGAACTATGAATCATTGGCAGATGGTGGTTTTGCTACCGGTACCATGATGGGTTCAGGAGGTTTCATCGTTTTGGATGAAGACCAGTGTATTGTAGAGCATACTATGACTTTAGCGAGATTCTACAATCACGAAAGCTGTGGACAATGTACTCCTTGCCGTGAAGGAACAGGATGGATGTACAAGATTTTAAAGAAAATCGAGAAAGGAGAAGGAAAAATGGAAGATATCGATCTACTTTGGGATATCCAGAGAAAAATCGAAGGAAATACGATTTGTCCGTTGGGTGATGCAGCAGCTTGGCCGGTTGCAGCAGCAATCCGTCACTTCAGAGATGAATTTGAGTGGCACGTGAAAAACCCAGAGTTGTCCCAAACACAAAACTATGGATTGGCACATTATGCAGATCCTATTCCGGCTGTTGAAAAGAATGCATAGGTAAAATGAAAAGATTATTGGTTGTCGGCTTAATGATGTCGAATTTTGTATTTGCACAGAATAAGAAAACAGATACTGCAAATTATAACAGATCCGTTGAAGAGGACTTGTCATATTTAGTGAGTGAGAAACAGCAGATTAAAGCTGAGAAAAAGGAAAAACCTTTACCATTAAGCAAGAAAGGTCAGGTTTTCGTATTTTATGGATGGAACAGAGCGGCTTATAGCAATTCTGATATCCATTTTACCGGAAACGGTTACGATTTTCAGCTGAATAATGTAACGGCACAGGACAGACCTACAAAATTTGGAATTGTCTATTTTGATCCAAGCTGGTTTACTGTAACACAGTATAATTTCAGAATAGGATATTTTATTAAAGACAATTTAGCATTGGTACTTGGGATAGACCATATGAAATATGTAATGGATCAGAACCAGACGGTAGGTTTCAAAGGTCATATTTCAGATCCTGAATATGCAGCAATGGTTCAAAACGGGCAGGTTAACCTTGCAGATGAGAAGTTCCTTACTTTTGAACATACAGACGGACTTAACTATGAAAACTTAGGTCTTGAGAAATACAAAAATCTTGTACATAAGAAAAATATAGATTTAGTATGGTCTTATGGAGCAGGAATCGGGTTTATGTTTCCTAAAAGTAATGTAAAACTTTTCGGAAATGAAAGAAGTGACCGTTTTCACGTTGCAGGTATGGGAACTGATATCAGATCCAGTCTTAACTTAGTTTTCTGGAAAAACTGGATGCTGAGAGTAGAAGGAAAAGCCGGTTATATTAATATGTGGGATATTAAAACTACATTAAATAACAAACCTGATAAAGCACGCCAGGATTTTGTTTTCGGACAGGTTCTGGGAGGAATTGGATATACATTTAATACTAAGAAATATAAATAACAAAGCCTATTGCTTAACGCATAAAGCTTAAAGCATATCATATGAGCGAAGAAGTTAAAAAATTCAAAATAACTATAGACGGACAGACTACTGAAGTGATGCCTGGTACTTCCATTCTGGAAGCAGCAAGACAAATCGGTGGAAAATCTGTACCTCCCGCTATGTGCTACTACAGCAAGTTAGAAACCAGTGGAGGGAGATGTAGAACATGTCTTGTAGAAGTTTCTAAAGGGTCTGAAGCAGATCCTCGTCCTATGCCAAAATTAGTAGCAAGCTGCAGAACTAATGTAATGGACGGGATGGAAGTAAAAAATCTTACTTCTGAGAAAGCTCAGGAAGGAAGAAAAGCGGTTACCGAGTTCTTATTGGTGAATCACCCGCTGGACTGCCCTATCTGTGACCAGGCAGGAGAATGTCATCTTCAGGATTTAGGATATGAGCATGGTGTAGACAGTACAAGAACAGAATTTGAAAGAAATACTTACGAAGCTGATGATCTTGGACCGAACATCAAATTGAACATGAACCGTTGTATTCTTTGTGCAAGATGTGTATTGACAGCCAACCAGCTTACAGAAACAAGAGAACACGGTATTCTTTTCAGAGGAGATCACGCTGAAATTTCAACTTATTTAAATAAAGCTTTAGACAATGACTTCATCGGAAACGTTATCGACGTTTGTCCTGTAGGAGCATTAACAGACAGAACAGCTCGTTTTGCAAGCAGAGTATGGTTTACAAAACCAATGAACGCTTCTTGTAAATGTGATAAGTGTTCCGGAAAAGCTGTAGTATGGATGAAAGGTGATGAAATAGTAAGAGTAACTGCAAGAAAAGATCAGTGGGGTGAAGTAGAAGAATTCATCTGTGATACATGCCGTTTTGAAAGAAAAGCATTATCAGACTGGAACATCGAAGGTCCGAGACATATCGACAGACACTCTGTAATTTCATTGAACCACTACGAAAAACCTAAGGATGAACTAAGAGTTTTAGACAATCCTATGGCTAAAGAAATCAGTGAAAAAGACGAAAAATAAAAAGTCGGACGTCTGAAGCTGAAAGATGGAGGTTTGTAACCTTAAAAATATTTCACTTCTACTTTTAACTTTAATATCGTTAAAAAATAAAATAAATTGGTAATGTGATGAAGAGTTGATGCCACGATGTAATACACTTCCAGCTTCCAGCTCCCATCTTCAAACATTTAAAATAAAAAATGGATTTACTTACATTTAAACTTATACTTGTACTAGCGCTTTTCCTGCTATCGCTTACGATTGCCGCCTACTCTACCTGGGCAGAAAGAAAAGTAGCGTCTATCATGCAGGATAGAATTGGTCCCAACAGAGCCGGACCTTTCGGATTACTGCAGCCTCTTGCTGATGGTGGAAAGTTTTTCTTTAAAGAAGACTTTACGCCAGCCAATGCAGAAAAATTCCTTTTCGTATTAGGACCTGCTTTGGTAATGTTTATTTCATTGATTACAGGAGCTGTTATTCCTTGGGGTAAAAGTTTAAATATTGCAGGTACTTCTTTTGATCTTCAGGTTGCTAACATTGATGTTGGTGTACTTTTCATCATCGGAATGGCTTCAATTGGGGTTTACGGAATTATGATCGGAGGCTGGGCTTCCAACAACAAATATTCATTATTAGGTGCTATCCGTGCTTCTTCTCAGATGATTTCTTACGAATTGGCAATGGGATTAGCACTTCTTTCTATCATTATGATGACAGGAAGTTTAGACTTAAAAGAAATTACTGAAAGTCAGACTACTGGAAAATTATGGGGCGTTATTCCTTGGGGTTCCGGAATGAACTGGAATATTTTCTACCAACCGATTGCTTTCCTTGTTTTCTTTGTAGCAGCTTTGGCAGAAACCAACAGACACCCCTTCGATTTACCTGAGTGTGAATCTGAATTGGTAACAGGATACTCTACAGAATACTCTTCCATGAAGTTAGGGTTATATATGTTCGGGGAATACGTGAACATGTTTATTTCCAATGCTTTTATGGTAGTTCTTTTCTTCGGAGGTTATAACTATCCTGGTATTGAATGGGTAACTCAGAACTGGGGTGAGAACACTGCAGGAATCTTGAGTATTGTAGCATTCTTAACGAAAACTGTAATCGGAATTCTGATCTTCATGTGGATCAGATGGACACTTCCAAGATTCAGATACGATCAGTTAATGCACTTAGGATGGAAAACATTAATCCCAATGGCATTGGTAAACCTATTAATTACAGGCGCTGTAATTTTAGCATTTGCAAACTAGAAAATTTGAAAATGAGCTGATTTGAAAATTTGATAATGAAATCAAAGTTTTATCTTTAGCCTATCATATTCAATCATCAATATTAAATAATTAAGATAGCAGACAAGATTAGTCTAAAATCTGGTGTCTAACATCTAATATCTATAATTAAATGAAACTTACAAACAGATCAAAAGTTGTTTCCAATAAAGAAATGACCCTTGCTGAAAAGATCTACATTCCTGCAATCCTTACAGGGATGGGGATTACACTTAAGCATGCTGTAAGAACCGTGGTAAAGGGGGCTCCCGCAGTATATTCGTATCCGGAAGTACAAAAGCCAAGAACTACCATCTGGAGAGGTCAGCACGTCTTGAAAAGAGACGAAGAAGGCAGAGAAAGATGTACTGCTTGCGGACTTTGTGCGGTAGCTTGTCCTGCAGAAGCCATTACAATGACTGCTGCTGAAAGAACTAAAGAGGAAAAAGGACTTTACAGAGAAGAAAAGTACGCTTCAGTATATGAAATCAATATGCTAAGATGTATTTTCTGCGGTATGTGTGAAGAAGCTTGTCCTAAATCTGCAATCTATCTTACTGATAGATTAGTAGATGTAGAAACTAACAGAGGTTCTTTCATTTACGGAAAAGATAAACTAGTTGAAAAAATAAATGAAAGGATTGATATTACGACAAGACAATCCGAGAAACAAAAAAATGCGGTAAAATAATGGATCAGTTTTTATTTTTCTTGGTGGCGTTTTTAGCAGTGGCAAGTGCAGTTTATTTTGTATTTGCAAGAAATCCTCTCTATGCTATTTTGTCATTAATTGTTACAATGTTTTCAATTGCCGGGATGTACATTCTTTTAAATGCACAGTTCCTTGCAATTATCCAGATCATAGTGTACGCAGGTGCCATCATGGTACTTTTCCTTTACATCCTTATGATGCTTAACCTTAATAAAGGAGACGAAAGTAAGAAGAACAATACTTTAAAGTTTGTTGGAGTTTTTACAGCATGTCTTTTATTAATTGGAGTTTTAGGGGTATTCAGAGGAATTCAGGACAACCACATTGTTGTTGAAAATGTTGACAGAGGTGTGGGTCTTACGAAAAATCTGGGTAGACTTTTGTTTAATGAATATGTTTTACCGTTTGAGCTTGCTTCCATCCTAATTTTGGCAGGTATTGTAGGCGCGGTATTAATCGGTAAAAAAGATTTATAAAATTATGGGAGAAGTAAATACATTTATACAAAGCATCCCTTTGGACTACTTCATCATTCTTTCATCAGTATTGTTCTGTTTGGGAGTAATGGGAGTATTGCTTAGAAAAAATGCTATTGTGATTCTGGGCTGTGTAGAGCTTATGCTGAATTCTGTAAACCTTTTATTGGCAGCTTTTTCAGCATATAAAGGCAACGGCGACGGACAGCTTTTAGTTTTCTTCATTATGGTAGTGGCTGCTGCTGAAGTGGCAGTAGGTTTAGCAATTATTGCTATGCTATATAGAAATACCCGTTCTGTAGATGTGAGTATATTTAATAAATTAAGAGGATAAGAATGGAGAATCTAGTATATGCAATAGTACTTTTACCACTTTTAGGGTTTCTTATTAACGGTTTATTCGGGAAAAATCTTCCAAAAATTTTGGTAGGATCTTTGGCTACGGCAATGGTCTTCGGATCATTCTGTATCGCTGTAAGTCTTTTCATGAATTTCAATTCAGAAAGCCAGCCTGTAATCGTAAAAGCTTTTGAATGGTTTAGAGTAAATGGAGTTCAAATCAATTTTGGATTCCAGATTGATCAGCTTTCTTTAATGATGGTAATGATCATTACGGGTATCGGTTCACTGATCCACTTATACTCTATCGGATATATGAGTCATGATAAAGGGTTCTACAAGTTTTTTACTTATCTGAATCTTTTCATCTTCTCTATGTTACTTTTAGTAATGGGAAGCAACTACCTTATCTTATTCATCGGATGGGAAGGTGTAGGACTTTGTTCTTACCTGTTGATCGGATTCTGGTATACTAATGAAGAATACGGTAAAGCGGCAAGAAAAGCTTTCATTATGAACAGAATTGGTGACCTTGCGTTATTGATCGGTATTTTCATGATTGCTTCTCAGACCAATGCTGTAGATTATCTTTCTGTAGCAGAAAACGCTTCAAAATTTGAATTAGACGGAACAGTGATTATCTTTATCACAGCGAGTTTATTCATCGGTGCTACCGGTAAATCTGCTCAGGTTCCATTATATACATGGTTACCGGATGCGATGGCCGGACCAACTCCTGTATCAGCGTTGATCCACGCGGCAACGATGGTAACGGCAGGGATCTATTTGGTAGTAAGATCAAACTTCTTATTTACTTTAGCGCCTACTGTACAGGGAGGAATTTTATTCATCGGATTCTTAACAGCTGCTTTGGCTGGATTCTATGCACTTCGTCAGAACGACATCAAAAAAGTATTAGCCTACTCTACCGTTTCACAGCTTGGATTTATGTTCATTGCTTTAGGTCTTGGAGCGTATACAACAGCGATGTTCCACGTAATGACACACGCATTCTTCAAAGCTTTATTATTCTTGGGTGCAGGTTCTGTAATCCACGCAATGAGCAACGAACAGGATATGCGTTTCATGGGAGGTCTTAAAAAATATATTCCTCTTACGCACGCTACATTCCTTATCGGAACATTAGCAATCTCAGGTTTCCCTTTACTATCCGGGATGATCTCTAAAGATGAAATTTTAGTAGCAGCTTTCGCTAAAAACCCTGTTTACTGGGTAATCTTATTTGTTTTAGCGGCAATGACTGCAACGTATATGTTCAGACTGTATTATTTGACATTCCACGGAGAATTCAGAGGTACTGAAGAGCAAAAACACCACTTACATGAAAGTCCGTCAAATATGACATTACCATTGATCGTATTGGCTATCCTTTCTGTAGTTGGAGGTTTTATCAACCTGCCGCACTTCATCGGTCACGGGCATTATGCTAAACTGATGGAATGGTTAAAGCCAGTTCTTACGGAACAAAGCTACAGCCAGATGGAAGCTACTCTTTCAGGAGTACCTTTCAATACTGAAATGATCTTATTAGCAGCAACAATTCTTATGTTCTTCTCTGTATGGTTCATCGTTAGAAATACTTATGTGAAGAAGAAAAAAATGGCCATTGCAGAAGAAAGCTATACCGGATGGGAAAAACTTTCTGCTAAGAAATTATATGTTGACGAACTTTACAACGCATTGATTGTAAAAACTGTTGAAGGATTAGGACGCGGAGGAAAGATGTTTGATAAGGGTATCTTAGACCGTTTTGTAAACTTTGTAGGTGATGGTGCTGAAGACAGCGGAAAAGCTATGAAGCGTGTTCAAAACGGAAATGTAGAGACGTATATTCTTATCATGTCTTTAGCTGTGGGAATTATATTAATTGTTAACTTTTTATTACAATAATAATGTCTTGTTTATTATTAACATTATTACTATTACCTCTAGTAGGTTCGGGATTAGTTTTTGCGTGGAAGAGTAATTCCAGCAAATATTTGGCACTGGGAATTGCATTGGTACAAATGCTTCTTACATTTTATATACTTTCGGATTTCGATTTTACTCCGACGGTAGATAGTGTATTGCAGCACGAGATCAATTATCCCTGGTCACAATTTATGAAGAGTTCTCTTCACTTCGGTATCGATGGGATGAGCATGCTTCTTTTATTATTGACCAACATTCTGGCGCCAATTATTATTTTATCATCTTTTAATGAAAATGTAAACTACAGAAATACATTCTATGGTTTGATTCTGCTGATGCAGTTCGGGCTTGTAGGAGTGTTCACTTCTTTAGACGGATTATTATTCTACATTTTCTGGGAAGTAACTTTGATTCCAATTTGGTTCATTGCCGGACTTTGGGGACAAGAGAATAAAAGGTTTGAATTCACTACGAAATTCTTCGTATATACATTCGTAGGATCATTATTTATGTTAGCCGGATTGATCTATGTGTACAACCACTCTGCATCATTCGCTTTAACGGATCTATACAATGCACAACTGAATGAAGTACAGCAGACTGTAGTATTCTGGTTTATTTTCTTTGCTTTTGCTGTGAAATTACCGGTATTCCCTTTCCATACATGGCAGCCTGATACTTATACCTACTCTCCTACTCAGGGATCCATGTTATTATCAGGGATTATGCTTAAGATGGCAGTATATGGTGTAATGCGTTATTTACTTCCAATCACTCCGCTTCCGATAGCAGGAATTTCAGGACAGATTGTGATTATTCTGGCAATCGTGGGCATTGTTCACGGAGCTTTAATTGCAATCATCCAGACGGATATGAAGAGAATCATTGCGTATTCATCTTTCTCTCACGTAGGATTGATGGTGGCTGGTATCTTTGCTTCAGCAGTAGTTACGCTAAGAGGAACTTTCAATGTGGAAGGTGCCGAGGGAGCTTTGGTACAGACTTTCGCTCACGGTATCAACGTAGTGGGATTATTCTACTGTTGTGATATTTTATACAAAAGATTTAAATCAAGAGACATCAGACAAATGGGTGGTTTAGCTAAAGTAGCACCTAAGTTTGCTGTATTGTTCTTGATCATTATATTAGGTTCAATGGGAGTTCCGTTAACAAATGGATTCATTGGAGAATTTATTTTATTGAAATCTGTTTATGATTTTAACGGGACAGCAGCAGTAATTGCTGGTCTTACGGTAATTCTTTGTGCTGTATATTTATTGAGATTCTACGGAAAAGCAATGTTTGGGGAAGGAGATGAAGCCGTTTTAAGTACAGCAAAAGATTTGTCAGGAGTAGAATTTTCTGTATTGGCAAGCTTAGCGGTTTTTGTGATTTTACTAGGTATTTTCCCACAACCGGTAATCGACATGGTGAGTAGTTCAGTGAAGTTTATCTACATGGCGATGGCTAACTAAAAAATTAAAAGATTTAAAAATTAAAAAATTAAGAGATTAGAGAAGAGTAAAAGAAACAGACAAAGAAATGAAAACAAGGGATATTTACCCTGAAATTCTAAACTTTGAACTGAAACTTTAAACTTCAAATCTCGCATCTCAAATCTATATTATGAGTGTTTTAATTATTGTTTTCCTAACGGCAGTTATTGCGTTATTTTCAGGAGTTTTTGAACAAGGAAAATTCGCAAGATACATTGGGATTTTGGGATTAATCATCGCATTGTACGTAAGTTTTATGCCGGAATGTTCGTTCTTCGATCATTACAAGCATATGTATGAGTACAGTGGTAATACTGCATTATTCACTAAAATATCAATCGTAACAACATTATTATTATTCTTCCTGGGAGGTTTTGCGTTCAGCAATCACAGAAGCCACCAGTCAGAATTATATGCATTGATGCTATTTGCATTATGTGGAGGAATCATCCTTTTCGGATACCAGAATCTGGTGACGATGTTCTTAGGAGTTGAGATTCTTTCTATTCCATTATATGTAATGGCTGGAGCTAACAAAACTGATCTTAGATCCAATGAAGCTTCTATCAAATATTTCCTAATGGGGGCATTCGCAACAGGTTTCTTACTGTTCGGGATTGCGTTCATCTATGGAAGTGCAGGAAGTTTTGATCTGTACAAGATTCATGATTTTGGAGTAGCTAATTCAGGGAATGTAATGTTCATCTTAGGAGTATTACTGATTCTTTGTGCATTGGCATTCAAAGTAGCTTTAGCACCTTTCCACATGTGGAGCCCTGATGTATATGCAGGTTCTCCTTCATTGATCACAGCTTTCATGGCGAGTGTGGTAAAGATCTCCGGATTCTTTGCTCTATTCAGACTTATGACTCTTGGTTTCACGGGGGTTACTCACGAATGGATTAATGTTTTAGGAGTATTCTTAATTATTACTTTACTTTTGGCAAACGTTATGGGTCTTGCTCAGACAAACGCAAAAAGAATGCTGGCTTACTCTTCAGTTTCTCATGCAGGATATATCGGATTGGTATTCTTCGGAATGACAAGCCTTTCTACTTATAACCTTGCTTTTTATTTATTCGCATATTCTTTATCTACAGTAGGAGTTTTCATGTGTCTGATCTGGGTAGAGAAGTTAAAGAGAGAAACCTCTTTCGGAGCATTCAAAGGATTGGCAAAAACTGAACCTTTACTGGCAACAGCAGCAGCAATCTCTATGCTTTCAATGGCAGGGGTTCCGCTAACGGCTGGTTTCATGGGGAAATTTGCTTTATTCTCTCAGGCTATGAACGGTGCAGCATTCTTAGTATTGGTAGCTGTATTGGGTTCTGCCCTGTCTATCGCTTATTATTTAAGACTGATCATCGCAATGTTTTTCTTTAAAGAATCTACATTCAAATCTTCAGAAAAAGTAACGCTTACTTACAACATCATTGCAGTAGTTGTTATTGCACTGATTATCGTCCTTGGAGTTTTCCCGGATCTGTTTGCAAGAATGTTCGGATTGTAAAATCTGAATTTAAAATATAAAAAGCACAACTTTTCAGTTGTGCTTTTTTGTTATATAACTGGAATATAAAATGAAAACAGAAGAGAAAAAAATTCTGACTCATCTAAAAAGCAATACAATTTATTAATCAATAATCCAATAATCTGTCTTTCCGAAAAAGAGCAATGAATTATAAAATATCTTACAAAATCTCCGAAGACACAAGTAAATATTATACAATAAAATAAACTTTTCACCCTATCAATATTCTGCTTTTTTCATAACTTTACTTTAAATTTCAGCTTTTGGCTAATCTCTATAAAAAAGACTCTCCTTTCCAGGTTTATATATCATTCAAAAAATATTTGGATGTTCTGGAACATATCCGATATAATGACAGATTGGAATATAGAGTTAACTATGCGGAATCTTTGATAGAGAGCATCAGAAATTTCAAAGAACTCAGAGAAGGGTTTCAGGATACTACACTTCTTGAAAAGTATGAAGACCTCATCAGAATGCTGCTTGCGGATCTTTTCCCAACCGGACTTACCAGAAATGAGATTAAAGCGGCTAGTATTCCTCTTTCAAACATTACTTTCAATTATACCGAAAGATTTAAGGATATCCTTAAAGATGCCGGAAAAGACTTTGAAATAGAACTCAGAAATATTTCAGATAATGAGTTTTATGTTTTCTGCTGCTGTCTTATTCTCCAAAGCTACTTTAAAAAAGATATTAAAAGTACGATTCCGTTCTATTATGATATCCCCAACAAACAGGGAATCATGAAACATTATAAGATAACAGTCAACTCAGATTTTACGGAAATCACTCCTACAGAAAACGCAAAAATTCCGTCTGATGATGTATTGGATATGCTGCTGGAAAATCTGGATGATTTTAAACTGTGGAAAAAACATTTTCCATCACAGTCCTGGATACTGAAAGGATTTACTATTATTTCACTGGTAGACTGTACCTCTGAAGTAGCGCTTTCTGACCTGAAATCAAGCATGATTGAGATTGATCCTGAAGATTTAAATCCCAATGAAAATCTGACCGAAATTTTCAAATCTTATTTTGATGTTCCCGAACTCAGTTTCGGACTGATGACTTTCAACAAAAAGGAACAGAAACTGGACAAACTTCCTATTTACGACAGTCTTCTGACCAATCATATTCTGGATTTCTGGATCAATACTTTTGATGAAGAAACCCGTAAGAATACATTTAATAATTTAAATCATAATTCAAAACCCGTTGTTGTTTCCAATGTAAACAACCTGGATGAAAATGTTCAACAGCTTCCTTCCTTTAGTATTTTAAAGGATAATAATGTCAACAGTTTCATGGTAATCCCTATCATGAAAGATGGCGAACTCCTTGCAATCATGGAATTCACCTCTCCTATTGCCGGCAGTTTCAATGGTTTAAAGCTCAAAAAACTGGAGTTTTTTACCGATATGGTTCTTTTCTCTCTGAACAGATTCTACTTTGAGAAAAATTATCAGATAGAAGCTATCATCCAGCGTGAATACACTACCATCCACGACAGTGTGGTATGGAAGTTCAGGAATGAAGCTGAAAAGTACTTCACCGCATCACTGGGAAAGAAAATATATACATTAAAGCAGATTTCCTTTAAAAACCTTACTCCGTTATTCGGGGTTTCTGATATCCGTTCTTCTTCAGAAAAGCGTTTTAATCTTATGCTGCAGGATCTTAATCAACAAATTGAATGGCTGAATGAGATTTTTGTACTTACGAACTCTGATTCTGAAAAATTCTTACTTGCACTTGATATTTTTGAGAATGAATTGAACAATGAAATCAAAGCAGATACAGAACAACGTTTTCAAAGATTATTAAGGGAAGAAATCCATCCTTTTTTACAGGGGAAACTGGAAATAAGAACCTCCAGAGAAATAAAAGCAAAGATCAAAGATTATTTTTCACACATCTTTGCACCTACCGATCTGTTTTATCATCACAGAAAAAACCTTGATGATTCTATCACTCTGGTCAACCGAAAACTGGCAGATTTACTGGATGAAAGCCAGATAAAAGCACAGGAAATTTTCCCACATTATTATGAAAGATTTAAGTCTGATGGTGTGGAGCATAATCTGTATATTGGTCATACCATTGCTCCTGAGCTGCACTATACCTCAAAAGTGGTTCATAAACTGAGATACTGGCAGCTGAAAACCATCTGTAAAATGGAACTTGAGTTTCAGTCGTTCAAAAAGCAGCTTCCTGTACAGCTGGATATTGCCTCACTGATTTTTGTATATAATGAAAAAATAGACATCCGTTTCCGAATGGATGAAAAACGTTTTGATGTAGACGGTGCCTATAATTCTTATTATGAGATCATCAAAAAACGTCTGGATAAAGCACATGTGAAAGATTCTTCAGAACGCATCACCGCTCCCGGAAAGATCACTATCGTCTATTTCGGAATGGAAAACCAGAAAGAATACCTCGACTACATTTCCAAACTCCAGAAAAAAGGAGTTTTACAGCATGATGTAGAATTTTTAAAAGTAGAGGATCTTCAGGGAATTACAGGATTACTCGCGCTGCGGGTATCTTTTACTCTTCCACAGGAATAATTCAGTTTACAAAATAAGCATCTGGCTTCTTTAAATTCTGGTCTGTTCAAAAAACGGAAAATTCTTGGTACGACAAATGATGCCATGATAAAATCAACCATAAAAATATTACGATAGTTTATCATAGCTTAGGTTTTCCCTAAAATCTATCTGTTTATTTTTTAATTAAAGGCTAAGAAAAGCAAATCCAAAAGACAAAACGGAAATGATAATTCCTGCCATAAAAACCTTATAAGTAATTGATAAAAGCTTATATTTCCGATCAAGAACCTTTCCAAGATAATACAGATCTTTTACCATAGAATCATAAATATAGTCTCTGTCTTTAATCAGATCTTTCATGGCATTGTGATAATCATCAAATAGCATTTGGTGAAAATTTCCAAAGAAAAGCAGATTTACTTTTCTGTTGACAATATCATTAGCAGTGAAAGTTGTTTTGGTAACATTTGGCTTGGTAGATAATATCGCAAAGACAATCGTCAGTACACTGGACAGCAGCAGAATAAAACTCGGAAGGATCAGATGGGCATTCTTCGGGGTATCCAGCTTGGGAACGAGTACAGAAAGACAAACCGAAATAATCACGGCATTTACGGATAACAAAATATTGGCTTTACTGTCTGCAATATCACTCAGTCTGGTATGGTTGTTAAGTGTTACTCTGAATAAAGTATCTACACTTCTGTCAGATTTTTCTTTGTCCTTTTTACCTTCTGAATTTTCCTTTTTGTCTTCTTTTTTCTCTTCTTCTTTTTCCAGCTTCTTTTCTATCTTTTTAATGTTCTTCTTTTTCAGCGGTTCCCAGTTTTCTTTTGCGTAATCCGTATAAAAAGTATGCTTATTTTTCAGCATATCCAGATTTCCGGCATTCCATTCTTCATTAGAAAAACATTTTACATTAGTAAGCTCCCATTCTTTTCTTAAAGCATCGGAAATATCATTATAATCATGACCTGCAAAATGACTGAAGTCTGCATCTTTTACAATTTTTTCAAGTAAATTCTGCGGTTCATAATTTATTTTCGTAGCCAGAATCAGTTTTTCAATATCCGTGATATAATTTTCCGGATAGTTTTCCTGCTGTAAAAAGGCTTTCATTACCTCCACACTCCTCTCTTCATGGTTTAGGGCACATTCTATATACCCGGTATCATGAAACCATAATGCTACGAGTACTTTCTCCTGATCCTCTTCAGAAACAGGGGTATTTTTCATGATTTCCTCAGCCTTATTGACCGTATAGGCAGTATGGATAAAATTATGATAAAAATATACTGAAGATAACTTATCTTTGAATAAGATTTCAACATAATTTTTGGCTTTTTGTAGAATGCTCATTCCTGAATTTTTGTTAATGTAAATTTATGAATTTATCCTTTAAAACTCATCTAAAAAATACTTCTATTGTTCTTAGAACCGTAATGTCCGCAGGAGTGCTTTATTCCTGTGCTACCTATAACGTACAAAAGGGCAAAAACTTATTTGAAGTAAAAGATTCTGAGATAAAATCTGAAAATGATTTTAAACTTTTTCTGATTGGAGATGCAGGAAATGCAGATGAACCTCAGGCACAAAAAACACTGAGTTTACTGAAAAGCAAACTGGATTCTGCCGACAGTAACTCTATGCTGATCTTTTTAGGAGATAATATCTATCCTAGTGGCATGCCTAAAGAAACAGATAAGGACTATGCATCTGCTAAAGATAAACTGGAAAATCAACTTGCCATAACCAAAAATTTCAAGGGTAAAACATTGGTAATTCCCGGAAATCACGACTGGTATAACGGACTGGAAGGATTGAACAGCCAGGAAGCACTGGTAAAAAAATACCTCGACGACAAAAAGGCTTTTCTGCCTAAAAACGGATGCCCTATTGATGACATCAACGTTTCTAAAGACATTAAGCTTATTGCTGTGGATACAGAATGGGTTATTGCAAACTGGGACAACTACCCCGGAATCAATAAAAACTGTAATATCAAAACCCGCGAGGATTTTTTCACCGAGTTTAAAGATCTGATCATTAAAAATCAGGGTAAAAAAATCATTGTTGCCTTACACCACCCCATTATCAGTAGTGGAACTCATGCTGGTTTCACTGCTGCAAAATCACATCTTTATCCCTTCAACAGTAAGGTTCCTCTTCCGATTGTTGCCAGTGTAGCCAATATTTTAAGAAGTTCTTCGGGAGCCAGTCCTGAAGATATCAATAACCAGCATTATGCAGATCTGGCCAACAGACTGAAAAGTATTGTTCAGGATAAGGAAAATATTATTTTCGTTTCCGGACATGATCATAATCTTCAATACCACGAAGATGGAAACTTGAGACAGATCATCAGTGGCGCAGGTTCTAAAACAGACCCGTCTACCATTATAGAAAAAACAGATTTTTCTTATGGAGGAAGTGGTTTTGCAGTTTTAAATTTCAGAAAAGACGAAAGTACAGATGTTGAGTATTTTTCTACAAAAGATGCGCAACTTCAAAAACTGACTCATATTTCAGTAATTTCCAAACCGGATGTATTTGTCAATAATTTTCCTAATTCTTTTCCTCAGACATTTTCTTCAACCATCTATCCGGTACAGCTTACTCAAAAAAGAAAATTTTACCGCTGGCTATGGGGAGATCATTACAGAAACTATTACGGAATTCCGATTGAGGCTCCAACGGCCAATCTTTCAGAATTAAACGGCGGATATATCCCTTTCAGAGAAGGTGGAGGAAACCAGTCCAACAGTTTACGACTGAAATCAGCGGACGGACAGGAGTTCGTGATGCGTGGAGTTAAAAAAAGCGCTATCCGTTTTCTTAACAATATGGCTTTTCAGAAAAGTACATTGGGAGAAGAACTTGCAGATACATTCCCCGAAAAATTCTTATTGGATTTTTATACTACCAATCACCCGTTTACTCCGTTTACGATTGGAAATATGTCAGAGAAACTGAATATTTTACACAGTAATCCAAAGCTGTATTATATTCCTAAACAACAGGCCTTAGGGAGATATAACGAGAATTACGGAGATGAAATGTATATGATTGAAGAACGTTTTTCTTCTGATCCTAAAACACTGGCTTATCTCGGCAATGCAAAGGATATTGTGTCTACGGATGATGTATTAAAAAACCTCAGCAAAAGCAATAAATATTCTGTTGACAGAGAATCCTACATCAGAGCAAGATTATTTGACATGCTTATCGGTGACTGGGACAGACACTCAGATCAGTGGAAATGGGCAGAATATGAAGTGGGTGACCAAGTAGTTTACAAGCCAATCCCTAAGGACAGAGATCAGGCATTCAGCAAATATGATGGTGCGGCTTTTAAAGTTATTATGAATGTTCCCGCGATCCGCCATATGAAAACCTTCACAGAAGACATCAGCAGTGTTAAGTGGCTTGCTATGGAACCCTATCCGATGGATCTTGTCTTTTTAAAAGGTTCTGATCAGACAGAATGGGAAACTCAGGCAAAATATATTCAGGAGCATCTTACTGATGCGGATATTGATGATGCTTTCCATAATCTTCCGAAAGAGGTACAGGACGATACCATTGCTGAAATTCAGAGAAAACTGAAAGTAAGAAAAACAAAACTTCAGAGCTATGCTGCTCAGTATTATGATGTATTGCAGAAAAAAGTACCTCTGGCAGGAACTGTAAATCCTGATAAGTTTGTCATCACCAAAAACGGACATTCAGTACTGGTTCAGCAATATAAACTGGGCAAGAATAAAGATCAGAATGAACTGGTTTTTGAAAAAACCTATCATGATTCAAAAACAAAAGAATTGTGGATCTACGGGCTGGAAGATGATGATATCTATGAAGTGGCAGGAACCGGAAATCCTAAAATGAACATCAGACTGATTGGTGGATATAATCATGATACTTATAATGTTGCTGATGGAAGAAAAGTGAAGATTTATGACTTTAAATCTCAGAAAAACACCTATAACGCTGGCAATGCAACCAAAAACATTACTGACGATTATGATATCAACAGCTATAATTATAAACACCCGAAATACAATTCCTTCGCTGGGTATCCAAACCTTGACTACAACCCGGATGATGGGGTCATTGTAGGTGTTCTGGCCAATTATACAGTTAATAATTTCATCCGTGATCCTTATACTCAAAGACACAGCTTAAAAGCTAATTTTTATACTGCCACTGCAGGATTCAGTCTTACTTATAAGGGTGTGTTTAAAAAGGCAATCTCAGGTTGGGATTTCAATCTGGATGCATTTTATACAACTCCGAGATTCTCTCAAAACTTCTTTGGCCTGTCTAATGAAAGTGAATATGACAAAGAAAGTACAGAAAGAGAATACAACAGAGCCAGAATTTCAAAATTCAACTTTGCACCCTCTATCTCTCAGAAGAGCTGGATGAATCTGAGCCATCAGTTTCAATTGACTTTTGAAGATAATAAAGTTCAGAGAAAAGCTGACCGCTTCATCAATCAGTCACCCGATGTAAGACCAGGCGTTTTTGACAGTCAGCAGTTTGTAGGAGCTAATTATACGTTTGGTTATAAGAATGCTGATAATACAGCCTTCCCTACCCTTGGGCTGGAATTTATGCTTAATGCCGATTGGAAAGCCACTCTTTCAGATTTTAATAAAAACTTCCTGACGGTAAAAGGAAAGCTTGCCATTGATCACAGAATTGATAAGAAAGGAAAGTTTGTTTTTGCCAATTCCAGTAATGTTATGTGGATCAATAACAATAATTTTGAGTTCTATCAGGCTGCTGCTATTGGGGGCAACAATGGAATGAGAGCTTTCAGAAACGAAAGATTCTCAGGAAGATCTTATTTTACCAATAACTCAGAAATACGATGGGATTTCGGGAGAGTGAGAAACAATATTATCCCTGCGAATATGGGAATCCTTATTGGATATGACATCGGCCGTGTATGGAACGACAGTGAAACCTCCAGAAAATGGCATCAATCTGCCGGTGCGGGCGTTTGGTTAAGTATTGTAGAAATGATGTCTGCAAGACTGAATTATTTCTATGGTTCAGATGGTGGAAGACTTTCTGCAGGGATAGGAATGAAATTTTAAGCAATTCAATTTATATCATCACTGTCACCTTTCAAAAAAGCAGACATAAAATACTGTTTAACAAACCATTAAAGTTAATTTTAATTAAATATTCAAAAAAAATCAATTTTAATTAAATTTAATATTTCTAATTTTCAGCTTACATTTTTCATTAATAAAACAAATATGGCTTTTAAATAAAAGCCATATTTTCAGCTATATAAGTCAACACTATGCATAGTTCTATATGTTTATCAATTCTTTAAAAAAAGGACATTTTAAAAACATTTTATATTTGCTGCAACAAAAAATCAACAAGTGATGAAAAAAAAGCTATTGTATATGGCATTATTTGTTATGTTTATTCATATAAATGCACAGATAGGGATTAAAACACCAACACCTCAACATACATTACATGTCAACGGTTCACTACAGGTTGTTAAAGACCTGAATATAGGCGGTGATGACAGAACAAAAGGAAATTCAGGAAACAAAGGTGAAGTCTTAATGTCAAACGGAGCAGGAAATACTCCGGTATGGAAAACGATCGAATCTGAAAACTTCTTAAAAGTAGTGTATGTAGGAAATAAAACAGACATCAGTCCATCCAGCGGTAGCTATACAGGCACACATTCTACTCCTGTCAGTACTCACGAAAGCTATTCACAAACCTATGTTTTCAATGTAAGCAATAAGATTGATACTGCTTATCTTACTTATAACTCAGCAACAGGCCTTTTCACAGTAGTAAAACCGGGGTTCTATAATATTGTTCCTTATGCAACCTATGATCTTAATTTAAATCCATCAGGACAAACTGCAGGAACAGCCAATTCTTATATTCAAAAAGTCTCTCCTGCACTTACAACCCTTGCAGGAATATCTACAGGACATGGAGAACGCACTACAGGATTGAATCATAATCTTTCATCCATTAATTTTTTTAATACAGGAGAAACCTTCAGAATACGCTGTCGTTATACGCAGGACTTCCGTTTATCGAGTGGTAATATTCATATTTCTTACCTTACTCCATAAGCTGTAAAAACGTCAATCACTTCAATACATTCATATATTCAAAAACCCCACAGATTTCTCTGTGGGGTTTTATTTCATATAGTAATAAGCTTACAATGAAAAAGTATACACATTCCCCCCTTCATCTTTCCCTTTTTCATCTGCAATCATTACTGTTTTATCATCAAGAAAAACAATAGCCTCCTTCTGGGAATTATGATTCAATGGAATTTTCTGAATTTTTGCGGAACTGAAATCATTGGCCGTAAAACCTGTAAGAACGTGTACATTTTTATGCGTCAGCAATACAATTTTATCCTTTGTACTGTTGATCGTAGCTGA
Source organism: Chryseobacterium sediminis (assembly GCF_008386505.1). Lineage (GTDB taxonomy): Bacteria > Bacteroidota > Bacteroidia > Flavobacteriales > Weeksellaceae > Chryseobacterium > Chryseobacterium sediminis. Next base: position 58,906 of record NZ_VUNZ01000004.1, on the reverse strand, counting down.
AGTAATGGCTGCATCATTATAACCACCCTGAAGTTTTAGAGTTCCTATTAACTTTGCTTCAAAATCACCTTCTTTATTCGGTACCTGGAATACAAGGAAAGTTCCGTCAAAACCTTTACTCCTGTTTTTTGTGAATAAGTAAAAATTACCATCCATTTCTACAAAAGCTTCACAATCGTACAGCAGGTTTGATTTTTTTGGTGGAAACTCCGTCTGGCCCTGATAATGGAATTTTGTTGTCTGAACAACTTTTGTTGTTGTCTGTGTACTGTTGGTAAGATCAGTTTTTAAAATTGCAAGATCGGTACGGTTATTATCATTGTTACCAAAATCTCCAATATAAATATTCCCCTGAGCATCTGATATAATGTCTTCCCAGTCTGTATTTTCTGTATTTTCCACTGGTACTTTTGCCAACATTTCACCTTTATCATTGATGCCATATACTGCATTTTTATTCCCTCTGTCTTCTATCACCCAGATAGTCTTCTTATCTTTTGACAAAGCAATTCCAGAGACTTCCTTTAACTTTTTCGGTAAGGAAAACTGAACTTTTAATTCATCCTCATTAGTTGGAGAATTCTGAGCTTTTGGATTGCAGCTCAATAAAAGCAAGGCAGGTAATATAAGAAAGCGTAACATATTTTTTTATTTTTTTTAATTGAAGTAAGAAGCATTAATTGTTCCAATCAGGATCTATGAGAGTTTTTTGGCCCTTTCCCAAAGAACATCCATTTCTTCCAGAGACATGTCGGCAAGTTTTAAGTCCTGCTCTTCGGCAAGTCCTTCCATCTTTTGAAATCTTGAAATAAACTTCAGATTCGTTCTTTCCAAAGCTGAATCGGGATTAATTCCGGAGATTCTGGCATAATTGATCAAAGAGAAAAATACATCCCCAAGCTCCTGTTCTTTTTTATCCAAATCAGTTTCAGCATGAAACTCCTGAATCTCTTCATCTACTTTTTTCCAAGCATCTTCGGCATCATGGAATTCAAAACCAATTCCTTTTACCTTATCCTGGATTCTATAGGCTTTTACCAAACTCGGCAAGCTTTTCGGAACTCCTCCTAAAATGGATTTATTTCCTTCCTTAAGTTTTAATTTTTCCCAATTTTGTTTCACCTCTTCCTCATCTTTCACTTCAATATCACCATAGATATGAGGATGGCGGAAAATCAGCTTTTCATTAAGAGAATTGATTACATCTGCGATATCAAAACTTTCTTTTTCTGAACCAATTTTAGCATAAAAAACCAGGTGAAGCAAAACATCTCCCAGTTCTTTTTTTATTTCCTGCAAATCATTCTGTAAAATAGCATCTGAAAGCTCATAAGTTTCTTCAAGGGTAAGATGGCGAAGCGATTCTAAAGTCTGTTTCTGGTCCCACGGACATTTTTCACGCAAATCATCCATGATATCCAGTAATCTTCCGAAGGCCTCTAGTTTCTCCTGTTTTGTATTCATAAGTAATGGGAAATTCAATCTTATACAAATGTAAGGGATATTTTGGGTCTGTGGCAAAGGTTAGGGCTGAAAGTTGAGATGTGTTACGAGGTACGGGGTGCGAGATTCGTCTTCGTGTTTAATGTTTAATGTTTAATGTTTAATGTTTAATGTTTAATGTTTAATGTTTAATGTTTAAAGATAAAGACGAAATTTGAACTCCGCAGAAAACTTCCCTAATCCCTGCTACCTATCATCTGCCACCCACCTAAAACAAAAAGCCTTGTCAGAAATTTCCTGACAAGGCTTTGTATTTTTAATTCAAATTGAATGAATTATCCTTGTTTTCTGTGCGTACTTTTTGGAGCTGATTTTGCAGCTGAAGTAGCTTTTACTTTTGGAGCAGCAGGTTTTTCTGCTTTTGGAGCTTTTTTAGCTTCTTTTTCAATGTTCAGTTCTTCTGCAGGTTCTCCATCTAAAGTTTCAGATTCTGCTTTCACAAAACTGTCAGGAGTAATATATCCCGCCTTATGAAGAACATTGTACCACTGAGCCAATTTCTTGATGTCAGAAGAATATACTCTCTCTGTATCATAGTTAGGAAGAGATGCCAACATAAATTCTTTCAAATCTGCATCAGAAGATTTGTGAGAGATTGTTTCTTTGTAATCGTTGTTTTTAGCAATATTTTCAAAAACTTCAAACAAAGGAACTTCTTTTTCAAATGTAAACATGGCAATATTATCCAACAAACTTACCTGGCTTGAGTTTCCGATGCTTACTTTTTTCTTACTGGTAACATCTTCAATGATGAATCCGTTTCTTAATTGAGAAACTAATTTGTAAAGTCCTGGTTTTCCAGAAATTGAAATTATTTTTTCTAACAGCATAATTTTATTTTTTGTAAATTCTGCAATCAGCTTTAAGCTTTTTGCTTTATATTATTTCTTTTATCCTTGTTTAAATTATTTTGGAAATCTCATTTTGTAACCGATGTTTACGTCACCCTGAGAGATTTTTGTCAGTTTACCTTTTACCAGTTTCTTTTTCAAAGCACTCAGGTGATCAGTAAACAGTACCCCTTCAATGTGGTCATATTCATGCTGAATTACGCGGGCTCTAATATCGGAAAAAGTTTCTGTATGTTTCACAAAATTTTCGTCATAATATTCAATGACGATTGTGCCTTTTCTTTTTACATCTTCTCTTACATCCGGAATAGAAAGACAGCCTTCATTGAACTTCCATTCTTCACCTGATTCTTCAAGAATTCTGGCATTGATGAATACTTTTTTAAACTCTGCCAATTCATCTTTAATATCTTCATAATCCTCATCTTCGGCAAGAGGTGTCACATCTATTATAAATACACGGATATCCAAACCGATTTGAGGCGCTGCAAGACCTATGCCATTTGCGCTGTACATCGTTTCAAACATGTTATCTATCAGTTCCTGTAATTCGGGATAGTCTTTGTCTATATCTTTTCCCACTTTTCTCAAAACAGGATCCCCAAAAGCTCTTATCGGTAAAATCATCTTAATCTTTGTTCTAAAAAATTCTGCAATATGATGGTTGCACTTACTTTATCTATTAATCCTTTTTCCTGCCTCTTTTTTTTGTTTTTTCCACTCTGGGAAATAAAAAATGAGGCCATTTTGGAAGTAAATCTTTCATCAAAACGATGAACTGCAATATCCGAAAATTCTTTTTTAAATGCTTCAATGAATTTCAAAATATCGGTTTCCACTTCCGAAACGTTTCCTTTCAAATCTATGGGAAGCCCAATTACGACTTCATCTACCTTATTTTCATTGAAATATTTTTTTAAAAATTCCATTAAAAAACGGTTCTCTACAGTCTCCAGTCCACTGGCTATAATCTGCATATCATCTGTTGCAGCAATACCACAACGAGCCTTTCCGTAGTCTATTGCAAGGATTTGTCCCATAAGTCTGCAAATTTAGTAAAATTTACTGATTTTATTCATAACGCAGTTTTTTTATATAAATCATGTTTTATTCCATTATTTTTTTTATAATTTTAATCTTCCAAAAAACAATTATATGAAGAAACTCATCCTCGTAAGACATGCAAAAAGCGACTGGCCGGAGGAAACGGAGGACTTTGACAGACCTTTGGCAGACAAGGGTTTGACTGACGCTATGCACATGTCAAGATTCCTTAAAAGCAATAATATTTCCATCGATCACTTTGTGTCCAGCCCTGCGGTACGTGCGCTGAATACCTGTAAAATTTTTAATCAGGCTTATCAGCTTAACTGTGCTACAGATGAAAAATTATATAATCCTTCGGAAAGAAGCTTTGAATCTGTAATTTATGACCTGGATGACAACTTGAATTCAGTTGCTTTTTTCTCTCATAATAATGGAATTTCCAATTTTGCCAATTCCATTTCTGAAGATATTTTTCATTTCCCAACCTGTGGGGTTGCCGGTTTTGAAGTAGACTGTGAGTCGTGGTCAGAATTTGATGGTGCTAAAAAGAAACTTCTTTTCTTTTATGAACCAGGGAAAATATAACGTTACATCTCTCTTTTTTTATGCAGCTCTATTCATCCTTCTTTTTTCATGTCAGAAACAGAAGAAATCATATCTTGAATCGATTGCACTGAATGATATAAAACTTTCGGCTTCTCCCAAACCCGGAAGCTGGCGGTATAACCATGATGAGCATTTCCAGACATTTGAAGATTTTCAAAAATTAAAAAAAATAAAACCTGAACCTGGAAAAAGCACTATTTATCTTCAACCCATCGGAACCTTTGATGAACTTCAAAAAAAAGAAATAGCACTCACTAAAGAATATTTAAAAATTTATTTTCAGCTGGAAATAAAAATTCTTCCCGTTTTACCTAATACGATCTTTCCAGAAAAGATCAAAAGAATTTCAAAGGAAGGAAACGAACAAATTCTCGCAGGTTATGTCTTGGATAGCATTCTGATCAAAAGAAAACCTAAAGATGCTGTAGTACTGATGGGAATTACAGAGAAAGATCTTTTCCCCAAACCGGAGTGGAACTACGTTTTCGGACTTGCATCTTATGAACAAGGTGTAGGGGTAACCTCTATGTACAGATTTGCAAATGGTCATTTAACAGATTCCAATTTCAATGAAAGCCTTTTAAGGTTAATAAAGATCAGCTCCCACGAGATCGGACATATGTTCGGAATCAGTCATTGCCTCAATGCCAACTGTGTAATGAATGGAACTAATTCACTTACGGAAACAGATTACCACCTGGCAAGAGCATGTTCATTATGTCAGAGAAAATTAAATTCCAGTATACATTATGAGAATAAGAAAAGACTTATTGAATTAAAAGGGTTCTTTGAAAAACAACATTTGAATACTGAACTTTCCTTAGTACAACAAGATCTAAATCTTATAAAGTAAACCAACATTTCTTTTACCAACTACACGGAGGGGTGGCAAAAAATCTATTTTTTGACGGGGTGGTTAACTTCGGCTAAGCCATAAAAAAAGAACGGACATTGGTCCGTTCTTCATAGAGTATTTATGCTTTCGTCTTCTATTTCTTCTTCAAATCCAGATCATCAAAATCAAAACTGAAATCTGTCACATCAGAAATCGCCTTCAATTTTGCAGATTCTGCTTTTCCGTTTTCGTCATAACTGAAAATAATATAAGCATCTGCATCATAGCTTCTGTCGTCCCATTTGATAATGAAAGAATTATTGGAATAAGGGAGTAGTTCTCCTTTTAATCTTGGAGAGTTTTTACATGAAATTCTGTAAATATTTCCCTGTTGTGCAATTTCCACATCACCAAACCATACATCATTATAAGTTCCTGTAAACTGCTCTGCTTTTGGCTGAAGTGATTTTTCTTTTTTAAATGCTTCTGATTTTGCAAAGGCATCTTTCTTTTGTTTATTAAAATCTGCTTCCATTTTAGACATTCTGTCGCCATATGTTTTCAGCCAGTTTCTGTCTGCTATACCAAGATAAGAATCCTTTACCGTATTGGTAATCGTATTGAAAGCCGCTCCGGATTGTTGGTTCGTCAATACAACAATTCCCAGTTTCATATCAGGAATTAAAGTAAACTGAGTAACTGTTCCAATTAACCCACCAGTATGCTGTATCTGCTTATGCCCTTTAACATCGCTTAGAAACCAACCTAAACCATATCCATAGAAGCTTGTATCGTATGGATTTTTTGCGGCAACTCTATCAGGGATCTGAAGATTCCACAGTTGTTGAACATTTTTATCTGAAACTAATTTTTTCCCGTCTTTAGTGGTGAAATTATTTAGCAGACATTCTGCCCAGGTCGTCATATCTTTAATATTACTCATAATTCCCCCAGCAGCATTGCCAGTTTCATTCCAGTCGTGAGGAACAGCAATTGCTTTTCCGTCTACAGGAGCATGTGCATCAATTTTGTTGGCTGTTGCCTTTGCTCTGTTGTAGCTTCCAAAGCTTGAAGTCATCCCAACTGGTTTCATAATTCTCTGTTCAATAAACTCTGCCCAGCTTAATCCTGAAACTCTGTGAATTACTTCTCCGGCAACAATAAACATGATATTATTGTAATCTAATTTTGTTCTGAAAGGATTTTCCGGTTTCAGATATCTCACATTGTGGACAATATCATTCACCGTTAAGTTCCCCCCTTCCGGGAAAAACATAAGATCTCCCTGCCCAAGGCCTAGTCCGGCTCTGTGGGTGATAAGATCTTTTATCGTTACATTTTGAGAAACATACGGATCGTACATTTGAAACTCAGGAATATATTTTGAAACTTTATCATCCCAGTTCAGTTTTCCTTCATCTGCCAAGATTGCTAATGCTGTACACGTAAACCCCTTAGAATTGGAAGCAATCCCCACCAATGTGTTATCATCCATAGACTGTTTGGTGGTAAGAGAACGTACTCCAAAACCTTTGGAATAAATCATTTTTCCATCTTTTACAATCCCTACGGACATTCCCGGCACATCAAAAGTTTTAAGGGTATTTTGGATCAGCTCGTCCAGTTTTTTTTCTTCAACCTGTGCATTGGCTAATCCTACGGTCAAAAGAAAAATGAAAAAAGAAAGTTTCTGTTTCATTGTTTATTTTAATTTTCCCAAATTTACTAAATATTAAGTGATGCTCATTTTAGCACCATTAAAAGTTTACTTATTTTACTGATAAACCCGTTGTATTCATGAAAAAGACTATTTGTATCTGTATTTTCTCACTATTCGCAGTCATTGGTATCAAAGCCCAGGACAGAACTTCCAACCCTTTACTTTTACAAACCTGGAATTTGAGTAAAATGGATACTTATATTTATACGTATGAAAAACAGGACGGTTTTGAAGCTAGAAGAGAGGGTATCAGGTTTCAGAAAAATGGAAAGATCACAGGAAACCTGATTAAATCTACATTAAGATATGATGCTTTGGAAGAACCGGTTACTAAAAATGAAAAGCCGGACCGCTACATCGGGAGCTGGAAAAAAGCCTCAGATTCTACAGTGACTATGGTTTTTCCTTCCAATACGAATATGACAGGGACTTTTGTTATTTCAAAGCTTACGGAGAATCAACTGAAACTAAAAAAGGTTTTCAGTGCGGATATAGAAAAGAAACTGGATTCTATCCGAAGAACAAAAAATATTATGGACTGATACTCTTAAATTATCCTTTGAAAGTAATCAGATCTGATAAGTTTGTTAAAGCTTCTTATATTTGCAGTCTTAAAAAATCAAAAATGGCAGTAAACAGGTTATTGGCTTTCTTCTTACTGATGACAAGCTGTAATTTATATTTCTCTCAGGACGTCACCATCAAAGATAATAAAGTTTTACTGGATGGAAAGCAGATCCTGAAGGCTGAAAAAATCAATGCAGCTCAATACTCATTTTTTTCCATGAAGGATGATGAAGAGATTCTTCTTTACCGATATATGGATAATGAAACACCAAGCTATGTGAGTGATGATTATTTTATCCTGAATTTTCTGCCTGAAAAAACAAAAGTAGAATCAACAGATATAGCCAAAATTGCCAATTTTATGAATTCTAAAAAAGGAATGGAAAAACTGGTAAAATGGTTATTAAAAGAAAGAGTGATCAATCATGACGGAGAACTGAATCCTGATCGTGTAGCGGTATTCAAAGATAAATACAACGAAAATATTACAGAAAGAACCCTTAGATAATGACAAAGATTCTTCTCCTTTCCGATTCTCATTCTTATATTGATGACCGGATCCTGGAATATGCTTCTCAGGCCGACGAGATATGGCATTGTGGAGATTTTGGAAATATGGATGTCATTGAACAGCTGGAACAGATAAAACCTCTGAAGGGAGTTTACGGGAACATTGATGATGCTAAAATTCAGGCTGAGTTTCCGGAAGTTAATCGTTTCTTTTGTGAAAAGCTTGAAGTTTTGATGATTCATATCGGAGGTTATCCTGGAAAATATACTCCACTCACTAAAAAAGAAATAGCAGAAAAAGCTCCAAAATTATTTATCTCAGGACATTCTCATATTTTGAAAGCAATGTATGATGAAAAAAACAGCCTTCTGCACCTTAATCCGGGAGCCTGTGGAAAACAAGGCTGGCATAAAGTGAGAACAATGATGCGTTTTGTTGTAGATGGTGAAGAAATCAAAGATCTGGAAGTTATAGAACTGGGACCAAGAGTTTAATAAGTAAGAGGATTTGAGAGTTTGTCTTCATACATTTTACTTTCTACCTTTGTACAAATAATGGGTTCAGGCAAGTCCTAAAAAATTATGAAAATTGGCGATAAGGTTTCGGTAGTAGATGAAGATTTAAGCGGAGTAATCACCTCCGTGAAGGGAAATATTGTCGTTTTTAAAGATGAATATGGCTTTACTCACCAATATCCAAAAGAAAAACTGGTTCCTAAAGATGCCGATCTTTATGAAAATATCAGGGTGGTAAGAAAAGCGGAGCCTAAAAAAATAATTTCTAAGAAACACCAGAAAAATCATTTGGTTTTAGACCTGCATTTTCATAATTTGGTGAAGAATCCAAATGACTATGATAGTTTTGAAAGATTGTTTATTCAAAAGGAGAAGCTCATTGAAGTAATTGAGTTTTGCAGAAAAAATAATCTGAAAAGGCTGGAAATTGTTCACGGCATTGGTGACGGGACTTTACAGAGGATGGTTCGGGATGTATTGGAAAGCCAGGTCAATATTGATTTTTATAATAAGGAAATACTTCACCATCAATCGGGTGCGGTAATGGTAGAATTTCACTAAATTTGCAGCAATTGAAATATGAACGTACTTAATTTACTTTTTACCAAAGACGGATTGATCTGCCAGATTGTTAAAAACAAAAACATTCTGGAGGAAAAATCTTATTTCGTTACTGAAGAGACCCCGGCCAATCTTATTGAGCAAAAACTGGACGAAGTTCTTATTAAGCAGCGCTATGACGAAATTCATGTGATTTCAGCATTTAATCATTTTACCCTGATGCCTGAAGGTTTTTCTGAGCATGATACAGGATTTGATCTGATTGCCTTCAATGCACCTACCGATAGAGAAAAGGAAGAACTGATGCTTTCTATCAACAAAAAATTCAATATTCAGTTTTATTATACTTTCCCGAAAAATTATTATAAAAAAATAAAGGAACTGTCAATACCGGTTCATTTTAATTTCTCTGGAGAAAAGTTTCTAAGTTCAATTAATAATAAAACCAGTAAGGAAATTCACATCAATCTTTATCACAATCAATGTGAGTTTTTTGCCATTGACAATAAAAAAATTATCCTTTATAATAACCTTGATGTCAACTCAGAAGTAGATTTTCTTTACTTCATTATGTTTACATTGAGTAAGATAGGATTTGGAATTAACGAAACCAGCTTTTATGCTTACGGAGAAACTACGGAAAATGAGACATTCATTTCCGAGCTTCAGAAATTTGTTAAAAACCTGAAAATTGTTTTTGACAATATTCCAAACAAAAATTTTATACTTAACTAGGTTACAGGCCGCAGGTAATAGCGATTAAATTCCGGATAATTACCCGCCACCTATAATCTATTACCTAAACCCTAAGAAAAATATGTTCAGAATAATATCAGGCAAATGGAAAGCCAAGAAAATTGCCGCCCCGAAGAACTTTGATGTAAGGCCTACCACCGATTTTGCGAAAGAGGCTTTATTCAGTATTCTGGAAAACAAATACGATATGCAGTCGATCTCCGTGCTTGATCTTTTTGCAGGAATTGGCTCTATTACCTTTGAATTTGCTTCCAGAGGATGTCAGAATGTTACCTCAGTAGAAATGAACCCAAAACATACGGCATTTATCAATTCTACAGCTTCTGAGCTTGATATGGCACTTCAGATCAATGTGCAGAGAGGTGACGTATTTGACTGGCTTAAAAAATTCAGGAATAAAAAGTCATTTGAGATTGTTTTCTCTGATGCTCCTTTTGAAATGGAAGAAAAAAAGTATTATGAGCTTATTTCTCTGGTGTTAAATAATAAATACCTGAAAGAAAACGGAGTTCTTATCGTGGAGCATCAAAGCCGTATGAAGCTTGAACATCCCAACCTAATAGATACCCGAAAATACGGAAACGTGAGTTTCAGTTTTTTTGAACCCAATAAAGAAGATAATCAGGAACTTTAATTCCTGATTATTTTTTTTGATCTTTCCGGAGCTGTTTTTCCCCAATCTGTAATTGCTTCCAATACGGGAAGAAGGGTCTTTCCAAAGTCCGTTAAGGTATATTCCACCATTAACGGAGGTTTTTCTGTAAACACTTTCCTGTCAATAATATCATCTTCCTCCAGCTGTTTAAGCTGAAGGCTCAATGTTCTTTCTGTAATGGTAGGAATTATTTTTCTTAGTTCATTATATCTTTTGGCACCGTCTATCAGGTGAAATAAAATCACAGCCTTCCATTTTCCGCCTATAAACCTCATGGTAACACTGGTACAGCATGGGTACGCTTTATCATCTATTGTATACATTTTTATACTATCCTTTTTTACCGTTATTGCAAAGTTAATAAACTTAAATTAATTTTGTAACTATAAAAATGATAGTATAAAATTATGAACTTTTTAGACAAAATGAAAAACAGGTATACTGTAAAAAAGTATAACCCACAGGGAAAAATCAGTGAAGAACAAATTGCATTACTTCAGGAGATTTTAAATTTAAGTCCATCATCAATTAACAGTCAGCCATGGAATTTTATTTTTGTGAATGATCCGGAACTGAAAAAGCAATTGGGTGATAAATCTTATTTTAATAAAGAAAAAGTTTTGGATAGCAGCCATGTCATTGTTTTTCAGGTGATCAAAAACATAGAAAACTTTGAAAAGCAAATTGAAGAAAATCTTCCGGAAGGGTCTGTTAACTATTACCGAACGATGGTAAAACCTAAGGGAGAAGAAGCTATAAAATCATGGTTGGGGCATCAGGTCTATTTATCTTTAGGAGTACTTTTGTCTGCCTGTGCGGCAATGGGAATAGATTCTACGCCGATGGAGGGAATTGAACCTGAAGAATATGATGTTATTTTGAAGAATGAAAAATATGAGACATTATTTGCCGTAGCCATCGGAGAAAGAGATGAAGCAGATGCCAACCAGCCCCAATTTAATCCAAAGAAAAGACTGAATGCTGAAAAAGTGATTGTGGAAGCATGATTTTCATGATCTTTTTCACAAGAAATACGAATAAAATTGAATATTATTTCCCACGAATTTCACAGAGGACACAGATTTTTAGATACCCTTTAATTCTAAAAGCGTTATCATCTGTGGGATTTGTGGAATCCGTGGGAATTAAATGAAGCATAAAGCTTTATCGAAAATAAATCTTTGCGCCTTAAAAACATGATTTTGTAATGACAACATATAACAAATAAAAAAGTCTGCCTCATAGTGAAGCAGACTTTTTTATTTATAATACTTTTAATTCTAAATCTATTGTTTTCCCAAAGAACTTCTTAGAGATCTTTTCAAAATTCTTGGTTAGGTCTGAAAGATAGAAGTGATAATTCGGTTTGGGATTATTATCATTTAGAAGATTGTACTTATCCAGAATAATCTTCAGATGATTGGCTACAATATTCGGAGAGTCAATAACACGAACTCTGTTTCCGTAATACTGTTTGATTTCATCAATTAAAAGAGGATAATGGGTACAGCCTAGAATCAATGTTTCAATATTCTTTAATTTACTATTACTTAAATAATTATAGATAATAGCATGGGTAATCGGATGGTTTTTAAATCCCTCTTCAATAGCAGGAACCAGCAATGGTGTTGCCAATTCATCCACTTTAATCCATTTATTATGCTTTCGGATACTCTTTTTATAGAGTCCGGAATTTACGGTAGCTTTGGTCGCAATAACGCCTACATTATTGTGGATTTCGTAAGAGACCTTTTCAGCAACTGGGTTGATAACGTCTATGACAGGAACTTTTCCAGCAACAGACTGCATCACTTCATTCAAAGCATTAGCAGTTGCCGTATTGCAGGCAATCACAATCGCTTTACAGTTCTGCTCCAAGAGAAAATTGGTGATCTTTGTAGAATATTCAATGATAGCTTCCTTGGATTTTTCTCCGTATGGAAGGTGCTTTGTATCTCCAAAGTAAATCAGATCTTCATTAGGCAGAAGTCTTTTGATTTCTTTGGCAACGGTAAGGCCTCCCACCCCACTGTCGAAAATTCCGATAGGCTGGCTTGGTGAAAGATGTGAATAATCTTGTTTTTTAGTTTTCAAATGAACTGAAATTTTATACAAAAATAGTGAATTTATGGCATATCCGTATACATACAAATATTATACAATAAACAAATCTGAAGCAATTCCGTCTGCCATAAACCAATGTTTCTCAGGGATTTTTAAATGGTCGTTTTCAATGATTAAAATACCTTCTTCTATTTTCGTTTTGATTTCTGTCTGAAAATGTTCAAGTAATCTATCTGAAAATTTATTTTTTAAGCTCGTAAGATCCACGCCCCAGATGGTACGTAGGCCAATCATGATCATTTCATTGAACTGATCTTCCTTAGAAAGAATTTCTTCTTCTTTGGCCAACAGTTTATCATTAAGCTTTTTAATGTATTGCTGGTTATTAGCCACATTCCAGCTTCTGACATCAAATCCGTTATAAGAATGTGCCGAAGGTCCTATTCCCAGATATTCCTGGTATTTCCAATAGGAAGAATTATGACGGGAGTAGAATCCCTGTTTGGCAAAATTGGAAACTTCATAATGTTCAAAGCCCTTATCTTTTAAAAAGTCAGACAGGTAATAAAATTCTCTGTTTTGTTCTTCTTCTTTCGGACTTTTTACTTTTCCTTTTGATATCCAGTTTTCTAAAGCTGTTTTGGGTTCTACTGTCAGAGCATAGGACGAAATATGAGGAACTTCCAGTGCTATTGTTTTATTCAGGTTTTCCTTCCAGATTTCAAGATTGGAGGTGGGTGAGCCATAGATCAGATCGATACTCAGATTTTCAAAACCAAAATCCTGTGCCCTTTTAATGGAACCTTCTGCCTCTGAAGCAGTATGGGCTCTGTTCATTAACTTTAGATCCTCTTCAAAAAAACTTTGGGTACCAATAGACAATCTGTTTACCGGTGTTCCGGCTAATTGCTTTAAAAAACTTTTATCCAGATCATCCGGATTGGCTTCCAGCGTGATTTCAATATCTTTTTCAAAACTGAAATACCGCAATGCTTCATCAATTAAGGAATTGATTTCATCTACGGAAAGAATAGAAGGTGTTCCCCCACCAAAATACAGGGATTTCAGCGTTCTGTTCTGTAATTCATCTTTTCTGAGTAACAGTTCTGTCTTCATTGCACGAAGCATCTCATCCTTGAAATTCAGGGAAGTTGAAAAATGAAAGTTACAATAACTGCATTTTTGTTTACAGAACGGAATGTGAATATATATCATAAAAAAAGCTCTGAAATTTTTCAGAGCTCAAATTTATTTAAATTAAATTAATTAGTATCTAAATCCTCTAGCATTAATAAAGTTGTCAAAGTTATAACCCAGACCAATCATGAAGCTGTTTCCTCCATAGCTTTGGATATCAGATATTCCAAGGTTATAAGTTGCTCCGATCATGAATTTGTTGAATCTCACTTTTACAATTGGAGAGATACTCAGGTTCTGATTATCAAATCTGTTCTGAACCGTTCTGTAGCTTACCCCGAAAGAGAATGCGTTGATATCATTAGAGAATGTAGCCATAAGGTTCCAGTCTATCATTCTCGTTGAGTTTGTATTAAGGTTGATTAATGCTGAAGGTGCAATTGTAATATTATCAGCAATATTCCAGTTATATCCTAAGTTTAAGAAGAATTTAATTGGAGAAGGCTCGTAGTTGTTTACGATAGAAGCATCATTACTTAATGCGATATCATTTACGGAAACACCCCCGAATAATCCTCTATAGGTAGCAGCCAAACCGAAGTTTGCATACACCATGAAGATATTACTTTCTTCACCTCTCAATAACGGGTCACCTCCTTCTTCAGTATTAATTTTAGAATAATCAAAGTTCATGTTATAGAAGTTAACACTTGTACCAAAAGAGAATTGGTCTTTTCTGTCTCCTTCACTACTTAGAGGAATAAAATATGAAGCACCAGCCGTGATACCACCCGCAGAGATAGGTCCGTTACTGTCTCTAAATACGGAAATACCAGCACCTACTCTATCAAAGATATTCGCATTAATCCCGATTGACTGAACATTCGGAGAATTGTTGAACTTTGAAAATTGTTGTTGATAATTGGCGTTGAGCTGTACGTAATCTGTTTTTCCGTATTGAGCTGGGTTGAACAGGAACTCACCATCCAAAAGATATTGCTGATAGTATGGTAGTGATTCTTGTGCTTTGTATGCATTTGACAAAAGAGCTAAACATACGATAGCATATAGTTTTCTCATAACAAATCTTGATTTCAATTCAACAAATATAAAAAAATTCTCAATATATTTTTAGTTTTCCAAATAATTTCTCCATTTTTTTACAGCATCCGCCATATCTTTGGGCATTGGGCTCTCAAAATATAATTCCTTTTTAGTCGTTGGGTGTATAAATCCGAGGGTATGAGCATGAAGGGCATGTCTTGGTAAAATTTCAAAAACATTTTTAATAAATTGCTTGTATTTCGGAAGATTTACCCCTCTTAAAGGAGTATGTCCCTCATATCTTTCATCATTAAATAAAGTATGACCTATATGTCTGAAATGCGCCCTGATCTGATGGGTTCTTCCTGTCTCAAGTTTACATTCTACCCATGTCATATATTTGAATCTTTCCAGAACTTTATAATGGGTTACTGCATGTTTCCCCTGGCTGCCGTCTTCATAGACAGACATCTGCATTCTGTTTTTAGGATGTCTTCCGATATGACCTCTGATTGTTCCTTCATCATCCTGAGGATTTCCCCATACAAAAGCCCAGTACAGTCTTTTAGTAGTTCTGTTGAAGAATTGTTTTGCCAGAAAGCTTAATGCATACTCATTCTTGGCGATCACCAGCAGTCCGGAGGTATCTTTATCAATCCTGTGAACAAGTCCTACTCTGTCCAGATCAGACTTTGCTCCGTTCTTTTCAAAATGGAAAGCCAGCGCATTTACCAATGTACCGTCCCAGTTTCCAAATCCCGGGTGTACCACCATTCCCGCTTCCTTATCCACTACTACAAGGTCATCATCTTCATAAATGATATTTACAGGGATATCCTGCGGGATAATGACATTCTCTCTTGGAGGATGGGTAAGCAGTACCGAAATCTGATCTCCCGGTTTTACACGGTAATTCTGTTTTACAGGAGTTCCGTTCACTACAACGTTTCCGGCTCTGCAGGTCTGTGAAATTTTATTTCTTGAAGAGTTCTGTCTGTAGATCAAAAGGAACTTATCAATTCTTAATGGTTCCTGTTTACTGTCAACAGTGATATTAAGATGTTCATACAATCCTTTATTTTCCTCGTCAATATCGATGTTTTCAATACTGTTGGAATCTAATAATTCTTCATCTAAAAAATCTTCGTTATCTTCTGACATTGTTTTATATTTTTTACACAAAAGGCCTCAACATTTTGCAGTTGAAGCCTGTATTTTTGATATTAATCTGATCTTATTCTACGACTACCTTCTTAGCTTTCGGCTTTTGAGCAGGCTGTTGGGTCGTTGTTGAAGCAGCCGGTTTAGCTGTATGTCCTGTAGCAGGAGCAACAGTAGAGGTTTTAGGCTTCTCAGTTCCTGTAACTGCAGGTTTAGAAGTTGTAGTCTGAGTTTTTGGGGTTTCAGTTTTTGGCACTTCAGGTTTCTGAGTTTCTCTTCTAGGTACCGGTGCAGGTACTACGGGAGCATCATAACTTGGTTCATTATGTACTTCTTCATATCGTACCGGAGGAAGTGAAGTATCGACCTTCATACGGTAAATAGAATTCAGCTGCTCTATTTTCGCTCTTAATTCTGCCGGAGTTTTCTTACTGGCCCAAAGGTCAATCTGCATTCCCTGGTCACGAACATCTCCTGAAGCAGGATCCTGATAATAAATAATATCAGATTCGTCTTTGCTTCCATCTTCATGCTCTACCAATCCAACTTCAAACATGCTTTTGGTAATAACAGCTCTCGCTTCTTTTACCGTAAGCCCTACTACATTTGGAATGGAAATATTTCTCATAGGACCTGATCCTACCACTACGTCGATAACGGAGAATCTAGGTAAACGTGCGCCCGGATTTACCGCATTTCCTTTATATAAAATTCTTAAAAGGGCATCCTTCTGAATACTTGGTTCATAAATGGTATCTCCAATTTTAAGACCCACCTGATCCAGTCTCTGGAATGCCAGCCCTGAATATTTATTGATAACATCCGGAACGGCAATGGGAGCCCATGTTCTCGGGTTTACTGTAAGGTGTACAGTTCTTCCGTCCTTTACACGGGAACCCGGTGCAGGATAAACCTGAAGAACCTGAAATGGTCTGAATTTAGGATTATAGTTGGCACTGTCTACTTCATATTCCAATCCTGTATCATCTAAAATTTTAACAGCGTCATGTATAGATTTATTAACAATATTAGGAACAGGTATTTCCTGACCATGATTTGTATGGTGTTCCAACCAGCGAAATGTGAGCCATACCAACCCTGCAAAAACACCGATGGCTATTACTAAATTCAGTAAAACTTTCCAATTGAAAAGTGATTTAAGCATACTTAAAAATACTTTAATTATAACCGCAAATATAGCTAATAATTTTAGAATGGACTTTTTATTTAACACAATTCATTTTTGATCTTAAAATTTGCCGATTTCCCATATTGCATTGCATAAAATGTTTAAATTTGCCTTAATTGATACTATATGGTTATGAACAAAAAAAGTGTTGCCGTAGTAATGGGAGGCTATTCTGATGAATATGTCGTTTCTTTAAAAAGCGGACAATTGATTTATGATTCTTTAGACAGAAATCTCTATGATGTATATAAAGTAGTAGTCCTTAAAGATGAATGGTATTTTTTAGGAGAAAATGATAAAAAATATGAGATCAACAGAGGTGATTTTTCTGTAACTTTAGATAATGGTGAAACCTTAAAATTTGATGCCTGCTTCAATATCATTCATGGAACTCCGGGAGAAAACGGAATTCTTCAGGCATACTGGGATGCAATAGGTCAAAAATATACAGGATGTGATTTTTACCAGAGCGCTCTTACATTCAATAAAAAAGATACTCTTGCCGTATTATCAAAATATGGTATTCCTTCTGCGAAAAGCATTTATTTAAGAAAAGGCGAAGAAATTAATGTAGATGAGATCGTATCAGAATTAAATCTTCCGCTATTTGTAAAACCTAACCAGTCCGGATCTTCTCTGGGAATCTCTAAAGTAAAAGAAAAATCTGAACTGATTGCCGCTACTGAAATTGCCTTCAAAGAAGATAATGAAATCCTGATTGAAAGTTTCTTAGATGGAATGGAAGTTTCTGTAGGTGTTATAGATTTCAAAGGAGAAACCATCGTTTTAGGAATTACAGAAATTGTTCCTACCAATGAGTTTTTCGATTATGAAGCCAAATACGAAGGTGCTTCTGAAGAAATTACGCCGGCAAGAATTGATGAAGAAACCACAAAAAGAGTGGAAGAAATTGCTAAAAGAGCATACAACTCATTAGGAATGAGCGGTTTTTCAAGAAGTGAGTTCATTCTTATGAACGGAATTCCTTATATGCTGGAAATGAATACCAACCCGGGATTCTCTCCTGCAAGTATCCTTCCTCAGCAGGCAAGACACTATGGAATTTCCATTATGGATCTTTGTGGAAATGAAGTTGAAAAAGCTTTAAATAAATAAAATAGAAGTTAGAAGCTAATCAAAGTTGATAACAGATTATTCACTAACGAAAATCATAACTCGTACAACATGAAAATTGCTGTTTTCCCAGGGTCATTTGACCCGATTACACTAGGACATTACGACATTATAGAAAGAGCGGCACCGCTATTTGATAAATTAATCATCGCTATCGGACAGAATTCTCAGAAGAAATATATGTTCCCTCTTGAGAAAAGGATGGAGTTTATCCAAAATTCCGTAGCAGAATTTCCCAACGTGGAAGTTGACTCGTTTGAAGGCTTAACAGTAGACTACTGTTTTGAAAAAAATGCTCAATACATTATCAGAGGATTAAGAAACCCTGCCGATTTTGAATTTGAAAAAGCAATTGCCCATACCAACAGAACTTTAGCCCACAAAAAACTGGAAACTGTATTCTTACTGACTTCTTCAGGAAAGTCTTTCATCAGCAGCAGCATCGTAAGGGAAATTATCACCCACGGCGGCGAATATGAACTGATGGTTCCGGATTCAGTAAGGGTGGAAAGATAAACAAAACAATATTTGATAAGCGATAAATGATAATTGATACAATGGCCAAGAATTTGCTTAAGCAAAAAATCATTCATCAATTATCATTTACCATTTATAATAGATATGCACGAACAGTTCAATTTTGCCATAGAAGTCCTGGGGACCATTGCCTTTTCCATGTCGGGAAGTTTTGCAGCCATGCAGAAACGGCTTGATCCGTTCGGTGTATTGATTATTGCATTTGTAACTTCTGTGGGAGGCGGAACTGTAAGAGACCTGCTGCTTGATATTCCTGTCTTCTGGATGCATGATATTCTGATGTGTACCCTGATTCTGGTGACCAGTATTTTCTCCATGGTATTCAAATCTCTTGAAAAAAACTTTAAGGTAACTTTATTTATCTTCGACAGTTTCGGGCTTGGATTATTTACTATTATCGGAGTTCAGAAAGGCTTAAATGCTGGTATACATCCTATGATCTGTATTGCATTAGGAACTATAACGGGCTGTTTCGGTGGTATAATCCGGGATATATTGCTCAACAGAATTCCTTTGATTTTCAGAAAGGAAATTTATGCTACAGCATGTATCGTTGGAGGAGCTGCATTTCTACTGATGACCAAATATACTCCACTTTCCTATACTTTTATACAGGTTTTCACCATTCTCCTTATTGTTGCGATCCGAACTTTTGCTGTAAAATACCATTGGCAGATGCCAAAATTTTATGGTTATGATCACAATAATTCGGAAATGTAAAAGATATTTTCACGCATAAAAAAAGCACCTGAAACAAGTGCTTTTTTTATTTTTATTTTTTCTGACTAGAAGAATTTTCCTCTGTTTCTCATATTAGGGTTGTGCATATGCTTCTGCATAGTTGGCATTTTCAGCTGATCTTTCATCATTTTGATCTGATCCGTCATCATTCCGGCACTGTCTAATCTTTTGGCTTCTTCCAGTAGCTTCTGCCCTTCCTGCTTTCTTCCTTTAGAAATAGCTGCTGCTGCTAGATTTAAAGTAGCCATCGCTCTGTCATGTTTCATATTCAGACCATATTCCAAAGCTTTTTTCATGAAAGGTTCCACTTTTGCAGGGTGATCCTGAGCTTGTGTCAATCCTAATAAATAGTGAAAATATCCATATTGAGTCTTATGAAGCTGCCCTTTATAATCGGTTATTTTTGACAACCACTCGCCGGCTTTTTCCATATTCTGTTTTCTCAGTTGCCAGAATGCCAACAGAATATATTCATTTTTAAAGAATAGTAATATTGGGGATGAAGCTAAAAGAAAAACAACAATACCCCATCCAAGATTTCTTGTGAAAATCATCAGATAAAGTCCTGCCAGGATAAGAACTGCTGCTATTGCAATTTTTATGTATTTATTCATTATTAAATTTTAGAAGTGCAAAGATAATAAATTTAAGGCTTAAAGTTCAAAAAGTCAATTGTGAATGGTCAATTCACTGCGCTTGTTAATTTTTGTAAATGTGAAGATTCACAATTCACTGTGCGAAGCAAAACTTCACTATTGACATTTATGCTTCTTTTTTAATTTTTTCAAACGTTTGGAAACAGAAATCATAACCGTTCTTTTCATCTTTCTCGTGACAGATTTCGTTTGTTTTTTTCCAGATTTTCGGGTCTATTTTCGGAAAGAATGTATCAGCCTCAAGATCTGCTTTCACCAAAGTAACTTCAAGTTTATCTACAACCTCCATAGTCTGTTCATAGATATTACCTCCGCCTATAACGAAAACTTCTTCGTCAATCTTTTTAGCAAACTTCAATGCTTCCTTTATGCTTCCTACAATAAGGATTCCTTCCTCAAACCAATCTTTCTTTCTAGACACAACAATATTGGTACGGTTCGGAAGAGGTTTTCCAATACTTTCATATGTTTTTCTTCCCATGATAATAGGATGCCCTGAAGTAATATCTTTAAAATGTTTTAAATCTTTAGGAAGATGCCAAAGCAACTGATTATCAAAACCAATTTCATTTTTCTCTCCCATTGCCACCACTATTGTTGTCATTCAAATAATTTTTTACAAAATTAGCACATAATTTGTATATTTGGTTAGCACAAAAAATTTAAAAAAATAAACTATGAAAAATAAAGGATGTCTGGGCGCCGGAACAATTGGTATTGCCCTCCTTATCATTGTTGCTGTTCTATTCTTCTGGGGAAAAAGCGGATATAATAATTTCGTAACCAAAGAACAGACGGTTAACACAAAATGGTCAAACGTAGAAACTGTTTATCAGAAAAGAGCGAACCTTATTCCTAACCTGGAAAGAACTGTAAAATCGTATTCAAAATTTGAGCAGGAAACTTTAACGCAGGTTGTAGAAGCACGTTCTAAAGCTACTTCTATCAACATTGACCCTACAAACATGACTGAAGCTGATATTGCTAAATTTCAGGCAGCGCAGGGTGAATTATCCGGAGCATTAAGCCGATTGATGGCTGTAGTGGAGTCTTATCCTAA
This sequence comes from Chryseobacterium sediminis, assembly GCF_008386505.1. Taxonomy (GTDB): domain Bacteria; phylum Bacteroidota; class Bacteroidia; order Flavobacteriales; family Weeksellaceae; genus Chryseobacterium; species Chryseobacterium sediminis. Next base: position 38,056 of record NZ_VUNZ01000004.1, on the reverse strand, counting down.
CTTAAAAGCAGACCAGCAGTATATCAACTTCCAAAGAGAATATACCGCTATCGAAAACAGTATCAGAACAGAAACTGTTTATTATAACGAAGCTGCACAGGATTACAACACTTCTATCAAGACTTTCCCAAATAATATTTTGGCGAATTTCACCAACTTTAAAGAAAAACCTTATTTCAAAGCTGATGCAGGCGCTCAAAAAGCCCCTGAAGTATTTAAATAAATAATGGGTAATTTCCTAACAAATCAACAGATCGCTTCCCTCGTGGAAGCGATTCAGTCTGCGGAAGATCATTCTACGGGAGAGATCAGGGTACATATTGATTCCAATACGGATAACCGTGATGCCAAGACAGCTTTTGAAGTTTTCAAAAAACTCGATATGGACAAAACAGCTGAAAGAAATGCAGTGCTTTTCCATGTCAATTTTGAACAGAAATATCTGACCATCATTGGAGATATCGGAATCCATGAAAAGGTAAAACAATCTTACTGGGATCATCTCCACGACTATATCACTGCAGAATTTGCCAAGGGACATTACTACCAGGCTCTGAAAAGTGCCATCCTGGAAACAGGACTTGAACTCAAAAAACATTTTCCTGTAGAAGGAGAAAATCCAAACCAACTCCCAAATGAAATTACGTTCTCTTAAAATAGTATTTTCATTTTTATTGCTTTGCTTTTACACTTTTGTATCAGCACAATATACTATTCCTGAAAAACCGGCCGTTCTTTATCCTGTTTTTGATGAAGCCAATCTGCTTTCTCAACAGGAAAAAGATGCCCTGAATAATAAGCTGATCAAGTTTGCAGATACTACCTCAACGGAGATTGAAGTAGTGATTATCCGCTCTACCAAAGGAGAGGATGTCAACTTTCTGGCAACCATGTTCGGACAGAAATGGAAAATCGGAAAAAAAGGAGTAGATAACGGTGTAGTTTTCCTTATCGCAACAGAAGACAGAACAATGTCTATTCAGCAGGGACGTGCCGTAGAACAATACCTTACCGCTTCGGTAGCAGGACAAATCCTGGATTATATCGTAACCCCCAACTTCAAGAAAGGGCTTTGGTATGATGGAATCAACGGTGGAACCTCAGCGATTATGGAGGCTGTTCAGGGGAAATTCAAACCCGTGGCAACCACAGCTCCTTCCGGCAATGGAAGTGCTTTTAAAGTGCTTATTATTGCTTTTGTTATTTTCATTATCATTGCTATCCTTTTTGGTAACAGAGGAGGCGGACGCGGTGGAAATAATGACGACGATGATGATGTGATCATTACCAGAAAAGGACGCAGAAATTATCCTGGTGGTTTCTTCCCATTCCCGGGCAGCTTCGGTGGAGGCGGCTTTGGTGGAGGAAGTTCCGGCGGAGGTGGCGGCGGATTCGGAGGCTTTGGCGGTGGCGGAAGCTTTGGAGGCGGAGGCGCATCTGGCGGATGGTAAATAAGTCAATCATTTTTAGAATATATAAACAGATCAGGTCATCACGACCTGATTTTTTATTTAAAAATCTAAAATAACATGAATTCTTTAGCTTTTCTTAATGTTAAATTGATTTTTACATATTAAAAAATTAATAAAACCTCATAAAAACCGTCTTTTATTCATTATTTTTTTCTTATATTTACTGAAAACAGGATTATGAAGAAGACGCTGGTAGTATTTGCACACCCTTATCTGGAACACTCCAATTCAAATGTAGAGCTCATCAATTTCTACGTTCGCCACCAGCATTATACCTTAAGAGATCTTTACGAAGAATATCCTGATTTTCATATTGCAGCCTTCAGAGAAAGAAAACGTCTTAAAAACTATGAACGCTTTATCTTCCAGTTTCCTTTAATATGGTTTGGAATGCCTCCACTTCTCAGATTATGGATTGATGAAGTTTTCGACAGGGACTGGCTTAAAGAAGGTGAATATAATCCACTGGAAGGAAAAGAAGTCTATATTCTGATAACAACTGGCGGGAAAGAAAGATCTTTCAGCAAAACCGGTACTTATCAATATACAGTAGAAGAGCTGATCAGCGGGCTCATTGTTTCTTTAAAGGTTTTCAAAGCAGATATCAAACACATCAAGATCGTATACGAAGCCAATAAGCTGTCTAAAAAAGAAATTATCCTGCATAAAAAAGAATTTACAGAACTCCTCAATCAATAATTTATGGAATCCAGCTTAGCGATGAACACATTAATTTTCCTGGGTGTAGCCATTATTATGGTTCCATTGGCCAGGAAATTAGGGTTGAGTTCTGTAATCGGTTATATTTTAGGAGGAATCATTATAGGTCCATATGTACTCAGATTGACAGGGAAAAATGTGGATGACATCATGCATGCCAGTGAGTTTGGAGTCATCATGCTGTTATTTCTTGTAGGGTTGGAACTGGAGCCCCGGAAATTCTGGGAAATGCGAAAGAAAATAATGGGTTTGGGGCTTTCTCAGATGGCGCTTACCATTTTGCTGCTTTTTTTAGTATTTATAAGTGTAGGCTGGAGAGTAGACAAAGCAATTGCTGTTGCCATGTGCTTTGCATTATCTTCTACGGCAATTGTTCTGCAGACATTACAGGAAAAGAATAATCTCAAAACCACAGCCGGGGAAGCCTCGTTCTCTACCTTATTGTTTCAGGATATTTCTGTGATTCCTATTTTGGCCATACTTCCTATTGTAGCCAACTATAAAGCCAAGCATCATGATAATGACATTCAGATTCTCATCCAAAAGCTACCGGAGTGGCTGCAGGCCAGTACTGTAATTTTCGGAGTGGTCCTACTTATTTTATTGGGCAGATATGTATTTGTTCCTTTTCTACGCTATGTTTCAAAATCAGGAATGACGGAACTGCTGACAGCCTCTTCCCTATTCCTGGTTATCGGAGTTTCCGAATTGATGGTTGTAATTGGCCTTTCTCCCGCATTGGGTGCTTTCCTTGCTGGGGTAATGCTTGCCAACAGTGAGTTCCGTCATGAACTGGAGGCACAGATCAATCCTTTCAAAGGGCTTTTATTGGCTGTTTTTTTCGTTAGTGTAGGATCAACCATTAATTTTAATATAATCCAGAAAGACCCTCTATTTATTTTCAGTACCGTATTTGCTGTACTGACTGTAAAATTTGTCGTTTTATATACTATCGGAAAGTTTTTCAGGATAGATACTCCTCAAAGCCTTTTTTATGCATTTGCGCTTTCCCAGGTGGGAGAATTTGCATTTGTACTGCTCAATTATGCATCGGATCTTTATCTGTTAGGTCCTGAAATGAACGCACAGATGATGGCTGTGACAGCAATTACGATGTGCATCACTCCTATTCTTCTTATCGTGAACGATAAATTTATCACTCCGAAATTCATTAAAGAAGTTCCTGAGGAAGAGCATGATTTTAATATTCTTGGAAGTGATGTAATCCAAAAGAAAATTATCATTGTAGGTTTTGGACATTTCGGAAGTACAGTAGGACGTCTTCTAAAAGCCAACAAAATATCCGCCACCGTTTTGGATAGAGATTCTGACCGGGTAAAACTACTCAGAAGCTATGGTTTTAAAGTATATTATGGAGATGCGACCCGAATTCCTATTTTAAGGGCTGCCGGAATAGAAGATGCTGAGATTTTGGTTTTATGTCTGGATGATCCGGATGATAATAAATTTATTGCAGAACTTGTGCGTGAACATTATCCTGAGGTGAAAATTTTTGTAAGAGCAAAAAACAGAATTGATGCTTATGAATATCTTAACAGCGGCGTCAATCATATTTACCGTGAGACATTAGGAACAGCTGTAGATATGGCTGTGGATGTCCTTCATGAAACGGGAATGAGAAAGTATGCAGCAAGACGTATGGGACAAAGATTTATGGCTATTGATAAAGCCTCCATCAGGAAGCTGGCAAAAATGAAGGAAAATGATGATGATATTACGCTGTTTACCACAAAAGAAATCCTCCAGCGAGAGGAGGAATTATTAGCGTATGACAATCTTAATTTTGATAATAAAAATTGGGAAGGTTCCTCATCCGCCGATGAAGAAGATGAGGATGAATCCCAGGATTAGTTTATTGGATGTTTACGCTTCCGCCGCTGCTTTCATCCTTGATCACATTTTTAAGTTCTCCTTTTTTAGAAATATCCACACTTCCACCGGATGAAGCACCTGCTTTCACACTGGAAACAGCACTGATGTGAACACTTGCACCACTGGAAGCATCAGCTTCTACATTATCAGCGATAACTCCTTTGGCTGAAACACTACTGCCTGAAGATGCACTGATATCTGCTTTTTTCGCTTTTCCGGAAATGTCAAGAGTAGATCCTGATGAAGCTTCAATATCAAGGTTAACAGCCCATATTTTACCATCATAGCTGCTGCTGCTGCTTATATTAATATCCATATCATTTGCTTCCAGATCTCCGGAAATACTGCCTGCACTTGATGCTTCTATATCTGTTTTCTCCTGAGTAAATTTATCTTTTATGATAATTCTGGCGGCTGAATCTGCAAGAAGTTTATTAAAGTCTTTTGTATAAATTTTAGCAGTCACTTTGCTGATATTCATTACTCTTATACCTGGTTTATAATGAATATGCAGTTTTCCTCCATCATTATCTACAAGAATTTCATCGATAATATTCTGAGGGGCTGAGATTTCTACTTTTTCTGTTTCAGATTTTATGATTTCAGCTTCTATTGCCTGGGAAACCTGAATTTCATCAAAGTCTCCGTTAAATACTTTATGCTGTATCGGGCCGCTTTCTTTGCTTACCACTTTCTCTACCCAGTTACTTTTGTCTCCGTCTCTATCTCTGTTTCTGTTCTCATGTTTATCATTACATGAGGCTAATGCCGCTAAGGCTGAAAAAATAAATAAAGTCTTTGTTTTCATGCTTATTTCTTTTGTCGATTATTTTTTTGATTTCTTTATATTTAAATAACAACTAATTTATAAAAAATATTACATTACCTATAAAAATACTGCAATTGTCTGCAATACAGATTTTTCAGAATGAAATTGATTTGTCCTGCAATGCCTAACGTATTCATTTTAAAATCACTCACAAAACTGTTCGGGTAAATACGTGTTCCAAAATAGATTCTATGATACAAGTTTTTAATATCTTTATGGTTTAATAACAACTATATTTATGAAGAATATTTCATCGGTATTATTAATTTCTGCCTTGGCGTTCAATCAATCTTGTACTACAATGAAACAGACCGATATTCAACAGGAGCTACCTGCACCTGATCCCTCTTTATCTTCAAATCCTTTTATGAAGAAGAGCAAGCTTCAATACGAAGCTCCGGAGTTTGACAAAATCAAAAATGAGCATTTCAAACCTGCTTTTGACTATGGTTTGAAGCAGCATGAAGCTGAAATTATAAAAATTGCCAACAATCCGGCTGCCCCTACTTTTGAAAATACAATCGTTGCATTGGAAAAGAGTGGTGAAGTCTTAAGAAGGGCACAAATTGTATTCTCTAATCTTACAAGCGCAAATACGAATCCTACGTTGCAGGCTTTAGACGAAGAATATGCACCTATTTTTGCGGCTCATTCTGATAAGCTATACCTGAATGAAAATCTTTATAAAAGAATACAGTCCATCAAAGAAGACGGTCTTGATCCTGAAAGCAAAAGACTGGTACAGTATTATAAACAGAATTTTGAAATTGCAGGAGCAAATCTTTCTGCAGCTGATAAAGAAAAACTAAAGCAGATCAATCAGGAATTGGCTTCTCTTTCTACGCAATATTCTAATAAATTACTTGAAGCAAGAAAGCAGGGAGGCGTATTTTTCTCTGATGCAAAAGAACTTGACGGACTTTCTGCTGATGAAATTGCAGCGGCAGCGGCTGATGCTAAAACGGCAGGACAACCAGGAAAATATCTTTTGGCTTTACAAAATACTACACAGCAGCCTCTTTTACAAAATCTAAAAAACAGAGCTACCAGAGAAAAGCTATTCAAAGCTTCATGGACAAGAGCTGAAAAAGGAGATGCTAACGATACGAGATCAACCATTGAAAAACTGGCTAAACTGAGATTGAAAAAAGCTCAGATTTTAGGAAAGAAAAACTTTGCTGAATGGAAACTTCAGGATCAGATGGCAAAAACACCGGAAGCTGCCACTAAGCTAATGAACCAGATTGCTACTCCGGCAGTAGAGACAGCAAGACGTGAAGCAAAAGATATCCAAGATCTTATTGATCAGCAAAAAGGAGGTTTCAAAGTAGAGCCTTGGGACTGGAACTTCTATGCTGAACAGGTAAGAAAAGCTAAGTTTGATCTTGATGAAAGTGAAATAAAACCTTATTTTGAAATTACAACGGTGCTTGAAAAAGGAGTTTTCTTCGCTGCTGAAAAATTCTACGGACTTACATTTAAAAAGAGAACAGATCTTCCGGTTTACCACCCTGATGTAGTAACCTACGAAGTTTTTGATCATGATGGAAAATCTATCGCCATCTACTATCTGGATTTCTATACAAGAGATTCTAAAAACGGAGGGGCATGGATGAGTAATTTCGTTGAACAGTCTTATTTATTAGGAACAAAACCAGTAATCGTTAACTGTTATAACTATCAGAAACCTGCTCCTGGAAAACCTTCATTAATAAGCTATGATGATGTTTCCACTATTTTCCATGAATTTGGACACTCTATTCACGGAATGTTTGCAAGCCAGAAATATCCTTCTCTTTCAGGAACGAATGTACCTAGAGATTTCGTAGAATTCCCATCTCAGATCAATGAACACTGGGCATTAGATCCTGTTGTCCTGAAAAATTATGCTGTACACTATGAAACAAAACAGCCTATTCCACAGGCTTTGGTAGACAAGATCAAAAAAGCATCCACTTTCAATCAGGGATACATGACTACTGAATTGGTTTCTGCTGCCGAGCTTGATATGGATTGGCATACGGTAAGCAATGACAGCCAGTTTATTCCTGTTTTAGATTTTGAAAAACAATCTCTGGCCAGCCATGGATTCAATTTGGCAACGGTACCACCAAGATACCACACACCTTATTTTGCACACATCTGGGGAGGTGGATATTCTGCAGGATACTATGCTTATTTATGGTCTGAAACGTTGGATAATGATGCTTGGGAATGGATCAGTAAAAACGGCGGGTTAACCAGAGAGAACGGTGACCGTTTCAGAAAATATATTCTTTCCGTAGGAAATTCTGTAGACCTGAACCAGGCATTCAGAGACTTTACAGGACACGATCCGGATATCAAACCTTTATTAAGAAACAGAGGGTTTATTAAATAATCTATGATGCTCAATACAGGTATAAAAGTATTGTCCTCATTAATCATTCTGACTTGCTTCTCATTAAAAAACAAAGGATTTGAAAGCAGGTCAGAATCTTTATTTCAAAAACAATCTGATACAACGATCTCTAACGAATTAGAGGAATACATTAAAGAAGAGAGAAAATATCTGGATTCCCAATGTATTGCTGAAACTGCAAGAGCTAAAGCAGACATTAAAAAGGGAAAGCTTGTTTATTTTCATTACTTTGGAATGGTAGAAAGCTACAGAAGCAATGCTGAAATGGATGTTCTTTTAAAACAAAAGAATATCGAAATAGGGACTGCACTGTATTATTGCACTGTTCCAGCGGAGTTGCAAAATTGCTATGAAGATGTAATGTCAAAGGAAATTGACAGAAAGTTTGGCCCAAAGTTCATTGACTCTTTGAGACATATCGCAGACTTACAATATGTTAAAAAAAATATTAACAGGATTTATGACTTTGAAGAATGTGACACCATTTCAAGGTATCCGGGCAGCAAATCTTACGGAGACTTTTTTAAAGATTATGAAAAAGACTTTTGGAAAAACGTACACTATCCCGATGAATTTGAATATCGGAAAGACAAAGATTTTTATTCTTCTATTTCTGCAAAATTTACCCTGCACAAGGACGGAACAGTCTCAGATATAGATATTGACCTTACTTTCCAGAATAAAAAAAATTATAAGTACTCATCCTACTTTATCAACGAAACAAAAAAGTTTATAAAAAAAACAAAATGGGTTCCGGCTAAAACTATGGGAATAACAGTAAACAGCAGGGTTCCTCTCACATTATTTTTTAAATAACCATGAAAAAAATTATTACGGCAACATTATTAGTAGTCTTTGGGGCAATGTATGCTCAAAAAGGCCACACAAAACCACAAGTCAACAAAATAGACAATAAACTTGTAGGCTTATGGAAAGGAAGTGAAAAAGATCAGCAGATCGTAGGTATGGAAAAACGTTGGGTAATGGAAAGAAAAGCAGACGGTACTTTTATGCTCATTTTCACCACTATCCAGAATTGCGATGTTGATCAAGTCATCGAAAGAGGTCAATGGTGGATTGAGAAGGGAGAATTTCATGAACTTCATTTTAATTCAGGGAAAACAGACATATATACTTACAAAGTCTTAGACCCATCCCATGTGAAATTTGATTCAAAAGAGCAGGCACTGGATATGGCAACTGATAATTATAGCTTTGTTGACACCAAAATTGACGAAGACAATCAGTAAAAGATAATGGGAAGCATTCTTAATCAGAGTGCTTCTTTTTATTTATCATTCATTTCTATTGATATTCATTATTTTTGCTGTTCAACATTTAAAATACACTATATGAACTGTCCCTGCTGCTCAGGAAAATCATACGAAGAATGCTGCAAGCCTTATCATACCGGAGAAAAACATGCTCCCACTGCTGAAGCTCTGATGCGTTCAAGATTCTCTGCTTTTGCCATCCCGAATGGTGAATATCTGATGGAGACTACTCTTCCGGGAAAAAGAAAATACCATAATAAGAAAGATCTTCAGGAATGGGGAGAAATCAACCAATGGACGAAACTGGAAATTATCAGAACTCCCGCTTTAAATCAGGTAGAGTTTAAGGCCTATTATACAGATCAGGATGGGCAGTCACAAATTCATCATGAATTTTCAATTTTTCAGAAAATGCATGAACGATGGTATTATGTTTCGGGAGAATTTTTAGATTAATACAACGACAAAGAAATTTATAACTTAACCACCCGTCAAAAACACTCAATCAATATTATCATTGATACATAAAAATCCCCACAGAGAGTTCTGGGGGGATTTTTTATCTTTTATCCAAAAAATGATTGGATTAATATTTTTTAGTGAGTATCAGTTCCGTCAATTCCATGAGCGTGACCGTGTGACAGCTCCTCTTCAGTTGCCGGACGAGTACTTAAAACTTCTACGTCGAAATCTAATACTTTTCCTGCCATTGGGTGGTTAAGATCTGCAACTACAACTTCTGGTGTTACTTCTACCACAAATGCCTGGAAATTATTCCCTTGGTTATCAGATAAAGGTAAAATAGCTCCGATAGGTGGAGTTCCTGATTCTTTAAACATCTCAATTGGCAATTGAGCGATAGCGTCTGGCTGTCTTTCACCATAAGCTTCTTCAGGCTGAATTACAAAAGCAGCTTTATCACCAGCTTTTAAACCTAAGATATTTTGTTCAAACTTTGGAATCATCATTCCTACACCGTACAAAAATGTAAGTGGATTTTCTGCTGTTGTTTCTTCTACAAGAACTTTAGTTCCGTCCGCTTCGATAGTGTGAAGGATGTAACGTACAGCTACAACGTGATTGTTTTCAATTGTCATATTTTTTCTTTTTTTCGTGATTTTGTTTCACGATTAATAATACAAATATACTATTTTTGAAATGATTCAATAAGCTTGAAAGTTAGGAGATAGAACAAGGAAGCTATGAAAAGCATAAAGAAAAATACATCTTCCTTTTACCTTATATTAATTCCCTATAACTTCAATAACTTTCTGCCTATTTTTTTCTGCCCTCCTCTCTTTTTTTCTGCCTCAGCACAAAGAGATACAAGCTTTCTACTTTTGTTCTTGCCCAGGGTGTTTTTCGCAAAAATTTCAGAGAAGAACTGATGCTTGGATTATCTGTAAAACATTTTATATTGATCTGCTCGCCTAACCTTTCAAAGCCCTGATAGTATTCTACCAATTCTTCAAGGATAGCATCAAGTCTTTTTCCGTGTAAAGGATCTTTGGACTGCTGTTCCATCATTAATCTTTATTTATTTGAATCTTGGGTATCTTTATTTTCTGATTTCTTATTTTCTTTCAATTGATAATTGGCTATTTTCCTGAAGTTTTCAGTTTTCATTACAAATGCCTTATTAGATTTGTTATTCCATATACTCGCATATTTTTTAGAAATGGTAGTATATGTTTCCCATCCGGTAAGTTTCTGATACAACATAAGTGTACAAATATCAGTTGGAGTCATTTGCTGCCAGTTCTCCAAAACATGAGAATGTACTCCGCCTACATCCGCACCTTTACTATTATTACCTATATCATGTACAATTATTCCTTTATGCAATTTTTCAACATTTTCTATCTCATTTTTATTATTAAAAGTCAATAGATAATCATTCCCAAAAATCACCACATTATTTACAGACGCTCCAGTTAAGACGTATACCTTTTTAGAGTTTTTCTTGATGATAGGTACCAAATTAAAGTTGGTGTTATTATACCTCTTAAAAATAGTATCATTGTTTATTCTGGTAAGAGCTTTCTGTCTGATTGTAAAATAGTCCATCTCAGCAGGAGTAAAATCTCTTTCTGACAAATCTATTTTTGCATTATCAGGATTATAATTGGTGGGAAAAGAAATGGTAGCAACCACTTTATTCTGTTTGGAAAAGAAAATACACTTAGGAACATCATCTAAATACGAAAAGTATCCTCCTATATTGTCCATGTTTTTATAATTTTCCTTTACCACATCTGTCCCGTACCAGCTTGCCATTTCACTGCGATATAATGCAATACCTTCTTCTGTGACTTCCTCTGACAATTTTTCAAGATCCTGAGCATTAATGCACACACTTACAAGAGCAAATAAAAATGTTAAAAAAAGCTTCATGAGTATTAATTTTCATCAAAAATACTAATAAAAAAAGTCTATATGAAAAAGATTTATTCTGGTCATAGATTGAATGATCAATATATATTTCAGCCTTCCCTTTTTGTTTCTTATTTTTGATGAAGCTATTTCTTAGCCACAAAATTATTCGTTACAAACAAATATGAGCAAAAACAACGAAGCAAACAGAAAAAAAAATAAAAAGCAAATTGATCAGAAAAAACGGAAAATACAGAATGCGGAAACAGAAAGGAAAGCGCGTTTAAAGCAAATTCTGGAAGATTTCAAAGCAAAAGAAAGCGATAATCAACTATAAATTGTTCATCACTCAACGTATTTACTGTAAACAATAATAAACTTTTTATGAAGATTCTGCATACTGCCGACTGGCATTTGGGAAAAAGACTGGACCGCTTTTCACGTATGGAAGAGCAGATTCTGGTAATGGAAGAGATTATAGGCATTGCCGATGAGGAACACGCAGATCTTATTCTTGTTGCCGGTGATCTTTTTGATAACTTTAATCCGGGTGTAGAAGCCGTAGAGCTTTTTTATAAAACCCTGAAACGTTTATCCCTGAATGGGAAACGTCCTGTGATTGCTATTTCCGGCAATCATGATTCTCCCAGCTTAATCAATGCTCCTGATCCACTGGCCCGGGAATGCGGGATTATTTTAATAGGCCATCCTAAAGCTGAGATCACGCCTTTCGGGACAGAATATTTCAACATTACAAACTCAAAAGCAGGTTTTATAGAACTAACAATAAAAGGGGTAGATTTCCCTGTAAGAATTCTTCATACTCCTTTCGCGAATGAAATCCGTTTAAAGGAATATTTTGGCGAAAATAAAGAAGAAGAAATCAATAAAGTTCTTGCAGAAACATGGAAAAATCTTGCAGATCAGTTTTGTGATGATTCCGGAATCAATCTCCTGACGGCCCATTTGTATATGAATAAAAGAGGTGCGGAAATTCTGGAAGAGCCTGAAGGGGAAAAACCTATTAAAATAGGAAATGCAGATCTGATTTTTTCAGATAGTATTCCTGAGCAGATTCAATATACGGCACTGGGGCACCTGCATGGTTTTCAGAATATCGGAACGAAGGAAAAACCCGTTATTTATTCATCTTCTCCCCTTTGCTACAGTTTCAGTGAAGCTGGACAGACAAAATATGTTTCTATTATTGATGCTGAGCCGGGAAAAGCAGTTACCTACGAAAAAAAGGCATTGAAAAAGGGACGAGCTTTAGTGAGAAAAGCATTTTCATCCGTAGAAGATACAGTTCAGTGGATGGGTGAAAATCCTAACACCTTTATTGAGCTGACTCTGGAAAGCGAGACTTTTTTAACAGCTGATGAAAGAAGGCTAATTTATCAGTCTCACAACGGAATTGTTCATCTTATTCCAAAAGTTAAAAACAGGGAACTTGCCGAAGAACAAAGCCATGAAATTAATTTAAATCAGAATATTGATATCTTATTCAAAGATTATTTTAAAACTAAAAATGGCGGACAGGAAGCCAATGAAGAACTGATGAATTTGTTTAACGAAATTTTAAATGCATAAGCCATGATCCCTGTTCAATTATCTATCGAAGGTCTCTATTCTTACCAGGAACGCCAGACTATTGATTTCAGAAGCCTTACTGAAGCGGGATTATTTGGTATTTTCGGTGCGGTGGGATCTGGAAAATCATCCGTTCTTGAAGCTATTTCGTTTGCCCTGTATGGAGAAACGGAACGTTTGAACATGCGTGACAAAAGGGCCTATAACATGATGAATTTAAAATCAAACAGTTCTTATATAGAATTTGATTTTATAAATTATGAGAATAAACTCTTCCGTGCCACCCGTGATTTTAAACGAAATTCAAAAAAATTTGAAGAGGTAAAGCCCAATGCGGTTACTTTCTATGAAAATATCAATGGCAAATGGGTTCCTCTGGATCACTCTAACGCAGAGATTATCATCGGTTTAAGCTATTCCAATTTTAAAAGAACCATCATCATTCCGCAGGGTCAGTTCAAAGAATTCCTTGAATTGGGCGCTGCAGAAAGAACAAATATGATGAAGGAAATTTTTAATCTTCAGAAATTTGATCTTCAGAACAACGTTTCAGTACTTAATGTAAAAAACAGATCTGAGCTGGATCAGCTTGAAGGACAGTTAAAAGGTTTTGAAGAAGTTAATGAAGAGAAAATCCAGATGCAGAAAGAAAAGTTGGTCGAGGAGCAGAAAATTCTCTCCGAATCCAATGAAAAGCTGGAAAAGATTTCCCAAACTTATCAACAGCTGAAAAACTTAAAAAGTGATTTTGACAGTTTACAGCAGAATAAGGAAAAATTCAGCAAACTTTCTGAAGAGAAGCCTCAGATAGATGCGCTGGAAGCCCAAACGGAATTATATGACCGTGTTTTCAGACTTTTCAATCCGTTGATTATTGAGAAAAATAAGCTTTCAAAAGAAATTGTAGAGAAACAGAAAGAGAGAGAACAACAAATTAAGGCATGGCAGGAAACCGAGAAGGATTTTATTATCATAAAGGAACAGCTTTCTACTCTTGAACCTCGATTTAAAGTTCTGGATCAGTTAAGAATTCAGGAAAATGACATGAATCTTATTATTCAGATTCTGAAGTTTTCCGAAGAGATTAAAACCTTGAATGAAAGAACTCAGAAAGGTTCTGAAAAGGTAAAGGAAGTAGAGATCAATAAAGAGAAAACCCAAAGGAAGATTGATGAACTCTCTTCCCAGATTAAAATATTAAAAGAACAAAAGCTGGATTCCTCTTTACTTTCTGAGGTGGGAAACTGGTTTATTCAGCAAAAGAATTTTAAAAAATTACAGCAGGAACAAACTGAAAAGATCGGAAAACATCAGAAACAGATTGAAGAAATTGCTGAAGAACTAAAACCTTTTGCGTATCACGAAAATTATAAGGAAGATTTCAAAAACAGGACAGAAGTTTTAGAAGTAAAGAAAAAAGAGCTTTCTCAGAAACTGGATCATCTTAAAATTCAGAAAGAGCTTTCCCGTTTTGCCAGTGAGCTTCATGATGGGGAAAACTGTCCTCTTTGCGGTTCTAAGGAACATCCACATATTATAGAAATTCAAGATGTTAATACTGAACTAAAGGAAACTCAGGAGACAATAATATCTGTTGAACAGGAAGCATCTGGTATTCAAAAAAAGGAAGCTGAAATTGACAAAATTCTGGACCGCAAAAAAATCTTTGAGGAGCAGCTTCTTTCGGAGCAGAAGATTGTTCTTCAGATTCAGAAGGATATTGAAAATCATATCCTGAGTTTCACCTGGAAACCATTTTCTCCGGATCAGGAAGAAGAATTTGAGAAAAAACGCTCAGATTCATTTGCTTTAGAAAAAAAGATTGAAGAAACAGAGAGAAACATTGCTCTGGAAAGAGAGTCTTTAGAAAAAGAAAGTAAAACGTTGGAAAAATACAAGAGCGCCTTGGAAGCCTTCAGGATGGAAGAAGTTTCAAAACAGGAGCAGATCAATATCAGCCGTTCCGGGCTCAAAATCCTGGACTGGAACCTGTATGCCCAAAAGGAAATAACAGAAGTTGATGAAGCCTATCAAAAGCTGGTACAATCTAATAAAGAAACTGAAGAAAACTATCAAAAAGCCGTAGAACAGGAAAAAATTCTGTCTCCAAAACTTGCAGAGCAAAAAACCATTGTCAGCCAATCTGAAAAACAGATCACGGAACTTGAAAAAGAAATTTCCGGTAATAAAGAGGCTATAACCAAAGCTTTGACAGATCAGAATTTCACTGAGTTCAAGGAGGTTGAAAATATTTTGCTTCAGGAAATCAATGTTCAGCTTGTGAGAGTCAAAGTTCAGAATTTCAGGGTTGATTTTGAAGCTTTAAGAAAATTCATTGGAGAACTGGAATTAAAACTGAAGGGACTTTCGTTCGATAATGAACAATTTTCTCTGGCTGAGCAACAGTTCAGTGAAGCTCAAAGTGAACAGAAAAAAATTAGTGATTCTGTAGTAACAAAAGCTGCAGAAATAGACCGACTGGAAAAAGAATTCGTAAAAAAAGGTGATCTTCTGAAAGAGTTGGCAAAGCTCCAGAAGCGTTCCGAGAATTTAAAAGTAATGATGAACCTGTTTAAAGGTGCAGGTTTTGTACAATATGTTTCGTCTATTTATCTGAGACAACTCTGTGATCATGCCAATGTTCGTTTCCATAGAATGACCAGAAACCAGCTGAGTCTGCAGCTTAATGAAAATAATGATTTCGAGATTATTGATTATCTCAACGAAGGGAAAAGCAGAAGTGTAAAAACACTTTCGGGAGGGCAAGCCTTCCAGGTATCGCTGAGTCTGGCTCTGGCTCTGGCAGAAAGTGTTCAGGCCAATGCACAAGCAGATAAAAATTTCTTCTTTATTGATGAAGGTTTTGGAACTCAGGATACGGAATCTGTGAACATTGTATTTGAAACTCTCACCAATCTGATGAAAGAAAACAGGATTGTAGGAATTATTTCGCACGTTGAAGAGCTGAAAGAGAAGATCCCTACGGCTCTGAATATTATCAAAGACGAGGAAAGGGGAAGCTTGATTGAGATTATATAAACATAGTTTCAATTTTTAAAAAGTACACCTGAGATTTTCATTTTGGTCTCAGGTGTATTTTATATATGTCATTTTATTACATTTGAATTCAGAAAAGAACTGCATTTTAATTCATTATACTGCATGAAAAAAATTGCCCAACATATTATCCTAATCCTGTTACTTTTGACAATTCCGATCGTTTCTTCCCCAGATTTTGACGGAACGTTATCTGTGTTTAAGGTATCCCCATTCCAGAGAGAGTTTATTCGTTTTGTGCTGGTGGTAATTTTTTTCTACGTCAACCTCAACCTGTTTCTACCTAAGCTTTATAGTCGGAAGAAATATTTTCTATTTACACTCTGTCTTTTGATATGTTTTGGAATTATGGTTTTTGTTCCGAATTATCTTACCGCTGAAAACAGAATTCCTGTCCGACATTTTCCTATGCAGATGCAGACACCTGCAAATCCCAACGGAGACATGCCACCTCAGCCACTGGGAGAAAGGTTTCCTCAGGAAGATTTCCAGCATAAAAATAATACATTTTATGGCCAGATGATCTTCTCATCACTTCTGCCATTCCTGTTTTCGTTTTTATCCTCTCTATTTATTTTTAAAAATATTGAGAAAAAAGAACTGGAACGTTCCAAAGCCAAGGCAGAATTATTAAGCTTAAAATACCAGCTGCAGCCTCATTTTTTATTCAATATTTTAAATTCTATATACTCACTGGCATTACTCAAATCAGAGGATACTCCCAACGGAATCCTGAAACTCTCCAATGTCATGCGCTATGTGGTACAGGAGAGCAGTAAAGATCTGGTAAAACTTAGCAAAGAAATTGAATATGTAAAAGATTATATAGCTCTTCAACTGCTCAGAACAGACAGCAGCCTGGATTTTTCCTATACTGAAACAGGAGAAACAAAAAAACTGCAGATAGCTCCGTTTATTTTGGTTAATTTTATTGAGAATGCTTTCAAATATGGTTTTAATGCAGAGGAAAATTCAAAAATATCCGTCAAAATAATTATCCGGGAAGAATCTATACATTTTAATGTTTTTAATAATATTGTGACCCGCAATATTACGGATGAAGAAAGTTTAAAAGTTGGATTGAAAAATACTCTTGAGCATTTACAACAGGTTTATCCGGGAAAATATTCGTTACATACTATGAATAACGGAAGGACTTATGAAGTTGATTTAAAGATTAATTTACTGTAAACTATGATAAAAGCCATCGCCCTTGACGATGAAATTCTCGCCTTGAAAATCATTGAAAATTATGCCGGCAAAATTGAAAATCTGTCTCTGGAAAAGATCTTCAATACTCAAAGTGATGCGCAAAAGTATCTCAACAAATTCCCTGTTGACCTCATCTTTCTGGATATAGAAATGCCTCCCAAAAATGGTATGGATTTTTATAAAAATATCTCCCAGAACACCAAAGTTATTTTTACCACAGCTTATTCAGAATACGCCGTAGATGCTTTCAGTATTAATGCTGTAGATTACCTGTTAAAACCATTTTCTTTTGAAAGATTCAGAGCAGCTGTTGAAAAAGTAAAAACAAATCCTGATACCGATGAGATAAAATACCTTTCCATACGTGCGGATTACAAACTTCATAAGATCAACTTTAATGATATTCTTTTGATTGAAGGACTAGATGATTATATCCAGATTCATTTGATTGATCATTCTACCATTACTGCACGCTCTTCCATGAAAAACATTTTAGAAAAGCTGTCTGAAAAAGATTTTGTGAGAGTTCATCGTTCTTATATTGTTCCCGTACAAAACATTAAAACAATCGTCAATCGCAGCATCCATATCGGAGCATTCATTATCCCTATTGGAGAAACCTATAAAGATATTGTCATGAAAATTGTAAATAAATGACGTCTTTCTTTATTCTGATTAGGAGCTGTTACCCGCTTTCCGTTACAATCTTTTTTTCAAAAAGGATTTCTACTGCAATCGGGGCTAGAATATTTTTCCCATTATTACAATTTCTCATTAAATGAATTGTGAGATCTAATCCTCACAGTTGTTGATAATATTCTTAACGATTCTTAAAAAACACTCATTTACCGACACATTTTCTTCGTTTACCTCATAAATTTTCCTGCATTGTTTTTTGAAAATACTTTTGGGATAAGAAACTCATGAAGATGAATAATTTAGACTGATCGTCTTTACGTATAATAATCTTAAAACCCTGTATTATGAAAACAATGAACAGAAAAGGCTTTCTGAAAAGTCTGGGCCTGGCAGGGGTAACAGCCGTTGCCGCTCCCCTTTTAATCCACTGCGGAAATGACGATGATATAGTAGACTCCTCTTCCGATACCTCTACAGGATCTGGTTCTACAGGATGTTCTGTTACAAACACAGAGACAGAAGGTCCGTTTCCTACAAAATCTCCATCAAGCTTGGTTCAAAATAATATTGTAAGTGACAGAACAGGAATTCCTTTTACCATTACTATAACCATTCAGAATGTAAATACTGGCTGTGCCATTCTTCAGGGTGCCTTTGTAGACATCTGGCATTGTGATAAAGACGGAAATTATTCCGAATATGGAGGAACAGGAATGCAGTCTGCCAACTATACTTCCGTTCATTTTTTAAGAGGAAGACAGACTACAGATGCCAATGGCCAGGTAAACTTTACTTCTATTTTCCCGGGCTGGTATAACGGAAGAGCTACTCATATTCACGTTCATGTTTATAATTCTGCAGGACAATCTTTATTGGTCACCCAGATTGCATTTCCTGAGGGAAGTAACAGTGCGGTAGTACAAGTAGCGGCAAGCACTGGTTACAAAGGAATGAACGGATATACATACAATGCCAATGATAACGTATTCAGTGACGGAACGTCTAATGAAATGTCTAGTATTACCGGAAATATAAGCGGAGGTTTTGCGCTTACTCATACTATAAAAGTTTCGGCATAAACGCTGAGAAGTTCTTTAATATTAGTTATTAGCCATTTCCACAAAGCACAGGTCTGGTAAAGATGTGAATTATTCTAGTGTTACCTATCCTCAAAAGCAATGATCAGTCTGTGCAAAGTGGAGATATTAAATCATACAGATATGTTAGTTCAGACCCCTTCAAAAATTTTCAAAAATGATTTCAGAATCTGGCAGGAAAATGAAAAAAGTGTAATTACAGAAATTCTGAAAGATGAAGAGAAAACCCATACTTTGGTTAGTCTAAAGGAAATCCTACTGGATATTGAAGGAGAAGTGAGATTCAATTTTGATGGAGAAAGAACACTTCTTATCCTTCCTTTGTATGGAGAGATTATTATTACTGATTTTTATGAACCGATTTCAGCAGGAATGTCACTTACTGTGAATACTCAATCAGGAAAAGATATTGTCATCAAAAATCTGGTGCATCATGACAGGTCAGACCTTTTAGTTTTTGAATTTAAAAAAGAAGAATGCCCTCAGAAGTTTTCCAAAAACGAGTTAGATTTCACTCTTAAAAACAATACTTTTCAAATTTCAAAAACAATACGACACCCCAATTTCATTGGTCTATACAATAGCCGGGCTGAAGGATATTATGCATTGAAGGAATCAGATAAATCTATTTTCGGAATGGTTATTAATGGAGCATTTGAGTTTCAAAACAGACTGATGGAAAATCGGGATGCAATTCTTCTCTGGGAACTGGAAGAATTGGAATTTGAAGCATTAAGTGAAAATGCTTTGATCCTTTTTATGGAAGTTTAAAACTAAAAATACCTTTTATACATCAAACGATAACCAATGAAAAAAATAAAACTTGCTTTTCGTATTGTTATTGATCACAGTTCTGAAATGATTTGGGATCGGTATGTTTTTGATGATACCTATTTTGAATATAAAATTCAACATCAGGTTTTTGATGACAAAGAAAATCCCGTGAAGAACTATTGGGAGCTGCTTCAGAAAAATCCGGGCGCCAAACAAATTCCTTTTTTATTAAGTGGTGCCGCCAGCAACTATGTTTCACAATTGGGTGGAGTGATCAGAAGCTTACCTGATGTATTAGGAAGTACGTTTTTTCCTTTTGCCAATTTTAAGCTGGATCTGATTTCTTCTCATCTGGAAGATTCTTCAAAACATAAAATAGGGCTTACCTTTTTTTCATCTGAGCTTTTGCTAATTGATATCATAGACAACAAATATCTTCTCAGCCAGGAAGTGAATCAGGATAATGGATGGGAAACATTCATGCTTCCATTTCATCCACAGATTGCAATAGCATATTATCAGAAAATATAATTTTTGTGATTTCTATAGAAAGAGGCTATCTCAAAAGTCAAATAATTTGGCTTTTGTCATTCTGAACGAAATGAAATGTAGTGAAGAATCTCATATACTTGGTTATCTATGAAATTCTTCCTTCGTCAGAATGACACTTCTGAGACAGTCTCTTTTATTTTATAAGTCTTTAATGACTGGCTTCACTTCATTTCCAAACAATTCAATAGACTTCATCATCACTTCATGGGCAGGATCTCCCACATCCATGTGTCCGATAAATCTGGTAATTCCGAAAATTTCCTTCATATAAGCAATTTTGTCTGCTACTTCTGCCGGACTTCCGATAAATAAGGCACCATCTTTACTTCTTCCACCATCATACTGCGCCTTTGTATAAGGAGCCCAGCCTCTTGAAGCCCCAATCCTATCCATCTGGGATTTATAATTGTGAAAATACCCATCCGCTACTTTTTGATCATCACTCACAAAAGTATGGGAATGAACAGCAATCTGCATCTTAGCAACATCATGCCCTGCTTTTTGGTATTCCTGCTTATAGAATTCGATCAGATTTCTAAACTGAATTGGCATTCCTCCAATGATAGCTACCACTAAAGGCATTCCCAATTGTGCCGCGCTTAAAACAGATTGAGGAGTTCCTCCAACTGCTCTCCAGATTGAAAGTTTTCCCTCATTTTTTGCTCTTGGATACACGGTTTGATTATGCATTGGGGCACGAAGTTTTCCTGACCAGCTTACATTTTCCTCGGAATTGATTTTCAGTAATAATTCTAACTTTTCGTCAAATAGCTGTTCATAATCATCCAAAGAATATCCATATAAAGGAAATGATTCAATGAAACTTCCACGTCCCACAAATATCTCTGCTCTGCCATCTGAAATAAGATCCAATGTTGAAAAGTCTTCATATACTTTTACCGGCTCCGAAGAACTTAAAACCGTAACCCCGCTGGCCAGTTTTATATTTTTTGTAACACTTGCTGCCGCTGCCAATACCATTTCCGGAGAGGAAACGGCATAATCTGCACGATGATGTTCTCCCATAGCAAACACATCAATTCCCACCTCATCCATCAATTTTACCTGATCCAGTATTTCACGAATCTTAATTCCCGCATCTCTATATTTTCCGGTGGATTGGTCAAAAGCCAAATCCCCGAACATTCCTATTCCTAATTCCATATTATTGATTTTAGTAATACAAAATTACAGCTATGAAAAATCAAAAACATTGATGTTTGGTAAGATCGGAGGCTTAAACAAATAGATACCTTTTGTTGGAAAACGCAAAGGCGCGATTTTTGAAAAACAGATGCTTTAAGGCGCCAGGATTTTATTTGCAATAAAATTTCATAATCCTAATACTATAAAAAATCCTTGCTGAAAATCTTTGATTTTCTTGTGCCTTAAAACAGCATGATAATAAAATTCTTTGCGCCTTTGCGTTTTCCAACTACCCTATTTATCAAAAAAAATCCAGCCTAAAATTAGACTGGACTTGTATTATTATTTCTTCAGATATAAATCAAAATAATCTGTAATCTTCTGCATCAGGTGAACTCTGTCTTTACCTATCACATTATGCGGATGTCCCGGATACGTAAAGTAGTCTAGCTGAACTCCGTTATCAACCGCAGACTTGATGAATTTGATAGAATGCTGCCATACTACTACATCATCCTGCGCCCCGTGAATCATCAGTAATTTCCCTTTCAGGTTCTGAACTTTATCCAAAAGATTAGCAGCGGCATATCCCTGTGGATTTTCCTGTGGGGTATCCATATATCTTTCTCCATACATGATTTCATACATACTCCAGTCGATTACCGGTCCTCCTGCTACTCCTACTTTGAATACATCCGGCTTACGAAGCATAAAACTTGTCGTCATAAATCCTCCGAAGCTCCATCCATGGATTCCCATTTTGTCACCATCTACATAAGGAAGAGACTTTAAGTATTCTACCCCTTTCATCTGATCATTCATTTCTGTAGTTCCCAGATTTCTGAATACTGCCTGCTCAAATTTCATTCCACGGTTAGAAGAACCTCTTCCGTCCATTGTGAAGATGATATACCCGTTCTGAGCCATATATTCATACCAAAGGTTTCCGGAAGCAGGGAAACTGTTTGTGATCAGCTGTAAGTGCGGTCCGTTATACAAATAAACAATGGTAGGATATTTTTTATTCGGATCAAAATTTGTTGGAAGGATGATTTTTCCATACAAAATAGTTCCGTCATCTGCCTTTAATTCTACATTTTTAATTTCTGGTCTCTGATAATTCTTTAATGGATTTTCAGAAGTAAGGATATTAGTAGATTTTAAATTGGCCGTATTAATAATATTAGCAACTCTCGGTGAACTGGCATTGCTGTAAGCGTCATAAAGGTAGTTTCCGTCACTGCTCAAAGTTCCTGCATGCATCCCTTCCGCACTGTCCAGCCTCTGCATTTTGAAGTTCGTCCAGTTGATTCTGTATAAATGTCTTTCTAAAGGAGTCTCTTTCGTAGAAGTGAAATAGATTTCCTTTTTCTTTTCATTGAATCCTAAAATATCTGTTACCAGCCAGTCACCTTTTGTGATTTGTGCAACCAGTCCTTTTTCCAGACTGTAATGGAACAGATGATTGTATCCCGTTCTCTGACTCTGCCAGATAAAATCTGTATTGGAGTTCGGAAAGAAAGTAAGCGGATGCTGCGGTTCTACATATTTACTGTCTGTTTCTTCAAATAATGTTTTTACCAACTCTCCTGTAGTCGCATCATATTGATTCATTTTCATATGATTCTGGCCTCTGTTCAGAACTCCTACAAAAATGTACTTAGAATCCGGACTCCAGGTAACAGCTGTTAAATATTGATCTTTTTCTCCTTCAACTTTTAAGAAAGTCGTAGATTGAGTTTTAATATTGAAAACCCCTAATGTCACCTGATGAGAAGTCTGACCAGCCATCGGGTATTTGATATTATGATTAACAGCAGGCGTTACAGACCAGTCAATGATTGGGTAATCTGCCACCATGCTCTGATCCATTTTATAGAACGCCACGCTCTCAGAGTTTGGAGCAGGGAAAATTCCGGTATCAATTCCGAATTCATTTCTGTGAACAGCCTGTCCGCTGATGATATTTTCATTAGACTCATTGGTTACCGCAATGGTCTTTCCGTTCCTGTTTACAAATAAATTGTTCTTTGCTGTGAAGGCAAAAGTCTGGCCATCCCCAAACATTTTCACATTCGCGGCATCCTGATCTACAGAAGCTGTATTTTTTACTTTCCAGTCATTTCCGGATTTTTCAATCCAAGACATTTTCCCGCCAGTGGTAAAGTATCCGTTGGAGTTTCCTGTAAATTTGATTGCCGGAACAGTTTTCAACTTCTCACCGGATAAGTTTCTATTCAGTTGACTTAACGAGATTAGGGTATCCTGTTTATTGGTTTTTAAATCTGTAATCAGATAACCGCCTTTCACAGCCTGAATGTATGACTTTCCGTCTGCAGCCCATGAAAATTGGGAAATATTTTTCACCGCAAGGTTTGTTCTCATCCCATTTACAGCCTCAGCCATCGTAAATTTCTGGGTCTGGGCAAATGCTGAACTGCCTAAAACCAGCATCAATAAAGAAAATTTATGTAATTTCATTGTATAAAATTGAATCCACCAAAAATAAGAAATAAAAACCAACCGTTAAGAAATGTTAAATTAAAACATTCATAAAATGGAATTTATACACTAATAAGAAATTATTTCTTAACTTAATAGTAGAATTTAAAGGGGATTAAGAGGTGAATAGTGAATCGTCAATCCGCCTTGCTTGTCAATTTAATGTTGGAATAAATTCACCATTCACTTGCGAAGCAAAATTGACGATTGATAGTAGAAAAATACATTTCTTATCCTATATCAATGACTTGTATATGCTCCCTATCCTAAATTTGCATCATTAATAACAAACAAAAAATACAAAATACAATGGCAACAAAATGGATCTTAGACCCAACGCATAGTGAAATTACTTTCAAAGTAAAACACATGATGATCTCTAACGTAAAAGGAAGCTTCAGAACTTTCACTGCTGAAATTGACTCTGATGATGAATTTTTTGCAAATGCAAAAACTACAGCTACAATTCAAACAGATTCTGTATTCACAAACAATACAGACAGAGACAATCACTTAAAGTCTGCAGAATTTTTCAATGCTGAAGTACACCCTACTATCACTTTTGAATCTCAGGCATTAAATAATTCAATTGTTGGAAATCTTACAATCAACGGAATTACAAAACCTGTAACTCTTGATGTAGACTTCGGAGGAATTAATGTAGACCCATGGGGAAATACAAAAGCAGGTTTCTCTTTTGAAGGAAAAATCAACAGAAAAGATTTTGGATTAAACTGGAATGCAGCTCTTGAAGCAGGAGGTGTAATGGTAAGTGATGATGTAAAAATAGCTGGTGAATTACAGTTTGTAAAACAAGCATAGTTTATAACACATAATATAAAAGGTTCAGGGATTTGTCTAAAAGCCTTGAACCTTTTATTTTTTTAGACTCTTCAATATTTAATTTATGAACCTCAACGATCTTCAAAACATAAGCAATAGTTTTAAAAATACACAGAGAATGCCCGTTTTATTTCTTGGACATGGTTCACCTATGAACGCCATTGAAGAAAACCAATTTGTACAGGGTTTCCGAAAAGCAGCTTCTGAGATTCCGAAACCTAATGCAATTCTTTGTATTTCTGCCCATTGGTATACCGACGGAACTTTTGTAACCGCTATGGATATGCCTAAAACCATCCATGATTTTTATGGATTCCCAAAAGCGCTTTTTGATGTACAGTATCCTGCTCCGGGAAGTCCGGAATTAGCAAAAGAAGCAGCAGAACTTCTTCTGCCGGTTGATGTGGAAGAAGACCATAGCTGGGGGCTGGATCATGGTGCATGGTCTGTAATAAAACATATGTATCCTGATGCAGATATTCCTGTAATTCAGCTGAGTATAGACCATACAAAACCACCGCAATATCATTATGATCTTTCCAAAAGACTGAATAAGCTGCGTGAAAAGGGTATTCTGATCATAGGAAGCGGAAATATTGTTCATAACTTAAGGCTTATCGACTGGAAAAATATTAATACAGTAGGTGCCGGCTGGGACTGGGCAATAGAAGCTAGAGAAAAAACCAATAACTGGCTTTTGGATGGAAATTTTCAGAATATTATCGATTATCAGAAACAGGGAACTTTCTTACAATATGCAGTTCCTACACCTGATCATTATCTTCCTTTATTGTATACTTTAGGATTAAAAGATCAGTCTGAAGAGCTAACTTTATTTAATGATGAACTGATAGGAGGCTCACTGAGTATGACGAGTGTAAGGATCGGATAATCATAACCGGATATTAAAAATAAAAAGGAAATACCTCAAATGAGATATTTCCTTTTCTTTTTATAATGGTAGTATAATTTACTGTACTGCTTTTAAAACATTGATGTTTCCGTAGCCGTAGTTTGAATTAACATTTGGATAATAGGTTGCAGACTGTCTCATTTTATTAAGAACCTGCTCTCTTGTCCATGATGGATTTTTAGCCCAAACTAAGGCTGCAATTCCTGCCGTAGCAGCTGTAGCAACTGAAGAACCTCCTACATAATCTGCCTGTCCGTTATAATAGCTCAAAACCGGAACCGTATTTCCTGAAGGTCTCTCCATCTGGAAGGTAAAATCAATCTGACTTCCGGAGTGGCAAACATCACATTTCTGATTAGAAGTATTTTCTTTCACCCCTGTTATCGCCTGTGTTTCTGACATCGAAGCCGGGAAAATCACTCCAACAAAATTAGTGAAGCTGGTAGAAGTACCTCCTGCACAGAAGATCAGTTTTCCTTTAGAATAAGCATATTTAACACCATCCTCAATTTTCCCGACAGAGAAAATATGTCCCATTGACATTGAAATGATTTTTACACTGGTATTGTTACCCAATTCTGTAAAAGCCGTTTTTACAGCAGTCTGCTCACTGGAAGTTTCCAGCACAACATTTTCTGCAGCTCTGTAAGCGATCAGATTTGCATTGTAAGCAACTCCTACAGGCAATCCTGCATTATTTCTCGGAGCTGTCATCACGGAAGCCATTTTTGTTCCGTGCCCGCACTGATCTCCGGATCCGTCAGAATTATAAACTCCGAGTTTACTGATTGTTCTTCCTGAAGAAGCTCCATTGTTAAAGCTTCCTCCCAACAAAGTCTGTTCCGGAGAAACCCCTGTATCAATAAGTCCGATGGTAACGCCTGCTCCTGTACTGTAGCTCCAAGCTTCAGGAATGCTGTGCTTAGTGAAAGCCCATGGAATTTTTGCGCTTGGTGCTGTAGAGGTGTAATCTGCAGTACTTAATGTTGATGATGAAAAACCACATCCTGATGAACCGCTCCCAGAGGATTTTGCAGCAGATTGGTCCTCGAATTCAAAATAATGATAGTCTGCAGGCTCCAGATATCGAATTGTTTTCATTTGTCGAAGGGCGGTGATTGTTTCTTCTTTTTCAATCACAACATCCATCTGATTAAGATATTGGTCTGAAAGAAGAAGAAAACCTCTTTCATCTTTCCCTTCATATTTTTTGATGACAGAAAGTATCTCCTTTTCCATATCGCTGTTGTTTGGGGATTTACTTCTGTCGAAATCATCTTTAGAAGAGCCGAATCCGATAGATACCATTCTGTTTCCGCGGAAAATAGCACTCCACACAAAGTGATCTGACTCATTTTTCCAATTGAAAGCACCATCCGTTTTGATGGACTGATTGATCCGTTCATTGATCTGCTTTGCCGTCAACGGATCTTTCTGAGCCATTTCTGTTTTTACGTTTTCGTTCTGAAGTTCTTCTCTGGAACACGAGTGTAAGGCAAAAAATATTGCCAGTAGGAATACAGTTTTTTTCATATGTTATAATTTTGGTTGGATCCACAATATAACACTTTAACGGGAATTAAAAACTTAAAAAGTTTGAATTTACCATTACATGAATATTAAATTACAATACTTTCTCGTAGCAGACACTTTGCTCTATTCCAACGTATTGCCCATAGTTGGGTATTCTGTAAAAACCACTTTTTTCATACACAGAGATTGCACTTTTAAGGTCTTGAGAAGTCTCCAATACTGCTTTTTTAAAATTCAATTCGGATGCCCAGTTTTCGAGTTCTTTTACAATAGCTGAACCCAGCCCTTTTTTTCTGAATTCCGGATTGGTAAACATCCTTTTTATTTCTACTGTATCTTCGGAAAAAGGTTTGAACGCTCCGCAAGCTGCCGGAATAGTATCAATATAGACTACAATACAGTTTTTAATCGTATCGATTTTATTAAACTGAGCAAAAAAGTCATCTTCCTCACCATTATGTTCTGCTAAAGTAGCGTCAAGAGATTTTACTAATTTTTGAAAGTCTGTATTGGTGGAATCTGTTCTGAGTATGTGCATTTTGTTTGATTAAAAGATTGAAGAATTTAAAGATTTGTGAAAACAAAAAAGCTCCCTTTCGGAAGCTTTTATTGTATTTTAGATTAATTAACAACAAATTTTCTTTCGTTAATTAATTCCGCTATCGCCAGCATATCTTTACCAATCAGTCTATCATCTTCAAGTTTAGCAACTTTAGAACGAAGAATTGTAAAGTTCTCTTCAATTACTTTAGCGCATTTTGACGGTCTTCTGAATTCCAATCCCTGAGCAGCAAACATCAACTCAACAGATAGAATATTCACAAGGTTTCCAAGAACCTGATTGAATTTTCTTCCGGAAATACTTCCCATAGAAACGTGGTCTTCCTGACCTAAACTTGTAGGAATAGAATCTGCCGATGCCGGGAAACATAATGTTTTATTTTCTGTAACCAAAGCAGCTGAAGTATACTGAGGAATCATAAATCCTGAGTTTAAACCTGAGCTTTCCGTCAATAATCTTGGTAATCCGTATTTTCCTTCTAATAATAAGTAACTTCTTCTGTCAGAAATATTTCCCAATTCTGCAGCCGCCAATGTAGCATAATCTAAAGGCAAAGCCATCAGTTGTCCGTGGAAGTTACCCCCGGAAATAGATTCTTCAGCACTTAATACAATCGGGTTGTCCGTTACGGAATTCAGTTCTGTTTCCGCCATACTTCTAAGATGCTCAAAAGCATTTCTGCTGGCTCCGTGAACCTGTGGTACACATCTCATGGAATAAGGATCCTGAACTCTCTCACAATCTTCGTGAGCCTTCATATTTTCTGATCCTTTTAAGAATTTAAGCATTCTTGCCGCTACTTTTTTACTTCCTTCAAAAGGTCTTATCTCATGCAGCTCTTTTTTGAATGGGCTCGCAGAACCTCTGTATGCTTCAATACTCATTGCAGCCGTCATATCTGCAAGATCTAATAAATACTCGAATTTTTCAAGTCCTTTGATCGCATGAGCAAGGATAAACTGTGTTCCGTTGATCAGTCCTAATCCTTCTTTTGGGCCTAAAGCCAATGCTTCAAGGTCATGTTTCTTCAGAACTTCCATGGTATCAGAAATCTGATTTCCTTCCCAAACCTGTCCTAAACCTAATAAAGGCAAAACCAGATGGGCCAAAGGAGCAAGGTCACCTGAAGCTCCTACAGAGCCCTGTTCAGGAACTACCGGAATGATATCTTTTTCAAGCATCAAAATCATCCTTTCGATCACTTCCAGAGAAACTCCGGAAAAGCCTTTTGAAAGCGCATGAACTTTAGCAATCATCATAATTTTGGAAAGTTCTTTATCAATTGGCTTTCCTACTCCTACTGCGTGAGAGATGATCAGATTATATTGTAACTGAGCTGTTTCGTCTGCCGATATTTTAGTATCACATAAAGGTCCGAACCCTGTATTGATTCCATACACACATCTGTCAGACTCTACTATTTTCTGTACGTTTTTCTGAGATTTTAAGATTTGTTCTTTTGCGGCTTTATTAAGCTTGGCTTTATTTGGCTTTTTACAGATTTCCAGAACATCATGGAAAGTAAAAACATCTACCCCGTATATCATTTCTAAAAAATTTTCTTAAAATTACGCATTTAACAATAATTGGAAAAGCTAAATTTCAATCTTCTATATTTTTATATCAACAAGGAAATTATTTTACTATTTTTAGCCCCGAAATTAAAAACAATAATACATGAGACTGAAAACTCTACTCCTTGCTTTATGTGTAGCAAGCACAACAACTTTCGCCCAGAAAGTAAAATATTCTAAAGAGGACATCAAAAAAATGGAGACTTACCTTTTCAATGAAGGTTTTAATACGCCATCTCCTAAGAAAACATCTACAATCATCCTAAAAGACGGAACTACTTACAAAGGTTTCTGCAATAAGATTGAAACCAAAAAAGGACAGATCTATGAAGTAGCGATCAAAGACAGTATAACAAAAAAGAATGCTACTTTCAATGCTGATCAGATCAATGAAATGTATGTATACCCAAGCAATGCTGAAAAAATTGCTAAAGTGGCCAGATACATGGGGAATATCAGAAACTTTGGAACTAAGAAGCTGACTAAAAATACGAATAACGACAGAATTTATTTTGTAAACCAGACTGTTTCCTTAAAGAACAAAAAAGATGATAAGGAATTTCTAATGCAGGTTATCAATCCTGGTTTTGATGATATTATTTCAGTATATCACGATCCTAGAGCTAAAGAAACAACAGGTTTTTCTGTAATGGGCTCCCCACAACTTGGAGGCGGGGTTATCAAATCTTATTATGTAAAGAAAGGCGACAAAGTGATGTGGCTTCATAAAGATGATTTTGAAGAGAACTACGATTTTCTATTTGGTGACAATTCCGAGTTTATGAAAAAATATCCTAAAAACTCTGTGGAATGGGATTACTTCAGTTTTCTTGTAAGTGAATACACAGCAATGGCAAACGGATAAAATATTTGCAACAATAAAATAAAACCTGCGGACTCATCTGCAGGTTTTTCTTTTTTAAATAGGGAAAGTTTCCTTAATTTTGTTATATGAATCCTTCTTTAGAACTACAGCTCAAAACCTTACCATCCGAACCCGGCGTTTATCGTTATTATGATAAAAACGAACAGCTTTTGTATGTTGGGAAAGCTAAAAATCTCAAAAAAAGGGTTCTCTCCTATTTCAACAAAAACCTTTCCGGATACAGGATCAAAATAATGGTCGGTAAAATCCAGCGATTGGAAACGACAATTGTAAACAGTGAATATGATGCACTTTTATTAGAAAATAATCTGATTAAGGAACATCAGCCGTTCTATAATGTCATGCTAAAGGATGATAAAACCTATCCGTGGATCTGCATCAAGAATGAAGATTTCCCAAGAATCTTTCTGACCAGAAATGTAATTAAAGATGGATCCGAATATTATGGTCCTTATGCAAAAGTGCGTCCCGCAAAGATTTTACTGGACACTATCAAGCATATTTACAAGCTCAGAACCTGTAACCTGAATCTTTCTCCGGCTAAGATTGCCGAAGGAAAATATAAAGTATGCCTGGAGTATCATATCAAAAACTGTGAAGGCCCGTGTGAAGATCTTGAAAGCAAGGAAGAATATGATGAAAAGATAGATGCAATCCGTGGAATTATCAAAGGAGATTTCCGGAAAGCTAAG
This sequence comes from Chryseobacterium sediminis, assembly GCF_008386505.1. GTDB lineage: Bacteria > Bacteroidota > Bacteroidia > Flavobacteriales > Weeksellaceae > Chryseobacterium > Chryseobacterium sediminis. The sequence goes on along the minus strand of NZ_VUNZ01000004.1, from coordinate 7,522 downwards.
GATTACCTGGTGAATCAGATGATGAAACTGGCTTCCAATCTTCAGTTTGAGCAAGCTCAGATCATTAAGGAAAGACTGGATATTCTGGAGGATTATCAGGCTAAAAACACGGTAGTCAATCCTAATATTGATGATGTGGATGTCTTCGGAATGACCAGTGATGAAACGGCAGCTTATGTCAATTTCTTTAAAATCAGAAATGGAAATATCATCCAGAGTTTTACTACTGAAATTAAAAAAATTCTTGAAGAAACAGATGAAGATATTATGGAGGAGGCATTGATTGAGATCCGTCAGAAGTTTTCTTCGGATTCCAAAGAAGTCCTGTTACCTTTCCACTTATCTGTAGAGATTCCTAATGTAAAACTGATTGTTCCTAAAGTGGGTGACAAGAAAAGAATCGTAGAGCTTTCTGAAAAAAATGCTAAAGAATATCGTCTGGAAAAACTGAAACAGGTTCAGATTGTAGATCCTGAAAGGCATACCAACAGAATCATGGCCGAAATGCAGAAACTTCTGAGAATGCCTGTAGAACCAAGACATATTGAAGGTTTTGATAACTCAAACATCCAGGGAACTAATCCTGTTTCAGCATGTGTTGTTTTCAAAGATGGCAGACCGAGTAAAGCAGATTACAGAATTTTCCATCCTAAAACAGTGGAAGGCCCTAACGATTTTGCCACTATGGAAGAAGTGATCTACCGACGTTACAAAAGGATGGTTGATGAAGGGGAAGATCTTCCCCAACTGATTCTGATTGACGGAGGGAAGGGGCAACTGTCTTCTGCAGTAAAAAGCCTTAGATTATTGGGACTTTACGGAAAAATTACCATTGTAGGTATCGCCAAAAGACTGGAAGAGATTTTCTTCCCCGAAGATCCTATTCCTTTATATCTGGATAAAAAATCCGAAACTTTAAAAATTTTACAGCGTGTACGTGATGAGGCCCATCGATTTGGGGTAAAGCATCACAGAACAAGAAGAAAAAATTCTACTATAAAATCTGAACTGGAAGAAATTCCCGGTGTTGGAGAAAAAACTATTGAGCTGCTTCTGTCTAAACTAAAGTCTGTAAAACGCATCAAAGAAGCCAATATGGAAACTTTGGAAGAAATTTTAGGGAAAAGTAAGGCTAAAGTGATTTGGGAGTTTTTTAATGCCAATTGATGATCTGACGTAGTTTTATAATTATTTTTTATAAAATTTCACATCCGTTTACTATTTCATCACTAAGTGACAAAAATCAACACTTCCCTTATCGTAAAGACGATTTGTTAACAAAAAACACAAATAAATAAATATTTTATCAAAAAATAATATTATTTGTATTTTTTTCATAAATTAGTATTATCAACTAATAACGATAATGTTATGCAAATTTTTCTCATTTTATAAACCTTTCTACATTTTCATTTACCATTACAGATGTTGGCTTACTTCTTATATCTGTATAGTATTCATTTCTTGTAGAAAGTCCAGTCAAAAAATGAAAAACACATCAGCATATATATTATAAAAGGCTCTTTTTCAAGAGCCTTTTATGTTTACTATTTATTTTCAATTATTTTGCGGTAAAAACTTCTTTGGAATATCTTCCGTCAGCCTGTGGAATATCCATCACAATGCTTCCATTTTCAAAATATCCTATGGTAGTATTTCCATCGGCCAGTTTTACAATAAAAACTGAATTCTTAGAAGTTGTTTTGAAAACGGCAAATGGTACGGAACTGCCGGACTTTGCTAAGATAAACTGATTAGCATCAATCTGTATTTTCTGAACATCCAGTTTCCCATTTGTGTAGCTATTCGCTTCCGGAGCTGCTGTAGAGGCAACAGTTACAACAGGTTCAGGAGATGTACTCTGACCATTAGTGGATGCGGGCAATAGTGCTACAGGATTGGAAATTGGTATTTTTGTTACAGCCTGCTTCAAAGCATCCTGCGCCCCCTCTTCAAGTTCTTTGATATTTGAGCTTCCTTTGGATTCCAGGATCAAGTTATTATTACAGTCTTTAAACTGTATAATCAATTTATTTTTAAATAAACTTTTTTCATTCAAAATATCTGCTGTAACCACATTACAATAGTTCATTTTAGCATCAGCAGGCCAGTTATCTTTAATAATAGGAAGTACTACATACTTTTTCCCTGTTAAAGCTTTGGTGAAAAAGTTTTTTAAATCATAATCCTCCTTAAATGTTTCAAATTTTTCAGGAACTGAAACATATTTGTAGTCTGAAACTTTTTGTGCAAAAACAATTGTTGAACATACCGCCAACATCAACGTTGATAACTTTTTCATTTCTATAATTTTAATCGTTTCTGAATGCTCCCATATCCAGTTTCAATGAGAAGAAATTGGAATAGAAATTAGATCCGCCTATCCCTGAATTCGTAATTGCATAATCCAGTGTAAGCCCTCTGTACCTGATCCCAAGACCCGCACTCGGCTGGAAAGAAACTTTTCTCTTAAGATCTTCTATATCTGTAATTGATTGAAATCTGTTGATCCCCAATCTCACAAAAATCATTTTCTGATATCCCAATTCAGCTCCTGCATAAGGACTTATACTTGCAAAGTCTGTTGAAATTAATGAAGCGGTTTTAGCAAAATCTACGTTAATACCTGCTTCCGGCAGCACATAAACACTACTATTGATTTCAAATAATTTACTGGCCCCTACATTCAGCTTAGGCATTGTAAGTTCCAGTTTGTCTTTCGGTGCCGGGTTGAATTCTTCTCCGTTAACAACCGTTGAAAGCTCTTTCTGATTCACACTCCAAAAGTTCACGGTAGTTGTGATATCTCTTACCATACCTCCAAATTTCCATCCGTTATCCGCTTTATAAATAGCCCCCACATCAAAACCGAAACCATAACCATTTGCAAATTTACCAACATTTCTGTAGACAATTTTAGCATTTACCCCAACGTCAAGTTTTGGATTTCCTCCAGGTCTGAAAGCATAAGAAAGAATGGCTGCGTAATCGGATTGAGAGAATTTGGTGATTTTATCATAATCAATGTTCCCTTCAGAGTCAATCATCTGGGTTGTATTCAAAATATTGTCTACACCAAGTCTTACTACTGAAACCCCAAAAACACCTTCTTCAAGTACTTTTGCATACGCCAGATAGTCATATTTTGCGATAGACTCAAAGTATTCTGCGTGCATCGCGGCACCTTGCCAGTCTCTTTCAACAGACATTAAACCTGCTGGGTTCCACATTGGAGCGTAGACGTCATCCTGATTAGTGATTACTGCCCCACCCATCGCAAGTCCTCTAGCTCCTGCTCCGATATTTAAAAATTCATTGGAATATTTCCTGATAATCTGAGATTGAGAAAGCCCAAACAGCAGTGAAAATGCAAGTAAAAGATATTTTTTCATCATATAAATTTGATGCTTAGTTTAAGTTTTTAGTTTTTCTGGCTTTAATTAATCCATTTACTATGATTGCCAGTATCATAACTCCTGAAGCAATATAAAATATAGGGCTCATATGTTCTGATTCCCCAAAGATAAAAAAAGCTAGTATAATTCCGTAGACAGGTTCTAAATTAACTGTTAAAATTAAAGTGAAAGGTGATATATACTTCATTAAATTCACTGATTCTAACATAGGAAAAGCAGTGAAAACACTAGCTAACAAGCATATTAACGCCAAATCCCGGTAGTTTATTTCATTCATCTGAAAAATTTGCCCCGAAAGCAAATAAAATATCATTAAAATAAACCAACCACAGAAAATTTCATAAAAAATGATGTTTCCTGAACTCGTTTTGCCAAACATTTTACCATTAAAAACAGAAAAAATAGTCCCGAATACAGCACACAGGATTCCGTAAATAATACCTTCTTTAAAATGAAACTCTGTTTTAAAGATCAACAATATACAGGCAACGATGACTGTTCCCATTACCACTTCTGATATATCAATCTTCCTTTTGAAAATAATAGGCTCCAGAATCGAGGCAAAAAGGGTAGATAAGGAAAGACAGCTTAATGCAATAGAAACATTGGAAACTTTAATAGAATAGAAAAAGCAATACCAATGGAGCGCCATTGCAAAACCTATTGCTGCCAGCTGAAAAAATATTTTTCTGGAAACTTTTATACTGTCCTTTTTAAAAACCCTGATGAATACAAAAAGAAAAATGGAAGCAAAGAGCATCCTGTAAAATACAAGAATCTGTGCATTGGCATGAATCAATTTTCCCAAAATTGCGGTGAATCCCCACAAAAATACAATTAAGTGCAACCTGAAAAGCGCCAATTTATGCATAACCTATCTCCTTAGAATTTTTAACGTGCAAATTTACAAATACGCTTTTATAAATCTTATAAAAAAATATAAATTTACATTAACAAAAAGATGATAAATAAAGTTTTTAATAGTTTTTCACCTAATACAAGACCTTTTCTATTCATTTAATAAAAAAATCAAAATTACAATATGATATTAAGCCCAAATATTGAAATCAAAACAAAACGTCTAACCTTAAAGCCTGTTAAAGACTTATACATAGATGATATTTTAGAACATTTTACAACTGAAGTTACCAGATACATGCCTTTTGACCCGCAAGGCAACAGACAGGATATAATCACCTTTGTTAATGAATCAAAAAGAACTCTGGCACAAAACACAGATCTGGTAATGGTTGCCTTGGACTCCGATAGTAGTTTTACTGGGTGTTGTGGTATTCATAATATAACAGAAGAATCTGTTGAGCTTGGCCTATGGTTAAAAAAAAGTTCTCAGGGAAAAGGACTGGGAACTGAAATCATAACAGCTATCATAGAATTCCTGGAAAAGACTTTCACTTTTAAGTATATTTTATATCCTGTAGATGAAGAAAATATAGCCAGCAGAAAAATTCCGGAAAAATTAGGTTTTATTCCTGCTAAAAAATATAAAAAAGCCAAGAATCATCTTATTGACCTGAATATTGTAGAATATAGAAAGTATTACTAGCTATCACACAAACAGCAATAAAAAAACCCTGAAAATTTGTTAAACTTTCAGGGCCTTCAAATAATAAACTATTAAAAAAATAAACTAGGAACTTAGAGTATTTTGCAGAGAATATCACCTCTGTTACTCTAGTGTAAAGTTAGAAAAAATATAAATTATTTAAAAATATTTTTTAGTTAAAAATTTCACAATTTACTAGAAACCAAACTATTAAACACCTGTTTTACTTCCTGTTTGTATTCCTCATAAAAATAGTATCTTTAAGCGTAAAAAATTGAAAATTTTATGGACATCGAATTCAATAAACGAGAAGATCAGAACAGATTAAAATTATCTGAAATAAATCGCTTACTCACTGAGATCAAAAAAGGAGGTGGTGAGAAGAGGCTTCAGAAGCTTCGTGATGAAGGAAAAATGACAGCAAGAGAAAGAATAGATTATCTTCTCGATAAAGATTCAGATTCCATAGAAGTAGGAGCATTTGCAGGCTATGAAATGTATAAAGAGCATGGAGGATGTCCAAGTGGAGGAGTTGTAGTTGTTATTGGCTACGTTTCCGGAAGACAATGTATCATCGTTGCAAATGATGCTTCTGTAAAAGCAGGTGCATGGTTTCCTATCACAGGAAAGAAAAACCTGAGAGCGCAGGAAATTGCCATGGAAAACAAGTTACCAATCATCTATCTGGTAGACTCTGCAGGTGTTTATCTTCCTATGCAGGATGAGATTTTCCCGGATAAAGAGCATTTTGGACGAATTTTCAGAAATAATGCTAAAATGAGTTCCATGGGCATTATCCAGATTTCTGCTGTTATGGGAAGTTGTGTGGCTGGAGGAGCTTATCTGCCTATTATGAGTGACGAAGCCATGATTGTAGATAAAACAGGCTCTATTTTCCTTGCAGGAAGCTATCTTGTAAAAGCAGCTATCGGTGAAAGTATTGATAATGAAACATTGGGGGGCGCTACTACTCACTGCTCTATTTCAGGTGTAACAGATTATAAAGCTAAAGATGATAAAGATGCTTTGAACAGAATCAAGAACATAATGAAATCTATCGGAAGTACTGAAAAAGCCGGCTTTGACAGAATTGAAAGTTTTCCACCAAAAGAAAACCCTGAAAATATCTTCGGAATTATGCCGGTTTCCAGAGCTGAGCAATATGATACCTACGAAATCATTAAATGTATTGTAGACAATTCCGAATACGAAGAATATAAACCTGATTACGGTAAAAGTATCATCTGCGCAACAGCCAGAGTGGATGGCTGGTCTGTAGGTATTGTAGCCAATCAGAGAAAATTGGTAAAAAGCGGTAAAGGAGAAATGCAGTTTGGTGGAGTTATTTACTCAGATTCTGCTGATAAAGCAACCCGATTCATTGCCAACTGTAATCAAAGAAAAATACCTTTAATCTTCTTACAGGATGTTACCGGATTCATGGTAGGCTCAAAATCTGAACATGGAGGAATCATTAAAGACGGAGCTAAAATGGTAAATGCCGTTTCCAATTCTGTAGTTCCTAAATTTACCATCATTACAGGGAACTCTTACGGAGCAGGAAACTATGCTATGTGTGGTAAAGCTTATGATCCTAGATTAATTGTTGCATGGCCTTGGGCTGATCTGGCTGTAATGGGAGGAGCGCAGGCGGCAAAAGTACTTGCTCAGATCCAGGAATCTACGTTAAAGAAACAAGGAAAAGAAATTTCTGAAGAAGAACACAACGAAATCCTGGATACAATTTCAAAAAAATACCAGAAACAAACGGAATCTACTTATGCAGCAGCCAGATTATGGACAGATGCCATCATCAACCCTGTAGACACAAGAAAATGGATTTCTATGGGAATTGAAGCGGCTAATCATGCTCCTATTACTGAGAAATTCAATTTAGGGGTAATTCAAGTCTGATCATCAATACATTTATAAAAATAAACACGGCTATTTCTGTTTGAGATAGCCGTGCTTTTATATATACCTTTAAATGATAGGAATGTTAATTTCCATATTCTTCCTTACAAAATTCTATAGGGCCGCCCAGCCTCATACAGCATTGATATTTGCTCAGACAAATTCCATTAGGCCATCCCGGAGGATAGCACATTCCAAATGCCGGATCGTCTGGACAACCAGGGCCTCCGCTTCCTTTAAGTGATTTTAAACTCTCTCTTGAAATCTTTACTAGATTTTTCATAGTTATTTAGTTTTGGTAGTTCCTACTCTATTATAGCTTTTCGGATTACGCTTTTCTAATATACTATTTTTTCAACACCCAGTGAAATTTAAATAAAAATTTTGATCTTTGATTTTAAAGTTTACTAAGTAGGGGCTCATATATCTAATAATCTGTGAGTAATGAGAAAGTAGTTTAGTCAATATTCAGGAGCTTAATCCTACTATCCATTCATACTCCTCACGCCTTTGCTCTCACCCTGAACGAAGCCGAAGGCTCTCCGCGCGTGCTGCGGGGTAACCATTACTATCAGGGCTAGGGGAAAATCAATGATGAATTATGAGTTATGAATGATGAACTGGGGGA
>NZ_VUNZ01000003.1 GCF_008386505.1 Chryseobacterium sediminis | reverse complement strand
GTGACCCGGCTGGGATTCGAACCCAGGACCCATACATTAAAAGTGTATTGCTCTACCAGCTGAGCTACCGAGTCGGCCAATTACTTTTTCAAGTAAATCCCTTTGTTTAAGGGACTGCAAAGATAGAAAAACCCTCCTTAAATCCAAACTTTTCAGGGCTTTTTTATGATAAAATATTCAACAAAAAAGTCAAACAGCTGTTTATAAATCAATTACGTTAATTATTTTTTTTCAATAAAAATCACAGGAATAATGGGAATTACCGGATGAACCAATTTTTTGGACCTAAAAAATATTTTGCTGAATCAAAAACAAAACATATCTTAGTAACTAAGATAATTAGTAAATAATTAATTTAATGACTAAAGATACTATCTCCCATTTTCGCGAAGCCAGCAGAACATATTCTGATGCTTCCATTTTCATGCATGAAGCTATTGCCAGAAAAGCAGGGCTTTCCAGTGCTGATCATAAATATCTTGGACTTATTCTGCAATATGAGTCTATAACAGCCGGCGAAATTTCTAAGTTGACAAGACTTACTACCGGTGCAGTAACTGGATTAATAGACCGTTTGGAAAAGAAAGATCTTCTTAAAAGGCAGTTTATACAGGAAGACCGAAGAAAAGTAATCATTATCCCGAATGTTGAGAACAGTATGAAATTGCTGAGTCCTATTTTTGATGAACTACAGAAGAAAACACTTAACCTCATCTCTACTTTTTCTAAAAAAGAAATAGAAACTATTGAACGTTATTTCCGGGAAGCTACTATGATTATGAAACAAACAGCAGATGACCTAAACAACTCATAAATCAACATAAAACCATGGAAAGTTTAACAGCTACTTATATAACCCGCGCAGAAATATGGCTTTGCATTACAACACTGCTTTATTTCCTTATGAATGGTGCGCAGATATTTGAAACTCTTATCTTCGTTCCTAAATGGGCTTCTTCCCCACCCGACACCTTTAAGTTCCTTCAGGATGGAAAAGGAACAAGCCTGAAGTTTTTTTGGATCATCCTGCATTCTCTGCATGAACTTGCATTTATTCTTGCCATTATTTTTTGCTGGAAAATTGATCCGGTAAGGAACTGGCTTTTGGCTTTATTCATCATTCACGCAGCTGTAAGAGTCTGGACATTAACATTTTTTGCGCCAAATATCATACAGTTTCAAAGCTTGGCATCATCCTCTTCTATTTCAGAAGAAATAGTATCCAGAATCTCGCTATGGAAAACCCTCAACTATATTCGGGTAGCTATTTACATTGTCATTTCAATAGGCTTTATTCCTCTTTGTATTAAACTATTCACCTTCCGTCAATAAATTAAATCTTACTATTTTTAATAGTTTTTGCCGGCTCTTTACAGTCGGCAAAAATTATTAAATCAAATTCTTTTTAAACTGAAGCATCAGCTTTACTATTCTGATATTCAAAAAGTTTGATGATAGCATCAACGGTTTCCTGACCAAAATGTTTTCCAATAAGATAAAGTGCAGCATCAATTCCGGCCGTAATACCTGCAGTAGTTATTAACTGTTCCTGATCAATATAACGTATATTCCGGATTACATTGGCTTCCGGATTATGCTGTTCTAAAACATCCAGCAACATACTATGCGTTGTGATATTACGACCCGTAAGTATATCTGTTCCGGATAGCAGCATACTTCCCGTGCATACTGTAAATATAACAGTTCCGGTATCGTAATGATTTTTAATCCATTTAAGGACAGTTTCCCGAAAGTTTTCATCCTTACTATATTTCATAATCTGATCAGGATTTGCTCCGGGAATAACAATCATATCCGGCTTTGGACACGTCTGTAAGTCATAAGTAGGAATAAGAGCCATCGTATTTGCTTCTGTGTATATGGCTTCTTTTGTTTTTCCGACTGTAAAGCAATAATAACTATCTGGTTGTATGACATTTGCTTTAACAAAAACATCTAAAGGGCCATTTAAATCAAGTACTTCCACCTGATCATAGACTAAAAATGCAACATTCATTGTTTTACTGTTTTGTTCGTGTTTCATAATTCTATTATTTTAAGATGATTATTTGTTGAATAAAGACATAGCTCTTCCTTACTGACAATTGATGATCATCAGCCTTAAGGTAAATAAGCAAGAAAAAAAGATTATTCTGTGCGCTTGAATGTTTTTCGGTATTGCGCCGGGGTAAGGGAAATATTTTTAATGAATAAACGACGCAGCGATACTACACTACTAAAGCCACACTTCTCAGCAATTGTTTCTATACTCATATCCGTATATTCAAGCATATTTCTGGCCTGATCCAATCTCATTTTTTCAATAAACCTGCCTGGAGTTATTCCTGATTCTTTCACAAACACTCTTGAAAAATTACGGGTACTCATGTTCAGAGACTCAGCAATGTATTCTACCGTTATCGTTTCTCCTAGTTTGTCTTTCAACAGATCACGGACCTGTTTTGTGAAAGGAGACATTGTTTCATATTCCGGCAGTGCATTTCCAAACTGAGACTGCATTCCGGGCCTTTTTAAATGCAGAACAAGGTGACAGGCGACTTCTGCTGCCAAAGCTTTACCAAAATCCTCTTCCAGGAGCGCCAGCGCAAGATCCATTCCTGAAGAAACACCTCCTGAAGTGTAGATAGGTTTATCACAAATAAAAAATGGATTAACATTGACCTCCAGCTCTGGGTAAGATTTCTGCAGTGCATCCGCAAATTTCCAATGGGTAGTCACTTGTCGCCCATCCAGCAGACCTGCTTTGGCAAGTACAAATGCTCCCACACATACTGATCCCATCCGCCTTACTTGTGTCTTTATATTTTGCAGATAATGATAAACATCTGGATTAATCTCATCCAGCACGCTCAAAGTAGTGCCGGCAACGAGTAAAGTATCTATAGGAAAGTCAATATCATAAATGGTTTGACTGCATGATAACGGCATTCCCGAACCGGAATATATTATCTTTTCTGATGTTCCGGATACCAGATGAACATGATAACCGGAATCCTGACTTTCACTGTTCAAAAAGCGATTTGCTGATGTAAAAACATCCCACGGGCCGGCAATATCAAGCAGCTGCACCTGTGGTAATGCCAAAAGCACTATATTTTTCTTCCCGCTATGCTGTACTTCTTTCTTCATATCTCGTTCTGTATGAGTACAAATGTAGAGAGAAAGCTCCTTGTCTGCAATGACAAAAAACATACAGTTCCGGCCAAAATATCTTTTTTTGTCTTAACAAAAGAGACTGCCTTATCAGACAGTCTCAGCACTCTACTATAAAATTAGCCTAATAAGCTATACTTTCAAAATATTAAATATTAAATTTCACCTAAGCTGGCGACAGTCTTCGGGATTTCAAATAAAGAGCTGTCCGGTTCAGATAAGGGAAAAGAAAAATCAGTAGCAGTGAAGCCGCAAGAAGCCACACCATCATTTCATAATAATCCATGGCAAAACGGACATGATCCTGAACATTCATTCTTCCCACCAGCATTTTATTGGCCGCTTTTATTGCTTTATCTTCAGGCATTCCTCTGGAAATAAGTTTAGCAGTCTGCTGATGAAGAAAGTTTTTGACTGCCGGATCCACAGCACTTAAATGATCCTGAAAAGCATTATAATGACGGCTTTTTTCAAACAATTCAAAAAAATTGATCAGTGCTATACTGATGCAAAAACCCAGATATCGGACTGCCAGAGCCATTGCAGCGGCTGAAGGACCAATAATAGCAGGAACTGAGGAAATAATAAAAATAATCGTCGGAACCATAATTAATCCCACCCCCAATCCCTGAAGGAACAACGGAATATAATAATTAAACTCATCCGCCTGAACGTCAAAAGAATAATACATTAATCCATGAAAAATCAACAGTATTAAAAATCCGGAACCCCAGATATACCGTATATTTTTCTTTTGCAGCACCATACAACAGGCAATAATTACTCCCACAATCAACCCTGCAAGATTGAAAATATTTATATAGGAAATATGAAACGGATCCAGATGCAGTTCTGATGCAAAATAACTGTTGACAATTCCAGATGCAAACCTACAGATATACATCACAAAAAGGATCAGCAATCCTACTTTGAAATTTCTGTATTTAAAAATCCTCAGATCAATATAAGGTCTTTTAATGGCCTTTTGACGGAAAATGGATATTCCACCCAAAACAACAATTCCTATAACACTTCCCAAAATCCTTTTATCTTCCAGCCAGTAATATTCCTGCCCGAAAATGGTAATATATCCCACCAATACCAGGATAGTGCTGAAAAGTCCAAAGCTCTGCCAATCGAGCTTATACAGATGAAATCTCGCATGAGTTCTGTAATTGCTCATGGCAAGAGTAAGAAAAATAAGTCCCGGCAGGTAAGAGAATATGGCCGTTTTATAGACAATATTAAAATTATAAGAATCGATAAGATCTGCTGTGATCAGATTATTAAATGGCAAAGCACAGATCAGAATTCCGAAGAATACTGAAAAACTAATTTCCCTTCCTCTTTCACTGCTCAGCCTTGTAAAAATAAGGGTAAGCGAAAGGTTCACGTTTCCTGCAAATAACATTCCCTGTATGAAACGCACCGGAAACAGGATATAAATTTCACGGGTAAAATAACATATCAGGCAGGCCAGAATCTGCAGTGTGGTAAACAGAAGAAAATATTCTTTTGCAGCCAGAAAGCTGAAAAACCTTCTTTCCAGACTGTAAAATCCTACATACCCTGCGTAGAACAGTGCTACTGAAAACTGAATATCAGCCGGTTCGCTCCCGTAATAGCCCGCTGCTGCATTCACATTAGCCAAAGGAAGAAAAAAGATAATGATTCCCGGAAGCGTCATTGAAAAAAGAATGATTTTAACAAGCCATTCCGGAGCCCAGTTTTTAAAATAAGGCATCTGTCTTTTAACCATTGGAATGCTTTTTATCAGCGTATACATTCACGTTCATTCCCACTTTCAGGACATCAATATCTTTTCTTATTCCATCTACTTTTATTCTCACAGGAATACGCTGAACAATCTTCACATAGTTCCCCGTGGAATTATCCGGTGGCAGCAATGAAAAACTTGATCCGGTAGCCGGAGAAAGCGAAATAATGGTTCCTTTAAACTCCCTGTCAGGATAAGAATCTGCTACAATTTTCACATGATCCCCGATATGCATATCCTTGATCTGCGTTTCCTTATAATTCGCAACCACCCATTTATCTGTTTCATTATTGACAATAAATGCCAACGTTTCTCCGGCATCAATCATCTGCCCTACTTCAACGGTTCTTCGCCCCATTCTTCCATCATAAGCGGCGGTGACTGCGGTATAGCTTACATCCAGTTTGTGACGGTCCAACAGAGCTTCCAGCCTTACAATTTCTGCCAGTACAACCGTTTTTTCTGCCTGAATATCATTTATTTTTGATTTTGAAGCTGCATAATTATCCTGAGAAGACTTGTAATCACTTTCATTGACATCCAAAGTTGCTTTTACATCTTCAAGCCTTTGTTTTGTGGCAGATTCTTCATCATAGAGTTTTTTATATCTGTTATAATCAAGCTGCTGCTTCCATACTTTTGCTTTATTGGCATCTATCTGAGCCATTGCTGCGGCGGCTTCCTTTTCTGTGGTTCCTGTGTTGCTTTCCAGTACTTTCAGCTGGGCACGGGCTTTCTGCAGAGCTGCCTGAGCCTGTTTTTGCTGAAGGATATATTCACGGTTATCTATAATAAGAAGGGTATCACCTTTTTTAACTTCCTGATTTTCTTCAAATTTTACAGCGACAATGAATCCTCCGGCTCTTGAAATAATAGGGTTTACATATTCCTGAACCTGCGCATCATTGGTCTGTTCATAAGCGTAGTAGTTCTTTAGAGTAAAACCGCCCCATACGGCAAGTGCGGCAACGATTAAAACTGAAATCCATCCTGTGATCTTTGTGATCAGTCTATCCGTGGGAGTATATTTTTTTTTCATTGTATTATAAAACGCCTGTAATGTTTTGTAGTAAATAATAATTATTCTGTGCCATAATTTTTGCGGCTTCCAATTCAAATTTTGTCTGAAGAAGCTGTATATCTGCATCCAGCAGTTCTGTGATAAGAGAAGTCTGGCTGAAATAAGTGTTCTTAATGATGCGCGCATTCTCCTTAGCCTGGATGACATTAGCTTCCGCAACCTTTATCTGTTCAAGTGCTTCCTGATACCTCAGATAGGCTTCTTTCACCTGTTGTCTTACTTTATCTTCCGTATCTTTGTGTACCTCCTCTTCTTTCTCAAATTCCAGCTGTGCGGCTTTTACTTTGTGGGTGTTATGGTAAAGGGAAGAGATGGAAAAAGACGCCTTGATACCAACTATTCCCAATGAATACCAATAAGGATTATAGGGATAAAGAAAAATCTGCGGATTGGCATAGTAAAACTCACCATACATCCCGATTTTAGGCCTTACATTCGCTTTTACCTGTTTCAGTTTAATCTTACTCAGTTCTGTCTGCTGTTCAGAGACATGATAACTGAAAGAGTGATCCAGTGCCAGTTTCAGATAATCGCTGTAAGAAGTATTTTCATTCCATTGGTTAGAAGGTTCTTCAGGAATAACTGTCTGTTCATCAGGAATACCAAGGATAATATTCAGTTTTTGTGTAGCAATAAGAATATCATTTTCTATCGTCACCAAAGCCATCTTCCGCTTTGAAAGTTCAAGCTCAATCCTTAAAACATCACTTTTCAAAACGACTCCGTTTTTATAAAGGGACTGAATTTCTTTAAGCTGTGTTTTCTGATCGGCAATATCTTGCTGTATAAGGTTTCTGAAAATTAAAGTTTTCTGAAGTTCAAGATAAAGAGCTGCTGTTTTGTAATGAATATCAGAAACAGACTGCTCTTTCTGGATATCCTTAATTTTCTGAAGGGTCTGGTTTTCTTTAATCTTAAGATTCAGCTTGTTTCCGTTATAAATGTTCAGATAAAAATCTGCTCCGGCCCGATACAGCGTGTGAATGACTTCATGCTGGGTGGGTTTGGAAAAGATTCCGTTTTCATAAATAGGAATATTGGACGCTTTTTCAGCAGAACCTTTTACTTCTATTTCCGGAAGCCGTTCTCTTTTCGCATCTTTTACTTCAGCTTCCGCAATGTCTACATTGATGGTATTGATTCTGATATGACGGCTGTTTTCTTCAGCTTTTTGCCATGCATCTTTTAAGGAGAGTCGTAGGGTATCCTTTGTTGGAGTGCCTGTCTGAGCTGATATTGTGTAGGAAATTCCCAGCATCAGCAATCCGGCGACATAAATTTTCATTTGAATTTTTGAATTATTGCACTGCAAATTTATTCTCAATCCGGAAATTATATTTATCTAAAATAGTCAACTTTTACATGATTCCGGCCAAATGATTATATTTGTATTTTCATTGATATTTTTATAATTTTTATGGGATTAATTGCTGCACTGCCTGATATTGATAAAGATGACAAAAGTGTATTTGTCATGCACGAAAAATCAGAAAAACTGATTCCTTTCCACAAGCATACAAAAGGGCAGCTGAGTTATGTAGAAGGCGGTATTGCTTATATTACGATCGACAACAGGACGTATGTGGTTCCGGCCCGGCATTTCTTTTGGATTCCTCAGGGAATGGAACATATTTTAGAAATCGGGCACTCCGCCACTGTTCTGCGTTCTCTCTATTTTTATGCTCATGATGATCACACAGATCCTTTCTACAGCAGACTGGGAATATATCCGGCATCAGAACTGCTGATTCAGATGATTAAGTATACTGAAATATGGGATGAAAAACATGTGACAGCAAAAGACGAAAACTTTGAATTTCTTGTTGCTTTAAAAAAAATCCTGCCCAAAACCCATCAACAGCCTTTACCCATCATTCTTCCTGCCACTCACAACAAACAGATGATGAGAATTGTATCTTACCTGGAATGGAATATAGGGGAAAAACTTACTTTGGCCAATGTAAGCACCAGATTCGGGCTTAGTGAGCGCTCTATGTCCCGTCTTTTTAAGGCAGACATGGATATTTCTTTTCTTCAATACCTGAAAACGTTAAGAATCATCAAAGCCATTGAATTGCTTTTAAATACAGACAAACCCATCAATGAAATTGCTGATGATGTGGGTTACAGCTCAATCAGCGCCTTTAGTGATACGTTCCGTGAATTTACACAATCCAGACCCTCAGACCTCAGAAAGAGTAATAAAACGACTCAAAATTCCATCGGATAATCAATTTACTTATGATCTTCGTCAGCTTTAAAAAAATAAAAGAGTAATTTGTCTTTTATTGAAAATATCTTTCTATCTTTGTCTCATAAAACTCAGAAAAATGTTTTCAAAAACCTGTGAATATGCTTTAAGAGCTTTGATCTACATCGCCCAGCAGTCTAAAAATGACAGCAGGGTCGGGATTAAAGATATTTCAAAAAGCATCCATTCGCCGGAACATTTCATCGCCAAAATTTTACAGGACCTCAGCAGAAAAGGATTTGTACAATCTGCCAAGGGCCCGAATGGTGGTTTTTATATGGATCAGAAAAACCTGCAGACTTCTATTGCTGATATTGTAAGGGAAATTGATGGTGATAAGCTTTTCTCCGGTTGCGGACTTGGATTGGAGCAATGCTCAGAGACCCATCCCTGTCCTTTGCATGATCAGTTTAAAAGCATCAGACAAGATCTCCGTATTATGCTTGAAACTTCAAAAATTCAAAATTTTGTTGATAACCTGGATTTAAAATTAACCTATCTGAAGGCATAAAAAAATTTAAACAAATAAAAGACAAAAAGGTATTTATATATTAATAAATCCAAAAAACTACTCCTCTCATTAACTTTTTAAATAATAATCTAATGCATACAGAAAATATTGAAAAAATGTCCGGACACTGGTTACTGGCTAAAATTGGTAAAAAAGTGTTACGCCCCGGAGGCCTTTCTCTTACTAAAAAGATGCTGTCAATGCTGAACATCACCTCTGCTGATGACATTGTGGAATTTGCTCCCGGCCTTGGTTTCACTGCACATATGACCTTAGAAAAAAAGCCTGCTTCTTACATAGGAATTGATGCAGAACAAAATGCGATAGATTATCTGAATAGAGAATTTGGTGGGACTTCGGCTCAATTTAAACTGGGAAATGCTGCAGAAAGTTCTTTACCAGAACTATCAGCCAGTAAAGTATATGGAGAAGCTATGCTGAGTATGCATGCAGACCACCGGAAAGCAGAAATTATTCAGGAAGCTTATAGAATCTTACAATCTCAGGGGTATTATGCAATTCATGAACTGGCTTTAAGACCTGATGATCTCGACAGTAATGTAAAACTGCATATTCAGAAGGAACTGGCTTTAGCAATCAAGGTCAATGCACGTCCACTAACCGTTTCTGAATGGACAACACTATTGGAAAAGGGTGGATTTAAAGTACTGAAAGTAGAAACTGCACCGATGCATCTCCTGGAACCTCAAAGAATTATTGATGATGAAGGAGTTTCCGGAGCCGTTAAAATTGCTAAAAATATATTGCTCAACCCTTCCATCAGAAAGAGAGTTTTCCAAATGAAAAAAATATTCAAAAAACATGAAAAAAATATGTGCGCTGTAGTGATTATCGCGAGAAAAGAATAAGTTTTTAAAGTGATAAAAGTCAGAATAAATAAAAGACAATTCGCTCTTTTCTACTGAAAATAGATTATATATTTGTATAAGAAAAGAAGAAAAAAGCATCCTCAAAACCGGTAAAAACACGGTTCATCTGCAATTCAGAATTAAAACATCCCTGCCATCATATGAAGCAACAGATTCATATTGCATAATATAAAAACTAATATTTATTGATCATTTGATAAAATTTATTTTAAAAACCAATTAAGTAAAGGACAAAAAGGTATTAATATCTAAATAATATAGTAAAATGAAACTGAGTGCTAAAAATCCTCTTGTGTTAATGATGCTTTGCCTGATGGCAGGTGTTTTTATCACGGTCAGTTTTCTGGAAACACCCTTAAAGTTTCAGGTTCCGGGAATGACCCTTCCCGTAGCCCTTGAACTGGGAATGATGATGTTTGGTGTATCTACTAAAATACAATGTGTTTTCCTTATTCTTATTATAGCAGGAATGGCCGTAAGCCGAAAAAAATATACAAAAACAGACTTTATAATAATAGCCGTTGTATTCGCTCTCCTGTTGTTAGAAAAGTTCTGGATGCTTCCTGTCCTCGATGAGCGGGCTCAACTGTTATCAGCCGGAAAACCTGTTTTATCATCAGAAATGCATAACTATTTCATCTATGCTGAATCTGCCAAAGCAATCTTCCTGTGTATAGCCATCAGCTTACAATTTACAAAACAAAAAAATGAATACTGAAGCAATTCTGTACAATGTTTACTCCAGCATAAAAATTTAAACCATTAATTCCCTTATTATGAAAAAAACGATCGTACTCACCACAGCATTATGCACAGTGATGATATTCAATGCCTGCAAACAAAACACCTCTGAAGGCACAATTCATAGCACCAATACGGAGAATATCAAAACGGATGGAACAAGCGAAGAACTAAAAATGCCGGCTCCACCTAATGTTCCCGCCCCTGTTGGAACCCGTGCCGCTAAAAAAATCATTGTAAAACTAGAAACGATAGAGAAAACAGGTGAACTGGCAGATGGAACACAATATAATTTCTGGACTTTCAACGGAACAGTTCCCGGAAGCTTTATCCGGGCAAGAGTTGGAGATGATATTGAGCTTCATCTTAAAAACCATGAAAATAATACCTTCCCTCATAATATTGACCTCCATGCTGTGAACGGACCTGGCGGTGGTGCTGAAGCTACTTTTGTGGCTCCCGGTAAAGAAGCTACCTTTACTTTCAAAGCATTAAACCCCGGATTATATGTTTACCACTGTGCAACAGCACCTGTAGGAATGCATATTGCCAACGGAATGTACGGCCTTATTCTTATAGAACCCGAAGGCGGACTTCCAAAAGTAGACAAGGAATTCTACATCATGCAGGGTGACTTTTATACTAAAGGAAAATTCGGAGACAAAGGACTGCAGGAGTTTGATATGGACAAGGCGATTGCCGAACATCCCGAATATGTAGTCTTTAATGGAAATACAGCCTCTCTTTTAGGCGATAAAGAACTTCAGGTAAAAACAGGAGAAACAGTAAGGTTCTTTGTAGGGAACGGCGGTCCGAATCTTACCTCTTCTTTCCATATTATCGGAGAAATCTTTGACAAAGTATACATCGAGGGAGGCAGCAAAATAAATGATAATGTACAGACCACCGTAATTCCTCCCGGAGGAGCGTCTATTGTAGAGTTTAAAGCAACAGTTCCCGGAGAATATGTGATTGTAGATCATGCCATCTTCAGGGCATTCAACAAAGGTGCCTTAGGCAAGATTAAAGTAACCGGACCAGAAAATCCGGCAGTGTATAAAAAGAATCAGTAATGAATTAAGGTTCATTGAGGTTTTAAAAGAGAAGCAATGAGAACTTTTGTAATTATAATAGGACTCGCAGCCTGTTCAGTAATGACATCTTGTTCTGAAAAGCCGAAAAGTGCGAAAGTAAAAACTCCAGTCCAAAACCATTTAAACCTGATTGTAAGTCAGAAAAAAATGGCCAGAATACCGGGAGGAACCTATAAAGCTTTCATCGGCAAAGATTCAGGAAGGATTGTAAGAGTACAGACTTTTTATCTGGATGACAGCCCTATTACAAATCGGGAATATCTTGAATTTCTTAAAGCAAATCCTCAATGGACACGGAGTAAAGTACTAAGACTTTATGCAGATCTTAATTACCTGAAACATTGGAAAAGTGATTATGAAATCCCGGCAGGAATAAGTCCTGAAGCACCCGTTACCAATGTTTCATGGTTTGCAGCCGAAGCGTATGCAAAAAGTGCAGGAAAAAGACTTCCGGCAATTGATGAATGGGAATATGTGGCGCTGGCAGATCAACATACTCCGGATGCCTCCAAAGATCCCGCTTTTACAGATTATATTCTGAAAGCTTATCAAAAAAAGGATAAAAACAAACAACCAATAAAACGAGAAACGCCCAATTATTACGGAGTTTATAACATGTACGGAATGGTTTGGGAATGGACTTATGATTTCAACTCAGTGATGATGAGCGGTGAATCCAGAAAAGATAATACAGTGAATGACAACCTCTTCTGTGCCGGAGCAGCAGTAACTTCTTCTGATTTAAGAAATTACGCAGCCTTTATCCGGTATGCATTAAGAGGTAGCATAAAAGCTGATTACTGCCTTAATAATCTTGGATTCAGATGTGCTAAAAACAAAAATTGATCTTATGAAAAATATAACCCTGATATTGCTGGCTTTGATGATACTATCCTGCAGCAAGAAAAATGAAGAGATAAGCCCTGATTCTATCTACAATGTACAGACAACCTGGGAGAAGCAGGATGGTGAGAACATTACATTCTCTGATCTGAAAGGAAAAGTACTGGTAACGGCAATGATTTTCACTTCCTGTAAAACGGCCTGTCCAAAACTGACCGCGGAAATGAGAACAATTGCCCAGAAAGTAGGAAAAGCAGATCCAAAGGACATTCAGTATGTATTAATTTCCATTGATCCGGAAAATGATACTCCAAAAGTAATGAAGAGATACCTGTATGTAAACCGATTCGATGAGAAAGAATGGACTTTCATCCGAGGTAATGAAGAAGATACCAGAGAACTAGCCAATATAATGGCTGTAAAATACAAGCAGATATCCCCTATAGAATTCTCCCATTCCAATATCATTACCGTGTATTCAAAAAAGGGAACTCTTGCTTTTCAAAAAGAAGGTCTCGATAGTGATTACGAAGCTATTGTGAACGAAATAAAAAAACAAATACAACTTTAAATGGATAAGATTATGAAAAAATTACTTGTAGCAGTTTCACTGTTTTCACTTGCTGTAACTTCATGTTCAGATAAAAAAGGTACAGATCCCATTCCTCAGCCACAGGAAACCAACACAATGCTGGAAGAACCAAAACCTCAGGCCGAGACTCCGGCATCCACCCCACTTTCAGGAGCAGATGCAGAAATTGCTGAAGGAAAATCCCTGGTGGAAGGCACAGACTGTTTATCATGCCATAAAATAGATTCAAAACTTGTTGGTCCGGCCTATCAGGAAGTTGCAGCAAAATACAAAGAAGCAGATCTTGATATGCTTGCACAGAAAATTATTGACGGCGGTAAAGGTAACTGGGGCGAAATTCCCATGACTCCTCATGCAGGATTGAGTAAAGATAACGCCAAGCTGATGGTAAAGTACATTCTGTCACTTAAGAAGTAGTAAAAAAAATTTAAAATAATAAAAGACAAAAAAGTATTATATTATGAATACAAGAACAGACTTTATAGGAAATATGGTTGCTGAAGATTTCAGAACGGCTGCAATTTTTAAAAGACACGGAATTGATTTCTGCTGCAAAGGCGGAAGAACTATAGAAGAAGCCTGCAACAATAAAAAACTGGCTCCGGAAAAGATTTATCAGGAACTCGAAGCTCTTCCAAAAAATGAAGGATCTGCAATAGATTTCAACAGCTGGCCTTTGGATTTGCTGGCAGATTATATTGAGAAAACCCATCACAGGTACGTAGAAGAAAAAACACCTATTCTGCAAGCTTTCCTTGATAAATTATGTAAAGTACACGGAGACAGACATCCGGAGCTATTTGAAATTAATGCATTATTCAATGAATCGGCTCACGATCTGGCAGCTCACATGAAAAAAGAAGAACTGATCCTGTTTCCTTTTGTACGAAATATGGTGAAGGCCAGAATATCAGGAGAGGCCCTCCTCCAGCCTGCCTTCGGAACAGTAGAAAACCCAGTTAATATGATGCAGCACGAGCATACAGTGGAAGGTGAACGTTTCAGAAAGATTGCGGAAATCACGGATGAATATCTTCCTCCAGCAGATGCCTGCAATACCTATAAAGTAGCATTTGCCATGCTTCAGGATTTTGAAAATGACTTACATAAACACATTCATCTTGAAAATAATATCCTTTTCCCAAAAGCAATCCAACTAGAGAAAGAATTTGCCGTTGAATCTTAAATACTAATACAGAATGACACCTAAAAAACTTTGGATATGGCTTGCGGTAGTAATGGTTGCTTCGTTTGCTGTCCTTATCTTTTATGGAACTGAAATTTACAGAAAAGTCCCCCCAATTCCTGAGAAAGTAGTCACTACAAATGGAACTGTAATCGCTACCGGACAGGATATAAAAGACGGGCAGAATGTCTGGCAGTCTATTGGAGGGCAAACGGTAGGAAGTATCTGGGGACATGGTGCTTATATTGCTCCGGACTGGACCGCAGACTACCTTCACAGGGAATCTGTGCTGCTGCTTGATGAATTGGCAAAAAAAGACGGCAAAATATATAAAGATCTTCCGGATGATGAACAGGCTAAATATCAGGTACTGCTGAAGAAAGAACTTCGTACCAACACCTTTAATGAAAACAGCAATGAAATTGTTTTCTCTCCTGAACGGGCTGAGGTGCAGAAACAATTAGCCCAGTATTATTCAAAATTATTCATGAATGATGCTTCTATGGCAAAGCTCCGGGATCAGTATGCTATCCCGGAGAATACCATCAAAGATACCGGAAGAATGGCTCAAATGAATGCTTTCTTTGCCTGGAGTACGTGGGTATGTATTACAGAAAGACCTGGAGATGATGTGACGTATACCAATAACTGGCCTCATGATGAATCGGTAGGAAACGTTCCTCCACCTTCACTGCATTTATGGTCTGGTTTCAGTGTGTTGCTTTTGTTGGGATGTGTAGGTCTTCTGGTATTTTACCATGCCAGAAATAAAGAGGAAGAAGTGAGCGAAATTCTTCCCCTTGAAGATCCGTTGCGAAATATGAAGCCTACTCCTTCTATGAAAGCTACTTTAAAATACATTTGGGTGGTTGCTTTATTAATTCTGGTTCAAATGCTCGCAGGAGTTGTTACTGCTCACTATGGTGTGGAAGGAAGCGGGTTTTATGGTATTCCTCTAGATCAGTTTTTACCTCAGTCGGTTTCCAGAAGCTGGCATGTACAGCTTGCCATATTCTGGATTGCTACCTCATGGCTGGCGACGGGACTTTATATTGCTCCGGCTGTTTCAGGACATGAACCGAAATATCAGAAACTGGGAGTCAATATCTTATTCGGAGCTTTACTGATCGTTGTTCTGGGATCTCTTACCGGGCAATGGCTTGGGGTGATGCAAAAGCTTGGTCTTGTTGATAATTTCCTTTGGGGACATCAGGGGTATGAGTATGTGGAACTTGGAAGAGTCTGGCAGATTTTATTACTGATAGGTCTTATTTTATGGCTGGTTCTCATGGTTAGAGCTTTGCTACCTGCTTTAAGACGTAAAGATGGAGACCGTCATTTACTCACGCTGTTTACCCTTTCAGCCGTAGCCATTGCGTTATTTTATGGGGCAGGATTAATGTACGGAAGACAAACCCATATGGCCATTGCCGAATATTGGAGATGGTGGGTAGTTCACCTGTGGGTAGAAGGCTTTTTTGAAGTATTTGCAACGGTAGTCGCAGCATTTTTATTTACTCGATTAGGATTATTGAGATTGAAATCTGCTACAAATTCGGTATTATTTTCTACAATTATTTTTCTTGCCGGAGGGATCTTGGGAACATTCCATCACCTTTATTTCAGTGCTACGCCTACAGCAGTATTGGCATTAGGTGCTACTTTCAGCGCATTGGAAATTGTACCGCTTGTCCTGATTGGTTATGAGGCATACCAAAATTACCAGCTGAGTAAATCTACCAAATGGATTCAGGCTTATAAATGGCCGATCTATTGCTTCATTGCTATGTGTTTCTGGAACTTTTTGGGTGCAGGAATTTTTGGATTCGCCATCAATCCTCCAATAGCACTTTATTATATTCAGGGATTAAATACCACTGCTGTTCATGGTCATGCTGCTTTGTTCGGAGTATATGGAATCTTAGGAATCGGATTAATGTTGTTTGTATTGCGGGGACTTTATCCTGACAGACAATGGAATGATAAATTAATAGGCTGGGCTTTCTGGCTGACTAATATCGGATTGCTGGTCATGGTAACCATCAGTCTTCTTCCTATAGGCATCATGCAGTCTGTAGCCTCTATCAAAGAAGGTTACTGGTATGCTCGTTCTGCGGAATTTATGCAGACGGATATCATGCACTTCCTGAGATGGATGCGTGTTCCGGGGGATATTTTACTGGCTGCAGGTGAGCTGCTTCTGGTACTATTCATCATCGGACTTAAATTGGGTTGGTCGTTGAAAGAAAAACGTTAGCATTCTTTATTCAAGCCTCATGAGTTATCCAGCTTGTGAGGTTTGATTACCTTTAAATTATTTTACTTTAACGCAAAGAACTCTTACTATCCTATATTTCAAAAGAAGGCAAAGGAGAGCGACTTTGTCTCAGATGAAGTGCTTTGATTATGCATTCGCTTAATAAATAATCAATTCCATTGATTATTCCCTTCGCTCCCTTAAGATCATAACAAGTTTAGATGAAACTTTGCGTTTATAAATAGTAAAATTATAGACACTCTTTAATAAAAAATTATGAAACGCAATGAAAATATTATCCCGCTTTCCAAAGATCATCATTTCGGGCTTCTATGCAGTTGGAAAATAAGACAGGGACTGAAAAAAGAAATCGAGATTTCCCGGATTAAAGATTATATTCTGTATTTCTGGAATCATCATCTGAAAAAACATTTCAGTGAAGAAGAAGAAATTCTGTTTCTCTATCTTGAGGATGAATATACACTCCGCATACAAAGAGAACACCAACAGATTAAGGATATTGTTTCTCAACTTCCATCATCAGAGAACACTTCTCTTATTTCAGGTTTTGCAGATCTTCTGGAACAGCATATCCGTTTTGAAGAGCGTGAATGGTTTCCTCATCTTGAAGAAAAACTGGAAACCTCTGTTCTAAAGAAAATCGGAAAGGAACTGAATGATATTCATACAGAAGAAAAGGATGATTATGAAGATGAATTCTGGAAATAAGCCCGACTTTATTTTATTTATACTATCATGTTGTTTACACTTACAAACCACAAAAGCTTTTATTTTAAAACGCTTTAGCCCAATTAGGTAAGTTTAAAATACTCCCGCAGAAAAGCTCACATAAGATGAAAATCAAATATTTTCACAAAACTTAGGTGTACTTATTATCTATAAATTTTGGCTCTAAAAAATTAAGTATTTAAAACTTTTGTGCCTTTTGTGGTTAAAAATCATCAATGTAAAAGTTTAGACAGATTCTCTATTAAAAAAAAAGACTGTATCAAAAGGCAAATTATTGACTTTTGTCATTCTGACGAAGGAAAAATCTAATTGGCGATAAAACATATGAGATTCTTCATTACATTGCATTTCATTCAGAATGACACTTTTGAAACAGCCTCTTTTCATTTATAGTTTATTGTGTCACTTTCATCATCGCATTGGTAATCTCAATTTCTTTTTTTCTGGAATAAACAGAATCAAAAGGCTCCATGACATTGAATAAATACTGGTAAAAAGGGGCAATCTGGCGTACATTTTCAGCTTCTTTCATTGCTTTCTCTTTGCCCATTTGCTGCAGTCCTTTTATAAAAACACTGAATTTTTTATCAATCGGCTCTATTGATCGTAAAAGATAGGCATGTGCTTTTTCATTCTGCCCCAATGTTTTGTAAGCTTCTGTAACTGCCGAAACCACTAGCGCATATTCCATTGGCTTTGACCTCATCTGTTTTCTAGCAGCTCCTTTAAATGCCGGAGAAAGATTTTGATAATAATCATATTCTTCAAATATTCCCTTCTTAAGAGTTTCTGCAAGTTGAAGACCTTTTTGTTCCTGCCCCGCAACAATATACCCGGTTACCATTGAGCTTAATGACCGTGGATCATTGTATTTCTCAACCGGAATTTCTTTCGCGGCAAGATCCAGCAGTTCTAATGCTTTAGCTTTCTGTCCGCTTACCACAAGCGCAGATACAGCCCTGCTTACTGACATTCTGTAACCTAAAATATTGGAAGTAGCTGTTTCATTATAATAAATAGTGAGGTCTTTAAAATTCCCCCATCTGAAGTTTTTCACCACCTGATAAAGAGAGTTGGCATCTACCCTTCCTTTATCTCCATCCGGACTCTGAGGCGTATGAATAGGAACCAGTCTGTAACTGAAACCATCAAACTGCAGATATTCATCAAGATAAAAAATATTTTCACTGTCATACATACCGCCTGATGAGAAATTAATGGGACGTTTCCAGTCGAAATTGGCCAGCATATCCAGCATCATCAGATTACTTTTGTAAAGGGTATTCGCTTCATAATTGATCATAATCTGATCCACTGCTTTAGAAAGATCAGCATGATTGATAATCCCTGATTTTACAGCATTTTCCTTATTTACCGGAAGCATAAATTTACTTACCGGGAGTATATTATATTTTTCATATTGCTTTTCCCCGAAATACATCTTTAGTAATTCATCTTTTTCGGATGATTTAAGTTTAAGGAACCTCATAGCATCTTTTAGCGTCAGAGAATCCTGAGTAAGATATTTTCTGAACTCCTGAAAAGCAGTTTCAGGCGCTCCCTGTTCTTTCAACATCTGGAAAAAGCCTTCCCAATCTTCTTTTTTCATCAGATAAACCTGATCATTAACCCCATCTCTGTACTCTTCATGAGTGAGTTCTCCCGGAATTCCCTTGGCGTTGTAGGTTCTTCTTTTTACCTGATCTATATTCCATGGAGTGGCTAAAAGGGTAAAGTTAACTGTTTTCACATCATCCCTGAATCTTTCTGTCTCCTGAATTGCCCATACCGGAAAAGTATCATTATCGCCATAAATGAAAATAATATTATCCTTAGGCAACGAACGTAAAAATGAATAGGCATAATCGCGGGCTGCTGTTTTTTTACTCCTGTCGTGCGAAGTATAATTCTGGAACCCCATCATAAAAGGAATTCCCAGCAATACTACTCCTAGGATAATATGAGTTGCATTAGATTTAAGTTTAGACTGAATCAGCCAAAGTATTGCTCCTGCTCCCAGACCAATCCAGATGGCAAAAGCATAGAATGAGCCTACCATCGCATAATCTCTTTCCCTTACTTCAAATGGTTTTACCCCGGTATAGAAAACAATTCCCATACTTGTAAGAACAAACAGCGAAAGAATAGCATAAAATCTCCCGAAGTCCCTGTTCAGCTGAAAAAAGAAACCGATAAGTCCTAAAATCAATGGCAGAAAGAAAAACTTTACGGTACTTTCATTTTTGAATTTAGCCGGCATATGATCCTGATCACCCAACAGCACATTATCAATAAAGGAAAATCCTGAGATCCAGTTCCCATTGGTGTTTTCCATATGTCCCTCAAGATCGTTCTGCCTTCCTACGAAATTCCACATCAGATATCGGACAAAGTAGTATCCGTTCTGGAAAGAGATGAAATAATCCATGTTCTGAGCAAAGGAAGGACGTTGTACCTTAATAAGATCATAAGGTTTTACTTTCAGGTAATCTTCTGCGGTAATAGAATCTCCTTCATATTTCGCTCTCAGTTCATCAAAAATCCTTTTAGCTTCCGGATTGTCTGCTACGTCTTCATTATCATAATTGAAGGTAAAATCAGGAGCGCCATACAAGGCAATATAATTTGCGGTAACCTCTTTATCTTCATTGAACATCCTCGGCATGAAACTGATATGCGATTTATTAAACACATAATTGAATCGTTCCCCCGTTTTTCTGTAGGTTCCGGTTTTTTCATCTTTTTCATAAATATCTCCTGTCACATCTCTTTTGTAACTTCCGTCTTCCTCTTTTTCCAAACCATTTTTATCGAGAAATGCGGTGTAATTCTGTCCGTAAATGGTTGGCCAGTCCCCATATTGTACCCTGTTATAATAATCTCTCATTCCTATTGCGGTATCCGGATCATTAAGATTCATCGGCGGATTGGCATTTGCTCTGATGGGAATCACCAGCCAGCAAGAGAAGCCAATCATCATATACACAAGAGATAAAACCATGGTCTGATAGACTTTTCTTTTTGTTTTCCTCGCATATTTAATCAGGAAATAACTTATTGCAGTCATAAGAACAAATGCCGCAATCGTCCCTGAATGGAAAGGAAGTCCCAGCCCGTTCACAAAGAAAATCTCAAGTTTTCCAAATATCGTCATCACCAAAGGGAAAATAATCTTGAATACAAAAGCAAGAATCCCTAATGTAATCAGATTGGCAATTATAAAACTCTTCCATGAAAAAGTATAGTTTCGGGCATAATACACCAGACATATGGCCGGAATAGCCAGCATACACATCATATGCACACCCACAGAAAGTCCGATTGTAAAGAAAATAAGAATGATCCATCTCTCATTGTCAGCAGCTTTAGATTCATTCTCCCATTTGGTGATCAGCCACACCAGCAAAGCGATAAACAGAGAAGCCATTGAATATACCTCTCCTTCTACCGCTGAAAACCAGAATGTATCTGAAAATGTAAAACATAAAGCCCCAATGACACCGGCAAACAGGATTGAAATCTCCTGAGATCTGCTAACATCCTCAAAATCTTTATTCAAAAGCCGTCTTAAAAAATGGGTAATCGTCCAGAACAGAAACAAAATGGTAAATGCACTGAATACTGCTGACATCGCATTAATAACAATAGAATAATTTTCAGCATTTCCCAACGCAAAAATACTCGCCACCGCTCCCATAATCTGGAATAAAGCAGCTCCCGGAGCATGCGTTACTTCAAGTTTAACCGCAGAAGAAATATACTCTCCACAATCCCAAAAGCTCAAGGAATGCTCCATTGTTGAAAGATAAGTGACAAGTGCAACAGCAAAAAGGAACCACCCCAATACGGTGTTCCATTTTTTAAAAGACCAGTTTTTCATATAATATTTTCAATATGTATATGACAACCGAAGGAAAAGATTTATTACATGGAAGAAAACTTATTTAATTTTTTTTCTAACCATAAAAGTCACAAAAGCTTTATTCCAATTCAATTAGTTTAAAATGAACATTAATGTATATAAAGCTCTTTAATACGTATTATTCAATCCTCCATCCAAAGGAATGCTTGTTCCGGTAAGATAATTTGAATATTCTGAAGCCAGAAAAGCTACCAGATGACCATATTCTTCCGGCTGCCCGAATCTTTTCATGGGAATCTTATTTTCTCTTGCTCTTTTTATTTCGTCTGCCGGAGCGCCACTTTGCTGAGATTCATGGGCAACCAGTTTTTGAATTCGCTCGGTATCAAAATATCCTGTCAGAACATTATTTACAGTGATATTATGTTGTGCAATCTCATTAGAAAGGGTTTTTGCCCACGCAATTACTGCCGAACGGATAGAATTGGAGAGCGCCAGATTGCCGATCGGCTCCTTAACTGACAAAGAAGAAACATTGATAATACGGCCGTTTTTCTGTTGGATCATGTGAGGCAGAGCCAATAGTGTTGTATCACAAACCGTTTTAAAAAGAAGATCAAACGCTTTCTGATAATCATCCGGAGTTTTATCGAGTGCTAAACCGGGTTCCGGACCGTTTGTATTATTCACCAGAATATCAACCGAATGATCATTAAAATATCCAGCTATAATTTTCCTGTAACTTTCAAAATCCGAAAAGTCTGCCACCAGATACTCATGCTTCTGTTCCGGATTGAGTACCGGCAGAGAAGAAACGAAATCTTTAAGTTTTGTTTCATTGCGGGCCATAACGGTAACATTAGCACCGCATTTTGCCAATTCCAGAGCAATTCCTGCACCTATTCCCTGGGTTGCCCCTCCCACTAAAGCGTTTTTTGAAAAAAGTTGAATATTCATAAGATCTTTGGATATTGTATTGGTATAGGATAAATGTAAGAAAAAACCTTCAAAATATAATTTGAAGGTTAAATTTTTAAACTCTGTTTATCATTTATTTTACGACTGTAGCTTCAAGTTCCACCTTTAAAGTTTCAGACAAACCATTTACCTCAAGCATCGTTACGGCTTGCTGAATTTTATGTCGGGCAATCCACTCCTGAAGAATAGGAAAATAAGGCCAGAGTTCTTCCGTAGAAGTTGTATAGATATTTAATCTTACTATGCCACTACATTCATATCCTGCTGTGCTGATCACTTCTTCCAGATTGGCAATAGCCTGTTCCAGCTGAGATTTCATATCCTTATTACTGGATGTTCCATCAGGATCAATAGCTGCCTGTCCGGAGCAATATAAAGTACTTTCAACGTTTTTTACCTCTACCGCCTGAGAATAACTTCTCTCATCCTGCCATTTCCATGGGTTAACTGTTCTTTTTTCCATTGTCTCGAATTTGTTATTTGTTACAGTACAAAATTGCAGAACAAATACAGCAAATCCCTGTGATCCGGATCACGATTATGATGTGAGCCCGATCACTTTTTTACAATGGCAGCCGACTCAAAGTTTCTCTGGAAACGCCTAAATAAGCGGCTAAAAGAGATTTCGGAACACGTTGGACAAGAGAGGGATACTTTTTCAAAAGCTGGTCATACCTTTCTTTTATTCCTGTTGTCATCATAGAAATAGTACGCTGCTGAGCAGTAATAAATCCCATATATGCTTTTTCCAGAAAGAAATGTTCGAGTTTTGGAAGACGGGCACAGAGCTTTTTATAATCCTCTAACTGAAGACACAATACGTCTGTATCTTCGAGACACTCTAAAGACATCGTTGCCAAAGTCTGCTGATAGTAAGCCGGAAAGTCTGTTTCCCACCAGTCTTCCATCGCAAATCCTATAATGTGTTCTTTTCCGGTTTCGTCAGTATAAACCAGCTTCAGAAGACCTTTCAATACAAAATAATTGTAAGGGACAGCTTCTCCTTCCTGCACTAAAAACTGATGTTTCTTGTATTTTTTATAGGTAAAACAGGATGCTATGAATTCAAATTCATCATCATTAAGAGGTATAATTTTTTCAATATGGGTTCTTAGCAAATGCAGCATGTCTGTTTCCTATGATATAAAAATACAATTTAAACAATTAAAATTTTTGTTTCAACAGCTCATCTATCTGTTTATAAAAAGAATCTTTGCTGTAATCTGCCAATCCTTTATGATGCAGACGGATGTCACCTTTTTTATCCAGCACAACTGTTGTAGGTAATGATCCACTGTAAAGTACATCAGGAATATTACCAGCGGGCACCAGAAAAGGAATGGTAAATCCCTTTTCTTTTAAATAAGATTTTCCAAGAGCAGTGTTATCATCAAGATTTACGGTAAGAAATACCATATCCGGATTGTTTTTATATTGATCATAAAGCTTCTGAACGGAGGGAAACTCTGCCCTACAAGGAGGACACCATGAGGCCCAAAAGTTAATGAAAACTACTTTGTTTTGTAAATCAGAAGTATTAATAACGGTTCCATCTTCATTTTTCACCATAAATCCGGCGTAGGAAACCCGTGCTGAATTATTTAGATGCTCTTTTGGTTCTGATATACTGGAATTTAAGATTCCCGTGGAAGCAACCTGTCTCATCAGCCATGCCTTTGCATCTTTATTTACCAATACAACAATGAACAATAGGGTCAATATTGCAGTAGAGCCATTTTTTCTGATCCAAATTTTTACATTTTCCATACTCTTCCTCTTAATTCTTAGCCAAGATAAGACTAAAATTCCGATCAAAAGTTCTGAAGAGGCCTTTTTAAGCTAAAAAAACTTTACATCACAAAATATAAAAGCTCTTTAAATGTTCAGGTGTATAATTTTCATAACAGGCAGCAATAAAGTTCACACAACAGCCGTTAATAATTTATTTTTTAACATAACCGACTAAAAAACGATTAATAAATCAATATACAATGCATAATATTATTTTTTATGTAACAGTCTTATTTTATTCTTGCTTTTACCATTTTTAAAAACACACTTTTTCAATGGATTTATTTCATAATTAATTTGTTACATGTAACAAATTCCCTGTTCATCCAACTAATCGTACATCAATAAAATATTAATTCCTATACAAGAGATCTACTACTTTAAAATAAACTAATGCAAACATCCTTTTTAAAAATTACCGCTGCCACCGCAGCGCTCTGTTTCAGTACCCTGGCAATAGCCCAACAAACCTATTCTGTAAGTGGAACTGTAAAAGACAAAAAAAACGGTGAGCTGTTAATCGGAGTATCGGTAAAAGTAAGTGAAGATCCTACCATCAACGTTACAGCCAATGAGTATGGATTTTATTCTCTTTCACTGCCTGCGGGTACTTATACCGTCATTATTTCCAATCCGGGATATAAAGATTTTGAACAGCAGATCAAAGTAGATCAGAATGTGAAACTTGATCTCCCTCTTCTTCCTCAGGAGGAGACAACAAAGGCCATTGACGAAGTAGTGGTGACCGCTGTTAAAAAGGATAAAAATTTAACATCTGCTCAAATGGGAGCAGAAACGTTAAATATAAAAAGTATAGAAAAGCTCCCTGTTCTTTTTGGGGAAAAGGATGTGATGAAAACCATACAACTTTTACCGGGTATCAAAAGTAACGGTGAAGGAAGCAGCGGATTCAGTGTAAGAGGTGGTGCTACCGACCAAAACCTGATCCTGCTGGATGAAGCTCCGGTTTATAATGCCTCTCACCTTCTTGGTTTTTTCAGTACATTCAACAGTGATGCCCTGAAAGATGCCAGCATTATTAAAGGAAACAGCCCCGCCCAATACGGTGGCCGACTTTCTTCCGTTCTGGATGTAAAAATGAAAGACGGAAACAATAAAGACTATAACCTGAATGGAGGAATCGGTCTTATCAGCAGCAGGCTGAGTGTAGAAGGTCCTATCCAGAAGGAAAAATCGTCCTTCATTGTTTCGGGAAGAAGAACATATGCCGATTTGTTTCTTAAAACCAACAAAGATTATAAAGACAACAAGTTATACTTTTATGATCTGAACCTGAAAGCCAATTATCAGATCAACGAAAACAATCGTATTTACCTTTCAGGATACTTCGGAAGAGATGTTCTGGGATTGGGAGATACTTTCAATACAGACTGGGGAAATACAACAGCCACTTTGAGATGGAACAGCATTATCAGCAGCAAATTATTCTCCAATACATCTTTCATCTACAGCAATTATGATTACAAAATCAGTCTGAAAAATGATGATACTGTATTTGATTTAAATTCAAAAATACGTGACTGGAACCTTAAACAGGACTTTACCTGGTTTGCCGGGAACAAGCATTCTGTACGTTTTGGTCTTCAGTCTATTTATCATACGCTTACTCCAAGCAGTGCCTCCGGTACTACGGTGAGCAGCTTTCCAAGGAATCCGAGATATTCATGGGAGAATGCGGTTTATATCAACGATGATTTTAAAGCAACGGAAAAGTTAACCATCAATTACGGAGTAAGGCTTGCGATATTCAGTGTATTGGGAGGAGATACTTTCAATACGTATGAAAACGGAGTACTTACCGACAGTAAATTCTTAGAGAAAGGGAAATTTGGGAAAACGTATGTGAATCCTGAACCGCGAATTAGTGCAAACTACCGCATCAATGAAGTGAGCAGTGTGAAAGGAGGTTATTCCCGAAACACTCAGAATCTTCACCTTTTAAGCAACAGTAACAGCGGAAATCCTACCGACCAGTGGATAGGAAGCAGCTATACGGTAAAACCTGAAATTGCAGATCAGATCAGTGTGGGCTACAGCAGAAATTTCAACAACAATAATTATGAATTGAATGCTGAAGTTTATTATAAAGACATGAAAAATCAAATCGATTTCAAAAACGGGGCTCAGATTGGGTTTGATGCCGGATCTGATGTAGAAAGTGAGTTGTTGTTCGGGAAAGGAAGAGCTTACGGTCTTGAACTTATTGCTAAAAAGAAAAGCGGAAAACTTACAGGATGGATTTCCTATACTCTTTCTAAAACGGAAAGAAAGATCAACGGAATTAATAATAACGAATGGTATAATGCCAGAATGGATAAAACCCACGATCTATCCATTGTTGCCACTTATCAGCTTAATCCGAAATGGAGCTTTTCAGGATTGTTTGTTTACAGCACAGGAAATGCCGTTACCTTCCCTACCGGAAAATATGAGCTGAACGGTCAGACTATATTCCAGTACAGCAACAGAAATGCTGACAGGATGCCTGCCTATCACAGAATGGATCTGAGTGCGACTTATGAACCAACTTCCAACAAGCGATTCCGTGGTTCATGGACATTTGGTATTTATAACCTGTACGGAAGAGAGAATGCCTACACAATCAATTTTGAAGATAATCCTGACCGTCCCGGAACAACACGCGCAATGCAGACTTCTTTGTTCCGCTGGGTACCCAACATCACTTATAATTTCAAATTTTAAATCATGAAAAATACTTTTTATATCATATTATCTCTCTTTGCATTAACCTCTTGTGAAAAAGAGATCGATCTGGATCTGAATGATCAGAGCGGAAATATTGTCATTGAAGGAAATGTAACCAATCAGCCGGGGCCTTACACCGTAAAAATTACAAAATCAGTTGGTTTTTCAGATCCTAACCAGTATCCGGCTGTAACCGGAGCGCAGGTTATTTTAAGTGATGATACGGGCCAAACCGAAACTCTTCAGTATGCAGGAAATGGAATGTATCAGACCACCACTTTTGTGGGCCAGCCTGGAAGAACCTATACTCTGAAAATACAGGCGGAAGGGAAACAATATACCG
Source organism: Chryseobacterium sediminis (assembly GCF_008386505.1). GTDB lineage: Bacteria > Bacteroidota > Bacteroidia > Flavobacteriales > Weeksellaceae > Chryseobacterium > Chryseobacterium sediminis. Next base: position 568,934 of record NZ_VUNZ01000003.1, on the reverse strand, counting down.
CTCAGAGCAGCATGCCTGAAATTGTTCATTTTGACGGGCTTGAACAGAGTTCGTTCAAATTCGGTGACAAAACCACTTATACCCTTTTACCGATCTTTACTGATCCGATGCCGCTTGGTAACCGCTATCTTTTTAGTTTTACGATCAATGATCTCCCTAAAAAATACATGAATACCTTTTCAGACAATGTAAATAACGGAATGCCTAACCAACAGCCACTGATTCTGCCTAACGACGATAACAAAGGCAGAGACCATGAAGTGATCGTGGGAGATAAAATTCATGTAGAGATGCAGTCTATTGATAACAATATATTCACTTATTATAGTGCTTTGCTTCAGATTTCCGGAGGCAATGGCGGAGGTACTACTCCAGCCAATCCACCAAGTAATATCAACAATGGAGCTTTGGGCTATTTTTCCGCCCATACCACAGATACGGAGACTTTTGTGATCCAGCCTGTAACTCCATAAATTTAAAAAGGATATTTCATTGAATGGAATATCCTTTTTTATTTTGTCTTATCTCAATTTTCTTTTCAAGGCATAATACCTGTACAAAAGCTTATCATATCGGATAACAAAGAACAATAACCCTGCAGCTATCATCAGTGTTTTTAATTGAATCGTGTTATAACTATAACCGCCAATAATACATCCTGAAAAAAAGCAGGCAATGATGACCAGCTTAAGGGTAATATTCTTTTTAAGCTGTCTCTGCTCATTTTTTCTTTCTTTAAAAAACAGTTTTGAAAGTTCTATTCCAAGATCTGTAAACAATCCTGTAAGATGTGTTGTTCTTACTACAGACTGTGATACTCTTGTAACCAATGAATTCTGAACACCCATTGCAAAAAGTAAAAGACCTGCAGTGATATAAGGAGATAAAGAGATTTTTAATTCCTCAAAATCTGATATTCCTACAAATCCTAATATCAGAATTTCGGTTATTAACGGGATGAGATGCGGACGAACAGTTCTGTGTCCTGATGAGAATTCAACTAAAAAACTGGAACAAAAAGCTCCGCTCAGAAAACAGATTATAAACAGAAAGTAAGTAAGTGCTTCATTGTAATGATCCAGAAGAATCTCTTCAGAAAAGAAAGCAAAGTGTCCTGTTATATTGGTTGTAAGCACTTTAACGGATAAAACGCCTACAATATTCACTATTCCTGCAACGAATGAAAGTGCTGATGCCAGCTTAAGGTTGTGAAAATAAGTTCTGTTTCTTCCTCTATGTCTGAACATTTTAAATCTCTATAAGAGCTGTGCATTATTGTCAAAAAAACAGCTGGATAAAATAAATAAGTAAAAAAAATAAATTTAGAAATGTCAGTTTCAAACTGTGAAAAACATGTCCGCTTAAATATTTATCCAGTGTTTTTTTATAGATCTACTATATCTTTTTTGTATTCTTAAGTAATAAATTACAAGCTTTTATAGAAAGTAGAACAATTTCTCTGCGACGCTCTGAAATGTTCTGTTTCTTAATTAAAAATCAATTTTATTACTTTTGTAAAAGTAATTCGTTTAGGAGAAAAACTTGGTGATCTGCATCAGTTTAAAATGTGATTTAAGTTAAAAAAACTAGCCTTTATTCAATAGTCCGTATAGAAAAATTATGATCTCAAAATTTATTTTTAATAATCAGTATCTTTTTGATGAACTCCCTGAATATGATAAAAATCTGCTTACAGGTGCAATGAAAACCAGAAATTATCGTAAAAATGAGCCTATATTTACTGACGGGACAAAACCTAATGGTATTTACTACCTCAATGAAGGGAAAATAAAGAAATATAAGGTTGACAATGACGGAAGGGAACAGATTATTTACATTTACAGCTCCGGTGAATTTTTCGGATATTCTGCTATTCTGAGCAATGAATCTTATGGAGACACTACCTCTACATTAGAAAATTCTGTTATCTCATTCATTTCAAAAGACCATTTTCTGGATATCCTAAGTCAGTCATCAGTACTTTCAAGACTGTTGCTGAAATCTTTAAGCCATGAATTCAGTGTTATGGCCAATCTTATTGCCGTTTTATCTCATCGCACGGTAAGAGAACGAGCTGCTTTGAGTTTGCTTATTCTTCATGATAAGTACAAATCAAATAATGAATCTGATCAGGAAGTATTCATTTCCCTTTCCCGTATAGATCTGGCAAATATGGTAGGGACAGCCAGAGAAACCTTAGCCAGGATTATTAATGATTTTAAACAGGAAAAACTTATCAGATCTGAAGGCCGTAAAATACAGATCATCGACTTCAAGCAGTTAATTCATATCGCTAATTTTTATTAGTAAAATAATTTAGTCTAAAAGTTCAGATTTCCTACTGACAACCTGTTGTCATAACTCTCTATTACCTTTGTTTAAGATTAGTTTAAACAAAAAAATACCTTATGAAACTTACCTCATTAAGACTCATCAGCAAAGACATCAAAGCGGCAGTAGAATTTTACGAACAAATCATGGGAGCAACTGCCAGATGGTATACTGAAGATTTTGCAGAACTCTCCGCAGATTCCATAACTATAGCGATTGGAAGTACCCGAACGATGCAACTATTTTTGGAAGGTCTTACAGAATTTACAGGAACAAAATCAACCATTATTGAATTTATGGTTAAAAATGTAGATGAAGAATACGAAAGAATTAAAAATATAGCATCCGAAATTATTCAGGAACCTACAACAATGCCATGGGGAAACAGATCACTTCTGTTCTGTGATCCGGATGGAAACATGATTAACTTTTTCACTCCGGTAAGTGTGGAAGCTGTGCAAAAGTTCAGCTAAGTCACCCCCTTCAATAAAAAATAAAAAGAGGTTGTCTCAAAAGTCAAATAAATTGGCTTTTGTCATTCTGACGAAGGAAGAATCTTATTAGTAACCGAACATATGAGATTCTTCACTCCTTTTCATTTCATTCAGAATGACACTTTTGAGACAGTCTCTTTTTGTTATAATTAAAAAAATTAAATTTTATTTCCCAAGGAACTCAATTGCTTTCCCTACAAAAGTATCATGGTACTGATAGAAAGAGGCATGTCCAGAATCCGGGAAAATCACCAATTCTGCCTGATCTAAATTCTGAGCCATATTTTTAGCATTCTGAACAGACACGGGAAGGTCATTTTCACCATGAACAATCAGTACAGGGTTTTTGATATTTTGTATTTCTGTAAGAGCATCAGCATTGGGTTGAGCCCAGCTTAACACAGCTGTAAATTGCGAATTTGAAGTAGCATCATTTAACGGAACATCTCTGTCTTTTGTACGAAGCTGAACTCTTGCAAAAGAGGCTTTTCCCTCCGCTATACTTTGAGCCGATTCTGTAAATCCGAATTTCAGGAAGGAAGCTTCAGGACTTAGGCCCGCTGTTCCTGCAACAATATTAGGTAAGTTTGATAATCCGATGGCTCCCTGAGGACCAGTTCCGGTTAAAATCACTTTATTAATCAGCGAAGGATGAGTCAGCACTATTCTCTGAGCAATAAATCCCCCCATTGAAAATCCCATGATATTCACTTTATTCAGATTCAGCGCATTGATAAAATCGACAGCATCATCAGCCATTGTCTGAATAGTATTGGGAGTAACTCCTTTTGAAGATGCCACTCCTTTATTGTCGAAGATAATTACTTTGAATTTTTTTGCCAGTCCATCGGTCACAGCAGGATCCCAGTCATCCATTGAACCTCCCAATCCTGGCAGAAGTACCAGCGGAATTCCCTCTTCTTTTCCTAAAACGCGGTATGCAATGGCATTTCCTTTAACGTTTATGAATTGGGTTTTGGCCGTTTGATGGTCTCTGTTTTGTACCTCCTGTACCGTGGGAGGTTCATTTTCTTCAGTACAGGACACGGTCACAACGGTAAAAAGAGTTAAGCATAATAGGCTAACAGCTGAGATTTTTCTGATTGTTTTCATTGTAGTTTATTTTTGTTTGATTATGGTGCAAACATAAAACACAAAAACAGGCAGAACACTTAAAAGTATTATCAACAGGACATTTTAGGAATTCAATTAGACATTTTTAAAGGTGAAAATTACAAATGGAAAGTTTAAAGATGATTTTTGAAACTTCTTAACCATTTTTCAATGCATGGAGAGTTCTCATTGCTTTTTCAGCATCTTCTTTGGCTACAAAAATATGATCATGAAAATAAGCAGCCACTACATTACAGCTGATATTTTCCTGTTTCAAGGCATTTGCAAAGGCAGCAGTGAGCCCTACAGCTTCCAGGGAAGAATGAATATTCAGAGTAATCCATGAAGCAATATAACTGTAAATCATATTCCATTCATCTGCTATTTCTTTTTTTAAAACAATGGTAACCGCCTCAGCTTCCCTAAAGAAAAACAAGACCTTTTCTATATCCGGTAACTCACTGAGGTTTTCAACAGTACAAAACACATATTCTCCTGTATTTAATACGGGTTCCATGTTCTGAAGCAAAACGGCTAAATCTTTTTCTCCTGTCATCTTTTTGGTACAAAACTAAGATATAGATTACAGCATCTGTTTATCAAATGATAAAAAACAAAAAGAAGGCTGTGCGCCTTCTTTTTTGTTTTGTAATTGTAACCTGTCAACTGAACCTCTTTATATGTATTTGTGTTTTTTTCATTTGGCTTTTAAGAAGCCCGCTGAAGGTTATTCATCACTCCGTTTAATTTCATCAGTGTTTTTATTAATTTCATCATTTGTGTCTCTATAACTATCGTTTATTAAATGTATAGTTATAATCATTTGTTGTTTTGTGTATGAAATCTTATCAATTGAAAAGCATTTCTCAGTTGCTTTTTCATTACTTAAATTTCACAGTACAAAGGAACAACATTACAAAATAAAATTCTCTATAAACCTCATCGATACATCTCGATTCACTTATAGATATTTATCGATAAAATCAAATTCTCTGACTATACGAAGTGAAAAATGTCCTACGGACTGCTATAGTTTATGGTGCGTTTTAATGAGTTCTACCAGCTCAACCATATTCTCTATCTTCAGTTTTTCAAAGATATTTTTTTTGATTGTGCTTACTGTATTCTGTTTGATATTCAAGCTGTTTGATATTTCCAGGTTTCCATATCCTTCGGCATAGAGTTCTGCAATCTGCAGTTCTCTTTTGGTCAGACTGTTGAGAGGACTTATCAGATCCGGATTATAAACAAGCTGCACCAATAGATTTCTCAAAAGCTCAGAAAAATATTCTCCTTTCTCTATAAAAGTTGTAATCGCTTCCCTTACCTCTTCCTCTTCACTCAATTTGCTCAGGTAGCCGTTAGCACCCGCTTTAATAAATTTAAGGCCATGCAGATCCTCTTCAAGTCCTGTAAAAATCAAAACTTTAAGATCAGGATTCACACTTTTCATCTGAGGCAGAATATGCAGACTGTTTCCGTCCGGAAAATGGGCATCAATGATGGCCATTTCAACCCCTTTTGATTCTATCAGTTCCAATACCTGGTGTAAAGATGAAGTCTGATACACTTTAGCATTGGGAACAATATCACTGATAACAATTTCCATTCCCTGGCGCACAATGCTGTGATCGTCTGCCAGCAGGAAAATAATCTCTTTATTTTGAATTGGCGTTTCCATTATTATTACTATTTAAGTTGATCCTGAATGTCACTTTTGTTCCTTTGTGTAGTTTACTTTCCACTGATATATCGCCATCGAAAAGCTCTACGATTTCTTTTACCAGGTTAAGACCAAGTCCTGCTCCCAGATTATCTACTTCATCAGATACCATTCCCTGATAGTAAGGATCAAAAATTTTACCAAGATCAGATTCTGATATCCCTACTCCGGTGTCTCCTACCGTTGTAATCAGGGAAATTTGATTTTCACCTATAGTTTCTGTGGCCATCACGAGATCAATCTGCCCGTTTTCTGTAAACTTGTTGGCATTCCCAATAATATTCATAAAAATCTGGTTGATTCTTATATTATCCGAATAAACTTCTACTTCTTCAGGAATTCTGTCTGTTACTACAAATCTGTTGTTTCTGGTTTCCAGATAAGGTGTAATTACCTTCACAATAGAACTGATCTCATCTTTAAGATTGAAAACTGATTTTATAAGTTCTTTTTCAGCATTTTCATTTTTAGTGTATTCCAGGATCTGGTTAGATTGCAGAAGCAGAGTACTGTTTGTAAACTTGATAGATTTAAGATAATCCTTTATCGTTTCATCCTCTGTAGTTCTGTGGATCTTATCTATAAAAATATTGATAATTTTTAACGGAGATCTAAGATCATGGCTCAGCATTCCCAGAATTCTGTTTTTAAAATTAAGATTCTTTTTAATCTCTTTATTTGCAGCGTTAAGTTTTTGTTCATATATAAATGCCACTCTAGTAAAATACATGATCAGAATGGATACGATAAACATAAGAATCATCAATCCCAATACCAGATAAGTCCTGATTGTATTATTATTGGAACTCTGTTCGTTGTATTCCTTTTCCAGTTCTGTTTTAAAATCCTTGATGGCATTTTCATACACCTGTATCAATCCGTTACTGTAAACAAGCAACTTACTGAAGTTACTATAAAACTGCAGATTATTTTTCTGATTTTGAGCGGCAAGCAACTGTACCTTCTTTACTTCAGCGGCATAATGCTTATCCATAGACTTTATTGTGTTATCCATTTTGGATTTTACCTGAGAAAGATCTATGGTTTTATTGTTGGTCATTGTGATTACCGTACTTTCCTTCTGAACATCTACTTTTCCTGTTACCGCATCTTTTAAACGACCGAAAAAGCCTTTCTTTTTAACAGTATCGGCATAGGTACGGGTCTGGATTTTCAGATCCTCAAAATCATTTTTATACTTTGCCGGTTCATACTGCTTATCTTCAATTTTTGCAGGTGGGTTCAAAGAGGTCTGGTATACTGAATCTATCAGTGTTTTCAGTTTTTCAGTCTTCTGAATATCCTGACTGTGAGCTGCCAGATTCTTTTTGAGCCTCGGACTTGTATTTTCATATTCACCAATCTTATCAAAATTGGTTTTAAGTTTTCTCAACGATTGAAAATAGAGCTGCAGATCATTATTATCCTGAGTAGCCATATATTTTTGAAGATAATCCTGAGCATCCATAAAATCTTTTCTGGAATTATCCGTCAATCCGCCCAATGCACGGGTTTCTTCAAGCTGATCTTTAATAAACTTCAGCTTCTTCCCGTTGACAAATTCATTATAAAAAAATATGGCGATAATGACCTGTATCAGTAAAATACAAAGGATCAATGAGTAATGAACAAGTTTTCTCAATTTAAAATTTAAGAATTTATATTTCATATTTGTTTATCAGTTAAATCAATTTCCTGACTACATAAGTCCATTAGATATTAGCTTTCAACAATATACTATTATTTTCAATAATTTCATAATAGCAGTATATCATCTAATCTGCAAAGTTAAATTAATTTTTGTCTTCTTATAATAATGAATATTTGACAAAACCCATAGAATTTAATTTTTTTCTATATCAAATTGCCATATAAACATTCAGTTTTATTTACGTAAATCCATTTTTTTAGATCAATTGCAAAAAGCTGGGTTCTGTAAAATATTCTGTATCTGCCTGTTTTATTATATCTAGCGAATAATATATCATCAATAACGTGTGAAAAAACAATAGATAATCACTCACCATTTCAGTCATTTTGAAGGATCATTATTCCCTTACTGAATAAAGTTTTTATACCATTAAGTATTTCTACTAGATACCACAATTGGTTATTTACACTCTAAGAACATATACCCTCTTCTTTGTTACTTTGAAATGCTTATTAATAGTGACAATATCCCATGGGTAACCATGATATTAACATGTACCGGCAGATTCATCTCTACACATCATCTATCGTATGAATGGGATTCAGAGATTGTTGAAGACCAGCAATGGTGGTACACTCTACTTTTTGCTGTCTTTACTTTCTGTAATTCTTCAATACGATTATAAAAATAAAAACGTAATAACCTATGATTACAGAAAACTACGACGTAATCGTCATTGGCGGAGGAGCAATAGGTCTGGCAACGGCCTACCATCTTGGTCAGCGCCAGGCTAAGACTTTGGTATTGGAACAATACACTTTTGTGAATCAGCTGGGCAGCTCTGCAGGAGTATCCCGCCAGTTCCGGATTCCGTATCCGGATGAATATATGGTACAAATGGCTTTGGATTCTCAGCCTTATTGGGATGAACTTCAAAAAAAGACCGATACCCAATTGCTGGATAAAGTAGGCACTCTCTGGTTTGGAGATCCTGAAATACATTCTACCGAAGGAAATATTGCTGAAGCAGAGAAAGCTTTAGAAGCTTTAGGTGTTCCCTATACAAACTTAACTTCAAAAGAGATTGAAGAACAGTATCATTTCAAAAACCTTCCGGATAATTATGTTGGTCTGTTTCAGCCTGATGGCGCCAGCATTAATTTTAAAGCAACTATTGAAACGCTTTTAAGCCTTTGCCAGAAAGAAGAAACCGTAGAACTCAGGGAAGATTCTCCTGTGCTTGAAATCAAACAAAACGGTGAACTTTTTGAACTTACCACGCCCAACGGAATTTATATCGCCAAAAAGCTGGCCATTATCCCGGGGCCCTACATCAACAGTGTTATCAACTTACTGGATTTTAAAATAGAAGCTACTTATTGGAATATGTCTTCTGCTTATTTCAAAAAGACTGATCCTACGATACAGTATCCAACCTGGTTTGTGTTCCAGAATGCAACAGGAGATAACGGCAATCAGTTTTATGGTTTCCCTTCCGTTGAATGGGATCATCCGGAATACATCCGCGTAGCACCGGACTTTGTCATCACCCCTTTAGAAGAACCAAGTGACAGAACATTGATTCCCAACCCTCAGGAACTTGCCTATACTTCGCAATGGATTGAAAACCACATGACGGGGCTGAACATCGAACCGGAATATACCTCAACATGTCTTATCGCATTGAGTACAATTCCCAATAAAGAATTATTAATTGATTTTGCACCTCCTTATGTACCCAACCATAAAAATATTGTGGTCTATGCCACAGGATGGGCCGCAAAATTCACCCCTTTCTTAGGTAAAATCATGTCTGATCTTGCCTTAGACGGACATACCGATTTTGACATTACCCCATTCCGATTAGGATATAAATATTTCTTAGCACTTTAAAAAATTATAAACCATGAATCAAACAAACGTCAATAAAGATACCCCGTTGTATCCGGGGATGCAGCCCGATCTGAAAGTAGAAGTAGCCATTATTGGTGCCGGAACTTCCGGACTATACACTGCTTTTCGTCTGGTAACCGATAATAAGTATAAAGCTCATGAAGTACAGGTCTTTGATATGAGCAACAGACTAGGCGGAAGACTTGAGTCCGTAGTTATGCCGGGAATGAATTTTTGGGGTGAGCTTGGAGGAATGCGTTATCTGACTTCTCAGCAAATTGTAACCACATTGATCGAAGGGTATCCATTGAAAGAGGACCCAGACAAAAGAACACCTGTACTAAAGGATAAGATGACTCCTGTTCCATTTCCTATGGGAGAGCCTGAAAAACTTCTAATGTACATCAGAAAAGAGCGTTTCAAACAGAGTGCCTGGACAGAGGAACAAAAACTTAATAACAAACTGATTACCCGATATTACCTGAATGAAAATGATGAAGGTTTCAGCTCTGATCAGCTATTTAATAAAATCATTTACAATGTTTTAATGTCAGATCCATGGGTAGCAGAAAACTATAAAGAACTGATTATTGCAGACCCTAATGGCTATGATTACTCTTTCCAGCTGACCAGTAGAGACTGGGATGCCATCAAACCAAGAATGATCTACAATTTCCCGGGTTCTCCTTATGACAAACGTCTGGTAAATGATATCGGTTTCTGGAACTTAATCAAAGATCAGGTTTCCCAGGAAGGATATGAATTTTTAGCGAATGCCGGAGGATACTATTCCAATACCATCAACTGGAATTCTGCTGAGGCCTTTCCGTACATGGTAGGAGATTTTTCTGCCGGTACTATCTACAAAACCATTGAAGAAGGATATGACAGCATTGCTTATGCAGTAGCCAACGCTTATATGGAACATGACGGAGCCCGCATATGGTCTGAAAATAAGCTGATTACTTTCACCAAAGACCATCATCTGATTCATACTCATAAATATGAACTTACTTTCCTGAATATACAGAGCAATACAACCTGGAAAGTGTATGCCAATTCATTGGTATTGGGTATGCCAAGAAAATCTCTTGAATTATTGGATCAGAATAACTTCTTTTTCGATGCTAACAGACATCAGAAACTGAATGAAAATATCCGTTCTATTATTATGGAGCCTGCCTTTAAAATCCTAATGGGATTTGACCGTCCATGGTGGAGAGATCTGGGAATTGATTCCGGGCATTCCATTACGGACTTACCTATGAGACAGTGCTATTATTTCGGTACTGATCCTGAAAACGACAATTCAATGTTGCTGGGAAGTTATGGTGATATGGAAACGGAAACGTTCTGGAAAGCGCTATCTGACGACAAAGTTCTTTTCAAAGTAAGAGCTAACAAGTCTACATCCATGGAAGAATTGCACAAATTTGACGATGTTCAGGCCACAGAGTTCATGGTCAACGAATTGATAAACCAGCTGAAAGAATTACATGGTGTAGAAATTCCGCAACCTTATGTAACTTATTTTAGAGACTGGACAGACGATCCTTATGGTGCAGGATACCACGCCTGGAAAGCAGGTTTCTCCGTGAAAGATGTTATGCCATATATGAGAAAACCGTTGATGGATGAGCAAATCCACATTATTGGAGAAGCTTATTCTGATCAGCAAGGCTGGGTGGAAGGTGCTTTCTGTGAAGCTGAAAAAATGCTTCAGACCCATTTTAAATTAGACTGGCCCTACTGGCTGGATCGTGATTATTATTTAGGTTGGTAATCTTAAATACATAATAATAAGATGATGTGTATAGATAAAGCTCCGGAGTATTTCGGGGCTTTATCGCATTTACAGTCTACACAATCTGATATTATATTCTAATTTCATATCACCACCATTAGTTTTTTCTATTTCTCAGGAGGAATCTTGAAGTGATATTTTCCTAACTTTTCAGATTGAAACGAAATAAAGAATACTCCTGATAATTTTTGGATTATCTGAAATATTCAAAAGCAAATAACAGCAAAACAGCTTCATCATCTTATGACAGATAAAAATTTTAATCCTCAGAAAGGCTTTATATTCAGCAAACATGTGCCTGAGGAATTATCGCATTTTGACCGGGTCTTTGATGTTTTCAAAGATTTGCTCACCCACACTTCCGGAGATCTTGAAGAAGCCTTTGAATGGCTTGATATGCTTGATAAGGAATATGACATTTTCAATGATGAATATACCCTTCAGGATTTTGAAGAAGATCTGAAAAAACGGGGCTATATCAAAGAAGAAGATCCTGAAGAAGGCAATACTGGAAGCGGTAAAGGTAAAAATATATTAACTCCAAAACTGGAAGCAGCCCTTCGTGAATATGCTTTAGATCAAATATTTGGAAAACTTAAAAAAAACGGAGCCGGAAATCACCGCACCAGCAAAACAGGAATTGGTGACGAAAGAGATGGCGAAAACCGCTCCTTCCAATACGGGGATGATCTTGCAGCCGTAAACATGACTGAAAGTTTAAAAAATGCCCAGATCAATAACGGAATTTCAGACCTTCGCCTTACGGAAGATGACCTCATTGTAGAAGAAACCAAGCATAAGGCACAGATGAGTACCGTTCTGATGATCGACATCAGCCATTCCATGATCTTATATGGTGAAGACCGTATTACACCAGCGAAAAAAGTTGCCATGGCACTTGTGGAACTGATTAAACGGAAATACCCCAAAGACTCCATTGATATCATTGTTTTTGGAAATGAAGCATGGCCCATCAAGATCAAAGACCTTCCCTATTTAAAAGTAGGGCCTTATCATACCAATACCGTAGCCGGTCTGGAGCTGGCAATGGATATTCTTCGCAGGAAAAGAAATACCAACAAACAGATTTTTATGATTACCGATGGAAAACCGAGCTGTATCCAGCTGCCCAGCGGAGAGTTTTATATGAACAGTTTTGGTTTGGATGAAAAAATTGTTAACCAATGCCTCAACAGAGCAGCACAGGCCAGAAAACTGAAAATCCCTATCACCACTTTTATGATTGCCCAAGATCCTTATCTGCGTCAGTTTGTAGAAGAGTTTACAGCTCAGAACAAAGGAAAAGCATTTCTGACAGGACTCTCAGGTTTAGGACAAATGATCTTCGAGGATTACGAAAAAAACAGAATAAGAAGAATATAAAGATCTGATTTCAGACTTTAAAACAATAAAAATATCACCAGATAATTAGTAGTACAAGAAAATGAAAAACGATATTACATTCAAAGAATTAAAAGACTCCGGCTATACCCATAAAACAATTAACGAGGAAATTCAGGCGAATTTAATAGCCAGGATTAAAGCTAAAGAACCAGTATTTGAAGGACTCTGGGGCTATGAAGACACCGTGGTACCCCAATTGAAAAAAGCCATTCTTGCCGGTCACCATATCAATTTACTGGGTTTACGCGGACAGGCAAAAACAAGAATTGCAAGAAGCATGGTCAATCTGCTGGATGAATACATGCCTATTGTAAAAGGATCAGAAATCAATGACAGTCCATTTCATCCGATTTCAAAATTTGCCAGAGATCTCATTGCTGAGCTGGGTGATGAAACTCCGATTTCGTGGGTACACCGCTCTCACCGTTTCTATGAAAAACTGGCTACTCCTGACGTAAATGTTGCTGATTTAATTGGTGACATAGACCCCATTAAAGCGGCTACTTTAAAACTTCCTTATTCTGACGAGCGTGTTTTACATTACGGAATGATTCCGCGTGCCAACCGTTCCATTTTTGTTTTAAATGAATTACCGGATCTACAGGCCCGTATTCAGGTTTCCCTGTTTAATATTTTGCAGGAAGGAGACATTCAGATCCGTGGTTTCCAGTTGAGAATGCCACTTGACATTCAGTTTGTTTTCACAGCCAATCCGGAAGATTATACCAACAGAGGAAGCATTGTAACGCCATTGAAAGACAGAATCGGGTCTCAGATTTTCACCCACTATCCAAAAACAATTGCTCTTGCCAGACAGATCACAGAACAGGAAGCATTGATTTCTGCTGAAGATAAAGCACAGATACAGATTCCTGACCTGGCGAAAGATCTTTTGGAGGAAGTAGCTTTTGCAGCACGCATCAGTGAATATGTAGATGCAAAAAGCGGCGTAAGTGCGCGTCTGACCATCAGCGCTATGGAGAACTTAATCGCAGCCGCTAAATTACGTTTGATTGAATCCGGAGCTGAACGAACCACTGTCCGCCTGCTAGATTTTATGTCCATCATTCCTTCCATCACAGGAAAAATTGAGCTGGTATATGAAGGAGAACAGGAAGGTGCAGATTATGTAGCCAAAATTTTGATTGATAAAGCGGTTATGACCCAATTTGAAAGTCTGTTCCCACGCATCTCCAAACTTGAAAAAGAAGGGATCAAAACTCCTTATACCGACCTGATCAGATGGTTCAACAAAAATCATTTAGAACTTAATTATAATGATACGGATGAAGAGTTTTATGCTAAGCTCGATAAGATAGCCCCTCTGGCTGCTGTAGTGGAAGAAAATACTTCTGACCTAAGTCCGGAAGATCAGAATTTCTGTAAAGAACTAGTATTATGGGCATTAACCATCAGTAACAAAATTGATAAATCTGAAAGTCAAAATGCCTTTACTTTTGATTCGCCTGGAATTGGCCAGTTTTTGCGTAATTAAAAATCAATATCCGACAGATAAATACAAAAACCTTCAGAACTGATCTGAAGGTTTTTTATTTGTTTCTGAAAGACTTTACACCATATTATCATTTTTAAGTATAGCGGAACCAAAAGGATTATCAACCAGCCACAGCCATTCTCCATCTTCATCCCTTTTCATAATGCTGGAAGTATGACCAGTCATGTGTATAGAGTGTCCGTCCGGAGCAATTCCCGTCATTTCCCACTGATCAAGCCACATGGCAAGATCATTCACAACAATCACATGTGGAACTTCTCCCTGAATATCCAGCTTTAATCTGCAGATTTCATTCATTGCCGGTTCTATCTGGGCCAGCCCTCTCAGCTCTCTCCCATCCCTGTCTATATAGACCGCTTCGGGATGAAAACAGCTTAATGCTCCTGCAGCATCTCCGTTTTTTATACAGTAACGGAAATAGGCTACCGCTCCCACTTCTGTTTTTCTGTTAAACTCCTGCATTTTATTTCAGGTTTCTGGAGTTTAATTCTTCTTCTAATTGTTTCTTATTTTTATTCCAGCGGCTAGCAATAGAACCTACAAAAAATAATGGCAAAACAGTTAAAAATCCGAAACCGCCAGTTATAGTACTGTAAATCGAAATACCAACCATTACTCCCAAAAGTACAGCATTGAGAATATTATTGGATTTGATTTCTTTTTTCTTTTCTAATAATTCATGGTCGGTTAATTGTGATAATTCTTTTTCCATGGTTTATTTCAAGTTTTTGGGTTGTTTTTGGGTTTTAAAATGGCAAAAATCATGGTTTCAGGTTTATTTTTACCAAAAGCTAAAATACAATTTTGCTGTGATATTTTTTTATTTCTTTTATTTGTAATGTATTTCAGACCTCTTATTTCTGAAAACTTCAAAGCTTATGGAAGACAATCTGAACTGCATTTACAGCGTCATCAATTTCATGGAAAAGAATTATGATCAGCCCGTCTCTGTAAAGGAACTGGAAGAAGTCTCTCATTATTCTTACCGGAATATTCAGCGTATTTTTAAGTACAGCTGTGGAGAGACCATAGGTGCTTTCCAGCAAAGACTGAAGGTAGAAAATGCTTATAAGAGAATTCTTTATACTCAGGAAAACCTTACCTCCATTGCTATTGAAGTGGGATTTGCCAATATAGCTTCTTTTTCCAAGGCTTTCAAACAACACTTCGGGATTTCACCCAAAGCAGCGAGATTAAGTAAGGAAAAGCTCCTTTGTGGAGATGAAATTATTCCGGTAACTTCCGACATATTACTGGAACCGGAAATTGTATATCTTAAACCCTTTCAGGTATACTATCAAAGCATTAAAACCTATTATAATAATGAAGAAATTGAGGTACTATGGAAAAACTTCATGAAAAACAATTTTCCTGATTCCGGAACAGCATATTTTGGTGTTATAGCAGACGAACCATTGATTAAAACAGAAATCAACTGCCGGTATGATGCATGTTCTTCTACACAATCTGCCAACAAAAAACTGCCTTCAAAAACAATTTTCGGGGGTAAGTATGCCCGTTTTACTCATATGGGCAGCTATGAAACCATAGACGAAACTTACACTAAAATCTATTCCCGCTGGATTTTTAATTCAGGTCTTGAGTTTTCACACTCTCCTATCATAGAAAAATATGAAAGACATACTGAACAGGAAGAGCATCAGGAAGAACAGCTGACTTATATTTTGCTACCTTTGAAGTAAGTTGTCAATTTGGGACAAGTTTTAGCATTTCAATCCATCTAATTTTGCCTTGTTAAAAAATAGATCAATTATGCAAAAAAAGAAAATCATGTTCCTGTTATTACCTGCTCTTTTAATTGCCTGTTCCCAAACAGAACCTACAGAAGATTCAGGAAGTACAAATCCGGGAACTCCCGTTTACAGAATGCCGGAAGAATCTGCAACGCATGAAGGAACCTGGCTTCAATGGCCACATCAATATCAATATGGAACTACTTACCGCAACCGGCTGGATGCAACCTGGGTCGCAATGACCAAAGAACTGGTACAGAGTGAAAAGGTTCATATCATAGCCTATGACGGGGTAGAAAAAGATCGTATTATAGGATTATTAAACAGTGCCGGAGTTTCCCTTACCAATATCAATTTCAAACTTTATCAGACAGATGATTTTTGGGTAAGAGATAATGGTCCAATCTATGTAAAAGATCAAAACGGGCAGTTATTCATTCAGGATTGGGGATTTAACGGCTGGGGTAATAAAGCAGATTACAGCAAATGCAACACAATTCCATCAAAAATAGCAGCAGACACCAATATTCCAAAAATCAATCTCAACTCAGTAATGATCAATGAAGGCGGAAGTGTAGAAATTGACGGGAACGGAGTATTGATGGCTTGTAAAAGTTCTATCCTCAATAACAACAGAAATCCGGGGATGACTCAACAACAGGCAGAAGCCATATTTACCAAAAATTTAGGGGTAACTAAATTTATCTGGCTGAATGGAAAAGCAGGTCTTGATATCACCGATATGCATATTGACGGTTTTGCTCGATTTGCCAATTCGTCTACTATTATCACCATGAGCCCTGATGATCTTGCTTACTGGCAGGTTCCGGACGGTGATATTGATAAATTATATGATGCTACCGCGAAAAATGGTTCTCCTTACCAGTTTGTAAAAGTTCCGTTAACAAGAAACGACGTGATAACCACTTACGGAAAAAATGTAGGCCGTGCTTCTTACATCAATTATTATATCGCAAATAACCGTGTATTGGTTCCTAATTATAATGATCCAAATGATGTTGTTGCCAACAATATTATCCAACAGCTGTATCCCGGCAAACAGGTTGTTGGAATAGACTGCCGTAACTTATTTGCCAATGGCGGAATGGTACACTGTGTAACACAGCAGCAGCCACAATAAACAATATTCCCATTAAATAAAGTCTGCTGATTGTTCGGCGGGCTTTATCATTTATATACAAAGTTGTTTAACCAGATTCTTAAATACTTAACTTAATTATGCCCTATTTGTTAATACAACTGAAAGGCAGTCGCCAAAAAATAGCGTAAATTTGCTCTGTTCATCCGGTAAAGGATGGTTTCCAGTTTAAGTATTATGAAAAAAACAGCAGTTTCTTTATTGGCCCTTCTTCTGAATATTGTTTGCCACGCACAGAATTTTGATGTCATTCCCTTAGGGATTTATGGTGGAGAGCAGGAAGACAATTTATCTGCCTATCTGGTAGGCGCTCCGAAAGACAATGCATTTCTTTGCCTTGATGCAGGTACCGTAAATGCAGGAATACGAAAAGCTATTGAACTGAAAAGCCTTGACGGTTCTGCAGAAACAGTTTTAAAAGATCAGATAAAAGGATATTTTGTATCACATGGTCATTTGGATCATTTATCCGGACTCATTATCAATTCTCCGGCAGATTCTAAAAAAGATATTTTTGCTATAGCTCCGGTGATTCAGATTTTACAAAATCATTATTTTATCACAGATACCTGGATTAATTTTGCCGATCAGGGCCAAAAACCGATCCTTGGAAAATACCATTATAATGAACTTAAGGAAGGAACCGAAATTCCGGCACCTAAAACCCCATTTTTTATAACAGGTTACGAACTGAGTCATGTAAATCCTTATAAAAGCAGTGCAGCATTGGTAAGAAGAGACAATCATTACCTTCTTTATCTGGGAGATACAGGAGCTGACCGCATAGAAAAGTCCGAACGTCTTGATAATCTTTGGACCACTATAGCTCCACTTGTTAAAAAAAGACAGTTAAACACCATATTAATTGAAGTTTCTTTCCCTAACAGCCAGCCCGAACATCTGCTGTTTGGCCACCTTACTCCTAATCTTCTGACTGAAGAACTCAGCAAGCTGAAAGAAAAAACCGGACAAAACAACCTTGAGGGACTCAGCATCGTTGTTACTCATAGAAAACCAACGGGTGATAATCCTGAAATTATCAAAAAAGAGTTATTAAAAAACAATCCCTTAAAAGTAAATTATATCTTCCCGGAACAGGGCAAAAAGATTAGTTTGCCATAAAATAAATTTGAGATATCTCACAATAAAAAACGCCTTGAATCAAATGATTTAAGGCGTTTTTGTTTTATTCAAGTTTGCTAAACTCTCTGATACCTTTTCGATTTCACCGGGTATGCTGAAATGGTTTTGATATCAGGATAACCGCTACAATTCCAAGGAGCATCACAGCGGTATACGCCATATATGCAACGATTTCACCCTGACTCTCATTGCCTTTAGCTACTGTTTCAATAAATAATCCAGTATTGTCCTTAAAGCCGAACATCCAGTGCGCTGAATTCCACGCAAAATGCAAACCAGTAGATAGAGCGATATTTCCTGTTCTTAAAGTAGCGATTCCAAAAAGCAATGCACCTAATCCCGAGCCGATCAGCGCGTTTTTTAAGGTTAAACCAGCAATCATATGCTCCGCAATAAATACCATTGTAACACAGGTTAAGCTTAATATTGGACCTATTTTATCATTAAGCCTCCACAACATATATGTTCTAAAAGTAAGCTCCTCCCGAAGAGCTACAAAAAGGAAAAGTGGAATGTATAAAGCAAATTGGCCTGGCTGAAATTTCGGTGATCTTTTAAAAACTATATCGGTTAAATTAGTAATAATCAAGGTCATTATCCCTACCACCACCACTCCAATGCAAACCCCAATACAAAACTTTGATATCCAGCTTTTTTTACCCCCGAGACCTATTTGCGTTAATGAAATTTTATCCCAGCGTATAAAAATATAAATCAATCCACACGTTAATACTGTTGCAAATATAAGTGAGAATAATTCTGGAAACTTCCATGTCTTGCAAATAGCATTAGAAAATGCAAACAATAGCATACTCAAAAGATAAAATAGAATTATCTTAAAATAGATCCAGGTATTCTTCATTAGGTAAGAATTTATACTGCTTGAATTTACAAAAAAATTACATATACAATTAAAAACCAAATAATTATGTTATAAAAAAAATAAAGCTTGAAAAATAACAATGTGTGATGGATTAATCAATAAAAGATTTGGTACCATATAATTTAAAAAATCAAAGTTACTTTTGTAAGAAATATGGAAAAATGCGAGGAGAAAAACCCATAAAAAAAATCTACTGGTAATCAGTAGGTTTCATTTTGTTTCTAAGGGGAGAGAGTCATGTCGAACTCCCGATACCTCTTTTGAGTTTTCTAAGCAATATTAAATAAATGACAGAATATGTTTTTCAAATTTCAGAAACCCACTATTGATTTTCCCTTTTTAATAGGATCAATTTTATTTAACCGTCCAAATGTAAAAAATTGACTTTAGTAGATTCTGCTTAAAATGTTTTTATTTTAAAATAGGGATTTCAACAAAACTGCTGTTAAACCATTGGATATTTAAGGGTTCTCTGGCATCGAGAATTGTTTCTTCACTCACCTCTTTACCTGTGCCATAATTAAGCTGGGAAAAAGGATTTTTATTAACATTAAGTACAATTGCCAATCTGCTTCCTTTTTGGAGTTGCTTACTTATCAGGTGGGTATTGGAAAAAGGTATGCTTTCTTTTTTTCCGGGTGTCAACAGAGTGCGCTTGGCAGGATCTTTTGCATAACTTGCGCGACCAATATAATAAGACAAGTGAAAATATTTACCCTCCGCAGTAACTTCATATAGCGTGAGACCTATATCAAGATCCTTTTTATTACAGATTAAATTTATTTGTCCGAGAAAGGAGCCATTAATAAGAAATGGTTCTTCAAAGGGTTCAGTAACGAAAACCAAACCATTACCATCAATATTGTCTCGAACAATTGGATCCGGATAATAATCGTTATTACTGCTCTTTCGGTCGGAAAAATCGACCTCTTGTTTAAAGTATTCTAAGTTTTTAGGTTGATGGGAGCTTAAAGAATAGAATTTCCCTAATTTGTTTTTGCTCAAATAGAATTTCAGATATGTATTGTGCATGGCATCTAAGGAAGGGGCGCTACGCCATTGGTCTGTACCTATAACCTGATAATTAATTTTATCTTTTAAAAAATCAGGTTTCTTACCACCTTTTAATATGAAATCAAACCATTGATAAGTATATTCTTTGATATTAAAGCGGGCCAAGGGATCTATTTTATATCCATTGATCATCTCTTCACCTCCTATCTGGGTTCCAAAATGCCCATAAGGTCCTATCACCAGATATGCAGGGGTATCCGGACTGTATTTGTTAAGTTCCCGTAAATAATATAGGCTTGAATTTTGGGAATCATTATAATAACCATCAAAAGCCAAAACCGGGATTTTTATCTGAGCAAAATCTTCTTTATAAGGAGCCATCTTTTGCCAGTAATCATCGAAATCAGGATGGCTTATCCAACGTTGAAACAATCTGTTAGGTGTTCCATCAATACTGTCCATTTTCTTATAGGCAGCTCCGGATTCCCACCATTTGAACATCATTGCTCTGAACCGGTTTCTATTGTTGCCGGTTTCTGTATCCAGATATTTATTGTTGCCAACATAAAAAGACCATTCATAATTCGGGTTGATGAAAATGTTATTTTCCATAGGCAATCCCATTCCCGGCCGGTTAGCAACATAGGGAACAATCGTTTTCAGTGCAGGGTGAACTTTCTTGGTTGCAGCCCATTGTGTAAACCCATTATAACTTCCTCCGTACATTCCGACACTTCCATTGCACCAGGATTGTTTACTGATCCAGTCAATAATATCGTAGGTGTCATTTCCATCGGTTTCGTATGGGTATATTTCATTGGGACTGTATCTTTTACCTCTTGTATAAGCGATTACACCAATATAATCTCTATCTACAGCGTCTTTAAGCGATTGTAAATCCCTGTCTTTATCACGAACATAAATGGTAAATTGCAGGATAACAGGTTTAGGTCTTGTATCACCTTTTTTACGAACAGCAATAGCAGAGAGTAGAGCCCCATCACGCGTTCTGATCATAATGCTGTCCTGAATATCATAGACTTCATCCTGACTCCTAAAATTTGGAGATAATGTCTTTTGAGCATCAACATCAATCATAGCCAATATAATAAACAGCAAAATAAAAATTTTTTTGTAATTATTCATAAAACGGATGATTTTGATTAACAGGTATTTATTATAAGACAATCATATCCCCGATTTATTACATTTAATTGAGCAAAGTGTTAAAAATAAATCCCAATCAAAAATATTTGCAGAGATTCCTTTTTCAATGATTTGGGACAGGTAGGTATAAACATAAAAAAAGGAGACGTTCATTTTTGAACGTCTCCTTTTGCGGAGAGTGAGGGATTCGAACCCCCGGACCTGTTACAGTCAACAGTTTTCAAGACTGCCGCAATCGACCACTCTGCCAACTCTCCCTAAACCCCGGCTATACCGTTGTTTTCAGTGGTGCAAATATAGAACGATTTTTATTTTCTGCAAAACTTTTGCCACACAAATTTTAACAAAACTTAATAATAGACTAGGAATCAGGGGAATTATTTTTCATGAACACACCACCTATTCCCTATCTATGATTGCAATGAAGCTATTTTTTAAAAGATCAGACGGGTATACAAACTGATCTCCATCTTCTCCCTTTATCACAATAGCACCCTGCTCATCGTTCAGGCACTTGTCCAGCTGGGTTTTCAGGTCATTTAGCTTTCCATGGGGAGCATCAATGATGTAGGTTCCGGTAACGTGTGTTATTTTGATGACTTTTGTTTCCATATTCTTTTTGATTAGTTGCTAAATGTAGGAATTTTACTTTAAGTATGAAGATATTTATTCTCATGAACGATCTGTACTTAGCGAGGATATCAAAAAGGAAAACCTGCAGTGATGGAAAAGAAAAGCGAATTCAATCCAGATCTGACAACCAAGTTTTATAAAGGCGATATTGGCTCTATCTCTACCCCTTTTTCTACCATTGAAAAACCTAAAGTCTCTTTTGTGGAAGGTCTTATTTATGAAGGTAAGACAAGCATCAATTGGCTGGGTAAAAAACTGGGATTCAATCTTAAAGAAAAGAAAATCTACATTTTGGATTAGGAATTACAAAAGTATTGTAAAACTGTCATTCTGGCGAAAGAGAATCTTCAAGTTTGAGATTCTTCCTTCGTCAGAATGACAATGTGGAAAGACTTGAGCGCAGGGAAAACCACCCCGTCAAAAATTCTCTGAATTTTCGCCACCCCTCCGAGGGAGTGGAATGTGTATGTCTTCAGTTGTAATGTTTGTCATTCCACAGGAATCTCGGCTTCGTTAAAATACTTTAGATTCCATGTTTTAGTTTGTTCCGCTTGCTTCACCTTTTACTCTCCAACAGGTTCAAACAATTCTATTTTGTTTCCTTCCGGATCAAGAATATGTACAAACTTTCCATATTCATATGTAGCAACCTCATCCAGAACAGTTACACCTTCTTTTTTCAGTTCTTCTACCAATGCTTCAATATTCTCCACATGGTAGTTGATCATAAATTCTTTTGATGAAGGCTCAAAGTACTGAGTAGATTCTTTGAAAGGACTCCACAGTGTATATCCTTTTTTATCAGATTCTTCGTCTTTCCAGTCGAATTTAGCGCCGTATGGACTGGTGGGTAATCCGAGGTGGGTTTTGTACCATTCGTTTACTTGTTCAGGGTCTTTACACTTAAAGAAGATGCCTCCAATAGCGGTTACTCTTTTCATTTTTTATTCGTTTTTTTTAGTTTATATAAATGGAATGCAAAACGGAATCATTTTGCTTGTTCACAAATATATTAATGTTTTTATCAGATATTTCATAAATTTCTCATTGGATATTTGATATGAAGAAATATTTTTGTTGGAAAACACAAAAGCGCAAGTAATATTAAAAAAGTCTGTTATAAGACACAAAGATTTTATCTCCGATAAAATTGATAACGTATATTTTTTGCTGAAAATCTCATATTGAGTGAAGCCGAAATATTCTTGCGACTTAAAATCATACATAAAGTAGAAAAATCTTTGCATCTTTGTGATTACCCAACAATAGGTATATAAGAACAAAAAAGCGCACCCATAAGGCACGCTTTGTATTGTATAAACTGAATACGATTAGTGTAATTCAGCTAAATATTTTTCAGCATCCATTGCAGACATACATCCGCTTCCTGCAGCTGTAATAGCCTGTCTGTAGATATGATCCTGAACGTCTCCTGCAGCAAATACTCCCGGAAGATTTGTTCTTGAAGAACCTTTTTCTGTTAAGATATATCCGTTTTCATCAAGATCTATCTGGCCTGCGAAGATATCAGTATTCGGTTTGTGACCAATTGCAATAAAGATTCCTTCAACATCTACTGTAGATTTCTCCTGAGTCTGGTTGTTGATGATTACCGCTCTTTCTACCAGGCTGTTTTCACCTTCAATCCCGATTAATTCATGGTGGAATTTCACTTCAATATTTGGAGTACTTTCCACTCTGTGAACCATTGCTTTTGAAGCTCTGAAAACGTCTTTTCTTACCAATAAAGTTACTTTCTTACATAATTTTGCAAGATAAGTAGCTTCTTCGGCAGCTGTATCTCCTGCTCCTACTACTACAACATCTTTTCCTCTGTAGAAGAATCCGTCACACGTAGCACAAGCTGAAACACCACCTCCTGCATATTTTTTTTCATCATCAAGACCTAAATACTTTGCAGTAGCTCCTGTAGAGATAATTACTGTTTTTGCCAAAATCTCTTTGTTTCCTGCATATAATTTGTGAACACCGCCAACTTCTTTAGAGAATTCAGCTTTAGTGATCATTTCATAATGAACTTTGGTATCAAATCTTTCTGCCTGTTTTTGCAGATCCATCATCATTTCAGGACCTGTAATCCCAGCTGGATACCCCGGAAAGTTATCCACTTCTGTGGTTGTAGTTAATTGTCCGCCTGGCTCCAAACCTGTATACAATTCAGGTTTAAGGTCTGCTCTTGCTGCATAGATAGCAGCGGTGAAGCCAGAAGGCCCAGATCCAACGATCACACAATCTAAAATGTTTTGCTCCATAATTTACTTGTTCGAAAAGATTTAATTTGAATTAAGACTGCTAATTTCGGAATTTTTAATTTCTCCTTAAAGTTATTTTAATGATACTTGTCAATATCTGATATGTTGAATTTCGATAGGAGTTGTTTTTGGGTTCTGGATTCGGGATTCGAGTTGCGGGGTTCGGGGTTCGGGTTACAGGGGTCGATGTTTAATATGAAAATTAAAAATTTTATTTTCATTCCCACATCAAGTATCGCAAACTCATCTCGTTATCTCGAATCACGAAACTCATTACCACGCATCACGCATCCCGTCTACACTTTCATCTTGATCTTATCTACATTGATAATTTTATAAACCAGCTCTCTGATCAGTTCCGCTTCTCCCATATTCACAGCACCCAGCCCTTTTCCTTTCATATCGAATTCCCGCAAAATAGAAATGACTCTTGTAGCATGTTTCAAAGGATAAAGTCTTGCACTTTCTGCGTAGTCTTTTATAAAATAAGGATTTACCCCCATCTGGGATGCAATGGTCTGTGGAGACTGCCCAGCCATCGTTTGATAGATAATAACGTTTGAAAAGTAATTGTAAAGGCTTGCCAGCATCATTACAAAAGGATTGTTTTTCGGATTCTTTCCCATAAAATGGGCAATTTTAAAAGCAGTATTGGCATTTTTGGTCCCCAAAGCTTTTTGAAGTTCAAAAATGTTATATTCTTTACTGATTCCGATATGGTTTTCAACAATAGTCCCGTCAAGGATTTCTCCTTCTTTAAGAATGATCTTTAATTTGTTGAGTTCATTGACAATTCTTGACAGGTCATTACCAAGATATTCTGCCAGAAGATGGGAAATATTTGGTGCTGTATTGATTTTAAGTTTCGTACATTCATCTGAAATCCATTTAGGAAGATTGCTTTCCTTTACAGATTCACTCAGAAAAAGAGCTTTGGCTTTATCTAAAGCTTTAGCGGCCTTTTTTCGGCTGTCCAGCTTCTTGTGTTTGTGAGCAAAAACCAATACTGTAGAAGGAACAGGGTTTTCTACATAAGATTCCAGAATTCTGTTTTCCTCTTCATTAAATCGCAAATCCTGAGCTTCTTTCACGATAATCACCTGCTTGTCTCCCATCATCGGAAACTGCCTTGCCAAAGAAAGAACTTCTTGATAAGAAGTATCTTTTCCGTAGGTAACTGTTTGGTTGAAAGCTTTTTCATCTTCTTCCAAAAAGTTATTTTCAAGGGCTTTTACAGCGACATCAATAAAGTAAGCTTCTTCTCCGTGGAAAAAATAAATAGGTAAAACTTCTTTATTTTTAATATTTTTGAGGATTAAATCTAATTCTTTCATCTTATTAATGGAACTTCCAAAACTGAATTTTCAGGAAACTTTTGATTTTAAATTCAAGAAAGACAAAGATAAGTTTTTTATTTATGATTTGGTTCGTAAAACTTATCTTCTGCTCACTCCTGAGGAATGGGTAAGACAGCACTGGATACATTATTACCTTACTGTAAAATCCTATTCTACATCAGCCCTGATCACTGAAAAAAAGATTGTCCTGAATGGGCTAACAAAACGTATTGACCTTCTGGTTACTGAGAAAACAGAGCCTGTAATTCTGATCGAATGCAAAGCTCCACAGATCAAATTAACGGAAAAAACATTTGAACAGAC
The DNA here is from genome assembly GCF_008386505.1 of Chryseobacterium sediminis. Taxonomy (GTDB): domain Bacteria; phylum Bacteroidota; class Bacteroidia; order Flavobacteriales; family Weeksellaceae; genus Chryseobacterium; species Chryseobacterium sediminis. Next base: position 543,318 of record NZ_VUNZ01000003.1, on the reverse strand, counting down.
AGCAAGGTACAATTCTATTATCGGAGCCAGAGAAATCATTCTGACCAATGGACTTCAGCATATTAATGCTTATTATGAAAACGGGCAGTATCAGTTTTACAGGCCAGAGTAAAGAAAGACAGAGATTAAGAAACTGCTCTATCCCTTTTTCAGATATTGATTTAATAAAGGAATTGAAGAAATTTGAAGCTGACGCTGAACTCTTTTAAATATTTTCTTACTTTTAATCTATCTTACCATCCACTCATTCACAAACAATTAATTATGATACGTTCTATCTTATTAACCACAATGATTATGGCTTCAGGAACCCTTTTCAGCCAGAAACTTAAACCTGTTTCCTATCAGGACGGTTCACAGAAACTAAATGGTCTTATCACTTCCAACGCAGGAAAAAAACTTCCGGGAGTTTTGATTCTGCCAGCCTGGAAAGGAATTGATGAAGAAGCTAAAACAGCAGCTTTAGAGCTTGAAAAACAGGGTTACATTGCCTTCATCGCTGATATTTATGGTGAAGGAAAGATTCCTGCTGACAATGAATCCGCTGCTAAAAGTTCAGGATATTACAAACAGAATTATCAGGAATACCAGAAAAGAATTTCACTGGCGTTGGAACAGCTGAAGAAAAACGGAGCAATTTCTGATAAAACAGCTGTAATTGGATATTGTTTCGGAGGTACCGGAGCATTAGAATCTGCAAGAGGTCATTTGCCTGTTGCCGGAGTGGTTTCTATCCACGGAAGTCTGGCCAGAGATCAGAGCAGAAAAAATGAAACATTAAGTGCTAAAATTCTGGTTGAAAATCCGGCAGATGATAAAAGTGTCACTCCTGATGATTACAATAACCTCATCAAAGAAATGAATGAAGGAAATGCCGACTGGCAGATCATCACCTACGCTCATTCAAAACACACCTTTACAGATCCGAAATCTCCGGATTATAATGAAACTATGGCTAAAAGAGCATGGAATCACACCCTTATGTTCCTAAAGGAAATTCTGAAATAAACTCAGCTTCCATCTAAAATATCAAAAATAAAAAGCGCACCAAGGTGCGCTTTTTTTCATCAATATTAGTTTTTACCCGCAAAAATTATTTTTTTATGATTGGTAATGATCCTGCATTTCCGTTACTGGAACGCCAATTCACATAATAGGTTCCTGATACTCCTTTTTGGAGATCTATTGGCAGTTTATTAACCCCTGCTTCAATATCAGTCTTATATCCATACAATGTTTTGCCTGCAATATCTGTAACCATTACAGTAATGGTCTCTTTTCCTGAAGCGGTGTACTCAAGCTCTGAGAATCCACTGCTTGGGTTTGGATAGAGTTTCGTTTTGTTCTGTTGGGCTGAGTTTGATTTACTAAAAGTTGGAATTACAGGTGGACATGGCTGGCATATATAACAACTGAATTGAGTACACTGAAGAATATATTCTGCAGAAGCAGTACGGGTAAGAGTTACCCCATACCCATAACTTGTAGTAGTACCCGTGTCATGGTATAGCCCGCGATCCATCTCAGGTGTCCAGCATCCGGGAATAATCGTAGTGGATCCTCCCACTGCAGTTGGAATGGGATAATAAAGGCTTGTTAACCCTGGTGAAGGAAAATGAATTTTAAAAGTCTGTGTAATTGGCGGAGCACCTGGAAGTGTTGCAACCAATGGAAAACTATAAGTTTGAGACGCTATTTCAACATCCTTAATAAAATTTTTCTGAAGCGCATTTGGCCCAATTTTCATTTCCAGCAAAGCATCAGAATGTACATGGCCAGAGACTTCCTTCCAAAATGAATCTTGTCTTTTTACAACAATATCATAGGTATAAGGAAAAGGATCTATTATCTTCTGTGCCTTAAATGTTTCGCCAGAAAAAAGTACAGCAATAAGAAGGGCTCCTGTTTTCCCTAAGCTTAAAAATGATTCTGATGATCTAAAGATCTCTGTTAGAGTTTTTTTCATAAGGTAATATTTTTGTGATGGCGTTCTTTGTTATCACGGGACGCCGTTACCGATAAACAGGTACAAGTTGTTTCTTTTTTAAGGAAAAAAAAAGGACTAATGAGCAAGTGAGCAGAAAAAAAACCCAGATGAGTATTTCGATACTTTGAATGAGCAGAAAAGCTGGAAATACAACTTTTTGAAGCATTTCTCATTCTGGGGAATTTTCTATATTAGCCTGAAAACTATGTATCATTACTCCCTCATATTATTCTTTTTGTTTCAAAGCCTGCTGATGTACGGCCAGAAACCCCAGCTGCGACATTATACGCTTAGTGACGGACTGCCCAGCAATACGGTTTACTCAGTGTATCAGGACAGTAAAGGGTTTATCTGGTTCTGTACCAGCTGGGGAATATCGAGGTTTGACGGGCATCATTTTGAGACCATTACCAGCAATCACGGGCTTCCTGATAATGAAACCTTTCAGGCATGGGAAGATCCCTGGCAGCGTTTATGGGTAAGCACTTATAATGGAAGTCCTACCTATATTTATAACGGAAAAGTATATTCTGTACAGAATGACAATCTTTGTCGCTTCATGGAGAAAAGAAGAATCGGGTTTTACGATATTACCCCGAGATGGGATCTGTATTCTGATCAGCACAAAAAATATCTCATAGGCAAAAAAAGTATTTTCAACCCCAAAGATACCATCTCACAATCTCCTAATTATCATTTCAAAGATCAGGGTCAGGACTTTTATGTTTCCACCAAAAAGATTATAAAAAAAACGCATTCTGGAATAAAGACAGCATATGTATTTAAGGAAAAAGCTGTAAGAGCCTGTTTTTATCTGAACGGACATCTGTATGTAAGGTATTATAATATTCTCTACGATATTATATTTAAAGAAGATAAGCCTCTGATTAAAAAAATTGAAATGCCCAGCAATATTCTTGATCTTACGATAGGCAAAAATGATAAAATATGGTGTTGTACCACAAGCGGAATTCTGGAATATGACCCTAATGAGATTGCAGACCAAAGGCCCCATTATATTGCAATGAAAGGCATTGTAAGCTATAGCAGTTTTATAGATAAACAGGGTAATAGCTGGTATCCTACCAATGAAGGGGTATACATGCAGCCCGCAAATAAAACGCTGGTCTATACTACAGATGACGGTCTTACAGATAATAATGTTTTAGTTGTAAAATATTTGCCCGGAGGAAAGCTTCTGGCGGGATACAGCAACAGTGCGATTATGATAGGAGAAAAGAATCGTTTCAAACCTTTATATACACTGGGAGACGGACAATGGAACAGACTAAAGTATATTTTACCTATTGATGATGATACTTTCTTCGCAGGAACTGACAGAGGATTATTCAAATGCAGCCTGACCGGAAATAGATACACAAAACTTCTGGAATTCTCCCAAAAATCAGCATCAATCAAAAATAATACTGTACTGTTAAGCCAAACCAGTACGGAAAAGAGGAATCATCTTATCTATGATCTCAAGAAAGAAACTTTCAGTCAACTCCCAGAATTGATTACTTCTATTGCAGCTCCTGCAACAGCAATTGATACAAAGGGAACCTACTGGCTTGGTACAGTACAGGGACTATTTTACTACAATCCGGCTAAAAAAAAATTCATTCAGGATCCGTCTTTAGGAAAAAATCGTATCACCTCACTCAATTTTCTGAAAGGAAGACTTGTCATTAGTACTCACTCTGATGGTATTTTTATTCGTGACGGACAAAGAATCATTAAGCTGAATAAAACCAATGGCTTAATCAGTAATATTTGTGAGAAGGCCTATGTAGATGAGAAAGAAAGACTATGGGTAAATACAGATAAAGGATTATCCCGAATCACCTTTGATGATGATATGCACTTTTCTGTTTATCATTTCTCCGCTGCTGATGGAGTTCCGAGTCATATGATCAACAATGTTACATTCAGTGAAGGAAAAGCTTTTCTAGCTACGTCAAAAGGAATTATTGTCATCAGCCAGGATCAGGTCAGCAAAAGCCAACCTTACAAAGTATATTTTCTAAAGGCTTCTCTTAAAGACAGCACGGTTTATTATCCGCAGAAAATAAGTCTGAATTATAATCAGAATAATGCTCAAATCATCTATACGGCAATTTCTTATCTGGACGAAAAAGATATCAAGTATAAATATCTTCTGTCTGGGGCTGAAAATGACACCGTAATTACAGAAGAAAGCACCTTAACTCTGGGAGCCTTAAAGCCAGGCAATTATCTTCTCAACATTTGGGCATCTGGTAAAAACAATAGCTGGAATACAACACCGGCTGTTCTGGCCATTGTTGTAAAACCTCCATTTTGGGAAGAACTTTGGTTTATGGGAGGTATATTACTGTTATTATTGGTCTTTATAATCTTAATATACAGGCATCGTGTCAATATTATCCGTAAAAAAGAAGCGGAGAAAACGGAAAGAAAAAAAATGATTGCAGAGCTGGAAATGCAGGCTCTCCGCGCTCAGATTAATCCTCATTTTATCTTTAATGTTCTGAATGCCATCCAGAATTATTATGGCAAAGAAGATGAACTGAATGCCAATTATTACATGGCCGCTTTTTCAGACCTGATACGAAAGACCCTCACCCACTCCAAAGAACACTGGAATACAATTGAGAAAGAAATGTCTATGCTGAAAACTTATATTGAACTGGAGCAGATGCGTTTCAAAAATCACTTCAGCTATGAAATTTTTGTAGAGCTCGGATTGGAACAATTAAAAATCCCGACCATGCTTCTTCAGACTTATACTGAAAATTCTATCAGTCATGGATTGAGGTATCTGAAAACAGGAGGAATTCTAAGGATATCCTGTAGCCGTAGTGAAGACTCCATCATATGTATTGTGGAAGACAACGGCGTAGGATTTGAAAAAGCCCGCGAATTTGACAGCAGACCGGATGATTATAAATCTATGGGACTGAAAATTACCGCCGGAAGAATTTCCGCCATCAATGAACTATATGGAACATCTATTTCTACAGAAATCACCGATAAAAACAATATAAACCCCGATTTACAGGGAACTATTGTCAGAATAACCATAAAAAATACCCCTTTCCTATGAACAGAATAAAATCTATTGTTGTAGATGATGAACAGGAATCCCGCGAGACCCTTCTCCGTTTCTTATCTAAATACTGTCCGGATGTTGAAATAGTCGGGCAAGCCGATTCTGTAAATGAAGCTGTAGAAGTGATCCGGGAGACCTCTCCGGAACTGGTGTTTCTGGACGTGAATATGCCTGTAGAAAATGGTTTCAAATTATTTGATAAGATATCTGATATTAATTTTTATACAGTATTTGTTACCGCTTATGATCAGTACGCTGTAGAGGCATTCAAACATCATGCGGTGGATTATCTTCTCAAGCCCATTGTGATTCATGAATTAATGATTACTGTAAACAGGGTATCCAAACTTCTGGAAGACAAGAATAAAATACAGCAATTATCAGCGCTACTGCAGCACATTAAAACTCCGGTTGAGCAGACTAAAATTGCTTTGCCTACCCTCGAAGGTCTGGTATACGTCCATACCATAGATATTGTGCGCCTTCAGGCTGATGATAATTATACTTCCCTCTATTTCAAAGGCGGAAAGAAAATAGTGGTTTCCCATACCCTTGCCTATTTTGAAGAAACATTGAAGGAGCAGGGCTTTGTCCGTATTCACCATCAGCACCTCATCAACCTTCAGCATGTTGAAAAGTACATCCGCGGGCGGGGCGGCTATATCATTATGAGTGATGAAACATCTTTACAGGTTTCACAGAGAAAGAAAGATGAATTTCTCCGGATTATTAAAAGACTTAAGTAATAAAACGGAAATTTACGTTTTATTTTATAATTTCCTTACATATAAAACACCACCAATATTCTTTATCCTGATCTTTTAATTTAGTCTTTGCCCGATGACCGCAATGATCACAGATGCATTCGTCATTTTCATCTTCTTCAGCTGTATAGTGACACTGATAACAACCCCAAACTGTTATACCTGACTCTTCATCATCAATATGCCACGTGAAAGAGTCTTCTTTACAGTGGGGACACATTTGTGTAGCCATTTATATATTCATTTAAACTTAAAAATAATAAAAAAAGACAAACCCTCAGATTTGCCTTTTATATTTTTGAAATTTTCTTAATCTACTCCTTCCTCTTCTCTGTTGACCAGCTCCATAGAAAATGCAGGCAGACAGATAGCAAGGTATTCACAAGGTTCTGAAAACGGGTTACTGTAACGAATTCTTGCTCCTTTTTCAATAAGAATACTCTGACCTTTTTCCAGAGTAACAGTCTCTCCGTCAATTTCAAATTGCTTTTTTCCTGAGATGATATATGTAAATTCATCAAATTCAGGGGTCTGATGAGGCTCGCTCCAATCAGGAGGCGCCACCATATGAGCAATCGAAACATTAGAATTTCCGGTAGAATTTCCCCAATGCTCTTCAATCAGTTTCCCATCATTAGTAGGAACTACAAATGGGGACTGTTGGATTTTATATTTTTTCATGCCCAGTCTTCTTTTTTAATTTCATAAACGAAGTTGGTTCTTGAAGGCTCTCCAAAATAAGCAACTTCTTCCTCTGCTATCTTTTGTCCTCCAAGTCTCTCCAAAGCTGTCTGCGAACGGAAATTTTCTTTCCCAATATGAAAATGCACTTTATCTACAAACTGAAAGATATAATCCAGCATCAGCTTTTTAACCTGAGGATTGATACCTTTTCCCCATGATTTTGTTCCATAGAAAGTATATCCGATAAAAATATGACTGTCTTCTTCATCAAAGTTATAATAACGGCTGCTTCCCAATACATCTCCGGTAGCTTTCTCAATAATTTTGAAAGCACCACCACTCTCCATAGCTCCTGTAAAAAAGTTTTCAAAAACCTCTCTCTGATAACGATCTTTGTTGGGATGCTGTTCCCAGACTTTAGGATCGGAAGCTACTTCATATAAAGATTCAAAATCCCCTTGCTGTAAGGGGATCAATTGAAATTCTTCATTCTCTAAAACAGGCTGAACAGAAAAATTCATTGTTTAGCTTTTTTTAGTAGAATCTGATTCTATTTTCTTGATTTCCTTCAATTTGTCAGAAATCTTGATTACAGTGTCTAATTTTGATGGTTTCAAAGGAACTTCCGCCTGAGCCATATCCCATTTGATCACTAAGTTACCTGTATTTTCATCTGTAGGATTCAGGGTAATTTCAAACCATTCCTGTTTGTCTGTTAATTTATTAACCGGCACAGTAACATCTACTACATCCTGTTTAGGATCGTAAGTATAAGCTCCCCATTGCTGGAAATCTTTATTCAGGATCACTTTCCATTCTTTTTCTGTAGGAACGATAAATAATCCATAAGTTCCTGCAGGAACTGTTTTCCCACCGAAATTAACTGCCTGTCCGAAAGTAATTTTCGTAGATGAGTTAGCACCTGCTCTCCAAACCTGACCATAAGGAACCAATTCTCCAAAGATCTTACGTCCTTTCACTCCCGGTCTTCCGTAGTCAATAGAAATCTTAGACATTGAAAATTGCTGCTCCACCTTCTGACGCGGGCTTGCTGCCGGCACAGAATAATCCTGAGCAAAACTTAATGCTGAAACTGAAATGCAAACTGCTGCTAGTAACTTTTTCACGTGTAAATTTTTGTTTAAAATTACGAAAATCAAAACAAAATAGCTTTCACAAACTTCGTTAATTTTTGTTTTACCGATATTTTTCTATAGTTATATTCTTTTAAGACAATTCTCTTTAGAAATGAATGATTAACTATTAAAGATTTTACTTTTCTTGATATTTTTCCCTTTTCTCAGCTGTATGGAATGAAAAACAGAAGGCACATCATTCGTCCACTCTTTAAGGATTAAAAGGATGGCAATAATCTCTGCCCGAGTGAGTAATCCTACCCAAAAACAAAAATTAAACAAAATAACAGACTGACATTTTAAGATAATCTGAATCAGTGTCCCAAAAAGAAATAAGGTCCATATTTTGGCCCCAATAGAATGCGTTGCCACTTCTTTTCTGAATTTTAAAAAGCTTACCAGATAAATAAGGACTTCTGCCCCTGCCAGAATAATTATTTTGTAAACATTTGTTTTGAAAAATCCGGGACACAGTAAATAAGTAGAAACTCCTACTGAGATGAAAAAAATCTGATCAACCGTAGAATCCATACGTCTGAGCTTTGGGGTTGAAACATTCAGATACCGGGCGATGATTCCATCAAAAATATCGGTCAGTAATCCTATGGATAAAAGAATGACAATAATTATTTGATGATTCTCTATTTTAATAAGGCTTAAAGAAATGATTATAAATCCAATAATCAGTCTGGAAAAAATTAAAATAGCCGGAATTTTTGATTTCATAGAAGCGTGGAATAAAACTTATATTAAAGGGGTGAAAGGTAAGTGATAATTTTTTTTAAAACAAAATAGCTTTCTCAAGTTCCAATAGTTTTTGTTTTCTCCAGATCCCTCCGCCATATCCTGTTAACTGCCCATTGCTTCCAATCACACGGTGACAGGGTATTATAATGGATATTTTGTTTAAGCCGTTCGCATTGGCTACTGCTCTTACAGATTTAGGATTTCCCAGGATATCAGCCTGTTCCTGATAGCTTCTTGTTGCTCCGTAAGGAATTTTCTGCAAAATATTCCAGACTTCTTTCTGGAAAGCAGTTCCCACTGGAGAAAGAGGAACAGTAAATTGGGTTCTTTTTCCTTCAAAATATTCTGAAAGTTCTTGTTCCAGAGTATCAAAGTGAGGGTTCTCTCCTTGTATAATATTCGCATTACAATGTGCTGAGATACTTTTCAGCTCTGTAGGAAGTGCTTTCCTGTCTGAAAATTCCAGCAGACAGATTCCATTTTCATCAGCACAGGCTATCATGGTTCCCAGTGTGGTTTCAATTCTCTTCAGATCAATGATTTTTTCCGTTGTATTATTTTTAGGAGATACTCCAAAAATATTTTTAAAACTCTCATTAAAACCACTCAGACTTTCATATCCCGTATCAAATGCCACCCCTGTAACTGATTCTCCCTGTTGAAGCTTTTTAAATGCTGTATTGAGCTTTGACATTCTCTGAAAAGCATGAAAAGTTATTCCATGATGTTTCAGAAACCATCTGCGGACTGTTGCGGGTTCCAATCCTCTTTTTACAAGATCATAATCTTTAAGTTTTAATGTTGGATCATCTGCAATTTCTTTCAGCAGTTCTTTTATAGATTCTGGTGTTGCATTAAGGTGTTCCAAAGGTCTGCATACTTTACACGGACGATATCCCTTTAGCATCGCATCTTTGGTATTGGAAAAAAACTCTACATTTTCAAATTTTGGTTTCCGTGCTGTACAGGTTGGTCTGCAGAATATACCTGTGGTTTTTACCCCCATCCAGAATATTCCTTCAAATGAAACATCTTTCGTATAAGAGGCCTCATACATTATTTTTTCTGTGAGTTTCATAATTAAATAAAAAGAGGTGAAAAATTTCTTCTATTCGTAACCTTCTGACTTGCTTTTTCAAGCTTCCTGCAGATCTCTACATTCAACACATTACTCAAAGGTAATGGTTGTTCACTATGATGTAACTGTTCAAAACTTATCATAACTTTTTTATTCAAAAGTAGAAAGATTGCAGAGTGCCTTACAACCGAAAAATGAACATCTATTTTTTTAATGATCTTTGAAAGTGAAGTTCAGATTTAAAATAAAATCGCCTTTTCAAGCTCCAGCAGTTTTTGTTTTCTCCAGATACCTCCGGCATATCCCACCAACTCTCCGTTGGAACCTATCACCCGATGACAAGGGATTAAAATCGCAATTTTGTTAATTCCATTGGCCGTTCCTACCGCACGTATTGCCTTTGGATTTCCTAAGATTTCCGACTGTTGCTTATATGTTCTTATTTCACCCATCGGGATTTCACGGAGAAGCTGCCATACTTTTTCCTGAAACTCAGTTCCTGTAGTAAACAACGGAACCTCAAAACGGTTCCTTTTTCCTTCAAAATATTCTTTCAGTTCTTCTTCCAATTGGTGGAAATGAAGGTGTTCTTTTTCCACAATCTCCGCCTTCAAAGCTTTTGATAAGGCCTTCAGCTGTTTTTCTATATTTTTCCGGTCTGTAAATTCAAGCAGACAGATTCCCTGATCTACGGCACAGGCAATCATTTCTCCCAGTGGAGTTGATATGTTTTTTTGGTGTATAAATTCCATTAGTTTAAAAATAAGCTTTTTGGAAATTATATCTTATTTTTTATAGGTTAAAATTCTTTTTATCTGCTCAATATGCCTTACATTATGATAAATAACAAAACGGAAAGTATCGCCCAGCTTCAATTTTATCAGTTTTGAAATACTAATACTGGTCTTCGTATTTCCCAGATCAATGTGGTGAGCTTTTTCTAATAATTCGAGTAACTGTTTTTGCTGGCTGATAAATTCGTCCACCACTCTTTTGTTCAGCTGGCTGTGGATGGGATTCATTGTTTTAAATGTCTTCATTTTATTCAGATTCTCTTTGGGAAGCATACTTTTGGCAAAATAATTCCCAAGAATTCCTGATTTGAAAATATCTTTCGGAGAAGTTTTGGAAGCAGCTATTCTGTTAGTGATTTCAGGAATATAGAAGTTTCCATAGCGGTTGAGATGCTCCAGACATTCCAATGTACTCCAGCTTTCTTGTGAAGGTCTGAAATTCAGTTCATGCTCCGGCTTTAAAGACAGTATTTCAGCAAAGTGTAAATGCTGTTCTGCTATGTCTTTTAACTCATCCAGTAATTCTGAGGTTGAAATTTTCATTACGTTTTTTATGCAAATATCCTGAACAGATTATTCTTAAATATTGACTGAACTCAAGATTTTTTAAGTCTGGATAAAGTTTCCGGTGACATCCTCAGATAATTGGCAATATATTTATTAGGAACTTCCTGAAACAGTTTCGGACTTCGTTTTAAAACCCTCTCAAAACGTTCTCCCGGAGCATTAATGAGCAAATCTTTTTCTCTTTCCAGCTGTTGCAATACGAGATCTTCCAGAATATTCATCCAAAATTTCAGGTGTTCTTCACTGGATTGTATAAACTCATAAAAATCCTTTTTTGAGGCTATTCTTACTGTTGTTCTTTTAATCGCCTGAATGTAAAGATCAGACGGTTTTCCCGATAAAAAGGAATCCAGACTAACAATAATATTTCCGGTGTATCCGAAACGAATAATTCTTTCTTCATTTTCATCCATCATAAAGATCCGGACACTTCCGCTTTCAACAAAATAAATAGAGGTATCTGTACTTCCCGAAATCTTCAGAAACTCATTTCTTTTGAATTCTTTCTTTTCCCAATGGATTCCGCTTTGAAGCAATTTTTCAACCATTTCATTTTATTATTTGCTTTTCCAAAGATAATAGGTAATTTTAAAGTTTTAAAACACTAATCACTGATAATGCTCAAAAAAACAGCCCTTTTTATGCTGCTTTCTGCCGGATTTTATGGTATGAAAGCCCAACAGACTATCCCCTTCCGGATTACAAAGCACAATAATATTATTGTTAAAACTCTTGTCAATAAAAAAGATTCACTGGATCTGATGTTTCAGATTGCGATGAAAGATTATTCAATTTCTCCTGAACGAAAGCATAAAGCTGACCATATTATTTTCAACAAAGAAGAAATCAGTGATCATAATACCGTAGAAATTGGGAAGATCAACCAGAAAAATGTGCGCTTTTTTGACAATCAGTTAACAGGCCACGAAGCTGATGGAAAAATGGGAACCGGAATTTTTGATGGTAAAGCCTTTAAAATTGATTATGATAACAGCCAATTTGTAATGTACGATAAAATGCCAGACCTGAGTGGCTACCAAGCTGTCAATATCATCTTAGATCATGACGGGTTTTATCTTGCCGGGGATAATATTATTGAGGGAGATCAGCAACAGGAAGCCTATTTTGTACTGCAATCGGGGTTCTCCGGAGCGATTCTCTACAGTAACGAGTTTGCAGAAGAAAAGCAACTTGACAAAAAGCTAAAAGTAACCGGGGAAAAAACTCTGAAAAACTCTGAAGGTAAAACTTTAACCACCAAACAGGCCGTTCTTCCTTTTTTTAAGCTGGGAAAGAGTGTTTTCAAAGATATTCCGGCAGGATTTTTCTCAGGAGAACTTAAAACACAAAATGTAAGTTATCTGGGTGCTGATATGCTCCGCAGATTCATCTGGATCTTTGATGCCGACAGAAAAATGGCTTACATTAAACCCAGCAAATATTTTTCAGAGCCTTACTACAAAATGAATTAGAATATGATAAACCCTTTAATGCTAAGAAAGATGATGAAGATCAAAGCTGTCACCCTTTTATTTCTCTCACTTTTTGTGGTGAGCTGTCAGAAAGAAGAGAAAAAAACACTTATAACAGAAGCAAAAACCACGAATGACTCTATAAAAACAACAAAAACTGAAGAGAAAATAGATTACACCGATTTTAATATTTTCAGTTTATCTGTTATTTCATCCGCTGAAAAAGATTCTGATATGGATATTTTCATTTCTGTTTCAGATATATACAAAGGAGAGCAACCTATTCCTGCAGACATTGTTAAAAATCATAAGCAGATGACCTATGAAGAACGCCAGCATTTTGAACTGGATGCTCCCAGCAGAAAAAAGCTTCTCAACGGAATTCATCTCACGGAAAATGATTCTCTCTATATATACGAGTATGGCTCTAATAAACTTCAAAAAAAGCCGATAAACCAATTAAAAGCGGTTGCTTATTTAAGTCCTTATACAGATAGTGAAGATTTAGATCCGGATTCTTATATGATCGGCTTTCAGGTAGCTACTCACCAAAAAACCACAGAGTACGACCGATTCAATAATGCCATCGCCTATTTTGGAAATAAAAACCCATTCATAGAAAATAAAATGAAGCCAGTAAAATGGCAAAAAGCGGGCGCTGATATTTCAAAAAAATATTTTAGTCATTCAAAGTTGACATCAGGAAAGACCTATCAGGCACAGTATGAAAATATGACTTATTATCTGCAGGATTATCTTGAAGAAGGAAATATTGTAGATCGTAAACTGGTCGTCATCAATGATCGTAAAGAAAAAATTGCTGAGAAAACATTCAGCCTTGCAGGAAGTGATGGAGGAGAATTTCTTCCGCTTTATGGGATAGATGCTGACGAGGCCAATGCTTTCCAGTACACAGGACATCTTTTCAAAGGAAAACCTTCTGTTATTTTTGGATTTATTGCACAATCTTTTGGCTGTCCTTCCATCAGTTTCTTAGATAAAAATGAGAAGGATTTTCCGATTAATTGTGATAACAGGCATTAAATAGGATGAAAATGCTAAATGGTAAAAAAGTTTCTAAAAGAATTGGTTTAGATTTCTACCGGAATGTCGAATCTTTGGATAAATAAAACGTTTAGCTTGTTCATTCCGTAGGAATCTATACTCTTACCATCTAAATACAAAATCTAGATTCCTACGGAATGAAAAACTGTGCGGATAGATTTTTGGAATTAGGATTCATTTCAATCACCAAAAGAAGATTCAAGAGGAATGGGCTTTATCCAAACCTATTATAAGAATTCTTATCCATGTATAAAAAAAGCAAATCCGTTGATGAACTGATTTGCTTTTTTATTTTGAGTGTCTTATTTCTTAGGATAATATCTGTCTTTCAGATTTGTAAAATAGGTTTCAGATTCCTTGAAGCCATTACTCTTCATGAATTTGATGACTACATTCAGATAAGTTTCTGAAGGAGTAAAACCTGTTCCCATTTTTTCGGAAAACTTTTTATAGTCTTCTTCCAGCTGTTTTGGATTTTTGGCAAGCTGTTTTACATCGGTTCTGAAACCTTTGAATATAAATTTTAATGCTTCATAATTCCCTGGATAGGAAACTGTTCCGTGAGTTTCTCCTTCAAAAAAACTATGTTTATAGTTTAGGGATCCGTTCTTTTCTATAATTCCTTTAAACTCTTCAATCGCCTGCGTCATATCAGAATTCCAGTTTTTCTGCTGTTCTTCATTGTCTGCCTGAGAAACATATAAAGTTTTTTTTGCAGGAAACTTCTTATTCTTTTCCAAATACTCTTTTGTTCTTGAAATGGTTACTTTATTATCCCACCATAAACTTGGATCATTCGCAACATATGCATTAAAATAATCCGGATGTAAAAGGAATGTATTGATGGCAAATAATCCTCCGAAAGAGTGCCCAACCAATACAGAATAATCCTGAGTTCTGTAGTTTTTATTAATGAATGGTTTCAGTTCTTCCTGCATAAATTTCACAAAATTTTCGCCTCCGCCACTGTCCGCAAAGAGTATGATATCCGGATTCACAGGGCTTTTCTTCTGAGCTTTTGTGGGAGTGAGATCTCTTGTCCTTTCTGTATTTTTAATTCCTACAACAATACATTCCGGAATATCCGCATAAGGAGTTCTGGCGATAAAATCCGTTAGTCCTGTGTAATAATCAAAGTTAATTTCTCCGTCTAAAAGATAGATGACCGGATATTTTGAGGGATTGATTGTATTATCGTTATAAGTTTTAGGCAAATGCACCCAAATTTCCCTGTTTTCGTTTAAAACTTTTGAAAATAAGTTTTGCTTCTCTCCGATTGTCAGTTTTTCCTGAGCTTTTCCTAATGTGAAGAGTAATAATAATGGGATATATACAATTTTAAACCAGCTGTTCATGGTGTGAGTCTTTTCTGTGTTGATGAATATTTTTAACTTCTTTATTCTTTTTGGGTGATTTGTTTCTTCTGCCCCACCAGATCAGGAATCCGGTGATTGGGAGGCTTGTACAGATAATTCCAATAATGAAGGTGAATATTTTACCAAACATTCCGCCCCAATAGCCTACATGAAGATCAAAATTCATATGCTCAATCACTTCATGCATCTGTACTTCTTTCGGGTAATCAATTTCTTTTCCGGTATACTTGTTGGTTTCCATGCTTTTCCCGTTGACAAGGCTTTTTAACCCAATAAACTGAGCGGCAACCACATGATAAACCGTTGCTGAATCATTTCTGGGAATGCTCATTCTGAACTGTTTTGCCTCGGGAAATTCCCTGAATTTTTTGTCTATAAAATCAGTATATGACAAAGCTTTTTTCTCAGAATCAAATTTAGGTTCATATTTTTCTGCAATGGTATGGGCATCCACCGCTCCACCGAAAGCCTGTTGGGTAAGATTTGTTAGAACCTCATAGGCCATAATGAGCCCTGTAATGGTAATAAATACTGCAGGAAGCAATGAATAAAAACCAAAGACATTGTGAAAGTCATAATTTTTTCTGCGCCATTTTGTTCCTGATTTGATTTTAAACGCAGTTGTTCTGGTTGTTTTGTTCCATTTTTTTGGCCACCAAAGGATCAGCCCTCCAATTAACTGGATAAAAAATATGATGGAAGCAACTCCAACTACCGTTTTCCCGAACTTTCCTGCCAATAATTGAGCATGAATATGGGCTACGACATAGAAAAACTCATAGCTCTTTGTAGAACCTATTACTTTTCCGGTGTATGGATTAAGATAATGATAGGCAAAAACGCCTCTTGGTCCTCGCCCTTTCTTTTTGGATTTTTCTGCTGTGTTTTTGTCTTTGGGAGGCTTAGTTGCTGATGCTACCCTGAAACTTCTGTCCGCTTCTTTATAGGTATCGAAATAGAATGCTTTTCTGTCCGGAACCTGCTGATGAAACTGAACCAGCAATGCTTCAGGAGTCATTTTTTTAGCATTGACAGGAGCCTGTACATATTTAGCACTTCCGCCGCACAGATCAATGATTTCGTCACAAAAGACAAATACAGTTCCTGAGAGAGTAACTGTCAGAACAATGATTCCGGAAACCAGTCCGAGCCATAGATGCAGCCATCCGGTGATCCTTTTGGTAAGGGATTTTCCCTGCTTTTTTTTAGGATTAGTTTTTTTATTCTCCATATCTGTTTTCATCATTAAAAAGATAATGGTTGAAAATGCAAAGGCGCAACAGGATTTATAATGGCGTGTTTGAAAAGTGAAAAGAGTTATTCCTGCTGCCATTTACTTTAGCATATTCGAGGGCATCAGAAACATTGGTTTATCATAAATCAAAGCGTTGCACCTTTGCGGTTTTCATCCTTATATTTTCGGTGATATTATTTTTGTTTTTAAATTTTAAAATTTGAATGCAAAATTGGCGAGGATTTCCCTTGGCTTCTGTGGCTGCCCGTAGAAGTTCCAGTAGACTTCATTTAGGGCATTATTCATTTTAAGACCGATTCTGTATTTTTTCTTGTCATAGAAAACCGTAGCACCCACTGTAGTATAAGAAGGAGCAAGGAAATGATTGGTAATATTGATGTAGGTTTGATCTACAAAATTGAATCCTGCCCCAAAACCAAGCCCTTCATAGGCTCCATCCATAATTTTGTAACTCGTCCATAGATTCGCTACATGTTTGGGTGTCCAGGCAATTCTTTTTCCGCTGTCTTTGCTTCGATCGTCGTATTTGTTGTCATTATACCCATATCCTGCAACGATATTCCATCCTCTGAAAGGATTGGCGATGATGCCTATTTCCAGCCCCTGACTTTTGATATTACCATCCTGAATACTTCCTATTCCGCCCGGATCTGCAACCAATCTGTTTTTAACGTTAATATTATAATAACTCACAGTTGTCAGTAATTTTTTATGGAAAAGATCTACTTTAAAACCTGTTTCAATCTGATTTCCCTGTTCGGGATCCCATTTTGTTAAAACCCCGACTTCATTCAATGATGGAGCATAGTTTTTAAATCCGTTTACATAATTGGCAAAGAATGAAATCTGGTCTTTTACAATTTCATAGACCAATCCAAATTTTGGTGAAAACTGGGTCTGACTGTATCCTGTCACTTTATTTTCAGGATATCCGTTTTTAGTAGAAATCTCAACACCGTTTACCACTGTATCATCATTTTTATAACTGTCTACTCTCAAACTCGCCATTACCAGCAAGTTGTCTGTAATATTCAAAACATTGGAGATATAACCGCTGATCGTTCTGAATGTGGTAATATCTGATTCTGTAGACTTTCTCTCCTTATTCATGAATTTGTTTCTCGAAATAGGATCCCATGCAGAAGAGCTGTCGAGGCTCACCTTATCATAAGGCATGAAAACATTGCTGTATCCGTTGGCTTCATAGTAAGGGAACTGATATTTTGTTCTTTGCTGGAAATAATCTATGCCTACTACCAGACGGTTTCTTAACCCACCTATTTTAAAATCTCCGGTAAAATTCTGCTGAATATTGTCTGTGGTCACTTTAAAGCTGTCGAAAGGACGGATCATTCTTTCTACCTGGTTATTATTCAAATATCTCAATACTAAAAAGATAGATTCATTTTCATTGGCTTCTCCTCTTTGGTAAGATGTTCTTGACGTCCATTGATCATTGAATTTATGAGTAACCTCAGCCATTGTTACAAAATTGGTTCTTTTGGAGCCAATGTCATTACTCGTAAACGCCCTCTTGTAAGCTACTTCCAGATCTTTCATTGAGTGTAAGGTCAGTTTTTCTGAGTTTCTTACGTAGGCATTCAATGTTTTATCCGGAGCATGGAACTCGGTGTCAAGCGTTACTGTGGTTTTGTCGCTAACTTTATATAAAACACTTCCGGAAAAGAATAATCCTTTATTGTAACCGGAATCCTGAAACGAATCCTGAGAATAGGCTGCGACATTGAATCTTGCTAATGCCGTTTTTTCTTTATTCAAAGGAGTATTCACATCAGCTGTGATCCTGTTCATTCCCCAGCTTCCGGTGGTATAATTGATAATTCCCCCGAAGTTTTCCTGTGGTTTTTTAGTGACAATATTCACCACACCGCCATAGTTGGCCAATGTTCCTCCGAATAAGGTTCCGGATGGTCCTTTAATTACTTCTACTCTTTCAATATTAGCGATTTCGGACTGTACTCTTGGGTTTTGGATAAGTCCATTTCTGAAACTTGCGTTTGAGCTGAATCCCCTCATGAAAATATCATTCCCGCTGTCGTTCACACTATTACTGACCACAACACCTGGGGCAGAAGCCATCGCTGTGTTGAAGTCCATTGCACCCATTTCACTGATGATTTCTTTGGGAACAAGATTGTAAACGGTAGGATTTTCCAGGTTTTCCAGAGGAAGTCTTGCTATAGACTCAGATTTTTTGGTTCTGTAATTATGGGTTCCCTGTAGTGATACGGACTGGATTTCAGCCACTTTAATGGTGTCTGTTTCCTGGGCACTCAGCATTGTTACGGCTAATAGAGCTGCAGAAATAATTGTTTTTTTCATGTTTATAATTAAGTTAGTTCTGCAAAATTATCTTATTTTTATTAATTCTAAATAAAAACATGACACAAATCATAAAATCAAAGCTTTCAAAATATCCGATAAATAAAGGGTTCCTGAAAAATCAAGAACCCCATTTTAAATTTTTATTTTAAAAATATTTTTGTAGAAAGGTAAAAATCCGGTCAAAATGTTGGTAGGGTTCAGTATGCCTGCCTTCCCATTTTATATGCTCAAAATGGTATTGATAATGATGGTCTTTAAGTCTTTGAATAATTTTGTCTGACATTTCTGCCGATGGACAAATTTCATCCTGATTACCAGACATCAGCAAAATAGCAGCCCTGGAATTTTCTACTTTTATAAGAGACTTACTTTCTGCATTTTTATCCTGCAGCATTGCTTCAAACGCCTTTCTTATATTGTGCTGCATCATAAAGGGAACTGCAGCTTCATTTACAGGCACAAAAGGAAGTTCCTTGCCTCCAAATGTCCAACTGGATGTTGAAAAATGATCGGTATTTCCAGGAAAAACAACATGGCTGGAGGAAAGAGCTATAATACAAGAAATATCAGAATAATAACTTCCAAGAAGCAGTGCGAGGTCTGCCCCTCTGGACCCTCCAACGATTGCTAATTTGTCCGTAGAAAGCTTCTGTTTAGCAACCGATATAGTTTTGTACACGTCCTGAATTTCAATTTTCTCAAGAAGTTTTGGTGAATTTTTTGAGCCAAAATAAGCCAGCGCCAAAAACGCATAATCCCTATCCAGAAATTGATCTCTTATAGATTTCCAATGTCCGGATGCCCAGGCATTACCTCCTTCTGCCCCTCCCAAACCCACAACTAAACCTTTTATTTTTTTTGAAGGAGTATATAAAACTGCATCTGTATTTTTTGAATGAATAGTATCCTGTGACTTCAGTGCTGTACTTATTAGCAGAAAAACAAAAATTTTAAATAATAGTTTCATGATCTTTTTTTGTCAAAAATAGATCTGTTAATCCGATTTATTTTTGCTCTAGATCAAAAACTACTTTTCTTTACGTAATCTGCTCAGAGTAGACTGTGTAATGCCCAGATAGGAAGCTGCCATTCCCAAAGGAATCCGATGATAAACTCCTTTATATGTGTTTAAAAAATGGTCATATTTTTCTTTTGCCGTAGTAAATCTCTGTGAAGTAATTCTTTCCATCAGATGCCCGAATACACTTCCCATCGAGAGTCTTGCATATCGTTCCATTTCCGGAAAATGGTCGAAGAGATACCCAAGATCATTCACTTTAAGGCAGAAGGTTTCAGTCTTTTCAAGACAATCAATATAATAGATATCTTTTGTTCTCTCTATAAAGCTTTTAGGAGAATTGATCCATTCATTTTCACAGGAAAAATACTCGCTGATCTCTATTCCGTCTTTCAGATAATAGGTTCTTACCAGTCCTTTAAGAATGAAATAACTTTTGGTACAAATTTTATCTGCATCCTGTACAAGCTCCCCTTTATCAAAGATATGAAAAGACAACCTGCTTTCAAGTTCGTTTCTCAGAGATTCACTCACTTTAATGTACTGGCTAAAATGAGCTATAATATGATCAAATTCAGATATCATATTTTACACAGCCATCATCATTGACATATAATAATTGGCACAATGCAATGCATTAATTAAGACAATTTCTTTGTCCGGAAAGGTTTCAAAGGCGTCAGAAGTTGTTATATGGTATTCATAATTCATAGAAGCCCATTTCAGATGCGGCTTTAAAATCATAAGCTCAACACCATCCTGATCTGTAAGGACGAATGATTCTTTAAAAATTCCTCTGTGCTTAAAGAGATAACCGTTTTTCACGCCATCAAAATAGGTCTGCACCACAATTTCCCCGTTCCAGTTCATCCTGAATTTTAAAAGGACTCTTTCATGATCTTTCAGTTCGATGGTAGTTCCCCAAAAACCCTTTGGCTCCACCTGATAGCTCTGACCATCTGCAATTTCAATAACAGCATTAAATTTAAACCAGCTTGCATAAGTAAGTTTCCCAATTAATGTCTCTTCTTTTGTGACTTCAAAAGATAAAGAATTGCTTGATTTAGCGTAATATTCTGCCATGGTTATATCTTAATTTGGTGAAGTTTTTATTAGTTTTTAAATAGCAATAACAGCTTGAATTTTAACGCTCTAATTTATAAATAATTCTGCAAAAAATTAAATTGATTTTAAAATCTGTTTTCAAATTACTTTATGATAAACAATTTAAAGGAATTCTATAAAATAATTGTTTTTATAATAAAGAATTTAGTACAAGTTCAGCTAATTCAACATTGCTTTTTGTTACGTTTCCTGATAAAACAAGAGTATTTAATATTTGTTTTGCACCTTCTTTATCTTGGTTATTATTCAATATTATAGCCTTATTAATCAGCAAAATTCCTTCTGTTTGACTATCTGGTTTTTTTGAAAGTCCTTGATTGATTGCATAAAGTCGTACTGTTTCATCTTCTGATATATCTGCAAGTTCTTTCCATCCTGGTGCAAAATCAGGAACATTTTGTGTCAGAAAGCTAATGATTTCATGTTTTTTATTAATATCGTCTGTCCACTCAATTTGCATATAAGTTAAATATAAACCTTTAGGGAATATTCCAAGTTTTTCTCCTTCCAAAGAATATATTGCGGTCTTTGTAGTAAAAAATCCTTTTGGTTCCAATTCATCTGTTTTTTTATAAAATTTTAATGCCAGATCATATACCGGATATGCCCAGGTTGGTTGAATCTTCATTGCTTCTTGAAGTTTTGAGATTGATAAATCATATTTTCCGGTTTGTCCCAACGCTCTCGCTTCCTGATGGAGTTGTTCTGCTCTAAAATCAATATTTTTATTTTCCATATTTTATACACTAAATTTTCTTCTTTTTATTTATTATTTGAATCTAACAATAACTCTTGTCCTTTGCCCTTCATCAATTCCAAAAACAAAACTATATATATGAAGATTATTATTATCCCATCTTATAATTTTCTGCCACCAGTAATCAACTTGTTCAGTTTTTTCAGATCCATCCATTTTTAGCTCCTTGGCTATGTTACTTTTATTCAAGCGATAGAGTTTATCAATAAACAATTCTTTTTTCTGATCTTGGTCCCAGCTGTATTCAATCAAACGTATAATACTGTCATTCTTTGTAAAAAAATAAGAAATTTGCGTATCCAGGTTTGCTGTATCTCTATGATAAATTATGGGTTGTTCAAATTCGTACTTTTCTATTTCTGGAAAATATTCTTTTGATAATCTAATATCAACATTATTGTAATATTTAATTCCACCATTTATCTTTTCGATACTTTGTATATCTGAAATTTTTGGCTGCTTATATTCAATAACTGTACTTTGAAGCCTTATATCTTTTAAAGTCACCTTTTGCCGGCAATTGAAAAGTAAAAGAATTATAAAAATCTGAAGAAATACCTTCATCAATAATTTATTTTGACAGAGTTGTTAATAACTCAAATTTACACATTACTTTTATTAACAAATAATGAAATATTATAAGAAAATTAATCCTATTCTTATGTAAGCTAAAAACCTCATAGATTTCAGAAATCTATGAGGCTTATAATATTTATTTTGTACTTGAAATTACATCGTCTCCATTTTGAAGCTCATGCTTTCGATTACTTTTAAGATCGCTTCTACCGTATCCATTGAAGTTAAACAAGGAACACCGTTTTCTACGCTCATTCTTCTGATCTGGAATCCGTCTCTTTCTGCCTGTTTACCTTTTGTAGTGGTATTCACAACATACTGAACTTTTCCTTTCTGGATCAGGTCGATAAGGTTTACACTTTCTTCTCCTATTTTGTATCCAATTTTGCAAGGAATTCCTTTATCTTCAAAGAATTTCGCTGTACCTTCTGTAGCCCAGATTCTGAATCCTACTTCATGGAATCTTGCTGCAAGAGCGGCTGCTTCATCTTTGTGCTTATCTGCTACCGTAAACAGGATAGAACCGTGCATAGGAACTTTTCTTCCTGCTGCTACCAATCCTTTATAAAGTGCTTTCTCAAGGGTTGTATCTTTCCCCATAACTTCTCCTGTAGACTTCATTTCAGGGCCTAAAGAGATGTCAACTTTCGTTAGTTTGGAGAAAGAGAATACCGGTACTTTTACAAATACTCCTTCTTTGTTTGGAACCAATCCGTTTTCGTATCCTAAATCTTTTAGTTTTTGTCCTAAAATTGCCTTTGTTGCAAGGTTAGCCATTGGAACTTCCGTGATTTTAGATAAGAAAGGAACTGTTCTTGAAGAACGAGGGTTTACTTCGATCACATATACATTTCCTTCAAAAAGAACGTATTGGATGTTCATTAATCCGATAACATTTAATCCTTTTGCCAGTCTTTGTGTATAGTCTACCAAAGTGTCAATTTCACTTTGAGAAATATTCTGAGGTGGATATACCGCGATAGAGTCTCCGGAGTGAACTCCCGCTCTTTCGATGTGTTCCATAATTCCCGGAATCACTACAGTTTCTCCGTCACAGATTGCATCAACTTCAATTTCTTTTCCTACCATGTATTTGTCAACCAAAACAGGGTGTTCAGGACTCGCTTCTACTGCATGCTCCATATAGTAAGCCAGTTCAGCTTCTGCGTATACAATTTCCATTGCTCTACCTCCAAGAACGTAACTTGGACGTACCAATACCGGATAACCGATTTCGTTAGCAATTTTTATAGCTTCTTCCTTAGAAGTTGAAGTTCTTCCTTTTGGCTGAGGAATTCCCAGCTCCTGAAGTGCTTTTTCAAATTTATCTCTGTTTTCAGCTCTGTCTAGATCTTCCAGTGAAGTTCCCAAGATCTGTACTCCGTGAGAGGCTAATTTATCTGCAAGGTTAATCGCAGTCTGTCCTCCGAACTGTACCACTACTCCTTTAGGCTTTTCTAGCTCGATGATGTTCATTACATCTTCTTCTGTAAGCGGCTCGAAGTATAATTTATCAGAGATTGAGAAGTCTGTAGAAACAGTCTCAGGGTTGTTGTTGATGATAATCGCTTCGTAACCCATTTCTTTGATTGCCCATACTGAATGAACGGTAGCGTAGTCAAACTCAACTCCCTGTCCGATTCTGATAGGCCCAGAACCTAGTACGATAATTTTTTCTTTGTCTGAAACAACACTTTCGTTTTCTTCTTCGTAAGTTCCGTAGAAATAAGGGGTTTCACTTTCAAACTCAGCAGCACAAGTATCTACCATTTTGTAAACCGGCATTACTCCGTTTTCTTTTCTGAAGTTGAAAACCTCACGTTCTTTTACATCCCAAAGAACCGCAATATTGATATCTGCGAAACCTAATCTTTTCGCTTCAATTAATGTTTCTTTATCGAATTTGTTGGCAGCAATTACTTTTTCAAAGTCAACCAGTTTTTTCAGTTTCCAGATGAAGAATTTATCAATTTTACTCCATTCTACAATCTGTTCCCAGTCGTATCCTCTTCTTAAAGCATCTCCGATGATGAAAAGTCTCTCGTCATCACAAACTCTGATTCTTCTTTCGATTTCCTCAGCAGTAAGTGCTTCAGCTTGTTTTGTTTTTAATCCTAAATGTTTGATTCCTGTTTCTAGTGAACGGATCGCTTTCTGTAAAGATTCTTCAAGATTTCTACCGATTGCCATTACTTCACCAGTTGCTTTCATCTGAGTGGAAAGTCTTCTGTCTGCAGTTTCAAATTTATCGAATGGGAATCTTGGGAATTTTGTTACCACATAATCCAGAGCAGGCTCAAAACATGCGTATGTTTTTCCTGTTACCGGGTTCATGATTTCGTCAAGCGTTAATCCTACCGCAATTTTTGCAGCGATCTTTGCAATCGGGTATCCTGTTGCTTTACTTGCTAAAGCTGATGAACGGGATACTCTTGGATTTACCTCAATGATATAATATTCAAAAGAATGTGGATCTAATGCCAACTGTACGTTACATCCTCCTTCGATACCTAATGCTCTGATGATTTTTAAAGAAGCATTTCTCAGTAACTGATATTCTCTGTCTGAAAGGGTCTGAGAAGGTGCTACTACGATAGAGTCTCCTGTGTGAACTCCTACCGGATCAATATTTTCCATGTTACAAACCACAATGGCGTTGTCGTTTGCATCACGCATTACTTCGTATTCAATTTCTTTGAAACCGGCGATTGATTTTTCAATCAAACATTGTGTAACCGGGCTGTGCTTTAATCCTAATTCGGCAATTTCTTTCAATTCTACCTCGTTGGATGCAATACCTCCTCCTGTTCCTCCCATCGTAAAGGCAGGACGAACGATTACTGGATACCCGATTTCATCTGCGAAAGCTAATGCTCCTTCTACCGTGTTAACGATATCAGATTCCGGTACCGGCTCGTTCAACTCTCTCATCAATTCACGGAAAAGATCTCTGTCTTCTGCTCTGTTGATGGCAGAAAGCTTTGTTCCCAGTACTTCCACTTTGCATTCTTCAAGAATTCCTGATTTTTCCAGTTCTACCGCCATGTTCAGTCCTGTCTGCCCCCCCAATGTAGGTAATAATGCATCCGGACGTTCTTTTCTGATGATGTGGCTTACAAACTGTAATGAAATCGGCTCAATATATACTTTATCAGCGATTTCCACATCCGTCATGATGGTTGCAGGGTTTGAATTGATCAAAATTACCTTATAACCTTCTTCTTTCAAAGACAGGCAAGCCTGCGTTCCTGCGTAATCAAATTCAGCTGCCTGACCAATGATGATAGGTCCTGAACCGATTACTAAAATTGTTTTTATATCTGTACGTTTTGCCATTTTTCTTTTTTTAGATACTAGAAGTTAGATACATAAATCTTAGACTTTTAGCATAATGCTTTATTTAGATTGAATTAACACACTTTGTCATTCCATAGGAATCTAAACATACTTTGTTGAGATTCTTCACTCCGCTATCGCTTTGTTCTGAATGACAGAAAGCCGTATTATTTTTTAAAGTCCTCCATCATTTGAATAAACTCATCAAACAGATAGTTTGCATCTTCAGGACCAGGGCTTGCTTCCGGGTGGTATTGAACTGAGAAACAAGGGTGGATTTTGTGTTTTAATCCTTCGTTTGTTCTGTCATTCAAAGCGATATGCGTTTCGATAAGGTCTGTTCCTTTTAAGCTTTCCTGATCCACAGCATACCCATGGTTCTGAGAAGTAATGGCTACCGTATTTTTCTCAAGGTCTAACACCGGGTGGTTTCCTCCTCTGTGTCCGAATTTCAGTTTGAAAGTTTTCGCTCCACAAGCAAGGCCGATCAACTGGTGTCCTAAACAGATTCCGAAGATTGGAACTTTTCCTAATAATCCTCTGATCATATCTAAAGCATGTGGCACATCTTCCGGGTCACCAGGACCGTTTGACAACATGATACCGTCCGGATTCATCAACAGAATTTCTTCTGCTGTAGTATCCTGAGAAACCACAATGATATCACAGTTTCTTTGAGATAACTCTCTGATAATCCCCAGTTTTGCACCGAAGTCTACCAATACTACCTTGAAACCTCTGTTCGGATTAGCATAAGGTGTTTTTGTTGAAACCTCTTCTACCTGGTTGGTTGGGAAATTTGTTGATTTCAGCTCAGAAGCTACTGCAGTTTCATCTGCATCAGCGTTTACAATCTTACCTTTTACAACTCCATGGTTACGAAGAATTCTTGTCAGTCTTCTTGTGTCGATTCCTGAAATTCCTGAAAGGTTTTTCTTTTTAAATAATTCATCTAAAGTAATCTGAGTACGGAAATTAGAAGGAAGATCGCAAAGTTCTTTTACGATAAGCCCTTTGATTGCCGGCTCAATACTTTCATAATCATCACGGTTAATACCATAATTTCCGATAAGCGGATAGGTCATACAAACTATCTGACCGCAATACGACGGGTCAGAAATCAATTCCTGATATCCTGTCATTCCGGTATTGAAAACTACCTCCCCTGCAGTTTCCAATTCTGCTCCGAAACCTTCTCCATGAAACACTTCACCGGACTCCAGTATTAATTTTTTCTTCATTTTAAACTATTATCTCTTATTATTTTATTCTATCTCTTTAATAAGTTACCTCTTACAAGGTTCACTAACTTCTTACTTTTAACTTGGCTCTTTTACCTTTTTTCTTATTTAAAGGTAAATCCTTTTTCTTCCAACGCTTCTTTCAAAATGGCCATTCTGGCGAAAACACCGTTTTCCATTTGTTTAAAGATTCTTGATCTTTCGCATTCTACAAGATCTGAATCTATTTCCACTCCTCTGTTGATAGGCGCAGGGTGCATAATGATTGCTTCTTTTTTCATGGCTTTCTCTCTTTCTTTGGTCAGTCCATATCTTTTATGATATTCTGAAGCCGTGAAACTCATTGCAGCATCGTGTCTTTCATGCTGGATTCTTAATAACATCAGAACATCCACTTCCCCGATCAGCTCATCCATTGACATATAAGTTCCGTTGATTAAAGCTCCTTCGTCAAACCACTGCTCAGGTCCTGAGAAGTATACTTTAGCGCCTAATCTTCTTAATGCCTCTGCATTTGAATTAGCAACACGACTGTGTTTTACATCTCCTACAATTCCTACTTTTAATCCTTCAAACTTTCCGAATTCCTGATAGATGGTCATCAGATCCAGCATACATTGTGAAGGATGGTTTCCTGTTCCGTCTCCTCCGTTAATCACAGGAATCTTAATATTTTTCAGTTCCTCAAAGTATCTGTCTTTTTTATCGCGGATCACCACAAGGTTTACTCCTATACTTTCAATGGTCTTTACTGTATCATAAAGGCTTTCCCCTTTGTTTACCGAACTGTGTGATGCATCAAACGGAACTACCTGAAGTCCCAGTTTTCTTTCTGCAAGATCAAAACTTGTTTTCGTTCTTGTACTGTCTTCGAAGAAAAGGTTTGAGCAAAAAACTTCTCCTTCAATTTTGGCAGTTTTACCGTTCGCAAAAGCCAGTGCTTCTGTCAG
The DNA here is from genome assembly GCF_008386505.1 of Chryseobacterium sediminis. GTDB lineage: Bacteria > Bacteroidota > Bacteroidia > Flavobacteriales > Weeksellaceae > Chryseobacterium > Chryseobacterium sediminis. Next base: position 515,953 of record NZ_VUNZ01000003.1, on the reverse strand, counting down.
TATACTGTTGATTCTCTCGGTGCTTAGTTCTGTAATCGTAAACATAATTCTTATTTTTGGGCATAAAAAAAGCGAAGACAACAATCTTCGCTAATAACAATAAATATCGTAAAGGGCGCTTTCGCCCGGTAAATCTAATGATATAAATGCTTTTTTATTCATTAGGTGCAAAGATACAACAATTTTATGAACCTACAAAAACAAAGTTTAAAATAAATTAAAAACCTCAGTATTTCCTTATTCTCATTTAAAATTAATATTTTTGTTACAACTCAATTTTTTTTATGGATTTAAAAGACAAAATGATTCTCAGCATTATTCAGGAAGACTCTACATTATCGGTTAAGGAAATTTCCGAAAAAATTGGTCTTACCTTTACTCCTACGTATGAACGAATCAAACAGTTGGAGAAACATGGGATCATTCAGAAATATGTAGGACTTTTAAACCGTGAAAAACTGGGCTTGAATATTGTAGTCTACTGTAATGTACGTCTTAAGGAACAATCCAAGAAAGTATTGGAAACCTTTGAGAATCACATTGGAAAATATGACGAAGTACAGGAAATCATCAGTCTTTCCGGAGAGTATGACTATATGTTGAAGATCATTGCTAAAGATATCAATTCGTATAATGAATTTGCAGTGAATGTGATCTCAAACATTCCTAATATCGGGCAATACCACAGCTCCATCGTGCTTCATGAGGTTAAAAAATCCACTAAGTTTAAAATTGATCTAGAATAATCCTTCTATTTTTAAACCATTAAATTTGATTTTAGATTTACGTTTGCTGAAAATCAAGGATTTTCTGGCGCCTTAAAATCCAGATACATTTTTGTTTTATTCTTTGCGCCTTTGCGCTTACCAACAAATTTAATTTAGAAAAACGCAAAGACGCAAAAAATTGAAAACTCTATGCTGTAAGGCGCAAAGATTTTATCTCCGATAAAATTTCGACCTACATATTTAATCTCAATTTCCAACCACAGTCAGTATTAAAGCAATCATCAAATTCAAAGAGCGGAGCAAAATCTAACCATTAAGATCACTTAAGCAGATAAGATTTATAAGATTAAGGCTTCACAACGAAAAGGCAGCAGTCTAAAATAATTTAGAAATTCCACTGATTTTTGCTTAAGTTTTTAATGACCTTAATGGCTTAGATTCTAACCCAATAATTTATTTTTCAGTTTATTGAACTGATATTCTATTTTATCAAGACAAAGATTTCCGATACTCCCCTGATGGGTATGTTCAAGGTTTCCTGGTTCAAATTCAAATACATTGTTTTCAATCTCCTGCCCTATTTTCACATAAGCATCACGGAATGAACTTCCGCTTTTTACTTCTTCATTGATCTTTTCTACACTGAAAAGGTATTTGTATTTTTCATCTTCCAGAATCCCGTCTTTTACTTTAATGTTCGGTAAAGTATAGCTTAGGATTTCCAAACATTCTTTCAGGGAATCAATGGCAGGGAAAAGAATTTCTTTGGTCAGCTGTACATCTCTGTGATATCCCGAAGGCAGATTATTTGTCAGTAAAATAAGTTCATTCGGAAGTGACTGAATTCTGTTGCATCGTGCACGAACAAGTTCAAAGATATCCGGATTCTTTTTATGAGGCATAATACTGCTTCCTGTGGTAAACTCTTTCGGAAAGCTGATAAAATCAAAGTTTTGGTTCAAATACAAACATACGTCATAAGCAAATTTCCCAAGCGTTCCCGCTAAAGTTGCCATTGCCATCGCCAGCATCTTTTCTGATTTTCCACGAGTCATCTGAGCGTACACCGAGTTATAATTCATCGACTGGAATCCTAAGTTATAGGTCGTACTCTCACGGTTAATCGGAAACGAAGAACCATACCCTGCAGCTGATCCCAATGGGTTTTTATTAATAATATTTTTCACTGAAAACAGCATTTCCACATCATCCAAAAGCGCTTCTGCATAAGCACCGAACCACAATCCGAATGAGGAAGGCATTGCTATCTGCAAATGGGTATATCCCGGAAGCAATACATTTTTATGCTGATCCGCCAGCTGAATCAGAATCTGGAAAAACTCATCGGTAAGGGCTGTGATCTCACGGATCTCATCCAATAAATATAATTTGATATCCAGTAAAACCTGATCATTTCTTGATCTTGCTGTATGAATTTTTTTTCCTGTATCTCCTAATTCTTCAATGAGAATAGCTTCTACCTGAGAATGGATATCCTCAGCATCTTTATCAATTTCAAAACTGCCGTCTTCAATTTTTTCTAAAATAACATTTAAAACAGATAACATCTGCTCTGATTCTTCCTGAGAAATAATCCCAGTTTCTGCTAACATTTTGCAATGCGCCATAGAACCTTTGACATCATATTTCGCCAAACGCTCGTCAAAGTCAAGATCTTTCCCTACGGTAAAATTATTGACTAATATATTGGTGGCAAGGTCATCCTTCTGCCATATTTTTTTCATATGTAATTGTTTATTTTTTTTAAATCATATGCAATCACCACTTCTACCTGTTGTATTACCAGAAAAATTCGTTGGTAGTGATGTCATGATAAAATTGATTTAAAATATTTGTTGGCTTTGACATGCCCGGCAAGGCAATCCTTATTACTATTAACTATAAAAAAACATTTCCTTATGTGAAGCTTTCATTTCTAATTTTCTTTTTTGCATAAATCTTATTAAAAACTAAACTTCGTGCCTGCCGGACTGAGTCAAAACATATATTGAGCTGGAAGCCCGAAGCTGGAGGCTGGAAGTGAATTACAAACTATAATAACTTCCATCTTCCCACTTCATTCTTCCTTTCTTTATAACACTTTTTCTAAAATTCTGATGTAGATTTCTATTCCTTCTTCTATTTCATGGATATAGATAAATTCATCTGCAGTATGGGAGCGCCTACTGTCTCCAGGACCCATTTTCACGGATGTACATGGAATAATCGCCTGATCTGAAGAGGTTGGAGATCCATAAGTTGTCCTTCCGATTTCAATTCCTGCTTTTACAAATGGATGATCCATCTCGATTTTTGAAGAATTCAGCCTGAAAGATCTTGCCGTGAGTGTTGATTCCATCTGCGACTGAATGATTTCAAACGCTTCCTGATTGGAATATTCATCTGTAACCCTTACATCCAGTGTGAAATTACAAGACTCCGGAACAACGTTATGCTGTACTCCTGCGTGAATTCCTGATAAGGTAACTTTAACCTCACCCAGATATTCTGAAACCTTTGGAAATTTAAAAGCTAAAATCTTCTGCAGATCCTGCATACATTTTACAATTGAGTTATCATCATTAGGATGAGCGGCATGAGAAGGAGTACCTTTCATTTCTCCATCAATCACAAGAAGTCCTTTTTCTGCAATCGCCAGATTCATCTGCGTGGGTTCTCCTACAATGGCGAGTTCTACATTGGGTAGCTGCGGAAATAAGGCTTCGATTCCATCAAATCCTGAAATCTCCTCCTCTGCCGTCAAAGCAATAACTAAATTATATTTTAAATCTTCTTTATCATAAAAATGTAAAAAAACCTGCGCCATAGAAACCAAAGAAGCTCCTGCATCATTGCTTCCCAACCCGAACAGTTTGCCGTCTTTTTCAATAGGAATAAACGGATCAAGGGTATATGCTTTGTTCGGTTTTACCGTATCATGATGCGTATTCAATAAAACGGAAGGTTTAAATACATCGAAATGTTTATTCACCGCCCAGATGTTATTCTTAAAACGTTTGGTAGGAATCTGGTGTTTTTTGAAAAAGTCTTCAATTTCTACCGATGTATTGAATTCATCTTTGCTGAATGAAGGAATTTCAATCAAATTTTTAAGTAATCCGACTGCATTATTCAATAGCTCTTCTTTATTATAAACAGATTTCAGTTCCTGCATGATGATTTTCTATATGGTTTTTCAGTTCTGTTTCTTTGATCAGAAACACTTTATCTACATTATTTTTTATCGCTCCAAGAGCATTTTCAAGTTTGGGCAAAATCCCTTTATGAAGTTTTCCTTCTTCTTTCAATACCGTAAAATCTTCCTCAGTGACACTTTTAATCACCGATTCCGGATCGTTAACATCTTCCAAAACACCTTCTTTATCAAAACAATACAGCAATTCAACTTCATATTTCTCTGACAGGGCCTGTGCTATCACAGAAGCAATGGTATCAGCATTGGTATTGAAAAGATTTCCTTTTCTATCATGGGTAATTGCTGAAAACACAGGAACAAGATCCAGTTTGATCAATTTTGAAACCAGCTTCCTATTCACACTTTTCTTAGTGATATCCCCTACAAATCCAAAATCGATTTCAGGGTGTTCTCTTTTTTTAGCTTTAATTAAGTTTCCGTCTGCTCCGGAAAACCCTATGGCATTACATTTTTTCTGTTGCAGTTTTTCAACAATATTTTTATTGATTCCCCCTGCATACACCATCGTTACAATATCCAATGTCTCTTTATCCGTAATCCTCCTTCCGTTGATCATTTTCTGTTCAATGCCCAGTTTATCAGCCAGCGTTGTTGCCAATTTGCCTCCACCGTGTACAAGGATCTTCTTTTCCTGAATTTCAGAAAACTGTTCTAAGAATTGGGCTAACAATTCCTCATCATCAATTAAAGCTCCGCCAATTTTTATGATGTATAACTTTTCTTTCATTTGTAAACATTTTGGGATACTTGCTCTTTTCTATCCTTGTCAAGGTTTAAAACCTTGACAAGGATCACTTCAGGCTTTTAATTCATCTAAAATCTCACTGAACACAGCCTGCGCAGAGAAGATTCGGTTCTTTGCCTGCTGATAGATGATAGAATTTTCTCCATCCATTACCTCATCACTCAGCTCTACATTACGACGAACCGGAAGGCAGTGCATTACTTTTGCATCATTTGTATCTGCCAGTTTTTCATTCGTCAGCATCCAGTCTCCTTTCACTTCAGGCATGGCAGCGTAGTCATCAAACGAGGACCAATTTTTTACATAAATAAAATCAGCATCTTTTAAAGCTTCGTCCTGATCATGAACGACTTTCACATCTTTTGTGAATTTTTTATCCAAATCATAGCCTTCAGGATTAGCAATTACCAACTCTACATCCATTTCCTGCATCCACTCTGCGAAAGAGTTTCCAACAGCATGTGCAATAGGTTTGATGTGGGGAGCCCAGGTCAATACCACTTTTGGTTTATGATCTTTTTTCCAGTTTTCTGTAATGGTAATACAGTCCGCCAGACTTTGCAACGGATGGCGGGTTGCAGATTCCAATGAAATGACAGGAACTTTTGCATGTTTTTCAAACTGGCTTAAAATGCTTTCGTTCACATCATCTTCCTTGCTCTTCATCCCTGCAAAACAACGTACAGCAATGATATCACAATATTGATTTAAAACTTCAATGGCATCTTTGATATGTTCTACGGTATCTCCGTTCATGATAGCTCCGTCAGCAAATTCAAGATTCCAGGCTTCCTGTGCTGCATTTAATGTCAAAACATTCAACCCTAAATTTTGAGCTGCAATCTGACTGCTCAGACGGGTTCTCAAACTTGAATTTAAAAATACAAGTCCTATTGTTTTTCCCTTTCCTTTTTCTGTTTCAGTAAGGGGATCTGCTTTTATTTGTAAAGCTTTTTTTATGATTTCCTGTAAGTTTTCTACATCACTTACAGAGGTAAATTTTTTCATTTTTAAAATTGATTTTAAAGATTTTGTTTACACATTAATTAGGCTTCTTAACGCAAGGGAACAATGTTTTTCACTAATACCATTTTTTCGTTCGCAAAGGCATTTCATTCAGCAATTGACGGTTGTTTTGTCATTCTGACGAAGGAAGAATCTCTACATTATTTTACAGATTCTTCATTTCACTTTGTCCCATTCAGAATGACAAACATTGTGTAATATTCTAAGCTTTTAACCTTTTTATAATTTTAGCCTTTTGCAGTTTAAACCTTCCCCAATACCACTTTCAAAGCATTGATGAAAAGATCTGTTTCCTCTTTTTTGATATTCAGTGCCGGAAGAATCCTTAACACTGTTTTATCATTAGAGTTTCCTGTGAAAATATGATGATCGAACAATAAGCTTTTCCTTATTTCTGAACAGTCTCTGTCGAGTTCTATTCCGATCATCAACCCTTTCCTTCGGATGGATTTAATATGTGGTAAATCTTTAATTTCATTTTCAATATACTCACCCATTTCCTGGGCATTTTCGATAAGACTTTCATCTTTCATGACATCCAGAACAGCAATTGAAGCGACACAAGCCAGATGATTCCCTCCGAATGTAGTTCCCAGCAAACCATTGCTCGCCTGGAATTTAGGATGGATCAAAACTCCTCCAACAGGAAATCCGTTCCCCATTCCTTTTGCAGTTGTAATAATGTCTGCTTCAACTCCGAATTCCTGATGGGCAAAGAAATATCCGCTTCTTCCATATCCGGATTGTACTTCATCCAAAATAAGAACAGCATCATATTTTTCACATAGCTCTTTAATTTTAGATAAAAATTCCGGTGTAGGAATCATAATTCCGCCTACTCCCTGAATCCCTTCGATAATAACCGAAGAAATTTCATTTCCAAATTTTTCAAAAGTCTCTTCTAGTTGTTCTACATCATTCCATTCTGATTTGATGAATCTTTCTGAAAAGTTAACCGGAGCCACAATTTTTGGATTATCAGTCACTGAAACCGCCGCAGAAGTTCTTCCATGAAAAGATCCCGAAAAATACAGTACTTTGCTTTTCCCATTATGAAAAGAAGCCAGTTTTAATGCATTTTCATTAGCTTCAGCTCCTGAATTACATAAGAACAGATTATAATCTTCATATCCTGAAAGTTTTCCAAGTTTTTCTGCCAGTTCAGTCTGTAATTCGTTCTGAACGGAATTGGAATAAAAAGATATTTTTTCCAGCTGATCTTTTAGCTTATTCTGATAATGCGGATGATTATGCCCAATAGAAATTACGGCATGACCTCCGTAGAAATCAAGATATTTTTCTCCTTTGTCATCCCAAAGAAATGATCCCTGAGCTTTTACCGGATTTATATTGAATAATGGATATACGTTGAATAAATTCATTTTTGTTGCTTGTTGTTAGTTTGATGGTTGATTGTTGAAAGCCTGCAGATCTAAAGTTATTCTTCACACTACTGCAACCTATCATCTACAACCTTCTCCTTATTAATAAATTAGAATGCTATTGGCTTTAAATTCAATCCTGCATTTTCTTCCCAGTTCATCGCCAGATTCATATTCTGAACTGCCTGTCCTGAAGCTCCTTTTAACAAATTGTCAATCGCTGAGTGAATAACGACAACATTTCCACTCTTTTCGATCTGAATCACACAGCGATTGGTATTGACAACCTGCTTTAAATCAACTGCCTTCCTACTTACCGTAACGAAAGGCTCCTCCGCATAAAAATCCTGATATAATTGTTCTATTTCCTCCAAATCCAAATCCGTCTTCATCGTGGAACTTGTAAAAATTCCTCTTGCAAAATCTCCTCTCCATGGAACAAAATTCAGGTTTACTTCTTTATTATTAAATGATATCAACTGTTGTAAAATCTCATCCACATGCTGATGCGTTAAAGTTTTATATGCTGAAACATTATCATTTCTCCAGGTAAAATGAGTTGTTGCCTGCAAAGACTGTCCGGCTCCGGTAGAACCTGTAATCCCTGTAGTAAAAACTTCATTTAATACTTTTTTTTCCGCTAAAGGCATTAAAGCCAATTGAATAGCCGTAGCAAAACATCCGGGATTGGCAATACTCTTTGCTCCTTCCAGTTGTTTTTTATTGATTTCAGGTAATCCGTAGATAAAATTTCTGTTTCCAAAGTTTCCTTCTAAACGGAAATCGTTTCCGAGATCAATCACCAGCGTTTCATCTTTTACAAGATTTTGAGTTAACCAGTTTTGACTTTCTTTATGGGGAAGACACAGAAAAAGAATATCTACGTCTTCTGGTTTATCTGTCAAAACCATTTCACAAACCGTCGTTAAATCCGGGTACAAATCTGAAATTCGCGTTCCCGAATTTGAACGACTATATAAAAAACTCAATGTCACATGGGGATGAAAAGCCAATAAGCGTACCAGTTCACTTCCTGTATAACCGTTAGCACCAATTATTCCTACTGTTTTCTTCATTTTGATTCTGACAGAATTCTATTCCGTCTTGCATTAATCGTCCCTTCGGAACTAATTGATATTTTGGTTAATCTGGTGGTATATATTTAAAGAATTGCTTACAATTTTTGTATATCCTTTCACATCATCTCCTGTCCACGCTCTGTTTGCCTCTCCATAACTTCCGAATTTATCAGACATCAGGTCATGATCAGATTCAATTCCGTTTAAAATAAATCTGTAAGGATGAAGCGTTACGAATACTTTTCCGCTCACTGTTTTTTGAGAATCTGTCAGGAAAGATTCTATATTTCTCATTACAGGATCTAAGAAAAGTGCCTCATGAAGCCAGTTCCCATACCAATCGGATAACTGAGACTTCATCATTTGCTGATATTTTGAAAGCGTATGTTTTTCTAATAAATGATGTGCCTTGATGATCACTGATGCTGCAGCGGCTTCAAATCCCACTCGTCCTTTAATTCCAACAATGGTATCTCCAACATGGATATCACGGCCAATTCCGTAAGCTGAAGCCAATTCTTCTATTTTCTGAATCGCATACACAGAATGTTCAAAACTTTCTCCATTCACTCCTATCACTTCTCCATTTTTAAACTCGATTTCCAGTTCTGAGGGCTGATTTTCTTTAATCTGTGATGGAAAAGCTTCTTCCGGCAGATAGTTTCTTGAAGTCAAGGTTTCCTTTCCTCCTACCGAAGTTCCCCAAAGTCCTTTATTCACTGAATATTGTGCTTTATGGAATTCCATTTCGTAACCGTGGCCTTTCAAAAACTCAATTTCTTCTTCACGAGACAAAGCCATATCACGGATAGGCGTAATGATTTCAATATTCGGACACATTACCTGGAAAATCAAATCAAATCGAACCTGATCATTTCCAGCTCCTGTACTTCCATGAGCAATAGCATCCGCCTCTACCTCAATCGCATATTTTGCAATTTCCTGCGCCTGAATAGTACGCTCAGCACTTACAGAAAGAGGATAGGTATTATTTTTTAGTACATTTCCAAAAATCAAATACTTCACACATGAATTATAGTAATCTTCCTGAGCGTCTACGCACCTGTATTCTTTCACTCCAAGATTTAAAGCTTTTCTCTCCAATTCTTTTTCTTCTTCTTTTGAAAAACCTCCGGTATTTACAGTGACTGCATACACATCATATCCTAGTGTTTCACTAAGATATTTGGCACAGTAGGAAGTATCTAAACCTCCACTAAACGCTAAGATGACTTTCTTTTTCATCTGGACTTCTTTTATTTTTATTAATGGTCACATGGAATTCACTTGCAGAGTTTTGTGCAGAATACACAAAATTACTTTGGCTTGCTCCATTATATTTATTTTCAGGCTGATCATTTACAACCTCTTTTTTTTCTATATTTTCAGGAACAAATAACATGGCTGTACACAGACAATTCTTACGTTCCTTCATCATTAAAATCTCATAGTTCACGCAGTTTTTGCAGCCGTTCCAGAATTCTTCATCTTGAGTAAGTTCAGAATAGATTACCGGTTTATACCCCAAATCACTATTAATTTTCATTACTGCCAAACCTGTTGTCAATCCGAATACTTTCGCTTCCGGATACTTATCTCTAGATAATTGGAAAACCCTCTGCTTGATTTGAGTTGCTACGCCCCCGTTCCTGAACTTCGGTGATACAATCAATCCCGAATTGGCCACAAACTTCCCATGCGACCAGGTTTCTATATAGCAGAAACCTACCCACTCGCCATTTTCAGTAGCTACCACAGCATTGCCTTCTGAAATCTTCTTACTCAAATATTCTATGGAACGTTTTGCGATCCCCGTTCCTCTGCGCTGTGCAGAATCATACATTTCCTGCTGTATTTCACTCACATACATTAGATGCTCGCATGAGGAAATTTCTATTTCCATTTATTTATCTAATTTTTTTGGCAAATTTAAAATATATTTTCTTTTAAATCCAAATAAAAAAGATATTTTTTTTGTTTTAAAATTTTATACAGGTAAAATTATCTTTATTGAAAAATATACATTTGCTAATTTATTATATATTTGCTAAAATAATATAGTTATGGAAAACACCTGTCCTAAATGCAACAGTATCAAAGTAGTAAAAAGCGGTATCATTAATGAAAAGCAACGCTTCCACTGCAAAGACTGTAAATATTATTTCACTGTTAAAAAACTAGGAAAACAGATTGACGATTATTACGTCACCAAAGCACTGCAGCTATATTTGGAAGGCTTAAGTTATCGTGAAATAGAAAGAATTATAGGAGTTTCACACGTTACTATAAGTTCATGGATCAAAAAGTATAATATTACAAGACCTCCTCACTCCGAGTTTCACCCTGTTTATAAAATATTGAAACAGAATGAACTTATTGAGTATATCGCTCAGGAAGAAAATATTAAAAATTCAGGGATTATCATTACCCAGTTTGCTGATAAGTATATGCTGATTAAGTGGGAAAGGTTTAAGAAGTAGTGCGGGATGCGAGTTAGGGGATGCGGGATACGAGGTGCGGGATACGAGTTACGAGATGCGAGATACAGGGTGAGGTAAGAGCCACTAGATTTAATTATATTTTTCAATATCAAACACTTATAAACCGATTAGATTAAAATCCCGGATCCCGAAACCGAAACCATATAACATTAAATACGTCATAACTATACCATTACCACTAATATATATTAAATTTTCGTAACTAAATTATTAATTACAATTTGGCATTCATAAAAAACAACGCCAAAAATTGATAATTTATGAAGAAATTACTTACATTTATTGGAGTAGCCTTAATCAGCAGTTCTATATACTCTCAAGGGTCTCCTGATTATGGCAGTGGCTTAAAACTCAACCTCAATCCTGATGGTGATAAATTCGTCCGTTTTATTTTATGGGATCAGCTTTGGCTGAGAAACACCTCTATGAATCCCGGAAGTATGGTAGGTGGTGAGCCCACAGACAACTCCTGGAGCATAGGAAACAGACGATTACGTGCTTTAGCGTATGCACAGATCTCTAAAAGATATATGATTCTCCTTCATTTCGGAATCAATAACCAGACTTTCATCAATGGTGGGGCCACAGGTACTTCCGGTACAGGAGGTTACGGAAACGGAAAGAAAACCCAGTTATTTTTTCATGATGCCTGGAACGAATATGCAGTTATTTTACCTGGAGAAGCAGGAAAATTCAGTTTATCTTTAGGGGCGGGCCTTCATTACTATATGGGACTTTCCCGTATGACGATGGCTTCTACGCTGAATTTCCTCACATTAGATTCTCCCGTTTTCTCATGGCCACTGATTGACAATTCTGATCAATTTGCAAGACAGCTTGGAATGTTTGCAAAAGGTAAATACGGAAAACTGGAATACCGTTTCAGCTTAAATAAACCTTTTGCCACAGATCTGATCCCAGTAAATGTAACAGATCCTTCAAAAGCTGTTGCGGTAGACAACAACGGAAATCCCAGTTTTTCAAAAGCAGGATATGTGGAATACCAGTTCCTTGATGAGGAATCGAATACCCTTCCATACAAAGTGGGATCTTATCTGGGAACGAAGAAAGTTTTCAATGTAGGCGCAGGTTTTTATCATCAGGCAGACGGAACAAGAACTTCCGTGAACTCCAACATTGAGAAACACGATATTACTCTTTTTGCTGTAGATGCCTTCGCCGATATTCCTTTGGGAGAAGCGAAAAACAAAATGGCAGTTTCCGCCTATGCCGGATATTATAACTATAATTTCGGTCCTAATTACGTAAGAAATCTGGGTACAATGAATATTGCTGCTTCAGATCCTAATTTTATTGGAAATAAAGCTATTGCAGGACCAGGAAACCTGCAACCGACCATCGGAACAGGTAATATTATCTACGCACAGGCTGGTTTACTATTACCAAGCCAGGCAGAAAAGCCAAAAATCAGAATACAGCCTTTCGCTGCGTATACCCATAAAAGTTTTGAGGCTTTCGATAAATCTTCATCCCAGTTTGACGTAGGAGCCAATTGGTTCATAGATGGGCATCATGCAAAAATCACGACCCAATATTCAACAAGACCGATTTATACGAGCCCTACTGAAAGTCCTTCTTCAAAGGGAGAATTTATTGTACAGTTTCAAATCTATCTATAGAACATTACTTACTATCCTATTCCACTAACATCAAAAACTAATCAATATGAGCGAAAATCATCACGAAAGCTACGAAAATATGACCGACAGGCAGAAAAACCGCACCATATGGAGTGTGATCACTGCTTCATCCCTCGGCACCCTGATAGAATGGTACGATTTCTATATCTTCGGAAGTTTAGCTATTGTTTTAGCTACTAAATTTTTCCCTGCAGATAATCCTACTGCAGCATTTTTATCTACTCTGGCTACTTTTGCCGCCGGATTTGTTGTAAGGCCTTTCGGAGCTTTATTTTTCGGAAGACTGGGAGATATCATCGGAAGAAAATATACTTTTCTTGTTACTTTACTGATCATGGGATTTTCTACTTTCCTTATCGGATGTATTCCAAGTTATAAAACCATTGGGTTTATGGCACCGGTTTTAGTTTTAATTTTAAGATTACTTCAGGGGCTTGCTCTTGGTGGTGAATACGGAGGTGCTGCCACGTATGTTGCTGAATATGCCCAGCCTCACCGAAGAGGTTACTGGACTTCATGGATTCAGACTACCGCAACGGCCGGACTTTTCATTTCACTGATCGTAATTTTAATCACAAAATCAACCCTTTCCGCAGAAGAATTTGACAACTGGGGATGGAGAGTTCCTTTCTGGATCTCGATTTTGATGGTTGCCGTTTCCTATGTCATCAGAAAGAATATGAAAGAATCGCCTCTTTTTGCTAAGGCTAAGAGCGAGGGGAAAACTTCTAAAAATCCTTTAAAAGAGAGTTTCGGGAATAGATACAACTTCAAGTTTGTATTATTAGCCTTATTCGGAGCGGCAATGGGACAAGGAGTTATCTGGTACACTGGACAGTTTTACGCCATGAGTTTCCTTCAAAAGGTAATGAATGTAGAATCTGCACAGGTAGATTCACTCATGGCTACTGCTTTATTTTTGGGAACACCTTTCTTTGTATTCTTTGGATGGCTGTCTGACAAAATTGGAAGAAAAGCAGTGATGATGACAGGAATGTTGGTCGCTATTTTAGCTTACAGACCTATTTACGACAGTATGTTCAAAAGTGTAAACCTTGAGAGCAAAACCATTGCTGCCAATGGAATTACAGAAAAAAGAAGCGCTAAAATCCACAGTGATATTGCTACGGATAGTCTGGTTACTTTCCACAAAGAAACCCTTTACACAGACGGAACTTTAATCAAAAAAGACAGTATTGTTCACTGGTCGCCCGCAGGACCTGTTATGAAAGACGGAAAAGCGGAAGAACCAAAAATCTCCACGTCTGTAAAACTGAGCGACGACACGAAATGGTATCTGGTATTCCTCGTATTTATCCAGGTAATATTTGTAACCATGGTATACGGACCTATTGCCGCTTTCCTTGTAGAAATGTTCCCTGTGAGGATTCGTTATACCTCAATGTCATTACCTTATCACATCGGAAACGGGGTATTTGGAGGTCTTCTGCCGGCAGTGGCAACTTATCTGGTTACTACAGGAAAAGAAGCAGGACATGCAACCTGGTATCTGGAAGGGCTTTGGTATCCTATTGGAGTTGCTGCAGTATGTCTTATCATCGGATTATTTTATCTTAAAAATAAGAACAATAATCTTCACGATTAAGTACTGAATCACTCAAATTTTTATTAATTTTAAAACTACTAAAATGAACGGACTAAAAAAAATATTAGGCATTCTCTGGATCGCAATCGCGGTAGTTGTAGGGTATTTCGGAATTACGGTATTGGGAATCCCAAAAATAGCATCCGGAAAGCAGGAAGATTTGGTTTTTGGCATTATCATCCTTTTTGTACTGATGCCAATTATTTCAGGGGGAATGGCCATTTTCGGTTATTATGCCCTGAAAGGAGAATATTCTGACGATAAAATTTAAAAACAAAAAAGATAATTGATGGATAGCACGTCCATCAATTATCTTTTATCAATAATCATTTATGAAAAAGAGACACGAGCAAAAACTTATCATACTGAGCGTAGGGCTTATGATTGCTTTCAGCATTCCTATTTCATTGCTTTTTAACAGCGAAAGGGAGGTTTTAGGCTATCCTATGATCCTCATTTACCTGTTCGTGGTCTGGATGATTTCCATTATGATTTCTTTTGTAATTGTAAAAAGACATGATGAGTAGTTTCGCATTATTTTTTGTGGTTCTGTTTTACCTCGCTCTTCTTTTCTTGGTTGCCCACCTGGCAGAGAAGAAAAAGAGTAAGCTCTGGATCAACAATCCTTACATCTATGCATTGTCTCTTGCAGTATACTGTACTGCCTGGACGTATTATGGAAGCATTGGGGTTGCAGCTACAAGCGGATTAAATTATCTGCCGATTTACATTGGCCCTATCATGATTATTCCGGCCTGGATCTATATCAACACCCGGATCGTAAGAATTTCAAGGGTTAATAAAATAAGCAGCCTTGCTGATTTCATCTCGTTAAGATATGGGAACAGCAGAAGTCTGAGTGCTATTATTACAGTGGTTTGTCTTTTGGCTATTGTTCCTTATATCGGGTTGCAGATCAAAGCAATTTCGGAAACGTTTCATTTGGTAACGGAAACTCCGATGTCAAAAAATATCCTTACCGATAACGCCACTTTTGTAGTGGTTTTAATTGCCTTATTTTCCTCTTATTATGGAACCCGATATGTAGATGCCTCAGAAAAACGACTGGGGATTATTTCAGCCATTGCGCTGGAAAGTTTTTTAAAGCTATTCTTTATTATCATTCTCGGGCTTTTCGTGATCTATTATGCCTTTGACGGATTTTCAGATATCTATGAGAAAGCCAGCAGATTTAAAGATTTTAAAGAGAAAAACACCTTCAACGGTATTGAGGGTGCTATGAACTGGATGATTTTGTGTATGATTTCTGCAACAGCAATCTGTATTCTGCCGAGACAGTTTCACACCGCTATTGTTGAAAACAGGCAGGAAAAACATATCAAAACAGCGATTTGGTTTTTCCCTCTTTACCTTCTAATCTTCACCATATTTATCTTTCCGATCGCTTGGGGTGGAAGACTGATTTTTGATGGTCAAAACGTAAATCCGGAGTTCTACTCTATTCTGATTCCGCAGCATTTTGACAATACCCTTATCACTGTACTTGTTTTTCTGGGAGGATTGAGTTCATGTATTTCCATGATTATTATTTCCGCCATTACTTTGTCCATCATGCTTTCCAACAACCTCATCATTCCATATGGATTGCTTGGAAAATTAAAATCCGAAAGTGAGGAACAAAACACAAGAAGCATTACCAATATCAGAAAAATCAGCATTTTTGGACTGATTATCATGGCATTTGTCTTTTATAAATATTTCATCCTGAAAACCTCACTGGATTCTGTAGGATTGATCTCATTTGTCATCATTGCTCAGCTGGCGCCTGCATTTTTTGGAGCTTTATTCTGGAGAAGAGGAAGTTACAAAGGTGCTGTTACAGGGCTTATAGCAGGATTAGCGATCTGTTATTTCGGATTGATTATTCCTCAGTATTATTTTTCATACAATCAGGAGCTTAAAGGAGTACTGAGAGACATGTACGATGCTTTCGGATTTTTCACCATTCCTTATCTGGGAAGAATTCCACAGATTTTCTTCTGGTCGATGCTTGTAAATACAAGCCTGTTTACCATTGTTTCCGTAAGTTCTAAGGGAAATTACCGTGAAAGAAACTTTGCTGAACTGTATGTGGATATTGACAAATACATTCAGAATCATGAAAATGCTTTTATCTGGCGCGGAACAGCTTATATTTCGGATATTCAAAATATTCTTGAACGTTTTCTAGGCAAAAATAAAACAGAGCAGGCGTTACGAATTTTTAATTTAAAATATAACATTGATTCCAAAACAGAAACCGCCGATTCCCGATTTATCAAATTTTCAGAAAACCTTCTGGCAGGAAGAATCGGGACTGCTTCAGCAAAAATATTAATTGAAGGTGTCACCAAAGAAGATAAAATATCTTTAAAAGAGGTTTTAAATATTCTTGAAGAATCTAAAGAAAATATCAGCTTAAATAAAAAGCTTACCGAGCAGTCCGAAGAGCTGCAAAAACTTTCAGACGATCTGCGAACCGCCAATGAGAGCCTCATCATCAAAGACCGCCAAAAAGACGATTTCCTTGACTCTGTTGCTCACGAACTGAGAACCCCGATTACGGCTATTCGTTCTGCTGGAGAAATTTTAGCTGATGATGACGATATTCCTTTTGACATTAAACAGGAATTTTTAAACAACATCATCACAGAATCTGACAGATTAAGTGAAATCATCAACGATATTTTGTATCTGGATAAATTACAGCATGGCGAAATTTCTTTACATATTCAGGAAAATAACATTATTGAAACCTATAAAAAAGCATTAAGCCCACTTCTTCACCTGATACAACATAAAAATATTCATTTAAGTGAAGTTAATCTTCTGAATCAGTTTATATTTGAATACGATGAAGCGAGAATGATTCAGCTTTTTCAAAATATATGGGGAAATGCTTTAAAATTCACAGATGAGCAGGGAACTATTCAAACCAAATTATTTGAAAAAGACCAACAACTTGCCATCAGTATTTTCAATACCGGAAAACACATTCCGGAAGAAGACCTGGAAATGATTTTTGACAAATTTTATCAATCTAAAAACCAGAACATTATAAAACCAACAGGAAGCGGACTGGGACTTGCTATTTCAAAAAAGATAGTACAGGCACACGGAGGAAATATAAAAGCCGAAAACAGCGGACTGGGAGTCACTTTCACCATAAGCATTCCCAAAAAAATAAAAAAAGAGATCACAGATGAAGTTGAACACCATTAAAACCCTTTTATGAAAAAGATAATTATTGCTGATGACGAACACAAAATACTCATGTCGCTGGAATACAGCTTCAAGAAAAATGGCTATGACGTTTATATTGCCCGTGACGGTACGGAAGTCCTTGATTTTTTGAAAACAATGGTTCCGGATGTAATCCTTCTCGACATTATGATGCCAAATCTTGATGGGTACAGCACTTTGGACCTCATAAAACAAGACGAAAAACTAAGAGATACCAAAGTCATCTTTCTAAGTGCCAAAAACAACCCCAGAGATATTGAAAAGGGATTGGAAATGGGAGCTGATGCCTACGTCACAAAACCCTACTCCATCAAAAAGCTGATGCAGCAAATTGAAGAAATGTTTTAAAATGTTGCTTCGCCCTTTTATCCTTGTCAAGGTTTAAAATCTTGACAAGGATAAGCAAAAAAACAAACACAAGACTATTGATATGGATACTGATATATTATTTAAACAAAGCATAGAGAATAAAGAAGACTTCTGGAGAAAACAGGCCGAACAAATACAATGGTTTGATTTTCCAAAGCAGATCCTTTCCAAAGACGAAAATGATTACCCACAATGGTTTTCCGACGGAAAGCTCAATATGTGTTACTTATGTATTGACAAACACATTGAAGACGGATTCGGGGATCAGACTGCAATAATTTACGATTCTCCTGTCACCAGCCAAAAGAAAACCTACACCTTCAATCAGGCGAAGGAGGAAATTTCAAAATTCGCAGGAGGACTAATTTCTTTAGGATTAAAAAAAGGAGACACAGCGGTTATTTATATGCCAATGATTCCTCAGACTCTTTTTGCGATGCTGGCATGTGCAAGAATCGGGGTTATTCATAATGTGGTTTTCGGAGGTTTTGCCCCTCATGAACTTGTGGTAAGAATTGACGACTGTAAACCCAAAGTTTTAATCACAGCCACTGCAGGAGTAGAAATTGCCAAAAGAATTCCTTACCTCCCACTGGTAGAAAAAGCGATTGAACTTGCACAGGATAAAGTAGATCATATTGTTGTATACAACAGAAAATTAGTAGATAATCAGGATGAAATGTTTGATGGACTGATTGATTATGAAGAACTGGTTGAAAAATCAGCTCCTACAGAATGTATTTCTGTGGAATCTACCCATCCGCTTTATCTGCTTTACACATCCGGAACTACAGGAAAGCCAAAAGGCATTGTTCGTGATACAGGAGGTTACGCAACTGCTTTAAAATTTTCCATGACATATGTTTATGGTGTTGATCCGGGAGAAACCTATTGGGCTGCTTCAGATTTTGGATGGGCAGTTGGCCACAGTTTTTCGGTGTACGGACCACTTATCAATAGAAACGCAACTATTATTTTTGAAGGAAAACCTATCATGACTCCCGATGCAGGAACATTTTGGAGAATTATTTCAGAATATAAGGTTTCGGTAATGTTTACTGCGCCTACTGCTATCAGAGCAATCAAAAAAGAAGATCCGAACGGAGAACTGGTAAAAAAATATGATTTAACCCATTTCAAAAAACAGTTTCTGGCTGGTGAAAGATGTGATGTGGCTACTCTGGATTGGTTTGCAGAACATATCGGAGTTCCGGCTATAGACCATTGGTGGCAGACCGAGTCCGGATGGCCTATGCTTGGATTACTTACTCATGATGAAAACTATCAGATCAAAAGAGCTTCTGCAGGGAAACCTGTTCCGGGATATGACATTAAAATTTTTGATGAAAACGGACTGGAACTTGATCCTCATCACGAGGGTTATCTGGTAATCAAACTTCCTCTCCCACCCGGTGCCATGCTTGGAATATGGAAAGACTATCAACGTTTTGAAAACAGTTACCTGTCTCAGTACAAAGGATACTATTTCTCAGGAGACGGGGCAATACAGGATGAAGACGGCTATATTTTCATCACAGGAAGAGTGGATGATGTAATCAACGTTGCGGGACACAGACTTTCTACTTCTGAAATGGAGGAAATTGTCTCTTCACATCCTGATGTTGCAGAATGCGCTGTAGTAGGAATTGATGATGATTTAAAAGGACAGGTTCCTTTTGCAACCGTTGTGTTGAAAAATGGATCAGCTATTTCCGAGGAAGACGTTGAAAAAGATATCATTCAGATGGTCCGCAACAAAATCGGAGCAGTAGCTTTTCTGAAAAACGCCATGGTTGTCAAACGCCTACCTAAAACACGATCCGGAAAGATTTTAAGAAAACTGATCCGGACTTTACTTGACGGGAAAGATTTCCAGATTCCTTCAACAATTGACGATGAGAAAATTATTGATGAAATTCAGGAAAAAATCAAGGAATACAGGGCTTAAGCCAGAAATTAAACATAAATTTAAAATAAATTCAAATTTCAAAAAACGAAAGGGATATGAGAAATTACTTAATAGAAGATTTACCACAGTATTTTGAAGATTATAAAAAGTCTATCAAAAATCCTAAAAAATTCTGGGATAAGGTAGCGGATCAAAATTTCGTGTGGTACCAAAGATGGAGCAAGGTTGTTAAGTACGATATGAATGAAGCTAAAATTACCTGGTTCAAAAATGCAAAACTCAATATTACCAAAAACTGTATAGACAGGCATCTTGCCATAAGAGGAGATAAAACAGCCATCATCTGGGAACCCAACGATCCTAAGGAAGAAGCACAGCATATTTCTTATCAGGAATTGTATACCCGAGTGAATAAAACGGCTAATGTTTTACATGATATGGGGATTAAAAAGGGAGACAGAGTCTGTATTTATCTTCCCATGATTCCTGAATTGGCCATTACAATGCTTGCCTGTGCAAAGCTGGGGGCAGTACATTCTGTGATCTTTGCAGGATTCTCAGCTTCTGCAGTAGCTTCAAGGGTAAATGACTGTGAAGCAAAAATGGTAATCACATCGGATGGAAGTTACAGAGGAAATAAAGTTCTTGACCTGAAAAGTATTGTTGATGATGCTTTAGAAAAAACACCAACAGTTGAAAACGTTCTTGTAGTCAAGAGAACCCATAACGAAATTACAATGAAAGAAGGAAGAGATTACTGGATGGCCGATCTGTATGAGAAAGCTTCTGCTGATTTTGTTACGGTAATTATGGATTCTGAAGATCCGCTTTTCATTTTATATACTTCAGGATCTACAGGAAAACCAAAAGGAATGCTTCATACCTGTGCGGGCTATATGGTGTACACCGCTTATACCTTCAAAAATGTATTCAATTATAAAGAAAATGATATTTACTGGTGTACCGCAGATATCGGATGGATCACAGGACATTCTTACATTCTTTACGGACCTTTATTAAATGGGGCTACTACCGTAATCTTTGAAGGTGTTCCTACCTATCCTGAACCAGACCGCTTCTGGGAAGTGATTGAAAAACATAAGATCACTCAGTTTTATACTGCCCCTACAGCGATCCGTTCTTTGGCGAAAGAAAGTGCGGAGTGGGTTGATAAGCATGACCTGAGTTCTCTGAAAGTAATTGGTTCTGTGGGTGAACCTATCAATGATGAAGCATGGCATTGGTTCAATGATCATGTTGGAAAGAAAAAATGTCCGATCGTGGATACGTGGTGGCAGACTGAAACAGGAGGAATTATGATTTCGCCACTTCCTTTTGTTACGCCAACGAAACCTACTTATGCCACTCTCCCGCTGCCAGGTGTACAACCTGTTTTAATGGATGATAAACGAAATGAAATTACAGGCAACCAGGTGACCGGAAATCTTTGTATCCGTTTTCCATGGCCGGGAATTGCGAGAACCATCTGGGGCGACCACCAAAGATATAAAGAAACGTATTTCACAGCCTTCCCTGGGAAATATTTTACCGGAGACGGTGCTTTGAGGGATGAAGTGGGTTATTACAGAATTACCGGACGTGTAGATGATGTGATCATCGTTTCCGGACATAATCTTGGAACTGCACCTATTGAAGATAGTATCAACCAGCACCCTGCCGTTGCGGAATCCGCTATTGTAGGCTATCCGCACGACATCAAAGGAAATGCACTGTATGGTTATGTAATGCTTAAAGAATCCGGAGAAGGGCGTGATAAAGAAAATCTGAAGAAAGAGATCAATCAACTGATTTCAGATCAGATTGGACCAATTGCCAAGCTGGATAAAATACAGTTTGTTTCCGGACTTCCAAAAACACGCTCCGGAAAAATTATGCGTAGAATATTGAGAAAAATTGCGGAAGGTGATTTCAGTAATTTTGGAGATATCAGTACGCTTTTAAACCCTGAAATTGTAGAGGAAATCAAAAACGAAAGAATTTAATTAATCATTATTTAGCAATAGACAGCCCCGGAAATTATTTTCGGGGCTTTTTTATGTATGCAATTTATACCTTAAAAAAGGTACGACAAACTTTATCGCCGTGTATAGATAATTTTACATTATAATGAATAGAATCCCAATATAAATAAATAAAATTCAACAATAAATAGTATAATTTACAGAAGACTGCATTAAAGTATTTTTCGTGTTCTACAAAGTATTAAATTCGCGAAGTTTTTACAAGCTATTATTAACGTAAAAAACAACAACACAAGAATGAAAAAAATCTATCTCGGTGCATTTACTTTATGCACGGTCTTGGGCATCTCTGCTCAGGAGGTGGTATGGCAGAAAGACATCAAATCCTCTACCCAGGATTTTCTTAGCCAGGTTACCACAACAATTGATCAGCAATATTTAATCACGGGAAGCTCCATCCAAAGCGATAAGCAGCAAGCTTCAGGCAGTAAGCAGAATAATGGTTACGATTTCCATCTTGTAAAACTTAATCAACAAGGAAATGAAGCCTGGGAAAAATACTTCTCGGGATCAAATCATGATTATTTATCAGCAACCGTTACCACACAGGACGGTGGATTTCTTTTGGCCGGAACCTCATATTCAGGAAAAGGGTTAGATAAAAAAGACGATTCTAAAGGAGGCTCAGACATTTGGCTAATCAGAATCAATGAATTTGGTGATGAATTGTGGCAGAAAACCTTAGGAAGCTCTTCAGATGAAGAAGCCAGAGCGGTTATTCAAACGACAGATTTAGGATTCTTTGTGGCTGGATCCTTCGTCTCCGCTCAGGATTCCAAAATGAAAGGTTACGGTTCTAAAGATGTTTTGATTACCAAAATCGACAAAGATGGAAAAGAGTTATCTCAACTAATTTTAGGCGGAAAAGGTTTAGACGAAGTGGAGAAGATGATTCCAACAAAAGACGGCGGAGCATTGTTGGGAATTTATTCCAGAAGTTCCGAGGTTCATATTTCGGGTTCTGAAAAGGGGTCCGGGATGCGAGATGCGGGTTCTGTGTCAAACGTTCAAAACACGAATCCCGTATCCCGAAACTCAAAACAAACTGAAAACTTCGGTGAAGGAGACTACTGGATCGTAAAGCTCGACAAAAATGGAAAAGTAGAATGGGAAAAGAATTTTGGAGGGAAAGGAGATGATCATATCAGAACTATGGCATTAACTTCAACTGGATTTATTATTGGTGGAGAATCCAGATCGGATAGATCAGGAAATAAAACGGTAGGCATTGAAGAAGGGACAGACCTCTGGCTGATTTCTTTAAATGAAAGAGGTGAAGAGCAGTGGCAGAAGTCTTACAATTTCAAAAATAGAGACATTCTAATGAGTATGAGTGTTCTTCATTCCACAGATGACAAATCTTCCAAGGGAATCTTATTAGGCGGATATACTCAGGCAGAGGGAAGAATAGAAAAAGATGATGAGACCTTTTGGTTGCTTTACATTGATCAGTTAGGGAACGAATCATGGAGAAAATACATCACCGGAGAATCCAGAAAGAAGGAAGAAAGGCTTTTTGATTTAAAACTCAACAGAGATGGCTCTATTATTCTGGCAGGAACCAGTGCAGAAGAGCTTGGAAAAGAAAACTGGAAGATTGTAAAGCTGGGCGACAAGCAGATTGATCAGTTGATTGAAAAATATGATATCAAGATTTATCCTAACCCTGTATCTGATTATGCTTATGTAGAAATTGGCTTTGATTTTAAAGATGCTGATATTCTACTATACGACATGAGTGGTAGACAACTTCAAAGTATAAAAACAAAAAACAGAGTGACCAAGATTAATACCCAGGCTTTGGTTCAGGGAGCGTATCTAGTGACGATAAAAACTGATACTAATAAAACGGCGAATGCTAAACTCATTAAGAAATAAATACAAATGAAGAAGAACAACTATAAATTAATATTCCTTTTATTGCTTTTCATAAATACGGAATACAAATCACAACAATTACTTGAGAAACAGGTATATAATGTAGCCTCTCCTGAAGTAACAGGCTTAATGAAGTACAGTGATTTTTCTGAGCTTGATTATATAGGAAAGACCAATATATCAGTTCCTATTTATAATATAAATTTTGGAAAAGTAAAAATACCCATTGATCTTTCTTATAATACCAAAGGAAATAAAGTTGCTGATATTGCTACATCAGTAGGACTAGGCTGGAATCTGAATGCAGGTGGCAATCTAACCGTTAAAGTAAACGATCAGAATGATCTTACGGAAACCTATGCTTACTACACAACTTCTACTTTTGAACCAGAACAATCCTTGTCCTGGCACAGGCAGTCTAAAGGATTTTTGTGTACTACATGGCCAGATCAGCTTTTCTACTCAAACATTAATGGCCAGCAGCTATGTATAAGTACCAAAATTGAATGGAATGATGATGGAATGGTGGATTCGGCTCCTGATTTCTATTATATTAATGCACCTGGATTTAATGATAAATTTTATCTGACAAGAATTAATGACACCCAGTTTAAAGCTCATTTTTTTAATTCTACCAATGCCAAACTTAATAATAATCTTATTTTAACTATTAAACCTACTTGTGGAGGTTTTGAAAGTACATTCTGGGGAAATGGTGGAAAAGCGAGTGTTTTTTATCAGATTGATAAGTTTGAAATCGTAGGAGAAAATGGGTATATCTACACTTTTAATGATTATGAAATAGGGAAAATAACAGAGTATCCTCAGGATTTTTTGAGTCACGATTCTTACCAGGTTAATAACTGGTACCTCAGTAAAATGAAAGATCCTGTTTCAGGACGAGAAGTAAAATTTGAGTATGAAACTTATGTAAATAATTATGAACACCCTTCACTCAATACAATTGAAGATGTAGATTTTGGGAACTATAATGTTGCAGGTAATTATTCATTAGGAAGCAATTCGTCAATTTATGAAACTCCACCTCTGATCTATAATAAGTTTACAACCTCTCAGTTTGCTATTAAGCGATTAAAAAAGCTTATAACGAATCAGGAGACCGTTGAGTTTACATATGCATTTAACAGAATAGATTATCCAGGTAATGGACTTTCAAATATTAACGTGAAGAATAAAAATGGAGATATCATAAAACAGGCTAATTTCACATATTCATACTTTGATTCCAGCGGTTGTACAGCAGGTAATTATGAGTGCAAACGTCTAAGGCTGGATAAAATCGAAGATTCTTCTTTAGGAAGCTATAGTTTTTCTTATGATACTAATAATTTCCCACCCAGAAACTCTTCAAAAGTTGATTTTTTAGGATACTTTAATAATAACAGTTCTAATATCACATTTTCAAAAACCGACTTTCATCCTTATGACCTTAACTATTTCCCTAAAGCAAAAACATATTTCTATCCCGATCTGACTACTGATAATATTTTACCTTTTAAATTAGTCAATAAACAGCCCTACTTTGAGCCGTCAGGAATAGATAAAACACCTTCCCCTCTTTCTAAATTGGGATTATTACAAAGAATAGTATATCCAACAGGTGGAGCTTTAGAATTAAACTATGAAAATGATGATTTTATTTATGAAGGGGAGAAATATATTTTAGGAAGCACCAGAATCAATAGTATGAAATTATATGATTCTCAAAACAGTGTAAGTAAAGAGATCAAATACAAATATCTCAATACAAATAACAAGTCTTCAGGGCAGATTAATTTCATTACAACACCTGCTAATGTAACAAGAACATATATTGCTTCTGGAGTTGGGTTTAATACAGGTGCAATTGTCGGATATTCTAGAATCATAGAAGAAGTAACTGGAAAAGGATATATTGAGAAAAATTATAGCAATTTCAGTGATTACCCTGATAAATTTATGGTATCTGATACCAATTTTACTGATCCAGGAGTTAAAAATCTTCTTAAATTCTTAAAATTCCCCAGTTCTTATGTCCAGTCTTTTGATGGAAGAAGAGGAAAACTGCTTTCCGCAAATTACTATAAAGAGGGAGTATCTGCACCTATAAAAAAAGAAACTTATACCTATGATTATCATGTTAAAGATTCTCTTAAAGTTCAAAAAGCATTTTCATCATATATTAATTCGGGAAATAATAATTCAGGGACTTATACTGCATCAAATTACCTGTTAAGATATTTCAATAATACAAGCTCCAATAATAGAGAAGAACTCTTCACAGGAGGGAGTATGAAGGAAGAAAACTTCTTTACATATGATGATGCAAGATTAACTTATAAGAAATCCGTTTCCAATGGAGATATCACGGAAGAATACTATAGAAATGCCAAAGACAAAAGCATACAGAAATTGATTGATGCTAATATTTTAGATACACCCATTGAAATAGAAAGAAAGAAAAACGGTAAACTGCTAAGTAAAGAACAGTTTAAATATGATCATGCTTACACCGTATTACCAAGTTCTGTAATATCTACTGATATTGGTAATAATACGCTTAATACAGAAATAGCTTATGAGTATGACATGAACGGGAATGTGGTACAATATACTACCAAAGATGGAGTTTCTACAGTAATTGTGTGGGGGTATGGTCAAACTCAGCCTATTGCTGAAATTAAGAATGCGAAATTCACCGATATTAATTATACATCTATGTCTACCATTCAGGAAGCTTCCGATCTAGACGCTGCTGCGGGGACGAACAATGATGAATCCAATTTATTGAATGCTTTAAATACCTTTAAAAGCAATCTATCCAATTACGAAATAACGACCTATACTTATGATCCATTAATTGGAGTGAGAACCATTACCCCAGCATCAGGAATCAGAGAGAATTATATTTATGATTCTGCAGGGAGACTTGTAAAAATAGTTGATGCTAACAGTAATACGATAAAAGAATATAAATATAATTACGCTCCGACAAAATATTATAATTCTGAAAGGAGTGGTAATTTTGCTAAATATTGTGGAAGCGGAGGAATTGGAACTGCCTTTACTTACACTGTACCAGCTAATAAGTATACTTCAATGATCAGTCAATCTGATGCTGACCAAAAAGCAGTAGATGAAATTACAGCAAATGGACAGAATGCTGCTAATAATAATCCCAATGCAACATGTACGACTATAAACTGTACGGTAACAAAAGGAAGTCAGATTAATCAATTTAATTATGGATCAATTACGGTGAATAATCCCACAACTTATAGAATACAAATTGGGTTCTTATACGAAACTAATAATCAATATTGGAATCAGGGTGGTGCTATTATAGGAAAAATCAACGGGAGTTGTACTCCTGGTGGAATCCGTACATCAAGTGCCTACTCCAACGGAATATGGAATTTAACAATTGATACCAATGGTTATATTAAAGCAACCATATCATCAGCTTCACCTTCTCTGGTAAATAATACCAATGTAGCTTTAGACTTTACCTTCTCCATTAATTAACGCATTATGAAAAAAATAATAATCCCCATAAGTGCTTTGCTTATCACAGGTACTCTGCAAGCACAGCTTACGACACTTCCCAATACGGAAAACTATATCCAGAGTAAAACATATCTGGATTATAATGATACTACCGCTACAAAGTCTCTGGAAACTGTCCAGTATTTTGACGGGCTGGGAAGAGCTAAACAAATCGTTAATGTAAAAGCATCACCACTGGGAAAAGATGTGGTTACTCCTATAGAATATGATCCGTTCGGAAGACAGGTAAAAGACTATCTTCCAGTTCCACAAGGGGGTACTTTAAACGGAGCTATTACTCCCAATCCTTTAAGTAATCTGGCAAGTAGCCCTTATGGCAATGAAAAGATTTATTCTGAAAAAGAGCTGGAAAAGTCCCCTTTGGACAGGATTCTGGAGCAGAAACAGGTAGGCAATGATTGGAATACAAAATCCGTCAAGTTTGGTTATGATGTCAATTCTACATTAGATAAAGTAAAAAAGTTTACCCTTACTACAAGCTGGGTCAATAATGCTACATTCTCAGAGATTAGTAACATCGGAATGTATGAAGAGGCCAAATTGTATAAAAATACCGTTACCGATGAAGACGGCAATTCAACCATTGAGTTCAAAAACGGACAAGAACAGGTAGTATTGGTAAGAAAAGTAATCAATGCAACTGAGAATGCAGATACTTATTATCTTTACAATGAATATGATCAGCTGGCATTTGTTATTCCTCCCAAAGCTTCTATAGAAAACAATCCCAATACTGTGCTTAATGATTTATGCTACCAGTATAAATATGACGGAAGAAACCGATTGGTTGAAAAAAAGATTCCTGGCAAAGGTTGGGAATTTATGATCTATGACAAACAGGACAGAATTGTAGGAACTCAGGATGCAGAATTAAGCACAAAAGGACAATGGCTGTATACAAAGTATGATCAGCTTGGAAGAGTTGCTGTGACAGGACTCGCTACTGGAGGAGAAAGAAATGCAGAACAGCAATTGGCTAATGATTCAGGAAGTATGCTAAGAACTACTTCATCAGTATTCAATAGACAGGGAATGGATGTTTTTTATGATCCAGCCATTTCTTATCCTCACGCTTCTAAATGGGTAGCTTTATTATCTGTAAATTATTACGACTCTTATCCTGCATACAGTTTCAATCCTGCATTCCCTTCCGCTATTCAGGGAAAGCCTGTACTTTCTGACTCACCTACAGCCGATGGGAGAAGCACCAAGGGACTGCCTGTCATGAGCTTTGTAAAGAATATCGAAGATGATAACTGGACAAAAAACTACACGTATTATGATACCAAAGGAAGAACTATTGGAGGTCACTCTATCAATCATTTGGGAGGATATACCCATACAGAATCCAGGCTGGATTTTGCAGGTATTACAAAACAGACAGTGACAAAGCACAAGCGATTAGATACCGATACGGAAAGGGTTATCACAGAAACTTTTGAATATGACAATGGGAACAGATTATTGGTACATAAACATCAGGTAGACAGCAATCCAATAGAGATTTTAACTCAAAACATATATAATGAAATTTCTCAGGTTACTAATAAAAAAGTAGGAGGAACGGATATTGCCAATCCACTACAATCTATAGATTACAAATACAATATCCGTGGCTGGCTTACCAAAATTAACGATCCGGCAGCTTTGAATGGAAAACTATTTGGATATGAAATTAAATACAACAATCCTACTTATAGCGCATTAGCTTCTGGAAAATACAATGGAAATATCGCAGAGATAGATTGGAGAAATGCTTCAGAAGGTGCTTTGAAAAGATATTCTTATACTTATGATTCTCTTAACAGGTTGAAAGATGCTATCTATACAGAACCGGAAGCGACCAATCCATACAATAATAACTTCAATGAAAATCTGACTTATGATTTGAATGGAAATATTATGACTCTGAAAAGGAATGCTTATCCGGTATCCGGAACTACAGCAACTTTAGTAGATGATCTTGAATATAAATATACAGGAAACCGTCTGAATCAGGTTATTGAACATTCCACCAACCCATCAGGATATGAAGGAGGAGACAATATTATTGCTTATGACCTTAACGGAAGTATGACCGATATGAAGGATAAAGGGATGCAATCTATTACTTACAACTATCTGAATCTGCCTAAATCAGTCTCCATACAAAGTCTTGATTATATGAACAGACCCATTAATACAGGGATATCACACCTGTACCGTGCAGATGGGGTGAAGCTTCGTAAAACATTTTCACAGCAGTTTTATATGGGACTTCCTACCAACCGTATGACAGACTATCTGGATGGCTTCCAATATTCATTTGAAGATAACGGAGGCACATGCCTGACCTGTAAAACAGAGACTGCATTTGAAGTTCAGGCTTACACCAGAAAACCACCACTGTTTCCTCCTGCATCCCAGTGGAAATTAGAATTTGTACCCACTTCAGAAGGATTTTACAGTTTCGTAGAAAACCGTTATATTTACAACTATCAGGATCATTTAGGAAATACAAGGATTACATTTGCTAAAAATAATGCTGGAGTGCTGGAATCTATAGACACCAATAACTATTATCCATTTGGATTAAACCATATAGGAGGGTCTTCTTACTCAAACTTTGGAGGTTATTATAACTATAAATTCGGAGGAAAGGAACTACAGGAAACTGGATGGAGTGATTTTGGAGCGAGGATGTATATGAGTGACTTGGGTAGATGGGGAGTAATAGATCCACTGGCGGAAAAGATGACTCGTCATAGTCCTTACAATTATGCGTTTAATAACCCTGTTAATTTTATAGATCCTGACGGTAGAGAGGGATTAGGATGGGGACTGAAAGATAATATGTGGCAATATGTTGAGGGAATGCAGGAAGGTGATGCTACCTACCAGGAAAATGGGTTTACCAGCTTTCTTCCAGATGGAAGTATCAGACCCAATGTTCAGATTACCAACAGTAATGAAGGAAATACAGGTCTTACTTATCTGGGGTTTAATGGTAATGTTTCTTATCTGCCAACAGATGGAAGTAATGGCTCTGTAGCCATGTTGGGGTTAGCAAATATGTTTAGTGATGCGTTTTCAAAAATAGAGTCTGCCGTATCTGGTTTGATAGGAAGTACAAATGAAGAGTTTCCTCAGATCACCAATACTGGAGGACTGGCTAGAACTGATTTTGATGCAAGCACCTGGGACAAATTCAGACCTGGTGATAAGCTTTTTACTTTAGATGCTGGAAGCTTTATATTTCCAAGTACTCTTCCAGCTAATGGATTTATAAACAGAAACGCTCCAACATGGGCAGGTAGATTGTATGCAGGATCTTGGGTGGCAGATAGATTAGCAGATTTATATAACTCTTCAGGTAGTAATGAGTTTTTAAATATAGCTGTTCCTGATAGAGATTCCGCAAATAATGGTGTAATATCTATGAAAGATAGTTTAATTAAGGTTAATGGAAAAAGCCATATGAATGATTATAATAGGGTACAAGATACCATATCAAAGAGATATAAAATAGCAAATCAGAGATGGGGAAAAAATTAAATCTGGCAGTTCTAATAATACCTTTTTTGCTGCACTCTTGTAAAAAAGATCAAATTGCAAATATTGACCCAAAGTTTCTATTGGATTTGACCAAATATTCATTAAATAAAAGGGCAGTAAATGACTCTATTATTGAATATTTTGGTGAAAATAAAGATTTCTTTATACAGGGAAAGTATAACAATAAGTTACAACACAAAACAGGATGGTGGAGTATTTCTAGAAAAAATAAAGAAATGTATACCAAAATCCAAATTTTTCTTGAAGGTGATAAAGAAAAGAATAATCAAATATTAAGATTTAATCAAAATAAAATAGATACTGCAAAAAGTAAATTCTACAACCTTAGCTTTGAGTATAAAAATGGTAGAATTTCAAAAGCTAAATATGATTTTTACACTCCCAAAAGTGCTTATCATACGGAGTATGCGGATCTATATTATGATATTTACATAGGAAAAAAAAGCGTGGAGTCAAAAAAAATAAAATTGAAAATTGTAAATGATTTCCATCATTCATATGAGATTGATTTATCAAAATATGAGAATCAAAGAAATATATTTATTGGTGGATTATTTGTTGAATATTCATTCAACGACAAGAAAGAAGAAATGGGAATTAATGAAATTTTTTTAGAAGATTCATTAAAACAATAACTAAATCAAAACAGGGCGATCAAAAATTAAGATCGCTCTGTTTATGTTCAATTAAATGAGGGTTCTACTATAAGGCTTGTTGTGGAAGAGTTCCCTCAGATCACCAATACTGGAGGATTGGCTAGAACTGATTTTGATCCAAGTACTCATGATAAGCTGAGACCTGGTGATAAGGTTTCCACAGTAGATTGGGGAAGTTTTGTTGTTCCAAGTACTCTTCCAGCTAATGGCTTTATAAACAGAGAAGCTCCAACATGGGCAGGTAGATTGTATGCAGGATCTTGGGTGGCAGATAGATTAGCAGATTTAAAAAATACATTATCTGGAGGAAATAAAGCAGCTGATACCATATATTTTAAAGATCATACTTTCGATAAAAATGGGATAAAAGATACTACGTATAAAACAACTCTAAAAAACGGAGAAAATTGGTCAAAAGCCATGCAAAGACTTTATAAAACATCAGATTCAGTAAAATCTTCAAAATAATGAATAAATTCTTTTTTATATTATCTTTTTTATTTTTAGTTATTTCATGCAAAAAAAATGAACAATTAAAAAACTACAAAGATTTAAACTCTAGAGAATATTTCTCAATTCCAACTGACCTAAAAAACATGAGGAATATTGAGAAAAGTAAAATTAATGACTCTTTATACAAAATAAAAGGGTTATTTAATAATTACATTATACAAGGATATATGAATGGCAATAAGAAAGTTGGCTGGTGGGAAGCATTTGACAATAATACAAAAGAAATTGTTGCTAAGTTAGAATATAAATTCATTGATGATAAAGAATTTGTTAATCAATATTTTTTATTTGAGAATAAAAGTATTGATACTTTAAATAGCAAATTTTACACATTGAAAAAAAATGGTGATCTACTAAACTATAGGTTTTACACATCAGTACTTTATAAAAAAACTCAACCAGAAGGAAAGTTAAATTATCATTTTTATTCTAATGGGAAAGAAGTTAGTCACTTACAATGTAGATGCAAAAAATATAAAAATTTTTATGATTGCGAATTTACTATTCCACCTAATTCTAAAAATATAAGTATTAGAGGTAATTTTTGGGAATTATTTCAAATCGAAAATGGAAATGTGGGAGAAAATGAAATATATGTACGAGACACATTAAAACAATAACTAAATCAAAACAGGGCGATCAAACATTAAGGTCGCTCTGTTTATGTTCAATTAAATGAGGGTTCTACTATAAGGCTTGTTGTGGAAGAGTTTCCTCAGATCACCAATACTGGAGGACTGGCTAGAACTGATTTTGATGCCACCACTCACGACAAGCTTAGACCTGGTGATAAGGTTTTCACATTAGATTGGGGAAGCTTTGTTGTTCCAAGTACTTTTCCAGCTAATGGCTTTATAAATAGAGAATCTCCAACATGGGCAGGAAGATTGTATGCAGGATCTTGGGTGGCAGATAGATTAGCAGATTTAAAAAATACATTATCTGGAGGAAATAAAGCAGCTGATACGGTTTATTCTCCATATCAAACTTGGACAATTGATGAGAAGGGTAACTATAAAGATACTATTCCTGGTATCTGGCATAGGAGAAATGATACATTAGCTTATCCACGCTTAATAGATAGGACCGATTCATCAAGACAGGCAAAAATCAAAAAGCTTAAATAATGAAATATAGATTTTTTATTTTTATAAATATACTTTTATTTGTTTCCTGTAGTAAAGCTAAAAAGGAGAATGAAGGAAAAACAGATATTATTACTAATGATTATTTTTCAATTGCAACAAATTTGAAAACTTTGAAGAAAGTTAACAAAACTATCTTGAGCGATTCCTTAATAAAAATTGAAGGCAGCTTTAGTCAGTATTTAGTTGAGGGCTATATAAACAATATAGGACAAAGAATAAATTGGTGGAAAATAGTAGACACAAAGAATAATAATGCCTATAATGTGCGTCTAGAATATCGAATTATTGATGATAAAGAAAAGGTAAATCAATTTATATTTTATAATAATCAAAGGGATTATAAAATAAATAGCAAATATTTTACTAGATCCCAATTGAATAATGTGAAAAATACCATTAGATATAGCTTCTACACACCAAGTGAGTATCCCAAGAAGAATTTGTTAAAAAAATTTGAATATTTTCTTTTTATTGACAATAAAGAAGTAAATCATTTAGATTTAGATTGTTTAAAACAAGATACTCATTTTTTTGTAGATATCAATGTTCCTAAATATCATCAAAAAATTATTTTAAAAGGATTATTTACCGAAGTATTTGAAAATAATAACAAACCTGGTCAAAATGAGATTTATGTATTAGACACATTAAAACAATAACTATATCAAAACAGGGTGATCAAAGATTAAGATCGCTCTGTTTATATTCAATTAAATGAGGGTTCTACTATAAGGCTTGCTATGGAAAGAGTTCCTTCAGATCACCAATACTGGAGGACTGGCAAGAACTGATTTTGATGCAACTACTCACGATAAGCTTAGACTTGGTGATAAGGTTTCCACATTAGATCGGGGAAGCTTTGTTGTTCCAAGTACTTTTCCAGCTAATGGCTTTATAAATTAGAGAATCTCCAACATGGGCAGGAAGATTGTATGCAGGATCTTGGGTGGCAGATAGATTAGCAGATTTAAAAAATACATTATCTGGAGGAAATAAAGCAACTGATACCATATACTTTAAAGATTATACATTTGATAAAAGTACCATCAAGGATACTACATATAAAAGATTACCACAAAAAGGAGAAAGTTATATCGAAGCAATGTCAAAACTACGTAAAACAGCAGATTCAACAAAACGTGCGAAATGGTAAAAAATATAATAAATAAGAATGTTTTTTTTTACTTTCTTTTTTTCTCATTTTTTTCATGTAAAAATGAAAAATCAAAAGAGTATAAAAATCTAAATTCTAGAGAATATTTCTCAATTCCAACTGACCTAAAAAATATGAGGAATATTGAGAAAAGTAAAATTAATGACTCTTTATACAAAATAAAAGGGTTATTTAATAATTACATTATACAAGGATATATGAATGGCAATAAGAAAATTGGCTGGTGGGAAGCACTTGACAATAATACAAAAGAAATTGTTGCTAAGTTAGAATATAAATTCATTGATAATAAAGAGTTTGTTAATCAATATATATTATATCAAAATGGGAAAATTGACACACTAAAAAGTAAATTTTATAGGGTTAATAAAAGTCAAAATTCTGTAAAGTATAAATTTTACATGCCCTATCAATCTAAAGAAGTTCACTCCGAAGGAAAATTGTATTATAGATATTCTTTTCAGGGAAAAGTACATAGACACTTAGAATCTAAAGGCTTTAAAAATAAAAATGTTTTTGATTGTATGGTTTCTATGCCCGCAAATTTCAATAATAAAGATTTGTTTATTGAAGGGAATTTTTGGGAAATGTTTCGGTTAGAAAATGGAGAAATTTCAGGAAATGATATTTACGTATCTGATACATTAAAACAATAACTAAATCAAAACAGGGCGATCAAACATTAAGGTCGCTCTGTTTGTTAAAAAAAACTTTATATTATACAACTACAAGGATCACCTTTGCTAAGAATAATGCTGGAATGCTGGAATCTATTGATACCAATAACTATTATCCGTTTGGTTTAAACCATATTGGAGGATCAAATTACTCAAACTTTGGAAGTTTTTACAACTACAAGTATAATGGAAAGGAATTGCAGGAGACCGGTTTTTATGATTATGGAGCGAGGATGTATATGAGTGACCTTGGTAGATGGGGAGTAATAGATCCATTGGCGGAAGTAAATAGAGCTTGGTCTCCTTACAGATATGCATACAATAATCCTTTACGTTTTATAGATCCTGATGGAAGATTAGAAGACTGGTATAAGGACAATCAAACAGGTAATATAGCCTGGCATGACGGAAGTGCTGAAAGAAAAGGTGAGACAAATCTTACTCAAAAAGCAGAAGGAAAACCAATCGCTGTAATTGAAAAAGATAGTTCTGGAAATATTACGAATACCAACATGCTTAATAGTGATGGAAGTATTACTCGAAATGAAGAAACAATTACTAATGGTTATTCTGTAACAACGGTTGCTGATAGAACGATAACCTCTCGACAACCTTGGGAAATGATTGTGAATGCGGATGGCGGAGAACCGGGTCAAGGAGGAAATCCAGGATTTAGATTTCCTGACTATTATACTGCAAATGTTAGCATTGCAATACCTAACCCACTTACAGCTTCTTTCGTTGGTTGGAATGGTACTCTGACCATTGATAGAAATTTTACTGTTTATGCTTCTCCAATTGGAGTAAGTGTAGGAAAATCAGCTAGCTTATTTTCAGGAAGTTTAACCGCAAATTGGGTAAATCAATTAAAAACCCCTACAGGATCACAATTAAATAATTTTTTAAGTGGTCACGGATATAGTATAGGTGGTGGTGAGGTAGTCGGAGGTGGAGTTTCATACTCCCCAGGAAATGGAACAGCTACAAGTTTAGGTCTTTATACCCCTCAATTTGGAGCTTCATATAATTACACTCCTAATAAGTTTATTTTTAATAAATAATGATATGGATATCTCTTATATTTTAACAATTATTTTAATGGTATTAATTTTTATTTTGGGAATAGTCGGTATATATTCTCCAAATAAAATCATCAACTACTATTTAAAATATACAAAAAAACATCCTAAAGTTACCGAAATAATAAATAAAAATTGGTTTTATCTAAGCTTTAAAATAAGCTCAATTTTACTTATTCTCTACTCAATAGCAATAATACTTTTAATAATTAAAAAAGTGTTATAAATCCGATCATGTTTCAAAAATGTTGGTTTCCGCTATTAATGAGACTTGATAAAGGAAATTATAAATAATTCAAAAGCAGGCAATCTAAAGTGGTTGCCTTTTTGAAAACAAGTATCATTTAGGAAATGTGAGAATAGCCTTTGTTAAAAATAAAGCTGGAATGCTTGAATCAATAGACACCAATAATTATTATCCGTTTGGTTTAAACCATATTGGAGGATCTTCTTACTCAAACTTTGGAGGTTATTATAACTATAAATTCGGAGGAAAGGAACTACAGGAAACTGGATGGAGTGATTTTGGAGCGAGGATGTATATGAGTGACTTGGGAAGATGGGGAGTAATAGATCCACTGGCTGAAAAGATGACAAGACACAGCACCTATAATTATGCATTCAGTAACCCTGTTAATTTTGTAGATCCTGATGGTAGAGAGGGATTAGGTTGGGGACTGAAAGATGGTGTTTGGAGCTGGAAAAGTGATCTTACTGAGAACAATTATAAAGAAAGAGGTTTTACTGAATATAAAGATGATGGGAGCGAAATTGAAAATTCTCCTATCCAGGGCAAGGAAGCAGGTGATACAGGTAAAACTTATTTAAGGTTTGGTGGTGAAGCTTTTTATTTACCAACAGAGGGAAGTAATGGTTCAACTGGCCTTTTAGGATTATCAAACTGGTTTAGAGATGCTACGTCAGGGGTATCCTCAAGCATATTTTCACAGTTTTCGGGAGGATGGAATAGTAATTTTGCAAGGGGTATAGTCAAGGATTTATATAATGTTGTGTATCTTCAAACATCACAGCTTTTTTAGGTGTTGGAACTACTCCTATTAACTTTACTCTTTTAACTAGAGGGCAGGAACCAGGATTATATTTTACTCCTACTGTAAATTGAGCAATAGGTACTGGTATAGAAGCAAATGCAGGTGTTACATTTGGCTCTGGAAGGTATACAGGTGATCCAAGACAAATTCAAAGTTCATTTCTACAAGGACATACTTTTGGTGCTTCAGCAGGGTTAGGTGCAGGTATAGATGCTTCAGCAGGGGTTTCTTACGCACCTGTAAGTGTAGCTGATCCTTTTGGAAAACAAGGAGGATTTATTAATGTATCTGGGCAGGTTGGAGTAGGTATACAAGGAAGTCCAGTTACAGTAATAAATGGCCAACTTAACTATCAATATACACCTATTGTAAAACCTATTTTTCAATTTAAATAATTATGAAAATAAAAACATTTTATCGCTTTCTTCCTATTTTACTTGGATTGGTAGTATTTGGCTATTTTTACTTATATAAACTAGTATATTTAGGGAATAAAAGATTTAAAGAAAATTCAATAAATGAAAGAATAATTGATAGTAATAACTGGCCGAAAAGATCAACTTTTTACTATTTAAAAGGTGGTTTGTCGATTGAGTTATCAGTATTAGATTCTCTCCATTTAAAAATTGGTGATTCAATTTCCAAAGAGGCTAATACGACCGAATTTAATGTTTACAGGAAAAATAATAAGGATAAGTATTAATTTTATAAAAGATATAACATAAATTAAATTAATAAATCCTCTATATAGAGGATTTATTAATTGTTTATTGGACTTATAAAGTACCCTACAATTTTGATAGAATCACCTTGTTGGTGTAATGTGAATTTTTCCTGGGTATTTTTGATTTCTCGATTTACATTATAAATTAATATATATTCATTTTTCGAATGAGCCCCTTTTATAATATT
The DNA here is from genome assembly GCF_008386505.1 of Chryseobacterium sediminis. Taxonomy (GTDB): domain Bacteria; phylum Bacteroidota; class Bacteroidia; order Flavobacteriales; family Weeksellaceae; genus Chryseobacterium; species Chryseobacterium sediminis. Next base: position 478,234 of record NZ_VUNZ01000003.1, on the reverse strand, counting down.
GGTCTGTTCGTATATTAAAGAGTCATTTTTAATGTTGCCAAATTGTGCAAAAGATGTGTCAAACATCTGATTTATCTGTTTTTTTGAAGCAATTTTAAAAAGTTCACTACCACATAATTTAAAAATTTCTTCTCTGTTATTTTTTTTAAAAAGAGTATAAAACTTTTGTGTTATGTTTTTAGTTTCTACACTATTTTCTTTAGAACTACAGTTTATTAGAAATAAGCTAAATAGTAATATTACAATTTGTTTTTTCATGAATATAAAGTTAAGGTATATAAATTAGAAATAGACTTAAAAATAAAAACTTTATAAAGTTAAAACCTGGCTCTATAGCCATGTTGGGGTTAGCAACTATGTTTAGTGATGCTTTTTCAAAAATAGAGTCTGCCATATCTGGTTTGATAAGAATTACAAATGATACATTTTACCGTTTCTCAGAAAACCGTTATATTTATCAGTACAAAGATCATTTAGGAAATGTGAGAATAGCTTTTGCAAAGGATAATGCCGGCGTAGTTCAGTCAATGGATACCAATAACTATTATCCGTTTGGATTAAACCATATTGGAGGATCAAATTACTCAAACTTTGGAAATTATTATAATTATAAATACAATGGAAAAGAATTGCAGGAAACAGGAATGTATGACTATGGAGCAAGGATGTATATGAGTGACTTGGGTAGATGGGGTATTGTTGATCCACTGGCTGAGAAAACAAGGAGATTTAATCCTTATAATTATGCCTTAGGTAATCCTATCTGTTTTATTGACCCGGATGGTAGATCAGAATCTGATTGGTTTAAAAATTCTTTAGGCCAAATGGAGTTTAGAGATGATGTTAAAAGCCAGCAGGATTTAGAGAATAAAAGGAAGCTATGTAGGAGAAACAGCAAAAGAAGGAAATCTGACCTATGCAGCAGACGGATGGATTTATGATGATTCTACAACTGTGGAGGAAAAGAAGTTGCTAATGGCAGGGTCATAGATGTTGGGGAAGTTACAATAACCCCTAAAAGTGTTACTGCTGAAAGAAATCTTCAAGCTGCAAGAATAAGACTCGGGGCTGCTGAATCTGCTATGTTTGGAAAATATGTTTCTTTTTTATAGGGATTACTTTTGGAGGTTCCTTTGCTCAAAGTTCAGGAAGTTTAACTTTTGCTTATAACCCAGGTACTGGCCAAGCAAATTTATTTGGAACTTATGGAGAACAAGATATGCCAAGTGCAGGAGTTGGTTTTCAATTTAACTTCATGAATGCATATGGGACAAAATCCAATAGACAGAAATATACTGATGTTTTTGCTGGAGCAGAAGGAGAATCTACTGTTTATTCAGGATCAGCGGTGGTTGGTGGTGAATACAGCAAAAGTTCTTCAGGAGGGAAATATTCCCCTTATGGCACAGAGACGACAAGCATCAATTTAGAAGTAGGATTTGGTGTAGGAAGATCTAAAACGCAGACTGTGAGTATAAGTAACTGGATAAAAGCTCATCCTCAGTATTTTAAAGTTGGACATTCAAGTAATTAAATAGTTATGAAATCATTAGTACTTCTCATCTTACTTCTTTTCATACTTTCTTGCGGAAAGGTTAATTGTGTTGAATATACAAAAATGCTTTCCAAAGAAGAGTGTATAATAGTAGTTGAAATTCCTCCCACATCTTCAGTTTGGTTTGAAGTAAAGGGGTATGATCCAGCTACTCAAAAACCTAAAATATGTAAAACCAATAACAGGTGGTGGAATTTATATTGGAATGAAATAGAAACTGGAGATACAATAGTAAAAAAGAAAGGGGAATTAACCTTTAATATACACAAAAAAGATAGTATTATTACTCACTTTTGGAAATGTTACGAAGACTAAAAATAAAAGTGGAAAATAATTTCCCCGCTGGCGTGAGCATCTCGCTCATGTCCACATTCAACCTTCAAGAAAACTGGATTTTGTACTGGATATATTGTTTGAGGTTCCGGAATGATATTTTGAGGTCATGAACTCCTCCTGATAGGTTCGGGACACCAAATTTCCAGTTGGAGAAACGCAAAAGAAGGCTTTTTTATAGATATGATTAAGTTGGGAATCCCAAAAATACCATTTCAGAACCATAACGTTGGGCTTAAGTAAAAGCTGGACAAAAAACTACACGTATTATACTAGAGCTTTGAAGAGATCTGAACATTAGTGATCCATATCTCTTCAAAAAAGGAAAGTGTATCACGTCAAAATCAACATTATTCAATTGTTAAAATTAAACACCTGTTCAACAATTATTCACAGATATTACTTTACTCTATTGAAAACAGAATATTAATTAACAAATTATATTGCCTTAAACGCAATGATAATAAGAAAATTATTACTAACTTTAGTCATAACTTTAAAACCAATTAACTATGTCACATATATTAGCTGGACTATTTGATCATCGCAGCGACTACAAACAACTGGAAAGTGATCTGGAAAATTCAGGATTTGAAAACTCAGATTACATTGTATACCTTAATACTGGTTCTAATAACTCCCAATATCTGGCAAGTGTTACCGTAAATGATATCAATCAGATTGATCTTGCCCGCAATGCGTTTATTCAGAATGCAGCATTGAAATCATACTTATTTGAAAACATGAATATTAATGAAACGAATTATGATACCATTAAAAAGTATATTGACGCAAGAAACAGAGCTGAAATTCAGAACAGCCCTGATATTAAAATTAAAACGTCAAGTGACGGTATGAATTCTGAAGTGAAATTCTAATCGATATAAAATCTAATAGCCGAAGATCCGCAGTGTATGCTGTGGATCTTTTATGTTTGAAAAAACTAAAAAATTTCGTATTTTCGTCTTATTATAGGCATGCGCACAAATGAGTTACGATTTAGAACAAGAGAATAAAGAGATCCTGGCGAGATATAAGGACCTGATTTCTAACACATACAGAACGTTGGATGAGGAAAATAATAAACTCATCCGGAAGGCATTCGATATCGCTTTGGATGCCCACAAGGATCAAAGGAGAAAATCCGGAGAACCTTATATCTACCACCCTATTGCTGTTGCTAAAATTGTAGCAACAGAGATTGGTCTGGGAGCTACTTCCATTGCCTGCGCACTTTTGCATGACGTAATTGAAGATTCCGATTATACTTACGAAGATCTTAAAAAAATCTTTGGAGCAAAGATCGCCAGTATCGTGAATGGATTGACTAAGATCTCCATCATGAACCACCAGAATATCTCTGTACAGTCTGAAAATTACAGGAAACTTTTATTGACTTTATCCGAGGATTTCAGAGTTATTCTGATTAAAATTGCGGACCGTCTTCATAACATGAGGACACTGGAAAGTATGGCTCCGGATAAGCAGAAAAAAATCGCTTCAGAAACGGTTTATATCTATGCTCCGATGGCCCACCGCCTTGGATTATATAACATCAAATCTGAGCTGGAAGACCTTTCTTTAAAATACAATAGCCCCGAAGTATACAACGAGATCACAGAAAAACTGGAACTCGCCAAAGAAAGCCGTGAAAGATATATTGAAGAATTTAAAAAAGAAGTATCTGAAAGACTGCGTGAAGAAGGCTTAAACTTTAAAATCAAAGGCCGTGCAAAAGCAATCTCCTCTATTTACAGAAAAATGCTGAAGCAGGGAGTTTCTTTCGAGGAAGTTTTTGATAACTATGCCATCAGGATCATTTACAAATCAGATGCAAAAAATGAAAAATTTCTTGCATGGAAGATCTACTCTATCGTTACGGATGTATACCACAGTAACCCGTCAAGAATGCGTGACTGGATTACACAGCCTCGTTCTACCGGATACGAAAGTTTACACTTAACGGTTTTAGGTCCGGACAGAAAATGGATTGAAGTCCAGATCCGTTCCGAGCGCATGGATGAAATTGCTGAAAAAGGGGTTGCAGCCCACTATAAATACAAAGAAGGCTATAAACAGAGTTCTGATGACAGAAACTTTGAAAAATGGGTTACCGAAATCCGTGAAGTACTGGAACAACAGCAGAACCTGTCTACTTCAGAGCTTTTGGATAATATTAAGCTTAATTTATACTCCAAAGAGGTATTTGTGTTTACCCCGAAAGGAGAAATTAAAATCCTGCCCACCAATGCTACTGCCCTGGATTTTGCCTTTTCAGTCCATTCCGACTTAGGGATGAAATGTCTGGGAGCTAAAATCAATGGAAAACTGGTTCCCATTTCCTATATCCTTCAAAACGGAGATCAGGTAGATATTCTTTCATCACAGAATCAGAAACCAAAATCTGACTGGCTGGAATTTGTAGTGACTTCAAAAGCCAAGTCAAAGATCAAAAGTTATCTGAACTCTCAGAAAAACCAGTTGGTAGAAGAAGGAAAAGAAATTCTGCAAAGAAAACTTCGTCATGCCAAAATCAATTTCAATGATGATGAAATTAATAAACTTCAAAAGTTCTTTAATTTAAAATCTTCTCAAGAGCTGTTTCTTAAATTCCAAAGCAACGAACTGGATGTAAGCAGCTTGAGAAAATATATTGAAAGTAAAAACGTATTTAATAACTTACTGTCAAGATTCAGAAAATCTCCGGCAAAAAATCAGCATTTCGAGGAACCGAAAGAGGAAAACCTTGACATGATTATCTTTGGAAAAGATGAAGAAAAGCTGAATTACAGCTATGCAAAATGCTGTACAGTAATCCCAGGGGACAAAATTTTTGGATTTATCACCATTTCAGACGGAATTAAAGTTCACAGTGACAGCTGCCCGAATGCCATCAATCTGAGAGCGCAGTATGACTATCGTGTCATTCCTGCTAAATGGGTAAATGCTGAAAGCTTCAAAAACAGAGTAAAAATTGAAATTGAAGGACTTGACAGAATGGGTATGATCAATGATATCACCACCGTCATCAGCGGAAGTATGGGAATGGATATGAAAAGTCTCTCCATTGAATCTAACAACGGTGTTTTCACAGGAAATATCATCCTCGAAGTTAAAAATAAAGGCCAGTTGGAAGAAACTTTCAAAAAGCTTAAAAATATTAATGGAGTTTCAAGAGTGAGACGACTACAATCATAAACATGAATTTATCTCTTTATTTTAAAAAATTTTTCAACAACAGCCAGTCTTCAGGAATTATTCTTATTTTCTGTGTACTTGTCTCATTGATTATTGCCAACTCATCTGCTGCAGAGAACTTCCAGCATTTTTTAGACAAGGAAGTCGGCACCCATTTTTTTGGACTCGAATATCCTGTCAGCATTTGGATTAATGACGGACTGATGGTCGTATTCTTCCTTCTGGTAGGCCTTGAAATAAAACGGGAACTTGTAGAAGGTGAACTTTCATCTTTCAAAAATGCATCACTTCCCATTTTTGCAGCTGTAGGCGGAATGCTTGTTCCGGCCGTGGTTTACAGTATCTTCAACACCGGAACAGAATACAGCAATGGCTGGGGAATTCCTATGGCTACAGATATTGCTTTTTCACTGGCAATTATTTCGATGTTGGGTAAAAAGATTCCTAATTCTATCAAGATATTTTTAGCAGCATTGGCTATTGTAGACGATCTTGGAGCTATTCTGGTAATCGCAATCTTCTATACTGAACAAATTCACTGGAGCTATCTCCTACTGTCTTTTGGAGTGACTGCCCTACTGTTTATCTTAAATTTTTTAAAAGTAACCAAAACTATATTTTATATCATCCCCGGACTGTTTTTGTGGTATTTCCTTCATCACTCCGGAATTCACGCCACGATAGCAGGTGTTTTACTTGCGTTTTCAATACCTACCAACGCTTCCAATGTAGAAATATCACCATTGGAAAAACTGGAGCATCAGCTTCACATTCCGGTAAGCTTTCTGATAATGCCTATATTTGCTTTAACGAATACCAATATCACTTTTTCCAGTGAAATGGTTACCGGTGTTACAAGTACATTAGGATTGGGTATTATTTGCGGTTTGGTATTGGGTAAACTGGTTGGGATCAATCTGTTTTCACTTATTGCTATCAAATTAAAGCTCAGTTCTCTGCCCCAAAACAGCAACTGGCTTCAAATGATTGGTGTAGGTCTGTTGGCCGGAATTGGATTTACCATGTCCATTTTTATTGCATTACTTTCTTTTAAAGGAGAAATTCCTATTCAGGATGAAGCGAAATTTGCTATTTTGATTGCTTCATTTATAGCTGCTATTGCAGGATTTACCATTTTAAGTATAAGTTCAAAAGAAAATCCTGAACTGGAAGAGAATTAGTCTTTCTTTCGGGTTTCCAGCTTTCTTCTATGTTCTTCATCACCATCAAAATCAGGTTCTGTAATCTGGGTGTGATAGTGTATGGTTTCTCTCTGGATTTCATCAGACAGCAGTTTTTCTATTCTGAGCTTTCTGATGGCCATATTCAGTTCATTTCCGAATAAAAGCAGATATACATTCACATTCACCCAAACCATCAGCAGAATCATACTTCCGATAGATCCGTAAAGAACGTTATACCGTGCAATATCCTTTACATAAATGGCAAAAATATAAGTAGTAACAACGAACAGTATTGTAGTTAAAATAGCACCCGGAACCGCCTGACGGAATCTTGTAATTTTTACGGTTCCCAGCCAGTAAAATAAGGTCAGAAGGATAAAATAAAAAAGAGGAAAAGAAACGAATCCAATAATACTGGAAAGGTTATCTACAAGCCAGGAAATATCATAAGCCGGTGTAAAAAGCTTCATCACAACCTCCACATAATACACCCCGAAAAGTGCTAAAAAAACAATAGTGATAAAGCCTATTGTGATAAAGAATGAAAGAATAAACTCCTTTACGTCACTCAGTTTTTCATCCGTATTTTCATTAAAACCATTGATCAGGGAAAATGTACCATTCGTAGCAAAAACAAGCGCCAGAACAATGGTGAGATTACTGATTCCTCTCATATTTGGGATAATATTACTTTCTATATATCCTCTTACATCCCCTTCCATATTAGAAGGGAAAACATTATGCATCAGTACATCAAAAATATAGAACTGCAGTTTATCATAATGCGGCATATAGGGCAAAACGGAAAGCAGAAACAGAATAAACGGAAAAAGACTTATCGTAAAGCTCCAGGAAATGGCAGCAGCTTTTCTACCAATTTTTCCTTTGAAAATCCCGGAAATATAGATCTGAAACATCTGCCAAAGCGATATTCCCAAAACAGGAATATGGATGCTGTCAAAAAACTCTTGAATTTTCAAAATAAATTTAGGAACCTTTACACTCATCGATCTGTTTGTCTTTATACAAATGTAGGGGAATTAAATTAAATAGGGAAAAGATAAAAGGTGATAGGTGGCAGGTAGGAGTTTAGTAGGTAGCAGGGGGATACTCTGTGAAATAGTAATGAAGGTTCATTGAAGTCAATGGTGAATTTTGCTTCGCAAGTGAATGGTGAATTTTTGAAGAGAGTATCAGAAGCCAAGATATAACAATCTAAACAAAACCAGCAACAAAGACAACCAACAACTAGCAACAAAAAAACAAAAACAACCAGCAACCAGAAAACAAGCAACATTAAACATTAAACCCAAAACTTTGAACATTACCCTGTGAAGCCCTATCTTTGCACTCTGAAACTTCTTACAATGCGAATCAGTTTACTTTGTATCGGTAAAACAGACGATAAAGAAATTACATCGTTAATAAATTACTATCTCAACCGTTTACCTAAACACTGGAATTTTGAAATCACTGAAATCCCGGATGTTAAAAATGCCAAAAACCTGTCCCCTGATCTTCTTAAAAAGGAAGAAGCCAAATTGTTTTTAAATCATATCGACAAAAACGATCTGGTAGTGATTCTTGATGAAAAAGGAAAACAGTTTACCAGCCGTGAATTTTCGCAGAAAATTGATACCTGGATGAATTCTTCTGTGAAAAAAGTACACATTCTGATTGGAGGAGCTTATGGCTTTTCTGAAGACATGTACAGCAGAGCAAATGAAAAAATGTCATTATCCAAAATGACATTTACCCACCAGATGATCCGCCTGTTTATTGTTGAACAACTTTACCGCGCTGATCAGATTCTACAAGGCAAGCCTTATCATAACGATTAATACAAAACCCTTCCGATTCAATTCAGAAGGGTTCATATTTCTTTAAGTTTATCGTTTTTCTGTCTATTGAAATCAGTTATTTCAGACCGATCTGTCTTTTTGCTTCTCCCACCACAAAAGCAACGGAATTCGCAATATTAAAACTCCTGATCAGTTTAGACATAGGAATTGTAAGATGGTTTTCAAAACGGTCCAGAACCTCTTTACTCAGACCCACACTCTCCTTTCCAAAAACCAGCCAGTCTCCATCCTGAAATTCGGTTTCCAGATATGATTTTTCAGCATGTGAACTCATTAAAAAAACGCGGGACTTATCAGGAATCTGTTGAATCCATTCTTCAATATCAGCATATTCAGAAACATCAAGATGCACCCAATAATCCAGCCCGGAACGCTTTAGGTTTTTATCATTAATTACAAATCCAAATGGATGAACCAGGTGTAATCTGCTTTCGGTTCCTACACATAATCTTCCGATATTGCCTGTGTTATTAGGTATTTCGGGTTCTACAAGAACAATATTCAACATCTTTCTTTTCTTTATTCGTTTTTAAAACAGTTAACCAGATTTTGGTATTTTAGTTTGGATTTATTATAAGGATTAAAATGTCAACTTATTTCTTACCACATTTAGCATAGGAATCTGTAAGCACTGCTTTTTCGTAGCCTAAAGTAACTGCTTTATCCAGATTTGCACAGGCTTCCTTAAGTTTGGAGGTATCCAGCAGAATCATAGCTTTGCTCACATAGGATTGTGCAAATTTCGGATCTATTGAGATGGCTTTATTGGCATCGGTAAGTGCTTCTTTATATTTTTTCATTTTAAAATACACATCAGCACGGCCGTTGTAAAGCAAAGATTCCGGTTTTTCAGAAATAAGTGTATTATAATCTTTTAAAGCGCCATCAAGGTCACCATTATTTTTTTTCAGATTGGCCAGCCCTGTTTTAGCAAAAATATTATCTGGTGCAAAAGTCAGAATTTGGTTAAGATCTTTGATAGCAAGATCCTTTTTCCCCTGACTGTCATAGATTTTGGAACGGGTAAGGTATAAATCCGGAGTTTCAGGATTCACTTTCAATCCTTTTTCTACATATTCCAGTGCTTTTATCTTATTCCCCTTCTGACTGTAAAGCGATGAGAGGTTAACATACACTGAAACCGACATAGGGTTTGCCTTTAAGGCAGAATCATAAGATTTAAAAGCCTGAGTGGTCTTCCCCAGCCTTCTCTGAGCGGTCCCGAGATAATCATAATATTCCGACTGAAATTTTTGAATCTGCTCTTTTTCTGCCAGTTTTAAGTATTGCTCTTCTGCACACTTATAATCAGCTTTCTTAAAACAGTCTTCAGCCAGTTTTTTATCCTGGGCATAAAAATTAAGGGAAAAACAAAGGGAAGTTACTAATAATAAAGTTTTTTTCATGAGGTTATAGTTTGTTTATTGATCACTTTTTTGGCGAGTGCCCCAAATATCACTCCCAATAAAGATCCAACAAACGCCCCCACCAAAATATCAATTGGGAAATGCACTCCTAAATAGATTCGGCTATACGAAACAACCAGAGCCCATGCAAATATAGCATAAGGAAACCATTTAATCTTCTTTTTCAGTAAAATACCTAAATAAGTTGCTAAAAAGAAGGTATTGGAGGCATGAGCAGAATAAAACCCAAACTGCCCGCCACATTTCACAATTCTCATATGATGTTCCAAAGTAGGGTCATGGCATGGCCTTAACCTCGCTACCCCGTATTTGAAAATATTGGCCAGCTGATCAGAAACCATAGCCCCAAGTCCTATAAATATGAGAATAAAAACTAAAGTTCTTAGTTGATAATTTTTGTATAAAAAATAAAGAAAAATAATATAAAGAGGTACCCAAATCCAGGTACTTGAAATCAGCATCCAAAACTGGTCGAAAGATGAATCGCCCAGATTATTAAGGTACAGAAATACCTTTTTATCTTCCTGAATGATCTCCTCCATAATTATCTGCTTACAGGTCCTTCATAAGTCTCATCATCAGCCGGTTTCGGTTTGGGAGGCTCATTAGAAGCAAGAGAACCAGGTTCCGTAAGAATATCCTTTTCGATATCTTTCATCGGGTTGAAATCTTTCGCAGCATCTTTTACCTTTTCAATCTCACGCTTTATTTCAGAAACAGGATTATCTGTTTCTTTCATAATTTCAGTTTTGATATCTTCTACTGCTCCACGCATTTTTCTCACGCCTGCACCTAAGTCACGCGCAATCTGAGGCAGTTTATCCGGTCCGAATAATACAACGATTGCAATGGCAATGAGTGCCATTTCTCCAATGCTTAATTCCATGCCGTAAAATTACGAAAGATTATTGCATTTATGGATGGTAAACTAAAAATTTAAACAAATTTTAAGATTTTATAATAAAGCTCAAGATTCAAGGTTCAAAGTTCAATATTTAATGTTGTTGGTTGCAAGTTTATTTTGTTGCAAGTTTATTTTTTGTTGCTGGTTCTATTTAGATTATCATTATCTTGATTTTTGGTTTTTAATTCTTGGTTCTAGAATCTCCCCTCAAGAATTCACCATTCACTTGCGAAGCAAAATTCACCATTGATTTCAAAAACCCTTCATTACTACTTCACAGAGTGTTCCCCCTGCTATCTGCTACCTGCTACCTGCTACCTGCCACCTATAAATTAACAAATACTTAATTCAAAACAATGAGAATTACATAACAATTCTGTATATTTATAATGCACAACCAAACAAATATATAGTATGAAAAAACTAGTGACTACTTTTAAAGTTTTCGCCGTATTATCGGTATTGGCACTCAGCAGCTGCCAGAATGAAAACAACGAATTGAACCAACAGGAAACAGTTCAGGCAAAAATAACCGTCGATGAACTGAAAAAGGAGATCACTCCTCTTTCCTCTCAAATTGTTCCTGAAGCAGTACAGCTTCAACTGAATGAATCCGGAAAAAACCTTGAAACTTATCTGAAAAATGATCTGCAGATTGCAGAAGTGAAGGTATTAGGAAAAATTTCAACTCAAAAAAGCATTGATCTTTCTAAAAGCCTGATCACAGGTAAAGATCAGTTTATTGCAACAGGAAACATCATGGATCCTTCTTCAGTAAAGATTGGAAAAATTGGAGATTTATATAGCGGAGATGATCTGACAACAGCCCAACAGGGACTAAAAGAAGCTGTAACTGAAGAAGTGAAATCCGGAACTAATGTTATGGAAATAACGTGGAGCGGCAAAAACGGAAAGTTTACTACATTGTGTTTTTACAAAGATTCAGGGATTATCTGGGATAATGTTTTCGGAGGTCTTATTATGATGGATCCACGTGGAAATTCTGAAGCTTCCAACAACAATCAGGCGGCAAAAGTAGTTTCTACCTGGTATAAACAATGGTGGACAGCAAACTGGCTATGGGGTTCCAAGAGAGGGGAAGCCGGGTATCAGATTACCATTTATTATTCAGGTTCTACGGTTTCCAATGCGGATGTAAGTGATTGGGGATATATCAGTTTAGGAAAAGCAAAAAGTGAAAGTAAGATTACAAAGAGAACAGGAGCTTATGGACAATGCCGTTATGCGCTGGGACTTTGCACGCCTACCGGCTCTTTAAGCTTTAACAGCAATAATTTCTCTGTATCATTCTCAGGATTGGGCAGTAATATTGTAAGTAACGGGACAAAATCCCTTTATCCATAATTTTCATAAAAATCAGATTTCAAAAAGAAACGGGAAGCCAGACAGCTTCCCGTTTTTATTATATACAAAGATTATATTTTATATCCTGTAAACTTCGGCTTTTGATTTCAAAGCCTCTACTGCATTTTCTTTTAGACCAAAAGTATTCATCAGTATTTCATACAACTGCATATCATTTTCTATAGATATGGATTCTTTTTCACCATGATCAGACCGGATATTAAGGACATGGTCTGTATAGGTATAACGGGCATTCTCATCTACTTTTGAAAGGATCAGTTTGTTTTTAAAATGAGAATCCGGATGAGTAGACAAATACCAATTAGAGATAGTAAGATCAATGGGCTCTACATGTTCCAGTATGAAGCGGTACACCGGGAACCATTGTTCTTTCAGCATCCAGAGGGTATAGGTGTCTTCTTTATGGGAGACTTTAAATATTCCGTTGGGTGTTTGCTGTGGTTCTTCTTCATTTAAAAGGATCGGTGCTGTAAGCGTAGCAGTCCCAAATCCACAGTCCGCAATATACTTTTCACCTCCAAAATCAACGATCAGTAATAAATGAGTCTGTGCCGCAACGCTGTCTTCCTGCCTCCCCCACACTACTCTTCCAAGCTGTAATTTTACATTGAATCCTAAATGTTTTAAAACTTCGCTTAAAAGGAGATTTTGTTCATAGCAATATCCGCCTCTTGATTCTGTAACCAATTTTTTGAAAACATCCTCCAAATTCAGAGAAGGAACTGTTCCTGTGTAAGAGTCAATATTCTCAAAAGGAATATGTTTAGGATGAAGCTGGTGTATTGTTTTCAATACCTCCATGCTCAATTCCGGAGTTCCGGTGAAATGAATCCGTTCAAAATACTTTTCCAGGTTTAATGTATTCATAATTTATTTTGTGTTTAAAAAAGCAGAAAGACTACTTCTGTAAAATTATTGAATAGATTGCACCCTGACCTATATATATGTTCGGAATAGAACGAATCTATCGTCTCTAAAAATCCTTTATTTTTTCTTTTCCTTTTTTCTGAAATGCAGAATAGGTAATCACAACACTGACTGCCATTAAAATAAATGCTAAAAAGAAAGGGGCACCTGAAAATTTAAATGGCGCTTCATCATGCGTAAAAAAGTAAAACAAATTCGTCATCATCGGAGGCCCGATAATAGAAGTTGCACTCATTAAACTCGTCAACGCTCCCTGAAGTTCACCCTGCTCATTGGAAGGAACACTTTTTGTGATGACAGACTGTAAAGCCGGCCCACAGATCCCTCCTAAACAATAAGGAACTAAAAATACAAACATCATCCATCCTTCAGAAGCAAAAGCAAACAACAGCATTCCTACTGCGTAAAAAGCCAGTCCGTAGTAAATACTTTTCTGCTCTCCAAGCCTTGGAGTAGTCCATCTGATAAGCCCACCTTGTACGAGACCAACCAATAAACCTACTACCCCTAATGAAATCCCCACCATTCTTTCTGTCCAGTTGAACTTATACATCGTAAAGAAGCTCCAGTTACTCTGTACAGCATGACCTGCAATATAAATCAATATTAAGGAAAGAATAAGCCCAGAAATTTCAGGGTGTTTACCTAAAAACTTAAATGAACCTATAGGATTGGCACGTTTCCAGTCAAACTCTCTTCTTTTATCTTTATCCAAACTTTCGGGAAGTATGAAATATCCATACAGGAAGTTAAGCAGACACAAGCCCGCAGCCGCATAGAAAGGGACTCTGGCTCCATAGTGACCCAGCACACCGCCCAGAACCGGACCTATGATAAATCCGAGACCAAAAGCAGCTCCTATCAGTCCAAAATTCTTGGCTCTGTCTTCATCAGTGGAAATATCTGCAATGTAGGCACTGGCAGTAGTGACACTTGCACCCGTTATTCCGGCAATAACTCTTCCAAGAAACAGCCACCAGATTGTGGGAGCCAATGCTAGGAAAATATAATCCACGGCAAATCCGAAAAGAGAGATCAGGATTATAGGTCTACGCCCATACTTATCACTCAGGTTTCCAACAAGCGGAGAGAATATAAATTGGGTAAATGCATAGGCAAATCCAAGCCAGCCACCATATTTTGCGGCTTCACTAATATCTGCGTGAATAAGTTCCTCAATTAATTTGGGAACAACAGGAATGATGATCCCCCATCCCGTAATATCTATTAGTAAAGTAATAAATATGAAGCCTATAGCCGCTTTTTTCTTTGAATTTTCCATGATGGTGCAAAATTAATCAAATCTTAAAAATAATGGTTCTAAATTTCATTGTATTAAAGAAGTATAACATTAATAATACACTCAATTGGTTTTTTAGTAGTATAAGGAATAAAAAATCAGGTGTTGAACAAAAAAAAGCCTGTTCCAAATTTTTCTTTTGAAACAGGCTTGTATAATCAATTAGAAATCAGTCTATTTAATTGGAATTCAACTTTGTATATAGCATTCTGTTTGTTATGATACATTTAATCAGACAATTTTGTTTTACGGTTACTTTTACCACATTACTGTATTGATAACCGGTAGTATTTCCATTGAGTACAGATCTTACACCTCTACGATAATAAGTAGTCTGTGTCACTGGTGGTGCATCATAAGTAGCCGATGTTGCATTCGTAATATTCACAAATGTTATATTATCCGCTGAACTTTGCCATTGATACTCAGCAGAACCGCTTACCTGTGCCGCTGCAGTCTGAGTAAATACTGCCGGATCGTTACTGATATCCATACACACTGTTTGATCTGCCGAAATCGCCCCAGGGACATTTACAGAGTTTACAAAAAGTCTTCCCACAGTAGAAATTGCCTGGAAGGAACATGTATGGAAACTGGAGTTGGCAACTACACGGTATTGATTATTATTAAATCCTACAGGAACATTACTGATAGTAAGAGTGGATGAAGTAACATTGCTATAGTTCGTACCATTCACCAGATTAGTCCATGTACTTCCGTTGAGAACCTGCCATTGGTAAGTAATATTATCAGGAGTCTCATCTGTAGGCGTATTATTAATCACAGCAGTCATCGTTGTTGATCCGCCTGCAGCCACTGTTTTATCTGAAGGCTGAGACAGATAAGTCATAGGAGCCAGATAATACTCCGAAAGAATATTATACACCCTCATCTGACTGAATGAGAAACCAATCCCTATAGCTTCTCCAAAAGCCAATTGTACTTCGTCCCATGCCGCTGTAGGAATTACTTTAATAATCCGGCGCTCCTGATTATCACCAAAATCAAAGAAGAAATGTCCATTAATACCGGTACGGTAAACTTCCTGTCCATTGTTGTAGAAAACAAAATTTCCTCCATTAAAACTGGGGTTAAAATTGAAACCATCTGAAGCAAAATCAATATACACAGGTTTATTAGCCTGAAAATCGGCGCCATTGGTTCCTACCCCTACATACATACTGCAGAAAAGACCAGCACCTGTACCCGGCTTCAATGAAGCAAATGAATTGACATCCGTATCAGTCATATTACCCGGATTAGCAGCTTCTTTTCCCAATCTGAAACAAAGAAAACCGCCATCACTTGAACTTGATGTATTGGTATCCAATAATCTTCCGCATCCCCCGTTGGGGAGTGTTACCATCTCCTGAGAAGTCATTTTGCCTGATATAAACAGACAGACTGCTATAAGCATATACTGTAATATTGAATTTGTTTTCATCATCGATAATTTTTAAAGTTAATTATACACGGGATACTCACCCCTGAACAAGGATGATCATAAAGACTGTGTGTCTCTTAAAATTATTTGATTACAAATACAATATTCACGAAAGAGCAGGCAGTAGCTGATCCTATAACATCATAGCGAAGTATTCCATTGGCATCAATGCTTACATTGCTTAAAACCGTATTGTCAAAATCAGTCACATAATAATACAGATCTGATGCATTTGCAAAGAAAGGAATTGTACCTGGCGCTCCCGTACTTGAGACTTTCGGGGTAGAAAACTGCGCTTTATAAAGCTGGAATAAGTCTTTTGTTCTTCCTGTACCTAACGTAGAAGTATCAATACTTATAGAAGGCATATAAAAGAATTTAACAATATTCCCACTGATCGGTATCCAGTTTGGACTGGCGGGTGTTCCAATATTCTGGGTCAATGCCTGCCTGTTGAGATCATAAACCAGCAAACCATTAGCTGGAGTAGCTATTGTTGAGAGATCAGAAATCCTAGGGATCAATACACCTTTATTGGTGCCGGTAACATCTAATGCAGAACTTTTATCAGGATTTGGAGTACTAATCCCAACCTGTGCGTAAAGGAAACTGACAGCACATAGTGCCGTAGCAACGAATAATTTTTCGACTTTCATTTTTGTTTTGTTTTAAGTAAATATAAAATAATTTACCACATAAAACTCTTATTTTTTAATAATTTTTAACTAAAACATTTTTTTTATTACAAACTCGCAAAAAACCTTTATTATTCAGCAATTTCACACAAGCAAATTAATCTCCAAAATTTGACTTATTGCCTATAACTCCACTTTACATCAATTTATAAAAAATGAAATTCATAAAAAAATAAAAGAAAAACAGATTTCAGAAACACTAATAAATAATTACATATATAAAAAAAATAAAATAATCATAAATTAAATAAAAAGTCATCCATTTACTATGAAAATGTACAAATAAGCTGTAAAGAGATGCATTATTTGCTATTAGAAATAAAAATTCTTCAAAACGCAGAAGCATGAGTAAGAATAAAAAAGACCGTCTCTTTCGAAACGGTCTTTATTAATTTATTGTAGTTTGTATTACTTTGAAGCAAGTTCTTCTTTTGTAGAAGTGGTTTTTCCATGTACCTCTTCTTCTTTTCCTGTTTTAAGGAAGTCATAAGCAATTGCAGACGCAATAAAGATAGATGAATACGTACCGAACCCAATACCAATTAACATAGCAAACATGAATCCTCTCAAGTTATCACCACCGAAAATGAAGATCGCAAGGATAACCAAAATCGTAGTAAATGAGGTGTTGAATGTTCTACCCAATGTACTTGAAATAGAGTCATCAAACAGACCCGCTAATGTTAAAGATTTTTTCTCTCTCAGGTATTCTCTAATTCTGTCGAAGATAATTACCGTATCATTGATTGAGTAACCCAATACAGTAAGGATTGCCGCAACGAAATCCTGATTGATCTCCATGTTGAACGGCATAAACTTATGAAGTAATGAATACGCTCCCAAAATGATAACAGCATCGTGGAATAACGCTGCAACAGCACCAAGAGAGAACTGCCATTTTCTAAATCTTACCAAGATATAGATGAAAATACCGGCTAATGCTGCAACTACAGCAAGAATACCGTGAGTCTTGATATCATCTGCTACAGTAGGTCCTACTTTCTCAGAAGAAATAATTCCTGAATGATCTTTATCTGCAGATTTGAAATCTTTTAATGTCATGTTTGCAGGTAAGCTGGATTTTAATCCTTCGTATAGTTTCTGCTCAACAGTCTGGTCAGCTTTCAAAGATTCATCTTCAATAAGGTAATCTGTAGAGATTTTCAACTGCTTGTCATTACCGAAAGTTTTAGCTTCTACTGAAGAGTTCTTACCATCCTCTGTCTGGAACATTTTCACTAAGTTGGCTTCAACATCTTCAGCATTTACTGCCTTATCAAATCTTACCACATAGTTTCTACCTCCTGTAAAGTCGATACC
This sequence comes from Chryseobacterium sediminis, assembly GCF_008386505.1. GTDB lineage: Bacteria > Bacteroidota > Bacteroidia > Flavobacteriales > Weeksellaceae > Chryseobacterium > Chryseobacterium sediminis. Next base: position 460,699 of record NZ_VUNZ01000003.1, on the reverse strand, counting down.
ATATTTGAATCCATGGATTGCAATAGATGCGATACAAACGATAGTTAAAATACCTGAAATGATATACGCATATTTTCTTTTTCCGATAAAATCGATCCAAGTATTTCTGAAAAGATTTTTTGTAGCACCTGTCCAAACAGAAAGGTGTTTTCCTTTATTCAATCTAGAGAAGATCATTACTCTTGAAATCAATACCGAAGTAAAGAATGTCATCAGGATACCGATTCCTAATGTTAATGCAAAACCTTTAATTGGCCCTGTTCCGAAAAGGAATAGTACACCTGCTGTAAGTAATGTCGTTAAGTGACCATCAACAATTGCACTCAATGCGTGTTTGAAACCGTCTTTGTATGCTTCAAGAATACTTTTTCCTGCGAAAAGTTCTTCTTTAGTTCTTTCATAGATAATTACGTTTGTATCTACCGCCATGGCCATTGTAAGTACAATACCTGCGATACCAGGAAGCGTAAGGGTAGCATCTACGGAATCCATAATTCCGAAAATGTAGAATAGGTTGATTATCATTGCAATTACTGCATAAACACCAGCTCCACCATAGTAGAAAATGATATAAGCAATAATTAATAAGAACGCGATAGCGAATGACATCACACCAGCATCAATAGATTCTTGTCCTAATGAAGGCCCTACAACCGTAGCCTGAACTACTTTTGCACCTGCCGGTAATTTACCTGCTCCTAAAACGTCTACCAATTCTTTAGCTTCTTCCTGAGAGAAGTTACCAGAGATCTGAGTTCTACCGTTCGGGATTGCATTTACAACGTTTGGTGCAGTATAAACTCTACCGTCAAGCGTTACAGCAACCGGCTTACCAACGTTTTTCTCTGTTAATGTTTTCCAGTCTTTTGCTCCTTTGGAATCCATCTGCATATCTACTACTACTCTGCTCAGCTCATCATAGCTGATGTTTGCAGTTTCAACAGCACCGTCTACCGGAGCTTTTTGGTTGATGTTACCTCTGATGGCATATAATACTAAACTTTCAGTATCTGTAGCTTCAGGCTTGTAACCCCACATGAACTGTGTATATTTAATGTTAGCCGGACGTAGAGATTGTCCTACTTTACTGTTTAAAATTTTATTTACAACAGCTGTATCGGATAATTTTACGTTAGCAACACCATTTGTTCTTAATTTGTCAAGCTGTAAAAGGCTCATGAAGTTCACATTCTTTGCCACTCCCATAGAATCTCCTTTTGCAGCAACCATAGTTGTCAAAGTCTGGAAATAAGGCGCAATTTCAGGAACCTGCTGTACTTCCCAGAACTGAAGTTTTGCAGAAGTCTGAAGCATTTTCTTCACTTTATCGATGTCCTTCATACCAGGCATTTCCACAGAAATTCTAGCTGTTCCAGGTACTCTCTGAACGTTTGGCTGCACAGCACCCATTTTATCAATTCTCGTTCTGATTACCTCGAAAGCAGTCCCTACAGATGCATCAATTTTTCTTTTAACAATGCTTTTCACCTGCTCATCAGGAGTGTTGTACTTCACCTCAGTAAGTGTAGTATTTCCGAAAATTTCCGGATCTGCCAACTTAAGGTTTGTTCCTTTAGCTTTGTTAACTAGATCGAATTGCTCGAAAAAGTTATCGATGTAAGCTTTTGTAGAATTCTTCTGTGCTTCATCAGTTTTGTTTAAAGCCTCAATAAGAACAGGATTTGTAGAATAATTTGTTAAATCATTCACAAGGTCTCTCTGGTTGATCTCCAAAAGAACGTTGATCCCTCCTTTCAAGTCAAGACCAAGTTTCATTTCCTTGTCTTTGGCTTTAGTGTAATAAAGTTTTGTGAATCCTAGATTCAAAGTATCCTTAGAAAGTCTAGCAATTTCTTTCTGATACTTCTCCGGATTGTCTCCTGCAATAGCAGTTGCCTGCTTTTCAATTTTGCTGGCGTACCATGTTGGTAATAGCTCGTTTAAGCAAATCAACCCTAGTACAATAGCGACAATTGTAATAAGTCCTTTTCCTTGCATTTTGTTATAACTACGTTAAATTAAGTCGGCAAATATAATGATTTTCTTGTATTTTATGAATTTTTAACAACAGAAATGGTTTATTTTCAGATATATTGGTATTCTGAGTTCTATTTAAGATTTAACAATTTTTTCATAGTATCATAATGAAGTCTTCAAAATTCGATTGGTACAAAATTTTCATTCAATTTATCAACGCACTAACTATCAAAATATTATGAAAAAATTACTTTTTACCCTTAGTATTTTTTCTTCCTTAATTGCTAATTCTCAAAGCATTAATTTGGAAGAATTTGCCACGGGACTTACCAGCCCGGTAGAGATTACAAACGCCAATGACAGTCGGCTTTTTGTTGTTCAGCAGAACGGAATTATTAAAATTATTCAACCCAACGGGACTATTAATCCCACCAATTTTCTGAATATAGGTTCAAAAATTATTTTTGGCGGTGAAAGAGGTCTTCTGGGACTTGCATTTCATCCACAGTACCCTACTAACGGGTATTTTTTTGTGTATTATAACAATCCGGCAGGGAATATCATCGTCGCAAGATATAGTGTCAGTTCAACTGATCCTAACGTAGCTGATTCTGCTTCTGAAAAAATCCTGCTCAACATTCCCAAACCATTCGACAATCACAATGGAGGAAGTATCCATTTTGCTCCAGACGGAAAATTATGGATCATCACCGGAGACGGGGGAAGCGGCGGAGATCCGAATAATAATGCCCAAAATAAAAATGTACTGCTTGGAAAAATGCTGAGAATAGATGTGGATGCAACCGGGCCTTATAATATCCCACCGGATAATCCTTTCGCAGGAACGGTAACTGGAGCTGATGAAATATGGGCTTATGGCCTCAGAAATGCATGGAAGTTTTCCTTTGACCTGACTACAGGAAATGCGATGATTGCAGATGTAGGTCAGGGAGCAATAGAAGAAATCAACAAAATGCCAATTACCCAGGCTGGCTTAAACTATGGCTGGCGCTGTTATGAAGGCAATACCGCCTATAATACGGCAGGATGTGCAGCTCAGTCTACAATGACCTTTCCTATTGCCGTTTATGATCATTCAGGCGGAAAATGTTCTATCACGGGTGGTTATGTTTACAGAGGAACTCAATATCCGTCGCTTCAGGGGAAATATTTTTTTGCAGACTACTGCTCTACCCAGATCGGAATTCTGGATAGTAATAATGCCATCACTTGGACGAGTCCTTATTCCGGAAATAATTTTTCTACTTTTGGAGAGGATTACCAGAAAGGACTGTACGTAGCTGCGGTGAACAGTGGGAAAGTTTTTAAAATATCCACAGGGACTTTAAGTACTCAGGAAAATACGTTAGGAACCATAAAGGTTTATCCTAATCCTGCTTCAAAAGAAATTTTCATTGATGGCGTTACAGATAAAAAGACAACATTGGAAATTATCAGTGCAGAAGGTAGAAAAGTATTGGAAGCAGATAAAATCTCTAATGGAAAAGGAATTAATATTTCAGGAATACCCGCCGGCGTTTATTACATTAACCTGAAATCCGGAGAATTGAAGTCTTATAGCCAGAAATTGATTATCAAATAATACTATTCTGTTATAAATGCAGACGAAACGCTAAGATTTTTAAATTCTAAGAAAAAGGTCGCAAAGGCGTTTCACTAAGTAGAAGAAGCTTGCTAAACGCAGTGGCCTTGCGAACAAAAAAGATCAATCAGTATTATAAAATCTTTGTGAACATAACTCTTAATGATAAAATCAATTTTAAAGCAATAAAAAAGCGGTTCAGATCTGAACCGCTTTTCTTTATATTGTCATTGAGAAAATCCTTGTTTCAGGCTTATTTCTCATCATTCTCAGGTCAAAAACCATCGCTACGTTTCTTGTGAAGGCTCTTCCGGCTTCTGTAATTTTCACTTCAGTTCCATTAATTTCTACCAGTCCGTCATTTTCCATTTCTTTCAACATTTCCAAGGCATTTTCAAGCTCTGGGAAAGAATTATTGATATCAAAAGTTGTTTCAAGCTGACACATCAAATTTAAGATATGTCTTCTTAAAATCAGATCTTCTTCACTCAGAACGTGTCCTTTTACAACAGGAATTTCACCTTCTTCAACCATTTTCTGATATTCTTCAACCGTTTTTACATTCTGGGCAAAAGCATACCATGAATCTGAAATAGCAGACATTCCAAGTCCTACCATCAGCTGGGTTTTGCTTGAAGTATATCCCATGAAATTTCTGTGAAGTTTTTTATGAATCAAAGACTGATACAGATCATCATGTTCCAGAGAGAAATGATCCATCCCTACTTCAATATATCCTAAATCCTGAAGCAGTCTTTTACCATCTTCGTACAAACGGCGTTTTTCTTCTCCACTTGGCAGGTCATTTTCATCAAAACCTCTTTGCCCAACTCCTTTTACCCACGGAACGTGTGCATAAGAATAGAAGGCAAGCCTGTCCGGTTTCAGCTCCATTGTTTTTCTGATCGTGTGTTCCATCGCTTCCCAGTTCTGATGTGGCAGTCCGAACACAAGGTCATGGCTGATTCCTCTGTACCCAATTTCCTTTGCCCATTCTGTAACATTTTTTACGTTTTCAAAAGGCTGGATTCTATTAATTGCTTTCTGAACCTTAGGATCATAATCCTGAACTCCAAAGCTTACTCTTCTGAAACCAAGGTCATATAAAGTCTGAAGATGCTCTTTTGTTGTATTGTTAGGATGTCCTTCAAAAGAGAATTCCGGATGTTCCGCAATGTCTACAGTTGAAAAAATCCCTTCCAACAATGTTTTTAAATTCTCAGGAGAAAAAAACGTGGGAGTTCCGCCTCCTAGGTGTAATTCTTTTAATTTAGGTTTTTCGTTGAAAAGGTCAAGATAAAGTTTCCACTCTTTCAAAACACTTTCCAGGTAAGGTACTTCAACACTGTGTTGTTTGGTAATACGTTTATGACATGCACAGAACGTACACAAAGCCTCACAGAAAGGTAAATGGATATAAATAGAAATCCCCTCCTCTGCATTACTTTCATGAAAAGACCTGATTACCGTTTCCTTCCATTTTTCCGGTGAAAATGTTGATTCATCCCAATATGGAACGGTAGGATAAGAAGTGTAACGCGGTCCGGGAATATTATACTTATCTATTAAAGAGTTCATTTTGAAATTTAAAATTTTATAAGGGTATGAAATTTAACATCGTTAAAATTCCATCTTACAAAATTAACCATTAGTTATGAATTTTAACCTATGAATTATATTAGGTTCTATTTTATAATGAGTCTAAATACGTATGATCAGGCTTTTGGCAAATAGTGATAAATTCTATACCTTATATTTAAAATTTTAATTTCATCACTGCAATTCTGTTATTTCCTGCAAGAACAACATTATCACCATTGATCCATTGACAGACGAAGAAACCTTTCTCATCAGAAATTTTCTTCCATGTTTTTCCAAAATCTGAAGAATAGCTAATATGCTTGTCTCCAACGGCAATAATTTCTTTTCCTTTTGATCCGGGTTTGATTTTCACACAGGTTGTATATCCTGCATTCTGGCCCGAAGCCTGAATCTGCCAGGTCTCACCAGCATCAATAGTGGTTGCAATATTATTGACATTGGCATCCTGCTTTGTATAATCTCCACCCGCAGCAATCCCGAAACGGTCTTCAAAAAAATCGATGGAATATATTCCCTGTGAAGACTCTCCCTGAATGAAAGGGGTTTCAATAATCTTCCAGTCCAATCCCTTCTGTTTAAAGATTCTGGAAGCTTTTCCACCAGTTGCAATCCAGAGGATGTCCTTATAGGAAGCAATGTTGGTATTGCTGGCAGCAAATGCGGCTTCACCTTCCTTTAGCTTTACTTTCTCGTGATTACCCATTGGAGGGGTCCAGATCTCGTACATTTTCTTGTGAGGGAATAATAATGCAAGCTTCATCAAAAGATTTTTATCAGGATCACTGAATGTTATCCCGTATCCATCTTTTACAAAATGTAAAGCATCATAAAAAGCAGTTTTAACAGTGTCTTTAAAGACAATCTGTGATTTCAGATCTTTTTTATCAATTTTAAAGAAGTAAGCAGGACTTTCAATGTTGATGGCATAGAATGAGGCTTTATCCTGTGCCAGTGTCCTGAACTGAAGCTTATCTTCGGAGAGCTTTATCTGCTTCTGATTTTTATAATCTTTCAGATCTACAAACCCAAATTTGGAATCTGTACCGCTATACCAGACTTTGTTATCATATAGTTCCAGCGCTCTGATGCTGATTTTATCATTAAGAATAGTTTCAAAGCTTTCCACTTGCTGGGAAAACGCTGTAAGTCCTACGGACAGAAATAAAAGGGAAAAAATCTTTTTCATATAATCGTATTGGGACAAAAAAAACCGCCGAAGCGGTTTATATTATTATTAATCTTGGTTCTGATATTTTTCAGGATTATTCAATTTACTGTTTGATTTTCCATAAAGGAAATATACCAAACCTCCTAAGAACAACCACACAGCAGAAAGTTCCAATGCATGGGCACTTAAGTTAAATATCAAATAAATATTGATAAATACGCCCAATGCTACCACTATTTTGTAAGCAGGAACTTTGAACGGTCTGATCAAATTAGGTTCTTTTTTTCTCATTACCCAAACCGCAATACAAACCAGTGTAAATGCAAACAGGGTTCCGAAACTTGTCATATCTGCCAATGTTGAAATTGGAGTAAATGCTGCAATCAATGCCACTACAATTCCTAACAAAATGATTCCTTTGTAAGGTGTTTTTGTTTTTGGGTGAAGTTCTCCGAAAAACTTAGGAATTAATCCGTCTTTTGCCATCCCGATGAAGATTCTTGACTGTCCCATCATCATTACCATTACTACAGAAATTAATCCTACTGTTGCAGCGATAGTTACTACGTTACTTGCCCAGTGTTTTCCTGCAATTTCAAAAGCATACGCTACAGGAGCTTTAATAGCATCAGGATATTTCCCTTCAGGGTTAAAGTCTGTATAATGCATCATCCCTGTTAATACAAGAGATACACAGATATATAAAGCTGTACAGATCAACAGTGAAGCAATAATGGCGAAAGGCACATCTTTTTTAGGATTAATAGCTTCTCCCGCCTGTGTAGAAACGGCATCAAAACCAATATAAGCAAAGAAAATAGCGGCTGCTCCGGAAATAATCCCTTTAATACCATAGGCGGAAACGAGATCTCCTTCAGAATTCTTGATCTGTACCTGATCCGGAATAAAAGGCTTCCAGTTTTTAACACCATCTACAGCGTTGTAAAGATCAGTATTGGAAAAAATAATATATACTCCTGCGATAATTACAAAGATAACGGCAGAAGTTTTCATCAAAACAATCAGGTTATTAGCTCCTGCTGCTTCTTTAGTTCCTTTTACCAATAGTGCGGTAATCAAAAGAACAAGAATGAATGCCGGCAGGTTCATGGAAAAACCATCTCCTGTATAACTTGCAGGATCTGATGTAAGATAGGCCGGTAAATGAATATTAAAGATTTTCAAAAATTTGTTAAAATATCCGGACCAACTCACGGAAACGGCCATACTCGCCATGGCATATTCGAGGATGAGACACCATCCCATGGCCCATGCAAAAATTTCTCCAACTGTTCCATATGCATAAGCATAAGCTGAACCCTCTACAGGAATAATGGATGCAAATTCTGCATAGCATAATGCAGCAAAAACGCAGGCAATACCTGCTATGATAAAGGAAATGGCAAGTGCTGGTCCTGCGTGATAATAGGCTCCTGTTCCGGTAAGAACAAAGATTCCACCTCCGATGATAGCACCCACTCCAATTGCTGTTAAACTCCATTTTCCAAGGACTTTTTTCAGCTCACTTTTCTTCATATCTGCCTCATAGGCACTTAGTGGCTTTTTAACCCAAATTTTCGACATGTTTTTTTATTTATTAAGGATTTACGAAAATATAAAAAATTTAGGAACTCCCACGTTTATCGTTAAACTTTCCTCATTTATTTTACATTAAGTCTTTAAAAACCTGAACAACACATTATATAATCCATTTTAAAAAGTCCATATTTTTGCTTATTTTTGATTGCATGAATTTATATGATCTTTTTGTAAAGCCTTATGAAAGCTATGATTCTTTACAGATTACGCTTGAAGCATCTGGTGCTATTTTCGGAATACTGAGCGTATTTTTTTCCATTAAGAAAAATATATGGGTATACCCTACCGGCATTATTTCAACACTGATCTATGTATATCTTCTTTTCAATGCAGGACTGTTAGGAGACTGCATAATCAATGTCTACTATTCTGTTATGAGTATTTATGGCTGGGTCCTATGGGCAAGAAATTCTGAAGATCATGTTCACGTAGAAGTTACATGGGCTACCCGAAAAGAATGGATTTATGCTACCCTGCTTTTCCTACTGAGTCTGACATTGGTTACTCTTATTTATTATTACAAACCTTATATTGATAATCAGTTTTCTATGGAGGGAACCAGTTTAGGATTGTATCATCTGGACTGGGCAAATTGGATGGATGTTTTTACCACTTCAATATTTTTAGTAGGAATGTGGTTTATGGCCAAACAGCGCATTGAGAACTGGATTTTCTGGATTATCGGAGATATTATTTGCATCCCTATGATGATTTTTAAGGGACTTGGAATAACTTCGGTTCAATATTTGGTATTTACTATAATGGCTATCTTAGGATACGTCAATTGGAAAAAAAGTTTTAAAGAAAAAAAAGTACAATAAAGTCATGAAAAATTTATTTAAAATAGCAGTCAGTATTTTTGCTATTGCCAGTTTAACCTCTTGTTTAGCATATACCGACGGATACGGAAGTAATGGAAATTATGGTTATGGTGATCCCTATTATAATAACGGATATTACTATGCTCCTTCCGGATATTACGGTAGCGGCGGATATTATGGTAATGACGGCTATTATTACAGAAACAACGTTAATTACTACTATGATAATGGAATTCCTTATTACTATGACAGTTATAATAACTCCAGAAGAAAAGTCTATGTAGAAAGAAGATCTTCTTCTTCATCAAGACCTCAAAATGGATTCCAGAACACGCGTACAACGAATAGCAACGGTTCATATAATAATAACGGAGGATTCAATAATAATAGAAACTCCAATAGCAATAGCGGGTTCAGAAACCAGAATAATGGTAATCAGAACAATCAGGGAAACCAAAACAACAGCGGATTCCGAAATTCTAATGGCGGGTTCAGAAACCAAAACAGCGGTAATCAGAACAGCCAGGGAACTCAGAATAACAGCGGATTCAGAAACCAGAACAGTGGCAGCCAAAACAGCGGCAGATCAGAATCTTCCGGCGGTGGATTCAGAAACAGCTCCAGCGGCCAAAGCAGTGGTTCAAACAGACAACAGAGCGGCGGAGGCGGCTTTAGATAAAACGATTATAAATAAGAAAACGAACAGCTAACACTGTTCGTTTTTCATTTTAAATATATTAATTTTGCTTCTTCAATTTAGACAAAAAAAATATGGAATTTTATAAATATCAGGGAACAGGAAATGATTTTGTAATGGTAGACAACCGTGATCTGCAGTTTACTAAAGATAAAAACAGTATTGAAAAATTATGTGACAGACGTTTTGGGATAGGTGCTGACGGTCTTATTCTATTGGAAAACGATCCTAACTATGATTTCAAAATGGTCTACTACAATTCTGACGGAGGAGAAAGTACGATGTGCGGAAACGGAGGAAGATGTCTTGTCGCTTTTGCTTTTTTCCTTGACATTTTTGAAGATAAATGCAAATTCATTGCAACGGACGGCGAGCATGAAGCTGAAATTCATAACGGAATCATTAAATTGAAAATGATCAATGTGGACACTATTTCACAAGATGGAAATGACTTTGTTCTAAATACCGGATCTCCCCATTACGTAAAATATGTAGACAATCTGAAAGATTATCATGTTTATGACGAAGGATATGGAATCAGAAATTCTGAAAATTATAAGGAAAAAGGAATCAATGTGAACTTTGTAGAAAAAATTTCAGATAATGAAATTTTTGTAAGAACCTATGAACGAGGCGTTGAGGACGAAACTTACAGTTGTGGAACAGGAGTTACCGCATCTGCTTTAACTTTTCTTCAAAAACATAATCTAACCTCTGTAAAAGTTAAAACTTTAGGCGGAAACCTTAAGGTATATGCTGAAAAAAGTGGTGATGCATTCCAGAATATTTGGCTGGAAGGTCCTGCAAAGCAAGTTTTTAGAGGTAAAACAGATCTTCTTTAAAAACAAAAACTTTTAATCAACATTTATAAGAATGAAAAAAGCTATTCTCATTATCATTCTGCTGGTTTTTGTAGCCGCAGGATTTTTTGGTTTGAGATTTTATAATAAATATTTAGGAAATAACGTAGAAAAAGACGGTTATGTTCTGATTCCTCACAGAGCAGGTTTTAAACAGATCCTCGATTCTATTTCTCCTTATATTAAAGACAGGGAATCTTTTGAAGCGGTGGCTAAAGAAAAAGGTCTTGATACCAATTTTAAAGCGGGACGTTATCATATCCAGAGCGGAACAGGTAACAAAAACCTTGTCAATATGATCAAAGCTGGAAACCAGACAGCCAATTCTTACAGAATCGGGGATTTTGGAGATATGTATCAGATGATTGGTAAGGTGACAAAAAAAACGGAAATTGATTCGTTACATTTTATAAATGATCTGGATGCTGTGGCACAGGAGAAGGGCTATAAAAATGTTGAAGATTTAAAAAAATATTTCTTCATTGATACCTATAATTTCTTCTGGACTGTAAGCCCAAGAGAATTTTTTGCAAAGTTTGAAAATCAGTACAATGATTTCTGGACGAGTGAAAGAAAAAACAAAGAACAGCAGTCTGGCCTTACAAGAGATCAGATCTATGCATTGGCTTCAATTGTTTATAAGGAATCCGGAGGAAAAAAAGATGAAATGAAAACGATTGCCGGATTGTATTTAAACCGTTACAGAAAAGGGATGAAACTTCAGTCTGACCCTACGGTGATCTACGCAATTAATAAGCAGACTAATTTTAAAGAATCTATTAAAAGAGTATTATATAAGCATTTGTCTACACCATCACCTTACAACACTTATGCAAATGCAGGTATTCCTCCGGGACCAATCTGTGTAGTGGATAAGAATTCGATTGATGCTGTGTTAAATGCTGAAAACAACAATTATATATTTATGTGTGCTGATCCGGCAAGGTTTGGATACCATAAGTTTACGGCAAGTGCTGAAGAACATGCTGTGAATGCAAAGGCTTATCAGGACTGGCTCAACTCAAAAAATATAAAATAAGTTTAGAAAGCACCTAGAAATTTACAGTTAGAAAAATAATAAAAGTCATAATATTTTGAAGATCAAATTGATATGGATATTCAAAATAATATGGGTTATCCTTTCACGATTTTATACAAAAAAATAACCTATGAAGAATAAGACAGAAATTGTCAATATTTTCACCAGAAAAACTTTAGGACTTACGTTAGTACTTTCAGCGGCGGCGATGGCTTTTGCACAGGAGAAGGCTGGAGTTTCAGGGACTATTGTCAACAAAAAAAACCAACCGGTTCCTTATGCCTCTGTAACTTTCAGCAATAAAGTGAACAAAACATTAAGTGATGCTGTACTGACAGATGAAAAGGGACAGTATAAACTTGAGCTTGTACCGGGAGATTATGATATCACAGTAGAAGCTATTGATTACAAAAAAAATGTAGTCAGTAAAAATATTGCAATTGCAGGAAATATCGGAGCATTATCTTTAGAGCCTGAAGCTGCTACAACCATTGATGGAAAAACAAAGGAAATCCAGGGAGTTGTGATCACCGCTTCAGCAGCAAAACCTTATAAAGTAGAACTTGATAAGAAAACATATGATCCTTCACAGGATATCGTGAGCAAAGGAGGTAGTCTTCAGGATGTATTGACCAATGTTCCTTCAGTTTCTGTAGATACGGATGGAACGGTTTCTATGAGAGGAAGTACCAATGTAAAGTTTCTGATCAACGGAAAGCCTTCTGCCCTTCTGGGAATAGATGACGGTGCCAATGCTTTACAAAGTATCCCGGCTGATCAGATTGAAAGAATTGAGGTCATTACCAACCCTTCTTCTAAGTTTGAAGCAAGCGGAACTTCCGGTATTTTGAATATCATCCTTAAGAAGAACAAAAAAATCGGATTTAACGGCAGTGTTGTAGGGTCTTTAGGATATTTCCCAAGAACCTCTCTTAATACGAATCTGAGCTGGAGAAAAAATAACTGGACATGGTTTGTAAACGGCGGCGGCGGCTATACGGAAAACAAAACTAAAAATAATTCGGAAACTACATATCACAATCTTACTTTTCCTAAGATCCTTCCTAATACGCAGCCTAATGATGTTCTTGCACACCAGCTGCAAAACTCCACCAGTAAAACATATAACAAAAATTATAATGTAAGTGCGGGTTTTGTGTATGATCTGTCTGACAAAACATCAATCAATGTAACAGGATTGGTAAGAACTTTTGAAGGAGACGGAAATGAGCTTCTGCAGACTTATGACAGTTTTCACAGGTTTTTCAAAGATCCGTCAGATCCAAACGGAACTGCCGGAACATGGCAATTACTAAACCCTTACGGACAGAGAGAATCTAAAACGATATTTAATAATCTTGCATTCCAGGGAGATATAGGTGTAGATCACAAATTTGATGATAACGGTCAGAATTTATCAGTATCATTAAGTTTACAAAGAAACAGAAGCAATAATAATGCAGATATTCTTGAGACCAATGACCTTCTACCGGATGTACAGGACATTACCAGAAGACATTCTGTAAGCAAAACGGTTATTGGGAAGGCTGACTACGAATTACCAATAGGAGAACAGTCTAAGATTGAAGCAGGATACAGATTGGATGTGAATGACAATACTTACAATAATTTCGTAAGCAGTACTTCCAATAATCCTTTTATCCCAAATTATAATAACGATACGGATTACAGAGAGATTTTCAATGCATTTTATTTACAGTTTAAAAGTAAAATCGGAGAAAAATTTGCTTATCAGCTTGGTTTAAGAGATGAACTTTCCAATGTAAGGATCAATTACATCAATCAGAATCCTAATGATCCGGCGATCAATAAAACCAAGAACTACAATAATTTATTTCCGAGTGTATTCTTAAGCTATGATGTATCTAAAAACAATCAGATTTTAGTTAATTATTCCCGTAGAATAGACAGACCAAGATCTTTCTTCATGGTTCCCTTCCCGAATTACAGCAACAGCCAGAATATTTTTGAAGGAAACATAGATCTTAACCCATCGTATGTAGATTCATTTGAAGTAGGATATAATATTACAAGAAAAAAGTTCACAATTAATCCTACCTTATATTACAGACATGCTACTGATGATACTAAAATGCTAGTCTACAGACCTGACGAAAATCTAGGAGTATTCTATACAAAGCCTATCAACCTGGGAAGTGACGACCGTTATGGTTTGGATCTTAACTTTACTTACGATCCTTTTGCTTGGTTAAAAATAATGGGTAGCTTAGACATGTTCGGATATAAAACGACAGGAATTGCTTATTATGATGCTATCGATAAGAATAAGCAGCAGCAAACCCGTAACATGGACTTTACCGGAGATGGTTTCTCTACCAGAGCGCGTCTTAATACAACGTTCAAACTGGATAAAACATTAAGTGTACAGTTACAGGGATTCTATAGAGGAGCGCAGAAATCTGCCAACCAAAATACTCAGGATATGTATGCGCTGAACCTTGGGGCTTCCAAAACGATCTGGAAAGGAGACGGAACAATTTCTTTCAATATTCAGGATATCTTCAATACAAGAAGCAGAGAAGTTTTCAGCTTCAATGATGATTATACCCGAAGAAATTATATGCAGTGGCAGCCAAGACAATTTTCTATTTCTTTAACCTATAGATTTAAACAGGGTGAAAAAGTAGATCAGCCTAAAAAGAAAAAGGACATCAATTCCAATGCAGCCGGAGACGACCAACAAGGTGGCCCGATGTAATAAAAAAAATAAAATCCCGAAAATTACTTTTCGGGATTTTTTATTAAAAAATCATTAATGAATTGGAAAAAGAAAAATAGGTATATTATCTAACTAAAAGTAATAATCTTTCTAATATTGAGACTGTGTTTTTTTAGTGTAAATTCACAAAGTATAAAATCATATCTTCTAAACTAAAAATAACCTATGGAACTATTTCAAAGAGCCCTATTAATACTATTCTTTTCTCCCATCTTCACATTAGCGCAGACTCCCGAAAAACAAAAGTTAAAAGAGTACATTATTCCTGATAAAGGAGATACTATACGTTTCTATATTCACACAACTGATAATTTAACAAAAGAAAAAGTTTTTCTCTACCTGCAAGGCAGTGGTGATTTACCTATGGTAAATGGTAATGATACTGAACCCTGTTGTTTTAATAACTATCCCAAAAAATTAATGGCAGAGTTCCCAAAAGATTATGCATTCGTTTATATACAGAAAATTGGATTACCCTATTACTCAAAAACATTAAATAATTATACGCCTTCTCCAACATTTACTCGGAGGAATAATGTGTTAGACAGAGCTGAATCTGCCAATAAAGTTATTAATTTCATAAAAAAAAGAATCTATCCCAATGCAAAAATAATTGCTGTACTGGGGCACTCTGAAGGAAGTGATGTGGTCGCAAAATTAGCTACTCTTAATAAAAATATCACCCATATTTGTTTTTCAGCTGGGAATGCAACGCCTCAAATATTTAATGACATACTTTTTACCAGAAAACAAATGCAGGAAGGAAAATTAAGTGCTGGCAAGGCTCAGGATAAAATTAATGAATTGATGAAAGGGTATAATCAGATTTATCAAGATCCTGACTCTGTAAAAGATTATTTTAATGGTGACACCTACAAATGGAATGTTGCTATAAACGAACCTCCTATAGAAAATCTTCTGAAATTAAAAATTCCCATCTTCGTCACCATTGGAAGTCATGATGATAAAGTTCCTATAGAAACCAGTGATTTAATTACCGCTGAATTTATCCGTCATAGAAAAACGAATTTGAAAAGCAAAGTTTATCTGAACTGCAATCATAATTTTGAAGAAATAAAAGAAGACGGAACCCAAATAAGCCATTGGAAAGAAATGTTTTTTGACTTCCTGAATCTTATTGATAAAGATTTTGAATAGAAAATATAGTTTTAAAAAAAATCATATTCTTAAAAAGTAATTTCCCGCCGTTTCCGGTAAAATAAAAAACAGCTGTAAAGCTCTTGTTTACAACTGTTTTTTATTTATAATCTTTGATATTTTTTTACTGAAAATTTATTTTACAGGCTCAGCTTTGGAGTCTTTTTCTTTTTCAGCTTCATAGATTCTTCTTCTCAGATCACTGGTGGAAAACCTATGGTCTCTTTTGTTGTAAAAGATTTCAATTCCTTTTTCTTCACAGTATTGTTTCCCTGTAAAATCTCTGTCCATATAATCATCCCCAATGATTCTTACATCTATTACAAATGATTTTAGAATATCCAGTAGATCTTCTTCTGTATAATAAGGAATGATCTCATCCACAGCATTTACTGCTTTCAGCTGAATATACCTTTCAACGATAGTCTGGCTTGGCTTATTTTTGTTGGGACGATCGTGGGAAGGGTCGATCTGAAGTCCAACGATTAAATAGTCACATACAGTTTTAGCTTCTTCAAGCATTTTGATGTGCCCGGCGTGTAATAAGTCAAATGAGGAAAATGTAATCCCTATTCTCTGTGTCTTCATATTAATTTTGAATTAAAACTTCACTGAAATACATGTTCTTTTAAAAGGATAAAAGGCCGAAGGTTCAGGGAAGACGTTTTGTAATTTGTTTATATAATTCGTTTTAAATTGTTCTTTCATATGGTGAGGAAAATTTCACAACCATTGAAACTATACATTCCTTGTGTTCAAATATTTCTGCCATTCCCAGACTGTTCTTAAGGACTCTTCCAGAGACGTTTCAGACTTCCAGTTGAGTTCTTTCTCAGCCTTTTCAGCGTTGGCATATGCAATAGTGATATCACCTTCTCTTCTTGCGCAGATCTGATAAGGCACTTCTACATTATTGGCCTTTTCAAATGCTTTCACCACTTCCAGCACAGATGAACCTTTTCCTGTTCCAAGGTTGTAGGTGTCAATCACAGCTTCAGGGGAAGAGTCTTCCATCAGTTTTTTTAATGCGGCAACGTGTGCTTTCGCCAGGTCAACAACATAAATATAATCACGAACGGCTGTTCCGTCCTCTGTAGCATAATCATCACCCCAAACGCTCAGTTTTTCACGAACTCCTGAAGCCGTCTGCATCACATAAGGTACCAGATTATTAGGAATTCCTATCGGCAGTTCTCCAAGTTTTGCAGAAGGATGGGCTCCAATCGGGTTGAAATATCTTAATAACGAAATTTTACGGTTATAGGCTTTTGCAAAATCAATCAGGATCTGTTCTCCAATTTGTTTTGTTTTCCCATACACACTTTCAGGTACTTTTAACGGAGTATTTTCATCAATCGGCATTAAATCTGCCTGGCCGTATACTGTACAGGACGAGCTGAAAATAAAGTTGGATATTTCTCTTTCTTTAAATTCCTGAAGAATATTAATCAGTGAGAACAGATTATTTTCATAATAGTCCACAGGTTTTATCTGGCTCTCTCCCACTGCTTTGGAAGCTGCAAAATTGATACAGCCATCAATCTTATAGGCATCAAAAACCTGAGTAAGAAGTTCCTTTCTTTTTAGATCAAAAGGATAAAAAGCCGGCTTTTTACCTGTAATTTCTTCTATATTTTTTAAAATAAACCTTTCCGTATTGGATAAATCGTCTACAATAACTACTTCAAAGCCGCTATTGATAAGTTCTACCACCGTGTGAGAACCAATATATCCAAGTCCTCCCGTAACAAGTATTGCCATTTATTCTTTATTCTTTGTGTTTTCCTATATTTTCTATTTCGTTTTCTGTAGGAATGTGTTTAAAATAATTTATCAATACCACAGGACCTACAACAAGTAAGATATTTAAAAGTATAAAAGAAAATACATATCCTGTACTAGGGTTTTGTATTTTTTGATATTTCCCATTAAAAATTACGACATGAAAAATAAGCATAAAAAACAAAGAAAGATTTAGGTAAAAAAACATCTTTTTTGATTCTTTAAAAATACTAACAAATGTAACAGTTAATAATGGGAGTATTAAAAAGTATAATACATAAATAATTATCTTGAATGTATTATACTCTTCTTTTAATCCATAGCCTCTTAAAAAAATATTAACCATATTGTATGCAAAAAATATCATCCAGCAAAGGACAAAAATAATTGTAAAAAAATAAGCGAACTTATGTTTTAATATTCTTTCGTCGTGAAGCATAAATTATTTCATAAACTCAAGAACCGCATCCGTGATATACTTCAGTTGTTCTTCGTCTAATTCTGTATGCATTGGTAAAGAAATTACCTGATCCAACAGCTTATCTGTATTCACAAAGTCTGCATCATTGCTTTCCTGGAAGTAGGCTTTCTGTTTTCTCAGTGCTACCGGATAATAGATCATGGCAGGGATTTCTTTTTCCGTTAAAAACTTCTGAAGCTCGTTACGTTTTCCGTTCAGGATTCTTAAAGTATACTGGTGGAATACATGAGTAGAATTTTCAGCTCTTTTTGGAGTAAGAATATTTGGGTTTGCTTCAAATGCTTCATCATAAAAATCTGCCGCTCTTTTTCTTGCTTCGTTGTAAGAATCAAGGTGAGGAAGTTTTTTTCTTAAAACCGCAGCCTGAATACTGTCCAGACGGGAGTTTACCCCTACCTCATCATGATAATATCTTTCGTACATTCCGTGGTTTACAATTCCTCTTAAACGGTGCGCTAATTCATCATTGTTGGTAAAAATAGCTCCGCCATCTCCATAGCATCCAAGGTTTTTTGAAGGGAAGAAAGAGGTAGTTCCTACTGTAGACATTGTTCCTGCCTGCTTTACAGTTCCGTCAGAGAATGTATATTCTGAACCAATTGCCTGAGCGTTGTCTTCAATAACATATAGATTATGCTCTTCAGCAATTTTCAAAATTTCTTCCATATTGGCACACTGTCCGAAAATATGTACCGGAATAATTGCTTTTGTTCTTGGTGTAATGGCTTTTTTAATCTGTTCCGTAGAAATTGTGAATGTATCATAATCTACGTCTACCAATACAGATTTTAGCTTAAGCAGGTGAATTACTTCTACCGTTGCAGCAAAAGTAAAATCAGCGGTGATGATCTCGTCTCCTTCTTTAAGATCCAGGGCCATTAGGGCAATCTGCAATGCATCTGTACCATTGGCACACGGAATGACATGTTTTACTTCTAAATAAGACTCCAATTCATTCTGGAAAGACTTTACTTCAGGTCCGTTAATAAACGCTGCAGAGTCCATTACATTCAAAACTGCATTGTCTACATCATTCTTTATTTTGTAATACTGACTTTGCAAGTCAACCATCTGAATTTTTTTCATATAATAAATATTTCTGTAAAAATAAGGAATTTAATATCCTATCAAAAATTTTATTGATTTTGTTTTTATCTTTATACAAAATAATCTTATGAAAAAACTTTTACTCTTTTGTCTCCTAACGGGTTATCTTAATGTATCTGCCCAAACAGAACTTGTTTTTGTTTTCTTTACTGATAAGCCCAATAAAGCTGCATTTTATGCAAATCCGCTTTGTGAACTCAGTCAGAAATCGCTCAACAGACGTACAACGCTGGGAATTCCTCTCAATGATCAGGATGCTCCTATTGAACAGTCTTACCTTCAGAATCTTCAAAATTTGGGATTTACCGTTACAGATTATTCAAAATGGCTTAACGGAGCGGCAGTTAATGCTACTCCAGCCCAAAAAACGTTGCTGCAGGCTCAATCTTTTGTTTTATCTGTGGAAAGTTTTGCCAGAAACAGTTCAACCACCGTAAAAACAGTACCTGTAAAATGGAAAGATGATATAAGTCTCAATAAAATACTTACCAACTTCAATTATGGTTCCGGTGCCGGCCAGATTGATCAGGTCAATATACGCCCCCTTCACCTGGCAGGTTATACGGGAACAGGGATTTCTATAGCAGTCATTGATGCCGGATTTCCAACAGTAAATACAGGAACTGCTTTTTCAAGATTATGGAACGGTAATCATATAAAAGCGTCCTATGATTTTGTTACCAAAACCGGAGATATTTACAATACAGCACTCAGTCCTCATGGTTCTGTTGTTTTAGGAGCTATTGGCGGGTATCTGGAAAATATATTTGTGGGTGCTGCTCCTGATGCTGATTTTTATCTCTACCGAAGTGAAAATGCCAATGTAGAAGTTCCTGAAGAAGAGCTATACTGGATTGAAGCTGCCGAGGAAGCAGACAGAAAAGGGGTAGAAATCATCACCTCATCGTTGGGATACAATGTTTTTGATGAGAGCCGTTATAATTATACTTATGCCAATATGAACGGAAGCACTTCTTTCATTGCCCGGGGAGCAGGTATTGCTGCTGAAAAAGGAATTTTTGTACTTGCTGCTGCGGGAAATTCGGGATTGCAGCCATGGCATTACCTGATGACACCATCTGACAATGCTAACGTATTCTCCATCGGGTCTGTAGATTCGGCCGGAAATGCATCAGGGTTTTCTTCTTTCGGACCTAATTCTCTTGGAGTGGTAAAACCTGACGGAAGTACTCAGGGAACCGCTACCACCACAGTATATGACAATGCGACTACGATTGTAAACGGAACGTCTATTGCTACGCCTATTGCTGCAGGAGGTGTGGCATGTCTTATCCAGGCATTTCCAACGATGAACAGGGAGCAGATGAGAACAAAGCTAAGACAAACAGCTTCGCTTTATCCTGCCCATTCAGATCAGACAGGATTTGGTATTCTTAATTTTGGAAGCTTATACAACCTCGTTCTGAATACTTCTGAAATAGTAAAAAAAGAAAAATTTTCTATATTCCCAAATCCTGCTAAAAACATTCTTAACATTGCTTCAGAACAGGAAGTTCAGTCTCTGGAAATTTACGATAATCTGGGAAGACTGATCCGAAAAAGCAACCATCAGAAATCTATAAAAGTGGAGGATTTTGCAAAAGGGACTTATTATCTGAAAGTTCAGATGATGGATAAAGTTTACTATGAGAAATTCTTAAAGGAATAAAAACCTTTGTCTCTCGCGGATTAAACAGATTGAACAGATTTTGATATTTGTTGAATCTGCGAGGGATATTCTTCTAAGCTGTATACACTATACTTTAGCTAAAGCCGATGGATTGGTTAATAAAAAAAAGAATGGGCTAAAGCCCATTCCTATTGATATATAAAAAACGTTTGTTTAAAATAATTTAAGCAGAGTTTCTGCTTGCGTTAATATTTCCGAACAGTGATCTTGTCACCAGTTTTTCATAAGCTTCTTTATTGCCCTCTCCTTTCTGTATTTTCATCAAAGCATATTGTTGAATACTCAATAATGGTAGTACAATCTTTTCACGGATCTTCACGGATTTTCTGGACAAAGGATCTTCTTCCTGAAGCATTTTGAAGCCAGTCAGTTCCAACATAATTTCTCTTGAAAGCTCGTATTCATCAAAGAGAACATTCCAGAATGCACCGAACTTCGGATTGCTTTTAATATAATAAGTCAGAGGAAAATAGGATTTGTTCATACTCATCATCGAGTTCAACACTAAAGTTTTAAAGAAATCCGAACCTTTGTAAAGTTCTCTGACCTCTTCAAATCTTCCTTGTTCCTTCATCTTTTGCATGGCATATCCAAAACCAAAGAACCCCGGAACATTCTGCTTCAGCTGTGACCATGAACCCACAAATGGAATAGCTCTCAGATCCTCAAATTTCAGTTCACTTCCGTTTCCTCTTTTTGAAGGACGGCTTCCGATATTTGTTTTCCCGTAATATTCAAGCGTACTCATTTCCTGAAGGTATGGAACAAACATAGGATGAGCCTTTAAATCTGAGTATTTTCCATAGCTGATATCCGCCAATTCGATGATCAAAGCTCTTTCTTTTTCTGTAAGCTCTTTTTTTGCATTTTTAAATACATCATTTTCCACACCTGCGGTAAGAAGTTGTTCAAAATTATATTTTGCCTGCTCTTTATTCCCAAAAATGCTTGTTATGGTCTGGCCCTGAATCGTAAGTTCAATCTTATTATTGGCAATAGTTTTTCCCTGAGAAGCATAAAAATCGTGGGTTTTTCCTCCTCCTCTGGCTGGCGGTCCTCCTCTGCCATCGAAGAATACAACTTTGATATTATTCTGCTCGGAAAGTTTAGTTAAGACTTCTTTTGCTTTATAAATTTCCCAATTGGCTTTTAAATACCCACCATCTTTGGTTCCATCAGAAAATCCGAGCATAATGGTCTGCTGGTTTCCTCTTTTTTCCAGATGCTTTTTGTAAACAGGATTATGATACAGCTCATTCATCACATTTTCAGCGTTGGCAAGACCTTCCATCGTTTCAAAAAGCGGGACAATATCCATATTGATGTCTTCATCTTTATATCCGCAAATCTTGAAGAAAGCATAGACATTCATTACGTCTTTCACCGCATCGGAATTGGAAATAATATAACGGTTCATTCCTCTTAATCCGTTCAGATTCTGGATGTCTGCAACCTGTGAAACTGTTAACAATGTATCTTTCACAATATCTTCAAAATCTTCTGCGTTTACTGTTTCTGAAGCCTGAATCAGTGTATTGAATTTCTGTTCGTAATCAGCATCTTCATTTCCGGATACTTTTGCATACACCTCATCAATCACTTTCTGATGAATCCTGCTGTCCTGGCGGATATCCAACGTCGCAAAGTGAGTTCCGAAGATCATTACACGATCTCTGAAGTTGACCAAAAGATCTAAAAACAGAGAATTATGTTCGTTAACTAATATTTTTTCCGCTTCTGCCGCTTTCTTTAAAATATCTTCAGCTGTGATGTTTTTTCCATCAAAAATGGCAGCATACAACTCTTCGCTTAATTGGGTTAAAACTTCAGAAACCCCTCTGAAACTCAATCTTCTTCTGATGAATTTCAAATGACTGTAATAGGACTTCAGAATTGCCGACCGAAGTTCTTCTGCTACCCTTTTCGTTACATCTGCTGTTACAAACGGATTTCCGTCCCTGTCTCCTCCGGGCCAGAACCCAAGCTGGATGATATCTTCATGAAGGTGAAAATGCCCGTTTCCGAAAGTCTTTTTGATCTTCGTAAACAATTCTCCAATGGTATCATAATACACATATCTCAGGTATGAAATGATACTCAAAGCTTCATCTATAGGAGTAGGTTTTTCTTTGTTGACAAAAGGAGTCTTCCCCAATTGCTGCAGTAACATATCAATCTGAGTAACCGAATCACTGGTAATAGCCCCTCGTAAATCCTGAATGATCCTTTGCACTGAACTTGGATAAAACTGAGTAGGGTGTGCCGTAAACACGACCTTTACACTAAAATCTTTTAATTTTTCGCGCACTTTTTCAATTTTATGATCCTGAAAAGAGCGTTCAAAGAGATTGGTTACGGTACCGTTGTCACTTTCAGAATGAAGATTGGGGAATGCCGCATCTTCAATACTGTCAAACAAAACTACCTGTCTTTCTATATACTGAATGATCTTGAAAAGCAGTTCGAGTTTCTGCTCCTCGGTTTGAAGATCGGTATGGTTTTTAAAAAATTCTTCGACGATGTTTTCGGGAGTTTTTTCTGCTTCATAGCCGGTTCTGCTTTCCTCATAAAGAAACGGAAGCAACATCCCAATATTCGTCATTTTATCATAAGGCAGGCTCATAAATAATGAATTGTAGATCTGGAACTTATTTTCCACAATCTGCCTGAATTTTTCTGCGCGTTGGTCGTGTATCATAGTAACAAATGTAAGTGATTTTGGAATGAATTGGATTGACAAATGACAAAAATTAAGACCAAAATGCAAAAAAATAATAGTAATTTTACTTTTCACACTATCCATAATCTATGAAAAAAATATTTACATTCTTACTCATAACATTTCTGCTTATCTCCTGTGAAAAAGATTGTTATAATGCACCACTGCCTATTGTTTTTGAGTTCGTAAATTCCAATAATGAAAATCTTATTGCCAATGGGACATTAACTACCTATTCAATTCTGGATGAAAACAATGTTAGTGTACAATTAACCAAAACATCTGACAACAAAGTTATTGTAGAAAATGTAGGTGCTTACAATGGAACAAAAAATTATAAATTTTATTCTAATATTAAAAACCTTGATTTATCAATTCAGTCATCAGAATTTAAAGGAGCTTGTGATGGTTATCAAATCAATAAACTGACTTTTACAGGTATCGATATTGAGGTAACTGATGAAAAAGGGTATTATAAAATTGTATTGGAATAATTCTCTTTACATTTGCACTGAAAAAACGTTCTCTATGAAAATCATCATCGCTTTTCCCCTGATCTTTTCCCATCTGCTTTTTGGCCAGATCAAGGTTTCTGATGATTATAAAAAAATTCCTGATATTCTTGATACAGTAGATTACCTCTACCCTTTCATTGTTCCTGATAAAGGTTATGCTTACTGGCGCGTACTCAGCAATGACACTGATTATGAAAAATCAGTAATCTATGAAAGCCAGGCTCCCGATTTTATGACCATCAATGAGCCTGTTCCCGAAAAGGGATTTTTCCAGAAATGCTTCGGCAACAACTGCTTTTCATACATCCTTGCGTGCAAAAATGAAAGATCTGTTTATTTTTCCAATGAACAACAGTTAAGAGATTTTATCGGAACGGTAGACAATCTTCCGGAAGCCATTTTAATTGCGAACACATATGG
This sequence comes from Chryseobacterium sediminis, assembly GCF_008386505.1. Classification (GTDB taxonomy): domain Bacteria; phylum Bacteroidota; class Bacteroidia; order Flavobacteriales; family Weeksellaceae; genus Chryseobacterium; species Chryseobacterium sediminis. The sequence goes on along the minus strand of NZ_VUNZ01000003.1, from coordinate 436,700 downwards.
CTATACTGTTGACACTACCAACAAACTGAGCAGCTCCTATAAAATCGAAGATAAACATATTTCTATGTACCTTTCCAAAGTAAAAGGAAATCCGAACACGAAAGAATCATTCGTGGTAAAAATTAATAGAAAAACCGGAAAATTAGAAAGCAAAAGCAACGGTGTATATTATAAAAATGAATCCGGTTTATAAAGTATACTTTAGAATTTTACACAAAGTTTGTCATCCTTAGGAATCTCAAAAATGATTTTTATTAATACAAGTATAAATTCCACGCTACACTTCGTTTCGCTCTGAATGACAATATGCCGTTCTATTTTATTATTTTATCAAACACTCATTGTCATTCCTTAGGAATTTAACTTTTTACCGTAGAGATTCCTGCGGAAAGACAAACTAGATGCTTTATTAGAGTTAAGGTTATTAAGAATGATATGTATTAAACGACAATCAGTATATTTGATCATTAGCAAAATTTTAATTGTTTTATTAAAATTGATTCATAGTAATTTTAAAACTTCTTTAACTTAAATTTCCTTCCGCTTTCACTACATTTGATCTACAAAATTTAGAATAATGCTTAATTTCGAGTTTAAGAATCCAACAAAAATACTTTTCGGGAAAGGTGAAATCGCTAAAATTTCCAAAGAAATCCCTAAAGACGCAAGAATATTAATGATTTACGGAGGCGGAAGCATCAAAAACAATGGTGTTTACGATCAGGTAAAAGAGGCTTTGAAAGATCATGAAGTATATGAATTTGGCGGAGTTCCTGCCAATCCTGAATATGAAGTCTTAATCAATGCTTTAAGCTTTATTAAAGAAAAAAATATCACTTACCTTCTTGCTGTTGGCGGCGGATCTGTGATTGACGGAACGAAATTTATCTCTGCTGCAGCTAATTATGCTGGTGAGCCATGGGATATTCTGAGAAAGTCAGTAAGAACTTTTAAAGGGGAAGGAATGCCGTTCGGAAGTATTTTAACACTGCCTGCAACCGGTTCAGAAATGAATTCAGGATATGTGATTTCAAGAAGAGAAACTAATGAAAAATTGTCTTCAGGAGGACCTGGACTTTTCCCACAGTTTTCAGTTTTAGATCCGGAAGTAATCAGATCAATTCCTAAAAACCAAATTGTGAACGGAATTACAGATGCCTACACTCACGTGCTGGAACAATACATGACTGCTCCTTCTTCTGCTGACCTTCAGGAAAGAATTGCAGAAAGCATTCTGATCAGTCTTCAGGAAACCGCTCCTAAAGTATTGGCTGATGATTTCAACTATGATGCTGCCGGAAACTTTATGTGGTGCTGTACAATGGCTCTGAACGGACTGATCCAGAAAGGAGTAATTACAGACTGGGCAGTACATGCTATGGGTCACGAGCTGACTGCTTATTTCGGTATTGATCATGCAAGAACACTGGCAATTATTGCCCCATCCCACTATCGTTATAATTTTGATGATAAAAAAGGAAAACTGGCACAATATGCAGAAAGAGTATGGGGAATAAAGGACGGAAGTGTAGAAGAAAAAGCAGAATTGGGAATCAAAAAAATGGAGGAATTCTTCCACAGCCTTCATATCAAAACCAAACTTTCTGAATATACGGAAGACTTTAAAGGAACAGCTGAAAAGGTTGAAAAAGCCTTTACAGACAGAAACTGGCTAGGTCTTGGAGAGTATAAAAAATTAACTCCGCAAGATGCTTATAAAATTGTAGAGATGAGCTACTAGAAGTTCAAGGTTTAAGGTTTAAAATTATGCCGGACCTTTTAAATTTTGACTGCAAGAGTAGCAATTAATTTATATTGAAGCGGGTTTTAGCCCGCTTCTTTTGATTTTAGATAATATTAGTATGTTCTGTTTAGGCTCTTTTAATTAATTTCTTATTCTTTTAACAGCTTTATACGCTTGAAAATACTGATTTCCCCCTCAAAATTATTCAATTTACAAACATTCGTTTAAAAAATCATTATTTCATTACAGATATTTCAAATTTATTTATATTTTAGCATATTCTTAAATTTGTGAAAATGAAAAAACAGCTACTTTTATTTGCCTTTTCTGCCCTGGCACTTACTTCTTGTAAAGATGACAATCTTGAAGCTTACGATATGGAGATCATGAAGGGAGATTGGAAGGAAGTTAAAAGGGAAGTAATTTCCGGAAAAGATAATAAAACAGTGCTTTATACCGAGACACTAACTGGATGTGCAACCAAAAATACTCTTTTCTTAAGAACAGACTATTATGTAAGCTATACAGCCTATACAGGAACAGGTGCTGACTGTACTCCATCTCCAAAAACAGAAGGAAGATATACTTATGATGCAGATTCAAAAGTTATAGGAATTAAGTTTGGTGAGGGTGAGGAAGAATCACCTATCACCTACAGAGTTGATATGTTGACCGGTAAAGATTTTAGACTTGCTCAGAAATCCGGACTTTTTGATATGGATGGAGATAAAATTCCTGATATCCCTTACGTTACTTACAAAAGATAAATTATAGAACTCCCGCTAAATCGGGAGTTTTTTATTACTTTTATATCTAATTTAAAACTGAATATAATGAAGAAGATTCTATCAGCATTTCTATTGCTGTACTTTGCTATTGCCTTTTCACAGGAGAAAAAGCCAATGTTCTGGCAGGACATCCAGGAATTCAAAAAACAGGATCAGCAAAACCCGCCGCCAAAGGATGCTATTCTGTTTCTGGGAAGCTCATCATTCACCAAATGGACTGATATAGCAGATTATTTTCCTGATAAGAAAATCATCAACAGAGGATTCGGAGGATCCAGACTTACGGATCTTAATGATTTTGCGAGTGATCTTTTAGCTCCCTATCAGCCTAAACAGATCATTATTTACTGTGGTGAAAATGATTTTGCAGACAACCATCAGCTAAAAGCAAAAGTAGTGGTTGACAGATACAAAACTTTTTACAAGAAAATACGTGAAAGATTTCCTAATATTGAAGTTGATTATATCTCTATCAAATACTCACCAAGCAGAGAAGTGATCTGGCCGCAAATGAGAATTGCCAACAAAAAGATTGCTGCATTTATGAAGAAAGAACCCAATGCTGAATTCATTGATGTGACTAAAGCAATGGAAGATGCTAATGGAAATGTAAGAAAAGATATTTTTGTAGAAGATATGCTTCATTTTAAACCGGAGGGATATAAAATCTGGACTAAAGTGATCACTCCTTACCTGAAATAAACTATAACTCATGATAAAAAAACCAATAACCATTTTATTTTTCGTTTTATTTTATTCTCTTTCATTTTCTCAGGAGAAACCTAATGAAAAAACAATTCTTCAGGAGCTTTCAGATAATGCCTGTAAGTGCGCTGATTCTATTTCTCTGTCAAACAGGAAGAAAGAAGATATTATAAAAGATGTTCATGAATGTATTGACAAATACACCGGAGCGCTTCAAATATCTACTCTTTTGAAAGGAGCAGAAAAACAATCGGAAAATGCACCTAAAGTAAATGGAAAAAAGCAGATTAACCTGACTTTTAATACCAATAAAAATTCAGCGCAGTACAAAGACAGCTATAATGAACTTGAACGCTATCTGATGCAAAACTGCAAGAGCGTGCAAAGAGCTACCCAAGCTACCGAAACCAGTTATGACAAGTTCTCAAAGAATGATGCGGCAGTTGATTTCTATGAAAAAGGTGTCGATGCAGGAAAAGCAGAAAACTGGAAAGAAGCTATTCAAAATTATGAACAAGCGGTAAATATTGATCCGAAATTCATTTACGCATGGGATAATCTGGGAATTTCTTATAGAAGAATCGGGGAATATGATAAAGCTCTTAATGCTTATAAACAGTCATTGGCTGCTGATCCAACAGGTAAAATGCCTTTACAGAATATAGCAATAACGTATGTTTATAAGAAGGAATACCAGAAAGCTATTGATGCCTATAACGATTTTGATAAAGTATATCCCGGTGATCCGGAAGTGTATTATGGAATGGGACAGGTCTACTTTACTCATCTGAAAAATAACGAGAAAGGTCTTGACAACATTTGTAAAGCCTACAGGATTTATTCTGAACAAAAATCGCCTTACCGATCAGATGCTGAAAAAATGATTGGATATATTTACAAGATTATGAAAGAGGAAGGTAAAACAGATAAGTTTAAAGAAATTTTAAAAAATAACAACATTCAATTCGATTAAAAATAAAAAACGATTCCTGATAAGGGAATCGTTTTTTATTTTATTTCTTTCTTTTCGATTTTGATATGGCTTTCTGCTGGGCTCTGTTCGCTCCAAACTTCTTAGGTGCTTTTCTTTTGGAAGGTCCACCCCAGTTTTCTTTTGTATTTTTAGCTTTCTTCTCGTGGAATGCTCCTCCTCCTTCATTCAGTTTTACCTGTGCAGGGTTTTTCATAACAATCTGATCTTCTTCATCAGCGATCTTTTTAGGATTGATTTTAACTTCTTCAGGGAATTCATTAAATTTCAATTCTTTATCCATCAATAGCTCAATATCAAGAATCAAAGGTTCTTCTTTTTTAGTTACAAAAGTAACCGCCTTTCCTTCTTTATCTGCTCTACCTGTTCTACCGATTCTGTGGATGTACTGCTCAGGAATATCCGGTGTTTCAAAGTTGATAACATGCGTAACATTGGAAATATCAAGACCTCTTGCCATTACGTCTGTAGTAATCAAACCTCTTACTTCTTCGTTCTCAAAGCTTTTCATCGCCTTAAGTCTGTAGTTCTGAGATTTGTTGGAGTGAATCACATCAAACTGTCCAGGGAAAAGCTCATCAATTTTAGTGAAGAGCAGATCGGCATGTCTTTTATTATTATTAAAAATCAAGACCTTAGACATATCTGTCTCATTCTTCAGCAAATGTTCAAGTAAGTTGATCTTAGTATTGAAGTTTTCTACTTTATAAGCTGTCTGTTCAATTTTCTCAAGTGGTGTTCCGGATTTTGCCAATGAAATTTCAATCGGGTTTGCAAAGTATACATCCAGCATTTCATCTACTGCTTCCGTCATTGTTGCAGAGAAAAGAATGTTTTGTCTCTTCGGCTTCATCATTTCAAAAATATGAGTAAGCTGTGGTCTGAAACCTAAGTTAAGCATCTCATCAAATTCATCAATGACTAATTTCTGAACTTCTTTAAGCGAAATAGCATTGTCTATGGAAAGGTCCATCACTCTTCCCGGTGTTCCTACCAAAATATCACAACCATCATTGAACAATAGTTTTTGAGTATTGATATTTTTCCCTCCGTATATTCCGATTACTCTTGCAGTAATATTTTCTGTCAGTTTCTCAAGGATTTCAGTTACCTGTACCACCAATTCTCTAGTAGGAACAAGCACCAAAACAGTTGGATTTCCGGTTTTGCTGTATTTCCATGTTTTCAGAACGGGTAAAAGGTAAGCTAATGTTTTTCCGGTTCCGGTCTGTGCAATTCCCATTACATCTCTACCTGAAAGAATAGGTTTTAAGCTCTTCTCCTGAATAGGTGTAGGTTCAAATAATTCCAAATCCGCTAAAACATCAAGAATTTTAACCGGCAGGTCAAAATCTGCAAAAGTGAGTTTTTCCATTTTGCAAAGATAGGTATTTAATTACAAGTTAAAAATTAGAGGCAAGGAATTGGTCAATAGTGAATTTTGCTTCGCAAGTGAATTGTCAATTTTCTTCAAGATAAAAAACAAAAAACTTTAGTGATCCGAAAACAACTAATTAACTAACAACCAGCAACAAATCAACTCCTTAATTTACTTTTACGCTATTGACCTTGATTTTAATGTCATCATCTTCCCATTTGCTCGAGGTAACAATAACATAGCCTTTCTTTTTCGGATCTTTTTTGATGGGAAACTTATCTTCTTCCCACTGATTACAATGCGTTGAAATAGATGGTAGTAATGGTTTCCAGCCTGTTTTACTTAAAGTATATACATAGAACGGATGCCAGCAGCTGGTACACCAATTCGGATAAAACCCTATCTCCTCTTTTCCGTCACCATTAAGGTCTCCAAGATTATACAGACTTCCCTGATTGGCTGGTGAAATTGTTATAGGTTTTATTTTTTTATCACTGAAATAAATCGTTGTTTCGCACTTTCCTTCACATTCGTCACCACAGTCACTGACTTTTGTATAGGCATATTCTTTGGTTCCGTTTCCGTCAAAATCTCCATGGATATTTTCTCCATTGGCTTCCTGAGCCATACAACATGAGCTGAATACGGTGATTGCTGTTACAATAAGTGTTTTCATTTTGGTTTTTGGGTTTTTAGATGCGGGTTGCGCGTTTTCGGGATACGGGATACATAATTCGGGATATAATGGAGATTTATCGTTTTACTTTCTTGTCACTCTCAGTAAAAGTATTAACACTAAAATAATTGAAAAAACAAAACCCAAGACTGCCACTAAAGACAACTCTCCTATTCTCGGACCGGATTCTGAACTAAAAACGATGGCTGTTGCAATGATATTTGCCCCTAAGATCATGGCCAGAATCAGATTGACCACACTGGATTTGATCAGCTGGTTGGTTTTGTCTATATTTTTGATTTCACTGGAAACCGTAAATTTGTTTTCATCTAGTTTTTGAAGAACAGAACGAAGTTCTTTCGGGATTTCATCTACATTATCTGTAAAATTCATCATTCTGTCCATCCCTGTTTTTAAAAGATTTTTAGGATTTATTTTTTTGGTGAAAATCTTTTTCGTGTAAGGATGGAGACTTTTAACAATATCCAGATCAGGATTAATACTTCTTCCCACGCCTTCTATTAAGCTGATCCCTTTGAATAAAAGATAGAAATAATCCGGCATATAGAGTCTGTTGTCCTTTAAAATATCCTTCATCTTGTTGATGATTACCTGCACATTAATATCCTGCAGTGATGAGCTGTGAACAAAATTCAAAATATCTTCTACGTCATTTTCAAACCGTCTTTCATCCGGGATTTCATAGCTTATGGCCATTTTTTTGAGTGACCGGACTATTTTATGGGAGTTTTTGGCTACAAAACTTACGATAAGGTTTTCAAGAATTTCTTTATCATTAGGCTGAATTTTTCCTACCGCCCCAAAGTCTATGAAGACTATTTTACCGTCTTTTTTAACTAAAATATTACCGGCGTGAGGATCAGCATGGAAGAAACCATAGTCTAGGATTTGTGATACAAACAGTCTTAATCCTGCTTCGGAAACTTTTACAGGGTCAATACCATTTGCCAGAAGCACTGATTTGTCCGTAACCTTTATCCCGTCGATGAATTCCATACAAAGAATATTGTTGTTGGAAAATTCTTCATAGACTTTAGGAACATATGTTTCTTTATTATTCTTAAAGTTCAGACGGAACTGCAGTATATTATTTCTTTCATTAGTCAAAGAAACCTCTTCAAGCAATGATCTTTCAAAGGTAGAAATGGCTTGTTTCAGATTGAGTTTTTCTCCTATTTCGGAATAGGCAGAGATCAGCTTTTCAATGTCTTTGATCAGAAGTAAATCATCCTCAATAACTGACTGTACATCAGGTTTTCTCAATTTTAAAATCACCGGACTGCCATCAAGCAAAACTGCTTTATACACCTGAGCAATGGAAGCTGTAGCCAGAGGCTGTTTCTGAATTTCACGGAAATAGTCTTTCACGGAAATATTGAATTCACTTTCCAGCGCTTCCTCTACGTCCATATCTACTGTTTCCACTTTGTCCTGAAGTTTCTGCAGCTCCTGAATCAATTCCGGGGGTAATAGATCTTCTCTGTTACTGAATGTCTGACCCAATTTTACAAAAGTAGGGCCTAGCTCTTCAAGAGCCAGTCTTATTCTTTCATAAACGGTTCCTTTTGATATAATTTCATCTGAACTGGTAGTTTCTTCCTGCTTATTTCCTCCATTCATCCTTGCCAGCATATCTTTGAATCCATATTTACTCAATACGGAAATCAATCTTGCGGATCTTTTCAGTTTTCTTTGCTGCTTGTCAAACATAGTGTTTCAATAGTAAGTGCAATTTACTCCAAAAATTGTTCCTTTATGAAAAGAATTATTACAACTACACCAGCGCATAAAGTTAAAAACAGAAACACATAATCAATGTTTTAAAGAATTAAATACATCAATAATTACAAAATACATCATATATCATAAAAATTGATATATTTACAGCGTACAAATAAAACAAACCAAAAGTATTACAACATGAAAAATTTACGTAACAACAAACTTTCAAGAGAGCAATTAAAAGGGATTGCAGGAAGCGGAATCATTATCGGAAACTGCTCAAACCAATGCTGTCCTACAGACGGAAGACCAAGATGTCCAAAACTGATCTGCCCTGCTGTAGTATGTCCTCAGTACATGTAATCAGTTCACTCAAAGAAAATTTTAGGTAAAATAAAAACAGAATGCTAATGCATTCTGTTTTGTTATTTAAGATAGGTTTCATACAAATCTTTCCTGCGGTCTTTCATCACCTGAACAGAGCCGTTATGATGAAGATCTTTCAATAAGTTCAGGTCTACATCAACAATCAGAGTCATTTCCGTATTAGGGGTGGCTTCTCCTTTTACCGCATTGGATGGAAAAGCAAAGTCTGAAGGGGTAAAAACGGCAGCCTGCCCAAACTGGATATCCATATTATTTACCTTCGGAAGGTTACCTACACAGCCGGCAATTGCTACATAACATTCATTTTCTATAGCTCTGGCCGCAGCGCAATGACGTACTCTCATGTAGGCATTCTGGGTATCTGTCAAATAAGGGACAAACAGGATTTTCATTCCCTGATCTGCTAAAATCCTTGGTAATTCCGGGAATTCTACGTCATAGCAGATGACAAGACCTATTTTCCCGCAGTCGGTATCAAAAACTTTGATTTCATTTCCTCCTTTCATTCCATAGTATCTCTTTTCATTCGGGGTGATGTGAATCTTTCTGTATTCATCCATACGCCCATCACGGTGAAGAAGATAACTTACGTTATATAAATCATTATTGTCATTATCAAAAACAGGCATACTTCCTGAAATGATATTCACGTTGTAGCTGATTGCCAGCTCTGAAATTTTATTCTTGATCTGTTCGGTAAGCTTAGCCAGCTCTATCATACTGTCTCTTTCGGAAAGGCTATTGAAAGGAGCCAGCAAAGGTGTGTTGAACAGTTCCGGGAACAGCACAAAATCTGATTTGTAATCTCCCATCACATTCACAAAGAATTCTACCTGCTCATAAAAGGCTTCAATGTCTTTGAAGGTCCTCATCTGCCATTGAACCAATCCGAGACGGATAATGCTGTCCTGCATCGTATTCGGTTTTCTGCTGTAATAGATGTTATTCCATTGTAAAAGAACTGCATTTTCTCTGGAAGCTTCATCTTCGGGCAGATATTTCTTCAGGATTTTTATCGGAAGAAAGTTATTGGAAAGCTGGAAAGACAGTACAGGATCATAGATCTCTTTATCTCTTACTTTTCGGATATAATTTCTTGCGGAAAGCTCGTGGCTGTATTTATGATAATTCGGGATTCTTCCGCCAAGGATAATAGATTTTAAGTTTAATAATTCGCAAAGTTCTTTTCGGGCATCATACAATCTTCTTCCCAAACGTAGTTCACGAAATTCAGGATCTACAAAAACTTCAATTCCGTACAGAACATTTCCAGTAGAAGTATGGGTATTGAACGTGTAATTTCCGGTAATATCACTATAAGTATGATCATCTCCGAATTCATCATAATTGACAATGATCGAAAGTGCTACAGCAGCCAGTTTTCCATCTACTGTAATACAAATCTGCCCGTTAGGGAACATTTTTGTAAGCTTATCAATACTTTTTTTGGACCAAATGGATTCCGACATTTGCGGGTAGGCCCTTTTCATCGTTTCCGCCAGTTCATCATAATCCTGAAGAGTCAGGTTTCTTGTTTCTATTTGCATTTGATGTAATTTTACTTAAATTTAGGAAAATTAATTTCAATAATTCACAGTAGTAAAAATATTTATCACAGATAATCTATGTTTGAAAACCTTTCTGATCAGAAAAAAATAAATTTATTCTTAATATTTTCTGCTGTATTTCTCATTGTTTTTATTTATCAGATTACAAAACCTGATGATGGTAGTGGTGGCGATAAATTCACCATTGCTGACATTAAAGCATCCTTTGACGGAACAATTATTAAAAAAGTTGATCTAAAGAAAAATGTTTTTTCCTTTGTCAAAATATTAAGGAAAAATAAATTTGACACATTGGTGAATCTAGGTGAATATGTCGATAGTATAAATATTGGTGACAGAATTATTAAGCAAAAAAATTCACCTTTCTTTTATGCAGTAGACAAGGAAAAAAATTCCAGAAAATATATTTTCACATTAATCCCTGAACGCATTTTTAATAATGATAAGTTTCTTCAAGCCTGGAAAGACAGCTGTAAAGGAAATTGGAAAGATGTAGTAATCCATGAAAAGAATTTCAATAATTAATTTAATGATATCATTGATTTATTTGATATTATCAATGTATTTCCAATCAGATTTTTTCCTTGAATTTACTCCGGTTATTCTGCTTATTTTAATTATTAATTTTTATATCATTCATCAGCATAACAAAAAAATAATCTTGTATCTTATGAATGGACTAATCTTCTTAATATTAATATACTTTTTAAGTATAGGAATCATTCTAAGACAGGATTGGTAACAAAAAATCCCACCCAAAAAGGGCAGGATTTATATTTCAAATTCAAGTCAAGGATTATTCCCACTCAATGGTTGCAGGTGGTTTGCTTGAAATATCGTAAGCTACTCTGTTGATTCCTCTTACTTCGTTGATGATTCTGCTGGAAACAGTATCTAAGAACTCATAAGGAAGTCTGCTCCACGTTGCTGTCATAAAGTCGATGGTATTGGCAGAACGAACTACAGCAGTGTATTCATAAGTTCTTTCGTCACCCATTACTCCTACAGATTTTACCGGAAGAAGCACTACGAATGCCTGAGATACTTTTTCGTAAAGGTCATTCTTGTATAATTCTTCAATGAAGATATCATCAGCTTCCTGAAGGATTCTTACTTTCTCAGCATCTACAGCACCCAATACTCTGATTCCTAATCCAGGTCCTGGGAAAGGGTGTCTGTAAACCAGGTGGTGAGGAATTCCTAATTCTTCTCCTACTCTTCTTACTTCGTCTTTGAAAAGTTCTCTTAACGGCTCTAACAATTCAAATTCCATATCTTCAGGAAGTCCTCCTACGTTATGGTGAGACTTAATTACTGCAGATGGTCCGTTTACAGACTGGCTTTCAATAACGTCAGGGTAAATAGTACCTTGAGCAAGGAATTTAGCCCCTTCAATTTTATGAGATTCTTCGTCAAATACATGGATAAATTCGTTTCCGATGATTTTTCTTTTTGCTTCAGGATCATCAACACCAGCTAGTTTTGAAAGGAATCTATCCTGAGCATCCACCATTTTAATGTTCATATGGAAATGCTCTCCATACTGATCCATTACTTTCTTACCTTCATCCTTTCTCAATAATCCAGTATCTACGAAGATACAAGTCAACTGATCACCAATTGCCTTATGGATCAAAACAGCGGCTACAGAAGAGTCAACACCACCTGAAAGTCCAAGGATCACTTTGTTGTCTCCTACTTTCTCACGGATTTCCTCAACTGTTTTTTCGATATAGTTAGTCAGTTTCCAGTTTTTCTCTGAGTTACAGATTCCGAAAACAAAATTTTCAATCATTTTCCCTCCTTCTTCTGTATGAGAAACTTCCGGGTGAAACTGAACACAGTAGATTTTACTTTCTTCGTTAGAGATAGAAGCAATTACTCCTGATTTTGCATTCAATTCAAACCCAGCAGGCAATTCTCCTACTTCGTCAAAGTGACTCATCCAAACTACAGAGTTCTGAGTAACTCCTTTTAGTAAAGAACTTTCTTTAACGATCTCTAAGTTTGCTTTACCGTATTCTCCTTTTTCTCCTTTATTTACTTTTCCTCCTAAAAGGTGAGCCGTCATCTGCATTCCGTAGCAGATTCCCAACACAGGAACTCCCTGTTCGTATAATTCTTTTTCAACCAGGTGAGCATTTTCTGCATTCACAGAGCTTGGTCCACCGGAAAGGATAATTCCTTTTGGCTGTTTTGCTAAAATATCTTGTAATGGTGTATTGTAAGGTAAGATTTCAGAGTATACACCCATCTCACGGATTCTTCTTCCGATAAGCTGGTTGTACTGGGATCCGAAATCTAAAATAATAATACCGTTGTTCATTGTTGATAATTGATAAATGATGATTAATTATAAGCTTTAAGCAATAGGCTTCAGGCTATAAGCTTTTTACATTGCAATAAGCATACTGCCTGTAGCTTAAAGCTTATTGCTTATTTAACTGTTTTACAAAAAAAGACTTGGAATAGCTCCAAATCTTTTTTCGTGATTTTTATTAAAACTTTCCGATGTCTTCTCTGTAGAAGCCGTAATCGAAATGTACATGACCTGCATCTTCGTACACTTTTTTGCGGGCATCTTCGTAAGTAGCTCCTGTAGCCACAATGTTCAGTACTCTACCGCCATTGGAAACTACTTTGTCACCTTTCTTAACAGCGCCTGCATATAATAGTTTGCTGTGCTTTAATTTGTCTTCTCCTACGATTTCAAAACCAGTTTCGATGTTTCTTGGATAACCACCTGAACACATTACCAGACAAACAGCTTTTTCGTCTTTAAATTTAAGCTCAATGTCTTTTCCATCCATACAATCCTGGATTACATCCAAAAGATTATTTTCCATAAGAGCCAACAATACCTGAGTTTCAGGATCTCCGAATCTCATGTTGTATTCAAGAAGGTAAGCTCCGTTTTTCGTAACCATTAATCCGAAGAAAATGATTCCTTTAAATCCGAAACCTTCAGCTTTAAGTCCTTTAACAGTAGGTTCTAAAATATTTTTCTCGAAGTCAGCATAATGCTCCTGAGTGAATTCCGGGCTTGGTGCCACAGAACCCATTCCTCCTGTATTCGGTCCTGTATCTCCGTTTCCTGCTTTTTTATAGTCTTTTGCAGCGATACATGGGAAAAGCTTGTCACCATTAGAGAAAGCAATGATGGACGCTTCAAAACCTTGTAAATATTCTTCAATAACTAAACGAATACCCGCATCTCCATAGATTCTTCTGATCATGAAGTCGTGGATGGTAGCTTCAGCTTCTTCAAGGTTGTCACAAATAACCACCCCTTTACCGCCTGCTAAACCACTTGCCTTGATCACTAAAGGATACTGCTGAGTCTGAATATATTCTTTAGCATCATTGTATGAATCAAATACTACCGCCTTAGCTGTTTTGATATCATAGGTCTGCATAAATTTCTTAGAGAAAGCTTTACTTCCCTCCAGGCTTGCTACCTTTTGAGTAGGACCGAAAACTTTAAGATCGTGCTTTTTAAATTCGTCCTTGATACCCGCTACAAGAGGAGCTTCCGGACCTACAATCGTAAGATCAATCTTTTCTTTAATAGCGAAATCTCTAAGTTCTTTGATTTCTGATAAATGAACATTTTTCCCTATTACATCGGTAGTAGCATTCCCGTTAGCAAAAAACATTTTAGAAATTCTTGAGTCATTCTGAAGCTTTGCCGCTAAAGCAGATTCTCTACCGCCTTCACCTATGATTAATATTCTCATACTTTTTTATTATCTAGTCTTATTTTACAAATATATAATTTTGAATGCTAAAAATACAATCCCTAATTATTTTTTAATTCTATTTTAATTAGTGGAAAAAGTGTCTAACACCTGTAAACATCATTGGAATACCGTGTTCATTTGCAGCCTCTACACTGTCCTGATCTTTTACACTTCCACCTGGCTGAATAATCGCCTTGATACCTTCCTGAGCGCAGAAATCTACCACATCACGGAAAGGGAAAAACGCATCTGAAGCCAATACCAAATCTCCGGAGAATTTTTCTTTTGCTCTTTCGATCGCCTGCTGTGTTGCCCAGATTCTGTTTACCTGTCCGCCACCGATACCGAATGCCTGAATTCCGTTAGAAACTACAATGGCGTTTGATTTCACATATTTTACCACTCTCTGAGAGAAAAGTAATGCTTTTTTCTGCTCTTCTGTAGGTTGTACCTCAGTAACCACTTTGATATCGTCAGAGAAATAAGTATCGTTATCCTGAACCAGAATACCTCCGTCTACTTTCACCCAAGTCTGTTTGTCAGAAACCGGATTTACGATTTTGATAATTCTAAGGTTTTTCTTTTTTCTTAAAACTTCAAGAGCTTCTTCATCGAATTCAGGAGCCATTACAATCTCAAGGAATGTTTTGTTCAATTCTTCTGCTGTTGCTGCATCAATTTTATAGTTCATTGCAACAATTCCGCCAAAGATAGAAACCGGGTCACATTCAAATGTTTTCTGGTAAGTTTCCAATGCTGAAGTTCCGATAGCAACTCCACAAGGGGTAGAGTGTTTTACGGCACAACAAGCCATTTCTTCTTTGAACTCAGTAACTACTTTCCAGCAAAGGTCCATATCACGAAGGTTGTTGAAAGAAAGTTCTTTACCACCAAGCTGTTCAAAGTCTTTCATTGCTCCATTCTCGAAAGTAGAAACATAGTAAGCAGCTGTCTGGTGAGGGTTTTCTCCGTATCTTAAATCAGCAACTTTTTTATAAGAAGCATTTAAATACGTAGGATATTCTTCATCTAAAAGCATTCTTGAAATAGCTGCATCATATGCAGAGGTAAGGTTGAATACTTTTCCTGCCAATTTTTTACGGGTCTCGATGTACGTATCTCCGTTTTGCTCCATTTCAATTTTCACTGCTGCATAATCTTCTACATCAGTGATTACCGTTACAGAGTCAAAGTTTTTCGCTGCAGAACGAAGCATTGAAGGACCTCCGATATCAATAAATTCTACCTTTTCATGTAAAGAAATGTCTTTGTTTACATTTTCAAAGAAAGGGTAAAGGTTTACGATCACCATGTCAATCAGACCAATTCCGTGTTCCTGAACGGTTTTCATATGCTCTTCGTTGTTACGGACAGCCAGCAATCCACCGTGAACTTTCGGGTGTAAAGTTTTCACTCTTCCATCCAACATTTCAGGGAAATTGGTTACCTCATCAATCTGAATAGGATTTAAACCAGCGTCTTTCAAATGTTTGAACGTTCCTCCTGTAGAGATCAACTCATAATTCTGAGCCTCCAAAAACTGCGCGAATTCTATTAATCCACTTTTGTCAGAAACACTGATTAAAACTCTCTTTTTACTCATTTTACTTTCAATTTTTTACTTTTTACAGCTATTTCAAACTGTATCCGGGTCTTTCACCTCCGAATTTACTTTTATTTACTTAGATTTCTTTAATTATCCCGTCAAAAATTCTTAATTCTTGACACCCTTCCAGGGAAGAGAATTAGTTTCCAAGAACCTTATTGATCGCTATTGGAAATATTTCATATTCAATCTGGTGAACTTTCTGAGCCAATGTTTCCGGAGTATCATCAGCGGTTACTTCAAAAGATTTCTGAAGTATGGCTTCTCCTTCATCAATGCCCGGCGTTACAAAATGTACAGTAGCCCCACTCTCTACTTCTTTAGCTTCTATTACTGCATTATGAACGTTCATTCCCCACATTCCTTTTCCTCCGAATTTCGGAAGCAAAGCAGGATGAATATTGATTATTTTACCATTCCAGTTTTCACAGAATTCAGATTTTAAAATGGATAAAAATCCTGCCAATACGATAAGATCTGTATTTTCAGGGATTACTTTAGCCAATTCACTACTGAAATTCTTTCCTCTTGGAATGAGTATGCTTTCTATATTGTGATTCTTTGCTCTTTCCAATCCGAAACATTCTCTGTCGGCAATCACTAAAGATACTTTTGCATTCTGGATTTCTCCAGCTTCAATGGTATCAATGATTCTCTGCAGATTAGTTCCTGAACCGGATACAAGCACAACGATGTTCTTCATTATTCAGATGTTAGATGTCAGATTTAAGATTACAGACTTACAGCCTGATGTCTAGAGTCTGAAATCTGATGTCATTTAAAATTTCAAATTGATTTTTTCTGCTCCTTCTGTGATTTCTCCAATTTCATAAGCATCATCTAAAAGGTGCAATACTTTTTCAGCATGTTCAGCATCCACTACGATTACCATCCCAACACCCATATTGAATGTTCCGTACATTTCCTCACGTGCTACTCCTCCTCTCTTTTCCAATTCAAGCATTACGCTAGGAATTCTGATTTTCGATTCGTCAATAGAAGCACAAAGTCCTTCAGGAATAATTCTTGGAACGTTTTCGTAAAGACCGCCTCCTGTAATGTGAGCAATTCCGCTTACTTTTACTTCTTCCAATACTTTATGAATGTCTTTATAGTATAATCTTGTAGGAACAAGAAGTGTCTCATATAAAGGTTTTCCTTCAAATTCTTCTTCAAAGTTCGGGAATACTTTTCTTACTAAAGAGAAACCGTTTGAGTGGAATCCTGAACTTGGCAATGCAATAATTTTGTTACCTGCTTTGATGGTAGAACCGTCAATGATTTGATCTTTTTCTACGATTCCTACACAGAATCCGGCAACATCATAATCTCCAGGCTGGTACATTCCCGGCATTTCAGCAGTTTCTCCACCAATCAATGCACAGTTATTATCTTTACAGGCTGCCACCATTCCTAAAACAATTTCTGCTGCGATTTCTGAATCAAGCTTTCCGCAAGCCAGATAATCAAGGAAAAATAAAGGTTTTGCACCGTGGCAAAGAATATCATTGGCACACATTGCGAAGCAATCTACACCAATAGAATCATATTTTTTAGTATCTAAAGCTACTTTCAGCTTTGTTCCTACTCCATCTGTTCCTGATACAAGAACCGGATTTTTGTATCCACCGATTTCATAGAAAGCTCCAAAACTTCCCAAATGATTCAGTACATTGGAATTATGGGTTTCACCGACCGCTTTTTTGATCTTGTCAACCGTTTTGTATCCTTCTTCTTTGTCTACTCCTGCTGATTTGTAAGTGTTGCTCATGTCTGCTTAGATTTTTAGATATCGGATTCAGATTTCAGATGATTAATTGTCTTGCATCTGACGTCTTGTGTCTTCTTATCTTTTAATATTTCAATTACTTTTATACTCGATTTTAGAAAACAAAAAAGCCGACAATCTTTTCAGATTATCGGCCGTTATTTTATCTCAGAATTTCAGAGCCCACAATTTTCCCTTTATGAGAAAAACATTGTTTATAGGAGGTCTGAATTTTCATCTCTTTTCTTTTTGCAAAAATAGTAATTTTAAATGAATATTCAAATTCTATTTTTCAAGGATAGTTTCTATAGCCGCAATCTTCTTAATTTTTTCTTTCAACTCATTGATTTTCTCTTCATTAGAAATCTTCTGAGTTCCTTTATCAAAGTTATCATTAAAGAAAGGCAATGAAAAAGTTTCCACCACATTTCCTCCGTGGAAAGGGAAACGCTTTGATGCAGCCTCTAAAACTCCTGCACCACCTCTACCTCCGGGAGATGTAGACATCAATAACATTGGCACTTCATTCCAAACCGTTCTGTCTTTGATTCTTGACACCCAGTCGAACACATTTTTGAATGCTGTAGAATAAGTTCCGTTGTGTTCTGCCAAAGCTACCAATAGTACATTGGCACCGTCTATTTTGGCAGCAAAGTCATGAGCTTCCTGAGGAACGCCACCAGCCAATTCTCTTTCATGCTTATAGATTGACATTTCAAAAGGATTCAGATCGACTACTTCTACTTCTGCATTTTCAAATAATGTTGATGCGTATGCTACCAACTGTTTGTTCATTGAAACGTCTGAGTTACTTCCTGCTATTGCTAAAATTTTCATAGGTGAGGTTTATTTTTTAAGATTACAAATTTAGTTTTTTATTTAAGATAAGACGGCAGTTCCATTGGAACTTCCATTAATAATACTTCAGTGTCTTCCACAGCCTCGATATTAAAGCTCTGAGTATCCCAGATTCCTAATCCGTCTCTTTCATTCAGAACACGGTCTCCAATTTTTGCACTTCCTTTTAAAACAAATGCATAGACTCCGTTTCCTTTTTTGTTGAGCATATAATTTTTGCCGTTTCCTTTTGTAAAGTTAGCCAGATTGAACCATGCATCCTGATGAATCCAGACTCCTTCATCATTTTTATTAGGGGATAAAATCTGTTGGAATCCGTTAATCTTTTCTCCTTCTTTAATACTTTTCTGATCATATCTTGGTTCAACGTCCAATTCTCTCGGGAAAACCCAGATCTGTAGAAACTTTACCTCTTCATCTTTATTTTTGTTATATTCACTGTGCTTAACACCTGTTCCCGCACTCATCACCTGGATCTCTCCTTTTTTGATCACGGCTGTAGTTCCCATTGAATCTTTGTGTTCCAAATCTCCTTCCAGAGGAATGGATATAATTTCCATATCTCTGTGTGGATGTGTTCCGAAACCCATTCCCTGAGAGACGGTATCATCATTTAATACTCTCAGAACCCCAAAGTTTGTTCTGTCTCTGTTTTGATAGTTGGCAAAACTGAATGTATGGTAAGAATTTAACCATCCGTGGTTAGCATGGCCTCTTGAATCTGCTTTATGATATACTGTTTTCATTTCTGTGATTATTTATGGTACAAATGTACGGGATGTGGGTGTTTTAAAAGTTGATGTAGGGTAAGAAAGGAAATTTATGGGTCAAAAGAGTTGAAGATGCAGATAGGTTGGAAACGCTAAGATGCAAAGGTTTTTACATTCTATATGTTTTTAGAGCGCAAGGGTTTATCTCTCTTCGTTCTCCACTACCGAAGGACTTCCAAAATGTGTTTTCGGTGATTTTCACCCCAGTCTTTTAAAGATTCCACCACTGATGTTAATGTTTCTGCGTGAGCCGTAGGATAATATTCGATGCATACCGGATAGGTGTCTTTTACAATTCTTTCCAGTAAGCCATTTTGCTCAAGTTCTTTTAATTCTTTTGCTAATACTTTTGATGTGAGTTTTGGAATACTTCTTTCAATTTCAGTAAAACGTTTGTTTCCTGCATTTAATGAAATAATAATGAGTAATTTCCATTTTCCGCTAATCACATCAAGGGTATCTCTTACAGGTTTCAAAATCTGCAAGCATGTTTTATGATTGTCTTGTTTTTCCATTTTCACTTTCCTTTAGGTAACTGCTATACTTTGGAAAGTGAATTTACAATAATTTTGTCATCAGTAAAAACAAAAAATTTAAAAAAAATGACTACTATTTTAAATATCAAAACAAGCATCAATGGAGAGAATTCAGCAAGTAACAAGCTTTCCGAAGCTCTCATCAGCCAATTATTAAAGAACAATCCTGAAAGTAAAGTTTTGGTTCGTGACCTGGCATCAGATCCTATTCCTCATATGGAAACCAAACATTTTTTATCTTTTGAAATCCCTCATGAGGAAAGAAGTAATGAACAGAAAGAAGCTTCAAAATATTCTGATCAGGCTTTAAAAGAAATTGAAGAAGCGGATATTCTTGTTATTGGACTTCCTTTTTACAATTTCAGCTTTCCTTCCACTTTAAAATCCTGGATTGATCATATTTCTATTCCCGGAAAAACCTTCTCTTATGCAGATAGCACTCCAAAAGGACTTTTGAAAAACAAAAAAGTATACCTGAATATTGCCATTGGCGGGATATATGAAGATAAGACCATTATTAATCAGATGGAAGATTATTTAAGAACTTTATTTGCTTTTATAGGGATTACAGATATTCAAGTCTTCAGAAGTGAAGGAACTGTGTTTCCGGAAGTGAGAGATGAGAATTTATCACAAACCATTACTGACATTGAATCTGTTTTGGCTTCGTAAATGGTTTCCGCTAAAGCCAGCGGGATGTTTATTAATAGAGAAAGCGGGCTTTAGCCCGCTCCTATTGATATTTTGAATTTAAACGTATTCAATTTTCAGAAATGCACCTGTTTGATTTCTTCTTCAATTTCCTTAGGGGCTTCATCTTCAGATTTAACAAAAATCATGGTAACTACAGCTCCTATCAGCATACAAACACCTCCTACCACAACATAATCCATCGCTTGTTTTCCAAAAACACCACTTACAACCGGACCTCCAAATAACCCATTGATAATTTGCGGAATCACAATAAAGAAATTGAATATTCCCATATAAACTCCCATTTTTCTTTGTGGAATTACTTCAATAAGCATCGCATAAGGCATTGCCAGAATACTTGCCCAGGCGAAACCTAAGCCGATCATGGATATCCATAAATTATTGACATCTTTAATGAAATACATTGAAACAAGCCCCAAACCTCCGCACAGCAAAGCTAAAGCATGAGTCTGTTTTTTACCAATCAGTTTCGCTATTGGGGTCAATAGAAATGCAAACGGGATTGCCCAGAGATTGTACATTCCGAAAAGCTTCCCTGTTAAATCCCCTGCATCATTAAATGCCTTGGAATGGGTATCTTCCGGAGAAAGCCCAAAATGATGGGTTGCCAGCGCACTGGTAGTAAATACCCACATGGTAAATAATGCAAACCAGGAAAAGAACTGAACGATTCCCAGTTTTTTCATCTGTGGAGGAATGGCTGCAAAGTCTTTAAAAATATCCGAAAGCTTAGACTTGTGTTGTTCTACTTCTTTTCCGTCTTCAAAATCAGCGAATTCCTGCGGAGAATATTCTCTGGTTGTCAAGATGGTATACAGAATTGAGATAATGAGCAATCCTGCTCCTATATAAAAGGAGTAAATCACATTATCAGCCACAAATCCTGCCGGGGCTTCGTTGGAAATCCCCATTTTTGTTAACCAATCCGGTAGATAAGAGCCCAATACGGCTCCGATTCCAATCAGAATTGTCTGCACTGAAAACCCTATTGTTCCTTGATGTTTCGGGAGCATATCTCCTACCAAAGCTCTGAAAGGCTCCATCGCAATATTTACGGAAGCATCCATCATAGCAAGGAATATGACCGCTAATAAAAGAGCATTGGCAGCAAACATCTGAGTAACGGATGCTGCATTTGGAAGAAGTACCAGCCCTATAGCGCATAAAACGGCTCCAATTAAGAAGTAAGGTTTTCTCCTTCCCAACGGACTCCAGGTATTATCTCCCATATGCCCAATGATAGGCTGAACAATCAGTCCTGTAACAGGAGCCACCAGCCAGAACCATGATAATTCGTGAACATCAGCTCCTAAATTACCCAGAATACGGCTTGCATTTCCATTTTGTAGTCCGAACGCCATTTGAATTCCAAGGAATCCCATACTCATGTTAATAATCTGGAGCATGGATAAGTTTGGCTTTTTTCTTCTGCCAAATGGCCCCGAATTATATTTCCCCACCATTTCTGCCATTATGACTTCAGCTTTTGGATTAATGCATCTTCGATAGGGGCTTTTTCTACCACTACTTTATCTACCACCTCATTAGGAACGGTCACAGAAAGAACATATTGTTTTACCTTCCAGCTACCGTTGATTTTTTCTACTACTCCTGAACCTCTGCATATTTTCATTTGGGTATCCAATAGTTCATCAAACCACGCCAGTTTT
The DNA here is from genome assembly GCF_008386505.1 of Chryseobacterium sediminis. GTDB lineage: Bacteria > Bacteroidota > Bacteroidia > Flavobacteriales > Weeksellaceae > Chryseobacterium > Chryseobacterium sediminis. Next base: position 415,058 of record NZ_VUNZ01000003.1, on the reverse strand, counting down.
CCATCTTTACTGAAGTAAATATTTCTTTTAAGAGCTTTAAAATTCCAGGTTTTCTTTTTGTCGAAATAAGGTTTTGCCCATACCATGAATTCGTTTTTGTTCCATATTTCGGTAGCATCTGTTCCAATGAAAGTGGATTCATCCGCAAAAAGGTTAAAATAGGCATTATAATCTGCTTTTGCAGCCGTTGCATTGAAAGTATCCAGCATAGTACTGATTTCAGATTTTTCTTTTTCAAATCTGGTTTTCGACTGAGCATTCAATAAAGAAAACCCCAGAATAAAAAGGATTAATGTATAAGCAGTCGTTAGTTTTTTCATATGTATTAATTATTTTTCAAGTTCAATGATGAATGGAGTTTTTGCAGGAATATTTATGCTGTTTTGTAATGAAATCTCTTTTCCCGAAATAACCTCTTTCCCTTTTGTAAATCCGTTAAGTGATTCAGCAAATCGTTTCAAGTCTAACGTCTGATCTTTTTCATTATTGTTGATGATGACCATTACACTTTCTTTTTCATTGTATCGGAAATATACAAAAACACCATCCTGAGGAACGAAGTTTTTAGTTTTTCCATTATGAATCAAATCTTTGCCTTTTCTCCAGTTTAATAATTTTTGAGTAAACCGGAAAAATTCTTGCTGTTCCTGAGTCTGAGCAGACGGGTTAAAGGCATTCTGAGCATCAGACTTCCAGCCTCCCGGAAAATCTCTTCGGATATCTGCATCACCTCCCTTTGTTTTATCTCCTCTCATTCCTATTTCTGATCCGTAATAGATCTGTGGAATTCCTCTTACCGTTGAGATCAGAGTAAGTCCTATTTTGTAAGCGGCAGGATTTGCGTTAAAAATCTCATTCCATCTTTCAGTATCATGATTTTCAAAGAAAACCAAAAGATTGTTGATATCCGGATAAAGGAAATCACTGGTGAAGGAGTCATAGATACGGATCATTCCTTTATCCCAGCCTTCTTTTTCTTTAAGAGCTTTGGGCATATTTTCAAACAACATAAAATCCATCACCGATGGTAAATTTGAATTGTACCCTTCTATAGCACCTATTTTTGAGTTTTTCTGCCATGCTGCGATTTGTGCTGTTGTATAAAGCCAGGTTTCTCCAACAATATTGAATTTCGGATATTCATCTGTAATGGCTTTGGCCCATTTTGCCATAGCTTCTTTATCGTTATAAGGATAAGTATCTACCCGAAATCCACCCAATTCTGCATACTCTATCCACCAGATTGCATTTTGAGTTAAATACTTCAGAACAAGTGGATTTTTCTGGTTAATGTCCGGCATAGTAGTATCAAACCATCCGTCCAGCGCATATTTTCTATCAATGTCAGAGGCATTGGTATCAAATTGTGTTGTCGTTTTATAATTGGAACGCTTAAATCCTTTTTCTCCCTCATCAAACCAATGTATCCAGTCTTTTGAAGGAAGATCTTTGATCATCCAGTGTGAACCTCCCCAATGATTGGTCACATAATCCATCACCAGCATCATATTTCGTTTATTCAGCTCTTTGGATAAAGTTTTATAATCCTCGTTTGTTCCGTAACGGCCATCAATTTTATACAGGTCTGTCTGGGCATATCCGTGATAAGAATACACTTTTTCATTGTCTTCATTTACCGGAGTGAGCCAGACTGCTGTAGCTCCCAGATTCTGAATATAGTCAAGGTGATTGATGATACCGGTGAGGTCTCCGCCATGTCTTCCGTTAGGCAGGGTGCGATCTATTTTTTCTGTAAGCTCCGGCCTTGAATCATTCTTTTCACTGCCATTGGCAAAGCGGTCCGGCATGATCAGATACATAACGTCTTTTGAAGTAAAAGATTCACGGTTGGCAGATCCTGGATTTCTTTGCTTCAGTTCATATGTATAGGAACTCAGGTTTTTATTACCTTTTTTAATAGTAATCGTAAACTTCGGAACGTTTATTTCATTCGTGTTCACGGTAATAAAAACGTAATTCGGATTATCAACTTTCCGGATGTCTTTGATCTGTATTCCGTCTGAAAGTGCAATCTCGTTGTAGGCAACGTCTTTTCCGTACACAAGAATCTGAAGTTCAGGGTTTTTCATTCCTTTCCACCAGAAAGCCGGCTCTATTCTTTCCAACACTTTTTGGGAAAAGGCGGCAGAAGCTATTGAAAGGGCTAATGCGGCAAATATTGTCTTCATATTAGTGTTCAATTTAGCATTTAATTTTTATATAGACATTCAAAATATAGTAGAATGTCTCTTTTTTTTCATCATGATTATGTAATTTTTCAAAATTTGGTACTCACTTTTTAACTTTTATAAAAAAAACTTAAAATTTTCATAAAAAATTCATCCTAAAAGTTAATTTATCCCCCTTTTTATCTTTAGTTTTACAGAAAAAATGTTTGATTTCAGTAGTATGTTTAAAGCTGAGGGGCCAGATGTTGTTTACACATGGACCATTCCTGTATTTGCTGTAATTATTTTTGCAGAAATGGCCTACAGCCACTTCAATAAAGAGAAAATTTATGAGACTAAAGATGTAGCAACCAATGTTCTTTTTGCTCTGCTCAACTACGGGTTAGACATCATAATGAAAGGGTTCTCTTTGTTTGTCATGATGTTTTTTTATCATCACCGTATCTTCGACTGGCAAGAGGGAATCTGGTATTGGATTGCTGTATTCCTTGCTCAGGATTTCGCTTATTATGTTCATCATTATGTAGATCATCACTCACGTGTCTTCTGGGCCGTACATATTACCCATCACAATTCTGATTATTTCAACATCAGCACAGGGTTCAGAAGTCCTGTATTTCAACCCCTTTACAGGTATTTGTTTTTTTCTCCGTTAGCTTTTATGGGATTTCATCCATGGCATATTCTGGTAGCGTATTCTGCAATACAGATTTATGGCACTTTTGTTCATACGCAATCTATTAAAAGCATGGGATTTTTAGAATATATTCTGGTTACTCCTTCTCATCACAGGGTACATCATGCCTGCAATATTAAATATCTGGACCGTAATATGGGAATGGGACTGATTATCTGGGATAAAATTTTTGGAACTTTTGAAAAAGAAGATCCTGAAGTTCCTGTGAAATATGGTGTATATCCAAAAATAAAGTCCAAAGATCCAGCAACGATGCTTTTCTATGAATGGAGAAGAATAGGAAAAGATATCAGACAGCCGGGGATTTCTTTCAAAGACCGCATAAAGTATCTTTTTTATTCACCGGGATGGAGACACGATGGTACCGGAAAAACGGTAAAGCAATACCAAAGGGAATACAAGCACAAGGAAAAGATAAAAAATGAAAGCTCATCTCTAAAGGAGCAATCACCCAACGCTGAATATCAATATTCACAACTGAACCAGCAGGCAGGGGACAAATAATTATAAAAAAAATACCCCGGACATCGAAAAGCCGATGAACGGGGTACCTTAGTGTTTCTTCAAATTATTTTACAGGTTTAATAGAAACTGCGAAACCACCGCTTCTTACCATTTTAAAATTAATTTTTGACTTAGCTGTAATCTCTTTCTTATAGATATTATAGCTTTGAGGATTATCAATATAATCAGCATCTTTTCCATCTTCATAGATCGTTGCTTCATATTTTTTTCCTTTATCAAGGAATGAAAAGTCTACTGTATACTCACGTTTGTTCTCATCGGTAATACCTCCTACAAACCAGTTTTCAGTACCTTTTGCTTTTCTTGCTGTAATCACATAATCTCCCGGTTCTGCAGATAAGATCTTTGTATCATCCCAATCTGCTGCTACATCCTTGATAAACTGGAATGCATCCATATGCTTTTTGTAGTTCTCAGGAAGATCTGCTGCCATCTGAAGCGGCATATACATTGTTACATAAAGAGCTAATTGTTTTACCAGAGTAGTTTTTACGAAACGGTTATCTCCAGGGAAATAATAGTCTAACTTAGTCTGGAAAATTCCAGGTGTGTAGTCCATAGAACCTCCCATCCATCTTGTAAACGGAAGAACCGTCTGGTGGTCAGGCTTATTTCCTCCGAATGCTTCATATTCCGTTCCACGTGCTGCTTCTGCAGAAATGTAGTTCGGGTAAGTGCGGCTCTCTCCTGTAGGACGTACAGATTCGTGAGAGTTAACCATGATTTTATAATCGTTTGCTTTTTCAGCAATTCTATAGAAGTGGTTAATCGTCCATTGAGAGTAATGGTGTTCTCCTCTAGGAATAATATCTCCTACATATCCGGTTTTCACAGCATCATAGCCATATTTGTTCATCGTTTGGAAAGCTTTATCAGCCCATCTTTCGTAGTTCGTTGCAGAACCAGAAGTTTCGTGGTGCATGATCAGTTTAATTCCTTTTGAATGTGCATATTCATTCAACATTTTGATATCAAAATCCGGGTAAGGGGTAATGAAATCAAAAACGAATTCTTTAGAGTGTCCGAACCAGTCTTCCCAACCGATGTTCCAACCTTCAATTAATAACCCCTGGAAACCGTTTTCCGCCGCAAAGTCAATATATTCTTTAACTTTGGTATTGTTTGCAGCATGTTTTCCGTTTGGAGTTAATTTGGCAAAATCAGTTTTACCTAAGTGTACATTTTCAGCTGTAGAATAGGCCCATTGTGATTTCCCGATGATCATTTCCCACCAGACTCCCATGTATTTTGTAGGGTGAATGTAAGAGGTATCGGTATATTTTGTAGGCTCATTAAGGTTAAAGATCATTTTAGAATCCATTACCTGCTCTGCTTTCGGAGCTACGATAATTGTTCTCCATGGGGTTACTGAAGGAGTCTGAATGTATCCTTTCGCTCCTTGCCTGTCAGCTGTTAAGTGCGTTTTGAACTTATAATTCTGCGCATCTACTTCCAGATGTGAAGCCGGATAATCTAATACAGCAGCTTCAGCAACGTTGATATACAATGGCTCTTTTCCTTCTCTTTTAAGCATTAAAGGAGACTGAACTGCATTTTTCACCAATGACTGTGATGCATTCGCATCAAATGCTTTATCCCATTTTGCCGGAATTTCAGAAACTTTGGTCTCCTGATACTGGTATTCCTGAGAGTCATAATCTGCAACCATCCACCATGCCTTCATATCGGTAGGGAAATCAATTTCAGAGTCTTCTTCTCTTATAACGAAATAATTCAGATTTTTTTGCTGAGGGAATTCATATCGGAATCCTAATCCATCATTAAACAATCTGAATTTTACCACAATACTTCTGTCCGTAGAAGCCTGATTCAGGGTAACTGCCAGTTCGTTGTAATGATTGATATAATTTTTCTTTTCTCCTAAAACCGGCTGCCAGGTTTCATTTTTGGAGTCTCTTTTTTCATCTGTTTTTGCAAAACCGTTGTTTAGATCGTATTTTGCATCTTCTGATTTGGCTATTTCAGAAGCAAATTTTATGGCTGTGTCTTTAAATAATCGCAATCCCAATTTAGAATCTTCTACTACTACTGCACCATTGAACTTCAGGTTATAGTAAGGTACTCCTTCTTTCAGCTGAAAGTTCATTTCAAACTTCCCGTCCGGAGATTTTAAAGATTGGGCTTTCACACCTGTAAACATCATTGAGAGCAAAAGCGCTCCAACTGTAATTTTCTTCATAATGACTATTTATTAACTTAAAAAATAGATAAAGTGCTGCTATAAACAGCACTTTGTTTTATTCTAGTTTGATTTACAATTTAGTAATGGTTAACTTGTAATATGCTGAATTGTGTAAATCCAGTTCAATTTTGTAGTTCCCTGCCTGTGAAACTTTATATGCAGGGTCTCCTGTTACCGTATTCTCTGCACTAAAATAAGATTGAACAGCAGTTCCGGAAACCAAAGTCTGATCTGCATCTTTTGGCTGGAATTTCATTGCCCAATCATCATTGGCTCTGAATTTAAATACTCCGGTATTAGACAATGCAATTGAATTGATGACATAAGTTTTAGTTGCAGGATTATACACGAAATCTGTATCTGAATTCCATCCTGTAGGAGTTGCATCTCCGATAATACCAAAGTTTGCTAACACCGCAGAATAAGTGTTTGCAGCCCAGTCCACTTTCATATAAAAAGTTCCGGCTGCTGATGGTACTATATCTGATCCATCGGCTTTTAGTTTTCCTGTATTGGTTCCATCATCTCCTTTATTTCCCGGCCAATCCTGATTGATTGCAAATTTGTATTTCCCGTTATCACCTGAAGCATCTTTGATGAAAATAAATCCTCTGTATTTATCATTTTTCTCAGGAGAAAACAAATTCGGTGAATTGGCAGGAGTCCAGTTTGCGTAGCCTGCTGCTCCTGCATATGCTCCCGGCACATTGATTTTAGGATATACCAAATCAGGGTTTGGAGTATATGGAGTTACCTTAATTGCAATTACATTAGAGTAAAAAGTTGCCGGTCCTACAGAAGTTTTCAATCTTACCTCAATGTCATTTACAACATCCGGTACAGCTCCAATAGAAAACATTGCTGCATTCATTGCTGCATGAGTAATTGCTCCCGAGGTCATATCATTGGAAAAGTCGATAGCAGCACTTTTTTTGAAACCATCCCCTTTAATTCCAAATTCTACTTTCTGATTAGGAACTACAGCAATATTAAATGTCGGCTTTGTCCATGTAAAAGTGATTACAGCATCATTGGCATTAAGCTCATTAAGAACTATTGCACTTTTATCAGCAGAAATTTTACCTGCAGATGTTTCATTAACAACTGCCTGATCCTCGTCTTTTTCACAGGAAAAAACTAAAAGTCCTGTAAAAACCAAGGCTAGTATTTTGAATAAATTTTTCATTTTAAACAGGATTTTAAATTAATATCCAGGATTTTGAACCAAATTTGAGTTAGCAATAATATCTTTTGCAGGGATAGGATAAAGATTTCTGTAGTCTTCTACACTTTTTCCGTCTTTAACACCTCCTTTCCATGGCCACAAATATGCTCCAGTAGTAAATTTACCATAACGGATAAGATCTGTTCTTCTGGTCATTTCCCAGCCCAGTTCTCTTCCTCTCTCGTCTAATATATAGTCAGTATTAATTGACGCTACTGTTCCGGCACCAGCACGCGTTCTCAAGGCATTTACATAGCCTAGCGCTGTTGCAGCATTTCCGCCACTTCCACCTCTTAAAGTAGCCTCAGCATACATCAGATAAATATCTGCTAACCTAAAGATTGGAATATCTGTATCGCAGAAGTTTCCTGATGCATCAGATCCTGGCTTTCCATCACTTGTTAAGTTTTTATATTTAACAAATGCATAACCGTCTGTAAAGACTCCCAAATCATTAATTTCAAGATTTTGGCCATCTGTATAAAAACTCCTTCTTTGGTCAGATGTTGATCCTGAAAATAAATTTACATAAGCTTTTGTAGTTCTTAAACCACCCCAGCCACCACTGATACCAAAACTAGAACCAGGCATACTTCCTCCTACTCCGGCATGGATAAGATAGGTTGTACCTCCTGATGTTTGGATATGAACTCCGTCGAATGCAACAGGAAGTATGACCTCAGGGTTATTTTTGTCATTATCTGCAAGGAATAAGTCTGCATATTTTGTTTTCAGAGAGTATCCTGCCTGTATTACTTTGTTACAATATGTAATACAATCTGTATAATGGTTAGATCCGTTATATATCTGTGAATTAAGATAAAGACGGGCCAATAAAGACCAAGCCGCAGCTTTATCTACTCTTCCATAGGCATTCGCTTTTGGATCTTTAAGATCTCCTGCCACTGCCATCAATTCACTTTCAAGAAAATTAAAAAGTTCTGTACGGCTGATCCTTTTAGGTGGATTTACTGAACCTGGCAAATAGCTTTCATCCACGAATGGTACATTCCCAAATAAATCCAAAGCGTAATAATAAGATAAGGCACGCAGATATCTTACTTCCGCTCTCATATATTTAGCTTCAGTTAAATTAGTTCCGGTAATATTGTTTGATGCTAACTTTTCATCAGTTACATTTCTTAAAAATTCGTTACTGGTAGCAATTTGCGTGAAAATTCTGTAATATGCACCTTCAACAAATTCATTGGAAGAATCCCAGGTCATTTTATGGATTGTCTGCAAATTACCATCATTCCAAGCGATTACAGCTTCATCTGTAGGCAATGTTTGTAATGTATAGAGTACTCTTGTATATTGTGAAAAGTTTCCATCAATTCCGTTGATATCAGAGTTTCCTCCATTCGCACTTTGCCCTCCGTTTGCAAAACCTCCGTATATTTTTGCTAAAGCCATAGGATAATTTGCAAAGTCATTAAAAACACTCGCTGATGTTACATCTGTAATAGGCTGTTGTTCTAAATCATTCACACAAGATGTTGCAGTAAGAATACTTAATAAAGCCGCAACAGCAATTATATTTGTTTTAATATTTTTCATTTCTCTTAAAATTGAAAGTTAAACCCTAAAGAATATACTTTTGGCATTTGATAATATCCATTGTCAATGTTTCCAAAAACTTCAGGATCTATCCCCGAATATTTGGTAATCACAAACACATTTTGCAGCATTGCATATACTCTAACATTACTACCTTTATAGAAAACATCTTTAAAATTATATCCGGCATTGATATTATCTAATCTAAAGAATGAAGCATTTTCTACAAAAAGGTCAGAGAAATACTGAGGGCTTGAAAATCTATAATCTGCTGCTGTAGAATATGTATTCTGCAGATAATTATTGGTGGTTAATGATTGAATAGAACTATTGGAAGCAGCATTATTATACACATAATTTCCTAATACAGCTCTTGCACTTAAACCAATATCCCAATTATTATGTGAAAACTTGGTATTAAATCCTATAATAGCATCAGGCTGTGTAGACTTATAATAATATCTGTCATTAACATCAATTTTACCATCTCCGTTTCTATCTAAATATACCCCATCCAAAGGTTTTCCATTAGCATCATAAACCTGTTGGAATACATAGAATGCATTAGGCTGACGACCTACGGTGTGAGCCTGAATTGTGTTATTAACACCTCCTTCAATACCACCTACCAAAATTCTATAAGTATCGTCCGCTCCGTTAATCAGTTTGGTAATTTTTGATTTGTAGTGTGTAGCATTAAAGGATACTTCCCATGTAGTGTTCTCTCTTTTTATCGGAATAAATGTAATAGCAGCTTCAATACCCTTTGTCTGCATATTCCCTACATTCAATAAGTTATGATTACTTAAATCTCCTGCTGCAATGGGTGAATCTACTATCAGATCTTTTGTATCTTTCTGGTACACGTCAATGGAACCTGTGATTCTATTTTTTGCAAAGCCAAAATCGATACCAGCGTTTTTCGTTGTTGTAATTTCCCAGCCCAGATTAGGGTTGTAGATCTCCGGTCTCATCATAAAGAAGAACTGATCTCCAAACTGATATTCAGCTCCGCTGGAACTTAAATTATAAGCAGCATAAGATGGGTAGTTTCTCGGTTTATTGGTATCCAGTGCAGGAAGTTCCTGTTGTCCTGTTTTCCCCCAGCCAGCTCTTAATTTTAAAGTATTAATACCAGTATCTTTCAGGAAGTTTTCTTCATTAATTTTCCAGGCAACGGATACTCCAGGGAAATTCCCCCAAACATTACTTTTTGTACCATTATAAAATCTTGAAGATCCATCTCTTCTGATTGAAGCAGAAAGGATATACTTATTAGCTATTGTAAAGATTCCTCTTCCATAGAATGACAGAAGTACATTTTTGGTTTCAAAGTCATTGGTAAAGGTATTCTGTCCTCTTCCCTTAAGAGTAGTAGAACCAGGAATAATTGTATGAAAATCCTGATATGCATAACCTGCTGTAAGATCAACTGTAGTAGAAATAGAAGTAATTGTTTTTAAATAATTTAAATATGTTTCCAACAATTTATTCTTTTTCTCCATCGTATATTGGTTATAGGTTCCCAAATCAACGATACCAGCTCTATAAATAGGACTTACAGTTTTTGCTCCGTTACTCTTAGAATAATCATATCCTGCGTTAACATTTACATGCAGATCAGGCAGGAAGTGTAGTTTATAATCCAATTGAATGTTTCCTAAACCTCTCCAAACAGAAGACACGTCATGCACCCCATTCAAAAGACCTAATGGATTGGATGTACCATTTACATTAAGCCCGGTAACATTATTATTAGGATCTGTCCATTCATAAAATCCTCCATAATTTGGATTTCCTGAATATACAGGCTGAGTCGGATCAAAATAAGTAGCAGCCTTAATTACTCCTCCATCAACAAATCTATTGTCTGTAAAAGTACCTTTTGCATTAACATTTACGGTAAGGTGATTATCAAAAAACTTAGGATTTAAATTTAGCCCCACCGATGTTCTTCTGAATGAGTTTGTTTTTACAATACCATTCTGATCATTATATCCAAGTGATAAACGGTATGGTAACCATTTAACTCCTCCTGAGAAGGCAAGGTTATTATCTGTTCCCCATGCTTTCTGATAAATCTGATCCTGCCAATTGGTATTAGCATTGCCCAGTCTTGATGCATTGGTTGCAACAGCAGCATTTGTTTTTGCCAAATCATTCACAAATGATCTATACTGGTCAGCATTCAGAACGTCTACATTATCCATTTTTGTTGAAACAGAGGTAAGTGTTGAAAAATTCACTTTAAATTTACCTGCAGTTCCTTTCTTTGTAGTAATTAAAATTACCCCGTTTGAAGCTCTGTTACCATAAATAGCTGTAGCTGAAGCATCTTTTAGAATATCAAAACTCTCTATATCATTTGGATTAATAAGTGATAGAGGGTCTGATGCTCCATTTACTCCGGAAAAATCCTGTGGTACACCATCAATAACTATTAATGGTGAGTTTTCACCGTTTAAGGAAGATGTTCCTCTAATTCTTATTTTAGTTCCGGAGCCAGGTGCTCCACTACTATTTGTAATCTGAACTCCTGGAGTTTTCCCTTGGATTAGTTGCCCGGCAGAAGTTGCTCCTCCGTTGAAGTCTTTGGCCGTGACCGAAGTTATAGAACCGGTAAGATCAGATTTCTTCTGCTTTCCATACCCGATTAATACAACTTCCTCAATTTTCTTCTCCTGAGGAACAGAGTCTTTTTTCTGCGCGTGCATTATTGTACTGGCCAATAAAAAAGCAGGTGCAATTTTCAATACTGTTGTAAAATTATTCACAATCATATTTTTTTATAGTTTCGTTTTTTAAGTCTCGTTTTGGCCTTAAGCCAGACTCGCAATTTAAAAAAAAATTAGAATTATTGTAATTTTAATATAATTTAAGTTAAAATTATGTATATTACGAAACGCATTTTAGTTAGTTTTTTAGATTTCAATAATTTGCACCGTCTTATGCATTGCATAACATTTATATTAAATTGATATTTAGTTAAACAACCGTTTAACTTAAATTCATATTCAACCTTTAAAAAAAGCATTCTTCGGCATAATAATACCTTCAATAGCGGTATTCAACAGATATTCCTTATCTTTGTAGTCAAAACTTTACTATAAATGTCAAACAGAAAGATGATTACGGCAGCTTTGCCTTATGCAAACGGGCCGGTTCATATAGGACATTTGGCAGGTGTTTATATTCCTGCGGATGTTTACGCAAGATTTCAGAGAAGATTAGGAAAAGATGTAGCGTTTATCTGTGGTTCGGATGAACACGGAATTCCTATTACCATAAGAGCTAAAAAAGAAGGAGTTACTCCTCAGGATATTGTTGACAAATATCACGGGATCATTAAAAAATCTTTTGCTGATCTGGGAATTTCATTTGATGAATATTCAAGAACAACGTCTAAAAACCATTATGAAACCAGTCAGGATTTCTTTAAGGTTTTATACGAAAAAGGAAAATTCACAGAAGAAGTTTCTGAGCAGTATTTTGATGAGCAGGCAGGAGAATTCCTTGCTGACCGTTACATTGTAGGAACATGTCCTAATTGTGGTAACGAAAATGCTTACGGTGACCAATGTGAGAAATGTGGCTCTACCCTTTCTCCTTCTGAGCTGATCAACCCGAAATCAATGCTTAGCGGAAATGTTCCTATTCTTAAAGAAACTAAAAACTGGTATCTGCCATTAAACGAATATGAAGACTTCTTAAATGAGTGGATCATTGAAGGCCATAAAGATGATTGGAAGCCTAATGTATACGGACAGGTGAAATCATGGCTGAATGACGGCCTTAAGCCTCGTGCCATGACCAGAGACCTGAACTGGGGTGTTCCGGTTCCGCTTCCGAATGCAGAAGGAAAAGTATTATATGTATGGTTTGATGCTCCAATCGGTTATATTTCTTTCACCAAAGAATGGGCTGAGAAGAACGGAAAAGACTGGAAAGATTACTGGCAAAGTGAAAGCAGTGACTTGGTACACTTTATCGGAAAGGATAATATTGTATTCCACTGTATTATTTTCCCTGCGATGATGAAGGCTCACGGAGATTATATTATGCCTAAAAATGTTCCTGCTTTTGAATTCCTGAACCTGGAGAACGATAAGATCTCCACTTCAAGAAACTGGGCGGTATGGGCTCATGAATATGTAGAAGACTTCCCGGGACAACAGGATGTATTAAGATATGCTCTTCTATCATCTGCTCCGGAAACAAAAGATAATAACTTTACATGGAAGGATTTCCAGACTAAGAATAATTCTGAATTGGTAGGTATCTTCGGAAACTTCATCAACAGAGTTGCCGTTCTTATTCATAAGTATTATGATGGTGTTGTTCCACAAGGAGATGCCAACAGTCCTGAACTACAAGAAATAAATAAGTCAGCAAAAGAAATCTCAGGGTTCCTTGAAAATTACGAATTCAGAAATTCATTAACTGCATTGATGAACCTAGCTCGTTTTGGAAATCAATACCTTCAGACAGAAGAACCTTGGAAAACCATTAAGGACAATCCAGAAAAAGCTGCACAATCTTTATTTGTTGGGGCACAAATAGCCGTTGCTTTAGCTCAATTATGTGAACCTTTCATGCCTTTCAGCTCTGAAAAGCTGTTGAACATGTTCAACGTTGAAAAGAAAGACTGGAATACGATTGAAAATCATGCCGTTTTAATTGAAACAGGGCATAAAATCAACGAATCATCTCTTCTTTTCTCAAAAATCGAAGACGATGTCATTGAAGCTCAAATCCAAAAGCTGGAAAACACTAAACAAAACAATAAAAAAACAAACCCTAACGCAAACCCTATGAAAGAAGAGATCACGTTTGATGACTTTACTAAAATAGACCTTAGAACAGCAACCATTACAGAAGCTGAAAAAGTAGAAAAAGCAGATAAATTATTAAAACTTACTGTAGATACAGGAGTAGATGTAAGGACTGTTGTTTCCGGGATTGCAGAGAGCTTCACTCCTGAGGAAGTAATCGGTAAGCAGGTAATGATCCTGTTGAACCTTGCTCCAAGAAAAATCAGAGGAATTGAATCTCAGGGAATGTTATTATTAACAACAAAACCAGACGGAAAACTATCTTTCGTAACACCGGACGACAGTAATGTTGAAAACGGTATTGAGATCGGATAATTAAAATCCTTATAAAGATCACAGGCTGTTTCATTAGAGACAGCCTTTCTTTTATATATAGCTTATGGATTAATAAAAATGTTTTAAGAAAGTTTTCCAATCAGGAATTAGAGGGATATTTAAAAGAAGGCGACCGCTTTGTTCCGGAGGCTGTATAAAAAACAAAAATTGCCATCCTGTTCACAGAATGACAATGTATTATTTGTTGAGATTGCTTCGCTTTCAGCTCGCAATGACATTGTAAATTACTTCTTAATGAGCTTTGCCAGGTAAGAATCTTCGTCCTTCAATACTCTTTCTATTTTAAAGCCGTTATTTTCAGCAGCATTTTTCAAGGTATTAAAGTCAAGATACAGCCAGGTAATTGGTTCTTCAGATTCACCTTTATAATGAACTACATAATCCAGTTCTCCATAATATCCTCCTGCAGGAATATATATTCCACCATCCTTATCACGGTCAAACATATAAAGGATATCTGTACTGTCGATCAGTATCTGTCCTTTATCATCTAACAAGGTGTAGAGTTTCTGAAGATAAGTATCAATTTTCGCAAGACTTTCAAAAACACCGGTACCGTTCATTAGTAATAAAATGGTATCAAAAGTCTCACCTGAAAAGTCAAGCATATTTTTGCAAACTGCTTTTTTAATTCCTCTCAGCTGACAGACTTCAATAGATTTTGGTGAAATATCCAATGCTGTTACATCAAGATTTCTTTCATTCTGAAGATATAAAGCATGAGAACCTGCCCCAGCTCCGATGTCCAGAACTTTTCCTTCAGATAATTCCAGTGCTTTCTGCTCAATATCATTCATGTCTTCAAAATCTCTGAATAAATATTCTACCGGAAGTTCATCCAGCTCAGAAATTGATGTTTCAGTCTGCAGATCCTCCGGATTTTCATTGTGGTAATAATCCCAGATCGCTCTGCCCATTAAATCTTTCATGAGGCAAAGATAAGGCTTCGGGGGGCAAAGTTCAAAGTTTTGAACTTAATGTTACTGATTGCTCATTTTTTTGACATGACTGCCTGTTCATGGTTGAGCCACTTTCGCTATCGTCTGAATACCTCTAAAAAGCGTAGAATCCCGGTCTTTACAGATCCGGGATTCTACTGGTGAAAAACAAGGTTATCTTTTATACTGCAGGCCCTGCAGCATCTTTTATTTCTTCTAATAATTTTTTTCTTTCACGAAGTCTTCTTCTTGCAATGACAGATTTACCGCCAAGAACTCTAATAAATCTTAAATACTGGAAACGTTCTCTTCCAAAATGATGAGTAAGAACATACACCAAGACACCAAGACCAGCCAAAATAATATATCCAAACAATTTTTTACCTGCTATGATAATAGCATTCAGCTGAATTGCTTTCATATTGGAGGCTACATTCTGAGGAGTAATCGTCATCCCGTCCATATAGACCGCAAGATCTCCTATGGCAATTACCTGGAAATGGTACTGAAACCATGAAAAAACTGCTGAAAAAAGACCTACTGCAAGGAAAGTTCTCCAAACAAGGACAAGCCCTATTGCAGCCAGCATATCATCCATTTCAAGTTTATCCAAAGTATAAAACCATACCGAGATAAATAATGCACACATTCCGTAGCCTTTCAGAAACATTGGCAGATACCAGTTTTCATAATTGAATTCCAATACCATAGAAAAGTACATGATAATCGCATATCCCATCATCGCTGCAAATCCTGAAAAAATGAACATTCTCAACGGTTTCTCTTTTTTAAACCAAAATACGGCAATCCCTCCTGCCAGAATGATCCCGGGAATCATCAGCATACTCAGTCTCGCATTGGTCACCGAATCATATCCCAGAACTCCTACCGCAAATGTATTCTGAATAGATGCAGTTCCTAAAAACATTCCCAGCCAGATTAACATAAACAGACCATGTTGTACATTATTCTTTGCAAATATTTTAAATGAAAGGTAAGGTCTCTTCAACGTCAGCTGGCGAATGGTAAGCAATGCAAAACTTGTGAAAGCAGCAATGCTCGCATTGACGATATTCTGGGAATTCAGCCAGTCCTGCTGCTTCCCGAAAGAAAGTACATAGGCAGAAAACATGAAGGTGGAGATAAAAAGCAGAATACTCAGCCAGTCAATATAATGTAATGGTACTTTCAGGGCAAAATATTTATTATGCATAAAAATCCAATGAATAAGTGCCAATATCAAACATAAAACCGATGTCAGAATATAAAACTGCTGCCAGTTGTAAGAAACAGCCACTTCAGCAGCATAATAAGTCGCGACCTGATTCATCACCAGTACAAATGTGTAGAACAGGCCATAAAACATTCCTCGGTTTCCGATCATCATCATCAGCGGAAGAAACAGCTCTATCGTGATCATCATTTTCATAAACCCGATCAACAAGGAAGTAAATACAAAAACCATGGGTTGCAGAGTCGTTGCATTCACAAAGTTTAGAAATGCGAGAATAACGAGTAAGGCCACCATTTTATCTCTTACTTTGAATCTCATTTTCATTCTGAGAACAATGGGCATACAGGCGCCCATTCCTATTGTTGTAGCATAGTTAGCCCACATGAAGTATTCTGTCATGGCACCGGTACCTCCTGTCAGATAGCTGATATTCCCTGTATAAACCCCACCAATAGGCATTACCACAGCAAGCAGCAATACAATCAGCAGGAGCTGTACGGGTTTTGGTACCCAATCGCTATATAATCCTTTGTTGTACATGATTTTTTAGGTAGTAGATTTCAGATATCAGATGGCAGACCTTCAACATAACCTTAGCTTTTCCACAAACATAATGTCTGGAATCTGATATCTTCGATCTTTTTAGTCTTTATTAATATTCACATTCATGTTCATTCCTGCGCTCAGTTTATCCAAATCTTCTTTTGTGTTGGACGCTGTAAACTCTATTCTTACGGGAATTCTTTGCTGTACTTTAATGAAATTTCCGGTAGAATTATCTGTCGGCACACTTGAATATCTTGATCCGGTAGCCGCTGAAACAGCTGTCACTACTCCTTCAAATTTTTTACCGCCTAAAGCATCAGCTGTCATAGATATTTTCTCACCAATTTTAATATTTGGCATCTGACTTTCTAAAAAGTTGGCTGTAACCCATTTCTGACCATTCAGCACAATGGTTGCCACCTGCTGTCCCGGCTGAATCAATTGACCTTCAGAAAGGGTTCTTCTTCCCATTATTCCATCATAAGGTGCGGTAATAACTGTATATGAAAGATTGATCTTAGCCATTTCCAATGCAGATTTCGTTCTTTTGATTTCAGCATCATTGATTCCCAGTTTGCTTTTCACTTCGGTAGTAGAAAGGTTTGCTGATTGTTTTTGGTTTACTAAAGTTTCATAAGCAGCCTTTTGCGCATCATATTCAGTCTTTACCTGATCGTATTGTTGTCTTGTAACTGCTTCAGCTGCTAAAAGATTTCTGTATCTGTTTAAGTTCTGTTCTGCATTCCATAATCTGGCTTTTGCTCCTGCAATATTAGACTGCATGACGTTGATATTGTTGGAAACTGTGTTCACGGAAGAACTTGTTGCTGTTCTTTGTGCCATCGCATTCTGGTAAGCGGCTTCAGCCTGTCCCAGCTGAGTAAGAATTTCACGGTCATCCAAAATAACCAGTGTATCTCCTTTTTTTACATGCTGATGTTCAATGAATTTAATTTCTTTGATATAAGCTGAAACCCTTGTGTTAATAGGATTGATAAATTCCTCTACCTGAGCCGCTTCTGTATAGGTTTTACTTCCAATATGGAAATAATTGCGTACTAACCAGAATAATCCAAAGCCAATGACCAGAAATACAATAATATTGGAAATAATAGCTCTGATTTTATTGGTCTTATTTTTCTTTTTCTTATTTTCTACAGCAGATGCTGTTTGAGTTGATGTAGTATCTTGAGTAGTTTGTCCCTTGTTTTCCATTGTGTTGATTTTCAGTTTTAAAAATTAAAGTGTTCCTGTAGATTTCAAAAGATTGTAATACTGATACAAAACATTGATTTCAGCATTAGCATAATCTAGCTCCGACTGCAGTTTCTGGTTCTGAGCATCTATCATTTCTGCCTGTACTGCCAGTTGATTCAGATATTTGGCTTCCGTAATCTTGTAGTTTTCTTCTGCCAGTCTTTTAGAATCATTCAGAATATCCGCCTGCTGAATTGCCTCCTGATATTTTGTATAGGCAGCATTCACTCCCATATCTACATTCTGCTGTACCAGAGTCATTGCGTCATTCGCCTGGTTCTTTTGCAGTTCACCTAATTTTACTTTTTCTTTTGTTTTATACAGTGTATCTATGTTATAACTCAAAGAAACTCCGGTCTGCCATCCTCCTGAATACATATCCAAAACAGGGTTTCTAGTCGTGATCGGTCTCTGCAGGGTATATCCCCCAAATCCAGCTAGTGTAGGTGCATTATCAGTTTTTATAATCTCAATATTTTTATCTGCAACAGCAATGTTTTTTTGAGCAGATTTAAGCAGCGGATTTTTCTCATGAGCAAGATCCGTATAGTAATCCATACTTATCCCCGATTCTTTATTTTCTAAGTTTTCTGTAGGAACAATTTCTGTATCCGAGGATAAACCTAAAGCAATATTTAAATTATAATTAAGAATTTTTTTGTTGTTAGAAAGAGTAAGAATCCCTTGATCAAGATTTTTGATGGCCAATTCTCCACGAATCACTTCGTTTCTGGTTACCATCCCCTGCTGATAGAACTTTTGGATATTTTTAAGACGTTCCTGAGCCAGTTTTTTGTTATTCTGAAATACCTCTTCCTGGTTCATCGTTTTATAGACATCCAGATAATTGGAAATCACTAAAAACTTCACATCCTGCTTATTTTTCTCTAAATCCAGTTCAGAAAGTTGCTCACGAAGTCCCGCCATTTCAACAGATTTATTCACCAGTCCTCCTTTGAAGATCAGCTGTGTAGCCTGTACAGCATATGAACTTCCGTAATGTGGCATCGGAACATTTGTAGAATTTGAAAAATCTTTGTCAATGGCTACTGCATCCCCTAAATAGAACTGGCTTGTAGAAGCTGTAATAGTGGGCAGTTTTTGAAGTTTAACAACATTCGTGTTTTGCTTTGCAATACCGATGTTCTGTGCAGACACTTTGAGCTGCTGATGGTTCTGAACAGCAAGTTCCGCCACCTCACCTGCAGTCATCTGCTTAATCTGTTGTGAAAAAAACAGCGCAGGAAAAGCTGCTATCAGTACAGATAGTGCTGTTTTTATTTTCTTTGTCATTTTACCTTGTTTTACAGATGCAAAGTTAGGACAACAACAAAATCAATCAAATGTTTGATTTTTGGAAAAAGATGTTCAAATGTAAGATTTTAATTCTCGAACAAATGCCTGTACTGTGTAGGACTTACCTCCAGATGCTTCTTAAAAAAGTGAGAAAATGAGTATTGATCACTGAATCCGAGAATAGAAGAAACCTCTGAAACCGGTTTATTGGAAGAGTTTAAGAGTACTTTTGCTTCATTAATAACTATTAAAGCGATGATCTGACTCGCTGATTTGCCCGTGATGGTCTTCACTACGGAAGATAGATGTCTGGTTGTAATCGACTGTCGTTCGGCATAAAACTCAACGGTTCTTTCTGTAAGGTGATGCTCCGAAAGGTCAGTAAGAAATACAAAAACAATCTCTTCCTGTCTGGACATCTGATTCATAGAACTGTTATCTTCCTTGGAAATAATCCCTGCCATCTGGTAGCAGAAAACAGAAAAAAGATGTTCTACCATTTCTTTCTTGTAAAGCATTTCTGTTTCAGAATCCAGGATATACTTCAGAAAATTAACGCTTTTCCAGACTACTTCCATTTCATCTTCAGGAAAAGGTACTCCCTTATTCATCTGCTGTCTGAAATAACGATAAGTAATCAAACGGTTAAATTTCAATGATAGAGCTGCAATAAATTCTCTTTTATAAGAAACCATTCGGGACTGAAAATCATCGGTTACAGAAACCACTTCATAAATGGTTTGCGGATCCGTTACCATAAACATATTGGCAGAAACTTCCAGATCACTGAAATGCTGCCGAAGTTTTATAGTCCCTGATTTAATAAAAATAAAAGCAGGATTATCAGGACGGAACGGCTTATCGACAGCTATTCTCTCGAAAATATTACGTTCCGTAAAAATATCAACTCCGAATTTTTCTAGGGCAGACATAAGACAAATGTAAGCAATCTTACCAGTGATTACAAAATTTTATTATTTTAGCATCAATCCAATTTCCTATCAGTATGAGAAAGGTTGATCTCTTATTTGCAGAATACAGTAAAAGCCATAGAAATGCTACTAACAAGTTCATTCACTGGATTTGTGTACCTTTAATCTTTTGGACAATTCTGGGGTTTGCATCCCTTATTCCTTCTCCCCATTTCTGCGCTTCCTATTTCGGATGTGTCAGTATCATTAGCCTTATTGTGATTGTTCTGATTACTTTATTCTATATAAGGCTTTCTCTTTTAATAGCTGTCATGATGGCTGTTATTATGCTGATTATGGAGCATTTCATTTATCTGACCAATATCAGTTTCGGTAAACAATCATGGATCGTTTACCTTTCTGTATTCGTTATTACCTGGATTTTTCAGTTGATAGGTCATAAAATAGAAGGTCAAAAGCCATCTTTTCTCAAAGATCTTCAGTTTCTTCTGATAGGACCAATCTGGTTGTTAGGTTTTATTCTTAAAAAAACAGGAATCAGATATTAATCTTCCAGAGCATATACTGCAAAACTTGCCAGCCAGTGATCTCCTCCGTAATTTCCCTGAAAAAGCAGTGGTAAACCATTGGCAAGAAATACATCTGCCGTTTTTTTGAAATCTTTTTTCAGTGGATGACCGGCAGGAAGCGCATTGGAAATTCCTTTCATACACCATGCTTTTGAAAAAGATAATCCCACAAGATGAACGGTCTGATAGTCACTAAGATCACTTACCACGGGAATTTTTTCAACATTTTCTAGACTTCTCTTTTCGTAGAAAGCACCCAGCCATTGTACAAATTCTTTTTGAGGAAGAACTCTACGCATCAGATCTGCAATTTCAAGACTTGGCGAAAAAAAATCTGACCCATCAGGTTCAAGGTAAGCAGGTGTTTTCTGTTCTTTTAAGAAGAAATATTTAGCCTTTTCCATCAGCTGGTTTTCAAACTCTTTATCTTTATTAGCTCTTGCCCAGTCTATAGCAAAAGCCATGGCAAATGCAGTATTGGGATGAACTCCGGTTCTGTTAGGGTAGGTTTGCTTTGGAAGATAGGTTTTCCAGGATTTCAGAATCTGATCGGTTAGCGGTTTCAGATTTTCGTGCCATATTTTAGCTTTCGGAAGATCCCAGTTGGTAAGCTCTTCGTCCAGTTTTAAGATCCATGCCCAGCCGTAAGTTCTCTCGAAAGTTCCTGTAAGCTGATATTTTGTAAAATAGTCTGCCTCTGTCTTCAGTTTATCTTTCTGAAAAGATTCATCTAAAATCTTTTCAATCTCTTTAGCATTAGACAGATTGGGTTTTGTTTTCAAAAGTCTTGCCAGCATCCAGTGTCCATGCACAGAGCTATGCCAGTCGAAGCAGCCATAAAAACTAGGGTGAAGATCTTTGGGTGTCAAAGGAACTTCGCCTGCATTATTAATGATATGCGCTGTTTTATTCGGGTATTCCTGATTGATACAGTGAAGGGGTTTATCAGACAATTTCATGGCCATTTCATCCGTAAGTTTCGGAGCTTCCTGGGCATACATCAGAAATGGATAAAACACAAATGCTAAAAGACTTTTTTTCATGATTTAAAAATAGAAATAATTTACTGTTTCAACAATTTTCCGGACTGGTTTTGAAATTACTATTTGATTTTCTATGCTCTTTTTAATCTTTCATTAAAAAAAATCCAATAAATCCGAAACAAGATCACTTTTAAGCACACTTTTTGATCATATCCATAAAAACAATACCCATGAAAAACATTATTCTCCTTTTATCAGGACTTATTCTTATTAACTGTAATAAATCAGGAGTTGCCAAACAGGAAGTAAAAGCGGATCTTATGGAAGTTATTACTGAAGATAAATCGTATGCTCCAGCCTCTCCACCCAATTCTATATCTGAAAAACTGGCTTCCGATGAAAACGGATCCAACAAAGAACCTTCTACCGCTAAGAAAACGGACACTATTTCCAGGAAAATCATCAAAAACGGTGATATGAAGATCCAGGTGGGTGATATTAAAAAAGCTCAGGGTCAGGTAAATGATATCTTAAAGAAAAACAATGCTTATATTCAGAAAGAAGATTTTCAAAATACAGATATGGATGATAATCTTAACCTCATTATCAGAGTTCCCCATAAAAATTTTGATGCTCTTATCAGTTCGTTTTCAGACGGAGTAGGCTCTGTTTTATCCAAAAATATTTCATCAAATGATGTCACGGAGGAATATACCGATGTATCTATAAAGCTGGCCAACAAAAAAATCTATCTCGAAAAGTATCGTGATATGCTTAAAAGTGCTGCTACGACTAAAGATATGCTAGAAATTCAGGAAAAGATCCGTGAGCTTGAAGATGAAATTGATGTGGCAGAAGGAAGACTACGTTTTATTGATGATCGTGTGAATTACAGTACTTTAAGTTTAAATTTATATAAAGAGAAAGTGAGAAGTTCGGCAACCTCAAAAATAGGTTTTGGAAGCCGTTTTGTAGATTCGGTAACGGAAGGCTGGAACAGTTTTGTCAGCTTTATGCTCGGAATAGTTTCTCTTTGGCCCTTCTTTTTAATTATTCCGTTTATTATTTTCTTTTGGAGGAAATGGAAATCCGGTAAAAAAAATAAAAATTAATATATAAAAACCCGGGCATCTTTGATGCCCGGGTTTTCACTGCATTATCAACATTTATACTGTTTCCAGTGTAATCTTTAAAAACAAGAATAATGCTATAGCCTTGTTAAGAGCCGTTAAATATTTTTATAATTTATAACAAAAAAGCCGCCTTATTATAAGACGGCACTATTAATTTTCTGTACTTTTCTACTTCCTGATGGTTTTAGTAATACTGCTCCCATCCTTATTAAGAATTTTCACAAAATAGATTCCGGATTGAAGTCTACTGATATTCATACTGTTTTTCTCAGGATTCATAAAAGTCATGATCTGAAGTCCGTGAGGAGTAATGACATCTACTCTGCTTATTGTATCAAAGTAGCTTTCCGGTGCAAAATTCATCAGATGTTCGGATACGATCACTGAAAGATCATTTTCCTTGTGAGTAAAACTAGATATTTTACAACTCTGCCTTTCATTGCAATCACTTACAACTTTCCAAACTGCATTACTTCCTGGTACCTCTCCCGGATTTGCATACCATTTGTTTTCCCAGATCTTGCATGCATGGAATACTTTTGTTCCTGCTGTTGGATAAGTTTTTGTTTGGCTATATTCCTGTGCGCCGCAGTAAGTAATCGGACCACTTGATTCACAACCAGGCCCTTCAGTACATGCACTTACTTCTTCCCATACCATATTGGTTCCCGGCATTTCTCCCGGATTTGCATACCATTTATTTTTCCATATTCTGCATGAGTAGAAAACTTTCACTCCGGCTGTAGGATATGCATTAACAGCATTATATTGTTCTGCTCCGCAATAGGATTGTCCATTGCCTGATGTAACTTTCTTGGTTCTGACTTTTAATTCATTGCTGGCATCAGAGAACTGATCGTTCATAGCAACAGATTTAACCGTATAACGATATTCTGTGTCCTGTGTTAAACCTGTTCGTAAAAAGCTTGTTTGAACAGTCTCTCCTACCTTGATTCCATTTTCAAAGACATGATAATTTTTAATTCCCTGCGAGTGGGTAGAAGCCATCCACATGAGTGAAACTGAGTTTTCAGTAATCGCCATTGAATGAAGGTTGGATGGTTCCGTAGGTTTTTCAAGTGTCCCCTCACTGTTTGTTTTTACATTGAGTGGCGTGCTTTTCCCTGAAGTAAGCCCTGAAGAACCTTTCGCCTGCACTTCATATGTATAAACTGTGTTAGCAGTTAAGCCCGTATCCTGAAAAGTAGGTGTACTTACCTGCTGAATATTTTGCCCATTACGAAAAATGTTATAGGATACTGCATCTGATTGCGGATTCCAGCTTATTTTAGCAGAAGAACTTGTTACTCCTACTTGCGTTAATCCTGTAGGAGTGGCAGGTGCAGAAACTCCTGTTCCGGAGGTTACATTAACGTCAATTACATTATAAAATGCATTAGTGGTATCTGCTACATCCCAAACGGCTAAAATAATATGATACCCTGTACGGTTAGAAGGAACAGTAATCTGATGAGAAACATTATCCTGCGGTGGTGTCCCGTTATGTGTAACTGTACCAATAAGCTCAAGATCCTGGCGGGAAAGAGGTTGATTAGGATTCCAGCCTTGCTTTGTCATGTAATAATGCCATTTTGCGGTTGCATGATACGCCGAGTATTTCCAGATAAAGGCATTCACACCCGTAGAAATATTTGTTTTCTTCCACCTGTCAGCAGTCTGGAGATCCAGTGTAGTGTCTCCCCCTATGCTTCCATTAGCGGAGGCAATCTTTCCGTCTGCGGGACCTGTTGCAGGAAACCCTTTTGGCGCTTCCAGAGAACCTGGTTCATTAATTACAGTACCATATTTTCCAAATGCCACAGAATAGCCAAGTGCAGCCTTATCCAGACTTCCCTGATATCCTCGTGATGCCGGGCTCATTACATATCCGTGTGCAGACAGATGAATTAAAGAAGGTACCAGCATAGCTAACATCAGCAATACCGGAAAAAAAATTTTACTTGTCTTCATATTTAAATATTTTGGTGTTGATTTTATCGGATCTATTTTCTATAAAGCTAATTTTTCAAACCGTTGCCTTCTAAATCATTAAAGAAACGCAAAAGGTATAGCTTAAATTCAGTAAAAAATTTAATTGTAAAATTTTCAATAAAAATTAAATTAAACAAAATAAATTAGTTAATATCTCAAATTAAAACACAAAATAACAATTCATAACATATTATTATTAACACATCATCATGTAATATTAAAACATAAAAGTACGAAAAATCCACTAAATTAATCACACATTATTGAAATAAAATTTATTTGAATTAGTATTAAATAAGACAAAGAGAGAAAATAAAGAGGTAAAGTATTGTTATTAATATGACTGCTAATGGATTACCGAAAATTCTTTTAAATCAAAAAAAGAAAGGCTGAGAGAATATTTAATTCTTTCAGCCTGTAAATTGTAAAGTTTCTTAAGATTACGTTGAATCAAAAAGAATAAAGCTTATTTCCCAAGGACAAACACTGCGGGAATTTTATGAAGTTCCGGCTTCTGTTTCTGCCAGTCTTTTATAGATTTTGTCTTGATGAATTCATGTTCAGGATCGTTGATATTGGCCGCAATACACAGCTTGGTATTGGGTGATAAAAACTTACACAAATCTTCAAAAAGCTGATTGTTTCTATATGGTGTTTCCATGAAAATCTGTGAATATCCTGTTTTCTGAACAAGGCTTTCAAGATTCATGATATGCTTCTTTTTCTCTCCTTTATCAATAGGAAGATAACCATGAAAAGTAAATTCCTGTCCGTTGAATCCACTGGAAATCAAGGCTAGAATAATGGATGAAGGCCCTGAAATAGGGATCACTCTGATGTTTTTCTCATGACACCATTTAACGATCAGGTTTCCAGGATCAGCAATACAAGGCAATCCTGCTTCTGACAACAAGCCGAAGTCCTGCCCTTTCAGCATCAGATCCTGAGCTTCCTTGATATCTGCATTTTCTGTGTATTTGTCTAATAAAAACAATTTCAGATCAGCCTGCTTTTTTTCCGGAGCAAAAAATTTAACAACCTTTCTTGCTGTTTTTTCATTTTCCACGAAGAAATAGTCTGTCTGCATGATATAATCCTTCAGAACAGGTGAAAAGTGGTTGATAGAAGTATTTTCTGATAAGTAAGCAGGGAGTAAAAAAAGCATTGTATTATTTTTTAGTTCTTTCGTTTAATGAAGGTTGTGTAAAGTATTTTGTAAGATCCATGGAAAAGGTAACGGAAGTGATCTTCCAGGTTCCGTTGATCTTCATCAGTGTCCAGATTTCCTTTCCCCAGTTTTCCATTTTACTGTCATACCAAAAGCTGTAATCGAAATTGGCAGAAGCTATAGCTCCATCTTCCACGATCTTAATATTATCAAATTTCTCTTCAGATTTATCATCTTTAAAACTTTTTATAAAAGCCTTATAGTCATCTGCAAAGTAGTAGTCTGCCTTAGGATTTTTCTCAAGGCGTTTAGCCTGCGTCCTGTCTTTGTAAATCCCGGTCCAAAGTACAGGTTCCTGAAATAAAGAGAGATATTTGGCTTCATCTCTGGTTTTAATACATCCCATAAAGTCATCCATTACTTTACGGATCTCTATTTCATCTTTGGTTTGGGCAAAAGATAAATTAAAGCTTACAAGGAGCAGTAACAGTAGTTTTTTCATGATTATGATTTAGATATTTGGTTCTTTATAGCATCACATCCCCTATCCAAAAGCTGAAAGACTTTTTCAAAATCGCTCATATCTCCCCAATAAGGGTCTGGAACCTCAGCATTTTTATGATCCCCTAATACTTCTAAAAACAAAGATACTTTCTGTCGTTCTTCTTCGTTTCTTGTTTTGGAAACCACATCTTCAAAGACATCAATATCCATGCAGTAGATCTTATCAAAGTTTTCAAAATCTTTTCCGGTAATGGGTCTTGATCTCTGTTTTGATATATCAATATTATGGTTGGCGGCAGTTTTAATGGCTCTTTTGTCGGGATGTTCTCCTTCATGCATTGAAATGGTTCCGGCTGAGTCTACCACAAAGTTTCCCGGCACCTTTGTTTTCATGATCCCTTCTGCGAGAGGACTTCTGCATATATTTCCCAGACAAACCATTAATATTTTCATATTCTATTTATTTAAAAAGAGTCTTTTTATCCCAACAAAACTAAATAAAAAATGAAGAATAAAACTATCCTTCATTTCAATTTATTTCTGTTCAACAATGTTATTGTTTGATTCTTTCTGTAAGGTCTTTTACGTACTTCTTGATTTCTTTATCAATTTTTGATACATCTTTGATCGTATCACAAGCATACATTACCGTAGAGTGGTCTTTACCTCCCATTTCTTCACCGATTTTAGTAAATGTAGAATTGGTAAATTCTTTAGAGAAGTACATCGCAAGTTGTCTTGGTAATGCAATCTCTCTTTTTCTTGTTTTCGACAGCAATTGTTCTTTCTTGATTCCAAAATAATCGCATACCACTTCCTGAATATAAGGAATGTTGATAATCTTTTTCTGGTTGGCAGCAATTCTGTTAATCGTTTCCTTTAACAATTCAAGGCTCAGATCTCTCTTATATACCGTAGAGTAAGCGATCACAGAGTTGATCACTCCGATAAGTTCTCTTACATTGGTTTTTGTTTCCACAGCAAGGAAATCAAGCATATCCCCAGGAAGAACGATTCCGTCTCTGCTTAGTTTATCTTCAATGATTTGTCTTCTTGTAGACAGATCCGGAGATTTGATTTCTGCAGAAAGTCCCCATTTGAAACGGGAAACAATTCTGTCCTGAATATCCATAATATCAGCAGGAGCTTTATCTGAAGTAAGGATAATCTGTTTTCCGTTCTGATGTAAATGATCAAAAATATGGAAGAAACTATCCTGAGTTGCTGATTTTCCTGATAAGAACTGAATATCATCAATAATCAGTACATCTACCATTTGATAGAAATTCGCAAATTCCGTCTGCTTGTGCGCTTTGGCAGCAGAAATAAACTGCTGGATAAATTTTTCAGAAGACAGATAAAGGACTACTTTATCAGGGAACTGATTTTTTACTTCAAGTCCTACAGCTTGTCCTAAATGGGTTTTTCCAACTCCGTAACCTCCATATAAGAATAACGGGTTGAAGGCAGTTGCTCCAGGTCTTTTTGCAATGGATCTGGCTACAGTGGCTGCAAACTTATTGCTTTCACCTTCTACATAACTATCAAAAGAATAGTCAGGTTTAAGGTTAGAATCTATATTTACTTTTCTTATTCCGGGAACTACAAAAGGATTTACAATATTAGCAGAGAATCCTTGAGGCATTGTTTCCTGTGTTTTTGGAGTAGGAACGCTTTGTCCCTTGATGTTCATGGTAACTGGTTTTTCTTCACCTTTTGGTCTGTTTTCCATCACAGAATACCATAATTTCACTCCTTTTCCAATATTTTTCTTCAGGGCAGCTGAAAGCAAGGACAGGTAATTGTCCTCTATATATTCCTTGTAAAAATCGCTCGGTACGATAAGCGTAAGGTTGTTAGCTACTAATGAAAGCGGCTGAACCTTATCGAATAACATATCGAAAGATTTTTCAAGTTTTTTCAGGTCAGAATTGTCTTCAGCTGCGTTCAGGTTATCACGCATAAACTGAAGGCATTTCTGCCATATCATCATTAAATTGTCATCCATTTTTATGCCCCGATTATTCTTTGTTTGTACTGTGTTTAGAAGGAAGACAAAGGTCCAATTTTTTCTTTTCAAAAAAAAATATTGCAGGTATTGATTATTTAAAAATATATTTGTATGTATAATTTAACACCTAAAATGATACACACAACACACTCAATACGAGTACGTTACGCAGAAACAGATCCAATGAAATATGTATACTATGGTAACTATGCAACATACTTTGAAGTAGCGAGAGTGGAGCTATTCAGAAGCATAGGAATTTCATACAATGAAATTGAAAACCAAGGAATTTGGCTCCCTGTTTCGGACTATAAAATTAAGTATATTCGCCCAGCTTTGTATGATCAAAAATTAGAAATTCATACTTATGTTAAAAAAATTCCGGGAGTAAGAATTGAATTTGAATATGAAATTTACAATGAAGAGCATATTAAAATAACAGAAGCATCGACTACTTTATTTTTTCTGGATGCAAAAACCAACAAAGTCATCAAATGCCCCGATTTTCTGATGGAAATGATTGAGAAGAACTGGAAGGCGGACGATAGGGATTAAGTTACAGAAAGCAGGAATTTTTGTAGAGCAGTTATAAAGGAAAGGTCAATAGTGAATTTTGCTTTGCAAGTGAATGGTGAATTTTTAGTAAAATAACGAAAATAACTGTTCAACCAAGAACTAAGGAACAAAAAAACGAGCAACCAGCAACATTAAACCCAAAACCTTGAACTTTGAAATCTATTTATGAATACCTTTGTACCTTTATTTTAATCATCCCTTATATATTATATTATGAAGATTGCATTTTTGGGACCTCATGCCAGTTTCACCCAGCTTGCCGCGGCGCAGCTTTTTCCTGATGAAGAGTTATTACCACAAGCCAGTATTCTGGATTGTTTTAATGCTGTTGAAAACGGAGAAGCAGTAAAGGCAGTTGTACCTTTGGAAAACTCTATTGAGGGCACAGTTTCTATGACGCTGGATTATTTATATAAGACCCCGTCTATTAAGATTGAAGCAGAAGCGGTAATGCCTATTGCGCATCACCTGATGATGCACCCTGAAAACTCTATTGAGAATATTGAAAGAATATATTCTCACCCACAGGCTCTGGCACAGAGTTTCCATTTTCTGGACACCCATTATAAGGAAATTCCAAAACAGGACTTTTCTTCTACAGCTGCTGCTGCAAAATTTGTTTCAGAAAACAAGGAGACTCCTATTGCTGCAGTTGCAAACCAGTTTGCTGCCAATTTGTATGGACTGAAAATTATCAACCGTAATATTCAGGATTTTGAACAGAATCATACCCGGTTTATTATTATCTCTAAACAACAGAACACTTATCAAAATAACAATCTGGAAACTTTAGGAGAAAAAGCAGGCATGCTAATCACCCTTCCGGAAGATCATCCCGGTGGATTGCATCAGGTTTTATCGGTTTTTGCATGGCGAAAGATGAACCTCAGCAAAATTGAGTCCAGAACATTAAAGACCGGGCTGGGCAATTATTTCTTCTTTATCAATGTGGAAGGACCTTGGGAAGATGTCTTACATGGAAACGCCCTCAAAGAACTTGAATCTATTAATGCTAATGTTGATTTTCTTGGAAACTATAAAGAATTCCTCTTAGAAAGCTAGAAAAAAGCAAATAAATACATTAAAAACACTGCCATTAGAGCAGTGTTTTTGCTTTTAAACCTAATAAAAACCTCAAAAAAAATAATTTTTATAAAAAAATATCCGATGCTCTACACGTCACCTTTACCACAAAAATAACCCACACTATGGAGAGAAATACATTTCCTTAAACACCTTATAAACAGACAATTAATTAGAAGATAAATATAATAACTCGTAATTAAATTATGAGGCAATATTACACAAAATATAAACATATGTTTAAAAATATTACATCATATTAATATTAAAATTACAAATTTCACAATGAAGGGTTTAATTTTTGTTGTATATTTGCTAAGCAACTAATTAAAATCTTGATCATGAAAACTAAACTTTACAGCTTAATGTTAGCATGCGCAGCTCTACCATTATTTTCACAAGTTGGTATCAATACAGCTACTCCATCTGCAACTTTAGATGTTAATGGAACACTGAAAGTTAGAGATACACCCGCAGCTACTGCATTACCTGGTTATCAGGTTTTAGCAATTAACCAGGGAAGTACTCAGGTTTACACCGTAGACCCAGCATTATTAATCGCAGCATCTGATACAAACACCACTGTTTATGCCGCAAAGAAGACAGCAGGAATCAGCCTTTTGAGCCTTGGACTTTTCCCTTCAGGATTCAGAGCTGTTAACTTCTTAGCAGCAGAAAGAACTTTAGGATCTGGAAGCTTATTCAGCGACACAGATAATACCTATACAATTCCATCCACAGGTGTTTATGCAATAGGCTTTGCATTTCGTTATGGATCCGGATTACAAGCATCAATATTGGCCAATAGCCCAGGAGTTGGTATTGTAAGAACAAGAGCTGGCGTAGCAACTACTATAGATAGCCGTCCGTTCAGTGGTGCTAACCTAATTTTATTAAGCCTGACGATTGCCGAAACTTCTATTAATTCAATCTATTCCTTCCAGGCAGGAGACAAAATTTCATTTGGTCTTGTAGGATCAACAGCATTGGACGTAGGCTTATTAGGATCCAGTATTGCTTCGTTCTCCATTTACAAAATATCAAACTAGTAAAACATATTGTTAGTTATCTATACCATTTAACCCATCACAGTATAAGTGATGGGTTAATTTTTTAATTAGCTTCTCAAACATTTCTTTATATTTGATAAAACTAATGAAATGAATGAACTTGTTGCGGCCATCATCCTTATAGTAATCTTCATCATTTTCAACAATCTGAATACTAAAATCAGAAGACTTGAAAAGGAAATTTCGGACCTTAATCATAAAATCAATAAGGTCCCGGATCAGTCTGAAGTGATTCATCAAAAAACTTCAACAGAAGAAACTATCGTACCTCAGCAAGTACAATCTCATCAAACTGTTCCTGAAGCAATAAAAAATGGAGGAGAAAATGAAGAAATCCCAACACCGGTTCAAAAAGACTGGCTGACTCCCGTTTTTGATTTTTTAAAACAAAATGCACTCACCATCATTGGTATTTTTACTCTCGTTCTCGGAATTGGTTATTTTGTAAAGTATGCTATTGATAAAAACTGGATCGGAGAAACTGCACGAGCAGGTATTGGTTTTTGCACCGGCGCCGGAATCATCATTACAGGACATTTCCTGAGAAGAAACTATACAGCATTTGCTTCCATTATAACCGGAGGCGGAATTGCAGTATTATATTTCACCACTACTATTGCTTTCCGGGAATATCATCTTTTTACACAGAATATAGCTTTTTTTATCACTGCACTCATTACAGCAGCATCTATTCTCTTATCCTATTATTATAAAAGTGAAGTCTTAATTATTTTCTCGTTAATAGGAGGATTTAGTGCTCCCATGATGATCAGTACCGGGCAAAGCAACTACCCTTTCCTGTTTATTTATCTTATTCTTTTAAATATCGGAATGCTAGTAGCCTCTTTTCTTCAACACTGGAAAAGCGTGGGATGGACTGCCTATATTTTTACAACTGCTTATCTCTTTTATTGGACGAACGAGAGTCCGGAGCTTTTAAGCATTACTTTTTACATGATCAGTTATGTGATTTTCTACCTTTTTGCCCTGCATGATTACATTAGGAAGAGTATACTTTCAACATCTGATATTTTAATACTTGCTTTTGCTAATTTTTCGAGTGTGCTGGGACTACTCTACGTTTTTGATACTTTAGCGTATGAACCTCCGATTATTTTCCCACTTATTTTCGCAGCAGTTAATGCTATTCTGTTCTTTAGAGAATATGGGCGGAAAAACTTCGGAATTGCTTATTCTGTATTTGCAGGACTCGTTACCAGCCTTATCACCATTGCTATAGCGATTCAGTTTAAAACCCATCTTATCACCAGTATCTGGGCAATAGAAACCACCCTGCTGCTTTTCATCTGGAAAAAAACAGGTCATAAAATTTTCAAGATTTTCTTTTACATTCTTTTCCCATTGGTCATGATCGCTCAGATTGTAACCTGGACAGAGTATCTTGGGACAACAAATTTTAATATTATATTCAATCCTCCATTTATTACAAGCTCGTTTACCATCATTTCAATAATGATCAATTTATATTTATTAAGGAATACAGGAAAAGAGCCACAGGAGAAAGTCAACACCTTTTTTGAAGACCTCATTACGGTGTTGAGCTATGGAGTTATTTATTTAAGTCTTCTTTTTGAGCTTACATACCACGTTTCCGAGATGCCCTGGTCAGCAATTGTCAGTATAGGATTGCTATTCAGTATTTATTATCTATTTATATTATTACTTTTCAGAAAACAGCTGAATATCAGAAGTGATGTTCAGACCGTTATGATTTATCTGTTTTTCTTTCTGATAATCTTTAATACATCAGCTTCTACACTACCGGTTGTCACTGCTGTTTTAACAAAAAAGCTCCATTTGAGTTTCTATTTACTGCACCTGCTTCAGTGGATTCCTTTTATATATGTATGTTCCCGGATTATTCCGTCATCTGAATTTCATAAAACCTGGATTTCTTACTGGATTCTGTCTTTAGCACTTATCATATCCGTTAGCTTTGAGCTTCATCATTCCTATGTTTTAATGGTTTCCAGTGATATTCCTCATTCTTATGAAGCAAGCGCACACTTCAATATTCTTTATCTTCCTATTGTATGGACTCTTCTTGCCAGCATTTTTATTTATATGGGCTTGAAAAAGGATATTCAGGAATACAACAAAGTTGGTTTTGCATTGATAGGACTTATGGTTTTAAAACTCTATGGTTATGATGTATGGCAAATGGATAACATTTCAAGAATCAGTGCCTTTATTGCACTCGGAATTATCTTATTATTAAGTTCTTTCGCCTTTCAGCGCCTGAAAAATATCATCAGAAACATGGTTGATAAAAAAGATAAAAGTGAGGAAACCACAGACTGATACTCAAGATAAAAGTTTTTATTATAAATAAAATGTAAAACAATCTAAGATTTCATTCACATTTTATAAAAAATAACTATATTTATCACGTTTTTAACAGTTACATATTCTGATTATGAAAAAATTACTCTACTCTTTTTTAATACTCTCTTCTGCTACTTTATTTGCACAGCAAAAAAATCCTGCCGTGAAGTTTGCAGTTGCTGACAACGCTATCGGAACCGTTGAATTGTTCAATGCGAAAAAGAACGTATTGCAGGTTTCTAAAGTATACAATACCCAGGCAAGTCTTCCCCAAAGTTTAAAAAAATACAGTTCTGTTTTTACAAAAGGGGTGACTGAATACAAATTCAAAAACGGAGAAAATATATTTGACAGAATGTCATTATCTAACCTCAACGCACAATATAATATCCCGGCAGACAATCCGGTATTTATTGAAGGCTATGAATTTACAGATACAAGCACAATGATCTATCCTGAGATCAAGAAAAGAGCAGAAACAAAAGATCACAACGGTAAGAAAACATTGTTTATCTATACTACCGAATAAATTGAATAATAAAGGATGCCGTTTTCAGCATCCTTTTTATTTTAATATTTATTGTTCCACTTTTTCTTAAGCTCCTCATAAATCTTCTTTTCCGTAGAATTATTACCGGGCTCATATAATTTTACATTCCTGATTTCCTCAGGGAGAAAGTCCTGTTCTACAAAATTTCCTTCATAGGAATGGGCATATTTATATTCTTTTCCGTAGTCCAGATCTTTCATCAGTTTTGTAGGAGCATTTCTCAAATGAAGCGGTACCGGCAGATTTCCGGTCTGTTTCACCAAAGCCAGCGCTTCATTAATAGCCATATAAGCAGAATTACTTTTGGGAGAAACCGCAAGATATACCGCTGTTTCACTTAATATAATCCTTGCTTCAGGATTACCAATTACATTGATCGCCTGAAAACAATTGTTGGCTACCACCAGTGCATTAGGATTAGCCAATCCTACATCTTCAGCAGCCAGAATAAGCATTCTACGGGCAATAAACTTAATATCTTCACCTCCGGCAATCATCCTTGCCAGCCAGTAAACAGCTCCGTTAGGATCACCGCCACGCATAGATTTGATAAAGGCTGAAATAATATCATAATGCTGCTCTCCGTTTTTATCATACAGCGCCATTGTTTCCTGAAGGACTTCAAGAACATCAGTATTAATAATTTCTGTTGTACCTGAATTTTTATATTGATTCAAAACCAGCTCTACAGAATTGATTAATTTTCTGGCATCACCACCCGAGTACTGAATAAAAGCTTCTTTTTCAAGGATTTTAAAATCAGTCCCCTCATCTTTATTATATCTTTCGGAAGCAATATCAATCAATTCTTCAAGTTTTTCATAACTCAAAGCTTTTAAAATATAGACCTGGCTTCTTGAAAGCAATGCTGAAACTACTTCAAAGCTTGGATTTTCCGTAGTCGCTCCTATCAGAACAATCCAGCCTTTTTCTACTGCATGCAGCAGCGAATCCTGTTGGGATTTATTGAAACGGTGAATCTCATCAATAAATAAGATGGGTGATTTCCCTGAAAACAGATTCTGTTTTTTGGCATCCTCAATCACATCACGAACATCTTTCACACCTGAAGAAACTGCAGAAAGTTTATAGAACTTCCTTCCTGACTGCTCCGAGATAATTTCAGCCAGCGTTGTCTTCCCTGTTCCTGGCGGTCCCCAAAGAATCAGCGAATTCAGCGTGTTATTTTCAATCATTTTTCTGATCGTTCCTTTATCGCCGGTAAGGTGTTCCTGCCCCAATACATCGTTCAGGGTTTTGGGTCTTAATTTTTCAGCTAATGGAATATTTTGATTCAAAGTAATTCTATTTTTTTAAGATCAATGTTTCGGATTTTTGATCACCGAAACTTATAACAAAATTAAACTAATTTTCATTTTTTTACCCTATTTTTGCATTGTTTTGAAACTTACATTCAATAAAATCATTACATTTCCGCTGGTAATTTTGATAAAATTTTACCAATGGTTCATCTCGCCCTTACTTCCCAAAAACTGCCGTTACGAACCTACCTGTTCTCATTATATGATTGAGTCTCTTCGGGTTCATGGGATCTTTAAAGGTTTCTGGCTGGGATTTAAAAGAATTTTAAGATGCCACCCGTGGGGAGGCAGCGGTTATGATCCCGTTCCACCCAAACATAAATGTCAATAATCAAACTATTAAATCAATAGAAAATGAATACTATTTTTTTCAGAATTTATCTTGTGCTGTTTGCGTTCACAACGCAGCTTCTTTTTGCACAGGAATACCCTGGAGGTTTATCTGACGGAACTTTAGATATCAACGGAAGCAACGTTCCGGTAAAAATCTATTCTACCACAGAAATGGGAGACCTGACTGCTTTTCCGGACAGAGCCATTAATAATAATGTTGTGGTTATTCTTAATGGATCCAGCCTTGAGCCTTCTTATTATAATTATGCAGCTTCAGCATTGGCAAGATTCAAAGATTCCCACTATCAGTTTTTTGATAAAAACTTTAAGCTGATCAATACCGCTGCTAACCAGGAAAATGTTACAACGTTTAAATATGCGATAAAAACTGCAAAACCTATCACAGATTCTGATAAAGTAGAACTTGAAACTCCGTTTAAAATATGGGATCCATCGAAAGGAATTCATATAGGATCATTTACCCTTCACTTTTATAGTTTGATGTTTGTATTTGCCTTTGGTTTCGGATATGTTTTAATGACCAGAATCTTTAAGATTGACAATATTAACCAAAGATACCTGGAGCCTCTTTTCACATGGACTTTGATTGGAACAATCCTTGGGGCAAGATTAGGACATGTTATTTTTTATCAGCCGGAATTATTCAAAGAAGATTTCTGGAGTGTATTTTTACCTATAAGCACAAAAAATGGTCTTAAATTCACAGGATTTTCAGGACTGGCAAGTCATGGCGCTACTATCGCTTTGATTTTTACGACACTTTATTATTCATTTAAAATCATAAAGAAAAATCCATTCTGGGTATATGACAGATTGGGTATTGTAGTTGCTTTAGGAGGAGCATTTGTAAGAATGGGGAACTTTTTCAATTCTGAAATCGTTGGTAAACCTGCTGATCCCAACTCTCCTTTTGCATTGCTTTTCCCACAGCAAAGCAGCGAATATGGTCTTACCGTACCTCGTTATCCGAGCCAGCTATTTGAAGCTGTAGGGTATGTTCTTCTTTTCATTTTATTATGGATTCTTTACAGAAAAACAGATAAAAAATATCAGCAGGGATGGTTATTTGGTTTATTCTTTATTATTCTTTGGGCCATCAGATTCTTTGTTGAGTTCCTTAAAGAACCGCAAGGTGACGAATTCATCCAGATTGGAGGTCTTAATACAGGTCAGGTACTTTCTATTCCGTTTATGATCGCAGGAGTTGTTATCATGATCGTTTCTAAGAAATTTAAGATCACTCCGGAAGAAAATGAAAAACCTGAATACATTGAGAAAGCGTAAGCAAACACTGGAACTTGAACAAGTCCGGTTTTAAGATAAAAAAGGCAAATTTGTGTTAGTACAGATTTGCCTTTTTATTTTTAAGTCTATTTCAAAAAGCCACTCAGCTCATTTTCTCTATTACAAACTTCTCGTTGCTTTTCTGTTCAACTCTTCAAAAACACTTCCAAATTCACCAATAACATCCGTGGGAAGCATAGATTCTTTTGAATACCTCTCTGAAGCAAGATCAGCCGATCTCCCATGAAGCCACACTCCTAAAATACAGGTTTCTTCTTCGGAATATCCCTGTGCCAAAAGTGAGGTCAGAATTCCGGTAAGGATATCTCCACTGCCTCCTTTCGCAAGACCTGCATTTCCGGTTATATTGTAAAACACCTTTCCTTCCGGAGTAACAACCTGTGTATGATGATCTTTCAATACGATATAAATGCCATGTTCTTTTGCTTTTTCTCTGGCCAGTTCTAGTCTTTTAAAAGAATTCTCTGTACTTCCGAAAAGCCTTTCAAACTCTTTCGGATGAGGAGTAATGATTGATTTTTTGGGGATTAATTTTATATTTCCTGATTTTTTAGAAATAATATTCAATGCATCGGCATCCAGAATCAATGGGTTGGTATAGTTTTTCAGAAAGCTTAAAAAACTTTTTTCAGTATCTGAATGAGTTCCCAGTCCGGGGCCTATGCCATAGGTAAAGTCTTTGTCTACCTCAAAGTTTGTCACAAAGTGCTTCCCTCCTGCTATAAACATAGCTTCGGGACATGTAGTCTGCAGTATCTCATATCCACATTCCGGTGCCAGAGTGAACGTAAGACCAGCTCCGGTCCTTAATGCGGATTGTGTCGCCAGAACAGCAGCTCCTATTTTACCATAACTTCCTCCTATGATTGCAGCCTTACCATAAGTTCCTTTATGGGAAAATTCCTGCCTGGGTTTGAATATATATTCTATCAGCTGATCATCAATGACAAAATATTCTGCAGTATTCGTATCAGCATAGGCTTCACTTAAATCAATATCAAGCACTTCTACTTTTCCGGTATATTTTCCGGTTTCGGGATGAAGGAATGTTCTTTTCCAGCACTGAAAAGTCAGTGTATAATCAGACTTCAGAATAACGGGATTATTATCAAAAACCTCATCAGCAGACAGCCCCGAAGGAATATCAATGGATATCTTAATATTCTTTTTGGAGTTCAGCTGCTCAACAAGTACTTTGTACCCACCTTCCAGCGGTCTGGATAAACCTGTTCCGAAAAGGGCATCAATAATGATTGTTTTATCATCAAAATTATAGTGTTCACTATGATCAAATTTCCTCACTGAAATTCCTGACAAATCGCGGAGCCTTTTCAGATTAACCGAAGCATCTTCTGAAAATTTCCGTTTAGAATCACCTACAAATACATCAACATCAAAGCCTTTCAAATACAGTATTCTTGCCACCGCCAATCCATCTCCTCCATTATTTCCGTTGCCACAAAATACGGCCAGTTTTTTATGATTTTTACAATGCTCCGAAATCCAATGGGCTGCAGCCATTGAAGCTCTTTCCATCAATTGGATGGATGAAACCTGCTCATGGGAAATGGTAAACTGATCCCAGCTGCGAATCTGTTCTGCGGTGAAAATCTTCATAGGTGAAACAAACAAACTTTTAAGCAAATTACAAAAGATTTTTCATTATGATATCACCTCAATAATAAAAATAAGGAGACCTAATGAATGAAATAAAGTATCCGTATAAAGCTAAAATATTCATCAAACTCAATTCTATGAATTCATCATAAAATTCAATGTTTTGGGAATAAAAAACTATAAAAAGTAGTGTTTTTTACATTTTTAAATTATATTTTTGTGTATATACTAATTAAAAAAAAATATAAATTATGGGATTTGTAAAAGAATTTAAAGAATTTGCCTTTAAGGGGAACGTTCTCGATCTTGCTGTCGGTGTGATCATTGGTGCAGCATTTGGTAAAATTGTTTCGTCTTTAGTGGAAGATGTAATCACTCCTCTGATACTGAATCCGGCATTGAAAGCAGCCGGTGCAGAAAACATTGCAAAACTTTCTTGGAATGGTGTTGCTTATGGGAATTTTATTTCAGCCGTAATCAGTTTCCTTTGTATTGCTATGGTTCTTTTCTGGATCATTAAATTCGCCAATAGAGTCAACAAAAAAGAAGTTCCGGCTCCTGCAGGACCTACAGACGATCAAAAATTACTGGCAGAGATCAGAGATTTATTGAAAAGCAAAAATATCTAATCTGATAACAATCATTCAAAATAAAAAAGCACCTCAACTTGAGGTGCTTTTGTTGTATAATATCATTCAATTATTGAATCTGTAAAATACTTGAAATCTGCTCAGCCAGTGAAAGCCCAATTCTGTCTTGTGCTTCAAGAGTAGAAGCTCCCGTGTGAGGGGTAAGAGAGATTTTAGAGTGATTAAGAATTTCCTTAGATGGAGTTGGTTCGTTAATGAAAACATCCAATCCGGCAAATCTTACTTTTCCGGAATCCAAAGCCTCAATTAAAGCAGCTTCATCAATAACTCCTCCTCTGGAACAGTTCACAACAGCCACTCCGTCTTTCATTATTTCAAATTCATTCTTGCCAATCATATAACCGTCTTTCTGAGCCGGAACATGCAGTGTAATAAAGTCTGAATGCTTTAAAACTTCCTGCAATGGCTCTGTTTCTATATCAACATTGATAAACTGGTTGTTATAAAATTTTACTTTGATACTGGCTTTTCCTACATTATTATCAGCAGCAACCACTCTCATCCCAAGTCCTAAAGCGATTCTTGCTACTTCCTGCCCGATTCTTCCCATCCCAACAATACCAATTGTCTTTCCTCTCAGTTCAATACCGGCAGCATATGCTTTTTTAAGCCCTGAAAATTCAGTATCGCCTACCAAAGGCATTTTCCTGTTAGAATCCTGAAGAAATCTTGCTCCGGAAAATAAATGGGCAAAAACAAGTTCAGCCACCGATTCTGAAGAAGCTGAAGGCGTATTGATCACATGAATCCCTTTTTCTCTTGCATAATCTACATCAATATTATCCATACCTACTCCACCTCTGCCAATAATGTCAATAGATGGGCATCCGTCAATAATATCTTTTCTTACCTGTGTAGCACTCCTCACCAATAATGTGCGGATTTTGTGCTCGTTAATATAATCTACCAAAAACTCCTGTGGAACTTTTGTAGTAATCACCTCAAAGCCTTTTTCTGTCAATGCATCTATTCCAGATTGATCCAGGCCGTCGTTTGCTAAAACTTTCATAAAATATCGAGTATATTAAAAAATGAAAGATTTAAAAATTAAAGGAACCGGGTTCACATTTAATCTTTAAATCTTTGAATTATATTTTTATTCGCCGTCTTCTTTGAATACTTCAATGGTCACTTGCTTTTCAACCAAATCCGTAAATCTTCCTTTGTATCTTGTAGCTCTTACCAGGTGATTGTCTATCCAGTGATAATTTCCTCCTCTTGGTTTTCCGCAAAGTACGCTGTGGTATTTGAAACCATGTTTATCCAGCCAGTCTATGGTGATTTGTTTCAGATTTTCGGTTCTTGAAGTAAAAAAGCAGATCTGATGCCCTTCATCATACCATCTGTTGACAGTTTCCAATGCATCAGGATAAGGTTCGCAGGTAACCATTCTCTCCGGTTCTTCGTTTGGAACGTCATCTGTAATGGTTCCGTCGATATCTATTAAGTAATTTTTTACGCCATCCTTTAGAATAGGACTAATGTGTTCAATGTATTCTAATTCCATTACTAAATATTAAGTAACAAAGTTAGCGTTTTTACAACTATCAGGCACGTTAATCTTAGTTTATGTTAAAAATATACTATAAAAACTATTATTTAAAGAATAATATCAATATTTTATCAACCATTTCATTGCAAATAGTTAAAATTTTTCGTTTTGAAATTCCTTTTTATGAGTAAATATATAAGAGCAGATAAAAAAGGGAAAAAGAGATTTACCTGAAAGTATTCTCTGCCTTCTGAACATTTTTACAAAAAGCATGATGTTTATCTAAAAATTTCCAAAATACATTTATTACTCTTACATTTGTAGGAATGGAAGAATTTGTCGTTTTAGTAAATCCTGAAGATGAAGTTTTAGGACTGATGGAAAAACAGCAGGCTCACATCAATGGCCTGTTACACCGTGCTTTTTCTGTATTTCTGTTCAACAGTAAAGGAGAAATGCTTCTTCAGAAAAGGGCTTCAGGAAAATACCATTCTCCCAATCAATGGACCAATGCCGTATGTTCACACCCAAGAGATGGGGAAACTTATAAGGAAGGAGCAATACGCAGACTAAAGGAAGAACTCGGAATTGAGGCAGAACTTTCGGAAAAATTCAATTTTATTTATAAAGCAGATGTAGGTGGTGGCCTTTGGGAACACGAGCTGGATCATGTATTTGTGGGAAAGCATGAATCTGAT
Organism: Chryseobacterium sediminis; assembly: GCF_008386505.1. Lineage (GTDB taxonomy): Bacteria > Bacteroidota > Bacteroidia > Flavobacteriales > Weeksellaceae > Chryseobacterium > Chryseobacterium sediminis. Next base: position 373,865 of record NZ_VUNZ01000003.1, on the reverse strand, counting down.
TTCAATTTGAATAAAGATGAAGTGGAAGAAGTACGATTCATCTCGCCGGAAAATCTGGATAAAGAAATTTCTGAACATCCTGAAAACTTTACAGAATGGTTCAAAATCATCCTTGAAGAATATAAACACCATTTTTAATGATGAAAAAAATATTGTTTTTTTCTGCAATTGTAACGGGAAGTCTGTTTTTTGCCCAAAAAGCAAAAGTATACGAAAGCCCTAACTACTCTATTAATATTCCTGACGGCTGGAAATCTACAAATGACAGTGAGATCATCAATATTTTTCCTACGAGCCAGATAGGGGCCATTACAATTTCAGAATATCATGATTTGGCACTTCCGAAAGAAGAAGTAAAAAAATTCATCCTGGCACTTTATCAATCACAAGATCAAGAGAATAAAGTAAAAGATAAAAAAAGCCAAAAAGGATATACAGAATATCTGTATGAACACTTTGATGATAAGGAGAAGCTGTTCTGGATAACTAAAGTTTTTCAAAAAGACAAAAACTTATATTTAGTTTCCATCAACTGTGGCCAGAAATTCTGGAACGGAAACTACATGACCCAATTTAATGAGACTTTTAACAGTTTTAAAATAAAGAAATAAAAATTAAATATGAAGAAAACAGCCTTGTACGACAAACATGTTTCTTTGGGAGCTAAGATCGTACCTTTCGCAGGTTTTGAAATGCCTGTTCAATATTCAGGGGTTACAGAAGAACATTTTGCAGTAAGAGAAAAAGCGGGATTATTTGATGTTTCCCACATGGGACAGTTTTTCATCGAAGGGCCGGGTTCAAAAGACCTTTTACAGTTTGTAACGACTAATAATGTAGATGCTCTGGAAAATGGAAAAGCTCAGTATTCTTGCCTTCCAAACGAAAACGGCGGGATTGTAGATGACCTTATCGTTTACAAAATGGAAGATGACAAATATTTCGTGGTTGTAAATGCATCTAATATTGACAAAGACTGGAATCATATTTCAAAATACAATACTTTCGGGGCTAAAATGACCAATGCATCTGATGAGATGTCATTATTGGCAGTTCAGGGGCCTAAAGCGACTGAAATCCTTCAAAAGCTTACAGAGGTAAATCTTTCAGAAATCCCTTATTACCACTTCACTGTAGGAAGTGTTGCTGGAGAAAATAATGTGATTATTTCAAACACAGGATACACAGGAAGTGGAGGTTTTGAGATTTATTTCAATAACGAAAGTGCAGAAAAACTTTGGGATGCAGTAATGGAAGCCGGTAAAGAAGAAGGAATTATTCCTTGTGGATTAGCTTCCAGAGATACTTTAAGACTAGAAAAAGGATTCTGCCTATACGGAAATGACATTGATGATACTACTTCTCCAATTGAAGCTGGTTTAGGATGGATCACTAAGTTTGATAAAGATTTTGTTTCTAAAGATACTTTCGCAAAACAGAAAGAAGAAGGAATTACAAGAAAATTAGTTGGTTTTGAGCTTACAGACAAAGGAGTTCCAAGACATGATTATCCTGTAGTAGATGCTGAAGGAAATGTAATCGGAAAAGTAACTTCAGGAACGCAGTCTCCAATGAAGAAAATTGGTTTAGGTCTTGCGTATGTAGACAAGCCTCATTTCAAATTAGGTTCTGAGATCTTTATTCAGGTAAGAAATAAGAACATTCCTGCAAAAGTGGTAAAAGCTCCTTTTGTATAATTGGACAAAAATATTAAAAAGAGAAGAGGCTGTGATTTGCTCACAGCCTCTTTTTTGTTTAAAGACAGATACAGCAGATTTTTCTATCAGGAGAGCAGACATCACCTACTCCGGGAGTATTGGAAATCACTCCTCCTGCAGGCCCACATAATGTATTACAGTTAACCGGAAGGGTTTTACCTCCACCATTAATTTCCTTTAAAGCTGATCTGTTCAGTTTCTTTGTTTTTGAAAAGTTTGTTTTCATATTGTAAATTTTGGTGATTATAAATATAAACATAAATAGCAAAAACAACGCTACAAATCAAACACTTACAACTTAAAAAAATATCCGGCTCAATAACTAATTCATTATTAAACCGGACAGATCAACTATTTAAAGTTTTATTTATTCAGTTACGCCAAAGAACTTCTGTAATTCTTCAACGTTTTTTTTATCATTTCCTACAAAGATTTCTTTGTCTGTAATAAAAACAGGTCTTTTCAAAAAGGTATAATGATCCAGCAGTAATTCTTTAAAATCTTTTTCAGTCAGTGATTTTACATCCAGACCTCTTAATTTGATCTGAGTAGATTTTTTACTGAATAACGCTTCGTATGATTTTGTTTTTTTATGCATTTCAGCCAGCTCTTCTTTAGTGATTGGCTCTTTTTTGATTTCGCGAAGATCCCAGTCTGTAAGGTCAAATTGGGCTAAAATTTTTCTGCAGGTATCACATGTGTTGAGATAAAATACTTTCTTCATTACGGTTTCTAAATCTGTTATTTGTTAAAATTCTCTTTCATTGAAAGTTTCGTCTTTCAAAAGTAGGATTTAATCTAAAACTTTGGAAATTATTAAATAACTTTATTCAAATTTTATAAAGATGCAGAACAAGCCTATTACTTTTCAGTTTATTTCGGAGCCTTCAGATGTTAATTACGGAGGAAATGTACATGGAGGAAGTGTTATGAAATGGATTGACCAGGCCGGTTATGCATGTGCAACAACCTGGAGTGGTAATTATTCCGTGACAGTATATGTAGGGGGAATCCGTTTTTATGATCCTATCAAAATTGGTGAAGTGGTAAAAGTAGACGCTCAGGTGATCTACACCGGAACTTCGAGTATGCATATCGCCATCAATGTCTTTTCAAGAAACCTGAAACAACCGAATTTTGAGAAAAAGACCCATTGTATTATTGTTTTTGTTGCCGTAGATGAAAACGGTAAAAAGCTGCCCGTACCCAAGTGGACACCGGAAACTGAGGAAGAAAAACAGCAGGAAATATATGCAAAACGCCTGATGGAATTAAGAACACAGATTGAGGATGAGATGAAACCGTTTTTGTAAGTGCGGGTTTCGAGATGCTGGATTACGAGGTTTAAAGTTTTGAGCAACCAGTAACAAAAAACGACCAATCACCTTATGAGAAGTATTTTCACCTTAATAGCTTTGCTTGTTATGGCTTTGTGTCAGGCTCAGACCCATCGGTTTATTTATGAACTGCAATATAAGATGGATTCTACAGAGACCACTTATGAAAAATTGAATATGATATTGGACATTACCCCAAAAGAGGTAAAATTCTATGGTAGAAATCTAATAACAACAGATTCTTTAAACAAAAAATTCGGAATGAATACCAGTCATACCGATATGTCCGGGCAAGTAGTAAAAAGAAAAGTCAACTCTTTTGATAATGAAAATTTCATCAATATTAAAAATGGATATTATTCCTTTAAAACCACTGATAAAATAAACTGGATTATTTCTAATGAAACCAAAAAAGTAGAAAATTATACATTACAAAAAGCCACTACCCGATTCGGAGGAAGAGATTGGGCTGCCTGGTTCTGTAAAGATATTCCCTTTAATGAAGGTCCGTTTAAACTCCGCGGATTACCTGGTTTAATCTTTGAGCTGTCTGATACAAAGAATAATTTCATTTATCACCTTATCAAAAGTCAGGAACTCACACAAATCTATCCAACAAATGACTTTCTTGAATCTAATTTTGGGAATAAAGCTGTTCCCATTAATGAAAAGCAGAAGTATAAACTGATCATGGAATTTTACTACGATCCTTTTGCTTTTGAACGAAACAATTTCAGTAAATCTAATAACGATCTTAAAATTAATATCAATGGAAAAGAAATCCGGAATGTGGATGAGCTGAATACTCAAACTAAAAGCATGCAGGAAGTCATAAGAAAATACAACAATCCGCTTGAGATTAATAAAGCTGTTCATTATAAAGAATGAAATTTGAACACAAAAGCCACAAATATTTTCACAAATAGCACAAAACAATCTAAAATTCAATATAAGATTTGTATTTATTTTTTTGAAAAACAAATTCTTTTTATATTTGCACTATCAAAGGAAATGGTGTTCTTCCTTACCCAACCGCTTTACAAAAGCTGATGACGCCTGATTAAAAGATTATTAACAAATAACTAATCAGGATTATTATGTCAAAAAACCAAAGAACATTAGGTAAAAAAGCTGTTTTTCATACTCATTTTTTCTTCAGAAAATTTCCGGCTCTGCCTTATATTTTAAAGTGGCTTTGCATTAGTATAATTATTGGAGCTTTAGTAGGAACAGCTTCTGCTGGATTTCTGCAATCTTTAGAATGGGCAACGAATTTCAGAGAAAGTCATCTTTGGCTGATTGCTTTGCTTCCTGTAGCTGGATTTCTGATAGGACTTCTCTATTATTACTTTGGAAAAGATGTTGAGGCCGGAAATAACCTGCTGATTGATACCATTCATGAACCTAAAGGAATTATTCCCTTTAAAATGGCACCTTTTGTGTATCTCGGAACGATGGCAACCCATTTCTTCGGAGGGTCTGCAGGCCGTGAAGGAACAGCTCTTCAAATGGCAGGCGCTATTGCTGATCAACTTACCAAACCCTTTAAACTTGACAGAAATGAAAGAAAAATATTGATTATTTCTGCCATTGCTGCCGGATTTGGTTCTGTTTTCGGGACTCCACTGGCGGGTGCAGTGTTTGGTCTTGAGGTTTTTCTGATCGGAAGAATTCGTTATAATGCCATTTTTCCAGCATTCGCTTCTGCAATTTTGGCAGATTGGGCTACCAATCTCTGGAATGTAAAACATACTCATTATCATATTGATTTCATCCCGAAACTTGAGCTTTTACCAATTCTCTACAGTATTCTGGCAGGAATAGCCTTCGGAATCTGTGCTGCCGCTTTCAGTAAGATTATTCATTGGGCAGGATCTGTTTTCAAATCAAAAATTAAATATCCTCCCCTTCGTCCTGTAGCAGGCGGAATTATTATCGCCCTGGCTGTTTTTGCGATGGGTACTACCCGATATATCGGATTAGGAGTTCCTGTAATTGTAGAATCTTTTGAGAAACAGCTTCCTTTGTATGATTTTGCATTAAAAATGATTTTTACCATTGTAACACTTTCAGCAGGATTTAAAGGTGGTGAAGTTACTCCTTTGTTCTTCATCGGAGCTACTTTAGGCAGTGCTTTGTCACTATTTATTCCTTTGCCGTTCGGATTATTGGCAGGCATGGGATTTGTGGCAGTATTTGCCGGAGCAACCAATACTCCTTTAGCCTGTATGCTGATGGGAATTGAATTATTTGGGGCAGAAAGTGGTGTCTACGTGGCAATTGCCTGCGTTGTATCTTATCTTCTTTCAGGGCACAACAGTATTTATACCCAACAGAAAATCGGAGAAGCGAAAAACAAAAGATTTGAAAATCAGCAGGATAAGTCTGTTTCGGATTTTTTATAAGTTGTTTTGAGTTGCTTTTTGTTTCTAGTTGCTTGTTTCTAGTTGTTTTTGTTGATAGTTACTGGCTGCCTAACCTACTACTTTAACCTCTCGAATCCCGAAACCCGCATCCCGAAATACAAACTCACCAACTCCTCCTTCGCCGTTTCCAACTATAATTCGTAATTTTACCCCATGTTCGATTACAGATTAAAAGTTTTCCATACGGTGGCTTCCCGATTAAGTTTTACTAAAGCTTCGGAAGAACTTCACATTTCACAACCCGCTGTTACTAAACACATTAAAGAAATTGAAACTCAGATAGGCGCCAAGCTGTTTGATCGTAAAGGAACTTCTATCCAACTTACTCAAAGTGGAAAGATTCTGTATGAACATGCAGAAAAGATTAGAAATATCTACCGCGACATGGAATTTGAGATCAGCCAGATCAATCAGCAGCATAAAGGAAAACTGATTATCGGAGCCAGTACAACCGTTGCGCAGTATATTTTACCTGAAATTTTAGCGAAATTCAATACCTATTATAAAGATATTAAGATTGAGCTTCTCACGGGAAATACAGAGACTATTTCTGTTCTGTTAAAGGAAGAAAAGATTGATTTGGGAATTATTGAAGGAGAATCCCAGTCTTCTTATTTTGAATATAAGACTTTTAAACCTGATGAAATTGTTTTAGCAGCAAAATCAGATCACCCGCTGGCTCATAAAACGTTAAATCTAAAAGACCTCTATCATCTGGATCTCATCTTCAGAGAGCAGGGTTCCGGAACTCTTGAGTTTATACAAAACAGACTTAAAGAAAGAGAAATCAATATCCATGAATTGAATACCGTGATGCAGCTGGGAAGTAGTGAAAGTATCAAAAACTATCTTCTTCACTCGGATTGTATGGCATTTCTATCGATCAGTACCATCCTGAATGAACTGAAAAATAACGTTCTGACTGTTATTGATATTAAAAACTTCAGCATTGAAAGAGATTTCCATTTTATTTTGCCTAAAGGAGAGCAATCTGAACTCATTAAGCTTTTTCTGAGATTTGCAGAATAGGATATTTGATGTACAAAGTATTAATGTAAAAAGTATTAATGATTGACTGCTGCGGTTGATTATCCGAAATACATTTTACATTTAATTATAACTTTTAGTTATCCAATATAACAAAATACGATTTACTTTGTAATACTAAATTCCGGAATTTTGATGCAGATTTTAAAAGTTCGCATTATGAAAGATTTCATTCAAAATGAAATGACACGGAAAGTATTTTTTATTGTATTGGCAATTCTATGTCTTACCCCGCTTGTATCTTCACCAATAGCCCTTATTTTGGGGTTTGCCCTGGCTGTTTTTATTGGAAATCCTTTTGAGAAGCATCTTCATCATTATATTCATTTACTCCTGCAGATTTCAATTGTAGGTCTGGGATTCGGGATGAAACTGGACGAAGCTCTACATGCCGGAAAAACAGGTCTGATGTTAACCGTTGTGAGTATTGCTACAGTAATGGCATTAGGATATTTTCTTGGAAAAATATTTAAACTGGAAAGACCTTTATCATATCTTATTTCTGCAGGAACAGCCATTTGTGGAGGGAGTGCAATTGCCGCAGTATCTCCTATTATTAAACCAAGCACGAAACAAATTTCACTTGCATTGGCTATTGTTTTTACATTAAATTCTATTGCATTGTTTGTTTATCCTGCCATAGGACATCTGCTTAATCTTTCACAGGAACAGTTTGGGCTTTGGTGTGCAGTGGGAATTCATGACACAAGTTCTGTTGTGGGTGCAGCAAGTAAATATGGAGATGAGGCATTGAAAATAGCAACGACTGTAAAATTAGCCCGTGCCCTGTGGATCATACCGATTTCATTGATTACTATGTTCATTTTTAAAAGTAAAGATTCAAAAATAAAAATTCCGTGGTTCATCGGTTATTTTATTGTAGCTATCCTTTTGAACACGTACTTCCCGTTTCTTGACCGCTTCAGTACCTCTATAACTGTTCTAGCAAAATCCGGACTGAATCTGACCTTGTTTTTCATTGGTTCTACTCTTTCTCTTCAAACCCTGAAGTCGATTGGATTAAAACCTTTAGTTACAGCTATTCTCTTGTGGGTAACCATAAGTATTGGCAGCCTTCTTTATATTATCCATTAAAATGAGCAGAACCCTTTTGATATCAAAAGGGTTCTGCATATTAAATGTGGAAATGTTTATTTCGTATTGAAATAATTTCTTTTAGATTGCGGCATCACCACAAGTATAAACCTGTGGACAACCGATATACTGTACGCAATACCATGGTCCTGTTACTGATCCTGAGCAACTGCACCCACAAAGAGATAAATCAGGGTTACCACTTATTCCTCCTGCGATGTTTTTTAGATCTTGCTTTCTTAATTTTTTAGCGTTTTTCATAATGTTCATGAGATTTAGTTTGATTAAACAATATAGTTTTTAGTTACCTTCCAAAGTTAAACAAATATTAATTACACGCAACAAAAATCAGTATAAAATTAATAATTTATTGATTTTTAAGTGATTATTATATTCAAAATAAGGAATAGTACAGGATTATTATTTAAACAGTTTGAATTATTCTGTAAACTCTAAGTCTTTATCATGTGTTTCAGAAATGGTAAGTGAAGAATAAAATGCAAGTCCAAATACTACCACTCCTACTATAGCAGCACTTTCCACAACAGGAAAATGTTCTTTAAGGGAATCAAAAGCAAAAATCATAACCGGTACCAACCCTCTTACCATATTAGGAACCGTTGTTGTTGCCGTATTTCTGATATTGGTCCCGAACTGTTCTGCTGCCAGCGTCACAAACATAGCCCAATACCCTGTTCCGAAGCCAAGCCATACACAAAACAGATAATATTTTGTTTCTGTATTGGTATTACCAAACAACATGATGACGACCCCAATCAGGGTAAAAATCAGCATATAAAAAATGGCCATTTTACGGGATTTTAAAGCATGGGAAATAAAACCGCTCAATAGATCACCGACAGAAATCCCCACATAAGCCCACATAATCGCTTTTCCTGGGTTAATTTCCTTTATTCCTAATTCAGGAGCAAACTGATTGGCTAAAACAGCGAGAATTCCTATGCAATACCATGTAGGCAATCCTACGGCAATACATTTTAAATACCTTGTTAATCTGTCTTTATTGGTAAAAAAGGATAAAAAGTTACCTTTTGAAACATTTTTATGTTCAATATTCTTATAAATTCCGGATTCGGATACACTTATTCTCAGTACCAATAACATAATTCCCATGATCCCACCAATAATATAAGAGATATTCCATCCCCCGGCCAGTTCCACTGTAAGCTGAGCTACCACAGCTCCCATTAATCCAAAACCGGCTACAACTGAGGTTCCGATTGCCCTCAAACTCTTCGGCAGGCTTTCAGAAACCAGCGTAATTCCTGCTCCAAGCTCTCCGGCAAGGCCAATACCCGCAATAAACCTTAAACCGGCATATTGGTACAATAAATGTTCTTTTGGGAAATAAGGAAGAAAACCGCAGGCAATATTAGCCAAGGAATATACTAAAATAGACCCGAAGAGTACAGAAAGCCTGCCTTTTTTATCTCCGAAAATACCCCAGAAGACACCCCCGATAAGAAGTCCCACCATCTGACAGTTCAGAATAAAGGTTCCATCAGCATCCGGATTAAGCCCCAGTGCTTTTAAACTTGGTATTCTAACGATCCCAAATAAAAGGAGGTCATAAATATCTACAAAATAGCCTAAGGCGGAAATAATAACGGGAATAGAGAAAATATACTTCAGTTTTGAAGACATGGACAGTTCTTGCATTTTTAAGTTTTGATAAAAATAAAAAACCTTTCAATTTCTTGAAAGGTTTTTATCAAATATCTTTTTCTGATTATTATCTGGCTATATTCACAGCTCTTGTTTCTCTGATTACTGTTACTTTTACCTGTCCCGGATAAGTCAGTTCATTCTGAATTTTCTCTGAGATATCGTAAGAAAGCTGAGAAGCTACTTCGTCATTTACTTTTCCACTCTCTACCATTACTCTCAGTTCTCTACCCGCCTGGATTGCATAAGCACTCGATACTCCATCGAAACTTAATGCTGCTGATTCAAGGTCTTTCAATCTCTGGATATAAGATTCCAACACCTGTCTTCTTGCTCCCGGTCTTGCTCCTGAAATTGCATCGGCAACCTGAATGATCGGAGATAATAATGATTTCATTTCAATTTCGTCATGGTGCGCTCCAATAGCGTTTACTACCTCAGGGTTTTCACCATATTTCTCAGCCCACTGCATTCCTAACAAAGCGTGTGGTAATTCTGATTCCTGCTCAGGAACTTTACCGATATCGTGTAAAAGACCTGCTCTTTTTGCTAATTTTACGTTTAATCCTAATTCAGCAGCCATAGTTGCAGCGATGTTTGCAACTTCTCTTGAGTGCTGTAATAAGTTTTGTCCGTAAGAAGAACGGTATTTCATTCTACCTACGATTTTGATTAACTCAGGGTGTAATCCGTGGATTCCTAAATCAATGATGGTTCTCTTACCTACTTCAATGATTTCCTCCTCAATTTGCTTTCTGGTTTTTTCAACTACTTCTTCGATTCTTGCCGGGTGAATTCTACCATCGGTAACCAATCTGTGAAGGGATAGTCTTGCGATTTCTCTTCTTACCGGATCAAAACATGAAAGAAGGATCGCTTCCGGGGTATCATCAACGATGATTTCAACTCCTGTCACGGCTTCCAAAGCACGGATATTTCTACCCTCTCTACCGATAATTCTACCTTTTACTTCATCAGACTCAATGTTGAAAACAGATACTGAATTTTCAATAGCCTGTTCAGTTCCGATTCTCTGAATAGTCTGGATAACGATTTTTCTCGCTTCATTTTTGGCATTCATCTGAGCTTCTTCCATAATGCTCTGAACGTGTGCCTGTGCCCTTGTTTTAGCTTCAGCTCTCATGGTTTCTACCAATTCTGCTTTAGCTTCATCAGCGGTATAGTTAGATATTTTTTCAAGTATTTCTACTTTTTTAGCGGTAGCTGTATCTAATTCCTGCTGTTTTCTCTCAAGAATCTCGTTCTTCTTAGCGTAGTCTGCAATCTGCTTGTCTAAATCTTTTTCAAGTTTTCCGGTCTTGCTAAGTTCATCATTCAGCTTATGCTCCTTGTCTTTCGTTCTCTTTTCAACTTCCTGCATTTTCTTTTCACGGGACTGAATGTCTGCGTCATGCTGAGATTTCAGTTCCAGGAATTTTTCTTTTGCCTGAAGGTTTTTTTCTTTCTTTATGGATTCGGCTTGTACGTTAGCTTTTTCTATAAGGTTTTCGGCATTTTTTGTTGCATCATCTATGATAAATTTTGCCTTAGTATTCAATGAGCTTTTAGAGAAAAACATCCCTATGATTGCCCCAATAACTAAGCAAATAACGCCGGCTATAATGGCTGTTGTCATAATATATATTGAGTTTTAATTGTCTTCATATCCAAATAAAAAAGCCTACAATAATCCAGAGATTGAGAGTAAACTCCTAATCAACACGATTTGAACTGATTTCCATTGTCTGTAATCCGGAAATCCGGCACGCCATTCGATGGACATTTGTTCGGTAATTGTTTAGCGTTGAGTTTACCTTTAATGTGTTAGAATTATTGTAGGTAGTAATTTTTCAGGAAAAAAAATCTATTTCCCGACTTCATTCAACGACTGATTAATCTGAGCTAATCTCTCGTTGGTTGAATTAATATTTTTTTCGTAGTTAAGAGAAACTACTTCTGCATTGGTTCCCAGTTTAAGGGCACACATTGCCAAAGCATCCTGTTTATCTCTTACATCGAAGTTCTGTTCAAAATCTTTAATCATATTCTCGATCTGCTTCCCTACTTTACGCAAAGTTTCTTCCTCTGCTGCCGGTACGTTCAGCGGATACACTCTTCCTGCAATGTTGACGGTTATTCTCCTTATCTCCATTATAATCCACTGTTTTGAAGCTGAGCAATACAGAAATCAATTTCTTTCACCAATCTGTTGATATGGTTTTTCATTAATCTATTGTGTTCAGGATTTCCTGATATTGCTGAATAAAGTTTTATATTTTTTTGTTCTTCTGCTAATACCTGATTCTTTCTTCTTTCCTCATCATACTTCTTCTTCAACTCTTCATGCTCAATATTTAACTCTCTTAGATTTTCAGTAAGATTTTTATAGTTCTTTTGAAGAGTCAAAATTTTTCTCTCTAATTCTGAAAAATTGTTTTCTAAATCTTGAAGCATTTCAGGTTTGTATATTCTAACTAAAAGCAAAAATAAAAAAATAATAACACTAACAAAAATAAAACGCTCTATATTTTGATATACCCACAAAAAAGGAGGCGCTAATGCACCTCCTGTGTATTTTCAATGGAATATTTTTTTATTCAAATTTCAGAACAAACATTACGGCTCTTGTCTGTAATGTTGAAATTGCAGAAGCCCAGTAAGGAGGTGTAGTAGCGTTATCTGCCACTTTCTCGTTGTTCATGAAGAATGTTCCTCTAACGGCAGGAGTCAGTTTAAATTTGTTGAAATAAAACTGGATTCCCATTTCTGCAGACCATGCAAAGTTGTGTGTAGTTGATCTGTAGATCCCCTGCATGTTATCATCCGTAGAAGTTGCGTTAGACTGAAGGTTTACAACATAGTTCACCCCTGCTGCAACGTAAGGTCTTGAATTGTACCATCTTTGTCCGTGAAGCTCCAACATTACAGGAATGTCAATTAGCGTAGATTTAATTTCTCTTACTTTATCCTTTTCCTGTAACGGGAATGGCATAAAAGGAGGATTGGTCAAAGAACCACCTGCATAAATGTCATTGGATTGAGTATTAAAAGTCAACTGTCTTTGTGCAAACTGTAAACCTGGTTCTATCCTTACATCAAGATAATCATTCAGTCTCCATTTTGCAATAAGCCCGGCACCGAAGCTATAGCTTTCCTTAGATGTAACAAGGTTTTCATTATCATTCATCCCGTATTTCGGATGCAAAACAATGCGGTAATCCAGTCTGTTCCCGTTCAAATAAAACCCCCAACTGAATTTCTGCTCGTCGAAATCTTCCAACTTATCCATTCTGTTTCGGGTTCTGAATTGCGCGTTTGCAAAAACGGCAACATTTACTGAGGTTAAAACCAGTGCTTTTAATAGAAATTTATTCATAGGTTACTTTGTTGCTTTATAAATTGTGGCTATACCTAAACTTAATTTTTTATATTCTACTTTCTTAAATCCCGTATCTAAAAGAATTTGCTTCATCTTCTCCCCGAAAGGAAAAGCATTTACAGAATCCGGAAGGTATGTATACGCCCTATTATCCTTAGAAACCAATCTGCCAATGGCAGGCAATATATTTTTGAAATAAAACATATACAATGGCCCCATGAAACCCTCAACCTTTGAAAACTCCAGTATATAAACACTTTTGTTATCTTTAACTACTCTTCTTAATTCTGCTAAACCTTTGGTAAGGTTCTCAAAATTCCTTACTCCAAATGCAACGGAAACAGCATCAAATCTATTGTCCTCGAAAGGTAAATTTTCTGCATCTCCTTTTTGCATGGAAATTTTGCCGTCTAATTTAAGTTTTTTTATTTTAATAACGCCAACATTCAGCATTTGTTGTGATAAATCTAATCCAACTACTTTAGAACCGGTTCCTTTTTCAATGGTAATTGCCAGATCTCCCGTTCCTGTAGCCACATCCAGCACTTCCTGCGGATTATCATTTTTCATCCATTTTACCAGTTTATTTCTCCACAAAATATCAATTTTCATGGATAAAACACGGTTCAGAAGGTCATACTTCGGCGCAATATTGTCGAACATATCCTCTACCTGGCTTTTTTTTGTAGCCTCTGAATTGTAGGGAGTAACTTTGGTGATATCTTTTGTCAAAATTTAAAACTTGTAATATTCTTTATAATAATTTAGGTAATCCTGCTTTCTGAAGATTTTAGATCGGGATTCCACTTTCTGGATATTTTTGATCACTTTGTCATAGTCTTCATCTACATTGTAATAAAAATCTTCTGTGTAAAGCTTATTGAAGCGTCTTGCTCCTCCATAATAATCCTTTCCGTCAATGACTGTTTTATCAAGGTTTGCCAGTAACGAATCTTTTTTAAGATTATATCCGTAATACTGGTCATTTACGTAGTAATCCTGGTGTGTAATATTAATCAGACCACGAAGTTTATTTACTTCAAATGCAGAATCGTAAAGCATTTTTTTGTTCTGATCAAAAACCTGAATAGAGTTTTTCCCTTTATTCAAATCCACATGTACAAACTGCCCCGCTGAAATAATACCTTCAGATCCGTTATTGATCTTAAAGTAATACGTATTCGGGGTAGGATTATCTACCACATAATAATTCTTCTTGGCTAAAAAAAGGAAGTAGATCCCAAAGGCAACGATAAACGCCACAGCTGCAATAAGTAAGCCTTTTAAGGACGAGTTGTTTTTCATAGATTGTAAAGTACAATTTTTGCAAATTTAATAATATTTTTAATTCTCCGTTATTAATATTAATTATTAACTTTGCATCTTTAAAAAAATCATATAAACGAATGCCGAATACGATCATTATTGGCTCTGGATCTTATATTCCGAACAGAGTTATTGGTAGAGATTACTTCATGAATTCCGAGTTCTACACTGAAGACGGAGTAAAGATTGAAAAGCCTGTGGAAGAGACCATTGCGAAATTTGTAGAGATTACAGAAATCGAAAACAGGAGATTCATTGAGGATGATCTTTCCAACTCACAAATCGGTTATGAAGCTGCAAAAATTGCCCTTGAGGATGCAAAAGTAGACGGTGAAGAATTGGATTATATCATCTATGCAAGCAATTTCGGGGAAGTTACTGAAAACGGCTATGCTGATTTTATGCCTACAATGGCAGCAAGAGTAAAGAATAAACTGGGGATCAAAAACAGAAAATGCGTAACGTATGATATGATTTTCGGATGTCCTGGATGGGTAGAAGCTATGATTTTGTCTGATAATTTAATTAAAGCTAAAGTTGCTAAAACAATTCTTGTTATCGGGGCTGAAACTTTAAGCAGAGTAACAGATCCATATGACAGAAACAGAATGATCTTTGCTGATGGTGCCGGAGCAGTAGTTGTAAAAGCAACAGACGAAGAGAATGTAGGAATTATTGCCCACAACACGATCTGTGACAACGGACCGGAATTAAACTACCTTGAAAACCAACCTTCTATCAACAAAGAGGCAGATCAGAAGCGCCTTTATGTAAGAATGCTGGGAAGAAAGATTTACGAATACGCTCTTAAAAATGTACCGGATGCTATCAAGGACACCATTACAGATGCAGGTCTTTCTATTGAAGATATAGATAAAATCTTAATTCACCAGGCAAATGCTAAAATGGATTACGCTATGATTGAGAGACTTCACAGACTTTATGACATCAAAGAATATGACCACGCGATCTCTCCTATGACGATTCAGGATCTTGGAAATACCTCTGTAGCAACAATTCCTACGATGTATGATTTAATAATTAAAGGAAAAATGGAAGGTCAATCGTTTAAAGAAAAAGGGAACGTTGTGATGACTTCGGTAGGTGCCGGAATGAACATCAATGCAATCGTTTACAGATTTCCTTAAAATATTTAATAAACAAAAAATATAAAAGCACAGGGAAGTTATTCTTTGTGCTTTTTTTGATCAGAACATGCAAAAGAATTTTTTAATCATCGCTGGAATCTTCCTGTTTTTGGAAGTTTATATTTATCAGGCTATCAGAACACTTACTGATAATTCATGGGTAAAAATCGGATATTGGGTACTCTCTTTAGCCGTGTATGGAATTTTCGCTTATGAAGTCACCCACTTCCAAAGATCAGACAGAAGTACAGTAAGGGCTCAGATCATGATCTCTTTATTTTTAATATTCATCCTTCCTAAAATATTTGTCGTTCTGTTTTTATTAATAGATGATATCATCAGAACCGGCGGATATCTGATAGGTTTTGCCCAATCTTCGGAAAATTTCTTCCCGGAAAGAAGGAAATTCCTGAGCATTGTTGGCCTTGGAATGGGAGGTGTTCTTTCCGCTCTTTTCATAGATGGAATTACTTTTGGTAAATACCGTCACACTGTAAGAAGAGTAAGGGTAAAATTCAACAATCTTCCAAAAAGCTTTAAAGGATATAAAATCATCCAGATTTCTGACGTTCATAGTGGAAGCTTCTCTGATCCCAGCAAATTACAGCACGCCATTGATCTGATTAATGAACAAAAACCGGACCTTGTATTATTCACTGGAGACATGGTGAATAACGTTGCGGATGAGTTCAAACCTTTTATTCCCCTATTTTCAAAAATCGAGGCTAAAGACGGCAAATTTGCAGTATTAGGAAACCACGATTATGGGGATTATGTATCCTGGGAGTCACCTGCAGCTAAAAAAGAAAACCTTGACACTTTGATTGGTTATGAAAAACAGGCAGGTTTTGACATGCTGAGAAACGAACATAGGATCATTGAAAAAAATGGAGAAAAAATATACATTCTGGGTGTTGAAAACTGGGGGTTAAAACCTTTCCCGCAATTCGGAAGAATAGATGATGCTTTAAAAAACGTACCGGAATCGGCTACTAAAATCCTAATGAGTCATGACCCTACCCACTTTGATTATGTGGTAAAAAAACATCCTTCAAACATCCATCTGACACTTTCAGGACATACGCATGGGATGCAGTTTGGGCTAGATCTTAAAAATGTAAAATGGTCACCGGTACAATATAAATATCCAAAATGGGCTGATTTATATGAAAGCGAGGGAAAACTATTGTATGTAAACAGAGGATTCGGAGTATTGGGATATCCGGGAAGAGTGGGTGTATTACCGGAAATTACTCTTTTTGAACTGAGTTAGAGTTGCGAGATTCGGGATGCGAGTTATTAGTTGCTGGTTGTTTTGGTTACGAGTTGCGGGTTTCTTTTGTTTCAAGTTTACTAGCTGCTGGTTACACACAACCTTAAACTTTGAACCTTGAATTTTCCCTAACCCCTGCCACCTATCACCTGCAACCTAAAAAATATAATCTTTCATACGGGAAGTAGCCATTTCCCTGTCATTGAGAAAAGTAAGGAGGGCATCTAATTTGTCCTCCATTTTTTTGCCCGAAAATAAGCTCCGGTAAAAAGGAATATCAAAATGGTATTTTTTGAAATCTGTAAACTGCCATGTATTCAGATAAATCAGTACAAATTCTTCATTCTGCAATGTTTCCAGAACCATATTCTGGTAATACTTCATGGGCAGGATCTGAAATACAAAATCATTATACGGAAGCTGACTGTAAGGAGAGATACTTTCAGGGACAATACTTAGCCCATCCTCTTCTGTAATCTCTGTATCTCTTTTGAGTCTTTTGAAAGGGAAAAGAATATTAGCATTGTCGATATTGGAAACGTAATTAAATTCCATCAGCTTTAAAATTTCCTGTGAAACTTTTACATCTTTTTGACGAATTCCCCTGATCTGTTTTTCCAGAAGATCCTGAATATTCTTTTTAGCATTTTCAATTTCTTCAGGAGTTGAGTCTTTATTATAAAAAGCAATTTCATGCCCTTTGGATGAAATTGCTTTTATTAAATTTTGAAGTTTTCCGATAAGAGAAACCTCTACGAAAAAACTTGATTTGATATCATGAATATCTAAAATTCTAAGAATTGCTCTGGTATTATTTTCTATAATTTTCAATCGCTCATCATCAGTAATCTGGGAGCCGTTTTTTACTTCAGCTTCAATACATGTGATGTTAAAAGTCAATAATACCATTTAAATTAAAATTTATATAAATTCTATAAAATATTAAAAATCAGATGTTAAAACAATTATTAATTAAAGTGTTACTTTACATTATTAATCTTTGCTTAATTTTACTTTCAGATTCTTGATCATATCTTTTGTCATTTCAGAAATTCCGAAATCATACGTCAGACCCCAGTCTTTTTTCGCTACTGAATCATCAATAGATGCCGGCCATGAATCTGCAATTGCCTGTCTGAAATCCGGGTTATAATCGATAGCAAAATCTGGAATTTCTTTCTTGATTTCTGCAGCCAGTTCTTTTGGAGTAAATGACATTCCTCCTAAGTTATAAGAAGAGCGAACGGATAAACTTTCTTTTGGAGCGTCCATTAATTTCAAGGTTGCATTGATAGCATCGTCCATATACAACATTGGCATTCCTGTATCTTCGGAAATGAAACTTGTATATTTTCCATCTTCAATTGCCTTATAGAAAATCTCAACAGCGTAGTCTGTGGTTCCACCCCCTGCCGGAGTTTTCCATGAGATCAATCCAGGATACCTTATACTTCTTACATCTACACCATATTTATCAAAATAGTATTCACACCACTTCTCCCCTGCCATTTTGGAGATTCCATAAACCGTTGTTGGGTTCAACACTACATCCTGTCCTACTTCATGCTTTGGAATTCCTTTTCCAAATACAGCGATAGAACTTGGCCAGAAGATCTTTTTAAGAAGCCCTTCTTTCGCCATTTCGCAAAAATGAAGCAATGGCTCAAGGTTCAGCTTCCAGGCGAAAATAGGCTGCTTTTCCGAAGTCCCGGATAAAAGCGAAGCTAAATGATACACTGTAGTAATTTCATAATCATGAATCACCTGTCTTACCAATTGTGTATTGGTAACATCCATTCTTTCATAGTGTCCGGCAGAAGTAATTCCTTCCTGCCATCTGTCCAATCCTGAGGCAACAACGTTCTCCGCTCCGTGGATTTCAACAAGTCTGTTCGTCAATTCGGTACCAATTTGTCCCAAGGCACCTGTAATCAGTATTCTTTCCGTATAGGATTCCATTTTCAGATTTTTTTTAGAATTGTACAAAAGTAAAAAAATCATATCAATAAAAAAGGCATGTAAAAACATACCTTTTTTATAAGCTCTAAAAAGAAATTATTAAAAGCTTAAATTAACCCTCACAAAAAGAAATCTGCCGTTCATCCCGAACTGGGAAGTGTTTCTGGAATAAATAAACTGATTTTGATTGGTAAGGTCTATAGGAGCAGCATTAGCAACATACACCAGATTACCAGAACTATCGAGAGCGGGCGTTTTTACAACAGCAGGCCCATAATTTTTATCCGGATAAATATCAAATAAGTTATTCGCTCCAATTGTCATTCTGAAACTGTTACTGAATTTGTAACCTACTGATAAATCTGTAATGACTTTTCCGCCCCAAACAGGATGCTCTGTTGCAACGGCCTGTCCATTAATAATCTCACCGCTTACAATACCATCTCTATTGGCATCCATAACGTTCGGATCTGTAACTTTCCCGAAATATACATTCCTCAAAAGAACATTAAACCTACCGATATCCAAAGCATTATTAAGAGAAGCCTTAAATCTCGGCACAGCTTCCTCAAGATAGATTCTACTTGATTCCGAGTAATAACGGTTAATTTGCCCTGCTTTAATCAAAGCATCAGAACCATGAATTTCTCCTACTCTGTTGGTCTTGGATACTGTTACTGCCAGATCAGAATTCAATGAAACTTTTTCAGAAAATTTACCTCTGTGAGAAATCACCCCTTCTACTCCTTTAGTCTGAGTATCAATAGCATTAGCAAAGAATGTAGCTGCATTTGCATTAGCCTGATCAAAAAGATTCTGTAGATTTTTTTCAGGACTTCCAACAGGATAACTTCCAGACGGTCTTGAGAACTGATCGGTAAGAACCACTCTGTTTTTGATTTTAATATAATAACCATCAACAGTAAAAGTAAGGTTAGCCTGTGGAATTTTCGCTGTAAAGCCTGCAGAATAACTTGTGGATTCTTCTTGTTTTAACTGCGGAATACCCAATAACCGGGCTGCCTCAGAATCATTTGAAAATGTCCCAACCTCAAATGCCGTACCTCCTACAAACTGAGTTGCCGTGGCATTGAAATAAATCTGCTGTAAGGATGGAGCCCTGAATCCGGTCGAATGGGCTGCTCTTAAATTAATCTGATCGGTAAGCTTATATCGGGTTGCTATTTTATAATTGAATGTAGATCCAAAATCTGAATAGTTTTCATAGCGCAGGGCCGCGCTTAAAAGCCATCTGTCTGTAACATCCAATTCTGTATCCACATAAGCGGCTACAGAACTCCTTCCTTTATTTAAAGCATTTTCAGGTCTAAAACCAGGGAACACCTGTGAGCCGCCCGGCCTGGTATTTCCAAAAAAATCAGTAGGTTTCAAAGAAGCTGCAGTTGATGGAGTCTGGATCATTCCGTTGATATCATACAATGCCCATGACGCTTCTTCCCCACTTTGTATTTTGTACCGTTCAAACCTCGCCTCACCTCCAAAAGCTATATTAAAACCTTTCAGCCAGTCGATTTTTGTATCAAAATCTGCATTTATGGTATTTTGCATAAAGCTTAACCCTCCTGCATCAAATTCCGTTTTACCAGGATAAGGCATAGATGCATTGGCAGTATTTTTAATGGTATAATCAAAAGTATTCTGTCCGAAAGTATTACTGATATCATAGCTAATATTCCCCAATTTTCCTTTGAATCCAGCAGCAAAAGAAAGATCAATAACATCAGAAGCTATTTCCGGTAAGAAACCGTTCGGATATAGGGCGGTAGAGGTTCTGTTCTGATTGGGTCTTCTGAAAAAACCTGCAGCATTACCATCTCTGTAGGAAATTCCTCCAAAAGCATATCCTTTCACAGATGATGAAAGATCAAATTCAGAATTGATAAAAAACTGCCCAGACGTCAATTTTGACTGCCCAACCCGCATGTTAAAATCATCCCTGGATAATTTTCTATAAGCCAGTTCATTCTCAGTAACATCAACTTTCAATAAATTCTGAAGCTGCGGAATGGTGCTGGCAGCCTGAATATCTGTTTGCTGCTGTGCCGTAAAATAACCAACTTGTGGTGTAAATTGATGAATATAATTTATAATCTGTTGTGTATTCGACGTATTACCAATGTTTCCAAAAAGTGAAGATATATTCACCCCTTGTTGCAAAGCCCTCTGCTCAATTGCGTTATATGCATTAAAAATATCACCTGTCGCCGCCTGCGCTCTCCTTGTATCATCTCTACTCAATAAACTTGCTGTAAAATTAATAAAGCCATTTGTCCCTAATTTGGTACCATAATTAAGATCTAACTGGTATTTTCCACCATCCCATCCTCCATGATGATCATTCGCTCCTTTTGAATTAAAAGCTCCTGCAGTAATGGCAGAAGTAAGAGCATTGGTATTTTTTTTCATAATGACATTGATAACTCCCGCAATAGCATCGGAACCATATTGTGCAGAAGCTCCATCTCTCAGCACTTCAAGTCTTTCAATAGCAAATGCAGGAATAGCATTAAGATCAGTTCCTACAGAACCTCTGCCTGGAGAACCGTTGATATTAACTAAAGAAGAGGTGTGTCTTCTTTTTCCATTAAGAAGAACCAAGACCTGATCAGGCCCAAGGCCTCTTAATTGGGCAGGATCCACATGATCTGTCCCATCTGCTACCGTAGTTGAATTGGAGGTGAAGGAAGGCGCCGCATAATTCAAAATCTGATTAAGATCCATCTGGGGGCTTAGCACTGACTGAGAACCAATGTTAATAACATCTACCGGCACCGGAGTATCAGTAGCTACCCTTGCTTTATTTCTTGATCCGATGGTTATCTTCACCTCATCTACCTGATTGGTCTTTATTGAATCTTTGGTTTGAGCATTGACATTGGCAGACATGAAAAACAAGACCCCAAGCAAGGCAATTTTTTGATAATTTTTGTTCATATGTTTTTTTTTTAAAGTGGCAATTCGGTTTATAAAAAAAATACATTTAAAATAATTAAACAATAATTAATTTGTAAATAAGAAAAATATTAATCACATTCATTAAATATTTATCATTACAAAGTATTTTTTTCATACGAAATAATCAATTTGATCATTTTTTTCACTTATCAATAATAAACTGCTGTTTAAGGCGCTTAGTTTCTATTAAATTATCTACTTTTGCCTTAAACATAATCATATGAAAAGAGTATTTCTGGTTGCCATACTTATGGCATTTAATTTTTCACCTGCACAGTTTACAGGTTTCAATATCATCAAGGAAGTACAGGTAAAGAAGAAAGGTGTTGTAGTGTCTGCACATCCATTAGCCAGTGAAGCTGGAGCCAAAATCTTAAAGATGGGCGGAAATGCCTATGATGCTGTTACAGCAACACAATATGCTCTTGCTGTAGTATATCCTCAGGCAGGAAATATTGGTGGTGGCGGATTTTTAGTAGGAGTAAAAAATAATGGGGAAAAATTCACATTAGATTATAGAGAAACTGCTCCGAAAAAGGCGTCCAGAGACATGTATATTGATAAAAAAGGAAAAGCAGATACGGATCTTTCCCAAAACGGAAGACTGGCAGTGGGAATTCCCGGAAGTGTGGCAGGTTTTTTTGCTACCCTGAAATACTGCAAACTGCCAATGGAAAAAATTATTCAGCCCGCCATTGATCTTGCAGAAAAGGGATTTGCTATTACGGATAAGGAAGCAGAAATGCTGAATAACCAAAGAGAAAAATTTCAGAAACATAATAAATCTTCTATCATTTTTGTAAAAGATGCTCCATGGAAAGCCGGAGATTTACTGATCCAGAAAGACCTGGCCGAAACCTTGAAATTGATCCAAAAATTAGGGGCAAAAGGTTTTTATGAAGGAAAAACAGCTGATCTTTTGGTTGCTGAAATGAAAAGAGGCAACGGAATCATTACCCTGGAAGATCTTAAGAATTATAAGGTTGCTGAGAGAAAAGCTCTTGAATTTGAATACAAAGGAAGTAATGTGGTAACCATGCCTTTGCCTTCAAGTGGCGGAGTTCTTCTGGCTCAGATGCTGAGAATGGCAAGTTTTGAAAACCTTGAAAAATATCAGCAAAACTCTACAAAAGCTGTTCAGATCATGACTGAAGCAGAAAGAAGAGCCTTTGCAGACCGAGCAGAGTATATGGGAGATCCGGATTTTATTCAGGATAAAACTTCTTACCTTATCTCTGACGACTATCTGAAAGGAAGATGGAAAAGTTTCAGCTTTGATAAAGCTACTCCAAGTGCGGAGGTTGGCAAAATCATAGAACAGCCAAAAGAGTCTATGCAGACCACTCATATTTCCGTATTGGATAAGGATGGAAATGCAGCTTCCGTAACCACAACTCTTAACGGCTACTATGGAAGTAAAGTTTTAGTTTCAGGAGCCGGATTCTTCTTAAATAATGAAATGGATGATTTCTCTATCAAACCAGGTGTACCAAACATGTTCGGGGCAGTGGGCGGAGAAGCCAATTCTATCCAGCCTAACAAGAGAATGCTTTCTTCCATGACACCAACTATTCTCCTTAAGAACGGAAAACCTTATATGGTTGTGGGAACACCAGGAGGAACAACAATTCCAACTTCGGTATATCAGTCTATTGTGAATGTTGTGGATTTTAAACTGAACGCCAATATGTCAGTGAATGCACCGAAATTCCATCACCAGTGGCTTCCTGAAACTATTACGGTAGAAAATAATTTTCCTGAAAGCACAATTTCTGAGCTGAAAAGTAAGAACTACATTATTGAAAAGACAAAATACATCGGAAAAACAGAAATGATTGTTCTTGATGAAAATGGAAGCATCCATGCAGTGGCAGATGGCCGCGGAGATGACTCTGTCGCAGTGGAATAATATCATCTGTCAACATTATAATATAGCTCCGGCTTCATTCGTAGAAAGGCAAAAGTCTTTTAGAATGAAGCCGGAGTTTTTTGTTGATCAGTCTGTTGCTACAGATCTTTTCAATGACTTTTGTCATGTTTTTAGATTAATTTTCTTAATTTTCGGCCTTAAAAAAACAAAACGACTGTTCTTTGAAAGCAAAAAAAATATACAATCAGCTTTATTTCCAGGTGATTATAGCTATAGTTGCCGGTATTCTTCTTGGAAAATTTTATCCTGAACTGGGAGAAAAGATGAAACCTCTTGGAGACGGGTTTATCAAATTGGTCAAAATGATTATCGCTCCGGTAATCTTTATTACCCTTACGCTGGGAATTGCCCACATGACTGATTTGAAAAAAGTAGGCAGGATCGCGATCAAGGCAATGATCTATTTTTTTACATTTTCAACTCTTGCGCTTATCATCGGATTATTGGTAGGAAATATCTTACAGCCCGGTCATGGTTTAAATATTGATCCTTCTACCCTTTCAGGCGATGTTTCACAATATCAGGCAAAAGCTCATGAATCTACGCTTACAGGATTCATTATGAATATTATTCCGGAGACATTATTCAGTCCTTTGGTGGGTGATAATATTCTTCAAGTTCTGTTGGTTGCTATTTTAATGGGAGTGGCTTTGGTTTTAACAAAAGAAAAAAGCCAGAAAGTAACCGATTTTTTACAGGATCTATCAACTCCGGTATTTAAAATCGTCCACATGCTTATGAAACTGGCACCTATCGGGGCATTTGGCGCTATGGCATTCACTATTGGAAAGTACGGACTTCACTCGGTCATAAATCTTATTTTTTTGGTCGGTACATTTTACATCACATCTGCTCTTTTTGTGATTTTGGTGTTAGGAGCTGTAGCCTGGTATAACGGATTTAACATTTTTAAGCTTATTTTTTATCTAAAAGAAGAGCTTCTTCTTGTTTTAGGAACCAGTTCTTCAGAGTCTGCTCTTCCGGGAATCATGGAAAAACTTGAAAAAGCTGGTTGCTCCAGAGCCATTGTAGGTCTTGTAGTGCCTACAGGATATTCCTTCAATCTTGACGGAACGAATATTTATATGACACTTGCTTCTCTGTTTATCGCACAGGCATTAAACATCCATCTTCCTATTGAAAAACAGCTGATGCTTCTTTTGGTAGCCATGTTAAGTTCAAAAGGTGCAGCTGGTGTTACCGGTGCCGGATTTGTAACCTTGGCAGCAACTCTGGCAGTAGTTCCAGAAATTCCAATTGCCGGAATGACACTAATCCTTGGAATAGATAAATTCATGAGTGAATGCAGAGCGCTGACAAATGTAATAGGAAATTCTGTAGCTACTGTAGTGGTGGCCAACTGGGAAAAACAGCTTGATAAAAAACAACTTCAATATTGTCTGGACCATCCAGTCGAAGTTGAGAAAAAGCTGGAAGTGTAGAATGGTTGCAGATAGCAGACTTTAGGTTGCAGGAATTGGGTGATGTCAATAGCCAATTTTGCTTTGCAAATGAATGGTGATTTTTTATGTGAAATCATAAATTAAGATTTATCATATCAAATAACTAGCAACAAAAATCAACCTGCAACTTTAAACCAAAATACTCAAACTCGCCGGCTGTACTTTAACATGAACAGGTGACTTAATCTTGTTGAATTCACCATCCAGATGCCAGTTTTTGGTATTGACTTTAAATGATATTTCGGAGACTGGAAGATAGGTAACATATTCATCATCTTTCAGTCTTTTGGTAAACATTCTGAAAGCAAAAAGTGCAGAATAGGTCAGAGGAAACTTTTTCACCAACACCATATCCACCAAACCATCACTTTTACTTGCTTTTGGAGCAATATAAGCATTGTTTCCAAACTGGCGGGTATTGGCAATATTCATCATCAGATACCTTCCGTTGTACTGCTGATATTCTTCGTCAAAAAACTTCACCTTGATAGGTTTGTAGTTGAAAAAGGTTTTCAATGAAACTTTGATATAGTTTTTGAATCCACGGCTTGTTTTCTCAAATTCCTTGACTACTTTACCGTCAAATCCTGTTCCTGAAACATTAATAGAAAGCCTGTCGTTCACTGTAAAAGTATCAATCTTTCTGGAGTTTTTTATTTTTATTTTTTCTAAAAGTTCATCCAGATTTTTACTGAATTGGGTTTCATTGGAAAATCCGTTTCCTGAGCCAGCAGGGAAAATAGCCAAGATTTTTTCTGTATTAATCAGGTTTTTGGCTACGGTAGAAATTGTTCCATCCCCTCCTATGGCTACAAAAATATCCACTTCTTCAAAATGAGACTGGATAAACTCATCTGTTCCCGGAATAGATTCTGATACGTAATACAAGGGGTTGTTAACCTTTGCTTTAAGTTCGTTCAAAAACGGCTGATAGTTTTTTTTGGCCGAGAAAGGGTTGATAATAAATGCTACTTTTTCCATTACCGCAAAATTAAAAAATGCTTCCTGATCTGGAAGCATTAATTTACTTAATTTTCATTCTTTCTTTAAATTCTGCATTTAACGTCCCTTTCAGGTCTTCCCATGAAACAGGAATTGTGATATCTCCCGCTGCAAAAGCGGCAATTTCGTAAGGACTGTAATGGAAATACAGGTTTTTATCGTCAAAATAAAAGTTATCGGATGCAGGAATTTTCTCAACTAACAGCATTTCTGAGTTTTTTACTTCTCCGTCACCATCCATCGTCCCACTGTTAATTTTATCTATATTTTTCATCAGAATTGCTTCAATTTTATTTTTAGGCATTGAAGTAATATCTTTCAGTTCTAATTTCTTACTGTTTTTAAGATCAAAAACTCTTTCTGAAAAACCATAATTGTCATGGGCTCCTCCTTCGTATCCGCTTCCTACGTACTGAATATGCATATAACCGTTTGTATTGGACATCAAATTCATATGTGAGCTTGAATACCAATTCTGGGCATAGGTAACATCTGAAACCCAATCTTTATTATCATTTTTTACAGAACTGAAATAGCCATTCTTTTCTTTATCAAGGTAAGCCTGAAGACCTGCTTTAGAAAAGTCTTTGATTTTTTCATTCTGAAAATAGATACTGTCTAATAGCTTTTTATCTTTTAATGAAGGAAAAACCAACAACTTTGAAGTGTAGCTCACTTTTAAAGAGTCTGTAATTTTTGTAGAATCATTCACTTTCACAGAGTCTACTACAAATTCTTCAGTGGTTTTATTTTCAATTTTTTCTGCCGGCCCTGCCTTTTCATTTTTTTTACAGGCAGTCACTGCTAAGAAAGAAGATAATGCTATAACAGCAATCGTATTTTTCATAATTCTGATTTTTGATATTAAATACAAAAACCATTCAAAAGATGAATGGTTTTTGAAAAAACTTTATTTTTTTTAAAATTTTGCTTGCGCTTTCTTAAATATTACTTTTTAACAAGGCTTATTACCTGATTTTCAAACTTAGATGCTACTCCCCAGATTTGTTTAAATGCAGGATAATATTCTTTCGGATAATCTGAACTGCTAATTTTTGTTGTGGCAGTTACTTCAAGCTTATTCCCTTTTTGTTCTACAGAATAGGTATAGGCTATTTCTTTATCTTCTGTAACGATTCTTTTTTCTTTAGGCATTTCCTCGATAACATATCCTTCTGGGATTTCAAGAGTAATCTTTTTTACTTTGGTGATAGGCGATCCAAAATCGATAGGATACTGTCTTACTTCCGTCTGATCAAACTCATTGGAACTTTTGTTTAAAAACAGCATTGGATTGATGATCATTTTCTTTCCTACTCTATCAATAAGGTTCATTGAAGAGAATTTCATACTGCTTTCAAAATCTCCGTTTTCCAAAACTTTTGAATCAATATCTGTAAAGTCCATAGAAAAGTTTTCCTTATACTGCTTTTTATATTTTTCCGCATTATCATCATAGCTGTCTTTCACATACATGGCATAAGCGCCCGTATCTCTGTCTGAGTAGGTTCCGGAAATACTTCCGTCATCATTGATCTTACCATTGACTGTAAGGAAAGTATTACTTGATTTTATATTGGACATTTGAATCTGAAGAGTCTTTTCTTTAGTTACCAAAATCCCAAATTGATTCCAGTTTTTAAGAGGTATCTCATCCAGAGAAGATTGCTTTGAGGTAGCGTCGTAAATATGCAGCTGTTTATCAATATTAATAGCGGCCAAAACAAAATTCATATTGGAGATATTGGGAGACACCAGGTTAATCAATCCATTTTCTACGGTAGAAATTACCAACGGATCAGCTTTAAGACCAGCTTCGCGAAGCATCATCACTAAAAAAAGATTAATTTCTGCTGCATTTCCAACTTTAGTTTCCAACAACTTTTTGATACCATCTTCAGTATAAACTCCTTTATCTTTATTCCAGGTAAAAGTCTTCTGAACATATGAAAAAATAGCATTTGCCTTTTCAAAATCGCTTTTCATTTCTGAAACTCCTGCCGGCATGTTTTCTTTGGCAAGTTTAGTTCGTTTCAGTTCTCCTCCGAAATCGTCACTTTCATAAAGTCTTTTCCCAATCTGATCCCATGATGATGAATATAATTTAAGCTCACCAAAGTTCGTAGAGTTCAACTCTGCACTGATTTTCGTTCTGAAGTTTCTGTCGTTTCTTACAAATTTTTCAGTTTTAAAGCCTTTTAAATTTTCATAAGCAAATCTAAAGGTTTTGTATTGAGATCCGTACAGGTTTCTTTCCTCTACTTCCTTGTATTTAGGTGAAATCCCTCCGGTATAGTTTACATTGTATGCCATATTGATAGGGGTATCCAAAACATATTCTGTGTTCAGAGAAGGAGTATCAGATTCTATCAATACCTCTGGAATCATAAATCGGAACGGAGATACAATTTCATACTGATATTCTAAGATTGATCCATTTTTCACACTTGGAAAAGCAAATTTTGTAAGTGTAACATATTTATTCTCCTTACTTTTATATTGTGAGCTTTTTTCCACTTTCAAAGGAACTGTGTTTCCGTTTTCAAGATTGTATGTAAAAGCCTTGAACTTACCCAATGATTCTCTGTTGGTTCCAACATTATAAATAGGGATTTCAAGATTCAGCCAGTCTTCAGCTTTATCTTTATCATAAATCTTAACTCTATAATAATATCTTTTGTGCAGATTCCCTGTGCTTGCATCCACCATAAAGTAAGCAGATTTATACAAAATTTCAGCAGGAGCATTTTCATCCAATAAAGATTTTGTTTTAGACAAATCTGCATCGTTGAATTTCGGAGGGCTCAGAAATTCGTATTTCTTCTGTGCATTAATCATTATTGCATTGGCAGAGCAAAGAACCAATACTATTAGTTTTTTCATGGTTAGATTTTTGTAATTAAAATTTTTGAATTATCCATGTTCAGAATTTTTTTTCTGAAACTTATGTAGTCATTGTATTTTTCTTTTGGGTACAGACCTTTATTGATCTGCATTTTTCTTGTCACTTTTATCTGATTATCATTTTTAACAAAGCTTAGCTTATATGATCCAAATTCAGAAGTGATGGTTGAATTATCCGGAGTTTCATCAATTTTATAGCCCATAGGAAGAATAAAAGCAATTTCATATTCATCTTCAAAGGACATATTGACTTCAAAAGGGAGTTCACGATTCTCATCTGTCTTATAAACAACATCAGAAAAAATAGGTACAGATCTGAATAAAAGGCTGTTTCCTGCTTTTTTAGAGAAATTATTGGTTTTAAAATCAAGGTCATACGTAATAACAGCATTGTCTCTGTCATTGGTAAAATTCTTCATTTCCACTTTTTCAAAGTTTAAAATGTCAAAATTTGCCTTTACCGCATCATTTTTCTCTTTTGGATTTAGATTTACAAACCTTAAATTATAATCATATTGATTTCCGGTATAGGAAAAGCTTCCTGTTCCTGCGATACTGTTATCCTCGTTAAGGTTGATTCTCAACACCTGTTTTTCTTTATTCTGCTCGGCTTTATAGACCGGTGTATTGATAAGCTCAATTCCCTTTGGGGTCACTGCCAGTACATTTCTATCAGTTGTACTGTAACTCAAGTGATTAAAAGCCATCTGTTGAGAGGTGTTTTCAAGCCAGATATTTCCCTTTTCAGTCGGAACCATCAGGATAACGTGATTTCCTCCCATAGAAGGAAATTCAGGATCAAAAGAAACCTGCGAACGGCCGGAAGTAATGATACAATAATTGGAAGGAATTCCTGCCTCAGTCAAAAGAACTTTCATATAATTTGTAAGTCCTTTACAGTCCCCATAACCTTTTTTCTGAACCTCATCCGGCATCATAGGCTGCCAACCTCCTATTCCTAATGCCACAGCAATATATCGGCTTTTGTTCTGCATGTACTGATAAATTTTCTTCACCTTATCTTCTACAGATCCCTGCAGCTGTAAAGAGGCCACTTCAGCCTTGATAGCAGGAGTAGAAGCTGAAACGGGTATCAGAAGATCATTATAAATCCATGTTCCGAAATCTGTCCAGTTATTTAAAGTTCCCTGCTTTCCTGCCAAACTGAATTTTGCCAGCGCAAAGTTTACTGCAGGCAAGATTTTAACAGGCTGCGGTATCATAAAAGCGTCATCAATTGCGGGTACGTTTTTGTATGAATAGGTTTTGTCATTTGCACTGCCACTTTCTATAACGGAGGTATAATTGTATTTTGACGGGTATATCTTAGAACGAAGTTCAATTCCTGAAGTATTAATGATTTTAAACTGTGCTTCTTCCAGTGATGTTTTAATAGTGGTAAATGGCACAAAATCAGGAATGAAAACGGTATTTTCATCATCCGTTTCATAAGAAAAGTCAACGGTATAAGGATACTGAGCCGGTGTATAAGAATATACCAAAACTCTGTTATCAGAATAAAAGATCCCCTGAGGATTGTTTGCTATATCCTGAAAATCAGACTTTGAAACACTTTTAATCTTTTTTCCGGCTTCATCGTAAATGGTTACTTTTACGTTTGAAATACGTCTTGCTTTATCATAAGGAATATAGGCTACGGCCTGATCATTACCGTCTTTGTTCAAAACTGTAGTAACCGTGTTATATTGATATTTTATCTGATCAACTTTATTGATCTGAGCCGTTGTAAAGTCTTTTCGTATAACAACATTAGCATTTTTCTTTAAGTTTTCAGGAATTGCTGAAGCAGGATAGCTTTGAGCAAAATATAATGAGGCAACAGAAAAAGCCCCAAGAACTAATATTTTCATCATAGTTATTAAAATTAAGCAAAAATAAGAAAATCTTAATAACTGTTAAAAAAAATATAAAAGGCTTCAACATTGTGAAGCCTTAACCTAATACTTAAAAAGTACTTTTGTAGATGTACTTATAAGGATATGAACACATTATCAACTTTTCATTATTATATTCTGAAAAGTTAAAACAGAATATTTATACTCATTCTAGATATTTATTCTGTGCATGAAGCGATAAACTTCATATTGTCTGCGTTTCAAATTTAAAATAAATTATGATTCATATAATTCAAATGCTGTAGAATTAATAATAAACAGAAGTACAATTAATTCTACAATTAAAAAAAAGACCTCATTTCTGAAGTCTTTAAATTTTTTCAATTTTCATTTCATTTTAATCATTTGGAACCAGTTTACTATCAAATTGATCGCTTCCAAGTCCCAGTACTGGAATAAAGATAAATCCAAAAAGGAGAATCAGAATGGTGTACAGAGGAGTTTCTTTGGCAAAACCTTTAGCCAGTCTGTCATATACAACCCAGCATGCGTAGATATTTACCAGAGGAATAAAGAAAAGAATGATCCACCATATTGGTTTTTTCACAATTTCCAGCAATACTATTGAATTATAGATCGGGATAAAAGCGGCCCAGGCATCTTGTCTTCCTGCTTTCTGAAAGATTTTGTACATGCAGTATCCGTAGAAAAGATAGCATAGTAAGCCGAAGAACATTGTTCCGATCCCTAATCCTGCAGCGGCTGCACCAGACACTGCATCTGCCCCGTTGTAAGGGTCTGTTTGTAAAAGAGTTAACATATTATTGTTTTTTTGGTTTATCCAAATATAAAAAAAGCTTCTAAATAATTAGAAGCTTTTTTTATTATATTTTTAAAAACGTTTATGCATCAATTTTTGCATATTTCGCATTTTTCTCGATAAACTCTCTTCTCGGCGGAACTTCATCTCCCATTAGCATTGAGAAAACACTGTCTGCTTCCACTGCATTATCAATGGTTACCTGTTTCAGGATTCTGTGATCAGGATTCAGGGTTGTTTCCCAAAGCTGTTCAGGGTTCATTTCCCCAAGACCTTTGTAACGTTGTACTTCTACTCCTTTTCCATCCGGAGACATCTCTAAGGTAAACTCTTCACGTTCTTTTTCATTGTACGCATAGACTTTTTTGTTACCTCTCTTTAATAGGTATAAAGGTGGCTGAGCAATATAAATATATCCGTTCTCAATAAGTTCTTTCATATATCTGAAGAAGAAAGTAAGAATCAGGGTAGAGATGTGAGAACCATCGATATCAGCATCGGTCATAATCACAATTTTATGATATCTAAGCTTCGCCATATTCAAAGCTTTGCTATCTTCTTCAGTCCCTACAGATACTCCAAGAGCGGTATAGATATTTCTGATTTCCTCGTTGTCATATACTTTATGAAGCATAGATTTCTCTACGTTCAAAATTTTACCTCTTAAAGGAAGAATAGCCTGGAAGTGTCTGTCTCTTCCCTGTTTAGCCGTTCCACCTGCGGAATCTCCCTCTACAAGGAAAAGTTCAGATTCAGCCGGGTCTTTAGAAGAACAGTCAGAAAGTTTTCCGGGAAGACCAGAACCTCCCATTGGAGATTTTCTCTGAACCATTTCACGGGCTTTTTTCGCAGCTTGTCTGGCTTTAGCAGCTAATACAACTTTTTGAACAATTACCTTCGCTTCATTAGGATTCTCTTCCAGGAAATTGGTAAGCATTTCCCCTACAATCTTATCTACAGCACCTGAAACTTCAGAGTTTCCTAATTTTGTTTTGGTCTGTCCTTCAAACTGAGGTTCCATTACTTTTACAGAAATTACAGCTGTTAATCCTTCACGGAAGTCATCACCGGTAATTTCTACTTTTTCTTTTGCAGGAAGTCCCAATTCGTCTGCATATTTCTTTAAAGTTCTTGTTAAAGCTCTTCTGAAACCTGCAAGGTGCGTACCTCCTTCATGGGTATTAATATTGTTAACATAAGAGTGAAGGTTTTCGTTGAATGACGTATTATAACGCATTGCCACCTCTACAGGAATATCATCTCTTTCACCTTCCATGAAAATCACGTGTTCCATGATAGATTCACGATTACCATCGATATAAGCAACGAATTCTTTCAATCCTCCTTCAGAATGAAAAACTTCTGAACGGAAAGAACCGTCTTCCAATTTTTCTCTTTCATCGGTAAGTGTAATTGTAATTCCTTTATTAAGGTAAGAAAGTTCTCTTAAACGGCTTGCTAATGTATCATAGTTGTAAATCAGTTCCGTAAAAATGGTATCATCCGGCTGGAAAAACTGCTTTGTTCCTCTTTTCTCACTATGCCCGATCTCTTCAACCTGAGTCTGTGCTTTTCCTTTAGAATAAATCTGTTGATAAACATTCCCGTCTCTGTAAACAGTAGTTACCATTTCATTGGAAAGTGCATTCACACATGATACCCCAACTCCGTGAAGACCTCCTGAAACTTTGTAAGAGTCTTTATCAAACTTCCCTCCGGCTCCAATTTTTGTCATTACAACTTCAAGGGCTGATTTCTGCTCTTTTTCGTGGAAATCAACCGGGATACCTCTACCGTTATCACTTACTTCAATTCCGTTTCCTTCCTTGATGCTAACGAAGATCGTGTCGCAGTATCCTGCCAATGCCTCGTCAATAGAGTTATCTACTACTTCATAAACCAAATGGTGAAGACCTCTTGTTCCTACATCACCAATGTACATTGAAGGACGCATACGAACGTGTTCCATTCCTTCCAATGCCTGAATACTACTAGCTGTATATTGTTTTTGACTCATATTAAATATTAAAAATCTTGCTCTATGCAAAGACTTACAAATATCGTGATTTTTTTCGAGGTATGAAAGTTAAAAAGTGTCAAAAAAATGTAGAGTTTTCTTATTGAAAACATAAGGAACAACAATTCATAAAAGAATCAAAATTAAATGGTATTCCTGAAATATCAACTGTTTTAAATCATACTCAACATCAATAATTTATGCTTAAATTTATTAACTGAAAAGTTGATATTATGGATGATTTTATTGCTGCCCGTGCCCAAATGGCACTTTCTCTGGGCTTTCATATCATATTCTCCTGTGTGGGTATGGTGATGCCTTTTCTCATGGCTTTTGCCCATTGGAAATACCTAAAAACCAATAATGAAGTATATAAAGGGCTTACAAAAGCATGGAGCAAAGGAGTAGCTATTCTTTTTGCCACCGGAGCTGTTTCAGGAACAATGCTTTCTTTTGAACTGGGACTTTTATGGCCTGGTTTTATGAAGCATGCCGGTCCTATTTTCGGAATGCCTTTTTCACTTGAGGGAACAGCCTTTTTCATTGAGGCTATTGCCATCGGATTCTTTTTATATGGATGGGAAAGATTCAACAAATGGTTTCACTGGTTCTGTGGATTTCTTGTAGGAGTAAGCGGACTTGCTTCCGGAATTCTGGTAGTAGCAGCCAACTCATGGATGAATTCTCCAACAGGTTTTGATTATATTAACGGACAGTATCTTAATATAGATCCAATTAAAGCGATGTTCAACGACGCATGGTTTCCGCAGGCTCTTCACATGACTGTTGCTGCATTTTGTGCGACAGGATTTGCGGTAGCCGGAGTTCATGCCTTTATGATCATGCGAAAGAGAAATATTGAATTTCATACCAAAGCGTTTAGAATTGCAGTAGGTTTTGCTCTTATCGGAGCATTCGGAGCGCCTTTGAGTGGTGACGTTGCCGCAAAATCTGTAGCGGAAAGACAACCGATAAAACTGGCTGCTATGGAAGCGCATTTTGAGACTGAAAAAGGAGCTTCTTTTATCATTGGAGGAATTCCTGATGAGGAAAAAGAAGAAGTGAAATATGCTGTAAAAATTCCAAAGGTTCTAAGTTTCCTGGTGAGTAATGATTTTAACGCAGAAGTAAAAGGTCTTAAAGATTTCCCGAGAGATGAATGGCCTCCGATTGCGGTTGTTCATTATGCTTTTCAGATTATGATCTTTTTCGGAGTGGTTATGATTGGCATTGGAGTGATTTATTTATATTCTTTTTTCTTCAGAAAAGAATGGCTGAGTAAAAACTGGCTGTTAAAGACCTTCTTAATAGCAACACCTTTTGGATATATTGCTCTGGAAGCAGGATGGACAGTAACAGAAGTAGGCAGACAGCCGTGGATTATCTACGGAATCATGAGAACAGTAGACGCTGTTACCCCGATGCCCGGAATACAGTATTCATTCTACTTCTTTACTGCAATTTTCATATCATTATCGATGATTCTTATCTTCCTTTTAAGAAGACAGATTCAAATGGTACCGAAACTTTATGATCCTACCGACCCTCAGTTTAACGATAAAAACAAAAAATCATGATCTACGTTGTTATAGGTTTTCTCTGGCTGTCCATCTGTCTTTATATTATTCTGGGAGGGGCCGATTTCGGAGCTGGTATTGTAGAGCTTTTCACCAATAAAAAAGCCAGACATAAGACCCAGGAGATTATGTATGAGTCTATTGCTCCTGTATGGGAAGCCAATCATATGTGGCTGATCATCGCGATTGTAATTCTGTTTGTAGGGTTTCCCGAAATCTATACCACGATGTCTACGTATCTTCATATTCCTTTGGTATTGATGCTCGTAGGTATTATCGCAAGAGGAACTGCATTCACCTTCAGACATTATGATGCCGTGAAAGATAACTGGCAGGTTTTGTATACCCAGATTTTCTATTATGCGAGTCTTTTAACGCCTTTCTTTTTAGGGTTAATTGCTGCTGCAACGGTTTCCCACTCTATCAATCCTGATGCTGTAACTTTTGTTGATTTATATATTTTCAGCTGGCTCAACTGGTTTGGGGTTTCTGTAGGTTTATTCACTGTTGCATTATGTGCTTATTTAGCTTCTATCTTTTCATTAAGAGAAACCCGTGATAAAGCAGATCTTTTACTGATGATAAGAAAGTCCAAGCAAACGATGATCTTTGTAGTGATTACAGGAATATTGGTGTTTGTTACCGCGTATATTTCAGATATTCCTCTTTTAATGTGGGTGTTTTCCAAGCCTTTGGGTATTATGTCTATTGCTTTTGCTACGATTGCCTTATTGCTTATTCTAAGAGCGATGAACCAACAAAAACTGCTTCCGGTACGTGCTTTGGCAGGATTTCAGATGGTGATGATTTTAGTAGCTGCAACGTATCAGCATAATCCGAATATTATTTTATTAGGAAACGGACAGCATCTTTCATTACTGGAACATATGGCTCCCGAAAAGACTATCGCTGCATTGGGATGGGCTTTGATGCTGGGCTCCTTATTTATTCTTCCATTTTTATTTTATCTGATGGCTTCTTTCAGTAAGCTGAGAAAATAGTTGAAATATGCAGACTTATAAAGATAAAGCAGAACTCATTGAAGAAATTAAGAAAAGATTTCTGCTTTATGATCAGGAATTTAATGGTATCAAAGAGAGTGAAAAGGATCTTTTACAGCCTGGGGTTGACAAAACTCCTTCACAAAACATTTCCTATCAGTTAGGCTGGACTCACCTGCTTTTGCAATGGGAAACTGATGAACAAAAAGGATTAGAAGTAAAAACTCCCACCCCTGAGTACAAATGGAATAATTTAGGAGGTTTATATCAATCTTTTTATGATCAATATGGTTCTCTTACTTTACAACAACAAAGAGAAATATTACAAAATCAAGTTAATGAAATTATTACATGGATAGAAAGCCTTGATGATGATATTTTATTCATTCCGGATAAAAGAAAATGGGCAACTACTCCTGCTCAATGGTCGGTCTGGAAATGGATTCATATCAATACTGTAGCTCCGTTTAAAAACTTTAGGACACCGCTTCGGAAATGGAAAAAAGAAAAAGGTACAGAATAGCTCTGTACCTTTTATATTTATATTTCCTGAGAAATCTTAAGCCAATTTCATCAAAAGATTTTCATCAATCTTCTCTACCTTCACAATATTGTTCTTTGTCAAAGTTTTGGAAGCTTTATCCCATTTTTTACCAGATAATTGGCTTCTTTCTTTTACTTCAGCTAAAGACATTGCTTCTTCCTGAGAATTAAGGATTTCAAGGATTACTTTTTCATCTTCTCCCAGTTCAATCTGTGGAACCGCTTTTTCAGGTCTCATCTGAGGGAAGAATAATACTTCCTGAATTGATGCATTATTCGTTAAGAACATAATTAATCTGTCCATACCGATTCCTAACCCTGAAGTTGGAGGCATACCATATTCCAATGCTCTTAAGAAGTCCTGATCGATGAACATTGCTTCATCATCTCCTCTTTCAGATAAAGTCATCTGTGCTTCAAAACGCTCTCTCTGATCAATAGGATCATTAAGCTCTGAATACGCATTGGCAATTTCTTTACCACATACCATCAATTCAAAACGTTCTGTTAATCCTTCTTTGCTTCTGTGTTTCTTCGTCAGCGGAGACATTTCGATCGGATAATCTGTAATGAATGTCGGCTGAATGAAGTTCCCTTCACATTTCTCACCGAAGATCTCATCAATTAATTTTCCTTTCCCCATCGTCTCATTCACCTCAATACCGATAGACTTGGCAAAATCATATAGTTCCTTCTCAGTTTTTCCTGTAATGTCAAATCCTGTATATTTCAGGATAGCTTCTGTCATGGAAACTCTTGGATAAGGTGCTTTCCAGTTGATTGTATGTTCACCAAAAGTAGATTCTGAATTTCCATTAACCTGAGTAGCACAGAATTCCAATAATTTCTCAGTGAAATCCATCATCCAGTTGTAGTCTTTGTAAGCTACATAAATCTCCATAGCAGTAAACTCAGGGTTATGCGTTCTGTCCATCCCTTCATTTCTGAAGTTTTTAGAGAACTCATATACACCGTCAAAACCACCTACGATCAATCTTTTCAGATATAATTCGTTGGCAATTCTTAAATATAATGGAATATCTAATGCATTATGGTGCGTAATAAACGGTTTAGCTGCAGCTCCACCAGGGATCGACTGTAGAATAGGTGTTTCCACTTCAAAGTATCCTGCATCATTAAAGAACGTTCTCATGGCGTTGAACAATTTTGTTCTCTTCACGAAAATTTCTTTAACTTGTGGATTTACCGTTAAATCTACATAACGTTGTCTGTATCTCAATTCCGGATCTGTAAAACCGTCATGTACAACACCGTTTTCGTCAGTTTTAGCCTGAGGAAGAGGACGCAAAGCCTTTGTAAGAAGGGTAAAGTTCTTTACTAAAACCGTCATCTCTCCTACCTGCGTAGTAAACAACTCTCCTTCGATACCGATGATATCACCGATATCCAAAAGGTGTTTGTATACTTCATTATATAGTTCTTTATCTTCACCCGGGCAGATCTCGTCTCTGTTGAAGTAAACCTGGATTTTTCCTTTAGAATCCTGCAATTCTGCGAAAGAAGCCTTCCCCTGAATTCTGCGGGACATCAATCTACCAGCGATCTTTACCTGTTTACTTTCAGAAAAGTCCTGTTTTATAGATTCTGTAGTATCTGTAATGGTATACTCATCCGCAGGGAACGCATTAATCCCCATTTCAGTAAGCTTATTCAGCTTTTCTCTTCTAATGATTTCTTGTTCTGATAATTGCATTTCTTATTTTTCTAAAAGCGTACAAATTTAGGCATTTTTGACATGACCATCAATGGCTTTTTTAAGAAATTTTAAAATGTGTTGAGGAATGATGTTGAGATACGAGATTCGGGATAATGGGATATAAGATTCGGGATGCTGTCAATAGTGAATTTTGCTTTGCAAGTGAATGGTGAGTTTTGATGGAAAATCAAGATAATGATAACCTAATAAAAACAGCAACAAAAAAAACTAACAACCAGAAACCTTAAACCTTGAATTTTGAACCTTGAACTTTTAAACAAACCAGGTTTTCCCATCTTTCTGAGGAATAAACGTCCAGGCCAGTATTCTGCTTACTTTTTGTCCCTGAGCCATATCAATGATTTTTACCTCTACAGCATTTACTTTCTTTAAAAGAGTGGTGAGTTTATTAAGATTCTCTTTTTTGGAAACCAGACAGGTGAACCAAAGAACCTGTGATGAAAATAATACACTTTCATGAATCATCTTAGTGATAAAAGCAAGCTCGCCACCTTCACACCAAAGTTCAGACTGCTGGCCGCTAAAATTAAGAAGAGGTTTTGATTTCTTTGATTTATTAAGATTCTTTGTTTTCCTGATATTCCCTTTCATTGCAGATTCTTCAGAATCATGAAAAGGAGGATTACACATGGAAAAAGTAAACCTGTCATGAGGACCAATGATATTTGTAAAGATATGATCAGCATCAGGCTGGCTTTTCAATTGAATTACGGATGAAAGATCCGGATTTTGATCCAAAATAGACTGAGCATTTGTCAAAGAATCCTGATTAATATCCGTTCCCAGCATCGTCCAGCCATAAGATTTGTGACTTATTAAAGGATACACAAGATTAGCTCCTGTTCCTATGTCCAATCCTTTGATAGCATCTCCTGTCGGAATTTCATTCAGCTGTTCAGCTAAAAGATCTGCAATATAATGTACATAATCTGCTCTTCCGGGAATGGGAGGACAAAGATTGGTGTCGGGAATATCCCAGCCTTTAATATGGTAAAAATGTAAGAGTAAGGCTTTGTTGAGCAGTTTTACCGCTTTTGGAATGCTGAAATTAATGGTTACCGTCTGATAAGCATTAACGAAAACAAAGTGTTTCAGTTCCGGCACACAAGAAATAAGCGCATCAAAATCATAGGGATTACGATGCAGATTTCTTGTGTGCAGACTGGATTTTTCAGCGGACATTTTTTATTTCTTCTGACTTAAAATATATTCCACCATTTTTTTGGCATCTTCTTTAGATACCTGTGGATGGGCAGCCATAGGCACGCTTCCCCATACTCCACTTCCGCCTTCTATAATTTTGGAAGCCAGCAATTCTGTATCCTTTTCAGAGTACTTTCCTGCAATTTCCTTATAAGAAGGTCCTATCATTCTCTCATTCACAGAGTGACATCCTGAACAATCCAAAGTTTCCATGATCTGATCACCGGAAAGATTGGCTGATACTGGTTCTGAAACAGCTGCTGTCTCAGAAGAAGGTGCCACTTCTGCTGTATTTTCTTTTTTAGAACAGGAAATGATCAGAAGACCCAATGTTCCTGCCAAAAGTATTTTTTTCATTATTTCTTCGCTGTAGAATCTGTTTTAGCAGCTTCTGGAGCAGTTGTAGCCGGAGTTGCAGCAGCTGGAGCAGCAGTTTTAGCAGTAGAATCTACAACAGTAGTTGCTTCTGGCTCTTCCATCATTGTGTTGCTATCCTGTAAAGAGTGATCTGGCTTTTTTTTGCAGCTTGCTAATAATAAACCTCCGATAAATGCGATTGCTAATACTTTTTTCATTTTTTTCTAATTTGGAAGCAAAAATATAAAAAATAAAGTTTTAAACTTATGACAAATGTTTTCTTTGATAAATATTTTTAAAGGACTGAGTTGCGCTCAGATTGATAAAAATAATTCAAATAGTAGGGAAATTTAAATTAGGTTGTTATTTTTGTATACCAAATTATCCAAACCAAAATCAATCTATTCATATGAAACTTACAACTAAAAAAAGTTTATTAAGCACAGCATTCGTTGCTATACTTTCTTCCCTGCTTCTTTCCTGTGATAATTCATCGAACGAACCACAATCAGAATATACTGATAAAATTGAATCAGTAACGCTTTTAAAAACAACAAAGTCGTGGGACGGAACGGCGTATCCGGCTTACCCCACAACACAGCCTGAAATATCGGTCCTGAAAATTGCTGTACCTCCCAATAAAGCTCTGGACTGGCATAAACACCCTGTCATTAATGCTGCTTATGTAGAAAAAGGTGAAATCCAGATCGAGAGAAAAGAAGACGGTAAAACCCAGTGGGTAAGAAAAGGTCAGGTTCTTCCCGAAATGGTTAATGTAGCCCACAGAGGAAAAACCGGAGATAAAGGGGCTACTCTGATTGTTTTCTACAGTGGAACACCTGATATTCCTTTGTCTGAACCAGTAAAATAGTTGTTTTAAACGCCGGGTTCGCAAAGTAATTATGATAATTTTTTTTTGTTCGCAAGGGCACTTCGTTTAGCTAATGACAGTGGACTTTGCTAAGTGAAACGCCTTTGCGACCGTTTTTTACATTCATATTAATAACATCTTCGCGATCTCAGCGTTTAAACAAAAGATTATAATAGTATATTTAAGGTATGGTTTTAATTTCAAAAATTCTGTTTTTCATCAGTCATCATGGTTTTTATACTGTGATTCTGCTGTTTGCGTTCTTCGGACTTCTTTCCTATCTGACGAAAAAAGCATGGTTTCTGATCCCGATTATTCCTTTGGCTATCTTAAATGGTTTTGGAGGACAATTTTTAAATGCATGGTTTTTAAATAAATACGGAGTTGAAAGCACAGCTATTATCACGTCTGATGTAGAAACCAATTCCACTCTGAACGACATGTACATTCATGATTATGAAGCTATTGTCAAGAAACAGGACGGAAAATATACCACTACTTTTTTCTCCACGACTACTGCAGCAATTTATCCTATCAGAAATTCAATCAGAATACCTGGTGATAAGGATATTCCTGTAAAATACATTCCCGGATATGAAAAAAATATAGTCATTCTTTATGATCAGTCCAGAGAAGGAAAAATTTTGTTACAATACGAAAAGCTAGCTCCCGTCAATTCTGCAAAAACCAAATATGAGGCAGACAAAACAAATAAGGAATTTGTTGAAGAATATATCTCGGCATTGGAAGAGTACGTAAAAGACTATGATGATGAAACTTACAAAGAAAGAATCAAAGAATTGCAACTTGAACTTAAGCAGCTTAAATAGGAGATTCTTATATTAAGTTTTTTTAATTTTTAATATTTTTTAGTTTTGTATTAAAAAAATTTCTACATTTGTCCCATGTTTAAAATGAGCAACAATATTTGGTGGTGGCTTTCAAACTCTTCGTCGGGTCTGAAGGTATTGTCATGTTGCTAACCATACAACAGAAATAATCAAAAAACAATATATAGGCTTTGACGGATACCGTTGAAGCCTTTTTTTATTCTTTAATCTTACAAAAAAACAAAATGCATACTAACACAATTAAAATAAAAACTGTTTCGAAAAAAACACTGGGAGATCTTCATACTCCTATGAATATTTACCTTAAGATCAGGGATAAATTCCGTGATACAATTCTTCTGGAAAGTTCGGATTCAAAAAGTATTGATAATAACTTTTCCTTCATTGCCGTGAATGCCATTGCCGGAATTGAAGTGAAAAATCTCAACGAATATGAAATCAAACTTCCCGCTTCTGCTCCTGTAAAGCAATTTATGATGGAACGCAATATCACAGATATATTTGAAGAATTCAGGAAAATTTTTAAATGTGAAGAAACCAACGACCCTATAGAACAAACAGCTCAGAGTCTTTTTGGATATACAAGTTTTGAAGCAGTACAGTTTTTTGAAAAGATTAATCTTAAAGCACAAAGTAAGGAAGTTGAAATTCCTGTTTTGAGATACAGATTATACCAATATGTGATTGCGATCAACCATTTCAATGATGAAATGTATATTATTGAAAATTCTATTGACGGGGTAAAATCTGAGTTTCATCTGTTGGAAAACCTTATTAAAAATCAGAATACGCCGGTTTATCCTTTTGAAAAAACAGATGAAGAAACTTCTAATATTACAAATGAAGATTATATTGAACTGGTAAAAACAGCCCAAAAGCACTGCATGCGCGGGGATGTCTTCCAATTGGTTCTAAGCAGAAGATTTGAACAGAAATTCAAGGGAGATGAATTCAATGTATATAGAGCTTTAAGAAATATCAACCCTTCTCCTTACCTCTTTTATTTTGATTACGGAAATTACAAATTGTTCGGATCAAGTCCTGAAAGCCAATTAATTATAAAAGACAATAAAGCAATCATTCACCCTATTGCCGGAACATCCAAGAGAACAGGAAACTTTGAAACTGATCTTCAGGCCATTGAAGAGTTAAAAGCTGATCCTAAAGAAAATGCAGAACATACCATGCTGGTTGATCTGGCAAGAAATGATCTTGGAAAGCTTGGAAAAAATGTAACCGTTACTAAACTTAAAGAAATTCAGCTGTTCTCACACGTTATTCATATGGTAAGTGAAGTAACAGCCGATGTTTCCAATACCATCAATCCTCTTGAAATGGTCTCTGCAACCTTCCCACAGGGTACACTCAGCGGCGCACCGAAACATAAAGCTCTTCAACTCATTAATCAGTACGAAAAAGATTCCCGCGGATATTATGGCGGCTGTATAGGAATTATCGGATTGAATGGAACCTGCAACCAGGCTATTATGATCAGAACTTTCCTAAGTAAAAACAATACACTCTTTTACCAGGCCGGTGCCGGTATTGTGGCAAAGTCTGTCCCTGAAAATGAACTGCAGGAAGTGAATAACAAACTGAACGCATTGAAAAAAGCAGTTGAAAAAGCAGAAAAAATAGTTGAAAAATAAACAATCCCAACCAGCAACTAGCAAAAAAACAACCTAACAAAAAAGAAATGAACAACAATATAAACACTCAGCAACCACCTTTAAAAGTTCTCGTTTTCGACAATTACGACAGTTTTACTTATAACCTGGTACAGATTATCGAAAGAATTCTGAATCAAAGAGTGGATGTGGTAAGAAATGATGAAATTACTCTGGAAGAAATTGGAAAGTATGACAAAATTATTCTCTCTCCAGGACCTGGAATTCCTGAAGAAGCAGGTATTTTGTTAGACCTTATTAAGGAATATGCCCCTACGAAAAGCATTCTGGGAGTATGTCTCGGACAGCAGGCTATTGCTGAAGCTTTCGGAGGAAATCTTATCAACCTGACCGAAATCTTCCACGGAGTAGCAACGACTACTGAGCTGGTAAAAGAAAATACAAAACTTTTCAAAGACTTAAATTCAGGACTGGAAGTGGGCAGATACCACAGCTGGGCAGTAAATCCTGAAGGTTTCCCCGAAGAACTGGAGATCACCGCCATAGACAAAGACGGAATGATCATGGCTTTACAACACAGAACCTATGATGTACACGGAGTACAGTTTCACCCTGAGAGTATTTTAACCCCCGAAGGTGAAGTAATCATTAAAAACTTTCTTTTATCG
Source organism: Chryseobacterium sediminis (assembly GCF_008386505.1). Taxonomy (GTDB): domain Bacteria; phylum Bacteroidota; class Bacteroidia; order Flavobacteriales; family Weeksellaceae; genus Chryseobacterium; species Chryseobacterium sediminis. The sequence goes on along the minus strand of NZ_VUNZ01000003.1, from coordinate 330,066 downwards.
TGAAAACATCAGAAATCCCATCAACAACAATAAAAACGCCACAAATGAAAGAAATACTGCAATATCTGTTTAACCATAATACACTTTCAAAATCGGAAGCTAAGGCTACCATGATTGAGATTGCACAGAATAAGTTTAATGCTGCAGAAGTTACCGCTTTTATCAGTGTTTTCCTGATGAGAAATATTACCCTGAAGGAAGTGGAAGGATTCAGAGAGGCTCTGCTTCAGATGGCTGTTCCTGTAAATATAGATGCAAGTGATGCTATTGACATTGTGGGAACCGGAGGTGATGGAAAAGATACCATCAATATATCAACATTGGCCAGCTTTGTAGTGGCCGGAGCCGGACAGAAGGTAACCAAACATGGAAATTATGGTGCTTCTACAACCACAGGTTCATCCAACGTACTGGAAGAGTTGGGATATGAATTCAAAAACAGTTCGGAGCAATTGAATGAGGACCTTGAAAGAGCTAACATATGCTTTTTACATGCCCCTTATTTTCATCCTGCTCTGCAATCCGTTGGGTTATTGAGAAAATCTTTGGGATTAAGAACATTTTTTAATCTTTTAGGGCCATTAGTTAATCCTGCAAAACCAAAATATTCAATGATTGGAGTGTACAACCTGGAAATTGCAAGAATTTACCAATATCTCCTTCAAAAAGAAGATCGTGAATTTATCCTTGTACATGGCCTTGACGGATATGATGAAATAAGTCTTACAGACGACAGTAAAATCATTACAAAAAACGGGGAAGAAATTTATTCTGCAGAAGATTTGGGCTTCAATCCGGTAATGCTGGAAGATATTAAGGCGGGAAGCTCCGTTCAGGAAACAGCAAAAATATTTATGAATATTCTGGAAGGAAAAGGTACGGAACAACAAAATTCTGTGATTCTTGCCAATGCTTCAGTAGCGCTGTACAACACTCATAAATTCGGAACATATGATGATTGTCTTCTTTTAGCTCAGGAAAGTCTGCAAAGCGGAAAAGCATTGAACAGTTTTAATCTCTTGATTAATTAAAATTTATCAATTATTAGCAAAGCAAAATTCACCATTGACTAAATTCTAAACACAAAAATGACTATACTGGATAAAATTATTGAACAAAAAAAACTGGAGATTGCCGGAGCAAAATCACGTATATCTCTTGACCAATTAAAAAACACAGATTTTTTTGGAAGAAAAACCTATTCTCTGAAAGAATCTATCAAAAATAAAAACGGGATTATCGCTGAATTTAAAAGACAATCCCCTTCAAAAGGAATTATCAACAATAGTGTGGAGCCTTTAGAAGTGGTTTCAGCTTACGAAAGTTTTGGAGCCAGCGGAATTTCTATGCTGACCGATCATGATTTTTTTGGAGGAAATTTGAATGATATTTTAAGTGTAAGAAATGATATTAAAATCCCGATTCTGCGAAAAGATTTCATGATTGATGAATATCAGTTTTATGAAGCTAAAAGTATTGGAGCTGATGTTATTTTACTGATCGCGTCCTGCCTTTCACCTGCTCAGGTAGAGGAATTCACGGCACTTGCCCATGAACTGGAAATGGAAGTTTTACTGGAAATTCATACCGAAGATGAACTGAAACATTTTAATTCAAAGATTGATCTTGTGGGGATCAACAACAGAAACCTTAAGGATTTCAAAGTGGATCTTCAACATTCTGTCCAGCTGAAAAACCTGCTTCCAAAAGACCTTTTATCTGTAGCGGAAAGTGGCATTTACAACATTAAAGATTTTCAATTTTTAAAAGAAAAAGGATTTGATGGCTTCCTGATGGGAGAATATTTTATGAAAAATACAAATCCGGCTCAGGCATTTAAAGATTTTTCAGTACAAATTTAATATACAAACCATCCCTGATCATGAACCAGCAGCCTTCCAACACTCCTAAACTCAAAGTATGTGGTTTAACGCAATTAAACCAGATGCAAGAGCTGATGGCGATGAATGTAGATTTCCTTGGCTTTATCTTCTATGAAAAATCACCAAGATATGTTTTGAATCATTTGAGCCTGGAAGAGATCTCTTCTATCAATCATCATGGGAAAACAGGTGTTTTTGTGAATGAAGAAGCAGACGATATTCTACAGATTGTTCAAAAAGCAGGATTGAATTTTGTTCAGCTTCACGGTGATGAAAGTGATCGTTTCATTGCTGAATTAAGGCAAGAACTGGATCCCGAAGTGAAAATCATTAAAGTGATAAGAGTAGGAAGCAATGATTCGGAAACCAAAAATAAAATACAACAGACTTTCAGCCAGCAACCTGGAACCTGCAATCTGTCACCTATCGCCTATTACTTGTTTGATACCGATGGGAAAGCATTTGGCGGAACGGGAAAACAGTTTGACTGGAATATTTTGAATGATTTTACTATCCCTCTACCCTATTTTTTAAGTGGTGGAATTTCAGAAGAAAACATTGGAAATATTGAAACATTGAAACAGAAACCTTTTGCTTTAGATATCAATTCAAAATTTGAAACGGAACCCGGAAATAAAGATATTGAACGCATAAAAAAGTTTAAAAACCTGTATCTGTAAAAGATATAACCACTAAAAAAACACAATGATGAACATACATTTGCTAAAAAAAACATTTTATAAAACCTTATTTCCTCCTAAATTCGGGAACGAAAAGATACAGGCACTGTACCATTTTGTAGCCCAGAATGACAGCAATATTGAACATTGGGAAGTTGGTGGATTATTATCTGAGTTCATTGAAATTATTAAAGATTTTCAGGAAACCGATATCCAGTATTTTTTTGAAAGAATCAGCTTGTGGAACAGCTATTATCTGGTTATTATTTCTGATAAGTTTTTGGAAAATCATGTAAAATCATTCATAAAATATGACTTAGGATTGATTTACGCTAAAATATTTCTACTGTATGAAGATGCTGATTCTTATTATCTGATTGACAATCTGGAAATTGCCATTACCATGTACCAATCCAAAATAGATAAAGCAACTTTAATTGATTTAATGCATAAAATAGAATTATTATATTATAAAAAACTGATTACCAAACAACAACACGATCATCACCTTACATTTATTAATAGTTTGAACCCATGAAATATCAGATAAAAGAAACTAAGGATTTAACGGAAAACGAGATAGAACATATCTTGCTACTTTGGGATATTTCCGCCTGGAACACTATGAAATCTTCCTATTTCAGGAATTTTTTCAAAGATTCGGAATTTCATTTCCTGGTGGATACTGATCAAAATATACTGGCGGTCATTCGGGTAAATTTTGATTTCACCTTAAAAATAGCAGATGTAAATTACCCCTTTGCAGAAGCTGTAGGTCTTGTTTCTGCCCACAAAAAGAAAGGGTATGGAGCAGCTTTAGTTCGACATTACAAGGAAAATGTCATTCAGAGAAATTTGGATACTATTGGTTTCTGCCACTCGGATCTCCGTCCTTTTTATGAAAAATGTTCAATTGAAATTCTTCATGACAAAGCCAAAATGATCAAAGAAAGTGTCGGATCGGAATGGATTAACTCTGAAGATGATGATATTTTGATTTTTAATACGTCAAACGAAAGAAAAGAACTGCTCAATCAGCTTAGCTCAAAAAATAATGCTTATTTAATTACTAAAGAATAAAAAAATGAATTATAAAAACCCCGATGAAAACGGATATTACGGAGAGTTTGGAGGAGCTTTTATCCCCGAAATGCTCTATCCTAATGTAGAAGAATTACAAAAAAGCTATCTTGAAATTATAGAATCTGAAGATTTTCAGGCTGAATATCAGGATTTGCTTAAAAACTATGTTGGAAGGGCTACTCCATTATATTTTGCTAAAAACCTAAGTCAGAAATACCAGACTCAGATTTATTTAAAACGGGAAGACCTCAACCATACCGGAGCGCATAAGATCAATAATGCTCTGGGGCAGGTTTTATTGGCAAAACGCCTTGGAAAAACAAGAATTATTGCTGAAACCGGAGCCGGACAACATGGTGTTGCCACTGCTACAGCCTGTGCTTTGCTTGGTCTGAAATGCATCGTTTATATGGGTGAAATTGACATCCAGAGACAAGCCCCGAATGTGGCAAGAATGAAAATGTTGGGTGCTGAAGTTGTGCCAGCCACTTCAGGATCAAAAACCCTTAAAGATGCAGTGAATGAAGCATTAAGAGACTGGATCAACAATCCTCAGACAACTCATTATGTGATTGGAAGCGTGGTAGGCCCTCACCCTTTCCCTGATCTTGTAGCGAGGTTTCAGAGTATTATTTCAAAAGAAATCAAAGAACAGCTTAAGAAAAAAATCGGTAGAGAAAATCCAGATTATGTGATTGCCTGTGTAGGTGGCGGAAGTAATGCGGCAGGAACTTTCTATCATTTTGTTGAAGAAAAGGAGGTAAAAATCATCGCTGCAGAAGCCGGTGGATTGGGAGTAAGTTCCGGAAAATCTGCCGCTACAACATTTTTAGGAACGCTTGGAGTTCTTCACGGAAGTAAAAGCCTTGTGATGCAAACAGAGGACGGACAGGTCATAGAACCTCATTCTATCTCTGCAGGACTGGATTATCCGGGAATCGGGCCTTTTCATGCTCATTTATTTAAAGAAAAAAGAGCAGAGTTTTTCAGTATTAATGATGATGAAGCTTTAAAATGCGCTTTTGAACTAACCAGACTGGAAGGAATTATTCCCGCATTGGAAAGTTCTCATGCTCTGGCAGTTTTGGACAAAAAGAAATTTAATGCAAATGATGTTGTCGTTATTTGTCTGAGCGGCCGTGGAGATAAGGATATGGAAACGTATTTGAAAAATCTGTAAAATGTAAAAAGTTTTCATTTAAAATGATTTTAACAGACAAAACCTGATCATAAATACATTTTATATGAATACATCAATACAAAAAAGAAAGAAATGAAAAAACTAAATATATACTTCACAGCAGGAATTCCACAATTGGAAGATACCGCTGATATTATAAAACTGATTCAGGATTCCGGAGCAGATATGATTGAAATCGGAATGCCTTATTCTGATCCTGTGGCAGACGGACCGGTGATTCAGAAGGCTCATGAGCTGGCTTTACAAAACGGAATGACGATTGAAAAACTGTTGTCTCAATTAAAAGCAATCAAAAACGAAATCAAAATTCCGATTATTCTGATGGGATACATCAATCCGGTATTAAGTTTCGGATTTGAAAAGTTTTGTGCAGCATGCTCCGAAAGTGGTGTTTCAGGGTTGATTCTTCCTGACCTTCCTCCTATTGAGTTTGAGAAAAATTATCAGTCTGTTTTAAAACAGTACAATCTTAATTTTACCTTTCTGGTCACTCCGGAAACGTCTGATGAAAGGATGATGTATCTTGATTCTTTAAGTTCAGGTTTTCTGTATGCAGTAAGTTCTTCCTCCACCACCGGAAATGAAAATGCTGTTTTAAAAAATGAGTACTACCTTTCCAGGGTAGCTTCCCTCCCGCTTAAAAATCCCGTCATGATCGGATTCGGGATTAAATCGAAAGAGGATTTTGAAAATGTAACGGAAAAAGCGGATGGTGGTATCATAGGAACAGCCTTTGTGAATATTTTGCTTCAGGATAAAGACTGGAAGAAAAGTGCTATAGATTTTATCCATTCCATCAAAGACTAAAATTCACTAAATTTGTATATCAAAAATTGAAATGAATACAAATCAAAATAAATCAGTAGAATTTGAAGATTTAGGGGTCAAAGAATATCAGCCAGCCTGGGATTATCAGGAACTGCTGATGAAAAACATCATTGATACCAAGATAAAAAACAGAGATCTTCCTGCAGAACAGCATATTACTACTCCCAACCACCTTCTTTTTGTAGAGCATCCTCATGTATATACTTTGGGAAAAAGCGGACATGAAGAAAATATGCTTGCCGGCATTGATAAACTGAAAGAGATTGATGCTACTTTCGTAAAGGTAAACCGTGGCGGAGATATTACGTATCATGGTTACGGGCAGGTGGTAGGTTATCCTATTCTGGATCTTGAGAACTTTTTTACAGACATTCATTTATATATGAGAAATCTGGAAGAAGTAATCATCAGAACCATTGCCGAATATGGCATTAAAGGAGAACGTTCTCCGGGAGAAACGGGAGTATGGCTGGATGTAGGAAAACCTTACGCAAGAAAGATGTGTGCTATGGGAGTGAAAGCTTCCCGTTGGGTAACTCTTCATGGTTTTGCATTGAATGTAAATACAGATATGCGTTATTTTGAATACATTATTCCTTGTGGGATCAAAGATAAGCAGGTAACTTCTCTGAAAAGAGAACTTGAAAGAGAACTTGCACCGGAAGAAATGGAAGAACTGAAAGCAAAGATCAGAAAGCATTTTGCAGACGTTTTTCAGGCAGAATTGCTCTATAAATAGTCAAGACAGCTTAAGATATAATGATAAACCCAGTTTCAACAGTTGAAACTGGGTTTTTAGTTCAAGTAATATCATAACCATCAGAACATTTAGATTCCTACGGAATGACACAATTGGAATCGAGGTTTTTATCCACAGTTTATCATTCCGCAGGAATCAAGACTTAATCAAAAAAAACTATTTTTCTCACTTACCACCATAATCATTAGTTTTTCGCCTTTTTCACTATCATAAAATCAATAAATCGAAAGAATAATTTATTTTTTTGAAAAAAAACCTTGCATATATTTCAAATTTTATTACTTTTAATATCACAAAATAGTGAACTATTATACATTAAAGTTCATTAAAATTCAAACCACCAAAATATAAAAACTATGAAAAAATTTCTGTTATCCATGATGGTATTCGTGACGATGCTGTCATTCAATTCCTGTTCAGATGCCAATGCCAATCAGGACCCAAATCTTGTTGCCAAAGAGTCAAACGAAATTGCCATGAAAGATTTCGGTAAAACTGTTCCGGTAGGGATTGATAAAGAAGATGGGAAATTTAAAATCTCATTTATGGTTACTGCCCAACCCTACTACATTAAGGACAGTAAAGAAAATGCAGGTTATATTTCCATGATCAAACAGGCTGTTGAGAACGAAACTCCTGTTCATGTTTTTCTTAAAACCAATACCAGTGAAATCGCAAAGGTAGACAAAGTAACAGATGAGGACATCCGTTATTTTAAATCTGTATTTAACAAGGAAGAAAGAGGAGACAGTAAAAAAGCAGTGAGTGTTATTCCTAACCTTGCAACGCTGAACAGCTTATTTACTCAGATTAAAAATCAGGCTTGTGGAACTTCTACAGCTTCTTCTCCGTGTATCACATTCAGATACCCTGTTGACGGATGCTATGCAAGAGCCCACAAAATGAGACAAATTTTATTGAATGCAGGATACGATTGCGAAAAACAATTCGTGTACGGTAACCTGAGAGCTTCTACAGGGACATGCTGTGTATCATGGGTATACCACGTAGCGATATTGGTAAGCTTCAAAAATGCTTCCGGAATTGTTGAGAAAAGAATCATTGATCCATCATTATTCTCCAGCGGACCAGTAACTGATGCTGCATGGAGAGCTGCATGTACCAACACAAGCTGCGGATCTGCTTCCGTATCTTCTTTTGCCAATACCGCAGGAAATGTATACTACAGAAGTCCGTCTGGATCTTTACTGTATGATAACAACTATGTAAATACCAATTGTGTATTGAATATCTTCTCATCCCTTTCAGGATGTTCTCCTTCCCCTGCACCAAGTGTTGCAAGTTGCGGATTTTAACTAATTTATATAAAGCTCCTGCATTTATTTTAATACATTGCAGGAGCTTTTTACCTAATATTTTTGCTATGAAAGCCTGGTCCTATTTACTATTACTTTTTATTATGATTACATCCTGTTCCGGAAATTCCAGTTCACAGAATTTAACCTGGTATAATAATTCCACTATTACAGATATCACCGAAGATCCGGATAAACCGAATGAAGTGGTACGCGTTGCCATCGGAATCAGTGCGCAGGTTTTTTATATTTCAAAAAAATCACCGGAATACAAAACTCTTATTGAAAAGGCAACACAAAGCTTTAAGAAAAATAAGACCTATAATATTGGTATTGAAAATAAGACGAATATCATCAAAGAAATTAAAGAGGTCAAATAATCCTTTTAATCTCTGACATAGTCTTCCGTTATCTGATCACAGAAATCCCGGCATCCACTTTTATCTCAGCGCCATGGATATATGAAGCTTCCTCTGAAGCAAGAAACAGAACTACGCTGGCTATTTCTGACGGTTCCCCCTGTCTTTTAAAAGGTATCGTAGGAATAATATCCTCAATGGCACTTTCAATCTGTTCTCCGGTTAAGCCTGTATTATTAAAAATATTAGTTTTAATATGCCCGGGACTCACTCCGTTGACTCGGATACCTTTTTCTGTAAGCTCTACCGCAAATGTTTTGATGAAAGACTGCACTGCTGATTTGGCCGCAGAGTACACGGAAAAATTATGCATCGCAATATCCGTTGCCACTGAAGTATTGAAAATAACAGAACTTCCGCTATTCATCAATGGCAATATTTGCTGTACTGTGAAAAATGGTCCTTTTACCAATAGATTAAAAAGTTCGTCAAACTGATTTTCATCCACATATTCTACGGGAGCAAATCTTCCGTATCCGGCATTGGCAAAGACCAGATCAATATGTTCTGTATATTTTCTGACTTCCTGCTGAAGGTTCATCAGATCTTTCATATTTCCGGCATTGGATACGATTCCAAAGGCCTTTTCTCCAAGTTTTTCTAAAGCCGTATTCACTGTATCTTCACTTCTTCCTGTGATAATGACTGAACCTCCTTCTTCAATAAATTTCTGAGCGGTAGCCAGACCCATCCCATTGGTTCCCCCCGTAATTAAAGCGGTTTTATTTTTAAATCTCTGCATTGTTTTTAGTTTAAAATTCTTTTGCAAAGATTGAAATACAAAGGCTTTGAAAAAATCCGAATCTTGCGGAAAATAGTGTAAAAATAAATAGCCTATTTCTGTTTATTTCAATTTATCAATAATCGTTATCAATAAAATCTTTTAAAATTAAATTGCGCACAATTTAATTGCTTGTATATTTGCAGTGTTGTTTTACTTCAATATAAAAAAAGGAAGTTCAATAACCGCAAGTAATTTAATTTAAAACAAAAGAAAAATGTCATTAATAGAAAACCTAAACTGGAGACATGCTGTAAAAGCTTATGACCCGAACAAAAAAATTTCACAGGAAGATCTTAATACTATTTTAGAATCAGCAAGGCTAGCTCCTACTTCATCCGGATTACAACCCTTCCGAATTATTGTCGTAGAAAACCAGGAGTTGAAAGAGAAAATGGTAGCCGGAGCTTTAAACCCTGAAGTGATGAGAGATTCTTCTCACGTTTTGGTCTTTGCAGCATGGGACAGCTATTCTAATGAAAAAATTGACAAAGTTTACGATTATCATACGGATGTAAGAGACCTCCCAAGAGGCCGTTTCGGAAGCTATACAGATAAAATCAAAGAAATGTATGGCGCACAGACTCCGGAGGAACATTTTGCACACACTGCACGCCAGACTTATATTGCCTTAGGAATTGCCCTGGCACAGGCTGCAGAACTTAAAATCGACAGTACTCCGGCAGAAGGATTCAGCAATGCTGTAGTAGATGAGGTACTGGGATTAAAAGAATTAGGATTAAAAAGTGTAAGCCTTTTATATCTTGGATACCGTGATGAAGCTAATGACTGGCTGTCTTCTATGAAAAAAGTCAGAATTCCAATGGATGAATTTATCATAAAAAAGTAATACCTTCATCGAATCTTTCGTACTCAATATTATGGAAAATCCGAAAACACCCAAACTAGAAAACCAGATTTGCTTCCCGCTGTACGTCATTGCCAAAGAGATTACAGGACTGTACCGTCCTTTTCTTGATGAGCTGGACATTACGTATCCGCAGTATCTTGTCATGATGATATTATGGGAAGGTGACGGGCTTACGGTAACACATATCGGGGAAAAACTCTATCTGGACAGTGGTACTTTAACACCTCTTCTTAAAAGACTCGAGTCTAAAGGATTGATCAGCAGAAAAAGAAAAAAAGAGGACGAAAGAGTGGTTGAAGTATTTTTAGACGAAGCTGGAAAACAGCTTCAGCAAAAGGCTTGTGAAATTCCGGGAAAAATTCAGGAAAAACTGGGAATACAACCGGAAGAGCTGCTGCACCTTAAAGACACAGTACTAAAAATATTAAACAAAATAGAAAAATAAATGAAAACATTATATACAACCCAGGTAACCGCTAAAGGAGGCCGAAACGGACATGTGAAAAGTGAAAACGGAGTGTTGGATGTTGAAGTAAGAATGCCAAAAAATCTGGGAGGAGCCAATGATGATTTTGCCAATCCTGAAATGCTTTTTGCAGCCGGATATTCTGCATGTTTCGACAGCGCTTTGAACAGAGTAATCAGTTTATCTAAATTGAAAACCGGAGAAACAACGGTAACAGCTCAGGTGAGCATAGGACAAATTGAAAATGGAGGATTCGGGCTGGCAGCAGAACTTGATGTCAATATCCCTGGAGTTTCTATTGAGGAAGCTCAGGCTCTTACAGAAAAAGCACACCAGATCTGTCCTTATTCTAATGCGACCAGAAATAATATGGAGGTGAAACTTTCAGTCACCAACAACGATTAATCCAATTTTTTTAAGCATAGTTATAACGAAAGGAGCTGTTTTCACGGAAACAGCTCCTTTTTTATTTTATTTTAAACGAAGGCTTCGCAGATGAACACAGATGATTGCGTATATTTTAAAAGACTGATTCTGCTATTTATTCTCTTAAAAATTGAGTAATTTTGTTTAATGGACATCATTATTGATATTGTTTGTCAGGTGTATGCAGGACAAAAATCAAGAAAGACAATCAATTTGGTATTGAATACATTTCTTCCCGGCTACGAAAAGTTAAATCTTGATTATACTTATCCAAGACACGACAGGAATTATATTTTTAAAACGGAAGATGAAATGATTGGTTACTTCATTGAAATGCCTTCCATCACCCAGACTTTTTACTGGAATAAATATCATGATAATCCCAACAAAATCATGGTAGGTGCAGATATTACTGATGACGACAAACTTATTATGAGCCTGACCTTAAATGGCACCAAGGAAACTGAAAAAATGTATTTCGACCAGCTCAAAAGTATTTTACAATCTGATATTGGGGTGATTTCACACGTTGATCCCGCAAATTATGAAGATGGAGAAGATTTTATTTTGAGATATAGATAAACAAATTATAGCACACTGACATAATTTATAACTCATCCTTATCTTCTGTCTTTCATTACATCACTTTTCTGATAAGCTTCAACCTTTTTATAAGAATCATTTTTTTCTTTTTCTTTTTTATCAGAGATCAGAATTCCGAAGAGATGGTCAATCTCATGCTGAAAAATAACTGCTGTGAAACCTTCTACTATTTCTGAATATTTCTGTCCTTTCAAATCCACATATTCCAGCTGAATCACTTTACTTCTATAGAATTGGTCTCTGAAATCAGGAATCGATAAATCGCCTTCAGGCCCAAGATTCTGCAGATCGGAATGCCAGACAATCACCGGATTGATAAAATATTCCAGTGGCGTTCCTTCTTTATCAAAACGTTGTACCCAGATAATTTTTCTGTTGATTCCTACCTGAGGGGCAGCAATTCCTACTCCACCATCTGTAGAAAGAAGAGATTCTTTCATTCTTTTTACGAGAACAGCTATGTTCGGGTCAAGAGGATCTGCTTCTGAAGAAATACTCAGCAATGTTTTATGCTGACTGGCATCCGTAGTCTGATAGATTGGTAACGCCGCATTTATATCTCCCTGATTAATGATTGAAATCTCATTGGAAGTGAGTTTCTGGGCGTTCAAGAGTCCTATAAAAAAGATCAGCAGAATGGGTAATTTCTTCATGTTTTCTGAATGTCTTACAAAGGTAAATATTGTAGAATAAAAATAATTATTTATCCCTGAATTTTAAGTTTTGGATAAAGCCATTGAAGTTTTGTTATAAAAAAACAAACGGGCCAAAGCCCGTTTCTGTTGAATATTTTTTTAAAAAGTCTTAGTCATATCTGCCGGAATAATCAGATTGAAATCTGTCGGGATATAGTCTTTAGCAGGAACTTTCAATTCAGGATCTTCTGATTCAAAAACAGAGATCACGGCCATTTTCAGATTTGGATTTTTCTGTTTGATGTACCAATAGATTCCTCCGAATTCTTTGCTGTGATAATTTCCGTTGTAATGGATAAAGGTTTTTCCGGCCTGGAAGTTTTTCAGAATAGATTCCGCCATTGTAGCATCTTTTGTTGCCTGAGCTGAAATAAAATTCATCACTTTTGTTCCTTCGGCATGATCTCCCATCATTGCTTTCATTTCGGGATATCCCGGAGTGTCTAATGTAACTTCTATAGGTAACTGAGCAATGTATGTTTTCTCTTTTTCGCTTAATTTATTCAGGGATTCAAGGCCTTCCTTAGCGGTTTGAGAAGCATATTTTCTTGGAATATTGGTGGCAATAAAATTCAGCTTTTTATTTTTAGCAAAATCTACCAAAGGCTTGTAATCTGTTGCATAATTATTCCATAAACGTGCAGAGTCTTTGAATGTTTTAGCATCAAATTTCCCATTCAGATATTGGTTTAACTGTGGCTGATTGTCTCTTTCAAACATTTCTGCTCCTAAAATGAGCTGTCCGTTCTTTTTTGCAAACAACGCTTCTGTAATTTTAAGCTGAAGCCAATGATTGATAGAACTGTTATGATTTTCTCCAAAAAAGACCACATCATAATCTGCCAGTTCTTTCACCAGTTTTTCCATTTTTACCTCCTTCCCTTTTTTATCATAAAACTGATATGCCTTAACATCCTGTGCCTTCAATGAACAGAAACCGGCAAGCAATATCGCTATGAAAATATTTTTCATTTTATTTTATATTTAACCACAAATTACACAAATATTTTGGCACTTTCCACACTACAACAGTGAATTTACTACCTGTAAATCTCTCGTTAAAGCCTTTTTGATTATTCTTAGCCAAAATCCGAAATAAAAAAGACCGCTTTGAATTTTACAAACAAAACGGTCTCATTCAAATCATCTAATTATTACTTTTCTAATGCTGCTACAAGGTCCTTCCACTCCTGAAGCTCAGGAATTCCTGGTTTCCTTTTTCCAAAGAACTGAACAATAAAGTCTCCTTCTTTGTTGAATACTTCAATAGCCGTTACTTCTCCGTCCTCAGTTGGTTTTTTAACGATCCATGCTTCAGCAATTTTCGTTACATCAAGGTGTAAGTTGAAATCCGGATCCATTATGTTGAACCACTGCTGGTGCCAAAGTGTTTTCTTTACATTTCCGGTGTGGATCTGAATAATTCCTCTGTTTCCAACGAAAACCATAATCGGAGTGTTTTTTTCAGAAGCATCTTCAAGGATGTTTACTACTTTAGCATTATCGATTTTCTTAGCAAATCCTTCCGGAGCCAATCTTAATGCCTGCGTTCTGCTTACTCCATATTTTCTTGTCATCATGAAGAAGTCATGGGTATCTTTCAGTTCTGTCCATGCTTTTTTGAAGCCTTCCACATCAATTTCTGAATCTGCTTTTTCAGCCTGTTTTGGAGCTACTGCTTCAAAAACCAATACCTGATTCTGATCTTCTGCTTTAAACTTTTCTACAATCACATCGAAAGCTCCTTCGTTACTGTCTTTAGTCAGATAAATTTTATGAAGTGCCAAACCGTCTTTCCCAAAAAACTGAAGACTTTTCTTCTCTCCTTCTAATACTGCAAAAGCAAATTTCCAGTGATTAAGGAAAATTCTAAGGTCGATATCTTCCCCAACAAAAAGCTGTGCATGGGGACTGCTAAAGTCTCCGTTCAGATATGTTCCTTTTCTTTCATGAACACACTCATCATTACGGGTAAGAGCCATTACTTTTCCTAATTGCTCAGCTTCTGTAAGGATTCCCTGAAAATCCGGGTTCAGTACAGTAACTCCTTCTCCAATGCTTGTTGCCAGTAATTCGGCTTCACTTACTTCTAACTGTGCTGCTGCATTTCTTATTCTGATATGTGGATTTTCTGCTTTCAGAGCTTCCCATTTTTCCTTTAAATCATTAACTAATGTGCTCATTACTTTACTTTTTTATGGTTAAAATTGTATAAATTCTTTGTATTGTTTCGTTTCCTGTTTTACTTTTAATTTCTTCTTCTTTTTCGGAAGTTTTCATTCTTTTAAAATGACTTTTGGAGATCAGTTCTTCCATTTCATTGTTGTTGTACAATGTAAAATCATATTCTGTAAACGGCAGTTTTTCCATGAAATCTCTCTGTCCGAAAGTAAGGACGAATGTTCCGTCATCTTTTAAAACCCTGTAGATTTCATTTAAAAATTCCACCGGATTTTCCCAGAAATACACGGTATTGACTGTAAATATTTTATCGAAAGTCCTGTCCTGAAAAGGAAGCTTTTTACCTTCATACAAAACAAATTCGGCCTGACCTTCAAATTCTTTATTGAGCCTTTTGGCTTCATTGTGCATGGTTTCAGAAATATCAATCCCTGTATATCTGAGGTTTTTGGCAAGGCTCATGATACTTTTCAGGTGGCCGGCATTTCCGTGTCCTATTTCAAGGATTTGCTGATGGTCATCTATCACAAGAGTTTTGATACTTTCTAACGTCATACTGATGTTAGTGGCATTCATCATTTCACCAATCTCGATTCCTTTTTCTCCCTGAGGATTGGCAAGATTCTGTGCGAGGATTTTAAGTTCTTCTTTTTCCATGGTTATCCAAAAATGATCATTGGGTTATTTGTAATAGGGTGTCCGCAGATGGTACAGGGAAAATTATAGGCTTCACTGATGTTTTCTGCCGTAAAAACTTCCTGCGGAGTTCCAAAAGCGGAAACTTTTCCTGATTTCATCAATAAAATCTTGTCTGCAAATTGTGCTGCAAGGTTCAGATCATGTAAAACAACAATGGCACTGTTGGCTTTTTTTGTAAAGTTTTTGATAATTTCCAATGCCTTATATTGATGTTTTATATCCAGATTGTTTAAAGGTTCATCCAGAAAAACCAGTTTATGGGTAATTTCGTTCTGTAACTGTGCCATTACTCTTGACAGATGTACCCGTTGCTTCTCTCCTCCTGACAGGGTATTGTAATCTCTGTCTTTCAGATGAAAAATATCTGTTTCATACATCATATTATTCATGGCTTCAAGATCTTCTTTTCCGGGTTGGGCATCAAAATAAGGATACCTTCCCATCATAACGACATCTTTTACTTCAAGCGGAATATCATTGCTGTTGTGCTGTGAAAATTTTGCTTTATGTCTGGAAAGCTCTTTCACGTTCCACTCCTGAATAAGTTTATTCTTAAATAATACTTTTTGTCTTCCTGCTTTTACTTCATCTGCCAAAACACTCAGAAGGCTTGATTTTCCTGCTCCGTTCGGACCTACAATGGCTAAAAATTCACCATATTCAAGAGAGACATCTACCCCATCCAGAATACGAAATTCTTTATGTTTATAATTAATCTGATGTGCCTTAATCATTACAGTGATTTTTTAAATTTAACCAAGATAGCAATAAAAATAGGACCTCCCATCAGGGCTGTCAGAATTCCGATCGGAAGTTCAGACGGGGCCACAATACTTCTGCTGAATGTATCTGCCGTCAGCAGCAAAATACTTCCACACATCGCTGATAAAGGCAGGATAAAGGTATTATTGGATTTGAATAAAAGTCTTAAAATATAAGGTACAATAAGACCTACAAAACCAATTGTTCCTGCGAATGCTACACAGGTTCCCACCATTAAAGCAACTGTGATAATGATCTGCTTTTTAAGCCTTTCCACATTGATTCCCAAATGCTGGGCATCTTTTTCTCCCAACATCATCGCATTCAGTGCTTTTCCTTTAGGCAATAAAATAATATAGGCAATGATCATAACAATGGCCAAAATGATATTCTTCGTCCATGTAGCAGCTGCTAAACTTCCTAAATTCCAAAAAGTAAGATCTCTAAGCTGCTCATCTTTTGAGATGTATATTAAAAATCCGGTAATTGAAAAACCGATTGCGGTAATAGCTACTCCGGTAAGAAGC
This sequence comes from Chryseobacterium sediminis, assembly GCF_008386505.1. GTDB lineage: Bacteria > Bacteroidota > Bacteroidia > Flavobacteriales > Weeksellaceae > Chryseobacterium > Chryseobacterium sediminis. The sequence goes on along the minus strand of NZ_VUNZ01000003.1, from coordinate 313,885 downwards.
ATCATTACTACATTTGTTTTCCCTCCACTTGTTGAAATCCTGTATACCAGCATCATGGATAAAAAGGATCCTAAAAAAGCAGCGATTCCCACCAGTGAAAATTGTACAGCTTCAGGAAGATATTCTTTGAAATGTCCTCCTAAAACAATCGCAATTGCCGCCAGCAGGGTTGCCCCCGAGGTAAGACCTATCAAATCACCTGTTGCCAGCGGATTCTTAAAAAGCCCCTGAAGACTTGTTCCCGAAACGGAAAGCATTCCTCCAATTAAAATTGCCATTACGATCCTGGCAGCTCTTACATCCCAAATCACATATTTATCACTTAAAGACAGAGCCGGATCACCTTTTACAAATTGCCAGAGTACCATGAACGGAGATTTTTCTCCGAAATCATAAACTCCTGTATTAAGTGACAGTACCGCTATAATAGCAAGCAGTACTGCACTCATAATAAGATAAAAGTATAGTTTACTTTGTGTTTTCAATTAAAAGTTTGTTTAATCCTACTGCTGCTTCTCCTAGTCTCGGTCCAAAACCTGATACTAAACCTCCATCCATAGCGATGATCTTCTTATTCTTCCCTGCATTGGTTTGGGAAACGCCTGGCATTTTAAGAGCGCCATCATTTCCTCCTGCTCCCTGTAAACCTGTTTCAAAGAAGAACAGTACATCAGGATTAGCTTTTACAACTGCTTCGGGGGTCAATGGTTTGAAATCTTCAAAATCAGTTACGGCGTTTTCTCCGCCTGCAAGAGTGATCAATGAAGCCATTGGTGTATTTTTACCACTCACCATCAGCATATTTCCTCTGGCATAGATGAACAGTACTTTTGGTTTTTTAGCAATGGGCTGTACCTGTTTAAGATCAGCATCAATCTTATCATTCAGTTTTTGATAATCTGTATTTCCGATAGCTTTTGCTACAGATTCGATTAATTTTTTAGTTCCTTCTACCGTATATTCCTGTTTGAATACTTCAGTTTTAATTCCTGAAGATTTGATTTTCCCCATTAATTCCGGGTTGATATCTTTATCAGAAGCTAAAATTAATGTCGGAGAAACCGCCATGATTGGTTCAATGGTCATTGATCTCATGTGTCCTAAATCTTTAGCTGTAGCTTTTAAAGATGCAGGATATGTACTGGTAACATCTGTTCCTACGATTTCTTTTTCGTGGCCCAAAGCAGATACGATTTCCGTTATCCCTCCGCTTAACGTTACTATTTTATTGTTTGTTTTTGGTGCTTCAGAAGTGGCTTCTGTTGTATTTTCTTTTGCTGATGCTTCTGCCTTTTTGCAAGAATATACTGCTACAAGTACAGAAGCTGCAAGGATGAATTTTTTCATGATATACTATTATTTGATTATTTATAAAGGTTCAAATTCAAAATTGGTGTATCCACGGTTTCCGTTTTCGTCTTTCATTTTGTTGAATCTCAGTTTAAAGTAGAAACCTTCAGCATCTTTCAACACAAAGAAACGGTCTGAATACACAAAAGGAACCGGATTGGATGCTGTCCCTGTTGTTGTTCTCCACTTATCACCAATAGCTCTGTGATCATTAAAAACAAATTTGGCCGGTTCAACGTCTTTCAGTTTAAATGCAGTATAAGCCTGGTCCAGACTTCCTGTAACCGTTACCTGATAAGCACCTACCCCATTCAAAGTATTGGTCGTTACAAAATCTGCATAGAAGTAGCTTCCCGCACTGGTTGTAGGTCCCATGAATACCTCATTGGTAAATGTTGTGAATGCTAAATCCCATCTTTTTTTCTTAGGCTGAACTTTTACCGGTGTACCCGTTTTTAGGTTAAAGAATGAGAAATTGTACTCAGTATCTTTTGTAATGATATATTCTTTAATATCTGTTCCTGTTGCGTTCACATCGGCATAACGGATTTTGTATCCATTCTGAGCTCTGAGGATCTGAATCTTTTTCCATCCTCTCGGATCACCGGATAAGGAAACGGAACCTGCCCCGATATTGGCTGCAGAAGGTATTTCTCTTCCCAGATTGATCAGATAAACAGGATTATCAGCATCATTTTCTTTGATAGCATCAATTCCGGAAGTCTGATTTAGAAAGTCTCCATTCGGATTGTCAATATATTGCATGTTCGCAGCATCAAACGTTCCCACCTGAGCAATTTCTTTCAAATTTGCAACATCAGCATCTTTTACTTTACTGATATCTGTAGCAGCGGGTATTTTAATAACCGTCATGGCAAGAGATCCGTTCATAATTACACGAAATTCATCGCCTGTATAAAAACCAAGATCCCAGTCTGTTCTGCTGTTGACAGCCGGATTGGTATAATCACTCAGATCAATCCAAACCTGATTAGGTTCTGTAGGACCACCGACTTTCACATTAACTTCTGATCCAGTCATAGGAGGAACCGGAACCGGATCTTCATCTGCAGAGAGACAAGACTGAGTGGCCACCATGATGGAAAGAATAGAAAATATTTTTAAATACTTCATAACAGTAACTTATTATTTAAAATTGAAACATTAATCGGGCAAAATAGCTTCTGCCGTAGTATAAATTAACAAACCCGTTCGCTGCTGTATGTGCTGAACCTGCAACTGCAGTGGAGTTTAACCTCGTTACATCAAATATATTTTTCACCCCCGCAGAAATTTCAAAATGCTTATTCCAGAAAGGCTGGCTTACGATGAAATCCATCATATGGAAGCTGTCTACTTTTCCAAGGCGGAAGCCGCTTGCTCCGTCAGACACATAAATTCTGTCCGGACCTGTGAATTTGTAGTAAAGAGCAAAATTTGTATCGGTATTTTTCAGTTTGTAAGTTGCTGAAGCTCCTGCCTGTATCAAATACTGGAAATCTGTAGGAGAAGAAGATGTTAATTCATTCATTGATACCGAAGTTCCGTTTACAGACCCTCTTAAAGACAGGGCAAACTGATCTTTTCTAAAATCTACATTGGCTGAGAATAATAGATTTTTATAGGTATTAAGATTCATGTATTTGTACGTAGAAGGTTGTTTTATCACTACCATTTCAATTCTGTCACGTACATCCAGATATAATGCATCTACCCCGTAAGCGATTTTCCAGCCATTATCTACCGAAAAGTTCTGATTCCAGAAAAGTCCTGCTGAGAATCCTTTTTCAGGATTTAAATCCGGATTACCCTGTACATCATGATTAAGATTTACAAAATAGGTATATAGCTCATCGTATTTAGGGAAACGGTTTGCAGATCCTATGATTGCTCTAAGATTTGAGTTCTCAGAAGTTTTATATCTTGCTGATAAAGAGTAGTTGTACTGATCGTTAAAGTTCTCACTAAGGGAAAGTCTTACCCCTGGTCTTAAAGATAATTTGTCTGATACATTCCATTCCGCAGAAAGGAAGTTGGAATAGGTAAATATCTTTCTTTTTACCGCTTCACCAAAGAAATCTCCTGCAATCAATGCGGCATAACCATTGGTATAGTCCAATTCATATCCTAACTGAAAATCAAACACTTTGCTATCAAGGAAATTGCTAAACATACCTCTTGAGTAGATAACATCTGTCTTATAATAAGATTTTTCGTCCTGACGGCTCTTTATCGTTCTGTTCGGAATATCGTAGTTGTAGTCGTAATATTTTCTGTCCTGATTCTGATACGAGAAGTCTCCCATGTATCGGATGTGTCCCAGATTGGTTTGAATATTAAACTGGTGTACCCAGCGGTCTGTATTGTATTTTCTGTCTCTACTCTCATAAGAAACTCCACCCACACCGTCATTTAGCGGATTTCGGCTTACTTCCGGATTGTAGAAATTGAAATTCTCATTGAGATAGGACAGTTTATAGAAGAATGTTGTTTTGTTTTTTGTATATCTTAGCAAAGCAGATGCATCATACTGATCTTTCGGATTCCATTCATATCCTCTCTGATTGTCCTGGCCGAAATATTTATAACCTTTGCTTTCTCCTTCATATCCCATAAACTGGTTATGGTTGAAATTGATGCTTGCAAACCATTCATTGCTGATATTGTAATCTATATTCAGGTTCTGAATATGTCTTCCGTTCCCTTTTTTCTTAAGATCGTAATTGTCTCTTACCGTTTCTTCCTGTACTGAACCTCTTACATTTATTTTTTTTGTACTGGTTTTCTTTGTAATAATGTTGATGACTCCGGCAACAGCACCATTTCCATATTCAACCCCCATACTTCCTTTTACAATTTCAATTCTTTCGATATTGCTTAAGGCAATTTTGGTAAGGTCAATATTACTTCCCAGCCCTGTATCCCCTACTACCGGAATATTGTCTATAAGGATTTTTACATAATCACCATTAAGTCCCATAATATTGGCGGTAGAATTTCCTGAACGGGTATCCGGAGTGATCTGTATGTTAAGACTTTGATTTAAAACCTCGGCAACATTAGTCGCTGCCATATTTTTAATCTGTTCTGCATCAATAACCTCAACCTTATATATTGATTTGTTAATGGACTGCTGCATATACTGTCCTGTAATAACAACTTCATCAATTTTCTTTTGATTAAGAGAATCCTTTTCTTGTGCATTCATCCATAAGGCTACAGATAATGATAGAACGGAAAGCACTTTCTTCTTCATAAGGGTACAAATTTTCGACAAATATAAAACTTTATTTAGACTCATTAAAAATAAATATATATTTTTGTGGAATAATTCTAAATAAAAATAATCTCATGAAATTAAAATTACTTTTAGGAACTCTGATGTTTACAGCCTTAACAGCGAATGCTCAGGTATCTAACATCAATGAAAATTTCAATAGTTTCACTGCCGGGAATACAACCTTCCCTCAGTTTGGATGGTCTGCCATTGTTGCTCCAATAACCGGAGAATTTCCTCCTGTACCTCCAAGAATGATTGTAGCAGGCGACTCTAACAGGTTTGTTCAGTCGTATGCAGGAAATAATGCGACAGGTTCTTCATATCTGATTTCGCCACAAATTGAAACGCCAACCGGAAATAAAACATTGACTTTTGATACTACTCTAGTTTCTCCATCTCCTGGTCCGGGAAGTATTCAGATAGGAGTAGCTTCCAATCCTGCGGACATGTCAACATTTGTTCCTGTTGGAGGCCCTGTTAATGTATCGGTTATTGGTACAGTTCAGAATATCAGCGTAAATATTCCGGCATCTACAGGGTCATACATTGTATTTAAATTCACTCCTACAGCTACACACGTTGCGATCCAGGTTGACAATGTAGTTTATAATACGACAGCTTCTTTAGGGGTAAATGACAGTAATAAAGCAACGGAAAATTTCAGATTTGCATTAAACTCTGATCAGACTGCATTGGAATTTAAATCAAAAAAAGATCTTAAAAACATCAGCATTTACTCTGCTGCAGGACAGAAAGCAATAGAAGGAAAACCAAACGGACAAATTTTTGATATCAGTACTCTTCAAACAGGAGTTTACTATATGAATGTTGAAACTTCCGAAGGAAAAACGATTCAAACAAAATTCATCAAGAAATAAGGTTTATTAGACTATTATCTACCTTTTTAAAGCCGGCGGGATCATTCCTTCCGGCTTTTCTATGCTCTTATTTTTTCTTAGTCAAAGTATAATTAAAATAAAAACACGATAAAAATCATGTTTTTATTTAGACTCATTAAAAATAATTATATACTTTTGTGGAATCATTCTAAATAAGGATTTAAAAAATAAGTTATGAAAACAAAACTATTATTGGCTTCAGTATTGGCAATGTCTGTTCAGCAGACTGTTTTGGCACAAACTGATGCAATGGGATACTCACAGGTAAATATGACAATGGGAAGCGGATACCAAAACAGAGTTTTTGTAGACCTTGCAGATGGCAACATGGTTTCTCAGCCTGCCAATACCTGGGATGTTGCTTTTTATAGAAATTCAAACTATGCATTTGGATCAAGAATAAATGATGCAAAAGATATTGAAGTATTCACCGCTTCAACCAATTTAGCAGACTGGGATAATATCAGCATCAGTAATGAAGCTTCATGGGGAGACCCTCTTTATAACCCGGATCAGACCACAGACTGGAGCCAGGGGGCTTTTGAACAAGGTCCGGTAACCTCTCCAAACCCTAATATTCCTTCAACAGGATGGGGAGTTTACAATCCGGTGAACCACCACATTCAGGGGAAAGCTATTTTTGTTTTAAAATACCCTTCAGGAACATACATCAAATTTGCCATTGAAGATGCCTTTGCAGGATATACTTTTAAATATTCAAAATGGAATGGCACTTCATGGGGAGCTACAGAAACGAGAACCCTCGCTAACGGAACAGATGATTCTTATTTCAACTATTTCTCATTTGATACCGGAGCAAAAGTTCCGAGTCTGGAACCATCAAGAACTGCATGGGACTTCGTATTCACAAAATATTATACATTCTACATGGGGGTACAGATGTATCCGCTTTCCGGAGCCATCCAAAGCCCAAACATCAAAGTGGCAATGGTACAGCCGGAAACACAGGCAACAACAGCTTACACAATCCCTGCCAATGCAAGTTTCTCATCAGCTATTACTACTGTAGGACACTCATGGAAAGGCATCGGAACGGTAAAAAGTGATGTGGTATACTACGTCAAAAAAGGAAATGATTACTATAGAATGTACTTCACTACAAACGGTGGAGCAAGTACAGGAAATATGTATTTCAAATACAAGAAGATTACTGAAACATTAGGCATTACTGAAGTTGGGAAAAAGGCATCTTTCGGTATCTACCCTAACCCGGCAACGGCTGATAAAAAAGTAACGGTTCTTTTTGATGTTAAAGAAAAAGCAAGCAACAAAGGAAATGTAGAAGTCTATGATCTTACCGGTAAAAAGGTATATTCTGCTGAACTTACGAATCAAGCAGGATTCTACAAACAGGATCTGAATCTTTCTACCCTTACCTCAGGAAATTACCTTGTAAAAATTACTTACGGCGGGCATTCTGAAACGAAAAAGCTTATCGTGAAATAAACAATTTTATTTTAATACTTTCTATTTTTTCTAATAAAAAGGCGGTTTCAAACTATTGAAACCGCCTTTTATTCTTTTAAGAAAATCAAGAAAATTTTTAAGCCTAAAATCTCTTAATCTCTTAATTCTTTAAAATTAATATATCTTAAATCCTTTATAAACTTCTGCTGAACTCTCCATGATTTTGGAAGCATCTTTACGGAAATCCAAAAGGTGGTCCTGACCATTATGTCTGTTGTGATGTTCTACGCTTTCCCAAAGCTCAATCAGGAAGAAAGTTCCTTTATTATCTTTATCTTCAATAAGGTCATACTGCAGACAGCCTTCTTCTTTTCTTGTTTCTTTCACAAGGTTCTGAAACAGCTCTACGGCATCCATCAGATAATTTTCATTAAACTTAAAAAGTGCAATGATATGTAAATTCATGTTCTAATATTTAGTGATGTAAAAGTAAAATATTTTCAAAACCGAATATCCTTTTAAGCCCTTTATTTTTTAATATAAAGCATAATTTTTAATTAAAAACTGATTTATAAATAGTTATAGAACTCATCACAATCACCAATGTTCCGATAATCACAAACATTTTCTTCACTGGAAGCTTTGCAGTAAGCATCGCTGAAAAAGGTGCAGTAATAATTCCGCCAATCAAAAGGCCAAGAATGATATTCCAGTGCTGGATTCCGAGGGTAAAGAAAAAAGTAACAGCGGCCGTTATGGTAAGGATAAATTTGGCTACGGTAGAGCTTCCTACGGCAAATCTTGGGGTAAAGGCATTCTTAATCAAAGTTCCGGTTACCAGAGGCCCCCATCCTCCTCCTGCAAAAGAGTCTATAAAACCTCCTATCACTCCCAGTCTGGTAAGATTGGTTTTTCTTTTCAATGCTTTACTTTGTTTTTCTTTAAAAGCATTCGATAAAATCTGAATCCCGAGATATAAAGTATAAAAAGCGATCAGTGTTTTGGTAATTTTCGCATAATATTCTCCAAGGTAAGTAAGACTTACTGCACCAATTACAGCCCCGATAACCGCCGGAACTGCAAGTTTCTTCACCAAGCTTTTACTTACATTTTTCAATCTGATATGGCTGAGGCTTCCCGCAGCCGTTGTAAAACTTTCCGCGGAATGGATACTTGCACTTACAATATGGGGCGGAATATTTAAAAGCATAAGTGTAGTAGTACAAATTACTCCATACCCCATTCCCATTGATCCTGCTACAATTTCTGCAAAAACCCCTACCAAAAGCATCCAGTAAAAAATGTAATTATCTTTTGCCAGAATAGTCTGCAATTCTTCCAGGTAACCCAGTTCATACATTGAAAAAACAGCAATAGATATAATAACAGCCGTCACAAAAAGGACATTAAGCCTTACCTGAATTTTTCTTGAAATTACCATATTAAAAAACCGTTTTAGTCTGTACTTCTTGATTATCTGTCACATCGAAAATAAAGACACTTAACGATCGTATGTTTTCTGCACTTCTGTACAAGGAAATATTATCAGATATACTATATGCAGCATCCGAATGCACTGCAGTCATGGAGAGTGTAAGCTTTTGTAATTGGTTTGCCTCTTCTTTTGAAATCATAGTTTATTCATTTGAAGTACTGCAAATATCTGATAAAATATTTATCCTACAAAAAAAGTAGACTATTAATTCAAAAAAAAGGACCAGGTCAGTCGACCAGATCCATTAAAGTTTTTTTCTCGAGAATATTCAGTGAAGCATCCCGAACCTCTATCAGTACATCATGAAGGCCGCAGTGATCTTCATTGCAGTCGTCACATTTTTCATAAAAATTCAGACTTACACAAGGAAGCATTGCAATAGGTCCGTTTACAAGACGAATGATTTTGGCCAGTTTCACATTTTCAGGCTTTTCCTTCAGAAAATATCCTCCACCCTTTCCTTTTTTACTGTCAAGAATTTCAGCTTTTTTGAGTTCAAGCAGGATATTTTCTAAAAACTTTAAAGGAATCTTTTTGTGTTCCGCGATTTCAGAAATAAGAATTGGGCCTTCATTTCTTTTTTCTACAAGATATGAAAGCGCCTTAAACGCATATTGAGATTTTTTTGAAAGCATTACAGCAAAAATAAGAAAATTGTTTAACATTTGAAAAAGGGCAGACAGGTGAACAGATAAATTTGAAATCTGAGTCTTTATTTATGTATTTTTACTCATCCGGCTTATCCGTAATTTTACGGTTTCAGTACCACATTTTTGCCTTTCTCCTATTAAATCATTATGTTTGCCGTATGTTCAGTAAACAAGAGGCACAGCAATTAAAAAAGGAATTTTGGACAGCTTTTGGAAGATCATTTCCCAGAAAATGGATTCTTTATGATACCAAAATCAAGGACATGGCATTTAAATTTTCTGCCGACAATAAAAAAGCAGAAGTTTCTCTGGATATCGAAATGAAAGATGAAATCTTCAGAAATGCTTACTACGAAAAGATCTGGTCTTTGGAAGATATTTTAAAGGATTTCATTGGAGATTTTTACAAAGAAGAATATTTCACTCTTGATAATGGCAAGATTATCAGCAGAATATGGGTTGAAAAACATAATGTTTCCATTTTTAACAAAAATACATGGCAAGAAATTTTTGAATTTTTCGTGGACAAAATGGACGGTTTTGAACGATTTTACTATGAATATGAGGATTTTATAAAGGACATATAAAATACTTACGAAATAAATACTATTTTACACCTCAGGCTTAGATAAAAAAGAAAACTTATCTTTGCGATACCACTTAAACTAATAGATGAAACTAAATAACGTGATTAAAAATGAGAAAAGTGTACAAAAACATTTTTGGAGAAATTATCTCTAAAAGTAAAGCTGTGAAGCTAAACGAATATCATCTGTATTATTATGAGGAAGGTTCCGATTTCCTGAAAGAAATTGAATTCATCAACGAAGACAGTGTTTACAACATCAATTATTTTCTAAGTGACGAAGAAGACGAAACACAGGTAGTAAATTACCTGAAGGAAAAATCTGATTTTTTTGATATTGAAAAAAAAGAAACTGCCGACGGATTTATTATTTCTACCAATAAACTGTATTCCTTATCTGTAGATGATCTCCCTCTGATTTCTAAAACTGTTTTCAAAACGGACGATCCTGAAAACTTTATCTGTTCTCAAGTCATCGATAATGAAACGCATGAGCCGCAGCTTGAAAGGACAATAAAATGTTGGTATACCAATGATGGAAACGGTGAAAAATATGCCGCAATAGAGTGCAGCTATCAGGAAGACGGAAAACTGGAACTGGCTGTAGACAAAACACCGGATCCCGACAATGAAGAAAACTGGGTTCATTATGATTATGACACTTTCCAGGACCTTCAGGCACAGATAGCCACCGACATCGGTTATTACAGAACAGCAGCCCTACTTCCCAAAGAAGCCTATCAGCAATAACTTATATTCTTCTTTTACATCAGAATTATTAAATGAAATAGAGTTCATTTTTTTTTAACCCAAAGGTACAAATACCAATCTGCTCGATGTGTCTAATCCCTAGATATTCTGATACATGATTGATTATACTGAAATATTTCATTAAGTAATTTCAGTGAAAGCTTTTCATCACTCCAATAAGTGGTTACATCTTACAGCTATAATAGAAAATAAAAAAGAGAAACCTTACGATTTCTCTTTTTTATTTTATCCAAATTTCTTTTTCCTCAGCCAGAAGAACAATCCTCCTATAAGGCCGATAATTGCCAGTGGAAGCAATAAGTTCAGCCACTGCCATGTAGTTTTCTCTTCAGTAATTCTTTGTCTGTCAAGAAGTCTTTCTTCGATATTTCTGTTTCTCAGTTCCATCAGATTGCTGTCATCTAACAGATAATCCAGCGCATTTCTAAGGAATTGTTCGTTTCCAAACTGTTCATTCGTCAACAGATCAACTCCTAGCGGAAGTGGTTTTCCTTTGATCACTTTGTTTCGTCCCACATCTCCGTCTGCGATAACGATCATTTTATTTTCCGGACTGGATGCTTTGAATCCAGGGTAAGATTTTCTTTCAATTCTAGACGCGTAAGCAGAATTAAATTTCCCTTCCAATGCTACTGCGAAGATCTTCGGTGTACTTGGTTTTTCCATTTGCCCAAGACTGTCTACGCTTGCAATTTCTTTCAGATCTACATAGTTCGGAACCTGTTTCAGCAATGTTCTTTCACTGGATTCAAAAAGAACTTTTGTTTTGATATTCTTTCGTCCTCCTAAAGTATCAATAGAAGTTGGGAATTCAAATTTTACTGGGTTAATATTTTTTGTAACCGGATTATTATTTTCAGCAATTCCAAGCGGATAATAAGGCCAAGGCAAGCTTGTGTATTGAGGATTTCCACTTACTTCACCTGTTACAAGCCTTAATAGGGCAAACTTTTTAACGTCTTTTACCAAAGCAGGATTAATTCTCAACCCGTAATTAAAAAAGAAGTCCGTCATATTGATGTCTACAGGGAAAGGCATTACTTTTTTGGATCTTGTTAAGGTATCCATCTCAGCATTTACCGCATCAATCATCCAAAGTGTCTTTCCTCCATTCATGATGTACTGGTCAAGAATTACTTTTTCATTATCTGTAAAAGCTTTTCTTGGTTTTGCAATTACCAAAGCGCTCATCTGCTTCAATAAAGGAATATCTTCCAATGAAAGTTCAGTCTGATTTTTAGGAATAATAGGTCCCGCATCATAGTTTTCCATAGCCAGCTGTACAAATCCCTGGAACTCATCAGGATTCAATTCATCATGGTTGACCAGAATCCCGATTTTCTTTCTCTTTGCTGCTGCAATATTTTTAATATTAGAAACAAGATTATATTCCAGTCCTTCGATAGATCTTGTCAGCTGCTGATCGGCATCAATTCCTGCCTGTTGTACTACCAATGGTATAGAAACACCGTCATTTCCATGTTTGATTACAGCGTAAGGGAAAAGGGTGATCTGTGAAATCTTTCCGTCTTTTACATCAGGAAGAATAGACGGCTGCATTCCCATTGCCATCAGGGTGTCCTGAGACATTTTTGTTTTAATCGGATCGATGAATTTAAAATCGATCTTCGGATTAATTTTTCTGAATTCCTCCAGCATGAATTTCGTTTCGCTCTGAAGCTGTTTGAAACTTGCCGGAAAATCTCCTTCCAGATACACTTCAACAGTCAGAGGCTTTTTAACAGACTCCAGTACTTTGATGGTGTTATCAGAAAGTGTGTATCTTTTTTCTTTTGTTAAGTCTAATCTGATTCCCGAATACGTCAGGATAATTACCAATGGAACAATGGCAAATAAGAAAATTCCCAGTGGAGATTTAGCATTGATCTTCTTCATAATTCTACTTCTTTTTGTTTATAAAATGATTAGACAATACTAATGAAGCACCGATGACAAGAACAAAATATGCTACATCCTTAAAATCAATAAGCCCTCTTGTAAAGCCTAAGAAATGCTGATAGAAGCCTATATTCTGAAGGATAAAATCTGCTCCTCCCAATAGTTTATAGCTTGCCAGCTGTTCGATTCCGAAATACATGATAAAGCACATGAAAACGCCCAACAGATAAGCCATAATCTGATTTTGTGACAGCGAAGAAGCCAAAATTCCCACCGCAGCAAAGGCCGCAATTAAAATAATGAGCCCAAAGTAACTCCCAAAGGTCATTCCAAGGTCAATATTTCCTGCAGGAACTCCCAGCACATATACTGTATAAAGGTAAATGAGTGAAGGAATAAGGCATAAAACCCCAACAATCCATACAGAAAGGAATTTTCCGGTTACAAGTTCCGAAACTTTTAACGGCTGTGAAAAAAGCCAGTTTAATGTTCCCGTTTGCTGTTCTTCCGCAAAAGTTTTCATAGAAAGGGCCGGAATGATAAACATCAGCAGCCATGGAACCAATACGAAATAGCTCTGAAGCGAGGCCATTCCGATCTCAAAAATATTAGAATCGTTGTCGAAAAAGAACAGGAAAAGAGTTGCTATCAAACTGAAAGCGGCAATAATCACCCATGCGCTCCAGTTTCCAAAGTAACTCCAAAGTTCTTTCTTTAAAATTGCAATCATAGTTTTTTTGTAAGATGTAAAAAGGATGAATGTTCTCAAACATGCGCCCTACTCAACAATTATTTGTTTTTTTTATTTTTATTAACCAGTTTCACTGTCATCATGATCAGAAATACAAGAACGAAAAATCCTGCGATTAATTGCCACCAGTATTCAATTACCATCGATTTTAAAATAACGGTAAATACCACCAGAAACAGAATGAATGTAGCAATTTCATTGGCCTGTCTCAGCTTGATATTAGCAGTTGGCAGTGTATTTCCATGTAATGCTTTCAAATGAAGTACTTTTTTCCAGCACCAGTAATGGTAAACAGCAAGTCCGATAAGAAAGGTCAGTTTTAAATGAAACCATCCCATTTTCATCAGCCCCGGATTTAAAAAGATCATCACCAGTCCGCATACAGCCATAATTACCCCCGCAGGAACGGTGATAATATTCCACAGTCTTCTGGCCATAAAGGTGTATTGCTCTCTCAGAATTCTTTTTTTATCGTCTGCAAATTCGTCGGTATCCTTATAATAAACAAAAATCCTCACGAGATAAAAAATTCCCGCAAAGTAGCTTACCATGAAGATAATATGTAAAGCTTTGATGATGGTATACAGCATCCTAAAAATTTGTTTGCAAAGATAGTTTATTTCGGAAAAAAAGAGAATTTAATCTAAAATCTTTAGCTTAAAATAATAAAGATTAAATATTTTTTAGAATTTGAAAATGAATTTCATATCAACATTAAAATTGAGACGCAGATTGGAACCCTGCCGATTTGAATGATAGTCAAAGGGAAGACCATCTACAGGAGCATAGTCTTCTTCCTTTCCTGCCATATTAGTATAAGAAATATTTTTTTGTCTGATACCAAAGCCAATTTTAGGCATAAAGCCAAACCATGAAGACTCTTTATGAATCAAAATACTGTAGTTAATATTTAAGCCATATTTGATTCTTTTATAATCTGCTGAGCTAAAAGAATAATAAACATCATTTTCGTCATAATATTTTCCTGAAATATTTTTTCCTATCTGATTTAAATAGAAAGCTTCTACTGATACAAAATGTTTTAATCTTGATTGAGGCGCCAGGCTGTAAAACACTTCCGGTTTTATCTCAAAAATTCTGTTTTCCCCCTCAAAATTGGCAATATTTACGGGAGTTATTTTGTCGGTTCCATATGCCAATTCGCTTCCCACCCACCATCTTTCATTTATTTTCCGCATATAACCTATATTATAGCGTTGATCACGAAAAGGGGCAAAAGCACTTACAGTAAGTATTGATTTGTAGTCATTAGATTGAGCATAAATTGTTTTGAAAAAGCTAAAAAAAACAAAAAGAAGTAAATATTTTTTCACAAAATGGTTATTAGAATTAGTGTTTCAAATATATTGTATTATCATCTATTCAACAATAGTATTCATTTAATTACAAAAAAAAACAAAGTACTGAATGTTTATTTCATAAAAAAACAGGATTTCTCTAAATAAGAAATCCTGTTTTCATTCTACAAACGTAGAACTTTTTATCTTAAGAAATAACTCCTAATTCTTTTCCAACTTTTTCAAAAGCAGCAATCGCTTTATCTAAGTGTTCTCTGGTATGAGCCGCGGATAATTGAACTCTGATTCTCGCCTTCCCTTTCGGTACTACTGGATAGAAGAATCCGATAACGTAAATCCCTTCATCCATAAGCTTTTCAGCCATTTTTTGAGAAAGAGGCGCATCATAAAGCATTACCGGAACAATCGCAGCATCTCCTTCAGGAATATCAAAACCTTTAGCTTTCATTTCCGTTCTGAAGTATTCTGCATTCTCCATTACTTTATCACGAAGAGATGTATCATCAGAAATCATATCCAACACTCTCAATGCAGCTCCTACAATCCCAGGTGCCAGAGAGTTAGAGAACAAATAAGGTCTTGAACGCTGTCTCAGCATATCAATGATCTCTTTTTTACCGGAAGTAAATCCTCCTAAAGCACCCCCTAAAGCTTTTCCTAATGTAGAAGTAATGATATCTACTCTTCCCATTACCTCATTCGCTTCATGAGTTCCACGACCGGTTTTTCCGATGAAACCTGTTGCATGAGAATCATCTACCATGACCAAAGCATCATATTTATCAGCAAGGTCACACACTCCTTTCAGGTCTGCAACAATACCGTCCATTGAAAATACTCCGTCTGTTACGATGATCTTAAAACGGTGGTTCTTTTCAGAAGCTGCAATCAACTGAGCTTCCAGATCCTCCATATTATTATTTTTATATCTGTATCTCGCTGCTTTACAAAGACGAACACCGTCAATGATTGAAGCATGATTCAATTCATCTGAAATAATAGCATCCTCTTCTGTAAACAATGGTTCAAAAACGCCACCGTTTGCATCAAATGCTGCCGCATAAAGGATAGTATCTTCAAGACCTAAAAAGTCTGCGATTTTTTTCTCCAAATCCTTGTGAATATCCTGTGTTCCGCAGATGAAACGTACCGATGACATCCCATATCCATGAGATTGAATCATTTCCTGAGACGCTTTCATTACTTCCGGATTGTTGGATAATCCCAGATAATTATTCGCACAGAAGTTCAAAAGCTTTTTTCCGTTAGCTTCTATTTCTGCACTTTGCTGAGAAGTGATGATTCTTTCTCTTTTGTAAAGTCCGTCATTCTCAATATTCTGAAGTTCGTTCTGTAAATGTTGAAGGTATTTTTCAGAGATCATTTTTAGTAATTTTTTAGATGTGCTAATTTACTAAAAAGGCAGTAAAATAAAACCTTTTATATGTTTAATTCTAAAAAATCAATTCTGCTTTCAGTTTTAACATTATTAGTCTATTAATTTAGTAGGATAATAATTATATTTGTTTAAAATTTGAGAGCATGAGATTAAAGCCGGTACAAAAAATAAAGACAATCAATCCAGAAACCTTTATTAATAACCATATGAAGCCGAGAATTCCAATTATTATCGAAGATTTTATAGATCCGGAAAGCCCTGCCTTCAAAAAATGGAATTATGACTATTTCAAAGAAATTGCAGGAGATCATAAGGTGAATATTTACGGCAGTGAACTTGATTCTCTCGACAGAGTGGCAAGTGATCCAATAGCCCAAAGCACATTTTCAGAATACCTTGATCTGATTCAGTCTGCTCCTACCGAACACCGTCTTTTTTTATTTAATTTATTGAAAATAAAACCAGAACTTAAGAATGACATTATCTACAATGATGTTACAAATGGCAAAATACTAAAATGGCTGCCTTTTATGTTTTTTGGAGGTGAAGGCTCTGTCACCAGAAATCATATTGACATTGATATGTCCCATGTTTTCATTACCCAGTTTCAGGGAATCAAAAGAATCTGGCTTTTTCCCTGGGAACAGTCTGACATCATGTATAAACTGCCTTATAATTTCCACAGTCTTGCCCAAATAAGAAACCCAGACTACAGAAAATATCCTGCACTACTCTATTTAAACGGCTATGAAGCTGTGATTCATACTGGTGAAACGCTTTATATTCCTTCCGGATGGTGGCATTATATTCAATATGATACGGAAGGATATTCCATATCAGTAAGGGCACTTCCATCAAGTCCTCTTGAAAAATGGAGAGGTTTTAAAAACCTGGTCATCACCAGACATTTTGATAATCTCATGCGTAAACTATTCAAAGAAAAATGGTTTGAATACAAAGTAAAGATAGCCCGAAAGAGAGGCGCCAAAGCAGCGAGAAAACAAAGAAGCTTTCAAATCTGAAAGCTTCTTTGTTTTATTGTCATTGATAAGTAAAGAACTTATTGATATTTTACAGTTCTTACTTTTAATGCTTGATGAATTTGATACTCTTTTCATCAATCGTAATGAAGTAAGTTCCCGGAACCAATTCTGAGATCCCAATCGCTTTACCTGGCTGATATGTTCCTTTTCCTACCAGCTTTCCATCTATAGCATGAATCGTAAAATCCGCAGCTCTGTTTATTCCTTTCAGATTAATTTCATTTTTAGCAGGATTTGGATAGAGTCCAAAACCTTCCTTCTCAACAGAAGAAACACTTAAAGTATTATCCTGAGTAACGGTAGAGTTTTTCTCCAGAATCTGGTATTCATAGTTAAACTGAACACTTGCAATAGGGAATGTTACAGATTCTAAAAAGCTTTGATTATTTGAAGTATTGTTAAGGACCAGATAAGCAGTCTGCCCTGAAGTTCCGGTTACTTTTATAGGTAAAGGCATTTCAAAAAAGCTTACGTTAGAACTGCTTTGTGTCTGAGAAACTTTAAATAAAGCCTGATTACCACCCTGCATCCATTTTATAGTATAGGTAGGATATCCTTCTCCATACACCCAGTCATTAAAAAATTCCGTAAAATCTTTACCCGTAGACTGAAGCAAAGAAGCATTAAAATCTGCAGTACGCGCATAACTATAAGCTAAGTTTGGTCTTGCGTGATAGTCTTTAAGTGCCTGATAAAAAATGGCATCCCCTAAAATCCATTTCAGCATTCTCAATACATATCCCCCTTTGGAATATGATAGTCTGCTGTCGAATATTCTATTGATGCTGGAAAGCCCGCTATCCGGCACATATACTGTTCCTGTTGTACTGGCAGTAATATAATTGGACTGGCCTTGCAGATAATTCATAAACTCTGTATTGGTCATCAATAGTTTTTCATTAGCAAGATGCTCCCCGAAAGTAGCAAAACCTTCATTCAGCCAGATATCATTCCATGCACCACAAGTTACCTTATCTCCAAACCATTGGTGAGTAAGCTCATGAGCAATAAGCTGCTTGCTCCAGCCTCCCATAGAAGACATTGTCTGATGCTCCATTCCTCCTCCATACATAAATTCCATGTGTCCGTATTTTTCGTTTCGGAAGGGATATAAACCAAAATACGTTTCAAAAGTATTCATCACCTGTTTTGTCCATTCAATATTATTCAGACTGGTCTGGTTTGAATTGGTGGATGGGTAAATATAGTTGACAAAAGGAAACGGAGGATTCCCGATGGTGTCCGTAAGTTTTACAAAATTAGTAATGGAAAGTGCAATCAGATAAGCCGGTGTAGGATACATCGTTCTCCAGAAAGTAAGCTTCGTTGATCCTGTAGGGAAAGTTTCGGACATTAATTTTCCGTTGGCAGCAACGCTGTAATTGGATGGTGTTGTAATTTTGAAATCAAATCTTTCAATTTTATCATTCAAACTTTGTTTTGTCGGAAACCAGTCCTGTGCGCCATACGGCTCATTCAAAGTAGAAAGCACCGGAACTCCGCCCTGAGTAGCTGTTGTAAAGGCTCCATTGGCACTAGGTGGCATTCCTGAATAATGAATAGTCAGAGAATCCAGTGTATTGGCAGTAATCGGGGTCTGAAAATCAATTTTCACTTCGTTGGAAGGAAGCTGCTGAAAAACAAGGTTGTTGCCATGATATTTAACCTGAGAAACCGTTAAAGCAGTTGTCAGATCAAAGTAAATGCTTCCCATATTCTGGGTAGGCTTAAAATGAGAAGTTACCGATCCGGAAATATTATTGGAAGCCGGGTTGAGCGTAACATCCATTCTTTGATACTGTAAATCGTAATTCAGAGTATTGGGATTAGTATTCCCGATATTCATTTTTTGTGTAAAGGATTTTTTCTCTTTTTCGATCAATCCTTTCATATCGATGTTTTGTTCATGCTTCTGGCCATAGAACGGCTGAGAAAGTAAAAATCCCAACACCAAAAGGTACAATTTTGTCATGTTTAGAAAAATTTAACCAAATATAAAAAAAACCTTTTAATCAATGATTAAAAGGCTGTTATAATATATAAAATAAAAAATATTTAAAGATCCAGTGCAGGTTCAAGAATTTTTTCCATTCTCTTTTTCACCATATCTACAGATCCGGAATAGTTATTTACCATTAAGGAGAACACCAATGTTTTCCCGGAATTTGTCTTCAGATATCCTGCTAATGTTTTTACTTTATTCAGTGTTCCTGTTTTTGCAAAAACCTGTCCGTTACCTTCTCCTATGAACATTCTTTTTAAAGTTCCGGATTGTCCGCCAATCGGTAAAGAGGTCAGGTAAGATCTATAGTATTTCTGATCCATCAAAGAAGTAAGAAACTTCACCTGCGAAATTGGGGTTACATTATTGCTTCTTGAAAGCCCGCTTCCATCCATATAATTAAGACCAATCATATCAAAACCGGCATCTTTCAGGTGGCCTGTTACCACAATTCTTCCTGATTCTGAAGTCTGGTCGCCCATTTTCTGATAACCAACTGTTCTCAATAAAGCTTCCGCCAATGAATTATCACTGTGCTGATTGGTATAATAAATAATATCACCTAAAGTTGGAGATTTATAAGCTGAAAGCATTTTTCTTCCTTCTGGAGCTGCATCAGTCATTTTCGGACTTACTTTTCCGGTAACAGGAATTCCGCTTTTTACTAATGTTGTTCTGAAAGAGTTGGCAAGGTATGCCGGAGCATCAGGAAGTTTGGTTGTTAAACCCCCATTTCCTTCGTATTTATCAGCATATACCATCTGATGATTGTAAGGAGAAACATAGAAAAACTTCTTATCTGTAGAGAAACTTCCTTTTTTAACAATCAGCTTTTCGTTAGCCGGGTTGATATCTCGGGTACTTCCTGCCGGCAGATAGTAATTATTGTTTTCCAACCATACAACATTTTCCGGAAGCACTGAAATATTGCCTTTGAAAAGCGCTGTCTGAATGATAATATCACCATTTACCTTTTTGATTCCCTCTCTTGAAACGCCGCCTATGAAATCTGAAATGATATCTCTATAAGATGATGCACCTGCTTTGTTTGTTCCCAAAGAAGGGTCACCGCTTCCTATTACATAAAGATTTCCATTTAAAACTCCATTTTCATCTATCGTTCCTGAATACTCAAGCTGAGTCATCCAACGATAGTTTTCACCCAGCAGGTTTAACGCTGTTTCCGTTGTAAGAAGCTTTGTAGTAGATGCAGGTACTAAAGGAGTATTTTCATTGTACGAAGAAATTACTTTCTTCGTTTTCGGATCGTACACTACGAATCCCCAGCTTGCATTTTTCAGCACAGGATCCGCCATCATTGTGTTTACATTAATATCTACCAGTTCTTTTGCTGACAAAACAGTTTTCTCCACCATCGTACTTACGGGTGAAGGCAGGTTTAAACTGCTTTTCTGACTGTCATAATTCTGAGAATAAAGAACGGTAGAAACGGTAGATTGAGCCAGGAAAAGACCAGAAGCCAACACCGCCGCACTTGAAATATATTTTCTGAAATTTACCATCTATCTTCTTTTTGTTCTATAGTTTTGACTCTATAAAAAATGACAGGTTAAATCATTCAATAAAAGAGCCAAACACTTAATCAACGTCCAAAAGTAGAAATTATTGTCATATAACGGACCACTGACCCATTATAAAAGAGTGTAAAGTTTGTTAAAAATTGTTAAAAATCAACAAAAACATCTTTTTTAATGCTTTGATATGCAGTGATTTCATCAAATTCTTTTAAACTTATCAAAACCAAACTTTTGAATTTCTCATAGTTTTTCCCTCGGGGAAGTTTAAGCATAATCTGGAACTGATATAGATTATTCAATCTTGCAATCTGGGCTCTTTCAGGGCCCAAAACACAATCTTCAGGAAGATATTTTCTGAGGATAGAACCCAGAAACTGAGAAGCACGGTCTACTTTATCCTCCTTTCTGTGCTTCATTTCAATCATAATCAGCTTCGTAAACGGCGGATAATGGAATTTTTGGCGTTCAGTAAGGATATATTTATAGATCTTCGATGGATTGTTCATCTTGATAAGCTGGAATACAGAATGATCAGGATTAAAGGTCTGAATGAGGATTTTCCCTTTTCCGGAAACCCTTCCTGCTCTTCCTGACACCTGAGTAATCAGCTGATAGGCTCTTTCTTCTGCTCTGAAATCCTGTACATATAATAAGGAATCTGCTTTTGGAATTGTAACGAGTTCAATATGATCAAAATCCAGCCCTTTGGAAATCATCTGTGTTCCTACAATGATGTCTGTTTCTCCACCTTCAATCTTTTCATACAGTTTTTCGTAGGCAAATTTCTTACGCATAGAATCTACATCCATCCTGTCCACTTCATTTTCAGGGAACAGTTTGGAAACTTCTTCGTGAATCTGCTCTACACCTACACCTCTTTCATTTAGTTTTTCGGAATTGCATTTCGGGCAGGTTCTTGGTTTTGAAGCTCTCTGTCCGCAATAATGGCATTTCATTTCATTGGCTGCCTTGTGGTAAGTCATCACCACATCACAATTGGAGCAGTAATTGACATAGCCACAGCTCTCACATTCTATTACATTGGAATAGCCACGGCGGTTGTGCAGGACAATGGCCTGTTTTTTTTCATCCACGGTCTTCTTAATCTCCTCAACAAGCTTCAGAGAGAAATTTCCGGAAACTTTTTTAGATTCCAGCGCTTCTTTGAAATTGATCAGTTCATATTCCGGCAGATTCACATTCCCGAATCTTTCATTCAGGAAAATATATTTCATTTTATCTTTTCTGGCTCTGTAATAGCTTTCAACGGAAGGAGTTGCAGATCCAAGGATCACTCCCGCATTGTAAAATCCACCCAAAACCAATGAGGCATCTTTAGCATTGAAATAAGGGGTCACTTCTCTTGGTCTGTAAGCAGAATCATGCTCTTCATCTACCACAATAAGCCCCAGGTTCTGATAAGGTAAAAACAATGCGTTACGCGTTCCTATCAGAATACGGATATCATTCTGTTTGATTCTTTTCCAAACTTCCACTCTTTCAAAATCAGTCAGTTTCTGGTGATAAAATCCTAATTGCCGGCCATATTTTTTTTCTAATCTCTGTGTTATTTGTTTGGTCAGGGAAATTTCAGGGAGTAAAAACAGAACATTTTTTCCTTCTTTGATGCATTCTTCAATTTTTTCTAAATAGATATGCGTTTTCCCTGATGAAGTTACCCCATGAAGCAGGACATTTTTCCCTTCTTCAAACGCTTCATCAATCTCAGATTTGGCAATTTTCTGCTGTTCTGAAAGCTCTTCAAGTTCTTCAATCTCTCCTTCATAGCTTTCAATTCTGTCTTTCTGCATGTAGTATTCCTCCACCAGACCTTTATCTGCTAAAGGTTTGAAGTGAGAACTTCCGAAATAACCGTCTTCAAACAGCTCAGATTTTTTAATATGAGCATCTGGATTTTCTGTCTGTTTTTCTAAAATAAGAAGGAACAGGTCTTTCTGCTTTTGGGCTCTGTTTAGTTTTAAAAGAATATCCGTAAGGTTCTGATTGGCCAAAACCTCATCTTTAATTCTTACATAGGCTACTTCTTTAGCTTTATATTTTTCAGCAATTTTCTCATCAATTTCAATATACTGAAGATCAATCAATGAATTGATGGTCCTGATAATATCCTTTTTAGGAATAAAAGCTTCAATATCCGTCAGATTGATCAGCTGTCGTACTTCAAGTGCCTGAATCAGGTACATTTCATTGACATCCAGATTTTCAAAATCAACCACCACCCCTGGTTTCAATTTTAAATAGGTTTCGCTTTCCAGTTTCAAAGAAGAAGGGAATGAAAACCTATAAATTTCTCCAAGACTACACAGATAATACTCCGAAAGCCAGTTCCAGAAACGGATCTGTTCTTCGGGAAGAATCGGCTTATCATCCAGCATGCTGATGACTTCCTTAGCTGCAAAGTTTTCCGGTGCATTGTCGTGAAGCTCAAATACAAGTCCCGTATAGATTTTCTTTCCGCCAAACGGTACCAAAACACGCATTCCGGGTTGAATTTCGGACATCATTTCTTCGGGAACTTTATAGGTAAAAGATCCTTTGAGGTTCAGTGGTAAAACAATTTGAGCGTATTGCAAGGGAAATATTTAAAGTGTAAAATTAGATTTTTCTTTAGAGAACTGCAACTTTGTGGAAATTCTTTGATGTTCTTTAACCAACCTTAGAAATCTTACTTAAAAATTACTGGGTTTATTCCCACCTTTCATTTTATCATTCCGCAGGAATCTCAACATTTCAGTATTCAAAATCGTCTTGATATCAAATATAGCAGATTGGATTCCTGCGGAATGACAAAGAATGCGCATAAAACTATATCAATTGACAGTATTGAGAAAACGTTGATTTATCGTTAAAAAAAGTATTCGGTCATCTCATACCAAAATGCAGAAGTAAAAAATCCTACAATAATACTGACTCCAATGATAAGATTGGTCAATTTTGTATTGAGTCTGAACTGTTCTGCGATAATACTGGAGGTAACCAGAGTAGGCATTGCCGCTTCAAATACAGTAATTTTAGCCACATCTCCTTTTATTCCCAATAATAAAGCCATTCCAAGAACGATTGCCGGTGCCAGAATAAGCTTATAAAGCATTGACATCGACATCTGGGGAATAAGTTTCCTCCATCCGTTGAATTTCAACTGCAGACCAACAGAAAACAGAGCTAACGGACTTACTGTAGCCGCCAGCTTATCAAAGAAAGGTTCTGCAACGGTAAAATCTATGAACTGCGACAATACCAAAGCGGAGATACAGCCAATTAATGGGGGGAACGTAATGAGTCTTTTTAAAATAAATATTGCGCTTACTTTTCCTGCTCTGCTTCCTCCTTTCACTGCTGCAATAATTCCGAGGGTTGAAAGTGCAAAGAACATCGTTTGGTCACAAATAATGGCAATGCTCAGAAGCCCTTCTCCATAAAAGGCACTGATTAAGGGAAATCCTATGAATGAAGTGTTACTATAACCGCTTGCCAGCTCTAAAGTACTTCTGGAACGCCTGGAATATCCTCTGCTCTTACTGTAAAACATCATAAAGAAGAAGCAAAACACAGAAATTAAAAATGTGGCTGCAATCGGGAACAACATCTCTGTTGTCCATTTTACTTTGGGCAGATATTTAAACGAAACTGCCGGAAGAGCAAGATAAAGAATCCAGGTATTGATACCCTTATGAGCATCTGGGTGGATAGATTTTGTTGCTTTGAATATCATTCCTGCAATAATGCACACTGCAATCAGAACAAAATTTACCATAACTGTAAAGAAATATGATGCAAATTTACGGCTGATTTTTGAGTTGGAAGGGTAAAATTTATATTTTTTTAGGTATCAACCATGTCAAGATTTAGAACCTTGACATGGTTGATACATCAGGATTTAAAAAAGTTTAATCCTTCATTACATCCCAAAGACTCATCACTTCAATCTTCTCTAAAGGTTTTGAAATGGTAATTCTTTTTGAGGTTCCTGGTAATAAATCAAAGAAATTATCACTGAAATGAGCGTCTCCGATCAGATAAACATCTTTCGCCAGAATATCCGTTGATATTTCAATTTCAGTGGATGATACTTTTCTGATTTTAATCTCAGGTTTTGGGAGTTTTATATCTTTAGGTTTATTAAAAAAGAATAGCTTTTGAAATGGTGTATCCTTTTCAGAGCTGATCTTTAAAACGGTTTCAGAGAGATTAAACTGAGCCAATTCTGATTTACTGATGCTTCTAATCTTCTTACTTACATCGGCATTTACAATATCTGACTGACTGGCTTTCCAAAGTGTTTTTCCTTTGAAATCAATGAGTTCAAACTTTATATCTGTTTTTAGTTCTTTCAACAGATCGCTTATCAGATAAACGTCATAATTTTTATCTGTCTCGTTTACTGATACCAACACAGGTTCAAAGCTTCTTTTTGCCTGATAATGGAAGGCTTTCCAGTTTCCAAGATAATCTATAGACGACCATGAAACTACCGGCCAGCAGTCGTTGAGCTGCCAATACAGAGTTCCCATATTGTAAGGTTTTGCACGGCGGTGGGCTTCGATCGCGATCTGCATTCCTCTTGCCTGCAAAAGCTGTGAAACATAATTGTACTGAACAAAATCTGAAGGAATTTTATAATCACGCTTCAGGTATTCATTAATAATATCCCAGCCACGCGCGTGCTTTTCATGCGCTTTGATGGTTGAGTTTTGCAGATTTAAATCAGGAATCCCTGAAAACATTGATTTTGTAGCTTCAAGGCTGGGAGTCCCCTGAAAACCATATTCAGACATGAACCGCCCTACTTTTTCATTGTAAATTTCAAATGGCTGCTCACCCCACCAAACTCCCCAATAGTGGGAATCTCCTTCTGTCAGGCTTTCTTTATGTCCCCAGCCAATGGACGGAGAACTGGGCCAATATATATTTTTATCTGATTTCAGGTTTTCTGCCAATGCTTTGGGAATGACATCATGGAACAGCTTTTTATAGTCTTTCCAAACCTGCAGCGAATCACTTTTTGAATATTTGAACTGTTTCTGATATCCCCAGTTAACAATGGCTTCATCTATTTCATTATTCCCGCACCACAAAGCAATTGATGGATGGTTCTGAAGTCTGTTCACCTGATCTTTTACTTCTTCTTTTACATTGTTTAAGAACGCTTCGTCTGCGGGATAAAAGCTTCCTGCAAACATAAAATCCTGCCAAACCAAGATTCCGTTTTCATCGCAGGCTCTGTAAAACTCATCGTCTTCATAAATACCGCCGCCCCAGATACGGATCATATTCATATTGGCATCTTTGGTATCTTTGATCAGCTTATGGTATTTTTCTTTAGCCATTCTGGGTGAAAAACTGTCTCCCGGAATCCAGTTGGTTCCTTTAATATATAAAGGATGTCCGTTCACTTTAAAATAGAATGATTTTCCTTTTCCGTCTTTTTCCTGAACTAATTCTACGGTTCTTAATCCTATTCTTATGTTTTTATCATCAATATTTTTAAGATCTTTTGAAAGTTTTATTTCAAAATCATAAAGATTAGCTTCACCACGTCCGTTAGGCTGCCAAAGCTTCATCCCTTTTGTTTCGTAGGGAACAGAAATTATATTAGTCCCTTTTTTCAAAGCTATCTTTTTATGGCTGGAATTAAGATCCAATGCGTAATCTCCTGCATTTTGAGCATAAATTTCTACCTCAAAACGTAAATCAGAAGCTTTTCCGGAGTTATTCTGTAAATCTTTAACGGTAATAATTTTTGCATTATTCCAGAATTCCAATTGAATATCTTTCCATATTCCTGCGGTAACCAATCTTGGTCCCCAATCCCACCCAAATTGATATTGTGCTTTTCTTACGAAACTTCTGGGTGATTCCGGCATGGTAAACGGAACTTTTTTTGCTAACTCTTTTCCGGTATTTACCGCAGATGCAAACTTAATCTGCAGTGTATTATTACCCAATTTCAGATATTGTTTTGCAGGAATACTCCATTTCCTGAACATATTATCCGTTTTCTTTAAAAGCTTACCATTAAGATAAATTTCAGAAAATGTATCTAAGCCATTAAAGACCAAATCAATATTATCATTTTTCAATTCCTGAGATGAAACCGTAAATTGGGTCTGATAATCCCAGTCTTCATTTTCTACCCATTGTACTTTCTTTTCATTTTCATCTTTAAAAGGATCCGGAATAATCTTGTTATCCATCAGATCCAAATGAACAGTTCCCGGAACTTTTGCCGGAAGCCATTGTTGATCTTTTGAATTTTTAAACTGCCAGTTCTCCGAAGACAAATTTCTTTGGGAAAACTGTGCAAAAACGATATTCTGTGTGAAAAGGAAAGCAAAAAGGATCGTTCTATTCATCAATAATTTTGTTTTGTATCGTTACAATACCAGTGATTTTGTCATTCCGAGGTACGAAGGAATCTCTACTCTAAAAATTTAGATTCCCGCTACGTTTGGAATGACAAATTGAGTGTGTATAATATATTATTTACTCTTCAATGCAGCCACCTCATCCGGGTTGGCAAAAGCACCACCATCAGTAATTGCTGAAGAATGGAAATACCCCGCATTGGTAACAGCTCTTATTTCTTCAATATTGGATGAACGCAGTCCGCCTCCAACCAGAATTTCTATTCTTCCGTTGGAAAGTTCAACCAGCTTTTTCAGATTTTCTTTTCCATCCGATACATTGGGTTTCTGGCCGGAAGTAAGAATGGTTGTAAAGCCACATTCAATTACTTTTTCTAACGATTTTTCCAGGCTTGCAGCACGGTCAAAAGCACGATGAAAAGTACACGGAAGCGGTGCTGCCAATTCTACTAAAGTTTTATTCTGTTCAACATTAACCTCATCATTTCCATCCAGAATACCGAATACAAAGCCGTCTGCCTGTAAAGATTTCAAATGAACCAGATCATTTTTCATCTGTTCAAATTCTGAATCGGAATAGGTAAAATCTCCTCCTCTGGGACGGATCATCACAAAAATCGGGATATCAATTTTTTCACGAAGCTTTTTCATCGTTTCAAAGTCCGGAGTGGTTCCTCCTTCACTGAGACCGTCACATAACTCTATCCTGTCAGCTCCATTTTCAAAAGCAATCATTGCTGATTCAGGATTAAAACACGCTATTTCTATTTTTGACATTGTATTATCTGTTTAATTTTATTTCGGTTCATCCTGCAATACATCTGCAATGAGAAAGGAACCGTTTTCTTTTACGACTTTTATTACTGACGGATATTTAGCTTTAAAACCATCATCAGCCAACACCACATTAAAGATATATTCATCTTTTGAAGAGGATTTTAAATCACAGCTTGAGACTTTAATCTTATTCCAATCCTGTGCTGTAATGAGGAAACCAACTCCCACTCCGGCATTATTGGTATTAAATTTCGATTTCCACTTATCCTTAAATTCTTTTTCAGTAAGGCTTCCATCTACATCCATATCTACGTTTGTCGCATCAGTTTTATAATCGAAATAATCTTTGGTTGTAATCTTCCGCATATTCTTTTCTTCACTTCCGATATCAGCTTTAAAATAATCGACAATACTCTTTTCCAACCATTTTTTTGCATCTTCTGATTCATTGGATTCATTATTTAAAACTACTTTCTCTTCTGTCTGCTGTGGTTCAGCATCTGTTTTAATCTCCTTCTTCTCTTCTTTACATGCGATAATCAGAAATAAGGAAGCGATAATCGTTCTTTTCATATTTTGTTTTATATTTTGGCTAAATAGGTTTCTATTGATTTACTTAATTTTTTGTCGGAGTATCGCAAAGGCACAAAGATTTTCCTTGCAATCTGTTTCAAGACGCAAGGATTTTATCTCCGATAAAACATGTTGAATCTCCACAAGTCATATCTTTCCGGAACCAAAATTATTTCAAAGCAAATTCAGGTTTCTCAAGACGGTTTCCTTTCTGGTCATATACCGCAAAGTTGAATCCGTCCTGAATACAGTAAGAACCATATTCTCCCTGTTTATTGATGGCAATAAAGCCTACCTGAATATCTTTTAGATTTTTGTTTCTTCGCTGTGCAATTTTTACAATTCTGTCTACTGCTTCTTTGCAGGCTTCCTGTGGATTTCTGCCTTGTCTCATCAGTTCAACCACAAGGTGGGTTCCTACGGTTCTTATCACTTCTTCTCCATGACCTGTTGCTGTAGCTGCTCCTACTTCATTATCTACAAACAGACCTGCTCCAATAATCGGGGAATCTCCTACTCTGCCGTGCATTTTAAAAGCCATTCCACTGGTAGTACATGCACCGGAAAGGTTTCCCTGGACATCCAGCGCGATCATTCCTATAGTATCGTGGTTTTCAATATTGGCAATGGGTTTATACTGGCTGGTTTTTAACCATTCTTTCCATTCTTTTTCAGATTCCGGAGTAAGAAGATTTTCTTTTTTAAATCCTTGTGAAAGGGCAAACTGTAATGCTCCGTCGCCTACCAGCATCACGTGAGGTGTTTTTTCCATTACGGCTCTGGCAACGGAAATTGGGTTTTTAACATGTTCAAGACATGCAACAGAACCGATATTATAATTTTCATCCATGATACAGGCATCCAGCGTTACTCTTCCATCTCTGTCCGGACGGCCACCATACCCAACACTTCTTTCTTTCGGATCTAATTCTACAAGACGAACTCCTTTTTCTACAGCATCCAAAGCCTTTCCTCCTTTTCCAAGAATCGTCCATGCTTCTTCATTGGCTTTTAATCCGAAATTCCAGGTAGAAAGGACAATTGGTTTGTTTACAGCTGTTATTTTAGGTTCAGGTAATTCGGCAGCCATTAAATCCAACGGGTTTACGGCAAGTGCGGCTGTTGCAATTCCCAGTTTTTTAATAAAACTTCTTCGGTTATTGTTCATGGTATCTCAAATTGTATAATACCCACAAATCTAAAAAAAACTTCCATGAAATCCGCATGGCGGCTCAATGAATATCCGTGTATTATTTTTATTTATCTTTACTGCTGTAATGGATTCATTTAAAACTTTCAGAAATATCTCTTTTTTTCAGGAACTCTCTGATGAAGAAATTACTATTTTGGTTAATATCAGTACTCCAAAACTGCTCCAAAGAAAAGAAAAGCTTACAGAACCGGGTAAGTCTTTCAATCAATTGTTTATTCTTTCCCATGGATTATTAAGGTTTTTCTTTGATGATGAAAACGGTGTGGAAAGTAATCTTTTTCTTCCCTCTGAAAAGGAAGCTGCCATTATGGAAAGCCCAGAATCCTATTCTGAGGAAAATGAGGGAAAATATACTATAGAAGCTGTAATAGAAAGCCAGATCTTCTTGTTTAACAAAAGTGAATTTGAGGAAATCGCATTTCAGCACAGAGGTATTTACAATGTCTATCTCAAATCTTTAAAGCTAATCATCAACATAGCCAAAATACGTATAGAACAGTTTTGTTCTACCTCTCCCCATTCCCGATATGAAGAGTTTCTGGAAACCCGTCCTTTTACTTCTCAAAATGCCAACAGAAAGTACATTGCCAATTTTCTGGGCATTACTCCTAACTCTCTTTCAAGGATGACAGCCCGTATCCATAAAAAAAGGAACGAAAGAAAAAAATAACTTAGGAATACTTTTTCTCACTTTATTCATTCTATTTTTGCTTACTCAAAATACTATTACACAAACATTAAAAGCAAAATGAGAAAAATATCATCTAAAAAAACATCTTATTATTGAATGATCTTTAATCTTTTTTAAGATTCATAGTAACCAGGCAAATCAGGACTGACAGCCGGTTATTACCTTGTTTACATTTCATTATTACCTCATACAATTATTTTATGCAAAGAATATCATTACTTCTTTGCCTGTTATTATCATGCAATTTTGTTCAGGCATCAACAGGCAGTTTAGAAGATACTATAGCAAATTCTGCTTCTTGGTTCATTTTACTTGTTTTACCTATAGCAGGAATTTATCTTTTCTGGAAAGTTCACATTTATCCGGAAAAGGTAGCTGAGAAAAAGAACCATCCTCAGCTGAACGCCATAAAAAGTATGTGCCTCCTTTCCCTTGTTTTTGGAGGCCTTTTATGGCCGGTTGCTTTAATCTGGGCCAACTATGATTACGGAAACCAAGAAACACAAAAAAAAGACACAGATAACACAGATTTTACAGAAGAAGAATTTAAATCAATCGAAAATTAACAAAACATGCTGGAATTACTAGTCGCAATATATGCCGGAATATGCTGGCTTCTTATTAAAAAATTAAAGCTGATCCCGTGGACCTTTACCACACAGGTAGTAGTATATTCATTACCTATCTTCGGATCTATTGCTTTGATATTAAGTTTAAATTATTACTGTCCTATTACTTCTGACGTAAAAGTGGGAAACAGGAGTGTGGATATTACCACACAAGTTTTGGGAAAAGTGAAAAAAGTATATGTTACCACCAATCAGGAAGTAAAAAAAGGAGATACTCTATTTGTACTGGACAGAGAGCCTTATATACAGGAAATAAAATCTCTGGAAGCTAAGCTGAGCAATATGAAAGCTACTGTAAGCTCTTATAATACGGATATCTCAGCTTCCAGAAAAAACATAGCCGGTTTGCAGTCACAGCTGGATCTGGCTAATAAAAGAGTGGCTCAATACAAAGAATTGGTGGAAGCTGGCGCGGCAAATAAATTTGATCTGGAACAAGCTGTCACGAATGTACGTGATCTTCAATCAAGAATCAGTGCAGCACAATCACAACAACAGTCTTTGGAAACGAAATCCAATGCTTCCTATGGTGGAGAAAATTCATCGGTGTCTGAAATTCAGGCAAAGCTGGATCAGGCAAAATGGAATCTTTCTCAAACAGTAGTTCTGGCTCCTACTGATGGAGTAATTCCCAATGTTCAGTTGAATGAAGGAGCAATCATGGCGCCCTTTAAATCTGCTTTCGTATTAATTCAGAAGCAACAGTCAGTGATTGGATTTTTTGCTCAAAATGAGCTTGAATCGGTAAAAAACGGTGATGAAGTAGAGCTAGCTCTTAAAACAGAACCGGGGAAAGTAGTAAAAGCCAGACTTGAATACGTAATTGATGCTACGAGCCAGGGAATTATGAATAATGCCGGAGGAATGCTTGGAGGAAACGGTTCTACAGCGGGACTTCCTGACACAGCCAGACAATTGCCGGAAACTGATGGGAAACTTATTGCCAAATTTGTGTTGGAAGACAGCCAGAAACAGCTTACCGTTGGAGCAAGAGGAACAGCTGTCATTTATTCTGACCATATCAAACCGCTTCATCTTATCAGAAAAGTAATGGTGCGTATAAGCAGTAAAATCAACTATGTGATTCCTAAACTTCATTAACATGTACAAGAAATTAGTTTTACTGAGTATACTTTCCATAAGTTTAAGTTCATGCATCGGTTATAAAGAACCAACGAAGGAAAGTATGAATCAGCTTAAAGAAAAAAGTGAAATTGCTTCTCATATAGAAATCCCGGATGAATGGATCTTCGACAGAAAAGCGAACTCAAGATCAATTTCCTATGACTGGATCAATGATCTTAAGACTCCTCAACTGGAATCCCTGATCAATGAAGGAATGTTGTATAATGCAGATCTGATTATTGCAAAGGAAAAGCTTAATCAGGTTGAATTATCAATGGAAATTGCCGGAAGTGACCTATATCCTAGTGTAAGTGCTGTAGCCAATACTTCTAATAATTTGGTAAGTGATACCCAAATCCGACGTCTGGCATTAAAAGCCAATTGGGAAATTGATCTTTGGGGGAAAAATAAATCTTCACAGATGGCAAGCACCAGCAATTATTTTTCTGCAAAATATCAGAATACTCTGCTGCATCAATCTATTGCAGGGATGATTGCCAAAGCTTATTTTCTGAATATTGCAGGAAATATTCAGGAAGATAAGATTGAAACTTACATTCAGAAATCTAAAGATCTGGAAAAGCTATATGTCATTCAAAAGAAAATAGGAACAGCCAATGCTTTGGATATCTCCAATATAACAGCAGAAATTATTTCCCTGCAAGGCTATCTGGAAAAGGTGAAAAATGCGAATGCACAGTCCAGAAGATCACTGGAACTGCTCACCGGAAAATATCCGGAAGGGAAATTGGCCACTCAGAATTTTTTTAATGCTGTAACCAATAGTATTCCTGAGTCTTTCCCACTTCAGCTTTTGGAGAACAGATCAGATATCCAGGCTAGTCATTTCCAGATTGAAAAGGCTTTTTATGAAGTACAGCAGGCAAAAGCGGCAAGACTTCCTTCGTTGAATATCAGTGCCTCTCTTGGATCTGCCGGAAGTAATGTGGAATCTATCAATTCTTTATTTTCAAATCCGTTATTAAAAGTAGGCGGCGGATTGGTTTCTCCGTTATTCAACAGCGGAAAATTAAAAAAGAATGTGGAAATAAAAACTTCCCAGCAGAAACAGGTTGTTGAAGAATATTCAAAAGCGGTTCTGAATGCTTTGAACGAAGTGGAATCTTCTTTAGCTAATCTCCGTTCTATTGAAAAACAGATCACTTATACAACTAAAGCTGTCAATGAACTGAAAAATAATATTACTCTCACCGAGAAACAAATAAAGGTAGGTACAAACAACAGTTTTGTACTGATCCGTAAGCAAAGGGATCTCCTGAAAAATGAAATGAACCTCATCAGTCTGGAACTTCAGTACAGAATAGAGCGTATTAATCTTTATATGGCTTTAGGTGCAGAGAACTTCATTTATTCATAATTTTATACTTAAAAAGACTGCAGATTTTCTACAGTCTTTTTTTAAGGATATTAATGAGGTAATTTGTCTCTGAAATACCCATATACCCATGTTCCGGCAACGGCACTCAACAGGGTAACAGATACTGCCAAAGCTCCTGTTCCGATCTGAGCAAAAAGAGGTCCGGGGCATGCTCCGGTAATGGCCCAGCCAAACCCAAATATCAATCCTCCGTAAATCTGGCCTTTATTGAATTTTTTAGGAGCCAGTATAATGGGTTCTCCGTATATTGTTCTTATCTTGAATTTTTTAATCAGCATTACTGAAATCATTCCTACCAAAACAGCACTTCCGATAATTCCGTACATATGGAAAGACTGCAGGCGAAACATTTCCTGTATTCTGAACCAGCTGATAACTTCTGCTTTCACAAATATAATCCCGAATATAATCCCTGCGGCAAGGTATTTCAGGTTGTGGTGCCATCGGTGAGTAAGTGTACTTTCGTTTACACAGACAGTATCCTGATGACGTATATCCTGTTCTTTTTCTTTTATCATTATTTCAAAATTCTCTTTACATTAAACTTATAGGGAAAGGATGACGGGCAGAATAAGATTGGCCATTAAAAAGCCTCCTATCATAAAACAGATCGTTGCTACCAAAGAAGGCCACTGCAAGTTGGAAAGTCCCATGATAGCATGCCCACTGGTACATCCTCCGGCGTATCTTGTTCCGAATCCTACTAAAAATCCGCCAACAACCATTGTAATAAATCCTCTCAAGGTCAACAGACTTTCAAAGCTCATTAGCTGTACAGGAACCAGATTGCTGTAATCTGTAATTCCGTAGCCTGCCAGTTCGGTTTTCAGATCTGGATTAACTGTAATTTCTGCTGGATTAAGCAAAAAATTGGCAGCAATCATTCCTCCGAAGAAGATTCCCAGTACAAAAAATAAATTCCAGGCTTCTTTTTTCCAATCATATTTAAAAAAATTCACATTTGCCGGTAAACAGGCAGCACAAATATGCCTCAGTGAGGAACTTATTCCAAAGGATTTATTACCCATTATCAATAAGGCAGGTACTGTAAGACCAATCAACGGACCTGCAATATACCATGGCCACGGCTCTTTTATAATCTCCAACATTTCTTCTTTTTTAATCTATTTGTTTAAAATTTTTGTCTGGCATACATAATCACTTTTAGGAATACTTGTGGATGTAATCGCTTTGAAACCTCCTTCAATTTCTGTAAAATTTCTATATCCTCTTGCCTGAAGAATGCTTGCGGCTATTGTGCTTCTGTATCCGCTTCCACAATGCATATAAAAATGTTCCTCCGTTTGTAAACCGGCAATCCATTCGTTGATATACGCTAAAGGTTTGCTATAAGCTTCATGAATATGTTCTGCATTATATTCACTTTCTCTTCTTATATCAATGATTTTTGCTTCTTTTTCTTTTATTTTGGTTTCAAACTGTTCTGCAGAAATTCGATTGACAAAATCCGTTTCTTTCCCACTCTTTTTCCAGGTTTCAAAGCCACCTTCCAAAAAACCTAAAATATGATCGAATCCTACTCTGCTTAATCTTGTTACAGCCTCTTCTTCAGTACCATTTTCCGTTACCAGCAGGATTGGTTGATTTACATCAGCAATCAAAGCGCCTACCCAAGGGGCAAAATCACCATCTAACCCTATATTTACCGACTGTGGTATAAAACCTTTAGCAAATTCACCATTAGTTCTTACATCTAAAATCAAGGCCCCTGAAGCTTCAGCAATTTTCTCAAACTGTTCCGGAGCGAAAGCCTGCAGACCTCGTGAAAGGACTTCATCAAAACGGCTGTATCCTTTTTTATTCATCATGACATTCATTCCGAAATAGGCCGGCGGAGGTAAAAGTCCATCGGTAACTTCTTTTATAAAGCTCTGTTTGTCTTTCTGATTCAGGGCATAATTGGTTCTCTTCTGATTCCCCAAAGTATCTACCGTTTCTTTCTGCATATTTTTACCACAGGCAGAACCGGATCCGTGGGCTGGATATACCGTGATATCATCATTTAAAGGTAAAATTTTATGGTACAAACTGTCATATAAAAGTCCTGCCAGTTCTTCCTGGGTCATATTCGCTGCTTTTTGAGCCAGATCCGGACGTCCTACATCTCCAAGGAATAAAGTATCACCGCTGAAAAGTACTTTTTCAACTCCATTTTCATCAATCAAAAGATAGCATGAACTCTCAAGAGTATGTCCCGGTGTATGAAGAACTTTGATTTTAACATTTCCTATTTCAAATATCTGATGATCTTCTGCAATGATGGCTTCAAATTCAGGAGTTGCCGTGGGCCCATACACAACCGGAGCGCCTGTTTTATGGCTTAAATCAAGATGTCCGCTGACAAAATCAGCATGAAAATGGGTTTCAAAGATATATTTCAATTGTACTCCATCGTCTTGCAGTCTATTGATGTAAGGCAGTGTTTCTCTTAGCGGATCAATGATCGCTGCCTCTCCAGCCGAAGTAATATAATATGCTCCCTGTGCCAGGCATCCTGTATAAATCTGTTCTATTTTCATTGTATTTATTTTTTGATTTTGTTATCTGACACAAATTTCCCGCTTTCCTTTTTCCTCTACAGCTACTTTTGTTACATAAGGGATTTAAAGAAATATTTCTTTGATAACAATATAAATACCCATGATCAGAATAAACCATCCGAATGCCGGTTTTAGCTTTTTACCGTCTATTTTTTTTGACAACTGTGAGCCTATTACAATTCCTGCAACAGCAATAGCTGTAATAGAAATCAGTAGTTGCCATTCTATTTTCACATGGTTTTCAGAAGACATAAAACCTATCAAAGAGTTGAAAGAAATAATAACTAAGGAAGTTCCTATCGCAACTTTCATTGGAATTTTCAAAAGATTAACCAATGCAGGAATGATCATAAAACCTCCTCCAGCACCCACTAAGCCGGTTAAAACACCAACTATTGAACCCTGCCCTGCTGCCTGCAAAACATGTTTCTTATTCGTGGTGCTTTCTAAAAGTTCTTCAGGGATTTTTCCTCTTATCATTTTATAGGAAGCCAGAATCATTAAACCTGCAAAAATTAATAACAAAAAAATATTTTTGGTCATCGTAAAGTTCTCTATTCTGAGTACTTCCTGAGGAATTAAGGGAAGAAGGTATATTCTGGTCAGAAAAATAGACATAACGGAAGGAATTCCGAATATGAGTGCCATCTTAAAATTGACCAATCCTTTTTTAAAATATGAAACCGATCCAACAAGACTACTTACCCCCACTATAAAAAGAGAATATTCCGTTGCCAGAAAGGCATCAATACCAAAGAGATAAACCAGTACGGGAACGGTGAGAATACTTCCTCCACCTCCGATCAGGCCAAGAGAAACCCCTATTAAAATTGCTGCTGTATACCCTATAATTTCCATTTCATTATTCAAATAATTCTGATGCAAAAATGGGAATGTAAAGGGAAGGCTACAGCTACTTTTGTTACATAAGGAAGGTTTAACCCTAATGATCTCTAATATGCTCACAAAGGACATAAGGAAATTATCCGAGATTCCTTCTCCTTTGGTTTGCAATGACGGTTTGACCACCCCTCCAAAGGAAGGGAATGTGAGTGTCCTTCATTAAAATGAGGTATCGTCTATGAATTGAGGGTTTTCAGGAGGGTAATTTTGTTTCTGCCCAACTTCAGTCTTCCTTCTTCTTCAAGCTGTTTTAGAAGTCTGGAAACTACTACTCTTGCGGTCCCCAGCTCATTCGCAAGCTGTTCATGAGTTGTGTTGATGGTTTCAGAATGAGTAAGTTCAGATTTTTTCTGCAGCAGGTTCAGAAGTCTTTCATCTACTTTTTTGAAAGCAATGGCATTGATGATATCCAATAGTTCTTCAAATCTTTTATGATACAATCTGAAGATATAATCTAACCATTCGGGGTGTTCTTTGATGAATAAAGATACTTTGTCTACAGGTAAGAAAAGTATTTCAGCATCTTCTTCAATCTCGGCTTTTACAATGCTTTTTTCGTTATGCATCCCTCCGAGAAAGGACATGATACAGCTTTCTCCTGCTTTGATGTAGTAGAGTAAAATTTCCCGTCCATCCTCTTCAGTCCGGATGACCTTCAACATTCCTTTCATCACAATAGGAATGGAGCGGATGGAAGCATTTTCATCTAATATAATATCTCCTTCGTGGTAGTTT
This sequence comes from Chryseobacterium sediminis, assembly GCF_008386505.1. GTDB lineage: Bacteria > Bacteroidota > Bacteroidia > Flavobacteriales > Weeksellaceae > Chryseobacterium > Chryseobacterium sediminis. The sequence goes on along the minus strand of NZ_VUNZ01000003.1, from coordinate 276,483 downwards.
TTGGTTGTACCATATTGATACAGCTTTTCTACCAGATCCGGTGATGATGAAAATTCGGAAGAAAGTATGGTATTGTCCTGCATTTTTTAATTCTAATAAGGCTAATTTACACCAATTTCATCTACAAACAACCATGCTTTTGAATCTGCTCCAGGATTTCCAGCCGGAATAATACCTGCATTTTCTATATTTACTTTCAGGTATTTTGCGTTCTGCGTTCCTACATTCAATCTGATTTTTCCTTTGGCATTTTGAATCTCCGCAGTTGCAATTTCTTTGATCATTCTAAAATTTTTACCGTCATCAGAAACGAAAATTTTTGCAGATTTGGCAAGGTGAATCCAACTTCCTTTATTTTCCAGAGTATTGAAATAAACTTCTGAAAATGCTGTTTTCTGACCAAAATCTATTGTCGCTACGACATCTTTCCCCTGAAAACCAAGCCATGTTTTACCCAACTGTTTTATATTTCCGATAATCCCATCTACCAAAGTAAAAGCACCTCCAAAAGAATAGTTTTCACTTGGCTGCTGCTCAAGGCTTATGGCTTTTCCCGTAGTTTTTGAAATGGTAAATTGTTGTGAAGAAACAGCACTCTTTAGCTGGCCATCTTCAAAATAAGCAGATTTTATCGTTAAAGAATTAGGAATCTGTACAGCACTCTGATAGGTTTTAGAATTTACGGAAGGATCTGTTCCGTCCAACGTATACCTGATCCCGTTTGAGTTCTGTGAAGTTGACAGCTCATACGCAATTCCGTTATTGGAAGGAATCACTTTTCCTGTGATATTATAAATACTCTTTGCATAGTTCACCTTCATCTTATCCAGAACTTTGAACTGATTGATTACCCTGTTTTCAAACTCTTTATAATTTTTAGGATCTGATGTTCCCCAACCTACCTCAGAAAGTGCCATTAATCTTGGAAAGATCATATATTGCACTTGTTTAAAGTCTAAAATATATTCTGTCCACAAGTTAGCCTGAACTCCCATGATATATTTTGTCTGTTCTGCATTCAGCTCAGAAGGAATAGGATTGTAAGAATATACTTTGTCTAAAGGAGTAAAACCTCCAAAAGCATTAGGCTCCGACTGCGGATCTCCTTGATAATGATCGAAATAGCAATATGCTCCGGGAGTCATTACAGCAAAATGTTTTGATTTTGCGGCTTCAATACCTCCGTTTACACCCGTCCAGCTCATCACGGCAGCATTCGGAGCCAATCCCCCTTCTAAAATTTCGTCCCAGCCGATAATTTTTCGGCCTTTGCTGTTGACATATTTTTCAATTCTATGAATAAAATAGCTTTGTAAGCCATGTTCATCTTTTAAATTATTTTTCTTAATCAGCTCCTGACAGTGCGCACATTCTTTCCATCGTGTTTTTGGGCACTCGTCACCGCCGATGTGAATGTATTTGGATGGGAATAGCTTCATCACTTCGTCCAAAACGTTTTCCAGGAAGGTAAATGTTTCATCTTTCGGGCAGAAAACATCATCAAAAACGCCCCATTTTGTAGCGGCTTCAAAAGGCCCTTTCGTACACGCCAGTTCAGGATATGCAGATAACGCAGCCAAAGCATGCCCCGGCATTTCGATTTCCGGAACTACTGTGATATGTCTGTCCTGAGCATATTTTACCACCTCTTTTATTTGTTCCTGAGTATAAAAATAAGGTCCGTAAGGCTTTCCGTCAAATGTATTATCTACATAAGCCCCGATCATGGATTCTTTACGTTTTGATCCAATCTGAGTAAGTTTTGGATATTTTTTAATTTCAATTCTCCATCCCTGATCATCTGTTAAATGCCAGTGGAAAGTGTTCAGCTTATACATCGCCAGATAGTCTATATACTGCTTCACCTCTCCCACCGTGAAAAAATGACGGCATACATCCAGATGCATCCCTCTCCATGCAAACTTCGGCTGGTCCTCAATCTTCATTGCCGGGATCTTTTTTGCTTCTTTAAACTGCTCAATAATCTGAGTTAAAGTTTGAAGAGCCAGAAAATAACCTTGTTTGGTATAGGATTTTACATGAATTTGGTCTGGAAAAATTTCTATTGAGTAATATTCTTTTTTCTGTTCAGCATCTGCCGGAGAAAGCGGAGGAATCATAGAATTTGTTAAATGAATACCACCACTCTTCTGAGCATATTGAAATTTTAACTGAGATCCTATCCGTTTTTTGAAATATTCTGTTTCCTCTTTTGGCAGATTACCATTTAATACGAATGTTTCAGGAATGATAAATTCTCCTTGTAAAGATTCAACTTTTTGAGGGTAAGGAATTAAATTCAATTTATTTTGGGCTAAAATCACGTTTGAAATCAATACAAAAAATGCTAAAAAAGTCCGTATCATTAGAAGTGGTTAAGGTTTGAGCTAAGATAATTATTTTTCAAAACTCTTTGAGGCTTTTTAAAGACAAAATTTAGGCATCTTCAATTGTTTGATGAACATTTTTCCGTTTCAACCATTTCTTAGATATTCTTCTATTATATTCTATGCATTATGGTTTGCTTTTTGATCAACTTACACGACTTAAAAAAATTAAAAGATTTAAATTTGTAAAAAAATAAGATGAAAAAAAATATTTTTCTGGCAGTCGGATTATTATTCTCAATGTCTACACAGGCACAAATCTTCGATATCATAAAATCTGCTGTTAAAGATAAAACAGGCGTAGATCTGAATACTCCGGTAAAAAACAACGGTACTAAAACCACTACCACAACTACAACTTCCAGTCAGACCAATAATTCATCCGCCAACCTTGGAAACCTTACCTCTACTCAGATTTCATCAGGGTTAAAAGAGGCTTTAAGCATAGGAGTAACAGACGGAGTCAAAAAACTGGCGATTACAGATGGTTTTTTCAAAAATGAAGCTGTAAAAATTTTAATGCCTGAAAAATTAAGAAAAATCGACACTACTTTACGTTCTATCGGTATGGGAAGTCTTGCTGATGAAGGCGTAAAATTATTAAACAGAGCTGCCGAAGATGCCGTAACAGAAGCTGCTCCTATTTTCACCAACGCCATTACTTCTATGACGATTACGGATGCTAAAAATATTTTATTGGGCAGTAATAACGCAGCAACAAGTTATCTTCAGGGAAAAACCCAGAGCCAGCTGTTCACTGCTTTTCAGCCTAAAGTAAAAGCATCATTAGGAAAAGTAGGTGCTGACACGCTTTGGAAAAACCTGATTTCAAAATACAACACTTTTACAGGACAATCTGTAACAACAGATCTTAATGAATATGTTACTACTGAAACCATCAACGGTGTATTCAAAATGGTTGCCGATAAAGAAAGCGGAATCAGAAATACTCCGGCAATGAGGACGACAAGCATATTGCAGAAGGTTTTTGGGGCGCAGGATGGGAAATAATTTAGATAGAGGTTAGATTGATATGCTAACTGTAGAGATATAAAAGCTGTTTCATTAATGAAGCAGCTTTTTTGTTGGCTTTAATTTCTTTTGTCTTGAAACAAAAGAAACAAAAATTCAAGACTGGGATCTCTTCGCTAAAAATAAATCCTGTTCTCTAAAAATTCTAAACTTGCACGAATTCATTATTGTTGAATCGGTTCTAAGTCTGTCTCGCGCTTCGGACAGGAGAATTTTCTTAACGTTCTCAGAATTTATTTTCTTAACGCTACGATTTCCTATGTCATTTTAAAATCAACATTAGAAATATTTGTCAAATTTTAAATGATAAAAACTGTTTTATATTGAAGCAGCTTTTTTGTTGACCTTAATTTCTTTTGTCTTGAAACAAAAGAAACAAAAATTCAAGACTGGGAACTCTCCGCTAAAAATAATTTCTGTTCTCTAAAAATTCTAAACTTGCGCGAAATCATTATTGTTGAATCGGTTCTGCATTTGTCTCGCGCTTCGGACAGGAGAATTTTCTTAACGTTCTCAGAATTTATTTTCTTAACGCTACGATTTCCTATGTCGATTTTATCTTCTCTGTCTTATAAAAGTTTCGGCCTCACAAAGTGAGGCCGAAACTTTTATATTGTATCAAATTAGAATTGCATTTCAGGAATTTCACCGTCAATGATCAGATCTGCTTCAGTAGCTTTGATAATGTCTTCTACAGAAACTCCCGGCGCTCTTTCTACCAGTTTAAAACCTGCCGGAGTTACATCCAGCACCGCTAGTTCAGTAACCACTTTTTTCACACAGTTGACTCCTGTTAAAGGAAGTGTACATTTCTTAAGGATTTTACTTTCTCCTGCTTTGTTCACGTGCATCATTGCAACAATAATATTTTCAGCAGAAGCTACAAGGTCCATCGCACCTCCCATACCTTTTACCATTTTTCCGGGAATTTTCCAGTTGGCAATATCTCCATTCTCTGAAACCTCCATAGCACCAAGGATGGTAAGGTCTACTTTCTGACCACGAATCATCCCGAAACTGAATGCAGAATCGAAGAATGAACCTCCTTCTAAAATAGTAATCGTTTGTTTTCCGGCATTGATGATATCAGCATCTTCTTCTCCGGCGAAAGGGAAAGGTCCCATTCCCAAAACTCCGTTTTCACTCTGGAATTCTACGGAAATACCTTCCGGAACATAGTTGGCAACCAAAGTAGGAATCCCAATTCCCAGGTTTACATAATAACGATCTTTCAGTTCTTTTGAAATTCTTTTGGCAATTTGTTCTTTTGTAAGCATAATAAAAACTTAGACTGCAATTTAATTATTTTCACTTGAATACAAAAGAGCTTTGTTGTGTTCAATAATTAACACTGTTAGTTAAAATAATATCTGTAATTTTGCTTCATTATTTTAACAGAATGAAAATACTTTTTAAATATCTTAAACCTTATCAGTGGCTGATTCTCATTTCTTTATTTTTGGCTACTATCAATCAGGTTTTTTCTTTATTTGCACCGGCTATTACAGGAAATATTCTGGATCAGCTGGTCACCCATCCCAACTTTTTTGATAAAGAAAAGTTATTGCCCAGAAATCTGAATGAATATTTATACGGAAGTTCCGCATATCATGGTGCTTTTTACTTTTTAGGATTACTTATCGGAACGGCCATGGTGAGTAGAATTGCCAAAGCTTTTCAGGATTACGTGGTAAGTGTTATTACCCAAAAATTTGGAGCGAAAATATTCACAGACGGCTTAAAGCACTCCATGGCGCTACCTTTTCAAGAGTTTGAAGATCAGAGAAGTGGTGAAACACTGTCTATTTTAACCAAGGTAAGAGAAGATACCGTAAAATTCATCACTAATTTCATTAATATTTTCTTCGGAATTCTGGTGAGTATTATCTTTGTTTCGGTGTATGCAATCCGTTTACACTGGTCTATTATGCCGGTTTATATTTGTGGAATTTTCTTTATTGCTATTGTTACCAATTTACTGAGTAAGAGAATAAAAGTAATTCAGAAAAACATTGTTACCGAAACTACAGCTTTAGCCGGAAGTACTACAGAAAGTTTAAGAAATATTGAGATTGTTAAAAGTTTAGGATTAACCAATCAGGAAGTAATCCGTTTAAATAACAATACCTATAAAATCCTTGGCCTTGAACTGAGAAAGGTGAAAAGCATCCGTTCCTTAAGTTTTATTCAGGGAACGATGGTGAATTTTCTGCAACAGATGATTACCCTGACTTTATTGTATCTGATTTTTAAAAACATTGTGACTCCGGGGCAGTATTTATCTCTGATGTTTTATGGTTTCTTTATTTTCGGACCGATGCAGGAAATCGGGAACATTATTATTTCTTACCGTGAAGCAGAAGCTTCTCTTCAGAATTTTGACCGTTTAATGAAAAAAGAAGTGGAAGAAAAACCTCTTCATCCCAAACAAATTGGCGCTATTGAAGAACTGGAATTCAAACATGTTTCTTTCAAACATCAGTCTGCTCAGTATAAAGCCTTGAATAATATCTCTTTTGATCTTAAAAACGGAGAAACCATTGCTTTTGTAGGGCCTAGTGGTTCCGGAAAAAGTACATTGGTAAAACTGCTTGTGGGATTGTACAGACCTCAGGAAGGGAATATTTTTTACAATGGAATTAATGGAAAAGAGTTTGATTTTGATGAACTGAGAAATCAGATTGGTTTTGTAACGCAAGATACTCAGCTATTTGCAGGAACTATTAAAGAAAACCTTCTTTTCGTTAATCCTTCAGCTACTGAAGAGGAACTGGCTGTTGCTTTGCAGAAATCGAGCTGTACCGCATTGCTGGAAAGGGCTGAAAAAGGAATTGAAACCGTTATTGGTGAAGGAGGTCTGAAGCTGAGTGGTGGTGAAAAGCAAAGAATAGCAATCGCAAGGGCTCTTTTAAGAAAACCTCATCTGTTGATTTTTGACGAAGCTACTTCTGCACTGGACAGCATTACTGAAGAAGAAATTACTACAACTATCAAGGATATTTCAAAAGAAAGAGAACAGATCACAGTACTCATAGCCCACCGTTTAAGTACAATTATGCATGCTGATAAAATCTATGTTCTTGAACGCGGACAGGTAGTAGAAACAGGTTCCCACAGCAATCTGATTGCTGAAAAAGGCCTTTACTATGCCATGTGGAGACAACAAATCGGAGAAAGAAAAACACTTACTCCTCAGGCATAAAAAAAGCGCTGAAAATATTTTCAGCGCTTTTTTGTTTTTTATGATTCGAGCTTATTCTTTAGTTCTCACTGTTCTCTGCTCAATTCTTTTTTCAAATTTTTCTCCCTGGAAAATTCTCTGAATCATGATTCCCGGAATATGAATTTCGTTGGGATCCAATTGTCCTGGTTCTACCAATTCTTCTACTTCAGCAATGGTAATTTTCGCAGCTCCCGCCATAGGATGGTTGAAGTTTCTTGCAGATCCTTTGAAGATAAGGTTTCCGGCGTGGTCTCCTTTCCATGCTTTTACGATAGAATAATCAGCTTCGTAAGCATGCTCCAGAATGTGAGGTTTTCCTTTGAACTCTTTTACTTCTTTCCCTTCTGCTACTTCTGTTCCATAACCTGCAGGGGTATAAAAAGCAGGGATTCCTGCCTGGGCAGCTCTGCATTTTTCAGCAAGAGTTCCTTGTGGAGTAAGTTCTACATCCAGTTCACCTGAAAGCATCTGTCTTTCAAATTCAGCATTTTCTCCTACATAAGAAGAGATCATTTTCCTGATCTGTCTTTTGTGAAGCAGTAATCCTAATCCGAAATCATCCACTCCTGCATTGTTTGAAATACAGGTAAGGTCTTTCACATCACTTTCTACCAAAGCATTGATTGAGTTTTCAGGGATACCGCAAAGTCCGAATCCGCCAAGCATCAGTGTCATTCCATCCTGAATTCCTTCGATGGCCTCCTTTGCATTTTTTACTCTTTTATCTATCATGAAATATTAGATTTTTCTGTTGGCTAAATTTAATAAATTTTCTGGTATATCCCATGTCCGGAAACGATCCTGAACTGTATACTTTTTTTGAATCCTTTTTTTCAATATTTAAATCTATAAAAATCAAACTTTTATCAATAAAAATGAACAAGTCTGTTCGTTTTTTGTGGTATTTCTCATCAATTTGATTTATATTTGGGGCTTCAAATCCGGAAACACAATCTATTTTGTTTCGGATAGCATTGATTTTAAACACAATATTAATATAAAATTATTTTACGGCAGAACATTATTGCCTTTTTACTTCTTCTGATCTCTTCAGAGAATATTTCAATATATACCATCACATTAATCATATACAAAATCAAACTTTAAATAAAAACATGAAAAAATTATTTACCTCAGCATTACTTGCCCTGGTACTTAGCATCAATGTGTATGCACAGGAAAAAACTTATTTCGATGAAAACTGGGAAAAGACTACTCAGGATAAAATGGAATTTTACCGTGAAACGACTCCTAAAGGCAAACTCATCCTCATCAAAGATTTCTATAAGGACGGAAAACTACAGATGGAAGGTCTTGCTTCTGATACTACTCCAAGCAATGAAGTTTTTGACGGAAAAGTAACCTGGTACACTCCTGAGGGAAAGATCATGAGTACGGTAACTTATTCTAACGGAAAGCAGGTTGGAGCTTCTCAGTCTTATGATGATAAAGGCCGGATTACAGAGGATATGGTCTATAAAGCTGACGGTAACTTCACTGGAAAAATGGTGGTATACAAGGATCCTGAAAATGAATCTTTTTATAACTCGATAACCACTTATGAGAATTCTCTGCCCGTAAAGACTATTATTTATGATGAAGATATTAAAGGAATCAGATACGAAACCACTTCTGATAAAGACGGCAACTATGAGACTAAATATTACGGTGAAAAAGGGAAACTTATTGGGACATCTCCTTCCGGTTCGGGTGAAGGGCTGCAGGTAGATTATTATCCGAATCCAATGAGGATCTCAAAGATAGAAAAAACCAAAAGTGACGGCAGTATAAAGGAAAGTATTATCTATGCTAAAAACGGACAGCTGCTGCAGGAACAGAAGAGAAACAAAAAAGACGGTTATAAAACCACTTATGATGAATCCGGAAAAAAAATAGGCCATCTTATTTATCAGTATGATAAAGAGAATGATATTTACCAGCCGACAGAAGGTGAAGATTATGAGCTTAATTATGATTATGCACTGATTTCTTCTATTGATGTATATAAAAACGGTTCCATCATAACAAGCAAATATTTTGATGAAGAAGGAAAGTTATCATCTGAGAAAATTTTAAAAGAGAATGTTACTCAGGAGATTAAATATTATTCCCCAGATGGAAAACTGAAATCTACCCTGACCTATAAAGATGAAATGCCTTATAATGGTACAGCCTATGAAGGACTTAGCGAAAGCCAATATAAGGAAGGTGTTTTAGTAAATACTAAAATGTATACTGAAGAGAAAAAGCTGAAATCTGAGAAGAAATTAAATTCTAAACAAACAGCTTATGATACCACTATTTATGATAATAAAGGTACTCTTTTATACACTTACAGCCAGCCTTTGAGTGAAGACGGAGATCATGATTATTTCTTCACAGCACAAATTGTACAGTATGTAAAAGGAAAACCTGCCAATAAATCTTCTGTAAAAGCAGGTATTTTACAAAACGGAAAAATAAAGCTCACTACCCTAAGCGGAGTTAAAGAATTAGAACGCAATGGAAAATGGGTACTTATAAAACTGTATAGTCCGGACGGAAAGCTTCTTCAGGAAACCAAAACACTGGCTGATCTACCTGAGGAATATGCTTCTACAGAAAATCCGGCGGCATTCAGCGAAGATGATCTATATGTTGATTAATCATTGCATCAATATATCAAAAGCAGTTTCAATTTTTGGAACTGCTTTTTTATTTAACACAGATTTTTAGGGTAAATATTTCTGCCAAATTATTCAGATTGAGCAGGCATTATGTTTAAACAATAAAAAAGAGACCGCTATTTCCAGCAGTCTCTAAAATTATAATTGTGTTTCGTTTACTTATTACTGAATAATCAGCTTTAAAGTAAATAGTTTTCTTCCGTGTACTTTTACAAAATAAACGCCTGCCGGAAGGTTTTCATTCACCAAAGAGAAACGTTGGTTATTGATATTTTTTGATACATACAGTAATTCTCCTGAAGCTGAGACCAATTCGATTTTCTCAATCGGGTAATCACTCTTAATGAAAGTAGGCTGTCCAGGTTTTGTTGGGTTAGGATACAACACTACATTTTTCTCCGTACTTCTTGTTTCTTCAGTTCCTAATGTTGGTGAAGTTACCTGGAACTGTACTCTGTTTGAAACTTCTGTATAAGAATCATTGGTAAACATAACCATATAATAATTTCCTGGTGTAGCAGGTACAGCTGTTCCCTGAATTGTTTTTGTTCCCTGCGTCACTCCGTCAAAATAAGTATAAGAAACGAAATTATCATCCGGTGTCTGAACACTTTGCGGATAAATTCCTAACCAGTCTTTGATGATTCCCGGAGAATCTGTCCATGAAGCTGTAATATTTTCTCCTAAAGTATATACCGGTTTATTGATCCACAAATCAGTCACGATATCACCTACTTTAAAGAATACCTTCTCCCCGATTCCGTTATATCCGTCTTCCAGTAGATATTGAGCGTAATAATATCCTTTCGGAAGTCCTGTGAAATTAAGTGTTCCTGATGCAGTTGTTACATAGCTCCATTTAATAGAAGCTGTAGTTCCCGGAGTCTGCCCCATCTTATAAATTCCGATCCAGTCTTTCTGCAAGTTGGGCCCGTCTGTAAAATTAAGAACCACTGTTCCTCCTACCGGATACGTATCAGAAGTAGTCTGCAGCTGAACTTTCGGTCCTACATAAAACTCTTTTTTTGGAGTGATTTCGGTATATCCTCCGTTTGCAAAAAATCCTGCAAAATACTGACCTTTATTAGCCATACCATTATTAAAAGTAACTGTTCCTGCTACCTGTCCGTTAGTATAACTGTACACTTGTGAAGTAGTACTCGCCGGTGTCTGTCCTTTTTTATAAATTCCTACCCAGTCCTGCTGATTTCCAGGACCTCCGGTGAAAGTAGCGGTAATAGCTTCATTTTGAGCATATTCCGTTTTATTTAAAGTAAATGTAGGATTTGAAACTACACTTCCTGTGATTTCAAACTGCTTCACATCACTCCAGTCACTCCACTCCAGGTTTCTGTCTCTGTAACGGGTTTTCACATAATAAATTCCGTTTGGAATAGAGTTCGCTGCCAATGTTGCTTTTGTAATGTCTACTCCATCATTCAGGTTTTTGGTTTTATCCGGAGTTCCGTTTCCGTCTTTTCCGAACCAGTTTTCAAAATCACGGTAAAACTCTTTTTCAATCACAGAAAAGGTGGATGTCTTACTGATCAGAAACTGTGTCGTGTTCAGCAATTCATTATTTGAAGATGAAAATGCACTTCCATTCAATGTCAAAGGCAGAGTAATAGCCCCTGAGAAATTGTTTGTAATAGATGGTTTTGCCGGTTTAGGCTGATTTTTATATCTATGGAAAGAATCTACCAGTACGTTATTTTTTTTGTTGTAAACACCACCAATAGAATAACATTCAACATCCACTTTTCCCGTCGGAATATCTACTTCCACGATCTGATACGTCCAGTCTGTCAAAGTCTTCTGAACATCATCAAAATCCTTTTCATTAGACATTCCCCAATACTGATCCCAAGCCGTTCCTCCTGAAATAATCTGATAGTTCGGTGTATTTTTAAGCTGTCCTCTGTGATATAAATGATGATGGGCCCCCACGTGCATTAAATATTTATCCGAAGTTACCAGAAGCGGTACAGCATTTTCTCTTACCCATGTAGAAATATCTCCTACATACTGCTCAGCCTGATAAGGTCTGTGGCTTAAGGAAATAATCCAGTCTACGGTAGAATCACTGTTTGCCGCTGTTAAAATCTGCTGAAGCCAGTTCTGTTGTGCAGATCCCGTATGTTCTGAGCTCAAACTTACGAATAATACATTACCCGCCTGCTGAGCATAATAATTTTCATTTCCTGAGCTTATTCCTTTATAACTGATTTCATCAATATAAAAATGGGCGTAGTAAGAATTCATTCCCATTGTTCCATAGGTTTCATGATTTCCTACTGTTGTCTGAATAGGCAGGTAAGGTGATAATTTGATGTTCTTTTTGAAGTGAACATTCTCATAATGATCCAATGTTCCTACATCCACCTGATCTCCTACCATAAAAGTAAGGGCAATATTGTCTGACGGGTCTGAAGTAGCTCCGAATTTTTCCTTTAATTTTTTATAGGCATTCAAAGTAAGCGTGTCATATCTCGGTTCTGCTTTGATTTGGTTGTCACCCATAATAAGGAAACGGATTTTTCCATTGGCCGTTACGGCCTGTCCCGGCAAAGGAAGAGTTCTGAAATTGTAAACAGCAGACTCACTGGTTCCTGTTTTTATCTTGTAATAATATTTAGTATTCGGCTGAAGATTGGTAACCTTTGCCGTATGGTAATAATAATTGTTGTTATACCCCGTATCTGAGAAGATATTGGTAGTTCCTGTTACCGTCACGTTCAAATTCGTTGGAGAATCTCCGTAGATCACTGTTGTTTCATTGTTGGAAGCTGTTTTCCAATTGACGATCATAGAATTCGGGGTTGGATTTTGTAAATATGGATACAAAACCTGCCCGAAAGCCATCTGGACCGCGAAACAAAAAAAGAAGAAATAATGTTTCATAATAGCTTTAGTTTTAAAATAACATATATAGTTTTAAGTTGTGAATCAGGAATTTAAAAATCAGTGTTAAGATTTTTTATTTCGGGCAAAAGTAGAATTCCCATATAAACTCTGTCTGATGGTATTTTAAAGAAACCGTTAATTTTTTAGCAAAACCAGAATGAAAAAATTATAGTTTTTAGTACATTAATTATTTGGCGTATTCAAAAACTATTTTGTACATTTGCAACCTGTTATTCAACCTCTGACGAAGAACGTGTAAGTTGCTTAGCTTTAACATTTTATTTTATTAATAATGGATTTATTAAAGTACGTACAAGACAAGTACATTGCGAAAAAAGAATTCCCTGAATTCAAAGCAGGTGATACAATTACTGTGTATTACGAAATTAAAGAAGGACAAAAGACAAGAACTCAGTTCTTCAAGGGAACAGTTATCCAATTAAGAGGTACTGGTTCTACAAAAACTTTCACTATCAGAAAAATGAGTGGTGATGTAGGTGTAGAAAGAGTATTCCCTATTAACCTACCTGCACTTCAAAAAATTGAGCTTGATAGAAAAGGTAGAGTTAGAAGAGCTAGAATTTACTACTTCAGAGACCTTAGAGGTAAAAAAGCAAGAATCAAAGACGCTGCTTACAAGAAGAAATAATTCAGACAACAATACATACAAAAAGAGGCTGTTTATACATAAACAGTCTCTTTTTTTTGTTGAAAATATTTTTTACTTTCTGTATGGAGTACCGTTTCCTGTTTCAAGGAAAAGCTTCAGACTCCCTATAAACTGATTCCAGCCACCAGAACAAATAGCATAACACTCTACAGACGGATGCAATCCCACATGAGTAAGTTGCAGTAAACTACTGTTTTCCTTTTGTTCCATTTTCCAAACGATAGTCGTACCAATCCATTCTGTCTGATTTTTTAATTCAGGAATAGCAATCAGTGAATCTTCAACAGTCCAGATCACTCTTGAATTGGGTATTGTTTCTTTTATACGTATTGTCTTGTGAATATGGTCTCCAAATCTTACTGTAAACGTATCACCTACCTGTGCTGAGGCGCCGGTAAACCACTCAGACCACCAAAGATGAATCTGATGAGCAAGCGCTTCATAGATCTTCTCTGCCGTAGCTTTTAGTTCAATTGTAGTACTATAATTATCCATGTGAACTCATTTTGTTTTTCATAATTATTTTCTATTTGATTATACAATTTTATGCAAATTATTGAGCAATAGACTTTGCATAAGGCAAGAAATATTTAAGATTTCCAGATTAGAAGATGTCTTGAATTTCTTTTACTATCACAAATTATTAACTGTAAAAAGGCTTATTCATTTTTTATAAGATACTGCAAAGGGGTAGCTCCTGTCTGCTTTTTGAAGAAATCTATAAAAGCGCTGTCTGATGAAAAGTCTAAAATATGAGACACCTCTCCTATTGAATTACGTTCCACCAAAAGTTCAATCGATCGCTGCAGTCGCCACTGCTGTCTCCAGTCCTGATAAGACAATCCTGTTTCTTTTTTAAAAATACGGCTGATTGTTTTTTCCACTGCTCCGGTTTTTTTCGCAAGGTCTTTCAACATAGGCGGTATAGCATTACGTAGAGTCCACTCTTCTGAAATTTTCCTGAAACGTCTGTCTTGCGGTATTTTAAGTTCCAGTTTTTCCTCCGGAGCGCTGTTTATTTCATCCCAGAATACATTCAGCAGACTAATCTGATTATTTCTTAGATCTGACCATTCCCAAAAGCAAATTCTTTCGATAATTTCTTTCAATAATGGATTTACATGCAGCACTCTAAGGCTGGAACTCATATATTTTTCCGCATAATTTTCATCAAAATAAATTGATCTGTAAGCTACAATATTTCTGAAATTCACCCTGTGAATCTCATTGGAAGGAATCCAAAGCATTCTGAATGGAGGCAGAACAAACTGTCTGTCCGAAGTAGTAACCGTCATACAACCAGAGGGAGCATACAATAACTGAGCTTTCGTTTTATGAAAATGAAAACCGGAATCATGCATCACCATATCAGAAGCTATTCCAATTACTCTTTCCGGAATAGAGTCTGCATCAAACTCTTCATTTTGTTTCAAAACAGCCATGTCCTATTTTTGATGTTTTTTGTTTTTATACCATTATAAATATACCTTGAAATTTTGGAAACTTTGCAGAAAAAAATGAAAAAGACAAATCCCATATGGCTGCTGACCGTACTTGTAATGCTTCCTCAGTTTGTAGAAACCATTTACAGCCCGGTTTTACCAATGGTTCAGAAGCAGTTTGGAGTGAAAGAAGAATATGTTGCTCTGACGATCAGCTTATATTTTATAGCTTTTGCTCTGGGAGTGGCATTTTGGGGAGTACAATGTGACAGAATCGGAAGAAAAAAATCTCTTGAATACGGTCTTATCACTTATGGAATTGGAACACTGACAGCTGTTTTTGCCCCCAATTTCATAATTTTCCTGAGTGCCAGAATTATTTCTGCATTTGGAATCTCTGTGGGCTCTATTGTAACACAAACAATTCTAAGAGATACTTATGATCAAAATAATATCAGCAAAGTATTTTCCTGGATCGGAATTGGTTTATCCATAAGCCCCGTAATAGGAATGATTACCGGATCTGTATTGACTTCTTCTGTTGGACATCAGGGCATTTTCATAACATTATGTTTGCTTGCAGGATTATTTCTCATTCTTTCCCGTAAGAAAATTTCAGAAACTCAACATTCAGTAAAAGAGATCAACATGGGTATTTTAACAGATTTATTAAAGAGAATGCTTTGTGACCAGGCAATTATAAAGTGCTGTTTATTGATTATGAGTTTTAATGTTCTCTTGTTTTCTTATTATTCACTGGCTCCGTTCATCTTTAAAGAATATCATTATTCCTCTTATATTTTCGGATACAGCAGTGTTATATTGGCTGGCGGAACATTTGCAGGGGCAAAACTTAACAGATTTCTGTCATTGAGAGACATACAACCTAAATATTTAGTTAAAGCAGGTACATTTACTGCATTTACCGCTTCCATTTTTGTATGGATTCTGGCAGGTAAAGGGATATGCTTTTTAATTCCTTATTTTTTCATTGTGATGGCATTCAGCATTGCAATCCCGAATATTCTGAGTACCGCACTGATCAATTATAAAGACGAAACCGGAAGTGCCGGAGCTTTACTGGGACTGATTTATTATATCCTGATAGGTTTAGGACTTGTAAGCATTGGTTTTATACAGAATTTGGGGATTTCCTGTGTCTTGTTTTCGGGAATTGGAGTTTGTACTTTACTACTCATTGATCGCAAGAAGCAATAAATTTGAAACATTAAGTTTTAATCACTTATCCAACTTAATGTTTCAAATATCTGATAGTTTTTAAATTTATTCTATTCTATAAAATTACACAGGGCTTCAAAAAACTTAGGATATACTTCTATATGAGGAAGATGTCCTACGTTTTCAATCTCTACAAGCTTTGAGCCTACAATTTCACGCTGAGTTTTCTTTCCTAACTCCTGATACTGTCCCATTTTCGGCTGAAGTTCTTTGGGAGCCCTGTCTTTCCCTATTGCAGTTCTGTCTCTTGTTCCGATAATAAGCAGCGTAGGAACTTTTATATTTTTAAATTCATAGCATACCGGCTGGTTATAGATCATATCCGAGGTGAGAGCAGCATCCCAGGCTACCTGAGGGTAATCTTTATGAAGCGTCCATCCTGAAATCAGATCAAGCCATGGCTGATATTCTTCTTTCCATTTGTTATCATAGTAGAATTTCAGCTGATAGTTCTTATAGGTTTCGGATGTATTTTTAAGTTCAGACTGATAGGCCTGATCTATGGTCTGGTAAGCTGCAAAAGTTTTATAATCTTCAAGCCCGATTGGGTTTTCAAGAATCAGTTTCTGTACTTTCTCCGGATACAGCAATGTAAATCTAGTCGCTATCATTCCTCCCATTGAATGCCCAAGTATTATTGCTTTATCAATCTTTAATTCATCCAGAACTGCTTTTGTATTTGCAGCCAGTTGTGAAAAAGAAAACTGGTATGCATGGGGTTTTGATGATTTTCCAAACCCGATCTGATCCGGAATCACCACTCTGAATCCTTTAGCAGAAAGATCTTTCGCTGTTTTCCCCCAATATGCTCCGTTGAAATTCTTTCCATGGAGAAGCATTATTGTTTTCCCATTGGACTTTTGTGGCTGTACATCCATATAGACCATTTTCAAATCTTCGCCCTGAGATTTAAGATTAAGAAAATGAACTTCATAAGGATATTGATAATCAGAAAGCATTGCATCCAGAGGTTTTACCTGTGAAAATATAAAACCGGAAACCGTCAAAGCCAAAACAGTCGTTATATTTCTGAAATATTTCATGAAACTTTTATTTTAAAGATTAAAATTAAAAAAACCGCTCCAAAAGGAACGGTTTCAACTATTATTTTTATTTAAATATTTTTAAGACAATTCTGCCATCGAAACTTCTTTTTCTTTTTTTGAGGGTAAATTCATCAAGACAATAGCAAAAAGGATCAGAGCAATTCCTATCCATTGGATCAGAAATACTTTCTCCCCCAGTAAAACAAAGGCCATCGTTACGGAAACCGGAAGCTCCAGAGAGGAAACAATACTTCCCAGCCCCAATCCTGCATTCGGAAATCCTATATTGAATAAAATTGGCGGAATAATGGTTCCAAAAAGAGCCAGTACAAAGCCATACGTCAGGAATATTGAATAATTGAATGAATGAATATGTTCTGTATTTTCTGTAAAATTTAAGTATAATGATTTTAAGCCATCAAAATACATAGGTCCTATCTGAGCAAAGAATAAAAATGCAAAAACCACTACAGAACCACCTGCCAACATGATAATACTTTTTCTGAAAACCGGAAGATGGGTAGCCAGCGTATTGGAAGTAAACATCGTTAAGGTATAAGAAGCCGCTGCCATCAGCCCCCAAAAGACTCCATGCCAATCCAGCTCTATTTCCATATTAATAAGATTTGTTGCCAAAACTGTTCCCAGTAATACGATCACGACAGAAACCACTTTTCTTGCATTGGGAAGTTTTCTGGTAAGGATACTTTCCACCACAACACTGAACCAAACAGACTGCATCAATAGTACAATAGCAATTGAAACATTGATATACTGTACCGCTATATAATAGAACAAACTCGTTCCTCCCAAAGAAGTTCCTGCAAGCAGCAGCATTCTTACTTCTTTAGAACTTGGCCGCGATAATTTCTGTTTTGAGGTCAGAGTCTGAATAAGATTGAGGATCAAAAGTCCCGTTAAACCTAATACAAACTGGGAAGTAGTTACCTCCGAAGTAGTGAAACCATCATGGTAAGCCATTTTCACAAAAGTGGCCAACATACCGTATATACTAGCTCCAATCCCTACAAATAAAACACCTTTTAGTATATTTTTCTTCTTCATAATTTTTTTAACAGCCTGCAAAGGTACGACATATAAATTAAACCTATCTGAAGTGTTATCATGATAGATAAACAAAATCGCCACAAGCAAGCTTGTGGCGACTCTTAAATTAATTATAAGTAAATTATTTTTTAACCATTACTTTTGAAGCAGCTTCAAAACCAAGTCCTTTGATTTTAACCATATAAGTTCCGTTTACCAAATTGCTTGTAGAAATTGCTTTTTTAGCATCCGGTGAAATTTTATCTTCAGAAGAAACCAATTTACCTGACATGTCATAAAGTTCTACACTTACTTTTCCAAGGGTATTGCTTGGGAAGTTGATATAAAACTCATCTTTAGCAGGGTTTGGATAGATAGAAATATTTTTATTCTTATCGCCCTTCACTTCATTGGTAGCCAATAAACATTCTTCTGGTACATTAAAGTCCTGAACCTGATCATTAATATTATTTTTCACTCCTGCTGACGCATTCACTCCCAGACCTCTTCTTGCAAAAACGCCCCAGATCATACATTTGTCAACACCTGCAGTTGTTGCTAACTCTGCAGCTAATATTGCATTTCTTCCTTCAATAAAGCTCGGATTACATGCCTGAAGTTTCAGAGCATCTGTTACCAGTTGTAATACTTTTGTACTTCCGTTAGGTGTTGTAGATAATACATCTGAAGAATAACCATATTTTTCAACATATTTCCAGTGAAGATCCCATAGCATAGTAGCCCAAACAAAACCAATAGAGTGAACATCCGGAACAATTGCTGATCCGTTATTGTATTCCATTCCGTTTGTATCTCCGTATGTAAATCCGTTAACAGTAAGACTTGTTGAATATTTTGCAGGTCTGATACCAGCACCTGTGATCGCCTGACCTAATGCGTAAGTACCTGTACCTCTTGCTACAGTAGCATTATCACCGGCTTTATTCGTTAACATCAAAGCGAAGAAATCAGACCATCCTTCTCCCATTTGTTCTTTACTCACTCCTGAATTCAGACAGTTGTATCCGGTACCAGTCATTCTGTTGGATATTCCGTGGCCATATTCGTGAGTTACGATTCCGTTATCAAAGCTTCCGTCAGGAGTCATATTTCCTTTTAGGGTAACATTTACTGTAGTACTTGCTGCAAGCTGAGTTTTGATATATTCTCCTTCTGCATTGTTAATAAGTACTGAAGAAATTGTAATTGTCGGATCACTACCCGCCATATTTCCTATAGTAGCCCCATTCGCTGCGTTATTATAGATAATAGCTGCTTTAGCTCCAGCATCCTGAAGGTTTTTCACTTTAATAGCAAAAGAACATGTTCCTCTCTCAACCAGTCCTATTTTGTTAGTCAATGAACTTGCAGGCAAAGCTGTACAACCATCCAAAACTGATGAAAGTGCTACATCTCCTGTTATTCCGTTCATAGGTAATGGAGGACCAAACTGAGCAGTTCCTGCTCCTGGTGTACGGGGAACAGCTGCACTAGGTGCATTGTAGTAAAACACTCTTCCAACCGGAGACCAAAGATACATTTGCATTTTACCATTATAACCATCCTGCCCTGAAGAGAAATTCGCATTATTTAATCCGCTGCCATCCTGCGCCTCTGCATATACAGAATCATCATCTCCTCCTACAGGTCCATTACCAAAATTGTTCTGCTGGAAGTTTCTGGCAGATTCTGTAAATCCGAATTTGTAGAAAACATCATGAATTCTGTTATTTAGATAAAATAAATTCGTAATAGCAGCATTCCTGTTATTTAATGGAGTTTCGTTGATATTAAAAGGGAAATCAAAATTTCTTGTAGCCCCACCATCTGCCGGAGCCCCTGTAAGATAATCAGGAGCTGTTAAAGCTGTTCCTGCAGCATCTTCATAGGCAAAAACGTTATTTCCTCTGGTAACCGTATAATGATTAGTTCCATCAGAATGCCATCCTTCAGGAGAAGCACTTAATATCCAAGGATTATTAATGATTGATCTTGAACCAAAGGTAGGTGCTTCAATAGGCAATGGAAATACATTATATGATGCATTATCCGGTAAAAGTAATGGAATATTGTTTTGTACCATACTATTTTGAGGTCCTACTAATGTATTCTCAAAATGATCAGCATGGCTATAATCAGCATCTGAGCTGTAAGCATCATGATTGAAATTACAAGATAAAGTCAGGTTATTTTTTAACAGGATATTTCCATTGTTGGCATCTACTAAAATATTCCAGTAATTCGGAGATTTTGGCTCCGTTAAAGTATATTCGTAAGCCAGACGTAAGTTTCCGCTCTCGTCATTGGTATACACAAGTCTTTGATTGGCTGATGTTGCTTTTTTTTGAGTCTTCTCAAGATATCCGAGAATCGCGAAATTTGCAATATCAGGGTTTTTCAAGTCTTCAGCGATCTTTTGAAGAGCCGTACTTTTACTGATAGCAGCCGTACCTGATGTAGATGCAGTATAATCTTTTACAAAATTATCCGTGTAGTAAACAATTTTATTGTCCTTAATCAATGCTGTTCCTACGGAGCTGTATATTGGTAAACCATTATAAGTCTGTAAAAATTTAACAACATTACCATTCAATGATTTTGACAGATCTACATTATCAACAATGATATTATTAAGATCAGATTTTTTATATTCTCTTATTTTATTTTGAGAAATATAATCTTTAATCAGTTTTTCATTATCCTGTCCAAACAATACTGTTGGAAATGCAGAAAATACTGCAAACAAAAGAGGTAAAGCTTTATTTTTCATATCCATTATTAAAGTCGCTAATCTACAAATAATTCACAAACCTTCAATGTTTTTTTTACTTAAAATTTAAAAATAAATAAATACACACAAAACCATCAGATTAATATTGTTTTACATATTTCTCAATTAAGAGAATGTCATCATAAATTTATGCCTACCACATTATATTTAACCTATTTTTAAATATTTCTAATTTAATTATTTCATTAAATAAATCACATATTAATGTGATATTTTCAATGAATATTTATTTTATACTTTACATTATTTTTTAGAAAAAGCTATTTTTTTCCAGTATCAAATTCCATATTTTTTCATATTTAGATAAAAAAAGCCGCTCAAATGAGCGGCTCCTTATATATCAATGGTTCAAAGATTATTTACCTTCTTCCATTTTTCTTTTCAACTCTGCTAATGCATCGATGTCTCCAAGAGTAGATCTTTCTTCGTTGTTTGAAGAAGAAGATACGTTTCTAGAAGAAGATTCTTTAACGTTTTTCTTTTCTTCGTCTCTGAAGATACCTGTGTGAGATACTACTACTCTCTTGAATTCTTTGTTGAATTCGATTACTTTGAATTGAGCATCTTCACCTTTTTTGATTTTAGATCCATCTTCTTTCTCTAATAATCTTGAAGGGCAGAAAGCTTCAACCTCAGCATCCTCGAATTGAACAGAAGCTCCTTTATCGTGAACTTCTACAGCTTTACCAGCGTGGATAGTTCCTTCAGCATATTTAGTTTCAAATTTATCCCATGGGTTTTCAGTCAATTGCTTGTGACCTAGAGATAATCTTCTTGCCTGAATATCTAATTCAAGAACTACAACGTCTAATTTATCACCTACTGCGCAGAACTCAGATGGGTGCTTGATTTTCTTAGTCCAAGAAAGATCAGAGATGTAGATTAATCCGTCGATACCTTCTTCTAACTCTACGAATACACCAAAGTTAGTGAAGTTTCTTACAGTTCCTACATGCTGAGATCCTACCGGATACTTAGCTTCGATGTTTTCCCATGGATCTTTAGACAATTGCTTGATACCAAGAGAAATTTTTCTTTCTTCTCTATCTAAAGTTAATACTTCAGCTTCTACTTCATCACCTACTTTTACGAAATCTCCAGCAGATCTTAAGTGAGTAGACCAAGACATTTCAGAAACGTGGATTAATCCTTCTACACCTGGAGCGATTTCTACGAATGCACCATAGTCAGCAAGAACTACTACTTTTCCTTTTACTTTGTCACCTACTTTCAAGTCAGCAGAAAGAGCATCCCAAGGATGAGCTTCTAATTGCTTCATACCTAATTGGATTCTTGTTTTCTCATCATCGAAATCAAGGATTACAACTTTTACAGTCTGTCCGTCCTCTAGGATTTCAGATGGGTGGTTCACTCTAGACCAAGAAAGGTCTGTAATGTGGATCAATCCATCAACACCTCCTAAGTCAATGAATACACCGTAAGAAGTAATATTCTTAACAGTACCTTCAAGAACCTGACCTTTTTCAAGCTGAGCGATGATTTCTTTTTTCTGACCTTCGATATCTGCTTCGATCAATGCTTTGTGAGATACAACTACGTTTTTGAACTCAGGGTTGATTTTCACAACTTTGAACTCCATAGTTTTTCCTACGAACTGATCGTAATCTTTAATTGGCTTAACGTCAATTTGAGAACCAGGTAAGAATGCTTCGATTCCGTGAACATCAACGATCATACCACCTTTAGTTCTTGATTTAACAAAACCGTTAACGATTTCTCCAGTTTCGTGAAGTTCGTTTACTTTATCCCAAGCTTTAAGCGTTCTAGCTTTTCTGTGAGATAACTGTAATTGTCCAGTTTTGTCTTCTCTCTTGTCAACCATTACTTCTACCTCGTCACCTACTTTTAGGCCTTGGTTGTAACGGAATTCGTTTAGAGAGATAACACCTTCAGATTTGAAGTTGATGTCTACGATAGCTTCTTTATCAGTTAATCTTACAACTTTACCAACTAAAACGTCGTTATCGTCTAGGTTGTTTAAAGATCCGTTGTAGATTTCTTCTAAATCGCTTTTTTCTTTTCTCGCATCTGCATCAAGACCTGATTCGAAAGAATCCCAATCAAATTGTTCTGGTGCTACGTTTTGGTTTAATAAAACCTCTGCTGAATTTGTCTCTTTTGACATTTTCTAATAAAAATTTGTATTCCTTCTTTTTTAACGGTTTGAATAAATGCGGATTAAAAAATACGGAAGTAATTAATTTTAAGTAATTTACCCATCAAACCTTTTCGCCACAAAAGTGGGTGCAAAGATAGAGATTTTATTTGAGATAAACAATAGTTTTACTTTCAGACACTCAATATGTATACAATTGATTATCAAACTATAAACAATCCATTTACGAATAGTGAATTTTACTTTGCAAGTAAATAGTGAATGAAAACGGTTTGAAAAATTGGCAAGCGAAGCGAATTGACTATTCACCATAGACTGTTTGTAAAATCTACTGCCTATTTCACTACCTTTGCACCATGGAACTACAATCAATCTACCAGAAGCTGCAGATTCAGGATATGAATCAGATGCAGAAATCTACTTATAATGCGTCTGAAAACAATACAGACATTGTTTTACTCTCTCCTACAGGATCTGGAAAGACTCTTGCTTTTTTATTCCCGGTTCTTCGGAATCTGAAAAAAAATGTCCAGGGGGTTCAGGCATTGATATTGGTTCCGGCCAGAGAACTGGCTTTACAGATTGAACAGGTTTTTAAAGCAATGGGAACAGATTTTAAAGTCTCTGTTTGTTATGGCGGACATGATAAGAAAATCGAGGTTAACAATTTAATTGAAGCTCCTGCGGTTTTAATAGGAACTCCGGGGAGGGTTGCTTATCATGTAAGAAATAATAATTTTGATCCGAAAACGATTAAAACACTTGTCCTTGATGAATTCGATAAAGCTTTAGAGCTGGGCTTCCATGAAGATATGGAGTTTATTGCAGGCTTATTAAAAGGCCTTTCGCAAAGAATTTTAACTTCGGCCACAGCAATGGATGAGATCCCATCATTTACAGGTCTGAAAAATGAAAAAACCATTGACTTTTTAAAACTCAGTGAAGTAAAACCAGATATCCAATTGCGAAAAGTAATGACAATTTCTGAGGAAAAACTGGATACTTTGTTTAATTTAATTTGTAAAATAGGAAATAAAAGAACTCTTATTTTCTGTAACCACCGTGAGGCTGTTGACAGAATTTCTGAGCTTCTTCATCAGATGGGAATCGACAGGGAAACCTTCCATGGCGGTATGGAGCAGGATGAAAGAGAGCGCGCATTGCTGAAATTCAGGAATGATTCTGCAAGAATTCTTATTACTACGGATCTTGCGGCCCGCGGACTTGATGTTCCGGAAGTAGAATCTATTGTACATTATCAGCTTCCTCCAAAAGAAGATGCTTTTATTCATAGAAACGGACGTACTGCAAGGATGAATGCCAAAGGGTTTGTATATCTGATTATGACAGAGGAAGAAAATTTCCCATTCATTAAAAATAATACTCCTGAAGAGAGTGTTGCCGGATTTACTAAAGTTCCGGAAAAGACACCTTTCCAGACTATTTATATCAGCGCCGGAAAAAAAGATAAGGTGAATAAAGTGGATGTTGTGGGCTATCTTATCAAAAAAGGAGAACTTCAGAAAGAAGATATAGGTTTGATTGAAGTAAAAGATACAACGTCTTATGTTGCCGTTTCCAGAAGTAAAGTAAATGCTGTTTTAAAAAAGCTGCAAAACGAAAAACTGAAAGGGAAGAAAGTAAAAATGGAGGTCGCTTACTAACCCCCTCCACTCAATACTCTATTGTCATTGCGAACGAAGTGAAGCAATCTCATATTTAATGAAAAGAGATTGCTTCGTCGCTATGCTTCTCGCAATGACATTCATATTATTTTATTCCTCTTACTTTGGTAGGAAAAGTATACACAGATTTTGAAGCGGTAATGAAGAGTATATTATTATTTTCTCCGCCAAAAGTTACATTGGAAGTCCACTTTTCAGGGATAGAAATATGATAAATTTTCTTTCCGGAACGGTTAAAAACATGTACTCCATCTCCTGTAAGATAAAGGTTTCCGTGCTTATCCAGTTCCATTCCGTCTGATCCCATTTCGCAAAACAGTTTTTTCTCAGACAATTTCCCCTCACCTAGTATATCATACACATAAGTTTTCCCTGCATCAATATCGGAAAGGTATAATTTTTTCAGTTTTTCACTGCCTACAATTCCATTCGGCTGGGTAAACGTATCCAGCTTGGTTACTTTCCCTGATTTGTCTCTATAGTAAAGGCTTTTGTGTGGTAATTCCTGTTTAAAACCGATCCAGTAATCTCTTTCATACAATGGATCTGTAAAGTACATCCCTCCGGCTTCATCATTCCATACATCATTGGGACCGTTCAATCTTTTTCCTTCAAAACCTTTAAGCAGAACTTCTACTTTTTTGTCCTTGGAAATTTTCCAGATTTCTCCCTGATCATCCGAGCAGGTAATCAAATATCCGTCTTTGTCAAAGTGCGTTCCGTTTGCCCTTCCCGTCTTGTCTAAGAATTCTATTACTTTATTGCTTTTCCAGTCCCAATAATAGATTTTATCATTGGGTTGATCGGTAAAGTAAACATTCCCTTCTTGATCTGCTGATGGCCCTTCTGTGAAACTGAACGTATCTGAAACCATTTCCGGTTTTACTCCTTCATAAAACATTTTACTAGAATTTACTGATTGGCAGTTTACCAATGCGAAAACCAAACCAATCATGCCTATTTTAAAGATATTCTTCATTCTTCATTTTTAGACCTGCAATTTACAATATGACTTACAGGTTTCAAAATATTTTCCCGTTTTGATACAATAAAAAACACCAGCACTAAATGTCCTAATTGTCCTATTTTTGAAGTAGATCATATTAGTAATAAAAAGATATAATCCGGAGCTTTGCAGTAACAGAATCCATCACTTTTTTCAATGAAAAATTAATTCAAAAAAGAGTGTGATTCTGCTGAAGATAGTACCAAAATAGTTTTATAGCATACAACAATGAGTGCAGAGTCCAACAATATCAAGTCTTTGGAAATTGAAAATGAAGATTTCAGAAATTCAGTGGGAACAATGGATGAAACCGGAAAAAGGAAGTGGATATTCCCCAGAAAACCGAAAGGAAAATACACCAATTACAGGAATTATACCAGTTATTTTCTTCTTGCCTTATTTTTCGGACTGCCTTTTGTAAAGATCAACAATAATCCCTTTCTGCTCATTAATGTCATCGACAGGAAATTCTTTATTCTTGGGCAGCCTTTCTACCTGCAGGACTTTTTTATCCTCGCATTAGGTGCGGTGACTTCTGTTATTTTTGTAATGTTATTTACAGTAGTTTTCGGAAGGATATTCTGTGGCTGGCTTTGTCCTCAAACCCTTTTTATGGAAATGGTTTTCCGTAAAATAGAATATTGGATTGAAGGAGACCGAAATAAGCAGATGAAACTCGACAGACAGGAATGGGATGCTGAAAAAATCCGAAAAAGAGTGACGAAATGGTCCGTATTTATTTTGATTTCCCTACTCTGCTCTACTTTCATGTTTATGTATATCGTAGGCTATGAACAGGTTTTCCAGATCATGCAAGAAGGTCCATCAGAACATCCATTAAAGTTCATTACGATGATCTTTTTCACGATGACTTTTTATTTTGTTTTTGCATGGCTTCGTGAGCAGGTATGTACTCTGGTTTGCCCTTACGGAAGACTTCAGGGAGTTCTAATTGATAAACAGACAATCAACGTATATTACGATTTTAAAAGAGGGGAAGGCCGTTCAAAATGGAGAAATAATGAAGACAGAAAAGCGGCTGGTAAGGGAGATTGTATTGATTGTAACCAATGCGTTGTTGTCTGTCCTACGGGAATTGACATCAGAAACGGACAGCAATTGGAGTGTGTGAATTGTACAGCCTGTATTGATGCCTGTGATGAAGTAATGGAAAAGGTAGGTTTACCTAAAGGACTGGTGCGTTATGCTACAGAATCCGAAATTGAAAACCGTGAAAAGTTCAAATTTACTCCTAGAATGAAAGCGACAACCGTTATTCTGGCATTGCTGATTGGATTTCTTGGGTTCTTAATGTATGATCGCGGTTCTATGGAAGCGAAATTCATCAAACCGGCAGGTTCTACATTTTTCGTCAAAAACGGTAAAATCACCAATACCTTTATTTACACTCTTCTGAACAAATCTAATGAGAAAAAAATCCTGAAGATTAAAGTCATCACACCGTCTCATGCTGAAATCACTTATTTCGGTTCTGAAACAATCATCTTAAAAGGAGACCAGATCCTGAAAGGAAACATCAACATTTCCTTTCCTGAAGAAGAAATTAAGTTCTCAAAACAAAATATGGTCATCGGAGTTTTTGATGAGGAAGGGAAACTAGTAGATTCGTTTGAAACGACTTTTGAAGGACCGTTTAAGTTAGCTCTTTAGGTTGCAAATGACAGATGGCAGGTGATAGATGTTAGGTGGCAGGGATTAGGGATACTACTCAACAAATATCAATGGTGAATTTTGCTTCGCAAGTGAATAGTGAATTTGGGAGTCAGACGACAAAAAGAAAATAATTGTTCATCTAAACAGATCCAGTAACCGACAACAAAAATAATCAGCAATATTAAACTTTAAACCATGAACTTTGAACTCATTAAGCCTTATATTTCCTCATAAACTGAGTAGGAGTCATTCCGGAGCTTTTCCGGAATACTCTTACAAAGTAGGAATATTCTTCATATCCTAATCTGAAAGCAATTTCAACCAGGGTTTCGTCAAGATACATCAACATTCTTTTGGCTTCCAGTACTACTCTTTCTGTAATAACATCTGTGGCTGTTTTTTGAACAACAGTCTGCACAATTCTGTTCAGATGTTTGGAAGAAATACCTAATAAAGAGGCATAAAAAGTAATCGATTTATGTTCTGCAAAATGCTGTTCAAGCAAATTTTCAAAATCCTGATAATGTTTAAAATAGGAAAGTCCGGCAGCTGAAGCCTGTGTATCAAAATCTCTTGAAAATAATCTGGCGGAATTAATAAAAATCTGGGACATCAATGACAAAATAAGTCCTTCTTTCATTATATTTTTAGCCTGATGTTCTTCTCCGAGTTCCTGAAATAAAGTTATATTTTTCTGAAGTTCCAAAGCATCCAGCTGAAGCTTTCTGGGAAAAGATACAGATCCGAAAAAAGGGAAATTCCTCAGTTTCTGATTCACATAATGCATTTCATAAAACTCCTGAGAGCAAAAGAAAATATACCCTTCTATATCTTCTGAAAGTTCCCAACTGTGAATCTGCCCGGGTGAAAGAAAGAAAAGGCTTCCCTCAGAAACGTCATATTTCTGAAAATCGATTTCATGCATCCCTACTCCTTTAGTAAAAAGAACAGCAGCGTAGAAATCATGTCTGTGAGGTTTTTCTATATGACGATGTCCTACTACCAAATGATTCTTCATTGTATTAAAATAAAAATCTGAAGTATTTTTACCTGCCTGGAAAAGATCGATATGAAGAACAGAGATAGGATTCATCATTTATATTTATATGCCTTGTAAAGATTCACAAATTTAGATAAAAAAAGGACCGGTAATACCAATTCTTCTCATCTGATAGAAACTCATCTATGCTATTTTATAATAAATTTACCAGTGTAAATGAAAGTCAGGACGTACTTTTTCCAATATATTTGGATACAACTTTAAAAAATTTTTATCTTTGAAGTTTAGGAGTCGTAAAATGAAAATAAATTTAGCTGATAAACTGTATTATTCTATAGGAGAAGTGGCAAAAGCATTCGATGTAAACACTTCATTAATACGTTACTGGGAACAGGAATTCCCAATTATCAAGCCTAAAAAAAACAGAAAGGGAAACCGATATTTCACTCCTGAAGATATCAAAAACCTTCAGATGATCTACCATCTGGTAAAAGAAAAAGGATATACTCTGGATGGAGCCCGTATCGCTCTGACTACAAACAGTAAAATCTCCGAAACCATCACCCTAATTGACCGACTGGAGTTTGTAAAAGCTGAGCTTATCAAACTGAAAGAGTCTTTGGGAGAAAGAGATAGTGAATAAATTTTATACAATATAGTAAAATCCGCTGCAGTCTAGATGCAGCGGATTTTTTTATACCATATATTTTCAAAATTTTGATCAATAATAGAATTGAAGATAAACCTTAATCAAAACATTCACCCTCAATCACGAAATTATATCATATAAAAACATCAAATACCCATTTGCTTTTTAAGTATTAAACACAATCTGTATATCATCTTTAATCATTTCATTATCAACCATTGATGCACTTTATTTTTATTGATATTTTTACCGTATGATGAGAAAAAACTATTACCGAAAATTGGCATTTATGGTCACTTTGCTGACTATTTTATTGGCTTACCAAAAGTACACCAGCCGGGAAAAAGAGCCTTTTCCTGATGTAAAGTTCATTACAGGTTCTGCTAATTCTACAGATTTATCAGATTTTGATCCCAATGCACTGGACAAAGAGCAATGGCAGAAACTTGGTTTTTCAGAGAAGCAGACTGCTACAATTCTCAAGTATAAAGATATTGTAGGAGGAAAATTTATGTCAAAAGAACAGTTGAAAAAATGTTATGCTATTTCTGAAGAGAAATTTAGTGAATTGAAATCATATATTTTACTTCCTGAAACAGCAGAAAAAGGAAATTCAAAAGAATTCAATTCGTATGGAAAGAAAGAAATTGTTATCTCAGGAAAATTCAATCCTGATAAATTTTCTGCCAATGATTGGTCCAAAATGGGTTTCAGCGAAAGGCAGGCAGAAGCTATTTTAAAATATAGGAATTATCTGGGAGGAAGTTTTATCAGCAAGGAGAAGTTTAAAGAATGTTTTATCATCTCTCCGGAAAACTACAGCAAACTTGAACCGTATTTGATACTGCCAGCAAAGACTCCCGAAACTTTCAAAAGTTTAGCAAAGAATAATTCAGTCAAGGCAAAGATTCAATATCATCCTTTTGATCCTAATCAACTGGATTTCGAGGGCTGGAAAGCCTTTGGATTTTCAGAAAAACAAGCAACTACCATCATTAATTACAGGAATAGAAATTTACGGGGAAGTTTTAAGAATATTGAAGATTTGGAGAAGTGTTTTGTGATTTCTGCTGAGAAATTTCAGGAAATGAAACCTTATATCAGACTTCAGGAAAAACAACAGGAAAAAACAGATTTTTCAAAAACAGATCTTAATATTATTACTTTCAGACAACTTATTGAGTTTGGTCTGGATGAAAGAAGTGCCGGTTCAATTATTGGCTTCAGAAAAAAGCTAGGAGGCTTTATGAATAAGCAACAGATTTTAAGTACTTACAATATTGATCAGGATCTTGTTCAAAAACTAATTTCAATAGCTCCATTGAATACTTCAGATGTACCCAGATATTCATTAGTAGATGCTCCCGAAGAGTGGCTTAAAAATCATCCTTATTTCAAATATTCTGTAGACAAAATCATTTTCTATAGGGTCAGTAATCCTGATGACAGAAAAATATGGAAACTTTTAAAACTGAAACCTGAGTATGAAGAAAGAATGAGATTATATATAAAATAACTTAAGACCAAATAAAAAATAGCTTCAACTGTTCCAAAATAATATTTCGGAATAGTTGAAGCTATGAAACAATATTCTTAATTCTAATGATGCATATAATTGCTCGGGCCATTGGTTCCTTCAATTGATTCCGGCAGTATTCCATAGCGGTTACGCAAATCGACTGTACCTAAGGTTTTACCTGTGTTGATATCAATTACACTAATGGTTCCGGAGTTTAAATTAGGGAGATCCAATAAATTATTTTGTATTGCTACAACTTCTTTTCCTGACTTAGTTTTAAAGAAGGCCATATGATGTGCCCCTTTATCAGCATCAAAAGTCTTCAGAAGTTTGAGTTGGGGAAGATTACTTAAATCAAAGACAAGAACCTTTCCAGGATCTGCAAAGCTCACATACAGTTTATTTGAATCATCAATATACATTTCGAGAGCCCATCCTAACCCTTGTGTGCTTCCGTCAAAAAGCTTAGTAAAAGCATCATATTTTTTGGTAGTAGCATTGTATGGTGCAATCCAGATATCCCCCCCGATCATTGTTGTAGCAAGTGCATACTGCGGAAATTTCCCACGCAGCAGTAAAACTTCAACAGGAGCGGACATATCTGCTGGTGAATCTGCTACACGATACGTCTCTTTTATTTCATAAGTATTGAGATCTAATAAAGTACAGGTATTTCCCAATCCGGTCGTAAGATCCGGATGAATGGTTGAGGTCACCATCATTAATCCTTTTTCTTCATTAACTGAAATACCATGCGGATACATTATAAATTGGTTAGGATTGGCCTGAATGGGTGCTTTAATTGTTTTAATAAGCTGATTATTGTTCGCATTAAAAACACCTATACTGCCATCTTTCGGACCTCCTGCTCCTCCCATAAATGTCATAAAATACCTTCCGTCATTCGTGAAAAACAAATTTTCTCCTACTGTATTCTCACCCGTATCAATAGGAGTTGCATCAATTAATTTTGGCATCCCATTTTGATCTTCACCCGTTTTTATCTCATAAAGATAACTCCCCCCCAAAGCAGTGGTAAACATCTTTTTTGCATCCAGGTTGTAATAAATATGATGAGGTAATACACCGACACCCAGTTCGAGCCTGCTGCTGATATTTCCAAAATTCGGAGCTTCAGGATCAAGCTCTATAACGGCAATTCCGTCTGAGAGTCCTTTCAAGCTTCTATAATCAATGTAAAAGGAAGAATCATGTGAATGATCCGGATCGTGTTCATTGAGACAACTAGTAAATATTACCAAAGTCACAAACAAAAGAACTAAGTTTAATTTTAATTTCATGATTTTCATATTATAGTTGTTATTATTATAAATATAAAATATTTTCAGTGAAAAATAAAATATATTACACTAATAAGTGAAAAATCATGAATTAGTAATAATTCAATACCATTTCCCGCAGTTGATACAGGAAAATATAGATTGGAAACCGTTAAAATATAGTATAAGTCTTAGTCGAATGTTTTACTGGAATCTGTAAGCATAGAGTTCAATGCATTCAGCTCATCTTCTGTAAGGTCTCTCCATTTTCCAATGGGGAGGTCTAGTTTGATATTCATGATACGGATTCGCTTCAGTTTTTTTACTTCATACCCCAGATATTCACACATTCTTCGGATTTGCCTGTTGAGTCCCTGAGTAAGAACAATTCTGAAATTCATATCATCTATCTTTTCTACCTCACATTTTTTGGTCACAGTATCAAGAATAGGAACTCCATTTCGCATTTTTTCCAAAAATCTCGGATTGATCGGCTTATCTACACGAACTATATATTCTTTCTCGTGATTATTGCGGGCTCTCAGAATTTTATTGACGATATCACCGTCACTTGTCAGTAAGATCAGCCCCTCACTTGGTTTATCTAATCTTCCGATAGGAAAAATTCTTTTCGGATGGTTGATATAATCTACAATATTATTTTTTTCACGTTTTGTATCCGTAGTACATACAATTCCTACCGGTTTATTAAAAACGATATATACCGGCTTTTCCTGAGGCTCTCTGATAGGTTTTCCATCCACCTCCACAAGATCTTCATCGGAAACTTTTGTTCCCATCTCAGGAACTTTTCCGTTTATTTTGATCCTGCCCTCTTCCAGAAGTTTATCTGCTGCTCTTCTTGAGCAGTATCCTACTTCTGATAAATATTTATTGATACGTGTTTTTTCCATTAGTCTTTTCCGTAGCCGGTATAATTTTTATTGCTGAAAAGGGTAATTCCATAGCTTAGACCTATGAAAAAACCGTCAGCTCCATCTTTCAGTTTATGTGATTCAAAAACAATTCCTCCTTCCTGACTCAATCTTTTTGAATAGGAAACCTGCATTCCCAGTCTCCCGCCCCAGAATTCAGTATCTGAAACAGCAGAGTGATTAAGCTGTTTTCCATAATTAATATCAATATAAAAAGGTCTTTCTCCCGGAGAAAAAATAATCTTTGGCTGGATAACCCAATATATAAGATGATAATTGTCCTGTATAAAGCTATATTTAAATCCTGTTCCTAATGCAAAGTTAGGAAGAAAATTATATCCACCGATAGCAGTAATCCCATAAGTCAGATTTCCTAATGAGGATCTGTTTTCAATATATTGCGAATTGTTGGCCTGGTTTTTCTTATTAATATTAAAACCTACATTAAGAGAAGGGTTGAAATAAAAGTTCATTTTTACCTTTCCAGATTCCATATCCTGAGAAAATGTCTTTAAAAATGCAAATACAAATAAGAAAAGGAATAATTTTATTTTCATAGACCTTCAAATCTGTACTCGTTATTCAAGAACTGATCTGTAGCATTTTCAATAGTATAGTCACCGATTTTGGTACGTCTCAATTGAGTCAGATAAGCTCCCACTCCCAGTTCCTGCCCGATATCATGTGCAAGACTTCTGATGTAAGTTCCTTTTGAACAGCCTACCAAGAAGCTTACCAAAGGAAAATCTATCTTAACATCTTTAATGTAATGAATGGTTGTTTTTCTGGCCTTCATTTCCACTTCTTCCCCAGCCCTTGCGAGATTGTAAGCTCTTTCACCATCAATTTTAATGGCTGAATAGATAGGTGGTTTTTGTTCAATCTCTCCAACAAATTTTCCAAGAACTTCATGTACTTGTTCTTCTGAAATGTGAGCAATGTCCTGATGAAGGATTTCAGGCTTTTCGGTATCATAGGATTCTGTCTGTACTCCAATTTTAATCTCCGTCCAGTATTCTTTGGGAGCATCCTGAATTTCCGGAATTTTCTTGGTGAATTTTCCACAGCAGACAATAAGAAGTCCTGTTGCTCTGGGATCTAAAGTCCCCGCATGTCCGATTTTAAATTTTTTAGGAAGATCAAATTCCCTTTTTAGTTTATATTTCATTTTATTGACAGCCTGGAAAGAAGTCCAGTCCAAAGGCTTATCCAATAAAAAAATGTATCCTGATTTCAGTTCTTCAGCAGTCATGAATGGGTATAAATGAGTGATTTCTTATTTAAAGAAATAAAAATATATCAACAGGGCAATTCCAACAAAAATACGGTACCAGCCCCAAGGTTTAAATCCGTATTTATTAAGCACTCCGATGAAAGCCTTGATAGCAATAAGTGCCACGATAAAAGCTACAATATTTCCTATCACAAAAATCATAATGTGATCCTGCGAAGCCATAATCATTTCATATCCTTTCTGTGGGTTTGCCGTTTCTTTTCCCCACGTTTTAACAAAAACTGAATACACAGTTACTGCCAGCATCGTAGGTACAGCAAGAAAGAAAGAGAATTCTGCAGCCGCTTTTCTGGTAAGCCCCTGCGCCATACCTCCAATGATAGAAGCCGCACTACGGCTCGTACCCGGCATCATCGCAAGACACTGCCAGAAACCAATGGTTACTGCATTTCTTATCGTAATTCCTTTTTCATCATCAATCTTAGGATTTTTAAACCATTTGTCAGCAAACAGTAAAACAACGCCTCCTAAAACCAAGACTGAAGAAATGGCGATCTGATTTCCAAGTACAGCTTCAATTTTATCATCGAATAAATATCCTAAAACCAAAGCAGGAACTACAGCGAAGGCAAGTTTAAAATAAAACTGAATATTATTTAAGTCAAAAAACTTTTTCCAGTATGCCACTACAACTGATAAAATAGCTCCAAACTGAATGGATACCTGAAACATTTTTAAAAATTCTGTTTCTTCAAGCCCCATAAGGTTGGCCGTAAATCCCATGTGTGCGGTAGAAGAAATCGGAAGATATTCTGTCAACCCTTCTACAATGGCAATAATAATTGCTTTGATTAAATCCATATTCTTTAAAAAAATTAAAAGATTAAGAGATCCGGAAATTCAGAATACATCACTCTCAATTTCTTAATCTCTTAATCTCAAAATATAAAAATTTATTTATTTTCTTTTTAAGATAGCGTAAACTTCTATCACAAATCCTATAACAACAAACAGAGGTGCTATCCTGATTCTTCTGATAGAAAAGATATCATCATTCCATGAGTTCGGATCAAATTTACCATCTACCGTATTGGCATCCGGGCCCATCATCAGTAGAAATCCTACGACAATAAATGCCAGCCCTATCAGCATCCACTTGAAATTCTGCGGTCCGAAATAGAAAGCGTTTTCCTGTGGTACTTCAGCTTCATGTCCAAAGTCTGAAGCGGAAAATTTATTTGTTTTTTTGCTCATTGTTAAGAGTAATATAAATCGTCAACGTTTGATTTTAAGAATCTCCATGTAGCGAAAATTGTACTTAAGACAGAGATAAAAACCCCTACTCCCAGTACTAAAATCACTAACCAGAAGTACTGATTGTTGTCCTGTACGAAAGCAGAACCAATCTGGCTTGTGAAATAATACCAAACCCCACCTAAAGCAATAAGACCAATTACAGAACCAATAGCTCCTAAAATGATTGCTTCTATGATGAAAGGCTTAAGGATAAATCTTCTTTTCGCTCCTACCAACTGCATTGTTTTAATAATAAATCTCTTAGAGAATATTTTCAGACGGATAGAGTTGTTGATCAATACAACCGCCAATACCAAAAACAGAATAGAAAATCCAAAGATCCACTTTAAGATTCTGCTCAGGTTATTGTAAACATCTACCATCAAGGTACTGTCATTTTTAACATCAATAATCCCAGGAACTGATTTGATCTCTTTGATAGCTTCATCAATCTTCGCCGGATCTACGAATTCTGGTTTTAAAGCAACTTCAATAGAAGATGGGAAGATATTTTCTTCAAACAATGCATCACTGTCAATTCCCATACTTTTCTTGGCTTCTTTTGCAGCCATGTCTCTGGAAATATAAGTTGCTTTTTTTACTGGAGCTAATGTCTGTACCTTTTTAAAAGTTTCTTCCTCCAGTTTTGCAATTTTTACAGAATCTTTAGCATCATAATTTTCATCAAAGTAGGCGTTCACCACCAACTGTTCTTTGATATAGTCAGAATACTTCTGGGCATTAATTAAAATAAGCCCCATTAATCCTAACAAAAATAACACTAAGGCAATACTTATCACTACTGTAATATTGCTGGACCGAAGCCTTTTCTTATTAAATTCATCTACAGATTTAGCCATTAATATTAAAATTTTTGGCTAAAATAGAAAAAAACTTCCGAAATTTGGGACGAAATAAAGAAAATCATTGTTAATAAAATCATAAAAAACCTTGAGTGTAAAAGCAAAAAAACATCTTGGACAGCACTTCCTGACAGATGAAAACATCGCAAGAAAAATCGTAGAAGGTCTTAGTTTTGAGAACTATAATAACATCATGGAAGTAGGTCCCGGAATGGGAGTCCTTACC
Source organism: Chryseobacterium sediminis (assembly GCF_008386505.1). GTDB lineage: Bacteria > Bacteroidota > Bacteroidia > Flavobacteriales > Weeksellaceae > Chryseobacterium > Chryseobacterium sediminis. Next base: position 240,532 of record NZ_VUNZ01000003.1, on the reverse strand, counting down.
AAATATCTTCTTGAAAAGGATCAGAACATTTACCTTGCCGAAATCGATACAGAGTCTATCGATTACCTGAAAAAAAATTATACAAAGGTTACTGAAGAGACTTTTGTAGGAGATTTTCTGAAACAGGACTTCAGTTTTATCAAAGATGATCAGATTGCTATCATTGGTAATTTCCCATATAATATCTCATCACAGATCTTGTTTCAGATTGTAGATCATTATCAACTGATCCCGGAAATGGTAGGAATGTTCCAGAAAGAAGTGGCTGAGAGAACGGCTGCCGTTCCGAGAACTAAGGATTACGGTATTCTTTCTGTCCTGATACAGGCTTATTATGATGTCTCCTATATGTTTACGGTACATGAGAACGTCTTCAATCCACCACCAAAAGTAAAATCCGGAGTGATACGCCTTACAAGAAATCCAAAGGAAGGGCTTGCAGGCAACGAAATTCTCTTTAAACAGATTGTAAAAACAGGATTCAACCAGAGAAGAAAAAAATTGTCTAATGCATTAAAATCCTTAAATATTCCTGAAGCTTTGAAAGGCCATGAATTTTTGGATAAAAGAGGGGAAGAGCTTAGTGTAGCAGATTTTATACACTTCGCCAATCTCTGGAAAGAAAATCAATAAAACTTCAATAATAAAAGCTCCTTTATCAGGAGCTTTTTTCTTGTGCTAAAGATAACAACCTTTACCCCTAAAAAGCAGAAAGCCTTTCAAAATAAATTTGAAAGGCTTTCTTTTATATTACATTATCAATTCTAGTTTCTGTTTTTCAGCATGATCCATCCTGACCAGTTCATCTGAGCTTTTGATTTTGGATACTCAAAATTGAACTTATACCAGTATGTTGCTGTAGGAAGTCTCTTCCCTCCAACTGTTCCGTTCCAGGTAGGATTTTCTTTTGAGAATCTGAACATTTCTACTCCATATCTGTCATACACAGAACCTGTAAAGTTTTTAAAGTCTCCAAGAGCTTTAAGATCCAGTACATCATTAATTCCGTCTTCGTTTGGAGTAATAATATTATTAATCTGCAATGTAAAGAATTCAAGAGATCCTACGCAGTGTGTACCTACTCTTCTTACCAAAACTGTATAATTTGTATTGTCTAAAAGACCGGTAAACACGTTAGAATCCTGCCAGCTGATTCCGTTGTCAATAGAATATTCCAAAGTACTTGGCATATTGTTCATCGGAGGGTTTTCAGCTGTGATCGTTACTGTTTTCTTGATGCTTTCATAGCTTAATGCAGTCACAAAAGGAGTAGCTGCTCCCATTACTTTAGCTTCAAAAACTTTCTTACAAATTCCGTTATCAATTTCTACGGAATAGATACCCCATTGGTCTACATCAATTTTCTGTGTTGTAGCGCCTGTACTCCAAAGGTATTTAAAGCCATCTCCTGCACCTGCATCAAGAGTCACTTTATCACCAACGCACATTTCAACATCTTTTAATGGTGAGGTGATTTCCGGAGTAACTTCAATTCTTATTGTTGCCGGATTAAGAGATTTACAACCTTTTGTTCCAATTGCATAGACTGTAAATGTTGTCGTTTGATATAAAGTAACAGTCTGCATATTTCCTGTTCCCATAAAGTTGCTCCATTGGTAAGTATCTCCTCCTTCCGCAGTAAGGGTTACAGATTCTCCCGGACAGATTTTTATTCTGGAAGCTTTTACTTTAGCCGTTGGGGTTACTTCTTTGTGCAATGTCAATTCAACCATTTTACTACAGAAACCGCCATTGGAAACTACAACATAAAGAATCTGACCATCGTTACCGTTATAGTTTAATGGAGTCTGAATATAATTGCTGTTCTGTGCAATTGCATCAGCCTGATTTACGTAAAACTTAAAAATAGCTCCCGGTGTAGGGCTTATAGTAGATGTAATTGTACTTAAATCAAAAGTAGTAATATCCGGTGTGGTACACAGTAATAATGTAGCATCCTGAGCTAGTGGAGTTGTTCCTCCGTGAATCTGAATAGTAGCTTTACCCGGACACGGATTCCCTGGAACACTTACTTCGATAGTATAAGTACCTGGCTGTATAGCTGTAATTGTATTGGTAGTAGCATTAGGTACCGGCGCACCATTATAATACCACTGATATACAAGGTTAGGATCATTTACGGAAGCGGTGATTACCTGAGGTACATTATCACAAACGTTTATATCGGAAGGTAATTTTGTTCCTGCAGGGTCTAAAAGGTCTACTCCAATGTTGAAAGATCCTCCTTCCAGAAATACTGCAGAGTCATAACTGTGGTCACTATAATCGGCAATTACCATTTTGAAGTGGTATTGCTGTCCTGCTACTACGGTTGCTGTAGCTGTCAATGGAATTGTTCTTCCATTAAAGTTGGTTTCTACGTTACCGGTGTTATATCCGGCAAAATATTGTTCGTTTACTGCACCACAGCTGCCTGGTACTGCAGGGTGAATATTCGTGATACTTACCGGTCCTGCTCCTCCCGGAAGTACAGCCATATTTACATAAGGTCCTCCTGAAGTAGGTCTCAATAAGATTGCAAAAGCATCTGCAAAAGTACAAGGGAAAGAACCTGTGTATTCTTCGGATGCAATCAAGTAGTTAAATTTAATCTGGCTGGTTGTAGGAACGAAGTCAAATTCCAAAAGAACAGCATCATTCAATCTGCTTTCCACTACGCCAATCACCTGTGCAAGATCAGCATCTGATCCTCCTCCATTCACATCACTAAGGCCACCTTCAAAGGTATTACCTGCTCTTCTTGCATATCCTGTAGAAAGAACAAGCCCGTCTTTAAAAGGGAAATTGGTTGTTGCCTTATGAAAATATCCCCATGCTCTGTCTGCATCACTTGCAGCATGATTAGGAGTAATCTTCACATTGGTTACATTGGGAGTAAGACAGGTATTGGTCCCGGATGAGATCAATACATCTTTAACCATTTTTTCAATAGTGTAAGCGGTTTCAGGATACTGCGGAGCATTCACGTCAATAAAAACACCTGCTCTTCTGGAGGCTGCTGTAGGAATTTCCTTTACATGTTTCCTGGGTGGCAGATCTTGTGAAAATAAAAAAGTCGAGATGACTAAAAAAAATAAACAAAGCGGTAGATATCTTCTCATAATATTTTTGTTTCAACAAATTTAATTTTTTTTTAAACATCTCACATACATATTTATATTTTTTACCACAAAAAAACAAAATAAGAACCTCTTAAAGTAAATTTTCGTTAATCAATCCCTATTCATGCAAATCATAAATAATGAGGTAGCATCGTGTTACAAATTGTTTTAACATATTTATCCCCTATTTAAAATAATTCACAAAACCCGATAATGTTTGTTCTACAAAACAACAAAATCTTTCATTACTGAAAGATTTTGTTGTTTATTTTTTAATTAATTAAATATCTAGTTTCTATTTTTTAAGAGGATCCAGCCTGAGCGTTGTTCCATTTTCTTACTGGCCGGGTTTTCCCACTGTACTCGATACCAATAGGTCCCTGTAGGAAGGTTAATTCCTTTTAAAGATCCTGTCCAAATAACATCACCTTTCGCAGCTTTGAATACCTCTGCTCCGTATCTGTCAAAGATGGAAGCCGCAAAATCTTTGTATCCGCTAATTCCTGTGAAATCTATAGTATCATTTACCCCGTCCATATTAGGAGTAATGGCATTGCTGATAACAAAAGTGAAATAATCCAGTGAAGTACCACATTTAGCACCTTTTACTCTCACCATCAGAGAATACATTGTATTGTTCAGGATACCGGTAAATATGTTTGACGACTGCCATGTCAATCCTCCGTCTATTGAATACTCTAAAGTACCTCCTGTCGGATTACTTGCAGTAAGGGTAAGAATATGATTATCATACACAACATTGGTAAATTGTGGCAGATCAGGATTTATCAGCTGAGCAGAGAATGTTTTAGAACAAACTCCATTACTGATGGTTACAGAATAAGCTCCGGCAACATTGGTAGTTATCGTCTGAGTAGTTGCGCCCGTATTCCATAAGTAAGTATAATTTGGTCCAGGACCTGCATCAAGAGTTCCTTTATCTCCGGCACAAACAAATACATCCTTCAATGTAGAAACAATGGCCGGAACTACTTCGATAGTAACCTTAGCCGGATTCACAGAGCTACATCCGTTTCCTCCCAATGCAAATACCGAATATTCTGTTGTTGTGGTAGGAGTAACGACCTGTGTATTTCCATTTCCGGTAAGTCCTATCCAGTTATAAGTAATTCCTCCTGTAGCTGTCAACGTCACAGATTCACCTTCACAAATTTTTAATTTGGATGCTGTAAGCCCTGCTATAGGTGGACCTACCTGAACAGTGACTGATGCCGGCGTTGCAGAAATACATCCGTTAGCCCCAACAGCAAAAACAGTATATACCGTAGTTGTAGTAGGCGAAACAACCTGAGTACTTCCGTTTCCTGTAATACCATTACCCCAGTTATAGGTTACCCCACCTGAAGCTGTCAATGTTACAGATTCTCCAATACAAATACGTGGCTGTGATGAAACTACAGCAGCTATTGGTTTTACTTTATCTTCCTGTACAGTTACTGTTGAAGTAAAGGTACAGCTCAAGTTTCCTGGTTGTGACACGTTAGTAACCGTTAAAGTATACGTTCCGCCAGCGCTTACAACAGGGGTAAGTGTATTCCCTCCGGATACGATAGTTCCTCCGGTTGTAGTCCATGTAATAGTAGATCCTGCAGGTACAACTGATGTTGAAGCATTAATTGTAATCTGAGGAGTTGTACAGGTAATTATTTGTGGTGCTGCAATGGTAAGGGTAGTTTGAGCTGTGCTTAATAATTGCAGAGATACTACATAACTACAACCTCCGTTACTTACCAATACATAAATAGTCTGACTTCCTCCCGGTGGTGTATATGCTGTAGGGGTTACAATAAAGTTTCCGTTAGCAGCGTTGGCATCAGCCTGATTTACATAATAAGTAAAAGTAACTCCTGCAGCAGTAGTGATCTGAGGCTGTGCTTCTGTAAGGTTATAAGTTAATCCCGGTTGATAACATTTATGTAGTGTTGCGTTCTGTGCTGTAAATGGTTCTGATACTTCAATTGTTATAGTGGCAGGGTTTTGAGACACACAACCATTCGCACCTACTGCCGTTACAGTATAAGTAGTTGTAACAGTAGGAGAAACAACCTGTGTACTTCCGTTTCCGGTAAGGCCGTTCCCCCAGTTATAGGTAGCGCCTCCTGATGCGGTAAGTGTTGCAGATTCTCCTTTACAGATTTTTATTTTGCTTGCCGTAAGTCCCGTAACCGGTGGCGCACTGTTTCCCGTTACAGTCACATTGCCCACTGCTGTACAGGTAACATTTCCGGGCTGATATATTTTTGTGATGGTTAAAGTATAGGTTCCCGCAGCATTGATAACGGGATTTAAGGTAGTTCCTCCCGAAACAATATTTCCTCCTGTAGTTGTCCAGTTGAATGTAGCACCTGCCGGATAAACGGAAGCCGATGCATCCAGCGTAGTCTGAGAATTGGCACAGGTTAATACTATCGGAGGAGCAATGGTAGGTATCATTTGCGGTGCTTTCACCAATTGAAGCTGCGCTACTTTAGCACAAAAGCCATTTGCTACTCTTACATATACAGTTCCTCCTGCACTCTGATAAGCAGTGGGAACTGGAATTGTATTCGCATTTCCTGCATTAGCGTCTGCCAAAGTAGTATAATATGAAAACACAGCTCCCGGAGTGGTGCTTATTGAAGCCTGTGCTGATGTTAAATTAAATGTAGCATTTCCGGCAGCATAACAGGCCGTTAACGTAGCATTCTGTACTGTAGGAGATGTCCCTCCTACTACTGTAATCGTAGCCTCTCCCGGACAGGTATTCCCTTGGATAAAAACCTTAACAGTATAAACCCCTGGTGCTGTCGCCGTATAACTTGCATTGGTAGCTCCGGCAATTGGATTGGTTCCCAAATACCACTGATAAGTTATATTAGGTCCCTGAACAGAAGCTGTAAAAGTTTGTGGTGTATTATCACACATATTTACAGATCCAGGCAGCTGTACTCCGGCCGGATCCAGAATTTTCACTCCAATATCGAAAGATCCTGCTTCTAAAAATACGGCAGAATCAAAGTTGGGATCCTGGTAGTCAGCAAGAACAATTTTAAAATGATATGTTTCTCCCGGGATTACAGTTGCTTTTGCTGTAAGAGGAATGGTACGTCCGTTGAAATTGGTTTCGATCTGTGCGGTGTTGGTACCTCCGTAATAGGCTTCATTTTTAGGCCCACAGTTTTGATATTGCGGGTGAATATTGGTAACACTCACAGCTCCTGCTCCTCCCGGAAGCACTGCAAGGTTGGTATAATTAGGATCAGAAGCTTTTTTTAATAATAGGGCGAAACCATCTGTAATGGTACATGGAAAGTTTTGCTGATATTCTTTTGAAGCAAATAAATATCTGAAAGTAATTTCAGTAGAAGCAGCTACAAAGTCAAACTCTATAGAGGTAGCATTAGTAAGGTTAGAGTTGGCAATTCCTAATGCATTTGCCAGATCTACATCTCCTCCGGTTCCAAGATCATCACTTAAAGTTCCCTGAAGAGTATTCCCTGCTTTATTGGCATATCCTGTAGAAAGTATAATTCCTTTATTAAACGGAAAATTGGTATTTGATTTATTAAAGTATCCCCAGCTTCGGTTCTGATTGGTAGCGGGTAAGTTTGGAGACACCGTTACATTACTTACACTTGAGTTAGTACAGGTAGTACCTCCTGATATAAGAACATCATTGATCAGCTGGGTTATAGGATAGCCTGATTCCGGATAACTTGGTGCATTCACATCTATAAAAGCACCTGCTCTCAAAGAAGCAGCACTGGGTTTTCTCGCAATTTCTACCCTTCCTCTATTTTGAGCCAAAATAAAGTTCCCTAGGAAAACTAAAAATAACGCTAAAAATAAATTTCCTCTCCTCCTATTTAACATTTTATATTATTTTAAACAAAAATACTATTTTTTTTGATTGAAATTCAAGTTAACACAATTTACATTATTACTAACGCAAATTTATTTATGTTAGAATATCAACTCTATTTATTTCAATATAATAAAAAAAGACTGACAAAATAGTCAGTCTTTCGATTATCGTTTTAATTATTCTATATTTTTAAGTAATATCCACCCTGTTTTCACCGTAAGTTCTTTACTCGCAGGATCTTCAAAGGTTACCTGATACCAGTATGTGGAAGTAGGCAGTTTTTTACCCTGGAAATATCCATCCCAATACGGCCTTACCTTTTCAGCTTTGAAGACTTCTCTTCCGTATCGGTCAAAAACCTGTCCGCTGAAATTTTTATAATTAATGACTCCACTGAAATCAATAGTATCATTAAGGTTGTCACCATTTGGAGTGATCACATTTTTCATAACGAATGTAAAGAATTCAAGGAATCCTACACAGCTTGTAAATTTAACCCTAACTCTGATTGAAATAATTTTATTTTTAGGAACATTAGTAAATACATTTGAAGACTGCCAGGTAACTCCGTTATCAACTGAATATTCCAGGATACCGTTACTTGGATTGCTTGCTGTAAGAATCATTGTTCCATTTTCATTATAATCCACTTTTATCACCTGAGGAATCACAGCTTTAATAACCTGTGTCTTAAATTCTTTTGAACATACCCCATTGCTTATCATTACTGTATATTCTCCCGGAGTTGAAACAGTAATACTCTGACCTGTTTCTCCATTACTCCACTGATAGGTATATCCAGGTCCTGAACCTGCATCAAGAATAATTTTATCTCCCTGACAGATATGGCCTCCTTTTAAGTTTGAAACAATAGCCGGTACTACTTCTATTGTAATACGTGCGGGCTGAAGAGATTTACATCCCTGCGCTCCGATAGCATATACCGTATATGTAGTAGTTTGGGTAGGGCTTACAGTTCTTATTCCGCCAGTGGTAGCTGCTGAGTCACTCCATTGATATGTTACTCCACCTGAAGCTGTTAATAATACAGATTCACCGGCGCAGATTTTTAATCGGGGAGCTGTAAGTAATGCTGTTGGAGTTTCTTCTTTTCTTAAAGTTAAAGTTGCAATTTTACTACAGAAAGCTCCATTGGAAACCAATACATATAATATCTGTCCATCTGTTCCGTTGTAAGTGGTCAGATTGGTGATATTACTATTATTTTGTGCCTGTGCATCAGCCTGATTAGCATAAAAACGGAATACCGCTCCCTGCGTTGTACTGATCAAAGGTTGTGCTGTTTCTAAATTAAAGGTACTGAGTGCAGGCGTTGTACAAAGTTTAAGCACAGCATTCTGTACCGTAGGACTCGTTCCTCCGACAATTGTAATAGTAGCTTCACCAGGACACTGATTGCCCGGAACCATTACTTTTACAGTATATACTCCTGGCGCTGTAGCAATATAAATAGCGCTGGTTGCTCCCGGAATGGCAACTCCGTCTTTATACCATTGATAAGTCATTCCCGGAATGGCTGCTACCTGTGCTTTTAATTGCTTTGGTGTATTGTCACACATATTGATGCTGCCTGGTAAAACCGCTCCTGCTTCATCTACAATTTTAATTCCGACATCAAAAGATCCACCTTCCAAGAAAACAGCTGAGTCATGGGAAGGGTCTTTTGCATCTGCCAATACCATTTTAAAGTGATAAGTCTGTCCCGGAATTACATCTGCTACAGCTGTTAAAGGAGTTGTTCTCCCAAAATAATTAATAACCAGATGCGGATTCGCCAAAGCTCCGAAATAAGTTGCATTAATAGGACCACAACTGAATCCGTTTCCTGCAGGAACAATATTGGTTGCACTTACAGGTCCGGCTCCTCCAGGAAGCACAGCTAGATTAGTATAAGTAGGATCTCCAACTTTCTTTAACAATAATGCAAAGGCATCAGAATATCCGGTACAAGGATAGTTGGAAGTATATTCATCAGAAACGAATATATAATTAAATTTTACCTGATTGGAATTAGGTACAAAATCAAATTCAAGTGCTACAGCGTCCGTTAAGCTGACGTTGGCTCCGGTAGCCGCCACAAGATCAGCATCACTTCCTGTTCCTACTGATTGTCCAACAGCTGATACATAGTTATTACCTGCTTCCGAAGCGTATCCTGTAGTCAGGACAATACCATCAGTGAAAGGAAAACTTGTTGTTCCTTTATGAAAATATCCCCAAAATCTGTTGCTGTTAGTCACTTCATGATTAGGAGATACTGTTACATTGGTAACATTGGCTGTTGTACAATTGGTACCACCATTGATCAAAATATTCTTCACCAATTGCTCGGGAGTGTAGTTTGAAGGGGTATAAGGAGGTACGTTCACATCTATGAATGCTCCAGCCCTAAGACTGGCAGCAGAAGGCTTTATCTTTTCTGATTTTCTGACTGGTCTCGTTTGAGAAAATGCAGAAACAGAAATCAATAAAAAAGAAAAAAGGAAAAAATAGTTTTTTAGTCTATAGATTAACATTTTGTTTTCATTTGTTCAAATGTAGCAAAAATAATAATAACAAATCAGCCTTTAATGTTACTATTTTTCAATTAAACACCTAGATTCATAAGATTTTTTTCTTATCATTACGTTTTTCGCAAATTATTTCAGAACAAAAATTCACAAAAAAAACAGATCAGTTGATTGATCTGTTTATATTTTCATTATCAGTATTCAGTTGCTATTATTCTTCTTTTTTCAATTGCTCAATTTCATTTTGCAGCTGAGAGATAATATCTTTTAACGCCTTTATTTCGTTTTTATTGGAGTTGACATTACTCCTCAATATTACATTTTTTGCTCTTTCATTGTGATCTTCTTCTTCCTCTTCTTCATTGATCTCTTCAATATCTTCCTGGATATCTTCGATATCTTCATTGATCTCTTCGATATCTTCGCTGATCTCTTCAATATCCTCACTGATTTCTTCAATATCTTCCTGAATGTCTTCAATATCTTCACTGATCTCTTCAATATCCTCCTGGATATCTTCAATTTTTTCGTGACTTTTATTCACAGACATCTGGATAAAAATAGCCAGATAAATAGCTTCCAGAGAAAGCACTGTAGTAAGAATCAGAAGCATCTTATCAAAATCTACAATATGCAGCATCGGAAGCAGAAACGAAGTAAGAAACAGCAGAGTATGTACTATCAAAGACTGAATAGATCCTATCCATGATGTAATACTATCCGCTATTTTTTCAAGGACTTCTGTTTTTTCGTTATATTTTTTCATCCTTTATATTTTTACAACAGTTCTTTGGTAACCCCTAATCCAAACAAGGCAAAATCATATTTTGCAGGATCTGTTTCATCAAATTTTCTAATGGTAGCATCCAGTTCTTCTACTGTTTTCCAGTCGTTTTGTGTTCTGGAAACCAGTCCCAGTTTTCTGGAGATATTTCCGGTATGCACATCTAAAGGAATGGAAAGGTTTTTCTGATCTATATTTTCCCAAATTCCAAAATCTACTCCTCTTTTATCTTTACGCACCATCCATCTTAAAAACATAATAATCCTTTTAGCAGAAGAGTTTTTATAAGGAGAGCTGATATGTTTGTGGCTTCTGTGTTTTTCTGTTTCCAGAAACCCATTCCTGAATCGTTCTATGGCGTGGAGAAAATTATTCTCAGGTTCTTTTACTTCAAACAGACTTTCCAGGCTTTCATTTTGTTTATAAATCCTGTTGAACTGTTTAATGAAATAGGAAAAATCCTGCCCATTAAAAGTTCTGTGAATGCTTTTATCCTGAATATCTTTCAAATCCTTTTCTGAATAATTCATCACAAAATCATAGGGAGAATTTCCCATAATATCAAGCATTTTATCCGCAGAACTGATGATTGACTTTCTGTTTCCCCAGGAAATTGTAGCCGCCAGAAATCCTGCAATTTCAATGTCCTGTTTTAAAGAAAAACGATGAGGAATCTGTATAGGATCATTTTCTATAAAATCGGGAGCATTGTACTGATCTGCCTTTTCGTTGAGAAAATCTCTGAGTTCTTCAAATTTCAGCATATTCATTCTAAATCTTTACACTTTCCAATGCTTTTGGTAAAAATGTATTAGGGAAAATTTCTCTGGCTTCATCGGTAAATACAGTCAGGTCTCCATATCTGTTGGAAAAATGCCCTAAAATCAGTTTTTCAACCTGAGCTTTCTGAGCAATCGTTGCCGCCTCCAATGCTGTAGTATGCCCTGTATAATCAGCCATTTCCTTCAGATCATGTAAAAATGTGGATTCGTGATAAAGAACGGTAACATTTTTAATAATCGGAATCACACTTTCCAGATAACGGGTATCGCTGCAAAATGCGTAGGATACCGGCGGAGCAGGTTCAAGAGTCAGAATTTCATTTTTGAGAACATAACCATCACTCAATACAAAGTCTTTTCCTGCTTTTATATTATGGTAGTCACAGGTTTCAATCTCACTGTACTTGGCAATTTCTTTCATATTGAGATGCCTGTCTTTGGGCTTTTCCTTAAAAAGGTAACCGTTACAGTAAATTCTGTGATCCAACGGAATGGTATACACTTCTACTCTATTGTCCTCATATATTTTTTCTGAATAGTCCTTATCCAGTTCATGATATACTACTTCAAAACCACGGTGTGTTTCCGTAATCTGGAAAATGGTCTCCAGCATCTTCTTAATACCTTTCGGGCCGTAAACATGCAACGGAGTATCTCTTCCTAAAAGACGGAAAGAGGCAATAAGCCCCGGAAGCCCGAAACAGTGATCCCCATGAAGATGGGAGATAAAAATATGATTGATCTTTGAAAATCTTGCTTTTGCTTTTCTCAGCTGTACCTGTGTACCTTCTCCACAATCAATCAGGAAAAGTCTTTCTTCCATTTCCAACAGCTGAGCTGTGGGTGATGTATTGATGGTTGGAATCGCTGAATTGAAGCCTAATATTGTTAAATAAGTACTCAAATCAATAATTTATTATAACAAATGTACGACAGAAAATCTAAATGGGTAATTCACCCTGATATTTAAACTTAATCAGTCACTTTTAAAAAATCCATAAATAAATCTAGGGCCTGCTTACGGTGGCTGATTTTGTTTTTATCTTCCGGATCCATCTCTGCAAAGGTTCTGTCATGCCCAGTCGGAACAAAAATAGGATCATATCCGAATCCTTTAAAGCCTTTATTTTCTGTCAGTAAATTTCCATGTACTCGGCCTTCAAAATATTGTGCCCCTTTTTCATCATAGTAGCATAGAACGGTAACAAAATAAGCTTTCCTGTTTTCGATTCCCTGCATTTCTTCCAACACCTTTTCAATATTTTTCGCAAAATCGTGATCTCCGGCATAGCGGGCAGAGAAAATACCAGGTCTTCCATCTAAAGATTCCACTACCAGACCGCTGTCATCTCCTAAACTTGGAACACCTGTTTTCTCAAAACAGTATTTTGCCTTAATTAGGGCATTGGCATGAAAAGAATCTCCATCTTCCACAATTTCTTCGTGAATATTATAATCGGTAAGACTTTTCACAACGCAGTCACTTCCCAGGATCTGCTGGATTTCTTCTTTTTTATGTTCGTTGTGTGTAGCTACTAATAATTCCATTTCTATATTCATTTTCAATTTTACTTTTTTAGCTTGTTAATTACATTTCAGCATAATGCACTTTATACTTTTTCATAAAAAGATAGTAGAATAAAGAGAAAAGTACAATTCCTACGGCCAGTACAAGCCATTCTGAAATATTAAGAACTTTTGCAAAACTTTCATCTTTACCATAAAGTACCAATAATGAAAGCGTTAAATTATTAAACGCATGCAGCAATATCGGCATCAGTAAAGATTTTGTTTTATGATATACCAATCCCAGCACACAGCCCAGCATCACTGCGCTGATAAACTGCCATGGATTTCCGTGAACCACTCCAAAAATAATGGAAGCGTACAAAATGGCTTTCCATGGCTCTACTCCTTTATTAATCAATCCTTTCTGGATAATTCCTCTGAATATAATTTCTTCAAAAATAGGAGCCATAATTACCGTCATGATAATCATTACAACAGGATTATCGGTCAGCTGGCTCATCAATTGTGTAAAATATTCATAAAAATCACCAAAAAAAGGTCCTGTAGTAGGGATCTGAGCGGCTATAAATTCTGAAATAAACATCATCCCCGCCATCATTGGAAAAATAAGAAGATAGGTAGAGAAATTAACGGATGATAAATTGAAGTTAAGCTTCTTTTGGGTAGTCCGTCTTACAATGAAAAAATCAAAAAAGGCAATAGCAGTAAGGAATCCTACAGAATTAGCAACCATAAGGAACCAGTCTTTAAGCTCAAGATTTTCTTTGAAAACAACTTTCCAAAAAGTGCTGAATAAAGAAACAGCCATTGTTCCCACGAATAATCCAACCACCAAAGCAACACCGCCAATCCATGTGAAGGTAAACTTCGGATATTTGCTATTTCCCATCCTTATTTCTGTAAAAGTTTATTAGAAACAAAGATAATTTTTTTGAGTGCTACAAGCAACTAAAAAAGGATTTTCTTAAATCTTCCATTTTATCCCTGCGCATCACAAAATGAACGTAGAATATCTATTTTAGAGAATTTTAGATCTTGAATTTAAAATCATATTCAATTGCAACCTACTTTAGAGTTTTAAATTTCCAAAGGATAAATTAAAATATTAGATCATTTGCCCTTATGAAAATCACATATACAAGTTTTTAAACTGTTCATTTGTTGTATCAGGATTTTTAATAAAATACTCTAGCGACCAGTGTATAAATTCAAGATTTTCTAATTGTTTTTCAGGAGTTGAGTTATCCTTTGTTTTACTACACTCTGCTAAAAAATTGAGTTTATCTGTAAGAAATAATTTAGCATCATCAGAAAAATTATGATCTATAAGATATCCTCTTGCAGCGTAAAAAATATTATTATAGCTTCCCAATAAGGAATTCTTGGGACCTAAAGACTTAAAGAAGTCAACTGTTTTTATGGTTAAGCTCATATCATTATAACAAACCATATCTCCTGCCGGACAAAACTCATACAGGTGATCTACACTTGAGGTAATAAAATGATTGTATGGTGAAGGTTGAACTGTTTCATTTTGTTTTTTAGAACTTGGAAAAGTGTTGTCTTCATGATTGCATGAAAATACTAACAAGATGGAGAAGAAAAGGCATATTTTTCCTCCCAGATTATAGACATCATTTTTATTCATCAGTTGAAATCGTATTGTGTTTTAATTGTGCAATTATAAAGCAATTCCAACAATCTATAATGCCGGTTTTTAAAATAATCCCCAGTCATTATGTAATACCTTTTTTATGATGAAAAAAAACCTATAAACGGGTATTAAAATCATAAATAATAAAGTTTTATTCCGCAATTTCTTCAAATCTCATTTTCCTTATTTAAATCCGATCTCTAACATCTTTCAAACCTTTCCTTAATACAAACTCTCTAACTGAATGAGCATTGTTGTAATTAAAATTTGAAAACCTCGTAAAAAATCACGATTTTTGCAACTTCAAAATACGATATGTCAGACTTAATCAAAGAAATACAAAAAAGAAAGACCTTCGGGATCATTTCCCACCCGGATGCCGGAAAAACAACTCTTACGGAAAAGCTACTTCTTTTCGGGGGTGCTATCCAGGAAGCGGGTGCGGTAAAATCCAACAAAATAAAAAAAGGAGCTACCTCCGACTTTATGGAAATCGAAAGACAGAGAGGGATCTCTGTAGCGACTTCCGTATTGGCATTTGAATATAGAGACCACAAAATCAACATCCTTGATACTCCGGGTCACAAAGACTTTGCTGAAGATACTTACAGAACATTAACTGCTGTAGATTCCGTAATTGTTGTAATTGACGTCGCAAAAGGGGTTGAGGAACAAACTGAAAAACTGGTTAAGGTTTGCAGAATGAGAAACATTCCTATGTTGGTTTTCATCAATAAACTTGACCGTGAGGGTAAAGATGCTTTTGACCTTTTGGACGAAGTAGAACAGAAATTAGGATTAACAGTCTGCCCGCTTTCTTTACCAATTGGTATGGGAAGTGACTTTCAGGGAATTTATAATATCTGGGAAAACAACATTCAGTTATTCCTGGAAGAGAAAAAACAGAAAGTTGGAGATTCTATCAAGTTTGATGACATTAATGATACTTCTATTGATGAAGTGATTGGTGAAAAAGCGGCAAAAACTTTAAGAGAAGAACTTGATCTTATTCAATCTGTTTATCCTGAATTTAATCGTGAAGATTATATGAAAGGTGATCTTCAGCCTGTATTCTTTGGTTCAGCTTTAAATAATTTTGGGGTACGCGAATTACTGGACGCTTTCATTGATATTGCTCCAATGCCACAGCCAAAAGAAAGTGATACCCGTCTTGTAAAACCTGAAGAAAGTGCTTTTACAGGATTTGTTTTCAAAATCCATGCGAATATGGATCCTAAACACAGAGACAGACTTGCTTTCGTAAAGATTGTTTCAGGAACTTTCAAAAGAAATGAAAATTATTTATTGGTAAGAGAAGGTAAAAAAATGAAATTCTCCTCTCCTAACGCATTCTTTGCAGATAAAAAAGAAGTAGTGGAAGAGAGTTTCCCGGGTGATATTGTAGGTTTACATGATACCGGAAGTTTCAGAATCGGAGATACATTGACTGGTGGAGAAAAATTAAGCTTCAAAGGTATTCCTAGCTTCTCTCCTGAACATTTCCGTTATATCAACAACAATGATCCGTTAAAAGCTAAGCAGCTGGCAAAAGGTATCGATCAGTTGATGGATGAAGGAGTTGCACAGTTATTTACTCTTGAAATGAACGGAAGAAAGATTATCGGAACGGTAGGAGCCCTTCAGTATGAGGTTATCCAATACCGTCTGGAACATGAATATGGTGCAAAATGTACTTACGAACCTCTATCCATGCACAAAGCATGCTGGGTGGAAGCAGATGAAAAGTCTGAAGAGTTCAAAGAATTTGCAAGATTAAAGCAGAGATTCCTGGCAAGAGATAAATATAATCAACTGGTATTCCTTGCAGACTCATCGTTCACAATTCATATGACACAGGAGAAATTCCCGAATGTGAAATTACATTTCATTAGTGAATTCCAGGAACATTAATTAAAAGACAATATTGTTCAAAAATATAGATCCGTAGAAAATTTCTACGGATTTTTTTTCTTAGCTATATGATCATTTTTATAAAGGCATGGGGTTTATTATTTTAATACATCCAGATTCCTACGGAATGACAAACAGAGTGCTAAATTTATCCATACACTTTGTCATTCCGTAGGAATCCAACTCATAAGTAATAAAGTTGTATTATTAAATACTTCTTTAGAGAGTATATCTCCAGTTCTTATACCCTTAAAACTCAGAAACGTTTTGTAAATCTTTTGTAAAACAAATACAAAACACTGAAAATACAACAGTTAGTATTTTACCAGCACAATACAGTCTATTTACAATCTTTACAAGAACTTCACTCCTAATTTTACTTCATCAAAAAAATTAATGTTATGAAAAAGTTCATATTACTCGTTGCTATATCCAGCACTTTCATTATGTGTAAAAAGGGAGAAACTGCTCAAGACAGCCTTCACGAAGCAATTCATTCAGCAGACAGCGCAGCTACAGTAGCTACAGAAACCATTGACAATGCAAGTAAAACTGCCAATCAGGTAATGGATTCTGCCAATATTAAAATAAAAGATTTTGAAAATACTAAAAATGACATCCAGCAAAAAATAGAGAACACCTCAAAAATGGTAGATTCTTTATCTGAGAAAATTGCCGCTACAAAACTAGAATCCAAAATAGAGAAAAAAGATTCTGCAGAAAAAAAATCTGAAAAAATTGCAGTAAAAACTCCGGCTCCAAAGGTTATTAAAGAAACTAAAATCATTTATAAGGAAAAGCCTAAAAATGACAGCTATGAACTGAATATGCCGAAAGATAAAATGGTAAAATCAGGATATCTTACTATAAAAGCAGATAATGCTGAAACAGTAAAGGAAATCATTAGAGAAGAAGCCCATAAAAATAACGGCTACATTAAAAGTGAAAATCTTTCTTATGAGGAATCTGCCAGCCCTTATGGAGAAAATCAGAAAATATACAGCCTTGATATCAAAGTTCCGATCCAGCATTTTGATGGTTTAATGGATGCTATCAACAGTAATGTTGGAGATATTGATACTAAAGACATTCAGGTTTCAGGGAGTAATTACGCAGACAATACCATCTGTACGATCAATGTAAGTATCAGCGATAAGGCTCAAACAGAAAAAGAACCTAAAACTTTTGGTGGAAAATCACTGGCAGCCATTGAATCAGGCTGGGAGGTGATCACTTCTATTTTCCTGTTTATTCTTCCGTTGTGGCCTTTATTCCTTATTGCAGGCATTGGATATTACTTTTATAAAAAGAAGAATAAAAACGTTCCTAATAACGATTCTCATTAAATTTTAAATCCATCTTTGTGGTGGATTTTTTAATGTTTTTTTAATGAGGTTTAGAGGGTAAGATTAATTCTTATGCTTAATTTTATAACATTAATAAAAACAGCTTGTTTATTAGGAAAATTCCTCTTAACTTTAAGTGTAGATAAAATAATGAATCTTTGTATTGTACAGGATTCACCACAAAACCGGAAATTTTTATTTCATATATTAATATTTTGTGATTTGGTGTAAAATAAGGCCCTCAATTGAGAGCCTTATTTGTTTTATTTCATATTCACTACTTTGTCTACGACAAACTTTGTATTTCCTCTCCACGGAAGAGCGCCGTTGTATTCTTTGTAATGCAGATCAAAGGTTTTACCGCTGTTGGTTTCCAATTGTTTGAAAATCTCAGGATCATCTACAGAAAACTCAAACTCATAGCTTGTAATTGTTCCTGTTTTTCCTCTCCCGAAACCTTCCTGAATCAGTTTACCTTCATAGGTTTTGAAGATATAACCTTTTTTCATGGCATAGTTCAGGTATCCGGATTTTACTCCTTCTCCGAAAACAAAATAGTACTTATACCAGACAAATACGCCCAGTAACAGCAGTACAACACCGAGGATGATCCACAAAGATTTTTTCATAAGTAGTGTGTTTGATAAAATATTATTTTGCGATGCTTCTTGAGATCACGATTTTCTGAATTTCAGAAGTTCCTTCGTAGATCTGAGTGATTTTCGCATCTCTCATTAATCTTTCTACGTGGTATTCTTTCACATATCCATATCCACCGTGGATCTGTACTGCTTCAATAGTAGTATCCATTGCTACCTGAGAAGAGTATAATTTTGCCATAGCTCCACTTTCAGAGATATCTTTTCCTGCATCTTTTTCACATGCTGCTTTGAAACACAGCATTCTTGCTGCTGTGATCTGAGTAGCCATATCAGCTAATTTGAATGCAATTGCCTGGTGGTTGATGATTTCAGTTTTGAAAGCTTTTCTTGTTTTAGCATATTTCAAAGCCAGCTCGTAAGCTCCTGAAGCAATACCTAAAGCCTGAGAAGCAATACCAATTCTTCCTCCGTTCAACACAGCCATAGCAAAGTTGAACCCGAATCCGTCAGCACCAATTCTGTTTTCTTTTGGAACTTTTACATTGTTAAAGATCAAAGAGTGAGTATCACTTCCTCTGATTCCCAATTTGTCTTCTTTTAGCCCGATTTCAAAACCTTCCCATCCTCTTTCTACGATGAAAGCATTGATCCCTTTGTGTTTTTTCTCAGGATCTGTCTGTGCAATGACGATATAATAAGTAGCTGTCCCACCATTGGTGATCCAGTTTTTGATCCCGTTTAAAAGATAATAATCTCCTTTGTCTTCAGCAGTTGTTTTCTGAGAAGTTGCATCAGAACCCGCTTCAGGCTCAGATAATGCAAAAGCTCCGATTACCTGCCCGCTAGCCAGTGGAGTAAGATATTTTACTTTCTGTTCTTCCGAAGCAAATTTTTCAAGACCGGCACAAACTAATGAGTTGTTTACAGACATCACAACAGCTGCAGACGCATCCACTTTTGCAATCTCCTCCATTGCCAGCACGTAAGAAACGCTGTCCATACCTGCTCCTCCGTATTGTGGATCTACCATCATTCCTAAAAGGCCCATTTCTCCCATTTTTTTCACCTGTTCTGCAGGGAATTTCTGGTCACGGTCTCTTTCAATCACTCCAGGTAATAGTTCGTTTTGTGCAAAATCTCTTGCTGCCTGCTGAATCATCAGCTGTTCTTCCGATAAATTAAAGTCCATAAAAAAAATAATTAGATAGCCGTAAATTTACACTTTTTAAGCAAATCTGAAAAAATAAATTAAAAGCAGGAAAAACGCATAAAAAAAGGGAGTTGAAAGAGGTTATAAGATTCAAAATGCAGATAAATGACATCCCGGTTTCCCAATTGGGAATAGCGTACGATTCAGGAAGAAAAATAAAAAGAAGAAGCTAAGGTATACAAGATCTGTAGTAAGCTACTGTAATCACCCTTTAAAGGCTTCCTGCCCCCCTTTTAATTCAATATATTATGGCAAGCATTTAACTAATTCCTAATTATTACATTCATACGTTTTCAATTAAAAAAAATGCTTATATTTAAATTTCTTTATAATTTATTTAAAAAATCATGACGATCAAGAGATTATTCGATATTCCGCACTACGCTTTAGAAAAATATCCTAAAACGGATATGTTTGTAACGAAGTATCAGGGTGAGTGGAAAAAAACTTCTACTCAGGAGTTTATTAATGAGGGAAATAAGATATCCAGAGGGTTACTGAAGCTGGGCATAAAACCGGGTGATAAGATCGCTTTGATTACTACCAATTCCCGTACTGAATGGGCTATTATGGACTTTGGACTTTCTCAGATCGGAGTAGTTTCTGTACCTGTTTATCCAAGTATTTCCCCCGAAGATTACGAATTTATCTTCAACAATGCCGAAATTCAGTACTGTTTTGTTTCTGATAAAGAGCTGTTGACTAAGGTAATGAAGGTAAAACATAATATTCCAAGTCTACAGGGAATATTCACTTTTGATAACATCAGCGGTGCTGCCAACTGGAGAGAAATCCTTGATCTGGGTAAAGATGAGTCTACACAAATTGAAGTAGATGATCTTTCCAATGCGATCAATACAGAGGATCTGGCGACTATTATTTATACTTCCGGAACTACCGGGAGACCTAAAGGAGTAATGCTTACGCACAACAATATTGTTTCAAACGTATTGGGTGCTATTCCAAGGATTCCAAAGAGAAAGAGCTTAGACTATAAGGAAACAAGGGCATTAAGCTTCCTGCCTATCTGCCATATCTTTGAAAGAATGCTGTTCTATCTTTATCAATATAACGGTTTTTCTCTTTATTTTGCTGAAAGCATCGAGAAAATGGGTGAAAACGTAAAAGAAGT
The DNA here is from genome assembly GCF_008386505.1 of Chryseobacterium sediminis. Taxonomy (GTDB): domain Bacteria; phylum Bacteroidota; class Bacteroidia; order Flavobacteriales; family Weeksellaceae; genus Chryseobacterium; species Chryseobacterium sediminis. Next base: position 220,063 of record NZ_VUNZ01000003.1, on the reverse strand, counting down.
GAAGCCTCATTATATGACTGTAGTACCAAGACTGGTAGAAAAAGTATATGATAAGATTTACAATACGGGATCTTCTGCCGGAGGATTGAAATCAAAAATATTCTTCTGGGCTTTGAATCTGATCAGTAAAAAGAAAGTGATCTCAAAACCATCCGGACTTCAGGAAATTATTGCTGATAAACTTGTATTTTCTAAATGGAGAGAAGGTTTAGGTGGTGAAATCGTGACATTGGTTTCAGGATCTGCAGCTTTGTCTACAAGACTTAACTTAATGTTCCAGAATGCGGGAATTCCTATTTTGGAAGGTTATGGTTTAACAGAGACTTCTCCGGTAATTTCTGTAAACAGTTTTGAGAAAATGAAAGTGGGAACGGTAGGTATTCCGTTGGATAATTTAAAAGTAAAGATCCAGGAAGATGGCGAAATTACCGTAAAAGGACCATCAGTTTTCAAAGGGTATTTCCAAAATGAAGAAATGACTAAAGAAGCTTTTACAGAAGATGGTTTTTTCAAGACGGGAGATATCGGGCATATTGACAGTGACGGTTTTTTACAGATTACTGACCGTAAGAAAGAAATGTTCAAAACATCCGGCGGAAAATATATTGCCCCTCAGACTATTGAAAATTTAGCAAAAGCTTCTAAATTCATAGAGCAGATCATGGTGGTAGGTGATGGTGAAAAAATGCCATGTGCTTTGGTGCAGCCTGATTTTGAATTTGCAAAAAGCTGGGCTATGAGAAACAATCTGAATGTAGGCTCTACCCCGGAAGAGATTGCAAAAAGTCCTGAGCTGAAGCAAAGAATTGAAAAGGAAATTGAAGGAATCAACGAACACCTTGGAAACTGGGAGAAAATCAAAAAGATTGAACTTACTCCTGAAATATGGAGTATTGAAAGTGGATTGCTTACTCCAACTTTAAAACTGAAAAGAAAAGCGGTAAAAGAGAAGTTTATAGCTTTGTATAATAAGATGTATGATCATCAGGATTAAAATAATATCAGCCGCTTCATTTTGAGGCGGTTTTTTTTATGTTTTGACTAAAGCCAATAAGGAAGGTTTGTTTTTGATTAAACAGGCTAAAGCCCATTCTATTGATTGTCCGTCATTGAGTTTTTTAATCGAATTACAGCACAACCTTTGTCATTCCGTAGGAATCTCTACACATTCTTTTAACATCATATAGATTCCTACGGAATAACAAAGACGCCGCAACTAAACGGGCTTTATGAAAATAAACACACAAAAAAGCTGTTTCATTTCTGAAACAGCTTTTGTATAATTTAAAAATCAAATAATTAGAATTTAATTACAGATTTCATTCTTTCGTTTTCTTCCATTACCAATTCGTCATCAACAAGGATTTTCCCTGAATGCTCATCAATAATAATTTTCTTTCTCTGAGCAATTTCCATTTGCTTTTGAGGCGGGATTGTAAAGAAAGATCCTTTTGGAGCCCCTCTTTCTAATCCTACTACTGCAAGACCATTGATAGAGTTTGTTCTGATTCTGTTGTAAGAAGCTAATAATCTCTCATCAATTTTACCTGCAAATTCTTTAGATTGCTCTAAAAGATACTCTTCTTCTTTCTGAGTTTCAGAGATAAGACCTTCTAATTCTTCTTTCTTGAATTTCAAGTGGCTTTTCAAATCGTCGATCTTCGTATTCAGTTCACTTAAAGTTTCGTTTTTATGAGCAATTTTAGCTCCGAATTCTTTAATTCTTTTTTCAGCAAGCTGAATTTCCAGATCCTGGAATTCCATTTCTTTTCCTAATGCTTCAAACTCTTTATTGTTTCTTACATTATCCTGCTGAGATTTGTACTTCTCAATTAAAGTTTTAGCATGGTTAATAACTTCATGCTTTGTTTTGATCTGATCGTCCTGATCTTTGATATCAGCATGAAATTTTTCAGCTCTTTTTTCAAGACCTTCAATCTCGATTTCAAGATCTTCAACTTCAATTGGCAATTCTCCTCTAGTATTTCGGATTTCATCCAATCTTGAATCAATGATCTGTAAATCGTATAAAGCTCTTAATTTTTCTTCAACTGAAATATCGTTGGTTTTTGCCATATTTAAATGAAATAATTTACTGGGTTTGTTTTTTCAATAGATTTTGAAATTGCAAATGTACTAAATTTTTGTGAAAAAATTTCAAATAATTGTTGAGTAACAAATTGTTCTGATTCATAATGCCCAATATCACAAATCAGCATTTTAGACTCTGCTAAGAAATAGTCGTGATATTTAAGATCTCCGGTAAGATAAGCATCACATTTTCTGGAAGCTGCAGATCTTATCCCACTTGCTCCGGAACCACCCAGAACCCCTACTCTTTTGATTTTTTTATTGTTGAAAGAAGAATGTTTTATCACTTCAAGACCAAACTTTTCTTTTACAAACTTCAGGAAATCTTTTTCATCCATTTCCTCTTCCAGGTCACCGTACATTCCCAGTCCGGTATGTTGGTTTTTATTATCAAGGCTGTATATCTGATGAGCCACTTCTTCGTAAGGATGTGCGGCTTTCATTGCTCCCACAATCTGACCTTGTTTAAAGCCTTCAAAAATCACAGAGATCATATCTTCATCTGCGTTTTCACGAACATTCTGCTGTCCTGAGAACGGATTTGAACCTTCCACCGGTCTGAATGTTCCGTTACCATTCACCGTAAAACTGCATTCGTCATAGAAACCGATATTTCCCGCTCCCGCTGAAAACATGGCTTCTTTTACTTTTTCGGAATACTCTTTCGGAACAAAAACCGTCAGTTGTTTTAAATTATTCTCTTTCGGCTGAAGGATTTTCATATTCTTTAATCCCAACTGTCTGCAAATTCCATAATTAACTCCAAAGAAATCATTATCAAATGCTGTATGAATGGCATAGATTGCTACTTTATTTTCAATAGCCTTTAAGACTGCTCTTTCTACATAGTTTTTCCCCGTTAGAGATTTGAGTCCGGAAAATATAATCGGATGGAAGCATACAATCAAATTGCAGTTTCTTTCAACAGCTTCATCTACAACATTTTCCAGAGCATCATGACAAACCAGAATCCCAGATACATCACGATCATAAACACCACACAACAGGCCTACATTATCAAAATCTTCTGCCTGTCTGATACTTATTTCCTCTTCAATCTTTGCAATTACAGTTTTTAGCTTCATTAATTTATATTTTACGGTTACAGCGAAGATATTAATTTTACTAAAGATCCAAAGAATATTTCTGCTACAATAAAAAAACCGGCTTTCATCGGCCGGTTTGAATTTGATATAAAAAAATAAATAGACTGTTAATCTTTGAAAAGCGATACTCTTGTAAAGGACTCCACTACCACACTACAGTTTATATCGGCTTCCATAAAGAGCTGATAACCTTTTCCCGGATCAAGACTCGCAGGATCGGCAATAGTATAGAAATAGAAGGTAAGAATGTTACCTGTTCCGCTTGAACCGCTTGGTAATAACTGGATCGAGTTAATTTCAAAACCGGAGTCAGGATTTTTAAAAGTAGCCTTTACAGATCCTGAAGAGTTAGATCCGGGAGTAATAGTAGCGATAGCTCTCCAGACATGGACTTGTCCGTTAATTTCATTTTCTCTCCATTTACCAGTAGCTGAAATATAGATGTTTGAGGTAACTCCCGGAAATGGAACAGTGGTTTCCGGCCAGCTTGTAGTAGGACTTGCTGCAAAGATCAACGGTGTGGCATAAAGCACTTGTTGCCTTGCCCCATACCCGCTTCCTGCTGCACTTAAACTGAATGAAGGTTTTACATTTGCGTTTCCAGAATTGATTTTAACGACTCCGTCGTTACCAGCCTGAGAAGATGTGGGAACAAAAAGCTGTCTCCAGAGGGTACCATCCCAATACTGGAAGTTATTCGTTGTCGTATTAAAAATAAGTGTTCCTGCAGTAAGGTTAGCATTCACAACCCCTGCAGGAGGTACTGTGGAAGCGTCATTATCAGCCAGGTTTGTGTCCCGGTCAGTATCTGTAAGACGAGGAATGAGAATCCCTTTCTGGTTGGAGACTATATCCAGTACTGCAGCACCATTGGGTGTTGAAGTATTAATCCCAACCTGAGCATGTACAAAACTGCTTATGAAAGACAGAATAAACAAGGTTAAAATTTTTCTCATGATATAAAGCTTTTGTTGAATAAAATTACAAACTTGAATTAATATTATGTTAAAAAATAAATTTTTATATGTCATTTTTTATTCGTATTTTGTTTATTATAATGTGTTGAAAATCATTAAATTAACTGTTAATAATTCACTTTTTGATGATGAAAATAATTTTAACATTTGCAGGATTCTTTTAACAATCATATCTTTACTCTATACTCTTTAGAAATTATTAACTTCGCTGTGAAATAACCTATATAAATGGAAAGAGAACATAATCTTGTTCCTGAAGACAATCTTTGGAAAAGATTCCTTTACCGGATAATTTATCGTTCCGATACCAGACTCGGAAAACTGTTCGATATCATCTTATTATCTTTAATTCTTGCAAGTACTGCCATTATTATGATGGAAAGTGTACCTAAGCTTGATAAAAGGTTTCATTATACCTTCCTGATTCTGGAGTGGGTGATTTCGATTTTCTTCACTCTTGAATATTCTATGCGTATTGCTGTCGTAAAGAATAAGCGAAGCTATATTTTCAGTTTTTTCGGAGTAATAGATTTTCTCGCGCTGGTTCCTTTTTTCCTCAGCTTTTTCTTTCCTATCACTAAATATTTTCTGATTTTCAGAATGCTGAGAATGTTGAGAATCTTCAGGATTTTCAATTTGCTGGATTTTATGAATGACGGCTATCTTATTGTACGGGCTTTGAAAAACAGCTCTAGAAAGATTTACATTTTCCTTCTGTTCCTGATTATATTTTCCGTTATTGTAGGATCACTGATGTTTATGGTGGAAGGTGGACGACAGGGATTTGAAACCATACCGCAATCTATCTACTGGGCCGTTGTTACTGTAACTACTGTAGGATATGGTGATGTATCTCCTATTACACCTTTAGGAAAGTTTTTTGCGGTTGTTCTGATGCTGGCCGGTTATTCCATTATTGCTGTTCCTACCGGTATTGTAACGGCAGAAATGAGAAACAAGAGACAAAACCTGGAACTGATCTGTGAACGTTGCGGCAATGAAGATATTGATGATGATGCTAGGTATTGCAAGAAATGTGGCAAGAAATTAGCTTGATATTTGGTATAAGTAAAATTTATTCACTAAATACCACAAAATCATGGAACCGAAAAAGAAAAACAGACCCAATAGCCTAGTGATTATTCTTTTTGCACTGATTGTGCTGATGATCATCATTTATTTTATATTAGTAATGTTCTTCCCTACTGTTTTTGACCTTATGAATAAGGGAGAAATACAGCCGGTACCCAATAAATAATGAGTAATGGGTAATAATTTATAATCAAGAATAAGAATAGGATAAAATAAAAGATGAACGAAATATTTCGTTCATCTTTTTTCATAAATGTTTTTCACATCAATCTTTAATCTCAATAAAAAGACGGATCAAATATGACCCGTCTCTTCTTTTTATTTAAATGATAAATTACTTTTTAATGGCTTTGATGGTTTGTTTAGATCCGTCTTTCATTTCTAAAGTTACCAAGTAAACACCCTGCATTAAATCTCTTAAGTGTATCGTAGATTCAGGGTTTGTAATAGTTTTCACTAATCTTCCCGTAACGTCTGTTACTGATACATTTTTCACGTTTTTCACATCAGAAATGTTCAATACATCCGTAAATGGATTAGGATATACTTTGATACTGTTTTTCGCGGCAGAAACTTCAGAGGTTGCCAGATTTGCATTATTAATGCTTATATCATCTACATACAGGTTAAACTGGTCTGCATCTGAATAGGCATTAAATCCAAAGTAATACACTCCTGTTGTTGGAACCGTAAACGTTATAGACTCTGTATGAGCCATTTCATCATTGATTGATGAATAATCTGCTATAGCGCCCGTCATTGCAGATTCAACTGGTGAAGTTCCAAAAGCTACTTTTAGTTTTTCAACATAAGTAGATGAATTATTTCCATATTTATAGCTAATTGTATACTGTACTCCTGCTGTAAGGCTCAATCCCTGGGTAAAGAACCATGCATTAGCAGTATTGGAAGAATTGTAATGATATCTTAACACATTGGTAGTAAATCCTTGGCTATCAGAAGGCGGATCTGCAGTTTCCCAATTATTACCAGCACCCGTGTTAACGTTCATTGTACAGCCCGGAAGCTCTGGAACGGTAATATTTTCAAAATCTACAGTATAAGGAAGGTTCGCACTTGAACACAACGTCGTAAATGTAGCTGGATCACTCCATATACTTTTACTTGTAGCACTGCACGCAGATCTTACCCATACATGATAAGCAGTGGAAGCAGCTAAACTTGGAATATTATAAGTAGTTGCTGTAACTCCTGTAAAATTAGGGGTAGTTGTCGCTGTAGGTGCCGTATTGGTTGTGCTGTAATAAATATCATATCCGTTTGCCGGCACAGGAGTAGCTGCTGTCCATGAAACTGTAGCTCCTGCGGCAGTAATATTTGACATAACTAATGCGTTAGGCTCACTACAAGCTGGCGCTACATCAATATTAATATCATCCACATATAACTGGTTCATATTAGCATCAGAGTAGGCCTGAAATCCAAAATAATAAACTCCTGTAGTAGTTGGTGTAAAATTCACAAAAGTACTTGTTGCTGTACTGGTAACAATATTCGAGTGATCAGCTAATGTGTTGGTCATTCCTGCTCCCGTAGCTGAAGTTCCGTAGGCAACTTTTAATTTTTCAGCATATACAGTTCCTTCTGCATTTGCATATTTATATTTTATTCTGTAGGTAACTCCTGCTGTAAGATTAATTCCGTTGGTGAAAAACCAGGTATCAGCGCTATTGGCATAATCATAAGAATACTGAAGAACATTTCCTGTAAATCCTTGAGCATCCAGATCTCCTGTCTCCCACATATTTCCTGAACCATCGTTCACCACAGAGGTACAATTCGGAAGATCAGGCGGAGTTATACTTTCAAAATCCAATGCATACGGCACTCCCACAGAAACACACGATGTCATAAATGTTGCCATCTGAGACCATGCACTTTTATTTGAAGTACTGCATACGGAACGTGCCCATACATGATAAGTAGTAGCTGGTGTAAGTAATGACAGGCTAGCAGTTAATCCACTTCCTGCTCCTGAAACCACGGTAGCAGCCGTAGGATATGTACTTGAGGTTGAATAATAATATTCATATCCGCTTCCCGGAGCAGAAGCCGGAGCAGTCCATGCAACCTGAGCTGAATTTGCTGTAACTGCAGATACCGTTAAAGCAGACGGTGCAAAACAAGTTGGAACCGCACCAATTACCACTGTATAATCATGGGCTTCTCCATACCCATCTGTATTACAAGGAATAGGATCGCTGGAGAATCGGTCTCCTATTCTCATTCTGTAAGTACCCGGAGTAACGGTAGAAGGAATTACGATAAGTCCTGAGGTAATATTATTTGCTCCTACAAGAGTACTGCTAGCAGAAGCTACAAGCTCAGGAGCTGTGTCATCAAAAGTTCCGTCATTATTAAAATCTATCCAAATACGTACATTCTGATCACTGTAATCATGTTTAACACTAAAGTCATAACTCAAACCTGCACTAAGGTTAATTGTCATAGCAGTATAATCCCCATATGCATCAGTAGAACAACCTGTATTAGGATGATCAAATCCGGCACCCGGAATTGCAAAGGAGTCTATCACATCTCCTCCACTACACCCACTAGCAAACGCTGGCGTACAGTAAGTCTGTGCGGAGGATAAAAAGCCGGCCATTAAGAAACCAACAAGTAAAAAATTTCTCATATAAAAAACAGTATTAGTTAATCAAATCTAGTGAAAATCAACAATAAAAAAAATATTTTTTTAATTATATCACAATGAATTAAAGTTTTCCTTTTATAAAAGATAATTCCACTTATAAAAAGAGAGGCCACTCAAATTGAGGAGCCTCTTTTTCCTATTTCTTTAAGAGATTATTTATCTTTTAATTGCCTTAATTGTTTGTCTAGATCCGTCTTTCATATTTAAGACTACTAAATACGTTCCTTCTTTAAGATCTCGCAAATGAAGTTCAGAAGAAGGTTTTTCAATGGTTTTAATCAACCTTCCTGAAGAATGCAGAATGGAAACTGATTTCACTTTATCTGCTTTTGAAATATGCAGAACGTCTGTAAATGGATTTGGATATGCTTCAATAGTTTCTCTGCCTTTTGAAACCTCAGATAACCCCAAAGTCCCTCTGGAAATAGTAATTGTAAAAGGAGTTTCTAGAGCATCAATAGTAGCATTTCCATCCCCAACATTTACATAATATACAGTTCCCGGAACAGTATCAAAAGATATTGGTGCTGAATACCCACCCTTAGTAACACAAATTAAACTTCCACATCCTCCTTTATAAACTCCTACCCAAGGATTTCCACTTCCTATAGGTGATACTAAAATTTTATGAGTAGAACCATCACCTGTAAATGTAAACCACGTACCATCATTCATTGCCGGACTGCAAGCTGTAATAAATCCATTATTATTAGTTGCTGCTAATGCATCTGTTTGCGAATAGCTATAAGGAAATACAGATGCAACCAAAGCTCCTGAACAACTATCATTTACCGGAACTGGTGGCAATGTCCCAATACATATATTAAATCCAACCACTTCACTTGGGTATCTGATATTAAATACTCTTATATAATAAGTTTGACCTATTGTAAGTCCGGAAACCCCACCCATAAGATGTGAACATTTAATACTTGTAAGATTACCACAATCACCACTAAAAACCTGAAAATAGGTCTCAGTACCAGATTGTACCCCAAGAGAAACCAAATCTTTCAAACTAATCAAGTGACCTGTCGCAGTAGCTGTAAATTTGAACCATACATCTCTTGGATTTGTAACATCCCCACATATTGGAGCTGATACGTTCGATACTGTTGCTCCCACAGTACTTCCAGCAGTTACGACAGAACAATTCAAATCAGGGTTTACAGGCAAAGTAATTGCGTTTATACATTCATCATTTGGTGGAGGCGGCGTTATATCTGTTCCTACACATATATCAAAATTCATAGCACTGGTTTGTTGTGCCAAGCTACTGTAGACTCTTATATAATAAGTATCTCCTGCTGTAAGATTATCTACAGCCAAAGCATTAAGATAAGAGCAAGAAAGACTAACTAAATTGTTACAATCCCCCTTATAAACCTGAAAACGTAAAGTAGGGGCAAAAAATACCGGAACTTTATAGACAATATTGCTTAATTTAATAACATGTTTATTGCCTGTTGCTGTAAATTTAAACCAGACATCATAATTAGGACTATTATAACAAGTAATAGGTGATAAACTTGAATCTGTCGCAGATACAGTGGTTCCCTGAGTAACACTTACACAGTTCAAATCAGGATTTACAGGTAAATCTATTGCATTTGCACATTCGTCATTGGCTGGTGGTGGCGGAAATGTTACTACACATATATCAAAATTTTGAGCAAAACCATAATTAGTACGAGTAAACACTTTTATATAATAAGTTTCGCCTGGAGTAAGATTATTTACTATTGAATAATATTGAGCTTCATCACTACATGCAATAGTTGTTAAGTTACCACAGTTCCCCTTAAAAACAGAAAAATATGGAGACCCATTATTTACTGCTCCTACAGAGGTTATGTTACTTAATTTAATCATATGTTTAGAAGCTATAGCCGTAAATTTATACCATACATCATTATGACTATAAGAAGTAATACATGAATTTTGACCCTGATTAGATACAGACGCCATCAAAGTTGTACCGGAAGTAAAACTTACACAATCTATATTCGGATTAACTGTTAAATTTATAGCATTTGTACATTCATCATTAGATGGTGGCAATACTCCTGTCGTAAATTTGATGTTAACACAACCTGAAGATTCACCTGTTACTCCAACAGCTTTTACATTAAGATAATAAGTGGTATAAACTGATAACGGAGATGATGGAGTAAAACTCGTTGTAGCTACCGATTGTTGATTAACCACATCCGTTCCTCCCGGAGTAGTTCCTATAGAAACCTTATAACCTGTTGCTCCTGGTGATACACCCCAGGTAATAGCCGGGGAAACAGGGACAAGTATTGCATTATTAAGAGGATAAGAAACCGCAGGACATACAGGTAATACACTTGGCACTAATCCTTTAAGACTCACCACAGACTTATAAGATAAAACTGTTCCATTTGGACTCGTTGAAGGATCACCTGAATAAACTGGAGAATCAGTAAAAACGCCACCCCCTTCTGTAGTATTATAGACAAAAAACTGATTAGGAGGAATATCATTAAACATCTTTTGATGAACTCCAATTACTAAGTTCTGAGCATTGTCATACGGGAACGGAGTTGTAAAAGTGATATCTATCACACCATTTGTATTAGTAACTGTACCTGAATAAACCTTTATCATCAGCCCAGTTGGAAGCCAGTTATCATTTGCCACAAAAGTAGCTTTCGTTGTATGTCCAAGATAGATATCCCACTGTGCGACATACCCCATGTTAGCAGAAGGTGTTACATAAAATTTAAGTCCGGTAATATTACCTGCCGCATCAGCATTGATCTCTTGTTTTGTATAAATCTGCTGAGAATAGGAGCTAAAAGCATTACTGACCGGAGTACTCCCGGTAGCCGTACTACCTCCACCCAGTTTGATTTGAGCACTTAATACGATGCTTATCATCAGTAAGCATACAAATAAGATTTTCTTCATGTATAAGTTTTTGGTTATTAATACATCCACGAATTTACAATAATTTGAAATACCCTTTTTTAAAGTTTAAAAATAAAAAAACGACAGCTGTTTTAGCTGTCGTTTCATATTATATGATTAATAAATTTTATCTTTTAATTGCTTTAATCGTTTGTTTAGATCCGTCTTTCATATTCAAGACTACTAAATACATTCCTTGTTTCAGCTCACCTAAATGAAGCGTAGAAGAAGGATTGTCTATAGTTTTTACAATTCTTCCCGCGACATCAACTACAGAAGCTGATTTCACTTTAGAAGCATCTGAAATATTCAGATCGTCTACAAATGGATTAGGGTAAGCTTTAATTTCATTGTTTTTCTTTTCAATTTCAGCTGTTGCAAGCCCTGAACATCCTTGTGTAACAGAAATGCTATAATTACCAATTCTGGTTGAAGCATATCCTGTAAGCAATACATAATAAGTAGTCCCGGCAACTCCTGTAAATGTTACTGTTGGAGCATTATAAAGAGTGTTTGTACAACCAGCATCAGCATATCCTACACCTGAACTGTTGCTGAAACAAGTAAGCGAACCACAAGCCCCCGTATATACTCTTAAATAAGCGTCATATTGTGTACCACATGCATCAATGGTAATAGGACCATTTTCAGTAGCTGTTACGGTATACCAAACACCTTTATAAGATGCTGTACTTCCGGAACTTCCACAAGTTGAAGAAGGAAGTGTTTCATCCCCAGCAAGAGCATTAACACCCTGAGCCGTACCATTACAAGCCAGAGCAATAGCCGTATCACAAGTATCATTAGTTACAGGTGAAGGAGTGGTTACAGCAATCTGGAAATTAGATGTTGTAGTGGCAGTACTTGTAGAAGAGTACACTCTCACATAATATGTTTGCCCTACTACAAGGTTTTGTAATAATACACTTGAATTTCCGTAAGCACCATCGAAACAAGTCATAGCTGTTAAAGCTCCACATGTTCCGGAATAGATCTGTGTACTTGTTGCATTATCAGTATATAAAACATGTACAAGGTGTGTAGCACCTGTTGCAGTAAATGAATACCAAACATCATCATTAATACCGGATGCACTACATGTAGGTGCTGTAACTCCTGAACTCTGAGTAGCACTCACTGTAGAACCGTTCACAGGGTTCAGAAAAGCATCTGTACCGCTCACAGAAAGAGATGCAGCATTTGCACAATCGTCATTTGCAGGTGGCGGCGGAGGTGTACCAATACAAATATTGAAGTTATTAGCATATAGTGTACTACCATTCGTATTAGAATTGTAAACTCTTACATAATAAGTCTGACCTGGAGTAAGACCGGTAAGTGGTGTATTGACTGCAGTACCACATTTAATACTTGTCAAAGTACCACAAGCTCCACTGAAAACCTGAGTATATACACTTGTAGACGTGGAAGTTCCAGAGGCAGTAACGTTTGAAAGCAATACTACATGATCAGTACCTGTAGCTGTAAATTTATACCAAACATCATCATCAGCTGTTCCTGTACATGGACTTACTGCCAATCCTGAATTAGTTGCACTTAAAGTTGTTCCGGATACCGGTGTAGCGCATGTCAATGTTGGACTCACAGATAAAGAAACAGCAGCCGAACACTCATCATTAGCAGGAGCTGCAGGAAGTGTTCCCATACAGATATCAAAGGAGTTAGCATAAAAACTTGCCCCTGAATTAGCATCATAAGTATATACTCTTACATAATAAGTCTGACCTGCTGTAAGACCTGTTAAGTTTGTAAAGTTTGTATTTGAGCTGATACATGTAGTACTTACCAAAGCGCCACAAGCACCACTAAATACCTGAGCATATAAAGACGTTGTAGAAGCGTTTCCTACAGAAACTATATTTTTAAGTTGGAAAGTATGACCTGTTGAGGTTGCAGTAAATTTATACCAAACGTCATCATCAGCTGTTCCTGAGCAAGATCCAAGAGCAACTCCTGAACTTGTTCCTCCCAATGTTGTTCCTGCTGTAATACTAGCACAACTCATATCAGGGTTTATAGTAATAGCAACCGCGTTCGCACAGTCATCATTAGCTGGCGGTGGCGGTGGTGTACTTACACAGATATTGAAACTTGCATTGGCAGTAACAGTAGATGAGTAAGTATATACTCTGATATAATAAGTCTGACCCGGAGTAAGACCGGTAACGATATTCGTATCAGGATCAGAACACAGCATACTTGTCATAGTACCACAGCTTCCTGACAATACCTGGAAATACATATCCGTAATACCTGTTGTAGTTCCTGTAGAAGTTACATTAGAAAGCGCTACAACATGACTTGCTGCTGTTGCAGTAAATTTATACCAAACATCATCATTTGGAGTTCCGCTACAAGTGCCTGCAGCCATAGATTCTGTAGCTCCCAATGTATTACCTGGAGTTGTAGCAGTACAAGTCAAAGAAGGATTTACTGTTAAATTTACAGCACCTGAACAATTATCATTTGCAGGTGGCACCACAGTCGTAGTGAAATTTCTTTCAGTACAGCCTGTTGACACAACACCGCCATTATAAGCTGTAATTGTATAATAATACTGCGTTGTAGGATTCAACTGCTGTGCTGAAGTAAGGGTATAAGCAGTAACGTTCCCCATATCAAAATTACTCAGAACATTGGATGAACCGGCAGATGTTCCGATGCTTAATCTATATCCCAGCGCTCCGCTTACTGCAGGCCATGAGAAAGTAGTTAACACAGGTAAACCAACCTGAGCAGCTGTAGGCGCACTCACAGACGGACATCCCAATGTAGCCATTGTAGTGAAAGATCTTTCTGTACATGCAGGAGAAACTCCTGTAGAATTGGCAGCATATACTGTGTAATAATACTGAGTGTCAAAACTCAAAGAACTCGTTAGTGTATAAGAAGTCACATTTCCTACATCCTGCATGTTCATCACATTGGTAGCTCCCGGCGTTGTTCCGATGCTGATCTTATATGATGAAGCAGAACTTGCAACAGCCCAGCTGATGGTAGGCAATACAGAAACACCTGTTGCTGCAGCCGCAGGCGCAGAAACAACAGGACAAGCGGGAATTCCCGGAGTAAGTCCTAGCAGACTTGCAACAGATTTTGTTGCTGTTCTTGTTCCTGTAGGTGGTGAAGTTGGATCAGGGTTTGTTGTATCACTTCTATAATACAAAGTTGAATTGGAAGCCCCCGTAAAAGTGTAGAATCTATTTGACGTTGCTGTGTAGTCTGTAGTATTCTCATCCACAGCAACAACAAGGTTATCCGTATTATTATAAGCAAAAGGTGTGGTAAAGTTTACAGTCACTTCACTTCCGGAAGCACTTACTGTCCCGGAAAACACCTGAGACAAACCAGATACAGGAATCCAGTCTGTAGTACTGGAAAAAGAAGTTTTAGTAGTATGACCTACATATACAACCCAATCTACTGATTTTGTAATATCAGCATTATTGGGTAAATAAAATTTCATTCCGGTAATATTACCCGCAGCGTTGGCGTTAATTTCACTTTTGGTAAAAATCTGCTGCGTGTAGTTGTATCCGTAGTTGACATCAATAGGAACATACCCCCCCTGGGTTGTCCCGCTTCCCAGCATTATCTGGGCATTCGTAATGGAAGCTATTAAAAATAGACTTAATAGTAATAATTTCTTCATAAATAGTAATAATAAAAGTTAGGGCGATAAATGTATAACTATTATTTTAAATATTAAAAATTATCATAAAATTTTAATAATAAATAGCTAATAACATTAAAAAAATCAAATAAAATTAAACGTTTATTTAATTTAAATATTTATTTCGCAATTTGTTGAAAAAAGCTTAAAACACTATTAATCAGACTATTAAAATACTATATCATTAAAATAGACTGTAGAAAATTTTTCTATTTAACATAAAAAACTATTTAAAAATTTTCATCATAATCCCCAATACACAAACAAAAAAAAGAGTGACTTTTGGTCACTCTCTATACTATTGTATATTTTTTTTAGTTCAGATAGAACTCATACTTATTAAGAAGCTGGATTTCTTTAATCAAATCTCCATTCAAATCTACCGAATGTTTCATAGACTGTACTTCAATATGAGAGTCATCTTCAAGATTTTTGATAAAAAACTTAAGCTTCTGATTTCCCTTATTTCTATCAAGCACCGTTCTGAAAAAATCCAGATCTTCAGCTCTTACATCCATAACATCCATAACCAAAGATATACTCTTCGCAAACCGCTCGAATGCTTCCTGAAGTTCTATTACATCATTTACATTAACGAAGACCCTTCCATCCTTCACCTGAGCAAATTTTATTTTAAAAATAACAAACCTCTGAACTTCCAGTTTTTCCTTCAGTTTCATATAATCCCTGTCCCCCAGCCTAAATGAATATGATCCCGAATAATCCTCCAGCGTCACAAAAGCTACTTTTTCACCGCTTCTGAAACCGTCTTTTACTACATATTCAGTAATCAGACCCGCAACAGTGTATTCTTTTCCACCACCACCGTTTTCTCTTTCCTTTTGCAAGGTTTTCCAGTCTTTTTTCTTTTCTTCAAAAAGTTCCTCCTGCTTATTCGCAAAAGCCTGCTCTTTATAAGCGTCCACTTCATCAAGATTCAAGAAATGAAAAACTCCTTTCGGTTCAGCTTTTTTTGTAACTTCTTCTATAATTTCTTCCTCTTCACCGGCAACGATGTCATCAGAGACAATTTCTACAAGGTCTGCCACCTCATCAATAGAATCTTTTTCCAGAATAGGAGCTTCATCTATAACCACTTTTTCTTCATCTTTCTCCAATACCGACTTTTTAGAAAGCTGTCCCTGCATAAACTGATATTGGTATTTAAATTCATCCAAAGGATGCGCAGAAAGATAGAATCCGATCGTTTCTTTTTCTTTATTAAGTTTATGCATGTTTGGCCATTCCGGGCAGGGTGCCAATTTCGGCTGCTCAATCTGAACTTCTTCAGCAAAATCAGCAAAAAGAGAATGTTCCATCTCATTTTTACTTTCCTGGAAGCTTTGTCCGTATCTGATCAGTCTTTCCAGATTGGTTCTTCCAGCCATATCAATATCAAAATACTGGCCTCTATGGAACGAATCCAATTCATCGAAAGCTCCTGCAAGCACCAAACTTTCCGCTACTCTTTTATTCATTTGCGAAGGCAGAATTCTTTCAAAGAAATCATAAATATTTTTGAATCTTCCATTCGCTCTTTCTCGTGTAATTCCTTCACTCGGACCTTCACCAATCCCTTTAATTGCTCCCAGACCGAAACGGATCTGTCCTTTTTCGTTTACAGAGAACTTATATTGGGATTCATTCACATCCGGTCCTAATACATCCACTCCCATACTTTTGCAATCCTCCATGAACATGGTAATTGAGTCCGTATTGTTAATGTTATTACTCATTACACTCGCCATATATTCTGCCGGATAATTGGCCTTCAGATAAGCTGTCTGGTAAGCAATAAATGCATAGCAGGTGGAGTGAGATTTGTTGAAGGCATATTCCGCAAAGGCTTTCCAGTCATTCCAGATTTTCTCCAGTCTTTCTTCATTCAGGTTGTTTTTTCTACCACCTTCAATGAATTTCGGGTACATTTTATTAAGAACATCAATCTGCTTTTTACCCATCGCTTTTCTCAAAGTATCGGCTTCACCTTTGGTAAAATTGGCCAATTTCTGGGACAAAAGCATTACCTGCTCCTGATAAACGGTAATCCCGTATGTTTCTTTTAAATATTCTTCTGTTTCCGGTAAGTCATAAACGATCTCTTCAATTCCGTGCTTTCTGTTAATGAAGTTTGGAATATATTTGATCGGCCCCGGACGATACAAAGCATTCATGGCAATAAGGTCAGCAAAAACCGTTGGCTTAAGCTCCCTCATGTATTTTTGCATTCCGGGACTTTCATACTGGAAAATCCCTACTGTTCTTCCTTCTTTAAATAATTGGTAAGTCTTCGCATCATCAAGCGGAATAAGATCCGGATCAATATCTATGTCATATCTTGCCTTTACAAGCTTTAATGCATCTTTAATGATCGTCAAAGTTCTAAGCCCCAGAAAGTCCATCTTCAGAAGACCTGCACTTTCCGCCACCGAGTTATCAAACTGCGAAACCAGAATATCCGCATCTTTCGCAGCAATAGTCACCGGTACAAGGTTACTTACATCTTCCGGAGTAATAATCACCCCACAGGCATGAATACCGGTATTTCTGATACATCCTTCCATTTTTTTCGCACTCGCAAGTACATCATGGCGGGCATCATCGGGACTATTCAGAACATATCTCATTTCATCAACAAGCATTTGTTCTTCCGGTTTAAGCTTATCATATTTAGATAAAGCTTTTGCAATATTCATCCCCGGGCTTGGCGGAATCAATTTTGCAATATTATTCGTATCAGGAATCGGAACATCCAAAACCCTTCCCGCATCTTTAATTGCAGATTTCCCACCCAAAACAGAGTATGTAATAATCTGTGCTACCTGATTTTTCCCGTATTTTTCAACTACCCATTTGATGATTTTATCACGTCCCTCATCATCGAAGTCAATATCAATATCCGGCATGGAAACCCTTTCCGGATTCAAGAATCTCTCAAAAAGGAGATCATATTTAATAGGATCCACATTGGTAATTCCGGTACAGTAAGCCACAGCAGAACCTGCAGCAGAACCACGGCCAGGACCAACCCAAACTCCCATTTTTCTTGCTTCATTACAAAAATCCTGTACAATCAGGAAATAACCAGGATACCCCGTATTGGCCACTACTTCCAGTTCAAAATCCAAACGTTCTTTAATTTCGTCCGTGATTCCGGTATCTACATATCTTTTTTTCGCTCCCTCATAAGTTAAATGTGTCAAATACGCCATTTCACCCCGTTTTCCTCCATCAATATCATCTTCAGCATGAATAAATTCTTCAGGAATATCAAATTTTGGAAGTAAAACGTCCCTTTTTAAGGTATAAGGTTTAAATTTTGCAGTGAACTCTTCATACGCATCAAAAGCATCAGGATACGCTAAAAAAGCTTCTTTTATTTCGTCAGAATTTTTGATATAATATTCTCCCGTAGCCAATCCCCTTCTTTTTCCGAAGCCTTTTCCGACAGGAGTTGTCAGTTTTTCTCCGTCTTTGATACAGCTTACAATATCCTGAATATTAGAATCGTCTTTATTGGTATAAAAAGTTTCGTTCTGGGCTAAAATTTTAACATTATATTTATCTGCAAAATGTAGTAAAACATCATTTAAATGCTCTTCTTCAGGCAGTTTATGATTTTGAATCTGAACATAAAAATCATCTTCAAAAGTATCTTTCCACCATTTGAAAAGTTCTTCCCCTTTTTGTTCACCGGTATTTAAAATTGCATCGGGAATATCTCCCAGAATTCCAGAAGTAAGAGCAATCAGACCTTCTTTATATTCAGCAATCAATTCACGGCTGATCCTTGGAACTCCAAAATAAAATCCTTTTAAGAATCCAATACTTGAAAGTTTTGCTAAGTTTTTATATCCTTCAAAATCTTTCGCCAACAAAACCACCTGCGTTCTTCTGTCGGGATCATCTTTGGTAAACTGTTTCTGTTCGTAACGGTCTGAAATATAAAATTCACAGCCCACAACAGGAATTAAGGGTTCTGAAACGGGCTCAGCCTCATTAAATTCTTCTCCATTCTCCTCTGCTTCCTGTTTTTTTGCTAAATATTCTTTATGTTTTTTTGCACGATCACCGTTTGCTCCTTCAATTGCTGAAACAAATTTGAAGGCCCCCATCATATTCCCCAAATCCACCATTCCAACGGCAGGGAAATTATCATCCGTAGCTTTTTTAATTAAATCATTAATGCTTGAGGTCGCCATTAATGTTGAGAAAACACTGTGATTGTCAAAATTGAAATATTTACCCAGATCAATTTCATCAACACTTCCGAAATCCTGCTGTTTTTTCTTATTGTGAAAATCTGCAACCTGCCTTCTGATAACAATATTGAAGGGTTTTATCGGATCCGGATAAAGGCTCTTGAAATAAGCCAGCTGATCTTCAGAAATCTTTAATGTTTCTGCGGGAACAACTCCAATTCTTATCATTTCAAAGAAAGCTCTGGCCGTTGCATTTACGTCGGCAGCAGCATTATGGGCTTCATCAAACTTGTTTCCGTAAAGTTTTTCATAAAGTTCTTCAAGTTTCGGAGATTTGTATTTTCCTCCCCTTCCTCCACCTAACTGGCAGAAGTCGGTTCCCAAAATCATGGTATCCGCTTTGGGTTTTTCCTGTAGATTATCTTTAAGATTCTTTCTGTAAAATTCTGCTCCTACAATATTGTAATCGAATTCTACATTGTGTCCGGAAACTACTCTTACTCTATCTAAAGCTTCAGCAAATTCTTTTAAAATTTCTTCAAGGTCACGGCCTTCTTCATGGGCTATTTTCGTTGTAATTCCGTGAATACGGGCAGCGTTGAAGGGAATATCATACCCTTCAGGTTTTATTATATAATCCTGGTTTTCAATCAATTTTCCGTCATCATCATGTATCTGCCATGCAATCTGAACCATTCTTGGCCAGTTATCCGAGTCTGAAAGCGGAGCGTTGAAATTTTTTGGTAAACCTGTTGTTTCTGTGTCAAAAATTAAATACATATAATTTTCTAACTTTTTTATAAAAAAGAGAATGTAAAGTTACTTCATTTTTTTCTAATTATTGCCTTATAACATTCATACAAACAATCAATAATATTAAAAAAATAATACTTTTTCAAAAAAACTATTTTAACAATTAAAGTGAAAAATTAAAATTAGCTTAAAAAATTAGACTTATTCATCCAAACTCACTAATTATTAAAATATTAGCATAAATTTGATTTACGATAATTTTAACAATCTGTTACCTAAAATGAAGAAACAATTACTATTAATCAGTTTTTTGTTCGTTTCACTGATGAATGCTCAAAATAATGAAGAGCTAAACAGAAAATTTGAACAACAAAGAACAGAGAACAATGAAAAGTTTGATGTTTACGTATCTAAACGATATGGCACTAACAGAACTCCTGAAGTTTTGAAAGAGATTGAACTGCAAAGGACTAATCTTGCAGGCTTTTTACCTGATAACAGACCCTATTTTTTCCAGGCTCATGATATGGATCAGATTAAAAATTCCAATTCTGATTTTTTACAGGGAGGAAATATTACTGGTTTAACGGGATCTTTTAATGGAGAAGGTATTAAGTATACTATTTTTGACGGAAGCACCTCATCTGGGGTAGCAAGGGTATTTGCCGGTCACGTTTTTTTCAACAATTTACCTAATAGAATAACCAACAAAGAAAGCAGTACCGTTAACTATGGTGATCACGCAACAGCTGTTTCCAGCTTTATAGGAGCAAAAGATTACCCATACACGGTTACGTTTACGAATGGTACAACTAGACAGGTTAATTTCAAAGGAATTGCACCTAATTCTACGATAGAAGCATACGCTTTTGGAACGTCTATACTGGACGGAGAAACTACCCAAAAAACAGTTTTTCAAAAAATCACGACGGCTCAACCTAACATTTCCAATCACTCCTATGGAACTAATCAGGGATGGGCGGATCCTCAACTGATTAATAATGAACCTTCATGGGTATGGAACGGGGCTTTTGCAAGTCCAAACACATCTTTTGACGCTCAGGGAACCTATCATACAAATGACCGTGATTATGATCAGATTGTATACAACAACCCTTCTTATATCATTGTAAAATCTGCCGGAAACTCATTTGGAGAAGGGCCTAGTGCCGATACAAGTACTTATAAAAAGTACTATAAAGATAATAATGGTAATTTGGTAGAATTCGCACTTACCGATACGCTTCCTCCCAATAACTGTGCGCAGGGATATGACTGTATTGGGATTGGTTCTCTTGGAAAAAACATCATCGTTGTAGCGGCTGCAGACAGAATTACAACTAATGACGGAAGATACACTAATTCTTCAGACGTTATCCATTCCGTTTACAGTAGTGCGGGACCAAGAGATGACGGAGGTATTAAACCGGATATTACCGCTGTAGGAACAAGTGTTGCCAGTGCATGGACAGACAATAATGCCACAGGAGGCAGTAAAATAGATATAGGAGATGGTACTTCTTATTCTGCTCCTGTAGTAACAGGTATAGTTGGACTTTGGA
Organism: Chryseobacterium sediminis; assembly: GCF_008386505.1. GTDB lineage: Bacteria > Bacteroidota > Bacteroidia > Flavobacteriales > Weeksellaceae > Chryseobacterium > Chryseobacterium sediminis. Next base: position 198,975 of record NZ_VUNZ01000003.1, on the reverse strand, counting down.
CACAGATTAACAAACAACTGTTTTCCGGAAACTTACTCAATGCGGCATCAGCAAAAACATTAATGGTACACTCAGCAAAAGAAGCAGGCAACATAGGCCCTGATCCACAATTTGGCTGGGGATTTATTGATGCAAAAAAAGGAGCTGAACTTCTCGTAGGGAAATCCAATAACAGCATTATATTTAATGACGAAACATTAAACAGCGGAGTTGCCAAGGTAAAAACAGTAAAAGCATCAGGTTCAGAACCATTAAAAGTTACCATATCCTGGGTAGATCCTGAGTTTACCAACTTTACTAATCAGTGGAATAATATTTACAATAACAGAAGTTCCAAACTGATTAATGATCTGGATCTAAAAATTACAGACACTACTACCAATACGGTTTATTATCCTTGGAAACTGGATGCCAACAATCCTATGACGCCTGCTACCAAAGGAGACAATACTGTAGATAATGTGGAGCAGGTAGTAATTGATGCTCCGGTTGCAGGAAGAACTTACAAAATAGAAATTACCAATAAAGGCATACTGAAAAATAATTCAGGAGGGAATGCTCCTCAAAACTATTCTGTTATAGTAACCGGATTTACAGAATTATTAGGAACTAAGGATGCGGCAAATCCTCTTAACAATCTTGCCATTGCCCCTACAATTACGAAAGATTTCACAAACATTCTAAAAGCACCTAAAAAATCCACTTTCAATGTATATGACCTTACTGGTAAAAAATTACAAAGCGGTACTATTAATGATGAGAAAGAAACCGTGAATTTATCTTCTTATACAAAAGGAATTTACATCATTGAAGTAAAAACAGACAAAGATGTTATTTCTAAAAAAGTGATCAAGGAATAACCTATATAGACAAAGATTTTTCACAAAATACTAACAGTTGTTAGTATTTTGTTTTTTATGTATATTTGCTTCCTATGGAAAATGCACTTCACGAAAAAGTTTCTCAGGATATATTACTCAAAGCGTATAATCATATGATGCTGGCCAAAGCAATGGCTGATATTTATGAAGAAAACAGAAACGTATGTAAATACGTTCACAGTACTTCAAGAGGTCACGAAGCCATTCAGCTTGCGACAGCTTATCAGCTGAAGAAAGAAGACTGGGTTTCTCCTTATTACAGAGACGAAAGTATTCTTTTAGGAATTGGTTTTGAACCTTATCAGTTAATGCTTCAATTGCTGGCTAAAGCTGATGATCCTTTTTCCGGAGGAAGATCTTATTACTCCCACCCTTCTAGCAGAGATGAAAACAAACCTAAGATTGTTCACCAGAGTTCTGCAACCGGTATGCAAACCATCCCTACTACAGGAGTAGCTCAGGGAATCAAATACATTCAGGACTTCAATCTGCAGGAGTTTGAAAACAATCCTGTTGTTGTCTGCAGTCTTGGAGACAATTCCGTTACAGAAGGTGAAGTGAGTGAGGCTTTACAGTTTGCCGCTTTACATCAGCTTCCTATCATCTTCCTTGTACAGGATAATGAATGGGGAATTTCCGTAACGAAAGACGAAGCGAGAACGTGTGATGCCTATGATTTTGTTGCAGGATTCACAGGGTTAAGCAGAATGAGAGTAGACGGAACAGATTTCGTAGAAAGTTTTGAAGCGATGAAGAAAGCCGTAGATTTTGTAAGAACGGAAAGAAAACCTTTAGTCGTTTGTGCAAAAACTGTTTTAATTGGGCACCATACTTCAGGAGTAAGAAGAGAATTCTATAGAGACGAAGAAGATTTAACGAAACACAGAGCGAAAGATCCGGGAGAAATCCTTAGAAAATATTTACTGGAAACAGGCGTAGACGAAGATCTTTTAAAGCAAATCACTAAAAAGGCACGTCTTGAAGCAGAAGAAGCTTTTGAAAAAGCTAAAAATGCAGAAGACCCCAAACCTGAAACTGTAATGCAGCACGTTTTTGCTCCTACTCCTATTACTGAGGAGGCTGGAACACGTGAACCAGCCAACGGAGAAAAAATTGTGATGGTAGATGCTGCTATCCATGCTATTCAGGAATTGATGTGGAAACACCCTGAAGCTCTTCTTTACGGACAGGATGTAGGAGAAAGAATTGGCGGAGTTTTTCGTGAAACAGTTACTTTAGGAAAAAAATTCGGAAGCAAAAGAGTCTTCAATACAGCCATTCAGGAAGCTTATATCATTGGATCTACAGCCGGAATGAGTGCTGTGGGCTTAAAACCAATTGTTGAAGTTCAGTTTGCAGACTATATTTATCCGGGAATCAACCAGTTGATTACAGAGATTTCAAAATCGAGCTATTTAAGTGGCGGGAAATTCCCTGTAAGCAACATTATCCGTGTTCCAATCGGAGCATATGGCGGTGGCGGTCCTTACCACAGCGGAAGCGTTGAAAGTATTTTAGCCAATATTAAAGGAATCAAAATAGCATATCCAAGTAATGCAGCTGATTTTAAAGGCTTATTAAAAGCTGCCTATTACGATCCAAACCCGGTAGTAATGCTGGAACATAAAGGGTTATACTGGAGTAAAGTTCCGGGAACTGAGGATGCCAAAACAATAGAACCTGCTGAAGATTATGTTCTTCCGTTCGGAAAAGGTAAAGTAATTATCGAGGCTGATAAAAACGAAACAGAAAAAGGCGGAACTTTATTAGTCGTTACTTACGGAATGGGAGTTTACTGGGCTAAAGAAGCAGCCAAAAATTTCAACGGAAGAGTTGAAGTGATTGATTTAAGAACTTTAATTCCTCTTGATGAAGAACTTGTTTTTGAAAGAGTAAAAGCCCACGGAAAATGCATCGTTCTTACCGAAGAACAGCTTAACAACTCTTTTGCAGAAGCTTTTGCCCACCGTATTTCTAAAAACTGCTTCAAATATCTTGATGCACCGGTAGAAACGATAGGTTCATTGGATGTACCTGCCGTACCAATCAATCTGATATTGGAAAAAGAAATGCTTCCGAATGCTGAAAAGCTCAGCAATAAGATCGAAGAAATGCTGAAATATTAAGTTTATATAAAATTAAAACCTCTAAAAATTTTTAGAGGTTTTTTTATGCAATTTTTTCACTACTTTTATTAAGATTATCAACCTCAATCCCAAGTTATTATAAACCAAGAAAACCCGATTATCTATTACCTGACAGGCATTACAAAACAAAAACATCACAGTTTGGTATTTATTTTGTCTCTACACGCAAAACACATCTATCTTTATGATCACAACCAAATACGTCAATTATAAACAGGTTCTCAATCTGGCCGGTGTACACCTTATTTTTATATCAATCTGGTGTACATTAATTGCTGTTTTCTTTTATTTCTTCAACTGGCACTGGATGACGATTCCCTGGGTTCCTGTTGCCCTGATTGGTACAGCAGAAGCATTCCTTGTGGGTTTCAAAAACAACCAGGCTTATGACAGACTTTGGGAAGCCAGAAAAATCTGGGGCGGCATTGTGAATTCAAGCCGTTCATTTGCTTCTATGGTTTACGCTTTTGATACTAAAAATGAAGAAATTGGCGTTTTTGATCTCGAAGACCGTAAAAAAAGAATCGTTTATCGTCATATTGCATGGTTATACACTTTCCGTGAACAACTTTTGGTTCCTACGGAATGGGAACATATCAGTACAGAAAAGAAATTCGGGAATATCAACCTGAGAAGAAACAGACTGATTAAAGCCGGGTTTCCTGATTACGGGAGAGCCCCTATTTTCCTACACAAATATCTTTCCGAAGAAGAATATGAGCTTAAAAATGATTATAAAAACTTTGCCACTTACCTAGTCTCTCAACAGGCAAAAGACATCAATGAGCTTAAAAATATGGGGGCAATTACAGAATTCAATCAAACTCAACTTCAGAACGCTCTGAATGAATTCTATAATTTTCAGGGACAGGCCGAAAGAATCAAAAAATTCCCTTCTCCAAGACAGTTTGCCAGTACAGCCTTCGTTTTCAATATTCTTTTCATTATGCTTCTTCCACTTGGATTGGTAAATGAATTTGCAAAGCTTGGTGATTGGGGAATCTGGACTTCTATTCCGTTCTGTATCATTATCGGATGGATCTACATTATTATGGAACTGGTAGGAGATTATTCCGAAAACCCTTTTGCAGGATTAATGTTTGACGTCCCTATGCTTTCTATCTGCAGAACGATTGAAATTGACCTTCTTCAGATGAGCGGAGAAACAGACCTTCCGGATCCTATTTCTTCTAAAAACGGAGTGTTGGTTTAATTTCTTTCGATATATCATGCCCTGAAAATCATTCAAAAAAAATTAAAAATATTCTTTAAAACATATTTAAAAAATCATTGTTTTTCATAATTTAGAGGAATTGAAAACATCTGCTAAAATCTGTCCAAAATTGAATCACGGTTCTGTTTCGGACAGATTTTAACTTATACTTTTCACCAGCTAATAATTTATCCCTTCTTTTTTAAACAATGAGATCCAAGCAAGTATTGCAGGTTCTGACAATTTTATGTCTTACCCTATTCTGTTCTAAAGTAAAATCACAGGCAGCTTTTAACAAAGAATTACCAAAAGAATTTACAGACCAATTCACCAAAGAAATTAATGACAGTATTCCTTCTTTGGGATCTTTTATTGTTTCTCAAAACGACAGATTTCTGTATCAGCAGTATTTCCATGGAGCTAATAAAGAAACTGTCTTCAGTATAAAATCTGTTACCAAAAGCATCGTCTCTGTTCTGGCAGGAATAGCAAAGGATAAAAATCTGCTTCCCAATCTCAATACTCTGGTTTTAAAAATTCTTCCGGAATACAATGTTTCAAGAAGTAGTTTTAAAAACATTTCCAATATTGAAGGGAAAGTTCTTAATGACTCCATCAGAAATACATTAACGCTAAAACATCTCCTGACCATGCAAGGAGGCTTCGACTGGATTGAAAATTCAAAAATATCAACAGCCATGTCGTTTTCCGGTGATCCTGTAAAATTTGTTCTGGATTTACCTTTTGAAGAATATCCGGGTACTGTATTCAACTATAACAGTGGTGAATCTCATCTTTTTGGTGCTGCACTGGCAAAAATTGTAAAGACCAACCTGAAACAATTCGCAACTGAAAATCTTTTCAGACCTTTAAAAATGAATGTTCCCCGATGGGACACAGATTCAATGAACAGAAATTTGGCAGGCTCAGAGATGTTTATGAAACCTGAAGATATGCTGAAATTTGGGTCTATGATTCTTAACAACGGAAAATTAGGCAGCAAACAGATTGTCTCATCAAAATGGATTCAGGAATCCACTTCGGAACAGGTAAAGCTGGATTCATGGGATGTAATGCCCCATGCCAACGGGTATGGCTATTACTGGTGGCGAAGAAAAACCAATGGACATCAGGCTTATGTAGCAACCGGCTATGGCGGCCAACTTATCTGCGTTATTCCTGATTTAAAAATGGTCATCGTAACCACTTGTTTTTTGAATGATAAAAACAAAGGCAGATCTGATATTAAAAGACTTCATTATTTCATTGATAAAATAACAAAAGAAGATCAAATCAAATAGTTTTCCTAAGGTTTAAGAATCTACAGTATAATTGCCGTTGTATTTTTAACCTCAGAAATCATAAATGAGCTGTGTGTGCTTGCGATGTGCTGAAGCGTTGTAAGCTTTGTCAGCATAAAATTACGATAGTCTTCAATATCTTTCACTCCTATTTTAAGAATGTAATCATAATCTCCACTCACATGGAAGCATTCGGTAACTTCCTGCAAATCCATCACTTCCTTTTCAAACTGCAGTACAAATTCTTTTTTGTGCTGGCTTAATTTTACATGACACAGAACGATAAAATTTTTCTTAACTTTACTCTTGTCCAGCAAAGCTACATACTTTGAAATAACCCCCGCATTTTCAAGCTTTTTTACACGCTCATAAACTGCAGTAACAGACAATCCAAGTTTACCGGATAGCTCTTTGGTGGTTTGCTTACAGTCATCTTGTAAAAAAAGTAAAAGTTTCTTATCAGTTTCGTCAAGTTCCATAGATAATTTTTTGGTGAAAATTTAACAATCCCGAAGATACTAAATAATTTTTCTAAATAAACAATATTTTACAGTTTTATTTTCTATATATTCAAATTTATGTTGTAATAATTAGGAAATAAATGCAAATTGGAGCGATAAAATAAAAACAATATTTATGGAAAACTTTAACGCAGCCAATGAGATCCAGGATCTTCAGTATTTTGGTGAATTCGGGGGAGTGAATCCTTCTATCTCTGACAGCTCTACTTATACATTTCTTTCTGCAAAGACCATGTTTGATACTTTTGAAGGAAATGCGGAAGGATGCTATCTGTATTCCAGACATTCATCTCCCATGAACCTTTATCTGGCTCAGGCTCTTGCCAAGATGGAAAATACGGAATCTGCCAACGTTACAGCATCCGGAATGGGAGCTATTACTTCCGTTTTGATGCAGGTGTGCAAAAGTGGTGACCATATTATTTCAAGCAGAACTATCTACGGAGGAACTTATGCTTTTCTTAAAAACTTCATGCCTCAGTTTAATGTGGCAACAAGTTTTGTTGATATCAACAATTTTGAGTCTATAGAAAATGCAATTACTCCCAATACCAAAGTCATCTACTGTGAAAGTGTAAGCAATCCGCTCCTTGAAGTGGCAGACCTTAGAAAACTTTCGGAGATCTGTAAAAAACACAATCTGAAACTGATTGTAGACAATACCTTCTCTCCTCTTTCTATCTCTCCCACAGTATTCGGGGCAGATGTTGTGATCCACAGTTTAACGAAGTTCATCAATGGAAGCAGTGATACTGTAGGAGGTGTATATTGTGCAACACAGGCATTTATTGATGACACTAAAAATGTAAATTCAGGAGCGTGTATGCTTCTGGGACCAACGATGGACAGCTTAAGATCTTCAAGTATCTTAAAGAACCTGAGAACATTACATATCAGAATAAAACAACATAGCCACAATGCCATGTATCTTGCTGAAAGATTCGAGAAAGATGGTCTAAAGATATCTTATCCCGGATTACCATCCCATAAAAACCATGAATTAATGAAAAGCATGATTCATGAAGAATACGGGTACGGAGGATTACTGACTCTGGATGCCGGCACAACAGAAAAAGCCAATGAGCTGATGGAGCTGATGCAGGCGGAAAACCTTGGCTATCTTGCAGTAAGTTTAGGGTTCTATAAAACCTTATTCTCTTGCTCAGGAAAATCTACTTCATCTGAAATTCCAGAGGAAGAACGCGCATCTATAGGGATTTCTGACGGATTGATCAGATTCTCCATCGGTCTGGACCACGACATCAAAAGAACTTACCATAAAATGAAGGAGTGTATGCTGAAAGTAGGGGTTCTTAACCACCATGAAAACATTTCCATATCCTAATTATTGTAAAAAGGCTGTTTCAATTGAAACAGCCTTTTTTTCTCATTCAAATCACTACATCTGATTTTAGATTCCTACGGAATTGCAATAGGAGTAAAAAATGCTACTCTAAGTGTTTATTATTACAACATCCCTGAATACCTTCTGGAAAACCACCTATTTTTTACCCAGTGAAGAGTTTTTAACAGCATTCACCAGCTCATTCGAGAGCGTTATAAAAAGTCGTTTGGTTACAAACAGACTTAAAACAAACCTTCCGAGATGTCGGGAGGTTTCCCACAACTTGCAGGACACTTCCTGAGATCTCGGGAAGTCACAAACATACTTGTTTTTAACAATCCGAGGACTCGGGAGGTTTATTTCACTATTGTTTTAGACTTCCCGAGGTGTCGGGTGGTTACAAACGGGGTTGTTAGAGAAATTATAATGGCTTTTAACCTCTGTTGAGCCCCTACGGAATGACAAATATAATAATTGTGAGTAAAAAAATTCAATAGGAACAGGCTTCAGCCCATTTATCAAAGAAATAAACCTTTCAACGGCTTTAGCCAAAACCTGTATAAGATGCTCCCTGTTATTTCTTATAATAATGATGTGGAAAGGCTTCCTCCGGTTTCATTCTTACAACATTCAGTAAAATCCAGGATTTTAAAAATCCGTATCCGTAAGAAAACATCTGAATATAGGTGGAAATAACCGCCATACCGGCAATGCTGATATTTTTGGTCAGTAATAAAGCATGAAACAATACCAAAAAAGTGTATAATCCATAAAAAGAAAGGATTACCCCTCTATGCATTATAAAATACTCCAGAAAGCCCATCACATATCCTAACATAAATAAGGTAGGAAATGCAAAAGAAATCTTTACATAATTCGGATGTCTCTGGTTAAGAATTGGTCTTGCACAGCCAAACTGATAGACTTGTTTGGAGAATTTTCCAAAATCAACTCTACGTTTATGATATACCGCAATATTGTCAAAAAAAGCAGTGGTAAATCCGTTCTCCCAAAGCGTCATAGACAGATCCGGATCCTCTCCTATTCTCATTTCAGAAAATCCACCTACTTTTTCAAAAACAGCTTTCTTCACTCCCATATTAAAACTTCTGGGCTGAAATTTAGAAACTGCCTTTTTACTTCCTCTGATTCCTCCGGTGGTAAAAACAGAAGTCATGGAATAGGAAATCGCTTTTTGCATCAGGTTAAACCCTTTATGTGCCTTATCTGCTCCTCCAAACGCATCACAAGGAATAGTTAGGATATCATTTTTAATATGTTCAATATAGTCCTTCTCAACGATGACATCACTGTCCACAAATACCAGCCATTCATTCGCTGCTCTTGCCGCCCCGTAATTTCTTGTCAGCCCTGGTCCTGAATTATCTTTTCTGAAATATTTAATATCCAAACCCTGTTCAAAGTTTTTAATGGTAGGCTTCAGATCGATCAGAGAACCATCATCTACAATAATGATCTCAAACTCCTTATCCGTCTGCTGGGTAAGGGAGGTCAGCAACTCAAAAAGTTCATCTTTTCGGTTGTAAATGGCAACGACAATGGAAATAGTAGGCTTCAAATTGAAAATTTTTCAAAATTACTTATTCGTAGAACAACCTACAAACAGTTTAACAGCTTATTCAGAGAAATTAACGAAGTGAAGTTTTATCTTTCTCTTTTCATGATTTTTACAAATGAAATTCTGAGCCAACAAATTTGACATTTTAAACAAAATAAAGACAGTGAATCCATTCTAATTTTGCTATAGAAATTTAAAACAATAAAAAATGGAATCAACTATCAATGCATTGCAACAGCCTGTTCAATCAGGGTTCAATGCGTATTCAACAGCTCAGGAAGTTATTAAAGGAATTAATCTTACCGGAAAAACAGTGATTATTACCGGCGGTTATGCAGGAATCGGCCTCGAAACTACAAAAGTCCTTACTACAGCCGGAGCCCATGTCATTATTCCCGCTAGAGATATTGAAAAGGCACGAAAAAATCTTTCAGGAATTGAAAATTATGAACTTGAAGAAATGGACCTGATGAACCCGGCGTCCATTGATGCCTTTGCAGAACGATTTACAGCATCAGGAAGAAGTCTGGACCTGCTTATTAACAATGCAGGGATCATGTGGGTTCCTCTCCGCAGAGACAGCAGAGGTTTTGAATCTCAACTGGCAACCAATTATCTTGGACAGTTTCACCTTACCGCAAAATTATGGCCAGCTCTGAAAAAAGCAAACGGAGCAAGGGTTATCAGTGTTTCTTCTTATGGTCATCAGATGGCTCCTTTTGATTTTGAAGATCCTAATTTTGAGAAAAGAGACTATGATACTCTATCCGGATACGGACAATCTAAAACTGCCTGTAATTTATTTGCCGTAGAACTTGATGAAAGAGGAAAAGAGTTTAATATCAGAGCCTATTCTCTTCATCCCGGTTCTGTATATGGAACTGATCTTGGCAGAGAAGAACCTATTGAGCTTTTTAAGCAGCTTGGAACGCATGATGAAAATGGAAATATCAAACCGGAAGTTGAAGCACGTTTAAAAACTGTTCCACAAGGTGCTGCTACTACAATTTGGTGCGCTGTAAGTCCACAGCTTAACGAAATCGGCGGGGTTTATTGTGAAAATTGCGACATTGCAGAGATCGACAGAGGACAGATTGAACACAGATTTGATGAACCTGCTACTATTCGTGGGGTACAACCTTATTCTATTGATAAAAACAATGCTGAGCGTTTATGGAAATTAAGTGAAGAGATGCTGGGATTCCGTTTTGACACCAAATAATTGTTTTTTAAATACATTTGTAATGAAAAACTTCTGACAATGGATTTCCAGATACAATACCTCACACCGGATATCAAGCTTTCCAGTTATGATGATAAACTGTTCAAAACGGAAACGGTCTTTGAATATCATATGCTGGTCTGGTTTATATCAGGAGAAACGAAAATTATTCAGGCAGATAAAACCTATGTTTTCAAAGCAGGAGATATTTTTCTGATCCCAAGGAATCATCTTGCCACGATCATTAATTATCCAAAAGACGGACTTCCTCATAAAGCCGTAGTAATGCACCTTACCACAGAACGACTGAAAGCATTTTACAGCTCTGTTGATTATCACAAGAAAACCGGGCATCGTGAATCAAGTATTTACAGTTTCAGGAATCATCCGCTTCTGAACAGCTGTCTTGCATCCCTCATTCCTTATTTTGAGATTGAGGGGCCGTTTCCTGAAAATATTGCTCATTTAAAGATCACTGAAGCCATCAGTATTGTAAGGGAGATTGATCCGGATATAGATCATGTACTTGCTGATTTTGATGAACCGGGAAAAGTAGATCTGATTAACTTCATGGAGAAAAATTATATGTTTAATATGCCTTTGGAACGATATGGATATCTTACGGGAAGGAGTTTATCTACTTTCAACAGAGATTTCAGAAAGATATTTCAAACGACACCACAGCGGTGGCTTATGCAAAAACGTCTCGAACTGGCCTATTATCATTTATCCGAAAAGAATAAAAAACCTTCCGATGTTTTTCTGGAAGTAGGTTTTGAAGACCTGTCGCATTTTTCACATGCTTTTAAAAAGCAGTACGGATTTGCTCCTTCACTGGCACGATAAGATAAAAGAGGCTGTTTCAAAAATGTCATTCTGAACGGAAAGAAATGTAGTGAAGAATCTCTTACATTTGTTTATCAATAAGATTCTTCCTTCGTCAGAATGACAAAAGTCAAATTATTTGACTTTTGAAACAGCCTCATTTTATTATTTTAATTAAACTGTGAAATCTATCCCAGTTATTTTTTCTGTAAAGTATCCGGATCTTTCAGCTCTTTCTTTTGAGATATTACATTGTGATTTAAAGCCTTTCTTTTAGGTTTTGAACTTGATGATTTTGATCTGGAACTAAACAATCCAAACGCATCCAAAACTATATCAAATATTTCAAAAAAATTCCAGGACATTTTAATCTCAAAGTTTATTAATTTTTAGTTTATAAACCGTTTTGCTATATAAACCAGCCAGATCTGAAATAGATATACATGACTACAGAAATAAAGAAAGTAATTACCGAACAGCTAAACAAAAGCAGTTTAAAGATATTCTTAAAATAATAAAGTTCCATCACATGCAGGATAAAAAATATTACAAATGAAATCACAACACCTATTAAGGAAATTACAACCAAAGTTTGCGTATAATTTTCTGCAGGCAGCGGATCTTTAAAAACAATAAAAAAAGAAAATGCAGCCAATACAATAATTACTGCACTTACTTTCTCTGTGAAATATTTGGATTTCTTTGACTCCTTATTTTGAGGTTTCTCATCATAATTCAGGCTTTTTCTATCAGAACCTGGGCGTGAACCAGAACCCAATAGTTCCAATACATCAACAATTATATCAAGTCCATCAAGAAAATTCCAAGCCATCAATTTATTATTTTAAACGATACAAACCATTACTTATTATCTTCCAGCTTATGTACTTTCTTTGTTCCTTCATACATTTCGTACTGTAAAAATCTCGTTTCCAGCTTTCCGTTGAAAAGTTTGATCTTTCTTGAAGGACGCAGACCAATTTTCTTCACCGCTTCAAGATCAGAAGAGATCAGCCATGCTAACGTATTTGGATAATGGGTTTTGAAGGTATCTCCGATTTTCTTGTAGAAATCATCATCATTAATGGAAATTCTTTCGTCGTATGGAGGGTTAAACACCATCAATAAAGGGAAAAGTTCTTTTTTAGAATCAAAGAAGTTTTGTTTTTTAATCTCGATAACATCTTCCATTTCGGCTGCTTCCACGTTCATTCTCGCAGCATTCAGCATTCTTGCATCAATGTCATATCCTACAATTTTTCCATCAAACTGTCTGACTCTGTTAATTCTGAATTCTTTGATTTTCGAGAACAATTCTGCATCATAATTATTCCAGTTCTGGAATCCGAATCTCTTTCTGAAGATCTGAGCAGGAAGATCCATAGCAATCATTGCCGCTTCAATCAATAATGTTCCGGAACCACACATCGGATCAAGGAAATTACCTTTTCCGTCCCAACCTGCAAGCTGAAGCATTCCGCTCGCAAGAACCTCATTAATAGGTGCTTCTCCCTGTTCTCTTCGGTACCCTCTTTTAAACAAAGGATCTCCCGAAGAATCCATTGAGATCATCACCAACTCTCTGTCAATATGAAGATGGAATTTAATGTCCGGATTTCTCGTTTCTACATTCGGACGTCTTTTGAATTTTTCCTGAAAATAATCCACAATCGCATCCTTCATTTTTAAAGTCACAAATTGGGAATGTTTGAACGTTTCAGAGTTTACCGTTGCATCAATAGAGAAAGACTGGTCTACATCCATGAAGTTTTCCCATTCAAACTTAAATAGTCTGTCATAAAACTGATGCTGGTTAAAAGCCTTGAACTCATGAATCGGCACTAAAATTTTCAATGCTGTTCTTGCAGAGTAATTGATCTTGTAAAGAAAACCAAGATCTCCTTCACAATTTACCGCTCTGTTTTTAATTTCAACATTTCTTCCGCCCAGTTTTTTGATTTCTTCTGCCAGAATCTGCTCCAATCCGAAGAATGTTTTTATCTGTATTTTTATATTTTCAGTATCCATAAGTATGAAATAAAAGATTTAAAGTTTTAATAATTAAAAGATTAGCTATCCAACTTCTTGTCCAATTGAATTTTTCAATCTCTTAATGTTGTAAAATACTTTGCTTTTAACCGCACAAATTTAGTTATTTTTGCATTATGGAATGGTTTGAATCTTGGTTTGATACCCCTTATTATCATTTGCTTTATAGCAACAGAGACTATACTGAAGCTGAAAACTTCATCACAAAGCTTACTGCGGACCTTCAGCTTCCGCCTCAGTCGAAAATCATAGATCTTGCCTGCGGAAAGGGAAGACACTCTGTTTTCCTAAACAAATTAGGTTACGATGTTTTGGGTCTTGATCTTTCAAGACAAAGTATTGAGTCTGATAAACAATATGAAAATCAAACCCTGCTTTTTGAAGTTCATGACATGAGAAACCCAATTGATGCAGACCCGATGGATGCTGTATTCAATTTATTTACTAGTTTTGGGTATTTTGACAATGAAAATGATGATAAAAAAGTATTCCAATCAGTTTACAACGCATTAAAGCCAGGAGGATACTTTGTACTGGATTATCTGAATGAAGAATTTGTAAGAAGTACTTTAGTGCCCGAAACAACAATCACTCGCGGTGATATTGAATTTAGAATACTGAAGAAAATAGAGGGCAGACATATCATCAAAGATATTCGTTTTGAAGCTGACGGTAAGCCGTTTCATTTTTTTGAAAAGGTAAAGCTTCACACATTGGAAGCAATTCACAATTATGCTTCAGAATGTGGTTTTGAAAGAATTAAAATCTGGGGAGACTATCAGCTAAATGAATTTAAAAAAGAAAATTCCCCGCGTTGCATCAATTTATTTAAGAAAAAATAATGATAACAGTACTTTTACTGATTTTAAGTGTAATAACAGGAGTATTTCTGGGAAAACACTTTGGTAAAAAAGAAAAACTGGCTAAAAATCTATTGATATTAAGTGCCGGTTTTTTGATTACAATCTGTCTCAATGAAGTTTTTCCGCAGGTTTACACCTCTGCAGAAAGCAGTAATCTTGGGATATTTGTAATTGCAGGAGTTCTTCTACAGATGATTCTGGAGGCTCTTACCAAAGGGTTTGAACACGGGCACTTCCATCATCATAATGAACACAACATTCTTCCTGCTGCTTTGATGGTGGGATTGTTCATCCATGCTTTTATTGAAGGGATCCCTCTTGCCAATGAAGAGCATGAAATGTCTCCTTATCTTTGGGGAATTGTGTTTCACAATCTTCCTATTTCATTTATTCTGGGAGCATTTTTATTCAACAGAAAAGGAGAATCAAAGAGTTCTTCATCTTATCCCTCTATTCTCATTGTAGCCTTATTTGCCCTAGCTTCTCCAATGGGAATGCTGTTAGGAAACTATTTTAACCCTGATCTTCAGCCTTATTTTCTGGCTATCGTAGGTGGAATTTTCCTTCACATTTCTTCGGTGATCATTTTTGAAAGCAATAAAAATCACAATATTGACTGGGTAAAAATAGGACTGGTTGTTTTAGGAGTTTCACTTGCATTAATGATGCACCTCTTCCATCAGCATCCTGCTGCTCATTCTCATTAAAAAATAAAAAAAGCTCCGAAATCCGGAGCTTTTTATTTGTATATAGCTTATGTAAAGCTTAGAATTTCCATCCTAACGTAAGGAAGAAATTGTTTCTGTTATTTTTAACCTCACTTGCTGCATATGCATCGCTTTCAAAGATGTTATTAGCAGAATAATAAGATGAATCAGAATTTCCGTCCATATATCCTCTCATAAAAGGATTAGTATACTTAGATGAGATATTCTGATAAGATGCATCTACATAAAATGATTTGAAATCATACCCGATACCGAAAGAAAGTGTATTTCTATCACTTAGCATCATGTTGCTGTATGATTGATCACCTACACTGCCAGCATCATTAAATCTACTGATTGTAAGTGCATCAAAAGGACTTGACTGGTAAGCATAACCACCTCTCAGTCTGAACTGCTGTACTCTGTACTCAGCTCCTACTCTTACTTCAGAAAGGTTTTTGTAATTTTCCTTGAAGAAGTCATTCAACACTCTTTCTGCACCGCCATATACTTTATAATCAGGCTTTGTAAGTCCAAGGGTATAATCTACGTTCAAAGAGAAGTTTTTACTTGCTACAAATGCAGCACTCACTGTTGCTTTAAGCGGTGAAGTAAATTTTCTGTTTTCAGCACCTATATCGTCCCCGTAAACAGCATCGTTATAGAAATAATAATTTCTGTCTATCGACCAGAACGTAGGCGTTTCAAGAGATGCTCCTACTCTGAAATTAGGGCTTAGCTTTCCGATAACCCCTAATGAAGCAGAAAATCCTGAAGATCTTTCTGTATAGGGAGTATCCTGCTTACTGAATGCTTCTGTAGAACCATTAGCAATGTTTCGGTAAAATAAAGTATCATATTGATCAACTGAAGCGTTGAAAAAATTGAAACCTGCCCCTAAATATAAATTATGGTTATAATTTGCTCCTACCCCAAAACTCATCTTTGACAAATTACCATATCTTTCATACATATGTCCTGCCAATGCAGCATCCTTGGTAATATCATTTTTATCAAAGGCGTAAACAATATTGTTATTACCCGGTGACTGGATTACGTTATCAAGAGACTGGTTGGAGAAATTAATACCAATATTAATAAACTTCCAAGCTGTTTCTGTCATCAGTGGAAAAGCAATAACTCCTCCCGCATTTCCAAGGTCTCCTCTGGTTTTGCTATAGTCTATGGTAGATCCAGCTAAAGAGCTGCTGTTTTTATTGCCTAAAATAGATAAAGTTCCTGAAACCTCTCCTGAAATAGCTACCCCTAAACCTGCCGGGTTGGTAAGCAAAGAGTTTGCATCACCTCCCAACGCACCATTAGCTCCAGCCATTGCATTAAACTTAGCCGATCCCACCATAGGAGTACTTGAGTAAACATCCACGGTATTTCTTATCACAGAAACATCCTGAGCCTGCGCATAAAATGCTGCAGAAATACTCATTAATACTAAAGATTTTTTTAACATTATTTTTTAATAGTTTATTCGTTTGAAAATTATCTGAATCCACCTCTTCCTCCGCCGCCGGATCTCATTCCGCCACCGCCGCCAGAAGAACCACCTCTGAAGCCGCCTCCACCGGAGTTGAAGCCGCCGCTAGATCTGAAACCTCCTGAATCATTAGATCTGAAGCCTCCACTATTGTTGTTTCTAGGCTGTGATTGCTGATAATTATAATTAGGTCTTGTCTGTGGTGCCGTATTACGGAATCCTCCATTTGACTGCGAATTTCTGAAACCTCCTGAGTTACCGTTTCTGAATCCACCATTATCTGTGTTTCTAAATCCGCCATTGCTATTTCTGAAACCACCATTTGAATTAGAATCTCTGAAACCTCCGTTATTTCCGTTTCTGAAACCTCCGTTGGTATTTCTGAAGCCTGAATTGGCTGTATTGGTTCTGTATACTGCGTTGGCTACACCTGTATTCTGGAATCCTCCTCCACTGGTGCCGCTTCTTCTGTAAACCGGTCTGTTATAGTAGCCGCCACCCCAGTAACCGCCTCCGTATCCCCAATAAGGATTTCCGTAGTATCCGCCCCAGAATGGATCATAATATCCACCATAGCCGTATCCCCAGTATGGACTTCCCCATCCGTAAGAGCCTCCCCAGCCCCAGCCGAATGATCCGCCCCAACCCCAGGACATACTTGCACCCCAGCCCCAGCCACGGTTCATACCCCAGCCCCAATATGGGCTATAACCACCATACCATCCCCAAGGAGATCCCCATCCCCATGAGTTGTCATAGTAGTTTGTCTGAGAACCTGCATAAAGTCCCCAGTCTGAATCTGTAGCATTGGAGTTCCAATTCGGATTGGTATTGCTCCAGTCATTATATCTGTTTTGCTGTTCTCTGGAATTCGTCTGTGCATTTTGAATCACATTGGAATCCTGATAATAGTCATAATATTCTCCTACTCTGTTTCCGCTATCATTAATGATAACTCCTTCAGGTAGCGTATCCTTATTGGGGTCGTAATACACCCCGTCTGTCTCGCTATACCCTCCCATCTGAGCACCACAAGACACAAGTAATAATCCGCCTGATATCGCCAACACCCCTTTGGATCTTAGCAGACCAAGCAAATTTTTATGTATATTTCTTTTCATGATAACGTAAAAATTTTTAATTTAAATTATATTTGCAATCTGTACCAAAAATGTACCAAAATACTGGTAAAAAAATCTATCAAAAATAGATTTTTATTTTTAGATAACAATAACGGACAAAAGTTAAAAAAATTAAAAAAAAATAATGGCAAAATTAACCTCAAGAAGCGAAGATTACAGCAAATGGTATAATGAGCTGGTTGTAAAAGCTGATTTAGCTGAAAACTCAGGTGTGCGTGGATGTATGGTGATCAAACCGTATGGCTATGCGATCTGGGAAAAAATGCGTGATGAAATGGATAAAAAGTTCAAAGAAACAGGTCACGTTAACGCATACTTCCCGCTTTTTGTGCCCAAAAGCTTGTTTGAGGCAGAGGAAAAGAATGCAGAAGGTTTTGCAAAAGAATGCGCTGTTGTTACCCACTACAGATTAAAAACCGATCCGGACAATCCATCCAAACTAATTGTGGACCCGGATGCGAAACTGGAAGAAGAACTTATCGTTCGTCCTACTTCAGAAGCTATTATCTGGAATACATACAAAAACTGGATTCAGTCTTACAGAGACCTACCTATATTGATCAACCAATGGGCGAATGTTGTTCGTTGGGAAATGAGAACACGTCTTTTCTTAAGAACCGCAGAATTCTTATGGCAGGAAGGGCACACTGCTCACGCTACAAAAGATGAAGCAGTAGAAGAAGCAGAAAAAATGAATAAGGTATATGCAGATTTTGCAGAAAACTTTATGGCAATTCCTGTTATTCAAGGTTTAAAAACTCCATCTGAAAGATTTGCGGGAGCTGATGAAACTTATTGTATTGAAGCATTAATGCAGGATGGAAAAGCTTTACAGGCGGGAACATCTCACTTCTTAGGACAAAACTTCGCAAAAGCATTTGACGTAAAATTCACCAACAAAGAAGGAAAAATAGAACATGCATGGGCTACGTCATGGGGAACATCAACTCGTTTGATGGGAGCTTTGATTATGACTCACTCTGATGATTTTGGATTGGTGCTGCCTCCTACTCTGGCACCTATTCAGGTGGTGATTGTTCCGATCTTTAAAGGAGAAGAACAGTTGGAACAAATTAGCGAAGTAGCGTTGGATATCCAGGCTAAACTAAGAGCAAAAGGTATTTCTGTGAAGTTTGATAATGATACTCAGAACAAACCGGGATGGAAATTTGCAGAATATGAATTAAAAGGTGTTCCTGTAAGAATCGCAATGGGACCAAGAGACCTGGAAAATAAATCTGTGGAAATTGCGAGAAGAGATAATCTGACAAAAGAAGTTCGTTCTATCGAAGGTCTGGACACTTATATCGAAGATCTATTGAAAACAATTCAGCAGGACATTTATAACAAAGCATTTGAATTCAGAAAAAATAATATCACAAAAGTGGATAATTACGAAGAATTCAAAAAAGTTCTGGAAGAGAAAGGTGGTTTCATCTATGCACACTGGGATGGCACAGCTGAAGAAGAAGAACAGATTAAGGATGAAACGAAGGCTACTATCAGATGTATTCCTTTAGATGATGATGTGGAAGAAGGGGTTTCACTGGTTTCTGGAAAACCTTCTAAGAGACGTGTATTATTCGCAAAAGCTTATTAAAAAAAATTAATGATTTTAAAAAAAATCGTTGATTTTTAAAGAAATATTCAAAAAAAAGTGACATTTGGACGGATTTTTGTTTAAATTTATCTCAACATTAATCAAAAAAATTTATTATTATGTCTTTAAATGTCATTGATTTAATTAAAGGACAATTAGGTCCCGCTTTGGTTTCACAGGCTGCATCGCAGTTTGGAGAAAGTGAATCCGGTATTTCTAAAGCAATTGGCGGATTATTACCTGCGGTAGTAGGTGGATTGGCCAATAGTGCAGATAAGCCTGGCGTTGTGGATGCTATTACACAAGCCTCTTCAAGCGGAATTTTAGGAAATTTATTAGGCGGTTCGTCTAGCAATCCTATTATTTCTAACTTGTTGTCTTCAATTTTTGGAGATAAAGTAAGTGGATTAGTCAATTCCATTGCAAGTTTTTCAGGAGTAAGCAATACCTCTGCAGGTTCTTTGTTAAACCTGGTGACTGGAGCTACAGTAGGTACAGTTGGAAAATATGCAGCAGACAATAATTTGGGTGCTTCAGGGATTTCCAGCTTACTGAATGATCAGAAAGGCATTATTTCTTCTTTACTGCCTGCAGGTCTTTCTTTGGCTTCCTTTGGATTAGGAGCTGAAAATTGGTTTGGTCAGGCTAAAGAAACAGTTTCTTCGGTAACGTCTACTGCTAAAGATAACATCGCAGAAGGTGTAGCTACAGCAAGAGAAAATGTTTCGGAAGGAGCAAGAGAAGTAAGAGAAAGATTTGAAAATAATAACAATAATAATCAAGGCGGAGGTTCAATCTGGAAATGGTTGCTTCCGCTTTTACTATTATTGGCAGCCGGCTATTTCTTATGGAAACAGTGCGAGAAAAAACAGACCACTACTACAACTACAAGTACGTCTGACTCAGCAACAACCAGTTCTACTGCAGATACTGCAACAACAGGAACTGCAACACCTGTTCCGGCTACTGCCAAAACCGATGAGAACATTGATCTTAACGGAGTAATGTTAAAAGGTTATAAAGGCGGTATGGAGGATCAGATGATTTCATTCCTGAAATCCGGAGCTTACAAGAATGCAGCTGATGATTCTGCATTAAAAGATAAATGGTACGATTTCGACCATGTTAATTTCAAAATGGGAAGTTCTACTGAGCTGGAAGCAGGTTCACAAGGACAATTGGATAACTTAGTGGCTATCCTTAAGGCTTTCCCTGATGCAAAAATCAAAATCGGTGGTTATACTGATAAAACAGGAAATGAAGCTTCTAATGTAAAATTATCAAAAGCCAGAGCTGAGTATATCAAAGCTGCTCTAGCAAAAGCTGGAGTTGGCGCTCAGGTTTTAGAAGCAGAAGGTTATGGAAGTAAATTTGCTAAAGTAGATGCAAAAGCTTCTGATGCTGAAAGAGCTGCAGACAGAAAAATGGCTGTAAGATTTGCAAAATAATCTTTAAATTCAATAAAAATTAGATCCCGGAAGATAATTTCCGGGATTTTTTTATGCCATGATTTTTCTGTTTACATTTATTTAATTAAATTTGTTAGTCATTTCTAACATTTATGAATTTCAATATAAAGAACGCCTGGCGAAAAGATAAAACATCACATTCCTTATCAGAGGTTTATTCATCTATCAAAGTCCCTAAAAATGCAAATTTCTGGAGGAAGTATCTTGCCTTTGCCGGACCGGGACTGATGATTGCCGTGGGGTATATGGATCCGGGAAACTGGGCTACGGATATTGCCGGAGGGGCTCAGTTTGGGTATACCCTGCTATCCGTAATTCTTATTTCCAATATTTTCGCAATGGTTTTGCAGCATCTCTCTGTGAAACTCGGAGTTGTTGCAGAAAGAGATCTTGCACAGGCCTGCAGAGATCACTTTAACCCTACTACCAATTTTATTCTCTGGGTATTCTGTGAAATAGCCATTGCCGCCTGTGATCTCGCCGAGGTCATTGGTTCAGCCATTGCATTAAACTTATTATTCCATATTCCTCTGACCTGGGGAATTGTCATAACTACAGTAGATGTTTTAATCATCCTCTTACTTCAGGCCAAAGGTTTCCGATGGATTGAAAGTATTGTAGGTGGACTTATATTCATTATTCTGGCCTGTTTTGTATATGAAATCATTATTTCCAAGCCCGCTTTCAATGAAATTCTGGGAGGGCTGGTTCCTCAGAAGGAAATCATTCAGAATCCGGCTATGCTTTATATTGCCATCGGGATTTTAGGAGCTACCGTAATGCCCCACAATCTGTATTTGCACAGCAGTATTGTACAGACTAGAGATTATACCCGTGACACTCAAGGAAAAAAAGAAGCGATAAAATTTGCCACCATAGACAGCACAGTTTCATTAATGCTTGCTTTCTTCATCAATGCAGCAATACTTATTCTGGCAGCAGCCACATTCCATACTACAGGAAACGAACATGTTGCTGATATTCATGACGCCTATAAAATGCTAACCCCTATTCTGGGAGCTTCCATGGCAAGTATTGCGTTTGCTATTGCTTTATTAGCATCCGGACAAAACTCAACATTAACCGGTACACTTGCAGGTCAGATCGTAATGGAAGGCTTCCTGAACATCAGATTAAAACCATGGTTAAGAAGGCTTATCACAAGACTTATTGCTGTAATTCCCGCTCTTATTGTTGCTATTCTTTACGGCGAACAGGGAACAACCGAATTATTGGTTTTAAGCCAGGTAATTCTATCCATGCAGCTGAGTTTTGCTGTTGTTCCATTGGTTATGTTTACCAATGATAAAGCCAAGATGGGAGAATTCGTCAACAAACCGTTCCTTAAAATCTGCGTGTGGGCCATTTCCATTATTATTATTGTTTTAAATCTGTATCTGTTGTATCAGACATTTACGGGAGAATAAAAAATATAAACTATAGTTTTAAAATTGACTATTGGACATTTTTAAAGTGAATGGTCAATAGTCAATTTTTGCTTCGCAAAGTCAATTATTAAAGTTATACGCATTTACAAATTCACAAGCGTAGCGGATTGACATATTCACCATTGATCATTTTTAAAGTGAATAGTCAATAGTCAATTTTTGCTTCGCAAAGTCAATTTTTAAAACTACGCGCTTATAAATTCACAAACGAAGTGGATTGACATCTTCACAATTGATAGTGAATGGTCAGTTTTTACTTAGCAAAGTCAATTTTTAAAACTACATATTTATAATTCACAAGCGTAGCGAATTAACATATTCACCATTGATCATTTTTAAAGTGAATGGTCAATAGTCAGTTTTTGCTTCGCAAAGTCAATTTTTGAAACTACATACTTATAAATTCACGAGCGAAGCGAATTGATTTATTCACTTTTCACCGTTAGACATTTTTCTGCCTTAATGTCCAGATTTTGGATTTGGCAGGCTCTTTGTCAAACAATCAGTAAATAAATATTGAATTATGGAAAACCAGGATATTAACGAAGAAAGCATCAATAATCAGGAAGAAAACAACGTTCAGAATGACACAGCATCTCAGGACAATGTGACAGCTGCACCTTCGCCAGAAGAACTTTTGGCAGAAGAAAAAGACCGTTACATCAGATTGTACGCTGAATTCGAAAACTATAAAAAAAGAACAAGCAAGGAGAAGATGGAATTCTTCCAGTATGCTAACCAGGACATGATGGTTTCAATGTTAGGGGTTTTAGATGATTTTGAAAGAGCATTAAAGGAAATCGCTAAAAACGGAAATCCGGCTGACCTTCAAGGAGTGGAACTGATCTATCAGAAATTCAAAAATAAACTTACCGAAAAAGGCTTACAAACAATGGAAGTAAGAGCTGGTGACAGCTTTAATGTTGATTTCCATGAAGCGATTACTCAGATCCCTGCTCCATCGGAAGATTTGAAAGGAAAAATCGTAGACGTTATTGAAACTGGATATACTTTGAATGATAAAGTAATCCGTTTTGCAAAAGTAGTAACAGGAAATTAAAATTAATAATGATAAATGATGAGTGGTAATTGATGAATATTTCACTTATTAGCTTTAACATATCTTTTATCATTTATCAACAATCAATTATAAAATTGTCATGTCAAAAAGAGATTATTACGAGGTTCTTGAGATCAGCAAATCTGCATCAGCCGACGAAATAAAAAAAGCATACCGTAAAATGGCCATCAAATTTCACCCGGATAAAAATCCTGGTGATAAAGAGGCTGAAGAAAAGTTTAAAGAAGCAGCTGAAGCTTATGAAGTTCTAAGCGACGATCAGAAACGTGCAAGATACGACCAGTTCGGTCATGCCGGAGTAGGTGGAAACGGTGGTTTCGGAGGCGGAGGCTTCGGAGGCGGAATGAACATGGAAGATATTTTCAGTCAGTTTGGAGATATTTTCGGTGGTGGTTTCGGAGGATTCGGCGGTGGCGGTGGAGGCCGCCAGCAGGTAAAAGGTTCTAATTTAAGAATCAGAATCAAGCTGAACCTTGAGGAAATGGTAAACGGAACTCAGAAAACCATTAAAGTTAAAAAAATGAAGATGGCAGAAGGTGCCACTTCAAAAACATGTCCTACCTGTAACGGTTCTGGTGTTCAACTTAAAGTAATGAATACCATGTTTGGTCAAATGCAGACTCAGACAACGTGTAGTACTTGCCAGGGAATTGGAAAAGTTGCTGACAAGATTCCTGCAGGAGCCAATGCGCAAGGTCTTATCAAAGATGAAGAGGAAATTACAATCAACATCCCTGCAGGGGCAAGAGACGGTATTCAGCTTAATGTAAGAGGAAAAGGAAATGATGCTCCATTTGGAGGAATTCCGGGAGATTTATTGGTGATCATTGAAGAGGAAGTAGATCAGATCATTAAGAGAGAAGGCGATAATCTTCATCAGGAACTATATGTTTCATTTGCTGAAGCTGCGTTAGGAACTAAAAAAGAAATTCCTACCGTAGGCGGAAAAGTAAAAATTACCGTTGATCCTGGAACTCAATCCGGAAAGATCTTAAGATTGGCAGGCAAAGGACTTCCAAGTATCGACAGCTATGGAAAAGGTGACATGTTTATCCATATCAATGTATGGACACCTCAAAAGCTTACTAAGGATCAGAAAGATTTCTTTGAAAAGCAGATGTCCAGCGGAGAAATGGTTGCAGAACCATCCGGAAAGGAAAAAACTTTTTTTGATAAAGTAAAAGATTTATTCAATTAATATATAAAAAGAGACTTGTAAAAAGTCTCTTTTTTTGTTTAAAGTTCAAAGTTTTAAATTCAAAGTTTAAATATTGAACCTGATCATAAAAAATCCTGTACTCTCACGAATACAGGATTTTTTTGGTTATTTAATTCTAATTCTGTTTTATTTTTTTATCGCTAAAGAATAGATTCCTTTTCCTAAAGTGAAGACAGCAACCGCTGCCAATCCGCCAACAACTCCAAGCATAAGCTTTTTCAAAACTTCCGGCCAAGTTGGAAGTAATCCATGAAAAAATTCTATTCTATGCAGAAAAATTTCACCAGCAACCATTATTAAGGCAATTGTTCCGACCACTCCTAATATTTTAATAACAATAGGTAAAGCCTTCACTAATAGATGCCCAAGCCCCCCGAAAAACCCTTTATCATTACTTTTTTTTATTAATTTAAACCCTGCATCATCCATTCTTACGATCAAAGCTACAATTCCATAAACTCCAACCGTTGCAATAAATGCAACCAAACTCGTTACTAATATCTGCGTAATGAAAGGATGACTTTCTTCCAATACGGTTCCTAAAGCAATAATAACAATCTCGATTGATAAAATAAAATCCGTTGTAATTGCCGATTTTACTTTCTCTTTTTCTATTTCTTCAGAACTTTTTTCGTCTTCTACCATTTCCTCTATAACTTCATGACCTTTTTTGTCACGATGAAAAAGAAATTCTATTATTTTTTCAACGCCTTCAAAGGCCAGGTAGAATCCTCCAAGAATCAATACATAATTAATAGCCGGAGCATACAACCAATTGAGTAAAAAAACGACAGGCAAAATGATCAGTTTGTTGATAAAAGAACCTTTCGTAATTGCCCATAGAACAGGAATTTCTCTGGAGGAAAGAAAGCCAGTGGCTTTTTCTGCATTTACAGCAAGGTCATCTCCTAAAATCCCTGCTGTCTTTTGGGTAGCAACCTTACTGGTAACTGCTACATCATCCATCAATGCTGCAATATCATCTAAAATTGCAAAAAAGCCTGATGCCATATTTTAATAATTTTTTAATCTTTGTTAAGTTCAGCAAAAATAAATATTTAATTCCGTTTTTGGATTCATAATCTGACAATAATTTTGAAAATTATAAGAATGATTAAGCAATGCTCAGCTTTCAATATTTTATATCTTTGTTTAAAATCTATCCGATGGATGAAAACTGGGAAACCCAATTACAAAGTATATGGCTAAAACTCGGAACAATAACCAATGAAGAGTTTATTAATCAAATTAAAAATCATGTAGAATTATTAACGGATTCTCAGGCTATTGCCGATTTTGAAAAAGCCTGTGCTTTTGATTCCACCGGACATGAAAAGGAAGCGGAGCCTTTGTACAGATCTACATTAGATAAGGGACTAACCGGTTTACGGAGAAGAAGAGCTAGAATCCAGCTGGCAAGTACCTTAAGAAATAATGGAAAACTGGAAGAAAGTATTCATATTTTAAGGGAAGAAAAAGCGGGTTATTCTGATGAACTAAATGATGCAGTAGATTCTTTTTTAGCGCTGTCTCTTTCTTCAGCAGGAGAACACAAAGAAGCACTGGCTATAGCATTGAAAGCAATTTCAAAACATTTGCCCAGATATAATAATTCTCTTTTTCGCTATGCTGAAAACCTATAACTTTTAACCGTTTTAAAATCTAATACTATGCGACGTCAATCCGCTATTTTAGTCTTATTATGTTCTATTTTTGTGTCCGGTATATTCTGTTCACCTTTAAAAGCCCAGACTGAAACGAATATCAGCACAATTGATCAGGAAAAGAAAAAGCAGGAAATAGACAGTATTATAAGAACATACGCAGCTGTTAATAAGTTTAATGGAACTGCTTTGGTCCGTTATCAAAATAAAATCATTTTTGAAAAGTCTTACGGCTGGCAAAATGCAGAAAAAAAGATACCCAATCGAAACGAAAGTGTCTATCAGATTGCCTCTTTAACCAAATCTTTCACCGCATTAATGATTATAAAACTAGGTGAAGAGGGAAAACTTTCTGTACATGATCCTGTCTCCAAGTTTATTCCCGATTATCCGAGAGGAAATGAAATCACTATTGAACATCTCCTTACCCATACCTCGGGAATTTACGAGGCTTTGAGAAATAAAGAATATTTCCGTCTTCTTCACACCGGTGAAATCATTACCAAAAATAAAGAACTTTCTTTTTTTAAAAATGAACCGCTGGATTTTGAGCCCGGTACTCAATTTTCTTATACCAATTCGGGGTATATTCTATTGGGAATCATTATTGAGAAAGTAACGGGACTTTCTTATGAAGATGCAGTAAGAAAAATCATCTTAAATCCTTTAAAGATGACTCATACAGGCTTTAATTACCTAGCTCTGAAAAGTCCGTACAAAACGGTTCCCTATTCTTATATTTCAAAAACAAAACAGGAAAAAACAGAGATATGGAATTCTACATTAACTGGCCCTGCAGGACAAATCTACAGTACTGCTGAAGACCTTTACAGTTATTATAAAGGATTAAGAGACTATAAAATTGTATCCAAAGAAACATTTAAAAAAGCGGCAACACCTTATTTGAGCGGCTATGGCTATGGCTACGGTTGGTTTATTGATGATCTTTATGGGAAAAAACTCATCAATCATGGTGGAAATATAGAAGGTTCTACAAGCTATTTTGCCATGCTTCCTGAAGAGGATCTCAGCATTATTCTTCTCAATAATATCACGAGTAAAAAGCTGGAAAAAGCAGGGAACACTATTTTAGCAGCTCTTTTAGAACAACCTTACACTCTTCCACAACCTAAGAAAGAAGTAACTTTAAATACTGATTTACTTAAAAAATATGCAGGTAATTATAAACTTGCGGATGACAGTATTATTCATATTCTGTACGAAAACGGTCAGCTTTTTATACAAAACAATAAAGATCCTAAAGTAAGAATACTGGCTGAAAAAGAGAATGAATTTTTCCTGCAGGATGATGATACTGAAATTTCTTTCATTTTCAAAAAGGGAGAAAAAGATGTTGTGATGATCAAAAAAGGTCTTTCATCAAAAACAGCTGAAAAACTTTAAGTCTTCTGATATCTGTCATTGATAACACATCAATTTTTTTGTAAATTTAATTAATGAAAAAGCTCATTCTCAGGTACCATTTTTTTGTGATGGGATGCTTCGGTTTTCTGTTGCAGTCCTGCAATACAAAGTTCAGAGTTTGGGTAGGTCCGGGTGGCCAGCAGAAAATCTACAATTTAAAATATGGCGAGCATAAAAGACAGAAAATGGATGTCTTTCTTCCCAAAGACTATCCTGAAGATTCTCCCGTAGTTCTTATCGTTCATGGCGGAGCCTGGACTTTAGGTAAGAAAGAGCATATGATACAGGTTCAGAAAATGCTTTTTGAAAACAGAATTCCAAGTATCAGCATGAATTACAGATTGGTTTCTGCAAAGAAAAAGATCACTTATAAACAGCAGCTTGAGGATATTGGCCTTGTGATTGAAAAATTCAATTCTTTAACGGAAAAGGCAGAACTCCAGCCTAATAATTATATTCTTTTGGG
This sequence comes from Chryseobacterium sediminis, assembly GCF_008386505.1. GTDB lineage: Bacteria > Bacteroidota > Bacteroidia > Flavobacteriales > Weeksellaceae > Chryseobacterium > Chryseobacterium sediminis. Next base: position 171,316 of record NZ_VUNZ01000003.1, on the reverse strand, counting down.
AGAAAGTGCAGGCGGACATCTGGCACTGCTCTACGGATATCAGCATTCTGATCAGATCAAAAAGATTATTTCTCTAAGTGGACCTACAGATTTTTACAGCTCTGGGTATCTTAAATCTTTTTATTCCAAGTATACTTCTCCAACTTTTCAAAAGGTGGTAGGCAGTAAGTTTGACCGGAAAAATGTTTCTGAAGCCTTCAAAGAAGCCAGTCCTATTGCCAATATTACCAATGTTCCTACCCTGCTTTTTCAGGGTAATAACGATTTTCTTGTCAATCAGCATCAGGGAATTGCCATGGATTCAGCGCTTACCCAAATGAATATCCCACACAAGTTTATCTTTATGAAAGGTGCAGGCCATGCTCCAAGGTTCTTCAGCAAAAGAAAAAGAGACAGTATTATCTACCCGAATATCCTGGAATGGATTAAAAAATAGTTATTTATTTAAAATAATTAAACAACTATTCTAACCAATTCGTTCATAAGAATCTTTTAAATATTCAGTATAAAAAACAATTTTTGCATGGTAGATGTATTTAAAAACGCTATGCCCGCAAAAGAATTTTAATACTTATATATATCAGTCATAAAGACACTTCGTTCAGCCAGGCAGGTGACTCAGCTAAGTGAAACACCTCTGCGAACGAAAAAATAACAGATCATAATAATAACCTTGTTAGCTTTGCGGGGTAAAAAAACATTTCTTATGCATAAAAAAGCCATCTCATTGCTGAGACGGCTCTGTATATTTTGATTGAATTATTATTTATTATTCAAAGTCCTGATCTTCGTATTTTTTAGAAAGGTCTTCTTTTTTTCCGAAAACAAACTTGAAGATCACCGGAAGTGTTGTTACCAGTACAATAACGATGATAATATATTCCAGTTTTTCTTTCAGATTGATACCAAACTGCTCCATAAACAGTTTATCAAGATAATGTCCGGCAAAAATCAAAATAAATGACCACAGCACAGCACCAATAATATTATCTCTTAAAAACTCCTTTTTATCCATTTTCACAATTCCTGCTACAATTGGAGTAAAAGTTCTCACAACCGGTAAGAATCTAGCCATAATAATCGCTAATGCTCCATGTTTTTCAAAGAAATCGTGAGCCTGATAAAGGTATTTTTTCTTGAAAAGCATTGAATCCGGTCTCTTATATAAAGCTGGTCCAGCCTTTCTTCCAAAATAATATCCTACTTCATTTCCAATAATAGCGGCAAGAGCTACTCCCGAAGCTAATAATGTGGTATCTAAGAAATCGCTCCCTGTAGAGCCAAAAGTCTCTTTGATGATTTCAACGGCATAAATTCCCGAAACGAATAAAAGTGAATCTCCTGGCAGGAAAAACCCTACAAAAAGACCTGTTTCAGCAAATACAATAAATAAAATAAGCCAAAACCCTCCCATTTTAATATAAAATTCCGGGTTTAATAAATCCTTCCAGCTATTGAAATCTTCCATAAATATCGATGAACAACAAAAATAAGTCTAAAATGTCTGAAACAAAAATTAATTATAAGATTTTAACTAAAATTCAAACATGATTTTTATAAGTCGAGATCATCATCTGAAACTGCCGTTCCATCGGCCATTAGAAATGCTTTTAAGAATGGGGTAAGATTTCCATTCATTACGGCATCTACATCTGAAGTTTCATGACCTGAGCGTACATCTTTTACGAGCTTGTAAGGGTGCATTACGTAATTTCGGATCTGGCTTCCCCACTCGATCTTCATTTTGTTGGCCTCTATCTCATTTCTTGCCTTCATACGCTCTTCCAGTTCCATTTCGTAAAGCCTCGAACGAAGGAGTTGCATGGCTTTTTCTTTATTCTGAAGCTGGGAACGGGATTCTGAGTTTTCAATGATAATTCCGGTTGGTGCGTGACGAAGACGTACAGCAGTTTCTACCTTGTTTACGTTCTGTCCTCCTGCTCCGGAAGACCTCATTGTTTCAAAAGAGATATCGGCAGGGTTAATATTAATTTCGATCGTATCATCTACTAAAGGATAAACATATACGGAGACGAAACTGGTATGACGCTTCGCATTACTGTCGAAAGGCGAAATTCTTACTAAACGGTGTACTCCATTTTCACCTCTTAAATATCCAAAAGCAAATTCTCCTTCTATTTCCAGGGTAACAGTCTTCACACCGGCTACATCACCTTCCTGAAAGTTAAGCTCACGGATTTTATATCCTTGTTTTTCTGCCCACATTGTATACATTCTCATCAGCATAGCAGCCCAATCACAACTTTCTGTACCTCCGGCTCCTGCTGTGATCTGAAGTACTGCAGAAAGCTCATCTCCTTCATTGGAAAGCATATTTTTGAATTCCAGATCTTCAATTTTTTCAACCAATTGCGGAAATGTCTCATCCAGTTCCTTTTCAGAATCCGGATCTTCCTTGGCAAAATCTACTAAAACCTGTATATCTTCAAACTGTGTCTGAATTTCATCATAGCTTTCCACCCATTTTTTCTTGGAACGAAGCTGTTTTAAGAATGCTTCAGCAGTTTTCGGGTTGTCCCAAAATTCAGGTGCTGCTGTTTTTTCATCATCATTGGCAATTTCTATTTTCTTTTTTTCAATCTGAAGGTATCTGTGTAAGTCTTCAATCCTGGATTGAACTTCTTTTATCTGGTCGTTGTTAATCACGAATTTTTCTTTTTGCAAAAATAAGGAATTCTTTTAGAGTGGAACGTTTTGAGTTCCGAGTTTTCGGGGGATCAGGTTACGAGTTACAAGATTTGGGTTGCGGATTCTAACTAGTGGGAGGATGATTAACTAAAAAAGTAGTCTCTTTTCAACATAAAAACAGTACACATACCTATAATATGTATTACAATAATAACAGGAAGGACTTTTTTTGTTCCAAATTTATCCATTAAAAAGCCATAGGCAGGCAATTGTATTATTCCTATAAGTAGAGGTATTTCTTCATTAAAAAAAGTTCCAAGTAAACTAAACGGAAAGATAGCCAATAAAGGAAAATACGTCCCGTGGCCTCCACCTGCTGCAAAAATTGCAAGAAAACCAAGAGGAATTGTTAATATAAAAAACCATACTGTATATTTATAACTACTCATACTGTTTATTCCAGTTTATTCGTAAAATCTTAGATTAGGATTTCAATTTAGTTTTATCATTTATCAAATCATTTCTGCTACCATTTCCCCTATCTTTGGAGCCAGAGCAACTCCCATTCCTGAAAGTCTTACGGCACAAAACTGTCTTTCTGAAATCTGTTTTACAATAGGCGTTTTTTCATCACCCATAGCCATAATTCCTGACCAGCGAAGCGCTATTTTAAAATCTGTATAAGGAAGTACAACTTCTTTTAAAAAGTTTTCCAAATGATTTTGCAAAAATGCTGTCGTTTCAAAAGCTGTTGTTTCTTCTGTCTTAAAATCCTGATTTCTTCCGCCACCTAACAATACCTGATTTCCTACATTTCTGAAATAATAGTAGCCTTCGTCATAATGAAACGTTCCTTTCAGCTTCAATCCTTCTATAGGTTCTGTCAGAAGAATTTGTCCGCGGGCAGGAACGATATTTTCTTTTTTCAGGAACGAGGACGTGAACGCATTGGTGCAATAGATAAGTTGATCAGCTTTTACAGAAAGATCATCGGAAAGATAAACCTCAACTTCATTAGCTGTTTCTTCAATATTTCCAACTTCTGTTCCGAATAAAAATTCTACCTTCAGCTCATGACACTTTTCCAATAATTTCTGCAACAGCTTTCCCGAGTGCAGGCTTCCTTCACAAGGGTTTTCAATCAAAAATTCAGATTTTTCTAATCTGAATTCATGTATTTTGTTCTGTTTCAGTGTATATGTTTGATCCAGTCCTGTTATTGCTTTCAGCTTTTCATTAACGGAATCAAGATGAAATAAAGGTTCTTCATTATTTAAAATCTCATAGCCTCCATTAAGATCAAAATCTATTTCATCATTTTTAAAATACTTTCTGATTTTTTGAAGTCCTTCAAATCTCATTTTAACAAGCTCCAGCGTTTTTTCCCAGCCCATTTTCTGTGAATCAGCAATGACTTCGGTAAGGCTTCCGAAACAGGCAAACCCGGCATTCCTCGTTGAAGCACCCAATGGAATGGTATTGCGTTCAATGATGAGAACAGATTTTTCAGGATATTTTTCTTTAATGGATATAGCTGTCCAAAGCCCGGAAAATCCGGAACCAATAATAATGATATCCCTTTTTCTGTAAAATGTATCCAGTTCCCAGATGCTGTTCATGAGTGATTTTTATAAAATGTATTTATGTAAAAAAGTAAAATGTATTCATGACAAATTCATATCTGGTAAAAGATAGATCATAAAGCCAAAAACCTCAAACTTTAAACTTTAAACCTTGAATTTTAAACTGTTTTACCCCTTGTCTTTCTCCTCCTCATTATGTTGAAATCCGATAGCTCTTTGCGGCTCTTCAACAACTCTATAAGTTTCCAGTTCGCTCTTCAATGCCTGAATTCTAAACTTAAAATCATCAAAATTATTGATAATAGCATCTGCTAAGAACCGGGCCACCTGATCAAGATATTCTTCGGTAAGCTTGGAACCGGCATCCCTTAAAGCTCCACTCAAAAGATTCTGATCAATTTTCAGTTTCTCATTTCTGGTTCTTTGATAAAGATTTTTAATTCTTTTCTTTAAACTCTGGGTAAAATCAATCAGCATTGTGTTGCTGAAGGCTTTCATCTTTGAAGAGATTTCATGCCAGAAAGGGATTTTATCTGCTTTGTTATTTTTAAGTATTTTATACAATAAAGAATCTTCCTCCAATCCTCTGGTCATGGCATATAAAATGATTTCTGATCGCTCTGAAGCATTGGGTGGAAAGATAGGAATCATCACATCAAATCTTCCGGGAGCAAGAATTTCTTCATCAATTTCTGAAACAGAATTGGCAGATCCTACCATCAGAACTCCTTCTTTTTCAAATTTTCCTATATAATGAAGGATAAGTTCCTGCGCTTCCAGATTGCATGATGCAATATCGTTTTCAGCTCTTCTCTGCATCATAATTTCATCAAAATCATCCATAAAGAGAAGCATTTTGTTTTCCTTCATCATGCTCAGTAAAAAATCACTGAAATTGATTTCATTTCCATCAATCAACGAAGTTCCCAAATAATGTTTCTTGACTTCTTTAAACTGATAGCCAATGATTTCGGCAATTTTATTAGCCCAGAATATTTTACCGCTTCCCGGAGGACCATACAGAATAATTCCCGCAGGTTTGTTGATTCCCCAGTCTTTAATCTGCTGTGGATTCAGAAATGGCTCCAGAACAGTGGATGTATAAAAGAACAGATCTCTGTATCCTATGAAATCTCGTTGCTGAAGGCTGGTTTTGTGCCCGAAATAATCATACACAAACTGATAATTCCCTCCCAGCTTGTTATCAATTCCATAACTTGATATGGAAGATTTGAAAAAACCGTTATCAAAAATATTAAGGTTGTTATCTTTAATCACTTTTTCAACCTTTTCTTTAGGTTGATTAATGACTTCGGCAATCTGCTCAAGGGTTTTATTTTTATCCAGATCTTTCTCGTATAGCCTTAAAAAATCTAAATTTTCGCGGGCAAATTTTTCAAAATCTTCTTTTACTTCAAAATTGGTACTGATGCATTCTACCAATTCAAGATCGAAATCCTGTATAAATTGTTTTATGGCTTCTGCAGAAACATTAAGTTCTTCTGCCAGTTCAATTAGCTTCATAAGTCTTGATTAATTCTATCAAATTTAATGTATTTACATCTAAACTTATATTGATTTATGATAATTCTGTAACATTATCTAATTTAGATAGACTACTACTATGTAAAACAAATTACATGGAAAAGATTTTATCAGTAAAAAATTTGACAAAAAAATTCAAAAGAGTTGTGGTCAACAATATTTCTTTTGATGTTGAAAAAGGAAATGTTTATGGCCTTCTGGGTCCCAATGGAAGCGGAAAGTCCACTACTTTCGGGATGTTGCTTTCTACCATCAATCCTACCAGTGGAGATTGGTTCTGGTTTGGAAAAAAGGGAACAGATCCGGAAACCTTAAAGAAGATTGGAGCTATTATTGAACAGCCTAACTTTTACCCTTATTTAAGTGCGGAAACCAATCTTAAAATTGTAGCAGAAATTAAAAATACTCCCTATTCAAGGATTGACGAAGTTTTGAAAACCGTTAATCTGTATGAAAGGAGAAAAGATACTTTCAAAACTTTTTCCCTGGGAATGAAGCAACGTCTGGCTATTGCTTCTGCTATGCTGAACAATCCTGAGGTAATGATATTGGACGAACCGACTAACGGACTGGATCCTGAAGGAATTATTCAGATCAGAGAAATCATCAGCGATATTGCCAAGCAGGGAATCACGATCATTATTGCCAGCCATCTTTTGGATGAAATTGAAAAAATATGCAGCCATGTGATTGTATTGAAAGAAGGAAATTCTATTTACTGCGGAAGAGTGGACGAAATGACTTCCAACAACGGGTATTTTGAATTAAAAGCAGATAACACTACTTTACTTTTAAATGCTTTGAATGAACTTCAATGGTTCTCTTCCATCAATCAGGAAGGTGATCTTATTAAAGCACAAATCCGTGATGATGCTTCAATTTCAGCATCGGCTATGAATCAGAAACTGGCAGAGAAGGGAATTTATCTTTCTCATTTGACCAAGAAAAAATTATCTCTTGAATCTCAATTCCTTGAACTTGTAAAAAACACCAATTAGTCATGATAAAATTATTAAAACTGGAATACTACAAAAACCTGAACTACCAACCGTTTAAAGTTTTTACGATATTATATTTTGCTATTCTTATTGCATTGCTTTTCGTCGGATTGGTTGATTTTGATATTTTCGGAGGAACAATTAACTTAAAAGAACAGGGGATTTATAATTTCCCGGAAATCTGGAACTTTACCACATGGATTGTGGCTTTGTTGAAAATTTTCCTTGGATTGATCATTGTTTTTTCTATTTCTCAGGAATTCAGCAACCGGATGTTCAAGCAGAATACGATTGATGGATTAAGCAGAAAGGAGTTCATCACTTCAAAACTGCTGACAATAAGTATTTTCACCATTGTTTCTACGGTGATTGTATTTGGTATTACGATATTCCTTGGCTATCAATATTCAAATACAAAAGAATCTGCAAAGGTTTTTGCTGAGATTTTCTTCATTGGAAATTATTTTGTAAAACTGTTTACTTTCTTTTGTTTCTTAATGTTCCTTTCTATTTTACTGAGAAAATCGGTGTTTGTATTTCTGGCCCTTTTTGTTTTCTGGATTGGTGAGGGAATTTTAACGACTGTTGAAGTCTTCACGAAAGTAAAAGGACTACAGGGACCACAAAGGAATGAGATTCTTCAGAATGATTTTTTCATCACGCATCTTTTACCATTGGAAAGTATGTCCAGCCTTATTCCTAATCCTATGATGAGATTAAATATGGCCAAAATGATGGGGGTAAAATATGAATTCCACTATCCTACAGAAAGTCTTATCGCTTGTTTGGTGTGGTCTGCCATATTCATATTTGGATCTTACTGGATTTTGAAAAAAAGGGATTGGTAAAATTCAATTGCAACATTAATTCAAAAAATAAAAGGCTGCCAGATGGCAGCCTTCCTTTCACATTACTTTTTATCTAACAACGGAAGATATTTTCCGTATCCTTTTGTTTCCATTTCAGCTTTTGGAATAAATTTCAGAGAAGCACTGTTGATACAGTACCGAAGTCCTCCTTTATCTTCCGGTCCGTCTGTGAAAACGTGTCCTAAATGGGCATCACCGGTTTTACTTCTTACTTCCACTCTGGTCATTCCGTGGGTACGGTCCATTTTTTCATCAATCAGAGCTTTGGTGATTGGTTTTGAAAAACTTGGCCATCCGCAGCCGGATTCAAATTTATCTGTAGAAATAAACAACGGTTCTCCTGTGGTAATATCCACATAAATTCCTTCGCGGGTTTCATTCCAGTATTCATTCTGAAAAGGTCTTTCTGTACCGTTTTCCTGCGTAACATTATATTGTTCGGCAGTCAGTTTTTCTTTTAAAACTTTTTTATCCTGTTTTTGATAGGCTGGTTTTGGAAGCGGATTTGCTTTTTTCGCCATTTCAAAAAGTCCCGGTTCAATGTGACAGTAACCGCCTGGATTTTTATCCAGATAATCCTGATGATAATCTTCTGCTCTGTAGAAATTTTTCAATGGAATAGTTTCCACGAGTAAGGGTTTGCTATAGTTTTTTGCCAGTTTCTGAACTTCATCTTTTACAATAGCTTCATCTGTTTTGTTGGTGAAATAGATTCCTGTTCTGTACTGATTTCCTCTGTCATTTCCCTGCTGATCTTTACTGGTAGGGTCAATGGTTTTAAAATAAAGGTCAATTAACAGTTTCAGATCTACCTGCTCGGGATCATACTTCACTTTCACTGTTTCAGCAAAACCTGTTGTATGGCTTACTACTTCTTCATAAGTAGGATTTTGGGTATTTCCGTTGGCATAGCCTACATCTGTTCCTACAACTCCACGAATCTGTTGAAAAAAATGTTCTGTTCCCCAGAAACATCCCCCTGCAAAATAGATTTCTTTAACGTTTTTATTATCCATAATTTTCTCATTTTCTTTTTTTACTTCCACTTCATTATGCTTCGCTTTTTTAAAAAGCCCGGATCCTGCAGCAAAAACTGCTATACCCAGAATGATTCCGAGTACAATTAATATATTTTTCATTTTTACCTTTTTATTCATTACTTATTATTTTGAACGATCATCAATCCAAATCCTAAAAGCATAAGATCTTTTAAAATAAAGAAATCCGTCACAGGCACTCCATCCACTATTTTCCACATTCCCGGCGTTGTAAATAAATAGCTTAATGTTACCAGAAAAGTGACAATCATTCCCATTCCGGCATACTTCTTCAGTACAGCAAATTTCGCACTAAATATCAGGAGTAATGCAATGATAATTTCTATCGCTCCGATAAGATTTGACACTGCCTGAACGCTCATAATCTTATATACGAAAAAAGTTAAGAAATGGTTTTCCACCAAAGGTTTTATTGCAGCAGCTTCTGTAGGGGTAAATTTGAAAATACCTATCCACAGCAAAATAAGAGCTGCTCCGAAGAGTGAGACGTTATATCCGATTCGGGATAATTGATTTTTAGATTCCTGTACTGTTCCGACCATGTTTTTAAGATTTTAATTGAATACTTAATTGTTTTCAATAGTATAGTCGGAGCCTTTTTACAATCCTGACAGATTTTTTCTTAGAAATTTAATTTATCTATCATTTTATTTTTAAAATCCTGAATTTCAGCATCATTAATTTCAGTTTCCTTTTCAGAAAAAGTCTTTTTAAAAACTTTATCCAGGACCGCCAGTTTTTCTTTGTACATTCTGCACCATTTGCAGATCATCAGGTGCATGCTTAGCATCCGGTTTTCTTTGGCAGAAATGGATTGGGCGTTTCTTTTTTCCATCAGTAAAGTAGCTTCACTGCATGGTAAAAATAATATATGTAGTATTTTTCTTATCATTACTTATGATCTTGAAAACCAGTTAAACTCCAGACATTCTCTTAACTGCATCCGGCTTCTTTGAAGGATCTTCCAAAGATTAGTCGTAGAAACATTCAATTCCTGACTTACTTCCGGTGCTTTTTTTTCTTCGATATAATACATTTTCAGCAGGATCTTCCATCTGGAGGGCAATTCTTCAATACATTCTTCCAGTGTTTTATTAAACTCTGAACTGTCCAAAAGTTCATCTCCGTCACCTGATACATTCCAGTCATTCAAAACATCATTTTGTTTCCATGACCCTGTTTCATCAAAAAAATGATCAAGCCTGATATTGGGTTCAGATTTGTATTTTTTCCGGTAAAAGTCTGCAACTTTCCTATTCAGAATAGCCATAAGCCAGGTAAGAGGATTACTTTTCCCTTCAAAAGAATCATGAGCTGAATACGCAGCAAGAAAAACTTCCTGAACAACATCCTGCGCGTCTTCCTTATTAGAAAGTACATACAGTGCGCGTTTCAAAAGCGGTCCGGAATAGTGTTCTATCCAGCTTTTTAACTCTTCATCTTTTGTCATTGGAAGGATTTTTGTCATATCTCAGATCACAGCGAAGGTAATAAGTTAAGCGGAAAATTGCAAAATTTTCATATTTTCTTCATTGATAAACTTATTTAGTATATTATTTCATATACCCTGCCTTTTTAAAAAATGTGTGATGCTCTTTTTTAGAATAATTGATATTGATTATTTCCTTTAATGCTGTTTTTTTATCTGCAGCCTTGTCATAATAGCTCTTACAGATTGTGTAGCCAATAAAATAGGCAAGATCAGCGGGTTTATCCTTGGAAGAACTTCCATTGTACATCCACTGATCTGTATCATATCGATACATATCCTTTTTAAATTCTAACCAAAGCTGTTCTTCATGCTGTCTGCCATAATCCATGTATTCAATATGAGGAAGTTTCCCCAAAAGTTTTTCGGCAATAAAATCACAGGAACCTTCCATCAAAGCCCAGCCTAATAAATCGAGATCATGATATTCTTCTTCATTATTCACTCCGTTGATGTAATCCTGCTGTACGTGAACCAGCTCATGGGCAATATTATATTCAGTAGACAGTTTGAGTTCCGAATCAGAAAGTGAGGTAAGTGCCACAACTTCTGTTCCTATTAAAATAAATTCACGGGTAGTGGTACCTCCTCTGTTAAAAGTACCTATTACAAAGCTAATCTGAGGGCTATGAAATAATGGATATATCTTTTTAAAAGACGTATACAGCTTTTCTATATCATAATCCTGCTGTGCTATTTTCAACGTTTGTTCGCGTATTTTATTCCAACGCTTTGGCATTTTATTAATACTTCTGACATAATCTGAAACCTTCATTGTATCCATTTTTATCAGTGCTTTGAGTGCCGGACTTGCTTTCTCCAGATATTCAGTATTGATGATTTCCATCTGTTTCAGCGAGTCATTAGATTTCTGTACCAGATCATAGGCTTTCCAGAAGTTGCTGACATCTGTATTTGAAACTCTTTTTTGAGCATAAACAAATGTTGTTAAGAATAAAAATATAACACTGTATTTCATGGAAAATTATTTACTCCAAAATAAAACATTTAAATTGATTTCCAAGAAGATATCCTATAATAAACTTTTCTCTTAGCTATACAAATCTTACAGGTTTACTCAGGGTCTGCAATAAAAGAAACAAATATCCGGGAAACTCAACCGGGCACCATTCAAAACATAGCATAAAATTATTACAAATCGCTTAAAAATCTTAAATTTGCATCTTATCAAAAATTTGATATTAAAAAAAGCAAAAGCAATACTATGACATCACAAGAGATACGTCAAAAATTTTTAGATTATTTTAAAAGTAAGGGGCACTTAATTGTTCCTTCAGCTCCTATTGTGCTGAAAGACGACCCTACCCTTATGTTTTCCAACTCCGGAATGACGCAGTTCAAGGATTTTTTCCTTGGCTACAAAACACCTACCGCCCCTAGAATTGCCGATACCCAAAAGTGTCTGAGAGTTTCTGGGAAGCACAATGACCTGGATGATGTAGGTAGAGACACTTACCACCACACCATGTTTGAGATGTTAGGAAACTGGTCTTTCGGGGATTACTTCAAAAAAGAGGCTATTGCTTTTGCCTGGGAATTACTGACTGAAGTATACGGAATTCCAAAAGAGAATTTATATGTAACGATTTTTGAGGGTGATGCTTCTGAAAATCTGGACAGAGACCAGGATGCTTATGATTTCTGGAAATCTCACATTTCAGAGGATAGAATCATCAACGGAAATAAAAAAGATAACTTTTGGGAAATGGGTGAAAGCGGACCGTGCGGGCCGTGTTCAGAAATCCATGTTGACCTGAGAACACCGGAAGAAAAAGCTAAGGTTTCAGGACTTGAGCTGGTAAATAATGACCACCCACAAGTTGTAGAAGTATGGAACCTGGTTTTCATGGAGTTCAACAGAAAGGCAGATAAATCTTTAGAGAAGCTTCCTGCTCAGCATGTAGATACAGGAATGGGCTTTGAACGTCTTTGTATGGCGCTTCAAGGGAAGTCTTCCAACTATGATACAGATGTTTTCACGCCGCTTATTGCTAAAGTTGAAGAACTTTCAGGCAAGAAATACACAGGAATTTTAGAAGACGAAAAAGATATTGCCATCCGTGTTGTGGTAGACCACATCAGAGCGGTTTCTTTTGCTATTGCAGACGGACAGTTACCTTCAAACGGTGGTGCCGGTTATGTAATCAGAAGAATTTTAAGAAGAGGAATTTCTTATTCTTACCGATTCTTAGGCATGAAAGAACCTTTCCTTTACAAATTGGTAGCTGTTCTTCAGGAGCAGATGGGTCCTTTCTTCCCTGAACTTGAAAAACAAGGAAAACTGGTTGCTGAAGTAATCAAAAGTGAAGAAGATTCATTCTTAAAAACAATTGAAAACGGGTTGATCAGAGTAGAAAAACTGATCCAGCAGACTATTGCAAATAATCAGAAAGTATTACCAAGCGAAGAGGTTTTTGAATTGTACGATACTTATGGTTTCCCAGATGATTTGACAAGAATTATTGCTGAAGAAAAAGGGTTGACTATTGACGAAGAAGGTTTCAAAACTGAAATGGAAAAACAAAAACTTCGTTCAAAAGCTGATTCTGCTCAGAAAGTATATGACTGGGTAAATCTTGAATCAAAACCTGAAACCTTTGTAGGATATGACCAAACTGAATCTGAAACCTATATTACAAGATACAGAAAGGTAGAAAACAAAGACGGAGAATTTTACCAGGTGGTATTAAGCAGCTCTCCTTTCTACCCTGAAGGAGGTGGACAGGTTGGAGATAAAGGTATTCTTGAAAATGCTGTTGAAAGCTTTGAAGTGTTGGAAACCAAAAAAGAAAACGGATTGATTATTTCGTTGATCAGTGGACTTCCAAAGGATGCAGGTGCTGTTTTCTATGCTAAAGTAAATGCTTCTGACAGAAAAAATTCTCAGGCAAATCACTCTGTGACTCACCTTCTGCACGAGGCTTTAAGAGATGTTTTAGGAACTCACGTAGAACAAAAAGGTTCTTATGTAGGTCCTGATTATCTTCGTTTCGACTTCTCTCATTTCAACAAAATGACTGAGGAAGAACTGGCATTAATTGAAGAAAAAGTAAACAAAAAGATCAAAGACAGTATTGCTTTACAGGAATTCAGAAACATTCCGATTCAGGAAGCTTTGGAGAAAGGAGCAATGGCTTTATTTGGTGAAAAATATGGTGACAGTGTGAGAATGATCCAGTTCGGAAGTTCAAAAGAACTTTGTGGAGGAACTCACGTGAAAAACACCAGCGAAATCGGTCATTTCAAAATTACTTCTGAAGGTTCTGCTGCTGCGGGAATCAGAAGGATTGAGGCTATTTCGGGAGATAAATCTGAGGAATATTTCAACAATCTTGAAAAACAGATCACTGAGCTTTCTCAACTGCTAAAGTCTAAAGATGTGGTAAGGTCTATCGAAAAGCTAATCGAAGAAAACACATCATTGAAAGCTGAAGTAGATGCTCTTAAAAAGGAAAAAGCAAAAGGAGAAATCGGAGAATGGAAGAACGCTTATGAGCAGAAAGGCAACAAGCAGCTTTTAGTGAAGAAAACTTCTTTAGATGCAGGTTCTGTAAAAGACATCGTATTCCAGTTGAAGAGAGAAATCCCTACTTCGGTAACGATCATTCTTTCTGACGCAGACGGAAAACCAATGATTACGGTTGGTGTTTCTGATGATCTTGCTGCAGATTACCAAGCAGGAGCTATCGTAAAAGATCTTGCGAAAGAGATCCAAGGTGGCGGTGGTGGAAACCCAGGTTTTGCAACAGCAGGTGGTAAAAACCTTGAAGGACTGGAAAACGCTTACCAAAAAGCTTTGAATATCTAAGGATAGAATAACTATTATAAATTTTAGAACAGGCTGTTTCATTTTTGAGACAGCCTGTTTCTGTTTTAATCATTATTTTTTTAACATTAAGGATCGCAAAAAAGACTCATGCTATCATCAGTATTTACGTTCGCAAAGGCGTTACACTCAACTATGAAATGATTTCGTTTTTTGCTAAATGGAATGCCTTTGCGAACGAAAAAAGTAGATGGATAGAAACCTTAGTGTCTCTGCGTTATAAAATCCCATTCTTCATTACTCAGATTTTCATCAAAGCCTCTTTTTATTTATATCCGTTCTAATTATTGACCTTATCTTAACAAATCATCATCTAATCTTAAACTATTTGTTTTGTCTTCTTAAAACTTAGTTAACACCAGACCTTTAGTTTTGCCATAATCGAAATTCAAAAAATGTAATTATGAAAATTAACAAAACTATCGGAGCCTTATTCTTTGCTTCCCTTATATTTCAAGGCTGCAACGATGATAATAACGGGGACGGAAACACTCCTGTAAATGACAAAATCAAGATTGAAAATTTTTCTAAAGAGCCAGCTTTCGTTTTTGGAATGCCTGGTTTTGAAAATTTAAATATTACCACCCTTATTTCCAGTTCTGATGTTCTTCCAGGTTCTCCTGATTTCGTTTTCGGAGGCCAGCCGGACGGAATGGGAATTATGAAAGATCCTAACTCTGATGGATACCTGATGATCACCAATCATGAGATCAAGCAGTCTGTATCAAGAGTATATTTAGACAAAACTTTTAAGCCTGTAAAAGGAGAATATATTTTAAACGGAACCGGAGGAATGACAAGGTTATGCTCAGCTACATTGGCGACTCCTGAAATTCATGGTTTCAGTGCCTTTCTTACTGCCGGCGAATCTGGTGAAGAAAGTATGGTTCATGCTTTAAATCCATTGGCTCCGGTATCTCAGGCAACAGATAAGACCAGAGTGAAACCAGCTTTAGGAAAAGCCTCAATGGAAAATGCAGTTCCACTTCCTAAAGATATTTCTAACGGAAAATCTTATATCGTAATCGGGGAAGACCAATCTTATTCATCTTCTCATCAGTCTGCAGGACAGTTAATCATGTATGTAGCCGATACACAGGGAGATTTAGATAATGGAAAGTTGTATTCTTTAAAAAGAACAAACAACAACTATACGGAAACGGATATGACAAAAGGAAGCAGCTATGATGTAGAATTTGTTGAAATTCCAAACGCTAAAAACCTTACAGGAGCCCAGATCAATCAGAAAAATATTGATAATAATGCTATCCGTTTTTCAAGAGTTGAAGATGTAGATTACAGAAAAGGAGCAGGAAAAGGAAGAGAAATTTACTTTACTGCTACTGGAGAATCTTCTGACGGTGTAAATCCGAAAGCGGGATTAACCATGTGGGGAAGAGTTTACAAACTTGTTTTGAACTCCAACAATATGCTGACAGGAAAGCTGGAAGTGGTTGCAGAAGGAGATTCAAATCCAGGAAATAACCTGATTAATCCTGATAACTTATGTGTTACTGAAAACTTTGTATACATTCAGGAGGACGGAGATTCTTATTACAAAAACGCCAACCACGATTCTTATATCTGGCAGCTGAATATTGCTACAAAGCAGTATAAACCATGGCTGAACATGAAGCATAACAGAAGTGATTCTGCATGGCAGACTGCTTACAATCAGTCCGGAGATCTGCAGAAATTCGGTTCATGGGAATTCGGAGCAATGGTTGACATTTCGGATATCATCGGAATTCCGAATACATTCTCTGTGAATATCCACTCTCATACATGGCAGCTGGATAAATTCAAAAATCCCGACGGTTCCGGAATCAACACCAATAAAGAAGGTGGACAGATCGTAATTATCAGAAACGTAGAAAAATAGTTTTAATTCCTTCATATCAAATTAAAGTATCAATAGAAAATCTCTGTTGATACTTTTTCATACCTAATGAATAAACTTTCAAAATACCCGATTCTCCTTTTCTTATACTGCGCAGCAGCACTCTTTACGCTCTACTACTGTAAGAATGATAAGCAGCAGCCTGTATCTGAGGACCTCGGTTCCGTAAAAACCAGGATTATCAAAACCAATACTGATTTTGAAAAACAGATCAATGAACTGAAAACCCTTGTTTCTGCAAATTCTGATGAAAAACTTCTTCAAGAAAAATTTCAGGACATCAGAAAAACATACAAAAGAATGGAATGGGCTGTAGAATACTTCCTTCCCCACTCTGCAAGGTTTATCAATGGCCCTGCCCTTCCGGAAATAGAAATGGATGAGCATACGGAAATAGAACCCGAAGGACTGCAGGTTTTGGAAGAGATGTTCTATCCGTATGATAAAGGGAATAAGGATGAAGTGATCAGAATGCTCAATAAACTTATCAATAAAAGCAATACGATAGCAACCAACTTTCAGGTAATTACCATCAGTAAAGACCAGGTTTTTGATGCATTAAGACAGGAAGCTTTCAGAATTTCAAGTTTGGGAATTGCAGGTTTTGATACTCCTGTTTCCGGAATATTTTTACAGGAAATGCCTTCTTCGCTGGAAGGTATCAAGGAAACATTGGAACAAATCTCTACCAAACGCTCGAAAGACAAAGCATTGAAAAGCATCATTGCAGAAATCAATTCAGCCATTAAAGTTCTGAAAAAGAATACAGATAAAAACACGTTTGATTATGCCGGTTTTATCCCTGATCATCTGAATAAGATTACCACTCTGATGCTTGATTTTAAAAATCAGGAAAAAATTCCTGATGTTGAAGTAACCACTGCTTTGAATAAAAATGCCGCTACTTTTTTTGTTAAAAATGCTTTTAATCCTAATGCTTTCACTCCGGGAAAAGAATATGCATTCTCTGAAGAAAAAGCCGCTCTGGGGCATCAGCTTTTTAATGATAAAATCCTTTCCAACAACAATAACCGAAGCTGTGCCACCTGTCATATTCCCGAGAAAGCTTTTACTGACGGACTTGCCAGGTCTATATCTCTGGAAAATTCGGAGCTTGCAAGAAATGCTCCTTCTCTCAACTATGCGGGATATCAGCATGGGCAGTTTTGGGATATGAGAAAGGATGATCTGGAAGGACAGAGTTCGGATGTAATCTCCAATAAAGAAGAAATGCATGGTGATCTGAATGTTATCCTTGCAAAAATAAATCAGGATAAAAACTATCAGGCAGCATTTAAAAAGATTTATCATTCACCAAAAACAGAGGTATGGCAGCTTCAGAACGTACTGGCGAGTTATATTCGGTCTTTGTCAAAATTCAATTCTGCTTTTGATGAGTATATGAGAGGAAATAAGTCAGCAATGACGGAAAGCCAAAAACGAGGTTTCAATCTTTTTGTTGGAAAAGCGCAGTGTGCAATATGCCATTTTGTTCCTTTATTCAATGGTACAGTTCCTCCTAATTTCAAAAAAACCGAACAGGAGGTTTTAGGAGTAGCGGTCAATGGAGAAAATAAAGCATTTGACAATGATTTGGGAAGAGGAAAGTTTCATGAGACAGTACCTTCATTACAGCATTCCTTCAAAACTCCAACTCTCAGAAACATCAATAAAACAGCTCCTTATATGCACAACGGAGGATACAAAACCCTGAAAGAAGTGATGACTTTTTATAACAAAGGTGGTGGAAAAGCTTTTGGATTTAAAGTAGAAAATCAGACACTTTCTGATGCTCCGTTACAGCTTACCGATAAGGAAATAAATGATATCATTGATTTTTTGAAGGCTTTGGATGATCAATAGAGCCATTCAACACAAATAAAAAATTAAAACTTCTGAGAATTATCTGTTCAGAAGTTTTTTTATTGGAAATTCTGAAAAAAGACAGAAAGACTATCTAAGTGTATTTTTTATTCCATTTTATAAAATACAAAGTCCATAAAAACATTAGATTAAATCAATGTTATAGTCTGTTAAAAACTTTTCTACAATCATAAATATCATTAATTTTGACGTAGTATTTTTACATGAAAAGGGGTTTACTGTTATTATTTTTTATAATCAGCTTTTTGGGGTATTCACAATCAAAAATTAAGATTGTGGATGACGCCAGTCAAAAACCTGTTTTTAATGCAAAAGTATCATGTGATAACACAGTCATTGGGTACACCAATGAACAGGGCGTTTTGGAATTTAAAACGGGATGCAAAAACATTGATATTGATGCTGATTCTTACCAGAGAGAAACGATATCCGTTGAAAGCAGTATGGAAATTTCCCTGCTTAAAAAATCTTCAAAAACCACCAGTATTGAAGCTGTAGTTATTGAAGATAAAAGTGATCCCAGGGCTTTGGAAATTTTGAAAAAAGTAAATAAGCTTTTTAATGAAAACTCTCCAAAAAGTTTAGGTTCCTATTCCTATAAATCCTACGAAAAAATATCTCTGGATATTGATGAGGACAGTCTTACACAGTTTAATCAATATTTCAATGATTTAAACATTTTCAAGAAAAAAAGAGAAAAAGACTCGTTAAATAATATTTCCGCAAGAAAAGTATTTTCCAAAAGTAAACTCTTTCTCTGGGAAAGGGCGCAGGAATTTTTATATTCCAAAAAATACGGCGAAAAGATCAATATTCTGGACAACAGAATTTCTGGTCTCAAGCAGCCTATCTATGAGATGATTGCGCTTCAGCAAAGTAACAGAGATATTGTTCCTGAGCAGGTGAAGCCCGAGAACAGAGGACTGTACAGGTTCTTTCTTTCGGATACCGTTACCCTTGACGGGAGAAAAAACTTTGTGATCCGTTTCCGTGAAGTCAATTACAAAAAACCGGACAGAAAACGAAAGTATAACGGTGCCATTTATGTAGATACGGAAACCTACGGAATCAAAAAAATTGAAAATTTCAGTAAAAATAAAAACGACGGAATTATCACCAGCACATGGGTATTCTATAATAACAAATGGTTTCTTGCCCACGAAAAAACCAAGCTTAAAATGGGTAAGATGGCAATGGATGATAAAGAACATACTGACGATAAGAAAGATAAAAAAAGCTTTGGAACTTATGCTTTCCTCACCTCAAAATATTTTGATTTTGAAGCTCCCATCGAAGAGAATCCCAAAGATTTCAAAGGCTATACTTTCTCTGTAAAAAATATTGACGGCCATTCTCTGGATCGTTACAGAACAGAACCTCTTACCGAAAGAGAACAAAATACCTACAAAACCATCGACAGCTTAGGTAAAAAATATAAAATCGACAGCAAAGCCCAAATCTTATCCGGATTACTGAACGGGCAGATCAGAGTAGGCTCTGTAGATTTCGCTGTGGATGAAATTGTCAATTATAACTCTTATGAAGGCTTCAGACTAGGTTTAAAGGCCAAACTGAATGAAAATTTCAACCCTTATTTTTCACCGGACTATTATTTTGCATATGGTGTAAAAGACAGAAGATGGAAATATGGAATGGGGCTTGATATGAAAACCTCGCTGGAAAAAAATTCAATTTTCAGATTTGAGGTGTATGATGACGTAACGGCATCAGGAGAATTCAACAGAAAACTCTGGAACTTCAAAATGAGAACGATGAATTTCGGGAATAACCTGAATAATGATAAATATTTTCACTTCAAAGGAGCCTCTTTATCCTATATGAATGACGTGACCAACGGTCTTACCCTAGCCCTTGCTGTACGACGAAATACAGAAGAGGCAGAATTTGATTATCAGTTCAGAGATAGGGGTACCTCATACAGAAATTTTAATACCCTTTTTACCTTAAAATATTCTCCGAATTCTACCAACATTATGACTCCGCAGGGAAAATCTCTGATTGACCAGAAATATCCTGAATTGTATTTTAATTATGAGCAGAGCTACAAATTATTGCAAGGAAACTTTAATTATTCCCGTTTTGATGCCCTTTTTGTTCATAATTTTAAGACTCCCATCGGAACTACAGGTTTCAGGTTGTACGGAGGTGTTGTCTTAGGCGATGCTCCAATCTGGAAAAACTTTACCATGAACGGGCTTGCTTCTCCGGGTAAAGATTTCAATTTTAACCTTACCTCTTACCTTGGATTTGCTACACTTGAAGGAGGAAAATATTATAACGATAAGTTCATAGCCTATTACTTCACCCACAAACTGCCTTGGTATTTCAAGAGCTTTGGGCACAATGTTTCCAGTTTTGATTTTGTTCTGAGAGGAACAATCGGAGATATGAAACATCAGGAATATCATCAGTTTAAGTTCAGAAAACTGGATCACCTGTATCAGGAAGTAGGTTTGGAATGGAATAATTTCCTTTCCAGTTATTTTAACTTAGGTTTATTCTACAGAGTGGGTTATTATGCAACACCACATTTCAAGGAGAACTT
Organism: Chryseobacterium sediminis; assembly: GCF_008386505.1. Lineage (GTDB taxonomy): Bacteria > Bacteroidota > Bacteroidia > Flavobacteriales > Weeksellaceae > Chryseobacterium > Chryseobacterium sediminis. Next base: position 150,928 of record NZ_VUNZ01000003.1, on the reverse strand, counting down.
TGCCATTCAGTTTAAGCTGAAGTTTCTCGAGTTTTAATACTCCATAAAATACAAAATCTTTATTTTTGAATCAAAATTCAGGAATATTCACCGATAATATATAAAAAAGAACATGCAGAAAATCGAAATCAAAGCAGAACAGTTTTTTGAATTATTAAAATTAAAAGACACTCCAATGTGGGAAATCTTCTCACAGATGATCGATGGAAATGAAAAGGAAATTATCTTTTTAGACAATGAAGACAAGATCCTATTTAACTATATTTTACCTTCTACAAAGGAAAAACTGGAGGAAGACAGAAAGGAATTTTCAAAACAGTTTTCAGAGAAATTAGCTAACTTTAATTAAAAGTTTCTATGAATAAAAATTATGTTTTTTCTCTGTTAAGTCTTTTCCTGTTTACGATTGGAAATGCTCAGAATTATAAAAAGCCTTTGGTTTCTGCCATCAAAGAATCTGATCTTCGTACCGATATGTATCAGCTTGCCGCAGATCAGTTCTGGGGTCGTGAGGCTGGAACTCTGGATGAATTGAAAGTTTCTATGTGGTTTGCTGATAAAGCAAAAGAAGCCGGAATGAAACCTGCAGGTGATAACGGAACTTTTTTCCAGTTCTTTGATATGTACAGACATCAGGTTATCCCTCAAAGCAGCCTGAAAATTGGAGACAACAGTTTGAAATTATGGAAAGATTTTCTAGTTGCTGAGCCTGTAAATGCTTCCGTAGATGCTGAAATTGTATATGCAGGAAACACTGAACCTGAAGATCTGGCAAAATTAAATATCAAAGGAAAGGTACTTGCAGTAAATGCTTCAGACAAAAATATTTCTAAGGATATGACTCTTTTCGTGAGAAGATATCCGGGATTTGTAAGGAATAAATACTACAATAAAGCTTCTGAACTGGGAGCAAAAGCAATTATCTTCATTACCGATGATATCTCTGAGCAAAGCTGGGTAGAGGTACTGCCTCAAATGACAAGAGGAAGCTATGGTGTAGAAGGATTGAGAGAAAAGATTACCAATAATATTCCTGTTTTGTGGATTAAAAGAGAAAATGCAGGCTGGGTAAAAAACAATCCGAAAGCCTCTCTGAACCTGATCACTGAAACCTACAAATATCCATCAGTGAATATTATTGGAAAAATAGAAGGTACAGATCCTGTTCTTAAAAATGAATATGTTTTGCTAAGCGGACATCAGGATCATGACGGAATCCGACACCCCGTAAAGAATGACACTATTTACAATGGCGCTGATGATAATGCAAGTACTTGTGTTGCAATGCTGGCTATGGCAAGAGCTTACAAAAAACAGCCGGGAAAAAGAAGTATTCTGTTTGTTTTCCATGGCGCTGAAGAAAGAGGATTACTGGGATCAAGGTGGCACGCAGCCCACCCTGTTGTTCCCAAAGAGAAAATTGTAGCCGTACTAAATGGTGACATGATTGGAAGGAATGATAATAATGAAGCAGCACTGTTAGGAGGAAATGCTCCTCATAAAAACTCTGAAGAGCTTGTAAAAATGGCTGAAGAAGCTAATAATGAGAGTACAAAATTCAAATACCTGAAAGACTGGGATTCTCCGAGCCACGCTGAATATTTTTATTTCAGAAGTGATCATCTTCCTTATGCTAAAATTGGGATTCCTACCATATTTTTTACCAGTGTACTGCACGACCAGTATCATACACCACAGGATGAATCTGAGAATATCAATTACAAAAAGCTTTATAAAATGACAGAATGGATGTACAGAACATCCTGGAAAGTAGCGAATGAAGCTGAACGTCCGAAAGTAATTTCTAATTTTTCGCTGGAAAGATAAATAACAAAAAAGCTTCACGAATTGTGAAGCTTTTTCTTTTCATCATTGTGTTTTTAGAATCTGATTGTACGAAATAATTTAATATCAAATATTTATTATTGTTCTTTTGCCTTGAAACAAAAGAACCAAAAATTCAAGACTTAGAAACTTCCGCTAAAAATGAAATCTAATCTCTAAAAACTCTAAACTCGTGCGGTGGCAATGTATGTTTAGAATCATATTTTGTCCCGCACTCAGACAGTAGAGTTTTTTTAACGTTCACAGAGTTCATTTTCTTCACGCTTCAGTTTCTTATGTCATTCATATGGTCATTAAAAGAAAAATTTCTGTTTTAATAAATATTCCTTTTAAATAAGTAAATTCATCAGCGATGGATCATTGTTCAGATAGTTGACAAAAAAGTCGTGTTGTTTCATCTTATCAATCAATGGAGTGAAGTCTTTGTTTTGTTTTAAAGCAATTCCTACGACTGCAATTCCTTTTTCTTTTGAATTTTTCTGGGTGTACTCGAAATAAGTAATATCGTCATCAGGTCCCAATACATCCATTACAAAAGTTTTCAATGCACCCGGACGTTGTGGAAATCTGACCAGGAAATAGTGTTTTAATCCTGCATAAAGCAACGCTTTTTCTTTGATTTCTTCCATACGGGTGATATCATTATTGCTTCCGCTGATGATACATACTACATTTTTACCTTTTATTTCCTCTCTGTATTTTTCCAATGCAGCCACCGAAAGGGCTCCCGCAGGTTCTACCACGATAGCATCTTTATTATACAATGACAAAATGGTCTCGCAGACTACGCCTTCCTCTACTGTAGCCATATCGTGCAGGATATTTTTACAGCGATCAAAAGTAATATCTCCCACTTGCTGTACTGCAGCTCCATCTACAAAACGGCTTATCTTTTCAAGAAGTACCGGCTTTCCTTTCTCCAGTGCTTTTTTCATACTTGCAGCGGCAGAAGGCTCTACCCCAATAATCTTTGTTTGAGGAGACAAATGTTGAAATACTGTACAGATTCCTGCCGCCAGTCCGCCACCGCCTATCGGAACAAAAAGATAATCGACAATACCTTCAGCCTGCTCCAGAATTTCGAGTGCTGTTGTAGCCTGTCCTTCAATAATTGCCGGATCGTCAAAAGGGTGAATAAATGCACTGTGATTGTCTTTGCTAAACCTCAGCGCAGCATCTTTGGCTGCATCAAACGTATCTCCGAACAAAATAACATCAATATATTCTCCTCCAAACATTTTCACCTGCTCTAATTTTTGTCCAGGTGTAGGTAAAGGCATAAAAATAGTCCCTTTCACTTTCATTGCATGGCAGGCAAAAGCAACTCCCTGTGCATGATTTCCGGCACTGGCACAAACCACTCCTTTTGAAAGTTCGCTCTCAGACATGGTTGCCATTTTGTTGTAGGCTCCTCTGATTTTATAGGATCTTACTCTTTGAAGGTCTTCTCTTTTGAAACGGATATTCGCTTCATAAATGGCGGACAAATTATTGTTGACCGCCAAAGGTGTTTTTACCACTACATTTTTTAATCGCTCCTCCGCTTTATAGACATTCTCCAAAACGGAGGAACTTATTCCCTCTTTCATCATCTGTTTAAGTATTAATTATTTTCAGGTCGCAGACTACGTACTGTTTTACCTGCTTTCCACATTTCGCTTTCTCTCAGCTCGGTAAGTTCAGCTTCTAATTTTTCACGATAATCCGGTTTGCTGTTGCTATCAATGGATCGTTGTGCTTCGTTTCCTTTGGCTACATTGTCATACAACTCTTCAAACAAAGGTGAAGTAGCATCTCTGAAACGCTTCCACCAGTCCAATGCCCCTCTTTGAGCGGTGGTACTGCAGTTGGCGTACATCCAGTCCATCCCGTTTTCTGCAACTAAAGGCATTAATGACTGAGTTAATTCTTCTACGGTTTCGTTAAAGGCTTCCGAAGGGCTGTGTCCGTTTTTTCTCAATACATCATACTGAGCGGCAAATATTCCCTGTACAGCTCCCATCAATGTTCCTCTTTCTCCGGCAAGGTCGCTGTATACTTCTTTTTTAAAGTCTGTTTCAAACAGATATCCGCTTCCTATTGCAATTCCCAACGCGGTTACTCTTTCTCTTGCTTTTCCTGTTGCATCCTGATAAACGGCAAAACTGCTGTTCAAACCTCTGTCTTGGAGAAACATTCTTCTCAATGAGGTTCCTGAACCTTTTGGTGCTACCAGAAATACATCCACATCAGCTGGAGGAACAATTCCTGTGCGTTCGCTGAAGGTGATTCCGAAACCATGAGAGAAATACAAAGCTTTTCCTGGGGTAAGATGCTGTTTTACTTTTGGCCAGTATTCGATTTGTGCTGCATCACTCAGAAGGTAGCAGATAATGGTTCCTTTTTCTAGTGCTTCTTCGATTTCAAATAAAGTTTCTCCCGGTACAAATCCGTCTGCTAATGCCTTATCCCATGATTTGGAGTTCTTTCTTTGTCCTACGATGACGTTAATTCCGTTATCTTTCTGGTTCAAAGCCTGTCCGGGTCCCTGTACGCCATATCCAATTACTGCTACAACTTCATTTTTTAATACTTCCTGAGCTTTTTCCAACGGAAATTCTTCTCTCGTTACTACGTTCTCTTCTACTCCTCCAAAATTCAATTTTGCCATTTTTTTTTGATTTTATAATTATTGATTATGATGTTTAATTTTTATGTTTAACTGGCATATTCTACTGCCGTCAGGTATGGATTTCTGTGATAATGTACTTCCAAAACATCTACCTGTTTTTCCATTTGTCTGCTGATCTTCTGAACGGAATCCTCTGTTTCCCTGATCACAATAACAAACTTCTTTACTTTTTCCATTTCCGAAGGACCTACATTGAAGGTCACCATAGAAATTCTTCTTCTTGAAAAAATAGCATTGATCCGTCCTATCAATCCTAAATAATCTTCTGTATACGCCGTAATGGTATATTCTTTATGATCTGTTTTCATCTTTTTATTTTTAACCTTTATTATTTAATACAATTTCAGAAACACTTTTCCCCTGAGGAATCATTGGGAATACGTTGTGTTCTTTTCCTGTCATCACTTCAAGAAGAAAAGATCCTTTGTGATCAAGCATTTCCCGAAGTGCCCATTTCAATTCTTCTCTTTCAGTAACCCTGCTGCCCGGAATATTATATCCTTTTGCCACCTGAACAAAGTCAGGACTCTGAATATCCACTGAGGAATATCTTTCCTGATGAAACAATTCCTGCCACTGTCTTACCATTCCCAGATAGCAGTTATTAAGGATTAAAATTTTGACCTCCGGATGATACTGCATAATAGTTCCCAATTCCTGAATATTCATTTGAGCCCCTCCATCTCCCATGACAGCAATTACAGGACGGCCAGTTTCTGCATAGGATGCTCCTATTGCTGCAGGAAGACAAAATCCCATGGTTCCCAATCCGCCACTTGTTACATTGGTACGGGAATTCTTAAATTTAGAATAACGGCATGTTGCCATCTGATGCTGTCCCACATCTGTTACAATTACCGCCTCCCCTGCTGTCATCTCATTCAGATAACGGATAACTTCTCCCATTGTAATTTCTCCTTCTTCGGGATACAACTCACTATTGATGAGGTTGATACTTTCAATTTCATGACAGTTTTTAAATTTTTCATGCCATTCCGGATATTCTCTTTTTGTAATCCATTTTGTAAGGAATGGAAGTGTATGTTTACAGTTTCCAAGAACCGGAACATCCACTATTACATTTTTATTAATCTCTGCCTTATCTATATCCAGATGAATGATTTTCGCCTGTTTCGCATACTGATCCAACCTGCCTGTCACACGGTCATCGAAGCGCATTCCGACAGCAATCAAAACATCACATTCGTTGGTTAATATATTGGGTCCATAGTTTCCGTGCATCCCCACCATCCCCACGGCTTGTGAATGATCGGTAGGAATAGCGCTCATTCCTAAAACCGTCCATGCCACCGGAATTCCTGATTTTTCGGCAAACTCTAAAAATTCTTTTTCAGCTTTTCCCAACATAATCCCCTGTCCGGCAATAATAAATGGTCTTTCTGCCTCATTAATCAGTAGTGCTGCTTTTTCAATACTTTCAAAACATGGATCAGGATTTGGTTTATAACTTCTCAATGAATGACATGGAGAATATCCTTTATAATCAACAGACTGCAACTGGGCATTTTTAGTAACATCAATCAATACAGGACCCGGACGGCCTGATTTTGCAATGTAGAATGCTTTTGCCAGTACTTCGGGAAGCTCATTGGCATCGGTAACCTGATAATTCCATTTGGTAACAGGGCTTGTAACATTCATTACATCTATTTCCTGAAAGGCATCGGTTCCCAGAAGATGTTCAAAAACCTGTCCTGTAATGCAAACCAAAGGCGTATTGTCTAACAGAGCATCTGCTAATCCTGTAACAAGATTGGTTGCTCCGGGACCGCTGGTTGCCAGTACAACACCGACATCTCCTGATACTCTTGCCAAACCTTGTGCTGCATGTACTGCTGCCTGCTCATGACGTACCAAAATATGTTTCAGTGTCTCCCGATAGTCATAAAGGGCATCATAAATAGGAATAATAGCCCCACCAGGATATCCGAAAACTGTTTTCACACCTTCCTGAAGAAAAGCTTCAAGAATGATGCGGCTACCGCTAAGTTGTATTTCTGTAGATAAATTCGGGTTTTCCATATACTTTTATTGAGTGATTTCGTCCGTTACACAGCCTTCAGCAGCCGATGATACTGTTAATGCATATTTATAAAGCAGTCCTTTCTGTACTTTAAGAGCTGGTTTTTGCCAGTCTTTTTTTCTTCTTTCAATTTCTTCATCTGAAACTTTGAGCTGTATGGTATTGTTTACCGCGTCTATTTCAATCAGGTCATTATCGTTTACAAAGGCTATCAGACCTCCTTCGTGAGCTTCCGGAGTAATATGTCCCACTACAAAACCATGGGTTCCTCCGCTAAATCTGCCGTCCGTAATTAAAGCAACACTGTTTCCCAGACCTGCTCCAATCAGCGCACTTGTAGGTTTCAGCATTTCCGGCATTCCAGGGGCTCCTTTCGGGCCTTCATTTCGGATGACAATGACATCACCATGTTGTACGGTTCCATCCTGAATTCCTCTGATCAAATTTTTTTCACCATCAAATACACGGGCTTTCCCTACGAAACGTTCGCCTTCTTTTCCTGTGATTTTCGCCACGCTTCCTTTTTCAGCAAGGTTTCCGTACAGTATTCTCAGATGTCCGGTAGCTTTTACAGGTTCTGAAAGAGGTTTTATGATTTTCTGTGTATTAAAATCCAGATCGGGAACATTTTCTAAATTTTCGGCTAATGTTTTTCCGGTTACCGTTAAGCAGTCTCCATGTAATAATCCCTCTTTTAAAAGATATTTCATTACTGATGGTATTCCTCCGTGTTCATACAGGTCCTGCATCAGATACTTTCCGCTTGGTTTAAGGTCTGCCAGTACAGGAGTGCAATCACTCATCTTTTGAAAATCATCCTGATCCAGAGGTACTCCTACACTTTTTGCCATAGCTATGAAATGCAGAACCGCATTGGTACTTCCTCCCAGAATAACAATCATACGAAGGGCATTTTCAAACGCTTTCCGGGTCATGATATCTGAAGGTTTGATGTCTTTTTCCAGTAATATTTTCAGATATCTTCCTGCTTCATGGCATTCTTCCTGTTTTTCTTTGCTTAAAGCAGGATTTGAGGAGGAATACGGAAGACTCATTCCTAGTGCTTCTATGGCGGAAGCCATGGTATTGGCAGTATACATTCCTCCACATGCTCCGGCTCCCGGACAGGAATTTTTCACCACTCCATCAAAATCTTCCTCTGTGATTTCTCCAGCAATCTTTTTTCCCAACGCTTCAAATGCAGAAACGATATTAAGCTGTTCTCCTTTGTAGCAGCCGGGAGCAATAGTTCCTCCATACACCATGATAGATGGCCTGTCTAGTCTTCCCATTGCGATAATAGTTCCTGGCATATTTTTGTCGCAGCCTGGCAATGCGATTAATCCGTCGTAGTATTGGGCTCCACAGATGGCTTCAATACTGTCTGCAATTACATCACGGCTCACCAGTGAATAGCGCATTCCGTCTGTTCCGTTGCTCATTCCGTCACTTACGCCAATTGTGTTAAAAATTAATCCGGCTAACCCATGATTCCATGTTCCCTTTTTTACAACCTGAGCCAGATCATTCAAATGCATATTGCAGGTATTTCCATCATAACCCATACTAGCAATCCCAATCTGAGCTTTTTGCATATCTTCTTCCGTAAAACCTATCCCGTACAACATTGCTTTGGCTGCAGGCTGTTCATTGTTTTGTGTGAAAGTTTTTGAATATTTATTTAACATACTTTTCCGCATTTTCTATTATTTTCCTTTCTTAAAAAAGGAGTTCTTTACTAAATTCCGATCCAAAACTACATCTTGTAAGATTCTTTTCATTTTCATTTTTTATAAAAACTACAATATTCAATTGTTTGAAAAACAGATGTATTTAACTGATAATTAATTATTTAAATTCTAAAAATCTACAATGACAGAACTCTTACCAATTTCAAATATGCCTGCTGTACTCTTCCACTTGCAGTGTTTTCCCAGTTTTTGGTGAAAGGGACATCATCAAGGGAATCCAAGGCAACTATTTCCGCTGCTGTACCACAGAAAAAACCAGCATCTGCACCGCGCATTTCTTCAGGTTTGAAAAAGGATTCTTTAACCGGAATATCAAGCTCCTCACAGATTTCAAAAACCGTTTGCCTTGTGATTCCCGGAAGAATACTTCCTTTGCCCGGAGTAAATAAAGTTCCGTCTTTTTCGTAGAAAACATTGGCTCCGGAACTCTCGGCAACGTTTCCGTTTTCATCCAAAACCAACGCTTCATCATACCCTTTGTCTTTGGCATCCTGACAGGCCAATATTGAGTTTACATAATGCCCTCCTACTTTGGCTTCCACTTTAAATGCCTTAGGATTTGGACGTTGAAAAGGGGACGTCATGATTTTCATTTTATCTGCCAGATAGCCGTTATTCCATTCCCAGGCAAGAAGAGATAAGTAAGATTTTTGACCTTTTGAAAGTGACATATTGGGTGAACACGTTACCAACGGACGGATATAAGCATCAGTAAAGCCATTACGATCCAGAAGTTCATAAGTAAGTTCTGTAAGCTGGTTCACGGAATAATCGAAGGGAATGTGCATCAATTCAGCTGATCTTTTTAGTCTTTCGTAATGTTCTTTTGCTTTGAAAATCTGGGTTCCGTGATCTGTGCTGTAGGATTTAATTCCTTCAAAAACAGAGTAACCATAGTGAAGTGATTGTCCATAGAGATCTGTTCCGGCATCTTTCGCTTTCATAAATTTTCCGTCAAAATAGATGGTCGTGTCGTCGTTGTAATACATGTTATAGAGGTTTATAAAAATTAACAAAAGGGAATAAAAAAAGCCCTCTCACGCTGTGAGAGGGCTCAATATATGTACAGTCATACATCTTCCTTCTCACAGACGCAAGGGAATAATAATGACGATAATAATTACTGATACTGATAATAACTGATACATATTTTTACTATAAAAATTAAAACAAAAAAAACCGTTTCATAATTTGAAACGGTTCTATATATAATTTAAATTAAAATCTATTTAAAATGCCGCTTCCTTCCTGCTGTTAATGACAGCAGCAATAATAGAAATGACAATAATATTTTTCTGATTCGTAAAATTCATACTGCAAATGTATAAACTTTTTAATTACTCACAAGTTTTTTTCGCACTTTTTATTTTTTTCGTAAAAAATCAATAAGCGTTTCCTTTGCCTGAGCCACATCATGAACCCTTAAAATCTTTGCTCCCTGTTCCAAAACTTTCCTATGCAGTTTCTGTGTTTCTTCATTGATATCCAAAGGTGATTTCCCCAGCGGTTTGTAAATAAACGACTTCCTGGAAATACCGATTAACAAAGGAAACCTTCCAAATCCGAGATAGTCAACCTCATGAATCATTTTCATCTGATCTTCTACTGTTTTCCCGAATCCAAAACCGGGATCAAGGATAATATCATTTACTCCTTTTTCTAAAAGTTCTTTTGTTTTTTGGGAAAAATATCTGTTAACTTCTACTGTTATATCTTCAAATCTGATCTTATCATGCATGGTATCATAAGAAGGATTCACATGCATCAAAATGTAAGGAAGTTTCGTTTCAGCTGCTGCATCAAACATTTCTGCATCATATTGACCACCTGAAATATCATTAATCAGATCAATTCCTTCATTGAAACCAAACTTTACTGTTGCTGCATAAAAGGTATCAAGGGAAATCAAGGCTTCCGGAAATTCTTTTTTAATCAGAGAAATAATATTTCCGATTCTGCTTATCTCTTCCTCGGCACTTAGAAACTCAGCGTTAGGACGTGTAGACTGAGGTCCGATATCCAGTATTTCCGCACCTTCTTTCAATAGTTTTTCGGCATGCTCCAGAGCTGCTTTTTCGGTATTGAATTTCCCGCCGTCAGAGAAAGAATCCGGTGTCAGATTGAGGATTCCCATGATCTTTGGCGTATCAAGCTGTACTAAACGGCCGTTACAATTGATTGAGTAAGTTGGAACCTTGGAGGGTTTGTGGGTTGGAGAGTTAGAGAGCATGGAAATTTATAATTGATGAATGATAAGTGATAAATTATTTTGTATTCTGCAAAATTAGTCATTTGTGAGTGTTTAATGAGAAGTTAGAAGCTAGAAATTATAAATGATGAATGATGAGTTAGACTCCTGCTACATTCTCACATCTTCCAATCCTAACCCAGCAACACGAATCCCGAACCCCGAAACTCTCAAACTCTCCCACTCACAAACTCATCTTCTCAAATTCAAAAATCTAAAACCGAATTCGTATATTTGGAAGATTAAGAAAATTTATGCTAAAAACATCAGTACAGTTCGAGAAAGTTATCAGTCAGTGTCGTGATCTTTTCGGTAAAAAATTACAGGATTACGGGGCTGCATGGAGAGTGCTAAGACCGAGTTCTATTACGGACCAGATTTACATCAAAGTCAACAGGATTCGCACGCTTCAGATGACTGATAAAAAAATGGTGGATGAGAGTGAGGAAGATGAATTTATCGCCATTGTGAACTACTCTATCATTGGGCTTATTCAGCTTGAGAAAGGTCTTTCCAATGATTTTAATGAAAATAAAGAAGAAATTTTAGGTCTGTATGACAAATATTCCAACGAAGCGAAGGCTTTAATGGAAAGAAAAAATCATGATTATGGGGAGGCATGGAGAGATATGAGAATCTCTTCAATCACGGATCTTATTTATCAGAAAGTATTAAGAACCAAACAGATTGAGGACAATCAGGGGAAAACAATCGTTTCGGAAGGGCTGGATGCCAACTATTTTGATATGCTGAACTATGCGGTCTTCTGCCTGATTAAGTTCTCGGAAAAAGAAAATCAATTTGAACCCAAAAATATTTAATATGCTCAAAGGTTTATTACGCTTTATTATTGCTGTTATTTTTATCCTTTCAGGCTTTGTGAAAGCCGTGGATCTGGTAGGTTTTTCTTTCAAAATGGAAGAATATTTTGCTCCTCCTGTTTTCAACATGCCGTTTTTAGAAAAGTTTGCCCTACTATTTTCTATTATTGTAGTGGTAATGGAGCTTTTCTTAGGATTTATGTTACTGCTTAAACTAAAGCTTAAATTTACCTTGTCCATATTAATTGCCCTTTGTATTTTCTTTGGGTTCCTTACTTTTTATTCGGCCTATTTCAATGTGGTAACAGATTGTGGGTGCTTTGGTGATGCCATCAAATTTACGCCTTGGCAGAGCTTCCTTAAAGATGTTATACTTCTTGCAGGATTAATTATTCTTTTCGTTCTATACAGAAAAGAATTCCGTAAAAAAGATGAGTATGGAATTACCCAAAAAGAGTCTTCCAATACATTTAAATATATTCTTTTAGCTGTTTTTTCTCTGGGAATGGTTTATGTTATGGCACAGGGAATTATGCATGAGCCGATCATTGATTTCCGTGATTATAAAATAGGAACGGACATTAAAGGTGAAAAGGTAAAAATTGAAAAAAATCCTTCTGAATACAAGACTTTTTATTCTCTGAAAAACCAGAAAACAGGAGCCGTTATCAAGGTAAATCAGGATGATTATATCAAAAAAACGGAATACTGGGCGGAAGGTTCTCCATGGAAAATTGAGGAAGGAAAAAATGAATCTGTGCTGATCAAAGAAGGCTACAAATCTGAGATTGTGAAATTTAAGATTGAAGATCCTACAGGAATGGAGGTTACGAACGAGATCATTAACGCTCCAAAAGCTGTTTTGGTGTTCTCATATCATCCAAAAGATGTTCCTGCTGATCTGCTTCAGAAAGTGGAAGCTAAGGTAAATACACAGAAAGGCGCTCTTATCTACGGTATTTCGACCTATCCGAATACTTTTAAAACCATTAAAAATGCAATGATGGACGGAACTGCCATCAAAACCATAGCGAGAAGCAACCCGTTTGTACTGATTCTTGAAAATGGAAAAATTGTAGACAAACAGCCTGCAAAGGACTACGTTAATTAATTATAAATGATGAATGATGAATTATAAATGATAGAAAGGAGGTTTTTACGAGAAATAATCGTACCTCAATTATCAATTATCAATTATCAATTATCAATTATCAATTATCAAATTTAAACACTAAACTTAAACATACAACAGTAAATGCAAAAATCAAATAAATCAATCGCCGGTTATCACTTATTAATGATCCTTTCTTCTGTAGACGGAGAGTTTGCTCCTGAGGAAGGAATGCTGGTACAGCAATACCTGGCGGATGAATTTCCGTTCAGAATGAACCTTGACAATGAATTAGATACATTAGCTCTTTTACAGCCTGAAGAATGGAAAGATCACTTTGAATTCCATGCAAGATGTTTTCATGATGATTCTACAGAAGATGAGCGTGTAAAGTTTGTTCAGTTTGCAAAATCACTGATCAAAGCAGATAATAAAGTAACTGAAGAGGAACATACGTTCTATGTTCTTCTGAAAAATCTATGGGGATTGTAATACACCACGAAAAAAGTAAATAAATCAATATATAAATCTTATGAGAAGAAAAATAGTTGCAGGCAACTGGAAAATGAACAAAAATGTAATTGATGCACAACAATTGATGATTCAGTTACTAAGCTATAAAAACAACAATGCTACCAACTGTGAGGTTTGGATCGCTCCACCTTCATTATATTTGATGATGGCAAAAGACATCTTTGAAAAGGACGAAATCGGTGTATTTTCTCAGGATATGAGCGAGCATGAAAGTGGTGCTTACACTGGAGAAATTTCTGCTGATATGCTGGAATCTATTGATGCTACCGGTTCATTAATCGGGCATTCTGAAAGAAGACAATATCATGGAGAAACAGACTCTCACTGTAACAAAAAGATCAAATTAGCGCTTGATAAAGGTCTTATTCCTGTTTACTGTAACGGAGAAACTCTTGAGCAGAGAAAAGCAGGACAACACCTGGAAGTAGTAAAAAATCAGACTGAAGTAGCTCTTTTTACACTTTCTGCTGAAGAGATCAAAAAAGTAGTGATTGCTTACGAACCGGTTTGGGCTATCGGAACAGGAGAAACGGCAAGTCCGGAGCAGGCGCAGGAAATTCATGCACACATCAGAAGTATCATTGCTGCAAAATACGGACAGGAAGTTGCTGACGAAATTTCAATCCTTTACGGAGGATCTGTAAAACCAGACAATGCAAAAGAAATCTTCTCTCAACCGGATATCGACGGAGGTCTGATTGGAGGAGCTGCTTTGAAATTAGAGGATTTCTCTAAGATTATTGAAGGTTTTAACTAAAATAAAGGAACTTTTAGAACAGACATGAAAAATTTCATTTTAATATTCTTCGGACTTCTTTTATTTGATCTTATTTATGTCTTTGTTTATGATCAGTTTTTAATTGGCATAAGACCTGACTTTTTGAGTTATCTATTGGCACTGATTAAAGTTCTGGTAAATTCTCCAGCCGTTTTATTTAATAAATTATTGCCTTTTTATGCTGATATTCCAACATATCAGGCAGTACTTTTATTGATAGGAAACGTTCTGATTCAAACATTCTTAGTTTATAGAGTTTTCTTTAAAAAGAGAAGAACTAGCTAAGAAATACTATACAATAAAAACGGCGGCATCAAAGATGCCGCCGTTTTCCGTTAAAAAAATCTAATTATTGAATATCGACTACGTACATAGTTCCTTTGTCTACCTTCCCTGTTTTAGGAAGAATTTTAGCTTTAGGGTTTCCATTTCCATCATCTACTACTCCAAAGTCATCATCATTGAAAACAGCCAGTTTATTATTTCCTAAATAAACGATTCCCTCAAACTTATCATGCTCATAACCCAGTTTTGCAACCAGATCTACAGCTAATGTTTTGGAAACAGCTTTTATCCCTGCACTGGTGATTTCGTCCCATGAGCATTGTTCCAAAGCTTTTCCATTAATTTTCATCCCGTCTACCGCATTAATATCAGTTCCGTTCACATCGGAAGCATTGCTTAGATTGATTCTGTAAACTTTTTTAATTCCTCCCTGAGATCCGAAATATCCATCTCTTTCAATCACCAGGAATTCATTGTTACTTATTGCAGTAATATCACAAACCGAATCAGAAGCGCCTCCATCCTGCTTGTATAAAAACTGTTTGGTCTGCCCTGTAATAATATCAAATGTGACAATTCTCGTTAAAGTGGTATTGGTTGCCAATGCTTTGCTGGGTACAAGCATCATAGACTGTATGGTTCCTACCAAGGTTCTTCCGTCCGGAGTAATACATAGACCTTCCATACCTCTGTTAGCTCTTCTTTTGGCCAAAACAGCAGGTAATTTTCTTGGTCCGGTATTTACACCAATCGGACTTATTCTTTCCATCTCCATCCCGTCAGCACTATAATGCACGATGTGTGGACCATATTCATCAGAAACCCAGAATGTGCCGTCTGCAGCTGCAACAATACTTTCACTGTCCAGACCGTAATTATCTGTACCTAAAACATTTCCGGAAGCATCATAGGCTATTTCTCCGGTACTTCCCATTCCTATAGGGTTTGGTAATCCTGTAATAGGCTGTCCGGATGGATTTTTAAGTTTAATATATTTAATCACCTCTACATTTCCGTCAGCATTGATTTTAAAATGCATAATCGTAGGAGTAAAGTTGGGAGCAAGGAATTTTTTCCCATTTTGGAAATCAGTATTAGGTCCTCTATCTGTAATGACGTAGAATTCGCCTTTTCTTGTTGGATGAGCAGCTGCTCCGGAACCAAATCCTCCATTGATGACATCTACTCCGTTTATCGTAGCCAGTTTTGTAAATGGAAATTCCTGAGGTAGTTTGGAATAATTAATATCCTGATTAATTATTGTGGTATCATTATCACTGTTACATGAAGACAATACTGCCAGCACTACACCAGACAATAGTAATTTTTTCATATTCACTTTTATGGCTGCGAAAATAGAGATTGATTATAAACTGATCTTGAATATAATGATAATTGTATTTTAACATTGAAACCCACAGAATGAATTAAATACAAACAGAAAATCACCGGATATAGACAAAACAACAGACAAAACATTAAACAACAAAAATAAAGAAAGCACCATCAGGCGCTTTTCTAAGAGATAATGTGTGAAAAATCATCGAAATGAAATTCTTAATTCATTTTAATCATTTGAAGGATAAATAAAATTAGTTTCCTCTTCTTTTATTTTAATGGGTCGGATTTCAATAGTTGCAGAGGGCACATACTCAAATTCGGGATTCTCTTTTGCAATTTCAACAGCCTCATCAATACTGCTGGCACGAATATGATAATATCCTACCTGAACCTCCTTATTGGGATCTATCGGAATCATTGCCCAGTCCTCTTTATTTTTAGATAGTATCAGCCCCTCACGGATTATTGGCTGTGCTGCGATAAGCTGGTTTTTGCTTTTAAGTTTCTTAATATAGACTTCGCATTTTTTTATAAATGCTAAATGTTCATCGGCAGAAAGAGCAATCTTTGCATCACCTTCATTGCGGATATAAAACATAAATTCTTTCATATTGTATTTTTTAATTTTCAAAAATAAAAAAAGAACATATCATAAGATATGTTCTTTTTTAAAATATTCTTAAAAAATAATTATTTTTTCTCAGTAGATCTTTGCAGAACCTCATCTACCATTCCGTAGCCTTTCGCTTCTTCAGAAGTCATCCAGTAATCTCTGTCAGAAGATTTTTCTACCCACTCGTAAGTTTGTCCTGAGTGATGACCAATGATTTCATAAAGCTCCTGCTTCAATTTCAGCATCTCTCTCAGGTTGATCTCCATATCAGAAGCAACTCCCTGAGCCCCTCCTGAAGGTTGGTGAATCATAACTCTTGAGTGCTTAAGCGCAGAACGTTTTCCTTTTTCTCCGGCAACCAATAATACAGCTCCCATTGAAGCAGCCATACCTGTACAGATGGTAGCTACATCCGGCTTAATGATCTGCATTGTGTCATAAATACCTAAACCAGCATAAACACTACCACCAGGAGAGTTGATATAGATCTGAATATCTTTTGACGGGTCAGCACTTTCTAAGAATAAAAGCTGTGCCGTAACGATATTTGCTACCTGATCATCAATCCCTGTTCCCAGGAAGATAATTCTGTCCATCATCAGACGAGAGAAAACGTCCATCTGAGCAACGTTTAATCTTCTTTCTTCCATGATGTACGGAGTAAGATTCGTTGGGCCATACATTCCCATATACTGATCGGTAACCAAACCGTTGTTTCCTAAATGCTTTACAGAGAAATCTCTGAAATCTTTTTTAATGTCCATATTTCTATTATGTATTATTTTTATACTATTCTCGAAGTTTAAATTACAATATTTATTCCTAAAATTTTATAGGACTTTTTGTCACAGAATATCAAAAAAACTGACTTAAAAACTATCTTCTTCTATCTCCATAAATTCCCTTGATAGGCGAATATTCGATGATATTACTCAATCGCATTGAAGCCTGTTTCAATAAGGTAATCTTTTTGATCAGCTCATAATATTTTACTTCGTCAGTATCCCTGTACAGATCCAGTTCTTTATCTGTTTCTGTGATTAAATAGTCAATATACCTGTACTTATGCAATAAAACATCTCCCTGTATCTGATCTGCCACTTTATCTCCATAATTGGGAGGATAAATATTTCTGGAAGCCCAGTTTTCCAGATCATCCAAAGGAATCAAAGCATCTACAACCTTTGTGGTAATCTCTTCATCCATAAAAGATACAAAAAAGTTTCCACTTCTCAGCTCATCTTTCTGAATTCCTTCTCTTACCTCAGTGATAATAATTTCATTGCCTTTGACTAAAAATGCATACTGCTCTTCTTCAAAATGATGAAGAATTTCCTCAATTACTGTAATCTGGTATTCTTCACCTTGCTCATTTCTGCGTTTCAGAATAATATCCCCAAATGCCAGCATGTGTTCTACAAGTTTATTTTCCATGAACAGAACATCAAACAGGAAAGGATCTTCTTTTTCCTTTTCCAGAGGAACAATCTCCATCTTCGGAGCAGCTTTTTCCTTCTGTTGCTGCTGAACATGATGAGTCTGATTCTGTGTGATCTGCTTCTGAACATCAAGCTCATTGAAAAGACTCTGCTCAGAAAGACCGAATTTATTGGAAACTTCTTTAAGGTAAACCTCTCTTTTCAGTGCATTCTGTACAAAAGAAACAGATTTTACGATATCCCTTATCGCTTCTGCTTTTTTAATAGGGTCGTTACCAACATCCCTCAACAGAATTTCCGCTTTGAAGTCGATGAAATCCATCGCTTCATTTTCGATGTACTTTTCAACGTATTCCTGCGGATGCTTTCTGGCGAATGAATCCGGATCATCTCCATCAGGGAAAAGCAATACACGGATATTCATTCCTTCCGTAAGCAGCATATCTATACTTCGGAAACTGGCTTTAATACCGGCATTATCACCATCAAAAAGAATAGTTACATTCTCCGTAAGCCTTTTGATCAGTTTGATCTGCTCTGTCGTCAGAGACGTTCCGGAACTGGCCACCACATTTTCAATTCCGGACATATGAAGTGAAATTACATCCATATATCCTTCCACCAAAAGACAGCCATTTTTTCTTGAAATTGCCTGCTTACTTTGGTTTAATCCATAAAGGACATTGGATTTATGATAAATCTCTGTTTCCGGCGAATTGAGATATTTTGCAGTCTTAACATTATTTTTAAGAATCCTTGCCCCAAAACCAAGTACTCTTCCTGAAAAACTGTGAATAGGGAAAATCACCCTTTCCCTAAAACGATCTACCCCTGCAGGTGTATTTTCAGGGAAAATAGAAAGTCCGGACTTCTCAAGAATTTCTTTGGTGTATCCTTTTTCCAGCGCATAAGCAGTAAAAGCATTCTTCTTTTCGGGAGAATATCCTAGCTGGAATTTTCTGATAATATCGTCCTTTAGCTCTCTTTCTTTAAAATAAGCCAATCCGATACTTCTCCCTTCCTGGTCATCCCAAAGAATCTCCTGAAAATAGGTATTGGCAACCTCGTGGATTTTATACAGCAGATCTTTTTCAGTCTGAGCATTTTTTGCTTCTTCGGAAATTTCACGCAGATCCTCTTCAATTTCAATTCCGTACTTTTTGGCAGCGTGGCGAAGGGCTTCGGGATAAGTAAAGTTCTCAATTTCCATAAGGAAAGAGATGGCTGTTCCTCCCTTCCCGGTTGAGAAATCTTTCCAGATCTGTTTGCTTGGTGAAACAACAAAACTCGGAGATTTTTCTTCATGAAAAGGACTGAGTCCTTTAAAGTTAGACCCTGCTCTTTTCAACTGCACGTACTCACCCACAATCTCTTCAACGCGGATCGTGGAGAATATTTTATCAATGGTCTGTTTGGAAATCATGCTGTAAAATTAAGTATTTTATAGAGAAGTTGGAAGCGTTTTTAGTAAGAGAGTCGGAGGGTTTGAGAGTATAAGGAATAAGAAATATTACTATAATTATAGAATTTGTAATTGATTATCTATTTTTGAATAACCATGAAATTACTTTTATGAAATATTTGAAAAGACTTTTAATTGTTGCATGCATTTTTTTTATCCTGGTCTTCCTTTACTTAGAATTTGGTGGCAGATTCGTTTTAAATACTGATAATAAAAGGGAAATCACCTGGAATATGCGCATAGATAAAAAGTTACCAGACAACTTCATTAACTTTTATAATACGGTGTATCCAAATTCTATGTCTCAAAACTCATGGGATTTCTACATAAAAGCCTTTACCCAATCTAATCCCAATGTAAATGAATGCCCTTGTCGTGAAACGGGTAATAGAATTATGCCCACTCTAAATATTCAGAATAAATCACCCTTAGATTACTTTCTTCTCATAAGATACATTGAGCAAAATTACACTCAGAAAGATTGTTTGAATTTTAATTTCAGTAATTTTGACTTCTTAAATAATAATAAAGGTATTGAACAGGTTTCACGATCTGTGTTTAATAAACCGGCTAAAGAACTGCATCCTCTTGAAATGGGAGAAATACTTGCCCTGTACAATAACCCCCGTAAAAGTAATCGCTATAGAAATCCTGAATATGCAAAGGAAAGAGCAACCTATTTTTATAATTTGTATTTAAATAATTTGAAAAAATAAAGATGAATTATTCCATCAATAAAATCGAAGACTGGCAGGAAGTTGTTGACAGCATCATTCCGGAATTAAAGCATAATATCCTTTTATTAAAAGGAAATCTGGGTGCTGGAAAAACTACTTTCACCCAATTTCTGCTTAAAAATATGGGCAGCAAAGATGAAGTAAACTCTCCTACCTACTCTATTGTGAATGAATACAATACAGAAAAAGGAAAAGTATATCATTTTGATCTTTACCGCTTAAAAAACATTGAAGAAGTCTATGATATCGGAATTGAAGAATATCTGGACAACTCTTTTTTATGTATCATCGAGTGGCCGGAAGTGTATGAAGAGGAGCTTTATGGTCTCAACTATCACACAATGAGTATTGTGAACACGGGTGAAAACAGAGAAGTTTCATTCGATTAAATATTATGTATCTTTGCTCATAAATTGAGTGTAAATAACAATCTGTAAGACATAATTTAATTTAAAGGATGAGTACAAATATTTTTACTCCTTTCACAGAAGAAGAATTGATGCCGAAAGAGGAAAAATTGGAGGTTATTAAAAAGGGAAAACAGTTTAGTATTGGAATTCCTAAAGAAACCTGTCTCAACGAAAGGAGAACCTGCATTACTCCTGACGCCGTACAGGTGTTGGTAGAACACGGCCATGAAATTATTATAGAATCCGGGTCCGGGGAAGGTTCATTTTTTACAGATTTACAATATTCCGAATCAGGAGCGAAAATCACGAATGACCCTAAAGAAGCTTTCGGACAGGATCTTATTCTGAAAGTAAATCCTCCTACCGAAGACGAAATTGAATACATGAAACCTAATACTTATCTGGTTTCTGCTCTTCAGATCAACCTCAGAGACAAGGAGTATTTCTTAAAGCTTGCAGAGAAAAAAATAAACGCCATTGCTTTTGAATTTATCGTTGATGAATACAAACAGCTGGCACTGGTAAGATTAATTGGGGAAATTGCAGGAACTGTTTCTATTTTATATGCTTCAGAATTACTGGCCTTATCCAATGGCTTAATGTTAGGAGGTATTACAGGTGTAAGACCTGCAGAAGTAGTGATTCTCGGAGCCGGAATTGTAGGTGAATTTGCTACAAAAGCTGCAATAGGTTTAGGTGCCAGCGTAAAGGTTTTCGATAACTCTTTATCAAAGCTGAGAAGACTTCATACCATTGTTGACAGCCGTGTACCGACTTCCATTATTGATCCTAAAGAACTCAGCAAAAGTTTAAGACGTGCCGATGTTGTGATAGGGGCTCTTCCACGATTAAATATGACTCCTATTGTCACTGAAGATATGGTGATGAAAATGAAAAAAGGAAGTGTTATTATAGATATCACCATAGACAACGGTAAAGTTATCGAAACATCAGAACTGACTACTATGGAAGATCCGTATGTCATCAAACACGGTGTCATCCACTGCGGACTTCCGAACCTTACCTCAAGAATGCCGAGAACCACCACTAAGGCCATCTCGAATTTCTTCCTTTCCTATATTTTAAATTATGATGAAGAGGGCGGCTTTGAAAACATGCTGATCCGCAAAAATGAAATGAAGCAGAGCTTATATATGTATAAAGGAAGACATACCAAAAAGATCATCTGCGACCGTTTCGGACTTACGTACCACGATATCAATCTTTTAATTTTCTAATGAAAAAACTGAAATTTTATGCAATAGGCTTCGTTCCGGGGCTTTTGATTGTATTTTTTATTTTAAACAAAAAAGGGGCAAGCTGTAGCGGCTATTTACCAAACAGCCGTGTTATTGCTGAAAGTCTTTCCAAAGAATTCAAATATTCTGACGAGGCCAAAAATGCAATGGCAGTCTACAAGATTGATGAAAAATTTATAAAAGACAGCATTATTACCAACGGAAAAGTAGATTTTGACCGCAGCCATGCACAAAAGAAACCTTGCCCGAGCTATCTTTTGACCTATCCTGAAAAAAATCCGTCTTACGAAATCACGTATGAGAAATGCGAAGAAACAGTGATGGTAAACAGTCTTAAAAAGCTTAAATAGTTTAATACCATATAATGGACGGCAATTACTACATGATTCATGATTATCTGATATTCATCGGAGTTTTTGCCATTTTCCTGTTTCTTACGACCAGTATTTACCTTTTCAGCCAGAATCAGAAACTGAACCGGAGAAATACCAAATTATCGGAAACCAACAAACTTATTGAACAGCGTTTGAATGAAGTCCGTCTGGAACATATCGGTACAAAGCTGAATCCGCATTTGTTTAAAAATATTCTTAATTCGGTTCAGTCTCATGCTTATCAGACGTATATGTCGCTGGATAAACTGGCCAATGTACTGGATTATATTTTATACGAAAGCAATAATAAATATGTAAGCCCGAAAGAGGAACTCAATTTTGCTTTAAGCCTTATTGAAATTAATAAAATTAAGATCAACCCTCTTTTCGATTTCAGAATCAAATCAAGGATCAACAAGTCTGATTCTTTGTATGAGGAAAAAGTATTTGCTCCGCTAATCACTGTAGATCTTATTGAAAATGCCTTTAAACATACGGATTTTCTGGCTCAGGATTCTTTTATTTCCATTTATATGGAGCTTGAAAATGGTATTTTCACGATGAAAGTAAGCAATAAAGCTTCACTAAAGAATATACTGGAAAAGGAAAAAAGCGGTTTTGGAAGCCAGTCTTTTGATCAAAGGCTTAAAATGATCTACAGCACGTACTACCACCTGGAAAGGAGTACAAAAAACGGAGTCTTTACTGCAGAATTAAAAATCAATTTAGGAGAATTCTATGATAAAATGCGTTATTCTGGATGATGAATTACTGGCGATTAGCTATTTAAAACTTCTATGTGAACAGATCGACAATGTAGAGGTGGTAAAAGCATTCAATGATCCTAAAATTTTTCTAAACGAAATAGATAACATCGACTGTAATCTGTGTATTCTGGACATTGAAATGCCCGGAATGACGGGTCTTCAGGTAGCTGAGATTATTTCAGGTTCCAAAAAAATCATCTTTACAACGGCTTATAAAGAATATGCAGCCGAAGCTTTTGACCTGAATGTAGTAGATTACGTAAGAAAGCCTATCAAAAAAGAAAGACTGATCCAAGCCTTTGAAAAAGCTAAAGAGCTGGTGGAAGACACTCCTAAAAAAAGCTTCATCGAATGGAATACCAATATCGGAAAAACCATCATCTTTACAGAGCAGATTTCTTATATAAAAACCTCTGAAATTGACAGTAGGGATAAAGATATCATCCTCAGCGACGGAACCACCATCGTATTAAAAAACCTGAATTTCAAAAACCTTCTGGAAATGCTTCCGGCCAAAGATTTTGCCCAGGTCAACAAAAAAGAAATTATTGCACTTTCTTCTATTAAAGTATTTTCAACCAACGAAATTATTACAACAATTGCCACTGAAGACCATACTTTTCTGAAACTTCAGATCGGCGATGCTTACAAAAGTTCCCTGATGGAGCTATTCGGGAAATAGTCCTTTTTCAAATGTTTCCGGTTTCATTACAGAATTCCTATCCTTTATTACAACTCCCCTTTTTCAGTATACAATCCATTTATTTTTGCATAGAATTAATTGATTTTATAATGAAAAACTTTTTCTATGCTGCAGGAATTCTCATATCCGGCTTGTGCTTTTCTCAGGAAACGCCTTCAAAAGTAAAGGTCTCCTTTTTTGACGGAATAGCAGCAGCCGGATATGTAGATCATGGTGCTTTTATTAACTTTACCGGACCCAATGTAAGTCTTACCCACAAAAACGTAAAATTTATTTTAGGAATGCTTCCTTCATTAAGGATTAAAGAAGATCATTCATCCGGAACAAAAAACAGTCCCATTATGCCCACTCTGGGAGCAGGTTTAACGGTAGTTTATAAAAAGATTGCCTTTCAGATTCCCGCTTATTATAACACCAAAACAGCAGATCAGAATGGCAGCTGGAAAATAGGCTTCGGGCTCGGCTATTCATTCAAATAGATTTTATTACATTTTTTAGAACATTCATTACATTTAAAAAAAAAGAATATTTATCATAACTATATTCTTATCAAATTTGCATAAAATATTGGAATCATGAATTTGGGGAAATACAAAAATATTATTTTTTACATCAGTACCATTGCTTTCTTTTCTTGCCTTATGTACTGGTTTTTTATCCAGGGGAAGACACTGGAAATCGGGGAAAATATCACTCCGAGTAAAGCTACAGGGACTACAATGTGGGAAAATTTCGCAGATTCTTTTCTGACAAACCTTCATCATCCCTTAGCACTTCTTCTTGCCCAAATCGTGACTATTATTCTGGTCGCCAAACTTTTTGGTTGGATTTGTGTAAAGCTGAAACAGCCTTCCGTAATTGGTGAAATGATTGCAGGTATTGTTTTAGGGCCGTCACTTTTCGGATTGTATTTCCCGGAACTTTCTGCCTTTATCTTTCCTAAGGAATCACTTCCTAATCTACAGTTTTTAAGCCAGATCGGCCTTATTCTCTTCATGTATATTGTGGGAATGGAACTTGACCTGAGTGTTCTTAGAAAAAAAGCCCATGATGCCGTGGTAATTAGCCATGCAAGTATTATTTTCCCTTTTGCATTAGGGGTTGGCCTATCTTATTTTATTTATAAAGAATTTGCACCGGAAGGAATTCAGTTCAGTTCCTTTGCCTTATTTATAGCAATTGCAATGAGTATTACTGCGTTTCCAGTTTTGGCAAGAATCGTACAGGAAAGAAATCTACACAAAACAAAAATAGGAACCGTTGTCATTACCTGTGCTGCAGCAGATGATATTACAGCATGGTGTATTCTGGCAGCAGTAATTGCTGTGGTAAAAGCAGGATCTTTCTCAGGATCAGTATTTGTTATCTTAATGGCTATTCTGTATGTTTTCATTATGATAAAAGCGGTAAGACCTTTCCTGAACAGAATTGCTGAATCACAAAAGGGAAAAGGTTTCATCAGCAAATCACTTGTTGCTGTATTTTTCCTAATCCTTATTATCTCTTCTTATGCCACGGAAGTCATTGGTATCCACGCTCTTTTTGGAGCATTTATGGCGGGTGCTATCATGCCGGAAAATATTAAATTCAGAAATCTTTTCATAGAAAAAGTAGAAGATGTTGCGTTGGTTTTACTACTCCCTCTTTTCTTCGTATTTACAGGGTTAAGAACTCAAATCGGTTTATTGAATGATCCTCACCTTTGGAAAATCGGCGGACTGATTATTTTAACAGCTGTTACCGGGAAATTCGTTGGAAGTGCCCTCACCGCAAGGTTTTTGAGAATAAGCTGGAAAGACAGTCTCACCATAGGAGCTCTGATGAATACCCGTGGGCTTACAGAGCTTATCGTTCTTAATATCGGTTATGATTTAGGAGTATTAGGCCCTGAACTTTTTGCAATGCTGGTTATTATGGCTTTATTTACAACATTTATGACAGGTCCTTGTCTGGATTTCATCAATTACCTTTTTAAAGGAAAAAAATCAATGATAGAAGAAGATGAGCATGACGATAATGACACGAAATACAGAGTTCTTTTATCTTTTGAAACCGCAAAAGCAGGAAGCAAACTGTTGAAACTGGCAGATAACTTTACGCATAAAATGAACGGGAACAAAAGCGTAACTGCTATGAATATTGCTCCTGTAGATGAACTTCATGCCTTCGATATAGAAAATTTTGAAAAAGAACAGTTTAAAAATGTCATTGAAACCTCTCATGAGCTTCAACTTGAAGTTACTACCCTTTTCAAAGCTTCTACAGATGTTGAAAGTGACCTGACGAATATTACCAATAAAGGAAATTATGATCTTCTCCTTATCATGCTTGGAAAATCAATGTATGAGGGAAGTCTACTGGGAAGATTATTAGGATTTACCACCAAAATTATTAATCCCGAAAAATTACTGAACACGGTAAAAGGAAAAGGAAATATTTTCAACAACTCTCCTTTTGATGATCTTACACTTCAGGTTTTAGATAAAGCAACTATCCCAGTCGGGATCCTTGTTGACAAAGATTTTAAAACGGCAGACAAGATATTTGTCCCAATTTTTAATCTGAGTGATTTTTACCTTCTTGAATATGCTAAAAGGCTTATCAATAATAACAATTCACAGGTTATCATTCTGGATGCTGCAGGACAGATCCGAAACAATATTGAAGTGAAAGAGCTTATCAGAAGTATTGAACAGGTAGCCCCTAATCATATTACGCTGTATAATGAAAAAAAGATCGAGAAAGAGTTTCTGAACTCCCAAGATCTGATGCTTATCAGCAGTAAGAGTTGGAAAAACCTGATAGACACAAAAAGTCTTTGGCTTTCTGATATCCCATCTACACTGATAATTTCAAATCCATAGTCCCAAATAACACACCGATATTTCTATTTCTAGAAGCTGTAAATATTATTCGTTGTCTGTAAAGAAAAAACGGGTATATTTATAGCTTCAATTTTTTTGGACATGCTGATTAACAGTGAAAATGGAGTTATAGAGCTGGAAACCTTCAAGACACGGCTTTATCGAGGAATGAGTCTTGATCAGCTGAAGCAGACTGATTTTTATAAAGAAAAGTATCATAATTGTTGGGATGTAAAAACCGGATATTTTTGGTATTATTTTCAGCGTATAGAAATAAAAGGATATCAGGTATCTTTCAGTCTGTGTTTTTTCGGAGACCAGCTGGACATCATCCATATGAACACATGGGAAAATGGTGATGCCAAAGACTGGAATGAATGGACAGAGGAAAAAGAAATGAACGTTTTTCACAGAAACAACACCTTTCTCACTCAGATCCTGGATAGGTCTCCAACCCAAAAAAAGAAAAAACCTTACCCAAGCTGTACCTTCAAATTTCCCTGGGGAAATATATGGTCGGTCTACGATCCGAGAAGTGCCAGCAGCCTGATGGGAATCAATTTTAATGAAGAGGAAAAAAACAAATAAAATAACTTATAACCAAAGAACAAGACTTTAATATGTGCCGATACTCCATGATGGTTTACAAAGGACATTATGCCTGTTTCAACTGCCAGAAAACATTCAAACGCCGTCATTTAAAAGATGTGGACCGGGATACTCAGACTTCTGTAGAAGCCAAGTGCCCCGAATGTGGAAATTTGATGGCCAACATGGGACTTGATTTTAAATCCCCTCCAAAAAATGATGACAAACAATGGGCTCATATCCGGGATTTGTATACGGTAGGAATCACTTTTCATTCATGTGGATGCTCTGGTCCCGGATATATCCCTCAGGACAGAAAGGCTATTATTGCCTATCTGGAGAAAATCCGTTCAGAATATATGCATTCTCTAGTGTTCTGGAGATACCGGATTGAACCTGAGAATAAAAAGGAACGAGAACTGGATTATCAAAAAAATGGCAGTCATTTATGGGCTGTAAACCGGAATGCTTTTAAAGAAACCGTAACCAATCAGGAAGGAATTAATTATTGGCTCAAAAGAATTAATGAAGTGGAAGAAAGACTGAATATCATCAAAGCAGATCAATAATAGCAACCATTTAATCAGCTAATTTCAGAAGTCTTTTAAAATCCTCTGCAATACTCTTTTCCTGTTCAGCCGGATAATCCGCGCAGAAATTATATCCGTGTCCCGTAGTAGCATTGATTAAAATAATATTGCCGTTTTCAAAATAATTTCGGGTCATTGTAATTTCTGATTTTTTCAAATCAAATGCTTCCGTATCATTATTTTCTTTCATTGCTTTAGCATCATAGAAAAGCGGACGGTTATACCAGTATTCTTTCTCAAAAACAAATGAGAGCTGCCCGTTTAGAAGATAATATTCTATCAGCTTCTGCCACATGTCGCCATAATGCCTGGCAATAACTTTTTCCAAATGTTTATCCCTGTAATAAAATGTTGCTTCTCCTCCTTCTGCCGATTCTCCTTCAATATTTTTATTTTGGACAGAAGTCCATTTGGTGATTGAATTAATCCTTTTAAAATTGGCCTGAATTGGTTTTAGCCGGTTTTGTAAGCTCTTACTGTTTGTAGTATCCTTTTCGTTGAATGTTTCCTTAATTCTTACTGTATCCTTTGCTTTAGTGGCGAAAAAAACAGAAGACGACTTACTAAAGTCCTGAGCATTTCCAAAACTCAAACCAGTCAATACAATGAAAATTCCGTATAAAAATCTATTCTTCATGGCTGTTTTTTTATAGCTTTAAAATTAGTAATAACTTTTGGTTGTCATGTCTATAATGAAACCACAAGAGTCACAAAAGTTTTTTGTTGACTTATTTTAAGTTACTACGAACTATTTTAAAAGTTCACAATCTTGAAAATCCTTATTACAGCAGCTTAAATTTTTAGGAAATGGCACAATTGGAATGATAATCTTACCCCACAGTTTGTTATTCCATAGGAATCCAGCCTGCATCGTATTAAAAGTATCGGAAAGTCACAATTCTGGCAAACATCTCAACTGAAAACTCAATATTCCCCTCTCATGGAGGGGTGGCGAAAATTCAAAGAATTTTTGACGGGGTGGTTTTCACATGTCGTAATTCTACTACAATTTTTAAAATTTAACCCTAAAAATTAATTTCAAATAGAGTTTTTTAATAGCTTTATCCTATAATTCACATTGGATGGAAATTGATTTCTTACAATATCAGGTACGAAATGGAGACACGCTGACCTCTATCGCTTCCCGGCTGGGCATGACCGGCGAGGAGCTAAAGCTGTTTCACAATTCCCATTGCAAAAAGATGGATAAGGTTTGGTTTGAAAATCTTAATGAGGTTAAAAACGTCTTTGTTCCTACCCATTTTAAAACAGAGACACAAAAAGAACAGGAAAGAAAAAACAGTTTTCCTTCAAAATTTTCCGAGTCTTTTCTTGCTAAAACATATTCCGTGAATGAGACCTTTGAAAGCCCGTTTGAACCTTCGATTAGCATTGATTATACCATTGACTTAAATCTCCGTAAAGACAAAAACAAGGGACATTATATTCTGAGTTATAACCAAAAAGATTTTAAATCCGACGGAAATACACCTGATGATAAAGTAAGCAGCCTTTCTATTGCTTGCATGAAAAGTATTATGCCTCTAGAATTTATCATGAATGACAAGGGCCAAATTACCGGCTTTGAAAATCACAAGAAAATCACAGATACTTTTACCCATCAGCGCAAAGAGCTTGAGGAGTTTTATATAGGGGAAGTTTCTCAAAAATACATGGATTCGTTTGAAAGGAATATCAGCGATGAAACATTTTTATTACAGCAATTTCAGAGTATTCTCCTGTTTCAGACTTTATTTCCGAAAATAGATTGGTTTCAAAGAAAAAAGAATTGGACAGAACCTTTTTATTTTTTAAAGAATTCGTTTCCGGTATCCTGTGAACTCAATATTGAACAGGAAAATGATGATGACCATTCTGTTTTAACCATTTTAAACGGTAAAATCACCGAACTATGTACTCCACAGGAAATCTTACGGGGCATTAAACTTAAAGAATCTGCTTCTGAACCTGCACAAGGAAATATAGTATTAGAATACACCACCCACACTAAAAATAAGAATATTCTTCAGGCTAAAGCTTCAGTTTTACTCAGCTATGAAGATGAATTTATTCACCAACATCACATTAATATAACACAAGGATAATATGAAAAATTATGTTACACAAAAAGGCGATACATTCAGTTCGCTGGCCCGGCAGTTTAAGCTGAAAAATGAAGGCGTTTTAAAAACCTATCATAACCTCCACTGCCCGCCGGAAGATGTCATGCAGGAACCTGTTCCCGGAAAAACCATTATTATTCCGGAAGATCCACAGCTTATGGCCGATGAAACAGAACCTCAAAATGTCTCAACACTCTCTCAGGAAGAATCTGCAGAAAACGGGATTTCTAATGACGAAAACTCAACAGAAGAACCTACACCAAACGAAGAGCAGCCATCTGGAAAAACAGAACAGCAATCCAATAAAGAGGAAAAGCAAGATAAAAAAGAAGACAGCAGTTCAAGCCCTCATGAAGGAAAGTATTTCATTGTGCAGAAAGGAACAGTACAATGCAATCAGGGATTTAAATTTCCAAAATTTAAAGTAACCAGCCATCAGAAGCATTACTGGAATGATGAAGAAGGACAGGCAGATTATCTGGCAGTAACGGAGGATGATCTTCAGCTTGATCCTGTGGCACAGCCCTTTGGACAATGCAAACTTAAGCCAACTTCCGGAGGCTATCTTCCATGTGCTTATGCTCCTGCCGGAAAGTGGCAGAAAACCTATGAAAAAGTAAAAGTAATGGGAAAAAGTTGCCTTACGGAAATCTCAGAACTGATGTGCAGTACAGGAGGAAAAATAACCATTCTCAAACACGGCCAGCAAAGTGAAACAAGCAAAAGCCAGGTTGGGAAAGCTAATACGCAGGAACAGCAGGTTTACAATCCCGTTGTGGATTTTGATGAATTTAAGGAAGATACAAAAGGTACAGACGAACTTTATTACAGCTAAGCCATGACAGGAAATATTATCGGGAATCAGAATCCTCTGGTAGGAACAACGTATACCTACGAAATAAAACCTTCGGGACTGTTATTCGGACTGAAAGGTGACTATGAATGGTATCTTTATAAGAAACAGAAAAACGGCATCTGGAAAGACATTACCAGCAAGCCTAAAAAAGGTGAAAAGGTAACGTATAGATTTGGAGAAATAGGTCTGGGTATAGAATTTCAAATGAAAGTCTATGAGATTAAAAAAGGCATTTTACCTGGCATGTCTGCAACCAAAGAACTGGCTGGCAGCTGTACATTAATTCCTACCAGTGATAAAGTTTCAAAAATAGATAAAGTAGTTCTTTTCAACAGAGGAGCAAAAGACGTCAATAAAGCCAATTACCGTGATACTCTTATTGCGCAGGCTCACTGCATTGCAATGTTCAATAAGGAAATAGAATTTCATCTTTGGGAAGATGATGCACCGGGAAAAGGCCACGATTCTAATATTAATAAAAACAACCGTCATACCCGAAGTTATAAAGCTTTGGTCAATGAAAAAGGGATTGCGGAAGTACCCATTCCCCTGATGTCTGATGAAAAAATTCTTCGTCAGATGGCCAATCAGTTTTTGATGAAAGGAGATAAAAATGAAGGAGCAAATCATGAGTACTATGTTACGGCAACTTACTCCGGAAAAATTCAGGGAGCCAGTCAGGTAAATGTAGATGTAGCCAATCCTGATTATAAAGGAGGATCTCAAAATCAACCCAAGCCACAACCCAA
This sequence comes from Chryseobacterium sediminis, assembly GCF_008386505.1. Classification (GTDB taxonomy): domain Bacteria; phylum Bacteroidota; class Bacteroidia; order Flavobacteriales; family Weeksellaceae; genus Chryseobacterium; species Chryseobacterium sediminis. The sequence continues at coordinate 119,965 of NZ_VUNZ01000003.1, read as the reverse complement.
ACCCAAACCACAGCCTCAGAAAGACACTCCAAAATTTCCTGCCGGACAGGGAGGCGCCCATAAGCAACCAGATCCTAAAGGGAATATTATAGAAGCTGTTTTCATTGATGACACAGGAAAAGAGCTTTCCAAAGTAGCTGTAGGAGATAAAGTGAGAATAAGAATCCACTCCAAAAACATGGTAGAAAAACATATCCAGTATGTAGTTTGGGAATATGACACCGCTTCCAATGATGAAGTCTTTAGAAGTGGAAATATTAAAATTACAGCTGATGTTCATGACACCTCCGGATTTATCATTACAAAAGCTATTTTTGAAAAAGGAATAGACTCTCCTATCGGCGATCCGGACTCCGATAAACAAAATTATTTTATAGAAATTATCTCCAAAGATCTTTCTGCAGAATCTCAAAAATTTGGGGTAAATTCGGAAGGTTTGATGCAGGTGGAGAAGGTGAAGAGTGCGGCGGGAGTGCAAAAGCAAAACAAAAACCAGACTGGAGAAAAATGTTTTTGTAATAGAGATTTTGAAGAAAAAGATGTGAAGCAACTTGTTAAATTATTAAAGGGCACTGAAACAATTTGGGAAGGGCAAGCATTAAAAGGAGGTAAAAGAGCCCCTTGTAATATAAGTGATAAATCTTTTGCTACACTTACCAAAGCATTAAATTCAGCATTCAAAAAATACAATATAAATACCTGCATTCAGAAGACACATTTTCTTGCACAAACTTGTGAAGAGACTGGTACCTTTGCCCTATCAGAAGAAACAAAAAGTGATTACTTATCAAGTCAAAGTATTTATAAAGGTCGCGGATTACTACAACTAACTGGTGTTAGAACAGATGAGAAAGATTTAACAACTTTATTTAATAAACCTGGGCCTTATAAAGATTATGCTGATTATAAAAATGATCAAAATATTGTAAAAAATCCTAGTATTGTTGCCAATAATGTAGATTATTGTATTGATAGTGGGGCTTGGATTTGGAGTGTTAATAAAAAAATGCCCAAAGCTCCTTCTCCCGCCGTAGATCGTTGGGGCATAGAAACATCAGAAAAATCACTCAATCAATTAGCTTTATTTGGTGATAAATATTTAGAATTGATATCTGTTCTTTTAAATGGAAGAAATGAAAAGACAAAAATGCCTAACGGATGGGAAAAAAGGAAAACCAATTATAATATCTTGAAAACTGGTTTTTTCATGTATGACAGGTTTCACAATGATAATAACAAACCCGCCAACGCAAAGGATATTGTTACTTATCATATTTATGCTGACGGAACAGTTGAACGCCATATTCCTAAAAAAATTAAATCTGGATATGAAAAAAAATACAAATATGTATATCATGATAAAAATAAAAAAGAACACGAAATCTGTATAGCTGATTGGATTGAAATAGATAAGGTGGAGCGTCAAAAACCTAACCCTACTTCAGTTCCAAAAGGATATATCTCTCACGATTCCTTTAATATTTCTGGGGTTAATCAAAAAGATGTTTATAAATATAGTGATGGTTCTATAGTTGCTTCTGGTAAGCCAGGAGAAGGGAATGGAACTATTTTGAGAAAATATGTTAAATCAGGAGGAAAAACAATTATTGTAAAAATACCAGATCCTTTGAATTATAACTCTGACAATGCTAAAATTAATCTTGCTTTTAAAGATACAATTAGAAAGTATATGGGAAGGGATCATTTTGCCTGCTTAATTGGAGCATTAGCTGAAGCTGGTTTTTCGAAAGTAACTTCAGGAGGAGCTGCAATGCAAGATGGAACTTGTTTCCCAAGCGTATCGCATACAAATGGTAGTAGTATAGACGTAGCATATTTTACACATACTAACACACAAAAATTTATTAATTCAATGATTAAATTTGGATTTAATTATTTTTTAGCGGGGACGGGAATGAGTTTTTCAAAACCTAAAGGTTTTAATGGAACTCTTGAAGGAGGACATTCTGATCATAATGGTCATTTACACGGAGGTGCTCCAAAATCATTAAGTATAAGTATAAAAGAAATAAAAGAATAAATTTAAAATGAGAAACTTAGTTTTTTTATTAGTATGTATAATCGTAGGAAATATTTCATGCAAAAAAAATAGTATTGAGCATAATTTTGAAAAACATTCCCAAGATACTATTGAATCACAATATGAAACATTATATTTTGATGCTGATAATATTAAAGATAAAGCTGCAATTAAAGCAAAACAAAATGCGGAGCGATCTAGTTTTATACTATCAATCTACTTATCTTCATTGAACAAAACGGCTGAAATTCCCATATTAAACAATAGTATTCTATATAACAATGCTGAATCAGATTATTATTTAAGTGATCCTATTATTAAAAATAAAATAATTACTATTCGAGTAGATTATGCAGATCTAGTTACAAAACCAAATATTTCTGGAGAAAGAAAAAATCTAATTGAAAAAATAAAATTTAGGTTTGATACTAAAAACAAAAAAATACAAGTTATTGGATATGATTTAAGTTATACAAAAGCTAAAAAAAATTATTCAAAATCATTTAATTTTATTACAGGCAAATTTTATTCTACATCATCTTTTAATAGCAAAAAAGAAGAAGCATCTGGTTGGGCTTCAGAGCTTCAAAACATATACATAGAAAATTTGAACCGTGATTTTTTCAATAAACTTTTATTACACGGAAATGAAATTGAATAAAACTTTATAAACTAATGCACAATGATGAAACCATTTTTAATTTCATTACCTCTCATATTTTGTTCATGTTTATATAAGGAAAAGAGTGTAAATAAAGAAACATCAGTATCTGAAGTTTCAAGCAAGACGGATAATACTAAAAACTTAATTCCATTAAGTAAAATCAGCTGTAATCAAGAAAGTACAGAAACAACAAATTATAGTTTAAACTGTAAAAACTTCACTATATCAAATACACTTATTGATGGAAGTGATCAAAACAGGTATGAGCTTATAACTTTTGTTTTTGATGACATAGAAAAGGCAATAATTAGGAAAATTAATAATGAAGATTTGGAAACTTCTTCACCTATTGTATATTTTTCAAAGACTTCTAAAAATTATATAATCTTTTTCCCTGTAAATGGTGAAAATCATTTTGGATGGAAACTATATCTATATAAAAATAAAATCTTGTATCCGCTAGGACAAAGAGTAATGTATTGGAAACCCGATTATGAAGAATCTAATATTAATTACTCTGATATATTAACCGTTTTTGAAACTGAAGATAAAGTTTTAGTTGAAATACCGAATAAATACATTATTAAAAGTGATAATGACTATAAAAATTATCCAAATTATTTAGATGGAAAATATTACGAAGAGAAAGACAAATCATATTATGAATTTCCTACATCAAAAATAGAATATTTCAAAAAGTATAAAAATGGACTTTTTGAAGGAGATTATAATAAAATGATTAATAATAAAATAATTGATCTTATAAAATAAATCAGTTATAACCTATTTAAGTCTACTATTACTTTTCTTAGAGAGTCAAAAGTATCTGAAAAAGAATATAAATCAAACTTTGCAAAAGGTTAATTTCAACTTGAAATCAAAACAAAAATAAGTTTGAATAAAACTTAATAGATTTTTTCAAAAAGCCCATTTTAAAATTAAAAAAAAAGACACCTATTTTATTCAGGGCGTTGGAGGTGAAGCAACATTCAATGAAATTAATCCCATCTATATATAATTTGGAAAAGAAATTTCGTTTCATTTAAAAAATATTTATACCTTTGTCTTGTGATTTTTAACAACGGAACATATTATTATAGAATTTTTACCTCAGCTCTGGGATAGGGATTCTTATGAATATAATTTAAAACCTCGTCCTAGGGACGAGGTTTTTTTATTTTAAAAAAGTAAAAAGATGAAAATAAGTATTATTGGAGTAGGATTGATTGGAGGTTCCATGGCTTTGAAATTAAGAGAGAAAAACCTTGCCAGCTTCATCTACGGAATCGATAACAATACACAGCATATCAGTGACGCATTAGACCTGAAAATAATTGATGCCGGAGTAGATCTTGAGCATGGAATTAAAAATTCGGATTTGATAATTCTTGCCATTCCTGTAGATGCTGCCAGAAAACTTTTACCTTCTGTTCTGGACCTTGTGACTGATCAGCAAACCGTAATGGATGCTGGTTCCACAAAAGCAGGAATTGTAAATGCTGTGAAAGACCACCCGAAACGCTCAAGATTTGTAGCATTTCACCCGATGTGGGGAACAGAAAACAACGGTCCAAAATCCGCTATTGCAGAAAGTTTCTCCGGAAAAGCAGGAGTGATATGCAACAAAGAAGAATCAGCAGAGGATGCCCTGACTACCGTAGAAAAAGTAGTCACCGCTCTTGACATGCACATGATTTACATGGATGCAGAAGATCATGATGTCCACACCGCTTACATCTCTCATATCTCTCATATTACATCTTACGCCCTTGCCAATACCGTATTAGAAAAAGAACGTGAGGAGGAAACTATTTTTCAGCTTGCCAGTTCCGGTTTTTCAAGTACTGTCCGTCTTGCCAAGTCACACCCGGAAATGTGGGTTCCTATCTTTAAACAAAACAAAGAGAATGTGCTAGACGTTCTGAACGAACATATCACCCAGCTCAGAAAATTCAAAGCTGCTCTGGAAAAAGAAAACTATGAATATCTTGAAGAGCTCATTTCCAACGCCAACAGAATCAGAGGAATTTTAAGATAAATTCCCTTATACAATACTAAAAGCCCAACGGTTTTTACTTTTATTTTATTAAGAAACCCTTAGACATTACTGACTAAGGGTTTTATATTTTAAAACAGTGCTACTTCTATTAACATTCAGGAACGTTTACTGCAATTGCCAGCCCACCCTCAGAAGTTTCTTTAAAACGATCACTCATTGATTGAGCAGTTTCCCACATCGTAAGAATCACCTCATCTAATGTTACTTTTGCTTTGGTAGGATCACTTTCCAATGCAATATTTGCCGCGGTAATCGCTTTCATAGCTCCCATTGTATTTCTTTCAATACATGGAATCTGCACAAGTCCTTTAATTGGGTCACATGTTAGTCCAAGATGATGTTCCATGGCAATTTCCGCCGCCATCAATACCTGTCCGACACTTCCACCCAGAATTTCAGTAAGTCCGGCAGCTGCCATTGCTGAAGATACTCCGATTTCTGCCTGACATCCTCCCATCGCTGCAGAAATAGTTGCATTTTTCTTAAATAATGTCCCGATTTCTCCAGCTACAAGCAAGAATCTTACAATATCATCCTCACTGGTAAATGGTGTAAAGGCCTGAGCATACATCAGTACTGCAGGAATTACTCCACTCGCCCCGTTGGTAGGTGCGGTAATGATCCTTCCGAAACTTGCATTCTCTTCATTTACTGCCAGTGCAAAACAAGCAATCCATTTGTTGATATTGGTAAAGTTTTCTTCAGCATCTACCACCTGCTGGAACCATTCGTCTTTGTTTTTATAAATTTTGTCTCCTAACAGTTTCCTGTTGATTCCTGCCGCTCTTCGGGAAACATTAAGTCCGCCCGGAAGAATTCCTTCTTTATTTACGCCTTTATAAATACATTCTTTAATCTGTTGCCAGATGTAAAGCGCCTCCTGTCTTGTTTCTTCCTGTGTTCTCCAGCTTTCTTCATTCATGAAAATTAAATCTGAAATTTTATCAAATCCCAGTTTTTCACAGTATTTTGCAATATCAGAAGCTTTATGACAAGGATACAGCGTGCGTACACACTGCTTTTGAATAGAGTTTTTTTCCTGGCTGGCAATGAAACCTCCTCCCACAGAATAAAAATCCTGCACAAGTTCAGTTCCGTCTTCAAAAACAGCTCTGAAGATCATTCCGTTCGGGTGAAAATCAAGGCTTTTTTTCATATTTAGAATCAAATGATGTCCGTAAACAAATGGAATCACCTTCTCCCCTCCCAGATTAATGGTTTGAGTACTTTTGATATAATCTATTTTCTCATCAATTTTTGAAGTATTGATCGTCTTAAAATCTTCTCCATTTAAACCAAGCATTCCAGCAATATCAGTTCCGTGCCCGATTCCCGTTTTTGCGAGTGAGCCAAAGAATTCAAGAAAAACCTCTTTAACTTCCTCGATAGATCTTTCTCTTTTTATAATCCTAATAAATGCAGCTGCTGCATTCCAAGGTCCCATCGTGTGTGAACTGGACGGGCCTATTCCTACTTTAATAATTTCAAAAACCGATATTGATTCCATAAATGATTCGTCATTTTCCTCAAAAACAAAGATACATGATAAATCCCAAAATATATATCCAAATCTTTAGGGAAATCAATATATCATTACAATATAAAAGCTATTGCAGGCATTCCTCATGCTGCGAAAGATCAAGCCCTTTATTTTCAGACTCTTCAGAAACCCTTAAAGTGATCATTGAATCTGTAAGTTTATATAAAATTAATGAACCAAAAAAAGTAAAAACAGAAACTAAAATCAATGCTGCCATATGATGAAGAAAGACCTCAACCCCTCCATGAAGAAGACTTGCTTTTTCACCGTGAGCAAAAACAGCGGTAAGAATCATTCCCATAATCCCCCCTACTCCATGGCAGGCAAAAACATCCAGAGTATCATCTATTTTCTTTAAAACCTTCCAGTTGACCATCACATTTGAAACCACTGCGGTAATAAATCCGATAAAAAGACTTTCATGAATACTCACAAAACCACATCCGGGAGTAATTGCCACCAGCCCTACTACAGCTCCGATACAGGCTCCCAAAGCGGAAACACTTCTCCCATTGATTCTATCAAAAAAGATCCAGGTCATCATTGCGGAAGCAGAAGCTATTGTAGTCGTTCCAAAAGCTGTAGCCGCAGAAGCAGAAGCACTCAGTGCAGACCCTGCATTAAATCCAAACCATCCGAACCACAACATTCCCGTTCCTAAAAGTACATACGGGATATTGGAAGGTTCATGATGCGGATTCTTCCGGTTTCCTACTACCAAAGCTCCGGCAAGTGCTGCAAAACCGGCACTCATATGTACAACTGTTCCGCCTGCAAAGTCTTTTACCCCAAAATATTTGTTTAAAAGACCATCAGGATGCCATACCATATGACAAAGCGGTGTATAAATAAAAATGCTGAAAAGGACAATGAATAATAAATAAGAAATAAAACGAACCCTTTCCGCAAACGATCCCGTAATAATCGCAGGGGTAATAACTGCAAATTTCATTTGAAATAAAGCAAAAAGGATAAAAGGAATAGTAGGAGCCATCATTTTATGAGGCAGATTTCCAACTCCGCTAAAAAAGGGGTAACTGAATGGGTTTCCAATGATTCCGTAATGTTTTCCTGCAATAGTAATCCCTAAAGATTCACCGAAAGACAAAGAAAAACCTACTACGACCCAGACCATAGAAATAACTCCTAAAGCGATAAAACTCTGCAGCATGGTAGAAATCACGTTTTTTCTGCCTACCATTCCTCCATAAAAGAAAGAAAGTCCGGGTGTCATCAACAGGACAAGCCCAGCTGCAGCCAGAATCCAGGCAACATCAGCGCCTACAACTTTATCTTCACTTAAAAATTCTCCGGTATCAGAAATATTTGCAGCCGGACTCCAGAACAAACCTCCAATTGCAACGAGCGCGATAATTGAGAATGAAACGATCCATTTTAATCCTATTTTCATAAAATTTACATTTAACCCTATCAAATTTAAATATAAATTCTATAAAAATTACATTTTTAAAACAAACACCCCTAAAAAAAATATTTAATCAATAATATTTTTATTTTTTACAAAAATACTTCATTCAAAATTTTTGAAACTTCTTTGGATTTTGTCGCCGGAAAAAGATGAGTTCCTCCTTTTATTACATAATCCGGATTGGAGTAACGGATTGGAAAAACAATGTCTTTATCTCCTAAAATCTGAATCACATTAGGATTTTCTTCAAACTTCCACTCGGAAACTTTTTCTACAGACCATTTCAGGTAATAGGGATCTCTTACTTTAAAATATTGCAGAAGCTTAGGGTTTTTAGGGTCAAAAAGCTTTCGTATAACTGCATATACATTTGCAGCCTTATCATTGAACAGACCTACAGGTAATATCCTGGGAATTTTGGTCATCTCACCTGTCTTGATGAATTTAGATTTTTCTTTATCTGATTTTATGCTTCCCAAAATGACTACTTTCTCTGCGGGTTTTAGTTGGTTAATCTCCTGCACAATAATTCCTCCAAAAGAATATCCTAACAGGCAAAAAGGCTCAGAATCATCTATTTTATCCGCCATTCTTTTAACATAGACATCAAAAGGTTCATTTTTTTCGGGAATGAGCCAATCTATAAAAATCAATTCATAGTGTTTGGGAAACTCTATTCTTTCAAGGACTTTAAAGTCTGCTCCCAGACCACTGACAATGTAAATTTTCATACTACGAATTTATAAAAAATACAGGGAACAGTAAATGAATAAGTGAATCTTTGATGTAACAAAGACATAAAAAATGAGCAACTCTGATGAACTGCTCATTTTTATATTTGATTGTATATTATCTTATTTTTTCTTCTTCGGAATTCTATTCTCGTTATCCAGCATTTCTGTAGTAACCTTGAATTGGATATCCATTTCATTCTTGATGAAATAATCTTTCAGAGAAGACTGGTAGAATACTTTAAAGTCTCTTCTGTTCAGAGAGAACTTCGCAGATTCAATAGATGTTGTAAACTGAGTAACATATACATTCGCTGGGAAAGAAATTGTTTTTCTTACTCCCTTAAGAGTAAGATCTCCGTATACTGTAGAATTGTATTCGCTGTTTGCTAAAGGAATAATTTTAGTCAAATGGAATTTTGCAATAGGGAATTTTTTAACTTCAAAGAAGTTTGTGCTTTTCAGATCATTGGTAAGCTTGATTTGATCTTCGTCAGAAACATCTCCTGCCATCATACTTCTCATATCTATTACAAACTCTCCATCTACCAGAACCGTATGGTCAAAGTTGAATTTTCCGCTTTTTAACTTTACTGTTCCTGAATGGGAAGTTTCTTCGGTTTTCACCACCTTATACCCCCACCATCTGATCTCTGATGAAGTCACTTTTGCAACCTTATCAAATTTCTTTTGGGCAGAAACAAATGATATACTTGCGCACACCATAGCAAACAATAGTAATCTTTTCATTCTTTTTTATTTACAATTCAACAAAAATAAAAAAAAGTGTAGAACTTCTACACTTTTAACAATCTTTTTTTGATTAATTTATTGAGCAGTTACTTTTACAAGCATTTCAATATCATCTTTCACAAAAACATCCTGCATGGTAGACTTGTAAGCTACATCAAATTTCTGTCTGTCGAAAGAGAATTTGTTAGATACCAAGCTTACAACTCCTTTACTGTAAGAAATCTTAGCAGGGAAAGTAATTGGGCTTGTTTTTCCTTTTACAGTAAGGTTTCCTGTTACAAGAGAGTTATAAACTTTATCGTTGTTTTTCTTTACTCCTGTAATTTTGAAGCTTGCAGTTGGGAATTTTTCAACTTCAAAGAAATCACCATTCTTAAGGTGTCCGTTTAATTTTTGCTGATATTCTCCTGTAAGGTCAGTAGAGCTGATTGAAGTCATATCCAATACGAAGCTTCCGCCTACCAATTGGTTTCCTTTCATTACCATGTCTCCAGATTTTACTTTTACAGTACCATCGTGAGAGCTTGCTTCAGATTTTGCTACTTTGTATCCCCACCAGTGTACATCAGACGCTACTACTTTTTTTGACTGTCCGAAAGCTAAACCACCAGCTAAAACTGCTAATAAAAATATTTTTTTCATTGAATAGAGTTATTTACTTATTTACTGAGACAAAGGTAGGTATCTTATTCAATAGATTTCATTGATGTACATCAATAAAATTTATTATTTTCATGAATAATATCATCTCATAAAAAAACTCCGAATTTCTTCGGAGTTTTATTTTATACCTGATAGTAAGCTGTATAAAGTGCTATACCATTTAATGCCGTATGATTTTGCTTGACCAGATAGATCGGAATATTTTTAAGCATTCCTTCCATTTTATCACTGATCTTGAATTTTTCATAGAATTTTGCTTTGTCTATATATTCTCTGACCATCTGAGGAATATCTCCGGCAATCAGTAATCCTCCGGTAGCTTTCACTTTTAATGTCAGGTTGTTGGCTTCTCTTGCCAGAAACTCAAGGAAGGTATCCAAAGCAATTCTACAGATCAATACATTCTCCTCGATTGCCGCTTTATAAAGTTCTTCCACAAAATTCCCCTGTGCAAGACGCTCTCCCAACCATTCCGGTTCAGGATGTCTTTTCACATCTCTTAAAAATCTATAGATATTGAATAACCCTGACTTTGAAAGTACATTTTCCCAGCTTACAATACCGTAGATATTATTAAGGAACTGGTAAAATTCAACCTCTACATTGGTTCTTGGTGAAAATTCCGAATGTCCTCCTTCTGTAGCGAAAGGTCTCAGGTATTTTCCGTCAAAGAAATATCCGGCTTCACCCAATCCGTTTCCGGGAGCAAGAACCGCTACATTTCCTTTTTCAAGATGTCCGCTTGTATAAATAGCTTCAAGGTCGTTATCTTCAAGAAGAGCCATTCCATAGGCAGAAGCCTCAAGGTCATTCAGCATGTCTACTTTTTCAAACCCAAAATCACGGGCATATTCTTCAACATCTAAATTCCAGCCCAATCTTGCAGGACTGCTCTTTCCGTCAAGCACAGGACCTGGCACTGCCATTCCCAGACGTTTTATATTTTGCAACTGGTTATCCTGAATAAACTTCTTCAAAATATCTGAAAAAGAAGCGTATTCTTTGGTTGCATATTTATTTTGTACTTTTATCTCAAGACCTCCGTTCCCGGAAACGAAATAGCCTAAGATCGTTACATCTTCACGGAGACTTGCCCCGATGATAGAAACATTATCATTATTACTGTTCTCTACTCCTGGTAAATAAAGTGGAAATTTCGGATTCAGAATCATAACCTCAAATTTTACCAAATATAATAATTGTTTTTGTAAATCCTGCACAGAACAAAAAAACCTTTCCACTTTCGTGAAAAGGTTTTGGTTAATAATTGTTTATATATTAAATCTAACTACTTTCCTAATGGAATATTGTAACCGAATCCTACACCGATATTCCCCACATTATAGTCCTGGCCCGGTAAATCTCCTTTTGTTCCTACAAAAACCTTTTGGTATTGTACGAAGAAATTCCAGTCTCTGTTGTGGTAACCGATCTCCGGTTTAAGGTAGAAACCTCCGCTTGCTCTTTCAACATTAGTGTTGGATGCTACTGTTTTATCTCCTACTAAGAAACCATACCCTAAGTCTGTTCCGAAATAGAATCCTGTTTGTTTTGGATAAATTCTGATTAAAGCAGCTACAGGAACTACTCCTACATCATTATTTTTATATCCGTTGTTTTCTTTTCCAAAGTAGTGAGTATATCCTGATGCGATACCTAATCCAAATCCTGGTGTAATCAGGTTCTGGTAAGCTACATCCACTCCTACAGCAGCGGAAAGATTATCTGCGGGAACTGCTAAACCAACATTTGCACCTACTTTGATCATATTATTCATCTGTGAACTTTGGGCGCTTGCTATACCTGCTGTTAAAATACCAGCCAGTACTATTGCTTGTTTAAACATTTTCATAACTCTAATTTTTTAATTTTACTAAACAAGAGGATGTAAAAATCATGCCAAGCAAGGGTTTTTCTTTGATTTTAACATCATTAAAAACCATAAAACAATGAATATCAACATATTATTTTTAACAAAATTTAAATATTTGTTTAACAAAAATTATCAAAAAAAATGCCCTCAAAAAGTGAATTAAAGAAGAAAAAGAAAGGATATTACTTCCAGCCTCCTGATTCCAGCCATCCAACAATATTAACAAACCTTAACCCGTTATTATTTTAACCTTTTTCTTCAAAGCATATCAAAAAAATAAATTCCTCATGACAGCTGATTCATTAGTAAAAAACAAGCATCTTCTCTGGCGGGCAGGTTTTGGTATTGGCATTCATCAAATTGATGATTTGAAAAATAAAAGTACTAAAACCTTAATGGCTGAATTATTGAACGAGGACAGCTTCAGTGAGATCACCTATGACACACCCGATCTTGATTCGGCAGCAGATTACATGAACAGTACAGCCCCCGCAGAAAAGAAAAAGGAAATGCAGCGGCTCAACAGGGAGCAAAATAATGAACTGAATCTCAATTTTCTGAATACAATCGTAAACAGTAAGGAACAGATGAGGGAAAAGATGGCTTTTTTCTGGCATGGACATTTCGCCTCAAGAGTAGTCAATCCAAGGTTTAACAAACAGCTTTTAAATACTATCCGAAAGAATGCACTGGGAAATTTTAAAGATCTGCTTTTTGAAGTAAGCCAGTCTCCGGCTATGCTTAACTTTCTGAATAATCAGCAGAATAAAAAGGATCATCCTAATGAGAATTTCGCCCGTGAAGTCATGGAACTGTTTACCATGGGAAGAGGTAATTATACTGAAAAAGATGTAAAAGAAGGAGCCAGAGCCTTTACAGGATGGAGTTATGATAAAGAAGGCAATTTCAGAGAAAGGAAAAACCTTCATGATGAAGGCACAAAGACCTTTTTAGGAAAAACAGGGACCCTTGACGGAAGTGATGTTTTAAATATCATCTTGGAACAAAAAGTGACCGCAGAGTTCATTACAACGAAGATTTATAAATTTTTCGTTAATGAAAAAGTAGATCAGGATATTGTCAGTAAACTGAGTACAAATTTCTACAATTCAGGATATGATATTAAAAAACTGATGACTGAAATATTTTCAAGCACCTGGTTTTATGATCAGAAGAATATTGGTAACCGGATAAAATCGCCTGTAGAACTAATGGCGGGTATGATGAGAATACTTCCTATGCATATTCAGAACCCTGAAAACCTCATCGTCTATCAGAAATTACTGGGACAGATGTTGCTTTATCCGCCTAATGTAGCGGGATGGCCGAATGGAAAAGCATGGATCGACAGTTCTACCTTAATGGTGAGACTTCAGATTCCACAGATATGGTCCGGACTACGGCCTTTGGAATACAGCCCGCGACAGGATGATGATATCGATATGGGAATGAAATCCCGGGAAACAGCTTTAAACAAGAGCTTTAAAAACCCCAATATTACTATCGATTGGGAACGTATTGAAAAAATTTTCGTCAATAAAAATTGTGAAGATTATCTCCTTCAGAATTCAAAAAGCCTCGATATGAACTCTGTAAAGAATTTTTCTGACAGGAGTATAAAAATGAATGTCATCAACCTGATGTCTACGCCTGAATACCAGTTAAGCTAGGTAGGAGGTTTTAGGTTGCAGGTAATAGGTAATAGGTAATAGGTAATAGGTAATAGGTAATAGTCGTAGTTTAGATTTACAGCCTTTTATTTACTATTTAATTCTATAAAAGTTTTGTAAAAACAAATATTAGTAAAATATAGCACAGTCCTGCAACCTGAAACCTATCATCTGCCACCTATTGCCTCTTTTACTCTAAAAACAAAATTATGCTAATCAAAAGAAGAGAATTCCTCAAAATAAGTTCCCTGGCAACGGCTTCTATGCTGATGCCCAATTTCTTAAAGGCCATGACATTGGATCAAGCTCTGAATCCCAATCAGAACATTCTGATAGTCCTTCAGTTTACAGGGGGAAATGATGGTTTGAATACGATTATTCCGGCTAAAAATGATATTTATTTCAGAGAAAGGAAAACGTTGGCAATTCAGGACTCCATACCGCTGACTGATGAAGCAGGAATCAATCCGTCCCTATCCTATTTTAAAGAGCTTTTTGATAATGGAGAACTTTCTGTAATGAATAATGTAGGATATCCAAATCCCGACAAATCCCATTTCAGAAGCATGGATATCTGGCAGTCGGCAAGCAGAAGTGATCAGTTTCTGGAAACAGGCTGGCTGGGACGTTTTCTGGATGAAGAATGCTACCGCTGCGACCATCCTACTCAGGCACTGGAAGTGGATGATATGCTAAGTCTTGCCTTAAAAGGAGAAAACAATAAAGCGTTTGCCTTTAAAGATCCTAAAAGACTCTACCAAACCAGTCAGGAAAAGTATTTCAAATCTCTCTACGACCATCATCACGATGATGAAACCGTTTCTTATCTTTATCAGACTCTGGGTTCTACGATTAATAATGCTGATTATATCTTTGAAAAAAGTAAAGCAAAAAAAACAGAACAGATATATCCTAATTCTCAACTGGGAAAAGACTTTAAGACCGTAGCCTCTTTAATAAAATCTGATATCAATACACAAGTTTATTATCTTTCGATCGGAAGTTTTGATACGCATGTGAATCAAAATGACAGACAAAAGAAGTTATTCAATGACATCAATGAAGCTGTAAAATCATTTGTTGCTGACATGAAAAGCAATGGACTTTTCAATAATATTCTGCTGATGACATTTTCGGAATTTGGTCGACGTGTGGCTCAGAATGCCAGCAACGGAACGGACCACGGAACAGCCAACCAGATGTTTTTTATCAGCGGAAACCTTAAAAAGAAAGGTATATTAAATGCTCTTCCTGATCTACAGAATCTGAATGACGGAGACCTGATCTATAAAGAAGATTTCAGAAAAGTATATGCTACAATCCTGAAAAACTGGCTTAAAGCGGATTCTTCTAAAGTATTGGGATGGAAGGATGGGATTTATGATTTTGTGTGATCTGTGAAACCACAAAAGTCACAAAAGTGTTTGAACATTTAAGTTATTTAAGTTACTACTACATAGTGAAGAAGTATACTTAAGTTTTTAAATAAAACGGTTTAGATTCCTCCGGAATGACAATTACAACGCTTAGTTTATCCATACACTTTGTCATTCCGGAGGAATCCAGTCTTCTTTTTTCCAACATTACAACCCTCACCAATATCAAGCTGAAGGCACAAAAATTCCCCTCTTCCGGAGGGTTGGCGAAAATTCAAAGAATTTTTGACGGGGTGGTTTTCAGCGTTCAACAAAAAATATCCACTAACAACAAAAAAAGAGACTGTACCTATTTATGACAGTCTCTTTTCAATAATTTTAAATTATAACTACTTGTACGTTTAAGCTGTAATCTGCTTTGGTTCTTTTTCTTTCTGATCTTCCTTTTTATCAAGTTTCTCAGATATTTTTTTAACAATATATTCTATCGCTATGGGTGCCAGTATCGCAATTAATGCTTTAAATATTCTTGATTTCATAAACTTAATTTTTTGTATATAAATAATGCAATATCCAAGCCAAGATAAAAATGAACAGGAAATTTAATTTTAATCAGGAACAATCAGACTTTGGTAGTTTTTGCTTCCGGCTCTGAATTTTTCTTCCATTTTCAATCTTAATTTCCGGGGTTTATGAACAATCAGACTATCACCAAATCCCAGCAGTAATCTTTCCAGCTCAAAATTGATCTGAACACAAATTTTAAATAGGGTTCCGTCCTGATTTTCCCTGATAATCTCCTGGCTTTTGTGCAGTGGTTTGGTCTTCACATAAGGAGCATTTCCTGAATCTACCCAGAAAACTACGTTTCTCGGGTCCATTGATTCTGCAACTGTAACTCCTACAATATCTTTGAAGTATTCATCCCCATCCAGATCTTTATCAATATACGGAAGACTTTCATCTGCTTCAATAGTTTCCATCCTGTCCAGAGCCAGATTGTACATTTTCTGCTTATAAAGACAGATCAGAAACCATCGGTTGTTGAATTCCTTCAACAGCTGCGGGTGTACCGTAAAGATATTAGATTCTCTTGCCGTAAAGCTTTTATAAAGAATCTTCAGCACTTTTTTATTCGCGATACTTTCATAAAGAATATCAATATGCTCCAGCCCTTTCAATTGTTCATTTTTATCCAGATGAATAATTGATTTTTGATTGGTTGCATGAATTGAGTCTTCCAGCTTCTGAATAACACCATTCATCTCTTTGAACATAGAAAAGTCCTTAAACTGTTTTAAAATCTGAACTGCATTATTCATGGCCTTCAGGTCGCTTTCATTCACAGAGATATTATGAATACTATATTCCGGATCACTGTAGCGGTAGTATTTTCTTTCGTAAACTTCAATGGGAGCCTCATACCCGAATTTCTCACTCCGCATATTCTGAAGATCAAGCTGAACTGTCCGCTTACTTACATAAGATTCTTTTCCTTCAAATTCAAATAATGCTTCTGAACATTCATCAATGAGATCTTCCAGCGTATATTTCCTGTATTTGTTTTTAAGACATTTGTCTAGTGTCTTGTACCGGATAAGAGCGTTTTTATTGGATGACATACCTTAGTGTTTAGTGATTGGTGTTTTTAAATAAGCTATTCGCCTATTTATTTTGCTCTTTTCTAAAAGTTATTTTTCTTTTAAGGCATTTTCGTCAAAAGTAACCCCTTCCCAGCCAAACTTCATAAAGTTTCGGATATTCTGATGATCAGTTCCTTCAGGGTTTTTCAATACATCTTCCCTGTAAAATTCACCAAAAAGCCAAAGTGTTTCTTCTTTTGTTAAATCCTGAATGCTTGCGAAGCTGAAGACTTTACATGAACCATTGTTTTGTCCTGCCTGATTCGTTGTATCTCCGTTTTGAAAAGCTGTAGGAGTAAACTCATAATGATCATCAATATACGCGATAACATCACCAAACTGAATCGTTTCCGGGAAATGTTTTAATTGTTCTAATAGTACCATAACTGCAGATTTAATTTTGTTTTATATTGTTTCAGGCTTATTTACTAATTCATATGATCAGCTTTTTACCTTTTTTATAACTTTTTGTAAAAATAATTAAAATTTCTTTATCTACGCAAAACTATTGCGCAATAATGATATTACTTTGCATCATCAAAATGAAACAAAATGGAATTTAATGGAAATCATTTAATCGAATTAGGATATAGACCAGCAAAATGGTTTAAAGATGCCATTAGCTATATCAATGAGAATAATCTGGATGAACATCAGATTGCAGAATATCTGGTACAGTTCAAGCAGCCGGATCTTATTCCGCTTCATGAAACAGCTAAAGATTTTATGATCAACATCCGTGCAGAACACGAAAGTGAAAATGATAATGTGGAAAAAGTAATCAGAACCATGAAAGTACTGATGAAAACTCCTACACTAATTGGCGGAGCTATCATGCCTGATGCCTGCCCTACAGGTCCTGAAGGTCAGATTCCGGTAGGTGGTGTCGTAATTGCCAAAAATGCCATTCACCCGGGATTTCATAGTGCTGATATCTGTTGTTCAGTAATGCTGACAGATTTTGGAAAAACCAATCCTAAAGATGTTTTGGACGCAGCTCATTCTATAACGCACTTCGGATACGGAGGAAGACCAAGAGGTGAGCAGATGCCGATGTCTCAGGAACTGATGGATGCTTTCAGAGAAAATGAATTCTTAAATGATGAAAAGCTGATCAGTATTGCCCGTTCTCATATGGGAACTCAGGGAGACGGAAACCACTTCCTTTTTGTAGGAACTTCCAAAAATACCGGAAATACAATGATGGTAACCCATCACGGATCCAGAGCGCCAGGAGCAGCCTTATATGATAAAGGAATGAAGACCGCCAACCGTTTCAGACAGGACATCTCTCCTGAAACATTGAGAGAGAACGCCTGGATTCCTTATGAAACTGAAGAAGGTAAATCTTATTGGGAAGCACTTCAACTGATCAGACAATGGACAAAAGAAAACCATACGTCTCTTCATGATGCCGTGCTGAACAAGCTGGAAATAGAAAAGGAAAACAGATATTGGAACGAACATAACTTCGTTTTCAAAGATGGAGACCTGTTCTACCATGCAAAAGGAGCTACTCCTCTGGATGATAAATTCATGCCTGATATCACAGGACCAAGACTGATTCCGTTGAATATGGCAGAACCAGTACTTATCGTGCAGGGAAAAACAAATGAAAGAAACATAGGTTTTGCACCGCATGGAGCAGGAAGAAATTTCAGCAGAAGCCAGCATAAAAGATCTTTATCTCATAAAACAACTGAGGAAATCTTCAATGAGGAAACAGAAGGATTGGATATCCGTTTCTACTCTAATGAAGTTGATATTTCTGAGCTTCCAAGCGCTTATAAAAGTGCTAAGAATGTAAGAGCGCAGATTGAGGAATACGGACTTTGTGAAGTACTGGATGAAGTGCTGCCTTACGGATGTATCATGGCCGGAGATGTTGAAAAGAATGCACCATGGAAGAGAAAGAAGAAATTCAGAAAAGCATAATTTTAATTTAAATACAAACCTTAAAGGTTTTAAAAAACTAATAACCAAACCTTACGGATATAAAGCCTTAAGGTAAATGAAAACTTTTTATAACGGCAGGGGTAGTAGCTCAGATGGTAGAGCAACAAAATTACTTTTCGCTGCAGGCAACTAAAGTTCCTATAAATCGCCAAGATTGTGGGTCACAGGTTCGAGTCCTGTCTGCTCCTCAATGTAATGAAAATGCTTATATTAACTTATTCATTTTTCATTAGTTAAAAAAAATTAAGGCAAAGAAAGTTCCTATAATTCAGATTTACTTTCCGCCTTTTTACAAATTATAAGGCAAAGGGGGTTCCTATATTTTTTGGATAAATTACTCCCCGCTTTTTATAAACTATAGGTAAAAGGAGTTCCTATACCCTTCACTTTTAATGAATCTACTCCTCACTTATTTTTTTAAAATTAAAACAATGAAAACACTACAATTATTCAATGCTGTATTGGCTAGAGAATCGAATGCAGAGCCATTTATTTCTAATGACGGTTTTATTATTGAACCTAATGCAGTTTGGGCAAAAAATGAAATCATCTCTTATTATGCTAAGGAAAAACTGAATGGAAATGATTTGAATAAAACTTTCCATAAATCCTGGGAAAAAATAAAGAACACTTGCAGAATTGAATTGTTTTTTGAACAGATCCGTCATTATATTTCCACCTATGGAAGTAATTTTCAGAGTGAAATTTACATTCCTAAAGAAATTTTGACTGTTCCTGACACAAAGTTGATTTTTAAAGTAATCAAAGCTTATACAGTAGAAGAAATGCAGGAAAAATGCCTTTCTCTCCTAAAGTCAGGGATTGCTTTGAAAGAAGAAACCATTGATGATTTGCTGTATATTCTGCATACGGAGCTTGAATATGATTTCACAGGAAAAGAAAATATCAGAAATAAGGAAGCCATTATAAAAATAGCTGATCTATATGATATTTATCCTGAGAATCCTGTTGAATTTTTCCGTTATGTCATTTATAAAACGACCAATACAACGCTTTTAATCAAAAACGATGAATTGATCGATTTAATTAAGCAAAGTAATTTTAACCCAACCTATCTGTTTGAAAGTTTTGGAATGGAAAAAATGGCAGAAATTTTTAATAGATTTAAACCTTTATTCCTTGCTTATAAAAATAGAGCTCCGAAAGCCATTAATAAAATTTCAAAGCTCTCTAAAGTATACCACAAGCCACTGATTTCAAACCCATTGAATGATGCTACGAATACATTACTGGAAAACAGTGATTGGCATTGGCTGGAAAATGCAACACCATTTGCATTGTTTAAAGCACTGTCAGCATGTTACTCAAGAATGTATGGTCAGGATACGTTTGTCTATAGAGTCAGAAACGGAAAATCATGGACTAAAAAGGGTAAGGAAACTTACGTGAATCAGTTCAACTATGAATTTATTTTAGATTTTCTGAGACTGAAGTTTGAAAACATTTCCGGAAAGAAGTTTTACTTCCCTGAGAATGTAGAATTTGCGTTGCCAACTTCTGAAAAAATGTTTGTAGGAAATATTCCTACCGGAACCCGTTTTTATGGTGAAAGACTTGCTGTAGGTATTTATTGGGAAGATCAATGGGGAGCCAATGATCTTGACCTTTCAGGATTGAATATTGCTGGAAAAATAGGTTGGAATGCTGCTTATAATCATGGTGACGGACAATTGATGTACTCCGGAGATATGACATCTGCGCCTAACGGTGCCGTTGAATATCTTTACGCCAACAAAGGCCAATGTGCCCCAACACTTGTCATGAATAACGTTTTCAGCGGAGAGGCAAATTGTGGATATAAAATCGTGATCGGAAAAGGAGATAACATTTCTTACGATTATATGATGAATCCGAACAATCTCCTTGCTGAAGCGAAATGTAATTCTGTGCAAAAACAAATGATTCTGGGAATGCTGGTGACAAAAAACGAAAAGCAATGTTTTGTATTATTGAATTTCGGAGCCGGACATTCTCATGTTTCAGGAAATAGTCAGGTTTCCATGATGGCAACAAGTGCATTATATCAGCAATGGTATGACGCTATGCCTTTCAATGAGCTTGTAAAAGAGCTTGGAGCTGAGATTACGACAGAAAAGTCTGAGGCTGACTTTGATTTTTCACTGGAAAGCCTGGAAAAAGATAGTTTTATCAGAATTTTTAAATAAATTCTTTCACGTCATCTGATAGTATCGGATGGCGTTTTTTTGTGGGATTTTACTTAGTAAACGCTGAAAACCACCCCGTCAAAAATTCTTTGAATTTTACCACCCTCCGAGGGAGTGGAATTGTCACGTCTTCAGATGGGATATTGGTCAGAATTGTAATTTCGCAATTCATTTTCATAATAAACACGGAGTGGATTCCTACGGAATGACAAAGTAAAGAACTTTTACTGCGATTATACATTCATCTTTTTAACAGAAAACATTCCTTCATCTACATTAATAATCACTTTCTTTCCATAATCAATCTGAAGATTAAACATATTCTCCAACGGAAACTGAAGCACCTCCTGAAGGATCAGACGAATGACTCCGGCATGGGTGATGATGAGAATTTTATTGGTATCTTTTTGCTGAATCAATTCATTCCAAAAGCTTAGAGCACGGTTCTGCATTTCAAGGAGATTTTCACCTCCTGAAGCTTTAATATTGATAAAATCTTTGTACCAGGGATTTATTTCTTCTTCCGGAATATCGGTCCATTTTTTCATTTCCCAGTTTCCGAAATTCATTTCGCGAAGCCTTTCGTCCGTTTGATAATCAAAATTAAAATAATCAGCCAAAAGACGACAACGCTCAGAAGGACTGGAGATTATAATATCATAATTCTTATCTATCTCCAGCGTTTTAAAATCTTCAGGATAATCTTTTCTTAAAGGTATTTCAGCAAAACCATAACATAGGTTCTCCGGATTTTCTACGGCGGTATGACGGATTAAATGAATTTCCATGCGATCATTGTTCCTAAGTAAAATAAAACTTCACAAACCTGCTGTACAGATCCCAGACAATCTCCGGTATATCCGCCAATGTGCTTTTTAAAATACCATCCCATATATATTTTACCTGAATAAGCCAGTGCAAAAGCGAAAATCAACCGCCAGTCAGGAATCAGGGCAAAAGCAATTACAACACTGATAAATCCTACCAGCAGAGCCATTCCATCTAATGGTTTATTGGCTAAAGGTTTTGATTTGCTGACATCAATATCAGTAACATATTGGTGAGTATAAATCATCGTTCCCGAAATAAACCGGCTTGCCGTATGCGCTAAAATAATAATACCTAAGACTCTCAATGGAGCAACAGCTCCCAAAGCGTGAATGCTATAAAATTTCAAAGCAAAAAGAAGAATAATTCCAATGGTTCCATACGCTCCTACCCGACTGTCTTTCATAATAGTCAGGATTTTTTCCTTTCCATATCCACCCCCAAAACTGTCGCACATATCTGTAAAACCGTCTTCATGGAACGCTCCGGTAAGTAAAACACTGGAAATCATCATTAAAACAATTCCTATTTCCAGATTAAAAAGCATCGTAGAAAGATAAAGAACCAATGCATTGATGAGTCCTATTACCAACCCGACCCAGGCAAAATATTTTTGAGATCTGTTCATAATCTCACTGGAATAGGGAATGGTAAAAGGAACCGGGATTCTTGTGAAAAACATCAATGCTGTTGCAAAGTAGATCAGTTCATTTTTTATGGATTTCATTTACTCTTTATTTGATACATTTGCCCCTTCAAAGCTTGACATTTCGTTCAGGAAATTAACGGCACTTTGAATAATGGGATAAGCCAATGCGCAGCCTGTTCCTTCTCCAAGGCGCAGATTGAGGTTTAAAATAGCTTTCTCTCTCATCAGTCCTAAAAGCTGAGGGTGGGCATTTTCATTGCTTACATGGCAGAAGATGCAATTGTTCAATATTTCAGGATTCTTTTTCCAAACCGTGGCTACTGCTACCGTCGCAATAAACCCATCCACCATGATCAGCATATTATGGTGATACGCTTCTTCTATTGCACCGATCATTTGTGCAATTTCCAATCCGCCAAAGCTTTGAGCAATCTCATCTTCATTCATTTCAGATGGATATTTTTCAATAGCTTCGGTTAAAATACTGATTTTATTCTGTAATTGATGGTCATTTAGTCCCGTTCCACGTCCGATACAATTGGTAATAGGAATATCAAATAGTTTACTCATCATCAATGAAGAAGCTGAAGTATTCCCGATTCCCATTTCACCGAAACCAATAATGTTACAGTCTTTTCCGGCAATTTCATTAACTACAGCCTTTCCATTTTTAAGTGCCTGTTGATATTCTTCAGGAGTCATGGCAGGTTCTTCCAGGATATTACGACTGGATTTTCTCACTTTTTTATTCACCAGATCCAATCCTTCTGGAAAATCAAAATTGACACCTGCATCTACAATTTTAATCTTAATACCATTTTGCCTGCAAAAAACATTGATGGCTGCACCTCCACCCAGAAAATTCATAACCATCTGATAGGTAACTTCCTGTGGATAGGCACTTACTCCTGCTGTGGCAATTCCATGGTCCGCCGCAAAAACTACCATATGAGGATTCGATAACTTTGGGGAAGTGGTTTTCTGAACCATTCCGATTTTGTGGGCAATATGTTCCAGATGCCCTAATGCACCCAGTGGTTTTGTTTTAAAATCAATTTTATGCTGTAATTCTGATGATAACATGGGTATTAAATGTAGTTATGTTAAATTGAGAAAGTGCAATATTAGTGAAATGAGGAGGATTTTGTATGGTGTACGATGTAAAAAGTAAAATGTATTAATGATATAAAGGCTGGAAGTTAGATACACACCCTCAAACCCTCTCACTCTATTACCCTCTGACTCTCCCACACAAAAAACTCTACGTAAGAACATTGCGCACACCATTCTTTACTTTGTATCATAAATCAAAAACAATGACACCAAAAATACTTGAAAAAATAAAAGAAGTTGAGGCAAGCAGAGGCGTAGAAGTCCTTCTTGCGGTAGAATCAGGAAGCAGAGCCTGGGGTTTTGCCTCTCCCGACAGTGATTATGATATACGTTTTATATACCGTCATGAAAAAGACTGGTATCTTTCTCCCTGGGATAAGGATGAAACGATAGAATTTATGACTGAAGATGATCTTGACGGTTCCGGTTGGGATCTGCGGAAGACTTTTCACCTCTTGCTAAAATCGAATGCTGCTTTACTAAGCTGGTTTTATTCACCAATAGTATATAAAGCAGATGAAAAGTTTGTAGAACTGTTCAGACCTCTGGCAGATGTCTGTTTTTCTCCGGTAGCAGTTTCTTACCACTATTTAAGCATGAGCAAGAAATATCTGGAAGCCTGCAGAAGTGATGAAGTAAAATTAAAAAGTTACTTTTATTGCTTACGAACCACATTAACAGGAAAATGGATCATAGAAACAGGGACTGTTCCTCCTGTATTATTCAGTGATCTGCTTGTTTTAACAGATGATGAAACCAGACGGAAAATAGAAGATCTTGTCACCTTAAAAGCAACCAAAGAAGAATCTTATTACCATCCGAACGATTGGGCACTGTTTGAATTTCTGGAGAAAACAATCGCTGAGAATGAAGAAAAATCAAAGAGCCTTTCAGGTGGAAAGGCGGATAAAGTAGAGATGGAGAAGGTTTTCAGGGAGATATTAGCACTATAAATCAGACCAATATGAAGCAATTATCTGAAAGAGCATTATGTTTTGTTGAAAAAATCGGAAGGAACAAGGAATATGAAATTGATTTAGGGATTTTAGAAAATCATCTCAGATTTTATCATCTTCAAAATTCTTCTGAAATTATAAGCTTTCAGGAAAAATTTTCTGGATTAAATATTTATGATACTGTACTTCATATTTTTACACCTAAACAAATAAAAAAAAATAAAGGAGTAAATACCTACCAGTGGAAAGGGCAAACTTTATTTTCGATTAATGATAGCTTATATATTGCTGAAAATGGTGAAGTTTTCATAAGAGATTGCGGTTGTGAATCTTGGAATTTTTTTTCTTATTTTGAAAGATTTGAAACATTTATTGAACAACAGGCTTTTTTTGAAGAATACAGATACTATATGAAACTTCCAGGGCTTGGAAATAATTGGGTTGATTCTATTGATTTGCTTTCAGATTATTTCTCAGATTATGAATTTATTGCTGAATGTTCTGACAAGTACCATCGTATTTGGAAAAACGAAATAAATATAATTCACGCAAGATTATACCCTGAGGGATGGAGTCTTTTTATTGATGGTATATCTGAAGATGAACGGCATGCATTAATACAAAAATTAAAAACAGAAAAAAAAATTACATGAAAAATATAATCGCACTCTCTCCCATGTATACGGAGGACAGTAATAACCTGAAGAAAGCATCACTCAATACTTCCTATGAGCTAAACCGTTTCAATGCAAAATGGAACGTTCCTGAAGAATTTCGTAAGGACGTGATTGCGGTATATGGTGAGGATATTTATGCAGAAATTGTTGCGGAACAATGTAATCTAACATTAACAAAACCTAATGATAACTGGCTTTCAAAAATTTCAGAAGAATTTACAAAGCGTAAAATTGTTTACGGAAAGCTGAAAGATTTCGTACATGAAGAAAATATATTCATTAAATGTTCAGACTTTAAAAGCTTTAAAGCAGGTGTTTTCGATAAAGTAACGAATATCAAAGGTTTTGAAACACTGGATCCGGAAAGCATGGTTTTCACCTCTGAAGTTGTAGAATGGGAACTTGAGGTAAGATGTTTTGTTTTAAATAATGAAATTAAAACATATTCTTCTTATTGGCGAAACAATACTTTCGATACCAATATACTGTCGGAAAAAGAACAGAAAGATATACTTGCTTTCTTTGAATTATTTATTCAAAAATACGCCTCTACACTCCCTTCTGCAATTGTGCTGGATTTTGGAATTATAAAAGGAAAAGGTTGGGCTTTGATTGAAGCAAATCCGGCCTGGTGTTCCGGATTGTATGCATGTGATGCTGAAAAAGCATTGGAGGTAATTGTAAACAGCTGTATTAAAAATTAGAATTATTATTCTGTAGTTCTAGTTTTTAATTTCCATATTACAAACTAGAAAAAAGTTTCTTGATAATTTTTAAATTACTAAAGAAAACATCTATGCATTATAAAATCATATATAATGAAGAAAAATTAAAGGAATTTATCAATTGGCTTCCTGATCTTCAATCCAATGAACAGTATTACGTACAACTTCTGGCAAGGAAAAAATACAATCCCGAAACAGGATTGAAATCTGATAAATCTCAGTTGAAGCGTTTTACATCTTCAAAAGAAAGGTTATTTCATAAGATCAGTCAGCTTGAACTTCCTATTGGAAGATATGAATCCGGAGGGGAAAATATTTCTCAGGATAATCTGGCGTTGTACATTACCCCAAATCCACGTGATCTGCATAAAGCATCATTGCTAATGATGAGAGAGATTTCTGATAAACTGATCCAAAATGATAATGCTATTAATCCTCATGCATTAGCTTTAAATATTATTCAAACCACGACATCAAGAAAAATCTTCTTTGACCTTGATATTGATTTTAAAATCGGAAATCATCAAGTTGCAATTAATCAATTCAAAAAAGATATAGAAAACTGTATTAATCCTGATAGTCTCACATTTATCAAAACTAATGGCGGACTGCATTGTCTTATAAAACTGGGAGATATCAAAAAAGAATACCAGAAAAACTGGCATCAAAAGGTATCACAGCTAACATGTGATGAATATGAAGTAACTATGAATGCTGATAATGTTCTTCCAGTTCCTGGAGCCATTCAGGGAATTGACTTTTCACCTTATTTTTTAATTTAAACTACAATATCTATACTTAGTAACAAGATAAAGTTTTAATTTTTTACAATTAAAAAACAATTAAAATGACTATTTCAGATCTAAAAACCCGCAACCTCCTCCTCTTTGAAGCCATTTCCGGAAGCCGGGCTTTTGGGCTGGCAACGGAGAATTCTGATACAGATATCCGCGGGGTATATTATCTGCCGAAGGAAGATTTCTTTGGACTGAACTATATTCCGCAGATTTCCAATGAGACCAATGATCTTACGTATTATGAAATCGGGAGATTTGTAGAATTGTTGCAGAAAAACAATCCTAATATTCTGGAAATTCTGGCAAGTCCGGAAGATTGTATTCAATATAAACATCCACTGATGGATCTATTGAAAACGAAAGATTTTTTGTCAAATTTATGTAAAGATACCTTTGCTGGCTATGCCGTTTCACAGATTAAAAAAGCAAAAGGTCTCAATAAAAAGATTTTAAATCCGATCGACAAAAAAAGAAAATCTATCCTGGATTTCTGTTTTATCCTTGAAGGACACGGTTCTGTACCCTTGAAAAAATGGCTGCATGAATTCCCCTCCTGTGGAGGGGTGTCCGAAGGACGGGGTGGTTTATCACAAGAGAAATGCGGATTAATAAACATTGATCATACAAAAGGAATGTATTCGTTATTTTATGATGAATCGGGAACGCTGGGCTATAAAGGAATCATTCAGAATGAAGAAGCGAACCAGGTTTCCGTATCATCCATTCCTAAAGATGAGAAACCGGTTGCTTATCTATTTTGCAACCTTGATGCCTACTCTGTTTATTGTAAAGACTACAGGGAATATTGGAAATGGGTAGCTGAGCGCAATGAAGACCGTTACAATGTCAATCAGACCCACGGACAGAATTACGACAGCAAGAACATGATGCACACCATCCGATTACTGCAGTCCTGTGAACAGATTTTTAAAACCAATTCACTCACGATCCGTGTAGAAAACCGTAACGAACTCTTAGACATCAAAGCAGGAAATCAATCTTATGAAAGTGTAATGCAAAAGGCAGAAAGCCTTATAGAATCAATAGAAAAACATTATTCTACATCCAATCTTCCTGAGTACCCGGATCTGGAAAAAACAACAAAAATACTTATTGAAATAAGAAAAAAACTGTACGGAGATAATGATAAATTATAAATGATGAATTATGAATGTGGGATTGTTTAACTCCAACACTCCCACTCTCTCACTCTCAAACCCTACAACCCTACAACCCAACATCACCACTCACTTCTTTGAAGCCTTTGCCATCGGATTATAATCCAGACAGATTTTGATCCAATATTCAAAATCATCTGCTTTTTGAAAGCCAGTGGGTTCTACATAACAATATCCATTTAACTGCTTTCCTTTCATAATCATTGGCAGGAAGCCTTTCCTTTCCGAAACTTCATCTTCCATCTCAGGATCGTAACGGCACATCAGATTATCGTGGCTGATGTTGATACACATCTTCCCATTCACCAGAAAAGACAGTCCGCTGAACATTTTCTTCTCTTCAATCTCAACATTTTCTACCATTGAAAGCCGTTCACGAACCCGGTCGGCAAGTGCAGTACTGTAAGCCATAATTTCAATTTTTTTGTTATTTAAAATTAATTAAAAACAATGATTATCACACTATTCTATTGAATCTTTTAATAAACCTCAAATTCAAAAAAATAAAATTTTATTTAAATTAATTATTGTTTTACGATAATTAATTATACATTTGCAATAGTAATTAATGTTCGTACCATGAACCAGACCAAAATTATTTCAAGGATTTTATTTTATATCTGCTCTGTATTGTCAGCCGGATATTTAATCACTTTTGTATACTCCCTATTCTGTCTTATCACCGGATTTGCGGTTACCCCTTACAAAGAGGAAAAATTCCTCCACATCAATTATCCGTTTACAGAACAGCCCTTTCTGAATATAGAAAACAATTATCCCTATATGATATTTTCTTTTATAGCAGTCCTTGTCACTTATGGAATCTTTTTCTGGTTATCAGCCAGGGTTTTCAAAGTGTTTTTCCAAGATAAACTGTTTACTCAGGAGAATATCATTCAGCTTAAGAAATTTTACCTGTACAATATTTTTATCCCGCTTCCACTGGTGATTATCGCGAGTTTCTTTGTGGAAGTAGAAAGTATGATATGGGGACTGGTGTTTATTCACTTTATGCTTGGAATTTTCTGTCTGTTTCTTGCGAATATCTTTAAGCAAGGACTACATTTGCAAAACGAACAAGACCTATTTATTTAAAATGCCAATTATAGTCAACTTAGATGTGATGCTTGCCAAACGAAAAATGCAGAGTAAAGAATTGGCAGAAAAACTGGGTATCACCCCCGTCAACCTCTCTATCCTTAAAACCGGAAAAGCCAAAGGTGTCCGCTTTGATACGCTTGAAGCCATCTGTAAAATTCTGGAATGCCAGCCGGGAGATATTCTTGAATTTAAAGAGTAAACTTGCTGGGTTTGAGAGTTTGAGGGTAAGAGTGTTTGAGACGGTGAGAGTTTAAGTGTAAAAATTCCACATCTAACTTCCAGCTACCCTCCAAACCCTAAACTTTAAACCTCTAAAATTGCTACCGAAAGGTGGCCTGTCCTTCTATTCCCCAAACACAACGCTATGAATACATTATCCATCAACAATCTTAGTCTAACCTACAAAAATGGTTTTCAAGCCATTAAGAACATTTCTCTTGACATCAAAAACGGAATGTTCGGGCTGCTTGGTCCTAACGGAGCCGGAAAATCTTCTCTGATGAAAACCATTGTCGGACTTCAGAAACCAACATCGGGAACGCTGCTTTTCAATGAAGTAGATATTATTAAAAATCCCGATTACATCAAGCAAAATCTTGGATTTCTTCCTCAGGATTTTGGAGTTTATCCGAAAGTATCCGCCTATGATCTCTTAGAACATATTGCCGTATTGAAAGGTATTACCGATAAAAACCAACGTAAAAATCAAATTCTGGGTCTGCTAGAAAAAGTCAACCTTTCTGATTTTGCTAAAAAAGAAGTACACACCTTTTCAGGAGGGATGAAACAGCGTTTTGGTGTAGCTCAGGCACTGTTGGGTGACCCGAAAATTATCATTGTGGATGAACCTACTGCCGGATTAGACCCTGAAGAACGCAACCGTTTTAATACATTACTCAATGATATCAGTCAGGATGTTATCGTTATTCTGTCGACCCATCTCGTTGAGGATGTCAGAAACCTTTGCTCAGAAATGGCGGTGATGAACCACGGACAGATTCTCAGAAAAGGAAATCCCGCAAAATTAATCGCTGAACTGGACAACAAAATCTGGTCAAAACCTATTGATAAAACCGAACTGGAAACCTATGGTTCCAGCTATGAAATCATCAGCAGACAGCTTCTTGAAAGAGAACTTCACATTACCGTATTTTCTGAAGAATCACCTCAGGATTTCAGTTCTGTAACCCCTTTATTGGAACACGTTTATTTCCATACACTCACCCAAAAACCTTAATCATGAACACTATATTTTTATTTGAGGCCGGACGCACTACCAAGCACTGGCTTACCTATCTTGTGGCCTTACTTTTGGTGGCTCTTGGCATTTTTTGCGGCAATCAGTTCAATCTTTCAGTAGGAGAAGGAATTTATTTAAACTCACCTTATACCATTGGTTTTATGACCGGCATGCTGAGCCTTGCTGTTATTTTTTTTGCCACCGTGTATGCCTTACAACTACTATTTAAAGATCAGGATTCAAAATTTGACCACATCCTGTTTTCATTTCCATTTTCAAAATCTACTTATCTGAAAGGGAAATTCACTGCTTATTTTCTTCAGACATTTATAAGCTTTTCTTTCTTAATGACAGGGTTTCTCATCGGTCAAATTATGCGTATCGGAAGTGAAATGCAGGAGAGTTTTAATATCATACATTACATTTACCCATTATTGATCTTTGGTCTTATCAACAGTTTATTTGTCTGCAGTTTTCTGTTTCTCATTTCATTTATTGTCAGGAAAAAACTGCTGGTTGTAGTGGGCGGACTGCTTCTGTATGTATTTTATATGATTATTTTACTTTTTTCCAACTCTCCTTTTATGGCTGGAAGTTTGCCTCAGTCTTTAGAAACACAACAGTTTTCAGCTTTGATTGATCCTTTTGGTCTGTCTGCTTATTTCATGCAGGCCCGTGATCTTAGTGCGCACCAGAAAAACATTCAGATAGTTCCTTTTACAGGCTATCTGTTGTTCAACAGACTCTTATTTATCCTTATATCCGTTGGATTTCTTCTTCTTTCACTCAGATTATTTTCGTTTTCTAATTTATCGGGAAAGAAAGTAAAAACATCGGGAATTAGTCAATCATTATCTGAAACGAATGGATCAGACTATTCCACTGTTTCAGCTAACTTTGGCGGACTTGCTTCTTTTAGGTCTGTATTTTCCTTTGTGAAAACTGATCTTACTTATCTGTTCAAAAGTATTGCTGTTCCTGCTGTTTCTATCCTCCTGTTATTTTCTGTCGGCATGGAAATGTATGCCGAAATTGAAAAAGGAATCCGTCTTCCGCAGAAATATGCCGGTTCGGGGCTTATGGCGACAACAATTTCCGAAAACTTTCATCTGCTTGGTCTTCTTATTTCAGTCTATTTTCTGAACGATATCTTCTGGAGAAGTCGATCTTCCGGATTTTTCCTGATTGAAAACAGTACATATTTTTCAAAAAACAGAATAGCCGGACATTTTATCTCCATCAGCTTTTTACTGTTTTTCTTTACAGTAATTTTAATTGCTCAGGGAATTATTTTTCAGGCTGCTTATCAGTATTTCCATATCGACTGGAGTGCTTATCTTGGAGTTTTTCTTTTCAATACTTTCCCTCTGATTTTATTTTCAGGATTTATTTTGTTGATCAATGACAGAATTCCTAATAAATTTATTGCACTCGGAGTTTCTATTCTCGCAGTTTTTATATTGTCCGGTCCTGTTGCAGGGAAAATCATTTCCTACCCTCTTTTTAGAATATTTTCAGATTTCAAAGGGACTTATAGTGATTTTAACGGCTACGGCATTTATGAAAAGGCATTTGCTCAAAGACTTCTGTTCGGAGCGGGTGTTATCTGTATTTTATGGATATTCAATCGCTTAATCAAGATTAAAAAAATCTCTGTCATTCCTTCTGTCCTCAGTATTCTTCTGCTGGTTTCAGGAATCTTTGCCGGAATATTTTTTATGAAAGGGTATATTCCTAAAAATGAAGACGAGGCCATCTTAAGTTCAGTAGCCTATGAAAAAAACTTCCGGAAATATGAAAATCTTCCACAGCCTGATATTACTGATATTACCACAGACATCAAGTTGTATCCTTCAGAAAATGCTTATCAGATCGTAGGAAAATATACCCTTGTAAATCAAACCAGCCAGCCCATCAATAAAATTCTCGTCAATTTTAATGAGGATCTAAAGCTTGAGTCTGCTGCATTGACATCAGGTCCTGAAACAATGAAAATTGATAAAAACACTACAGAAGTTGTATTAAAACAGGCTATTCAGCCGGGCGAAACAGCTTCCCTGAATTTCACTTTGTCATACCAATGGTTTGCTGTCAATGGCCATCAATCCTTTAATGCTATTATTGAAAACGGTTCTTTTATGAGGATCAGCAGATATTATCCCACCATTGGCTATCAAAAGGATTATGAAATTCAGGATGAAAAACAACGCAGCCAGTTCAAATTGGGAAAACTTACAGAACTGAAGAAACCGGAAGCTCCTGAAGTGGTAAAAAAGGACTTTATCAACCTCAATATGACTGTTTCTACTGAAGGCAACCAAACAGCAATAGGCACCGGAGACCTTATCAAAAAATGGACAAAATCCGGACGTCAGTATTTCCAGTATAAAGCAGATCAGATTCCATTCCGTTTTGCTGTTTCTTCAGCTGAATATGAAATAAAAAGTGAGCGCTATAAAGGAATCACCATCAATATCTTTTATCATCAAAAACATTTTGAAAATGTGAATCATCTTCTGGAAAATGCAAAGCTTACTTTAGATTACTGCCAGCAGAATTTCGGGAAATATCCTTTCGCAACCATCAATTTTGCAGAGATTTCTTCTTTTACCAGAGGTTTTGCGGCAACAGCCTATCCTTCTGCGGCCTTTATGCCTGAAGATATGGTTTTCCATGCCAATATTCAGGCAGATAAAAAACAGGATGTCATCAATGAATTAGCCGGACATGAGCTTTCACATCTTTGGTGGGGAAACAGCCAGATTAATCCTGACGACAGAGAAGGTTCTGTAATGCCTACCGAAACACTGGCGATGTATACGGAAATGATGCTTTACAAAAAAATGCATGGCAGAGAAAAAATGATGGAAAGAATCAAAGTTCATGAGCAGATCTATGACAATGAAAAGGGATTGTCTGAAAATGTTCCCATCTATAGAGCTACAGGAGATGCTCCTCATATTTCTTATTCCAAAGGTGCTGCTGCCATGGTAGAATTGAGTAATTTAATGGGTGAGGAGAATGTAAATAAGGCATTAAAAAGCTTTCTCAACAACAATCAATATCCTAAGAAACCCACTTCACTGGATCTGATTAATGAGTTTTATAGAGTAACACAAGATCCTTCAGCCAGAAAACAGATTGACAGATTATTCAAAACCACAGATAATATAACTTTTACTTCAGAGCTGGAAAGCGCCTCCACAAAGACAAAACAGAAATAACTTACAGAACGTTTTTACTTTTTTTTGAAAATATTTTTCAGGAATTGTAACAAAATAAAAAGGGATTCTACCAATTAGTTGATATATCAATAATTGATACATCATTTTAAATTTGAAATATGGAAAAGTTAAATTCAATTATATTCTATAACATAGACAAAGCAATAAGAGCCTACAGAAACTATGCTCAGCGGCAGCTGAAAGCGCATGGTTATACAATCACGATTGATCAGTGGCTTATCATTAAAGCGATTCTGGAAAACCCGGGAATTACCCAGAATGAAATTGGTGATCTTGTTTTTAAAGACAATGCTTCTGTCACAAGAATTATTGATTTAATGGTAAAATCCGAATACATTACAAGACATGTTCATCCTGAAGACCGCCGAAAAACCAATCTGGAAGTAACAGATTCCGGAATAAAAGTAATCAGAGAGGTTCAGAATATCGTAGAGAAGAACCGTAAAACTGCTTTAAAGGGTATTAAAAATGAGGAACTGGAAGTCATGTATTCAGCTTTACTGAAAATTTCAGAAAACTGTCTTAACCCTAAAAAGTAAAAACGCTATGACCAGAATATTATCATTTATTTTTATCTGTATACTGATCTCAATCAGCAGCAGATATTCTGCCCAGCAGGCTGCACAGAGTTTGTCTTTATCCGGAAATATACAATCTGCCAAAGCCGAGCAGATGGAGATTAATCTGTTTGACGCAGACCAGAAATTAATCAAAACAGAAATTGCTGATAGTGATGGTAAGTTTAATTTTAATGATTTAAAAGAAGGAATTTATCAGGTAAAGATCAATAAAAACGGTACTGAAGTTTATCATTCGGAGAATATTTCATTGGCTGAAAATACAACGCTCCCTTCCATAGACCTGAATGTAAAATCTATTGAAGGCGTAACGATCACCAAAGCGAAACCTCTTATTGAAAGACAGGACGGAAAGATGATTATGAATGTTGAAAACAGCATTGCCAGCACCGGAAATTCGGCTTTTGAAGTATTGGAAAAAGCTCCGGGAGTGAGTATTGACAATAATGATAATATCAGCCTCCGCGGAAAAGGAAATCTCCTGGTTCAGATTGATGGCAAAAATACCCCGATGACCGGAAGTGACCTTGCCAATTACCTTAAAGGAATACCCTCCTCTACCATTGAAAAGATAGAATTCATTACCAACCCATCTTCCAAATATGATGCTGCAGGATCTGCAATCATTAATATTAAGCTTAAAAAGGAACAGAGAAAAGGAACGAACGGAACTGTTTCCACGTCTTTAGGAACGGGTAAATATGTAAAGAATAATAACAGTTTCAGCATTAATCACCGAAATAAGAAGATCAATATTTTCGGCAATTACAGTTTTGCCTACAGGGAAGCTTACAACGGTCTGGTACTGGACAGAAGTTTCTATGAAGCCAACAATTTCAAAAAAGCATATGTACAGGATAATTATCTGAAATTCAAGTTCAACAGTCATGTTGCCAAAGCAGGAATGGATTATTATCTGAATGATAAAAATGTTCTTGGATTTTCTGTAGGGCTGGTTTCAAACAAATTCAATGTGAACGGAGATAATTCCAATGTGACACTGGGAAGCAATCATCTTCCTGAAAGCTCATTCACCACCGTCAACAGATCAAATGACCGCTGGACCAATCTTTCATTCAACCTTAATCATAAATATACGATCGATTCTTTAGGTTCTGAAATTTCTACTGATTTCGATTATATTAATTATGCCAATTCTTCTCTGCAAAGTTTTGATACCCAAACACATGAAATCGCTACCGGAACGGATAATCTGGATATCATAAAAGGTGATATGGATGGAAAACTGAATATCTATTCTTTAAAATCTGATCTTACCAAGAATTTCAACAATGAATGGAAGCTGGAAACAGGAATTAAAACCAGCTTTGTAAAAACAGACAATGATCTGAAGTTTTTCAATGCAAGTTCCGGAATTCTGATCCCCGATCTTTCCAAAACCAATCATTTTATTTACGAAGAAAATATTAATGCAGTGTATGGAAACGTCTCTAAAAAATGGGAAAAGTTTAAAGCAACGGCAGGATTAAGAATGGAAAATACCAATGTAAAAGGAACTCAGCTTACCACCAATCAAGTTAATAAAAGAAATTACACGCAGCTGTTTCCAAGTGCTGTTTTTTCTTATGATCTGACAGATAAAAGCAACCTTGAAGTTAATTTCAGCAGAAGAATCACCAGACCAAGCTACAACCAGCTGAACCCGTTTAAATTCTATCTTGACCCTACCACTCTTAAGGCAGGAAATCCTGATCTGAATGCACAGACTACGATGAATTATGAGTTGACTTACAGTCTGAGCAACAAATATTTTGCCACATTAAGCTATAGCAAGACTTCTAATAATATCACAGATATTCTTAAACCTGTGGTAGAAAATGGGCAGGTAGTTACCGTACAGACGATCGAAAACCTGAGTTCCGTATCTTATTTCGGGCTAAATCTTATTGCTCCTGTAAAGGTGACCAAATGGTGGGATATGAACAACAGTGCTAATTTTTACTATGGATCATACACCGGAAATGTTTCAGGAACACAGATCAATAACAAAGGAAATTTCACGTTTAGCATCAACAGTATTAATTCCTTTAAATTAGGTAATGGTTTCACTGCCGAGCTTACCGGAAATTACAAAGCAAGAGAAATTTACGCCTATTTGAATGTAAGTCCTAACTGGTATCTGAATATCGGGGCTCAAAAGAAATTCAAAAACAATAGTACCCTAAAGCTGGCCTTTACCGATATGTTCTTCACCAGCAATATAAAAGGACAAACCGTTTATAATGATTATCTCGAAAACTTTGCCGTAAAAAGAGATACCCGTGTGGTGACACTTTCTTATACTTATAATTTTGGTTCTTCTAAAAACGGACAGCCCAGAAAAACAGGAGGCGCTGAGGATCTGAAACAGAGAGTTGGAACGTAATAACGTCATTGCGAACCGAAGATGGAGCAATCTCCCTTTTGAAAATTTAAATAATGAGATTGCTTCAATGCTCTGCATTTCGCAATGACATACAAAGCAAAACTCCCTCAAAATTGAGGGAGTTTTTATATTTAAGAATGAATCTTATTAAGCTTCGTTAGAAGGAGTTTGGTTTTCCACTGGCTTTTCGCTTTGTGGCTTTTCACCTTGTGGCTTCTGTCCTTCAGGTCTTCTTTGTCCCTCTGGTCTTCTCTGCCCTTCCGGTCTCCCCTGTCCTTCTGGTCTACCTTGTCCTTCTGGTCTTGGAGGTCTTGGTAAAAGAACTTTTCTCGAAAGTTTCATTTTCTTACGGTCATCATAACCCATGAACTTCACTTCTACTTCATCACCTTCAGCATAAGGAACTTTGTCAAGACGAGCCCATTCAATTTCAGAAATGTGAAGAAGTCCTTCTGTTCCTTTAGCAATTGCTACGAAAGCACCAAAGTCCATTACTTTTACTACTTTACCTTTATAAACTTCACCTACAACCGGTACGAAAGTAATTTCATTGATCTTAGCAACGGCAGCATTGATTTTCTCTCTGTCTGTTCCTGCAATCTCGATACGTCCGATTTCTCCGATTTCTTCGATAGCGATAACAGTATCAGTATCTTTCTGCATCTGCTGAATGATTTTTCCTCCAGGCCCGATTACAGCCCCGATGAAGTCTTTAGCAATCTCCATTACAACCATTTTCGGAGCGTGAGGCTTCACGTCTGCTCTTGGTTCAGAAATTGTTTCAGTGATTTTATTTAAGATGTGTAATCTTCCGTCTCTAGCCTGCATCAAAGCTTTTTCCATGATATCCATAGAAAGTCCCTGGATTTTAATATCCATCTGACAAGCAGTGATTCCGTCTGCAGTACCTGTTACTTTGAAGTCCATATCTCCAAGGTGATCTTCATCTCCTAAGATATCAGAAAGTACAGTGAATTTACCAGATTTTGCATCTGTGATCAATCCCATTGCAATACCGGAAACAGGTTTTGTAATTTGTACACCTGCATCCATTAGTGCTAATGTTCCTGCACAAACTGTTGCCATTGAAGATGAACCGTTTGATTCAAGGATATCAGAAACAATTCTGATTGTATATGGATTTTCTTCAGGGATTACAGCCTGTAATGCTCTCTGAGCAAGGTTTCCGTGTCCTACTTCTCTTCTTGAAGTTCCTCTTAGAGGTCTTGCTTCACCTGTAGAGAACGGCGGGAAGTTATAATGTAAGAAGAATTTTTCGTCGTGCTGGGTGATTACACTGTCTACCATGTTGGCATCTTTCACAGAACCTAAAGTTACTGCTGTTAAAGACTGAGTTTCCCCTCTTGTAAACACTGCAGAACCGTGAGCCCCCGGAAGGTAATCAATTTCTGACCAGATTGGACGGATCGTTTGAGGATCACGACCATCAAGACGGATATTGTCTTCAAGAATCATCTGACGCATAGCTTCTTTCTCTACATCATGATAATATACTTTTACGAAAGGTGTTACTCTTTCTAATTCTTCTTCATTATCAGCATATTGAGCAAGGAATTCTTCACGAACTGCTTTGAATTTCTCACCTCTCTCCTCTTTTCCGGATGGAGTTCTTGCTACTTCATATACTTTATCATAAGTTTCTTTCCATACTTTTTCACGAATTTCTTCGTCATGAGTTTCGTGAGAATATTCTCTCTTAGGGAAAGCTTTTCCTACTTTTTCTGCTAATCTCTCCTGAGCTTCAATTTGCTTTTTAATTTCAGCATGACCAAAATTAATAGCTTCTAACATTTCCTGCTCAGAAATTTCTTTCATTTCACCTTCTACCATTACGATAGAGTCTTTAGTAGCTCCAACCATGATGTCTAACTCAGAATTTTTCAATTCTTCATAACTTGGGTTGATAGAAAGTACTCCGTCAAATCTTACCACTCTTACTTCAGACATTGGTCCGTTGAAAGGGATATCTGTAATAGCGATAGCTGCAGAAGCTGCCAAACCTGCTAAATCATCTGGAATTGTTTTTCCGTCATAAGAAATTAATGAAATCATCACCTGAACTTCAGCGTGGAAATCTTCAGGGAAAAGCGGACGTAATACTCTGTCCACCAAACGCATTGTTAAAATCTCCTGATCAGAAGGTCTTGCTTCTCTACGGAAGAAATTTCCAGGAATTCTTCCACCTGCGTAGAATTTTTCTCTGTAATCAACTGTTAATGGTAAAAAATCTACACCAGGATTGGCTTCTTTATTGGCTACAACAGTTGCTAAAAGCATTGTTCCGCCCATTTTTACTACCACAGATCCGTCAGCCTGCTTGGCCAGTTTCCCTGTTTCGATAGTGATTTCTCTGCCGTCAGCAAGAGTAATCATTTCTGTAAACGCTTGAGGTATACTCATAAATTTGTCTTCTTAATACTCCGTATTGAGTATGAATTAATATTTAAACTCTTTAAATTTCGTGTGCAAAGGTACTATATAATAATGAAATATTAAATTTTTCACTTGCATAAATAGGTCGTCAAAATACAAAAAATTGGCTATCAGTTGATGAAAGATTCAAAAATTTATAGCTGTAATCTCAACTTTTATATTATTTGTGAATACAGAAATGCGTTTTTGTGAAGATAATGCATTGAAAAATGCTGTTGTTTTTGTATTATTGTCTCAAAAAATGAAAATAATATTCTGAATCGAAAAAAAGTATACATTTCATTATAAAAACCATTAAAATTATTGCAAAAACATAGGTTGATCCCTATATTTGCCTTACTTCACAAAATGCAATGCTGTAGGCAAAAAAAGTAAAGGACTTATCCTTATACAGATAAATAAATGTTTATGATTAATAAAGAAGTACAATCGCAAAGCAGGAATTATACGGTTCCGTTGATTACCATCACCCTGCTGTTTTTTATGTGGGGATTCATTACCTGTATGAATGACATCCTGATCCCCTATCTGAAGCAACTTTTCAATCTCACCTTTTTTGAATCCATGCTGGTACAGTTCTGTTTTTTCGGGGCTTACTTTATTGGATCATTGATTTATTTTCTCATCTCTATCACAAAGGGAGATCCTATCAATAAATTAGGATATAAAAAAGGAATTCTGTTCGGAATTTTTCTGGCAGCTTTCGGCTGTGTCCTGTTTTATCCGGCGGCTACTTTCTCGTATTATCCGCTGTTTTTAGGAGCTTTGTTTATTTTAGGATTAGGCTTTACGGTACTGCAGATTACTGCCAATGCATATGTTTCGTTATTGGGAAGTGAAGAATCTGCTTCCAGCCGACTGAATATGACACAGGCATTCAATGCATTCGGAACTACGATTGCTCCTGTGCTTGGAGGCCACCTTATTTTTGAATTTTTCTCGTCTCCGGATGGATCATTCAGTGCGGTAGCAACAAGAATTCCGTATCTTATTTTCGCGGGTATTCTCTTGCTGGTAGCCTTATTGATTTCCAGAGTTAAACTTCCGTCATTCCAGATGGGTGAAGAGGAAATTGTAAAAGGCTGGGGAGCGCTTGAATTCAGCCACCTAAAATTCGGTGTATTTGCGATGTTCTGCTATGTAGGCGGAGAGGTTGCTGTAGGAAGTTTTATCATCAGTTTCCTTGAGCAGCCGCAGATTATGGGTTTTAATGAAATCATCAGTAAAAATTACCTTTCCCTGTATTGGGGCGGAGCGATGATTGGCCGTTTTTTAGGGGCAATCTCTTTAAATCAGTCTTTAAGCCAAAGTAAAAAGGCTGTTTATATGCTGGGGGCAGCAGGAGCTGTTTTCCTTGTCATCTTCAGCATTGTGAATCTTACCTTCTCACAGATCAGCTTTTTCCTTGTATTTATCGTTCTGAATTTCATTGCCTTTTTCATCGGTAAAGCAGCTCCGGCAAGAACATTATCCATCTTCGCAGCAATCAATGTTGCATTATTGATTTCAGCCATGGTCAATCATGGTGAAATGGCAATGTACAGTATTTTAGGAATCGGGATTTTCAACTCTATTATGTTCTCTAATATTTATACGCTGGCAATTTCAGGATTGGGCAAATATACCAGCCAGGGATCTTCTCTGGTTGTAATGGCAATTTTAGGAGGAGCTATTGTTCCTATTTTCCAGGGATATCTTGCAGATCAGTTTGGAGTACAGCACTCGTTTATCATCCCTGTATTCTGCTATCTGGTAATTCTTATATTTGGAGCTTATTGTACCAAATATTTGGGCCATGTAGAAAGCACTGACGCTAAATCAGGGCATTAAAATCAATCATATCAAAATGTATAAGCGGAATATCTCAAAGGTGTTCCGCTTTCTTTTTTGATCTTAAAAATGTAACTTTTCATCGTAAAAAGGAACTTATCTAATAGATTACAATTATTATGAAAATACAATTAAAGCTTGAATATGCAGCATTTCTGTTGTTAGGAATCTATGCTTTTTCCCAAACAGGATATTCATGGTGGTGGTTTGCAGGCCTATTCCTTGCACCAGACATTTCCATGCTGGGATACACTGTTAATAATAAAGTTGGGGCTTTCTTTTACAATCTTTTCCATCATTTTGGAGTAGCTATTCTTGTTTATTTTGCCGGAACAGCTCTTTCTCTACCCTATTTGCAAGTGGCCGGAGCTATTTTATTTTCACATTCGGCTTTTGACAGAATTCTTGGCTATGGACTGAAGTATCCGGATAGTTTTCAGAATACACATTTGGGGAAGATTGGAAAGAATCAATCTTAAACAGTAGTAACGTTTTTAAATAGTAAAAGTCAAAAACTATTTAAATATCATATTCAAGCTTATGATGAGCATCATTTATTTTTTACTATTTTATTTTCTTCCTGATAAAGATATAACCAAGTTTCCACTCAAGATAATTGGCCACATGCATATTGTAGGCATTAATTCCGAATGAAGCAAACAGCCTGTCCGTAATCTGGTACTGCAAAGCTATTCGCTGGAAAAAAATAGAATTATCATATTTTCTCTGTTTTTTGGCAAGATAATATCCTGCTCCCAAATTCACATTTAATCTTCCCATCATCAAACGGTAAGAAGGCATAATACTCAACAAAGGCTGATCTGCTGAAAACCGTTTTTTTTGATAGAGCGTACTATCTGATACATACATCTCATGATTATAATGATCATCCATCGTAATTCCTACCCCAATTCCATATGCCGATTTCCGGGAATACTGGCGCATGTACAATACTTCTGTTCCATATACCGAATAATTAAATCCTGAATAGTAATTCTTCAGTTCTCCAGCCCTCTCTCCTCTGTAAAAAGCATTCTTACGGCCTCCAAAGACAGAAACTTCAAGAGAGGCATATTTTTTATCATCAACAGCAGCAGTATCTGATTTTCCAGATACCACCCGTTCAGGATAATAGGTAAGGCTAAGCTGTGGGGCAATCGTATTCAGACCTTTATTAGGGATTTTTAAGCCTCCGTTGGAAAGATGATTGAATTTGAAATTCAGTCCGATGTCAAAATGCTTTCCCAGTTCATAATACATTCCGGTTCCCATACTGATAAACATATTGGTTCTGGATCCCAATGAAATATTATAATATTTTTCATCTTCATTAAAAGGTCTGGCATTGAATGAAATTCCAAAATTCACTGTATGAAACCATTTAAGCTTTCCCCATTGTTTTATTTTGGCATTATAAATTCCATATATCGCAAAAGGACTGCTCATTTCTCGGTTTTTTATAAAATCAAAAGCAAAAAAGCCTATACCATATTGTGGATAGCTAAAGTCTTTTTCCCAATCATTCTTTCCTGTTGACTGCTTCATTAATTGAAAGGAATACCCATTATAATTCCTGTTCTCATAATCCTGCAATGCAATATTAGTGGGCAGAACCGTTCCATATTCAACTCCTGCAGAATAGATAAGAGTTCTTTGGGGCAGCGAGTCATTCTTTTGAGCTTTACAGAAAAATACCGCTACAAGGAAAAATAAATAAAAGTGCTTCAAAACAGTACATTAATTAAAAAGCTGCAAATATAGAAATCCATCAAATAATAATCAAAGAAATACCACAAAAACAACGATTATACTTGTTTTAAAACAGCATTATTATGTATAAATTCAAAATAATCTTTATTTTTTTAAAAAATAATTAAAAAACAACTACTATAATAAACGGCTTCCATCAATACAAAAACATCAATGTATGTATTCCTGTAAGTATACACTCATTAAACTGGCTTTCATGATTTTCCACTTTTACAAGAAGAGAGTTTGGCGATATCCGGCCTTATACAACCCCCACAAAAAAAAGCAACCTCTTACGAAGTTGCTTTTTATTTTGAAAATCTTTATAGATTATTTTCTTAAACCTAATGCAGCAATAATAGCTCTATATCTTGCGATATCTTTCTTTTTAAGGTAATCTAGTAAACTTTTTCTCTTACCTACCAATTTCACTAGAGATCTCTCTGTGTTGAAATCATGACGGTTAGCCTTTAAGTGCTGAGATAAGTGGTTGATTCTGAAAGTGAAAAGAGCAATTTGTCCTTCTGCGCTTCCTGTGTCTTGTGCAGATTTTCCATGTTGTGCGAAAATTTCCTGCTTTTTGTCTGTTGTTAAGTACATTCCAATATTGTTTAATGATTATTATGTAACGGGTGCAAAATTACGACTATTTTTTGATTCTGCAAACATTATTGATTTCATAAATCAAATTTGATAGAAAAAAATGTTAAAAATTTCTTAATAAATTGTATGCAATCCAACGAAAAGGCAGTAATTTTGCATACGAATTACAAATGAAAAAAATTATATTCTTTACAGCGGTTACTACTTTTTTATTCATCGGCATTACTTCGGTAAAAGCTCAGAAAGCTGCTGATGACAAAATAAAAAAAGTTCTCTACTTCAATCCTGAAGTAGAGCCTGATGTTGATGAGATAAAAGATCCTACCAACAATGCATTCTTTGACGCTGTTTCCGATAATTTCAGCAGCAAAAGAAATAAAATGCTCCGGGCAGAAGTTCAGGTTCCCTTTGACAGTATAGATAAACAGACTATCGTGGATTACTGTCTCAATAACGATGCTGATTTTGCAATTGTTTCCAAAGTACGGTACTTCAAAGTAGGTCTGGGAAAATATGTTTTCTCTAATCAGGTAGTTGTCAGCATGAAGCTTTTTGGTTCTGACGGCAATCTTGTCACGGAAACAGATCATGATACTTACCGAAAGAATATGCGCCTGCTGGGTTCAACAGTGAATTCTGTTAAAATAGGAACCGAAGGAGCTATAAAAGGAATCATTAAAAAACTGAGAAAGCTAAAGCCAACGGAAGCTGAGCTTTGAGTTCAAGGTTTAAAGTTGGAATATAAGACCTTTGATAATCAATGGTCAATTTTGCTTCGTAAGTCAATCGTGAATCTTTACTGTTCAGATCAATTAGCCGTATCAGAAAAATTCATAATTCATAATTCATAATTCATAATTCTTTCATAGCCTCTATCCTGCAGAATATCTACATGTAGGTCAACACTTTGAATGCTTTGATTAGTTTAGCTTTATATTAAATCTAAATGATCATGAAAAATTCAAATTTAAAAAGACTGAGCAGAAACAGTCAGAAAGAAATCTCAGGAAGTATTGTACGTCTTCAGAAATGCCAATATCATTTTGAATGTCCGGGCGGGTCATGCTGCCATAGAGTATGTGTAGTGTATGCATGCCCTGAATTATAAATATTTTCATGTTAAATAAAGCACTTGTTCACACTTATGAAACAGGTGTTTTTCGTTTAAAAAACACTATAAATAACTGATTAACAATTAAATATTTTCACCAAACAATGAATTATTAAATATTTTTTACTATTTTAGTTCAATCTTAAAATCTAAACCACATGAAAAATCTAAAGAAACTCAGTCGAGAAAAAGCAAAGCAAATCAATGGAGGTTCCACTGAAAGATGCAGTGACAGTAATCCATGTGCTGTAGGATATTGCTGCTATGGCATTTGTTCACCGTTTATCTGTCTTGAATAAAGTACAAAGACTTATAACTAACTCACATTAAAATTAAATCTCATGAAAAATCTAAAAAAACTCAGCAGACAAGTACAAAAGGAAATCAAAGGAAGCGGGCCTTTCAAAAGATGTA
The DNA here is from genome assembly GCF_008386505.1 of Chryseobacterium sediminis. Lineage (GTDB taxonomy): Bacteria > Bacteroidota > Bacteroidia > Flavobacteriales > Weeksellaceae > Chryseobacterium > Chryseobacterium sediminis. Next base: position 75,747 of record NZ_VUNZ01000003.1, on the reverse strand, counting down.
CAGAACATTACGAATGTCCGGGCGGATCATGTTGCCATAACATCTGCGTTGTGGATCCATGTCCTCTGGAATAATATATGATCATTACAGGCACCTGCAATTGTAGGTGTTTTTTTATTTAAAAATTAAATAAAATATTGATTTATAGCAAAATATTTTCACCACCAAATGAATAATATGAAAATATTTATTATTTTAGTTTAACATTAAATCTAAAACTATATGAAAAACTTAAAGAAACTCAGCAGACAAGCTGCTAAAGAGATCAACGGTGGCATCGGCCCTTTCAGATGCAGTGAAACAAGACCTTGTTCAGTAGGATATTGCTGCAACGGAGAATGTTGGGATCATGACTGTCCGATAGAGCCTTAATCTTATTATATTTGATTACCATGAAAAATTCAAATCTTAAGAAGCTGAACAGGCTGGAGCAAAAAAATATTAAAGGAAGCGGAATAAAAAAGTGTGGTGACAATTCAGATTGCGGACCATACCAATGCTGTACAAATGCTGTTTGTACATACATCCCTACCTCAGAATGTGAACCAATTTAAAGAATATTGGAATTTAAAATTTAATTTTTGAACATCCGTCTTGGCGGGTGTTTTTTTGTCCTTATACTGAAGGAATAAACTTTAATTAATCCTTAATTTTCCCACTTTATTGCTCAGTCTTAAAAATTTGAATTATTTTTGCATATCCAAAAAATTTCACGTTTTGAATTCTAGAGACGAACTTATCTTCAACCCTGCCGATATTGCCGAAACTCTCAGCGAACTTCCTGCTGATGAGAGGCTGCTCGCGTTCCTGAAGGTTCCGAAAGAATACAAAGCAGAAGTTTTTTCACATCTTGATCCTGATTTCCAGGAAGATACTATCAGAAGTATTGGAAGCGACGAGGTTTCTGAAATTCTGAATGCTATGACTCCGGATGACAGGACTGCTCTTTTCGAGGATTTCCCGGATGAGCTTATCAAATATTCTATCAATCATCTTAACCCTCAGGAAAGAAGGATTGCATTGAAGCTTCTTGGGTACAATTCAGACTCTATTGCCCGTCTGATGACTCCTTATTATATTCAGATCCGTAAAGAATGGACAGTAAAGCGATGTCTTCAGCAGATCAAAAAGGTAGGTAAAAGAGTGGAAACCATGAACTACCTGTATGTGGTAGATGAAAGAAACCGCCTGATTGATGACCTTGCTATCGGAACTTTACTGTTGGAAGAGGAAGATACACTGGTTTCTGATATCACAGACAATCATTTTGTAGCGATTACCACCACTACTTCCAAAGAGGATGCGGTAACTTATTTTGAAAAGTACGACCGTGGCGCTCTTCCCATTATTACGGAAGCCGGTGTTCTGGTAGGAATTGTAACAATTGACGACATTCTGGATCAGATTGAGCAACAGAATACGGAAGATATTCAGAAATTTGGGGGATTGGAAGCATTGGATCTTCCATACATCCAAACCTCGTGGACTGAAATGATCAAAAAAAGAGCAACCTGGCTGATCATTTTATTCGTTTCGGAAATGTTGACTGCTTCAGCAATGGGATATTTTGATAAAGAAATTGAGAAAGCTGTTGTGCTGGCACTCTTTGTTCCGTTGATTATCTCCAGTGGAGGAAATTCCGGATCACAGGCTGCAACGTTGATTATCCGTGCAATGGCGCTTCAGGAGATCAGTCTGAAAGACTGGTGGTATGTGATGAAAAAAGAGATTATCTCCGGATTATGTCTTGGGGCAATTTTGGGAGTTATTGGATTTATAAGAATCATGCTTTGGCAGCAGATTGGCCTTTTTGATTATGGCCAGTATTGGGTTTACGTTGGATTAAGCGTTTCTGTTTCCCTGATTGCCATTGTGTTATGGGGAACACTATCAGGTTCTATGATCCCATTTGTCTTAAAGAAATTAAATCTTGACCCTGCCACTTCTTCTGCTCCGTTTGTAGCAACATTGGTAGATGTTACAGGACTTATTATTTATTTTAGCGTTGCCGGAGCTTTCTTAACCGGAAAACTTTTGTAATTTTAGGCATCATCTAACATGCCAATATGAAAATCGTTTCGCTTGTACCCTCTATTACCGAGGCTTTATTTGACCTTGGACTTACTGAAAATGAAGTTATCGGGAGAACAAAATTCTGCATTCATCCTCAGGATAAAATAAAAAATGTTTCTGTAATTGGTGGGACTAAGAATATCAATATTGAGAAAATAAAAGCATTACAACCGGATCTTATTCTTGCCAATAAGGAAGAGAATGTAAAAGACCAGGTAGAAGCTTTAATGAGTGATTTTAAAGTAACCGTTACTAATGTTGAAACGATTGAAGATAATTATTATCTGCTTAAAAATCTCGGAAAACTTTTGGGAAAGGAAGAAAGAGCGCAGCTTTTCAATCTTAAAATATATGAAATCCTGAATCAGGCAAAGCTTGAAACTCCTGTGAAAGCAGCTTATCTTATCTGGAAGAATCCTTATATGACCATTGGTTCAGATACGTTTATCCATAGGATTTTATCAGAAATTGGATTTGAGAATATTTTCAAAGATAAAACCCGTTATCCTCAGATTACTACTGAAGATCTTGCGGATGCTGAAGTGATCATGCTGTCCTCTGAACCGTTTCCTTTTAAAGAAAAACATATTGAGGAACTGCAGGCTTTCTATCCTGATAAAAAGATTATGATTGTGGATGGTGAAGCATTTTCCTGGTATGGAACTCATATTGCAAAATGTGAGAATTATTTTAAAGAACTGCTGGCTGAAATTCATCTAATGCAGCAAAGCTGATTTTTTAACAACTTTAAACTCTAAACATTAAACCTTAAACTTGTATGTCTGATACAGTTATATTATCCGAAGGAGTAGAATTCTGTCACGTTATTGAGGAAGTTTCAAAATACATCAATCTTTATGTAATGGCCTTTGAAAAAGAAGAACGAACCATTACGCGGATAGATAAACGCGAAAATATGTATGGTGGAAAAGGAACTGTATATATGCTGCAGATGTTTGATCCGAAAGAATTAGCCAATAATCGTCTGGCCGCCTATATGGTTTTATTGAATAAGGGTGATGAATCTGGGTTTCATACGCACAATCAAAGAAATGAACAGGAACTTTACGTGGTCGTGCATGGAACCGGAGAATATCGTGAAAGAACCGGAATTGAAGGACCCACACGAAAAAAAATTCTTCAGAAAGGAGATATTACAGCGATCAGTTCCATAGGGTATCATTCTATCGAAAATACGGGAGACGAACCTTTAATCATGTTTGTTATTACCACTTATACTCCATAAAAAATCCGGCTAATTCAGCCGGATTTTTTTATTTATTGTAAGCTTCCAATTACAAGACCTTAGAAACTTCGTTACAAAGCCATTCTAATAATTCGCGGTCTTCACTAGTGAAAGGGTCTATCGTATGGGAATCTATATCAATCTGTCCGATATTCTTTCCATCTTTAAAGATAGGAACTACAATTTCTGCTTTTGTATCAATTGAGCAGCTCAAATAATTACTTTCTTCGTGTACGTCAGGAACTACAAATGTTTCGTTAGAAACGGCAACCTGTCCGCAAATCCCTTTACCGTAAGGAATAATAGTATGATCTGTTGGCGCTCCTACATAAGGGCCTAAAATCAATTCTTCCTTATCTCCGTTTTTGAAATAAAAACCTGTCCAGTTGAAATAAGAAATTTCTTGATCCAACAAGTGGCAAACTTTTTCAAGCTTTTCTTCTGTATTATGTTTAGGACTTTCAAGAATTGAGGAAAGTCTTTTCTTTAATTCTGACATTGTATATATTTTTTTAAGAGAATTGTTTTAGGGAAAGTTCTTCTTTATATCCGAACATTCCACGCTCTTTAATCATTTCTGCTACGCCTTCCGGAACCTGAGTTTCCCAGCCTTTCACACAACATGCAATTTTTCTCAAAATTTCTCTGGAATAAATTTCCAAAAATTCCGGATTATAATTCGTAATATCTACAATACGATTATTGTGTTTGAAATATTTATATAGTTCTTTCAGGTTTTCTTCTACTTTCAGGTTTGAAGAATCCAGTAACTGGTGAGTCTCAGGATCTTTATAAGGATACAGATATACTCTCATCCCGTTTCTGAAAAATTTCCCGAATGCTTCAAGAATTCCACCTGACATATTTTTATAATATTTCTCGTCAAATACCATCAACAGGTTGTTTACACCCATTGCTACTCCAATATCCCCACTTGTATAAGATGCGAAATAATCTATCAGTCTGTAATATTCAGAGAAGTTGGAAATAATAACAGTATACCCCAACTTAGCCAGAATATCAACCCTGTCCAGGAAATCTCTTTCGTCAATATCTCCGTCTGCTCTCAGATTGGAAATAGTAATTTCAATAAGGACTTCCGTTTCTTCATGGGTACAGATAGCATCTTTGAAAAACATGTCCATCCCATTTTTAAGCATATCAATGTTTACTTTCGTTACCGGTCTGAAACTTCCTCTTACCGCGAAAATATTTTTCTTGTATAATACATCTGCCGGAAGCATATTGCTGCCCTGAGAATTGAAAATTACCGCATCAGTCATTCCGTTTTTAACCAGCTGAAGTGACATCAGTCTGTTGTCAACATACGCAAAAGCAGGTCCGCTGAAATCAATCATATCAATTTCCAGATTGTCTTTTGCAATATCGTCATATAAAGATTCTACTAAAGTTCTAGGGTTGTCAAAGTAATTGAAAGCCCCGAAAATAAGATTTACTCCAAGGTTCCCTAAGGTTTCCTGCTGAAGGGTAGCATCATTTTCTTTGAATTTTACGTGAATCACGATTTCATTGTAATCTTCATTTTCTTTAGTCTGAAAACGAATTCCTACCCAGCCGTGGCCTTTTACAGTTTTGTCAAAATTGATGGTTGTTACCGTATTGGCATAAGAAAAGAATTTTCTGTCGGGATTATTATCTCTTGAAATTCTCTCCTCAATCAAAGCTACTTCATATCGAAGCATTTTGCGAAGCCTGTTTTGGGTAACATACCTGTTTTTTACTTCCTTTCCGTAGATGGCATCACTAAAATCTTTGTCATAAGCAGACATTGCCTTAGCAATCGTACCGGAAGCTCCCCCTGCTCTAAAAAAGTGGCGAACAGTCTCCTGCCCTGCTCCAATTTCTGCGAAAGTACCATAAATAGTAGGATCTAGATTAATTGTTAATGCTTTTTGTTTAGGAGTTAGTTTCTGATACATTAGGACATGAAATTTTTTGTAAATTTACCAAAATTAAACCAACCTCAAAACAAAATGAAGTTGAAATTTTTAGGAACTGGTACTTCTCAAGGTGTACCCGTTATAGGCTGTACATGTGAAGTGTGTACTTCTGAAAATCCCAAAGACAATCGTTTACGTTCTTCCGTGATGGTGACCACGGAGGAAAATAAAAAAATACTGATCGACTGCGGTCCGGATTTCAGGCAGCAAATGCTTACCAACCACGAACATACCGTAGATATTGCGTTGATTACTCATGAGCATAATGATCACGTAATTGGGCTTGATGATATGCGGCCACTGATTTTTAAAAGTGGAAAAGATGTTCCTCTTTATTGCTATTCAAGAGTGGCTCATGAAATAAAAAACAGATTTCCTTATGCCTTTGCTGATGTAAGATATCCCGGAGCGCCCGCTTTTGAGCTTCATGAAATTGAAAATAAACCTTTTCAGGTATTGGATACAGAAATCACTCCCGTAGAAGTGATTCACTATAAAATTACCGTCTTCGGGTACAAATTTAAAAACCTTGCCTACATTACTGATGCCGGGTTTATTTCTGAAACAGAAAAAGAGAAACTGAAGAATCTGGACGTTCTGATATTAAACTGTATCAGAAAATTTGATCCCCATCCTGCCCATTTTATTCTTCCGGATGTTATTAAATTGTTTGATGAACTGAAACCAAAAAAATTATTTTTAACACATATCAGTCATCATTTAGGACTGCATGATATTGAAGATAAGCAGCTTCCGCCCGGAATACATCTTGCCTACGATCGTTTGGAGCTTAATTTTTAAAAAAAATCTTCAAAAAAGCTTTTGAACATTGAAAAAAGTTCCTATATTTGCACACCAATTTGAAACAAACATCACGTTTGAATTCAACATCAAGCCCAGGTGGCGGAATTGGTAGACGCGCTGGTCTCAAACACCAGTTCTTAGGAGTACCGGTTCGATCCCGGTCCTGGGTACAAAAAACCTCTGAAATCATTTGATTATCAGAGGTTTTTATTTTTTAGGGGATCAAAAAGGGGTGGCTATATTTATTTTATGCTACATTGACTCCGAAAATGTGTCCCACCAGCGCAGTAATTCCCATTGCAACGGTTCCCCAGAAACAGATTCTCAACACTGCTATTTTTATACTGGAACCTCCCGCTCTGGCAGAAACAGCTCCCAAAAGCATTAAAAATATGATTGAAAATCCGTACTGAAAATACACCATTTGTTTAAGCGGTGCCAAAAGAGAAACACTAAACGGCAATAAAGCACCCACGGCAAATGAACCGAAAGAAGCCATCGCTGCCTGCAAAGGTTTTGCCTGCGTTATTTCATTAATTCCCAACTCATCACGAGCATGCGCACCAAGAGCATCATGTTCTGTAAGCTCCATCGCCACCTGCATCGCTGTTTCTTTGGTACAGCCTCTTTTTTCATATACTTTGGCAAGTTCTCTAAGTTCTATTTCCGGCATTTCTTCAAGTTCACGTTTCTCACGAAGCAAATCCGCTTTCTCAGTATCCTCCTGTGAACTTACAGAAACATACTCTCCCGCTGCCATAGACATAGCTCCCGCGATCATACCTGCCAATGCTGCAAGAATAATAATATTCCGGTCGGGTTCTGCTGCTGCAACGCCTATGACAATACTTGTGGTGGATAACAACCCGTCATTCGCTCCCAATACAGCTGCCCGAAGCCAGCCTACCCTGTTTACATAATGTTTCTCCAACTGATGATGCATATCTTTTTGTTTTGGCGATACCCTAAAGTTAGCAAATCTTTCATCAAGAATCATTTTAAATTATCTTCATTCTCACCCATATAAAGACCTCTTATATTAAGATACAGCGTTCTATACTGATATACAAAATCAATCCATAGTACTCTGGTAATCAAATTGAAAAATACTGAAACACTTCCATTCGGTTCAGAAATTCCTATTTTCTTATCTTTGCAGGAATGAATTTATTATATATCAACTGGGATGTGAATCCCGAAATCGTCAATATCTTAGGATTTCCTTTAAAATATTACGGACTGCTATTTCTTGCGGGACTGGTTTTATGTTTAACTATTTTAAAGCGTATTTATAAAAAAGAAGGCCTTAGTTCGCAGGCTCATGAAGCGCTATTTTCTTATGCGTTGATAGGGATTTTAGTGGGTGCCAGACTGGGACACTGCTTTTTTTATGATTTTGATTATTACTCCCAGCATCCGCTTGAAATATTGCTCCCAATTCAGAAAGGAGTGGACGGGACCTATCATTTTACAGGCTTTGCAGGACTTGCCAGTCATGGTGGTGGTATCGGATTGGTGATTATGCTTCTTATCTATGCGAGAAAATTTTCTATCCCGTTTATGACGGTTTTAGATGCTATAGCGATTGTACTTCCGTTGGGTGGTACTTTTATAAGGCTTGCCAATCTTATGAATTCTGAAATCATAGGAGTTCCTACAGATGTTCCATGGGCTTTTATTTTCCGTCAGGTAGATGATCTGCCAAGACACCCTGCCCAACTTTATGAATCCATCTCTTATTTTATTATTTTCCTTTCGGTGTATTTTATTTACAAGAAAAACATATTTAAAATCGGAAAAGGATTTTATTTCGGAATCAGTATTTTATTGATCTTCATTATGAGAATTCTGATTGAGTTCATCAAGGTAGATCAGGTAGAATTTGAACATGGAATGAGTCTGAATATGGGACAGCTATTAAGTATTCCTTTTGTTCTTCTCGGTTTATTCTTTATCATTAAAAGTATAATGGAAAAAGGAAAGGTGAAAACCACTTAACTCCCTGATTTCTTCTAAAATAAAAACTCACTGAAAGTTGTTTTCAGTGAGTTCCTTTTTTATGGATATTTCCAATAAGTTATCTTGTTGTATATCCTCCGTTAGCAAAAATGGTCTGTCCGGTAATCCACCAGCCTTCTGTTACCAGAAATTCTACTAGCGGAGCGATATCTTTAATATCTGTAAGACCTCCCAATGCTGATGCTGATTTATGATAAGCAACCGCATCATCTGTTTCCTGTCCATAGAAGAAAGGGGTATCCATTGGGCCGGGTGCTACGGCAGTTACAGAAATTCCTCTTCCCCCGAATTCTTTAGAAGCTGCTCTTGTAAAATGCTCTACCGGTGCTTTTGCTCCCGCATAAGTAGAATACAGTCCCGTGTAAGCGGCTAGCAGTGAAGTAACAATGGTACAGATTTTCCCATGATCGTTCAGTTTTTTACCAGCTTCCTGCAAAAAGAAGTAAGCAGATTTTGAATTGACATTGAACATGGTATCATATTCTGCTTCTGTAGTCTCTGAAAATGGCTTTTTCAGTACCATTCCTACGGTATTGATCGCAATATCAATTCCTCCGAAACGGGAAATTGCTTCATCAAAGAATCTTGTAATATTGTCTACTTTGGTAAGGTCTCCCTGAAATAAAAATGCTTCTGCTCCTAGTGCCTGTACCTCAGCAAGTGTTTTTTCACTATCTGCTCTTGAGCTTTCACTGTTGTAATGTATTGCCAGTTTTGCGCCTTTCGCAGCAAAATCTCTACTTAAAAGTCCTCCCAGGTTTTTACCTCCTCCGGCAATTAAAACAACTTTTCCTTTTACATTTTGTGTTGACATTGATTTTATTTTTAAATGTTAATGAGGCAAAGATGGATAATAAAAACGGCCTCAACATGGTGAAGTTTTCGGGAATTTTATTTAAACCTAAATGATTATCAACTGCTATTCTGGTTTTAATTTTAAACTAAGTCAAAAAACGTTTTATATTTTTTTATATAAACAATATTTTTTAATAGAATGCTATTTACCAGCTATATATGACATGTAACAACCCTTTCATATTAAACAAAGCTATATAATTCACTATTACGCATTAATTTTAGGCATAACATTTGATGCTTCACAGCCGTATTATACACCACTTCATTTTTATAATATATTTTTTTATAATCCTCAGTGTTCTGAGGATTTTTTTATGCACTTATTCTAACTCTCATTATCGTCTTACACTCAGACTATAAAGGTATACCGGCAGATCTGCTGTAAAACCATTTCTGATAATCAATCATTTAAAACCTGATAATTCATTTTATTGTTGTATATTTGTACATTAAATAACCAAGTCAATACTTTGTTTTCTGTAACGACCCGAATATTTTTTATTCAGTCTTTGCTTTTTGAGCAGCCATATTTTAAACTTTTATTCTTCTACTAAGAACAATACTTGTCGGAATTTTAAAGCTCTGTATGATTGGGATGATCCAAAACAGAAAACATAGCCAGGCTTTATAGGGGTCCAAAACAGACCAGATTGAACCAATTAATTTATAGAAACTAAATACTAAAAATAATTTATGGCAGATTCTTTTTCTAAAAAGGAAAATTTCAAGAAAAAAATTCAAAAGCAAAAAGAAAAGGCGCTAAGACGCGAAGAACGTAAAACAAACAACAACAAAGGAGCGGAGGATGTCTTCATGTATGTAGACGAATTCGGAAGATTAACTTCTACTCCACCTGAACAAAGACAGGAAGTAAACCTTGAGGATATTCAACTTGGGGCAGCTCCTATTATTGAAGAAGATCCAAGAAAAACAGGAATTGTTACTTTCCTGAGTGAAAAAGGATATGGTTTCATCACTGAAGATAACTCTAAAGAAAACATCTTCTTCCACAACAACAACTGTGCAGAGCCGGTAAAAAAAGGAAACAAAGTATCTTTTGAAAAAGAGAAGTCTCCTAAAGGATTCTCCGCTGTTGAAATTCAGCTTGTTAAATAATACTTACGCATAAAATAAGCTGCTGTACAGCAGTTATATTTTAAACAATACACAAAGAGACTGCCTTATTAGGACAGTCTCTTTTTTGGGACATATAAAAAAAAGTTAACTCAACTTATAAAAAGTTAGATTCTAGCGCAATATCCTGGAATTATTTTAATTACCATTACGGGAATCCGTAGAATACAGTTAAAAAAGAAGCTACCTAAAAGACAGCTTCCTTCGTCGTAAAAAAAGTAAAAATTAATCCAGTTTCCCTCCCAGTGCTTTAAACAGCAGGACGTTATTTCTGGTATTCTGATGCTGGAATTGTAATAAATCCAATTCAGCGGTCAGTTTGCTCTTCTGAGAGTTGATCAGTTCAAAATAATTGGCATATCCTGTCAGATAAAGGTCGTTGGAAACCTCTACTCCACGGTCAAGAAAGCCTACTTCTTCTGATTTCAGCTTCAGCACACGTTCATAAATTCTAGTCTGTTTCAGGATCGACTGAAGCTCGTTAAAAGCAGTCGTAATACTTTTCTGATAGTTTAAAAAGGCAATTTCCTGCTCCTTACTCGCTACTTTAAACTCATATTTCAACTGCCCTTTATTGAATACGGGAACCATTAATCCACCCAACAATTGCCCCGCCAGAGAACTTGGTTTAAAGAATGTCTCTACAGAAAAAGAATTCAGTCCGAAACCGGCTCCCAAATCAATCTTAGGATAAAAAGCAGCTCTTGCAGCCTTTGCATCAGCCTGAGAAGCCTCTAAAACATAATAATTCGCTGCTACATCAGGTCTGGAATGGATAACTCCTTCTACATTAATGGTTTTGTTTAAGACTTCCATATTGGTAGGCATCAATATTTTTCCACGTTTTACCTCTCCGCCGTAGCTTCCTGTTAATGTAGTAATAGCTTGTTCTACTGTAACAATTTCTACTCTGATGTGTTCAATCTCTGCCAGCCAGTTGTTGTTCTGCGCTTTGAACTGCTGTACCGCCAATTCGGTCGCTTTTCCCACTTCACGCTGTGCCAAAACAATCTCAAATGCTCTTTGCTGAAGGTTGTAATTTTTTTGGTAAATCGCAAGACGGTTGTCTAAGGTCACCAACTGGTAATAGAGATTAGCAATATCTGTAAAAAGCTCTACCTGCAACAGCCTCAGCCCTTCTGTGGAAGCCAGATATTTCTTTTGGGCAGCAATCTTTTTATTTTTCAGCTTGCCCCAGGCGTCAATTTCCCAGCTGCTTCTTGCTCCCAGCCAGTAATTAGGCGTAAAATCTCTGTTGATTTTCTGATTTTCCGTAATATTGGGAGATAGATTTGTATCATAATTCCCCACTCCTTCCATTGTATATTTTCCGTATCGGTCGCCGGAAGCCTGTACTCCAACTTCAAGAGAAGGCAGTAAATCCATTTTTGATCTTTGAAGAAAACTATTGGCAATTTCCACTCTTTGCTGGGCAATCTGGAAATCCGGATTTGCCTGAACTACTTTCTCAAAAAGTTCCAGCAGCTGCGGATCTGTAAAGTAAGCCTTCAGGTTAATCTGCTGAAATTCATCCGGATTTTTATTTTTATCGTTTCTGATGATTTCATTTGGCAATTCCTGAGCTTTTTTGAGCTCCGTTACTTTGGGAACAGCGCATGAAACAAGGCTTAGTGAGGCTATTCCGTATATTATATTTCTATGATTTAATCTTTTCATCTTTCTTCTTATTTTCAAGTTTTGCAAAGAATATATAGAGTCCCGGAATGACTACTAATCCGAAGATGGTTCCAATCAACATTCCTCCTGCAGCCGCTGTGCCAATAGAACGGTTTCCTATTGCACCTGCTCCGGATGCAATACATAATGGAATAAGTCCTGCTACAAATGCAAAAGAAGTCATCAGAATAGGTCTCAGACGCTGTCTGGCTCCTTCAATTGCCGCCGGAACGATATCATATCCCTGCTTATTTCTTGCCACGGCAAATTCCACGATTAGAATGGCATTTTTAGCTAAAAGCCCAATCAGCATAACCAATGCCACCTGTGCATAAATATTGTTATCCAATCCCGCCAATACCAATGCGATATAGGAACCAAAGATTCCCGTAGGAAGGCTTAGTAATACCGGCATAGGAAGAAGGAAACTTTCGTATTGTGCCGCCAGTAAAAGATAAACGAATAAAAGACAGATCGCGAAAATATAAACGGTCTGGTTTCCTGATAAGATCTCTTCTCTTGTCATCCCGGACCACTCAACATCAAATCCTCTTGGCAGTGTCTCCTTGGCAACACGTTCTAAAGCAGCAATGGCATCTCCTGAGCTGTACCCATCTGCGGGTTCTCCGTTGATCATTGCAGACATATACATATTGTACCTCGTCAGTACTTCGGGTCCATACACTTTTTCAATGGTGATGAAGGTAGAAAACGGAACCATTTCGCCTTTATCATTTTTTAAATATAAATTCAAAATGCTTTCAGGGGTATCTCTGTGTTCCGGACTTGCCTGTACCATCACTTTATACATCTGACTGAAACGGATAAAATTCGTGGCATAATAGGATCCCAGCATAGTCTGTAATGTAGACATCGCGTTGTCTACCGAAACTCCTTTCTTCGCTGCCATATCATAATCCACATTGATCATATATTGCGGGAAAGTGGCATCAAAACTGGTAAAGCTGTTCTGCAATTCAGGAGCTTCGTTTAATTTTTTAACAAAATCCTTGGTGATTTTATCTGTATTTTCAATGGTTCCTCCGGTTCTGTCTAATAAACGTAATTCAAAGCCGCTGGTATTACCGAAACCAGGAACTGTTGGCGGAGCAAAGATCTCAATCTGGGCATCTGCTATACTTTTTGTTTTGTCAGAAAGCTCAGTAATCAGATCATTCACTGAAATATTTCTTTCTTTCCAGTCTTTAAGATTGATCATCGCCATTCCGTAGGATGAACCTGCGATTTCCGTTACAATACTATAGCCTGCAAGAGTGGTTACGTTTTCCACACCATTAATTTTTTTGGCAATAACAGTCACTTCATCCAGTACTTTTTCTGTCCTTTCTACTGTTGCTCCCTGTGGAGTAGTCACACTCACATATACCATCCCCTGATCTTCCATTGGAATAAACCCGGTTGGAAGGAACTTGCTGGTCACAAAAGTTAATCCAACGAATAAAAATAACAGTCCAAAAGTAACCGTAGTTCTTGTCGCAAATTTTGATAAAATGCCTACATAACCATTGGTAAGTCTTTCAAAACCTGTATTGAAACTCTGGAAAGCCCTGTCGATGATGGTTTTCTTCTTATCGTGATTGTGAGGTTTTAAAATAATCGCACAAAGCGCTGGTGTAAGTGTCAATGCATTTACTCCGGAAATCACAATACTGATGGCCAGTGTCAATGAAAACTGGCGGTAAAACACACCTACCGGACCGTCCAGGAATGCCACAGGAATAAATACTGCAGACATCACAATGGTAATTGCCACTACCGCTCCGGCAATTTCTTTAGTAGCACTAATGGTTGCATCCATTGCATTCATTCCTTCTTCCATTTTCACATGGACGGCTTCAACGACGACAATGGCATTGTCCACCACAATTCCGATGGCAAGAACCAATGCGAATAGTGTTAAAAGGTTAACAGAGAAATCCAGCATATTCATGAAGGCAAATGTTCCGACTAATGCTACCGGAACTGCCAGCACAGGAATCAATGTGGAACGCCAGTCCTGAAGGAAGATAAATACTACAATTCCTACCAGAATAAAGGCCTCGATAAGAGTTGTCAGTACCGCACTGATGGAAGCATCCAGAAATCGGGAAACATCATACGCCATATTATACTCCATTCCGGGTGGGAAGGATGTGACTTTTAATTCTTCCATTTTTGCCTTTACGCTTTCAATAACCTCGGAAGCATTGGAACCGGGACGTTGTTTCATCATAATGGATGCAGATGGCCTTCCGTCTGTTTTGGAAACCATTCCGTAATTCATCGCTCCGAATTCAACTTTAGCAATATCTTTAAGCTTTAAAATTGTTCCATCAACATCAGATCTGATGGGAATTTCTTCATATTGTTTGGGTTCAAAAAATTTCCCTTTATATTTGATCACATATTGAAGCTGACTGGAAGTTTTCCCTGACGTTTCTCCCACTTTTCCGGGTGCTGCTGAAATATTCTGTTTTTGAAGAGAAGTGATCACTTCATCTGCTGAAATATTATAGGCAGCCATTTTCTGTGGATCCAGCCAGACTCTCATTGAGTATTCTTTCTGCCCCATGATCTCTGCACGGCCTACTCCATCAATACGTTTCAATTCCTGAAGGACATTAATATCCGTAAAGTTATAGATGAACTGCTCATCCTGACTTGGATCTGTACTCGTGATATTGAGGTACATCAGCATACTGTTCACCTCTTTTTCAGTGGTAACACCGGCTCTGATTACCTCTTCAGGAAGTTCATCAAGAATGGTTGTCACCCTGTTCTGAACGTTTACCGCTGCTACATCGGGATCTGTTCCCACTTCAAAGAATACTTGAATAAGGGTAAGACCGTCATTGGAAGTGACTGTAGACATATAAGTCATTCCCGGCACTCCATTGATCGCTCTTTCCAGAGGAAGTGCTACCGCATTGGCAGATACTTCGGCATTAGCACCTGTATATTTTGCCGTAACAGTTACTGAAGGCGGTACAATGTCCGGAAACTGGGTAATAGGCATCTTTAACAAAGCCATAATTCCCAGCAGTACAAATAATATGGAAATAACCAACGAAAGAACCTTTCGTCTTATAAACATTTCTACCATAGTAAATAGATTTAAAGATTATGAAAGGTTAATACTTCTTTTTGATTTTGATAATATCACCATCTTTCAAAGACTGAGTCCCTTCATAAATGATTAAATCTCCTTTTTTAAGACCGCTTTCTACCATATAAGAATCTCTTAATGTAGTTCCGATTTTAATGCTGGTCATTTTCACTTTATTCTGTTTATCCACTACAAAAACATAGGTTTTATCCTGGATGGAGAAGGTAGATTTTTGTGGGATAAGAACAGCATTATTCTGTTGTTCAGAAATAATAAGCTTTCCGGAAGTTCCGTGTTTAATCAGACGGTCCGGATTCGGGAAGAGTACTTTATAACGAATAGAACCTGTGGCTCTGTCTATTTCCCCTTCAGCGGTTTTCAAAGCTCCGTTGAATTGATAATTAACCCCGTTAGGCAGAGTCAGTTCTATCTTTTGATGGCTTCCGATCTTATCGTTGGCCAAAAGCTCAAAATAAAGATTTTCAGGGATTGAGAAATATGCGTATACTTCATTCAATTGAGACAGCGTAGTCAGCAATGTGCCATTTTCTACCAAACTCCCGTCTTTATGAGGAATTACGTCAATTACCCCATCAAAAGGTGCGGTAATTCTAGTAAAGCTTATTTTCTGAAGAACTGTCCTCTTTTCCGCATCAGCGAAAGCATGTTTTGCTTTAGCGGAAGACAGCTTTGCCTTCACCATTTCCAGCTCATTATTGGCTACAAATTTTTTAGCATGAAGACTCTGAATCTGTTTCAGTTCCACTTCTGCAATACGAACATCTGCTTCAGTCTGCTTTAATGTTGCATTAGCTTTCAGAAGTTCCATCTGCAGCTCTGCATCATTGATTTTAAATAAAGCCTGTCCCTGATGTACAAATTGTCCCTCGTTTACATAAATATGCTGTATAATACCTCCGATTCGGGAGCGCATTTCAACATTCTTTTTAGCCTGGATATCCGTTACAAACTGGTTGCTCACCAATGTATCTTTTTCTTTGATTTCCAGTACGGGAACTTCTTTGTCTTTTTTATTATTTTTCTCCTTGTTTTTACTGCATGACGCAGCGAATAATGTTGCCATAAGGCAAATTATTACAGTTTTAAAATACATTTTTAAATGTTTAAGTTATAAAATTTCCGTTAAAATGATTTGGCATTCAGAAACTTAAACCTAGTACAACTGGAGGAGATGGAGAAAGGATTTAACTCCACAAATGGTAGATACAGCAATCTCCGGAAGGGTGATTTTCGGAATAACTTTTAAAATTCCTGAAAAATCTGCAATTGCAGGATCATTTTTTTTGACGGAATGTTTTACAATTTTGGCAGCAGCAGGCAATGCATGCGTGTTCATATCTGCCTCTTCGTAAACATCCAGAACATGAATGTTAGTAACAGGAGGAACATGAGGAATATTCCGCAATGATTTTTCTGCCCAATTCGAATTGAAAAGGGTAAAAACCAGCATGATATAAAATAAGAAAAATGACCTCAGACCTGCCATGTCAACCAGAACACATTAGTTTTTTAGTAAAAACGATATGCTGCAAAAATAGGGATTTCTACTGGGAAATCCAGTCATTGAACTGTTAAAAAAACTTAAACAATAGATTAATAATTCCAATTATTGGAATTTAGATTATTACAAAATGACAAATAGAACGTTATATTTATCCATAGCCTTTGTCATTCTGAAGGAATCTTACTAAAATCGTTAAAAATTTCAGCTAAAGACCGTTCTTATTGAAAGATTAAAACAATTTACTGAGTACTCTGAAACGATAATCAAAGATATGTTCCAGTTTCTTTCTGACGAAAAAACGATGTGCAATTTCGCCTAAAATACCCATTGGAAGTTCATAATCTATGGTATCTTTCATCAGAACACCTTCTTCGTTGGGAATAAATTCATGATGATGGTTCCATAATTTATATGGTCCTTTTTTCTGGAAATCAATAAAGCTTTTTTGAAAATCGACGTGGGTAATCTCTGTCTGCCATTTCATTTTAATGCCAAACAATGGGGAAACATAATAATCAATGAGCATTCCTTCATAAATTTCATCATCTTCCATTTCCGTCAATACAATAAAGCCCATGTCTTTCGGGGTAATTTCTGAAAGGTTGTTGGCTGAAGAAAAAAATTTCCAGGCGGTTTCTGTATCACAATTGAGCTGTTGTTCACGGAAAAGCGTATGTTTCATAAGATGGAATCAATTTACATGATTGTTATGAAACAAATGTATAACAAAGATTTAATTATAGATCCAAATCAGAACAGGTTTCTTTGAATATTGAATCATCGGATCAATTTCTTTCATCGCATTGTTGGAAACGGTAGGACAGCCCCATCCTTCGGGAGATCCTTTTGGAAAGACTTCATGATCACTCATCATGTCCCAGGAATGAAAGACAATAAATCTTTTTAAAGCGTTACTGTTTGTTTCTTCAAGGCCGTGCATCAGGTATTTGATATTGATTCCCCAATCGCTGTAGCCTCTTCCTTCAAGCTTATATTTTCCTAAGGAAGAAAGATGGCTTCCATCTTCATTACTGAATCCCGGATTTGCTTTAGAATCGTCTTTACTCCACGAATTGGAACCACAGCCATGGCCTACAAGATATTTTTTTGAGATCTTATTATTTTTAAAATCCCAGACAAAAAAACGGTTGACTCCTGAATGGAGGCTCATATCAATAAGGATACAGAAATCATTATTAAGGTTCTTTGAAGCACAGAACTTTAAGGCTTCTTGTGCTTTTATTTTAAGTTTAGAAAGGTCTGCTTCAGGTTTCTTTTCAGCAACAGCAGGTATTTCAGAAGTATGTATGATGCTGTTTTTTTTCTCCTGAGAACATGAACATAACCAAAGCGCAATGAAAAACAGATAAAACCTCTTCATGAATTATTTATAGTGCTGAAAAATTCCAAAATCTGAGGGAGTCCAAAGTGCAGCTTTCTGTCCTGCAGCTTTTAAAGCATTATTTGACCATGTGTTGCAGGTATAAAGAAAGCTGTAGGTACCTTTTGCATCATAAAAGGCATCATTATCACCGTACACTGCATTTGTAGGGATCAGCATGAAATTACCATTCTGATCTCTGTCAAATTTATCTTCTACAAACTTTACCAGGCTCTCATACTGGCTTCTGCTGATCATAATCATTTTGCAATCGTCTCCTTCTTTCATTGTATTATAGTAAGTACAGTGCATGGCAGAGTCACTTAGCCAGAATGCAGCTTTTACAGCGGTTGAAAACTTCAGGTCAGCCCACGTAGGCGTATCAAGATAGAATCCTTTATCACCCCACCCTATTCCGATATACTGATAATCTGTTTTTTTTGATTTTGTATTGGAGAAAGGAATTTTCAGGCTCCAGTCCTGAACATCGTTTTTCACAGGCATTACTATATCTGTATGCACTCCGTTGGTATAAATATAAATCGGAATCTCCTTTTTCTGTCCATCATCTTTAGCAGAAACCGGAATATAAGGAATCAGCAACCCGAGGATTACATAAATCACTACAATTCCTAGAATAATTCCTACCACTTTCAGGAGATACATTAATATAGTTTTCACAGTCATGTTTTAATAAAATTTAATCTTTAATTTTTAGTAAAAGTATTTGTTTTAATCGAAAAAATGGTTATATTTAGTTACGAAATATTCACAAATATGCGTAAAAATACTAAATCCCAAAAAAGGTTTAAAGTAAGAGTAAAAACTGCTCCTAAAAGAATACAAAAAAAACGTTGATTTTCGGTGAGATTCTGATCTCCTGAAAATCAATTTTTCTTTATAGGAAAGGTTTTTCAAGCAACTTATTGGTATAAATCTTTACCTCCTTAAAGCTAAAAATTTAAGGAATGGTCGATTATCAGCTCTGGTTTGGAACTACAAAAAATTCCAAAGGAGGGATTGTCACCGAAAGTTCAGGGAAAAATCAGTCAGAGGACTTCTGCAAAAACTCAATATTTCTCTTCAAACCTGCAAATTTGGTTCTTTTCACGGGAGACTTTCTGAAGATTTCGGAGAAAATTTCCTGAGTAATTTCTTTCCATTCTCCTTTTTTGAAGTTTTTCAGGGCTTCATTGGGTTTGAAACGGCTCTGTTTGTTGGGTGCTGAGAAACGGTTCCATGGGCAGACATCCTGACAGATATCACAGCCAAACATCCAGTCTTCCATTTTATCTTTAAAGTAATCCGGAATTTCATTTTTGAGTTCTATGGTTGCATAAGAAATACAACGGCTTCCGTCAATAATTTTCTCAGACACAATAGCATCTGTAGGACAGGCATCAATGCATTTTCTGCAGCTTCCACAATGGTCTGTAGTAGCATGATCGGCAATCAGTTCCAAATCACAGATAATTTCAGCCAAAAAGTAAAAAGATCCGTTCTGTTTGGTAATGAGGTTTGCATTTTTTCCAACCCAGCCAATTCCCGATTTTCTGGCCCAGCTTCTTTCCATAATGGGTGCAGAATCTACAAAAACACGAAATCCGAATTCTCCTATTTCCTCCTGCAGCTCTGCCACCATCTCACGAAGAATTTCTTTGATTACTTCATGATAATCTTCTGCATAAGCATATTTTGAGATCTTGTAATTTTCTAATATTGAAATTTTTTCCTCGGGAAAGTAATTGTATGAAAGTGAAATGACAGATTTGGAACCTTCAACTAACAACCTTGGATCAAGTCTTTTGTCGAAATGATTTTCCATGTACTTCATTTCGCCGTTATAATTGTTCTTAAGCCATTTTTCTAAACGGGGAGCATCTTCTTCCAGAAAATCAGCTTTAGAAATGCCACAACTCTGGAATCCAAAACTTTTTGCCTTGGACTTTATCAGTTGGGAGTATTTTTCAGCGCCTGCATTCATAATTTCACAGTGCAAAATTAAGATTATTTTATCAATCTTCTGATTTCTGTGGAGGTTCACCTGAACATCTGTTTCTATCCTGCTTCTTTTCTGAAAAATTATGTTTTAATTAGGATTTTTTTCAAAAAAAAATTACGTAATTTCGTTTCTAATTTAATGTTTAAAACAAACAACTATGTCTTTAATAGAAGTAATACAATCCGGAAACTATGAATTAATTGACGTTCGTGAGCCAATGGAGCTTGAAATGGACGGTAATATAGATGGTGCTAAGAATATTCCTTTAGGTGAAGTAGAAGATAGACAGGATGAGATTCTATCTATTGAAAAGCCGGTAATCTTGTTCTGCAGAAGTGGAAACAGAAGCGGAAAAGCATTAGATTATCTTAATACTCAAGGATTAAAGGACGGTTATAACGGCGGAGGCTGGGCTGAGCTGAAGGCTGTTCTGGAAGCAAATCAGGGAACTTTTTAAAAGTTCCTTTTTTTATCCCCTATTTCTATGAATCTGAAAAATCAATTTGAACAGCTTTGTTCTTCGTTTACAAACGATCACCAGTTGACTAACAGTCTTTGGAAGGAGATTGAAACGAAATACTCTGAAAAAGGAAGACATTATCATAATCTTCTTCATCTTGAAAATATGTTCAGTGAACTTGGAGCGGTGAAAAGTAATATCTCAGATTTTACGGCTATTTCTTTTTCCGTGTTTTACCATGACATTATTTATGATGCCACTTCCAAAATTAACGAAGAGAAAAGTGCTGCCAAAGCAGAAAAAAGACTTGCCGAACTTCATTTAGATAAGAATAAAATTTCAATGATTTCAGAGCATATTCTTGCCACAAAATCACATCAGAAATCTTATCAAGAAGATACCAATTATCTTTTGGATGCTGATCTTTCCGTGTTAGGTAAAGATTTTAAAACCTATTTAGAATATACTCAGAGTATCAGAAAAGAATACTCCATTTATCCTGATTTCCTTTATAAACCTGGACGAAAAAAAGTACTCAAACATTTTCTGGAACTTGAAAGCATTTTTAAAACCGATTATTTTAAGGAAAAATATGAAGCTCAGGCAAAGGAAAACATTGCGGAGGAACTTCGATTGCTGTAATTAAAAAAACAATCATTCTTTTTATTTATCAATCTTTTACAAAAACAAAGACACCTTTACAAGGTGCCTTATTTATATTGTGCAGAAATATTCCTGATTAAGAATTTTCTCTGATAAACGCTGTTGCTTTTTCCAACACAAGTTCGGGAACTTCTTTATGCGGTGTATGCCCGATATGGGGAATAATATATTTCTCCGCACTTCCACTCACCTGAGTAATTGTTTTTTCAACCTGATCCAATGTTCCATATTCATCAGCTTCTCCCTGAATAAATAGTAATGGAGCAGTAATGTCTTTCAGGAGATATTCAATATTCCAGGTTCTGTAATCATCCCGTGTCCATGTTTCCGTCCAAGCTTTGAAAAGTATTTCTACTTTATCCCCGTGGTATTTTTGTAAGCGTTCCGGAAGGTTAGTCGTTTTGTAAGCTTCCCAGGCATCATACACACCTTTTAAAGTAACGTCTTCCACAAAGATATGTCCTGCTTCACAGATAACAGCTTTTACTCTTTCAGGATATTTTGCAGCAGTAATCAAAGCAATTGTTCCACCATCACTGTGCCCGAAAAGAATTGCATTATCAATATTCATTTCAGTCAATAAGTCATTCAATAGATCTGCTTCCAGCTCCATATAATTTACCGGCCTTTCATGAGTAAGCATCGGATATGATTTTCCATAGCCTAAACGGTCATAAACAAAAGTATTACATTGCGCAGCCTCAGATAATTTAGCCGGAAAATCTCTCCAAAGCTGTACTGAACCTAATGAATCATGCAAAAAAACAATGGCAGGTCTGCCTTCAAACGGATTATTGTGTTCTATATATAATTTTTTACCCTTTACATCAATTATTCTTCCTTCCATTAGATCAATTATATTTTAAAAAACAGGCATTTTCGTTTCTTCAAATTCTTTTAATAAGTGACTGAAAACAGTTTCCACCGGGAGAACTTCATCAATCAGGGCAGAAACCTGGCCAATTTCCAGCTCGCCATCTTCCATATCACCTTCAAACATTCCACGTTTTGCTCTGGCTCTTCCCAATGAGGCAATTAATGCATCTTTATCTCTTCCGATCTGATAGATGTCTTCCAGTTCACTGAAAAATTTATTTTTAACCATTCTTACCGGTGCCAGTTCCTTCAAAGTAAGATGGGTATCTCCTTCCTGCAGTTCTGTGATTTTCTTTTTCCAGTTTTCATGGGCACTGGCTTCTGTAGTGGCCGCAAAACGAGAACCGATCTGTACACCATCCGCCCCAAGAATCATTGCTGCTTTCATCTGTGAACCTAAAGCAATTCCTCCTGCAGCAATTAACGGTTTAGAAATATGTTTCTTCACATTTGGGATGAGACAGAATGTTGTTGTTTCATCTCTTCCGTTATGACCGCCTGCTTCAAAACCTTCTGCAACGATAGCATCTACTCCGGCATCTTCACATTTTACAGCAAATTTAGTAGAGGAAACTACGTGAGCTACTTTTATTCCTTCTTTCTGTAGGGTTTCTGTATAAGTTTTCGGATTACCTGCTGATGTAAATACAATCTTCACTCCTTCTTCAAGAATGATCTGAATGATCTCCTCAATGTTGGGGTATAGCATCGGAACGTTTACTCCAAAAGGTTTATCTGTAGCCTGTTTGCATTTCTGTATATTTTCTCTCAGGATATCAGGATACATACTTCCTGCTCCAATTAAGCCCAATCCACCACAATTGGAAACCGCAGAAGCAAGTCTCCATCCGGAGTGCCAGATCATTCCTGCCTGGATAATGGGATATTTAATATTAAAAAGGTGTGAAATTCTATTTTGAGTAGTCTCCATATCATGAAGTTTTTTTGCAGCGTTGAAATCTATAAAATTGCTCATGTGTAAAAATACTAAAAACAACGGTTTTCCGGGAAATATATGTGAATATTTTCAACCAAAGAGCTTAGATTTTTTGCCGTTTCTTTTGGGATACAAACCAAAGTTTTAACGGATATTTCTAATTAATTGGTATAAAAAAAACCTTCAGAAATTCTGAAGGTTTTTATTTTATTTTGCTATGGATTGTTTCTTCCAGTTAGACTTAAAGTTACAGCTGTCGTAACGTCCGTCAATAGAGATAAAAGTTGTCGGTAACTTAGAGTTGACAAACTTTTCAATCATTTCACTTTTCTTTTTATTCAGTGCCATCTGCTTGATTCTGCTGAAGTCTGTTTCCAGTGTAATCTGGTGAGAAGGAATCACATCTTCAATTTTAATGATTTTGATCTCCTTTCTCTTATTTTCTTCATCTTCAAAAGCAGTAGTAACATCTCCTTTGTTCAATCCTGCTAATTCGTAGCTGATTGTTCCCGGAATACTTTCTCTTTCAATTTTATCAGAACCATCTGCTCCAGGAATTATCCCTGCGTTGAATTTTGTTCTTTTATCATCTGAGAATTTAAAAGCAGCATCTTTAAATGTCATTTTACCATCCACGATAAGACCTCTGATACTGTCTAATTTTGCTTTTGCAGTTTTAAGCTCCTCATCAGTAGGTACTCCTTTTAACAGGATATGTCTTGCATCATACACTTTACCTGATCTTTTCAGCAGCTGGATAATGTGGAATCCGAATTCTGATTCAATAGGATCTGAAATTTCATTTTCCTGAAGGTTCAAAGCAGCAGCCTCGAACGGCTTCACCATCTGTCCTTTATTGATATTTTTATATAGTCCTCCGTTAGCAGCTGACCCTTCATCTTCAGAATAAATTCTTGCCTGGCTCTCAAAAGTTTCCCCTCCAAGAATATCCTGCTTGATCTTTTTCAATCTGTTGATAAGGTCTTGTTTGTGTGCTTCCGTTAACTCAGGATAGATCATAATCTGAGCTAAAGTAACTTCATCTTTTACCTGTGGCAGCTGTGATTTATACATATTATAAAAGTCAGTTACCTCATTTGGAGTTACGTCAGCTTTCTCAGTAATTCTCTGGTATTTTGCCTGTCCGTAATACTGGTCAGTATCTATTTTTTCAATAGCATTTTTCAACTCATAAGCATTTCTGAATTTGTAGGCTGCAAGCATTGTTTTTTCATCCGGAAATTGAGAAAGCATCTGACGATATTTTGCATTAGCCTGTTCCTTGATAGCTGCAGAGCGGTTTTCAATTAAGGTATCTTTTTTTGCTTCATATACAAGAAGCTTGTTGCTGATAAGGTTTTCCAGGAACTCACACTTGTCTGTGTTGGCAGCTCCCTGCTGTTTCCCATAATTCATTTGCTCAAGTACATCAGATTCCAACACAATCTCATCTCCGATAACAGCTGAAATACCATCCACCAAATCTCCTTGTTTTAGCTGGGCGTTCATCATATTTGAAGAAAATATCATGATGAAAATCCCAAGAAGAAAAGTGATTTTTAGTTTATTTGTCATTTTACTATTTTAACAAGTTGCAAATTTAGAATTCTTAACGAATTTCACTCAATTTTTTATTATAAATATTTCTTAAAAAGACTTATTTACTGCAGTTCAACATCAAAAGTCGTTAATTCTTTGAATTGTCTCAATCTGCTGAACATGTCTGCTTCGCTTACCTCCTCTATTCTTTCTGTTCCGAACTTCTCTACAGTGAATGAAGCCATAGCAGATCCTACGATAAGAGCCGATTTCATTGTATCAAAATCTATTTTCTCTTTTTTAGCAAGATAAGCGGCAAAACCTCCTGCGAAAGTATCTCCAGCTCCTGTTGGATCGAAAACATCTTCTAATGGAAGCGCCGGGATAGCAAATACTTTATTGTCATGGAAAAGTAAAGCTCCGTGTTCTCCTTTTTTAATGATCACATATTCAGGTCCCATTGTATGAATCTTTTTAGCTGCTTTTACTAAAGAATATTCTCCTGAAAGCTGTCTTGCTTCTTCATCATTGATGGTAATTACGTCTGTTTTCGCAATCATATCCATTAAGATATCCCATGCAGAATCCATCCAGAAGTTCATGGTATCAAGGATAACCAATTTTGGACGGTTGTTCATTTTTTCAAGTACTGATAACTGAACTCCAGGGTGTAGGTTTCCAAGTAACAAAATTTCGGCATCCTGCATTGAATCCGGGATTTTCGGATCAAAATTCTCCAGCACATTTACTTCTGTAGCCAAAGTATCTCTTGTGTTCAGATCATTGTGGTATTTTCCAGACCAGAAGAATGTTTTCCCTTCTTTTACGATTTCAATTCCTTCGATATTTACATCTCTGTCTGTGAACATATCAAGATGTTCTTGTGGAAAGTCTCCTCCTACTACAGAAACAATTCCGGATTTAACGCCTAAAATTGATGAAGTGATTCCGATATAAGTGGCTGCACCTCCTAAAATTTTATCCGTTTTACCAAATGGTGTTTCAATTGCATCAAATGCAACACTTCCTACAACTAAAAGTTTCATATATTTTTCAATGTATATTAAAAGTAATTATTTTTTCCATTCAAAAGAGTCCAGCATGTGTTTCATATCATTTTTGATATAGTTCACTGCAGGAGCGAGAGAATCCGGTTTCGGTCTCGTATTAAAGTATAAGTAAGCAGTAACGAAGTGTTTCGTACTGTCTGTAATGTAAAACTGAAGGTTAGATGCACTCTGTCCTTTTAGTTCATAGAAGTTCCCGTATACTTTCTTTTCAGGGTATTCAAAGGATTTTGTGTCTATAGAACTGGCTTTGATGGTATGCTCATATACCATTTTTTCAGCTTCTTTGATATGGTCTGCGAAGTCGTTTTGTATTGGATAATAGGTAACGAAAAGCTTTGCCTTCATTTTAGGATAATTCACATAGAACCAGCAAGGTTTTTTAGCGGGTGCAATAGTAGCAAAGTCCGAGTACTCAAAGGTATAGGCACAATCGTTTTCAAACTTTTGGTATTTCGGTGCTGGATATTCAAGACGCAGTTCTCCATAAGGTTTTGGTGAAGGGTCTTTTCCACATGAAATTAAAAGCAGTGATACAAAAATAAAAATGACTTTTTTAATCATTTTGCAAAAGTACAAATTAGATTTCAGATTTCAGAAGACAAATTTCAGTCTTTCAGAGAGTTTTGAATGTAATTTTCCAGAGGCTTTGGAAACGATTTTTCTTGAGAGCCTTCCACATCTGTAATCTGGTATTGATTTTCAGCGATAAAATCATTCCATATTTTTTCTGAAGTAACCTCAACATTCAATATTTCAATGCTTAAATTCTTATGAGTAAGTTTATGAGCAATCGTTTTTGAACCTGTAATGAATGGCTCCATATCCGAAGAAATGGCTGTCGGAAATTCAAATAATTTCTTCCAAATGAAATCATCTGTTCTCTGGCGGATCAGAAATTGGCCGTTTCTGTGAACAAAATAATAGGTTAAAGAAAGATCTTCTGCTTTTACTTTTTTCGTTTTTACAGGATAGTCTGAAATTTTCTGCATAGAAAATGCCAGGCAGTTATCATTAACAGGACATTCTCCACAAAGTGGATTTTTAGGTTTACAGATTTCTGAACCTATATCCATCATCGCCTGATTAAAATCACCTACATTTTCCGGCATCACCAAAGTGGCCAGCTCAGAAAAATAAGTAAAAGCTCTTGAATTTGAAATATCAAAATTGTCAGCAAAAAGACGGCTTAGGACACGGTAAAAATTCCCGTCCACAGCAGGCATTCTGCCGCCAAAACATATGCTCGAAACCGCTGCTGCAGTATATTTCCCTACTCCTTTTAATGTTAAAATTTCTTCGTATTGATGAGGAAAGACACCTTCATAATCATTCATAATCTGTTGAGCAGCTTTATGGATATTGATCGCTCTGGAATAATATCCCAAACCTTTCCAATATAATAAAACTTCATTTTCTTCAGCTTCTGCCAACGTTTTTACGTCTGGAAACCTTTTAATGAAATTATTATAATGATTCAATCCCTGATTGATCCTGGTCTGTTGAAATACAATTTCACAGATCCAGATTTTATAGGGATCTTTTGTCTGTCTGAAAGGCAAATCTCTTGCATTATTGCTATACCATCCCAGAATTTTGCTGCCAATGTGTAGAAAATCTGAATTTCTGCTATCCTTCTCCAAAAAATTTTGTTTTGCTTTTTATAAGATACCTCATGAACTTAGATTACGAAGTATTTTCAATTGGCAAAGATAAAATTTATTTATCAGCTTTCACAGAATATACGGGAGCCGCTTTTAACCACTGATAATTAAGGTTTCTGTCTTTCTTTAAAAAACGGTATCCTTCCAGTTTTTTAAGGTAAACATACATAGAATCCGTATTTTTTATCTTTAATTTATATTGGGATAAAAACAGCATGGGCATTTCTACGGTGGAATCTCTTACCGTTTTTAATACTTTTCCTGATCTTACTTTGTAAAGGAAGAATGACTTTCCGCGGCCTTTTGAACTATCTGCCAGTTTTACATCTGAACTTGCAATTACCAGTTCACTGCCGTCAAAACATTCATCTTTATTCATGATGTATGCTTTTCCTTCCTGGTGTTCGTCTGCAAAAAGGTCATTTTCGTACTGTCCGGGGCTTTGGTATTTTTTCTCACAGCTTATCAAAAGTACCATTAATACAGCGGGTAAACCAATGATAAGTTTCTTATTCATATTAAATTTCATAGATGTTGGTTGAAAAAAAACCGATGTAAAATTGCATCGGTTTTTGTTATATAAAGTACGTTGATGTTACTCCTGAGTATATTCTGCATCCCATTCGTTACCATCATCTCCTTTGTGTCCGTCAAGTTTAATAACGAAGCTTTTTGTAGGGAAATAAGGGGTCATACGGATGTCAAGCCACACTCTGTCTTTGTTTACTCTATCCTGCTCAAAACGAACAATTTTGAATTTCTCGATCAATTTGTCTGGTCCTTTGATGTTATCAAGGAAGGTCACGATCTGCCTTCTCAAATCATCTTCGTTTTTAGCATTCCAGTTTTCAAAAGCTCTTCTGTTCAGGAAGTCTAGCAATACTTTGGTCACGTAATCGAATACACGAACTACGGAATACGTCTGAAGACCGATATTGTCTCCTGTAAATAATGTCTTCGCAGAGAAGGCCATAATTTTCCCGTATTCGTTTACCATTGGTACAAGACCCATTTTTTCCAACTGAGAAATTTCACTTTTCTTCAATTCAAATTTTACAGCGTCTACTTCGTTGATGTTACCATGTTTTTTACCTGCTGCTACCTGAGACATCAGAGTTTTATGGATTTTTCCTGCTAATGAAGTGGAAGGTGGAAGTTCTACATTTTCTTCTTCCCCTACTTCTTCAGCTTTACCACGTCCTACCAGCCAGTTACACGTCATAATAACATTACTTCTGTGAAGTTCTCCTCCTGTAAGGTTGGCAGAGTGGAATAAGTCTACCACGTCATCCGGTTTATCAAGGTTGGCGAAGTCTGTAACCATCATTACTTTGTTTTCGTTACAGATTTTAGCCCATTTCTCGATAACCTTATTAGATCCTAAATATCCTGGTATTGCAAGGATTGAGTAGTTATCTCTAAGATCAAGACGGTCATAATAATTTTTGAATTCTTCTGAGATTGCATCAATGAATAGAGGATTATCCAGATCGGAAACCTGCTCAAGGCTTGCGTTTACGATACTTACGTTATCCACTTTATCCAATTCTGTATTTTTGTAGAATTGCGCTACTGTTCTGTAATTGGTTTCCAACAGACGAACAGCATCCAGTGTATTTTTTAAGTTTGTTTTTAAGTTTTGGTCGGCCTGTTGTGCTTTAGTTTTGCAAGTATCGGCCATTTTATCTGCAGATTCGCTACCTTCTAAAAGGTTTACCCAAAGATTGATCTTCTGAAGAAGTTCTTTTCTTTCATCTGCTTTATTACTGTCATTCAGGAAGATTTCTTTTCTTGCCTTTCTTGTTGGGTTCATATTGGCAATACCGTCTACAACGGATTCAACAAAGCCAAATCCTCCCATTTTATTGAGCTCTGCAAGCGGGTTGCCTTTCGGTTGTCCCGAGTGCTGCTGCTGACCCTGCTGCTGGCTTTCTTGTGCCTGTAATTTGCTATCCATGATTTAATGTAAGTCTTTAATTATTTTTCAAGTTCTTGTGCCACTTCTTTCAATACCTCTACGAACGCCGCTCTTGTCTGATCGTTCTCCAACATATTGCGTAGAATTTTGTTTGTTTTCAACTGACGTACTATTTTATTGTACTGCTCCTGCTCCATACTTAGCTGCTGCAGATAATCTGACTTCTGAGTAAGGCTTTTAGGGGTAAAGTCTCCAAGGTTTTGAAAACGGAATTCTTCTTCTACCATTCCTCCGTCTTCTGTTTCGTGCTGTACCGATATTGAAGGCTGAAAATGTTTGAAAACGTCTTCCACTGTTTTTAATCCTGTTACGATTTCAGGAGTATAAGACTCTTCTGTTGTAAGTTGGCTTACTATCAGTGATTTATTTTCTTGTATTTCCTGAATAGCTTCATTAGCGTCTACTTTTACTTCGTTTCCGCCAACACCATAATTAAACATTGCCATATTATTATTATTTTGAGATTTCTTATTTTGGTTTGGATCTGTCTTTGAGTAATTTACGGATGAATCAAATAAATTACCAATCCAGTGTTTAAATTTAAAAAAAAACTGTAACATAAAAAATTTTACTAGGATTTTTCTTGAATCATCTAAATCTATTTACATTTATTTAACATACAATCACCGTATTACGATATCACTAAGCTATGAAAAAATAAATAAACTTAAGCTAACCAAATTTAGAAATTAATAATATCCGACAGAAGTGCTGAAGAAGGAGGCTGGAAGTGATATATGTCAAGATTTAAAACCCTGCCATGTATAGAATAAAAGTATCCGATGAATGGTAAAACAAGAATTCTTCATACGTTACAAAAAAAATATTCTTTATATTTAAACAAAGTGAACCGTGTCATGAAAGATGTAAAAATAGCGTTTAGAAAACCCATATTTCCGGTTTCAGAAGCATTACAGCAATATTTGGAAAAATATAACAGAACGACCGAGATCAGGTTTCTGTATGAAGACCTCTTAAGGTTTAGCGACAGCGTGAGCATTCTGGACAAGGAAGGCAAAGATACTTTGTGGCTTGGGGTATTGTATCCTGAAAACGAGTTTAAAGAAATTGAGGCTAATTTAAATAAGATTTACACTCTTCTTCATTCAGATGGAGATACCGCTACTCTGCCTTATCTGAAAGTGGATACAATTGACTTTTGTACTTTCGGAAATTCTAAGCCTTTTCGGGTGCGGGTGAGAAATATCCTTAATGACAATTATACAAATTTTTATATTAAACAGGCCGATGCTTCCCGAATATTCGGGCTGGAACTTGAAGATCTGCTTTCTCCCAACCGCATCAACTTTCTGGTGTACAAAAATACTCTGATTGAAGAGCATATTTTAGGAATTCCGGGCGATGTTTTTATTAAGAAACATCTGTTCAACTGTACGGAACTGGAAAAGGCACAGATTTCCAAGGAATTTGTAAAGTTCAATGAACGTTGTCTTATTGGGCTTCTTGGTGACATGCGATCTTATAATTATGTAGTGATTCCAATACATGATTTTGACCAGGTTATTTACAGAATTCGCCCTATTGATTTTGATCAGCAGACTTATGAAGGAAATCTGAAAGTCTATCTTCCGCAGTATTTCAAAGAAAATAGTCAAATGGTCAATATGGTACTGGAAAAACTGAAGCCAAGTTCTATAGAGCAATACCGTAAGGAAGTCCGTTCACAAATCGTAAAAAGGGTGACCAGCAGCAAAAACAGATTTGATGAACTCATTTCTATTATGAAAAAAGACAATATTGCTCCGGAAGCCAATGTTACAGAACTAAAGACTGCTTTACAAAAACTTACTTACGATGTCAATTTTAAGTATTGTAAAAGTATGGGAGACATTATAGACACCGGAATAAAATTTGTTATACGGAATTATAAGAAAGAATATTAAAAAGAAGAATCCGCCTCAAACCAATGTGAGGCGGATTCTTTCTTTTCTAACAATTTCTAAGGTAAAATTACCAGATTTTTATTCTGTCCTGAGGAGCTTTATACAATTTGTCTCCCTGTTTGATATCAAATGCCTTGATGAATGAATCCTGATTTACCAACGGACCAAAAGCTCTGAACATTCCCGGAGAGTGTGGGTCTGTTTTCACCTG
This sequence comes from Chryseobacterium sediminis, assembly GCF_008386505.1. Classification (GTDB taxonomy): domain Bacteria; phylum Bacteroidota; class Bacteroidia; order Flavobacteriales; family Weeksellaceae; genus Chryseobacterium; species Chryseobacterium sediminis. Next base: position 44,662 of record NZ_VUNZ01000003.1, on the reverse strand, counting down.
ATTGATCATATACTGATCTGTAGCTTTTGTTCTCCAAACGGTTGCCCAGCTCATAAAGAATCTCTGGTCCTGAGTAAACCCGCTGATTTTCCCTGGGTTTCCTTTATCTTTTAAATACATCTGAAGGGCATCGTAAGCCACAGCTACTCCACCTAAGTCACCAATATTTTCTCCACTTGTAAATTTACCATTCACAAAGCTTCCTTTTACAGGTTCATAAGCACTGTACTGAGCTGCCAGCTGACCTACTTTTGCATCAAAGTTTTTACGGTCTGCATCCGTCCACCAGTTGTTAAGGTTACCATCACCATCGAAACGTGAACCGCTGTCGTCAAATCCGTGAGAAATTTCGTGACCAATAACGGCACCAATACCTCCGAAATTCACTGCTGCATCGGCTTTAGGATTGTAGAAAGGCGGCTGAAGAATAGCTGCAGGGAATACAATTTCATTGTTGGATCCGCTGTAGTATGCATTTACCGTTTGTGGAGACATTCCCCACTCCGTTTTGTCAACAGGTTTTCCTACTTTATCTAAACTTCTCTGATACTGCCATGCTGCCACATTCTGAAGGTTAGAATATAAAGTTGCTCCCTCTTTTGGTGATTCTACTTTTAGCTGTGTATAATCTTTCCATTTATCAGGATAAGCAATTTTTACAGTAAACTTGGATAGTTTTTCCTGAGCTTTTACTTTGGTTTCAGGTGACATCCAGTCTATGTTTGCGATGTGGGATTTGAATGATTTTAAAAGGTAATCAATATAGGTTTCCATCTGCTTTTTGGCTTCAGGAGTGAAGTATTTGTCTACGTACAGTTTTCCGAAGGCTTCTCCAAGAACACCATTTACAAGAGTAAGTCCTCTTTTGTTCATTGGGCGCTGTTCTTTTTGCCCTTGTAAGTATTTAGCATAGAAATCGAATCTGATCTGCTCCAGACTATCATTCAGGTTGCTTGCATTTCCATTGATGATATGGTATTTCAGATAGTCTTTCAGTAAAGGAAGGTTTTTCTGTGTTACAAACTGATCCATATTCTGATAGTACTTCAGTTCACCAATGATCACTCTGTCAGTATTTACCCCGGCATCCTTAAGATATTTTGCAAGATCTACATTTTTAACAAGACCTGATAATTCTGATACATTTTTAGGATTGTATCTTAAATTAGCATCTCTGTTCTGCTCAAGTGTCAGTAGATAATTAGCAAGCTGTTTTTCAAAGTCTACTACATTTTGTGCAGCCTGAGTATTATTTTTATATCCTAAAACCCCGAATAGCTTTCCAACATAAGTCTGATATTCTGCAAGTGTTTTAGTGTTTGCGTCGTTTACTTTCTGATAATAATCTCTTCCCAACCCAAGATCCGGACCGCCAAGATATACGGCATTCATGTTGGAGTTCTTCATATCAGCACCTACTCTCCATCCATAGAAAGAGTTGTCACCTAATTTTGTAGCATCCAAAAGGTATTTCTGAAGATCATTAAGGCTTTTAATGGCATCTACTTTAGCAAGATCAGCTTTTATAGGTGCCAGACCTTCTGCATTTCTCTTATTGGTATCCATAAAAGAGGCATACAGATTCTGGATTTTCTGCCCTTCTGATCCGGCCGGATATGATTCTGTAAGGATTTTGTTTAATATATCTAATGAAGCATCATCTACGTTTTCTCTCAAAGCATTGAAAGAACCCCAGTTTGCTTTATCAGAAGGAATCTGAGTAGTCTTCACCCAATTTCCGTTTACATAGCTAAAAAAGTCATCCTGCGGACGGACACTGGTATCCATATACGATAAATTGATTCCCTCTTCTTTTGCTTCTTCCTTTACCGGTTCAGCCACTTTTGCTGTAGCTTCTGTTTTATTCTCTGTCCCAGCAGTCTTTGCTGCACCACACGAATTAAGAAATACAATACCTGAAAGGGCAAGTATTCCAATATTTAGCTTTTTCATTAAAGATAATTTTTGATTTTACACAAACTTATCAAATATACAAACTTTAATGATATGTGATGAATGATATTTATATATGAGTGGAAAATGAGATTATTGTATACCACCCCGTCAAAAATTCTTTGAATTTTCGCCACCCCTCCAGAGGATGGGAATGATGGAAGCCATTATTGTAAAAATTGTCCTCTCGATTGCTTATCACAGCCCCTATTACTTATTACCTATTTTCCCTAATCCCTAAAACCTATTCCCTGCAACCTATCATCTGCAACCTACCACCTGTCACCTAAAAAAACAAAACCGCCCATTGCTGAGCGGTTGTTATTTTTACCAGATTTTGATTCTTTCCTCTGGAGTTTTGTATAATTTGTCTCCTTTTTTCACATCGAATGCTTTGTAGAAAGCGTCAACGTTGATTAACGGACCGAAACTTCTGAAGTATCCCGGAGAGTGCGGGTCAGTTTTCACCTGATTTACCATATATTTCTCACTAGATAATGTTCTCCAAACAGTTGCCCAGCTTAGGAAGAATCTCTGATCCTGAGAGAATCCGCTGATTTTTCCTGGGTTTCCTTTGTCTTTTAAGTACATTTGAAGAGCGTCGTAAGCGATGTTTACACCTCCTAAGTCAGCGATATTTTCACCGTTTGTGAAAGTACCGTTTACAAAAGTTCCTTTTACAGGCTCGTATTTATCATACTGAGAAGCAAGAGCTTTTGTTGCTTTTTCAAAATTCGCTTTATCTTCCGGAGTCCACCAGTCTACCAAGTTACCATCAGCATCAAACTGTGCCCCTGAATCATCAAATCCATGGCTCATTTCGTGACCGATAACAGCCCCAATACCTCCGAAGTTTACAGCAGCATCAGCTTTAGGGTTAAAGAATGGCGGCTGAAGGATAGCAGCAGGGAATACAATCTCGTTGTTTACCGGGTTGTAATATGCATTTACAGTCTGTGGAGTCATTCCCCATTCTGTTTTATCCACTGGCTTACCAATTTTAGCTAAATCTTTATTGTATTGCCATTCACCAATGTTCTGAAGGTTTTTATACAGGTTTCCACCTTTTGCTTCAGAAACGATATTTAATTTTGAATAGTCTTTCCATTTGTCCGGATAAGCAACTTTTACTGTGAACTTATTCAGTTTCTGCATTGCTTTTTCCTTAGTCGTTGAAGACATCCAAGCTAAGTTATTGATATGAACCGCGAAGCTCTTCTTTAAATAGTCGATCAATTCTACCATCTGAGCTTTAGCTTCTGCAGGGAAATATTTTTCAACATATAATTTTCCGAAAGCTTCTCCCAAAGAACCGTTGATCAGCTCAAAACCTCTCTTGTTAAGGGCTCTTTGCTCCTGTTGTCCTCTAAGGTATTTTCCATAGAAAGCAAACTTCATGTTTCCTAAGTTTTCACTTAAATAAGAAGCACTTCCGTGAATCATATGGAATTTCAGATAATCTTTGATCACAGGTAGATTCTGAGCATTCACTAATTTATCGAAGTTTTTATAGAATCCTAATTCACTGATAATTACTTTGTCAGAATTTACTCCAACTTTTTTAAGATATCCTGGAAGATCAACATTTTTTACCAAAGCAGAAAGTTCAGCCATCGTCTTAGGATTGTACTGAAGCGTGTTATCACGGCTCTGCTCGTTTGTCAGATAAGTTTGTGCGATGCTTTTTTCATAATTTACGATACCTTTTGCTGCTTCATCAGCATTTTTGTACCCTAATTCTTTTAGCATTGAAGCCACATATTTCTGATATTCAGCAATTGCTTCCGTATTTTTTTCGTTTACTTTCTGATAGTAATCTCTTCCTAAACCTAAAGAAGCATTTCCTAAGTAAACAGCATTCATTTTAGAATCCTTAAGGTCTGCATCTACTCCCCATCCGTAAAAAACATTTTCTCCTTCTTTAGTTACAGAAGTAAGGTAGTTCTGAAGATCAGCCATATTTTTAATAGCATCAATCTTATTCAGATTTTCCTGGATAGGTTTAATTCCGTCTGCATTTCTCTTCTCCATGTTCATGTAAGTAGCATACAGATCCTGAATTTTTTTACCTTCGCTTCCGTCAGCAAATTTATCTTTCAGAAGAGAGTTCAGGATTGTCATGGAATTGTTATCCGTGTCCTCAGCCAGTTTGTTGAAACTTCCCCAAGTTGGTTTATCAGATGGAATTTTGGCAGTTTTCATCCAAGTTCCACTCACATAGTTGTAAAAATCATCCTGAGGACGCACCGAAGTGTCCATCAAGCTAAGGTCTAAACCTTTGTCTGTATTATTCACTGCTACTTTAGTAGCTTTTGCTTGTGCGCTCATCGTAGTCTGAGTGCAGATCCCTGCTATTAAAAACAAAGAAAGCGTTATTTTTTTCATTATGATAACAATTTTTAGAATATGTATGATTTATTTCGTATTTGTTACTTTTTATGAAAACAAATTTAAACAAATAACGCCACAGCATAATAAAAATTTATAAAGGAAACTGGAAGAAGGAGGTTGGAAGTTATGAAAATCATATAATAACACCCAGCTTCCTACTCCCGGCTTCCCTACTTCTTAAGAAGTTGCTATCTCTTTTACATTTCCGGTTCTTTTCAGGAACCCCCAGGACTGCATTTCGCCTTTCAATGCCTTTCTTAAACTTTTAAACAAAACAATATACATCAGCCATCTATACCCGAATCTCTGTGGAATAATATACAGCAGATTGATTAATTTTTCCCGCTGCATGATGAATGCCACTAAAGCTAAGGAAGCGTCTACCAAAAGGAAGATCAGATAATAGGTAAATATTTTATCTCCGTTTCCGGACAAAATTCCAAAGAACATAATCACATCTGCCAGTGGTGAGAAAAATGGAATAATATACTGGAACAATAAAATATTCGGCATTGCCCAAAGTCCCAATCCTTTATATTTGGGGTTAAGGAAAGTCTGTCTCTGTTTCCAGAACATCTGCATGATTCCATAGGTCCAGCGGAAACGTTGTTTTAAGAACTGGCTTGCAGTTTCCGGAGCTTCAGTTACTGCAATTGCTCTGTTTTCATTGGCGATGGTATACCCTGCTTTTAAAATTTTAACGGTAATATCGCAATCTTCTGCTAAAGTATCAGAAGAATAACCTCCTGCTTCAATGATCACAGCTCTTTTGAATGCACCAATAGCACCCGGAATTACGGTAATCGCATTGATATTCGCATACGCCAGCCTGTCAAAATTCTGACTCGTTGTATATTCTATAGCCTGCCATCTGGTAAGCCAGTTGACTCTGTTCCCCACTTTCACATTTCCTGCCACAGCTGCAATTTTCTCTTCCGGATTTGAATTTAAAAATCTTGCAACCAGATATTTCACCGCATCCTGCTGTAGTTTGGTATCTGCATCAATGCACACTACATATTCTGCATCCGTTTGTGAGATCCCGAAGTTCAAGGCCGTTGCTTTTCCGCCGTTTCCTTTGGTAAAAATTTTCAGGTTGGGATGATTCGGAAATGCTTCTATTGCTTTTTCATACGTAGAATCCTTGCTTCCGTCATCTACCATAATAATGTTGAAATTCGGATAGGTCTGTTTCAACAGATTCTGAAGGGAAGAAACAATATTCACTTCTTCGTTATAGGCAGGTACAATAATGGAAACCTTCGGATAGGATTCAAGAATTGGAAATCCACCAAGTTTTTTCTCTTTTTTTCTTTCTTTAAAAGCCCAGTATGCCATCAGCAATAGTCTGACTAATCCTAATACGATAAAAATAGTAAATAATGCCACCAGAAAATGGCTTACTCCATAAATTACAGTGGCCAATACAAGATTGAGCTGCATAATGTAATAAGACTTTGTCTTCGGAACTTCAGGCATCAGTTCACTTCTGGTTTTATGCAGAATACTGGTTAGGTTTGTAAAATGATAGCCTTGTTTCTGAAGTGTCGGGATCAGGATTTTTAAAGCTTTCACCGTTTCTTCTCTGGTATCTCCGCCTGCATCATGAAGAAGAATGATATTTCCTCTTTCCTGTTTGATTCCGGCCATTACACGTCTTACAATTTCATCTGATTTTATTCCCGGCTGCCAGTCTTCAGGGTCAATATTTTCCCCGATATCAAGATAGTTCTGCTGTCTTGCCAAAGCTACGGGAATAATCTCTTCTGAAGTCGTAGGCTCAGAATCTGCATTATATGGAGCCCTGAACAGAATTGTACTGTGCCCCGTCACGCATTCTATCAGTAACCTTGTCAGTTTCAGTTCAAGTAATGCCCTTTCCGGACTTACTTTCGCTACATTTTCATGGGTGAAGGTGTGGTTTCCGATCTCGTGCCCTTCACGGTAAATCCGTTTGACAAGCGGAAGGTTCTTTTCTGCATTTAATCCTACCAAAAAGAATGCTGCTGGAACATGATATTTGGACAGTACATCCAATATCTGCGGGGTATAAGTTTCGTCCGGCCCGTCATCAAAAGTAAGCACCAGTTCTTTTTGGGGAGCGCCTCCATATTTTTTTACTTCGTAAGAACTTGGATAGGTGACGTAGTTTTCGTCTGTGATTATTTTCTCTTTCGGATCAATTTCGAGTGCTATTTTTCCGTCATGGGGAGTATTCAGGACATCCAGTACTTCTCCGTCCCCGATGTAATCCACCATGGTCTGCCCTTTTACATTTTCCAAAGTTTTTAAATTCAGTTTGGAAAGACCGGCAAACGTAAGATCTTTATCATAGAAATTCCAGACTCTGCTGTCTTCACTTCCCAGTCTCCAAAGTGCTGTTCCTGCCAATGGATATTCTGAAGAGAAACGCATCGTATTGAAAATAGAAGCCGCATCATTGAAAAACACTGTATGAGTGAGGTTTTTAGAATCAGTATAGGAATAATTTAAATTAAACGTATTGTCATTAAAATCAATTACCGCTTTACTTGCACTGGCTTTTGTAATAGCCTGCATGTAGGTAACGGAGGTATTGTCATCTTTATTGGAACTCCAGTCATAACCATAAGCTCCCAAGCCCAGAATAATTTTTTGCGGGGAAGTTTGTTTTACGATTTTCCCTGTCTGTTCTTCGATCCATTTTTGGGAAGAAACCGGTCCTGCATCACTTCCTGCAGAATATTCATCGTAAGCCATCAATACAAAGTAATCTACATAAGGATTCAATCTTGGGATATTGTAATCATCATTATCCGTCATGATATCCATCGTTACCAGCAGCTGGTTCTTTTTGAACGTTTCTGAAAGCTCTTTCATAAAGGCAATCAGGTTTTCATCAGAATCCAGGTTCATATCTTCAAAGTCAATATTAATTCCTTTGAAATGGTATTTTTTACACTGTTGGGTAATTTTTTGGATCAGATGTGTTCTTTTTTGCGGATCATTAAGAACTTTTACCAGTCCTTCTGAATGGAATTCCTGATTGGAATTGTTGCTCAACATCGGCATTGCGGCAACTCCCGTTCTTTTAATCACTTTGTAGCCTTCCGGATCTACATTGGTTTTCAGATCACCTGTTTTGGGATCAAGGAAAAACCATTCTGGGAAAACCAGATTAACATGTCTGATATTTCGTTTCAGAGACATCAGTGACTGAGGGTCCCATGCTACATAGAATGCAGACCGGATTCCACCTGGAAACTGAGCCCAGTTTCTGTTCTGATTTTTATATCTTTCCGCTCTCGCCTTCTGAATTTTGTCGAGGTTGGTATGGATTGTTTTTTCCGAGATAAAGCTTCTGAATCCTTTATATTCTTTGGAAATTTTATTCTCCTGAAGATAGGGTTTATTGGCAGTAATTACGGCTTTATAATCTTCTTTGAAAGGAATTTTAGGACTTCTGTCCAGGGTCATCATCAGCCCCAAAGCAAGTAAAAGCAGTATTCCTACAAAAATAAAAATACGGCTCCCCCACTGTACACTTTTCCAGCGTTTCTTGCTGTTGGTCTGAAAAATCTGTTTGGAATTTTCCACGATTTTGAAATTTATTGAATGGCTTTCAAAAAGTGTGAAAAACTCTATTAAAATTAATTAAAAAAAAATTAAAAAACAGAAATGTATCTAACTGTTTATAAGTAAACTTACAAGATCCTGAATTACCTTTTGCGAAACGAAATTCATAAAGTCCACTCTTTCCAGATGAGGCATATATAATTTAAATGTTTCTGCTTTGTCATTAATCCTTATCGTGTAATAAACCGTTCCTATCTCTTTACCGTCTTCTCCCTTTCCTGGACCGGCCACCCCTGTTGTGGAAAGAGAAATATTCGTTTCAAACAATTGTTGACAGCCTTTTGCCATTTCCTGAGCTACCTCTTCACTTACCACAGTAAACTGATCTACGGTTTCTTTAGAAACATTTAAAATTTTAATCTTCCTTTCTGTGGCATAGGGTACTATTCCGCCAAGGAAATATTTTGAACTGCCGGAAACTGACGTGATCATTTTGGCCAGTTCACCTCCGGTACAGCTTTCTGCTGTGGAAATTGTCAGATTTCTTTCGTTAAGCATTTCTGCCAGAATATTTTCTATTTTATCCTCAGATACAGCAATTACGTGGCCTTCTACTAAAGGAAGTAATTTCTGAATTTCTTCTTCTGTAATTTGCTTCAGCTGCTCTTCATTATCGCCGGAAGCTGTCAGACGAAGTTTCACACGGGTTCCTACCGGAAGGTAAGAGAGTGCCATATTTTCCGGAAGCGCCAGTTCCCAGTCTTCAATAGTGTCTGCAAGGATACTCTCAGGAATTCCCACTACGGAAACAATTCTGGTATGGATATAATGAAGACTGAATCTTTCCTGTAAATAAGGAATAATCTGATCTTTGATAAGCGGTTTTACCTCGTAAGGAACACCCGGAAGGCTGTAAGATAGTTTACCATTAAGCTCCATCATCATGCATGGAGCAGTTCCGTAATGATTTTGAAAAACAATGGATTTGGTTGGGACAAAAGCCTGTTCCTTGTTTCTTTCGAGAATATCTGCCCTTCCTCTTCTCTCCATATACCCTTTAAGGTGATTGAATGTCACCTCATCCAAAGCAATTTCATCATTGAAATACTCTGCCAGTGCTTTTTTGGTCTTGTCATCTCTGGTAGGCCCGAGACCTCCTGTTGTAATGACCAAGTCACCTGCTTCAAAAGCAATGCTTAATGCCTCTTTAATAGTTTCAATTTCGTCTGAGATGGTAAGAATCTGCGTAACTTTTATTCCTATGTTTTTAAGTTCAGCAGCAATAAAATTAGAATTGGTATCTACCGTATTTCCAGAAAGGATTTCGTCACCAATGGTGATCAGAACAGCTTTTTCCATATGTTTTTTTGTTGAAAAAAATTCTCTGCAAATGACGGAAAATTCTGTGGCAGCGGCAATATAAATTGATTTTTTCTATTTTTGACAAAATTTATTTAAAACTACAATAAGAATTATGTCTAAATATGATGATGCTTCATGGCATTATGGTGGTGATTTTCCTGAAGGGCTTCCACAGAAAAACGGAGCAACGCATACAGGAATGTTTCTGAACTGGTGCATTCAGAATGATCTGATTTCTGATGAACTGAAAGAAGATGGAGAAGAGGAAATTGAAAAATTAAAACGCAGAGAAATTACTGGTGCAGAATTCATTATGGATTCCTGCGACGGAAAATTTTCTGAATATGACCTGAATGAGCTGGGAAATCTTTTTGCAAAGGATTACTATGCTGATGATACTGATTTCGGAAACAGACACAGCTCATTTGCCGATGATTACGTCAATATTTTTGATGCAAAAGCAGAGGAAAATGATTATGAATACGAAACCTTCTATCACATTGAAGATACCTACGAAAACTATGATCTGATGAAACAGGTTATTGATCACCGTTTTGAGGAATGGAAAGAATATATTAAAAACTAAAAAGGGAAAGGGCAAATTTGTACATCATTTTGCCCTTTATTTTTTTACTGATTATGCTTTACCCAGATCAGTTCTTCGGTATTATAACCTATTTTTTTTGCTTTCTGAAGAAAACGCTGACGGATGCTTTCCGGAATATGAGTTGTACGGGAAAGAATCCATAAATATTTTAAACTGCTTCCTGCCATCAAAGCATATTGATAGTCTTCATCAATATCTATAACATTATAACCGGCCCAGATGGGTTTAAAAAATGAAACTTTCAGACGGGCTTCTTTCGGATCTTTTACAAATTTTGCTTCCCCGATCGATTCATTCCATACTTTTTTAACGTAATCATAGCCTTTATTTCTGACCTGAACAGTTCCATCCGGATTTTCTGTATATTCTGCAGTGACATTATCCATATTTTTTTCAAACCTGTAATCAAAACGGGCAATTTCGTACCATCTGCCAAGGTATTTTTTAAGATCAAAATTCTTTACAGCAGAAGCTCCTCTTGGAATTCTTACAGAATATGAGTTGAAAATAATAAGCCCTAATGCTCCCAACGAAACGGGAAGTATAATTTTATGAATGGTTTTCATGACGGGAATATTTTTGTGTGGTTCTTATAAAAACGTCAAAAATAATGCCTTAAAGCTGTTAAGGAACAATAAATTCTATGAAAAGACTTTCAGGAAATTATCTTTAAAGCTTCCTGAAACCTCAATTTCAGTATCGTCAGACAGCATTACCGTTCCACTTTTATGATAAGATTTCACAAAACCGGTATTGATAATATGGGAACGGTGAACCCTTACAAACGGGCTTTCCAGCAGGTCATCGAAATGTTTTAAAAAGCGGCACACCATCTTCTTTGAGCCATCTGTAAGGTAAACCTGCGTAAAGTTTCCATCAGCCTGAAGCCTTACAATATCTTCAGTCTTTACTACATCAAATCCCTGCAGGGTTGGAAGAATCAACTGCTGTTTTTCAGGTTTTAATTTCAGATTTTCAAGCAGGATTTTATTCCTGTTGAGTTCTTCTTTTTTCTCAAGACTTTCTACTACTTTATTCACCGCAAGAATCAGCTCCTGAATGTCAATAGGTTTTAAGATATAATAACTTGCCGACTTATTTAAAGCCTGTAATGAATATTGTGAAAATGCTGTAATGAAAATAGTTTCATAGGAAAATTCCTTGGTAGCTTCCAATACGTCAAAGGCATTTCCAAAAGGCATTTCTACATCAAGAAAAACCAGCTGTGGCTGCTTTTCAGCAATCAATGGCACTGCTTCTTTAATATTTTCAGCTTCGCCAAGAATTTCCACCTGCGGACAGTACTTGGTAAGATAGCTTCGTAAAACTTCTCTTGCTATAAGTTCATCATCTACAATTACGGCTTTTATTTTCATTGGATCAGATATTAGGTGGCAGGTAATAGGTTGCAGGTGCAAATTAGGAATATTTAATCAACCTTACAATCTGTCCTCATGCTATTCTTTTTTCCAACTCCATGCATATTTAATAATCAATATTGTTATCACGCACTCCACCATAGCAAGAAAAACGTAGGATAAATACCAATCCGAGAAGGAGGTAATACCAATAAAGAGCATCACCAGAGTGAAAAATACACCAAAGATGAGGTTAAGCGTTCTGTTGACTGCCGGTTTTAATATCAGAGAAAGAAATACCATCACAGCAGGAATCGCCAGTACAACGGATGCAAGAAGTAATTTCGGTGGAGAATCTAATAAATTGGTTCCTTCCACAAGACCTCGTGCCTTTCCCGGAGTGTACAACTCAAAATAGTCACCGTAGAGATAACACAAAGTAACCGAAGTCCAAAGGCCTGCCAATATGATTTTCACATTGATCTTCACATCTTCAAATTTTGTAGAATTGTTCATGGTTTATATTTTAATTTTGATTTATTTTTTATTTTGTACACCAACTAACAACAGCCACAAACATGTTCCTATCTCTCCTATCGTTGCCGGTAATGTGATATAATTTAATATTGTAAAGTCTGAAAAATGAGGAAATGTGGTTCTTCCCAAAACGTTTATCAGATATCCAAAACATCCCAGCATTAAGAAGATTCCTGAAATTTTAGGTAAAAATCCGGACTTATAGACCAAATACCCAAAAGGGAAAAGCCATAATCCCCAAAAGACCTGTGCTATTAAAAGTCCTTTGTTATAATTGCTCAGCAGGAGCATCATCTGGGCTTGCAGTTGCTTTATATCAAATACTTTCAGATAATCAGCACCTTCAATTAAGGTAAGCACTGAAAACTTATTTTGGAGATTGATAAATGAAATGGGTACACTGATAAGGGCAAGAATAACCATCAGTTTTGCGTAAGTTCCATCTACTTCTTTCAACAGTTGATACAGCACTAAAGGAAGTAAAGTAAAAGCGATATAACAGATTATACTGCCGGCAATACTTAGTCTGAACAATTGTACTGAAGAAGAAATATTTTGAAAAGTTAATGCAGGATTCTCCCAAACGATAAGTTTTGACGGAACATACATTAAACTGAAAAGTCCGGTTATGATAACAATGAGATAAAAAAATCCTGCGAGTCTGGCTGTTTTACGGTTAGCTTCCATTTTGGGTTAAGTTTTTATCTGTTAAGACAATAACTTTCTTAAAATGGTTACAGGTTTTTTCAGGCAGCGGGTAGCAGATAAAAAGGAAAAAGGGGTTATAAATGTAAAATTTCTTTTTGTTTATCGTATTTTAGAAGGACTTTATTCACGATTAATTTAAGAAAAAAACAATTACTTCAGATTGATCTGGATTGTCACCAAAACTCCACTGCTGTTTTCCTTATCCTTTACAGAGCATGTAATATTTTTGTTGTACAGGTCATTCAGAAGCTGGATTCTTTCCAAAGTATTCTTCATTCCTCTGCCTTCTCTTGTTTTTTGATGCTGAGTTTTCTGCTTTTTACTTTCTTCGATGCCTATTCCGTTATCTTCAATAAGGATTTTAAGATGTGATTCACTTTTCTCAAAACTCAATTTTAAAAATCCTTTTTCTGTTCTGTAGCGGAGTCCATGCCAAACAGCATTTTCCAGAAACGGCTGGATCAGCATTCCCGGAACTTGGAGATTTTGCATATTCAGGCTTTCATCTACCTCAATTTCATAATCGAATTTATCTGCAAAACGTGTTTTTTCTAAAGCAAGATAATTTTGGAGAAGATCAAGCTCCTGTTGGAAAGGAATAAAGTCTTCTGTAGAATTTTCCATCACACCGCGCATCAGCTTGGAGAATTTTGTAAGATACTGATTGGCTTCCAATTCGTTATTAGTGGCAATAAAATGATTGACACTGTTTAAACTGTTAAAAATAAAATGCGGGTTCATCTCCCTTCGCAAAGACTGAAGAGCAATTTTTTTATTCTTAGTCTGAACCTTTTTCAACGTTCTGAAAATAAAAATAATCAATCCGGTCAACAGAATTAAAGCTCCGATCAGACTATAATTGAATACATTTTTCTTTCGGATAAGCTCGTCTTTCAATTCTCTTTCTTTTTCCAGCTGAGAAATCCGCTGTTCCGTATCTTCCAGAATTTTATTGTCTACCAGACTTCGGTCTTTGGAAACGAGGTTGGGAAGTTTTCCCAAAAAGTCTCTGTACAATTGAACGGAAGCATCAATGTTCCCTGAAATAGCATACAAACTATCCAGCTTTTTAACACTTTTCTGAGCTTCTAATGTATGACCTTTGTCCAAAGCAATTCCGTAGGCATTTTTCAAGAGATCCACCGCTTCTTTCGGGTCATTTTTTTTAATATAAATATCTGCAAGCTCCTGAATCTGATTAACTTTCTCCTGCGAATTTTCTTTTACAAAATCTTCTTTCAATACCTTCTTTTTAGCTTCAATAGCTTTCTCAAAGTTTTTGTTTTCAACGTAAAGATCTGCGAGCTTCTGATTGATAGCCAACGCTTGTTGAGGTGCTTCTTTTTTAGAGATTTTATACGCTGTATTCAGATTTTCTTCAGCACTGGAAACATCTTTCTGCTTTAGATTGACATCAGCCAGCTGACTGTAGCTTTCGGCAAGATCACCCTGTTCATTTTCTTTTTTACTGAGGCTGATATTATTCTGAATAGCTTCTGCCCTAAGCTCTGGTGTAGAAGAAGAAAGTCTTGTAACGTCATTAGAATTGACGGCCTTACTTCTTTCACTATAATTCATTTGTGCCGCTCTGCCATAGTTACTTATCGCGGGTGTTATTTTATTCTGCTTTTCCTGTGACTGGGCCAATCTGCGGGTTGCTTTTTCAATATTGGGTTTGTCGTTGAGTTTTTCATACAGATTTTTCGCTTTGGTGTAATACTCCTCACTCTTTGGAAAATTCCCGTTATTAAAAAATGTTTCTCCAATATTATAATAAGAATCTGCCTGGGCGGGCTCATTTTTTGTATCCATTGCTTTTTTCAGCTTCTTGGTTTCCACCTGTACATCTTCTACAGCAGCACTGCTGGTATTCGTAGTTTGGGAAGATATTGTATTTCCCCAAAACATCAGTAAAAAGGTTGTAAGAAGTGTAAGCATTTTCATAAAACAAAGATATACATATATATAGTGTACTCAAAAACTATTCACCAAGTGAAGTTTCCCTTTCACCAAGTTTAGTCTTTGATAATGTGAACGTAAGGCTGAATTTATAGCATTATTAAAATGAAAGCTCATCGTCATATTAATAGTGTAACGAACCTTAATGGTTCAAAATATATCTTTTCTAAAACAATTCTTTCTTTGGCAAAGTCTCACCAAGTGAAAGCTCCATTTCACCAAGTCTCCCCAATTTCGGTTTCTGATCGGCGTAATTTTACATCAGTAATTAAAAATTTAAAAACAGGAAATTATGAAATTGAAACATTTTTTATTAATCGGAATTGTAACTCTTGGAAGCTTTGTACATGCTCAGACACAAGAAGTAAAAAAAAATGCAATTGAAGTAACAGGTGTTGCTGAAATGGAAGTAGAACCGGATGAAATTATTTTCAACATCGGAATAAAAGCAGATAACAAGAATGATCTGGCAGATAATGAAAAGAAGTTATTTGAAACCTTAAAAAATGCGGGAGTAAAGAACGAAGACATTAAGTTCAAATCTATGTACCAGAATATTTATTCTAAAACGGCCAAGTTTACTAAAAGTTATCAGTTTAAAGCCGGCACAAAATCAAGTCTGAGTAAAATTTTTGAAGACCTGAACCAAAAATGGGTAAGCAGCCTGAACATCGCAGAGGTAAAGAGTACTAAAATTGCAGATTTCAGAAAAGCAGTAAAGATCAATGCTTTGAAAGCCGCCAAAGAAAAAGCTGATTATTTACTGGAAAGCATGGGTAAAAAAACCGGAAATGCTCTTGAAATTGTAGAAATAGAAGACTACACCAGCGATATGATCATGCCTGCTGCTTACAAAGGAAGAGCAAGCAATATTCAGTTGGAAATGGCTGATGCTCCGGTAGATTATTCTTTTGATAATATTGAAAACATCAAGCTGAAATACAGCATTAAAACACGATACGAAATCCTTTAACCAACAGATTTAAAAAGACAGTTCCTTTGGGAGCTGTTTTTATTTTCATAAGCCACAACTTCACCAAGTCAAACCTCTGCTTCACCAAGTCTTCAGATTTTCAGCCTTAAATAGGAATAATTTTACTTCAGGAAATCAAAGTAATAAATGATATCCAGATTCAATAATACAACAGATAACCCATAAAAAAATAAAAATATGACAACTTTAAAAATCTTAGCCCTTGCAGCGGGTACCGCTTTTTTAAGCTCCGGTAATATTTCGGATAACCGCTCTATACATAATAACACTGACAATAATTTACCCGAACAAAAAATATCATTGATTCCGGTAAGCTCAGAATTAAAAGACAATAAAATTCAGGTTGCTCTTTTACTGGATACTTCCAATAGTATGGACGGTTTGATTGATCAGGCAAAATCCAGACTCTGGAATATTGTGAATACTTTGACCACTTTAAAGTATAACGGAAAAGCTCCCCAGATTGAAATTGCCCTGTATGAATATGGCAACGACGGAATTCGTGATGAAAATTACATCCGCCAGGTAGCTCCTCTTACTCAGGATCTTGATCTTATTTCTGAAAAGCTATTCGCCCTAAGAACCAATGGCGGCAGTGAATATTGTGGTGCTGTGATCCGTGATGCTTCTGCCAACCTGAACTGGGACAGTAATGATAAAAGTATGAAACTGATTTATATTGCAGGAAATGAAGCATTCAATCAGGGGAAAATAAATTATAAGGATGTTGTTTCAAAAGCAAAGGATAAAAATATTTATACCAACACTATTTTCTGCGGAAGCCGGGAAGAAGGAATCCAGACATTCTGGCAAAACGGGGCGTCTTTGGGGGGAGGAAAATATTTCAATATCGACAGTGACAGAAAAGTACTCTATATTGAAACACCTTACGACATCAAAATTTCTGAATGCAATGCAAAACTTAATGATACTTATATTTATTACGGAAATCACGGTTCTGAATACAGACTAAAGCAGATCACGCAGGATAAAAATGCTGAATCACAGTCAGCATCCAACTTAGTGGAAAGGGCTGTTGCCAAATCTAAAAAGAATGCTTACAAAAATGATCACTGGGATCTGGTGGATAAAGCTGAAAAAGATGCCGGATTTATTGCCAATGTAAAAGAAAGTGAACTTCCCGCCGAGCTAAAAGGAAAAAGCAAAGAAGAAATTCAAAAGACGATCACGGCAAAATCTGCCGCCCGCGATAAAATTCAGAAAGAAATTGAAGAGCTTTCCAAAAAGCGCCAAACCTATATTGACGGAGAAATGAAGAAGCGAGGCACTGATGATGCTGACGATCTGGGAAAAGCCATTGAAAGTTCTATTGTTGAACTGGCTAAAAAGAATGGGTATAGTTTGTAGTTGTAAAGCGGGGTAAAGCCCGCTTTTTTATATTATCCGACAACTTTTATGGTAAAGAACCTCTTTTTATCATACAAATAATTTCACTTAGATTCCTACGGAATGACAAACTGCATGGATAAACAGCTATTCCAATTATGTCATTCCGTAGGAATCTAAGGTTTCCAAAAACTTAATAACTTAAATAATGGTTGAGAAACTTTTGTGACTTTTGCGGTTAAAAAATCCAATATCATCTCCCAAATTTAAAATACCTTGACAACGGATGCTTTTTATTCTTCATAAACAAAGAAACCATTTCCATCCCTGTTACTGAAAAGGTAATTCCGTTTCCTCCAAAACCTAATACGAAATAGGAGTTTCTCAATTTTTTATGTTCCCCTATATAAGGCAGCCCGTCTTTAGTTTCACCAAAAGTTCCAGCCCACACAAAATCTGGGTAAAAATGGTAATCCGGCTTTATTTTCTTCAGATTCTTAATGATTTCTTTTTCTTTTTTATTGAGGAGAGCATCCCGTTTTTCAGCATTATAAAAGTCTTCGTCTCCCCCTCCGATAAGAATTCGTCCGTCATCGGTAGTCCGCATGTAGAGGTAAGGATCATCGGTATTCCAAACCAAGGTACTGCTTATATTTTTAAATTTATCTTTATCTATTTCAGAAACAACAGCATAGGTACTTTTCAGATTCACAAAGTTTTCTTTTAACAGATTTTTGCTTTCATAACCAATGCAATAAATGATTTTTTTAGCTTTGATCTGATATCCGCTATTGACGGTAATCAGATTAAAACCTTTATGTTCTTCCACTTTTACCATTTCGGTTTTATCAAATATCTTCAATCCTTTTTTAACATTGTGGGCAAAAAGTTCATGAGCAAACTCAAAGGCATCAATACTTGCTCCTTGTTTTGATAATATTCCACCATAGGTATTTTCAAATTCAAATTTTTCCAGAATCTGTTTTGGTTCCAGCCATTGCACTTCAAATCCGTTTTCTTTTCTCACTTCATATTCTTTCTTCAGCCATTCTGCATCTTTCTTTTTTGAAGCAAAATACAGGGATTTTTTTCGTTTAAAACCTGCATTGGATTTAGTTATTTTTGAAAGTTTTTCTAGTGTATCAATGGCATCACTGCAGGCTTTATAACTTAGAACAGCTCCTTTTTTGCCTATTTTTTCTACCAATTCATAAAGAGGAACATCTATTTCGTACTGTAGCATTGAAGTCGTAGCAGAAGTGCTTCCATTGCAAAGTTCTCTTTTATCAATAAGAATTGTATCATACCCATCTTCTATCATCTGATGGGCAATCAGACTTCCCGTAATACCACCTCCCACAATGAGAACATCACATTTTTCATTTGATTTTAAAGAAGGATAAGAAGCTAACAGTCCGTTTTTTAAAAGCCAAAAAGGTTCATTTGATTTGAGATCCATATTGATATTTTACATTAAAAGTAACAATATTTATACCTTTTTTAACAATTTTTCATCAAATTATGGTGTAATTATTGTTGTTCTTTTAAACTCAAACCACCATAAAATATTTATTATGATAACAATTATTCCAGAAGCCCCGGAAAATGTTGCAGCATTCAATGCAACGGGAGAAGTAACGAAAGAGGATTTTGAAAGACTGGTAATTCCGCGCGTAAAAGAGAAGGTAGAGCAATTCGGTGAGCTGAATTACTTATTGTATTTGGATACCGATCTGGATAATTTTACCATGGGAGCATGGCTTGAAGATTTGCTGTTAGGATTGAAAAATCTTACCAACTGGAATCGGTCAGCTATTGTTACGGATAAGGAAGGTATACGTGATTTTACCAGTATTTTCAGTGTTCTGATGCCGGGAGAGTTTAAATCTTTCCCCAAAGAAAATTTATACAATGCCCTCTACTGGTGCAAAAATGGAGATGAAGTAGAGGCATAAAATTTATTTTTATACAGAAGAGCCTGTTTCAATCAGAAACAGGCTCTTTTTTTATTTCATATGTGAGTTGAGTCTCACAAAGGAAGAATCTTACTTATCACAAGATACACATTCTGCAGATACTTCCTCTTCATTTTGAGTCCCCGAACCGTACAGGTACATATATCTTATACTTATAACCACTCCTATAAAAGTCATTCCTACTCCTACCAGCGACGGATAGTTGAATGAATAACCGTATTCCAGAGGAATTCCTCCAAGGAAAGCCCCCATTGCATTAGCAATATTAAAACCAGCCTGCATGAAAGCAGCTGCCATCATTTCGCTTTTTGGAGCAGCTTTCATCATCATAATATTGATAGGCGATGCAATAGACATAGATAAAGCGCCACACATAAAGGTCAGTATAAGAGCGATATTCTGATGTTCCGCAAGCAGGAAAACTCCTCCCAAAGAGATCATCATCAGGAAGATGAGAAGGGCACAGGTTTTTTCAGGTCCTAATTTATCTGAAACAATCCCTCCTACCAGGTTTCCAACCACCATTCCGGCTCCGGCAAGAACCATGACATAGGCCATTTGGCTGCTTTTGATTCCGGCCACAACAGTCATCAAAGGTGTAATATAACTTAACCATGTAAAAAGCCCTCCAAATCCAATCGCTGTAATGGCAAGTACCAGCCACGATTGCTTATTTTTAAGGAATTTCAGCTCTTCCATGAAGTGGGTATTTTGGTTGGATTCCATTGCAGGAAGCCATAGTTTCAAAAATAATATGGCAAAAAGACCAATAACCGCCACAATAGCAAAGTACAGTCTCCAATGGAATGTATGCCCGATGTAGGTAACCAGAGGCACCATGGCCAGATTGGCGACCGTAAGCCCCGTAAACATCATGGATATATAAAAGGCTTCTTTCCCTTTTCCTGCCATTCTTGAAGCAACTACTGTTCCTACTCCGAAGAATGCTCCATGAGGAAGTCCGGATAGAAAACGGATAACCAACATACTGTTGTATCCGGGAGCAATTGCAGAAAGACCATTAAATAAGGTAAAAAGGATCATAAAAGCTATCAAAACTTTCTTAGGGGGAAATTTCACTGAGTACCCTATCAGAATTGGCGCTCCGATAACCACTCCCATAGCATAAGCAGAAATTAAATGTCCGGCCTGCGGGATCGTAATCTGTAATGTTTTCGCAATATCCGGCAACAGTCCCATTACGGTAAATTCCGTAGTTCCTATTCCTAAACCACCGATGGCCAGTGGTATTATTCTTTTATCAATCTTCATTGTATCTAAATCTTTTTTCTGAATTAATTTCCTTCAAAATCAAAAATACCTGAGCATCTTTAATTTGAAAGTGCAAAAATCGAAAGAAAGTTTGAATTTCACACCTCTTTGAATGATAAAAATTTGCTCCATATTAACCTTTTTGTTTAATTTTAAATTCAGAAACAATCAAATGAGAACAAGATGAAAATCCAGAAAGAAATTATTGAATTTGAAAAAGGGAAATCATTCAAACTATTTGCCCCTTCCCTGAAAAATTGTTTTTTCTGGCATTATCATCCGGAAATTGAACTGGTCTATGTAGAAGCGGTGAACGGAATCCGACACGTAGGAAAAGATATTTCGGGTTTTACAGACAGTGATCTTTTACTGATTGGATCTAATGTACCCCACCTTAATTTTGATTACGGTATTCAAACCGAGTGCAAACAGCTGGTACTTCAAATGCGGGAAAGTTTTCTTCAGGATATCATTCTTCCCGTACCCGAGTTTGAGAATATCAAAATTCTTTTGGAACGATCCTATCTTGGATTATCATTCTCAGGAGAAACAAAAAATACAGTGGTTGAGAAACTACAGATCATTAAAGATAAAAACTCCTTTGAATCTCTGGTAGGATTAATTGAAATTCTACAGATTCTGGCGGATTCTACTGAAGTAAAAGAACTCAACAGGGAAGACACCAGAATTAAATGGTTTTTGAATGATAAAATCAGAATGGGAACTATCTACGATTATATCCACGAAAATTACGACAAGAAGCCCAATGTCAATGAAATTGCCAAAATTGTAAGTCTAAGCACCCCTGCTTTCTGCCGTTATTTTAAAAAACAGACCAATATGACCTTTACCGATTTTGTTAATAATTACAGAATCAATCAGGCTAAAATATTTCTGTTGAAGGATTATTCTGTGACTGAAGTTTGTTTCCAGGTAGGTTTTGAAAGTCTTTCTTATTTTAATAAGCTATTCAAACAACATACGGGAGAAACCCCTTCCGAATTTAAGAAGAAACATTTTAAACCGATTGAAATCAATGGGCGGATTGGGGTGATTACAAAGGAAACGGCTTGTAATAAATAGGAAGTAAAGGATATAGTTTATGGGTGAATAGGATAAACCACCCCGTCAAAAATTCTTTGAATTTTTGCCACCCCTCCAAAGGAAGGGAATGATGGAATTCGTTATTACAAATGGAAGCTTTTCCCTAATCCCTGCAACCTAACATCTACTACCTGCAACCTAAAAAAACAAAAACCGCTCATTGCTGAACGGTTTGTATTTTAGTGAATATGTTTTTCTGCGTGGTAAGAACTTCTTACAAGAGGAGAACTTTCAACGTGTCTGAAACCTAAGCTTCTTGCAAAATCTCCGAACTCATCAAATTCTTCAGGAGTGATGAATTTTTTTACAGGAAGATGTTTTTTAGTCGGCTGCAGATATTGTCCAAGAGTAATAACGTCTACATTCGCATTTCTGATATCTTCAATCGTCTGGAAAACCTCATCTTTAGTTTCACCTAATCCAAGCATTACACCTGTTTTGGTTCTTCTTTGTCCGGCTTCTTTCAGATATCTTAATACTTCAAGGCTTCTTTCATATTTTGCCTGAATTCTCACTTCTCTGGTCAGACGTTTTACAGTTTCCATATTGTGAGAGATTACTTCAGGAGCTACTTCTACAAGTCTGTCAAGATGTTTTGTGATACCTTGAAAATCCGGAATCAGAGTTTCCATCGTAGTTCCCGGAGAGATTCTTCTTACAGCATTCACTGTTTCTCCCCAAAGAATAGATCCCATATCTTTCAGATCATCACGGTCTACAGAAGTAAGAACGGCATGTTTGATCTTCATTAATTTGATTGATCTTGCTACTTTTTCAGGCTCATCCCAGTTTACATCCAGCGGTTTTCCTGTTTTTACACCACAGAATCCACAGCTTCTTGTACAGATATTTCCTAAAATCATGAAAGTAGCCGTACCTTCACCCCAACATTCTCCCATGTTCGGGCAGCTTCCGCTTTGGCAAATGGTGTTTAGTTTATATTTATCAACCAAAGTTCTCAGCTCTCTGTAATTCTTTCCGGTAGGAAGTTTTACGCGGATCCATTTTGGTTTTTGAACGGTAGTGTCTTGAACTGAATTTTCCATTTCTAAAATTGAAGTTCAAAGTTAAGGATTTTTTAATGGAAACCATCAACCGGAGATATTGATGAAACTGATAATTCAAAATTTCATTTGTATATTTATCTCTTCAAAATATTTGTATGAAAAAAACATTCTTCCTTTTATTCGCGATATGCGGGACATTTTGTCTTGCCCAAAAACAATTTCAGCCCGCAGGTTCCACAGTCATTGAATCTGTAGACGGAGATCTTGATGGTGATAAAATTCCTGAAAAAGTAATTATTTACAATACAAAGGATACAACTGACATGGGAAACATCCGCGAAATTCAGATTCTGAAAAAAGTAAGTGGAAATTGGACAATCCTTGAAAAATCCAGAAACGCAGTTATGGAAAGCAATGCCGGAGGTATGATGGGTGATCCTTACAGAGAAACTAAAATAGAAAAAGGAATTCTGATTATTTCCCAAAACGGAGGGAGCAGCTGGAAATGGGATGTTACAGACAAATACAGATTTCAGAACGGACATTTTGAGCTGATTGGAACCTCCTCTACTTCTGGAAGACCCGGTGATTATTGGAAGGATATTGATTTCAATCTTTCAACAGGACAGCTGAACTATTCAAAAGAAGTGGAAAACACGGCTGAATATGGTAAATCTTTGAAGGAAACTTATATTAAAAAAGGGCTCAAGATCAATCTTCAGAACAGAAATCAGGAAAAACAGCAAAAAATAATTCTTCCGAAAACAAAAGAAGAAGTTTATTTCTAAATAAATAGGATAAGATTTAAGTTTTGGCTAAAGTCAATTTTGAATCTTGTCATTCTGACGAAGGAAGAATCTTATTGATGAAAAATATGAGATTCTTCATTTCTGAACTACCTTCGCAAACCTTTTAGTCTTTAAAACATTCCCGTTTTTTTTTGAATAGAATTCATTGAATTTAATTATCATCAAACTCATTATTTTTCAACAATTCGGCTAAGACTTTTTTAGCACGCATCACCCGTACTTTGGTATTGGCAACGGAAATTCCCAATTCTTCAGCAATTTCTTTGATGCTTTTTTCTTCAAAAAACCTCAACTTAATAATATCCTGATAGTTGGCGTCCAGAGATTCTATGGTTTTAATGATTTTCTTCTGTTCTTCTTCAGAAATTAAAAGTTCTTCCGGAGATTTAGCGTATTGATTTTTGACTTCATCAAGATTTTCAACAGCATCCTCGTTCTCACGGTTCTTCTTTCTCCAGAAATCAATAACCGTATTCTGAGCAATGGTAAGAATCCAGGTTTTAAACTGAAAATGAGGATCGAACATATCCAGTTTCGACAATACTTTTGAAAAAACATTTACAGTAATTTCATCGGCATCGTTTTCATCTCTTACCTTTTTCATGACAAAAGAGAAAACATCCACCCAAAAAACATTGATGAGTTTAGTCTGGGCCTTCTGATCTTTATCCTTGGCCTTCTGTATGAGCAGGAATAGCTGTTCGTCGTTCATTAATAACAAATATAGCGTATTTGGGGCATAATTGCAAAAGGGAAAACAGTGAATCTGCCTGTGCCTGCAAAGTTACCACCAAAGCATTTTCAGGTTTTTATGAATTTGTTTATTTGCTGTTTCTCCTTTTTCTCTTCCTTCTGAATTTACTATCTTTGCATCTTAAAATTTTAAAGTTAACAATCAATGAATTCCTTTATAGAAGAACTGAAATGGCGTGGTCTGTTTGCCGATATGATGCCAGGAACCGATGAACAACTGAATAAAGAGGTAACTACTGCATATATTGGTTTTGATCCTACTGCCGATTCTTTACATATCGGAAGTCTTATCCAGATAAAAATTTTAGCTCACTTCCAACAGCATGGCCACAAACCTATTGCTTTGGTAGGAGGTGCTACAGGTATGATTGGTGACCCTTCCGGGAAATCGACTGAAAGAAATCTTCTGGATGAGGAAACTCTTTTACACTATGTTGATTGTTTAAAAAATCAACTTTCAAAATTTTTAAATTTTGATGGAAACGAGCCCAATAAGGCTGAATTGGTGAACAACTATGACTGGATGAAAAATATTTCTTTCCTTGATTTTGCTAAAAATGTCGGGAAGAATATCACAGTCAATTATATGATGGCTAAAGATTCTGTAAAGAAAAGACTTTCCGGAGACGCAGGTGTTGACGGAATGAGTTTTACAGAATTCACGTATCAGTTAATTCAAGGATATGATTTCCTTCACTTATACCAAAATAACAATGTAAAGCTACAGATGGGAGGTTCTGACCAGTGGGGAAATATCACTACAGGAACAGAACTGATCCGTAGAAAAGCTCAGGGTGAAGCGTTTGCATTAACGGTTCCTTTGATTACAAAAGCTGACGGCTCTAAATTCGGGAAGTCTGAAAGCGGAGAAAATTACTGGCTGGATAAAAAGAAAACATCTCCTTATAAATTTTATCAGTTCTGGCTGAATGCTACTGATGATGATGCTGAAAGATTTATCAAGTTCTATACATTCCTTGGAAAAGAAGAAATTGAAGCATTGATTGAGGAGCATAAAACAGCGCCACACGAAAGAAAACTACAAAAGAAACTTGCTGAGGAGGTAACGGTTTGGGTACACGGAAGAGAAGAATATGAAAAGGCACTTAAGGCTTCTGAAATTCTTTTCGGACGTTCTACTGCTGAAGATCTGGTAAGCCTTGATGAGGAAATATTCCTTGAAGTTTTTGATGGAGTTCCTCAGAAAGAAATTGCTAAAGCTGATGTTTTAGGAGTGAATATTGTAGATCTTCTTTCTGAAAAATCAGGATTCTTAAAATCTAAAAGTGAAGCACAAAGAGAGATCAAAGGAAACGCAATCTCTGTCAACAAACAAAAAGTAAATGATATTTTTACAGCCAATGAAACTGATCTTATTGACGGTAAATTCTTATTACTGCAAAAAGGTAAGAAAAGCTACTTTATTGTTAAGGTAGGTTAATCTTAAATACCATATAAAAAAATCGGCGCTGAGATAAATCTCAGCGCCGATTTTATGTCCTAAAATAATTTAATATTAAAATGTATAGCTTGTAGAAGCTGATAAATACTGTCCACTGGAAGTCCCTTCTTTTTTCAGTTCTCCGTCTACCCAGATCTGAACCTTCAGAGTAGCAGAAGCATCTGCCCCGATAGCGTTTACAGCAACATTGGCACTGTATGCTCCCGGCTCTGATGTCACTTCAGGACTGCTCCACGTTGATCCGCTAAGACTTGATGCTGTAGTAGGGTTACCATCAATTCCGTACACCGCCACATCAATATTACTTCCTGAAGATGCGATCGCTTTAAAAACCACTTTATGGCTTTTCCCTGCTCCATTTACGTTGTCGTCATCATCATTACTGCATGAAGCTGTAAATCCTATAAGCAATGCTGCTATTACTGCAACGAATGCACCTCTTAACAGCTGATTCATTCTCATTTTTTTCATAATCTTTTTGTTTAAATTTTAGTTACTATATTGAATATTCTATGATTAATGATTTGATGTTTGCAAAGCTATGAGCATCATCCACGTCTATCAATCCTGAAAAATCGGTAATTTTTTCTACCTAAATTCAGGTATTTTTTATGCTGAAATTTTTAATTAAATTGAACGTTTAAAAAAATATTTTACAGAATTGATCCATAATGAAGAGATTACTTGCCCTGCTAAGCCTGTTCCTGTTTTTTAAGTTACAATCCCAACAAATCATTCCGCTGAATGAGAAATCTTATATAGACAGCTTACAAAACATTACAAAGGGAAATTTTCCCGATACTTCAAAAGCAACGGCCTCTTTCCTGTTATCAAATTATTACAGAAACAGTGATTCTGTTCTGAGTAAGAAATATCTTGCAAGTGGAAAAATACTGGCTCGAAGTAATTCTTTTACCTCTGCAAAATATTATTATTACGAAGGACAATATAATCTTGACAGGAACAAAAAGAAAGCAGCAGTTTCCTATCAGGAGGCGATCCGGACCTTATCGAAGTTTAAAAATGAAGAATCTGATTTTCTTCAGGCGCTTGCCTGGTATAGCTACGGAGTTTGTCAAAAGGATAAAGAAGGATATATCCCATTGGTCAAGATAATGCTTGAAAAAAGTATTCCTTTAGTTGAAAAATATGAAAACAGCAGAAATTTAGGTTTCTTATACACTCAGCTTGCAGTAATTCTTACTTACAATGCCCAGTTTAAAAAAGCTGAAGATTATAATAACAAAGCACTAAAAATCCTTGAAAAACAATATCCGAATTCTGCTGAATTATTTTTTACCTACCTCAATTCTGCCAACAATTTCTGTTATCAGGCCAATGGAGATGAAGCTGAAAAGTTTTTAAATAAAGCAGAAAAGCTCATCCGTCCTTATCCGGAGTCTTCATCCAATGCATTTTATTATTACGGTAAAACACTTTTCTATATTACCCGTCAAAAAAATGAAGAAGCACTCCCGGTTATAGAAAAAGGGATTTTTTATGCAAAAAAATACAATCAGAATCTTCTGGCTCAGATGTTTTATTTCAACAAGTATGATATTTTAAAAAAACTTAAAAGGTATAAGGAGGCAAAGTCTACCTTGGAAAATGTTTTAACAGAAAAGTCTTTAGCTATTGATCTTAACAATAGAAAAACTTTTTATAAGCAGCTTTCTTTACTCAATGAGGAAACAGGAAATACCAAAGAGGCACTTCTATGGGAGCAGAAATACTCCAAACTTAACGACAGCCTGAACACTGAAAATGTGAAACTTGAAATCAACAAACTTGAATCTAAGTTCAATACCGCTGAAAAGGAAAGAAAAATAGCGACTTTAAATGCTGAAAAAAATCAAAAGGATCTGGAAGTAAACAAGAAAAACTCTTATTTATGGGGAATGGGACTTGTTTTATTGTTAGCTTTAAGTCTTCTCATCTTTCTGTTTATCATTTTCAGAAAAAATAAAAAAATAAGTGAACAGAGACTCAATGATATTAAGCAAAAGGAAGAATTATCTCTTACCAAAGCTATTCTTGATGGTGAAGAAAGAGAAAGAGAGCGTATTGCAAGAGACCTTCATGATGGTCTTGGCGGAATGCTTGCGGGTGTTAAAATCAATTTTTCTACATGGTCTTCCCATCATTTAAATCCTGAAAAAGATCAGGAGTTTTATAAAATTTTAGGCCAGCTTGACAATTCTGTGAGTGAACTGCGGCATGTAGCCAGAAATCTAATGCCTGAATCATTACTTAATTTTGGTTTGGAAACTGCCATACATGACTTGTGCGAATTCTACAGCAGAAAAAATCTCAATATTGATTTTCAGGCCATTGATATCAGTAAGACATTACCTTTAAATATTCAGCTTAATATTTACAGAATTGTACAGGAATTATTGGCCAATGCCATAAAACATGCAGAAGCCAGCAGCATCCTGCTTCAATGTTCGCAATCCGGTGAAAATTTCCTGATCACGATTGAAGACAATGGAAAAGGTTTTGATAAAAATATAGAAAATACCACCAAAAGTATGGGACTTCGTAACCTGAAAAACAGGGTCAACTACCTGAAAGGAACAATGGAAATACATTCCGATGATCAGGGGACAGCCATTAATATAGAACTCAACATCCATGGAGAATGAAAAAATAAATATCATCATTGTAGATGATCATCCAATTGTCATTGAAGGAATTAGAATGATGCTGAACAGCCAGCCTTTTTTTAATATATCGGGAAGCTTTACTTCCGGTGCGGAAACGATCAATTTTATCCAATCGGAAATCGTAGATATTATCCTCCTTGATATTACCCTACCTGATGCCAATGGGACAGAACTCTGCAGAGAAATCAAAAAAATATCTCCAAATACCTCAGTGATTATGTTCAGTAACCGCTCTGAGCGGAGCATCATCATGCAGTCTATACAAAACGGAGCAAGTGGTTATCTTCTCAAGAATACTTCTATTGATGAACTCGTCATATGCATCAAAGGCGCTCTTTCCGGAGATATTGTTTTCTGCAATGAGACAAAACAGATCATCAGCAGCCCTTCCCAGCATGATCTTCCAATGCCACGACTTACCAAAAGAGAAAAACAGATCCTGCAAATGGTAGCACAAGGGAAAACAAGTAATATCATTGCCGAAGAGCTGTTCTTAAGCCCTCTTACCGTAGATACCCACCGTAAGAATTTGCTTCAGAAGTTTCAGGCGAAGAACTCAACAGAACTTATTAATCTTGCGGTGCAGCAGCAATTAATCGAAAAATAAAAAACCGCTCTAAGAGCGGTTTTTGTATATAAATATTGTATTATTTTATGGTTCTAAGAAACTGTAATCGATAGAAGCAACTAATACTCCTTTTCCTTTTTTCTTAACAGTTCTTGCAACTTCTCCATCTATATAAAGATTGATCGTTAACTCAGAATTATCATCCGGCATTGATGCGTTAGCATCAAGATTCAACTGTGCCTGGCTGGAGTTCACAAAGAATTCCCCACTTGTCCACGGTGAAGTTACTGGTGACTGCGGAGTGTTGTATATGGTGTTCTGAGTAGTACCCACCTGTGTTACAACACTTATAATGTTTCCTCCTGTAGTAGTTTTCACTTCAAATTGAACCACATGATCCTTAAATTCTTCATCGTCATCTTTTTTACAAGAATTAACAACGGTAATTACAGAAAATAATAAAACGAATAAAAAAGAAAGTCTAAGTAAACTTTTTGAATTGTAAAATTGCTTCATTTCTCCAAATAGATTTTTTAATGTTTCAAATATAAGTTTTTTATTAATATAAAAATAACTTTTATGAAAATTTTCCAATAAAGATTTCTAAATAATATCAAATCAGCAAAAATAAAAACCCACATCTAAAGTCCAAAAATACACTTCAAGGAACCAATCCTTAAACATAAAACATCATGTGCCCAAAGTTCATTATATGAATAATAAAATTTAAGATTCTGCATGTAATTTATTTATCTTTGCTGTATGAATTTAGATTATCTAGTAAGAGAGCCGGAAAATATTACTTCCAACACTCCTATTCTTTTTATGCTTCATGGCTACGGCAGTAACGAGCAGGATCTTTTCAGCTTCAGGGAAACACTTCCGAATGACTGGATCATTGTAAGTTTCAGAGCCCCTCGTGATACTCAGTTTGAAGGATATTCCTGGTATGATATTAATTTCAATGATCCCGAAAACTTTATTGATGTTCCCCAGGCAAAGGAATCTTTAAATGCCATATTGGAAAGTATGCTTAAGATCATCAACCATTATGGGCTTACAGAAAGCAAGGCTCATCTGTGCGGTTTCAGCCAGGGAGGAATCTTGTGCTATGCTTTGGCTTTAAAACATCCTGAACTGTTCAATTATGTTGCCTGTCTAAGCAGTTATCCTGAAGATAAAATTCTGGACGGTATTGTAAAAGATAAAAAGAAACTGGAAGGGCTTCGTTTCTTCATTTCGCATGGTTCTGATGATGCTGTGATTCCACTTGAATGGGGAAGAAAAGCGGCGGACCTTCTGTATGATCTCAGCTGTTATTTCACTTTCAGAGAATATATGAGCGGGCATGGTGTCAATCAGAAGAATTATATGGATCTGATGGAGTTCTTTTCCAAATAAACCAAGACCCAATTTTGAAATAAATTCAACAAAAAACCTTACTTCATTGTAATTTACATAAACATTCCTGCTTTTGGAATGTTTTTTTATTATCATATAGATAATTTCAGTAAATTCAGTAAATGAAATTCAAATTGCTTTTACTGGGATTATTTCTAAGCATTTTTATAAATGCCCAGAACTCTTTTGAGTTGATTAATACGAAAAAAGCGGTGATTCCTTTTCAGTTTATCAACAATCTTATCTTTATTCCTATCAATGTCAATGGTGCGGAACTTACCTTCCTGCTGGATACAGGGGTTTCGGAGACTATTCTTTTCAGCCTGGAAAATAAGGAACTGAAACTGAGTAATGTTGAAAAAGTAAAATTTTCAGGTCTTGGAGGGAATATCAGTATTGATGGTTTAAAATCCGAGCGTAACATAGGTAAAATAGGTGATGCCATTATCAATACTTCTATGTCTCTTTATATCATTATTGATGAAGAATTCAATATTTCACCTCACGTAGGAATTCCTGTAAATGGAGTTATCGGATATCATTTTTTTAAAGATCATCCTATTTACATTGATTATGCTTCAAAGAAAATAACAGTTTATGAAAATGCTGATCTTTTGAAAAAGAAAACCAAAAGATTTGAAGAGTTCCCAATCACGATTGAAAAAGACAAGCCTTATCTGTATGCCGGTGTGGAAATGACCAATGAAAAGAAGGATTCAAAACTTTTGATTGATCTTGGAAATAGTGATGCTATCTGGCTCTTCCCTGCTCTTATTAAGAATTTTGTCTACAACAGACCTAATATTGATGATTTTCTGGGCCGTGGTTTCAATGGAGATATTTATGGCAAAAGAAGCCGTATCCATAATTTCTACCTTGGGGATTTTAGATTTGAAAAACCTCTTACCGCTATGCCTGATGAATTTTCTATTCAGCACGTTAATCTGGTTGAAAACAGAAAAGGTTCTGTGGGAAGCGAAATTATGCGAAGGTTTACGGTAGTTTTTGATTATCCCAACCAAAAGCTGTATTTGAGAAAAAACAGATATTTTGATGATCCTTTTCATTTTAATATGAGTGGTCTGGACTTCAAACAGGACGGTCTGGAATGGCAGCAGGACAGAATAAATATTGAAACTCAAAAATCAGCTACAGTAGTCAATGAAGTCTATAAAGACGCTTTTCAGTATAAATTTAGTTTGAAACCTATATTTTCCATTGCAGGAGTAAGAAAAGATTCTCCCGCTTATAAAGCAGGTCTACAAAAAGATGACAAAATTCTGAGTATTAACGGAGACCGAACTTCAGACATGACGCTGGAAAAGATTATGGAGCTTATGAAATCTAATGAAGGAAGGAATATTACCATGATTATTCAGAGGAAAAATAAAGAACTGACATTGCGCTTCATGCTTGAAGATCCCATTCCATATCAAGAATAAAAATATGAATACTGAAGAAAGCACCTTAGATAGGATAAGAACCCGGCCAAGATTTAAAATGTATACTCATCTCACTAAAGAAGAGTACGCCGAAAATCTGAAAAAATATATGGAAGAGCATAAAGATGAGTTTTCAGGCAATATCAATAAAGAAGTTGCTACCATCTGGATAAAAACAGAATATGACAGCTACTGGAAACCCTGCCTTGCCTTACGGGTAGAAATGGAAGATGAGCATACGGCAATACGCGGAGTATTTGGTCCCAGTTCTGCGGTATGGACATT
Organism: Chryseobacterium sediminis; assembly: GCF_008386505.1. Lineage (GTDB taxonomy): Bacteria > Bacteroidota > Bacteroidia > Flavobacteriales > Weeksellaceae > Chryseobacterium > Chryseobacterium sediminis. The sequence goes on along the minus strand of NZ_VUNZ01000003.1, from coordinate 13,146 downwards.
CTTCATGTTCCTGTATTTTTCCTTTTCTATTCTCTGGATGACTTTCTTCACTATGTATTACGTAGAGAAGCAAATAAAAAGCGCTGAATACCCTTGGGCACTGAGCGCTTCTTTTATCATGTTATTTTTTATTCTTCTTACTTATATTGCTGCAAGATTCGGGCAGCATAAGGGTAAAGATGAGATGCTTAAGCTGAGAAGGTTCGCTGAAGAATCTACTCTGCAGTTTGAAAAGAAAATTAGTTAGATTGAGGTTCTATTGGCTTTTCATTCTGAATAGGTGTAGCCGCTGCTCTAGCCGCTTTGATGGAATCTGCTACTTTTTCTCTGTTGCTTTGTTCTTTCAGCATTTTTGGAACCTCAGGTTCAAGAAGCTTAGTTAATTCTTCAACAGAAATATTATTAGCATTAGGATCATCCAGAAGTTTTCTCCACGGTTTTCTTCCGCCCCATTTATAATCCCCAAACACCATTACCGCTGTACCTCTGGCTTTTGTAGTAGCACCTCCGGGATTCAGTATCCAGGTATCTGCATAAGAATACAGCCATTTCGCATCTTTTCTCAGCAATCGCAGACAAGAATGTGAAGCAGGATATCCGGGAAGCGTATATTCATGCCATCCGATACCTCCTAGATTATGAATATTAAAGTTATAAGGAAGCTTCCATTCGCTGCTCACAGTAGAAATAGCCAGCTCTTTTTTCCAGTTGGCAAAAGTAAGTCCTCTGGTAGTCTGAGCTGCCTTTTTACCCATACTTGTAGGTCCCCATTTCACAAGGCTTCCATTGGAATATACTGCAAAAGCCTGTATTGGGTATGAGAAGATGACAAACTTTTTCACTCCGCTCAGCACATCCAGCTGCATAGGAAATGGTGAATATGCCATCAATGTTGTATCTATTTTCGCCGGAACTACAAGTGTATCAGCATTCCATTTGCTTTTAGAATCCAGTCTGTTTAAAGCTAAAATAGCAGTACGCTCTTCTACACTGTATTTCTTGCTGTATTCAGCATAGATAGAATCACGCATCTTTTTATCCTTTGGAAGGACAAAAGCATTATAAAAACCATTTTCCTGTATTACAGGCGGAACAGATTCTTTCTTTACCACGGGAACAGAATCTTTCTTTACAGAATCTTTTTCTACTTCCGGGGTTTCCGAAGCAGACACTGTATCTTTAAAAGTATCGCTTATTTTATCTATTTCTTTTTTACAGGAAACAAGAAAAACCGTGCATAAACAAGCATAAAGAAAGGATTTTTTCACAGATATGTTTTTCATAAATAAATTGGCCATTTAGTTTGGCTACCCAGTACAAATATCAGACCTAAAATCGAATCATAAAAGACATTATTAAAAATACCGTAAAAAAACGGAGGCTTTATCACTGTAAATGATGAGTTATAGCTGATAAATTTCTCAAATTCACGGATTTTAAAGGAATTTTCACGGATTTCAAAGAAGATTATTCTTCTGTTTTTTCTTTCACTATAACCTAATATAAATAACTTGAACAGAGCAATTTACATAATCAGATTCACCACAAATCTTACAAGCCATAAAAGTACTATCAACAACAGGATAGAAAACTGAACTTTATTGACGTTTTTATTTCCGAATTTCCAAACTAGAATTCTGTCTATAATAATCACCAGCAATATGGGAATCAGGCTGAACAGAATATACATCCCGAATAATCCATCAGGAGCCGAAGAGCCATTCATTAGAATCATAGAACTAATCAATCCCGCAATTATCGCGATGATTCCTACAATAAAAAAGAGAGTCCAGTTTTGAAATTGTTTTTTCATGAATAATATAATATCAGTGATTGGTTTATAGTGAAACGGATATTAAATCTGTAAAATAAATATCCAAGGACATCCTTATTAGCTAAAATAGCAATATCCATTCAATATACAAAACCGAAAAAATGCCTGTCAGTATTTACATCTTAATTATTGTCTGTTTTTCTCAATTGATATTTAATAATTTGTTAAAGATACCATGCTCATATTATCTATAATTTTGGCAAAATATCAGTTATCATGTTATATATCATTATGGTAGTTGTACTACAGGCACTTATCACCCTTACTCTGCTGATGTCCCTCATCAAAAACAGGGAATCTGTACTGAATATGCTGCTATTGTATATCGGAGTGGTCACACTGGATATGGGATATGAATATTTTATCATCCAAAAATTCGGTTATGAATCTGTTCTGTATGAAATTCCGGGAAGTCTCCGTGTTTTTAAAGGACTTATTTTTCTTTATATTACTACTCATTTAATTCATGCAAAATGGAGAGATAAGCTTAAATACCTGATTTTTCCGCTGACATTGGTTGTTATTCATCATGCAATTGCAACTTCTGCAAAGATGCTTAACCTTTCCTGGGCAGATCTGGCGATCAGTTCTTATAAATCCTACTTCGTTTACTACAGTTATTATTGGATTGCCTGCCTTGTTTTATGTATTTATTTACTGACAAGATACCATAAAAACATTACTCATCCTGTAGCCGGTAATTTCCGTTATCTGGTTGGTTATGTACTATTGGGAGTATTGATTTTCTGGGCGGTCTACCAATTGGGTTGGGACACTCTGATCTATCAGAAGATCTACAGCCTTCTGTTTCTCTTTCAATTCGGATGGATTTTGTACGTTTATATTTTAACGTACCAGCACAAACTGCAGGAACAGCAAAATATATTACATTCTTCTGCACCTAAAGAAACCTATCAGTATAAAGATCTTTCAAAAATTGATTTTGATTCTGTTCAAAGCGCCATTATTTCGTTCTATCAGGAGAGCCATGTATATCTGGATGAGGAATTTACCTTAGACCAGCTTTCCAGCCATCTGAAAATAAGCAAGTCAGACTTAAGTATTACTTTTAATAAACACCTTCATTCCAATTTTCACGAATATACCAACAGAAACCGTATACAGCACTTCAAACAGATCTTATCAGAAGATCCTTCAGCCAGTGTTACAGATCTTGCATTTCAATGTGGTTTTAAATCCAAATCTACTTTTTATAAATATTTTAAAAAGGAATTCGATTGTCTTCCTTCCCAGCTTGTTCATTAGTTACAATTATTTAATATTAGCAACTTATTGATTTACAATACATTCCACCTCGAACTCAACGGAAGGAGTTGCATAAAATTTAAATGAACCAAAACTTTTGAGGGAGCTGACATCTTTGCACCAAACTTTATAAGGATGTCACGAGAAAGACTTTTTTTAACAAAAGCAGCATTTTTTCTTCTTGGGCCTTTGGCCTTTGCACAAACCACCGTTCACGGAACTGTAGTAGACAATCAGGGAAACCTTCCCAATGCTCTGGTTTATCTTGAAAATAGCGGACAGAAGGTAACTTCCGATACCGATGGTTCTTTTGTTCTTAATAATGTTTATGACGGCAGTTATAAGCTTGTTGTAGAATATAAAGGATATGATAATGTTTATATTCCTTTCACCATTACGGATAAAAAGGAAGTAGACCTTGGCCTGATTAAATTCGGGGCTAAGTTTAAAGAAAATAACCTTCAGGAGGTAGTAGTTACCAGTGTCTATAAAGCATCACAGGCCAGGGCAATTACCATGAAGAAAAACTCTAACACGATTACGGAAGTACTTTCTGCCGACGCCATCGGAAAACTGCCGGATCGTAATGCCGCAGATGCCGTACAGCGTATGCAGGGAGTATCTATTGAAAGGGATATGGGTGAAGGACGTTTTGTAGCGGTAAGGGGAACGCCTATACAATGGACTGCTTCCACCCTGAATGGCAACAGAATGCCAAGTGCCAGCGGTGACAATGCCAACCGTGGAATTCAGATGGATATCTTCCCTTCTGAACTTATTCAGAATGTACGTTTATCTAAGGCTTTAACTCCGGATCTTGATGGGGATGCCATTGGTGGAAATGTGGATTTTATTACGAAAACTTCACCCAATAAAGAGACTTTGGCTATAAGTATGGCTACCGGCTATGTCAATATGTCCAAATCCCCTACTTACAATACTTCCATCGTCTATGGAAATAAAATTACCAATAAGCTGAAATTCATTACCTCAGCAGTGATCTGGGAGCGTTCTACAGCTATTGATCAGATGAGAAATATTTACAACTATGGCCTGAAAGATAAAACCGCCTCTTATTCCATCAATCAGCTTCAGCTTCGTGATTATCTGGCGAACCGAAGAACTTTGGGATTCAATTTAGGATTGGATTATGAAATAGACAACAGGAATAAATTATATGCAAAAGCATTATACAGCCAGTATAAAGATGGTCAGTCTGTAAGGGAAACCTATTTTAATTTTGACAGTAAAAATGTACTTCTGCAGGCTCGTCATGCGGATTATCTTACGGATCTGTATTCTATGCAGCTGGGCGGTAATCATCAGGTGGGACAGCGTATGCAAGTGGATTGGTCCTTATCTAAAGCGCGTTCTGAGTTTAAGTTTGATTCGCCGGATAATCTTGAAAAAGATCAAAGAGGCTATCCCATCATTAATTTCTCACAAGCTATGACCTATGGAAATCTGTCTGCTGACGGAAGAAAATATATGGCAATGGATGCTCCGGACGGCATTGGTGATACCGGAGGATATACCCTTCCTTATAATCAGCAGGCAATAGCTGCAGATAAACTCAAACTGAATCAGATTATCCTAAGCCAGAATCATAACAGTGAAACGGATCTTAGAGGACAGGTTGATATCAAATATAAAGCAGCGGATAATTTTGAGATTAAATTCGGAACAAAATACAACAACAAGAATAAAATAGTTGACAGCTCCGTATTGGTTTGGATGCCCAAATCATCATTGGGAATCCCCGGATCTCCGGTCACCTATCTGAATCAGCTTGAGCGCGAAGCTTTTCAGTACAAAGGAGGATTTATGAATCCATTGGGGAATCCTTACAATGCAGTGATCATTGACCAGATTACCAACGCACAAATCGATCAGATGTACAATCCCGCTACTCAAAACAGTTTAGGACTGATGCAGGTGAGCGGTAAAGATAGTAATTCTAATATTACAAGTTCCTACAGAGGTACTGAAAATGTATGGGCGGCTTACCTGATGGGAACCTGGAAAATTTCAGATCAGCTTCAGATATTGGGAGGTTTCAGAAATGAATATAATGATGTTACCTTCTGGGGCAAAAAGGTTGTAGCTGATAAAAACAATAAAACAGAAGACATTAAGGATAATAAAACGTACAATGTAGTGCTACCAATGGTCAATATGAAATGGAATATCAGCAATGACCGCATCCTGAGACTGGCCTATACCCGCTCTTTTGCAAGGCCGGATTTTAATGATCTGAATCCCGGAACTATTGTTAATGATATTACCAACACAATCACTCAGGGAAATACAAAGCTGGATCCTACGTTTTCAAATAATTTTGATCTTATGTTTGAGAATTACTTTGGAAAACTGGACCTGATAACAGCCGGAGTGTTCTATAAAGATATCACCAATCTTATCTACAAAGATCAGTCCGTGGTAGATCTCGCAGGAAGAGCTTATACTTTTACAGCCCCAAAAAATCTGGAAGGAGCCAAACTGTTCGGTTTTGAATTCGGTATCTCTAAACGTTTTGAAAGTCTTCCCGGCTTTTTGAAAAATATTGGTTTTGAAGGAAACTATACCTATATCTCTTCCAAAATGAATATGCCGGTGTACGAAAACGGGAAACAGACGGGAACCATGTCTACCACGATTCCCAATCAGGCAAAGCATATTTTCAACACCATCCTGTTCTATGAAACCAGTAAGCTGATGATCCGCCTGGCAGGAAATTATAAAGGAAATTACGTAAGTGAAATCAGAGCGGCTGCAGGAGCAGATCATTATCAGTATTTTGATAAAAACTTTACAGTAGACCTTTCCACTTCTTACAGTCTTACAAAAAAAGTCCGCCTGTTTGTAGAACTCAACAATATTTTTAATGAGCCTAACCGCTATTATATGGGAACAAAGGACCGCGTAGAAAACATTTCTTATTCCGGAATACGCGGACAACTTGGATTCAATTTCAATTTTTAATCAAAAATTTTTTATTCATATGAAAAAGTATATATATGGAGCTGCATTTTGTATGACAGCACTGCTGCACGCACAGGATAAATGCCAGAATATCAGAATCAATCAACTGCAGATTGTAGGAACCCACAATTCCTATGCGAAGCCGGCAGATCCTAAAGTGCTGGATCTTGTCACCCCGATTATCAACGGAATGATGCAGAAATACAGCAGTATAATGTCTGAAGAGCAAAAAGCTAAATTTAAAGAGTATCATCCTTATGGAATGGACCTGAAAGAAGGATTGAATTATAATCATCCTGACTTCACAGAACAGCTTAACACCAATCTGAGAGGGCTGGAAATAGATGTCTATTATGATCCGGATGGCAACAGATTCAGCCATCCTGCCACGTATGAAATATTAAAGGCAAAGGGAGTCACCGATCTGGCTTCTTTCAATACAAAAGGTCTGGATCAACCCGGTTTCAAAGTACTGCATATGGCAGATATAGATTTCAGGACTCATTACCCGACTTTGAAAGATGCACTTACCGCTCTTAAAACATGGTCTGATCAACATCCCGGTCACACTCCGGTTTTCATGATGATTGAAGCAAAAGATTCCGGTTTTCCGATTCTTGAAAACAGTACAAAAGTCCTTCCTTTTGATACAAAAGCTTACGATGAACTGGATGAAGAAATTGTAAAATACCTTGGAAAAGACAAGATCATTACTCCAAAAGAAGTGCAGGGTAAATATCCTACGCTCAGAGATGCTGTAACCCACAATAATTGGCCTAAACTGAGCGACAGCAGAGGAAAATTCATTTTTATGCTTCTTCCCGGAAGTGCCGGAACTTTATCTTCAAAAAACAATCCTTATCTCATAAACGGTTCATTAAAGGAAAGAGTCATGTTCCTGAACAGTGAGCCTGATGATTCTTTCGCAGGGTTTATCCTACGGGATAATGCCATCGTAAGACAGAAAGAGATACAGGATCTGGTAAAGCAGGGTTTTATAATCAGAACCAGGTCAGATATTGAAACCTACGAAGCAAAAACCAATGATTTTACTCGATCTAAGGCAGCTTTCAGCAGTGGTGCCCAGATAATTTCCACCGATTTTTTCCGCCCCGGAAATACTTATGGAACACCTTATTTTGTGCAGCCTCCTCAGGGGAAAGATTATCTCAACAACCCTTTAAATTCTTCATGCAAATAAATAGCAGGCCGGTTCTTAATAGGACCGGTTTTTTAATTTACAATCTTCTTTACCTGAAGGTAAAATAATTTTTCACTTTTATATCAGGCCTTCCAATTGTTGAAAGACGGGAATCAATGCTTTTCCTTTTTTAGTAAGGTTATATTCTACGTGTAAAGGTTTCTGCCTGATGACTACCCTCTCCAATAAATTCATTTCTTCCAGCTCTCTCAATGCAATAGATAATGATTGTTTATTTGATCCTTCTATATCACGGAGCAAACTGCTGAAACGTAAAGTTGATTGGGATGCAAGAATGAATATTTCCAGTTTTAACTTACCTGAAAGTGCTTTTAAAAACTTCTGTACAGGGCATATTTCTTCCCCATCAGCAGAGCTGTTATTAGTCAGATTTTTTTGACTCATTGTGTGTTTTTTTTAATATCGTAACTTTGCAAACATAATAGTTATTAATAAATTAATATAATCTTATTCAAACATTTAACAAAAAATAGTATAGAAAACACAAAAAGCTTTTTAGAAATTTCTCATTAAAAAACATCTGTTTCTGAAATGTTTCTTCCTGATTTATTCTGATTGTAAGTTTGGATAATTGTATAATTGATTATTAATTATTTTTAATAAAAACTAAAAACCTGAAACACAAATATGAAAAATGACATCTTTATTCTCCATTCGGGCTATACCATACTCTATGGTACCAGCCTATTTTTATTCACAAAACAACACGAGCCTAAAAACCTGTAATAATTATATCGGAAATCTGCAACACACGCACGATTTGGATTCTTTTATCGAGGTTATATAACAGGAAGTAACAATTGTTATAAACAGTCGGCTTTACAAACCTGTTTCCACCAATAATATCTGACTTGTGCCTCATTGTTATTTTACAATAAGATATCCGTTTTGTTACATTTTCTTCCTGTTATATTGACTAAAGTAAAATTGAATAATCATTATTCATCTGAAATAGAATCAAATAATTTAAAAAAAAACATGCTTATGAGAAAAAAATCAATGCTATCAGTCTGGGCAGTATTCTGCTCAGTTGCATCCGTCTATGCTTCTTCACGAGGCAGTACAGACCGGCACTCCTCTAATGAATATATGATATTGGAAAGCCGTCTTCCCGTCACTACTTACAATTATGATCTGGGACCTGTAATGGTCATTTCACAAAATGTAAATGAAAAAGGAGCCGTTGTCATGAGTGGACAGCTCAATAAACCGATTACCACCAGTGATGTTTTGATTTCTGTAAAATACCAGAATGCACTGGGAGAATGGATCAGTGCATGGTGTAAGACATTGTATGCCAACAATCAGTATAATGAAAATCTTAATGCTACTTTTGAATTACCGGCTTCTGCAAGCAGTGGTACATATAATTTAAAAGTTGAGCTAAGCTCGGAAACGAATAATTTTACTGATATCACCTGGAATAAAGCAGTAAGCCATTACAAATTCGGAGATTATACTGCGACAGCTTGTGAACTGGATGAAAATGAATACACAATACTTTTCACCCCAAAAAAAAGCGGTACAGTATTGTTTAATCCTAACGGAACTGTTTCCGGTGTAAAAGACAGAGTAAAATCACAACATCTGACAAAAAAACTTGATGATATTGTTTTATCAGTCAATGCAAACGGGACACTAGATAACACGAATGCCAATGCCCCTGTCATCAACATTGAAAATCCTAATAATCTGGGTACAATTGTCAGCTCACAGAAATATATCTATCAGGGCAGTGACACAAGCCCTTTTGAATTTTCTTATCATGACCCTGTTTATGTATTTGCCGGTAAGTTTTCAAGTTCAGGCTTCTTTATTAACTTCAGTAACTGGTTTTTGCCTCCTGAAGAGGGCGGAGAACCCTGGGGCAGAGGATATTTGGATTTTACCAACCCTAATGCTTTAGTTAACAGGTATTACAACCTTTATAATTACATCAACGAGAAACTGACCGATATTATCGCAGATCAGGAGCCTGTAGTTATTGTTGTAAGCAAAATAACAGGTTTCAGGGTATATAAATCTACCGGGCAGTATATCACTGTCAATGCATTAAGCAATTATAATACAGTGAATGATTTCGGTTACCCGCCTTTATATGACAAACAGAGGGGACCCGGATCTGAAAATTTCTTCTTAAGTAATACTCCGAGAGCTTCATTATTTGGTATCGGAGCTATCAGAAACAGAAAAGTACGCCCTGACTGGAACGGACCGATGAGACCACTTCCGGAAGTAGAAGCTGAAATCAAGAAATTCATAAAGTACGTAGGGATTTTTGGAAATACAACAGCGTATGATTCTCCAGACTGCTCCAGCAACTGTTTTGTTATAAATACAGGTGCGCAGCCGGATAATACGATAGCAGACTGGACAAAAGCTCCTAACAGCTACATTTTCACAGGTAAGGATGATGATGGCAATAATGTAGATGGGCTTTATATCCCTGTAAAAAAAGCCTACGAAATGTGGCGAAGCGGGAATTATATGAAAGGTATCGACATCCCTTCCGGGCCTATAACTGCTGATGTTCTGTGGGAAGATACTATGGGACTGATAAAATCTAAAGAAAATTACACTTTGGATATTATAGGATCAGATGAAAATGCAAAAATAAAAGTACCTGTAAACAAAGTAAAAAAAGGAAATGCAGTGGTTGCTTATAAGGTAAATGGAGAAGTATTCTGGTCATGGCACATCTGGGTAACAGATGAACCCAGAAGTGGTTCTACCTATAAAAGCTATGATGATGTAAAAAGACAATTGAATGATGGCACTATAGAAACAATCCCTAACTCCGAATGGGGATGGATGGACAGAAACCTTGGTGCAATAGGGAATTCTCTTAATGGAAACGGATGGCATAAAAACGGAGGCCTTCTATACCAATGGGGAAGAAAAGATCCGTTCCCTTCTTTAACTTATACTGATGCCAGCTTTTATCAGGTAACAGGAAGCTTAGGGAAAATTGCTTATGATGATGCAATGCCAAGATTAAAATTTGCCAACAGTCCTTTTAATGACTATAAAAATTTTAATGATCTGAGGTTATTTGTAAATAAATCAGCGGCAAACATAACGGACAATATCAGAGCATCGGTTAAAAACCCTTTAAGCCTGATGTACGTTAATGATGATAACACAACAACTCCTTCCATTTATGGAACGATTAACAATATTCCTTACTATTATAACTGGTTTGGACAGGTGCCTGGATTACAGACTAATGAGCTGAGTAAAGTTAACTTATGGTCAGATAACTCTCAGGGACTACAGGCAACGGATATCTCGGTGCCACAACCTTATAGAAATAAATCCTCTTATGATCCTTGTCCTAACGGATGGAGACTGCCTTCAGTTTTAGTTGCCTCGTCAACCAAAAATGTAAGAATGGATTTTACCCCTTTTGGAGCTAAAGTAAACAGTCCGTTATCTGCCTTGAATGGAGTTCAGTCAAATATCCCTCCAGGATTATCTAATTTAAAAGGATATCTTGCCGGTATAAAAGTATATCCTCAGTATGGTTTCGATATGACGAATGTAGCCGGAAACAATATCGGAATATTCCCGGGAACCGGATGGATTGGAAGAGGTGCGGCTTCAGATGCCAGGTATCATACTAAAGCAACATTTACAGATCAGCTTGAAACTTACTTATGGACATCTACAATGACTACTTTTGGTGATTATTCATCATTAGCAAGTGCATTAAGATTAATTCCTGCCGCTGACCAAATCGCCAATAATTATCGACCTGATGCTGCCAATTATCCTAATGTGTATGGTTTGTATAGCTATAGACCTTCCGATGATTACTCAACCAATAATGCACATGCGTGCAGATGTATTAAAGATCCGTTATTTATAAAAAACAATTATAAATTCGATACTACTTTCTTTACTGAAACTGAAACCTATAAAACAGGATTAGATAATCCTAATACGTATATGGTTACAAAATCTACTGCAGATCAGATTGTTTCGGTACCGGTAAGTAAAGCATTTTCCGTACAGAGTAATTATTTAGGAAATACTCAAATCTTAAATACGACAAGTTTTAATGACTTAAAAGCGAATATACTCTGGACAGACAATCCTGGTCTAATAACACAATTAACCCTTGACAATACCTCTTCCAAAGAGGCAAATATCAATGTAAAAGTAAATGCTAATCAGTCAGGAAATGCTGTAGTTACCTTACATAATGGTTCAATAAGCAATCCTGTTTACTGGAGCTGGCATATCTGGGTAACCAATACATCCGTAAATTCCTTTACCCATGTAAATGACACCCCTATCACCACTGATAATTATGTAAATTATACCCAATACGGAACGATCCTGAAAACAACTATCATGGATAGAAATATAGGTGCTATTGAGGCAATGCCAAGCCCTTATAACCCAACTGTTGCTGCTCAGGTAAATCAGCTCAACGGTTCACAAGGGTTACATTATCAATGGGGAAGAAAAGATCCGCTGCCTATTTTCAATAATATTAGTGGTACTAAATACAATATATTCTTAGGTACTACCAATAACAGCGGTGCTGTAAGCTATTCAACTTTTACAGAAGCAAACTATAATTCAAGTAATATTGTAAACTATAATACTTACAAGAGCAGCATTACTGCAACAGATAAAATAGATGTGAGAATAGAAAAAATTCTTGGCTATTCTGTTGCCAATCCATTAAAATTGATGATGCCGGTGACTGCATATCCGTATCGTGGAGATAGCACGCCTCATTATACTCTTGCTTCAGACTGGTTATTTGATACCCAATATCAGGGATTATATGATGAAAGATGGGGAATAGGTGGTAAAAAGTCTGTATTTGACCCTTGTCCGAATGGATGGAGAATTCCAGAAGTTTTGGGTAAAGGTTCAAACAAAACTTCTCCCTGGAGTCTTAAAAGCAATCCTGAGGCACTCAGAACTATTGACGGTACAGAAGCAGGTTATTATGGAGCGCCTATCTATAGCGTAACAGCACCAAGTTTCTGGGGTAAAACGGTAGGATATTCATTTACCAACAGTTTGTATAATATAGGAAATTATCCAAAGGCTGTTAGCAGAGGAAGCAGAAGTGTGATGTATGCAGGTGCATTAAGTACAGCTGTGGGTGCATCAGGAGGAATTTGGTATGCTAATTTAAATGGTGAAATGACGGGAAGATCTACTTATATGTATTTTGATATTTATAGCAGAAACAATGTGAAAAATACTGACATAGATCCTTTTGCATCTTTGAGCTGCAGATGTGTGAAACAGGAAGATGCCGGTACACCAAGAGGTCCGCTGCCTGGTATTCCTGTTACTCCAAACACAGGTCTTCAGGCCAGAACTGCTTTCAGTAAAACGGTTATCGAGGAAAAGGTAAAAGATGATAAGCTGGTTCTATATCCTAATCCTGTAAAAGATATCCTGTATATTGAAGCAAAAGACGAGAAGGATTATTATTATCAGATTTATAATATGTCCGGACAGCTGATAAAAGAAGGTAAATTTATAAATAAACAAACAGATGTTACTTCATTACTGACCGGAGCTTATCTGGTAAGAATTAACAATTCTGAAACTATTGTAAAAATTATTAAAAAGTAAATTATTAAATAGTACTTTAAAGCAATGATGGCCGGAATTTCTTCCGGCCATTTTTATTGATGTTTAATAAGAGCAGATGGTGCTTTTTCCTTTTCGAGGATCTCAACTTCTATCAAAAAGGGACAAATAAAAAAAGTCTTCTATTTCTAGAAGACTTCTTGCGATCCGGACGGGACTCGAACCCGCGACCTCCGCCGTGACAGGGCGGCATTCTAACCAGCTGAACTACCGGATC
>NZ_VUNZ01000002.1 GCF_008386505.1 Chryseobacterium sediminis | reverse complement strand
AAGTAAAACTTTATTTCTTAATGACCAAATGTTTTTGAAGAAAATTTTAAAGTTTTTTAAGTAACCTTAACCCCTTCCCTTAACCTTAATCACTCTACTCCTGCGCTCCCTTTATTTGGGACTGCAAAGATACAAACTCTTTTTTAACCCGCAACTTTTTTTTGAAAAATTTTAAAGTTTTTTTCGTCTGCTTCTTTTTGAAGTATCTTAATGTTTTTGCCTATTCAAAGGCCCTTCTGCGCTACTGATATACTCTCGTTTTCAGTGGGGCAAAGATAACAACTTATATCAACGCAAAACAAATTTATTTAACATAAATTTTACCGTTTCGTAATATTAAGCCCTAATCCACTGGAAAGCAGAGTGAAAAATTTTAAACAATTGTTTGGAAGTTCTGTGAGAGGGGTGTTGAGTCGGAGGGTTTGAGGGCTAGAGAGGGTTGGAAAGAGAATAAGTAATGAGTAATGAAAGATACATTATAATATATATAGTACAAGGATAAGTTTTGACTAAAGCCCGTTCCTATGGAATGAGTATTTGTTTAACCACAGATGGCGCAGATTTACACAGATGATCATGTATATATAGACTGACAGGGTATTTCATTTGTGAAAACTCATAATTTATAATTCATAATTAACCTCCTCTAGCCCTGATAGGAATGGGTACCCCGCAGTAAGCGATTGGAGACCCTTCGGCTTCGCTCAGGGTGACAGCAAAGGCGCGAGGAGTAAAAATGGATAGCAGGAAATTGCTCCTGAAAAAAAACTACACTATATATTATATAATATGATAAGCTCTAGGAACAAACAACAGTAAAAAGTTTATTAATGTCAATAATGTTGAAAATAGTTTTTTATACTATAATATAAATAGATGAGATATCCGGATGTCTTAATCAATCAAATAGTCTCAATTGCTGATCACGGGTTCCTGTAAAATTAGCGGTTGAGAGTTTTGGAAATTCTTTACCGTCAAAAAACTTCCTTCTACCAATCTTAAAAGTGGTGTGAATCATTTCAGCGATGTTACCTTCCCCCCGCTGTCTTTCAAAGTATCTTTTATCTCCAAGCTTCCCGCCCCGCATAGAACGGATAAGATTTAAGACTTTCTGCGCTCTGTCCGGAAAATGGTTTTCTATCCAATTAACAAAAACAGGTTCAACGGTATCATTTAATCTCACCAGAGTATATCCGAAGCCTAAAGCTCCTGCATCTGAAATAGCTTTCAATATATTCAGCGGTTCATCACTGTTGAGCCCGGGAATGATGGGAGCAACCATCACATGTACGGGAATGTTGTTTTCGGAAAGAATTTCTACAGCTTTTAATTTATTTTTTGCAGAGCTTGTCCTAGGCTCCATCTTTCGTCTCAATTCTTCATTAATAGTGGGAATACTTAAAGAAACGGATACAAGGTTTTGCTCCGCCATGGGCTTTAAGAAATCAAGGTCTCTTAATACCATTGCATTTTTTGTCAGAATATTGACAGGATGTCTGTAATCAAGACACACCTGCAGTAGTTTTCGGGTAATTTCAAATTGTCTTTCGGCGGGTTGGTAGCAGTCTGTATTTCCGGATAGCAGAATCGGGGCTGCTTTGTAACCTCTTTTCTGAAAGAATTTCTCCAATAATTCAGGAGCATTTTTCTTTACCATAATCTTTCTTTCAAAATCAATACCGGCACTGTATCCCCAATACTCATGGGTAGGTCTTGCAAAACAATAAGAGCACCCATGTTCACATCCCTGATAAGGATTCATGGAATATTCCATCGGAAGGTCTTCGCTTTTCACCTGATTGACAATTGTTTTGGGAAAAACTTCAGTGAAGGAGGTTTTTATTGTTTCGAAATCTTCATCTTCAGGTTCATAGGTATATCTGTCGAAACGATTAATAACGTTTCGCTGAGCGCCCTGACCTTTTATGAATTTTTCGTTTTGCATTCTGTTGTAAAATTAGAATGGAATCTGCATAAAATAATGAGTTTTAACATTAAAGTTTTCCACAAAAAAATCCAACACTTTCAAAAGCGTTGGATTTAACATAATTAAATATATTTTTTTACTACTTCAGTGCGTAAAATTCCACTCCATGAGTTTCATCTTCTTGATTTTTTTCATCAAAGTGTCTGTGATAGTCCGAATAGGAATCACTATATTTTTTATCTTTTTTAGTCAATATTTTTTTTATGCTGATTAAACTTAATACTGCCAAAAGACCAACTCCTCCTGCCAGTAAAACTCCAACTTCTTTTTTCATATTTTCATTGATTTAATATTGTTACCATTGCAAAAAGCATACCTATTTTATTTTTTTAAATTATAAATTTTGTTAACATTAAACTTTATTTTTAGGAAAATTACAATCTACTATTTTTCTTATATTTAGAAATTGTAATGGTTTAATTATTGTACTTAACAAGAAAAATATTATTATGGAAAATTCAGGGAATTTTGATGCAATGACGACCTTAAGTGAAGTCATGAAAACGCTTTCTGAAAGAGGGATACAAAGAGAATTCAGAATGAATGACAAATGTGAAATGAAGTTTGAAAATTCTGATAAAGTTTATCAGCCTGCAGAATTGGTGATTTTAAAAACATATCGTTTTGAAGGAGACAGCAATCCTGATGACAACGCAGTACTTTATGTAGTAAAAGATGGTGCCGGAAACCGTGGAATGATCATAGATTCTTACGGGGCAGACAGCAATTATCCAGGTGAGGAGTTTGACAAGTTTCTAAGAGATATTCCTATTTTGGAAAGTGACGAATTCAATTTTTAAACTGAATTTATCTTATATTAATTTTTTAAACCATTAAGGTTGTTTGAATTAAAAAGATATTCACTTATATGATCATCTTAATGGTTTAAAAAATTATTCTTCTGCATTTTCTTTTTTCTTGAATATATTGTTCAGAAAACCTTTCTTTTCCTTTTTTTCTGCTTCCGGTTTGGGAGCTTCTTTTTTATTTTTGATTTCCTGCTTTATTTCTTTTACGGACTGTTTCATATCTTTGACAGAGGAAACGGCTTCTTTTACTTTCTTTTCTGTTTTTTCTACGTTTTTACCAATGAGTGTTTTCTTTAATCCCTGTTCAATTCCTTTCCAGAAGAGGTTAAAGAAAGATTTTGTAGGATCCCGCTCTACATTTTCTACAGTAACAGCCTCCGGGAAACTACCAGAATCTGATTTTAGAAAAACATTGGCAACGGCTGTCAGAAAACCTTTTTTCTCATGATTATTCTTATTGAGTACAGCAATTTTCAAATCTTTATGTTTAAGATTAAAGGTTCCGTGTAATCCGGCGGGATTTCCTTTAAAGTTAAAGAGCATTTCCTGAATAGTTCCTGCAGTAGCCGTTACATGAAGGTAAGGTCTGATAAACGGATTGATTCCACTGGCAGGAAGACCGGTAGTTTTTCCTGCAATCGTAAAATTATCATTTTTATCCGCAACATCGAAATTCCAGTTTACAGAAAGCGGCGATAAATTCATGAATGAACAATTGATTTTGATGTCTACTTTTGTAGGTTTCCCTTTTATTTTAGCAGAGTTCAGGTTTCTTACATTCATATTAAAGTTACTGAAGATCAATTTTCCGGGTCCCATACTTTCCGGAGTATCTTCTTCATAGACTAATACTGAGTTTTTCAGATCAAGATTACTGATCGTCATCGGAATTTTAACAGAACGCAGCATTTTGGAATATAAAGCTTTTACTTTTGGATCGTCTTTCGGAATTTTACTTCTGAAAATATTGGCATCTGCCGACTGGATTGTGA
This sequence comes from Chryseobacterium sediminis, assembly GCF_008386505.1. GTDB lineage: Bacteria > Bacteroidota > Bacteroidia > Flavobacteriales > Weeksellaceae > Chryseobacterium > Chryseobacterium sediminis. The sequence goes on along the minus strand of NZ_VUNZ01000002.1, from coordinate 715,267 downwards.
CATGGGAAGCATTCACCATTTTATGCGGAGAAAACACATCCCAATTTCCTTCTGCTATTATTTGTCCGGCTTTTATATCATACAGATCTCTTTCAACAGGTATCATTTTGATAAACTGTGCCCTCGAAACGAGAGGTTTCATTGCAAAATTATTGATCTGAACTTTATTTTTATTAAGCTTCAAAAGCCCTAAACTCATATTATAGAACTGTGTTTTGTAAGCAAAGTTCCGGGTGGTGAGAAAATAATCTTTAACCTTAAAAGATAATCCTGGCTGATTGATTTTAGATGCTAATTCAATATTATTTACTGTGGCGTTCAAATCATGAAAAACCAAAGGTTCCTTTCCGTTATCATAGGTAATATTTGAATTTTTCAAAGACATTTTTCTTACGATAACAGACTGTATGATCCCTGGTTCAGGAGTTTTATTCTGCTGCTTCTCTCCTTTTTTGATCGTTCCATTCACGTTGTCAATGAGAATATCTTTGAGATCAAGGTTCACTTTTTTATTAAGAAATTCTAATTTATTAATATTAAAAGCAATATGATTTGTCTTTAGATCTGCAACCGTTTTTTCTGCTGAGGGAACTCCTGGTGCCAGCAGAACATCCATGATTTCTCCACTTTTAGAACTTAATGCAAGACTTCGTATGGAGATATTTTGATGATTGGAATACTGTATATCTTTTCCGGCAAGCAAAAAATCTTTGTATCCAATAGGAATTATCTGTTGTGAACTTTCTTTATTAAACATCAGCTGACTGATATCCAGATTAAGGTTTCCGACAGACAAGAGTTTATTTCCATCCGGTTTATTGATCTGAACTACGGCATTACTGAGTTTTATATTTTTTAAATCAACTTCAAAACCGGAATTTTCATTGCTTTTTTTCGCTTTTACTCCCGCATTATATACTGTAAAAACAGGATTTTGAAAGTCAGCATTATTAAGTGACACCTTATTTTTAGTCAAAACCACATCTTTGAATTCCATTTTTGGAACACTAAATTCAAATAATTGGGGCTTTTTAGGGTAAAACTTTTTAAACTGAGCAAAAGAAAGAAGCGGAGTCAGTCTGAAATTTTCAACTGACATCTGTCCGTCACTTGTATTGATGCTATTAATGGTAATGGCATACGTTTCATCGGGACGGAAAAAGAATTTCTCCCCTTTAACGCTGTACCTGTCAAAAACTATCGGAAGTTTATTTTCAACTGATTCTTCTGTCATCTGTAAATTTTCAACAAACAGATCCAGTTGCTGTACAGATAAAATTTTTTGTTTGGTATGTTTAAAAATGGCAATCTTTCCTTTATTGATCCTGATATTTTCAAACAAAAACGGACTTCTTTTCTTTCCGGTTTTACGATCGACCGGTTTTGCAAGAATGACATTTAAATTGGGGTTTGCCAGCAACAGGTCCGAAGAGCTGATTCTTTTATTAAAAACAGCATCATAAATTCCAAAACGGCTTATTTTAAGGGTATCAATCGTTCCCTGCAATCCAATAACCTCTGTATTTTGTGGATCTTTACTATTGACAGAAATTCCTGTTGCAAAGATATTTCCGGTTCCTAAATCCACATCAAGGGTTTTGTAGGAAACTTTATAGTCAGTGTTCTTTTTTATATAATTTGGAAGCTGGGTTTTAAGCCATATATTCAGTCCGAAGTTCGCGGCAAGAAGAATTCCTGCCAGGATTCCGAAACTTATCAATAGTCTTTTACCCCATTTTCTCATATTTTGTGATTTGGTTTTATTTTACATCGATCAATTTCTTATTTCAAGATCAATCACATATCCTTCATGTCCTCTTACATTGATGAAATTTCCTCCTTCAAATCCCAGATACTGTCCTTTGATACCGGTAAGTCTTCCGGTAAATTCAGGTTTTTTATCTAATGTAAACGAAGTAACCTTTTCCGGTTTTTCAAAAGGGTAATCGAACATCCATAATTCTTCTCCTTCTCTATAGAATTTCTGAAAATCTTCAGGAAAATATTCTTTAATCTTTTGTCTGAAATCCGCAAGGTCTATTTCTCCTTCAAAATCATCCTGCAACATTTTTCTCCAATTGGTTTTATCGGCTAAATGCTCTTTCAGGGCCACTTCTATCATTCCTGCTTCATAGCGGTTTTCGGTTCTTGCTATAGGTAATGCAAAAGTCGCACCCTGATCAATCCATCGTGTTGGAATCTGTGTATTTCTTGTAACTCCCACTTTTACATCTCCGGTATAAGCCAGATACACGGTGTGTGGCTGAAGCTGAATTTGTTTTTCAACCTCCAGATCTCGTTCTGCAACTCCTAAATGTGCTGTAGAAAGCTCCGGACGGATAATGGTATCACTTGCATAAGGACTTTCAAAAAAACAGTTTTTGCAGAATCCCATTCTGTAAATAGGTTTATTCTCCCCACAATTTACACATTGGAAGCCGGTATGTCTGATGCTTAACTCCTTCCCCATCAATTCATTCAAGTGAATCAGATCTCCTGAAAGATTGAGGTAGTATTGGATTGGCTTTGCATCATAGCTTGTCATCTTTAAAATTTGCCCTTGAAACTGCATATTATATTTATATTACTTTTTTAAGTAAATTTAATGATTATATTTTTCAAAAAGTAAAATTTATATTTTTGTACTAATAAAAAATACAAATGGTTTATCTTGTAACAGGCGGTAGTGGGTTCATCGGATCTCATTTAATTGAACGATTATTAAGAAATGGACATTCTGTCATAAACATTGACAATTTTGATGATTTCTATAACTATCAGGTAAAAATTAAAAATACTTTAGAGTCAATTGGTAAAATTTCGGATTTTGAATACTCAGACAAAGAGACTGATATCAACCGTTTAATTTCATTGACTCATTCTGACCAATATTCCCTCTATTGGCAGGACATCAGAGATCAGAAAGGTCTTGAAAACATCTTTAAAAATCATCCTATCGACATGGTGATTCATCTGGCTGCACTCGCTGGTGTACGCCCTTCCATTGAGCGTCCTTTAGAATATGAAGAAGTGAATGTAAGAGGAACAATGAATCTTTGGGAGCTGTGTAAGAATTTTAATATTAAAAAATTTATTTGTGCTTCCTCATCAAGTGTTTATGGAAACAATGAAAAAGTTCCTTTTGCAGAAACAGACAATGTAGACAATCCTATATCTCCCTATGCTGCCACTAAAAAAAGTGGAGAAATCATAGGACATGTTTACCACAATCTATACCATATAGATATGATACAGCTTAGGTTCTTCACGGTATATGGGCCAAGACAAAGACCAGACCTCGCCATACACAAGTTTGTAAAGCTTATTTCGGAAGATCAGGAAATTCCTTTTTATGGCGATGGAAATACAGCCAGAGACTATACTTATATAGATGATATTATTGACGGAATTACCAAGTCTATCCTTTATCTGGAAAACAATTCCGGAGTTTATGAGATTCTTAATCTCGGAGAAAACCAGGTAGTCACTTTATCAGAAATGGTTGCCACTATAGAAATGGCACTGGGAAAATCTGCCACTAAAAAAATTCTGCCAATGCAGCCGGGAGATGTCACAAAAACTAATGCTGACATTACAAAAGCAATGGATTTAATAGGGTATAAACCGGCCACAGACTTCCAAAATGGCATAAAAAAATTTGTGGAATGGTTTTTGAGAAAACGACATTAAGTAAATTGCTGACATAGCTGCCATTCAGTTTGTGACAGCCATTTATAAGAAAAAATTATAAAAAGAATTGAAAATCAAGTATAAAAAAGTTTATTATACAACCTATTTTTATACTTTTGCAAAAAATTAGAAAATTATGTACTGGACATTAGAATTAGCTTCATATTTAAGTGACGCACCTTGGCCAATGACAAAAGCAGAGCTTATTGACTACGCAATCAGAACTGGTGCACCTATGGAGGTAGTAGAAAACCTTCAGGCAATCGAAGACGAAGGAGAAATTTATGAATCTATCGAAGAAGTATGGAGTGACTATCCTACTGACGAGGATTTCCTTTGGAACGAGGACGAATATTAATAAAGCGATAAGCTTTAGGCTGCGTGCTTAGAGCTTTTTTGCCCTTTTTTATATATTAATTCACACGATAAGCGTGTCATTTAAAACGCTTAAAGCATCTTGCATTAAGCATAAAGCAAAAAATTTATGAGTTTTTTAAACAAAGTTCTTAAAGGGTTTTTGGGAGACAAAAAAGCGCAGGACCTAAAAGAAGTAAAAAAAGTTGTAACAAAAATCAAGGCTGTAGAACCTAACATCCAACAATTAACGGATGATGGTCTGAGACAAAAAACGGCTGAGTTTAAAGAGAATATAAAATCTGCAACCAGCAAGATCACAGCTCAAATAGAACAGATAAAAGAGCAGATAAAAAATTCAACCAATGTTGACGAAAAAGAAGCTCTTTTTTCAAAAATTGAGTCTCTAAAGAAAGAGTCATACGAAATTGAAGAGAAAGTTCTTGTACAGGTTCTTCCTGAAGCTTTTGCATTGATAAAAGAAACAGCAAGAAGATGGGCACAGAATGGAGAGATCCGTGTAACAGCAAGTGACTGGGATAGAGAACTGGCTGATGCAGGAAAAGATTTCGTTAGCATTCAGGGAGACACAGCTGTTTGGAAAAACTCATGGGATGCTGCCGGAACTCCAGTAGTTTGGGATATGGTCCACTATGATGTTCAGTTTATCGGAGGAGTTATTCTTCACAGTGGTAAAATTGCCGAGATGGCAACCGGTGAAGGTAAAACTTTGGTAGGAACATTACCTATTTACTTAAATTCACTTCCGGAAAGAGGAGTACACGTTGTAACCGTGAACGACTATCTTGCAAAAAGAGACTCCGCATGGATGGGTCCTCTTTACCAGTTCCACGGAATGTCTATCGATTGTATCGATAACCACCAGCCGAACTCGGACGGAAGAAGAAAAGCATATAACTCAGATATTACTTACGGAACTAACAATGAATTCGGTTTCGATTACCTGAGAGACAACATGGTGACTTCACCTTCAGAATTGGTACAAAGAGAATTGAACTTTGCTATCGTGGATGAAGTAGACTCTGTATTGGTAGATGATGCAAGAACGCCATTGATCATTTCCGGTCCGGTTCCTCAGGGGGACAGACAGGAGTTTGATGTTCTTAAACCTTCTATCGACAGAATTGTTGAAGTACAAAAGAAAACCGTTTCTGCTATTTTCAACGAAGCGAAAAAATTAATCGCTGCAGGAAATACAAAAGAAGGCGGATTTAAATTACTTCAGGCTTACAGAGGTCTTCCGAAAAACAGACAACTCATCAAATTCTTATCGGAAAGCGGAAACAGAGCATTGCTTCAGAAAGTTGAAGCACAATATATGCAGGACAACAACCGTGACATGCCGATCGTAGATAAAGATCTTTACTTCGTTATTGAAGAAAAAAACAATCAGGTAGACCTTACAGACAAAGGTGTTGAATACATGTCTCAAGGAAACTCTGATGCCAACTTCTTCGTTCTTCCTGATATTGGGACTGAAATTGCTGAAGTAGAAGCTAAAAATCTTTCTAAAGAAGAGGAATTTGAAGCTAAAGAAAGACTTTTCGCTGATTTTGCTGAAAAATCTGAGCGTGTTCACACCATGAGCCAATTATTGAAAGCCTATACATTATTTGAAAAAGATGATGAATATGTAGTAATTGATGGTGAAGTAAAAATCGTTGATGAGCAGACAGGTCGTATCATGGAGGGTCGTCGTTATTCAGACGGTCTTCACCAGGCAATTGAAGCGAAAGAAAGTGTAAAGATTGAGGCAGCTACTCAAACTTTTGCTACAATTACGCTTCAGAACTATTTCCGTATGTACAACAAACTTGCGGGGATGACTGGTACAGCTGAAACTGAGGCAGGTGAACTTTGGGAAATCTACAAACTGGATGTAGTGGTTATCCCAACAAACCGCCCAATTTTAAGAAATGACAAACAGGATTTAGTTTTCAAAACTAACAGAGAAAAATATAACGCTGTAATTGAAGAGGTAGAAAAATTAACCGAAGCAAAAAGGCCTGTACTTGTAGGTACTACTTCTGTTGAAATTTCCCAATTGCTTTCAAAAGCACTTCAGTTAAGAAAAATTCCTCACCAGGTACTGAATGCGAAGCTTCACAAGAAAGAAGCAGAGATCGTAGCAGGAGCAGGACAACCGGGAGTTGTAACCATTGCAACCAACATGGCAGGTCGTGGTACGGATATTAAGCTTTCTAAAGAAGTAAAAGATGCAGGAGGTTTAGCTATTATCGGTACTGAAAGACATGATTCAAGACGTGTTGACAGACAGCTTAGAGGTAGAGCGGGACGTCAGGGAGATCCTGGAAGTTCTCAGTTCTATGTGTCTCTTGAAGATAACCTGATGCGTTTATTCGGTTCTGAGAGAATTGCTAAAATGATGGACAGAATGGGTCATAAAGAAGGAGAAGTAATTCAGCATTCTATGATCAGCAAGTCTATTGAAAGAGCGCAGAAAAAAGTAGAAGAAAATAACTTTGGAACAAGAAAGAGACTTCTTGAATATGATGACGTAATGAATAAACAGCGTGACGTAATCTACAAGAGAAGAAAGAATGCTCTATTCGGAGATCACCTGAAGTATGATATCACCAATATGATTTTCGATGTTGCTAATTCTATCGTTGCGAAAGGCAAGGCTACCGGAAATTATAAAGATTTTGAATACGAAATCATTAAAACATTTACTATGGAATCTCCGGTTTCTCAGAGTGATTTTAATAATAAAAATGTTCAGGATCTGACGAATATCTTATTCAATGCAGCTCAGGAAGATTACAGAATGAAACTGAACCTATTGAAAGAAAAATCATTCCCAATCATTGAGAATGTTTATCAAAACCAGGGTTCAATGTTCAAAATGATCCAGGTTCCTTTCACAGACGGACACAAAACAATGACGATTGTAGCTGATCTTAAAGAAGCTTACGATACACAGTGTGAAAGTTTAGTAAACGATTTTGAAAAGAATATCACTTTATCGATCATCGATGAAAACTGGAAGCTTCACCTTCGTGAAATGGATGACTTAAGAAGATCTTCTCAGGGAGCTGTTTACGAGCAAAAAGATCCATTGGTAATCTATAAACAGGAATCTTTCCACTTATTCAGTGAAATGATCGACAAATTAAACAAAGAAATTATTTCTTTCTTATATAAAGGAGAAATTCCAGCTTAAGAAAAATTTAATAATATCATCTAAAAACCGCTCTGGCACTGGCCATAGCGGTTTTTTGTTATTCAGTATATAATAATTTCATGATAAATATCAACTTCATTATTTATTTAGAACAGTTAAAAATAATATATTTGCAGAAAATTTGACTTTCATGAAAAATGTACTGATCTGTGCTTCCGCGCTGGGAACAATGCTGGTTTCTGCCCAAAAAAAAGATTCATTAACCACTAAAAGCATTGATGAAGTAATTATCAATACATACGTCAAGAAAGACAGCGAATACTCCAATAAGATGCCATTGAAGGCAATTGAGGATCCACAGGTATATTCTTCCATTGACAAAGGGGTACTTGAAAATCAATTGTTATTCACCGTAGATGATGCTTTCAGAAATGTTGCAGGTGCCCAGAAAATGTGGAGCGCAACAAACAGAGCTGGCGATGGAGGTATCTATCTTAATTTAAGAGGTTTTGTAGCCGGAAACTCTATCAGAAATGGTATGGTTGCTCCTATTACAACTTCTATGGACGCTATTAATGTGGAGAGAATTGAAGTTTTAAAAGGACCTTCAGCCACATTATTTGGTAGTAACGTGACCTCTTACGGAGGTGTTATCAACAGAGTTACCAAAAAACCTTTTGAAACTTTTGCAGGTGCCGTTTCTCTGGCAGGAGGAAGCTATAACTACTACAGAGTACAGGCAGATGTAAATGCTCCTCTTACAAAAGATAAAAAATTATTATTCAGATTAAATACAGCTTATACCAATCAGGGAACTTTCCAGAGAACCAATGCAAAGAACTCTTTCTATGCATTCACCCCGTCCATTACTTATCGCCCTACGGATAATTTAGAGATCAATGCTGAACTGGAAATGTTTGAAACCAATTCATATCCTGAAACAGCTTTCTTCTTTTATGTTCCAAGTGCACAGCTTGGTGCAGACAGCATGGATAAACTGGAAAAGCTAGGCTATAACTATAAACAATCTTACACAGGAGAAGGTCTTAAAACTGTTGGTAAAGCAAGAAACTTTTTTGGACAGGTTAACTATAAGATTAATGAGCATATCAAGTCATCTACAAATGTAAGTACTTCATATTCTTACTCAGATGGATTTAATCCCTATTTCTACTTTGCTCCGAAAGGAATGGTAACAGGAGTTCCTACAGATACCGAATTAGGAGTTGTAAGAGCTGACCAGTCCACTAAAGACAGCAAAAGAACTTATTTCCAGGTTCAGCAGAACTTCAATTTTGATTTTAATATCGGAAGCGTACGAAACAGAACGGTAGCCGGCTTCGATTATATGAGATTGAATGACAATCAATACTTTATGTTTACCAACTTTGACTGGGTTTCTTTCACCGGTACAGATTATTCTAATATGAATGGGCAAACATTGGGAGCATTGTACGATAATCTGAGAAGCCAACCTGATTTTGAGAAAAATTATACCTATATAAGCGCTGGTAAAAAAGATACTTACAGTGGTTATATTTCCAATGTAATTACTCCTGTAACCGGTCTTAATATTCTTACTTCGGTACGATATGAAACAAATAACTACAGAGGTGGTCAGGTAGGACAAAATAAAACAGCCGAATACAAGCAGGGAGCATGGTCTCCAAAATTTGGAGTTGTTTACCAAATTCTTCCTGAAAAATTATCTGTATTCGGGAATTATCAGAACAGCTTTACTGTAAATGGATATTATACTTCAGACAAGGCTGGAAATGTAACACTTTCAACTCCTGAAAGAGCCAATCAGTTTGAAGGTGGTTTCAAAACAAATCTTATCAAAGGAAGAATTACAACAACCTTGAGCTACTATAATATTCAGGTGAAAAATACTCTTCTTAATACGGGTGAAATGACAGGAACAGGACAGGCTGTACAAAACCAGGCTGGTTTACTGAGAAGCCAGGGAGTAGAGTTAGAAGCAAATGCGTATCTGATCAAAGGGTTCTCTGTAATCGCAGGAGTAAGCTACAACGATATGAAATATACGGAAGCAGACGAAAGCGTAATCGGAAGAAGACCTGCTACTGCTTCATCTCCATGGTTGGTTAACTTCAATGCAAGTTATCAGTTCTTAGATGGAAAATTAAAAGGACTTGGATTCGGAGTTGGAGGAAACTATGCGAGCGACAACAAGATTGTGAACTCTGCAACCATGGGAACCTTCATCCTTCCAAAATATCTGGTACTGAATGCGAACGCATTTTATGATACAAAAAAATTCAGAATCGGGGTAAAAGTAGACAACTTTACCAACGAACATTACTGGAGCGGATATACAACTGCCAATGCTCAGGCACTAGCTAACGTATTAGGAAGCTTTACTTATAAATTTTAAACTGTTAGAGTAAATTATACTCCCCCTTATAAACAATGAAAAGAATAACAATAGGAGCTGCATTATTAACATCCATGTTAAGTTTTGCACAGGAAAAAAAAGACACCATCAAATCCAACGATATTGAAGAAGTAGTTGTTAGCGGAAGGTATTATCAGAAGTACAAGCTGAATGAGGTTTCGGGTTCACTGAGAATCCAGACACCCATCCTTGAACTTCCACAGAACGTACAGTCTGTGAGTTCTCAGGTTCTGGCTGACCAGATTACATTGAACATGTCTGAAGGAATTGTTCGTAATGTAAGTGGAGCAAGAAAAGTAGAACACTGGGATAATGTCTATTCCAATGTATTCATGAGAGGTGCCAGTATTGCCACTTTTATGAACGGAATGAACGTTTCCTCTACCTGGGGGCCGATTAACCCTGATGCATCTATCATTGACAGAATAGAGTTTGTAAAAGGTCCTGCCGGATTTATGGGTTCTATGGGAGATCCTGCCGGATTTTATAATGTGGTAACTAAAAAACCAACGGGAAAATTTGCCAATAGTGTTCGCTTCACAACAGGAAGTTATAACCTTTTCAGAGGAGAAGCAGATCTTGACGGTGTTCTTGTGAAAGACGGCGTTTTAGATTACCGTCTTAACTTAATGGGAAGCTCCAATAATTCATGGGTGGAAAATGATAAAACAAGCAAAATCATTGTTGCTCCTTCCATTACTTTCAGACCTACAAAGACGACTACGTTTACAGCACAGTATAATTACCAGTACTTAAAATTCAATCAACCCGGAGCTTATCTGATGTCTAATGACGGATATGCTTCATTAAATGTCCATACCAACTTTAATGACCCTAACTTCAAAAAAACGGAAGTAAAGGATCAGAGTTTATTCTTAAGCTTAGATCAGAAACTTTTCAAAGACTGGGTTTGGAGTACACAATATGCCTATATGGACCTGAACTATGACGGAGGTTCTTGGTGGGGAACTTTTGACCCAGCCAATAAAAATGTTTTAAACAGAACATTAAGCAACTGGCAGGCAAAAGGAAAAAATCACATTTTCCAGACGTATGTAAGAGGAAAGCTTAATACAGGAAATATTGTTCATAAAATTATTGCAGGGTTCGATTACGGAGATAGAAAGTATAATGCAGACTTTTCATCTTTTGCAGGTGGCCCATTCCCTATTGACATTTATAATGTTCAGTATGGAGTAGATCCTACAAAACTTCCTTCTTCTGACTTTTATACTTTAAACACATCTGCCCCATTCTATAATGATCAGGGAGTAAAATATACTTCTTATTATGCTCAGGATCAGATTGAAATGTTTGATAACAAATTGAGATTAACATTAGCAGGAAGATATACAAGTGGAAAAACCTATGCTGCTTATCCTAATCTTAGTCCAGGTACTCCTATTGTACCTGATACAGCTGGTGAGTTTACACCAAGAGTAGGAATAAGCTATTCCATTAATGAAAACTTCTCTGCTTATGGTATTTATGATAAAACCTTCGTACCACAATCCGGAACAGGAATTCATCAAACATTAATTACAGATCCTTTCAGAGGTCAGAATATTGAATTCGGATTGAAGAAAGACTGGTTCGGAGGAAGATGGAACTCTACTTTTGCCGTATACGAAATCAGAAGACAAAATATTCTTGTTGCCGGAAATTCAAATGAAAACGGTGGAGTTGCTTTTCAGGTTCCTACCGGAGAGCAAAGAGCAAGAGGTTTTGAAACTGATATCAAAGGAGAGATCATCAAAGGGTTGAACATTATCATCAACTATGCTTATACTGATGCAAAAACCGTTAAAGATACAGACCCTACAAGAATTGGAGTTCAGTCTCCCGGAAATGCAAAAAATGTACAAAATACCTGGGTAAACTATAGGTTTGAAAATGGCCTTATGAAAGGTTTTGGTATTTCTGCTGGGTATCAATATCAGGGAGGAAGACAATCTTGGTATGGAGTAAGTGCTACAAAAGATCAGAGCCTTCCGGATTATTTTGACACCAATTTCGGAGTTTCCTATACTGCTAAAAAATTCGATGTAAATCTAATGTTGAACAATGTTCTTAACAAAAAGCTTTACAGTGGTTACAGAGGTGATGCCGGCGAATATGCATGGATCTACAACGCTCCACGTAACTGGAGATTATCAATAGGATATAAATTTTAAAAATTCAAAGGTTAGCCCCTCACGGGGTTAACTTTTTGCTATGAAAAAGCATCATCATAAAAAGAAGGTTTCTCCAACAAAAAAATGGTCTGCCAAACTCCATCTGTGGTTGGGTTTGTCTGTTGGTATCATTGTATTTATAGTCTCTCTTACGGGGACTTTATATATTTTTAAGGATGAAGTACAAAACAGTCTTCGCAAGGAAGCTATTTATATAAAAAAAGAAGATACCGGAAAGAAGGCATTATCACTTAATCTGCTTCGCGAGAAAGTATCCCTGGAACTTAACGAAAAATACCCGTTAAGCTCTGTAGAAATCCCTTTAGACAAAAGCAAATCCTACCGTTTTCTTTACTATGAAAAAAGTAAAAAAGGCTGGAATTATTTTCAACAGGTTCTCATCAACAAGCAGGCATATGTAAATCAGTACACCGGAGAAATCATTGCAGTGTATGATGAAAAATATGATGTATTTAATATCCTGAAATATATCCATTGGGGACTTCTGCTCAATTCAGAATGGGGACCTTACACCGTGGGAATCCCTACCGTTCTTTTTATTATAATGCTGATTACAGGGATCATCTTATGGTGGCCTAAAAATAAAAATGCAAGAAAAGGACGCTTCTGGTTCAATTGGAAAAATATAAAAAACTGGAAACGTAAAAACTATGATCTTCACAATATATTAGGATTCTATGCATCATTCATTGCCTTAATAATGAGTGTTACAGGAATCTATTTTGCCTATCCGTATGTGAAAAATACTTTTAACCTTGCGATATCAGGTTATTGGGAAGCGCCAAAAGAAAAAGAAATTAAATCTCCGGATTCATTGATGGTAAAAAATGAAGCTGTTTTTGATCTAGCCGCAGCACAGACTGAAAAATTGTATGCAGGCTCATCCAGTTTCAGAATCAATTTAAACGGAAAGAATAAAAAAGGAAAAGAACTGAAGAACCTTCCTGTTACCATCTACGGAAAGGATGGAAGATTCAGCGAAAGAAACCTGCTGACATTCGATAAATACTCAGGAAAGCTGTTGGCCAATAAACCCCATCAAAAACTGAGCAATGCAGAGAAGTATGCCAATGCCAATTATGATGTTCACACAGGATCTTACTTCGGTCTGTTTGGAAAAATTATCTGGTTTATTGCCGGCCTCACGTGTACATCACTCCCTGTAACCGGATTTTTGGTTTGGTGGGGAAAAAGAAAGAAAAAAGGAAAGAAAATATAATGAAAAAAGCGCTTTTATCAGCTGCCTGCTTAGGAACTACTACCGTTTTTGCTCAGGTAAAAGATACTCTACAAACTAAAAATGTAGACGAGGTTGTAATGACTGCCTCCAGAAAAAAGGAAAACATAAAAGAAGTTCCAAGCTCTATCACTGTTGTAGGAGAGAAACAGATTCAGTCTCAGCTTACAGTAAATTCTGATATTACGAGTATTTTACAATATACAGTTCCCAGTTTAGGAACCAACTCCGGACAGACTTCCAATTCGGGACAGACTTTAAGAGGGCGCCAGGTTTTAGTTTTGATTGATGGAATTCCACAGTCTACTCCACTTCGTAACGGAGCAAGAGATCTAAGGACTATAGACCCTTCAGCCATCGAAAGAATCGAGGTAATCAAAGGAGCTTCGTCCATCTATGGAAACGGAGCAGACGGAGGGATCATCAATTATATTACGAAAAGAAGCAAAACAGATAAAAAAATCTCCGGAGTTTCACAGATTGGTTTTACAGGACAGCCTTACGGAGGTACTTTAGGATTAAGAGCCAGCCAGCTTTTAACAGGAAAGATCAACAAATTTGATTATACCCTTTCATTAGCCTACGAAAGAACAGGATATACCAAAGACGGAGACGGTATTCTAATAAGCCCGACTTACAGCATTGCCAAAATGGACAACTACAACGGATTGTTGAAAATAGGCTATGACATCAATGAAAATCAAAGAATTGAAGCTTCTTATATTGGCTATTCTTCAAGATCAGACCTGAATGTAGGATTAAAAACAGGAAAATACGGAATCACTCCTACCATTGGTGAAGGAATAGGAAAAGGATTGGAAACAACACCTCAGGGAACTCCGAAAAACCATAACATCAGAGTAAGTTATGACAACAAGAACCTGTTTGCAGGAACTTCTTTAAATATTAATCTTTATTATCAGGATTTTAAAACCGTTTACGGATACAGCGATACTTTCTTCAACGGCGGACAGTCTAATGTTATTTCCCAGAAAAAAGGAGCAAGAATCAATCTGGATACCCAACTATGGAATTCCCCGAACTCACAGGGAGAAATCATCTATGGAGCTGATATCCTGAATGATCAAACCGTACAAAAACTGGAAGACGGACGTTTCTGGACTCCCAATATGAGTATGACTAATATTGCCCCTTTCGTATTGGCAAAAATTGATCTTTTCAAAAAATTTACCATCAAGGGAGGTCTTCGCTATGAAAATATCAAAGTGAATGTAGATGACTTCAATACGCTTTCTACGCTTAAAAGTGACGGAACATTTACTAAGAGTATTCCTGTAGCTGGCGGAAAATTAAGCTATAATGCATTGGTAGGAAATATTGGTGTACGTTATAATATTGAACCTTATATCAACCTTTTTGGAAGCTTTTCCCAAGCCTACTCTATCAATGAATTAGGAAGAATTTTAAGAACCTCAACTTCTGAAACGATTAAAAACCTGGAAACGAAACCTATCATTGTCAACAATTATGAATTGGGAGCAACAGGACAGCTTTCCAGCTGGCTGAATTATGAACTGACATCTTATGTGAGTACCTCAAAACTAGGGGCATCATTTGTACAGAGCCCAGACAGAGCGCTGATGATCCAGAGATCACCGGAAATTGTATACGGTGTTGAAGGATTTTTACACTTCACCCCTGAAAAGTGGATCCAATTTGGAGGAAGCTACAGTTGGATGGAGGGAATTACCTCAGTAAAAGATGATGGTGATTATTCAGCAAAAATCAATAACAGCAGAATTTCTGCTCCTAAAGTATTGGCTTATGTACAGGCAAAACCTATCCCGGCATTATCAGTTGGTTTAGATATGCTCCACTCTTTCCAACAAAACAGGTTCGAGCCTAATGCTAAAACAGGATTATATGCTTACGGCGAAGGATATGTTCCTGAATATACCGTTTTTAACTTCAAATCAAGTTATGAGGTTAGCAACAACTGGAGGCTTTCATTAGGTATTGAAAACCTATTCAATAAAGTGTATCAGCCTGCTATTTCATGGTGGACTGCAAGAGACAGTGATTTCACCAATGCTCTTGGGCTGAGGGGGACTTTTATGATTGAATATAAATTTTAATTAAACTAAATAAAAAGTAAAACATATCTTTGTTTCACTTTTAACTGCATATGAAGAAAAATCATCATCATAAAAAGAAACCGGGATTCTTTAAAAAATGGTCTGCCAAGCTCCACCTTTGGTTCGGACTGGGAATAGGTTTTCTGATCTTTATTATCTCTATCACCGGAGCATTGTACGTTTTTAAGGATGAGGTTGAAAACATCACCAGAAAAGATGTGATGTACCACCACGAGCAAAATATTGAACAGAAACAGGTACTTCCTATCAGAGTAATGGAAAAGGCTGTAGCAGAACAGGTCAAAGAAAAATATCCTATTCACTGGGTAAATGTTCCTATTGACAAAAAGATGTCCTATATGTTCTTCTGGTATGAACATAATACAAATGCCTGGAATTATTTTGATGAATTTCCCATTTATAAACAAGCATATGTAAACCCATACACGGGAAAAGTACTAAGAGTTTATGATGAAAAGAATGGTTTCTTCAATATCGTAAAGATGATCCACTGGAGCTACCTCCTGAAACAGGATTGGGGAACGTATGTAGTAGGAATTCCGGTAATTATTTTTATCATTATGCTGATCTCCGGGATCATTCTGTGGTGGCCTAAGAACAAAGCAGCAAGAAAACAGCGTTTTGCCTTCAAATGGAAAAATATCAAAAGCTGGAAAAGGAAGAACTATGACCTTCATAATGTACTAGGTTTTTATGCTTCTATTTTCGCTTTAATTTTCTCTATTACAGGACTTTTCTATGCATTTTTTGTCGTTCAGGCGATGATCTATGTCATCTTTTCGGGAGGAGAAACAAAATATCCTGATTTTTCCCACATCAAGACAAAAGCTCCTATTGAGCTGAGAACCGAAGGAACACTGGATAAAATCATCAATACAGTACAGACAAAATATCCTGATTCCTATGGTTTTGCTATAGATTTAGGACATCCCCACATGGATGATCATGAACATCCCAACTTTGAAGTGTATGTGAAACACCTTTCTTATTCTTATCATAAAAGCAGTAGTCTGATCTTTGACGAAAACTCGGGAGAATTGCTGCACACTCATGATCCAAAGGACAAAAACTTTGGAGAAAAGGTAGTGAGTGCTAATTATGATATCCATGTAGGAGCTATTTTAGGTCTTC
The DNA here is from genome assembly GCF_008386505.1 of Chryseobacterium sediminis. Lineage (GTDB taxonomy): Bacteria > Bacteroidota > Bacteroidia > Flavobacteriales > Weeksellaceae > Chryseobacterium > Chryseobacterium sediminis. The sequence continues at coordinate 698,958 of NZ_VUNZ01000002.1, read as the reverse complement.
CTACAAAGATCATTGCCTTTATTGTAAGTTTGATCTGTGCCTCTCTTCCGGTTACCGGATTTATGATCTGGTGGGGCAGAAAAAAGAAAAAACCGTTAAAAACAGCTTAACATATTAAATAAAACCCAGTTAATAATCCATTAATACAATCTTTTTTATAATTTTAGCCCCTAGAATTTAATAATAGAAATGTCATTAATAGATTTATCAAAACAAGTTGCCCTTGGAGTGGACATCGGCGGAACCAATACTAAGTTCGGAATCGTAAACCACCGTGGAGAAGTTCTGGATAAAGGAAACCTGAGAACCGATGCTTATGACAAAGTTGAGGATTTCATAGACGCTTTATATGAACATGTTCGTCCAATGATGGAAAAATATGGTACGGAAGCACATTTTGACGGAATCGGAGTAGGAGCTCCTAATGCAAATTACTATAAAGGAACCATAGAATTAGCTCCCAACCTTCCATGGAAAGGGGTCATTCCTTTTGCTGAGCTTATGACAGCAAAATTTGGACTTCCTTGTACAGTAACCAATGATGCGAATGCAGCAGCGCTGGGAGAAATGCTTTTCGGAGCTGCCAGAGGAATGAAGGATTTTATCATGATTACACTGGGAACAGGAGTAGGAAGCGGAATCATTGCCAACGGAAGTTTAATCTACGGACATGACGGGTTTGCCGGAGAACTGGGACATACGATTGTAAAGCCAGGCGGAAGAAAACACTGGAGTACTGGTTCTGAAGGAAGTCTGGAGGCTTATGCTTCTGCTACAGGTATTACTATTACAGCAAAGAAAATGAGAGCTGAGTTCCCGGAATCTATGCTGAACCAGTATCCTGAAGATGAGGTTAATTCTAAAACAGTATACGAGTGTGCAATGAAAGAAGATCCAATTGCTATTGAAGTCTTCAGATATACAGGTCAGAAACTGGGTGAAGCACTGGCAAATTTTGTGATGTTCTCTTCCCCCGAAGCAATTCTTCTATTTGGAGGAGTGATCAAGGCAGGAGATTTTATTTTAAAGCCGGCTAAACTGCATATGGAAAGGAACCTTCTTCCCATCTTTAGAAATAAGGTAAAACTGGTATTCAGTGAGCTTGACGAAGCAGATGCTGCCATCCTTGGAGCAAGTGCTTTGGTTTGGGAAAAATAACTGAACACCTTTTATTAAATAATATAGAGCATCCTTTTTAGGGTGCTTTTTTTTCCGCAGATTGCACAGATTTTCACAGATGATTGCGCTTTATTTTCCTTGTGTTTATTTGTGAAAGCATTTTGGTGCTATTCGTGTTTAAAATACGAGAATATAGATGCTTCGACTAAGCTCAGCATGACATTGCTAATACTAACCTCTTTAAAATAATTTGCAGAGATAAATGCAAGAAATTACATGCTATTTTCCTTGTGTTATTTGTGAAAAGCATTGGTACTATTCGTGTTTAAAATACGAGAATATAGATGCTTCGATTAAGCTCAGCATGACATTGCTAATACTAACCTCTTTAAAATAATTTGCAGAGATAAATGCAAGAAATTACATGCTATTTTCCTTGTGTTATTTGTGAAAAGCATTGGTACTATTCGTGTTTAAAATACGAGAATATAGATGCTTCGATTAAGCTCAGCATGACATTGCTAATACTAACCTCTTTAAAATAATTTGCAGAGATAAATGCAAGAAATTACATGCTATTTTCTTTGTGTTATTTGTGAAAAGCATTGGTGTTATTCGTGTTTAAAATCATTTGTAACATCTATCATTGTAATTTAAGTTTAAGAGGCTAAAATCATGTTCAAATGGAAAAGTTTTTCCTATTTTTGATCAGTCTTTTCCGAGTCAGGAAAGGATCATAAAACAATATAATTACCAAAAATGGATAACAATAATTTAGAACAGATTACTTTCGGTGGTGGATGTTTCTGGTGTGTGGAAAGTTGTTTCAATATGCTGAAAGGAGTAAAATCTGCTATTTCAGGATATTCCGGAGGGCATAAAGATAACCCTACCTATCAGGAAGTTTGCACCGGTGAAACAGGACATGCAGAAGTAGTACAGATCACTTATGATCCGGCAGTTATTACTTACGAACAATTGATGGATGTATTTTTCTTTCTTCATGATCCAACTCAATTAAACAGACAGGGAAATGATATCGGAACTCAATACCGTTCTGTAATTTATTATAAAGATGCTGCTGAAAAGGCAAAGGCTGAAGAAGCAATCAAAGTATCTCAGGAATCAGGAAGATGGACTGGTATTTACGTAACAGAAGTTACTCAATTCGAGAAATTCTGGCCTGCGGAACAATATCATCAGGGATATTACAATGAGAACCCAACACAGCCTTATTGCAGTGCTGTAGTAGGTCCAAAAATCCAGAAATTCAAAAAGCATTACGGAGAATTGGGAATGTTAAATGAACAATAGCCTTGAGTACAATTTACAAGGAATAAAACCCGATAAAAAATAACAGAAGCGAAGAGGAGTCTCTTCGCTTCGTGTTTACGCAAAAATAATTGTTATATGAAAAAACTAATATCCTGGGTTTTGAGTGAAATCTTTTGAGGCATCAAGAGTAGCCTGAGGAATCGGGAAGATTCTTCTGTAAGGCTGGGTAGCTGCTTTGGCAGTTCCCGGCAAATCAAATTTACCAAACCTGATCATTGCTTTTCTTCTGTACATTTCCCAATACAATTCATATCCTGATTCTTTGAAAAGAGTGTCAGCATCCAGCGAAGTAAGAGCAACTCCCGGAGCATTATTCTTTAAAGCATCATTCGTTCTTGTTGTTCTTAATCTATTAACATCAGCCAACGCACCTGATACATTTCCGTTTCTGAAGAAAGCTTCCGCTCTCATCATATAAATAGTTCCCAATCTGTATAAAGGCACATCCATTCCGCTTGTTCCGTTGTTTCCGTAGCCAGGATCAAATTCAAACTTGAAGTTTCTTACCCCTCTGTTGATCTGTGCCTGTGTAAATACAGCTTCTGAAGGATTGTCAAAATTCAATTCCGGAGTAAAGTCTGCAGCAAGAGTTGTATTTTTCTCGGTGAACAATTTATAGACTTTGATTCTTCCGTCCGAGGTCAGGTCAAAATTACCGTTGGCAAGAATTTTAGGCCCATATTGCTGACCAACCTGTAATCCTCTGTTGAAATGAAACCAAGGTTTCCCTGTACCTTCCACTTTACTTGTTGAGGGTACACTTACATCCGTTCCGTCATTTCTGAACCAAGTTCCGTCTTCATATTGGTAGGTTCTCTGGAAACGCGGATCATCATGATTTCCGTTCCATGAATAATAAAACTCCGGAGTGACACAAGAGGCATTCGTACCTCTGTTATCAGGTGACGGCTTCTGAATTCTTTCCATAGACATATAGGCAAGATCATTGTCTGCATTTCTATTAGAATTCTTTTTCTGAACAATAGTAAAGATCAATTCCTTACTTGTATCATTATTGATATCAAAATTGTGGAAGTAATTGGATTCTAGGCTAAAAAAGCCACCGTTAATTAACATATCAGAGTACTTGATAACCATTTCCATATCATTCCCTCCTCCGCTTAAAGCCTGTTCCTTAAAGTTAAAAGTACCTGCCGTCTTATTCTTTAGAACAGCTCTGTTAAGATACATATCAGCCAATAATGCGTACGCAGCCTGTTTTGTAAACCTTCCTGCATGGGTATTCTGGGTTTTAATATCTGCCAGGTTTGGGATAAGACCTTCCACTTCAGTAATCAATGCATCAATGGTAGATTCTGCCTTTCTGATCTGAATAGGAGCATTTAAATTATCCGGATCTCTGTACGGAGCCTGTCCATACAAATCAATGGTTGTATACGTGTAAAATGCCAGTAATCCTTTTGCTTCTGCCAGAAATAAGGCTTTATTATTGATGTTGCTTTTGTTGATACTTCCTATAGCAAATATAGATTTCGTAATTCCTGAATTCAGCTGATTCCAGGTAGTTTTTACTACGTCATTATTTGCATCCCAGGTAAACTCGTGCATAGCTCTCCATTTTCCTCCATCTCCCCAGTCGCTTCCTCTTGTTGGCAAAATGGCTTCGTCGGTAGAATATTCCTGTAAAGCAAACACACTCCCATGGTCTACAAAAGTTCCGTCACCAAGCTGTCCGTAAGCAGCAGCAAGAGAGGCTTCAGGGTCTGCATTTTCAGTTCCCATTACCTCATCAATCACTTTTTCATCCAGATTGGTACATCCTACTAAAGACATCACAGCAATGGACAAAACGATTTTATTTAGATTTAAAAATTTAGATTTCATGATTTCTTTTAACTTAAATTAAAACTTAATAGTAGCTCCCAGAATGAAAGTTTTTGCAGACGGATAAGTCGTATAATCAATTCCTAAAGACTGATTTCCCTGCACTTGCTTGTTGGTATCAACAAGTGGATCATACCCTGAATAGCTGGTAATGGTAAATAGATTCTGTGCACTTACATACAGATTGATACTTTTCAAAAATTTCAATTGATTCATGTCAAAAGTGTATCCTAATCTTACGTTGCTTAAACGAATAAAGTCTGATTTTTCAAGATATAAAGAAGATAATTGCGGCTGATTGGCAAAGCTCGCTCCTGAATCATAATATTTTTTCAAAACGTTTCTGTCTGAAGCTAAGTTATTGATATTTAAATCCAAAGCAGTATTGTTTACCAGATATCCACCCGTTTGTCCAATAAAGGAAAATGCAAAATCAAACTTCTTGTATTTCATATAAGAATTGATCCCGAAAGTAAAATTAGGAATAGCTCCTTCAAAAATCTTTCTGTCATTCGGATCAATCTTTCCGTCTCCGTTCAGATCTTCATAAATATATTTTCCGTTGGCATCAATTCCTAAGTAATTGTACATATAGAAAGATCCTGCTTCATACCCGTTTCTGTAAATATTGGCAGTAACCCCTGAAAGCCCGGGCCCTGAAACTTCACCGGAATTAATTCCTGAAACCGGAAGATCTTTCACCACATTATTTACCGTAGCTCCGTTGATATCAAGATTCCATGTGAAATTTTCGTTTTTAATAATTTCTGATCCTAAAGAGAATTCAAAACCTTTATTAACGATTTTTCCATCAGCATTCAGCCAGACAAAATCTGTAGGACTTAACGGAGTGGAAGGAATAAATAATATTGGGTTTTTAGTCGTTTTGTTGTAATATTCCAATGAACCGTACAATTTGTTTCTGAACAAGCTGAAATCCAACCCAACATTGGTTTGTGCTACAACCTCCCATTTCAGATTGGGATTGGGTGTTCTTACCACCTGAACTCCATTGATCAGGTTTAAATTATCGTATAAATAATACCCTGCACTTTGTGATAACAGATAACTTGCTTTTGTAATTTTATTGAGAACTTCCTGATTTCCTGTTTCTCCCCAGCTCCCTCTTAGCTTCAATTCATTGATAAATGAAACATCTTTCAGGAAATTTTCCTTTGAAATAGTCCAGCCTGCCGCAACTGACGGGAAATATCCATATTTATTGTTGTCTCCGAAACGTGTGGAGCCATCCGCTCTTAATGAAGCTGTTAAGAAATATTTTTTATCAAAATTATAATTTACTCTCCCGAAGTAAGACTGCAATTCATTTTCCTGAGAAGTTCCCGGCTGTGGAATAAATACATCTCCGGAATATCCAGGATTTATTTCCGGCGAAATCCCGGCTCCCTGATTGACAAAGTTTCTTACACCAAGATAAGTAGCTGTAGCTTTAAACTTCTGATAAGAAAAACCTCCTAATATGCTAAAATTATGTCTGTTTAAACTAAAATCATACGTTAAATAATGCTCCAAAAGGATATTATAAGAATCAAGGTTGGCCTGTGAATAGATTCCTTTCGGGCTTCTGTCTGTAATGTTCGGGAACATTGTTGTGTTTCTTTCGGATAAGCTTCTGTCAACACCTAAATTAAATTTATAATTCAATCCCGGTAAAATTCTTAACGTTGCTTCAGTATTTCCTAATACTCTGAAAGTATTCGTCTTATCCTCATAAACGCTCAATAAATAAAGAGGATTGTAGTGAGCATTCATGTTGAAATTGGTATAATTTCCATTTTGATCGTATACGGAACGTGTAGGATTCGCCATTAAAGCATGGATGATAAGCTGCCCGTCAGATCCTGCATTTCCACCGTTTGGAATTCCCGTTTCTCTGATATCACTGGCGGTAAGGTTTAGCTTCACCTTTAATCTCTTGTTATCAAAGAAAGATTCTTCAGCATTTAAACGAGCTGTAGTTCTTTTAAAGCTGCTGTTCAGTACAATACCGTCCTGATCCATATGAGAAAGGGACGCAAAATAATTCCCTGTTTCTGTAGCTTTTGAGAATGATACAGAATGATTGGATGAAACTGCATTTCTGTAGATTTCGTCCTGCCAGTCTGTATTTCCTCCGTGGTCATAAGATTTATCAATGCCTGCCGCTCTGTACTCATCGGCTGTCATTAAATCTAATTTTTTAATCACCGAAGAAAAACCTAAATACGTATCATACGTAAACATCGGTTCTCCCTTCTTCCCTCTTTTTGTTGTTACCAAAACAACACCATTGGAACCTCTTGCACCATAGATTGCCGCAGCAGAAGCATCTTTTAAAACTGTAATGGATTCAATGTCACTTGTATTCAAAAAGTTAAGCGGATTCTTTGCGGTTGTATTTCCCAGTCCTACATTCGGGCTTTGGGCACTCACCGGATCGTTATTCAAAGGGATACCGTCTACAACGAATAAAGGTGTACTTCCACTTCGGATGGACCCTATTCCTCTGATGGAAACATTCACTCCTGCTCCGGGTTCTCCACTCGACTGAACGATACGGACACCCGCGATTTTTCCCTGCATCAGGTTATCCACAGAAATGTTCATTCCTTCTTTGAAATTTTCTGCTTTTAGCTGGCTTACAGCTCCTGTTAAATCAGATTTTTTCTGGGAACCATACCCTACCAGAGTTACCTCTTCAATAGAAGTTGACCCTTTTTTGGATTCCAGTTTTACAGACACTGAAGTACTGGAGATTTTCACCATCTGTTCCCCATATCCTTCATAAGAAATGGATAAGGTCTGCCCGATGCTGGCCGAAATTGAGAAGTTTCCTGATGCATCAGTAGAAACAGTGTCTCCCGTTTCTACAACAGTCACTTTTGCCCCTTCTATTGCAGAACCATTCTGATCTTTTACAGTTCCGGAAATGGTTTCGTTTGCCTGCGAAAACACAGGATAGTTTGAAGTTAAGCCTTTAGCATCAGCCTGGTGAGCCACCAGAAAAATTAATGCAATCGGGATTAGCTTTTTAAACTTAAAAAAATTAATTTTGTGGTACATATCAATAAGTAAAGTAATTGCAAGACGTTACATTGCTTATCAAAAAGCCGCTGTTGTTCCCGCAACAGTGGTTTTCTTTTCAGGCAACGGTTAGTTTTTATTTCGGCATACAAAGTAAAAGGATCTACCACAAATCTATTTTAACATAATATTATCTTAAAGTCAACAAAATATAAATATCTCAAATTGAGAGAATACAAACAACCTAAATATCAAATATTTATACTCTTCTATTTTTCCAATATTCACAGAATTTTAAAAATTACTTAACATAATATATAAATTATTACAAGTAAAGAGTGACTAATTTCGCATGTAAAATGTATCGAAATGAAAAAGGCTGTTTTTCTTGGCATCTGTTTATTTTCCTTCAACCTGTTTTGGTCACAATCTCAGCAACTCGATGAGCTAAAGATCAATGAAATTCAGGTAATAGGCTCTCACAATTCTTATAAGAAAGCCATTCTTCCTGAGGTTTACAGTTATTTATCCCAAAAAGACACTCAGAATTCTTTACCGAAGATTCAATATGAACACATTCCTATTCCTGAACAGCTGGATCTTGGGCTTAGAAATCTGGAAATTGACGTCTATGCAGACAGCAAAGGAGGAAAATATGCCCATCCGAAAATATTGGATCTGGTAAAGACGACCGAACCTTTTGATCCGGAAGGAAAAATGAAAAAACCGGGTTATAAGATGATTCATATTACAGATATTGATTATCAAACCTGGTATTATACGCTGGAAGACTGCCTGAAGGATTTAAAAAAATGGTCTGACAGACATCCTGATCACGATCCTGTTTTTATAACGCTTGAACCCAAAGATGGAAAAGCGAATCAGTTCGGAACAGAGCCGGAGCATTATACAAGTCAGCTTTTTGATGATCTGGATCACGAACTGAAAAAGTACCTGGGAAAAGAGAAAATTATTACACCTGATGATATCAGAGGTTCTTATAAAACACTGAACGAAGCTGTTTTAAGTAAAAACTGGCCAAAAGTGAAAGATGCAAAGGGAAAATTTCTGTTTGTCTTAGATAATAATGGAGAAAACAGGGACCTGTATGCAAAAGATCATCCTTCTTTGAAAGGAAGAATAATATTCACAAATTCTATCCCGGGAACTCCTGAATCCGCTGTTCTATTTATGAATGAACCGAAGAAAGACGATGTGATGATCAAAGAACTGGTGAAAAAAGGATATATTATCCGTACCAGAGCTGATGCTGATACAATGGAAGCACGCAGTGAAGATTATTCAAGGTTTGAAAAGGCAAAAGAAAGCGGAGCGCAGATCATTACAACAGATTATTACTATCCCAGCAAATTATTCAAGTCCAATTATAAGATAAGTTTTGACAACAATACTTATGAGAGAAGAAATCCTTTAACAGGCAAGTAGTCCTGTTTTGCTGTTAGATTTATAATTGAGGAGGCTGCCTGAATGGGCAGCCTTTCTTTTGTTTAAACACAAATAGTACTAATTCTTTTCACAAATGCCACAACTATCCCATTGAATACAAATGGAGGGTTTATGAAGTATTATAATTTACAGTTTTATTATTTTCTTTTTTTTCAGATCTATTTCAAAATGATCTGCCGGATCTCCGTGAGAAAGCAATGAAAGGATTTTAAAAACTGATTTTATTTGGATTATAAATAAATCGTTTGACTGGTTTTCCTGATATAACTTCTCCAATATCTGATACTGTTTCAGTCTCTCTTCAGGAATGTCTTTTTTTGCCAGCTCATCTGCTGATTGAAATTTATACAGATCCAGCAGCAAGTCATCAAAAGACCACTTTTTAAAGCTTTCAGATCTGATTCCCTGGTCTTTTAACCGGTCTTTATTTTGAATGAACAAGAGGAGGTCTCCTCCATTTAAACTTTTAGTTTTATCAATAAATTCTTTTGGCCAGTCATCAGGAATCATTCTTAAACGTACCAATTCTTTTAAATGGAAAAGCATAAAATCATGATATGATTTGGTATTTAATATATCTTTATTCCAGAGAGTTTTGGTTTTATCGTGTTGTAATGCACTATATTCCTTTTCATATAAGGGAAATAGCTCATCAAAATGCGGAACATCATTTATAACTTCGGTTTTCACTTCCATCCTATTAGGTGATTGGATGGTCAGAATTTTATACGCCGGCAGATAGGCTGCCAGTGAAGGAACCTGAACATTTACCAAAACATTCTCACCAAATTTTCTGATTCCTGTATCATTAATATGCATATGACCTGCAAAATGAATCTGTAATCCTGCTTCAGCAAACAATTTTGCCACTTCTTCCTGCGGAACACGCTCCATCTGCCATTTTTTATCTCCCAACAGATTTTTAATTTCACTGGTTGCTCCATCATTGAAATCTATCATCGGATAATGGGTAAATGCAATCAAAGTTTTATTGCTTTTCCTGGCTTCTTCAGCAAGTTTTTTTACCCATGGTATCAAATGCTGTTTATTGGTCAGTACATTATTATAGCCAATGCTTGCTCCTTTATAATTGGATGTATTTTGAGGACTTTCCTTCAGGTTTTTCGGAATATAAGTATTTCCGTCTATGGCAATCATCCACACATCTTTCACTGGTTCAACAACATAACTTAAATCCGGAACAGAAAAGCTTTTGGCCACTTCATACATTCTTTTGGAATAATCGGCAGACTGCAATCCATTTTTGTAAGAATAATTTTTAAATGAATGATGATCAAAAGGTGTACTCCAGAACAAATCTTCTTTTTTAGGATAGAAACCAAAATCTTTTAATTCATTCAAAATCTCGAGGTATCCAGATTCTGCGATATCTTTTGTGATTACTTTATCTGTTGATTTCCCAATATTTTCTTTACTATAAATCCCCAGCGGGTTTCCATTCTGTCCAAGGAAATCGTCCTTTCCTCCTTCATTGTGAAATGGCCCTACGGGATCGTGATTTCCTGTTGTCAAATAAAAATTAATACCATACTTTTCATGGTATTCTTGTAAAATTCTATGAAGCCCGCGAAGGTTATAAGCCTGCCCGTCATCCGAAAAATCACCGGGCATTGCTACTATTTTAATTCCTTTAGCAACAATATCATCCAAGGCTTTAAGAAAAGCAAAATAGTTCTCATTGAAGATTCTTGTGGAATGCAGTTGAGAATCCATGGTCCTCAGGATCGTGGGTTTTCCTGTTTTAGGATTTATAATTCCTTTAAAATTATGATCTGAGAAACTTCCATACAAATCCTGAAAATGAACATCAGAAAGAAAAGCAATCTGTACGGGTTTCTGTGCTGAAAAAAAAGTACTTATAAAAAGTAAAACGGAAAATATCTGTCTATTCATCTTAAAAATAAGACGAAATTACTGGAATGGATGAGGAATTGTTTTAACTGTATTTTAAATAATTATGAAGGAAATTTATTCTGCAGGCATAATACCAGATTTCTTTCCTGAATATTTTCTAATGATATATTCAGTTGATCTTTTTAGCTCTTTTTTATTCTCCGGATCAATTCCATCCATTGTAAAAAACTCAACTTTACCGTCAACCTTGGAATACCAGGTTTTCCCCAAAGCATTTTCTACCGTAAGAGTATCTTTTCTGGTAATACGTTTAAAATATTTAATCTGTATCATATCCTTCGGGACGATAGTCAGTAAAGGATTTCCGTCCTTACAATCAGTTGGTTTATATTCGTTTTTGTCCCAATACATGCAATTTTTTCCAATGCTAGCTACATTGAAAAAACTTAACGGTGTATTTCTGTTTGAGGATGAGCAATAGTAATTTCCAATCAGAAAACTCCCCAGGATAAACATACCAACAAGACCAAAACTATTTTGTCTGACAAATTCCGGCATTTTAAAATGCTGCTCATTGATGATATTAATATTTATTTTGGACAGCCTTTCAGATATAATTTCTTCATCCTGATCTACACTGATTTTTACCGTAGTCAGATTTTTTTTTTCATCATTTCTGATAAAGGTCCTGGAAAAGTCTGTAAAATCCTTATAGCCAATATACTGACTCATTTTATTCAGTCTTTCCTGCTCAATATTCCTCCTGCTGTTGCCTTCAACAAAGTCTTCATAATATCGTATAAATGTTTTTTCTGAAATTTCATAGAATTTCAGATGATCAATAAAACAAAGATGCAGATAAGAGGCTAAACCACTTTTTGTGGTTTTTTCTGATTCTCTTCTTGCCTGCTCAAATACTTCATTAATTAGTAGTTTTTTCTTGGACATAAACAACGTTTTCGGGCATTACAAAGTAGATGATTTTCAATCATACCGCATTACGGATTTCCGTAATAACTCCACAGTTGTTTATTGTCTATTGATGTCTATGCTTTGTCTAACAGATCTCTCATTTTTTGCTGCAAATTTGCTTTAGAAATCAACAAAAACATTAAAAAACTGATTTCAAAAAAACCAGAGAAAACAGAGATTAAACTCCGGATTGGGAAGCAGATGTTTTGCCTCCGTTTTTAAAGGTTCACTTCCCTAAAAAATTAAGAAGCGCTTCGAGATTTTAACAGTGTACAGCTCATGATAAATACTTCTTGAGAGGAAGAAATACGGTTTCAACTTCGAAAATTTTAAAGGAATGATCCAAATTATATTGATGCTATTAGGTTTAGCATTTTCAGATAATAATGCCAATACACCAACAACAGATCAAAACAGTTATCAACCTGCTACAATGAACCTTTCTCCAGAAAGCGGCAGTGATACAAGTGGTGAAACAGGGCAGATTTTACCTCCAAAAAAATAATTAAATAAAAGGGCAATGAAAATTGTCCTTTTTTTAATACCTTTAGTTGCTATCAATTATAATCATGTATGCCGGTTTTAAATTTTTAGGAATCTTTCTTTTACTCATTAGCTGTAATTTTTCCGAAAACAGGAATCCTCCGGTAAAAGCCCCGTCAGCCGAAGCGGACAAAATGTATAATGAGGCTACAGCTCTATACAATAATGATAATGAAAAGGCATTTACACTTCTTTCAAAAGCCGAAAGCATCTATAAGCTAAAGAATGATTCAGCAAGCATAGCATCCTGCTTAATAACCAAGGCCATTATACTGAATGATATCGGAGATTATCTGAGTAGTAATGAAAGAGCTATTGATGCATTGTCCTTTTTAAAACTTCCTGAAGACTCTGCTTACCTGCCCTCCATTTACAATAACCTTGCAATATCTGAAAAAAACCTCAAGCATTATGCAGAAGCGCTCACCTGGTATCATAAGGCATTGCAGGCAAGTTCAGATAATTATCAGAAAATCAGAATTAACAATAATATTGCAGATACCTATGGAAAACTGAAAAGTTATTCGCAGGGAATCCGGATCTATCAATCTCTTCTAAAGGATAAAGAGTTACTACAGCATGATATAGATTATGCAAGAATTTTAGATAATTACAATTATATCAGCTGGCTTGAAAACAATAATTATAAGGCAGAAGAAGGTTTATTATCGGCTTTCTTTCTGAGACAAAAAATCAATGACAAATCCGGGCTTATATCCAGTCATTCTCATCTTGCTGAATATTATCTAACCTTTGATAAGACTAAAGCTTTGCATCATATCAATGAAAAATATCGTTTAGCAAAAGTAATCAAAAACCCTAATGACAGATTAGAGGCGCTGGAATTTCTGGTAAAAAATGATAAAGGAATTCATTTAAAGAATTATTTCACAGAATATCAGTATCTAAATGACAGCATCCAGTTATCCAGAGATAAAGCAAAAAACAGATTTGCACTGATAGAGTTTGATGTAGAAAAAAAGAATGCAGAAAATCAACAGCTTAAAGTTATTACCGTCCAGAAGCAAAACAGAATTTTAAAGCAGAATGTTATTTTAGGAATTCTCTCCTTAAGCCTTGTCGGGGCCTCAATATTATACAAGAGAAGAAAAAAAAGGCTGAAACAGGAAAACGAATTAAGAATAAAAGAAAATCAGCTTCATCTTTCCAAAAAAGTACATGATGTGGTAGCCAATGGTATTTATCAGGTGATGACAAAGATCGAAAATCAGGAAGATTTTGATAAAGAAAAAGTACTTGATGACCTGGAGTTTGTCTACGAAAAGTCCAGAGATATTTCTTATGAGAAAACAGCCTCTGAAAATAAGCAGGAATTTAGTAAAAGGGTATCAACTCTTATTGCTTCTTTTAATAATGAAAATGTAAAAACTTACCTGGCCGGAAATGATGAAAGTATTTGGAAAACGCTGAAAGAATTTACCCGGGAAGAAATTTATCAGGTCATGCGGGAACTTTTGATAAATATGAAAAAACACAGCCATGCCACCCATGTTGCTTTCAAATTTGAAAGAAAAAATAACAGGATACAAATTCAGTATACAGACAATGGCATCGGTATTTCAGAGGGAATTACTTACAAAAATGGTTTGACAAATACGGATTCCCGTATTGAAGCTATCCATGGAGAAATTATTTTTGACACTGAAACCGAAAAAGGGTTGAAAATTTATATTTCATTTCCTGCTTCTTAAAAAAGAAAAAGAATGTTCAAAAAAATTTTAATAGCTGAAGATCACGAAAGCAGCAGTATTTCTGTACAGAAAACATTAGAAGACCTTACTATTTCCACCACAGATTATGTTTATTATTGTGATGATGCATTAGCTAAAATTCAAAAATCCATTCGTGAAAATGATCTTTATGATTTGTTAATTACAGATCTTTCTTTTGAAGAAGACCACAACATACAAAATATTAAAGACGGAAAAGAGCTGATAAAAACCATTAAAGAGCTACAGCCATCTTTGAAAATAATTGTTTTTTCAGCAGAGCATAGATCCGGAGTTATCGATAGCCTTTTCAACGAATATGGAATCAATGGTTTTGTTCGTAAAGCCCGAAATGATTCTAAAGAACTTAAAAAAGCAATTGCTTCAACCTATGTGAATGAAAATTATCTTTCTCTTGACCTTAAACAGGAAGTAAAGAAACTCAACAATTATGAGTTTTCTACCTATGACATTACTTTGGTATCTCTCTTATCTCAGGGAGTTTTACAGAAAAACATTCCTGTTTATCTTCAAAACAACGATATTAAGCCCAACAGCTTAAGCAGTGTAGAGAAAAAACTGAACAGCATGAAGGAAGATCTTCAGATCACAAGCAATGAACAACTTGTCGCTTTTTGTAAAGATTTGGGGATTATTTAACCTATTACGGTTTTCCGTAAGGATATTTTTCTTAATTAAATTACTTTTGAAGTAAGAAATGATGAAAAAAACTAATAACTCCCAATATAATTTTATACAGTTCGAAAAAAGGTATCTCGTTTGAGATACCTTTTTTTATTTTCTTATCATTTCCGTATGCGGAATATCATCTTCCAGATACTTTTTGCCCGTATCTTCAAATCCGAATCCACTGTAAAATCTTAACAGATAATCCTGTGCAGATATTTTGATTTTAGAAGTATGAAAACGGTTTTCTATTGTTTCTACGGCATATTGTATCAACTGTTTTCCCAAACTTTTCCCTCTTGCCTGCTCTGTTGTCAGAACTCTTCCGAAGGACGTTTCATCATATTTTATTCCTTTATCAAATACACGGCAGTATGCCAGCACCTGTCCATCTTCTTCTGCCCAGATATGAACTGCTTTCTGATCATAATTATCAAGATCAGGATAAGGGCAGTTCTGTTCAATAACAAAAACGTCTATACGTGCTTTCAGTACCGAATACAATTCAGGAACGGTGAACTCATCAAACGTTTTTATTTTCCAAACAATATTACTCATCGAAACTTATATTATTATTCGTTAAAAATTCATTAGTTTTCTGGATAAAATTAAGAATGTTGTCACCACCCTCTTTCTTTTCTGCTGAGGTAACGTAAAGTTCAGGAAGATCCTCCCAGGTCTTATGAAGCTCAGCTTTATAATCTTCAACGTTTTTAATAGCAACATTGGGTTTTAATTTATCAGCCTTGGTAAATACAATTGAAAAAGGGATCCCACTCTCTCCACACCATTGGATAAATTCTAAATCAATTTTCTGTGGAGTATGTCTTATATCCACTAAAACAAAAAGATTGACAAGATTTCTTCTGTTCAGAATATAATTCGTGATTAGCTTTTCAAAATCCTTTCGCTGAACCTTTGAAACCTTTGCATAGCCATAGCCCGGTAAATCGGTAAGGTACCAGTTTTCATTCACTAAAAAATGATTGATCAGCTGGGTTTTTCCTGGAGTCTGTGATGTCTTAGCCAGGTCTTTATGATTCATCATTGCGTTGATCAATGATGACTTTCCTACGTTTGATCTTCCGATAAAAGCATATTCAGGAATATTGGGTTCAGGGCATTCCTGCCATTTTCCGCTGCTCTTTACAAACTCTGCTGTCTTGATAATCATTGTTGAATGTATTTTAGAAAAATAAACCATTAAGAAAAGCTCTTAATGGTCATTTTATGATGTATTTATTAAACTTTATCTTTTATCCAGTTATACAGGATTTCATTGAACTCATCCGGTTTTTCCATCATGGCTGCATGGCCGCAATGGTCTATCCAAAATAAATCCGAATTAGGAATAAATTTGTGCATGTCTTCTGCCACTTCCGGAGGAGTTACATTATCCTGTTTTCCCCAGATAAGACACGTAGGTGTCACAATCTTCGGAAGGTCATTCAGCATATTGTGTTTGATGGCACTTCTTGCCAGCATTACTGTTTTTATTCCTTTCATTCTGTCATTCACCACCGCGAAAACTTCATCTACAAGATCCTCTGTCGCAATCTTTGGATCATAGAAAACTTCTTCCGTTTTCTTTCTGATATAAGATCGGTCATTTTTCCTTGGAAAACTGTCCCCGAAAGTTCTTTCATATAATCCGGAACTTCCCGTAAGCACAAGATTTTTTACCAAATCTGGTCTTGCTAAAGTTAAGATAAGCCCTACATGCCCTCCCATTGAGTTTCCCATAATGGTTACCGGACCTGAAATATGACTTTCTATAAACTTGATAATATATTTTGCGATAGTGGTAAGATTCGTATTGAGTACCGGCAGATCATAGATCGGCAGCTGAGGAACATATACTTTGAAGCCTCTTTCCGAAAAAAAATCTACCATTTTATCGAAATTACTCAAACCACCCATTAACCCGTGCAACAGCACTAATGGATGTCCTTCTCCCGCTTCTACATAGGAATATTTCTTTTCTTTTTTTGTACTAAATATCATAAAACGCCTTAATAAAGCCCTGCAAAAATACAAATTAAACCTCAAAAAAATTTTGATTATCCTAATTTAAGATAAAAATAATATAATATTCTCCTTTTTAACTTTTTTTTTCAAACACGCTTTATTATGGCCTAAATAACACTATTTACAACTGGCTTCATATCAGTATTTTACATTATCGAAATTCAATCTCTAATAAAACTTATTAACATTGAGTCAAAAAGTGGGAAAAAGTGGGAAATTTTGGAAATTATTATATAAATTTGTCCCAAATGAAAAATTTCATTGGGACATATGAGTGCAAAATTGACGACAAAGGCCGCTTAAAAGTTCCTTCATCTTTAATTAAACAGATGGAAAACTTCGAAGACAAGGCATTTGTAGTCAAAAGATCTGTGTTCCAACCCTGTCTGGAAGTCTATCCTATGAATGCATGGGACAAACTGATGGGCAAAATTAATAAACTGAACAGATTCATAAAAAAGAATGCTGATTTCATACGAATGTTTACGGCAGGAGTAAAGACAGTAGAATTGGATAATGCGGGAAGATTACAGATCTCTAAAGACCTGACGAATTTCGCAAATCTTCAAAAAGATATTGTGATTACCAGCGCGGGAGAGCTATTTGAAATTTGGGATAAAGAAGCCTATGAAAAGGTAATTGCCACCAATGAAACTGATTTTGCAAGTCTTGCAGAAGATGTGATGGGCTCTTTCGATGAAGAATAACTGTAGGTTATTAATTGATTATATATTAAATAAAAAACACAATTAAGCATGTATCATAACCCCGTTTTGTTGAAGCAGAGTGTTGATGATTTGGTGACGAATCCTGACGGAATATATGTGGACTGCACCTTTGGAGGCGGAGGCCACTCCAGGGAGATTTTGAGCAGACTTTCTGATAAAGGAAGATTGTTCAGTTTTGACCAGGATCTGGATGCACTTAAAAATACAATTGATGATCCTAGATTTACATTAGTTAATCAGAATTTCAGATTTCTGGAAAACTCATTACTGATGTACGGAGTTCCTCAGGTAGATGGTGTTTTGGCTGACCTGGGTGTTTCTTCACACCAGTTTGATGAAGCAGACAGAGGTTTCTCTACAAGAAGCAATGCTCCTTTGGACATGAGGATGAATGTAATGCAGAACCTTGATGCCAAAAGAGTGATCAATGAATATGAAGAAAGTGAACTTGCAGATCTTTTCTATCACTATGGAGAATTAAGAGAAGCAAGAAAACTGGCAAGAGAAATTGTTCACCACAGAAAAACAAAAAGCATAGATACTACTGAGGATTTGAAAAAGCTTTTCAGCTACATTCCGCCTCATAAGGTAAATAAATTCTATGCCCAGCTTTTTCAGGCAATAAGAATTGAAGTTAACCAGGAACTTGAAGTATTAAAGGAAATGCTAGTTCAGGCTTATAATGTGTTGAAACCGGAAGGAAGGCTGGTCGTTATTTCTTACCACTCTTTAGAAGACCGTTTGGTAAAAAGATTCCTGAAAAATGGAATGTTTGAAGGAGAACCGGCAAGAGATATCTACGGAAATTATAAAAAGGCATTTGAATTGATAAAGAGTAAAGCAATCATTCCTGATGATCAGGAGATCGAAGAAAACTCAAGAGCAAGAAGTGCCAAAATGAGAACAGGAATAAAAGTATAAATGATAAATCATAAGTGATAAGCGATATCAATTATCCTTTATCATTAATCAATTATAAACAAAGCTTTGGCAAAAAGAACAACAAATCGCCCCCAGAAAAGACTCACTTTTATAGATATTATAAAAGGAAACTTTCTGAATCGTGATGAGATCAAAATACATTATAAGTATTTCCTCCTGTTGTTTGTTCTGATGATGGCCATGATTTATACCAACCATCTCGTCAATAAAAAAATAAAAATTGTAAACGCCTTAAAAGAGGAAACAGAAGAATACAAATCAAGAAACGCTTACGCCCAGAGTAAGCTGATCAAAGTAAAAATGGAATCAGAGCTGGGGAAAGAGGTTGCCCGGGATTCATTAATGACCCTGGAAAACCACCCTCACAAATTGCTAATAAAACTGGACAGTACAGATGCAAAAGCAAAATGAATACGACAATAAACGTAAGAAAACGTTACGATGGGGCTACCTCTTTGCAGTGGTAGCTTTGTGCGTGTTTGTCATGTTTTTGGCAAGAATTGTTATTCTTCAGAATACCAATGTTCAGGAAATTAAAGACGATTACATTAATAAAAACTATCGTGAAGCTACTTTAAAGGCAGCCCGCGGTAACCTTTTTGCGTCTGACGGTTCTATTCTCGCAACTACTGTAATGCGATATGACATCTATCTTGACTTCAAGACGATGAAAGATACCGTATACTCCAATAATATCGGAGCGCTGACGGATTCATTGAGTAAAATGTTCGGAAAATCCAGAGGAGAATTCAGACAGAAATTTGACGAGCAGAAGAAAAAGAAAAACCAATACTACACTTTAGTGAAAGGGCTAGATTTTGATCAGTATGACAGAATCAGAAAGTTCCCGATCTTCAAAAGAGGTAAAAACAAGGGAGGTTTTATCGTTGACAGAAACTATAAAAGAGAACTTGCCACTTCAGAAATCGGAGCCGGAACTATTGGTATGGATAACGGAGAACTTAGATCAGGATTGGAAGGAGCTTTTTCAAAATATCTGACAGGAACGGACGGAAAAAGACTTGAGCAAAGAATCAATTCTTCACAATGGAAACCCATTGACTTCTGGAAAGTGCAGGAACCGGTAGACGGAGAAGATGTATATACAACCTTAGACCTTAGAATTCAAGACATTGCACACTCCGCACTTGAGAAACAGCTGATTAATTTTGAAGCCAAACATGGTACCGTAATTGTCATGGAAGTTGAAACCGGAAAAGTACGCGCCCTTGTCAACTTAAGAAGAACAGATTCAGGAGATTACGAAGATTCTTACAATTATGCCCTGAAAGACAATATCGAACCGGGATCTACTTTTAAAACCATTTCGCTTTTAGCAGCAATGGATGATGGATTTATTGATGAAAACACAACAGTAAATGTAGGAAACGGAGTTTGGGTATATGCAAAACAGAGAATCTCTGATGGCCACGGAGGTGGAACTTATGATATCAGTGACGTATTGGCAAAATCCAGTAACGTAGGAACGTCAAAACTGATCACAAAGTATTATGCAGAAAAGCCTCAGATCTTCCTTGACCACCTGAAACGTTGGAAATTATTCGACAAAATGGATATCGAGCTTCCGGGAATCACAAAACCAAAGATCGTAACTCCACAGAATAAAAGATGGAATGCAGCAACACTGGCTTCTATTTCTTACGGATACTCTTCCAATATCAACCTTCTGCAACTGACGACCTTTTACAACGGGGTTGCCAATGGAGGAAAAATGCTTAAGCCATTATTCATCGATAAAATAATGAAAGATGGAAAAGTGATGTACAACGCGAAGCCTGAAGTAATGGTCAACAAAATGGCATCTGAAAAAGCTATTAAAATGATGACCAGTGCTTTAACCAAAGCTGTAGAAAAAGGAACAGGACGAAGTATCTTTACTCCCAACCTGAAAATGGCAGGAAAAACAGGAACCGCAAGATTTGAATACTGGCTGCCTGGTCCAATGAAATACCGCGCATCATTTGCAGGATTTTATCCGGCTGACGCCCCAAAATATACCTGTTATGTAATGATTAGTGAACCTAATACTGCAAAAGGATTTTATGGAGGTTCCGTTTCAGCACCGGTATTTAAAGAAATTGCAGGAAAAACATTCCTGAAAACACCTCAAAACATTGAAAAAGAAATGCTTGTAGACAAAAAGGTAAACCTGAGCAAAATGGTTGAACCTAATGTTAAAGTAGCAGTAAATGATAAGCAAATGCCTAATGTGGTAGGATTAATTGGTAAAAATGTAATCCCGCAATTGGAAAACTTAGGATATCGTGTCGACTATAAAGGAGTGGGAAGAATTAAAGAACAGTTCCCTCTTGAAGGCACAACGATCAGTAAAAACCAGAGAATTTATTTGTCTCTGCAGAATTAAATAAGGATTTAAAACAAAATAGGGCAAAGCCTTATTGATAAAAATGATTATAACAGAATTAGTAAACAGAATACCAGTACTGGAAATTCACGGTGATAACAACCGTGAGGTTACTGAATTGGTAATCGACAGCAGAAAAGTTACAAAAGGCTCTCTTTACATTGCAATGAGAGGAACGGTAGTGGATGGTCACTCATTCATTGCATCTGCTATTGAAAAAGGTGCAGCAGCAATTGTTTGCGAAGAATTTCCAGAAATATTGGTTGAAAACGTAACCTATGTTCAGGTAAAAGATTCATCTAAAGCCTTAGGTCACCTTGCTTCTAATTTCTACGGAAACCCTTCTCAGAAACTAAAACTGATAGGAGTTACGGGAACTAATGGAAAAACATCTGTTTCTACCCTTCTTTTTGATGTTTTCAAAAACCTGGGCTATGAATCCGCATTGCTTTCCACTGTTGAGATCAGAATTGGCGAAGAAATTATTCCGGCTACTCATACCACTCCGGATGTGATTACAATCAACAGAATTTTATCGGAAGCAGTAGAAAAAGGATGTGAATTCGCTTTCATGGAAGTAAGCTCACATGGAATCGCTCAAAACAGAATTGAAGGATTACACTTCAAAATAGCAGGGTTCACCAATCTTACTCACGATCATTTAGATTATCATAAAACCTTTGAAGAATATTTAAAAACTAAGAAAAGATTCTTTGATCAATTAGAAGATACAGCCATTGCCATCACCAACGCGGATGACAAAAATGGAAATGTCATGCTTCAGAACACTAAGGCTAAAAAGAAGTCTTATGCATTGAAAACCATGGCAGACTATCACGGAAAGCTTTTAGAAGTAGATTTCAACGGAATGCTGTTGAACTTCAACGGAAAAGAATTCTGGACGACATTGACCGGGAAATTCAATGTATATAATTTACTGCTTGTATTCGGAATTGCTGCTGAACTAGGTTTTGGGCAGGATGAAATTCTTCAGGCTGTAAGCAAATTAAAAAGAGTTTCCGGTAGATTTGAAACTTTCAAATCCGATGGTGGAATTTTCTTTATCGTAGATTATGCACACACTCCGGATGCATTGGAAAACATTCTGGACAGCATTAACGATATCAGAACCAAAAATGAAAGATTAATCACCGTATTCGGTTGCGGAGGAGACAGAGATCACTCCAAAAGACCTGAAATGGGAAATATTGCCACAAAAAAATCTACATTGGCAATTATCACTTCAGATAATCCGAGAACAGAAGATCCTGCACAGATTATCAAAGAAATTGAAGCAGGTGTTGAACCACAAAATTTCAGCAAGTACACTTCAATTCCGGATAGAAGAGAAGCCATAAAGATGGCTATAAAATTTGCAGAACCTAAAGATATTGTTTTAGTTGCCGGAAAAGGCCACGAAAACTATCAGGAGATAAATGGTGTGAAACATCATTTTGATGACAAAGAAGTAATTAATGAGCTTTGGAAATTAATGAGTAAATAAATTTTAAATTAAAAGATTTAGAAATTCTGGAATTAAGACAATAAGAATTTCTAAATACCTTAATTTCTTAATCTTTAAATGAAATAAACATGCTATACTATCTATACGAATATCTAACCAACCATGGAATTCACGTTCCCGGATTAGGATTGTTGAAATACATTTCCTTCCGTGCCGGAATGGCTGTATTATTCTCTTTGATTATTGCTCTTGTCTACGGAAAAAGAGTAATCAATTACCTGAGAACAAAACAAATGGGAGAATTGGTACGTGACTTAGGATTAGATGGCCAGAAACAAAAAGAAGGAACTCCTACCATGGGAGGTCTCATCATCATTTTGGCAACCATCATCCCGGTATTGCTGTTTACAAGGATTACCAATGTGTATATTGTTCTGCTGCTGGTTTCCATGTTTTGGATGGGGGCAATTGGTTTCCTTGATGATTATTTAAAGAAAATCAAAAAAAACAAAGACGGATTAAGCGGTAAATTTAAAATTGTAGGACAAGTTGGTCTAGGGCTAATTGTCGGAATTACAATGTATTTCCACCCGGATATTACTGTTAAAAGAAAATATGCAGATGCTAAAGTAGTCAACAGAAACAATGTAGAACAAAACTTTATGCCTACAGAAAAAATTACTGTTTCTACCGTACCTTTTGCAAAAAATAATGAGTTCGATTATAGCGGAATTTTATTTTGGATGAATGATAAAGATGCCCATGAGTGGGCATGGATTGTCTTTATTCCCATTGTGATCTTCATTGTAACAGCTGTTTCAAACGGAGCCAATATCACGGATGGAATTGATGGTCTCGCAGCCGGAACCAGTGCCATTATACTGCTCACACTGGCGCTCTTCGCTTATCTTTCAGGAAACATCATCTTTGCAGATTACCTTAATATTATGTTCCTTCCGAATATGGGAGAAACCACCATTTTTGCCGTGGCAATGGTAGGAGCAGTGATCGGATTCTTCTGGTACAACACCTATCCGGCACAGGTTTTCATGGGAGATACCGGAAGTTTGATGCTGGGAGGAGTAATTGCTGTTTTAGCCATTATTTTAAGAAAAGAATTGCTGATTCCTGTATTATGCGGAATCTTCTTAATTGAAAACGTATCTGTAATGCTTCAGGTAGTTGTTTTCAAATACAGAAAAAGAAAATACGGGTTGGAATATGCCCAAAACAATAGACTATTCAAAATGTCACCATTACACCATCATTATCAGAAAGAAGGTTTCCACGAAAGTAAAATCGTGAACAGAATGATCATCATCGGGGTAATATTGGCGATTGTATGTCTGATCACACTAAAAATGAGATAAAATTAAAAGCTGTAGCAATAAGCTTAAAGCTTAAAGCCTATAGCATAAAGCTTTTATAATATGAAAATAGTTGTTTTAGGAGGTGGAGAAAGCGGATGCGGTGCTGCTTATTTGGCAAAAAAGAAAGGTCTGGAAGTATTTCTTTCAGATAAAGGAGCTATTAAGGATAACTATAAGCAGTTTCTTACCGATAATGAAATTGAATTTGAAGAAGGTAACCACGATGAAGAAAGGATTTTAAATGCTGACTGGATCGTAAAAAGCCCGGGAATTCCGAAAAAAGCGGAGATCATTCATAAAATTCATGAAAAAGGAATCAGACTTTCCTCTGAAATTGAATTTGCTTCTGAATTTACAGACGCAAAGATCATTGCCATTACCGGAAGCAACGGAAAAACAACAACAACTTCCCTGATCTACTACATCCTGAAAAACGACGGATTGAATGTAGGTTTAGGAGGAAATATCGGCTACAGCTTTGCCAAGCAGGTGGCAGATGAAAACCATGAATATTATGTATTGGAAGTAAGCTCTTTCCAGCTGGATGATATTCAGAATTTCAGACCTTATATTTCTTTACTGTTGAATCTGTCCCAGGATCATCTGGATCAGTACAACTACAACTATGAAGAATATGCTTTGGCAAAATTCAGAATCACTGAAAATCAGGAAAATGATAATTTCTTCATCTACAACAAAGATGATGAAATGAGCAAAAATCTTCTTGAAAAGCTTGAAATAAAAGCTAAAATGGTTCCTTTCTCAACAAAAGAGAAATTATCTGAAGGAGGTTTTGTGAATGAAGATGAAATTGTGGTAAAAATGAAAGATGAATTCTCAATGAAAGTTGACGAATTGTCTCTGTTGGGAAATCACAATGTAGCCAACAGCTTAGCGGCATCTATTGCAGGTAAGATATTAAAAATCAACAATGAAAGCATCAGACATTCACTGATGACATTCCAGGCTGTAGAACACAGACTGGAATTGGTGACTGAGATTGATCATGTAAAATACATCAATGACAGTAAAGCAACCAATGTGAATGCTACTTATTATGCTTTGGAAAGTATGAAAACACCAACCGTATGGATTGTTGGTGGATTAGATAAAGGAAATGACTATACCGAAATTGAAGATTTAGTCAAAAGAAAAGTGAAGGCCATTGTATGCCTTGGAATTGATAATAAGAAGATTATAGATTTCTTTAAAGACAAAAAAGAAGTTATTTATGATACTTCAAGCATGGAGGAAGCCGTGAGAATTTCAAAATCACTGGCTAAAAAAGGAGATACCGTTTTACTATCTCCATGTTGTGCAAGCTTTGACTTGTTCAAAAGCTATGAAGACAGAGGGCGCCAGTTTAAGGAGCAGGTATTAAAGTAAAATGTTTTTTGTACAAAGTACATTATACATCAATACAAAATTATGGACGAACAGAACACAGAAAACAGATTTGAATTTCTAAAGGGCGATAAAGTACTTTGGATGGTCATCCTTGTGATCTCCATCTTCTCTATTTTCCCTGTATACTCTGCAAGTTCAAATCTTGAATACATTGTCAATAACGGAACTACAACTGGTCACGTTATCAAGCACATGTTCTTTGTAGTCTTGGGCTTAGCAATTATGAGACTGGTAGGAACTATAAAATATGAATATATCGGAAAGCTCAGCAGTATCCTGCTCGGCCTTATGATTGTTCTGTTGATTGTCACCATGTTTACCGGGCAGACCATTGACGGAGCCAGTGCTTCCAGATGGTTGAAAATCCCGGGAACACCAATTTCATTCCAGCCTTCATCATTTGCCTTTTTAATGCTAATCATCTATCTGTGTAGATATTTAACCAAAAAGATCACAAGAGAGAGGCTCCCGATAGAGAATATCATGTATATTTTCGGACCTATTCTTCTTGTTTTCGTGTTGGTAGCAAAGGATAATGGTTCCACGGCATTAATGATTCTAATGGTTTCCGTAGTGGTTCTTGTCATAGGCCAGCTTCACTGGAAATACATTGCAGGATTTATTTCTGCCTCATTTGTAGCCATTGTTTTATTTTTATTAATAGCTCTGAATACTAATATGATTGGCGGAAACCGTGTTCACACATGGATGAGCCGTGTAGAAACATTTACCTCAAGCAAAGCAAAATCTGCCGATGTAGATGACGAGAGTGTAAAAGCAAAAAACTATCAGGTAATGCAGGCCAAAGCAGCCATCGTACATGGTGGTATTACCGGAATGGGACCAGGAAAAAGTGCATTGAAGCAAATGCTTCCACAGTCTGCCTCCGACTTTATCTTCGCGGTGATTGTAGAAGAATATGGAGTGATTGGAGCAGCTTTTCTGATCAGTTTATACCTGATTATGATGATAAGGATTGTGATGATTGCCAGTAAGATGCCGGCATTTTTCGGATCGCTGCTTGTACTCAGCCTCGGGGTAATGATTTTCATTCAGCTTTCGGTAAATATAGCCGTTGCGGTGAATCTGATCCCTGTAACAGGACAGCCACTGCCTTTGATAAGTTACGGAGGAACCTCAATGCTGGTAACCTACTTACAGTTAGGTATTATTTTAAATATAAGCTCAAGGATTCAGATTTATGACGAAGAAGGAATGGGCAAAAAACAAAGTATAGCAGAAATAAACGATATCGCTTAAAATGGACAAAAAATTAAAAATAGTATTATCTGGCGGAGGAACAGGAGGACATATCTTCCCGGCTATTGCCATTGCTGATGAGATCAGAAAGAGATTTCCTGATGCAGAATTTTTGTTCATTGGTGCCAACGGAAAAATGGAAATGGAAAAAGTTCCACAGGCCGGCTATAAAATTGAGGGAATTGATATTGCAGGAATCGACAGAGGAAATCTGTTATCCAACCTAGGATTGCCTTTCAAAATTCTGAAAAGCTTATCAAAATCTAAAAGGATTATCAAAAACTTCGCTCCTGATTTTGCAGTAGGAACTGGAGGATTTGCCAGCGGACCCGCTCTTTATGAAGCAAGCAAAATGGGAATTCCTATTTTCATACAAGAACAGAATGCACATGCGGGAGTAACCAACAAAATTTTAAGCAAGAAAGCTAAAGCCGTTTTTACAGCCTATCCAAAAGTAGAAGGCTTTCCGGCAGAGAAAATAACATTCCTGGGAAATCCTATTCGTGAAAACATCGTTTCAGGAATGCAGGACACCGCTCAGGCAAAAGAAAAAATGGGATTGAATAAAGACAAGCTTACAATTCTTTCGGTAGGAGGTTCTTTAGGCTCCAGAACTCTGAACAATGCATGGAGATCTCATTTAAAACAAATTGCAGATAAAGATTATCAGCTGATCTGGCAGACAGGAAAGCTTGATTATAAAGATATTGTCAACGAAACAAAAGATACGGACACACGTAATATTCAGATCCTTGAATTTATCAAAGATATGGAACTGGCCTATTCTGCAGCTGATATCATCGTTTCTAGAGCCGGAGCTATTGCCATTTCAGAGCTGGCTGTAGCACAAAAACCGGTGCTTTTGGTGCCTTTCCCTTTTGCAGCGGAAGACCACCAAACTAAAAATGCCATGAATCTGGTTGAAAAAAATGCAGCCAGAATGGTAAAAGACTCTGAAATGCAGGAAAAGTTCTGGAATACATTGTCAGAAATCTGCGAAAATGAAAGTGTAAGACAAGAAATGTCTGCCAATCTGAAATATTTTGCCAAGCCAAACGCCGCAAAAGAGATTGTAGACGAAATATTTAATAAACTGTAAAAAGTACCATTGTAAAATGTATTAATGATAACAAAACTCATGAATACATGATACATGAATACAACAATACAAAACAAAGGAATGAACATTTTACAAACATATCAGACTTTTTACTTCGTTGGAATCGGAGGTATCGGAATGAGTGCATTAGCGCGCTATTTCAATGCATCCGGAAAAAAAGTATTGGGCTATGACAAAACCAATACAAAACTGACTCAGAATCTGATGAATGAAGGAATTGATATTGTTTTTGAAGACGTTATTGATGAAAGGGTAACCTCTCTTCAGAAAGAGGATACATTGGTCATTTATACTCCTGCCATCAAAACACTTGGAATCTTAGATTATTTCAACCAAAATCAGTTTGAAGTTTTAAAAAGAGCCAAAGTTTTAGGATTAATTACTGAAAATACAGACTGTATTGCTATAGCAGGAACTCATGGAAAGACAACTACGTCTACCCTTGTGGCCCATTTATGCAAAGAAGCAGACCTGCCTTTCTCATGCTTTTTAGGAGGAATCTCTGAAAACTTTAAATCCAACTTTCTATACAACGGATCTACTTATTCTGTGGTAGAGGCAGATGAATATGACAGAAGCTTCCTGAACCTTTCTCCGGATTGGGCTGTGGTAACATCAACAGATGCAGACCACCTGGATATTTATGGAGATAAGAGCCATATTGAAGAAGGATTCAGACAGTTTGCAGCTTTAGTACCTCAAGATAAACAGCTCTTTGTAAGAAAAGGAGTTGAAATTGGCAGAGAACATCAAACATATGCTGTCAATGAGCCTGCTGATTACTATTCTGACAACCTGCGTATGGATCATGATAAAATTTATTTTGACTTCCATACTCCTACTGAAACAATAAAGGATTTTGTGTGGGAAATTCCGGGAATCCATAATGTGGAGAATGCTACTGCAGCACTGGCTATTCTGCATAATTTAGGCGCAGATTTTGATACGCTGAAAAAAGCTATTGCCAATTTTAAAGGAATTAAAAGAAGATACACCAAACATATTTATCAAAACGGTAAGATTTATATTGATGATTACGCCCACCACCCTACAGAGATCAATGCTGTAATGGGTTCAATCAGAACATTTTACCCCGATAAAAAAATAACAGTGGTATTCCAGCCCCACCTTTTCAGCAGAACAAGAGATTTCGCGGACGGGTTTGCAGAAAGTTTAAGCAAAGCAGATGAGCTTATTCTGCTTGATATTTACCCTGCAAGAGAACTTCAGGAGAACTTTGAAGGAATTACTTCAAGCTGGCTGCTGGACAAAGTAACATTAGATAAAAAAGAAGTATCAACATTATCCGATGCTTTTGAAAAAATAAAAGAAAAAGATTTTGATATCCTTCTTACCGTAGGCGCAGGAAATATAGATACCCTGTATGATCCTATCTGTGAATGGATAGAGAAAATTTGAATATATTAAGTATAAACGCAGTGTACGCAAAGGTAGAATAAGAATTTGTTCGCAAAGGCGTTTCACTTAGCAATAATGATAAAATAACAAATTTGATAAAAAAGGATATTATAGCCGTAGCTAAGTGAAACGCCTTCGCGAACGGATAAATAATAAGATTACTTTGCGATCATAGCGTTAAAAATAAAACACAAAATGTATGATAGAAAATGAAATTTCAGAGATTGTTTTCAATACTGGAATGAAAATACATCGTACGCTTGGAATTGGACTTTATGAAAATGTATATGAAGAATGTTTAGTGTATGAACTAAAAAACAGAGGATTAAATGTAGAAAGTCAAAAAAATATTGACATTGAATATGAAGAGTTAAAAATTTCTAAAGCGTTCAGAGTAGATTTATTAATTGAAAACAAAGTAATAATCGAAATAAAGGCAGTTCAGGAAATTAATGATTATCATTTTTTCCAGATTTTAAATTATTTAAGAATAACAGATATAAAACTTGGAATGATTTTAAACTTCCATTCAATGTTATTTAAAAATGGAGTAAAACGAGTTGTAAATAAATTATAAAGAAAATAAAACTGCTTTACGTCCTTTGGGACTAAAGAAAAATATGAAAAATAAATACAGAATATTAAAAATTGCTGTCACTGTAATCATCCTTGGATTGTTACTGAGTTTCTCGTTGAGGAGATTCAGCCACCAACAGATTACAGACAATAAGATTTCTGTAAAAATGAGTGAAAAAACTCCGGTTTATTTTGTTGATGAAAAAGACATCAGAGAGATTGTAAAAAAAGAAAACCCTTCTGGAAAAGTGGGTGATCTTAATATTCCCTCTTTAGAAAAAAGAATCAATTCTCTTCCGGCAGTCGACAGTGCCAATGTCTATCTGAACCTGAACGGAAAACTGAATCTGGATATCAAACAGAGAGTTCCTGTTTTCAGGCTTAACAAAGATGGAAAAGATTTTTATGTAGATGAAAAAGGAGTTGAATTTCCGATTTCAAGAACATATTCGCATCCATGCATGCTGGTAACCGGAAACGTACAGCCGGATGAATATGAAAAACTGGCAGAACTGGTAGGAAAGATAGATAAAGATGATTTCAGTAAAAAATATTTTATTGGGATTTCAAAAAGTAAAGAAAACTACAATCTTCTGACAAGCGAAGGAAATTATCGGGTAGAGATTGGAGACCTGGATAATATTGATTTTAAAGTAAAAGGATTTAAAACCTTCGTGGAAAAATATCTTGTATATCAGGATCCACAGAAGTACAGCATGGTTTCAGTAAAATACCAGAATCAGATTGTTACTACTTTAAACCCATATTTTAAAGAGAACGACAGTATTTTAAAAGCCGGAAAATTAGAACTGGCAAAGGGGCCTTCCCCAATGGCTGCAGCAAAAAAGACAGAAACCAAACCAAAGACAACCGAAGCCAAAAAAACAAGCTCCATCCCGGCAAAACCGAAAGAGAGTACGAAACCAAAAACACATACAAAAGAGGCGAAAAAAACAGAGAAAAAATCAACTGCTAAGGCCTTGTCCAAGCCCAAGGCAAAAGTAAAAATAGAATAAGTCCTTTCAAGGGCACTCAACACACAAATAGGAGATTATCCTTAGAGAAAAAAAGGAAAAAGTAGAAAAAATCAAATCGATATAAAAATGGAAAATCAAGAGTATTCAGTAGGTCTGGACATCGGGACAACAAAGATAGTCGCGATTGTCGGAAGAAGGAATGCACACGGGAAAATAGAAGTTCTCGGTGTAGGAAAAGCTAAAAGTCTTGGTGTTCATAAAGGTATTGTGAATAATATTTCACAGACTATTAATTCAATCAAGGCTGCAGTATCCGAAGCACAATCCAGTGCCGGTGTTCCTATCCGCAAAGTTACGGTAGGTATTGCAGGAAAACACATCCGTTCTCTGCAGCACTCCGATTATATTATGCGTGAACATCCTGATAAATTTATTACAGACGATGACATTGAAGCGTTAAAAGATCAGGTGAAAAAACTGGTTATGCTTCCTGGAGAAGAAATTATCCACGTACTTCCTCAAGAATATAAAGTGGATTCCGAAGGTGAAATTCAGGAACCCGTCGGAATGCATGGAAAGCGTTTAGAAGCCAACTTCCACGTTGTAGTAGGCCAAATGGGCAGCATCAGAAATATTGCCAGATGCGTTCGTGAAGCCGGATTAGAAATGGAAGCCCTTACTTTAGAGCCATTGGCATCTTCAGAAGCTGTTCTTACAAAAGAAGAAAAAGAAGCCGGTGTTGCGATTGTTGACATTGGTGGTGGTACAACAGATATTGCGATATTTAAAGATAATATCATCCGTCATACCTGTGTGATTCCATACGGAGGCGGAATTATTACCGAAGATATCAAAGAAGGCTGTTCCATTATAGAGAAACATGCAGAACAACTGAAAGTAAAATTCGGTTCGGCTGTTCCCGAATTAGAAAAAGACAGTACTTTTGTAACCATTCCGGGGCTTCACGGCAGACCGGACAAAGAAATTTCTTTAAAAACTTTAGCACAGATCATCAATGCAAGAGTAGAAGAAGTTTTAGAAATGGTTAATACAGAACTGAAAGCTTATGGAGCTTTTGAACAAAAGAAAAAGCTTATTGCCGGAATCGTTCTTACAGGTGGTGGTTCAAACTTAAAACATCTTCGTCAGCTGGCCAATTATACCACAGGTTTTGACAGCAGAATCGGTTTTGCGAATGAATATATCGCCAACGATAAAAATCAGTACCTGAAAGGCCCTGAATTTGCTACGTCTATCGGGTTACTGATGGAAAGTTTAAAGATCAGAGACAAAAAGCAGAATGCTGATGAAATCATAGAAGTTGTTGCAGAACAGCCAAAGCCGGAAACCGCTTCAGTACAGACAGAAACTGTTCAGCCGGTTCAGCAGGCAGCACCTGTTCAGGAGCAGCAGTCTTTTGAAAATGAAAGACAGGAGAACAGAAAGGCGAAATTGACCTTCGGGCAGTCGCTTATGGAAAAAGTAAAAAAATTCTTTGAAGAAGTAGAGTAAATTATAAATGATGAATGATAAGCGATAAACGATCTTTTCCTTATCAATTATCATCAATCAATTATCAATTATAATTATTAAAAGTATAGTTATGGAAAATATAGGTACACAAGGATTTTCATTTGATTTGCCAAAAGGAAATTCATCCATCATAAAAGTAATCGGTGTAGGGGGCGGTGGAAACAACGCTCTGAAGCACATGTACGAGAAAGGAATTCACGGGGTAGATTTCGTGATTTGTAATACAGATGCTCAGACTCTTGATAATAACCCGGTTGCTAATAAAGTTCAGTTAGGAACCACGATCACAGAAGGTCTTGGAGCGGGTGCAGACCCTGAGGTTGGAGAAAAATCTGCAATCGAAAGTATTGAAGATATTAAAGCTGCTATGGGACAAAACACCAAAATGGTGTTTATCACTGCCGGAATGGGTGGTGGTACCGGTACCGGAGCCGCTCCTGTCATTGCTAAAGTAGCAAAAGACATGGGAATTCTTACCGTAGGTATTGTTACCGTTCCTTTCAGTTTTGAGGGTAAAAGAAGACTTGATCAGGCTGAAAACGGTCTTGATAAACTAAAAAATAATGTTGATTCATTAATTGTGATCAACAATGATAAACTAAGACAGCAGTTTGGAAACCTTGGATTTAAGCAAGGATTCTCAAAAGCCGATGAAGTTTTAGCCAATGCAGCCAAAGGTATGGCAGAAGTTATTACAGGTTACTTTGATGTAAACATTGACTTTAGAGATGCTAAATCTGTACTTCAGAATTCAGGTACCGCTTTGATGTCTACAGGAACTGCTTCAGGTGAAAATAAAGCCGAAGAAGCCGTAAGAAAAGCTCTGGATTCCCCATTATTGAATGATAATAAGATTACAGGGGCTAAAAACGTTCTGTTATTGATCAGAAGTGGTGCTGAAGAAGTGACTATGGATGAGATTGGTATCATCATGGACCACATTCAGAAAGAAGCTGGAAACACAGCAGATATTATCTTCGGAGTAGGTGCTGATGAAGAACTAGGAGATGCTGTAAGCGTTCTTGTTATCGCAACAGGATTCTCTAATGAAAACAAGAAATTTGCTGGACCTACAGAGAAAATCAGAATCAGTCTTAACGACAGTTTTGATGCTCCGAAAAACTCCCCTTTCAAAACAAGAGAGGAAAGAGAATCTACACCTGATGCAGCAGATTCCGGCAGAGCCAATCATTTCAGATTAGATGATGAAGACCACAGCACACAGTTCAAGGTTACATCTATTGAAAAAAAAATGATTCTTGAAGAAGAACAGGTGAAATCTGAAATAAAATTCTCTGACAAAGAGGAAGATATAGTAAATACTCCTGAAAACAGCTGGAGAAACGAAGAGGAAGGAGAGCAGGAATACAGCTTATTTACTATTGATGAAGAGAATGAAGATCCAAATGACCTGGAAATTCAGTCTTTCTCATTTGATTTTGAAAATAAAAAAGATGAGCCACAGTCTGGAACTCCATTCGGCAGCTCTTTTACAGAAGAAAAACCTGTTGAATTCAGTTTCTTTGTAAACGAACCAGTCAGAAATGAGCCTAATACTGATTTTGGGCAGCCAAAAGCAGAGTTTAACAATCCGAGCAATGCTGCTGTAGCTGAGCCGGCTCAGAAAATTGAAACCTTCTACCAGAAACAGGAAGAACCAAAAGCTGAAACAAGAACAGCTTTTGAAAACAAAACAGAAATTGAAACTCCGAAAACAGAAGAATCAGAATTCACTTTTGTGAATAAGACGATTGACCAGGACAGAGTGATTGAAAGAAGAAATAAATTGAAAGAATTCAACTCGCGCTACCAAAGCTTTGACAGCACCAGTGAATTTGAATCAATTCCTGCTTTCAAAAGAAAAAATATTTCGATTGACGGAACCAATGCTTCAGATCAGAACATCAATACATATCTGTCTGACAACAATGGTTCTATGCAGATCAGAGAAAACAGATTTTTAAATAAAGACGTAGATTAAACGCTATAAGCAGTACGCAGTAAGCTATAAGGCAATTCCAGCCGAATCAAAAGGCTTACTGCTTATTGCCTAAAGCCTAAAGCCCAAACCATGAGTTTAGAAAATATAATAAGCGAAGCTATAAAAACAGCTATGAGAGAAAAAGACAGAGTAGCTCTGGACTCTCTTCGTGCTGTAAAATCTCAGATTCTTCTTTTACAAACAGAAGCAAGAGGCGCTGAAGTTTCCGCAGAGCAGGAAATTGCTATTCTTCAGAGAATGATCAAGCAGCGTAAAGATTCTTTTGAGCAGTTTTCTGCCCAGGGGAGACAGGATCTTGCAGAAGTAGAAGAAGCTCAAATGAAAGTAATTGAGAAGTTTTTACCTAAACAGCTTTCAGCTGAAGAGCTTGAAACAGAAATTAAAAATATTATTTCTGAAACCGGAGCTGAATCTATCAAAGATTTAGGGAAGGTAATGGGAGCTGCATCGAAAGCATTAGCTGGAAAATCAGACGGAAAAAGTATTTCCGAGATGGCTAAAAAGCTTTTGTCTTAGTTGAAAACTAACCGTTGACGGGAGATTCATTCCCCTTCAACTTATTTTCTATCAACTATTTATATTAGGATATACAACCTTTGCATATCGATTTGATTAAAGAAGCCCGGAACTCTTCAGTTCCGGGCTTCACTTTCTTTGGATATTAAAGTTTGTTAATCAGTTTTGATTCTAAACTGTAAAAAGAATTAAGATACTACCATATTTCATAGAGTATTTAAGTGATTGATTGCTTGAGGGAAAGCCTTAAATGTTTTTTTCATGGTCGTTTGTTTTTCAGAATCATTTCAAAATTAATAATAATTTTCCATTATTCCTAGTCTTAATTCACATTTTTTTGAATATTATTACAATATTAATATTTGATTAATTTTTTATGACTAATCAATTGATAGTTTTTATATATTGAACAAACGCAAAGAAATGCTTAACTTTGTACAGATAAAAACAAAATATATGTATCCAACAGATTTAGTAATGCCAATGAAGGCAGAGCTTACAGATAAAGGTTTCCAGGATTTAACAACGCCAACTCAGGTAGAAGATGCGTTGAAGCAGTCCGGAACTACATTATTAGTAATTAATTCCGTATGTGGTTGTGCTGCAGGAGCGGCAAGACCAGGAGTTGTTTACTCATTAACCGGAGATAAGAAACCTGATCATTTAACAACTGTATTCGCAGGATTTGATACTGAGGCAGTAGTAGAGGCAAGAAAACACCTTGCTCCATTCCCTCCAAGTTCTCCATGTGTAGCTCTTTTCAAAGATGGTGAATTGGTTCACATGCTGGAAAGACACCACATCGAAGGAAACCCTGCAGGTGCTATCGCAGCAAACCTTCAGGCTGCATATGACGAATATTGCTAAGAAAACAATAATCTAAATATCAAACCGTTACATATTTTGTAGCGGTTTTTTTATTTAATCCTGCAAAAAATTTTCAGAAAATTCAAATATCATTATATTTGTTGGAATGGCAACCAAAGCACTTTTCAATACCGTAGTTAACTGGTTTATCCGTCAAAGGATTGATCAGATACAGAATTTCATGGACCATCCCATTGAGACCCAGAAAGGTATACTTTTTTCTCAGCTGTTTCATGCAGAGGATACGGAATATGGTAAACTATACGGATTCAACTCTATATCAAGTTATCAGGATTTTAAAAACAAGGTTCCGATTGTTACCTACGAAGAAATGGAGCCTTATATTGAAAAAGCAAGACAGGGATACAAGGATGTAAGCTGGCCCGGGCTCATTAAACATTTTGCCAAATCATCGGGAACCACCAATGCCAAGAGCAAATTCATCCCTATTTCTGCTGAAAGCCTTGAATACTGCCACATGAAGGCAGGAAAGGACATGGTATCCATTTATGCCAATAACCATCCCGAAAATCAGCTTTTTAATTATAAAAATTTACGTTTAGGCGGAAGTTCTGAACTTTATGCTGATTTTAACACAAAATTTGGCGATTTATCTGCTATTTTAATTGATAATCTTCCGTTTTGGGTAGAAATTACGACTACTCCAAGCAAAAAAGTTTCCCTGATGGGAGAATGGGAAAGTAAGCTGAAGGCAATTACCTCTGAAGTAAAAAATGAAGATGTGGGAAGTATCCTTGGGGTACCAAGCTGGATGATGGTTCTTCTTCAAAAAGTTCTGAAGGAAACCAATATCGGAAGTATTTCAGAGCTATGGCCGAATTTGGAGGTGTTTTTTCACGGTGGAATCAGTTTTAAGCCCTACAGGGAGCAATTCAGACAGATCATCGGAAAAAACATCAATTACTACGAAATTTACAATGCTTCTGAAGGCTTCTTCGGGATACAGGACAGATCAGACAGTGATGAGATGCTGCTGATGCTGGATTATGGTATATTCTACGAATTCATTCCTATGGATCAGTTCCATTTTTCAAACCCGAAAGTGGTAAGCCTGGAAGATGTGGAAGTGGGAAAAAATTATGCAATGGTTATTACAACCAACGGCGGTCTGTGGAGATACCTTATTGGAGACACCGTTATCTTTACATCAACGAATCCGTTCAGAATTAAAATAACAGGAAGAACCAAACATTATATCAATGCTTTTGGGGAAGAACTGATGATTACCAATGTGGAATCTGCTCTTTCAAAAGCCTGTGAAGTTACGGGAGCCCAAATCACAGATTTCACAGGAGCCCCTGTTTTTATGAAAGGAAACGAAGGAGGTGCCCATGAATGGATTTTTGAATTCAGTCAGCATCCGGATGACCTGGACAGCTTTATTGATGCTTTTGATAAGCACTTAAAAACCATCAACTCTGATTATGAAGCAAAGAGATACAACAATATAACCCTTAAAAGACCTATTGTACACATCGCTAAAACCAATCTTTTCTATCATTGGCTGGAAGCTAAAGGAAAACTTGGCGGCCAGAATAAAGTACCAAGGTTGAGCAACGACAGAGAATATATTGAACCTTTGCTGGAAATGAATAAATAAAAAATACTCTCTTTACAACTAAAAAATAAATGCCGTAATTCTGTTTGAATTACGGCAATTTTATTTTATTTACTTAAATCTTCTTTTACTTTTTTCGCAGCTTCCTCTACTTTTGAAGCTCCTTTTTTCGCGGCTTCTTTGGCATCCTGTCCTACTTTATTTGCTTCAGTTTTGATATCCTGACCAGCCTTGTGAAGATCCTGTTTCGTTTTATCGGCTGTTGCATCAATTTTATCTTTAGCTTTCTGAGCAGCATCGTCGATCTTGTTTCCAGCGGCATCTACTTTTGCTTTCACATCTTCTTTTGCATCGTTGATCTTTGCAGTATCAACAGTGTTTGGGGTTTCTGTAACGGTAGTAGTGGTTGTCGTAACTGATCCGTCAGCATTTTCTACCTGTTCTGTTTTCGTTGTTGATTTTGTACATGCTACAGTGAATACTGAAATCACTGCTGCTGTAAGGATTTGTTTTTTCATATTATATATTTTTTAAATGATTTTGACTTTATTGTGTCTTAGCGTCTGGTGTTGAAGGTGTTTCTACAGGTTTCTGCTTCTTTTCTGCCTCTGCCTTTTTCTTCTCCTCTTCTTGTTTTGCTTTATTTTCTTTTTCAAGTTCTGCTTTTAGCTTATTCTCTTCTTCCTGAAGTTTTTTAGCCTGTTTTACAGAATCAAGATATTGAGGGGAAGACATTCTTATCTTGCGTGCAATATCTACTGAAACTGCCCCCGTGGAAAAAGAATCAACAGCAACAGTATCATAATTCATCTTAACTTCCTGCTCAGCAGCGAATCCCGGAGTTTCTTTCTTGGAACATGCGGTGAAGAGGATAGTGATAATAAAAATCGCAGGCAGTAAATTTTTCATGGAACTAATTTAGCAGAAATTCTGCAATTACAGGATAGTGATCCGATAATTTCACAGACTGGTCTACTTTATAGCTTAGAGGAATAATGGATTTTGAACTGAAGATATAATCAATTCTCAAAGGAACTTTATAGTCATGAAAACTGCTTGCACTCCCCTTTCCTGCCACTAAAAAGGCATCCTGAAGGTCTTTCCCCAGATTATAATATTCATAAGAATTGGGAACAGAATTGAAATCTCCAGCTAAAATAACCGGATAAGGAGATAAATCTACCATTTTTCTGATTCTTTTCACTTGGTCTTCATGAGCCTGAAATGTAGGTGTCATATGCGAAAGGAGTTGGGAAACATTTCCAAAACCTAAACCGTCAAGCTTTGTAAACATAGATTTATGAAGTCTGAAAGGCTCAAGATACACATTCACTATTCTGATTACTTTTCCATTGATATCAATATCAGCATAGAATGAATTTCCTCTTGCCTTCTCATCAATCAGTTCTGCCTGTCTTACAATTTTGTGTTTTGTTTTCAGAATGACAGAAGGATATTTTATAAGATCTCGTTTTATAGCGCGGTTGGTATCTTTTTCCTGTACAAGAATAATGTCCGCATCCTGTTCTTTAATATAATTTTTTACTTTATCCCAACCGTATTCCCCATATTTTACGTTAAATGTCAATACTTTAATATCCCGTATTGTTTTTACATTCTCTGTTTTCGGGGAAAAGTTGATCCATCGTCTGATCGGATTATAGAAAATAAGAGTACCTAATGCAAAAGCGATAGCTATTTTTTGTTTTTTAAAGATCCAAATCAGTGTAAGAATTATATGTGCCAGTATAAGATAAGGGAAACCAAGCGAGAGAAGATTCAGATTACCCAAAAGGTTAGGCGGAATCCATGCATTTCCTAAAGTGCATAACAACAAAACAGCAATAACGATATGTATAAATAGTAATATCTGATTCGACTTCATGAAAAAACGGTCTTGGTACGGTTTTCTTTCAACAAAAATCCTACCAAGCAGACAATTTTAACTCTTTTTATGATTATTTGCTCTCTGCGGAAAATTTCACGATGACAGGATAATGATCTGAAATACTTACAGAACGGTCAACTTCATAAGATATTGCCTTTAATGACTTTGAAGAAAAAACATAGTCGATTCTAATTGGAAATTTATAATCATGAAAACTGGTTGCACTGCCTTTTCCGGCCGTTAAAAATGTATCTTCAAGACCGTCTGATAAATGGTAATATTCGTAAGAATTAGGGACAGAATTGAAGTCTCCGGCAAGAACAACAGGATAAGGAGAATTTTCAATGACTTGTCTGATCAAAACTGTCTGCTCCTGATGTTTCTTAAAAGTAGGGATAAGCTTTTTTACAACATCTTTTGCTTTTTGTTCGTTGGTATCAGTGTCTCCATTAAGCCTTACCATATCTTTATCAAAGCGGAATGGATTAAGGTATACATCAATAAACCGGTATACCCTTCCATTAATCTCTATATCTGCCTGTAAACCAGGAATTCTTATATTTTCATCTTGCGGATCTATGATCTGCTGTTTAATGATTTTATGCTTGGTCAAAATCGTTAAACCTCCTCCTGGATTTACTTTTTTATATCCTTCAAATTGGTAATCATTACCAGCATCTTCCTGTAAAAGAATAACATCCGCATCCTGAGACCTTAGATAAGGTCTAATCTCTTTGTTTCCTCTACCGCCCGCTCTGGTATTGAAAGAAACTACTTTTATCTCAGCATTTCCTTTTCTATCAGAGTAGTTAACCCATCGTTTTACCGGATTAATAAATGCCAGCCCGGCTAACATAAATACAAACGCTCTTTTTTTCCAGCTGAAAACCCAGAATATCGTCAGAAGGATATAAAGGATCATAAGCACTGGGAAACCTAAGGAAAGTAAGTTAAACCATGGAAAAACCTTCGGTGGAACATATGCATTCAATAGTGTGCCCAACAGCAGAAATAAAATTCCCAGATGCAGGATGAATAGTATAAGTCGGAAAACCTTCACAATAGTATTTTAATTGAAACGGTACAAATGTTTTTTCCAAATTCTTGCCAGCAGCCACCCTACCAAAGCTCCACCTACGTGAGCAAGGTGAGCAATGCCACCTCCATTTCCGGAAACACCAAGGTATACGGAAACAACAACGATAATAGGCAGCAGGTATTTTACTTTTATAGGAACAGGAATAAACATAATTCCAATTTTAGAATCAGGATATAATGTTGCAAATGCAGCTACAACACCGAAAATAGCTCCGGAAGCACCCACCATGGGCGTGGCTACAATACCTTTGAAACTTTCCAATAATTCTTTTTGTTTAAGAATAGAATCCGCATTCCCAGCAAACTCAACACTGGCCCCAGATAGATAGGCATTTACATTAAATCCAAGCTGTTCCAACTCATGGGAAAGCTGCTGAACTTCTACAAAGTTCCATGCATTAAACAGAAAAAACGCACCAAGGCCACTAGCAAAATATAAAATCAGATATTTTTTATCGCCCAATGTCTGCTCTAAAATAGGTCCAAAGCTGAATAATGTCATCATATTAAACAAAATATGCATGATACTTCCGTGCATGAACATATGTGTAATAATCTGCCATGAATGGAAAAAAGGTGAGAACGGATAAAAACCCGCGAGATAACCAATCATTTGGTTTCCCATAAAATAAGTAACAATAAATACTATAACATTAATGATAATAATATTCCTTGTAATGGGCGGTATATTGTTAAACATAATTTTTTAAAATTTGTTTTTAAAGTCATTAAACGGAACTTCATAATAGCATCTTTTTCCATCCGGTAAAAATTCCGGGAAGCCTAGTGCTGTAAAGTCTTTGATCAACTGTTCCGCATCTTTTTTATAAATAAAGTCAAATCTTGACTTGGATTGCATTTTGTTCCATTGGTTATGGTAATACTGCAAAAATTCTTCTTCTGTCTTGTATTCCAGGATTTCAAAAAGGTTTTCCAGGAATTGCATTGCCTGTGTTTCTTTTAATCCTTCAGGAAGAGAATCTATTCGGAGTACACTTTCATGAGCAATTTTCATGTCAAACCCTAATTCCGGAAGATATTTTTTGATCGAATTGTATTTTGCCTTCTCAATTTCATTCATATGATATTCCAGGGAAAAAAGAAGAGCATGGCTGTTTGTGCTTGATTTTCTGGTGGATTTATTCCCTTCAGAAACCAATAATCTGTGCATTCTTCCGAGATCCAGCATCAATGTTACATCACCTTTATTGAAAAGCCAGTAGCCGTTCGGAAGTCTCATCAAATCTTCGTCAAAATCTTCATCTTCAAACAAATTGATCTTTGAAGGTTCAGCAGTAATATTCTGATGATACATTTCCGTAAGGTTTTGAATTTCTTCCGGATGTACTACATTTTTTTCTTCCAGAAACGGATTATAATCCTTGTCTACAATGATTTCCGGCATTTTTACAAAACCACTTCCGCCACCATTTCCTTTACTTGGAATGGGTTTATTCATCATTTCATCCAATTCAGGATCTCTGTCAAAATCAAGGCTTGGAGAGACATTATAAATCCCCAAAGATCTTTTAATGGTTGAGCGCAGCAAAGCAAAAATAAGATGTTCATCTTCAAATTTCACTTCGGTTTTCTGTGGATGAATATTAACGTCTATTTTCTCTGGATCAAGTTCCAGGAAAAGGAAAAACGAAGGAACATATCCTGGCTGCAGAAGTCCTTCAAAGGCTTCCTGTACTGCTTTATTAAAATATGGGCTTCTGAAATACCTTCCGTTCACAAAAAGAAACTGCTCTCCTCTTGCTTTCTTAGCGCCTTCAGGTTTGGCAACAAATCCATGAAGTTTACACCAGATAATATCTTCTTTGATAGGAATCAAAAGCGGCTGAAGTTTTCTTCCGAAAACATCTACAATACGCTGCATCTGACTTCCTTTTCTCAATCTGAAAACAGCTTCATCATCGTGGAAAAGGGAAAATTCCAGATTCTCATGAGCTAAGGCAACACGCTGAAACTCATCGATTACGTGTCTGAATTCAATATTATTATTTTTTAAAAACTTCCTTCTTGCAGGAACGTTATAAAAAAGATTTTTTACTAAAAAATTTGATCCGTCTGCTGTCTGAACCGGGTCCTGAAACTGGAAAACTCCACCTTCAATATAAATATTAGTCCCGATAGAGGTGTCTTTCTGTTTCGTTCTGAGTTCTACCTGTGAAACTGCTGCAATAGAAGCAAGAGCCTCACCACGAAAGCCTTTTGTGGCAATTTTAAAGATATCTTCTGTTCCCTTGATTTTGGAGGTAGCGTGTCTTTCAAATGCCATACGGGCATCTGTTTCGGACATTCCTTTTCCGTCGTCTACCACCTGAATAAGATTTTTACCGGCATCTCTGATGATCAATTCAATCTTCGTTGCATCTGCATCTATAGCATTCTCCAAAAGTTCTTTCACGATGGATGCAGGCCGTTGCACCACCTCTCCCGCTGCAATTTGGTTGGCTACATGATCCGGTAAAAGCTGAATAATATCTGACATAAAAACGTAAATCAACTTACAAAAATAGTCAATGGAAACGGGAATTAAAATACTAAAATCGTGATTTAATATTTAATTATCAACATTTTTGCCTATTTATCCCCAACTGATTTTTTTAATGTTTGTAATGAAGGGCGTTAGCGTGTTTATTAATCTAATTGGGAAATTTTCATTTTAACGCCATTGAAAAACAGGATAAAAAACAACAGGTTTATAGATTTTCAAAATATTTTTAAAGAAAAACACCCCTATTTCATAATAAAATAAGGGCATTTACAGCTAGTTTATACAAAAAATTAATAGTGTGTTTTATATTTTAATCCTCAAAGACAAGCTTTCTTTTCTTCTCTCTTTTAGGAATTCCATGGATTTTATCATATAGAAAAGCAAAGAGATTAGGTTTTTTATAAATCCTGCTATATCTATACTTTGTATTAAAGTGTCGGACATGAATTTTATAGGCATCATATCCGATGACAATCAGAAGACATATACTGATTACATAGAAAACTCTGAATTCCAGATAGTAATATGTCAACCCTGAGAATACAGCTCCCATTACATAGGCAAGCATAATACTCATCAGAAGTTTTGCTCTGCCAATGAGTTCTCCGTTTCTTCTGTATTTTTTCTGTGTAAACATAGATACCAGAATTCCTAAGTCGGTGGTTGTTCCGGTAAGGTGGGTTGTTTTCACAGAGAAGTTGGAAATACTTGCAGTAAGACCGTTTTGCAGTCCGGTAGCAAAAAGCATCAATGCTACTAAATATTCTGTTTCTTCTAATGTTTTCTGATAGTAAAACTGCCCGTATATTCCTACAAAAAGAAGACATATAATTTCCAGCGCAATGGGCATGGAATGAGCAAAATATTTACTTTTCTTATTAAAATTGATAACAATAAAGTTGGATAGAAAGCTTCCGAAGAAGAACAAAAAGATCCATCCGCCTACAACTCCTACCTGCGTCCAGTTTCCTTTGCTTATTTCTGCTGCTAAAATAGCGTAGTGTCCTG
Organism: Chryseobacterium sediminis; assembly: GCF_008386505.1. Taxonomy (GTDB): domain Bacteria; phylum Bacteroidota; class Bacteroidia; order Flavobacteriales; family Weeksellaceae; genus Chryseobacterium; species Chryseobacterium sediminis. Next base: position 655,689 of record NZ_VUNZ01000002.1, on the reverse strand, counting down.
TTACATTCGATGTAAAAGAGAGAAATATCAATAGGGAAGCGATATTTATAGTACCCGCCGTAAAGGCAGTCAGCGTCCCCAACCTGATATTATCTCCCAGTGTCCTGCTGTTACTATAATTTCTTAACATTTTTTTATTTTTTAGTTGTGTTTCATTTAGACCTCTACAAAGATCTCTGCCAGTCTTCCTCTTTCCGGAAGTCTTTCTCTTACTTCAACGGTAATTTCATGAGATTGCAGTTCTTTGCATTTTTTGATGTAAGGAATCAGATCAAACTTGCCTTTTCCTTTACTTTTGATAGATGGAGAATAATAAGCCTCTTCAATATTTTCTGCCTTTACATACTGATTGAATGTTCTCTGGAAACTTCCTGTAAAAACATCACAAATGATTTTATTAACCAGGTGGGGATATTTATTACTGATAATTCCATAGGCATCACAGAATTCTGTAGGTCTGATTTTATTAAAAACCGATGTCTTGGTTGTAAATAAAAGGTCTCTGATAGAATCTCCGGAATCATATCCGGAAGTCAAAAGGATATTATATTGGTTCTGATCTTCTGATGTATCTTTCTCTTTAAGTACTTTTTTCAATATATTCAATGACTCAAGAGAGTAATCTGTCGCAATTAAAATTGTTTTAGCCATGTTCTTTATTATTTTGTATTGTGTTTATCTTTTTTGATGATACAAAACTAGAACGACCAAATTAGAAGATCTTTGGAACGGAATTAAAATGTGATTAAAGAGATTAAAATGAGATTAGAAAATTGTTAACGGGAGTTCATATAGTGTAAAATAAAAATCAAAAAGGAGTAAAACAAACAATACAAAGCACTGATTTTCAATATAAAAAAAAACCAACACCAAGTAAAAAATTTAGAATAGGGGTTTTTATTTATTTATTTCTTCTCCTTTCAGTGTGCTATAGAAATTCGGGAAGCGCATCTGTACTGTAGTTCCCTGGTTCTCGTGCGAACTTACGATCAGTTCACCATGATGCATTCTTACGATGTTTCTTGCCAATGGAAGTCCGATTCCATAACCTTCATAGTTGTTCGTATTAGAAGCCCTGAAAAATGGGTCATAGATTTTGTTCATTTCCACTTCCGGAATTCCGATACCGTTATCTTTTACAATGATGTAAACGTCTGTATTTGTGGCTCCCAGAGAGACTTTAACCTGTTGAAAATTAGAATATTTACAACCGTTACTGATAATATTGGCTACTGCAAGATGTAGCAGCTGCTCGTTCCCCTGAACCTTTAATTTTTTAGGATTATCGGGAAGCATACTGATATCGAGATAGATATTATTTCTGGAATCAATTCTTCTTAGTGTTTCAATAACATCCCAAAGCAGCTGATCTATCCGCACCTTGTCCATTTTCTGGATTTTACCGTCGAATCCGGTTTGGGCAATCATTAGCAGAGCTTTAATCTTTTTGTCCAATTTTTCGGCCTCATCCAGAATAATCCCAAGGGTTTCTTTGTATTCATCGGCTGTTCTGCTAATGGAAAGGGCAACATCTGCTTCTCCCATAATGGAGGTAAGAGGAGTTCTCAATTCATGGGAAACATTTCCAATCAGGTGATTTTGGGTTTCAAATGAGGTTTCAATACGGTTGAGCATATCGTTAAACGTATCTACAAGCTCATTCAGTTCCTTATTATCAGGATGTGATTCCAATCTTAAGTGAAGGTTTTCAGAACTTATTTCTTTTACTTTTCCTGTAATTTTTAAGATCGGTCTAAATAAGGTTTTGGACAGATAAAAGGAAAAGATCATACTAAAGAACAGAGATAACACAATACAGGTAAGCAGTGTTCTTTTTAAAAAGCCCAGATAATAAACCACATAATGATTTTTGGCAGAGGCAATAGCTATATAATCTTTATTATCATATCTGAAACTCTGACCAATGTAATAGAATTCCTGGTCATTATAATTGGACTCTCCTTCTTTGATAATATTTTTAAAGAAATAATCGGGAATATGAACTTCCTGAGATATTTTTTTGAAATTGGAATCGGTAGGAACAGCAAAAACATAATCTCTCTCCATCGGAAGCTCTTCATCATTTAAACTGTTGAGAATATAATTTTCCGGAAGGTCAAGATGATCTTTGCTTTTTTCAATCTGAACGATGGTGGCCGTCCTGATTTTCAGAAGCTCATAAAACCTCTGATGTGAAAAATTAACAATAGAAAAGTATACCAAACCACTGAACAATAAAATGATGGCTGTAAAAACCAACATTAAAAGTACCATCGTTTTGGTCTGATTTGTAATTACTTTATTAAACATTCATTATGTTTTTTTCAACACATAACCCATTCCTATTACGGTATGAATCAGTTTATTATCATCCTGACTATCCAGTTTTTTCCTTAAATAATTGACATATACGTCTACAACATTGGTTCCCAATTCATAGTTTACTCCCCACACAGCATCCAGAATTTCTGCTCTTGAAATTACTTTTTCCGGATTATTCAGGAAATACAGCAGAAGTTTATATTCTGTGGAAGTAAGTGAAATATCTTCACCTGCACGGGTTACTTTCTTGGTATAATCATTCACCATCAGATCCGAAAACTGAAAAACATGTTCATTATCAGGCTCCGGCTCAGTGATTTCTTGTGGTCCGTTATTGTTACTCCTTCTTAGCAAAGACTTCACACGCGCCACCAGTTCAATAAATTTAAAAGGTTTTACCAGATAATCATCGCCTCCACTTTCCAGTCCGAGAACAATATTTTCAGAAGTTCCCAGAGCGGTTAGAAATAAAATCGGAACACTCTGATTGGTCTTTCTTATTTCTTTACACACATCCAGACCGTTCATTTCCGGAAGCATAATGTCTAAAATTACCAGATCAAAATCGTTAGCCTGTACCAGCTGCACTCCTGTACGCCCGTCAAAAGCTACAGAAATTTCATATCCGTTTTCCTGAAGTCCTTTTTTAATAAAGGATACAACGCTGGTTTCGTCTTCGATAAGAATAATTTTTTTCATAAAAGAAATAAGGAGTTTCACAAAAATAGGGAAATTTTCTTGGGATGGGCAAACCTGGAACAGAGAAAGGATAAGGGAAGCAGGAAGATAGGAGTCTATTACAAACGATTTATGCTCCCGTTCAAGTGGATTAGATCTAACGCTAAACCAGCAAGGAAGATTCAACATAAAATTATAAAGTGGTCGCAAAGGCGTTTCACTATGCAACAATCGCATTCTTAGCTGAATGAAGTGCCCTTGCAATCGAAAATAAGATAGTATAATTAGTAAACTTGCTGGCTTTGCGTTTTTATTTTTTCCAATTTTGTCTCCCTTTACCTTTTTGTGAATTCCTCTTTTTACCATACAACCTATATAGAATAATATTACCTTTGCTTTTAATAGAAAGATGAAAAAATAATTCAGGTTAAATTGTACAGCGTATGAACGACTTTTTAATAGGTATCGGCAAGAGATTAAAGGATATTAGAAAAAAGAATAATTTAACCATCAATGATCTGGCTTTCAAAGCGAATGTGAGTAACGGTCTTGTTTCCAGAATTGAAAATGGCAGAACAATTCCTTCCCTTCCCGTTTTATTAGATCTGATTCAGTCTCTTGAGATTGATGCCAGCTATTTTTTTGAAGGGGTTGAGAAAAAATCCAACGCCAAATTCATCTATGTTCCGAAAGAAAGTCAGCAGGTTATAGAAAAAGAGGTAGAAGCTGAAGGATTCAAGTATATGCATATCTTCAGCAAAAGTCTTCATTCTTTAGGTTTTGAAGCGGTATTGTTAACTCTGGAACCCAATTCTAAAAGGGAAAAAGTAATTACTGACGCCTGGGAATTCAAGTATATTTTGAAAGGAGAAGTGAAATATGTGATTGATAATGAAGAAGTCATTTTAAAAGAAGGAGATTCTTTGTATTTCAACGGAAAATTTCCTCACGTTCCGGTAAGCATCAGTGATGAAAGTTGTGTGATGCTTGTTCTTTATTTTTATACTGCTTAACTACATTCTTTTTTAACACAAAATTCTTTATTTGACTTTTGTCATTCTGACGAAGGAAGAATCTTATCTCAGTAATAACACGAGATTCTTCACTACATTTCTTTTCGTTCAGAATGACACTTCTGAAACAGGTTTTTACAAACACCTGTACAACGGTAAGCACATTTCTAACATCTTTTCTTTAATTAAGATAACTTCTTTCACTATTTTTTAATTTCCAAACCATTACAAAAGTTTACAAATATGCAACTTTTGATTTTCTGCTTTTCTGCAAAATGAACGAAATATTAACCAAAATACGGATATTTTTCAGGGAATTCTCTTTTTATTTTATTTAATAATTAATTACTCAAAACGCTGACACAGCGATATTAACCTTCATTTTATATCATTTTCAAAGCTGGATTTCAATGGGAATTAAAGTAAGATAGACGTAACAATCACCTCAGATTTGTTAATCAATACTTAATACAAAATATTTATATATATTAAAATTATTGGCGTGATTTGCATAAAAAATTTAATATATGTAAAAATGAAAACAAAATTAGAGAAATTACTTACCCTTGTTTTTGTCTGTTTCATAGTCTTTGTTTCAGCGCAGAAACAGTTAATTATAGGAACTGTTCTTGACGACAGCCAGCCTCTCCCCGGGGCCACAGTCAAAATAAAAGGATTATCTAAAAATATAACCACAGATGTTGAAGGAAAATTCACCATCAATGATATTAAAGAAGGCCAATACACTTTACAAATCAGCTATATAGGCTATGAGTCTGCAGATATTAATGTAGATATCAAACCAGAGCAGACTGTTGATCTGGGAATCATCAAACTTTCCCAGCCCCGTAAAAATATTGATGAAGTAGTGGTTACCGGAACGCTGAAAAATACAGAAGCAAGAGCATTGAACCTGCAGAAAAATGCAATCAATATTACCAATGTCATTGCCTCAGACGGGATCGGAAAGTTACCAGACAGAAATGCAGCAGAAACCGTACAGCGTGTACAGGGTGTTTCTATTGAAAGAGATCAGGGCGAGGGAAGATTTGTTTCTCTGAGAGGACTTCCTCCATTCTGGGCTTCCACAACCATCAACGGGAACAGACTTCCCACCGCTGAAGAGGAAACGACTTCCAGAGCGACAGCATTTGACTTCTTTCCTACGGAATTAATCTCGTATGTACATGTAAACAAGTCTTTTACCCCAGATATGGAAGCTGACGGAATTGGTGGTGGTGTCAATTTTATCACCAAAACTCCACCAATGAAAACAGAATTCAAAGCAACTATTGGGAGTGGATATAATGCCAAAGCGGATAAAGGTGTTTACAACCTTGGATTTTTATATGGCGGAAGAACAAAAGATAAAAAATTCGGGTATTTATTCAATTTTGCTCATTTCATCAGAAACTGGTCTACAGATAACTTTGAAGCAAGAAGAAGTGGTGATGAAGGAGTTTTCAGACTTGAACTTCGTGATTATAACGGAGTCAGAAAAACAACGGGAATCAATACTGCTTTTGAATATGTATTATCTCCAAAAACTACTTTCTATTTAAAAGGAATGTATGGTACATTATCGGATGACGAAACTCATTACAAACACAGAATCCGATTTGATAAATTCAGCAGTGCCAACAATACAGCAAGAGTTGAGCTTCAAAACATCCACAATTTACTGATTACAGAGCTTACTTCTGTCTCTTTGGGAGCAGTTCATCATTTAAATAAAGGAAAAATAGACTGGGATTTATCTTATTATGATAACAAATTCAAGTATGGAAATATCCCTGATAAACAGAACAATTCTTACTATGTCATCAAGTATACTCAATCTGGTGTAGGCATCAATTCTGATTATATTTCAGATCATGGAAATGGTCCGAGAGCTTACTGGAAAGCAGATGGCGGAAAATTAGATTATAAAAATCCGGATGCTTTGTTTGGCTTTTACAGTGATCCGAACTTTAAAATGGATGCTTCCCAGATGAGATTTACAGATCTTGAATTTTATAAGGTTTTTGTGGAGGAAAAGGATAAAATTGTTGCGGCATTCAACCATGAGATTAATGCTTCTGATCAACTGACTCTAAAGTATGGTTTTAAATACAGGGATAAAGAGCGTAATGCAAAATTCTCAGATATTTTCTACAACTGGAGCAACGGAACAGCCCCGCTTCTGTCTGAATTTTCACAATATATCACGACACAGCCCAACGGACCGAAATATTTAAGTGAAATGAATGCCCACATCGGGAATACTTTTGGGCCGGTACTTTCTACCAATGGAATGGATCAGTTCTGGAACCAGAATCAGGGAAAATTAAAGATCAATACTGCTGATTCGGAAGCATTGGAATATAATAAAGCATTAGGAAGAAATTTTGACGTCTTTGAAAAACATGCGGATGCTTACGGAATGGCAACCTATAAACTGAATGATAAGATCATCATTTTAGGAGGAATCAGATTATCAAATACCAATACGAAAGTAAGAGGCTACAGTGTAAACAATGATATACTGACTCCTGTAGAAAATACCAAAAACTATCTAGCCGTTCTTCCAATGATTCATTTGAAATATACTCTAAACGATAAAGCCAACCTTCGTTTTGCAGCAACAAGAACTTTCTCAAGACCCAATTTTGGAGATCTTACGCCAGGGGGAACTTATATTGAAGCTGACAACGAATTCAAAGGAGGAAATCCAAATCTTAATCCTACTTATTCCTTAAATTTTGATCTGATGGGAGAGTATTATTTCTCCAACGTAGGGATTTTAAGTGGAGGCGTTTTCTATAAATCCATTACAGATCCTATTTTTCAGGATTCTTTTATCGGAAGCTATAATGGAATGAACGGGGTGCAGTTTACTGCTCCTAACAACGGAAAAGCAGCATGGTTAGGAGGGATTGAGCTGGGATTAAATAAAAGATTTGATTTCCTTCCAGGGTTTTTACAATACTTCGGGGTACAGCTGAATGCTACATTCATGACTTCTGAAATGGAAAAGCCAAGCGGAAGAACGGTAGCACTGCCTTATCAGGCAAAGGAACTGTACAATGCACAGCTTTTCTTTGAGAAAAAAGGGTTCAATGCAAGGCTGGCCTACAACTATAAAGGAAAATATGCTGTAGAGTATGCTGAGGAAGATATCAATGATTCTTATTATGGTAAATACAGCAATCTCGATTTCGGAGGGTCTTATCAGTTTACCAAATACCTGACTTTATACGCAGATGTTAACAATATTCTGAACAAACCTTTGATCTATCACTTCGGTAAAAATGAAGACCGTCCTGAACAGGTAGAATATTACGGAGTACGATTCAATCTTGGAGTAAAACTGAACTTCTAAACCATTATCATGGCAAGAACCATCAATAAAAAAATAGTAGTAACACTGAAGGCCGCTTTTGCTGCTTTTGGTGTTTACTTCTGCATGTACGGTTTCAGAAAACCTTTTACCGTAGCTTCTTTCGAGGGACTCTCCTATTTCGGAGTAGATTATAAGATTCTGATTATTATTGCGCAGGCTGTGGGTTATTTTATTTCAAAATTCATCGGAATCAAATTTATTTCTGAACTGAAACCACAAAAAAGACTTACTTATCTGTTTGTTTTTATTGCCATTGCAGAGCTTGCCCTGTTAGGATTTGCAGCCGTTCCTGCTCCTTACAACATTCTATTTATGTTCATCAATGGGATTCCGCTGGGAATGATCTGGGGAATAGTTTTCTCTTACATCGAAGGGCGCAAAACCACAGAAATCATTGGACTTTTTTTATGTTCAAGCTTTGTGGTCTCTTCAGGATTTACAAAATCTGTAGGGAAATTTTTAATGGATACTTTCTCGATTCCAGAATTCTGGATGCCGTTTTCTGCCGGACTTATTTTTATTATTCCTCTGATCCTTTTCGGGTTGCTTCTTGAAAGGATTCCCCAGCCTACAGAGGAAGATATTTTGCTTAAAAACAAAAGAGAACCGTTGAATGGCAGAGAAAGAAAAGCACTGATTCAGCAGTTTTTTGTTCCCATTGTTTGTATTATTTTTCTATACATCAGTTTAACGGTTTTAAGGGATTTCAGAGATAATTTCAACCGTGAAATCTGGGACGGACTGCATTTTAGTTTCGACAGCTCTATTTTCACCTTAACGGAAATTCCTATTGCAGTGATGGTACTTCTGGTCTTAAGTTTTATGGTCAAAGTAAAAAACAATAAAAAAGCCTTTTCTTACTATCACTATATTCTTTTTGCGGGAATTCTTACGGTAGGACTTTCTACTTATCTGTTTCAGCAGGGTTCATTATCTCCGTTTTTATGGATGACAATTTCCGGCTTTGGAATGTACATCTGCTATATTCCTTTCAATGGAATCTATTTTGACCGGATGATTGCCGCTTTTGAGATCAAAGGAAATGTAGGTTTCCTAATCTATATTGTGGATTCATTCGGGTATCTGGGAAGCGTTCTGGTTCTATTGTACAAAAACTTCGGATCAGCTCAGACCTCGTGGCTTACTTTTTATATCAATTTAAATTACATTATAACAATAACGGTTTTAGTTCTTTCGGTGATTGCTTTTCTGGCTTTCAGGAATAAATCAAAGCCGAAATCAAACTCAAACTCTAATCAATTCATCAATTTCGATACGTCGAAAATTTTATAAATTATAGTACAATGACAACAAAATTTGATTTACTCGTTGTAGGAGGTGGAATTTTAGGAACATTCCATGCTTATCATGCGCTGAAGAAAAACCTTAAGGTAGCCATACTGGAAAGAAATTCTGTTCCTCAAGGCGCCACTGTAAGGAACTTCGGACAGGTAGTACCCTCCGGAATGGATCTTAAATGGCAGAACTTCGGAAGGGAAAGTCTTTCTATATACAATGAACTTCATACCCAGGCAGACCTTACCATCAGACAAAACGGATCTGTATATATTGCTTCCAATGATGAGGAACTTCAGCTGATTGAAGAACTTTATGAAATCAACAGAAACAATGATTATGAATCTGTTTTATTATCAAAAAGCGACTGCATTAAGAAATATGATGGCCTCCGTTCGGATTATTGCAAAGGAGGTCTGTTTTTCCCTCAGGAACTTTCTGTAGATTCTGCAGATATGATTGTAAAGCTTCATAAGCTGCTGCAGGAAAAAATGGGATTGCAGATTTTCTACAATACAACCGTTTTAGAAACCAGAGAAGATGATCAGAAATGCACGGCTGTAGCCGCAGACGGGACAGAATTCAATGCTTCTAAAATCATCATCTGTGGCGGACATGAGTTTAAAACTTTATACCCTAAAGTGTTCAATGACAGCGACCTGGAAGTGAGTAAACTTCAGATGCTTCAGACCAAACCGCAGGGAATCTATTCGCTTCAGGGAAATATTCTTACCGGACTTTCTGTGAGAAGATATGAATCATTCAGTGAATGTCCTTCTTTCCAGAAAATCAAATCTTTAGAAGACCCGAACTCTTTTGAAAAGAAATACGGAGTTCATATTTTATTCAAACAGGCTCTTGACGGCTCTGTTATCATCGGAGATTCTCATGAGTATGCTGATGCTAAAAATACAGATGATCTTGGGTATGATCTTAATATGGAAATTGATGAATTCATGATTCTTGAAGCAAAGAAAATCATTGATCTTCCTACATATGAAATCCAGAGAAGATGGTTCGGAATCTATTCTCAGTGCAAAACCAAAGATATTTTTGAACACAGCCCGTCTGCCAATATTCATATTGTAACGGGTATCGGAGGAAAAGGAATGACGGGAAGCGGTGGTTTCTCCAAATTTAATATTGAAAAAATTTACGCATAAAATTTAAATGAAAAATATAGAATTATTAGTTCTGGATATGGCCGGAACAACCATTGATGAGGATAATGTAGTCTACAAAACGCTTACTAACGCTGTGAATGATTACGGCTACACCGTAAGCCTGGAAAAAGTATTATCCAGCTGTGCCGGAATGGAAAAACTGGAAGCCATTACAAGTCTTTTAAAGGAAATTAACGGGAATGAAAAAGATGCTCCCGCCATTTTTGAGAACTTCTCTGATCAGCTTAAAGAATCTTACAAAAATCTTGAGGTAAAACCCATTAACGGGACAGAAGACTTTCTGCTCAGCATGAAGTCCCAAAACAAAAAAATCGTTTTAAATACAGGGTATACTTCTGAAATCGCTCATCAGCTTCTGAATAAACTCAACTGGAAAGAAAGTATTCATTTTGATGCTTTAATTACTGCCGATGATGTTTCGGAAAGCCGCCCAAGCCCTGAGATGATCCATCTCGCAATGAAGAAATTCAATATTACTGAAGCTCATAAAGTTTTAAAGGCAGGTGATTCTGTTATTGATATTGAAGAGGGTAAAAATGCCGGTTGCGGACTAACGGTAGCTGTTCTTTCAGGGGCTCAAAGTAAATCAGAGCTTGAAAAAGCATCTCCTGATTATATTCTGAATACCATTTCTGAGGCTGAAGGTATTCTTTAACAACTTCTTTTTTAAATATTTTTTATACTTCTTAACACAAATATTTTCATGGTAACTCATTGGAAATGTTTGTGTTTTTAACCACCCCGCCAAATCTCCAATTTGGAGGTATTCACAAAAGCCAAATAATTTGGCTTTTGTCATTCTGAACGAAATGAAATGTAGTGAAGAATCCAATATTCTGGAGATCAATAAGATTCTTCCTTCGTCAGAATGACACTTTTGAAACAGATTCAAGTATCTCTGATTCAATATTCATAAAAAACGGAAATTTTCGGAATCTTTTGTGAATTTTATATTCTCAAAGCGTGTGACTTAAAATAAGCAGTGTTAATCACTTTTGTGACTTTTGTGGTTAAGCATTTCATCCTTTATTTTCAGAACTTTTTAATTATCAATTAATTAATTTACAGTTCACACATGTTTACAAATAGTAAATTAATTTTACAATAGTTAAAAATAAATTACTATTTGTAAACTTTTCATTTTCAAAAACTCTTTTTCCTATGAAAACAAAACTCTTCTCAATGGCTGTTGTAATGAGCTGCTTCCTTGGCGCTCAAACCAAAAAAGTCCTTTTTATCGGAATTGACGGATGTCGTGCAGATGTCATGATGTCTACTCCTACTCCCAACATCCAAAACCTCATCAGCCAATCAATTTATTCTATTGACGGGCTTTGCGCTGCCACCACCTGGAGCGGAAACGGATGGAGTACTATGCTTACCGGAGTATGGCACACCAAACACAATGTTCAGGACAATAACTTTACAAGCCCGAACTATGTGAATTACCCTGACTTTCTAACAAGAGCAGAAACTTACAATCCCAATCTGAGAACTATTTCTCTGGCTCACTGGGCACCCATTAACGATAAAATTATACAGAATGCTGATATAAAGACTAATCTGGCAACAGATCTTGCCGTGAAAAATGCTGCTGTAACGGCTTTGCAGAATGATAACCCTGATATTCTCTTTGTAGATTTTGACGATGTAGATCATGCCGGACATTCTTACGGATTCTCATCAAGTGTTTCCCAGTATGTTTCTTCTATTAAAACTACAGATACTTATATCGGGGAAATTGTCGCTGCCATGAAAAACAGACCTTCTTATAACAACGAAGACTGGCTGGTAGTACTGACAACAGATCATGGAGCAATAGAAAGTTCTCATGGGGGCGGAAATCTTTCTGAAAGAAATATTTTTACAGTGTATTCCAATCCGGGATTTACTCCACAGCAGATCAGCAAAACGGTGCTGGAATCCAATAAAACATTTAATCAGTTGAATTTCCCGGCGGGAACTTATGCAAAACCGGCGAACCAGAATCCTTTCAATTTTGGAGCGAATCAGGATTTTACGATTGAATTCTGGGTAAAACCTAATGCCTCTTATTCCAGTGATCCGGTAATGATCAGTAATAAAAACTGGGCCAATGGGAAAAATAAAGGATTCGTTTTCTCCGGATATTCCGGGCAGACTTTTAAAATGAATATTGGTGATGGAACCAACAGGATAGATCTTGTTGGCGGAAAAGTAGAAACCAACAAATGGAAACATATTGCTGCCAGCTTTGACAGAGACGGTCTTATAACACTTTATGAAGACGGTGTTCCGGTAACTTTTGCTAAAATGAATACTATTGGAAATATTGATTCCGGACTTCCTTTAACCCTAAACCAGGATGGAACAAATGCTTACGGAATCAATCTGGCTGCTTCGTATAAAGATGTAAGGATCTGGAAATCTGCACTTCCAAACAATGTTATTGTAAATTGGGCTAATCAGGATATTACACCTTCGCATCCTTATTATGCTCAGCTTGTGGCCAATTGGAAATGTAATGGAACTTCTGGAAATACTCTTACAGATTCAAGTCCAAATGCCAATAACATGACAATTACTGGTTCTCCAGGCTATAATGCCAATACTGTGAATAATTTTAAAGTTTATGACTATACCTCTACAACAAGAGAAACCGATCATTTCCCTACTGTATTGAACTGGCTTTGCATTCCGGTGCAGTCTTCATGGGGAATTGACGGAATCAACAGAATTCCGGTATGTTCCAAAGAAATATTAACTGCAAAAGAGACGAAGACAGCCACTGATGATTTTAAATTATACCCAAATCCAGCATCTACGTTTGTTGGGATTCAGTATTCATCTGAGGATAAAGAAATTAAAATAGAAATCATTGATAGCAAAGGATCAGTTGTTTCAGCAGTACAGTTAAAGTCTTCAAGAGGATATTATGATGAAAAAATCAATATCGGAAATCTTCCGACAGGAATGTATTTTATTAAAATCAATGGAAGTAAAAAATCACTGACCAAGACCTTCATCAAGAAATAAAAAAGTAAAGCAATTAGATTTAAATTTTGATATTAGAACAAGGATATTTCTATCCGAGTTCTAATATTTTTTTTGCTTATTTATTGAAAACCAAATCCATTCTAACATCTGCACGGTCGTACTCAGCATGACCAATAGGTGTATGTACAAACCCAAGCTTTTCATAGAGCTTAATGGCCGGAACCAATATAGAATTGGTAACCAAAAAAACTTTTTCTGCCTTTAATTCTCTCGCTTTTTCCACTAAGGTATTTCCAAGGAGATAACCTAATTTTTTGCCCTGAGCTTTAGGACTTACCGCCATCTTTGACAATTCAAAAATAAGAGGACTGTCCTCAGTTTTTACTAATGCACAAGTTCCTACGGCTTCTCCATCCAGCAAAGCAAAGGCAATATGTCCGCCTTTATTTAAAATTTCTTCTTCCGGATGATCCAGCAGCTTATAATCACCGGCTTCCATCACAAAAAAAGTTTTGATCCACTCTTCATTCAAAGCTTTGAAAGCTTCTTTATACTGAGGTTCATAGGTTACAATTTTTACTTCATTATTAGTATCATTCATCGCTATAGAGTTTATTAAATTCTGTTTTTTATCATTTGTCCCAGTTTTGCCAGGTCACTTTCCACTCTGTCTGTCCATTCCAGTGCATAATTCAGACGCATACAGTTTTGGTACTGATTATATTGTGAAAACATTCTTCCGGGGGCAAAATTTACTTTCTGGCTAACCGCTGCATCATAAAGGTCCTCTGTACAAATTCTCTTATCCAGTTCCAGCCACAACATAAATCCGCCTTTGGGTTCTGAAATCTTTGTGTTATCCGGAAAATATTCAATCACGGATTTTTGAATCTGAAGGTAATTTGCATACAGCTTTTTCCTGAACATCCTGAGATGGTGATCATAACGTCCGTGTGCCAGAAAATCTGCAATTACATCAGAGAATAAGGAAGGTCCGCTTACCGTCTGAACTATTTTCTGACGGATAATTTTCTCTTTAAATTTTCCGGGTGCCACCCATCCTACTCTAAAACCGGGTGCCAGTGTTTTGGAAACCGAGCCTACCCACATCACAATTCCTGCTTCATCATAAAACTTGCATGGCTTCGGTCTTCCTGCTCCGAAATAGATATTTCCGTAAACATCATCTTCCACCAAAGGCACATTGTACTCAGTAAGCATTCTTACCAATTCCTTTTTGTTTTCATCAGGCATCTGAAACCCTAATGGATTATTATAATTCACTACAAAACAACATGCTGAAAGCTTCGGAAGTACTTTTTTTAACTCATCCAAATCTACTCCGGTAATGGGATGCGTAGGAATTTCTACAGCCTTTAGTCCTAATAACTGAATTGCCTGAAGAATTCCAAAATACACAGGACTTTCTACCGCCACCGAATCTCCCGGCTGGGTAACCGCCATCAGACAGTTATAAACGGCATTCATCGCTCCGGAAGTAATCACCAGATCATCTTCTGTGATTTTTCCTTCCATCACCATTGACCATTTGGCAATTTCACGGCGAAGCACCTCACTTCCCTGTACAGGTTCATAATTTGTTCCGCTGTCACTCTTCCTTTTGACCACATCAATCATGCATTTCTTCATCTTGGCTACCGGAAGAAGACTTTTCCCCGGAATTCCCAACCCAAACTGTGTTATTTCTGTTCCACCCATCACTCCAAATACTTTATCGATAAGGTCCTGTGGGGTATTCTTTCCTTCCGAAACCTTCATTTGAGCAACGGAAGGCAGTGCCAGCTTTCGCTGAGAAGTCTGGCTGACATAATATCCGTACTTCGGACGTGATTCTACCAGAGAACGGCTTTCGAGTTCCATATAAGCCTGTTTTATTGTATTTAGGCTTACGTTGTATAACTTCTGAGCGCTTCTCAATGAAGGCAGTCTGTCTCCAAACTGCAGGGTTTCACTTTTGATCTGCTCTGTGACAGAGTTGGCTATTTTAAGGTACAGAACATCTTTCGGCATTGCATTACGGTTTTAAGTAAATGTACAATTTTATCACGGCTTTATTCAGGGTTCAGCCAACTGACCATTGAACTCACACTGCTCTTTAACTGTTTCGGATCCTTAAAATTTGGGGTATTATTATTTTTAAAATATCTTTCAGCACTGGAGAAGAATTTTCTCCTTTCAGCTTCTGTCATTGTATTTTTATCATAAATTCTGAAAGAAACTTCCTCCTTTTCGTTCACAATAAGGCTGGCAAAAGCAACTGTTTCGTTATCATTTTTAGCCAAAAGAAAAGGAATCCCGAAATTCTGATCTGCTCTCTTCAGATTCTGTGTTTCAAGAAAGATATTTTTCAGCACCAACATGTCTGATATATAAGCTTCAGCATATTGAAACTGTTTCTGATGTTGAGTGATTGTTTCCATATTTTCTTCTTTAGCTAAACAAAATTATGGAGTATTTAATTTTGGATACAGATACAGAACTATACAATATTATGGGTACAGATAAATATTGAATTGCAAATATTTTTATCACTTATTTATCCCACAATCTCTATATTTGCAAAAAATTTTAGACAACATGAGCTTCTTTGGAAGTAATATTAAGACAATAAGACAGGTTAAAGGACTAAGCCAAAAGGCTTTTGCAGACTTGTTTGATTTAAACAGAGGTGTAATAAGCTCTTATGAAGAAGGACGTGCAGAACCAAAAATCGAAACAATACTGAAAGTTGCCAATCACTTTAACCTTAATCTTGATAAATTTCTGACAGAAACCTTACAGGCAAGTCAATTGGGAAGTGTTTCAAACACTGATCAGCTTATGCTTTTCCCGGAACTGGCAATTCCGAATGATAAGGAGACACATGTAATAACGAAAGGCAATAGTCTCAACGCATCAATATTGCAAAAAATATTAGCATCCGTTGATTTAATCTATGAATTTACTACAGAAAAGCCTTTATTACCACAATATCAATACGGCGATATTCTATTTCTAAATAAAACAGACCTGAACGTAGATCCTGTAAATAAATTACTGGTTTACACCAATAAAAACCTACATGATATAACTGAAAGTCAAGCAACAAAAGAAACAAATCAGGAATACTATAAGATTGTGGGATATGTTTCCACAACAGATAAGAATATATTCACGGGTATTTTTGAAAGACTGGAAAACCTTGAAAATAAGTTCAAAAATTGATAGATTTTACAGTAAATGATTTATTTTAGTTTTTCCATGTAATTTTAATCACCAAGTGTTGAATAATAAAATGCAGAGATTAGCATAAATCCTATATTTTATCTATGTTTCGCATGCTTTTATTTTGATTTTCAGACTTAAAACTAAACTATTGTGTAGTCAAAATTAGGAGGCATACACCTATTTTTGTATTAAAATAGAAGCAATGGAAACAAAATATTCTCGAAACAGGTTATACGTACAGGAAGAAGAGCAGAAAGCCATTAAAAATTTCTCTATTCTCCTTGCAGGAAGTGGTATAGGCAGCAATATTGCTGAATGTGCCTTACGCTTCGGTTTTGAAAACATCACCATTGTGGATGGTGATACCATTGAGCAGTCAAATCTGAACCGGCAAAATTATACTCATCAGGATATTTCTTCCTATAAAGCAGAAACATTATACCATCGCCTGAAAAGCATTAATCCAAAGGCCAATATCCGCTACCGAAGCGAATTTATCACTCAGGATAATGTGCATGAAATCATCGGTGATCATGATATCGCTATCAATGCTCTGGATTTTTCAAGCAATATTCCCGTAGTATTTGACAGAATATGCCAGGAAAAAGGGATGCATGTTTTACATCCTTATAATCTTGGTTGGGGAGGTTTGGTTGCTGTGATAGAACCTAACGGGCTTCCACTTGACGTCCTCACTGATGATAATTTCAATGAACTTAAAATGGTAGAGTACATCGCCGGCTATCTGCGCTTTTGGAGAACTCCGAATGAGTGGCTTGAAAATATTATAGACGACTATAAGAAGGAAAAAGAAAATCTTCCTCCTCCTCAATTGGCCATAGCTTCCTGGATTGTTGCGGGAATGTGTACGCATGTGATGTTCAAAATAGCCACAGGAAAGCCTCATAAAACCTTCCCACAGTTTTACATGAATGCTATTTCCGAATAGCTACCTGTACAATTAAATCAGCTTGTAATTGGTAGCATAGGATAATGCTTCTGTAATATTACTTACTCCCATTTTATCAAACAGCTTTCTTCTGTGAAACTTCACCGTATCACCTGTAACGTAGATTTTATCAGCAATTTCATTGATGGTAAGTCCCTGAGCGTATAATCTTAATATCTCAGCTTCTCTTTCTGAGAGCTTTACTTTTTCTTCTTTTATCCACCTGTTGTCTTTCAGGTCATAATTCCAGATTTCATCCGTTCCCTGCTTTACAATAGAAATATTTCCGGATGAGTGATTATGGGACAGCGATACAATACACATAGCTTTCCACATTTTACCCTCAGAAGATAAGAAAAGAGGAGTGAGCTTATGGTTGATAAGGATGGTATTTTTACTTTCATTGACTAAATGAAAATCATAGGAAATCGTGTAGAGCTTTCTTTCGTGTACCGGCAGATTCTCATAGAATTCAAACCCTACTTCATTGATTTTAAACAACAGATCCAGGTCTTCTTTTTTCACATGTCTGAAATAGAAGGCATAGCCCATTGTTTCTACCTCTTTGGGCGTATGATCACAAAGAAATAAGGGATTATCTGATACATACTCAAAGTTCTGCTTCTGATAGTCGATGACATACAGACTCATATAAGTAATCCTGGCAAATGCTTTAATCACTTCAAGATAATCAGAGGTCTGGTTATTCTCTGACTCTGAGATCGTATCAATACTGTTTTTATTTGAAAAGAATTTTCCAATCTCTTCCATAGTTAAGTTTTTAAGGTACAGTTTTTAGGTTACTACACTTTAGTGTAGACTTTAAGGAATCTACACTAAAGTGTAGCATATCCCACTATTCAGTGTAATAATTTTACTATAAAGATAAAAAAAATATGGAACATCTTAACTTTTATTCTTTAAGTAATAAAAACTTATACGAATTAGCAGAATTTGTTGTTACCGAAAATTTTAATCATCATGAAAGTTATTCTGATACGGATCAGTTTAAGGCTGAAGTAGAAGATATATATCATGAGGAAAAGAACTTTAAAAAGTCTAAGATTTTCGTTTCCAGAGATCACGAAGATAAGATCAATGGTTCTATAAGAGTTTTTAAATGGAATCATAAGGATGTTCTTCCCCTGGAAAAACTTTTCCATATCAATCCGTCTTCTTTTATTAAAAATAAAACCACCCACATTTGGCATATCGGAAGATTTGCGATTAAGAAAGGAATTGATAAGACTGGCTTTGGAATTTTCAAAACACTAATGGCTTATGCGATCAACGAGGTTTGTCAGAATAAAAATTCTGTTGCCATTGCTGAATGTGATGCCAAGCTTCTGAAAGTCCTTAAGCTTATGGGAATAGAAGCTGTTACATTGGCTGAGCCAATACATTATCTGGGTTCTGAAACAATCCCTGTAATGCTTACTTATAACGGGCTGAAAAAATTCCTTGATAAGAACTATCATTTGATGTCAACACCGGAGGTAAGCGCCCTACACCAAAGTGTAGTATTACAACAAACCGCCTAAAACTACACTTCCGTGTAGCAGCATTCAAAACACAACATTCTACATTTGAAACATAAAATAACAATCATGACAAAGAAATACTTAATACCGTTATTATCCTTTTTAGGAATGAGCATTCACCTTAATGCTCAGAGTATATCGGGTAAAGTATCTGATGAAAAGGCAGCCAATATTTCTTATGTGGAAGTAATCTTGCTGGCAGGAAATGATAAATTCTCAACGATCACTGATGAAAATGGGCTTTTTTCTATAAAACTTCCAAAAGCCGATTCTTATAAAATGGAATTTTTCCTGAATGGAAATAAAGTATATGAAGGAAATGAAAAAATAGAAGGAGAGGTTACAAGAAATTATACTATAAAAGAAAATCAGCCGGAAAGTAAAGAAATCCAGGCAATCAGCCTGACAAAAAAGAAGAAACTGGTTGAAAGAAAAATAGACCGTCTTGTTTTCAATGTAGAAAATTCGGTTGCAGCAACGGGAGGAACGGCAATAGATGCTTTAAAAACAACTCCATTGGTTCGCATTCAGGACGAAAAGGTTTCTATCGTTGGAAAAGGGGAAGTTCTGGTCATGATAGACGACCGTATTCAGAGAATGTCTCCGGATGATTTATCAAGCTTATTAAAATCTATTCCTTCAGATAATATTCAGTCTATTGAAGTCATCACTACTCCACCGGCTAAGTATGATGCGGAAGGAGACAGCGGGCTGATCAATATTAAATTAAAAAGAGGAAAACCAAATTCATGGAATGCCAATATCGGAGGCAGTTATACTCAAAAAACATATGCAGGAGGAGGTCTTCAGGGAGCATTTAATTATAACCGCAACAGGCTGTCGTTACAGCTAACCGCCAATACTAATTCTCAGAGACTCCGCACGACATCTGACAGTAAAATTTACTATCCGGATGAGCTATGGATCCTGAATGTAAAAAATAAATCTGAAGAGAATAATCTCGGGTTAGGACTTGGGGTTGATTACAAAATATCTGATAAATGGACAACGGGAGCGAAGTATCTGGGCAGTTTTACCAGAAATACCTCATCAAACAGTCCTTTCACCTCAAGGTTTAATCCTTCAGGAGCAGTGAATTCCTACATTACATCTGATGTGGATGCCAACAATAAACCTAATATGAATTCTCTTAACTGGTACAACACCTTTAAAGTAGATTCTGCCGGCACCAAAATCACTACTGATTTTGATTATTTCCACTATAGAAAAAGTGATTACAACTTTTATGCAGGAAATGAACTAGATCCTCAGAGAAATATTCTTCCCGGAAGTTTTTTCTCTGCCACGAATACCAATGTAAACCGTATTGAAAACTATTCCGGAAAAGTGGATGTGGAAATGCCGTTGAAATGGGCTTCTTTAAGCTTCGGAGGGAAATATACCTATACGAATACGAACAATGACCTAGTTGTTCTGGATCATAAGACCGGTACTCCCGTTTTAAATACCGATCAGTCGAACATCTTTAATTATAAGGAGCATAACGAAGCATTATATGTCTCTGCAAGCAAAAAGCTGGGTGAGAAATGGGAAACTCAGGCTGGCTTGAGAATGGAAGCTACACAGACAACCGGATATTCACATAATCTGAATCAAACCAACAAAAATGATTATGTCAAATTATTCCCAACTGCGTATGTGACCTACAATCCTGATGACAAGAATTCTTTCTCGCTGAACTACAGCAGAAGAATCCGCAGACCGAATTTCGAGTATCTGAATCCGTTTATGGTCCGTACAAGCCCTTATTATTATTCCGAAGGAAATCCATTTTTAAAACCTTCAATCATTGATAATCTGGAGTTTTCGTATGTAAGAAATCAGAAGTGGGTATCCTCAGTGTATTATTCTCAGGTGTCAGACTTCAGCCAGGATCTTGCTATTCTGGATCGAAATACCAATATCACAAGAAGCACGCCTTTGAATTATGCCAACACATATCAGATCGGGGTTTCTACCTATTACAATTTTAATAAATGGTCCTGGTGGAACAGCTTTACAGGATTTAATGTGAATTACCAGAATGTAAAGTCCAAAACAGATTTCATCAGTTCAATAGACGGATACAATGCGTATTTCTATTCAAACAATGATTTCACACTGAACAAGTCTAAAACCATATTCTTCAGTGCCAACTATGGGCTTCAGCTTCCGGGACGTTATCAGATATTTCATATCTCAACCATGAATATTCTGGATGTTTCTATGAAATTCCTGCTTCTGGATAAGAAACTGACCCTTACTGTTACAGGTATGGATCTTTTAAACGGCCAGCGTCCTTTGATCACTTATGAGTCTAATGGTATAAAAACAGACTTCAGCAGCTATGGCGACACAAGAGGAGTAAGAGTGTCTTTAAGCTATAAGTTCGGAAATAAAAATCTGAAATCTGAACAACAGAGAAACTTCGGAAACGAGGACGAAAGAAACAGAATTAATTAATCAAATATATACTTGCAAGTAGGGTCCAATAAAGGTTTTATGACTTGAAAAGATAACCAGAACTAACTACACAAAAATTTTAAAATCATGCACAAAATTAAATTAACAAAAGGATTACAGATCAACAAAGAGCAAATCAGCAAATTACAGGAAGAGCAAATGAACAGCCTTAAAGGAGGAGTTAACAGCCTTCAGGCAGCAGCTCAGTCTTGCGGACAGTGTTCTTGCGGTGGAAACACAGTTGTAAAAACAAGAGCGGCTCAATAATCAGCGCACCCAATCACATTAAAATAAACAATAACAATTAAAATCAAACATCATGAACAAAATGAAATTATCTAAAGGATTACAGATCAACAAAGAACAAATCAGCAAACTTCAGGAAGAGCAAATGAATGGTCTTAAAGGAGGGGTGAACAGCCTTCAGGCGGCAGCCCAGTCTTGCGGACAGTGTTCTTGCGGTGGAAATACTATAGTACAAACAAGAATCGCTAAGTAATTCTCAAAATAAGTCGAAAATATTTATAACAATTTAAAAATCAACATCATGCACAAAATTAAATTAACAAAAGGTCTACAAATCAACAAAGAACAAATCAGCAAGCTTCAGGAGGAGCAAATGAACAGCCTTAAAGGAGGAGTTAACAGCCTTCAGGCAGCAGCTCAGTCTTGCGGACAGTGTTCATGCGGTGGAAACACAGTTGTAAAAACAAGAGTAGCATCTTAATCAACCCACACATTAAAAAATAAACAATAACAATTTAAAATCAAATATCATGAACAAAATGAAATTAACTAAGGGTCTTCAAATCAACAAAGAGCAAATCAGCAAATTACAGGAAGAGCAAATGAACAGCCTTAAAGGAGGGGTGAACAGTCTTCAGGCAGCAGCGCAGTCTTGCGGACAGTGTTCTTGTGGTGGAAACACCGTGGTACAAACAAGAATAGCGAAGTAATCTTCTCCTATAAAAGAGGGAGACTGATGAACTTCTCTCCCTCTTTTAAAAAAAATTATATAATCTCACAGCTCTCACATCATGCAAAAAGAAAAACTAATCATCTCAGAAATAGAAGAATGTATCCGTAAAAAAGAGACTTCCCTTACCGGAATAGGCCTTAATAACGGAATTCTAAGCGCTTCAATGTTCTATTATTATCATTATCTAATGACTCAGGAATCAGAATCTTTAGAATTGGTAACCCATTACATTGAAAAGTCTCTGGCTGTTTTAACAGAGGATTATAAAAGTCTTCATTTTAATGACGAAATAAGAGAGCTGGGATTATATCTTATGTTCCTGAAACAGGAAGAAGTTTTAGACAGTGAAATAGATTCTTTATTGGAAAATATAGATGAAATACTGGAAGAAATACTCATCCAGAAAACAGAGAAAGGAGATCTTGATTTAACAAGCGGCTTTCCAAGTTTTGCCAAGTATTTTGTACTGAGAAATCTTGAAGACAAAAAGCATCTGATAGATAAAACCCTGGATAAGATCATTGAGCTTACTCAAACTCACGACAGCGGAAGCTACTGGAAATTTGATCTTCGGGATAAAGAAAATCCATATGTAGAACTGGGTTTAGGACATGGAACAACAGGAGTGATCAACTATTTGTTATTCCTTTATAAAAACAAAATCTACAGTCAGGAATCTTTAGAACTTATTCACAAAGGATTATCATTCATCTGGAACTGTAAAGAAAGCGGTACAGACAATATTACCCTTTTCCCGTTCAATGCTTTTGAAGAAGTCTATATAGATTATCACAATCTGGCTTACGGTGAAATAGGAATAGGTTATACTTTTTACAACGCAGGAATTCTTTTAAAAAATAAAGAGTATTGCGACAAAGGGCTGAACATCTTACTTCATACTACAAAGTTTAAAGATACTGACCAGTCCTCCATCCTTGAACCGGGATTAATTTATGGTTCTGCCGGATTATCCGCACTGTATAAAAATCTTTATCACCTTACTGAACAGGAGGTTTTTCTGGAAGCCAAAGACTACTGGCACCAACACCTTCTTCAGTCAAAAAATAACGAAAATGAAAAATGGGCAGGTTTTAAGGCCTATTACAATGCAGAATTTGACAATATCAATATGGCCCTGGGCCAAGGCATAGCAGGAATCGGGATTACCCTGATGAACAATGTCATTAAAACCAATCACAATTACGTTTCATTCTATAATTACGATCTATAATGGAAACTCTACAATCTCAAAATATCACGACCATTCTTCATGAATACGATCAAAAACTTCTTGATTTTGATTATGGGAATTTACCTGACGGATTGCTTTATGGAAAACTGGGACTATTGCTCTATTTCTTAACACAATATCACATCTCGGGAAATGATAGCTATGTAAACAAAGTAGGCGCTATCCTTGAAGAAGTTTTTGAGAATGGCAATATGCAGAAAGAAAGCAATGTATATACACTCCCGAATCTATCCAAAGGAATGACCGGACTAGGCATTATCCTGGATTTATTAAAAAAAGACGGATTAATACAAGACGATTTTGATGATCAGATTACTGACATCGGAGAACTCATCTTCCAGCAATCCGTTACCATGCTGAAGGAAGACAATTATACTTTTTTTGATGGCCCGATAGGAAATCTCCATTACTTCAACACCATCAGAAATGAACAGTACAGCAGCGAAATTGTAGACATCCTTTATGATGAATGCATTTCCCATCCCACTCCATTTGAAAACAAACTGAATGACAGTTATGCAGATGGTATTAACTTAGGATTCAACTATGGCTATCTTTCTATTGTTAATAATCTTTTGGGCCTTCCGGTAATGACGGAAAAAGCAAGGCATATTATTAACACCTGTCTGGATTTCATTATTTCCAATTTTGATGTCCACGAAGTAGAAAACGCCAGAATATATAAACCATACAATTACAAAATAGCAGAAAACCGGCTGAAACCTTTCCACAACAACAGGCTTTGCTGGTGCAACAGTGATCTCTCCTTCTCATATCTTCTTTATAAAACAGGGGAAACACTGCAGGAAACAAGATACACAGATATGGCTCATGAACTGGGTTTAGAAACGACAAAAAGGAAGGTAATGGCCAATACAGGTGTAGAATTTATCCAGTATTGCCACGGAACTTCAGGACTTGTACAGCTGTATCACGAGATTAATGAAAAAGACTCCCATCCTGATTATAAACAAGCCAAAAGCTTCTGGATGAAAAGATCACTTGAAATTCTGGAAAACGAACTGGACCAGCCGTTCACAGAACAAGACAGCAATTTACTCTTTGGAAAAACCGGAGCATTGATTGCGCTCAATGATAAAATCGACAAAACTAAATACCTAAAATTTTTACTGTAACATGAAAACAAAAAGCATAGGATTACTAGAACTAGGATACAGAAGCGGCAAAGATTCAATCACAGCTCTTAACGATGTAGTTGATTATGCCCTTCATGCAGAGAGATTAGGATACAGCAGATTCTGGCTGGCAGAGCATCACTACTCCCACCTCAAGAATCTTGCATTTTCAAATCCGGATATTGTGATTGCCATGATCGCCGGAATGACAGAAAAAATAAGAGTAGGGTCAGCGGGAACTTCAGTTCCAAGTTATTCTCCTTATGCTGTCGCTACCAATTATAAACTGATCAATAATATATTCAACGGAAGAATAGATCTTGGCCTTTCAAAAGGGATTCCTGAAAGCGAGTACACCAAAAACCTTTTGAATCCGGACATCCTTGAAAGAGGTACAGGAGTGGTTTTCAAAGAAAATGCCAACGAGATCCACGAACTGTTTTATTCTGAAGCCGAAAAGAACGAAAAAGAAGGAATATTAATACCTCCCTACGGCGGCCTGATCCCTGATCTCTGGTATCTTTCTTCTTCTTTGAACAATCTGGACGAAGCCATCAGTTTACACGCAAATTATTGTGTTTCAGCCTTTCACGGAAGCGGAAAATTCCTTGAAAATCTTGATGATAAAAAAGAAGAGATCAACAGATACAAAGATTCTTTTGCACAGAAAAACGGATTTGTTCCTAAAACATCACTGGCACTGGCAATCAACCTTTCAGAAGTCAACGAAATAAAATCCGATGCAGATGAATCTGAATCTTTCAAAATCCTCAACCTCAACTTTGAAGAGCTTTTTGAACTGATTGAAAAACTGGACGAAAAACTTTCTGTTGATGAATTCATTTTATATGATACAGAACCGGACAGCGACAAGAAAACTGAAAACGCTGAAGTGATAAGCAACCATTACAACCTACAATCTATTCAACATGAAAACGCAGTTAGATAACATCAATATTGGTTTTATGAGGAACTCTTTGTACTCATTCAAACAATATAATAATATACCCAAAAATACAGCAGATCTTGATCATTTTATCCTTGAATTGTGGAATGATGAGGTCTTCAGAGAATCTATCTTTTTAGCATCTTATGAGCTGTATAATGAATGGGCAAGATTGTGCCAGGATGATCCTTCTTTATCTTTGGTAAAGAGAAACAGAATCAACAATTCTATTCTGAAATATTACATCAGAATAACTACCAGATCTACTCCTTTCGGAACATTTGCCTCCCATTCTGCTTTTGAACTCAGCTCAGAAAATAAAAATATTGAAGCAGGAAATATGAATGCTATCCACCGTTATACTACGCTGGATCTTTCTTTCCTTTTTCAGGTTATAGTATTAATCAACAGAGACTTTCCAGAGGTTCACGAATATGCGCTTAATGACTCTATCTATAAGTTAGGTGATTATTACCGATATATCGAAACCGCAATACAAAACGAAAAAAGAGTCTATACTTTAAGCTCATTGGAAAAAGATGAACTTCTGGATTTTCTGGTTGAAACGATGACTGCCCAATCTTACTCTTTTGACAATCTGGTTGCTCTGGTTGCAGAAAATGTGGAAGGAGTTTCCGAAGAAGATGCAAAATACTACATTTTCAGCCTTATTGATGCTCAATTCTTTAAAAGCA
Source organism: Chryseobacterium sediminis (assembly GCF_008386505.1). Classification (GTDB taxonomy): domain Bacteria; phylum Bacteroidota; class Bacteroidia; order Flavobacteriales; family Weeksellaceae; genus Chryseobacterium; species Chryseobacterium sediminis. The sequence continues at coordinate 629,649 of NZ_VUNZ01000002.1, read as the reverse complement.
ATTTTGATATATGCCTGAATGAGCATTCTCCCCTGTCTCAGATCATTGAATATTTAAGTTCAAAAAAAGGAATTTATCCTGAATTGGACCGCTATCTGGACATCCTGATCAAAATGGAAAGTTATATGGAATTGCTGAACTCCGGAGTAGGACAGTCTCAGGAATATTACAACGAGATATTTGCACTTGCCAACCAGTTCTCCATTTTATATGACAGAAAATATCTGATTAATTCATCTTTAAAAAGAAATCTTGACTTTTCACCCGTTACCAGAGAAGATCTTTCTAAAATCAAAAAGGGAATCAATACCTTATCTTGTTTTTGGGACAAAGGAAGTGAAACAGTAAATGAAAATTTAGAAAAATTCAAGTCTGCATTTTACGCAAGATATGAAGAAAGCCTGGTGCCATTGGTTGAAGTACTGGACAACGAAAGCGGTATCGGATACATTCAGGAGCAAAACAGTGAAAACGATTTTTCTTCCCTGCTTGATACCCTGAGCTGGCCCAATTCCAGTAATGATTCCTTTTCTATCACTTACAATAAAAAGATTCATGAGTTCTGGAGAAGAATCATCAACAAAGCCAATATCAATGGAGATACCGCTATAGACCTTAGCCAACATGACATCAACAGCCTTCAGAGTGGGGACGAGGTAAGCCTTGCAAGATCAATGGCCGTCATGATTGAAAAAGTATCTGATAAAATAGCAATCTCTTCCGTAGGCGGAACAAGCAGTGCCAATCTTATTGCCAGATTTTCTAATGAAGATGAAGAAATCCTGGCTCCGATGAACAGAATCATCAAAGAAGAACAGAATGACAATCATTTTATCTATGCAGAACTGCTTCATTTGCCAGACAACAGAGTAGGAAATATCTTACTGAGACAGGTAAAAAGAGGAAATCAGCTTTCTTATCTTACCAAGCCTTCTGCTTCGGAAAATACCATTACGCTGACGGATCTTTACATTAAAATGATTGATAAAAGAATCGTATTATTTCATAAAGAGCTGAATAAAGAAGTTAAAATTTTCCATTCTACTGCCCACAATTTTGATTATAATTCTCTTCCAGTGTATCAGTTTCTGTGTGATCTTCAGCATCAGGATGTTTCCACAGCACTGGTTTTAAATATTGGTGACACCAACTATCTGATGTATGACTATATTCCACGAATTACGCATGGTGACGATATCATCTTCACTCCGGCATTATGGAGACTATACCAAAATGAAGTATCAGGAATAAAGACCAAAAACAATACTGAAAGCATCAAAACAGTAAAAGAATATCTTTCAGACAAAAAGGTCAACCGGTATTTCTTTATTTCTCAGGGAGATAACAAATTATTGATCGATACGGAAAATGACAACCTCTTATTATTCCTGATTGATGAACTAAGATCCAAGGAAACCGTAACCCTTACCGAATGTCTTTACGATCTTGAGACTGATGAGTTCAACAATGAGATTATCATTCCAATGATCAACAGAAATTATACAGCCTTTAAAACAGAGCTGGATCAGCATCTTTTCAATGTCAATATTTCTGATAACAAGTTCATTCCGGGGAATAAATGGCTGTACTATAAAATTTATTGCGGTAACAAATTTTCAGACAAAATATTACAGGATGTATTCCCTGATCTTTTACCTCATCTCGCCGAAGAAGATCTGATCAAAAAATGGTTTTACATCCGATACAGTGACCCTGATAATCACATCAGACTGAGACTGGAAATTAACGATAATAAGCTCACTAACACCGCTCAGATCATGACCACTTTCAATGATTATTTTGATAAATATATCAGCGAAGGAATCATAAATAAAGTGGAAATGGGGACCTATGACAGAGAGTACGAAAGATATGAAGGTGAATTTATTGACACCGCAGAACATATCTTCCACTACGACAGTAAGTTGACTGTTAATCTGCTTAAAAATATTCCAAATAATGATGACCTCTGGTTGTACTCCATCAAAAGTATTGATACCTATTTCGATGTCTTCCAGCTGGATCTGGATAAGCGGTATGAGGTGATCAACAAAATTTACAATCAGTTTCAACGGGAGTTTAATGTAGACAGCAACCTTAAAAAGCAGCTGGATCTGAAATACAGAACGAACCTTAACCTCATTAGCGAGATTGTAGAATCAGATGACAATCAGTATTTCTCAGAGTTTGTTACTGCTATGACAGAAAACTGCAGAGAAATAGAAAATCTGAAGACCATTCAAAAAGAAAGATTAGTCAGCAGTTTTATTCATATGCATATCAACAGACTGATCAGATCCAGACACAGAATGCACGAACTGATTATCTACGGCATTGTAGAAAAGTATTATAAAATGAAAATCGGCAAAAGAAAATATCTAGTATCATGAAGCTAAAATTTATCCCTCAACACGACCAAATGGACTGCGGTCCTGCATGTATCGCAATGGTGGCTTCCTACTTTGGTAAGCAGATTCCGTTACACTTTTTAAAAGAAAATGCTAATCTATCCAGAGAAGGAGTTAGCTTACTCAGTATCAGTGAACTGTGTGAAGATATTGGATTTGAAACCTATCCAGCCAAACTCACATTACAGACCCTGGATGAAAATGGCAGCCTGCCTTGCATTCTTCACTGGAATAAAAACCATTTCGTAGTGCTTCTTGATGTAAAGAAAAGCCTTATTTCAGGAAAAAAACGCTATAAAATAGCTGATCCAAGCCATGGAATGATCTGGCTAAGCGAAAAAGACTTTCTTAAAAGCTGGTTGTCAGACGGAGAAACCGGGATCGCTCTTTTCGTAAGCCCTACCAACAGTTTTTATCAGCAGACTTTCCCGGAAGAAGACAAATTGAGTATTTCTTTTGCCATGAAATATTTCAAAGAACATAAAAACAAATTCCTCTTTTTGTCTGGTATGCTTCTTATCGGAAGCTGCCTGAGCCTTGTCTTCCCATTCCTTACACAAACCCTTATAGATAAAGGAGTTAACACAAAAGATGTAGATTTGATTACGATCATTCTTGTCTCTCAGGTTGTTTTATACTTAGGAAGTATTACCATAGAAATTCTCAGAAACTGGCTGATGCTTTATATCGGGACCAGAATTAGTATTTCCATTATTTCAGACTTCCTGAAGAAGATGCTTCTCCTTCCAATGGGCTTTTTTGATACCAAAATGAAGGGAGACTTTACCCAGAGAATTCAGGATAACGAAAGAATAGAAGATTTTCTTACTTCTCAGAGCCTTATGACTTTCTTCTCTATGGTTACTTTTCTTGTATTTTTTGGAGTGCTTTGGTATTATAATGTTACAATCGTGCTTATTTACTCATCTCTTACTGCATTATCACTTGTTTGGGCTCAGTATTGGCTTAAGAAAAGAGAAATCCTGGACTATTACAGATTCAGAGAAAAAGGACAGAGCCAGGAAAGTGTTTATGAAATCCTGAACGGGGTTTCTGAAATGAAGTTAAACCAATTTGAAGACTATAAAAGACAGGAGTGGGAAGGTATTCAAAATAAACTTTTCAAAACCACTTTTCGTATCTTAAAAGTAGATCAGTATCAGTTTTCAGGCTTTGAATTTCTTAATCAGTTAAAAAACATTTTTGTTACTTTCTTTGCCGCATTACAGGTTGTAAAAGGAAATATGACCATCGGAGAGCTATTGGCAATATCTTACATCATCGGACAGCTGAACTCTCCTGTGAATCAAATGATTTCCTTCTTCCGTTCTTTACAGGATGCAAAGCTGAGTCTTTCAAGATTAAATGAAGTTCAGAACCATGAAGAAGAGGAAAAAGAAGGTATGAAAGCCCTTGAACTCAGTAATACACATTCAGAAGAAGAAAGAGGAATAACTTTAAATAATGTCTCTTTCCAATATGAAGGACCAAAATCTCAGTTTGTTTTAAAAGATGTCAATCTGTTCATCCCTGAAGGTAAAGTCACCGCTATTGTAGGAGCCAGCGGAAGCGGAAAAACTACTTTAATGAAGCTGTTACTTAAGTTCTACAATCCTACACAGGGTACCATTCATTATAACGAAGACGATATTCTTACCCTATCCCCGAAAAGCATCAGAGAAAACTATGGAGTGGTAATGCAGGACGGATTTATTTTCTCAGACACCATTGAAAGAAATATTGCCACCAGCGAAGTAGAGATCAACACCAGAAAAATGGAAAATGCAGTAAGAGTAGCCAACATTTCTTCTTTCATTGATAATCTTCCATTGGGATACAGTACAAAAATAGGCGCTGCCGGCAACGGAATTTCCGGAGGACAAAAACAAAGAGTTCTTATTGCAAGAGCAGTGTATAAAAACCCTCATTTTATCCTGTTTGATGAAGCAACTTCTGCTCTGGATGCTGAAAATGAAAAGATCATTCATGATAACCTTCAGGAATTCTTCAAAGGAAAAACCGTAATCATCGTAGCACACCGTCTAAGCACCGTAAAAAATGCAGATCAGATTATTGTCCTGAAAAACGGAGCTGTAGTTGAAAAAGGAAACCATCAGGAGCTTGTCAGCAGAAAAGCAGATTATTATAGTCTTGTAAAAAATCAGCTTGAATTAGGCAACTAATCACCTCTCAATATATTTTTGACCGTTTCACAAGTTGTGGAACGGTTTTTTATTTTACTAATACGAAACCCTTTGTAGTGCATTTACAAAGGATTTCGTATTAGTCTGAATGATTGTAAATCAATTATTTAAAATCTTTATCCTCAATATTTTTATTATAGTACAAATCTACAAGGGTTGCTTCCTGATTTCCATCTTCAGAAACAAAAGTAGATTTGGTAGCATACCAAAGATCCCCGAATTTTTTATAATCACTTTGCAAAACCGTAGAGAACGTATTCTTTTCACCATTTTCCACCGTTTCTTCTTTGCTTAGAAAGAATGACTTTACATCGTAATACAGATAAGTCACTTTTCCCGTTACATAGGTTGCTTTTATTTTATAATAGATCTTATCCGGGTTTTCTTCAATAAGTTCAATCTTATACAATTTGGGATCTATATAGGCAAGTTCATTAATAATGTACTTTCTGTCTGCTTTATCTTTAAACTCAGCGGGATCAGCCAATTTTCTCTCTCCGTTGACCAGCTCATAACCAGTTTTGCCATCAAACCATGATTTGTAAACAATTCTTCCCTGATATTCAATTTCAAAACTTCCTTTATTAGGAACCATTTCTTTGGTAATCCAATACACATTTCGTCCGTCCATTACCGTTTCAGATTTGGAATAAAGCGTTTTTATACTGCTCAGAAGTTTTTTTCCTCCTTCTGCCTGGATGGCTTTTTCTATAATTTCTTTGGCTTTGCTTTCGCTGGATGTCTGTGAGAACAAGCGATGAGAAGCAGTTATCATTGTAACAGCTAAAATGGTATTTAATAATTTCATGGTTGTTTTATTTTTCTGAAGCAAATGTACCAAAAGACACCTCAAGTCTTTCTTTTTTGAGAGATTATTTTAGAAATGTTAAATAGGAGATTATACTTGAAAAAGGGAGGCCGAATTTTCAGAGCTATTCTAAAACAAAAATCCCTCCGTAATCAGATTACAGAGGGACTTGTACCCCAGACGGGACTTGAACCCGTACGTCCTTGCGGACACAGGATTTTAAGTCCTGCGTGTCTACCAGTTCCACCACCAGGGCATGGTGTGGAGCGAAAAACGGGATTCGAACCCGCGACCCCAACCTTGGCAAGGTTGTGCTCTACCAGCTGAGCTATTTTAGAATAGTGCGGATGAAGGGACTCGAACCCCCACGCCTCACGGCACCAGATCCTAAGTCTGGCGTGGCTACCAATTACACCACATCCGCTGGTTTGCTGATCTGAATTCACAGATTCAGGCTATATTTCTTACAAATATAAGATTTTTTTTTATTTAAAGAACACTCTCTATTAAAACAAAAAACCCTCCGTAAGATATTACAGAGGGTCTTGTACCCCAGACGGGACTTGAACCCGTACGTCCTTGCGGACACAGGATTTTAAGTCCTGCGTGTCTACCAGTTCCACCACCAGGGCATGGTGTGGAGCGAAAAACGGGATTCGAACCCGCGACCCCAACCTTGGCAAGGTTGTGCTCTACCAGCTGAGCTATTTTCGCATAGTGCGGATGAAGGGACTCGAACCCCCACGCCTCACGGCACCAGATCCTAAGTCTGGCGTGGCTACCAATTACACCACATCCGCTGGTTTTTTATATTGTAAATTTTAAAGAGCTTGCTTCGTTTTTGTGAGTGCAAATATAGGGCAATTTCCTTTACTACCAAACTTTTCAGGAAAAAAAATTAAAATTTCTACATTTTTTTTTCACGGCACCTTTTATTACATTTCATTTTCTTACTTTTACATCGTTAATATTTACGATATGGAATTACAAGGAACGGTAAAGAAACTTTTTGATGCTCAAACATTTGCGAGCGGGTTTCAAAAAAGAGAAATGGTTATTTTAACTCAAGAACAGTATCCACAGCCGATAAACATAGAATTTTTATCTGATAAAATCAGTTTATTAGATAACCTTAGAGAAGGAGAAAACGTAAAGGTAGGAATCAATATCAGAGGTAGAGAATGGGTTTCTCCTCAAGGTGAAACTAAATACTTCAACTCTATTACAGGGTGGAGAGTAGAGAAAGTTTCTGAAAATGCTTCAGAACCTACTCAGGCAATGTCTCAGCAGTCTGCAACTCCAGTTTCAAACGAAAATCCGTTTGCCGGAGATGATGATGATGATTTACCTTTTTAATTAAAGAATATAAGATCAAATATAAATCCTGCTTTTTGAAGTGGGATTTTTTTTCTAAGCATGGTTCGATTAGACGAAAAAGAGATTTCATTTCCTGACCCTGAGCTGTATGACGGTCATGAAGGAGTAATTGCTTTTGGAGGCGACTTGTCTGTAGAGCGCATTTGGTTTGCGTATCAGCTGGGGATCTTCCCCTGGTACAATCCCGGAGAAGAAATTCTATGGTGGTGTCCTGACCCAAGATTTGTTCTTGTTCCGGAAGAGTTAAAAGTCTCAAAATCAATGAGAAAGATTTTAAACAGAAATGTTTTTACTTTTTCAGAGAATAAGAACTTTAGGGAAGTGATCAGGAACTGTCAAAAGGCAACCAGAAAAGGCCAGTCCGGAACATGGCTGTCTGATGAGCTGATGAACACTTTTATCCAGCTTCATGAATACGGCCTTGCCAAAAGTATTGAAGTGTGGCAGGATGAAGAGCTTGTAGGTGGTTTTTACGGATTGCAGATTGGAAATGTTTTTTGTGGAGAAAGTATGTTTGCTACAGTGAGCAATGCTTCCAAAGCAGGTTTTATACATTTTGTAGAGAGCAACAAAAATAACATCGAATTAATTGATTGTCAATCTCATACAGAGCACCTCGAAAGCCTGGGTGCTAAAATGATTCCTAAAAAAGAGTTTTTAAAAATTTTACACGAAAATAATGAACGCGGATAAAGAAAAATGGGTTCTTCTGATTATTCTGAGTATTATCTGGGGATCATCCTTTATTTTGATCAAAAAATCTCTGGAGCATTTTAATCCTTTCCAGGTAGGATCTTTAAGAGTTCTTATTGCCGGAATTATTTTACTTCCGGTTGCTATTTCCAATTATAAGCTTTTTCCTAAAAAACATCTGAAATGGTTAATTCTGGCTGCTTTTACCGGAAATTTTATTCCGATGTTCCTCTTTCCCATTGCAGAAACCGAAGTGAGCAGCAGCATTGCGGGAATCATCAACTCTATGATGCCTATTTTTGTGATTATTGTAGGAGCATTGGTATGGAAGTTTGAAACAACCAAAAAACAGATTATTGGGACATTTATAAGCTTCACCGGAGTTTGTATTCTTGCATTCGGAGGGGGTGACAGCGGAGAATTAAAAATGATTCCGATTTTACTGTTATTATTGGCTACTTTATGCTATGCTCTGAGTACAACAACCGTCAAATCAAAGCTTATGGAAGTTTCTTCCACGGTTTTATCTGCTTTTGTTTTCTCATTTGTTCTATTATTTCCATCCATTATTGCATTGACAAGCACCGGATTCTTTTCGGAATTCAGTTTTTCTAAAGACAATCTGCTCGGTCTTATGTTTGTGAGCCTTTTATCTATTTTCGGAACCGGACTGGCGATGATGATGAATTATCGTTTGCTGAAAGTTTCCACTCCTCTTTTTGCATCAACGGTTACTTTAGTAATGCCTATTGTTGCTATTATATGGGGAATTTTAGATGGTGAAAAACTGACTTATTTACAGTTTATAGGAGCTGGAATTATTATTGCCGGACTTCTATTCTTAAGAACAAATCCAAAAAAATAAAATCATATTATAAATTAAATTATATTTGACCGATTTAACTTATAACTATGAAAAAAATTCTACTTTGTGGCTCAATAGCCTTATTAACACTTTCGTGTTCTTCTTCGCATGATGATGATGCTCCTTTTGACAACAGCGACCCTTCCAATCAAAATGTAATTCTTCCTACAAAGATGATTATGGATGGTATTGTAATGAAAATCAACTACAACGGAACCAAAATTATCAGCATGATTAACAACATTAATCATGGGCAAAGAATTGAGTTCACTTATACCGATGAATACGTTACCGGAATTAAAAATTACGAAAACAATGTTCTTGAAAGCACAGTTGAATACGGATATTCCAACGGTCGTATGGCCTCTGCCATTACTAAGGAATATTCTCTTACCGGTACAGTACAAAACACGGTTACTTTTACTTATACTTACACAAGTACTACAGAGATCAGTGTAAAGAAACAAACGAATTCCGGGGCTGCGGGATCTTCCACAATCAACAGTGTATTCACCTACAGCAACGGAAATATGGTAAGCAATGTAGGCTCAGGAACCGGAGTTGTAAATGGAAACACTGTTAATTACACAGAAGCTGAGACCTACACTTACACGGATAAAAACTATCCTTTCAAGAATGTAAAAGGCTTTGATAAAATCATATTCAATGGAAATGAAAGCGACGGGGTAAGCATGTTGTTTTCAAATATAAAGAATAGCTTAAGCTCCTATAAGGGACAGTTTACCAATACCCCAGCCGGCGGAGGAACAGCAACCGGAACAACTTCTCATAAATATACCACTACATTTAATACTGCAGGTTATCCTTCTGTAGAAGACAGACAATCTCTTGATATCAATGGAAACCCCACTACAAGTGCTCCTGATAAATTCATCTACGAGTACAATTATCAATAAAAAAAAACCTGCATTTCTGCAGGTTTTTCTATTATTTTTTAGATTAATCTAGTTCTTTTTCTTCACTTTAGTAGCCTTAACCTTTTTCACTTCATCTTTAATGAAAGGATATTTTTTCTGCATATCCTTAACTAAAGACGGATCAAGGTCTAATGCTTTCTGAAGTGATTCTGTTCCTTTATCCTGATCTTTCAGATTGAAAAAACAATTGCTCAACTGATAAAACAGTTCTGCTCTGTGATGCTTTTTTATGGCACTATTCAAAACAGTTACCGCATCTTCGTACTCTCCTACCAACATTAAAACTTCTGAGTAGGCATACCAGTTGTAGAACCTTGTAGGCTCAGCATCCACCAGCTTTTTAAGACAAGAAAGGCTTTCTTCAAACTTCCCTGAATCGATGAAAAGAAACGCTAATCTTTTTTGGTAATCAAGATTGTTTTCATTCAGCTGGGTAGCTTCTTTAGCATAATGCAAGGCTTCAGACATTCCTCCCATTTCTTCGTAAAGGTAGGACTGTTCCATCATGGCAAGATAAAACTGAGGGTCTTCTCTCAATGATTTCTGGAATGCATTTAAAGCTAAAATAGGCTGTTTCAATGCCTTATTGCATAATCCGATCTTATAAAAAGTAAATGCTTTCGTATATTCCAGTTCCAGCATCTCTTCATATGTATCAATCGCTTTCTGATATTGTCCCATCGCTTCATAACAGGCCGATTTATTAGCGTATACTCCTACAGAGTTTGAATTGATTGCCAATAAATAATCGTAGCCTCTTATGGCTTCATCATAATTTTTTCTGTTGAAATAGAATTGTCCGTATTCAAACCAAGCGGTTTCAGAATAAGGGAATTCGTCTAAATATTCATTAAGAAAGGCAATAGCCTCCTCGCTCTTATTCAGGTCACTGAAGCACACCATACAGTTTTCCAGCGAATATTCGTCCGTTGGATCTTCTTTTAGTGCTTTTCTGTAATGTTTAAGGGCGTTAAAAGGATCTCCAAGATTCACATATTCATCCGCAATAAAGTTGTGGAGAAAGTTTTCTTCTTCCTCTAATGTCAAAGCTTTTTTACAAATTTCAATGGATTTTCTGGGATTTCCTAAGCTCGAATAATATTTGGCGTAACAAACCAAAAAGTCTGTGTTCTCCATAGAAGCACCTTTCAGCTCGTTGATGAGTTCCTTCGCCATATTATAGTCTTCCCACTCCAAAAGGATTTCAAGTCTTTTGATCTTGATATCCAATGAATTGGGATGAAGCTTTAGTCCATAATTAACCGCCATATCAGCGTAATTAAAATCACCAAGCTCCAAATAATAAACAATAATGTCTTCCAACTCTTCTGTATCAAAGTAGAATTCGTCATTGTTTTCCATCATTTCCTCGAACTTTTTTACAAGTTCATTTCCAAAATACTCTTCCAATAGTGTCCTCTTTGTCGGCCTGATGTCTGAATTTGCTTACAAACCTCGGCAAACGTTTAGTTAATAATACATCTGAAACTGATATTCAAATATTTATGCAAAGTTGCAACTTTTTTTTGAATTTTCCAGTTCATAAATTTCTATTATAAAAATAGTAAAAAAAGAAAACCGATAAAAGGATTGTGGATAAAAAAATGGAAATTGGGGTTAAATTCTTATGACCAGACGTTTTCCGCTTTGTATCTCAGCATTCCATACGGCTTCGATATTTTTAATATCAACCTCTTCTGTTTCCATTTTAATTTTTCCTTCTACGGCCGCCTGATACATTTCCGGAATAATTTCTGAAAACAGGAGTGCAGATTCTTCCTTGGTCCAGCTCCCTAATCCGGATCCTGAAATATGAATATCAGTTCCTCTGAGAATCTGTGAAGACAGCTGAATGGTATCTCCGCTCATTCCTCCTATTGTTACCAGTTTTGTTTTATGGGAAAAAGATCCGTCTCCTTTGAATGCTGACAATATCATTTCTACAGAATGTCCCCAGATATAATCCAAAACAACATCTATAGGCGTTTGCTGATGAATTTCTTTTATTTTTTGTTTAAAGTCATCATCTGTGGATTGAAGGGAAATTACCTCATCGGCTCCCAGCTCACGCAAAGATTGTAATGATTCTTCATTTCTTCCGGTAACAATGATCTTTCGGGCTCCATATAATTTAGCTATCTGAACAGCTATTCTTCCTGTAATTCCTGTCGCTCCATTGATGAGTACTGTATTTCCAGGCTGCAACCCTGCTTTGAATTTTAAAGCCATTGCTGATCCCATGACCGCATTAGGTAGTGCTGCTGCTATAGAAAAATCAAGTTCTTCGGGAATCGGGACGGTCATTTTTTTATCGGCCACAGCTTTCTCAGCTACAGTCCCTTTCTTGCTGAAAAAATAGACTTTATTTCCGTTTTCAAGGTATCCTACTCCGTCAGAACCGATAATTTTAGGCTGATGAATTTCATTTTCTGTAGAATAATGGCTTCCGCCTGCCCGCGCTCTGTCAAGGTTTTTAATAGATGCTGCTTTTACAGATACTAAAATTTCATTTTCCTGTAGTGTTTCCGGTTCGGGAAAATCTGCGTATTGAGGGATACTTCCTTTTTCAAATACTACTGCTGCTTTCATTCTTTTAATTTTTATACAAAATTATCGAGGATGAGTGCTGTTGAGCGATAACATTTGTTATCAATTGGGAAAGGAAGCCGGAGGAAGGGAGGCTGGAAGTTTATAAAACTCGAAATAGAATTGAAACGCAGAGAGCGCTAGGTGATATACTATTATGCATTATTTGGGCGCAAGGGCACTTCGTTTAGCAAAGAACAGTTATAATCGCTAAGTGAAACGCCTTTGCGAACATTTTCAACAATACATATTATTCTTTGCGAACATTGCGTTTAAGATGAGTCAGAATTTATGCCGTTTCTTTTTAAACTTCTTGCTTCCATCTTTCAGCCTATTCCAGCCTCTCCTTTAATATTTTGCTTTTGATTCTACTGAGATGTACCGTTGTAACACCCAGATAAGAAGCAATATAATGCTGGGGAACTCTTTTAATAATCTCCGGTTTGGTTTTTGCAAGATTGATGTACCGTTGCTGGGGTGTATCTTTAATGAAGGAAAAGAAATGTTTCATATAATCAAATACCCTTTCAAAAAGAGCATCCATAAAGAGATTTCTAAGTTCGGGATTTTCGTAAACTTCTTCCAGGAAAGCCTCTACATCCGGTTTATTAATTTTATATAAAACACATGGTTCTATGGTCTCAAATGACACCATACTTGGCAAGCCTTTTTTGAAACTTTCAAGAGAAGAAAACATTGTATTTTCAAGAAAAAACTGGAATGTTACGTCTTTTCCGTCATTATTATACCAAGCTCTCACCATGCCTTTTTCAATATAATAAGCATTGTAGGAAACCTCATCTTCTTTTAAAAGCAAAGTTTTGGCAGGAACTTCCATACGCTCAAAGCTGCCTAAAAATTTTCTCCATTTTTCTTTAGGGAATGGAAATTTGTTTTTGATATGTTCAAACATGCCTGATATAAAAAAAGAACGGACTCATGGTCCGTTCTTAGTCTATTTTTAGATTAAACTTTTAATTTTAGCAATGATATCATCACCTAACTGATCAGCCTCTTCTTGAGAATGAGCTTCTGTATAAATTCTGATAATCGGCTCTGTGTTAGATTTTCTAAGGTGAACCCAATTATTTTCAAAGTCTATTTTAACGCCGTCTACGGTAGAAACATCTTCATTCTTATATTCCTGCTCCATTTTGCTTAAGATAGCATCTACATCAATCTCCGGAGTAAGTTCTATTTTCTTTTTACCCATGAAGTAACTTGGATATCCTGCTCTTAGTTCAGAAACCGTTTTGTTTTCTTTGGCCAAATGCGTTAAGAATAAGGCTACTCCTACTAAAGAGTCTCTTCCGTAGTGTAAATCAGGATAGATAATTCCTCCGTTTCCTTCCCCTCCAATCACTGCATTTTTCTCCTTCATCAAAGTAACAACGTTTACTTCTCCTACAGCACTGGCAAAGTATTCTGAGTCATGCGAACGGGCTACATCTCTCAAAGCACGGCTGGAAGAAAGGTTAGAAATAGCAGCTCCTTTTTTATGCTTCAATAAGTAATCAGCAACAGCAACCAATGTATATTCTTCGCCAAACATTTCACCTTTTTCATCAATAAGCGCTAATCTGTCTACATCCGGATCTACTACAACTCCTACGTCTGCATTTTCTTTTTTCATCAATTCGCAGATGTCTCCCAAATGTTCTTTTAACGGTTCAGGATTGTGTGGGAAATGTCCTGTGGGTTCGCAGTATAATTTGATGGTTTCACAACCTAATTTGTCCAAAAGCATAGGAATAGCAATACCTCCTGTAGAATTTACCGCATCCAGCGCTACTTTAAAGTTTTTAGCTTTGATTGCTTCTACATCTACCATTGGTAAATCAAGGATCTGCTGAATATGGATATCAAAAGCATCATCTCTTGTTTCATATTTTCCAAGGTCATCCACTTCCGCATAGTTGAAGTCTTCATTCTCTGCTAAAGCCAGTACTTCAGCTCCGTTTTCTCCAGTAATGAATTCTCCTTTTTCGTTCAATAATTTAAGTGCATTCCACTGTTTTGGATTGTGGGAAGCGGTAAGGATGATTCCTCCGTCTGCATTCAGTTCAGGAACCATTATTTCAACTGTTGGCGTTGTAGAAAGACCAAGGTCTATTACATTAATTCCCAATCCCTGCAATGTAGCTGTTACCAAAGAAGAAACCATCTGACCAGAAATTCTGGCATCTCTTCCGATGACAAGGGTAAGATCTTTTTTATTTTTATTATTCTGAAGCCAGGTTCCGAATGCGGAAGCGAACTTTACTACATCCAGCGGTGTTAAGTTATCATTTACTTTACCGCCAATGGTTCCGCGAATTCCGGAAATAGATTTTATTAATGACATGATGTTTTTACTTTTATTTTGTTCTTTCTAAATTTTCCAACGCAAAGATACTTAAAAGACCTTTCAACTTATAGAATGGGAATCTTTTTTTGGATTTTATCATAGGTCTTTTTTACAACTTTCGGTGGTGCAAAACGATACCCTATGTATAACAAGCCATACAGGTTATTATTTTCTATGGTCTGATTGTTTTTCTGATCGTAGCCATAGGTATTAAAATTCATTTTACCTCCAAATAAAAACCGGTCTGTATTATACCCGATATGAAGCCCTCCCTGCATTCTGATAGTTGCATATTGGGCAGTTTCTTTTACACCACCATAATCAGGATCTCTGTAACTGGAGAATTTCCCTCCGATACCCACAGCCAGATAAGGTGAGATATTGACATTCTTACCAATGACCCAATTATAGAAATATCCGATATTCCCCCCGATATTATATTGTGTATCTTTGCTTTTTATACCATCAATTTTATTTCTGAAAATAGTAAGGTCATAGTCAAGAAATGGCACCCAGCTTCCGCTGCTTTTATACTGCCATTCTCCCTGCGTGTAGATACTTCTTGCTGAAAAGTTTTTATTGAGAATATAGGATGTAGATCCGCCAAAGGTCTGTACCCTTAAATCAGGAAACCGAATATAAGGATCTCTTCCTTCCTGCCATCCGGGGGATAAGTCTTTCATATTTTCAACATAAAATCCGCTTACATTTTTATAATAAACATTCTGGATAAATCTTCCGGGAAAAAGCCTGAAACTAAAATCGGTATAAGAACTCTCCCCTTTCATTTCATCATCATTATTTCCTGCTAAAAATCTGGGTGCAAATGATATTGTTGCACTTATAATTCTATAATCGACTGAAAAGGATGTTTTGATTTTATTATTGATTGACAGGTCCATCTCGAACGCATCTTTACCTTCTCCTGATGAAAAAACATAGTTCTCGATATTGGTATCAAGATTCACACGGATCATTACCTGGTCTGCATAGGACTTGGTATTTGCGGTATCGGATTGTGCTTTCCCCTTAACGGCAAACAAAGAAAATAGTAAGAGTAATCCTGTTTTTAAGAAATTCAAATTAATAATTTACATTAGAAAAATGAATTTACTACATTTTTTTCAATTATCTCATGAACCTAATATTAAGAACAGCCACAGTCTTTATCACAGTTCGTTCTTTTGGAGCTGAATTTTTTAGGGGCAAAATTCTTTTTAAGTACTTTAAATAAAGAGTAGCAGGCAAATCCTACAATTAATAGGATAAGTACGTATTGAAAAATTAATGATGAGTCCATTACTTTAAAATCTGATATACTATCATCGACACAAAATATGCCAAACCTGTCATCATGACCACCTGAAAGCCGGTCCATTTCCAGCTTTTGGTTTCTCTGTAGACTACTGCAAGTGTAGAAACACACTGCATTGCAAATGCATAGAAAAGAAGAACCGAGATACCGGTTGCAAAGCTGAAGACTTTTTCTCCGTTTGGTTTTACATCTCTTCTCATTTTATCAATTACTTTCACTTCCGGAGCATCATCCTCCAAACTGTAAAGTGTAGACATTGTTCCTACAAACACTTCTCTTGCTACGAAACTGGTAAGAATTCCAACTCCCATTTTCCAGTCGTAACCCAAAGGAGCAATTACAGGTTCTATTCCTTTACCCATTTTGGCAAGGTAAGAATGGTCAAGATGAACGTCTGTAGCTACCAGTTCATTTGTTTTCTGACTTGGTCCGAAATAGCTCAGAAACCAGATGATAACACTTACAATGAAAATAATTTTTCCGGCTCCTGTAATGAAGTCCCATACTTTCCCTAAAACCATTTTAAAGTCATAACCGAAAAGTGGTTTTTTATAGGCAGGAAGGTCCATTACCAGATATGTTTTTCCTTTACTTTTTATAAATCTTTTAAGAATTGCTGCTGAGAATAAAGCAACTAAGAAACCAAGAAGATACATCCCCATCAGAACCAGCGCTTTATATTTTATTCCTAAAAATGTTCCTTCTGAGATGATCAGACCGATAATAATACTGTACACCGGAAGTCTTGCAGAGCATGTCATAAATGGTGTTACCAATATCGTCAGCAATCTTTCTTTCACATTCTCAATGTTTCTGGTGGAAATTACTGCAGGAATAGCACAGGCCGTTCCTGATACAAGTGGAACAATACTTTTTCCGTTAAGCCCGAAAGGACGAAGTAATCTGTCCATCAGAAATACAACTCTTGCCATATATCCTGAGTCTTCCAGCAGATAAAGGAAATACAGCAGGATTCCGATCTGTGGCGCAAAAACGACAATTCCTCCAATTCCCGGAACGATTCCGTTTGAAATAAGTGAATTAACAGGTCCTTCGGGAAGGTGTTCGTTTGTAAATGCAGCCAGCCATGAGAAAGTTTCTTCGATCCAGTTCATTGGATATTCCGCAAGGAAGAAAACACTTTGGAAAATAATCAGTAAGATCAGTAAAAAGACTACATAACCCCAAAATTTATGTACTAAAACTTTATCCAGTTTTTCAGTTAATAATTCTTTGAATTGAGTTTTTTTAGAAATTACATCTTCCAATATTTTGTCTACATTCTGATATCTTCTTACAGTTTCCTGAACCTGTAATCTTTTTGGAACCAGGCTTTTCGTATCTGTCTCATTCAGCTGTTCCATTACAGAACTTATTCTGCCGAGATCTGTTCCCAGTGAAAGGCTCATCCAGGCTTTATATTCATTATCGAAACCTTTGTGTGCTGCCAGTTTCTGAATAAAATCTCTATGTTCGTTCGGTGTTTCAAAAGAAACCTTATCTGTTTTTACAAATTCATTGTTGTAAACGGCTTCTCTTATTTCCTCAATCCCGATTTGCTCCTTAGCATTGGTCTGAATAATTTTAATGCCTAATGCTTCGGAAAATTTTTGAATATCAATGGTAATTCCTCTTCTTTCTGCCTGATCAATCTGATTAACAATCAAAATCATTGGAATTCCAAGGTCCTGAATCTGTTGAAACAGAAGCAACCCTCTTTTTAAACTTAATGCTTCAAGAATATAAACAACACCTGCATAGTTTTTCTGCTCGTCGATAAGATATTTGGAAAAAATAGCTTCATCTTCTGAACTCGGGTATACGCTGTAAGAACCTGGAAGATCAATAACCTCAACATCCTGGTTTTTATAGGTATAGTTCCCCGAATGGCTAGCAACGGTAACGCCGGCATAGTTCCCGGTCTTCTGCTTTTTGTTGCAAAGCGTATTAAAAACCGTTGACTTTCCTACATTAGGATTTCCGACTAAAAGTATCTGTTTTTTCTTGTTTTCCTGCATTAATTCAATTCTTCAACAATGATGTAATCTCCTTCTTCCTCACGAAGAGCAATCCGGCTTTTTTCTGCTCCAAATTCTACATACATGGGCCCATTGAACGGAGCCTGATACAAAATCCTGAAAGCGGTCTCCGGAAGAAGCCCCATTTCAATGATTTTATTGGGCATTTTAAGATGGTCATTATCATACCCCAATATCTTCCCCATTTTGTTTTTAGGGAATCCACTTAATTTATGTAATCCTTTCTCTTTCAAAGCCTAATTTTTAGTCCTGCAAATATACGCTATTTAAATTTAATCTAAATAACGTTTGGGGATAAAAGAAATCAACCCAAACACATTGCTGTATCCGGGTTGATTCAAAATATAATTTAGTTGATATGAATGCTTATTTTTTCTTCTTGTCAGAAGCTTGTTCTTTTTCTATTGGATTGTCATTGGATCCAAAGAAATCTTTCACCTGCTTTTCCAGTCTCTTCATAAAGTCTCCTACCGTTCCGTCTGTTCCAGGCATTGGTCTGCTCATATTCTCTGCAGTCATGTATGGACGGGATTCAGCGAAAGGATCTGCTTTGTAACCTTCATAAGATTTAAGAAATTTCTCTTTACTGGTAGGCGTTACCGTATTACTCATCATTCCCATCTTAGCATTGATCTTATCAGCATAAGACAACTCGTCGTAGTTTTCTATTTTTTTATTTCCGCTTAGCTGCCATGAGTAATTTTTATCGGCATCTTCAATTTTTACAATAAGACCAGGAAGTCCTTTAAATTTATATGGCCCGTCCTGAAAAGGAATATCTGAGCTGAACCACGCAGTCCATTTTCTTCCTCCAAATTCTGTGGTAGCCTTCTGAGCGTTATATTCTCCCACTTTTTGTTTTTCAGGTAAAATATTCCATTGTAATTTCGGATCATCTTCGTATGAGAACAGATTTCTGCTGATTCTATCTACATACTGCACTTTCATATCCGGATAGTTTTTGATGATTTTATAGGAAAATTTCGGCCATTTAATCAGCTTGGTCATGTCCTTAAAAGATTTAGTTTTCTCCATTTCTTCTATCTGTATTTTAATGATAGAATCCTGAGCCGGCATTGTATAATCCTGATAGATTGATTTCTTAGGTGTAATATCAAGAATGGTTATTATTTTATCCATTCTGGCCGAATCTTTCTTCGGTTTAAAAGTCAGTTCATAAAAGAACCGGTTTGCGGTTTCCTTTGATTCCTGCGCTCCTGCAAAAGCAAAAAGAGCAAAAAGAAATATGGAGAATAACTTTTTCATTGTAGCAAGTTTTATATAATTAGTACTGATCGTTGTGATTTTGTTACAGTTTTTTTCAAATTTTATTTTTCGGTAAAAAATAGTCATCCGTTTCAAATCTTTGCTAATTAAAAAATTATGATTCTCTTAAAACAGTTTCATTTTTAAAACACTTACCTTTAAGTTTCTAAAAAACAAAATATTATGGATACCTTATCTCAATTAAAATCCGAACTGGAGGGAGAATTCCAAACGACAAAAAAGTTTATTGAATTGTTTCCCGAAGGAAAAAATGATTTCGCTCCCCATGAAAAAAGTATGAAAATGATGCCTCTTGCCACCCATCTTGTAGAAGTTTTTGAATGGCCAAACACGATTTTAAATACTTCTGAGTTGGATTTTGGAAAAGGAGACTACAAACCTACCGTTCTTTCTACAAGAGAAGACCTTATGAAAAAGCTGGAAGAAGATTATCAGGCCGGTAAGAATGCATTAGAAAACAGTACAGAAGAAGATCTGAATCCCAGCTGGACGATTAAAAATGACGGCCATGAACTGGCAAGCTGGAGCAAATACGGAGCAATCCGACATGCATTAAACCAGATCACGCATCACAGGGCTCAACTGGGTGTATATTACAGACTGAACAACATTCCTTTGCCGGGAAGCTATGGGCCTTCGGCAGACCAGCAAAGCTTTTAATACATTATAATATCTCAATAAAAAACCAATCCTCTCGGATTGGTTTTTCTTATTATTTAAAGTTGAATTTTACTGTTAACATAACCTGGCTTGGGCGGAGCTGATATCTTGTATATGTAATATTCGTAGTATTAATATCATACGTTTCAAAAACTTTTTTGTTCGCAATATTCATCCATTTCAATTCAAAATCAATTTTCTTTTTAGTCCAGGTAAACTGATATGATACATCGTAAAATCCATTATGATATTTTTGACCTGCTGCATTTGTATTTACCTGATCCCAATTGAATCCAACAGTATGACTTTCCATAGGATAGAAGAAAACTCCTAAATTATGGGTAAACCCTGTTCTGGTAGCATTAGAATTTAGTTCCCCTACACTTGTTTGTTTTGTTCTGGTAAGACTTGCATTATAATCAACGCTCATCCAACTGAAATAGGTATTATTGAATTTAAGACCAAATGACTGCCCATTATTTTTATTTGTATAGGATTTATCATTCAAAAATGCATCAGATTCTGTCGTATTGTTACTATAGCTAAGGGATGCATTAGTTTTAAACTTTGGAAAATATTTTCCAACTTCTACGCTATATCCATTATTTAACACATGATTGTCCTGTTCTTTATATTTCATTATGGTATATCCAGCTCCATTGATTTCAGGATTTGAAATTAAGTTTCTCTTTGCATCAGAATATCTGTAATTAACATTGAAAAACAGATTGTTCAATGGATTTCTATATTCTATTCTTGTTCCAGCAGATTTATTGTTATTCTGAGGAATTGGATTGTTAACATCCATTGCTCTAATTCCCTCAGGAGACGTCATTAAGAACCCTGAATATGCTGTGTTTATTTCACCAAAATTATTATTAATATTAGCATTTACTGACGCTTTCCAGAATGAGGCAAATGAATATTGTGCAAAAATATTAGGCTCAAATGTTACTTTATTTACCGATTTTGAAACTAGCCTTAATGGATCTTCAGCTTTAATATTATTTGAATTCACTGGAAAATTGGCATATATCATCCATGATTCATTTTTATAATTTACTCCTAGGCTTCCGTATGGCGTGGCTGTGGTATATGTTAAATCATTACTATATGCCTCTGGTTTAGGATCAGGAGTATTAGGATTGGTAGATGGAATTGCTTTAACATTTGACAAGTCTGACATCATCCCTGTACTTTTAAAATTAAATCCAACTTCAGGAGTAAACGTCCATCCTTTAGCAGAAAAACCAATATTGGCAGAATGATTAGCTTCAAAAGTTTTAAGTCTTAAACTCTGTGTAGCAAATTCTGTATTAGCTACCGGTTCAAATCCAGGAATATCCAGATAAGATGACGGAGAAACCTCCAGAGTCTGCCTGTCTGTTTGGTAGCTTACATAAGATAAAAGATTTACCATTTTTTCTTTCCAAGGAATAATTGTACTTAGTGAGTTCTGGAATGATGTTGTTGGAGATTCAACTCCTTCATTCGCATTTCTCTGTATTCCACTTTTCAGATCTGTTCTGTCAACAATTCCTCTGTCTGCATTCCAATATTGGGAGAAACTTGTAGTGTTTTTAAAGAATCCTTTTTTTGCATTCTTTGTAAATATCAATTCTCCTTTTGCTTTATCTGTATAAAAATTATTCAGAATTTTTATACTATTTGAAGACCCTCCAAAATAATCCTTTTGACTATAGGATTCTCTTTCTACAGCATTATTGGTATAGTTTGCATTGGCTTTAAGCTCCCATTCTTTCTTCTTATCAATATTGGTAAGATAGTTCGCTGATAAATAATGAACATTATTCATCAGGTATCTTTTCACAGGAAGATTAGGGGTATCTGCATTTTCCACGTTCAGCCAGTCATTTTGTGAAGCATTGATTCTTTTTCCTTCAAATCTATTTCCAAATGCCAGAATATTCCCTTCATTTTCCACCTGCTCACCCATGTTATTGGTTTTATAATTGACTACCCACTGGCTTTTTTGTCCAAAGAACATTGGGGTCAGTTTTACGTTCCAAAGCCACGGATCTCCGAAACCGGTTCCTACCTCTCCTCTACCTGTCATGGTTACGGAGTTTTTAAGCTTGATATTAATGGCTGCCTGGTCTGAAGGGACTTTATCCTGCAGAATTTTTACCGGCTGGTGATTTTCTAATACTTCTACTTTCTGCACTGCATCTTTTGGAAGGGAATTGTTAATTGTTCCATAGCCTCCTTCCATCAGATCTTTCCCGTTGACATAGAATTTATTAATGGCATTTCCCTGATATAGAATTGTTCCGTCATTGTTTACTTCAATTCCCGGAATTTTTTTCATAACATCAGCTAGCGTTCTATCGTTTTTGTTATTGAAAGCTTTAAGATCATAAGAAATGGTATCGCCTCTGGCTGTAATCATTTTTGTTTTCAGCTGAACTTCTTTAATTTCTGTAGCTTCAGACTGCATTTTGAAATTCAAAGTCTGGTCACTGTTACTGATTTGCTTTGTGAGGGGTTTCTGATTGAATGCTTTTACCTTTAGATCTACATTGGATTCACCGGAAGTGAAGGTTACTTTGTACTCCCCTTTAGAATTGGTAATTCCATAAGCCAAAATAGCATCTTTACCTGGTTCCTCTACGGTAACACTGGCACTTGGTATTGCTACGCCGTCATCATCGGTAATCTTTCCTGACACTGTCTTCTGCGCAAAAGTAAGCACAGTAAAGAAAAGCATCAGAAATAAAGAAATATTTTTTTTCATACCTATTATTTGATCAATTAGTTAATCATTGTAGTTTTTTGTTACACTTTTATAAAGATGGCTTTTATTATTAAAAGTTAAATTCTTTATCACTACAAACATAGTTATAATTTTGTTTTTTACAAGTCTTAAAAAACTAATTATAATTTCTTTCAAATTATTAACTATAATTAACAAATTAACTCATAATTTTTCCGTGTTTTAACAGAAACATTATAGATGAAATAGATCAAAATTTATTTTTATTTACCGAATAATCTCTTTTTTAAAATCGCCAATTTTACGATTTGCTAAAAAAATCAAGATATTAAATAAATATTTCATATTAATCAATGCTAAAACCGTCCTTCAAACTTTGGTGCATTTTAGATCTTTTACGTAATATAAAGTCATTTTGGTTCTATTTTTACAACAAAAACGGAGATTTAATCAAATACTTAAAAAAATAATATTTTTAACTATTCCAAATAGTAAAATCTGATTTGAATCATAGATTAAAAAAAAATTAAAGAGGAGGATCGTTAACATTTATTTAATAATTTTGTCATATAAATTTACTAAAATGGGAATTATTTTAAAGCCTATAGATATTGTAGATGACATTTCCAAGGAGGAATTCTACGAAAAATATCTGAAGCCAAGAAGGCCCGTTGTCATCAAAAATATGGCAAAAAAGTGGCCTGCTTACCAAAAATGGACGATGGAATACATGAAGGAGGTTGTAGGAGATGTAGAGGTTCCTTTATATGACAGCTCAAAGGCAGATCCTTCTGCTCCCATCAATTCTTCTGCTGCAAAAATGAAATTTGGAGATTATATAGATCTCATTCAGCGAGAACCTACCGATCTCAGAATATTCCTTTTTGACCCTATAAAATATGCCCCCAATCTTTTGGAAGACTATATTTCGCCCAAAGAACTCATGGGAGGGTTTCTTGATAAATATCCTAATATGTTTTTCGGTGGAAAAGGATCTGAAACGTTTCTTCATTTTGATATTGATATGGCGCATATTTTCCATACTCACTTCAATGGAAGAAAACATATTCTTCTTTTCGATTATAAATGGAGAGAAAGACTTTATCAGATCCCATATGCAACCTATGCATTAGAGGATTATGATATCGAAAATCCAGACTTCACAAAGTTCCCGGCACTGGATGGTGTAGAAGGGATTGAATGTTATCTGGAACATGGTGATACTTTATTCATGCCTACAGGATGGTGGCACTGGATGAAATATCTGGACGGAAGTTTCTCTATTTCTTTAAGAGCATGGGACAAATCATGGGCAGTAAAGGCACATTCGTTATGGAATCTTACTGTACAGCGTAAATTTGACGATGTTATGAAAGCTCAGTTTAAAAATAAATACATGGACTGGAAGGAAAAGCTTGCCATTGAACGGGCAGAAATTGCTTTAAAAAGAGGTTTACCAAGATAAATAAAAAGACAAAAAGACGTTTCAATTGAAACGTCTTTTTTAATTATGTTATTGGAATACTATTTCTTAATAATTTTATAGCCTTTTTCAGTCTCTTTATCTTTGACCTTTACTATATAATTTCCTGCAGCCAATTCGCTTACATTTACTGTTCCGCTTTCTGAGTTCATCATTTCTTTTTTCACCAGCTTTCCATTAAAATCATAGATATTGATTTCAGATATCTTCGTTTTATTTTTGATGTATAAGTTGTCTTTTACCGGATTTGGATACATGGATGCCCGGTTATTCTCCGCTTTTACATCAGAAACCGATAGATTGTTTGCTGAAATCTGGAAATCATCTATCCCAATAAACCAGATATCATCGGTCGTGGAATGGAAGGCAATATAGATGGTTTGCCCTACATAAGGGGTCAGATTATAAGTATACTGATTCCATGAAGTAGGTGGTTTTACTGCAGCCGCGAGCGTATTGGTAAGTCCTGCGACGGTGGGAGTTGTTGTTGATATTTTTATATCCACCGTCTCAGCAAGCCCGGCCCCTCTGTTTCTCGCCCAGAAAGTAAGCTTATCTGATACTCCTGCAGTCACCACTATAGCTGGACTAATGACATAATCATCATGAGCAGTACTTCCGTATTCCAATCCCAAGAAATGCGTTCCTGAATGAGGAGCATTGAATGAAGAATCATAGGAATCCCATGTTTCCCAGGTTCCCGGATCTCCTCCATTAATTACCGTCCAATCGGCAGGCATTGTTGCCGAATCAAAACTTTGAGAATATTGTGCCTGCAAACCTATTGGTATAAAGCACAGCAATGTTACGAATTGATAAATTTGTTTCATAGTGTTTGTTTTTCATACTAATTTAATAAAAAATAAACAAATTGATTAACAAATCACCATAAAAAAAACAAAAACAATCCAAATTTTTATGAAAAATATCTACAACACCCTATAAACAGGATATTGTCTGAAAGTCTTTTCTTCAAAGTAAGGGGAATGTCTGTAAATCCAATCCAATTGTGCTTCTCCACTTTCGGAAAGTTTTTTGTCAGATAATTTTGCTTTTTCAAAGGCTTCTTTCAGCTTTTTATCTTTTTTCAGCAGTTCAGCAGCAGTATCTTCAAAAATATAGGCGGAATAGTATTCTTTCTGGGCTAAAATCCCATCGAAGAAATTCCAGTTAAAAAAAGAGTCTAATGCTTCAGGCTCAAGGGTTTCTATGATATATTTTACACCAGACTGATTGGTAGAAACCACATAATCTCCGGCCGAAAACGTCATATTCTTACGGGAAGAATCTACAGTAGTTTCAAAATGCAGATAATGCCCTTCATATGGGTTTTTAACCGTTTTAAAATCTTTAATTTTATAGGACTCAATGGCAAAAGTACTGTCTTTCTTAATTGGTCCCATCTCAATATTATTCCTTCTCAGTTCTTCAATAACACGGTATTGCGATTGTGGAATCACATAATATTTCGGAATGGTAATATATCCTGTTGGAACAGCAGTAGTAAAGAGCTTTATATTTTTTGTAAAAGGCTTGTTTCTGTCATAATACAATCTTGGCTTTCCTGAAACTTCACTGGGTTTGTATTTTCCTTCGTAGCCTTTAAAATCCATGGTAGAAAATTTCGTAGAATCTATTTTCCAACGGATACCGTATTGTTTTCCGGCCTGATATTGTTTTAAATTTTCAATGCGGAGCTTCTTTATAGTATGATAATCTTTATCCAAATTCTGCAGATTGACCAACATATATTTGTATGTAGCATCTACTCTTTTGTCATAAGGTTTCAGCATATGGGTTTCAGGAACAGTTCCTAAAGAATTGAATAATGAAGTATATCCTGTAGAGTACCTCGGGGAATCTTCAAATGAAGCAAATCCTACTTCGGGAACATCTCCGTGGATATTCACGTAAGGGGTACTTTCATAGCCCAGTTTTTTCATATCCTCAAGATTTTTAGCCTGATAATCGTCATAGAAATAAGTTCCCAAAGTATTTCCAAGGCGTTCTTTAAAAGTAGAAATATAGGTAAAAGTATATTGATAATCCGCTCCGTTACTGACATGGTTATCAATAAAAACATCCGGTTTTAACCATTGGTAGATTTCCTGAAAACTTCTTGCGTTTTTGGAATCTGCTTTAATAAAGTCTCTGTTCAGGTCATAATTTCTTGCATTTCCTCTGAAACCGTATTGCTCCGGACCATTCTGATTGGCTCTGGAATAGGAACCTCTATTCAGCATTCCACTGATATTATAGGCAGAAATAGCAGCAATGATAAAATTCTGTGGAGTTTTGATCTTTTTGGTTGCAAGATCTCTCATCAGCATCATAGTAGCATCTATTCCATCCGGCTCTCCCGGGTGAATCCCATTGTTGACGAAGAGAATGGCCTTATCTTTTCTTAATTTTTCAAGGTCCTTTTCCGGAAAAGGATTGTAAACGACAACATAAATTGGTTTTCCGTTATCATCTTCACCTTTTTTAAGATACTGAATGGTATTGAAATTTTTAGCCAGATCCTGATAGTAGCCATTCATTTCATCATAGGTAACGGTTTGGTTGCCATTTCCTTTTTCAAAGGGAGTCTGAAATGATTTTTGAGAAAAAAATAAGGTAGAACTCAGGGTGAATAAAAGATATTTCAGTTTCATTGAAGTCATATTTTCAGACTTTAAAATTACTCATCTTTTATGAAAGAGAAAATAATGGAAACCGTGAAAAGCAAAATTGTTTTTAAAAGAGAAACCTCACTGTTTTTTTAAAACTATGAGGTTTATTTTGCTTATCAATCATCTAACTTTGTATATACTTCATCAATTTCTCCCTTTTTCATTCGGGTATAAAGAGGGAAGCGGGTCACTTTGCCAGAATTCTTTGGAATCAATATCCATGATTGACAAAGCTCCGGTATAAGCTGCACCGGTATCCATATTCCAGACATTAGCTTTGTTGGCAGGTATTGTAATCCCAATATCAAGTGTGGGAGTATGCCCGATGAATATTTCTTTATACAGAAGCAATCTCTTAGGATACAACTCTGAATTCTTTTCCAATTTTTTATCCATTGCTACAGCAGTTTCCCAGAGAGTTCTGTCCCAACGATAATTGCTGGAATAAACTTCTTTTTCCGGGCCATGCATGGAAGCATATCCTGCATGAATAAACAGTCGGTTCTGAACATCAATATGATAGTTTTTCATCCTTTGAAAGAATTCCAGGTGAATATCCAGATTTTCTTGACGATAATTTACATAGCTTTCTACGGTACTTTTTCCACCATTGAAAAGCCATACGTCAGGACTTTGTCCTAAAGCCAGCCAATCTTCACACCAGGCATCATGATTTCCTTTGATGAATATACATTCCTGCTTTTCTGAAAGATCCAGTAAAAACTGTATAATTTGTGAAGATTCACTCCACCCATCCACATAATCTCCGAGGAAGATTAATTGATCCTCTGATGTGACTTCAGCCCGTTCAAGAACTTGTTGTAAAGCTTTAAATCCTCCGTGAATATCTCCTATTACTAATGTTCTTTTCATTTTACTTAGAAATGTATTTCGCATCTACAAAATCGGTGAGCCAAACCCCGTTTGCCGATTGATAGAAAGATAATCCATCCTGATGCATTGTTCCGGTTCTGATGGTAAGAATCACAGGTTTGCCGTGTCTCATTCCAACCTTTGTAGCGGTCTCTTTATCAGCACTTAAGTGTACATGCTGGCGGGTTCTTTTTTCTATTCCTTTTTCTAAAATAGAGGTAATATTGGCTTCTGCAGTTCCGTGATAAAGAAATTCCGGAGGCTGTTTTGTTTCCAAAGCCAGATCTATATCAATAGAATGTCCCTGACTTGCCCGGATCATGGTTTTATCTTCGTTAAAGGCAAAGCGCTTTTTGTTATTGGTTTCTACTACCTCATCCAGTTCTTCGGGAGTGAAATATATTCTTTTTTTGACTGATTTTCCTCTCAACTCTTCTATATCTGCCCAACCATTCTCATCCAGCGAAAGTCCAATGCTTTCTGGCTGATGACGTAGAATCAGGCTTAAAAATTTACTTATTTTTTTCTTTTCTATTTCGTTCATGGTTTGTGTTTTAATTCATTAATTTTTGGTGTAATTTCTCACATAATGCCTCAATATCATCCTTTCTCACCAGCTCTGCGATCCATTCTTCAGGAATATTTCCGTATCCATAATAGATTCCTGCAATTCCTCCGGTAATGGCTCCTGTAGTATCTGTGTCTTCTCCGAGGTTGACGGCTTTCAAAACTGCTTCTGAGTAGCTGTCTGTGTTTAAAAAGCACCATAAAGACGCCTCAAGGCTGTGAAGGACATATCCACCACTTTTGATTTCATCTTCGGGATATCCGGAAATATTATTTTTTAAAATCCTATTAAAAAGCTCAATTTCTTTTGGGTTAAAACCTTGTTCATCAGCATATTTCAACGCCGATATTTGTGTATAGGTATATGCTTCTGTTTTGTCCTTACCTTTTAATAATTCAATCGCAAAAAGCACATAGATGAAACATGCAAAAACAGAACGGAAATGACCATGAGTTATTGCTGAAACTTCTTTTACTGTAAGATAAAGCTTCTGAATATCATTTTCATTTTCAAGATAAAAAGCAAGGGGAAGAATCCTCATCAAAGAACCATTCCCGTTGTCTTCTTCAAAAATATTTCCTGAAAACCTCGCACTTTCCCCTTTTATTAATCTTGCCAAGGCATGTCTTGTGGTTCCTCCGATATCGAAAAGCCTTCCATGAGCAGTCCAATGCCCATATTTGTTCCATTTTACAAAGCTTTGCCCAATCTTTTCCAGATCATATCCCTTGGTAAGTTCATCAGCAAGACAAAGCGTAAGAGAGCTGTCATCACTCCAGGTTCCTTTGGGCTGATTCCAGGACATATATTCCAGCATTTTTGTTACCGGAAAACGTTTTAAGTCTTCTCTCTTTTTAAACTCTACAGGAACACCAAGAGCATCTCCTATGCAGACGCCCATGATTCCTGCTTTTACTTTGTTTTCCATCAGGCAAGATTGACCAGTTTATCAAACAAAAGTTTCATTCCCTGAGTTGCAGTTTCTTTCATTACGACTGCTCTCTGTCCGTATCCAAATCCCGTTTCATTAGGATTGATAACGATTAAAAGACAATCATCTTTGATATCATGAATCAGTCCTGCTGCCGGATATACCTGCAAAGAAGTCCCAATTACCAGTAAAATATCTGATTCTTTTACGATTTCTCTTGCCGTTTGATACAAGGGAACATCTTCTCCGAACCAAACGATAAAAGGTCTTAATTGCGCTCCATCTTCAGCTTTGTCACCGATATTAATATCTTCTTTTTGGTCATAAATCAGGTTTTTATTGTTGCATGAGCATGATTTGAACAATTCTCCGTGAATATGAAGAATATTGGTAGATCCTGCTCTTTCGTGAAGATCATCAATATTCTGGGTAATGATCTGAACATCGAAATGTTTCTCCAGTTCGGCCAATAAGTGATGTGCTTCGTTGGGTTCTACTTCATGCAGCTGACGTCTTCTCTGGTTGTAAAATTCCAGCACCAAAGCTCTGTCTTTTCTCCATCCTTCCGGACTTGCCACATCCGTTACATTATGATTTTCCCAAAGACCGTCTCCGTCTCTGAAGGTTTTTATTCCGCTTTCGGCACTAATTCCTGCGCCGCTTAATATGGTTAGTTTTTTCATTGGTTTAATCTAATAGTTTTTTGTAAATCATTTCATTTTCATCATCAAAGCAAACAAAAATAACTTTCTCAATGATATCTGACTTAAATTTTCTGACCTCATCCACAGCTATTTTCCCTGCCAGTTCTTTTGGAAATCTGTATACTCCTGTACTGATATTGGGAAAAGCAATCGTCTTTACCCCAAGGCTTTCTGCTAATTTCAACGAATTATGATAACAGTCTGCCAGAAGTTTTGATTCTTTTTCTGCATGACCATTCCAAACCGGACCAACCGTATGAATAACATACTTTGCAGAAAGATTTCCCGCAGTCGTTACAACAGCTTCTCCGGTATTACATTTACCTTGTCTGTTTCTGATTGCTCTACATTCTTCTAATATTTCCGGACCTCCTGCCCTGTGAATGGCTCCGTCTACCCCGCTTCCACCAAGTAAGGAAGAATTGGCTGCATTGACAATTACATCAGCGTGGATTTTTGTGATATCTCCTTTTATTACTTCAATTTTCATTATTGGATTTCTTCAAATGGCTTCAACATTTCTTCTTTCTTGGAAAGCACTGCAAAAACCACTCTTTTAAATTTATTCTTATATTTTCCCTGAAGATGTTTTTTAAACAATCCTGCAATTTTTTTAGGCTCGTTTCTGAACACTCCACAACCCCATGCGCCTAAAATTAAAACTTCATTTCCTTCGTGTAAAGCCAGCGAAAGCATTTTATCCATTCTGACATCCATGGCAGGGAGAATTTCACTTTCTCTTTCCGGTTCCTGATGTTTTACGACCCCTGCATTAACCGCCGGAGAAGTGATGAAATTACACAGAACGGGTTTAGGCAATAATTCTCCTTTATCCTTCCTAAAAACCGGAACTTTTGGGCTATAAATCATAGTATCTGTGTAAAAACAGGACTCCATCGCTCGGTGAACTGTGTAATAATCCCATGCCTGAAGCAGACTTTCATACAATCCGGAAGTTCTTGCCAGACTTTCTTCCTGTGCTTCCGCTCCATTGATAAATCCACCTCCGGGATTTTTTGCTGATGCAAAATTCAGACACATCAGTTTTTCCTGATTTTCTTCTTTGGCTAATTGTAAAATTGCTTTTAAAGAACTGCATTTCCATGTTTCAAATTGAGTTTCAAAACCTGTGTCTAGCATTGGGGATTCTTTCATTTCAGAAAGTTGTTCCGGAGTGAAAAGAACGGTTTCTTTTTTACTGATTTCCAGCTCGTTTTCAATATTTATTTTTTCGTTGTGTTCGTTAATATAATATTTTTTGGCAAGGATATCTAAGGTATCTTTTGCCATTCCTTTATTTGTCATAGTTAGTTTTTTAATGTTTAACATCAGGTCTTCCAATCCAGTATTTTCGGCTTTCTTAAAATCATATCCTATAAATACTTTAGTTACCTTGATATCACCTACAATTGCCTTATTAAAGCTGTTCAGTTCTTCGGAAGGAACCCATAATTCATTGTGATTCCTGGCTCCAACATTCTGTGCAGGATATTGATTTGCTACTTTTTCTGATACATCAAACTGAGTTACAAAACCAAGATAATTTCCGGCTTCGTCTCTTGTATTCCATTTTTCAGCAATTTCAGAAGCATATTCTTCATTAAGAACAGGATAAAAAATAGGTTGCCATTCCAATCTTGGAGGAAATTTTTTAAATCCGCTTTCTATAATTAATATCATTTCTTTTTCTCCTACTGGTCTGTATAATGTTATTGTTTTCATGGTCATTATTTTTCAATCATTAAATCATTCTTCTATTCTGTCATTAACTATAAAATTAATGCTTTTATCCTTCTGTTTCTTACCTCTTTAGAAATTTAAAAATCTGCTTAAATTCTTTTGAATATGGAGAGTAAGATCCATAAACCGCATCAAATTCCACATCAAGATTTTCTACTTTAAATTTCTCATCAAGCTGATCCAAACTGGTAATAACAAGATTCTTTTTAGTTGGAAATACATATGCTGCATCCAGTTTCAAGGCATAATTCAACAGGTTATCTTCCACTCTGTGTCTGTAAATCAATTCGGAATATGCTCCGACGATCTTGGCGCGGTCTTCTCTGATCTGATCATTATTTCTTTGCAATGATTCGATAAATCTTAGTTTTAATTCATCTTCCATGATCAATGTTTTATTTGTGTTAATATTACACTAATTAAGCAAGACATAGCAATGCTTCTCTTTTTTAAGAATGATTATTCCCTAGAATACATAATATCAGTTCTTAAAACAAACTTTTGCCCACTAGTCAATGTCTTTCCTTCATGTCTCAGAGGGTGATAAAAAATCAATGCTGTTCCTTTTTTCGGAGCTACAGTAAACAGGTTTTCAAATTCTGTTTCTCCTCCTTCAAAATCATCATTCAGATAGATCATAAAGGTGTAAAAACTTTTCTCTCTTTCATTTCTGATATAACTTCCGTCTCTGTGCATTTTAAATTGCTGTCCAGGTGAATATTTATAAACTCTGAACATTTCATTAAAGTTAAGAAGCTGATATCCATCTTGTTCCTGAGGTAAAAATTCGGATGCTTTTTTAAACAAATCTTCAGCCATTGTTTCATCAAAGATCATCAGTCGGTCATTATTCCTGATTCCTTTATTCATCTGCTGACGTCCAAATACATTGATCTTTGCCTCTTCAAAAACTTTTTCCTGTGAAAGACTGATATAATGATCACATTCTGTTTCGGTCAGAAAATCTTCAATCAGAAATATCTGTGGGTGTAATTCTATTTTTTCCATAGTTCCTATTTTGTGTTGGTGTAGTGTTTTAGTTTCTTAATTGATCCCTGACTTCCATTAAAGCAAACCCTAAAAGGTTTTCTCCGTTCCAAAGCAAAGGATTTTCTGCTCTGCTATCAGTTTCCAGCATTCCGATACCCCATATTCTGTCATAAGGACTTGCTTCTACAAGAACTTTATCTCCGGTTGACAAAAGAAAATCTTTAAATTTCTGATTTTGAGAGAATTTCAATAGATTTCCCTGGGTTACAATTTGATATTTATGTTCATCCCAGATTTTCGGATCAAAGTTTTTTACTTTTCGGCCTAAAGCTTTTGCCTGGTTAGGAGTAGCTGCCTTTAAAATTTCCTCTTCCGTTTCAGGATCATTAAATAATCTTGCTTTCCCAGCCATCATATAGTGTTCTGCCGTTTTATAAATAACCTCTTTTTCTTCAAATCTTCCAGGAAACCATTGGCTGAAACATGACTTGGTTGTCATATCCTTTGCCGTGTGTCCCCAGAAAAAGAGAAACTTTATCTTTTCTTTCTTCTGAAACCGTTCTGTAATATTTTGTATAGTGTATTTCATGATTGTGTTATTTATACGCAAATTTAAAAGAATTTCAGTCTTTGCACCAAATTTATTTGTGTTAATTTTACGCTAATAAACATAATTGATTGATTTTCAATTACAAAAATTCATTTCACAAAACACGAATAACACAAATTTTTATCACAAAGGACACTAATCTTTAAGATGTTTAAGCTAAAGCTAATAGAATTTGAACATAAAAAAGTTATAACACAATGTCATTCTGAACAAAACATAATGTAGTCAAGAATCTATAGAGGATAATAAAATGGATATTCTTCCTTCATCAGAATGACAAAAGACAAATCACATGACTTAGAGACAGGTGTTTTTTATTGAATCTATTTTGAGTGATTTGCTTTTTTCCGCTCTTATTTATTTGTGAGCATTAATGAATCATTTGTGAGATTGGTATTTAGATATAACTATTTAATTTCAAAATAGAAACCCTGCTCTTCAAGCTCTTTATATTTTTCTTTATTGAAAGTAAAAAGTTTTCCGGGTCTGCCACTGCCTTCTTTTTTAACATTATTGGTTTCGTTCAGCAGTCCGTAGCTCATAATTTTCTTGCGGAAATTTCTTCTGTCGATTTCCTGTCCCACAATTGTTTTATAAAGATTTTCAAGATCCGAAAAAGGAAATTCTTCATTGAGGAGATTGAAGCCAATCGGTTGGTACTGAATTTTTGTACGAAGTCTTTTTAACGCTGCCTCAATGATTGTTTTATGGTCAAATGCTACGGAAGGAAGTTTATTGATGCTGAACCATTGTGCATCTTCAGCATCAGAGTCTGCAAACAGTTCATGATAAGATGGATTCACTAGGCCCAGATAAGCCACAGAAACCACTCTGTTTCTCGGATCCCGACCCAGATTACCAAATGTATAAAGTTGTTCCAAAAAATCAGGCTTTATACCAGCTTCTTCATAGAGTTCTCTTTTTACTGCATCATCTACACTTTCTTCATCTAGAACAAGTCCTCCCGGGAGTGCCCACCCTCCTTTAAAAGGTTCAATATTTCTTTTAATCAGAAGGATCTGAAGATCTTTTTTATCAAAATATCCGAAAATAACGGCATCTACAGCCACTTTTATATCCTGTAATTTTTTTGGAGACTCCATAAATTAATTTGCGTTACGAATACACAAAATTACAATTTATCCTCAAATTAAAAAATAATTTCGGTTATAATAAAAGTTCCTATCTTTAAGTTATTATTATAACCATCTTAAAACTAAATTATTATGAAAAATGTATTAACAATTCTTTCTATTGCTTTTTTATTAACAGCATGTGAGAAAGGAAAAACCACAGCCGTCAATAACTCTGACAAAACAGATTCTACTGCGGCAAACTCAGAATGGAAACCTGTAGACTCAGCAACGTCAATGAAAAACTGGATGGCATACTCAACTCCCGGAGAAATGCAAAAGATGCTGGCAAAATCTGATGGAACATGGACAGGAGAAACCACAATGTGGATGGAAAATGGAGCAAAACCCATGGTGAGTAAATCTGAGGCTACGAACAAAATGATGTACGGCGGACGTTATCAGATTACGAATCACAAAGGCGACTTTATGGGAATGCCTTTTGAAGGAATGAGCATTGTAGGATATGATAATTCAAAGAAGAAGTTTGTCAGCACATGGATTGACAACATGGGAACCGGAATAACGCATTCAGAAGGAGATTGGAATGCATCCACAAAATCGGTAGAATTTAAAGGAAAAATGACTGATCCTTCAAGACCTGGAAAGGATTGTGATTTCAGAGAAGTTTTCACATTTGTAGATGATAATACTCAAAAACTGGAAATGTACGGCCCTGATTCCAAAACTGGAAAAGAGTACAAAACAATGGAAATAAAATATACCCGTAAAAAATAAGTCAATAAAAAACCGCTTCGATGAAGCGGTTTTTATTTTATAATGAATTAATCATTCAGTTTTAATACAGCCATGAACGCTGATTGCGGTACTTCTACTCTACCAATCTGTTTCATTTTCTTCTTACCTTCTTTCTGCTTTTCCAATAGTTTACGCTTTCTGGAAATATCTCCACCATAACATTTTGCAGTAACGTCTTTTCTCAGGGCTTTAATGGTTTCTCTGGCGATTACTTTCGTTCCTAATGCAGCCTGAACAGCGATATCAAACTGTTGTCTCGGGATCAGCTCACGAAGCTTTTCACACATTCTTTTACCAATATAATATGCATTAGAATCGTGAATCAATGAAGACAATGCATCTACCATATCACCATTGATCAGGATATCCATTTTTACAAGCTTGGAAGCTCTGAATCCGATCGGATGATAATCGAATGAAGCATAGCCCTTAGAGATTGATTTTAACCTGTCATAGAAGTCAAATACAACTTCCGCAAGAGGCATGTTGAAAATCAATTCAACTCTTTCTGATGTTAAATAACTTTGGTTAACAATTTCTCCTCTCTTTTCGATACATAAAGTCATTACTGCTCCTACGAAATCAGATTTTGTAATGATTGAAGCCTTGATGAAAGGTTCTTCTACTCTATCCATCGTTGAAGGATCCATCATTTCAGACGGGTTATTGATCAGAATCGGAACTTCTGGTTCTTTTTTAGTATATCCAAAATATGAAACGTTCGGTACTGTTGTAATTACGTTCATATTAAACTCTCTATCAAGACGTTCCTGAACAATTTCCATGTGAAGCATTCCTAAGAATCCGCAACGGAAACCAAAACCAAGAGCTGCAGAACTTTCCGGTTCAAAAACCAAAGAAGCATCATTCAGTCTTAATTTTTCAAGGGAGAATCTAAGCTCTTCAAAATCCTCAGAATCAATTGGATAAATACCAGCAAATACCATTGGTTTTACTTCCTCAAATCCGTCGATTGGGCCATCAGCCGGTTTTTCAAAAGAAGTGATGGTATCACCTACTTTTACTTCACGGGCATCTTTAATTCCTGAAACCAGATATCCTACGTCTCCACACTGAATTGTTTTCTTTGGAACCTGCTTCAGTTTCAATGTTCCTACTTCATCAGCTCCATACTCTTTGCCGGTTGCGAAGAACTTAATCTTTTCATTTTTAGAAATACTTCCGTTCACGACTTTGAAATAGGCTTCAATACCTCTGAACGGGTTGTATACCGAGTCAAAAATCAGGGCTTGAAGTGGTCCGTCAGGATTTCCTACCGGAGCAGGAATTCTTTCTACGATCTGCTCCAAAAGATGATGAACACCTTCTCCTGTTTTACCTGAAACTCTCAATACATCTTCATATTCACATCCAATAAGGTTCATGATCTCATCTGTTACTTCTTCAGGATTTGCAGACGGAAGGTCAATTTTATTTAGAATCGGAATGATTGTTAAATCATTTTCCAATGCGAGATACAGGTTACTGATGGTTTGTGCCTGAATACTCTGTGCAGCATCTACGATAAGAAGAGCCCCTTCACAGGCAGCAATAGAACGGGATACTTCATAAGAAAAGTCAACGTGTCCCGGTGTATCAATAAGGTTTAAAATATATTTTTCTCCTTTATACTCATAATCCATCTGGATGGCGTGCGATTTAATTGTAATCCCACGTTCTTTCTCCAAATCCATATCATCAAGCGTCTGAGACTGTAATTCTCTTTGGGTAACCGTATTCGTGTACTCCAATAGACGGTCTGCCAGGGTACTTTTACCGTGGTCGATATGAGCGATTATGCAAAAATTTCGTATGTTTTTCATTTAAGAATCTTGTAATTTGCAAAGATAAGAAAATGCAAGAGAATTTTTCATTCTTAATTCTTTCTTTTAACTGAAACACAGATAACAATAAGAAGAGAAGCTAAAATTTTCCCTTTTTTCAATATTATTTTGTTTTACCAAAGTCTTCCGGTAACACATAATTTCCTGTAAAAGGATCAAGATAAACTTTAGGTCCTACCGTATTCTTTCTTTTGCCTGATAAACTGACATCTACCACTGCACCAATAACGCCACCAATCAGACCACCTGCAGCAGCACCGATTGTCACCCCGGTTGTTACCGTTTCAGGAAATAATTCTGCTTTAGTCACTTCAATAAAAACACCATTCTCATCTTTGAAGATCTCAGTATAACCAACAGGAATATTTTTGTATGCTATCCCATTATGCACAAAAGCATAAAAATGTCTTATTCCTGTTTTCTCCTCTCCTTTTACTGCTTTTGTAACAACTCCTTTATCATTAGCCTGCAAAGTAAATCCGGGTTCAGGATTATGTGTAAAAAAGCTGTAATAGTCTTTGTAAACTCCTTCTTTCAATTCGTTTGCGTTCAGGATACTAAGTTTTTCTTTTAATAGAGAGGCATAGTTAGGAAGATCATTTTCTGAAATACTAAATTCCCATGGTTCTCCTTTATAAGATTCTTTAAACAGATCAGTAAAAATTAAAGTTGCTTTTCTTGCTAAACTTTGTCCTAAATAGGGTGTTGTACGTGATGAAACTGTTGCTATTGTATCTTTTCGGTCAATAAAATGATATCCATCTTCTTTCTTAATAAATGTACTCGCTCTTAATTCAAGCTTTCCGATAGAGTATTTTTCTTTTTTGTCTTCTGAAATATTCAACTTTTCCAGTAAAAAAAACATGTCATTATTCCCTCTTACCGGATTATACTTATAAAACCAATCTTGTATGTCTTTGCTGGCATTATTTTCAAAAATAATCTTCACTTCGTCTTTATGATACATGACCATTCCAACTTCCTGATTGGCTCTCTGATCTATCACCGTAAGGCTTTTAATAGAGTTTTTACTGTCTTTAATAGATTTTGAAAGATCAATCGTTTCTATTTTCTGTCCAAATAATATTATCGAAAATAATAAAAAGAAAAGTGTTTTTTTCATAAGTAAACTTTATGGTAAAAATAGGAATTTAGAGTAAATCAAACGGCTCTCACAGAAAAATCTGTAAGAGCCGTCCAACATTAAAAAAATAAACTATTATGGGTTTTGTCTAGGTCCTGAAGCATTATTGTTTCCGTGAGGTTTTCTTTCATCCATTTTATCCTTCATCATTTTCTCAGATTGAAACAGCTTCAGAACTTTTTGGCAGGGAATAACCTGCTGCATTTTTTCTGCATATTTTTTCCTGTTATCCAACAGTTTTTGTCCTACTTCAAAGCTTTGCTGCAATTTAGCTTTTGCTTCTTCATCCGTTAGAGTCTCAGGATCAAAGCTAGAATTAAACTGGCTTTTTATTTGCTTCTGGCTGTCCAGATATTCGTTATACAATTGTGTAAATTCGGCTTTATCACCCGGATCGACATTCAGATTATCCATAATCATATTGTTCCTGAATTTCTTCAGGAGTTCTTTTCTCTCTTCCGGAGAAAGATTATTGATGACTTCTTTCCTTTGCTTAGGGTCCATCTTTTTCCAGTCGTAATCAGTTCTTTGGGCATTTAATCCAAAGCCATAAATAATCAAAAACGTCAATAATATCTTTTTCATTTTCTTTTAATTATAAATATCCAAATAAACGTCCTGAGTCGAATTACTTGCTAGCTCTGCAATTTCAGAGTTAGAAAACGAGTCCAGATATTCATTCATTTGTGTTTCTACTTTTTTATTCACGGTTTTCACCGGTTTTGGTGTCTCGATTGTTTTTTCAGTTTCGTTTACACTTTTAGAAGCATAAGCATTATTACTCTTTTGATTTTCAACTGTTTGATTATTATTTTCAACAGAAGTTAAATCAGATTTTAAAGTTTCATAAGCAAGCTCACCTTCTGTTTTTGATTCTTTGGTATTGGCAGCATATGCTGTTTCAGAATTCAATCCTTTTTGAGTAGAATCATTATCCGAATTGAAAACATAAGTTGCTCCAAAAATCAAAGCCAGTGATGCCGCTGCAGCATACATCCAGTTCAGCTTAAAGACAGGTGCTTTTTTACTTGTCTTTATATCATTCAAAACGTTCTCCTGAATATTTTCAAACAAATTATCAGGAACTGTGTAAATGTTTTTACGCTCTAATTTTTCTATGTCGAACTCTTTCATCTTTGTAGGGATCAAAAAATTATCTTTCGTAATTTTCTTTAATATAATCTTCTATTTTTTGTTTGGCATAATGATAATTCGTTTTCAAAGTTCCTACTGACATATCTACAATTTTTGATATCTCTTCGTAGGGTAAATCATCATAATACCGCATCATAAATACCAGTTTCTGCTTTTCGGGCAGACTTTGTATAGCGCTCTGCAGCAAAATCTGTATTTCTTCGGCATCTCCTTCTGTATTGTCAGCTACAAGATTCTGCATGTGATACTCCGGATCTTCATCAGTTTTCTGCATCTTTTTCATTTTATTCACCTGCTGTAATGCTTCGTTAGTTGCAATTCTGTACAACCAGGTATACAACTGGCTATCATTTTTGAACTGATGAAAATTTTGATAAGCTTTAATAAAAGTTTCCTGCAAAGTATCCTGTGCAAGATCTCCGTCCACAATAATTCTTCTTATGTGCCAGTACAATCTGCTTTGATAGGCATCCATCAAGGCACGGACTCCTTTATCCTGGGTCCGTGGATTCTGCATCAACGAAATAATTTCCGCGTCCTTAATCTTCATAAGATGCCTTACATTGTTTTGGATTACAAAAATAACTGAAAGTTAAATTAATTCTTCAATTTTCAATTAAATATTTAAAATAATATGAGACACTTACACAATAAACGTGCCTATATTGAAGCACAGGATTTCTTGGCCCATCTTCCTTTCCCGAATCAGCTTAAAATCTTATATTTGTTATATGCAAATTGTAATCATCGGTTCCGGAAATGTTGCCTATCATATGGCAAAAGCTTTCACTTTGAAAAGCATTCCCCTGGCCCAGATTTTTGGCAGGAACGAAAAAGAATTAAGTAAGATTTCAGAAGAATTACACATTCCTTATTCCACAGGTCATCTGGAGGAGGCAGATCTTTATATCATCTGTGTAAGTGATCATTCTGTAGAAGAAGTTTCAAAGATCATTACCCAAAAGAACTGTTTGGTTGCCCATACCTCAGGATCGCTTCCAAAAGAAGCTTTGTCTGGTGAGTACCGGAAAGCCAGCTTCTACCCTTTACAGACTTTTTCAAAATCAAAAGAACTGGAGTATGAAAAAATTCCGTTTTTTGTAGAAGCAGAAAATGAAGAAGACCTGAAAACATTGCTTGAGCTTGCTTCACGGATTTCAGAGAAGGTAATGGAAAGCAGCCATGAAAAAAGAAAATATATTCATTTAACAGCTGTTTTCGCCTGTAATTTTGTGAATCATCTTTTTTCAAGGGCTAAAGAAATTTCGGATTCTCAGGAAATTCCGTTTGATTATTTCTTACCACTGATTGATGAAACGGTTCAGAAAATTTATGAAATTGAACCTAAGCAAGCACAGACCGGACCGGCGGTGAGAAATGATGTAAGAATTTTACAGCTGCATGAACAGTTATTAAAAGACGAAAGTCTTGAAATTTATAAAACAATGAATCATTCTATTCAGAAAATGTATGAGTTATAAAGAGAAATTAAAAGATATTAAGGCATTTGTATTTGATGTTGACGGAGTTTTCACAGACGGAAGCGTTTATCTGCTTCCCGGAGGAAATATGTGCAGGGTAATGAATGTTCTGGACGGATATGCGGTAGTGAAAGCATTAAAAAATAATTATCTGATTGGAGTGATTACCGGGGGAAATGATGAAATGGTAAAACACAGAATCAATTATCTGGGTATCCAGGATTACTATCCGAAATCTCACAACAAAATTGATGATTTTGAAGATTTTAAGAAAAAACACAATCTTAAAAATGAAGAAATCCTGACAATGGGTGATGATCTTCCGGATATTCATATCATGGAAAGTTCAGCGATTGCAGCATGCCCTGAAAATGCGGTTCCTGAAGTAAAAGGAATCTCCGATTATATTTCCCCTAAAAAAGGAGGAACCGGTGCAGTACGCGATGTGATTGAACAGGTGATGAAAGTTCAGGGAAACTGGCATGATGATAATACTCAATCTGTATAACTACCAACATGAAATTACTTTTAGCCTCTCAATCACCAAGAAGAAAAGAACTTCTTTCAAGCCTTGGTTTTGAATTTGAAGTCGTAAAAATAGACTGTGAAGAAATCCTTCCGGAACCTATAAAAATAGAAAACGCTGCTGCTTATCTGTCTGATTTAAAAGCTGATGCTTTCAGACGTCTGGAGGCAGATGAAGTCCTTCTTACCGCTGATACTGTTGTAGCTATTGATAATCAGATTCTTGGAAAGCCTAAAGATGAAGCAGATGCTTATAAAATGCTTCAGAGCCTTTCCGGAAAGACCCATCAGGTTTATACGGGAATCACCATCAAAACTGCTGATAGATCGATTACAGAAACGGATGTTGCTGATGTTACTCTTGATGAACTTTCTGATGAAGAGATCAACTATTACATTCAAAACTATAAGCCTTTCGATAAAGCGGGCAGTTATGGTATTCAGGAATGGCTGGGAATGGCTAAGATTACAAGCCTTACAGGAAGTTTTTATACGATTATGGGACTTCCTACCCATCTTGTCTACAAAATATTAAAAGAAACCTCTCTGATTTAAAAATGATAAAGGTTCCCAATATCGATTAAAGAAGAAATAAAATGTTTCCGCAAGAAATATAAATATTATTCATTATAAAATTTTATTATTTTTACAAAATCATCAAACTGCTGATAATAAAAAGCAGATTAGCGAGTTATATTGAATAATGAAAAAGAATATATTGTTCCTTTTAGTGATATGCCTTGTTGCTTCCTGTGCTACCAAAACAAAAAAGCCGGAGCAGCGATCAAAACTATTGAAAGGATTTTCCACATATTACAACACTCTTTTTAATGCGAAAGATGCGTTAAACAGTGAGTTTACCACCAGAGATAAAGGACATAAAGACAATTTTTATGCCCCTTACATTCCCATTCTTACCTACGAAGAACAGCCTTTGGGAAGTGATCTTGGCCAGTCAGAAGCTTTTGCCGAAAACTCTATGAAAATGGCTGAAGTGGCCAACAGACCTTCAGGAAGAGGCAATTCCGGAGTTCCCAATATACCGGGAGGACCTCAGGGAAATGCGCCT
Source organism: Chryseobacterium sediminis (assembly GCF_008386505.1). GTDB lineage: Bacteria > Bacteroidota > Bacteroidia > Flavobacteriales > Weeksellaceae > Chryseobacterium > Chryseobacterium sediminis. The sequence continues at coordinate 587,707 of NZ_VUNZ01000002.1, read as the reverse complement.
GAAAGACCTGATGGAGAACAAGGTAAAGGAGCTACTACCCTCGAAATTGCAGAGGCAAAAGCTTTAAAAGCGATTAACAAATATTCTGTCACCAGAAACGGTGAAGAAAAAAACAAACAGATTTTTGATGCTTATATGATTCTTGCCCAAGCGAGAATTTATAGAGGAAAATCCCTTGAAGCGCTGGATGCTCTTAATTATGTGTTCACCCACATGAAAGATGATAAAAGGATTGCCTTGGCAAGAATTTATCAGGGTCTTGCCTATAATCAAATCAAAGATTATCACAGAGCCCACGAAACTTTTGCTAAACTGAAAGGAGAAGACATTAATAAAAGCTACGCAAAACTGCTGAGCATCTATTACTCTGAATCTCTGCTTGATGCAGGTAAAAAGGAAGAGGCTGCTAAAGAGCTTGATGAAGCTTTTGAACTGAACGGCAACAGAAAACTCAAGAGTAGAATTGCTTATCTGAGAGGCCAGGTTTTGGAAAATCTGAACCAGAATGATAAAGCAAGAGAAAGCTATACCGCAGCATATAAATATGCCAATGATTTTGAATTTGAAGTAAAATCTCAGATTGCCATTGCTAAAACTTTTAATGGTAAAGGTGATTATGCAGGAGCCAAAAATTATCTGGAAGGAATCAGTAAAAAAGGGACATATGGTTCCAGAAAAAATGAATTTTATTATGCTTTAGGTTTAATGGCCAACAAAGCAGGCAAAAAAGATGAAGCTCAGCAATTCTTCAGAAAGTCACTGTTTGAAAAGGTTTCTGACCCTCAGATTCGTGGATTGGCTTATTACGAAATAGGAAAAAGCTATCTGGAGAAAAATGATTATATAGGAGCCGGAAGCTATTACGATTCTGCGCTTGCTGTGATGACTTATGAACCATCAAAGGTTTTATTAAAAGATCAGTCTGAATACATTAAAAAGATTTCCAAAAACTATTATCTAATCAAAAAGAATGACAGTATTCTTTCTCTGGCAAAAATGGATGAAGGCCAGAAAACAGACTATTTCACAAAATATATAGCAAAACTAAAGATTAAAGAGGAAAAAGAAGAGCAGGAAAGAAAACGCGCAGAAAGAAGCAAAGGATTTGATACCGGAGACTACAGCGCTAATTCTATTTTTGCCAATAGCTCTAATGCTTTTGAAGATTTCGGAGTGACTACCAAAGGATTTTATTTCGGAAATACCGGAACTGTAAGCAAAGGAACATCTACATTTAAACAAGTCTGGGGAGATCGTGCCCTTGCCGATAACTGGCGTTTTTCCAAGAAAATGGCTTCCATTGAAGATATGAAGAATGAGGCATTGGGAGTTACTTCAGCACCTAATCCAAGACGTTTTGAACCTTCTTACTATATTGAACAGATCCCAACAGATCAGGGTAAATTATCCCAGTTGAAAAAGGACAGAGATACTGCTTCATTAGGCTTGGGAATCATGTATCAGAACTATTTTACCAACACTCCCCTAGCGACAAAAACGCTGTATGATCTTGTAGATGTAAAACCGGAAGAAAAAGTAATGCTACAGGCATTATATGAAATTTTTGCCATGAATTATGAGAAGAATCCACAGGCATCCGAAAAAGCAAAACAAATTCTATTGACGGATTATCCTTACACTTCTTATGCTGAATTTGCCAGAAATCCTAAAAACAAATCGTTTGTAAAGTCAACGGAAGAGGTTGAAAATGAATATAAAAAAGCATATGCTTTATTTGAATCTGAAAAATTTGCAGAGAGTAAAGAAGTGATAGATCAGACTCTTCAAAAATTCCCTAAGGATGCGCTTGTTCCAAAATTGTACCTTCTCAATGCATTCAATGCAGGGAAATCCAGTGGAAAGGAAGTAATGATTCTGCAGCTTGAACAGATTGCCCTGAATTATTCTAAAACTCCTGAAGGGGTAAGAGCCAAAGAAATGCTGGTTTATCTGAAAAGCGATCTCAGCTTCCAGGCAACTGACAATAAAGGAAATGCTGTTCCACAACAACCAGGAGGCGCTCCTGTACAGCCTAATGCTCAAAATACCGGCGCTCCGCAAATGAACAATGGAAAAATACAAAAGCAGGAAAATATCAGTACACAAACCCTTAAGATGGATCCTGCTCCACAACAGGTAAATCCAGCCCAGCAAAATAAGAAATCAACAGAAACGAAACCAGGATCTAAGGCACCGCCAAGACCTCAATAAAATAAAAAAGCGAAGATTTTACTCTTCGCTTTTTTTATGCTTTTATTTATTTTTTGATCTTATACAATCTTACGAATTCTTTTTCTTTACCCCGTGAAAATCTTTCAGATAAAAAGGCTCAAAATAGGCCATATCTTCAAATTCTTTATTCCCTATTTTTCCCAATGTCTTCTGGATAAGATATTGTGCAGAAGGATAAACATTCTCATTAAAAATAGCATCAGGAAGATTCAGAATCTCTTTTGCCTTCTTAGCACCATCTCCTACAAACAATACTTTTTTATCTCTGAATTCTTCAAAAGAAGTTTCATCCAAAATCTTGGCTTCAGTCTCAGATAATTCTTTTCCCGTATTGCCGTCATAAACGGCCGTATACACCTCCATTCTCCTCGCATCAATCAAAGGTACTATAAAGTCATAGTTATCACCTAAAAAAGGCTCTATCATGCTTTCCATGGAATTCACAGCGATCAGAGGAACTTTTAGACCATAGCAGAATCCTTTTGCAGAAGCTGCTCCAATCCTTAACCCTGTATAAGATCCCGGGCCTTTTCCCAAAGAAACGGCTTCGATATCTTTAAGAGCAATTCCTGCTCCTTCCAACGCCCATTCTACGTAAGTATGAAGGCTTTCAGATTGTTTATAGTTTTCAGAAACTTCTTCACACACGCACAGTAGTTTTTCATTGTCTGATACCGCTACCGAACAGTTTTTTGATGATGTTTCCAGATATAGAATTTTCATTTTTTTGTTTTAAGCTAAACAGCAAAATTGCTTTTAATATTCTGCAAATTTAGTCCATTATTTTGACTATTTTCTATAAATCGTTCTCGGTTCTGCCTGCGCACTTGGGTAGATCGTCATATCTGAAATGGTAACGTGCTTTGGAGCATTCACACAGTAAGCAATGGCATCTGCAATATCTTCTGCTTTCAGCGCTTCATAACCTGCATATACCGTTGAAGCCTTCTCACTGTCCCCCTTGAATCTTACCAAAGAGAAATCTGTTTCTACAGCTCCCGGCTGAATATTGGTTACTTTGATACCAAATTCGGTAAGTTCAAGTCTCATTCCTTCTGAAATAACGTCTACTGCTTTCTTCGTTGCACAGTACACTACTCCATTTGCATAGGTCTGTCTTGCCGCTACAGAACTGATGTTTACAATATGACCTAAATTTTTAGTTTTCATATTCGGAATGATCATTTTAGAAACATAGAGTAATCCCTTCACATTCCCGTCAATCATAGAATCCCAGTCATCAGTCTTACCAGCTGAAAGAGGGTCCAGCCCATGAGCATTACCTGCGTTATTGATCAGAACATCAATATCTTTCCAATTTTCAGGAAGCGAATTAATGGCTATTTCCACTTCTTCAAGATTCCTCACATCAAACAACAAACTAAATATTTCGGTATACTGAGAAAGCTCTGTTTTTACAGTTTCCAATACTTCACTTCTTCTTCCGCAGATAATAATTCTGTTTCCTTGTTTGGCAAGAAGCTCTGCAGTGGCTTTACCTATACCGGAAGTAGCTCCGGTGATTAATACTGTCTTCATAAAATTGTTTATTAACGATATGAACGGAATTCTTTACCAAGAGTATGATATTGTTCCTTCATACATTGTCATTGATTTATTAATTTGCATCCAATGCTTCAAAAGCATCAGCTATATGATCAATCATTAAATTTCTGTTGCTATCAGGAAGAACGGAGATAATATCAAATCTTACTTCGTTCTCTTTATTAAATTCTTCCAGATAATGGTTCGCAGCAGAAACAATTGATTTAATTTTTGTTTTGGTTACAGCTTCATGGGGAAGCATAAAAGTATCCGTAGATCTTGCTTTCACTTCCACGATGATAATCAGATTATCTTTTTCCGCGACTATATCTATTTCATTTTTCTTAAAACGAAAGTTTCTGACAAGAATCCTGTAGCCGTTTTTTATTAAATGTTCAACTGCTAAATCTTCCGCTATTTTTCCAAAATCGTTATGATCAGCCATATTTTGTATTTAAGAGTCTGGAGATAGGAGAGTAGTAATCTTAAAATTCGACCTTAACTTTAGTTCCCACCTTCATTTTAATCTGACCACCGATTAGAAGCGGTCGGTTATCTTTAATATGCCCATTCGGGAAACCAAATACCACAGGGAATTTATATTTTGAAATTCTCTCTGCGATCAGTTTATAGGCAAATTCATCAAAGCTTTCTTCATAGCTTTTATTTTCCTTCTCATCACCCATATTGGTCATACCACCAATGATAAGCCCTTTGATCTTATTGAAGACTCCTGCCAGCTCCAGACTCATCATCATACGGTCCAATGCATAGAAGTTTTCTCCGATATCTTCAATAAACAAGATTTTGTCTTTAAAGTCAAAAGAATATTTTGTTCCTAAAAGGGCATAAACCAAGGCTAAATTCCCTCCGATTAATTCTCCTTCAATATTCCCTTCTTTATTGAATTGATGTGATTCAAGGTTGTATTTTGGAGTTCTTCCTTTGAGGATATCAAAGATCAGATCATAGCTTTCATCAGTAACGCCAAAACTTGATGTTTTAATGGTTTGTCCATGAATAGATGCAAAGCCTTTTTTCAACAGGTAACTTTGTATAACTGTGTTATCAGAATATCCAATATACCATTTCGGATTTTCTGTAAAGCCATTCATTTTCAGGTGCTGAATAAGGTGCTGGCATCCATAGCCTCCTCTGGAAGCCCATACAGCTCTGATTTCTGGATCATTTAAAGCCCAGTTGATATCTTTTATTCTTTCCTGTTCTGTTCCGGCATAATTATATCCGTTTGAAAATCTGGTGTAGAGATGCTCCCCGAGAACGGGTTCAAAACCTCTGTTTTTAATCATTTCTATTCCCTTTTCCATTTGAGAGGCATCTACTGCTCCTGCAGGGGAAATAACAGCTATTTTGTCGCCTTTTTTAAGGGACTTTGGAAAGATTATTTTTTTCATTTTGTTTTTTGATATTTTACTTCTTTCTTTTCTGCTTCCTCCAGTTGTCTTTCAAACTGATTGAACTTTTTGAAACTCTGCAGAAAGATAAAGAAACTGAAGATAATAAGAATACAGCCAACAACTCTTCTGATTTGGTTGGCCAGCTTTTGTGTTAATTTATCATGGAATTGCTTGGCTAGAAATATCTTGGCAAGATCTATTGAAAGGTAAGTGGCCAGTACAATCCCTATATATAAAATAAAACTGCTGGTGTCCGGATATTGATTTCTTACGGAAATTACTGTTACCAGCCAGAAAAGGATGACTCCAACATTCAAAAGATTAAAGAAAAAACCGTTGAAAAATGTTTTAATATAATTTTGGCCAATGATCCTTTCTTCGCCGGGCATATGCATTTTGGTCTTGGTAACCAGCATCACAATCCCATAAATAAAAATAAGAATTGAAGTAATCCTGTAGAAGCCAGGATGTTTGTCTATTAAAGCTACAATATCTGTACTGGCATAATACGCCGCCACAATACATAATAAATCTGCAGTGATAACTCCAAGATCCAATGATAAGGCATGTTTTGGGCCTCTGGAAAAGCTGGTTTCAATTAACAGGAAAAATATAGGTCCTATAAAAACCAAGCTCAGCATGAATCCTAATATGATTGCCGATAGTACAAGTTCTAGCATTTAATGTGTTTTAAAATGAAAAATTCATTTCGTTTTATACAAAGTTATACTTTATGATTTAATTATTCAATAAAGTTGTGATATATCAAGTGGATTTTAAGGAGAGTTTAATGTAAAGTTTTAAGAAAATAGGAGAGGAGCGGAAAAGGGAAGCACTGAACATTATCAGATCGCTAGACTTATCCTAATAATTTTTAAAAGTCAAAAAAAGGCCGTTTCTTTTTGAAACAACCTTTTCTTCTTTTTTTACTTAACGATTTCAATAATTTTATTTTTCCAGACAATTCTCATTAAAAGTAAATTGGACGTCTTTTTTAATTTTAAAACCAAAAATTCCTCGTTCAAAGGTATAAGTAATTTGATTTTTAAACATCATTCTTTTATAATCAATGAAAAGGCTTCTTGTCATATAAGAGTATTCATAGGCGTTCCCACTCAAATAGACGTAGGTGGTCTTTCCTTTCTGATGACTGCGTACACTTCCTACCTCTGAAATCATACTTTTGAAACAATAAGTTTCTCTAACAGGGTTCATTCCTGTAAGATAATTTATCAAAAAGAATCCATTGATTAACTGTGGAAATGTGACTCCAAAAAAGTATTTTTTCCCCTGTTTTTCAATATTAATAATATTCCTTTTGATTAAAATATTACATATGACTACAAGTACAATCATAGCAAGTACAAACAGATAAAAATTGATAACAGTATTAAAAATTACTGTTACCAACAATATTGCGTTTAAAATACTAAATACAATATATTTATCTACCCTTGTCATTACTTCACAATCTGGAAGTCAAGCTGCTTCTGAATCAGATTGGCTTTTACCACTTTGATCTGTACTTCATCTCCCAACTGGTATTTGTTTCCGTGTCTTATTCCGTATACTGCATGGGTTTTCGCATCAAACATATATGAATCATCTACAAGGTCTCTTAGTTTGATCAGACCTTCCGCTCCGTTTTCAGGAATTTCAACCCAGAAACCAAATTCTGCAACTCCGGAAATGACTCCTCTGAAAGTTTCTCCCAAGTGTTTTTCCATGAATTTCACCTGCATAAACTTGATAGAATCTCTTTCCGCATCTGCCGCCAGCCTTTCCATGGCACTGCAGTGTTTTGCTTTGTCTTCAAGATCTCCTCTGTTTGGAGATTTTCCTCCGTCCAGATAATGCTGAAGAAGACGATGTGCAAGCAAATCCGGGTAACGGCGGATAGGAGAGGTAAAGTGGCTATAATACTCAAAACCTAAGCCATAGTGACCAATAGGTTCAGTAGAGTATACCGCTTTGCTCATACTTCTCATCGCAAGCGTTTCAATCATATTTTCTTCTCCTTTTCCTTTTACATCATGAAGGAGTTTATTCAAAGATGCAGCTACCTTTTTGGTATTAGCCAGATCCATTTTATATCCGAAAGTAGCAACGAAATCCCTCAACGATTCCAGTTTTGCCGGATCCGGATCATCGTGAACCCTGTAAATAAATGTATTGTTGGTGATTTCACCTTTTCTGCTCAGAGACACATATTCAGATACTTTTTTATTGGCTAAAAGCATGAATTCTTCGATCAAGTGGTTGGAATCTTTACTTATTTTAAAGTAAACTCCGATGGGTTCATTATTTTCATCCAGATTGAACCTTACTTCACTTCTATCAAAGGTAATAGCTCCTTTTCTAATACGCTCATGACGCATAATCTTAGCCAGCTTATCAAGAGTATTGATTTCTTCTGCCAGATCTCCCTGTCCACTTTCAATTCTTTCCTGAGCTTCTTCATAGGTAAATCTTCTGTCTGAATGGATAACCGTGCGTCCAAACCATTGTTTCTGAATTTCAGCATTATCATTAAGCTCAAAAACTGCTGAAAAAGTATATTTATCTTCGTGTGGACGAAGAGAACAAACATCGTTACTCAAAACTTCCGGCAGCATCGGAACAACTCGGTCAACAAGATAGACGGAAGTTGCTCTCTTATACGCTTCATCATCCAGTATAGTTCCCGGAACTACATAATGAGATACATCCGCAATGTGAACACCGATTTCCCAGTTTCCGTTTTCCAGCTTTCTTATGGATAAGGCATCATCAAAATCCTTCGCATCTTTAGGGTCAATTGTAAATGTGCAGATATTACGCATATCCCAACGTTTTGCAACTTCTGTATCCGTAATACTTCTGTCTATTTTATCGGCATCAGCTTCTACTTCGGATGGAAATTCATAAGGCAGACCATATTCTGCAAGAATAGAGTGGATCTCTGTCTCATGTTCTCCCGGAGCCCCCAATACCTGAATAATTTCTCCTTCAGGGTTTTTATCTCCCGGTTTCCATTCTGTCATTTTTACAATTACCTTATCTCCGTCTTCAGCATTATTGAACTTTGATTTTGAAATAAAGATATCTGTATTAATTGATTTTTTATCACAAACAACAAAGCCGAAATCTTTATGAGCCACCTTCTGAAATGTTCCCACAAATTCTGTTCTGGTTCTTTCTAAAACCTCCAGAACGGAGCCTTCCAGTTTCTTTCCTTTATAATGATAAGTTATAATAAGAACCTTATCTCCCTGCAAAGCATCCTTCACATTTTTGGCATGAACAAAGACATCGTCTTCCAAACCTTCTACACTTACGTAAGCATTTCCGCTTTGGTTGAAATCAATAATTCCGGTAAGCGTTCCAGCAATTTTCAGGTTTACGATATATTTTCCTTTTTCTACTTCTTTGATTTTTTCAGATCCCTGAAGTTTATGCAGTGCCTGAATTACAAGTTCTCTTTGTCTTGGATTTTTGTAATCTATTCCGTCAGCGATCTGCTTATAATTATAAATTTTGGATGAATTTGCATTCATAAAACGGAGGATCAGTCTTCCGATCTCCATCATTTTTAAATCATTTTTATGACTTATATATTTTCTTTTTTTTGGCATTTTAAATTTGTTTTAATTTGTTTTGGTCCTACTTCACATAAAACCTTTTTCTAAATTTTTCCCATTCATTCCTTAGTAAAGGTTATTCAATTTCATCATTAGATTCTTTCCCTACATTATCAGAAATTATCTTTCAGTTTACTTAGAACGGGAGCTTTAGTTTTGTATAAATTTAATACAATTCTCGAGAAGAAAAGAGAAAAACCTTCTATTAAATATGTTTCAAATATAAGAAAGGCTTTGGAGAATAATAGAGTGTAATTTCTATTGGACACTGCAAATGTACGAATAAAAAATAAATAAGGCTTGTAATACGATTTACAAGCCTTAGTATATTTAGCAAACTGCAATTTTATCAACTCTGTTCTGGTGTCTTCCACCTTCAAAGTCTGTTGAAAGAAATTTATCTACAATCTCAATCGCCAGTTCCTTTGATATAAATCTCGCAGGCATTGAAATCATGTTGGCATCATTATGCTGTCTTGCCAGTGTTGCAATCTCCGGCATCCAGCAAAGAGCGCATCTTATTTTCTGATGTTTGTTCGCAGTGATCTGAACTCCGTTTCCGCTTCCACAGATCAGAATTCCAAGCTCATTTTCTCCGTTTTCCACAGAGGTTGCAGCAGGGTGTACAAAGTCCGGATAATCCACACTGTTTGTGGAAAACGTTCCAAAATCCTGAACTTCAAATTGTTCTGAAAGATAGTTCTTAACAATCTCCTTATATTCATAGCCTGCATGGTCCGCTGCGATAGCAATTTTTCTTTTCATAATACTCTTATTAAGCTTTATTAGATTCTATTTCCTTACAAAGGTAAGAATAATAACAATTCGTGTTAGTAAACCCTGAGTTAATTGTTAAAAGGTATGTTAATAACTGTGGAAAACTTTTATCAACTTTCTATTTTTAAAGATCAATTTATTTCGTAATAGAAAACTTTTCCGCAATTTTTTACCACAACTTTCCAGATGTTTTCTTCAGCTATCCCCAGATTTTTCCATAATAAAATAACTAATAATCGGTTTATATCAAAGTTACCAACATTTGTTAATAAGTATGTGAAATAGCGGGTTTACAAGCATTTATATTGTGAGTTAAATATGAATTGAATAAAAGTTGAGTGTTACCAACTTTTAACCTAAAACTTATCCCCGAAACTAACAACACTCAACAACAACTACATTATTCTTTTTTTTAAAAGAGAAAAAATTGTTGATTAATGGGTGATTGGGTTCGGGGAAAGTTTTTGAAAACTTTTATTTTAATCAATCTGTTGAAAAAGTTTAAAACCTTACATTTGTGAAACAAAAATTCAATGAAATTTATGAAATTGTCTTTGCAGGATTTACGGAAAAGCAAACCGGGGTCTAGGCACTGGAGTTTCATTTGACTCAGAAAAAAATAAATCTATTTATGAAAACAATCAATGATTTCAATTTTAAAGATAAGAAGGCTCTGGTAAGAGTGGACTTCAATGTTCCTCAGGACGATCAGCTGAAGGTGACTGACAATACGAGAATTGTTGCTGTGAAACCAACAGTGGAGAAGATCCTTAATGATGGTGGTTCTGTCATCTTAATAACACACCTTGGAAGACCTAAGGGAGAGGTTAAAGATGAATTTTCTCTTAAACATATTCTAGGCGAAGTTTCTGCTGTTCTTGGACAGGAGGTAAAGTTTGTTGATGAATGTATCGGGGAAAAAGCTGAACAGGCTGCTGCTGAACTTAAACCTGGGGAGATCTTATTGCTTGAAAATGTACGTTTTCATAATGAAGAAGAAAAAGGGGATGCAGGTTTTGCTGAGAAACTTTCTAAACTAGGAGATGCTTATGTAAATGATGCATTCGGAACTGCACATAGAGCGCATGCTTCTACAGCTGTAATTGCTCAGTATTTTCCATCAACTAAATATTTCGGTTTATTAATGGCTAATGAGCTTCAGGCTATTGATAAAGTATTAAAGAGTGGTGAAAGACCCGTTACAGCTATCCTGGGAGGTTCTAAAGTTTCAACTAAAATTACCATTATAGAAAATATTCTTCCTGCTGTGGACAATCTGATCATTGGAGGAGGAATGGCATTTACATTTATTAAGGCTCTTGGAGGAAAAATAGGTAATTCTTTAGTAGAAGAAGACAAGCTTCCTTTAGCTTTAGAGATTTTAGGGAAAGCAAAAGAACATAAAGTGAAAGTATATCTTCCTTCTGATGCTATCATCGCTGAAAGTTTTAGTAATGATGTTGAAAGAAAAGAAGCTGATATCTATGCAATCCCTGAGGGATGGATGGGACTTGATGCAGGTCATAAATCAAGAGATCAGTTTAATGATGTATTATTAAATTCAAGAACTATTCTTTGGAATGGGCCAATCGGAGTTTTTGAAATGTCAAATTTTGCTGGTGGAACAGTAGCATTAGGTGAGAGCATTGCTGAGGCAACAAGATTAGGAGCTTTCTCTTTAGTAGGAGGTGGAGACAGTGTTGCTTTCGTTAAGCAATTCGGATATGCTGATCAGGTAAGTTATGTTTCTACCGGTGGTGGCGCAATGCTTGAAAGTCTTGAAGGACTTGAGTTACCAGGTGTAGCAGCGATCAACAATTAATAAAAATTAAAAATATTTTAAAGCCTGCTAATTATATTAGCAGGCTTTTTTCTTTCTGAAATTATAAAAATTTCCTTTATTGATCGGAGTTTTCAAAGTATTTTAGATATAACCTATGGTTATATTGATTGAGGCTGAATTCGCTTTCAGTTACTTAAGTATTTAATGGATAGCAGACTCAGTTTTTCTTTTCAAAATTGGGTAAGTAGGAAATAATTTATTCTTGTTTTCATAACTAGGTTTTGGTGATAAATCAACTATGAGTTTTGATATTATTTATACTTCTTGAGAGATTATTATATCTCTTTTTTCATTAATTATCATGTTTTTTTTAACAAACATTCGACTGATAAAATGACGTAACATGGATTTAAAATTTCTGAAAGCTAAGAGTATTTTCTGATAAGAATTTCTTGATGAAGCATTAATTTTTTTAATTAGATCCGGGAGCTTAACTGAACCTATGAATTCTTTAGAAAGATGTATTTTTTGAGTTTTAAGATAAGTTTTATATAATTAAGCTTTATTTTTATTTAAATTTTTATGATTTATTTATTTCATATTTCAGTGATAGTATTGTAATTTATTGTATATCAATATTTAAACTATATTTTATAGTTGAATTATATGTTTTTTTGCTTTAAAATGTGTTTGAATATTAAAAATGATTCATTCAATACTATAAATGAAGGATACACTCAATTTTCAAAGGAATAATTTCAAATTTTTTTTAAATGGATTCACTTTATTTTTCTGGAACCAATAATTTGTTTCAATACTTCTATCAATTTCTAATGGTTGCCAATTTTTCGAAAAGTATTTTCTAAACTATAGAGTTTTTAAATTTTTTTTTTGATCAGAATTTTCAATAACATTATTTTTTTGAACTGTCAATTAGTCTACAGAAATTTATCTGAAAATTATTTTTAATTTTTATAGAGAAAATAAGATAGAGTAGGGGAGTCGTATGTTCAGTGTTTTAAATTTCCTTTTCGATATTGATCACATAGATTTTAATTTGATCAAAAAGAAAATGCTAAGAATTTTTATTTTTCTATAAAATCCGTGAAAATCGACCTCTGTAATTGCTTATAAAATCTAAAAACTAAATTTTTACGAGTATTTATATCTTAGCTTATTTTTAGTTGAAATTTGCGCCTATTTTGTAAGAATTTATTTTCTGATGGGTTATTTTTCTGATTTTTGTAGCAATCTCTGCTTGAATGCATGAAAATAAATCGGAGTTCAGGAAAAATTTTAAATACGCGAGTTAGAAAAGCACTTGATTATTTTTTACTCTATTTTTAGAACGGAGTAGGTAGGTTTTCATGGAAAATAAAAAATGTTCTTAAATTTTCAAATTTTGTTTTTGGGAATTCTAAAAATAATTTTACAAAAAAAGAAAACTCAGGAGAAAAAATCCTGAGTTTTTTGTTTTTGAAGCTTAAAATGCCGAAAATCGACCTTCAGAAATGGGTTAAAAATCCATTTTCTATCTTTTTTCGATAATATATATCAAACTTGAAAATTCGTTTGAAAAAAGGGCTTTTACGTTTGAAATCGTTCCGTAGATCATTGCTTTTATCCAAAATAAGGGTGATTTCTTGTATTTTTCGCTTAACATTGAGATATAATAGGAGTCAAGTACCAAAGGTTTGATTTTTCTCATTTTCCAATCTGACTTTTTTGAAATCAGATTTTCCATTCCATTTTTTGAAAAATGATAGATGTGTCTTGGTACATCATAAGCTGCCCAAAATTCTTTATAATGTTTTGCATCATAAGAAGTAGGGTTAGGAACAGCAATAATGAGAATTCCTTTTTCTTTTAATTTCCCGTGAAAAGTATTAAGCATTTCATTCTGATTCTCGATATGTTCAAATACGTGCCATAATGTAATAGCATCTAAACTGTTTTCTTCAATAGTATTGATATTATCCAGTATAGAAGCTTTGGTTATTTTTCCTTGTGCTGCTTTTCTTGCATCGGCATCAGGTTCAAATCCGAAAGTTTCAAAATCATTTTCTATATATTTTACAAACTCTCCGGCACCACAACCATAATCAAGAACTCTTGATCCATTTTTGATTCTGTCTACCAATACATTTTTTTTGTACTGCAAATTGAAAGACTGAAGAAATTTATAAAGCTTTTCTTTCAGACTCCCGGAATCCTGGTGATGAGAAATGTAATCTTCGCTTTCATAATATCTGGAAATATTGGATGGGATAGGGGAGGTCTTGAAAACACCTTTTGTTTCTGTCTCTTTTATTTCAAAAATTTCCTGTGAAAGAAAATGATCTTTTATTTTCATTGAAATCGTTATCTTTTATATAGTAAAAAAATTAAGATATTCAGAGCTTGGTAGAGACTCGTAAATACCTTAATTTCCGATTTATTTTTTTTAATGTTTCACGTGAAACATATCTTTTTTAACGTCCTAAATAGACAAGTAAAACGTTTATATCGGCTGGAGAAACTCCGCTTATTCTTCCTGCTTGTGCAATAGTCTTCGGGCGCACGTTAGACATTTTCTGTTTTGCCTCTGCAGAAAGGCTGGAAAGCTTTGTATAATCAAAATCTTCAGGAATTTTAATATTTTCCAGACGGTTCAGCTTGGCTACGTTCTCTTTTTCTTTCTCAATATATCCTTTATATTTTATATTGATCTCAGCCTGTTCTCTTACTTCGTCACTGTATTGGCTTGAAACTTCCTTAATGAAATCAATTTCATCCAGTTTTCCCAGTGTCATATGAGGTCTGGTAAGAATTTGTGCTGCTCTGTATGCCTGATCTACAGGATTACTCTCAATGGATTCAAGTACAGGATTAATAATACCTGGTTTTAAAGAAGTTTCACGAAGGAACTCTTCAAGTGATTGGCTTTCAGATACTTTAGCTTCCATTTTTCTTAACCTGTCTTCTTTTGCCAGTCCTAATTGATAAGCTTTTTCAGTCAGCCTGATATCAGCATTATCTTGTCTCAAAAGAAGTCTGTATTCTGCACGTGAAGTAAACATTCTGTATGGTTCTTCAGTTCCTTTGGTGATAAGATCATCTATTAAGACTCCGATATAAGCTTCGTCTCTGTTTAGAATGAAATCACCCTTTTCATGAACTTTATTGTGAGCGTTGATACCGGCGATTAATCCTTGTCCTGCCGCTTCTTCATATCCTGTGGTTCCGTTGATTTGTCCTGCGAAATATAAATTATCAACTAATTTTGTTTCCAGGGTGTGTTTTAATTGGGTAGGAGGGAAGTAGTCGTATTCAATGGCGTAACCGGGACGGAATACTTTTACGTTTTCAAATCCAGGAATTTGTTTCATTGCTTTGATCTGAACATCTTCAGGTAGAGAAGAACTGAATCCGTTTACATAGATCTCTACAGTTTTCCATCCTTCCGGTTCTACGAATAACTGGTGTCTGTTTCTTTCTGCAAAACGGTTGATTTTATCTTCAATACTCGGGCAGTATCTAGGACCTAAACTTTGAATTGTACCATTGAACATTGGGCTTCTGTCAAAACCTTCTCTCAAAATATCGTGTACAGTTTCGTTAGTATATACGATATGACAGCTTAATTGTTTTGTTAATTTTGGAGTATCAAGGTAACTGAATTTTTGAGGATTTTCGTCTCCTTTTTGTTCTTCCATTTTTGAATAATCCAAACTTCTTCCGTCTACTCTTGGTGGAGTACCCGTTTTCATTCTTCCTGCTTCAAATCCTAAAGTGACCAATTGTTCTGTAATTCCAAATGCTCTTGGTTCACCCATTCTTCCTCCTCCTAATTGTTTGTCACCAACGTGAATTAAACCATTAAGAAAAGTTCCGTTAGTAAGAACTACGGATTTTGCTTTGATCTCAATTCCTAAAGAAGTAATCACTCCGGTTACTTTATTATTTTCAACAATCAGTTGTTTTACCATATCCTGAAAGAAATCAAGATTGGGAGTATTCTCTAATGCTAAGCGCCATTCTTCGGCAAAAAGCATTCTGTCATTTTGGGTTCTCGGAGACCACATCGCAGGACCCTTTGAAAGATTCAGCATTTTGAATTGGATAGCAGATTTGTCTGCTACAATTCCGGAATATCCTCCCATTGCATCAATCTCTCTTACGATCTGTCCTTTTGCGATTCCGCCCATTGCCGGGTTGCAACTCATCTGTCCGATGGTCTGCATATTCATTGTAACAAGTAGAGTTTTTGAACCTAGGTTGGCTGCTGCCGCTGCGGCTTCACAACCTGCGTGTCCGGCACCTACTACTATTACATCATATATTTCTGAAATCATTTTTATCTCGCTTGTTTTAAGCTTTAAACCTTTTCTTTATAACCAATGTTTCACGTGAAACATTTTTGAAGAATGCACTCTAGGTAAAGTTATATTATTACTAGAATTGAGTACTTTAGGTATAGGACTTTAAGTGATTGTTTAATTTTAAAACTTTAAATCCCTGTATTTGGCTAAGTACAAATCTTCCATTCTTCGCATCTCTTTTTCTTCCTCTTCCGTCTTGTCTTTATAGCCTGCAAGGTGTAAAATACCATGGGCTAAAACCCTTCTTAATTCTTCTTCATAATCTCGGGAAAGGGTAGAGGCGTTATCAGAAATGCGCTGCAAAGATACGAAAATCTCAGCGCTTATTGTCTTACCTTTTACATAATCAAAAGTGATGATATCTGTATAATAATCATGCTGCAAATAATCCTGATTGATCTTAAGAAGATATTCGTCATCACAGAAAATGTAATTGATTTCTCCTAGCTTTTTTCCTTCTGAAAGAATAAGATCTTCCAGCCATTTTTTGTAATCTGTACTTACCGACTCTGGTAAGCTTTCGTAAAAGAACTGTATCATTTTTTTTTAAAACCAGTGTCCTAAAATAACACTGAATATACCTTTTTGGTTATTTTTAAGTGAGTGGCTGAAGTTGACTTTTATCTGCCCGAAAGGAGATTTGTAACCCGCCGTAATTCCCAGGGAGCTATAATTTACTTTAACTGCATCTTCAAACTTGATATCGTTTGATAAGTTAGCAAAGCTGAAGTTTCCACTGATAAAATAGTTTTTGTTAAATTTAAACTGGATATCGTTTGACGCTAATATCACATTGTTAGTATAAAGCTGGGCGAAATAAAATCCTCCAAAGCTTTTAAAATTCATAAGATTCTGCTCGAAAATTCCACCTAATCTAAATTGGTAATAGGCAGGAAGATTTTCGCCAATAGTAACCCCTCCAAACACATTCAGACGGTAAGTGAATTGTTTACCCAGAGGAATATTGATTTTAAGATCTGCTTTGATCTGAATAATTCTTTTTTCAACCTCAGATTTTAAAAGATCTACGACCTTTCCTTCTGCTGCGAAATAAATTCCTTTGGTAGGAAACTCCTTATCATCCTGTGTATCGGTTTTTATGAAGATGTAGGGGTTCAGAAAACGGCTGTAACGCCTGTTATCTCCATTGCTGTTTTCCGCTTTGAAGTAATCATGGCTGATACCGCCTCCAATAGCGAATTTATCTTTCCATATAGACTGTATATAAGCTTCATTTCTTAACCATTCCCATCGGTCTACAACATAATTGTCTACATTTTTTATATCGAAGCTCATTCCTGATGAATAAAGACCAAATCCAGGGATATATCCGTTATCTATAAAATAGTTCAGATAATATCTCACGCGGTCACCGACGACAACATCCAGGGAAAGGTTTGAATTTTTAAATAAAAGCCTCTTTGCTGAGTAATTCAAAAGAAGTCCTGTTTTGAAAACTTCATCATAATGCAACCCGAATTTTATAAAATGGCGGGTATCATCTTCAGTGACATACAGCTTTAAATAATTGGCATCATTCTCCTGAACGATATCGTAATTGATAAAACGGTAGTTATTTGTCGCCACCAATTTATCAACCATTTTATTGATGCTTCCATAAGTCTGTAAAGAGGGTAGGCGAAGCCCCATTTTCCCTAAAGTGTAGTTTTTACCATATATTTTGCTTCCTTCGATAGAAATGCTGTCTATCTTGTATACGTTGGAATATATAGGGTTTATACGCTGTCTGAGACGGTCAAAAGGACGTTTGGGCAATTGATCCAGTACCTGAGAATATTTAAGACCTTCTACATATCCGCTGTCCAGAATTTTCTTTTTATCATCGTAGCTTGTGGCAGACATTCCTTTCAGGTTGGGTTTGATATTGATGTCTGTATATTTATACTGTTTTCTTGTATCTTTTTTTATTCCGAAATCAATTACCTGATTCAGGATGGATATAATATTGTTTAAATCCTCTCTTTTTGAAAGATCCTGGTTAAGATCCACACCAATCACGATATCAATTCCTTTGTCCTTTAAAGGCTTTGAAGGGTAATTCACCGTCATAGCTCCATCGATATAAATACTGTCGCCAATTTTAACAGGATCCATTAAAGAAGGGAATGCGGAACTGGCCATAATAGATTGTACAAGGTCTCCTTTTTCAAAGATCTGCATATTGCCGCTTTCAAGATTGGTAGCAACACACATAAACGGAATTGGCATTTTGGAAAAGTCTTCAATATTGGAAACGTTTTTAAAAAGTTCTTTCAGAAGATAAACATTTCTCTGACCGGTACTGATAGAAGAGGGAAGTGTGATTTTTCCGTTTTTTAGCGGAATGGATAAAAGATATTTGTCTACGGATTTGTTGAAAAAAGTGGTTTCCTGCCTCGACTTCGGATCCATGATTAAAGAATAAAAATCCGTATCCATGACTATTTTTTCTATTTCTTTTCCGGAGTAGCCTGCGGCATATAAACCGCCTACAATGGCTCCCATACTTGTTCCGGAGACATAGTCTACCTTCACTCCCAATGAATCCAGTACTTTAAGAACTCCTACATGTGAAAACCCCTTGGCTCCACCACCCGCCAGTGATAGTCCTATCCTTGGGTTTTTAGGAATTTTTAAATCTTTTTTTACCTGAGAATGGATCAATAACAATTGGAATATGGAAAGCAGAATCAGGAGTTTTCTCATAGTTAATCTTTTATATAAATCCGTTTCACCCGAGGCGAAATGGAGGTTAATACTTCATAGGTTATCGTTTTGCAGTAGCCTGCGAATTCTTTTAAACTTGGTTTAGCATTGAAAACAGTTACAGTATCGCCTTCTTTAACGTTGGGGATATTATCTACATTAATCATCATCATATCCATACAGATATTTCCTACGATGGGTGCCAGAGTTTTGTTAACGCCTACATTTCCTACCTGATTTCCAATTAACCTAGGTATTCCATCCGCATATCCTACCGGAATGGTTGCAATTCTTGTAGGATGATCTGCTTTATATCTTCTGCTGTACCCTACAGATTCACCGTTTTCTACCATTGATATCTGTGAAATTACGGTTTTAAAACTTACCACAGACTGCAGCTGCTTCTGAATTTCATTATCAGGCGACTCTCCCAGCATCCCAATACCAATTCTTACCATATCAAACTGATAATTGGTATAGCTTGTTATTCCTGATGAATTCAGAATATGACGAAGAGGGGTGTATTCTAATTTTTCTATCAGGTAACTGGAATTCTTTTCAAAAACCTCCAGTTGTTTCAAAGTAAATTCTTTTTCCTCAGGCATATCAGAAGATGATAAATGACTGAACATGCTCTGAACTTTCAGATTTTTCTGGCTTAAAGTTTCGCTTAGCTGATCCAGTTCAAAATCTTTAAAACCAAGACGGTGCATTCCGGTTTCCAGTTTAATATGGATCGGATATTTTTTGTCATAACCTGATTTCTGAACGGCTTCATAGAATAATTC
Organism: Chryseobacterium sediminis; assembly: GCF_008386505.1. Classification (GTDB taxonomy): domain Bacteria; phylum Bacteroidota; class Bacteroidia; order Flavobacteriales; family Weeksellaceae; genus Chryseobacterium; species Chryseobacterium sediminis. The sequence goes on along the minus strand of NZ_VUNZ01000002.1, from coordinate 568,477 downwards.
CAGTACTCTGAAGCTATAAATTTCCGGTTCCAGATTATACTCTATGATAGTCTGATAGCTGTGCTGCTCAGGATTCATAACAATGATAGGAGTTGTGATTCCTTTTTTACGAAGTTCAACTCCTTCATCAACATAGGCTACCCCCAGGTAATCTATATGATGATGCTGAAGAAATTCTGATACTTCATAACTTCCCAGCCCGTAAGCATTGGCTTTTACCATGGCCATCATTTTGGTTTCCGGATTCAGCAGGGATTTATGATAGTTGATATTATGAAGAATGGCATTGAGATTTACTTCCAGTACCGTATCATGTTTTCTGAGTTCAAGAATATCTTTAAGTCTTTCGATCTCAAATTTTCTAGCTCCTTTTAACAGGATTATCTGATTTTCTATTTCGGTAAGGTATTTACTTTCAATTAACTCTTTAGTATCAATGAAAGTATAAGTTTTAGCTTTAAATAATTCACTAAATTTTGATATTTCATCACCGATTAAGAAAACAGAATCAAAATGCTGTTCATTAACCAGTTCAGAAACTTCTTCGTATAATTCTTTTGCATTGGAATTTACTCCTACAATATCTGTTAAGACCAGTGATTTTTTAGATTTATTATATTCATTCAAAAACTGAAGGGCAGTCTTCAAAGAATCGAGGTCAAGATTAAAAGAATCATTGATGACAATATTGCCCTTAATTCCTTCGATCGCTTCAAGCCTCATTTCAACGGCTTTTAAAAGGTTGATTTTTTCGACGATCTTTTTATTTTCGATATTCAGTTCCTTGAGGACTGTGATAAGCGCCATAGCATTGGTTAATGTAGCTTCGTCTCTCTGATGGGCAGGAAAACTGATTTCTTCACCAAAATATTCAACAATAATGTTGTCATCTTTGGAAATATTGTTTTTGATGAAAACCTGGTTGTCTTTTTTAAAACCGTATGAAATTAATTTTTTATCAGAATAGGATTTTTTAATTTTTTGTTCAACCAAAGAATTGTCACCATTATAAATGATCACCTCAGAATTTTTAAAAAGACAGATCTTTTCATCAATGAGTTGCTCTTCGGAAGAAAAGTTGGCAGCATGAGCTGTCCCGATGTGGGTAAGAAGTCCGATCTGAGGATGGAACATATCTTCAAGCTTTTCCATCTCATGCGGTTTTGAAATTCCCACTTCAAAGATTCCCAACTGATGAGAGCTGTTGATCTGAAGAAGAGAGAGTGGAAGACCAATCTGAGAATTAAAACTCTTAGGACTTTTTACAGTAGGAAATTCATTCCAGAGACATTGATATAACCATTCTTTTAAAATAGTTTTACCATTACTTCCTGTAATTCCGATTGATTGTAAGTGAGAATTCTCAAAATGATATTTTGCTAATTTTTGAAGAAACTCAACGGAATTTTCAACAATGAGCCAGGTTATATTTTCAAACTCCTGATAATGATGTTCGGAAATAATAACATTGATCCCCCTGTCTATTGCAGACTCTATGAATTTTTCCCCGGAATTTTTAGGGGTATTGATCGCGATAAAGGCTGTATTTTTAGTAGAATAAATAATCCTGCTGTCATACGCTATATTTTTGATCATTAAATTTCCGTCTCCAATGATCTGTGCATTGGTGATCTCTGCAATGTGTTGTACTGTATAGTTCATTGGTGCCCTTTCTGCTTTATTTTCGGGCGAAACAGCAAAAAGTAATAAACTGATTCTTTCCAGATTTTACCGTAATGCTTTTCCGCTTTTTATTTTTTACTGAGTGAATCTATTTTTATGGCGGGTATATTTAATTCCTTATTTTCTTTTTAAAAGTACTTCGTCAATAAATACACGGCGGCTTACTGCTTCATAGCTTTCAGTTTCTCCCAATTCTACAAGGTTATCTCCCTGGGAAGTTCTCATAGAATAGTTGGCAAGATTACCAGTTCTCTTACAAATAGCATGCACTTTTGTAACGTACTCGGCAGTCGCCATTAAATTGGGCATTGGCCCGAACGGACGGCCCAAAAAGTCCATATCCAATCCTGCAATTACTACTCTGATCCCGCTATTGGCAAGCTGGTTGGCAACATCAACAATACTTTCATCAAAAAACTGAGCTTCATCAATAGCCACTACATCACAATTGGAAGCCAACAGAAGAATTTCATTAGGATTTTCTACTGCCGTACTGCGGATTTTATTCTGATTATGAGATACTACATCCTCTTCAGAATACCGTATATCCATTTTTGGTTTAAAAATTTCCACATTCTGTCCTGCCATTTCCGCTCTTCGCAATCTGCGGATCAGTTCCTCGGTTTTACCCGAAAACATAGAGCCACAAATCACTTCCATCCAACCACTTTGTTTGGAATGATTAATTGTATTTTCTAAAAACATTTGTTAAATTAGCCGTATATTTTTAACATCAAAAGTAAGCAATTTTAATAAGAATCTTATTATGCAGAATATCCAAGATTTAAAGGAAAAGATTTTTTTTGAATCCATGAATATCATTGATAATCTGGACAAAATAAGCAACGTAGACGAATTACTTTCCAAGCAAGATCTTGTAGATGAGCTTGCTAACAGGATTTCTTTTTTGAAACTGCTGGAAAAGAATATTGAATATTTTGTGACAGATCATCCGGCGCAGTCTCCGGAGAATCAGCACCTCTCTTTTGTATCAGGAGAAACGGAACATTATGACAAAGGAAATGAGGTAACGGAAGAGGAAGCTATTTTCAATAATGAGCTTAACGAAATTGATGAGAATGAAATTTTCTCAACCGGTTCTGAAGAAGAGGAAGCTGTTTTCAATAACCAACTGAATGAAATTGTTGAAAATGAATTCCATGAAAATATAGTAAACTTTGTGGAAGAAGTTGATGAAGAAAAAATATCTGAAATCAGTCAGGAGCAGACGTCAGATCATGAAACTCTGGAAGAAGAAGCGGTTTTCAATAATGAGCTTAACGAAATTGATGAAAATGAAATTTCAGAAGAACAGAGAGCTGTTCTGAGCTTTGTAGATGAAGAAAAAATTCTTGCGGATTCTACACCGGATTCTGATGAAGATCTCAACGAAGATCTGTTTCATCATGAAGTGACAGAGGAAGAAGCCATTTTCAACAACCAGCTGAATGAAATGGATGATCAGGAAGAGGAAGCCATTGAGACGGAATCAAAAAAAGAAACTGATTTTGCTGAAGTAAATGATGCTAAAGCTCCTGTAACAGAAATTATTCCAAGCATTTTTGATACAGAAACTCTGGAAGATGAAATACTGATTGAAGAAAACGAAGAGCAGTTTGTGGCTTCAAATGTTTCTATTGAACAGGGAGAAATGGCCACAGAAACTTCCAATGTGGAAAATATTCTGAGTGAGATAAAAAATGATCATTCAGTAGAAGAAACCAAGGAAGAAAGCATTCTTGCTGAAGTCTATGACAGAAGGAAAATCGTTGAGATTGATAAACCTGCTGCCGGAGAAACAGAAAAACATCCTTCTGATGAAAGTTTTGAAAACTTAGAAGAATATCATCAGGAGAAAAAAATAAAATTATCCAATATCAAAGGATTAAAAGCCGTTCAGTCACTTTTTGATGACGACCCTCTGGAAAGAGAATTTCATAATGAAAAGCAACCTGTGGTAGAAAAAGAAGACAACGGAAGCATTCTGAAGTCTAATATTCCTACCAATTTTATGGAAGCAGACAAACAGAAACCGGAATTTAAGCTGGATCTGAATGACAGAATTGCTTTCTCAAAAATGCTCTTTGAAGGAAGTCAGACAGATCTTAATGATACGGTATTTCAGCTAAACCAGTTCAAAACACTGGAAGAAGCCAAAGAATATCTGAGTGATCTGTATTACGAAAGAAAATGGAATAAAGTGGACGAATACGCTCAGAGACTTTGGATATTGGTAGAAAATAAATTCTTATAATTTTGAGCGGAATCTTATATTTTGTTCCCACACCGGTTGGGAATCTGGAAGATATGACTTTCAGGGCGGTTAATGTCCTTAAAGAAGTTGATTATATTTTATGCGAAGACACCAGAACTTCCGGAATACTTTTAAAACATTTTGAAATCTCAAAGCCTTTAAAATCTTATCATTTACACAATGAACATCAGGCAACGGAGAAAGTAATTACAGACCTTAAAAACGGTCAGAATATCGCTATTATTACCGATGCCGGAACACCCGGTATTTCGGATCCGGGGTATTTGCTGGCGAAAGCAGGAGCAGATAATAATATTGATATGATTTGTTTACCCGGAGCAACAGCTCTCATTCCTGCACTTGTGGTTTCAGGACTTCCCAATAACGAATTTTTATTCGCAGGTTTTTTACCACAGAAAAAAGGACGTCAAACAAAACTGAAGCAGCTTGCCGAGGAAAAAAAGACCATCGTTCTTTACGAAAGTCCTCACAAAATCAATACAACACTGGAGCAGGTAAAAGAATTCTTCGGAGAAGAAACCAAAGTAAGCCTAAGCCGTGAGATCTCTAAAAAATTTGAAGAAACAAAACGAGGAACAATCAATGAATTAATTGAATTTTCCAAGAGTAAAACTTTAAAGGGAGAGATCGTTCTTATTGTCAACAATTCTATTTAATTTTTCTTGAAAAAATTAGTCTTTGTTTTGTGTTCTGTAGTCTGTACAGCACAGACCAATCAATATATGAAAGTCATCCTGTCAAAAAAGACAGGGAAGGAGGTAAATTCCTATTCGGAAGGATATGGAACCGTGTACGATTCTGGTTCTAAAAAGCAGGGAATAGTAGATTCCTTAGGAACCATTACCTTTGAATCTCCTTACAGAGGAGGAATTTTACATATTTTTAAAAACAGATTTATTCTTTATTCTGAAGACGGAAATAATAGAAAATCAGCCATTATTGACGAAAAAGGGAAGGAATTCATTGCTTTGGATGATCAGGAGTTTAATACACCCTGGTGGAGTGAGGATTGTATCATTCTATCAAAAAAAGATGCAGAAGCCGTATATGATTATAACGGAAAGGAAATTATTCCTTATGCTGAAAAGATCCGTTTTTCAGGCAAGAACAGGTTTTTTGTTTTAAAAGATAAAAAATGGTTTCTGTATGATCTTAACGGAAAACAGCTCAGCACCCGTGAATTTAAAGAAGATTACAACTTTGAAGACGGTAAAGCATTGATTATTAATGATGACAATGAAAGTGAAATCATCGGAAATAATGGTCAGACTCTGCATAAATTCTCGAAACAGATAGTAGATATCAATGCATATCCTTTTCTGATTACTAAAAATAAAAGTACAGGAAAATATGGCTTAATAGATACAGAAGAAAATACAATTGCCGAGGAAATCTTTAACGATATTACTCCGGAATACTTTGGCAGAAAGGAATATATCTACCTTATAAAAAACGGGAAAGCAACGATATTCAGCAAGAAAGACAAGAAGCTGTATTCCCAGAGCTTTAAATATGTAAATCCTTTATTGAGTAATTTTTTCAGTGTTTATAATGATAAAGTAAAAAAATCCGGAATTATTGATCTGGAAGGGAATATCATTCTTCCACAGGAATATGATTTTATCAAAGCTTTTACCATTTCAGGGAAAGAATTTATTTACCTTAAAAAAGGAAATGAAGAACAATTCCTGAATAAAGAACTTAAGAATATTGTTGGGGAAGGCGTACAGATTCTAGGCTTTTATCCGGACAATCTTATTATTGGAAAACAGGATCGTTATTATAGGTTTTCTGTAAAGGATGGCTCAACAGCAGAATTAAAGAATATCAGTCAGATAAGAAATGAAGACGTAGAATATTTTAATCCGCTTAATCAATATTCAAAACCTTTGGTATGCAAAAATACAGGCAATTTGTATGGCATTCTGGATGGAAAAGGAACAGAAATTGTTCCCTTTATTTACGAAGATATCATAACATTTGGGAATGCCGAGAATGAAATTGTGGTAAAAAAAGAAGGAAAATTCGGAGTTTCAAACTTTCAGAATGAGCCTTTGAAGGAGATTGTTTACGATAAATATTTCTGGCAGAAAGAAGTGCTGAAGCTGGATAGAAGTAAAAAAACGGACTTTATTTATTTCACGAGATTTAAAAATAATTCTGCTCAGCTTTAATAAAAATCCAGATAATTATCAAAATAATCCAGTATTTTAACAATTTCAATGGGTTGAATAACAATTTATAATATCTTTGCAAACCGTTTAATTCCGGATAGGAATTGTAGAAATTATAAGAGTCAGCCGTCACAAGCTGAATGAGTTAAAAGAAAATAATTGTCAATAGATATGAAAATATTAGAAGGAAAAGTAGCACTAATTACCGGAGCTACAAGAGGAATCGGTAAAGGTATCGCTGAAATGTTTGCTCAGCAAGGGGCAAAAGTAGCATTTACCTACGCCGGCTCTGTAGACAAAGCAAAAGAATTAGAAGCAGCTTTAAGTTCTGTAACCCAAATTAAGGGATATCAGTCTGACGCATCAGATTATGATGCAGCTCAGAAATTGGTGGAAGATGTGATGGCAGAGTTCGGACAGATTGATATTTTAATTAACAATGCAGGAATTACAAAAGATAACCTGCTATTGAGAATGTCCAAAGAAGATTGGGATAAAGTAATCAAAGTAAACTTAGATTCAGTTTTTAACCTTACGAAAGCGGTAATCAAGCCGATGATGAAGGCAAGATCCGGATCTATCATCAATATGACTTCTGTAGTAGGAGTGAAAGGAAATGCCGGACAAGCCAACTATGCAGCTTCTAAAGCAGGTGTAATAGGATTTACAAAATCTGTAGCACTTGAATTAGGATCAAGAAATATCAGATGTAATGCTATTGCTCCAGGATTCATTGAAACGGAAATGACAGCTGTTCTGGATGAAAAAACAGTTCAGGGATGGAGAGAAGAAATTCCGATGAAGAGAGGAGGACAGCCTGCAGACATTGCGAATGCATGTGTATTCCTTGGAAGCGAAATGTCAGCTTACATTACCGGACAAACATTAAACGTTGACGGAGGAATGTTAACTTAGAAAATGAAAAAAGTACAGAATATAGTATTATTCTTGTCGATATTACTAATCATCGGTCTGGCATACATTAGTTTTTTTAATGTATATCAGACCGATGATTATTTTTGTTCTTATGCTACCAGAAAACTTGGACTGGTACAATGTTTTATAGATACCTATACACAATGGGGAGGAAGATATTTCGGATATTCCCTTAATATGTTTAATCCTGTTTTTTATGACAGCAAAACGATTCTTCCCAAAATATATCCCGTCTTTTTGATGCTGTCCTTTATTGGAGTTTCAGCATTAAACTTTAAAGAATATTTCAACTATTCTCTGAAAGAATCCCTCAAAAAAGGATTTCTTCTGTTTTTCTTTTACACAGTACTTCTGGTAAGCTTACCAGAGCATTACTTCTGGGTTACAGGGTCCAATATCTATTTCGTTCCTGTTATTTTGTCAGGTATTTTACTCTGGTTTTTCAGAAAATATGAGGATACAAAGAGGAAAATATGGTTTTATCTTTCAGCATTGCTTATTGTAATTCTGATGGGTTCCAATGAGATTCTGGCATTAATTCTTGAGGGTCTCCTGTTAGTATCTTATTATCAGAAACGTAATAAAGAAAACTTGTTTTTGGTACTTTTAGGAACCGTTTTTCTTCTTGTATGTTTTCTTGCACCAGGAAACTTCAACAGAATGGGAGAGATAGAAAGAGGAATTGTAAAATGGCTGAAAAGAATGGCTCTTTTCGGTGCTGATACAGCCTATGTAGGATTAAAAGTTATTGCAGTACTTCCATTATTTATTAAAGTTTTTGAAGAAGAGCTTAAAAAGATTACTGCTCAGATCACATTGAAAAATGCCCTTTTATTTTGGTCTGTTTCACTGCTTCCTTTGTTATTTACGAGCTATATTCTCACCTCTATTGCAAGACAGTTTGAAAGTATACTCTTTTATTTCCTTCTTACTTTTTCACTGTTAGTCTATTTTAAATTTGAAAAAATTAAAAAATTCTGGTGGGTTTCTCTTCTCATTGTTTTTCTTCCTGAACTTAAAATTTTCCCGGAAAAATATTCTTATTTTAATATTGATTTTAATGGTGAAAATATAGTCATGGAACTTCTGGAAACTGATTTGAAAGAATATGAAAGAGAGATGAATGAAAGAATAAATATTATCAAAAATTCCCCTCAAGATTCAGTTGTAGTAGATAAAATAAAAGTGGTTCCCAGAATTTTATATATTGATGAAATGGCTTCTGTAAAAGAACAGGAAACCTATGTAAATGATCAGCTGCAAAAATATTTTAATAAAAAATATATCAGAACAAAAGAATAAATAAAAGGCTTTAGAATTATTATCTAAAGCCTTTATTGTGTTTTGATTTCTAGTCTTTAAAAACCTGATTTTCCTGTTCCTGAACCCTGATAAAAGTGGTTCTCTTGGAAAGCTCTTTAAGCTTTGAAGCTCCTACATAAGTACAGGTAGATCTTACACCTCCCAGAATATCTTTTACGGTGTCTGCCACAGGACCTTTATACGCTGCCTTTACTGTTTTTCCTTCAGAAGCACGATATTCTGCCACTCCTCCCGAATGCTTATCCATTGCAGTTTTGGAACTCATTCCGTAGAAAAGACGGTATTTTTTGCCATTTTCTTCAATGATTTCTCCGCCGCTTTCATCATGACCGGCAAACATTCCGCCCAACATTACGAAATCAGCACCACCACCGAAAGCTTTAGCAACATCTCCGGGAACTTTACATCCACCATCAGCAATGATATGTCCGCCCAAACCGTGGGCAGCATCAGCACATTCAATAATAGCAGAAAGCTGAGGATATCCTACCCCTGTTTTCACTCTGGTAGTACAAACAGATCCGGGACCAATACCTACCTTTATGATATCGGCACCTACAAGAAGAAGCTCTTCTACCATTTCTCCTGTAACAACATTTCCGGCGATAATGATTTTATCCGGAAAATTAGCCCTTGCTTTCTTCACAAATCCAACGAAATGCTCAGAATAACCATTGGCTACATCTATGCAGAGAAACTCAATTTTTGGATGCTTTTCAAGGATCAGTCTTATTTTTTCTTCATCCGCTTTTCCTGTTCCTGTGCTTAAAGCAATATATTGATGAATACTTTCAGGCTGGCTCTGCAGAAACTGATCCCATTGTTCAGGAGTGTAATGTTTGTGAATAGCTGTAATAATTTTTTCTTTTGCCAGCTCTACAGCCATTTCAAAAGTTCCTACGGTATCCATATTGGCGGCAATTACCGGAACACCTGTCCATTTTTTCTGAGTATGTTTAAAGGTAAATTCTCTTTGTAAATCAACTTCTGATCTGGATTTTAAAGTAGAACGTTTAGGGCGGAACATTACATCCTTGAACCCCAGTTTTATGTCATATTCTATACGCATTTTGTAATTATTTGTCAGAATAAAGGTAGTGAATAATCTGAAATAGTGTATTTTTGAAATAATGGATTTTCCTGTAACATTTCATATTTTCAGCAAAACTATCCTTGCACATCCACTTTTTGAGGCTGGCGGAATGTTTTTGGGTATGAGATATTATTTTTATTTGAAACGTAAGTCCAAAGAAAAACTTTCTTTCAATACTTCTGCTGCGGTTTTAATAGGGGCAACTGCCGGCGCCTTGATAGGTTCCAAACTGATTGGTAATCTTGAAAACCCTTATACATTATTTGAGAATTTTACGATCAAAAAATTCTGGTCAAACAATACCATCGTCGGAGGACTGGCCTTTGGCTTATTGGGTGTGGAGCTGGCAAAGAAGATAGTACACCATAAAGAAAGCACAGGAGATCTTATTGTTTTTCCGTTGATATTTGCCATTATTATAGGCAGAATAGGGTGTTTTCTTACTGGTATTTATGAAGAAACGTATGGTATACCTACTGATTCTGTTTTTGGAATGCATTTGGGAGATCAATACCTCAGGCATCCCGTTGCTTTGTATGAAATAGTTTTTTTAATTCTTCTGTGGATAGGGCTAAAATTTATTCAAAATCATAAGAAATACCCTTCTGGTTTTATTTTTCAGCTGTTTATGATCAGTTATTTTACGTTCAGGTTTTTTTTAGATTTTATAAAACCAAGGGTAGAGATCATGGGAAATATGGGCACAATTCAAATTGTATGTATCTGCGTAATTATTTACTACATTTATAAAATCAAAAATACCAGGCCTTTATATTTAAACCATTCAAGATGAGAACTTTAACTATTTTAGAAGTCGGCAATCTGGCAGGGGTAGTCGTAATTATCGTTGGTGTGATTATTTTAGTTGCACTGGTTCTTTCCCTTATTGTTACTGTTGTGACAAAAGTTATCTACGAATGGAAAGGAGACCGGAAATTCACAAAAAAACAATTTATCCAAACAATGCTTATATCTCTTCTGGTCTGTGGATTGATCAGCGGTTATATTTGCGGAGGACTTTAAACATTTTGCTATGCCAGTAAGAAATTATACCTATTACGATTATACAATAAGCCTTTGTCCGGAATGTCTTAAAAGGGTGGGTGCCAAGATCATTATTGAGGATGAAGCTGTTTTTATGACCAAAAGATGTCCCGATCATGGTTTTTTTAAAACAAAAATAGCTTCCGATGTACATTATTATAAAAACATAAGAAACTATAATAAAGCCTCTGAAATGCCTCTGCATTTCGGAACTGATGTAGAATATGGCTGCCCTTATGATTGTGGACTATGCGTAGATCATGAACAGCATAGCTGCCTTTCTATTGTAGAAGTTACAGATCGTTGTAATCTGACTTGTCCCACATGTTATGCGATGTCCTCTCCACATTATGGAAGTCATAGAAGTCTGGAAGAAATTGAGGCTATGTTTGATGTTATCGTAAAAAATGAAGGAGAACCTGATGTAGTGCAAATAAGTGGAGGAGAGCCTACAATTCATCCGGAGTTTTTCAAAATTATGGATATTGCCAAGTCAAAACCAATCAAACATCTGATGTTGAATACCAACGGAATCAGAATTGCTAACGATCCGGGATTTGCTGAAAGATTGGCGACTTATGCTCCTGAGTTTGAAGTATACCTTCAGTTTGATTCATTTAAACCTGAAGTATTGCAGGATTTTAGAGGAAAGGACCTTACTGCAGTCAGAATGAAAGCACTGGAAAAACTTAATGAACTTAATCTTTCTACTACATTGGTTATTGTCCTTCAAAAAGGCAAAAATATTGATGAAATAGGAAAAATTATAGAATTTGCCCTGAAACAGAAATGTGTTAGAGGAATTACCTTCCAACCCGTTGAAATTGCTGGAAGAAACCGGGAAGATTCTGCTCATGAAAAGATTACTCTAACTGAGGTAAGACAGGAAATTATCAATCAGTTTTCGCTATTAAATTCTGATGATATTATTCCGGTTCCATGTAACCCGGATGCCCTGGCTATGGGATATATTTTAAAACTTCAGGAAGAGACGATTCCTTTAACGAGGTATATCAATCCTGCAGATCTTCTGAATAATGAATCGAGAAATACTATTGTTTACGAACAGGATAAGGGATTACATATGCAGCTGCTGGATATATTCAGTACCGGGATTTCTGTAGATAAAGTTCAGCCCAAGGTAAATCAGTTACTATGCTGTCTACCGGAAGTTTGTGCGCCGGATCTTGACTATGATAACCTGTTTAGAATAATCATTATGAATTTTATGGATGCACATGATTTTGATGTAAGAGCAGTGAAAAAATCGTGCGTACATATTGTCAATAAAGACCTGAAATTAATACCCTTTGAAACAATGAATCTTTTCTATAGAGATGAAAAAAAAGCTTATCTGGAAGAACTCAGGAAAGAAGATAAAGTATTATTTTGAACAGTATAAAAATAAAGCGTGAAATTAATTTCACGCTTTTATTATCTTAAATTTCCGGGTTTATTTTATCTCTTTTACATTTTCAAAAGTCATCACCTCTTCCAATGTTTTCATGTATTCATATGCCGTAAGGTCAAACTTTACCGGAACAATGGAGATATATCCGTTAGCCAATGCGGTTTCATCAGCATCTTCGGAATCATCCATATTGTTAAAATAACCAGTTAGCCAGTAATATTTTTTACCATGTGGGTTTACTCTTTCATCAAAGCTTTCTTCCCATTTCGCGTGAGCCTGTTTACACACTTTTACGCCTTTTATTTCTTCAGCCGGAAGTTTAGGGATGTTCACATTCAGTACAATACCTTTTGGCATTGGGTTTTCCAGAGTTCTTCTTACGATATTCTGAATAAATTCTTTAGCCTGGGTAAAATCAGCTTCCCAGCTGAAATCCAGTAATGAAAATCCAATCGCCGGAATTCCTTCTACACCCGCTTCTACAGCAGCTGACATCGTCCCCGAATAGATTACATTAATAGAAGAATTTGCTCCATGATTGATTCCTGAAACTACAATATCTGGTCTTCTTTTCAGAATTTTATCAAGAGCCATCTTTACACAGTCTACAGGAGTTCCGCTGCATGAAAAGTCAGTCTGCGGACCATCCAGGGTAACTTCTTCGTAGCTTAGCGTAGAATTAATGGTAATAGCGTGGCCTTTTCCACTTTGAGGAGAGTTGGGTGCTACAACAACTACTTCTCCGATTTCATTCATAAAACTGATAAGATTTCTGATACCAGGAGCTGTAATTCCATCATCATTAGTAACCAGAATAAGCGGTCTTTCCATAAATTATCTTTAATATTTTTTTATTCAAATAGAGTGAATTTGTTCATTTCAGAATTGAACAAATAGATTTTCAACACATCAAATGTAGGCAAAAATAAGACGTGATAAAACAGCTGTTTTATTATTAATTGTTGCGAAATCAGAATAGTGATTGCTGTGTTTTAATGACAAAATGAGGCTATGAACAGAGAAAAAGAAGAATTTAAACTTTAGAAAATAAATTAGAAATGAAAGAAAATTAATACTTTGATTTAATTCCAGATTCTCAAAATATTAATTCCAGTTTAATCAATGACCTCAGTACTTACAGATGCTTTTCAAACAGAATCTGATACCGTTCAGCTGAAAAGCACCTGCTAAGCCTGATGGTTGTTCAATTTAAGTAGTTGTACAAAATAATAAACTAATCTAGAGGTTTTCTGCCTGTAATAATGTTATAAAGAATAACAATAATGGCAATGACCAAGAGAATGTGAATCAAATAGCCGGTACTGATGCCCGGAACTATTCCTAACATTCCCAAAAGCCAAACAACGATGCAGATAACTGCAATTAACCATAATAAACTTCTCATGACTTTACATTTTAAAGTTATATGGTTAAATATCAGCATATTTTATGCCTTTATGGGTGAAAATTGATTTTTGTGGTATCTGTTTTTAGTTTTCAATGAAAAAATAAATAGAGGGTCTCTTTCCTGAAAATAGAAAGATAATTATGTCATATGGGAGGTAAACTGCCTGATAATCGGAAATGGCTAACACTGTTAATATTATTTGCACATCTATTTAATAAAAATGGTTAAAACTATCTGATAATTGCAAATAAGGTATTAAATTTGATCATTTGTAACAGTACCAAACTTACTGCTACTAATTATTATACTTATTTTAAAAAAATTAATAAATAAAGACAGTTTATGTGGAAAAATTTCAAACTGAATAAATTTTTACTCCTTATTCCATTAACCAGTCTAATGTTTTGTTTCAACTCGCCAAAGAATGACGATGAAAAGATGCAGACGATTATGGTGAGCGTAAAAAATACACTTTCTTATCTGCATTATAGCCCAAAATCTATCAATGATGCCTATTCGAAGGACGTTTATAAGCATTATTTTGAATTGGTAGATCCCGCGAAAAGATATTTCCTGCAATCTGATATGGATGAATTCAACAAGCATGAGACAAAGCTTGATGATTATATCAACCAGGGCGATCTTACATTCTATAAGCTTACGATTGACAGACTATACCAGAGAGTGGATGAGATCGATAAAATAACACAGGATATTTTCAGTAAGCCCATCAATCTTCAGGAAGATGAAACGCTTACCCTTGAGCCGAAACTTAAAAAAGTACCTGCCAACAAGCAGGAACAATATAATGAGTGGAAAAAATTCATTAAGTACAATATCCTTCAGGAAGTTGAGTCGATGAACAGCAAAGAAGAAGCTCAGAAAGAAAAGAAAGACTCTGTTCAGAAGTACAAGCTGAAAGATACGATCAAGTTTAAGCCTCTTACTCAGGATGAAAAGATCAAAAAAGCAACTGATGAAGTAAAAGATCTTGTAAAAGATACCTTTACCCGATTCAAAAAGAGAAAGAAAATGGATTGGTTTACCGTGTATATGAACGCCTATACAGAAGTATTCGATCCACATACCAACTATTACTCTCCAAAAGATAAAGAAGATTTTGATACTCAGTTTACAGGAAAAGTAATTGGTATCGGAGCATTAATCCAGGAGAAAAAAGGAAACCTTTATCTTGGGGCTCTTACTATTGGTGCGCCGGCCTGGAAGTCTAAACAGCTTTCAGAGGGTGATAAAATCCTGAAAGTAAGATCCAAACCGAAAGAAGATGCGGTAAATGTAGTAGGAATGCTTTCTGATGAAGCTGTACGATTAATCAGAGGTGAAAAAGGTACTCCTGTAACACTAACGGTTCAGAAAAAAGACGGAACGATCAAAGATGTAACGATGATCCGTGAAGAAGTAGCTATTGAAGATACTTTCGCAAGAAGTATTGTAGTGAATACTCCAAATGGAAAGAAATATGGTTTCATCAATCTTCCAAGTTTTAATGCTGATTTTGAAAATGCAAAAGGAAGAAATGCTTCTGATGATATTAAAAATGAGATCATTAAACTGAAAGAACAGAATATTCAGGGAATCATTCTTGACCTTAGAAATAATGGAGGAGGTTCTTTAACTGAAGTAGGGGATATTATGGGGCTTTTCATGGAAGCTGGACCTTACGTTCAGGTGAAAGACGGAAACGGAAAAATACAGACCCTTAAGAATAAAAATGAAACTCCAATCTGGACAGGTCCATTGGTGATTATGCAAAACGAGCTTTCTGCTTCGGCTTCAGAAATCCTTGCAGGAGTAATGCAGGATAACGGAAGAGCTATGATTATCGGGTCTCCGCAGTCTTTCGGAAAAGGAACCGTGCAGACTTTTGTTGACCTGAACAGATTCCTGAATACAGAAGATGATTTCGGATCTTTAAAACTGACTATCCAGAAATTCTACAGAATTACCGGAGAATCTACGCAGAGAAAAGGGATCGTTTCTGATATTCAGATGAAAGATTTCTTTACTTATGCTGAAGTAGGAGAGCGATATGATGATTATGCATTGGCTTGGGATAAAATTCCACCTACAAAATTCCAGAAACTGAACTATTTCAACATTCAGGCATTGGAAAAAGCAAGTGCAGACAGAATGGCTAAAAACAGCAATTATCAGTTGTTATTAGAATCTGCACAATGGAGAGAAAAACTTGATAAAGAAGAAAATATCACTTTGAATATCGCTAAGTTCAATGAACTGATGAAGAACAGAAAGTCTCAGATTGAAAAGTTCAAAGCTTTGACTAAATTTGAGAACGGACTTCAGTTCATTATGTATCCAAGTGAAGTTGAAAGAGAGAAAAAAGATGAAGCTTTCAAGAAAAAATCTGAAATGTGGATCAAGAATCTGAAGAAAGATCTTTACCTGCAGGAAGCAATGAATATTGTATCAGATATGGGAGCTAAATCCTAAACATAAAAAAACCGCTAATGAAAATTAGCGGTTTTTTTATTGAATAATGAGATTACTTAATTTCTACACATCCCACTCTTCCTCCGGCATTTCCGGTAGGCTGAGTATGGAAATCATCTGCTGCTGCATGTACAATAAGACCTTTTCCAATAATGTTTTTAGACTCATCTGTACAACCCAGACACCATTTGTCTGTCTTGAAAGTTAATGTTGCAGTTCCGTTCTGATCAGCAACCAGGTTTCCTATATCTCCCATATGGAAGTGTTCAGCACCCCATTTACCATGATCATTCTTAGAAGGATTCCAGTGGCCTCCCGTAGAAGTTCCGTCTGCTGCAGAGCAGTCTCCTTTTTCATGAATGTGTACCGCATGGATTCCAGGAGTAAGATTGGTGATATCCAGCTTCATGGTTACCTCATTTCCGTTCTGGGTAAATTTCGCTGTTCCTCCTGTTTGTGTTCCGCTTTTGGCATTTACAGAATACATTTTTGTTGTTCCGCATGAAGCTGCTAAAAATGCAAATCCTGCCAATAATGCTAATGTTTGTACTTTCATTTTTTAAATGATTTATAGTGATTTTACCCCTAAAATTATAAAAGATTTTCCAAAGCGCTTTATGATTCCAGTCTTTTTTTCAAAAGACATTACGCAGTACAGCCGAAATCCAACACCTTTCAGCCTCAGATTCTGCAACTTTGTCCAAAAGATTGATTGTTTTAAAAAGCAAACAGAAAAAGCTTATTTTTAACGGCAAAAGTAACTCGTCTCTAATATCAAAATAAGGAAGAAATAGAAAATGATTATTCTCTATACATTCATCAGCGAAGAAAAACACCAGTCTCTCCTTGACCGGTATCTGCCTCTTTTTTCTGAAGATAGTAAACAGGATATTCTGAGATACAGAAAATGGCAGGACACACAGCTTTCTTTATTGGGAAAGGTCCTTTTACAATACGGATTAAGAACTTATTATAACATTTCGGATGTTGAAACAGGTGTTCTTCCCAACAAAAAGCCCTATTTGAAAGGACATAATCTTCATTTTAATATCTCGCATTCTAAAGAGCTTGTTGCCTGTGCCATTGCAGAATATCCTTTGGGGCTAGATGTAGAATTTAATGATCCGAAGGTCAGTTATCATGATTTTACATTTCAGATGACAGATAAAGAGCTTCAGGAAATTCAGGATGCGGAAGATAAAATGAAAAAATTCTTCTCCTATTGGACGAGAAAAGAAGCGGTTATAAAAGCCCACGGAGTCGGAATGATGCTTCCCTTGGATTCTTTTGAAATAATAAATAATGAATGTAGTATTGAGGGTGAAAAGTTCTTTACCAAAGAGATTCTCATTCATGAAGGCTATTATAGCCATATTGCCTCTTCAGATCAGAAAATTAAAGATGTAATGCCGCTTATTAAATGCATTGAAGAGGATATTTTACTATAAAAAATGAAACAGATTTCTGAAATAGCAATAAAAGACAACTCAATTCCGCAATGGAAAAATATCTTTGTGAACTAATAACTTTGAAGTGGAAGAGTATAAAATACGGATTATAAAAACAATTCAATATATCGACAGCCATATTGATGCAGATCTGTCTTTGGAAAAAATTTCAGAACGAGGAGCGTATTCACCGTTTCATTTTCACAGAATATTTAAGCTGGTTACAGGAGAAACCCTTCAGAGCTACATTATCAGGAAGAAAATAGAAAAAAGCGCCCTTCATCTGGCGGTTCATAAAAATATGGAAATCAAAGATATCTATTGGGATCTTGGTTTCTCTAACCATTCAGTTTTTTGTAAGACATTTAAAAAATATTATGGTCTTGCTCCAACAAAATTCCGCAAATCAGCTCCTGAGAATTTTTGTAAGATTATCCAAAAACAAAGCAAGAACGGACAAGTTGATACGGTTTTCAGCCAATACATTTGCAACATTGAAAACCTGTTAAACTGGACAACTATGAATTTAAAAATCGAAGTAAAAGAAATGCCGGAAATGAATCTGGCATCCGTAATGAGCTTTGGAATAGGTAATGTAGAACCTTCTTTCAACCACTTAATAGACTGGGCAATAAAGAAACACCTTTTTCCGCGGGAGAATGTGAAAATGATTTCTGTATATCATGACAGTTGTAAGATTACCCCTCTTGATAAAGTGAGAATCCATGCCTGCATGCTTTTGGATGAAAGACTTACACAACAGGAGGGAGAAGTATTTCCCGAAACTATACAGGGCGGAAAATACATTGTAGGAAGTGGTGAAGTTACTTTGGATGACTTCGAGCAATGCTGGGTTTCCTTGTTTTTATGGATGAATGAAAACAATTTTACTACCAGAAGAACCTTTCCTTATGAAATCTACCACTCTAATTTTAAAGAACATCCGGAAGGAAAAATGATCGTTGATTTTTGCATTCCGATTCACTAATTTCCCATTCGGTAGCAAAAGAATGCCTTTCGGTAAAATTTTTTTTACAGAAAGGCATTTCTCATCCTATTTTTGACACAGAAAACAATAAAAATGAAAACTCAAGGACAAAACATACTGTTTCTTATTTTCCTGATGGCTTCCATAATGGGATATTCACAGGTGAAGATCACAGGAAAAGTTTCCTTTAAAAACAAAGGAGTAAGTGAAGTAAACGTCACTCTGAAGGATACCTATGATGGGACAACCACTGATGCCCAGGGTAATTTTTCTTTTGAAACATCAGAAAAAGGGACACATATAATAACCTTTATCCACCCGAAATATGAGAATGTGGAAAGAACAATATCTATTGAAAATCAGGATGTTTCTTTGAATGTTGACCTTAAAGAACAGATCAGCGAGATTGATGCAGTAGTAGTTTCTGCGGGGTCTATTGAAGCAAGTGATAAGAAAAGAGCAACAGCGCTGCTTTCCCCAATAGATATTTATACCACAGCAGGAGCAGACGGGCAGATTTCTTCAGCATTAACTTACCTTCCGGGAGTACAGAAAGTAGGAGGAACTGAAGGCCTTTTTATCAGAGGGGGTACAGGGACGGAATCTAAAATTTTTATGGACGGTAGTCTTATCAACAATTATTTTTCTAATTCTGTTCCGGGAATTGCAGGAAGGGATCAGTTTAATACCTCCCTTTTCAAAGGGAATATCTTTTCAAGTGGCGGATATTCTGCGTTGTATGGACAGGCTCTTTCAGGAGCTTTGATGCTGGAAAGTGTTGATCTTCCGGATCAGAGTTCTTACAGTTTAGGGATTTCACCTATTTTCCTGAGTGCCGGATTTCAGAAGCTGGGAGATAATAAAAACTATTCCTATGGAGCTACAGCTGGATATTCTATTTTAAGCCTGATGCAGAAAGTCTTTAATTTTAATACAGATTTTGTTGAAGCACCACAGGGTCTTAACGGAGATCTGAATTTTAGAATTAAAACAAAATCAGGAGGCTTTTTCAAATATTACGGGATGTTTAATTCCAATAAAATGGGAGTAAGGTCAGAAAGTCTTGAACCAGGATATGATTTCAGTCTGGTAAAGCTCAACGGTAAAAACACATTTCATAACCTGTCTTTTAAACAAAAATTTGGAAAATATCTTTTGAATGTAGGGGGTTCTTACTCTTACAACAGATCTGATCTTCATTTTTCTACAGAAACCAATGATATAGAATCAAACAGGAACCAACTTCTTACAGACGGAAATTATTTGAACTTTAAAGCAGTTGTTGAAAGAAAAATCAACAGAATCAGTGCCCTGAGAGGAGGATTTGAGTTGAATAACACGGATGAAAACCTGAATTTTGAAGCAGTACAGAAAAATTATAAAGATTTGATCTCTTCGGCTTTTCTTGAAACAGATCTGGGATTCAGTAATGCATTGTCAGCAAAAATAGGAGTAAGAGCAGAGCATTCTTCTTTTCTAGGAAAGAATAATATAGCCCCTCGTTTTGCGATTGCTTACCGTTTGGCAAAAGACTGGACAACTTCCTTAGCTTATGGTCTTTTTTATCAGAATCCGGAAAGTAAATACATCAATGGCCCTGCAAATCTTGGTTTTCAGAAGTCTCAGCATTATATTTTTCAGGTTCAGAGAGCTTCAGAAGGAAGAACATTACGTTTTGAAGCATTTTATAAAAAATATGACCAGCTGATTAAAACATTTAATGTTAATGAGCAGACTCAAACCGCATTAAACAACAATGGATATGGATATGCTAAAGGAGTGGAATTTTTCTGGAGAGACAATAAAAAAACATTTGAAAATATTGATTATTGGATCAGCTACTCTTACCTGGATTCCAAAAGAGATTTTCTTAATTATCCGGTAAGCCTGCAGCCAAGTTTTGCGGCTGAACACACCCTTTCTGCAGTGGCAAAAAGATTTATTCCGGAATGGAAGCTTGGGGTAAACTTATCGTATACCTATGCAAAAGGACGACCTTTTTATGATATAGCCTCTACGGTTGAAAATGGGGAAGCAATTAATTATACAAGAAATGAAGGAAGATTAAAAGATTATAATGCTTTGAATTTCAGCATTAATTATCTGCCCAATATCGGTAAAAAAGATGCGAAAGCTTTTCCGGTGTTCGTATTGAGTGTCAGCAATATTTTAGGATCAAAGAATGTATACGGCTATAATTTCTCTGCGGACGGATCCAGAAGTTCTGCAATCGTTCCGCCAGTCAATACTTTTGTGTTCATTGGAGCATTTATAAGCTTCGGAGTAGATAAAACAGATGATGCCATCAATAATAATTTATAAAAAACATACCTTAGGACAAACAAATAAACTAACTTTTAAAATTTGATATTATGAAAAAATACCTTTTAAGCTTTGCTTTAGCTTTTGTGAGCTTAACGGCTTTTGCTCAGGCAGATTACGACAAAATAATGACAGAAAAAATCGGAAGAATAGAAGTCTGTAAAACATCGGAAGATTTCCAGACTCTGGCTAATGATTTTCAAAGAATAGGAAGTAAGGAAAGCACAAAATGGCTTCCGGCATACTATGCAGCATTTTCTTATATCCAGAAAGGAAGAACATTGATGAGAGACGGAAAAATGCAGGAGCTGGATGCTATCGCAGATCAGGCTGAGAAACAGCTGTCTATGGCACAGAACCTTGCCGGAGCTGATAATGCAGAAATTCACCTGTTGAGAAAAATGTCCTATTCTTTGAGAATGATGGTAAATCCGGCACAACGTTACATGACAGACGGTGCCAGAGCTGCTGAAGAGCTTAACATTGCAGAAAAATTAGAGCCGGCAAATCCAAGAATTGCCCTTATCAAAGCAGAAGACGTTTACTTTACTCCTGAGCAGTACGGAGGAAGCAAAACCAAAGGACTGGAAATGTTCAAAGATGCACAGGCAAAATTTAAGACCTACAAACCTAAAACAGGTTTAGACCCTAACTGGGGAAGAGGAGAAGCCGATTATTTTCTAAGTCTTCCGACAGAAAAAGCGAAATAGTACATTTCTGTTTTACCTATAAATGAACCTTCATTCGTGAAGGTTTTTTTATACCGTTCAGAGAAGAAAATCAGCCCTTCGGTAAGAATTAATTTTTGATACCTTTAATAAAAACTAATTTTGAGTTAAGAAAACAGATCATGAAGCGTAAATACTTTAAAATATTACTTTGGACGTCATTAGGAACCACTTTGTTTTTCTTTTTGTTTTTCAATGATGAAAAGACATTGAGTACTTTTCTGATCACGCTGCTTCTTTCAACCATGTATTCTTTTGTATTGGGATTTGGAAACGGATTTATCAATGAATTTCTCAACAGAAAATTTCCCTGGTCGGAAGCAACCCGAACGAGAGCTGTTCTAAGTATTATTTCTATCATTATCGGGAACTTTATTCTGGTCTATTTCTGCAATTACATGAACTATGTGGTGATTCAGAAAACGGCGACTATACAAGAGTTTTTCTCTTCAAAGTATGGGGTAACCAATTGGTTCATGATCAATATTGCTCTTCTGATCTCTGCTTTTCTTCATGCTAAGAGCTTTATGGAAGAGCTTAAAAAGAATTCCAGAAAAGAAGTCGTAGAGCAGAAGCTTATTGCCAAATCAGCAAATGCTCAGTTTGAAAGTTTAAAAAATCAGCTGGATCCTCACTTTCTATTCAATTCTCTGAATGTTTTAAGCTCACTGATCGATGAAAATCCGCGCCAGGCTCAGAAGTTTACTGCTTCAATGTCAAAGATTTACCGTTATGTACTTGAACAGAAAGATAAAGAGCTTGTAACGGTGGAAGATGAGATAGAATTTGCCAGAACATATTGTGACCTTCTGAAAACAAGATTTGAAGACAGTGTAGATTTTACGTTTGATGTTGCCAAAGAAGATTACCAGAAATATGTGGTTCCGTTGGCTTTGCAGCTGTTGTTGGAAAATTGTATCAAACATAATTTTGCGACATCATCAAAGCCTTTGATCATCAGAATTTTTTCGGACGGAAATACGCTTTGCATTGAAAATAATCTGCAGGTAAGAGAACAGATCAAAGAAAGTTCAGGAATTGGTCTTGCGAATATCGTACAGCGTTATTCTCTGCTTACGGAGAGAAATGTATTCATAGAAAAATCTGAGGATCATTTTAAAGTAAAGCTACCGATGCTTTTAGCTAAACCGCATGTTTCCAGCATTAAATCCGAAGATGAAACTCAAGCTTACAAAAGAGCAGAAAAGAGAGTAAAAGAGATTAAAGGGTTTTATAAAAACCTGATTTCTTACTGTACAGTATGCTCCTTTTTAATATTTATCAATCTTTTTACAAGCAGCAGAAATCAGTGGTTTTGGTTTCCGGTACTGGGATGGGGAATTGGGGTTGCTTCCCATGCCTTTCAGGTGTTTGGAGTAGGAGAGTCCTGGCAGGAAAAGAAGATTCGTGAAATTATGAATAAACAAAAAAAATAAAGCGATGGAAAGATTCGACGAAAATGATATAGAATATCAACGTGCCAGAAGACAGGTAGAAAGGTTACGTGGATTTTACGGGCATGTATTCGCTTATATCGCAGTGAATGCTATGATTGTTGTGTATAACTGTATGAACTTGAAACCCGGTGAAAGTTATTTTCAGTTTAAAAACTTTTTTACAGCTACTTTCTGGGGAATAGGACTTGCAGCACACGCTGTTACGGTTTTTTTGCCCCGGATTAATTTTATCAGAAAATGGGAAGATAATAAGATTAAAGAACTGATGGATAAGCAGAAAGATCATTAAAGAAATTACTTTTTTTGCAAAAACTTTTAACTTTAAAAACTCATTAAGAATGAACACTTTATCAACTCTGTTCTACATTTCAATGGCCGCCTGGTTTCTTACCGAATTTCTTTACAAAAACAAGTTGAAATCCGGTAAAGAAGATCAAAAGAACAAAGATAAATCAACCTTGAATATTCTGTGGCTGGCCATTCCTTTTTCTATAATGAGTTCGATTTTCATATCGTATAATACTCATTTTAAGATTGTTGACGGAAGCTGGATTCTTTATCTGGGGGAACTCTTCATTCTTATCGGGATTATTTTCAGATATATGATCATCAGATCTCTTGGGAAATATTTTACAGTAGATGTTACCATTAGACAGGATCATAAAATCAAAAAAGAAGGGTTTTATAGATATCTGAGGCATCCTTCTTACGCCTTTTCTCTGCTGACCTCTCTTGGGCTAGGTTTGTATTTGAATAACTGGTTGTCATTACTCTTTGCTTTTGTACCTCCGTTTCTGGCTTTTGCCTACAGAATTAAGATCGAAGAGCAGGCTTTGGTAGAACAGTTCGGTGATGAGTATCTTGAATACAGAAAAAGCACAAAGAAACTGATCCCGTTTATCTATTAATTCCCCGTTTTTACGATTCGGATAGCATAATCTACCATTCGGTAATATAAAATTGATTTGAGCCCTTTTTCTGACCTACCTTTGATTCAAGAAAAAAACAAATTAACCTTTTAAAAACAAAACATTATGGAAATTTTACCAAATAAAGAGACGATTGCTTACAGAAAAGCATCCAGAAGAGTAAAAGAATTAAAAGAGTTTTACGGAAATCTTACTTCTTATTGTATTGTGATTCCATTTCTGGCAATACTGAACCTTATGACTGCTCCCGGATATTTATGGTTTTTATGGCCGGCGCTGGGCTGGGGAATAGGCATTGCGTTTCATGCAATAAGTGTATTTGGAATTGGAAAAAGTTGGGAAGAAAGAAAAATAAAAGAACTGATGGAGAAAGAGGAAAAAGAAAAAATAAAAAAATTCTAACAATAATCATAACTCAAAACTTATACAATCATGGATTACGAAACCGCTAGTACAAAAACGAACAACATCAGAAAATTCTATAAAAGCATTTTTATATTTGCCATCTTCGCTCTTCTTCTCATTCCTGATGATATTTTTGGCGAAAAGATTATTAATTTTCGATTATTTGACAGATATACCATCCTTGGTATCTGGGGATTTATTATTCTTATTAAAGCCGCAAAACTGTTCCTTTTTGATTCCGAATGGGAAAGAAATATGATTGAAAAAGAACTTGAGAAAGAGAAAAAGCCAATAAAATATTAATATATGCCCGCTTTTATCTAACTTTATTTCCTAATAATCTAAAAACCAAAATTAAAGCTCAATGATCAAAACTGTCATTATAGAAGATGAAAAACCTGCTTCAAGGAAATTAGAGCGTATGCTAAATAACTTTCCTGAAATTGAGATCGTTGCGAAAATAGAATCAGTAGAAGAAGGAGTGGCCTGGTTTTCTGAAAATGAACATCCACAATTGATCTTTTCTGATATTGTTTTAGGTGACGGACTGTCCTTCGATATCTTTGAAAAAATTCCAACCAAAGGATTCATCATCTATACCACGGCTTTTGATCAGTATACCCTGAAAGCATTTAAGCTGAACAGTATTGATTATCTTTTAAAACCCATTCTTGATGAAGACCTGGAAGGTGCAGTGGAGAAGTTTAAATCCTTTATTCCTGCCAACGATACGAATGGTTCTCAGGATATCAAACAGC
This sequence comes from Chryseobacterium sediminis, assembly GCF_008386505.1. Taxonomy (GTDB): domain Bacteria; phylum Bacteroidota; class Bacteroidia; order Flavobacteriales; family Weeksellaceae; genus Chryseobacterium; species Chryseobacterium sediminis. Next base: position 543,623 of record NZ_VUNZ01000002.1, on the reverse strand, counting down.
TGATCAGAAAGGAAAAATCTACGTTATCCAGAGTTCTGGTAAAAATAGGATATAATCTTAAAATTATCCAGACTCATGAAATAAGCTGTTTTTTCAGTGAGAATAAGATTGTTTATCTTCAGACGGAAGACCGTACTTATCCATCAGATTTTACGCTTGATGAGTTGGAAGACGTTCTGGATGAGAAAAAGTTTTTCCGGGTAAACAGACAGTTTATTGTCAGTTCAGATTATATTAAAAATATTCATACTTCACCTTACTATAAAGTGGATATGGAGTTTCAGCCTGAAGAAGAAATTACGGTAAGCAGAGACCGTGTTAAAGATTTCAAAGATTGGCTGGTCAGTTGATAAAAAAGGAAGAATTTTAACTTCCTCATCATATAAAAACAAACACCATGGATCTTATATTATTGATTTTTAAACTATTCCTTTCCCTCTTTTATACCTGAAAACAGGAATAATCAGGAGTTATAAAAGTTACTGGCAGATTGTACAAACTGGTGAAAAGCTTCTGTAACTTCTTTCTTATGTTTGTGAGCAAGAGGAAACGGAACCATATGGGAATATTCATACGGGAAATCTTTGATTTCTACCTCTACATTGATGTTCCTGTAGCCTCCGCGTAAAGTATTCAATGCTTCCATTGGAGGGGCTACGCTGTCTTTTTCCAGTACATACGCCTTTATCTGGGACTGAATTTCATGAATTCTTTCTTCCCTTTCTTTTTGAAAATAATTGTAGCGGAGCATTTTTTTGAACCAGCTTTCCTGCGGATGGAGATCTTCATTCTGATAGTGTTTCAAACGGGGATCTGATTTAAAATCAGAACTCAGCAACTCTGTGAAAACGGACTGCATTTTAATAGTCGCTTGGGTATCCATGATGTATTTAGATATCGGAAACATGCGGTCGATCGTCATTCCTCCACAAAAACAGAAAACTTTAGACCGGGTAAAATAATTGTTAGGATCTGCCATTTTAATGATCATTGAAAGAAAAGATCCAATAGAATATCCAAATAAATCCAGATCAGCTTCCGGAGAAATACCTTTTATTTTACTGTTTTTAATATCTTTCACTACCTCAGTAATATCAGAGTATGTCTGTAGTCCTGACCAGAATATCCTTTGAGGATGGGCTTCCAGTCTAGAGCTTATGGCAGCATTTACATAGGAGAAATTCATGTTTTCGGGATATTTTTTCTTTCTGAAACGAACCACTTCCATCATGTGATGTCGGTCACTCCAGATAGGTTCTGCACGATCCATATGAAAGGCAATAGGAAACAGAATAATGGCTTTCCGTGTTCTTTTGGCCAATTCATATGCCCACGGCAGATATTTGTCCCATTTCTTTTCATTCAGGCCATGAAAGAAAAAGATACATCCTTTGGCGGTTTCTGTATCTGCGCTCTTCAGGATATAATAGGTAAACCTTTTATTGCATTCAATATCAAAATCTTTGAGGTCTACAGCAGGCTGACCGTAAAACAGATAGCCTTTTTCGTTGATTTCCAGTGATTGCTGATGTTTGTTGCAGTGTTGATGTTCCGAGCCATACAGCAGGTCAGAAACCTTTGATTCAAAGGGAATAGCTTCAATGGTTACATTCAATTCCTTGATTTCAACCCTGTCTTTTCCGGAATCAAAGTGATTTTTCAAAACTTCATACAATTCATAATATTCCATAGCCAGACAATTGAAGGGTTCATATTTAGGAACTATCAATTTAGAGAAATATTGCAGTAATCTGTTGATTTTTAAGGTTTAAATGTATTCTAAGCATAGGAGAAAAACAAACCCGGAATAAGATTGTTCCGGGTTTTAGATATATAAATTGATAAGGATGTTTATTGTTTTGTTTCGGTTTTTTTTCCGTATTTCTGTATGGTGAAGGCAGTAAGGACTATCATGATAACACACAAGATAAGGTCTGCTTTTTCAGGGTGAAATATTTCCTGATAGATATTATATCCTACAAGCATTGATACAAAAAAGATAAGAGCATTGTTAGCGGATGAATATTGATTTTTAATCGTTGTTTTCATAATGATGTTTTTTATTGTTATTTATCCAGTAAGTATGACAATTCAAAATACGTTACAACAATTTTCAAAATAATAATCAATAATTACATAACTATCTGTAATCAATTCTGTTAGATTCAGTGTCTTCAAGCTGTTTAATGATAGATTCTGGAATTTCATCACTGTCAATAGGGAAGCTGATGGAGTCGGAAATGAAGTTCTTTCTGTCTGCTTTTCTAAAGATTTCAAACAAGGCAATCGGCTCCTGATTGAAACTGATGCAGGTACTTATGAAGTGGATTTCGTGGAGTTTATAGTCCGGATTCTTAAGCTTTTCTTTAATGTCTTTAATTCTTGAAATAAAATGCCTTTGGCGAATAAAAGTATTGCTGTTCATGATGATAAAAACATAGTCGGAGTATGCCGTTACTTTACCAAAGTATTTATGCTGGTCGCCACCGCTTCTTTCAATAAAATATTCTCCGGTGGTTTCCGATTTATAAATTTCCATTGCAGAGCGCCATATACGGTCTTCTTTTGCCATTAAAGGATTGTCAGGAAGATTTCTGTTATAAGAATACCAAAAGCCTACTAAACGGTCTAAAAGAGTTGTATTCAGATTTACATTATTCATCTCAATTCTGAGGTCATTAAAATTGAATGATTCCGTAGTGGAATTGATGAAATCTATATAATTGGAGTAGCCCAGAACTTTGACAATGAGGCTCAGTTTTGCTAAGTTAGGCCTGCTAAGAACAGCATTTTCATTCTGTCTGAATTTTTTCAGCTTATTGATAATCAGGTGTTCATACAGGTAATTGGTTCCTAGAAGATCCGGCTCTTTTTTAATTTCTTTCTCTGTATGATCACTGATAATGAGTTCATTCAGTTCTGCACTAATGTAAGACCATTCGGTTTTAGTGACATCTTCCCAATGGTTTTTCTTTAAAAAGTGGCGGCTTAAGAAATTCATCAGCTTTTCAAGATGCAGTATATCTTCCTTTTTCATCTGTTTATTTTTTATGGTCAGATTAATTTTAGTTTTATAAGACTAATTTAAGATTTTTATCAAACCAAAAAAGACTTTTGAAGGACTTTTATATTTTAAAATCCATTGACATTTGAATAGAAAAACAAAATTTAAAACAATGGAAACAAGAATGTTATTAAAAGATGAATCCCTTTGGAACAGAATACAGGGATTTTCTCTGGATGCTCCCGGCGTTGATTTCCCTTTTTCAAAAAAACTGGCAAAAGAAGAAAGCTGGAGCCTTGATTTTGCAAAAAAAGCGATTGAAGAATATAAAAAGTTTGTCTATCTCTGTTGTATTCTCCCCAATGGGGCTTCTCCCAGCGAAATAGTGGATAAAGTATGGCATATGCACCTGATCTATACCCAAAATTATTGGGAGGAATTTTGCCCGAACATTTTAAAGAGACCACTTCATCATCATCCTTCTAAAGGAGGAAATACGGAAAGAGTGAAGCATAAGAACTGGTTTGAAGATACAATTTCAGGTTACAGGAACATATTTCAGCAGGAAGCACCCGAGGAAATATGGGGAGGGAAAAAGAAAGCATCTAAAGTAAGACGCTGGATGAGAAAGATGGCCTTTTTTGCTCCAATCTTTATTTTACTGCTGCTGTTCTCTTGTTCAGAAGGAGGTGGTTTCACCGGATTGTTGGTCACGGCAGTGGTTTTTACCATTATTTTTATTTTGGGAACAATAACCTCAATCATAGGAGATAGTGAAATCTCCGATCCTAACAGAAAGGATAAGCAAAACAGTGATGGAGGAGGTGGCGGAAGCTGTGGAGGATCAAGCTGTAGCGGAGGCGGCGGTTGTGGTGGAGGTTGTGGCGGCTGCGGAGGTTGTGGAGGTTGTGGAGGATAAAAAATAAGCAATATGAAAAAACTAATCATTCACTCAGTTCCAGCTGTAGTAAGCTTTATGTGGCTTATAACAGCATGCCAGACATTGAATCCCATTATTATTAAAGGGCCAGATTTTCTGAAATTTTATCTGATTTTGGTTCTCGGATTCTATGCTTCAGTTTTTATTTTAAATTCTTTGAGAGAATCGATTTCAAAAACTACATTCTACTTTATAGGTTTCATTTTTTTACTGGGAATTATAAAACTGATAAGAGGAATCATGCTGGGAAAACCTGTTGGATTTCTTGTTATGATTTTAATCCTGGAATGTGTTGTGGCTGTGTTTCTTACCATGAGCCATATCAACAAGAAAACGAAGTAATTGTTTCATAAAAAACAAACCCGAAACAAAACTGTTCCGGGCTTTATCATAAGGTATTGAGATTAAATCTCTTACTTTTTTTCTTTTATAGGCTTGTAGCCATATTTCCGAACCATAACGGAAGTGATCACTACTAAAATAAGGCTGACAGCGATATTCGAGTTTTCCGGATGTACAATTGACTGATAGAAATTATAGCCAAAAACAGCAGATACAATAGCGATCAGGATATTGTTTACATAAGAATACTGGTTTCTTGTCGTTGTTTTCATAGTAATTTATTGTTATTTACTCAGTAAGTAAGACAACTTAGAAAACGTTACAGAAAAATTTCAAAAAAATTCCCGAACCTTCAAATCTATAATCCCACAATCCCGAAACTCGGATTCCTTACGCAATCACACCGCTTCCGATAAGCTCATCATCAATATACCATGAAGCAAACTGTCCTTCTGCAATCGCAGACTGAAGTTCATCAAACTCAATATACAATGCATTTTCAAACTGATACAGAGTTGCCTTCTGCAAAGACTGTCTGTATCGGAATCTGGCCATTACTTCCATAGATTCTCCATTCTGAAGCTTCATATCTTCACGTACCCAGTGCAGTTCAGAATTATCTATTTTCAGTGCTTTTTTGTGGAGGCCGGGGAAGTGGCTTCCTTCTCCCACGAAAATGATATTGTTTTCCATCTCTCTGGAGATGATAAAACAGCTTTCTTTGTGTCCGCCTATTCCAAGGCCACGGCTTTGTCCGATGGTGAAAAACTGGGCTCCCTGATGTTTCCCGATTACTTTTCCGTCAGATTTTTTATAATTGATTTTTCTTGATAAAAACTCAAGTTCTTCTTCTTTAGACAAGAATTCAGGTTTTTCTTCCGAAAAAAGAGGTGAATCTTTGAAAATTTCTACGATTTCTCCTTCATTAGGTTTTAATTGCTGCTGTAAAAATTGTGGAAGGCTCACTTTCCCAATAAAGCATAATCCCTGAGAATCCTTTTTATCTGCAGTTACCAATCCGATTTCTTTTGCGATTTCTCTTACCTGAGGTTTTGTAAGTTCTCCGATAGGGAATAATGCTTTTGAAAGTTGATCCTGGCTTAGCTGGCAAAGGAAATACGACTGGTCTTTATTGTTGTCTTTTCCGGCAAGAAGGTGGAAAATTTCTTTTCCGTTTTCGTCAAAAGTAGAGTTTACTCTTGCATAATGTCCTGTTGCCACCTTATCTGCACCCAATGACATTGCGGTCTTCATAAAAACATCGAATTTTACTTCTCTGTTACACAATACATCCGGGTTGGGAGTTCTTCCTTTTTCGTATTCGGCAAACATATAATCAACAATACGTTCCTTATAAAGTTCACTCATGTCTATAACCTGAAAAGGAATTCCAAGCTTTTGTGCCACCATAAGGGCATCATTACTGTCCTCAATCCAGGGACATTCGTCTTCCAGTGTTACGGAAGCATCGTTCCAGTTTCTCATGAATAAAGCCACTACTTCATGGCCTTGCTGCTGCAGCAAATACGCTGTAACACTAGAATCTACACCTCCGGAGAGGCCTACTACTATTTTCATTGTATTTCAATTTTACGAAACTCTTAACGGGAGTTCTTAGTTTGATGTGGCAAAAATACAACTAAATAAATTCGTAAAAAAACCATAATTTTAAACATTGATAAAAACGATGTTAATCGTATTTGCATTATACCGTACTATAACAAGTGAAGGTGTATGCCATATCATCAAAACAAAATATATCTACATATGAAAAAAATTATTATTTCTATAATGCTGATCATCTCAGGCTCAGCGTTTTCCCAGGTTTCAGTGGGTGCCCAGCCACAGGAAAGCAGCAAGTGGACCTTTGGAGGAGGAATCGGATTAGGATTTGGCAGTAACAGTGCTTTTAATCTGTCTGCTTCACCAAGAGTGGGTTACAGGCTTACGGATGATCTTGAAGCAGGAGTTGTAGGAAGTGTATCGTGGCAGACTTCCGACTATTATAAATCTACCATGTTTGGAGTAGGCCCATTTGTCAATTACTATTTTGCAAGATCATTTTATGTTGGTGCCAACTATCAGCATTATTTTGTTGATTACAAGGACAAATACTACGATTATAAATACAACACAGAAGAAAATGCTTTGTATCTTGGAGGAGGGTATATGCAAAGAATAGGAAATAATTCTTTTATGCAGATTGGATTAATGTATAATGTTCTTTGGAAGGAGAACTCCAGTGTGTTTTCAAGCGGACTGATCCCGAATATAGGATTTGTGGTAGGACTTTAATCTTGTGATTTCATTAATAGAAAAGACTTTATCCAAAAAATATAAAACAAAACGGCCCGGGAAATTTCCCGGGCCGTTTCTATTAAAATTAAATTATTTATTCAATTAAGATTGAGAAGATTTCTCAGCAGCTGATTTTTTCGCTTTCTGCGTTTTTCCAATCAGTCCGTCTTTAGCCTCATTAAGGTCAAGAACTACGGTTTCTCCTTCATTCAATTGCTTGTTTACCAGCATTTCTGCCAATAAGTCTTCAATATATTTCTGGATTGCTCGTTTCAATGGTCTTGCACCGAAATCTTTATCCCATCCTTTTTCAGAAATGAAGTTTTTAGCATCTTCAGTTAAGTCAACTTTATATCCTAATTTTTCAAGTCTGCCATACAATTTGTTCAATTCAATATCAATAATTTTCTTGATATCATCCTGAACAAGAGAGTTGAAGATCACAATATCATCAATTCTGTTTAGGAATTCAGGAGCAAATGCTTTCTTAAGGGCACTTTCAATGGTGCTTCTCGCTCTTGTATCTGAGCTTGTCTTTTTAGCTGATGTTCCGAATCCTACACCATCTCCAAAGTCTTTAAGATCTCTGGTTCCGATATTGGAAGTAAGAATGATAATTGTATTTCTGAAGTCTATTTTTCTGCCTAAGCTGTCTGTAACGTGACCTTCATCTAGGATCTGTAACAGAATATTGAATACATCCGGGTGAGCTTTTTCAATCTCATCCAAAAGAACCACAGCATAAGGTTTTCTTCTTACCGCTTCAGTCAGCTGACCTCCTTCTTCATATCCTACATATCCCGGAGGCGCTCCTACCAATCTTGAAACTGCGAATTTTTCCATGTATTCACTCATGTCAATTCTGATCAAAGATTCGTCGGACTCAAAGAGTTCTCTCGCCATTACTTTAGCCAGCTCGGTTTTACCAACCCCGGTTGTTCCAAGGAAAATAAAGGTACCGATAGGACGGTTCGGATCTTTAAGACCAGCTCTGTTTCTTTGAATTGCTTTCACAACTTTTTTCACAGCATCTTCCTGACCGATTACTTTTCCATTAAGTTTTTCATCCATCTGGGCAAGTTTATCAAGCTCGTTCTTGCCAACTTTCGTTACAGGAACTCCACTCATCATAGAAACCACTTCTGCTACATTTTCTTCCGTTACGGTTTCTTTTTTCTCTTTTACATCCTTATCCCATTTTTCCTGAGCTGCATTCAGTTCCATCTGAAGACGTTCCTCCTCATCTTTAAGCTTTCTAGCCTCAAGATAATCCTGAGCTTTTACGGCTTTCTGCTTCAGTTCTTTGATATCTTCAATTTTCTTTTCAAAATCAATGATTTCGGTAGGAACTTTCATGTTTTTGATGTAAACACGAGATCCGGCCTCGTCCATTGCATCAATAGCTTTGTCTGGTAAGAAGCGGTCTGTAATATATCTCGAGGTCAAATTAACACAAGCCAAAATAGCTTCAGGAGTATATATTACATTATGATGCTCTTCATATTTATCTTTGATTTGATTCAAAATCTGAACTGTTTCATCAATAGAAGTAGGTTCCACCATTACTTTCTGGAATCTTCTTTCTAAAGCACCGTCTTTTTCAATATACTGACGGTATTCATCCAGAGTGGTTGCCCCGATGCATTGAATTTCTCCTCTTGCCAAAGCAGGTTTGAACATATTGGAAGCATCTAAACTTCCTGTAGAACTTCCTGCTCCTACAATGGTATGAAGCTCATCAATAAATAAAATGACATCTCTGTTCTTTTCCAGTTCCGTCATAATGGCCTTCATTCTTTCTTCAAACTGGCCACGGTACTTAGTTCCGGCAACTAAACTTGCCAGATCTAAAGTGATTACACGTTTTCCGTAAAGAACTCTGGACACTTTTTTCTGTTGAATTCTTAATGCTAAACCTTCAGCAATGGCAGATTTACCAACTCCCGGCTCTCCGATAAGAAGAGGGTTGTTTTTCTTTCTACGCGATAAGATCTGAGAAACTCTCTCAATTTCTTTTTCACGGCCGATTACCGGATCTAGTTTTCCATCTCTTGCCAAAGAAGTAAGGTCTCTACCAAAGTTATCCAAAGTAGGCGTTTTACTTTTCGCAGAACCTAAATTTCCTGTAGGCTTTCTCATTTGCTCAAATTCTTCTCTCTCATCATCATCGTCATAAGCACTCATCTGTGGAGACTGGCCTGAATTTTTAAGCATAGTCTGGTATTCTCTTGAAACTCCTTCATAGTCGATGTCATAAGCTCCCAGAATATTTGAAGTAGGGTCCTCATATTTATAAAGAATACCTAAAAGCAGGTGAACGGTATTAATTTCATTGCTTTTATATTGTCGGCATTCTAACTCTGCACGTTTAATGGCGTGGTCTGCCATCTTAGTGAAAGAAATATTGGTAACCTCCTCAGAAATAGGATTTAGACTTGCTGTATTTAAAGTTTCAATTTTTCTTCTGATTTGTGTTAAATCCGCATTAAGGTTTTGAAGGATTTCTTTTGCAGAGTTTTCCGTTTTTATAATACCTAAAAGTAGATGTTCTGTATTAAGAAATTCACTTTTCAGCCTTTTAGCTTCGCTTTTGCTTTGTTTGAACACTTGGCTCAAACCTTGTGAAAACTTATAATCCATAATATATCTCATTAGAACAAAGGCAACATTACCTTTTATTCATTATCTAAATTACAAATATTTTACCAAAAATCAATTAATGACTTTATGGCAGAAAAAATTTTATTATCTTATTGAAAATGATTAAGTTTGTTATCCTTAAATTTTCCCCATGAATACTGAAATTACCACCTACGTCGGCTATTCTGCATCTCTTTTTATTGTATTGAGTTTCATACTGAAAGATGTAAGAAAAATTAGAGTAGTCAACATGATCGGCTGTATTTGTTTTGTCATTTATGGTATCTTCAATGGAATGCTTTGGCCGGTTATCATTCCAAACGGGCTCATTTGTTTCATTCAGATCTATTATTTAATATTAGACAAGAAAAATTAATGAAGAAAAAAATACTAGTATCTGCCTTTAGCAGTTTGTATACCGATCAGCGAATAGAAAAGGTGTGCAAAACCCTTTTTGACAACGGATATCCCATTGAACTGATCGGAAACGACTGGGAAGGAAATGAGAAAATGGAACGCCCTTATCCTTTTTCAAGAATAAAACTGACGTCAAAAAGTTTAAAGACAGCTTATTTTGAGTTCAACTGGAAATTATACCATGAACTTAAGAAAAAAGCGGACAAAGATACTATCCTCCATGCCAATGATATTGATGCACTTCTGCCAAATTATCTCATTGCCAAGAAATTTAACATTCCATTAGTCTTTGACAGTCATGAAATTTTCACGGAAATGCCGTCGGTACAAAACCGTTTCTCACAGAAATTCTGGAGGGTGCTGGAAAGAAAGCTGGTTCCTCGTGTGAAATTTATGATGACAGAAAGTGAAAGCTATGCCGAATGGTTTCACGAAAAATATAATGTCAATCCGGTAGTTGTCAGAAATATTCCGAGAAAAATTCTTTCAGCCCCTGAAATTCCTGAAAATCATCCTAAAATTATTCTGTATCAGGGAGCGATCAACCAATCCAGAGGAATTGAAAAAATGATTGTTGCTATGCATCATATTAAAGATGCGGTTCTGAAAATCGCAGGTGACGGACCGAAGAAAAAAATATATGAAGAACTCGTCATTCAGGAAAAACTGCAGGACAAAGTTTTTTTCCTTGGTAAACTGAAACCGGAAAATCTCAGAGAAATAACAAAAACAGCAGATGTAGGATTCAGCCTCGAAGAGAATAATGGAGTAAGTTATTATTATTCACTTCCCAATAAAGTTTGTGATTATATCCAGTCCAGAGTACCACTTGTAATGATTAATTTCCCGGAAATGCAGCGTATAAAAAATCAGTTCAATGTAGGGGAGATCATTACAGATCATCAGCCTGAAACGATTGAAAAAGCAATTAATCTGGTTCTTGAAAGAGGAAGACTCTATTATCAGAGTGAACTTAACAAAGCTGCAGATGTATTTTGCTGGGAGAACGAAGAAACAAAAATTCTTCAGCTTTTTGAAAAAGCATCCCGGCTATAAAATTTTACAAAATTGGTTATCTTTGCAAAAGAAATTTGATTAAAAATGACCATTAAAGAAAAACAGCAGGAAATAATAGATGAATTCGCTTTTCTTGACGATTGGGAACAAAAGTACGAGTACATCATTGATCTTGGGAAAGAATTGAAAGGCTTGCCGGAAGAAAGAAAAACAGAAGAAAATCTGATTAAAGGCTGCCAGAGTAAAGTTTGGATTGATGCTGAATTTAAAGATGGTAAACTTTTCTTTAATGCAGATTCTGACGGTATTTTACCCAAAGGAATCGTTTCTCTTTTAGTAAGTATTTATAGTGGACATTCCACTCAGGAAATTTTAGATTCTGATTTCGATTTTATTGCAGAAATAGGACTACAGGAATTTCTTTCACCTTCAAGAGCCAACGGATTGATGGCCATGACGAAGCAGATCAAGTTTTATGCAGTTGCCTATCAACTGAAATCATAGCCGTGACAAAAATTTTAGCATATCGTTTTTCCGCATTCGGAGATGTTGCGATGACTGTTCCTGTTTTCAGAGAATTTCTGGAGCAGAACCCCGGTGTGGAAATTATTATGGTGTCCAGAAAGAATTTTGAAGCGCTGTTTGCGGGAGTTCCCAATGTGACTTTTAAAGGGATTGATCTTGATGATTATAAAGGACTCTTTGGCTTAAGGAAACTGAGCAATGAGCTGATCCGGGAATTTAATCCGGACTGTATTGCCAATCTTCACGACGTAATCCGGACCAAGGTTTTAGACAGAATATATAGAAGAAAAGGACTTAAAGTTTTCAAAATAGATAAGGGTAAAGAGGAGAAAGAACATCTTACAGATGTATGGAACCTTGAGAAAGTGCAGCTGAAGAAAACAGTAGAACGTTATGCCGATGTATTCCGTAAAATGGGATTCAGAATTGAGCTTTCACATCAGCTAAGGCCAACTTCGGAGCATCAGTCTGGGATTGGTTTTGCCCCTTTTGCTCAACATAAAGGCAAGATGCTTCCTCTGGAAAAATCCTATGAACTGGTCAGAATTCTGGCTCAGAAACATACGGTGTATTTCTTTGGTGGAGGTAAAAAAGAAACGGAAACCCTTGAAAGATGGGAGAGTGAGATTCCTAATACAAAAAATCTTGCCGGAAAATTAAACCTTACAGAAGAACTCAACCAAATTGCCGGGCTGGAACTGATGATTTCTATGGATTCTGCAAATATGCACCTGGCAAGTCTTGTAGGAACAAGATGTATTTCTATCTGGGGAGCTACTCATCCTTATGCCGGATTTTTAGGATTCGGGCAGAGTGAAGAAGATGTTGTTCAGGTAAAAGATCTTACCTGCAGACCGTGTTCTGTTTTTGGAGATAAAGAATGCTACAGAGGAGACTGGGCTTGTCTTGAGGAATTCAATATTCAGAAGGTCGTAGACAGAGTTAATTTTTAAAAATAATCTTTACCATCTCTTCGGCTTTGGCATGATCCGAATGTGTTTTTTCTAATATTTCCTTTCTCTTTTCAGAATCATTATAGTCTTTTTCTGCTGAGGTGATAATCTGTTGGCGAATTTCGGCCATATCAGCCCCATACAGGCATAAACTCTTCAAAACCGGATCGTCTGTAATATTTCCGTTAATAATAACAAAACGACTATTATAAAGAGTGTTGAAAAGCTTCACTTTGGTTCCTGAATTCTGGTAAGAAAGCAGAATGTTGGCATGGGCATCTTCCAGAAGATTGTGGAGTTTTTCTGTTGTTTGAATAGGAGTGAGGGTAATATTTTGAATCGCTGAAATTCTTCTTTTAATGTCTTCACTGGCACGGTCGGAGGCAACAACAAGCTTATACTGTGGAAGCGTTTTAAATAAATCAATAGTCTCAATCAGAGCTTTTTTGTTGTCAGCTGTGGTAAGGTCTCCATGAAAAAGAAAATAATTCCCTTTTTTATCCAGTTGCTTTACCAATTGATTGCCATGGAAAATAGGGATTAACCGTGCGTTTTTTGAATAAATTTCTACTTCATTGTATTCTTTTCCAGACAGGCAGAATACAGCATCAAACCTTTTTAAAAGTTTTTTCTCGTATCCTTTATGTTTTAAGGATTCAATTCTGTAAACAATTTTTTTAAAGATATTTTTTTCTGATAACGAAAGACCTTTATAATACTCTGTTTCGTTATTGTGATGACGAAGGTAGAGTTGATGCCCTTTACCCTTTAAAAGTTTTGAAATATATGTTGTCTGTAAGCCCTCAAATAATATAGGAGCTTTGATCTTTTCCAGGTTTTTAAGAAGGGTTTCAGAGTCCCTTATGGCTGCTGCAAAAGGTATTCCTGAGAAATAGAGGAGTGGGTTCTTTTTCTTTTCATAAAAAAAGATATTTTCTGTGCTTTCCTCAACTTCCGGATCAACCGTTGCAGGAATTTTGTCTACAAAACAATGAAGATGAATCTTTATTCCCAAATCAGATAAAGCCCTGATCTTATAATACACATCAATGATCCCGCCATAAGAAGGAGGATAAGGATAGTTGAATGATATGATATGGAGTTCCTTCACGTCAGGCAGATTCAAGTGCAGGCAAAGGTAAATAAATATTAAGAAAAAGAGGAGGTAAGCTTTATATTGCTTAGGGATAAAATAAAAAAATCTCCCAATTTCTTGAGAGATTTCTGTGGGTCCTGAGGGATTCGAACCCCCGACCCTCTGGGTGTAAACCAGATGCTCTGAACCAACTGAGCTAAGAACCCGAATTTTTTTGAAAGGTTTCGTTTCCTTTTCTGTGGGTCCTGAGGGATTCGAACCCCCGACCCTCTGGGTGTAAACCAGATGCTCTGAACCAACTGAGCTAAGAACCCGAATTTTTTTGAAAGGTTTCGTTTCCTTTTCTGTGGGTCCTGAGGGATTCGAACCCCCGACCCTCTGGGTGTAAACCAGATGCTCTGAACCAACTGAGCTAAGAACCCTCTAGACTTGTTCTCTTGTTTAGAGTGGTGCAAATATACGACTTATTCTTTAATCTCCAAATTTTTTTCTAAAAAATCTCCCACTACAAAGTTGCTTCCGCCAATAAAAATCATTTCTTCATTTGTACATCGTTCTTTTGCAGCGAGATACGCTTCCTGTACAGAATCAAAAATTTTATAAAAAATTTTCGCCTCCTCAAGCAGATTTTCATAATCTTCCGGATGTCTTCCCCTGTTGATGGATGGTTTTGAAAAATAGAACTCAGAATTTTCAGGAAGTAATTTCATCACATCATCTATTTTTTTGTCATTGACAAACCCCAAAATGACATGCTTGTGCCTGTCAATTGAATTTAATTGCGAAAAAACATACTCCAAACCTGCCTGGTTGTGTCCTGTATCACAAATTGTAAGTGGATTTTTTGAAAATTCAAACCAACGGCCAATGAATCCTGTGTTGTGATGAACATGGAGCAGTCCGTTTCTCAAGGCTTCGTCAGAAATATTTATTTCCAGTTTTCTTAGCTCTTCTATCGCAGCCAATACCACTCTGATGTTTTTTTTCTGATAATTTCCCTTCAAATCAGATTCAAGATTTGTATTAATAAGAGTGGCATCTATAAACGGTGCATTTTCTTTAATGGCTTTCTCTCGGATGATATTTTTAACTGCTTCACTCTCGTCGCCGGAAATAACAGGAATGTTGTGTTTAATAATTCCCGCTTTCTCAGTGGCTATTTCTTCAATAGTATCTCCTAATATATTCTGGTGATCCAATTGAACATTCGTAATAGCGGAGATCAGGGGTTTAATAATATTTGTAGAATCCAGTCTTCCTCCCAATCCCACTTCAATAATGGCAAAATCTACCTGTTGCTGATAAAAATATTCAAAAGCCATGATAGTGGTAAATTCAAAGAAAGAGGGACGGATATCTTCCGGAAGTGTTCTTAATTTTTGAATAAACTCAAAGACAAATTCCTTATTACAGTTTTTCCCGTTAACCTTGATACGTTCGGTAAAGTCTATCAGGTGTGGAGAATTGTACAATCCGGTTTTATAACCAGCTTCCTGGAGAACAGATGCCAGCATATTGCTTGAAGAACCTTTTCCATTGGTCCCGCCAATATGGATACATTTGATTTTATCTTGAGGATTTCCAAAGAAAGCACAAAGCTTTGTAATATTATCAAGCCCGGGTTTATAAGCCTTCTGTCCATCTATCTGATAATTGGGCATCTGTACGAAAAGCCAGTCGATAGCTTCCTGATATTGTTCATTTGTCATGGTGCAAAATTCCCAAAAGTTTTCTTAAAAAAAAATATAATTTTTCAATCTGTAACTTTTTTATATTTAATTCGTCTAATATTGAAAAATCTTAATATGAAGTCGCTGTGATTTACAAGTTACAATACTGATGAAGATGACACGATTCCATATGACCATTAAAAACAAATAAACATCTACATAATATGAAAAAAGTTTGGATCATCGTTTTTGGATTAGGTTATCTGGGTTTAAGCGCTCAGAAGAAATGGTCCTTAAAAGAATGTGTAAGCTATGCAGTGGAGCATAATCTTCAGGTTATCCAAAATCAGTATAACAAACAAAACCAGGAATACAATCTTAAAGCAGCTCAAAAAGAATATTTGCCTTCAGTAACAGGGAGTATGACGACTGGGGTGAGTTTCGGGCAAGGATCATTAGGAGCCGGAAGCTTTAGAAATGATAGATTCAATAACAGTGTTGGTCTGGGAGCCGATATCTTGCTTTATAATAATGGAAGATTAGAGAAGAATGTACGAAAAGCTCAGTTTGATGTAGAAGCAAGTCAATACGACATTGAAACCATTAAAAATGATATTTCTCTTCAGATTGCTCAACAATATCTAACCACTTTGTTGAATAAAGAGATTGTTAAAATCTCTCAGAGTGCTGTGGGAAATGCTCAGAAACAGTTTGACAGAGCTAAAATTACAACTCAGGTTGGAACCACTGCACAGACGGTTTTAGCTGAGGCTGAAGCGGCACTAGCAAGAGAGAAACAAAACCTTAAAACCGCAGAAGTAAATGTTGGACGTGCTTTGTTTGCCATCGCTCAGCTTTTACAACTGTCAGATTATAAAGGTTTTGATGTGGAAGATGTAAATATTTCAGAAAATCTTGATTTACAGCTTGCTAATGTAGATGAAGTGCTTGCAACGGCTTATGAGATACAACCTCAGATAAAAGCAGCGGAAAGCCGTATAAGATCTGCCGAAGCACAAACTGAGGTAAGCAAAACAGCATTCTGGCCTACATTAACGGCGAGTGCTGGTCTTAACACTTTCTATAACAGGCAGTTTGATCCTATACCGGGTACTGTGCAGGGAACTTTTTTTGAACAATATAAAGATCAGTTTGGGCAAAATGTAGGATTGTCCCTTAATATCCCTATCTTCAATAAAGGAAAAACAAAATTACAGGTAGAGCAGTCCAAGGTTAACGAAAGTCTTGCTAAAAATACACTGGAGCAGCAGAAACAGACCGTAAGACAGAATGTACAGAAAGCTCAGTTTGATGCAGACGCCAATTATGAAAATTACCTGGCAGCTGTAGAGGCCGAGAAAAGTTCCAAGCTGGCTCTTGATTTTGCGGACAAAAGTTATGCTGCAGGAAGAACAACCATTTATGATGTCAATGTCGCAAGAAATAATTATGCAAATGCACAGGGATCAGTAGCGCAGGCGAAATATAATTATCTTTTTAGTCTTAAACTATTGAACTTCTATGCAGGAATTCCACTAAGTTTGTAAAATGCCAATTCAATCATTAGAAAAATATTTACCTAAAAACAATACTCTTAAATATTTAAGAATCTGGTTTTCAGATTACTATATACATATAAAGGTTACTAGAAACAGAAATTCAAAGCTGGGAGATTACAGAAAGCTTCCGGATAATTCCCATGAAATTACGGTAAACTCTACACTTACCCCACAGCTTTTTTTCTTTGTACTGACCCATGAACTTGCACACCTGATTGCGTTTGAAAAATATGGACGAAAAATCTCTCCTCATGGCAGTGAATGGAAAGAAACCTTCAGAAATATGCTCCTTGAAAGCCTTGAAATTTATGATGAAGAGCTAAAGCCAATCATTATAAAATTTTCAAAATCTCCCAAAGCAAACTTCATGGCCAGCCCTGATCTGGTAAGGTATTTTCATACTGAGAAACAAGATGATACTCTTCATTTTATCGAAGAACTTCAGAAGGGTGAGTTTTTTATATACCGCAACGAAAAGTATTTATTAGAAGGTCTAGTTAAAAAAAACTATCTTTGTAAGAACCTGGCTACTGGAAGGAAGTATTCTTTCAAGCCATTAGCTAGGGTAGAAAAATGTAGCTAAGAATGTTAAAATCAGATAGATACTGTGTTATAATGGCGGGAGGAATCGGGAGCCGGTTCTGGCCAATGAGTACGCAGAAATTTCCAAAACAGTTTCAGGATATTTTAGGTACCGGGCGTACTATGATTCAGCAGACCTATGACAGAATCAGCAAGGTAATTCCTAAAGAGCAAATATTCGTGATCACGAATAAAGAGTATGTGGCTCTTTCCCATCAGCAGCTTCCGGAGATTCCTGAAGAAAATATTGTGGGTGAACCACTTATGAAGAATACGGCTGCATGTAACCTGTATATGGCCAACAAGATTGCTGAGATTAATCCGGATGCAACAATGATTGTGCTTCCGGCAGATCACCTGATCCTTAAAGAGGACGTGTTTTTGGAAAAAGTGGAGCTGGCATTTGAGGTGGCTTCAAAACATGATTATCTGGTAACATTAGGGATTACTCCAACAAGACCTGATACGGGCTATGGTTACATTCAATTTGTAGAAAAGAAGGGTTCTGACTATTTTAAGGTTAAAACATTCACAGAAAAACCTATCCTTGAAATTGCCCAAAGTTTCTTAGAAAGTGGTGATTTCCTTTGGAATGCAGGTATTTTTATATGGAACGTAAAAAGTATTCACCATGCTTTTGATCTTTATCTTCCTGAGATGATGCAGCATTTTATGGCTTGCGAATACAACTCAGAAAAGGAAAACAGCTGTATTGAAACCATTTATCCAAAAGTTCAGAAAATCTCTATCGATAATGGGATTTTAGAAAAAGCAAAGAATGTATATGTTATTCCATCAGATTTAGGATGGAGTGATTTGGGAACATGGACCTCTGTATACGAAAATACAGAAAAGGATAAAGATGGAAATGCTGTGAAATTAAAGCATTTACTTTCCTATAATTCAAAAGGAAACATTATCCGTTTAAGAAATAATAACAAGGCAGTAATTATTGACGGTCTTGAAAACTACATTGTTGTAGATACCGATAAAGCACTTCTTATCTGTCCGAGGGATAACGATCAGCTTATAAAAGACTATGTCCTAGACTTAAAGAACTTTAAGAAAGGGGATAAGTTTATGTAATATTTGGTATATTTTCTGCTGATTTTTAAATTATGATTAAAGCTGCAACCCGAATTACAATTCTTATATTTTTACTTTTGGGAGTCTTAGGATTTTCTCAGGAGAAGAAAAAATTTTCAAGCATTCCGAATATTTTACAACAGTTGAACCCAAGTAATAGGGTAGACTCATGGATATTGGTATACAACA
This sequence comes from Chryseobacterium sediminis, assembly GCF_008386505.1. Taxonomy (GTDB): domain Bacteria; phylum Bacteroidota; class Bacteroidia; order Flavobacteriales; family Weeksellaceae; genus Chryseobacterium; species Chryseobacterium sediminis. The sequence continues at coordinate 525,305 of NZ_VUNZ01000002.1, read as the reverse complement.
GCTACGGAAAAGGTCAGGAAATAAAGATTTCGGGTAAGGTGGATTATGTCCCTCAGTTCTCTGGATTCAATCTTTTTCCTAACGAAGACAGCTTTTATTATATTGCTTATTCAGAAGGAGGTAAAGTAAATTACGTTACTGATGTTGAAGGCCTTAAAAAATTTGTAGATCGGATTGATAATGCCCAGGAAGCGGCTGTAGTGCTGGCTGCTGAAGGCTACATGGTAGATGAAGAGTTCAAGGATCTTGCAGGCAACTATCATGAAGACAAATCGAATTATTATCTTGATCTTGGAAAATTGACCTCAAAGGAGTGTCCTTACCAAAAAACACATTATACGGTAACTGTAAATAAATCTACAGGAGCTGTAAGCAACGTGAAGGACAATGGAACCTATATTGAGCTTTACAATAAAAAGTGTACTAATAACCCGAGACTTTTAAAAATCGAAAAAAAAGAAGAACCAAAGAAAGATGAGCCCAAAAAAACACCCAAGCGCAGATAATACTTATGAGACAGAGCGGTTAATACTTCGCCCAATGTCCCGTGAAGACAGAGACTTCGTTTTTGAACTTTATAACAGACCAAAATTTATTCAACATATCGGCAACCGTAATGTTAATAGTATTGAGGATGCTGAAAACTATATCCTGAACAGATTTGCTCCACAGATTGAAAGACTTGGATTTGGGAACTATCTTTTAGTAACTAAAGAAGGAAATGAAAAAGTAGGAGCAGTGGGAATCTTTGAAAGAGAAGGGCTTGATATTGTAGATATCGGATATTCTCTACTGGAAGAGTTTGAAGGCAAAGGATACGCTTTTGAAGCAGCTCAGAAGGTCAAATCTATTGGGATGGATGAGTTTGGACTATCAAAAATATCAGCCATTATTTCAAAAGATAATGTTTCTTCTCAGAAGCTGATCGAAAAATTGGGGCTAAGGTTTAAAAAATATGTAACTCTTCCCGGAGAAACTGAAGAATTGAACTATTACGAAACTGAATAAATAATATAAAAAGCTTTCACAAATCGCTGTGAAAGCTTTTTTAATATTGTTGTTCAAAAAAAATTATCCTTCCAGAATCTGCTCCGCTGCAGTCTTTGAAGTCACTTTTTCAATCACTCTTGTACAAATGCCATTTTCATCAAAAATAAAAGTGGTTCTTACAATTCCCATATAGGTTTTCCCAAACGTTTTTTTCTCCTGCCATACCCCGAATTTTTCAATGATATTACGGTTTTCATCCGCAATAAGATCATAAGGAAAAGCAAATTTACTGTGAAAATTCTTCTGCTTTTTTACAGAATCACCGCTTATTCCCAATAATTGGAATCCCGCCTTTTTAAGCTTAGTATGGTTATCACTCAGATTACAGGCTTCTACGGTGCAGGTTGGTGTATTTGCCTGCGGATAGAAGAAAACCACTAGTTTTTTTCCGATTAATTTTGATGAGGTTATTGTTTCTCCATCTTGGTTGAGTTCTTCAAATTCAGGTAATTTATCTCCAACTTTCAGCATAATGATTTAATTTTGTTCAAATTTAAGGGTTACATGACAAAAAAACAAAGAGCTGAGCTGGTTCAGACAGAACTGGAAAAATTATATCCTACAACACCTATTCCGTTAGACCACACGGATCCCTATACATTGATGGTTGCCGTAGCACTTTCTGCACAAACCACAGATAAAAAGGTAAATCAGGTTACACCCGACCTTTTTGCAGTAGCGGGAACGCCACAAAGAATGGCTAAGCTAGAAGAATTTGAAATCAAAGAGCTAATCAAAGAAATAGGATTATCTAATACGAAAGCCAAAAACCTGAAAAAAATGGCTGAACTTCTATTGGAAAGGCATAACGGTATTGTACCACAGACTTATGAAGAATTGGAAGCCCTTCCGGGAGTAGGACACAAAACGGCGTCAGTAGTAATGAGTCAAGGTTTTGGATTTCCCGCTTTTCCTGTGGATACACACATTCATCGTCTGATGACACAATGGAAACTTACCTCAGGAAAAAATGTTGTAGAAACAGAACGTGACGCCAAAAACTTATTTCCTGAAGAAGTATGGAATAAACTTCATCTTCAGATCATTTTTTATGGAAGAGAATATTCTCCGGCAAGAGGAAAAGGGGAGAAAGATTTTATTACGAAAATGATGTTTGAAAAATAACTTTTAACATTATTTAAGATTTTTGCAACTGTTTTTAGTTGACAATCGGGTCATATAAACACCATTTAGTGGTGTTTTTTTTTATTCCATAATTTAGTTTTTGCTGTTTTTTTTCACCGATAAAGGATATTTGTAAATTTCTTTAAAAAATACCTTTTTTTGCAGAAAAAAGGTTATCTATTTGATTTATAATATCATTTAGAGACAATAATGTTGTTTTCAAAATTTTCTTTGCTGTAAATAACTTCAGAAGCATTGTATTTCCACAAAAAGAGATATATTTGGCTCAGTACCATGAAGACCTAAATGAAAAAAGTTAATCTTTTCGTTTTTTTTATAGTTTTATTTTCCTGTGCCTGTACTGGGCAGGTTCATCGTTTTTATTATGAACTTACTTATAAACCTTCTACAAAAAATAAAACCCTTAAGAAAGATCTTTTCTATCTGGATAGTCTTGAGAGAGGATCCGTCTTCATGCGAAAGGAAAAATGCGAGTCGGACTCTCTATTGGCCGCACAGGTTTATTTGCCCATTTTATCATTGGAAACCATGAACTTTAAAGTGGTGAAAGATCTTAAAAATCCATCGGTTACTGTAAAAGATGATTTGTTCATAGGGACTATTTCTTATAAAGAGTCGGCTGACATTCAATGGAAACTTTCATCAGAGAACAGAATCATAGGAACACTTCAGACACAAAAGGCAGAGACAGACTATGGAGGAAGACATTGGATAGCCTGGTTTACTCAGGAGATTCCCGTCTTTGATGGTCCTTATATTTTTATGGGACTTCCAGGGCTTATTGTAGAACTAAGCGACACGAATAATGAATATCACTGGAAATTCATAGGAAGTAAAAAAAATGTACGGGACAAATTGTTCACCGAATCAATAATGGATGAGGCTGTGATGTCAAAAGAAGCCTACATTAAAAATAAAACCAGCTTTATCAAAGATCCACTGCCTGTTCTGATGCAAAGTATGTCTGATGTCTCTAAAAATGAGGAGATTATGAGTAAAATGAATCGTCAGGCAGAATCAATAAAAAAATATTACAGGGATAATGATAATACTATAGAGAAATAGTATAAATAACTCAAACTATAACCATGGAACTAAGAAAAGAAATTAATGCAGTTTTTTTATATCTGAAATCAATTGATATAAAGATTGATAAGAATGATTATATCTATCAGGTAGAATCTCATCCGGAAACGCCAAGTCTATTGGCTTTCAGTGATGCTCTTGGCTTTTTTGGTATTCCAAATGGGGCTTTTACAATTGGTTTTGAAGATTTTGATCATTTACCAGAAACTTTTCTTACCATATTAGATGTAGGAAACAGGCATTTGATTTTATCCTATATTGAAAAAAAGGGACAAAGTATTTTATATACTGATCAGGAAGGAATCCAAAAAAATATTCTCCTTTCTGAAATACAAAGTTTATGGACAGGAGCAGTACTGGCTGCTGAAAACAATGGGGAGGTTACAAAATCAACAAATTCTTTTTATAACAAACTGTTACCAGCATTTATTTTTTGTGCAGTATTGATGATATTGTATTTTATCGGGGGGTGGTTTTTAAGTGGTTTTGGGGCTATTATCCTGGTGGGTTTACTCTTATCTTTTGAAGCTATAAAGACAGAGTTAGGGCTGGAGTCAGGTTTTTCTGCACAATTTTGTGATGGTAGTGAGAAATCAAGTTGCAGCCAGATCATCAATTCTGAAAAAGGGAAGATTGCAGGGTTCAAATTAAGTGATCTAAGTGTTTTTCTTTTTGGAACCCAACTTTTTTCACTGCTTGTTTTCAATCAGGAGCTTATCAACAACTATTATTTTCTGATTGCCGTTTCTTTGCTGGCATGTATTCCGTTTACATTGTATTCTGTTTATTTTCAAATGAAAGTAGAAAAGAAGTGGTGCCCAATATGTTTAAGTATTATTGGGGTAATCTATACGCAGCTTGTTTATCTGGCATTTAATACGACAGGAATTCTAAATAACATGCATCTTGATCTTTCAATAGTTTTGATTTTGACTGCGGTAGTAATTGCATTTGCAGGAACGTATTTTTTAATTAAAAAAGCCTTAATAAACTACGGGAAATTAAAGAAAGACGCAGAATTTGACTCAAGATACATAAGACATTATCCTTATTTCAAAAATATTCTGACAAGTACAGAACCTCTTGTTTTAAAAGCTGAGCCTATCTTACTGGGGAATCCAAATGCTCCTGTATCCATTACTTTTATTACAAGTCCTTTATGTGGATACTGTAGAGAAGCGCATGATTTTTTGCAGAGAGTTTACCATCAATATAAAAATAAAGTCAATATAAAAATCAGGTTTAATATGACAGGAGTTGTAACAGCAGAAGTAGAAGAAATGCTGATTCAATTACTGAACATATATCAAACAAAAGGAGAACAGAAATTTATTGAGGCTCTTCATGATTGGTATAGCCACCGAGATGCAGGCAAATGGCTGAAAAAATATAGTGCTACCCTGGAAAACAGAACATTTTTATTGAATAAACTGGTTTCTGTCTCTTATGAGAATTTACAAAACAATCTGTTTTTTACGCCACATTATTTTATTAATGATTATGAGTATCCCGTAAGGCTGAATAAAAAATACATGGAAGTATTTATGCCGGATCTTATTGAAGATGAATGGAATGAGCAGTTTGATTCTGTGGAAGAAATGGAAATTCAATATAACTAAAAGAAATTATTATAATAATTATAAAAGAGGAAGCTGAAAATCTAAAGAGTAGGCAAACAATTAAAACAAATTTCTATGAAAAAATTACAAAAGTTGAGCTTAAATGCTATGAAAAACGAAATGAGCAGAAACGAAATGAGAGTAATCAAAGCAGGTTCAGGAGGTGAGCCAGGAACTTGTAACTGTAACTCACAGTACTGCTATATGAATAGTATGAGAGCTGTATGTGGTGGAGGATGGCCGGCAAAATGCTGCTAGTCAAACTAAATAACTTTTATTTTTCTGTAATTGCAATTCTGCAATTACAGAATTTTTTTAACCTATGAAGACATCAAGTTTAGTTTTAATTACCTGTTGGTATGGTAAATACCCATGGTATATGCCCTATTATCTGCATTCTTGTGCTTTTAATCCAAGTGTAGATTTTATCATTATTACGGATAATACCGAACCGGTAAAAAATGTTCCTGACAATGTTAAAATAATTTATAAAAGCCTGGATGATATCATTGATGAAACCTCAAATAAGCTCGGGTTTACAATTAATATTGATTATCCTTATAAATTGTGCGATTTTAAGCCGGCTTATGGCTTCATGTTCCCTGAATTGATAGAAGGCTATGACTTCTGGGGACACTGCGATCTTGATCTTATTTATGGAGATATAAGAGCTTTTTTTTCCAATGAATTTCTTGACAACTACGATTATATCAGTGTAAGAGATGATTATACTACCGGCTGTTTTGGACTGTACAGAAATAACGAGCTATTGAATACATTTTTCAAAAGAAGTAAAGATTATAAAAAAGTGTTTTCTATGCCGGATCATTTCTGTTTTGATGAATGCAACTTTGTCTGGGATGATCTTGCAGAAGGAATACCTATTTTTGAGATTGAAACTGAGATTGAAAGCTTTACCCATATCATGAAAAATGCCGAAAGAGACGGAATTATCAGAACCCATTTTGATTTTATTCTGATGGAAGGCTACACAGGAAGAGTAAAATTTGATAACGGAAAAATTATTTATAAAAATAAATATGAAGCCATTATGTTTCACATGTTCTGGCTTAAAAAAGTATACAACCCCGAAAAAGTACCTTCAAAAATCCCGAATATTTACAATGTAAGCCCAACCAGAATATATTGGTAATTAAATAATATAATAAAAAATAACACCATGAAAAAATTACAAAAAATGAGCATGAATGTTATGAAAAATAACATGAGCAGAAACGAAATGAGAGTTATTAAGGCTGGTTCTGGCCCAACTTCATGTAACTGCAATGCAGTGATGTGTCTAAGCAACGGAAGTATGACAGCTTATTGCGGACCTTCAGGAGTAATCTGTTGCTAAACATTTTATGCAAGGATATAAAAAAGAGAGAACCCTATATAGTTCTCTCTTTTTTATTAGCTAAAACAAATTGTTTGTATTTTTTCTGATAGAGCTGAAGGGTAATATCTGCAGTTTTAAAATAATGCTCAATATTTCCACTGATATTATTTTCTGCTGTAATGTCAGAATACCCAAAATCTTTCTGAACAGAAACAAAAGGATATAAAACCATTTTATGAGCTGTAAGCTGTGATAAAAAGTTATCTGCAGTATCTTCCGGGCCAAAATCAGCATTGAGAATTTGATCAAAAAAACGGCTGTATATCACCATGAATTGGGTACACCAGAAATGATTGATCCAAAATCTGTTTTCCGTAATAGGGACAACAAATCTAAAACCCCCTCCAATTCCTCCGGATAAGATATCGGCTCCCTGCTCATTAGATTCTATGATGTTTTCTATAAATGAATCCCTGTTATAATGTTCTGTAAAAACATGATCATCTTCTACAATGATAATGACATCATCCTCATTTTGAATAGCAATGTTTACTGTTTTTTTAATGCTTTCCCATAATCCTATATTTCCTTTCTCATGTACGCAGGCTTCTACTATGTGGCAATCAAATTCAGGTCTTCCACTAAATTCTTTTACAACGCTTTCCCTTCGATCCTCCCTGTGTTTCATATTAATAATATAAGTTGGGATCATTATATCTGAAAATTGATTATGACTCATAACTATAGTATTTTTTTATTTGAGAAAGCTCCTCCAGGAGATCTTCTGGATTTTCATTAAGGTTTTGAAAATCAATAGTATTTTCAAAGGAGTTTGTGTCTCCATCATTTTTATATAGAGAAATGAATGGATGCATAAGAAAAACATCTTCAAGATTTGATGATAGAAATACATCAAGAGGAATTTCATCATTACAATCATTTTGTAAGAAAAGAGGAAACGTTTTATTGAAAATAATAAAAAATTGGGCTCCTTTAAACCCATCAATCCAAAAAATATGATCTGTAACCTCAATAACTTTTTCAAAGCCTAAAACACCTCCAAGCAGTACATTGCCATCCAGTTTTTTTACTTTATTGATACAATTCTGAATATACTCATCCGTGTAATCTGGGCTGAAATGGTGCAGAGCAGTAGAAATGATAACAAAGTCTTCTTCATGATTTCTTTTAATCACATTTTGCAACGCAATTAAGAAGCTTTGCTGCTTATCGAGCAAAATAAATTCACTTTCAAAATGCCTTTCTTCATATTGTTTAAAATCGATGGGTGGTTTTTCTGGATGAGAAGAGAAAACAAAAATTTTCTTCATGATATAATTGGGTTTCGGGAGTTAATTAGTTTTGTAAAAATAAGGAATGACATTAAATGTCCAATAACCTTCTGTGATAATTGATCTGCCCCAAATGATAATCAAGATGAGCTATCAGATGAATCAGAAAGTAATCTGTAGTCATTGTACTTTCAAAAACAACCAACGGATATTCTTTTTTCAGGTCATCATCAGATAATTGAGAAAGAACAGTATCAATCATTGTTGCAGTGGCTTCTACTTTTTCGATAAGTTCGGTTCTTGGGATGTCTTTTAAGGAAAACTCCAGGTCGCGGTGTCTTACATATCCTGTGTTTCCAAGATGTGTTCCAATAAAATGGTTGAGGTTTCCAACCAAATGAAGGACAAGGTTACCTGCAGAATTGGCAATGTTTTTATCAATTTTCCAAAGATTTTCTTCATTTTGATAGGCTTCTATCTCTGATTTTAGTTTGTTTAAATCTCTGTTGTAAAGAGATTTCAGGCTTTCTGTGATCATATCAATTTTGTTGTATTGTCGTTTTAAAATATCCTCTGAAGTGTTTATAAACCAAGCTATCAATCTTGCATTTATAATCTATGAAGCCATAAATGCTGTCATTTTTGTTAAATCTGTTGGTGTTTAGAATGAGTTTCTGTTCTGAAACTTTTGATTTTATGTATTTTTTTTCACCTTTTAAAGTTTTAGGATCAATATCTTTTATATAAAATTGATTGTTGAAAACTTTTACCAAAACACCATTTCCAAAATATCCATTATTATTGTTTAGCAGAATATTTAAAGTATCATTCTGATATTGGGCCTTACATTTATAGTCATCAAACAGAAATGATCCTTTAAGAAGTCCATCATAATAAAATGCTTTCTGAATAATAAAAGCTGTTCTTGTTTTACTTTCAACAATTTCACTTTTATACAATTTCAGTTCAGGATACTTTGACAAAAGCTGAATGGTATCATGAGCAGGTAAGCTTTTATCAACAATGAAATTCTCAAAATGTGGCTCCTTTTGACAGCTAAAAGCAACCAATAAAATACCGATAAAAAATAAAAATAGTTTCATAAGAAACTATTTTTGTTTTTGAGCCCAAAGCTCCATTTTTCTGTTCAGAACATCCAAAGGAAGGCATCCCTGGCTTAATACTTCATCATGGAAGCTTGCCAGATTGAATTTGTTTCCAAGTTCTTTCTGATACTTTTCTCTCAGTTCACGGATTCTTAAAGATCCTATTTTGTAGCCTAAGGCTTGTCCCGGCATAGCCATGTATCTTTCTACTTCTGCAGTGGCAGATCCTTCATCATAAGAAATATTGCTTAAGAAATATTTAATGGCTTCTTCTCTTGACATTTTTCCGGTGTGAAGTCCTGTATCCACTACAAGTCGTACAGCTCTCAGCATCTGGTCACTCAGATACCCCATTTTCTGATAAGGATCAGTATATAAACCGAATTCAGGACCTAGTGTTTCACAATAATGTGCCCATCCTTCACCATACGCTCCGAACCATCCGAATCTCATAAATTTAGGAAGTTTTGTATTTTCCTGCTGAAGAGAGACCTGATAATGGTGTCCTGGAATAGCTTCATGAAGGAAAAGAGATTCCATTCCTGAAGTAACATTGAATTTCGTAGGGTCAGGCAGAGGAACATAAAATATACCCGCTCTTTTCCCGTCAGGTGTTCCCGGGATATATTCTGCACTGGCACTTGCCTCTCTGAATTTTTCCGTCTGTCTGATTTCAAACTTTGTTTTCGGGGTTACGTTAAACATCGTTTTCAGTTTCGGAGTAATCTTCGTCAGAATACCGTTGAAGGCATTTAAAACTTCTTTAGAGGTTTTATAAGGCATTGCCTTTGGATCTGTTTTCACAAAGGTGATAAACTCCTCCAGACTTCCGGTAAAACCTACCTGTTGCTTTACTTTTTCCATTTCGGCACGAAGCATAGCTACCTGCTGTTGGCCAATTTTATTGATCTCTTCAGGAGATTTCTTAGTAGTTGTCCAGCTTTTTACATAATAGCTGTAAATTTCATTACCATTGGGAAGGCTGTTGTATCCGTCTGTATCTCTCGCTTTTGGAAGGTAATCTTTTTCTAAAAACACTCCCATTTTAGTATAAGCCGGAATGATTTTTTTAGTGATAGCCTCTTTATAAAGTGCTGAAAATTTATCTTTCTGATCCTGAGTGAAGCTTTTCGGGAAATTTCTGATCGGTCCGTAGAAAATATTCTTTTCCATATCAGAAGTTGTGATTTCCTCAGCTTTCATCTGGGGAATCATTTTGGCAACCAGTTTTTTAGGAAGTACTACCTTATTGTTGATCCCCTCACGGAAGTTATCTGCTGCGGCATCCATCCATTCCGGGAATTTTTCCATTCTTTTCAGCCAGTCGCTGTAATCCTTTTCAGTTTTGAAAGGCTGGCTGCCCTGTCCGCTCCCATACAGCGGAAAAGTAAGCGGAAGACCACCGAATTGAGTGAAAGGAATATATTCCGGATGATAGGCATAGGCCTCAATTTTATCTTTTAAAGTATAATCCAGCACATCATACACTACCTTATCTTCATCAGAAAGGTTTTTGTAATCTACATGCTCCAGCTGTTTCTGTACAGAATTATAGAAAGCGATTTCTCCTGAGATAAAATCTTTATCAATATTGATAGGAAGCTGGTCATTATATCTTGTATCTCCCTGAGATGTTGCATCTAAAGGGTATAGCTTGAGATATTGCTCATAATAGTTGGAAGCAATAGAATCCAGGTTGCTGGGTGTCACTTTGGTAAGGGGAGAGTCCGATTTTTTGCATGAAGCAAGCCCAATCATCAATCCTAATCCAAGAATACCTTTTGATAAAATGTTTTTCATTTTCAGAATCTTTATGAAAACAAAAGTAAGTATTATTGGGATATTCAGACTTATGGTGTGCATTGATTTTAAAAAATTATTTTCAAAATCCTTTCAACATTGAATCAATTTTTTATCTTTGTCTAAAACGTTTAACAATCATATTATTACAGTTCTTTTTTAAGAAAAAATGAAAGGGATTTTAAAAATTTACCATCCGGAGGAGACGCTAAAATACAATATCAGAAATACTTATTGTAAGGCAGTTTACAGCAACCAACAACATTTTTTAGAGGTTGAAGTTATTACGGATGACAGTTTGGATCACGTAGATGATGATTCATTACAATACAACTTTCCGCAGCTTTCACTTGAAGTTTTTGATTTTCCTATAGAATCGGCGGAAATAGAAGGAAAAACTATCACAATCAATGACTCTGATGAAGAAACCTACACAGAGGTAGATCTTTTCGATGACGAAGAGGCCTATATCTATGACAATGAGCTTCTTTTCGAAAAAAATGAGGAAGGAGAGCTTCAGGTGATTTGGAAGGGTACCATTGATGATTTCTATACCGGATCAGATACACCGATTCCTTTTAGATTAAAATGCGAATTCAGTCAAGATGATATTGAGGTAGACGAGGATTAACGATCGTCTTCATCTTTTAATACCGAATTTCTTTTCAAAATTATTTTTGGAAAGAAATTGCTATTGGTAAATCATAACAAATTTTAAGTTGTTTTTAAGCAATTTTTAAGAGTTCAATTCATAATATTCTACTACATTTGTCGTTGAAAATTTAATAAAATTCACATTTAATGCTGTTAACGGAACTTTCTCAGATTTTATTTGCACAAATCGCTACCCCTGCAGTTGCTGCAGACAACTTAGAGTTCTCATTCTGGAAAATTATGTTCCATGGAGGAGCGTTCGCTAAAATAGTGATGGTCACGGTATTGCTGTTGGGAATATTTTCTCTGTATCTTTTTTTTGAAAGATTTTTCTTTATCAAAAGGCTTACTTCAAAAACGGATTCCAACTTCATGAACAATATTGAAGACTTTATTAAAGCTGGAAAAATAGAGGCTGCAACAGATTATTGCAAAACACAGAATTCTCCGGAAGGAAGAATTTTAGAAAAAGGAATTTCAAGATTAGGACGTCCTGTTTCTGATATCGTAAGTGCTATGGAAGCGCAGGCGCAGGTAGAGGTTGCCAATATGGAGAAAAACCTGAATCTTTTGGCTGTAGTGCCGAGTATTGCACCGATGTTAGGGCTTTTGGGTACGGTAATCGGGATGATTATTGCTTTCTTTAATTTATCCCATGCCACAGGATCTTTCTCTCCGAAAACACTTTCAGAAGGTATTTATACCGCTTTGGGACAGACCGCCGTAGGTTTGGCAGTAGCAATTCCTGCAAACTTCTGCTATAATATCCTTTTAACAAGGATTGATAAATTTGTACTGAAGGCTCAGAATATGTCAGGAGAATTTTTAGACCTTATCAACAAACCTTTATAAATTCTTAAGATGAAAATTCAGAGAAGAAATAAAGCAAACCCGGAATTCAGTTTAGCAGCGATGACAGACGTTATCCTGTTAATGCTGATTTTCTTTATGATCACATCTTCTGCTGCCAATCAGAGTGCTATTGATGTGAATCTGCCGAAAGCCGGAGCTGTTGATGATAATATACCCAACCCTGTGACAGTGAGCATCAAGCCGGACGGGTCATTCTTTGTAGATGATAATCCTGTCAATAAAGGGGAGCTGGAGAAGATTATTGTAGATAAATTATCCGGTCAGACGAATAAATCATTCACAATCAGAGCTGATGAAAACACACTGCATAAAGATGTTGTTTTTGTGATGGAAATTGCTGAAAAATATAAGTTTAACATTGCAATTGCAACAGTTAAAGATAAATAACAAATCCGGATTTCCGGAAAGAATTACCTGTTAAGATGAGAAGCTATACAGCAAACAGAAACGAAGAAAATAAAGATAGGATAAAGAGCGCCCTGCTTTCTATTCTTATCTGGGCTGCTATTTTGCTTTTTGTTTTTTTGTATAAACTAAAACCTGAACTGGACAAAGATCCTGAAGTGGTTACTACTATGTTGGTGAACTTCGGAGATAATAGAAACGGAAATGGTATTGAAGAACCAGCTGAACAACCTGGAAGTCTTGCTGCAGCTACAGAAGAAGTGACGCCTGAACCCGCAGAAACACCTGTTCCGGAAACAAAAACCATTGTAAAACCCGAACCGGCACCTGAACCAAAGAAGGTTGAGGCCAAGGAGAAAGTGATCACAGGAAACAATTCAAAAGCAACTGTTCCTAAGAAAGAGGAATCAAAAAAAGCGGTAAAAAAAGAAGCAACGAGTACCAGCGCTTCTAAAAATACTAAGAAATCCGGAGCTGCAACAGCCAATTCAAAAACAGGAAATGGTGACGGAAAAGGAAATGCTGCTATTGGAAATCTGATCAAAGGAAGAGGAACAAAAGCAGGAAGCCAGGGAACAGGTGAGGGAATAGGGAATGCAGGCGATCCTTTAGGAGGAGACGGAAACGGAGACAGTAAAGTAGGAATCGACAGAAAGCTGGTGGGATATATTCCCGGAACAATGGGAAGAGGAGGCGCACAGCCATCTCACAGCTGTACAGCAAGCGGCTCAATTACCATTGCCTATACTGTAGATAAGGCAGGAAATGTAGTATCTGCAAGAAGATCAGGAGGTGTTTCAGATCCTTGTGTATCATCCACATCAGTAGCCTGGGTAAAGAAATATGTAAAAGCAGAGAAAGCCAATACTTCTTCTACCGGAACTTATAAAATTACATTCTAAAATACAAAAGCACTTTATTCAAGTGCTTTTTTTAATTCATTTATTCTGTTGATTATGGGAAGGGCAAAAATGCCGCTGGTCTGAAGATACAGTTCATAGAACGTCTTTGCTTTATCCTGAAAATCTTTGTTGTGATCATGTCTGCTGTTAAAGTAGAATAGATTTCCCAGCATCTCATAATAATCTTTGTGATCTCTTTCCTGCCTTTCATTGACAATGGCAATTATTTCTTCCTTGGTTTTAGAAGAAACTTCAGTGAAGCTCATCTTGAAAATATCCCTCATCAAAGTATCAAAATCCAGTTCTTTCTGCATTAAACTTTCTTCGGGTTTATCAAGAATAAGTTTTTCCAGTGCTTGGGTTAATTGGCGGATGAGTCTTAGGGTAAATTCTTTATCGGTAATCATAATAGGTAATTTTGTTGCTAGTTGCTAGTTGCTAGTTGCTAGTTGCTAGTTGCTAGTTGCTAGTTTGGGTTATGTGCGCCAGTTTAATTGGACGTATTTTATAAAGTTATTGATTTTTCCTCCTAGGAGCTTGTATTGTTCTGATTTTTCTTTAAAGTCTGAGCTTAAATCCGGATAGAGACGGTTGATTTTTGACAAGTGACAAACTGTTTCGTCACAACTTGCCTGAGAGTAGGTAAGGAATCTAATAAAGTCACCTTTGTAATTGTTTCTTCCATAACCTTCTGCAATATTGGTAACAACAGAATCGGCAGATCGCCTCAATTGACTGCCCAATTCATATAATTCATAATTGGGTAGTTTGAGTGAGAGTTTATGTGTTTCAATAAACAACTCAAAAGCAATATTATAAATGTCAAGTTTTTCGTAACTCATTAATATCTTTTTAGCGATTAAAGAAACTAGCAACTGCCAACCAGCAACTTTTCATTAAGCAAAGAACAGATAGGCCAGTGCAATTGCAGTAATAACCCCCACCAAATCGGCCAAAAGCATAGCAATTACCGTATATCTTGTATTCTTGACGGCTACAGCACCAAAATAGACTGCGATCACGTAAAACGTCGTATCTGAGCTTCCCTGAAGTACAGCAGCGAGTTTCCCCTGAAAGCTGTCAGCTCCGAATGTACTCATCGTGTCCACCATCATTCCTCTGGCTCCGGAACCGGATAAAGGCTTGATTAAGGCTGTCGGAAGTCCGTCTACAAATCTTGGATCCATATTAGCCACGTTAGCCACCCATTTCATTCCGTCAATGATAACATCAAAAACACCGGAAGTTCTTAATAATGAAATCGCAATCAGCATTCCAACCAGGTAAGGGATAATCTTAACACAGGTAGTAAATCCTTCTTTTGCTCCTTCAATAAAGGCATCAAAAACGTTGATTTTCTTGTAAACGGCTCCAAGCACAATAGCAAGGAATATGAAAAGAATTAAACCATTACTTAAGACTTTACTGAAGTCATCCAGTTCATCCTTACTCAACTGTACAAGGTATACAACTAATAAAGCAATAATGGCTGAAATTCCACCCACATAAGCGATTACTACCGGACGGAGAAGATTGATTTTCTGATATAAAGAAACGATAATCATTGCTGCTAAAGTTGCTGCAAAAGTTGCAATCATACATGGCAGGAAAATATCTGTAGGCGTTTTGGATCCCATTGATGCTCTGATGGCAATAATGGATACAGGAATCAAAGTCATACCTCCGGCATGGAGACACAGAAACATAATCTGTGAATTACTGGCGGTATCTTTATTAGGATTTAAAGTCTGAAGGCTTTCCATGGCTTTGAGTCCAAAAGGAGTCGCTGCGTTATCCAGCCCCAGAAGATTGGCACTGAAATTCATCAGCATATGCCCGAATGCGGGATGGTTTTTCGGAATCTCAGGGAAAAGTTTTGAGAAAAATGGCTGAATCAGACGGCTTAGAAGGTTGATACCTCCCGCTTTTTCTGCAATACTCATGAAACCCATAAATAAAGTCATGATCCCGATAAGACCAAGGCAGATCTTCACTGCAGTTTCTGAAGTTCCAATCACTCCGTCAGCTTCCTGAACACGATAAATGTTTACATTTTGTTTTAAAGAATCTGTTTTATAGTGAATTCTGCTGTCAGCAAAATCATTATTTTTCATCAGACTATCTCTTACCATAGGAGAGAGGCTGTTCATAGGCTGTGATGCAATCTTCACTGTATCGCCTCCTTTTCCTACTACCATATCATTGAAAATGGTTTTGTAATGATCTGACGAAATGTATTTTATACTGGCAATGGCAATGGCAATAATAATGAAAGCCGACCAAATTCTGCTGAGAACCATCTGATTGATTTAATTGTTTAAACTTATCAAAAATACTTTAAACCACAAAAATAACTAAAGTCTTTTGTTATTCCGGTATGAGGGCTAATGATGGTTTGCCAGCTTTATCCAATTTTAACGCAGTGTTTGCAAAGTTTCTAAATAATGGGAAAATGAGTTTTCTCGTTCGCAAAGGCGTTAGTACTTAGCAAAGAATTTCAATTAGTGAACATTGCTGAATGAAATGCCCTTGCGAACAAAAATATACATTAAGTTTTTAGATTTTCCTTGCGATCCCTTGCGATTAAAATAAAAGGATTACTCTTCCAGATAAACAAGATATCCTTCAAAATCATCATCAAGATTTTTAAGAACCTTAGCATCATTCATTTTTTTGACCAATGCGTCTACAAAAAAGCTTTTTTCAAAAAACTGGCGGTGAATGCCCGGTAAAATTTCCATGAAATAATCCATTCCGATTTTGTTATTATGGAGATCCATTTTGGTTTCCAAAGGCTCATTCGGGAATAGTTCTTCATGCATATCCGTTATTCTTTTGCAAAAATCAAGTGCCTTTTTAGGAGAAGAGATCTTACAGCAGTACATCATAATGAAACAGCACCACAGAGCGTGTCTGAAAGCATTTCCAATCCCATTATTGGAGGCTGTTTCAGGGAACTTTTTCTGTGCGATGGTAAAAGCTTTTACAGTGGCATGAAAGCTCAGCAAGGCAAAAAGAGGATGTGGAAGGATAAGTGATAAAAGACGTATAATCTTTTTAAAACTCATACTTCTGATGGTATTGAAAAATATCTTAAAAGTCCTCATAAATAAAAATCTCTCCCTAATTAGAGAGAGATTGTATTGTTTTTGTTACAGATACTATGCTTTTACAGCTAATAAATTAACTGTTTTTGCAACAGTATCCTGAATTTCAGTTCTTTTTACGATGAAATCTACAAATCCTTTTTCCTGTAAGAATTCTGATGTCTGGAATCCTTCCGGTAAATCTCTACCGATCGTCTCACGGATTACTCTTGGTCCTGCGAAACCGATCAATGCTCCCGGCTCTGCCATGATGATATCAGCGGTCATTGCGAAAGAAGCTGTGATTCCCCCGAATGTAGGGTCACAAAGATAAGCGATGTATAAAAGTCCTGCTTCAGAAAGCTGAGCCAGCTTAGCCTGAACTTTTGCCAACTGCATCAAAGAGTAAGTGGCTTCCTGCATTCTTGCTCCTCCGGACTGACAGATAATCATATACGGAAGTTTGTGCTTGATGCAGTAATCTACTGCTCTTCTGATCTTTTCTCCCATTACAGAACCCAAAGATCCACCGATGAAAGCAAAATCCATACAAGAAACTACCATTTCAGTTCCTTTTACAGTTCCTACAGCATTTCTGATAGAATCAGTAAGCTTGGTCTTTGCTTTTACTTCTTTCAGACGGTCTTTGTAAGGTTTTGTATCTTTGAAGTTTAAGATATCAATACTTTCAACATTGGCATCCAGTTCGGTAAATTTACCACCGTCAAAAAGGATGTCAAAAAATTCCGCACTTCCTATTCTTACATGAAATCCGTCTTCAGGAGAAACATAGTTATTTCTCTTTAGTTCATCATGTTCCACAACTTTTCCGGATGGAGTCTGATGCCACAGGCCTTTGGGAACGTCCTTTTTTTCATCAGTAGAAGTGGTAATGTTTTTTGCTTTTCTTTTAAACCAGTCGAATGCCATTTTTGCTTGTATTAATGTATAAATGTAAAATGTACCAATGTAAATGTATTTCTTATGAATACTTTTTACATCGGTACAAATGTACAGTTCTTATTTTAAAGTATTTACGTTATTTAAATCTTCAAATGCTTGTGCCAATCTTGTAGAGAATGTTTCCTCACCTTTTCTTACCCAAACTCTTGGGTCATAGAATTTCTTGTTAGGTTTTTCTTCTCCTTCAGGGTTTCCGATTTGAGTTCTTAAATACTCGATATTGTTTACCATATAATCTCTAACGCCTTCTGTATATGCAAACTGAAGGTCAGTATCGATATTCATTTTGATCACTCCGTAGTCGATAGCTTCTCTGATTTCCTCTAAAGTAGATCCTGAACCACCGTGGAATACAAAGTTAATAGGTTTAGCAGCAGTTCCGAATTTCTCCTGAACATATTTCTGAGAATTGTCAAGGATTTTCGGTGTAAGAACTACGTTTCCTGGCTTGTAAACTCCGTGTACGTTGCCGAAAGCAGCAGCAATGGTAAAGTTGTCAGAAATAGCTTTTAGCTTTTCATAAGTGTAAGCTATATCTTCAGGTTGAGTATATAGTTTAGAGTTATCAACGTCTGAGTTGTCAACACCATCTTCTTCACCTCCTGTAACCCCTATTTCTACTTCAAGAGTCATCTGAAGTTTAGCCATTCTTTCAAAATACTGAGCCGAAATCTCAAGGTTTTCTTCTAAAGATTCTTCAGAAAGGTCCAGCATGTGAGAAGAATAAAGAGATTTTCCTGTCTGCTTGAAGAATTCTTCGTTAGCATCCATCAATCCGTCAATCCAAGGAAGTAATTTTTTTGCACAGTGGTCTGTGTGTAGAATTACTGTTGCTCCGTAAGCTTCCGCAAGAGTGTGAATATGTTTTGCTCCAGCGATAGATCCTAAGATTGCAGCCTTTTGTCCGTCGTTGTTTAATCCTTTTCCTGCGTTAAAAGCAGCTCCACCATTTGAAAACTGAATAATTACAGGAGAGTTCAATTTCGCTGCAGTTTCCATCACAGCGTTTACATTGCTTGATCCAATTACGTTTACTGCAGGTAATGCAAACTTGTTTTCTTTAGCATACTGAAAGATATCAGTAACTAACTGACCTGTGGCAACTCCTGCCGGAAAAATTCTGCTCATGTTTTACTTTTTATTATAAATTTATTAGGTGTTTTAATTTCGTGTAAAGGTAATCATTTTTAAGAAATTACTAATTTCTTTTATCTCTTCCCCAAAGTAGCTTCTGACGGATCGTCTCATAGAAACTTAAACTGTTGGGCTGTACCAGAAGAAGCTGGAATGCTGCCTTTTTGATGATAATTTCCTTATCGGTTTCTATATGGATCAGTCGGGAGTCCAGAGAAAGGGAATATTGAGGTACACGGCTTTCCACCCTGAATTTTATTTCTACTTTGTCATTCACCACTAAAGGTCTCACATTCAGATTGTGAGGCGCGATAGGAGTGATGACGAAATTTTCGTTGTTTGGAGAAATGATAGGTCCGCCACAGCTCAAAGAGTAAGCGGTAGAACCGGTTGGGGTTGAAATGATAACACCATCACCCCAGAATACATTCAAAAATTCATCATTAATATAAGAATCTACGGTAATCATGGATGTAGTTTCTTTTCTGGAAACCGTAACATCGTTCAGGGCATATGGGAAAAATCCTTCCAGATTGGGAGAAACCACTTCGATTACAGAACGGCGGCTCGTCTTTACATCTCCTTTTAAAATAGAATCAAGCTCTTTAAAGGCTTCTTCTTTAGTGAAAAAAGCCAAAAACCCAAGTCTTCCGGTATTTACTCCTACAACAGGAATTTCAAGATCTTCAATGAACGTTAAAGAATTTACAATTGTTCCGTCTCCACCGAAAGTGAAAAACAGATCAACTTCCTTATCGAGAAGATCCTGTTTACAGTTGAAAGTTTCAAAAATTTTTGAGAATTGAAGTGCTTCAGCCATTTCATCGTACAGAACAGATTTTACATCTCTGGCTTCAAGTTCAGAGATAAACTTGCTTAAATATAAAAAAGTATCAAGATCTTTTTTCTGAGAATATATGGCTGCCTTCATGTTATATTTCTATGAATTTTTGTAAAAAACCAAATCGGTCTTTAAACAGATCGGATTTCTCATCAGAATAGTATTTTTCAACAATTCTGTAGTCATACCGATCAAAAGTTGAGTCTATCGAGGCCAGATTTTCATTGCTGATCTTTATTGTAATTTGAACCACTTCTTCAGACATAAAGCTTATAAACCCTCCATAAAACTTGGAGTTGTTGCTTTCTACGATATTGGTAATTTCCGTCATAGAATATTTTCTGGCGGGAGTTTCTACAGTAAGAATGGCTCCTGTTTCTGAAAATAAAGGATAACGGGAAAGGTCCTGAAAAACATCTTCACAGGTAATATATCCCAGATATTTTTCATTTTTATTAATCACCGGAATTATATTGCTGCTGAAGGTATAAAACAGACGGATACTGTCCATAATATTGCTGTCCTCCAAGATCGCAAACCGTTCAATCTGGTGTTCAAGATCCTTCAAAGTTCCACCATCTTCTTCATATAAAAAGTCCATTGCAATAGCTCCGTAGAAATGGTGGGATTTTTTGATAAAAACATGGGAATATCCAAAATCCTCCAACATATTTCTGGCCGACTCTATGGAGTCAGACAGGCTAAAACATGGAAAGTCTTTTGAGATATAGTCCTTGATAAACATTGTGCTAATTTATAAAAAATTAAATGAAACTTTTTCTGAAAACGCTATTTTTTTTAATGTGAATCAAAAAAAATGACGTCAAAATTTGTTTGTAATGAAAAAAAAAGTACCTTTGTCGCCTTTCATTTTTACTTTTTATTAGATTTATTTCAAACTGCACTGTCTACTAAGGACATATGCAGTTTTTTTATTTTAACGCTTTTGCAAATTCCCACATCACAATTCCGGCGCATACACTTACATTCAGAGAATGCTTTGTTCCAAGCTGTGGAATTTCTAAAAATACATCAATATTAGGGAGAACTTCATCACTGATTCCTTCCACTTCGTTTCCTAAAATCAAGGCATATTTTTTCGATCTGTCAATCGTAAAATCAGTAATAAGCTGGCTGCCGGTAGTCTGCTCAATTCCGATGATTTCGTACCCTTTGCTCTTCAGATCAGCAATCGCTGTATTGGTTTCTGCCTCATGAGACCAGTCTACACTTTCCGTTGCTCCCAGCGCTGCTTTATGAATCTCACGGTGAGGCGGCTGCGGTGTAATTCCGCAAAGAATGATTTTTTCAATTAAAAAGGCATCTGCCGTTCTGAAAGCTGCACCTACATTGTGCATACTTCTGATATTATCTAAAATGATGACCAACGGAATTTTTTCAACCTTCTTAAATGTTTCTACATCTATTCTGTTAAGTTCTTCCAGTTTTAGTTTCTGTACCAATTGTATTATTTTGTTGAGATTAATTTTCCGTCTTGATAGACCTCTGTCTTTTCTATGCTTCCGTCTTCACGGTAATGAACCCTGTTGCCGTTTCTCTTATCGTTGGCAAGCTCAGTTTCACGCTGTAATTTTCCTGATGGATAAAACACTTTCCATTTTCCGGTGGCAAGACCATTGTCATACTGGCCGATGTCCTTTACTGATTTTCCGTCTTCATGGAAGGTTTTGCTTTCACCCTGTAATTTATTGAATTTATAATTTGAAATTTCAGTTATTTTGCCGGCTGGAGAATAAAAAGTGGCTGTAAGGCTGTTATCATAAACATTCTTTTCTCCGTTTCTGAAAGCCTCCTTGGAAGTAAGTACTCCGTTCTTATCAAAATAGGACCATTCCTTTACTTTGAATCCTTTTTTGTATTCTCCTTTAGACTGTATTTTTCCGTTATCATAATAAAAAACAGCATCTCCGTCCAGCTTCCCTTTTTCCCATTCTACTGTATTTTTTACCTGCCCGTTGTCATAGAATTCTTTACAGGAACCCTCCTGTAATCCGTTTTTATATCCACAAGGTTTCTGTGCCATCGTCATGACGGAAGTGGAAAAAAACAATAGAAACATGTACTTCATAGCCATTTTTATTTCAAAAATAGTAAAATACTTATATTTGACTCAAAAATATACTATGAAAAAATTATTCACCTTATTCATATTAATATGGGGATTTATCTATCTGGAGGCACAAAATACGTATTATCCTCAAGCTTTTTTTGATAAAAAACTGGCCAGAGATATGCTGGGATTCGGAAATTCTACAATTGAAGGCGTTGCTTCTACAAAACAAAAAAACAATTGGGGAATCAAGCCATTACTTGGAGAGAAACATTACGCACCCAAAGGAACGGTTATTATGCTTTTTCCTGTAACTCCTTATTTTGAGGAATTTTATGATATGAGAAGGAAGTATGAAAACAAAAAGACAACAGTGTATATGTCTGAAGAAGCTTTTAAATACAGAGTGGAAGCTTTAACAGATGATCACGGCAGATTTAAATTTGAAAAACTGAAACCGGGTAAATATTATCTTGAAACCATTGTCAATTTTACTGCAACAGCAAGTTATCAACAGCAGACGGGAACTTCAGATGCTTATAACGGCTATGGAGCTTATCTGTATTCTACTCCTATATACAGTACATTTTTCTACGGATATTCTGCTGCCAACAGGGAAAGCAAGTTTGTAGAAATAAAACAGGACGGCGAACTCAAAGAAATCAAGCTTTAAAAGCTTGATTTTTTATTTCCTGATCATAATCTGATGCACATTTTTTTCAATGTTCTGCGCTAATGTTTCCATAGGAATATCATTTTCGTCATTATTGAAAGGGTCTTCAATTTCTTCCGCAATAAGCTCCAGACTCATTAAAACATAATATACGAAAACGGTAAGCGGAATCATGAAAAGGCCTATGGTAATCACATAAGCAATAGGCAGTGCAAAAACGTATAGAATAATAAATTTCTTGATGAAAGAAGAGTAAGAATAGGGAATTGGAGTATTTTTGATTCTCTCACAGCCTCCGCATACATCCAAAAATCCAGAAAGCTGAGTGTCTAAATACAGCATTTCAATTTCTGAAATTTTACCTTCCTTTTTTAATACGTTCAATTTATGGGTTAGCAGGATAATCATTTCGCTGGGGCCATGATTTTTTAAAGAATTTTCAATCTCAGAATAGTCTTCATCCAAAGCGAGTCTTGTAGATTCCTTAGAAAGATGTTTGGCTAAAAAGTGAGGGAAATATTTTAAATATCTTGCAATCTGTTCAGCATCCTGACGGTTATCACTAAGGATAGTATTGATTTTTATAGCGAAATTCCTGGTGTCATTTACCAATTTTCCCCAAAGCTTTCGGCCTTCCCACCATCTGTCATACGCAGTGTTGGTCCTGAAAACCAATAAAAGCGAAAGAACGAAACCCAACAGAGAGTGAATCATGCCCACATTACTGATTCCTGATTTTGAGGTAAGGTGAAGATATTCCACTTCCAGATACTGAATTCCCCAGGAATACAATCCTATAAGAACCATACTTGGAAAAAGGATTTTCAGTGTATCACTTTTGTGTAAACTGAAAAGAATTTTAAGGAAATGTTTGGTATTGTAGACTCTCATAAATTCACTTGTTACCACAAATATAATTTTTTTCGTTTAGTTCTCGGGGATGAATACCTTTGAAGTCTAATTTTGAAAGGGCTCTTTTTTTAATTTTTGCAGGGAGCAAAAAAACACTATTTTTATTTCGCATTAAATACAAAATACATGATCCTCGAAAACGTAGATATTGTAAATGATATCAGTAAAGAAGATTTTCAGAAAAATTATTTTAAAAAGCAAAAACCTCTTTTAATCAAGAATTTTGCCAGTCGGTGGGATGCTTTCGATAAATGGAATCTGGCTTACATCCGGGAAAAAGCGGGTGATCAGGAAGTTCCGTTGTATGACAATAAACCTGCAGATGCTGCCAAAAGCTCTGATGCTCCGGTAGCTCAAATGAAAATGAAGGAGTATATTGATACCATAAAGAGTAAGCCTTCAGATCTGCGTATCTTTTTCTATATCATTACAGACAGACTTCCTGAGCTACTGAAAAACTTTACGTATCCGGATTTGGGAATGAAGTTTTTTAAAAGACTTCCAACCTTATTTTTCGGGGGTAGTGAAGCTCATGTTTTAATGCATTATGATGTGGATCTGGGTGATTTTATGCATATCCACTTTGAAGGAAAGAAAAGAATTCTTTTGTTTGATCAGAAGCAGTCTCCATTTTTATATAAAGTTCCTTTATCTGTTCATACTATTTATGATGTGGATTATGAGAATCCGGATTATGAAAAGTTTCCGGCCTTACAATATGCCAAAGGCTACGAGATTTTTATGGAACATGGTGATGCTCTCTTTATTCCAGGGGCTTTCTGGCACTTTAACAGATATCTGGAACCAGGTTTTTCACTTTCCTTAAGAGCGCTTCCCAATAAACCGAATGTCTTTGCCAATATGCTGTATCATGTTTTCATTATGAGATATACGGATAAGCTCATGAGAAAATTATTCAAAGCCAAATGGGTAAACTATAAGCAAAAATGGGCCTATAAGAAAAGTTCTGAGGCACTGGAAAAACACCTTTCTGAAAGATAAAGTATTATGGTTTAGGTAATTTTAACGCATTGAACGCAAGTTTAAAGCTTATCTGTGGGTAAGGGTTCACAAAGACGTTTCACTCAGCGAAACAAGCTTTCAATTGCTTAATGAAACGCCTTTGCGAACGAAAATAAGACGAATCAATATCAATTGTCTTTGCCTCTTAGCGTTAGATC
Organism: Chryseobacterium sediminis; assembly: GCF_008386505.1. Classification (GTDB taxonomy): domain Bacteria; phylum Bacteroidota; class Bacteroidia; order Flavobacteriales; family Weeksellaceae; genus Chryseobacterium; species Chryseobacterium sediminis. The sequence continues at coordinate 501,172 of NZ_VUNZ01000002.1, read as the reverse complement.
TTGGATCAATTTATTTATTAATAAGCCCGAAGATCGTTGCATCTACGAATTTTCCTTTTTCAAAAAAGTAATCTTTCAAAGTTCCTTCTTTGCTGAAATTTAATGAAGACAGCAGCTTTTCAGAAGAAATATTGGATGGGTCAATGAACGCATCTACACGATGAAGTCTCATCGTTTCAAATCCATAGGTCAGGATAGGGAGAATTGCCTCTTTCATATAAGACTGCTTCCAGAATTTTGGATTGAGCTCATAGCCGATCTCAGCTCTGAAATGTTCCCTGTACCAGTTGTGGTAGCCACAGGTACCTATTACTTTGTTTTCAGATTTCAGTTCCAGTGCCCACCGGAAGCCTTTTCCTTTTTCAAACTCACGGTTAAAGTGCTGAATAATGCGCTGGGAGTCTTCTTCTGTTTTGAAGGTTTCCAGATCATAATATTCCATGACTTCATCCAGAGAAAAATACTCGAACAGGTCTTGGGTATCATTGAATGTGAGCTGACGTAAAATAAGTCTTTCAGTCTCTAAGACAGGAAATTCCATGAATAATGTGATTTGATGGTGAAAATACGATTAATTACTGATAAAGAAAAGTATAGAAGATTAACCCCTAAACAATTCTCTTACCCTGAATTTATTTTTTTAAATTTGGGGCTCATTTTTTACTATGGCAAAAGCAGCAAAGAAAGAAACCCCGTTAATGACGCAGTACAACACCATCAAGGGTAAATATCCTGATGCGCTTTTACTTTTCAGAGTAGGGGACTTTTATGAAACTTTTGGGCAGGATGCCGTGAAAACATCTCAGATTCTGGGAATTGTCCTTACCAAAAGAAATAATGGAGAAGGCAGTGTAGAACTTGCCGGATTTCCGCATCACTCAATAGATTCTTATCTTCCGAAACTGGTAAGAGCAGGGATGAGAGTGGCAATCTGTGATCAGCTGGAAGATCCTAAAATGGTGAAAGGAATTGTAAAAAGAGGTGTTACCGAATTGGTTACACCAGGAGTTACTTTCAATGATCAGGTTTTAAATTCCAAAAAAAATAATTTCCTGCTTTCTTTACACAAAGACAAAGAGAAATATGGAATTGCTTTGGTGGATATCTCTACCGGAGAATTTCTGGTAAGTGAAGGAAACCTGGAAAAGCTGCTTCATATTGTCAATACTTTTGATCCCAGTGAGATTATTTACCAGAGAAGTGTACAGATTCCGGAGCAGATTAAAAATAAAAGTGCCTTTAAACTGGAAGACTGGGCTTTTCAATATAATTTTGCCTACGAAAAACTAACGAATCACTTTAAAACCAATTCTTTAAAAGGATTTGGTGTAGAGAACCTTCCACTGGCTATTACGGCAGCAGGAGCTATTTTTGCCTATCTGGTAGAAGATACCCACCATAATCTGCTGGCCCATATTACAAAACTTCAGATCATTCCACAGGAAGATTATCTGATGATGGATAATTTTACTCTGAGAAACCTTGAAATTGTTTATCCAAGCAATCCACAAGGAAAATCTCTGCTGGATATCATAGATAAAACCTCTACTCCAATGGGAGGAAGGCTTTTGAGAAGAAGAATTATTCTTCCTTTGAAATCAGTAGATGAGATTATGAGAAGACTTTCTCTGATTGATTTCTTAAACGAAAATGATCCTCTGAAATACGAAATCTGCCAGCTTTTGAAGTCAATTTCTGATCTTGACCGATTAATGGGGAAACTGGCTGCAGAGAAAATTTCACCAAAAGAGCTGGGATATCTTCGTCAAAGTTTAATTAATATTCATAAAATCAAAGCGTTATTGCATCCTCATGCAGATGTACTGGCGTGGTTAGAACCTTTATTTGATCTTGAAGAATTGATTAAGTTTCTGCAGAATCATCTTAATGAAGAACTTCCGGTAAGTATTGCCAAAGGAAATATCATTAAAGAAGGTGTTTCTGAAGAACTGGACAGATTGAGAAACCTGCAGAATAAAGGACGCGGATTTCTGGACGAAATGTGCCAGAGAGAAATTGAAAGAACAGGAATTACAAGCCTTAAAATTGATTTTAATAACGTTTTCGGATACTATATTGAAGTTCGGAATACTCATAAAGATAAAGTTCCGGACGATTGGGTAAGGAAGCAGACTTTAGTGAATGCTGAAAGATATATTACCGAAGAATTAAAGGAATACGAAAGCCAGATTCTGGGTGCCGAAGAAAAAATAGGGGTTCTTGAAACTTCGCTGTACAGAAACTTATGTGCAGAAACGATGGTTTATATTGACCAGATCCAAGGGAATTCTAATATTATTGCTCAGCTTGATGTGGCTTCCGGACTATCTGAGCTGGCTGTTTCTGAGAGTTATACCAAGCCTGTTCTGAATGATGGCTATGCTATTGATTTAAAAGAAGCCAGACACCCAATCATTGAGAATGCTCTTCCTTTAGGAGAAAAATATATCCCGAATGATATCTTCCTGGATAAAGATTCCCAGCAGATCATTATGGTGACAGGACCGAACATGGCCGGTAAATCTGCAATTCTTCGTCAGACGGCTATTGTATGTCTTTTGGCTCAGATCGGAAGTTTTGTGCCTGCAAAATATGCTGAAATCGGAATGCTGGATAAGATCTTTACAAGGGTAGGAGCTACAGATAATATCTCTGCCGGTGAATCTACTTTCATGGTAGAAATGAACGAGGCTGCCAATATTTTGAACAATATTTCAGAGCGAAGTCTCATTTTGCTGGATGAAATCGGTCGTGGAACGTCCACGTATGACGGGGTTTCTATTGCATGGGCGATTGCAGAATATCTTCATCAGCATCCAACGCAATCTAAGACTTTGTTTGCCACGCACTATCATGAGCTGAATGAAATGACAATCAATTTTGAAAGGGTGAAAAACTTTCACGTTTCTATTCAGGAAAACAAAGGAAACATCATTTTCCTGAGAAAACTTATTCCGGGTGGAAGCGAACACAGTTTCGGTATTCATGTGGCAAAACTGGCGGGAATGCCTGCCAAAGTGGTCAACAGAGCCAATGAAATTCTTAAAACACTTGAAGCGAGCAGAACTCAGGGAAGTGGAGGTACTTCTGAGAGCATCAAAAGAGTGACTGAGGAAAATATGCAGCTCTCCTTCTTCCAGCTGGATGATCCTGTTCTGGAAAATATTCGTGAGGAGCTTACGAAAATAGATATTAATACATTGACACCTATTGAAGCTTTAATGAAGCTGAATGCGATAAAAAAAATGATTGGAGGTTAATCCAATCATTTTTTAATTATGTTAATTTTTTAATTAGCAGCAATAGCCGTCTTTACCTCTCGGTCCGATAATAAGGAAATGGCTTACTCCTCTTAGTTTGCATAAACCTTCAGCGCAGGCTGTTGCGCCTCCGTTGATTTCTTTTAGCTCGGCTTTTGTGAACCTTTTCATATTCACCTTGTTTAAGTTATCAACTTGGTTAACAGCAAAATCCATCCTGCATGCCCGGAACTCCATATCGATCTTCTCCGGTGTGCGGATCTGTGCAGCTTATTACTCTAGGGCAGATTGGTCTGTTAGCACCCCCACTGATTTCTTTAAGCTCATTTTTACTAAGCTTTCTTTTTTGATTTTTTGAATTTTTCATAATAATTTGAATTTGGTAAAAGCTAATTTACACTTTATTTTCATTGATTCAAAATATTGTTATTCAAATTGTTAAGTTATTTTTTGTAATGGCCTTATCAGCCCTGAGGGAGCATAGTTTCATAAAAAAAGATTGAGGGGGCTGCCTCAATCCTTTTAATGTATCTGATAAGTTCCGTGTCTTATAAATGATTGTATTCATAAGTATTAACATCAGTGGAACCTGTAGGAGTATTCCCTGTTTTCTCATAATAGCTTCGCACTTCTTTTATAGGGTAGCCACTAGCATTGTATTCAAAATTAGATTTGAAGATTGTCCATTCAGTTCCGGTTCCGTTATTGTAACTGATGATGTGATTGTAGTTTAGTGTATTGTGAGCAGATCCGCTTTCATCTTCGTTGTCAATGATTTTTAGGTATCCGGTGATATTTTTCAAAGGAGCATTTTTTGTATCATATACCACTGTTTTTAAGGTAGACGTTGCTGTCTCAGTAGTATTATTTTGAGTTCTTGAAAGAGTACCTGTCCAACTGCTCATTGAGCCATCGGCATTCAGGACAGCATTTCTTGTTTCAGTTCTTGTTGATGCTGAAGAAGAGGCAGTATATACTATTTTTACATTATTGTTTGCTTGATAAGTGTAGTTGGATTCTGAATTCCATGCTCCACCGAAATCAGTTCCGCTAATTGTTTTTTTTGATAATCTGCCGCTTCCGTCGTAGGTAAATTTCGTAGTAAGAGAGGTATTTGAACCATTTACTACAGACTGGGAAATAAGATCACCAGCATAAGTAAATGTCGTTACGCTTCCTTCAGTAAGATTTTTGATCTGAGAAATTTTTGAACCGTTATATGTAAACGTTAAAATATCTCCGTCCATCGTCATTTTCGTTACCAAAACCGGACTGTTATCGTTGTTGTTCCCGTTGTTGTTAGAAGAATCATTATCATCGTTGCTGCTGGAGCATGCTGCCAAAAAGAATATTGGCAGAAGCAAATAAGTTTTTTTCATGGTTTTAATTTTTTAAGGCTGTAAAAGTATTAAAAAATGTATCCATGATAAAAATAAATTGTTCATTTGTAAAGGATTTATGAAATAGGAAAATTTATATTTTTGTATATTGTTGAATTATAATATTTTATAGTTTTTTGAGTATGAAGAATTTAATAAAGATATTAGCTGTATTTATATTTTGTACGGTTTTTAAAGCCCAGCAGACTGAAGTTTCTGTGATAAAATATGAAGATCTAGAAAAGCGGATTCAGCAGGAAAAAGATAAGTTGTTGGTTGTCAATTTCTGGTCAACTACCTGTGGGCCATGTGTAAAAGAGCTTCCTCATTTTATGGAAGTGAATGCTGGATTCGCTGATAATCAGAAATTTAAAATGATTTTGGTTTCACTGGACAGGCTGGCAGATAAAGAAAGAGTATTGAAATTCATTAAAAATAAAAACCTTACCGCTGAGGTTCTCCTGCTGGATGATATCAAAAGAATGAATACCTGGATTCCAAAGTTTGAAAAAGACTGGGATGGAAATATTCCTGTAACGCTGTTCTATAAAAACGGAGTGAAAGTTCATTTCAATGATGGTGAAATGAGCAAAGCAGATCTTGAAAAAACAATTAAAGAAAATCTACAATAAATAATCGATTATGAAAAACCTGAAAATTTTAATGACCGCATTCATCGTTGGGCTTGGATTACTGAGCTTTACAACGACAGATCATGATAAAAACAAGACTCAGAAAGAGAATGTTTCTGCAAAAGGCTATGAAGTAGGAGATGAAGCTGCTGATTTTAAGCTTAAAAATATTGATGGTAAAATGGTTTCTTTAAGCGATTTTAAGAGTGCAAAAGGATTCATTGTTGTATTTACATGTAACCACTGCCCATACGCGAAGAAATATGAAGACAGGATTATTGAGCTGGATAAAAAATATAAAGCTCAGGGCTATCCGGTAATTGCCATTAACCCTAATGATCCTAATGTACAGCCTGAAGACGGCTACCAGCAGATGATTGAAAGAGCAAAGCAGAAAGGGTTTACTTTTCCGTATCTGGTAGATGAAGGGCAGAAAATTTATCCGCAGTACGGAGCTACAAAGACTCCTCATGTTTTTGTACTGAAGAAAGAAAACGGAAAGAATATTGTGAAATATATCGGTGCCATCGACAATAATTACGATAACCCGAATGATGTATCCGAATATTATGCTCAGGATGCCGTAAATGCTCTGATAAAAGGAGAACCGGTGAAAATGACAAAAACGGTGGCAATTGGGTGTACAATTAAAGTAAAGAAATAATATATTTGCTCATATAAAAATACAATCGGTGTTCATTGAATACCGATTTTTTATGCCTAATCCCCCTTTGAAATGAAATTACAATTCAGCCTGAAATATCTTCTTCTGACCGTTTTTATTTTTCTTGTAGAAGTTTTGATTGCCACCAAACTGAGCCATATTTTCTTCGTAAGAGCTTATCTCGGGGATATTATTGTAGTGATGCTTCTTTACACTTTCGTAAAGAGTTTTGTAAAAATAAACAATGAGAAACTGATTCTGGGGATTCTTGTTTTTTCCTTTTTGATAGAATTTGCACAGTATTTCCATATTGCGGAAAAATTAGGCTTCCGTCCTGGAAGCCTGATGTATATTGTGATCGGAAATTCTTTTTCATGGATTGATAACCTGTGCTATGCTGTAGGCTGTTTTATTCTCTATCTTATCGTAAGAATGACAAAAAGTGAAAACTTAACATCAACTCCTAATCCCTAACGCCTGCAACCTACTACCTGTTACCTATCTCCCAAAACTATCGTACTTATCTTCTGCATACTTGGTAAAGCGGTTCAGTAAAGCAACATTTTCCTTTTCCATAGGAGAAAGGTCATTGTCTACATTACTGGAAACCGGGATGTACCAGTCTGTTTGTTCAAAGAAATTTCTGTAGGTTTCTTTTTTGAAAGAGTAGCCGTGTCTTGCAAATACAGAATTTTTGATGATCTCAAGATCAAGTTTTCTTAAGTTTTTAAGGTCTTTCTCTGTCAGTTTCTGTTTAGATGCATTCAGCTTGAATATTGCTTCTGAAGCTATGCGGTTTTTAGACGTTTTATAGCTTTCTGTTTTGCCGGTCTCTTCATCCTTGTACTTTTCTGTAAATTCTTTAGGATTGGACCAGTCTACCAGATCAGAATCCTTATCCAGCATAAAATTGGGGTTGTAAACAAACTCTTTTTTAGTCAGTTTCAAGGTTTTTGAAGGAGCTTTAACGGCTGTTTTATCAAAGGCATTCCACTTTCCGGTTAAGCTGTCTCCTTTCAGTTTTACCTCAAACCTGCCGTCTGTTTTGTCATTTCCGGGTTCATCCAGTACAAAAGATGCTGCTGCCTCATTAAAAACCCCTCGGAAAGGGCGCTGATTGCCATTCACAATACTTTGCCCGTAAACGCTGTCTTTGGTGATTCTGTTAATTTTTAAAGAAATTCTTTTATAGTTGTCGACATCATATTCCGAACCATCTGTCTCGTCAACCACCTTTTCCATTCCTGCAAATTCTCCGGTATAAATTCCGTAGTATTCTTTGTGAACCTCAGGAATAATAACAGAATCTTTCTTTGCAGTCAGGGAATCTTTCCCCGATTCATTGGTCTTTCCCTCTTTTTTGCAGCTTGCCAAAGCAACTGCCAGTAAAGAAATAAGCGTGTAATTTACAATTTTCATATATGTTTTTTTGTGATTAAATATTCAATAATAAGGATATTGGGAATCCAGCCCAGCCATGCAATGATCTGATACACATCCATAGGATTGGGATGAAATAAATATACAATAATAACTTTCCACATTCTCAGAGTAATCGCAGATAATGTAAAAGCAAAACTGCGCCACATCCACTGCTTGTGTTCTTTAAACTTTTTCTGTCTTGCCAGCTGATATGCTTTATAGGTTGAAAACCACCATAAAAAGCCTAAAATAACAAATGAAATCTTTGATAAAAAACCGCCATTGGCAAAGACTCCCATATAAATTCCTGAAGGCGCTGCGAAAATCAGAATGAGAAAAATATATACTTTTCCCATATTCCGGTGGAGGTTTTTTAATCCAAAATTCTGTCTGAGAATAGCCAGGAACCCTGACAGAAGGACAAAAATACTTGTGTAAACGTGAGCATAGAAAAAGGTAAGATATTCAGGTCTGTCCACAACTTCTGTCTGCTTAATCATCAGAAAACTGACTTCAGGGTTAAAAGGAATATACTCTAAGGTAATTTTCAGCATCAGCCAAAAGAAATACCCAAACCCAACGATGAGAAAGGTTTTCAAAAAAAGAGAAATATTTCTTTTAGCAGAAAGCATTTCGATTATTCAAAATTGACAACAAAAGGAAGGTTAAACCAAATCATCACAGAATTCCCTTTGTATTCTCCGGGAGTCCATTTAGTTGTCATAGATTTCATGACTCTTTCTACTTCATGATTAAGAGATTCATTTTCTCCGGTTACAATGATAGTTTCTATATCTCCTTTAGCGTTCACCGAGAATTTTGCATTAGAGCGGGCTTTACCTTTTGATCCTTTTATTCGGTTAGAATTAATTTTTTGTGTTACCTCCCGCATAAATGCAGAAATTCCACCAGGATATTCTGCCTGCTTACTCTGTTCAGGAATATATTTATCTCTGGAATGGTCTTTGGCAGGGTGTGTTGCCGTTTCCTGTGCTAAGATGAACCCAAATCCAAAGCATAAAATAAATGCGAATATTTTTTTCATGTGTTTAGTTTATAAGGTTAGGATTAGTATTTTAGCGATTTAATGTCATTGGAATACGATATGTTGATGTAATAGGCTGTCCATTTTTGGTGGCAGGTTTCCATTTTGTCTTTAAGGTTTTTATGACGCGATCCATTTCTTTGTTTAAAGCGGGGTTATTTCCTGTTGTTGAAATAGAACTTATACTCCCGTCAGGATTGATGTCAAACTTTGTAACTGATTTGGATATACCAGATGATCCTTCGAACTTTGAAGCATCAAAAATTTGACTAATATCTTGTCTGAGAGCAATCATTCCGCCTGGGTATTCAACAGGAGTTTCTATATTGTTATTTTCAGCAGAAGTTGTAGGTTGACTTTTGGATTCTTCTTTTTGTGTTGTTTGGGAAAAGGCAAACTGAGCTCCTAAAAGTAAAATCAGTATTGATATTTTTTTCATGATTATAAAATATTCAGGTTATTTATTTTCAAAAAAATCAATGACTATTTCATTGAACAGTTCCGGTTTTTCTTCAGGAACATAATGGCTTGTATTCGGAATAATAGCCAACTGTCCATGCGGGATTGATTCTGCGATTTTTACCGTATGTTCTGTTTTTATCAAATCTTTATCACCAGCAATGATCAATGACGGACACTGAATTTTACTTAGGTCTTCATATTTCCATTGAGGATACTTCAAATCCAGATTCAGAAGATCAATAAAGATATCATTTTTGTGGTCTTTATTCTCTTTAGTAAGGCTCACGAGCATCTCTTTCATGGACTTTAAATCATCATCTTTAACTCCTTCCGGAAATATATTGGCTCCTGAGCATGCTATTTTGTCTACCATCTCCGGATATTTCATTGCCATAGACAGTGCGAGAATTCCGCCGTCACTCCAGCCCAGAATCTTTGTTTTTTTAATGTTCAGTTTCTCCAAAAACTGCTTAATATCCTCTGTCTGAATATCAAAAGTAAGTTCTTTCGTTTTGTCATAAGTAGATCTTCCTCGTTCGCGACAATCTATAATGATCACTTTATATTTTTTAGCAAACGTATCTTTTTGATTCATAAAAGCACTGATAGATTGGCCATTGCCATGAAGCATAAGTACGGGTTCACCTTCTCCATACACTTCATAATATAATTTGATACCATTGACATCCATAAATTTTCCATCAGGCATTGTGCCGATAATATCATGACCTTTGATCAACAAAGACTTGTTGCCGCTGAATGGGTTGTAATCCGATGTTCCGATTGTAAAATGCTTTACATGCGTTGCTTTCTGAGAACGGATTCCTTCAAACCAACCATTTGAAGATGTGATATCTTTTTCAAAACCTGAGTTTTCCAATGGAACTTCAATCCATTTTTTTGACTTTCCATCATTGACTTCCAACTTAAAATCGTCAAAATAAAAATCCCCGTTGTTTTGTGCAAAAGCTCCGATGTTCATGGTTTGCGCAGAAGTGTTGATGGTTCCTTTTATTTCATACGTTTTCCATTCATTGGTTACTTTAATTCCGTAATATTGATTTTCAAAAAAACCAACAGACTGATCTTTATTGTCTATTCTGCACCATAGCCCGCAATTGGATCCATTACCCTGATCTTCTTTCCTGATTTTTGCAGTCACACGGAAGTTCCAATTTTGTTTATTTTCTACATTGACAGCCTGTGTAAGGGAAGTCCAGTCAGAGATAATTGTTCTTGCCTGGTTGTATCCTAAAAAGAAGCAGAATAAAAGAAAGAAGCCGAATATTTTTTTCATGTTTTTTAGTTTTTAGTAAAAATAATACTTTTTTATAATGCATTGAGGTCCTGTGCAATCAGCCAGCCTTCACTCCAGCATGCCTGAAAATTGAAACCTCCTGTCACAGCATCTATATTTAATACTTCTCCCGCAATATAGAAATTAGGGAGTAATTTTGAAGACATGTTTTTAAAGTTAATTTCCTTTAAATCAACACCTCCGGCCGTTACAAACTCATCTTTGAAAGTTGATTTTCCGGTCACCTGAAACTTCTTCTTGCAAAGATTTTCAAGGATTTTCTGCATTTCCTTTCCGGAAATATTAGCCACCTGTTTGTTGAGGTCAACTTTTGAAATCTCTAAAATCTTTTGCCAGAATCTGTTGGTAATATCAAAGATTTTAGACTGTCCAATGGTCTTTTTAGGATTGCTTTGCTTAAAATTATGGAAGGTTTCTTCTGCTTCATCCATTTCTATCGAAATAAAATTAACTTCAATTTCAAAGTTATATTTAAGTTTTGCCAGACTTATGGCTTCCCATGCGGAAATTTTCAGAACGGCAGGTCCGGAAAGTCCCCAGTGAGTAATAAGGAGCGGTCCGCTCTCCTCGGTTTTTAGCTTCGGAATGGAAATTCCTGCATTTTCAAAGCTTGTTCCCGGAAGATCTTTCAGCAATTCATCTTTAATATTGAATGTAAAAAGGGAAGGGACAAGATCTACAATTTTATGGCCAAGATTTTCAACCATTTTTAAAGATTTTGGAGAACTTCCGGTTGTATATACGATATAATCTGCCTCAAAATCCCCCGAATTGGTCTTTACAATATATTTTTCATCCTGCTTTTCAATCTCTTTTACTGTACATTTTGTTTTTACAGAGACATTTTTCTTTTGCGCTTCATTCAGAAAAGTATTGATGATAGTCTGAGAAGAGTTGCTTTCAGGGAAAGTTCTGTTATCGTTCTCAATTTTCAACGGAACATTACGCTGGTCAAACCATTCCATGGTGTCGCCAGGCTGAAATTTACTGAAAACACTCAACAGTTCCTTGTTTCCACGGGGATAAAACTGAACAAGCTCTCTGGGATCAAAACAGGCGTGGGTTACATTACAGCGCCCGCCTCCGGAAATTTTAACCTTCTGAAGGACATCAGAGTTCTGTTCTAAAATCGTAATTGTATATTTCTTTTCGTCTAGATTGGATGCACAGAAAAAGCCTGCAGCACCGCCTCCGATAATAATGATCTGTTTCATGTATATGTAATCCTATGCGGAAGATTATTTTTTCAAAAGTACAATTTTTATAAACCATCTTATTTGAGTATTTTTGAAGATTATAATTTTAACGAGACCAAAAATGATTTTCTACCATAAATTTGAAGTGCGATGGAGCGATCTTGATGCTAATAAGCACTTAGCCAATTCATCGTATGTACAATATTGTGCGCAAGCCAGAATGGCTTTTATGACTAAAGAGAAAATGGGAGTTACCCAGCTAAGCAGATGGGGAATTGGTCCTGTTATCCTGCATGAAAGATATTCTTTCTTTAAAGAAATTTATGCAGATCAGATTGTTATTGTAAGTGTGGAAATAGACGGTTGTGCAGAAGATTCTTCTATCTACCGTTTTGTACACAAATTCTATACATCTGATGGAATGCACTGTGCCACTGCAGAAGCTACAGGAGTATGGATTGATATGATGCTTAGAAAAATGACCACTCCACCAGATGATGTAGTGGAAGCAATGAATAAGTATAAAAGCCCGGAGACGGTTGTGCTATCGAAAGAAGACTTCAAAAAATTCCCTTTCCATCCACACAATATTGACCCGGCAGAAATTAATATATAAATGATGAATGATGGTTGATCAATTATCATTTATCAATGATCACTTATAAGCAAAAATTATGTTTGAAGATAAATCACAGGAGCTGACTCCCATTTCAAAATTAGGAGAATTCGGTCTTATAAAACATTTGACTGAGCATTTTCCGCTATCCAATGAATCTTCGGAGCTTGGGGTAGGAGATGATGCGGCAGTTATTAACCCTGATAACAAAAAAGTAGTTCTTACAACAGACGTATTGGCGGAAGGAGTACATTTCAACTTAGGATATGTTCCTTTGAAGCATTTAGGATATAAAGCTGTAGTAGTAAACCTTAGTGATATTGCAGCAATGAATGCAACTCCTACACAGATATTGGTTTCCCTTGCAGTGTCAAACCGTTTTCCTGTAGAAGCTTTAGAAGAAATCTATTCCGGAATTCAGGCTGCTTGTGGAAGATACAAAGTTGATCTTATAGGAGGAGATACTACAAGTTCCAATTCTGGATTGGTAATGAGCATTACCGCTGTAGGAATTGAGAATGAAGAAAATATCGTAAAAAGAAGCGGAGCAAAACCAAATGATCTTCTTGTAGTAACCGGAGATTTAGGAGGTGCTTACATGGGCTTACAGATTCTTGAAAGAGAACATGCGGTATATCTTGCAGATCCTAATATGCAGCCGGAAATGGAAGGCTACGATTATATCCTGGAAAGACAGCTGAAACCTGAAGCAAGAACAGACGTTAAAACGATTCTGGAGGAACTGGGTATAAAACCAACTTCTATGATTGATATTTCAGATGGTCTGGCTTCCGAAATTCTACACCTTTCAGATCAGTCAAAAGTAGGATTCAGATTGTATGAAGAAAAAGTTCCTTTGGACAACCTTACGATCTCTACTGCAGATGAAATGAATTTGAATCCGGTAATGACTGCTTTAAGCGGTGGTGAAGATTATGAGCTTTTGTTCACAATTTCACCAGATGATTTTGATAAAATTAAAAATCATCCGGATTTTACTATTATAGGACATGCCGTAGAAAAAGAAGAAGGAAACTTTATGGTAGCAAGAGGATCAAACCAGCTGGTAGCACTTACGGCCCAGGGTTGGGATGCTTTTTTAAACCAATAAAACCGAAAAATTATATTTAATTTTAAATATTGTAAGAGAACCGCAGCACTTTTTTTGCTGTGGTTTTTGTTTATAGTTAATTGCTTTACAATACACTGATGATTATGTCCGAAAAAGAAATCCCGGTTCACCATCTGACTTCCGAAGAATTTCAGATGAGTACGCTGAGTGCAGCAGGCCCTGAGAATTTTCATGATGTTCACCGGCATAATTTTTTTGAAATTATCTGGTTCAGGGAGGTGTATGAAAACAGCCGTTTGGAACTGGATTTTGAAAGTTATAAACTTGAGAACAATCAAATCTGTATCATTGCACCAGGGCAGGCATTCAATATGAAACTGGAAGGAGAGGAGGGATATGCCATGGCAATAAGCAGGGAAATTTTCAACGAGGCCTGTGATATAGAATCGGTACTCACAGGAGGAGAGCTTCCCTTTTTTTTAAACCCCAAAAATGAAAAAACCTGCAGTACAATTCTATCACTGATAGAACATGAATATAAAACGTCATCAAGAACAGAACTCTTAAAAGCATATCTGAAAGCATTTTGTATCATCATCGGAGAGCAAATTCACCCTCAGGAACCTTTATTGAATGACCGTCAGCGCATTCAGGAACTGGTGGGGCTTATTGAGAAGCATTATATAGTCCAAAAAGAAACAGGTTTCTACGCTGATCAATTAAAGATAAGTACTCATCATCTTAATGATATTGTACGCCTTTTGAGAGGAACAACAGTAAAAAAAATGATTTCCCAGCGCCTTATCCTGGAAGCTAAGAGAGAACTTAGCTTTGGGGCTCTCACGGTGAAAGAAATTGCTTTTAAACTAGGTTTTAACGATGCTTCATATTTTTCAAGGTTTTTCAAGAAACATACTCATCAAAATCCTGACAATTTTAAGAATAATGAAAAAAGATAATCTTCAATATTTACTATAATAATGAGGTTAAAATAACTTTTTTTATTTGTTGTTGTATATAAATCTTCAGTTTGTCCTATAATTCCTTCAGTTCTTTTATTGAAATATAATGCTTTTTACAGCAACTTTGCAGCTGAAAACCGCCTGTGAAGGCTTATGTTATTTATGAAGAAGAATTTGAATATTGTGGTGTTTATTTTAGCACTGCTCAACACATTGGAGTCACTAAGTATAGATCTTTACCTTCCCGCCTTCCCAAGTATGGCGAAGATTTTTAATACCGATATCGGGCATATTCAGGTATCCATTTCTGTGTTTTTTGCCGGGTTTGCTTTCGGACAGTTGCTATGGGGGCCTTTATCTGATAAAAAAGGCCGAAAACCTATGTTATACTGCGGACTTTTGCTTTTTATTATAGGAGCAACAGCCATTTATTTTACATCCGATATTTATGTGCTATGGGCCATGCGTTTTCTGCAGGCATTCGGAGGAAGTGCAGGAATTGTTATTGGCAGAGCGATCATTATTGATCTTTATGATAAACAAAAATCGGTTACTATCTTTTCCCAGCAGTCTCAGATCAGTGGTATTGCTCCCATTGTGGCTCCGCTATTAGGAAGTGTATTCCTTAAGTTCTGGGGCTGGAACAGTTCGTTCGCCTTTTTATGTATCATGGGTCTGATCACATTCTTCATGGTGTATAAATATGTACCGGAAACCAATACCAGAATTAATCTTTCCGATGATGAACGTGTGGATGAAAAAGGATTAAAAGAACAGTTGAAAATGATCATTTCAAATAGAGATTTTATCAACAGTACCATGGTAGGAAGTATTGCGTTTGCATCCTTGATTATTTACATTTCAAATGCACCATTCTTATTCATGGAGATCCATGGATTTTCGAGCAGTACATTTAGTTTTATATTTGCTTTTAATTCATTGGCATTGATCACTGCAGCCTATATTACGCCTAAGCTGATTAAAAGAATAAGCAACTCAGTACTGTTATTTTCTGCTACCATTGTATTACTGGTTGTATGTTCCCTTCATATTCTCATTGCGGCAGAAAACCTTTCCGTAGCCCTGGAAATTGCAATGCTTTATCTTTCATTACTGGCTATTGGTATTTTGTTTCCTATCACGTCTGCCCATGCATTGTCTCCGTTTAAAGAAGGGAGAGGAACAGCGGCTGCATTATTGGGATTTATGCAGCTGATGGTTACATTCTTAATATCAGGACTGATTGGTCTTTTAGAAGCAGATTCTATCATTCCGATGGTGGTAACACGTTCCGCAATGGCATTAATAGCAGTTTGGTTCGGATACCGCATTTTTAACTCTCAAAAAGCAACAGTTTAGATACCTACAGTCATATAACAGAATAATATATTGAAAATTAATCCTCTTATTTGATCCTGTTGTCATACAATCCGGACACTTAATCAAGTAATTTTTGTGAAAAATAGCGAAAGGGTTCTCTTTGCATAAAATTTAAAATATGAAAAGAACCTTTTCGACGGCTTTATGTTGTTTATTGCCGTTAGGATATTGGGTAAATGCACAATCTGGACTCTCTGCGGAGCTGAAAACAGAATATATTCCGGGCTCCAGCTATATCCGCCCCGAAGACAGTACAAAGACGAATTCTAAAAGCGATTTTAAAAGAATAGATCTTAACCTGAGTATTCCGTTATCCGTAAAAAAGGATACTGATGGGAAAGTAAGATCCTGGTCTATGCTTCTGAGCGGATCTTATGCAAAGATGTCCCACAAAAATTACGAAACTCAGTTATTTCCGGATGAGATGTTGAATGCACAAATCGGAATACAGCACATGAGACCTTTAGGCAAAAAGTGGAGTATGATGATGACTGCATCCGTGGGAGTGTATACAGACCTTGAAAGAGTCAGTTTTGATGATGTGCTGGGGCAGGGAGGAATTTTGTTTATCAGACATTTTAACCCTAATCTTTCATTGGGAGGAGGGCCGGTGCTTACCACTGCTTTTGGAGTTCCTATGATTTTACCATGGATCTATTTTGATTGGAAGACTAACGGAAAAATTAAATTCAACATCAATTTCCCGCAAGGTATGGAAGCCGGTTATCTGTTTTCAGACAAATTTGCTTTAAAAGCTGTTGTAGATCTCAACGGGATGACGGCAGAGAGAAATGTAGGCGGAAAATCTATGCTTCTGGGTTATCAGCAGATTACTGCAGGACTCAGACCAGAATTGAAAATCAATGATAAACTTACGCTACGTCTCACAGGAGGAACCGCGATACTGAGAAGTTTCAGCGAAAATGATAGGAAAATCAGCAGTATTTTCAGAGACAAAAAAATTGCGGATCCAAGATTTGCAAGTACATTCTATGCTGCAGTATCACTGCGCTGGAATCTGCCATAAGAAATGCCGGAGGCGGGGAATCTGATAACCCTCAACTTCCGGCTTCTCTCTTTCTGCTATTTACTTATTAATTTCTTATATACCACCTGATTAAGTAATTCTTCTTTTCGGGTACGGGAAATGGGAAGTTCAATTTTATTAATGAAAAGCCGCCCTCCGGAGATCATATCAATATGGGTAATATTGATGAGGTAAGATTTGTGAATCCTGAAAAAATGATCTGAAGGAAGAGATTCCTCAATGGCTTTCATCGTCTGATGAATAGTAAGTGACTTATCTTTAAAATGAAGCTTGGTGTAATTCTGCATACTTTCAATGTACAGAATATCTACCCAGGAAACCTTAATAAAAGTATCAGACTGCCTCACATAGAGAAAAGGATCATCCAGAGATGTATTCTTTTTCAATTTTTCACTGATGATAAACTGTTGCTGCGCTTTATTTACCGCCTGATAAAAACGGTTAAAGGCAATGGGTTTTAAAAGATAATCCACTACCTGTAAACGGAACCCCTCCAAAGCATATTCAGAATAGGCTGTGGTAAGGATACATAACGGTGGATTTTCAAGCTGTTCCAGAAATTCCAGACCGGTAAGATAAGGCATATTGATATCAAGGAAAAGAAGATCTATTTCGTTTTCCTTTACTTTGGTGTCTGCTTCCAGTGCGGTGGCGCATGTATCTTCAACCGATAAAAAATCTATTTGACCGGCGAGTTCTTTAAGGTGGAATCTCGCCAGAGGTTCATCATCTATAATCAGGCATTTCATTTTGGGAATCGTATTACTCATGGCGGTCAGAAAGTTGTAAGGTTAAAGATATTTTGAAAACATGATGATCTGATTCAATTTTTAAATCATGAGCATCAGGATATTGCAATTTCAGGCGTTTTTTTACATTTTCAAGACCTATTCCTCCCACACCATCCTTCTTTTTATGGCTTATCATCTCTGAGTAGGAGTTTTCAATATAAAAAGAAAGCGTATTGTCTTTTTCCCTGCATGAAATCATAATGTATCCTTTGTGGCCGGGAAGCCTGCAGACATATTTAAAAGCATTTTCAATAAAAGGAACCAGAAGAAGAGGTGCTATAAACAAGTTTTTATGACTTAATTCCCAAGAAGTATTGACATCCAGTTCGTTGCCCCATCTTAATTTTTCCACTTCTACAAGGTTCTGAACATGTTCAATATCTTTATCCAGAGAGACCAGATTCTGATTACAGTGATACAGCTGATAACGCAAAATATCAGAAAATTTAAGAAGCAGATAATCTGCAAGTTTGATATCATTTCTCATCAGAATATGAATATGATTCAGAATATTAAAGACTACATGTGGATTAATCTGATCCTGGAGCAATTTGAGCTGGTTTTCCAGATGCGCCTGCTGAAGAAGAATATGATCACGTTCTATTTTCCCATGTTCCTGATAAAATTTGACCCCACAGGCAGCACCGTTAATCAGAAAAGAAGCAGGCAGCGCGAGATAAAAACCTTTCCATAGAAGAGGAGCGTGGTCTGAGAAATTGGGAGGGAGAACAGTTCTATTACTTCCTTCAATATAAGTGAATATAAGAGAATAGATAAAACTTAGAGCAAAAATAATAACCGTTGCCTGAATCAGAAATACTCCCATCTTTTTAGAACGCAGCGCTTTTGGAAGGAGCTTTGTCGTTAGGAAATGAGTGAAAAAAAATGAAGTTATGCTTAATACAAGTGTCTGAAAAACAGCGGTAATATTGTCAGATGTCGCCTGGAAATTAATCCAGATGGCAACAGCAAAGACGAGCCAGAATAGGATAACGAAAATATGCTTTCTGAAAACAACGAAATTTATCATGGTGAAGATCAGGTAAATAAATGCAAAATTAGAAACTGCAGGGAAAACAGTTTCTAACGGTAAAGATAATTTAAGTTTTTAGAACAGGAAATAACCTATTCCCAGGGAAAAACTGTGGGGTTTGGACTTAAACTCTTTACTGATGCTTGAAAGACCTGTTTCATACCTGAGATCTACCGTGAAGTTTTTATAATCTACCCCGATACCTCCTGTAATTCCGATATTAGATTTGTCAAACTTTTTAAAACCTTCCTGCAAAGCCCTGGAAGAAGATAAATTATTATTAAAGGCATAGCTGTAAACACCTCCTGCAAACGCTCTTACATTAAATTCATCAGTTTTAATAAATTTATATCCTGCCACTACAGGAATATCAATAGCGTTCCAGGAAAGTTTTGAAGAGCTTCCGTCTTGGGAGGTGTATGATGTCTTCCTTTTGTTGAATAGAGCTTCTCCTTGTATATACAGCTTTCCGAAATCCATTCTTGTCATTACTCCTGCCTGATAGCCGAATCCGTATTTCCCTTCCAGAGACGAAGATTCCGGTGATATTTTTGTAAAGTTTGCCCCTCCCTTTACCCCAATGTGAAAAGCCGGAGCCTGCTGTGCTTTAGTTTCTACAGTGCAAGAGATGCATAATAACAGTGAACTCAGAGCTAAAAATTGCTGCTTCATAATTAATTGTGTTAAAAATCTGATGCAAAACAACAATGATGAAACGCAGTATGAAATTTTATTTGATGAATGGCAGAAATGTTTTGACCAAGACCCGTTTCCGGATGAAAATAAAAACCGGAAGTATCACTACTTCCGGTTTGCTATTACTAATAAGGTTGTTCTTCACAGATAGAAGGGGGATTGCACCCTCCGCCGCCTGGGTTTCCGCCTCCGCCTACAGCGATACATTGTCCGGGATTTCCATCTTCATACATTTCACAGGCATATCCCCATGCACATTGGCAGTCGTCCTGACAATTATAAGAGTTGCCTCCCATATGACAGCCGTCTATTCCGTTGCCTAAAATTGTAGATAAGTCCTTTCTCAAAAGTTTTTTCATTGTTTTCATGATTAAGTTGGTATTAAATGTTATTGTTTAAAATTGTACATTCTTGTAAATATAATAAAATTGTCTTAATGAATTGTAAATGAATTATGTGCACGTATTTTATGAGAAGAAAAGCCACTGCAAGAGTGGCTTCCTTATGATAGATAGAATGTTGTGCATTAAAAACTGAATTCCTTCTGATACAGCATACGTTCTTTGGTAAAAAGAGGAATAGTTCCTTCATATCTTAAAGGAGCGATTCCAAAACCATAGAACATATCAGCCTGGATTTTACCTTTTACAGAAATCACTCCTTTTCTTTGAGGAACAATTGTTAAGCCTAAAGATGAAAGGGCAGAAGCTCTTCCTTTTAAACCTGAGTTGGCAATAGGAATGGTAAGAAACATCAGCCCTACAGCTCCTTTTGCTTCTAAACCACCTTCAGCAGATAAATTTCCCTCTGCAACAGTGATGGTAGGTTCTGATTTCTTTTGAAGATTAATGTTAATCTCTGGATTCTTGCTTACTAAAAAGTTAGCATTTCCCTCAAGATCCAAAAGCTGAGCCTGTACTTTTCCTGTAGCCTGTACTCCCAGAAAAGGTCCGGCAGAAAGGGTTGGGCTTAAGATCAGTCCTGTAGGTCCCAGGACGATAGGAACGATAGGGATATTCAGATAGTCTGTTGTGCTTGCGGTGTAGGCCAGGCTTCCTACAATACTGGCAGAACTCTGAAGTTTGATGTCATCCATGATGAGGTTAACATAGAAGTTGGACAAATGCCCCCATGAGAATGTGATATTATAATCAATCTTTGGCGTAAATCCTCCTTTTACATTCACACTGGATGTTCCCGCTGAAGATAAAGGAAATGAAAAGGTTTTATTGAAATTATAACGGTTGAAGGTAATTAATTTCTGGTTTTGAAGGTTTTTCGCTTCGATAGAATGTATTCTTTGGTTGATTTGCTCAGAAACCATACCTTCTACAGGAATGTAGTTAACCATTTTTCCATCGATATTAACGGGAGCTTTTCCTGATGGATCATACACACCGCTTAATGTTCCGCTGTAGATAAACTCTTCAAGTTTCGCGCTTGAAGTCTGTACTTTGAATTGGTTATTCAATTTTGAAACAGAACTTACTTTTGAAAGAATGGTGTTCACCTGATCACCTTCTATCTTAGTCCCTACAATAACAGTTCCTATAGAAATACTGTCAGTTTGCGGAGTCATACGGCTAAACGTAATTTCTCCGTCATTATGAGCAGAAATTGCATTTACTGACTCATCATTAAGAATAATAACATTCTTCTGTAAAGTCAGGTTTCCCAAAGTCTTCATAGAAGCAGACTCTATAGGTTTTTCAGTAGGAAGATCCGCCGGATCATCCTGAGAACAAGACGTTAAAATAAGCAGACAGAAAATAGATAAAAGAAAAGAAAAGTAAAGATTTCTGTTGATTTTAAAGTGGTTGGATTTCATTTTCATATAAAGTGATTTTAAGGTTTAATCAAAATTAGGTGAATTATTTAAAACTTACAAAAGAATTGTGTTAAATTAACATCAACAGCATAATGATCTTTAATTATGTTTTTATTATATGAAAAATAAAACCCGCTATCAGAATAGCGGGTTTTTGTATATTATTTTTTAAAATTCAATGCTAATGGAATAGAAACACTTGAGGAGACGGGTTTTCCCTTATCTTCTGCCGGTTTCCACTTGCCTTTATCTTTTATGCGGTAAAAAGCCGCCTCAATAAATGCATTTACATCTTCATTATTTCCTTTTACGTTAGGATCAAGAGCATTTCCTTTAGAATCAACAACAAAAGTGATTGTTGCTTTGTAGGTTTCTGAAGAAAAGTTTAAAAAGTCAAGATCAACAGCTTCATATAATAATTTTTGAAAGGCAGCTCTGCCTTTATCATATTCAGCGTCTTTAGTAACTTTTGCTTTTGCGGGAGGATCTGCAGCAATCATTTTCTTATCTTCAAGAGAGGCCTTATCTAAAGCATCTTTGTAAGCCGCTATTTTATCTTCTGTCAAAAGCCATTCTTTCTTCGTTCTTAAATCATTAGGCTTAGGATATTTGTTATACAGAGCCGTTTTCTTTCTTTCATAGCGTGAATCTGCCCTTTGAAACTCAGAAATCTGGGCATTGCTGAAAATAAAAGTGAAAATGAATGCTGATGCTAAGACCTTTTTCATGATTTATTAAGCTTTTACAATATTAATAATTACTTCAGTTGCTTTTTCCATACTTTCCAAAGCTACGTACTCATATGGTCCATGGAAGTTAATTCCTCCTGCGAAAATATTCGGGCAAGGAAGTCCCATATAAGAAAGCTGAGCGCCATCTGTACCACCTCTAATGGCTTTGATTTTAGGCTCAATACCTGCTTCGGTCATTGCTTTTGCCGCAAGATCTACAATGTGCATTTTACCTTCAAACTGCTGCTTCATATTTCTGTATTGCTCTTTGATCTCCACTTCAGCAGTTCCTTCACCATGTTTTTGGTTGAATTCTGCTACTTTTTCCTCCATGAATTTCTTTCTGGCTTCAAATTTATCTGCGTCATGATCACGGATGATGTATTGAAGTTTTGCTTCAGAAATATCAGCAGTGATATCCATTAAATGATAGAATCCGTCAAACCCTTTTGTGGTGGATGGAGTTTCATTAGCCGGAAGCATTTGAGCAAATTCAGCCGCTAAAAGAGCTGCATTAATCATTTTTCCGTAAGCATAACCCGGGTGAACGCTCAATCCGTGGATCTTTACCACAGCTCCTGCAGCATTAAAGTTTTCATATTCCAGTTCTCCAACTTCTCCGCCGTCCATTGTATACGCCCATTCTGCACCAAATTTAGCTACATCAAATTTATGTGCTCCTCTTCCAATTTCTTCGTCCGGAGTAAATCCTATAGCAATTCTTCCGTGTTTGATCTCCGGATGAGCGATAAGATATTCGGCAGCCGTTACAATCTCCGCACAACCTGCTTTATCATCAGCTCCAAGAAGAGTATTTCCGTCAGTAGTAATTAATGTCTGGCTAATATATTTTTTTAAACTTTCAAATCTTGCAGGAGATAATGTGAATCCCGTAGTCTGGTTCAAAAGAAGATCATTTCCATCATAATTTTCCCAAACCTGAGGCTTTACATTTTCTCCACTGAAGTCTGGTGAAGTATCATAGTGTGAAATAAATCCGATGGTAGGTCTGTCATCATTTTCAAGGTTAGAAGGAACATATCCCATAATATAACCATGCTCATCAATTGAAACATTTTCCAGACCGATAGTTTTCAGTTCTTCAGTGATGTAATTGGCAATATCCCACTGGCGGGGAGTAGAAGGTGTAGTTTCACTCTCTGCATCGCTGGTTGAATATATTTTTACATAACTAAGAAAACGGTTCAGTAATTTTTCTTTCCACAATGGGTTGAATTCTATTGTACTCATCAGATATCATAAATTTTAACAAAGTTAGCAAATTTGATGCTGAGAATACCTTATTTGCGATTTAATATCAGTTATTGAAATTATAAATCAGATATAAATATTTGAAAATCAAAATAGTGTTAGCTTTGTATGTACAGTATACTAAGTAGTTTAGTTTTATTATATTTGAGAAAATCAAAAAGTAACAATGTTTCTTACCGAATGTCCTAGAGATGCTATGCAGGGATGGGGAGAGTTTATCCCTACCGATAAAAAAATAGATTATATCAACTCCTTGATGGATGTTGGCTTTGATGTATTGGATTGTCTGAGTTTTGTTTCACCAAAAGCAATTCCACAGATGGCTGACTCTGATGAGGTGGCTGAAAATATAGACAAATCACGTTCAAAGACAAAAGTTTCCGCGATTATCGGTAACTATAGAGGAGCCGAAAAAGCATTGAAACACCAATCTGTTGATATTCTTGGTTTTCCGTTCTCGATTTCCGAAACTTTTCAGCACAGAAATACCAATAAAAGCCAGGAAGAAGCTTTTGATGAAATTATTAAGATGCTTGAACTGGTAAAAAGTGAAGGAAAGCAGCTGAATATCTATTTCTCCATGGCTTTTGGAAATCCATACGGAGAAATGTGGAAATGGGAAGATGTTGACCATTGGGCACAAAGATTTTCAGATATCGGATTAAAAGATATCTTATTGTCTGATACAACAGGAGTGGCAACTCCGGAAACAATTGCTCTTTTGTTTGAAAAAATACCTTCAAAATATCCTGAAATCAATTTCGGAGGACATTTTCATAACCGTTATGAAGATTCTTATTCAAAATTAAAAGCGGCTTATGATCAAGGCTGCAGAAGATTTGACAGTGCTATTAAAGGAATCGGAGGGTGTCCTATGGCAAAAGATGATCTTGTAGGAAATATGCCCACTGAGCAGGTAATCAATTTTATGAGTGTTGAAAAAGCAGAGCATAAACTGAATCTCCTGAACTTTGAAAGTTCTTACAATAAAGCGAAAGATATTTTTCATTTTTAAAAAGAAAACATCATAAGTTTCACAGATCTAGCAACTTAAATAGATCTTAAGATGGTGCAACGTTCAATTTGTCATTCCGTAGGAATCCAGATTATCTTTTTCAATAACGAAATTAAGATTCCTACGGAATGACAAAAATACAACTGAACTATTTGTCTTAATGTGTCCATAGTCATATCTAGTATTAATTCCAAAATCAACAAAATGTCTCCAATAATCTCACCATCCGAATTCAAAAATCTTCCAACAGAAAATCTTGTCATTCTTGATGCAAGAACAGGAAAGGATGTAAAGCAAAGCTACCTTGAAAAACATATTAAAGGAGCCAGATTCATTGATCTGGATAAAGATCTGGCAGAGATAGGAGAAAATGCTGCTTTTGGGGGAAGACACCCGCTTCCTTCCGTAGAAAAGTTTGCTGAAACCCTTTCGGATCTTGGGATTTCAGAAGAGGCCCATATTGTTGTCTATGACGATAAAAATGCTTCAAATGCAGCAGCAAGAGCCTGGTGGATGTTAAGATCTTTTGGTTTTGAAAAAGTGCAGGTTCTTGATGGCGGAATACAAGCGGCAGAGAAAAACGGGCTGGAGTTCTCTTCAGGAGAAGAAGTATTTGATAAAGCCTCTTTAATCAAAAAAGATCATTGGGGTCTTCCTGTTTCAAGTCTGGAAGGTGTTGAAAATGAGATTGAAAACAATTCTTCTGCTGTTATTGACGTAAGAGATGCCTATCGTTATAAAGGTGAATCTGAACCTATTGATCTGGTTGCAGGGCATATTCCCGGAGCGATTAATATTCCTTTTTCAGAAAATCTTGATGAAAACGGAAACTTTCTGAGCCCGGAAGTTTTGAAAGAAAAATATGAGAAGTTATTAAAGAATAAGCCTGAGCATCTGATCATTCACTGTGGATCTGGAGTTACTGCGTGTCATACTATTTTAGCCCTGGATTATGCAGGCTTTCCAATTCCTGATTTGTATGTAGGTTCATGGAGTGAATGGAGCAGAAGAGAAGGAAAGGAAATAGCAAAAGATATTTAAAAGCAAAAACCCCGAAAAATAATTCTTTCGGGGTTTTATATTGTTAAGAGTAATTAAAGCATTCCCAGTTCAAACTTCGCCTCTTCACTCATCATATCCTTGTTCCAGCTCGGTTCAAAAGTCAACTCTAAATCTACACTTTTTACGTTCTCTACTTCAGCCACTTTATCTTTTACTTCCTGAGGAAGTGTTTCTGCAACAGGACAGTTGGGAGTAGTAAGGGTCATTATAATTTTTACGTCAGCATCATCGGAGATCTGAACATCGTAAATGAGTCCTAATTCGTAAATATCTACCGGAATTTCGGGGTCATATACGGTTTTCAGTACACCAATGATTTCCTCACCAATGTCAGCAATTTGATCGTCTGTAAATTTCATTTTTTAATCTAGATTGATATTCCTTTTCAACAAATCTTCCTGACGCATCCGCCGGAAAATATTTGCCAAAGTTAAGACATCTTTTTCACAATAGTCTACAATTCTCTGCAAGTCTTTTTCTATGTAGTAAATTGATGAAACCATTGAGCCGTCAATATCATCTTTCGGAGTAGGAATTCCAAAGACATGAGCCAGTAATTCCAGTGATACAAAACTTTTATAATCCCCAAACTTCCACAGTTCCATAGTATCTATGTGAGGAACCTCCCAGGGTTTCTTTCCAAACATCTGAAACGGAGCAGGAGGGAGCATTCCGTTGATAAGGTATCGTCTGGCAATCCATGGGAAATCAAATTCTTTTCCATTGTGAGCGCAGAGAATCACATTGTGAAGTCTTGGGCTGTTGAAGATTTCACCAAATTCCTGAAGCATTTTCTTTTCATCATGTCCGGAAAAGCTTTTTATTTTTAGAGTCTCATTCTTTTCAAGCATTCCGATGGAGATACAGATGATTTTTCCAAACTCGGCCATAATACCGGCTCTGTCATAAAACTCTTCTGCTGAGACCTCTTCTTTTCTCTGAAATTTTGTCTTTTTGTCCCATAAATATTGCTCTGTTTCGGATAAATCATCCCAGGATCCGGCCTGAGGAACGGTCTCAATATCAAGGAATAAAACTCTTTCTAAAGGTATGTTCTGTATCATATTGTGTTTTGTTGAATTTATCCTACCTGCATCCCGTTTTTTGTAGGAAGTGAAGGGGTTAAAAGAGTGACATCACTTTTGTCTTCACCATATAATCCCAGCACAAGACATTCACTGAAGAAATTGGCAATCTGTTTTTTAGGGAAATTAACTACCGCTAAGATTTGTTTTCCAACAAGTTCCTCTTTTTCGTAAAGAGAGGTAATCTGAGCAGAAGATTTTCTGATTCCTAAATCTCCAAAGTCTATTTCCAGCTGGTAAGATGGGTTTCTTGCTTTTTCAAAATCATTTACTGAAAGAATGGTTCCGCATCTGATGTCTATTTTTTCAAAATCAGCCCAGGTGATATCTGGTTTTACTGTCATGGTAATTCGTTGATTAAATGTTCTACTTCTGTTTTCTGTTCTGCATATTTTTGCTGTAAGACTGAGCCTTCACCCATTCTTTTGTAATACTCCAGAGCTTTTCCCCCGAAGAATTTTTTATGAAAATCTGAAACCTCAGGAATTTGTGGAAAAACCTTGTGAAAAAGCATTTCATAATAGGCCTGAAATTCTCTTTCATTTTTGTCTTCAATTACCTGTCCGGGAGCTTTCTGCCTTACATGAAGCATTTCATGAGCCACCATGTTCAGAACAAGGTTCAGGTCAAAATCAAATAAATTTCTCGGGATCATCACCGTTTGCGGTCCTCCCAGATCACCTTCTGCTGTAAGAAGCATTGAAGTAGGAGAAAGCTCATCCCTGAATCCGAACCCTGCGAAATTTTCATGTTCCAGGTCAAAAGAATGGATCAGATATTTTGCTGCATCCAGAATCTGGTTGTGTTCTTTGTAGGCTTCAAGGTGTAAATTGATCTGCTCGAAATTCATCTGAGATATGTTTTAAACAAATGTATTAAAATATTGAGAATACTAAGACGGATTAGTTAAAAATGCTTCAAAATCAGAAGAGCTTTAGGATAAAAATAATGAGTAGAATTAATCATATTCTTTTAAAAATTACATAACCCTAAATAAAAAAGCCTACCCCGAAAGGCAGGCTTTGATTGAAACTAAAAAAAATTAAGGATGTTCATTTCTTGCTCTGATGACCAGATTTACTAAATCTGAGCCGCCACTTGCAAAATTATCGCTTGGGTTGTGGGCACTTTGTGTAGCCACAGCATACGGAGAGCCATCCCAATATCCCCAGAAAGGGCCTCCGCTTTGTCCAGGCCATATATCTGCCTTATGGCTCATGCTTTCGTTGTCATCAGCACTCCAGAAATCTCCATCCAGAGCGATTCCTGTTTGGTATGTTGGTCTTTGAGTTCCTGTAAGGTCTCCCGGATATCCAGCGTGAGTCCAGTAAGCACCTCCATCCCATGAGTCAGAGTAGGATTTTGAGCCTAGCCATCCTGTGCTGTTTCCGATAGGTCTGTCTAATACAATCACCACATAATCGTATTGTATTTCTGTTGAATCAATAGAAGGGCCTGCTACTTTGTACTTATAATAAGTTAATGTACCCCAGGCAGTTCCGTAAGGAGCGCTTCCGTTGTAATACATTGGAGTGAACTTCAGCCATCCGGTTGTGTTATTAGGCTGCCAGTCAACAATATGAGAACATGTAAGAAGGTGTCTTGGTCCAATCATTACACCACTTCCTGAGCCTAAAGAACTTTCAACTCTACCTACACATCTCCATGGATAGGCTGTAGAATTATATACTTTTCTTTGATCAGCTCCGAAAATTGTTCTTGCATTTTCCGGAGTCAGAAAAGAATCTCTGTCAATGAATTTTGGTTTACGGTCTCTTTTCGGTTCTAGTTTTGGATTGTATTCAAAATCAGCATGAGTAGGGTAGAAATGATCGGTTTCCAGTGATCGGATCTCAGCTGTTTTTTCATCCATAGGCATTCCTATTGTTTTCATCCCTTTCGGAAAAGTTCTACCGTTGATGGTTTCCATGGCAGGAGCCTGGCTGAATAATTTTTCAATTGCTGACGGTTTTTCAGTTGATTTTGCTTTAACAGTTCTAAGTCTTAACACTTCTTCTACTGTCATTGGGTTGTTGTTTTCAATTTTAGACATGATTATTATTTTTAATCTAGTGTATTCCTACTCTTTTATGGCTTTTCGGATTCCGCCTGTAAAGGTTATTGGTTAAGTGAATATTTTTTGTGAAAATTCTGCGGTAATGCTTTCTGTCTGGTTGATTTGGGCTGCTCCCATTGCTGCCAATGCAATAGCAACCTGTTTATCAAGTGTTTTCCTAACAATACTACCATTGGTGGCACGTAAAATCTTACAGAAATGATAGGTGAAATATCCTCTTATCTGTCCGCTGATATTACCTTCCATAGATACCTGATTGTCTTTCGCTGCAGCCCATAAAGTATGATTCATTCCGGCAACAGGGACTAATGCTTTAGTAAGTACGGTTGATTTTTTTGAACTTTTAGACACTTCCAATTCACTGGCATAGGTAAGATAGAACTCATCCTCAAGCATTGGAGGAATATAACGGGCGGTTTCGTTGAGAAGATCTGCTTCCAGTCCCAGATCCAATTTTCTGGTTCCTGTTCCGGAATAACAGCAGTCGAAGATCACTTCCATATTCACTCCGGCTTTTAGCTTGCTGAGAACGGTTTTGAAATCATCATCACGAATGACACCATTATTGGCATAATCGTGCGGGCAAATGGCTTCATCCAAACCATCCAGTTCCAGATCCGATCCGATATTGGCTACCCTGGTTCCGTGTCCCGAATAATAAAAAACAAGTGAATCTCCTTTTACGCTCGTGCTGATCATGGATTTCAGGTAGTTTAATATATTCGCTCGTGTTGCATTTTGATTGGTCAGAATTTTAATCTTTGCCGGACTAAAACCACAAATAACCAATGTATTTGCCATATCTCTTGCATCATTTACACAGCCGTTAAGATCTGGTCCTCCATATCCGATGGGTGCATAATCATTAATACCTACGATAAGTGCTTTTTTCATTGTATTAGTTTTAAAAATATTCCCTACTCTTTTTCGGCTTTTCGGGTTCTGCCTTTCTGTGTATTTTTCTATGACAAAATTCCATTATTCTGCAGGACGAAAACAGAGGAGAAAGCCGTATTTTGAAAAAGGGAAAACACCTTTTCATTTGTATATGAGTGTGTTATGAATTGAAAATCCGGCAGCTTGAAAAGCTGCCGGATACGTAAAAAGAATGTAAAGATGTTTGTTTTATAGTATTGAAATAAGATTAAAAATTAGAATATTCAATCAACACAGATCGTGTTTCAACGCAAAAAGAACAAGACCTGCTCTGTTTTTTATATCCAGTTTTACAAAAACCGAATCTCTGTAGCCGTCAATTGTTTTCGGGCTCAGACACATTTTATCGGCAATCTCCTTGTAAGTAAGTTCACTGCACGCCCATTTTATAAACTCTTTCTCTCTGTCTTTCAGCTCAGAAAGCAGGGAAGCATTTTTCATTTCCTCTGTTTTTACTTTCAATAATTTCTGGGCCACAAAATCAGTATAAAAACTGCCTTTTTCAAATACGGTGTCTATAGCCTGGAAGAGGATAGAAGGCTGCATGTCTTTCAGTAAATACCCCTTAGCTCCTGCCTTCAGCATTCTGATGAGTACTTTTTCATCATCATCCATCGTCAGGGCAATGACTTTGATGTCAGGATAATGTTCAGTAAGCCATTCTGTAGTTTCAATGCCGTTTTTATAAGGCATATTAACATCCATCAGTACTACGGCGGGTAATTCAGAAGCTTTTTCCACACCTGCAATAAATTCTTCTCCGTTGGGATGATTCATAATTACCCGATATTGAGTGTTTTCTGTGATCATATTTTCCAACGCTTTGGAAATTAAGGTATGATCATCAACGATCGCTATGGGAATAGTTTTCATAATAAATTTTTATGATAGGTTATCAAAGTTTGTGTTCCTTTATTCAGTTCTGAGTGTATAGACAGTTCGGCATGAATCAGTTTTGCTCTCAGTTCCATGTTTTTTAATCCTGAGCCATCCTGAATCATGCTTGTATCAAAGCCTCTTCCGTTATCGGAAATGCTGATGTGTAATTTTTCACAGTCATCGTCCATTTGTATGGAAACATTTTTGGCTTTGGAATGTTTCAGGATATTGTTGATACTTTCCTGGATAATTCTGAAAAGAATCAGACCATGTTTGGGAGAAATGTCAATATCCTGTTTTTGGGTAATAAATTCTATTTTTAATAATTTTAGTTTTTTGATTCTATTAACCTCTCTTTCAATGGATTCTGCCAGTCCGAAATGAATAATCTGTTCAGTAATTAATGTTTTAGACAGATTTCTTATGTCCTGTATACATTCTCCCAACAGTTCATTGAGTTCAATAAGGTCTTCTTTTTCGTTGTTTTTTAATTTGGTAATCAGCTGGTTTTGTCGCAGCCGGACTACGGAAAGTTTTTGCCCCAGATCATCGTGCAGTTCCTGTCCAATATAATTAAGGGTCTGTTCTTTCATTTCTACCTGTGAAGTGGCCAGCTCTTTTTCAAACCGAAGATCTTTCTCTTTTTGAGCGATCAGAAGGCTTGTTTTTTTCTTGATAAAAACCGCATAAATGAAGATCATTGTCAAAACAACGATGAATAAAGTAATCGTAAAGATGATGACCAAATTATTCTCTTCCATATCTGAAAAGGATTTATCTGATTTTTTCTTGTTTGTTCCCAATTAAACCCAATATGAGTATACCGTTACTGATCAGATTCAGCATAAATAAAATGAAGAAATAAATACTTTCCGAAACAGTGTTTCTGAAAAACAGGATCGGGATACTTCCGATAAAAAAGATCAGTAAAGCCACTGATATCCAGAACGGAAGGTAATTATTGATCCCTAATATTTTATCTGAATTAAAAGTTTGGTACAGGAACAAAATAATTGAAAATAACAACAGAAGAATATCTACATACAGCATATTAAAAGAAAAATGATGAAGCAGATCATCTTCTGTGTAAAACATTACAGCAATATTGAGGACAAAAAGAACCAGGATGATAGTCTGTATCTTTTTGAGCAGCGGAACATATAATAATTGGTAATAATAAAATAAGTACAAAAAGAATACAATCATTAAAAACCCAATTACATAAAATATGTCCGTAGGCAGTTTTGTCAGGTCGTAGTAGAAATAACAGAAAATATCAATCAGGGAAAACAACAGATATCCAATGATAAAAAATAAATTTTCCTTTCCGGTTTTTCTATATTTTATGACCATTAAAAGCATCACTATAATGGATAGGATCATCGATATCTGTTTCCCTGTTTCAATATTCCAGTTCATAATTTGTGTTTTTAAGGCATTGTTCCTGACAGAGTTTTTGGAGGGGGTGCCAGATTGGTCATGTTCATAGATTCTATAGAAGGAACATCTGTATTTTCCTCGGTAGAGGCTGTTCTGGCCATTGCATTGTCATTTTTTCTTTTTTGGGAGGTAGGAACTAAAAATATGGTTTGATAACCTGCATATTCCGGTTTTGCCATTCTGTTTTTAGGATGATTCATAGGGTATTTTCCCATATAGATCCTGATTCCCGGATTTTTTAATTTTTGTTTTTTTGCATTTTCTTTTACATACTTAATATATCCTTCCATGTCTTCCAGTGAAAACCAGTACCATCGGGAATCCGGTTCACCGTTTCTGGATTTCATGAGAACTTCATGATTGGTTCTGGTATATTCATCAAAAAGAACCCGGCCTTCACGGTAGCTGATCAGTTTTTTCTTATAACTGTTACTAACAGGTTCTTTAGGAGGTTCGGAGCAGCGGGTGCAGCTTAACAAACAGAGTGTTAGAATAAATGCTGCACATAGCAAACTTAAAGTCTTAGTAAAAAAGGAAGTTTTCATTTTTATGGTTTTTAATTTTATGGAACAAAATTAGCTAACGGCACAACTATAAAAAAGGGGGAAAACACTGTTTTTATCCTTTACTAAATTTACGACTTTTTGATATTCAGTTCAGTATGAATTATTGATTTGTTTTTTATTTTCAAAAAATATATTAATTATGTTTGTTAAAATAATAATATCTGTTTGAGCCTGAAACTAAGTATAAAAACAGGACCGGAAATCGCTTCCCGGTCCTGTCAAACAAGATTAAGTGTAAAATTTAGCCTTTACAGGCAAAAAGGATAATTCAAATGTGTTCAGATTTTTATTGGTCTTAATCTATGTTTAGGGGAATTGATAGTAATGGTATTTTATTTTTATAAGCCATAATAGCTGTTTTACTTCGGTGGAAAAGAGATTCAACAAGGTTGTATTTGTATGGAACCATGGTCAGAAGATCAGGTCCTGTCAATCTGATTTCTTCTTCAATAGCTTTGATAACTTCGATAGATTGAATCATTTTAAAACTGTATTTAATATCATCCAGATAATATCCGGAATTCAGATCTATATCGTGAATGACTTCAGTAAAATCCTCTAAGCTTTCACT
Organism: Chryseobacterium sediminis; assembly: GCF_008386505.1. Lineage (GTDB taxonomy): Bacteria > Bacteroidota > Bacteroidia > Flavobacteriales > Weeksellaceae > Chryseobacterium > Chryseobacterium sediminis. Next base: position 468,734 of record NZ_VUNZ01000002.1, on the reverse strand, counting down.
TACATTGAATACCTCAATTTCAGCATTAAATTCATTAATGAAATAATAAATATCGTTCATTGCCGTCCAGGTCATACTTTTATGAGTATCATAGGCAAAAAGAATTTTCCTGATTCCTGTATATTCTATGTGGGCAGGCACAATTAATATCGGTTTTTTGAGTCGGTGAATAGCCCTTGTTACACTATTGCCCAAAAGCTTCTGTTCAAGAGTTTTCTCAGCCATTCCCATAACAATAAAATCACATTCATGAAGCAGCATACACTTTTCAAGTTCTTCAATAAAGTTGCCGGAAGCCAGATGATGTCCGGTTTCTATAGCATACAGAGATTGAAGTTCAGCTGCTTTATCTTCCAGCTTTTTCTGATTCTTAAGCGTTTGAGTGTAGAAGAAATCAGCCGAAGCCTGTGCATTCAAAGCATGAATGGAAACGGTTTGCAGATTAAAAAGTATAATCCTGTATTTGTTTTCTTTAGCCAAAGATGCTGCATAATGAGTGGCATTTTCAGCTTCGTGAGAAAAATCTGTGCAGACAATTATTGTTTTCATTGTTCCGGATTTAATACTGCAAAACTATAATAGACTACAATTGCCTTATCATAAAAATATTGTGACGTTGCATAAAATGATGATGAAATGTCTTTTTCAGGTGATGAACCGTCACATCCATTTGAACTCTGCTATTTTACGTTTCAGGGACGGTTTTGGCGGTCTCGTCCAAAATAGAGGATATTCGTCTAAAATCTATTTCTATATTTACATTCATAAAATCCCGGATATGAATAGGATTTCTACCATCAGGAAAAATATAGTACGGAATAAGAAGATTCTTTCTACCATGAAAAGAAGACTCGTAATCTGGGCAGTAGCAGTAGTTACTTTCTGTGTTTTTTCCTACCTTATTGACCCGTTTGACCCCGTTTGGAAAGAATATCTGTATGCTCCGCTGAGGATGATTCTGGAAGATGCCTCATGGATTGTCTTTTTTTCTATCATTATCTCAGAGGTAAGTATTTTTATAGACAGAACACTCAATAAGCTGCTTCCCTGGAGTAACAGAACCGTAAAACGTTTGCTCATTCAGTGTTTGATTCAGATCGTGGGAAGTGTAATGATTGTCATTATTATTAATGCCATTGTAGACTGTACTTCAGTAACATTACCCGAGATAGATTCCCGAAAAGAATATACACTGCTGGGACAGTGGATCGCAACTAATATTGTAATATCATTGATTATCAGTGCGTTTAATACCGTGGATTATCTATTGGAAAACTGGAAAAAAACAGCAGTAGAAGCCGCTCAGCATAAAATAAGAGCTTCCAAGCACAAACAGGCTGCTATGGCGGCAGAACTTCAGGCACTTAAGCTTCAGATAGATCCTCATTTTATTTTCAACAACTTAAGTGTACTGTCAGAACTTATTCTGGAAGATCAGCAGTTAGGTTATGAATATTCAGAGAAGTTTGCAAGAGTATACAGATACCTGCTAGTCAATTCCAAAAAAGATATCATTGCAGTAGAAGAAGAGCTGAAATTTTTAGAATCCTATATCTTTCTGATTGAAAAAAGAATTGGTGAAGGCGTTGTATTTAAAATAGATATTAAGGAAGAATACAGATCAAGGTTTACCCTTCCGCTATCTTTACAATTGTTGGTTGAAAATGCCATTAAACATAATCAGACCTCGAAGGTAACCCCCCTGGAAATTCACGTTTATACAAGTTCTGAAGGAGAATTGGTGGTTTCCAATACATTTCTGCCTCTGATCAACAAGCCGGATTCCTCCGGAGTAGGGCTCACCAATATTATAGCACGGTATGAAATCTTAGGATATCCTAAACCCGTGATTGAAAAAACTGAAGATAAATTTATTGTAAAACTTCCATTGATATGAAGATTAATAAAATTTTAATAGTTGAGGACGAAAGGCCCAATGCAGACCGATTAAAAAGACTGTTGCTGAAATTAAGACCCCATATCGAAATCCTGTCTGTAGAAGACTCGATTACCTCAACCGTACACTGGCTGGAAAATAATGTCGTTCCGGATGTCATTATGATGGATGTTCGTCTTGCGGACGGGCTCAGCTTTGAAATATTCAACAAGCATGAAGTTAAAAGTGCCGTTATATTCACCACAGCGTACGATGAATATGCAGTACAGGCATTTAAATACAACAGTGTAGACTACCTTCTGAAACCCATTGAAGAAGAAGAGCTGGATGCTGCGTTAAAACGTTATGAAACCTTTATGGAAGCAGTTCCGGTAGTGGGAACAGCTATTGAAGGGTTGTTGAATTATATCCAGCCGAAAGATTACAGAAAACGCTTTCTCATAGCCCATAGAGATGGATATAAAACCGTTCTGGCGGAAGATATCCTATACATTTATACCGAATTGGGAATCAGCAAAGCCATGTTGAATACTGGAGTGGTAGAGAATGTTCCGCAGACGCTGGAAGAGCTTGAGAAACAGTTAGATCCCAAATTCTTTTTCCGGGCCAACAGACAATTTATCATTCACATCAATTCCGTAAAACAGATTTTTAATCATTTTAATGGAAAATTAAAGCTTGAACTGAGAAAACAACCTGATATGGAAGTGATTGTCAGCCGTGAAAAAGCTTCCATTTTCAAATCCTGGATGGATTATTAATTCTATAAAAATACCAAAAAGATTGCTTTTTATAAAGCAATCTTTTTTTTCGTTTGATTAAAGACCTATTTATTTGTTTTTAGTGATTTCACTCTTATTTTATCCGGAAAAGCTTTTTTTTATCAGATTTATAATAGAAAACAACCGTTTCCCTTCATTTTTCCTATCATACGTTTCACCTGCGATTAATGACACTTCACTCAACTTCTGAATGAATATCCTTATTATATGAAGTTATTTTGCTCCTGTAAAATTTAAAAACTCATGTTATGAATTACAGAAAAGGATATCTGGCACTCTCACTTACAGCTGCAGCAATATTGTACTCGTGCGGTTCTGGAAGTGGTCAGGAAAATGCCCAGCAGATGCAGCAGGCATTGCCTACAGATTTTATCCAGGTGAAGTCAGGAGATGCAGATGTGTCTACAGGATACCCGGGAAGCATAGAAGGACAGGATAATGTAGATATTAAAGCACAGGTGACAGGCTATCTGGAAGCTGTATATATCAAAGAAGGACAGTATGTAAGTAAAGGACAGACCCTTTTCAGAATAAATCCGTCAGTATACAACGAGCAGGTAAATACCAATGAAGCAGCACTGAAATCAGCTCTGGCAGCACAGGAAACAGCAAGACTTGAAGTAGAAAAACTAAAACCTCTTGTAGAAGGAAAAGTAGTTTCTGATATGCAGTTGAAAACAGCTCAGGCAAGCTATAAAGCAGCTTCAGCACAAGTGGCACAGGCACAGTCTTCTTTAGGATCATCAAAGATCAATGCCAATTTTACCTACATCAAAGCTCCCGTGAGCGGATACATAGGCAGAATTCCGAATAGAGTAGGAAACCTCATCAGCCCATCAGATGCATCTCCACTAACAACGCTTTCAAGTATCAACAGTGTGAATGTGTACTTCTCAATGAATGAAGCTGATTTTATTGCCCACAGTAAAGCTTCTATATCAGGAAATACCGCAGAAAATGTAGAACTTATCCTTGCAGATGGCTCTACTTATTCTCTTAAAGGAAAATTGGAAAATGCCAGCGGAAATTTCGACAGAAATACAGGAAGTATTCAAATGAAAGCTGTTTTCCAGAATCCTGATAAATTATTAAGAGCCGGAGGAACTGCTAGAGTAATGATTCACAATGCCCTGAATGGTGTAGTCAAACTTCCGAAAACATCTGTGAAGGATATTCAGGACAGATTTTTTGTCTATAAACTGAATGGTAAGGATAAAGTGAAAATGACTCAGATTACCGTTTCGGGAAGTACATCTCAGGATTACTTTATCAAAGAAGGAGTAAATGCAGGAGATAAGATTGCCATCAACAGAATTGATGCCCTTACAGACGGCGCACAGGTTGTTGCGACAACAGTTCCTTTGAAATAGTTGTATAACCACTCTTAGAAAATTCAAAAATGTTAAAAAAGATAATAGACCGTCCGGTATTGGCGACGGTAATATCCCTTATCATTGTCATTTTAGGGATCATAGGATTAAACCAGCTGGCGGTGACCAGATTCCCGGATATTTCTCCACCTACCATTACGGTTTCAGGATCTTATCCGGGAGGAAACAGTGAGACAGTGATCCGTTCCGTGGTAACTCCGCTGGAAGAGCAGATCAATGGTGTGGAAGATATGGAGTATATGAAATCTAGTGCAAGTAATGACGGTACATTTTCAATCTCCATCATATTCAAACAAGGAGTGAATGCAGATCAGGCTGCCGTAAATGTACAAAACAGAGTACAGCAGGCCACTCCGATACTTCCGCAGGAGGTAGTAAGAATGGGACTTACCACATCCAAACAACAGAACAGTATGGTATTGATTTTCAATATTTATACGGAAGATAATAAACAGTATGATGAAACTTTCCTGCAGAACTATGCAAATATTAACCTTATTCCACAGGTCAAAAGGGTAAAAGGAGTAGGACAGGCCATGGTATTCGGGTTGAAGGATTATTCCATGAGAATATGGCTAAACCCTCAGAAAATGTCGTCTTACGGGCTTGAGCCGGCAGATGTTTCCAGAGCGATTGCTGACCATAGTTTGGAATCTGCTCCGGGTAAACTGGGAGAAGAATCTGATGCTGCCTTAGAATATGTAATCCGATATAAAGGGAAGAAAAACAAACCGGAGCAATATGAGAACATCATTGTTAAAAATACCGGAAGTCAGGTCATCAGACTTAAAGATGTGGCCCGTGTAGAATTCGGTGCCATTTCAAATACGGGAGATAACCTTTCCAATGGGAAAAATGCGGTTACAGTAGCTATTATGCAGACTACAGGATCCAATGCCAACCAGATTGAAATAGGCGTAAACAAGGCTCTTGATCAATTGTCAAAATCATTCCCTCCCGGTATCAAATATACAAAGGTAATGAGTACCAAAGAAAGGTTGGACGAAGCCACAGGACAGGTAAAATCTACTCTGATAGAAGCATTTATACTGGTTTTTATCGTTGTATTTATCTTCTTACAGGATTTCAGATCTACTATCATTCCGGCAGTGGCGGTTCCGGTGGCGATTATTGGCACCTTCTTCTTCCTTCTGGTTTTAGGATTTACCATCAATGTACTGACGCTTTTTGCCCTTGTACTGGCCATCGGTATTGTCGTCGATGATGCAATTGTAGTGGTGGAAGCCGTTCACAGTAATATGGAAGGAACCAATCTTTCAGGAAGAGAGGCTACCCACAAGGCAATGAGTGAGATTACAGGAGCAGTTATTTCCATTACGTTGGTAATGTCTGCAGTATTTATCCCAATCGGATTTATGTCAGGTTCAGCTGGATTATTCTATAAGCAGTTTGCCTATACATTGGCCATAGCTATTATTATCTCAGCGGTTAACGCGTTGACTTTAACTCCGGCTTTATGTGCTGTATTTTTAAAGAATAATCATGCAGGAGAAGGAGGAGAGAAACCAAAAGGATTCGGGCAGAGGTTTGCTGTGGCATTCAATGCAGGATTTAATAATATGACCAACCGTTATGCAAAAGGGGTTCGATTCTTAATTGGACGAAAATGGATTGCGGGAGGATTAATAGTAGCCGTTATTGGTGTTGCAGGATGGCTGATGTCTAGTACGCCTAAGAGTTTTGTACCAATGGAAGATGACGGATTCTTTATGTACACCTTAAGTATGCCTCCGGGAACAGCATTGACAAAAACTACGGAAGTTTCCAACAAGATCAATGAAATTTTAAAAGGAGTAGATGCTGTTCAGGAAAACACGTCCATTACAGGATACAACCTGCTTAGCAACAGTGCAGGACCAGCTTACGCCATGGGATTTGTTAAACTGAAACCTAAAAAAGAAAGAGGTGAAGTTCAGGATATTCAGGAGGTTGTAGATATGGCTAATGCAAAACTGGGAGTAATAAAAGAAGGAAGTGTGATGACTTTCAGAATGCCTCCGGTAGAAGGATATGGAATGACGAATGATGCAGAGATCGTACTTCAGGATCGTATGGGAAGAGATCCTCAGGTTCTTAAAGCCAAAGCGGATGAATTGATCGGTCAGCTGATGAAGGTGCCGGAAGTAGCATTTGCCTACACGATGTTCAGGGCAGATTATCCTCAGATGGAACTTGAAGTAAATGAAGACAAAGCAAAACAGCTGGGAGTAAGCATTTCAAACCTGTTAGGAACCGTTCAGACCTATTTCTCGGGAGATCAGTCTCAGAATTTTTCAAGATTCGGAAAATTTTACAGAGTAAATATTAAGGCTGATGGCGTTTTCAGAATGGATGAGCAGGCGTTCAATGATATTTTCGTGAAGAATGAAAAAGGAGATATGGTGCCGGTGAATACCCTGATTACTTTGAAAAAAGTATACGGTCCGGAATCCGTTCAGCGCTATAATCTTTACAACTCATTAAATATCAACGTGTCTCCAAAACCAGGAGTAAGTAACGGAGAACTGATGGGTAAACTGGAGCAAACATTAAGCAAGTTACCATCTGACTACAGCTACGAATGGACAGGGTTGAGTCTGGAAGAGAAATCTGCAGGAAATCAGACAATTGCCATCTTCGGTTTATGCTTACTTTTTGTATACCTGCTACTGGCAGCTCAGTATGAAAGTTATATCCTTCCTCTGGCAGTAATGCTTTCCATCCCAACGGGAATTGTAGGAGCATTCTTAGGAATAAAAGCAATAGGGCTGGATAACAATATTTATGTACAGGTAGGATTGATTATGCTTATTGGGTTATTAGCCAAAAACGCCATCCTTATTGTTGAATTTGCCATTCAAAGGAGAAAATCAGGACTTTCTATTCTGGATTCTGCACTAGAAGGAGCGAAGGCGAGATTACGTCCGATTATTATGACTTCATTGGCTTTTATTGTAGGAATGATTCCGTTGATGATTTCTTCAGGAGGAATGGCTTCAGGAAACAAATCAATCAGTACAAGTGCAGCGATGGGGATGCTGAGTGGAGTAGTTTTGGGAGTTTTTGTAATTCCTGTACTCTATATGTTTTTCCAGTATCTGGATGAGAAATTCTCTGCCAAAAAGAAGTACAATACGACAGAAAATCAATTGACAAATGAGAATATTTAATATAAAAAATTTCCTTATTTCAGGCGCAATGGCATCACTTCTGATGTCTTGTGCCGTAGGGAAAAAATATACAAGAACAGACCTTCAGGTTCCGGAAACGTACAAAGAATCTGTACAGGTAACAGGAGATACAGTAGTGCTTCCATGGAAAACCTTCTTCAAAGATCCTAAATTGATAGGCCTGATAGATAAGGCCCTTTCAAGAAATAACGAAGTGAATGTAGCCCTGAAGAATATTGAACAGCTTGATCTGATCTATAAACAGGCTAAGTTGGGACTGATGCCAACCTTAGATCTCAGTGCAGGAGCTAACAGAAGCTGGGCATCCAAAAATACCCTTAACGGTTCCCTTAATGAACAGTTTGTAGGGACAAAATACATGGATGATTTCAGTGCAGCACTAAGGCTTTCCTGGGAAATAGACATCTGGGGAAAAGCTAAAATGCAGAAAGAATCCGCTGCAGCAGAGTATTTTGGACAGAAAGAAAACCTGAATGCAATAAAAAGCAGAATTGTAGTTCAGGTGGCACAGGCTTATTATAACCTTATAAGCCTTGATGAACAGCTGAAAATAGCCGAACAGAATATTGAGCTAAGTGAGAATACTCTTAAAATGATGAATCTTCAGTTTACAGCAGGACAGATTAACTCATTAGCCGTCCAGCAGTCGGAAGCTCAGAAGAAAACAGCAGAACTGTTGATTCCTTTGGCAAAACAGAATATTTCTGTTCAGGAAAATGCATTGAGCATTCTTTGTGGAGAATATCCGGCGAAAATAGAAAGAGAAGGAAACCTTAAAGCAATGATTCCGGAAAATAAACTGTCAGAAGGATTACCCGCACAGCTGTTGAGTCGCAGACCGGATCTGAAAATGGCAGAATTTAACGTAATCAGCCTTAATTCAAAAACCGGATTGGCAAAAGCCGCAATGTATCCAAGTATCAGTTTAAGCCCGCAGATAGGAGTAAATTCCAATAAATTCAGCTCATGGTTTGATATTCCCGGATCTATTACCAAAACAATTGCAGCAAATCTTGCAGCTCCCATTTTTCAGAAAAAAGAACTGAAAACAGCTTACGAGACCGCATTGATTGAACAGGAAAAAGCAGCCATCAATTTTAAACAGTCTGTAATGACGGCCGTGGGAGAAGTTTCCGATGCTATGGCCAAGTCTAAAGGCTCTTCAGAAAGACTACAGCTTTTAGAACAGAGAACAGCCATTTTGGACAAAGGAATCAATGATGCCCTGAAGCTGTATAAAAGTGGGATGGCAACCTATCTTGAAGTCATTACAGCTCAGAATAATAAGCTTCAGAATGACCTGGAAGCCATTAATGTAACCCTTGAAAGGTTAAATGCAGAAGTAGACCTGTACAGATCGCTTGGTGGAGGAGTACAATAAAATGTAAATAGTAAAAGGAAGCTGTATTGTATAGCTTCCTTTTTTGTTATTTCTAAAGGTAAATACAATGTAATTTTAATATAAGGCCCGGTATTTGCAGAGAAGTGATGAAAATTTATATCCATAAAATCAATTGGTTATGAAAAATTTCATTCTTTTTTTTATAAAAACATGCAAGATTTTCGGAAAGCTGGATTTATATAAATGAGTACTCGAAAATAATTAATGTTTAACGAAAAAAGTAATGCAATGAAAAGATTGACAGTACCCCGATTTTTTATAACAGTTTTAATGGTTTTAGCAGGATTTTTTGCCTTATCCTCATGTAATGATAACGATGGACCGGATATTCCTCCTGTAAAAATGGAAGATTTAAAAGGAAACTATAAAGGTAAGCTGGTTATTGTACAGGGAAATAGTAAAAGAGAAGGAGTAAAGGAGTTCAAGGTGAAAAAAGATACCATCTCATTTGCCGAATTTCCAATTACAGAAATTGTAAAAACAGTGGTGAAAGACCCGGCAAAAGCAGAAGCAGCGATGAAGACAATTGGAAAAGTAAAGTATGACCTTAAGTATGCAGCAGTAATCAACACAGCCAATAATGTAATAGAATTGACCTTCGCTCCTAAGACTATGGAACTCCAGATTCCTGTAGATGGTGTTAATAAAAAGACCATCGTAGAATTTGTAGCAAAACAAAAAGGATATTATGTAGGATTGGACCAGACGCTGAGATATGCTATAACAGCAGAAAAAATTACAGTAGATGGTACATTGGTTACCCCTTATGAGGTGATTGATTATAATTTCCCATTCTGTATAAAGAATTAATTAATAGATAGTATCATAAATGGATTGCTCTTTGAAAAGATGCAATCTATTTTTGCCTGACAGTTTTATAATATCCCATCGGATATGGCAGCAGTAGCAGTATATGGAAGAAAGTAAAGAACAGATTTTGGTAAAGCACCTTCTGAAGAAGGAGGAAGCTGCCTGGAAAGAGCTTTTTGGAGCTTATTCCGGAAATCTGAGCTATGTGTGTTCCCGCTACCTCGCAGAAAAAGAAGATGTTCATGATGTGCTTCAAAACAGTTTTATCAAAATGTTCCGTTCGATAGAATCTTTTGAGTACAGAGGAGTTGGTTCTTTAAAAGCCTGGATGACCCGTATTACTGTCAATGAATCTTTGAAGCATATCAAACAGAAAGGAGATTTTAAATCTGCGGTGGAAGTAGATGATCTTCCGGATATTCCTAATGAAGAAGAACCGGATTTTGAAGAGATTCCGCGTGATGATATTATGATGATGATAAAATCTCTTCCGGAAGGGTACAGAACTGTTTTTAACCTGTTTGTATTTGAGAAAAAAAGCCATAAGGAGATTGCCGGACTGCTGGGAATTGCAGAAAATTCTTCTGCATCTCAGTTTCACCGCGCAAAAGGACTGCTTGTTCAGAAAATAAAAGAATTTAAAATGTCAAAAAAAGCACAATATGAATAATGAATGGCTAAATAACCTGCGAAGCAGAATGGATGACCATGAAGAGGACGTTCCGGAAGGATTGTGGGATGACATCAAAGGTGAGCTGTTCTCCGAAGACGAGAACAACAGCATTCCCGGGTTTATTCCCGAAATTCATGAAGGTGGAGCAGGCAAGAAAGAAAAAGGAAATTATACAGGACAAAAATCTTTATTCTATCGCCTTGGAGGTATTGCGGCTGCCATTGTATTGCTCTTTTTATTGACGAAACTCCTGCCGCAGAATGATACAGACAAAACCTTGTCTCAGAAACCGGCAGATGTGAAAAAAGGAAAGGAAAAGAATTCTTTGAAACCTCTGGAAACTGAAAAAGTCTCAGGCAGTGAAGTGAAATCCGATATCACATCTCTTTTAGCTGAAAATATATTGAATACACTCACTCCTGAGAAAACAGAGGCAAAGAAATATTTGAATACTGAAGAAAAAAACAGAGAAGAAAAGAATCAGAATATTCAGGACATCATCAAACTTCCGGCTGTTGCGGAATCTTCTCATCAGGAAAGCAAGATTGTTCAAAAAGTATCTCCTGCTGATGATATCGTAAAAGAACCTGCCATAGAGAAGGCCTCTGATGAGGTTTTCAAACAGGAAGAATTAAAAGAAGTATATGCTGAGAATACAAAACATACTACCAAAAAAATCCGTGACAAAAAATCCTGGATGCTGAGTATGCTTACAGGAAATGTTGCCTCCAACTCTGCAGAACAGCAATTTCCGGGATATGCCTCCATCACCGGAAAAGCAATGAATGTTGAGCAGGTGTTTACTACATCAGAACATCATGATGACCCCCTGACGGCAATATTACTTGCGAATCAGAGTCAGCAGGTAGAAGCAAGAATCAGGCATAAAGTACCAGTTACGTTCGGATTGTCTCTTTACTACAATTTAGGGAAAAGATGGGGGATTGGAACGGGACTGAATTATACGAAACTCTCTTCTGAACTGCATTCAGGGAGTGATAACAACTATATTAAAGGAGATCAGACCGTCCATTATATAGGAATTCCGGTGCAGGTCAATTATAATGTTATTCAGAAGGGGAGATTTACAGGATATGTTACAGGCGGAGCGCTTGTTGAAAAACCCATAGCAGGGAATATTACAACAACTTATGTGGTAAATGATGAAATAAAGGAATCCTCAAAAGAGCGTGTGGAACCAAAACCTTTTCAGTTTTCCGTCAACACTGCAGTAGGATTTCAGTTGAAGGTCATAGATAAAGTTGGAATTTATGCCGAGCCGGGAATAGGATATCATTTCAAGGAAGAAAATGCTCCTAATACCATTTATAAAGAGAAACCATTTCATTTTAATATGAAATTCGGGATCAGAGTGCTGTTGGATTGATGTAGAGGATTTTTAAACCAAATCACACTTAATAATCTATATATGAAAACAAAACTAATTTTTTTAGTGTTTTTATTATTCAGTATTTTGGATATAAAAGCACAGTGTACTCCAACAATTACCAGTCCAAGACTCGGACAGAAATATCCGGGAACAATCTTGTTCTGTAACGTGGAAGATGAAATAATTTCTACCACACAGGCTTATGGAAGTTATCAATGGTACAAACAGGAATGGACCTGGCAGACACCCAATAACAACCCTTGGGTAGCTATTTCGGGAGCTACATCGCAGCAGTTAACCATTAGCGGTAATGACCAGCTGAATTATTTTAAAGTTAAAGTTACAGACGGTGACTGTATTGCTGAAAGTCCTGCAGTATTTGCTGATGGATTTGTATACGGTCTTCCGGCTATGATGACAACGTATACTCCGGGAACCTATCAGGAAAATATGGGAATCGTGAACGTATGTAATGGAGCATCTGTACAGTTTGACAATATATTTCCTGTTGTATATGGCAAACATACCTGGTTCAGATGTGTGCCAAGCAGTAATCCTGCGTTGCCGGGAGATCCTTGCATCATCCCTGGAGTAGTAGGAGATACTTATGTGGCGACAAGTTCCGGAAAGTATGGGTTTTATGCCTGTACAGAATATTGCCCTGATCAATGTGAGATGCTGGATCCGTTTGCTTTTGTGGAAGTGAATTTCGGAAACTGGGAATTCTGCAGCAACCTGGGAACGGGAGAGACGAAGAGTAAAGATAATGATCTGAAAATCTATCCCAATCCTACAGCACAGCATCTTTATATCGGAAAAGAATCAGATAAAATCTATAAGGAAGTTACTATTATAGACATGTCCGGAAAGCTTGTTCTGAAGAAAAATGATCATCAATATAATCAGGCGATTGATGTAAGCCAGCTTGTACCAGGAAACTATATCATTGTTTCTAAAAGTGCAGATGGAAAAGAATATAAAAATAGATTTATAAAAAAATAGGATTACATAGTCTGAATGTGTTAAAATATTGATTGTGGGAAGGAAGATTGGATGTCAGAGGAGAGACGTTTCTTGTATTGAAGAAGAACTAGAGTAATTTATTTTAATACTTTACGCTCAATAGATAAAATTTCATCCTTGTTAATCTAATTACGTCATAATTACCCCCAAAAGGAATTCTCTCTTTGCGGCATCCGGCTTCCTGACTCACACTTGGTATTCTATCCGGAATTCAGATGAAATAATCTCTTTCGTTAGTTTTTAATAATGGTTGGATCGGTACAAATCTTTTTGTACCGATTTTTTTTTATTCGTATTATTTGCTTCTGTAGGCATAGAATTTCAGTGTCTGTTTTCGTAATATCTTTTTTATTATAGCTAGTCAACTAGAATATCATTCATATAAATATCAGATTTTCAAAATAGTATATTAATTATTTTTACTTCAAAAACACACCATGTTGATTAAAATTTATGGAAGTGCCATTCATGGAGTAGCTGCACAGACAATAACAATTGAAGTGAATGTAGATACCGGCGGGGTAGGATACCATCTGGTAGGCCTTCCCGATAATGCAATTAAAGAAAGCAGCTATAGAATCTCTGCCGCACTGAAAAATGTAGGATATAAAATTCCCGGAAAGAAAATTACCATCAATATGGCTCCCGCAGATCTCAGAAAAGAAGGTTCTGCCTATGATCTGAGTATTGCAATTGGTATTTTAACCGCTTCAGATCAGATATTAGCTGAGGAAATTAGTAATTATATTATTATGGGTGAGCTTTCTCTGGATGGAAGCCTGCAGCCGATAAAAGGAGTTCTTCCCATTGCAATTCAGGCCAGGGAAGAAGGTTTTAAAGGAATTATTCTTCCTATACAGAATGCCAGAGAAGCAGCCATTGTCAATGATCTTGAAGTGTATGGAGTCGAAAATATAAGAGAAGTAATTGATTTTTTTAATGAAGGAAAACCTCTTAAAAAGATTACTTTGGATACCCGAAAAGAATTTCATGAGAAGATCGATAATTTTCCTTTCGATTTCTCTGAAGTTAAAGGTCAGGAAACGGCTAAAAGAGCTATGGAAGTGGCAGCTGCAGGCGGACATAATATCATCCTTATTGGCCCTCCCGGAAGCGGAAAAACCATGCTGGCTAAAAGAGTTCCCAGTATTTTACCTCCATTGACTTTGAAAGAAGCTGTCAATTACAAAAGAAGATGATAAATTCTAATTCAAGATGATAAAATAACAAGAAAAAAACTGAGGTTTGTTTTTTAATTAAAGAAGATTCATTCTAAGAAAAACCCGATGTAAATTAACTATTACATCGGGTTTCTTTTAGCTTCCATACAGCATTATGTCAGAGATAATATAACGCAGTTTATCTTTTAAATCATAATCGATCTCTAGCTCTTCTGCTTTCTCACACATTTCGATTAATTTTGCAAAACTTGAAATTTCGTTATCAATTTTACGATTAAAAATATCTGAAAGTTTAGTAATGCCTTTAAGAGAGCTTCGGGGACTACTTATCTTAGATAAAATTTTTACTCTTAACTCGTCAGGATTCTTTATAGCCTTTATTTCAGTTAATTCCCTTATAAACTCGTCACTTGTATTTAATACACCTCCCATATTATTAAATATGGGAAAGACATTTTCTGGCTTTGTTGTATGAGGAACTATCTCTTTATTTGATTCTACCTCGGATTTTCTTCGATAGATGAAAAATCCTTTTTCAAGTCGACCCACACTTATTATGTTTGAAAAACTAAGTGAGCCTTGTCCTAAATCATTTGTCGAAATATTAACTGCAGTAGATATACTTCCAAATGCTCCGGCATCTTTCAAAAATTTTTCAGAAACAATTAAGTCTAATTTAGACTCATTTAAAGCTGCACTTCTTATAATATATTCGATTCCAGGATTAGCTTTCATATTTTGATGCAAAATTAGCATACTTACTACAAAAGTAAAGTCAACACCATATTCGAAATACTTATTAATTGAAGTAATACCTCTTAAATAAATCTTATTGTTGTGTTCTACAAGCCTATAACTCTTATGCTTATTTACTTTAGAATTTGTTTTAGCTTTTTCTTTGAAGAATTGTATATTATATCTGGCAAGATCTGCTTCTTTAATCTTGAAAAGATTGTTAGCATATTTTGTCATTTCATAGCTATCTAAAAAAGTATTTTTTGCATCATAAATAGCAATTGTATTTAAGTGGTTTTTTACTTCGTCAATTTCGACGTATTCCTCAAAATTGAAAATAATATCCGTGTGTACTTCGCCATCAATGGTTTCTTCAGTCTCATAAACATCAATATCCTTTACTTGTGCATAAATAGAATATCGATTATAATTTTCATTATAGTACTGAATTTTTTTAAATACAAGATCAATGTAATCAATACAAATGATTTCATCTTGTATTTTATCAATATTAAATGATTTGTATATTTCATCCCGATATGGATGTGAATCAATTAGCTCACATAGTGTACTAACTTTAAGCTTACCCGTACTTTGTTCAGGGTCAAGCACTACTGTTTTTTGAAAAAAATCTGGTTTCATAAAAATAATTACTTTTCTTTTCTTATCCCTTTAAATGGTTGAGGACTTGATGTTTTTACATCCATAAACTGACCTGTTTCAGTATTACGTTTAACCCATAATCCAGTTTTGGGATTTTGAACTTGGGAACGATCTCGTACCGCTCCTTTGCGACTTCCGTCTTTCGGTGCATTAGTTGCCATAATATTAAGTTTTAAATATTTATAATTCAGCAACTTAAAAATGAAAACGCACTGATTTTTATGAAAAATCTTGTAGAAAAGTATAATTATTTTTACCTTTGAGGTCTCAAATCAAGAAGATAAGATAATTATCCTTCAATACAAGCCTAATCATTATGATTCAGGCTTTTCTTTTATAGTTACTCTAATTTGTCATTATACTAGTCATTATATATTCTAATATATTTATTTGTTCCTTGTTTGCATTTATTGCTTTTAGAGCTTCAATAGGTTCACAAATGTTAACATCACATTGTGATGCAAATTTCCCAACATGTTTACATCTTGAAACTAATGTCAATTTGTATTTTTGAGCATAATAAACAGATGAAATATCTGTCACTGCTATATTGGGATTTAACGCATGATTCTTATTGTAGAAACTAAAAAAATCGTTTGATAGATCAAAAATTGTTAGATCTCCATTTTTTTCTAGCTCTTTTATTGCAATTACTTCAGTTGCTTCAAAATAATTCTCACTAAAATACAGTTGAGAAATTCCAAATAAGCCATCTTTTAATAATCCTACTGACCGTAATGGCATGATAAGCTCGACATCATTTAATACTATCATTTTAACGTAAATTCAGTGGTAAACGATTCTCTACTTAATGCACTAATTGTCATCCCGGACAATTGGCTTGCCATACTTTTACTAAACAGTTTTTCATTTAGTCCTTTAGCTAACAGGTAGTTAAATCGACTAACTCTTTCCGTGTCTTCGTAAGCTATATCTTTATCTTTCCAAGAATAATATAGTTCCTTCCATTCTTGATATTTCTCCCATTCAATGAACTCTAGGCTTACCATTCTTATTAAAATTGCAAATATTGAAATGCCATATCTGCTTTTAATTCTTTTTAATTCTTCTAGAGTAATACTTGATTTATCACCTATATATTCTACCAAAGCTTCATATGGTAAAAGCATTGCTCCTGCAAAATGATCGCAAAAACGCTCTATTTTTTCATATTCCTCACCTTTTCTAAACTTTAATAATAAATGGGCAAGTTCGTGAAGAAGCGTAAAACGTCTTCTTGGAATATCCGTATTTTTAATATTAATTACAATTATGGGACTATTTTTTTCCCAACAAGAGAAGCCAGCAAAACTTTCGTCTTCGGTTACTTCAAAAATTTTAACACCTAAATCTTCTAGAAAAATTACTAAATCATATATAGGTGTAGTTTCAAATTTCCATTTTTTTCTTAAAATTTTTGCTGCTTCTTCAACGTGTTTTTTTGAAGTGATTTCTTCAAAATTTTTAAGCGGGTTCTGGAATATTATTATTGAATCCGCCAATTTTTCAAGTTTACAGTAGGAGTTATATTTTTCATGTAGTTCTCCTAAAATTTTTCGCTCAAAAAATTTTTGATCAAAATTAATTTTAAAACCTTCTCTAAATTCAATATTTCTTAGGGTAAATTCTTCTGATCCATAATCTGTTCCATTTAAAATATCAACAATACTAGTACCTAGTCCCCTTGACAATTGTACTAATTGTGATGAGCGAATTTCTCTTTGCCCTTCTTCAAATTTCTGAATATATGATTTTGAAAAGTCAGAGCGAATTGCAAGGTCTTCTTGTGAAAACCCTTTTTTTATCCTTAATTCTCTTATTCTATCTCCAATGTTCATATTGAAATTTTTTACAAATATACAAAAAACACACAAAATTCAAAATAAAATATAAAAAAATAAATTTTTGTGTGTTTTTGGCTGATGACTATTTCTAAGAGTATTACAGAATACTACTTTTTATTATTGTCTATACGATAAAAAGTTGCCTTGCTTATTCCTGCTTGTTTACATGATTTGTCAATAGAAATGTTTTTGTTATCATAGAGATGTTTAGCAAATTGATACTTTTCAATACTTGTTTGGCTTGATCCTTTAGGTCTACCTAAAAGTTTTTTTCTTTTTCGCGCACCTTCCAAACCAGATTTTGTTCTTTCACTAATTAAGTTTCTTTCAAACTCAGCTACAGCTCCAAAAATTTGAATGATAAATTTCCCATTTGCAGAGGTCGTGTCAAATGCAGGTTCAGTGATGCTCTTGAAAAGAACACCTTTCTCATTAAACTTTTCAATTAGTTCAATCATATTTTTTAGTGATCGAAAAATTCGGTCCGTTTTATATACTATTATTACATCGTCTTTTCGTAGATATGAGAGCATTTCATTTAATCCAGACCTATCTTCACGAACACCACTTGCAATATCAGTAAAAATTTTTTCACATCCATTTTCTTTTAAAAGCTCAACTTGTGTAGAGATGTTTTGCTCTGAAGTTGATACTCTAGCATATCCAACTGTCATAATTAAGTTTCAAAAAAGGTTTATTTACAAAACTATTAAATTAAACGGTAAAAGAGACTATATTTAATTCAAATTTTGGAAGTATAAGGTAGTCTCATTAAAGGAACGTTTTTCGTTATAGTAGTCAATATTAATTTTAATTAATATCTTTAGTTTTTTATCATTATTTTTCAATGAAATATTCTTAAATAACCATGGATATAAACAAAATTAAAATGTTGACATTAAGAGCCTTAATGTCAGAAGAGTTTCTTATGCATTCCTTAGTTCTAAAAGGAGGGAATGCTTTACAACTGGCATATGAAATAACAAACAGAGGATCTATAGATATTGATTTTTCAGTAGAAAGAGAATTTACAGAAGAAGAAATAAAGAAAATGCCTATAGTATTAGATATGATACTTGATAGAGTATTCCGTAAAGAAAATTTAAAAGCGTTCGATATTAAATTTGAATTAAAGCCAAAGAACAATGTTATTCCGGAATGGAAAGGTTATATCATATTATTTAAGCTTATTGAGCTGGATAAATTTATTGAATTTGGGGATGATATCGATAGCATTAGGAGAAATGCTATTTCTGTTCATGATAATAGTTCCACACAATATTCAGTCGATATTAGTGCTTATGAATATGTAGAAACAGCAACAACAAAAGAGGTTGAAGGTATTCTTTTAAGAGTTTATACTTTGGAAATGATTCTCCTGGAAAAGATTAGAGCATTGTGTCAAACTATGCCTGAATATAAAGAAATTGTACCTAGTGCCAAAGAAAAACAAAGAGCTAGAGATGTATATGATATATATACTATATATAGTCAAGCAGAATTAAATTTAGAAGAAGATATTTTGAGGGAAATTTTCAAAGCGAAGCAAGTACCTTTATCATTAATTAATAAATTGGAAAGTTTAAGAGAACATAACAGGGATGACTGGAATAGAGTTATACAGACTGTTTCTGCGGATGAAGAATTAAAAGAGTATGATTTTTATTTTGACGAGCTATTAAAAATAGCCAGTCAATTTAAAGACCTTTCGGAATAAATAGCTTCCACTTGCTATTATAATCTTTGTGCAGGATATTATATGTTAAATAAAAGTCAATGTCTGAATCCATATTAAGAAATGGTTCATAGTCTTTTTCATTATATCCTGCTTTTTCCAAATAAAAGCCGATGACTTTATGATATGGATAAGTAAAATCCATTTCTACATAATAATCAAATAATTTCTGTGTATTTAATTTATCTTTAGCTTCTTCAAAAGATTGGAGAACTTGAGTAATCCCACCAGCATAGAAAGGTCTTACAGAAACATCGATTAATGTTCTTTCGATATTTGATACTAAATATTTGTTTCTAAAAGGTTCTATTCCTAAGAGATTATGGTTTTGACCATTAATGAAATTAATTGTAAACCCTTTATATTTTCTTTTATCCTGAGTTATTCTGGGAGTCTTACTAAAGGCGATGTCAACATTTTCTTGAATTAAGAATGTGTCATTTTGATGACGTAACCCTTTTCTCTCCCAAGTTAGATATACCTGCTTAGGAAGTTGTATTGTTAAGTTATGTATCGCTAATGCAGAGTAGTGGCTAAAAAAAGCAGATCTAGATCGAGTTGATGCAATATCATATTGATCAATTTTACTATCTTTTAGATAATAGAATTCAGAATTTGATTGACCTTGAAGTCTATTTTGAACTATATAATGTTCAAGAAGAAATTCTTTAATTTTTTTTCTTGAAGCACTTTTAATTCCTTTAATTTGTTTAATTGATGAAACTAATCTTTCAAATTCTTCTGTTGTAAGCACTTTATAATCATTTTCTTCTAAAGCATCTTCAATTTCAACAGTATATTTTTCGAATTTAGCCATATATTTTATTATATACTAATTGCATATATGCAATTAGTATGAGGCAAAGTTAGTTATTTTTTTTGACAAAGTCAAATTTATTTCCGTTTAAGTAATTAATTGCATATATGCAATTAATTACTTACTGCGAAGGTACGAATTTTTATTTAAAAAGTCAATAATGATATGAATAGCACTTAGGAAAAAAGAGAAAATTAGTTTTTGTAATAATAAGAATTGCATATATGCAATTCTTATGAAGCAAAGTTACATTTTTTTTTCGACAAAGTCAATGATTATGAGTGAAGAACAAAAAAAAGACATTATTTAACTCTTAAAAATTAATTTTCTCTATTATACTAATTGCATATATGCAATTAGTATGATGCAAAGTTAAAGTTTTTTTTTGACAAAGTCAATAGTATTATATGATAATATTTTTATTAAAGACAATTTTTTTGAATGGCTCAATATTTTTGATATTTTTATCATTACCTATTGTAATTCACAAGATGTTACCAAAAATTGCACAAAGACTTCCTAAAAAGCTCAGGCTTCCTGATTGGGTATATGAAGAAGCCGATAAAGTAGACTTTAAAAATAAATTTTGGTTTATTTCATGGCTTGGCAGAAGTTATTATATTAATGATGTTATTTATAGAGAGGTTTATATTACGTTATGTAATAATACTTATTTTAAGTTTCAAAAAAATTTGAAAACATTCTGTATTCCTTTTAGAGAAGAATATACAATTAGGCATAGACAAGGTAATTATTATGAATACTTAGGAGATTTTCTACAATCAGCTCATAATCATGAAAAAATTAATATTGTAAAAGATATTCTTATTAATCGAATACATAATGGAACAATACTAAATATTGAGAATACACTAGGAAACGGAAAAACATTTTATCCTTTGCTTAATTCCCGGCTTTACGGAGATGTACCATGTTATCAGGTTGATATAGAGAATTTGAAATTTATAATACC
Organism: Chryseobacterium sediminis; assembly: GCF_008386505.1. Lineage (GTDB taxonomy): Bacteria > Bacteroidota > Bacteroidia > Flavobacteriales > Weeksellaceae > Chryseobacterium > Chryseobacterium sediminis. Next base: position 448,227 of record NZ_VUNZ01000002.1, on the reverse strand, counting down.
GTTTAACGTAATACAGGCTTATTTTTACTCGTTATCCTCTTTAACTCTTTATTATTTAATATATGGAGTTTTTATTCCGGGTATAGTAAAACCATATGAATTTGATGATTATGCAGTTGTTGCTTATAGGTCATCACTCATCAATAAACCAGAGGCAAGAATATTAGGCAAATTTTACTTCTTGAACAAAGGTGATATTAAAAGGTTGTATAATATAAGACGAAGCTTTTTAAAGGAATTGTTTGATAAACAGAGAAATAATAAGGATTTAAAGTCTTACATACTTTACTCATTGCCCTTTGAAAAAGATGCTATAATAAAAATGGATCTTCATTATCATCCCGTTGATAAGGATGGTGTAATTAATATGGTTTATGCTATTGACAATGTATCATTACCTTCCGGTGAAGCATTGTTTGAGGTTGAGAATTTTATCTTAGATGATCAAGATGCAGCTTTAAAAATTGAAGATGAGAATGCAAATGAAATAATTCAGGGAACAAGCGTGGGATATAATCATAATAATAATGGAGAAATTGTAGCAGATACACTTTATACAAATAATGAAGCTATTCTCGATGTTATTGTTAATGATGAAGGACCTAAATTTTTGGAATCTCCAAATATTACAGACGCTATACCAACAGTTATTAAAAATAATACAAGCTTTGAAAATAGTTTTATTAAACATATCAGAGATTATGATGAACTAACATCTAATCATAGTAATGATAGTGACACAGGTCTTGTAAATTTGATTTCTGGTATTTCTGAGAATTCTGATTACATGCGTATTATCTTATCAGCTTTTGATCTTTTAGAAAAAGATAAAGATTTTGCTTGTGATTATATTTATTTGAAAAGACAAGGTAATAGCGTTTTTTCTTATGATCCATTAAATTTTACAAAAAATGGTTCCATTGTCTTTTTTAGAATTGAATATCAATATCAACAATATTGTATTATAGCAAGTAATAACGAATCAAAGAGGATAGGAATTATAAAATATATTGGAGAAGGAGGTTTTGACTCAGAGCATGATGAAGGGTTAAAAAATGGAATAATAAAAGTAAGAAGAGACCATAAATCTAATTGGTCATTACTAAAAACATCAAAATTAAAACTCTACAATTTTATGGTTGTAGATTCGCTTAATAAAATTAAAAGAGAAACTTTCGAAGATAGTGTGGAAAGTCTTTATAATCGAATAGCTAAAGGGATTAAAGATCTAACAGGGAAATAAGCCAATAGTCTATATCTTTATTGTAAATATTAAGATATGATTTAGTCAAGTTAAGATCCTTTGGTAAATTTTTAGCTATAGTAAAATCTTTTATGAATTTATAAATAATAGGAAGAGTTTCCTTCCTTTCTTGTAAGGTCCAAAAGCCAGTTTCCTCTTTTATCGGGAGGGAATTAAAATTATATGTATTTGCTAAAAGAATATTTAATTTCTGATTAAACTTATTTTTTCTGGTACCTCTAGCTGTTCTACATAATAATATAAGCCCATTAATGAATGAAAATGAATAGTTTGTATAATAATTAAACCCCTTATCCAAAGTCGAATTTATAAAACTTTGATATTCCATTTCTAAAGGTGTAGCCTTTTGAGGGGCAAAATTAGATAAATCCATTTTACAATACCAACATAATGAAAATATAAAGGAAAGGTCCGGAATAGATTGATTTCCGCTACTATAAATAAGATGGTAAGAGATTGGCTTTTGACAATTAGGACATCTGTCAATTAATGATGATTGACATTTGGTACAAACGATGGTGGAAAATAATCGCCATTCTTTTTTATAATAAGGATTTGTAGATAAACATTTGGGGCAACACATAGTACCAAATCTTTTTCGCTTTCTATTGTTTAATCCTAAACTCAAAATATGGCTTTTTCTATTTGAATAATTATTAAAATAAACATCATTATATGAAGTGAGAAATAATCTATCAATTTCTTTGCTAGATAGTGGAGTATGATTTAATAAAAAATTGACAACGTAGTCCGGTTTAAGGTAGTCGATATCTCTTCCAAAAATTGGTGCATTATGACCAAAATTATGCTTTATAAAGGTTAATGGTTTTACGCAATGATTAATGGCTAATCGACAATACCATGAGCTAAATAGTTCGTCAGTTTCAGGATTAATATATGCAGGAAATATATTCTTTTTGAATTTTTTAATGTAAACCATCAAACAAAATATCTTTTTTTTCTGTCTTGAGGTGAAATATAATCAATATTCAGTATTATCTCTTTAGTTATTTTTTCTTCTCCACTTTTAATAGCTTCAATACTACAAAGTTCAAGTATTCTTGCAACTTCTCCAATCAGACCATCACTCATTACAAGAAGTTTCATTGTCATCGAATTTTCTGTGAGCATTGATTCCTTTTTTAATGGAATTAGAGCTTCAAAACTTGCTAAGAGACGCTTAAATTCCATATCATTAGACCACTTGGGTAAAACTCTTGGTTCAAAGCGATTTGCTAATTGATGATCACTTTGTATGACATTGAAAGCAAGCATTGTTCCTGCACATATAATGGGTATCTGTAAGTCATTTGATAAATGCTTAATAACATTTAAAAATTTTCTTTGTTTTGTTGGTGTACCTGCTAATACATGATGAATCTCATCTATTATCAATGCCTTTGTTTGCAATTCTGTTAGCATCTTTTTCACACGTAAATATCTTAAATCCAGTTTTTCAGATGTCTTATATGGTGCAAATATATGTTCTAAAATTGCATTGTAAAATCTTCTTTCATCAGGTTCTGGTGGTGCTTGAACCATGATTACTGGGTTTATTACGTTCCCAGTTTTTTCATCATAAGATGCCTCATATCTTTGGTTAAATTTATTAAGAATGGCAGTTTTTCCGTTATTAGATTCTCCTACAAGCAAAATGTTGGTCATTCTAGTGCTTTTAGGATAAATCAATAGTTCATCCATTCTATTAATAATTTTAGTTGCTTGGCTGTATCCAATCCATTTTGGAAATCTACAAGACGAGATCCTTTCGTGTTCGGTTGCCCGTTCAACAAATTCTCTAGTATTTTTTGTTAAATGCTTCATCGTCTAAATCTTCAAAGGGTTTAATTATCTCATTATCTTCAGGTATAAAACTATTCAAGTCAATTTTTGAGGTATTGCTTTCATTTCTATAGTCAAAGGATTTAGGCTCTCTTCTTTGCCTTTTTGTTTTCAAAACGGACTTATTTTCAATATTTGTCAATTCTTTGAATGCTTCAAAAATATTTTCTTCAGTAATTTCCTTATTTCTTTCTTTAACTTTTTTAAGAGAATCTCTATACTCCCATAAAGAAATAGCAGGATAAGTAGCATTTCTGAATGGAATATCAAAATATTCTTCTGTTATTGGATCTAGAAAATAAATTAAACTTATATCTCTAGGATCTCTCTTAAAAATATAACCTTTATTGTTATCTTTTTTATGGATGTATGGTCTTAAAACATCAGCATAATAATATAGATGATCAATAACTACTCCGTATTCCTGAATAGAGCGAACAACATAAGGCATAAAATCTAATCTTGTTCTTCTAATATCATTTATTCTAGGAAGGATACCCCGACCGGGTATATTTTCATTACCCATTATCCCATCTTCATATTTTTTTAATGGAGAAATTCCAAGTGATGAGTGAGTTCTTGTATGATAGATTTTTGTAATATAGGTTATTAGCCAACGTTCAAGCTCTGATAAAGTTAGAGATGAATTTTCTTCACTTTTATAATTTTTCCTTTCTTGTTCATTTGAAAATGTAGTTCCGGGAAGGTTATGTATTTCTGAAGCAAATGTACCAAGCAACCGTTCTATATGTCCTCCATAATGTGGTGTTGCAATTGGTCTGTATTTTAAAGATATTCCATAGTTATCACATGCATCCCTTAACATTTTGCCATGGAACTCTTTAGCGTTATCTAAATGTAGAGAATCCATTACTCCCCAACACGGCCAATTTGCAGAAACTCCGATTCTCTCTAGCCATAGTTCTTTAGGAAGAATTGAATTCGAAATACACATTCCAGTACCAATTGCTCCTGGTGGATCATAAGATAGATAGAGGCCAATAACCATTCTGCTATATATATCTATAGCAACTGTAATCCAAGGTCTTTTATAGGCTTTCCTCTCTAATTCATCAACTAATATTATATCTAATAGAGTATGGTCTATTTGTACGATTGATAGAGGAAAGGTTGCTTCCTCATAATTTGATTTTATAGGTTCATATTTATAACGTGCCTCCTTTATCCCTAATCTTTTTTTTATTTTTTCTTCATCTGATATTCCCTTAATCCTACTTCTAATAGTATTGTCATGAGGAGAAGGAATTCCTAAATCATGACATGCTATTTTTACTTCTCTAATGACTTTCGTTATTGATCTCCTATTCTGATTTAAATAAACTGAATTTATTTTGTCAGAAATAATTTCCTCCTGTTTATTAGTAAGCCTACTTTTGCCTTGACCTCCAGTTTTTCTCTTTCCAGCAAGAGAAGCTACAGTTTGGCCATTGTCATAAAATTTTAACCACCTGTATATTGTAGGAACACTAACATTATTTTCAAAAGCAATACGATTTATCAATGAAAGATCACCTCGATTGGAAAGTATGGGCTTTATAATATTAAAGCGGGCTTTAGCCTTTTCCCAATCTTTATCAGTAAGTATTTCCATGGGAATACAGCTTGAATCTGCGAATGGAGTTATGTCTTTTAAAGATACAGTATGGATTATATTAGAATGAATTTCAGAAATAGAAACTTTAGATGTACTTATTATTTTCGTAATAATACATTCTTTGTTATCATAAATGACCTTTTCACCCTTTGAAATATATGTTCTATTCATGTTTATCCCAAATTATAGTTTTGAGCGATAGCTTTTCCTCTTTATTAAAATTAAGTAAATTACTGTTAATTAAGTACCAAGTAACATAGAGAATTTCTGCTTTTCTTTCAAAAGTTTTTCCAACTTCTTCTAATAATTGACTGACAGTCAGTTTTTTGAATTTATCGACTATTGTAAATATTGTCTGAATATCCATATCATTAATAAACCTTCCTTTGTGGTAGTAATTACTTAAAAATTTATAATTAAAAAGAAGATTTGAGTCTATGTCTTTATAATGTAGCATGCTAAATTTGATCGTATTTTTTCGAAGTGTTTTTTCAATTTCTAAAAGCTCTGAAGCTTCTTTAGTTCCAACATTTAATATGATTAATTCTTCTTTATCATTTTTATATTTTACATAATAATCAGGAACAAATTCTTTAATTATATTTTTAAAGAAATAGTTAACCTTGAACGGCTGTTCACAATAACTTATTACATTATTATCTTTTTCTAAGATATGCATGTAATCCCTTACTAATTCATAAGTTATTTTCTTTTCAGGATTTTTCTGAATAACTAGCGACTCTGTATTTCTGAGATATTTTGTAAGATCAATCTCATGAACCTTTTTTGAACTTATTATCACCATAAATTGTAATTTTATTGGTGTAGATTCATTTTTTAAGATCTGAATTATCACTTTCTTTTGTAAAAAAGCATGATTTTTATTCAAATTTTATCATCTACTTTACAAATTTACAGGGGGAAGCTACCCGCAGCCCGGCGAGATCTCCCTTGCACATAACGGCGTTTTGTTTCTTGATGAGATGCCTGAATTTAAAAGAACGGTGCTGGAAGTGATGAGACAGCCTCTGGAAGATAGGGAAGTGACCATTTCAAGAGCCAGATTTACCGTAAATTATCCTGCGAGTTTTATGTTGGTAGCTTCTATGAACCCCAGTCCAAGCGGATTTTTTCCCGATGATCCTAACAATACCTCATCTGTGTATGAAATGCAGCGGTATATGAATAAACTTTCAGGACCGCTGTTGGACAGGATTGATATTCATATTGAAGTACAGAAAGTAGAGTTTGAACAGCTTTCTGAAAAAAGAAAAGGAGAAAAAAGCAAAGACATCAGAAGTCGCGTACTGAAAGCCAGAGATATTCAGAATAAAAGATACCAAAGCTTAAATATCAGCAGTAATGCCCAAATAGGACCTAAAGAAATTGAAGCTTTTTGTGAATTGGATGAAACATCTTTCGGACTCATCAAATTAGCGATGGAAAAACTTAATCTTTCAGCAAGAGCTTACGACAGAATTCTGAAAGTAGCCAGAACAATTGCTGACCTCGAAGAATCTGAGAGTATTCTGTCTCATCATATTTCCGAAGCCATACAATACAGAAGTCTGGACCGGGAATTTTGGAATGGTTAATTTTTATTATTTGATTGATTTTAAAATAAATACAGATGATTTTTTCATAAGTTTAATTCTATTCTCTGGAATAAACATAGGAATTATGTAACACATAGGTTAAAATATTATGTTAAGTTTGATTGCCAAATCATTAAAAATATTACATTATGAAAATAAAATTTTCAAACACAGAATAGTAATCATCTTTAACCTCAGAAGAATAGGTCAGACATATTCTTTCATCTTTTCGATTGCAATAAATAACGTTTAATCGTTGTTTACGTTCCGCTCATTGAGCAGATCGCTTCAAGTCCTGTATCATTCAGTTTTTGAAAACTATTATAAATCACATTTAGTAAATAAACTGTGGCTATCCCTTATGTCCGGTTATTGCTGCTTTTTTAGTTTAAAATCAACTTTATGGAAGGCAGAGGCTGTTGATTACAAAATTTTTAACCAAATTACATTATTACTATGTCAAACGCAATTCCCTCATTAGAAACCTTATCAAAAGGTACAACTGTATTACTGTCATCTGAAGACAGAGAAAAATTGTTAAACGGATTCAATAAAACCGGCTGGGACTATCATCATGAAGAAACATTAGAGTCCCTTTTCCGAAAACAGGCACTTCTTCATCCCGATAAAAAAGCCGTTGTTTTTCAGGATCAGGAGATCACGTACGGTGATTTGGATCAGAGAAGCAACCAGATTGCCAATTTGTTATTAAGTAAAGGAATCAAAGAAGGTAAATATGTTCCTATCTGGCTGGACCGTTCTTTAGAATGGATTGTTGCCGTTCTTGGCGTGATCAAAACAGGTGCAGCATATGTTCCTATAGACCCCGCTTATCCCGTTAAAAGAGTAGAATTTATTCTTTCAGACACCAATGCCGATATGATCATTACCAATAAAAATCTTGAAAAGCATCTATCCGAAACGGTAAGAACAAAAGTACTTGATCTGAGCAGTATGGAGAATCTTGATGACTTACCTTCTGAATATCCGGAAATAAAAATTCACCAAAACAACCTGGCATATACAATTTATACTTCAGGATCTACAGGAAAACCGAAAGGGGTAATGGTAAGTCATCAGGCTATTCAGCATCTGGTAACCTGGCATAATCATCATTTTCACGTGGATCAGAGTTCAAAACTGACTCTTGTAGCAGGATTGGCGTTTGATATATCTGTATGGGAAACCTGGTCTGCTCTTACTTCAGGTGCAACTCTTTTTATTGCAGATAATGAGGAGAGAACAGACCCTCATGCACTGGTTGATTACTACAGGAAAAATCAGATTACCCACGGTTTTGTGCCTACTGTTCTGGCTCCTCCGGTAGTTAATTGTACCCGGAATTATAATGACCTTAAATTGAAATATCTCTTTACAGGTGGTGAAAAGCTGAAACCTGTGCTTACTACAGAATTAAGCTACGAACTGATAGATTATTACGGACCTACGGAATGTACTGTATTTGCAACATTTAAAAAAGTAAAAGATATCAATGGAAAATATGTCTCTTCAATAGGGAAACCCATTGCCAACGCAAAAGCCTATATTTTAGGTGAGAATAGGGAATTGCTGCCAGTAGGAGCAGTAGGAGAATTATGCATCGGAGGAAATATTTTAGCAGATGGATATCTTAATAATAAAGAACTTACAGATTCTAAATTTATTGATAATCCATTCCGGGAAACAGAAAAATTATATCGTACAGGAGATCTGGCCAAATGGAAACCGGACGGTGATATTGAATTTCTGGGAAGAATAGATAATCAGGTGAAAATTCGTGGATTTAGGGTGGAATTGGGGGAAATAGAACGCACTCTAGTTCAACAGAAAGATATTAAAGAGGCTTTTGTTATTAGCAAGGAAACAGAGGGGAGTACTCAGTATCTGATTGCTTTTGTTGTATTAAAACCTGAAGCTGAGAAAGATGTTTCATCCGTTAGAAACGCATTGAAAGAAGAACTTCCGGGTTATATGATTCCTGCCCAAATTGTTTTTATAGATAAAATTCCGTTGACTGCAAATGGTAAAACAGATACTCAATCTTTAAAAGAACTGGCAGATAAAGAGGCAAAAGAACTCATTTCATTTGAATCGCCAACCAATGAGACAGAAAGGATTGTTGTTGATGTCTGGTCTTCAGCTCTGGAACGTTCTGTTATTAATATTACAGATAATTTCTTTGATATCGGCGGGAACTCCTTGTTGGTGGCAGCAGTTGCCGTAGCATTGCAAAGAAAGCTGGATGTAAAAGTCTATCTGCGGGATATTTATCAGTTTCCGGTATTACAGGAGCTTTCAGAAGTTCTTATTGCCAGATCCAGAGAAACAAGAGAAGCTGTTCCAGTGGAAGATGTAGAGCCTTATGTTGCCTTGCAGAAAGATGTTTACCTTGCTCCCGGAACTGTTTTTGCAGGTGGATTTGATCCTAAACAAGTAGAAAACCCTAACACGATTTTTTTAACAGGCGTAACCGGATTTGTGGGAATTCACCTTCTGCAGGAGCTTCTGGATACTACAAACGCTGAAATTTACTGTCTGGTAAGAGCGCAGGATCAATTTCACGCGATGGAAAAAATTGAGAGGTGCTTTAAACAATATCACATTCCTCAAAAAGAAGAACAGAAATCGAGAATTATTCCGGTAGTCGGAGATCTGGCGTTGCCGGCATTGGGACTGTCAGAAGAAATATTCACAAAACTGGCAAAACAAACCGATCTGATTTATCATTCCGGAAGTTCTGTAAACTTCATTGAACCTTACTCTTACATGAAAGCCCCGAATGTAGAAGGATTAAGAGAAATCATCAAATTGGCGGGGGCAGAAAGGACCAAATGCCTTGCTTTGTTATCCACCATTTCGGTGTACAGCTGGGGACATGTGTTTACAGGAAAAACAGTGATGCTGGAGTCTGATGATATTGAACAGAATTTAATGTCTGTAAGTAAAGATATTGGCTACGTAAGAAGCAAATGGGTAATGGAGGCCGTAGCAGATCTGGCCGCAAAAGAAGGTCTGCCATTGATTACTTATCGTCTTGGATATGCAATGTGTCACAGTGAAACAGGAGCAAGCGCCTCCTATCAGTGGTGGTCCGGATTGGTGAAAAACTGTATAGAATTCAAATCCTATCCTGCATTGACTGAGCTTAGAGAAGGCCTTATCACAGTAGATTATATGACAAAATCTATGGCCCATATCACAAAAAATAAAGAGGCAATAGGTAAAAAATTCAACTTGATTGCCCGCCCGGAAACCAATCTTACATTGGAAGGGTTCTTCGGACTCATGAAAAAGTATTATCCTTTTCCATTGAAAGACCTTCCTTATAAAGAATGGAGAAAACAATGGGAAGATGACAGTAAAAACCGTTTGTATCCGCTGACAAGTCTTTTCAGGGACAATATGCATGAAGGGTTATCTACGGTAGAACTTTATCAGAATACCTATATATGGGATTGTTCCAATGTTATTCAGTTTCTGGAAGGATCGGATATTCAGGAACCGGTATTTGATAAAAAAGTACTGGATTCCTATTTGAAATACCTTGGAATTCCGGTTGAATAGTATTTGATAATTGAAACAAAGCCCAAACAGATTCTGCTTGGGCTTTTATAATGTTTATTCTTGTTTTTCGGGGCATTTTACCACAACTTAAAAGGTCAGGCCTTTTACCTTGAAGATTAATTCACTGTTACTTTAATCACATTCTGGACAGCAGGAACAGGATATTGGGTTCCTACTTTGGAAATAACCATATTTTCACTTTGCGGAGTTCCTCCAAATAATGCCTGATGATTTCCGGCTCCCGGATATTGATCAATGCCCGTTCCGGAATCAAAAAGTGTGGTTTTTGAAGTAATATCTCCCTTAGTATTGGCATCAATACTTTGTTCATTAGCATAGAACCAGTCATTGGAAAAACCAAACATGGTTGCATAAGCAATTTTATCACCCGGCTCAGCATTAAAGCTTGTGGTTACTTTACTTCCCGGAGCTACAGGAGCATTCCCTGCAATATATACCCCTTTTACATTGGATAATGATTTTAAACTGTTTTGGAGCTTGGTTACATTTCCAAACTGTGCAATGTCTTTCAGCCCCATTCCGCTATCTGCTTTACCCAATTCATAAATTGGATTTTTATCACCACGATAAACAATAATTAATGTAGGAGAAAGCCCTGTCATAATTCCCGTATTGGCATTCAACTTGGTCATCATTTTGCTGATATTTCCCATTTGAGCAATATCTGTGATCTCAGGATTTGATAAAGCGTTAGGAGTGAAAAACGGAGCATTGTTCAACAGTTGAGAACCGTTGTAGTTGGAAACTGCCCATACACCGGGAGAAAAAGGAGTTTCGTTAGCCGTTCCACCAGATGTATTGGTAACTGTAAGAGTAAATTCTGAAGTTACATCATTGTAAGCAAGATTGAGCTTCATAAGCTGAGATGCATTTACATTAGGAACCTGCATGATAGGTTTACTTTCAGCCTGGCCTGTCATATTATCTTTAGTTCCGTTGTCCCATAATAGTACGCTTGAAGAAACATCTCCGGTAATCGCATTTCCGTTGGAATCAAATAGCTTAATGCCTGGCTGCTGAGAAGCAAAAAACCAGTCTTTTGAAGCTCCGTACATGGTTGCAAACATCAGAGCCTGTGTTTTTCCTGCATTGAATTTAAAAGAAACCGATTGTCCGGGCATAATGACGGGAGGAGTTCCTGTTCCCTGGAAACTTCCGCTTTGTACAAAATCTTTAGGGGTTGCAACATTTTCAACAGTGATGGTTCTCTGAAAAGACATATCCGTCATCATGTCGTCATTTGAATCACTGCATGAAGAAAGGGTAAACGCAGCGGAAATAACTGCTGCTAAAACTGTAGTTCTGAAAAAAAGTTTGTTCATAAAAGTAAATTTTTTATAGTTATAAATGATATCTATAACTATAGTCGGCTACTTTTTGACATCCTGACAAAAAATATTTGATTTTTTTAAAGGTCAGAATTTATAACGGTCGATAATGGAATAGGAAGCCAATATTTTGTATGGTGGATTAAAAATAGAAAAACTTGATCCTTCTTCTCCTTTTTAGGCGATTAAGTATATACTTATCTTGTTATATTTGTTTTTCAAAACTAATATAAACTATTGAAAGTAAGAGCGAATAGCTTTTAAAGAAAATTAAATATCCACCTATGAATGCAAGTTCCCAGCCTTTAGATAGAGATGATTTTCCTGTTAAGCAGATTTTTACAAATTTAGAGTGGGATGATCTTATTTTGGATCCTGCTGTAAATGAAAAGGTCATACAAACAAGGATTGATATCAAAAGCAGGCTGATTGATAGGGCAACATTATATGGACCTTTAGGTACAGGGAAAACGACTACTGCAGCTTTGCTAGGCAAAATTTTCCTTCAAAATGTTTATAGAATTGATGCTCCAAAACTGACACAGTATAAGGTTGGTGAAATGAAAATTTATTTAGACCAATTTTTTACTCAAGCACAAGAGAATGTCTGGATTCTTGTTCTTCATGAGCCCTACAGTTTGTTTCGGAACTCTGATGCTGAAATTTCAGAATTTCTTATTGAAAAGGTTAAAAATTATAAAGGGATAATGTTATTCATTATTAATGGAGAAAGTCAGGAAGAAAATACATTTTACAATAAAGATTACAAAACCATAGTTTTTACCAAACCCAATGTACAGGAAAGGATAATGCTTTGGAAGGAATATCTTGCTTTCGATGAAGCTCTACTGGATCCTGAATTTTTAAAAGAGATTTCCGAACGTTTTGCTGTAACAGGGGGACAGATTGTAAATGCGGTACGTAGAGCTAATTTAGCAGCTCTTAAAAGAAGTAATCCTTCTGTAATTCAGAGAAAAGATTTGATAGAAGCCATTATAAATGAACTTAAGAAATGACCATGATTTATTTTAATTGAAAAACCTTAGGACAAGGATTGAATTTAAATTCCCTTTTTCCCATCCAGAATCATCTGAATCATTTTTATCTTCCTGTTTTCTCTTGTTTCTGGCTTTTTGGCCTCTTCAATCCAGCGGATATATTCCTTTTTATGAGTGTAGCTCATGTTGTCAAACAGACCTTTTGCATCTGGGTTTTCATTAAAAACAGAAGTGATGTCATCAGCAATTTCAACCACTCTTTCTTCTTTGTCTTCAGTAAGAGAAACAGAAACCTCATCTCCGAAAGTTTTACCAAGCTGTTTTCTCACTTCCTGGGTAAGCCCTAAAATATGACAGTCTGATTTCATTTTGGCAAGGCTTCCACGATATTCAACCTTACCATCAAATAGGGTTTTAATTTTTACCTGTCCTTTTTTGTTAAACAGCTCTTCTGTGGAAAAAGGAAATTCTACAAACGCAGCATTTATCTCTCCGTTTTGCTTAATAATAGCCGTGAATTCAATATGTTGAGGATTCATGATGAAAGATTTTAATAGTCAAAAATAAAAAAACCGTGAAAGTAAATTTCACGGTTTCAAAAATAAATCAAATAAGATTATTATTTTTTTACTTTTTTAGGCATTGTTGTAGTACCTGAATTTTTAGTTTTTGTATCAGCTGGAGTGTTTTCTCCTCTTACAAGCTTCAATTCGTCAACTAATCTTCTTGCACCCGCAAACTTGTCAATTGTCCAAAGAACAAAACGAACGTCTACGTTGATTGTTTTCTGCCATTCCTTTTCAAATACGATATCACCGCTTAATGCTTCACTGTTACCATCGAAAGCAATACCGATAAGGTTTCCGTCTGCATCGATTACCGGAGAACCAGAGTTACCTCCTGTAATATCATTGTTAGAAAGGAAGTTTACAGGCATATAACCTGCTGCATCAGCATACTGTCCGAAATCTTTAAGGTTGTAAAGGTCAATCACTCTTTGAGGAAGATCAAACTCTTCATCACCTTTCTTGTATTTTCCAACAAGACCAGCCATATCTGTATAATAGTTATCAGTAATACCGAAATAGTTTCTGTCATTTCTGATAGGTAATTTATCTACAGTACCGTAAGTTAATCTCATAGTAGAGTTAGCATCCGGGTAGAATTTTTTCTCAGGCATAGCCTTCATTAGACCTGCTAAGAACAGACGGTTGTTTTTCGCAAAATTATCATCTATTTTAACAAATCTTTCAGCGCTTATCTTTTGATCTGCCATAATTCCGTTACCTGCTTTCCAAAGTGGATCAGCATCAAGTTTCAATGCATCAGGGTTCAGTAAGAAGTTCGTTGCAGAAGTCTTATTAGCGAAGATTGAAGAATAAGCTAAGTTAGAAACAGTCTTAGCATCCAATCCTAAAATAGTAGCAGAAGCAACATCAGGATTTTTAACTCTTGCCTGGTAAAGACTTGTCATTGCTGCAAGCATTTCTCCTTCCAAAGATGGGTTGAAGTTTTCATAAGCAGCTTTGATAGCAGCTTCAGTTTTAGCTTTCATTGCCAATCTTCCCTGCATATCCTGAGCAGCATAAGCTTTAAGAGCAGATCCTACCTGTAATGCAAGGGTAATATATTTTGCGTTTCTTGAAAACTGTGAAGCATAGTTTCTTTCAACATTTCTTTCAGAAACTTGCTTGTAATAGATTCCAATATCTTCCAACACACCATTGTACTGATCGTTTCCTGGCATTGCAGCCCATCTGTTGTAAGTTTCTTCGATCTTTTGTTTGTCAGAAATAGTTCCGTTTTTCTCTACTGCATCAATAGTTCCCTGTCTATTTTTCCAGTAGTTAGCTACTGAAGCATATTGAGAAGCATAGTTAAGCTGAGTTGCCTTATCCTTATCCATGTACTTTTTCATTACATCCATAGCAAGTTTAGAAGCCTCAACCCAAGCCGGGTAATCTTTAGTTACCATTTGCTGAATTCCGTAAGAAGTCAGGTAACGGTTTGTTCTTCCAGGGTAACCTAGAATCATTGAGAAATCACCAGGCTTAATTCCTTTAAGAGAAACCGGAAGGAAATGTTTAGGCTTCAATGGAGTGTTGCTTGGAGAATATTCAGCAGGGTTTCCTGCAGCATCAGCATATACTCTGAAAACAGTGAAGTCAGCAGTATGTCTTGGCCATTCCCAGTTATCAGTATCTCCTCCGAATTTTCCTAATGATGAAGGTGGGGCACCTACCAATCTGATGTCTTTATAATCCTGATATACAAAATAGTAGAATTCATTTCCGTTGAAGAAATCTCTTACCACTACAGTATATTTTCCGTTCTCAGAGTTTTCTGTCTGGATTGCCTTTGTTTCAGCATCAATAACAGCTTTTCTCTCTGCTCCGGTCATATTGTTGTTTAGTTTAGAAGTGATTCTCTGCGTAGCATCATCCATTCTCACTAAAAATCTTACATAAAGATCCTTTGCATTGAATTCGTCTTTCTGTTTCATTGCCCAGAAACCGTTCTTCAAATAATCTTTTTCTGGTGTAGAAGCCGCAGCAACAGCACCGTAACCACAGTGGTGGTTAGTAAATATAAGTCCTTTATCAGAAACAATCTCACCAGTACAGAAACCACCGAAACTTACGATAGCATCCTTTAAGCTTGAATTGTTTACTGAATAAATTTCTTCAGGCGTAAGGTGTAGACCCTCTTTTTGCATATCAACACCGTTAAGTCTTTTGATGAGCATTAGCAGCCACATCCCCTCATCCGCCCTCATCTGAGCAAAGCCCAGTAAGAAAGTGAATAGTAGAAATAGTCTTTTCATTTTATAAAATAATTTTTGTGTCGCTAATTTACTAATTTTTACGAGATTCTGTCCCGGATTGGTATGAAAATGGGATGATAATCCACATGAAAAAGATACTCTTATCAATTTTTACGGCTTTACTTTTAGGACTTGTTTTGAATTGTTCAGCAGTGCCGGATAAAAATCCTTCTCTACAAAGGCAGTGGATGCTGGTTTCCCTCGATGGTTTTTCAAAAGAACAGCTCATTGCGAATAAAGCAGAAATCAATCTGACAGCCAGTATGGTGGGCGGTAAAATTCAGGGGAATGCCTATATGGGATGTAACCAGATGTCTTTTGTATCCGAATTTAAAAAAGGAGGGAAAGTGAAAATTTCAAACGGTGTAAGTACGACGAAAGCCTGCCAGGATATGAATCTTGAAACCTCTTTTCAGAAGAAATTTGAAACCATGACAAAATATTCGGTAGAAGGACATTTTCTGACCTTAACCGATGATAATGGAAATTCAATGAAGTTTGTAGCCGCCGATTGGGATTAATTATCCATCCACACAATATAAAAGTCCGCTTTTCAGCGGACTTCTTTGTTTGAAAAATCTAGTTTGGTTATCAGCTTTTTGCGGTTATTAGCTTTTGAGGGTCATTAGTTTTTGGGAATTGTTTTTTTTATTTCTTCCAGGGTTGCTGTGTTAGGCAGCCCGGTAACTGTCGGTTTTGTGTTCCTAGAATTTATAGTATTGTGATATGCCTGTCTGTTTGGGATTGTTTTTTTTATATCTTCAAGACTTGCTGTGTTAGGGAGAAGCTTTCCTGAATTGTCTGCAGCTGCCTTGGGCTTAGTCTCCTGTTTTTTAACTTCAAGTCCATGATCGGAAGGTAGTCCGGTATTTGCCGTTTTCTTTTCGTCTCTTTCCTTGGCTTCCTGCATTTGTATTGCCTGTTGTTCTTTTGCTTGTTTTACAACCAGTGCCTGATCTTCCACCGGAACAGCCTGTTTATTTTCTTGAGCATAAATAATAGTGCTTAAAAATAATAACGGGATAATATATGCTATTTTCATGACGGTTTATTTTATGTTGACTAATACTTGAATTTTTCCGATCTCTTTTTGGTCATAATCCTGAAGTGCTTTTCCGATGACCTGTCCTATTTTCACCTTTTTAATATCCGCTTTCATGGCAACACCTGCTTTAGATGAAGTTACCAAAAGGTCTCCTCTTTTTATCTTTCCGTTCTCAAGGCAAACTTTGGTAGGAATTACCCCAATGACACCCATTGGTGCTTTATTGGAAATATCAGTATCAATATGTTCTTCCGTAAGAAGTACACCGGGTTTGGTAGCATATACTCCTGCCACAAGAGTAGAATAGGGCGTTGAAGACTTTTCAACAGTTCTGTCTGCTTTTGTGGAGATGACCAGAATATCGCCAGGTTCATACTGAGAAATGCTTCCGTTTACATCAAATACTTCTGCAACGTCAGCACCACTGTTTTGAGTTCCTCCGTTAAAAAATCCACGTCCGGCAGAATTGATTCGGGCCACATTCACTGTACCTGGATTTCCAGATTTAAATAAAGCGATAGAGCCGTTGCTGTGGGTTTCTACTGTAAGGGGCGGGTTGGTGTTGGCTGTGTTGTAATTCACAAATCTTGCTGCCCGGCCATTACCGAAATTAGGAACCCATGCATAGATAGCGTTTCCGGTTCCGTCTGCAGTAGTTTCTACACCATCTCCTGTGTTGGAGGCATTAGCGGTTATACCATTTCCGTTTCCATCTGCAATGGCAATTAAGGCTGGTCCGTTTCCGGAAGGATTACTGGCATGAAATAAACCTGCATATCCTCCTGTACCAGAAGAAACCCCATAAATCCCTGCTGTACCGAAGTTTGCAAATTGTGAATTTACTTCTCCTCTTACTGCCGCTGATGTTCCGGTAGTTCTATCTACTTTAAAATTTCCTGCAATACCGTTTCCAATTGTGGTTACTGTTACAACATCGCTGGTATTATTCTCATTAAAGATTTCAAATCGTCCGGCTCGTCCGGTAGAAAAAGAAGGAACCCATGCATAGAGAGCGTTTCCTGCCCCATCAATGTTGGTTTCAACTCCGTTCCCGTCTTTGCCTGCATTGGCAGTAATGGCATTTCCGTTCCCATCCGTCAGGGCAATCAATGAAGCTCCGTTACCTGCAGGGTTTGAGGCATAGAATAAGCCGGCACGTCCTCCGGTTCCTGAAGAAATTCCAAAAATACCTGCCGCACCAAAGTTTCCGAAAATAGTGTTTACTTCCCCTCTTACTGCTGCACCAACGCTATTGGTATTGTCAACCAGAAAAGAAGCCGCATTTCCCTGAGTGTTATCTGGAATGTTTCCGTTTCCATTCGTTTCTACCTCAAAAGTATTTCCTGTAGTATTTGTTTGGTTAAAATTTTCAAATCGTCCGGCACGGCCAGTACTGCTGTTTAGACCTACCTGTCCATAAACACCTATACCTGTTCCGGATGTATTAGTAGCAACAAATCCTCTTACCCCATATCCACCACCGTCATTACGCCCTACTACAGCTCCGGCGATATCACTGGTCGTTCTACCCACCACTGCTTCACCAGCTGCGGTGTTATCACCAACAATACCTGCAGAAGATTGAGAGGAGGTGGCACCATGTACCCCAAATCCTGCTCCGGTAGAACTTCTTACTCCGGCTCCGTTTCCGGTGGTAGTAACATTTACAACCGTACCATTTCCTACACTTGATGCACTAAGAGCAACATTATTATTCGCGTTATTGAGGATTGAAATACTCGCAGGGATTCCGTTATTACTGGTAGCATTAAGACCTGTTCCTGTATTACTGTTTGCGTATACCCCAAAACCATTTCCAGTGGCATTTCCATAAACTCCTAAGCCATTAGGGGTTGTACCATAAACACCCCATCCGCTTCCGGCCTGGCTTCCGTATACGCCTACTCCCAGTCCGCCGGTTCCGTTATTAATACCACGAACCGCTGAAGAAAATCCTCCGGGGGCTACATTGGTAACAACCCCTCTTACTGCTGCAATATTGGAGGTTGTTGTATTGTTATTACCTTCTAAAGAGGTTCCGTCTCCATCATTGGTTAATGAAAATAAAGTAGAAGCATTATTCACTGTATTCGTATAGGGAATTGCAAAACTTCCGCCTCCGCCGCCGGCAGATTTTGCATACATGGCATAAGGAACACTAAGCAGCTGGCTGGTTCCTACTATCGTATAGCTGGTTCCTCCGGCAGGGTCAGTTTCTGTTTTTAAGTAATAGCTTCCTGTAGGCCAGTCGATGGTGGCAAATGTTCCTGTAAGTACAGTGCCTGTTCCTATCTCAAGGCTTATAAGTCCGTAGGCATTGGTATTTCCGGTGAGTCTTTCTGAATAGACTGCGGCACCGGCAGGAGACCCCTGCAATATACTCACTTTTACGGCTATCCCTTGATTGACTAAGAGTTGTCCGGAACCGTTTCTCATGACAGCTTGGTAGCTCATTTTTTCCGGAGCCTGAGAAAGTCCCATAAAGAAACCCGTCAGAATCCAAAACAGTAATAATATTTTTTTCATGGCATTTTATTTTTTGATGATTTTGAATGTTTTAATATTTTCTCCGTTTTGATTGATTCTGATGATATACATCGCAGAAGGAAGTGAGGAGAAATTAAGCTCAGATTTTGATTGTGAGATCTTATCTTTTTTTACCAGCTTACCTTGGGCGTCAAATAACTGATACTCTGATCCTTTAAAATTATTTGAGGTAAAATCTAAATACAAATAATCTCTGAAAGGATTAGGGTAAAGTAAAATACCTGTGAGTTCAGAAGAAGTTTCAAGGGAAGTAAGAGTGATAATTTCGTAAGGCTGTTGAACGCCTTCGAGAACTTGTCCTGTTCCTTTTTCGAGGTAGGTCGTCTGGCCTACACTGTAAGAAACAAAACCATTAGCTGCTGAAGCATCCAGTCCGGCTGCCAAAACTGCAGACTGTGCGTGCAGTATGGGGACGGAAAAGACAGACAGAATAATACAATAAATAGATATTCTTTCCATGGATAACAGTTTTGATGATTAATAGATGTGTTTTTTTCTGGGGGAATTTGGGAAGACTAAATTACCACCTATCTCAATGAAGTGACAGGAAAATAGACCAACGGCAGAAATAATCGACCAATGGCATTTTGTGAATTATGGTAGAAGGTTTGTCTGGATATTTTTAAGGATTGAAAAAAGAAAGATTATCCTTGTAGGTGCGCCCGATAGGAAGTTTGATATGATGGGCGAGTTCTATTTCATGACAGCTTTTTCCGCGGATGAGATGACGTGGTACGGCATAGCTTCTGTGTATTCTGACAAAAGAATCAAAGAAGTTTTTTTGCAGAAGATTTCCCAGAGAATTTAAAATACAGTGATTTTTTTCAAGGGTAATGATTCTTGTATAATCTTTCAGGGCTTCCAGATACAGAATGTCTTTCATTTTAATTTGAAAAATATTTCCGCCCTCTTTTATCTTAATGCAGTTTTCTCCCACCATGGCATCATAGCATTTGCATTTCTCCTTTACTTCAAAAAAATCAAAAAGCCTTTCCATAGAATAATGAAAACGCTCTGCAGTAAGTGGTTTGGTAATAAAATCTAAAGTATTGGTCTCAAATACTCCGGCCGCCAGTTCCGGATGTGAGCTTACAAAAATACAGGCAGGTATCTTATGGGCCAGCTTCCGGAATTCAAGCCCGCACATTCCCCGTAAATTGGTTTCAGTGATGAGGAGGTCTGTAGGGAGATCAAGATAGGGAATTGCCTTTTCTGCAGAATCAAAAGAGGCCACAATCTCAATGTTTTGGTATTGTTTGATATAATGCTGAAGAACCAGTCTGTCCAGTTCATCATCATCAATAATCATACATCTAATATGGGTAATCATGATATTCCGGAGATTAGTTTTTAGTTTAAATATTTAACAATCAGAATTTTATTACATAAAGTTATTGATTTTTTATAAAACCTTCACCAGTAAACTTAAATTTATATTAAAATATGTTATTAAATAAAAATTGATTTTGTTTTTTTTCTGAAAAATATTAACTTGTAAAAATCATAAACATAGATAGAACTTAATGTTAGAAAAGAAAGAACATAACTATGAGAAAGCGGTCTTGGTAGGCGTTATTACCCAGAATCAGGACGAAGAAAAACTGACAGAGTATTTAGATGAACTTGAGTTTTTAGCTTTCACAGCCGGAGCAACCGTACAAAAGCGTTTTACCCAAAAACTGACTCAGCCGGATTCCAAAACATTTATCGGAAGCGGAAAAGCAATAGAGATAAAAGAATATGTAAAAGAAAACGAGATCGGAACCGTAATTTTCGATGATGAACTTTCTCCTTCACAGCTTAAAAATCTGGAAAGAGAGATGGAGGTTAAAATTTTGGACCGTACCAATCTTATTCTGGATATTTTTGCCCAAAGAGCCCAGACTTCTTATGCTAGAACGCAGGTAGAACTGGCACAATACCAATATCTTTTGCCACGATTAACGAGAATGTGGACCCACCTTGAGCGTCAGAAAGGGGGAATTGGAATGAGAGGTCCCGGAGAAACGGAAATTGAAACTGACCGTCGTATTATCCGTGACAGAATTACATTGCTGAAAGAAAAACTGAAGACCATTGACAAGCAGATGGCCACTCAGCGTAATAACCGTGGAAAAGTAGTTCGTGCAGCTTTGGTAGGATATACCAACGTTGGAAAATCTACTTTGATGAATTCTATTTCAAAATCTGAAGTTTTTGCAGAAAATAAACTATTTGCCACTCTGGATACCACAGTAAGAAAAGTGGTGATCGGAAATTTACCATTTCTGCTTACAGATACAGTAGGATTTATCAGAAAATTACCTACCCAGCTGGTAGAATCATTCAAATCTACTTTGGATGAGGTTCGTGAAGCTGATCTTTTGATTCATGTAGTGGATATTTCGCACGAGAGTTTTGAAGATCACATAGAATCTGTAAATCATATTTTGATGGAAATCAATGCTCATCAGAAGCCAATGATTATGATTTTCAATAAAATTGATGATTTCAGTTATGAAAAAAAGGATGAAGATGATCTTACCCCTTCAACCCGTAAAAACATCTCTTTGGAAGAGTGGAAGAAAACATGGATGGCGAAATCAAAATACCCAACTGTATTCATCTCTGCTTTAACGAAGGAAAATTTCCCGGAAATGAAGAAAATGATTTACGATGAGGTGATGAAGATTCATATTTCCAGATTTCCGTACAACGATTTCCTTTTCGAATATTTCGATAACGACGAGGAAGAAGAAAGCAACAATTAATGAAATATCACTTTTTCCTTTTATTCATCATGTTTTCGGTTTTTGGTTTCAGCCAGAAATCAAAACTTGATTTAAAAGCTGTTGAGAAAAGTCTCAAAAATTCTGATTCTCCTTATAATTACGAGAAACTTATTTTTAAATATAAAGGATATCCAAAGTCTCTGGACAGTATAGAGTCACAATATCTTTACTATGGAAGAAATTTCAGGAAAGATAAAGTAAGCACGTCAGACGACAGCTTTAAAAGCCTTGCTGAAGCCTTTAAGCAGAATAATTTTGCAGACTGTATCAAGCAGGGAAAAGCCTTGTATGATAAAGATCCTACGAATCTGGATATTTTGCTGATCCTTCTCAGAGCCTATGATTCTGTGAAGGATGGCAGCAATTTTATGCATCACCTGAATCAGTTTCGTTCGCTTACGGAAGGAATAAAAGTCTCAGGAGACGGGAAATCTGAAAAAACAGCCTATATCGTCAATTCTGTAGGAGATGAATACATTCTGCTGAATATTCTGAATATAGGACAGGATTATACAAGAAGCTCGAAACCTGCTAAGGATGGCATGTTTGATGTTTGGGAAAAAGAGGGGCAGCAGCTCTATATTAAAATACTCTATTTGGAACTCACCAATTAATCATAAAATAAGAAACACTTAGTGGAATTATATTATTCATTTTCAGCGTTAATCGTATTAGCATCAATATTCGCATATCTCAATTACAGATTTTTAAAACTTCCAAGTACCATCGGAATTATGGTGATCGCCATTGTGGTGTCTATTTTTCTGGTAATGTTTGGAGAAACAGTACTTCCGAGAACTTTCGGACATCTTCATAACCTGATGAACGGTATCGACTTTACGGAGGTTTTGATGGGAGCTATGCTTAATTTTCTACTCTTTGCAGGGGGAATCCATATTAATATTAATGACCTGAAGGAGCAGTTCAGACCTGTAGTGATATTTTCCACGGTGGGAGTTGTGATCTCTACTTTTGTAGTGGGTTTTGGGATGTTTTATTTACTGCCTTACGTTGGCGTTAAACTTCCTTTCATCTATTGTCTTGTCTTTGGAGCATTGATTTCTCCTACCGATCCGGTGGCGGTTTTGAGTGTTCTGAAACAGGCTAACGTATCCAAATCACTGGAAACAAAAGTCGCCGGAGAATCTCTTTTCAATGATGGTATGGCGGTAGTGGTCTTTACAGTAATCTTACAGCTTGCCGTTGGAAAAGAAGTGGATCTGAGTGTTGAAACCATCGGATTGCTTTTACTTAAAGAAGCAGGAGGCGGTCTTTTATTAGGGGTTCTGTTAGGATGGGTTACTTCAAGACTGATGCGTGAAGTGGATGATTATATTATCTCTGTTTTGGTAACACTTTCTGTAGTGATGGGAGGTTACCTTATTGCAAGACAAATGCATATTTCAGGGCCACTGACTATGGTTGCAGCAGGATTATTTATGGGGAACTTCAACAGAAGTTTCAAAATGAAATCGGTTACTCAGGATTATCTTATCAAATTCTGGGAACTGATTGATGAAATCCTGAATGCCGTCTTATTCCTGTTCATCGGATTTGAACTTTTGATGATTAAAGACCTTAGACACTTCATGATTCCAGGCTTAGCAGCTATTGTGGTCGTGCTGTTTGCAAGATTTATTTCCATCTGGGGGCCTACGAAGTTTACCTCTTTAAGAAAAAGTTTCAGCCCGCAGACGGTAAAAGTTCTGGTTTGGGGAGGAATCAGAGGAGGAGTTTCCATTGCACTGGCAATGTCTATTCCTAAAAGTGAATACAGTGAGATTATTTTGAGTATTACATACTGCGTTGTAGTCTTCTCGATCATTGTTCAGGGGCTTACCATTGCCAAAGTGGCCAACCCTAATAAGATTGCAAAAGAAGAGGAAGAACAGGAGAATATTGCCTTAGAAGAGAAAGCTTAAATTGCAAATAACAGTCATTCCGGATATGAGTATAATTAAAGAAATACAGGAAGCACTAACTGTTTTATCCATTCCTGAGAAAGCAGAATTCTTTCCAAGGTTTTTCAAAACCGGAAAAGGAGAATATGGTGAAGGTGATTTGTTTCTGGGTGTTAAAGTCCCGGATCAGCGTTCTGTTGCCAAAGAATATTATCCGAAAATAAATTTGGAAGAACTCAGTACATTAATCTCTTCCAAATACCATGAACATAGGTTGACAGCTCTTTTTATGCTGATTTCAAAGTTTGAAAAAACAAAAGATAAAGCGGTAAAAGAAGAAATAGTAGCATTTTATCTTAAACATCTTTCTTATGTCAACAATTGGGATCTGGTAGACTCAAGCTGTTATAAGATTTTGGGCAGGTATTCTTTTGAAAATCAGAAAGAAAATCTTCTTAGAGAACTTTCCGAATCTGAGGAAATGTGGCACAAAAGAGTAGCCGTTGTCGGGACGATGCATTATATAAAAAAAGGATCATTTGATCTTACTAAAGAATTTGTCACCAGAAACCTGAAGCATCCTCACGATCTGATGTATAAAGCAAATGGATGGCTGTTACGCGAAATGGGGAATAAGAATGAAGGAGAACTGATCAGCTATCTGAATGTGTATTACAAAGAAATGCCGAGAACCTGTCTTCGGTATGCTATTGAAAAACTGGACGAAGATCTTCGCCAGGATTATCTGAAAGGACGTGTTTAAAAAATAATATACGGAAATAGTACCGTATTTTCCCCTAAAAAAGTACCGGGAAACAGCTATTTATGCCCAAAAAACCAAAGATTATAAGGATTTAAGGCTAAAATTGAGTAATTTTGTGCTTTTAAACCCAATCATGAAAAATTTTCTCAAATTATTTCTTTTATGTATTCCTTTGCTATTCCTCACAAGCTGTTTCGATATCCTTGATAAAGTGAATGTAAAAGTCGATGGGACAGGAGAATACACCATTATTCTGAACGCTAGCAAAAGCAAAACAAGACTGGCTTCAATCTCCAAAATGGAAACGATAAACGGGAAAAAAGTTCCCAAAAAGGCTGAAATTGAAAATAAAATCAATGAAGCGGCAAAAATTTTTAAAGGAACTTCCGGAATCAGCAACGTGAAAACATCCGTGGATTTTGATAATTATATCATCAAACTGAGCTGTAATTTCAAAAAAATTGAAAACATCAATGCCGGACTGGAAAAACTGAAAGCTCAGAAAATATTGGGCAAAATGGTCCCCACACAGGTATACAGCCAAAACCTTCAAAAAAAGACATTGACTAGAAATAAAGTCAATACCTTCAAAGAAGATTATGATAAGCTGAGCAAGGCAGATAAAGAGGTTTTTAATGATGCACAATATACTTCCATTATGCAATTTGAAAACGCAGTGAAATCACAAACGAATAGCAACTATGTGCTTTCACCCAATAAAAAAGCACTCAAACTGGAGGCTGATATCCTGGACCTGATTCTTCAGAAAAAACAAATACAAAACACAATTCTTTTTCAATAAATTTCTAAACTATAGTCATGAAATCTATCTTATTAAAAACACAAAAAATTATTTTTGTACTCTTTGGTTTTACATTGGTTTTTGCCCAAAATAGTATGAAAATTCCTGCTGATGCCGTATTTTATATGGAAGTCAACGGAAAACAGCTTAATAACAAAATCAACTGGAATAAACTGAATCCTTTGTTGCATGAATTGAGCAAAAAAAACAAAGAAAATCTTTCATGGACAGATTATTCCAAGACCGGAATCAAATATGATGCTGTTCAATACCATTATGCAAGCTTCAACGACTCCATTAAGGCGTACAATACCCATTTTATCATTGATAATAAGGAGAAGTTTCAGGAATTCATTAATTCTGTCAAGAAAAAAGGACAGGAAGTTTCTAATAAAAAGAACTATTCTTATGTAGATATCAATGACGATATTTTTGTTGCCTGGAACGGAAATCGTGCGGTTCTTAGGATGATAAGCTACACCAAACCTTACAAAGATCTTTGGTCGACAGAAGCGGTTGCAGACAGTACTGCCGTTGCAGTTGTGGACTCCGCTTATGCTGATGCCGGAGATAGTGCTTATACTGATGAGCCGGAAAAACCTTTTGATTACAAAGAGGAAATCAAAAGCCTCAAAGAAGATATTAAATATTTAAAGGAAAGCATCAAAGACAACAACAACGAGATCGCAAGAATCCAGAAGGATATCAAATACCTGCAGAAACATCATCAATATCCTGAAGAGAAAGAAAGTGCTGAAAATGAAGAGGAAATGCCTGCTGATGCTTACGATGAAGAAGAGGAGGCAGCTTACAAAAAAGAACAGGACTCTATCCGCAGAGAAAACTTTAAGATCGTTAAAAAAAATGCTGAAGATCATTTTGACCAATACTTCAGTTCAAATCTGGAAATTGAAGTTCCTAAAGAAATGCTGTCATTCAGAGATGCCAATTCCGATGTTTTCGTTTATACAGATTACGGAAGAATTGTGAACGAAGGGATCTATGGCAAGATGACGAAGTTGTACAGCTATGGACAGTTCTTTAAGAATATGTACAATTCTAACTACTCTTACAATCTCTATTTTGATAAAGATAAAGTAAGACTCGTTAATAATTATCAGCACAAAAACGCTGACATTCAAAAGAATATCTCAGCAATTTATAAAGGGAAGAAAAATAAAAAGCTGCTGGAACTGATCAATGAAAAAAGCGTTGGTTACTATGCAATGAATGTGAATGGAGCCAAATGTTTTGATATGATGTACAGTCTGCTTCAGGATTCCGGAGAAAACGAGTACAAAAAGGAAATGGAGCTGATCATGGAAACGGTAAAAATTGTTTTGGATGAAGAGGCTATTACCAAAATAGCACCAGGAAACGGAATCTTTGTTTTGAATGAACTGAAATCTAAAAAAGTAGAGTACACCGATTATGAATACGATGCTGATTTCAACGAAAAAGAAGTTAAGAAAACCAAAGAGATTGCTGTCCCTAACTTCACCTTTGCTTTTGCAACAGAGAATGAAGGCTACTGGAACCGTATTTTTGATGTAATGGCTACCAATAAAAAATTGGCTAAGAGATTCTCTAAAAAAGGAAATCTTTATACTTTTAAAGAAGAAAAGGACGGAGGATATATAGATCAGTTATTCTTCACAGTAAAAGATGGTGTTGTTTATCTGATGAGTTCAGCAGATAATATTTTACCTGTAAACCAATCTGATATTTCCAGAAAATGGGCAAAAGATTCAGCTAAATATCCATTATCGGGAAGATTGGATATCCAGAAGCTTTTAACAGGTTTAGATAAAGAATTCACAAGTCCTAAAGAGAGGAGGGCACTGGATGCCATCAGAAAAAATGTAGGAGAATTGTATTATAAAACAGAGGTGAAAGGAGAAAGCATTCAGACTGAAATGAATTATAATATTAAAGATTCTTCAGAAAACAGCTTAATGTATTTCTTTGATGTATTCGATCAGGTTTTTAAAACAAAAGAAAAAGAAGAGAAGCCACAAATCTTATAGATGAATAAAAAGAAGATTATTGTCCCGTTAGTTTTATTGCTTGCTGTTGCAGTATATTTTGTGGTTTTTCATAAAAATAAAAGCCTCAGATATATTCCTGAAAATGCAGATGCAGTGGTTTTAATTGATATTAAAAAAGTAACGGGACAGTATCTCTTCAGTCTGGTAACAAATCCCTCACATTGGTCCGCAAGTCAATCAAAGGGCAAAAGTTCAGGCTCACTGAAAGATTCGGGAATCAGAATTCCGGATTTTCTACAAATCTTCCATATTAAAGACACAAAATTTTCCGAGTGGTACAGTATTTTGGAGCTGAAAGACCCACAGAAATTCATTGCTTTTTTAAAGAAACAGAATTTTGTAGATAAAGGAAACAACCGCTTTCAGAAAGATCAGCTTTTCATTATGATCAATGGAGACCATTGTGTTGCAGGAACTTCAAATCTGGCTTTTGAAAGTATTCAGAAAAAACTTCTTAAGGCTTCTTCAAATTCTGTTCGGGATGCCGATCTGTTTATTCATAATACTACAGGAAGTATTTCTTTCATTTCAGGACAGAAAATTCAAAACTTTTCTATTGAATTACATGATAACGAAATTGAAATCAAAAACAATTCAAATTCTGAAATTTCTAATGCCATCGCGTCCAAACTTCAGAACGAAAACCACTTTCTGGAGGTAGAATTAGATAAAGAAAACATCAGGAATTTTAGCCGTTTCTTCAATAAAAATATTGCAGACTCTACACAGATAGAATACTTTAAGGCAACTGCAGATCTTGAACAGATCAACGACACGATTATCAGTTATGAATATGATGATAATTTCAATGAAGTTGAAAAAAAGACCTTTCAAAAAATTACCCAGCCCAATTATATCCTTACTATTAAAAGTAATGATCCTGGAAAAACCTGGGAATATTTCCAGTCTAAAAAGTGGATCAACAGTGAAAATCAATTTACTGCAATTCCTTTCCAGCCTAATCAAGTCAGCCGAAATAATGACGATGTTGTTATAAAATCAACCCGAACACCAGTTTCATTTTCCCCTCCGATAAAAGAAAATTATATTTTAATAAAAAATAATGCGCTGCTTTATTCTTCTTTGAAAATGCTGAGTAATACTGAAAAAAGAATCATTTCAGATATAGATTATGTGTTGTATGGAAATAAGTCAAGGGATTATTGGGTAAAAATAAAAGCAAAAAACGGAGAATTACCCTTAATTTTACGATGGTAACTATAGAAACCGAATAAAATTATCTATTAATGGCTCCATCAGATATCGCATTACTCAAAACTTTTACTCATTATTTTCTGCATCTTGTTTTTCCGGTCTTTATTGCATTGATCTTTTATCGTAAAAACTGGAAGAAGGCCTATTTTATTCTCCTTGCTACTATGCTGGTAGATCTGGACCATCTTTTCGCCAATCCTATATTTGATCCGTCAAGAGGAAGTATAGGTTTTCACTTCTTACATTCTTATTATGCCATTGCGGTGTATTTTTTGCTGCTGTTCTTTAAAGGAAATATCAGAATTATAGGAATTGGGCTTCTGTTTCATATGTTTACAGATTATCAGGACTTTAACTTCTGGCCTCATTAAAATATCATTAATATTTTCTTTTGATATTGAAATTTCTATAGATTTTTTGTATTTTGTAGTCACTTTATGAGACCTAAAGAATTTTTACATTATACCTATATTTTCCCTCTTCTTGCTGTAGGGTACTACTTTTTTGGATTAATGGGAACTGGTGTTATTTATGATATCATTGCAGGTGTTTTATTGATTGGAAGTGTTTTATCGGCAGTACACCATGCAGAAGTGGTTGCTCATAAAGTAGGGGAGCC
Source organism: Chryseobacterium sediminis (assembly GCF_008386505.1). GTDB lineage: Bacteria > Bacteroidota > Bacteroidia > Flavobacteriales > Weeksellaceae > Chryseobacterium > Chryseobacterium sediminis. The sequence goes on along the minus strand of NZ_VUNZ01000002.1, from coordinate 419,465 downwards.
TTTCGGTACCATTATTCTGGCCCTTTGTATCACCATTATTGAAGTTGCGCTGATCATCTCGCTGATGGTGGCCGGCGGAGATCAGGCGATCACGCTGGCCAGAGATACGGTTTTTGCCGCTGTAATGCTTATTCTGAACGGAATTCTGGGAATATGTATCCTTGTAGGTGGCGTTAAATACCATGAGCAGTTCTTCGCAAGAACCTCAGCCACTACTTATCTGGTGAGTATTGTTTCAATCTTGGTACTTACCCTGGTCCTTCCCAACTTTACTTCAAGTGTTAACGGACCTTTCTACAACGAAGCACAGCTTATTTTTATATCCATTGCCTGTCTTGTCATTTACGGTGTTTTCCTGATGGTACAGACCGTTCGTCACAGAAGCTATTTTATAGTTCCGGATGAACATCCGGAAGAACATTATATTCCGTCATTAACAAAAACGCTTATCAGTTTTGGTTTCTTGGTGGTTTGCCTTGTTATTGTAGTGCTTATGGCAAAAGGATTATCTGATACAATAGAAGGAATGGTACAAAGCCTTGGAGCCCCAAAATCTTTGGTAGGGGTTATTATTGCCGCCGTTGTTCTTCTTCCTGAAGGGGTAGCCGCCATCCGTGCCGCTAGAGCGAATCAAATACAATCAAGCTTAAATCTGGCATTAGGTTCTGCACTGGCAAGTATTGGATTAACGATTCCTGCGGTGTCAGTAGTCTGCATCATGTATGATATTCCGCTGGTGCTTGGTTTGGATAAAAAAGATGTTATCCTGCTTTCTTTATCCGTATTTATAGTAATGCTTTCATTAAGCCGTGGTAAAACAAATGTTTTGTACGGAACCGTTTTATTAGTCAATCTGGCAGCATATATCTTTACGGTAATTGTGCCTTAGATGATAAGTAAAGCTAATGTAAAATAAATTCCTCGGAATTTCGCATCCCGAACCTCGTACCCCGAATCGCGTAACTCACTAAAGTCTTCTCGCCAATTCCATCTTGAAAGCCATTAGCTTTGCGATATTTTCAGACTTATAGATGGCCATATCAGCATTTTCACCTACAAAGTTTTCTTCAATAGTAGTACGCCAAAGCTCTAGCCATCGGTCAAAATGTTTCTGTTCCATAGCCTGTATCTCATTAATCGGGAAATGAACGCCCATTGGATTTCCTTTATAAGACATCTGCCCGAAAAGGATAGATTCCCAGAAAGAATACATTTTAGGAAGATGTTTATCCCAGTCAACCTTAGCAATATCATTAAAGAAGAAACTAATGGTTTCATCCTTTACTACTTTGGCATAAAATGAATTAACCAAATGTTCAATATCCTCTCTTGATTCAAGCTTTTTCATATCCCAAATTTACTGTAAAATCAAATTGAATAAGTAATGATTTGATTGATAAAATTCATGAAAACAATATTTTATCTTTGTATCTGGAAATAAGGAGAAGTTCAATGTTTGGTAATTAAACGATTCAAAAACAAATGTTATAAAAATGACAGGAGGATTCAGAAAAAAGATCCGTCAGAAAAATGCGGAAAACAGTGGTTTCGGAACTAATGCATCCGGAAGATTTATCAATAAAGACGGCCTTCCGAATGTTCAGAGAAGAGGAGTGAATGTTTTCAACAGATTGAGCTGGTATCATACCATGCTGAATCTTTCTTCATTTCGCTTTATCTCTTATTTAGTGATAGCATATATTCTAATCAACCTCCTTTTTGCAATGATTTACTATCTGATTGGTGTAGAGCATCTTACCGGAATTGATAAAAGCGATCCGTTGAATGAATTTATCGACGTTTTTTTCTTCAGTTCCCAGACGTTTACCACAGTTGGATATGGAAGAATAGCACCGGTAGGCTTTTTGGCAAGTCTTGTGGCTACTTTTGAGGCTTTTCTGGGATTGCTTACCTTTGCCATTGCAACCGGACTTTTTTACGGAAGATTTTCAAGGCCGCGGGCATATTTAAGATTTTCCGATATAGCCGTTATTGCTCCTTTTCAGGAATCTTCGGCGCTGATGTTCAGGCTGGCTCCTTATAAAAACAACGCGCTGACAGATGCGGATGTAATTGTATCTGTAGCCATTGAGGTGATAGAAAACGGGATTGCAAAAAGCAATTTTTACAGGCTTAATACCCAGATGAGTAAAATCAATACATTAGCTCTAAACTGGACTGTGGTTCATAAAATTGATGAAAACTCTCCGTTTTATGGTTTTTCTGAAGAAGATTTTAAAAATACAGATATTGAGCTTATTGTGCAGGTGAGGGCATTTGACGAAGTATTTTCAAACACAGTAGTTCAAAGGTCTTCTTATACTACAAGAGAAATTGTTTATGGGGCCAAATTTGTTCCAATGTATTATCCAAGCAAAGAAAATCTTACAACAGTGCTGGATCTGGATAAAATAAATGAATATAAAAAAGAAGATCTTCCGGATTCAACTGGAAATAAAGAATAAATGAATTTAGATTTTTATAAAAAACAAGCGATTCAAAAGCAGAAGGAGCACAAGAAATTTCTGGACGGATTAAAGAAAAAACCGCCCAAAAACCTCGATTATATTGTACAAGAAATCCATGATGAAGTTTTTGATGAAATAGACTGTTTACAATGCGCCAATTGCTGCAAAACAACCGGTCCTTTGTACACGGAAAAGGATATTGAGCGTATTGCCAAACACCTCAGAATGAAGTCTGCCGATTTTGAAGCCAAATTTCTAAGAGTAGACGAAGACAATGATAAAGTATTGCAGAATCTTCCCTGCTTTTTCCTGAACAGTGATAATACCTGTTCTATTTATGAAGTACGGCCAAAAGCCTGTCGGGAATATCCTCATACAGACCGTAAGAAGATTTACCAGATTAATAATCTAATGTTGAAAAATACAGTGATCTGTCCGGCTGCTTTTGAGTTCGTGGAAAAAATGATGAAGAATATAACGAAGTAGATTTCAAGGATGGAAGAAGGAAGAAGGGAGCGGGAAGTATTGATAATAAAACGTTTAGCTAATATTTCACTGAAATAAACATCCAGCTTCCAGCATCACTCTTCCAGCCCAACCAATCAAACTCATTTTTGCAAAATCCTCTTAAATAATTATAAAGTACGTTAAATAAGCTTATTACACATAATTTTATAAATGATGCTTCGTTTAAGTTAAACAATCATTTAAATATTACATTATGAAAAAGTTATTTTTAACGGCAGCGTTTACATTAGTCGGAGTAATCGCAGTATCAGCACAATCAACACCACAAAAGCCGGCCGATACTTCTACTAATAACCCAACGACAACTCAAACCCAACCGAATACACAGACTACAAGTCCTTCGGATCCAAAAACTCAACAGGAAAAAACACCTGCTACAATGGAAACTGCCCCTGCAACTGACCCAACTGTAAGTACAACACCTACAGATGCAACTAAACCTGCAGATGCTCCTAAGGAGGAAAAGAAAGACAAAAAGAAGAAAAAGTAAAAGTACTTTAGCAAACACTAGTCGGAATCCTGAAATCTTGTATTTCAGGATTTTTTTTGTTCAATTTCCTCTACTTTGAATTGGATAATCTTATTAACCAAATCCAACGGGAGATCACCAGAAATAGGAAACTGTACAGCTCCTTTGGAATATGTATATTTTCTTTCTTTAAAATCCGTTTCAAAATTACTGATCCCTTCAGCTCCGGGATAAAAACCAATGTGTTTTTTATATCCGGCAAAATAAACCAAAGGTTTTCCTTTATACCTGAAAGCAGGCATCTGATATCCAATATATTCTTCCAGATCAGAAACCTGTGACTGGATGGCTTGTCTCAGTTCAAGCAGTTTTTCCTGTACTTCTATCGGGAACAGAAGAATATATTCATCAATATTTTTAAAAGTGTTTTCCATGATATAAAAATAAAAAAAGCGCTGCTAAATGCAGCGCTTTCTCCTTTCACTTTTTACTTTTTTCCCATTATCCCGGGAACAGGCTATATCAAAAAAGGTCGGGAATTTTTCCCAACCTTTGTTTTTTCTGTTACACAACTCCTTGAGCCAACATTGCTTCTGCTACTTTTACGAAGCCGGCAATATTTGCACCTTTTACGTAGTTTACATAACCGTCTTCGTCTTTTCCGTAGTCTCTACAAGCTTTGTGGATACCAATCATGATTTCCTTTAATCTTGCATCAACTTCTTCAGAAGTCCAGTTAAGACGGATAGAGTTCTGAGTCATTTCTAATCCTGATGTAGCAACACCTCCAGCATTGGAAGCTTTACCAGGAGAGAATAATACTTTATTGTCTAAGAAATAGTTGATTGCATCTAGTGTAGAAGGCATGTTAGCGGCTTCAGTTACACAAATACATCCGTTTTCAACTAGTTTTCTTGCATCATCTAAATCTAATTCGTTTTGAGTTGCAGAAGGGAAAGCAACATCACACTTCACATCCCAAGGACGTTTCCCAGCATGGAATTCAGCAGATGGATATTTTTTAGCATAATCTTCAGCTCTGTTATTTCCTGAAGATCTAAGTTCTAATAAATAATCGATCTTTTCTCCGCTTATACCGTCTTTGTCATAGATATATCCATCTGGACCAGAGATTGTTACTACTTTAGCGCCTAGTTCAGTTGCTTTTTTGATAACTCCCCAAGCTACGTTTCCGAAACCTGAAACCGTTACTGTTTTACCTTGGAAATCCTGTCCGATAGTTTTAAGCATCTGCTCAGCGAAATATACTACACCGTATCCTGTAGCTTCAGGACGGATCAGTGAACCTCCGTAAGCAAGACCTTTTCCTGTAAGAACTCCGGTAAACTCGTTTCTGATTTTCTTGTACTGCCCGAATAAATATCCGATTTCTCTTGCTCCAACACCGATATCTCCTGCAGGTACGTCTGTTTCAGGACCAATGTGCTTGCACAATTCTGTCATGAAAGCCTGGCAGAAACGCATTACTTCCATATCAGATTTACCTTGTGGATCGAAATCTGAACCTCCTTTACCACCTCCCATTGGAAGAGTTGTTAAAGAGTTTTTGAATACTTGTTCAAAAGCTAAGAACTTAAGAACTGATAAGTTTACAGTAGGGTGGAAACGAATTCCTCCTTTGTATGGCCCAATAGCAGAGTTCATTTGGATTCTGAAACCTCTGTTAACCTGAATTTCTCCTTTATCATCAACCCATGGAACTCTGAAAATAATAATTCTTTCAGCTTCAGCCATTCTTTCAAGCAGCTTCATTCCGGTATATTCTTTTTTAGTAGCAATGAATGGAATTACGGTTACGGCAACTTCTTTTACAGCCTGTAAGAACTCCGGTTCGTTAGGATTTTTTGCTTCAATTTTTGCAATAAACTCTTGGATTTTCTGGTCAATATTATATTGTTCCATATATTAAGGTTGAATATTATTGTCAACAAATTTAATTTTTTTTTCAAGATTCACAACACTCTATTTCAACATTGCTAAAAATTAAATAATAATGTTCCGTAATATTATTAAATTGATAATTTATGTTTAAATTTTATTAAAAATGAAATGTTATGTATGAAATAATGCAATATTAAGAAATCATTAAATCTTAAATTGCGATGAATTGCCTCCCGGAAAACGATTTTACTTTCCCTAAAAGTTCCAATTCCAAAATTATTGGTAAGATTTTGTGAGTCGGAAGCTGAATTTTCTGCGACAAATCATCCAAAGAAATCTGAGGTTGGTTCTTAATAGATTGATGTATTAAATGTTGATTATCAGATAATTGTATTACTGTCTCGCTATAAGGAAATAACTCTTCAATTTTTTCTTTAGGACTATTAAATCCCAGCATGCTGATAAGATCTTTTATGGTAGAAATGGCTGTTGCTTTGTTATGGAAAATCAACTGATTACATCCCTGGCTGCAGATATCTGTAATTTTCCCGGGAAGGGCAAAGACATCACGATTGTAATCATTGGCAAAAGTGGCGGTGCTTACAGATCCTCCTCCAAAACCGGTTTCTACTACAATGGTTGCGGGAGACATTCCTGCTACAATTCTGTTTCTTTGTATGAAGTTTTCACGATCTGGTTTTTTGGAAGAACTGAACTCTGTGATTAACGCTCCTCCTTCCTGAATGATTTTCTCAGAAAGTTTCCTGTTTTTTGCCGGATATAAATATTGAAAGCCGTGTGCAAGAACTCCTACTGTAGGTTTGTGATAACGAATAGACTGCTCATGAACCTCTTTGTCAACTCCCAGAGCAAGTCCGCTTACTGATGTATATGTTGAAGATTGAGAGGATTCAAAAAAGTCTTCAATGAACTGCCGGCCATATGATGTCATATTTCTGGTTCCTACAATGCTTACCTTTGAAATGGAATCATCTATGTTCCCTTTTTGATAAAGAATAACAGGAGCATCATTACATTCATTAAGAAGGAAAGGTGTTTCACTAAGATGTTTCAGCCTGATCTGAATATTATTCTTTTCGCAAAAATTTAATTCTTCTTCTGCGAATTTCAAATGATTGCTATTCCCAATGTCTGAAACTGTTTTTTGTCCTATCCCTTCTATTTTTTTATATTCTTTTTTTGCTCTTTTCCATGCTTCCTGTGCGTTTCCAAAAGTACGGACGAGTTTATGAAAATGAATATTGCCAATGTGGCTGCATTCACGCAGAGCGATTGAATAAAAGTATTCTTCGGAAATCATGTGTGTTTTTTTTCAAATGTAGTGAATTAAGCGTTACTTCTTCCTTAATTCATCCAAATGATCCCAGATATCATCTCTTTTTTTATACGGAAGTTCCATAAAATCTTCCGGATGGTTTTCCTTGTATTCCTGCCACAGTTTATCATCCTTTTCACTGTAATAATTAGGAAATTCCCAAATGAACTTTTTCTTCTTTTCCCCTACATTTTTGAAGGCAAACGCAATCATACTTCCCACTATTGCTCCGGAAAGATGGGCTTGCCATGAAATTTTACTCGGTTCCTGCATATTATAAAACAGTTCTTCCGGCAGCATTCCCCATACCAAGCTTCCATAATACAATACAACAAGCATTGAAATGGTAAGAAGTTTTGTATTCCATTTAAATACCCCGCTGAAAAAAAGAAAGAAGGCAAGTACATAGACCACACCACTGGCTCCTATTGTACATGTATACATATATTCGCCAGAGAAAATGTCAATAGGAGGAAGAAGCCATACTAAAAGCCCTGTTGCCAGCCAGCCGATAATAAAAACTTTATTGGCAACTAAAGGGTAAAACTGATAGAGCAAAAACATAAGAGCAGCTATCGGAATTGAATTCCCAATAATATGATCAATATTTCCATGCAAAAGAGGAGAGGTAACAATACCTAGCAATCCTTCAGGCAAAAGTGGAATGATCGCACCAAAGCAGCTTTGAAAAAAGCCCTGCATTTGTAAGAAATACCCGAACCACATCGCGGAAAGCATCAGCAAAGGGTATATAATCGCTCTTTTGGAAATTGCATTTTTAAACATGAGGATTTTACGTCAAATCAAAAGCCAATGATAAATTTCGGAAAATTTGTCGATGAATCAATTTCTACCTGCCTGATTTTAAGACAAAAGGTTTCAAATTTATTTTTTAAACTTATTATTTTGGCATTGATTTTATAGAGATATCTTATTGTTAGGTAATTAAACTTTATGAATTGGCATTCTTTAAAGCTGAATTTACCTTTAAAAAAAATTATATTAATACTTTTGCATTGAAAATTATTTGAGTAATGAAGAAGTTTTTATTGATTCTTTCCTTTTTTATGGGGATTTATGCAAGTGCACAAGAAGAATTGAAGAAAGATTCTGTTGTGGTAGACACAGTAAAATACTGGTCAGTGATAGGAAAAAATACATTAATGATCAACCAGGCTGCCTTTTCAAACTGGGTAGGAGGTGGAGCCAACAACGTAGGATGGCTTGCCGGCATCAATTACAACCTGACGTATGAAAAAAATAACGACCTCTGGGAGAATATCATTATCCTGGGGTATGGACAGAATGATACGAAAGGATTGGGAATAAGAAAAACGCAGGATGTTATCAATGTTTCTACCAATTATGGGCGAAAATTCTCAAAAAGCTGGTATTTCTCTCTGGGAGCGGGATTACAATCACAATTTGCTGCAGGATATGAAGATGGAAACAATCCTGAGGCAAAAAAGATCTCGAATTTCATGGCTCCAGGTTACCTGAATGTTGGTATGGGTATCACTTACAGACCGAATGATGATCTTACGGTAACTTTACGCCCTACCAACGCCAGATGGACATTTGTATTAGATAAAGACCTTCAGACAGCAGGAAGCTATGGTTTGAAAAACGATGGAGATTCTTCTTTATTGCAGTTCGGTTTCCTTGGAACAGCAATTTATAAGCTGAAAATAATGGAAGATATTTACCTGACGAATACAGCCTCGGTCTTCTCGAATTATCTTGACCGTCCCGACAGATTGGTTCTTGCTTATGGTGCCCTTTTGAACCTGAAAGTAAACAAATATATTTCATCCAATGTAACCGTAGATTTGCTGTATGATCACAACCAAATCGAAAAGACACAGCTGAAACAAACCCTTGGAATAGGATTCGCTTATACGCTTGATAATGGTGTGAAACGTTCTGACCGTAAGGACAGCCAATGGTGGATTAAAAAATAGTATTGAATAATCAATTTTAATAGAAAAACACTTCAGAAATGAGGTGTTTTTTGTTTTTAAAATACTGTTGTTTTAAGTTGATTTAAGTTTGGAGTACAATGTGTGGTTGTTTAAACGGTTTGTATTCATTGTGTTATAAGCGAAAAATCAATGGTGTTAAATTCATTTTAAAGTGAATTTTATTTAGGCGTAGATTATTATTTATACATTTGTAATAAATCGACATTATGAAAAAACTTTTATTGATCAGTTCCATTTCTTTTGGAGCGATAGCTTTGGCGCAAGAAACAAAAACAGATGCTCCGGCAGCAGATACCGTTAAAGCCTGGTCTATTCAGGGACAAAATACATTAATGCTTAATCAGGCTGCCTTTTCAAACTGGGTAGGAGGAGGAGCCAACAACGTAGGATGGCTTGCCGGTGTCAATTACAACCTGACATATGAGAAAGGGAAAGATCTTTGGGAAAATATCATTATTCTCGGTTACGGACAGAATAATACCCAGGGAACAGGGGTGAGAAAAACGCAGGATATTATTAACCTTTCTACAAACTATGGTAGAAAATTTGCGGAAAGCTGGTATTTCTCAGCAGGAGCAGGCCTTCAGACTCAGTTTGCTCCGGGATATGAAGATGGAAACAATCCTGATGCTAAAAAGATTTCCAATTTCATGGCTCCGGGATATCTGAATGTGGGTGCAGGGGTTACCTACCGTCCTAATGATAATTTGACCGTAACTTTACGTCCTGCCAATGCGAGGTGGACTTTTGTTTTAGATAAGGATCTTCAAACTGCGGGAACATATGGGCTTAAAAATGATGGGGATTCATCACTTTTCCAGTTCGGTTTCCTTGGAACAGCGATCTATAAGATCAAAATCATGGAGAATATTAATCTGACTAATACAGCGTCTGTATTTTCAAATTATCTGGATCATCCGGATAGATTGGTATTGGCTTATGGAGCAGTCTTAAATATGAAAATCAATAAATATATTTCATCCAATATTACCCTGGATCTGCTGTATGACCATAATCAGATCTGGAAAACACAGCTGAAGCAGACATTGGGCGTAGGTTTGGCGTACAATTTTGATAATGGTAAGAAACGTTCAGATAATAAGGATAACCAAGGCTGGTTAAAGAAATAAACGAAACAAGATACACGTAAGAAATAAAAAAGCACTTCAAAAAGAAGTGCTTTTTCGTATCAATATATATAAGTCTTAGAATTCTATATCTACTTCTAGTTTCTCTGCCAACAGCTTTGAAATTTTCTCTTTTAGAGGTTCAATATCAATGTTCTGCATGGCATCATTTGCGAAAGCATATAAAAGTAATGCCTGAGCTTCTTTTTTAGAGATTCCTCTTGCTCTCAGATAGAATAAAGCATCTTCATTCAGCTGGCCTACCGTACACCCGTGAGAACATTTTACATCATCTGCAAAGATCTCCAACTGAGGTTTTGTATCGATGCTTGCCCCTTCACTTAGTAACACGTTATTGTTTTGCTGATAAGCGTTTGTTTTCTGAGCAATTTTATCTACAAAAACTTTACCGTTGAAAACTCCGTGAGCATTGCCATCAAAGATTCCTTTATAGTTCTGATAACTTTCACAGTTCGGGAAGTTATGGTGAACTGCCGTATGGTGGTCTACCAGCTGATCTTTCCCGATGATTGTGATTCCGTTCATGAATGAATTGATATTTGATCCATTATGAATAAAATCAAGGTTGTTTCTTACCAGTTTACCTCCGAAAGAGAAAGTATTTACAGTCGTTAAACTGTCTTTCTCCTGTCTTGCAAACGTATTGTCGATAAGATATGTAGTGTTGTTATCATTCTGAAGCTTATGCCAGTCAGCTTTTGCATTAGGATATGTAAAGATCTCCGTTACAGAGTTTGTCAATACATACGTGCTGTCAAAATTATGGTGGCTTTCAATCACTTCTACTTTTGCTCCTTCTTCTACGATCAAAAGGTTTCTTGTATTGTAGAATGTATTTTCTTCCTGGTTCTGAGAGATGTAAAAAACGTGGATTGGTTTTTCAATCACTACATTTTTAGGAACCTTCAAAAAGAAACCGTATTTGCAGTAAGCAAGGTTTAAGTTGGTAAAAGCCTGTTCTTTGGAAGCGATGCTGTTGAAGTACTTTTCAAAAACTTCTTTATGCTTCTCATCATTCAGTGCATAGTTGAATGAAAGGAACTCTACATTTTCGATAGAAACTTTTGAAAGCTCCTTATGAAGTTTACCATTTACAAAAACAATCCAATCAAAGTTTTCTTCGCCAAGGTGCAGTTCATCAAACTGCTCTTTAGTGATGTTGTGGCTCTCTTTCGGGAAGAAGTTGTAGCTTTTTTCCGTGATTTCCTTTAGATTGGTATATTTATATTCTTCGTCTTTTTTTGTCGGAAAACCAACACTTTGAAACCTTTGAAGAGCTGCTTTTCTGCTGTCATCCAGAAACCTGTGACGAAGACTCTCCAAAAATTCATTATGGTTCTCTATGATCTGTTCTTTTAATGCCATTACTGGTATATCTGTGGTTTGCACCATTTTTTCTTTTTTTTTGAACTAAAATATTGCTATTCCGAGGAACAGGGAATCCAGTTTTTAATGTTAGAGATTCTTTATTTTACTACGTTTCACGAATGACTGCGAAAATTATAATCTCTGAAATAATACATTTTCTTCTTAGTTAAGAAGCCAGTCGTAACCTTTTTCTTCAAGTTCTAACGCTAAAGATTTATCACCTGTTTTGATGATTTTTCCATCTGCTAAAACGTGAACGAAATCAGGTTGAATATAGTTAAGCAATCTCTGATAGTGTGTAATCAAAAGAACTGCATTTCCTTCATTTTTAAAGTGATTTACCCCATCTGCTACGATTCTTAAAGCGTCGATATCCAATCCGGAATCGGTCTCATCAAGAATAGCCAATTTAGGATTAAGCATCATCATTTGGAAGATCTCGTTTCTTTTCTTTTCACCTCCGGAGAATCCCTCGTTTAATGATCTTGAAAGGAAATCTTTCTTGATGCCTAGTTTTTCAGATTTTTCACGGATTAACGCAAGCATTTCTTTTGCCGGCATTTCTTCCAATCCATTTGCTTTTCTTGTTTCGTTTAAAGCAGCTTTGATAAAGTTCGTTACAGAAACTCCCGGAATTTCCACTGGATACTGGAAAGAAAGGAAAATTCCCTTGTGGGCTCTATCTTCAGGAGCATCTTCAACGATATCTTCTCCTTGGAAAAGAATCTCTCCACCAGTCACTTCGTAATCTTCTTTTCCAGCGATTACAGAAGAAAGGGTAGATTTCCCAGCTCCGTTTGGCCCCATGATAGCGTGAACTTCGCCTGGCTTTATTTCAAGATTAATACCTTTTAATATTTCTGCGCCATCTTCAATTTTGGCGTGAAGGTCTTTAATTTGTAACATTCTTGCTAACTTTTTCTTTTTATAATTGTGTGAGCTTCCCCGCTGTATATATAATAATACCATTATCTACAGTATTCTCAACAGAGGAAGAGAAGCTTTTATATATTTTATGTTTGTAATAATCTTTTGTGAAGATTACAACTTATATTTCCGTATAAACGGTTTTAATCTGATAAAAACACTGAAAACCTTGCCATTAAACAGTTCGTTTTTATCTGAAATTCTCATTGAAATTTATCCCACTGAACCTTCCAGTGAAATTTCCAATAATTTCTGTGCTTCAATAGCAAATTCCATTGGAAGCTTATTTAAAACTTCTTTACTGAAACCATTCACAATCAGGGCAATTGCTCTTTCTGTGTCAATACCTCTCTGGTTACAGTAGAAAATCTGATCTTCCCCGATTTTTGAAGTCGTTGCCTCATGCTCTAACTGCGCAGTAGGGTCTTTGATTTCAATATAAGGGAAAGTATGGGCCCCACATTCATTACCCATCAGTAGAGAGTCACATTGGGAGAAGTTTCTTGCCCCTTTTGCTGAAGGCATTACCTTCACCTGTCCTCTGTATGAGTTTTGAGATTTTCCTGCAGAAATACCTTTTGAAATAATCGTTGATTTGGTATTCTTTCCAATGTGGATCATTTTCGTTCCTGTATCCGCATACTGGTGGTTGTTGGTTACCGCAATAGAGTAGAACTCTCCGATAGATCCGTCACCTTTCAGAATACAAGAAGGATATTTCCATGTTACTGCCGAACCTGTTTCTACCTGTGTCCATGAGATTTTTGCATTTCTTTCGCAAAGTCCTCTTTTCGTTACAAAGTTGAATACCCCTCCTTTACCTTCTTCATTACCTGGATACCAGTTCTGAACAGTTGAATATTTAATCTCAGCTCCGTCTAAAGCAATTAGTTCCACTACCGCAGCGTGAAGTTGGTTTTCATCTCTTGATGGTGCTGTACACCCTTCAAGGTAAGAAACATAACTTCCCTCATCAGCTACAAGAAGTGTTCTTTCAAACTGTCCTGTTCCTGCCTGGTTGATACGGAAATAAGTAGAAAGCTCCATTGGGCATTTTACCCCTTTAGGAATATAACAGAAACTTCCGTCAGAGAATACTGCGGAATTCAATGCTGCATAGAAATTATCTCCTCTCGGAACTACTTTTCCAAGATATTTTCTTACTAAATCAGGATGGTTTTTAATGGCCTCAGAGATTGAACAGAAAATAATTCCTTTCTCTGCCAATGTATCCTGGAAAGTAGTTTTCACAGAAATTGAGTCCATTACAATATCTACGGCAACTCCTGAAAGTCTTTTTTGCTCTTCGATATTGATTCCTAATTTTGCAAATGTTTTTAACAATTCAGGATCTACTTCGTCAAGACTTGCCAGTTCTGGCTTTACTTTAGGAGCAGCATAGTAACGGATTGCTTGAAAATCTGGTTTTTCATATTTGATATTTGCCCAGTTAGGCTCTACCATTTTTTGCCAGATTTTGAAAGATTCCAATCGCCATTCGGTCATCCATTCCGGCTCTTCTTTTTTAGCAGAGATCGCACGGATGATATCCTCGTTTAAACCGATCGGGAAATCTTCATAATCAATCTTCGTTTCCCAACCGAATTCATATTTTTTATTTTCTAAATCGACTCTTAGATCGTCTTCTGTATACTTCATAATTATTAAGAGATTAAGGTATTAAGAAATTTAGATATTACTTGTTACCTGAATTGCTCCTTTCCAAATATTTAATAAAATGATAGATTTCCTTTGCTATATCCAAACATTCGGTGTTCAGTGCATTGAAAGTCTCATCATTGATTTTTTCTAAGCTATATAAAACAAACAGCATATTTCTTACCTCTGCACAACTTCCTTTTGATATCCAGAGAAATCTGATAAATTGTTTGTTACTTCCATATTCAGAGCCTTCAGCAATATTATTTGTTATTGATAAAACTGCTCTTTTTATTTGGTCTTTAAGTGAAAATTCTTTTTGTAAATTTTCGTTATCAAGAAGTTTAAAAATAGCGACTGTAAAAGAAATTGATTTTTTATAAATCGGAAAACTTTCAAAGGATACAGTCATAAATGCTTTCTAAATTTCTTAATCTTTTAATTTTAAAATTCTTTTAAAGACTAAATGATTCTCCACATCCACATGTTCTGGATGCATTCGGGTTGTTAAAAACGAACCCTTTTCCGTTCAATCCTCCTGAATACTCAAGAGTTGTTCCTGCCAAATAAAGGATGGATTTTTTATCTATAATAATTTTGATGTTATTATCTTCAAAAATCTGATCTGTGTCTGTTTTTTGGTTATCAAACTTTAAAACATACTCTAAACCAGAGCATCCGCCGCTTTTCACCCCTACTCTTATATAATCTTCAGCAGGGTTAAAACCATCTTCAGTCATCAACTGGATAGCTTTCTCCTTTGCATAGTCTGATACTTTTATCATTGTATTTATTTAGAATGATTTAATGATGCAAAAATACGAACTAATTTCCGCAATCTCAAATCGAAGATATCTATTTTAATGATTCTTATATTAATAGCGATTTTAGAAAGCATGATTTATGTTAAAATTAGATAAATTTCTTATCCTGATGTGAAGATTTTACTTATGATTTTAACCTTGAACGGCATTTTCTATCTATAAAGAAAATTGGTAATGAGACAAAGTACAGTAATTTTTTTTGTGTTGTTTTTCACTGCATTGTCTTATGGGCAGACCACAAGATATGTCTATGAAACGCTGGTAAACCCGGATTCTATCAATCTGGTAAGTATGAAAAGTGAAAGAACTTTTCTGGATGTTAAAGGTGACCGGTCCTTATTTATCAGTGAAAGTAAATTGACAAGAGACTCTCTTTTTACTGCTCTAAGATCAGAAATGAAGGAAAATAAAAAAGAGGAAAAAGATTTTTCAAAACAGGAAGGAAGAAAACATTTTGAACCTACTTTCTTTGAATATTTTATTACGAAGAGTATTCCGGATCAGAAAGTGTATTACTATGAAAAGGAAGCAGGAAAACAAATTTACTATCAGGAAGACCGACCTGTAAAATGGGAAATAACCGATGTTGTTGAGAAACAAAACGGATATTCCTCCCAAAAAGCAGTTACAGAATTTGGAGGAAGAATCTGGACAGCATGGTTCACAAAAGAAATTCCTGTGTCTGACGGACCTTATAAATTCTCTGGATTACCGGGACTGATTGTGAAACTGGAAGATGATAAAGGAGATTATAAATTTGATCTTGTTAAAAAAATTACCGTTAAAAATGCATTTGAAGAACAAATAAATTCTGATGCTAAACAAAGTACCAGAATTAATTTTCATGGTGATAAAGCAGCGCTGGAGCTGGAATTTGGTAAAAACAGAAAAACTATGGCTGGAAATATCGGAGCTGGAAATATGAATGCCGGAGGTGGAAGGCACGGCGGTGGAATGAATGGAGGAGGAATGAGAGGTGGCGGACACGGTGGTGGTGGGATGCATAGAGGTGGAATGGGTGGTGAGAGCCAAAGTTCTCCTATGCCACAAGGCTCACCGGCTGATGTTCCTTCCTTTACGAACACAGCCCAGAACCCAATTGAATTAAAATAAAGAAAATATAAATGAAAAAATTAGGTATTATCGCATTGGCACTCTTCATACAGAATGTTTCTGCACAGACTAACAGGTTTGTGTATCAGGTGACTATGAAGCCGGATGCAGAAAATAAAACAGACATCAAGACAGAAAATGCTTATCTGGATATTTCTCCGGAAAAATCTGTATTTTATTCTGAAAACAGGATCAAAAGAGACTCTGTTATGCAAAAGGCATTTCAAGGCGGAGGCGGAAGAGGAAGTATCAACAGAGATCAGATGGAAAGTCTGAGAACGAATATCAATTATTCTGTAGAAAAAGATAAGAAGAATCAAAAGATGTTTTTTAAAGACAGAATTGGCAGAGATATTTATTCATATGAAGAAGACCGACCTATGAACTGGAAAATTGCTTCAGAAACAAGAAAAATAGGAGAGTATAAAGTTCAAAAGGCTGAAACTGATTTTGGGGGAAGAAAATGGACTGCCTGGTTTACAACTGATCTTCCTTATCAGGATGGACCTTACAAGTTTGGAGGCCTTCCGGGGCTGATCGTAAAAGTAGAAGATGATAAAGGTGAATATTCCTTTGATTTAATGAAGAATTACAAAATCGCTGAATTTCCTACTTTGAACCAGTTTGGAAATACTTTAAAAGTGAAAAGAACAGATTATTTAAAACAACAGCAAAAATTTAAGACTGATCCTATGTCATTCATGAATCAAAGTGCCGGAGGTATTTCTGCTCCAATGAGAGTCGGCGGCGGTGGAAGAGGTCCTGGTGGTGGAAACCAAAATCCAGCAGACATGAGAAAAAGAATGGAAGAAAGGGTAAAAGAAGAAGCTAAGAAAAATTCTAATCCAATCGAATTGCAATAAATAAAAAATGCGGTCTCAATTTGAGACCGCATTTTTATTATATAATCTGGATGATTAACTATTTTAATAATTGGTTGAAAGTATCACCCTGTCTGATATCTCCGGTGTTGTAGCCTTTCATAAACCATTCTTTACGCTGTGCAGATGATCCGTGAGTAAAGCTTTCCTGATTGACATATCCCTGCGCTCTTTTCTGAATATTATCGTCTCCAACGGCTTCTGCAGCATCTATGGCAGATTCAATGTCTCCGGGTTCCAGGATATGTTTGCTGTCATTGGTTCTTTTTGCCCAAACTCCGGCATAAAAATCTGCCTGTAATTCTGTAGCCACAGATACTCTGTTCATTTGTTCTTCAGAATATCTTCCGCTTCTTCTTAATGCATCAACTTTTTGAGTAGTTCCTAAAAGAGTCTGTACATGGTGTCCTACTTCATGAGCAAGAACATAAGCTACTGTAAATTCAGTTACTTTCGCCCCGAATTTTTGCTGAAGCTCACCGAAAAAACTCATATCCATATAGACTTTCTGATCAGCTGGGCAATAGAATGGCCCCATGGCAGATTGAGCTGTACCACATGCTGAAGAAGTTGTATTTTCAAAAAGAACAATGCCAGGATCAGTATAGGTCATTCCATTTTCTGTGAAAATCTGATTCCAGGTTTGGCTATTCCATGCATCCATCATTTTTACCATTTCTCCGATCTGTTTTTCACCGGTGGTAAGCTCTCTTTGTTCTCCGGAATTTCCAGAAGACTGGATACTGCCGGAATTCAAAATACCGGATGGATCACCTCCCAAAAAGAATACAATGGCTGCTATAATTAAAGTTCCAAGACCTCCGCCTACGATCATACCACCACTTCCACCTCCGGAACCACGGCGGTCATCAACGTTTCCGCCTCTGTCGTCTGTCCATTTCATAGTAATAAATTTATTCGTTAATTTAAATATTTTATGCCAAACTTTAGGTTAAAAATATTTAGATATTTATCTGTTAAGTTGTTTTGTTTTTAGCCAGTAAGAAGTAGACTGATATGCTGATACGGCATCATCTACCAGTTTTTGGTCTGGATTTTTTAATAATTTCTCGTCGTAATACAGCTTAAATGCTGGAGTCAGATCACTTTTTTCCAGTTCCAAAGAATATTGTTTTACCTTTTTAACTGGGGAAATAATGGTAAGATGTCCATCTTTTATAAATCCAAGATCCTGGTATGTTGCAACATAAGCTTTAGGCTGGAACTCTTGTTTGAAGACATCCTGTCCTAAAAATTTAGATTGATAACTGAAATTTAATAATCCAAAAAGAGTAGGCATCACATCTATCTGAGACATCAGTGCATCAAACTTCTGAGGCTGAATAAATCCTTCTGAAAATACCATTGCAGGTATTCTGTATTTATCCATCGGAAGTTCCGTTTTTCCGGCACTAGAAGCACAGTGGTCCGCAATGATAACAAAAACAGTGTTTTTATACCAGTCCTGTTTTTTAGCCATATCAAAAAACAGTTTAAGAGAGTAGTCTGTATATTTTACACCGCCTTCACGGGATTTTGCTGTTCCCGGAATATCTATTCTTCCGTCAGGATAAGTAAAAGGTCTGTGGTTGGAAACGGTCATCCAGTGATTGAAAAACGGTTTCCCTGATTTTGCTTCAGCATTCATCACCTGAATCGCTTTTTTAGCCATATCTTCATCAGCAACTCCCCAAACGTTGGCAAAAGTGATTTCTTCCGGTTTAAAGTTGTTTCTGTCTACAATTCCGTAGCCATTTCCTCCAAAGAAGTCCTGCATATTATCAAAATAGCTGTATCCGCCATATAAAAATTTGACATCGTACCCTTTGGATTTGAATACATTCCCGGTGGTAAATTTATTTTTATTATCATCTCTTTTGATGATACTTTCCCCTGCAGTTGGAGGAATACACAGTGTTAAAGCTTCCAGCCCGCGTACCGTTCTGTTTCCGGTAGCATAAAGATTGGTAAACATTAGTGATTTTTCTGCAAGACTGTCAAGGAAAGGAGTAATTTTTTGTGTATTTCCATAATGTTCCATGAAGTCGGCAGAAAGACTTTCGATAGAGATCAAGACCACATTTTTCTTCATTTCAGGCTGCTCGGCAACAATATTTCTTGATAATGTCTGCTGTGGATACTGGCTCAGGAAATTCTTTTCAGCCTGCTGTTGATTGATCTGTGAATAAAACTGGAAGTAATCCAGTTCATTATGAGTAAATGCCCAGTAGAACTTTGGAAGTCCGTTGGCTTCAATTTCATCCGCAAATACATTGTCTGATCTAATTTGCATCAGAGAAGGAATAGCCAGCGCACTAAGGGCGCAAAGTACCATGAAGCTACCCAGAAGAACCATTTTTTGTTTAAAATCAGGAAGTTCCAGCAGTTCATCTTTTGTTTTCTTATAAATGAACCATGTGATGGTAAGGGTAACGATCATTATCCCGGAAAACAAAGGAACGACAGGATAACTTTCCATGATGTTTCCAATGACTTCATTAGTATAAATCAGATAATCCACCGCAATAAAGTTATAACGAACTCCGAATTCATTGTAAAAGAAGTATTCACTTACTCCATTGAAAATAATCAGAAGAACATATAATAATAATGTGATGAAGTATAAGATGTTACGAATCTTTATTCTCTGAGTAGGAAGGAAGAGCATCAATCCGAAGAAAAGGGTCTTTACTCCAACAAAGACAAGGGCTATTTCCATTATAGAACCTCCATATTGCTTGAAAATATTGTTAGGAACAAGCCATATATAAAGGAAGAATAGAACCAGCGCTCCCAAAATAATGTAGCCGTAAGGTTTTTTATATTTTGAATTGGAAAGAAAGAGAAAGTAAAGTGCGAGAATAGAACTGGCAAGAACGAATACAAAAATATCATTCACCAGGCCTATTAACAGAACTTTTATAACTTCAAAAAACCCAAAACTAGCGGTAGTAATAGGATGAAAAAAGAATACTGTTCTTATTATTAATGAAATAATAAGATAGAAAACTCCTAGATATAGGAACGGTTTTATTTTTCTTAAAAACATGTATTTACTGTCTTTATTAGTTTTCACAAAGATAGTTTTTGTATAGAACTTTTGATAGAAAAAAACAAAAACATCCCGTTTATTAGTAAGATTTATGATTTAAAATGCCAATAAAAAAGGACTATTAAAAAATAGTCCCAATATATTCTTAAGGTAATCTGCGGTTAAGAGTGTCCGAAACCGATATTTCCTTTTTTATCAGATAATTTCTTTTTGAAATCAATCATTCTTAAAGCGGTAACGGCTGCTTCTACTCCTTTATTCCCAAGATCACCACCACTTCTTGCGATAGATTGTTCTTTTGTATCATCTGTCAATACACAGAAAATAGTAGGGGTGTCCGTCATAATGTTGCAGTCTTTGATTCCCTGTGCTACTGCAGAACATACATAATCAAAATGAGGCGTTTCTCCACGGATCACACATCCGATAGAAATTACTGCATCATATTTTCTCTCTTTGCAAAGCTGCATGCTTGCATAATTAAGTTCAAAAGCTCCGGGAACCGGGAAAAGCTTAATGTTTTCAGGTTTTACCCCTTCTTTTTCAAGGATTTCCAAAGCTGCATCACGAAGATTGTACGTTACAAAATCATTCCACTCAGAAAAAACAATGCCGATAGAAAAATCTTCGGCATTAGTTATATGAAGTGGCTTGTAATCGGAAAGATTAACTGTTGCCATTTTTTAGTAATATTTAGTCATTTCAATATAAGAATCAGACATTCCGTTGTCGTAGTCCTGATATTTCTCATCAATTGCAGAGAAGTATTTTTTAGCTTCTGCATTTTTCTTTAATCCTAAAGCCACAATACCAGCTTTTCTTGTAAAATAGTATGCTGTATACGGATCATCAGAAGCTGTTGCTGCTTTGTCTAATAAAGCTAAAGCTTCATCATTTTTGTTAAGACCTGATTTTGCATCTGCCATAGCTCCGAATTTCATTGCTACTAATGTTTTGTTGTCAGATGAAAATTGGTCTAAAAGATCATAAGCTTCCTGGAATTTTCCTTCTTTGAACTTTAATAAACCTGCGTTATAAGATGAAAGTTTACCAATCTTAGTAGAAGAATATTCGTTATATGTACCTACAAAACCTGGGTTAGCTGCAGATTTTCCACCCAAAGCATCTTTGTCTTTACCTTCGGTAAGACTTTTTTGAGCAGAAAGGAAACTTTTCACAGCTTCAGCGTTCTTTGGAGCAATTACAAATTGCTTGTAAGCGAAGAATCCTAAAACTGCTAAAATTAATGCTCCAAATACAAAACCTAGAGGCTTTGAATATTTTTCAACAAATCTTTCAGTGTTTAAAGCTTCTCTGTCAAGGTCTTTAAAGAACTCAACCGTTTCTTTACCTTCTTGCTCGTTCTGAGCACTCTTTCCCAATTTTGCCATAAGTTTTTAAAAATTGAAATGCAAATTTAATTGTTTCTGAGAGATTTACAAAATACTTTATTGGTATTATTATGTAAATGTTGTGAATTTGTTGTTATTTCCCTTAAAAAAGGTTCGACTCCGCTCGGTATGACAAGCATTTTATAATGATTGACACACTAAGCGGAGTCGTAATTGATATATAATTTGAATCTTAATATCCTAAAATATGATACACTTCTGCACCAAATTTTTTAAGCTTTTCATCACCGTTTAAATCTTTTAGGCCGATAAGGAAACTAAACTGAGAAACTGTAGCTCCTTGCTTTTCAACTAGTTTTGCAGCAGCTTCTGTTGTGCCTCCGGTTGCTAAAAGATCGTCATGAATCAAAACCCTTTGTCCCGGTTTTATCTGTCCCTCGCGAGTTTCGATAATGGCACTTCCGTATTCCAGGTCATATTTTTCTGAAATAACAGGAGGAGGAAGTTTTCCTGCTTTTCTGATTAAAATGAAAGGAACTTCCAATGCAACAGCAATAGCAATCCCAAACAAATAACCACGGCTTTCAATTCCACAGACTGCATCTACTTTCCCTTTACTGAAGGCTGCAAGGTCTGCAATCACATCTTCATAAAGTTTAGGATCTAAAAAGATGGGTGAAATATCCTTAAACTGTATTCCCGGAATCGGAAAATCAGGAATATTTTCAATTGTTTCTTCTAATTTTTTGATCAGTTCTGCTGAAGCCATTTATTAATTGATTTTATAGCTGGAAATTTTCCAGTCTCCGTTTACATTTTTAAGTCCGAAAGTTACTTTTAATGAAGTTGTCTTTCCGCTTTTATCCGTTACATCATAGGTAGCATTTACGCTTGCACTGTTGGCTGTAGCACCACTTGTCGTAATATTCTTTACGCTTACATTTTTCACAGATCCGAAACCTGAAGTAGGATTTGAGAAAGACTCATAGCTTCCCCAGCTTGGATTGCTGGCTGTTTCGTAAGCGGCTTTTAAGTTCTGTGAACTTACGCTGTTCAAAAATTTACTTACTGTATTTTTAGGATCGGCAGTGGGCTGTTTTGGAGCAGCTGGTGCTGATGGAGTAGCCGTCGCAGGATCTGTAGTTGTTCCAGTGGTTGCAGTTGGATTGTTTGGATCAATAACCGCACTTGGTTGTTCCGGTACAGCTGTTGTATCAGTTTTAGGAATTGCAGGAACCTTCAGAGCTGCTGCATTCACATCAAGACCGATTTTTGACATTTTGAAAGTTTTCGCAGTTGTTTTTACAGAAACCGTGATATCGATTTTGTTATCTACCACTTTTGCTGCCGGAATAGAGGAGAACTTCAGGTTGAATCCTTTGAAGTTATTGTCCTGCATCAGGTTTTTAGCGGTAGCAAGTCTTACTCCGTTACTGAATACTTCAAGTGTGGCTTCCAGACCTGCTCCTGTAAAAGATACCGGGTTTCCTGCCGCATCTACAAGTCTCGGTACAATCTGAATGGCAGTAGGAGCGCCTGTTCCGTCATCTCCTGTAGGGTTTGTTATAAGGCTTAATGACCCTGCTTTTACATCATTAGGATCACTTTCTTTAGCTTTATCATCGCCGAAGATATTCATTTCTCCAAGTGATGGAGGGGCAGTACTGGCCCATTCTATTCCGTTTTTCTGCGCAACTTCATCTGCCAGAGACATGATCTCAGGTACTTTTTTTCCATTGATCAGCTTTCCAAGGGCTTTTAGCTCGTTTACATCACCATCAGCTTCTACGCCAAATGTTTTAAGGATATAAAGAGCCTCATTAAACTTAATCTGTTTAATGGTTGGTAAACTGGAAGTCATATCATTGATACTTGACTGCAGTGTTTTAGTATTCGTAGCATCTACATGATCTTTCTTACATGCTGTAAAAAGCAACAGACTGAAAACAAGTAGAAAAGAAAACTTTTTCATTTTTATTTGGTTTGTTGCAAATTTAATAAAACCTTTATTAATACTGGATTTTATTTTTTACTTTATGTTTTTTGCCTAATTATTATTTTTTTCTAGAAATGGATGCTGTTCTTTTAATTTTAGAATTCAATTGGAATATTTACAACATGGAAAGTAGTGCTGAACAGAGTTTCCATTATTTTTTATTGGTTTGTTCTTTTAGATCACCTTTGAAAAAACTGCTGAAAATTGTCTGCATATTGGGAAATGAAGAATCCTGCCAGTAAGATGTTTTGTAATTGCTGTTGTCTTTATCAAATTTCACTTTCTCAATATCATTGTCATTGCTGAAATTAAGTTCTGTTGGATAAAAATTGGTATAAAGAGTTATCTGATTGTAATTGGGTTCACTTTTATGTTTCAGTTTTATAAAAACAAGTTCATTGTATTCCAGGAAATCTTTAAGGGTCTTTTCTGATCCTTTTTCAAAAGACATGTTTAAAATTGTTTTTATATCGTAAAATCTGTATCCAAAGAATGAAAATTCTTTATCCTGAAGGGCAGCACCAGTCACCTCTATTTGATCTTTATGTTCGCCTTTCAACTCTTTAATGGTATTTCTTTTTGTTTTATATTCTTCCGGGTTTCCAACATTTTTAAGCTTGGGCAGCTCCAGAGAATTGCTATAGTCCCATTTTGAAGTTTCTTTTTTTTCATTTTTAGATTCTGCCAGTCTGAATACTCTGTACTGTTCTACATTGGTGCTTTTCAGCTTTTTTGATTTATTATCAAAAATGTAGGTTACAATTCCGTCTGTATAGCTATTCAGCTTATTGTTTACGGTTACATAAGCATTAAAATTTCCCCTGATGAAAATGTATTTGGCCGGCTTATTATTTTTAATGACAACTGTTTCAATTTCTTTCACCTGGTCATTGATTTTGATAATTGGCTGATCAAAATCGGAATAGGATAGAGTAGCAACCGGAAAATTATTATAGATGAGCTGAAACTTTTCCTGATCAGGTGAAAGCGATTGTTTGTCAATCTTGCCATCAATATCAGAGTAGGCTAGTATACTTCCGTCTTTGCCAAATACCGAAACTCTGGGTAAAGGATTATTATTTTTTTCAGAAACAAAAGTAATGACCTGTGCATTAGTGAATACGGAGATCAGACTGAATAAAAGGTAAACAAGGTGAATTTTTTTCATTGCAGTATTTTGTTTTTGGTGTTAATAGTAAAAACAGACTTTTTATATAGAGACGAGAAAAAAAGAAAATGGTTGCCTGAAAATTCTTATTTACATCATTGCATAAAAAAAGACTGATCGTTAAACAATCAGTCTTTTATAATTTTATTTTGTTACAAGTCCTTAGAAAGGATACTCATAAATTTCAGATTCGTGTAAGAATGGGTTTCCTGTAGGGATCAACTTCAGTTTTGATAAAGCTGAAAGTACAGTAAACATAAATAGTCCCGCTACGAATAGAACTGCTCCAAGGATTAACAAGAATACTTCAGGAGTGTTCCAGTATGGTCCTACCGTTCCCGGCATTACCATGTTGAAGTAATCTAAAAGGTGTCCTAAGATAACTACTACAGCCATTGTGGTAACTACTTTATAGTTTCTTTTGATGCTGCTACTTACTAATACCAATAGAGGTAATAAGAAGTTAACAATCAGCATTGGTAAGAATGTAGTACCATAGTGCTGGAATCTACCGAAGAAGTAGTTAACCTCTTCCGGAACGTTTGCATACCAGTAAAGCATGAACTGAGCGAACCATGTATATGTCCAAAGCATACTTGTAGCGAAAAGGAAAACTCCTAAATCGTGTAAGTGGTTGTCATTGAACTGTGGTAAGAAACCATTTTTCTTAAGATAAACACTTAATAAAATGATTACAGCAATACCACTTGAAAGGCAGCTAACCATTGAATACCAGATATACATTGTTGAATACCAGTGAGGGTCAATAGACATCAACCAGTCCCAAGCCCAAGCTGCAGAAGCAAATCCGAAGAATACGATATAACCTACTGCCCATCTGTAAAGAAACTGATATTCTACTTTAGATTTAGTTTCATCTACTTTTTTAGACTGAGCTTTCAGTTTCCAAGCAAAGAAAGAAGCACCAATCACATAGATTAAAGTTCTTATTGCATAGAAAGGAATATTTAAGAATCTTTTCTTTTCAAATAGGATCACGTCAAAATGAGCAGACTCTGGATTTGTCAATTCAGGGTCCATCCAGTGGAATAAATGACCATTGTGAGTGATGTTTAAGATCATCAGGATAACAAGGATTGCACCACCATAAGGAATATAAGAAGCAATAGCCTCCATTACTCTTGTGATGATAATAGGCCATCCTGCGTGAGCTGCGTGCTGAATACAGTAGAAGAACAGTACAGCGCAACTTACTCCAAAGAAAAAGACAGCTACAAAGTGCAGCGATGCTAATGGCTGGTTGTGAACCTGAAGTTCAGCATGCTCTAAATGAGCTGCGTGATCCTGTGGTCCAACCATTTCACTTGAGTGTGTAGGAGCATCATGACCAGAAGCATGAACAGCTTCCATCATGTGTTCTATTTTCTCAGTAGAAATTCCTTTGTTCATAAAGAAACCAATACCGAAAAGAACTAAACCTACAACAAGAAGTATTATAGAAGTTGATTTTAATTTTGGTGAAAAACTATACATTTCTTTTCTTATTTTTTAGTTTCGGTAGTCGTTTCAGTTGTTGCTGGTGCCGCCGCTGTAGCTGCTGCCGGTGCTGCTGCTCCTTTTTTGAAAGCACTCATCACATACAATGCTACTCTCCATCTGTCTCCTGCGTTTAGTTGTCCCGCATAAGACCCCATGGCATTTCTACCGTTTGTTAATACATAATGAACAGATCCTACAGTAATTTCTCTGTCAGCATAGTTTGGTACTCCAGAGAAAGCTCCACTTTGAACGATCGGTCCTTGTCCATCACCTCCTGTTCCGTGACATGCAGCACAAGTGTGATCAAACAATATTTTACCTCTTTCAAGATCTTTAGCTGCGTTGGCAGGATTCAAAGGAGATACTGTAAGTTTTTTAGATGCTTCATACCCTGCGTTGTACTCGTCAACATTCTTAGGTAATAAGCTTTCTTCAAAAACTCCATCTTTATTTTGAGGAACTGATCCTTCTACTGGAGAAAGACCTGTTGCACCGTTATTTTTAACAAAAGCAGGAATTTCATTTTCATGATCTGAATAAGCGTCCTGAGCTTTCATCAATGGATCATAAGCTACCGGAAAGTACATGTCCGGGAAATATACCAACGGAGTGTTCTCCTTTGGTCCGCAAGAGTTAAGTAAAACTGTTGTTAAACCTAAAACTGCTGTAATCTTTAATACATTCTTTTTCATTTTAAGCGTCTTTAACAGTTATTTCTTCAACTCCAGTTTCAATAAGCAACTGTTTTACAGATTCTACATCTTCAGTTACAAATTCCATCATGAATTTATCATCAGTAGTTCTCGGGTCTGGATTCTGAGCCGGAGCGCCCGGATACATTTTGTTTCTAACCAGGAAAGTTAAAGACATCATGTGAGCAGCACAGAATACCATTAATTCAAACATTGGAACTACGAATGCCGGCATGTTGTGTGCCCAGTCAAAAGCTGGTTTACCACCGATATTCTGTGGCCAGTCATGATTCATCACATACCAAGTTACAGTAGCACCGATAGTAACACCGTAAAGAGCATATAAGAATGCGGCATCAGAAATTCTAGTTTTCTTTAACCCTAAAGCCTTGTCTAGTCCGTGAACCGGAAACGGAGTATATACTTCGTTTATAGCGATTCCTTTATCGTTGAATGCCTTAACGCCGTTCATTAAATCGTCGTCGTCAGCATAAAGTCCGTATACAATTTTAGTGGTGCTCATCTCCTTCTTTTGCTTTATAAGTTTCACCTGAGATTTTCAAAATCGATTTTAATTCAGCCTGTGCAATTACAGGGAATGTTCTTGCGTATAATAAGAATAATACAGAGAAGAATCCGATAGTTCCCAAATATACACCCACATCAATGATCGTTGGCTTAAACATAGTCCATGATCCTGGTAAGTAGTCTCTTGAAAGGTTGATAACGATGATATCAAAACGCTCAAACCACATACCGATGTTGATAATCAATGCAACAATGAATGTCCAGATAATGTTCGTTCTCGCTCTTTTGAACCAGAAAGAAGCAGGAATCACAAGGTTACAGATGATCAATGACCAGAATGCCCACCAGTAAGGTCCTACAGCAGCACCTGGAGAAAGATATGTGAAATCTTCAAATCTAGATCCTGAGTACCATCCGATGAAATATTCAGTAGCATAAGCTACAGTTACCATACCACCTGTAAGAACGATTACGATGTTCATAATTTCGATATGATACATTGTAATATACTCTTCTAAGTGACAAACTTTTCTTGCAATTAGCAATAGTGTCTGTACCATTGCAAATCCTGAGAAGATCGCACCAGCTACGAAGTAAGGAGGGTAGATTGTTGAGTGCCATCCTTTAATAACTGAAGTTGCGAAGTCAAAAGATACGGTAGTGTGTACTGAGAATACAAGTGGAGTTGCCAAACCTGCAAGAACCAAAGAAAGTTCTTCAAATCTTTGCCAGTGTTTTGCCTTACCACCCCAACCGAATGCAAGGAATGTATAAATTTTCTTAGTCCAAGGGGTTTTAGCTCTATCTCTGATCATTGCAAAGTCAGGGATTAGTCCCATGAACCAGAATACAGTTGATACCGAGAAATAAGTTGAGATCGCAAATACGTCCCAAAGTAGAGGAGAGTTGAAGTTTCCCCAAAGAGAACCGAATTGGTTTGGTAAAGGGAATACCCAGTATCCAACCCAAACTCTACCCATGTGGATTACAGGGAAGATTGCTGCCTGTACAACCGCAAAGATCGTCATCGCCTCTGCAGATCTGTTTACAGACATTCTCCATCTCTGTCTAAATAATAATAATACTGCTGAGATTAGGGTTCCGGCGTGACCGATACCTACCCACCATACGAAGTTGGTAATATCCCAACCCCAGTTAATAGTTCTGTTAAGCCCCCATGCTCCAATACCTGTCCCGATAGTGTAAGCGATACAGCCGAATCCATAGAGGAATAGAACTAGTGCAGCATATAATGAGATCCACCATAATTTACCTGCTCTTTCTTCGATAGGTCGTGCGATATCTTCTGTAATATCGTGATAAGTTTTGTGACCAATAATTAGAGGTTCCCTTATCGGAGCTTCGTAATGTCCTGACATTTTTTACCTATTTATTATTTAAACTTTATTTTTCTACTCTGTTTCTTACTTTAGTGTGATAGAACACGTTTGGTTTTGTTCCGATCTCCTCTAGTAAATAATATCTTCTGTTAGAAGCATATTGCTCTCTAATTGCAGAATCTTTATCATTCATGTCTCCAAATGTCATTGCTCCCGTAGAACAAGCTTTAGAACAAGCAGTCTGGAATTCTCCATCCTTCACTCTTCTTCCCTCCTTCTTAGCCTCAAGAATAGTATTCTGAGTCATTTGGATACACATTGAACATTTCTCCATTACCCCTCTAGTTCTTACAACTACATCAGGGTTAAGTACCATTCTTCCTAAATCGTTGTTCATGTTGAAATCGAACTTGTCATTTAGGTTATAAGTAAACCAGTTGAAACGTCTTACTTTGTACGGACAGTTGTTTGCACAATATCTAGTACCGATACATCTGTTGTAAGCCATATGGTTTTGACCTTGCTTACCGTGTGAAGTAGCCGCTACCGGACATACAGTTTCACATGGAGCGTGGTTACAGTGCTGACACATTACAGGTTGGAAGATTACATCCGGGTTATCTGCAGGGTGGTTTAATGCACCTCCGTCTCCGAATGCAGTACCATATAATTCAGGTACAGCCATTCCTTCTTTCAATCCTTCGTATACTTCTACTTTTTGTCTTGAAGAATAGTAACGGTCAATTCTTAACCAATACATATCTCTTGACATTCTTACCTCTTCTTTACCTACTACAGGAACGTTGTTCTCTGCCTGACAAGCAATGATACATGCTCCACAACCGGTACAAGAGTTCAAGTCGATAGATAAGTTGAAGTGAGGACCATCTGTATCATCAAAAGCATCCCAAAGGTCGATTTTTCTCGCTGGAAGGGCTCCGCTGATTGTGTGGTATTCCAAAGGCTTATTCCATCCTTTGTGTTCATCATCAAAAGCAACGTTAATGAATTCAGCTAAAGGAACTTCCTTCGCGATCTCATAACGACCCATTAATGTATTTTGAAGCTGGATACCTGCAAATTCGTGATCTTCTCCTGTCTTCTCGATTTTTACACCTGAAAGAACAAGGTTAGAACCATCAAATAAAGGATAAGCATTTACACCTGTATCTGCAGTTGCTCCTGAGTTTTTCTTACCATAACCAAGTGCAAGACCTACGGATCCTTCAGCTTGTCCTGGCTGTACAAATACAGGAACATTTTCTATTTTTACTCCGTTTACAGTAAGGTTTACAATAGAACCATCTAACTGCATTCTTGCATTAAGATCGTTGTCAATTGCAAATTTCTCTGCATCTTTAGGAGAAATTGTAAGGTAGTTATCCCAAGACATTCTTGTAATTGGGTCAGGTAACTCTTGCAACCAAGGGTTGTTTGACTGAGTACCATCTCCCATAGAAGTCTTAGTATATAATACTAATTCTAATTCAGAAGCTTTGAAGTTTCCTAATTCAGCAACAGCCTGTGCAGCGTTTCCACCTGCGTAAGATAAAGTTGCAGCGTTTGTAGAAGCGTTGATACCGTTGTACAATGCTTTGTTGAAAGAAGTACCACCTAAAAGTGAAGCTGAACTTGCTTTTAAATAATCGTAGTAGTTGTTTGCTGCATTGTTTTTACCATTCTTCCAAACCAATAGAGATTCTTCAATCTGTCTTGATTTGTAAATTTTCTGGATCGTAGGCTGCATCAATGAATATACTCCTGTCTGTGGTTCGATATCTCCCCAAGACTCTAGCCAGTTAGCTACAGGAATTACAGCTTTCGCTGCTTTGTACATTTCATTTTTCTTATCTGCTACAGCAACTACGTAAGGAACTTTTGATAAAGATTTTTTGAAATCTTCTCCTTTTGGATGAGAGTAGATAGGGTCTACGTTGTTTGTAACTAATACACCAACTTGTCCACCGTTTACCCATCCTAAGAATTCCTGGTATCTAGCACCGTTAAATTCTTTAAGGAAGTTTGCTTTACCTGTGAAAGCTACTGAACCTAATTTTTGGTTGATTAAGTGTGCTAAAACCTGCGCTCCTTTAGAACCGTCAGCAAAAACAACAGCTTTGCTTCCTTTTGCTTTCAATTCGTTAGCAATTTCAGCAGCAGTCTTATCAGAAGTACCACCACCTACAATTGCATTGTAAACTTCAACTAAAGTTTTGTTTACTGCACTTGGTTTTAATCTGTATCTTGAGTCAGCGTTAGCACCAGTTAATGACATGTTAGATTCCACTTGAATGTGTCTCAACATGCTTGCTCCCGGTTTTCTAGCTGCTGCATAAGAAGTTTCTAAGCTTGAAGCGTTATAGTCTCCTAAGAAATCAGCCTGGAAAGCAACTACCAATTCAGAACCTTTAAGGTCATAAACAGGTAATGCTCTTTGTCCGAATACTTCCTGAGCTGCATCTAATGCTGCAGAGTAAGGGAAAGCATCATAAGTTACTAATTCAGCTGTAGGATATTTAGCTTTGAATTCAGCGAATAACTTTTTGAAAGTTGGTGAAGCAAAAGAGTGTGATAAAACCACAATCTTTTTGCCTGACGCTTTAGCTTCTTCCAAACCTTTAATAACGAAACTGTCTACTTTATCGAAAGTTTCATCTTTACCGTCTAGTTTAGGCTGCTTTACTTTATCGTTATCGTAGAGAGAAAGTACACTTGCCTGAGCTCTTGCATTAGTTTTACCTAAATCGCCACCAGCCGGGTTTGGTTCAATTTTGATTGGTCTACCTTCACGGGTTTTTACTAAAACACTAGCAAAGTCGAAACCGTCAAAATATGTTGAAGCGTAATAATTAGGGACTCCCGGAATAATATCATGCGGCTTTACCACATAAGGAATCGTTTTGATTACCGGAGCTTCGCAGGCAGCTAAAGTAACTGCTGCTGTAGAGAATCCTAATAATTTAAGGAAATCTCTTCTTGAAGTACTTGATCCGTTTTTCTCAGCATCTCCAAGGAAATCTTCTACCGGAATTTCTTCCTGAAACTCTTTAAGAGCCAGCTTACCATTTAAAGCTGGGTCTTTAAGTTCATGAATACTTCTGAATTGTATTTTGTTTGAAGCCATTTATACTTCTAATTTTTTAGTTATTAATAATGACATTTACCACACTCAAGACCTCCAATTGCATCTACAGTGATCTTACCTCCATCTTGTGGATATTGTTTTTTCAACTTGTCATGTAGATTTTTGAAGTACTCTTTATTATAACCGTTGTTCATATCAACTTCAGTCGTTCTGTGGCACTCGATACACCATCCCATAGTAAAGTCGTTAGCCATTTGAACAACATTCATTGTATCAATTTTACCGTGACAAGCTTTACATACAACATCAATTTTGTTGTTAGGATTCTTTTTGTTGAAAGAATTGATGATTGCTTGTTCTCCAGCAATTACGTGCTGAGAGTGGTTGAAGTAAACGAAGTCTGGCATGTTGTGGATTCTTGTCCATTCAACCGGTTGTGTTTTTCCTGTGTACTGTTGTTTTGCAGGATCCCAACCTGTTGCAGCGTAGATCTTCTGGATTTCTCCGTCATAGAATGCCTTATCTTTTCCTGGCTCCATGTAGTGATCTGCGTTGTATTCAGAAATTGTTCTGTGACAGTTCATACAAACGTTCATAGAAGGAATTTCAGATACTTTTCCGTATTTAGCACTAGAGTGACATAATTGACAGTCAATTTTTTGTTCTCCAGCGTGAATTTTGTGAGAGAAGTAGATAGGCTGCTCAGGTTTGTACCCTTTGTAAACCCCAATCCACATCAGCCAGTTCCATACTCCGTAAGCTGCTAAAATAGCAAGGATTGCTAATAAGCCTTTACCAATGTAGTGGAACTTCTCATACATTTCACTGAAAGAACGAACTCTTGTTTCGTTAAGTCCAGCTAAATCTTCAGATTGACCCAGTTTTACCAATTGTCTTAGTTTTGCTAAGATCCAAACCAATAAACCTGCGATCGCTAAAAGTGAAATGATTACAACGTTTGTAGTAGTTTTGTCTGCAGGAGCTGCCGCCGTAGCGTCAGTTGCAGGAGTTGCTTCCGGCTTTTTCTCTTCCGGAGCAGGAGGATTAGTCGTGAAAGCTAAAATGTCGTCAATATCCTTATCTGTAAGATTTGGAAAGACCTGCATTTCAGTCTTATTAAACTTTTCAAAAATCTCATTGGCGTATTTATCCCCAGAAGCTCTTAGAGCTTTGTTGTCTTTGATCCACTTGTGAAGCCAATCTTTGTCTACACCACCTTCTGTCTTTACTCGTTCTACAACCCCCTTTAATGGTGGTCCAACAACTTGTTTGTCCAGCGCGTGACATGCAGTACAATTCGCTTTGAAAAGTTTCTCTCCGTTTTTAGGATCGCCGTCTTGCCCGTAAAATGAAGCACTGGTTGATAGCAATAAGCCTATCGCGATCAACGTTTTTTTATAATGCTTTCTCCAACTAATCATTTAAATTATCTTATGTTAGTAAATTATTGAACATTCAATCAATTCCGCAAAAATAATATTTTTAACAGGAATTTAACGGTATATCGAAAAGGGAAAATATCATTTACGTTTAATTTGTATTGATTCTAAATAACTAGTTTGGTACAGTTTTTTAATTTGTATAAATTTGCGAAAACAAGTTTAAATGAAAAATTTGATTAAAATATTTTCGATATTATCACTATTTGGTTTTTATAGTATTGAAGCCCAGCAAGTTGTTAAAAAAGACACCCTTTCGGGTACAGAACTTGTTATGACAATGGATTCCAAAATAAATGCAGCTTTGGAAGGAATTGAAGGAAAATGTGCTAAGGTTACTCCGGCAAATTCTCCAAAAGATTCCGGGTTTAGTGATGGTGGAATTTCTACAGGGATCACTACAAAACCTCCCAAAATTTTTGTGCCAAGCAGAGAGCTTACCAATGCTGAAATTTGTAAGAAAAATCCTAGAATTTTAGGGTTTAAAATTCAGATTACCACTGTGAAAAGTAACGAAGAAGCCAATGAAGTAAAGTCTTATTTCAGAAAAAGATTCCCTAACCTTAAAGTAGAAACCGATGCTTCTTTAAGACCTAACTATAAAATTTTAGCGGGAAGTTATTTCACAAAACAAAGTGCAGCAAGCGATCTTTCGAGAATCAGAGAGTATTTCAAATCTGCAATGGCAGTACAGTACAGAATTTTTTGTGCAGAAGCAAAATAGAATTGATTCAATTCAACATAGAAACAAAAAGCTGAGAAAAATTCTCAGCTTTTTTTATTGGTAATAAGTTTCCATAAACCAGAAAAACTCTGCCATTCGGAATAAATTGTTCGCAAGTAGATAAACAAATAGTAAAATCACAGTTAATGTTAAAACCGACATTATTTTCGGAGACGATCTGTAAGCATAAAAAAGCCATCCCAACAGAAGCGGATACACAAAAACAAAATGTCCGCCATAGATAGATGAAGTATGAAGTCCGAACCTCATCACACAATGGATCACAATGTCAACGAAAAATGAAATGGCAATAATCTGAACCCATTTATTCTTGAAGTTTTTAAAATAACTCCAAATGATCAGGGATAATAATATGGTAACAAAAATGTAGGGAAAAGTAGATGAATAAAGGTCCATATAAAGCCCTTTAAAGTCGAATCCCTTCATATTATGTTTGTCTGAAATAATAAACCCCGGGAAAAGAATGTTACCTCCGAAAAAGAAGGAAAGAATCATATCCCAGGTCGGCATTGATTCTACATTAGAGAATTTTTCGTACTGCTGGTTGGTTTTGGAAAAGATATTCTGATACTTAAAATCAATTCTGTTCAGATAAAGCAGTACAAAGCAGATAGCAGCAACGGTTATCCTCAACACTGCATTTCCGAATTTTCTCCAATCCCTGAAAAGATTTTTTTCAAAAAGAAGGGGAATGAAAACTTTTACAAAATTGGTAATCGTAAGTCCGCCAATGGTAATTCCGGCAAGTGAAAGAGCAATGGCAGGTGTTTTTTCTTCCTTTCTGAGTTTTATTGCTGCATAATAATTATATAATGAGAGTAAAAACAGCGTATAAGTGAAGTTTTCCGGAGTAAAAGACAATATGATATTGGTTGAAAAAGCTCCAAAAAATAAAATGATTAAGACACTTAGCCAAAGTGGGAGACAGACAATGTTCTTTAGATATTTGAAAACCTGAACAATGTTTAAGGTAATAATAATATTGCTGAGCCAGGCCAGTGTAAGCCTGAAGTTGGCATCCATTTTTCCACCTGAAATAAATAATGAAAATTCTCTTACCCAGTTGAAAAAATAATAGGACAGAGGGTGTCTTTCAAAACTTCCTCCCGTCATAAGAATAGATTTATTATCAAAACTGAAATAAGCATCCCATGGAATTCTGTTGTCAAAAATGATCCTGTAATGAAGAGCGATGTAAGACCCTAAAATTCCATAGCAGATCATAAAAAAGAGAAAAACTGCCAGCTCGGTGTAAGTGGAAGGAAAAATAAGTTTAAAGAAATTGATGATTTTTGTTTTGATAAAAGACACGTGTCAAATTTTTTGCAAAAGTAAAATAAAAAAACCACCAAAGCTGGTGGTTATAAAAGTTTGTATAAACGTTATTATTGTTTGATTACTTTTTCAGTTTTTGAAGTTCCGTCAGAGAAGTCTACTTTTAATAAATAGATTCCTTTTGGAAGTGAAGAGATCTCTGTAGTTCCGGAATTGTTTGTACTCAAAGTTTTACCTGATGCATCAATCACTGACATGTTTTTTATTTTTTTATCAGTTTTAATGTTGATTTCACCTTTGGTAGGATTTGGATAAACAGAAATGTTATCAGCTTTTGCTTTTGAAACATCAGATGTACCAAGAGTTCCATTAGCAACAACCTGTACATCATCTACTGAAACAGCATCAGCATCAGTTGCCATATACTGGAATCTTATTTTTACATTCGCCTGTCCTATGTATGTACTAAGGCTTTTCTGTACAGTAACTGTGTTATAAAAATCAGTATCTATATTACCATCACCGTCATCAGTAAAGCCGGGTTCACTATCTTCATTCCAAAGAGTAACCCAGTTAGTTCCTCCATCTATTGATATCTGTGCCAGAAGATTTCCTTTGTTCAGGCTGATCATATAACCCCAGCCAACTTTTACTTTGAAGCTTAGGGTTGGACTTGTCGCTCCAGCTAAACTGAATGAAGGGCTTGTAAGGTATGCTGTGTTAGAGCCGGCAATCCAGTCAATAGTAGCAGAATTATTTCCGGCAATGGTAAATCTTGTTTTGAGTTCAATAGAAGATGCTGAAGTTCCGGAAAAAACAGAGCTGGTTAAATCCCATGCTCTTGATGCGTTTGTATTAGTTTTAGTCCATCCTGTTGGTGGAAATGTCGCTCCTTCGAAATTTTCCGAAAGTAGGGTCTGGGCATTGCTGTAAAAGCATGATGCCAATGCTAAAGAAAGTACAATTTTTTTCATATTAAAGATTTTTCTAAATGTAGTGAAAATATTTAATATGGTGAAAACATGATGATTATATGTGATATTTACTGTTGGAACCTTATGAACTGCATGAAAGTGTTGAGCATCCAGCGGTATCGTCATAGCCAGAAGGTCTTTTGACAGAGAACTCAGGATATATTTCCTGATAAGGGGATTCTAAAGCTTTGATGAGTTTTTCCAGCATGTCTTTTTTGCCATTGTTGATCTCTTCAATACACTCATAAAGAAGATAATTTCTCAGGATGAATTTTGGGTTTGTTTTTCTCATCATGGCCAAAGAAGCGTCTTTTGATATAGAGTTTAATTCTAATCTTGCTTCATAAGTCTTAATGAAGTTACTAAGTTTTGCCAGCATTTGGTCATTCAAAAGGATGTAAGAAACTTCTTTAAAATGTTCTTTTATGTCAGTATCCGGAGTTGTTGTTTCCAGTTGATTGAAAAACAGGGTGTAGTCTAGCTGAAGTTCCTGCATTAATCCCTGCCAATTGGTAAAGAACTCCTCATCTTCTTTTTGAAGCTGATCAAACCCGAATTTTTTGCAAAGCATCTGATCATGAGCTTCCCAGAAATACGTTCCGAAATTATTTAAGGTATCTTCTAAAAACTTTTCATCTTTAATTAAAGGGTGGAGTGCATTAGCAAGCTGCCAAAGGTTCCATTGGGCAATCTGCCCCTGTTTTCCGAATGCATATCTTCTTCCCGGAAGGTCTGTGGTATTAGGAGTGAAATTCAAATCATATTCATCCATCATAGAGTAAGGTCCATAATCGATAGTTAGTCCGAGAACAGACATGTTATCTGTATTCATAACTCCATGTACAAATCCTACTCTGAACCATTCTACCATTAAGTCTGCGGTACGGGTACAGATATTCTGAAAAAAATCTTTGTATCTCTGATCGTCTGATGGTGTGATTTCCGGAAAATAGTTTTCAATGGTAAAATCAGCAAGTTCCTGCAGGGTATTGTATTCTCTTTGAGCAGACATCAGTTCAAAATGTCCGAAACGCAGAAAGCTTTCGGCAGTTCTGATGACCACTGCGCCTTTTTCAAGTTGAGGATTTCCACTGTACATAATATCGCGCATTACATCTTCGCCCGTAAAAGCCAGACTGAGTGCCCTTGTTGTAGGAACTCCTAAATGATACATCGCTTCACTCATCAGGTATTCGCGGACAGAAGATCTCAATACGGCTCTTCCGTCAGCATGTCTGGAATAGGGGGTTGCTCCGGCGCCTTTCCATTGAATTTCTGTCTTTTTTCCTGTCTCATTTGTTACCTCGCCTGCAAGGATTGCTCTTCCGTCTCCGAGCTGTCCCGCCCAGTTTCCAAACTGATGTCCTGCATACGCGGTAGCATAAGTTTTAACATTTTCGGGAAGGTTATTTCCAACCAGAAAGTCCAGATCTTTATCTTCAAATTTTCCTAATCCTATTTCTTTGGAAAGGACTTCATTAAAAGCAATCAATTCAGGGTGATCAAAACCAGCAGGTTTGATGGTAGCAAATAATACTTTTGGGGTGTTTCTCTGCATAAGGTTGTTTGAAAAATCACCTGGGAAATTCTCGATGAAAGGCTGTCTGATACGTTCGATATTCATGCTTCAAAGGTATTAATTATAAAAGAAAAGACCTTCCAAATTATTGAAAGGTCTTGTGTATTTCTAAAAGAGAATTTATTTATTGAAATCTACTTCATCATTGGAATGAAGGTTTTCATTGATGTTGTCCTCTTTCTTTTCTGTTGGTTTTTTAGGCGTAGGATCTGCCGGTCTTGGATTTTTGATCTCATCAATCGTCTGAAGACTTCCGTCATCTCCATATCCCCCGCTTAATCCTTTAAGGTTTGAACAGCCGTCTTTCCAATCGGAAGGCTTAACAAATTTGTCATCAGGAGTAACTCCTAAACTTTTATCTGCCCATACTTTCTTCATGAAAATAGCCCAGATTGGTAATGCCATTTTTGCCCCCTGACCTTCACCGGTTCCAAAGAAGTGAGTTGCTCTGTCTTCCCATCCAACCCATGCTCCGGTTGCTAATTTTGGCGTGATTCCCATAAACCATCCGTCAGAGTTGTTCTGAGTTGTTCCTGTTTTAGCAGCAATTTCTACTGCTTTTGAAATTCCTCTTCTTCCCAGCTCTCCGGAAGCGGTTCCGTACTGTGCTACACCTTTCATCAGTTCAATCATGGTGTAAGCATACATTGGGTTCATTACCTCTTTTGGTTCTACATTTACTTCCTTGATTACTCTACCGTTGGCATCTTCAATTCTCCAGATCATTTCAGGTTTATTGTAGTTTCCATAGTTGGCAAAAGTACTGTAAGCACCAAGCATTTCATAAATCGTAATGTCTGATGAACCTAAAGCGATTGTATTGTTTCTCGGGATATCCTCTGTTACTCCCAGGTCTCTTGCGGTCTGGATAACAGCATCTACTCCTGTCATTTCAATAAGTCTTGCAGCAACAGGGTTTTGAGAGTGGGCCAATGCATCTTTTAAAGTAAGCATTCCTCCTCTTCCCGGTACATGCCATCCGTTATGATCATAAGTTCCGTTGGAAACAGCTGAACAAGGAGTCATTCCCAGTTTCATGATAGCGGTTGCATACACGAAAGGCTTGAAGGTAGATCCTACCTGTCTCTTCCCTTGCTTGATGTGATCATATTGGAAGTGCTGCCAGTCAATACCTCCTACCCATGCTTTAATCTCTCCCGTTCCTGGTACCATAGACATCAGACCTGCCTGTGCAATTTGTTTATGGTATCTGATAGAATCCCAAGGAGACATTTCAACTTCTTCTTCTCCGTTCCATGTGAACCTTGAAGTTTTGATAGGTTTCTTGAATTCCATCATAATGGAGTCTTCCGGCATTCCGTCAGCTTTTAACAGCTTGTAACGGCCGGTTCTTTTCATCGCCTGAAGCATCACATCTTTGATCTGTTTGTCATTAAGATAGTAGAAAGGTCTGTTCTTTCTGCCTCTTTGTTCAGCATCAAATCTTTTCTGAAGATCCGTTAAATGTTCTTTGATTGCTTCTTCTGCATACTTCTGCATTTTAGAATCAAGGGTAACATATATTTTTAAACCGTCTTTGTAAAGGTTAAGTTTTTTACCGGTTTCTTTTTCATGAGTTTCAAGATACTTATCAATCTCTTTTCTCAAATAGAATTTGTAATACGCCGAATATCCGTCAGTAATACTTTTAATAGGGTGGAAGTCTACTTCAATAGGAGTGTTGGCTGCTTTTTCATAGGTGGCAGCATCAATATATCCGGTTTTCTGCATCTGATCCAATACAACATTCCTTCTTTCTTTAGCCTTTTCAGGATATCTGTAAGGATTGTTTTTTCTTGGGTTTTCAAGCATTGCTACAAAGGTTGCAGCCTCAGGTAATGTAAGCTCAGAAGTCTTTTTGTTAAAATAAACTCTGGAAGCCATTTCAATACCGTTAGCATTGAACAGGAAATCAAATTTATTGAAGTAAAGAGTAACGATCTCTTCTTTGGTATATCTTTTCTCAAGGCTTACTGCAACAACCCATTCTTTTAATTTCTGGAACGCTCTTTCCACTTTATTTTGGGAAGCATTTCCTGTAAAAAGAAGTTTTGCCAGCTGTTGGGTGATGGTAGAACCTCCACCACGTCCACCACCATATGCTACGGCTCTGGCAATAGAATATAAGTCAATTCCTGAATGTTCTTTGAAACGCTCATCTTCTTTAGCCTGGAGGGCATAGATAAGGTAAGGAGGAAGATCCTTATAGACAATAGGTTGTGTTTTTTCCTTTTCAAATTTACCCAGCATAACTCCGTCTGAAGAAATGATTTCTGAAGCGACAAAGATATCAGGGTTTTCAAGTTCTTTTACATCAGGCATTTCCCCAAGGAATCCTTGAGAAACCGCAAAGAAAAGTCCCGAAATTCCCAGAACTACCGCAACGAGCCCAATCCAAATAAATGAGACCCATTTTTTCCAGGAGGTATCTTTCTTTTTTTTAGGAGGCAGGGGAAATGTTTTCCCCTTATTTCCTGCATTTTTTTTGTTTTCTTCCATTTATGGTTACGGTTTAGCCGTTTCTATTTTTACCCCAATATCCTCAATTCCCGAAAGGTTGTCATTTCTCATCGCCTGGATCAGACCGATTTCATATTTTCCTTTTCCGGGAAACTGATAATTCAATTTATACTGAAACAAAGTTTCCTTTGTATCACCAAAGCCTGTACCAAGCCATTCTCCATTTGGTTTTGCCAGCACATAATTCAACGTGTCAGTTTCCTTTTTTTTGTTTTGGAGATTGGTGAAATTCACAATAAACCTTATATTGCTGTAAGGATAACTATTGTTGTTTCTTACGACAAATATAATATTTTTAGGATTCTGCGGATCTGAAATTTCAAGATTAAATTTTTGCTCATTTTTCTTATTCCATTTGTTATCAACGGAATTCATGATGACATCTCCTCCTGAGGAAGAGTTACAGCTAAAGAAAAGGATAAGGGAAAATAATCCTAAAATTTTACGCATTATTATCTTTTTTTGGAGGATATTTCTTTTTAAATTTCTTCTTGTTCGGGTTGTTTTGTGGCTTCTTATCATCACCAGAATTACCCTCTACTTTTTCCGCAGGTGCTTTTTGCTGTGGATGTTGTTTCTGAGGTCTGGGCTGATTTCCAGATTGAGCATTAGGGTTTTCGGGTTTTTCAGATCTTTCAGGTCTGTCTTGTCTCTCCGGTCTGTTTCTTTTTTGACCTTGTGGCTGTCCTTGCTGTCCCTGTTGATGGTTGTTTGGCTTGTTCTGGTTGTTTCTGTTCCTGTTGTTACTTCTGTTTTTCTTTTCAAAACGATCCACACTGTTTTCCTGGATCAAATCAATATTTTGAGCAGAAGCTTCTGGTTGTTTCAAGTCTTCAAGAGGAAGTGTTTTTTCTCCTCTTTTATTTTTTGAAATCAGTTTTTTAACAAGATCAATATCGAAATCATACCATGCAATGGAGCTGTCTACATAAGCAAACCACATTTTCTTTTTGAAAACATCAATTTTGATACAGAACGCTTTTCCTTTCTCAGTGTCCAAAGTGGTTGAAGAAGAAGGGAAATTGCTTAATGCATCCAAATAGCTGTCAAGCTCATAGTTAAGACAACATTTAAGCTTACCACATTGCCCGGCTAATTTTTGAGGATTAATACTCAGTTGCTGATATCTTGCCACGTTGGTGTTTACAGATCTGAAATCCGTAAGCCATGTAGAACAGCAAAGTTCACGTCCGCAAGATCCAATTCCACCTACTTTTGCAGCTTCCTGTCTGAAACCGATCTGTTTCATATCGATCTTAGTACGGAATGCTCCGGCATAATCTTTAATTAACTGTCTGAAATCCACTCGGTTTTCAGCGGTGTAATAAAAGGTGATTTTTGAAGAGTCACCCTGATATTCCACATCAGTAACTTTCATTTCAAGGCCTATTCTCTGAGCAATTTTTCTTGCTTCAAGTTTTACGGCATCTTCTTTTTTTCTTGCTTCCTGCCATACCTCAAGGTCTTTTTGGTTGGCTTGTCTGTATATTTTGAGTGCCAATTCTTCAGAAAACTTTTTCTTTTTCATCTGAATCTTTACTAATTCTCCCGTAAGGCTTACAACGCCTACATCGTGTCCCGGACTTGATTCTACTGTAATTACACTACCAATATGTAAAGGAATATTATTTACATTCTTATAAAACGATTTTCTGTCATTTTTAAATCTAACTTCTACAAAATCACACCTGTTAGGTGCCGGATTGTTGATGTCAGAAAGCCAGTCAAAAACACTTAATTTATAACTATTCCCGCAGGTATTTACATTTTCACAGCCATTTGCGGTTTTTTTAGGGCCGCAAGAATGTGCAGAATCGCCGGATGTTTTACATCCACAACTCATATTACTATTATTTATAATCTGCAAATTTATGTATTTTTATCTTTATGCAATTCTAAAATACTTAAATAACCTGAATTCGGAGCAAAACATTGAAGTATTTTAAGTAAGAATGAAAGCCGTAGACCGAAAGAAGCCTGTTATAAAGGAAATAGTGGGGAAGGAGATTTTTTAACTTTAACATTTATTATCAGTTGATTCCCTGTTCTGTTTTTAGGACTAAGATATTTTTAAAGTTAAAC
Source organism: Chryseobacterium sediminis (assembly GCF_008386505.1). Lineage (GTDB taxonomy): Bacteria > Bacteroidota > Bacteroidia > Flavobacteriales > Weeksellaceae > Chryseobacterium > Chryseobacterium sediminis. The sequence continues at coordinate 377,533 of NZ_VUNZ01000002.1, read as the reverse complement.
ATTTGTTTAAAGTTAAACAATGAAATGGAGATTGTTTTAAAATATTTTTAAATACTTAATAATGAAAATTTTGGCTTTTGTTTATTTAAAGGTATTATTTTAAACATAGTTTTCTTTTAGGATATTGTTTAAAATATTAGCAAATATTAACAGACGTATTCAAAATAATTTTATATTTGGCTTATATAATAATAGTCTATGAAAAAAATATTAGTATCAACTGCTTTATTGGCGGGAGTTCTATCTTACGCAGGAGGCTTCAGAGTTTCCCTGCAAGGGGTAAAACAATTGGCAATGGCGCATACTAGTGCTCATGCCGAAGACGCGAGTGTGACATTCTTTAACCCTGCGGGTATGTCATTTATCCCTTCCAAACTGAGTGTAGTGGCAGGAGGGTTTGGTGCAAGTAATAAAGTTACTTTTCAAAACTTCAATACTTTACAAAGTGCAGAAACGGATAACCCTATAGGGACTCCTTTCTATGCGGCAATTACTTATAGACCAATAGAAAAACTTACCGTAGGTCTTAGTGTTACAACGCCTTTTGGAAGTACGATAAAATGGCCAGAAAACTGGGAAGGTAAAGAATTGGTTCAGAAAATGGAGCTGAAAAGTTTCTATTTCCAGCCAATGGTCTCTGTAAAACTGGCTCCTTGGGTATCTTTTGGTGCCAGCTACATTTACGCAAGAGGAAAAGTAGATTGGGACAAAGCGGTAACTCAATTTGACGGGAAAGTTAATATTAATGATGAGAATGCAACCGGACACGGATACGGATTTGGTTTCTATTTCAGACCTGACCCAAAATTGGACGTGAGTATTGCTTACCGTTCAGCAATAGATATGAAAGCTAAAAGCGGAACAGCTACATTCCAGTTCCCATCACAATCTGTTTATAACCAGCTAAAACTAAATGCTGCAGGACAGGATGGTTTCTCAGCAACGCTGCCATTAGTTGAAGAATATACTATTGGTTTAACCTATAAAGTGACACCGAAATGGCAGGTTTCTGCAGACTTTAACTATCATGGATGGGAAAGATACAGCAAACTTACTTTAGATTTCGAGAATGCTCCTATTGGAAACAATCCATCGGATCCTACGATTCTTACCAATCCTAAAAACTTCAGAAATTCCAAAACATTCAGATTGGGAACTCAATATGCGTTCACTGATATGATCTATGGACGTTTGGGAGCGTATTATGATGAAGCACCTTATACCACTGATAACTTTATCCCGGAAACTCCTTCATATGATACTTATGTAGTAACAGGTGGGGTAGGCTTTAAGCTGAAACATTTCGGAATTGATGTTGCCGGAGGGTATGCAATGCCTCAGTACAGAAAGGTAAACAATGTTAATATAGGGCTTAACGGACAGTCAAAAGCAACTGCTTTCTACTTTGGTCTAGGTTTCTCTTATAATCCATTTTAATTTTAGAAGACTATGAAAAAAATTATAATATCGACAATTGCAGTTTCTGCACTTCTTTTTACAGTAACAAGCTGTAATACGGATTTCGATACGGATGTGAAAGATATCCAGGTGACAAAAGGAGATGCTGACTTTTCAAAATATATTTCTTTAGGAAACTCTCTTACTTCAGGATATCGTGATGGGGCGCTGTACAGCAGTGGCCAAAATGAATCTTATCCAAGCATGATTGCTGCACAGATGAAACTTGCAGGTGGAGGTGACTTTAAACAACCTTTGATGCCTAATGATATAGGAGGTTTCAATAACCTTCCTGGTTTCCCTGGAAAATTGACTCTTCAGGTTGTTAACGGATCTTTATCTCCTGTGCCAAGCGGAGCTGCTGCTCCACTAGATGTATTATCAGGTGGTGGTTCTTATAATAATATGGGAGTACCAGGTGCTAAGTCATTCCATTTAGTAGCTCCCGGATATGGTAGTCAGGCTGGGCTTCCAACAGGAACGGCTAACCCTTATTTTGTAAGGTTTGCTTCTTCTGCTACAACAAGTGTGCTGGCAGATGCTATGGCTCAGAAAGCTACGTTCTTCTCTCTTTGGATAGGAAATAATGATGTATTGTCATATGCTACCAACGGAGGAACAAATTCTCAGACTGTAGGAGGAGTTACAACATATTCAATTGCTACAGTTCAGACAGGAAATACAAATCCTACAACTTATAAATCAAATGATATCTCCGATCCAGCCCTTCTTGCCGGATCTATCAAGGCGGTTTTAGATGGTCTTAAAAGTGTAGGAACAACAAAAGGAGTTATTGCTAATATTCCTTCTGTTACTTCAGTTCCTTTCTTTACTACGGTGCCTTATAACCCTTTGACACCTGCTCTTTTAGGTTCAAATCTGACAACTCTTAATACAAGTCTATATGGTCCTTTGAAGCAGGCGCTTACTGCTTTTGGAGCTGGGGATAGAATTAATTTACTTTCCGCAACAGGTCCAAATCCTGTTTTAATTAAAGATGTGGCGCTGACGGATCTTTCAGCTCAGCTTACAGCGGCGCTTACTCCTTCTTTAGGATTGCCTACAGCTACAGCTTTTGGACAAATCTTTGGCCAGGCAAGACAAGCTACAGCGGATGATTATATTTTGCTTACTACAAGTTCTGTGATTGGAAGTACTGCTGCAGGAGTTCCTTCACCGGTAAATATTTATGGAATTTCTTATCCATTACAAAACCAACATGTATTAACAAAAACAGAAGCTGGCTATGTAAAAACAGCAACGACTGCATACAATGCTTCTATAAAAGGGCTTGCTGATTCTTATGGGCTTGCATTTGTAGATGCTAATGCAAAAATGCTTGAACTGAATTCACAGTCAGGAATCGTATTTGACGGAGTAAAATATACTGCGACATTTGTTAGAGGAGGAGCGTTCTCACTAGATGGAGTTCACCTTACAGGTCGCGGATATGGTGTCGTTGCTAACGAATTTATTAAGTCTATCAATGCGAAATATAAATCTACACTTCCACAGGTAGATCCGAACAAATATTCAGGAGTTAAATTCCCTTAATAATTGATAAAATAAAAACTTAGAAACCACAGGAGTAAATCTTGTGGTTTTTTTTTAAATTTGCAAAATCTTTTAAAAAGTAAAAATGGCCGATCAGTTAAGTTATCTATTTTGTACAAGAACCAGCAGGGACTTGGCAGAGAAAATTGCCCAGAATTATGGGAAAGAATTAGGGAAAATCAACTTTCAGGAGTTCAGCGACGGGGAATTTGAACCTGTTTTGGATGAATCTGTAAGAGGAGGAAGAGTTTTTCTAATTGGATCTACATTCCCTCCTGCAGACAATCTTTTGGAACTTCTTCTAATGATTGATGCAGCGAAAAGAGCTTCTGCAAAGAGCATTACCGTTGTAATTCCTTACTTCGGACTTGCCAGACAGGACAGAAAAGACAAACCAAGAGCGCCGATCGGTGCTAAATTAGTTGCAAACCTTCTTACAGCAGCAGGAGCAACAAGAGTAATGACAATGGATCTTCACGCGGATCAGATTCAAGGGTTCTTTGAAATTCCGGTAGATCATTTGTATGCTTCCAGTATTTTCGTAGACTATATCAGATCTTTAAATCTTGATAGTCTTACCATTGCTTCTCCGGATATGGGAGGTGCGAAAAGAGCAAAGAACTATGCAGGTCACTTAGGTGCTGAAGTAGTAATTGCTTATAAAGAAAGAAAAAAGGCAAATGTTGTAGAAGAAATGTTCCTTATTGGTGATGTTACCGGTAAAAACGTAATCCTTATCGATGATATGATTGATACTGCGGGGACACTTTGTAAAGCAGCAGATATCTTAATTGAAAAGGGAGCGAAAACAGTAAGAGCTATGGCAACTCACGGAGTGCTTTCAGGAAAGGCTTACGAGAATATTGAGAACTCAAAATTACTGGAAGTTATTGTAACTGACTCAATTCCTGTTAAAAATAATTTGTCATCTAAAATAAAAGTGCTATCTTGCGCCCCGTTATTTGCAGATGTTATGACCATGGTTCATGAGCATAAATCAATTAGTAGTAAGTTTGTTATTTAATTGATTTTGAGAAAATTGCAAATTCAAATAAGAATAATTTTTTAAATTTATTATAAATGAAATCTATTACAATTCAAGGTACAAAAAGAGAAAACGTGGGCAAAAAGTCTACAAAAGCTTTACGTGATGCTGAATTAGTTCCTTGTGTTGTTTATGGAGGTGAAGCTCCTTTAAACTTCTCTGCTGAAGAGAAAGCTTTTAAAGGATTAGTATACACTCCTGAAGCACACACGGTATCTATTGAGGTTGACGGAAAAACAATTCCAGCTGTTCTTCAGGACATTCAGTTTCACCCAATCACTGACAAAATTCTTCACATTGACTTCTACCAACTATCTGACGATAAGCCAGTAGTTATGGAGGTTCCTGTAAGAATTACTGGACGTTCAAAAGGTGTTGTAGCTGGTGGTGTTTTACGTCAGTCTTTCAGAAAACTAAAAGTAAAAGCTATCCCTGCTAACCTACCTGACGAAATCGTTGTAGATGTTACTCCATTAAGAATTGGTAACAAACTTTACATCGGTGGTATCAAAACAGAAGGATATTCTTTCATGCACCCAGACAATGCAGTAGTAGTTGCTGTTAAGATGTCTAGAAATGCAATGAAAGGAGGTGCAGCAGCAATGGATGATGAAGATGAAGAAGAAGTTGCAACTGAAGAAGGAGCAGCTCCAGCAGAAGAAACTGCAGCAGAATAAGAATTGCTTATTTAAACAATATAAAACCCGTCATTTTTTGACGGGTTTTTTTGTGCAGTGTCAAAAGAATAAGAGAATTTACAAATATGACTTTTACTTTATCGGTTATTGACTTGTTTCGCTATATGCCATCGAATATTTCTATCAACTGACAACTATCAGCTCTTAGCCTCGTGCTTTCTTTCGGAAAAAAAGCCGTAAATTTGAAGTGTTCTAAATAAGGACGTCTTAATTTAAAAAATAAATAAATGTTTGACATTCAGGAAATAAGAAGCCAGTTTTCTATATTGGACAGAGAAGTGAATGGTAAACCATTGGTTTACCTGGATAATGCAGCTACATCTCAAAAGCCAAATTCGGTTTTAGAAGTCTGTCACGCATATTATACAGAACTTAATGCCAACGTTCACAGAGGAATTCATACCCTAAGCCAGCTGGCAACGGAAGAAATGGAGCTTTCAAGAAGAAAGATTCAGAAATTCATCAATGCTGAGCATGATTTTGAAGTTATTTTTACAAAAGGAACAACAGAAGGGTTGAATCTTATTGCTTATATTTTAACACAGAAACTGCAGAAAGATGACGAAATTATTATTTCCTATCTGGAGCATCATTCTAATATTGTTCCATGGCAGATGCTTTGTGAAAGGACCGGAGCAAAACTTCGTGTAATTCCTATCGATGAAAACGGAATTCTTCAGATGGATCATTTTGACCAGTTTTTAAGCGAAAAGACAAAGGTTGTTTCTGTAAATCAGGTTTCCAATGCTTTGGGAATTGTGAATCCTATTGAAGAAATTATTGCAAAAACAAGAAAGAATACAAACGCTTATATTGTGATTGATGGCGCTCAGTCTGCTCCGCATTTTAATATTGATGTACAGAAACTGGATTGTGATTTCTTTGTATTCTCAGGCCATAAAATGTATGCTCCGATGGGAACAGGTATCCTGTACGGGAAACGTGAAATATTAGAAGCTTTGCCACCATTTCATGGCGGAGGAGAGATGATTGCAACATGTTCTTTTGAAGGAACTACTTATGCGGGACTTCCATTTAAATATGAAGCAGGAACGCCGAATGTAGGTGGGAATATCGCTTTAGGAGCAGCTGTTGATTTTATGAATAAGATAGGCCATGCTAATATTCAGAATCATGAAAATGCTTTGTTGGAATATGCCCAGAAACAGCTTTTGGAAATAGAAGGAATTAAAATCTATGGTGAAAAAGCAAAAAGAACTGGTGTTGTTTCCTTTAATCTTGAAGGGGTGGGGATTGCCTCTGATGTAGGGATGATCCTGGATAAAATGGGAATTGCTGTAAGAACAGGGCATCACTGTACACAGCCGATCATGAACTTCTTTAATATTGCAGGGACAGTAAGAGCCAGTTTTGCTGTTTATAATACTTTCGAGGAAATTGATATTCTGGTAGAAGGAGTGAAGAAAGCACAACGAATGTTGAGCTAATTTATTCTTTATCATATAAACTAAAAAGCAGCTGTAGAGCTGCTTTTTTTATTATTCCCATGGAATGCAATAACAACGGCCGTCAATAATAACCTGATAATATCCGATGGCACATTCAAGGCAGATTTCTCCTCCTGCCATAATGCTTTTCAATTTTTCTTTGTTTAGTTTTTTCATATGATGTGATTTAAAGTTTAAACATAAAGGTATAAATTATAGATAAAATTCTCATCCTTTTTAAAATAGATGTAGTGTATTTATTTTGTATGTAATTGTGTTTTGTGAAATATAATTCATTAATTTTATATAAACATCAAATATTTTATTATGAAAAAACTATTTATACTATTTTTATCCATTTGTGGTCTGTGTAATGCGCAGATTTTTTCTGAAAACTTCAACGGTAATACTTTGCCGACCGCGTGGACGGTTGAGAATCCGGATAACTCTTTTAACTGGAATGTGGGTTCACAGAATGGTTTCGCAAGTTTTCCCGATGGGGCGGCTTTTTTTGATGATGATGATGCAGGGCCAACCGGAATTAACACGAATGCCAGACTGATTTCTCCTGTAATTAACCTTACCGGAGTAGTAAACCCAAAGCTGTCGTTTAATTATGCCAATATGATTGATAATCTGGATTCTACTTTAAAAGTTGAAGTTTTCAATGGAACTTCGTGGATTCAGGTTTTTACTTTTTCAGGTGACGCAGGAGTGTGGGATCTTGATTTTAACACCTTTACATTTGTAGTAACAAGTTATGATACTGCGGCAAATATAGATCTGACACCCTATGCTAACGCGGCTTTTAAACTCAGATTTGTTTATGATGATGCCGGAGACTATTCTTACGGTGTTGTCGTAGATAATGTGATGATTACAAGTGGAGTTTTGGCAACTTCAGAGGTTTCATATGCTGATCATATAGAGGTATATCCAAATCCGGTTAAGGGAAATCTTTATATTAAACAAAACTCTCAAAATAAATTTGAAAAGATTTCTGTGGTTGATCAGTCAGGGAAGCTAGTGAAGGTATTTAGTAAAGGATCAGATTCTTATGATATATCAGATCTGCCGAAAGGAGTCTATATTATAATAATCATCAATCATGATGGGAAAATTGTTAAGAAGAAAATAATGAAGGAATAATCATTGAAAAAAGGAACAAAAAACCCTTGTAGAACATTCTATAAGGGTTTTTATATTTTCAAAAGAAATAATTTTTATAAATTCGGTTTCCAGTCAACCACTGCTCTGATGAATGCTTCGGCATTTTCTACAGGAACATTTGGTAAAATTCCGTGACCTAGATTTGCAATATATCTGTCTTTTCCAAAACGGTTGATCATTTCGTTCACCATCTTCTTGATTGTCTCAGGAGTAGAGTGAAGTCTTGCAGGATCAAAGTTACCTTGTAAAGTCATCGTGTGATTGGTTAATGTTCTTGCGAATTCCGGCTTAATAGTCCAGTCTACACCAAGAGCAGAAGCTTTAGACATAGTCATATCTTCCAGAGCAAACCAGCATCCTTTTCCAAATACAACTACATGGGTAAGCGGGCTTAAAGCTTCAACAATCTGATTGATGTACTGCCATGAGAATTCCTGATAATCCGTAGGAGAAAGCATTCCTCCCCAAGAATCAAAAACCTGTACAGCAGAAACTCCTTTTTCTACTTTTCTCTTTAAATAAGCAATTGTAGTATCAGTGATTTTTTGCAATAATAAATGAGCAGCCTCAGGCTGTTGGAAGCAGAAAGACTTTGCAATGTCAAATGCTTTACTTCCTTTTCCTTCTACACAGTAACAAAGGATTGTCCATGGAGAACCTGCAAAACCAATCAACGGAATATCATTATCCAGTTTCTGCAGCGTAAGCTCAATAGCATCAAAAACGTATCCTAAAGTGTCATTCACATCCGGAGTTTCAATATTCTGAACCTGTTCCATTGTTCTGATAGGAGTATCTAACCATGGTCCAACGGATTCTTTCATCTTGAAATCAATTCCCATAGCCTGTGGAACTACCAGGATATCAGAAAACAGAATCGCTGCATCCAGAGGAAATCTGCGAATAGGCTGTAATGTAATCTCAGCCGCAAGTTCAGGAGTCTGACATCTCGTAAAGAAATCATACTGATCTCTCAAAGCAATGAATTCCGGCAGATATCTTCCAGCCTGCCTCATCATCCAGACAGGAGGTCTTTCAACGGTTTCTCCGCGAAGTGCTTTTAAATATAGGTCGTTTTTTATCATAATCTATTGTAAACTAATATTACCGGCTATATTCGGTAACAAATATTCTAAATTCTACTTCTGATTTCTCTTCTTATCAGCTCAAAGATCGAAGTCAGTGTATTTTCTTCAGAAGTGAAAATTTCTTCCTGCGTATAATTTCTCAACTCACCGGAAGTGGTTTCGCCAATCGAAAAAAGCTTCATGCCTTCCAGAGAATTTCGCCTTGCAAAACTACGAACTCCGCTCGGACTAAAAAATACTGCAGCATGATATTTTTCATTTATTAAAGGATGAGTTTCCTCAGTATTGTATATCGTAACTTTTTTGTACTTAATGTTTTGTAAAGGAAGTTCTTTATCCAGAACATTGATGGCAAGATTGCCGCAGAAATGAAGAAACTGCTCGTGCTGGCATTTTCCGATAATAAATTTGGAAAGCGTATCAGCATTTTTCAAAACCTTAAATGTTCCGAAACCATGTTTCCTTAATTCCCTCTTCGTTTTTTCACCAACACAGTAGATCTTATTGTAATTCTTGGCTGTAAAATCCTCATTAGGCTTAAACTTGTTTTTAAAAAATGAAATGACTCCATTAACACTTGTAAAAATCAATGAGTAATTCTTCAGATCAAAAGGACTGATCATAATAGGCTTGGTCTTAATTACCTCAACACAGTCAGCCAAAGTATCCTCTCCTAATTCTTTGGATATCGTTGTCTGGTCTATATTTTTGGTAAATAAGATTTTCATGTCTGTACAGTTAAGAAGATGAAAAGAGCAGTAAAAAAACTGAATCTGAAATTAGATCTGGCTTTTGATTTCAGCCATTAATTCCTTTCCTCCGTTTTCAAGAACGACTTTTGCAAACTTTTCTCCAAAATTTTCTGTTGGAGTATAAACAAAGTTTTCATCCACAGCAATGCAGTTTTTCCCATCCAAAGAGCAAAGTGCTGCCTTGAAACGGATCTGATCACCAATGATTTCAGCAAAAGCTCCGATAGGGGCAGTACAGCCGCCTTCCAAAGTGCTTAAGAAGTTTCTTTCAATCTCTACGCAGATCTGGGTTGGATTGTGGTTGATCTTACGTACAATCTCGTTGATCTCTGGTTTGTCAGTATGTCCTGCTACAGAAATTACCCCTTGCGATGGAGCGCAAATCATTAATGGAAGCATCTCGTAATCGATCTCCATTTTCATTCTTTTGATACCAGCCAAAGAAAGAATCGTTGCATCGAAATCTCCGTCTTCCAGTTTTTGAAGTCTGGTTTGAATATTTCCGCGGATATCCGAAAAATCAGTAGTCGGATAATTTCTCAGCCAGAAAGCTCTTCTTCTCAAACTGCTGGTCGCCAGTTTAAGCTCATGGAATTCTTTATTCCTTGCAGATTCTTTTCTGATCAGAATGTCCTGTGGAAAATCTCTTTCCAGGTAAGCAATCATCTCAATATTTTGAGGCAATTGAGTAGGAACGTCTTTTAAAGAATGTACGGCAATATCAATTTCGTCATTCAATAAGGCAATATCAAGGTCTCTTGTGAAGACCCCGGTGATTCCTAAGGAATATAAAGGTTGATTGAGATTCTTATCGCCAGAAGAAACGATAGGAACAATCTCCGTTAAATAATTGTTGTTCTGAAGGTGCCTTGCAACCTCTCTAGCCTGCCAAAGTGCAAGTGCGGAATTTCTCGTTCCGATTCTAATGCTTTTCATTGAATTCGTTGTTTGGTTGTTCAACTAATATTTCGTGCATTAATTTACTAATTTCTTCGGCTTTCAAAGGATTATCAATGATGTATTTTGCAAAACGGTTGGTGATTTTCTGGATCATTTTGTCAGAAAGTTCCATGTCCGTGATGTTTATGTATTTATTCTTTTTATAAAAATTATGCATTTCATTGCGTTCCATGTTCTTTAAAACGGCTTTGAAATGATGGATATTCGGTGCTAGCTTTCTCTTTTTCTCCCATTCAATAAAGTCTTTCATCAGTTCCTTGATGATTTTTTCAGCTTTCGGGATTTCTCTTTCACGCTGCTGAATCGTTTCCTGAATCTGTTTTGAAAGCTCATCCACATCAATCAATGTTACGTTTTCATTTTCGGTAACATTTTTTTCAACGTTATGAGGAATAGAAAGATCAATGACCAGTGTTTCTTTTCCGTTCGGGAAGTGAGACTGGTTGACAATAGGATGTTTAGCTCCTGTTGCCACAATAAGAATATCAGTATTTTTTAATTCCTTGTCAAAATCAGAATAATCAACATGAGGAATATTATATTTCTGGGAAATCTTTTCAGCTTTCTCCTGAGTTCTGTTCGCGATTTTAATTTTCGGCTGAAAGACATGCTTCACCAGATTTTCAACAGTGTTCTGTCCAATCTCACCTACTCCCAATAGAAGAATGTTTTTTTCAGCAATTCTTTTCTGGTTGTTTAAAATATAATGGACTGCGGCATAAGAAACAGAAGCGGCGCCATTGGAAATTCCGGTTTCGTTTTTTATTCTTTTCGAAATCTGAATCGCTGCGTTGATAGCTCTTTCAAGATAAGGATTAGAATTTTGTCTCTCTTTTTTGAAACGGCTGTATGCTTTTTTGATCTGTCCGATAATTTCAAAATCTCCAATAATCTGACTTTCAAGACCTGCAGCAACTCTGAAAAGATGGATCAGGGCTTCCTCTTTGGTGAGAATATTGGCAAACTGAAGAAAATCCGTAAGATGAACTCCAATGGTTTTGCAATACTCTTCAGCAACTAAAAGATAATTGGGAGAAGTGGTATAAATTTCGGTCCTGTTACAGGTGGAAACCACAAATGCATCTCCAAGATCTTCCTGGTGGACCCTGGAAACAAAGTTTTTGATGTTTTCATCAAAGAATGCAAACTTTCCTCTCGTTTCTACGTCGGCTTTTTCGTAGCTTATAGAAAGCACGGCAAAATTTGACGTTCGATGAATGTTGGAATACTGTAACATAAGCAGTGCAAATTTACGCTTTTTTTAATTAATCACTCTCAGATAGTGTATATGATAATTATCGTAAAAAACTATAAGGTGGTAAAGAAGAAAAAGCAGAGTGGAAAAAAAAGAATTGCTTTCTATGAGGGAGTTTTCTTTAATTTTTACTTTGATTTATTAATTTTTTTAAGAAGCGTATAGAATTTAAATGGAATGCCGAGGTACTTGGAAAACCTGTTTGTCTGTTGTGTACATATCTTTTCACCGTTCGGCGATATGGCTTTTTTATCCTTTAAACAACCCATTAATTTTAGTTTAACTCAAAGTCTGTAAACATCTAAATTGAAAGTTAATAAAGAATTATAAATTTTAATAAAATTTTAACCAAATTAAGTTGGTGGGAAATTTCTTTAGTAGTGTTAAATTTATATCTTTGTAAACTTAAAATCAGAAGAAAAATATGAGTTTATTTGATATGTTTACGCAAGAAATTGCGATAGACCTTGGAACTGCTAATACCCTAATCATCCATAATAATAAAATTGTTATAGATCAACCTTCAATTGTTGCGATTGAACGTTCATCGGGTAAGCCGATTGCCGTCGGGGAGCAGGCCAAGCATATGCAGGGTAAAACTCACGAGGATATCAAGACAATCCGTCCTTTGAAAGATGGGGTAATTGCTGATTTCCATGCTTCTGAACATATGATCAAGGAATTTATCAAAAAAATTCCTGGAATTAAAGGTAAATTCATACAACCGGCATTACGAATTGTAATCTGTATTCCTTCTGGTATTACTGAAGTTGAAAAAAGAGCGGTAAGAGATTCTGCTCAAAAAGTAAATGCAAAAGAAGTAAGACTAATCTATGAGCCAATGGCAGCAGCAATTGGGGTTGGAATAGACGTACAGAAGCCTGAAGGAAACATGATCATCGATATAGGTGGAGGTACTACGGAAATTGCGGTAGTAGCTTTAGGAGGTATCGTATGTGATAAATCTGTGAAAATTGCAGGAGATGTATTTACCAATGATATTGCTTATTACTTAAGAACTCACCATAACCTTTATATCGGGGAGAGAACTGCTGAAAGAATCAAAATTGAAGTAGGTTCTGCAGTAGAAGATCTTGATGTAGACATCGAGGATATCCCGGTACAGGGTAGAGACCTTATTACAGGGAAACCTAAAGAAATTATGGTTGGATACAAAGAGATTGCACGTGCATTAGACAAGTCGATCATCAGAATCGAAGATGCTGTAATGGAAACACTTTCTCTTACACCACCGGAATTGGCTGCTGATATTTACAAGACTGGTATTTATCTTGCCGGAGGAGGAGCGTTATTAAGAGGTCTTGCGGACAGAATTCACAAAAAAACAGGTCTTCCAGTATTTGTTGCTGAAGATCCGTTGAGAGCTGTAGTTCGCGGAACAGGTATTGCCCTTAAGAATATGGATAAGTTCAATTTCTTAATTAAATAATTTTAACTTTTTACGACTTTATATCTGAATGGGATTTTTGCTGAGATTATTTTCGAAGAATACTCTTTTCGTCTTCTTTATATTCCTGCAAATTATTGCTCTGGTTTTGATATTCTCAAGAAATGCCATGCAGAAATCCTGGATTGCCGGGCAGACAGCTGCTTTCAATTCATGGGTTTCCGGATATATTGATGAAGGAGTTTCTTATCTGAAACTAAAACAGATCAATGAAGATCTTGTAGTTCAGAATAAAGCCCTTATGACTGAACTTTATGGAAAAGACGGATCAAAAAATCCTGTTTTCAAAAGAGTTCATGATACCATTGGAGGTGGGCAAATCTATACTTTTGTTGATGGAGAAATTGTTTTCAACAGTATCAACAGAAGAAACAACTATTTTACAATCAACCGTGGCCGTAGAGACGGAGTCTTCCCTCAGATGGGGGTAATGGCGCCAAGAGGTATTGCGGGAATTGTAATTAACTCTACAGACAGTTATGCATTAGTTCAGTCGGTCTTAAGTGTCAATAAGATCAGAATTAATGCAGCACTCAAAAACTCAGGATATTTCGGTACTTTAACGTGGAATGGTGATAACTCCAGAGTGATGCATCTTGCAGATATTCCAAAATATGTTGCATTGAAAGTAGGGGATACTGTGGTTACAGACGGTAAATCTGCAATCTTCCCTAAAGGAGTTACCATTGGTACTATTGCAGGATATTCTGTAGATAATAAAACCGGCTTTTGGGATATTTCCGTTGAGCTGAGTGAAAAAATGGGAGCGTTGAACAAAGTGTATGTAGTGAAGAATCTTAAAAAAGCAGAAGTGCAGAAGATTCAGGACACTATGCAGGCTGTAATAAAAAAAGAAAATGATTAGCAGGACTTTATTTACTGATATATTGATCATGATTTTTCTTGTGGCATTACAGATATTTGTATTGAACAGGATTACGCTTTTCGGGAAATATACTCCGGTATTGTATCCCGTATTTGTCATGTTCTATCCTTTTTTCAGGAATAAATTTCAGTTCCTGGCATTGAGCTTTTTAATAGGATTATCTATTGATGGTTTTCTTTATTCATGGGGCATCAATGCATTTGCAACAACGCTGATTGCGTATTTCAGAACGTTGATCTTCAGGACTTCTACCGATACATCTACGGACTTTTTCTCTTTTCAGTCCCTTCAATGGGCGCAGTTTTTGCTGTTTTTATTTTCCAGTATTTTCCTGCACCAGCTTTTAGTGCAGTATATAGAATTTTTTAAGTTTAGCAGATTTTTCGAAATATTGTTTAATGTGTTGGTGACTAGTGTAATTTCATTTATATTTATAGTCATTTACGCATTAATATTTAAAATCAAACAAAAAGTTTGAACACACGTTATTTTAAAATTTTTTCCATCCTTGTTGTCATCGCCCTTATTTTTGTGGCGAGGCTTGCCTATTTACAACTCTTTACAGACCGTTATGCATTAAATGCAGCGAATACCTCCATCAAAACCGAATATGTTATTCCACAGCGTGGAGTCATTTTTGACAGGAATGGTAAAATCATGGTAGGAAACCAGCCCGCTTATGAAGTCTCTTTTACACAGGCTTTAATGCGGCCGGATTTTGATACTCTCGGATTCTGTAGTCTTATGAAGATCTCCAAAGCAGATTTTATCAAAAGAATTGCTGTTATTAAAAAGGAAAAATACTATTCCAAACTGACTCCGATGACTTTTCTGAAGGACCTGAGCAGAGAAGATATAGCAAGAGTTCAGGAAATTATTTTTAAATATCCGGCTTTTAATATTGTACAAAGACCTCAGCGTCAATATGAAGTTTCCACTTCGGGGAACCTTCTGGGATACACCAGTGAAGTAAATGAGCGTGAAATAAAAAAAGATTCTGCGTACTACTTACCTGGAGATTTTATCGGAAAAACAGGAGTTGAAAAATCCTACGAAAAAGAACTTCGTGGAGTAAAAGGGGTTAAATATATCCAAAAAGATATCAGACTCCGAAACATTGGTCCTTATAAAAACGGATCTTTGGATAAAGATGTGATTACAGGTAAAGATATTACTTTAACCATTGACTATGATCTTCAGAGAACCGCTGAAGAAATGCTTGTAAATAAACACGGTGCCATTGTTGCTTTAGACCCTAATAATGGGGAAGTACTGGTTGCCGCTACAGGACCGGATATTGACCCGAATCTTTTCACAGGTCCTTATAAATCAAAAAATCTATATGCTCTGTCAAAAGATACGCTTTACGAAAATAAGCCCACTTTTGACCGTTCCTTACAGGCAGGATATCCTCCGGGATCAACATTTAAATTATTAACTGCTTTGGCAGCTATGCAGATGGGTGTAATGGATGAAAAGACTATTTTCCCTTGTGGAGGCGGATTTTTCTATAAAGGAAAAAGAATTAAAGGCCATGGTGGAGCAGATCCGCTTATTCCTTCAATTCAGGTTTCCAGTAACTGTTTTTTTACTTACGCATTTATTGCAATCATCAAAAAATATCCGGGAAATCCTTCAAAAGGTGTTGATGAATGGAAAAAGATCATGAGCAGCTTTGGAGTGGGAGAATTTTTGAATAATGATTTTGCTGTGGGTGCAAGAGGAAGAATACCTTCAGGAGATTTTTATGAAAAAAGGTTTAAAGCCATCATGAAAGCAAGCGGTTCTCAGAGAACTGATTTTAAAAACTGGGATGAGATGTCAACCGGAGCTATCTATAATGGAATGGGACAGGGAGATGTTTTGGTAACTCCTATTCAGCTTGCCAATTATGTTGGGGCGATTGCTAACAAAGGATGGTATTATACGCCACATATCGTTAAAGCAATTGACGGAAAGCCTAATCCTGATCCAAGATTTAAAGTTAAACACAAAACGTTAGTTGATCCAAAGCATTTTGAACCTGTTTTGAAAGGTATGGAAGCGGTGGTTCTGAGAGGAACGGCAAGAGGATTGAAATCCAATGACTTTACACAATTAGCCAAAACGGGAACAGCACAGGTTCCGCAAGGAAAAGATAATTCTATCTTTGTATTGATTGCCCCTGCCGAAAAACCAAAAATTGTGGTGGTTGCAGTAATGGAACATGCCGGATTCGGAGCAACGTGGGCAGGACCAGCTTGTACGGTAATTGCTGAAAAATATATTACAGGTGATCTGAAAAGAGAAAATCTTTATAAAAAAATGATCACCTCGAGTTTCATGCCGGAGTATAAAAGGCAGTGGATTGCAGATTTGAAACGTAAGGGCTTATACGTTGATCCTAAGCCGGACTCAATTAAACAAAAAAGAATAAAGGATAGTCTGGAGCTGGTAAAACAGCAAAAAGCCAAGCTGCAAAAGAAAATAGAAGAAGAAGCTAAAAAGAATAACACTGCTAAAAAAACTGTCAAGCAATGAAATGGACTGAAGGAATAGATAAACTGGGCCTTGGGCTGTATTTCCTGCTTTGTGTTTTTGCCATTGCAAATATTTACAGCGTTGACCAGAAGTTAGGGGAAAAGCAATTGATCTTTTTCTGTATTTCGCTGTTCGTGGGACTTATTATATTTTTCAGCAGAAGTAAGTTCTTTGAAAATATGGCAGGGATTATTTACATTGGCGGAGTCTTGTTGCTGATAGGATTATTTCCCTTTGGAAAAGAAATTCTGGGACAGAAGAACTGGTATAAATTTGGAAGTTTTACCATGCAACCTGTAGAATTTGCGAAGATAGGAACGGCGCTGATGCTTGCCAACTATGTTTCCGGACCTGATTTTAATCTTAAAAATAGGAAGTCTTTATTGACTACTTTAGCCATTATTGGTGTTCCTGCGGTTGTTGTTCTTGCTATTCCGGATGTAGGTTCCATGCTTGTATTTATTGCATTTTTCATTGCTTTATACAGAGAAGGACTGAGTGGCCTTTTGTTTGGAATAGGATTTCTTTTTGCCGGAGTTTTTCTGATTTCATTAGCTATACCTCCTATCTATGTTGCAGTGACAGTTCTGATAATTGCCGGTATTCTGATAGCTATGAATTATCATAGAATGTCCTGGGATGTTATTTCTATTTCAGGGATTTCAGGATCTATTCTTTTATTGTGCGGACTGGCTTTTGCATCTCCTACTATTTTAGAAAAACTGCCTAAGCACCAGAGAGAAAGAATTGATGTTCTTTATAAAGGCGAAAAGGCGTTTAGAGATACTTCAGGATACAATTTATTATATTCCAAAACAGCAATCGGATCTGGCGGGCTTTGGGGGAAAGGATACCGTGAAGGGTCAGTTACCCAGGGGAAATTTGTACCTGAACAGGAAACGGATTATATCTTTTGTACAGTGGGAGAAGAATGGGGCTTTTTAGGAAGTGCAATTCTTATTTTATGCTACATGGTTTATATCGGAAGAATATATTATCTCGCAGAAAGGCAGAAATCTACTTTTAACCGTGTCTTTGGATATTGTTTTGCCTCAATTCTTCTGATGCACTTTTCGATCAATTTAGGGATGGTTATGGGGCTTTTCCCTACGGTTGGTATTCCTCTTCCGTATTTCAGTTATGGAGGAAGTTCTCTGTTGGCGTTCTCTATGATGACTTTTATTTTCTTTAAACTTAATTATTCGGATAAAAACAGCTTGGTGTAAAGGTCTTTAAGATCAAAAAATCAACGGCTAAAAGCTGAAATTTTTATTCTTATTTAAAATCTGCCAAAGGGTGGAGTATCCTGTCATTGATAAATCATAAAAATATGAAAGAAGCTTATTTCCTGGATCAGGATTTTGAAAACACAGATTTTTCTCAACTGGAAAAAGGAGAGTATGAAAACTGTACTTTCCGAAACTGTAATTTTGAATATGCAAACTTTTCCGGATTCAGCTTTACAGACTGTGAATTTACAGAGTGTAACCTCAGCATGGTAAAGCTAGTGAAGACGGCTTTTCATGATGTGATTTTTAAAGAATGTAAAATGTTTGGGCTTCAGTTTAATGATTGTAATGCATTCGGGCTATCTTTTAGATTTGATGGATGCGCTTTAAATAATTCCGTTTTCTATCAGACCTCTATTAAGAAAACTGTTTTCAAAAATTCCAGATTAATTGAGGTCGATTTCACAGAATGTGATGCCTCAAATGCTGTCTTTAGTAATTGTGATCTCTCGGGTGCTGTTTTTGACACTTCAAAACTTGAAAAAGCTGATTTCAGAACATCGGTTAATTATTCAATAGATCCGGCCTTAAACAGGCTTAAAAAGGCCAGATTTTCACTTTCTGAAATATATGGACTATTGTATAAACTGGACATTGAAATTGATAAGAATAGCTGATATCTTAATTGTGTAATAATAAATCATACATACTAATTGAATAAAAGCGGGTTTTAGCCTGCTTTTCTCTTTGGTACATTCTATCCAATGACTTTAGGCAAAACGTATTGTAAATAGCAAATAAAAAAGCCATCAGAACTCTGATGGCTTCATTATTTAAATCAATTATTTATAAAATTAAAAATTTGCTGGTGTAGTGGGAGTCGTTGAAGCTAAGTTATTGTAAGCTTCTCCTTCTTCGTTGATTACTCTTTTAGCGAATCTGAACTTAGGTCCCCAATAAGAATCATTCAGTGAAGAAATCATTACTCCTTTTGATGTTGCTGCGTGGATAAACTTAATCTCCCCCTCTTCAGTAACACTTTCTACAATACCTACGTGAGAAATTCTTCTTCCGTGAGAAAAGAAAATCAAATCTCCTTTCTGTAGTTCTCCTTTTTCAATTCTTTCTCCTTCCTGAGCCTGAGATGCTGCTACTCTAGGTAAGCTAAGACCTGCAGCTGCCCCGAATACAGAAAGAACGAAAGCTGAACAATCTATACCGTTTCTTGTAGTACCTCCGTATCTGTAAGGAGTTCCAAGGTATGTTTCAGCTTCTTCAAGGATACCGTCAATGGTTTTATTATGTTTGATTGCTTTTGCAATCTCAGAATTCTTAACTGCTTTTTTAGCACTAGCGATAGATGCAGCCTTTTCAGCTAAGAAAGAGTCGATAAGTTTCTGCTTATCCTGCTCCATTCTTTTGTTATCTATAGAAGCTAGTTTGGCATCTGTTTTGTATTCTTTTGTGTAAGTTGCTGGTTTTGAAACCACATAATTTGTAGCACACGATTGCAATGAAACTGTAGTAACTAAAGCAACTAAATAAAACAAAACTCTTTTCTTCATATATATTTGATTATCCGTGTTAAAAAGGAATATTTATTTTCAAAAGCAATACAAAAGTAGAGATTCCGAGTAAAAGACCCCTGATATGATAATTGTCAGGATCTTATTTTAACACATTTTAACATATTGTTTACATATGTTAAAGAAAAATAAACCGCAACGGCCTATTTTTGGTAAGTATGCGGTTTTTTTTATTAAGATTCTTTAACAAACGATGTCGATTTTCTTCTATATATAAGGTTTCTTAATTTAAAGTCCTCATTTTCAAGTCTGTTAATAAAACAAAAAAATTCCCCGGTTTTCCGGGGAATTTAAACTAATATGGAACTTTACAGGACGTTATTTTGTAAACAACATTTCTCTGTATTTTGTCATCGGCCAAAGCTCATCGTCTACCATCATTTCCAATGCATCAGAAGCTTCTCTGATTGGGTCAAATAATGGCTTTACTTTATTACAATAGCTTTCTGCCTGTTTTTGGCTGTCTGATATGCTTTTTGCTGTATCTCTGGCTTTCAGAAGATCTTCAACACCAAGCTTAATTTTAGAAACATTTTCAGAAATGCTTGTAATTAAACTCATTTGTTCTTTTGCCAAAGTTTTGAACTCTTTGTCACCAAAGATTTCTTTAAGACCTTTTACGTTCTCGATTAATCTGTTCTGATAATTTAATGCAGAAGGAATAATGTGGTTTCTTGCGATATCACCTAAAACTCTTGATTCAATATCAATAACCGTAGAGTATTTCTCTAATTTAATTTCGTTTCTTGCTTCAACTTCTCTGTGGTTAAAGATTCCCATCTCTTCATATAGATCTAAGAATTTCTTATCCATTTCCTGTTTTAAAGCTTCAGGAGTTGTTTTAAGGTTGTTCAATCCTCTTTTCTTAGCTTCTTTTGCCCAGTCATCAGAATATCCGTCACCTTCAAACATAATGTTTTTACACTGTTTGATGTATTCTCTCAATACATTGAAGATTGCTTCATCCTTTTTAAGGCCTGTCTCAATTAAAGCATCAACTTCTTTCTTGAAATCATTTAATTGTTTTGCCGCAATTGTGTTCATTACTGTCATAGATTCTGCACAGTTCGCAGAAGAACCTACCGCTCTGATTTCAAATTTATTTCCTGTAAATGCAAATGGAGAAGTTCTGTTTCTATCTGTGTTATCTAATAAGATTTCAGGAATCTTTCCAACTACATTTAATTTTAATTCTGTTTTCTCTTCCGGAGATAGTTTTCCATTGGTTACTTTTTCAAGTTCTTCTAGAACACTGAAAAGCTGGCTTCCGATGAATACGGAAATAATTGCCGGTGGAGCTTCGTTGGCACCAAGTCTGTGGTCATTGCTTGCAGAAGCAATACTTGCTCTTAAAAGATCTGCATATTCATGAACCGCTTTGATCGTGTTAACAAAGAATGTTAAGAACTGAAGGTTTTTCTTCGGATTTCTTCCCGGGCTTAGAAGGTTTTCTCCTGTATCAGTTGCCAAAGACCAGTTATTGTGCTTTCCGCTTCCGTTTACTCCTGCGAATGGTTTTTCGTGGAAAAGAATGTGGAAGTGGTGTTTATGAGCTACTCTTGCCATGATATCCATCAATAAAGAGTTGTGGTCTACAGCAACGTTTACTTCCTCAAACATTGGAGCAAGCTCAAACTGGTTAGGTGCAACCTCGTTGTGTCTTGTTGTTGCAGGGATACCCAATTTCATACACTCGATTTCCAACTCTTTCATGAAGTTCATTACTCTTGTAGGAATAGAACCGAAATAGTGGTCATCTAACTGCTGTCCTTTTGCTGGAGAATGTCCAAGTAATGTCTTACCTGTTAATACAAGGTCCGGACGAGATTGGTATAATGCTGAATCTACAAGGAAATATTCCTGTTCCCAGCCTAAAGTAGGAGTTACCTTTGTTACGTTTTTGTCAAAATACTGCATTACATTAGTTGCAGCTTCGTCTACAGCATTCAACGCTCTTAAAAGTGGAGCCTTATAATCTAAAGTCTCTCCTGTATAAGAGATAAAGATGGAAGGAATACATAATGTAGTTCCCATAATGAATGCCGGAGATGTAGGATCCCAAGCTGTATACCCTCTTGCCTCAAAAGTGTTTCTGATACCTCCGTTAGGGAAAGACGATGCGTCTGGCTCCTGTTGAATAAGCATGTTTCCGCTGAATCTTTCAATAGCTCTGCCTCCTTCAATTGGAGTGAAGAAAGAATCGTGCTTTTCTGCAGTAGTACCTGTTAAAGGCTGAAACCAGTGAGTATAGTGTGTTACCCCTTTGCTCATTGCCCAGTCTTTCATTGCTACCGCTACCTGATCTGCAATATGTCTTTGGATCTTAGTTCCTTTTTTAATTGCGTCCATGATAGAACCGAATGCTTCTTTCGTTAAATATTCTCTCATGGTTTCTTCTGAGAAAACATTTTTACAGAATAGCTCTGATAATTTCGCAGGGATCTCAACAGAGTTGTCTTTTCTGAAATCCTTAAATGGAAGGGTTTCTAATGCTTTGAATCTTAAGGTTGACATAATTGGGTTGATTTTTTACAGGGCAAATTTACAAAAAAAATGAATCGAAAACATTTTGACCCTAAAATTTTTAGGGGTGTTGTGAAAATTTATGTAATTTAAACAATTGTTTGGTGTTTTTTAACAGGGTGTTTTGTGATTTACTATTTAAATCATGGTGTTCTGGGCCTGTTTTATAGGGTATGAACGTAAATATACTATATATTTTACAAATTACAACTATATGATGGGATTAAGCTACTTATTAAAAGACAGTTAAAATAAGTTGAGCGGAGATTTTGTATATTTGTGTGAAATTTATTTTATGACAAATTCTAGAGCAAGAGAAACAACGGAGGCTATTGAAAGACTATACATCTCTATGAGACACTTATTTTATAGAGGGTTTTTCAAGCCGGGAGGAGTTTCAGGAGAGAGTATCAGAAGTTTGTTAAAGACCATCAATCCGGAAATTTATGGAACCATGAATATTCCAAGTAAATTGGAGCTTGACGGGTTGATGTATGTTTTAGACAGGCTTCCGGAAGGAATTGAAGAATGTGCTTTTATTCATCTTACATCAGATGAAGGTTTTGATAAAGGAAGTTTCGAGCCTATTGTTCCAAAGAAAAGAAGAAGAAACTGTTATAGAATAGACGAACACCAGATGAATATTGAGGTTCTTTTGGGCCGTTCCGAAATTTATGACATTCTTACCCACCTTACATTCCTATTTATAGAAGCTGATAAAATCCGTAACCTGGCATTTATTCAGGATGAAAACTGGAAGCCGACACGTGCCTTTAAGATTATTGAAGAGGTTGTGAAAGGGGAAAAGAAATTCAGCAGAAAAGAAAAAGAGGTGGCACTTATTCATCTTTCTTCTTTAATAGGAAGATCTTTTGATGAAACATTAAGAGCTTACAATACTTTCGGTGATGATCATAATCCTGACCGTTTATTCAAAATCATCTACAACTTAGGAAAAGTAAGTCTTGAAGACGCTAAAAGCACCAGAGAAAGAGAAATTCATTTCAGTTCTATATTAAAGGAAAGAGTAGGGCACCATTATTTTGGGGAGAAATGGGCAAATAAAGTGAAAGAGGTTTTATTTGAAAATGATCTTCATATGAGACCTTTGCACATTATTTCTGCCAATATGCACTCTGTGAAAAATATGCTGTATGCCAATAACGCTCTTAAAAAGAAACAGCATCACGAGATCGACTATAAACTATACGAAGATATCTCCAACAAAAAAGAACTTCGCGACAAAGTATTAAAATATGCTTTGGACGAAGGAATGATTCATATCGCTGATAAAAGCGGAAGTAATATAGATGTTCAGATTATAGACCTGAGCAAAACAGATCTGAAGAATACACCATTTGCAGATTGCAAATTCGGAGGAGATGATGTTGTAATGGTCTTCGATTATGCTTTCGGAGAGCAGGCTTTTGAGGTGATGGATGAGCTTTTAAGGCCTTTTGAACATAAAGGGGAAATCTATATGATGAAAGTGAAATCCGTTTCTATCATGGGGAAAGCTGGCATTCTTACAGGAGAAAAAGGAGATATTATGATTCCTACTTCTCATATTTTTGAAGGAACTGCGGACAACTATCCATTTGAGAATACACTGAAGCTGGAAGATTTCAAAGATGATGAATTAAAAGCCTTTGAAGGTCCAATGATTACTGTTTTGGGAACTTCACTGCAAAACAGAGATATCTTATCCTATTTTATGAACACTTCATGGAAGGCGATTGGTCTTGAAATGGAAGGAGCGCATTATCAGAAAGCAATTCAGGTAGCATCCAAGATCAGACATCACATTTCACCGGATCTGTTTGTAATGTATGCTTATTACGCTTCTGATAATCCGTTGGAAACAGGAAGTACATTATCTTCAGGAGGGCTGGGTCTTACAGGAGTAAAACCAACTTATCTGATCACTTTGAGAATCCTTGAAAAGATTCTAAGAAGCGGAAAGAAAGAAGTTTCTGCTAAAAAATAATTGTAATTTAATATTATTATATCAACCTCAGATGTATTTTGCATTTGAGGTTTTTTTGTAATTAGTTAAACACGAATATCACAAATTTATTTGCACAAATTGCACTATTTTATTGTGTTTAAAATAGTGGTTTTCATTGGTGAAATTTGTGTTTAAATAAAAACCTATCTTTAGGAAACATAAATAAATATCCATGAGCTCAGTTTCACAACTTGCGAAAAGATTCAGAGAAGTTCTACTTGATGGTCTGTGGATCGCCAATACCAATTTTAAAGACCAGCTTTCAGACGTTACCTGGGAACAGGCAGTGAAGAAGATTGATTCTTTAAATACCATTGCCATGCTCACTTTTCACATTGATTATTATATTGCTGGGATTGTTAATGTTTTTGAAGGGGGTGATCTCGAGATCAAAGATAAATTCAGTTTTGATCTTCCTCCTATAGAGTCTCAGGAACAATGGGAAGAATTGCTAAATAAACTATGGATGGACTCCGAAAAATTCGCAGTATTCCTGGAACAGATGCCTGAATCTAAACTTGATGAGGTATTTGTTGACGAAAAATACGGCACTTACCGAAGAAATATCGATGGTATGATTGAGCATAGCTATTATCATCTGGGACAGATTACTTTAATGAAGAAACTTTTGAAAAACGAATAAGCTATTTGCAGAGATATTCCCAAAGGACTCCACCTTGACAAGGATCATAGCAAATAAAGCTCAAAGAAAATTTAACAAACCAGATGAAAACTTATCTAAAACCATATTAAACAAAATAAAATCTCAAAATAACTCCTATTTGAGGGTCTTGTTTAAATTACCTACCTTTAAAAAAAATAAAATTTTAAATGAGAAAATCGGCTGCAATCATTTTTGCGTTTATCATTTCACAATTTCAGGCTCAGCAAGGAGCTTATTATCAGCAGGCTGCGAAGTACAAGATGGATATTGATGTGAATGCTGAAAAATTTACCTATCAGGGAAAACAGACTTTAGAATACACCAACAATTCGCCGGATGAGCTGAATGTAGTGTATTTCCATCTATATTGGAACGCTTTCAAGCCTAATTCTATGATGGACCAAAGAGTGGCTTCCCAAGGCAAGAATGGTGACGGAAGGTTGCAGAAAGACGGTATTTCAAGACTGGCTTCCATTCCAAAAGATCAGGAAGGGGCTCAGAATATCCACTGGATTAAACAAAATGGAAAAGACCTGAAATTTGAAGTTCAGGAAACCATTATGAAAGTATATCTGGCAGAACCTATCAAACCGAATTCTACAACTACTTTTACAATGGACTGGGACTCTGTGATTCCTCAGCAGATCAGAAGAAGCGGAAGAAACAACAGAGAAGGGGTAGATATGACGATGACTCAGTGGTATCCGAAAATTGCAGAGTACGATTATGACGGTTGGGCAACTTTCGATTATTTGGGAAGAGAATTTCATGCTCCATTTTCAGACTTTGATGTTACAATTAAAATCAATAAAGATTATGTAGTAGGAGCAGGAGGTATCCTTGAAAACCCTAAAGGCGTGAAAGGATATGAAACTAAAAGTCTACTTGTAGTAGATAAAGATAATAAAGTTACATGGAAATGGACCGCAAAAAATATTCTTGATTTTGCATGGAGTGCAGACAGAGATTATTCTGTAGAAAGCTTCAATGTTCCGGAAGGGCCAAAAGTTTATCTGGTATATCAGAAAAATGATAAAACAAAAGCATGGGGTGAATCCCAGCCTTATATCACCAAATATTTCCAGATCATGAATGATCACTTTGGAAAATATGTATATCCTACATATGCGTTCATTCAGGGAGGTGACGGTGGAATGGAATACGGAATGTGTACCATGATTTTAGGGGAAGCTAAAAGCGTTAAAGATTTAATGGGCTTAATGGCTCACGAAGGATCTCACTCATGGTATCAGCAAATGCTTGCTACCAATGAATCTGTACGTCCATGGATGGATGAAGGCTTTACAAGCTATGCAGAAGGATATACCATGTATCAGCTATTCCCTGAAGATATGCCGAACCCATTTGCTAAAACAATAGATGCTTACAGAAATTTTATTAAGAAAGGAATTGAAGAGCCGGCAGTCTGGCTTGGTGATCACCATGATAATGGTACAGCTTACACGTATGCATCCTATGTAAAAGGGGAGTTATATCTTGTACAGCTTGGATATATTATGGGAGAGCAGAATCTTGCAGAAACCTTGAAGCAATATTATGATCAGTGGAGTATGAAGCATCCTTCAGACAGAGATTTCCTTCACATTGCACAGAAAGTTTCCGGGATGGATCTGAAATGGTTCCATAACTATTGGATCAATACTACAAAGACGATTGATTACGGAATAAAGGATGTAAAATATGATGCAAAATCTACAACCATTACTTTAATCAACAATGGTCAGGTTCCAATGCCGATAGATTTTGGAGTGATGACAGCGGATAAAAAAGTAGTGACTTATCAGATTCCGTTGAATATGACTCATACATGGAAAGAGAAAGATATCTACGGAGAGTTTAAAACAATGCCTTACTGGCCTTGGACTCAGAAAGAGTATACTCTTACTATTCCTTACACAAAATCTCAGTTATCTGTTTTGGGAATTGATTTCAGTCAGAGAATTGCAGACGTGAATGTGGAGAATAATTTTGTAGAGGTGAAATAATTCATAGAAAATAATGATATAAACGGCGCGGGAATAAAATTTCCGCGCCGTTTAATGTAAAGAACAGAGACTTAATAAATGTCGGTTTGTTTAAACAGACTTGTTTTGCATTTAAAAGCTTTTTAGAGAAGTATTTTTAAGATAACCTTAATTTATAAGAGATTTGAGATCGGGTTTTTATAAAAATGATTAAATTTAATCCCTCAAAATCAAGCGGGAATTTCAATTATAAATCTTGAATTTCTTCTGAAAAATATGTCAATGAATTCAATCGTAATCAACGTAGGGAACAGCAATATCAGATTTGGTCTTTTCAATGGTGATAATTGTGATATTTCGTGGGTAATCAATACAAAACCTTACAGAACTGCAGATGAACTTTATGTACAGATGCTGATGCTTTATCAAACCTATAAAATTGAGCCAACAGAAATTGATAAAGTAATTATCGGGTCAGTAGTACCTCAGCTTACCAAAGTAATGAGTTCCGGGATCAAAAAAATTCATGGGGTTTCTCCCGTGATTGTTGACCGTACAACTCCTTCAGAGGTTCAGGCAAAGTCAAAGCAGATGGGAACAGATATCTATGCAAATCTTGTGGCAGCACACAATCTGTATCCCAACAGGAAAAAAATTGTTATAGATTTCGGAACCGCTCTTACAGCCAGTTGTGTGGCAGAAACAGGAGAAACTCTGGGAGTGATTATTGCTCCGGGAATTGTTACTTCCTTAAATTCGCTGATCAACCAGACGGCACAGCTTCCGGACATTGAACTGAAAAAGCCAAAATCTGTTTTGGGCCTGGATACGGTAACATGCATGCAAAGCGGAATGGTATATGGCTTCCTTGGAATGGTAGAAGGTTTTGTGAATCGCATCAATGAAGAGGTAAATGATGAGTGTTTTGTGGTAGCAACAGGTGGTGTTTCCCACGTTTATAAGCCCCTTACGGATAAGATTCATGTGATGGACAGGCTCCATACATTGAAAGGTCTTTATTTCCTGGGGAAAGATTTATAATGAAAAATTAAGACTGACTTCAGGTCATACCCTTAGTTTTATTCTCAACTTTAACCTTAATAGCATGGAAAAATTTCCCATCATAGAAACCGAAAGACTTATTCTCTCCCAACTGGAAGAAAAGGATATTCCTTTCATCGTTGAATATCTTCAGCATAGGATTTTTTCTGATCTTACCTCTAATATTCCTTATCCATATGTGGAAAATGATGCCAGAGGCTGGCTGAAAATGTCGAAAGAAGCTTTTGATAATCAAACAGGATATACTTTTGCTATCAGAAATAAAGAAGGGCATATAATAGGTGCTATTGGGCTGCATGACAGGGATGATGATAAAGCAGAGCTGGGATACTGGATAGGAATGTCTTATTGGAATAAAGGATATGTAACAGAAGCCGCAAGAGCAATCGTAGATTTTGGTTTTAATGGTCTTGGTTTCCATAAAATATTTGCTACCCATTTTTTTCATAATCCGGCATCTGGAAGAATAATGGAGAAAATAGGAATGGAGCAGGAGGCTGTTTTAAAGCAGGAAATAAAGAAAGACGGAGAATATTTTGATATTGTGAGATATTCTATTTTTAAAAACTGATTCTAGCTTCTATAAAAATAAAAGCCAGAGAATATTAAAAATGTTCTCTGGCTTTTTTTATCTTTTACTTTTAAAAAAATCTTTAACAATAGAAGAGCATTCGGCTTCCATGATCCCTGTAATAATTTCTGTTTTCGGGTGGAGAGAAAGGTGTTTATTGATAAACCCTCTTTGTTCATCCCGCGCACCAATCACTACTTTTGAGATCTGAGACCAGGAAAGTGCCCCTGAACACATCACACATGGTTCCATGGTTACATACAATGTACAGTCTTTTAAATACTTTCCTCCAAGGAAATTTGCAGCTGAGGTGATGGCCTGCATTTCTGCATGAGCAGTAACATCATTCAGTGTCTCAGTGAGATTGTGGGCCCTTGCAATAATTCTGTTGTTGGAAACTACTACACATCCAATAGGGACTTCATCTTTTTCTAAGGCCGTTTCTGCTTCCTGCAGAGCCATTTTCATGTAATATTCGTCTGTAAACATTTTGTTTAATCAAATTTTAATGTGAAAGGAACTCTCAAACGGGCTCTTTGAGGAATTCCGTCTTTTGTAGCAGGCTGCCATTTCTTTTGGGTAAGTAAAACAGCAATTTCCGCCTCTCTGTTAAACGTTGGATTTTCCCCAAAACCTTTTGCTGTAATAATGCTGCCGTCTTTTTCTATAATGAATATTACAATACTCTGAAGAGTCCCTTTACCTTGAATACCCTGTGATTCTGCATTGAAATTATTGGCAATTTCTTTTTTGAAAGCATCCATGCCATCTGGATATTCAGGCAGGATATATCTTTCATCTTTGGGTGCTGTTAAATTACTATCGGAAATAGGATAAGCAGACTGCATATTTTGCAGTTCTTTTTCGTATTCCTGATCTCTTTTAAGCTTCAGAGAACTTATTTCATTATCTTTTTTTAAGGCTATTTTGGCACGTTTTCTTAAAGAAGCTTTTGTAAGGGCATCTTTGTAGCTGCTTTCCATATTCTGAATTTCAGCATCATATTTTTCTTTGATAATTTTAAGCCTTTCTACTTGCTGCGAGAAATAAAAATTGAAGATGAAAAGCAGGATTGCACTGCAAACTTTTTTCATTATTCAGTTATCGTTAAAGTTAAAGGAAGTTTAAAACGGTAGGTTGTAGGATCACCTTTTATCATTGCGGGAGAAAACTTTTCTGCCAGGGAATATAATGCAATTTCTGCCTGCCTGTTGAAGGTGAAATTATCGCCCTGTGCATGAACATTACTTACTGTACCATCCTTTTCCACAATAAAATCAACATCTGTTTTTATCATTTTTTCTAAGGAATAGACTCCATCAACATATAGCAGATTGGCTACCTCCTGTCTCAAAGAATTAAGTCCTCCGGGGTAATCTGCAATTTTTTCTGCGTCTGAAAATTTTTCAGATGGGATTAATTTTGGATTTTTGATGGTTTGGAGGTCTTCCAGATTTCTGACTTTCAATAAAGCTCCAATCAAAGCGTTGTTTTCAATGCTGTCCATTTTTTTCATGAAAAAGAGAAAGTCTCCTTTTATGGCTACCTTTTTATCAGCATTGGATTCAGCGTCAAACTTTTTTTTGAACTCTTTATTCAGCATATTTCTGTGCTGGTTGTAATAGCTCTTTACAAGCCGGAATTCTTCTTTCTGCTGCGCAAGAAAAAAGGTGGTGATAAAGCAGCTGATGCCAACAAATAAAGTTTTCAATAACGGTATATTTATGTAAATATAACAAAAAATATGAAATATATTTTTTATGATCAGTTTTCTAGATAACGGTTCAAAGATTCCTGCAAGTGATTGCGGATGTCATCAACTAAACCTTTAGGTTCCAGAACAGTAACTTCTTTTCCATAAGAAAGAATTTCCTGCATAAAGTCATAAGTAGGATGGAGGAAGAACTCAAAATACATTTCTTCCGGAGTTTCTTTGGTCTCTTTCTGGGATTGATGCAGAGGGAAGCTTTTGATATATTCTCCCTGATGGCGGCTGCATTTCAATACAATATTCTGTGGTTTCTGTTCCGTAAGATTCATAACTCCGAATGCATTTTTAAAATGCTCTCTGAAATTATATTTGTACTTCTCTCTAAACTGATTGTCTGCTACATCAAGATAGTTGATTCTATCAAGCCCGAAAGATTTTAAGGCTTTATCTTTTGTATCAATAGCAATAAGATACCACCGGTCTTTGGATTCTTTTAAGGCTAAAGGATGTACTTTTCTGGAGGTCATCAGTTTATTTTTGTAATTGTAATGTTCAAAACTTACAACCCTTTTATTTCGGATGGCGAAGAACAGATCATAAAAATGTTCTACGCCGGTTGGTTTACGGCTTTCAAAAAAGATAAAATCTGAAAAATCCGGATGCAGATTCAGAGCATTGCTTACCTGGAAAGATTCAAGCAGTTTTTGATTGTATTCATCCACTTCCATAATTGGACGACTCTCAATATAATATCGGTTGTCACCCTTTTTCTTGTTGTGAATAGAAAGGTTAAAAAGATCGGAAATCTCCCGGATATCTCTCTGTAGGGTACGGATAGAATAGCTCTTGATCTCGGCATCCTGAAATTCAAAAGAGTTCAAAAGATAGTCCTCCAGCTGAGAATAAGTAGCTGGAGAACTTTCTAATCTTTTAATAATTAAGGCATATCTTGTCAGATAAAAATCTTTCTTCATTTCTTTTTTTTATGCTGCAGCAGAACTGCGTTTCAGGGTAAAGTTTTATAAGACAAATATATGCGGTTAATACGACAAAACGTGTCGTGTTTTATTTTTTATCTAAAAAGCATCTTCTTCAAAATCTTCTCTGAAGAAGTTTTCAATATCATTGAGATAGTCTTCATAATCCATCTCAGCATTTTCAATATCGCTCCATTCTATGGTATAGCGGCTTTTATCAAAGAGTACTTCTATTTTATGATCTGGTGTTTCCATGTTGGGCATTCTCATGTTTTGGTTAGATTTTGAACATATTTCAGTCTGTTCAGCATAAGTGAATGTTGAATTCAAAGGCTTTTAAAAGTTTTTATGGAGGGTTATTTTGTCTCTTCTCATGCCCCAAAGGTAATAGGGCAAAACGACAGAACTTGACGTGTTAAAAAATTATTTTCTGATTTAAAATATAATCTTTAAAGCTTATATTGGATAGTTATAAGGTGCAAAGCTTATATTTTATTTTTGATGAGTTTCTGAACAATTTGGTTCAGCATTTCTCTGTTGTCATCAATATAGCTCAGTCCGGCCTGTATCAGATTTTCAATATTGGATCTTTTTACGTTATCCATTGCAGGCGAAGCGTTTTTCAGTGAAGGATTGAGACGGTAATAGTTTTTTTGATTTCTCAAACCCAGGGTCTGAAACATCTGTTCAAGCTGATAATCTACTGTTTCTGCATTGGCAGACATTAAAATATCAATAATCGGGCTTACCCAGCCAATTTTTCCTGCTTTTTCAAGTTTTTTAAAAGGATAAGGTCTGGCTTCAATTCCTGTTCCAATAGAAACAATAATCATATCATTTACACTCGGGTGGTTGGCTTTCTGATGGTTTTTTAAAACTTCTGCAAAAGGAATCTTTCTTGCTTCTGCATAGGCACAAAGAGCAGGATTATTGGCAAACATTCCTCCATCAATAAGGCTGAAAATCTGTCCATACATCGATTTGATCTGTACCGGACTAAAATAGGTTGGAGCCGCCGAAGTCGCCCTGCAAATATCTTTTACATAGAAATTATCTGTGCTGAGATTGGCTTTCCATGAGTTGAAAAGTTTTGCTCTTCTGTTCTCAATATCATAACTTGTTATTAAACATGGTTTTATTAATTCTTTTAATTCTAAATTTCCAAAAAAGTCATTTAAATTCCTTTGAAGTGATTCCTGTGGAATTTTTTCATTCAATAATCCGAATGGATTAACCAGTTTTTCCCAAAAGGAAACCTGGAAGATGTCGCCGCCCTTTTCCGCATATAATTCTAATCCTTTCTGAATAGAATATTTTGCTTTTCGGGCTTCGTCGGGACATAGAATAATACAGGCAATCAGACCTCCGGTGCTGCTGCCTGCTACCAGATCAAAATAATCTCCAAGCTTTGCTGTGGGTTTATCATAATACTGGAGCTGTTCTTCTATGTAGCGTAGAATAATGCAGGTGATGATTCCTCTTATTCCGCCTCCGTCCAAAGAAAGAATGGTTGTCTTTTTCATGTTATTTTTTTTTGTTTTTTAAAGAAACATTAGCAACTTTAGACAAGTAAAACCAATAGATTTCCGAAAAATGTCTATTGGTTTCAGCTTATTATAAGGATTGCTTTTGGTGTTTTCTTATAAAGCAAAGATAGATGGAGGAAGCGACAGAACGTGTCGTATTATAAATGGTTTTAATTTTTTTTATTAAAAAATAGAATTGTATATCAGTAAGTTAGGTTATTTGTGTTTTTAAAATTTTAAATACGTGAGAACTAAAAAATAACATAATTCTGCTGATCTCTGGGCATCTTCAAGAGTGTTCTCCAGCTGGTTTTTACAGGACCTTTTTTAGAGGGAATATTCTTTTTTTCAAAGTGAGGAAGATCTTTGAAGGTTTTCCAGTTTCCACCCCAGTCCCAGCCATGGCGGGCAAAGATTTTTACACACTCGTACCAATCCGCAACTTTGTCATTATCCCAGTCTTTTGCTGTATCCCAGCTTACCGTTTTTCTGTCAATTATCAGGCAGATGTCTACAGCGAGACCATAATTGTGAATGCTTTGTCCCGCCTTTGCATTGGTCACCTTTTTTCCCGAAGTAATTCTTCCGATCGCATATAGCTTTTCCTGCTCTTCAAAAGATCTTAACCCCTGAGTAATCCGTATCTTGGCTCTTCCGGTAAGTGCTTCATTACACTCTTGTACAATTTGCTTTGCTTCATCTCTTACCATTGGGTGAAGCTTCTGAATTCGTTCTAAGGTTACTTTATCCATATTTCTTATTTTGTTATAACACAAAAGTATAGAACGGAAGCGACGGAACTTGACGTGTTTTATTTAATTTTTATGGGAAAATTTGCATTGCTTAACCTGAGTGTTTGAAAGTTTTTGTGAGCAAAATTATAATGCTAATGCGACAAAACATGTCGTATTTAAAAATTTTATCCATTTGTTTTTCAGGTTGTTAAATATGGTGTTAATTATAGTCTAAAAGGTGATTTTATTCTTTAAAAGTTCTAATTTTGTATAGATTTTTACCATGCAATTGTCATGTATGCACTCGTAGATTGTAATAACTTTTTTGTTTCCTGTGAAAGGACTTTAGATCCTGATCTTGAAGGCAGACCCGTTGTGGTTCTTTCCAACAACGATGGGTGTGTTGTATCCAGAAGTAAAGAAGCAAAAGATCTTGGAATTCCTATGGCAGCCCCGGCATTCAAGTACAAAGAGCTTTTTCAAAAACATAATGTGAAAAGTTTTTCTGCAAAATTTGAATTGTATAATTATAAGAGCCAACAGGTTATTAACATCGCCAAATCCTATGTTCTTGATCATGAAGTCTACAGTATCGATGAACTTTTTCTTGATTTAACAGGATTTAAGTATATTGATATTTATGAATACTGTTCTAAAATCAAAAAAGAGATTGACGAGAAAGAAAATATTCCTGTAAGTATCGGAATTGCTGCTACCAAGACTTTATGCAAAGTTGCGAACAGAATTGTAAAAGAGTTTCCGGATAATTTTAACGGAGTTTATATTCTGGATACTCCTGAAAAAATTGAAAAAGCACTGAAATGGCTTAATATCGGAGACGTTTGGGGAATCGGAAGAAGGCTGGCTGTCAAAATGAATGACAGTGGTGTCTATAAGGCCTGGGATCTTCTTCAGAAACCTGAAATATGGGTTCGGAAGATTATGGGAATTCATGGAGTAAGGATGATCAATGAGCTGAAGGGCATTCGACAGCTGGAACTGGATGCTCCCTCGCCTAAAAAATCCATAGCGGTTACCCGAAGCTTTATGCAGATGCTTACGAAAAAAGAAGAAGTAAGAGAACGGGTAGAAACTTTTGGAATGTACTGCTCAGAAAGATTAAGAAAGCAGAATACCTGTTGTAAAATGATTACTGTTTTTGTACAGACTAACCGTTTTAGGAAAGATCTTCCCGAATACAGAAATGCAATGACCCGGATTTTATCCAATCCTACCAATTCATCAATCTTAATAGGAAGAGTGGTTAATGAACTTTTTGAAGCTATTTACAGAGAGGGGTTTCATTATAAAAGAGCAGGTGTGATGGTGAATGATTTTGTACCCGAAGATCAGAGACAAATTGGCCTTTTTGAAGAAGATACACAAAACCAGCATCTTCCTGTGATGAAAGCTATGGATGCTATGAACCGGAAATATGGGAAGGATAAGGTACGTCTTGGAAGCATGAGTGGTGAAAATACCTTTGGACGGGCAAAGCTGTCTCCGGAATATGAGGCTTTCCTGAAAAAAAATACATTGCCGGAAGCTAACTTCAGGTTTCATTAACACTATTCCTCCTTCAAAAATTCTGCGTATTTTCGTCTTTCTTTTTGAATGAAAAATAAAACGACTGAAATCAATAATTTAGTAAAGCAGTTGTCTCGGGAAAATTTTTTCGGATATGAGATGGTTGATTATTGGGATGGTGATACTGCAGCCCTAGGATTGCAGAAAGAAAATATTGTTGTTTATATTTCAACATTTTACAATCCTAAAAGCAATCATTATGACATCATTGTTGAAGAACTTGAGACAGGTAAAATATTGAAATCAGGAGAAAATAAATCCTACAGTGAACTTATTCATGACCTTCAATCTTTTTTCTAATAATCTTTTTCTTCATTGTGTTTTATTTTTTTTGGTATTTCCAGTTACGGCTTTTCCCTTCCGCTATCCACTCCAAAGATTGCTCCAGTCTTTTATTTCGGGTTGCTTCGGTTTTAGCTTCTATTATCCAGGAAATATATTCCTTTCTGAATGATGGTGAAGCCTTTTCAAAAATATCTGAAGCCTTTGAATGAGCCTTTAAAGCAGCCTTAAAATAATCCGGAACTTCCATTTCTGTTTTAGAAGGTGCCGCTTTCTTCATAGTAACTCCCATATCCGTAAGTTCCATTGCTTCCTTAATTGCTTTTTTCAGCTGAGGTTTGGAGGGAAGATCTCCTACCTGCATAATTTTTCCTAAACTGAACATCGAGTTTTTCTCAATATCCTGAGTGATCTCCTGCATGGTTTTCATTTCCTTTTCCAGCCAGAATCCAAAAGTGCAGTGCTGTTTGAAAGAAGCCATAGCACAAAGATTTTTCCCTTTATAAATAAAATGGGGAAAACTCCACTTCATAGTTTCTTCAGCATCAGGACAGAATTCATGAACGGTTTCACGGATGTAATGTAGGATGGGTTTTGCAAAATCCTGTGATTTTTCAATATATGCATCAATTTTTGGACTGTGTTTTTCCATAGTGTTTATTGGAATAATTGTACAATTTCGTTCACAAAGAATTTTACCTGATCAGGTCTTCCTCTGTCATTTTTAGGGTTGTTGGAGTAGCTTCCGGTTTTTACAATGACGATATTGTGTTCAGGAACCATAATAATATACTGTCCCTGTAATCCCAGAAAATAATAATGTTTGATGGGATTGTCATGGTTGATCCAAAGCCCCATTCCATAAATATTTTCAGACTTTTCTGTGGGAGTTCTCATCTGTTCAATGAAATCAGCGTTAAGAATCTGCTGATCCCCAACCTTACCATCATTCAGGAAGAGCTGTCCTAGTTTAGCAAAATCTCTTGCATTGGAATGAATGCAGCAATACGTTTTCTCCATACCATAATCGTCTGTACTCCATTTTGCATTCTGTTCCATTCCCAGAGGAATCCAGAATTTTTCTGATAAATAGCTTGCCAAAGGTTGATTCAGAGCTTTCCGAAGGGCAAAACCAAGAAGCTGTGTAGAACCGCTTTGATACTCGAATCTTGTTCCCGGTTCTTCTTTAAATTTTCTTGAGAATACAGCTTTTACAAGGCTTTTTCCATAATAAGCTTTGGCGTTGGGAAGAAACGGATTATTGTAATTTTCATCCCAGTCCAGCCCGGATTCCATTTGAGCAAGGTTTTTCAGGGTTACCTGATTTCCGAATGCTTTATTTTTAAACTCAGGATAAAAATCAGAAAACTTTTCATCAATAGCAGAGATCATTCCTTCTTCCAATGCTTTTCCCAATAACATGACAGTCACTGCTTTTGCCATCGAAAAAGAGTTGGTCTGTGAAAGCTGATTATAACCTTTCCAATATTGTTCATGAAGAATTTTTCCATTCCGTATCACCACAAAAGCTGCTGTTCTGGAATGTTTTAAGTTTTCAACTAAATGTTTAGGTAAGTCTTTTTTATTGTAATCCGGATCTTCTTCCCAGAGTTCAGGTTCTTCTGTGGCAATAGGATTGCTTGGGAAAAGATTTCCGTCATCAATATGCGCACTTGATTTTCCTTTAAGATAGGTTTTGGAAATACCATTAAATAAATAATCGTATCCCAGAAAATAAGCCGTTGCAGCACCGGCTGCCGCTCCGCCTATCATATACTTTAGTATTCTCATTTTTTCATAAATGGGTCTTTAACAAATTTAGAATAATTTGGCTATAAATATTAAAATGAATCATCAAATACGTTATTTTTGTTCTTATTGATGAAAACTATGACCAGAAAACTTATTGTATTGGGGTACTTCCTATTTTCAATCATGGGAATAGCCCAGATTTATAAACCGATAGACACTGCAGATTACATACAGCGAAAAGCATTTTTAAAGAATTTTGAAGGGAATAATGAAGCAACCGTAAAGAAGTTAAAGTCTCAATATTCCGGGAAAACGGGCTCTGAATTGTCCAAAATCTATAAAGAATTCGGAACAGACTTTCAAAAGCAGGTGAAAAATAAGGATTTTATCTTTACATCTGAATTTGAAACCAGTATACAGTCTATTATTCAACGTCTTAAAAAGAATAATCCTAAAATTCCTCAGGACCTGAAGATTCTGATCGCAAAAGACAATACGCCCAATGCTTACTGCCTTGCGGACGGAACTTTTGTCATCAATATGGGGCTTTACAGCTGGCTCAATAATGAGGAACAGATTGCTGCTGTAATTTCTCATGAGCTGGGTCATAAAATAGAAGAACATTCCCTGAAAACTTTTTTAAAAATTATCGAACAGGATAAACTGGATAAGATACTGGTGGAGAATATAAAATCAACTACCACAAGCCGAAGCCAGGGACAGAACCAGAAAGCTTTTGATATCTTTAAAAATACAGTGTATAAAAAAGGGGTGGAAAAAAGACAAAGCGAAATGCAGGCAGATTCTTTGGGGTATGTTATTTTTAAAAACAGTGATTTTAAGAAAGCTGAATTTGTAAATGCGCTTCAAAGACTGCAAGATTTTGATACTATTTCGCCAAGAGCGCTGAAGATGGAGACATATAAAAAGCTTTTTAATCTTCCAAAGCAGGCTTTTAATGAAAAATGGATGAAGAAGGAAGATTTTTCCCTGTACAATTATAATTTCTACAAAGAAAAGCTGAACAAAGATTCTCTCGCATCACATCCTGAAATCTCCATAAGAATTGAGATGCTTAAAAAAACATTTGCTGAGCTTAAAAGTCCCATTGCTCCGGAAAAACCTTCGGAGCTGTTTGTAACATTAAGGAAAACAGCAAGAATGGAAATATTACCCAATTATTTTCACTCAGAAGATTATGGGCAGGGGATTTATGCGGCCATGCAGTTTCTGCAGGATGAAGAGGAAGAAAAATATTATAAAAGCTGGTTGGGAAGATGCTTTTCCAAAATATATGAAGCTCGAAAAAACTATAATCTGAACCGGTATCTGGACCGGATAGAACCTAAAAATCAAAGCGAAAGTTATCAGCAGTTCCTGAACTTTATGTGGAACTTAAGTCTGGATGAAATAAAAAATATTGCAGACTATTATCAGACGAATGAACCGATAGCGAAAGTAAACTGATTTAAACAAGATTTTAAACAAAGAACCCTGATGACTCATCAGGGTTCTTTGTTTATACTAGTAATTTAATTTTTCCAAACGGATTTTATTGAATTTTTCTTTTTCATTATATTCACGAAGCAGAATATAGCCTTCTTTTCCCACATACGGAGTTACTGCATAATTGTCTTTTTCAGAAATTGGAATAATTTCCTGTTTGAATTTTCCGTCAATAATGGTATTGATAAATAGGTTCCATCTTTTCTGTTTTGTCACTTCATCTTTCTGATAGTCGCGGTAGAAAAATACCACGTCTTTTCCACCGTTGAGGTATTGAGAGAACAGATAATCACTGTTTACCCATTTTGATTTTTCTTTTTCAAAGACCTGTACATTTTTCACTTTGAAGTCTTTATCTGTGTAGATGTAAACAAGGTCTGTAGTTTTTGGGGCATTATATTGTCCTGCAGGTTTGTATTTTTCAGACAAGATTCCCACACTTCCATCATTCATAAAATACATGTCCTTGGTCTGAAGCATATATCCGCTTTCCACCATGCCATTCTTATTCAATTTTGGAAGGAATGCAGAGATATTCGGCTCATAATTGATTATTTTAGTATCTGCAGTAAAGTTTTTTTTGTCTACCAGCATTCTTGCAAATCCTATCGCCTCATAATCATCATAGTTTCTTCCCAGCAGAACTACTTTGTCATCAAAATTTTTGTCATTATCAAGCTTTCTGTAATTCGAGTAGAAGGATTCAATATTATCAATGGTCTCATCAGATAATCCGGTTACCGGCTTGTTGGACGCTTCTTTTCCGGTTTTCATATCAAGAACCAGAAGACTGAATGTTTTCTGCTTTTCATTCACTTTCTTCATGATGCAGTACATGTAATTCTCATCTCTTTCCAGAACAGATAAAGTAGAATAAATTTTCTTGCTTCCGTCAGTATTGTATTTATATCTCCAGACCTCCTTTTTATTTTCATCAAATCTCATAAGGCTGTTGTTATTTTCATACTTCCCGTAGTCTTTATATTCCACAGCAAAGTAACCGCCTTCTTTCAGCTCGCCTACAGCAGAAACGTAGTTGTACCCTTTATCTTTTTTCTCATCACGGTTTTCCTTGCGCTGTTCTTTCCAGCTCTTAGGTTCGTTGATCTCTTTGAAAGTGCCGTTTTCCAGATAGTCATAATATATTTTTCTGGTAATAGAGTTTGTTTTAGGGTCAATCACCATAGAAACCGGTGTAAATACTTCTCTGCTTTTTACCAGAGAATAATCCATCATTGATGGTTTTAAGATAATCTGCCCTTTAAAATCAACATATCCTAAATAAGAGGCAGCAGTGATATCTCCCTCAAACTCTTTATTGGCAACAGGGTTGAGGTTTTTGTCTAAGATTACATATTCAAATTTTTTGGTCTTATCACCAGATTTTCCGTAAGAATATAGAGAAACGTAGCCGTAAAGATTGTCTTTATCATCGAATAAAGCATTCATTCCCACGTGGTCCCCGGCGGCAAGTGTTGTAAGATCCTGGGTTTGGGAAAATGCAAATGTCTGGATCAGCCCAAACATTATGAGTGTTATTTTTTTCATGGTTAAAATTTGAGGGATAAAAATAATAAATTAACCCATATGTTGATAAAAATAAAAAAGCCCTGAAAACAGGGCTTTTAAATTATAATTGAGAAAGTAAATTTCTGAAGTTCGTTTTTTCATCAATGATTCGTCTCAACTCTGAAACAGGAACTCTTTCCTGCTGCATTGTATCTCTGTCTCTGATGGTCACAGTATGATCAGTAAGAGAGTCGTGGTCAATTGTAATACAGTATGGAGTACCGATGGCATCCTGTCTTCTGTAACGTTTTCCAATAGCATCCTTCTCTTCGTAGAACAGATTGAAGTCATACTTCAGATCATTGAAGATCTTTTCAGCATATTCTGCTAAACCATCTTTCTTCATCAAAGGAAGGATAGCCGCTTTAATTGGAGCAATAGCCGGAGGTAAAGATAAAACTGTTCTTTCTGAACCGTCTTCCAGTACTTCATCTTTTAAGCAGTGAGAGAATATAGAAAGGAATAATCTGTCTAAACCTACTGAAGTTTCCACTACATAAGGAACGTAGTTTTCGTTTCTTTCAGGATCAAAGAACTGAAGTTTTCTTCCTGAGAATTCTTCATGCGCCTTTAAATCGAAATCTGTTCTTGAGTGAATACCTTCCAGTTCTTTAAACCCGAATGGGAAGTTAAACTCAATATCAGCAGCAGCATTCGCATAGTGAGCCAATTTCTCATGATCATGGAATCTGTAATTATCATTTCCAAGACCTAAAGCTAAGTGCCAGTTCAGACGTTTCTGTTTCCACTTCTCGTAGAATTCAAGTTCTGTTCCCGGAGCAACGAAGAACTGCATTTCCATCTGTTCAAATTCACGCATTCTGAAAATAAACTGTCTTGCAACAATCTCATTTCGGAATGCCTTACCAATCTGAGCAATACCGAAAGGAAGTTTATGACGTGAAGTTTTCTGTACATTTAAGAAGTTAACGAAAATACCCTGAGCCGTTTCCGGTCTAAGGTAAAGATCCATTGCACTGTCTGCTGAAGCTCCCAGCTTCGTTCCGAACATCAGGTTGAACTGTCTTACT
This sequence comes from Chryseobacterium sediminis, assembly GCF_008386505.1. Classification (GTDB taxonomy): domain Bacteria; phylum Bacteroidota; class Bacteroidia; order Flavobacteriales; family Weeksellaceae; genus Chryseobacterium; species Chryseobacterium sediminis. The sequence continues at coordinate 336,928 of NZ_VUNZ01000002.1, read as the reverse complement.
TCCGTCCAGTTTTTAGAACCTGTATCAGGATCTGCAATTTCAAGTTCTTCAATCAAAGCTTTTACATCAGCAAGATCTTCGTTCTCAAGAGATTTTGCCAGTCTCGAAAGAATAGCCTCTCTTTTTGCTCTGTATTCCAGAATTTTTGGATTTGTTGCAACAAACTGATCTTTATCGAAAGCCTCACCGAATCTTTTCGCTGCTTTTTCGATTTCTTTATTCTCTTTATCTTCAATTTTAGCGCAGTAGTCTTCCACCAAAACGTCTGCTCTGAAACGTTTTTTAGAATCTTTATTATCAATCAATGGATCGTTGAAAGCGTCTACGTGGCCTGATGCCTTCCATGTTGTTGGGTGCATCAAAATTGCCGAATCAATACCCACAATATTTTCGTTAAGCTGTACCATAGCTTTCCACCAGTATTGTTTGATATTATTTTTAAGTTCGGCCCCGTTCTGTCCATAATCATAAACAGCGGATAAACCATCATAGATTTCACTCGATGGGAAAATAAAACCATATTCTTTAGCGTGAGAAATCACTTTCTTGAAAACATCTTCTTGCTTTGCCATAATTTTTTAACGTCTGATATGCAAAAATAATGTTTTTTATTGGGAAAATATTAATACCTGTAAGAACCTACATTAGAGATTGTCATTAAGATGCATCCTCCTGCACCAATGACAAATAAAATACCGGCAATAACAAACAGTAATATCTTTGCTATTCTGTATTTTTTTATGGGTACAAAAATTATCGCAGCAATCGTTATAATAACAGCGATTACGATCAATTTTACAAAAAAGCCAAAATAATCCGTCATTTTTTTAAAAAATTAAAGCAATATCTTATACTAATATAAACATTTTATTTAAAGGCTAATAAAGGAGCCGGGAACCTGCTTTTCACTATATCTTTTGCTTTGCAAAAGGATGCCGTTACAATCAGGGCTAGATCAATCGAAAATTTCTACTTTTGCACCATGTTAGAAATTCTTTATCGTGACGAGCATATTATTGCCATCAATAAACCCAGTGGCCTATTAGTTCATAAATCTTTCTATGCAGGAGAAGCAGATACTTATGCTATTCAGGAGCTGAAGAAACAGATTGGACAAAAAGTGTTTCCTGTACATCGTTTGGATCGGAAAACCTCAGGGGTTCTGTTGTTTACTTTAGATAAAGATACCCTTAGAATCATGAGCGAACAGTTTTCCTCACGCGAAGTGGAAAAGAAATATCTGGCAATTCTTCGTGGTTGGGCAAAAGAAGAAGAAACGATTGATTATGATTTAATAAATGAAAACGAAGTCAAGCAAAATGCTGTTACCTACTATCGCCGTTTGCAGACTTCAGAAATAGATTTACCTTTTTTAAAACATCAGACTTCAAGGTATTGTTTGGTAGAAGCAATTCCTGAAACAGGAAGATTTCATCAGTTAAGAAAACATTTTAAACATATTCTGCATCCTATTTTAGGTTGCAGAAAACACGGCTGCAATAAACAAAATAAGCTGTGGCTTCAGACATTTGAGATTAACAAAATGACGCTTCATGCTCATCAATTGATTTTTAATCATCCTATTTCTAACGAAAGAATTACAGTAAATGCTACTATAGATGAGGAGTTCAAAAGGGTAGGGGATATTCTGAACTTTGATTTGAGTTCCTATTCTTAATGTTATTTGTGAATGTTTTTTAACGCTACGTTCACTAAGAATGTATTAAATGGAGACTTTTCGGCCGCTAAGGCACTTCGTTCAGCAAAAACTAATAGCGCACACTTCGCTTAGTGAAACACCCTTGCGAACAAAAATGTTTTCAGGATGGTTGAAGTATTTTGCGATCATAGCGTTGAAATATCTTACTCATTGGAGAGTGGACAGATTGTTTTCTATCTTATAGATACTATTTATCAGATGTTTCGATAAAATATCATACATCAATCGAGCATTAATTTTAAAATGAGTAATTTTGTAAAACTTTTTTTCAATGTACAAATCGCTCATTCGTCCGATTCTTTTTAAATTTGATCCTGAAGATGTTCATCACTTTACATTTTCAATGCTTAAGAATTTTGGATTTCTCACTAAATTATTTTTCCCAAAACCTATTGAAGACAAACGTCTGGAAAGAGAAGTTTTCGGATTAAAATTTAAAAATCCTGTGGGACTGGCTGCCGGTTTTGATAAAAATGCAGTGTTGTTCAACGAATTGGGAGACTTAGGTTTCGGATTTGTAGAAATTGGAACCGTAACACCAAGAGCCCAGGCAGGAAATCCCAGAAAAAGATTGTTTCGTCTGATAGAAGACGGCGGAATTATCAACAGAATGGGATTCAATAATGAAGGTCTTGAAGCGGCTATTGAAAAACTGAAATCCAACAAAGGAAAAATAATCATCGGTGGGAACATCGGAAAAAATACAGATACAAGCCCGGAAAACTATACCCAGGACTATCTGGACTGTTTTGAAGGTCTTCATCCTCATGTAGATTACTTTGTACTCAATGTAAGCTGCCCGAATGTAGGAAGCCACGCCAAACTTGAAGATGTAGAATATCTGAGAGAACTCATCACAGAAGTGAAGAAGATCAACCAGTCAAAATCTGTACAGAAACCTATACTACTGAAAATTGCTCCGGATCTTAATAACAATCAATTAGATGAAATCATTGAACTGATTGCTGAAACAAAGATTGATGGTATAGTAGTTTCCAATACTTCAGTGAACAGAGAAGGGTTGAAAACCTCTCCGGAAGTTTTAGAACAAATCGGAAATGGAGGATTAAGTGGAAAACCTATCCGTGAAAGAAGTACAAAAATGATCAAATATCTTTCCGATAAAAGCAACAGAGCATTCCCAATCATTGGAGTAGGAGGAATACATTCTGCAAAAGATGCGATGGAAAAATTAGATGCAGGAGCTACATTGGTTCAGCTGTACACCGGATTTATTTATGAAGGTCCGGAACTGATCAACGAAATCAATCAGGAAATTCTGAAAAGAGCGAGCAGATTACCAAGATAAAATATAAAGAGAGTTTACACAACTCTCTTTTTTATTTTGATTTTATAATGGATGCATTTTTTATATCTACAGTAAATGTATAGGCGGGAGAAGAGTAAGATTTGCTTACTTTATATTGTATAGTTCCCTTGTCCTTTGATTTTGTTTTCGTAGTATCATAAATGTTTTCCCAGCAGCTTTCAGTAAGGAATTCTTCGTAGTTTTTATAATTCCAGTCTTTTGTAAAATAAAGCACTCTGTAGCCTTTTTCACCATCACTTGCTCCACATTGTCCACAGGCATTAAAATTAGAAGGTTGCTCAAAATACAGGAGAACCCTGTTGCCGTTTTCTCCCGAAGAGTATGAAACCAGTTCATTTCCTCCGGCTTTATTAATGAAGTCAAATGTATTGATCCTTTTATTATTAGGCAGAAACAGATAATTGTTAAGGCGGTAGATCATTGCGTTACCCGTAAATAATTGTATGGGCTGAGTTTTTTTACCCAGAGAAAAAAGACCGGGAATCGGGTTGTTCTTCATGCTGACCTTTTCCAATATAATAGATTCCTGAGGGGTTAGCTTCTGTGCTATTTCATTTGTTTTTTCTACTTTTTGCAAGGATGTGATCTGATCTTTTAAAATCTTTGAATTTTGTTTCTGCTTAGGCCCAAAATTATATAAAGACAGATCACCATAATAATCATATATTCCGGTGAGGGGGATTTTCTTTTTGTATTTATCGTAATAATACCATCCGTCAACGTAATGCTGATACTGATCACAATCTACCACGCCTGTGTAGTTAAGCTGCATCGTAATCGGTATCCCTCCAATTTCACCAGTGAAAGTCTGTGAAGAATCGATTACTTTTTTTAATTCAACTTTTTGACCGAGGAAAAATGTGAGACTTAAAGAAACTAATAAAGTAAAAATTTTTTTCATGGTTGGCTGTTATAGTTTTTAGAGGAAGAAATGGGCGATGGTGTAGATAATCAGCCCGACCAGGCCGCCGACCAGTGTTCCGTTGACCCGGATAAACTGTAGGTCTTTTCCTACCTCCAGTTCCAGTTTCTCACTAAGTTCTTTTCCCTGCCAGTTTCCAACCGTTGTACTGATGAGATTCCCGAATTGATGAGTGTTTTTCAGAATATATTTATAAGCTGTCACCTGAACCCAATGATCAATTTTATTCTGAAGGTTTTCATCTGTCTTTAAGTTTTGTGCAAACTCATTCAGGTTTTTAGACAGATAGTTTTTCAATGCGGAATGTTCTTCCTGAAGTTCCTTCATCAGTGTTTTTTTGATAGAAACCCAGATGTCATTGGAATATTCATCCAGTTTATCATTTTTCAGAAGCCCGTTTTTGATAGTTTTAAATTCCTCATCCCATTTCGGATCTTCTTTCAGATCTACGGAAAACTCATGGATTTTCTGAGTGATCAACCCTCTTACTTCGTGCTGTGGATCTTCTTCTATCTCCTTAAAAAAGTCTGAAAGCCCGTCTGCAATTTTGTCTGCAATTTTATTATCTACAAAAGATGGAATGAATGAATAACTGCCTTTTTTTACACGTTCCTGGATCATTTCATCATTTTCAATGATATATTCTTTGATCTGTTTAGAAAGATTGGTAATGATTCTCTGATGGTCATTTTTTTCCAGAATATAACCTATTCCGTTTCCAACTACTTTATTAAGTTTGATATCATCTGTCATTTCAGACACCTTTTTGCTGATAAACTGACTTACCGTAGAATCATCTAGTTTATTAAGAATGTCAAGAACAATATCTGAAAGGTTTTTAATCAGAATTTCCTGGCTTTTTTCCTTTACCAGCCATTCTCCGACAAAATTGGAAACTTTAAGCTTTTGGATGTAAGGACGTATATTTTGAGGAGAAAGAAAGTTACCTACTACAAAATTCCCAAGATTGTCTCCCAGTCTCTGTTTACTGTTTTCAATCAGGTTGGTATGAGGAATCGGAAGCCCGAGAGGATGACGGAATAGTGCGGTTACAGCAAACCAGTCAGCCAAGGCACCCACCATGGCAGCTTCGGCAAAAGCTCGTACATAGCCGATCCAATGAGAGGTGTTAGACTTCTGTAAAATAGTGGTAACGATGAAAATAACAGCCATCAGAACAAATAAGCCCGTGGCAAATGCTTTATATTTTCTCAGTTGTTTTCTTTTTGCTTCGTCATTCATATTCTCAAATTTACTAAATTTGGTTATGAAACCGTTTAATCTTAATAAAAGCTTTTAAACCTCAAAACTTTTGCGGTTAAAGAATGAAATTTACGATGAAATTTTTAGTTTCAATCACCCTATTATTTTTTCTGCAGGCTTGTACTCAGAAATACGAACCTATTAAAACCTCCTCTATGGAAAATACAGAAGCAAAAAACAATCCATACTATTCCAGAACTGATACTACAAAACTTAATGTTTCCAACGATGAGTGGAAAAAACTCCTTGCTCCAGACTTGTATGCAATTGCCAGAGAAGCAGCAACAGAAAGAGCTTTTACCGGAAAATATAATGAATTTGATGAGATAGGAGAATATTACTGTGCGGTGTGCGGAAATCACCTGTTCCGTTCTACCTCCAAATTTTCCAGCAGCTGTGGCTGGCCAAGTTTCTTTGAAGCAGATAAGGAAGGTGTTTATTATGTAAGAGATCAGTCTTATGGAATGGATAGGGTTGAGGTGCTTTGCAAAAGATGTGACTCCCATCTTGGGCACGTTTTTGATGATGGTCCGAAGCCTACAGGACTGAGATACTGCATGAATTCTATAAGCCTGGAATTTGTTGCTGATGCTCAAAAATAAGGCTTTTAATTCACAGAATCAGGACGTTAAAGTTTCTTAAATAGCGTTAAACTTTTTAGAGTTATTACCCCTTGGTAATTATGTTTTTATAATTTTGCCCCACTAATTTGGATTTATACAGTATTGAATGAAAGGATTTTATAGCGTATTAGGCCTTGTTTACATGGTGACGACTTCATTCTACATTTCCCCAAGAGTAGCGGCGAAAAGTGAGAATGTAAAAACAACGAAAACTGAAAAAGTAGCTGAAACGAAATCTGAGAAGAGTACAACAGCTGTATCTTCATCAGAAGCACTATACCAATCAATTGCATTTGACCCTGAACACGAATTGAATTATGAAGTGTTCTCAAAAGCATTAACTGGTTATGAAAATTTAAAAAAAGCAGGATTGCTTACTCAAGACTCGCACTTATTAACTATCTGCGATTTTTCTATGTCTTCTAACACAAAAAGACTTTGGATCATTGACCTGGAAGGCAAAAAAGTTCTGTTCAACTCATTAGTAGCACACGGAAAAAATACCGGCGAAGAATTTGCGACGAATTTTTCTAACAGGGAAAGTTCGCTGCAGAGCAGTCTGGGATTTTATATTACGGATGCAACCTATCAGGGTGACAACGGATATTCTCTGAAGTTACTGGGAATGGATAAAGGGTTTAATGATGCAGCTTACAGAAGAGCTATTGTATTGCACGGTGCCGATTATGTAAGTGATGCATTTGCTGCCATGCACAAAAGAATCGGAAGAAGCTGGGGATGCCCGGCGGTGCCAAGAGAACTGACACAGTCTATTATCAATACAATTAAAGGTAAAAACTGTCTGTTCATCTATTATCCTGATCAGAACTATCTTTCTTCCTCTGAATGGTTGAAAGCATAAAGATAAAAAGAGCAGTCAGATTTGGCTGCTCTTTTATTTCATGAATGAATAGAAAACAATAAAAAATCCCTGTATGGCTTTTCATACAGGGATTCTCAATTATTTTAATTCAAATTAGCTGAATTTCTTAAAAATTAAAGTAGCATTATGTCCTCCGAATCCAAAAGCATTGCTTAAAGCATAGGTAATATCTTTTTCCTTTGCTTCTCCAAATACAATATTGATATCCTGCGGAATGTTTTCATCAATACTGTGAAGATTGATTGTTGGCGGAATAATTCCGTTTTGAATAGCTTTAATAGAAAGAATGGCTTCAACAGCTCCCGCAGCTCCCAACAGATGGCCTGTCATGGATTTCGTTGCACTGATATCAAGGTTTTTACTTCCTTTAAATAATTTATTAATTCCATTTAGCTCAACGAGATCTCCAAGCGGAGTAGAAGTGGCATGAGGATTAATATAATCAATATCATCTACATTGATTTCTGCTTCGTTAAGAGCCAGCTGCATCGCTTTGATAGCTCCCACTCCGTCCGGATGAGGTGCCGTCATGTGATAAGCATCCGCCGTCATGGCTGCTCCTACTAATTCTGCATAGATTTTTGCTCCTCTGGCTTTAGCATGTTCATATTCTTCAAGAATCAATGTTCCCGAACCTTCACCCATTACAAAACCGTCTCTGTCTGCATCATACGGACGACTGGCGGTTGCAAAATCATCATTTCTTGTAGACATTGCCTTCATAATGGAAAATCCACCGATAGAAGCAGGAGAAATTGCTGCCTCAGAACCACCGCTTACAATTACTTTTGCTTTTCCCAAACGGATATAGTTGAAGGCATCCATCAACGCTGTATTTCCGGTTGCGCATGCAGAAACTGTTGTATAATTAATTCCCTGCAAACCATATTTCATGGAAATCATTCCCGATGCCATATTGGCAATGAATTTTGGTACAAAAAACGGATTAAACCTTGGCGTTCCGTCACCGGCCGCAAAGTTCATGACTTCACTCTCGAAAGTCCACATCCCACCTTGTCCGGTTCCCCAGATGACACCCACATCAAATGGATCCATATTTTCCAGTTCAAGTCCGGAATCTTTGAGTGCTTCTGCGGTAGAATACATTGCATATTGTGAAAATAAATCACTTCTTTTGATTTCGTTGTGTGTTAAATGAACTTTTGGATCAAAATTTTTAACCTCACAAGCGAAATGAACTTTAAATTTTTCTGTATCAAAAAGGGTGATTTTATTAGCTCCACTCACTCCGTTGATACTGTTTTGCCAAAATTCTTCGACATTATTTCCCAAAGGCGTCACTGCGCCAAGACCTGTAATGACAACTCTCTTCATACTTAGTTATTGATTTTGAATAAATTAGAGGTTCCTCTTGCGATTAATCGCGTTTTGTCTGCATTCCATATTTCGCATTGGGCATTTACGAATTGCCTACCTCTTTTAATGATTTTAGTTTCAGCTACAATATTATCATTTTCTTTTGCAGTTGAAAAATAATCTATGATATTATTTATAGTGGTAATGAAAGAATTTTCATTTAAAGAAAACATGGTGGCGCCAATGATATCATCTACAATCGCTGCTGTAACTCCGCCGTGAAGATTTCCAATAGGATTCAGCCATTCCGGTCTTACCGTATACTGAAATTCCAGTTCGCCTTCTTCTACGGAAAGGACAATAGGGTTGAGCCATTTCATAAAAGGAGATGGCGACTGATCAAATTCTTTTCCGATGAATTGTTTTAATTGTGCTAATCTATCCATACTTTCTGTTTTTATTTCTCTAAAATCATGGTTACTCCTTGTCCACGGGCTGCGCAGATAGAGATAAATCCTTTTCCGCTGCCTTTTTCGTGAAGTAATTTTGCCAGCGTTGCGATTATTCTTCCTCCTGTTGCTGCAAAAGGGTGGGCTGCGGCTAAGCTTCCTCCTTTTACATTCAGTTTGCTTCGGTCAATCTTACCTAATGCTTTCTCCAGTCCGAATTTTTTAGCAAGCTCTTCATTTTCCCAGATTTTTATGGTCGCTAAAACCTGTGCTGCAAAGGCTTCGTGAATTTCATAATAATCAAAGTCCGAGAGATTCATGCCTGCTTTTTTTAGCATTCTCTCTGCTGCAAAAACAGGTGCAAGAAGTAAATCCTGTTTATTTTCAACATATTCTATCCCTGCCAGCTCGGAAAAACTGATATAAGCTAAAATAGGGAGGTTGTTGGCTTTTGCCCATTCTTCGCTTGCAAGTAAAACCGAAGAAGCTCCATCGGTAAAAGGTGTTGAGTTTCCGGCTGTTAAAGTTCCGTTTTGCTTATCAAAGGCAGGTTTTAGCTGTGATAGTTTTTCAATACTGCTGTCACGGCGCATATTATTATCTTTATCTAAACCAAATGCAGGAGTTATCATGTCATCAAAAAACCCTTCATCATAAGCTTTAGCCATATTCTGATGACTTTTTAAAGCCAGTTGATCCTGTTCTTCTCTTGAGATATTATAATATTTTGCTGTGATTTCTGTGTGTTCACCCATTACCATACCTGTTTTAGGTTCCTGTCCTTTGTAAGGAATAGGCATCCAGTCTTTCAATTTCGGACTTAGCAGTTGTTTTAATTTTCCGAAGGCTGATTTTTCTTTATTGGCTTTTAGTAAGGCTTTTCTTAATCTGGGTGAAGATTCAAACGGGATATTGCTCATAGCTTCTACGCCGCATGCAATGCCGCAGTCTATCTGGCCTAAAGCAATTTTATTTCCGATGTAAATGGCAGCTTCAATTCCTGTATCGCATGCCTGTTGAAGATCACAAGCAGGAGTAGCGGGATCAAGAGTTGTATTCATCACAGTTTCTCTGATGAGGTTGCTTTCAGAAATATGCTTGATAACAGCACCTCCGGCAACTTCTCCAAGTCTTTTTCCCTTAAGGTGATAACGATCTATCAATCCGTTCAGAGAAGCGAGCAGCAGATCCTGATTTCCCTGTTCTGAATAAGCGGTATTCATTCTGGCGAAAGGAATTCTGTTGTATCCTACAATTGCCACTTTTTTTGTTTCCATATCGTATAATTTATGATGGAAGAATATTGAGTTCATGATCAATCATATAGGTAATTTTGTCTAAAGCGTGGTTTAGAAAGCTTTGATCACCCATGGTTTTTGAAAGCAGGATTCCGCCTTCAATAAGCATAATGAATAGAGAAGCGAATTGCTCTGCATTTACTTTTGTATTAATTTCTCCTTTCTTTTGTCCTTCCAGAATAGCTGTTGATATTTTGGTCATCCATTGCTCAAAAGACTTTTTAACCTGATTTTTTAAAGCAGGGAAAGAATCATCTGCTTCCGTGGCAGCATTCATTATAGGACAACCTCCGTTTGAAAAAACAAACTTCCAGTTTTTTCGGTAAAAATCTACAAAAGCATGAAGTTTATCCAGAGAAGTAGGGAACTCATCACCAAAAGATCGGCTAAGAGTTTTACCCAATAATCCGGCATTGTATTTATAAACCTCGATAGCAACTTCATCTTTGTTTTCAAAATTTCCATAGATACTGCCTTTTGTAAGCCCGGTTGTCTGAGTTATGTCGGATAATGATGTGGAAATATAACCCTTGGTGTTAAAAAGAGTAGCTGTTTTCTCGATGATGTGTTGTTTTGTTTTTTCTGCCTTCGACATTTAAATGCTTATTATATGCAAATATACAAAAATATACCAATTGGTATATTTTATTTAAAAACTTACCCTGATAAAGATATTGGACTTCTTAAGTTTTAGCTAAAGCCAATAGAATTACTTTTAAAATAAAAAACGGGCTTTAGCCCGTTCCTATTGATGTTGAAATTAAGATTTTTAATTTTCTAAAGTAGCATTCAAGGTAATCTCAAAATTGAATGCTGCACTTACCGGACATCCTTCTTCAGCGATTTTAGCAAATTTCTGGAATTCTTCTTCAGAGATTCCCGGAACCTTAGCTGTTAATGTCAGTTCAGATTTTGTAATCTTTCCAATGTTTGGGTCTAAAGTGATAACAGAAGTTGTTTTTAACTCCTCAGGATTGTATCCTGCCTGTGACAACTCAGCATCCAGTTTCATGGTGAAACATCCTGCGTGGGCTGCTGCCAGTAATTCTTCAGGATTCGTACCTACACCATCTGCAAAACGGCTGTTGAAAGAATATTGAGTTTGGTTTAAAGTAGTACTCTGAGTAGTTAAATGTCCTTTTCCTTCTTTGATGGTACCGTTCCAAACGGCTGTTGCGTTACGTCTCATAATGTTTGTTTTTTGTATTTAATGTTGTTTGATTTTGATGATACAAAGGTATGTCTGCAAAACAGCAGATTCAATAGATAAAAAGACCTAAATATTGTACTTTTTTCCCGACGAGTAATTTTTTTTAAAATTTGCCGGTGTGCTTCCTGTTTTATTGGTAAAAAGCCGGTTGAAATAGGCAGGGTCTTCATATCCGAGATCGTAGGCGATTTCTTTAACAGGTTTATCGGTGTAGAATAATAATCTTTTTGCTTCTAACAAGATTCTGTTGATGATAAACTGGTTGGGAGAATCCAGATTTAAATTTTTAAACTTATGCGTTAAAGTTTTTGGTGCCATATGAAGCAGGTCTGCATACTCTGCTACATTATGTTTTTCTCTGAAATGAATTTCCAGATGTCTGCTGAAGTCTCTGAAAACATCTAGTTCAGTGCCTGGAATTCTTATCGTACTATTGTCTAAATTCTGTTGTTTCCATTTTCTTGTTGCCCGGATGATGATCTGTTTTACATACGTTCTGATCATTTCTTCAGCAGACGAATCTTTCCATTCAAGCTCATCCAGAATATTTTGAAACAGTCCTTTTATAAGAATCGTTTCGGTAGGGTCAAGTTCCACAAAAGGGATTTCAAATACATTATGAAACAGAAGACCATCGCAGGCTACTTCTTTATCATGAATCTGAATGCAATAAAAATCACGGTTGTAGAAAAGAAGTATAGACTCGTCTTTTCCTTTTTGAAGGCTCAGGTGTTGGTTGGTGAGAAAAAACAGCGAAGGTTTCTTTGTTTTGTAATGGTTAAAGTCTACTGTAAGTTCGTATCCCGATGGAATGAAGAATACTTTGATATCAGTTTTGAAATGATTCCCGTTAAAATTCTCCAGATTGTCTTCTGAGAATATTTCCAGTCCGAGTCTTTTATAGTGATCTTCAAAAATAAGCTGTTGCGGCATACTTTAACTTTAGTTTAAAGATACAAAAAAGCATGGGTTTGAGCTGCAATAAATTATTGAAACCCCAAATTCTGATGTCTTACATAAAGAATTAGGATAAAATAAATTGGAAATATATTTTTACATTGATATTATTTTATCATTTTTACAAAGATTTGTACTAAGCCCCATTATTAATTAACCCTTTTTCAAAACTGCCTGCATGAGCGAATTAGAAAATATTCTAAGAGAAATAACTCCACTATCTCCTGAGGACAGTTTTCTTGTGTTTGACAGGATCAAAGCCTCTTTTGACTTTCCCTATCACTATCATCCGGAAATTGAAATCAACTTTATCTACAAAGGGAAGGGATACCGCAGAATGGTTGGAGATCACACGGGAGAAATAGGCAATATAGAACTGGTATTGGTAGGCCCCAATCTACCGCATTGCTGGGCGAATTACAGATGCAAAAACAGAAAAACCCACGAAATTACAATACAGTTTAACCAGGATTTCTTTCAACAGTCCCTGATGGAAAAAAATATTCTGAAACCCATTAACAATCTGATGAAAGACTCTATCAGAGGGATTCTTTTTTCTTCTGAAACGGCTGAAAAACTAAAAGATTCGTTTCTCAATCTGTCAAAGATGAACAGTTTTGAATCATTCATAGAAATCATGAAAATTCTGAATGAACTGGCTGTTGCTGAAAATAAAATACTTCTTTCATCTTATAGTATTGAACTTGAGACTTTTGCTGATAATGATAAAATGAAGATTATTCACGATTTTGTTCATAAAAATTTTGAAAATAAGATCACACTGGATAAAGTAGCTTCCATGGTGAATATGAGCAATGTAACATTCAACAGGTTCATTAAAAAAAGAACAGGAAAGACTTTCATTAATTATCTGAATGAAATAAGAATCAGCTATGCAGCACGCTGGCTGATGGAAAAAAATCTTACGGTCTTTGAAATTGCTTTTGAAGCAGGTTTTAATAATATTGCGAACTTCAATAAGGTATTTAAGTCCATAAAAAAGACAACTCCTACTGAATTTAAAGAACAATTTAAAGGAGTCAAAAAAATTGAATAATCTACTCTTAAAATTCACTTTTCTGCCTGCTCAGTCACCAATAAAATAAAAATCCGGATATCTGTATCTGGGTTTATTTTTACTTAAAAATAATGATAAATCCTCTTTTTTTGATTGATTTAAAGGTAGTGTATTTTGTTGATATGTAGTGCTTTAATGGCTTTTAAATAAAATTGCTGAAAAAATAATATCGTTTTATGATAAAATAGTATTATATCAGACTGGCTACAAAATTTAGATTTGTGAATGTGAATTAAATCTTAACAAAACTTTAAATAATTTAATACATAAACGGCAAAATTTTGCTGAAAAAACAATAATTTTTTTTGTATTGAAAAATAAAGCAATGTAATTGATTCTCAATTAAATCTAACGAATCTAAACCTTATGAGAAAAGCAGTTATACCTGTTCTGTTCGTTTTTTCACTTACCGCGAATGCACAGGAGAAAAAATCGGCCGACACTACGAAGACAAACAGTATTGAGGAGGTCGTAGTCACCTCTTTGGGGATAAAAAGGCAGGCCCGCTCTTTGACGTATTCCAGTCAGCAGATTGGTGGAGATGAGCTTACAGAAGTGAAAACTCCCAATCTATTAAATTCGATCAATGGAAAGGTATCCAACGTACAGATCAACAGAACCAATGGTGTAGGAAGCTCCGTAAGGGTGATTATGAGAGGGAATAAGTCTGTAAACAATACACAGCCCCTGTATGTAATAGATGGAATTCCCATTATCAACGGAACAGGGAAATCTGCGGATATCGGACAGTATTCCAATATGCCGGATCCGGGAGATGTACTGAGTTCTATTAACCCTGATGATATTGAAAGCATCAATTTCCTGAAAGGAGCATCTGCTTCAGCATTATATGGTTCTGCAGGAGGAAACGGAGCCATTTTGATTACCACTAAAAAAGGACGTGCAGGAAAAAGTACAATTACTTACAGTTCCAGCCTTACTGTAGACAGGGCTTATAGTCTTCCAAAGCTGCAACACAGTTATTTGTCTTATGACCCATCTGTATCCGGATCACAGCCTGGACAATCTGTGGACAGTTGGGGTGCAAAGGGAGAATCTAAGGATTATCTTAAGGATTTCCTACAGACAGGAACTACATGGGTAAACAGTCTCTCTTTCCAGTCAGGAAATGAAAGATCAACCAGCTATTTCTCCATTGGTAATACAACCAATAAAGGAGTGGTTCCGATGTCTTATTTTGATCAGTATAATGTCTCTTTCAGGAATTCAAGTAAGTTTCTTGATGACAAACTGACATTAGATGCTAATTTTATTGGCTCATTACAGGAAAGTAAAAACAGACAGACTCCGGGAGCATCTTTTTCTCCTTTGACGAGTTTATATTGGTTACCTAGAGGAGTAGATTTTGATCAATACGGACCTGATAATTATTCTTATATAGATAAAACAAGATTCTTGCCGGCTCAGAACTGGTGGGAAGTAAACCCGGACGGAAGCTTCAAAGGAAATCCGGTAACACAGAATCCTTACTGGATTTTAAACCGAAATCCGGTTACAGTAAGCAATAAAAATACATATGGAGCGCTTTCCCTATCATACCAGATCAATCCTTGGTTAACAGCAAGAGTAAGAGGGAATTATAGCTGGAATATTTCAGACAGTCAGCGTGATATTGCAGCTTTTTCAGCACCAAGCTTACTGGCTAATGGTACTAATGGCAGAATGCTTAAAAATACCTACGAAAATACATCTACTTATGGCGATGTTTTATTAATTGGTAGTCCCAAAATAAGTGAAAACATCTCTTTAGATTTTACTGTAGGAGGAAGTATCAATACAACAAGAAATAAAATAGGGCAGATTGATAACGCTTATTTGGCGAATCCAAACCTTTTTACAGCGAATAATCTTCAGTGGAATATCAACAGATCGCCGGGAGATGGATATCACAATACCTATACAAATATGAAAAAGCAGGTACAATCTGTATTTGCAAGTGCTTCCGTAGGGTACAAAAATATGTTCTATGTAGATATGACCTTCAGAAATGACTGGGATTCTACTTTAGCATTAACTGGAAGAACAGGATTCGACTATGAATCTGTAGGAGCTAATGCTATATTGTCTTCTATCTTTAAACTTCCGGAAGTGATTAATTTCTGGAAAGTAAGAGGTTCTTATGCAACTGTAGGATTGGGATTACCTACCAATATTTCCAACGCAATGCTTGAATACAACAAAGGATATACGTATGGAGTAGATGCGGGAACAATTGTATATCCTAAGAGTTCTTTTGCAACAGGTGCTGGTTTTGAAGCATTGCTTCCAAGACCGGAGCTGAATAAAACATTTGAAGCAGGAACAGAGCTAAGGTTATTAAACAACAGATTAAACTTCGATATTACCTATTATAATTCTAATACAAGTAACCAGTTGCTTGAAACAACAGTCTTTTCAAACTTAGGAGGACTGGCACCGGGATCATATTATCTGAATGCAGGGAAAATCCGAAATACAGGTTTTGAATCATCTCTTTCTTATAAAATCTTTGGTTCAGAGAAATTCGGATGGACAGCTACTGTGAATGCTTCTGCAAACAAAAATAAAATTGTTGAATTGTTTCCGCCAAGTCTGAGTATTCCTGAAAATCAGCTTTTCTCATTGACAGGTGGGGGAGATTATACAAGACTTAAGCTGGGAGGTTCTTTTGGAGATCTTTACGGAATTAAATTCAAAAGAGATGATCAGGGACGTATTTTGGTGAATGAAAAAGGAGTTCCTTTAGCAGAAACTACCCCTTCTTATTTGGGTAATCCGAACCCTAAATTTATTCTTGGATTCAATAACGCATTCAATATTGGTAAATTGGGAATCTCTTTCCTTATCGATGGTAAATTTGGAGGAAAGGTACTTTCCTTAACAGAAAAAGCAAATGATATTTATGGGGTAAGCCAGTCCACAGCTGATGCAAGAGATGCAGGAGGAGTATCTATACCCAATGCAGTATATGCACCCGGAACTCCAAACGCAGGACAGGCTTATACTGGTTTGACCAATGCAAAAGATTATTATAAAGCAGTAGGAACTACAGAAGGATTTGGAAAAGGAGTTGATGAAGCTTATCTGTACAGTGCTACAACTGTACGTCTACGTCAGGCATCTGTTTCATATACATTTGATGTCAATTCAAAATATCTCAAAAATGCAACGGTAAGCTTAGTAGGAACCAATTTATTTTTCTTCTATAAAAAAGCACCGTTTGATCCTGAGCAGGTATCAGGGAATACACCTGGTGGAGTGGGAGTAGACTCATTCGGTCTGCCGGTTACCAGATCTATCGGATTATCATTAAAAGCTAACTTCTAACTTTTACAATTACGAAAAATGAAAATCAATACTATTAAAACATTGGTATTCGGAGCAGCAGTGCTGTTTTCCGCATCAGGATGTACCAATGACTTTGATCAATATAATCAGGAAAAGCTGGGAGGCCCTGAAAATTTTTATGCAGATTTTATCGCTGTTGTTAATCCTATGAAATCTATTCAAAGAGGGCTGCAGGCAGATTATCAGCTGTACCCAAACCTGAGTGCAGATATGTACAGCGGGATGTTCAGTACAGCAACACCATTTAATGGAGGGGTAAATAACCTTACTTATTCTATGATGGATGGATGGAACAACAGGATTATTGCCAGACAGCAGGATATTTTTAATTATTCTATCATTATTGATAATGCTGCTAAAAATAATTATCAAGGGGTAGATTTTACAGGAACATTTGCCGTGAAGAAAATTCTTAAAGTAATTACGGCGGCAAGAGTTTCAGACAACCATGGGCCTGTAGTCTACAGTAAATATGAAACACCGAATTCTAACGGAGTTACAGATTTTGATTCTCAGCAAGATGCCTACAATTATTTTATTGCTGACCTTAGTGCAGCTATTACAGATTTGCAGAAGGTAATTGCCATGCCGGCAACAAAGAATGTAGAAGATAAAGCTTCTCTGAAAAATGCTGACTTGGTGTATGGCGGAAATATGGCTCAGTGGGCAAAACTTGCTAATTCATTGAAGCTGAGGTTAGCGATGAGAATAAGCTATGCAGACCCTGCAAAATCTAAACAATATGCAGAAGAGGCATTAGCTTCACCTGCAGGATTGATTACTGACAATGCAGATAACGCTTTGATCAGTGTAGGACAGTCAGAATTAAGCTTCATCATTTATTCATGGGGAGACTGTCTGATCGGCGCACCTTTGATGGCTTATATGAACGGATATAATGACCCAAGACTTCCTGCATACGCTATTCCGGCATCAGATGCTAGTCTACAGGGAAAATACATAGGAATACGTCAGGGAATTGATCTGTTAAATGGTAAATCAACATACGGAGGATTCTCACAACCACAGGCAAAATCAGCCAATGGAGATTATTTTTCCGGTACTGATGGGAAAATGAAATTATTCACTGCGGCAGAAACATGGTTCCTGAAAGCTGAAGCTGCTTTGAGAGGATATGCAGGGGCAGGAGATATTCAAACGAATTATACTACCGGAGTTCAGCAGTCTTTCGGAGAATGGGGAAAAAGTGCTAATGTTGCTGCTTATCTTGCTGATACAACTTCTACAGAAGCACCTTATCTTGATCCCAAAAATGCAGACAATAACGTACTTGCTGGAAACCCACAATTAAGTACCATTACTATTGCATGGAATAACGGGGATACCAACGAAAGAAAATTAGAAAGAATTATTACCCAAAAATGGCTTTCTCTTTATCCAAACGGACCGGAAGCATGGGCAGAGCAGAGAAGAACAGGATATCCGATTCTTTTCAAGGTAAGAAAAAATGACAGCGGTGGAGCGATCAGTACGGAAGCAATGATCAGAAGAATTCCTTTCACTATTGATACCAAAACTTCATTATATAACTACCAGCAGGCTGCACAAATGCTGAATGGACCTGATACCGGAGGCACTAAGCTATGGTGGGATAAGAAATAAAAAATATTCAGAATCACTCATTAATAAAGAGACATCTCAAAATCAGATTTTTATTTGATACATTCATTGAGGCAGGAGAATAGAGTAGAATCTCCAAAAAATTTATAGTTTCGTTTTTTTAGCCTGAATGAACTTTTGAGATGTTCTCTTTTATTTAGAATTTATTTTCAAATATGGGAAAAAACAACTCCGGAACCCGTCGGATTCAGCCAATTCTCTGGATTTCCACATTATACTTTGCAATGGGTGTTCCCTTTGTAACCATTAATGCGGTTTCAGGAATCATGTATAAAGATATGGGAGTTTCGGATTCGCAGATCACATTCTGGACTGCCCTTATCTTATTCTCCTGGACGTTAAAGCCACTTTGGAGTCCGTTTCTGGAGATCTATAAAACAAAAAAATTCTTTGTTGTTTTTACCCAGTTTGCAATAGGAATTCTGTTTGCTTTGGTGGCCTTAAGTCTGCCAGTGCATGATTTTTTCAAATACAGTATTGCACTTTTTGCAGTAATAGCATTTTGTGGAGCTACCCATGATGTAGTAGCGGACGGAACGTATATTGGTTTTCTTACCAATAAAGAGCAGGCAAAATATATTGGCTGGCAGGGCGCTTTTTACAATCTGGCTAAGATTATCAGCAGTGGGGCACTCGTCTATTTTGCAGGTGTTTTAGAAAAGACAAAAGGAGTTACTCATGCCTGGATGATCATTATGGTGATCTATGCACTCCTGTTTTTTGTATTGGCTATTTACCACTATTTTATTCTTCCAAAAGAAAATAAAGAAGAACCAAAAGATGAGAAAACGGCCGGAAACGTTCGTAAAGAACTGTTGGAAGTAATTACCTCTTTCTTCACCAAAAAGAAGATCCTGTGGTGTATACTCTTCATTATTCTGTACCGTTTTGCAGAAGGATTTGCGATCAAAATAGCTCCTTTATTCTTTAAAGCTCCAAGAACTTCAGGAGGACTGGGATTATCCACTTCTGATATAGGACTTGTATATGGAACTTATGGTTCTGCAGCATTCATTTTAGGATCTGTACTGGCAGGATATTTTATCTCAGCCCGTGGATTGAAAAGATCTTTGATATGGCTGTGCAGTGCATTCAATATTCCATTTGTGGTGTATGCATTACTGGCTTATTATCAGCCGGCAGATCTTTTACCCGTAGGAATTGCCGTGGTAGTGGAATATTTCGGATACGGATTTGGTTTTGTAGGATTAATGCTCTACATGATGCAGCAGATTGCTCCCGGAAAACACAAAACGGCCCATTACGCTTTTGCAACAGGGATTATGAACCTTGGGGTAATGATTCCCGGAATGTTCAGTGGAATGATCAGTGACTGGATCGGGTATAAAATGTTCTTTATCTGGGTCTTGATTGCTACCATTCCTGCATTTTTAGCCACTTTATTCGTTCCTTTCCCTTATCCGGAAAATCAGAAAGAACAACAAATCAACTAATAATAATTAAAAATAAAAAGTAAAAAATACTTTATGACAGCTCAATCAGTAATGATCCCTTGGCAGGATCGCCCGGAAGATTGCAATGATATCATGTGGAGGTTTTCCGAAAACCCGATCATTAACAGATATGCGATACCAACATCCAACAGTATATTCAATAGTGCGGTGATTCCTTTTGAGGATGGATTTGCCGGTGTGTTCCGTTGCGATAATAAGGCAGTACAGATGAATATTTTTGCTGGTTTCAGTAAAGACGGAATCAATTGGGACATCAATCATGATCCTATTGAAATGCAGGCAGGAAATACGGATATGATTGAATCCGATTACAAATATGATCCTCGTGTAACCTTTATAGAAGACCGCTACTGGATCACATGGTGCAACGGATACAATGGTCCTACCATCGGTATTGGATATACTTTTGATTTTAAAGAATTTTTTCAGTGTGAAAATGCATTTCTTCCCTTCAACAGAAACGGAGTTTTGTTCCCTGAAAAAATCAATGGTAAATATGCCATGCTGAGCCGTCCTAGTGATAACGGACATACGCCTTTCGGTGACATTTATATCAGCTATAGTCCTGATATGAAATACTGGGGTGAACACCGTTGCGTGATGAAAGTAACTCCTTTTGAAGACAGTGCTTGGCAGTGTACAAAAATAGGAGGAGGGCCGGTTCCTATTAAAACAGAAGAAGGATGGCTGCTTTTCTATCATGGAGTGATCAATACCTGCAGAGGGTTCAGATATTCAATGGGAGCTGCTTTGCTGGACCTTGAAGATCCTACAAAAGTATTGTACAGAACGAAGCCTTATCTGTTGGCTCCGGCTGAAGTGTATGAACTGACAGGAGATGTACCGAATGTGGTTTTCCCTTGTGCAGCATTGACCGAGGGAGACAAAGTAACAGTATATTATGGTGCAGCTGATACCGTAGTTGCTATTGCCTTTGGATATATCTCAGAAATCATTGATTTTATGAAAAAGAATTCAATTTAATACAGTAATATAAAGTTTAGGAAAATAGGTTAATCATCTTAATTTTCCCTTTTTCTGGGAATTTTATAATGGTTTTCCTATTTTTAAACCAACTTTAAATAAAAAAATCTTCGATACCTCTCTTATCATGAAAAAAGAACTGCTTATCTGCTTTTTTACAACCCTGATTTCTGTAGCCAGTGCCCAGCAAAATAAAAATGATGTTTTATCCTGGGTAGATCCTTTCATAGGGACAGGAGGACATGGGCATACATTTCCGGGAGCAACTACACCATTCGGGATGATACAGTTGAGTCCGGATCAGAATACGAAAAGTGGTGACTGGGACTGGTGTTCCGGATATCACTACAGCAGTAAGACGATCATGGGATTCAGTCATAATCATCTTAGCGGAACAGGTTGGGCAGACCTTGGAGATATTCTGGTAATGCCTACCGTGGGACAGGTAAAAATGGTTCCAGGAACGGAAGAGAATCCTGAAACAGGCTACCGTTCAAAATTTACGCATGATAAAGAAATAGCGTCCCCGGGATATTATTCCGTAATGCTGGACAGCTATGGAATTAAAGCAGAACTTACTGCTTCTCCAAGAGTAGGATTTCATAAATATACTTTCCCGAAAAGTGATGAATCTAATATCATTATTGATCCTACCAATAAAATTTTCGGAAATATCTACCATACATTAGTGAGTGTAGAAGGCAATAATAAAATCAAAGGATACTGTTACAGCAACGGCTGGGGAGGTAAACGATTTGCTTACTTCGTGATGGAGTTTTCCAAACCGTTTAAGTCTTACGGCGTTTATGCTGACGGAAAAATCAAAAATGATGAAAAAATTGCCCTTGCCAAGGATGCGAAAGCTTTTGTAAGGTTTTCAACCGAAGACCAGGAAAGTATTGAAGTAAAAGTATCTTTATCTCCGGTGAGTACAGAAAATGCACAGGAAAATTTCGATACCGAAGCTAAAAATATTGACTTTGCTAAAGCGAAAGAAACAGCTCAAAAGACATGGAGAGATCTGATCGGAAGATTCCAGGTGACAGGCGGTACAGACAGCCAGAGAAAAATTTTCTATACCGGAGTTTACCATACATTCATTGCACCCAACCTTTACATGGATGTAAATGGAGACTATGTTGCCGCTCAGGAAAACATGAATACCAAATGGTTCACCAACTACAGTACCTATTCTTACTGGGACGGATTCAGAGCAACACACCCGCTGTTGACCATCATGGATCAGAAACATACAAAAGAATTTGCCAACTCTTTGATCAGCAGATATACAGACCGTAAAGATCACATGCCAATCTGGGAGCTTTGTGGATATGATAATTTCTGTATGCTAGGATATCACAGTGCTTCGGTAATCTGGGATGCTATCTCAAAAGGAGTTCCTGGTATTGATGCTGAAAAAGCGTTTGCTGCTATGAAAGATGCCTCTTTAACAGATAAAATGAGCAGCAGCGATGGTGGCGGAGGTCTTAATGATTATATCAAACTAGGATATACCCCATCAGAAAACGGAGCTTCTGTTTCTGCAACACTGGAATATTCATATGATGACTGGTGCATTCAACAGCTTGCTGAAAAACTAGGGAAGAAAGATGAATCAGAAGTGTATAAAAAGCGTTCTATGAACTTCCTGAATACTTTCAATAAAGAAAATAATCATTTCTGGCCAAGACAAAAAGACGGGAAGTTCTTAGCAGATTTCACCCTTAACGACTGGAAAAAACTTCAGCCACATTGGGTTTCCGGAAACATCTGGGCATATGATTTCTTTGTACCCCATCAGATTGATGAAATGATGAATCTGTACGGAGGGAAAAAAGGATTTGAAGAAAAACTGGATAAAACCTTTACAGAAGCGCTGCATATGGAAGGAGAACAGCATGTGGATATCTCAGGATTCATCGGGTCTTTAGGATTCGGGGATGAGCCGGGACATCATGTTCCATACCTGTACAATTATGCAGGAAGCCCTTATAAGACTCAGAAAATGGTAAAATATATCCGTGATAATATGTATGCGGCTAAACCGGATGGAATTGTGAATAACGAGGATTGCGGACAAATGTCAGCATGGTATATTTTCTCATCACTGGGATTCTATCCTGTGACACCAGGAAAACCTGTTTATGCCATTGGAGCCCCACAATTCCCAAAAGCTTCTTTAAAGCTGGAAAACGGAAAGACATTCACCGTGATTGCAGACAAAATATCTGACAAGAATATCTATGTACAGAAAATGTTCCTGAACGGAAAGGAATACAAAAGCTGGGAACTAAACCACAGCGATATCATGAACGGTGGAGAGCTGAGGTTTGTAATGGGAAGTAAGCCAGTAAAATAAGACTAATAAAAATAAACGAAACAAAAGTATCAATGGAAAGGAGAAATTTTATTAAAACAAGTGCATTGGCAGGAGCTGGATTGCTGTTTACTCAAAATGTTTTTGCTAAAAACTTAGTACTGGATGATTTTCCTGTTGTCCGTGTTCCTAAAGAAAAAAGACATTTTACCAGCGAATCCGTAGAAAATGCGATCGCTACTTTTAAAAAGAAGGTTAAAAACAAAGAACTCGGCTGGCTCTTTGAAAACAGTTTCCCCAATACATTAGATACTACTGTTTACTATACAGAAACCAGCGGAACACCGGATACATATGTGATCACTGGGGATATTGATGCTATGTGGCTTCGTGACAGTTCCGCACAGGTTTTTCCCTATCTGCAGTTCTCCCAAAAAGACGAAAAACTGCACAAACTTATTTCAGGAGTTATTCATAAGCAGACTACTTTCATCCTGAAAGACCCTTATGCAAACGCTTTTTATAACGATGATCAGAAGATCAGTAAATGGAAAGAATATGACCATACTGACATGAAACCGGGAACCCATGAAAGAAAATGGGAAATTGACTCGCTTTGTTATCCTATCCGCCTTGCGTACCACTTCTGGAAAACAACAGGAGATACAAAACCATTTGATGCCAATTGGTTAAAAGGAATACAACTTACTCTGCAGACTTTCAAAGAGCAGCAGAGAAAAAATGATCTTGGACCTTACAAATTTGAGCGTACAACAGCTTGGGCAACCGATGGAGTTCCTATGGGAGGATATGGTTATCCGACAAAACCGGTTGGTCTTATCAGCTCTATGTTCCGTCCAAGTGATGATGCTACTATCTATGGATTCCTGATCCCGTCTAACTTATTTGCAGTGGTAAGCCTACGTCAGGCCGCGGAAATGGTTTCTCAGATTAAAAATGAAAAAGCATTGGCTCAACAACTGAATAGTCTTGCTGATGAGGTAGATGCAGCCATCAAAAAATACGGAATTTATAACCATCCTGAATTTGGAAAAATCTATGCTTTTGAAGTAAACGGTTTCGGAAGCTACAACCTGATGGATGATGCGAACTGTCCAAGCTTGTTGGGATTGCCTTATCTGGATGCGGTGAAAGCTGATGACCCTGTTTATTTGAATACAAGAAAATTCGTGTGGTCAGAAAATAACCCGTTCTTCTTCAAAGGTAAACTGGCAGAAGGGATAGGAGGTCCACATATCGGACTTGACATGATCTGGCCAATGAGTATTATTATGAAAGCGCTCACTACAAAAGACAAAAGTGAGATCAAATGGTGTATCAATACTCTACAGAAAACGCACGGTGGGACAGGCTTTATGCATGAATCCTTCCATAAAGACAATGACAAAAAATTCACCAGAGAATGGTTTGCATGGGCAAATACGTTATTCGGTGAATTGTTATGGAAAACCTTTAACGAAAACCCTGAGCTACTGACATAGCCCTCCCTTTTATATAGTTTTATTCATCTGAGATACTTTCCGGAAAGAAGGTATCAGGGGAACGCTATATAAAATTCAGACACCAAAACACCTTAAAAAAATTATACAATGAAAAAAAAATCCATCCTTACCGCACTGATGGCAGTGATGCTTCAGTCAGGTTCTCTGATTAACGCACAACAGCTTAATCCTACAGGAATTTGCTATGTGGAAGTGAACAACAACAACATCCTGAATGCAGGATCGTACAAACTGCAGACATCGAACAGTTATCTGTTCAATGTGGTGAATATTTTTGCGGCTAATATTAATTATGATACCAGCCGTGGCAGAGCGTATCTGTACTCCAATAATAATGTCACGAAAGTGCTTACCAATGCAGATACCTACATCAAGCCACTCCAGCAAAAAGGGATGAAAGTAGTTCTGACTATTTTGGGAAACCACCAGGGAGCAGGGATCTGTAATTTTCCTACTCGTGAAGCGGCAAAAGATTTTGCATTACAGCTTGCCAATACAGTGAATACCTATGGTCTTGATGGAATTGATTTTGATGATGAATACTCAGAATACGGAAATAACGGAACTGGGCAGCCTAATGACAGCTCTTTTGTAATGCTTGTTCAGGAACTCAGAGCATTATTACCGAATAAGATTATTTCATTCTATTATTATGGCCCTGCAGCTTCAAGGCTTTCATGGAACGGAGCCAGAGTGGGAGACAATGTCAACTACAGCTGGAACGCTATGTACGGAACATTCTCCGCTCCCAATGTACCTCCTCTTACCAAAGCACAGATTTCTCCTGCTGCCGTATGGATGGGAAATACTTCCAATTCTACCACCACCAGTCTAGCTACCCAAACTAAAAATGGTGGATACGGAGTATTTATGTGGTATGATTTACATGGAACTAACGAAGCGACACAACTTTCAGCAGGAACTCAGACATTATACGGAGAACAAACTGTTTTAAGCACTCCTTTACAATCGTGGACACAAGGTGCAAATTGTGATGCTCCTATCGGATTGTATACAAGCAATCTTACAGGAACTTCTGCAAAACTGAACTGGTCTGCAGTAGGAACCAATACGTATGATATTGATTATAAACCAGCTTCCTCAACAACATGGACGAATGCTGTATCTGCAACCAGCTCTACTTCCGTAACGGTTTCAGGTTTAACAGCAAATACTGAATATGACTGGAGAATCAGAACAAACTGCAGTGTAAAAAGTGCTTACATGTTTGCCCCAAGATTTACAAGCACTTCAGGAACAACGCCTACAGGTTCTTATGCTCTGTCTCTGGATGGAAGCACTGAATCAGGAGCTGCCGGAAGTATGAATCTGAGCGGTTCTGCATTATCTTTTGAAGGCTGGATCAAACCTTCATCATTCAAATCAGCTTCCCCATACATTTCTTCTATCATGGGAACTGAAGCAGGTGACAGCAATTCCGCATTCTTGCGATTGGGAGATGCCAGCCTTGCCAATAATAAGCTTCAGTTTGTAGTAAGCATTAATAATGTACAGCAAAAACTTGCTTCTGTAACAGCTTTGAATGCCAATACCTGGTATCATGTGGCAGCTACTTATGATGGAGCCAATATGAAAATTTACATCAATGGAGTTCTGGATGCAACTAAAGCACAGACAGGAAGTGTGAATTCAAACGGAGCGTTCAACGTAGGATATTTGTATAACACTTCCAGAAACTTCAATGGAAAGATAGATGAGGTAAGAGTTTGGAAACGTGCATTGAGCCAGACAGAAATCAGTCAGAATATGTGTAATGTGTCCGTTCCGGCTACTTCACTGGCTGCCTATTGGAAGTTTAATGAAGGCAGCGGTTCTACGGTTCAGGATACCTCAGGAAATGGAGTGACCTTAACATTGACAGGTGTTGATGCTTCCAATTGGGGAACCGATCTGCCGTGTACTACAGGAAGTTCACTATTGGCAAGGACTGCGGGAAGCCAGAAAGCTATAAGCGCAGGGCAGGTAAACATTAAAAATCAAATAAAATTATATCCGAATCCGGTAAGCAAATCTTCATCACTTACAGTTTCTGTTCCGGATGAATACAGCAAAGGAAAATTAACGGTATATGATCTTAATGGAAGAATTGTAGACACAAAATCACTGAATTCCGGAGATAATCAATATGAATTGACCAGGCTTTCAGCAGGGAACTATATCGTTCAGTTTGAATCTCATGATGGAAGCTTAAAACAATCCGAAAAACTAATTGTAAAATAATAACCTCAGTCATTGGGCTTCGGCCCAATGATTTTTCTACTACAAAATTGATATAACTATGAGAAAAAAATCCTTTTTTATTCCCTTGATGGCCCTGATGCTTCAGTCAGCTCCGTTGCTCAAAGCACAGCAGCTTGATCCTTTAGGAGTATGCTATGTGGAAGTGAACAACAATAATATGCTGAACGCAGGTTCATATACTTTGCAAAATACCAACAGACAGCTTTTTGATGTTGCCATTATTTTTGCAGCGAATATCAACTATGATGTTTCCAAAAACCGTGCTTATATCTCAAATAATAACAACGTTACCAAAGTTCTGAATGATGTTAATACTTATGTGAAACCTTTACAGCAAAAAGGAATAAAAGTATTACTGGATCTTTTAGGAAACCACCAGGGAGCAGGAATTTCTAATTTTCCTAACCGTGAGGCGGCAAAAGATTTTGCTTTACAGGTAGCTCATACTGTTTATACTTATGGCTTAGACGGAGTAGACCTTGATGATGAATATGCAGGGTACGGAAATAACGGAACCGGACAGCCAAATAACAGTTCTTTCGTAATGCTTTTGCAGGAATTGAAAGCAGCAATGCCGGATAAGCTGATTACATTCTACTATTATGGACCAGCAACAACAAGACAAACCTATAATGGAGATCTGGCTGGAAATTATATTGATTACACCTGGAATGCGATGTACAGCACATACAATGCGCCTGTAGTTCCTCCCCTTAATAAATCTAAAATATCAGCAGCTGCTACATGGATTCAAAACTCGAATCCCAGCTCAACTTCCGCAACTACATTGGCAAGCCTAGCGACCAACACAAAAAATGATCAATATGGCGTTTTCATGTGGTACGACCTGGCAGGGACAAATGTGGCCAGCTATCTGAGTACAGGTTCCAATATTCTTTACAACGAAAATACGCTCTTAAGCGGTCAGCTATACTCATGGTCTCAGGGACAAACCTGTGATCCGCCATTGGGACTTGATGTTTCCAATGTGACAGGAACTTCAGCCAAACTGAACTGGACTTCCAACGCTTCCCAGTCTTATAATATAGATTACAAACCAGCCAATTCAACGGTATGGACAAACGTTGCCAATAATTATTCAGGAAATAATATTGTCATCAATAACCTTACGCTGAATACAGACTACGACTGGAGAATACAGTCCAACTGCTCACCGACATTAACAAGTACTTATATTTTTGCACCAAGGTTTAACTCCGGAAGTGGCTGCACTACGCCATCAGGATTAACTTCCGGAAGTTTCCTTGGTAATACTGCTCAGCTATCATGGGATGCAGGAAATGCAACTTCATATACCCTGCAGTATAAAACAGCTGCAGCCACAACATGGTCTGAAATTCCAAATATTACAACCAACTCTTATGCACTTCAAAATCTTACCCCAAATACAAACTATGTATGGAAGGTACAGGCTGGATGTGCCGGAGGAACTACAAGTACTTATTCAGGAGAAGGATCATTCAATAGTGGTTTCGCGCCTGTTACAAGTCCGGGGGCAAGATCTCTTTCTTTTAACGGAAGTACCCATTATCTGAATGCAGGCCAATTTAACCTGAGTGGAAATGCGATGACATTTGAAGGTTGGGTAAAAGTAAATGCTTTCAAAACAGGATTCCCTTATATTTCATCAGTGATGGGTGTTGAAGTAGGAGATAATAACTCGGCAATGCTAAGATTCGGGGACGGAAACCTGGCGAATAACAAACTTCAGTTTATCCTGAGCTTCGGTTCATCACAGGTGAAACTTAACACGAATACAGCATTCAATACCAATACATGGTATCATGTAGCCGCTACTTATGATGGGGCAACAATGAAGATTTATGTCAACGGAAACCTTGATGCAACCTTTGCAGTAACCGGAAACTTTACAGCAAACGGAATCCTTTATCTGGGAAGAAACTATGACAATTCCCGTACAATCAACGGTTTTCTGGATGAATTTAGAGTTTGGAAAAGAGCTTTAACACCTCAGGAAATAGTAAGTAACAGCTGTAATGTTCCTGCCAACTCTACAGATCTTGAAGCGAACTGGAAAATGGATGAAGGAAGTGGAATGGGAGCTTTAGATGCTACAGCCAATACCCATTTTGCAACGCTGATCAATATGACAGATGCCAACTGGAAAACAGATGTTGCCTGTGCTTCTAATCTTGCAGTGAAAGATGTTGAATCTGTGAAGGAGAACAGCGCAGTCTATCCGAACCCTGTGAAACGAGGAAATGACATTCATTTTGCCATTAGTGACAATTCGGCAACTGAAGTGGCATTGTACGATGCCTCCGGAAAATTATTCAAAAAACAGAATATTAATCAAAATAATAACGCAGTCAATACGCAGGATTTAATCAGTGGTACTTATATTTACAAAATCACATCCGCAAATAATAAAGTACTATCAACAGGTAAAGTAATTGTAAAGTAAGGTTCAGATAATAAGATAGTTATCGGAATTGATAATATAAAGTCTGAAATACAAAGCAGACAGACAGGTTGTGTACTCCTGTTTGTCTGTTTTTTCAGTCAGAGGGATGTTTGAATTTAAAATTAAAAATAATGCAGAATATAGTAGGAATCGATATTGGAGGGTCACACATCACATTGGCTCAGGTAGATCCGGAAAAACGTGAAATCATTTCTTCAACTTATGTAAGAGAACATGTAGATGCTTTTGAGAATAAGGAAGTTATTTTCTCTGCATGGGTTTCGGCCATTCATAAAGTGGCACATGATCTGGTAAAAGAAGACCTTTTGGTTGGTATCGCAATGCCCGGACCTTTCGATTATGAGAATGGAATATCGCTGATGCAGCAAGGGAAATTTATCGATATCTATCAGGTCAATATCAAAGAAGAGCTGGCAAAAAGACTATCTGTTTCTCAGGAGCAGATTCATTTTGTAAATGATGCCGCAGCTTTTATGGAAGGAGAAGTATTCGGAGGATGTGCCCAGGGATTCAGCAGAATTTTTGGTGTGACACTCGGTACAGGATTGGGAACTACCTTCTTCAATGGAGAATTTGCAACGGATGAAGACTTATGGGATTCTCCTTTCAGAGACTCTATCAGTGAAGATTATCTGGCAACACGATGGTTTGTAAACCGTTATAAAGAATTGACCGGAGAAGAAATTTCAGGGACCAAAGATTTGTTGGACAAACCAGCGGAAATACAAACCAGAATATTTGATGAATATGCAGATTCTTTTTCAGAATTTATTATCAAATATGTAGATTATTATAAACCGGAAGTTTTAGTTATAGGCGGAAATATTGCCAAAGCTTATCCTTATTTTGAACAAAGATTTATTCAGAATTTAACAAGGAATAATATTAACTTGCAGGTTAAAATTTCTGCTATATTTGAAGATGCCGCCATTCTTGGAGCTGCCAGCTATGCATTAAAAAAAGCGTATATAAATTAACAAACGAAAAGATACAATGAAGTTTATATTTTCTACCTGCTTCCTGTTATTACAGGCCTGGGCCTTTGGTCAGAATGGATCTCCCGTAGATTATGTGAATCCTTTAATGGGAACACAGTCCAAGCCTTCATTATCCAACGGAAATACCTATCCGGCAGTCGGACTTCCGTGGGGAATGAATATCTGGACACCGCAGACCGGTAAAATGGGCGACGGATGGGCATATACCTACGATGCAGATAAAATAAAAGGATTCAAACAAACCCACCAGCCATCTCCCTGGATGAACGATTATGGCGCATTTGCCATCATGCCGGGAGTAGGAAAAGTAAAATTTAAAGAAGACGAAAGAGCAAGCTGGTTCAGCCACAAAGCTGAGGTTACTACTCCTTATTTCTATAGTGTTTATCTTGCTGACATCAATGTTACGACAGAATTTACCCCTACGGAAAGAGCCTCTTATTTTAAATTTGATTTTCCCAAAACAGACAGCGCCTATGTTGTTGTGGATGCTTTGAACAAAGGATCTTACATCAAAATCCTGCCGAAAGAAAGAAAAATTCTCGGATACACCACAAGATATTCTACCGGGAAATATGAAAATTTTAAAAACTACTTTGTCATTCAGTTTGATAAAGATTTTGAACTCACAAAAACCTGGAAAGATGATAAATTGGTGAATGATCAGTTAGAAATTACCAGTGATCATACAGGAGCGGTAGTAGGTTTTAAGCTTAAAAATAAAGAAACGGTTTATGCAAAAGTCGCCTCTTCATTCATCAGCTTTGAACAGGCAGAACTGAACCTGAGAAGAGAAATCGGGACCAAAAATTTTGAACAGGTAAAAACCGATGCTAAAAATATCTGGAACAAGACCTTAGGGAAAATAGATGTAAAAGGAGGTACAGATCAGGAGATGAGAACCTTTTATTCCTCTTTATACAGAACCTTATTCTTTCCACAGAAATTATATGAAATTGATGCTCAGAATAAAATAAAACACTGGAGTCCTTACAACGGTAAAATTGCAGACGGAAGAATGTTTGCAGGAACCGGATTTTGGGATACCTTCCGTGCTTTATACCCTTTCCTGAATCTTGTGTATCCAAGTATCAATGTAGAAATGCAGGAAGGATTAGCAAATGCTTACAAAGAAGGAGGATTTTTACCAGAATGGAGCAGCCCAGGATATTCCGATATTATGATCGGAAATAATTCTGCATCCGTAGTGGCAGATGCTTACATTAAAGGACTTCGTGGATATGATACAGAAGCGCTTTGGCAGGCAGTAAAACACGGTGCCAATAATGAAGGTCCTATAGAAGCTGTAGGCCGTGCAGGAGTAAAATATTACAATACGTTAGGATATGTGCCTTACGATGTAAAGATCAATGAAAATGCAGCAAGAACATTGGAGTATGCTTATGACGACTTTTCAATTTATCAACTAGGAAAGGCATTAGGAAAACCTGCTTCAGAAATTGATATTTATAAGAAAAGAGCTTATAATTATAAAAATGTCTTTGACAAGGAAACAGGTTTAATGCGTGGTAAAAATAAAGACGGGAACTTCCAGAAACCTTTCAATCCTTTCAAATGGGGTGATGCATTTACTGAAGGAAACAGCTGGCATTACACATGGTCTGTTTTCCAGGATATTGACGGTCTTTCAGAATTAATGGGCGGAAAACAGAAATTTGAAGCCAAATTAGATGAGGTATTCTCATTACCGCCGGTTTTTGATGACAGCTATTATGGAGGAGTGATTCATGAGATCAGAGAAATGCAGATTATGAATATGGGACAATATGCCCACGGAAACCAGCCTATCCAGCATATGATCTATCTGTACAACTATGCGGGAGCGCCTTACAAAACACAATATTGGGCAAGACAGGTGATGAATAAACTGTACCATGCTACCCCAGACGGATATTGTGGAGATGAGGATAACGGACAAACTTCCGCATGGTATATTTTCTCAGCACTTGGGTTTTATCCGGTAACACCGGCAACAGACCAATATGTACTGGGAGCGCCATTGTTTAAAGAAGCTACAATTTATCTGGAAAATGGTAAGAAAATTGAAATAAAAGCTCCGGAAAACAATTCCGACAATTTATATGTAAAATCTTTGAATGTAAACCAACAGCCTTATTCTAAAAACTGGTTGAGCCATAAAGAATTAATGAAAGGAGCTGTTTTAGACTTTAAAATGGATAATAAGCCTAATAAAGAAAGAGGTTCACAGGAAAAAGATTTTCCGTATTCAATGCCAAAAGAAGAATCAAATAAATAATTTTTAATTTAGAAATACAAAACTGTATGAGTACAGAAAAAAAAGAAATATTCGATAGAGTAGAAAACATGCTGCAGACACAAGGTTTTACTATTGCAGCTAAAGATGATACAAGACCTTGGGGAGGTTTCTTTGTAATTGATGAAACACAGGCGCAGGATTTTGCGAACCAGTATTTTGATGGGATTGATGTAGACAACCTTAGAATAGGAGGGAAGCTAAGCCCGAAAATTCTTATCGTGGCTCCCGAAGCAAGATTAAGCTGGCAGTATCACCACAGAAGAGCAGAAATCTGGCAGGTAGTAGAAGGAACGGTAGGAATCAAAAGAAGCAATACCGATGAAGAAGGAGAATTGGGAGAATATGGTCCGAAAGATCAGGTAAAGCTTCAGCAGGGAGAAAGGCACAGATTAATCGGTCTTGCAGGTTGGGGAATCGTTGCCGAGATCTGGCAGCACACCGATGCATCCAATCCTTCAGACGAAGACGATATCGTAAGAGTACAGGATGACTTTGGAAGATAAATAAAAAAACCGCTTCATTGAAGCGGTTTTTTATTGGTAAGGAAGCTTGAGGCTGAAAGAAATAAATTATTGAAAGTGATCAGAACCTCTAAATATCTGTTATTTAAGACAAATAGAACTTCCAGCTTCATTCCTCCAGCTTCCCGCTTTTAAAATGTCACATCCAATCCCACATAAAAGTTAGCTTTCATAATAGGAGCATACACCATTCCTCCGTCAAAATAATTTCCGAAAGGATTTTTAAAATCAACAATCGCATTTTTCTGATAATAAGAAGTCAGGTTTTCACCTCCTAAGTAAGCTCTAATCTTTTTATTGAAGTTTCTTGAGATCTGAGCATTAAGAACTGCATAAGATTCCGAATAAGTTGGTAACTGGAATTCTGCCGGATTACTTGAAGTATCAGGAAGTCTCTGTTTGCCAACCCAGTTTAAAGTGGTGTCAAAGCTCCAGAATCCTCCATTATTATTTTTATTGGTTGAATATGCCAGATTCACAAACCCTCTGTGCTTAGCCATAAAAGGAACTTCTCTTCTTCCTCCGATATAATCAGCCTGCACATCATAATACTTATAAGCAAGCCTTACATCAAAGTTTTTGAAAGGTGTAAAATCCCACTGCGTCTGGAATGAATTTGCAAAAGATTTTCCTTCCAGATTATAGAATGTCAGCTGCTGTGGAGATTTGTCAAGATCCACCAACACCTGATCTTGGAAATCTGTTCTGAAGAAATCGGCAATGATACTGGATTTTCTTCCGAATAATTTGAATTCCTGTTGTAAGCTTGCACCATAATTCCATGCAATTTCAGGTTTTAAACCATAAATATTTCCTCCATTGGATAAAATATTAATCGCTCTGTTTGATGCAAAATACTGCTGGCTTTCCGCAAATACATTTGCAGTTCTGAATCCTCTTCCCGCAGAAAGTCTTAAAATAGTCTGAGGCGTAAAATCATACTTGAAATTTAATCTTGGTGTAAACTGAGTTCCTGCCAGATTATGGAAATCTACTCTGGTTCCTGCTACTAATGTATATTTTAAACCTGTTAAAGTATATTCAGCAAAGATTCCCGGTACAATTTCATTTCTTTTCAGGTCATTCAATAAATACGTTTCCTTATAACCGTCATACAAGAAACTTGCTCCGGCTTTATACTTATGATTGGTATTCCCGATAATACTTTCAAAGATTAAATTGGAATAATAAGTGTGCTGCTGTCCCGCATAATTTCTCAATCCAAAGAAACTATCCTGCTGGTGATACACATATTGGTTCATCCATCCGATGCTTTGATAAGGTTTTCCTTTAAAAACATAACCTGTTTTATTCCAAACCTGAAATCTTGAAATATCAATTCCTACCCCATAAAAAGGTTGTTTGTCCTGAGCTAATTTTTTATCAAAACCAACCTGTCCTGCTGTTCTTTCATCTCTGATAAAATTAATTCCGAAGTGAGACCCGAACCCTGACTTTTCCAGATCATTATAATTCAGCAAATAGGCCGCATTGATCTGAGTTCCTTTCGGTCTGTCCAGAAAACCGTCATCATTCATATCCGTATTCCCGAAAGTTCCGTTTCCGTGAAGAAGGAAAGTCTGTGACCATTTATCGTTAATCGGAGAAACATTGGTAATATTTACTTCAGCTCTTCCATTGAAATCGGAGAAAAGATTTAGTGAAGTTTCCGGAGTTTTTGCATTCTTTAAAAGTTCAGTATTAATCTGCCCTGTGATGCTTTCATAACCATTCGTTACAGTACTTCCTCCCTTAGTAAGCTGGATACTTTCAATCCACCTTCCCGGAATAAAATTTAAACCATAGGCAGAAGCCAGACCTCTGATTTCAGGTAACTGTTCTTTCGTTAAGCTGGTATATTTCTGATCCAGACCAAGCATTTTCAGTTGCTTTGTTCCGGTAACGGCATTGCTGAAAGAAACATCCACAGTTGCATTGGTTTCAAAACTTTCAGACAGATTACAACAAGCTGCCTTTAACAGTTCTTTTTTATCAATATTAAAAACAAGTCCTGCTTCTTTCTTGCTTAAAGCAGTCGCTGCCTTGGAACCTGTTACTACAACTCCGTCAATGCTTTTTTCATGCTGAGAGTGATCTTCTTTCGTTGATGAAGCCTCATTGTCTTTATGATCTTCATGTTTTGCTCCTTCTTCATAATGTACCTTTGGATTGGGTTCACCAAAAGTAAACTCCCTGTCATATAAACAACATCCCGGAAGCCCGTTATAAACAGCATCTGAAGCTTTGTATTTTTCATTATCATGACCTGCATCGGCAATTGCTTTTAAGATCTTATCTGCCGAGGTTTTTGACGGGTCAAAATTTAAAATAACAGTTTGCTTTTCTGCATTCCATTCTGCGGTATCAGCACCTGCACTTTTTGAAGCCTTTTCAATTCTTGCCTTACAGGAAGCACAGTTTCCCCTTACATAGAATTCGTTTTCTTTTTTATCAGAAACACTAGCATTTGTATGGTGTTCGTGATGGGCTTCCGCTTGTGATGGCTGTAGATCTCTGCTATACAGACAACATCCTGGAAGGCTATTATAAACAGTATCGGGAGCTTTGAATTTCTCATTGTCATGGCCTGCTTCAGCCACTTTTTGCAAAATATCATCTGTAGATACCTTATCTGTCTCTACAGTTAAGGTTTGAAGATCAACAGAGTAAACTGCTGTTTTTGCACCTGCTTTTTTGGCAGCACTTTCAATTCTTGTTTTGCACATCTCACAGTTCCCTTTTACTTTGAACTGATTTTTTGAAAGCGTTTGAGCAGATATAAATTGTGTAAATAGGAATAATGCACCAAGTATAAACCTGGAAATAGGTGATTTCATTTTGTTTAAAAGTTTAAATTAATTAAAAAACAGTCCATTACATAGTATAATGAACCCGTGGTATTTTAATTAACCTATCTTAGGCGGTTGCCAGATTTCCTTTAAACGGTCTGAAAGATAAGGATCTGAATATCGAAACTGAGCATTCTTATTCGCTTTGTAATAAGACAGTTCCAAACGTAGATTTTTTGAGAAAGGGGTTTCAATAAAAGTGTAGCAGGCAACACATGATGAACAGCAGTCATCATTACATGATTTTGTTTTGTCATGTTTGCTGTCTTTCTTTGAAGAATGGTTTTTACAGCAGTCCATTTTCTTGGAAGATTCTGCTTTACAGCATGTTTCCTGCATTGCCTGCGCATAGAAATTGTCCTTGGGAATTAAAAAAACTCCCAGGCAAAATACAATTGCAAGTAGGTGAAACAGCTTCATATCTGCAAAAATAAGAAATTTATGGCAAAGGATCACCAACTTTTAGAGAACAGCTGTGCCAAGGTTCTCCGTGTGCAGGGTTTAGCTTTGGTTTTTCTCCCATCGCAAGATTCTGTGCAGCTGGTGCAGGAGCCGGAGTAGTCTGAACTACATTTTGTGTTGGTTGAGGAGCTGCTGCAGGTTTACTGTTTAAAGGCTGTCCTACCGGAATATCACATCGGTGTCCGGGCTGTCCGTGTGGAGGATTCATCCCCGGAGCTGTTTTTGTCTGTTTTCCGTTGTTATCAAGGGTGATTTTTCCTGGTGATACTGCATTAGGATCAATCTGGACAATATTGCTTCCGTTCGTATTTATATTTTGTGAAGCTGTAGTTGCTGCTGCAGGTGCGCTATTCAGAGGTTGTCCAACAGGGATATCACATCGGTGGCCAGGTTGTCCGTGTGGAGGATTCATGCCTGGAGCTGTAGCCATTGGAGCAGGGCTAGAGGTAGACTGAATACCTGCCTGTTCCATCAGTGATGTCTTTGAGGCTGTATTAAGGGCTACGCTGGGTTGTCCGGCATTAGCTTCTTCTTTTAAATAAGTAGCTTTTTCATCCTTTTTACAAGATGCAGCTAATAGTGATACTGCGATCAAACCTATAAATGTATTCTTCATATCCATGGGTATGAAACAAAATTAGCAAAACATTTTCAATTGTTTTGCTAATTTTATACTTATAATTTGATTTTTGGATTAATTTTTTACCAAAAGTCTAAATCCTTCTCCGTGAACGTTGATAATTTCCAATCCTTCATCGTCTTTTAATAGCTTACGAAGTTTTGCAATATATACGTCCATACTTCTTGCGGTAAAGTAATTTTCTTTTTTCCAGATCTTTCTTAGAGCAAGATCTCTAGGCATGAAATCATTTCTGTGAATACAAAGAAGCTTCAATAGTTCATTTTCTTTAGGAGAAAGTTTGTATTCTTTATCACCTACTTTCAACTGTCTCAGCATAGAGTCAAAGAAAATATTGCTGATTTTGAACTGTTCCTGCTCCTCATTTTCCAATGTAGAACTTCTCTGTAAAATAGCCTTGATTTTGTATAAAAGAAGCTCAGTATCAAAAGGTTTTGTGATATAATCATCAGCTCCCAACTGGTATCCCTTCAAAATATCTTCTCTCATATTTCTTGCTGTAAGGAATATGATGGGTGTATTTTTATCAATCTTTTTTACATCTTCAGCTAATGAAAACCCATCTTTTTTAGGCATCATTACGTCAAATATGCAGATGTCGAATTCATTTTCTGTAAATTCTTTAAGTCCCTGCTCCCCATCAGTGGCAAGTGTTACTTCAAAATTATTGATTGTCAAGTAATCTTTAAGCACCGCCCCGAAACTCTGATCGTCCTCTACTAATAATATTCTGTTGCTCATAACTTTTAATAATTAATAATTAACATTAAGAATGAACTTCCTCACTCTATCTTCTATATTTTGATATTTGGTTTAATTTTTATAATTGATGAATGATCAATGATAGTTGATCTGAAAGAAATTATTTTATCATTTATCGCTTATCATCTATCATTTATATATTTCTATCCCATCGGCAGTTTTATCGTGAACGTACTTCCTTTTCCTTTATGAGAGTCTACGATAATCTGTCCTTTGTGCAGTTCTACAATTTTCTTCACGTAAGAAAGACCTAATCCCTGTCCTTTTACGTTATGGATATTTCCGGTTTCTTCCCTGAAGAATTTTTCGAAAATTTTGGTTTTATTCTGGGTGTCCATTCCCATTCCCTTATCAGAAATTTCAATGATATACCAGTGTCCTTCATTTCTTGTTTCCACATGTATTTCCGGTGCTTCAGGAGAATATTTATTGGCATTATCCAGTAAGTTGACCAGCATATTTGAGATATGGAATTCGTCTATTTTAAAATTATAATGGGTGGCATTGAACTTCTGCGTGAGTGTTCCATTTCTTTGCTGTACAATCAGATTGAAAGATTCTGTAGTTCTTTTGATCAGTTCCCTTACGTTGGTTTCTTTTAAAAACAATTCTACTTCATTTCTTTCAAGTTTGGACATATTAAGAACATTTTCCACCTGTTTTTTCATCCTTAAGTTCTCCTGCTTGATCAGTTCTGAATAATATTTTACCTTATCCGGATTGGTCGCAATTTTATCATTCGCCAAAGAATCTGTTGCTACGGAAATCGTTGCCAATGGTGTTTTGAACTCGTGAGACATGTTATTGATGAAGTCTGTTTTTACTTCAGCAAGCTTTTTCTGTCTCATCATATAATTGATGGAAATAATATAAATTCCAAGAATAGTAAGGAGGGAAAGAAATGTTCCTAAAAGCATTGGCCAGTTGTTCATTGCCAGAGAGTATTCTTTTTTAGGGAAAACCAATGCAAGGCTGTACAGTGTATTTTTTTTGTCTGCAAAAAGAGGAAAACTGTAGATGTTGCTGTCTTTTTTCTCCTGATAAGCTTTATTCACAATGCTGGTAAGCTTGTTGTTCCGGTCCAGAACTCCATACCCGAACTTAGCAGATATTCCTCTTATTTTAAGTTCTTTGGCAATCACGGAATCAAGCGTTTTCGGATCCACTCTTTTTGTGATAGGAAGATTGTTACCATATACTTTCACAAATTCTTTCATGGAGTAATCTCCGGTTTCAATCTCCTGATTAATGTCCGAGGTAAGAAGTTCACGATTGGTGGTATCTCTTTTTATTTTATAGGCTGCTTCATCAGTGTATAAGGTGGTCAGTTTGATAGAATCTCCTTTTTGAGAAATCGGCAGCTGAGTTTTTTCAATAATATTTTTAGAGTAGATAATCTGTCTCTGAGTGCCGGAGTCTTCTACCTGCTGAATAGTAGTTAAGGACGGCTGTTTGCTGTTCGCAAGAATATTTTTTCTGAAATCTTTATAATCCTGATTCAGATATTTATCGGCTTCAATCTCTTCAATACTTTTTGAAGTACTTTCCAAAACTGCATACACTTTGTTTGAAAAATCCTGTTCCAGTACGCCGTAATAGCCTTTCAACCAATAAAATTGGAGTGTCACAAAGACAATCAGTGAGATTGTCATAAACACTGAAATTATTGGGATGAATTTGTTATTCATTATTTAATTATATATGTTTTGGAAAAATGAATGTTAAAATTAATTGTTTTAAGACTACATAAACAAAAAACGAGCCAAATAATTGTTTTTTTTTTCTTAAAAGAGTGTTTTTTAACAATTATTTATGAATTATCATTTACTTGTCATAGGAAAAGTCCCTTTCAATAAATAAAGTGCTAACTTTATTAAAAATAAAAATATATGGAATCTAATATCATTTTCAACAAAGATTTTGATGCAGCCAGTATTTATGTCATGAAAATTTATAAGGCTGATGTTTCAACAGTATGGGATTACTTTACCCAATCCGAATTATTAGATCAATGGTGGGGACCTAAACCCTGGAGGTGTGAAACGGTAAGCCAGGACTTTAGAGAAGGAGGAATCTGGATGTACGCTATGGTAGGGCCAAATGGTGAAAAAGTGCCTATGTTTTCTCAGTCTCAATATGGAGAAATTACAGAACACAGAAGTCTTGACTGGATGAGTGCTTTCTGTGATGAAAAAGGAAATATCATGGAAGATTTTCCAAGGTCAAAATGGCTGATCGGCTTTACCGGAGTGGAAGAAGGAACCAAAGTGACTATCAATATCCACTACCATTCTCAGGAAGTTATGAAAAAAATATTGGAGATGGGATTTGAAGAAGGGTTTAAAATGGGACTCAGCCAACTTGAAGAACTCATTGGATAAATTTGAAAATGTATAAAATACAGTTATTTATAAAAAAAGAGGGTTTTCCATGGAAAAACCCTCTTTTTATTTATCGACATTTATTAATTTCCTGCTTCTTTCTTCCTGCTTCCTGCTTTTATAAAAGCTCTTCTTCCTGGAAATAATGAATGATTGCCTTTTTCATAAGCAGAGTCTGTTCATTGGGTTTTAATTCCGGAAGGTCTTCCAGTTTGTCAAACTGTGGCCATCCGTCTTCATAGTGTGTGAATTTATAGTAGCCAAAAGGCTCAAGCAGTCTGCACACAGCAATATGAATCAGATTAACCTTATCCTCTTTAGTATATTTTTGCTGGCCGCTTCCCAGCTCCTGTAGCCCTATCAAAAATAAAAGGGTTTCAATGGGCGGGTTCTTTTCAGTCTGGAAATTGTCTTCAAAGAACTGTTCTATTTTTTTCCAATATTCGGATTCGTTCATATGATTATAACTGTCATCTTATCATGACAATATCTTTTATAAATTGTTATTTTCTTTATTTTTAATGTCTTCTTCTCTTGCTTTTTTCAGAAGATCCTGTATTTTTTCTTCTTGTTTGGCTTTAAAGTCTTCTCTCTTTTCCATTCGGGTAATTTTCTGCTTTTGAATCAGGTAATAAATGATGGCAATTGAAATGAAAACTAATAATAACATATACGTTATATTTGAAAATTAATGAAGAAAAGAATACAACTATTTTTTATCAATTTTTAAAAGAAATGCATATTCTAAAGCATCTTCTTTCAGAGATTCAAATCTGCCGCTTGCTCCTCCATGTCCGGAACTCATGTCTGTTTTAAAGACTAAAATATTATCGTCTGTTTTTAATTCTCTAAGTTTTGCTGTCCATTTTGCAGGTTCCCAATATTGGACCTGAGAATCGTGGAATCCTGTGGTGATCAGCATATGTGGATAATCTTTGGCTTCTACATTATCATATGGAGAATAGTCTTTCATATAATGGTAGTATTCTTCATCAGTTGGATTTCCCCACTCATCATATTCTCCGGTAGTTAAAGGAATTGTGTCATCCAGCATGGTGGAAACAACATCTACGAAAGGAACCTGTGCTACAATGCCGTTGAATAACTGAGGCTCATAATTAACCACAGCACCTACCAACAGACCTCCGGCACTTCCTCCCATCGCGTACATGTGTCTCGATGAAGTATAATTCTCTTTGATTAAATACTTGCCTGCATCAATAAAATCAAAGAATGTATTTTTCTTGAATAACATTTTTCCGTCTTCATACCATTCTCTTCCCAGGTATTCACCACCACGGATGTGAGCAATAGCATAAATAAAGCCCCTGTCCAGAATAGACAACCTTACATTTGAAAAGCTGGCATCAACGGTATGGCCGTAACTTCCATATCCATACAGAAGAAGTGGAGTGTCAGCTGATTTTTTGGTGTCTTTATGGTATACTAAAGAAATGGGAACTTTTGTTTTTCCATCTCTGGAGTCTGCCCATATTCTTTCTGAAATATAATTTTCATGGAAAAATTTACCACCCAATACTTCCTGTTGCTTCAGAAGCTTAGTGGTTTTGTCTTTCATATTATATTCGTAAGTGGAACTTGGCTGTGTAAGAGACGTGTAACCATAACGAAGAATTTCAGTGTCAAATTCAAGGTTAATTCCAATATAGGCAGTATAGGTTGGATCGGAAAAAGGTAGATAATAAGATTCCTGCGTCTTCTCATCAATAATTTTGATCTGAAGCAAACCTCTCTCTCTTTCCTCAAGGACCAGATAATCTTTGAAAATTTCAAAGCCTTCCAGCAGAACTTCTGCACGGTGTGGAATAACATCTACCCAGTTTTCCATACTGCAGTTGTCAATCTTTGCTTTTACAATTTTGAAGTTGATGGCATCATCAGCATTGGTAATGATGTAAAATTCATCTTCATAATGCTCTACCGAATATTCAAGATCATCTATTCTGGGCTGGATTACTGTCCATTCTGCAAATACATTGTCAGAAGGGATAAAACGATGTTCGTCAGAAATAGTACTGGAACTTGCAATGAAAATATATTGTAAAGATTTTGTTTTAAATACGTTGACATCAAAAGTATCATCCTTTTCATGGAAAATCAGAACATCTTCTGCAGAATCAGTTCCTAATTGATGTCTGTATACCTGAAAAGCACGGAGACTCTTATCTTTTCTAATGTAAAAAACATGTTGGTTGTCATTTGCCCAAACTGCTTTTCCTGTTGTATTTGGAATAGTGTCCGGCAGAATTTCTCCGGTTTTTAAATTTTTAAAATTAAGTGTATAAATTCTTCTTCCTACATCATCAGAAGAAAAAGAAGCCAGCTCATTACCAGGGCTTACCGCTACACTTCCTACTTCAAAAAATTCTTTGCCTTCGGCCAGAATATTTACGTCAAGTACAATTTCCTCCTCGTTGTCAAGACTTTTGTGCTTTCTGCAGAAAATAGGATATTCCTTACCTTCTTCATACCGTACAATATACCAGTA
This sequence comes from Chryseobacterium sediminis, assembly GCF_008386505.1. Classification (GTDB taxonomy): domain Bacteria; phylum Bacteroidota; class Bacteroidia; order Flavobacteriales; family Weeksellaceae; genus Chryseobacterium; species Chryseobacterium sediminis. The sequence continues at coordinate 294,440 of NZ_VUNZ01000002.1, read as the reverse complement.
TTCATTAAAGAAATAGGGCAGAGATTCATCATCCTTTTTATAACGGGCTTTCATCTCTTCAAAAAGCTCTTCCTGAAGAGCTTCTGTATCTTTCATGATGAATTCTTCGTAGGCATTTTCTTCTTCAATGTATTTGATGACTTCAGGGTTTTCCCTTTCGTTCAGCCAAAAGTAATTATCGATCCTTTTATCGCCGTGGGTTTCTAATATTTTTTCTATTTTTTTTGCCTGTGGAGCTTTCATCCGTATATTTTAATTTTTTATTGAGTGGAGTTCATCTTTATACTTTTCATCTGAAAATAAGCAATTTATGCAGATGTTCCATTCAATGTTAATTTTCGTTCAAATTTAGGTAAAAAAAAACCATCTTTCCTTTATTGAAAAGATGGTTGATGGTATTTTTATAATTAAAGACTATTTATGAAGTGCTTTAATATACTTTTCAAGGGCCATTGTCATGGAAGGAGTTTCCTTCGTAGGGGCCATTAAATCTACTTTTAATCCAGCTTCTTCTGCAGCAGCCAACGTCGTGTTTCCGAAAACTCCGATCTTGGTTTCATCCTGCTTGAAATCAGGGAAATTTTGTTGTAGCGATTTGATTCCTTGCGGACTAAAGAAGATCAACATATCATAATCTTTAATGTTGATATCTGTAAGGTCGCTGCATACGGTACGGTACATGATTGCTCTTGTCCAGTCTGCATTAGATGCATCCATGGTTTTCACAATATCCGGACTCAAAACATCTGAAGAAGGCAACAGATATTTTTCAGTTGGGAATTTTTTGAAAAGAGGAAGCAGGTCTGAGAAATTTTTCTCCCCAAAGCTGATTTTTCTTTTTCTGTACACAATATGCTTTTGAAGGTAGTTGGCAATTGCTTCCGACTGGCAGATATATCTCATTGTATCCGGAACGGCAAAACGAAGTTCTTCCGCAAGTCTGAAGTAATGGTCAATCGCATTTTTACTGGTAAAAATAATACCGGTATACTGCGTCAGATCTATTTTCTGTGTTCTGAGCTCTTTATTGTCAACCCCTTCGACGTGGATAAATGGACGGAAATCAATCTTTATTTTTTCCTTCTTCGCTATATCCAAATATGGAGAAGACTCACTAGGCGCTGGTTGAGAAACCAATATAGACTTTATTCTCATCATTGACATTTATTAAAAAAATAACAACTTCCAAAGCAATAATAATGGTGCGATTTGGAGGGTGCAAATATACAAAAATTTATAATACCATTTTTCGGGAAGAATCTTGTTCTTGTGAAATAAATAGAAAAAAACTTTGAAAATGAATACAAAAGAAAAGAAACACAAATAATACAAAAACATTTTATTTCTGTCTATAGGGAAGTAATAATGGGCTACACAAAGAATTATTAACAAAAATGTAAGGATGAAATAAAATTTTGTGGAGGTAAAATAAAAAATAGTCCATTTTTTTCCGTCCCCTATACTTTGATAAAATAAAAAACCTAGTGTTGATTTTATTAAATAAAAAAACAATACAGCCAGCAAAGTATACCCGAATTTATTAAGCTGATACCCGAAAAGCTGAAGATCGGCAATATATTTTGGTACAATAGGAATATACTGTGAGATCAAAACAGATAAGGTGAGCGTTGTCACACACGAAGTGATAATCCAGCTGGGAAGGTTGTTGCTTGCATCAAAATACTTTTGAAGCAGAAAATCTTTGAGACTGGCATCCCTTTCTATGACGTTCATCATAAAAACATATAAAAATATACAGCCCACGAGGATAAAAATTACCCAGTCATTATTCTCAGGTATTCTTACGTGATTGATGAAGTGTTGTGATGATGGCAAAATTTAAGTTTTTATTATTTATTATTTAACTTCTAATAGCAAAATCCGGCACAGATTTTCCTGTCACCTGCTTTATGCATCCGTAGTTAAAATATTTGCTCTCATCGATTTTACGTATTGTTCAGATCTGTTGAATAAAAGTTTCTGTTTCATCCGCTTAATCCCTGAGAAATATTTTTGCAAAATTATAGATTATTTTGTATAAAATAAAAAGGTTAAATAAACTATCTTTGCAAACTGAAATGAAAAAACTCGTCATTATCCCCACATACAACGAAAAGGAAAATATTGAAAATATTATTTCCGCGGTTTTTGCATTGGAGGACGACTTTCATATCTTAGTAGTGGATGATACTTCTCCGGATGGAACAGCAGAGGTTGTAAAAGAACTACAGAAGAAGCATCCACATTATCTACATCTGTCAATAAGACATGTGAAAGACGGTTTAGGAAAGGCATATATTCATGGATTTAAATGGGCCATTGAAAATAAATATGATTATATTTTTGAAATGGATGCCGATTTTTCCCATAATCCTAATGATCTTCCAAAACTGTTTGAAGCATGTATGAATGCTGATATGGCTATCGGTTCCCGTTACTCAAAAGGAGTGAATGTGGTCAACTGGCCCATGGGAAGAGTGTTGCTTTCTTATTTTGCATCAAAATACGTAAGATTTGTATTGGGTCTTCCAATTCATGATACTACAGCCGGATTTGTCTGTTTTTCAAGAAAAGTATTGGAAGAAATAGGATTGGATAATGTAAGACTGAAAGGGTATGGGTTTCAGATAGAAATGAAATTCAGAGCATTTAAGAAAGGTTTCAGAATTGTAGAAGTTCCTATTATATTTACCAACAGAATTTTAGGAGAAAGCAAAATGAACGGCGGAATTATTCATGAAGCTGTTTTTGGAGTATTAAACTTAAAGTGGAAATCAATCATCAACAGATTATGAAACTGATGAAAAAGCTGATCTTTATTTTCGTTTTGCTGGGCATGTTTTCGTGCAGCGACTATATTGATAAGCCTAAAAACCTGATCGATAAAGACGTCATGGCGGAAATTATCGCAGATCTTGCGATCAATGATCAGGCGATATTTGTATATCCTGATAAAAATATGGAAGCCGGCACAAGAGCCGTTCTGAAGTCACATAAAGTGAAATCTGATGACTTTGTAGAAAGTTTCAAATATTATGTAATCAAAGAAGAAATGGATGGGATTGCCAATGATGCGCAGCAAATACTGCTGAAAAAAGATCCCAAAGCAGATAAATACATAAAGGATAAACTGAAACAGAACGGAGTTGTAGTGCCTTTGGTAAGGTAAAATTGCGGCCGGAGTTTCTAACCTAAAGAAATCACTGACAAGAAGGTGAATTAAAAAAGTAGAGAGATGAAATTTTTTAATATAGAAAAAACCTCTGAAGGAAAAGCAAGAGCAGGGGAAATTACCACAGATCACGGGAAGATTCAAACTCCCATTTTTATGCCTGTGGGAACTGTAGCAAGTGTGAAAACAGTTCATCAGAGAGAATTAAAAGAAGACATTAAAGCACAGATTATTCTGGGAAATACTTACCACCTTTACCTTCGTCCGGGAATGGAGACGATGCAGGATGCAGGTGGTTTACATAAATTCATGAACTGGGATCTTCCTATTCTTACCGATTCAGGAGGCTTTCAGGTATTTTCACTGGCGAGTAACAGAAAAATGACGGAAGAAGGAGCGAGATTCAAATCTCATATCGACGGAAGTTATCATATGTTCTCTCCGGAAAGATCAATGGAGATTCAAAGACAGATCGGAGCTGATATTTTTATGGCTTTTGACGAGTGTACTCCTTACCCTTGTGACTACAACCAGGCAAAATCATCTATGGAGCTTACCCACCGTTGGCTGAAAAGATGTATTGAATGGACTAATGATAATCCTGAATTATACGGATACAAGCAAAGACTTTTCCCAATTGTTCAGGGATCTACATATTCTGACCTTAGAAAAATTTCTGCAGAAGTAATTTCTGAAGCAGGAGCCGAAGGAAATGCTATCGGAGGACTTTCCGTTGGAGAGCCTGAAGAAGAAATGTACAGAATTACGGATGAAGTGACAGACATCCTTCCGAAAGAAAAACCAAGATATCTGATGGGAGTAGGTACTCCGTGGAATATCCTTGAATCTATCGGGCTGGGAATTGACATGATGGATTGTGTAATGCCAACAAGAAATGCAAGAAATGCAATGCTTTTCACATGGCAGGGGGTGATGAACCTTAAAAATGAAAAATGGAAGCGTGACTTTTCGCCTTTGGATGAATTTGGAACCAGTTTTGTAGATCGTGAATATTCAAAAGCGTATCTTCGCCACTTGTTTGTATCTAAAGAATATCTGGCAAAACAGATTGCTTCGATTCATAATCTTGCATTCTACCTTGATTTAGTAAAAGTAGCCAGAGAACATATTATTGCAGGAGATTTCTATGAATGGAAAAACTCCGTAGTGCCGGTTCTTAGACAAAGACTATAAGAGATTATGCTTAAAATTGTAGACAAATATATCATTAAAAAATACCTCGGAACATTCAGTTTCATGTTGGTGTTATTGTCTATAGTCGTACTTGTAATTGATGTTCAGCAAAAGATTCCAAGGATAGAAAATGCTAAAGCTATTGATCCGAAATTGGATCTGATGTATTTCCTGGTACATTTTTATCCCTTCTGGATTATTAATCTTGTAGTGACCTTTCTTTCTATTCTGGTATTTATTTCGGTGATTTATTTTACCTCCAGAATGGCGAATAATACTGAAATTGTAGCCATTATCAGTAGTGGAGCAAGTTTTTACCGATTTTCAAAACCTTACCTGGTTACCTCCATATTTATTGGTTTAATTGCTCTTGTGGTCTATCATATGGTTCTTCCATGGGCCAATATCAAGAAAAATGAACTGGAAGCTTATACTTATAACGCGGCCAATAAAGAAAAGATCTTAGGAACAGCTCCGGCTTCTTCACAGCTGAGTAAAACAGAATATATCTTCGTAGATTCTTGGAACAAAAGAGAAAAACGAGGGTCAAGCTTTGTCTATCAGAAATATGATAAAGACAGAAAAATGATCTATGAGCTGAAGGCAAGTGAAGTATATTGGGATAAAACAAAAAAACAGTTTGTTTTAAATAACTATCTTGAAAAAACAATCAATAAAGACAATACCGAAAAGCTTGGTAACGGGATAGAACTAAGGAAAAATTACGGACATTCACCGGAAGAACTTTTCCCTAATGAGCTTTTGGGACAAAATAAAACCACCCCCGAACTCTTAAAATTTATTGAAAGAGAAAAGGCAAGAGGAAACAGTAACCTGAACTCTTATCTGAATGAACTTCATCAAAGAACATCAATGCCTGTTTCTATCATTATTCTGACATTCCTGGCGCTTTCACTGTCATCACAAAAGAAAAGGGGAGGATTGGGAATCAACCTGGCAATAGGGATCTCATTGGCCTTTATTTTTGTGTTTTCATTTGAAGCCCTGAAAGTGGTTTCAGAAAATAAAAGTTTGTCTCCCGCTGTAGCAATGTGGCTGCCCAATATGGTGTTTCTGCCGCTTACCCTTTATCTTTACATTAAAAGAGCCAATCAGTAAAGTAATTTTACTTCCTTGTGATAAAAGGAATGCATTCCGTCTTCCAGCTCGACCCAAAGTTCACCCTTTTCGTCAGCATTTCGGATGATGCCATTTTGTCGCTCTTTTTCAATTTCAAAGACAGAAATCTGATCTTTTCTGAAAAGGTTTGCATTAAACCCATCCAGAATTTCCTGATCAGAAGGGATATTTTTCAGCTTCTCGCACAAATATTCATGAAGGTTTAAAGAAACTTCTTCCAGATCAAATGGGATGGCTGTTTGTGTCAGGAGTGATCCAGCATTAGATATTTCATCAAATTTATCCTGAAGAATGTTGATTCCGGCTCCTATGATGAAATAATTATTTTGATTAATTTTTTTCTTTTCTATTAAAATTCCAACGATTTTTTTACCTTTAAGGATGATATCATTCGGCCATTTGATTTTCACCTCTGATTCAGACAATTTGGCAAGGAAATCACGGATAACCATTGCGGTATAATAATTGAATATAAAGTCAGAACACAAGATGTTCTGAGTGTTCACTGCCAGCGTGTAAGCCAGGTTTTTTCCGGCAGTTTGAGTCCAGACATTTCCATACTGACCACGGCCTTTAGTTTGATTAAAAGTATGCAGTCCGATAAAATCTGAATTTTCATAAAGTAAAAACTTTGATATTTCGTCATTAGTAGAAGAACATTCTTTCAGATAGAAGAGTTGGCTCATTTAAGAAAACTTTAAGACATTAAGAGGGTAAAAGTAAGGTTAAAGTAAAGAAAAAACAATAAATTTGCAGATTATAGTATTTTTTTAATGAATAAAACAGCAGAAAAACAAGCGTTAATAGATAAAATCGTTGAAGCTATCCAGGATGTAAAAGGAGAAGACATTATGATCTTCGATCTTTCCAACATTGAAAACTCCGTGGCAGAAACGTTCGTGATATGTAGTGGAAACTCAAATACACAAGTAGCTGCATTGGCAGGAAGTGTTGAGAAAAAAGTAAGAAACGAACTGCAGGACAGACCTTGGCATGTAGAAGGTACTGAAAATGCAATGTGGGTGCTGGTAGATTACGTTTCAGTGGTGGTTCACATATTTCAGAAACAGGTACGTGAGTACTATGATATAGAAGAGCTTTGGGGTGACGCAGTCATTACCAAAATTGAAAATGAATAATAAAAATTTTAAAAAGTCTAAATGAATAATAAAGGATTCAACTGGTTCTTTCCAATTGCAATCATAGCTCTTTTGCTCTTCTTTGGCTCCAATTTCCTTGGAGGTGATAGCGCAAAATCTATTGATGAAGATGGTTTCTTTAGAGAAATGCAGGCGGGGAAAGTCCAGAATATAATTATATACAAAGACATAGAGAAAGCTGATGTTTTCCTAACAAAAGAAGCAAAATCGGCAATGGTTTCCAAAGCCGGAAAAGAAAATAACCCTCTTTCTGCCTTCGAGATGGCTCCTAAAGCAGATTTTTCTGTAAAATATGGAGACCTTCAACTTTTCCTTCAGAAATTTGAACAGGTGAAAGCCAGCAATCCGGTTATTAAAACAACAAAAGATTACGGAACGGGCAAAAGCGCATTAATGGATATTTTAATTCCTGCGCTGGTTTGGATTTCGATTCTTGGATTATTCTACTTCCTTCTTTTCAGAAAGATGGGCGGTGGCGGAGGTCCTGGCGGACAAATCTTCTCTATCGGTAAATCTAAAGCGAAGCTTTTTGACGAAAAAGAAAGAATTCAGGTAACATTTAAAGATGTTGCAGGATTGGAAGGAGCTAAAGAAGAAGTTCAGGAAGTTGTGGATTTCTTGAAAAACTCAGAAAAATATACAAAACTGGGAGGTAAAATTCCTAAGGGTGTCCTTTTAGTAGGGCCTCCGGGAACTGGTAAAACGTTATTGGCAAAAGCCGTTGCAGGTGAAGCTAAAGTTCCGTTCTTCTCACTTTCAGGTTCTGACTTCGTTGAAATGTTTGTGGGGGTAGGTGCTTCCAGAGTAAGAGACCTTTTTGCTCAGGCTAAAGCAAAATCTCCGGCGATTATCTTTATTGACGAGATTGATGCTATCGGACGTGCAAGAGGAAAAAATAATTTCTCTGGCGGAAATGACGAAAGAGAAAATACATTGAACCAGCTTCTTACCGAAATGGACGGTTTCGGGACAGATGTCAATGTAATTGTAATGGCGGCTACCAACAGAGCGGATATTCTTGATAAAGCATTAATGAGAGCAGGTCGTTTTGACCGTTCAATTTATGTGGATCTTCCGGAACTTCATGAAAGAAGACAGATTTTTGACGTTCACTTGAAAAAAATCAAGCTTGATGATAATGTAGACAGAGATTTCTTAGCAAAACAAACTCCTGGATTCAGTGGGGCAGATATAGCTAATGTTTGTAATGAGGCAGCATTGATCGCGGCAAGATATAACCATACATCTGTTACAAAACAGGACTTCCTGGATGCAGTAGACAGAATCATCGGTGGACTTGAAAAGAAAAATATGGCAATCAAACCATCTGAAAAGAGAAGAGTTGCTTATCATGAGGCAGGTCACGCTACAATCTCCTGGTTGGTAGAACATGCATCACCACTTCTAAAAGTTACGATTGTTCCAAGAGGACGTTCTTTAGGGGCAGCATGGTATCTTCCGGAAGAAAGACAGCTTACCACTACAGAACAGATGCTGGACGAAATGTGTGCAACATTAGGAGGTAGAGCTGCAGAGCAGGTGATTTTCAACAATATCTCCACAGGTGCGCTTTCTGATCTTGAAACAGTAACGAAGAGAGCCCAGGCAATGGTGACAATCTACGGATTAAGCCCGAACATTGGTAATATTTCTTACTATGACAGCTCAGGACAGTCTGAATATTCTTTCGGAAAACCTTACTCTGAAGAAACCGCTACTAAAATTGATGCAGAAATAAAACTGATTATCGAAAATCAGTACGAAAGAGCAGTAAGAATTCTTGAAGAAAATAAAGATAAGCTGGATGCTCTTGCAAATAAATTGTTAGAAAAAGAAGTGATCTTCCGTGAAGACTTAGAAGAAATATTCGGAAAAAGAGCATGGGATCCTGAATTGACAGAGAAACCTGTTACCAATACTATTCCTGAAAAAGATCAGCCGGTAGTAGTGGAAACACCTCAGATCAAAGAAAAAGAAGAAGAAAGCGAAATACAGGCTCCAGAAAGCCCGACACAGCTTTAAGACTCTTAAAAAATATACCTTACAAAAACCTGACAACTCCAAAATTGTCAGGTTTTTTCATATTTAAGGAGATATTTTGAACTCTATTGTAATTTATTTTCTATTTTTGTATAAAGTTGACTAAAAATAGATTAAGTTGAATTTATTCAAGAGGATTGTAAGCAAACTTACCAACCAGCCTGAAGAAGAGGACAAACAGAGCCTGGAGAAGCTTGGGGATTCGCTGAAAAATGCGGATCTTGACTATAAGTTTGCGCAATTATTTACGCATTCGGGGGGATTTTTTAATTATTGTGCAGATGAAGCGGAGGCTCTACAAACTTTAAATCAAATTATCAAAATAGAAGGTATCCACAACCTTTTCTGTTGGGATAAAGAACTTCATAACTTTTTGAACGTTGTGAAAACTTCTTACACATCAGAACTGCAGCCGTCTAATGATGCCGCATTCATCACTTGTGAATACCTGATCGCCTATGATGGCAGAATCATGCTTTCGCATAATAATATTCTTCATTATCATTCTTCAAGACTTCCCGATAGAATTATCATCATTGCTAATGTTTCTCAGATTGTAAACAACCTGAATGATGCCATGGGAAAAATAAAAAGAAACGGAAATATCAAGAACCTTACTTCCATCAGTGGAAGCCAGTCAAAAATGGACAGTTCTTCCAATTCCAATACGAAACTGTTTTTATTGCTGCTTGAAGATTAAGCAACCACTTCTAAATTTTAAATTTTGGATAAAAATCTCATTCAAAGAACCGTATCAGGTATAGTTTATGTAGCCGTCATTATTCTTTGTTCGACTCCGCTGGGAGCGCAACTGTTGAACAGTATTGCCCCAGGCCTTATCAAACAACAGTATCTTTTTTATGGCTTAATGAGTCTGTTACTGATTGTGGGAACCTGGGAATGTGTTAAAATCATGAAGTTTGGTAATGGCTATGAAAAATGGGTGGTATATCCGTTGGTCATTTTTATATTTTATATTTTTTCCAAAAGATATTTCAACCACGATTTCTTTTTTGATTTCAGGCTCAGTGAAATATTAGCACTGGCCCTTATTGGTATTGCTGTAGTTACTTTATTCAAATATCCCAACGAATTATACTTCGACAGCGGAAAACTTATTTTTACAGTTATTTACGTAGCACTCCCATTCAGTTTTGCATTGGGACTGCCAAAGTTTTCCAGCTATAGTGATACTTTCTCATTGGAGGTTCTGTTCTTGTTTATCCTCATATGGAGTAGCGATACCTTCGCTTATCTTGTTGGAAAGTTTTTTGGTAAACATAAAATGGCTCCTAAAATTTCTCCTAAAAAAACATGGGAAGGATATGCTGGAGGTGTAGTATTAACATTGGTGTTATCCTATTTTGTTGAACATTACCAGCCTGAATTGAGAGGAAACTGGATGGTTGTAGGATTTTTGGTTGCAGCCTTTGCTCCGTTAGGGGATTTGGTAGAAAGCCAATTGAAAAGAAATTTCGGTGTGAAAGACAGTGGAAACATCATTCCGGGGCACGGAGGAGTTTTAGACAGACTGGATAGTTTTATTATCTGCGTTCCTGTCGTATATTTGTACTTTATTTTAGAAAAATTTATTTAGTCTCATGAAATTACATAGAGAATCAAAAGGAACAATTACCGTTGCGACCATACTTTTTATCATTTTGGGCGCTTTAGCAATTTATTTCCTTAAAATATGGTCCCTGTTGATCATTATGCCTTTGTTGGTTATTTACAGTTTAGTTTTCTGGTTTTTCAGAGTTCCGGATCGTAATATCCTTGATCACAAAGAAAACGTGATAGCTCCCGTGGACGGAAAAGTGGTAATGATCAAAGAAGTGGATGAAGATGAATTTATAAAAGGGAAAGCTATCCAGGTTTCTATTTTTATGTCTCCGCTGAATGTTCACATCTGTAGATATCCGGTTTCGGGTGAAGTGATTTACAAAAAGTACCACCCGGGAAAATATCTGGTAGCATGGCATGAAAAGTCTTCTACAGAGAACGAAAGAACCACTGTAGCCGTACAAACTATGACCAATCATAAAGTCGTTTTCAGACAGATTGCCGGATATGTGGCCAGAAGGATTGTTTTCTACTGTAATGAAGGCGATAAAGCAAAAGCCGGGCATGAGTTCGGATTTATTAAATTCGGTTCAAGAATGGATGTGTTCCTGCCTTTGGACACCGAAATTATCTGTAAGATCGGAGATATTACAAAAGGAGGTTTGGATGTTATTGCCAAGCTGAAAGAAAATTAAAAATTTTTATCGCATATAAACTGAAAAGAGAGCCTTCATAGCTCTCTTTTTTATTTGATGATTAGAAGAGTAATGTGCTTATTTGAGTTTATCTACGCATGAGTAATATTGCGTATCAGGGAAAGAATACTTTTTTATTTGTATTAATATTTTTGCTTGTTAAAAAACACAAGCTATATATACTTTTAAATGAAGAGGAACAAATAGACATTAATTTTTATAAAATGCTTTTTTATTTGATAATTTTAATGTTGGATTTTGTAAATTGTAACTGAAAAACACAAATCATATTCTTTTATCACTAAAAATTACAGACCTATATTTTTGTTTTGTGAGTTTTTATTTAAAAGCTGTTAATATTGGGAAATTTATGCTGTCAGTAGTACAAATACCAACTTGAGCTTGTGGAAACATAAAAAAACAACAAGATGATTTATAAGTTTTTCTTTAAGATGATCAATGATGAAACGGAGAAAATGGATGATGATTTTGAAAGTAACTATCTGAATCTTATTAACCGTTATCTGCTTTTACTGTTCTTTATATTCCTGTTTTATTCCGTTTTTATTATTACATTTTTCGGGGATATGCTGATATCAACATTTCTTACTGTTATTACCTTTTTCTGGCTGTTTTTAATGGCAATAAAAGGGAAAACAAAGCGATTCAGGAATGTGCTGAAAACTTCCATCATCTTTACATTTGTATTACTCACTTTTATAGTGAATTTTTTTAATATTTATACTTTCAAAAATGCGGGAGTAGAGTATTTTTATTTTTGCCTTTTATTTGCCGTTCCATTCTTTCTGAATTATAAAAAAGATGCTTTTGCTATCTTTTTCATTACGCTCATGATCAGCATTAATTTTATTGTATGTCTGTATTTTGATTTTGATTTTTTGCCCAAAAGCAGATTTATAGAAGCAGAGGATTTTAAAACAATAAAGCTGCTGAATATTTTATTTTCTATCGCCTCTTTTCTGATGGATATCGTTTTTATTACTCAGAAAGATGCCTTGATTCATGGGTTAATTTCTGATAAAAAAGAAAAAGACTCTACCATTAAAGATCTGGTAAAAACAAATACGGAACTGATGAAACATCAGATGCTTATCAATCATCTTTCAGAAGAAAATATTGAGGAGATTTTAAGTCTGGCAGAAAGTAATTCACCAATGTTTTTTGAAAAATTCCAGGTATTTTTCCCTCATTTTGTGCCGGATGTTTTAAAAATAAATCCTAACCTTATTCATTCAGAACTGTATTTCTGTGCATTGATGAAGCTTGATTTTGATACGAAGAAAATAGCTCAGTGTACTAATAACAGTATTCGGGCTGTGGAAAGTAAAAAATACAGGATCCGGAAAAAACTGAATATATCTTCTGAGATCAATATCAACAGCTTTTTGATTAAAATTTAAACAAAATTCCGATTTTTATTACTTATACGTAGTGTTGAGTACCGGTTGATGGTATTTTTTGTTTTTCTTGTCAATATTTTTACTTAAAAATATTGTGATGAATATTAAGAACATTCATATTGGAATCCTGATCAGATCCAAGGTAGAGGAACATCAGATTTCAATAGAAAGAATCTCCAGATTTTTAGACAGAGCAGAAAGTGATATCGAAATGATGTATCAGGCAAAAAGCATTGATACGGATATTCTGTTGAAATGGTGTAAGCTTTTAAAATTTGATTTCTTTAGATTTTATACAGGTCATCTGGTTTTGTATGCTCCCCAGTCAAGAATTGATAATGTGTTTAGAGAAAAGGAAAGCGCCATCGTTTTTAGAAAAAGTATCTATACTCAGGAGGTAAAGGATTTTATACTTGAAAAAATAGAGATGGGAACAATGACGGCTAATGATGCTGTTGAAAGATATAAGATTCCCAAAACAACCTTATACAAATGGATGAAAAAACGATAATATGATACCTGACTATAAACAGATTTATACCGATATTCTTAAAGAAAAGTTTCCCGAAAAGCTGATAGATACCACCATCAGGTTTAAGCTGGAAAGATTACATTCAGCGATTGATATTCTAAAGTTTAATCAATTGATTTTTGGTGAACCGGAATATGCGGTTGGATTCAATAACCAAAGACTCCGCTCTTATGATGAAGAATCTATTTTGGAAATTCTCAGATACCAGAAAAAAAACAGACTTACCAATTTTCAGCTCGGATGTCATTTTAAAATAAGCAGAAATACGATTGCCAAATGGAAAACTGTTTTTAAAATATGAAATGATATACTATTGCGTTTCATGTGGCTTAATTGAATTATTATTTTTAATAAATAACTGATAGTGGTTTGTATGTTTGATTGGCTATAATTTTTTGAATTTATTATTGAATTAAATTAAATAACTCACCTTTTTGTTTGTATTGATATATGATTGTAATCTGTTGTGATTTTGTGAGTTTTACTACGCGTGAGTAGTATTGCGTAGAGAGAATTAATTTGTAATTGTCTGTGAGTGATAATTTTGTGACGGTTAAATGACTTAGTTAAAAATTTTAATCATTAAACAATTATAACTTTAAAATGATGGAAACAAAATTTACAATTCCCCCAATCAAAGTCTTGCTGATAGCACTGCTCTTTACCTTTGGAAAATTTTATTCACAAGCCAATAATGGAGCTGTTGGAATTAACACTACAACCCCTAATGCCAATTCTGTTTTGGATGTCATCTCAGGAAACAATAACAAAGGAATATTGATTCCACGGCTTACAGAAGCACAACGAAATGCAATTGTAATCGATCAATCCAAAGATGATGGACTGACGATTTACAATACTACAGAAGATTGTTTTAATTACTGGAGCCTTGCAGATAATGAATGGAAAAGTGTTTGCGGACAGATGGGTAAATCTGTTTTTACAATAGATTGCTCCGCTTCCAAAGCAATGGGAAGCTATGTAAAAGGAAAAGAGCTTACCAATTCAAATTACCTGAGTATTGCTGTCAATGTTACAAAAGTAGGTAACTATACTATTTCCGGAACTACAACAAACGGATATAACTTTTACGGAACAGGAGTGTTTTTAAATACAGGAACGCAAACGATCCAGATTCCGGGACAGGGAATTCCTCTGAATATCCAGACAGACAATGTCTCCCTTGAGGCGAATGGAACTGCTGTTACCTGTACTCCGGCAATCTCTATTGCGGTATTGAGTCCTGCAGGAACATATACCATGAGCTGTGGAAGTGCAACAGTAAATGGAGTATATAAAGTAGGGACTGCCCTTACGGCATCAAATACAATTACTTTACCTGTGAATGTTTCAACATTGGGAAGTTACACCATTACAACCAACACTGTTGACGGAATTTCTTTCAGTGGGTCAGGAACATTTACTGCAACAGGAAATCAGAATATAACATTAGGCGGAACAGGAACGCCGTCTTCTACATCAGTAAAGACAATGACAATTACTTCTGACAGCCAGGGAGGGGTATCCACCACATGTACTGTAAATGTGATTGTAGTTGTTCCGAAGAAAAAACTTTTAACCATTGGAACGGCTCCAAATGGTTGTGGATATAATGTGTCAGGAACTTCTCCATCCGGAATGGTAACTAAAGCTGCCGCTAATTTTGGAACTCTGGCCAACAGCATCGTAAAATATGAAGGATGGGACCAGATTATAGACGGTACAGACAGTCCAAGCGCTGCACAGCTTACAACCTGGACAACCGGTGCTAATCCTGTAGATATTATTGTCATAGGATATGCATGGGGTATGAATGCTGCAGAAGCACAGGTATTAAAGAATTATCTGGCAAAAGGAGGGGTAATTGTTGCTTATTCTGAAAGTAACAGCGGAATGCAGAACCTTTTCAGAAATGTTTTTGACGGATCAGTAAACACTGGAAGTGTAAACAGTGCTGGGGCTATCTATAAACTGCCCATGACAAACGATGAAGTATTGAACGGTCCTTTTGGAGATATCAGAGGATTGCAATGGGGAGAAGATGCTTCTTCTACAACGTATGCAACAGGGCTTCCTACCAGTGAAATTACGGTATATTCAGGAGATACAAACATCTCTACAGCTTCACCATCAGGAACCGTAGGTCGTGTAACTGCATTTAAACACAATACGTTAAACTTCATCTGGGTAGGAGATGGTGGATTCAACTCTCAATGTGGATCAGTTACTTCCCCAAATACCTCAGATACGATATGCCCGTTCTATGCAGATGCTAATTATAAGCCAATTGCCAAACCAAATTATGGCAATGGAGCAGCTGCTTATGAAATGAATGTATATAACTCAATATTCTATGCAAACGCTCTTGCCTGGGCAATTAAAAAGGCAGAATTCAGTGGAATAAACACAAAATGATAAAGTTTTTTAAAGATGACTCCGGCACGATTATTCGTGCCGGAGTTTTTTATTTTATATACTTTTTAATCTCTTCTGTAAGGCTTAATATGAATTCTACAGGAAGATCTTCTTCAGGATCAATTAAGAAGATTTTAAACTTCTTTCTGCCATCCAGAATCAGCTCCGGATAATCCAGTTTGTCACCGTGGTAAAAGCTGATATAATGTTTCCTGTATTTTTTGCTGTAATAAAAATAACACAGCATTTTCTTTTTGTACTTGATAAATGGAAGCCCAAAACTGAATGTTTCTGTAATATTTTCGGGATCTGAAGCTAAGATACGATCACGTAAAAATAAAAGAGTACTTCTTTCAGGCTCTTCGATTCTGTAGAAATACTCTTGTATAGGGTTCATTTTACTTGAATTAAAATATTAGTCAAAGTTTTGAAGTTCAACCAGTTTATTATACATTCCTTTTTTAGCAATCAGGTCATGATGTGTTCCTTGTTCTACAATATCACCTTTCTCCATCACTACAATCCAGTCTGCTTTCTGAATGGTTGAAAGACGGTGGGCGATTACCAGAGAAGTTCTGTTTTCCATCATTTTCTCCAGTGCATCCTGTACAAATCTTTCAGATTCCGTATCCAGTGCAGAGGTTGCTTCATCCAGAATCATAATTGGCGGGTTTTTCAATACTGCTCTCGCAATAGAAACTCTCTGCTTTTGACCTCCGGAAAGTTTACCACCGTCATCTCCGATATTGGAATCATATCCTTCAGGAAGCCTTGTGATAAATGCGTCTGCATTGGCAATTTTTGCGGCAGCAATCACTTCTTCTCTTGTTGCATCAGGTTTACCCATCAGGATATTATTGTAAACGGAATCATTGAATAATACAGACTCCTGAGTTACCATACCCAAAAGCTTGCGGTATTCGTCTAATTTTAAATGTTTAATATTAGTTCCGTCAATCATGATGTCTCCTTCAGAAACATCATAGAATCGTGCTAAAAGATTGGCAATTGTTGTTTTACCACTTCCACTTTGCCCGACAAGAGCAACTGTTTTTCCTTTTGGAATAGAAAGTGAGAAGTTTTTAAGAATTGTATGGTCTTTATCGTAGTAAAAACCAATATTATTAAATTCGATAGAATGATTTAATGTTGAGATGGAAACAGGATTTGCTATTTCGTCAATTTTTACATCAGCATCTAGAATTGCTAAAACTCTTTCAAGAGAAGCTTCTCCCTTCTGTACATTTGAAATTGACTGAGACAAACTTTTTACAGGAGGTAAAATCTGGAAGAAAATTCCCAGAAAAACCAAGAAATCAGCCGGTGAAATACTTTGTTCAACAATAATTTGCTTTCCTCCGTACCAAGCGATAATTAAGAAAGTAACGGAACCTAAAAATTCGCTCATCGGAGATGCCAGTTCCTTTTTTCTTCCTAATCTTATGGAGCTGTTGATCCATTTCTGCATTGACTGCATAAAACGGTTGTCCATTATTTTTTCTGCACTGAAAATCTTAATCACCTTTGTAGACTTTAATGTTTCGTCTACGATTGAGAAGATAGTTCCCATTTCATTCTGAGCTTCGTGAGAGTCTTTTTTCAGGCTTTTTCCTATTAAAGCAATCATCGTTCCCATTACAGGTAATACCAGAAGTGAGAAAAGAGTCATCTCTGTACTTAAAAAGAAAAGTGTCACCAATGTGCTGATCAACATAAATGGTGCATTGATTAATTCAACCAAACTTCCCAAAATATTACCTTCAACTTCGCCCACGTCATTTGACATACGAGACATCAGATCCCCTTTTCTGCTTTCTGTAAAAAAGGAAACAGGTAAAGAAAGAATCTTTCTGTACATCGCTCCACGAAGGTCTTGCGTAACACCTACACGATAATTGATCAGTAAAAACGAACCTAAATATCTGAAAAGGTTTCTCAGTAAAAACATAAAAGCGGTTATCACGCAAAGCCAGGCCAAAACGTTAAGCGCTCCATGCTCAGTTACTAAACTCTGAACATAATAATTGGCGTACTCTTTTGCATAAGAGAAAAAATCTAAAATCTCTCCCGAATAAACAGGCGGATGACTGTATTTTTTAGCCTCAATGGTTCCGAAAAGCATTCCCAAAACCGGTAGAATAGTCCCTAAGGAAGCAATCTGAAATACAGAGTACATAAGGTTGAAAAACAAACTTCCGTAGATGTATTTTTGGTGAGGTCTTGCGAACTTCAGTATTTTAATATATTGGTTCATTCAATGAAAAAATTGGATAGCAAAATTACGTAAAATTAAAAGATAAGACGTTCTTAATCCTGTTTTACTTTAATGGATATGTTCCAAAAAATGTCTTTTTGTTACAACTCAGGGGTAATGTACTTTATTTTTTAATAAATAATTTATGTATTAAAAGATAAAAGGTTGTGGCTGTTTAATAAAAAAACCGCTTAAACAGCGGTTCTTTATATGATGTTTTAATTACAATTTCACCTGGTCATTATACTTCGGAGTAAAATTTTTAGGATTAAGTTTATCCAGAGTTTTTCCAAAGTTATTGATGATCTGTGTCATGTTATCAAAATCTACGATGTTGATATCATCATTTTCGTGGTGGTAATGAGAGGCTTTCGTCATGTCAACGGTAGAGAATGAATGGGCAATAATTTTCTTTTTTACAAAGCTGACATTGTCTGAACGATAGAAAAGTTGCTGTTTCGCATATGGATCTGGATTGAGTTTTAATCCGTTCACTGCATTTTTATTGAAAAGTTCATCAAGATCTGAAAATCCGTCTCCCGTCATATACAATGTATTTTTTCCCCATTGAGATTCTGTAGCTACCATTTCAAAATTGAAAAGAGCAGTCATCTTATTATAAATGTGATCCAGATTTTTATCCGTTGAAATCGCTCTCGAACCAAGCATTCCTTTCTCCTCTCCATTGAATGCCATGAAAACCATTGAGAATTCTGGCTTTTTATTTTTAAAATAATCGGCAATACCTACCAGAGTCGTGATTCCGCTGGCATCATCATCTGCTCCGTTATAAATGTTGTCACCACTTTTATCACTGGTTCCAATATGATCAAAATGCCCTGAAAAGCCAAGATACTGATCTGTTTTTCCTTTTTTTATACCGCAGACATTGTATACCGTTTTCCCATTATAATCAAATGGTACCAGATAAGATTTTCCTGTGCAGTATTCTAGATTATTTTCTTTGAAGAGTTTGGCAATGTAGTTGGCTGCATTTTCATTTTCCTGAGTTCCGATTTCACGGCCCTTCATTTCATCTGAGGCGAGAGTGGAAAGAACTGTTTTTACTCTTTCTTTGGAAACTTCCTGTGCAAAAGTAAATATAGAGAATAGTGATAAAGTAAGGTATGTTAGCTTTTTCATTTAACGTCTTTTATTAAGTTATATGATCTGTCGCAGTTCTGATCAAAAAGTTGCAATGAATTTACATAAATTAATTGATGTGATGATACAGACTATATAAATAGACAAATAAAAAACAGCTCCATAAAAGAAGCTGTTCTCACTCAAAAAATCGTTGTAAGGCTATCGAAGTCTGTCTACAGATTTTACGAGCCTCTCATCTTTGCGGATGTAAACGTTTGCAATAAGCAGACATATTACCGCAATTAATGGGAAAATCGGCTCAATACCCTTCTCAGGAAACTGAATTCCTCCGGATAAGTTTAGTAACCAGTACGCCAATACACCAATCAACAAAACGTTTATAATGATGCTGATGGTATTCAGCAAAATTTGTCTTTTTCTGTTTTTGAAACTAAAAATACTTAATGCTCCAATGATTACAAGTACTATACTGCCAATATTAAGTAAAGGAATACTGTCGGAAATGACAACATCCTGTCCTGTTATAAAAAGGAAAACAGCAGCTAAAACTGCCAATAACGTCCATATAGTTTGTATTCTCTGTAGCATTGAATATTAAATTCTTGGCAAAAATAACATAAATTTTGCACAATTCAAAAATAAGTGTAGATTTGCATTATACAATGTACTTGAAAACAAAAGTCACCGGACTTACTTTTCTTACTCACAATTAATTACATTTTTACATAAATATGTTTAACATAGAAACGTTAAGGTCAAAATCCGTAACGGAACTGACTAAAATCTTAAAAGATTTGGGCGTTAAAGTTGCAAGAACCAGCAATGAAAATGACAAGATCTTTGCTATTCTTGACTTTCAGGCTTCTAACCCTAAAGTTGCAAAAGATTATTTCAACGCCACAGAAACTACCAGTATAACTACTGAAGAGGCCCCAGCAGATAAACCTGCCAAAGCCCCGGTAAGAAAAGCTGCTCCGAAAAAAACGGCAGCAAAACCAAAAGCAAATACGAAAGCTCCGGAAGAACCTAAGATAGAGGAAAAAGTAGAAGAAAAGGCACCGGCTCCTGAAGAAATAAAACAGGAAGAACCTAAAGCAGAAGTATCAGTAGCGGCCACCACAGAAGATGTATCAGCCGCAGCTCAAGCTAAAAAGAAAAGAAAAAGAGTTTCTACCAATACTGGTAACGCAGAAGTATCTCAGGAAAAAACAGAAGCTCCAAAAAACACAGAATCTCAAGAGCCTGCTCAGGCTGAAGAAAAGCCGAATAACCCTCCTCAACAACAGGCTAACAGACCTCAAAAAGGACACAATCATCCACAGAACAGTGGAAACCAACATAAAAACCAAAATCAAAACCAAAACCAACACCAGCAGCATCAAAACCAAAATCAGAACAGACATTCTGAAAAGGCAGAGGAGCAGCATGACCATAAAAAAGAATTTAATTTCGATGGATTGGTAAGTATTGAAGGTGTTTTGGAAATTTTACCGGATAACTACGGATTTTTACGTTCGTCAGATTTCAGTTATATCTCTTCTCCAGATGATGTGTATGTATCTACAGCACAGATTAGGAATTATGGTTTAAAAACCGGAGATACTGTAAAAGGAATTGTAAGACTTCCAAAAGAAGGGGAGAAATATTTTTCACTATTAAAGCCTACAGAAGTTAACGGACGTGACCTTGCATTTATCAAAGACCGTGTTGCTTTTGAATACCTTACTCCGCTTTTCCCTGAAGAAAAATTTAATTTAGCAGGAAGCAACTCCACGATTTCGACAAGAATTGTAGATTTATTTGCTCCTATCGGAAAAGGTCAGAGAGCAATGATCGTTGCACAACCTAAAACAGGTAAGACGATGTTGCTTAAAGATATTGCTAATTCTATTGCAGCTAACCACCCGGAAGTATACATGATGGTTCTTCTGATTGACGAACGTCCGGAAGAGGTTACTGATATGGAAAGAAGTGTAAATGCAGAAGTTATTGCTTCTACATTTGACGAGGCAGCTGAAAAACATGTGAAAGTAGCTAACCTTGTTCTTGCGAAAGCACAGAGAATGGTTGAGTGCGGACATGATGTTGTCATCTTACTGGATTCAATTACGAGATTAGCAAGAGCATACAACACCGTTACTCCTGCGTCAGGTAAAGTTCTTTCCGGTGGGGTAGATGCCAATGCTCTTCACAAGCCAAAAAGATTCTTTGGAGCAGCAAGAAAAATTGAAGGGGGAGGATCTCTGACAATTATTGCAACTGCACTTATTGATACAGGTTCTAAAATGGATGAAGTAATCTTTGAAGAATTTAAAGGTACTGGTAACATGGAGCTTCAGCTAGACAGAAAAATTGCTAACAGAAGAATTTATCCTGCGATCGACTTAATTTCTTCAAGCACACGTAGAGATGATCTGCTTCTTGATGAAGTAACTTCTCAGAGAATGTGGATCTTCAGAAAATACCTTTCTGAAATGAACCCTGTAGAAGCTATGGAATTTGTAAATAAGAACATCAAAGGAACTCTGAATAATGAAGAATTCCTGATGTCTATGAATAAATAAATTTAATTTAATATTGTTAAATGGAAAGCACGGACCACTTGGTTCGTGCTTTTTGTTGGTTGTAAATAAAAAAAATTAAAACTTAATTCATTCTAAATCAATGTATCAATGTTAAAGATTTATTAAAGTAATCTTCAATCCTTGATAATCCCTTAAATATTGGCTAATTTTGGAATATAACATTAAAAATAAAGATTATGTCATTTGAATTACCACAATTAGGATATGCATATGATGCATTAGAGCCAACTATTGATGCAAGAACTATGGAAATCCACCATACAAAACACCACCAGGCATACATTGACAATTTAAATAAAGCAATTGAAGGAACTGATCTAGCAGGAAAAACTATCGAAGAAATCTGCCAGACAGGAACTGATAAACCAGCAGTAAGAAACAATGGAGGAGGTCACTTCAACCACTCTTTATTCTGGGTAATTTTAACTCCAGGAGGAAGCAAAGAACCTGTAGGAAATGTAAAAGCTGCTATCGAAAACTATGGAGGTCTTGAGAAATTCAAAGCTGACTTTTCTGATGCTGCTAAAACAAGATTCGGTTCAGGATGGGCTTGGTTGGTAAAAAATGCTGACGGTTCTGTATCTGTTTCTTCTACACCAAACCAGGACAACCCATTAATGCCTGTAGCAGACGTTAAAGGAACTCCGGTTTTAGGATTGGATGTTTGGGAGCATGCTTACTATTTAAACTACCAAAACAGAAGACCTGACTATGTTTCTGCATTCTTCGATGTTGTAAACTGGGATAAAGTAGAGGAATTATTCAATAAATAATTTTCAGGCTATTATAAAAATGAAAAGGTTCAGAATTTCTGAACCTTTTTTTATTGAGTGTAGTTGTAAACTACCTTATGGCATCGCTTCCGGATAAACCGTTCAGTCTTAATTTGTATTTCCAGTTTACATACACAAAAACCTGATATAATTTATACTCAAACTTGATCCCGTAATTTTCCTGAGGATCATAATCTATCCCGGATTCTATGATATTTCTATACCTGCCGGAATTATAGTAACTGTTCCATTCGTTGACCAAAAATGTGTTTTTTGTTTTCAGATAAGATTCTGTATACTGGCTGATAGGTTTGGCAACAGCATTCAAAAAATAATCGAATTGTGTATCAATGACTGTCAGCTCCCATTCTCCGTCTTCATTTTTAGAAGGCTTCATTTCATGTTGTTCTTTATCTTTCTTTGCTTTTTCCTGAGAAAAGCAGCTGAAAGGAATCAATGCAATCATTACTAATAAAACAATATTTTTCATGATATAGGTATTTACATAAAAAAAGCACTCCAATAAGAGTGCCTAACTTTTTATGGTTCTTTCTGAAGAACTACAAATGCGGGGAAGTGGTCGCTGTAGCCTCCTGTAAACTGGTCTCCATTCCAGGATCTGAAAGGGTAACCTTTATAATTTCCTTCTTTATTGACTAAATAAGCCGGTGCGAAAATTTCTGTTTTGTATACAGAATATTCTTTAGTTACCTGATCTGAAATTACATTTTTAGAAACAATAATCTGATCAAAAAGATTTGGTGCATCCTGATAGGCAAGAGATGCCACGCCTTTCTTGTATAAAGGATACATCAGATTCAGGTATGGTGTTTCTTCACTTAGATCTTTAGGTGCAGCCTGAGCTTTCAGGTGGTTTTTTAGACTTGGGCTTACAGGGTCATCATTAAAGTCACCCATTGCAAAAAGCTTCGTAGTTGGGTCTGCAGCTCTTATGCTGTCCATCTGTTGTTTCAATAAAGCGGCGGCAGCATTTCTCTTAGGTAAGGAAATTGCTTCGCCTCCTCTTCTTGATGGCCAGTGGTTCATAAAAAATGCCACCTTTTCATTATCTAGAAACCCTGTTACAACAAGGATATCTCTCGTATATTCTCTTCTTCCGTTGTCACCGTATATTTTCAGCTCTTTTTTTAATGAATTAGTAGGGGTAAATCTTCTTTTCTGATAGATCAATGCAACGTCAATTCCTCTGTAGTCATAAGAGTTGTAATGAATGATTCCATAATCATATTTCTTTAAAGCAGGTTCGTTGATCAGATCCTGAATGACCTGTCTGTTTTCAACCTCAATTAAACCCACTACTGCAGGAGCCGTTTTTGTATACTGTGCCCCCATTTCAGAAATTACTTTGGCTTCGTTGGCCAATTTAGCTTTATAAATCTTTGTGCCGTAGTTCTTTGCGCTTTTTGGGGTAAATTCCTCAGAACCACCTTGTTCTCTTACTACTTTTTTACCAATTAAAGCACCATCGCTCCATGGTCCGTCATATTTTTCAGCTTCTAGAAGTTTGATAGAATCTATAGGAATACTTCTGTGAAAAGCGGGATTTTTAATGTCTTTGGTTCCATCAATATAATCCGCTGAACGGATAGTGTCCCAAAGGTTTTCTACGTTTAAAAAACCTACGGTAGCTACTTTTCTCAGTTTTCCTTGTTGCTGTGAAAATGCCATGATCGAAATAATGATGGCAAACAGACTCGAAAATCTCTTCATCTTCTTTGAGTTATTATTAATACTATTTAATTTACAAATTTACTTTTTTTAATTCACTACGTTTTAAATATTTGTAAATTTAAAAGCAATTATCTCAGTATCATTTACATAATGATTCTTAAAAGCTTGCAGTGTTAAGGAAAAATATTGTTAAAAAAGTTTTGAATTATAAAATTTGATTAAATTTGTGCCCCCAACTTTTAAACTGTTGAAAATTAACAAGAAAAGTATTAAAAAATAAATATACTCATGATTAAAAAACTATCATTAATCTCTTTATTTACTTTGCTGCCTGCTTCATATTATTATGCGCAGACAACAGTGTTTGCGTATCTTAAGGATGCGGAAGGAAAGCCTGTTGAGCAAGCAAATGTAGATTTAAAAGGAGCAGGAAATGATGCAACGGCAGACAAAATCGGTTATTTCCAATTTACTGACTTGATGCCAGGGCATTATCAAATTATGGTTACAAAGCCGAATTTTGAAACTAAAATTTTTGAATTTGACGTAACTACTAATGAGAAGAGAAAAGATCTTGGAGTAATTACTCTTTATTCTGCATTGAATGGTGCAGATCAGGGTTTAGCTATTGTGGAGGATTCCGGAGAAAGTGATGGTGGCGGCGCACAGCAAACGGCAACAGTAGGCTTACTGCAGTCTTCTCAGGATGTATTCAACAGAATTGCAAGTTTCGATTTAGGACCATACTGGTTCCGCCCAAGAGGAATTGATAGCAGAACAGGTGAGAATATGATCAACGGGATTTCTATGGCTGCTGCAGATAACGGAGATGTAGATTTCAGTACCTGGGGAGGATTGAACGAAATCACCCGTTATCCGGAAATTGCGGCTAATCATGCACCTTCAGAATATGCTTTCGGAGGTACTACCGGAGTATTTTATAAGAATACTAAAGCCAGCGAGTACAGAAAAGGAAGTCAGCTGACATACTCCCTGACCAATAGAAACTATACTAACAGACTATCTTACAGATTCTCTTCCGGAATGAACAAGAACGGATGGGCATTTACAGGAATGATTGCAAGAAGATGGGCACAGGAAGGGATTCAGGATGGTACTGCTTATGATGCATACAGTGGGTATCTTGGTATTGAGAAGAAATTCAGTGACAGCCATACGATGACTTTAAATGCCATCGGTTCTAAATATGAGAGAAGTTCTTCAAGTCCAAGTACTCAGGAAGTCTATGATTTCAGAGGAGTTCATTACAATTCATATTGGGGATGGCAAAACGGAGATAAAAGAAATGAGAGGGTAAAAAGAGGTTTCCAGCCGATGATTCAATTGCAGGACTTCTGGAAAATCAATAAAAACTCTCAGCTATGGACCTCTGTTTCTTACCAGTTTGGTAAAGAATACAGTTCAAGACTGGATTGGTACAGAGCTAATAACCCGTCTCCAACCTATTACCGTAATTTACCAAGCTATTGGTTAAACTATACAAATCCGTCTCCGGAACAAGCTGCTAATATCGGAATTACAAGAGACTGGTGGACCAATGATGATCAGTCGCATACTCAGATCAACTGGGATAATCTTTATAATGCCAACAGAAACGTAGAGTACAATGCTATGCTTGGGGGCAGAAGAGCTGCGTATTTTCTTGTAGATGACGTAAAAGATGATAAAGTATGGAATGTGGCTACCCACTATACTTATAATTTTAGTGATACATCCCGTTTTATTTTAAACTTATCTTATCAAAACTACAGATCTGAACAGTACAGAGAAGTAAACGATCTTTTAGGTGCTGATTTTGCCCTGAATATGGACCCGTTTGCATCCAATACTACTGCAGGAAGCGTTTGGGGTAAATTCAATACTAGAGAAAGTGATACTGATGTTGCCAAAAGAGAAGGTGACAAAATTGGGTACAGCTATATTTTCAGAAGACAGGAATTTAAAGTAAATCCTGCTTTCAAATTTTCAACAGGGAAATTTGATGTTTTTATTTCAGGATTATTCGGATATACTACGAACAGCAGAGAAGGTTTATTCCAACACTACCTATATGAATCTTCATACGGAAAAGGAGCAGACCAAAACTTCTGGAATGCAGGTGTTAAAGGTCAGGTTACCTATAAAATCAACGGTAGAAACTTCCTGGTTTATAACGGAGCTTACTTTTCACAGTCTCCATTCTTAAATGATATTTATTTTAATACAAGAGTAAGCGGTGTTACAACTCCGGGAATCAAGAACGTTGTTGTTGATGCCAACGATTTAAGTTATGTAATTTCTACTCCGATTGTTAAACTTAGATTGACAGGTTACCTTGTTAATACTCAAAATGAAACAAGTGTACAGAGATATTTCGCACAGGGAGTTAAACTAACAACTCTTACGGAAAGCGGTGATCAGACCCCTGTTCAGGATGGTGCTTTCATTACACAGGTATTGGCAGGTGCTAACAAAAGAAATATGGGTATTGAGCTTGGAGCGCAGGTGAAAGTTACTCCTACTTTGACAGCCAGCGGATTATTAAGTGTAGGACAATATACTTATACCAATAACCCTACCGTTTATTTTGCATCTGATGCTGTAGGAACGTTCAGAGAACTTGACGGAAACGGAAATATCGTATCAAGATCTTATACCAACATGGGAGAGGCTACTCTTAAAAACTACAGACAAGGAGGAACACCTCAGGAGGCATACACGTTAGGTCTTCGTTACAGCAGTCCCAAATACTGGTGGGTAGGAGCTACATGGAATTATTTCGGACATTCGTTCCTTGATCCGTCTCCGGTAACCAGAACAGAAAGATTCTATACAAACCCTAATACACCGGGAGTCCCTTATGATGACGTAACTTCGGAAGAGCTTGCAAGAATTCTGGCTCCAACAAAATTACCTTCAGCGTTCTTCTTCAATGTGAATGCAGGTAAATCCTGGATGATCGGTAAATATTATGTATTGGTGTCTGCATCTGTAAATAACATCCTTAATAACAGAAACTTTATTACAGGTGGATTTGAGCAGACGAGAAACGTTAATTATACTGACTATGCTAATGACTATGACAGCGGAAACATGGTATTCGCTCCTAAATATTGGTATAATCAGGGTAGATCTTATTTTGTTAACCTTCAATTCAGATTCTAAAAAACTAAAATTAAAAATCGAAAACAATGAAAAATATATATTTTAAAGCAGCGATCTTTACGGCCATTTCAATGCTGGCATTCTCGTCTTGTGTAAAAACCGATGATTATGAGGTGCCGGAAATCAAGTGTACTAACAAATTTGCGGCAGCTAATCACCAGTTATCTGAGATTACAACCATTGCAAAAGCAAAACCGGGTGAAGCTGATATCATTAAAGAAGATTTCATCGTAGAAGCTTACGTTTCTTCAAGTGATGAATCCGGAAATCTTTACAAAATGATGTTCCTTCAGGATAAGCCTGAAAACCCAACACAAGGTATTGAAATTGATATCGACGGAGGGAACCAGTATCTTGATTACCCAGTAGGAGCTTTAGTAAGAATCAATCTAAAAGGATTGATCGTTCAAGGTGTTAACGGAAACATTAAAGTAGGTTCTTATGATCCTAACTATCCTATCGGTAGAATCAACCCAAATAAAGTTTCTAATTACATGGCAAGAGTTTGCGACGGACAGAAGCCTGTAGTAGCTGTAATGAAACCATTAGAGTTCAACTTTATCTCTGATGCTCTTAAAAATGGTGCGCACATTAACCAGCTTGTAAAAATCAAAAACGTTCAGTTTGAAGAACCTGAATTGACAAAGAATTTTGCTGATGAATCAGCTACAGGTGACCGTTATATTACAGATAAAAAAGCAGGAAGGTTAGATCTTCGTTTCAGTAACTATTCAACTTTTGGGAAATCTCCGATCGCTCCTAAATATGAAAAAAGTGGTGATATCGTTCTTGTTTTGAGCCGTTTTACAAGTTCAAGTAATACAACGGTTTTTACAGATCAGGCTTATATAAGAGATCTTAATGATATTAACTTCCCGAACGCCAGATTTACCCCAGGTGAGCCGGAACTTCCATCTGCCAATGCAGTAAATCTTTTCCCGAGCTCTGATTTTGAAAACTGGCCATCTTTCCTGTCAAGTTTAAATAGCTTTGGACTTATGCCTTATGCATCTCAAGGCACTGGTTTGGGGTATAACGGTACAAATTCCCTTCAGATTAAAGGTACACCTGCCAATAATGACTATGTATTTACAGCGAATGCTGCATCAGGAGTACCAGCCACTCCGAAGAGAATTACAATGTATATCAAAGGGACTGCATCAGGAAAATCACTTTCTTTCAATGTATATAGAGCAACACCACTAGCTCCTAATACGTCTGCCTTCTATACATTCAATTTAGGAACATTCTCTACAGGTGCCACTTTAAGTCCGGAAAGTACGAATTCATATACAGGATCTATCAATACAAACGGACAATGGAGGCTGATTGAGCTTACCCTTACAGGTCTTAACGATCTTAACACTACTTCTGGAAAAACTATGTTTGCCCTGAAAACAGGAAAAGACGGAATATACGATCTTCAGATTGACAATATCAAAATTGAATAATACATCGGAATAGAATATATTTCTGATAAACTTAAACAACTCGGGCGGCTCATATGAGCCGCCCGAGTTGTTTTATACGAGGTTTTATTTTCGTTTACTTAACCGTAATTGTTGGATCCCAGTAAAAGTAACCGTACAAAATCTGTTTGTTACTGTCATTCGGGTCTAAAATGTAAAGTCCAAACTGTACATAGAAGTTCTCTTTTCCAGTAGATCTTACTTTTGAGTCAATACTGGCAAAGCTGATATCTGCAGAGGTGGCAGGAAGGCCGTTTAAAGAATTTACATCTGGTACAGCAGCTTGCTTTCTTCTGACAGAATTGTATACGAAATTATTAAAAACCTGATCTCCTGACCAGTATTTAATATTATAAATAATAACTGCGTCATCCGAATTCTGATAGATTGAAGTTCCTCTGAATGAAACTGTATCTCCGGCTCTTGCGCTGAAGTTTAAGTCAGCAGAACCTTGTCCGGAAATAGCGTTAGCATTGGAAACAATCATATGCTGGCTGTTATGGTCAATTCCTACAGGCTTATTTGGATCCGTACTGGGGTTTTTATAATTTGCTCGTACATAATCCGTGTCAATTACAATCAGGACATCTATTGCCTGACTCGATGATTTAAGTGTTACGTCGTCCATGATATTTGGTTTTAGTTTGGTGTTTCTTACTCATTTGGCTTTTCAGATTCTGCCCCGTTATTAAAGTGATTACGGCTTCACGTTGTGGTTGTAATTACAATACAAATGTACATTGCTGAAATTGAATTTGTTACGGTGTAAATGCTGAAATTGATGATTAAGTATTTGTACGTAATTAATCTCTTTTGCGTGATTTGTTTTTGATTTAGAAAAAAAATACCCTGAAAAGTTTTACTTTCCAGGGTACCCATTTTATAATGGTTAAATCTAATTCACGTTAAAAAGAAACCTCATTCACTTCTTTTCCTCTTTGAAAGTTCATTGTTTTCTGGCTGCCTTTGTAGGCAATGTTCACCAGATTGATCTGCTTAGGAAAAGCGCTTAAAAGGATCGTATTTTTAATCTTTAAGGTATTGATATCTGAAACGCCTCCGGTTTCAAAATATACCCATACAGTTTCTCCACTGACCTGACTTCCCGTGAAGGTTATCGTTTTAGGAGCCCCATTGACAAATACATCAAAATTATTGTTCACATATTTTTTTACCTCTGCTTCAAATCCAGCCGTGTTGGGGTTGATCTTGATTGCATCAGAGATGTGGCTTGTATTCATTTTTGTGGTAAACTTCAATGTCTTGCTTCCATCAACATAATCCACTTTGGTCATTGAAGAGAAAAAGTCTACATACATAAAACTCATTAACACAAAAAATGTTAAAATTCCTGATATATATAAAAGTTTTTTCATCTTAATTAATAGATTTACAATCATACTTGTTAGTTATAAGTCACAAATAATATGCCAATTAAAAATTTACATTCACAGAATATTTATCATAAAAGGCTTTAATATGTGCTACAGCCTCGTCAGCGGTATCTACCACACGATAAAGATCCAAATCATCTTCAGCAATCATTCCTTCTTTCAACAAAGTTGCCTTGAACCAGTCTAACAATCCTCCCCAGAATTCACTTCCAACCAGAACAATTGGAAATTTTCCTATTTTATTGGTTTGAATAAGAGTCATCGCTTCAGTAAGCTCATCCAATGTCCCAAAACCGCCCGGCATTACTACAAACCCCTGAGAATATTTTACAAACATTACTTTTCTCACGAAAAAGTAATCAAAATTCATAGAGTAGGATTTATTGATATACGGATTAAAATGCTGTTCAAAAGGAAGATCAATATTGAGTCCGATAGATTTTCCTTTAGCATTGAAGGCTCCTTTGTTTCCGGCTTCCATGACACCTGGGCCACCACCGGTAATAATTCCGAAGCCTATTTTGGTGATCTTTTCCGCAATATCTACGGCCATTTCATAATATTTGTTCTCCGGCTTCAGTCGGGCAGAACCAAATATAGAAACACATGGACCAATCTTGGCCAGTTTTTCATAACCATCCACAAATTCAGCCATGACCTTGAAGACCATCCAGCTGTCTTTGGCGATTGTTTCGTCCCAGGTTTTCTGTCTGAAACTGTTATGTAGTTTTGTTTCGTTAATGTCAAGTTCCGGATTTACTAAACTTTCATCCCTAGTTCCATCAATTTCCATTGCAAAATTTATTTAAAATGTTTTTCGGCTTCTGTTACAGATGAAGGTCTTCCGACGTCGATAAGAATACTGTTGTGTACAAAACCGTGTATATGCTCGGTCTGCATAAGGTCCAGATATTCTTCCATAACAGAAAATTTGCCTGTTCTTTTTATTTTTCCGAAGATCGTAGGATTAATACAATGAATTCCGCTAAAAGCAAGAGCTTTAAAGCCTTTGTTGAACTCTGCCAGCCTTTGTTCTCCAGTCTGTACATTCAGCCAGCCTCTCAAAACCATTTCATCATTGAAAAGGAGTTTTCTCGAGCTTTCTCTGTCGGAAACTGCTAAAGTAGCAAAATCTTTTATCTTTTTGTGGTATTCCACCAATGCATTGATGTCCAGGTCGGTGAGGATATCCGCATTCATGATTAAAAAATCTTCTCCATGATCTAGAAATTTTCTCGCAAAAATCAAGCCACCTCCTGTTTCAAGAAGTTCGTTGGTTTCATCAGAGATTTCAATCCTGCATCCGAAATTATCGTTTTTATGTAAGAAATCAACAATCTGATCTCCAAAATGATGAATGTTAATCACAAAATCCTTTATTCCGAAACTTTTCAGGTAAGTGATGTTTCTTTCCAGAAGCGGAATCTCGTTTACTTTTGCTAATGCTTTCGGATGGTGATCTGTAAACGGTTTAAGTCTGGTGCCTTTTCCTGCTGCGAAAATTAGAGCTTTCATTTTTTATAATTGATAAATGATAGTTGATGAATGATAAACTTTTACAATTAATAAATGATATTAAAATTACAGTGGTAAATTAATCATTTATCAATCATCGCTTATCATTTATGAGTTGAGTTGTGGTTGTTCATCGTGATGAAGGGTGATCTGGGTTCCTTCAGGATATTTTTCCTGGATAAATTCAGCGATTTTTATAGCGGAGTATACTGATCTGTGCTGTCCGCCTGTACATCCGAAGTTGATCTGCAGATGCTCAAATCCTCTTTCAAGGTAGTTATCGATATTGATAGAAACCAGGGATTTTACCAATTCTAAAAACTTTGGCATTTCCGTTTTTGTTTCCAGGTATTCCTGAACTCCAATGTCATTTCCGGTCTGAATTTTATATTCTTCAATTCTTCCGGGATTTAAAATTCCACGGCAGTCAAAAGCGAAGCCTCCGCCATTTCCGGAATTGTCTTTAGGAATTCCTCCTTTCTTGTATGAAAAACTGTGTATCTCGATGTGTAGCATATTCTTTTTAATTTTTTTAAACCGTTAAGGCTTATTTAGTTTTCTTAATGGTTTAAATTTATAAATTCCTCAATTTTTTGCTTTGCTCTGTCTGATGTCAGCTGCTGAATTACCTTTTTCAGTTCAGGGTAATCATTCATTTGTTCCCATGAGTCGGCAAATTGCGTAATATTTTGAATTCCTTTTTTCAAACTGGCCATAAAATGCTGTTTTCTCTGAATCAGCCCCCGGAATCCGTAGGCTCCCAAAACCTGAAGAAATCTCATCATCTGAATAGGCTTCACCGCATCTTTTAGTTGAATCCTTGTTTCAGGATTTTCAAACTGCTGAATATAAAATTCCAGCATTTCCTGTTTGAAGTCTTCAGTGAAGTTGGCTTTAGCCTGAAAAAGAAAAGAAATGACGTCGTACATTAGCGGACCTTTCATTGCAGACTGGTAATCGATGAAAGAAACTTCATTCTTTTCATTTACCATAATATTTCTTGCCTGAAAATCACGGATCATAATTCCTTTAGGCTCAATGTTTTCAATGAGTAAAGCAATCTTTTTGAATTCCTTTAAAAGGGTTGATTTGTTGTATTCAAGCTCCAGAAAATCAGCCACAAAGTTTTTAAAATAATAAAGATCATGAATCACAGGAAGTTCATCATAACTTTCATATTCAAAGGTTTTTGAAAAATCAATTTTTTCCTGTGTCTGCATCTGTAATTGGAAAAGCCTCTCCAATGTCTGCTGTACCAAAGATCTTACAGTAGCAGATTGCTGTTCTTTTGTAATGACCTCCGAAAGGGTGTATCGTCCCAAAAATTCCTGGATGTACATTTTTCTGTCATCAGAAACAGCAAGAATAGAGGGTGTATTGAGTTTTAAATTTGAAAATACCTCAGAATAGTATAGGAAACTTTCATTTTCAGGAATATTTTCATTGTACGTGATGATGTATTTTTCAGAGCCGGCAGTGGCCAGAAAATTTACCCTCGCAGAACCGCTTTGAGCTAATGTGACGAATTCGGAAGATTTTTTACCTAAATGGTTTTCAAAAAATCGTTTTGCGTTTTCAGAAGTCATAATATGGAAACAAATATACTAAATTAACATGAGTTGGGGATTATAGTTTAAAGAAGTGAAAATGTGAAGGGAAGAGGATATTATGATGAAGGTATGAAAGAAGTGTTGAATATTTATTTTACTGAGTGTTTTAAAGAAAATCTTTAAGCATTATGTCCCATAATCGAAAGATGTGGTGGGTGTTTTTTAAGTTTCTTTATTCAAATTCAGGATATTACAGGCTAATTTTTATCTTTGCAGAATGCTGAAAGACTTTAAACCTGTTTTAGGTATCTTATTGCGTTTCATTATTATTTATCTGGTACTGCTTTTTGCGTATCAGTACTACCTGAATAGTGGTAAGGACTCCGGGCTGGATTCTTTTTCAAGAATAATTGCCAATCAGGTGGCTGCTTTGCAGAACAGTATAGGTTATCCTACGGAACTTTATGATGATGTGAAGAATGAGCAGGTTTGGTTTTATGTAAAACAACGGTATGAGACGAGAATGGTGGAAGGCTGCAATGCTGTTTCTGTTATCATTCTGTTTGTCTCTTTCGTTTTTGCTTTTTATAAAGGAATGAAAACCTTTGTCTTTGTTGGGGCAGGTTTGATTATACTGTATATCATGAATCTTCTGAGAATCGTAGGATTGAATATTGTCATGACAGATCATAAGGAGTACGGTAAAATGTTCCATGATTTTATTTTTCCTGCCATTATTTATGGAACTGTCGTTGTACTTTGGCTGGTCTGGATTAAATTTTTTGCGTTAAAACATGAAAATTCTTAACTGGCTTCTGGTGATTGCAGGAATCTGCGGATTGATAGGGGTAAGGGTTCTGGAGGATACTCTTTTTTATGATCCTTTCCTTGGTTACTTCCATGAAGCGAATAAAAACATTGCATTCCCAGAATTTGAATGGGGAAAACTGATCGGCGGACATCTGTTTAGATTTGTTTTAAATCTTTTGTTTTCCTGTCTGATTATTTATGGTTTTTTTAAAAACAAACAATGGACATTACAAGGGCTTGTAATGATGGTTATCGTGTTTATGATCTCTCTGCCGATTTACCTGTATTGTATTCATGATAAATTTGAAGTAGGCTATCTTTTTTCTTTTTATATGAGGAGGTTTGTGATACAGCCTTTGATTATTCTACTGATTGTCCCGATGTTTTATTATAGAAAACAGATGATGGATAAAGAGGGCAGATAAGTGAATTTCTCTATTATACGGTATGTTTATCTACACTGGTTACATTTTCCGGAGTCCATTCTACTCGTTTGATAAAATCTTTTTCGCGGACAGGGCAGTCTTTAATCTGACAAACCGGACAAGAGATAGGTTTACAGTCATCCATATGAAAATTGAACTCAATACTGCGTTTCATGTTTTTAGCAAGGAGTTTAATTACCTTTTCCATCTCATTATGGGCATCACGAAGATCATAGTACCACGGAAGGGTAATGTGGGCATCAATATGTAAGGAAGAACCGAATTGCTGTATTTTCATATTATGTACATCAATCCATTCTATTTGTCTGTTTCCTTCAAGGATTCTAATAACCTGATTTAATATTTCAGGATCCTGCTCATCCATAATACCACTTAAAGATTTACGGACGATTTTATAGCCTACGAAGATGATATAAAGCCCAAATGATAACGCTACTGCTGAATCCAGCCAATAAATTTTAGTAAAATAAACAATCACTAAACTGACAACTACTCCTAATGTGGTAATGGTATCAGACTGAAGATGTTTACCGGATGAAATAAGAACCAGAGAATTCTCTCTTTCTCCTTTTTTTATTGAAATGTATCCTAACAAATAATTGATAATTGCAGTGGCAGCAATAATCCATATCCCAAGATCTATTTTACTCAGGGTTTTTCCTACAATAAGGCTATGAATCCCTTCATAAATAATCATAATACCGGCAATAGCGATAAGAGCCCCTTCAATACCGGAAGTCACAAATTCTACTTTTCCGTGGCCGTATGGATGGTCTTCATCTTTAGGCTTAGCGGCAAGATGGAGTGAATAAAGCCCCATGAATGCACTAATAACATTGACGATACTTTCCATGGCATCAGAAAATACAGCATCAGAATTGGTGAGTTTCCAGGCAATAATCTTTCCGATAAAAAGGATAATTCCAAACATTGCGATAAGCTTTTGGAATCCTATTTTCTCTTTGTGGGCATTTTTCTGGGTATTCATATTTGAGTTTGATAAAAAAAAGAATCTCAATTTTGAGACTCTTTTTTATTTTGTTAGTTTATACTAAGTTGTTTGCTACAAGGTATTCTGCAATTTGTACAGCGTTTGTTGCTGCTCCTTTCCTCAGGTTGTCTGCAACAATCCAGAGGTTGAGCGTTTTAGGCTGTGACAGATCTCTTCTGATCCTTCCTACGAAGACTTCATCTTTTCCTTCCGAATATAAAGGCATCGGGTAGTGGTTGTTTTTCACATCATCCATTACGATTACGCCAGGAGTTTCAGATAAGATTTTTCTTACTTCATCCAGTTCAAATTCATTTTCAAATTCAATATTTACACTTTCAGAATGTCCTCCCTGAATCGGAACTCTTACTGCTGTTGCTGTCAGGTTGAAGGTATCGTCTCCTAAAATTTTCTTAGGCTCCTTCATCAGTTTGATTTCTTCTTTGGTATAATCATCATCAGCAAATACATCACAGTGTGGCAATGCATTTTTGAAAATCTGATAAGGATATACTTTCGCGACAGAATCATCGCCGCTGATTTCACCATTTAATTGGTCTACAGCAGCTTTCCCTGTTCCTGTTACAGACTGGTAAGTAGAAACAATTACTCTTTTTAAATCATATTTTTTGTTCAAAGGTCCCAGAACCATTACCAATTGAATGGTAGAACAGTTCGGATTTGCAATGATTTTATCTTCTTTTGTCAAAACATCAGCATTGATTTCAGGAACTACTAATTTTTTATCAGGGTCCATTCTCCATGCTGAAGAATTATCAATTACTGTGATTCCTGCTTCTGCAAACAAAGGAGCAA
The DNA here is from genome assembly GCF_008386505.1 of Chryseobacterium sediminis. Lineage (GTDB taxonomy): Bacteria > Bacteroidota > Bacteroidia > Flavobacteriales > Weeksellaceae > Chryseobacterium > Chryseobacterium sediminis. The sequence continues at coordinate 258,541 of NZ_VUNZ01000002.1, read as the reverse complement.
ATTCAAGAGAAGTAGAACCACCTGCAGAGAAGATTGCAATATCCGGTTTGGCAGCTATAGCGTCCTTCATGCTTACGATGGTAAATTCCTTCTGTTTATACTTCACCTTCTTGCCTACAGATCTTTCGGATGCTACCGGGATTAATTCTGTTACAGGGAAGTTTCTCTCCTCCAAAACTTTAAGCATAACTTGTCCAACCATTCCTGTTGAACCTACTACAGCTACTTTCATTGATTTAATTAAAAATTTAAGATTAAACTATTTATAAATTATAACACATATAATTTCTTTATCTTTTTTAAGCTCCAAAGACTCTTGTCCAAGGGAACGCGAATGCAAATAAACCTACTGCAATCAATCCCATAATTACTACTCCAAGAGAAATAGTATCATTAGATTTTACTTTTTTGTTAACGATTGTCATCAAAACTGCTGCAATAAGCATAGAGAATGGATGTTCAACATATTGGAATCTCAATGCTGCATTTTTCATTACTTCTCCCATGTTTAATCCTTTGCTGAAAGTGGTGATCAACATAATGATTCCTAATAAAAACTGAACGTGGAAGAAAATCATCGTGAAAAGAGTAGTCTTCTTCAAAAATTTGTTCACTTTTCCACTGAAACCAAACATGGTTGCTAAAAGTGCAATGATGAATAATGTTACCAAAAGAATTTCAAGATACCCGAAACCTTTGTGGGCATTAAGTAAAATGTTGTAAAAATCCATAATCCTATTTTTTTGTACACAAAGATAACAAAAATCCCGGCTCAAAGCCGGGATTGATATTTATAAAATCTAATATTGTGATATTATTAGAAGTTGAATGACAAGTTAGCTGCCCATGTTCTTCCGAATCCGAAAAGAACTCTGTTAGATGGGTCAATTCCTTTGTATAATGTAGACTGATAAGCCTCATATTGAGCTGCTGTAGCAAACTGATCACTTGTTTTTGTGAATACGTTTGTTGAAGCATCAGAAATATAAGTAGTATCAAATAAGTTATAAACGTTAGCACCAATAGTGAAATATTGAGCGCTGTCTCTTAGTCTGATTTTGTAAGAGAATCCTACATCAAACAGGTTGAAATCTGGTAACTTCATTACTCCTTTATCTTGTGCAGCCTGATTAGAGAATGTTGCAATATCAATTGAAGAATAAAGTTTACCTACATATCTCCAAGTTCCGAAGATGCTAAGATCTTTTACTGGTTTTACAGTAGCACCTAATGATGCAGTCATCTGAGGAATACTGTTGTTGCTTGTTCCTCCTACTTTTACTTTATCTAAGTAAAGAGTTGTTGATGTAGAAGTTCCGGCTAATGTAAGTGGGTTGTTGTTATCATCAAAAGCAGCACCTGTAGCATTTCCTTTATAATAATAATCTCCCCATGAGAACATACCTTGGAATTCTAAGAAATTTGTTGGTCTGTAAACAGCATCAAATTCAACTCCCTGGTGAATTTCAGTAATACCACTGATTTCTGCGTATCCTGTAGTTGTTGTATTGTCAGGTAGAGTAAATGTCTGGTTTGTTCTTCTTAACCATCTGTCTCCCCACTGAGTTCTGTATACGTTAACATTTGCACTGAATTTTGGAGATCTGAAACCGTATCCAACTTCTGCAGAGAAGATTTTTTCGTTAGTTAAAGTTGGGTTAACTACCTGGAAGTTACTTGGGTATACAGAGTTGAAGAATGGTTGTTTGCTATAATATCCAACATTTGCGAAAACATTGTGATTTGCATTGATGTTATAGTTAGCACCCCCTTTAATGTTATATCCAAAAAGGTTTTTGAATCCAGTTTTTGTATTAACAACCTGTCCTTGTTGTTTCGTTACACCATCTTGAATAAAGTTATCAATTCTTTGGTATCCTTGGTTAGAAACTGATCCCTGTAAGAATGCAGAGAAGTCGTTTTTAGTAAATTCAACCTGACCAAAACCACTGTACCAGATAACCTCACCGTCATTGCTATAACCAATCTGATCCTGGATAGGAGCTGTTTTTCCTCCGAAAGGATTCCAAGCTAGCTGTTGATAGTCATAAGTTTTGTTAACAATATTAGGTGCAATATTTTTGTTGTTGCTATCCTTATATCCTGAAGCTCCATATAAGTCAGAAGCTACTTGATAGTGGTATCCATAGTAATATCTGTCATCTGTACCTACTGAGAAGTTCCAGTTGTCATTAATTTTATGTTGGAAATTTGCCAAGATACCATACCAGTTGTGAGAGTTGATACTTGATCTACGGATCAAAGTACTACCTGCACCTGCAGTATTTACGTTAACAGCTTTGTTTGCAGCAAAAATAGCATCGTAGTTGAAGTGACCTTCTGTATCAAGGAAAGAAGCATCAGTGATTCCTTTTCCGCCAACTCTACCTAGTTCACCGGTTCCACCACCTCTACCGTTAGACATATATAAAACTGTACTTAACTTAGATTTCTCACTCATTGTCCAGTCCCAGTTTAACATCATAACAGGCTTAGAGTAATAGTTTGCTCTGTTAGCCAATGATACTTTATTTCCATTTGCATCAGTGTAGTAACCATAGTCAGAGTTATACTGTCTGTATGGTGTTCCATCATGATCAGGATTGTACTTGATATAATTTTGGATTGTTGGAGAGAATGTTCTCTGATTATGCCATTGAGGTGCAGAAGTTAGGGTAAACTGGAAGTTGTGTTTTTTATTTGGCTCCCATCCTAATGCAAAATAATAAGCATAAGATTCATATTGTGTATTTTCTATATAAGTGCTACCAGCCTGTCTGCTCATTAAGATGGAAGATGACCATCCATTTTCAGATTTTCCTGTGTTGTAAGCAAAAGAGGTTTTAAGATAGTCATTGTTACCAACTCCAAATCTAAGAATCCCACCTCTTTTCATATCTGCTGATTTTGTTAAGAAGTTCATAGTACCTCCTACAGAAGCAATTGCTAATTTAGAAGAGCCAAGCCCTCTTTGTACCTGCATAGTACTAGTCACGTCAGATAGTCCAGTCCAGTTTGAGAAATAAACAGTACCACCCTCCATGTCATTTACAGGCATACCGTTTACCATTACTGCGATGTTTCTGGATTCAAAACCACGCATAGTGATCTGAGAATCTCCAAATCCACCACCACCTTTTGTAGCATATACAGATGGTGTTGTGTTTAGCAATTCTACCAACTCCTGGTTTCCTTGTCTTTCAAGGATTTGAGCTGCTTTGATTGTAGATACTGCAACTGGTGTCTTTCTATCTTTAGCGATATCCGTAACACCTCTTAAGATTACCTCGTCAATATCTTTGGACTTTTGAACCGTGTCCTGAACTTGTTGAGCGTAATAAACACTAGCTGTAGATAATGTAATAACCGCAGTTAGTATCGATTTGTTGATTAATTTCATAATCGTTAGTAATAATTAGTAATAATTAGATTTAATTTTCTGCAAAATTCGCAAAATAAAATTTAACTATTATTAACTCAATGTTAATTTTTAATCAGTCTTAATAATGTTAAAGTGTTAAAAACCAGTATTATGACTAAAAATTGAATTTTTTTATGAAAAAAGTCATGTTATTAAATTTTTAACAAAGTGGGGGTGTTTTTGTTAAAAATTCAACGCTATTTCACTGCTTTGAGACTCAAATCTATATTCTCAGCAGAGTGTGTAAGGGCTCCTACGGAGATGAATGTTACTCCTGTTGAAGCAATTTCTTTAAGCATATCACGGGTAATTCCACCGGAAGCTTCAGACTCACATGAACCGTTGATCATTTTTACAGCCTGTTTCATGGTTTTTACATCCATATTATCAAGCATGATTCTGTCTACCTTTGCATTGATGGCTTCCTGAACTTCTTCAAGGTTTCTTGTTTCAACCTCTATTTTTAACTTCTTCTTGTTCTTTTTAACATAATCCTTTGCCATTGCCACTGCATTGGTGATGCTTCCATTGTAGTCGATGTGATTATCTTTCAGCATAATCATGTCATAAAGACCATATCTGTGATTGGTTCCTCCCCCTATGGCCACTGCCCATTTTTCACACATTCTGAAGTTGGGAGTTGTTTTTCTTGTATCTAAAAGTTTAGTTTTTGTACCTACTAATCTTGAGTCCCAGTCGTGGGTAAGGGTGGCAATACCACTCATTCTCTGCATACAGTTAAGAACAAACCTTTCTGTGGAAAGGATAGATCTTGCACTTCCTGTTACAATAAGTGCTATATCTCCGAATTTACAAGGAGTTCCATCTTTAATAAAGACTTCTACTTTCAGGTTTTTGTCAAAAGTCTTGAAAATGATTTCTGCCAGTTCAACACCTGCAAGAATACAGTCCTGTTTTACTAAAAGCTTAGCACTTTGTACAAGATCCTGTGGAATGGTAGATAGAGTAGAGTGGTCTCCATCCTGGATATCTTCTTCAAGAGCATTTTTTATGAATGTCTTTAATGCTTTATCTGTTACGTAGCTTGGTCTTTTCATTTTGTGATGCTTTTAGGCTAAATCTTTATTATAAAATGCTCCCTTGTTTTCGGTCATTTCCATGGATTGGGTAATGATGAGGTGGGCAACGGTTGTTAAGTTTCTTAATTCTGATAATTGTGGTGAAAGAATAGAGTAGTGGTAAATTTCATCTACAGCAGCAGCAATCTCCTGATGTTTCTGAAGTGCCATATTCAGACGTCTGTTACTTCTTACAATACCTACCAGATCGCTCATCATTTCCTGAAGCTGTTTTCTGAGATAGCTGACAATTACCATTTCGTCCATGATTTTCATTCCTTCTTCATTCCATTCCGGAACGGCTTTCAGATCATCAAAGTTGAAACTGTTTTCATTCAGAAGAGCTACTGTTTTCATGGCTGCATTGTGTCCGAAAACCAAACCTTCAAGCAATGAATTGGAAGCAAGTCTATTGGCTCCGTGAAGCCCTGAGTTGGTACATTCACCCACCGCAAAAAGATTTCTGATGGAGGACTGCCCATCTCTGTCTACTTCAATACCTCCCATTAAATAGTGGCAAGCCGGTACAACAGGGATTAATTGAGTGAAGGGATCAATTCCTTCGTCTCTGCATTTTTTATAAATATTGGGGAAATGTTCTAAGAATTTTTCATGGTTCATTTCCTTGCAGTCTAAGCCCACAAATTCGTCTCCGGTAATTTTCATTTCGGCATCGATGGCTCTTGCAACAATATCTCTTGAGGCTAATTCTTCACGTTCATCATACTTATGCATGAATTTTTCGCCTCTTTTGGTTCTTAATTTTGCTCCGTCACCACGAACGGCTTCCGAGATTAAAAACAGCATTCCGTCCATTTTGCTGTACAAAGCTGTCGGATGAAACTGGTAATACTGCATATTGGACACGTTTCCTTTTGCTCTGGCTACGAAAGCAATTCCGTCTCCTGTAGCAATTGTGGGATTGGTTGTGTTTTTATAAACATGTCCTGCGCCTCCTGTGGCTACCAATGTTATTTTAGAAGTGATTTTTTTGATGGTTTTGGATTTTTCATCCAGAATATAAGCGCCATAGCAATGAATATCCCCTTCGTTGAGTTCTTTTCCGGGAACATGGTGCTGTGTAATAATATCAATTACATAATGATGGTCGAGAATTTCAATATTCGGGCTGTTGTTAGCTGTTTCCAGCAAAGCTCGTTCGATTTCAAAACCTGTAATATCTTTATGGTGTACGATTCTGTTTTCAGTATGACCTCCTTCTCTTCCTAGAGCAAATTCACCGTTTTTCATATCGAAATTTGCACCCCATTCTACAATTTCTTTAAATCTTTTTGGAGCTTCCGTAACGACCATTTCTACGACATCGCGTTTGTTTTCACCGTCTCCGGCGCGCATAGTGTCTTCAATATGTTTGCTGAAATTATCATTTTTAGAATCTGTAACTACTGCAAGACCGCCTTGTGCATATTTGGTGTTGCTTTCATCTTCATCAGATTTTGTTACAATAATGATTTTGGCATCAGGGAGCTGTTCAGAAACTTTAATGGCATAGGAAAGTCCGGAAATGCCGGAACCGATTACTAATACATCCGCTTTTATCATATGCTTGCTTTAGGTACAATCGTTTAAAACGATTAAATAAATTTAAACAATTTTTCGTTTGGTTTCCTTACTTTTTTCATGTGCTGAAAATGGTCTTCTTCAGAACGGTAGCCTAAAGCGAGGGTAACAGTTACTTTTTCTGTTTCGGGATTGATATTCAGAATTTCTTCTATAAGATCCTGGCGGAAGCCTTCCATAGGACAGGAATCTATACTTTCAATAGCAGCGGCATACATCAGATTGGCCAATACTATGTAGGATTGTTTTTCTGCCCAGTTGAAGATTTCATCCTGTGTTTTCTGGGTGATATGCTGATTAATACTGTTTCTGAAAGGATCCAGTGTTTCAACAGGAGTATCTCTTACTTGAGAAATATGATTAAAATATCCCCGGATATAATTCTCTTCAATAATTTTCTTTGAAATGATAACGATAAGATGAGAACAGGTGGAAATCTGAGAAGGATTATAGAAAGCCGGGATTAATTTCTGCTTCATTTCCTCGCTCTCAACAATAACTATTTTATAGGGTTGAAGTCCCAGAGAGCTGGCAGACAGCTTTCCTGACTCAAGAATATTGTGAAGAGTTTCCTGAGGAATAATCTGATGATTGAATTTTTTTACAGAATATCTTCTGCTTAAAGCTTCCAAATAATTCATAGGACAAATTTAAGAATTGAATATGAATAAAGAGTCTTTAAAATGAAATATCTCCGTCCTCTTAATACAAAAAATCACCCCGGCTGGCGGGGTGATTCTTTTGATGTGATGGAAAGTGTAATTATTCTCTGTTTTTTACAACAATCCAACCTGAGAATTTTATCGGAGTACTGTTTTTATTATTTTCATTCCATGAAACAGAATACCAGTAATTTCCTGTAGGAACTTTTTTACTTCCATTAGTGGTACCTGCCCATTTGTAGCCATTGGTTTTATCGGCCTGGAACATTTTGTAACCATATCTGTCGAAAATGCCTATTTCCAGATTCTGTTTATTGGCCAGTGCAGAATAATCAACAAAATCATTAATACCGTCATCATTAGGAGTAATCACGTTGATCAGATTAGGTACCGTAATATTAACTTCAACAGGAACACAATTGTAACCGTCTCTTACATATACTTTGGCTTCACCTCTGGTAATATTGGTAAAGATGTTGGAGTCCTGCCAGTTGATATTATCCATAGAATACTGGTAAGGAGGTGTTCCGCCATTGGCATACACTGTTACAGTACTTCCTGAAATATCAACAGTGGTTACCACTGGATTGTCAGATGGATATACTGTTACTTTTTGTGTTGCAATACAGTCTCCGGTTTTAAGTTTTACCCAGTAAGTACCTACTCCTACATTCTTGATGGATTGAGTGGTAGCACCTGTACTCCATTCATAGCTTTTGAACCCTGCTCCTGCATCTAATGTTGTCGTGTTTTCAATACAAATAGTCTGGTCAAGTAAAGTTCTTGAATAAACAGCAGGTATTACTGTTAATGTAACTTTAGCAATAGAATAACATCCGTTTGCACTGAATACTTTAATATAAACAACTCCATTAGGGGCAATATACGTTGCCGGAGTGGAGATTGCATTAGTTCCGCTGATAGCATCGGCCAACGAAGGATAGTATTCTTTATTAAGTCCACCCTGAGAAACTACAGCTCCTGTAAGATTAAAGGATGCCATAGACGGGCTGGTTTCAATAAAGCAGGATTTGATTTCAACGTCATTCACCACTACTACAGGGTAAATATTCAGCGTGATTTTAGATGTGCTTACGCAACCTTGAGGAGTAGTTACTTTTACATATATTGTTGCTGCTGCAGATGCATAGGCAGAAGGATTTGTAATCTGATTCGTGCCATTGTTCAGGTCGTATAGGGTAGGATAGAATTCTTTGGTAACTCCGGCAACAGTTGTTACAGCTGCAGAATTAAGATCAAAGGTCGCTGTCCCTGCATTGTTGTTATTACATCCCGTAAGACTTGCATCGGTTGCGGCAAATGGAGTAGGATTAAGCTGAATGACCCCGTCACCATTATCACAAAGAGTGGAAGTAGGGTCTTTTACAACAACCTTGATGGTGGTGTTTCCTGAATATTGGAAACTGGCAGGATTGGCAATAGGCGTAGAACTTCCCAAAACATAATAAGTAAAGATATAGTTTCCAGGATTATTAACAAATTGAGAATTAAAAGAGGTAAGATCCACTACACCATTTCCGGTTGCGGGATTGGTACATACGAAAGGAGTTAATGTATTGCTTAAAATAGGAACTTTATCTACGAAAACTTTAACATCTTTAATAGAATGTCTTGCGCTGGCACCTCCGGTTGCTGCAGAGAAACCGAAATATCCTTGTGACATTCCTACTGCACCTCCGGAAGGAGCAAAAGACTGATCTACAATAAGTACACCGTTGATTCTTACTTTGATAATCCAGTTTGTTGGATTGGTAAGGTCTGTTTCTCCGTTTACTTCAACATGTCTGTAGGTGTCTCCTACAAATGGCTGAGTAGCAATAAGGTCTGGAGAATGGTATGTGCTTCCCGGAGTGGTATTGAATTCTATATTGTTACCAGCTGTGTTATTGGTGCCATAAAGAATATGAACTTTACTCATTTGGCCCTCGGTAGTGTTATTGAAGATATCAAAACCAACCATTAGTCCGGAAGCATTTGCCGGGATACCAAGTCCTCCTCCTGAAACAAATCCTGTAGGCGGATTGGCAAGATACCAAAAGGTAAAGCCGTCTCCTTTTCCAAACTGAGTGGTTCCATTTCCGTCAATTCTGAAATCGAATTCCACTTTCCATTTATCACAATAGCTCAGGGTAATAGGAGTGGATAGTTTTACAGCCCCGTATCTGCTGGTCTGATCGGTTGTGAGTCTTACAAAGTCTCCGCTTACTATAGCATCAGAGACAAGATCCCAGCCCGTTGTATTGACGGGGTTTCCGGTAAGTTGATATGTTTGTGAAAATACACTTCCCGGCAAGCATAATAAGAGAGTGAGTAAAAAAATGAGTATATTTTTTTTCATAGTGGATGGATTATGATGTTATTTGTTTTTTGATATAAAATTGTTTTTGTTACATTTTTAATTTGATCATAAAAGCAATATTTAGTTTCCAATTCCGGAGGTAAAGATTCTTTTAATACCGAAACTACCCCATATGAGGTAGTTTCTGATACTAAATTTATTCTCTGTTTTTAACCAATACCCAGCCGGAATATTTGGTTTCTGTATTGTCTTTATTGTTCTCGTTCCATGAGATCGTGTACCAGTAAGTTCCTGTAAGAACTTTTTTACCGGAAGCCGTTCCGTCCCATGTGAAATTTCTCATTTTTCCAGCCTCATATAATTTATTCCCATATCTGTCGTAGACAATGAATACTAGGTTTTTCTTGTAAGCAAGGGCTGAGTAGTCAATGAAGTCGTTTACGTTATCGCCGTTTGGAGTGATAGCATTAATCAGGTTAGGTACGGTAATCTGAACTTCAATAGGAGTACAATTGTAGAAGTCTTTTACATATACTCTTACTTCTCCTCTTGCCAATCCGGTGAATACATTGCTTGTTTGCCAGTTGACTCCATCCAGGGAGAATTGGTACTGAGGTTTTCCTCCAGCAACATTTACTGTTATCGTATTGTTGTCAATATCAATGCTGGAAATCACAGGATTTGCAGAAGCATTTATTTTTACAATTTGTGTAGTGATACAGTTACCTGTTTTAAGCTTCACCCAATAAACACCTACTCCTAGGTCTTTAACAGATGATGTGGTTGCTCCGGTACTCCATTCATAACCATCAAATCCAGGACCTGCATCCAAATCAGTTTTTTCACCAATACAAATGGTTTTATCTTTCAGAACGGAAGATGGTACCGGTGGTAGTACAATAAGGTTGATTTTGGCAATATTGAAACATCCGTTGGCATCTGTTACTTTTGCGTACACAGCAGTACTTGTAGATAAATACTGAAGAGAGTTCATGATCTCATTGGTTCCGTCTAAAGCATTAGCAATGGAGGTATAATATTTTTTTGTCACTCCACTAGTTAATGGGGTAACATCCGCAGTGTTCAGATTAAAAATAGCGCTGGTGATATTGTTTTCAATAAAACATGATCTTAATGTAGCTTCTTTCACAGGTGTTTCAGGATAAAATGCCAGTGTAATTTTTGCTGTACCTGTACATCCCTGAGGAGTTGTTACTTTTACATACACATCTCCCGGAGCAGACAGATAATTGCCGGGATTTAGAATTTCATTCGTATCTGCGTTGAGGTCTGCTAACGTTTTATAATATTTTTTGACAGCTCCCGGAACTCCTGTAACATTTGCTGTATTCAGATTGAAAGTGGCGGTTCCCGCTTTGTTGTTATTACATGCCGTAATGGTTTTATCCTCAGCTTTAAAGGGAGCGAGAACCAGTAAGATCTTACCATCCGGATTGTCACAGAGCAATCCTGCATTATCTTTGATAACGACAGTAACTGTTGTATTGGCATTGAATTGATAATTGGCAGGGTTAGCAATAGGAGTAGAACTTCCCAGTGGATAATACGTAAATGTATAATTTGAAGTATTATTGACGAATTGCGAATTGAAAGATGTCAGGTTTACAGACCCGAATCCGGTAGTAGGATTAGGGCAGAAAGACTGAGTAGCTGAGTTTTGTAAAATAGGAACTTTATCAGTATAAATTTTTACGTTTTTAATAGAATGTCTTGATCTTGCACCTCCAGTGGAAGCTGAAAATCCAAAATATCCTACAGTCATAGCCGCAGCCGTTCCGGAAGGGGCAAAAGACTGATTACAAATTACATTACCGTCTATTGTTATTTTTATGATCCAGTTCGTAGGTGCGGCTGGATCTACCTGTGCAGTTACTTCAACATGTTTAAAAGTTGTTCCCTGAAAAGGCTGGGTTGTATTCAGATCTGGGGAGTGGAAAGAGCTTCCTGCCACATTGAAGAACTCAACATTATTGGTGTCACTTGTGTTTTGAACTTGTCCGTAAGCAACGTGAACCTTGCTCATTGTAGCAGTAGTGGTATTGTTGTAAGTGTCAAATCCTACGACAAGGCCAACCGCATTTTGAGATACTCCAAGACCTGATCCTAATACACTGGCAACCGGCGGATTGGCAAGATACCAGAATGCAATTCCATCTCCATTGGAGGTTTGGTTAGAATCCATTCTGAAATCAAATTCCACTCTCCATTTGTCACAATATTTTAAATTGATAGGGTCATTCAGCCTGATAGAACCGGATTGGTTGTTGGTATCCGGGGTGAGCTGAATAAAATCTGTGTTTACCTGAGTAGGGGAAACCATCGTCCATCCAGTTGTCGTCACTGGGTTTCCAATAAGCTGATAAGTCTGGGCAAAGGACTTCCCGGCTATACAGAGTAAAAAAACAGATAAATACAATAATAGATTTTTATTCATGTAGATGGGACTTTTATTAAAGTGTAAAGATATTAAATCCCGCTCAAACAATATGTATTTAATGTTAATTTTGTTAAAAAATTTAATTATTTTTTAATAAAACTTGTTTCTTATGATGAAATGGTAAATATTAGGCAGGGGCTTTAGAATTGTTTTAATTAAGATTAAAATAGAGAATTACTATCAAGATTCTCGAAGTAAGTGTCAATTTCGAGATCCGAAGAATTGGCTGCTGCAACCGCTAATTTGTCGCAAAGTTCGTTTTCAAAGTGCCCTGCGTGGCCTTTTACCCAATGCATTTTAGGGGTGTGTTTATTGTACAGCTCAACGAATTTTTTCCAGAGATCAGGGTTCTTTACATTCTTCCAGCCTCGTTTGATCCATCCGGCAATCCAGTTTTGGTTGATTGCATCTGATACATACTTGCTGTCTGTGTAGACATGGATATCATTTTCTGTAGATTTCAGTTTTTCCAGTGCAGTGATGACTGCCAGGAGTTCCATTCTGTTGTTGGTGGTTTTTCTAAACCCTTTGGAAAATGTTTTCTGATAATTTTTTTCAGGAACGCGCATGAGAATTCCATATCCGCCTTTTCCCGGATTTCCGCTGCAAGCCCCGTCGGTATAAATTTCGATTCTCAAATCTGCTTTTTAAAAAATTGAATTATGGGTTGTGGGTTTAAACTGAATTTGGTTTAAACTTCAGCTTAAAACGGAAAATCGTCATCATCATCAAAGTCATTCATTGATGAGCCGGAAAGTTTTGAACTGTCCGGAAGGTCAAATGCTGCCCCTGGCTGAATAGTCGTTTTAATCTTGTCAAAGCCACTAGGTTCTCCGAAGTTAGAAGGGTATCCTCCTCCAGCTCCATCCATTGCTGCTTCAATATCACCAAATTTTGCAAAATGTTTTAAGAAAGATAGTCGGACATCTGCCGTAGCACCATTTCTGTGTTTTGCAATAATCAGTTCGGCCTGGTTTTCAGTAGAAGTCTCCTGTCCTTCCTCATCATTATCCCAAACGGTAATTTTATAATATTCCGGTCTGAAAATGAAAGATACAATATCGGCATCCTGCTCAATTGCTCCGGATTCCCTCAGGTCAGAAAGCTGAGGTCTTTTCCCCGGACGGGCTTCCACACTTCTCGAAAGCTGTGAAAGAGCAATCACCGGCACGTTAAGTTCTTTTGCAATGGCTTTTAATGAACGTGAAATCATGGAGATCTCTTGTTCACGGTTTCCAACTCCTTTTCCGCCGCTGCTTCCTGCAGTCATTAGCTGAAGATAGTCGACCATGATAATTCTTACACCATGCTGCATTACAAGTCTTCTGCATTTTGCACGGAAGTCAAATATGGAAAGGGAAGGGGTTTCGTCAATATATAAAGGAGCATTTTCCAACTCAGATACATTGGAGAATAGTCTCTGCCATTCTTCGTCATCCAAAGTTCCTTTTCTTAATTTCTCAGAAGAGATCCTTGTTTCAGAAGCAATCATTCTGGTGATCAGCTGTACAGATGCCATCTCGAGAGAGAAAAGAGCCATAGGAACTTTGTGTCCTACTGCAATATTTCTTGCCATAGAAAGAAGGAATGCTGTTTTACCCATCGCGGGACGTGCAGCAATGATGATAAGGTCAGAATTCTGCCATCCACCGGTTTCTTTATCTACATCTCTAAATCCTGAAGGAACCCCTGAAAGTCCCTCTTTGTCTTTTAAAGATTTAATTGTATCAATTGCCTGCTTTACCAATGAATTGGCAGTATCGAATCCCTTCTTAATCGTTCCGTTGGTGATTTCAAAGAAGGATTGTTCTGCTTTGTCCAAAAGTTCAAAAACATCGGTAGATTCTTTATAGGAAGAATCTATTACATTGGCAGAAACATTGATAAGGCTTCTTAAAATATATTTTTCAAGAATTACACGTACATGGTATTCAATATGGGCAGATGAGCTTACTCCCATCGTAAGATCAATGATGTAGTGATCACCGCCTGCCTGGCTTAGTTTATCCTCTTTTTTTAAATTCTGGATAATGGTCATTAAATCTACCGGTTGATTTCCTTCATAAAGCTTTAGGATGGTAGAAAAGATGACCTGATGTCTCGGATCATAAAATACTTCTGGGGTAAGAAGGTCAATGGAATGGTCAAGACCTTTTTTGTCAATCAAAAAAGTTCCGATAACAAGTCTCTCAAAATCCACTGCATTGGGAGGCATTTTTCCATCCGCAATAGACAATTCTTTTGCAAAGTTTCCGTGTGTCAGGGATGATAATGTTTCTTTCTGCGCCATGATGCAAAGATAGTTTATTTAAAAAATAATAAAAAAATAGTATTCAACAATTTATTGGCAGTCTTTCGGAAAATGCTGTAAACAGGAGATTGATCCTGTTGATAAAAAAAATCACCTCGTTTTGAGGTGATTTTTTTTGAAAAGATTGAGTATAACTTATTCTTTATTTTTTACCAATACCCATCCTGAATATTTGGTTTCTGTATTGTCTTTATTGTTTTCGTTCCATGAGATCGTGTACCAGTAAGTTCCTGTTAGAATTTTCTTACCGAAAGCAGTTCCGTCCCAAGTGAAATTTCTCATTTTATTGGCTTCATGAAGTTTGTTTCCATATCTGTCATACACAATGAAGACAAGGTTTTTCTTGTATGCCAGTGCAGAATAGTCGATAACATCATTTACGTTGTCTCCGTTTGGAGTGATAGCGTTAATAAGGTTAGGAACAGTAACTGTCACCTGAATAGGAGTACAATTGTAAGTGTCCTTTACATAAACTGTATTCTCACCTCTTGGAAGTCCTGAGAAGGTATTGGAATCCTGCCAGTTGATACCGTCTACAGAAAATTTATAAGGAGGAACTCCACCTGTAGCCGTAACAGTAATGTTATTATTTGAGATCTCTATCCCTGAAATTACCGGCTGAAGGCTTGCGTGTACGCGCACTTCCTGAAGAGTGAAACATTTTCCAGTCTGAAGTTTTACAAAATAATCTCCTACCCCTACGTTATTGATAGATTGTGTAGTTTCACCTGTACTCCATTCATAGCTGTCAAATCCAGGTCCTGCATCCAAAGTAGTTTTGGCTTCCGCACAAATCGTTTTATCTTTTAATACTGCTGATTTTACAGGAGGTAATACTACCAGTTCTATTTTAGCAATTGAATAACATTGTTTATCATTGTCTACTCTTACATATACCGTTTTACTTTCTGAAAGATAATTGAATGGCATTGTAATAGGATTGGTTTGAGCTTTGGCATCCGCTACCGATGTGTAATATTTAATGATCGTTCCTGCAGGTGTTGGTACAGGTACTCCGATATCCGCTTTAGAAAGATCAAAAGTTGAACGGGTAACATCGTTATCAATATAACAATTTTGAATTACAGCATCTTTTAATACTACTGTTGGGTAGAATAATAGCCTGATGGTAGTTGTTGCTTTACATCCGAAAGTGGAAATTACTTTTGCATATATAGTCGCTTCCGGAGAAACATAGTTGGCAGGGTCAGTAATTTCGTTGATTTCTGCATTCATATCATCAACCGTAGTATAATACTTAATGGTTGCTCCGCCTCCGCCGAATATATTGGCTGTCGTTAAATTATATTTGGCAGTACCGGCTCCATTGTTATTACAAGAATATAAAGTAGCGGTATTGGCTGAGATGCCCACATTCACAAACTTAAATTTCCCGGTTATAAAACATCCGTTGACAGGATTGGTCGGATTGGTTGGATCTTGATATACAATTCTGTAATAGTATGTTGTTACCCCATCTACAGTTGCTATTGTAAGAGGGTTTGCTCCTGTAAGAGCATCATTGGTTGTTTTGTGGTAAGTAACCTTGAAGTTGGTACTGTTGCCATTAATGATAGCTGCAGTAAGAGTTGTGAAATCAAACTGGCTAGGTAATGCGCAAACCATCACCTGGCTTGGATCATTAGGAGCTGCTCCCGGAATTCCAGGAGGAATAAATGGGTTAGGAGAAAGAGCAGGATCGTTAAATGCTGAACTTAAGCTCGCAGTACCTGACCATTCCATAGAAAAACCATTAACCGATCTACTGAAGTTATCAATAACCAAATAATAGGTTTGACCCGCTAATACATCCATGTAAGGACTCCATTTACCATTGTTCATACTGGCTGTAGTACCAGGAGGATTGGTAGGGAATACAGCAGGTGGAGCAAGAGTAAGATCAAGACCTGTGTCTCCCGGAGTACCGCTGTAGTTACATCTTATAGGCTGTATGAAAACGTGATCTGCATTCTGTAAAGAAGCACAGCCGTTTGCTGTAGGACCATAAACTGCAAAATCATAATCATCACCCTGGTCGTTAGGTTTTATTTTAAAAGCAAGTGTACCTGGTGTAGATACAGTGAAAGTGTACCAAACGGTATATCTTTCATTGGTGCTGAGACATCCTCCGTTTGCGTTAAGAATTTCTATAATATTCCCGGGGCCGGAAGGAGTATAAGAGATGTCAGAGTTACCACAGATAGGAATTGCTGAGATACAATCTGACTGTGAATATACTATTTGTGTTATTAATAAAATAAAAAGAAGTAGTATTTTTTTCATGGTTGAAACGATTTTTGTTAAACAAAATTGGGATCAATTAATTTATCATGATTTGTTAAAAGAAAAAGCCGCCAAAGCGGCTTTCTCGTATTAAATAAGTATTATTCTCTGTTTTTTACAACAATCCATCCTGAAAACTTGAACGGAGTATTTTTCTTATCATTCTCATTCCAAGTTATAGAATACCAGTACGTACCCGTCGGAATCTTCTTCCCTGCAATTGTTCCGTCCCATTTATATCCGTTGGATTTATCTCCCTGGTGTATTTTTGTTCCATATCTGTCAAAGATACTCAATACTAGATTTTGTTTGTCTGCAATTGCAGAATAATCTACAACATCGTTCACACCATCTCCGTTTGGAGTAATCATATTGATTAGGTTAGGAACCACTATTGTAACTTCAATAGGTTCGCAGTCATAAGCATCTTTTACATATACTTTATATGTTCCTCTTGCTACATTAGAGAATGTATTGGAGGTCTGCCATATGATTTTATCCATAGAATACTGGTAATCCGGTGTTCCTCCTATAACATTGATCGTTAACGTAGTGTTAGAAACATCAATGTTCGTTACCACTGGCTGATCAGCAGGATATACTGTTACCTTTTGAGTAGCAATACATTCTCCTGTTTTTAATTTTACCCAGTAGATTCCAACTCCAACATCTTTGATGGACTGAGTTGTAGCTCCCGTACTCCACTCATAACTTTTGAATCCAGGACCGGCATCTAAAGTTGTAGTGTCTTCTATACAGATGATTTTGTCTTTCAGAACACTGGAAGTTACCGGAGCGATAACTGTTAAACCAATTTTTACAACTACAAAACATCCTCTGGTGTCAGATACTCTTACGTATACCAAGCCACTAGGTGCAACATAATTTGCATTTAAAATTTCATTAGTTCCATCTATTGCATCTGTTAATGAAGGGAAATATTTCTTCGTAATACCTGCCTGCGGTGTGATTACAGCAGCATTATCAAGGTTGAATAAAGCTGTAGAAGGATTTGCTTCAATAAAACATGATCTTAATTCTGCATCTTTTGCAATAATTGCCGGATAGAACTTAAGGGTAATCTCTGCAATATCAGTACATCCGAATACAGAGGTAACTTTTACATATATTTTACCTTCTGCAGAAACAAACTGATAGATATTAGTGATCTCATTGATTGAGTTGTTCAGATCATATAAAGTATAATAATATTTTTTAGTTGCAGTAGGGTCTGCAAAAACGGCTGCCGTAGTAAGGTCATACATTGCTGTACCTGCATTGTTGTTATTACAGCTTGTTAAAGTAACGCTTGTTGCCTTGATCGTACCATCTTTAAATTTAAATTTACCAGTCTGTCTACATTTGTTAATAGGACTGTTTGGATTAGTAGGATCAGTATAGTTAATGCTATAGAAATAAACACCTACCGGGGTAACTGTTTGAGGGCCAATAAGAGGGTTGTTCCCTGTTAATGCATCATTTTGGCTTGTATGGTAACTAATGCTGAAGTTCGGGTTACCATTAAGAATTCCTGCTGATAATGAAGAGAAATCAAAAGTTGCAGGGTTTGCACACACTACTACTTCTCTTGGATCTGCAGGGTTTGCACCTGGAATTCCCGGTGGAACGAATGGGTGAGGCTGTATATTCGGATCTGTGAAAGGTGAAGATAAAGTAGCTGTCCCTCCCCATGATAATTTGAATCCGTTAGCAGTCTCTCTGTGGTTATTTACAATTAAATAATAAGTCTGACCAGGTAATACGTCAAGGTATTTCACCCATTTGTCTCCTGTAGCATCCTCACTAAGATCTGTTGCTGTCATGTTAAGACCTGTATTCCCACTTTGTCCCGAGTATGAACAACGGATTGGGGTTCCAAGGCTACCACATGATTTATTAGGACCATATACACCGAAGTCATAATCATCGGTCTGATCGTTAGGAATAATTTCAAAAGTTAAAGTTCCGGCAGTAGCTACCGTAAATGAGTACCAAACAGAATACTTTTCATCGGAAGATAAACATCCGCCAAGATCTTCTGCGATATCTCCATGCCCACCTGGAGTATATGAAATATCCGAGTTTCCGCAGACTGCCATTGCAGTAGGGCAATCTGATTGGGCAAATAAAAGATGAGAAAATATAATTGAGAAAACAAGTAATGCTTTTTTCATAAGAGTTGATTTTAAAAACAAATAGTAAAATTGTTTAATTACTAAAAAATGTAGTGTCTCATCTGATACAAAAATGGTTCTGTGAATATTTATTATTAAAGTCTTTTTGTATCAAAATAAAAACTGACCGCCCGATTTACTCAGGAGATCATACATCTTTTACTGTTAATTTGTTCCGATCAGCTGTCTTCCCCAGTTAGGTGAGTTGGACGAGGCGTTTGATGTTTCAAATTCTTTGACGGCTTTTTGGTAAAACTTAATAGCTTCCGCCTTGTTACCTTGCTTTTCAGCCATTTCAGCTTTTAAGAAAGAAAGTCTTGGATTATTCTTTACAGTGGTTTCAGCTTTTGTCATGAAACCTGTAGCTGTCTTTAATTCCTTTTGAGGATCTGCAGCTGTTTTTATCCTGATTTTCTGAAAGTGGATAAGGCCAAGAAGAACATTTATTTCTCCGTTGCTCTTCTCAGAAGCAAGGGCCTGCATAGCCAGCTTTCTGGCAGATTCATTAGACTCTCCAAGAGGGCTGTTCGGGCTGTTCTTTAAAAGGAAATTTGTTTTAAGATACAATGTTGCAGCTGCATAATAATCAGCCTGCCATTTTTCTGAAGTTTTAGCCTCTGAAAACCTAGAAAAAAGAGTATCATAGTCATTTTCTGTTTTTGCATTATTCAGCTGTAAAACAGATTGCTGTAAGGTTTGATCTGAAAAAAATTGGGCATTCATCAGCGAACCTGTGACGAAAAAACTCAAAATTAGTAAAAGTTTATACATAGGGGGATATTTTATCAAGCAAATATAAAAAATTATTAACGTTAAATTAAAGATTTTAAGATATATTTAATGAAAGTAATATATTGATTTATAATATTGTATTTTGCTATTTAAGTTAAATTATACAGACGTCGTAAAGATATTAATGATTTTACTGAATATTTGGGATTTAATCCTTTGAATAATTTTGAAAAAACACCTATAAAAGTAAAATCAGAATAGAAAACGTTCTATTCTGATTTTAAGTATTTCGGATTCTGCTTTTTTTGTATCAGATATTTAAATACACTGATAAACAATAAATTAATATTGCATCTTTCTTAATTTAGGATTGGTGCTTCCTACAAGTAAAGCAACGAGAACAGTCATGCACCCTCCAAATACTACAGAGCGTACAACACCCAGTAATTTAGCCATAACACCACTTTCAAACTGTCCCATTTCATTGCTGGACATAATGAAGATTGAATTTACACTGAGAACACGTCCTCTTATATGATCAGGAGTCTTTAGTTGTACAATGGTACCACGGATGACCACAGAAATTCCATCAAGCATTCCACTCATCACAAGGAACATGAAAGACAGCCAGTACAATTTGGATAAACCAAATCCAATAATACAAAGCCCGAATCCGGTAACAACAGCAAGAAGTATTTTTCCCTGATTCTTTCTAAGAGGAACAATGGATAAAATAGTAATGATACACATTGATCCAATATCAGATGCTGCGTTCAGCAATCCGAAACCTTCAGCCCCTGAATTTAAAATATCAGTAGCAAATACCGGGATCATAGCCACTGCACCCCCAAAAAGTACGGCAAACATATCAAGACACAAGGCTCCTAAAATCTCTTTGGTTTTAAAAATATAAGCAATCCCTTCACGCATGCTTTCCACAACATTTACTGTTTCTTTCTTATATTCTGAATGTTGTTTATGAAGCTGCCAGAAAAATAATGAAGCCACAAATATTAATGCTAAAATAGCGACTAAAGTCCACTTTACACCAATAAATCCAATAAGAATACCACCTACCGCATGTCCGCAGACAGAAGATATCAGGAAAGTAGCCTGGTTCAGCGTGACTGCATTCGGAAGATTTTCTTTCTTTACAATTTTCGGAATCATGGAAGGAACAATAGGACCTATGAACGCTCTTGCTATTCCGGTAAAAAAGATAACTCCATAAATATAATAGGTAATCTGATGACCGGTGAAGTGCATCTCCACATCAAAAAAGGCAGGAATCAACAGCAGTCCGATCAGGAAAATGTAAGCATAATTACAGATGAGAAGCAGTCTCTTTTTCTCGTTCATATCAATAACATGTCCGGCATACAGCGCGCAGCTTACAGCAGGAATTACCTCCGATAGCCCAATAAGGCCTATTGAAAATGGATCTTTTGTTAATTGATACACCCACCATCCTAATAAAGTGGCCAGCATTCTGAAAGCTAAAACAATAAAAAATCTCCCGGTGAGAAGATTTCTGAACTCAACATTTTGTAATGTTTGTAACGGGGTAAAGGAAATCATGAACAAAAATAGCCCTAAAAATTTATTTAGGACTATCCATATGACAATTTTTGAAAGATATATTAAATATATCTCAAAAGATAAAATCTATTTTAGTCAGCTCTTGAAGAACTGATTACGATTGCAGCAACACCTGCAGCCCCGATAATAGTAGCGCCGGCAGCAATTCTTGCCATTCTTCTGTCTTTTACAGCCGCTACATTTGATTTTGGAATAACTACTTCCGTACTGTCTTTCTTACCTGCTGTACCTACAAGATTATCACCAACAACGTTTCTGAATAATATGGTCTGTTTCGGAGAACCATCTCTCATAGTTACTTTGTAGATCTTTCCGGCTTCAAGATTAGAGTAGTTGTTTTTTGAAATATCTTCGCTGTATTTTGTAGTAGCACAAGATGTAATAACAAATAAAGATGTTAGTAAAGACGATTTCAACAGTACAGATGCTTTCATTATTTTCTTTTAGTTTTTCAAATTTATAATTTTTTTCTAATATACGTTTTTGGAATTGAAAAAATATGATTATTTTTTGTAAATTTCTAAGATATCTGCAATGTTTCGGTCATTAGCTAATCTCGGAGTCTTATTTTGACCTCCCAATTTCCCCTGAGATTTGGCATATTCATGAAAAGCATTCTTTTGAAGTCTGGTGATATGAAGCTTCTGTAAAATGTTCCCGGAAATAAGATCATCATAATAGGTGTTTCTTGCTCTCAATTGTAAATCCAGCTCATCTCTGAATGCGTCTAAATGCTCCGGCTCCTTTTCAAATTCGATCAGCCACTCGTGATACGGAAGTCCTTCACCTGGGTTTACCTGCGGGGCAAGATGGAATTCTGTGATCTGTGCCGGATGTTTTTCAAGAGTAGCTTTCATGGCTTCTTCCACCTCAAAAGCAATCACATGTTCCCCGAATGCCGAAGTGAAATGTTTAGTCCTCCCGCTTACCAGAACCCTGTAAGGATCTTTGCTGATAAATCTTACAACATCTCCGATAGAATAAGCCCAAAGTCCGGAATTGGTGGTAAGAATCAGGGCATAATCTTTATGAAGTTCAATCTCTTTTAACGTTAACCTTCTGGCTTCAGGCTTGCCATATTCTTCCAACGGAATAAATTCATAGAAAATTCCATGATTGGTCAATAGCAGAAGACCTTCTTTTGTATAATCATCCTGAAAAGCAAAAAAGCCTTCAGAAGCAGGAAACGTCTGGATAATATCTACTTTTCCTCCCAGCAGATCTTCCATTTTATCACGGTATGGTTCGTAATTGACACCTCCAGTCACAATAAGCTGAAGATTCGGGAAAAGCTGTTTGATTTTTTTGCCGTGTTTTTCTGTTAACTTCTCAAAATACATGATCAGCCATGGCGGAATTCCTGAGATCAGGGTCATGTTTTCACGTTCCGTTTCTTCAACGATTTTATCTACCTTGGCTTCCCAGTCTTCCATAATATTGGTTTCCCAGCTTGGAAGGCGGTTTTTCTGCAGATAATTCGGGATGTGATGTGCTACAATACCGGATAATCTTCCCGTTTTTATTCCAAAAACTTCTTCCAGTTCAGGACTTCCCTGCAGAAAGATCATTTTTCCGTTCACAAAGTCAGCATTATTCTTTTTACTGATATAATGGAATAATGCACTTTGGGCACCGGCCACCTGAAGCGGCATTCCTTCTTTAGAAATAGGAATATATTTAGATCCCGAAGTTGTTCCCGAAGTTTTGGCAAAATATTCAGGAGTTTCTGTCCATAGAATATTGGCCTGTCCTTTTTTTACCCGTTCTATATAAGGTTTAAGATCTTCATAATCTGCTACGGGAACTCTGTCCTGAAAATCTTTCACAGAACGGATGTTTTCAAAATCATGTTCCCGGCCAAAAAGTGTTTTTTGAGCCGTATTGACTAGAGAAAGTAATAAATCCTCCTGGTTTTTCTCCGCATTTTTTTTGAATTCCTCCGCTTTTTGAACATGTTTCTTTGCCCAGATCAGCGCTGCATTTTTCTTGAAGAAGTTTAACATGGGTCAAATTTATAAATAAGTAGAGAATATGGAATCATTTTTTACAAAGCTTCACATAAAAAAAACCGATGGAACAAGTTCCACCGGCTTTTCGAAATTTGATTATGAAAATAACAACTATATGTTAATGTTATGCTTATTTGTTCACCTTATACCTTTTATCAGGAGTGCCATCTTTTTTCAGGTGCTTGTTTTCTTTATATCTCTTATCGGGAGTACCGTCTTTTTTCATTTTGGCAGCTGGTTGTGCAGGCTTCGCAGCTTTTGCATCCATTGCTGGTTTTGCAGCTTTTACTTCTGCGGGTTTTGCGGCTTTCACTGTAGTTTTTACAGGTGGATGAGCCTGAGTGCTTGTAGCGGGAGCAGTCTGCTGAGCAGTTGCAAGTCCTAACCCAAGGATCAATGACATTGCAGATAATAATTTTTTCATAAGAATTACTGTTTGTTTTTGTTGAATAAAGATATACAAAAAGCAGGCTAGAAAATTGGGATTTTCAAACTTAACTAAAGTTTATTACTGCTTAAAAAAAAATTAAAACACCTCATTTACAATAAAAAAGCCTGTCTTCAGATGAAAACAGGCTTGCAATAATATATAAATAGACAGGAGGCTAGCGTGTACAGTTGGCTGTCCACGTTTTACCGTCCTTTGCGTATAGGATTTTCAACGTATTGTTGTCAATTCTGATATAAGAGGTTGCTGTAGAACCAATCATAACAAGAGTATGATCTCCTTCCTGGTTAAACTCTATTCCGTTAAGATCCGGAATGCTGTTTGAGAAAGCGAAGTTATACTTGGTGCCACTTGCAATCTTTGTTACAAAAACGCTTCCATTGTCTGTGCTGATATTGGTAGAGCTGCCATCCTTATAAGAAACACTGCCTTTGTATGTTCCTGCAAAAAACTCATTGTTTACCGGATCGTCATCCTTACTGCACGACGAAAAAGATAATGCTGTAAATACTACCAGCATCATAACTCCTAAGATTTTAATTGCTTTTTTCATAATACTTAATGTTTGGTTAGGCTTAAAATCCCAAACACTATGCCATGAGGGAATAATTGTGGTTTTTTAACGGGTTCTTAAAGGAATTTGTAAAAAATTAAGATTTTTTATGCTAAGTCATTCATTTTAAATCCGAAAGTCAGTGGTTTTTCAATGGAAGAAAAAAATATCCGTACCTTTGTATATCATAAAACGGTTTCGGAAAACTCCCGAAATCGCTTTTGTCGTTTATACCATACTATTTATGCAGTTAAAACCCATCAACGAAAAGTTTCTTCCAGATCTGATGCAGAAAGAGTTCGGGAAAGAAATTTTCACCCAGTTAGAAAACAGCCAGCATATTGCCGTAAAGGGAAGTGCAGGATCTTCGGTTTCTATTTTTGTGGCCGAGCTTTTTTTAGTTCAAAAGAAAAATATTCTTTATCTGGTAGATGATAAAGAGGATGCATTGTATGCCAATACCGAGATGGAAGATCTTTTGGGTAAAGATAAAGTGTTGTATTTTCCAGCCACTCATCTTGAGCCTTATCAGGTAGAAAAAACACAAAATGCCAATCTGGTTTTAAGAACTGAAGTTTTAAATAAAATCAATTCCGGGAGATCTCCGAAAGTTATTGTAGCCTATGCCGGAGCTTTGTCTGAAAAGGTATTGAAAAAAGAAGATTTTAAAGCCATCTCTCATCATATAAAGGTAGGAGACCAGCTGGACTTTGATTTTGTAGATGAGCTGCTCACTCATTATCATTTTCAGCAGGCTGATTTTGTTTCAGAACCGGGAGAATTTTCTGTAAGAGGGGGAATTGTAGATGTGTTTTCTTACTCATACGAAAAGCCCTATAGAATTACATTCTTTGGTAATGAAGTGGAAAGTATTAAAACTTTTGATATCGAAACCCAGCTTTCTGTAGATAAAGTAAAGGATTTTCAATTGGTTTCCAATATGAACTTTTCTGTTACAGGAAGCAGAGTGTCATTGCTGCAGTTATTACCAAATGAAAGTTTTGTAGTTTCTAAAAATGGGATGATAGGAATGCAGAAGATCAGAACTTTCTATGAAAAATCTCTGGAAAAATATGATGCTTTAAGTAAGGATATTGCCCACAGAACTCCTCAGGAGCTTTTTATTTCTGATCAGGAGTTTTTATTCGATTATAAAAAATTCAAAACAGTTGATTTTGGAGGGACAGTTATTGAAGGATTGAAGGAAATTACTGAGATTAAAATGGAACAGCTTCCGCAGCCGTCTTTCCATAAAAACTTTGAACTGCTGATTGAAGACATCGAAGAAAAACAGAATAGTGGATTTGATACCTGGATTTCCTTTTCAACAGAAAAGCAAAAAGAAAGACTGGAGTCTATTTTTGAAGAACTTGAACATGAGCTTCCTTTTAAAAGTTTTAAGTCTGAATTGCATGAAGGATTTGTAGACAATGGACACAAGCTTCTTGTTTATACAGATCACCAAATCTTTGACCGCTACCAGAGATATAAAGCCAAAAATACTTTTGCAAAATCGGAACAGCTTACTCTGAAGGACCTGATGTCTTTAAAAATAGGAGATTATATTGCTCATATTGATCATGGAATCGGTAAATTTATGGGGCTGGTAAAAGTAAATAATGATGGTAAAATTCAGGAATGCTTTAAACTGACTTATAAAAACGGAGACTTATTATATGTAAGTATTCATTCCCTGCATAAGATTTCAAAATACAACGGGCCGGACGGAAGAGAGGTTGTTTTGAGCAAACTTGGTTCTCCGACCTGGAAATCCTTGAAACAGAAAACAAAAGCTAAGGTAAAACAAATTGCTTTTGACCTTATTCAATTATATGCCCAGCGAAAAACAGCAAAGGGTTTTGCTTATACACCAGATTCTTATCTTCAGAATGAACTGGAGGCCAGCTTTATCTATGAGGATACTCCGGATCAGGAAAAAGCAACTGTAGATGTAAAGAAAGACATGGAAGCTGATACGGTGATGGACAGACTTGTATGTGGCGATGTAGGTTTCGGTAAAACGGAAGTTGCAATTCGTGCAGCATTTAAGGCCGCAACAGACGGTAAACAGGTTGCCATATTGGTTCCTACCACCATACTTGCCTTTCAGCACTATAGAAGTTTTAAAGAAAGACTTAAAGATTTTCCTGTAAATGTAGACTATGTCAACCGTTTCAGAACGGCGAAACAAAAATCAGAAACCTTAGATGCTTTAA
The DNA here is from genome assembly GCF_008386505.1 of Chryseobacterium sediminis. Classification (GTDB taxonomy): domain Bacteria; phylum Bacteroidota; class Bacteroidia; order Flavobacteriales; family Weeksellaceae; genus Chryseobacterium; species Chryseobacterium sediminis. Next base: position 232,695 of record NZ_VUNZ01000002.1, on the reverse strand, counting down.
AGAATGGAAAAGTTGATATTATCATTGGGACACACCAGTTGGTAAGCAGTTCTGTGAAGTTTAAAGATCTGGGCTTACTGATTATTGATGAAGAGCATAAGTTTGGAGTTTCAGTAAAGGATAAGTTGAAAACACTTAAAAATAATGTTGATACGCTTACCCTTACAGCTACGCCTATTCCAAGGACTTTACAGTTTTCATTAATGGCAGCAAGGGATTTATCCGTCATCAAAACACCACCGCCAAACAGACAGCCGGTAGATACACAATTGATCGGATTCAATGAAGAGATTCTTCGTGATGCCGTTTCTTATGAACTTCAGAGGGATGGGCAGGTTTATTTCATTAATAACAGGATTGAAAACCTGAAAGATATTGCCGGGCTTATTCAGAGACTGGTTCCGGATGCAAGAGTGATCACAGGACATGGACAGATGGAAGGAAAGCAGCTTGAGAAGAATGTTTTGGATTTTATGGAAGGAAAATATGATGTTCTTGTTTCCACGACCATTGTAGAAAGCGGAGTAGATGTCCCGAATGCCAATACTATTTTCATCAACGATGCCCAGCGTTTTGGAATGGCAGATCTGCATCAGATGAGAGGAAGGGTAGGACGTAGTAACAGAAAGGCATTTTGCTATCTGATCACACCTCCTTATGATATGATGACTTCCGATGCCAGAAAACGTCTGGAAGCCATTGAGCAGTTTTCCGATTTGGGAAGTGGTTTCCAGATTGCAATGAAAGACCTTGAGATCCGTGGTGCCGGTGACCTTTTGGGTGCTGAACAAAGTGGATTCATCAACGAAATGGGCTTTGAGACCTATCAGAAACTAATGCAAGAAGCGCTGGAAGAACTGAAAGATGATGCTGATTTTGAAAGTCTGTTTGAAAACGAGGAAGACAGACAAAAGCTTTTCAAATCTGTGAAAGATGTCAATATAGATACTGACCTGGAATTGATGCTGCCTGATTTCTATATTTCCAATACTGAAGAAAGATTGATGCTGTACCAGAAAATTGCAGAAATAAACAATGAAGCAGATCTTCACCAGTTTGAGCTTGAGCTGATTGACCGTTTTGGAGCGTTGCCGAAAGAAGCTGTTAATCTATTAAAAAGCGTTTCTCTGAAATGGCTTGCTGCTGATATAGGTTTTGAAAAGATTGTTATGAAAAATGGAGTGTTCTTAGGATACTTCCCGGGGAATCCTCAGGATAAATTCTACCAGACGGATAGATTCAGACATATTATTAATTATCTTACCCGAAATCCTGCGGAAGCCCAGCTTAAGGAAAAGTCGGGAAAAGAAGGTAATCAGTTGATGATGAGGAAGGAGCGTGTGAAAAATGTAGATGAGGTTAATATGTTGCTAAAAGCGATTATTGAACATAATTAAATTATAAGTTTTGTTTTTTGTAGACAAATTTGTAAAAAATGTGAAAAGCGTATAAAAATCTTAATTTTTATACGCTTTTTTGTGATTGTTATCATGTTTTTGCCGGGCAATATTCCTCGATAGGGGAATTAAGGCCTTTTTAAGGGGGTTAAAATCACTTTTTAATGATTAAAAATATCCTGTAAATCCACGTACAGTAAGGGTTTGAGACATTGATGTATTTTTTTTAAACGTAAAAAGTGGAGTTATGTAGTAATAATTCTACTTTTGTGTGTGATTAATTCTATGGTGTAATATGTTTATTTCTATAGGTTTATGGATATATAACTGGAATTTTTAGGACTTCATTGTGTACCTTTGCAGTCCTTATTATGAAAAAAATTATATATTGCTGCGCGGCTGGACTTATTTCATTCTGCGCTAACGCACAGGTGGGAATAGGTACTGCAAAACCTAAATCTGTTCTTGATGTGAATGGAAAAACCACCTTAAGAAAAGAGCTTAGAGTAGGCGGAACTTCAACTCAGGCTGGAGATGCCGGGTTAAACGGCCAGGTTTTGGTTTCTCAGGGTGAGGGTTTGCCTCCCGTGTGGAAGTCTTTGAACATTTCCTTTATGGAAGAGGGACAGTATAAGTTGATCAACTCTTATCTGTCGTCAGACCAAGCAGGTATTATATCACTTACTGATGGTACTGCTGGTGATGGTATTTACAAAAACAGTGTTGGAGATAATATTACTGATGCTACTAAAGGAATCTGGAAAAAGATTGATGGGCTAAATAATACCTTTACCATCAAAAATGGTAAAAACAGACTTACTTATCAGTTCCAGACAGGGATTGAGATAAAAGCACCTACTTCTACGACGATAGAAAGTGTAAGATTTGCCTGCGGTGTTTTCAGAAACGGAACCTTGGTAGCTGTACGTCCGGATAGAATTGCTTCCAATAATAACAGTGGGAAAAATGGCCTTCAGGACTATATTTTCACCCTTAATTATACCGAACAGAACGTTCCTGTTGGCGCTCATACAATCGAGATTGCATGCAGAAAGATTGATACTTCAAATTCTAACTCACAATTTGCCATCGGACGTAATGTACAGGCTTCCAATGGAGCTTCCAGTGCGTTTACTTTGGAATCTACAATGAAAATGGACGTTATTGAATACGTGAGCTATAAAACCAACTAATGATGAAAAAACTATTATCAACGCTGTCTTTGACCTTAGGACTTTTGGTGTCAGCTCAGGTAGGAATAAAAACAGATACTCCAAAAGCAAACCTGGATGTAAACGGAGATGTAAATTTCAGAAATAAAATTGCGGTTCTTAACACTACCGATAATTCAATTTCTCAGGGAAATAATGACCAGTTGCTGGTTTCTCAGGGAGAAGGCTTTGCCCCGATCTGGAAATCACTTCGTATTCCTGAATATGAACCCAATAAATTTTATCTGATCTACAACAACTCTTTTTCAGATAAAGTAGGGGTTTCATTTACCTCTTCGGATGATTCTTCGGTGGGTCTTGCTTCAAGAGGGGGAACTTTTACCAAAGGAAAAGATATCGGCAGTCTTACTAATTTTAAAAAAATAAATAACCTTTCACAGGTGATCAGTGTATTCAGTACCCAGAGCAAAGCTTACTTCCAGTTTGAAACGGTTGTACAGGCGGATTTTGGAGGAGCGGGTTCTACAGATACTTCAATAGATTATGCCTGCGGGATTTTTGTAGACAACAAACTGGTGAATCTGAGACAAAGAAACTTAAAAGCGATCACTACTTCATATCCTTTCCTTACCCATACTCAGATTGGTATTGTGGATAATCTTGCGAAAGGAAATCATACCGTAGATGTTGCTTGTACAAGATTGGGTTCTTATGGAGCGGCCAGCAATACCCTTACGATAGGAACTAATGTATATACTAATATTAACGGTTTTATTTCACAGTCATCTCTTAAAGTAGATGTATATGAAGTTCCAGAAGTGTTTAACACCATTATAAACTAAAAGCGGATTATGAAAAAAATATTATTTGTAACATCACTTCTGTTAACTGTTGTTGTTGCTGCTCAAGTGGGTATTAATACTCCTAATCCGACTAATATGCTGGATGTAAACGGAGATCTGAATGTTGGAAAAGAATTAAGAACAGCGGGTACAGATGTATTGAGAGGATCTGCCGGAACAACAGGTGATATCTTTCACAATAATGCAGACCTGGCTACAAATGACTGGAAGTCGATAAAAATTGCAGATGGACAAGGAAGTATGTCTGTTTTTTCAATCAATACGGTTGCTGATAAAACAGGAGTCTCTTTTGTTGCGCCAAACGGAGCGACTACTCCTTATAGCGATGGAGATGCTTTAGCGGGAAACTGGACAGTACTTCCGGGGGCAGTGGATACATTCTCTGTAACCAATATGGTGAATAAAGCTACATTTTCCTTTCAGACTACTGTTCAAAAAACAGGAACAAGCTCAGCGAGTTTTGCCTGCGGTATTTTTATAGATGATAAACTTAGAGCGGTAAGAACAGATGTTTTATTAGGAGATAGTGGTGCATACAAGATTTTTAACCTTAATGCTACTCTTGCGAATCTTACTCCCAAAAACCAATATAGTGTGAAAGTGGCTTGTATCAAAAGAGCAATCTCAGGAACAACTCTGGGAATAGGAAGAGCTGTTGATACCACTTACCTTAATAGTGATATGTCACAATCTGTTTTGACAACATCTATATTGCAGCCTTATTAATTTTTATGATAATACAATAATTTGAAATCTAAAAACGTTATGTTTTTAGATTTTTTTTGTTTATTAACTCTATTTTTTGTGAATTTGTCCATATAAATTGAAGTGTATTATCGAAAATTGAATTATATTTGGGCAAGCTAAAAAAATTCTATATGGTAAAAAACTATTTTTTAAAAATGTTTGCCGGTATTGCTTTTCTTGGGCTGCTGACAGCATGTAATACTACCTCAGATCCCACGGAATCTATCCCGAATCCGGATGATGGTCCGCCACCTAAAAAGGTTTTAGCAAAGGTTAGTGCGAATAATATTTCTCAGGAAGAATATGTTACAGCAGCAGTAACGGGAGATTTACAGACTGCGGTTTCTAAAGATGAATCTGCTTCCGGTGCTTTTTATACAGGTACAATAACGTATACGAACAAGAATATTACAAAAATTAAATATGTAAGTTCAGCAGCATCCAGTCTCGTTTATGAATTTAATATTGTTCCTGATCCTACAGGGAAAAAGATTTATAACGCCACTTCTACTACAACGGGTGCTACGCCTTCAGTGTCTGTTATAAGTGACTATACTTTTACTTATAATGCAACGACCAATAAACTTACTAAGATTCTTGAGAAGAGAAAAGAAGGCGGTATCAGTGCTTATAACAAATTTATAGACTATAGCTTTGTGTATAGCGGAGAAAATGTTATTCAGGTAGTTTGTTCCAAAGGAATATTAGATATCAATGGAAACCCGAATATGGGTACTGCAGTAGTAAGCAAGTACAGCTTTCAGAACTATGATGCTCAAAAAAGCCCTTACTCTACACTTTCAACAGTTTATTTCATCACACGAAGTCTGATAAACCCGGCTCAATTCTATAAAATCTCTCCGAATAACCCTACTTCAATGTTTATAGAATTACCTTCGCCAGCTACTCCGGTGAATACAGCTCAGAGTTATTCTTATGATAATCAAGGGTATGTAGTTGTGGAGAAAAACCAGAATGTTGCTTTTACCTATAAAAATTTATAGGAGAGAGATAATCATTAATCTTACCAGAATATAAAATAATCATATAATTTTTAGGTAAAAAAAATTATATTTGTCAAAAAAATAATCAATTACAAGGAAATGAAGCAAATTTTCTATTTTATTTTACTAATCGCAGGATTCTCCTCAATACATTCCTGCAAGGACATGCTGGATGAGGATGGAAATCCATTGCTGGATCTTAACAATACAGGAGGATTAAGCGGTCCCAGAGCATTATACAGAGAAATTACAGATAAAGATACTATCGCCGAATATCAGTACAGCGGGCTTCTTGTGACCAAAGTACTTACAGACAGTGCTTCAGTTACTAATATTATGTACAGTGGAGATAAAATCAGCCAGATTAATTTCAACGGCTTTTTGGATCTTGACGGAAACGGAAAACTTGATAAGGACAGTGTATCCTACACTCAATTATTCACTTACGCCAATAACAGTAAGCTGCAGACTATTTCTGAAAACCGTTCTATCTTCAGAAGACCTCCACCTGTAATACCGGGAGATCCTCCAGGGCCACAGACATTACTGAAAAAAGAGAAGAGCCTTTACAATATCAAATATAGCACAGCTACAGGGAAATTGGACTCTATCATTATGAAGAATGGTCCGGATGTAGCAGGAGTGCCGCTTGCTTTCACAGATTACTCTAAAACGGCTTATACATATGTAGGAGATAACGTATCTAAAGTGACAAGAAACTATGGTACAATGACAGGGGGTGCGTTCGGTGCTGTTACAGGAAAGTATAGCTATGAATATTATGCATATGATGATCAGGTAAGCCCGTTCACATTATTGCCACATGTATATAAGATTTCAAGACTATTATCTACAGTAATCAATGATAAAGAAAGTCTTATTTTATCTCCAAACAACCCTAAGAGATGGTCGGTGACAGATCTTTCGCCACCAATTCCAACTCCGATTGTAAAGAGTACCAATTACGTTTATGATCCTCAGACTTACATGACAAAAGGATATGGCGTTAATTATATCTACAAACCACAATAGAAGACTTTTTTAACAATATTAAAACTCAATCTTTCATAAGATTGAGTTTTTTATTTTTTATCCCTTAATTTTGCAAAAAATTTCTGATGAAATATTTAATCGTTGGGCTTGGTAACAAAGGCTCAGAATATGAAAATACACGACATAATATAGGGTTTAAAGTAGCGGAAAAAATAGCTGAAACTCTTGAAGTATCATTCAATACTTCCAACTTTGGCTGGCTGGCAGAAGGAAAACATAAAGGCAGAAAAGTTTTTATCCTTAAGCCTGATACCTACATGAATCTTTCCGGAAATGCAGTGAAATACTGGATGCAGAAAGAAAATATCGCTTTGGAGAATGTGTTGATTGTGACAGATGATCTTGCTCTTCCTTTCGGAACATTAAGATTGAAAGGGAAAGGTTCTGATGCAGGCCACAACGGCCTCAAAAATATTAATGAAGTATTACAGACCCAGAATTATGCAAGGCTTCGTTTCGGGATCTCTGCTGATTTCTCTGCCGGACGACAGGTAGATTATGTATTAGGAACCTGGAATGAAGAAGAAGCAGTAAAGCTTACCGAGAGAATTGAAACCTTTTCAAAAGCGAGCCTTTCTTTCGTTTTTGCTGGATTGAATAATACGATGTCTGCTTTTAACGGGAAATAATACAAAGACAGCAAGTAAGAGATTATAGAAAAGGGTAATAAGGATGAGATATTTTATTGACCTTGCTACTGTACAATTGCATGCCAAAAATAAATGCCACCGGATTCCGATGGCATTTTCTGTAAATTATAATTGAAATTTAATGAGTTTTATCTTTTATAACCAAGTTACTGCACCTGTTTCAACATCATAATTGGCACCAACAATTTTAATTTTACCTTCTGCTTCAAGGTTTTTAAGGGTTGAGCTTTGTTTACGGATGTCTTCAATAGCGCTTTTTACGTTTTGGTGGTTTAGTCTCTCCAGAAGAGAACTGTTTTTGGATGAACGCTCTTCATTTTCTTCAATAATATCATTGATGATAGGGTTGAAATGATTGATCAGGTGGTTAAGGTTATCCATTCCCAATCCTTCAATCTGTGCAGCGTCCAGACCTCCTTTCAAAGCACCGCATTTCGTATGACCTAAAACTACGATAAGCTTAGAACCTGCAACGTTACAGCCAAATTCCATAGATCCAAGAATGTCCTGATTAACAAAATTACCGGCAATTCTGATACTGAAAACGTCTCCTAATCCCTGATCAAAGATAAGCTCCGCAGAAGTACGGCTGTCTATACAGCTCAAAACTACAGCAAAAGGCCATTGTCCTTCACGGGTAGCATTCACTTGCTCAAGAAGATCTCTGTTTGCCTTAAGGTTGTTTACAAATCTTTGGTTTCCTTCTTTTAAGAATTCTAATGCTTTCTCTGGAGTGATAGTAGATTGGGTTTCGTATGTATGTGCTTTCATATTTTTATTGTTTTCAAATTTAAAGTTAAAAAAATTAATTAATTATTGGGATTACATGGCTCTTTTGTGAGTAACCAGAATATGGGAATCCTCACTTCTTTCGTAATCTCTGTATGAAGTTTTAAAGCCTAGAAGTTCTACATTGATGTCCTGTTCCTTTGCGCGGATATTGGCAAAATCCTGAATCATTTCCAGTACATCTGTTGCGATGTATGAAGTGCTTCTGGCATCAATGATAACCGTTGAGCTTGGTTTTATATTTTTAAGTGTTTTTTTGATCGCTGCCTTATTTAAAAATGAAACTTCTTCAGCTAGCTTTATGTTAATTCCATCTGCATCATCCAGCCTTTCTCTGCTCAAATAATAAGCTCTTTTCATATTCCCCTGAAGGATATAGAAAATAGAAATAGTAAGACCAATTCCGACTCCCTTTAATAAGTCTGTTGCTACAACAGCTACCACCGTTGCTACAAACGGAATAAACTGGAATTTTCCTAAATGCCAGAAATGTTTGAATGTAGCCGGCTTTGCCAATTTATATCCCACTAAAATTAATACCGCAGCCAAAGTAGCTAATGGAATTAAATTTAAAATAACAGGAATAGAAAGTACACAGATTAATAAGAATATCCCGTGAATAATAGCTGAGATTTTAGAAGTTGCTCCAGCATTAGCGTTGGCGGAACTTCTTACTACAACAGACGTCATTGGAAGACCACCGATAAATGAGCTGATAAGATTCCCGATTCCCTGAGCCTTAAGCTCAAGATTAGTATCTGTAATTCTTCTCTGTCTGTCTAATCGGTCTGATGCTTCAATACAAAGTAACGTTTCAATAGAGGCTACAATAGCAATTGTTGCACCTACGATCCATACTTTAGGATTTGTGAAACCATTAAAATCCGGAGTGGTAATCAGGTTCTTGAAATCATCAAAAGATTGCGGAACAGGTAAAGAAACCAAATGCTGGGTTTCGATAGCCAGAGAACTTCCGGACATCTTAAAGAGTTGATTTAAAAGAATACTTACAATTACCGCAACCAAAGCTCCCGGAAGCATTTTCAGCCTTTTCAGAACGTGGATTTTATCCCATGCGATAAGAATTGCTACTGAAACTAAAGTAATAACAATGACTCCAGGATGTATAGCGCCAAATAATTCTGTAAAATATCCGAAGTTTAAGCCATTATCAAAAATAGATTCATGACCTTCATAATCTTTATCAAACCCTAAAGCATGCGGAATCTGTTTTAAAATAATAATGATTCCTATGGCTGCAAGCATTCCTTCAATTACGTTGTTGGGAAAGTAATTGGAAATACTTCCGGCTCTTACAAACCCTAAAACCAATTGAATAAGTCCTGCAATAATCCCTGCACAAAGGAAAAGCTCAAATGCGCCAAGATCTGTTATAGCTGTTAAAACAATTGCCGTTAAACCCGCTGCAGGCCCGGAAACTGAGATATTAGAATTACTGATTGTTCCTACTACCAGACCACCTACGATACCGGCAATAATACCGGATAATGGGGGAGCGCCTGATGCTAAAGCAATTCCTAAACACAACGGAAGTGCTACTAAAAATACCACGAGTCCTGAAGGAAAATTCTCCTTGATTCCTCCTATTAATGATGTCTTTTTCATAATGTGAAGCTGTAAAGTATAATCGGCTTATTTGTTTGTAAATAAGTCAATTATAAAAAGTTGAGAAAAAATAATTTTTAAAGTACGTGTGTATCCGATATCAAAAAATGATATGGAAATAGTATCAAAAAAATCTAACTATAGGAGTTACGCTTCCGGAGGGGGAGAAAATATAGTAAGTAAAGGTGAAAGATGAAAAGAATCATCTATCAGTACAAAAGAAACGCCCTGAAAATCAGGTTCGGAAAACTTCAGATAGTCGAAAACGTCCAAAGGTTTCGGAATAGTCTTTTCGTAAACAATGAATGAAGACGGATGAGAATGTGGTTCTTCTTCGTTGATTATTATATTCGTTCTTGCAATATCCCAGCCCGCTACCGCAGCAATGCCTGGCAGCGCTGTAAAATTCAGAAAAAACGTTAATACAATAATACTCCAGAATTTCATTTTACATTCTTTTTAGAAAAACTACTTAGTTTTTCTGCTCATTACCCAATCTGAACCTGTAAGGTTGTAGATCTTTTGGATGTCTTTTAAGGTTTTCTCAAAATCAATCTCCAGATCAATGATCTTACCTGTTCTAAGGTCAAATACCCAGCCGTGTACAATAGGTTGTTCTTCTAAAATATACCTTTCCTGTACGCAGGCCATTTTGATTACGTTGATGCACTGCTCCTGAACATTAAGTTCTACAAGTCTGTCATAACGCTTGTCTTCGTCTTCAATAGAATCCAGCTCTACCTGATGCAATCTGTAAACATCACGGATGTTTCTCAGCCAAGGATTCAATAATCCCAGATCCTGAGGAGTCATCGCTGCTTTTACACCACCACAATTGTAATGTCCGCATACAATAATGTGTTTCACTTTCAGGTGTTCTACAGCATATTGAATAACCGCTGTGGAACTCATATCTAAAGTATTGACAACATTGGCAATGTTTCTGTGAACAAATACTTCGCCCGGCTTTGCTCCCATCAATTCTTCTGCAGTAGCTCTGCTGTCTGAACATCCGATGTAAAGGAATTCAGGATGCTGAGTTTTTGCAAGTTCCTTAAAGAAATTCGGGTCTTCAGCAACTTTGGATTCTACCCATCTTTTGTTGTTTTCGAAAATAACCTCGTACGATTGTGACATAATTTTAAATTTTTAAAAGTTTATAATTATTTATTTCGTTTAAATTATTTCCAAAATCAATAGACTAAATCAATAATTGTACAAAAATATACTTTTTGTTAAAAATTCAATCACTTTTAACAAAGTTTAATATTAAAATATGCTTAAAATCATATCTAATATTCCAATATACTTTGCTTTACAGCCATTAGGCTCTATATGGTAATCCAAACGTTTAAAAACCACGATAAAATTACGAAGTATAAATTAAAAATTGAGATTTGTGAATTAAAATATTCTTAATTTATTTGTATGATCATGTGTTGCTTCAGGAGAGTTCATTAAAAAGCTGTGATATATGTCAAAAAATGAATAATTTAACACCTTGATTAATCTATCCTTTGATGTCTGATCTCGATCTGCAATCTTTATCACCACTATTTTACTGGGCAGGAATTTTTATTGCCTTTTTTTCATCTTTTCTAATATTGGGAAAATCAAAGAAAGTGACCGCAGATTATGTGCTGGCAATATGGTTTATGATCATAGGGATACATCTTATTTTCTTTGTTTTGTTTCGTGCGGAAGGTTATTTGCGTTTTCCTGCTCTCATTGGGTTTGAAATTCCCTTTCCTTTCATGCATGGACCGATGCTGTATTTGTACGTTTTGTGTATTACTAATCAACATTTAAACAAAAAGGTCTGGCTGCTGCACTGGATTCCGGTTCTGATGATCTATATCTCTTTGTTCCAGTTTTTGCTGCTTCCTCCTCAGGAGAGAGTAGAGGTGTATGAGAATAAAGGAAAAGGATATGAAACATTGAGCCAGGTGATCAAAATTCTTATGATTTTCTCGGGAATTCTGTATGTAGGATTAAGCCTTCTTGCAGTAAGAAAATATAAGAAAGAAATTTCCAGTCAATATTCAAATACTGAGAAAATCAATCTGAATTGGGTGTATTATCTGATTGTCGGGATAGCACTGATTTGGATTGCCGTTATGATCAGGAATAATATTCTTATTTTTTCCATGGTTGTTTTGTTTATCATGGTTGCTGCTTATTTTGGAATTAGCAAAGTGGGTATTTTGGAGTATTCAGCGGTAAAAACAGAGGACACTCCGGAAAATATTACAGTTGAGAATAGTTCTGAAGCTCCAAAATATGAGAAAACCTTCGCCGGAGAAGAAGCTATACAGAATATTTATAATAAACTGACAATTCAGATGGAGAAGGAAAAATTGTATACAGATCCAGAATTGAATCTTAATTATGTTGCTAAGCTTTTGGATGTTCATCCGAATCTACTTTCCCAAACCATCAATTTTGTTGAGAACAGAAACTTTTACGATTATATCAACCGTCAGCGGATTGAAGAATTTAAGAGAATAGCCTTATTACCTGAGAGTGGAAAGCTTACGATTCTTTCATTGGCATTTGAGAGTGGATTTAATTCAAAAACCTCATTTAACCGGAATTTTAAGAAATACATGAACTGCTCACCAAGAGAGTTTCTAAAAAGCCAGAGTATTGCTATGGAATAACTTTCTTGTTGATTTTTTTAATGTAAGTTATTTTCTTTTAGTAGTTTATAAATTTGTTCCACCTTTCATTTTGGAACAGATGAAGCGTTTGAAATCCTCATTTTTACAAAAAATTTGAATCAGACCTCTATGAAAAAATTATTATTTGTAATCATGTGTGTATTAGCATTGCTTATTGGTGCTTATCCTCTTCTTTATGCTTTTGTGGAGCAGAAACATACCTTTTTAGGTTCCAAATCTCCTGAGGTACTTCATAATATCATTTGGAAAACAGCATTCTTTGCCCATATTATTTTTGGAGGCATTGCGCTTTTTATTGGCTGGCGTCAGTTTGGTGCCTCATTCAGAAATAAATATATCAAAATCCATAGAAAGCTTGGAAGTGTTTACGTAATTGCAGTAATCATAAGTTCTGTTTCAGCTATTTATATGGGCTTTTATGCCAATGGCGGAATTATTTCTGCAATAGGATTTATCAGTTTAGGATGTATCTGGCTAATGACAACTCTTATGGCAATCGGGCAGATAAGAAAAAGAAATATTGTGATGCATCAGCAATTCATGATTTACAGTTACGCATGTACTTTTGCAGCGGTAACCCTGAGATTGTGGTATCCTTTGCTAGCTAATATTACCGGTGATCCAGAGAGTTCTTATATTGCCGTTGCCTGGTTGTGCTGGGTTCCTAATCTGTTGATTGCATATTTTATCAATAAAAGAATAGCTGTGATATAGTTTTTCAGCCATCAGAGATCATATTCTATTCCGGTAGCTCTTTATACTCCAAACTTTTCATCTCTAAATTTAAATATTTATTTCCTTCATTTTTATAATGCTGGGGAGCTTCAAGACCCATGTATTTCATAATAAGAGGGTAGATGTAAGTAGTTTGGGTCTGCTTGGTTTCATGTCCTGTAATTCTATACACTGGAGGAACCTTATCACCATACCATACAAAAAACGGAACCTGGGTAGATTCTTTAGAGTCTATGTGAAGTAATTTGTCACCCTGTATTTTAAGTCCATGATCTGAAGCATAAATTACCACAGAATTGGTGTTTTTCAACGTACGGAAAATATTATTGAAGACATAATCTGTATATTTTATAGAGCTGTCATAGCAGTTTAAGTTTTCCGAATTCCAGTTGGGAGGAAGTCTGTTACATGGATTTGGATGGCTTCCCATGATGTGAAGAACCACAAATTTATCCTCTTTTTTCTGAATGGCCTTCTCCAATTCCGGGACAATTACCTCATCGTAGCCGTTTACCCATTTTTTATTTTTAGACATCGAAGCGATGGCTGTTATTCCTCTTGCGCTCGCCTGTGTGCTAAGCCAGAAAGAATTGTATCCGGCTTGGTTGGCCAAATTGATGATATTGTAGGATAGCTTGTCATAACGGTACCTGAATTCATCGGGATGAATGCTGGACAACATTAAAGGAACGCTCAGGTTGGTAATTCCTGCAGGAGAAACGGCGTTGTCAAAAATCATCATGTTTCCCGCCTGCTGATCCGTATAAGGAGTTGTTTTTTGGTGATAGCCATACAGGGACATATTTTGTTTTCTTTCAGACTCACCGATGATCAGAATTACATTTTCTATTCCGGGCTGCATTTTTTTGATGTTGAAAACAGGAACATTCTTTTTTATTTCGTTGATATCTCTCTGGATATTCAATGCGGTATTGAAATCTGATAAATGGTAATATACATTCTTTATCATTTTTCCTCCACCTTTATTGCTTACATATTTGTGTTTAAGATGATATCCAAACGGAAGAATAAGCCACAGTAATGCAATGATGATAAATTTAGCATCAAAACGGACAATATTTTTTTTAAGATAGTCCACAGAGTATAATAACATTCCCAGGAAAATAAAAAACAGAATACCCGGAAGGATAAACATGTAAGACATACTCATTGCCTCATCCGGATTAGATTCAAGAATACTGATGGCCATTCCTACATTAAATCCGGAATGATAGATAAGGAAGCACGATGCTGATATTAGAAAATTAATGCTTAATAATAAACACAGAATAACAGCAATGACAGAAGTGTATTTGTTTTTAAAAAGAAGCGCATTGAATACAAGGAAAGAGCAAAACATAATTCCATATTCAAAAATACTTCGGATGCTTTCCAGCTTCTCTGCCCCGAATAAATTATCAAAAATATAGGGGAAAGAAAGAAGAAAACCTGTGAGATAGATTAAAATAAGAAAAATCGGAATTATTTTTTTGAGCATGGTTGTATATATGTTTTCGGGGCTGTTAAGATTATTTTATATAATCTTTCTTAGAGTCTTCCGGATGAGGGTCTGCTGAATATCAGAATCATGTATTGCATGAAAAGAATTAATATCAGATAATAATTCTTAGGAGTTACAGATCAAAAAAGAAACTTTTGAAAGATAAATTGCTACAGTTGTACAGTGGAAAGTTCTTTCTGTACGTTTAGATTTTCAATGATTGTAGAAAACGTAACTATAGAGCTGATATTGCAGATAAAGAATGAGGGTATGTTTCTTTCATCAAAAATTATTTTTGTTAAATTAATAATAAGCCTGGGTTGTGTTTTTAATATTAGCGATTTTTTTCAGAACAAGTAACATTGAAGAATTGATAACAATCCGGATTATAAAACCGGAATATTGTATCGTTATTTCATAACTAAACAATGCCTTTTTTACAAATGTACTCGAAATTACCGATAAATGCAAGTAGAATTTTTACTATAAGTGCTAGAATTACTACACTTTACGGTTGATATAATCCATAGTAGCATTAGGGGTAGGGATGATTTTTGCCGGGTTTCCTATGACCACAGAATTGGATGGAACATCAAAGTTGACATAAGAATTAGGAACAATCAATACATTATTTCCAATGGTGATTGACCCTACAATAACGGCATTGGTACCTATCCAGACTTCATCACCGATAATTGGAGAACCTTCATTTTTCCCACGGTTTTGCTGGCCGATGGTTACTCCCTGTGCGATATTACAGTTCTTTCCAATAATTGTTTTCGGATTGATGACAAGACTTCCCCAGTGTCCCAGATAAAAACCTTCTCCGATCTGTGTTTCAGGATAAATCTGAAATCCATACTTGATTTGATAATGTCTCAAAACAATTCTCCAGAAAGTATTCAGAAGAGGATTTTTCTGATACTTCTGTGCCTTTCTCAAAATGTAAACAAAATGAAGATTGGGATTAATACATTTTTTCCAGATTTCAAATGTTGAAAGCCATTTTCCGCTTTCCCGGTAAAAGTCTTTCTGAATGATAGAATAATCAGCCATTGTCAATGTTTTTATACTTCATCAATTATTTTCTGAAGATGTTCTACAGATTTTTCCAGTACAAACGGCAGTTCTGTTGCTGAGATCTGTTTTTTGTATTCTTCAGTTATATTTTTATCGGTAAGAAACTTTTTCATTCCTTCATAAATTCCCTCTTCGGAATTTGCGGTAATATTCCCCAGTTTTCCGTCCTGCAGAAGATCTCTGATGCCGGAAATATCCGTTGCAGAAATAGGTTTGTTGAGAATAAGTGCTTCCGCTATGATGGTAGGGAATCCTTCATGCCTTGAGGACATAATATAGAAATCCGCCTTTTTCATATACGGGTATGGATTACTGCTAAATCCGAGCATTTTTGCCGTATCCTGAAGCCCAAGTGTGTTGAGCTGATCCTGAGTTTTGTCAAAATCATAGCCGTCACCTATGATCAAAAGCTGATGCTTCAATCCTTCATCAATCAGTTTTTTATGAACATTCAGTAATCTGTCATACCCTTTCTGAGGATATACGGTTCCTACCGTTACAAAAGTAGGAAGATCACTGTTGAAAGGGTAATCATTGATCTCAATATCTGCCTTTCTTAGCGTATCATTCTTATCAATGGGATTAAAAATCTTGATCACAGAAGCTTTTTCCGCCTCATTTTTGGCCAAATTATGCATTCCTTCCTGCAGTTTGTTGGAGATCACAAGGATTTTGTCGAATTTGAAAAACTGTCTGATGACTTCCGGAGTGTATTCTTTCAAATTGAAAATATCATTCTGTACCCAGATGATCTTTTTGGAATCTTTTTGAGGGCTGGACAGTATTTCCTGATGCATTGCATGGATGGCAGCAATCTCTACATCATATTTTTTATTTTTTAAAACAAACTTATAAAGAAGAGAAGGGAACCAAAGAAACATTTTCTGATAAAGAACCCTGTAAGCTTTCACAGGAATATCCTGCGGCCTGTTGGTCGTTATCATTTCTCCTTTTGTTAAATAGTATAAAGTCACCCATGACGGAACCTCTTTAATGTATAATCCTGAATAGAGGTTGACCAGAAGATCTACTTCATATTTATCGGAAGGAAGGTTTTTTAAAAAGTTGATTAATACTTTTTCTGCACCGCCATGACGTAATGAACCTATACGAATGAGGAGTTTTTTCTTTTTCAATTTGTTTCTTTTATGATTTTACAAGATTAAAATTATTTAATTTTTCTTGCTTTTTTATACTTGTGAGGAAGATTTTCTTTGATATAAGCGTCCAGTTTTTTTCTGTCTTTCTCCAATTCACGGGGATATTCCGGATTGTTTTTAAGGACAATATCACCATAATCTTCAATAGTACACAGAAATTGCGCTGGGTTTCCGATAAAAACAGTATTGTCAGGCATAGATTGTGACAGCACAGAGTTAGCCCCCAGAATACAGTTGTTTCCAATCTGTACATCCTG
Source organism: Chryseobacterium sediminis (assembly GCF_008386505.1). Classification (GTDB taxonomy): domain Bacteria; phylum Bacteroidota; class Bacteroidia; order Flavobacteriales; family Weeksellaceae; genus Chryseobacterium; species Chryseobacterium sediminis. The sequence continues at coordinate 215,980 of NZ_VUNZ01000002.1, read as the reverse complement.
CATGATTACAGCATTGAGACCAATTGTACAATTGTTTCCTATTTTTATTCTTCCAAGAATTCTGGCATCTTCATATCCGGGAAGTTTTCTCAGCAGCGTAGTGGTTCCGCCGTGATTCACAAATCTTACGTCTCCGGCAATATTTACATTGTCGCCAATTTCTATAAGGTAAGGTTCGGTTCCAAAATACACTTTATCAGGCATGTTGAAGTTTTTTCCTACCTTCATGCCCCTATGTTTAGCCGCTTCAAGACTGGCTCTATTCAAAAAAGAATGATAGAGAGAGTCTATTTTTAATAGGATTCTGAATATAAAAATCATCACAAGTGTAAATTTGTTTTCGTTACTTTTGCAAAGAAAGAGAATTTATTAATATGATAAAAATTTCAAAAATAGAATATTATCTGCCTAAGCAGGTGTTAACTAACGAGGATCTTGAAAAACTCTTCCCCGAATGGAGTTCCGAACGCATCAAGGAAAAAGTAGGTATTTCTCAACGTCATATTTCTTCAGACAGCGAAACAGTGCTGGATATGGCTGTACAATCTTCAGAAAAAATTTTCGAAAACTATGATCGGGACAAAGTAGATTTTATTTTGTTCTGCACCCAAAGTCCGGAGTATTTTCTACCTACAACGGCCTGTATTTTGCAGGACAGACTGGGGCTTAGAAAAAATATTGGAGCTATAGACTTTAATCTTGGCTGTTCAGGGTTTGTGTATGGGTTAGCTTTTGCAAAAGGATTGATTTCTGCAGGCATTGCAAAGAGTATTCTTTTGGTTACTTCAGAAACATATACCAAACATATCCATGCTGATGATAAAGGAAACCGAAGTATATTCGGGGATGCTTCAGCTTCAACAATTGTTGAAAAAGGAGAGGGTAATGACTACCAGTTCTGTCTGGGAACAGACGGGAGCGGTGCTGAAAACCTTATCGTGAAGAAAGGGGCTTTCAAAAAGGACTTTGAATTGAATCCCGAGCATGAATTCAGCCCTGAAAATATTTATATGAATGGTCCTGAGATTTTTAATTTTACCATTGAAAATATCCCGGGATTGGTAAAAGAAACCCTTGAAGTAAACGGAATGACGATGGATGATATTGATCATTTTGTTTTTCACCAGGCCAACTCTTTTATGTTGAATTATTTAAGAAAGAAAACAAAAATACCGGCAGAAAAGTTCTATATTGACATGGAAAATACAGGAAACACTGTTTCTGCAACCATTCCTATTGCCCTTAAAAACATGATGGATAAAGGAATGCTGAAGGAAGGAGACAAAGTTTTAATGGCGGGCTTTGGAGTAGGATATTCATGGGGAGCCACTATTATGGAAATTTAAGAGAACAAACATTTAAAATTTTAGAATATGAAAACATCCGTTTTTTTAGAAAAACTACAGGAAGAATTGGAGGAAGATGAAACATTGACCACTGAAATGAATTTAAAATCTTTGGAAAGCTATGACTCTATCAGTTTACTTTCTGTTATTGCGTTTGTAGACGAAAATTTCAGTAAGAAAATTGATGCAAAGCACTTTAAAGACATCGAAACAGTTTCAGATCTGATGAATGTTATAGGAAAAGAAAATTTTGAAGATTAATGGATGCTTTCTCATTAAAAAATAAAATTATTCTCATTACAGGCGCTTCTTCCGGAATTGGGAGAAGCTGTTCTGTAGAATGCAGCAAAAGCGGTGCGGATCTGATTCTTGTGGGAAGAAACCAGGAAGAACTGATGAAAACCGTTTCTCTGCTGAATCCTGAAACAAAAGTTGAGATTATTGCCGAAGATATTACCCAATCTGACATCCTTGAAGGAATCATTGCAGATAAAGTTTCAGTTTTAGGCAAAATTTCAGGATTTATACACTGTGCCGGTATCGAAAAAACATTACCGCTAAAAAAGCACAATCCTCAGCTGTATCAGGATATATTCGCTGTGAATGTTATTGCCGGTCTTGAAATTGCCAAAATACTGTCTTTAAAGAAATATAAAGACGAGACTTCCAGTTTTGTATTTATTTCTTCCGTTGCAGGAATGGTGGGAGAACCGGGGAAAGCGGCTTATTCTGCAAGTAAGGGAGCTGTGATTTCCGGAGCCCGTTCGTTGGCAATGGAACTTTCCAGAAGTAATATCCGTGTCAATAGCATCAGCCCTGCTATGGTAAATACCCCGATTCTGGAAAAAATGTTTGAAGATATTGGTGAAGAAGCTTCATCAGAAATTATAAAAAAGCATCCGCTGGGAATAGGTGATCCTAAAGATGTAGCGAATGCTTGTATTTTTCTATTGTCCGATGCTTCAAGATGGGTCACAGGGACCAATCTTGTCATTGACGGAGGATATTCCGCACAGTAGCTTATTTTTTGTACAGCGTTTCTATAATATTTTCTACGCTGTCAAATATTTTCTTATTGTCAAACTGACTTTCAATATTTTTAAGATTTTCTCTGATATGGAGAACAAGGCTGGGATCGGTAAAAAATGTCTTCATTGCCGAATACATTTCGTCAACCTCATAACTGATGAGGTATCCCGTTTCCCGGTCTTTGATCATAAGTCCTACGTCACCCACATTCGTTGCAATAATGGGTTTCTGTAGGATTAATGCTTCAGCAATTACCAAAGGCCATGCTTCAGATTCGGAAGGAAGGATGAAATAATCTGCCTTTTTAATATACGGATAAGGATTCATCTGATTTCCGGCTAAAATAAATGTCTTTTCAACATTGTTTTTTGCGACCTGAGCTTTAAGGTTCTTCATTTCGTCACCATCACCAATCACAATGATGCTGTGATGAAATCCTTCGTTGATAAGCCTTGTATGCGCTTCAATAAGTTTATGGTATCCTTTTCTTGAATGAAGTCTTCCAATAGACGCAAAAACAGGTCCTTCAGGGAAGTTATCAAGCTTTTCTTCGGCTTTACGTTTTATTTCTTCGATAGGAATAGGATTGATAATAACGCTCTCAGCAGGATAATTAAGATCCGGATAATACTGATGCATCATATCTTTTATTTTGTGGGAACAATACACCATGTGATCAAACTGAGGGAAACTCTTTAAAATATCCGGAACCAAAGGCTGAAATTTAGGAACATTGATTTCAGAGTGAAACCATCCGATTTTTTTTGAATTCTTATGGGTGGAACTCAGAATAGCATCATAATCCCTGTAATCCATCCCGATTTCTATATCAAAAGTATCATTGATAAGCCTGTCTGCAATAGCGGGATTATTTTTCAGTTTACGAAGCTTTATTCTTCTCTTGACAAGCTGAAGTTTCTGTAAGAGAGAATTGTCGGAAAAGTCTTCTTTTCCATCGGTAAGATATATTTTTCTGATGTGTTTCGGAAGTTCATCACGCAACTTGCCCTGGTTGAGGGTAAGGCATACCGTCATTTCAAATTTGTCAGGATTGAGGTTGTTGAGAAGTCCCAACAGTACTTTTTCTACGCCTCCCATTTCCATGGAACGGTGTCTGAACAAAATTTTTATTTTTTTTTCTATCATTATCCGAAGATTGATTGTAAAGTAATTTTTATTTTTTTCTTGATACGGAAAGGAAGCTTGTGCTGATATTGCAGCAGACCAAATATTTCTTCCGCACCTGTATAATGATCCGGAATTTTTTGGCCGTTGATGGTGGTAAGTCCTCTGCGTTTCATCGTATTGAAAATCACCTGAGCAAAATACTCGTGGGATTTCTTTTTATTGTCATTCTGGGAAATACCACCCTGATGGGTTCTGTAAAGATAATTCGTGTCATTAATGAACTGAACTTTTCCCTTTTCATACATTTTGAGATACAAATCCTGATCTTCCCCGATTTTTAAATCCGGATTCATTTTTTCAGTCTGTTCATACACAGCCTTTCTGAAAGTTACAAAATGAGCAATCTGAATCGGGAAATTAAAAAAATAAGGATCACCATTCGGTACCTGCATTGCAGATCTGAACGGAGAAATAGGCTTCAGATTCTGATCACACGTCATAAACCTTGAATAGGTAAGGACTGTGTTTTTTTTAGCCTGAAAGATCTCCATACATTTTTGAATGGCTGTGGGGTTTATAGCGTCATCAGGATCTAAAAATCCACAGATTTCCCCTTCTGCCAGCTCAATCAGTTTACTTTTCGTAACGCCTACACCGGAATTTTTTTCATTTTCAAAAAATCTAAACCTTTTGTCACCTGAAATCATTTCCTGTATCATTTTTTTTTCGCTTTCAGAGGAGGCGTCATCCAGAATGATGGCTTCCCAGTCTGTATACGTCTGCTGAAGTATGCTTTCAAGACAGTCTTTGAAAAAGTGAGCATTATTGTAATGGGCTATAAGGATAGAAAACTTCATGAATGTTCCTTAAAAATTAATTCTTGACGATTGATAACGGTTGTATTGGGAGGGACATCTTTGTAAATGATACATCCTGCTCCAATAATACAGTTATCTCCTATAGTAACTCCTTTTAAGACGGTAACATTACTTCCGAGCCAGCAATTGCTTCCGATTCTGATGGGAGCTGTGGTAAACTCCGCATGTGACAGCTTAAAATCCGGATGGGTCTGATACGCATGGTTGTGATCATACAGTTTTACATTTTCTCCGAATAATGTATTATCACCTATTGAAATACTGTCCAGACAGTTGATGGAACAGAAATTATTCATGAAAAAGTTGTTTCCGATTTCTAAAGTGGCGTTCTGCTGCACAAGAACATGTACATAATTCCTGAAGCTGACCCCATTACCAATGGTCACTTTCTTTACATTTTCATGCAGAATAAAGTGATCACTGATCCCAAGCTTTATCCCCTTGAAAGAAACATGAGGGTGTTTTTTGAGGAGAGAAATCTGGCTTTTCCGTTGAAGTTTTGCTAAAATTTCATAAAGCATACCTAAATTTATTTTCACATTTGTAGCCTACAAATATAATTTGTTTTACATAATTATAATAATAAATCTTATTTTTGTGCCTTAAAATTAATACTTTATAGCAAATAAAAACAGTTCTCAGTATTGAGATGGCTGTGTTTTGATAAAGTAAAGCATTTTGCGATTCTGTGAAGATAAGTCAGATTACATTTACCAGGTTTGTTGCCGCTATGGCAATTGTTATTTCCCATTTCAATAAAGATCTGTTTTTATATAAGATAGATTACATTTCCAATCTTTTTTTGAGAGCAAATGTAGGGGTAAGTTATTTCTTTATTCTTTCAGGGTTTATCATGATCATTGCTTACCATAAAAAAGATAAGATTGATTATCTGGAGTTTTATAAAAACAGATTTGCCAGGATCTATCCGCTTTATATGTTGGGGCTTCTACTGTATTTCATGACGAGATATGAAATGTTTGATTGGTATAAGCTGGTTTTATACGGGTTGGGCATTCAGAGCTGGATACCGGGGGAAGCCATGATTCTGAATTTTCCGGGATGGTCTATCTCTGTAGAGTTTTTCTTTTACCTGCTTTTTCCGTTTTTATATAATTATTTTTACGCGAAGAAAAATAAAATGATCTGGGTATTTGCCATTGGACTTTGGCTGATTACACAGGTGTTTTCAAACCTTTATCCGGTATACGGAGCATATGAAGGTCCTCATACAAAAAGTCATGAGTTTCTTTATTATTTCCCTTTCTGGCATCTTAATGAATTTCTGATCGGAAATCTGGCGGGAATATTTTTCGTGAGAAATTATAAACAAAAAAATTACGATCGTCAGGTGATCGCAGTTTTTTTACTGATCATGGTATCTCTGATGTTTGTTCCGCTTTTTTACCACAACGGATTGATGGCGTTACTTTTTATACCTGCAATTCTTCTGATCTCAGCTAATAACGGAAGAGTAACTAAGCTCTTTTCATTAAAGCCTCTGGAATATCTTGGAGAAATAAGCTATGGTATATACATTACTCATATTCCTGTTCTTTATCTGGTAAGAGAATTTTTAAAATGGCAGGAATACAAGTTCAGTATTGATATTGTATTTGTAATTTATATTATTGTTATGTTGTTCAGTTCTGCAGTTTTTTATCAGTTTATTGAAAAACCAATGCGTGATCTTTTAAGGAAGATTCATTTCTCCAAACAATAAAAATTAAAAATATAATTTAAAACTAAGTATTTAGTTTAATGCTGTTATTAGAACAAGTCGTTTCTAAAATTAATATTATACAGCCCTGAACGTATACTTTTAAAATCCGTAAGCAGATACTTCGTTATCATTCCCCATTTTTTCAGAAGGGGAGCATTGGCAATCTGGAAACTTCTGTATACTCTTTTGATGTGAAGCTTAATATCATCAGGAATGGTATTTTCATTTTCTGCCCAATGATTGACCTCCTTCCACAATACAACTCTTGTTGAGGCTGGTTTCACTTCTCCGGAATCTACTTTAGTAATTCTGTTATTCTCATGAACTCCTCTTACGGCTACTGCCTGATCCAGAATTCCCGGATATAAATTCAGATAGTAGGAGAGTCTGAAAAGAAATTCGGTGTCCTGGTGAAGCTTTAAATGTGTTTTAAAGAAATACTCCATGTTTTTTAAAGAACTTTTACGGACAGTCAGTGCATCTATGCTGAAAAGTCCGAAAGTTCCTATCATATTAAGCTGACCCGGAAATACATCTTTTGGGGAATGTTTTTTGTAAACCGTAGTCAGTCGGTCACCAAAGACTTTATAATATTGTTCTTTTGCTTTCTCCGAGTAATAGTGAACCCCGATGGCACCATATACTCCATCTACATCTTTATTGGGGAAAAGTTCTTTTTCTGCATCAAAACGGTTGGGAAGGTAATAATCATCAGCATCCAGGAAAGCGATAAAATCTCCTTCCGCTTTTTCCAGTCCTAAATTTCTGGTAGCACCCGCTCCGTGATTACCTTTGTCAGGATGTTGATAGAGCTTTACCCTATCATGTTTTTCAGCGAGTTCCTTACAGACCTGTAATGCATTGTCCGGAGATTTGTCTTCTACTAATACCACTTCATATACCTCGTTAAACTGAAGCGCAGAATCTACAGCCTGTGAAACATATTTTTCGGCATTGTAAACGGGAATAATTACTGAAATTTTCATTTTTATCGAATTATGCTTTTAATTTAATTTTTAAATAATTGGTTACTCTTTTCTCAACAAAATAATACAGAAGTGATGCTACTATAATGACCATTATAATCTTAAAAAGAAAAAATGGATAGCTGAGATAGCCTTCAACTTTAAATCTTTTTAAAGCAATTTCTACAAAAGGATGTGACAGGTACAGCGAATAGGAAATATCTCCCAGAAAAATTAACGCTTTGTTTCCTTGAAAATGGAATACATAATCGAACGTTAAGAAAGAAAATACAAACAGGGAGATAATGGCCAGCTTGATCATATCATTATCTGTAGGGATAATACTAAGCAGTACCAAGATAAATAATACGATTCCTATAACAGAAGATAATGCTGCCCAATTCTTTGGAATTGTAAATCTGTTCAGCAAAAGTGAAAAAAGAATTCCCACAACAAAATAAAGATTTAGGGAATGACATACCATCCGCAGGTAAGGACTTTCAAAATGAATAAAATATCCTAAGATTGACGTAAGAATGAAAAAACCTGCAATGAAGTAATATCTTTTTTCTTTAAAAAATAATGAGAGTCCAAATATGAGATAAAAGAACATTTCAAAATTTAAGGACCAGCCTAAGAAAAGAACTGGAAATTCTTTCTTTGTAGGAAGGAATAATAATGAATGGATAAGCTCATAAAGCCCTGCGTCATGAAAATAGAGGAAAAAACTGCCTCCGGGTATCATCGCAGCGAAAGTCAGAAGATAATACAAGGGGACAATTCTGATCACTCTTCTTTTGTAAAATAAAGTAATCTGTTGAAAAGAATCTTTACTGAAATTTATTTTTTGAGTGGTGAAAGCCATGATAAAACCACTGATAATAAAAAATACAGGGACCCCGATACTTCCTTTTTTAAAGAGAATATCGCCAAGATTCAGCCCAGGCAGATTTATTGTTTCACGGAAATGAAAGCAACATACCAATAAGGCTGAAATCCCTCTTAATATCTGGAGGTTGTTAAGCTTCATGACTGGATGAGTCTTACTTTTTTAATACTTTTTTCAAAATAAGACCCATTACAAACGGTACTCTGGCAATATTATGCTGAAGTGTCTTGAACCCGTCTATGGTGAATTTGGTGTCTTCTGTCATTCCGTATTCTGAAAAATCTACTTCAGGAACCGCTTTATGTTTAAAGGTAATATTCATTAAGTTGTACTGATGGATAATCTGGATGTACATCTCTTTGCTGTCTTCCACAGAAAAATTAGGATAATGACGATAGCTGTTGTGAGCCCTTTCTTTTAGCATTGTTTTGAAGTTGTCTACACTTTCTGCTAAACTTACAAAAGGATTTACGGCCTCGTTATAGACATTCACTACTGCTTTACGGTCCGGAAACATGGTAAGTTGGTATCCTCTTCTTAAATCTATTACCAGGTCATGAATTGGTTTGAAATGCTCTTGTACCGTTTTTATATAATCCTGATGAAGCATGTCATCATTATCCAGTTCGCTGGTGATCACAAATTTTGTATCAGGAGTGAAGTACTGCGGAATTACTTCTACAGCTTTCGTTTTCATAACATCAAAATCTTCTACAAATACCGCTTTGAAAGTTGGGTATTCTGCTTCAATTTCTTTAATGATTTTTCTAAACTTATCAGATGTATTGGTGTCGAAAAAAGTAAGCCAGACGTAGTTTTGATTAGTCTGATTTTTATAGGAAGGAAGCACGTAAGTTCTGAATAATCTGAACCGGTCATCCAGCCATTCTTCAGTAAGCGGTTTATATCCTGAACGTGTTTCGTTCCAGCCTTTTGTAGGAACATTGAATCTTGTCATTATTACGTGTACAAATTGACTCATCTAAATAAATTTATTTAAAGTTATATAATTTTAAAAGGGTTCTGCTTTAGAAATGTTTGTCAGTACCCAACTCATTTGTGTAGTTTTTATGGAAATATAGTTGCTCAAAGTTCATTAAACTTCAAAATTTAGCCATCTACTTTTTTTCTGAAAAGCTTGTAATAAAACCTTTTGAAAGAAAGATATTTTGCTACTACTGCCAGGGGAATCATTTTTTGAAATTCACGTCTTTGCTGTATCAGCTGGGTGGTACGAACGTCTATGATATGATAAGCCAGTTTATCGTGTACCTCTTCACCGTAAAGTTTTTTTAGGGTAGGTAAGATTTTAAGGCGCTGTTTCATTATTTTGATCGGATCAGCAGACATATTATCGTTGACGTCTTTTCGGTAATGGGCAAGAGGCTCATTAATCAAAAGGGCATCAGGATGATCCTTGGTGATATAAATCCACATTACCCAGTCTTCACAGCTGGTAAGGGTAGTGTCAAAAAGAAAACCTTCCAGCAGTTTTTTGCCTATCAAAGCACAGTGTATCGGGATGGAAAATTTAAGATCCCAGTCGTAGACAATTCCGTCAAAGGTCACGAAATTTTGCTCAATATTTTTATAGCCCGGAAGATGGGTTTGGTTTCTGTAGATAGTGTACTGGCTTACAATTAATGGATATTCTTTGTTCCCGGAAAGGCTTTTTGAAAACTTTTCACGGTGTATCAGATCATCAGAATCCAAAAACTGGATATAATCTCCGGTCACGATTTCCAGGGCAGCATTCCTTGCTGAAGATAAACCTCCGTTTTCTTTATAAAGATATTTAAAACGACTGTCTTTTTTTACCCATTTATCAGCTACTTCGTCAGTATTATCAGGGGATCCGTCATTGACAATGATACATTCCCAATTTTCATAGGTCTGATCCAGTATAGACTGCAGACATTCATCTAAAAACTGAGCCTGGTTATAGCAGGGGACAATTACGGATATTTTGGGATTCATTTTCATTTTTTATTCAATAGGTTTAATGTGTTTTTAAATCTTCAGTGGTACAAAGTCACTGCTTTTTTATTGCTTATTCCTGGCTTTTATGATATCTGAAGTTTTCTGGTCGAAGGTACAAAATTATTTTTTCCGGCACAGAATGGTGTTTTTCAGAAGCCATCATATATTTTCTTTTATAAGTAAGATGAATAGAGTTTTTTTAAATATTCATCAGGAGAAAAACCCGAGAAAAAATCTTCTGTAAGGCTGTTGAATTCTATATTATAAAAGGAACCTTCATTCACCGTTTCATAATCTGCTTTTTTTGCAAGATGATTTTCCAGCTGAGACAAAATCTCCGGTAAGGAATATTGGTAAGGGTAGGCCAGATTGACAATCTCGTTGTTGAGGTTTGGTATATACTTCCCTACAAATGCCGCAATATCATCTGTACCAATCAGGATTCTTCTTGCATTGCTGTGAATAGTGAGTTTATTTTCTGATAGAATTGAGTTTTTAAGAAAGTTGATCAGTGTATTGGGATTTCCTCCACGGCCTACAGCATTTCCTACCCTGAAAATAATGAAACTTGAACACTGCTCAGCAATTATTTTTTCAATAGCAAGTTTATGTATCACATAAGGGCTGTCGGTTTTACTGGAGTCATAAATGCTGCATGTGGAAAAATAGATCAGTTTTTTGTCCGGATGCTGGCTAATAACCAATTTTAGCAGGGATATTTCTCTTTCAAATTCAGCAGGATTCTTTTCCAACGAATTGGAAACTCCTGATGCAAAAAAAACAACATCCTCTTTATCATAAAGTTTTACGGCATTTGCCAGAATTCCACTACCAATAATCATATGCTTCTTTTCTCATTAAGATGTTAATTTTAAACCTTTTTAAGCGCATCAAATAGATTTAAATTTTTTTAAAGATTTTAAAAAGTCCAAGTGTATTCCCTAATTTTGCCCATCTTGAATTTTTTACATGATTCAATTGGTTGAGTGCCTGATCATATTTCTTTTTTGGAACATAGCTCTGAAGAAAAAGATCTTCAACACTTATGTTTCTTCTTTCTGCCATTTTAATCAGTGCTACCCAGTGCCAGAACAATGCTTTTTCTGCATTTTTGGTCGTAGAGATACCACTGTCATGGATTCTGTATAAATATAAATCTTCATCAATATATTTAACAGGGGCTGTTTCGCACATTTTCATGTACCAGTCTTTATCTTCAGCAATTTTTAAAAATGGATCAATGCCTGAAGTTTTTTCGTAAATCTTCTTTTTGAAAGTAACGAAATGTGAAATCTCTGCATTAAAATTAAAGTAAGACTGATTCAGTTCTGTGATTTGTTTTGCTTTATGAACAGACAGAGGATTAAGATTTTCATCACAACGGACAAAGTTTGAATACACCAAACCTGCTTCCGGATATTCGGAATGTGTTTTTAAAACAATTTCCAGAGCATGAGGAGCCAAAGCATCATCAGGGTCTAAAAAACCGCATATTTCAGATTCAGCAAGATCTATTAATCTCCTTTTTGTAAATCCGATCCCTCTGTTTTGGTCATTCTGATATATTTTAAACCGTGAATCATTACCTATGATTTTTTTGATAACTTCAAGCGAGTCATCAATAGAGCCGTCATCCAAAATCACCGCTTCCCAATCTGTTTCAGTCTGTGCAACTAAGCTTTGGCAGCATTTTTCAAAAAAATGACCATTGTTATAATTGGCAATAAGTACACTGAATTTACTCATTTTGACTGTGTTTATTCAAGATTTTTTTTAATGCATTCAGATATCCGAAACCATATTTTCTATCCGGTTCCAGGATATTTCCTTCTGCCCATTCGTTCCAGGATTTAACAATTAGAAACTGTTCAGGATAGTCGTTTTTATCTTCAAGATATTTTGCCGCTTTTTCAACCTGCTGTTCAAATATTTCCGGAGAATTATTAGCAAGTATGATGCCTCTGTAACCGCTTCTTGGAGTATTATCCCAATTAGGAAGGATACATGGATAGGTAGTAACGTTGCTTTCTTCAAACTTTAAGTCATTGACTACCGCCTGTGCATCCTGAATTCTGACTTTAGGCTGCTCTTTTTTCTTAATTCCGATTAATCCTTTTATTCTGTTTTTATAATATTGAGAATGGGAGATGTATTCTTTTTTGTCAATATGAGGAATCCATGCTTTCTGAAAAGCATTAGAAATCTTACTGTCATATCCCATAGACTTGAAATCGAGATCATCACGAAGTTTATTGGATGCCATAACATATAAGCCATCAAATCCGTTTTCTTTAGCAAGCTCTCTGAATTTAGAAATATAGTGTGGATCTCCATCATTCAAATGGTTGGGATCATAGATAATGAAAAGAGGTTTGTTATCCACTTTTATATACCTTTCATCTTTGAAGAAAGGTAGAAGATATTCAAAATGAGCAATTAAGTCCTGTTCATCCGGATAAGTTTGCTTGGCCAGGATCTTTTCTGATAATCCGTGCCATATTCCAGACCATGTTTCATTAGCCCAGCAGAAGCAAAAAGGGAAATCAGGTTTTCCGGATTTAAGTACATCGTTTGCAACACGTTCCAACAATTGTTTACCACTGCCAAACCAGTAATGATAATAAATAAATCCATGTACTCCATAGTCTTTTGCCATCTGAGCCTGCTGTTCTCTTACTTCCGGAACGCGAAGATCATAATATCCCAAATCTCCCGGATATATAGGTTGTTCGTGTCCTTCAAATAAAGGTTGGGCTTTTCCTACATTCGTCCATTCTGTAAAACCTTTTCCCCACCATTCGTCATTTTCGGGGACGGGATGGTATTGAGGGAGATAGAATGCAAGGGGTTTTATTTTTTTCATAATCAGTTGTCTAATGTTTTTATTAATCTGGCGGGAATTCCAGCAATAACTGAGTTTTTTGGAAAACTCTTATTCACTACAGAGTTGGCTCCTATGATACAATTCTCACCAATTGTTATTCCAGGAAGAATACATACTCCTTCACCAATCCATACATTGTCTTCAATAATTACCGGACCTTTAGAATATAACGGTCTCATTCCGGGGACATCTTTCAAATCATCAATACTTATATTTCCGTGGGAATGATCAGAAATGTATATTCTGCTGGCCATGAGTACATTATTTCCAATAATAATTTTATTTATGGCACCGATATGTACATCGGAATTGCAGATAACATCATCACCAATTACTATTTCCGGTGTAAAGTTTTCTCCCTGAAAATAGTCCCAAGCTTCTAGTCGTAAATGAAATAAAGAACTGAAGTTTTTACCTATTGAAATATATTTAGGGTTTTTTATCAAGTGTTCTTCCGGCAATGCAGAATTCGGTCCAAAGCTTTTAAAACTTTTCTTAGCCCACGTATTGATTTTATTCTGAGTGTGGGTTTTATAAGCATTTGAATTCAGTACATCGAACAAAAAATTTACAATATGCTTTTTTAAAAAATTCATATTTTTAGTATTGGAGTGATGCTGTTCTTATTTATTTTATAAAAAAACTGTTGATAAGCTCTATGATGCTGTCCTGTTCTTTTGGGGAGAGTTCATAGTAAAATGGAAGTCTAAGCAGGCAATCAGTAAAATGATCCGAGTTCGGGATATCTATTTTAGGATTATTGGCCAAGAAGAAATCACTTTTATTCAAACTTAAATAATGAAAAACAGGGTGGATATCCTGAGCTTTTAAATGTTGGATCAAACTGCTTCTTTCTTCATAGCTGTTGCAGACAATGTAAAACATATGAGCATTGTTTGTTGCAAAAGCAGGCATGTCTGGTAATGTAATAAATCCTTGTTCCTGTAATGAAACCAGCCCGGTTTGATATTTATTCCATATCTCTAATCTTTTTTTCTGAATGATATCAAGGTTTTCCAGCTGAGCATATAAGAAAGCAGAGATGATCTCGGAAGGCAGAAAGGACGACCCCAGATCTACCCAACCATATTTATTGACTTCTCCTCGGAAGAAAGCACTTCTGTTTGTTCCTTTTTCCCGTATTACTTCAGCACGGTCAAAATACCGGGGATCATTAATGGCAAGCATTCCTCCTTCACCCGCAATGATATTTTTGGTTTCATGAAAAGAAAATGCTGCAAAGTGTCCTATAGACCCAAGTGCTTTTCGGGTTCCGTCTGAGAAAGTATAATAACTATCAATTGCCTGGGCTGCATCTTCAACTACAAATAGATTGTGCTTATGTGCAAGATTCATAATCTCTTCCATGTCACAGGCTACTCCTGCATAATGTACAGGAACAATAACTTTTGTTTTTTCTGTAATATGCTTTTCGATTTCTGCAGGATCAATATTAGGATTATTTGAGTAGGAATCCACAAAAACTATTTTGGCGCCGCGAAGTGCAAAGGCATTGGCTGAGGACACAAAAGTATAACTCGGAACGATTACCTCATCACCAGGTTTTACATCACACAGAATAGCGGCCATCTCCAATGCATCGGTACATGAAGTGGTCATTAGCACTTTAGGAAAATGATATTTCTGTTCAAAAAATTGCTGGCATTTCTTTGTAAACATTCCATCACCTGAAATTTTACCGCTTTTTACCGCTTCTTCGATATATGTCAGCTCGTTACCTATAATAAATGGTTTATTGAATGGGATCATATTTATTTTATAAATCTTGCAGGATTACCAACATACAATCCTGATGTATCTAAATTTTTAATCACTACTGTTCCTCCTCCCAGGTGTACTTTTTCTGAAATATTTATATTGTCGATAACAGTACTGTTTATTCCAAGGATACATAATTCCGAAATATTTACAAAACCAGCCAATGATACTGAAGGAGACAAAAAACTATGATTGCCTATTACTGTATCATGAGCAATGGAACACGAAATATTTATCAGTACATTTTCTCCAATCTCAACATTTTGATCAACCATACAGTTTGGATATACAATTGTTCCTTGCCCTATTTTTGCAGAAGCATCAATAATACTTGTAGAATGGATAAAGGTATAAAAAGGAATTTTGTTTTTAAAGTTTTCAAACACCTGCTTTTTGAACTCTAGGTGTTTATATCCTATGGCAATTATCATTTCATCAAACAAGCCTTGTTCAAATAAGCTTAGAATATCATTTCTATTGCCTAAAACCGGAAGGTTCTGAATTGTATTTTCTTTTTCCTGAAAGTCATCAAAAAAGCCGACAACTTTATCTTCTGTATCCGTATGAATATGATGTAGAATTTGTTGTCCCAAATGACTTGATCCTATGATTGCAATACGTTTCATAACAAATCAATTTTTTTATCAGACTGGTAAATTAAATATCCTGAGCGATCATTACTGGAGTGCGCCTGTTGTAATGAAGAGTTTGTAATTTCTTTTTTAATAATATATTCTTCCTCGTTATTTTCAGCAAAGAGAGGAAGTAGATTTTTTGTGTTTTCCGACAGAAAATAAACGCCGGAATATTTTTTTTGTGATATTTCAACAGGGAAATTAAACTGTCCCAATGCAATATCTAAAACGGCCTGTACGTAATCGAATCCTGTAGATAGCTGAACAAGATCCGAACCTATAAAATCTCCGCCCATCCGGCTGCCAATTTCTATAGGAAATACTTTACCCTCTTCTGTGATCATAAGTTCTACATGAGATGCTCCGTTTGTTACTTTTGTGGCTTCCAACATTGCATACGTGATATCATGTATTTTATTTTGAATATCCTGTGAAAATGAAGTGGGCTGATGGTGTGCCAGCTCTACAAAGTAAGGTTCTTTTGTAATGATTTTATCCGTAATTGTAATAATCTTGTGCTGACCATTCAGACTTATTGTTTCAACACTTACTTCTTTACCATTGATATATTCTTCTACTACACAGGTTTTAGAGAAAGAATAATTTACAGCATTTTCTATTGCTTCCCTGCATTCGTCCAGAGAGTCTGCTTTTATTACTCCTAAACTTCCGGATCTGTCAGAAGGTTTTATAATCAAAGGATAACTGAATGATTTAAAATCATCAGGATTAAATTCCGAAACTGCAATAGAGCGAGGAGACAGAATGTTATTTTCTTCAAAACATTTTCTCATCAAAGACTTGTTAGTTGTCAGTAATGAACATTCAATACTATTACCAGGAAGAGATAATGTGTGGGCAACATATGCTATGACAGGAATACAGATATCAGTAGCAATAGTAAGGATTCCATCAATATTGATCTCTTTACATTTTGCAAGAATGATTTCTTTTTCCAAAACAGAAACATCATAGAAATAATCTGCATATTCTTTGCAAATTGCTTTGCCATCATCCCAGGCAAAACAATGTACTTCATGATTGTTTTCTTTTGCTTTTTTTACTAGTGGCAGCTGAAGGTAGCTTGCTCCTAAAATGGCAATTTTTTTCATGATTCAAGAATTTTTTTGAAAATTTCTTCAGCATATTCATAGGACGAAAATTCTTCCACCTGTTTCACTGCATTTTTAGAAAAGGTATTGTAAGAATCTTTACTTAATTCAAAGATTTTTCTGATCCCTTCAGCTAATTTTTGGCTGTCCTTTAATGGAGCTTTATAACCATTGTAATCATTTATTACCATATTCATGACAACTCCCGTATCAAATCCCACAACAGGTGTGCCACAGGCAAGAGCTTCAGAAACCATCATAGGACCTGAATCTTCTATAGATGAGTTGATGAAGAGATCAGCTGCCTGATATAATAATGATAATAATCTGTAATCTTTTATATAGTCTATTTTCTTTTTTTTGAAGGTAACTCTGTCGAACTCTTCATTTACACTATTGGAAACAACCAGAAGAAC
Organism: Chryseobacterium sediminis; assembly: GCF_008386505.1. Classification (GTDB taxonomy): domain Bacteria; phylum Bacteroidota; class Bacteroidia; order Flavobacteriales; family Weeksellaceae; genus Chryseobacterium; species Chryseobacterium sediminis. Next base: position 199,216 of record NZ_VUNZ01000002.1, on the reverse strand, counting down.
TATTTTTTCTTTTTGTTCTGCAGGTAATTCCCGATCTAATATTTCCAATGCTTCCAGAAGATAAGAGAATCCTTTTCTGGGATCTTCCATATTTTGAGCTCCTGTCAAAATATAAAAGCAGTCATCAGATAATGAGAAAATGTTTTTTGCAATGGATTTATTTTTGTCATTAAGCAGCTTGGTGTCAATAAGACTGTTAATGTTATAAATTGTTTCCTGATCTTTATAAATCTTAGAGTTTTGAGCCTGTATTAACGTTAATCCTGAGCCTGCAATGATTTTGAATCCTGCTTTTTGAGCATTTTTGTATTTTCTTTCAAAATTATTTTTTGCAGTTACTTTTTCATCCTCCTTTGTAATGGCAGGACAATTCTCATCACACCCTCTGATATAGCCTTCACATCCCCACGAGAAATGACAACCTCCGGTGAAGTGATTCATGTCCACTGTAATATTGTATATTTTTGCTTTGGTAGCATTATATATATTGAGAAGATCTGTACTGTTGAGAAAATCAATAGTCATCCCAGTGAAAATAAATTCAGGGGTGAAGCCTACAGTTTTCAGCATACTTTCAACATGAATGTTTTCTGTTAATTCATCTTTACTGAAAAAAGAATATTTTCTGTCTGTACTGAGTGGTTTGAGAGGTTGTACAGGATTTAATTTATTTTTGACTTTATTGATGATTCTGGCCAGTAAACTTGGCTGTACTATTGAGGAGGAAAGATGTTTGTACGTTTTAATAAAATCTTCATTCTTTGTTTTGTGTTTTACACACATGACGACTTCATGACCCATATTTTTCATAATATGAGCTACTTTGTACATGGCTTCGTATGCACCATTTACATCACCTGTAGATAGAATCAATACTTTTTTACTCATTGTTTACATCCATATTACAGGTGGAGTGATAATTCCGTTATCGGTGTCTCCGGCAAGGAAATTTTCATGTCCTGTTTCAATGATATTAAGTTGTACTCCTCCCTTTATAATATCATATAATTCTACCGAGGGAGTATCTATAGCGACTGAAAGTACATAAGTATTAGGGATCAATTTACCACCTTCAATCTTTATTGTAAAATTATTTTCATTTTTTCCGTCAAATACTTTTCTGGTAATGAAAATTACATTTTCAAATTTATCTAAAACAGCAATGTTAACCCTGATACCTGTATTTACACTTCTATTGATGAAGCTTATATCAAGGTTAATGTCTTCATTATGTCCGAACTCTGTAGTTTCTACGGATTTATTATTGTAGGCCCTTACTTTTTGAATCTGGGCTTTTTTACTTATGTCTTCTATATATCTGAATTCAATATTAGGAGAAAGTTCATTGATAATATAGTTTTCCAATACGTCATTAATATCTCCCTGATGAGCCAATTTCCCATTTTTCATTAAGATACCAGACGTACAAAGTTGTTTTACAGCTGCCATATTATGACTTACAAAAAGGATTGTTCTACCTTCACCTTTTGTTACATCATTCATTTTTCCCAGGCATTTTTTTTGAAATTCAGCATCTCCAACTGCCAGAACTTCATCTACAATAAGAATTTCAGATTCCAGATGAGCTGCCACAGCAAAAGCCAAACGGACATACATTCCTGAAGAGTACCTTTTAACGGGAGTGTCAATATATCTCTCAACTCCGGAAAATGCCACAATCTCATCAAATTTACGTTTGATTTCTTTGCGGGTCATCCCTAAAATAGCCCCATTTAAAAATACGTTTTCCCTTCCTGTCATTTCCGGATGGAAACCTGTACCAACCTCCAATAAGGAAGCAATTCTACCATTTGTATATATTTTTCCTGTAGTGGGTTTTGTGACTTTACTCAATAGTTTAAGTAACGTAGATTTTCCGGCACCATTTCTTCCTATGATTCCTACAGCATCTCCTTTTTCGATTTCAAAATTGATGTCACGAAGAGACCATACATATTCAGAATCTCCTTTTGTTGTTCTATCGTTTGTTTCTCCAATTTTAAGATAAGGATCTTCTTTTCCTCTTACTTTATGCCAGAATCTGTTAAGATCATGAGAAAGAGTTCCTGTACCGACTTGTCCCAGACGATATTGTTTAGATATATTTTCTGCTTTTAAGGCCAGCATGTTTTTTAAATTTAAATTTTTTAAAAAAATAATTACACTGTATCCATAAAAGTTTTTTCAACTTTATTGAATACAACAATTCCTATCATCAAAAGGATAAGAATAATAAGAGTACTAATTCCCAACATAGCAGGCGAAAAGTCTCCAACACCAATCCATGCGTATTTAAAACATTCAAAAATACCGGTTAAAGGATTGTAATATGCCAATTTTTTAAAGAATCCCGGTAATGAGGAGACAGGATATATTACTGGAGTTGCATACATATATAAGCTTACTCCAAAGCCTAGCAGCATTGCTAAATCTTTATATTTTGTAGTAAGAGCAGAGAAAATCATTCCTAGTCCCAAAGAAAAAAGGGCCATCAAAAATATAAGAAACGGAGTTGCAAGAATCCAGATATTAGGGTGAGCTTCTCCTTTACTATAATAATATAACCATGCAAGTACAAATAAAAGGAATTGTACCCCAAACCGCATAAGATTAGAAATAACAATTGAAAGTGGGGTAACCAGTCTTGGGAAATACACTTTTCCGAAGATTCCGGCATTTCCTGTAAAAGTGGAAGATGTTGCCAGTAAAGAAGAAGAAAAATAATTCCAGAGAGTAACACCCGCCAGATAAAAAAGAAGAGGTGGAGCCCCGTCTGTTGGAAGCTTAGCAATTCTTCCAAAAATAACCAGATAAACAATGGTTGTTAGAATGGGATTGATAAAAAACCAGATGGGTCCTAAAATAGTTTGCTTAAAACTGGATACAAAATCTCTTTTTACAAACATATAAACAAGATCTTTGTACCTCCAGACTTCTTTTAGCTTCAAGTCAAATAGCGAATGATCTGCATCAATCGTCTCTGTCCACGTCTGTTGTGGGTCATTCATTTGTGTAAGTTTTTGCAAATTTATAATAATTATTTTTTACCCTATCGCTTAATCTGAAATTTTTCATTGTAAAAAATTAAAAATTAACAACTAATATATTGATATTTGGCGGCATGACAAAAACTATTGACTGTGAAGCCAATAGTTTAAGAGTTTTTATAAAATAAATTTATTATTTGCCAATAAGTTGTTTCAGGTATTCACCATAGCCGCTTTTGCCATATTTTGCGGCTGTTTCAAGCAGTTTCTCTTCATTAATGAATTTATTTCTGAATGCAATTTCTTCAATACATCCGATTTTAAATCCCTGTCTTTTTTCTATAACACTTACAAATTCTGAAGCATCATGAAGAGAATCAAAAGTTCCGGTATCCAGCCATGCAGTACCTCTGTCAAGAACAGCAACCTCAAGCTTTTCATTTTTTAAATAGACATTATTGATATCTGTGATTTCCAGTTCGCCTCTTGCTGAAGGTTTGATATTTTTAGCAATTTCTACTACATCATTATCATAAAAGTAAAGACCAGGTACCGCATAATTTGACTTAGGGTTTAGAGGTTTTTCTTCAATAGAAACGGCTTTTAAATCTTTATCAAATTCTACAACACCATATCTTTCTGGGTCAGCAACGTGATAGGCGAAAACAACTCCTCCATTTGGATTGGTTTTATTTTTCAGTAAAGTTCCCATTTCGGAGCCGTAGAAAATATTATCACCTAGTACCAATGCAGCAGAATCATCACCAATAAACTGATCTCCCAGAATAAATGCCTGCGCCAGACCATCGGGACTTGGCTGTACAATGTATTCTATATTACAGCCGATCTGAGAGCCATCTCCCAAAAGTTTAATGAAACCTGCCTGATCGTGTGGTGTGGTAATAATTAGAATATCCTTGATTCCAGCTAAAAGAAGGGTGGAAAGCGGATAATAGATCATTGGTTTGTCGTAAACAGGCATTAGCTGCTTACTTACTGCAATGGTTAGAGGGTAAAGTCTTGTTCCGGATCCTCCGGCTAATATTATTCCTTTCATTTGTTGGTGCGTATTACGCTTATTTCTTTTGTGTTATGAATTGTTTTATTTTGCTATTTCCGGATTATTCCTTCAATAGCGAAGACCTTTAGCTGTATTGTTTGCTGTAGTAATCCTGATAATTTCCGGAAGTTACGTTCTCCAGCCATTCTTTGTTTTCCAGGTACCAGTCAATTGTTTTTCCTAAACCTTCTTCAAAAGTTACTGATGGTTTCCATCCTAAATCTTTATTTAATTTTGTAGCATCAATAGCATAACGTTTGTCATGTCCTGGTCTGTCTTTTACAAACGTAATCAACTTCTCAGAATAGCCTTCCGGTTTTTCCAGTTTAGCATCCATTTGCCTGATCAGTTCTTTTACAAGATCAATATTCTGCCACTCGTTGAATCCTCCGATATTATAGGTCTCACCGGTTTTTGCTTCCTTAAAGATCTGATGAATTGCTTTAGCATGATCAATTACAAATAACCAGTCTCTTGTATATTTTCCGTCACCATAAATAGGAAGTGGTCTTTCGTTGATAATATTTGAGATACAAAGAGGGATAAGCTTTTCCGGGAAATGATTCGGGCCATAATTGTTTGAACAGTTGGAAACGATGAACGGCATTCCATATGTATTTCCATAAGCTCTCACCAAGTGGTCAGAAGCTGCTTTTGAGGCAGAGTACGGAGATTGAGGGTCATATGATGTCGTTTCTAAAAAGAATCCTGTTTCCCCTAAACTTCCATACACTTCATCTGTAGAAATATGGTAGAAAAGGTTAGTTCTTTTTTCATTTGGGAATCTACCATGAGTGTGGTCAGGGTTTAATGTCCAGAACTCCTTGCAAAGATTCAGAAGATTAGCTGTTCCGTTTACATTGGTGTTGATAAACGCCATTGGATCGGTAATACTTCTGTCTACGTGACTTTCTGCAGCTAAATGTACTACAGCATCGGGATTGTATTTTTCAAAAACTCTTCTAAGTTCTTCAGGTTGGGTAATGTCTGCTTTCTCGAAAACATAATTAGGCTCATTTTCTATGTCCTTTAGGTTTTCCAGATTTCCGGCGTAGGTAAGAGCATCAAGGTTGATGATTGTAGTATCCGGATTATTTTTTACAAATTCTCTTACAACATGAGAGCCAATAAATCCGGCGCCTCCTGTAATGATAATGTTTTTCATTTGTTTATTTTGTGATGGTCTTTCTTCCTATACTTTTATAATGAAATCCGTTTTGCTCAGGGATTTCCAATGGATACATATTTCTACCGTCAAAAATGACTTTGTTTTTCATTTTTTTAGCCATAAGCTCAAAATTTGGATTTTTAAACTCAGGCCATTCTGTGGCAATAAATAACGCATCAACGTCTTCCAGTGCATCATACATTCCTTTGGCATATTGTATTTTGCTGCCAAGGAGTTTCTGGACATTGCTTTCTGCAACAGCGTCATAAGCTACAATTTCTGCGCCTTTTTTAAGTAAAAGATCAATATTGTCCAGAGAAGAGGCCTCTCTGATGTCATCCGTATTGGCTTTGAAAGCAAGCCCCCACATGGCAATTTTCTTTCCTTCAATATTCCCGCCGAAATATTTCTCAATTTCAGACACTAAAATTACTTTTTGAGAGGTATTTACATTTTCAGTAGCTTCAAGAATCTGAAAATTAAAATCTTCCTGTTTTCCGGATTTTATAAGAGCCTTTACATCTTTAGGAAAACAACTTCCTCCATATCCGATTCCCGGGAATAAGAATCTATGCCCGATTCTGTCATCACTACCCATTCCCAGTCTTACCTTATCTACATCTGCACCTACTTTTTCGCAGTAGTTTGCAATTTCGTTCATAAAAGTAATCTTTACAGCTAAAAATGAATTCGCAGCATATTTGGTAAGCTCTGATGATTTCTCATCCATAAAGATAATCGGGATTCCCGTATTGGTAAAAGGCTGGTAAATTTTAGACATGATGTCTTTTGCCCTTTCTGAGCTGGCACCTACAACTACTCTTGAGGGATTCATAGAGTCTTCAACAGCAAAACCTTCTCTTAAAAATTCTGGATTTGAAACTACGTCAAAAGGGAGACTTGTTTTGGAAGAAATTGTTTCTCTTACCCTGTCTGCAGTGCCTACGGGAACAGTACTTTTATTGACAACGACTTTGTATTCCGTCATCATCTCACCAATGTTGTTGGCTACCTGAAGTACATAAGATAAATCTGCAGAACCGTCTTCTCCTGGGGGAGTTGGTAATGCCAGATAGATGACTTCACTTTTGTCTAAGGCTTCTTTAAGATCGGTAGTGAAAAATAATCTTTCAGACTGTATGTTTCTTAAAAACATTTCTTCAAGGTTCGGCTCATAGATGGGAACAATGCCGTTTTTCAAACCTTCTACTTTTTTTTCATCAATATCAACACAGTATACTGAATTGCCAAGTTCTGCCAGAGTAGTTCCTGTAACTAGTCCTACATAACCTGTTCCTACAATCGTTATATTCAAAATGTTTGTTTTTAAATTCTAAGACAAAAGTAATAAAAATCCTGTGACATATTCTTTTAATTTATTGTAAATGAATCTGGCGCTATTTGCTTGATACTTAAGATAATTTTGTGTTTTTGGAAAAAATGCTTATATTTGCAATGGATTTACGGGAAAAAATGGGAAGGCTTCGGAAGAAAGCCTTTTTTCGTACTGTAAATCAAGATAAAATTATATGGAGTTTAGAAAAAGAATTGATGAATTATTAAATGAATTCCTTGAAACCAGAAAAGATCTGTTTCTTATTGATCTTAAAATTTCTGCAGGGGATGATATTACAGTGATTTTAGACGGTGATAACGGAGTTTCACTGCAGGACTGCCTTGATGCAAGCCGCGCAATAGAATTCAATATGGATCGTGAAGAGCATGACTTCAGCCTTCAGGTGATGTCTGCCGGATTGAGCGAGCCATTATCCACACCAAGACAGTTCGGTAAAAACATTGGAAGAGAGATTGAGGTGATGCTGGAAGATTCTTCTAAAATAGAAGGAGAATTGTCAAAAGTAGATGATGAAAAGATCACACTTACTTTGCGTTACCGTAAGCCGAAAGATATCGGAAAAGGAAAAGTAGATGTAGAAGAGGAGAAAGAGATTTCTTACTCCGACATCAAGAAAGCATTAGTAGTAATTAAATTTTAAAAAGAAAAAAGAATAGATGGATAATATAGCGTTGATTGAATCCTTTGGTGATTTTAAAGACGAAAAGGGGATCAGTAAAATTGATCTTATGGCAATTATTGAAGATTCACTGAAGACTCTTTTGAGAAAAAGATTTGACTCAGATGATCATTTTGATGTGATTGTAAACCCGGATAAAGGAGATTTTCAGATATTTTTAAATAAAACAATTGTAGAGGACGAAATGTCTGAAGATGATGATTTGGAAATTGAAATTTCTGAAGCAAAGAAGATTGATCCTACCTTTGAAGTAGGTGAGGACTTTACAATGGAAATTCCTGTTGCACAGTTGGGAAGAAGAAATATTCTTACCCTTAAGCAGATCCTGGCTACAAAACTTCAGGAACACAATAATGCAATGCTGTACGAGCAGTTTAGAGATAAAATTGGAGAAATAGTTGTAGGAGAAATCCACCATATCCGTCACAAGCATGTGATTTTGCTGGATGATGAAGGAAATGAATTTATTTTACCAAAAGAAAACCAGATCCCATCCGATTTCTTTAAAAAGGGTGAGAATATCAGAGCTATTGTAGAAACAGTAGACTTTAAAGGTTCTAAACCACAGATTATTATTTCCAGAACTGCCCCTAAATTCCTTGAGAAATTATTAGAGCTGGAAATTCCTGAGATCCAGGACGGAACAATTATGCTGAAAAAAGTAGTAAGAATTCCTGGTGAAAAGGCGAAGATTGCAGTAGATGCTTATGATGACAGAATTGATCCGGTAGGTGCCTGTGTAGGTGTTAAAGGATCCAGAATTCATGGGGTTGTAAGAGAGTTGAGAAATGAAAACATCGATGTTATTCAGTGGTCTAAAAACCCTGAGATTTTGGTGAAGAGAGCTTTAGGAAATGTTACTGTCAATAAAATTGACATCAATGAGGATCAAAACTATGCACTAGTATACACTCCTGTTGAAGAGATTTCTAAAGTAATTGGAAAACAAGGACAGAATATTAGACTGGCTTCTTGGTTGTCAGGATATGAAATTGATGTATACAGAGAGTCCAGCGAGGATGACGATGTTGAATTGAGAGAATTTAATGACGACATCGAGCAGTGGATTTTGGATGAGTTTAAGAAAGTAGGACTTACAACTGCAAAATCAGTATTAGATAAAGAAACTGAAAGTCTTTTAAATATGGTAGACCTTGAAGAAGAAACAATTGAAGAGGTAAAACGTATTTTGAGAGAAGAATTTGAAGATTAAGATTTAAATAAATTTTAATAAACAGTAAAAAGGAAATACTTTAATTTTAAAAATTAAAAAACAGTAAATAATATAGATGCCAAAAATTAGATTAAATAAAGCGGTTAAGGAATTCAATATTTCGATGTCCAGATTAGTAGAGTTTTTACAATCAAAGGGTATCGAAGTTGAAAGCAATCCTAACGCTCAATTGGAAGAATCGGCATATTCTGCATTGGAGGCTGAGTTTGCTAAAGACGGCGAACAAAGAAAAGCTTCCCATGAGGTGGTGATCACTAAAGTTCCGGAAGAAAAACTGGAAATTGAAGAGAAGAAAACCCCTGAAGTGATAAGAGCTAAAGCAAATAAACCAGAAACTAGAATTTTAGGTAAAATAGATCTAGAACCTAAGAAGCCTGAAGTTGAGGAAGCTCCTGCAGCTCCTGTGGCTCCTGTTGCAACACCGGTTGAAGAAAAGAAAGAAGAAATCGTGAAAGAAGAACAGCCGGAAGTTAAAGCAGCTCCTGAAAAACAGGAATTCAAAGTTTTGGATAAAATTGATTTGTCTCAAATAGAATCTAGAAACAGACCTGTGAAAAAAGACAAACCAAAAATGGAGGAGAAAAAAGAAGAAGTTAAACCAGTGGAACCAGTAAAAGAAACTCCAAAACCTGCTGTTGTAGAGGAGAAAAAAGTGGAAACTCCAAAAACTGAATCTGAGCCTGAATCTCAGGAGCCTCAGAAAATTGAGACAGTATATCAGAAACTTGACGGTCCTAAAATCGTTGGAGAAAAGATTGACCTGACTCAGTTTGCACCAAAACCAGGTTCTGGAGCAAAAAAGAAAAGAAAGAGAATTGAAAAACCTGGTGGCCAGAATAACCAACAAGGTCAGGGGAACAATCAAAACTCAGGAAATAATAATAACCAAGGTGGACAAGGTCAAGGCCAAGGAAACCGTCCGCATAATAATGGTGGACAAGGTGGAAACCGTCAAGGTCAGGGAGGACAAGGAAACCGTCCTCAAGGGCAAGGCGGCCAGGGTCAGGGCGGAAACCGTTTTGGAAATAACCAAGGTGGTGGAAACCGTCAGGGACAAGGTGGAGGTGGCTTCAAAAAAGGCGGCCAAAACAATAGACCTGGACAAAGAGTTATGCCAGTTGAACTAACTGACGAGCAAGTTAAAAACCAGATCAAAGAAACATTAGAAAAACTTACTAATAAAGGAGGTAAATCTAAATCTGCAAAACACAGAAAAGACAAAAGAACTTTCCGTAGAGAGCAAGATGAGCGTCAGCAGGAGCTTGAAGCACAAGACAGAACTCTTAAAGTAACAGAATTCATCACTGTAGGTGAATTGGCAAGTTTGATGAACGTTTCTCCAACAGAAGTAATCTCTGCTTGTTTCTCACTAGGGGTAATGGTTACCATGAACCAAAGACTTGAAGCTGATACTTTATTATTGGTAGCAGATGAATTTGGTTATAAAATTGAATTCTCGGATGCTGACCTTGAAGAAGGCGATAGCGAAGATGAAATCGACAGCGAAGAAAGTTTAGTATCAAGAGCGCCGGTAGTTACTGTAATGGGACACGTTGACCACGGTAAAACTTCATTATTGGATTATGTTAGAAAAACTAACGTAATTGCAGGTGAATCCGGAGGTATTACGCAGCACATTGGTGCTTATAACGTGAAACTGGAAAATGGTCAGAGAATTACATTCTTAGATACTCCTGGTCACGAAGCCTTTACGGCAATGAGAGCGAGAGGTGCTCAGATCACGGATATTGCAATTATTGTAATTGCTGCCGATGATGATGTAATGCCACAAACGAAAGAAGCAATTGCTCACGCACAGGCTGCACAGGTGCCAATGATTATTGCAATCAATAAAGTTGATAAACCAAATGCAAACCCTGATAACATTCGTCAGCAGCTTTCAGGCTTAAACCCTCCGGTTTTAGTTGAAGAATGGGGAGGAAATGTTCAGGCACAGGAGATTTCAGCGAAGTTCGGTAATAATGTAGATGTATTATTGGAGAAAGTTTTATTACAAGCCGAAATGCTTGAATTAAAAGCGAATCCTGAACGTACTGCAAGCGGTGTTGTTATTGAAGCATCTCTAGATAAAGGAAGAGGATATGTTGCTACAATGTTGGTACAAACCGGAACATTAAAAGTAGGAGACTATGTAGTGGCTGGTAAAAATCATGGTAAAGTAAAAGCTTTACTTGATGAAAGAGGGAAAAACCTTGCAGAAGCAGGTCCTTCAATTCCGGCAACAATCTTAGGTTTAGATGGAGCGCCAACAGCTGGTGATAAATTCCGTGTATATGCTGACGAAAGTGAAGGTAAGGCTATTGCTAATAAGAGAGAACAGCTTCAGAGAGAACTTTCTATCAGAACGAAAAAACATACAACACTTGAAGAATTAGGTAGACGTATTGCTTTAGGAGAATTCAAAGAATTGAATATTATTCTTAAAGGTGACGTGGATGGTTCTGTAGAAGCACTTTCTGATCAGTTACAAAGATTATCAACAGAGGAAATCAGCGTGAAGATTCTTCACTCAGGTGTAGGACAGATCACGGAATCTGATATCAATTTAGCAGCAGCGTCTGATGCAATTATTATTGGATTCAACGTAAGAGCAGGTGCTAATGCAAAAGAACTTGCAGACCGTGAAGAAATTGAAATCAGAACATACTCTGTAATCTATAAAGCAATAGATGAGGTAAAAGAAGCAATGGAAGGAATGCTTTCTCCGGAAATTCAGGAGCAGGTAATTGGTAATGTTGAAATCCGTGAGGTGTTCAAGATTTCTAAAGTTGGTTCAATTGCCGGATGTATGGTTCTTACCGGAAAAGTTACAAGACAATCGAAAGTACGTCTGTTAAGAGATGGTATTGTTAAATTTGATGGCGAACTTGAAAGCTTGAAGCGTTTCAAAGACGATGTAAAAGAAGTTACAAAAGGCTACGAATGTGGTCTGAACTTGAAAGGTTATAATGACATCGAAATCGGAGATATTCTTGAAGTATACGAAGAAGTTGCTGTTAAGAAGAAATTGAAATAATATTCAGTATTAGTCCTGAGAAATTATGATCAGTACTATGAACTATAAAAAAAACCACCTCACAAATGAGGTGGTTTTTTTGTTTATTGTTTTTGTATTGATGAAATATAAAAAAATAGAATCTCTATATATAAAATCCGTATATAAATATTTATATACGGATTTTTATGATGTTTCTAAATAATTAAAATCTAATTATTGATTGATAAAAGTCATTAGTTTAACTATATCAGCATCATTAAACTTTAAATTATTAGATTTAATGTACGCATTGTACTCTTTCTCTTTTTCAGGGAAAATATCTGTTATTTTTTTTAATGATGATACTTTACTGATACTTCCTGAAGCTGTTTTTACATAATAAACAGGATCTTGTTTTACAAACATAGCCGGTTTACCAGTTTGATAGGTATTAGGAGCAGGAGCCGCATCCTTAAAAATAACCTTTTCCTTTTTATACACCGAATTTTTGCCCTTTGCTACTTCAGTAACATAACCTTTTGGGTCTGAACTGTTTTTTAAATAGATAAAAACTTGTTTAGACGGTAGTACTTCAATTCTGGAGAAATCGTCTTGTTTAGGTAAAACTTCAGTTTTTCCATTGTTCAAAAACTCTATGTCATCAGTGTAAGCGTTATACCTTACGTCAATATTTCCATATTTTTCTCCAACAGAAGCTTTTTGAAAAATAGGTGACTGATATGGTGACCCCTGTATATCTTCATACTTTACAGGACCTCCGGTTCCTGAAGCTACACTTTCAAAGACGGACTGAGTCCCTGTTACATTATTTATATTTAAAGACTGCTGAGCTTCTACAATTACAAATGGTAAAAATAAAGCGATGGTTAATATTTTTTTCATTTTTAAGTTATTTCTAATTATTTGAGATGATTATTAGTTATTCCTCGTAAAGTTAGTAAAAAAATGATGAATACTATAAGTTGCTGTTTAGATTTGTTAATTTATTTTTTACACTACATATAAATCTCATTAAAGCTAACATTTTGAAAGCTACCGATGAATTGATAATTCCATTTGTAATGCATTATCGTTTCATTTGCTATAAAATGGCCTAATCATGAATGTTAAATAAAAAAAGGCTTTTAGCTAAATTTAACTTTTTTATACAAGTTTAATACTTGAATTTTCTTTTTGAATTTGGCATTAATTATTATGATATTCATATAGAACGTTAAATTGAATGCAATTAAAGCAATACTTAAAATCTCTAAGCTGTACCAATTGCTGGATGTATGCTTTTTCAGGGATAGTAGCCGGATCTCTAAAATAAGAGAGTTGAGAAATGTTTTTGTTAAATTTTTATGGAGAACTTCAAAACCTAAAATATTTTTAAGGTATTGTTAAATATTTCACTCAATACTGATAAAAAGGTTTAAATCTGGGAGGTTGTGATAACATCGAAATTGGAGATATTATTAAAGATTATTAAGGAGAAGCTCCCAGGAAAAAACAAAATAATTATATCATAAATAGGTGAAAACCACTTTTTTATAAAGGAAACTTTTTATTTTTTACAACCATATAATTTATAATAGTTCTAAATAATAATTTTTGGATTATTAATAATTTGTTAAAATGAATTGAAAGTGTGAAAAAAATAATTTTCACATAATAAAAACTGTCTATTATTATGGAATCTTATTTTATTTGTGTAAATTTTAAATGAAATATTTAAAAAAAGCGTAGTTTAAACTGGGGTTTAATTTGTAGGTGTTAATATTTATTAACATATTTGTCCATTAAATATATTAAAATTTGTTAATATGAATGTTAAATTACGTGTACTGACAGCCGGTGTGTTATTTTTCACAGGGCAGGTAGTATTTGCTCAAAAAGACACAACTGGTTCTAAAAAGGACAAAGAACAAAAAATTGAAGAAATTGTTGTGTTAGGTTATAGCAAGACATCTACTAAAGCTAAATCTAGTGCTTCTTCAGTAACCATTGGTTCTGAAACGTTAGAAAACAGACCAAATATTTCTGTTCTTAACTCTATACAAGGTACAGCACCAGGTATTGTAGCGAACTCAGCATCTGGATCTCCGGGTTCTGGTAAGTTCAATATTATCATCAGAGGACTTAGTTCCCTAAATGGTTCTACGGATCCTTTATATGTTATAGACGGGATCATTACATCAGGGTCACAGTTTAGAAACTTAAACCCGAATGATATTGATACGTTTAGTATTCTAAAAGATGCTCAGGCAACTGCAATTTATGGAAACAGAGCAGCGAACGGGGTTGTAGTAATTACTACTAAAGGTGGTAAATTTAACTCAAAGCTTAGAATTTCATATGATGCATTAACTTCTTTCTCTGTGTTGCCAAAAACGGATTACAATATGTCTTCCGGACAACAGCTATTACAAGTTCAGAAGAATGCTGGAGGAGGAAAAGGGGCTACCATGTCTCAAAATGATATCAATAACTTCACCACTAATACAGACTGGAGAGATCTGTTCTCAAGAGTTGGTATGAGCCAGCAGCATACATTGTCTGTTAGTGCAGGTGGAGAAAACATAAGCAACTTTGTTTCCTTAGGTTATGTTGATAGCGAAGGTAACATTCGTGGAACAGATTTCAAAAGATTTACTTTAAGAAATAACCTTAATGGAAAAAGCAACGATGGGAAATTAACCTTTGGTGCAATCATTGGATTAGGATTTTCAAAAAGAAATCAGTTGGATGACGAAACCAACACTGCTATTAATGCAAACACTGTACAGAACCCACTATTCGGAACTGTACTTTCTGCACCTTACTTAGCAGCACCTACATTTAGCAATGGATTGGGATTATTCAACCAAATTGGAACGGCTAGTGGTAACGGAAATGGAGCATACATTCTTTATGATAATATCATGGGGGGTATCAGAAACCAGTTTACGGAAACCAGCTTAACGGCTAACGTAAGTGGTAACTACAAACTTACGTCAGATTTGAGTATTGGAAACAGAACAGGTGTTGATTATAAGAATTATCAAAGACAATTTGCAAGAGCAGCTAACGGTTATTTATCTTTAGTAGTAGCTGCAGGACAAGGAGCAAAATACGGTGGATTTGAACAATTTAACACTGTAAATGATTTAACTTTTAACACTACAACAAATATTACGTATAACCATTCATTTGGTGATCACACTATTACTGCTGCTGCTTATTTAGATTATATTAAAGTAAACTGGCAAAGTTATACTCAACAGCAGAACGGTCTTGATCCTCTGGTTTGGGAATTCGGTGCAGGAACCGGTTATGTTCCTTTTAACCCGGCTACACCAAACATCTACCGTCCTTCTGCAAGTGCATTGAAAGTTACTGCAGGAACGTTAGCATACTTTGGAACTTTAGACTATGACTACCAAGGAAAGTATGGAGTGTCTGGGGTTATAAGAAGAGATGGATCATACAGATTCCCTAAAGATAACAGATGGGAAACTTTCTGGTCAGTAGCAGGAAGATGGAATGTTGATAAAGAAAACTTTATGGAAGGATCTGGGTTCAATTTATTGAAAATTAGAGCTTCCCTAGGAACAACAGGTAACCAAAACTTATTTACTGTTGCTAATAATACCAACGTATTAACAGTAGGTCCTTCTTCATATTTAGATTATAATGGACCGAACCCTACTACAGCTCCGGCTTACCAAAGTTTACCTGGATATTATCTGGCAAACCTTGGAAACCAGAATCTAAAATGGGAAGAGGTAAAACAACTTGACTTAGGAGTAGATTTCAACTACAAAGGGTTAGTAGAAGGTACGTTTGACTATTATCAAAAAAGAACATCAAGATTATTTAACTCTATTCCGGTAACTTATGTTACAGGTCAAGGTTCTTTAAGAGGTAATAATGGTGTTATGGATAATAAAGGGGTTGAAGGATCTTTAAGAATTCATATCCTAAGAAAAGCGAATACAAAACTATCTGTATTTGGAAACGTGGGATATAACTCTAACAAGATTATCAGCATGGAAGCTCCTGATCTTACTGGTGATTTTGTTGATGGTATTGGAGGTCCTGCAGATCAATGGCAGCTTTATCCTTATTTAGGTGTTAACCCAAGTAACGGAGAGCAGTTGTTCTTAGATATCAACGGAAATGTAACTCAAACACCTACTGCAGGTGACAGAAGACTTACAGGAAAAAGCCCTATGCCTAAGTATACCGGTGGATTTGGATTTAACTTCCAACATGACGGGTTCTTCGTAGATGCATTATTTTCTTATCAGAAAGGAGGATATATCTATGATAACTTATATTCTTGGGTAATGAATCCTTCTTATGCTGCTTCTGGACTTAACGTTTCAGCTGACTTGTTGAACGCTTGGACTCCAAATAATACGAATGCTACAGTACCAAGTTTATCAGCTGTGAACTCAACATTAGAGGGTTCTTCTGATAGATTCCTTTTCAAGTCTGATTTTGTTAGATTGAAGAATGTAAGCGTTGGATATACTTTCAGCAAAAAGACATTAGGTAATTTACCAATTAATTCTATTAAGGTTTTTGCACAGGCTGAAAACATTTATACTTTCACAGGATGGAAAGGTTTTGATGTAGAGCCGATTACAACGTATTCACTTAACGTATATCCAAACCCTAAAACTTATTCTGTAGGGGTTAATGTAGATTTTTAAAAAAAAGAAAAAATGAATAAAATATATAAAAAAGCATTAGTGATAGCAGTATGTCTATCGTCAGTTGGTTTTACTTTAAACAGTTGTAAGGATGCTATTGATATAGAGCAGCCTGGATTACTGGATGATGCGACATTATTTACAAGTGTATCAAATCTGAATGATTATTTAGTAGGATCTGTGTATGCTAACATGGATACTAATAATGATATTTATTTCTCTGCAGTATTTACTGACGAGGTAAAACCTGGAGCAGGTAGTGGAGGTCAGGAATATGAAATACACCGTTATTTTATTGATCCTACAACGGGCTTGACTACTGGAATTTGGGCTCAGCATTATTTGGTAATTAACCGTGTAAATAGATTAATTGCAGGTGCTGCAAAAGTTACTCCAGCTGCTAGTGAAGTAGCTCAGTATAATTCAATAATTGCTCAGGCGAGAGCAATCAGAGCTTTCTGCTACCTTCAATTGGAAACTTTCTTTGCACAAGATATGAAAGATCCTAATGGATTAGGAGTTCTATTGCTAAAAGATGTTCCTGTAATTGATGTAAAGCTTCCAAGAAGCAAAAACCAGGATGTTTATGATTTTATTAATGCAGATTTAGACTATGCGAGAGGAATATTAGCTTATAATGCTCCAGCAGGTAGATTTTATGTAGATAAAGGATTTGTAAACGCGGTTACTGCAAGATTTAACCTTTACAGAGGGAATACAACTTTAGCTAAGCAATATGCTCAGGATGTAATATCTAATGCTGGATTAACATTAACTGCTGCTTCAGCATATCCAACAATGTGGAATGATACTGCAAGAGGAGAAATTATTTTTGCATTAAACAGATTAGCTACAGGAAACGGAAGCTCTATCGGAACAAGATGGAACACTAACAGCTCTAGTATTACAGGGAACCCAATGTGGGCTTTAGGTAGAAACCTATTTAATATCATTAATACAACTCCGGGTGATGTTAGAAGAACAGTATACGTTGATCCTTCATCTATAATTGATCCTAATTATTTAACAAGTACTTCTCCTAGAGATACGGATCAACTGGTAGTAGATAAATATCCAGGTAAAACAAGTGCTGCTACAAGAAATGATTTAAAGGTATTTAGATTATCGGAAATGTATTTCATCTTAGCAGAATGTGAAACAGCAGCTAGCAACTTTACTGGTGCAGCAGCATTAATTCAGCAGGTAAGAGCGAAAAGATATAACAGTGGAACAGCTCCACTTCCTGTATACGCTTCATCAACAGCTGCTTATGCTGATATCTTGAAAGAGAGAAGAGTAGATCTTGCATTAGAAGGACACAGATATATCGATTTGAAAAGATTGGCTACTGCTGCAGGTGTTACTATGGATAGAAACCAGACAGATGATGTGGTTACAGTTACAAACCTTCCTAACAATAGCTATAAGTATACATTACCTATTCCTGTTCAGGAGATTAACTTAAACCCTCAAGTGCAACAAAACCCTGGTTATTAATATTAATTAAAAGCGAATTTTAGCTATGAAAATTTTAAAATATTTAAGTATTCCGATTTTTGCATTATTGTTCTCTGCTTGTTCAGAAAGAGATGATGCAGTATATGACGGTGATAATTATGTGAGTTTTGGTGCTACAAGCTCAGAGGCAACAGTAGTAAAAGGTTCAACATCTAAGGAAGTTGCAATTGTATATACCACTCTAAGTGAAGCAAAGCAAAATACAGAAGTAAAAATTGCTGTTGATGCTGCTAATTCTACAGCAGTAGAAGGAGTAGATTTTAAGATTCTAAATAAAACAGATAACCTTGCTGAAGGGCAAAAGGTTGGAAGTTTTAAAGTACAATTATTAGAAAGTGGTGCTAAGGAAACACAAAAAGTGATTACTTTTAAACTTTCTTCTTCTGTGCCTAATGCTACCTTCAATCAAACTCATACATTGAAATATTCATTAGAGTGTCCATTTAACATGTCAGGTTTCACTGGAACATACAAGGTGGTAACTGACACTTGGGAAGATTATTCACCTGGAGACTTGATTACTGTACAGCCTGGTCCTGCTGCTAACCAATTTAAGATATTGTCAACGAACAATCCTTATATTAGCAACCCGACTACATCTTATATGCTTGTAACAGTTCAAAATAATGGTAGTATTACAGTAGCTTCTAATCAACCCTTCCTTTATGACGCGCCGACAGGTAGTATGTCACTATCGGGTACAGGAACAGTTAACTTTTGTACTGGAGGTATAAATATTTCTGCTCTTACTTTCTCAGGTCCTGCCGGGACTGCTAGTGGTCAAAAATTTGTCTTAGAGAAAAACTAAAATTTTTCTAACAAAAATATCTCAAAACCCCACATTTATTGTGGGGTTTTTTATGTCCTTTTATTTCTTATTTTTGCTGTACAATAATGAATAATGAAGTACATCCTTTTCATACTCTTCTCTTTAAGTTTTGTAGCCAAGGCTCAGGTTGTCAATAAAGCTGATACAAAGCCTCAACCTAAAAAAGAAGATACCCTTGTAATAGATTCCGGGAAGAAAGATTCCCTGAAAATTTTCAAACCTACTATTAATGATTACCAGTATCAGACTCAGTTTTCTGAAAAGAAAGTTTTTGATACGGTAATGACTTTTGATAAAACCTATATCTTTTCGCAGCAAAATAATAAAGATAACTTCGGAAGAGTGCAGACTGCCAATATAGGATCCGGCTTTAACCCTCTTGTATTTGAGGTAAATGATGAGCAGAATCTTTCCTTACTGCCTTCCAATAAATCTTATATGATTATTGGAGCAAATGATGTGAAATACTATGACGTAAAAACACCTACCGCTACATTTGTTTATCATAACGCAATGCGAAACGGGGCGGCTTTAACATCTACTTACACCCAGAATATTGGAAAAAGATTCAATTTTGCTCTGGAATATATGGGGCTCCGCTCTCAGGGTCTTTACAGGAACTCATTAGCAGCAAATAACAATACTTTATTCTCAGGTCACTATATTTCAAAAAGCGGAAACTATGAAATCTTCGCTCACTATCTTCACCAGAATGTAAACAATCAGGAAAGTGGAGGTATTACTGAGGATAATCTGTTTATGAATGGTGACAGTAATTATAGCAACAGACAAAATGCTCAGGTAAATCTGGCATCCAGCAGCTCACAGTTTTCTTACAGAAGATACTATCTGAGTCATCAGTTTACACCATTCAACTCCGGGAAATTTCCTTTTAGCATAAGACATATTATTTCTCATCAGGGGAATAAATATTATTATAACCAGACAGCTTTGGAGCCTTATTGGTATGATGCTCCTACTGAATTGGTTGATGGTTTCCCATTGACTACAAAAAAATATTCTGAAAATTTCAGCAATACGGTTAGCTTGATTTTTAATAATGAAAAATTCAAATTAGATGCTGGTGTACGTTATCAGATGATCAAATTTGGAATAAGAGATGTTGTTGCCCTTAATAATGTTCCTTTTCCTGGTGAGCTTAAAGAAAACAGAATCGGAGCTGTAGGAAATTTACAGGTAAAACTTTGGGATAAGATCCAGCTGAACTCATTCCTTGAATTTTCAAACGGAAGCCAGTTTAAAAGCTATCTTAAAACAACCAATAACCTAAAGTTTGAGCCTATTAAAGACTATTTTGTTAATGCTAAAGTAAACTTCCAAAGTGCTTATCCTTCATTTAATTACTTATTGAACACTTCGGTTTACAACAACTTCAATTATTATCTTGAAAATGCAAAGAACCAGTCTGTAATGGAAGTGGGAGGAAGCATCAATTTGAAATGGTTTAAAACAGAAATTTTTGCCAACTATTTCAGAATAGATAACTATACTTATTTTGACAGCAACGGAAATCCGAAGCAAAGTGATAATTCTGTGAATATCTCCCAAATCGGAGGTGATGCTACATTCAGCTTCAACAAATTCCATCTGAATACCAGAGTGCATTTCCAAAATACCTTAACGAATAAAGAATTGCTGCCTATGCCAAGTTTTGTTGGTAGAGCTAATTTCTTCTATCAGACACAGGCATTCAAAAAAGCTGCAGAAATTCAGGCGGGTATTAAAGTTTATTACTTCTCTAAATTTGCCTCAAGAGATTATTTTCCTGTTCTTAACGAATATATCCTTCCCAGAGCAGATTCATTTTCAATTGGAGGGCAGCCTATCGCCGATGTTTATATTAACATGAAAGTGAAAAAAATGTTCTTTTTCATAGAAGGCCAACAGATAGGAACTGTTATTTCCAATAACAAAGCATACGCATTTCCACATTATCCGGTTTATGATTTCAGATTGAACATCGGAATCGTGTGGTATTTGTTCAACTAAAAACTGTACAGGTTGAAAACAATAAATAAAATATCATTCAACGATATAGAAAGCATTCCTCAATTGGTAAAAGATTTTTTGAATCAGAAGATTGAGGGTTTTGAAAATAATACATTTTCTTTAGATCATTTTAAACAACAGATTCACTTGAAAAATGACTCTTTTTCATCAAGGAAGAGAGAAATTTTATCTCAGGTTCTGGAAGGCCAGCTCTCAAGTTTATCTCTTTCTTCAAAACAAAAAGATAATCTTGAAAATCTTAAACAATCTAATACATTTACCATTACAACAGGACATCAGCTGAACCTGTTTTCTGGACCTGTTTTCTTCGTTTATAAAATTCTTCAGACCATCAAGACATGTACCTATCTGAAAGAAAATTTCCCGGATTTTAATTTTGTTCCGGTATATTGGATGGCTTCAGAAGATCATGATTTTGCCGAAATCAATCATTTTAAAACAGAAAATAATTATTATGAGACCAATGAGAAATCAGGAGGTCCGGTAGGAAGGATTGAAATCAGCGATACCTATTTTATTTCTGAATTTGAGAAAGAATTCAAAGACTCTATTTTTGGAACTGAACTGATCTTAATGATGAAGGAAGCCTATAAATCGGGGAATACTTTGACGGAGGCTATTAAGATTCTTGTGAACCGTCTTTTTTCAGAATTCGGACTTTTGATTTTGGATGGAGACTCTAAAGAACTTAAAAACCAGATGAAGGAGATTTTTAAAGATGAACTTCTTCACTTTGGTTTACAGAAAATATCTAAGGATAAAGTAGATTTTCTGACGGAAAAATACGGGAAAGTTCAGGTAAATCCTCGTGAAATTAACCTTTTCTATCTTTCCGAAACCAGAGACAGGATAGAATTTAACGGACAGAAATATATTATCGTAGATAAAACGATTCAGTTTACAGAAGAAGAAATACTTGCTGAATTGGAAAATCATCCGGAAAAATTCAGTCCCAATGCTTTAATGCGTCCCGTATATCAGGAAAATGTACTTCCGAATCTGGCTTATATTGGAGGAAATGCTGAAATCATGTACTGGCTGGAACTTAAAGATTATTTTTCAAAAATTAATATTCCGTTTCCTATTTTGATTCCAAGAAACTCGATGTTATTCCTGAAAGAGAAAACACTAGGAAAAATTGAGAAACTGGATCTTAAAATAGAAGACTTTTTCCAGAATTTTACAGTACTTACCAATCATAAAATTTTAAAAGATAATCCGATTTTACAATTACTCGACGAGAAAGAGGAATTGTTGATTAGTAATTTTTCAGCGTTGAGAACTTCGGCAGAAACCACTGAGAAATCTTTCGGAAATATGGTGAAGGCAGAAGAAGTACGACAATTAAAATCATTCAAAAGAATGAAAAAACGTTTGCTTCATGCTGAGAAAATAAAACAGAATGAATTGCTGGAAAGACTTGAAAACCTGTTTTTAGATGTTCACCCAGCCAAAACATGGCAGGAGAGAGTTTATAATTTTAGTGTATTCTTTTCAGATTATGGATATTCGTGGCTTGAAAATTGTTTGGAAGAAATGGTGGTTCAAGATTCCAAATTAATAATTGTTGCCATTTAATTTTAAAGAAGTATTTTTGTAAATTATAATTATCGAATATGATAAAGAGGTTTTTTATTCTATCCAGTTTATGTATGGTTTTGGGAGTTTCAGCCCAGAAATCACATACGGTTGCGCAAGGTGATAATCCTTACAACATAGCCAAAAAGTATGGAATGACTGTAGATGAATTGCTGAAGCTAAACCCAAAACACAAAGATGGCAAATTGGCTATCGGAGATGTTTTAACTATAAAATCAGACAAACCGGCCACTCCGGTTGTTACAAAAACAGCTCATGCAGAGAAAGTAGCTTCAGCCACAAGTGCTTCTTCTCTAGGTAAAATTATTTTACAGCCAAAGCAAACAATCTATGGTATTACAAAACAATACAGAATTTCTGAAACCGATTTGAGAAAACTGAATCCTGACCTGGATTCTCACATGAAAATTGGAGACGAAATCACTTTACCTGCTGCCAGCATTAAAAAATATGGTGGTTCTCAACAACAGGCTGTAACGACTGAAAAACCTACTGAGAAACCTGTAGAAAAAGCAGTGACAACTGCAACACAGACAGCTGTAGAAGGAGAATCCTATGTGATTCAGTCTAAAGATAATTATTACAGAATTACAAAACAGTTTGGCATCAGCCAGCAGGATCTTTTTGCTTTAAATCCCGGATTAGAAGAAAAAGGACTTAAACCTGGTGAAACCATTAAAATAAAAACATCCAATAATAATACAAACACGGATACCGTTGCTGAGCCTGCAAATCCAAAAGCAAAAATGGATTCAGGTAACGAAAAATCAACTTCCTCTTCCAGTGTTGCTGCAGGAGACGATTATGTAACCTATACCGTTCAGCAGGGAGATACTGTATTCTCCATTGTGAATAAATTTGGTGTTTCTATCGATGAACTTATTGCTCTTAACCCGGATCTTTCTCATGGGTTGAAAACTGGAATGGTTTTAAAGATCAAAAAGCAGGATGCAGCTTATATTAAGAAAAATGGTGATGCTCTTAGTGTAATTCTAATGCTCCCATTCGGGTATAGTACAAACGAAACCCAGTACAGAACAATGGCCCTTGACTTTTTAACAGGAGCAAAACTTGCTATTGAAAGAAATGCCAGAGGAGGCCAGAAACTGGATGTCAAAATTGTAGATTCAGGAAATGAGGCATCATTCAAAAACTCTTTGACACAGATCAATCCTGACAATACAGACCTTATTATTGGGCCTTTCTTTAAATCTAATGTAATTGATGTTCTTGATTTTACTAAAAATCAGAAAATCCCGATTGTAGCACCATTTGCCAACACTCCGGAATTATATAACTACAGTAATCTTATTATCGTTGAAACAAACAATCAGACGTATGCTGATAAGATTGTAGAAGAAGTAAAAGGAATTTATTCTGACCAGAAAATATATGTAGTGGCAGATGCTAAAAAAGAAAATGCCAATTACATCAAAGCAGGGCTTGAAAAAGCGGTGAAAAACCCTAATGTTATTATTGTCAACTCTCCGGCAGATATCCAGCCTGATCAGAATATGATGACAGGGCAGTCTGCACCGGTTATTGCTATACTGGCTAATGATGATAATGCAGCAGGAGATGCTTTTGCTAACAGAATCATTGCTATTTCTAAGGAAGTGCAGGGTGTGAAGGCGTTCAGTATGTTCTATTCTCCAACTTTTGAGAAAAAAGTTGACGAACTGAGCCAAGCAAGTCTGGTATATCTGATGGACAGAAAGATCAATACAGACGGTAGTTTTGAAAAAGAAATTCTGGCTGCTTATAAAAATAAATACTGTAAAACTCCTCCAAAATACGCTATCGTAGGGTTTGATGTAGTAAACGACATGTTAACCAGAGAAAATAAAAAAGGAGAGATCTTTAAACAGATGAATAAAGTTCAGACTCAGCTAGCTACAAAATTTGAGTTTGTAAAATCAAAAGCTAACGGTGCTTATGTAAATACCGGTTATAGAGTAATCAGGTTAGTACCTTAAATGATTTATAGCTGTTTAAAAGAATATTGTTAACATTATAGTTATATTTGCATAATATTTAATTCAATACATGAAAGCACTTGTATTTCCAGGGCAGGGTTCTCAGTTCGTAGGAATGGGAAAAGAATTGTATGATTCTAGAAAAGATATTAAAGATCTGATGGAATCTGCCAATGAAATTTTAGGTTTCGACATTCTTTCCATTATGTTTAACGGGACGGATGCGGATCTTAAGAAAACAGAGGTTACCCAGCCTTCAATATTTATACATTCAGTAGCAGCATTAAAAGCCGTAAATGGTCTTGGTGCTGAAATGGTTGCAGGACACTCTTTAGGAGAGTTTTCAGCTTTGGTTGCCAACGGAGTTTTATCCTTTGATGACGGTTTGAAATTAGTTTCTGAAAGAGCGAAGGCTATGCAGGAAGCTTGTGATGCCAATCCAAGTTCTATGGCAGCTATCTTAGGATTAGACGATGCTAAGGTTGAAGAAATCTGCGCACAGATCAGCGGAATTGTTGTTCCGGCAAACTACAACTGCCCGGGACAATTAGTAATTTCAGGAGAAACGCCTGCTGTAGAAGAAGCTTGTGCAAAGCTGAAAGAAGCAGGAGCTAAAAGAGCATTGTTATTACCGGTAAACGGAGCTTTCCATTCACCATTAATGCAGCCTGCACAGGAAAGACTGGCAGCAGCTATTGAAAAAACTAAATTCAGAAAAGCAACAATTCCTGTATATCAGAATATCACTACAACAGCAGTAACAAATCCTGATGAGATCAAACAAAATCTGATCGCTCAGCTTACAGGTCCGGTAAAATGGACACAGTCTGTTCAGAATATGATTAAAGATGGTGCTTCCAATTTTGTAGAAGTAGGACCAGGAAAAACCCTTCAGGGATTAATCAAGAAAATTGACGGATCAGTAGATGCTGCTTCGGCAATCTAATTAAAAATATATGAACGCGATATTTTCACCGGGCAAGCTCATGCTTACTTCAGAATATTTCGCAATCGATGGAGCTCTTGTCTTAGCGGTACCTACCAAGCTGGGACAAGAGTTTTTCTTTGAAGAAAAAGAAGATAACAAGTCACTTATTTTCTGGGAGGCTTATCATCAAAATACACTATGGTTAAAAGCTGTCATTGATTATAAAAACTGGCAGATCTTAGAAACCAATATTGCATCAAGCGCTGAATTTATTGTCAAAACATTAAAGAATGTTCAGCAACTTTCTGATACTAAATTTAAATCTAATCTTACTTACCATTTAAAGACCAACCTTCAGTTTCCTGCAGACTACGGTCTTGGAAGCAGTTCTACTCTGATGAACAATCTTGCAGAATGGGCGGAGATTGATCCTTTTCATCTTAATTCAATTAGTCTGGGTGGGAGCGGATATGATATCGCGGTTGCAAAAGAAAAATCCGCAGTTCTTTTCCAAAGCAAACCCGAGATTAAATATGAGAAGGTAGATTTCAATCCTTCATTTAAAAATGAACTGATTTTTATTCATTTAAATCAGAAGCAGGATAGCAGAGAAGGAATCAATTTTTATAAATCAAAAAAGAAGTCTCCGGAATTGGTTAATGAATTTTCAGATATCACAAAAAAAATAATGTTATGCAATGAATTGGAAAAATTTTCCGAATTAATGATGATTCATGAGCGTAAAATTGCTGATTTCCTTGAAATATCCACAGTTAAAGAAAAGTTCTTCTCAGATTGCCCTTGTTTTGTCAAAAGTTTAGGTGCATGGGGGGGAGATTTTGTAATGAGTGCCAAATTTGGGGACTACAAGAACTATTTTTGGGAGAAAGGTTTTACAACTGTTTTTGAGTGGGAAAGTATAATTAACTTATAATCAAATCTTTACGATCCTGTTTTTTTATTTGTCATTCTGACTTATATCAGTATATTTAAACCACCTTTAACAAATAATTAATATTATTTTTGTTGAAGTCAATAAAGAAATAGAAAATATAAGTAAAATGAAAAACACTAAAATCATCCAGGATTTAGAGAAATTAGGGATTAAAGGAAACTATGAAGTAGTGTACAATCCTTCTTATGAAGAATTATACCAGGCTGAAGTTTCTTCTGAAAATCAGGGATTTGAGAAAGCTGAACTTACAGAATCTGGCGCGGTGTCAGTAAAAACAGGAATTTTCACAGGTCGTTCACCTAAAGACAGATATATTGTTCAGGATGATGTTACAAGAGATACAATTTTCTGGGACGG
Organism: Chryseobacterium sediminis; assembly: GCF_008386505.1. Taxonomy (GTDB): domain Bacteria; phylum Bacteroidota; class Bacteroidia; order Flavobacteriales; family Weeksellaceae; genus Chryseobacterium; species Chryseobacterium sediminis. The sequence continues at coordinate 172,840 of NZ_VUNZ01000002.1, read as the reverse complement.
TAAAGTAAATTTACCTACAACAGCAGAAATTTTCGGGTCTTGTAAAGAACTAGTGCTGAACCAGCTTGCTGAATCTAAAAAGATTTATGTAGTAGATACATTCTGCGGAACAAATGCCGATACGAGACTTAAAGTAAGATTTATCGTTGAAGTTGCATGGCAGGCACATTTTGTTACTAATATGTTCATTCGTCCTTCTCACTATGAGCTTGAAAACTTTGGAGAGCCTGATTTCACAGTAATCAACGGTTCTAAAACAATAAACCCTAACTGGGAAGCTCAAGGATTGAATTCTGAAAACTTCATCATGTTCAACCTTACTGAAAAACTACAGATCATTGGAGGTACTTGGTATGGAGGTGAAATGAAGAAAGGAATGTTTGCAATGATGAACTATTACCTTCCATTAAAAGGTATGGCTTCAATGCACTGTTCTGCAAACGTTGGTGAGCAAGGTGATGTAGCTTTATTCTTTGGTCTTTCAGGAACAGGAAAAACTACTTTATCTGCAGATCCGAAAAGATACCTTATCGGTGATGACGAGCATGGTTGGGATAACAACGGAGTATTCAACTATGAAGGAGGATGCTACGCTAAAGTTATCGACTTATCAGAAGAAAAAGAACCGGATATCTTCGCTGCCATCAAAAGAGATGCTCTTCTTGAAAATGTTGTTGTAAACGATGGAGTAGCTGATTATACAGACGGATCAATTACAGAAAATACAAGGGTTTCTTATCCTATTTACCATATCAACAAGATTGTATTGCCTTCTAAAGCAGGACATGCTAAGAAGATCGTTTATCTTTCTGCAGATGCATTCGGAGTACTTCCTCCGGTTTCCATCTTGAATGAAGATCAGGCTCAATACCACTTCCTTTGCGGTTATACATCAAAACTGGCAGGAACAGAAAGAGGAATTACAGAACCTCAGCCATCTTTCTCTCCGGCATTTGGTGAAGCATTCCTTACATTACACCCAACAATGTATTCTAAAACATTGATCGGTAAAATGAAAGAACACGGTGCTAAAGCTTATTTGGTAAACACAGGTTGGAATGGTACTGGAAAGAGAATTTCTCTGAAAGATACAAGAGCAATCATTGATGCAATCATTGATGGTTCTATTGATAATGCTCCTAAAACTCAGGTTCCTATTATGAACCTTGAGATTCCTACTGAATTGCCAAATGTTTCTACAGGTATTTTAGATCCTAGAGATACTTATGAAAATGCTTCGGACTGGGAAGAAAAAGCAAAAGATCTTGCTTCAAGATATATCAAAAACTTTGAGCAATATTGTGATACTGAAGAAGGTAAGAAATTAGTTGCTTCAGGTCCTCAATTACAGGAACAAACTATCTAATAGTTACCTATAACATACAGAAAAGCCTCATCATTGATGAGGCTTTTTTATTAATATTTTTGACAGTTTTCAATCAATTCATCCTGTTCATCAAGTTTTAAGACTGTTGATTTGATTGATTCTTCAGTTAAATGTTTTATGATCATAAAATGTTTTGAAGAAAAGTAAGATTCTTCGTCCAATATCTTATCTAAATGCTTTGGAGTTGTGAAAGTCATCCAGTATTTTGCTTTGTTGGAAAAAGTAATAGTTACTTCTATGGCATCAGATTCAATATTTTCTATTGGATCATCTATGTTAATAGAAATTATTTCAGGTTCATTGTTTGCACTAAAATAAAATTGTGAATACCATTTCAGTTTTCCTTCATCATTCTGAACCTTTATATCTTCAGTACTTATTTCTTCAATAATATAAGATTTTCTTTTTGTTAATTGCCCGGAATATACCCCAATGCAAGTGCAGTAAATCTTGTCCTTTATCTTCATAAATTATTTTCTAATTATCCACATACATCTGTGAAAATCTGTGCAATCTGTGGTTTAAAACTTATTTTAAACTCAATAAAGCCAATCTATACCCATCCATTCCAAAGCCGGATAAAACGGCATCAGTATTAGCTGCTGTTACGGATTTTTGTCTGAACTCTTCTCTTTTGTAGATATTACTGATATGAACTTCTACTTTGGGTTTTTGAATATTTTTTAAACAATCAGCAATAGCATAGGAATAATGGGTGTAAGCTCCCGGATTAATCACTACTGCATCAAAATCATCTTCCTGAAGCCTGTCGATAAGTTCTCCTTCAATATTTGACTGATAATATTTTAATTCATGAGACTGAAACTCGGATTTTAAAGTTTCCAAATAGTTTTCCATAGAGACATTTCCATAGATTTCCGGCTCTCTGGTACCCAACAGATTGAGGTTAGGCCCGTTTATAATCAAAACTTTCATACTATAAAATTAAAAACTTTTTTTAATTAATGATCAAAAATTTCCGCACAGATTAGCTTTTGTTCAATTGGATTATTGATAATGATATTTATCATGTTTAATAAAATGATAATGTTTACAACTCCTTATAGTAATGGGTTTTATTAAAATCTTATGTTAATTTTTGAAAATTTATCATGAAAAAACAATAAGTCTACTTGTTTTGTAGACTAAAAGTTTTTAGCTTTGCAACCATATTTCGATCGGCTTATAAAGAAAGATGGAGGGAACTGACCCTGTGAAGTCTTGACAACCTACCCACAGGGCAAGGTGTTACATTCAGCCTTTTAAGGAAAAATAAGCATTTGGTTTATCGTATTTATCGATACCCTTTGCTGACTTTTCTGCAAAGGGTAAAATTTTAAAATATGATAAATGAAATTGATTATGATTAGCAAAAATTTATTCATTTCTAAAGCTTGGATTCCTCCGGTTGCTGCATTCTTTCTGGGAGTAACCAGTGTACATGCACAAAATTCAAAGCCGAAAAAGGATAGTCTTCATGAAAAAGAGATTGACGAAGTTGTAGTGGTGGCCTATGGAAAAGCTAAAAGAAACAGCTATACCGGTTCTGTAGCAACAATTTCCAGTGATAAAATCAATAACAGACCTGTAACCAATATTACCAAAGCATTGGAAGGGCAGGTTGCAGGTATTCAGACAACAAGTTCATCAGGACAGCCTGGAGCGGTTTCCACCATCAGAATCAGAGGGATTGGTTCTATAAGTGCTTCCAGTGACCCACTATATGTAGTAGATGGAATTCCTTTTGACGGAAATATTAACTCTATAAGCCCCAGTGATATTGAATCCATCAGTGTTTTGAAAGATGCTACAGCGAGTGCGTTGTATGGATCAAGAGGAGCAAACGGGATAATCATTATTACCACAAAATCAGGTAAAAAAGGAGAAGCAAAAGTTAATTTTAATATCAGTCAGGGATTCTCCGGAAGAGCTGTGAAAGATTACGAACAGGTAAGTACAGACCAATACTTTCAATTATATTGGGAAGCTTTGAGAAACGGATATCAGTCCGGAAAAGTGTCTTCTCAACAGGCTGCGCAGATGGCAACAGACAATCTTGTTTCTACACTTGGAATCAATCCGTATGGAACAGCATATCCAAAACCTGTAGGAACTGATGGAAAATTATTATCCGGTGCATCTCCTCTTTGGAATGACGACTGGAGAGATATTTTGCAGAGAGTTGCTTCAAGAAATCAGGTAGATCTTGATATCAGTGGCGGAAGTGAAAAAAGTAATTATTTCTTTTCACTGGGTTATCTGGATGATAAAGGAATGGCGATTGAGTCAGGATTTAAAAGGTATAATACCAGATTAAAGATCAATTCTGAAGTGAAAAAATGGCTGAATGTTGGAGTAAACTTAAGTTATACAAACAGCATTCAACAAGCGCCCACTTCTTCAGACTCCAAGGCTAGTAATATCATTAATGCCGCAAGATTTATTCCTTCATTCTATCCTTATTATGAGAGAAATGCAGACGGAACTTATATTTTAGATGCAGATGGAAACCCGATTTATGATTTTGGAAAATACAGACCTACTAATGCGCTTCAGAACCAGAATGCAGCTGCAACTTTGCCATTAGATAAAAACGAAAATAAAGAAGATAACTTTTCAGGAAAGGGTTTCATGGAGTTTACTTTCTTGCCGGAGTTGAAATTTAAAACAAGTTTCTCTGTTGATCTGGTGAATTACAACGGACATTATTATTCAAATCCATTGTTGGGACAAGGTGCTGAGATTGGAGGTTCGGTAACAAAAACAAATACCAGAACACTTTCATATACAACCAGCAATATTCTGACATACGATAAGAAATTTGGAAAACATCATGTAAATGCTTTAGCGGGACATGAATTCTATAAATACGATTATCAGACTATTTCCGGAACAAGAAGTCAGTTTTCTCTGCCTTATTATTATGAGCCTGATGCTGCTTCTTTATTGGGGAGCTTCAGTGGAAACAGTAATAAATTGAGCTTATTGAGTTTCCTTGGAAAAGTAGAATATGACTACAATAATACCTATTTCTTATCTGCATCAGGAAGAGCAGACAGTTCTTCGAGATTTGCTAAGGATAACAGATGGGGAAGGTTCTGGTCAGTAGGAGGTTCATGGAAAATTTCAAACGAAGAATTTGTCAAAAGTCTGAATGTCTTCAATCAATTGACATTGCGTGCCAGCTATGGAGGACAAGGAAATGATAAACTACTTAGACCTAATGGGCAGCCACTTTATTATGCTTATCAGGAGTTGTACAGATTTATCAGTCTTGGTGGTGAACCGGGAACAACATTGGAAAAAACAGCTACCAATAATGTAAAGTGGGAGACCAACCTTAATTTAAATGTAGGATTGGAATTCGCTGTTCTGAATAACAGAGTTAAAGGAAATATTGAATATTTCAAAAGAAAAAGTCAGGATCTTCTGTTTAACATGCCAGTGGCACCATCTCTGGGAATTAGTGATTATCCCGCCAATATTGGAACTATCCAAAATACAGGATTTGAATTTTCATTATTCACTACACCCATTAAGAATGATAATTTCCAGTGGAATGTAGATGTAAACCTAAGCACCTTAAACAATAAAGTGACCAAGTTACCTGGCGGTTCCCTTGTGGTAGGAAGTAAGTTATTAACGGTAGGAGGCTCTGTGTATGATTTCTTTATCCCAGAATGGGTCGGGGTAGATCCAAGCAATGGAAAACCATTGTGGAAAACGGTTTCTACAGATGCCAACGGAAATTCAATAGAAGGAACTACTTCAGAGTATTCAAAAGCAACAAAACTTTTACAAGGTTCTGCTTTGCCTAAACTGACAGGAGGAATCAGCACAAGCATCACTTATAAGAATTTTGATTTTTCAGGATTACTGACATTCAAAATCGGTGGGAAAATACTGGATACCGATTATACTTCTATCATGCATAACGGAAGTGCTGGCGGACGTGCATGGAGCGCTGAAATGCTGAACAGATGGACACCTGAAAATCCTAATACAGATGTTCCAGGGTTGAGTACGACAACGAATAACTGGACTTCTACGTCTTCAAGATTCCTATATTCCGGAACGTATGCAAGACTTAAAAATGTGAGTTTAGGTTATACGCTTCCTGAAGATTATTTTGAGAAAATAGGACTTAAAAAATTCAGAATTTATATTCAGGCAGAAAACCTTTTAACCTTCTATAAACATAAAGGAATGGATCCTGAACAGGCTTTGGATGGAACAACCTATTACAGGTATCCTGCAATGAGAACGATCACTTTTGGTCTTCAGGCAACCCTTTAATCTTTAAAATTGAAACAATGAAAAAATTAAAATATATATCGTTTGTGCTTATCGGGTTTTTGTCGTTGACAAGCTGTGAAAATGATTTGGATACAGCGCCAACTGATCAGGCCAACAGCGTTGAGGTTTTCAAAACAGCCGAAAGCGCTGAAACGGTAGTGAATGGTACTTGGGCAAAATTTAATAACGATGGGACTACCTATGCTAATATCGGATATTCTACAGTTTTAAGAGTTAGTGATGCGATGGGAAGTGATGTAGCGGTATTGACTAATAAATATGGCTTCGCTTCTACGTATGCTTTTACAGAAATGGTGAACAGTACGGCAAGCAGACCTTTATTTATCTGGACGATGTTGTATTCTACGATCAATAATATGAACAATGTTATTACAAGAATTGACGGAACGGAAGGTAGTCAGGAGAAAAAGAATCAGGTGAAAGGGCAGGCAAAAGCATTACGTGCTTTCTGTTATCTGAATCTTGCCAGCTTTTATCAGTTCAGTTATCTTAAAGACAAGTCAGCGTTGACAGCTCCAATTTATACTGAACCATCCACCACAACTACAGTAGGGAAGAAGAGGGCAAGTCTTGAAGAGATTTATACTTTGATTAAAAGTGATCTTACTGATGCCGATAATCTGTTGAAAACTTATACAAGGAACAATAAGGATAAGATCAATCGTGCCGTAGTAAATGGACTTTTGGCCAGAACTTATCTGAATACCGGTGAATGGAGTAAAGCTTCAGCATCTGCGAAGATTGCAAGAGAAGGATTCCCTCTGATGGCTCCGGAAAAATATAAAGATGGCTTTAATGATATCAACAATGCAGAATGGATTTGGGGACACGGGCAAACGCAGGAACAGTCTGATGCAAGTTATGCCTTCCATTATCTGGATGTGTCTTCATCAGGAAGTTATTATTACAGTTTTATGGCGGATCCTTATTTTAAAGATCTTTTTGATGCCAATGATATCAGATCTCAGTTATTTTCATGGGACGGACAAAAAGGAAGAGAAGGATTGCTGAGGTATGCTAAGTTTAAATTTAAGCCAACCCTTATTGCAGACATTGTTTACATGAGAGCTGCCGAAATGTACCTGATTGAAGCTGAAGCTGAAGCCAGAACTGGAAATACTTCTCAGGCAGTAGCGGTACTGAACCAGTTGAAATCTGCCAGAAATGCCAATATTTATAATGGTTCATTATCACAGAATGCGGTAGTAGATGCAGTTCTTATTGAAAGAAGGAAAGAATTATTCGGAGAAGGGTTCTCACTTTCAGATATTATCAGAACGCAGGGAACAGTAGTAAGAAAACCATTTGTAGATGCTGATGGTAAACCGATAAAAGTTCAGATAACTACACCGGAAGGAACCGTGAAAACAGTAGACGGTAAAGGACATTCTGTTCTCGACTTTCCGGATAAATCTGCTTTCACTCCAAATAGCAATTATTATTTATTCAGTATTCCACAAAGAGAATCTGAAAACAACCCGAACTTATAAGAGGACATACTTATAATTAGATTTGATTTTTAGCCACTGCGATTGCGGTGGTTTTTTTGATTTTAAAATAAAAGATAGTTTAAGTATAAATAAACATAAACCACCCTTATTAAAGAGTGGTTTATGTTTTTTAACAGAATGGAGATTTTATATTTAAAAGTTAAGTTTATCTATCTGTTATTAAGGGGTGTTGTTTATTTTTTTAATAACCATTGGTTGGTAATAGTTGGTTTCCATCCTTTAATTTTTCCTATCTTAACAGAGTCTTCTTTTGAAAAAACATAACAATCAAAATACATAATGCTGTCACCTTTTATAATATAGCATTGATTACTATTTGAGAGTTTTCGGAAATAAAATTGCTTTTTAATACTATTCAAAACAAAATCCGAATTTCTAATACTGATTCCATCATCTTTGGAATCAGTATGTATATTTAAATATAAGGATCCTCCTTTTATTCGAGAAATATCATATATCTTTCCTTTCATTTCCATAGGAAAATAATCGGATTTCATTTCATCAGTGAACGAATTGGAATTTAAATTATTATAAATTATAACAATAATAAATAATAATACGACAACTAAGTATTTAATATTCTTTTTCATTTATTTATAAAAATTAGTATGTGTACGTGTCCATTGAAATCCGCCTCCTAAGCCTACAGAAACATTAACACCTGACCAAGATCTTTTAGATAAATCAAACATTGATTTAAAACCCGATTTATCAGCTTCATAATTTTTTGGTGACCAAAAAGTGCTTGCTCCAACATTTTTTACATTTTTTACATCAGCCGAAACTGAAAATGAGTATCCAGTATAGTCACTAGATTTTAAGTTAGCATCGTCAAAATAATCTCCCAAAATACCATAAACACTATATTGCCCCGAAATTCCAACATTTCCTCTTTCTGCGGTAAAAGTACTCCAGCTGCCTGCGTTTACACCATCAAGGAAAAATACGAACTCAATTGATTTTCCTCCTCCCATTGCGAAAGTAAAGTCTCCTCCAATACCAATTCCTACTATGTCTATGTCTGGTAGAGCTTTATACATTTCGTTCAAATTTAACGCCCTTCCAATGGATTTATATGGAACTTTGATTGTTGCATTATATTTTTTTGTTGCATATTTAGCGATGACATTATCATCATCATCAACAAACTTAATTCCATGAAAGAAGGTCTTGTGTGCTAGAAAATTAAAAGCAGTAACCATTAATCCCTGTCCTGCGCCTACCCAAAAGTTTCCTCCTCCAAGTACAGAACCAACGCCACCACTCACAGCTCCGTTGAATAGAGCAAAACCATCACTTCTGAGTATATTATTTTCTCCTACTTTTTTTACACCCAGATCTAACAAATCATTAGATGCGCTTGCAAAGGCTCCGCTTAAAGCTCCACTCCAGAAGTTTCCGCCCTGCATATAGGAAAGCGTTCCTTGGGTTATAGCGTGGGCTCCGGCTTTTGCAATGATTAGACTTGTTTGGCTTAATGAATTTGCTATCTGTCCTCCTGCTCTAAAAAGTTCACCGACACCAAATGTTAAATAAGAGGTCATAGCAGCAAGAGTTACCGATTGATATAAACTCCCTATGTTAACTGGCCTGTTCATAATATAATCACCGGTAATGGAAGTGACAATTGCGGCGGCAAATGCAACAAGCATAGCGGCAGGAAGTGCATACTCACCATTAGGATCATTAAACATTAATGGGTTATTCATTACATATCCATATTTGTTATAACTCTGTGTATTGTAAGCGTCCTGAATATTTTCATCTGCATTTAAGAATCTCCTTAATAACGGATCATATAGTCTTCCATTCATATGAATGATTCCAACTTCCATAAAATGTTCATGAGAAGTATAACCTCTTTCGAGTAATAACCCTCCGGTGTTTACAATTTCCTGTATTTTATTTACATCAGTTATTATCTGCCCGTTGCCAATCTGAAGATGAGTTAGGTTGCCCCAAGCATCAAAGTGCCTTTGTTCCAGTTTGTTTCCGGCTTCATCACTAATGGCTAAGATACTGCCTAAATAATCCTTATGCAAGAATTTGTAGGAAGCGGATGTTTCATTATAATTCTTAACATAAATAATAGAGCTTTCGTAAGGAGATCCACCAATATAAAGAATATGTTTTTCCTTACCTGTGATATTGTCTTTTGTTACTTCGAAGCTTCCGTCTTCACTATAGAATTTAGTGAATTTTCCATTTCCGTCAGCATTAAAATTGCCTCCGTAAGTAACCCTTTGTCTCATTGCAGTTAATCCATATTGGAAGGCAACATCACCCTTCATTCCATCAATGAATACGGGATCATTATTTTCATTATAAGCGATAGTTTGAATTAAATCATTATTATAATTTTGTTCTCCTGCAGTATTTAAGGTCATTCCTGTTGGCTGGTAGATCTTAGTTGAATTTTCAAATTTGATTTTTCCTACCTGATTATTTTCTAAGATTCTTCCTTTTGCATCATAAGTATTCAGGATTGCATTTTGTGTTTTAGTTCCTGTTACAGGGTTGCTCCAATTGATAAGCCTGTTGTTGTTGTCATAGTCAAATGATTCCGGGATATAAAAATCTCCTTCTGTACTTCTAGATTCCAGCTCATTTTTAATAGGATTAAAAGTGTATGAAAGTCTTAAAATATGTGGTTTAGCTGCTGATCCATGATTTACCTGGCTTAAAGTTCCATCAGGTTCATATGTTTGATTAATCTCAGCCGCTCCCAATTGAGCCTTGAGAACATGTCCTTTTGCATCTAAATTTTTAAGTTCCCATAAAACTTTCCCTGAGTTTTTATCCTTGATCTGATATAAATCTCCATTCCAGGCACTATAAACATTTTCTATCTGGACTTTAGTTAATACTCCTGCAGAGAATAGTTGCTTTTCATAAGACGTAACCCTTAGTTTATCATCATAAGTAATTCCTTTTTGAATAAAATATCTTTCATTACTGCTTTCAGAGGATGATAAGATTCTGCCTTGTGGATCGTAAGTAATAGTCGAACTATATGTTTTTCCATTGGATGTTCCTGATTTTGAAGTTAACCTTCCTTTGTCATCATATACAAACGATATTGTTTTATTGGTAGCTTGCCCACCATCTACTGTAGAGATCTCTTTTTGGGAGATTAATTGCCCCAGATTATCATAGATGTACTCTTTTGTTCCTTTAGGGCTGGTAACCTTTTTAGGTTGTCCAAATCCATCATATTCGTATTTGTAAATACCGTTGGATGGGTCATTAAACTCTGACTTTCTTCCCCAGGTATCATATTTTGTTGTAACAATATTTTCAGCATATTGAGCTTTGATCTGTTCACTTGCTGCATTGTAGGAGAAAACTATGGATCCGCCTGGATCTGTTGTGGATGTGGTATTTCCCAAAGCATCCGTGGTTTTGTATGTAACCCTATTGTATCCATTAAGTTCGGTGGAGGTAGTTATAGTTCCTGAAACAAATGTTTCCATCTGTTTTCCAGAAAAAGAAGAAATTCCACCCCAGTTATTGAGTGTTGCCAATGCTGTGGTTTTAACTTTAGCAGGATAAAAAGAATCATTATATTCTATAACATTCCATTGCCATGGGCTCAATCCTTCGCCATAAGGTTCGCTTTCAGCTTTTTTTCTTCCCAAGACATCATATTGAGTATCCATAGAAATATAATAGCCTTGTTCAAATGCTTTTGTACTTGTTCTGTATTCCTGCCCCCATTTATTGGTGTATTTTTTTGAAATATTTCCGTCAGGGTCATACTGAATTACTATGGAATTATATTGTTGATCTTTTTTATATTCATTTGTAGTCGTTCCTCCTAAATTAGTTTTGGACTTTAAAACTTTTCCCCAACCATCATATTCATTTATTAAAGTATTTCCAAGAGGATCAGTTTGTTTTGTAACAAGTCCCCAATCATTGTAGATGATGTTGGTTTGTAGACCTAGATTATCTGTTTTCTTAGTAACAAACCTTCCTTTTTCATCATATTTATTACTGCTGGTTTGAGTTTGAGAATCCAGACTGTTGCTTGCTATTGTTTCTGTAATATTTCCAAACCCATCATAGTTATATGAATCTAACAGATATCCTGTATTATCTCTATTCCAGACTTTAAGAGTTTTTAGAAGGTTGTTTTCATAAGTATATTCTTCTTTGGTAGATTTAGTGTCTCCATAAGCTTGATTTGTATCTGTTTTGCTTTTAGGTTTACCAATACTATAATTGCTTCCCGGAGTTGTATTAGCTGGATAATATTCTAACTGTGTTGTTAAAATAGCATAGCCATCGTTAATCGTTTTTACAGATTTTTTTGGAAAATATAAATTGTCATATTCTTCTACCTTATTAACGGTTTTAATATCTCTCAGAAAATCTTTTGAAACTGTAATATATGGATTAATTGCAGTGACAATTTTAGGTTTATTGACAGGGGTTATTGTATTTGTAACGACAGTCCCGTTTAAAAGTTTGTCAATCTTATAATCGCATTGTTTGAAAGATAATAATTGATAATTATTCAGTGAAATGTCATCGGGAAATATCTTGCTCTCGTCAGTAGTTCTGATAGACCAGTCTTTATATGGAAGCCCTTCATTTAGCGGATTAATTTCAGAACCATTCCATATTTTAGTATTTACAAACAGGTCAGTGAAAAAAGTAGATCTTGCTGTTTGTCTAAAGCCTATGATTCCTCTTCCATTAAGATTTCCAATAAGATCCCTGTACCTGAATTCTTGTTTTCTTTCTCCCTGAGTAACTGCAGAAACTACATAGTAGTTGAAGTTTTGAATTATGTTTGCATATGGATAGAAAATAGGTGATGTAGTGTAATAAGATTTATATACATTACCATTGACTAAATTTGAATAATCAATTTGAGTTTTAATTCCACTTTGGCTGATTGACTTTATTCTTGAAATAACATCCGTTTTTGCCTCTAAATTCCAGGTGATTAATTTTGTCTTATGTAAAATAATAAATTCAGTGTTTAATTTCGATAACCTGAAAGATCCAAACATAGGAGTATAATGTTCTCCATATTTTGAATAGTTAATGTCTTCGTCTTCAATATTTCCTGCATCTGTTGCTTCTTTAGGATTGAGATTATAATTAAATGTAAAAGTTGGCTTACCTGTAGAATCTACACCAGTATTTCTAAAATAATTAAATCCATAGCTTGAATCAGGATTATTTACGCATGTTAGACAATCTCTAAACCATTTCTGTGATTCAAATACTAAAAAATCACTTTTCCCATCTTTATTTAAATCCGGAGCCCAATAAGACCTTAAAGTATTTCTGAATTTTCTTCCGGCACCAGTATCTTCCGGCTTATATAAAAAAAGATTTGAATAGTATTGTTGAACAAATCCTTTCCCCGAGGAAATATACATATTCCAATCAGAAGAATCTATTGCTACAGGAACTAAAATATCTGTTTTTCCATCACCGTTATAATCTCCTATGATTGGTGGAAGACTGCCATTATATCCGCTATTTCCAGCTTGGATATCAGGATATATTTTCTCAAATTTAGAATTTTGTATGTCGAAGGTTAGAAATGTTAATATTCCAGGTAGTCTATGTAGAAGTTCGATTTTCCCATCTCCATCAAGATCTATATTTATGGTATTTTTATAATCAACATAAAAATTAGCATCGTTAATGGGAGAGAATATATTATTTTTAAAATCAACATAAAAATTCATATCTACGCCTGTAGTTTCCGGCCATGTATAGCTGGAATTGTAATCCTGACAGGTCCACATATGTTCATTTTTGATCATGAGAATTAACTCAGATATACCATCACCATTGAAATCTACTTCTTTTGCATCTATTCTATTGGTGCTGCCGTCAAAATGGCATCTAAGCTCATCTGGGTCCGCAGCTTCAAAAAGCTGTGGATAAGCAGTTAAATCAATATCTTTAGTTGCTATATTAATAAAAGTATTGTTAGCATACTTGTAAAAGTAAATAGTACTTTTCTTTAAATTTCTATTTATAGCCCCTGTTATTAGTACCTGGTCGCTAAAAGGTGTGTTAGTATCAGCATATGTTCCTATGGATAATGCCGTTCCGGTGTAATTAACATTTACAAAATTACCAGTTCCGTCTAATCTTCCCAGCATTAAAGTTTTTCCATTAAGGAAATCCAGTTTACCATCTCCATTAAAGTCTCCAGAAAGAACGTTATCCCCACGAATATTATCAAATCTGTCATCTTGTCTGAATAGGTTGCTGTCAATGCCGGCTGGGTCAGGCTCGTTTTCAAAAATTATAGGATTTGCTGGTTCGTTATTCGAATTGTATTCAGTTATCTTATTAGCAAATAGATAGTTTGTGTTATTATTGGTATATTCTACTTTATATCTCTTGAACTGGCTTCCGTTTGAAGTTACTTTAATTTCTTTTAATAAGTTGTTTTGTATAAGGCTTACTCCATTTATATAAGATTGTTCTCTTACAGATCTATTGATATATGTGAATTCGATTGTATTGAAATGGGGTTTATTTAAATTCTCATTTCCTCCCCATGATATATTATGTATTGTAGTGACCCCATTTCCTTGTATATAATTATAAGAAATATAGTTCCCTTGGCTATCCTTCCACATATTAATGTTGTACTCAATAGAAGTTCTGGCATCTGCATTCAGTCCATATAAAGCTTGAGAGCCATCTTCAAAAGTTACGTCAAAATAAAGAGGTCCGGTTTGTCCAGAATTTTGCCCGATTGATTTTATCTTAATATTAGAATATTTTTCTGTTACATATTCTGCTCCATCTTTACCATATTCTCCAGATTTTAGAATCAATCTTTGTCCATTAAAACTATAATAATCTGAATAATTTAATTGGATTCCTTTGGATTCTCCATCCTGTTCAATATTTTTTCCAATTCTTGAGATGGTTGTAATTCCTGAAATATTCCATCCATATCCTGCAATCCCATTTCCTGAACCGCTGGTATACATCAGGTTTACCTGTGGTGCTACATTTTTAATGCCTGGTGGAAGAGCTATAGGTAATGTAAATTGGAGTTGTCCGGCTTGATTGACTTCTATATTTCCTTTGGTATCATGAAATTTAATGCTGTCGGCAACAATTGTTCCAGAAGGATTATTAGCCCCCGCATTTGAATCCGTAGGACCTCCTCCCGGATTCTCTGTTGCAGGCCCGATCTTGGCTACAAAAGGATTGGAAATAGAAGCTTTAGCCTGAAACCCTGGAGCAAGTACCACTGTTTGTGGATCCTGAACTGTACGGGATGTAGTTTCTGCCTGATACAGTATGGTCTGTGAAAAGCCCAAAACTGAACATAATGACAGAATGAATGATGAAAATAATTGTATTTTCTTATCGTAAAGTTTCATGCTTCTTATCGTTTGGTGATGTTTTTACTGAAAATTCTGCCGTCTTTTAGGGTAAAGCGAACAACATACACCCCCCAGTCATAACCTGTCATATTAATTTTGACCTGGCGGTTTAAGTCCGGGATGTTCTGCTGTTGGAATTTCCAGTGAACGGTACTGTGTTGATACAATGAAATAGATTCTATTAATCTATCTACTTCTTCTGTCCAGTCTATGGTAAGGTAATCATTAACAGGAACGGGATACAGACGTATTTGTTTCAGGAATGTTTTTTCATCAATAACAGGAATTTGTCTGGCAACGGCTGCTACTTTTGACTCTTTTGAGACGATTTCTTCGGCCTTTTTGCCAGCAGCATCAATTCCTCTGTATCTCTGATTTCCAGCTTCATCATATTTGAAATAAACTTCGGTTTGGGAAAAACCAAAAAAGCCTATCATCAGGGATGATAGTGAGAGTAATTTTCTTTTCATTGGTGTTTATTTTTGTGTGGATAAGAGTTGTTGAATCTGTTGCTCTAATTTTTCAATTTTTGCAGATTGAGCTTTCAAAATCTCATTTTCGTTCTGAAGCTGTTTAAGCTGTTCTGACTGTTGTTTTATTTGTTTATTCTGATCAATTGAGTACAACGTAAGTTCTTCTATTTTTTGTAATAGTTTAATCTGGAATTCACCTACATTCACGCCCTCTTTTTCCATTACTTTTGCAGCTGCAATTTCTGGAAGATGCTTTTTCTCTTTGATATGTTTTTCAACTTCTTCTAATTTTGGAAGATCGTATTTTTCATCAAATACAAAATCAGCGGTAGGTGTTAAGGTTACTTTTAATTCTTTGGCTTCAAACTTACCTTGTAACGAAGCATTTCCATTGGGCATAATAGCCATCTGTACTTTCTTGTTTGTAATAAAATTAATCGCTCCAAAATCTGGGGCTGTTATCTCATTTTCAATATTAAAATCACCATAAGTTCCATATCTGAAGCCATTGCCTGCGTAGGTAGAATTTACTTCCAGATTAGCAGTAGTACTATTATATGTTAAACTAACTAGAGCGGTACCCCCGGTTGGTCCGAAAGATGAAAATTTTCCTAAAACCAGATTTTGGTTGTTTATATTGTCTTGAGCTACGTGTAATTTAGCATCAGGATTTGCAGTTCCTATTCCTACATTCCCATTAGATCTAATTCTAACACCTTCAATATTATTAGATTTCAAAACCAATGGCTGATTATCTGTGGTCCCTATAAAATTGTTTGATGAATTGGTTCCTGAATTTCCTGTAAGATTCCAACTTTGTGCAAATGTAAATGATGAAACTAGCAGTGCAATCGAAAATAATTGTGTTTTCATAATTATTAATTAAATTTTTTTGTAAAACTATAATCGCGTAGCGACAAATTACGTCGTA
This sequence comes from Chryseobacterium sediminis, assembly GCF_008386505.1. Lineage (GTDB taxonomy): Bacteria > Bacteroidota > Bacteroidia > Flavobacteriales > Weeksellaceae > Chryseobacterium > Chryseobacterium sediminis. The sequence goes on along the minus strand of NZ_VUNZ01000002.1, from coordinate 156,839 downwards.
TTGAATAATAGTTTTATTATTTCTAAAATAGTTATTTTGTATTTGCAAATTTACAAAAAATCCAATGTTGTTTTGGTGATGTTTTTAAATATTAATATTTTTTAATAAAAAGTATTTAATTTTATGTTTTGTTTAGTGGTTATTTTGTTTTGTTGTTTTTTTATTATGGTAATTGCTCATATGGTGAATACTTTTAGCTTAGATTCTTTATAAAAAATGAATTTGTATGTAAAAACTATGCTTTTCGGATCAAGTTATATTAGAGATAGATCTCGACTTCAGAAAAAATCTCTACCTTTGTAACAATGAACCTCTTAAGATGGATACTGGCAATTTACTTCATGGCGTTATCATTGATGCCATGTGAAGATACGTCCCATCCACTGAATTCAGGAGATAATAAGATCTCATTAAGCATTCATGGTGTTCATTCTACGGAAAAAGGTGATATCTGTTCTCCGTTGTGTGCTTGCAGCTGCTGTCAGATAACGGTTTCAGCATTTAAAATGGATCCTTTATTGGAGATTCCTGAGCAGATTCCTGCTTACTTTTCAAAAAAGATTCTATTCCACAAAAACGACTTTGCTTACCAGATTTACGACCCTATCTGGCAGCCTCCTAAAATTTAATTTTTATTGACTTTTAGAAAGTTATGCTTTCTAATGATAAACCGTGCTTGAAACTTTGCAATACCATTGCAGAGGTTTTCAGGATATTTTTGCTGCAGTATTTTATGCTGTGTGCATTCATTTTTCAATAAAAATTAAATATAAATCGTGTTAGACAAAATCATAAAATTCAGTATCAAGAATAAAGTGATCATTGGCTTGATGACTTTGGTGCTGATTATCTGGGGAACATGGAGTGCCACCAGATTGCCAATAGATGCTGTGCCGGATATTACCAACAATCAGGTGCAGATCATTACCGTATGTCCTACATTGGCAGGACAGGAAGTTGAACAGCTGGTTACCTTTCCCATTGAACAGAGCATTGCCAATGTTCCCGATATTCAGGAAACAAGAAGTATCTCGAGATTTGGACTCTCTGTGATTACAGTCGTGTTCAAAGAAAATGTAGATGTATACTTTGCAAGACAGCTCATTAATGAACAGCTGAAAAACGCCGTGGAAGAAATTCCAAAAGGAGTAGGAACTCCCGAACTTGCTCCTGTAAGTACAGGTCTTGGAGAAGTATACCAGTATATTCTTCACCCTAAAAAAGGAAGTGAAAAAAAATACAATGCCAAAGAACTCCGCACCATGCAGGATTGGATAGTTCGTAGACAGCTGAACGGAACTCCGGGAGTGGCAGAGATCAACAGTTTTGGCGGAGAATTAAAACAATATGAAGTTGCTATTGATCCCAACCGATTAAAAGCCATGGGAACAAGTATTACTGAAATATTTACAGCGCTTGAGAAAAACAATCAGAATACGGGAGGTGCTTATATTGATAAAAAACCGAACGCCTATTTCATCCGCGGAATAGGATTGGTAACCTCTCTTGAAGATATTAAAAATATTGCTGTTAAAAATGAAACAGGAAGCGTTCCGATCTTTATAAAAGATGTTGCTGATGTTCGTTTGGGAAGTGCCGTTCGCTATGGAGCATTAACGTATGATGGTAAAGTAGATGCTGTAGGTGGAGTAGTGATGATGCTAAAAGGAGCGAATAGCAATGAAGTAGTCAGCAATATCAAAGCAAAAATTCCTACCATTCAGAAATCCCTACCGGATGATGTTGTGATAGAACCATTTCTGGATAGAACAGACCTTGTAGACAGAGCCATCAATACTGTACAGAAAAACCTCATCGAAGGGGCTTTGATTGTTATTTTCGTGCTTGTAGTTTTCCTGGGAAATTTAAGAGCCGGACTTATTGTGGCTTCAGCTATCCCGCTTTCCTTGTTATTTGCATTAGGAATGATGAATGTTTTCGGAGTAAGTGCCAATCTGATGAGTCTTGGAGCTATAGACTTCGGGTTGATTGTGGATGGTGCCGTGATTATTGTAGAAGCAACATTACACCATTTGGGAGTAAGGAAATCAGTGCGTGCATTAACGCAGTCTGAAATGGATGAAGAAGTATTCCTTTCTGCATCAAAGATCAGAAGCAGTGCCGCCTTCGGAGAAATTATCATCCTTATCGTATACATTCCGATTCTTACGCTGGCTGGAGTAGAAGGTAAAATGTTTACTCCAATGGCAAAAACAGTAGGATTTGCCATTCTGGGAGCATTGATTTTATCTCTGACATATATTCCAATGATGAGTGCCTTATTTTTATCTAAGAAAATATCCCACAAAGAGACTTTCTCTGATAAAATGATGAACCGTCTGCAAAAGGTATATCAACCACTATTACAGAAAGCTATAAAAGTAAAATATGTAATTGTTTCAGCAACAGCTGTAGTCTTTCTTATCTCTGCTTTTATTTTTAAAAATATGGGTGGTGAATTTATCCCACAGTTGCAGGAAGGAGATTTTGCATTTCACTGCATTTTACCACAGGGAAGTTCACTCAGCCAGAGTATAGAAACATCCATGCAGGCATCAAGGATCATCAAACAGTTTGATGAGGTGAAAATGGTGGTCGGGAAAACAGGTTCTGCGGAGGTTCCTACAGATCCAATGCCGCCTGAGGCTACCGATATGATTGTTGTGTTAAAACCGCAAAGTGAATGGAAAACCAAGAAATCCTACAACGAACTGGCAGATGAGATTAGTGAAAAACTGGAAACAATTCCCGGAGTATTCTTTGAGAAAAATCAACCGATCCAGATGCGTTTCAATGAATTGATGACAGGGATAAGACAAGATGTTGCTGTGAAAATATTCGGAGAAAACCTTGATTCTCTTGCCGTGTATGCAGATAAGGTGGGGAAAATCATTCAGACGGTAGATGGAGCTACGGCCCCACAGATTGAGAGAGTAAGCGGTCTTCCTCAGATTAATGTTCAATATGACAGAACAAGAATTGCCAATTATGGATTGAATATTGAAGATGTCAATAATGCCGTAAGTACAGCGTTTGCAGGAAAAGCTGCCGGACAGGTTTTTGAAAACGAAAGACGTTTTGATCTGGTAGTTCGTCTGGATAGTCTTCACAGAACGGATATTTCAGATGTAAATAACCTGATGATTACCTCCAGTACGGGAGCGCAGATTCCATTATCACAGGTGGCTAATATAAGTTATAAACTTGGACCTGCACAAATCAGCCGTGAGCAGGGAAAACGTAGAATTGTAATTGGATTCAATGTAAAAGACCGTGATGTGGAAAGCGTAGTGAAAGATATTCAGGCAAAGCTGAATAAAGTGAAACTTCCCTCAGGATACTACTTTACTTACGGAGGTCAGTTTGAAAACCTGCAGGAAGCAAGTAAACGTCTGATGATTGCTGTTCCGGTATCATTACTTCTGATTTTTATGCTGTTGTATTTTACTTTCCGTTCATTCAAACAGGCTGCATTAATTTTTACAGCAATTCCTATGAGTGCTATCGGTGGGGTATTTGCCCTTTTAATAAGAGATATGCCATTCAGTATCAGTGCCGGAATTGGATTTATTGCACTTTTTGGAGTGGCAGTGCTGAACGGAATTGTTTTGATCGGAACATTCAATCAATTAGAAAAAGAGGGTGAAACAGATATTCTGAAAAGAGTATTTGAAGGAACAAAAACAAGACTGAGACCGGTATTAATGACGGCTACAGTAGCTTCATTAGGATTTTTACCGATGGCTATTTCTACGGGAGCGGGTGCCGAAGTTCAAAAACCTTTGGCAACAGTGGTGATTGGTGGTCTGGTAACAGCTACTTTCCTTACGCTATTCGTTTTGCCGATGCTGTATATCATTTTTAACACAAAAATTTTGAAAAGAAAAAATAATAATACAGGAATGTTTACGGCGGTTCTTGTTGTAGGATTTATGATGCTGGGACAGACTTTTAAAGCACAGTCCAGACCTGTTTCTGTAGAACAGGCGGTAGAGCAGGCAGTCAGTAATAATTTAACCTTACAGGCAAAAGACTTAAGTGTTAAGTCTGCAGAAGCATTAAGAGGAACAGCAAAAGAGCTTCCTAAATTAAGCTTTGAAGCCCAACTCGGACAATACAACAGTCCAAAGTTTGACCAGTCATTTGCAATTTCACAGAGCATTCCTTTTCCAACACTTTTTAAGGCAAGAAAAGATTTGATCAATGAGAATATTAAAAGCAAGCAGATCGATAAAGAAATAACAGCCAATGAACTGATAAAACAAGTTCGTACCTATTATTATCAAATTGAATATCTCCAGTATAATAAAGCCCAGCTAACCAGTCTGGACAAATATTATGAGGAATTCATCAGAATTGCAACCGTAAGATTCAAAGCGGGGGATATCAAAAAAATTGAAATCAGTACAGCAGAAACCCAGAAAGGAGAAATTGATCTGCTGCTCAGACAAAATGAAGTCTTTCTGAATAATGCCTATAAGAATTTAAAGACTTTGATGAACACATCGGAAGATCTCGAAGTTCCGTTTAATAAAGATTATACCCCTTTAAAAGCAGAAAATGTACTTGATAGTGCAGTGGTGGCAAATAATCCGTCTGTGAGAGCTTTTTACCAGGAAATGGAAATTGCAGAAAAAAATAAGAAAGTTGAAAAGTCCCTTGGGCTGCCAGATTTTAGCCTAGGATACACCAATCAGTCCTTGATAGGTCTTCATACCATCAACGGACAGGAAAATTTTTATAACTCGGGAAAACGTTTTCAGTCGGCAACCGTAGGAGTAGCAATTCCTTTGACCTTTGGAGCAACAAAAGCAAGAATCCAGGCTCTGGAATATGACAGACAGGTGGCTGAAACTAATGCGAAAATGCAGCAGAAACAACTTTCCGCACAGTTAGACAATGCTTTCAGCCAATACCAGCAGGATGTTCAGCAATATGATTATTACACAAGTCAGGCACTGCCTAATGCTGAGAAAATTGTAAAAGCCGCCCAGTTAGGATATAAAACAGGAGAGATTTCCTATGTGGAATATCTTTTTGCCTTGCAGACGGCTACCAATATTCAGTTGAAGTATCTGGAATCTATCCAGCAGGTGAACCAATCTGTAGTGACCATTAATTCAATCATTAATAAATAATATGAAAGTGCTGAAATACAACATCAGACAAAATACATTTTTAGATATGAAACTCAAATATAATATCATACCCCTTATCCTGATTTCACTTTTACTGACAAGTTGTGGAAAAAAAGAAGCTGCAGAAGAAAAGGCTCCTGAAAAGACAGAACAGAAAGAGGCAGCACACGAAGAAGCTCCACAAACCATTGCTTCACTCACAGGAGATCAGATGAAGTCTGTAGGAATTGCGTTAGGGACAGTAGAGATGAAAGAACTAACCTCTACCATAAAAGCCAATGGTCTGCTGAGTGTTCCCAACAGTAATAAAGCAACCATTACTTCACTGTATGGAGGAATCATCAAAACTATCAATATTCAGGTAGGAAGTATCGTCAAAAAAGGGCAGGTTATTGCAACCATTGTCAATCCCGAATACATCCAGCTTCAGGAAGATTATCTGACAACCAATAGCAGGATAACCTATGCAGAGCAGGAATACAGAAGACAAAGAGAACTTTTTGATAATGATGCGGGAGCCAAGAAAAACCTTCAAAGTGCTGATGCTGAACTTAAAACATTAAGAACAAAAAGAGCTTCCCTGTTGCAACAGCTTCAGATGATGGGAATAAGCCCGGGGAAAGTAAATAATGGAAATATGCGATCAGGATTAGTTATCACAGCACCTATCAGTGGAACAATTAGCAGTATTACAGCGCAAATTGGAAGCTATGTGGATATTTCTTCTCCTGTTGCAACAGTAATTGATAACGGTTCTATTCATCTCGATCTTCAGGTGTTTGAAAAAGATCTTCCTAAGATGAGAGTAGGGCAGATTGTTCATTTTAAACTGACCAATAATCCGGAAACAGAATATGATGCCAGAATTTACAGCATAGGATCTTCTTTTGAGAACGAAAGTAAAACCATTTCTATGCATTGTGAAGTAATTGGAAATAAATCCGGACTGATTGATGGAATGAATATCACCGGAATTGTAAGCCTTGATAAAAGTACAACTCCCGCTGTTCCTAATGAAGCCATTGTAGAAGCAGACGGTAAATACTTTGTATTTGTTCAGACTGATAAAAAAATAGAAGAAGAACATGACGAAAAAGGAAAACCTCATCCGAAAACCTTAAACTTTGAAAAGATAGAAGTGGTAAAAGGAACATCCGATATGGGATATACCGCGATAACCCCTGTAGGAAATATTCCTGACAATGCAAAGATCGTGGTGAAAGGAGCCTTTTTTGTAAATGCTAAACTGGTAAATTCAGGAGAACACGAACATTAATGAATATTAAAGTTAAAGAAATATGGCTTTAAAACAAGAACTTGAAAAACAGGGGAATTGGTTATTTAAATACCGAAGTATCCTGCCAATAGGTATTTTATTCATAGGATTAATTGTTTTTATTAAAACCAATTTACAGGAAAAAGCATTGGACCGTATGATCTATTATGAATTTTTCTATCTACTCTTGAGTCTTTTAGGTTTAGGAATCATAATATATACAGTAGGACATACTCCTCAAAAGACTTCAGTGAGAAATGCAGCTGATGGTAAGTTTGCAGATACCCTCAATACTACTGGAATATATAGTATCGTAAGAAAACCTCTGTATCTTGGAAATTTTTTTATGTGGCTGGGGCCTGCGCTAATGACAGAAAATATATGGTTTATTATATCCTTTATTCTTTTCTATTGGATCTATTATGAAAGGATCATATTGGCTGAAGAACAGTTCCTTGAAAGAAAATTTGGAAATAATTATAGAACATGGGCAGAGAAAGTGCCGGTTTTTATTCCTAAATTAGAGATGTTTACTAGCAATAGTTTATCATTCAGTATAAAAAAGGTAATTAAGAAAGAGAAAAATGGACTTTTTGCGATTTTTTTAATTTTTATGGTTTTTGATTTAATTGGAGAATGGGTTAAAGACTACCGCCACTATAATATGATTTCTATTATTGGTTGTATTGTCACCATGCTCATTTATATTGTTCTTAAAATAATTAAAACAAGAACATCTTATCTGGAAAATAACAGGTGAAATCAATCAAAAAATTGAATTATGTTACTCAACAAAAAAATATCAGTCTGGTATTTCATCCGTGAAATAAAAAACCAAATTCTGTTGATCGGAATCTTTGCCATAGCCATTGGTCTTTTGGACGAGCTGCCGTGGTTTCGCAAGATCTCACTGCCCCTGAATATTCCGGCATTGCTGGGAACAGCAGTATCATTGCTGCTGGCATTCCGAACCTCCCAGTCCTACGAAAGATGGTGGGAAGCTAGAACTGTTTGGGGAGCAGTTGTAAACGATTCCAGAACTTTTGTGAGACTGATCATTCAGTTTATACCTGCCGGAAATGATAAAACAGTAAAAGATTTCGCCGAAAGACAGATCATTTGGAACTATGCCCTTGGGGAATCCCTGAGAAGACTTCCTTTTTCTGGAAAAGTTCAGCAATATCTAGATAAACACCAGATCAAAGGAGCCAATATTCCTAATGCTATTCTAGATGAACACTCCAGACAGCTGAAAGAAATTGCGGCTTCCAAAGGACTGTCCGATTTTCAGCAGATGCAGCTTAATAATATCATTACAAGGCTCTGTGACAGTATGGGAAAATGTGAGAGGCTGAAGAATACGGTATTCCCCCGTTCTTACAGTGTTTTAGTTCATATTCTGATCTATGTTTTTGCAGCGATACTTCCGTTTGGACTTGATGATTCACAGCTGGCAGTTGAAATTGCGATTACTTTTCTGGTTCCGGTAACATTCATTGCTATTGAAAAAACATCAATCATCATGCAGGATCCCTTTGAAAATGGGCCTGTAGATACTCCAATGACTTCTCTGGCACAGACCATAGAAATCAATCTCAGACAAATGATTGGGGAACAGAATGTTCCCCCTAAAAAAGAAAATACATCCTATTATGAAATGTAATTAAACCATACACCATATGGAAAGTACACCAACACAAACAGTTTCTGCAGGAAGCAGACATAAAAAGAACCTCCTTATCGTACTCTGCCTTAGCGGAACCTATCTCATTGCTGAGGTGATAGGAGGAATTGTTACCAACAGTCTTGCGTTATTGGCAGATGCAGCTCATATGCTGACAGATGTGGTAGGATTGTTGCTGGCATTTATAGCCATCAAAATAGGAGAAAGAAAAGCAGATCCTTCCAGAACATACGGATATTACCGTACCGAAATACTGGCAGCAGTAGTGAATGCAGTGGTTTTACTGGGAATTTCAATTTATGTTTTGTTTGAAGCCTATCAGCGGTTTCAAAATCCGCCGGAAGTACAAAGTAAATCCATGCTGATTGTAGCAGGAATTGGATTGATCGTCAATATTATCGGAATGATGATTCTGAGAAAAGACTCAGAAGGCAGCTTAAATATGAAAGGTGCTTATTTTGAAGTCCTTTCAGATATGCTTACTTCGGTAGGAGTGATGATTACCGGAGTAATTATGCTGACAACAGGCTGGTACTATGCCGATCCGCTGATCTCAGCTGCAATTGGATTGCTGATCTTCCCAAGAACATGGAGGCTGTTAAAAGAAGCCATTAATGTTTTGCTCGAAGGAACTCCTAAAGATGTGGATATTCATGAACTACGTAAATCATTAGAACAAATTCCTGGTGTGAAAAATATTCATGATCTGCATGTATGGTCCTTGACATCAAGCGTAAATGCTGTGAGTGCCCATGTAGTAAAAGAAGCTGGATATTCTCAAAATCAATTATTAAAAGCATTGACAGACACTACTGTTAATAATTTTAAAATCAGTCATACAACTTTTCAGATAGAAGAGGAAGGCTATGAAGAAAATGAAGTACATCTGTAAAACTTTAAAAGCGTATAATGAAAAAAGATATAGAACATAAACTCATTGATAAAAATACCAAACCCACAAGTATGAGGATTTTGGTGTATGATTTCTTAAGCTCTCAGGAAGCAGCCTTATCTCTTTCTGAAATAGAAAATCATTTTGAAAATGCTGATAGAATTACCATCTACAGAACATTGAAGACCTTTGAAGAAAAAGGAATTGTTCACAGCATTCAGGAAAATACAACAACAAAATACAAGTTATGTGAAGACGACTGTGACGAAAAAACACATAAAGACTGGCACCTTCATTTTTACTGTAAAATATGCAAGCAGACAACCTGCAAAGAAGATATTTCCTTCCCTGAAAACATACAGACCAACTTCAGGATGGATGAAATAAGATTGTTTGCCAAAGGAATTTGCGAAAATTGTCTTGAAAGTTTGCAATAGCATTGCATCAGTCTCACCTTTACATTTGTATAAAAATATTCAGTTATGGAAAAATGCTGTAGTACAACCCCGGAAAAACCAGATACAAAAGGACACAAACATAATCATGCAGAAGGAGACGGTCATGACCATGACGGTCATGATCATTCTCACGATTCCGGAGATCAGACGGTCTTTCAGATGTTTCTTCCGGCTATTATTTCCTTTGTAGTCTTATTATTGGGAATTGCTTTTGACAACTATATAAAACCTACATGGTTTACTGGCTGGGTACGTTTGGTATGGTTCCTGGCAGCCTATATTCCTGTAGGATTCCCGGTATTGAAAGATGCTTATAAAAGTATCATTAAAGGAGATGTTTTTTCAGAATTCTTTTTGATGAGCATCGCGACTATCGGGGCTTTTGCTATCGGAGAATATCCTGAAGGCGTAGCGGTGATGCTCTTTTATGCTGTAGGAGAAGTTTTCCAGTCTATGGCGGTTACCAGAGCCAAAGGAAATATAAAAGCTTTATTGGATCAGCGTCCTGATGAGGTAACGGTTATGGAAAATAATCAACCCAAGACAATGAAAGCCAAAGAAGCTAAAATTGGTGACATCATTCAGCTTAAACCCGGTGAAAAACTGGCGCTGGATGGGGAGCTGCTTTCTGATTCAGCTTCATTCAATACGGCGGCTTTAACAGGAGAAAGTAAACCCGATACTAAAAATAAAGGTGAAGTTGTTCTTGCAGGGATGATCAATATGAACAGTATTGCTTTAGTAAAAGTAAATACGGCCTATGAAGACAGTAAACTGAGTAAAATTCTGGAACTGGTTCAGAATGCCACAGCACAGAAAGCGCCTACAGAACTATTCATCAGAAAATTTGCTAAAGTATATACGCCTATCGTAGTATTTCTTGCCATAGGAATCTGTTTACTGCCCTATTTCTTTGTGAGTGATTATCAGTTCAGAGACTGGTTGTACAGAGCATTGATATTCCTTGTGATTTCTTGTCCTTGTGCCTTGGTGATTTCTATTCCGTTAGGATATTTCGGAGGAATCGGAGCAGCAAGCCGAAACGGGATTTTATTCAAAGGAAGTAATTTCTTAGACAGCATTGCAGAGATTCAGAATGTAGTGATGGATAAAACAGGAACAATGACAGAAGGGGTATTCAAAGTTCAGGAAGTAAGTATGACTTCTGAATTTAACAAAGAGGAAATCCTTCAGATGGTCAATGTTCTCGAAAGTAAAAGTACACATCCTGTTGCAACAGCTATTCACAATTATGTAGGAGAAATTAATCATTCCATTCCTTTAGAAAATGTAGAAGAAATTGCTGGCCACGGACTAAAAGCAACGATTAACGGGAAAGAGCTTCTGGTAGGGAACTTTAAGCTGATGGATAAATTCAACATCAGTTATGATCTCAACCATGCTAATATTGTGTACACAGTAATTGCAGTAGCTTATGACAAAAAATTTGCAGGATACATAACGATTGCAGACAGCATAAAAGAAGATGCCAAAGAAACCGTAGACAATCTGCATAAAATGAATGTAAAAGCTACAATGCTGAGCGGTGATAAAAGTACCGTAGTGAAATATGTAGCAGATCAGTTGGGCATAGACAATGCATTCGGAGACCTGCTACCTGAAGATAAAGTAAACAAGGTTAAAGAAATTAAAGCCAGAAAACAAACCGTAGCTTTCGTAGGAGACGGAGTAAATGACGCTCCTGTAGTGGCTTTAAGTGATGTAGGAATTGCGATGGGAGGGTTAGGAAGTGATGCCACCATTGAAACAGCTGATGTGGTAATTCAGGATGATAAACCAAGTAAAATTCCAATGGCAATCAATATCGGAAAACAAACGAAAAAGATCGTTTGGCAGAATATTGTTCTTGCCTTCGCCGTAAAAGCCGTGGTTTTAATTCTGGGAGCCGGAGGGCTGGCAACGATGTGGGAGGCCGTTTTTGCGGATGTAGGAGTAGCATTGTTAGCTATTTTAAATGCGGTGAGAATTCAGAGAATGAAATTTTAAGAAGCAAATAATAAGCACTACTAAATTATATTCAATAAAAGCTCTGCTGAATTTCAGTGGAGCTTTTGTTTTTTTAATTATACATTATGCCAACTATTCCATTGAAATCTTATGCTATTGAGACTCCTGCGGAGTGACAAAGAGAGTGTCTTTACTTTCGTATGAACGATGACTGCCAATTACAACTGGTATAAAGATGATACACACGGTTTGTCATTCCGTAGGAATCTCTGCAAAAACAAATATTGAGAGAGATAAATAAAACCAGCTTACAATTTTATCGGAGATAAAATCTTTGCGCCTTAAAACAATAAGCATTAAAAAAACTTGCGTCTTTGCGTTTATCCAACAAAACAAGAAGACATTTAACAAAACAAAAAGCTCTGCCAAAAACATCAGCAGAGCTTTTATCAACAAGATTAAATTGTATATAAAGAACTAAATTTTTCACTTAGATCTAAAATGTTACTCAAAGTTCGGGATAAAATTATACTGGTGACAGGCACAGTTTTGTAATTTTTGTAGGTAACAGTATACAATCACAATGACATTCATCATAAATCTATTATAAAACAATTTTGAAGTAGTATATTTGTAACAGAGAACTAAAACGTTGAGGTTATTCATTTCCATATTCATCATTTTTACCGTTGCAATACGTCCCGTTTTGCCATTGGTAAATTATGCTGTGAACTATGGTTATATTGTGAAAAACCTTTGTGAGAAAAGAAATGTACCACAGTCTACCTGTAAAGGAAAATGCTATGTGGAAAAAGAACTTGCAAAAACAGAAAAACAGTCCAATAGCTCTCAAACAGTAAAGATTGCGGGATTAGATGTTTTTATTTCTCATGATATCTTTTCTTTTTCATCTCAGCAGAATTCTGAATTATTGACTAAAGTTCCGGATTCAAGTTATTTTAATTCTCATTCTTCGGAATACTTTTCCAGGATATTCCATCCTCCTTTAGCTTAATTTTATTTTCAACTATATTTTTAGTTTATGAAATGAAAGTGTTAGCATTTTCATTAAAAAGCGGTTAAAATGCTGGACAATTAAAATCAATAATTGTAAGTTGTAAAAAATACATGATTTCTCTTTCGGACGTCCTGTGTTTTTAAGGTTTACTGTTCATGAATTTTAGATTGGTACTTTGCATCACAACCTTATTTAACCTTATTAATTTCAATTAACATCAAAATGAAATCTCTCATTATTTTGACTGCTGTGCTGTCAATATCATTGTTGTCATGTACCAAGGAAGCCCCTCAGGTAAAGCATGCAAGCCACATGGATTCTTCCGGAAAGAAAATAGAAAATGTACTGGTTGTAAATGAAGAAGATCCTATCTGCCACATGAAAACTGCCGGATCTCTTAAAGATACAGCGGTATATAAAAATAAAACGTATGGTTTTTGCAGTGTTTACTGTAAAGATGAATTCAAAAAAAGCCCTGAGAAATATGCCCAAAAATAAAAAAACCAATAATAAAAGTAAGGTAATTATACCAATCGCGTTATTTGCATTGCTTTTTCTGGGAATCGGGGTAGGAATGGGATATTTTAAAAAGAACCTTTATACCGTGATGAAAGTTCCCGATTTTGAACTGACGGATCAAAACAATAAAAAAATCACCAATAGAGACATGTTGGGAAAGGTATATCTGGTAGAGTTTTTCTTCAGCAAATGTCCCACCATATGTCCTGTAATGAATACCAATATGAAGGCTATTCAGAATCAGATCAACGATCCCGCTTTCGGAATTATCTCCATCAGTATTGATCCGGAAAACGATACACCTGCAGCGTTGAAAGAACATGCCCAAAGAATAGGAGCAAAATCTCCGAACTGGCATTTCCTGACCGGAGACCGTACTTACATTGGTGATCTTGCTGATAAATTTAATATCTACGTTGGCGATAAAGAAGATGAAGGAGAAAGTCTGAACCACAGCGGGATGATTGCGCTGGTAGATCAGGATGGAAATATCCGATGCAGATACAACAAAGAAAATATACCGATCCTTTATTATTCAGGTTTGAATTACGGAGACCCTGAAGGTAAAACGCCTATGCTGACAGGAAAATATCATCCCGACAGAGAAATTCTGATTGAGGATATTAAAAAATTATTGAAATAGGGAGGCTGGGAGAGTGAAGTTGGAAGCTGGAAGTTATTCCAGACGATGAAGATTTGGCAATTTTTGATATAACTGTAAAAGTAAATAAAAGTTGAAGGAGTTATGTTATAACATTCATTACTTCCATCCTCCATCTCCCTACTTAATAGAAAACATTGTTCAACCATAAACAAAAACGTTATGAAGATTTTGAAAATAGCTGCTTTAAGTGCAGTTTTCGCGGCTCAGTTTGCATTGGCTCAGTTTAAACAAACTCCTTTGCCATATGCTTATAATGCTCTCGAAGGGAATATTGATGCCCAAACGATGGAAATTCATTATTCAAAACACGCTGCAGCATACGTGGCAAACCTGAATAAAGCTATTGCAGGAACTCCACAGGAAAAAGAAACGTTGTTTCAGATTCTTTCCAATGCTTCAAAACTGCCTGCTGCAGTAAGAAATAATGCCGGAGGACATTACAATCACGAATTATTCTGGACGGTTCTTACTCCTCAGAAAAATACACAACCTTCTGCAAAATTGGTAAAAGCCATCACTGAAACTTTCGGAAGCATGGACGCTTTTAAAGAAAAAATGGCTAAAGCAGGAGCAGACCGTTTTGGATCAGGATGGGCATGGCTTTCCGTGGATAAAAATGGAAAATTGTTCGTTTCTTCTACTCCAAACCAGGACAATCCTTTGATGGATGTTGTAGAAGAAAAAGGAACTCCCATCTTCGGAATTGATGTCTGGGAACACGCTTATTATTTAAAATATCAGAATAAAAGAGCAGATTATCTTACCGCTATCTGGAATGTTACCAACTGGAAAGAGATCAGCAGAAGATATGATGAAGCTTTAAGCAAAAAATAATCATATGAAATTATTTTACAGCATACTTTTTACTTTTTATATGGTGCTAAGACCTTTGGTGCCATTGGTAGAGTATGCTGTAAATTATGATTATATAGCCAAAGTTCTTTGTATTAATAAAACAAGACCTGAGGTACACTGTAATGGAAAATGTTATCTGAGTAAAGAACTGGCCAAAACCAATGATTCAGAATCTACACCTTTTCAGAAAATTAAAAATTCAGGACAGAAAATCCTTGATACCTATATTCTGCCTGAAACAGCAGAGATCATGACTACTGAAAAACGTCCGTTTTTCAATTTCAACTTTATTTACGAAACAGGCTATTCTTTTCTGTTTCTGACTCATATTTTCAAACCGCCGGTTTTTTAAGTTAAACGATCACTATTCAACCACAAAAGTCACAAAAGCATAGATAAATAAAAAAGCGTAAGTGTTCTTATTGTGCATAAAACTTACCACTTGATATACCTTAAGTGTAAGAACTTTTGTGCCTTTTGTGGTAAAAAAAGAATGTTTTCACATTCAACAATTATCATTCAACTTAAAAAATCAACAATGAAAATTTATAAATTTTTATCACTATTCTTTATTGCCTTTACTTTATTCTCTTTTGTATCCTGCGAAAGCAGCAGGGATGACGATAATCCACAGGATACCACACCCGGAAAACTTCAGATCAAATTTGAAAACGGATTTAATAATGTAGGAGATATTGTTTTAAATCAGACACTTCAGACTTCTTCTCAAGGACAAAAACATAATTTTTCAGCTTTAAAATATGTCATCAGTAATATCTCACTGGTAGACGAGAATGGAAATGAATTTAAATACAATGAAAACAATCCTGATAAAGGCGCTTTCATTGTAGATCAGGCGGATGCTGTAGCCGGAATTATATACCTTAATCTGGATGGTATTCCGAAAAACAATTATAAGAAAATAAAATTCGGATTGGGAATCAGCCAGAAAGCTTACTTACTGGGACAGGACGGACAGGCTGAATTCTGGACAAAAGCCAAGCAGAAAGGATTGACGTGGTCATGGGCTGCCGGTTATATTTTTGTAAAACTGGAAGGAAAATACGGAACAGATTCTCCATCTAAGGAATTTATGAATCACACAGGAAATATGGGAAATACTACAGAAAATAATACCCCTGATCTTTATCGTGAAATCACATTGAATCTTCCGACAACAGCAAGAGTGACGGGACAGATTCGTCCTTCTGTTCATATTCTTGCGGATCTGAATCAGTTTTTGAGTGGAGATAAGGCGCTTACCCTTACTACATCTAATGATATGCTGATGGGCTCAAACCAGCATCTGGTAGACGTTACCAATAACCTTACAAAAATGTTTAAAGTAGACCATGTTCATAATGATTAATTTTCTTATTAAAAGGATCTTGGTTCTGCTTGTATTGATTATGAGCTGTATTTCCTGCTCTGATGAGGTGATTCAGCCACTGGAAAAAGATGAAGCATATAATCTGCAGTTTCCTTCTTATTTTCCGGAAATGACTTTCGATAAATCAGTCAATCCGGTAACCAAAAACGGAGTAGAGTTAGGGAGAAAATTATTCTATGAAGGAAGACTTTCCCGAAATAATACCATTTCATGCGGCTTCTGTCATATTCAGGAAAATGCTTTCACCCATCACGGGCACACTGTAAGCCATGGCGTGGATGACAGAATAGGAATCAGAAATGCGCCGCCCATTCAGAATATGGCTTTTTTGAAAAGATATATGTGGGACGGAGTCATTCATAACCTCAATGAACAACCGATAAGCCCTATTACAGATGTTAATGAAATGGACAGTTCTATACCGGAAGCCATTTCAAAAATAAAAGACGATCAGAAATATAAAAAACTTTTCAGGGAAGCTTACGGAGATGAAACCATTACCGGAGAAAGAATTTTAAAAGCGCTGTCCCAGTTTATGGCTTCTTTAATTTCGTCAGATTCAAAATATGACAGGTTCAGGCAGGGAAAAGAGCAGTTTACTTCAACAGAATCTCAGGGAATGGCTTTGTTCGGACAGAAATGTGCCTCTTGCCATAGCGGAGAATTATTTACCGATGAAAGTTTCCGTAATACAGGAATGTATTATAACACAGAGTTCAAAGATGCCGGACGTTACAGAGTTACACTTAATCAGGTAGATTGGATGAAATTCCGTGTTCCGAGTTTGAGAAACGTAGAATATACAGCACCTTATATGCATGACGGAAGGTTTTACACCTTAGACGCTGTACTCAATTTCTATTCAGATCAGGTGGAAGATAATGCGAATCTTGATCCTCAGTTAAAACAGAATGGTCATACAGGAATTGCTATGAACAGTCAGGAAAAACAGTCAATCATTGCTTTCCTGAAAACATTATCAGACAAAAGTTTTATATCCAACCCAAAATTTGCAGAATAATTTATAGAAAACATGAAGAAGATTATCGTAATATTAAGTTTGATTCTGTTTGGGCAGTATCAGGCGAAGACTATTAAAGACAGTATTTATATTGCTCCGGACAGCTTCAGTAGATTTGATTTTGATGATGATTGTGATGCCTGTGGCTGTGCTGCCGGTAACGGATCTTCAGGCTTTGAATCTTTATTGAATCCACAGTTTATCGGAATCAAATACTTTGCCCAGCATTACAAAGCAAAAGAAAACTTATTTGTAAAAGACCTTACGCAGGATCAGTATTTTAATACCCTACAGCTTTGGGGGAAAATTCCATTGACTGAAAAACTGAGTGTATATGCAAGTCTGCCATTTCATTTTCATGAAAAGAAAACCATGCAGGGAGATATCAAAATCAATGGAATAGGAGATCTGAACCTGATGGGAATTTACCAGCTGATGAGTTCCAGGGATAATTTTCATCATTTGAGTGGAGGTTTGGGAGTGAAAATTCCTTTGGGAAAGTTTGATGAAAAAGGAGTGTCCGGTGTCAATCCAAGTTTTCAGTTGGGAACGGGAAGCTGGGATTATCAGGCAGCTTTGAATTATAAGTTTCAGAAAAATAAAGTGGCTGTATTGGTCAATACAGACTATACCATCAAAACAGAGAATAAGAAAAATTACCATTTTGGAAACCAGTGGAACTATGCTGCTACTGGGTTTTATCAGGTTGCAGGAACTGAAAAATCTATATTTTCCGTAAAAACCGGAGTTCAGGGAGAAGTGTATGCTCAGAATAAACAATTTGATGAAGCGCTGCCGAATACTGCCGGAAGCGCATTGTATGGGAAGCTTGGGTTTGAAGCTTCTTATAAAAAACTGAGTCTGGGAAGTGAACTCATGCTTCCTATGTATACTCATTTGGCGGGGGGCGATATCGAAGCAAAATCCAGGTTCAGTATTTTCCTGAATATTGGAATTTAAAATAGAAACCCCTTTGTAATCATATTAAAGCTCCCTCGGGAGCTTTAATTATTTATGAATCATGATTTTAATTGGGGGTTAAGAATAATTTTTTATCTTTGCCGAAATTTGGTGAGCCATAAAAAGCTCTTAAAAGGGAATCCGGTGGAAATCCGGAACAGACCCGCTGCTGTAAGCTCCGCACCAAAGTTTTTGAAAAATATATCCACTGTTTTTTAATGGGAAGGATTTCAAAAATGGAGTAAGTCAGAAGACCTGCCAGACAATAATCGTTTGACGCTTTCGTGGAATAAAGCTTAGGACATCAATGATTCTGTGCAGTTACAGCTGTGCTTTGTCGTTGTTTTCTTATATCCATTAGCGTCTTCATTATCCTAAATGAGCTAATGGCGGCAAAACTAATTACTTCTGCATTTCATAAAGCTGTTTTCACAATTTTGGTGATCACATCTCAACTTTTATATTCTCAAAAGAAGAAAAACGACACCCTAAAGGAAGAATCCATTAAGGCAATCAGTTTGTACAAAAAGAATTTTAAAGAAATTCTTCCGGCACAAACCTTACAGGGCGAGCAGCTGGAGAGACTGAACAGCCATTCTGTAGCAGATGCTTTACGATATTTTTCCGGAGTTCAGATCAAAGACTATGGCGGTATAGGTGGACTGAAAACTATTAATGTCCGAAGTCTCGGAAGCCAGCATGTAGGTGTTTTCTATGATGGAATTCAATTAGGAAATGCACAGAACGGACTGGTAGATCTGGGAAGATATTCTTTGGATGATCTTGAAGAGATATCATTATACAATGGTCAGAAAAGTGAAATTTTTCAGCCTGCAAAAGATTTTGGTTCTTCGGGATCTATCTATTTACAGCCTAAAACACCTGTATTTAAAGGAACAAGAAAAACCAATCTTGTGATAAGAGCAAAAAGTGCTTCCATTGACCTTTTTAATCCGTCATTCCGATTGGAACAGAAAATATCAGACAGGGTTGCTGCAAGTTTCAGCGCAGAATTTATGCAAAGTGACGGAATTTACAGATTTCGGTATGCCAAAAAATATCCAGATGGACAGCAGGCTTATGATACGATTGCAAAAAGACAGGATTCAGATATTAAAGCAAAACGTTTTGAAACTTCGTTAAATGGAACTTTAAATAACGGAAGCTGGAATATCAGAGGGTATGGTTATATTTCAGACCGCGGAATGCCGGCACCTATTGTGAACGGACGTTTTGGTGGAAGAGGAGCAAGACTTTCAGATGAAAATTATTTTATACAGGCCAATCTGCGAAAAAAACTCTTCCCGAAGTTTGAAACACAGCTGAAAGCAAAATTTGCTTATGATTACACCCATTTTATGGATACAGTTCGTTCGCAATCTATTATGTATACGGATAATGTCTATATCCAAAGAGAAGTTTATCTTTCTTCATCCAATATATATTCTATCACGCCCAATTGGGATGTCAGTCTGAGCGGAGATTTTCAGTATAATAATCTGGATGCTAATTTGGATAACTTTTCTTATCCTACCCGCTATACTACATTAGTCGCTTTAGCAACAACTTACCAGTGGAACAGGTTCAAGATTCTGGGAAGCCTTTTAGGAACTTTTACTTTTGAAGAAGTTAGAAAAAATAAAAGACCGGGAGACAGCAGAGAATGGACACCAGCAGTATTCATGAGCTACCAGCCTGAAATCATTCCTGAGCTTACCCTCAGAGCTTTCTATAAGAGGATTTTCAGACTGCCTACTTTTAATGATCTGTATTATACCAATATCGGAAATACTTACCTGAAACCGGAATTTACCAATCAGTATGATGTAGGATTTACATACCAGAAAAATTATAATAATCACTTCTTTAAATCCTTTTATGCTAAAGTAGACGGTTATTACAACAAAGTGCAGGATAAAATCGTCGCAGCTCCTAACGGAAGTATGTTCCGTTGGCTGATGATGAACCTTGGATTGGTTGAAATCATAGGTGCTGATGTGAATGTTCAGGCAGAAATGCAGTTGGGAAAAGTAAAATTAAGACCATTGCTTTCCTATACCTATCAAAGTGCAAGGGATATGACAGATCCGGAAGATACATTTTACAAAAATCAGATTCCTTACACACCATGGCATAGCGGATCATTTGCATTAATGGCCGATTATAAAGACTGGAGTTTCAATTACAGCGCGATGTATGTGGGAAAACGTTACGATGTGAATCAGGATAACATTCAATACAATTATGTACAGCCGTGGTATACCCATGATCTGTCTGTTCAGAAAAAATTTAATTGGGCGAATCACCAATTTAAAGTAAGCCTTGAGATGAATAATATTTTCAACCAATATTATGATGTAGTGATCAACTATCCGATGCCGGGAAGAAACTTTAAACTTATTCTAAACTTCACCTTATGAGAAAACTAAATTTTTATTTTCTATTTCTTGTCTTAGGTTTTCTTACCTCGTGCCGTACCGATGAAATAATCGTCCGTCAGGAAGTAGTGGAAGGACTTCCTTCAGAAAATACAGCAATAAAAGGTTTCTACATGCTGAATGAAGGAAATATGGGAAGCAACAAATGTACACTGGATTTTTTTGATTATACCAAAGGAACCTATTACAGGAACATCTATGCAGAAATTAACCCAAATGTGGTAAAAGAACTGGGAGATGTAGGAAATGATATCAAAGTCTACGGGAGTAAACTGTATATTGTAGTCAATGTTTCCAATAAAATTGAGGTATTGGATGCCAAAACGGCTAAACGTATTACTTCTATTCCGTTACAGAACTGTCGTTATTTAACCTTTAAAGATGGAAAAGCTTACGCCAGCAGCTATGCAGGACCGGTAGCGATTAATCCAAAAGCACCCAAAGGAAAAGTAGTGGAGATTGATACCACTTCTCTTTCTATCCAGCGTGAAGTGGTAGTAGGATATCAGCCGGAAGAAATGGAAATTGTAGGAAATAAACTATTTGTTGCCAATTCCGGAGGATACAAAGCTCCCGATTATGATAATACAGTCTCTGTTATCGATCTGAATACTTTTACTGAAATTCAAAAGCTAAATGTTGCAATCAATCTTCACCACATTAAAAAAGACAATTATGGTGATCTGTACGTAAGCTCAAGAGGAGATTATTACAACATTCCTTCCAGCTTATATCTTATAGATGCAGCAACGGGGATCGTTAAAAAAGATTTCCATCTCGCAGTGAGCGAAATGACAATCGTTAATGATAAGCTTTATTTCTACGGAAACGAATTCAATTATAATACCCATAGCTATAAAAAGAGCTTTGGAATCATTGATGTAAAAACAGAGCAGATCATTGCCAACAGAATTTTTGACAAAGAATATGAAACTGCAATTAAAACCCCTTACGGAATTGCTGTAAACCCCATTACAGAAGATATCTATATGACAGATGCCAGAAATTATGTTTCCCTGGGATTTGTGTATTGTTTTGATAAAAACGGACATTTTAAATGGAAAACAGAGGGTGGAAATATCCCTGCCCACTTCACTTTTTTATACAAATAATCAAACTTTAAGAAATGAACAGAAAGACCTTTACTTATTTAAAAATCGGAGTTTTATCATGTTTCCTGATAGGTGTAATAGCCTGTAAGCATGATGATGAAGATGAATTTACGTTTAACGGGCTTGATGATTCTTATTCCATTGAACGTTTTAAGGTTTTGAGTATTCCTACCAATGCTTCAGGATCTGTCACATGGAGTATCAATGATTCCATCATCTCACAAAATTCGGAACTTGAATTTATAAGCCCAACGGCAGATGCTTATCCGCTGACCTTAAAGATTAATAATAAAGGAAACGAACAGGTTTATCATTCTAAAATCATCGTTACCAAAGAAAAAACACCTTACAGTAAATATATCGCTAAAGTATTGGAATTCCGTCCCGCTGTAGGACAATTTATGAATGAAATCCCCGAGTATTTACCTGGAAATACTGCTGCAAATATGCTTCAGAAAGCAAATGAGTCATTAGTGGGAGGGAATTCTACTATGATTAGTCTTGGAGGATATGGCGGATATGTTACTTTCGGTTTTGATCACACTATTCCCAATCTGAATGGTAGAGATTTTAAAATATTAGGAAATGCATTCTTTGGAAATGATGCCAGTGATCAGCGTTCCGGCTCTTGTGAACCGGGAATCATTATGGTAGCCTACGATAGAAACAAAAACGGTAAACCTGATAATGATGAATGGTACGAAATTGCAGGCAGCGAATACTTCAAAAATGCAACCGTAAAAGATTACAGCATAACATATCATAAGCCTGATGAAAATAAAACACCTGTAGCCGGAACTGAATTCTGGCAGACCGATGTAGAATATATCAAATGGAATGACAATCTGGGGAATCAGGGTTTTAAAACAAAAAATACTTTCCACGCTCAAAGCTATTATCCTTTATGGTTTACCGATAGTTCTTACGGCTTTTCAGGAACAAGACTGGCAAACAATTTTTATGATCAGAACGGGGACGGATCATATTGGGTAGGAAAATCATATGATTTCGGATATGCGGATAATGCTCCGAATAATGATGAAGCTTCTAATATTGATATTTCGTGGGCTGTAGACAGAAACGGAAAATATGTAAAACTTCCTGGGGTAGATTTTATGAAAATATACACAGGAGTCAATCAGGAAGCTGGCTGGCTGGGTGAAGTTTCTACAGAAGTGGCAGGAGCTTACGATTTACATTTCAAATAATAATTCAATCTATTTAAATTAATAAAAATGAAAAAGTTTTATCTTTTTATGATGCTTTTTCTGTTTGCATGCTTATCAAATGCACAGATAAAAGTTCAGGGCGTACCCAGAAATGATATTTCAGGGGTCAGCAATCTTAATACCACTACAATCAGTTTTTCTGATATTCAGTATTGGGTAGGATCGGGAGCCAATCAGGCTGCTTTTGTAGTACAGTGGAACGACAGCAAAAACCCTGATGCAATGGTTTGGGGTTTTAAGTGGGACGGAAATGCTACAGGAGAAGACATGCTGAAAGCTATTGCTAAAGCAGACCACAGGCTTTACACATTGCTGTATCAAGGAACACAATTTGGTTCAGCGGTTGGAGGAATAGGCTTTGACCTAAACGGTCAAGGTACCAATGCACTGATCAAAAGTGGAAATACCACGTATCCATTATATCCGGTGAATGGTTTTGTTAACACTACAGCTTATGATTTTGACAGTTATACCATCGTAGATGCGGCTAACGATCACTGGCAGTCTGGCTGGACAGTTAACGGATATTGGTCTTATTGGGTAAAGAATCCTGCAGATGCTGATTTCGGATATTCTAGCGTTGGAGCTTCTTCACGTGTATTGGAAAACGGTTCTTGGGATGTATGGAATTTTAATGTAGGCTTCAATCAAACACCTGTCTCCTCTACTGTCACTCCCGTTTCTCCTTATGTGGCTTCCAACAACTTTACCAACGGATATTTCATGGTAAATGAAGAATGGTTCGGTCACACCAATGGTTCTGTAAATTTTATTGACAATAACGGTCAGATCAATTACCGTGTATACAGTAACGCAAACAACAACCAGGCTTTCGGTGCAACTACACAATATGGAACCATCTATGGAGATAAATTTTATTTCGTATCAAAACAGGCAGCTGATGGGGGAGATACTCAGTATACTCCTGGTGGAAGACTTGTGGTTGCCAATGCGCAGACCATGCAGAAAATTGCCGGCTTTAATACTATCGGTGGCGGCGATGGAAGGTCATTTGTAGGAGTAAACGAGCATAAAGGGTATATTGGAACTTCTACCGGAATTGTTCTTTTCAACATAGATAACTTGCAGGTTGGTTCTTTGATTACCGGAACAGGTGGTAACGGCCAGATTGGAAACATGATCCGTACTTCACAATATGTGTTTGCAGTGAAGCAAGGTGTAGGGATCTTAGTCATTAATCCTAATACAGATACCGTGATTAGTACGATTGCCGGAGGTTTCTACTCAGTGGTACAGGCTAAAGACGGAAGTGTATGGGGAATTCAGGATCAGAAGCTGATCAACATCAATCCTACTACTTTTGCAACACAGGTATATAATATTCCGACTACTAAATATATTGGTGACTGGGGAGCATGGAATGCAGGAAGATTTACAGCAAGTAATAAAGAAAATGCTTTATACTGGATCAATTCAATCAGCAGCTGGAGTTCAGGAACGCAGATTGTAAGATTTGATGTTACAGCAAAAACATTTAACGAAAACTTTGCTGCAATTCCGGGACAGACAGGACAGTTTAAGCAAATTCCTTATGGTGCAGCTCTTCGTGTAAATCCTATTACCGGTGAACTTGTTCTGAATACAACAGAAAGCGGATATGGGGCACACTACCAGAAAAACTGGATTCATACTTATAATATGAGCGGAACTCTTATCAATACAAAAACCTTAAATGATTACTATTGGTTTCCTTCATTGACGGTATTTACCAATAATTCTGTTCCTGTCGTAAGCAATACTTTACCTTCACAGCTTACAGCCGCAGGTACTACCACAATTGATCTGAAAACAATAGTTTCTGATGCAGACAATATGGCTGTTTCGGTTGTGAAATCTATCAAATTAAACAGTAATCCTACAGCAGTTTCTGCAGTAATTAATGACAATGATGAATTGATTTTGACTCCGCTTGTTTCAGGAACGTCTGATATTGTAATCAGTTTTAATTCAAATGGTAAACTGGTTGAAAAAACGGTGAGCGTAAACAGTTTAGGGGCTACTTTAGCAACCGCTGAGGTGAAGAAACTTGAATTCGGTATTTACCCGAATCCGGTTACCGACATCCTTACCCTTAAAACTCAGGAGAAAATCCAGAATGTTTCTATGTATGATGCCTCAGGAAGAATGGTTAATGTACAGCTGAACAACGGGCAAATCAATGTAAGTACACTTCCAAAAGGTATTTATATTCTGAAAGCAGTTACAGATAAAGCGGTATATCAGCAAAAAGTAATTAAAAACTAAGACTATTTTAGATAGCAAATCTTGTTAATATAACCCTGGCCGTTTTTGGTTAGGGTTTTTTAATGAAATGAAAGATATATTTTAGTATAAACAGGACTACATTACTCCTAAAAAAACCCGGCAAGCTTGAAAAGCTTGCCGGGTTTGATTTGTTATGAATCTTTCTTATTTGATGATCACCTTTTTAGAATAAGTTTTACCTTCTTTTGTAGTAAGGTTCATGATATATACTCCTTGTGGCTGCTTTGTTTCAAATGTATTTGATGTCAGCTTGGAACGGAATACTTCTTTTCCTGAAGTATTGGTAAGAGTAACCTCCGAACCTTGTGCAGAAATATTTTTGTCAAGAGTAAACTGCCCATTCTCACTGTGAGCCATGAAATTGATGAACGGATCTTTGTACTGATAACCATAGTATACTCTAAGTTCTCCGCCAAGACTCAGTAGCCCTGAATTCACATTGATCTTGACACGGTCAAAAGGAATATTCATGGTAAGTTCAATTTCACCTTTGCTGGGATCTCCGGCTCCAAGGTTGATGATATTATTGTTAAGACTTTGAGAGTCATTGTTAGACACATCACCATTAAATGTTTCAATCGATACACTTCCCAATACCTGAGCGGATAGTGGAGTACCGTTTGAACCAATTCCAATAACAAGCTTATTGGTGTTGTTGGCGATATTGGTCGTTGAGAAAATCAAAGTCTGTTCCGTTCTTGCCAAAAGACCTACTGAGACCTGGATCGTAGAGTAGTCAGTTTCGTTACTTCCTACTGCATTTTGAGGATTCAATACTCCGCAACCTAAGCATACTCCCAATACCTGATTGGTTTGGCTGCTTGCATAGGTTTTCACAATCTGTGCAAAAGACATTGTGCCTGTTAAAAATAGGAATGATGCCAAAACTGCAGCTTTCATTGTGCGTTGGCCAAGTAATAAATAAGTTTTCATATGTAGAAAAATTTTGGATTTTAGTTTTTTGTAAATTTATAAATAAAATGATTATGTTGCTTATTTTATTTCATATTTATGTGATTTGTTAATGATTTGTTGATATTTATGATTATGGATTTGTTTTTATTTAATGAATTGTTTTTCGTACTTCTCTGAAAATGAATGTAAAAAAATGCGGCAGCTAAAATTTCTGCCACATTTATTCTATCGCTTATTTAATTATTTTATTAAAATTTTTCTTGAATATGTTTTTCCTTCTTTAGTTTGTACATTCATAATATAAATACCTTCAGACTGTCTTGGTTCAAAAGTGTTTGATTTTAAAGTTGAACGGAATACTTCTTTTCCGGAAGTATTGTATAAGGTGACTTCTGAGCCTTCTACAGGAACATTTCCTTCAAGAGTAACCTGACCGTTTTGACTGTGAGCCATTATGTTGATCAGTGGGTCCTGGTAAGCATAATAAATTCTGAATCCTCCGCCCAGACTTAATACACCTCCAGTTAATCCTATTCTTATCCCGTCATAAGGTTTTGCCGGCTTGAATTCTACTGTACCTCTGTTGGGTATTGCTCCCAGTTTAAGAAGGCTTACATCTATCGTTCTGCGGTCGTCATTAGAAGTACCCCCATTCATAGTTTCAAGAGTTACTCCGCTTAATAATTGCACAGATAATGGAATGTTGTCTGTCCCAATTCCTACCACCAGCCTTGTGTCTGATCTAAGGTCTGGGAAGATCAGTGTTTGCTGAATTCCTCCTAACAAAGCTGTTCCTAATACCATTGTTGAATAGTCATCTTCGTTATACCCAACCGCATTTAAAGGATTATCAATACGGCATTCCAGGCATGCTACTCCAAATACACCAGAGCTTTGAGCATGCGCATAAATTCTGTTTTGAGCAAAAGAGAATGTGCTGGCTGAAAATAGAAATAAGGCCATTAACCCAGCCTTAAAAGAGAATCGGTTTCCCAATAGTAAATTAATTTTCATGTTATTTATTTTAGTGTAATAGTTTTAGCCAAATTTAAGGATTAAAAGAGCAAGTAAAAAATAATATTTCTATAATTGGTGATATTTTTAATGAAATTTAATATACCTCTGTTATGGGGGGAACACAGGATATGGATTGTTTGGATTTTATAAGAGTTACATGTAATAATTGAAGAACAGCTCTTATTGAAATTGTCAGGTGTAATTCAATGAAGGATTCCCAAAATGAGAGGGTAGTGCAGTGATTCAGAAGTTCCGATGATAAAAAGAATAAGATATTGTCGGATAAAGATTGTCTGAATAGTAAGTATAAAAAACGAAAAAGGACTTCCGAAAAAGTCCTTTTGTAGCCCGTAGGGGAATCGAACCCCTCTTACCAGAATGAAAATCTGAGGTCCTAACCGATAGACGAACGGGCCCTCTATCTTCCATTACCGAAATAATGTGTTAGCTTTTGTTTTTATAAGTATCAACTCTTAATCTTGTAGCCCGTAGGGGAATCGAACCCCTCTTACCAGAATGAAAATCTGAGGTCCTAACCGATAGACGAACGGGCCGGTTAGATTTATTTTAATATAGCTTTTTTCTACTGTGATCTTTATAAAACCACCGTTGTTACAGTGGTCTTATAAGATGTAAGTAGCCCGTAGGGGAATCGAACCCCTCTTACCAGAATGAAAATCTGAGGTCCTAACCGATAGACGAACGGGCCAGCTATATTTTTACGCTAATTTATTAACGTGCTTTGTCAATTTGCTTTTCAAGTTAGCAGCTTTGTTCTTGTGGATAATATTTTTCTTAGCTAATTTATCCAATAAAGCGATAACTTTTGGCAGTTGTTCTGTAGCAGCAGCTTTGTTCTCTTCATTTCTTAAAGCTTTTAAAGCTGTTCTAGCAGTCTTGTGGTAATATCTGTTACGAAGTCTTCTAGTTTCGTTTTGTCTGATTCTCTTTAGTGCTGATTTATGATTTGCCATATCGTTTAAATGTGAGTGCAAAACTATAAACTTTTTTTAAAACTACCAAATTTATTTTCAAAAATTTTAATTTTCTTCTGAAAGGTACTTTCTAAGCTTATCTATTGCTTGTTCTATTTTTAAATTTTCTTGTTCTTTTTCTAATTTTTTGATCGTATTTCCCAGCATGATCAATGCATTGTTCCATTCTCCAGTGGTATTGGTGAAAGTGAGTCCGTCAATTGTTACCTCAAAAGCAACCCTTTCTCCAGTCCTGTAAAGTCTGAAACTGATTTTATCATCTTTGCCTGTAATCCCGTCTTCATTGATTTGTAAATCATAACTTTTTGGGTTAGAGTGGATTTTCTTAAAAAGCAATTTCGCTTCTTGTATTTTTAAATCCGGCATGATATAAAATTTGATAGCCTGTAGAAAACTACAAACAATGATTTATCAATAATATTTTTCATCAGTGTTACCATATTTGTGTGAACAATTATGGTTAAAAATTTTTGCAAATATAATGCTTTTGTAGGATATAACGTAAATAGAATGAATATTTGCGCTAAAAGTAAACACTCTATATTATAAGAATAGTCGTTTTCAGGTTGTTAGAATGTTATAATTCCTGATAATTTCTTCAAACCATTATAAAAAACCGGAGAATATTAATCTTAAAAGTATTCTCAAAAATAACCAAGCTGATTTTAAAAGTAAAATACAGCAGAACATAAACCATAAAAAAACCTTTAACGGATTCGTTAAAGGTTTATGAGTTTGTAGCCTATAGGGGAATCGAACCCCTGTTGCAAGAATGAAAATCTTGAGTCCTGACCACTAGACGAATAGGCCAAATTTTGAGGTTGCAAAAGTAATCATTAACTTTTTAACTTCAAAATTATTTTTTTTAATTATTTATACACTTTTTGTATCACCGTGTTTTTGATACCTTTAGCTTCAAGTTCCTTTTGAAGCTTAGCCGCATCTTCTAACGTGTATACTTTTCCATAGGTATAATAAAAAACGCCATTGTCTTTCTCTCTTTCCACATCTTTCAGGTTCTGAAGGATGTAAGAATTACCGTTCAGTTTATCTCCAGAGTATAGCTCTATTGTATAATAGCCCATGTTAATCCTTTGATTAGGCATAAATCCTACAGCAAAAGCATTTCTAAAGCCAGCATCCTTAGCTGTCTTAAGATTAATATCTTTTACAGAGGCCATATTGGTCACAGCATAATAATACTTGTATTGTCCGTTCTCCTTAAGAGTAAGGATGTAATTCAGTCCCTTAAGAGCCGGATCATTTTCATTGTATTTCGTAGGTGAACTCATCAATAAGATTCTGAAATCATTCTTCAAAGGAACTTCTGCTGGTTTTTCCGGTTCTGGTTTTTTTACAGAGAAAGAACCTCCCGATTTTCTGTCAACTGCTTTTTTATAATCAATAATAGCGTTGTAAATACTTTCTGCAATTTCAGTCTGTCCTTTGTCTGAAGCAATATAATGGCTTTCCTCAGGATGATTGATGAAACCGGTTTCTATCAGTACAGATGGCATGGCATTCATACGGAGAACGTGAAGGTTCTTTTGGAAAACACCTCTTGAAGAACGCTTGTCTTTATTTACAAAGTTATCTTCTACCAACCCTCCCAAAAGAAGACTGGACTCCAGATATTTGCTCTGTTGAAGTTTTAAGGCAATTAATGACTCCGGAGAATCAGGATTGTAAGATCCGAAGGTCTGCTTATCTTTTTCATCCAGAAAGATCACGTCATTTTCCCTTTTGGCTACCTCAAGATTTTCGTTATTCTGGTTAGGTCCCTGTACATATGTTTCTGTACCATAAGCTGTAGGTCTTTGGGAAGAATTACAGTGAATGGATACAAAAAGATCTGCTTTGCTCCTGTTGGCCAGATTGGTCCTGTCAGATAGAGAAGGGTACTCGTCAATCTTACGGGTATATATTACTTTGAAGTCTCTGTTTTTTTCTAACATTGCGCCTACTTTTAAAGTAATGGCAAGTGTAATGTCTTTTTCCGCTACTCTTCCAATATCGGAATAGGTCCTGTTGGCCCCATGATCACTTCCTCCGTGTCCCGCATCCAGAACGATAGTAAACTTCTTCTGAGAGAAAATAAAGTTGCTGGTAAGGATAAGGAGAAATGATAAAATTATTTTAAAATTTTGTTTGTGCATCTTACAGTTATAAAAATTATATTAATTTTGGGCCTTAATTATATATAATAAAATTGGCCAAAACCGTCCTCAAAAATATATTACAAATTTTAATTATCCTAATTTTTAACAATTTTTTAGCACAGAAAACTCCTGAAAAATTGCCTAAAAATGCGGTTAATGATACTATTTCCAAAAAGGATACCATAGTTGTAAAAAAAGAAACTTTGGATGATGTTCTTCGCACAAAAGCTGATGATCAGAGAAGAGATATCCCCAAAAAGATGACTTTTCTGAACAAAAACGCTCAGGTGAAGTATCAGGATATGCAGATTGATGCAGACTATATTTCCATAGATGATAATAAAAATCTGATCTATGCCAGAGGAAAACAAGACTCTTTAGGGAAAATCATTGAACCGGTAATTACCACACAGGCCGGGAAAAAATACGAAACCAACGAATTCAGCTATAACACAAAAACCAAACAAGCCATCGCTTTCAATGCAAGAACAGAAGAAAGTGAAGGGGTAATTATAGCGCAGAAGACAAAAAAATATAACGACTCCGTATTCGCGATGAGAAAAGCGGATTATACAACAGATGATTATTTCATTAAGAAAAAAGATACCGCTGCGGATTATTTTATGAGAGCTTACAATATTAAGCTGATTAAAACCAAAGCCAAATCCCAAATCGTTACAGGACCTATTCAGATGTTTATCGAGCAGGTTCCTACACCTCTTTATCTTCCGTTTGCTATTTTACCGTTTTCAGATAAAAGAGCTGCCGGTATCCTGATTCCAAGTTTCGGGGAAAGGGAAGATGTAGGGTTTTTCCTAAACGGGATAGGGTATTACCAGCCAATTGGAGAACATTTTGATCTTAAAGTTTTGGCCGATATTTATACCAAAGGAAGCTGGAATTTACGTCCTCAGGTAAATTATCAGAAGAAGTACCGTTACTCCGGAAACTTTACAGCGGATATCGGAACTATGGTAAGAGGAATTAAAGGTCTGGATGATTATACTAAAAACAGTACCTATAGAATCAACTGGACACACTCTCAGGATTCTAAAGCCAATCCTTTCCTTACATTCAGTGCTTCTGTGGATATTGTGAGTACAAAGTTTTACAACAACCCGCTTAACAATAACTATATTTTCAACCAGAATGTCTTGAATACCCAGCAGAACTCTACGGTAACCCTTACCAAAAGATTTCTGAAACTTCCGGCTACCATTACAGGAACGGCTTCTTATTCACAAAACTTTGCAACGGGATTGGCAGACCTTCGTCTTCCACAAATGAACGTAGCAATTAATCAATTTTATCTGTTTAAATCAAGAACAGGAATAAGACAGGGGCTTCTTGAAAATATTACTGTGAATACAGGTTTCAACCTTACCAATTTCGTTAATACTCAGGAGAACGAACTGTTTAAAAAAGAGATGTGGGACAAGATGCAGACAGGTCTTAAAAACAACATTGCATTAGCTACCAATACTACAGTGGCAAAATATTTCACTTTCAGTTTAAGTGCCAATATCGACAATGCTTTGACAACAAAAACACTGAACAGATATTATGATCCGGTAAAAAATGTAACGGTTGATGAGATTAATAAAAACTTTACAGGATATTCTACTTTCTCCACTTCTGCCAGTCTTCAGACCACACTTTTCGGAATGATGAAATTTAAAAAAGGGTCTGCGGTAGAAGCGGTAAGACATATGATGACTCCAAGTGTCAGCTTCACTTATTCTCCGGATTTTTCAAGTCCTAATTTCGGATATTACAAAAATTATTACAATGCAACCGGAGCGTTGACTCCTTACTCTATTTTTGAAAAAGGAATCATCGGAAGTCCGTCAAGTGGAATGCAGGGCGCTTTAGGTTTTAATATCGGTAACAATATCGAGATGAAAGTAAAATCTAAGAGTGATTCTACAGGAGTGAAAAAAATCAAGATATTTGAATCTTTAAACCTTTCAGGAAGCTACAACTTTGCAGCTAATGATCACCCTTGGTCTGTATTTTCAATCAACGGACAGTCTTCATTCTTTAATAATAAACTTACGGTAAATACCAGTCTTGCGCTGGAACCTTATAAAATAGATTTCTCTTCCGGTCAGGATACTGGGGTAAGAACAGAACAGTTCGGCCACTTCAGTGTACAGGGATTCAATGTTCAGTTATCTTATCCTTTAAGCAGCGAAATTTTTGGAGAGAAAACAGATTATGCTAAAAAATATTCCTCGAAAGGAGAGGTCCGAAATGAAAATTATTATTTTGATGATGATCATTACGCTCACTTTGATCAGGCATGGACTTTAAACATCAGTGCCAATTATGCCTACTCAAAAGGACTGAGCAGATTTGCCAACAAAATTGCATCCATAGGATTAGACGGAAGCCTTAAGCTGACTCCTTTCTGGAATATCACAGGAAGTACGCATTATGATATGGTGACTAAAGAACTGGCATATACAAGAATTGGTTTTTCAAGGGATCAGAGAAGTTTTACAATCAATTTCAACTGGGTTCCTTTCGGACAGTATAAAGTATATGACTTCTTTATCGGGATAAAAGCCAATATCTTAAGTGACGCATTGAAGTACAAAGACAGAAGCTTTACTCAGCCTAATGCACCTTTCTAATATCAGATTGGCATTTGAGAATATAAATTTTATATTTGCAACCAAAATAAATTCTAATGAAATCACTGCTGACGAAATTTCATACCGGCAAAAGTGATGACATATGACCTTAGAAAAAAAAT
Organism: Chryseobacterium sediminis; assembly: GCF_008386505.1. GTDB lineage: Bacteria > Bacteroidota > Bacteroidia > Flavobacteriales > Weeksellaceae > Chryseobacterium > Chryseobacterium sediminis. The sequence goes on along the minus strand of NZ_VUNZ01000002.1, from coordinate 124,087 downwards.
AAATATCCGCTATGAAACAAATCATCAACACAGTTAATGCACCTGCAGCTATCGGTCCTTATTCACAAGCTAATATGGCAAACGGAGTTTTGTATATCTCCGGACAGATTCCTGTAGATCCTGCAACTGGTAAATTGGTAGAAGGAATTGAAAAAGAAACGCATCAGGTAATGAAAAACCTTGAGGCAATTCTTACTGAAGCCGGAATGACTTTCAAAAACGTTGTAAAAGCAACCATCTTCCTTAAGAGTATGGATGATTTTGCTGTAATGAATGATATCTATGCTTCTTACTTAGATTCAGAAAGCTATCCTGCTCGTGAAACAGTACAGGTTTCTTGCTTGCCTAAAAATGTGGATATCGAAATTTCTATGATCGCACATCAGGATTAATGAATTTTATAAGAAATACAATTGCGGTTCTGGTAGGTCTTGGTATTGCAGGACTTATTATTACTCTTGGTATAAGAGCTTTTCCGCAATGGGTTACTTTTGAGGCTTTTGCTCCGTTTGAGCATTGGCAAAGGTTTCTTTTCAGCATGAAAGATGATCAGGCGTTTTTTGGCTTTCTGTTGTTTATTTCCGGATTGGGAACTACTATTGGAGGTGTTGCAACGGCTATCATCGTTAAATATGCTAAAGTAGCTTATGCTATTCTGATCGGTTTTATTATGCTTTTTATTGCGATGCTGGATGTGATTATATTTCCTTATCATCCTACATTTTATAAGATTTCTATTTTCCTTACGTTCTTTCCGTTTTCCTGGATTGGGGGTAAGATTGTAGAAGTTATTTATGAGCGGAACAAGCAGAAAAGGATTGCTGAAAAAATGAATAAGCCTAAATAAAATAAATAATAAAAAAAACGCTGCAGATCTCTGCAGCGTTTTTTGTTGATATGAAAAACTAATTTTGTTTTCTGATTAAGGCATTTTAAATCCTTTTGTATAAATTCTTCCGTAGTCATCTACAAATTTCACCTGTACATTTCCTTGGTATTTATCCAGTATCTTTTCTACATCTTTCTGAGAATTCACAGGCTTACCGTTTACTTCAATGATGATATAGTTGTCTACGATTCCGATTTTAGCCATTTCGCTGCCTTCAGATACGCTTTTGGCAACAACACCGCTATTTAGTCCGTACTCTGTTTTGAAACGCTCTGTAAGAGGCTCAAATTCAGCTCCGATTTTTTCAGTTACGCTCAGATCAGCTTTCGTTCTCGTAGAAGTACCTCCTTTCTGATCTCTAAGTGTTACAGTGGTAGTACCGTCTTTACCATTTCTGGAATACGTTACCTGAACTTTATCACCAGGACGTTTACTTCCGATTGACATTGAAAGATCAGCAAAGTCTGTGATATCGTAGTTGTCTACTTTAGTAATAATATCTCCTTTTTTCAATCCTGCATCTTCAGCACCGCTGTTTTCACCGAATCCTGTAATGTAAATTCCTGAACCTACTTTCAGACTTGTCTTGAATTGTTTGTTGTACGAAGTTACCAGTTGGTCATTTGAAAGGTCCAGAGACTGAACACCTAAGAATCCTCTCTGTACAATTCCGAATTTCTTGATATCCTCAACAATTTTTCTGGCTAAGTTTGAAGGAACAGCAAATCCGTATCCCTGATAATATCCTGTAGTAGACTGGATTGCAGAGTTGATCCCGATAAGCTCACCATTTGTATTCACCAAAGCTCCTCCTGAGTTACCCGGATTGATCGCAGCATCTGTCTGGATGAAGCTTTCAATAGGATTGGTCGCTTTTCCTTGGCCTCCCAAGATTCCGATACCTCTTCCTTTAGCAGAAACAATACCTGCTGTTACCGTAGAGTTTAATCCAAGTGGATTTCCTACCGCAAGTACCCATTGTCCTACATCAATATTGTCAGAATTTGCAAAATTTAAGTAAGGAAGACCTTTTTCTTCAATCTTTAATAGGGAGATATCTGTATTTGGGTCAGTTCCTACCAAAGTAGCGATATATGATTTTTTGTTGCTCAATACAACCTCCAGCTTATTGGCACCTGCCACTACGTGGTTATTGGAAATAATGTAACCGTCCGGAGAGATGATGACCCCTGAACCCATTCCCGATGGCATATTGTCTGGAGCCTGTTGCTGCTTTTGTCTCTGCTGGCCCTGGCCTCTTCCCCCGAAAGGATCTCCGAAGAAAAAGTCGAACAAATCCTGTTCTGAAGCTCTGCTTGCTGTTCTACTTTGATAATTTTTGATGGTAACTACAGCCGGAACAGTTGTTTTGGCTGCTTTCACAAAATCGTCGCCTACCGCTCCCGTATTCATTCCTGCGAATGAAGTATTAGGTGCTGACGTTGTGAAGTAAGATTGATCTCCATTGTTGGAGTTGTGTCCTAAATATTGTATGGCTCCAACGGTAGTAGCTCCGGAAATTACTCCTACTACTGCAAATGGTAATAGTTTTTTTAAAGTACTCTTCATTGTATATCTTTCTTGTTTATTAATTAATTTCTTTTTTATGTTTTTGAGTAAACAAATTTAATGTTAAATAAGTAAGCAATTAGTATGCTATGTTTCAATTTTAACTAAAATTTAACGGCTATTATGTCATTTTATGCCTTATGTCATAATTGTTAATATCAAGGTTAACAAAAATTAAAAAAATATTAAAGAAAATATGTCAGATTATTGAGTGTAAAATATATTCTCTTTTCCATTATTTATTGCTACTTATTCAACGTTGGCTGCTTATTATTCATGACCTGTGATTTGTGTCATAAAGATACTTAATTCAAAAATGATTATCTTTGCAAAAATTTTATTCTCACTTAAAACGTTTATAGCATGCAACTGTATAACACCTTAAGCGCAGAAGAAAGAGCCCAACTTATTGATGAAGCCGGTAAAGACCGTCTTACTTTGTCTTTCTATGCGTATGCCAAAATTGAAGATCCCAAAAAATTTCGCGACGAATTATTTATAGCCTGGAATGCACTGGATGCACTTGGCCGTATTTATGTAGCAAAAGAAGGAATTAATGCTCAGATGAGTGTTCCTGCAGATCAGTTTGAAGCTTTCCGAAATACGCTGGAAGTTTATGATTTTATGAAGGGTATCCGTTTGAATGTCGCTGTTGATCAGGATAACTATTCTTTTTTAAAATTGACAATAAAGGTCAGAAATAAAATTGTTGCTGATGGTTTGAACGACGAAACTTTTGATGTTACCAATAAAGGAATTCACTTAAAGGCACAGGAGTTCAATAATTTACTTGAAGATCCGAATACGATTGTGGTAGACTTCAGAAATCACTATGAAAGTGAAGTAGGTCACTTTGAAGGAGCAATTACTCCGGATGTGGAAAACTTCAGAGAAAGTTTACCGATTATCAATGAGCAATTGCAGGATTTTAAAGAAGATAAAAACCTTTTGATGTACTGTACCGGAGGAATCCGTTGCGAGAAAGCCAGTGCTTACTTCAAACATCAGGGCTTTAAAAATGTTTACCAATTGGAAGGGGGAATCATTGAGTATACCCGCCAGATCAAAGAAGAAGGAATAGAAAGTAAGTTCATTGGTAAAAACTTCGTATTTGACCACCGTTTAGGGGAAAGAATTACAGACGATATTATTTCACAGTGCCACCAGTGCGGAAAACCATGTGATAACCATACCAACTGTGCTAATGATGCATGTCACCTGTTATTTATCCAATGTGATGAATGTAAAGCAGCCATGGAAAACTGCTGTTCTACAGAATGTCTGGATACCATACATCTGCCTTGGGATGAACAGGTAAAACTAAGAAAAGGTCTGCAGGTTGGAAATAAAGTATTCAGAAAAGGAAAATCGGATGCTTTGAAATTTAAAAATTCAGGAGAGTTATCTGATAAACCTTTAGCAAAAGCTGAAACAAAGAATATCCGTCAAAAGATTGCTGTTAAAAAGGAATTGATTGGAAAGGCAGAACATTATTTCTCAAAATCAAAAATTGCACAGTTCTTAATTGAACATAAAGACTTGTCAGTTGGAGATAAAGTATTAATTTCCGGTCCTACAACAGGAGAACAGGAAGTAACCATTACTGAAATCTATGCCAATGGCGGTCCTTGTGAAACTGCAAATATTGGGGATCAGATTACTTTCGAACTTCCATTCAGAGTTCGTCTATCTGATAAACTGTACAGAATTGTGCAAAACGCATAATCAAAAATAAGCGATAAAGCTTCAAGAGCTTGTCCGGTAAAAATTATTTCAGTTCTAAAAACTTAATAATTATGCTAAAAGCTGAGCTTAGAAAAAAATATACCCAAAAAAGAAAAGCCTTGTCTACTGATGAGGCTTTCTTGTTATCGGAGAAGATTTTTGAAAGTTTCATTAATCATTTCAATCCTCAGAAAGGGGAAAAGGTGCATATTTTTATCCCGATTCCGGCAAGAAAGGAAATTGATACCCAAATCTTCATTCATTATTTTTTAGCGGAAAATATCCGTGTTTATGTTCCTAAAATTGTAGGTGATAGGCTTATTAATATTGAAATTTTTGAAGATACTGTTTTTGAAACCAATAGTTGGGGGATTTCGGAGCCTGTTTCCAATGAAGATTCAGGTGAAAATAATTTTCAGTATGTGATTACGCCATTACTGTATTGTGATAGAAAGGGAAACAGAGTAGGATATGGAAAAGGTTTTTATGATGGATTATTCCGGGATATATCGACAAGGACCAAAAAAATCGGAGTCAATTACTTTGACCCCGATGAATATGTGGATGATGTCTGGGAAAATGATATTCCCGTTGACTATTTAGTTACTCCTACAGAAGTACTGTCTTTCTTAAGCGGTTGGGAGTAGAAATCTAAAAAATAGAATTTAAATTCCTTTTTGAGCTTGGAAGTAGACAGCAGTATATATTGTGCGTTCTTTTCAAAGCTTCCCAGAGATTTGTTTTTACTATCGAAATATTCCACATTAAACTTGGCATAGTCTAATGTATCTTTTTTATAGAACTCTTTATAAACATTCAGATTGCTCACCTTTGCTGTTTTTACTTTCATGCTATCCAGTTCCTTCAGTAATCTTTTAAACGTCAGAGAATCCGGTTTATGGAAGTAGCTTTCCATTTGTGAGTAAATAACGGTATCTATTTCTGTATTTCTGTTTCCGGAGAGGTAAAGAGTAGACAGGTCAAAAAGTTCCTGAACTTTCTGTTTGGTAATTGAATTGATCGCCTGCATGCTGTCCATCTGTACTGCAGGATAACTCTTTTCATTGGTGCTGTTTCTTAGCTTATCGAGGTCGCTTACCTCTGAGGTTTTATTATTACAGGCAATAAATAACGTCAGAAGCACGGTGAAAATTAAAAAATTACTTATTCTTTTCATCTGTGGTAGCAATTTTAAATTTGATGGATACAATCTTACCTTTGTTATCCTTTTTCATTTCTATTACATTCAGGTTTTTCAATGAGGTGGTAGGAGTGGTTACCAAAGTGATATATTTCTGCTTATTCAGGCTTTCTATACCATAAGTATCATTGTCATAAACCTGATAGATTACAGCATTATTACTGATCAGGTTTTCCAGCTGATTTCTTTTCTGCTTAATAAGGGCAACCTGCTCATCAGGATTTCCTCCTTTGATGTCTTTTATTGAGAAATAGTACACAGCCATTTTGTAATCATCCGGCTTTAGCTCTATTTTTTCCTCTTCAGGTGCATTTTCAAGGTTTCTGTTGACTTCCAGAGGCTCATAGAAAGGTGCGCTGATGCGCATTTTTAAGTTTTTATCTTTAGTAGAGTAATAAAAACACTCACCAGGTTTTATTTTATACATCAATGGAGATTCATTTTCTTTCACCACCATTATTTCTAAAGTGTTGATTACGGAAACACCTCTGTCTTTATCGATAAAACAATATTTATAAGTTTTCGAAAAAAGGACGTCTTTAAATCCCAAAAGGCCAGTGATGGTAATTAAAACGGAAGTAACCAATGCCCATGCGTTCTTTTTGAAGAAATTTTTCTTAGGCGGAACGGATGAAATTTCAATTTCCTGAGTAGCTTTTTTGTTTTGGTTAACTTGTTGATTTTCAGTATTTGATTTTTGTAAATCAATGTTTTCCGGGGCCTTGTTTTCGATTTTTTTAGGCTGAAATTCAGTTTTTGGAATTTCAGGAGCTGTAGTAACTGTTTTTTCAAGTTCATCAATTTCTTCTTCCTCAAGATTTTCATTTTCCTGCAGCAATTCACCTGCAAAAAGATGCAGTTTCTTGAATTCATACCAAGAGTCGTAACCTGCATAAATACTCAATAAATTGAGCATATCTATTCTTGGTAATTTAGTAACTGGCGAACTTTTGAAATAGGTATAAAATGACTTTTCACTGATGTTACCTTTTGCTTTTTTGCGAAGGTCTTCCTGAAAATATATAATATCAATACCCTTCCACTTGGATATATCATCCTGCGAAGGGGTATGTTCTTTTAAGTATTGACCCTGAACATCCTTTTTTAGCTGCTCAAAGTGTAATAGATCTAAATCTGTCAATTTTTCAAAAAATAATTAAATTGTTGATTATCAGCTATGTTTTTTTGTAAAACTATTTTACAAAGGTATTACAATTATTTTTCATAAACAAATTTTCTAACTGCTATACCTTTGTCTTGTTCAAATAACAGAACAGAAGAAAATTTTATAAAACAATATTAACAAAATTAAATTTAATTTATTATGAAAAAGTCATTATTCGTAGCTGCTATCGCTGCAATCTCTCTAGTTGCTTGTAAAAAAACTGAAGCTACTTCTACTGAAGGAACAACTGATTCTGCTGCTGCTACTGTAGCTGATTCTGCTGCTGTAGTTTCTGACTCTGCTGCTAAAGTTGTTGATTCTGCTGCAACTACTGCTGTAGAAGCTACTAAAGATGCTGCTGCTGCTACAACTGCTGCTGGTGCTGAAGTTGCTAAAGATGCTGCTAAAGGAGCTGGAGAAGCTGCTAAAGGAGCTGCTGATGCTGCTAAAGGTGCTGCTGACGCTGCTAAAGATGCTGCAAAAGACGCTGCTAAGAAATAATTCTAGCATACGCTTAACAATAAAAGAACCGTTTCACTCAGTGAGACGGTTTTTTTATGCTTAGTCATTGCGAGCCGAAACATTTTCATTGAAAATAATATCCGGCTTTATTGATCTGTATTTTATCCTTTCTTTTGTTTTAAAGATTCATAGCAGGTAATAGCCACTGCATTACTCAGATTTAAAGAATCTATACTTCCTGCCATCGGAATCAAAGTATTTTTTCCCTTTCCGATCCAGAAATCACTCAATCCAGAATGTTCAGTACCGAATAATACAGCTGAACGCTGTCTGAAATCTCTTTTATAAAGATCTTCTGCAGTTTCAGCCATAAGTGTTGTGTAGATATTGAAATTGTTCTTTTGAAGAAATTCCAATGTTTCTTCATTTTCAGCCTGATATACTTCCATTCCGAAAAGACATCCTACACTGGATCTGATCACATTAGGATTGTAGAAGTCGGTTTTTCCGTCAGCAACAATCAATGCATCAACTCCAAATGCCTCACAACTTCTTAAAATAGCGCCAAGGTTTCCTGGTTTTTCTACGCCTTCAACAATAATTACTGTAGAATTTTCTTTAGGAACAAATGATGAAAGAGGAGTTTCTTTTGCCTGGTAGATCCCAATAATGCCTTCAGAGCTTCCTCTGTAAGCTATTTTTTCATATACTTTTTCACTCACATAATGGATTTTTCCATTGGGAAGGATTCCTTTAAAGATGTTTTCGCAGATAAAGAATTCCAGTGGTTCAAAATCATACTGTAGGGCTCTTTCATTTTCCTGTTGGCCCTCTACTACAAAAACTTTTGATTTTTTACGAAATCTGTTGTCAGTAAGGAGCTTAGTGACATTTTTTATTTTTTCGTTTTGAAAACTTTCTATCAACATTCCGCAAAATTATGCAAAATTTATCATTGAGCTTCTCTACTTTTAGCAAAAAGGTTCTCTCCGTGATTTCAAATGTTATTTATTTTCTTTTTAAATAAGACTTTCTATCACAATCTATTCACAAAATCTGAGTCCTGCGGGAAATGACTTTTTATGGCTTAGCTTTCTGATGGCTCAATAAGATTACTATTGTCAATAAGACTTTGAGGTAAGTCTTTTTTATTTTTGATTCCTAATGATTTCAGCTTCTGAGTTTGAATCACAAGGTTATCGTTTCCGGTGTGAAGCTGTTTATAGGCATCATTATATACATTTTTAGCCTGATCGAGATTTCGTCCTACTTTTTCCAGATTTTCTACGAAACCTACAAACTTATCATAAAGTCGGGCTCCGCGGTCAGCAATTTCTATGGAATTTCGGTTTTGATATTCACGTTTCCAAAGATCGGCTATCAGTTTAAGGGAAGTAATCAGATTACTTGGATTAAGCAGAAGTATTCTTTTTTCATAAGCATAGTTCCAAAGGTTATGATCAGCTTGCATAGCCGCAATATAAGCGGGTTCACTAGGAATAAACATCATGACAAAATCCATTGACTTGTCATAATCGTCATAAGCTTTTTGACTTAGCTGTGAAATGTGATTCTTAATAGAACCAAGGTGTTGGCTTAGCTTTATGGCATACACATCCGGATCTGTTTCGTCTACTAAATCTGTAAAAGCAGTCAGAGATACTTTTGAGTCAATGATGACATTTCTTTCATCCGGGTATTTTATAACGGCATCGGGACGCATTTTTTTTCCAGAAAATTCTGAAAATAGAGCATTGTTATCTTCATCACGTAGTTCATGTTCCAGGAAATACTCTCTTCCTTTTACCAAACCTGATTTTTCAAGGATGCTTTCGAGAATCATCTCACCCCAGTTTCCCTGTGTTTTGCTTTCTCCTTTCAGAGCGCGGGTCAATTTTTTGGCATCATCAGAAATCTGTTGGTTCAATTCTGCAAGTTCTTTTACTTTCTCGGCAAGGGAGAAACGTTCTTTATTTTCCTTTTCGTAGGCTTCGTTGACTTTATTTTTTAAATCGGCAATTTTCTCCTGAAAAGGGTCAAGGATATTTTTTAAGTTATTTTGATTTAAAGCAGTAAACTTTTCTGTTTTTTCTTCTAAAATTTTATTGGCAAGATTTTCAAACTGAAGTTTGGATTCCTCCTGTATTTTTATAATTTCCTCTTTTTGAGTATCCAGAGATTTTTGCAATCCTTCATTCTTAGCAGAAAGCTCGGAGTTTTTAGCGAAAATATCCTGTTTTTCAATAATATGAGCTTCTATTTGAGATACCTGTCTCTGATTGGTTTGTTTTAATTCCTGAAACTGAATGTTTAAAGAAGAATATTCGGCGGAGATTTTAGAAAATTCATTTTTCAGGTCATCCAAAAGATCCTGCTGCAGTATATTGGCTTCTTTTTCTTTACTGATATTTTGATTAAGCTCCTGAATTTTCAGGTTTGAATTTTCAAGATCAGATTGAGTTTTAATAGATAAGGTGTTCAGCGAATCATAAGAACTTCTTGAAACCATTGAGGATTTCAGTGCAAAATATAATATAACAGCGCCCAGTATACCACCGGCAATCAATCCAATAATTAAATATATCATCTCCATCTTCCAAAATTATGAAAAAAGGGTGGAAGCTGGAAGAAAGACACCTGAAGTTACTTCCATCTTTATTCATCCAGCTTCCTTTCTGAGCAAGAATACCTATATTTATAGGAAATTTCAGAGATTTATGAATATTTTATTGGTAGAAGATGATCAAAGAATCAGTAATTTTTTGATAAAAGGCCTTTCTGAGGCTGGCTACAATCTGACTCTTGCGGATTCCGGGGAAAAGGCTCGTGAACTTCTTCATACCTATGATTTTGATCTTATTTTAATGGATATTATGCTTCCCGGATTGGATGGAATGCAGCTTACTCAAATTATAAGATTTAAAGGAAATTATACCCCGATTTTAGTTTTAAGCGCACTGAACAGCCCAGATGATAAGATCAAAATGTTGGATATGGGTGCCGATGATTATTTATCAAAACCTTTCCATTTTGAAGAGCTGATTTCAAGAATTAAAGCTTTAACGAGAAGAAATAAATTAAGCTATCAGAAGGAAGATCAGTATTTATCCTGCGGAAATATCGTTATTAATACAGACCTTCATAAGGTAACGCAGAACGATAAGGAAATAGAATTTTCCCCTACGGAATACAAGCTTTTCACTTTCCTGATGGAAAATAAAAATAAAGTGCTGAGCAGAACCCAGATCTTACATAAGGTTTGGGGAATTGATTTTGATAATACAACGAATGTAGTGGATGTTTATATTTCTTACGTGCGTAATAAGATTGATGAAACAGAACAAAAAATTATTCATACGGTAAAAGGAACCGGATATTTGATTAAAGACTGAAAATGACTCTCAGAAACCGATTTACCCTTATTTCAAGCCTTTCGTTCGGCATTGTTTCTATCATCACATCTGCGGTGATATTCTTTGCTTATTATGACAGTACCAAGATTTTTTATTTTGAAAAGCTTAGAAATACAGCTCTCATTTCTGCTATTTATTACCTTGAAAAAGATGAGCTTCCAAAAGACCGTCATGCTCAGATTAAAAAAGAATATAATCACCTGATTCAGAATAACAGGGTGGCGGTTTACAATCAGAATAACGAGGTTACCTTTGGACATAATGTAAATGATAAGAATATAAAACTTTCCCATTTACAGGCTGTCCGAAATAATAAAGGGATACAGTTTATGTCTGATAATCAATTTTACTATGGGATTTTTTATCCGGACAATCAAGGGGATTTTGTGGTTTTTGTAAAATCATCAAACGATTCTTTTCAATCACAGATATTGAGGCTTGCCATTATTATGCTTTCGGTATTGGTGATTGGTTTGCTTGCGATCTATTTTCTGAGTCGATACCTTTCAAAAGTGGTCTATAAGCCTATTTCCAATGTTGTGGAGCGTATTAACAAAGTAGATTACAATAATATTTCTACGGCTATTACTTCTACGAATACCAATGATGAGATTGAAGATCTTATTAAATCTTACAATAAACTGCTGGGTAGAATTTCTGAAAATGTTCTCTTACAGCAGAATTTTATCAATTACGTTTCTCATGAATTTAAAACTCCTTTGGCTGCAATTTCCGGAAATCTGGAAGTTTTTGCTCAAAAAGACCGTACACCGGAAGAATATAGGGAAGTGGCAAAAGAATCATTGGATAATGTATACGAGATTGAAAATATTCTGAATAATCTTTTGCTGATGTCCGGAATGACAAAGCTTGAATCTTCCCATAAGCCAATGAGAGTAGATGAGCTGATCTGGAAGATATATGAGAAATTAGAGCCTAAAGCAAAAGTAAACAACTCATCCATTAAAATACAGCTTCAGGTAACACAACCTTCTTTGCTTGAATTTCCCGGAAACGAAACCCTGCTATATCTGGCATTATACAATATTGTTGAAAACGCCATTAAATATTCTTATGGTAAACCTGTAGTGCTTACTTTGTCCGAGAAAGAAAATCAATTGTATATCGAAGTCAGAGATGAAGGAAGAGGAATCCCTTCAGAAGATCTTGATAAAATATCTGAAACTTTCTACAGAGGAAAAAATGTAGACACTGTGAAAGGCAGCGGAATAGGTTTGTCACTATCGAAAAGTATTTTTGATCATCATCATATTGTGATGAAAATTGATTCTATTTTGAATGTAGGTACAAGCGTTCTCTTAGAATTTCCTGTTAATTCTTGATTTTTCTCCCACAGATTTCCCAGATCTCGCAGACTGATGATTTTAGATTCATTTTAAATCTTAAAAAAATCTGTGTCATCCATGAAATCTGTGAGAGATTAAAATATTCAATAGGAGGAGGCAAAACATCTTAATTCAAAAACAATTCCCAGGAATAAAAAAAGTTCTAATCAAACTCTAATGTTGGACTAACCGAATTTTAATTTTGTTTAAAATTCCCTCTAATATTAGACAAATAGCTTTGTGGTCTTAAAATAAAAGATCTTGAAGAAGCTATTTTTAACCCTATTTTATATTCCCTGTTTCAGTTTCTTTTCAGCGCAGATTTCAGATACCATGAAAATCAGCAGAAAGGAAGCTGAAACTATTTTTCTGGCTAAAAACCTTGACCTTATTGCCCAGAAGCTTGAGATTTCACAAGCGGAGGCGAGAGCTGTTCAGGCTAAATACTGGCCCAATCCAACATTAAGCATCAGCGAAGTAAATCTATGGAGAACTTATGACATAGAAGAACAACCGGCACTCATCGGAAACTGGGGAAAGAATACGCAAATTTCGGCTGAGATAGAACAGGTGATTCAGACTGCGGGAAAGAGAAGGAAAAATATTGAGCTTCAGAAAATTGAAGTGGAAGGGGAGAAGTATGAATTGCAGGAAGTTTTGCGTGAACTTAAGAAAACACTGAGAAATACAATCACTGAAATTCTTTACAATCAGGAACAGCAGAAAATCTATCAGGGGCAGATTGCTTCTATTGAAAAATTAACCAAATCCTATAACAACCAATTAAACCTTGGGAACATCAGTAAGGCTGAATATGTCCGTTTGAAAGCACAGGAAATTGAATTCAAGAAAAAACTGATTTCTTTAAAACAGGAAATTGAAGATCAGCAGGTAGAACTGAAGGCTTTATTGATGCTGCCTTCTCAAACCTATCTTGTGATTTCAGATTCGTTTGTTATACCGGAGAAGCAACTTTCAGAACTGGAAGTCACCCAGTGGATGGAAAAGGCAAAAGAAAACCGTCCGGATATCATGATCGCAAAAAATAAAGAGAAACACGCTACCAAAAACCTGGAGATTCAAAATGCTATGAAAACACCGGACGTAGCTGTTTCTATTGGATACGACCGTGGAGGAAATATCATGAAAGACTTTATAGGCCTGGGGGTTTCTATGGATCTTCCCATTTTCGACCGAAATAAAGGAAATATTCAGGAAGCTAAGCTTGAAATTGAGAAAAGCAAACTTGAGACCCGCAAAAACATGCTGAAGTCTGAGAACGAAATTGTCTCTGTTTTCAGAAACTATATAAGAACACAGCAGGTTTCAGAAGAGATCGATGAAAGCTATGAATCCACTTTGGATGGCCTGTTGGTAAGCCATGAGAAAAATTTCAGACTGAGAAATATCAGTATGCTGGAGTACATGGATTTTCTGGATACCTACATCGGAAATAAAATGATCATACTGGATACTAAAAAAGAACTTAATCAATACTACGAAAACCTACAGTATGTTGTAGGACAAGACTTATAAGATATGAACAAAATTACTACTAAATACATTGCCGCCATTTCCCTGTCTGCCTTCGTGATTTTTACAGGCTGTACCGGAGAAAAAGAAAATAAGGAAGCTGAAAAAAGTTATTGCATCAGTAAAGAACTTAAAAAAGATATTAAACTCGTTAAGGCAGAAATGCTTCCCATAGAAGAAAGCATTACGCTTACCGGAGAAGTGGAAAGCAATTCGGATAAAACCGTTCCTTTTGTAAGTCTCGTAGACGGCGTTGTGATGGATACCTATTTCTCCCTTGGAGATTATGTGAAAAAAGGACAAACCCTGGCAAGTATAAAAAGTACCGCTGTTAACGAAATGCAGGATGATACTCAAACCTTACAGGCTCAGCTGGCAGTAGCGAAAAGAAAGTTGTCTTCAGTGGAAGCTATGTATAAAGATGATATTGCTTCTCAGAAAGATTTACAGGAAGCAAAATCGGAAGTGGCTATTTTGCAGTCTAACATTTCCAAGACACAGAAAAATATGCAGCTTTATTCTGCGGGAGGAAGTACCATTCAGATAAAAGCGCCTGCGGACGGATATGTTATTTCAAAAAATATCTCCAAAGGAATGCCTGTAACTGCAGGAGGAGATCAGCTTTTTACAATTTCCAATCTTGATAAAGTATGGGTAATGGCGAATGTATATGCAACCAATATGAGACATGTCTATGTAGATCAGCCTGTAGTGGTAAAAACACTTGCCTATCCGGATGACAGTTTCTCCGGGAAAATTGATAATATTTCCCAGGTTTTTAATGAAAATGAAAGAGTCCTCAAGGCGAAAATCATTATGGATAATAATGGAATGAAGCTAAGACCAGGAATGTCTGCTGATGTTGTATTACCTGTTAATTCACAAAACAAAAGTGCATTGGCCATCCCAGCTAAAGCTTTAATTTTTGATAATAACCAAAGTTATGTAGTAGTATACAAAAAAGACTGTGAACTTGAGATAAGACCTGTGACGGAGATCGCTTCCAACAGCCAGTATATCTACGTAGAAGGTAATTTAAAACCAGGTGAAAATGTCATCGCTTCCAATGGGCTGCTGATCTATGAAAACCTGAAAAACCAATTAAATAACGCCAAGAAGTAATGCGAAAATTTGTACAGAATATAGTTTCCTTCTCTTTAAAAAACTCATTGATCGTTCTTTTGGGAACTTTTCTATTGCTTGCCGGAGGAATCTATTCTTATATGCATACCCCTATTGAAGCATTTCCGGATGTTACCAATACAAGAGTAAGAGTCATTACCCAATGGCCGGGAAGAAGTGCAGAAGAAATTGAAAAATTTGTCACCTTACCTATTTCCAAAGAAATGAATGCCATCCCGAATAAAACATCGGTGCGTTCTATTTCCCTATTTGGATTATCGGTAGTAACTGTAATTTTTGATGATCATGTCAATGATTTTTATGCACAGCAGTATGCTTCCAATAAACTCGGAAATGTAGAACTTCCTGCCGGAGCAGAGTATAGTATCGAACCGCCTTCCGGAGCTACCGGTGAAATTTACCGGTACATTATCAAAAGTAAGCTTCCGATCAAAGAAGTGACTGCTATTCAGGATTGGGTAGTAGAAAGAGAATTGCTTGCAGTTCCTGGTGTTGCTGATGTGGTGAGTTTTGGTGGAGAAGAAAAAACATATGAAATAAAAATTAATCCTACGGAATTACACAATTATGACCTTTCCCCTCTGGATGTGTATGAAGCAGTTTCAAAAAGTAATATCAATGTAGGAGGAGATGTGGTGGCAAAAGGCGATCAGGCTTATGTAGTGAGGGGAATTGGTCTTTTGGAGAAAAAAGAAGATATTGAGAATATCCAGATTGAAGTAAAAGGTTCTACTCCAATTCTGGTAAAACACGTTGCTGAAGTAAAAGTTTCTGCAAAACCAAGATTAGGACAGGTAGGATATAACAAGGAAAATGATGTTGTAGAAGGAATTGTGATCATGCTTAGAGGTGAAAATCCAAGCGAAGTGATTGCAAGATTAAAAGATAGAATAGAGCAGCTGAATGGAGGAGAGCTACCGGGTGATGTTCAGATTGTTCCGATCATTGACCGTACAGAACTTGTGAATACAACTGTTCATACCGTTTCCAAAAACCTTATTGAAGGGGTGATTTTAGTTTCTATCATCGTATTTATTTTCCTGTATAACTGGAGAACTACTTTCATTGTAGCTTCAGTAATTCCTTTGGCTTTCCTGTTCGCTATAATTATGCTTAAAATTCAGGGATTGCCTGCCAACCTGATTTCTATGGGAGCGCTGGACTTTGGACTGCTTCTGGAAGGAACGCTCGTCATTGTTGAACATGTCTTTGTCGCCCTCGAACTTAAAGCGAAAAAGATAGGACTGAAGAGATTCAATAAAATTTCAAAACTTGGAATCATCAAGAAAAGTGCAGGCAGTGTGGCAAGTTATATTTTCTTTGCCTTATTGATTCTTATTGTTGCCCTGATGCCGATTTTCTCTTTCCAGAAAGTAGAAGGGAAAATGTTCTCGCCATTAGCATTTACGTTGGGATATGCATTATTAGGGTCATTGATATTAAGTTTAACCTATGTTCCGGCAATGTGTAAACTTTTACTGACTAAAAATATTGAAGAGAAAGAAAACTTTATCTCAAGATTCTTCAGAGTGAATATCTATAGAATTTACGAATTCAGCGATCGACATAAAAAAGGATTTATCATTGGCTTCATTGCTTTGCTTGCTATTTGTGGATGGAGGTTTTCAAATTATGGATCCGAATTTTTACCCAAACTGAACGAAGGAGCAATCTACGTGAGAGCCACTCTTCCCAACAGTGTTAATCTGGATGAATCTGTACGTTTAACAAAGGAAATGAAGGAGATTCTCATGAAATATGATGAAGTAAAATTTGTTATGACCCAAACAGGCCGGCCGAATGATGGTACTGATCCTACCGGATTCTTTAATATCGAATTTAATATTCAGCTGAAACCTGAAAATGAATGGAAGAAAAAAATATCAAAAGATGAGCTTCTTGAAGAAATGAGAATTTCTCTTGAAAAATATCCCGGAATCAACTTCGGATTCAGCCAGCCAATACAGGATAATGTGGAAGAATATGTAGCAGGAGTAAAAGCTCCGTTAGTGATTAAAATTTTTGGTAATGATCTTTTTGAACTTGAAAATTATGCCAATAAAGTAGCTAATTCTATCAGAACGGTTCCTGGAATTTCAGACGTGAATGTTTTCAAAAATATAGGACTTCCGGAATTGAGAATACAGCTTCATGATTCTAAAATGGCCAAATATGGTGTCTCAACAGCAGATGCACAGGCTGTAATCGAAATGACGATTGGAGGGCAGGCAGCCACTAAGTTTTACGAAGAAGAAAGAATGTTTGATGTAATGCTTAGGTTTGAAAAAGATTACAGAGATACTCCTGAAAAAATGGGAAATATTCTTATCCCAACTCAGGATAATAAGAAAGTGCCATTGAAAGAAATTGCAACGATTGATTATCATACCGGTCCATCATTTATTTACCGTGAAGGAAACAGCAGATATATCGGGGTTGGATTTAATATCGAAGGGCGTGACTTAGGAAGTACCATCAAAGAAGCAAAAGCAAAAGTAGATAAAGACGTTAAACTTCCAAAAAATCATAAAATGACTTGGGCGGGAGAGTTTGAAAGTAAAGAAAGAGCTGCAAAACAGCTTGCAATGGTAGTACCGATCTCTTTAGTTTTAATTCTGATGCTGTTGTATTTCAACTTCGGAAATGTAAAAGATACGTTGATTTCTTCCATCACTCTGGCATTTGCATTTATCGGAGGGTTTTTATCCCTTTGGTTTACGGGAACCATCTTCGGAATTTCCGCGGGAATTGGTTTCATTATCCTTTTCGGAGTTGCAACTATTGATGGTATCGTTCTGATAGGAGTCATGAAAGAAAATCTGCAAAACAGGTTATCTCTCAAAGAATCTATTGCACAGGGAGTGAAAAGCAGAATTCGTCCTGTAGTGATGATTGCCCTGATGGGTTCTATGGGACTTCTTCCCGCAGCAATGTCAAACGGAATGGGCTCAGAAATTCAGAAACCTTTAGCCATTATGATTGTAGGAGGATTAATTATCTGTATGCTGCTGTCATTTACAGTACTGCCAATTATTTTCCATTATGCCTATCGTAAAAAGCATAAGGAAGCAATATAGTTTCTTTTATTTTGTTCATTATGAGCCGGGGTCCGTGAGGAAGATCCCGGCTTTTTTTGTTATGAATTTTTTGTAGATTCTAAAATTTCAATATTCTTCACCATATCACTGCTTTCACAATTTTTGAGTTCTTTTAAAAGGGCAGGAGTGAGTATCTTCGGATTCAGAATCTGGGTAGCGACCTTTGCAGCTGCATAATCTACAATGCCGATGACAGATTCTCTCAGAAAATTCGGAGTGTTGGATGCAATAACTGCCGTTGCCCAGGAAGTGTCTCTTGCTTTGGAAATGGCAAAATCAAGCACAGCATTATCCTTTCCATTAGAGAGTTTGTCAATAAGATCTACAGGATAACAGATTTTGTTCAGAGAATCCTGAACATTCTGATTGATGGAAGCAATGACATTATTAATATTTTCAAAATCTTTTTTTAACGGATTTATTTTTCGGTAAGGCATGATAGAAGCTGCGGAAATACCAAGATCCAGATTGATGTGTGCATTCATGCCCAGAAATATATGCTGTAGAATCAACAGGTTTTTATTTTTGCAGGCTTCAAAGGCAATATACCATGAGTTGGTACATTTTTCTCCTTTGCTGTAGCTTTCCCACGCCAGAATATATCTCTGTGCAAAAGCTAGATCAAGCAATGTCATTCTTGGATTATCTTCAAATTTTTTCTGTTGAATTCCTTTCAGAACCTGTGCCGTCATAATTCTATAGGTACACGCAAAATATCCTGCCGGACTTTGATTTTCTTTACACCAAATGATAATTTCATCCAGTTTTTTAAGAACTTCTTCAATGGTTTTCATGATAGTTTCTGTTTACTTAAAGATACTAAAAAAGTGAGCCGGAAAGCTCACTTTATGTATTGTTCGTTAGATTATGGGGTGATTATAATCGGGTCTGGAAAAGGTTCAAGAACCAACGGTTTACACATTGCTGCTGGTTGGCAGGTTCCTCCCATACATATAAAATTCGTCATTGTGGTAGTGCCATCAGGACATCTGATCATGCCTTCACCGTGGCATCCTCCGGGACATTCTGCCGGGTACAAAGTTCCTCCAAATACATCTTTCAAATTTGTTCTTGAAAGTTTTGTTAAGTTCTTTTTCATGGTTTAATTTTTTTGTTTAGTAAATAAATTTATTCTAATACTCTTATAATTAAATAAGTAGGTTTGAAAATATTAAACTAAAATAGTAAATTATTCCATGATACTTGAATTAATTTATGATAAATATTAAAATGATGATTAGTATTGTGATATGATTTCTGTTTATTTGTGCTTTGTTTTTGCTTCCAGTGTTGGCAAGTCTTTTTTATATTGTTCAACATCCCATTTAAGTTGCCAATTCTTTAGATACTCTGCCAATGGAGGAAGTCCAACATCTGCGCGTCTTTTATCTACATTTTCAGGATCTTCTAATGGAGATACATAATATACTTGTGTTTCTGGATCACGTCCAATCTGGCTACCGTAAATTTGTCTTTTACCTTGTCTCAGGGCTACCCTGTCTTCGAGAAGTGCCAGACTGCCGCTTTGTGCTTTACCATTCTTTACGGCATCTCTCATCATGGGTAAATATTTTTCCTGTGTTGCCTGATCTGCATGTTGGATAACAAGAAATAAGGTAACACTTCCTTGTCCACCCACAACATCAGGACCTACCCAGCCATATTTGTCAAGAATAGCTTTTACCTCAATAAGATTTAATGAATCTTTTTTATTGATAAGCTGCCAGTGTTCGTTCATTTCTTTTGAGTTTCCACCGTATTTTTTTTCAATACCCTCGATTTGCTGTCTGTACTTTTGGTCTTCAATATAAATGTCACCTAGCTTTGCAACCAGGGGTTTATTCAAATTTGCTTCTGCTTTCTCCTGATTCTGTTTGATTTTTTCGATTATAGGCTTCCATCGTTTATCGCTATGTAAAGAGGTAAGGTCTGTATCTTTTGTTATATGGTTATAATTAGTGAATTTTGCTGCAATTCTGTCAAGTTGGGAAAATGCACTGTCTGTCCCTGATGCCATTGCCCAAGAACACGCTGCGTTATACCTGTCATTTAGAGATGCTTTCCAGCCGTTAGATTTAAATGCTTCTGAATAGTTGCTGGCAGAGTTTTTGAAATCCTTGGTACGGTAAAGTGATTCAGCCGCTTTTACTTTATCTGTGTATTCTTTGGGAACAGTTTGTCCAAAGAGCAGTTTTGTTGATGCTAAAAACAGCAAAACAAATAGTCTTATTTTCATGGTTATTATTTTTTGAGTTTGATGTCTGGTTCTGTTGGAAGAAGTATTATTCTTGAAGATTATCAATATGTTTTTTAAGTTAATATTACGGGTTTTCCTTTGTAATCTCTTCGTGATGCTTTAAATACAATGGTAAAGCAGCAGATCCATACCAAGGGAAAATTTCATAGCTGAAAACACCAGCCTTCACTGCAGGATCTGTTTTTACCCATTGTTCAGCTTCTTCCTTAGATTTAGTGTTGAAAATAAACATTCCGCGGTAGTTTTCTTTATTTTTTTCAAGAAAAGGACCAGCTACTACAATTTTACCTTCATCTGCTAGTTTCCCGATATTGGCCATGTGGCCTTTCATGAGTTCACCCATTTTGGCTTTATCTTCAATCTTAGCAGTACCTGTTGTCAGCATAACAATCGTATAAGGTTTCATTCCATATTTATCAGCCCCTAAAGATGTAGCCAATTCCTGATTGTATTTAGGTTTATCTGCTTTCTTTTCCTGAGCAAAAGATAATGCTGATATGAGGAGACCTGCGATTAGTAAAGTTCTTGATTTCATCTTGTTTTATTTTGATAAATATAATAAAATCTTAAAGATTTCTGAATTGAATTTCAAATGATGATATAATACAATAAAACCTCGATGGATACGAGGTTTATCTAGTTGTTTGGATGGGTTATTTTAATCTTTTATTCTTAAAAATTCTTTGGCCAGTTCAATCATCTTCGGATCTCCGGTATATTTACCATGTTCATCGGAAAGTTTTACAGTAGGAATCCACTCTTTATTTGGCGCCTGTACCCCAATAAGCTTCATTACAATGTTCATTGGTTTTAATCCGACATCATTCGTAAGGTTGGTCCCAATTCCGAATGAAATACCAATTTTTCCTCTGCAGTAATTGGTAATTTCTTCTACTTTTTCAAGATTTAAAGCATCCGAAAAAATAATATATTTAAACATTGGATTGATCCCGTTCCTTTGATAATGTGCAATTGTTTTGTCTGCAAATTCTAATGCATCTCCACTGTCGTGACGTACCCCGTCAAAAAGTTTTGCGAATTTTTTGTCAAACTGCTGGAAGAAAACATCCGTAGTATACGTATCTGAAAGAGCCACTCCAAGGTCTCCTCTGTATACATCTACCCAATGTTCCAAAGCCATTTCATTGGCCATTTTGAATCCATATTCAGCAGCATGGAACATAAACCATTCATGCGCATGAGTTCCGATAGGTTTTACTCCATATTTCATAGCGAAATGTACATTAGAGCTTCCGATAAAAGTCGATTCTCTTTTTTGAGTCAAGGCTTCCATTACCAGATTCTGTACCTTATAAGAATGTCTTCTTCTCGTTCCAAATTCTGCAAAAGTTACTCCAAGCCTGCCTAATGAGTCTGCTTTTTCTATCGTTTTGCTCATTACCACTTCATTGGAATCTCTTTCCATATGGTTCATTTCATAGTGAAGTTCACTGATCAGAGCCAGTAAAGGGACTTCCCATAGAATTGTTCTGTACCAAAGCCCTTCTACAACAACGGAAAGGTCACCTCCTTCCTGGTGTATTTTTACTTCAGACGGGTCAAAATGATATCCCTCCAAAAAATCCAGATATGGAAGATCAATATAAGGACATGTTCTTGCCATGAATTTTTTCTCGTCCTTCGTAAGTTTAAGTTCAGCCATTTTATTAACAGCTTCTCTTAAAGCAACGTCAAATCCTTCCGGAAAATGGTGTTTCCCCCTGTTGATAAATTCGTATTTTACAATAGAGCTGGGAAAAAGCTTTACCACTGCATTCTGCATGGTTATTTTATAAAAATCATTATCTAGGATAGAGTTCAGTCTTACGTCGTTCATAATATGTGTAATTTTAACGCAAATATAAAAATAAATAATAAAATCGCCTAAATGTAAGGCGATTTTTTTGAAATATTTCAATGCATTTTATGGAGTTATTTTCCAAGATAAGAATTGTACATCCAAACTTCTTTCTCCTGTTCGGTAATATAATCGCTCATTTGGGAATTAGTACCCTCATCTCCTGCTTCATCTGTGATATCTAAAAGTTCTCTCTGCAGATCAATGACTACTTTAAAAGAACTTAAAATCTGCTCAACACTTTTGGTGCCATCAGTTACTTCTTTGCTTTCTTTAATAGTAGCTACCTTTAAATAATCTGAGTAATTGTGCGCAGGAGTAGCTCCCAATGTGAGGATTCTTTCTGCAATTTCATCAATCTTTAAAACAAGACTGTTGTACAACTCCTCAAATTTTGGATGAAGGGTAAAGAACTGCTCTCCTTTGATGTTCCAGTGAGAACCTCTTGTATTCTGATAAAATACAGAATAATTAGCTAACAGTACATTTAATTTTTCTGAGATTTTTTTACAATCGGCTTCTTTAAGGCCAATAATACTTGCATTTTTCATATGTATATATTTATTTTTTTAGAATCATACAATCACCACTTCCAAGAAATATAACGAAGTTTTACTATTGTGATTGATAGTTTATCATTTTGTATATCCCAAATTTACGAAATATCGTGCCGAACTCCCTGGATTATTAATAGATGATAACTATAAGAAAATTTTTTAAAATAGTTTGGAAGTATTAATATTGCGGTAATAGAATAGACAGCAGAAATTTTACACATATGTTTTTTGACAACTTTATCAATATACCTGAAAATAAGAGAACATCATTGGTTAAATATTTCAGTATTGGAATCGTATTGATTTATATTGGTGTTTTTATGGCTTTATATCTGAAAGCGAAAGAGCCATTTTCAGCCTGGACTATTTCTGACTGGCTGATAAATTACACGGATGGTGGTTTCAAAAGAAGAGGTCTTTTGGGGGATGCGTTTTTTTATATACAGGATATAACGGGTGTTAAGTTACAATTTCAAATCCTGATTTTTCAGATCATTGGTCTTTCAGGAATTCTGTATGGGACGTTTCTATACTTAAAGAAATATAAGGTTGATCTTTTTTATATGTGTATCATGGCTTCACCTTATATTCTATTATTTCCTGCATTAACTGTCAGAAATGCCGGTAGAAGAGAGATCATATTGATTCTTATAATGCTTTGGTATTCTTTTGCAAAAAAATCGAAGCTTAATGATACAGTATTATGGCTTTTTTATATCATTTTTCTCTTCATTCATGAGGCCGGATTTTTTTTCTTACCCTTTTTAATATGGATTAATTATTCCAAGTGGCAGAAAATTAATATTAAATATGTCCTTTCTATAACAATCGCTGCTTTTGTCAGTATTGGTATTATATATTTTTTTGGTGGAAATGTTAACGAAGGAGAAAGTTTATCTATTTTGAAAGGAAGGGGAGTGGTTTTTCAGAAAGAGAATATTTTTGATCTGGAATATTATTTTGATTTTAATTATGTTCTTCAGTATAAATTATCGTTTCTGGTTCATGCTGTAGAACTTATTATCATGATATTTCAAATGGGGTTTTATGTTTATCTGTTTAAAAGAGAATCATTTTATACCTATCTTTTCTGTAATATGATCTGCCTTCTTTGGGTTACCCCTTTATATTATCTCGGAATTGATTGGATGAGATGGAATTATATTTACTCTACATTATTATTTATTGTTTTCACATCCTACTTACAAAGGAATGATTCTGAAATGATATCATTCAATAATAATCCAATAAAATCTTCATATCTTATCTTTTCCGGTATCTTTTATTTACTGGTTCTTTTACATCTTCAGCATGACATCATGATTGAATGGATTCAAAACTATCTTACACGGAATTAAAATTGAAAATTGTCAGAAGTATAAATTTCATAATTATTTAATACTCATTTTTTCAGGTGAGAAATTTCTGTTTTTCTGTTCCTTTTCCTCTTGTTTATTATGCTTCTTTGATTGTCATGGAGAAACCTGTTCGATTTGGGATGTAAGTATTTGATTTTAATTTTTATATAAGTGTTTGCAGATTAAAAAAATATTACTATTTTTGCACCCTAAAATAAAAAGCAATTAAATGCCTACTATTCAACAATTAGTAAGAAAAGGAAGAGCCACGCTTGCCAAGAAGAGCAAATCGGCTGCCCTTGATTCTTGTCCACAAAGACGTGGTGTATGTACGAGAGTATATACAACTACACCTAAGAAACCTAACTCTGCACTTAGAAAAGTTGCAAGGGTAAGACTTTCTAACGGTAAAGAAGTGAATGCCTATATCCCGGGCGAAGGACACAATCTACAGGAGCACTCGATAGTATTGGTTAGAGGCGGAAGGGTGAAAGACCTACCGGGAGTACGTTACCACATCGTAAGAGGTGCATTAGACACCGCTGGTGTAAATGGAAGAACTCAGAGAAGATCTAAGTACGGAGCTAAGAGACCTAAACCAGGACAAGCAGCTGCTGCTCCTGCAAAAGGAAAGAAAAAATAATCATTAAATAAGGTACAAAAGCAATGAGAAAGACAAAAGCGAAAAAAAGACCGTTGTTACCAGATCCGAAATTTAATGATCAATTGGTAACGAGATTCGTAAACAACTTAATGCTTGACGGTAAGAAGTCAATCGCATTCAAAATTTTCTATGATGCATTAGAGATCGTAGAAACTAAAAAAGGAGATAACGAAAAAACTGCACTTGAAATCTGGAAAGATGCACTTACAAATGTAATGCCTCACGTAGAAGTACGTTCTAGAAGAGTAGGTGGAGCTAACTTCCAAATCCCTATGCCAATCAGAGCTGATAGAAAAATTTCTATGGCAATGAAATGGTTAATCAAATATTCTAAAGCTAGAAATGATAAGTCTATGGCTTTGAAATTAGCTAACGAAGTTGTAGCTGCTTCAAGAGAAGAAGGTGCTGCTTTCAAAAAGAAATCTGATACTCACAAAATGGCGGAAGCTAACAAGGCTTTCTCACACTTCAAATTCTAATCTGAAATGGGAAGAGATCTTAAATTTACAAGAAATATTGGTATCGCTGCTCACATTGATGCAGGTAAGACTACCACTACAGAAAGGATTCTATTCTATACAGGGGTAAACCACAAAATTGGAGAAGTTCACGATGGTGCTTCTACAATGGACTGGATGGAGCAGGAAGCAGAAAGAGGTATTACTATTACTTCTGCAGCTACCACTTGTTCTTGGAACTTTCCAACAGATCAAGGAAAAGCTTTACCTGAAACTAAGCCTTACCACTTCAACATCATTGATACACCGGGACACGTTGACTTCACTGTAGAAGTAAACAGATCTTTAAGAGTATTGGATGGATTGGTATTCTTATTCTCTGCAGTAGATGGAGTAGAGCCTCAGTCTGAAACAAACTGGAGACTTGCTGACAACTACAAAGTTGCTAGAATGGGATTTGTAAACAAAATGGACAGACAAGGTGCTGACTTCCTTAACGTGGTAAACCAGGTTAAAGAAATGTTAGGATCTAACGCAGTTCCAATCGTTTTACCAATCGGTGCTGAAGAAGATTTCAAAGGTGTTGTTGACTTAATTAAAAACAGAGCGATCATCTGGGATGAAGCAGGACAAGGAGCTACTTTTGAAGTAGTGCCAATTCCTGAAGATATGAAAGATGAAGTTCTTGAATATAGAGAGAAACTAGTAGAAGCTGTTTCTGAATATGACGAAACTTTGATGGAGAAATTCTTCGAAGATCCGGATTCAATTACAGAAGAAGAAATCAATGCTGCATTGAGAGCTGCTACTATCGATTTATCTATTATCCCAATGACTTGTGGTTCTTCATTCAAGAATAAAGGAGTACAGTTTATGTTGGATGCAGTATGTAAATACTTGCCTTCTCCATTGGATAAAGATGATATCAAAGGTACTGATCCAAGAACTGACGCTGAAATCACAAGAAAACCATCTGTAGATGAGCCTTTCTCTGCATTAGCATTTAAGATTGCTACTGACCCGTTCGTGGGAAGATTAGCATTCTTCAGAGCTTACTCAGGAAGACTAGATGCAGGTTCTTATATCTTGAACACTCGTTCAGGAGATAAAGAAAGAATCTCTAGAATCTATCAGATGCACGCTAACAAGCAAAACCCAGTAGAATATATTGAAGCTGGTGATATTGGTGCAGCGGTAGGATTCAAGTCTATCAAAACTGGTGATACAATGTGTGACGAGAAAAACCCAATCGTTCTTGAATCGATGGTTTTCCCTGATCCGGTAATTGGTATCGCTGTTGAGCCTAAAACTAAAGCTGACCAGGATAAAATGGGTAACGCTTTAGCTAAATTGGCTGAAGAAGATCCTACGTTTACGGTTAGAACTGACGAAGCTTCTGGACAAACGATTATCTCTGGTATGGGTGAGCTTCACTTAGATATCATTGTAGATCGTATGAAGAGAGAATTCAAAGTTGAAGTTAACCAAGGACAACCTCAGGTAGAATACAAAGAAAACTTAACAAAAGTTGCCAGCCACAGAGAAGTTTACAAAAAGCAATCTGGAGGTAAAGGTAAATTTGCTGATATCGTATTCGAACTAGGACCTGCAGACGAAGGAAAAGTTGGTTTAGAATTCATCAATGAGATCAAAGGTGGTAACGTTCCTAGAGAATTTGTTCCTGCAATTGAAAAAGGCTTTAAAGCTGCAATGAAGAACGGTCCTTTGGCTGGTTTCGAAGTTGAAGGTATTAAAGTTACTCTTAAAGATGGATCTTTCCACGCAGTGGATTCTGATGCTCTTTCATTTGAAATGGCTGCTAAATTAGGATTTAAAGAAGCGGGACGTGCTGCTAAGCCAGTAATTATGGAGCCTATTATGAAACTGGAAGTTGTAACTCCGGAAGAATATATGGGTAACATCATTGGTGACCTTAACAAAAGAAGAGGTACTATCAGTGGTCAGGAAGAGAAAAACGGTGCTGTTGTAATCAAAGGTTCTGTTCCACTTTCTGAAATGTTTGGATATGTAACAACTCTAAGAACACTTTCATCAGGAAGAGCTACTTCTTCTATGGAATTAGAGAAGTACCAAGCTACTCCACAAAACGTTGCTGAAGAAATCATAGCTAAAGCAAAAGGTTAATTTTTAAATTAAAGAAATGTCACAAAGAATCAGAATAAAACTAAAATCTTACGATTACAACTTGGTAGACAAGTCTGCTGAGAAAATCGTAAAAACGGTAAAGGCTACTGGTGCTGTTGTAAACGGTCCAATTCCATTGCCAACGAATAAGAGAATCTTCACAGTGTTGAGATCTCCGCACGTAAACAAGAAAGCAAGAGAGCAGTTCCAATTATCAGCTCACAAGAGACTAATGGATATCTACTCTTCTTCTTCTAAAACTGTTGATGCTCTAATGAAATTAGAACTTCCTTCAGGTGTAGACGTTGAAATTAAAGTGTGATAACTGCATACTTTGCAATGATTATACAATCCGTTCCTTTTTAGGGACGGATTTTTTTTGATATAATCTAAAAAACTAAGTAAAGCATATTTGATCAACCATCAGATATGCTTTTTTTTGATTGTACTTTCCATAACCATAAAAACCCTTAAAGGAATTACCCTTAACGATAGTATAGATCTGTTTGGGGATTGTAAAGAGTCTCTGGCAGAGATTAATGATCTGACATTAATACTTCTTTTTCAGGTGACATATGTCACTCTTGTTTATTTATTTAGAATTAATAAAAATAATAATTTTGTCAAAAATTATCAGATGAATAAAGTAGTATCCTTTTCTCTGCTGTTATTGGGTGGAGTTCTGGCCAATGCACAGAAAGTAAATGATTCAGTTAAGCACAAGAAAATTGAAGAAGTAGAACTGTTTGGTGAAAAAAAGAAACAGCCACAAGGGTTGGATGCAATTACCAGATTGCCATTGAAAACCAGAGATCAGATTCAAAGTATTTCCGTGATTTCCCATAAAGCAATTGAAGAATTAGGAGCGCTTACAGTCACTGATGTTGCCAAAAATGTTCCCGGGGTAACCTTATTTTCAAGCTATGGAGGAGGAAACGAAAGTATGTCCATCAGAGGATATCGTGGAGTTCCTGTACTGAAAAACGGGGTTCAGCTGGATTCAGATTTCCGTACTGCAGGGATGATTACTGATATGCAGGGAGTAGAAAGCATTCAGGTTATCAAAGGATCTGCTGCTATTGGTCAGGGAATAGGAAATGGCTTGGGATCTGCAGGAGGTGTAATTAATGTTGTAACAAAAAGACCTCAGTTTATTGATCAGACTAATGTAGGATTCCGTTATGGAAGCTGGGATTTTTACAGACCTACAGTAGATTTCCAGAGAGTACTGGATTCTCAGGGAAAAGTAGCAGTGAGATTCAACGGAGCATACCAAAATAATAACTCATTCAGAAGCCATGTACAGGGAGAAAGGATTTATGTAAACCCATCCATTGCTTTCCGTCCGGATGATAAGACATTAATCAATGTGGAAATGGATTATCTTCATGATAAAAGAACACCGGACAGAGGAACAATAAACCTTGCGCCAGGAACTGTTGAAGCATTATATCATATGCCAAAAGGAAAGTTTTTAGGCTATGCATCTGATTATTCAAAAACTGAGACCTTCAACTTTGCAACTACAATTGTACGTAACCTTACAGATAAATTAAAAGTGAGAGCGGCTTTCGTTAATTCTGTAAGCAATACAGATTCTGAAGCTTCATCCGTATCATTGCCGGCTGGTGAAACCAACTATAATATCAGACAGCGTACCATAGGAAAATCACAGGGAGAAGATATCAACAAAGTATTACAATTAGACTTCATCGGAGAGCAGATAAAGACAGGATTTATTAATCATACATTCCAGGTTGGTTTTGACTGGAGAGAAACAGAAACCTCTTCTACAACCTTTGAAGCATACAAAAATTCAATTGCACCAGGGAATTTAATTACTGCACGTGCCACAAAAATCGGAAACACAACCTATGCGGCTAATCCGCTTGATATTGTAGATGTAGTGAACGGAAATATTCCCAATCAGCTTCCGGTGAATGTCATCTATAAAAACCTGGGAAGATCAAATGCGGTATTAACACCAAGTATCGGAGCAATGGCTCAGGATGTGATGACGATCGGAAAATATGTAAAAGCTCATTTGGGACTTCGTTATAGCCGACTTAATGGTTCTGCCAATGAATCTGTAGATACATGGAATCCTAATTTCGGATTGATCGTTTCTCCGCTTCCAAATGTTAATGTATTTGGATCATATACCACAACAACATCTTTAAGATCTTCTAATAACTTCCTTTTAGATGGTGGAAGAGTAGGTCCGTCAATGACAAAACAATGGGAAGCTGGGATTAAATCAGACTGGTTTAATGAGCGTTTAAGATTTAATGTAACGGTATTTGACATTAAAACAGATCACCTTTCTTTCACTATTCTTGACGAAAATTATAACCCTGTTGTGATCGACAAACAAACGATGTACGGTCTTGCCGGAAACCTTAGAAGAAAAGGAGTGGAAGTAGAATTGATAGGAAGAATTCTTCCGAACCTTCAGGTAATGTCCGGATGGGCGTATCTTGATGCTCAGTATCAGGACAGCCCGGCGTACATGAACGGATCTGCACCAATGAATGCTCCTAAACATACTGCAAACGGATGGTTAAATTATAAATTCAATAAAGGTACTTTATCAGGACTTGATGTAGGGGCAGGAATTTATTATGTAGGAAAAAGACCGGTTGATGAATGGACTCAGAAAACATTTACCGCAGGTCACCTGAACAGTGTGAAGCCTGGAGACAAACCTTTCGATATGCCGGAATATACCACAGTAGATGCACAGGCAGGATATACACTGAAAAATGGAATGGGAATAAGAGTATTCTTTAATAACATCTTTGATACTGTAGGATACAGCTCTTATTTTAGAGGAGGATATATCGATCAGATTCAGCCTAGAAACTTTGCTGTACAGGTAAACTATAAATTCTAATCAACAAAATCATTTATTATGAAAAGTATCAAAACAGTATTCTTAGCATTGGCTCTTGGTGCTGCGGCTGTGTCATGTTCCGGAGACAAAAAGAAAGGAATAGATTACAACCAGTTTAAAACAGAAGTGAAACTTACTGCTGAACAGGAAAAAAACTTTAATGAAATCACTGCAAAATATCAGCAGCTTCAGGAACAGAACTTTCAGGCAGCAAAAGCTCAGGGAGGTAATATGGATCGGGTTGCTTTAGGAATAAAAAATGAAGAACTGAGAGCGCAGCAGTCTATTGAAATGGCTACCGTTTTAGATGGTTCGCAGATGGAAAAGTTCAATAAGTTTGTAGATGAAAATTCAAGAAAAAGACCAAGATATGACAATGCTTTACTAGAAAGAATCAAAACGGAAGCACAGCTTTCCGAAGATGAATTCAAAGTAGTAAATGCAGCTAACGATGCTTTTGAAAAGGCCTTCAATGATGCTCACGATGTATATCACGGGAATAACGATTTGGCTAAAGAATACTGGGAGAAATTTGATACCCAGAGAAAGGATGCTATTAAGAAAGCCCTAAGTCCTGAACATTATACGAAGTTTGAAACAATCGTAAAAGAAGTTCAGTTCAAAGGAAGAAAATAAACGATATTAATACCAGTAAGGGCTGGAAGCATGGAGAAGGGAGATGGATATGATTTTGAGCTAAAAGTTCTTGCTACTTTTAAGAAAACGTATTCAATTTGGTGAATGTAGATTAAAGTTAAACCAGTAATCTTTTAGACTAAAATAACTTCCGTCAAAAGCTTCATGCTTTCTTACCCCGAATTTGTATTAACTTTTTTTAATTTATTCATATCAATTTTAATTTAAAACATTAAGACGGTGTTACTGTCTTAATGTTTTTTGCTGTTAAACAATGAGAATTTTACTTAAAAGCCTTTACAGGAAAAAAAGAAAAAACGAATCGGTTACAAAATACCTGATGTGGATCACTCATCTCTGGCTGGGACTTTTATCAAGTAGTATTGTTTTTATAATGTGTCTTACCGGCTGTCTTTATGCATTCAAAAATCAGATTATTGATTTTAGCAACAGGGATAAAGTATACATAAGCCCGGGTTCAGGAAAAGCAATGAACCCTGATCTGATTCAGGCAGAATTATTAAAACATAATAAAGAACTTACTTCTCTGATGATTCCCGATGACAATGGGAAAAGCTATGTGATCGGTTACCGTGAAGATAATCTGGACAAAAGTACTTACTATAACCAATATACAGGAGAGATACTGGGACAGCCCAATGTTGGTTCGGGACGGTTCTTTGAAACAGTTCTGGATCTTCATAGAAATCTGATGATGGGAAATGCCGGAAGACAGATTGTTGGAGCTTCAGTTCTTATGTTTTGTATTCTGTTGATTTCAGGATTTATTCTCTGGCTTCCAAAGAAACTGAAGTTTTTGAAACAAGGGCTCACTGTTATGTTCAAAGCAAAATTTCAAAGGGTCAATTATGATCTGCACAATACTTTGGGATTTTATACTTTTCTGATGCTCTTCTTTATTGCCGTTACAGGATTGTATGTGACCTACCCGTGGGTGAAAAATACGCTTATCATAAGTCTGGGAGGATCGTCAATAGACAATATTTCAAAAGAAAAAGACAGTGGAGATGATGCGTTCGGAGGACTTCTGGAAGATATGCTTCAGAAACAGGACGAAAAGAAAAATCTGAAAGACGTTACTTCCGCTTCCGTAGATAAGATTGTAAAGCTGGCAGACCGCCATCTTCCTTACAAGGCCGTTACAAGTATAGAACTTCCCAATAAAGAAAATCCACGATATGTTGTTATCAAAACCAACAGACAAAACTTCTTTGGAATGATGTTTCCGGATGAAGTGACATTTGATAAAACCGGAGTTTTCAAAACAAAAGAACTGTTTTCGGACAAACCTTTGAACAAACAGTTTACATCTTTAGCCAAACCCTTACATACAGGAGAGATCATGGGACTGCCAAGTATCATTCTCTACTTTATAGTTTCTCTTATCGGTTGTTCATTACCGGTGACTGGATTTCTGATCTGGTGGCATAGATTCAGAAAAATGAAATAAAATAGCCTGAAATATTTAGATACCTCATATTCTTAACTTTTCCATAATTTCTGATTAATTTTTATAAATTTATTATATTAAAAACAGAAGTTATGAGTCATAAAGGACATCATTTTTTTGAACAGTTTTCAAACTGGGCTGTAAAATTTACAGGAAGTCCAATTGCTTTTATAGGAGCTTTCCTGATCGTGGTAATATGGGCGGTCACAGGTCCTTTTTTTGGCTACTCTGAAACCTGGCAGCTGGTAATCAATACCGGAACTACAATCATTACTTTTCTCATGGTGTTTCTCATTCAAAAGGCTCAGAATAAAGATTCAAAAGCGATACAAATCAAACTGAATGAAATTATAGCCGCTCACGAAAAAGCGAGCAACAGAATTGTAGATATTGAAGACCTTACGGAAGCAGAATTGGACCAGCTTCATATTTATTATGAAAAATTGGCTCAGCTTGCTAAAAAAGATGCAGATATTCATACTTCCCATTCCATTGATGCTGCGCAGAGAAATCAGGATTACAAGTACGAATTCTTTAAAAGAAAACATGAAGAATGGATTCAGAAGCAGGAACACAAAAAATAAATGTGCATTTGCCTTAAAACTCTAAAATATAATTATTGAATATTTTTCAATACAAGATAAAAATAAAAAACCTCTGATAATTCAGAGGTTTTTTTATGAATGATGTTATCTCATAAAATAGCTGAAATAACTACAGCTTCCCATTAAGTTTTTCGTTGTTTCAGTATCGGAATACTGTGCTTTCAACTGAGCAAAATAGGTTCTGTATTTTTGATTTTTAAGATTGTCCATTTCCTTTTGGCGGGCGTCTTCTTTTTCAGACCATTTCGGATCAGAATAATCAAAATCTTTTGGAGCTTTCGCTTCGTACTGATAATATTTACCCTGTTCAGCACTTGCCATCTGGAATAAAATTCTTGCTTTTTCTTCTTTATTGTTTGAAAGCTTAAGTGCCTTCTGATAATAGTTGATTGACAGATCAAAATTGTCAGGTTCAATATAAGAAGTGTCCAGGAAGTTCTTATAATAATACTTGTAAGGATTCTTTCTGTCAGTATTCCAGAAATCATATTTGCCGCCATTGCTGTTGTCAATATCCATTACAAATAATTGACGGTAATATCCTAAAATAGAGGTATTGTATAATAAGTTTCCAATAAGCTGGTTGGCTTTTGCAGCTTTTTCACCAGTTCCGTTTCCTATCTTTTTAAGCTGAATCAGTACATTTGCCAACTCAAGTTTGTCCATGCTGGTTGTAATGAAAGGGAAATCAGTATAATTCTCAGCTTTCATACTTTCCGTATCCGGACTTCCGAAACTTTCCCAAACATTATGCCCGAATACAAGATTTGATATATTTTTAAACCCATTATATTCGGCAGAAGTATATTGTTTTGGAGTGATGGTCTGGCCGTTCTTTTCGGTCCATTCATAATTCTGTCTTGGAATACCGGCAAAGTTTTTAGCTTTTTCATAATAAGATTTCGCTTTTTCAAAATCGGCAAGTCTCATGGCTCTGTCCCCATATATGTTATTGAAGAAAGCATCAATATTGCCTACGCTATCCATATTTTTAGCAATAATCTGTTGCTCAAACTGGGTTTTATCAGGTTTTCTGTAAAACTCTTCCACACTCTTTACAAGGGTAGAATTCGGATTGTACTGAAGATCCGAAAGTTTATTGTTCATCAGGAATGATTTTCCGTCTTCTCCCTGAAGGAAATAACGGTTTGCCAAAACATCCTTGAGGAAGTCTGCAGTAGAAGGCACTTCACCATAATAATCGAAATTGTCTGTAGTGGCTGTGTCTTTCTCTACTTTTTTCTCTACGAAATATTCTGCATAATCTTTCATCAGATGATCTTCATAGGCAGCGTCAATCCTTGGCTGGGAAACAATGTCATTCAAAACCTTCATTCGTTTGATTTCTTCCAGATATTCAGGATTCGTTGTTTTAATATCTTCCAGGATTTCTGTACTTCCTTTATAATCTTTTTTCAGGAATTTAAGATAAGCATCTGCGATCTGCCAATATTCATCCTTGGACTTTTCTTTTGTTTTGTCAGTGAATTTTTGAAGGTCATCAAGGTAGTCTTTCATTTTATCATCATATCCATAGCCGGAAGTAGTATAGAACGGAATCCTGTTTGGATTGTCCAGCAATTCATCATCGCTTTGATCTGTTTTCTTCCCATCAGCAGATTCTTTAGATTTTGAACCTCCGAACAGGTTTTTAAAGAACCTTACAATTTTTTGCCAGAAAGATAGCTTTTCCTCCTTTACTTCAGTGGTGGTAGTGGCTATAGCATCTTTTGTAGAAGTATTGTTATCGGCTTTTCCTCTTTGTATATATGGACTATTGGCAGCGTCTGAAGTATAGTAATAGGTAGGCAGATAACTTCTTTCCAGTTCATTGATGCTTCTTGCCGCCATTACCTTTAGGATTTCAGAATCAGGATTGATTTCATACATCTTTTCCATAGTAGGAATTGGATTGTTGAAGTCCTCATACCCTAAAAGGAAATAAGCCATATTCTTTTCTTCATTCGTATTGGCTCTTTTCATGATGTTGCTGAAAGAGGCTGTATCAGAAAGTTTCATAGAAACAAATGCAGATTCCTTGCGGTCTTTGCTGTTCATGAATACCTGAAAGAAATTCCAGTTGGCATCGCTGTTCATTTCCAGCCCTCTTTGTGCCCCGGCCAATTGATCCAGAGACATAAAGTAAACGGTTCCTTTCAATTTGATAGGAGCAACATAGGTTTTGAAAGCCTGCATTGCAGAATCATAATTTCTGGTATAATGATTAAGACGTACCAGCTGGTATCCGTAACGTTGTTTGATTTCAAGGTTTCTTGCCGCATTGTATAAAGACGTTAAGGCAGCAATCGTTTTATTGTAGTCAAGAGCGGTGGCATTTTTCCTGTTGGCATCTCTATCATAATAAAATGAATTCTCATTTTCAACATAATTGATGCTCATATAAGGCTCCAGATACTTGGCTTCAATCAAATAATCAAGACCTTCCTTATATTTTTGGTAGAATCCTGCTCCTAGCTTTTGTAGAAGAGGATTGGTTGGACTTCCATTTTTTAAGGCATTCAGGTCGTTCATACTCATCTTATACACCAGATTCTGAGTCTCGGTATAGGTAAGTTGATTATTAAAGAACTTTTTCCATGTTTCAATATTATCATCAGGAATCAATGCCGGATTGTATCCTCCATAGAACCTGCTGGAATAATTGTGCAGAAAAGGAAGATAGGCCTTGTCTTTGATGATGGTTTGCGTGAAAAGGTTGAAGTAATCATAATCAGGATCTGACCACGCACAGGCGTCAGATTGTGTATAGAAAAGTGATACAACCGCAAGTGAAAGAATATACTTTTTCATAGGGTGCGTAGTGTTTTTTTAATTTTTGTAATAGTTTATGGTTTGGTCTTGACAGTATGTCTTTATCTCTGAGAGATTTAAAATTTTCGATCTAACACAAATTTACTATCTAATTGATAATAAATAATATTAAAATGTGGGATTTTTTTCTGTAAAAAAATGATAGCCTCTTTAAGCTGTTCTTCTGAGATTTCTTCTGTTTTTATTTTGAAACCTTTGTTTAAATAACTTCCAAAGTAAAATCCGTCTTTCAAAACCTGAATTTCATGATCGGATATCTTTTTGAAATTTGGGTTTTCAAGATCTCTTTTAGATAAAGCATTGATCAGTTTATGTTTTCCCAAATGATTGGTGACAATTCCCCAGGAATAAATAGGAAGCGCTACTTCAACTTTTTTGATAGGGTAGTCTTCCATTTTTGAAAGATAGCTTTTTAGAATATTGATGTCCAGAATAGAGTTCTTGTCAGATTTTTCCAGTGGTGATGAAGTAGAGTAGCACATCAGGTATACTTTTTCTACAGGAGGAATTCCGGTCTGTTTTTTATCTTTCACCTGATGAAGACGAAGTGTGCAGGTAACTTCCTTTCCTGAGATCTTTTTGAGTTCTTTCAGAAATTTAAAATAATCATTCCGTGTTCCGGCCGTCCAGTCACAGTCGATCTGAATTTCATTATTGGTTTTCAGATGATACTCATCCGCTTTCTTTTGAATTAAAAGATGGATGCTTTCCGCAAGAAACCTGATCTCTTCCGCAGAAATACCCAATAAAGTCTGATTGGTAATAAAAACCGTGGGAACTATCTGTTTATCTGTTTTGAAGCTTTTGTCTTTGGTGATAACAGCTACCGGCTGAAATTTTCCGTTCACTTTATCAACATCAAAAAATCTGGTGTATACGTAAGGGACAGTTGCCTGATCTAGTATTTTCTTTTCTTCAGAATCCAGTTTCAGGTTGGTCTTCCAGTAATAGAATGTATAAGGATGATTTTCTTTCCTGCTGCATGACACAATAAGAAAAAAGAGAAGTAATAATAGGATTTTAAAATTTTTCATGAGTTTTAATCATCCTTCAAAAATAAAGATATTTAGGGAGAATATAAACCGTGAAATCCCGGTGATTAATTTTACGGATCGCTTTTCACAACAAGAAAGCCGCCCCAATGGAGCGACTCTCTCTATATATTATTTTACTACTTGTAAAGTTCACTTTCGCACTTACAGGTTTCCTTATCGATGCTTTCTCTGGAAGAACAGCATCCATCAAGATGTAGAATATTTCCCCTTTCATCAGTAAGATAAATTTTGTCTTTGTCGAATTTTACCAGAAATGTCTCGTCATATTCTTTGAAAACTACTTT
Source organism: Chryseobacterium sediminis (assembly GCF_008386505.1). GTDB lineage: Bacteria > Bacteroidota > Bacteroidia > Flavobacteriales > Weeksellaceae > Chryseobacterium > Chryseobacterium sediminis. The sequence goes on along the minus strand of NZ_VUNZ01000002.1, from coordinate 87,470 downwards.
CATTACTTTATTAGGGGCATATTTTCCGGCATTGATTTCCTCTGTTGTTTCTTTTCCGTCTGCCTGATTCACCTGAACATATCCAAAATGAACATCACCGTCCGCTTTTATATCCAGATAATAGTGAGGAGTGCCGGTGCCGCTGTATCCTTTCATGATATCAAAGCTTCTGTGTCCGGTAAAAGGAACCTTTACCTGCTGGGCTAAAGTAAAAATACTAATACACAGGATCATTAAACTGAAAATCTTTTTCATTAATCTTTTTTTCAAAAGTATAGATATTTAAGCAAAATATTCTCCGTAAAAACCCGGTTATTGATGGGGTTTTTACCATATTTTAGAATCGTATAATTATTCTCCTTTTTAAGGAAGAGTGATGTAGTAAAAAACCACTCCAAAAAGAGTGGCTTTTCTATAATTTAGTTTAATTCAGATTAAAAAACAGTTGCCGCAAGCTGAATTCTTGCATATTTGTTAGACGGATTCCACATGGCCATCATGGATACAGGAAGGCTGTAATGATCTGTGATCTTAACCACTTTTCCTGCTTTTACTCCTACATTTACAATGTCGAAGCTGTTTTTGCCATTACCATATAAAAAAGTTTTGTCGTTGAGAGCAAATCCGGCTCCTACAAAAGCATCAAGGTTTACTTTCTGACCACTAATGACAGGATAACTCACCTGTACATAAGTAGAGTATCTGTTTTTCTTATAACTTCCGTCAGCTTCCAGGATTACTTCTCCTGCATTGGCTCCTCCATACAGCATAATGTCAGCTTCAATATTGATCGGGAATGAAGGTCCGAAAGTATAATTTGTTCTTAAATCAATAATATGGGCAGTTCTTCTCTGTGAATAGCTGAAGATGTCATCAGCAGCTACTGCAGTATTGATATTTCTTGAATTATAAAGATCCCATAATCCAATATAAAAACGTCCGTCAGAATACTGAACGTAATAATTGATTTCCTTATAATGAGTATTATCCTTATCATCCGCTAGTGCAGAAGCTCCCCAAATTCCCACTTTCCATTTCTTCTCCGCATCTAAAGCGTAGGAAAGATTTCCCATCACAACAGGTTTATCAGTAATAATAAGCCCTCTCCATAAGTGATTGTTCTGAATGTTGGCTGTAAAATCAAGTCTTCCTTCTTTGGTTTCCTTGGTTTCACCATTTTCCTGTGAAAATAATCTTCCTGTGCCTATAGCAAGAAGAAAGATTCCCTTTAAGATTTTTTTCATCATTTGTTTTATTTTAAAAATCCGTATATAACTGCAGCAATAATAGCACCTGTAATAGGTCCTACAACAGGAATCCAGGCGTACCCCCAGTCACTACTTCCTTTTACAGGTAAGATAGCGTGCATGATTCTTGGAGCAAGATCTCTTGCGGGGTTGATGGCATATCCAGTAGTTCCTCCAAGGGATAAACCTATTACCCATACAAGAAAGGTAACGGGAATAGCGCCTACAGTACCTAACCCAACTTTGGCATTTGGATCAGTCTGTAAAGAAATACTCGGGTCAGAAAAATGGAAAATAACAAATACAAGTACAAATGTTCCGATAATCTCACTGATAAGATTAGAAGATGTTTTTCTGATAGCCGGACCAGTACTGAAACAGGCCAGTTTGGCTCCTTCATCTTCCGTGATCGCAAAATGATCTTTGTGGAAAAGCCATACTAAAAATGCACCCAGCATTCCTCCAATCATTTGAGCTGCAATATAAGACGGAACAAGATCCCACGAAAATTTTCCTGCAGTGGCCAGTCCAATGGTTACAGCTGGATTCAGATGGGCACCACTTATTGGCCCTGCAACAGTTACTCCCACAAAAACGGCCAATGCCCAAGCGGTAGTAATAACAATCCATCCGGAATTATTTCCTTTCGTATCTTTTAAGACAACATTGGCTACAACACCGTTGCCTAGCAATATAAGAAGCATCGTCCCGATAACTTCTGCGATAAATGGGGTCATATAAGTTTTTTTTGATAAGTGAATTAATCTTCTATCCAGCTTTGAGAACGTGATACAGCTTTTCTCCAAGAGTGTACCATTTTATCAACATGTTCTTTTTCCAATTGAGGATGGAAATCTTTATCAACAATCCATTGAGACTGAATTTCAGCGATATCTTTCCAGTATCCTACAGCAAGGCCGGCAAGATAGGCTGCTCCTAAAGCTGTTGTTTCAAGAGTTTTAGGTCTTGTGATTTTAAAGCCGAAAAGATCAGACTGTATCTGCATCAGAAGATCACTTGCAGAAGCACCTCCGTCTACTCTTAATTCAAGACTTGCTCTTCCGGAATCTGCTTCCATTGCTTTTACGATATCGTAAACCTGAAATGCAATTCCTTCCAATGTTGCTCTTGCGATATGGGCATCGGTAGTACCACGGGTGATTCCCACAATAGTTCCACGGGCATACTGATCCCAATAAGGCGCACCAAGCCCCGTTAATGCAGGAACGAAATATACACCGCCATTATCTTCTACAGAAGCCGCCAGTTCATTCACCTGGTCCGAAGAATGAATCAATTTAAGACCATCTCTTAACCATTGAATGGCTGCGCCTCCTACAAATACACTTCCTTCTAATGCATAGTTTACTTCTCCATTGATTTTCCAGGCTACAGTTGTCAAAAGATTGTTTTTAGAAGAAACAGCTTCTGTTCCTGTATTCATTAATAAGAAACATCCTGTTCCATAGGTATTTTTTACCATTCCCGGAGTGATGCACATCTGGCCAAATAATGCAGCCTGCTGATCACCCGCAATTCCTGCAATCGGAATTTTGGTAGAGAACAGAGTAGTGGCCGTTTCACCATACACCTCACTGCTTTGTTTTACTGCAGGCAGAATGGCTTTTGGAATGTTGAATAATTCTAATAAATCATTATCCCATTCTAAAGTATGAATATTCAGAAGCATTGTTCTGCTGGCATTGGAAACATCTGTGATAAACATTTTTCCGCGGGTAAGTTTCCAGACAAGCCATGTGTCAACCGTTCCGAAACACAATTTCCCTTCTTCTGCCTTTTGTCTTGCTCCTTCTACACTATCGAGAATCCATTTTAGCTTCGTCGCTGAAAAGTAAGCGTCCAGAACAAGTCCTGTTTTTTCTTTGATGATTTCTGCGTGTCCTTGTTCTTTCAGTTCATCGCAGTATTTTGACGTTCTGCGGTCCTGCCATACAATAGCATTGTAGATAGGTTCACCGGTTTCTTTATCCCAGACAATGGTTGTTTCACGTTGGTTCGTAATACCGATTGCGGCAACTTCCAGACCGGAGATTCCGGCTTTTGCGATAACTTCTGCTGCTACAGAGATCTGTGAAGACCATATTTCATTTGGATCGTGTTCTACCCAGCCTGGGGTAGGGAATATCTGACTGAAGTCTTTCTGAGATACATATTTTATTTCTCCACTGTGATTGAAGAGAATCGCTCTGGAGGAAGTTGTTCCCTGGTCTAGAGCGAGAATCAGTTTTTCATTCATGTATATAATGCTAATTTAGGTTGATAACTTTAGGTGAATAAGGAGTTAATAAATACCCTTTTGCTAATTCAATGAATTCATTTTCCTGCTGCTGAGCCCATTCTTCAGAATATCCTTTTTCCTCAGCAATGATTCTTGCCACGTTATGAGCGCTGTCTATAGCGGCTCTTGCATCAAGAAATAGTAAACGTACCCTTCTTGCAAGAATATCTTCAATTGTTTCTGCCATCTCCGTTTTTACGGCCCATACTATTTCGGCTACTGTAAAAGGATGATCCGGATGGATCTTTTGAGCATAACGAGGATTGCTTTCCTGCAACGCTTTTATAGAAGGAATATCAGATCCGTAAACATACAGGTGATTCGTTCTGTCTACCTGTTCCGGTTTTACGTTTCCATGAATGGACAGATGTTCTGTTTTAGATGGGTTATTTCCCAACCTGTGAATTTTCATGGCTTCGTTTATAGTATCTTCTGCCATTTTACGGTAAGTAGTCCATTTTCCTCCTATAATAGAAACCAGTCCTGTTTCTGAAGTAATCACTTTATGGCTTCGGGAAACTTCTTTTGTGCTTTTGCTTCCGTCTTTAGGAGCGGCAAGAGGACGCAGTCCGGCGAAAACTGATTTTACATCTTCACGGGTTGGTTTTTTGGCTAAATATTGTCTTGCCGTATTTAAAACAAAGTTAATCTCTTCTTCTAAGGCACGAGGCTCGAAACTTTCATCCTTTAAAAGAGTATCTGTAGTTCCTACCAAAGCTCTGTCATGCCATGGAACAACAAATAAAACCCTGCCGTCTGAAGTTTTTGGAATCATGATGGCATCATCACTTTTCAGGAAAGATTTATCTAATACAAGGTGAATTCCCTGGCTTGGAACAACGAGTTTACCATGCTTAGGGTTGTTCATATTAAGAATGTCATTTGTAAAGACACCGGTTGCGTTGATGACTACTTTACCATGAATCTGATACTGTTGTTTAGAAAACTGATCTTCTGCAACCACGCCAATTACTTTATCGGAAGCATCTTTTAGAAGGTTGATGACTTTTACATAATTAACTGCACTTCCGCCTTTTTCAATGATTGTTTGGGTAAGGTTAATCGCAAGTCTGGCATCGTCAAATTGTCCGTCCTGGTAAACAACGCCACTCATCAAGTGATTTTGTTCAATAGTTGGAAGCTTTTCAACGGTTTTTGATTTGCTGATGTATTTCGTTTTACCCAGACTTAGTTTTCCTGCAAGGAAATCATAAATGGAAAGTCCTATTTTATAGTAAATACCTCCCCACCATGTATAGTTTGGGATAATGAAAGACTGATTTTTTACGATATGCGCTGCATTTTTTGCAAGAAGTCCTCTTTCTTTCAATGCTTCTTTTACCAATCCGACATCTCCCTGGGCAAGATATCTTACTCCGCCGTGTACCAGTTTGGTACTTCTGCTGGATGTTGCTTTTGCAAAATCATGAGATTCAATCAATAAAGTTTTGAATCCTCTGCTTACTGCGTCTAATGCTGAACCTAAACCACTGGCTCCTCCTCCTATGACAATAAAGTCCCATTCTTTTACATTGGTTAACTTACTGAGTTCTTCGTTTCGTTTCATAAATGTTTCGTTTATGTTTCGTTTTCAAATATATAAATTAAAAATGAAAGCAAAAAGAAAATAAATGAAATTTTAAGAAGTGAAAAAAAAAAGGTAATTTTGATGAAACGAATAAAATGGAAAAGCTGATACCAAGACAGGATGAAATATTGAAAGAGCTTGATGAAAAAGGACATGTCCTTGTTCAGGATCTGTGTGAAAAACTCAATGTTTCTTCAGTTACGATCCGAAAGGATTTGAACTATCTTGAAAGTCTGGGGCTTCTTTTCAGAAATCATGGAGGAGCGAGTAAGCAGGTGAGATATGCTTATGAAAAAAATGTAGTAGAGAAAGAAAGTATCAATGTGGAGGCGAAGCAGGCTATTGCAAGGGCTGCTTTGTCATTGATTCAGGAAAACGACTGTATTATTTTAGCATCCGGAACAACGATGCATTATCTTGCCAGGATGCTGATGAATTTTGGTCCGCTTACAGTATTGACGTCTTCTTTACGGGTGGCGATTGAACTTTGCAATAATCCTAATATTAATATTATACAGCTGGGAGGTGAAGTGCGGAAAAGTTCTACCTCTATAGTAGGTTCTATTTCCGAAGGTATTCTTAAGCAGTTTTCATGCAATAAACTTTTTCTGGGAGTTGATGGTATTGATCCGGAATTCGGAATCAGTACTTCCAATGCTGCAGAAGCCCACCTGAATCAGATTATGATGGAATGTGCAGATCAAACAGTGATTCTCGCAGATTCCTCAAAGCTGAATAAGAAAGGATTTGGAAAAATAGCAGCTTTGGATCAGGTGGATTATCTGATTACGGATAGTTGTATTTCTACGGAAGACAGGGCTGGACTGGAAGAAGTTGGAGTTACTGTTCTTGCTCAATAAGGTCTTCATCTTAATTTCTTTTTAAAAATCAAAATAAATCTTTGGGAAAGTTGTTCTGAATTTTTTCAAAATCATCTAATTGATTAAAAATCAAAATATTTTACTCAAAATATTTGTCAGTTATAAAATAATTCATAAATTTGCACACTCATTTTAGGAGCGTAGTATGCCTATATCAAAAGTAGAAATTACTTCAGACTTCCGAAAAATAGTGATAAATAAAGGATAAATTTTATTATAATATAAACAATGTCAGGTATTATTGGTAAAAAAATCGGTATGACATCTTTGTTTAACGAAGAAGGGAAAAACATTCCTTGTACAGTTATTCAAGCTGGTCCATGCTCGATTTTACAGGTCAGAACCTTAGAAAAAGACGGTTATACAGCTGTTCAATTAGGTTTCGATGACAAGAGTGAGAAGAACGTTGGTAAAGCGTTAGCTGGTCATTTTAAAAAGGCTGGTTCTGCTCCTAAAGCTAAATTAGTAGAATTCCACGATGGATTTACTGAAGCAAAAGTAGGAGAGGTGGTAAGTGTTGATCTATTCATCGAAGGTGAGTATGTAGATGTAACAGGAACTTCAAAAGGTAAAGGCTTCCAGGGTGTTGTTAAAAGACACGGATTTGGAGGTGTAATGCAGGCAACTCATGGTCAGCACAACAGACTTAGAGCTCCAGGTTCTATCGGTGCTGGTTCAGACCCTTCAAGAGTATTCAAAGGGATGAGAATGGCTGGAAGAATGGGAGGTGAGCAGGTAACTGTTCAAAACCTTCAAGTGTTAAAAGTTGATCAAGAACAAAATCTTTTAGTAGTAAAAGGTGCTGTTCCGGGAGCTAAAAATTCTTATGTAATTATCAGAAAATGGAACTAGTAGTATTAAATACATCAGGAAAAGAGACCGGAAGAAAAGTAACTCTAGACGAAACAGTATTCGGAATTGAGCCAAATCAGCACGCGGTTTACTTAGAAGTTAAACAGTATCTTGCTGCACAAAGACAGGGTACTCATAAAGCAAAAGAAAGAAGCGAAATTACTGCTTCTACTAAAAAGCTTAAGAAGCAAAAAGGATCTGGATCTGCTAGATACGGGGATATCAAATCTCCAACTTTCAGAGGTGGAGGTAGAGTATTCGGACCAAAACCAAGAGACTACAGATTCAAATTGAACAAAGCTCTTAAGAGATTAGCTAAAAAATCTGTTTTATCTCAAAAAATGAGAGACAACAGCATTAAAGTTTTAGAAGATGTGAGCTTTGCTGCTCCTAAGACTAAAGATTTCATCAATGTATTAAATGCATTGGAACTTAACGGTAAAAAATCTTTATTCGTTCTTCCTGAAGCTAACAAGAATGTGTATTTATCTTCAAGAAACTTGCCTAAAACTAAAGTAATGAACTTCAACGAAATCAGTTCTTACGATTTAGTAAATGCAGGTGAGATTATTTTCTTCGAAGGTGCAGTTGAAAAATTCCAGGAAAATTTAAAGAAATAAGTCATGTCTATTATTATTAAACCAGTTATTTCAGAAAAGGCTAATTACCTTACAGATTTAAGAGGTTCTTATTCTTTCTTAGTTGATCCTAAGGCGAATAAAATCCAGATTAAAAAAGCTGTTGAAGCAGCTTACGGTGTAAAAGTAGCAGACGTTAACACAATGATTTATGCTCCGAAGGTTTCTTCAAAGTACACTAAAAAAGGTCTTCAAGTAGGAAAGACAAACAAATTGAAAAAAGCGGTAATCAAACTTGCTGAAGGTGAGGTTATCGATATTTTTGCTGTAAATTAATTATTAATTATAAATAATAGTAATGTCTGTTAGAAAATTAAAACCTATCACCCCGGGACAGAGATTCAGAATTGTAAACAATTTTGAGGAAATTACTACCAACAAACCAGAGAAGTCTCTAACAGTTGGTATTAAAAAGTCAGGTGGACGTAACCAAACAGGTAAAATGACCATGCGTTACACCGGAGGTGGACACAAAAAGAAATACAGAATTATTGACTTCAAAAGAAACAAAGCAAACGTTGAAGCAACTGTAAAATCTGTAGAATACGATCCAAACAGAACTGCATTTATCGCTTTATTAGAGTACGCAGACGGAGAGAAGAGATATATCATCGCTCCAAACGGTATCAAAGTTGATCAGAAAGTAGTTTCAGGAGAAAGCGTTGAACCAAACGTAGGTAACGCAATGAAATTGAAAAATATTCCATTGGGTACTGTAATCTCTTGTGTTGAAATGAAGCCTGGTCAAGGTGCTATTTTAGCAAGAAGTGCTGGTTCTTCAGCTCAATTAACTTCTAGAGACGGAAAATATGCAATCATCAAGTTGCCTTCAGGAGAATCAAGAATGATCCTTACTGAATGTATGGCTATGATTGGTTCAGTTTCCAACTCAGATCACCAATTAACTGTATCAGGTAAGGCTGGTAGAAGCAGATGGTTAGGTAGAAGACCAAGAACAAGAGCGGTAGTAATGAACCCTGTAGATCACCCAATGGGTGGTGGTGAAGGACGTTCTTCTGGAGGTCACCCAAGATCTAGAAACGGTAAACCAGCTAAAGGTTACAAAACTAGAAAGAAAAACAAAGTGTCTAACCGTTACATCGTATCTAAAAGAAAATAATTATGGCAAGATCACTTAAGAAAGGACCGTTCATTCATCATACTTTAGATAAGAAGGTTCAGGCAAATATAGAAGCTAACAAGAAAACTGTTATCAAAACTTGGTCTAGAGCATCGATGATCTCTCCGGACTTCGTAGGACAAACTATTGCTGTACACAACGGGAAATCTTTTATCCCGGTTTACGTTACAGAAAACATGGTTGGTCACAAGTTAGGCGAATTTTCTCCAACAAGATCTTTCAGAGGTCATGGTGGTAACAAAAATAAAGGAAGCAGATAATCATGGGATCAAGAAAACAAGATAGTTCAATCGCAAGAAAAGAAGCTAACAAAGACGTTGTAAAAGCTTCATTAAATAATTGCCCGTCTTCTCCAAGAAAAATGAGATTAGTTGCTGATATCATTAGAGGAGAGCAGGTAGATAAAGCACTTTATATCCTAAAATATTCTAAGAAGGATGCTTCTAACAAGTTAGAAAAATTACTTCTTTCTGCTATGGCAAACTGGCAGACTAAAAACGAAGGTGCTGATATTGAAGAAGCAAACCTTATCGTTAAAGAAATCTTCGTGGATAGTGCAAGACAATTGAAGAGACTAAGACCAGCTCCACAAGGTAGAGGGTATAGAATCAGAAAAAGATCTAACCACGTTACATTAATCTTAGGTAACAAAGAAAATTAATCAAGGTATGGGACAGAAGACAAATCCAATTGGTAATAGATTAGGTATCATCAGAGGATGGGATTCTAACTGGTTTGGTGGAAACGATTATGGAGACAGAATCGCTGAAGACTACAAAATCAGAAGATACCTTGAGGCTAGATTATCTAAAGGTGGTATTTCAAAAATCTATATTGAAAGAACACTAAAATTAGTAACAGTTACAATTACTACTGCTAGACCGGGACTTATCATCGGTAAAGGAGGTCAGGAAGTTGATAAATTGAAAGAAGAATTGAAGAAACTTACAGGTAAGGATATTCAAATCAACATCTTCGAAATCAAAAGACCTGAACTAGACGCTGTATTAGTTGCTGATAGTATTTCTAAGCAAATTGAAAACAGAATTTCTTACAGAAGAGCTGTTAAAATGGCAATGGCAAGTACTATGAGAATGGGTGCTGAAGGGATCAAAGTTCAAATCTCTGGTAGATTGAACGGTGCTGAAATGGCAAGATCAGAATCTTTCAAAGAAGGAAGAATTCCATTGTCAACTTTCAGAGCTGATATTGATTACCACTGGGCAGAAGCTCACACTACTTACGGTAGACTAGGAGTAAAAGTTTGGATCATGAAAGGTGAAGTTTACGGTAAAAGAGAACTTTCTCCACTAGTGGGACAACAGAAAAAAGGAGGTCAGTCAGACAGAGGAAACAGAGGAGGAGACAGAGACAACAGAAGACCTAGAAAAAACAACAACAATAACAATAATAATTAAAATTTTAGATTAGAAATTTTGAATTTTAAATTACCGTTACTTTTTTAAAATTAAAAAAAATCTAAAATCTAAAATCTAAAATCTAAAATTTAGAAATTATGTTACAACCAAAAAGAACCAAATTCCGTAGAGTTCACAAGATGAAGATGAAGGGGAATGCCCAAAGAGGTAGTCAACTTGCTTACGGAACTTTTGGGATCAAAGCAACGGAAGGAGCTTGGATCACTGCAAGACAGATTGAAGCAGCTCGTATCGCTGCGACAAGATATATGAAGAGAGAAGGTCAACTATGGATCAAAATCTTCCCAGATAAGCCAATTACTAAAAAACCTGCGGAAGTACGTATGGGTAAAGGTAAAGGTGCTGTTGAATATTGGGTAGCTGTAGTAAAACCAGGTAAAATTATGTTTGAAGTTGGAGGAGTTCCTTACGAAGTAGCGAAAGAAGCTCTTAGACTTGCAGCACAAAAATTACCAGTAGTTACTAAATTCATCGTTGCTAACGATTTTGTTAAACCTCTATAATCTTTGAATACAATGAAAAATGCTGATATTAAAAATTTAAGCGCGGGTGATATTCAAGCTCAATTAACTGAAGCAAAAGCTCAATATTCTAAATTGAAATTAGCTCATGCAATCAGCCCAATTGAAAACCCGATTCAAATCAGAGATTTGAGAAAAACAATCGCAAGACTAAACACTGAGTTAACTAACAAACAATAATTTCATTTTACAATGGATAGAAATTTAAGAAAAGAAAGAATCGGAGTGGTTTCCAGCAATAAAATGGAAAAAACTATTGTTGTTAGTGAAACTACAAGAGTAAAGCACCCGATGTACGGTAAATTCGTTTTGAAAACGAAAAAATATACTGCACACGACGAGAACAACGAATGCACAGAAGGTGATACAGTTCTTATCCAAGAAACTAGACCTTTGAGCAAGAGCAAGAGATGGAGATTAGTAAGAATCATTGAAAAAGCTAAGTAATAATGTTACAAACAGAATCAAGATTAAAAGTTGCTGATAACACAGGTGCTAAAGAAGTACTAGTTATTAGAGTTCTGGGAGGAACCAGAAGAAGATATGCTTCAGTTGGTGATAAAATCGTTGTTACTATCAAGGATTCTACACCATCAGGAAACGCTAAAAAAGGTCAGGTATCTAAAGCTGTAGTAGTAAGAACTAAAAAAGCAGTAAGAAGAAAAGATGGTTCATACATCAAATTCGACGACAATGCTTGTGTATTACTAAACGCAGCGGGAGAAATGAGAGGAACGCGTGTTTTCGGACCAGTTGCTCGTGAGTTGAGAGACAAAGAATATATGAAAATCATTTCATTAGCTCCTGAAGTACTTTAATTTTTAAAATTTTTAAAAGAAATGTCAAAGTTAAAAATAAAAAGAGGAGATAACGTAATCATTACTACTGGTAAGAAAGATATCAAAGGTAAGACTGGTGAAGTTATTGAAGTGATTAAGAAAGAAGGAAAAGACCCTAGAGTAATCGTTGCAGGACTTAACATCGTTAAAAAACACGTTAAGCCTTCAGCTTCAAATCCTCAAGGAGGAATTACTGAAAAGGAAGCTTCTATTCATATCTCAAACGTAGCTTTAGTTGGTAAAGACGGAAAAGCTATCAAAATCGGTTACAAAATCGAAGGAGATAAGAAAGTGAGAGTTAACAAAAAAACGGGTGAAACTTTATAATTTGAATTAACATGGAATTTATAGCAAGACCCAAAAAAATATACAAAGAGCAAATTGTTCCTGCAATGATGGAAGAATTTGGGTACAAGTCTATCATGCAAGTACCTAGATTAGAGAAAATTGTTGTATCACAAGGTTTAGGAGATGCTACTGCAGATAAGAAAATCATTGATTATGCTGTAGAAGAATTAACAAACATTACAGGTCAGAAAGCAGTAGGTACAATCTCTAAGAAAGATGAAGCTGCATTCAAACTAAGAAAAGGAATGCCTGTAGGAGCAAAAGTAACATTGAGAGCTCAGAGAATGTATGAGTTCTTAGACAGACTTACTTCTTCTGCTTTACCACGTATCAGAGATTTCTCTGGTATCAAAGCAGATGGTTTCGATGGTAGAGGTAACTACAACTTAGGTATTACTGAGCAAATTATCTTCCCTGAAATCGTAATTGACAAAGTGAAAAAAATCCAAGGGATGGACATCACTTTCGTAACTACTGCGAAAACAGATAAAGAAGCTAAAGCATTATTAACTCACTTCGGTTTACCATTTAAAAAGAACTAAGAAATGGCTAAAGAATCAATGAAAGCGCGTGAGCGCAAAAGAGAAGCACTAGTTGCTAAATACGCTGCTAAAAGACAAGCTCTTAAAGAAGCTGGTGATTACGAAGGACTTCAAAAATTGCCTAAAAATGCTTCTCCTGTAAGATTACACAACAGATGTAAACTAACAGGTAGACCAAGAGGATATATGAGAACGTTTGGTATTTCCAGAGTAACTTTCAGAGAAATGGCTAACAACGGTCTTATCCCAGGTGTAAGAAAAGCTAGTTGGTAATAATTACTAATTAAAAATCGGGACAATTAAGTTGTCAGGATACTAAAGAACAATAATATCAGACTGAGGTTTTCTGAAGTCTGATATTTTTCTCTTCAAGTCTTTTCAATACTGATTGTTCTTTAACCAATAATTTATAAAAGAAAAATGGTAACAGATCCAATTTCAGATTTCCTAACAAGAGTAAGGAACGCACAAAGCGCAGGCCACAAAGTGGTGGAAATTCCTGCATCGAAAATCAAAAAGGAGATTACTAAGATCCTATTTGATCAAGGGTATATCTTAAACTTCAAGTTTGAAGATAACGCTGTTCAAGGAGTGATCAAAATCGCTTTAAAGTACGATAAGCAAACTAACAAACCTGCTATTAAGTCTATTCAAAGAGCTTCTAGACCAGGTTTGAGACAGTACAAAGGTTCTACTGAACTTCCAAGAGTACTAAACGGTTTGGGTATTTCTATCATCTCTACTTCTAAAGGAGTAATGACTGACAAGAAAGCTAGAGAAGAGAAAGTAGGCGGTGAAGTAATCTGCTATGTTTATTAATTTTTAATCAGAGGAAAATGTCAAGAATTGGTAAAGCAATTATAACAATTCCAGCTGGAGTTACAATCACTGAAAATAACGGTGTAGTAACTGTAAAAGGAGCGAAAGGAGAACTTTCTCAGGAGCTTACAGCAGGAATTACTTTAGAACAAAAAGATGGTGAGCTTAATGTAAACAGACCATCTGATTCTAAACAACACAAAGCGCTTCACGGTTTATACAGAGCGTTGATCGCCAACATGATCGTAGGTGTATCAGAAGGTTTCGAAAAGAAACTAGAACTAGTAGGGGTAGGATACAGAGCTTCTCACGCAGGTCAAAAACTTGAGTTAGCTTTAGGATTCTCTCACGGTATCGTATTAGAACTTCCAAGTGAAGTAAAAGTTGATACATTGACTGAAAAAGGTAAAAACCCAATTATTACTTTAACGTCTCACGACAAGCAACTTCTAGGAATGGTTACTGCAAAGATCCGTTCTTTCAGAAAGCCTGAGCCATACAAAGGAAAAGGTGTGAAATTCGTAGGAGAAATTGTTAGACGTAAAGCTGGTAAATCTGCTTAATAAATTATAAGTATTATGGCATTAAGTAAATTAGAAAAAAGAATAAGAATCAAAAGAAGAGTAAGAGGGAAAATCTCTGGATCTTCTGAATTGCCAAGATTATCTGTATACAAAAGTAATAAGGAAATTTACGCTCAGTTAATCGACGATAAAAATGGTAAAACTTTAGCATCAGCTTCTTCTAGAGAAAAAGGTGTAGACGCTAAAGGTACTAAGACTGAAGTTTCTGCTGCTGTTGGTAAAGCTATCGCTGCTAAAGCTATTGCTGCAGGAATTGAAAGTATTGTATTTGACAGAAACGGTTTCGTATATCACGGTAGAGTAAAAGCTCTAGCTGATGGTGCGAGAGAAGGAGGACTTAAATTCTAATCATTAAATTTCGGAAAATATGTTAGGACTAGATAATATAGAAAGAGTAAAACCGGGAGGATTAGAATTAAAAGATCGTCTCGTAGCTGTTAACAGAGTAACAAAAGTAACTAAAGGAGGTAGAGCTTTCGGATTTTCTGCTATTGTTGTAGTAGGTAATGAAGAAGGTATTATCGGTTTTGGTTTAGGAAAATCTAAAGAGGTTGCTTCTGCAATTGCTAAAGCAGTTGAAGACGCTAAGAAAAACCTTGTGAAAGTTCCTGTAATGAACCATACTATTCCTCACCAAACTACTGCTAGATACGGTGGTGCAGATATCTTCTTAAGACCTGCTTCTCACGGTACAGGACTTATCGCCGGTGGTGCGGTAAGAGCGGTATTGGAATCTGCTGGTATTCACGATATCCTTTCAAAATCTAAAGGATCTTCTAACCCTCACAACGTGGTGAAAGCTACTTTCAAAGCGTTATTGGATATCAGAAGACCTGAAGAGATCGCTAGAATGAGAGGAGTTTCTCTAAGTAAAGTGTTTAACGGTTAATAATTAAAACAATGGCAACAATTAAAGTAAAGCAAGTAAGAAGCGCTATTGGTAGAACAAAAACCCAAAAGAGAACGCTTGAAGCATTAGGATTAAAAAAACTTCACCAAGTTGTAGAACACGAAGCTACTCCTTCTATTTTAGGAATGATAGCTGCTGTAGGTCACTTACTAGAAGTTCAAAAATAATTTTATAAAAGAGAAATTAAAATGAATTTAAACAATATACAACCTGCTGCAGGATCTACTTTCAACTCAAAAAGAATTGGTAGAGGTCAAGGTAGTGGAAAAGGAGGTACTTCAACAAAAGGACACAAAGGTCAGAAAGCTAGAGCTGGTTATTCTCAGAAAATCGGTTTTGAAGGTGGACAGATGCCTTTACAAAGAAGATTACCTAAATTCGGATTCAAAAACGTAAACAGAAAAGAGTTTAGAGGAGTTAACCTTGATACTATTCAGACTTTAATCGAGAACAAATCCATCACTGGAGATATCACGAAAGAAGTTTTAGTAGAAAACGGGATAGTTTCTAAAAACGAATTAGTGAAAATTATGGGTAGAGGAGAATTGAAATCTGCGGTTTCAATCTCTGCTGACAAATTCACTAAATCTGCTGAAGAGCTTATTGCTAAAGCAGGTGGAAAAGCAATTACCTTATAATACTTACTAATGAAAGAATTTATACAAACACTTAAAAATATATGGAGCCTAAAGGAGTTAAGAGATAAAATTCTCTTTACGTTAGGTATTATCCTTGTGTATAGATTCGCATCTTATATCTCACTTCCTGCAATTAACCTTGCAGAGGTGGGAGATCTCTTAGAGCATTATAAAAATCAAGGCGGTAACAAGCAAGGAGCAGGTCTCCTTGGCTTGCTTTCGTCGTTTACGGGGGGAGCTTTCAGCCACGCTTCCGTAATGGCGTTGGGAATTATGCCTTATATTTCTGCTTCTATTATTGTTCAGTTGATGGGAATGGCTATTCCTTATCTTCAGAAGCTTCAGAAAGATGGAGAGTCAGGTAGAAATACATTGAACCAAATTACAAGATGGTTAACAATTGGAGTTTGTCTGGTACAGGCACCTTCTTATTTAACTTCTATTACTCAATTATTCTTACCGTATGCTCAGTTCCAATCTGCATATTTTGTAGAGCCAAATTCTATCATGTTCTGGTTACCAAGTATTGTTATCCTGGTTGCTGGTTCAGTATTCGCAATGTGGTTAGGTGAGAAAATCACCGACAAAGGTATCGGAAATGGTATCTCTATCCTTATTATGGTGGGGATTCTTTCAAGATTACCTGAAGCATTCGTACAGGAAATGGCCGTGCAGAACGGAAAAGGAGGAATGGGATCTATCATGATCCTTATTGAAGTATTATTCTGGATGGTAGTTGTTCTTCTAGCCGTGATTTTATCTGTGGCTGTTAGAAAAATTCCAATTCAGTATGTAAGCAGAGCTCAAGCAAGAGGAGGTGTAAACAAGAATCTTATGCAGGGCGCAAGACAGTGGATTCCATTGAAAGTAAATGCTGCTGGTGTAATGCCGATTATCTTTGCTCAGGCATTGATGTTCGTACCAGGATTATTAACAAAATTCGATGAGTCTAACACTTTTCTTGCAGGTTTCAAGAATGTTTTTAGCTGGCAGTACAATGTATTGTTTGCGCTATTAATTATTATCTTCTCGTTTTTCTATACTGCAATTACAATTCCGGTAAACCAGATGGCTGATGATTTGAAGAGAAATGGAGGTTTAGTACCGAAAGTAAGACCAGGGAAAGAGACAGCAGATTACTTAGATGATATTTTATCAAAAATTACCTTGCCAGGTGCAATTTTTTTATCTATCTTTGCAGTCCTTCCAGCAATTGTGCATGGAAGCTTTGTTCAGACAGATGCGTTTGCCCTATTTTTCGGGGGAACGTCACTATTAATTATGGTGGGTGTAATTTTAGATACTGTTCAACAGATTAATACATATCTGCTGAATCATCATTATGATGGCTTAATGCAGTCTAAACTGTCTAGAACGACTGGATATTAATTTATGGCAAAACAAAAACATATTGAACAAGACGGCGTTATAACGGAAGCACTTTCGAACGCTCAGTTCCGTGTAGAACTTGAAAATGGGCATATTCTTATCGCTCATATTTCCGGTAAAATGCGAATGCACTATATTAAACTTTTACCTGGTGATAAGGTAAAACTAGAAATGTCTCCCTATGATTTAACAAAAGGGAGGATCACATTTAGATATTAAAACAATTAGCCAAATGGAATTCTCATTCCATTTGGCAATTTGTAAAAAATAAATACTATCAAAATGAAAGTAAGAGCATCAATTAAAAAAAGAAGCGCTGATTGCAAAATCGTACGCAGAAAAGGTGTACTGTTCGTAATCAACAAGAAGAACCCAAAATTTAAACAAAGACAAGGCTAACATTAAATTATGGCGAGAATTGCAGGTATTGATTTACCAAAAAACAAAAGAGGTGTTATCGGTTTAACTTACATCTATGGAGTAGGAAGAAGTACTTCTTCTGAAATCCTTAAAGCTGCCGGTATCAGCGAAGACAAGAAAGTCAACGAATGGAATGACGATGAATTGGCTGCAATCAGAACATATATCTCTGAAAACGTTAAAGTAGAAGGAGAGTTAAGATCTGAAGTGCAATTGAACATCAAGAGATTGATGGACATAGGATGCCAACGAGGAATACGTCACAGACTAGGATTACCTTTAAGAGGCCAGAGAACGAAAAACAACTCTAGAACCCGTAAAGGAAAGAGAAAAACAGTTGCTAACAAGAAAAAGGCAAGTAAATAATCGTTAGGAATTATGGCAAAACAAAGTAAAGTAGTTAAAAAAAGAAAAGTAAAAGTTGAAGCTATTGGTGAAGCACATATTCAAGCTTCTTTCAATAACATCATCATTTCTTTAACAAATAAAAGTGGAGAGGTTATCTCTTGGGCATCTGCCGGTAAAATGGGATTCAGAGGTTCTAAAAAGAACACTCCTTTTGCTGCTCAAATGGCAGCTGAAAATTGCTCTGCTGTAGCTCATGAAGCTGGATTAAGAAGAGTAAAGGTGTTTGTGAAAGGTCCAGGTGCAGGTAGAGAATCTGCAATCAGATCTATTCACAATTCAGGAATTGAAGTTAGCGAAATCATTGATGTGACTCCAATGCCGCACAATGGATGTAGACCACCAAAAAGAAGAAGAGTTTAATTTTTAGAATTTACCCATTATGGCAAGATATATTGGACCTAAAACTAAGATTGCTAGAAAGTTTGGTGCTGCAATCTACGGAGATGATAAAAACTTCGAAAAAAGAAAGAACCAACCGCCAGGACAACACGGTCCTAACAAAAGAAGAGGTGCTAAAAAATCAGAATATGCAGTTCAGTTAGCTGAAAAACAAAAAGCTAAATATACTTACGGTATTTTAGAAAGACAGTTTGCTAACTTATTTGAAAAAGCACACAGAAGCAAAGGAGTAACAGGTGAAGTTCTATTACAACTTTGTGAATCAAGATTGGATAACGTAGTGTACAGATTAGGTTTTGCTAAAACTAGATCAGGTGCAAGACAATTGGTTTCTCACAGACACATCACTGTGAACGGAGAAATTCTTAATATCCCTTCTTACTTGGTAAAAGCTGGTGATGTAATCACTGTAAGAGAAAAGTCTAAGTCTCTTGAAGTTGTTACCAATGCATTGGCTTCTAAGTCAAACTATGAGTGGTTACAATTCAACGATGAGAAGAAAGAAGGTACTTTCATTTCTGCTCCTGAAAGAATCCAGATTCCGGAGGACATTAAGGAGAACCTTATCGTGGAACTTTACTCTAAATAATTTTTTAATCAAATTTTTGCTCAACCCAATAATATGGCAATTTTACAATTCATAAAACCCGATAAAGTAATTTTACTTAACTCTGATGAATTTAAAGGTCAATTCGAATTCAGACCTTTAGAACCAGGTTTCGGGCTTACAATCGGTAATGCTTTGAGAAGAGTGTTGCTTTCTTCTCTGGAAGGATACGCTATTTCATCTATCAAAATAGAAGGTGTAGAGCACGAATTTTCAACTATTCCAGGAGTAATCGAAGACGTTACCGAAATTATTCTTAACCTTAAGCAGGTAAGATTAAAAGCTGCAGCAGAAGGCCAGGCTAACGAGCAGGTTGTTGCTAAAGTTTCAGGTCAGACGGTTATTACTGCTGGTGATTTAGGAAAGTCTATCAATGGATTTGAGGTTTTAAACCCGGATTTAGTGATTTGCAACCTAAACAGTGATGTAACTTTCGAAATTACTTTCAATATTGAAAAAGGTAGAGGGTATGTGCCTTCTGAACAGAATAAGTCAAACAATGCTCCTGTAGGAACTATTGCTATCGACTCTATTTTTACGCCGATCAAGAAAGTACAATATAGCATTGAAAATTATCGTGTAGAGCAAAAAACAGACTACGAAAAACTTGTATTAGATATAGAAACTGATGGGTCTATCAGCCCTCAGAATGCTTTAACTGAAGCTTCTAAGATATTAATTTATCACTTCATGCTATTCTCTGATGAGAGAATCACGCTTGAAACTGAAGCTGTAAAAGCATCTATCCAGTACGATGAAGAAACTCTTCACACAAGACAACTTCTTAAGTCTAAATTAGCAGATATGGATCTTTCTGTAAGAGCCCTTAACTGTCTAAAAGCAGCTGAAGTAGAAACTCTTGGAGAATTGGTTTCTTACAGTAAGTCTGATTTGATGAAATTCAGAAATTTTGGTAAAAAATCTTTGACAGAACTAGAAGAATTAGTGCATTCAAAAGGTCTTAACTTCGGTTTCGACGTTGCAAAATATAAGTTAGACGCTGATAAATAATTAATAATGAGACACGGTAAAAAATTCAATCACTTAGGAAGAACAGCTTCTCACAGAAGTGCTTTACTTTCTAATATGGCTTGTTCTCTAATTGAGCATAAAAGAATCAACACTACTGTAGCTAAAGCTAAAGCTTTAAGAGTATATGTTGAGCCTCTATTAACAAAAGCAAAAGAAGATACTACACACAACAGAAGAGTAGTATTCTCTTACCTTCAAAATAAATTTGCGGTTGCTGAATTATTCAGAACTGTAGCTCCTAAAATCGCTGAAAGAAACGGTGGTTATACAAGAATCATCAAGACAGGATTCAGACCAGGTGATGCTGCTGATACTGCTCTTATCGAATTAGTAGATTTCAACGAGCTTTACAACCCTAATGCTGAAGAGAAAAAAGCTACAAGAAGAAGCAGAAGATCAACTGCTGCACCTAAAAAAGCTGAAGCTGTAGTAGCTGAAGCACCTGCAGTAGAAGAGAAAGTAGAAGAAGCTAAAGCTGATACTACTGAAGAAAAAACTGAAGAATAATATTCATTCAGATATATAAAAAAAGCCATCCGGATTCCGGATGGCTTTTTTATTTTTTAAATAATTCAGAATAATCTGAGCAGTCATCAACTAAAATGTCCCTCAATATAGAGAGACATTGCTATTTTAGATCTTTGTTCTTTTCAATTCAATAATATTATTACCCTGCTCTAGGTGAAGGCTGTCTCCTTTTACCCTTGCTGTCATATCATCTTTCTTGTAAATTGTTTCATCACCTTTGGTTTCCGTCTTAGGTAATGTAAAAGTTTTCTTATTGCTGGTAATGGCTACTGTACTTTCTTTCGGATCGTTTTTGAATACGACTTTTACTAACGTTCCATCTGTAGCTTTATAAACAAAATCTGTTTTTACAATTTTCTGCCCGTTTACATCTACTGTTGAAGAACCTTGTGTTATCGAATCTATTTTTCCGTTGTTGTCTGTAACCAGAGTTTCTGAGGAATCTGTTTTGATAACACTTTTGTTTCCGCTCTCATTTTTTTTACAGCTGATAACTGTTAATGCAAGTACAGCACCTAGTGCTAAAAGACTTTTTTTCATGATTATATTATTTGTTAGTTACGATGATTTTTATTTTTTAAATTTTACAAAAATCATGCCTGACAATATGAGAAATTTCTGTTGATTTTGAAATATATTTTTCTTCTTTTTCTCTTTAAAATAAAGTGATTTCCCAGAAGGTAACGCCAAAAATGAAATGAATATTATCTGATAAATAAAAATTCATTCAGTACCTGTTCCAAAGAAATGAATTTTTCTTGTATTAATATCTGATTTTCAAATATTAAATTATCATATGTTTATCATTTGTTTTATTATGTTGATATTAATTTAAATTAATATTGGTTTTTAAATGAAAAATTGATTAAATTTAGTAAAACTAAAAAGACTAAACCACCATTGTCAACTCAAGTGTCAATATCACCCAAAGGTGTAATTGATTTCAATTTATTTTCTGTTGAAATTTGCTACAAACAAAGAAAGTCATGAGTATTTCCATCGCCATAGTAGAAGACGAAAAAAACTACAACAATGCGTTGAAGAAAGTAATCAATTACCAACAGGATATGAAGGTAATTGCTCAGTTCTTTGATGGAAATGATGCCATGCAAAACCTTCCTGCTATTTCCCCCGATGTCGTGATGATGGATATCCAGTTGCAGGACATGCTCGGGATTGAAATCATAGAAAAGCTGCGAAAAGAAATGCCCAATACACAGTTCATTATGTGTACCAGCTTTGATGACGATGAAAAGATCTTTAATTCTTTAAAAGCCGGTGCGATGGGCTATCTTGTAAAAGGAGAAAGTATGGACAAAATCCTCTCTTCTATCCGGGATGTATACCAGGGTGGAGCGCCTATGAGTTTTTCCATTGCCCGAAAAGTTCTCAAACATTTTGAAAGAAAACTCCCGGAAATTAAAGGTTTCGATGAACTTACAGAGCGCGAAAAGGAAATTCTTGAACTTCTTTCAGAGGGACTTCTTTACAAAGAAATTGCGGACAAGAAATGCATC
Organism: Chryseobacterium sediminis; assembly: GCF_008386505.1. GTDB lineage: Bacteria > Bacteroidota > Bacteroidia > Flavobacteriales > Weeksellaceae > Chryseobacterium > Chryseobacterium sediminis. Next base: position 65,884 of record NZ_VUNZ01000002.1, on the reverse strand, counting down.
AGTATTGATACGGTGAAAAAGCATGTCGGAAATATCTACAGAAAACTTCACGTAAACAATAAAGTGGAGGCTATTAATAAATTTAACAATTTTAAAAACTAAGAAATCATGGACACAAAAGAAACAGAAAGAATGGCATCATCTCAAATGTCTTTATCTAAGGCGAGAAATTTTGGTACAGAAATGATAAAAATACCAAGATTAATAGCTGATAGAATGAAAGAAAAATTTAAACTAAGTATTGCTCCCGTCTTTATAGGTAAAAGTGTTGGCTTTAAAGAAATTTACACTTTAAGTTTAGACAATTTGGAAGATATGCTGTGGGTTGTAGAGAATGACAAAGATACTTACAATCACATTAGGATACATTTTACTCATTATAAGGATGAGTTTAGTGGTAGTTATTCTCAGTTGAGTGGATTTGAAAATTCTTTGTGCCTAATGTATTCAAGAGCATTAGATAGAACTGAATTAAATGAGTATAATGCAATATATTCATCATATAATCAAGTTCATGTAAGAAAAGGAGACCTTGATGTGGTAAAGGAAAAATTTAAAGCTTTATTTCAGTCACTAGTTGGGGGTACAATAACTACAGGGGAGGGATATACAAGTTTTGTAATGATCCCCAGAATAGAGTTATTAGCGTATTATTCTAAGATTCTACTTTATAATAAATACCATAATGATAATAAAATTGTTACAATCAATGTTTGTCTAGCAAGTACTTTGGAGGCAGCTGAAATAAGAGAGCTTGAAACTTATGGTATTGAAAATGGTGAAATTGAGGTGTCTTCATTAGAAGTCAAAAAGTTAATTGATAGAGCTTATTCACCTAATCAGTTAACAGTAGTTTTTGATTCTATTGATGAAAGTAATAAGGTTGTGGATAATGTTTCAGATTATGATATGAATTCTCTCTGTCCAAATCAGTGTCCATGATTCTGAATTTAGTTTACGAAATTGTTGTTTTGATAAGTTTTGTTTATTCATTATATATTGGATTAATTAAAGATAAGTCCAAACAACAATTTTATTTTTTTTTATATCTATTGATGGTCATATTGATAGATATTATTCCTGTAAATATGTATACTTTGATAAAATTTAATAGGAATATACTGTTTACAATTTATATTATTTTGTCAATACTTTATTTTGGTTGTATATATCAAATGAGTATAAAGAATAAAGTTTTTAGAGTTTTGAATTTTCTACTTTCAATAACTTTAATTTCCTTTATTTTTTACAAATCACAAATCCAGAATGTTGAGAAATTAGAATTTATTTCCATTATAAGTCTTCCTGTCTTTTTTATTTTTATTTCAATATCATGGTATATTTTTAAACTGAAAAATGTAAATGAAAAGACTATTGTAAGTGATTTTTTATTTTGGATAAGTTCTGCAATTTTAATTTGGTCTGTAGTTTTTATTTTCAGAGCTATTCCAATGTATTTTCTTCAAAAAAATGATTCTGGCTTACTGAATTTCTTAATATCAGTTTTTTCTTTAATTAATATAGTAACGTATCTTTTATTTCTAGTAGGACTAATATTTGTTAATAATGAACCAACTTCCAGAAGAATTTAAGTTTACTTACATACTTGCTTCTATCATAATGTTGTTCTTTGTAGGCTTCATTATTTTCGTAGTATTAATGTATAATAGAAAGCAGCTTCTGTATCTGAAAGAACAGCAGCTCAAAGAAGCTGAACATCAAAACCAGCTCTTACAGAAAGAACTCGAAAAACAAAAAGTTCTCGAACAGGAACGCGAACGTATCTCCCACGATATGCATGATGATCTGGGAGCAGGAATTTCTGCATTGAAACTTCAGGCAGAATTTTTAAAACAGAGAGCAGAAGGTGAGGAGTTGCAGAGTGATATTGATGAACTTCTGAAAACGTCTGAAGAAATGAATATTTCTATGCGTGAAATGCTTTGGAGTCTGAATTCAGGAAATGATACATTAGGCAGTTTCATTGATTATGCCATGTCATATACCGGGAATTTTCTAAAGAAAACAAAAATAGTATTGCTTTCACAATGTGAAGATATCGTGGCAGAAACTTCTATTTCTACTGAAATGAGGCGTAATCTTTTTCTCTGTTTAAAAGAAGCCGTGAATAATGTTTATAAACATAGCCATGCAGATACCTTGAAACTTTCATTTTCACAGGAGAAAAATAACTTTTCCATGAAAATATCTGATAACGGAATCGGTATTCCGGATGGCCAAAAAGAAGGGAATGGTCTCAGAAATATGAAAAGAAGAATGAATGAGCTATCAGGTGAATGTAATATTTCATCCAAAAACCCTGGAACCTGCCTGATTTTTAAAATAATAGTATAGAAATTACCCTTTTGTGTAATTGACTGGTGTGTTTTTAAGAGGGAAATTTGATATATAAAAACCAAAAGCCATGAAAACTCTTATTAATGACAGTATTGGAGATTTAGAAGCTGCTTTAAAAAATAACACTGATCTTCAGGAAAAATTTAAAATCAATCCTGTAGAAGCTATGAAAGATGTGCAAATAAGAAATCCCAAAGACACAGATTATTGGATCTACAGAATTATAGTGATTATGCTTGGGCTGGCAGTAATTACCATTATAGCAGGACTTATTCTTATTGCTTACTGGAATGATGGTGCAGCTAAAGATAATCAGCTGGTCACCATTTTTGCTACCATTTCATCAGGAGCTATAGGAGCTTTAGCGGGGCTTTTATCTCCTACACCTAGAAAATAAAATAACTTAAAAAACCATGTCATGAAAGCTTTAAAATCATCAAAAACTTTAAAATTTGATCTGGAAGATAATCAGGATGTATTTTTAGAAATCACGGTATCAACAACAGCTACCTGTAATACTCTCGTTACCATTCCTGATGTAAAAGAATTTGAATATGAGAAAAGGGAAAAGATAGGAACCTTTAAAGATCTCAAAGGAAAAACCATTGAAATTAATCATGAATTTTCGTTTGAAGGTATTCCTAAGAAAAATTTGGATAATGCAATTCAACAAACGCAGATTACTTACTCTGTTCTTAATGTAATTGGACCTTTACAGCCTTTTAAAAAAAGAACTAGTAAGGATTTGGATAGTGATGATAGGATTAGTTCGGTGAAATTTATAACTATAGAACACATTACCTTATGAAAAACTATATTCTCATACTGATTCTCTTTCCTGTGATCTTTTATGCACAGCAAAAAAAAGATATTGATATCGAATTGAAAGAGTTAGAAATTACAACGGCACCATCAGTTGTACTTTTAGGAGTTTCTCCATCAGAACTTGAAATTGTTAAATCAAAAAAAGCACTTGTATTAAGTTTGGTGAATTCATTTAAAAAAAGTGAGGGAATTCCGGATAGCTATGCCTTTGAAGTTACTCCATTCTGGTTATTGCCATCAAGTAATATGAATTCCTCTAAATATGCCGGATATAGTACTGTGAAGGTAGGTGAAAATGAAGTAAAGCATAAATGGAATGCTTTCAGTGAAGTTAAAAAAGCATCTTTTTCATTAGGATTCGTAAGAGATTTGTCATTAGGCAAAGACGATGAAATGAAAAACCCGTCCTTTGCTTTCAGTGTAAGAAGTACTTTGATAAGAGTTCGGACAAAGAAAAACAAGGATTCAATTCTCGCTCATGATGCCAGACTCAGAAATGTATTAAGTAATATTAATAAGGATTGGGTACATTCAAAAGAACACAAAGATTTAACTGATTCATGTAATAGAGTAGATATTAGAGGTGATGCACGAGCTGAAATTTTTGAAAAAGGTAAAGCACGTTTTAAAAAGAAATTTTCTGAAAAATATAAAAGCTCTAAAGAAGCAGATTATTATAGAAATCTCCTGGAAGCTCCTCCTCTCATTTCTGCAGACTTTGCAGGTGGTTACAGTACCTTTTTTTCTGATAATAAATTTTCAAACAATCACTTCGGAAAATTAGGGTTTTGGTTAACACTTAACACAGGATTTGACTTTACTAAAAATGATGAGCCTAATGTAGAAAAAAGACTTAATTTTTATGGAATAGTCAGATATCTTGATGATGGAACGAATCTGGATGCTAATCAGGCATTTCTTAGATCTAAAAATTATGATTTCGGTGGGAAGGCAGAATTTACTTATAAAAGATTTTCTATTTCTTATGAATACATCTATCGTATTAATGATATCGAAAATACATTCCGTTCCAGTGGTCTGATTGCCTATAAGGTTTCTGATAAAGTATATATTAATGCAGCCTTCGGAAAAAATTACGGAGAAAAAGATAATCTTATTTCATTTTTGGGTCTTAACTGGGGACTGGATTCTGAAAAGAAGAGTGTTTTTGTAGATCCTCCTGACGAAAAAAAAGTTCAATAATTACATCATAACTTAGAATAAAAACCTTTTTGAAGTGAATTTTCAAAAAGGTTTTTTATTTCTTTTCAAAAGAGAATTATCATAATATAAATTAACTAAAATTTAACTTGGATTTATTTCAAAAAAATCCCTCGAAATACCCCTGAAAGTTAAATTTTGATTAAATTTGTCTAAACTAAAAAAAATAAAAAATGAGTGCAATTTCTTATATAGAAGCAAGACAGATTTTAGATTCCAGAGGTAACCCTACCATCGAAGTAGATGTATTTACAGAAAGCGGGGCAATGGGCCGTGCTGCTGTACCTTCAGGAGCATCTACAGGAGAACACGAAGCGGTAGAATTACGTGACGGTGGGTCAGAATATCAGGGAAAAGGAGTTCTGAAAGCTGTTGAAAATGTAAAAGAAGTAATTGCAGAGAATTTAGTGGGACAGCCGGTTTTTGAACAAAACTATATTGATCAGATTATGATTGATCTGGATGGAACGGCTAACAAAGGAAATCTAGGTGCTAATGCTATTCTTGGTGTTTCTTTGGCCGTAGCAAGAGCTGCAGCTGCAGAATTGGGAATGCCACTTTATAAATATGTAGGAGGAGTGAATGCAAACACACTTCCTGTTCCAATGATGAATGTAATTAATGGGGGATCTCACTCAGATGCTCCTATCGCATTTCAGGAATTTATGATCATGCCGGTAAAAGCAGATTCTTTCTCTCATGCATTGAGAAAAGGAACTGAAATTTTCCACAATCTTAAATCTATTCTTCATTCAAGAGGTTTATCTACTGCGGTAGGTGACGAAGGTGGTTTTGCTCCTACTTTCAAAGGAACTGAAGATGCTTTGGATACTTTGCTTCAGGCAATTGAAAAAGCAGGATACAAACCTGGTGATGACATCATGTTAGCGCTAGACTGTGCGGCTTCAGAATTCTATAAAGACGGAATTTATGATTACAGAAAATTCCAGACTCCGGATGCAGCTCAGTTTTCAAGCAGCGAGCAGGTTTCTTACTTAGCAGAACTGGCTGCAAAATACCCAATCATTTCCATTGAAGACGGTATGCAGGAAAATGACTGGGAAGGTTGGAAAATGTTAACGGATAAAATCGGTGACAGAGTACAGTTGGTAGGAGATGATTTATTTGTGACCAACGTAGAAAGACTATCCAGAGGAGTAAAAGAAAATATTGCTAACTCTATCCTTGTAAAAGTAAACCAAATTGGTTCTCTTTCTGAAACAATGGCAGCCGTACAAATGGCTCAGAACAACAAATTCACTTCAGTAATGTCTCACAGATCAGGAGAAACTGAAGATTCTACAATCGCTGATTTAGCAGTAGCAATGAACTGTGGACAGATCAAAACAGGTTCAGCTTCAAGATCAGACAGAATGGCTAAATACAATCAATTATTGAGAATTGAAGAAGCTTTAGGCGAAACTGCAATTTTCCCAGGATTGGAAGCTTTTAAAATCAAAAGATAATTAATCGAATTTATAAATAACGGCAAGCGAAATTTTTAGTTTGCCGTATTTTATGGAAAGTGGTATATTTAAAAAAAATAAATAAATAATGTCAGACAACAAAGTAATATTGAATTACGACGGTAATTCATATGAATATCCAATCGTGGATAGTACTATCGGAGACAGAGGGATTGATATTTCAAAATTAAGAGACCAGACAGGTTTGATCACTCTGGATTTAGGTTACAAAAATACAGGAGCTACTATTAGCGACATCACTTACTTAGACGGAGATAAAGGAGAATTATTCTACAGAGGTTATCCAATTGAGCAGATTGCTGAAAAATCTAACTTCACGGAAGTAATGTATCTTTTATTACATGGAGAATTGCCTACTCAGGATCAGTTTACTTCATTCGACAACAATATTAAAAAATATAACTTCATCGCAGACGAAATGAAAAAAATCATTGATGTTTTTCCTCGTTCTGCTCACCCTATGGGAGTTTTATCTTCTTTAACTTCTGCTTTAACAGCCTTCAACCCGAAAGCAGTTAACGTAAACTCTAAAGAAGAAATGGATCACGCAGCTGAGCTGATGATCGCTAAGTTCTCTCACCTTTGTGCTTGGACTTACAGAAAAACTCAAGGTTTACCATTAAACCACGGAGATAACAACCTAAACTACGTAGAGAACTTCTACAAAATGGCATTCAGATTACCAAACGCTGATTTTGAAATCGATCCGGTAGTTGTAAATGCTTTAGATAAATTATTAATCCTTCACGCAGATCACGAACAAAACTGTTCTACTTCTACAGTAAGAATGGTAGGTTCTGCTCATACAGGTCTTTTCGCTTCAATCTCTGCTGGGGTATCTGCACTTTGGGGACCTCTTCACGGTGGTGCTAACCAGGCAGTAATCGAAATGCTTGAATTGATCGAAAAAGATGGTGGTGATGTATCTAAATATGTTGCTAAAGCTAAAGATAAAGCTGATAACTTCCGTCTAATGGGATTCGGACACAGAGTTTACAAAAACTTCGACCCAAGAGCGAAAATCATCAAGAAAGCTGCTGACGATATCCTTACAGCATTAGGTATCCAGGATAAAGCTCTTGACATTGCAATGCAGTTAGAAAGAGTAGCTCTTGAAGACGAGTACTTCGTAGAAAGAAAACTATATCCAAACGTAGACTTCTATTCTGGTATCATCTACAGAGCGTTAGGAATTCCTACAGAAATGTTTACAGTAATGTTTGCATTAGGAAGACTTCCGGGATGGATTTCTCAATGGAAAGAAATGAGACTGAAAGGAGACCCAATCGGAAGACCAAGACAGGTTTACCAAGGGGCTCAGGAAAGAAACTACATCGATATTGCAAGCAGATAATATTTGCTTTCATCATAAAAAAAATCCCAAAGTTAGCTTTGGGATTTTTTTATGATATTTTACAAAATCGGATATAATAATTTTATTAAATTTACTACTGTAAAAATTAATATCCAATGACTTTCGGAGAACATATGCTATTTTTTTTCAGCGCATTGGGTGCTTTCAATGGGCTTTTGCTTGGCATTTATCTGCTGTTTGTCAAAAGGCTGAAAAATTTGCAGGATTTCTTTCTGGGAGTTTTGCTTTTAATGTTAAGCATAAGAGTTGGGATAGCAGTTTGCATGTACTTTTATCCGGAATTACCTAGGATTATTCCGCATTTGGGGATGGCTGCATTGTTTTTTGCAGGTCCTGCTTTATACTATTATATTAAATCTTCCTTTTATCAGGAACAGTTTGATCTGAATTCATCCAGGAAGACCTTTGGATTTTTAACCCTTCTTTTGGGAACTGTTGGATTGTTATATTTAGTCTTTCCGGTGACATGGGATCATTATTTTGGAACTTTTATATACACCGTTTGGTCGGTATTTATTTGTCTTACGGTTTATCAGTATTATATTTTTTCGAAGCAGAATATTGTAAAGACTAACAAATTTGTCCTTCCGGTTCTGATAAGCAATGTGATTATCTTTTTGACTTATCAGCTGATTTCAACGGGTTGGGTGCAGATCTATTGTGCAGGTGGAAGTTTAGTCTTTTCCTTCGTTCTGTATGCTAACTTTTTAATTTTATTCAATAAAAAAGATCAGCAGATTCCGGTGAAAGAAACAGAGAGATATTCCAATAAAAAAATTTCCGAAGAACAGGCTGACAGTTTTGTATCAAAGTTAGAAAGATTGATGAGTACTGAAGAGCTGTATAAAAATCCAAACCTTAAATTGAGCGACCTATCTGTAAAAATGAATATGTCTACGCATCAGCTTTCCCAGCTGCTAAATGATAATTTAGGGAAAAGTTTTTCTACATGCATCAATGAATACAGAATCAATGAAGCCTGTGAGAAAATAGAAAACGGGTCTTATTTAAAGATTGAAGAGATAGGCTATGAGGTAGGATTTAATTCCAAATCCACTTTCTTTTCGACTTTCAAGAAAATTAAAAATACAACCCCTCTTTTATACAAACAATCACAAACCCTTACTGAGCCTAGGTTTCAGAGTTCAAATTTATAATTCAGTACTGCGGAATTTCAATTTCAAAACCGCTTTTTTACAACAAGCCTATACTTTTGGTATCATAAAATTTAAAATTTATGATAATCAAATTGTGGCTATTGTTATTCCTGTTATTTCTCTCCATTTTTGGGAAAGCACAGGAAATTGTAAAAAGGAATGTTTCGGATTCTCTGAACCAAACAAAATCTGCCACCACAACTATTTCAGAAATTATTCTTCAGTCAGTTCCTAGAAAGATGAAGTTGAATGATGGAAACCTGGTTGTATCTGTTGCAGGAAACAAAGATTTTAAAACCTCTATTCACCTTCTTGACGTTTTAAGAAAAACACCCGGTGTTACGGTAGATCAGGAAGACGGAATTTTTATTGGTGGAAGAATTACTCCCGCAATTTTTATTGATGGCAAGCCTGTTGTGATGAGTAATCAGGAAATACAGGCGTATTTACGGTCTTTATCACCTGAAATGGTAGAATCTATAGAAGTAAATACCAATCCGTCTTCAAAATATGATGCCGAATTTAAAGGAATTATTGATATTAAATTAAAGAAAAATACCAGTCTCGGTTGGAAAGCAAGTTATAATAGCAATGTGTATATTAATAAATTCAACTACAGGGAGAATGCATTTAATACATCTTATCATACAGGAAAAGTGACATACAGCCTTCAGGCGGGCTATAATGAAGGTATTTCAAGCTATCGTTATCAGGCTCTACAGCGGCTGGCAAATACCAATATTATGCGTACCCATACGTATCAGGAAGATTTCGGGAAGGTGTACAATATTCAGATGGGAGCTGATTTCAGACTGAATGATAAAAACAGACTGGGGATCAGTCTGAGAGGGAATTTCAGGAATAATGATCGTATACGAAACGGATCACTTTTTACTACCGATAAAAATGAAACCCAAACAATATTGAATACTGCCAGTGAAAATCCCACCCGTTATTTACAAAATAATTATGGAATTACCACCGATTATTCTTTTCAAAACAAAGGATTTAAATTCAGTTTTTTAGGAAACTATCTTTCAGTTAAAAATAAACAGGATGATGATTTTATTAATAGAGATCAAGCTACAGCGAATCTCTTATCTTATTGGAAATCTGACCTACTTAACAAAATTAATATCTATACTGCTCAGATAGATGCTTCTCAAAAAATTAACAATGCAGATATTGAGGCAGGAGTTAAATACAGTAATTCAAATACTCAAAATAATATCAGGTATGATACATTGTCTGTCGGAAACCAGTTTGTTTTTGATCCTGCGAGAAGCAATGTGTTTTCATATAAAGAAAAAATTTGGGCAGGCTATCTGTCATACAAACAGAAAATAGGTAACTTACAGATCAATGCAGGGTTAAGATTTGAAAATACAAACAGTATTTCTAATGCAATTACCGTGGATTCCGTTGTTGCAAGAAACTATCTGAAATGGCTGCCTTCATTAAGTGCAAATTATACTTTTAATAAGTCCAGTGAACTTTCACTTTCTTACAGCAGGAAAATAACAAGACCGGTTTTCTCTCAGCTTAATCCGTTCCGGTTTTATTTCAGTCCGTTAAATTACTGGATAGGAAATCCTTATCTTCTTCCTTCCTTTACGAGTCAGATCAAAGCAACCTACCGCTATAAAAACTGGATTACAAGCCTTACACTCGGAAAAGAAAAAGATGTGATGACACGTTATCCCCTGTACAATCCGGAAACGAATGTCTTAGAATATCTGGGAACGAATCTTCCGTACCGGAACTTTGCTGTCCTGGAAACAAGTTTTCCAATCAGAATTACAAAATGGTGGAATCTCACGAGCCAGATTGCAGGATATTACAACTATGAGTTCAGACCTTATCTGGATGAGGTTTTTGCATTGAATATCTATAATTATGAAGTAAGATTGAATCAGGTATTTTCGCTTCCAAAAGGATTTACCGTAAATCTATTTGCCAATTATGAGTCTAAAACGGGGAACAGTCTTTACATTATCAAGCCAAGATATACTATAGATGTATCAGTACAAAAGTCATGGTTTGATAATAAACTGAACACAAAAATAGGTTTTAATAATCTTCTGGATTCCTACGAACAACGACTGGAATTCCGGCACAAGCAGATTATGGATAATCGTTTTACCCATTGGTGGGATAGCAGCAGGTTGGTTTTCTCGCTTAATTATTCCCTGGGTAGCTCAAAATATCAGGTTAAAGAAACGCAGAAGACAGAAGAAGAAAACAGAGCGAGATAAGAAAGCCTGCTTGAAAAAGCAGGCTTTCATTTTTATTAAGGACATTGGCATCTGTCGCATGTCCAGATATAGCAGTTTCCTGCGTCATCCCATTCACAGCATCTTCTGCCTGTTGAGATTGGCGCACCTCCCATTACAGATTTTTGTTGATCTCTTCCTAATTTTTGTGCGTTTTTCAGCACTGAATTGTTCTTGTTCATAACTTTGATTTTTGGTGTTAATAGTTAAGTTTTATGAGATATAATTTCGCGAAAATTATATCACTAATATAGGAAATTAAATAATAGAATTATCTGTTTTTTTGTTCTTATGTAGATGGAAAATAGCAAGTTGTAGATGTTTTTGGAACTATTCACTACAGTTAGCTGCGTAAACAAGGAAATTTTGTTGAAGAGTGGTGGTTTTGGAGATCAAATTTAATACATAAAATAATCCAAAAGTTTTACAGGTAGAGACCTTTACTTATATTTGTAGTATTGCATAAATCTTTATGAGACTAAACATTAAAAACGAAACGGGTAGGCTGAAGTCAGTGGTTCTAGGCCAGCCTAATTCACTGGGAGCAGTTCCCACACTAGAGGAAAGTTATGACGCAAAGTCATATTACTCAATCGAACACAACATTTATCCTAAAGAAGAGGATATCATTAATGAAATGAACGCTTTTGAAGCGGTTCTAAAAAAGTATGACGTTGAAGTACTGCGTCCAAGTATCATCAAAGATTACAACCAGGTTTTTTCCAGAGATGTTGCCTTTGTGATTGATGACAAGATGATCATTTCCAATGTGATCGCAGACAGAGCAGACGAGCAGGAAGCATACAAAAGCGTTTTTGAGAAAGTAGCATGGAGAAAGATCATCAACCTTCCGGAAACTGCACATATTGAAGGAGGAGACGTTATCGTATGGAATGATTTTATTTTTATCGGAACCTGCTTCAGCGAAGATTACAGAAACTATAAGACGGCAAGAACAAATGAATATGCCATTGAAATCTTAAAAGAATATTTTCCAAAGAAAAGAATTATTGACCTGGAACTGAAGAAAAACGATAAAGTTCCTTTTGAAGGCATTTTGCACCTGGATTGTACATTTAATCCGGTAGGAGAAGACAAATGTATTATTTATAAAAACGGATTCGTAGATGAAAGCGACTATCGTTTGATCATCGATATTTTCGGAGAAGAAAACTGCTTCCACATCAATGATGAAGAGATGTTTGAAATGTTCCCAAATATCTTCTCTATTTCTCCTGATGTAGTAGTTTCAGACAAAGCATTCACCAGAATGAATGACCATTTGAGAAACGAGTGGGGAATGACCGTTGAAGAAATTCCTTACAGAGAAATCTCTAAAATGGGTGGTTTGTTGAGATGCTCTACAATGCCGCTTGTGAGAGAATAATTGAGTGGGAGAGTTTGAGTGTTTGAGAGTCGGAGTGTTTTTAATTGTAAATAAGTATTAGTGTATGTCAACAGTTAGATTTCATCAGGACTTAAAAGTTTATCAAAAATCATTTGAAAACGCACAACTGATTTATGAACTCTCAAAATCTTTTCCAAAAGAAGAACTTTACTCTCTTACAGACCAGATAAGAAGATCATCACGATCTGTAACGGCTAATATCAGCGAAGCTTGGGGGAAAAGAAAATATGAAAAATCCTTCATCGCTAAACTTACAGACTCGGAGGGAGAAGCAAGAGAAACACAAACATGGCTTCAATTTGCTTTTGCCTGCAATTATATGAATGAAGCGCAATATAATAATTTGCACAACCAGTATAACCAAATAATAGGAATGTTAATTAGTATGATAGGGCAGTCAGAAAAATGGTGTTCATTTTCTCCGATGAATAGAGAAGAAAAGAACTTATAAACCGTTGCAAAGACTCTCAAACTCTCATACACTAATACCCTCAAACTTAAAAATGCAAACAACAGATACCGTATTAATGATAGAACCGATTGCATTCGGTTACAACGCTGAGACAGCAAAAAACAATTACTTTCAGGTAGAACAGACGGGTTCTGATATCCAGTCAAAAGCTTTGGCAGAGTTCAATACCTTTGTTGGAAAGCTGAGAGGAAAAGGAATTAATGTGATCACTATAAAAGACACATTAGATCCTCATACTCCGGATTCTATTTTCCCGAATAACTGGGTGAGTTTCCATAAAGACGGAAAGGTAGTTTTATATCCAATGTTCGCTTCCAACAGAAGAGTGGAAAGAAGAGAAGATATCATTGAAAGCATCAAAGATCAGGGCTTTGAAGTTACTGACATTGATGACTGGTCTTTTCCTGAAACTCAGGGACATTTCCTGGAAGGAACAGGAAGTATGATTTTCGACCACGATAATAAAATTGCTTACGGATCTGTTTCTTTGAGACTGGATGAAAAACTGTTCAGAGAATTCTGTGCAAAATTCGGGTTCACTCCGGTTGTTTTCCATTCATTTCAGACGGTAGGAACAGAAAGGCTTCCTATCTATCACACCAACGTAATGATGTGCGTGGCAGATAAATTTGTAGTAATCTGTCTTGATTGTATTGATGATGAGCTGGAAAGAGAAAAGGTAGTGGAAACTATTAAAGGTTCCGGAAAAGAAATCATCGAAATTTCAGAAGAGCAAATGCAGCAGTTTGCAGGAAACATGCTTCAGGTTCAGAACAAAGACGGTGAAAAATTTTTGGTGATGAGCCAGACAGCTTATCAGTCTTTAACTACAGAGCAGGTAGCGGCTATTGAAAAATACTGCGAAATTATCTATTCAGACCTGAATACTATTGAAGTAAACGGAGGAGGAAGTGCAAGATGTATGCTTGCTGAGGTTTTTCTTCCAAAAAAATAATATATTTACGAAAAAATTAATTGAACCCATTATCAAGTAAAGGTTTACATATTCTTCTGACTTTGGAAACAGAGTCAGAAGATTTGTTATTAGACAGCAAAGGTTTTCTGACGTTTACAGAAGAGATTCTGAAAACCAAAGAAGTGGAAATTGTAGGAGTTACCAATCATATTTTTGAGAATGATAGCTTTACTTCCGCAGTGATCCTTAAAGAATCTCACCTTTGTATCCACACGTGGCCGGAATTTAAACAGCTTACTTTCGATGTTTTCCTTTGCAATTATACACAGGACAATACCACAAAAGTAGAGCAGATTGCAGATGAAGTGGTTCAGTATTTTAAAGCTAATACCATTCAAAAACACAAAATTTACAGATAAAAATGCACTATGTCTGCCCAGCATGCGAATCAGAAAATAAAATAGATCTCACCTTTCCTGTTGAAGAATATGTTTGTAAAACCTGTTCTCATCTCATTGATGCAGCCGGGAACAAGCAAACCAAACATTTGAAAGTCCCGACAGAAAATGTTGTATTGGACGTCGGGCAAAAAGGAAAAATTGAAGATGTAGAATATACAGTAGTTGCTATAATTGTCAAAAGATATGGCACCAATATTTTCTGGCGTGAATACTATTTAAAAGACAGCAAAGGAAATGATGCTTTCCTGAGTGAAAGTGATGGCCATTGGGTTTTCCTGATTTCTATTCAGCCTAACGATTTTAACAGTAAAAGTTCAAAACTGGCAAGTTATGCGGAAAGAACTTATCGATGGTACGAAACCTCTCCATGCAGTATCTATGCAGCTGCCGGATTTTTTGATGAGCATCTGGATTTCAATCTTGCCACTTACAAAGAATATGTCAACGGAACCCGTATGATCTCAAAGGAAACAGTGGGTAAAAAAAATCAATATTTCTACGGAGTTCACATTTCAAAATACGATGTTAAAAGAGCTTTTAAAATAGCTCATATGCCTTATTACACAGGAGTAGGCATCGTACAGCCATATTATTTTGATATTAAGCAGGCTATAAACATTTTTTGTATAGCAGCATTACTGATATGTTTGTGTCAGTTGTATGTTTATACATCAAGAACTAATGAAACCGTTTTTGCACAGACCATCAATTTTACAGATGTACAGGACAAAGAAATGGTGAGCAACAGTTTTACCCTTTCAGGAGGCTCAGCACCATTAAAAGTGAATGCATTTTCAGGGGTTGATAATTCCTGGGCAAACATCCAGCTGAGTCTAGTGAATGAAAAGACCAATGAAATTATCTATACCTCCAAAGATATAGAACAATATCATGGTTACGAAGATGGGGAAAGCTGGTCAGAAGGAAGCCAGTCAGAAGATTTTAATCTTTGTGGAGTAAGTTCCGGGAAGTATCACTTTCTTATTTCTGCAGAGAAGGATGGTGCTTTACCTACCTTTTCCGGTCTTATGTCTCCGGATTCAAAGGTTACGGTATCACGGGATAGATCAGGAATTATAGGGATTACTAACCTTCTTAGTGGGCAAACCACAACTTTTACAGATGGAAAGATACTGGAAAAAGATACTTCGGAAGTAGCCAGACTTACTAAAAAGTCTTTCGGTACTCAAAAGCTGGATTCCCTGATTAATGCTGAAGCACTTAGACTCACTTCAGATCCCATTTCAAGCAATACCTATGTACAGCTCAAAGCAACCTGGCTTCCCGTTTCATTCTGGAACTTCGGATTTATTATCTTCATCATGGTCGCCCTGTTTGTAGCGATGTGGATAGGAAAGTATTTCTTTAATGTGAATAAATGGAAGAACAGTTCAAACTCACCTTATGCCACATCATGATGACTAATATTTTAAATTACATAAGACAAAACTGGATACTCTGCCTGGCAGGAGGATTTTTCCTGACATGGTTTGTATATCTTACTTACCAGGGAAATCAGGTATGCGATTGTGCCAAAACAGAAAAATACCGTGACGGAACCACAAGAAGTCATTCCAGAGCAGGATTCTACAGATACTATCACAAATAAAAATATAAAACTATGGACAACATCAATTTCTTACCAATACTAAACTCGGTTCTTTACTCATTTTTAGGAATCGCAATTCTGCTTGTATGCTATTTCATTATTGAAAAACTTACTCCGGAAAAAACATGGCATGAGATCGCTCAGAACAAAAATATAGCACTGGCTATTGTCTTCGGGGCATTTATCATCGGAATTTCAATGATTATAAGCGCCGCAATTCATGGATAAGAAGAGGATTCCTCTTGAGCTGCTTTTATTGTTTTCAGTATTCGTCATTGCTACATGTGGATTGATTTATGAATTGGTGGCCGGAGCCCTGGCGAGCTATCTTTTAGGAGACTCTGTAAAGCAGTTTTCCTTCATTATTGGGGTGTATTTATTTTCAATGGGAGTAGGTTCCTATTTTGCGAAATTCATCAAAGGAAATCTGATAGATAAATTCATTGAGATTGAGATCCTGGTAGGAATCGTAGGTGGAATCAGTTCTGTTGTACTCTTTACTTTGTTTAATACACTGGCACATTTTGAAAGTGTTCTCTACTTATTTGTCTTTTTTACTGGGTGCCTCGTTGGAGTAGAAATTCCGCTTTTGATGAATATTCTGAAAGATAGAGTACAGTTTAAAGATTTAGTTTCAAATGTCTTTGCATTTGATTACATCGGGGCTTTGCTGGCATCTATTCTTTTTCCACTGGTATTGATTCCGCAGCTGGGAATTGTAAAAACACCTTTGTTTTTCGGGCTCATCAATATTTCTATTGCTATATTCCTGTGCTATTACCTTAAAAGAGAATTGTCAAAACCACTTTCATTAAAAGTAAAATCAATTTCAGCATTTGTTGTATTAGTGGGACTTTTCATTTTTTCTGATACTATTTTGTCTTATTCTGAAGAAAAATTATATGGTGAAAATGTAGTGTATACCAAAAGTTCCCCTTACCAAAGGATTGTTCTCACTAGAAATACCCACGAATTCCGTTTATATTTAAATAATAACTTACAGTTTTCTTCCACCGACGAATACCGTTATCATGAAGCTTTAGTACATCCGGCGATGTCTATGGCGAAAAACATTGACAACGTTCTGATTTTGGGAGGAGGTGATGGTTTTGCAGCAAGAGAAGTATTAAAATACAAAGACGTTAAAAAAATAACACTTGTAGACCTTGACGGGGAAATGACGCAATTTTTTAAGACCAATGAAACCATGCGCAGGTTGAATCAGGGCTCCTTCTCCAATCCTAAAGTAGAAGTGATCAATAAAGACGCTTACATTTGGGTAAAAGAGAACAAAAAGAAGTTTGATGTTATTATCATAGATTTTCCGGATCCGTCTAATTACAGTTTAGGAAAGCTCTATTCACTTCAGTTTTATAAAGAACTGGAGAGATTAACAACTCTTGATACCAAAATTGTGGTTCAGACCACCTCTCCGTATTTCGCTCCGAAATCTTTTTGGTGTATAGAAAAAACGATCAATCAGATTTTTCCCTTCACAGCCGCGTATCATACCTATGTTCCGTCTTTTGGAGAATGGGGATTTTCTATGGCTTCGTTTGAGCCCATCAACAACAGGATCTACAGAAAACTTCCTGGGTTAAAATATTATGATTACAACTTTTCTCAGATGTCTTATTTTAACAAAGATATGAAAGTGAAAGACGTAGAAGTTAACCGTCTGGACAACCAGATATTAGTTCGTTATTTTGATGAAGAGTGGGGAAAAGTACAGTAGAAAAGATTTTCTTAAAACTATATTTTTAGGTAGTCTTATGCTTCCCTTTTTGCAGTACTGCGGAAAGAAAATAAAATCATTGCTGCTGAAGATTACCGGTACTAATCATGTTCTGGGTCATAAATTGTGGGCAAAAGATTTTCCACAATTTTCAGAAGTTATCCACACCCAATATCTTATTGTGGGGGGAGGGATTTCCGGACTTGCAGCATGCAGGTTTTTTAATCTGAATAATGAAAATGATTATCTTCTTCTGGAAATGGAAAATCATCTTGGTGGTAATTCTTCCAATGGACAAAACTCATTTTCAAAATTTCCTTTAGGCGCTCACTATTTGCCATTACCCAATAAAGAGAATACAGAAATCATCGAGTTTTTGAAAGAATGTGGAATCTGCTTAGGAACTGAAGATAATGGAGAACCTATTCTTGATGAATACCAAATGACTTTTCCACAACAGGAAAGACTGTTTTATAAAAATTCCTGGCAGAACGATATTGTTCCCCAAAGAGGAATTTCAACAGAAACCCAGCAAGAGCTTACCCGTTTTTTTAAGTTGATGGATGAATTTCGTTTAAAGAAAGACTCACAGGGAAAATATTGGTTTGCTATTCCGGTACATGATTCCAGCAGAGAAGATGAGGTGTTACAATTTGAAAAAATCATTTTTAAAGACTGGCTGAAAGAAAATAACTACCATTCTGAAGAACTCCTTTGGCTTCTGGATTATTCATGCAGAGATGATTTCGGATTAGGAATAGACTATGTTTCCGCATGGGCAGGCATTCATTATTTTGCGGGAAGAAAAAATAACTGGAGTACAAGATATAAAGATCAGGTATTAACATGGCCGGAAGGAAATGCCAGATTAGCAAAACATTTTTCAAAATATACTGATGGAAAATATAGGTCCGGAAATCTGGTTTTTGATGTAAAAGTTAATGATAAAGTCGAAGTCTTAAGTTTTGACAACACCCAAAAGAAAACGAAAAAGATCATTGCTGATAAAGTACTGTTTGCATCACCGCAGTTTGTAAATGAAAGAATCTTTAATCATAAAAAAGCATCTTCATTCCATTATGTTCCCTGGCTTTTAACAACTATTACATTGAAAAATGAATTCGGGGGAGATGAAGAGCTTGCTTGGGATAATGTGATTTATGGATCTTCCGGCTTGGGCTATATCTTTGACCAGCATCAGAATCTTAACCAGATTATGGGAGAAAAAGTGATTACCCATTACAAGAGTTTTTCAACCGGAGACTGTAGAAAAGCAAGAAAAAAGCTGTATGCTATGAATGAATCTGAACTGAAAAGTTTAGTTTTGGATGATCTGAAGAAAGCACATCCTTTGATAGAAGACTTTATTCTTGAAATGCAGTTTCACAAAATAGGACATGCCATGATTGCGCCTGTTCCCAATCAGATTTTTGGAGAAGAAACTGAAAGAGCAAAAGAACCTATTGAAGATAAAATTTTCTTTGCCCATTCTGATCTTTCAGGAATATCTATTTTTGAAGAAGCCTTCTATCAGGGAATCCGGACTGCAGAAAAAATGATATAAAATGACAATATGAGACAACCCTGGATACATAATGCAAAAACAGACTGGTGGTTTATTTTATCACCACCTTTTCTGGTATTGCTGATTATTTTTCTCTTTAAGAAACAGATTCAGGGACTTGAAAATCATTATTCTTTTTACACATGGCTTTTCCTGATTGTTTTTGTAGATGTGGCTCACGTGTATTCCACGCTCTTCAAAACCTATTTTGTTAAAGGTGAAATCCGAAAAAATAAACTGCTGTATCTTGGTATTCCTGCCATAAGCTGGATATTGGGAATTGTCCTGTTCCAATTCGGAAGTCTGACATTCTGGTCGGTACTGGCATTGGTTGCTGTTTTTCATTTTATAAGGCAGCAATACGGATTTATGAGGATTTATGCCCGTTTTGAACCGAATAACTGGAGTAAGAAAATAGATGAGGTTGCTGTTTACACGGCTACTATTTATCCCATTCTGTATTGGTTTAAAACACCCCGTGCTTTTACCTGGTTTGTTGATAATGAATTTGTCTGGCTTCAAAATCTTCCGGATTATCTTCCTCTGATTACCACCGTATATTTTGCAATTTTGATCATTTGGTTGATTAAAACTGCTTTTGAAGCTTTTAAAACAAGAAAGATTAATATTCCTAAAACAGCATTAATCACCGGAACTTTCCTTTCATGGTATTTTGGAATCATATACTTTAATAATGATCTTCTTTTTACCTTTTTGAATGTGGTCTCTCATGGAATTCCCTATATCGCATTGATTTATATCCGGGAGATTAAGCAAAAAGAAAAACATCAGCTGAATTGGATGCAGATTTTTAAATCTTTTTCAGGAATTTTTTTATTTGTTGGAATTATTTTAGGTTTCGCTTTTTTAGAAGAGTTTTTGTGGGAAACTTTAGTTTGGAATGAACATTTTTCCCTAAATGTAATTGTTTCGGAAAAAATATTTCAGTTCCTTGTTCCGTTATTGGTGGTTCCGCAGCTCACACATTACCTTCTGGATGGCTTTATTTGGAGAAAACCAAAAAAAGTTAGCTAACTTTGCTGTAATCTTTAAAATCTAAAAATGAGACAATACTTTCTGGCATTAGCAATTTTTCTTGGAATTATTGTAGGAGCCCAGCAGAAAACGTTCTGTAATCCTATCAATATTGATTATGGTTATACACCTTTTGAAGTTTTTTCAAAACAGGGAAAACACCGTGCTACGGCAGATCCGGTGATTGTTAATTTTAAGAATAAGCTGTTTCTTTTTTCTACAAACCAGGAAGGATATTGGTACAGTGATGATATGCTGGACTGGAAGTTTGTAAAAAGGAAATTTTTAAGAGATAATAAATATACCCACGATCTTAATGCTCCGGCTGTTTGGGCCATGAAAGACACTTTGTATGTCTATGGTTCTACCTGGGAACAGGATTTTCCGATCTGGAAAAGTACAAATCCTACCAAAGACGACTGGAAAATTGCTGTGGATACTTTAAAAGTAGGAGCTTGGGACCCTGCATTCCACTATGATGAAGATAAAAATAAACTGTATCTGTACTGGGGTTCAAGTAATGAATGGCCACTACTGGGAACTGAAGTAAAAGTTAAGAATCTTCAGTCTGAAGGTTTCGTAAAGCCGATTATTAAACTAAAACCTGAGGATCATGGGTGGGAACGTTTCGGGGAATACAATGATAATGTTTTCCTTCAGCCTTTTGTAGAGGGAGCGTGGATGACAAAACATAACGGAAAATACTATATGCAGTATGGCGCTCCGGCAACAGAATTCAGTGGATATTCTGATGGAGTATATGTTAGTAAAAATCCTTTGGAAGGGTTTGAATATCAGCAGCACAATCCATTTTCCTATAAGCCGGGAGGTTTTGCCAGAGGAGCTGGCCACGGAGCAACTTTTGAAGACAATTACAAAAACTGGTGGCACATTTCAACCATCTTTATTTCCACTAAAAATAATTTTGAGAGAAGGCTTGGAATCTGGCCGGCAGGTTTCGATAAAGATGATGTGATGTATTGTAATACGGCTTATGGTGATTATCCCACATACCTTCCACAGTATGCACAAGGAAAAGATTTTACTAAAGGTCTTTTTGCCGGATGGATGTTGCTGAATTATAATAAACCGGTTCAGGTTTCATCTACTTTAGGTGGATATCAGCCTAATTATGCCGTAGATGAGGATATCAAAACATATTGGAGTGCTAAAACAGGAAATTCCGGAGAATGGTTTCAGACAGATCTTGGTGAGGTTTCTACCATCAATGCCATTCAGATCAATTATGCGGATCAGGATGCGGAGTTTATGGGAAAAACTTTTGGGAAAATGCATCAATACAAAATCTATGGATCTAATGACGGAAAAAAATGGAATGTGATTGTGGATAAAAGCAAGAACACAAAAGATGTTCCTCACGATTATGTAGAACTTGAACAGCCTGCAAAAGCCCGTTTCCTTAAAATGGAGAATCTGAAAATGCCTACAGGGAAATTTGCATTGAGTGGTTTCAGGGTATTTGGAAAAGGAGCTGGGAAACAGCCTTCAAAAGTAGAAGGTTTTGTCCCTTTGAGAGCTGACCCAAAGAAATATGGGGAAAGAAGAAGTATTTGGATGAAATGGCAGCAGAATCCTGATGCAGACGGCTATGTAATCTATTTTGGAAAATCTCCTGATAAATTGTACGGAAGCATTATGGTATATGGAAAGAATGAATATTTCTTTACAGGAGCAGACAGAACAGATGCTTACTATTTCCAGATTGAAGCTTTCAATGCTAACGGAGTTTCAGAAAGAACAGCCGTTGCAAAATCTGAATAAATTAAAATAAAGATAAAAAAATAACACGTTTTGAATGATCAGAACGTGTTATTTTTTGTCTGCGTTAAGAAAAGCTTCAATTTTATCTATAAGAAACTTATCATTGGGCTGTTTATCCCAATCCAGATGTCCACCATTGAATTGATAAGACTCATGGATAACATTGTTTTTAGTTAAAACTGAATCTAAAATTTTTTCTTGGGTAGAAGGTATGACACGATCTGAGTTTCCATAATAAGATAAGGTAGGAGGGGAGTTTCTTCTTATCCATTTTACAGGACTGGCAAAATCTATTAATGATGTTTTCGGTTTCGGTACACGGGGATCAACAAGCCTTTTTTCCACAAAAGAATATTCCTGATAATTTTTGAAACCCGGATCCGAGAGATCTGCCGGACCAACAATATTAATCACAGCTTTTACTTTTTTATCAACATCGAATTGATACGCATATAACATAGACAAATGTCCGCCGGCACTGTTTCCTAATAAAATCAGACCGGGACTGTAACCCAGTTTATTTTTTAATAGCTCAGTCACTTTTTTTATATCATCAGTTTGATTCGGAAGCCCAAACTGAGTTGCTGAAGTGAGTCTGTAGTTCATATTGACGAAGATATGATCAGGAAATTTCTGCATCATAGAAAGCGTGAAGAAAGTCAATTGTGATTTATTTCCACTGCGCCAGCCTCCACCATGAATAATAATAAAGACGTCTTTTTCTCCATTTGTTTTTTTGTTTGGAATATAAAGGTCCATGACTTGTTCCGGGCTATTTCCGTAATGTATATTTTCTTCTTTATCAAAGCTGATATCTTTGCCTAATCTTATCTTTTTTTCTGTACAGCTTGTCCATAGAAAAAGAAGACTAAGGCAAATTAAAATCATTTTCACCTCTTTTTTCATAGTGATTAAATATAAAAAATCCGCTGAAAAGAATCAGCGGATACTGTAAGAATAATTAATTGAATATGAAGAAAGATAATGTTTTTATCTTGTTCTGCTTTTGATAGCATCTGATGCGCCTTCAATGTCTCGTACTTTTTTCACTTTCTGGTTTCCGAAATTATAAGTAAGACTTACCATTACGTTTCTGTTGTAACGATTTTGGTGGATGTAATTATAATTCCCGTTGTCCTGGAAGTCTTCAATTTTAACGATATTGGTATTAAGAATATCATTAGCATTGACAGCGAAGGTCCACTCGTTCCATACTTTCTTGATGCTGAGGTCTAAGCTCATTAAACTTTTCAGTAATCCAAGCTCAATCTGCTGCTTGTCTACGAAGAAATAATTAACCCCAAAGAACCATGTTTTCTTTTTATCAAGACGGATCGTATTGTTGGTCTGAATCAAGAGACTGGTAGAATTGGTTTTGTTGGTGTATACAATATCTTCACCCTTCTTATTCCTAAATCGATCTCCTGTAGTAGGATCTGTATCAAGACTTCCATTGTTGATGTTATGCTGAACACCAATATTGAAATTGGTTGTCCAGTATTGTTTGAAGAATGACTTCTGAATACCTACCATTGCAGACATCTCCTGCTTGTTTCCAAAATTGGTTCTGATATATCTAAGAACAGGATTTTTTCCTACTGTACCATCCGGAGATACCGGATATCCCTGCAGCGGAACCTGAGTAATAGCATCCTGAATGTAAGAATGATTTAAAATCAGGAAGTATGAATTTTTGTACATATAAGTTAATTCCTGATTGTAAGTAGATGAAGCCTTTACAAATGGATTATTCTGCGTGTAATTATCATCTGTAAGGATGTTTCTTACCGGATTGATTTCCCAGAAGCTTGGTCTTCTCATTCTGCTTGAAAAGGAATACGAAATATTATTCTTATCATTGATTGCATAATTGAAGCTTAGATAAGGAAGGATGTTTTTGTAATTTCTTTCAATCCTTTTAAGTTCGTCTGTAGGAGCATTGTCAGAAGTTCCAAGACTGTTTGTAATTTCATATCTTGCTCCAATTTTTCCGGAAATTTTATCCGAGATCTTCTTCTCCACGGTTACATACATACCGTAGATGTTTTCATCATAGATAAAATGGTTGGGTCTTGAATCCGGAGCTTCTGCGGGATTAAAAGAATAAGTTATGTTTTTAGAATCGTTGTCTGTTTTGGTTTTGTTATAATTTCCTCCTATTGAAACGGTCAGGTCATTTTTAAATTTCTGATTATAATCTACCATTCCGGAAAAATTATTAATAATCTGTGGAAGATCCTGAAATACCTGTGTAGTCATTTTTCCGAGTCCCATATTCACGTCAGACATATGCGTTCTGTTGTCTGTAAACTGGAATCTTTTATAATTAAGATAAGCCGCATTTACATTAAGCTTACTGCCTAAGGAATCAGTTTTTAATTCATAATTTAAATTCACGGAATTGTTGTAAGATCTTGCATCTTCTTTATTCTTGGACCACGTATACTTTGTTCCGCCCTCTGTCTTGATGGTATTGAAAAGATTTACGGTAGAATTATAGCTTTTATTGGCCCAGGTATTCCATGATAAAGCCAGATTGCTTTTATCATTCAGCTGATAATCAATATTCAGATAACCTCCGATATTTTTGTTTGGATCGTCAATATCTCCGGTAGATTCATTGGAAGTAGTTGCAGTTCCGTTTCTTAAAGTGTAAGTTTGTGCCTCTATATTTTCACCACCGCTTAGATTGGCGCTTACTCCCAGTTTTCCTTTTCGGTAGTTGGCAGAAAAGCTGGCCTGGCTTCCATTGTATTTACTGGTTGTATTAGACATTCTCATATTTCCGTTGAGACCGTCACTCATTTTTTTCTTTAAAACGATATTGATAATCCCATCCGATGATTCTACCTGAAATTCACTTCCCGGAACGGTAATCACTTCAATTTTCTGGATGTTTTCTGCCGGAGTATTTTTCAGGAACTGAGCCAGGGACTCAGCATCCATATTGCTTTTTCTTCCGTTGATATAAATAAGGGCATTATTTTTTCCTGCGATTTTTAATGTTTTATCATCTGTTGATGATAATAGGGGAGTCTGCTTCAGAAGGTCAAAAGTGGTATTTCCTTTGGCAACAGGAGAAGCTGCCACATCATATACAAAACGGTCACTTTGTTTTTTGAAAACCTGTTTTGTAATAGTAATACCTTCTATATTTTTTGTTTTTGCCGTATCGGTTTTCTTTTCCTGAGCAAATGCACAAGTACCAAATACAATAGCCATTGACAAAATTATACGTTTCATGTTTTTTTATTTAAGAGTGGATTTAGTGATGTATGTTGTATAGATTAGGTTCTTGATTTTACAGCATCGTTAGCTGATTTCATTTCCCTTGCTTTTTTCAGTTTCTGATTTCCGAAATTATAAGTAACTCCTATGCTCATTAGCCTTGGATAATTGAAGTTGGTGATATTATTATATTTCCCGTTTGGCTGTACTCCTTTAATACTGTAAAAGCTTTGATTAAATAAGTCACTTACCTCCGCTACAATAGTCCAGTCACCAACGATTTTTTTCAGACTGAAATCAAAGCTTTGTCTTGCTCCTATCATACCTCCTTCCATTGCAGTCTGGCTTGCAAAGAAGTAATTAACTCCTAAAAACCAGTCTTTTTTGGAAGAAAGTCTGATGACATTATTGAACGTTACAGACATATTGTAGTTTTTAACATCAATGATATAAGGATCTACAACTTCTGTTTCTCCCGGAGCCGGCATAGAAGTAGGATCTTCCCATACACCGCCTGAATAAGTGACATACCCTAAGTTCACAGAATAATTGGTTGTCCATATGTCTTTGAACCATGATTTGTTCATCCCCAGAGTAAGAGCAATCTCTCTGTTTTTCCCGTAATTGGTTCTGATATATCGCAGAAATCTTGTTGTTTCCATGATTTTGTTACCCTTGATATCGTAGATGATATCTCCTTTAGAATCCTTTTTTGGAGCCGTTACAGTTCCCTGCAATGGAAGAAGGTCTGAAGCAGCGGCATCTTCTACCATATTAAAGCTAAGGTTGGCATAGAATGCATTTTTGTACATATAATTGAGTTCCTGATTGTAATATTTGGAAGCCAATATAAATGGATTGTTCTGCGTATAATTGGTTGGAGTAAAATACGTTCTCGAAGGATTCAGCTCCCAGAATCTCGGTCTTCTGATTCTGCTGGAAAATGTATAACTCAAATTATGATCAGAATTGATGGCATAATTTAAATTCAGATAAGGCAGCAGGTTGTTGTAATTTCTTTCAAATCCTGTTTTGTCTACAATATCTCCGGTACTTCTTGTCATTTCATATCGGGCTCCTATTTTTCCAGAAATTTTCTCAGTAAGCTTACGTTCATAGTTCAGATAAATTCCCAGAATATTTTCTTTATAGATAAAGTGGTTGGTTTGGTTGGGATCTATTATAAACTCTCCGTTTTTCAGTTTATCCTGCTGAGTATCATTATCTGTGTTCGTATGATTGTAGCTGATCCCCATTAACCATGTTGCGCCCTTAGCTGTTTTTTTCAGATAGTCGATATTGGCTGCATAATTGTTAATAATTTGAGGTACTGATTGATGAAGTGCTGAATACTTGTTGATGGTATCATTAGTTAAAGGAAAACTTTCATTGAAACTTACTTTATCTCTGTTGAACCACAGGTAAGATACGTTTGAGGTAAGCTTGCTTCCCAGAGAATCGGTTTTCATTTCATAATTTAAATTGAAAGAATGATTTCTGGTTTGCGCATCTTCATTATTGACTGTTCTGTTGTTTAAAACTCCATTTTGCCAGTTGGTAATATCCAGTACAGAATTAAAACTCTTATTATATCTCATGTTGTAGGAGAAACCAAGACTATGCTTTTTATTGATCTCATAATCAATGTTGAAACCTCCACCAAAATTTTTATTAGGATCATCATTAAACCCGAATGATTCATTTTTGAAAGTAGGATCTCCGTTTGAGAGCGTATATCTTTGTCTGTCTGTCCAGCTTCCTGTTCTGAAGTTTGAATTACCGGACCACTTTCCTTGTCTGAAGTTAAATGAAGCTCCCGCATTAGGGTTGTTGTAATAAGCTTGCTCATTCTGCATTTTCAACGTTCCGTTGTAACCGTTGTTTTTGCTTTTTTTCATTACAATATTAATCACCCCTTCTTTGGACTCTACCTGGAATTCACTTCCCGGAACTGTAATCACTTCAATTTTCTGGATATCCTCTGATGGAGTAGATTTCAGCATTTCAATTAATGCCTCAGAATCCATATTTGTTTTCTTATTGTTGATGTAGATCACCGCATCATTTTTTCCTAAAATCTTCAGTGTTTTTCCATCAATGCTGGAAATCATAGGTGTTTGTTTCAAAAGATTAAAGGTGTTGGTTCCTTTAGCAATAGATGAAGAAGCTACATCATAAACTAAACGGTCCCCTTGTTTTTTGAAAACCTGCTTCTTGATATTCACTGCATCAATAGCATTTACTTTCAAACTGTCTTTTTTCTGCTGGGCAGTTACAAGTCCACCGAAGAATAGTGCTGCAATAAGAATTTGAGTTTTCATGATATTATTTTTTAATTAATAGCTTGTATGGTTTGTTATTTTACATTGCAAAGATATATAATAAATTTAGTATCATGCAATGCAAAGTACTTAAAATGTTTTTGATTAATATTTAAATAACTGATTATCAGTTACTAAAATTTTACATCAATTTTAGGTTTCAAATGACTTTGTTACTTAATTAGACAATTTAAAGTTTATTTTTGTTACATGACGGAATGAAATTGATGAAAATTTTAAAAAATATTTGATGAGAAATCAGAAAAGATAATAATGATTGTGTTTTATTATTAATTTAGTGAAAACTAAAAATTAATACCATATGAGAAAATTTTACCTCTTATTATTATTGTTTGTGTTGATGTTTTCATGTAAAAATGAAACTTTATCAGAAATAGATGACAACACAACAAATCCTCCTTCCAGTTATAATTTTGGGAATACTGCGCAAAAAAACTTCCAGGGTGTAGTTCTTGATACAAACGGGCTTCCGGTATCAGGAGCAACCGTTACCATCGGAACAAGTATGGCTACAACCAATCTTAAAGGTTCCTTCACATTTAAAAATGTTTCTGTAAAAGAAAATTTTGCCCATATAAAAGTGACAAAATCCGGCTATGTAAATGCATCACGGGTTTTGGTACCTACCAACGGAATAAATAGGGTGAACATCATGATGATTCCTGCAACAATGACTTCTACAATCACATCAGGTTCTACATCTACCGTTTCATTACCCAACGGAACTAAAGTGAAATTTGACGGTAGTTTTAAAGATGCGAACGGAAATGCCTATTCAGGAAGTGTGAGTGTTGGAGTTTTTCATTTAGCACCATCCAATCAATATCTTAATGAACTGATGCCAGGATCTTTTTTGGCAACCAATTCAAATGGTAATGCCAGAGTGATGGAAACTTTTGGAATGCTACATGTACAGTTGACGGGAAGTGCGGGACAAAATCTTCAGATTGCAAACGGCCATAACGCAGAAATCACTATCCCTGTGGATGCCGCACAAACTTCCAGTTCACCTGCCACAATTCCATTATGGTCCTATAATGAAGATACAGGAATGTGGAAAGAAGAAGGTTCGGCAACAAAGATTGGAAATGCCTATGTAGGAACAGTAAGTCATTTTTCCTGGTGGAATTGTGATGCACAATTTGAGCAGGCAACAATGAAAGTAACCGTAAAAAATTCTGCAGGGCAGATTTTGCCTAATATTAAAGTAGCTTTAAAAAGAAGCTCTCAAGCATATGAGCCTTACGGGATGACGGATAATACAGGGATGGTTTCCGGAATTGTTCCGGCAGGTGAAGTTCTTAGCTTAAAGGTTTATGATGTTTGTAATAATGTAATATATGCAAATAATGTGGGACCTTTTCCAGCTGGAGTGACAACAACTATAACAGATATTACAGTAAATCCGCCTGCGTCTACCAGTTATATGATTAAGGGAATCCTGAAAACATGTTCTAATGCCAATGTAAGTGATGGTTATGTAGTACTGAGGCCGCCAGGGATTACAAACTATTTCCAGTATCTCTCAGTTCCGGTAGATAGCAATGGAAATTTTACATTTAACACTTATTTATGTACTACAGTAAACCCTCAACTTATTTATGAAGGATTTGATAACACTACTCTTCAGACCACCAATGAAGTTACCTTCACAGCAACATCTAATAATGTAGATCTGGGGAATATTATGGCTTGCAATTCTGTGAATGAATTTATAAGCTATAAGATAGACAATCAGCCTGTTGTTAATGTATTGGGAACATTTAACGCACAATGGGGTGGGCTTACGACCACATCACCTGTTATTTCGGCAAAGCAATTGAGAATAAACTCAATGAATCCTGCAGGACCTTCTTTCTATATGAATCAAATCAATGTGCTGGGTGTTGTGGCAAGTTTTACTACTGGGCACATGGTTGAATTTTCAGGAGGTTCTATTACATCAAATAACGGAAATCTGGTTGTAGATATAACTGCTTTTGGAGCTTTGGGGGATTATATTGATTTTACAATTAATGGAACTTTTACAGATAATTCCGGTAATCATACCTTCACGGCAACAGGACATGTAAAACGGGATATGTAATGACACTAAAAATAAAAAGGACCACCTCAAGGGTCCTTTTTTTATGCAGTATATTTATTATTTATTCTCTGTCGAATCGGGCTAGTTTTTTGTCTACCCAAACCGTTGCAAAAGGGAAGAATGCAGACAATAAGGCAAAAACAAAATCTTCATCATCCCAATTATAAATTTTTCTTGCAGGAAGGCAGAGTAAAAGGTAAAGCGTAAAAAAGAATCCGTGTAAACTGCCAATAACACTGATGAAGATAATAGAATATAAATTTTCATCATATCGAATCCAGATCATCGCAACACAATACAGTAAAAGACATGAAACAGCTTCAGCAACACAAATCTGTTTAAACCATTTGATGATTTTTTCCTGAGAATATTTTGAGAAAAATTTATCGATGAAATCCATTTCTTTAGTTATGAGTTGAGAGTTAATAGCAAAGAGTCTTTCTCTAACCTCTCATTTTTTGATCTACAAAATTACTTATAAAAACTGCTACCATCCAAATATTCAAAAACTTCAGGAGGTAACATAGGTCTTACATTTTTACCATCCTTCACCATATTACGGATTTCCGTTGCAGAAAGTTCTATTATCGGAGCTTTGATCAGAGAGATATTTTCATGCTGCAAATAATCAGAATCTGCTTTTTCTCCTTCAAATACTCTCGGATAAACAATGATATGATGATTTTTGATCAGGATATCAGAATTTTTCCATTTATGAAGACTTTTCAGATTATCTTCTCCCATGATCAGGCTAAAAGAATAATCAGGGTATTTTTCATGAAGATAAGTTAGAGTGTCAATAGTATAGCTTGGTTTCGGAAGAGAAAATTCTACATTAGAAGCTCTCATATTCGGATAATGCTTTACTGCAAGCTGTACCATGTCGAGTCTGTTATGGTCATTCAGTAAAGATTTTTTGTCTTTAAACGGGTTTTGCGGGCTAACGACGAACCAAAGTTCATCCATATCAGAATTTTCCAGAATATAATTCGCCAGAATAAGATGTCCGATATGAATAGGATTGAATGACCCGAAAAATAAACCGATTTTTTTCATGTGTAGGTAGCAGATGATAGGCAGTAGTAATTACTCCCTGAATTTTACATCCTTAATATTTAGATAATGAGTGACATTGCCCTTCCAGTGATTTTCTTCAAGAGTAAAAGCAAGGTCAAAATTTTTATTTTTAAAATCTTCAACAAATGGCCCTAGCTTGAATCCTACACACTCAATATTTCGCCCTGTAGATTCCTGCTTGATATAAAATTTAAGGTGATTATTATCTTTCCCCATAGTTTTTACATAACCTGACAATTTCTGATTGGTCAATGTAAAAATAGGTTTCATATTGTGAGGCCCGAATGGAGCTAGTTTTCTGTGGAAATTGATAAACTCTCTGTTGATTTCATCAATTTTAATTTCAGTATCAATAGCAATGGAAGGTTCTTTTTGATGGTCTTGAATTTTTTCAGAAACAATTTTTTCAAACCTTTCCTTGAAAGCATCAAACTTGTCTTTTTCCATAGAAAGTCCGGCTGCAGCGTGATGGCCGCCAAACTTAAGGAAGTATTCAGAACACATATCAAGAGCTTCATGCACATCGAAATCAGAAACAGATCTCGCAGAAGCTACCATTTCCCCGTTATTACCATCAGTAAATACCAGAGTGGGTTTATAATACGTTTCAATAAGTCTGGAAGCTACAATACCAATCACTCCTTTATTCCATTCAGGATGATAAACAATGGTTGTATGCTTGGTTTCTTGCTGAGACTCTATAATTTGATTCAATGCTGAAAGAGTAGAATTCATATCCAGTTCTCTTCTTTCATCGTTGAGGTTCATGATGTCACTCACAATCTGGTTGGCGTGTTTCAGATTGTCGGAAACCATAAGCTCTACAGCTGCTTTACCATGAGAGATTCTTCCGGCTGCATTAATTTTAGGAGCTATTTCAAAAACAATATTTGAAATTTCAAAATGAGAAAGTTTATCCTCAGGAATCAGCAACCTTAATCCTAGATTTCTGGTCTTTCTAAGAGTTTTTAATCCCATTTTAGCCAATACTCTGTTTTCACCTGTCATGGAAACAATATCGGCGGCAATAGAAATAGCCAAAAGATCAGTTAGTTCAAATAATTCTGCTTCTGGTAATTTATAAATTGTATTTAATCCCTGGCAGAGCTTAAAGCCAACACCGCATCCCGAAAGTTCTTTGAAAGGATATCGGCAGTCATTTCTTTTAGGATCAAGTACAGCCGCAGCATCCGGAATTTCTTCACCCGGAAGGTGATGGTCACAGATAATAAAATCAATGTCCAGATTCCTGGCGTAATTGATCATATCAAGTGCCTTTATTCCACAGTCCAAAGCGATGATTAATGAGAAACCATTTTCTTTGGCAAAATCAATTCCTTCAGTAGAAATTCCATACCCTTCAGAATTTCTGTCAGGAATATAATAGTCTAAATATTTTTTCTCAACAATTTTGCTGAGGTAAAGGTACATTAAGGCAACCGCTGTAGTTCCGTCTACATCATAGTCACCATATACCAATATTTTTTCACCATTTTCAATTGCTGTTGCAATACGCTCTACAGCCTTTTGCATATCTGCCATTAAAAACGGATTATGTATATCGTTAAGGTTCGGTTTGAAGAATTCTCTGGCCTTTTGATAGTTGTCAATCCCTCTTAAAACGAGGATTTTAGATTCAAAAGTACCAAAACCAAGTGACGAACTTAGTCTGTCCACAACTTCCTCATCGGGTTCAGGCTTGTAAATCCATTTTTGACTCATTTCACAAAAATAAGGAAAAAAAATAGCATTCTAGAAAGAACTGGAACGAAGTTTCGACTTAATAATTGTTAAAAAAAGGCTATCTTCGGACTCCAAATTTTAAATGACTATGAAAAAAATTACTCTATGCCTTATGTTATCTGGGGCTATGTATTCGATCAATGCACAAAAAATTAACCTTGGGAAAGCTGCCGGAATGGTTTCAAATAGTGCAAAAGCCTTAACATTTACGAACGAAGATGCGATTAAATTATCCAAAGAATCAGTAGATTGGATGGATAAAAATAATGCCGTAGCAGGACCTAAAGATCCGTATACCGTGAGACTGAACAAGTTGTTTGGAAAACACAAATCTCAGGACGGTCTAAATTTGAATTATAAAGTTTATAAAGTAAAAGATATCAATGCTTTTGCCTGTGCAGACGGAAGTGTACGTGTGTTTTCTTCTCTGATGGATATCATGACAGACAATGAGCTGCTTGCCGTTATCGGACATGAAATAGGGCACGTGAAAAATCAGGATACAAAAGATGCAATGAAATCTGCTTATCTGAAAGCGGCGGCATTAGATGCAGCATCATCAGCTTCTTCTGCGGTAGCTACACTTAATGAGAGCCAGGTAGGGAAGATGGCTAATGCATTTTTGGATGCTTCACACAGCAAAAAACAGGAGTCAGAAGCGGATACTTACTCATACGACTTTATGAAAGCTAACAAATATGATGTTGTGGGAGCTTATACAGCTTTCAAAAAGCTGGCATTACTTTCAGAAGGAAGTACACAAAGTAATTTTGAGAAGATGTTCAATTCTCACCCTGACAGTAATAAAAGGGCAGAGTCTATTAAAAAAAGAGCAGAGAAAGACGGGATGTGGAAAGATCCGGGAACAGTATCTTTGCCTACAGCAAAACTAACGAAATAATTATTTTATTTATTTTCCAACAAAAAACCTCAAAGCAGCGCTTTGAGGTTTTTTATATAAATTTTAATGTTATTCTGATTAAGAATACATTTTTTCTCTTAATTCTTTTACCTTTTTATCAGCAAGGTATTCGTCATAAGTCATTTCTCTGTCGATAATTCCGGTAGGAGTCAGTTCAATGATTCTGTTACAGACTGTTGAAAGCATTTCGTGGTCATGAGATGCCAATAAAAGATTTCCTTTGAAATTAGATAAAGAGTTGTTCAAAGTAGTGATACTTTCAAGGTCTAAGTGGTTGGTAGGCTCATCTAATAAAAGAACGTTTGCTTTCTGAAGCATCATTCTGCTGAACATACATCTCATTTTTTCACCTCCTGAAAGTACTTTACAAGATTTTAAAGCTTCATCACCTGAGAAAAGCATTCTTCCAAGGAATCCTCTTACAAATTCTTCGTGACGCTCTTCGTCATTTTTTGTAAACTGTCTCAACCAGTCAACCAGACTTAGATCTTCCTGGAAGAAGTTGGTGTTATCCAAAGGCATGTGAGATTGGTTAGTTGTAACTCCCCAGGCAACAGTTCCTTTATCAGCTTCTACATTTCCTGCTAAAATTTCAAAGAATTCTGTAATCGCTAAAGAGTTTTTGGAAAGTACAGCTACTTTATCCCCTTTCTTAAGATTCAAATCAACATTAGAGAATAATAACTCTCCATCTTTTGTTTTCTCAAGACCTTTTACATCTAAAATCTGATCACCAGCCTCTCTTTCCATTTCGAAAATAATAGCCGGGTATCTTCTTGAAGATGGTTTAATATCGTCAATATTTAATTTGTCGATCATTTTCTTTCTTGCTGTAGCCTGTTTTGCTTTAGCAACGTTCGAGCTGAATCTTGCAATGAAGTCCTGAAGTTCTTTTTTCTTCTCTTCAGCTTTCTTATTAGCCTGGGCTCTTTGTCTTGTTGCCAATTGAGAAGCCTGATACCAGAAAGAGTAGTTACCTGTGTAAAGGTTAAGTTTAGCATAATCCAAGTCACCGATGTGTGTACAAACCGTATCTAAGAAGTGACGGTCGTGAGATACAACGATTACTGTGTTTTCATAATCTGCAAGGAAGTCCTCCAACCATGAAATGGTATCAATGTCAAGGTCGTTGGTAGGTTCATCCAGAATCAAAACATCAGGATTTCCGAAAAGAGCCTGAGCCAAAAGAACCTTTACTTTGTCTTTGTTCTCAAGTTCGCTCATCATCTGCCAGTGCATATCATCTTTGATTCCAACGTTTGAAAGCATTGTCTGTGCATCAGATTCTGCAGTCCAACCTCCCATTTCATCATAGATTACACCAAGTTCACCTGCTTTTATTCCGTCTTCGTCAGAGAAATCTTCTTTTGCGTATAACGCATCCATTTCCTCTTTTATCTCAAATAATTTCTTGTTACCTCTCAAAACAGCTTCAAGAACAGTATACTGATCATATGCAAAGTGATCCTGTTCCAAAACTGACATTCTCTTCCCTGGTTCCAGAGATACATGCCCTGTTGTAGGATCCTGCTTTCCTGTTAATATTTTAAGGAATGTAGACTTTCCCGCACCGTTTGCTCCGATAATTCCGTAGCAGTTTCCTTTGGTAAACATAATATTTACCTCGTCAAAAAGAACTCTTTTCCCGAATTGTAAAGATAAGTTAGATACTGTTAACATATAGTTTTGTAAATTTGGCGCAAAAATACGAAAAGAATTTGGGTATTTTGTAATAATATAATAGTCAAGTTTTTAATTGTTTGGTATTTTTTATATATTTCATTAACGAAATTTTAAAATGATGAAGATTGAGAAAACAGTTAGCATATTAAACAGAAGAGCCCGTTTTGAATATGAAATTCTTGAAGAATATGAAGCAGGAATGGTTTTGACGGGTACCGAAATAAAATCTTTACGTTCATCCAAAGCGTCTATCACAGAATCGTTCTGTCAGTTTATTGATGGGGAATTGTACATCATCAACATGATGATTGATGAGTATAAATTAGGTACTTTTTACAATCACAAAACAAAAAGGGAACGGAAATTGCTCTTGCACAAAAAAGAATTACAAAAACTTGAAAAAAAGTTAAAGGATGCTGGGAACACCATAATACCTTTAAAATTATATATCACTGACAGGGGGAAAGCAAAGGTGCTGATAGCGCTGGGAAGAGGGAAAAAACTTTTCGATAAAAGAGAGGCGATAAAAGATAGAGAAAATAAACGGAACCTGGACAGAATATTAAAGAAAAGTTAAAAATCATTTGAAAAACTTTGTATATAAAGAAAAATTATATTTATTTTGCATTATCAATTATTTAATCATTTAATTCTATGAAAAATCTAAAATTAGGAATTTCAGCATTGGCGCTTACTGTTGCCTCTACTGTTTTCGCACAGACTACCAACAATCCGTGGTTAATCGGAGTTGGTGCTCATGCTGAAAACCACGTAGCAGCAAGAGGTAACTTCAGTAATACGTTCTCTGCTAACAATTTGACGAAGAGTATGTTCAATGTGAACAACTTCTCTATTACTCCTCCATTATCTAAGTTAACAGTTGCTAGAAATGTTGGTAAAGGTTTAGTAATTGACTGGCAGACTTCTGTTGGGAACGTTGAAAACAAAAGATTCAACATGGGGAAAGAATTTTTCCTAATGACAGGTCTTGGTTTCCAGGCTCACGCTGCAGGTCTTTTATGGAACGAAGAATCTTGGTTTGATCCATATTTAAGAGTTGGTGCTAACTACTTAAGACATGACTATACAGCTCTTACTTTCCCTAGAACTTCTGTTGACGCTAACGGTAATCCAATCGAAGCTGTTGTTAATGGTAAGGATGGTAACGAAAACGGTAAAGCTAACCACTTTACTGTAGCTACAGGTGCTGGTGCTAACTTCTGGGTAACTAAGAACTTCGGTCTTGGTGTTCAAGGAGATTATGTATCAACTCCAGGTGACAACTCTACAGTTGCTAACTTCTGGCAAGCTTCTGCTTCTATCTTATTCAGATTCGGAAACAGAGATAGAGATAAGGATGGTATCCTAGATAAAGATGACCTTTGTCCAGATACTCCAGGTTTACCAGAATTCCAAGGATGTCCTGATACTGACGGTGACGGAGTTCCAGATAAAGACGATCAATGTCCAGAAGTGGCTGGTCCAGTTGAAAACAACGGATGCCCTTGGCCAGATACTGACGGTGATGGTGTAATCGACAAAGATGACGCTTGTCCTACAGTAGCAGGTCCTGCTGAAAACAACGGTTGTCCTTGGCCAGATACAGACGGTGACGGTATCTTAGATAAAGATGATGCTTGTCCTACTGTTCCAGGTCTTCCAGAATACAACGGATGTCCTAAGCCAAAAGAAGTAACAGCTACTGATGTTGAAAAGAACCTTAAGAGTGTATACTTTGATTTCAACAAAGCTACAATCAAGCCTGAATCTAAAGGAGCTTTAGATACTGCTTCTGAAATCATTAAGAAAGATGGAGGTAGATTCTTATTAGTTGGAGAAACTGATAAAAAAGGTAGCGATGCTTACAACTTGAAATTATCTAAAGAAAGAGCTGCTTCTGTAGTTGCTGCTTTAGATGCAAGAGGTGTAGATGTTAACGCATTGAAATCAGTTGGTATCGGAGAGCAAAACGCTAAAGTTGCAGAATCTGCATCTGATGCTGAAAGACAAGCTGATAGAAAAGTAACTGTTAGATACATTGGTGATGACAGTGAATGGAACAAATATCAAAAATCTGATGTTGTTGCTCCAGCGAAAAAAGCTACTAAAAAAGCTACTAAAAAAGCTCCAGCTAAGAAAAAAGCTGCTGCTAAAAAGAAAAAATAATTAATTTTTCTAAATAATGAATACCTCCAATTTTATTGGAGGTATTTTTTTTTTGTTGACTTTTAAGTAATTTTGTTGGAAATTTAAAAATTAAAATGGGAAGAGCATTTGAATATAGAAAAGCTTCTAAAATGGCCAGATGGGACAAAATGGCCAAAACATTCTCCAAAATAGGAAAAGACATTGCATTGGCTGTAAAAGCTGGTGGAACAGATCCGGAATCTAATCCGGCACTGAGAAGATGTATCCAGAATGCGAAAGGGGCAAACATGCCTAAGGACAACGTAGAGCGTGCGATTAAGAAAGCGAGCGGTGCTGATGCAGAAAACTATGAAGAAATTACATATGAAGGTTACGGACAAGGTGGTGTTGCTTTTTTTGTAGAATGTACTACAAACAATACTACAAGAACTGTAGCGAACGTAAGAGCTGTTTTTAACAAGTTTGATGGTAACCTTGGGAAAAATGGTGAATTGGCATTTATCTTTGATAGAAAAGGAATTTTCACACTTGATTTAGCTCAGATCAAAATGGATTGGGATGATTTTGAAATGGAAATGATTGATGGAGGAGCAGAAGATGTGGAAAAAGATGAAGAAGAAGTAATGATTACAACTGCTTTTGAAGATTTCGGTTCTTTATCTCACAAATTAGATGAACTTGGAATTGAAGCAAAGAGTGCAGAACTTCAAAGAATTCCAAACAATACAAAAGAAGTAAATGCAGAACAGTTCAAAGCTAATATGAAAATGCTTGAGCGTTTTGAAGAGGACGATGATGTGCAAAACGTTTACCACAACATGGAAATCACAGAAGAGCTGATGGACTCTTTATAAAAAATAACATAGCATTCATATACAGTTAACTTTCAATTAGTTTCTTTGTACAAAACTATGAAAAGAAACGTTGAATTAGTTGTTATATCGGATGTTCATTTGGGAACTTATGGATGTAAGGCTAAAGAATTGTTGAGATATCTCAATTCTATCCAGCCTAAAACTTTAGTTTTGAACGGTGATATTATTGATATCTGGCAGTTTAAAAAGTCTTACTTCCCTAAACCTCATTTGAAAGTAATCAGAAAGATTCTTTCATTGGCAACCAAGAACACAGACGTCTATTACATCACGGGCAATCATGATGAAATGTTCCGAAAGTTCACAGATTTTGAACTGGGTAAACTTAAAGTCTGTAATAAGATCTGCCTCAATATTGATCAGAAAAAAACCTGGATATTTCACGGGGATGTTTTCGATGCATCCGTCCAGCACTCAAAATGGATTGCCAAACTTGGCGGAAAAGGCTACGATCTCCTGATTATTATCAATAATGTTGTAAATTGGTTCTTAGAAAAAATGGGTAAAGAGAAATATTCATTTTCAAAAAAGATCAAAAACAATGTGAAAAAAGCGGTAAAGTATATCGGAGATTTTGAACTTACAGCTTCTGAGCTGGCTATTGACAATAATTATGATTATGTCGTTTGCGGACATATACACCAGCCACAAATCCGTGAGGTTGTTAATAAAAAAGGATCCTGTACCTACTTGAATTCAGGGGACTGGATTGAAAATCTCTCTGCTTTAGAATATAATAATAAAGAATGGACCATTTTTTATTATGATGAGCATAAGCATTTGCTGAAAGATGATGAAGTAGAAGAAATTCAGGAAATGGATAATTCTGCTCTTTTAAAAATCGTAACCAACTTTTCCTAGATGAAGATTTTGTACGCATTCCAGGGTACTGGAAACGGCCACGTTGCCAGAGCGCAGGAAATTATTCCTCTTCTCAAAAAATATGCTTCCGTTGATACATTGATCAGCGGGCATCAATCTCAATTAAAGGCTGATTTTGACATCAATTTCCAATACAGAGGTATTTCCCTTCTTTATAACAAAACAGGCGGTTTGTCCTACCGAAAAACGTTTACCGAAAATAAATTCCTTGAAGCAGCCAGAACAATAAAAGAATTGGAACTCTCAAAGTATGATTTGATCATTAATGATTATGAGCCTCTGACAGGCTGGGCTTCAAAACTGAAAAAGCTTCCCATGATAGAATTGAGCCATCAGGCTTCTATGAGCTTTCCGGAAACACCAAAACCAAAGAAAAAAGACTTTTTGGGAGAAATGATTTTAAAATACTATGTTCCCAGTGAAAGAAAAATAGGATTTCACTTTGAAAATTATCATCCCCAGATCAAAAAACCTGTGATCAGAAGAAAAATAAGAAATCTTAATCCTTATAAACAGGGATATTATCTTGTCTATCTTCCGAGTTTTGCTGATGAAAATATCATCAAGGTTTTAAGAAAAATTCCTGTTGAATGGAAGGTGTTTTCAAAATACAGCAAAGTACAGGTTAAAGTAAAAAATGTGGAAGTATTTCCCATAGATGAAAGCCAGTACCTTAAATACTTTGAAGGCTGCGAAGGAATTTTATGCAATGCAGGTTTTGAATCCCCCGCAGAAGCATTGTTTATGAACAAAAAACTGTTCGTAATTCCTATCCACAATCAATATGAACAGGAATGTAATGCATGCGCTCTTGACAAAATGGGAATACCCAATTCTAAAGTTTTAAATCTCCAGGAAATCATGGAATGGGTTGCTTCTGATCATCATCTTAAAGTAGATTATCCAGATGATATTGAAGATATTTTATTGAATGAGGTTTTAATTCTTTAAAAAAATATCATCTACATCACTCATTCTCATCATCACAGATCTTGCGTAAGAACAGTGCGGATATACTTTCCATTTATTTTCTCTGGCAAATTTGATGGCTTCTTCCACTAAGAATTTTCCCATTCCTCTGCCTTCAAACTCAGGATGTACAAGAACAAATGAAATGATAAGTTTGTTATCTTCAGGGAAAATAGTGTAGGTAAGTCTGCCTACTTCTTTTATTTCATTGTTTAGAGTAAGAACTCCGCCGTTCCCAGATTTATTGTTTTCAAATTTCATGATTCTGAACTTTACAATTAAAGATACAAAAATTGCACCGACCTTACATAAGCAATAAGCTTAACTTTTAATTTAGATGCTTTTAAATTGACCATTCAATTGCGAAGCAAAATTGACGATAGACACTATTAACTGTCTTTTCCTGTATAATAATTGTAATCTTTAATAATCACATTAATAAACTGTCTTTCTGTCATTTTAGTGGCATCTATCTCAAGTTTCAGAATACTTTTGATTTTTTCAGACAACTTACTGATGATCTGGCGGTCGTCTACTTTCAGGGCTTTGGTATAATTATCTTTGATGATTCTCATATCATTATCACTTAGAGCAATGACCTGAGGAAAAGAAGGAATGTAATCTTCGTGAATATTCTCCAGAATTGTATGGGAGATGTTGATGTTGTTTTTTAGAGAAATGACGGCGGTTCCGGAAGCGATATCACCCAAGCGCTGGTTGTTTTTAGAAACAATCATAGAGATAAGTCCAATAACTCCGGCAAATGATACATCAACAATTCTGAAAACCCAGCGGATCATATAATCTGCGAAACTTGCCTGATAACCATCAATCTTTACCACTTTTATTTTCATCAGTTTTTTGCCGGGTGTCTGGCCTTCCATTAAGCTTTCCAACACGAGTGGATAAATGTAAATAGGAAAAGTAAGGATAAGATATACAGCTCTTATAGACCATTCATCAAGGCCGTCTAGCAAATACCCCAGGTCAAAAATATTGAAGAACAAATACAGGGTGATTACCACATAAGCTATCCTGATCAGAAGATCAATAATAAAGGCAAGCATCCTTTCTCCTACGCCTGCAATATTAAAATTAATATTTACATTTTGTGAGGTATTTATCGCAATTTGAGACATATTTTTTATTATTTTAGCCTTAACAATTATGAGAGAAGTTTATTTCATTAAACAAAATAAAGAAAAATGGTTGGGAATAGAACAGGTTATTCAAGGGAAAATTAAAAAAAATCCTGATGACCTGTCTTCATTGTATATTAACCTGATTAATGATCTTTCTTTTGCGCAGACTTATTATCCGAAAAGCAATACCACTGTTTACCTGAATCATTTATCTGCCCAGATATTTCAGAAGATTTATAAAACAAAAAGAGTAGAAGAGAACAGGCTTGTTTATTTTTTCAAGACTGAAGTTCCGTTGCTGATCTATCAGTACAGGCGGTATCTGATGTATGCTTTTCTCTTTTTCATTTTGTTTACCTCAATAGGAGTGTTATCTGCCATTTATGATAAAGACTTTGTTAATATTATTTTGGGAGAAGGCTACGTAAATGAAACCATTGAAAATATTAAACATAATAATGCGGTAGGGGTTTATCAGAGTGGAAGTACATGGGGAAGTACCATCGGGATTATTTTTAATAATATTCAGGTAGGAGCGAAACTGTATATTTACGGAATTGCAGGAGGAGTGGGAACACTATTCGCATTGCTTTCTAATAGTGTGATGCTAGGCGCTTTCCAGTATTTTTTCTATGATTACGGAGCATTAAAAGATAGTGCAAGAGGGATATGGCTTCACGGAGTTTTTGAGATCTTTGCTATGGTAGTGGAAGCGATGTGCGGATTGATTTTGGGGGCATCTATTTTATTTCCGAGAACGTTTTCAAGGTTTAATTCTTTTAAAAAAGGATTTAAAGATTCATTTAAAATATTTTTAAGTACTATTCCTTTCACCATTTGTGCAGGGATCATAGAAGGTTATGTTACAAGACATGCTTTGAAGATGCCTTTGTTTCTTAATCTGATCATTATTTTCGGTTCATTGGCAATTATAGGATTCTATTATTTTATATATCCGTCTGTTGTCTATAAAAAAACTAATAAGCACATCAATGATACAATTTTATAAAAAGAGAGATTTTGGAAACTTTATCAGCGATAGTTTTAATTTCTTCAAATTATACGGGAAGAATTATTTTAAGAACTATATTCTGATCAATGGTCTGCTTTTGATCTTAATGGTAACCGTAATGATTTTCGGGTATAAAGAACTCTTTTCTCAGATATTCGGATCTAATCTTGGAGGTGAAACGTATTATTTTGAACAGTATTTTTCGGATAATGCCGGCATGCTGATTACAGTGGGATTACTTACTTTCCTGCTTTTTATGGTTCTGATGATTGTCAATTACCTGTATCCTGTTTTTTATTTAAAAAGAATTGCAGAAGGTGCAGATAAGATAAAAGCGGATGAAATTCTGCATGATTTTAAAAGCAATGCAGGGAGAATCGCTAAGCTGTGTCTGGGTATGATCTTTATTGTTACTCCGGCGGTTTTGTTTGTCGTAGGGTTTTCTTATATCCTCGTTCTAATTGTTATCGGATTTTTTCTGATTCTGATTCTTTACCCAACGATATTTAATTTTACTACATTTCTGATGTATGATTATTTCAATTCGGACAGAGGTTTCTGGGGAAGTCTGAGTTACGCTTTACGATCGCAGTTTTCTTATCCTAACGGGAGTGAGAAATCTCCGTACTGGAAATATTGGGGATCAGCATTTGTGATGTTTATTATTATTTACATGATAACCTCTATATTCACGTTTATTCCGATGATATTCTTTTACGGATCGCTTCTTACGTCTACACCAGATGGTAATTTTGAGCAGAATCCTTTTACCGGAACTGCGGGAATTTTGTTTTTTGTATTCTATGGAGTTTCAATGTTGATTTCATTTTTTCTTTCAAACCTGATGTATGTGAATGCAGGATTGATGTATTATGACAGCAGAACAGATCTTCATCAGAAAGTAGAACTTGCAGAAATAGATACGATTGGAATCAATGAATAGAATTTTCTTTTTCATACTGCTTTTTTTCTCCCTTGGGCTGGTTCAGGCTCAGGATGATAATTCTGCTGATGAGTATCTTGGAGATTCACTATATACAACCGGACATTACAGAAATATGCTGCGTGCAGATTCTGTACTGATGAAAAATCCGATATCAGAGAATACAGTCTATCCGAAAACATTCAAAGAAAATATTCCGTCAAGATATAAAGGAAATGAATTTGACTATTCCGTATCAAAGCCAAGAGAGTCTTTCTTTCAAAAGCTGATGCGGAAGCTCAATCAGATTATACAGGGAATTTTTGGGGAAACAGCATTGACAAAGTCGGGGGAATTTACTGCAGTCCTTATCCGTCTGTTTGCGATCATCCTGGTAGGTTTTCTGTTGTATTTCATCATTAAATATATCATGGGAAAAGATGGGAACTTTATTTTTGGTAAAAAGAATAAAAAATTGGATCTCAATGTGCAGGAACTCCATGAAAATATCCATGAAATCAATTTCCCTGAAAGTATTGCGAAATTTGAACTGGCAGGAGATTATCGTTCTGCAGTTCGTTACCAGTTCCTGTTTGCTCTTAAAAAGCTGAGCGATAAAAAACTGATCAACTGGAATCCGGAGAAAACAAATAAGGATTATGCAACAGAGTTAAAAGCTCCTCATCTGAAAAACGACTTTTCTAATTTGTCTTATATCTTTGATTATGTCTGGTATGGAGAATTCAGTATTGAAGAACAGAGCTACCAGAAATTTAAAAATCAATATCAGGCATTTAAACCTTAACAATAATAACCATGAATAAAACTTTCAAAACATATGCTGCAATTTTCATCATTGTGATGGTTATTTTGGCATTGCTTGAAGTTAACAAAAAAGAAACGACAGACTGGCGCAAGAATTTTGACATCAATGAAAAGTCTCCGTTCGGA
This sequence comes from Chryseobacterium sediminis, assembly GCF_008386505.1. Lineage (GTDB taxonomy): Bacteria > Bacteroidota > Bacteroidia > Flavobacteriales > Weeksellaceae > Chryseobacterium > Chryseobacterium sediminis. Next base: position 22,224 of record NZ_VUNZ01000002.1, on the reverse strand, counting down.
CTGTTTATTTTTAATAAAGAATCTCAATATCTTTTTAAAAATAATCTGAAGAAAATTGAGCAGATTCCTTACGAATATTACAACCAGCACAAAAAAGGGGTTCATAATATCGTTGTTATTGAAAACAACATTGACGGAGAATCATGGAAAAAAATCCTCAATCAAGTTTCTGAGGGATCGGATGCTTTTTTGATGGTAACCCGTATGCCGAAAGAAATTTCAGACAGTATTGGATATTATGATTCCGAAATCTCTTTTGAAGAGGAAAACGTACTTAAACTTACCGACACAAAATATCAGAATGATTTTATTACATTAGATAAATTTCCGTCTGGAAGAGGATTTTCATTCATTAAACCTAAAGTTGAAGTCCTGGGGAAAACGGTGGAGAAGAAGAATACAGATCAGGCCAACTTTATTAAAGTGAAATTTGGGAAAGGATATATCTACGCCCATACTGAACCTCTTTTTCTTACGAATTATTATCTTCTGAAACCTGGAAATGTAAAATATGCTCAGGATGTATTTTCATATCTTCCGGATAGGGAAACCCTTTGGTTTGTATCCAATAAAAGTTCAACATCACGTTTCTTCATGAGATTTGTATTATCAAATCCGGCTTTAAAATATGCGTGGTGGGTATTTTTAGGAGGGTTCGTTCTTTTCATTTTCTTTAATGCAAAAAGAAAACAGAGAATAGTGCCGGTAACAGAGCCATTGAGAAATACCTCTTTAGATTTTGTGAAAAGTATTGGAAATCTGTATCTTCAGGAAGGTGATTTCCATGATATGATGGCGAAGAAAGCTCAGTATTTTTTGAACAAAGTGAGAATGGATCTGTTGATAGATACCCAGCACTTGGATGAAGAGTTTGCAAAAAAACTACAACTGAAAACCGGGAAAAGCATGGAGATGATCAATGAAGCTATAATGCTTATTAAAAAAGGGCAGGATCCTTACGCCAGTGTAATAAAAGAAGATCTTACAAGGATCAATAAAATCCTTGATGAAATACTTAAATAATATAACAATATAATAACCTAACGATGTAACAGTTTTTCAATGCTGATAACGACAATTCACATGAAGGAATACCGTTGTTCATTGTCAGACTGATCCAAATAAAATTTATTATGGAAAATTTTGATAACGCCAATATAGAAAACCAAAGCTCTATCAATCTTAATAAACAGGAAGAGCAGTTTCAGTCGAGAATTGATATGATTGAACTTCGCGCAAGCTTAGAGAAAGTAAAATCTGAGATCGGAAAAGTAATCGTAGGGCAGGAGAAAATGATTGAACATCTTTTGGCCGCATTACTTTCAAACGGACACGTTTTGATTGAAGGTGTTCCCGGAGTAGCCAAAACCATCACAGCGAAATTACTGGCTAAAACCATTGATGTAGGTTTCAGCAGAATTCAGTTCACGCCGGATCTAATGCCTTCTGATATTTTGGGAACATCTGTATTCAACGTAAAAAACTCAGAATTTGAATTTAAGAAAGGACCTATCTTCTCCAACTTCATTCTGATTGATGAGATCAACAGATCGCCCGCAAAAACACAGTCTGCATTATTTGAAGTAATGGAAGAAAGACAAATCACGATGGACGGGACACGTTATATCCTGGAAGAGCCTTTCCTTGTTATCGCTACACAAAACCCTATAGAGCATGAAGGGACATACAGACTTCCGGAAGCTCAGCTTGACCGTTTCTTATTCAAAATCAATGTAGGATATCCTACTCTTGAGCAGGAAATCGCGATCATTAAAAATCAGCACGAAAGTAAAAAAGAAGATAAAACTGAAGGGGTAAACCGTGTAATTACCGCTGAGCAATTGAAAAACTACCAGCATCTGGTAAAAGAAATCATTGTGGAAAGTCAGCTGATGGAATATATTGCTAAGATTATCATCAATACAAGAGAAAACCAGTTCTTGTATTTGGGAGCTTCACCGCGAGCTTCATTGGCACTTCTTACCGCATCAAAAGCATTTGCAGCGCTGAGAGGAAGAGATTTTGTGACTCCTGAAGATATTAAAGAAGCAAGCTACGCAGTTTTAAGACACAGGGTAATTGTATCTCCGGAAAGAGAAATGGAAGGTTTAACCGCAGATGAGATTATCCGCCAGATTTTAGAAGGAATAGAGATTCCTAGGTAGGTAGTTGATAATAGGTAGTTGATAATAGGTGGCAGGTAGCAGGTAGCTGGGAATGGATAGCCAAAAACTAATTAAAGGACAAAATATTCAATATGGCAAATTTTAAAGAGCTTTTAGTTTGGCAGAAATCTATAGATCTTGTTACTGAAATTTATAAAACTACAGAGGTTTTTCCTAAAGATGAGATCTACGGATTGATATCACAAATCAGAAGGGCTTCTGTCTCTATACCATCTAATATTGCCGAAGGAAACTCAAGAAGAAGTAAACCTGATTATCTACAATTTTTAAAAATATCTCGAGGAAGTTGTGCAGAAGTAGAAACACAATTAATTATCTCAAAAAATCTCAAATTTTTAAATGAAGACGATTATTTAAAACTAAATGAAAAGATTATAGAAATATCTAAAATGCTGAACGGATTAATAAACTCACTCCAACAATAAAAATGAAAGAGATAGAGCTAATAAACGTCCTCCTAAAAACCTATAATCTGCAACCTGCAAACTAAATAATGAAAAACTTATACATCAATACACGTTTCTTTTTTACACTCATCGGAGTGGGGATTCTGTATGTCCTGACATTTTTCTTTCCTGTGCTGATGTGGGTAGCCCATATCGCACTCCTGATCTGTTTTTTGGCTGCAATGGTAGATTTTCTGTTGCTTTTTAACCAAAAGAATGCGCTACAGGTTCAAAGAATATTACCGGAAAAACTGTCTAACGGAGATGAGAATTTTGTAAAAATTGATATCAAAAATAATTACAGTTTTACCATAGCCACCAAGATTATTGATGAAATTCCGTTCCAGTTTCAGAAAAGAGACTTTTTGATTGAAAAGCAGATTGCTTCGGGAGCAAATACATTCTTTCAATACTCTTTAGAGCCCAAAGAAAGAGGAGAGTATCATTTCGGAGGTTTGAATATTTATGCATCTTCACCATTAGGTTTGATTTCAAAAAGATTTGTTTTTCAGAAAGAAGCTATGCTTCCTTCTTATCCGTCCTTTATTCATCTCAGAAAATATGAATTGATGGCTATTCAAAGTGAATTTTTATTGGGAGGAATTAAAAAGGTCAGAAAACTGGGACACACGATGGAATTTGAGCAGATCAAAGAATATGTGCCCGGAGATGATATCAGAACGATCAACTGGAAAGCGACGTCGAAGACAAACCGTTTGATGGTTAACCAGTTTCAGGATGAAAAATCACAGCGTATTTTTATGCTGATAGATAAAGGACGTACAATGAAAATGCCTTTCAACGGACTAAGTTTACTGGATTATTCCATTAATGCAACCATGGCATTGTCTCATATTATTTTGAGAAAAGGAGACAGAGCCGGAATGATGACATTTTCTAAAAAAGCTGAAAATAAAATTGCTGCTGATAATAAATCCGGTCAGCTGAAAAAAATTTCCGAAGCACTTTACAATATTAAAACGGATTTTTTTGAAAGCGACTTCAACCGTTTGTATCAGGATGTGAAATACTCAATCAATCAAAGAAGTTTAATTCTGCTTTTTACAAACTTTGAAACACTGGATGGACTGAACCGACAGTTGAAATATCTGCGTGGAATTGCGAAAAACCATTTACTGGTAGTTGTATTTTTCAAAAATTCCGAACTGCAGACACTTACCAACAAAAACCCTGAAAATATGCAGGAAATATATGATGAGATTATTGCTGAGAAATTTGAATTTGAAAAGAAGCTCATTATTCAGGAACTCCGCAAATATGGAATCTATACCGTATATACACTTCCGGAAAATTTGAATATTGATGTTATCAATAAATATCTGGAGATAAAAGCGAGAGGAATTTTATAACTTTGTAGAAGCAATAAGCAATAAATAATGAAAATTACACTTAACAGAATAAACGACGATTTTTTATTTGAATGTACAAATGCTCAGGGGAATTCTATTCTTTTGGATAACACTTCCCAGCCGGGAGCAAAAGGAGTTTCTCCCATGGAAAGTGTACTGATGGCCGTAGCAGGCTGCAGCGGAATTGATGTGGTTTCTATTTTAAAGAAGCAGCGTCAGGATATCAAGAGTTTCCAGGCAGAGGTAGAAGGAGAGAGAGTGCAGGTAGATGATGCAAAACCTTTTAAAGCTATTAATGTTAAGTTTCTTTTAGAAGGAGAAATTGATCCTAAAAAAGCATTAAAAGCAGCAGAACTTTCTTTTGAAAAATACTGTTCCGTATCAAAGACTTTAGAACCGAATGTAGAAATCGGATACGAAGTATACGTGAACGGAGAGAAAATTTAATCTCTTATCTAAAAATATAAAAAGCCGGATAATTTATCCGGCTTTTTTATTACTCATCTAGAAGGTAAGTCTTGGTTTTATCAGTTTTGCTACAGTGGCCGTCCATCCTGTCTGGTGGGAAGCTCCTACACCTCGGCCGTTATCTCCATGGAAATATTCAAAGAATGTAATATAATCTCTGAAATGTTCATCATAGTTGAACTTCGGATTACCTCCATTGAAAGCCCTTTGCCCATGTTCATCTTTTAAAAATAAAGAACAAAGTCTTTTGCTGATATTTTGAGCGACTTCATCAAGGTTTCTTTTATCACCACTTCCTGTTGGAAGTTCTACTTTCAGACTGTTTCCATAATAATAATGGAAGCGTTGTAAACTTTCAACAATCAGAAAATTGATAGGAAACCATATCGGTCCGCGCCAGTTGCTGTTTCCTCCAAACATTCGGCTGTCACTTTCTGCAGGCGTATAATAGACCATGTTTTCCGTTCCATGCACAGAGAATACAAAAGGATTTTCTTCATATACTTTAGACATTGCCCGGATTCCGTAAGAGCTTAGAAACTCATTCTCATCAAGCATTCTGGTCAAAACTTTTGTTAATCTGTTTTTGCGGAGGATACTCATCAGGTGTTTTCGTCCATGTCCTTCCTCGTCCCAGTGAGAGACAAGCTTTGTAAGTTCCGGTTTATTTTTTAAGATCCATTCCATTCTGCTTCTGAAATTCGGCATCTTTTCCAATAAACGGTGATCTACAATTTCAACAGCAAACATCGGAATCAAACCTACAATACTTCTTAATCTTAAAGAAACACTGTCTCCGTTTCCAAGCTGTAATACATCATAGAAGAAGCCGTCTTCCTCATTCCAAAGCCCTTTCGTTCCTTCACCCAGGTTTTCCATAGCCTCGGCGATATAAAGATAATGTTCAAAAAACTTGATCGCCATATCTTCATACACCTGATAATATTGGGCAAGTTCCATGGCAATACGCATCATATTCAATGCATACATGGCCATCCAGCTTGTTCCGTCCGCCTGTTCAAGATGCTGGCCGTCCTTTAAAACCATATTTCTGTCAAAAGCACCAATATTATCAAGGCCAAGGAAACCGCCTCCGAAAATATTTTTACCGTTTTTATCCTTTCTGTTCACCCACCACGTAAAATTCAGCAGCAACTTCTGGAATACTTTTTCTAAAAATAATAAATCCGGTTTTCCATTATTTTTTTCATCAATTTTAAAAACACGGAAGCACGACCAGGCATGTACAGGCGGGTTTACATCACTCATATTCCATTCGTAAGCAGGAAGCTGTCCGTTGGGATGCATATACCATTCTTTAGTAAGCAATAAAAGCTGTCCCTTGGCAAACTCTGCATCTATGATAGAAAAAGGTACACAGTGGAATGCCAGATCCCAGGTAGCATACCATGGATACTCCCATTTATCGGGCATGGAAATAATATCCTTATTGTGAAGATGATTCCATTCAGTATTTCTTACATATTCATTGAAGTTTCTTGGCGCTTCAAAATTAGGATCACCTTTCAGCCATTTTCCGATATTGTAGTGATAAAACTGTTTATTCCAAAGAAGTCCGGCAAAAGCCTGTCGCTGAACATTTCTTTCATCTTCATTTACGGTATCATTCTGGATATCATTATAAAACTCCTCTGCTTCAGCCTGTCGGGTATTGAAAATAGTATCAAAATTTTCAAAAGGTTGATCCGTCTCATCAGGACATAATCTGAATTCAAAAATTTTAGATTCTCCTGCTCCCACAACTTCATCAATCAGAAAAGAAGCTTTTGTCCCTTTTTTTTCAGGGTTTACAGTGTCTCCCTGATGAATAATAAAATGGTTAATACCGTCTTTGAAATACATATTCTCCGTTTTAGGAGTTCCGTAAAGTCTGGACGTATTGGTTTCATTGTCACAAAATACACTTTGTGCATTTGAATTTCGGGAATAGAGTTTTTTAATAGAAATACTGTCATGTCCAATATTGATACTTCCGTCATGAGAAGCATTCATTTCTGCTTTATAGGCATTGTAACCCCATTTCCAGTTGTTTCTGAACCAGGCAGTAGGTGCTACTACGATGGGAGCATCATGTTGGCTTCGGTTGCAGACGGTTACTCTTGCCAGAATATCGTTGTGATCAGCTTTACAGTATTCTATGAAAATATCGAAATACTCGTCATTGTCAAAAATTCCGGTATCGAAAATCTCATATTCGGGTTCCTTTTTGCTGCGTTTTCCGTTTTCCGCAAGAAGTTCATCATACGGAAACTCATTGATGGGGTATTTATACACCATTTTCATATAGCTGTGAGTAGGTGTATTATCCAGGTAATAAAAAATTTCTTTGATGTCTTCACCATGATTTCCCTGAGGGTTGCTCAATCCGAAGAACCGTTCTTTTACCATTTTATCTTTTCTGTTCCAAAATGAAAAAGCAAAACAGAACAGCTGTTTTACATCAGAAATTCCAGCGATGCCTTCCTCTCCCCAGCGGTAAGCATAGCTTTCGGCGTTATTATGATTGGTAAAATCCCAGGCATTCCCGTTTGAGCTGTAATCCTCACGTACATTTCCCCATTGACGATTGCTTACATAAGGTCCCCAGTTTTTCCATTTAGTATCTTGTAATCTTTCTTTTTCGGCGGTCATATCTCATCATTTTTCCATACGAAGTTAGTTTTTTTGAAAAATAATTCCAATTTTTTTCATCTGAACAATTATTAATATGGCCTTGAAATACTTGTATTTAAAGGCTTTTTTAAATATTAAAATAATTTTTTTTTGAAATTAAAAGAAAAGAACTACCTTTGCACCATTCGTTCATTCAAATATTGAAAATGTTATCAAGAAAGGTTGAGGGATTAGACCCTATGAAACCTTAGCAACCCTTTGCGCAAGCAAAGAAGGTGCTACGTTCTACCAAAGTATTTTGGACAGATAACTTACTGAAGTTCTTTTCAGCCATTTCCTGTGGCATTTTCAATTGTATTTGTATTAAAATATAATAGAATTGAAAACAGAACTAAACTATATAAATCTTTCGTATCAAACCAATTCCCAAAAGGAATATCATATCCCGTTAAGCTATCAGCTTTTTGGGAAAGATCTGTTTACAGCACCCATCATTTTAATCAATCATGCCCTTACCGGAAATTCAGAGGTATCCGGAGAAAAAGGATGGTGGAAACAGTTGGTGGGAAAAAATCAGATTATTGATACGGATCAATACACAGTTCTGTGTTTCAATATACCCGGAAACGGTTATGACGATTTTTTAATTGAAGACTATGAAGATTTTACCCCTTCAGATATCGCTGCGATATTTCTGAAAGGACTTGAATTTTTACATATCAAAAACATATATGCCATTATTGGAGGCTCTCTGGGAGGAGGAATTGCCTGGGAGATGCTTACAAAGCAGCCGGATCTGGCAGAAATATTTATTCCTATTGCCTGTGATTACAGAACACACGACTGGCTTCATGCCCAATGTCTGGTTCAGGAATTTTTATTGAATGATAAAGATGAGCCACTGCAGAAAGCAAGAATTCATGCCATGCTGTGTTACAGAACTCCACAGTCACTCAATGACAGATTTCAAAACCAATATAATCAGGAAAAACAACGCCTGAAGTCAGAAGACTGGTTGGTTTATCATGGTAATGCACTAAACGAAAGATTTAGTTTAAAGGCGTACAAACTGATGAACCATCTCTTAATGAATATCAATGCTGATGAATCGGCACTGGAGAAAATAGAAGCACGAATGCACATGATCTCCGTAGATACAGACTTATTCTTCCCGGCTTCTGAAATCCGAATGTGTTTTGAAAACCTAAAAGAGAAAAATAAGAATGTTTCTTATCACGAGATCCAATCTATACACGGGCATGATGCCTTCCTAATGGAATATCAACAATTAAATAATATCATTAAAAACATTTTACAGAAGTAATGAAAAATGCTAACGAAATAAAATTTTTGAAGAACAGATCAATCGTCAAATTTGAAGGAGAAGATTTCCTGGGAGAAATCGGGATTGACGGACGAATTTTTAAAGCGCTTACTTTGGCGCGTATCAGTGTGGGAGTAATCTCTCAACAGGCAATAGAAAACGGAATCTCTATCTTGGTTCAGGAAAATGATGCTGAAAAAGCAGTTGCCTGTCTTATTGATGAATTTGAAGCAGAAAGAAAATCTGGAAAAGTTTCTCAGATTTACAGTATCAATAATGTTTCTGTGATCGGTTTTGTAGCAGAAGATTTCAATAAAGTCTTTGCTGAACTGGCCAGAAACAATGTATTCCCATTATTGCTGAATCAGGTGGCAGGGGAAAACAGAGTTAACATCGTAGTGACATCTTCACAGGATGAAAAAACAAAAAATATTATAGAATCTGAAATTTTCAAAAAGCCAAAGACCGTTCATCTGGCAATCATTGGTCACGGAAACGTAGGAAAGACCTTGATAGAACAGGTACTGGAATCTTCAGAAGAGATTAAAAGACGTAAAAAAATAGACCTTAAAGTAGTGGCAGTAGCCAATTCAAAGAAAATAGCCTTCAATAAAAAAGGATTTGATGCGAATTGGAGTGATGAGGTTTTGACAGCAGAACATCCTTCCAGTATTCAGGAACTTATTAATTTTTCCAACGAAAACCAGCTGGAAAACCTTATCGTTGTGGATAACACAGCAAGTAAGGATTTTGTGAAGAATTATCATGCTTTGGCAGAAAACGGATTCGATCTGGTTTCTTCAAACAAGATTTTTAACACCCTTCCGATTGAAGAGTACAGAAAACTAAGATATACGTTGAATAAAAACAACAGACGTTATCTGTATGAAACCAATGTGGGTGCAGGTTTGCCATTAATTGACACGATCAAATTATTACACCTTTCAGGAGAAAATATCACGAGAATCAAAGGAGTGTTCTCAGGAACATTGAGCTATGTTTTCAATAATTTTTCTTTAAGAGACGATAAATTTTCAACAATTATCAATGAGGCGTTGGAAAAAGGATACACAGAACCGGATCCAAGAGAAGACCTGTCAGGAAACGACGTAGCAAGAAAATTATTGATTCTGGCAAGAGAATTAGACCTTATCAACGAATTCGGAGATATCAATATTCAAAATCTGGTTCCGGAAAGTCTGCTTGAAGTTTCAAAATCAGAATTCCTTTCAAGACTTGATGAACTGGACGAAGAGTATCAGAAAATCAAAGAAAATCAGGAACCTGGGCATGTATTGAGATATGTAGGTGATCTGCATGGCGATCTGCAGAAAGATAAAGGCGAATTGGATGTGAAACTGATTTCTGTTCCGGCAACTTCAGCCTTAGGTCAATTAAAAGGTTCAGATTCAATTTTTGAGATTTATACAGAAAGCTATGGTGAAAACCCAATTGTAATTATGGGAGCCGGGGCTGGTGCGCAGGTAACAGCCAGAGGAGTTTTCGGGGATATTTTAAGAGTAAGTGAAACTAAATAATTTGTACAAAATAAAATGTACAATGTATTAATGATGATGAAAGCAATGCCGAAAGACGTATTTAACCAAGTTTAAATGGGTCGCCACAGATACATTGTACATTATTTAAATTAAAACTATATGGAAAATTTTGAAACATCAGCAATAAGAACCCAGACTGAAAGAAGTCAGTTTGATGAACATTCTACACCCTTATACCTTACCTCCAGTTTCATATTTCAGGATGCAGAGGATATGAGAGCAAGCTTTGCAGAAGAAAAACCTAAAAATTTATACAGCCGTTTCTCTAATCCCAATGTAACGGAGTTTACAGATAAGATCGCTAAAATGGAAGGAGCAGAAGCAGGATATGCCTTTGCAACAGGGATGGCTGCCATCTATTCTACATTTGCTGCTTTGTTGAATGCTGGAGATCATATCGTAAGCTGTCAGTCCGTTTTCGGATCTACCCATACATTATTTACTAAATACTTCCCGAAATGGAATATCGAAACTACTTATTTCAAAGCGGAAGATGCAGAAAATGTTGAACAATACATTAAGCCTAATACAAAGATCTTATATCTTGAAACTCCTACCAATCCGGCTATTGAAATTTTGGATCTGGAGTTTTTCGGGCAGATTGCAAAAAAACATAATCTGATATTTATTGTAGATAACTGTTTTGCAACACCTTATCTTCAACAGCCAATCAAATATGGTGCAGATATTGTTGTACACTCAGCAACGAAACTGATTGACGGACAGGGAAGAGTTTTAGGAGGAATAGCCGTAGGAAAAGAAGACCTGATCAGAGAAATTTATCTTTTCGCAAGAAATACAGGTCCTGCATTATCTCCATTTAATGCCTGGGTATTATCAAAAAGCCTTGAAACATTGGCTATTCGTGTAGAAAAGCACTGTGAGAATGCATTGAAGGTAGCCGAGTTTTTAGAAAATCATCCAAACGTAGACTTAGTAAAATATCCATTCCTTAAATCCCACCCGAGTTATGAAGTCGCCAAAAAGCAGATGAAGCTTGGAGGAAATATTGTAGCATTTGAAATAAAGGGCGGAATAGAAGGAGGAAGAGCCTTTTTAGATAAGATACAAATGTGTTCGCTTTCTGCTAATTTAGGTGATACAAGAACAATCGTTACCCATCCGGCATCAACTACCCATTCCAAACTGTCAGACGAAGAAAGAAATGAAGTAGGAATTACAGCAGGGTTGGTTCGTTGTTCAGTAGGATTGGAAAATGTGGAGGATATCATAGCAGATCTTAAACAGGCTCTTGATTAATTTAATAGGAATATGCTTTAGCCAAAACATTTAAAAATGAAGAATTCAGAACAATTATATAAAGCTTTATCCGAAAGAATTTTAATTCTTGACGGTGCTATGGGAACTATGCTTCAGAGATACAAGTTTGAAGAAGAAGACTATCGTGGCGAGCGTTTCAAAGACTGGGAACATCCGGTAAAAGGAAATAATGATCTTCTTTCTCTGACACAGCCTCAGGCTATTGAAGAAGTTCACAAGAAATATCTTGAAGCCGGAGCAGATATCATTGAAACCAATACATTTTCAGGAACTACCATTGCTATGGCAGATTATCATATGGAAGAATTGGTTTATGACCTGAACTATGAATCTGCGAAGATTGCAAGAAAAGCCTGTGACGAGTACACTGCGAAAAATCCGGACAAACCGAGATTTGTAGCAGGATCTATCGGGCCAACGAACAGAACAGCGAGTTTAAGCCCTGATGTTAATGATCCAGGATACAGAGCTATCACTTTTGAAGAACTGAGAGTAGCTTATAAGCAGCAATGTGAAGCTTTGCTGGATGGTGGTTCAGATATTCTTTTGGTAGAAACCATCTTTGATACCTTGAACGCAAAAGCAGCCTTGTTTGCCATTGACGAACTACAGGATGAAAGAGGAATAAAAATTCCGATCATGGTTTCAGGAACCATTACTGATGCTTCAGGAAGAACTTTGAGCGGACAGACCGCAGAAGCTTTTCTGATCTCAGTTTCCCACCTGAATTTATTAAGCGTAGGTTTCAACTGTGCATTGGGAGCAGATCAGCTGACTCCTTATCTTGAAACACTGGCCCATAATTCAGAATTCTACGTTTCAGCGTATCCGAATGCAGGTTTACCCAATGCTTTTGGAAAATATGACGAAACTCCGGAAGACATGGCAAGACAGATCAAAGAATATGTGGAAAAAGGATTGATCAATATTATCGGGGGATGCTGCGGAACAACTCCTGAGCATATAAAGGCGATTGCTGACCTGGTAGAGCAATATCCCCCAAGGAAATTGAAGGAATTTGTGTGATTTGATAGATTTTTTTAATTAAAATCAAGAATGAAGGCTGGATTATAAATGTTAACTTTAAGTAAACCACAAAGTTAAATATAATGGAAAAGCCAATTTATTTAAAAGATTCGGAAGATGTCAGACTATTTAATGAGTTGAGAAAGAAAGTAAACCAACGGGTAGAAGCTATTCCTGAAAACAGGGATCTCTACATTCAGATCAAAGCGGTTATTCTGCCGCTAATCTATATTGGCTTATATATTCTGGCTCTTTTGAATGCTGAAAAGCACTGGATGTATATTCTGAGTTTTGTTTTAATGGGAATTTCCCTGGTTTTGATTTATTTAAATCTAATCCACGAAGCGGCCCATAACAACATTTATAAAAGTAAAAGGCTGAATAACTTAGTCCTTCACATTTTTGATTTTATAGGAGCCAATTCCTACATCTGGAAAAAAAGACACATCGCCAGCCATCATGCTTATCCTAATGTGGATGGATGGGATACAGATATCGAACAGAGTGGATTGCTTTTAATCGTTCCCTGGATCAAAGCGAAAGGAGTACAGAAATATCAGGATAAGTTTTTCTTTTTAGTATATCCGTTGTATTTGTTCAACTGGATGTTTATAAGAGACTTCAGAGACTTCTTTGATAAGGAAAGGGTGATTTTAAAAACACAGGGACAAATACCTGTTAGAGAAAAAATAAAAATGATCAGTTATAAACTGTTCTATTTCTTTTATCAGATTGTAATTCCTGTATTGTTCTTTAAAGTATCAATAGGATTGGCTTTAGGAGCGTGGTTTTTACAGGTGATTTCAGCAAGTATTTTTGCATTGTTTGTTTTACTGCCTTTGCATCCGCTTCCTGATAATGCCTTTCCGAAATTAAATAAAGAGAATGGTCTTCCGTTCAGCTGGCTTCGTCACCAGTTTGAAGTGACCAATGATTTAAAAGAAAATAACTGGATAGTAAGGAATATGTTGGGAAATTTTAATTTTCATGTGGCCCATCACCTGTTTCCAAATTACAGTTATATGTATTACAATGAGATCACAGAGGAGATTGAAGAATTTGCCAGAGAACATGGTTTAGCATACAAGAGATTTCCACTGATTACAGCTTTAAGCAAGCATAGGGATTTATTGAAGCAGAATGCCAATAATGCCTACTATATTTTAGAAGAATAAAATGAAATATTTAAGATTATCAGGCCTCGAGCCTCTTATCATAACTCCGGAAAGTAATTTCATCAATGTTGGTGAAAGGACCAATGTTGCCGGATCCAAAAAATTTTTAAGACTGATCAAAGAGGAGAAATTCTCTGAAGCATTAGATATTGCCCGCCATCAGGTAGAAGGAGGTGCCCAGATCCTGGACGTTAACTTTGATGATGGATTGATTGATGGAAAAGCCTCCATGATCAAATTCCTGAATTTAATTGCCTCTGAACCGGATATTGCAAGAATCCCGATCATGGTAGATTCTTCCAAATGGGAAATTCTGGAAGCCGGCCTTCAGGTGGCTCAGGGAAAATGTGTGGTAAATTCTATCAGTCTGAAAGAAGGTGAGGAAGAATTTATCAAACATGCTAAAGCTATTAAAAGATACGGAGCTGCCGTCATTGTAATGGCATTTGATGAGGTAGGGCAGGCTGATAATTTTGACCGAAGAATTGAAATTTCAAAACGTTCTTATGATATTTTAGTCAATCAGCTTGGCTTTCCGGCAGAAGATATCATTTTCGATCTGAATATCTTTCCGGTAGCAACGGGAATGGATGAACACAGAAGAAATGCCATCGACTTTATTGAGGCTACACGCTGGGTAAGACAAAATCTTCCGTATGCATCCGTAAGTGGGGGAGTGAGTAATGTTTCCTTCTCCTTCCGTGGAAATGATACCGTGAGAGAAGCAATGCACTCTGTTTTTCTTTACCACGCCATTCAGGCAGGAATGAACATTGGTATTGTAAACCCGGCGATGCTGGAAGTTTATGATGAAATCAATAAAGAATTACTTGAGCTTGTAGAAGACGTAATCCTGGATAAAAGAGAAGATGCTACAGAAAGACTTCTTGATTATTCAGAAAAACATAAATCTGTCAAAAAAGAAAAAACCGAAGACCTAGAATGGAGAAATAATCCACTACAGGAAAGAATTACCTATGCACTGGTAAAAGGTATCGACCGTTTTATTGAAGAAGATGTAGAAGAAGCAAGACAACTGGCCGAAAGACCACTTCATGTTATCGAAATTAATCTGATGACAGGGATGGGAGTTGTAGGAGATTTATTCGGAAGCGGGAAAATGTTTCTGCCTCAGGTAGTAAAGTCTGCAAGGGTAATGAAAAAGGCAGTAGCTTATTTACAACCTTTCATTGAAGCTGAAAAAGACGGGGCAAAACCAGCCAACGGAAAGATTTTGATGGCCACTGTAAAAGGTGACGTTCATGATATCGGTAAAAATATTGTGAGTGTCGTTTTAGGTTGTAACAACTATGAAATTGTTGACCTAGGAGTAATGGTTCCGGCTGAAAAGATCATTCAGACGGCTATTGCAGAAAAAGTAGATGTTATAGGATTAAGCGGACTGATCACACCAAGCTTAGATGAAATGGTGTATATCGCATCAGAATTAGAAAGACAAAATTTAGATTTTCCTTTATTAATCGGTGGTGCTACAACTTCAAAGGCACATACCGCAGTGAAAATTGATTTAAAATATAAAAATGCAGTCGTTCACGTGAATGATGCATCAAGAGCCGTAAACGTAGTCAGTTCATTATTGGGTGACAGAAATAAAGAATATGTTTCGGATTTAAAGAATGACTATTCCGATTTCAGAGAAAAGTTCCTGAACAGACAGGTGGATAAAGATTATGTTTCTATTGAAGAAGCAAGAGAAAATCATTTTAAAATTGATTGGGAAAACGAAGAAATTTTCACTCCGAACACGATAGGAATAAAAGTGATCGAAAATCAGGACCTGAGAGAACTTCTTCCTTTTATCGACTGGTCGCCGTTTTTCAGAAGCTGGGATCTCCACGGAAAATACCCGAATATTCTGGAAGATGAGGTGGTAGGCGTTCAAGCAAAAGAACTATTCAAAGATGCTCAGGTGATTCTGAAGAGAATTCTTGATGAAAAGCTTTTAACCGCAAAAGCCATCTTTGGAATTTTTAAAGCCAATTCCAACGAATCTGATGATATCCTGATTTTTGATGAAAATAACAATGAGCAGGCGAAGTTTTTAACATTAAGACAGCAGGCTCAAAGATCAAAAGGTAAAGACTATCTGGCTCTAAGTGATTTCATTGCTCCTCAAAGTTCAGGGAAAACCGATTATGTGGGAGCATTCTGTGTAACCACCGGATTTGGAACTGATGAACTGTCTGCAGAATATGAAAAAGCCAACGATGATTACAATTCCATCATGGTGAAAGCATTGGCCGACCGTTTCGCAGAAGCTTATGCAGAATTCTTACACAAAAAAGTAAGAACAGAATACTGGGGATATGCCAATCAGGAAAACCTAAGCAACGAAGAGCTTATTGCTGAAAAATATAAAGGAATCCGTCCGGCACCGGGATATCCGGCATGCCCAGACCATCTGGAAAAGAAAACCATCTGGGATCTTTTAAAAGTAGAAGAAAATACAGGCGTTTTCCTTACAGAAAGCCTTGCCATGTTCCCAACAGCATCTGTTTCCGGGTATTATTTCGGAAGCCCGCATGCCAAATATTTCGGATTAGGAAAAATTACAGAAGACCAGCTTAAAGATTATGCAGCAAGAAGAGGTTGTAGCATCCAGGAAGCGAGAAAATGGTTGTCGCCAAATTTAGCAGATTAACATTGACATGAAGATAACAGAACACATTAAAAATGCAAATGGAAAAACTTTATTCTCCTTAGAAGTTGTTCCGCCACAGAAAGGAATCGGGATTGAAGACCTGTATACAAATATAGATCCGTTGATGGAGTTCAAACCTCCTTTCATTGACGTTACCACATCCAGAGAAGAATATATTTATCTGGACAAAGGAAATGGCCTTATGGAACGCCGTATTACAAGAATGCGCCCGGGAACTCTGGGAATTTGTGCCGCTATTCAACATAAATATAATGTAGATACAGTTCCCCATCTTCTTTGCGGAGGTTTTACAAAGGAGGAAACAGAATATTTGTTGGTGGACTGTATGTACCTCGGGATAGACAATGTAATGGCTTTAAGGGGAGATGCAATGAAAGGACATCAGTATTTTGAGCCTACACAGGGAGGACATGCGAGTGCTATGGATCTTGTGGACCAGATCAATAACCTTGGAAGAGGAAAATACCTTCATAATGAAGAGCAGGTTTGTGATGAATTGAATAAATTCTGCATCGGTGTTGCCGGATATCCGGAAAAACATATGGAAGCTCCTTCCATGAATTACGACCTGAAGTGGCTGAAACAAAAAGTAGATGCCGGAGCAGATTATATCGTTACTCAAATGTTTTTCGACAATAAAAAGTACATTGAATTCGTTCAGAAAGCAAGAGAAATGGGGATTACAGTTCCTATTATTCCCGGGATTAAGCCAATTGCTACGAAGAAACATTTGAAAATCCTGCCGCAGGTATTCAAAATAGATCTTCCTGAAGAACTGATCAATGAAGTAGAAAATGCAAAAAATAATGAAGCCGTGAAGCAGATCGGAGTAGAATGGGCGATTGCCCAATGCAAAGAATTGCTGGATTTCGGAGTTCCAGTACTGCACTTTTACTCAATGGGGAAGAGTGATAACATCAAAAAAGTAGCCGGTGAGCTATTCTAATAAAAGTACCAAAAATGAAGGAACCCTGCTGTAAAAGGCAGGGTTTTTATTTTTTAATCTGATACAGAATTTCACTTAAAGATAACATGAGTAAGCCTTAGGCTACACATCCGCTTAGAAAAAATCAACAGAGTTAATTCCAGCTTTGCTCCCTATAAAATATAACAGAATCAAATAAAACTTTGCGTCAAATAAACTAAAGCATCCAGGAGAAATTAAACTTCCATAATCTTTACTCTAAAGACCAGTATGTCTTTCAAACTCCTTACTCCTGTCAAATAAATATCTATAAGTAGCCAACTTCCGGGTAACCGTAGTTTCAAGAGCTTCTGCAATCTTGATCATTTTTGGATTAAAATCACCAATCCACTGTAGTTCTGTAATCTTAAAATCCGTATGTTTTCTCAAATGCGGAGTTCCTTCCCAGATCATATATCCGTCAATACCTTTCTTCTGCCACTCTGGAACTACTCCAAAAACAAGCCCCACCATTTTCTCATTCTTCTTAAATCGTTTTAAAAACAAGAACTTGAGTTTTTCAAAAGGTCCGAATTTTCCATTCAAATATTTAAACCATTGGTTGAGGTCCGGAATATTGATCCACATGGCAATCGGTGTCTCATTTTCATATACAAACCAGGAAATATGCTCATTGATAATAGGTTTCATAGTATTGAACATTTTCAAAACCTTGGCTTCTTCCAGATGCTTTCCTTCCCCGTGGCAAGCCCATGCTTTATTATATACTTCAGTAAAATCCTTTGCAAACTTAGCCAGATTATTCTTTTTCATAGGCTGGGCTGAAATAGCAGGATTTCTTCTGTTCTTTTCATGAGCAATCGTAAAAATTCTTGAAACTTCGGCAAAAACAGGCCTGGTAAAACAAAGCTGCTCAAAATAAATCTGAAACCCATAATTTTCAAAAAGGTCTTTATAATAAGGCAGATTGTAATTCATTCCAAACAAAGGTTCAATAAAGCCTTCAATTAAAAGTCCCCAGAATTTATCCCGTTCTCCAAAATTGATTGGGCCGTCCATCGCTTCCATTCCTTTTTCCTGAAGCCAGTTTTTACAATGGTCAAAAATAAAATTGGCAGTCTCCTGATCATTAATACAATCGAAAAAACCAAACCCTCCTGTAGGTTGCTTCTGTTCATAACAGCCATTGATAAAAACGGCTACTTTGCCTACCGTTTTGTTATTCTTTTTAAACAAAAACCTTTTACACTCTCCATTTTTAAAGAATTTATTTTTTTCAGGATCAAAAATCTCCTCAATATGCTTATCCAAAGGCCGGATATAATTTTTGTCGTGTTGATAAAGGCGGGCCGGGAATTCCAGAAATTCCCTTTTATGGAGTTGATGTTGTACTTCTTCGACAATAATCATAGGCTTTTTAATCAGAAATGGCTATAAAAGATAATGTTTTTCATCTTATTTGAAATAGAGAAATAGATATTATCCGTATTTTTGCTGCAAATTAAATAAAAATGGTTGATTTTACTGATAACGACGATGATATTTTCACTGGAAAAGAACATACGCCTATAAGGGAAGATGCTTTTGATAAATCGCCACAGGAAAAAATAGAAAAAATTACTGAGCTTTTTGGCGAGATTATGGAAACACTGGGAATGGACATGACAGATGATTCTCTGAAAGATTCTCCAAGACGTGTTGCCAAAATGTATGTGAATGAGATTTTCGGAGGACTTCTTCCTGAAAACAAACCGGGAATTTCCACTTTCTCTAATAAATACAAATACCGCCAGATGTTGGTGGAAAAGGATATTACTGTATATTCTTTCTGTGAACACCACTTTTTACCCATCATAGGAAGAGCCCATGTAGCTTATATTTCCAATGGAGAGGTAATAGGGCTTTCAAAAATCAACAGGATTGTAGATTATTATGCGAAAAGACCACAGGTTCAGGAAAGACTTACAATGCAGATTGTAGATGCTTTAAAAGAAGCATTGGGAACAAAAGATGTAGCATGTATCATTGACGCAAAACACCTTTGTGTAAACTGCAGAGGAATAAAAGATACCGCAAGTTCTACCATTACTGCAGAACTAAGTGGTATTTTCAGAACAAACCCTATTACAAGACAGGAATTCCTGCATTACGTAGGAAGCCATGCAAAACTGGATTAATAAACAATGAACTACCAGATTCTTAAAAATATTATTGATGCAGAGCTTCAGAGATTTCAAAATATCCCTGAAGAAGAATGGTCATACAGAAGCGCTCCGGAAAAATGGTCCAAAAAAGAAATTATTGGACATCTTTGTGACAGCGCTTTTACAAATATTCGTAGATTTGTTGTCACTCAATATAAAGAGAACGAAAATATTGTATATGATCAGAATATCTGGGTAAAAGCTCAGAACTATCAGAATGTTCCTACTTCGGATCTTATTGATCTTTGGAAGTCTTTGAACTATCAGATTGTTCATGTTGTAGAAAATATCCCTGATGAAGCATTACAGAGAACCTGCGATACAACCAAAACAGAACCACAGGTTTTTACATTGGAGTTTATTATTAATGATTATGTAGACCATTTACAGCATCATTTAAAAGCGATTTAATTATGATAAAATTTAAAAAAGTTTCAGATAAAATTTTTATCACGACAATTATTTGTTGTGACAGAATTATTTTTTAACTAATTTTTGAATCTTTAAAACTATTAAATCTTTTAACTTAAAATAAATGCAATTAAAAATATATAACTCCCTTACAGCGGAAAAAGAAATATTCAAACCTATTTTAGACGGAAATGTCGGAATGTATGTCTGCGGACCTACAGTGTATAGTAATGTGCATCTGGGAAATGTAAGAACCTTCCTTTCTTTCGATTTTATCTACCGTACCTTAACGCATTTGGGGTACAAAGTAAGATATGTAAGAAATATTACCGATGCAGGCCACCTTACAGACGATGGAAATGTTGATAACGACAGATTCGTAAAACAGACCAGACTTGAAAAACTGGAGCCTATGGAAATTGTACAGAAGTACACCGTAGATTTCCATAAAGTATTGGATATGTTTAACTTACTTCCTCCAAACATTGAACCTACCGCTACAGGACATATTGTAGAGCAGATCGAATTGACTCAAAAACTAATTGAAAGAGGTTTTGCTTACGAAAGCAACGGTTCAGTATACTTCGATGTATTAGAATACAACAAAAGAGGATTGAACTATGGCGAACTTTCAAAACGTAATATAGAAGAACTTTTTGCCAATACAAGAGATCTTGACGGGCAGGGAGAAAAGAAAAACCCACAGGATTTTGCATTGTGGAAAAAAGCATCGCCGGCTCACATCATGAGATGGAACTCTCCTTGGGGAGAAGGATTCCCGGGATGGCATCTTGAATGTACTGCAATGAGTACTAAATATTTAGGTGAAACCTTCGATATCCATGGAGGAGGGATGGATCTTAAATTCCCTCACCACGAATGTGAAATTGCACAAGGAAAAGCTTGCAATGATGCAGCACCCGTAAACTACTGGATGCATGCCAATATGTTGACAATGAATTCTCAGCGTATGAGCAAGTCTACAGGAAATTATATCCTTCCGATGCAGCTGGTTACCGGTGATAATGACTTCTTTGAAAAACCTTTCCACCCCTCAATTGTACGTTTCTGCTTCCTGCAGGCACACTACAGAAGTGTTCTGGATATTTCAAACGATGCAATGATAGCCAGTGAAAAAGGATTCATCAGATTGATGGAAGCCGTAAAAGTATTGAACTCAATCACTCCCGATGATACCAAACAATCCGGTTTCAGCCTGAAAGAATGGAAAGATAAAGCATATGAAGCTTTAACAGATGATTTCAACTCTCCAATCCTGATTGCTCACCTGTTTGAAGCTGTGAAATACATCTTTGCTCTGAATGATGCTAAAGAAACTATCTCAACTACAGATCTCGAAGACTTAAAAACAACTCTGAATGCTTTTATCTTTGATGTTCTGGGATTACAGACGGTTGAAGAAAATAACAATGAAAAGCTTGATCAGACCCTAAAAGTGTTGATCGAATTGAGAAATCAGGCAAGAAAATCCAAAAATTTCGATCTTTCAGATCAGATTAGAGACAAACTGCTTGCAGAAGGAATCGAATTAAAAGACGGAAGAGACGGAACATCATACGTCCTGAACTAAAAATATAACTTCGTTTTATACCCATTCCGTAGGAGTCCCACACGTAGGATTCTTACGGAATGTTTTTTTGCCCTATTCGTCGTTTTTCCCTCTACAACACTCAAACTCCGATTTTCCAACTCTCAAACTCTCACACTTAATCAGGAGCAATATCCTGCTATCCATTCTTACTCCTCGCGCCTGGGCTCTCCCACGCTCAAACCCACCCGCTCTCCACCCTTACTGCGGGGTAGCTATTTCTATCAGGGCTAGGGGAGGGGGTAATTATGAATTATAAATTATGAGTTATGAATTATAAGTGTGAATGATAAATGATGAGTTATGACAAATGAAAATACCCTGTCACTCTATATATACATGATCATCTGTGTAAATCTGGGTCATCTGTGGTTAAACAAATGCCCATTTCATAAGAACGGGCTTTAGCCCAAACCTATCCTTATATCATATATAGTATAATGTATCTTTCATTACTCATTACTCATTACTCATCCTCTCTCCAACACCCTCTAACCCTCAAACCCTCCAACTCACCAGCCCTCTCACCCAACTTTCAAACGTGTGTTTGAAAGTTTTCCTCCTGCGTTCCAGGGGCTTAGGACTTAATATTACGAAACGGTAAAATTTATGTTAAATAAATTTGTTTTGCGTTGGTATAAGTTGTTATCTTTGCCCCACTGAAAACGAGAGTATATCAGTAGCGCAGAAGAGCCTTTAGATAGGCAGAAACATTAAGATACTTCAAAAAGAAGCAGACGAAAAAAACTTCAAAATTTTTCAAAAAAAGTTGCGGGTTAAAAAAGAGTTTGTATCTTTGCAGTCCCAAATAAAGGGAGCGCAGGAGTAGAGTGATTGAGGTTAAGAGAAGGGGTTAAGGTTACTTAAAAAACTTTAAAATTTTCTTCAAAAACATTTGGTCATTAAGAAATAAAGTTTTACTT
>NZ_VUNZ01000012.1 GCF_008386505.1 Chryseobacterium sediminis | reverse complement strand
CGCGGGATGGAGCAGTAGGTAGCTCGTCGGGCTCATAACCCGAAGGTCATCGGTTCGAGTCCGGTTCCCGCTACTAAGCAAGTGTTTTCGGTAAACACTCTAAAAATACACCGCGGGATGGAGCAGTAGGTAGCTCGTCGGGCTCATAACCCGAAGGTCATCGGTTCGAGTCCGGTTCCCGCTACTAAGCAAGTGTTTTCGGTAAACACTCTAAAAATACACCGCGGGATGGAGCAGTAGGTAGCTCGTCGGGCTCATAACCCGAAGGTCATCGGTTCGAGTCCGGTTCCCGCTACTAAGCAAGTGTTTTCGGTAAACACTCTAAAAATACACCGCGGGATGGAGCAGTAGGTAGCTCGTCGGGCTCATAACCCGAAGGTCATCGGTTCGAGTCCGGTTCCCGCTACTAAGCAAGTGTTTTCGGTAAACACTCTAAAAATATACCGCGGGATGGAGCAGTAGGTAGCTCGTCGGGCTCATAACCCGAAGGTCATCGGTTCGAGTCCGGTTCCCGCTACTAA
>NZ_VUNZ01000011.1 GCF_008386505.1 Chryseobacterium sediminis | reverse complement strand
GTTTGAGTATAAGTTCCGGCTGGTTTACCTAAAATATCAGAAGATGATGATTTCGCTGCTGGAATGGTGTAGTCCAGATTCAGGGTTAATGCACTTCCAAGAGGAGCGTTTGCTACTAGGGTTTGATCCGTTGCAGATAACACTACAGCACTTTTTGTTCCGCCCATTGTTCCGGCAGCCGTAGCAGCTTTGATTGTCAAAACATTTACAGGGATTAAGTTGGTTCCATTCATGAAATTAGCACCTCCTGCTTTTACTTTAACATTAAAGTTCTTTGTTGAAGTCACTTTTAAAGAGTTGGCTTTAGTAATGGTCTGATCAGAGTTGTAGTCTGCTGCAGTAACATAGTTAAAGTCAACCGTATTACCAATGGCAGTACTTCCTGCATCGATAGAAATTACATCGTTCAAAGTAATGTTTACGGTTGTCGTTGCAGTTGTATTTTGAGCTTGAACATTATGAGTTCCTAATATAATAGCTCCAAAAGTTAAGGCTGTGATTACGATTTGTTTTTTCATGATAATACTATTTTATTGTTATTTTTATTTAATTGTTATCTTTTGTATACTGCAAATCTACAGCGG
>NZ_VUNZ01000010.1 GCF_008386505.1 Chryseobacterium sediminis | reverse complement strand
TTTTACATTATTCTATCATCAAATATTTGAATCCTTTAGACTCTAATAAATATGGCTGGATTCCTACGGAATGACACAATTGAAAAAGAGGGTGTTTATAACACTATTTGAAAATCATAACACGAAACCCGAACCTCGTATTCCGAGTCACTCACCAACGATCGTTTAAGCTGCTTTCTTATTATAATCTATATAGTCTAGTGTTGATAGAGTCCTTATTATATTTATCCTTTACAGAACTATATAAATATTTATCTAAATCCGAATATATTATAGTAATTGCATTGCTCGTTTGTATAATCCATCATTCTTCAATTAATTTCATGTTCAAATCTTGACACCAAATAAATTTATGGTTTAATATATTCCCAATGTATAAATTATGTTTCATAAAAACTTTATCCGGTTTGAACTGCTGGATTAAAAAACATTGCTAGGATAGATTTATTTTTTAAACCCTATTACTTAGTATTTTTGAATTCATCATTTTTGGAAATTCTACATTAGAACTAAATTTTACTTATATACACTTATATATACTCATTGTGGATAAGTATAAAATATATTTAATTATTTGAATAATAAATAGTTACAGTAGTATTTATCCACTTTTTATATTTTTATGTTAAATAAATTTGTTTTGCGTTGATATAAGTTGTTATCTTTGCCCCACTGAAAACGAGAGTATATCAGTAG
>NZ_VUNZ01000001.1:1357936-2664797 GCF_008386505.1 Chryseobacterium sediminis | reverse complement strand
GTAGGCCGCCGCCAGTTTTTATTTTATTTTTAAAAAATCCTTTATCAAAAGATAAAGGATTTTTTTTGTTATATACCTATCATACACAATATAGATATAACTATAGATACAGTCCTGTTCTATCCCATCTTCTATTTTTCCATCCACTCTGTCACTCCGAAGGAGTCTCAACAACCTATTTCACATTATTCTATCATCAAATATTTGAATCCTTTAGACTCTAATAAATATGGCTGGATTCCTACGGAATGACACAATTGAAAAAGAAGATATTCATAACACTATTTGAAGCTCATAACACGTAACATGTAACCCGAATCTCGTAACTCGTAACACGGATCCCCCAGTTCATCATTCATAACTCATAATTCATCATTGATTTTCCCCTAGCCCTGATAGTAATGGTTACCCCGCAGTAAGGGTTGGAGAATAAGTGAGTTTGAGCGTGGGAGAGCCCAGGCATGAGGAGTATGAATGGATAGCAGGATAAAGCTCCTGTTTTTAAGTGCTATGTCTTTACTTTAATATCAGATATCACTATACTTTGTCACACATTATTTTTAAGCTCATGAACAGCTTATCTTCTATGAAATCTATTCAGCTATGAAAATAGTATAAGAGAAGCTAGAATCTGTCTTATTGTAACCATAAACAAAGAAAAAACCGCTTCAACTAAGAAACGGTTCCCATTTTATGACATTTTGTTTTTTATATTACTCGAAAGTAGTTATTAATTGGGGCCTATCGTAAAAACTACTTGTGTGCTATAGGTGGTTGCAGGAACTATTACAGAAACACCGCTTATTTGCAGTTGAGCATTAATGCCTGTGTATGATACACTGTTACCTAGTCCCAGAACTCCGGTAAAATTGATGGTGAAAAATGCTGTAGCTACAGCTTGTGGTATTTCTGTATAAGTTGTTCCTCCGTTGATGGTTGCTGTACAAAGAACACAAAGTCCGCTTATGGTCGCACTTCCGCCGCTTCTTTTGGCATACAGGTGAAGATTGCTGTTCCATGTTGTAGGGGTATGATGCACACTTATTCTGGCAGCACCAGTAGTAAGAAGGTTTAGAAATGATCCGGGTAAATTTCCGGAAAGTGTTATCAAATTAGTAGCACTTTCGTAGGTTCCTGCATAGTTTGTGCCCGCTTCGGTAATAGTAGGTACACTTACTGTCCAATTGCTTCCTCCTACGTTTATTGTTTGCCCTGTTAAATAACTACTGATTATCAAAGGAATAATACATAGATAATTTTTTAAGCGGATTTCCCTGAAAAAACGATTGTTGATTTTCATTTTTCAATTTTATTCTGTGATGGTGTATACAATTACAATAGCTGTATTAGCCTGTGCTATTAAATTAGCATACGTATTGGTCGTTAGAGAAATAGTGAGATTATGGCCGTTATTAGCCCCATTTCCTGTAAAGGCACCTCCAATGCCGCTAATAATTGTGACAGGAGTCGTAGTAAGGGTAACCTGTCCTGCAGAAGTTCCCAATGTTCCTCCTCCGGCTCCGGAAGCGGCGGCTGCCTGTAATCTTATATTGACTCCTGCAATAACTTTATTTACTGATGCTGTAATTTTTCTGGTAAGACCTCCGGGTGCAATAGCAGAGGTATAGTTGACCCATTTGGAAGTATTGGGTGTAGGGTTACCAAGGGCATTTCCTGCTTCTGTAGGGGCTGTAAAATTGAGAGTGAAATTTCCTGTAGGCTCTATATCCATTAAAGTTACAGTAGGTAAAGTCATGGTGACAGTAGTCTGGGAATAGATCATTCCTGACAAGATAAAAGACGCTAATAACAATAGGGAACGAATCATGATCATTTCTTCTTTTTTATTTCATTATATCCTACCTTTAAGGATTCCTGCTGGTATTTTATTTCTATTTGCTGCTTGACAATTTGAATATTTAATTTTTTTGTTTCGGAAGGTTTTAAAGTAAACTGGAATTTATCATTAGAAACTTTATACCTTTTATCAAGACCATTGCGATAGATTTTAACAGTCCAGTCTCCAGGTCTGAGATAGGTAAAATCAAAATCTTCACCTATAAAGCATATTTTACGGTAAGTCTGATCCTTACCCGTAGCTTCTATAATAATACTTTCTTTTTTCTTTTTCTCTTTTTTAGCAAGCAGTTCAGTAAGTCCGGTCTGATCTTTATCTTCTGTTTCTATAAACTGAATATGACCTTGAACATTAGCCGCTGTCGTTAACCCGAAATTAAAAATATTTTCTTTATTACTTAGAGAAAGAGCAGCCGGAAAAGCCAATGTGGGAATATCATTGATCTCTGTTGTTGAACGGTCGATTTCCAGAAAATAATTTCCGGGAATCACATTTTTGAACAGATAATTTCCATCCTGATCGGTAACGGAAAGATAGCTTCCCAGCATGAGCCTTACTCCTTCTGTCTTTTTTATCCCAAGATTACTGATATTTCCGGATAACGAAATGTATTCAGCTGTTTTCTGTACCGGAACATTGGGACGCCATGTATAACGCATGGAAAATATAAAATCTTTATCCCCGATTTCTCCTCTCTGTAATGAATATCTGCCGGAAAGATCAATTTCATTTCCGGGAAATAGCTGCTGGTGGAAGAGAAGTTCAAATAAATTTCTGTCTTTAAAATATTCTTCCGGCATATAATTGTTCTGATAAAAAATACTTAAAATAGTCTTATCAGAAAAACGGCTGTAAATTCTTGCTCCATAATAGAGTTGTTTCTGATTCTGCATCTGGTATCTTGAGCTGATAGCATAGCTTCCGAATACATTAAAATAAGTTCTGAATTTTTGAAATGAAAGATTAGCAGAATAAAAACTTGAATTACCGCTAAAACCTGTCAGATAATTGTCTGTTTTACCGAATTGTCCTTCCAGATTTACCTGAAACATTCCGATCTGCTGGTCAACACTTACCTTAAAAAACCGTTCATAATAATCAAACTGTCTGGGTTCCAGACGATCCTGATACTTTTGATATCCGCTATTAAGAATAACAGATCCATTTGAGCGGTATTTATATTGTACTCCATATTGTAAATACTGTCTGTAGGGAGCTGCTAAAAACAGAGTGTCTCTCTGGAAATTTTTAACATCCTGTGTATAATTAACAAAAGCACTGAGCTTTCTGGAAATTTTATAGTTAATATTGCCGTTAAAGGTATTTGTATTCGTAAAATATCCTGCAAATTCAGGACTTGCTTTTACATATATTAAACTTCCGTTGAGTTTTTCAAAAGTAGCATCAGCCTGCAGCATATAAGCGGTTCCATCCGTTTTTTTTGTAGTACTATAGGCCAATTCTCCAGATACATTAATGTTTCTTGATATCTTGAATTTTCCTTTAGCATAAGGAAGATGTGCATCTGAATCCAGTCTTAGATCTCCGTATCGTATTTCCTCTTTTCTTGGAGTCTTGTAAAGATATCCAACCGAAATTTCTGATTCTTTCCGGATTTTGAAGCTGGAATATATATTAAATTCATCCTTAATATCTCTGAAAAATCTGGGATGATTATAGAAGCCACCCAAACTTACTTTATTAAAATCATACCGGATTTCTGCCCCGCGGCCATATCTTGCAAACTCCGTTAAATAAGAGGAAGAATAGGTTTTGTCACCAAGGTGAATAAAGAAATTATCCCGTTTATAATTCACAAAATATTCTTCATATTGTGTAAAAGTATTGAGATCTACAGGATTGTGAGTCACCGCCCGGAATTCGATCTGGTTTTTGTTGTCTTTATCCAATGTTCCTTTACCATAAATTTCTCCCTGAAAGCCATCATTGTAAACTCCCATATTCTGCATTCCGATGAAAGATAATGAAAGAGCAACAGGAAGTCTGTGGTAAATATCGTTTTCAGAGGGTTTTACCGATATAACCTGAGTGCTTACATAAAGGTTTTGAACTTCCTTGAGATTACCTTGTGAGTATACCGAAAGATTAAGGTTCTGAAATTCATTTTGACCAAGTTCAGGGTTTGTGACTTTATGTATTGTAATGATTTTTGATTCATTAGGTTCTAATACTGATGAAACCTCATTGTCAAGAATGGCATTTTTACTTTCAAGATGAATATTCTCTGTTATATTACCATTGTTTTTCAGGAGAAAAGAAGCCCGGATGGTCTCTCCGGCCCTTACAAACTCAGGGGAGTCCAGAGCGGTAAGGGAAATATTTCTGTTTCCTGAAACTGTTATTTCTGATGTTTTTGTAAAGGATATCCCGTTGTTACGATCAGTCATGTTCAGTGTTACAGAATAACTGCCCTGGCTTGTTTCTGCTGAAATACGCAAAGGAACCAGATAAGCTGATGTTTCATGGGCAGCAATCTGAAATTCTCCTTTAGCTAAAATGGGTGTAATAGAAGAGCTTGAAGTAGTGACTGATATATCATACGTCCTGTTTTCATCTGAATTATTTTCTAATGTAAAAGGAATAGAAGTTGACATTCCCGGTAATATACTATCTTTTTTACTGGACAATCGGTTAGATTGCTGTTGAGAAAAAATAAATATCGGGAATAATAATATGATAATAAATAAAGTCCAAGTTCTAATCATTTTTTACTTCTAATTCCACATTGAGTGCAAATGCATTCTCCTCTTCATCCGTAGCTATTATTGCGGCTTTGTATTTGTCCGGCGGTATTTTACTGATATCGATGTAAAATGTTTTGGAGGTATCAGGCAGCAATCCCATCGTTAAACTTGAATACGTTCCTATTTTTTCACCTGTTTTACGGTTATAAATTTCAATAGCTGCTGTCGGTTTGCAGTAAAGATTACCATTATTGGCTATGGCAATTTTTACGGTTTGCCTTCCCTCCTGTTTTTCTACTTTTACACTTTCAAACTTAAGGTCCGGTTTGGCCTTTTCAGTTTCAAAATCTGTAATGACCTGGATAGCGTAGCGTATCACAGAAGTGATGTTCACTCCTGCCTTGCTGTCACTGGGTTTTATATCCTCTACAGGCTCTACAATAATAACACTCCAATAGCTCCCGGAATCTCTGTTTTGATTGGGAACTGTAATCTCATAAAAGATCTCTGTCTTTTCCTTACCTTTAAGAGTGACAAGGTTGGTATTAAGTTTAATCCATTCTCCATTGGTCCGTTTATTTGTATGCAAAGCCGAATAATTAATCGTTCCGTCAGCATGGTAAGCAAAGTCCTGTAAAAATAATTTTACACTCTGAGGAGTATTGCTTGTGTTTTCAATGGCCACTTTTCCTTTGTAAACCTTTCCGTTTTCAATTTTGTAAGAATGCGTAAGCCCGTTGAGAATCACAATGCCCGCATGTAAAAAGCTAAACTGCAAAATCAGGATGATCAAGAGAAGAATACGCTTTATCATTATGTAAAGTTTGGAGTTAAATTATGAGTAATACAAAAACAGGAAGAAACTGAATAACAATTTCTTCTTGTTTTTTGAAATAGAGAATAAAATTTATTTTAAATTCTAATTGTCTGATATTGTATAAGTAACGGTAGCTGCTACAGTAGCTGTTGCTTGTAGATCTGCGTAGGCTGCTACTCCTCCAGGACCACTTCCTGCAGCAAGTGCATAGGTAAGATTGTGACCGTTATTGGCCCCGTTCCCGGTATAAGCACTTCCGATTCCTGAAATGATAGTCTGGTTGGCAGCACTTAAAGTCAACAGACCTGCAGATGTTCCCAATGTTCCTGCTCCTGCTCCGGTAGGTGCTGCTGCTGTTACCTGAAGATCAACTCCGGGAATAACAGCATTCATTGTTACACTTATATTACGGGTAGGATCTGCAACAGATTTAATAGAAGAATAATTAAGCCATAAAGTAGTGTTGGCTGCAGATGGAAGAATAGGATTTCCTGCTTCTGTAGGCGCTGTAAATCCAAGGGTAATGTTTTTTGTGGCAGATGGCTCAATATCTACCAATGCAACTTCGGGAATAGAAATGGTAACCGTATGGTTATCTGTAGCGAGGTCTTGCGCGCTCAGATTCCCGGATAGAGCCAATGCAAATAAAGACGCTGCAATAGTCAAATTTAGTTTTTTCATGATGCTAATAATTAGTTAAGTGAATATAACAAAATTCAACATATTTTAGAAAAAATATATTATAATTTTTATATCAATAATTATTTACACTATGTAATACATTATACTTAAAAAATAACTCAAAAAAAACCTGTACGTTTTGGTACAGGTTTTTATCAATATTTTAAACATTTTTTTATGCCCAATGCGGATCAGAAACAGAAACTTTTCCTGTCTCTACTCTTCCTGAAAAATGCCATACACACTCATTAAACGTTAATTTTAAATCATACCAGCCTTTATTTTTATCAAGGTCAATCATGATTTTTTCTTCCGGTTTTTGCACTGAGATTGTTTTTTTTGTCTTTCCGTACAAATCTTCAAGATGTAAAGAAATATTTTTCTTTTTATGAGTTTTGATGATCAGTTCCACCTGATTTTTTGAAGCCATATTGACCAAAATCACCTCTAATTCCGAAATACTATTCCCTTTGAATTTCCTGAAAAAGCCATTGGGACCGAAAATTTCATAATCATAAGCTCCGGAGTGTACAGGATGGGATAGTTCTTGTTTTGAATATAAGGCATATGAAAAATGATAATTATTACTATTGAATTGAGTTCTGTCATATATTAACAATGGAACTCCGTTCTCTTTTAAATTGGCCATTTTAATCTGTCCGCCTTCCAAATTGACATGGAAATGATAGGGAAGCGGATTTGATGGTTTCAAACCTCTTTCCTGAATCTCAAGTAAATTACCGCTAAGTTCATTTTCAGAATACCATTTCAGGTTAGGAACAGGTTTGTTTTTGGCTGCATTGATGGTTTTAGCATACTCTTTCTGATCCAGATAATTCATCTGTGGAGCTTTTACACTGGAAGAATTAAAGGCAGACGTAAGATCTCCGCATACTGCTCTTCTCCAGTCACTGATATTGTCAACATGAACGTTTTTCTTGTATTTTTTCATGATGAATTTTTCCAGAAACTGCAGTACGGATGTGTGATCTGATACTTCAGAATTTACAAAACCTCCTTTTGTCCAAGGGGAGGCTATAATCATTGGAACTCTGTAGCCCAACCCAACCGTTCCTTCAATTTTTTCATAATTTTTTAAAGAAGGATTAGACATATACTCCTGGGATTGATCCACATATTCTACACCCTCTTTTCCGTTCATATCAACGGGCTGGCTTGGATTTACAGGCGGTGCAAAAGGCAGTACATGATCAAAATATCCGTCATTTTCATCGTAATTGATGATGAAAATTGTTTTTTTCCAGGTTTCAGGATCTTTGGTCAGAATATTCAAAACTTCAGAAATATACCAAGCACCGTACCACGGTGAGCCAGGGTGGTCTGAGAAATGTTCAGGAGCTACCAGCCAGGAAACCAGTGGAAGTTTCTTCTCTTCCACATCTTTTCTGAACTGGAACAAGACGTCACCTTCAGGAACAACCAGCCTTTCTCCGTTCTCATCTTTACCGATTTCGAGTTTCCAGTAATCCGGGTCATATACATTGGTAGTGAATGCTTTTTCATGAAGGTTTTGTTCCTCTTTTGAAAGTTTTGAATAATTATCCGGATGATATTTCACCTGATCTTCCTGAACTTCAGTGAGCATGGCTTCCAGCCTTTCTTTCTGTTTAGGATTTTTTTCAATTTCCTGTTTCAGGTAAGCAATGATATTAGGAATATTCTGATAATAACCTTTTGAAAATTTAACATTGAATTTTGAGAACCATTCAATAGGATTATCTGTAAAGTTGCTCAGCCACGCTTCCTGCTCGCCGGACATTCCTTTTGGAAGACTGATTTCATTCTGATAAATTCTCCACGAAACATTCTGCTGTTCTAAAATTTCCGGGAAACTTTTCCATTTGGCCTGTCTCGCTTTGTCATAATCAATATTTTCATTCACAACATTGGCCTTTACTTTTCCGTTTTGCTGCTCTCTCAAGGTTCCGGACCAAAGAAATAATCTGTTTGGAGTAGTTCCGGTAAGTGAAGAACAGAAATATTGATCGAATATAGTAAATGCATCTGCCAGCTGATAATAAAAGGGAAGGTCTTCACGGTTATAATATCCTAATGTCAACGGAATATTTTTGTACTCTTTATTTCCTGAAGCTTTAGCCTGAAGCCATTGGTCATATTTTCCTTTGTTCAGCGCTTTTTGCTGATCCGCCCATGAATGAGGCAGTGAACTCATCCAGGTTGATTTTGTATTTCTCAAATCGAGGCGGGCAGGGGATGCATATTTACCATCATCATTCTTTTGAAAGAAAACGGAGTGTCCATCCTGTTTTACAAAAGCTCTTTTATCTAAAAAGCCTCTCACTCCTTTGAGGGCTCCGAAAGCATGATCAAATGACCGGTTTTCCTGCATCAGGATTACCACATGTTCTGCATCATAAAATGTAGACTGAGCAACCGGATCAATGGCCAGCGCTTTTAAAATGGAAGGATGCAAGACGCTTGATGTTCCTAATCCTGCTAATAAAAGACTTGATTTCTCTAAAAATTCTCTTCTGTTCATATTCAATCGTAATAAGAAAGAAACCGCAAGTTAATAGGATTTTCCTGCGGTTTCTTTGTTTTATATAAAAATAATCAGATTTTTATTGTAACCACCAAGGTTTAGAGTTGATGTTATCATTTCCACTATACTGGGCGGCTAATGCTGCTTTTAAATTGGTGCTGTTATAACTGTATTCCGATTGCGGATATCTGAATCTGAAAGGAGCAGCAACTCCTGCTTTTAAAGGGTAGTTGGGATAACCTGTTCTTAAATAGTCATAATAAGAAGTCCATTGTGCCTGATGGAACATCGTCATATATTTTTGAGTCATGATTTTCTCAAGCTGTGTCTGTAGAGGATCAGCATTATTATAAACAACTAAAGGTGTTGCCAGATACTGATTCACATCAAATCCTGAGAAATATTGTCCCTGATTTTTTACATAGGTCTGATAAAAACTGAAACTTGCCTTGATGGCATTGTCATAATGGGTTTTTGCCGATCCGGAAATCCAGCCTCTTGCGGTGGCTTCGGCAAGGATAAACTCAAGTTCTGAGTAACTCAATACAGAAGCAGGCTCGTTGGTAGGATCTTTATAAAAACGGTCGTTGACTTTAGATATATTCTTAGCCGTGATAAGAGCAGCATTGTCAGAGTAAGGAGAAGTAGGATTTCCTCCGTTATAGGCTGTAAAATCTGTGATGGCTTTTCCGGCTTCTTTAGCTCCTGTAGTCTGTGCTGCAAAAGTGAAAAGACGTGGATCATGTCTGTCTTTAAACATATTGATGAAATAATCTGCCATATACAAACTGGAACCATATCCACTGTTATTAAACATGGTGTATCTGCTATCTGCAGCGTCGGCAAACTTAAGTTCACCATTGTCAGTAATAGAAGTCATCAAAGACTGACTACCGGCAATAGAAGCAAATTCTGTAGCAATATTATAATTTCCTACCGTAGTTTTCTTAGATAAAGTAATCAGAATTTTCAAACGGAAAGAATTGATCAGCTTTTTCCACTTTAAAGCATCCCCGTTGTACACAATGTCACCTTCAATTTTGTCATTGGTATTAATAAGATCGTTAGCTTCTTTTAATTCTGATAAAATTCCGGACATTAAAGCTTCCTGCGTGTCATATTTAGGCTGTGTAATACCGGATTCACCTTTTGCAGCTTCAGAATACGGAGCGCTTCCTACTTTTAAGCTGATATTAAAGAAATGATAGGCTCTCAGAAACTTTCCAATGGCAATATAATTTTTATTACCTCTCTTTTCTGCTTCCTGCATCATTTTTCCTGTATTCAGGAGTCCTTTTGTATACACTTCAAAAGAGGCATCGTTCCATTTCATATACTGGTACGAATTCTCACCATCAGTACCAATCATCATTCTTGAAGCATACATATTATCACCATTCACCTGAAATGTATATTTTTCAACGTAAGTCAGAGGATTTTTAGGATCAATGCTGGCCTGGTCATTAGGATTTTCATTAATGGTATCAAGGCTGGTTTCGCATGAAGCCAATGTCAGAAGTCCTGCTGCAAACAGAGACTTCATCAGCCACTTTGCTGTTTTACCTGTTTGCTCTTTCGCGTTATTGATATTATTTTTCATTGTTGACGTACTTTTTAGTTAAAACTTAAGATTAAATCCGATTCCGAACCATCTGCTGGACGGATCCTGAATATCATTAGCGATATCTCCACTTCTACCTGATCTAATCTGGAAATCAGGATCGGAGTAAAGATTCTTTGATTTTTTCCACATGGCTAAGTTATAGGCAGAAATATTGGCGGTGAAACCTTTTACCATTCCTTTAGGATTAAGCAGATAAGAGAAATCATATTCCAATACTACAGATCTCAGCTTGATGAAAGTTCTGTCAAAAACGTTTGCAAATTCTTCACTTTCATCCTGTGTTACCCTTGCCTGATACGGATAATTCTGTGCCCAGTCCTGAAAGCTGATTGCTTTGGTGTGTGGAGTATAAAGACCTGTAGCAGGATTGTAATTAACGCCGTCCGGTACAAAATAATACGTTCCCGGATTTGCATATTCAAGATCTCTGTACGCTACAGAA
Source organism: Chryseobacterium sediminis (assembly GCF_008386505.1). Lineage (GTDB taxonomy): Bacteria > Bacteroidota > Bacteroidia > Flavobacteriales > Weeksellaceae > Chryseobacterium > Chryseobacterium sediminis. The sequence continues at coordinate 2,654,146 of NZ_VUNZ01000001.1, read as the reverse complement.
TTAGGATGTTTTCCTCCCCACCACATCTTTTCAACAACCTGAGATCTCATCACCCCTCCAATGCTTCCGTCAATTCCGATATTTAAAGAGAACTTTTTATATTTAAAGGTGTTATTGAAACCGAAAGTCCAGTCCGGATTAAAATGTCCTAAGTTACTTGGTGTATTGGCTCTGGTTGGCATTCCTGAATTGGCATCTAGAATTACTTTTCCGTCCGGAGATTTTTGCCATGTATAGTCATAATAGCTGTCCATTCTTTCACCTAACTTAATGTTTTGATAGTTGGGCATATTATCATAAATGGAGGTCAGCTTTTGTTCATAAGTACTCCAGTTGATTAAGGTTTTCCAACTGAAATCGGCTGTTTTTACCGGAACTAAACCAAGAGAAACTTCAAATCCTTTGGTGGTGTATTCATTTCCGTTTACATATTGTGACGTGAATCCTGATGATTCTGCCGCTGGAAACTGAAGAATGTTATTATAATCAAGTGTTCTGAAATAAGTAGCATCTAAAGTAATTCTGTTGTTAAGGAAACCGGCACTTAATCCTAATTCGTAAGATTTTGTCTGCTCAGGTTTTAGAGAATTTTCTACATTTAGAGTCGTAGGATAGTAATAGGTAGGGTTTCCGTTGAAAGTAATTCCTTGGTTGTTCAGATAATAATTTCTGATGGAATAAGGCTGGAAATCATACGCCACCTTTGCCCATGAAGCGGAAAGCTTCAACATATTGATAGACTCCGGTAATTTTACCAGATTTGAAATAACCGCACTGATGGATGCAGAAGGATAAAAGTAAGATCTGTTAGCTTTAGGAAGGGTAGAAGACCAGTCATTACGTCCTGAAATATTGATGAAGAAAGCATTGTACAATCCGATATCAATCGTGGAATAAGCGCTATAAATCAGCTTTTCCTTCAGATAAGTATAATTTTTAAGCGCTCCGATAGAGTTTTCAAATGTGTATACTTCAGGAGTTCTCAATCCATCCGTAGATCTTTCATTGTTGTTATTTTTAAAATAAAAAGCTGAACCTCCGGCATTGATGGTGAAATCAAAGTTTTCAGATATCTTTTTCTTGTAAGTAGCCAGGACATCATAGTTAAGATTCCATGTTTTATTATCTTTCAGAATATATCCTCCGCTTCTTGGCGCGCTGTAATTGAAATAAGAATAAGGACTTAATATTTCCGTTTTGTTATGATTTTCCACGAGGGATATCTTTCCCTTTACCGAAAGATCCTGAGTAGCTTTATATTCTAATCCTGTCTGAGCATTGATGATATTTGTTCTGTTCTGATTTTTATAATATTCAGCTCCGAACCATGGATTATTGTACCAGGCATAGTTCCAGTTGGCTTGCGCTCTTCCTTCTTGTCCGGGAATCCACATATGATTTTTCAGTGCCTTTCCATCTACATCGCCTCCCATCCAGATTAGGATGGTATACATGTGTCCGCTTGGGTTGTAATCGTAGTTAGGAATATTAGGAGTAAAGGCCTGATTGAAGTTGAATTTCGTATTAAAGATTAATTTATCCCCCAGATGGTTTTCAGACGAAAAATTGAGACCGTATTTTTGAAGATAAGAATTCGGAACCCGGTCATCATAGTTCATGAAGTTTCCTGAAAAACGGTATATATCTTTATTATCTCTATAGCTGATGGCGAAATTATTATTATTGATAACCGCAGGTTTTAAGAACGTATTTAAGTTATCGTGGTATTTCCAGTCAATCGGAACTCTTTCATATCTTGATTTATTGTCATATTGAGTTCCTGTTACAGCTCCATACCAAGGCACTACCTGTCCGGTTACTTTATCTCTGATAGGACTGTTCCATTGGGCAATCTGTAAACCCGGAACAAATTTTGGTCCCCAGATCATATCCCCGTCATTCACACCGCCATCGGCTCCGTCCCAGAATTCGTACTTTCCGTGAGATCCGTTTCCGTATTCAGTCTGGGTTTTCGGAAGATTGGTAAATCCTCCTGTAATCATGGTATTCTGTGAAAACTCTACGGAGAATCCTTTCTTCTTAGCTGATTTTGTTGTAATCAAAACGGCTCCGTAACGACCTCTGGAACCATACAGTGCAGAAGCTGTGGCTCCTTTTAATACGTTGATATTCTCAATGTTATTGGGATCTAAATTCTGAAAAACTTCTTTTTCAACAATTACTCCGTCAATCACAAAAACTACATTGGAATTTCCTCTCAAGGTAAATTGTGGTGCCTGCTGCATTCCTGTTGGATTGGAAACATTCAGACCGGCAACCTGTCCTGAGAATAGATTACCAATACTTGGTGTGGTGATGGTTTCAAACTGTTTGGTTCCCACTTCCTGAGTGGAATACCCTATTTTTTCTTTCTTCTTGGCAATACCTAATGCGGTAATAACCACCCCTTCAATCTGTTTTTCGTTTGTTTTTTTTAAGACAACGGAATACTGTTTTTTTGAAGAAACCTCAACGGTATAAACAGAAAAATCAGGAGCAAAAAATTCAAGAATGTCTTTCGGGTTTGCAGAAATGGTGAAATTACCATTTTCGTCTGTGGTAGCAGTCTTTCCTGTGTTTTTGTCGGTGATGTTTACACCGGAAACACTAGAGCCGTTTTCAGATTTTACATTTCCGGAAATATTGATTTCCTGTGCAGAAAAATATAGAGGAAGTAAAAAAACGGCAAAAGTAGCTAGAGTTTTCTTCATTTTTTTGAAGGCAAATTTAGCGGAGTACTGTTACCTGTATTTTAATGATGTATTAAAATAAAAATACGATTTAATGTTTTTTAACATGAAGAATTAATAGAAAGGTAAAGTGAAAAATGTCCTTTGTATAAGTACTTTTGCTTTATTATATAGAAGTATTATTATAAGGTCGGAAGCTGGAAGAGAGAGGCTGGAAGTTGAGCCGTTATTATCAAATTTTGATCAGACTATTGGAATCTTCAGTAATTTTCTATTTCTAAAACCTACTCAGGATTCCCCAGTGTATTTTGATATCATTGAATTTAAAGGGATTTCCAAACTCATTACCATTAGACAGCTGGAAACTCATCAAACCGATAGGAATGAAGAAATTGAAACCTAGCCCGACACTGTAGAGCTTGGGCTTTACATTCAGCGATTTATTATTGAGCTGCCCGTACTGCCCGAAGAGATCGAAGAAAGCCTGGCTCCCAATCAGATACCGGTATTCCAGACTTCCGTAATAATAAAAGTCGGCAGCAAGAGAGTTTTCATTGAATCCCCGCATGGAGTTCCATCCCCCGAAACGGTACAATTCGTTGGCAGAGAATTCTATTTTAGAATCCATCATGGCACCTTCTCCCTTAATGTTCAGGAAGTGGTTTCCTGAGATATGGTAATTATGTTCTCCAAAGAAATAAAACTGGTTTTGATTGGCCTTAATATTATCTTTAGAATACGTGGTTGTCAAGAAATCATATCCGGCATTGATCCTTGTTTTGTAAAGAAAAAGGTCAATATCAGTGGGCTCTGTCATTTCATACCATATTCCGATCCCTCTTTTGTTGTAATCTTTTCCCTGAACGTATAGGGTATCAATAATAGTGGAGGTTTCCAAAGTTGCTCTTAGACCAATTTTATTCCGATTGTTGATGTGATAATAAAAGGCGGGAAGGAATTTTACATTGGCAAACGTAGAATCCTGGCGGTAGATATTTACTTTCGTATCCATCCCGACATTCGATTTGAAGAGATACGGAATATCCACCCTAAGATCGAAAGTCTGTCCTTTATCCGGGTTTCTCTGCCAGTATAAATTGACGGTTTCAAAACCATTGAACATATTCCTGAAATTGACATTCATGGTTCCGTTTAACGTAAACTTGGAGGTCTTGTCATTCCCGAAACCAATGACCCCATCAAAAGTATTCGTCTTTTTCTTCTCCAAAAACAGGTAAATGCTTGTAGAGTCTTTTGTAAACAAAGTCTGTGGCTGCCGTTCGAGAGTCAGAAAAGGATGGCTCTGAAATGTTTTATTGATGGCCAAAAGATTTTTGTCATCATAGTTTTTGCCTTTAAATTCCTTTTCAAGATTTTTGATGAATCTTTTAGGAACTTTTTCATATCCTTTAACTACGAAATTATTGATCGTTCTTTTATCGTTCTTATTAATGTCAAGCTCTACGATAGGGTAGCCGTTTTTCTGTCCTTTATATTTGGATTTGATTCTGCTGAAAGAATATCCGTCATCAATATAAGTTTTGTTGATGCTTTTCTTGGTGGAATCTAAATTTTTAGTGAAAAAATCTTTCTGAATCTTTAGTTTCTGGACAAGAGAATCAGTAAGGTTTACATAAGTTTCATTGAAATTCTTGCCTTTATCAAAGAAAATTTCTGTGCTGTCACCTTTTACTTTTACATCTTTCAGTTTGGTAAAGAAATAATTATTCTGAGCCAATGAGTCCAGAAATTTTACTGCAGAAGTGGAATCTTTTACTTTTTTTCTGACTTTGGTTTCTGTATCAATCAGCCAATACTGCTTCTTCTGCGCTTGTGTAAAAACGCAGAACAGTACAAAAAATATTTTTAAAAGTAATTTCAATTTATCATTCTGAATGTAAAGAGATTGAGAAACCTTCATTATTAAAGATTCTTCATTGCACTGCATTCTCTTCAGAATGACAATGCGCCCTATCAATCAACTAATTTTTATCCAGTTTATTATATTTCTTCATCAAATTCTCGTAAGTTCCCTGTGGAAGAATCCATTTCAAAGGAACCCCGATTTTCTGTCCGAATTTACCAAAATAATAATGAGCTTTCCATTTATTTTTTGCTAAAAGTTTTTCAATGTATTCTGCAACTTCTAACGGGTCTGTTCCGTCATTCACATGAGAATTCATCAGAGCATATACTTTATCAAAAACATTTTTATAAGGTTGGGAAACCTGTGCTATAACTCTGTTATCCGCAATATTGGTTTTGATATCGCCCAGATGCAGAGAGCAAACATCAATATTCCATGGATATACTTCATATCTCATGGCTTCAGTTACCTTATCCAAAGCCGATTTTGAAGCGGAATAAAATCCACGGAAAGGCAGCCCCATTTCACTTCCGATACTGGAAACATTGATGATTTTTCCAAATTTGTGTTCACGCATTTTCGGAAGAACAGCGCTCATCATTTGTACAGGTCCGGCAAGATTCAGACTAAACAATTTTAAAATATCTTCTTTCGTAGAATCTTCCACAGCGCCTACCATTCCCATTCCGGCATTATTGATCAGAACATCAATTCTGGATTCTGTTTTTAAAACCTCAGTAATAGCATTCTGAACAGCTGTGTTATCGGTTACATCAGTGGGGATAGATTTGAAGTGTTCACTTTCTGTATGCTTTCTGCTTAATCCGTATACTTTATGTCCTTTTTTACCAAAATATTCGGCCAATGCAAACCCGATTCCTGATGAGGTTCCTGTAATAATGATGGTCATTGAATTTGTCTGATTTTATTGTTTTTATTTTTCTTCTGATGCCAGTGAGACGTTTTTAAAGGTCTCTGTTCAAAAGTAAAATCTATTTTCAGCAAATGTAAAAAAAGAAAAATGAACTCAGTTATTTATTATTCCTGAAATAATTTTAATGATTTCTTCATCTATTGTCTCTGATTGGTGGTAAACTTAAAATAAAGTTAATCTCAATTCAGCATACAATATCAAAGGAATGATTACTTTTAATTACCTATGTTTTTGATATACAGTGTTTTGATTTTAATTTGTGGTAGATGATAACTATAAAAAGCTAAAATTTCTTAATAAAAACATAAGGAAACCTTAATGAGGGGTGGGAGCAGGCTGTTCTAATTTTGCACCTAATCAAAAAGGAGATCATGAATGTATTTAAAATCCCTGTATCTGTAACTTATTTAACGGGAAGGGTATTACTTATTGGTGCAATATCGGCCTCACCGATGTTTCTGGCTCAGAAAAAAGACAGCTTAAAAGAAAAATCCATTGACGAAATTGTGGTTGTTGGATACGGAACACAGAAAAAAAGTAAAGTTTCCGGTGCTGTTTCGGAGGCTTCACTGGATAAGCTTACTTCCAGATCTTTGTCAGGAGTAGGAGAAGTTCTTCAGGGTAAAGCTCCCGGAGTAACTGTAGTGAATGAAGGTGGAGATCCTAATGGCTCCCCTAAGGTAAATATTCGTGGTCTGGGAGGAATTAATGGAGAAACTCCTTTGTATGTGGTAGATGGAGTCGTTTTTAATGGAACACCATCAATTAATCCAAACGATATACAGGATATTTCTGTACTTAAAGATGCTTCGGCAGCCATTTACGGAGCAAGATCTTCCGGAGGAGTTATCCTGATCACCACTAAAAAGGGGAAAAAAGGAAATCTTACGGTAGACTTTGATGTGAAATACGGGGTGAATCAGGCTTGGAGACTAAAAGAATCTTTGAATGCAGCGGAATTTCAGGATGTAATGTACAAAGCATATGAAAACGCCGGGAAACTGGGAAGCTTACCTATTGCTTTTAATCCTAATCAATATCCGGACGGGAGAATTACCAGAACAGACTGGATGAAAGAAATCTTCAGAACAGGAACTATTCAGGAATATAATGTTAATGTAAGCGGAGGAAGTGAAAAATCCAGATATTTTGTAGGAATGAACCACAGAAATCTGGAAGGGATCTTACTGAATACACAGGCAAAAAGATACAATTTCAGAGTGAATTCTGAACATAAAGTAAAAGACTGGCTGACGATCGGAGAAAATATGTATTATAATTACTCTGACGGAAATACAGCGGATACAAAAAGTGGTTATACAGGAGCTTTAGTGGCAGCGATGTACTATCCGCCGAATGTTCCGGTATATACGCCAAGCGGAGCTTTTTCCGGATTACCAATTGATGTGGCAGGAGGTTACGGAGATATGATCAATCCGGTGGCTTACCTTAAAAGGATCAGTATCAGAAATCCTACTCATGAAATCTTAATCAATCCATATGCGGAAATCACTTTAGCTAAAGATTTAAAATTCCGTTCCAACTTCTCACAGACTTTTAAACTGGGAGATGTAAAAAACTTTACTTACAGAGTACTGGAAGTTGGGAAGATTTTTGATACCAATAATTTAGAATACCAGTCCAACAATTCATCTACAGCACTTGCAGAGCAGTTGCTTACCTATAAAATTGCTGCCGGAAAACATAATTTTGATTTCCTTGGAGGATTTACTTTCCAGAAGACCATTGATGATGGTTTTGTAGCAAAAGCCTACGATTTCAGAAGTGAGGCTGAGGTTTTCCAACATCTTCAGAACGCTGCAGATACCAATAAAGATGTTTCCAGTTACCGATACAAGCAATCGTTGGTTTCTTACCTTGCGAGAGTAAACTATGACTACGCCGGAAAATATATTGTAAGTGTATTGGGAAGGCGTGATGGTTCTTCACTGGTAGCGAAGCAAAACCGTTTTGCTAATTATTATGCTGTTTCCGGTGCATGGGTAGTTTCTAAAGAAAACTTTATGCAGGATATTTCATGGCTTTCAAGTCTGAAATTGAGAGGAAGTTATGGTATTCTGGGGAATCTTGGAGGGATTTCTCCACAAGCTGTTAACCCATTAATGACCAGAGATAATAATGTGATTTTCGGACAGGATCCTTCTCAGAATATTGCTTATTATGCCACTACACGTCCGAATCCGGATCTTAAATGGGGAAAATCTGAACAAACCAACTTTGGGGTGGATGCGTCATTCCTTCACAACAGCCTTTCCTTACAGTTTGATTATTTCGTAAAGAATTCCAAAGATCAGATCTTCAACGTAAGCTTACCAAGTACGGCAACGTATAATAATCAGTATGTGAATGCAGGATTATTCCAGGATAAAGGATACGAGTTGGGAATTAATTACAACAAAGTAATCTCAGGTGATTTCACTTTCTCAGTAGGAGCTACTATGAGTCAACTAAAAAATACGGTGAAGCAGCTCGCAAATGTAGATGAGATTTTTATCAACGATAATGGAGTAAGAGGCGTATTGAAACCAACCCGCGTAAAAGTAGGTGATCCTCTCTATTCTTTCTATGGTTATAAAACAGGAGGGATTTTCCAGACTCAGGAAGAGATCAATAATTATAAAGATGCCAACGGAAATCTTATTCAGCCTAATGCAAAACCAGGAGATATCAAATTCCTGAAGAAAGAAGGAAATACAGGAGTGCTTAATAATAATGACTTTGTCAATCTTGGAAGCCCATATCCTAAGTTCTCTTACGGGTTCTCTTACAACATGACATGGAAAAACTTTGACCTGAACTTATTCTTCCAGGGAGTATACGGAAATAAAATATTCAACGGGATGAAGTTTATTTCTTTAAATCCGGGCGGAACAGGACAGAACTACAACATGGATAAAGATATCCTGAATGCATGGACTCCTCAGAATACGAACACCGATATTCCAAGACTTGTACACGGCGATCCAAGCGGTAATTATTCCAAAGTATCAGATTTTTACGTGGAAGACGGATCTTATTTAAGACTAAAGAACCTTACTATAGGATATTCATTACCAAAAGAATTATACAGCAAGCTGGATGTGAATAAAGTAAGAATTTACGTAACCACCAACAATCTGTTTACGATAACGAAATATACAGGATTTGATCCTGAAGTAGGGATGAACTCTTATGGTGTAGATACCGGAAGATATCCTCAGGCACGTTCATTCATCTTTGGGGTGGAGATCGGTTTATAATTTTTAACTAACAAAAAAGTAAAAAATGAAATTTTTCAATAAAATATTTTTAGTATCAGGAATATCCGTAATGCTTTTATCATGTACAGGAGAGTTGGATGTTCAGCCAGAAGGAACACCTACCGAAGCCAGTTTCTGGAAAACAGAAAACGATCTGGTTACCGGAGCGAATGCCATGTATAAGCCTTTGTTTGATGGAGAATTTTACGGAAGAGGGCTGTTTTGGTTTATCAATGCCAGTGATGATATGGTAACCGGAAGAGCAAAAAGTGAAGCGGATAATGCAAAAAACTTCAGCAGTAATTATATTGCAGCAGGAGATCTTGAAACTCAGTGGAACAAAAGATACAATGTGATTGGCGTTGCCAACCGTGTGATCCGTAATATTGATAACATCCAGACTTCACAGGCCATTAAAAATAAATATCTTGGAGAAGCTCTGTTCATGAGCAGCAGAATGTATTTTGAGCTTTCTTATTCTTATGGAAATGAAAAAGCGGGAGTTCCTATTATCGACCGTTCAAAAGATCCGGATCCAAACCCGATTCCAAGAGCAGCCAATGTGATGGAAAATTATACCTACATTGTAAATGACCTTAAAAGAGCTGCAGAATTATTACCTACGCAGGCAGAACTTCCTGCAAAAGACTACGGAAGACCACATAAAGCCGCAGCATGGGCACTTTTAGCAAAAGTATACTTGTTTATGAAAGACTGGAAGAATGCAGAATTCTGGGCCAACGAAGTAATGACAAAAGGAAACAGAGCTTTACTGGGTAATTTTGCTGACGTTTTCAAAGCAGAAAATAATTACAGTTCAGAATATATCTGGTCTATCCCCGGAACTCCTAAGTTTACAGCATGGGGAAGTATTCTACCGGGAGTTATGCTTGAGAATAAAGGATGGGGAGAATATAACGGATGGGGATATTTTCAGCCGACAAAAGAACTTTATGACGAATATGAAACAGGAGATCTTAGAAGAAGTGCATCCATCCTGAAAATAGGCGATAAATTTACCTTTAACGGGAAAGAAAGAATATATGCTTCTACCAACTCCCTTACCGGATATCAGTTCAATAAATATATGGACGCCTTTAAATATCAGTTGAACAGCGGTCATGTAAGTGCCAACGGAGATTATCCATGTACAGATCTTGCCGTTCCGATTATGCGTTATGCTGAGGTAATCCTTATCAAAGCAGAAGCTTCACTGATGCAGGGGAAATCTGCAGACCAGGAAATCAATATGATCAGAGTACGCGCAGGTTTATCTCCAAAAAATGGATGTACGATGGCTGATCTGAAACATGAAAGACGTTGTGAACTTGCAGGTGAATGGGCAGACAGACACAGAGACCTTGTACGTTGGGGTGATGCGCAGGCAGCGTATGCGAAGCCTCTGCATGGCATTAACGGACAGGTAGTATGGGCAGCAAGAAACTTTAATCCGGCTGTACATAATGTTTGGGCAGTTCCGCAGGCTGAAATCGTAAACAGTCATGGAATCATCAAGCAAAATGAAGGCTGGTAACATCTTAATCTTATATATTATCCTCTATATCATTGCAGAAACTTCTGTGATGATATAGTTTTTTACAGAAATTATGAAACGGAAACTATCAAAAATTTTGGCTGTATTAGCCCTGGCTGTTTTTTCCGAAAATCAGGCACAGAATTATTTAAACTACAATGTGGGCAATGCACATTCACATAATGATTATATGCAGGAGGTCCCTTTTTGGCAGGCTTACTATGCCAGCTTTGGTTCTATAGAAGCAGATGTATTTCTGGTAAATGGTAATCTTTGGGTGGCACATACCGAAAAAGAACTTTCTGCAGACAGAACACTGGAAAACCTTTATCTCGATAATATTTCAAAACAGATTAAGCTGAACAAAGGGAATATTTATCCTGATGCCAGTAAGAAACTCCAATTACTGATTGATATTAAGCAGGACTATAAAACATCATTGGCTGCATTGGTCACTATTTTAAAGAAATATCCTGAGATTACAGGAAATTCAGGAATTAAAATTGTGATTACCGGAGGAAGACCTCAGCCGGCAGATTTTAAGGACTATCCAAGATATCTTTATTTTGATGGAGATCTTGATAAAAACTATTCTGCCGACCAGTTAAAAAGAGTAGGAATGTTCAGTGCAGATCTTCCGGGACTGGTAAAATGGAATGGAAAAGGAATTCCAAGAGACGAAGAAACGGCAAAGATTAAAAGTGCAGTTGAAAAAGCACATTCTCAGCAAAAGCCAATGCGTTTTTACGGAGCCCCGGATTTTCCAAATGCATGGGTAAATTTTATGGATATGGGAGTAGACTATATCAATACCGATCATATTCCTGATCTTAAAAAGTTCATGAATTCTATTCCGAAGAACTTTTATAAGAATACAAAAGAATATAACACCTATACTCCAACTTATGCATCAGACGGAGAGGTTAAAAAAGTAAAGAATGTTATCCTTCTTATTCCGGACGGAACTTCCTTACCACAATATTATGCTGCCTTTACAGCCAACAAAGGAAAGCTGAATGTTTTCAACATGAAATCCACAGGGCTTTCTAAAACTAATTCGTCCAATGCTTACATTACAGATTCCGCACCGGGTTCTACAGCATTTGCAACAGGAGTGAAAACTAAAAATACTTTTGTAGGAGTGGACAATATGGGAAAAGCACTTGCACAGATCCCTGATATTATTGCTGAGAAAGGAATGGTTTCCGGATTGATTTCTACAGGTGATGTTACAGATGCAACGCCTGCTGATTTCTATGCACACTCAGACAATAGAAACAGTTCCGAACCCATTCTGAAAGATTTTGCAGCTTCAAAAACGAAAATTCTTATCGGAGGTCCTACAAGCGGATTGTCTCAGGAAAATCTACAGAAATTCAAAGAAGCAAAGGTTGATCTCTATCATGATCTGAAATCAGTTACAGAAATAAAAAACCGTACTCTGGTTATCGACCCTCTGGCTTCACAAAGAATTACCAACGGAAGAGGAAACTGGCTTTCTGATGCATTTGATCTTACCTTAAATAATTTAAAGAATAATAAAAATGGATTCTTTATGATGATAGAAGCTTCACAGACTGATGGAGGTGGCCATAGTAACAATATTGAGCAGCTGGTTACAGAGTTACTGGATTTCGATCATGTGGTGGGTAAGGCGATGAAATTTGCTGATGAAAATAAAGAAACCCTTGTCATTGTAGTAGGGGATCATGAAACAGGAGGTTTAACTTTATTGGACGGAAGTCTGAAGGAGGGCTGGGTATTTGGAAACTTCAGCACGAATGATCATACCTCTATTCCGTCAAGTGTTTTTGCCTACGGCCCGAATTCTAAAGAGTTCACAGGATTATTTGAAAATACAGAAATTTTCAACAAAATCATGGTAGCTTACGGAATTCAGAAATAACTTTTGATTTTAATACTTTTACTTTTACAAAGAGAGGCTGTTTCGTTTTCGAAGCAGTCTTTTTTTTTGCGTGTTTAATTTAGAAATCCCGCAGATTTCACAGATTAAGCAGATGTTTGTGGATAATCTGTGTTATCTGTGAAATCTGAGGGAAATAAAAGCAGAGAAAAATTTAAAAAGGCCGCCTCAAAAGAGAGACAGCCTATAAATATATCTAACAAATAATGAATTAAAAATTTGTCTTCACGATTAATTCAGACAGTTCTGCATTCACGAAATCAATCGGCATTACTCCGTATGAACCCTGAGTATTGGTCTGGAAGAAGGTTTTAAGCCTTGGATTAATATTGTTAGATACCGTAGGAATACTTGGAATTCCGAAGATTCCCGGTTTATAACCACTGGTGAAGTTTACGAAAAGCTTTCCGGTCGTATCATTTTTGGCTTCATTAAGCAGGCTGGAAATTCCGTTCCACTTATCATCATTGTTCGTTACCTTATAATAATCCTGCACTTTAAGCTGTACACCGGAATTATTGATGTCAAATGTTGTATTGTCCGCCCAAGGAGAAGCATTGATTCCCTTAGTAGTTCCTGAAGAAAATCTTCTCAACAATTTGATCTTTCCTCTTACTGCACCCAGTGTCGGAATATTGGCTCCAAGGTCCCATTTAGAAGGATTTTTCTGTACATAAGCATCAAAGGTCTGTTCAAAACTTCTGGTTGTGTTGGAAGCATCATACTCTTCCTTTACAGACATGATAATGGTTTCAGAAGGATTATTTTGAAGGAATGTATAACATGCATTTAAAACATCATCAAAATTCAGATTTTGGTAAATCGCTCCGTGATGAATAGCGAAAGCATTGTCAATATGCCTGCAACGTATATCCAGAAAACGAACTCCTGCATTAAGTTGTTCTGCAATGCTTAGGTCTTGAGTTTTAGCCGTACCTGAAACAACAGGGGTGTCTACACGAGCGCCGGAATCATGAGTCCCGGGAATAGAGATTTTTGAAATGGAAATATTGTCCTGAAGACCAGACATCCAGCTATTCATGGAGATAGGTAGTAATGAAGCCTTGCTGCTTACTTTTGCTAAAGAAGATGCGTTGATTTCACTGGAATCTCTTTCCATCATGCTGTCGTTTGAACAGGAAAAAAGAAAAGACGCTGTCACAACCCCAAGAGTGATGGCTGTAAAACGTTTGATGTTTTGTTTGAACATAGTTTTTTTATTTTTAATGTAGCTTAAAAATAAGAATATATCAAAGCATGAGGAGTTAATTTAACTTTAAGAGATAATTAAGTTGATTTAAAGTCAGGAAGCTGGATGAGTGAAGACCGATTTTTATTAACGCAAAGTTTTTTTAGTTCCGGAAATTTTAATATTGACTTAGTATTGTTTTTACTTTGCGTTTAAAAATTAAGCGAAAGATTTCCATCTTAAAACACAAAATCTTCCTTCGACCCGGGAATTTTGAATTTGTGGTCTCCGATAAAGAAATCGTTCATTTTAATAAGAGTCGGGAATTTATGAGAAAACTCTTTGTGTGAGTTTCCAGGTACTTTGGTATCGTCATCACAGGATGAATATTCTCTGTCAACAATCACTTGGCCTGTAGAAAAATTGATTTCATTCGTAAAACTGAAATCACAGGTATCTTCAAAATGATCATGCGAGCCTATCAGATAGAAATCTCCGTTCTGAAATCTGAAGGTATGTTTATATTGCTGGGTATGCCTTGAATTGGTAAAAAACTGCTGTTCAATAATAAGACAATTATTTTTTATATTGATTTCAAGAGTATTATCAGAAGGATAAAATCCAAATCCACTTGAAAAAAGGATGGCAGAATTTTCTTTCCATACCTTTAGACCGTTGTTTCCCTTTTTCAGAATATAGAAAACCCTTTTATAGTCACTTGTACCTTCGAGGTTTTGGTTGTCTGATGCTTTTATATTCGTATCAAATATCAGGACCGTTTCATCTTTTCCGTCTTTGTCAAGATCACCTTTAGATTCTGCAATCTGGGTATAACCTTTCGGAACCGAAAAATTTTTCAGATTCTGAGCAGATAAGCTCGTTACAGATAAGACCGTTAAAAAAGAAAAGAAGATTTTCATCATTATTGTATAGAATTAAAATGTGGTAATCCGAAATAACAAGTATCATCAAATTACCACACTTTATAGATTAATTAATGAGTCAGAATGCTTTCAAGGTCTTCCCAGAACATTGGATAAGACTTTTCTACTACATCTTCATCTTCAATAGTAAGTTCTTTAATCAGACTAAACGGAGCGAAACTCATTGCCATTCTATGATCCTGATAAGTCTTAATGGAAATATTGTCTTGTGGCTCTCCGAAACTGATTGATTTAATCGTTAAATCCGTAATTTCCGTTTCAGTACCTAGTTTTTGCAGTTCATTATATAAAGCAAGAAGTCTGTCGGTTTCCTTTACTCTTAACGTTCCCAATCCGGAAATATCAAAAGGTATTTTTAAGGCTGCTGCTGTTACACAAAGAGTTTGTGCAATATCAGGACAGTTATTCATATCCAGAATAATTTTTTCAGGAAAAGAAAAATCTGGCTGAGGTTTTAGAGTTAGTTGATGCTCATCTTCAGAGAATGTTGTTTTGATCCCGAAGAATTTCTCATAAATTTCGGCAATTGCAGAATCTCCTTGCGTAGATTCTTTATAAAAACTTTTCAGGTGAATGGTTTCTCTTCCCAAAGCGCAGATAGAATAGAAGTAAGAAGCCGAACTCCAGTCACTTTCCACTTCATAATGTACCACCTCAGAACTGTTATCAGTGAATGGTTCTACTTTTATTGTATTTCCCTCAAAGCTGTTTTGGATACCAAATTTGGTAAGAATATCCAACGTCATTTCAATATAAGACCTTGAAGTAACTTCTCCTACAAGATTAATTTCCAGTCCGTTTTCAAGTTTTCCTGCAACAAGAAGCAGAGAGGTGATAAACTGGCTTGAAATATTGGCCGGAACATTCACGGAAGTTTGGGTAATCTTTTTTCCTGTAATTTTTAAAGGTGGAAAACCTTCATTTTCCATGTATTCTATTTCCACTCCAAGATCTCTCAAAGCACTTACAAGATTTTTGATGGGCCTTTCTTTCATTCTTCCTGAGCCGGTAAGAATTGTTGTTTTACCTTCCTGGATAGAATAATAAGAAGTAAGAAAACGCATGGCAGTTCCCGCATGATGAATGTTTACCACTTCCGTATTTTCAGATAATGCTTTTTTTAATAATTGAGTATCCTGAGAATTGGATAGATTTCCGATTTTTATATTGCTGAACAGACTCTCCAGAATCAATAAACGATTTGAAATACTTTTTGAACCGCTGATCTGTACTGTTTTATTTTCTAATAATTTTGATTTTTCTAGCTTCTTCATTATGATCTGCATTGTATTAAAAAAATTATGAGCTACAAATTCATTTGTACCTCATAATTGATAGTTATTTTAATTTTTCGTTATTCTGATGCCGGTCTTTATCGCGGTCAGTTTTGATTTTCATTTTTCTGTCGAAAGCATCCTGAAGATTGACTCCTGTTTGATTGGCAAGACATAACGTTACAAAAAGTACATCGGCCAGTTCTTCACCAAGATCTTTCGTCTTATCACTTTCCTTCTCGCTTTGTTCACCGTATCTTCTGGCAATGATTCTTGCCACTTCACCTACTTCTTCTGTCAGCATCGCCATATTCGTAAGCTCATTAAAATATCTTACACCAATGGTTTTGATCCATTCATCAACCTGTTTCTGTAACTGAGTAATTTCCATTATTGATAAGCTCCCAATGTTGGGTTTGTAGTTCTGGATACACCGACAATATCGGAAGGTACTGTTGCTGCAACAGCTGCATTTCCTTTTCCAAGGGCTGGAGAACCTGGTTTTACTCTTAGATTCATTTTAGCCATAAAATAGTTGACAAACTGTGGATCCGTATTCTTAGTTGTTTGTACCACATTTGGATTGTTGTCAAAAGTGAAACCTGCTCCTGTGGCACTGGTATATTTGATTAATGAATTTTGCAGTAAGAATTCAAACTGCTGTCCCGGAGTCTGTTCAAAATGAATGGCATCATCCCTGTCAGAATAGATGATACTGTTTTTTATATCAAGTTGCTGTAAAGCGCCCTGTTCTGTTTGTCCGGCATCATTCTTCCACTCGTTGGCTGCAAAAATTCCACTTCTGTCAAAAGAACTCATCGTTTTAGAATAGTTGGCAATCGTAGCGTGAGTGTAGCTGTGTTTTCCTCCTCTGAAAATACCGATACATGATAAACCGCAATTGTTCATGACAAGATTGTTGGCATTCACAGTAGAACCCACCGCATAAATTCCATATTCAAAGAAAGTATGAATAAACGAATTGGTGATGGTAGCATTGGTTTGTTTCATATCAAGACCTCTTGTTCCTCCGAAAAGCCTTGCATGGTTCATCTTAAGCGTAGAATTTGCTTCCATTTTGATAGAATTCCAGTTTTTAGGAATAGTATCATAATAAGGATCATTTCTGTCTCCACGAAGAATAACCTGGTTGGCCTGAGTTCCGTTGATATTTAAAACAGCTCCGGAAGAAACTTTCATTCCGCTGTTTTTGTGGAAGTATACCTTAGTTCCGGGATCTATGTCCAGTGTTACACTTGGGTTGATGGTAAGATTTCCGTAGATAATCTTTGCTTTATTGTTATTCCATGTTGTAGAATTGGTAATTTCATTAGGATTGCCGGGAGTCTGAATAAAAAATTCTGCATCCTGAACTACAGAGAACAATGTTACGTGTTGTTCTCCGGCAGGGCTTGTGAAAATAACTTTGTCTTCAGCAATCGCTTCAGGTCCTGTGGCTTCAGGGGCAATTTCAACAAAAATATAAAGACTGTCTTTCTTTCTTAAAGGAACATTTTTAAAATCATATCCAGGTTTTCCGTCCACGTTGATTCTATATAATGAGGCGGCACCTTTCTCAAGATTCACTCTTGGGATCAAGATATCCTTATCTTCATTATTATATACTTTTACAACATAGGTTTCTGAACGTACCTGATGATATACCGTATCACAGAATACCGTGTCTCGTGAGAAACTTAGCTGCTGCGTAGGACTGTCAAACGTAATATCATCCTTATTACATGATACTGCTACAAGTAACATCCAGAAGGAAAAAGCCAGTAATAATTTGAATTTCATTGAAATTAAAGTTTAAGTAAGTTCCAAATTTAACGAAAATACTTTGAATTTCTTATCAATAAAAAAATATTGAATCGAGTATTTGGAAATTAAAAAAAATGTTGTATTTTTGCAACCTAAAATTTAGCAGAGAAATATCCATTACTATTTCGAAAGCAAACTTAATTTTTTTAAAAATAGTATTATGAAAAACGGAATCCACCCAGAAAATTATAGACTTGTTGTTTTCAAAGATATGAGTAACGACGAGGTGTTTCTTTGCAAGTCTACTGCAGAAACAAAAGACACTATCGAGTTTGAAGGACAAGAATACCCATTAATCAAAATGGAAATCTCTTCAACTTCTCACCCTTTCTACACTGGTAAAGTAAAACTAGTTGACACTGCAGGTAGAGTTGATAAGTTCATGAACAAATACAAAAAATTCGCTAAGTAATTTTTGTACACTTAAAATATTAAAGTCTTCCAATTTTTGGGAGACTTTTTTTATTGTAAATTTGTTAACCTTGAATTTTAAACCTTAAACTTAAAACTGAGTGATGCAATTAGTATTTTCAGACGCACAATATTGGGAAGACTTTCTTCCGCTTACTTTTACCCGTCCCATTGCTGCAATGCGATGCGGAATTCTTACATTCTCTGAAAGATGGCAGAAGATCCTTGAAAATTCAGAGATTTCCTACTTCACGGAAACATATCTTCAGGATAAATTTAAAAGTCCGGAGGAAAAAGAAAGTCTATTTTTAGTTCCGAATTTCCTTCCTACAGAAACCGTAATTCAACAGATTAAAGATCTTAAGCTGGGAGAAGCATTGGTTTATGAAGACGAGTTAATCGCCGCTAAAATCAATATGAAGAATTTTTCTCTGAATCAGATTGAAAAAATGACAGACATCAAGGAAGATCTTATTTTCTTTAAAAGACCAAAAGATCTGTTTACCTATAATCATCATGTTATTGATTTTGACTTTGATCTGATTACAAAAGGAAGGACTTCACAGGAATTATCTTCAACCAATGGTTTCTTAGGAGATAAAAAGGATCTGTTTATCGAAGAAGGCGCTGAGATTGAATTCTCCACATTAAATACTAAGACCGGTAAAATTTATATCGGTAAAAATGCTGAAGTAATGGAAGGATGCCATCTTAGAGGTCCTATTACCCTTGGAGAAGACTCTAAGTTTAATCTTGGGGCTAAAATTTACGGAGCAACTACTATTGGTCCACATTGTAAAGTAGGAGGAGAGGTAAATAATATTATCATTTTTGGCTATACCAGTAAAGGACATGAAGGGTTTGTTGGAAATTCCGTTATAGGAGAATGGTGTAATTTCGGCGCTGATACCAATTCCTCCAACCTTAAAAATAATTACAGTCACGTAAAACTATGGAATTACAGAACAAAGGCATTTGAAGATACAGGGTTGCAGTTTGCAGGGCTGATCATGGGAGATCATTCTAAAACAGCGATCAACACTCAATTGAACACCGGAACGGTGATTGGTGTTGCTTCCAATATTTTCAAACCTGGCTTTCCGCCCAATCTTGTGGAAAACTTTTCATGGGGTGGATTGAAAGATGATGAGAGATTCAGGCTGGATAAAGTATATGAAGTGGCAGAAAGAGCTATGGCAAGAAGGAAAATCCCTTTAACGGACGAGGATAAAGCGATTCTGAAACATATTTTTGATACGTATTAATTCGATTATAATAAAAAACTTCAATTTTTTTTGAAGTTTTTTTATTTTTGATGTAATAGATCTGTAATGGCAATTGTCTTACCTATAAGAAACAAAACTCATGACCCAAGAAACTTTCAAGAATACGGTGTTTATTCTCAAAGACGAGATGTATCGTTTTGCGAAGCGGTTTGTCATGAGCAGTGATGAAGCAGAAGATGTAGTACAGGATCTCATGATGAAGTTTTGGCAGAAGAGGGATGAGCTGGAGCAATTCGGGAATTTTAAATCCTATGCGCTGAAGTCTGTCCGGAACGAATGCCTGAACCGGCTGAAACATCACGACGTAAAGATCGGTTTTGCGGATATGCAGCTTCACCGCTCGGAGCTTTACAGTATGGAAGTTGATAACCTTAAGGAACATATTGTAGGATTTATCAATCAGCTCCCCGAAAAACAGAAGATGGTCATCCACTTGAAAGATGTAGAAGAGTATGATGTTTCCGAAATTTCTGAAATGCTGGAAATGGAGGAAAATGCAGTAAGGGTAAACCTTATGCGTGCAAGACAAAAAGTAAAAGAACAAATCTCACAACTGATGAGCTATGAAAAAAGATCAATTACAAGATAAATACAACGAGGTCTTCCGGGATATCAAGGAAGAAAAAATGGACTGGAGCTTTGAAGACTTTCTTCAGACTGCGGAAGGTGCGGAACCTGACCGGAATACAACACCTGTTATTCCATTGGAAGAAAAGAAGAAACCCTCCTTTCCTAAATGGTTCTGGATGGCCGCCAGTGTAATGCTGGTCTTCAGTATCGGATTCTTCCTGAATAACAATAATAAGGATGCACAGGATAAAGAAAAACTGGTAAAAGAGGAAATCTTAAAGCAGAAGTCCGGGTTCATTGAAGAAAACAGTGATCATCAGGAACAGGTTGCCGTTAATCATACAGACTCTATTTCCGGAGTGAAAAAAGATTCTGTTTTTCAGGATAATCAGGTAGCAGAAAAAGATGTACTGGATGAAATCCTGCCAAAAAGAGGAAGACTTAAAAAGGAAACAAGACCCAGATACGTAAGTAATTCCTCAAACAGTAAAAATTTAAGTGATTCGGTATCTGCATACAATGACTCTTATGTAATTGTAAACGGAAAAAGAATCAGCAGTGAAAAAGAAGCTATAGATGTTGCCAAATACTCCTTTATGAAATTAGGAAACGAGTTTAAAAAAACAGTAGCATCATCTCAAAAAAATGAAAATCTTGACAGCGAATACTAAAAATCAGAACAATCCCATGAAAAAAATATTTTTTATAATAGCCTTAATGCTAAGCAGCTTTGCAACTTATTCTGCACAGACTGAGAAATTAGACAAGCTTTTTCAGGATTTTGAAAAAAAGGGAAGAGTAACATCTATCAATATTAAAAAACCGATGTTCAAGCTATTGAATACCCTTGATGTGGATGATGCCTATGTCGGAAAAATAAGACCTATTCTTAACGATGTGGATGGACTTAAAATTTTAATTATTCCTAAAATTACCTTTCCGGATCGTTTAAAAGATGAGAATCTTGCCAATATAAAAATGAACGAGGATAAAACGGCGAGAATAAATGATGCCTTAAAATCATTAAACTTCAACGAGCTGATGTCTATGAGCAGTGATGGAACTTCTATGAAATTCCTGGCTGAAGATGAGAAAGATAACTATCTTGAGAATCTTGTTTTCAACGTTGATTCCAAAGAAGAGAATATTATTTTTATCCTGAATGGGAAAATGAAATTATCTGATGTTAACAAGATTATTAACTCCGGCGAAACAACTACTTCTTCTGTTACATCTTCCTTGAGAAATGATCTTACTTCAGGTAACACATCATCTTACCTTAACGGAGATAACAGAAATGTAGGTGAATTCTCAAAAATAGATGCCAGCGTAGGAGTGAATGTTACCTATAAACAGGAAAATACAAGAAGTGTAAAAGTTATTGCGGATGCAGATAAACTTCAATATGTGATCACAAAAGTGGAAAACGGAGTTTTAAAGATATATGTTGACAATAAAGGGGTTAGAAACCTGAGATTTAAAAATCTTAACGTCAATGTTTCCGCTCCCAGCATTAATGCTATAAAAACATCATCAGGAAGTGTCTTCACCGCAGTGAATCCTGTTACAGAAAGTAGCTTGGCAATTGATGCAGCCTCTGGTTCTATTATTAAAGGAACATTCAATGTAAAAGATGCAGCAGCAGTGGAAGTAAGCTCTGGTTCTGTGCTGGATGTTGATATTAAAACACCAAAGCTGGCATTGGATACTTCCAGTGGTGCAAGCGTGAGTATAGCCGGAGAGGCTGCCTCTGCCGTAATTGATATCAGCAGTGGAGCATCTTGTAAAGCAGATGACCTTAAAATCGCTTCAGCAGTGGTAGAATCTACTTCAGGAGCAAGTCTTTCGCTACTGGTTACAGATAAACTGAAAGTAAGTGTTTCTTCAGGAGCCGCAGTAAGACTGAGAGGAAATCCTGAACTGGATGCTAAAGTTGATAAAGTTTCAGGAGGAAGCTTCAGACAAATCAAATAAAAACTAACCTATGAAGACTCTTAAAAACATTTTCCTCACTATTCTGACAATAGGTATGCTCCAGTCGTGTATCGTATCAGAAAAGCCGAACATCGACTTTTTTCAGAATTCAAAATATGATTTTAAAGGAGTCCAGTTTGCAAGTATTAATGTGCCCATGGCTCTTGCTAAATCATATATTAAAAAGGCTTTAAGAGAAGAAGGAGAAAGTGAGGAAACCGTTAATCTCGTAAAGAAAGCTTCAAAAATAAAAGTTCTTACCGTAACAAACGGAAGTCAGGAAATGCTGAATGACTATACCCAATATCTGAACGATAATCATTATGAAGAATGGGCAACCATAAAGCATGACGGCGATAATGTCAATATAAGGGTAAAACAAGACGGTGATGCTATTAAAAATATGCTGATCACTGTAGGTTCCAATAGTAAGGATATGGTGTTTGTAGATGTGAAAGGAAATTTTACTCCTGATGATATCTCAAAAATGATTAATTCTGTTTCCGTTAAATAATTCCGGCAGTAATCCCCAAAAACTTTCAAAGCATGGAAAAACTGATAAAAGAGGTCCGTATCCTTAAAATCTATGCCGTTGTACTCACCATACTATGTGCGATGTTTTTCTTTCTCGCATTTAAAAACCAATCTTCCAACGAACGTTTTAAAGAAATAGATGTAGAACGTATCAATATCGTTGAGAAGGACGGAACGTTAAAAATGGTGATCAGTAATAAGGAACGCCAGCACCCCGGATTGGTAAATCACAAAGAAATGAACCCGCGCGAAAGAGAAGCAGGACTTATTTTCTTCAATTCCATGGGTGACGAATGTGGGGGACTTGTTTATGATGGCAATGACAAAGAGTCTGGAATGGTGTATTCCGTAGATCAGAGGAATACAGACCAGATCATGCAGCTTCAGTACTTTGAAGGATCCGGGAAAGATAAAAAGAGAGTCTATGGCTTAAAGCTTTGGGATCGTCCTGATGATTTCCCGTTGGAAGATATTATAAAGTTTGAAGATTCTTTGAAAAAATTAAATGATCCGGCAGCCAGTAAAAAAGCCTATGCAAAACTTCGGGAAGAAGGAAAGCTTACCAATGAACGGTTTTTTGCCGGTAAGACAGCCAGTGGTGATGTAGGGATATTTATCCGTGATACCAAAGGCAAAGTAAGATTAAAATTGTACGTTGATAAAAATAATCAAACCCATATTGAGAATTTGGATGAAAATGGAAATCCTGTCAAATAGGCCTTTAACATTGATTATTTAACACATAACTAAAAGTAGTTTCTACATATTCAATTATTTTGTACCGTAACCGTTCTGACAAAAGAGCGGTTTTTTGATTTAAGTTATTGATTATTAAATTTTATTTAAACTATCAAAAAGGATTTTCATATCTCACCAAAATAGCCTAATTTTGCACAGAAAGTAAAGATGTCTATTCATAACAAAATTGTAGAGACAGCCATCACTTTCGATGACGTTCTTCTAGTCCCTTCTTATTCAGAAGTTTTACCTAACCAGGTTTCATTAAAATCAAGACTTACCGACAAAATCACGCTGAATGTTCCGATAGTTTCCGCTGCGATGGACACAGTTACTGAAGCTGATCTGGCTATTGCTTTGGCAAGAGTGGGAGGATTAGGTTTTATTCACAAAAACATGACAATCGCTGAGCAGGCTGCTCAGGTAAACCGTGTGAAGCGTTCCGAAAACGGAATGATCTCCGATCCTGTAACTTTATCAAAAGATCATACCCTAGGAGAAGCGAAAAGTCTTATGTCAAGATATAAGATTTCAGGTCTTCCGGTAGTAGATGCTGATAATGTTCTGATAGGAATTATTACCAATAGAGATGTAAAATATCAGGAAAACCTTGATATGAAAGTGGAAGAGATCATGACCAAAGAAAATCTGATCACTTCAGACAAAGATACCAACCTTGAAAAGGCAAAAGAAATCCTTCTTAAGAACAGAGTTGAAAAACTTCCGATTGTAGATAAAGATAATAAACTTGTAGGGTTAATTACGATCAAGGATATTGATAATCAATTGGAATATCCAAACGCTAATAAAGATCAGAACGGTCGACTGATCGTAGGAGCAGGAGTAGGAGTAGGAGAAGATACATTGGCGAGAATTGAGGCTTTGGTACAGGCAGGAGTTGATATCGTAGCAATTGATTCTGCTCACGGTCATTCTAAAGGAGTTTTAGACAAAATCTCAGAAATCAGAAAAGCATATCCGAACCTTGATGTTGTAGGTGGAAATATTGTAACTGCAGAAGCTGCTAAAGACCTTATTGAAGCTGGAGCTAACGTGCTTAAAGTAGGAGTAGGCCCAGGTTCTATCTGTACAACAAGAGTAGTTGCAGGAGTAGGAGTTCCTCAGTTATCTGCTATCTATAATGTTTACGAATATGCTAAGTCACAAAATGTAACAGTAATTGCTGATGGTGGAATTAAACTTTCAGGAGATATCGTTAAAGCGATAGCGAGCGGAGCAGGAGCAGTAATGCTTGGTTCTCTTTTAGCTGGTACAGATGAAGCTCCGGGAGAAGAAATTATTTTCCAGGGAAGAAAATTCAAATCTTACCAAGGTATGGGAAGTCTTTCTGCTATGAAGAGAGGAGGTAAAGAAAGATATTTCCAAAGTGAGGCTAAAAAATTCGTTCCGGAAGGAATTGAAGGAAGAGTTCCTCATAAAGGAAAATTGGAAGATGTAATTTTCCAGTTAACAGGAGGTCTAAGAGCCGGTATGGGATACTGTGGATCTAAAGATATTGAAACACTTCAAAAAGATTCCAAACTGGTAATGATTACAGGAAGCGGATTGAAAGAATCTCACCCGCATGACGTAATCATCACACAGGAAGCTCCGAATTATTCTTTATAAAATTATAATTGAATTTATATATTAAAAACCGCACAATTAGTGCGGTTTTTTTATTTTGTAATTATGAGTTAACTTGTTGATTAATAGTTGTTTGTTTTTGTTTGTTTGGGTTTTTGAATTATTTATTTTTCTTTATTTTGTGTGTTTTTTTAAGAATAGTTTAATTAAATTAATAGTAGTTTGAAGTGGTATTAATTTTATTTTGGTTTGGAAATGTAACAATAATGAGTTTTTTTCTACTAACTGTAATAAAATTTTAAATTTTGTGCTGATTATTAATAACAAATGCTATTGATTGATGCTTGAAATTGTAAATTTGCAATCTATTAATTTTTTAAAATATTGTAATGAAGAAAACTATCCTTTGTGGGGCAATGTTACTATCCCTTTCAATATCAGCACAGCAAAAAAAAGATTGGTGTGACTTTGATAATGAACAGAGAGTACACCAAAGACAGAATGCGGAAATTGATGAAATGGTTCGCAATATCCGTAACAAAATTATTAGCGGTGATCAAAGTACTGCTGCTAAGAATGGAAGTGCATACAAAATTGTAAATGGAGTTTATGAAATTCCTGTTGTAGTACACGTAATTGCACCTACAGGAGCTGCTATTGGTACAACTTACAATAAGAGTGATGCACAAATTCAGGCGTGGTTGGATCATTGTAATCAAATGTACGCAGGTACTTATCAGTGGGCTCAGGGAATTCCTGCAGATTTTGGTAATGCTGCTACAATGCCGATTAAATTGGTGTTGGCTAAAAGAGATCCTAACTGTAATGCCACAACAGGGATTATTCGATATAACGGAGGCGCTCTTGCCGGATATGATACTTATGGAGTAAAACGTAGCGGTACTGACGGCGTTACTACAGCGCAGGTAAAGACTATTGCTCCACACTGGCCGGAAGCTTCTTATTTTAATATCTATATTATGAATAAAGTAGATGGTGGTGGAACATACGGTATCATGGGTTGGGCAGGACTTCCTCAAAATGCTGATGCTAATTACGAATCCTTCATGAAATCTTTCGTGGTTACTTTACAGGATGATATTACTTTGGCGCACGAATTCGGACACAGTATGGGATTACTTCATACATTTGGTAATGCTAACGCTCAGCCGCCACAGGGGACTACTTCTGTTACTTACTGCCCGGCAACTACTAATAACTGTGCTACAGATGATGACCAGGTATGTGATACAGAAAGATCAAGAAGTTTACTGAATGACCCTGCTCCTACTAACAACGATATGAATTATTGTACAGGAGCAAACTATCAGGGAGTACAGTATAACATGATGAACTATACCAATCCTATAGCATTTAAATTTACAAATGGACAACATGACAGAGCTGCTCTTTATTTCTTTTTAATGAGAGGATCTCTAAGTACTTCATTAGGAGCAACAGCACCTTCTGCAGCTGCTGCGATTGGAACACCTATTGCTGCAACATGTAATCCTGCAGGTATTACTACACCAGATAATTATTTTGTAGGACCAACTCTTGTAAAGCTTGGAAGTATTAATAATGCAACTACAGGATATTGGCAGAATAATACTAACTTTTATGAAGACTATACAGTTGCAAGCTGCCTGAAAGCTACAGGAACAGAACTTTCAGCAACGGGAACACATAACCTTCAGGTAAATGTATCAGCTTCAAATAATGATCTAAGAGTTTGGCTTGACTATAATAATAATGGAACGTTTGAAGCTTCTGAACTTGTAGCTTCTGCTGACAATATTATAGCTGATCCAGTTACGGAAATAGGTACTTACAGCACTACGATTACAGCTCCTGCTTCAGTAGTGTTGAATACACCATTAAGAATGAGAGTTCTTGTAGATGATGAGAATCCTAACATGACTCCTTGTGGACAATTAATGTACGGACAGGTTGAAGACTATACCGTGAAATTTGTTACGAACTTAGGAACAAACGAAGTAAAAGCTGATAATAATGATTTAACAGTTTATCCTAATCCAGTGGCAACAGGAGATAAAATCTTCATTAAAGCTAAAAATGGTAAAAACCTGAAAGTTTCTATTTCTGATATGTCAGGAAGACTGGTAGCAAGCCCGTCTGCAACTGAAGAAGGAAATGGTATTTTCAAAGTAGATCAGCAGTTAGAAAAAGGAGTATATATGATTCAGATTTCTAACGGAAAAGATTCTAAAACTTCAAAATTGATCATCAAATAAATTGATCAAAGCTTAAATAATATAAATGCCTCCATTTCAATGGGGGCATTTTTTATTCAATTCTAATATATTTAAATCTGGGCTTAATGACTTTGTTCAGGAATTGTCCTTTAGATTTTGCCTTTCCAAACTTCTCTATGATATCAGAGGGTACTTTAAGATAATCATAAACTGATCCTGACTGATATATGATTCTCAATATTTCAGTATTCGGAAAATAGATGAAATGATGTACAACACTTGAAGGCATATTACCATTTATGCAAAAAATATTCCTTAGCATAAAAAAATAAAGCTTCCGGAAATTCCGAAAGCTTCAAAGATTTGTTCTTATAAATAATAATTTATTTTTTCACGAATTTAAATTGATGAGTTTGAAAATCCCGGGTATTTATTTTTAGTATATAACCACCTGGAATAAGTTGTGAGACATCAATTTTTGAATCAAACATTTCAGATTTTACAAGTCGTCCGTCAATATTGTAAATTTGGATAGACAACCCATTATCAATACCGGAAATACGAATGAAGTCCGTTACAGGATTAGGGAAGATCCGGATTTTATTTTTAGAAAGATCCGAAGTTCCCAATGTTGTGGTCTGTACATCGCCCGTCATGGTAGAATTTGCTGCAGTAAGATTTCCATTACACAGCCCTGTTGTAAATGCTGTATTTTCAACCCAGGTTCCTATGCTGTTGCCGGGAGGAAAAGAGACTGTATTATTTCCTGTAGAATTGTAATAAACGAGTTTTGGATTTGTAAATGTACCATATCCCTCATCGGCAATAAACTCCCATCTTGTAAGAGTATTGTTCCATTGTATTTTAAATTCGCAGGTCCCCAGGCCACTGCAAGGCTCTCCGTCCACAGGAGTCGTTACATAGATGCTTTTGTTATTTGTGTCAACTCCTGTTTTATTAAAAATAAAAGTTTGATCATCAAACAGATTAATGCATCCTTTAAAAGTTATAGTCTGTGCAAAAGCTGAGCTTCCGGCTAGCAGACATAATAAGTAAAGAATTTTCATAGCTGTTAATTTTGTGATGGGAAAACTCCGGCCAATGCAATAATACATTTCAAGGTAATAAAAGGGGGTCTGTTTTCATGAGGCTGGTTTCCCCCTGTATTTCCTACCATTGTGCTTTTCATTGTAGTGTTAGCTCCTGTATCAGAATATTCTTTATCAAGACCTTTTGTGTCAGCAGGTAAATTATTTGTTGGAGTGCTTTGATTTCCTTCCGCCGTTACGGCATTTACAGTATGATTGTGAGCTGGCATTTGTGTTATCAGTAATGTTACACTTTCGGATCCTCCGGTTTCTCCCATGCTATACGTAGTAGGTCCCCCCGGAGCCTGTCCGTTATGAACAAGTACTCTTCCCCTCATATCTGGTAAAGCAAATGTGGTGGTTCCATTCCCTCCATAAGTAGTGCCTAATAATGAAAACAGTGCTTGATTTTGAGCGATAGGCAGGATCTGCCCATTACATTCTGCCCAGTATTTTGGTGCAAAATTATAAGGTACAAAAGCTATTTGTCCTAAAAATGGTTCTGATGCCTGTGCTTTTAGGGCAGGGGCAAATACACCGCAAATCAGCAGTGTACATGCAAGAAATAAATTTTTCATGATGACAAGGTTTTAAGTAATATAAAATTAGAAAATATTCCATATATAATAACAATAAAAACAAAAACCTTTCATTAATTTAATGAAAGGTAGATTTTATTAATTAAATATTAATTTTTTATAGATTTTTTCTCTAATGTTTAAATTGCTCGATTGTCAATAAACATAATAATTAATTCTTCAGATTATCCTTAAAATCCTCAATCCTGAAATCTGTCAGAGCATTTCCTTTTTCAATTTTCTCTTTGGAATACAATCTGAAATCATTTTCTGTTTTTTCTAAAAGATAGTCGTAAGGTCCTATATGAGAAATTAGCTTTACCAGAACCGGAGAGATCTCAAGACAGATAAACAATCCCATAATAAAGGCTGCTGCCAGTCCTATAATAGCCGAATTCTTACCCAATTCATCCAATGCCTGAAGCCTGGCTGCAAACCCATTGAATTTATCCTCAAAGGTCTCAGTAGATTTTCTTTCAGTTTCCAGATTCGTATATACCTTGGATATTTCTTTATCCAGATATTCAAGTCTGGGAGCAGCTTGTTTTTGATAGTTCTCAAGATCCTGTCTGCGCTGTTCCTTTAATTCCTGTTTACGTTTAGCATTCGGTCCGTAACCTTCTTTTCCACTTGTTAAACCCGATTGTTTTCCCAGAATTTCTTTTTCAAGTTCTACTGAAGCAGAATCATAGGATTTCTGATACTGTGCTATTTTCTCTGAAATTTGCTGTTTCTCGGTTTCAAAAGGCCCGCTCTGCTGAAGAATCCTTCCGTTCATTTCACCCTGAAGCTGTTTTTTATTCCTTTGAATGATGGTATTCAACTGTTTGTTTACCTCTTTCTCAAAAATTTTAAGCTCTAATGGTTTAGAAATAATAATCCCTAAAAACGTAGCAAGGATAAGACGGGGAATAGCCATCAGAATCTGATTCCACCATGTTCCTGTTTTTTTAATGGAAGAAACAATATAACGGTCAAGATTAAAAATCATGAGCCCCCAGAGAATTCCAAATCCTATAGCTGCCCAAATGTTGTCAAAAACCGTATACATAGCATAGCCTGCAGACAAAGTGGCAAATACAGCAGTGAAAAGTACAATCCCTCCAATGCCGGAAAATTTATTCCATTCACTCGGAGTCTTTCTTAAGATATGGATGTTCCCGCCGGAACATACCATCAGAAATTTTTGGAACCAGTTTATTTTATGAGTCCCTTGATTTATAGTTTGTTGGTTTGTTTTCATAACTGAAAATTTATACAAAGGTAGTACTAAAAATCATACCAATGTAAAAGATAGTATTATGTTTTACCAAGTAATTGTGCGTGTTTTTGTAAAAAGCTGTTTTTAAGACGATTAAATTTACTTTAGTGAATTTTTAAGGAAGAAGGTCAGGATTACTTCAATCTATCCGGATTCTGTTTCAAAAAACTCTCCCATCCGGAATACGATTTGGTATCTGTTATTGTTCCGGAATTAAAATGATGACATACAGCAACCGCAAGGCCGTCAGAGGCATCCAGATATTTGGTAGGGAATTCTTTTAGATTAAGAAGATTCTGAAGCATACCTGCTACCTGTTCTTTACTGGCGTTTCCGTTTCCGGTGATGGCCATTTTAATTTTTTTCGGAGAATATTCAGTGATAGGAATGTTTCTGTAAAGGCTGGCAGCCATGGCTACTCCCTGTGCGCGGCCAAGTTTAAGCATACTCTGTACGTTTTTTCCAAAGAAAGGAGCTTCAAGTGCTACCTCGTCAGGATGAAACTCGTCAATAAGAGACAGTGTTCTTTCAAAAATATATTTGAGTTTTGTTTCGTGATTGGGATATTTTTTCAAGATCAGTTCATGGATAGAAACCATCTCCATTTTTCCTTTTTTTACGGAGATGATGCCAAACCCCATTACCGTTGTCCCTGGGTCAATCCCTAAAATTATTTTCTCTGAAATCATTGTTCCAAAGATAGGACTTTTTAAGTTTTTTTAATTAAACAAATAGATGTGTTGTGATTCTTATTTTAGTAACTTTAAACAAAAATGATTATGAAAAATGTATTTAATGTACTCATTGTTCCCGTTTTTCTGTTCTGTAGCTTTCAGAAAGAAAATGGTTTAAGTCAGAAAAGGCAATCGCTTTCCGAAACTGTGACAAGAAAAGGCGATCGGATTATTTATTTGTTTTTTAAGGCGGATAAAGATCAGTCAGGAAATGCAAAAATTACCTTGCAAAATTCTAAAATCACAGATGGCCGATTGAAACATATGCCTTCTTTTGAAAGAAATGAAGTTAATAAGGGAGATCTTATCATCACATTGATAGGGTCCGGAGGGAAAGAAGTTGCTAAACAGCTTGTGAAAGATCCTTTTAATCCTGAATTGGAAGTGTATGAAAAAGAAGGGATTTCCAGACATAAAGCTTCTCTTCAAAGTACTGAGTTCAGTACCCGTTTTTCCTATTCTGAAAATGTTCAGACTATAAAGGTTGAAAAAGCAACCGATGATGGGGTACAACTATTATTCACACAAAAACTATAATTATGAAAAAAACTTTATTATCCCTTTTAATAGGAAGCAGCTGTTTTGCACAGACATTTGAGACTGTTCCTCTTCTACAAAATGGAGACAACAGTAAGCGAGTTGTGATTGCTGTTTTAGGAGACGGATTTACGGCTGCTCAGCAGACTGATTTTACCACATCGGCTCAAAATACAATCAATTATCTTTTTACAAAAAGTCCCTATACAGAATATAAAAATTACTTTAATGCCTATGCGGTAAAAGTAATTTCTACAGAATCAGGAGTAAAACATCCAGGGACTGCAACAGATGTTACAGAACCTGTAATTCCTGTAACCAATCCTAATAATTATCTAGGTTCTACTTTTGATGTCGGAGTTCACAGATGTATATACAGTAATACAACCAATAAGGTAGGGCAGGTTTTGGCAGCCAATATTCCTGATTATGATATTACCTATGTATTGGGTAATTCTACGGAATACGGAGGTTGTGGAGGAACTTATGCTTTTGCTTCATTAAATGGTTCTTCTAATGAAATTGTGGTGCATGAGCTAGGACACTCCTTTGGAAAACTGGCGGATGAATATTGGTTTTCAGGTACACTTGAATCTCCAAATAAAACACAAAATTCTAACCCTGCAACTATTAAATGGAAAAATTGGGTAGGATTAAACGGGGTAGGTGTATATGCTCATGCTGAAAGCCCAACCTGGTTCCGTCCGCATCAGAGTTGTGAGATGAGGTATCTTAATCAACAATTCTGCTCAGTATGTAAAGAGAATATTATTGAGAGAATTCATAGTTTAGTGTCTCCTGTAGATTCTTATACACCGGCAAATAGCACTTCAGTAGATGCTACATCAAATGTTACTTTCACGGTCAATGAAATTCTTCCTATTCCAAACACATTGGTTAACACCTGGACATTAAATGGAACAGCTTTAGGAGCAACAGGAAATAGCGTTACGATTACTCCCGGGCAACTTAACAACGGGAATAATACTTTGACATTTTCGGTAGTAGATAACAATCCGCTTTTGAAAGTTGATAATCACAGTACCCTTCATGTTACTACGGTTTCCTGGACTCTGAGCAAATCTACTCTTAAACTTTCAGAAGTAAAAGCTGAAGAAAGACGTTTCAGTATTTATCCGAATCCTACAGACGGAGAATTTTATATTAAAGGAAAACAGGATTTTTCAAAAGATGTAAAAATAGAAATCTATGATACTTCCGGAAAATTGATTCCATCCAGATTTGAATTCAAAGATGCAGGAATAAAGATTGACATTAAAAACTTTCCAACAGGTACTTATCTGCTGAATGTAAAAGAAAACAAAAATCTGATTCTTTCTCAGAAGATCATAAAAGAATAAATTTTAACTCAACCGGCTATCGCAGCCGGTTTTATTTTTCCAGTCTTTTTTCAGCAATAGGAATCCAATGTTCTTCGTGACGAAGGAGTAAAATCTTATCAACTATAAATTTAGTTTTGTATTCCTCTGTTTTGTACTTTTCCCAGGCTTTCAGATAGTTTTCCCAGGTGAGATTTCTATATCCTACAGTGATATGTGGTGTAAAAGAGTATTTTGCAAAATTAAACTGCTGCTTCACGCGGTGGTAAAGCTCTGTGAGATGTGCATTTTCTTCCGGCTGAATAAATAATACGGGATTCTTCGGATTGGGAAAGCTTCCAAAGCCATTCAGTTCAATTTCAAAAGGTGTCATTTCTGTACTGATCTTCTGAAAAGCAGTATGAATATCACTTTCCAGTTCAATCTCTCTGGAGAAAGGAGGGAAAAGTGTAATATGCGCTTCATTTTTCAAAGCCTTGGAGTTGGCATAATGAATGGCCAGATCTTTTTTAAAGACTTTTACTTCTTCAATGATCTCCTGAGGAGGGTAGATGGCTATGAAGTACATTTTTTTCATACAGCAAATTAAAGTTTTTATATTAAATTTATATACATAAGAAAATTATGCATATGTTTGCAATGTATAAATGATTCTATGAAAAAGAATAGTCTTTATAAAGGTACCCTGCAGAATATTATTTTGAAGCTTCTTTCAAAAGAAATCAAAATGTACGGATATCAGATTACTCAAAGAGCAAAAGAACTTACGGAAGGTGACCTTGAAATGACGGAAGGAGCGCTTTATCCATTACTGCACAAACTGGAGAGCGAGGGTATGATTATTTCTGAAATTCAGAAAATTAATGGGAGAGACCGCAAATATTATCTGCTGACTGAAAAGGGAAAGAAACAACAGGCAGAAAAAGAGACTGAGATGAAAAGTTATTTACTAAACCTACAAACCATATTCAATATATGATAACCGAAGAACAGGAAAATAAAATTACGGATTATCTGATAGCTCAACAGCTTTCATTGGATATTCTGGTAGAAATCAGAGATCACATGATCAGTCAGATTTCAGATATTCAGTGTCGGGAGAATATCAGTTTCGAGGATGCTTTTTTAAAGATAAAAGAATCCTGGAACGGAGAATTTAAATTAGTTAACTACCTGCTATTTTATCCAACAGAAATCCCTTTAATTGCCAAAAGAATTATACAGGAAAAGTATGCCGGACTTTTCAGAAAATCTTTAATGATAGGGTTGTTGGCTTTAGGAGTTAATGTATTGCTGATTTTTATAGCAAAAAATCAGGAGGTGTATAATATATTTTTCAAATTGCTTAACGGATCTTTTTTATTGGGATCAGTATTAATATTGGTTTTTAATTATAAGATCTGGAAATATCTGAAAGCAGATTTCAAATACAAAGGAAAAAGCCTTTATACAATGTATCAGCAGAATATAGGCTTAATGATAGTCTGCGCGTCTTCAATGGCACAGGTTGTGATAAAAAACGGGAATTATGCTTATCAGTTTTTCAGAGAACACAATCACTCTGAAGTTTTTCTGACCTTAGTTACATTGATTCTTCCGTTTATATTACAGACGGCACTGGTTTTTGCTGTATTCAATTTTATGGAACACAAAAAGAATTTAGCAAAAATGCAGGAATTTCTTAAGCTTGCATAAACAGTGTGTCATTCAACTAATGTTGTGATCTAAGCTGTTTAAGGGTATTCTCAAGATGATCTGTGATCTTTTTTACTTCAATATGAGGTCTGAAGATTACTCCTTTTCCTTTTTCTTCATCGGCAATGTTAGAAAGGATGATCACGGAAGTTTTCGTGTCCGGATAATAGATGTTTAATGAAGGAGAACCTTTTATGTAACCGCTGTGGAAATAAGAATTGGGCTGACCAATATTAAGCATAATGCCGTAAGCATAGCCCATTTTTCCAAAGATTGCATGACGTCTTTCTGCACTTTTTGCCATGAATAGTTTCAGGGTTTCAGGTTTTAAAATTTTTCCGCCATACAAAGCATTGTTCCATGAATGAAGATCTTCAATGGTAGATAATATTCCGCCAGCCGGAGTTCCGATTTCCTGTCCACCTAATCTTTTCGGCATGTTGGGAACTTCCTGAAATTTAGCAGGTGTACCAAGATAAGCGCTGGCAAAATTATTCCCTTTAAAAACATCTCCGGTTGAAGAATGGATCATTCCTGCTTTTTTAAAGAGTTCCTGAACATTTTCAGCATAGGACTTTCCGGAAATTTTTTCCACAATCTTGCCAAGAGTATTGAATCCGTCATTGGAGTAGAAGAAGTTGGAACCGCTTTTAAACATCAGCTTTCCTCCCACCATATTCAATCCTGAAGTATGATTTAATAACTGATGAATGGTAATGTTTTCATATTCTTTGATCTGGAATTCCTTCAGATATTTTGAAACTTTATCCGTTACATTCAGTTTTCCCTGTTCCATTTGAAGTAAAATCAAAACAGCAGTAAACTGTTTGCTTACAGAGCCTATGGCAAAAATGGTATTGCTGTCAATTTTAGTTTTCTTCTTAAAATCAGAATACCCGTTTTCTCTTCTGTAAAGGGGGATGGAGTCTTTAAAAACGGCAATACTTCCATTGAAATGATACTTTTTGAAAGTAGAATCAATCTGCTGTTCTAAAAGTGTTTTCTGAAAAGCGGCGACAGTGGAATCAATGATGGCTTTTTTATCAACAGGAGTAGCTTTTGGAGCCTCAGTTGTTGTACAGGAAAATATAAAACAGAATAGGGTCAGGAATACTAAATTTTTGATCACAGGTGTTGTATTTTTAAATGATGATTGTTACTCTTAAAGATACTAAAATATCTAAGAGCATTAAGGGATGCAAATTACGTGCTAGGATAGGAGACTGGACCAGATTAATATTGATTTAATCAGCCTTTGTGGAATATTTCAGAGTTATGAATGAAATCATTACTGAAATAAAATAATATATTGAAAAGCCTGTGGATAAATATTCACAGGCTTATTTTAACAACAGATCACAAAACCAGAAAACATATTCACTGTCTTCTTCTTCAGGAGAGGTTTTAGGTTTGGGATAAGTCTTTTTGACGGTTTCCCCGATTTCAAAGTGAACCGGATTTTTGAAAACAGGGCCATCAAAAGTGAAGGTGTGAAATTCTCCGTTTTCTCCGCATGGATCTACATTTTCAGGAAGATCATCAATGAATTTCTGATCAATGATTCGCCCTGCAAAGCTTTTATCCAGATAAGTTCCGTTTACACAGGTTACAATGGTTTTAAAACCAAGTTCTAAAAATTCATGGATGAGGTGGGAGGTATCTTGTTTCCACAGGGGAAATACAGCTTTCATACCGATAGCATTTAATTGGTCTTCCCTATATTTTCGCAGATCTTCCAGGAAAATATCACCGAAAACAGAATGGGTAATACCTTGAGCCTGAATTTCAGCCATTGTTGTACTCATAATTTGCTGGTATTCTTCCATTGATGGTTCTTTAGGAAGTTCCATTTTAATTAATGGAATTCCAAGACTTTCGGCCTGTTTTTCTAACAGAGAAACGTGAACTCCATGCATGGAAATCCTTTGAAATTCTTCATTAATACTTGTAAGCAGTGTGGAAATCTCATATTGGTCTTCCTGTAGTATTTTGTAAAGGGCAAGCGCGGAGTCTTTTCCGCTGCTCCAGTTGAATAAAGCTTTTGGTTTCATTTTGAAAATAAATCTGTCAAAAATAAGGATTTAAGGACGGTCTTGAAATTAAATTGAATGATGAAAATATTTTATAACAATTAAAATAAAAACCTCAAAGAAATCCTTTGAGGTTTTATTTATAAAAAATGTATGTCCAATTACGGCTTACATATTTCTTCTGTATTTACCGCCCACTTCAAATAAAGCATTGGTAATTTGTCCTAAAGAACAGTATTTTACAGCATCCATCATCACTTCAAATAAGTTTTGCTGATTGATGGCTGCATGTTGAAGTTGTCTCAGAGCTTCTTCAGATCTGCTGTCATTCGCTTGCTGGAAGTTGTGAAGAGATTCAATCTGTGCCTGTTTTTCCTCTTCTGTAGAACGGATAACTTCTCCTGGTAAAACAGTTGGCGAACCATCCTTTCCTAAGAAAGTATTTACTCCGATGATCGGATATTCACCCGTGTGCTTCAACCATTCGTAATGCATAGATTCTTCCTGAATTTTTGAACGCTGGTACATGGTTTCCATAGCACCAAGAACACCTCCTCTTTCAGTGATTCTGTCAAATTCTGTGTATACAGCTTCTTCTACAAGATCCGTTAATTCTTCAATGATGAATGATCCCTGAAGTGGATTTTCGTTTTTAGCCAGTCCTAATTCTTTATTGATGATCAGCTGAATTGCCATTGCTCTTCTTACAGATTGCTCGGTAGGAGTTGTGATCGCCTCATCATAAGCATTGGTGTGAAGAGAATTACAGTTATCATAGATCGCATAAAGCGCCTGAAGCGTTGTTCTGATATCATTGAAATCAATTTCCTGAGCGTGAAGAGAACGTCCTGAAGTCTGAATATGGTATTTCAGCATCTGGCTTCTTTCGTCAGCTCCATATTTTAATTTCATAGCTTTTGCCCAGATTCTTCTTGCTACACGTCCGATTACTGAATACTCAGGGTCGATACCGTTAGAGAAGAAGAATGATAAGTTTGGTGCAAAATCATTGATATCCATTCCACGGCTTAAGTAATATTCCACATAAGTGAAACCATTAGCCAATGTGAATGCTAATTGAGAAACCGGATTAGCTCCTGCTTCAGCAATGTGATATCCTGAAATAGAAACAGAGTAGAAGTTTCTTACTTTCTCTCTGATGAAATATTCCTGAACGTCACCCATGAGTCTAAGGGCAAATTCAGTAGAGAAGATACATGTATTCTGAGCCTGGTCTTCTTTTAAGATATCAGCCTGAACGGTACCACGAACGGTAGCAATCGTTTTAGCCTTAATTTCTGCATATGCATCTGCAGGAATTACTTCATCACCCGTTAATCCTAAAAGCTGTAATCCTAAACCATTGTTGGATGGAGGAAGTTCACCTTTGTATTTTGGTCTTTCTAAGCCTTTGTCATCAAATTTCTCTTTAAGTTTAGCTTCTACTTTAGCTTCTAAACCGTTTTCTTTGATATATTTCTCAACATTCTGATCAATGGCAGCATTCATAAAGAAAGCCAATAACATTGGTGCAGGACCGTTGATCGTCATGGAAACCGAAGTAAGTGCATTAACCAGATCAAATCCGGAGTACAATTTTTTAGCATCATCCAATGTAGCGATAGAAACCCCTGCATTTCCGATTTTACCATAAATATCCGGTGGTAAAGCAGGATCCTGACCATACAATGTTACAGAGTCAAAAGCTGTAGATAAACGTTTTGCAGGCATTTCTGCAGAAACATAATGGAACCTTCTGTTGGTTCTTTCAGGACCTCCTTCTCCTGCAAACATCCTTGTCGGATCTTCACCGGTTCTCTTGAACGGATAAATTCCGGCTGTGTAAGGGAAGCTTCCCGGAAGGTTTTCCTGTCCTTTCCATTTGATAAGATCACCCCAGTCATTGTATTTTGGTAATGCAATTTTTGGAATTCTCAAATGTGATAAAGATTCTGTGGAAGTCTCTACCTTAATTTCTTTCCCTCTTACAAAATAAGAATAGAATTCTGCATGGAAAGCTTTTTTTGTATCGTCCCACGTCTTCAGGAAGTCGATATTATCCTGATGAAGATTTTTTTCTGCCTTTTGATATTCAGCCTCTAAAACTTCATTGGAGATTATATTTTTTACTCCTTCAATATGATACATTGTTCTGGCCAGTTCAGCCTGCTTCTCAATATTGATGTCGTATTGTTTATTGTTTTCAACAATTTCAGAAAGGTAACGAACTCTTTTTGGAGGGATAATGGTTACTTCGTCTGTGATTTCCTGTTCTACAAATGCATTTAGTTTTAAATCAGCAAACTTTTCGTTTACTTTAGAAACCAATCTGTTGTAAAGTTCAGTTGTTCCGTGGTCATTAAACTGAGATGCTTTTGTAGCATATACAGGCATTTCTTCCAATGGACTTTCCCATAAAAGGTGGTTTCTCTGGAACTGCTTTCTTACTGCCTGAAGTGCATCAAGAGCCCCTCTTTTATCAGATTTGTTTAATGCTACAAGATCTGCGTAGTCTAGCATGTCGATTTTTTCCAGCTGTGTAGAGGCTCCATATTCGGGAGTCATTACATACATAGAAACATCGGCAAAATCTGAAACCTCTGAACCGGACTGCCCGATCCCTGAAGTTTCAAGGATGATAACATCAGGATGAGCCAGTTTCAGCACATTCAATGCAGAATGAATGAATGGAGAAACGGAAACGTTATTTTCTCTGGTTGCCATAGATCGCATATAAACTCTTGGATCATTGATCGCGTTCATACGGATTCTGTCTCCTAATAAAGCACCTCCGGTTTTCTTTTTTGAAGGGTCAATAGAAATAATGGCAATTTTTTTGTCAGTATTTGAACGTAAGAAACGTCTTACCAATTCATCTGTTAAAGAAGATTTACCAGCTCCTCCGGTACCTGTAATACCAATAATTGGAATGGTTAAATCTTTAGACTTTTCGTCAATTGCTTTTACAAGCTCAGGTTTTTCTTCTGAGAAGTTTTCAACAGCAGAGATAATACTAGCGATGCTTGTTGAGTTTTCAAAGCTGATGGCATCCAGATCTTTTGCGGTTACATCTTTTCCTGTAGCAAAGTCTGATCTGTGTACGAGATCATCAATCATTCCCTGAAGTCCTAGTTCACGGCCGTCATCCGGAGAATAAATTCTGTCTATTCCATAAGACATCAAATCTTTGATCTCTTCCGGAAGGATTACACCGCCACCACCGCCAAAAATTTTGATCTGCGGTGAATTTTTTTCTCTCAACAGGTCGTAGATATATTTGAAATATTCTGTGTGACCTCCTTGATATGAAGTTAATGCAATAGCATTGGCATCTTCCTGGATTGCTGTATTTACAACTTCCTCTGCTGATTTATCGTGTCCTAAATGGATCACTTCGCATCCTGTTCCCTGAATAACACGACGCATAATATTGATCGCAGCATCATGCCCATCAAATAATGAGGCAGCAGTTACGATTCTTACCTTGTTGGTTGGAGTATATTTTTGGGTTTCCATAAAAATTCTAGAAAGTTTCTAAGTTTCCAAATATAACAATAAAAAAAGAACCACGTGTTTGATTTTATTCTTTTGATTATCAGTTGATTGGTTGTGTTTATTTAATTGTATCTCCCCTTTTTGGGCTGTATATTTTGAAAGTTTGGAAATCACAGAGTTAAAACAAGTTGCAGTGACTTCATTTTCAAAGACACCCTTCTTTACATTCTCAAATTAAATTCTCTACTTTTGCAGAATATTTTTACAGACATGCAAAAAGCTTTGATGTACTTCGGATTGGGAACCGTAATCAGCTTCCTGATCAATTATTTCTTTTTAAGTTCAGAGAATATTGGACTGGATATTTATTATGCTGTGGCCTTTGGTTCTGCCTGGGGACTTGCTTATTATCTGGATACGCCCAATTTTTCACTGCCTAAGAAATTATTACTGTCATTTGTAGGAATGGGAATTCTTGTTCTTGCAGGAACATTAATTTTTAAACTTGAATTGGCGATTCCGTCTATCCTGAAATTTTCTACCGTTTTCGTTGCGTATTATTTATTTGCAAGCTTCAGAGGGAATAAATCCCTTAGAAACTAGTGAAGCATAATAAAGCTTAAGTACATCAGTACCATAAACATCAGAAGTAATCCGATATAGTTTAGAATAAATAATAAGGAACCTTTTAGTATACTTATCCTTTTCTTTGTTTCATATACTCTGTGATGCGCTACAAAGAAATAGATCGTCATATAAACTGCCAGCGCTATACAGGCTAGAACATATAATAGGGTAAGTAAATTGTTGTCCGGTAAATAGCTTGTGATTTTTTCTACAACAATAAAAACTAATATTCCTAATAACAGGAAAGAGAAATAGTGAAGGGTAAATATACCATGATCAAAGTACCACCATTTCTTTTTGTTATGAAACAGCCATAAAAAGAAAGCAAATATAGGTAGATATGCAAAGAGTGCTTTGGGTATTGTATGGATGAAGTTATCTTTATATTTTTCCCAAATCTGATGCTTGCTATATCCTTCTTCCTTTAATGAAAAAGCTTTTTCTGCCAGGGGTCTTGCTAATGAATATATTCCTGTTTTATCCTTTGCAAGTATAGAATCATACTGTTTCAGAGTATAAGCATTCATAATGGACTCTTCTTTAGTATCAAATGTACTATCAAAAAGTTCAGCCTTTTCTTGGGTGTCTTTAATCTTTATGGTGTCCAAAGCCTTTAAAGTATCCAAAGCTTTTTGAGTGTTAGTGGCTACTTCATGGGATAAGACACCTTCTTTCTGCAGATCTTTTACAATATCTTTTGAAATTTCTTTTGGCTTTTTTGCCTTTGTTTCTTTTTTTATCTGGCTTGGCTTTTTAGCTTCCTCCTTGGCGTGAGGTAAGATGTTGGGTAGAAAGAATGTGATGAAGCTTATAAATATGTATAGCTTTACAGGAGCCACATATAATTGTCTTTTACCAGCCAGATATTCTTTGGTAAGCAACCCTGGCCGGGTAAACAGATATTGCATGGTTTTCCAAAACTGCCCGTCATAGTGGGTGAAATCCTCAATGAAATGAGTAAAGAGAAAATGAAAGGGCTGTCTGCTTTCAATATTTTCCTGTCCGCAGTGTGGGCAAAACCTTTCATCAACCTGATGTCCGCAGTTCAGGCAGGTTTTATCATCTCTTAGTTTTCCGTGGCTCATGAATTATGGGAATATGATTGTCACAAATATAATTATTTCAATGAAACTGTAATTATATTAATGCGTTTTACGGAAATCTTTAAAGTAAAATTAATAAAAAGAAAGAGTTGAGGGAATGAACTCTTTGCTGTATCATTTGTGTTTTTAGAATCCTCTAAGCGTTTTTTTTCATCGCCACAACAATTTACAAGATGCATGCCAAAATTATAATAGTGTTAAAATCTATTGATTGAAGGGTGTACAGACCAGATTATATAGATAAAATAAAATATGTTTTTGGGTTACAAAAATAATTTGTACCTTTGCACACCCTTTTAGGGGTAAATTATGTTTAATCTTTAACTAAAACGTGTGAATACATTAAGTTACAAAACTGTTTCAGCGAACAAAGCTACTGCTAATAAAGAATGGGTTGTGGTAGACGCTGAAGGACAGCCGTTAGGTAGATTAGCTTCTACGGTTGCAAAGATTTTGAGAGGTAAGCACAAAACGAACTTTACACCTCACGTAGATTGTGGTGATAACGTGATCGTTTTGAATGCTGGGAAAATTACACTTTCCGGAAACAAGTG
This sequence comes from Chryseobacterium sediminis, assembly GCF_008386505.1. Lineage (GTDB taxonomy): Bacteria > Bacteroidota > Bacteroidia > Flavobacteriales > Weeksellaceae > Chryseobacterium > Chryseobacterium sediminis. The sequence continues at coordinate 2,612,348 of NZ_VUNZ01000001.1, read as the reverse complement.
GGCTGATAAGACTTATATCTGGCATACAGGATATCCTGGTGGACAGAAGTCTATGACTGCGGCTGAACTTCAAAAGAAAGATTCTTTAAAGGTATTAGAGAAATCTGTAAAAGGTATGTTGCCTAAAAACAGATTAGGAGCTGCTATCCTTAAGAACCTTTATTTATATGAAGGAACTGAGCACAAACATGAAGCTCAACAGCCTAAAACAATTAATGTTAACGAATTTAAATAATTAATTATGTCTATAGTTCACAAAATCGGAAGAAGAAAAACTTCTGTAGCAAGAGTTTATGTAAGACCAGGTTCTGGTGTTATTACAGTAAACGGTAAAGATGCTAAAGAATATTTCTCTACAGACGTGATGGTTTACAAATTAAACCAACCGTTTATCCTTTCTGAGACTGTTGGTCAGTATGACGTTACCGTAAACGTATTCGGTGGTGGTAATACAGGTCAGGCAGAAGCTATCAGATTAGGTATTTCAAGAGCTTTATGCGAAATCAACGCTGAATTCAGATTAGCATTGAAACCAGCTGGTTTACTTACAAGAGACGCAAGAATGGTGGAAAGAAAGAAGCCAGGTCAGAAAAAAGCAAGAAAGAGATTCCAATTCTCAAAACGTTAAGAATTGCGATAAGCTTAAAGCAATATGCAATAAGCTTTTTGAAAAACTTATTAAAATTTTTAATTCGCTTCAAAGCCTATGGCTTACTGCCTGAAGCTTAAAGCAAAATTGCCCGTTACGTTTAGCATCCAAACGCTTCTCCCATCTAAAGAAGTTGTTGATTGTTTAAAAGACGGAAAGTAAACTAACAAAAACAGAAAACATGGCAAAAGCAAATGTAAAAGACCTTTTAGAGGCTGGCGTACACTTCGGTCACATGACTAGAAAGTGGAACCCAAATATGGCTCCATACATTTTTATGGAGAAAAACGGTATTCACATTGTAGACTTACATAAAACAGCAGTTAAATTGGATGAAGCTTGCAGCGCTTTAGAAAAATTAACTTCTGCAGGTAAAAAAGTTCTTTTCGTAGCTACTAAGAAGCAAGCGAAAGAAGTTGTTGCAAAACACGCTTCTGAACTTAATATGCCTTATATTACAGAAAGATGGCCAGGAGGTATGTTAACGAACTTCGTTACTATCAGAAAGGCTGTAAAGAAGATGAATGCTATCGACAAAATGAAAAAAGACGGTACGTTCGAAACTTTATCTAAAAAAGAAAGATTACAAGTTGACAGACAAAGAGCTAACTTAGAAAAGAACTTAGGTTCTATCTCTGACATGGTTCGTCTTCCTTCTGCAATCTTCGTTGTAGATATCTTGAGAGAACACATCGCTGTAACTGAAGCTAAGAAATTAGGTATCCCAGTTTTCGGTATTGTTGATACAAACTCTGACCCTAGAAAAGTTGACTTCGTTATCCCAGGAAACGATGATGCTTCTAAATCTATCGATATGATCTTGAGCATTGTTTCAGAATCTATCAAAGAAGGTCAGTCTCAAAGAAAAGCTGATAAAGAAAAATCTAAAGAAGAAGGAGAAGTAGTATCTGCTGATAAAGATGCTGACTTCGATGCAGAATAATTAAAGATTTTCTTTAATATAGGAAAAACGCTGGATTTCGGTCCAGCGTTTTTTTATTGTTTACAGCCCAATTTGTAGACTATTTTGGGCTACTTAAGTAAAGGGCATATAATTAAAATAAAAACCCGCAGAATCCTGCGGGTTATATATTAGTTTGAAAGTTTTATAGAATAGGAAGTTGTTACAAACTTTGTAGACTGATAGGTTGAGTTACAAAGAAGTCCGGATAACCTGTAGTTTTGATTTTTAGGAACCATTGTATATCCTATTTTTCCCGCACCGATAGGGATTTTCTTGAAGAAATTATTTCCGCTTACCGTAAGTACCATATTGCATGGAGATTTATTTTCTACTGAAATAGAAGTCCTGGGATTTTTCGGATCATCACTGTTAAGAAGATCATTAAGAACATCTGCTGTTTCCGGTTTATAGGTCTTTATAAGTTCACTATATTCTCTTTCCGTATTGGCTCTGTTACCTGAATTACCGGTAGAGGAGGGATAGGAGGTTCTTCCCGGATAACTGCCATAATTTACATTACAGCTGGCAAGGATCATTGAAATCCCGGCAAAAACTAATAGTTTTTTCATACTAGTTTACTTTTTGGTTTTTCTTTTTTGAAGACTTCTTTCCTTTGACTGCATCCTTTTTGGGAAGGTTTTGCCTCTGTCTCAGGGTTATTTCTGCTTCATCAGTTTATACGGAATTTAATGTAGGTAATTGTTTTTCCTTTCGCTGAGAAAAGTTCTTCATAATAGGTTTTGATATCTCTGAGATGTTCAGTATTAGGATCGTATTCCGGCGCTCCGTAGATATCATGATGAGCGCTAATAATTTCATAACCAGCTCCCTGTAAATACCCCAGTGTATAACCGTGTAAAAACTCTGAATCGGTTTTTAAATGAACAATACCACCAGGTTTCAGGAACTTTTTGTATCGGTTTAAGAAATCAGGGTGAGTCAGTCTGTGCTTTGTTCTCTTGTATTTGATCTGTGGATCCGGGAAAGTAATCCAGATTTCATCTACTTCATTTTCAGCAAAAAAATGATCCACAAGCTCGATCTGTGATCTCAAAAAAGCGACATTAGTCATATTGTTTTCTACCGCTTCTTTAGCCCCAAACCAGAATCTTGCTCCTTTAATATCAATTCCGATAAAGTTCTTTTCAGGAAAAGTTTTTGCGAGTCCTACAGAATATTCTCCTTTCCCACAACCTAATTCCAATACAATTGGATTGTCATTTTTAAAGAAATTTTCTCTCCATTTTCCTTTAAGTTCAAAACCTTGTAAGGCATCTTCCCTTGTAGGTTGGATTACATTCGGTAATATTTTGTTTTCTGCAAATCTTGCTAATTTATTCTTGCCCATTGAGTTATAAAATGAGTGCAAAAGTAGTGAAAATTTATGAAGAATTTCTGCCTTTTAAAGGTAAAAGACAGAGCGGTAATCCGTGAATAATTGTAACTAATGGCTTCCTAAAGCCACCATAATAGGTCTTTCAATTGTTTTTTGTGAAGCATATTGAGCGCCACAAACCAGGCTGGTGAAAAGATACTGGCCTTTTTCTATAACAATTGAACCTTCTCCCTGAGCAGGTACTGCCAGTCTGTATTTGGTTGTACCTACCCCTTCCATTCTTACAATGATATTACAGTCTGATTTATTTTGAATCAGGACAATGCATTCTTTAGCATTGGGATCATTATCAAACAAAGAGTTGAGGATTTTAACCGTTTTATTTTTGTGTTCTACGGGAGATACCGCCATAAGCATATTGAATTCTTCTGCTTCTGTATTGGGAATGGCTGTATTAGCTGACGCATTTACAACAAATGTATTCTGTGCAGTACTAGGAGTATAAACGGTGGTAGGCTGTTTTGCGGCTAATTCGGCCTTGTATTTTGCAATCTGCTTCTGTTTGATGATAGCATTCATCTCATCAAAGGTGATCTTTGTGGAAGGCCTTCTCTTCAGCATGGCAAGCATTTCCTGCATATCTTTTACTTTCTGATCGGCTGGATGCGCATTTTTGATGTATTCTTTCATCATGTCCATTACCCTTGGTTTCAAAACAGATCTCCGGGGATCATCTGGATGGGCATCTCTTAAGAAGGCATTGATTTCATAGATATTCTTACTTTTCAGAATATTACTATAGTCTTTCCCTTTTTTTTGAGCAGACATAGTAAAGAAAAACATACAGCAAAGAAGTAAAAGTACTCGTTTCATTAATTAATATTAAGTTAAAAAATAGGTGCTTCTCTCTTAATTTGCGTTTTGGGGTCAGTTAGTTTTTATTTGGATAACGAAATACTAGTGTTTTTATTTTAAACACTTGTTTGTGAGATAAAATTAAACATATTTTTGAATATTGAGAAAAGATATGCCATAAAAGTTGAATAATCTGCATCGGATGTATTGTGGAAAGGGTTTAAGACGGAATTTCTGTTTATTACAAAAAAATAATCCATGTGAAGAACATGGATTATTTATATCTAATGGAATTATTTCTCTAATTATTGCTTACAACCTCCTGAAGATGTGAGCTTCTAAGTCTCTTCTGATAGATTGGCAGATATTTTTCAATAGGAACCTTTATGGCTTCAAAGTTTCCGGCTAATACATAAGCCTGAATGTTTTCAGAAGTATAAACGAATTGAAGGAAATTATCAATTAAATTCTCAGGAATTTTAAACCTTGTAAAATAATCTTTCCCCAGATAGTTTTTGATCTGTGCAACGGAACTGTTCATTCTTTCGTAGGCCTGATAACGCTGTTTTTTCTTTCTCTCACCAGACAGGATATCATAGATACTTTCAAGGCTGAAGGTAAGCCCGCCATCTCTCAAGCCGGCAACAGGAAGCTCAGGAGGAGTTCCGTCACCTTTCGGTTCAGGAAGCCCGATTACTTTCTTAAGAGCATATGCTTTATCTTCTTTTCTTAAAGAATTGACATCATACCGAAGGTTTCCAGTAGGTTTGAACCTGCTGAGTACAATTTCCTGAATTTCATAGTACGCAATTTTAAGCTCAACCAGATTTTTTTGTGTCATTGATTGAGGTGTTAGCTTAATATCTTTTCTTTCGGTAACAATAGAGGTAAACCGGATTACATCTCCGGGATTGGCAGGGATATTAAAATTACCATTATAGTCCGTAAGAACGGTTTTCTGGGTGTTTAAGTTTGTGACATATACCTGATTGAGATATAAAATAGAGTTGTCTCTCAGGAATACCTCTCCGGAATACATTTGAGCATTAATTTTTGCCAGAAAAACCAATAGCAGTATAGTAAACAGTTTCTTCATATAATGCGCAAAATTACATAGAAATAAAGCAATTTTGCTTAGTTAGATGAAGAATAGTGGTTAAAGTTATATTAAACTTTAACATTAAACTGTTAAGGACTGTTAGAAATCTGCAATTCCCTTAAAAAAGTATATTTATAAGTAAAGAAGCCGGAAGAAAGAATACTGAGTCTTCAGTGGTACTTTCTTCCGGCTTCCTTTTTTATCTGTGTTTTACAAGCAGCCAGCTCGAGTATTTTACAGTGAGAGTAGAACCATATTCTGTCCAGGTGATAAAATACCAGTAGGTTGCTGTAGGGACATATCTTCCGCCTATTCTTCCGTCCCAAGTATATCGGTTTTCCGGAGTTCCTCTGAAAACTTCTGCACCGTAACGGTCAAAGATTCTGAATACAAGATTATCATTGGCCATTAAAGCAGAATAATCTATTCCTTCGTTATAACCATCTCCATTCGGAGTAATCGTATTGATCAGATTAATAATGGCAAATGGTTTTTTGACTTCTTCACACATTTTAGAGTCTCTTACAAATACATTGTGCGCTCCTCTTGGTACATTGTAGAAAACATTGGAACTCTGCCATACCACACCATCCAAAGAATATTCATAAGGAGGAGTACCGCCACTTACTCCGACTTTTACCGTTGTTCCATCAATTTCAATAGACGTAATCATAGGAAGAGGCAATTCAGTAACATTTACATATTGTTTGTAAACACAACCATTGAAAGTAAGTTCTACCCAATAACTTCCGGGGGCTACATTGTTTATGGAAGGGGTAGTAGCACCCGTACTCCACAGATATCTTTCAAAGCCAGGCCCTGCATCCAGCGTGGTCGTTGTTTTTGGGCAGATAGCCTTGTCTTGTAATACATCTGATTTTTTAGGAACTTTAATATTGATTTTAAGAGTACCTACTTCCGGACAAACCCCATTTTTTTCAAAACGGATATAATAAGTCTGGGAAGTTGTAATATTAACCGGTGATGAAACGCTATTCACATCATTCTGAGCATCCGCCAAAGTTGCGTGAAAAGTGAAAGTAACGTTAGGATCTAATGTAAACTGAGGAATAAACTGAGCCAGGTTCACACTTTTTATTCCATCCAGATCATCATCACAGACACTTTCTGTAACGGTTTTAGTAATCAATGTTACCTTAGCTCCGATACTGAACTGTAGAGGCTTGATCACAGAAGCACAGCCATCAGGAGAATCTACTCTGATGTAAATCGTAGTGGTTGCTGTATAGCTCCAGCTGTTAGAAAGAGTATTGTTATTTCCAGCGTTAGCATCTGCCAGATTTGCATAATATCTTACATTGGTAAAATAATTAGGGTTATTAAGTACAATAGGAGTGATATTGGAAAGGATAAGAGTAACCGTTCCGTCCAGATTATCATCACAGAAAATACCATTGTAGTTATCCAGAACAATCGCTTTATTGAAAAGAGATAGTGTAATTTGTGCAATACTTTTACAGCCAATATTGTTCTTTACAACGGTATATATGATTGTTCCATTAGGTGCAGTATAAGCCGTAGTGTTGGTGATCAATGCTGCTGCATTTTCATTCTGAGCATCTACAAGAGTAGGATAATAAGTAATAGTAACAGGAGAGTTATTGGTGACGTTGGCTGTCGTTAAATTGAATGTACCCTGTCCGTTGATATCACAGGCAAATAATGTTGTATTCATTACTGTAAGAGCCTGAATATTGATGGTAACTGTTATCGTTTCACAATCCGGAAAGTCCGGATCATTTCCACAAAATGTATAAGTGAATGTATCTGTTCCGGATGTTCCGGGAGTAGTTACAGTATAAGTAATGATTCCTGTAACAGGATTTATTACTGCAGTACCCAAAGTAGGTGCCGTTGTAATTGCTACCGTGCCTGGAACAGGAGTTTGTGTTGAGCTGCTGAAGGCAGGGGTTATAGTCTGCGAAGTACATACGTTGTAGGAAGCATTGGTAAGTTTTGTACAATTCAGAACCTTAAATTTTTCAGTCACTAAAGGTGCGCAGCTTCCCATTGTTACAGAACATGTATAATATCCGGGTAGTGTAGGGGTAATTGAGGATGTTGTAGCTCCCGGAACAAGTGTACCGTTTCTGTACCATTGATACGTGTCATAGATCAGTGGGTCTACAGTAAGAACAATACCTGGAATACAGCCGTCGCCTGATTGTAAAATAACAGGCTGTGTAGGAAAACCGGCGAAAAAGCCTCCGTATCCTACGGCGTCACTTCCGGCAGTGATTCCTGCCATAATAGCTTTGTTTGAAACTACAGTAATGGTACCTGTCACATTGGGTATTCCATACGTGACCCAGTTGGTGGTACCTGTCATGTTGTAAGGACCTGTTATCGCAGGAGGATTAGCTCCGTTTACTGTAATAATAGCCCCTCTTTCCGTTATAAGATTCAGTTTTGTCGGGATGTTCAGAATACCTCCGGGATTTCCATTAGAATGAACAAAGTTTTCATTAATAAGCCCCAGTTCATTAATCTGTTTCGGAAGGTAACAGTTCAAAGCCGGAATGAAATTGAATCCTCCGGTAGCCGTTTCATTTCCCGAATTGGAATCTCCGGCTAAAATCTGGTAGACATAAGCATTTTTTGATGTTTTTAGGTATAAATTATAATGCCCGTTTCCCTGAAGGATATATTTGGAATCAGGAATAACGAAATATTTCCCTGCATTAATGGTAGCTATTGGGGGTATTTCATTATTCACAAAGATCTGAGTATTGTCTTCAGTGGCAATTACAACAGCACCTTCCATATTGGCACCAATCGGTCCGTTGCCTTTTACAAGAGCAAATTCATTTCCAAGTCTGTTGACAGGCACTGCCTGGTCCATTAAAATGTCTGAACTGGAAGGGAAATTTCCTGCATATTGCCCGTTAAAATTTCCATTGGTGACATTGATGGGTTTGTTTGAAATAATTTTGGAGCCGATGAAACCATCAAAGTTTCCTGCAATATCCCCGATTCCGTCAATGATGTAAGATTGTCCTTTATTTAAGGTGAAAGTCATTGTCGGATTGGTAGCTCCGGTTGTTCCGTTAGAAAACTGAACGGCAGGATTGTATCCAGAGATGGTAACGGTGGTGTTATCTTCAGTTGCCAGCACACTGGTCATGAAATTCAGAATATTGTTGCTCACCGTGATAGGAGCGGAGGCTGCATAAAATGCTTTTCCCGTGGAAGGAATTCCTTTGGAAGTAATGATTTCCGCATGGTTGAATACCGAGAACCTTAAATTGGCATAAAAAGGGAATTCTGCTTTAAGGTATAATCCTTTGGTTGTAGGAGTAAATAAGTCCGTCTGCTGTGTGGTAATGATATAATTCCTTAATACATCGAATTTCTGCGGGTTATTTTTACTGATATTCACCGTTCCGATCAGAACATTGTTATTATAAATATTTACAGGGAAAGGAGTTGTTCTGCTGGTGGATAAATACAGTTTCTGATAAGGATTGGGAGCGCCAGTCCTGTCTACCATCGGAGCAAACCAATGCTCTCGGTCCAATTGGGCAAAAGCAGAGGTAAAAATATAAAATATAAATATAAAAGATAGAATTTTCTTCATTCAGTAGTAGTATTTATCACAAATTTAATAATAAAAAGCATTGAATGCTTGAAAATGTAATAAAAAAGCCACGATTATGAAATCGTGGCTTACCAATATGGTTTTAACTAATTATTACTCTCTGTTTTTAACAAGAATCCAACCTGTATATTTTATTGGAGTCTTTTCTTTATTGGATTCAGTCCAGTTGATATGATACCAGTAGGTTCCTGTTCCAAGTTTCTTATCAAAGTGTTTTCCGTCCCATCTGTAGTTGTTGAATTTATTTCCGGTAAATACCATATTTCCATATCTGTCATACACTACAAAGCTTAGGTTTTCTTTATAAGCAAGTTCACTGTAATCTATATAGTCATTTACATTATCTCCATTAGGAGTAATGGCATTCAATAGATTAGGGACTGTAATTTCTACCTGAGTAGGGGTACAGTTATAAAAGTCTTTTACATAGAAAGTATGCTGTCCTCTTGTTAAGCCTGTGAAGACATTTGAATCCTGCCAGTTAGCAGTTCCGTCAACGGCATATTTATAAGGTGTTTTACCTCCGCTTACAATTACTGTAGCTGTATTGTTGTTAAGTTCGATTGTTTGGATTACCGGATCTTCAACTTTTTTAACTTTTACAGTCTGAGTAAGGAAACATCCGTTCTTACCAAGTATTACAGTATATTCTCCAACACCTATGTCTCTGATACCTGAAGTGGTAGCGCCAGTACTCCATTGGTAAGAGTCATATCCGGAACCTGCATCCAAATTGGTTTTAGCATCCATACAGATATACTGATCTACCAATACAGGAGATTTTTTGATTGGAAGTACAATTAATTCAATTTTTGCATTTGCTGTACATCCTTCCGCAGTAGTTACTTTCACATATACAAATCCTCCTGTTGAAGGGAAGTTATCTGGCGTTGTGATTTCGTTGATACCTGCAGTAAGGTCATTCAGAGTACGGTAATATTTTTTAGTAACGGCATTATAATCTGTTACTTTAGCTTTAGTAAGATCAAAATAAGCATAAGGAGCTACATCATACCAACATGCTTTAATAGAAGTATCCGTTACAATGAAAGGTACTACAGTCAGGTTTAATGTTACCTGCTCACAATCTGTAAACTCAACAGAGTTTCCACAGAATTTATAAACTATTTTATCTGGTCCTAAATATCCAGGATTTGGAGTATAGGTAATTGTTCCGTTTGGATTAACTATTGCTGTTCCTTTTGTAGGAGGAGTTAAAATTACTACGGTAGTTGGTACTACTGTCTGTGTTGACGAAGTAAACGTTGGTGTAATAATTTTAGTAGAACAAGCGTTAAGAGCTTGAGTTGTTTCCTTTAAACAGTTTTGTACTTTATAGATAGGAGTTGTCACAGGAGGACATGTTCCCATAGTTACTTTTACAGTATAATTTCCTGATTGTGTAGGAGTATAAGTGTAAGAAGTTGCACCTGGAATGGCAACCCCGTCACGATACCACTGGTAAGTTTCATATCCGTCATCTAGTTCAAGAACGATTCCTGGTACACATTCTCCGGTTTTTTTAGCAATAACTGGAATTGATGAGAATCCGGCAAAGTAACCTCCGTATCCTGCAGAACTAAATCCTCCGTTGATACCAGCTGTTACAGCCTTTGTAGAAGTGATTTTAAGATTTCCGGTTACTCCGGTAATTCCATACGTTACCCAGTTAGCATTTCCTGTTACTGGATATGGACCATCTGTCGCGGCAACTGGGCCGTCATTTACCATTACTGTTGCTCCTGTCTCTGTTAAGATATTTAATTTTACAATAATATCCTGAACAGCGCTGGCACCTCCTGTCCCAATAGGCATTTCATTGATCTTTCCGATTTCATCAATCTTTCTTGGAAGGAAACAGTTCAACGGCGGAATATAGTTGAATCCATTGGTCGCATCACTTCCGAGAATTCCAATGAATTGATATAAATACACATTTTTAGTAGTAGAAATGAACATATTTGAATGTCCTGAAGTTCCTTGAGCCACATAGCTGGTTTCATTAATTCTGTACCATTCTCCGGCCGCAAGTGTTACAACAGAAGTACCACCTCCATTTAAGAATACTTCAGTATTATCTTCTGTAGCAACAATAAGACCTCCCTCCATATTTAGGTTAGGAGCAGTAGATCTTGTTTTCACCATTGCAAAAGTATTTCCAAGTCTGTCAACCGGCACAGATTGATCCAGAACCGGGTCACTTCCTGATGGTGAAGTAGAGAAGTTGGCATTACAGCTTCCGTTGGTAAGTGTTATGGGTTTGTCAGCAACTATTTTTGCACCGATAAAACCTGTCTTGTTTGCTGACTGAGTTCCTGATCCTGCAAGAATGAAAGATTGTCCTTTCTGCAATGTAAAGGATTGGGTATTTCCTGTAGGGGTACCGTTAATAAAAACTACGCCGGCAGTAGGGTTCCATGATACTGTTACATTGGTATTGTCTTCAGTAGCCAGGACACCTGCAGTAAAGTTTTGAATACTGCTCGTACTTGTATTAGGAGCTGCAGCAACGAAAAATGTTTTCCCAATTCCAGCTCTTCCTTTACTGGTAATAACTTCCCCGTGAACACTTTGGGCAAGTCTTAAACTACAGTAAAAAGGCTTAGCTGCTTTTAAATACAGTCCTTTATTACCAACATTAAATGCTTCAGTAGTAGTACCTGTAGAGATAAGGTTGTTGGCAACCTTGTAGGTTTGTGGGTTAGTTTTACTGATGGTAACCGTAGTAACTAAAGCATTATTGTTATAAATGGTTACATCAATGGGAGTGGGGGAATCAGTGGAAAGGTATAACATGTTGGTATATCCTCCGACACTGTCATAATAAGGAGCAATCCAATGCTCGCTATCCCTTTGTGCAAAGAGTGTATTAATTGTCAAAAATATTAATACCAAACTGAGTAGAAATCTTTTCATGTGTATGGAATTAGGATTTCTACAAAATTAAAATAAAAAATGAAATACCTTTAATAAAATGTAAAGAAATGTTAAAAAAATATTACCGATTTTTAAATAAAATCCATCCTGAGTACGAAACTGGTAATTGTATTTTAGGCCAATCTATCTGATGATAATTGATATATCTTTTTATGGGGATTTATTTAATTTAATTTTCTATTATGAAAATAATTCTTATTAGAAGGCTTATGGAAGAATACTTTTTGGTAGTTGGTAATTTTGATTGTAATATTTAACACGGATGTCTGTTTCTGTATTATAATTAAAATGTTTGGCGAATAAAAAAATCCCGATGAAATTCACCGGGATTGAATATTTTTTTGAAGATAAGCTTATAGACTTACTCTTACAAATCCTGTTACTTTTAGATCTGCATTTACAGATTTTACATAGTCAGCAACTGAGATACTTCCGTCTTTAATGAAATCCTGGTGTACCAAAGTGTTGTCTTTGTAGAATCTCTGCATTTTACCTTTAAGGATATTATCGATAATGTTTGCAGGTTTACCTTCTTCAGTAAGTTTGTGTCTTTCGATCTCTAATTCTTTGTCGATAGTTTCCTGAGAAACTCTTGTTTCGTCCAAAGCGATTGGGTTCATAGCAGCAACCTGCATAGAAACGGCTTTAGCAGCTTCATCAGCTCCGTCTACTTTAGCAGAAAGAGAAGAGATTGCAGCGATTTTGTTTCCAGCGTGGATGTAAGCTCCTAAGAAATCTCCCTGAATTCTTTCGAAAGATCCGATTTCAATTTTCTCACCGATAACTCCTGTTTGCTCTACTAATTTCTCAGCAACAGTCATTCCGTGGAAGTCAGTAGCTAAAAGCTCTTCTTTAGTAGCAGCGAAGATTGCCATCTCAGCTAATTCATAAGCTAGCTCGATGAAAGCTTCATTTTTAGCAACAAAGTCAGTTTCGCAGTTTAGAGAGATCACTACACCTAAAGTGTTATCTTCGTTTACTCTTGCGATTACTGCACCTTCAGCAGATTCTCTGTCAGCTCTGTTAGCAGCAACTTTTTGTCCTTTTTTTCTAAGGATGTCTACCGCTTTTTCGAAGTCTCCTTCAGCTTCAACTAGAGCTTTTTTGCAGTCCATCATACCTGCACCTGTTTGGTTTCTCAATTTTGCTACGTCTGCAGCAGCTGGTGTATAAGACATAATATCTATTATTTTTTTTATTTAAGATTAGTATTAATTTTTAGCTTAAATTTAGAGCAGTGCAAAGATAATGATTTTAATGATAAACTAAAAAATGACTTTTCACGTTATTAATATATTTAATACTATTTTAAAGATTTGATTAATGAAAAAAATCTTATTCCTTCTATTTATATGCATTTTCTCACTTGGTTTTTCTCAAAAAAAGAAGAAAACAAAATCTAAAGCTGTTGTTGAAAAGGAAACTGTAATTATCTATACAGAGCAGGAAGCTGAGATTTCAAAAGAAGCCAGAGTAATTGCCGGCTTTTTGAAACAGAATCCGGGGCATGCTAAAACAGATTATTTTAAAAGAAAACTGATTGATATTATCATGGCAGATAATTCTCCTGAAGCAAAGCCTACGATTAAACCAATCAGTAAGGAGAAAATTGAGAATATCGTTAAGAATAATGAGCTGAACAGCGGTAAGACAATTGCAGCAAATAAAACTTATACGGCGAATGGAAAACCTGTTTCTAATAATACAGCAGCGGCTATTGAAGCCTTAAAAGAAGAGAGAAGAACAACTTCCTTCGCATCTGTAGGTTCTGCGGGTTCAGCAAAAAGTGCAGGTACTTCTAAAGCTGGGCCAAGCGAAGAAAATAAAAGAACTGCAGCAATGCTTACCCATCTTTTTAATAATGACCTTAACAAAAATGAGGCATATATCAATATTAAAAACAGATCTAGCTGCAATCTTATTGTAAAGATAAGCGGTAAAAAATATTATAATCTGAGTGTTCCTGCAAAAGGAGAAAACTTTATTCTGGTAGATAAAGGAGAGTATATCATGACAACAATGGTGTGTGATGCAAAATATTCAGCCCCGAAGAAGATTACTCAGGATATTGAAATAGCACTTAATGTTGCAGAATAGAATAGAAGAAAACTAAAGTAAAAAAGGTTAAGAAGAAATTCTTAACCTTTTTATTTTTATCCTTTAAACTGACCCATCGCAATGAATTTATCCTGTCTCTGGGTTTCAAGCTCCTGTCCTGTAAATTTGGAAAAAGCTTTGATGTTTTGTAAAATTGAATTTTTCAGGTTCAAATACGTTGTCTCCTGATCGTAATGAGCGCCTCCTAGTGGCTCCTCAATAATTCCATCGATGAACTTTTCTCTTAAAGCGTCTGCCGGAGTAAGGTTTAATGCATTGGCTGCATCTTCCTTGTGATCCCAGTTTCTCCATAAGATAGAAGAACAGCTTTCCGGTGCAATTACAGTATACCATGTGTTTTCCAACATATATACCTTATTTCCTACACCTATTCCTAATGCGCCACCACTGGCTCCTTCTCCGATGATGTAAGTGAAGATAGGCGTTTTCAGCTGAACCATTTCAAAAATATTTCTTGCAATAGCTTCTCCCTGTCCTCTTTCTTCAGCTTCCAATCCTGGATATGCCCCCGGTGTATCTACTAAAGTTACTACAGGAATATTGAATTTTTCAGCAAGCTTCATTAGTCTTAAAGCTTTTCTGTATCCCTCAGGATTTGGCATTCCAAATCTTCTGTACTGTCTTTCTTTAGTTGTTCTTCCTTTTTGAGTCCCTATGATCATTACTTTCTGACCGTCCAGGGTAATCAATCCTCCAATCATTGCCGGATCATCAGCGAAATTTCTGTCTCCATGAAGTTCTAAGAAACTGCCTTTGTCTGCCATCCCATTGATATAATCCAATGTATAAGGACGATCCGGGTGACGGGACAGTTGTACTCTTTGCCAAGGTGTAAGATTTCCATAGATTTCTTTTTTCTTTTCTAAAATCTTATCCTCAATCTGGCTGCATGCTAATTTTACATCAACACCACTTTCTTCTCCTACTAAAGAACACGTCTGGTATTGATCCATCAATTCTTTGATAGGAAGTTCGAAACTTAAATATTCCATTTCTTGAAGTAAATTAAATCTTTCAAATGTATGAAAAATTATGGTTATTCTATTTAAAATTATTTATAGCATTGGTTATTCTGGAGGTACTTTCCTCTTTACCAAGGGTTTCCAGAATGTCTGGAACGTCCGGTCCTTTCAATTCTCCTACTAAAGACAAGCGTAATGGCATCATTACTTTACCCATACCCAGTCCTTTGCTTTCCGCAAAATCATGCATCGTCTGCTTCAAGGTCTCTGCAGTAAAGTCTGTAGATTCAAATGCCGCTGCCAATTCTGCTAAAATAGAAGATGTTTCATCATTCCATGCCTTTTTAGACGCTTTTTCATCATAAGAAGTCGGAGCTTCAAAGAAGAATTTTCCGTTTTCATAAATATCTTTAGGGAAAGTTGCTCTTTCTTTCATCAGATGAATTACTTTCAACAGTTTTTCATCAGAAGCACCTGCAAAATTAATATCTGTATTTTTCAATATCTGAAGAAGTTCTTCGTCAGACTTCATCTGAATATACTGATGGTTGAACCACTCTGATTTTTCTTTGCTGAATCTTGCACCTGCTTTATGTACTTTATGAAGGTCAAATTCTTTGATCATCTCTTCCAAAGGAAGAATTTCTTTATCATCTGCCGGAGACCAGCCTAATAATGCGACCATATTGATGAAAGCATCAGGAAGATATCCGTTTTCTCTGTATCCTTTTGAAACTACACCTGTTGCAGGATCTTTGAAATCAAGCGGGAATACCGGAAACCCGAATTTATCTCCGTCTCTTTTGCTTAATTTCCCTTTTCCTTCAGGTTTCAAAATTAAAGAAAGGTGTGCAAACTGTGGTGCTTCCCACTGCATTGCCTCATATAATAAGGTGTGAAGTCCTAAAGATGGCAGCCATTCTTCTCCACGGATAACGTGAGATATTTCCATTTCATGGTCATCAATGATGTTGGCGAAATGATACGTTGGCATTCCGTCATTCTTCACAAGAACTTTATCATCTAAAGTATTTGTATTGACAGAGAATTTCCCACGGATGATATCATCAAGATTTAATACTCTGTCTACAGGCATTTTAAACCTTACTACATACGGAGTCTTTTCGTCTAACAATTTTTGAACTTCTTCTTCAGAAAGAGCAAGACTATTTCTTAGCCCATTTCTTGTTTTATTGTCATAAGAGAAAACATCACCTCTTGCTTCATATTCTGCACGGGCTGCATCTAGCTCTTCTGCAGTATCAAAAGCAATATAAGCGTAATCTGTCTTTAGGATCTGCTTTGTGTATCTGTCATAGATAACTCTTCTTTCAGATTGTCTGTAAGGAGCAAATTTTCCTCCTTTCTTAGGACTTTCATCAGGGATGATTCCGCACCATTCCAAAGCTTCTTCAATATATTCTTCAGCTCCTTCCACGTATCTTGCAGTATCTGTATCTTCAATTCTCAATACAAATTCTCCTCCCTGGTTTTTAGCAAAAAGATAATCATATAATGCGGTTCTTACGCCTCCCAAATGTAATGGTCCTGTAGGACTTGGAGCAAAACGTACTCTTACTTTCTCCATTTCAATTTAAATTTTTGCAAATTTACTTAAAATTATGCGTTTAAGAGATGATTTATAACCTGGTATTGGTTTTTTGAGCTTAACTTTTTTTATTTATTCTTTTAAATTTTCTCCAAATGCCGTTTTAGAATACTCTGCTTTATATTTCAAATGATTTTTTATTCTATAAATTGTAATTTACATATAGCCATGTTGTGTTTAATTAATTCATAATGTTAAATCATTGAATTAATTTTAGTGTTGTTCTTATTGCTTGATTAAGTTTGTTTCTGTAATTTATTTTTAATAATTAAATCACAAATTAGTGATCGTTTATTCTTTTGTTAATAGTACTTTAATAGAATTTTAATTTCACTAAATAATGATATATATCATTATGTAATTTCTTTTCTCACTTACTGTTGAATATTATATTTGCCGGAAACTTTTAATTAATACTATGAAAAAACAAATTTTATTTTGCTTCAGTAGTTTACTGATGCTTTTCATGAGTTCATGTTCAACGGAAGAACTGAACAATGAGGTAACACCTGAAAGCCCGGCAGCAAAGGCTAATAGTCGATTATCAGCAGCCAAATTTGTAGGAGACGGAATTTACGATGTCTTAGGACATGGTTATAATGTTGCCGGTGAATATGCCAATGCAACAGCAGCTGGTTTTAAAGTGATTGATATTGATCGTTTTAAAATAGAGCAGGCAAACAGATTAATCAGTGAAAATACTTTCTCACAGGAATATACTGAAGAATATGGTGAAAATGCTGAATCATATTCTAAAATGGTTTCAACCAAAGTGAATGTTACTGCCGGTATTCCATTATTTAAGAAAACACTTTCGGTAGGATTCAATTCTGCAGTAACTACCAACAATAAATTTGAAGGAAAATATATCTACGGAAGCTATAACCTTACTATTAAGCAAAAAAGAGTAAGATTCAATGCTACTACAGATATGTTGGGAGACTATCTTACTCCGGAATTCGTTCAGGATCTGCAGACCAAAACTCCACAACAAATTGTACAGGACTATGGAACTCACGTAACACTTGATATCTATACAGGAGCAAAACTGGATGTTTTATTCCAGGCTGAAACAAGAAGTCAGAGCCGTGACCGTGCAGCGAGAATTGGTGTGAAAGTAGGAATGAAAGACATTTTTGATGTAGATGTAACAAATGATGTGAATACTTCTGAATCTTCTATGAACTACTCTAAAAAGCTAGCCTATAAAACAAGAGGAGGGGACCCTTCAAAAAGTTTAGTAGGAGATCTGAACCTTGATCAGACAAATCCTAAAATTAACATTTCAAACTGGCAGAACAGTTCTAATGCAACTAATTCAGTGCTGGTAGATTTTGGAAGTAATGGATTGGTTATTATTTATGACTTAGTGAAAGATGCGGCTAAAAAAGCTCAGCTTAAAGCGTATGTAGATCAGTATCTGATAGATAATAAAGTTTATATGGAGTTCAATACTATTCCGGTTTACAGATACTACAACGGTGTAGATCATTATTATACAAAAACTCCGGGAAGCTACAGCGGATACTCTTATGAAGGAACAGAGTTCAATGCATTTTTATACAAAGCTCCAAACACAGTTCCTATTTACAGATATTGGAATGGTAAAGACCATTATTATACAAAAACTCCGGGATATTATCAGGGGTATGTAGACGAAGGAATTGAGTTCAATGCTTTTGCTACTCAACAGCCCAATACAGTTCCTATTTACAGATATTGGAATGGTAAAGATCATTATTATTCAAGATCCAGTGCAAGACCTGCAGGGTATGTTTCTGAAGGGATTGAATTCTATGCCTATTAATTAGAAATATTAAAATTTTACAACCAAAGAAACCGTCTCACTCTGAGACGGTTTTTTAATAGAATGAAGGATATGACAAATATTCGTGCATTATTTTCGTTGATAGTGAAACACTGAAAGAATATTTCCGGCAGTCTTATCATTAAAAATGTATTTTTGTACCTTAAAATTTAGATGATCAATGAAAAAAGCAATCTGCCTTTTTATCGTAGGAGAGAAGTACTGGAAAATGTATAATAAAAACAGAGCTAGATTTGAAAGCTATGCTAAAAAATGCGGAGCAGATTTAAAGATCATTGATCAACCTATGGATGATAGTTTTCATCGCCCGCTTCTCTCTCAAAAGCTTTTGATACCGTCAGAAACAAGAGATTACGATATGGTTCTTTTTTTAGACCTTGATATCATTATTTCAGATAAAGCACCTTCTGTTTTTGATTATCTTCCTGAAGACAAATATTTCGGAGCTATCCTCGATCCCAGAGGAACTGAAGAATTCAACAAAACCTGGGGACATATCCCAAGAATACTGGAAGAGACGAGCGAGATATATTTTACTGACCGTCATTTTGAAGCAAATCCTTTATTGCAGGGAAGCATCAACGGTGGGGTATTTATTTTCAGACCGGAAAAAGTAGCTGATATCTTTAAAGAATATTATTTTTCAGCTCACAATCAGGGTGAGCTGAATAGTTTTGAAGAAACCCCATTCGCTTATTTTTCCCAGATCAATAATTGGTTTGAAGCTTTACCATCAGCGTTTAATGTTCAGATTTTATACAAAATAAAAGGGACTGAAAAAGGAAAGGAGGTAGAACATAATGAGAAAAAACTCCCGGAATTTTTCAGAAAATATTATTACAAAAAATCAGGATACTGTTTTTATCCCACAAAGAAGTATAAGAATTACGTACAACAAATCATTGCTGAAAATTATTTTACTCATTTTTCCGGCAACTATCCTATAATCTACAATTAAATTATGAGCATACTTTCACGAATTTCCAGCAAATTTATAACAGTTTCTTATGGTATTACTGTCAATGATGAAGCAAAAGAACTGAAAAATTTATTGGATGTCCTTCTTCCTTTGATTGACAAGAATGATGAGGTCATTGTTCTTCAGGATATTACCAATAAAAATAAAGAGGTAACAGAATTGCTGGGTAACTATGATAATATTATAAAACTTGAAGCAAAACTGGAAGGAGATTTTGCCACTTTTAAAAACAGATTGATAGAAAAGGCGACGTGCCAATATCTGTTTCAGATTGATGCAGATGAATATCCTACTGAGCATTTCATCAAAACATTGAAGCCTTACCTTAAAAAAGAAAAAAGTGTAGAAATATTTTTCGTTCCAAGAATCAATATTGTAGAAGGAATTACAGAAGAATATGTACAGCAGATGGGCTGGAATATGAATAACGAAGGTTATATTAATTTCCCAGACTATCAGGCAAGGATTATTAAAAACAATAAAAAAATCTTCTGGAAAAATAAGGTACATGAAGTACTGTATGGAAATAAAAATTTTACAGAAATTCCAAAAAAATATGAATTGTCATTAATTCATAAAAAGAATTTTGAAAAGCAGCAAAAGCAGAATAATTTTTATGAAACTTTGGAAGATTAATCAGGTTGAATTATTACACAACTAAAATGACAGATTTAGGAATTAACGTTTTTGGATTTATTAATGGCGAATTTGGTATTGCAGAAGCAACAAGGCTTAATTGTAAGGCAATGCAGCGTGCAGGTATTCCCCTTAATTTGATGAATTATGATGTAAGAACCAATCATGATAATAATGATCAGACCTTTACCAGGTTTTCTGATAAAGCAGATCATCCTATCAATTTAGTTCAGGTTTCAGCATCTGTTTCGGAAATGTCAAACTTCTTTGAATATTTCGATTATTCTTTTTTTGAAAGAAAATACAATATTTTGTACATGGCCTGGGAATCAGAAACCATTCCGGAGGATTATCTTTTGAATATTAATCTTTTCGATGAGGTCTGGACTCCTTCAGAATATTGCAAAAAATGTATTGAAAAATATATCGCTTCTCCGGTAAAAGTAATTCCACATCCTATTGATATTAACCTGAAGCCGACAGAAGATTCTGAAGCACTGAATTTTTATAACAATGACTTCTTTAATTTTTTATTCATATTCGATTATAATAGTTCTATCCAAAGGAAAAATGTACTCAATCTGATTAAGGTATTCAGAGAGACTTTTGACGGAAAAGATAACAATGCCTTTTTAACCATTAAAACATCAAAATCCGATAAGTTTTCTTTAGAAAAACAACAGATAAAAGAGGCAATCGGAGATTCTGTGAAAATTAAAGTTGTAGAAAAGATTTTTGACAAAAATGCACTGAACTATGTGATCAGTACCTGCGACAGCTATATTTCTCTTCACAGATCTGAAGGCTTTGGGCTTACGATGGCTGAGGCTATGTATTTTGGAAAGCCTGTTATTGCTACAGGATACTCCGGAAATCTGCAGTTTATGAATGCAGAAAACAGCTTTTTAGTAAATGCTGAAAAAGTATCATACGGTTCAGATGATCTTAATTATGATTCCAATACCATCTGGTCTGAGCCTTCACTGGAAGAAGCTTCAATATATCTTAAAAAAATATATCAGGGTGGGGATGATGTGAAAGCAGCATCAGATAATGCACGCAAAACAATTACCAGTGACTTTTCACTTGAAGGAGTAGGGAGATTGATTAGAGAAAGGTCTGAAGAGCTGATTTCTGAGGGTAAAATTTTGCAAAGCAGATCAGCATTAATGAAATTATATGCGGACAATATATTTTTGAAAAAAGATCTTAGAATTTACAAAAAAAGTAAGCCTATTCAGTGGATATATGATATCAAAATGTATTTCAGAAATAGAAAAGGGAAAAAATAACTTTCAGTAAAACTAAATAGCGGTAGATTCAAATGAAACTACCGCTATTTTTATTTCTTACCTTTTATTTTCTTCAAAAAGATATTGACTTTTTTCCTGATTTTATTGTATAATGTTTTTTCCAGATAATTTACTCTGCCACTTAGTCTGTCTATTTCGGCAAGATAAAAAACGTTTCCAACACTATTTTCTGAAGTATTTTCTTTTTTGTCCATCTGGTCAATAAAAGAAAGTCTTAGCTTAAGTAGGTTTCCGATAGCCTCAAGAGAAAAATTATCTCTTATCTGTGCCTCCGCATTCTGTTTAGTAGAAGTTAAAGACTTGAAATTATTTTTTATATACTGAAGCTTTTGGGTAGCATCCTGCAAATCAGGTCTTGCCAGTGTGAGTCCTTCAGCAATCAATCCTTTTGTATTGGAGGTTTTAATAAAATCATATTGAATAAGGAAGCTGTTGTTCACATTCATAAAGTCCAGATTTCCGGAGTATCCTGTTCCCACAACAATTTTTCCATAGGACATCGCTTCTGCCATCGTCAATCCGAAACCTTCGGAACCGTGTAAAGAAATAAGAACATCAGATTTCTGAATCAGTGAATGAAGTTTTTCTTTTGAAAAATGTTCATTAATAATGATAATATTTGAAATGCCGGCGTATTTTTCCAATACTGTCTGTGCATCTTTACTCCTGTCAAGATTATGTGTTTTTACAATGAGAACACTTTCCGGATCATTCTTGAAAACATTGATAAAGGCTTCAATTGTAGCTTCAGGATTTTTTCTGATGGTAGTACTTAACGAATCAAAAATTGTAATATATACATTTGTTCCCGGTTTGATATTGTACTCTTCAAGACTAAATTCATCCGAA
Organism: Chryseobacterium sediminis; assembly: GCF_008386505.1. Classification (GTDB taxonomy): domain Bacteria; phylum Bacteroidota; class Bacteroidia; order Flavobacteriales; family Weeksellaceae; genus Chryseobacterium; species Chryseobacterium sediminis. The sequence goes on along the minus strand of NZ_VUNZ01000001.1, from coordinate 2,590,595 downwards.
GGTGCTAGCTTTTGAATAGGATGGGAAAATCTCATTACCGGAATTCCTGTATATTTTGTGAAAATATTGACACAGAAATCACTAGGAACCCATAATTCATCAAAAATATTCAGAAACTCAACTGTTTTATCTGAAACTTCGGGGAATTCCCAGGCCCAATAGACAATGTTGTAATGGCCTGCAAGATTGATATCCTGGTTTTTTGAAAAAAATTCGTGGGTCACATTACTGTTAATGTGAAAAATATTAATTAATGCATTGGGGTGTACGTCACTTTTAGACCTTTCAAGAGTGTCACTTGAGTAGCTGATGCGGTTTACTTTAATGCCCTGGCTTTCCATAGCAGCAACATTTAGTCTTGTTGCCTCTGCTATCCCAAAATTCCCTTCAAAAAAGCCATGATAGTTTACGCTTAATGACATATATTATAGTGTTTTAAGTTTTTCTTTTACTTCTTCAGGTGAAAATGCTCTCAGACTGTCCACAGAATTTTGGCTCAATGTATTCCAAAGTTCTTCATTATTATTCAGCTGAATGATGGCTTCTGCGAAACTATTTTCGTCATTCGCAATCAATACATTTTTTTTATCTGTAAGCTTCATCCCTTCAGCACCAATATCTGTGGTAACCACTGGGAAGAAGTATTCAAAGGCCTGTCCTATTTTCCCTTTTACTCCAGCTCCAAACCGTAAAGGAGCTACCATGATTTTGGAATTCATGAAATGTTCTTCGATACTTTCTACAAATCCTAAAAATTTAAACTTAGGATATAGTTTAAGATCCAGTTTTTCAGAAACATTTCCAATGATGCTTACTTCCAGTTCAGGATTGGTTTTCCAGACAATAGGCATTATTTTTTCATATAGAAACTTTACTGCATCAATATTTGGTTCGTGGATAGACCCAATGAAGGTAATTCCTTTACTTTCACTGAAGTTCTTCCTTTCTGAAATATCAATTTTAGGATAATGAATATTTGATACGGTAATGATCTTATTTTTGTCCGCATACTGGCTCATAATCTCTTTTTCTTTGTCAGAGATGGCAATAATGTAGTCCAGCTGTGGTGCAACAATCGTTTCCAAACGGAAGAAATGTTTATAATTTTTCTTTAGAGAAATACGGGTTGGTTCCAGTTCAATTGCTCTTTTAAATCTTAAAAAATGAATATCTACCATATCATAAATGAATCGGGTAGAAGGTAAAACAGTCTTCATTTTTTTGTAAAACAGATTCAGGGCAAGAGGACCGTTAAACCAAACATAATCTATCTTTTTAAAAGAAGACAGAAAATCATAGATATTCTTATATTTATTGTTCTCTACATACACCATAACATGATGTTGCTGATAAAACTTTACATAAGAATCATCTTCAAAAATATGAGGTGCAAATAAAATGCAGTTATATCCTAATTCTTTGTAGATTAATATAAGTTCTTTCAGTCTGTTGGCCCCGGATTCTTTATCATGGGCAGGGAAATCTCTTGAAGCAAACAGTATTGTTTTTTGGGACTCGTCATACAGATTAATGTTGACTATATCCTTAGACTGAAGATATTTGAGTTTTTCTTTTCTTTCGAAGTGTTTTTTTATTTTTTTAAAGATGCCCATTTGCTAGTTTTTAGTATCAAGTTCAAAAACTTTGTTTACCCAACTATCCAGAGTGTATCTGTAGTAGATTTCCTCAGGAATTTTTTCGTAAGGTGTTTCAAAAAAAGATTTGTCAAGATTACTAATATTTTTGTTTAAAATCAAAATATTATTGGGATTGTAAAAATCATAGGTTTTAATGGCTTCATTATCAGTAATGATTTTCTTCTCCAGAGACATCGCTTCAAAAACCCTGAAACTAAGTCCATATTGACCTTCACGCATCAGGTCAAGCAATACTTTTGAATTTTTATAATATTTAGGAAGATCGTTATGAGGAATCTTTTTGATGCTGAAAACCAGAAAGAGGTTTTTAGGCACCGTCATGAAAATATTGGTCAGCTGATGTTTCCACGATTTTTTTCCGATGATCATAATCTGAAACTTCAGGCCCTGCTCAATCAGTTTTTTAGCGAGTAATTTTATCAGAGAAACCCTTCTGTTATCATAAGAGGTGATGTAGAAAAGATCCATTTCAGGCTGCTGGATTTCTTTTGAGCAGTGTGGCAGATAAATATAATTCGTTAATTTTTCAAACCCATGCTTTGTAACATCTATATAATCAAAGGAAAATACTTTGTCAAAAAGGTATAGCTTATCTTCTACAGGCACTCTTTCAAGGTTGTCATAAAGATAGGTAACCAGTCGGTCTGTATATTTTCGGATTTTTTCAAGAGTTGAAAGATCAAATGTATCCGGGTTCATCACCAATATCTGATCCTGATGTCCTAATTTTTCCAGGGCATCCAGAACATATTTCTGTCTTTTTTCAGTCTTAAGATTTTTGTTTAAAAAGGTTTTGCTTAAAGCATTTACAGCTCTTTCATTGAAATTAGAATGAGTAACTGTGCTGATCTTTATATGATGGGCATCAATACCCCGTTTGCATAATGCTTCAACAATATACTTATCATAATCCCAAAAATCATAACTAATGATACAAATCTTCATTCAACTAATTTTGCTCTTTTTTTAATGATTCATAGGTTTCAAAAACGCTTAAAGATTGCAGGTAAGATAACTGATACCCTTCTTTTCCGTCTAAAATACCCAGTCTCATTATGTAGGCTTTAAAGAATTTAAAAGCTGTTTTAATATATTGCACCAAAACATTGTACTTTTTCCCTTTGGCAGCCAGTTCTTTCCCCTTTAAAACTCCGTAATGAATCATTTTTTTTCTGTAAGATTCATAATCTGAAACGGAATAATGTAGTAATTTATTTTTTAAAATCCCAATGGTTCCGTTGACTTCCAGAGTTTCGTGTACCTTTTTTCCTGCCATGTATCTGGCCTTCGATTTTCTGAAAAGCCTGAAGTTTTTATCAGACTGTGTTCCTGAAAAATGAATCGGTTTCTGAGCAAAAAAGAATTTCCTGTAAAAATAGTAGGCATCTTTTTGCCCGGGTTTATTCAGCTCATCTGTAATTTCCTGCTTCAGGGCCGGTGTAAGTCTTTCATCACCGTCCAAAAATAGAACCCAGTCATTCTTTGCAGAATCCAGAGCCAAATTTCTTTGCTTTGTAAAGTCTTCAAATTTATTCTGAACCACCTTTACATTAGGGAATTTTTTTGCAATTTCTACAGTTTTATCCGTACTAAATGAGTCTATCACTACTATTTCATCACAGAAATCAAAAGACTCAAGGACATCCTGTATATTTTTTTCTTCATTATATGTTATGATCAAACCACTTATATTCATCACAACGATTTGTTTAATAGAGAAGTACGTGAAAATACCCCTTTAAAATTGTTTTTCAAAATAGTTTTAATCTTCCAAAGATAAGTTTTAATTTGAACTTTATTATCGAATCTTTGCCTTTTATATCAACTCTGCACAGTTCATATGGGTGCTGGGGTGGGTAGTAATTAATTCTATTTCCAATTCTTACTGCAAAATCAATTCCTATTTTTTTTAAAATAGAAAAAAAAGCAGATTTTTCCTTTTCTTTATTGGGATATTTGCCATATGGGTATGCTAAGACCTTTGAATAGGGGATGTTTTGGGCATCCAGAATTTGCATATTTTTTTCTAGATCTTTTTCTACATGATCCAAAGACATTGTTTTCAGACTGTCATGGGCATGAGTGTGAAGTGCAATTTCAAAATAATTTCTATCCAGACTTCTGATTTCATCAAACGTCATCATTAGATAATTTTTATATCCGTTTTCTATAAATCCTGTAGGAATAAAAATGGTGGCCTTCAGATTATACTTTTTCAGTAGAGAAGGCAAATATTCAAGATTGTTTCTGTAACCGTCATCAAAGGTGATGACAATATTTTTTTTAGTAGAAACAGTAAGTTCTGAAAAAAACTGAGGAGTATATTTTTTGCGGCTTAGATATGAAAACTGCTGTTCCAGATTTTTTAAGCTTACTGTAAGATCTTCATGGCTTTCCTTTTGAATCTGATGATACATGAGAATCACCAGTCTGTTGTGCGGGAAAACAAAAAGATACAGACGGAAATACACGATGATAAACGCTGCTAATAAAATAGAGATAACATACAGGATCATATTACTTTACTGTATTTTGTTGAATTTCTAACAGTCTTATTTTTTCGCGCAATTTAATATATTTCAAAAAGGTGTAATAGGACATTGTTTTGGCAATATAATATCCGGGAAATCCGTCCAGAAAACCCAGTTTGAAAATAAATACCTTGATAAATTCAAAAATAGGACTTACAATGATTTTAAATCTATTGATTTTTTTTCCTCTTTCAAACATCTTTTCCGCCATCATATCCGAATATTTATTGATTTTTGAGACATGATGGTGAATACTTTTGTAAGTATAATGATTCAGTCTTCCGTCCAGTAGTCCTATTTTTTCATAGGTAATCAAAAATTCATGAACCTTATCATGTGAATATGCAGCATATTCTTTTTTAAAGAGTCTTTCACGGCATACATTTCCCCAACCACCGTGCTTGATCAGGTGAGAACCCAGATGATTATTGAATCGGGCTTTATATACATTAAATTCTGTGCTTGCTGAAGAAACAATCTTCTGTATGGATCTTTTTAGATTTTCATCGGGAACTTCATCAGCATCCAGAAACAGAACCCATTCATGAGAACATAAATTAAGGGCATGGTTTTTTTGTTCACCATACCCGTTAAATTTTTTCTCAAAGAATTGTACCTGTGGATATTTCTGAGTACAGATTTCTTTTGTCTTATCTGTTGAAAAGCTATCGACAATGATAATTTCATCAGCTAAATCTACTAATGAATCTAAAAGTCTTACGATATTTTCTTCTTCATTATAAGTGATGATTGCAAGAGAAAGAGCCATTTATTTATACTCAAGAATAGTCTTTTCAATAATCTTTACGCAATCTAGTAACTGCTCTTCAGTAATTACTAATGGCGGTGCCAGTCTGATGATATTACCGTGTGTAGGTTTTGCCAGTAATCCGTTTTCTTTTAAGTGTAAACAAAGGTTCCACGCGGTAGAGCTGTCTGGAGTATCATTGATCAGGATAGCATTTAAAAGTCCTTTTCCTCTTACCTTGGTAATAAGATCTGTCTTTTCGATTAGTTTATTGATTTCTGCTCTGAACAGCTGTCCAAGCTCTTCAGCTCTTTCAGATAATTTTTCTTCAGCTACCACGTCCAATGCTGCCACTGCTACTGCACAGGCAATAGGGTTTCCTCCGAATGTAGAACCATGCTGTCCAGGCTTGATAACATTCATGATGCTGTCATTCGCTAAAACTGCTGATACCGGGTACATACCTCCGGAAAGTGCTTTTCCTAAAATTAAAATATCCGGTTGTACATCTTCATGGTGGCATGCAATCAGTCTTCCTGTTCTTGCAATACCAGTCTGAACTTCATCAGCAATGAAGAGAACGTTGTATTTTTTACATAGTTCAGAAGCGTTTTTAAGGAAGTTTTCATCCGGAACATATACTCCGGCTTCTCCCTGAATAGGTTCTACAAGGAATGCTGCAATATTATCAGCTTCTCTGCTCAGAACTTCTTCTAAGGCTGCAATATCATTGTAAGGAATTTTGATAAATCCTGGGGTAAAAGGTCCGTAGTTCTGGTTGGCATCCGGATCATTAGAGAAAGAAACGATAGTTGTAGTTCTTCCGTGGAAATTATTTTCGCAAACAATTATTTTTGCTGCATTTTCCGAAATTCCTTTTACTTCATAACTCCATTTTCTGGCTAGTTTTACTGCGGTTTCCACAGCTTCAGCTCCGGAGTTCATTGGTAAAACTTTATCAAATCCGAAAAGAGTGGTTATTTTCTGTTCATATTCACCCAATTTAGAGTTGTAGAAAGCTCTTGAAGTTAATGCCAGCTTTTGTGCCTGCTCTACTAATGCTCCTACAATTTTAGGATGAGAGTGTCCCTGGTTCACAGCAGAATATGCTGAAAGAAAATCATAATACCTCTTGCCCTCTACATCCCAAACGAAAACACCTTCTCCGCGGTCCAGAACTACTGGAAGTGGGTGGTAATTGTGCGCTCCGTGTTTGTCTTCAAGGTCAATAAAATACTGTGAGTTTTTTGTTTGTTCTGCTGTTGACATATATTTTGGTTTTCAACAAATTTACACAATATTAATGATATGCCTAAACAAATATCTAGTGTCGTATGGAGCTGTAATTGAAGTGGATTTTAAGGCGGAATAATGCCGTATCAGAAAATATTTTCTTTGTTGACAGGTAGTTTTAGGTTTTATATCTTTCCTTGTGAAAGAATTTTATTTTCTGCTATTTTATTAATCATTAATGATGGAATGTTCCAATCTTTTTTATGAAATGTAGCCTGAAATATTCTGTATTGTGGGAAGAAAAAACTGCCCCTAAAAGAGGCAGTTTCGTTTTATATTTTAAAATAATCTTAGTGATTATCATATTTTCTATCCATTACAAAGTCTTCCATGAATTTTGTAGTATAGTTTCCTGCAAGATAATCTTCATTATCCATCAGTTGTCTGTGAAAAGGAATTGTTGTTTTTACTCCTTCAATATAGAACTCCTCAAGGGCACGTCTCATTTTTGCAATTGCTTCCTCACGGGTTTGAGCCGTAGTGATAAGCTTAGCAATCATTGAGTCATAGTTAGAAGGAATTGTATATCCGGAATATACGTGAGTGTCTACTCTGATTCCGTGTCCGCCAGGGATGTTTAGTCCTGTGATTTTTCCTGGAGATGGTCTGAAGTCTGCGTAAGGATCTTCTGCGTTGATTCTACACTCTATTGAATGTAATTTAGGATAATAATTGATTCCTGAAATAGGAGTTCCTGCAGCAAGAAGAATTTGTTCTCTGATCAGGTCATAATCAATTACCTGCTCAGTAATAGGGTGTTCTACCTGGATTCTTGTATTCATTTCCATGAAATAGAAATTTCTATGCTTGTCTACAAGGAATTCGATAGTTCCTACACCTTCGTATCCAATAAATTCAGCAGCTTTTACAGCAGCATCACCCATTTTCTCGCGAAGTTCGTCTGTCATGAAAGGAGAAGGAGTTTCTTCAGTTAATTTCTGATTTCTTCTCTGTACAGAACAGTCTCTTTCAGAAAGGTGGCAAGCTTTACCGAATTGGTCACCAGCAACCTGAATTTCAATGTGTCTAGGCTCTTCAATCAGTTTTTCCATGTACATGCCTCCGTTTCCAAAGGCTGCTACAGCTTCCTGAATTGCAGATTCCCAGTGATCTTTAAGGTCTTCAGCTTTCCAAACGGCTCTCATTCCTTTTCCACCACCACCGGCAGTAGCTTTAATCATTACAGGGTATCCTGTTTCTTCAGCTACTTTTACAGCGTGTTCGTAAGATTCGATCAATCCGTCAGAACCTGGTACACATGGTACACCTGCCGCTTTCATGGTAGCCTTAGCGTTAGCTTTATCCCCCATTTTTTCAATCTGCTCAGGAGAAGCACCAATAAATTTGATACCGTTCTTTTGACAGATTCTTGAGAAGTTAGCATTTTCAGATAAGAATCCGTAACCTGGGTGGATAGCGTCAGCATTGGTAATTTCCGCAGCGGCAATAATGTTAGGGATTTTAAGATAGGAGTCTTTACTCATTGCAGGGCCAATACATACCGCTTCATCAGCAAATCTTACGTGAAGACTGTCTTTATCAGCAGTAGAGTATACTGCAACGGTTTTGATCCCCATTTCTTTACAAGTACGTAAAATACGCATTGCAATTTCGCCACGATTGGCTATTAATATTTTTTTGAACATCTCTCCGAAATTTTAAATTATAAATTTTGAATTTTAAATTATTTTAAATGAAAAAGATTCATCTAAAATTTATAATCTTTAATCTAAAATTCCTTAAGATGGATCTACTAAGAATAAAGGTTGGTCATACTCTACAGGAGTAGCATCGTCAACTAAAATTTTAACGATTTTTCCGCTGATTTCAGATTCAATCTGGTTGAATAGTTTCATTGCTTCAATAACGCAAACTACTTTACCAACAGAAACTTCGTCACCTACATTTACAAATACATCTTTATCAGGAGATGGTTTTCTATAGAAAGTTCCGATCATTGGAGACTTGATCGTTACATATTTGCTGTCATCAGATGCAGCTTCAGCTTTCTCAGCAGCAGGAGCAGCAGGAGTTGCAACAGGTGCCGGAGCAGCTACAGCTTGTGGCGCAGTGTGGTATACTGCTGGCTGTGCATATACAGCATCGCTTCCAGCTAATGGAGTTTTAATAGTGATCTCGAAATCTTTAGTTTTGTATTTTACTTCTGAAACTTCAGCTTTAGATACAAACTTGATAAGATTTTGTATGTCTTTAATGTCCATAAATTTGATATTTGATTTTGGGTCAAAGATACCAAAAAAACGTAAAAAACAACAAAAAACCGCCAAATTTTATCAAAATTGGGCGGTTTTTGTATTAAAACGAGGCTTTTTCAATAAAAAGCGACTCTTAGTTTTCTTCAGTAGCAGCTACTTCTTTTTCCAATACTACTTTACCTCTGTAGTAAAGTTTTCCTTCATGCCAGTGAGCTCTGTGGTATAGGTGAAGCTCTCCTGTTGTTGCATCTTTAGCTAATTGAGGAACTACAGCTTTGTAGTGAGTTCTTCTCTTATCTCTTCTTGTCGACGACTGTCTTCTCTTTGGATGTGCCATTTTCTAATAACTTTTTTAATTGATGAGCGATGAGATTCATCATCTCATCATATTTAAATTATTCTATTTAATTATTGTCTCTTAACTTTCTTAAAGCATCCCATCGGGGATCACTTTCGTGTTCTTCCTCTTCTGTTTCCTCAATATCTTTCGGACTGAACTGATCAAGAATTTCAAGATCTTCATCATTTACATTAGGTGAAATCTTTTTCATCGGGATAGAAAGCATTACATTTTCATAAATCAAATGTGCTACATTGAAAGCATGCTCTCCGGTAGGAATAGTAATAACATCTTCATTACTGTCATCATATTCTTCCCCGAAATTCACCAAAATCTTGATTTCATTCTCAATAGGATAGTCGAAATTTTCGTTTGTAATATCACAAACCAATTCAACCAATCCATTAATTTTAATCTCAAATTCTAAAAAAGTAGTGTGTTTATCAAGCGATACATTCACTTCTATTCTAGGATTTGTAAATTCCTGCTCAGTGTCAAATAATTGAAAGAACGTTTTATCTATCTCAAACTTGAACTCGTGTTTTCCGTTTTTTAGTCCGGAAAAGCTTACGTCATAGTTTCTTAACTTGTCCATAAAATGAGTGTGCAAAAATATGCATTTTTTTTATAATAACAAATAAAATCCGAAACAAATTAATTTAAAATTTGTTTTAAAGATTTATCCTTCAGTTTCCTCCGGTAGATCTTCATCTATTCCGTTGTCTACAACCATTTTTCTAGGCTGCATGCGGTCATTCATCAGTTCGCTGTATTCACTCCTGTTCTTGAAAATTTTAATGGCTGTGAATATTGCTTCCGTAAAACTCTGCTCATCAGCAATGTTTTTTCCTGCAATATCATAAGCAACGCCGTGATCCGGAGAAGTTCTGATAAAAGGAAGTCCTGCTGTATAGTTTACGCCTTCTTCATATGCTAATGTTTTGAAAGGAGCTAATCCCTGGTCATGATACATTGCTAAAACCGCATCGAAATTTTTGTATTTGCCTGGCTGGAAAAAGCTGTCTGCAGGGAAAGGACCAAATGCCAATGTTCCGTTGTCAGAAAGTTCCTTGATGGCCGGGCTGATGATCTCAATTTCTTCAGTTCCAATAACACCGCCATCTCCTGCATGAGGGTTTAATCCCAATACGGCAATTTTAGGCTTCTGAATACAGAAATCTTCTATCAGTGTTTGATTCAGAACTCGGATCTGTTTTTTTATTTTCTCTTTGGAAATATTTTCAGCTACCTGAGAAATTGGAATATGATGGGTAGATACGGCTACTTTAAGATCTTCAGTTACAAGGAACATTAATCCTTTTTTGCTGAATTTCTCTTCAAAGTACCCTGTATGACCGGCATGTTTAAAGCCCATTTTCACCATTTCATCTTTATTGATGGGAGCGGTTACCAAAACATCAATTTCTCCTTTCATCAAAGCTTCAGTTGCTGCTTCCAAAGAATCAATAGCCATTTTAGTAGACTCTTCCGTAGGAACTCCCAATTCTACATTAACGTTTTCCTTCGTCAGGTTAAGCATGTTAAGTTTCCCTGCCTGAGCCTGCGAAGCTTCATTGATATAGTTGAAATTAAGATTCAGCTTAAAAATGTTTTTCTGATAAGTGAATAATTTTCCCGAACCAAAAATTACAGGAGTGAAAAAATCTGTAATGGTTTTGTCTTTCAGAGATTTCATAATGATCTCCGGGCCGATGCCGTTGAAATCACCGATTGAAATTCCTACTCGTACTTTATGGTTTTTTGGGCTCATTTTGATTATCTTTGAAGATTATAATTTACAAATTTAGCAAAAAATAATATGTTCACAGGAATTATTGAAGCAGTTGGTGTTATTGAGAAGATTGAAGAAAAAGGAAGCAATATAGATTTTACCTTGACATGCCCCTTTACAAATGAATTAAAAATAGACCAGAGTCTTGCACACAACGGCTGCTGCCTTACAGTGGTTGAAATAAAAGACAATCAATATGTGGTAACAGCAATTAACGAAACACTTGAAAAAACCAACCTTGGAAAATGGGAATTGGGAACTGTTGTGAATCTGGAACGCTGCATGAAGATGGATGGAAGACTGGATGGACATATCGTTCAGGGACATGTTGATAAAACCGGTGAGGTTGTGGGAATTGAAAACAAAGACGGGAGCTATTTTATTACTATGAAATATGATAATGACGGAAGCTTTGTAACAGTACCTCAGGGTTCAATTACGGTAAACGGAATCAGTCTTACAGTTGCAAAAAGTGAAGATGCTCAGTTTTCTGTTGCCATTATTCCTTATACATGGGAATTTACCAATATGAAACATTTAAAAATTGGTGATAAAGTAAACCTGGAATTTGATATCATTGGTAAGTATATTGCTAGGTTAATTAAAAAGTAGAATGTCAATTAACAAGTATAAAGGATATAGCTTAAGGAACCGTGTGTTTTTCGGTTTCCTGCTGGTATGTTTTTTAAGTGTTGTCGCTACATCACTTGTCCCTTATTTTGTACTGAGAAATCACTCTCTGCAGCAAAGTAATATCGATATGCAGGATAAGACGAATGCTGTAATGAGATATCTTGACTATGCGGTAAGCCAGACACTTATTGAAACGAAAGATCTTCCGGAAGTTTTGGGGAATAAAATCTTTGAAATTGCGGATATCAATCAGCATGATATTTTTATTTACGATCTGAAAGGAAACTATTTGCTTTCCAATAAAGATGAAGCTTTGGTTGAGCAGAAAACGATCCCTATCGAAATCATCAACAAGATTCTGTCTACCGATGCAAGAGTAGATATGGTCAATTATGATGCTGCTAAAGATGCTAAGCTGACATCTTCCTATCTTTTGTTGAAAAATAATGAGTTAGAGCCGATCGGAATTGTCTATATCCCTTTATATCATAATGAATCTGCTTATCTGGAGGTTCTTCATCAATATGTAAAATACATTCTTTTAGTCGATATATTTCTTATTCTGTTTAGTATCTGGATTAGCTGGGTGACGTCCAACAGTCTTGCGAAGACAATCACGAAGTTCTCTGATATGATTACCCGTATTACATTATTTGAAAATGAAATGCGACCTATCAGATATTATAAAAATGATGAGCTTAATGCTTTGGCAAGAGCTTACAACAGAATGATTCTGCAGATCCAGGACCAGAAAGAAAGGCTTAGGTTTAAGGCATCTGAAGAAGCCTGGAGAGAAATGGCGAAGCAGGTTGCTCATGAAGTGAAAAACCCATTGACTCCAATGAAACTGACCATTCAGAATTTTGAAAGAAAATTTGATCCGGAAGATCCGAATATCAGAGAAAGGGTGAAACAGATGAGTAAAACTATTGTAGATCAGATAGATCTGATTGCGACGGTAGCTTCGGCCTTCTCAGAATTTGCGAAACTTCCTGAAAAAAATAATGAGGTGATCAATCTGAATACCGAGGTTGAGGATATTCTTCGTGTCTTCAATGATGACAGTATCTTTATGCATGCCAATAAGACCAATATTATGATCAATATGGATAGAATTTATCTTTCCAGGATTATAACCAACCTTGTTACCAATGCAAAACAGGCAGAAAGCGATGAGAGAAAGCTGATCATCAATGTAGATGTAGAGCAACATCAGAGAAGAGTTATTATTTCCGTTCAGGATAACGGGATAGGAATTCCTGAAAGTATGTATGAAAGAATCTTTGAACCTAATTTTACCTCTAAAAGCAGTGGAATGGGACTTGGATTATCTATGGTTAGAAAAATGATTGAAGATTATAAAGGAGAAATCTCTGTGAAATCTGAAATAGGAAAAGGGTCTACGTTCATTATTACACTGCCTACCAATTTATAGTGAAGCCTTTTACATTTAAGCAATTTACAATTGAACAGTCTAAAGACGTCTTCCGTGTAGGAACAGACGGTGTTCTGCTTGGTGCTTTAGCTGATGTTGACGACGCATCCAGTGTTTTAGAAGTAGGGACAGGAACAGGACTGATCTCCCTAATGCTAGCTCAGAGAAATCTTCAGGCTTACTTTTTAGGACTGGATATTAACGAAGATGCAGAGGCACTTACTAAGCTTAATTTTGAAAACGCACCTTTTCATGCAAGACTGAAAAACAGGCATCAGGATTTTAAAACTTTCGTGACGGAAGAACGATTTGATCTTATCGTTTCCAATCCTCCTTATTTTGAAGAATCAGGATCTGAAAAAGACAAGATTGCACGCCAGACTGTAGAATTAAACTTCAGGCAGTTAATTACCAATGCAGCGCAATTATTATCTGAAAACGGGATTTTTTCCGTCATTATTCCTGTTGAAGCCGGAGAGGTTTTTATTTCAATAGGTAAAGAAAATCGACTGTTTTTAAACAGAAGGGTTAGTATCAAAGGAATTCAAAATTCAAATGCTAAAAGGCTTATCCTGGAGTTTTCATCACAAAAGAAAGAAATCAACGAATCTGAGTTTATTATAGAAAAAAGTCCGAGACAATACTCGGACCAATATCTTGAACTCACTAAAGAGTTTCATGTTTTTAAATAGAAATTAGAAAGGATTAGAAACCGCGTAAGCCTGAATTTCTTAATCTCTCAATTTTTTAATTCTTACTCAAACAATTCTGCCGTATCCAGTACAGATACTTTTCCATCTTCGCATCTGATAGCCTCACCAGGGAAGTTTTGAATCATATGGTAATCGTGTGTTGCCATTACTACTGCAGCACCATTTTCAAGGGCAACCTGCTTCAATAGCGTCATAATTTCGTTGGAGGTTTCAGGGTCAAGGTTTCCTGTAGGCTCATCCGCTAAGATAAGATCTGGATGGTTAAGAAGGGCTCTTGCAATGGCAATACGCTGTTGTTCACCTCCCGAAAGTTCGTGTGGCATTTTGTGCTTTTTGCTTTTCATGTTCACGCTTCCCAGAACCTCATTGATGCGGTCTTCTATCTTTACTTTATCATTCCAGCCTGTTGCTTCAAGAACAAATTTTAAGTTTTTTTCAACCGTTCTGTCAGAAAGTAACTGGAAATCCTGGAATACGATTCCTAATTTTCTTCTTAAGTTAGGAATATCAGAAGGTTTTAGCTTTGCCAGGTCAAATCCTACAACAGCTCCGTGTCCTGATGCTAATGGAATATGTCCGTAAAGCGTTTTCAGAAGGGAACTTTTTCCGGAACCTGTTTTTCCGATAAGATAGCAGAATCTACCTTTTTTAATGTTAAGATTTACATCAGAAAGTACAGTAAAGTTTTTTTGCGCAATCTTTGCGTTTTGTAAACTTATAATATTGTCTCCGGAGATATTTGTATGTGGCATAATTAAATTTTAAAGGCTGTTTTCTAACAAAAAAATTTCAATCTTTAAAAATAGAAAAAAGAAGTCTATTTGACTCTAATTTTAGTAAATTTTAACAACAAAAAATGCCTGAAAAGGAACTTTTCAAGCATGTTTTGTATATGATAATAAAAAGATTATCTCTTAGCGCGTGCAGCACTTACAGTTAAACTCTTTCTGCCTTTAGCTCTTCTCGCAGCCAAAACTCTTCTTCCATTTGGCGTAGACATTCTTTCTCTGAAACCGTGTTTGTTTCTTCTTTTTCTTTCTGATGGCTGGAATGTTCTTTTACTCATTACTATATGTTTAAATCGTAATTAATCTATTAATTTTCAGGTTGCAAAGATATATAAATTTTTATAAGTTACAAACTTTAATTATCTTTTTTTAAAAAATTAAATGCAACATTTTTATTGAACAATGGCAAACCCCTGATAAGAATACCATTTCTCTGTGCAAAAATAATATTTAAATGATTTATATAAAAGCTCTATCTTTGAAAACTTTAATTTTAACGAAAATAAACACCCGATGTTTACACCAGCAGAACTTTTAGATATCAATACATTACTTACTCAAGAGAGCAGAATAGTTATCCTTACCCATTATAATCCGGATGGAGATGCTATTGGTTCAAGTTTGGGATTGAAACATTATCTGAAAGCAAAAGGAATTCATGCTGAAGTTATTGTACCTAATGATTTTCCGAAATTTCTGAAATGGATGCCTGAGTCTAAAAAAGTTATTATTGCGGAATATAAAAGAAAGCTGGCATCTGACATGATTGCAGGAGCAGATGTTATTTTCTGTCTGGATTTTAATTCTCCCTCACGAATTGGATTATTAGGAGACTGGCTGGTTAAAGCTCAAGGAAAGAAAATTCTTATTGATCACCACCAGCAGCCGGAAAAATTTGATTTTGTTTATTCTGATACCGTTATTCCGGCCACTTCACAGATGATCTATCATTTCATTGAAGCAATGAATGATGAAAAACTGGTGAATCAGGATATGGCGGAATGTCTTTATACCGGAATTATGACTGATACAGGAGGTTTCCGTTTTCGTTCTACCAGCGCCACTACACACAGAATTATTGCCAACCTGATTGAGAATGGTGCAGATCCGGCGATGATCACCTCCAATACATGGGATACCAATACAGTTTCTCGTCTGCATTTGCTTGCTTTGGTTCTTGGAAGAATTGAAGTGGTGAATGACGGAACGGTTGCTGTCCTAAGTCTTACAAGAAACGAGTTGAAAGAATTTGGTTTCCAGAAAGGAGATACAGAAGGTTTTGTAAATTATGGTTTAAGTATTGGTGGTGTAAAAATGTCTGCATTCTTTATGGAAGACCTGTATGAAGATTTTGTTAAAATTTCATTCAGAAGTAAAGATGATGTCGATGTAAACCAATTCTCAAGAAAATATTTTAACGGTGGCGGGCACATTAATGCAGCCGGAGGAAAATCTTTAGACTCTTTATCCGGAACTATAGAAACCTTCAAAAATAAAGTAAAAGAAGAGGGTTTGTAGAAACCCAAAAAGTAAAGTCCAGATTTTGATAAACTCGTGGATCTTTACATTCACAAAACTTTACGAAATCCTTTCTCTTCAAGTTCCTGACAGGTATATTCATACACCTGCTGAAACATTTCATCCATATATCGTTTGTTGAAAAGGCTGTATTTCGTCATTTTAGGAGGATCCAAAAAAATATTACAGTATTTTGCCTTTGAATAGACCGATTTTGCAATGGCTAAGTGGAGGATTCTGTCAAATTCCTTCATCAGGCTCATTTTGTTTAATTCGTCATAGCTTATTGAGTTGACATGGGATGC
Organism: Chryseobacterium sediminis; assembly: GCF_008386505.1. Taxonomy (GTDB): domain Bacteria; phylum Bacteroidota; class Bacteroidia; order Flavobacteriales; family Weeksellaceae; genus Chryseobacterium; species Chryseobacterium sediminis. The sequence continues at coordinate 2,574,625 of NZ_VUNZ01000001.1, read as the reverse complement.
GATCAGGAAGTTGCATTTATCCATAATAGGTTCAATGGGTAAGTTGTCCAAAACGCCACCATCTACATAGATTTTTTCCCCTATCCTTACCGGAGGCAGAATAAAAGGAACACTCGATGATGCCAATAACGGCCCAAAAAGCTCTCCTTCGGAAAAGAAATCCACAATACCATGAGTCATTTCTGTTGCAGCGACGTACATGGGAATTCCTAAAATACTAAAGTTGTCTTCAGGAAAATAATCTTTGAAAAGCTTTAAAATAAAATTAGAACTGAAAATTCCGTTTTTTGATAATTTTAAAGATGATCTGGAAAAAAAAGAAGTCTGTCTTACAATTTCCATCATCTCATCTGGTGTTTTTCCAAAAGAATAAAAAGCACCAATGATAGAACCTGCACTGGTTCCGGAGATAATGTGAGGCTTCAGATTATATTCTTCTAGAGCTTTCAATACGGCAATATGAGCAATTCCACGCATTCCTCCGCCTGAAAGTGTAAGCCCGATAACCGGTGGTGCCGGTGGTTTCTTTTTTTTGAATGAGAATAAAGCCATTACGAATATTATCCTCTACTAATATACAGGATTTTTTTATTAAAGCTGACTTTTATCCATGAGGAAACTAATGTTATAAAACAAGTTTTTTAGGAAGGTTGTGAAGAAGTTCCGTATTGATGATTTCGGCACAGATGCCGGGTTTCTCCCAATGCCCGTTATGCCCGCAGTCCAAAATGTAAGATTTGATATTTGTCCTGTCAGGAAGATGTTTGATCATCATATCTGTTTTTACAGCGTTATCGTGTTTGCCGGCTAATACTAAAATTTTGGACTCCAGATTTTCAAGGATATGTTTTTTGTCGGTTCTTTCTACCATCCCTTTTACACAGGCAAGAGCGCCCAGATTGTTGGTGGAAAGGGCTGTTTCAAGAGCTGTTTCAATTTTTCCTTCCAGGATGTCCCTTTCATTGGGGTTGAATAAATTGGGAATTCCAGCCCTTGCATAATGCGCAAACGCATCCTTAATGATTCTGTAGCTTTTGATACGCTGTTGTTTTTTCTCTTCATCATCCGGAAAATAAGTAGAGAAAAATAAAGTTAAACTTTTTAAAGAATTGGGGTATTTTTCTGCAAATGCAAGTGAAGTGTAGCCTCCCATAGAATGTCCCAAAAGGTGTACTTTTTCTAAATTTTGCTGATCTAAAACCTTTTTTACTTCCTCAGCCATCAGTTCCATGGTGTGAACTTCAGCTAAAATTTCTGACTGCCCATGACCGGGAAGGTCAATTTTAAGCAATGTAAAATCTTTGGAAAGATGATGCTCCATGTCACTCCAGATGGATAGGTTTTCCATAAATCCGTGAAGAAGTACCAATGTTTCTTTTCCGTTTCCTTTTCTTTCAAAGTTCAGCATGATTCCAAAATTTATAGAAGGTTAAAATAATGCAGCTGACTGCAGATCAATTTTCCTTTCAAAAGTAAACAAAAAAGAGCATTTTAAAAATGCCCTTTGTGTTTTATTGAATTAATTCCTTGTAAATCTTTGTTTCCCAAGGCTTGATATCGGTTACGCCATATCGTTCCTTTTTGGAAATCGCAAGGTTGTCCAGCATATCCACAAAATTCTTATAATTAGCGTCATCCGTTGGCTTCACAATTACGGTAAATTTTTCAGGTGCCGGTGCATTTTTATAAGCTTCTGCAATGATTTTTGAAATTTTTATTCCACTGAAATCGGTTTCTTTAAGATTAGCGGAATTCAGATCTGTAGCATTACTTTGATGATAAAATACGCGGTTGTCCTTTCCAAGGATAAATGTAATTTGGTTTTTGTCTCCAATTACAGGAATATCTACAGGATGAGGGTTTGGATCTTTTGCGGGTAATCCCAAATCCATTACGTTAGGTTTTGTAAAGTTAGTGGTGAACATAAAGAACGTGATGAGTAAGAATCCCAGATCTACCATAGGAGTCATATCTACCCGGATCATTTTTTTCTTTTGTTTGCTGCCTTGTTTCTCTTGTGCGATTACTTCTGCCATGATTAAAAATTTTTAAATGTTAAACGTTGTTTGTTGAAAAATTCTTACAAAACACATGCCTTGTTTAGTGAATAATCAATAGATTCATGAATCTATTGATTGTTTTTATAACAAATTAAACATTCATGTATCTTTAATTATTAAAACGGATAACTACGATGTTGTTGGTTGGCTGATTATTGAATTTTAATATACTCTTTGTCTGAAGGTCCACAAAAAAACTCACACTTTATTGTGTGAGTTTTAAATGATAGGTTTATCAATAATTTATCTGCTGACGGTTATTTTCTTTGACAAAATAATTTCTTCTTTGCTTTTTATCTGAATCATATAAATTCCTTCTGTGAAGTCTGAAGTATTGATCTTAATTTTTTCTTCATTATATTTTTGAGAGAAAAGTTTTCTTCCGGACATATCCACGATGCTGATAACAGTTTCTTTGGGAAGATGATCTACATAAAAGAAATCCTTCGAGGGGTTGGGGTAGAGGTTAGGCTTATTTACCTTTTCATTTTCTGAGATTCCCAGCTGTTCCGGACTTAGTTTCACTACCCAGGCATCAATTAGACCATGATGTCCTGTAATGTCTCCACTTGTTGATTGAGTATTTCCTGAAACAATATAACCATTATCATTGGTTAACTCAATAGAGCTAAAGTATTCGGTGTCTGGACCTCCCAGTGTTTTTTCCCATTTCAGGTTTCCGTTTGTATCCAGTTTTACAATCCAAAAGTCCAGATCGCCATGATTTCCGGTTACCTGGCCATTATTGGAAATTGTCCAGCCTCCGACAATATAGTCCCATTCAGGAGTTTGACGTATAGTTACTGCGTTGTCATGAAGGCTTCCTCCAAAATATTTATCCCATTGTATAACTCCGTTATTATTTAATTTTACAACCCAATAATCAGGAAGTCCGTTTTCAAGGTTTGAGGGGTCATAAGAAGTACCCACAGCGATATATCCGCCATCGAAAGTCTGTTGTGCAGAATATCCCATATTATCACCAATATTACCCAATGTTTTTTCCCATTGTATATTTCCGGAAAGGTCAAGCTTCACTACCCAGAAATCATTGTTTCCGTAGCTTACGGTAACATGACCATCTGTAGATACGGTGGTTCCGGCAATAATGTATCCTCCATCAGAAGTTTGCTGAACAGAACTTAGCTGATCGCTATCACTTCCGCCCAGTGATTTCTGCCATTGTATATTGCCGGTATTATTCAATTTTACAACCCAATAGTCTTGTCCCCCCTGACTTCCACTCACATCCCCATCGTTAGAGCTGGAGCTGCCTGCAACAATGTATCCTCCATCGGAGGTCTGCTGAATAGATTGAGCTTCATCAAGACCACTTCCTCCTAAAGATTTTTGCCATTGTATAGTTCCATTGGTATCCAATTTTATCACCCAGAAATCAAAATTTCCATGGTTTACTGTAGCATCTCCGTCAACGGATTTGGAAGATCCGGCAGCAATGTATCCTCCGTCTGTAGTTTGGCGGATATACTGAATCACATCATTATTGCTTCCTCCCAGTGCTTTTTGCCATTGTATATTTCCACTGGCATCCATTTTTACTATCCAGCCATCTCCCTCACCATGGTTTCCACTCACATTTCCATTGTTGGAAGAGGTAATTCCCGCCATAATATACCCTCCATCAGAAGTTTGTACTGTAGAATTGGCTGCTTCACTTTGAGTGCCTCCCAAAGCCTTCTGCCATTCTATGGATGGAGCAGTCTGAGCTGTGAATAATGAACAGGTAAGAAATAAAAAAGTAAATGTATGATATCTCATATGTATTTGAATTGGTGATAGTTATTCAAATATAATTAATTTTACACTACGTTTGGTGTTTTATTGTTTATTTAATTCATTATAATAAAAAACTCACACGGTAAAGTGTGAGTTTTTCAATGATATGTAAATGTTTTATTTACTCTTTTTATAGTAATTGACTCCGCATTCCAAGAACTTCTTGAAATCCTCTTTTGGCATATACCCTGAAACCGGAGTGTTGATTACTTTTCCGTCCGGAGTTATTAAAACATAGTGAGGCTGCGAGTTATTATTAAAGTTAACCTGTTGGAATAAGCTCCATCTGTCACCAATTGTTTTTACTTTTTTAATCTGTCCTTCACCAAGGTCAATTTTAGTTTTTTGATCCTCTGGAAGCTCTTCCTTATCATCCACATATAAAGATGCTAATACTACATCATTCTGAAGGATGGGTAAGATATCCGGTTCACTCCAAACAAATTCTTCCATTTTTCTACAGTTTTCACAACCGTATCCTGTGAAGTCAATCAGGATGGGTTTATCTTCTTTTTTGGCAAGTTCTATTGCTTTAAAGAAGTCGTGTTCCGGATGCATTCCTAGAATTCCGTCTTTTTCATCATGGAAATAGCTTACATTCAGTGGAGGTAAGATTCCGCTTAATAGTTGAAGTTTCGGACGGTCAGATGGTATTAATCCCTGGATTAAGTAGATTACAAAACCAATTCCCAATGCACCTAATATTTTTCTTGTAATAGATATTTTAGGTTTTTTATCATCATGCGGGAATCTGATGAATCCTAATAAATATAATGCTAATCCTAATGCAACGATAATCCATATTGCGATGAAAAGTTCTCTTTTTAAGAAGAATGTCTTAGAAACAAGATCTGCTTTAGATAAGAATTTCAAAGCTAAGGCCAATTCTACGAAACCTAAAACTACCTTTACCGTATTCATCCATCCTCCGGATTTCGGAAGGCTTTGCAGTGCCTGAGGGAATAATGCCAGCAATCCAAAAATAATTGCCCATGCAAGCCCGAATCCTGCCAATGCAAAGGTCAATAACATCGGAACATTGGTAGAACCTGTTACTGCACTTCCAAGTAAACTCCCTAAAATAGGTCCTGTACAAGAGAAAGAAACAATAACCAGTGTTAATGCCATGAAGAAAATACCGATAAGCCCTCCTGCTTCTTCCGCTTTAGAAGATTTATTGGCAATAGAACTTGGTAAGGTAATATCATAATACCCGAAGAAACTTCCGGCAAAGAAGATAAATATGATGAAGAAGGCAATATTCAGCCATACACTGGTAGAAATCTCGTTGAAGATATTTCCTGCAATTCCGTCAATAATGTGGAAAGGAATACTCAATAAAACGAAGATAAGAAGAATGAAAAACCCATAAATAAGGGCATCTCTTTTTCCTTTTGCCTTGTTCTTGCTACCTTTTGTAAAGAATGAAACGGTTAATGGAATCATTGGGAAAACGCAAGGAGTAAGCAAAGCGATTAACCCTCCGATGAACCCAAGGAATAAATACGTCCAGTAATTTTCATCCACTTTAGTAGAAGCTGTACCACAATCCGTCAATGGCTTTTTGAAATCTATTGTTGCAATTTTTAATTGCTTAGGATCCAGTTTTGAGGTTTCTGTCACTGTAGCCTCTGTTTTTGCAGGGTTTTCAGTAACTGTTTCAGTTATTTTTACTGAATCTTTTACAGGACCAGCCGTTTCCTCAGTTGTAGCCTCTTCCGTTGCTCCCTTTGGAGTAACTTTTTGGTTGAATTCTAATGTATTGGGAGCCAGACAAACTCTGTCGTCACAGGTCTGGTATGTAATCTCAGAAGTAACATCCGCAGGTTTGGCAGGGTCTTTTAATTTAAATTTCTGCTTAAACCCGGCTGAATTGGAGTAAAAAACAATTGTTCCCCCAAAAGCTTCAGAAAATTCTTCATGTTTTTTACCTACTTCGGTAAACTTGCCGATTAGCTCGATATTCTTTCCTGTAACTTTATATTCAGTGGGAATTCCGGTGTCTTCCGGTAAATCCTTTGAGTAAATGTGCCATCCGCTTTCCATGGTAGCATTCAATACCGCTTCGTACTGATTATTTCCAAGATCGTTGATAGTGAATTTAAACTTTACGGGATTTTTTATCTGCGCATTAATCCCTGTCGCTAAAAATAATAGAATTAATAAAAACCAATTTCTAAATTTCATTGTTCATTTCATTAAAAATTTTGAGACTCCATTTTGTCTTCTCATTCGTTACATATCTTCTGTCCTGCCTGAAAGGGATGATCCCAAGTACAGAATCATTACTGTCAGTCAGTATCCAGATTTTTTGCCTCGCTAAAATAGATAATTTTTCGTCCCTAAAAAACTTAGAAACTTTCTTTTTCCCGGAAAAACCGGTTGGATACAACTCATCGCCCTCTTTTTGTTTTCTCAAACGTAGCGGGAAATGAAGTTTGTCTGCATCAAAATCCCATTCAAACGCTTTATTGATTCCATCAATGCTTTCAATGTAATCTACGAGATTGATGCTGATCTGGTTTTTGGAAAAATCAAAATGATCAATCAGGATTATTTCCTCTTCAATTTCCTTTTCGTTTCTTTTATCAATAAAAATCAGCTCATCACGGTTGACAATCAACTGATATTCTTTTGAAAAAAATGAACTGTTATTTTCGGCTTTAAAAATTTTAGGGATTTCTTCCTCCTGGTTGAATCCGTATTTTTTTAAAATTTCAAATTTTACGAAATCGCTTTCCTGATCCAGCTTTTCCTTTGATAAGATTTTATTGTTTTGGTTAAATACCGTAAGACTATTTTCTATTTCCTGAATCTGTTTTCGGACAAAATCTTTAGTTTGATTCAGATACAAAGAGCTTTTTTTGAAGTTTTCCAGAAAATGATCGTTGGTTTCCATCAGTGCCGGAACAATCTCATTTCTAATCTTATTCCTCAGATAATCATTTTTTTTATTAGACAAATCTTCCCGGAATTCAATCGTATTCTCCTCAGCAAACTGATAAATTTCTTTTTTTGAAAAATGTAAAAGAGGTCTGAGAATATAATTGTCATTCGATGGAATTCCACTGAGTCCATTGATGCCGGAAGCTTTGGAAAGGTTGATGATGAATGTTTCCAGTTGGTCATTCAGATGATGAGCGGTAACAAGAAATTCCAGTTTTTCTTTTTCCTGAATTTCTTTAAAAAAAGTATATCGAAGTTCCCTTGCCCAGAGCTGAATAGAATTATCAGGTTTTCTATCCTTTTCTGAAACTTCATACAAATGAAATTTTATATGATTTTTCTCACAAAAATTCTGAACCGTGTTTTGATCCAGATCAGAATCATTACCACGGAGTTTATAATTGATATGAGCAACCTGAAACTGAAATTTTGAACCTTTGATTTCGTTCCCTAAATCCCTGAATAAAGAGGCAAGAACCATAGAGTCTGCACCTCCGCTTACTGCCAGAAGATACGTATGGTTTTCCGGTTCGTGAACAAGGTTTTTTAATTGACTGATAAAGCTTGATTTTTCCAACATATATGTTGAGAATTTCTTTTATGCAAAGATAACCGATATAATTCAATTGAATTTTCCTAACTTTGAGTAGTCTAAAAAAGATTATTTATGAAGATTTTAAAAATTGTAGCAGTTTCTGCAATGGCGCTGGGAATGACATCTTGTGTCAGCAAGAAGCAGTATGATGCTTTAAGCACAAACTATAAGCAGTGTATTGAAAATATCGGAGAAAGACAGAGAGAAATTCAGGATTTGAAATCTCAGAACTCTGCATTGGCCGGCGAAAACAACTTACTGAAAAGCCAACATGATGCTTTAAAATCATCACTTGATGCATGTCTTTCCAACACCGGGAAAAGCTCTGCAAATATTGATAAACTGGTAGGAGAAATCAATGCTTCCAATTCTTATATCAAGCAATTGATCTCTAACAACGCTAAGAATGACAGCTTGAACCTGGCATTGTCTAACAAACTGAAAAGATCTTTAGATAATGTATCTGATCAGGATGTACAGGTGAAGGTATTGAAAGGAGTGGTAATGATCTCTCTTTCAGACAATATGTTATATAAAACAGGAGATTACAACATTCTGCCTGCTGCTCAGGAAGTGTTAGGCAAAGTAGCTAAAGTAATCAATGATTATGATAAATATTCAGTATTGATTGAAGGTAATACGGATAATGCTCCGTTGAATTCTCCTAATCTTCCAAGAGACAACTGGGATCTTTCTGCATTAAGAGGTACTTCCGTGGCTAAAGTTCTTCAGACTCAGTTTGGAGTAGATCCTGCAAGAATTACAGCTGGTGGTCGTTCTGAATACAACCCTAAAGCGACAAACATGAGCGTTTCGGGCAGAGGAGAAAACAGAAGAACGGAAATCATCATTATGCCTAAGCTAGATGAGTTCATGAAACTGATGGATATCGCTCCTAAGAAATAATCACTCAACCCTACATAAAAATAAATCCCGAAGCAATTCGGGATTTGTTTTTTTATGAGTTAATCTGTTTCGGAATATAATGAGCTGATATTTCTTTCTTTGAAGAAAGAACTGGTTTTTTAGCGGTTTGCTCAAAATAAAAATTGGTTATATTCCATACAATCATAATGGCTGAAAAATAGTATAAATTAAGAACGAGTGCAATTCCTATATGCATAGAAACAGTGAGGAAAAGCCATGTTTTTTGTGTTGGTTTATACCAGATGAAAAACGGGTAGCACATCTCGATGATAATCGTACTCCATCCCATGAAACTTAAGAGATAAGAATGTTCTATAAGCCAGCTGAAATCAATATTCAGATCTCTGTTGGAATAGGGCAGATGAATGGCTTTCCAGATAGATTCACCATTCCACCAGTTGAAACCTAATGCTTTATCCAGTCCGGAAAAGAAATAAGCAATAGAAATATGAATCTGAAATAATCTTTTGACCGGAGTGAAATTAATATCTTCAGGTTTTCTACGGAAAATGAAATTTCTCAACGAAAAATGTTGATCAGAAGGAAAAAGTATCAGATAAAATAAAGACATACTTGTGAAAAAGTCTGCACCATACGCAAAGAAAGAGCTTCCTTTGAGTAACGCAATCTGCAGTAGTAATAGCAAAAAGGCAGAAATTCTGGAATAAAATCCGGTAATGATCAAAATACACAATGTGATAAATGATATTTTAGTCATCACAATTGTTGTACTTTCTTCAATACCGAAGCCCTGTAAAAAGGTGACAATTTTTGAGAAAGTAATCAACCAGTCAGGCGTGAAAACACTCATAATATCCTGTGGAATGATACTGTTGCTTGAAAATAATTTATCAAAATCCGGTATCACTGCAAGAAATTGTAAGAGGATAACAGTTCCTATAGCAACGCGGAAGAAGCTTAAGAATTCCGTTTGACTGTCCTTTTTGAAAAAGAAGTTTTCAATTTTGGTATAAAGTACATTCAGCTTTTTCATCACTTTAATGTTTGAATTCATCAATAAGAATAAGATTTTCATTCGTTTTTCCCTGTCTGAAATCTGCAATAGAAGGGTAGTCGTACAGATAAAGTTTTGTTGTAACACTTGATGCTTTAGGATTTTCTTTCATCACGTGTGCTGCAATTTGTCTGATAATAATGTCCAGATACTGATAATATTTTTTGTCGTATGTATTTTTGTCGGAAATCTTATCCAGAAACATATTAAAGACAGTAGTGTATCTCACTCTGCTCTCCTTGCTTTTGAAATAAGGCATGGTCTTTTGTTCCAGAATATTTCCATTCTTGTCTTTCAGTTCAAAGCTCATCACAAAATCACTGGCAACATTCGGTGCATAAAAGCCATATCCTGTATCAAATCCGGTATAAGCCGTAAACATATTGACAGGTTTTGATTGAGCAATATTCTCTGATATTACATATGCCAAAGGCTTATCATAGTTTTTGTTTTCATAATAAAAACCGTAGTAGCCATCAAATGTTCCCTTCATACCAATTGTGAATACAATCAATAGAATAATGAAAATTCCGGATAACTGAAGCTTTTTTTTCATGACAAAAGTTTTAAGAAAAGGCTGTCTTCAGAACAAAAACAGCCTTTAACTGTTATTTGTAGTTAACCAATACATTATTAAGTTTTACATTGATTCTTGGATCAATAGCTGTATTGACTTTGTAAGATTTTATGATCACATTCGTAAGATTTTTTCTTCCCATAGTTGGCGGACAGATCGTATATTCTTCAGCACCTCTTACGGTAAGTTTACCTAAAGAAGCAATATCTTTCTGACTCAGCAGGGCAGCATTGGTTGCAACCTGATTGTTTTGAATAGCATAATAATCTGTTCCAAGTTCTTTGGCTCCGTATTTTTTCAGGATGCCGTCTACTTTAGCTCTTAAATCACCATATTTTTTCCAGTCGATATTAGCTTTCATTAAACATCCCCGGATAATATACTGTCTGTTGATTTTGTAAATAATAAAATTGGTACCCAAACTATTCTGATGGAGTTTTTGCAGTTTCAATAAACTCTTCATGTCTTCATCAGAAATTTTTTTCACATCTTTAAGGATGTAGTTGTTGTCTACAATGTAATTGCCTTTTTCTTTATAAAAAGACATTTCCTGAGGCTTTAGCTGGGAAAATATCATAACAAGTCCCACTATTGCTCCAATTAAAAATAAAGTCTTTGTTTTCATGTGGTTGTTTTAAAATATCCCTACTCTGTTTTAGGATTTTCGGGGGCCTCCTCGGTGTGAGTGTTTCATGGTTGAGAAACTTAGATCAAATGTAGAATTATGTAGGTGCTTAAGAATAAGTGTTTATCCTGTTTTTTTGAGAGGACTTTACCCTGTTAATACTGAAATGTAAAGAATGTAAAGATTGGAACCCCGAAATAACGGGCTGTCTGAGGGTAATTCAGATTGTTTTGTTGATGCTTGGAATAAAGATTTTTCGGATGAACTCAGAAAAGTTCTTTTGAATTAAAATTGGAAAAAATTTGTTCCCGGAATGGGATTAGACTGTTGATCCGATAGAATAGCTGATGAGCTTAAAAAAGAAATAGTATGGGCTTTAAAGCAAAAATAAATCCCGAAGGTGGCCGGGATTTATTTTTTAATCAAATTAATTCTTCCTTTTTCAGGAGCGAAATAATTCGTAGCAAAAATGAAGTGGATATTTCTTTCTTAGTTTTTGCTGCAGAAGAATCAGTTCTGCTTTTCAGCATAACTTTTTTGTGATTCTCATGGTTAGTTTGTGTCTCTCCTGCAATCATCTTGTTTCTCTTAGTGTTTTTACCCCTTATTCTTATTGCAAACTTATAACGAATACCACAAAAATACCATCCGTATTTTCACGGTATTTTATATGGGGTTTTTCCCGGTATAATGTAAATTTTTAATTTCCAATCAATTATATGCGTTGTAATTCTTTGGTTAACAAAAGAATGTGTATATTTAAATCCCTTTAAAAGGAAATAAATAGAGAGGTGTCCGAAAATCTTAAAGAGTAGGAAATTAATACTAAACAAAATAATTATGAAAAATTCAAAAAAACTTTCAAGAGCAGAAATGAAAACTGTACAAGGTGCTATTAGAGGGTGTAATCCACAGATATTTTGTACTAGCCCACAAACAAAATGTTGCCCAGGATGGGTTTGTGCTGGTATAAGACAATATTGTATAGCAGTATAATGATTTTTCACATAAAATTTAGATCTGGCTAAGAAAAAGAGAGGGATTAATTTCTCTCTTTTTTTGTATCTTCTTGTTGAATTTAAAAACTAGCTTTAAAATCCTTAAATTTGTTTTAAATTAAAATGGTATGAGTTTTTTTGAAGAAAAGAATCCTGAAATGGACAGATATTTGGAAGCACACGCTTCTTCGGAATCCGAAATTCTGAAAAAACTGAGAAGAGAGACTTACCAGAAAACAACACAGCCTCACATGATTTCCGGATACCAGCAGGGAAGGTTACTTACTATTATTTCCCAAATGCTGCAGCCGAAAAGTATTTTGGAAATAGGAACATTCACAGGATATGCTACACTATGCCTTGCATCAGGATTAGCGAAAGACGGGAAAATTACTACGCTGGATGTAAACGAAGATCTTGCTTATCTGCCGAAAAAGTATTTTGAGTCAAGTGAATATGCCAGTCAGATAGATTTTAAACTTCAGGATGCCAAAGAATTTTTAAAAGAAACAGAAGAGTTTTTTGATCTGATTTTTGTGGATGCTGACAAGGAAAATTATGCGGAATATTTTAGATTGATCAAACCACACACTAAATCCGGAACCGTAATCCTGTTTGATAATGTTTTATGGTATGGAAAAGTGCTGGAAGAAAACCCAAAGCTAAAATCTACCCAGTCTATCCAGGAGTTAAATGATTTGGCAGCAAAAGATGAAGATTTTGAAAATCTTATTTTACCTTTGCGTGATGGAGTGAACTTTCTTCGCAGAAAGTAATTAAAATATCCAAAGATGAGAGCATTTAAAGAGGATGCAGATTGTATTTTGTCTATCTTTAAATTATTCAATCTTTAAATTGAGAGTTAATGAATAAAGGAATTTGTATTGTTACAGTAGCGCCGGTTCGTGCAGAAAATTCTGACAGAGCTGAAATTGTTACGGAAATATTGTTTGGAGAAAGTGCAGATATTTTGGAAGTAGATAAAAACTGGACCAAAATAAAAATGCACTACGACGGCTATGAAGGATGGATGGATACCAAACAGCTGAAACCGGTAACAGATGAAGAGCTTGCAGGCAGAAAAGTGACTGTTGTTACTGAAGATTTTTCTTCCGTGTTAATGAATGATGGAAAGACCTTACTTTCTATGGGGTCAGAAGTGGAGTTTCCGGTGGTTGCTTCAAGGAGAAGTCATGATGTACGTGAAAGTATTGCCCTGACGGCAAAAGAATTCCTTAATGTACCTTACCTTTGGGGAGGTAAAAGTTTTTTTGCTGTAGACTGTTCAGGATTTACTCAATTGGTATATAAAATTCACAATATAAAAATTCCGAGAGATGCTTCTCAACAGGCTGAGGTAGGAGAACCGCTTACTTTCATAGAAGAAACACAGCCGGGAGATCTTGCTTTCTTTGAAAATGCAGAAGGAAAAATTATTCATGTAGGCATTATGCTGGATAATCAAAAAATCATTCATGCTTCCGGAAAAGTAAGAATTGACACATTGGATTCTACAGGGATTTTCAATAAAGAAATGAACAAACATACTCACAAACTGAGAGTACTGAAAAGTGTAATTTAATCCAAATTAATCACATCTGAAATGGAAAATATTCTTTTTACAATTTTTGATATTTTTAATTTTGGATGGGTCGCTTTTCTGTGGTGGTTTACCCTGAAAAACTATAGCGCATTACCAGAGAGAATTCCTGTACATTTTGATATGGAAGGAAAGGCTGATGGATTTGGAGGGAAAATATATGCATTTCTGATGCCTGTATTAGCTCTTGGACTATATGCCCTGTTCGTCTATGGATTAAGACATCCTGAAGACACTAATTTTCCTGTGGAAATTACAGATCAGAATATGAATGCTCAGTTTTTAATTATGAAAATAGGGTTAAGAATTCTTTTTGTAGTGCTGGCAGTCATTTTTACAAATATTCAGGACTATATGTTCAGATATGCTGTAGATGATAAAGCTAAGCCTAGAATTTCATTTGCCACTATATTTTTATCCGTTGTGTTATTTACTCCTGCACTACTTTTTATTTCTCATCTATTTAAATGATACATTCTAAAGATAATTCAGAACATTATACCTGGGGAAACCACTGTGACAGCTGGATTCTGAAAAATACAAAAAGCTTATCCGTAAAGCAGGAAAAGATGCCTGCAGGAACTTCAGAAAAACTACACTTTCACAAAGTGGCTGAGCAATTTTTTTATATTCTGAAAGGAGAAGCTGTATTCTATATCAATGAAGAAAAATTTTCGGTTAAGCAAGGAGAGTCTATTTCCATTGCACCAGGATCAAAACATTTTATCTCCAATGAATCTGTCGAAGAAATTGAGTTTTTAGTCATATCCAATCCACCTGCGGATCAGGATAGAATTGAAATAAAAGAATAATTAAAATGGCTTTTCTATACAATATATTTATCGGTCTCCTTACTTTTGGGATGAAGGTTTTTGCATTGATTAATGACAAAACTAAAAAAGGCGTTGAAGGAAGAAAGCAGTCTTTAGATAAAGTAAAATCGGTATTTACAAAAACAGATAAAGTCATCTGGATGCATGCTGCCAGTTTGGGAGAATATGAGCAGGGACTGCCCGTTTTGGAAAAGCTTAAAGAGAATTTTCCCCAACATAAAGTTTTAGTAACTTTTTTTTCTCCATCAGGATATGAAAATGTCGTTAAGAAAAAACACATTGCAGACGTTATTTGTTACTTGCCGTTCGATAAAAAAAGTACTGTAAAGGAATTTATATCACAGTTTAATACTGAACTATTTTTTACGGTTAAATATGATTATTGGTATAATCTGCTTGCTGAACTGAAAAATAAAGGGACAAAGATCTATGTTATTTCCGCCCTGTTTTATGAAAGACAATCCTTCTTTACTTCCTACGGGAAATGGTTTGTAAAGCAGCTGAAGAAAGATGTAGATTGGTTTTTTCATCAGACTCAGTTTTCCTTAGCCCTGGCCAAAAGTGTTGGATTGATAAAGTCTTCTGTAACGGGAGATACAAGATTTGACAGAGTAAAACAACTTCGTGACCGGAACAATCATGTAGACTTTATTGCAGACTTCAAAGGAGATCATAAAGCAGTAGTTTTTGGGAGTTCATGGCAGGCTGAAGAAAAAATAGCAGAAGTAGTTTCCCGCAAAAATAATAGGGTGAAACTCATTATCGCCCCGCACGAGCTGAAAAGAGTAGAGCATTTGAAAAATATGTTTCCGGATGCGTTACTATACAGCGAAATCCAAAACCCTCAACAACCAATCAACAACGCTCAAATTCTGATTATAGACAGCATTGGTTTACTTTCAAAACTATATTCTTATGCAGATGCAGCTGTTGTAGGAGGTGGTTTTCATGATGCAGGACTTCATAATATTCTGGAAGCGGCAACCTTTGGCGTTCCCGTAATTTTTGGAAATCATTACAAAAAGAATCCGGAAGCTGACGATCTGAATGCTGCAAATGGCGGAAAATCATTTCCAGACGAATATACAGCCGCAGAATTTGTTTTATTCCTTATGAATGAAGACAATCAGGAAGAGCTTACAGAAATGTCTCAAAATGCAGCGAAATTTGTAAATGGAAAACCTGATTCTTCCAAAATGATTCTGCAGAAAATTTTATCGTAAATATCCCTGGCTTTTCATTTCCTTCATGATCTGATCTATGTTTTCCGGAATTCTGTCGCATTCCAGCCAGCTGATGTCAAGACCATTATTAACACAGAGTTTTTGAAGATAGTGGTTCTCCAATATTTTCTCTTGAGTGTCACGCAAATATTCATCAATTTCCATCCAGTAATCCTCGTCCAGCTTTTTAATAAGAGTCAAAGATTTGAATACTTTGTTAATAATGTAAATATAAAGTTTGTAAACATTATCAAACCTTTGTCTGCTGAGGTCACTGTTGTTTTCCAGGATTTTATTAACGAGAAGAAGATTCAGTGAAACTTCCCCGAATTTATCTGTGGTAATTTTAATGTGTTCAGTGATTTCTGCGCTTATCTTTCTAATGATAGTCAGGAAATAGGGTACATTTCCGGTATATTTTGAGGCTAGAAGAACTTTTTCTGCAACAATTTCTTCCATTGCATTTCTCTTATCATCGGTAGTTTCCGGATCAATAAGCTCGAAATAAAGCTTTTTAGACAATAATTTATCCTTTCTCAGAAGTCTGAAAATAAGTTTGTCTTTCTCGGTACCGGAAAAAGCGCTCAGAGCGGCTTTGAACTCTTTTGAATACTCCATTAATTGAAAATTTTAGAATATTTCAGGAATCCGTTCAGCGCCCAGTTGGCCGTATAGTACAATGATTTTAATGTTGAAAATCCCATGAAATCTTTATAGACAAGATATTGATCTTTGATGATATTTTTTTTCTTTCTGGAAACACTGTTTTCGCGCATTCTGTATTTTGCCAGTGTTTTTTGTACAGGATAACCTTTAGGAATTACTTTCAACAAATTCAGCCACATGACGTGATCTTCACGTTTGCTTTTTACCGGAAAGAAAAATTTTCCGACTCTTTTGGTATCGTAAATGGTGGAAACGGGTGCTAGTCTGCAGGTTTTAAGTAAATTAGAAAAAGTAACAATTTTATCAGCTTCAAAATCTTTTAAAATCGGTTCCATTGTGTGTTCATCACATCTTGAATAGTTGCAGTACGCCAGTTCTGCGTTATTTTGCTGAAGAAAAGTAATCATCGTTTCCAGGTATTCGGGATACCACAGATCATCGGAATCGAGAAACGCAATATATCTTCCATTAGCTCTTTCCAGACTATTATTTCTGGCATTTCCTGCTCCGCCGTTTTTTTCCAGTACCTGCAGTTTTATTCTGGGATCATTGTATTTTCTGATGATCTCAACGGTATTATCCTTGGAAAGGTCGTCAGTAATCAGCCATTCCCAGTTTTCGTAGGTTTGGTTAAGAACAGACTGTATGGTTTCCTCGATAAATTCTGCAGAATTATAACTGGGAGTGATAATGGAGACAAGATCTTTCATTTATGCTTTTTGAGACTGTAAAATTATAAAAATCTTTTTTCATAAAAATGCCAGGAGCTTACCCCTACAGCAATGACCACCAACATGCATACCAGAGCCATTACAAACGGATTATAATCTTCAAATAATCCTAAAGTCTGGAAAGTTCTGATAATTGGGAAGTGGAAAATGTAGATTCCATATGTGAAATCACCATATTTTCCGAAATTATTTAAGAATTTGAATGAATAGGCAATGTACATTACGATAACACCAATCATCATTGGGGAAAAAAGCTGAATTTTTAAGTATAAATCAATCCAAACCGTAGCGAGAGCGATGATGAAAAATATATTTTTATGTCTGATGAATTTATCAAAATTAAAGTAAATCAGCATTCCTGGGATAAAATAGGATAATGTTCCTGGAAGCTGTTTGGCAAGTGAAATTTTATTTAATGATTCAAAATAATTAAGATAAATAAGTGACAGAAAGTATAAAATAATCAAACTTATATTTCTGTATTTATTCTTCTTTCCGAACAGTAAAAACAGTAAGGGGACAGCGAAATAATAACACATTTCTATTTTCAGTGTCCAGAGAGCGCCATTTACTGCCTGATTCCCAAAAACTCCAGGAAGCCATGGGGCTTTGAAATTTAAAAATAATGAATTCCAGAAAAGATATTTGTAAACCTGTGTATTGCTAAAATATTCGGTGAAAGAATAGGTACTTACCAAACTTAATAAAATTGCACATAAAAAAATAACCAATAAGTAAGCGGGAACAATTCTTTTGATTCTCTTTTTTAAATAACTTTTCAGGCTTGAAGACCTTTCATAACTCCTTGCGATAAGAAATCCACTGACTGCAAAGAAGCCGAAAACAGCAATTTCTATAGGACTGTGTTCAAAAATTTTAAGATCAGGAGAATTACTGAGAGTGCCTAGATGTCCGAGGAAGACAATAAAGGCAAGGAGAACGCGTATAAAATCAAAATTGTTTTTCGTAATATCCTGCATTTGTATTTTCTTTCTTGCAAAAATAACTTTTTTAATAAAATGAATGAACCCATGTATCCAATATTTGTTAAATAAAGGGAAAATGAGGTCTGAGTGTTTTAAAATATATATAAATAAAGGTCGATGAAATAATTTTTCATAAAAAATAGTAATATAAATCAAAAAAATTATAATTTTAGCGCTTGAAAAAATTGATCTATGAAGAAATTAGCATTACTATTTGCAGGTTTGTCTTTGTTTGCCGCTACAGGATGTAGTGATAACAATGATACAGTTCTGGAAGCTCCTCTGGTTGGGACATGGCAACCGCTAAAAGAAGTAGTTACCACTGTAGAGACTGGTGAAGACCCGGTTTCTAACACGATTACTTATACTGACTGTCAGAAGCAGACCAGATGGTTTTTCAGCGCTGACTCCAAAGGAGGTAAGACGAACTGGGGAGATACCGCTACACCTGGGCAGTGTGCTATTCTTTCTGATATAAAATTCAATTACACTTATAATAAGGAAGGGAAAGACGTTCAAATGAAAATTCAGGGGATTGTAGAGCCGCAAAATGCAAAAGTTATTACTTTGGATGATACAACGCTCAATCTTGCTGTAAGAGAGGAGACTCAGGATCCTACGATATTCCAGACAAGAACATATACCTTCAAAAGAGTTACTCAATAATAGTATATACTTCAGGATATAAAACAGATCTCATCTCCGGATGAGATTTTTTTGTTGGGACAGAATTGCAATTCATCATAAATTAAATTTTCATTTACTTTAAAATCATTATTTTTGTGAATCTTGTTAAAAAGAAAAATAATTCAATATTTTAAAGTCTAACATATAACATATATATAAAGTGTTTTACGATCATCAGCAGATAGAAAAAAAGTGGCAGAAATACTGGGAGGAAAATCAAACCTATAAAACCTCTAATAACACAGATAAACCCAAATTTTATGTACTCGATATGTTTCCGTATCCATCCGGAGCAGGTCTTCACGTAGGTCACCCGCTGGGATATATAGCATCGGATATCTATGCAAGATACAAAAGACATCAGGGATTTAATGTTCTTCACCCGGTAGGATATGACAGTTTTGGACTTCCTGCTGAGCAATATGCTATCCAGACAGGACAGCATCCGGCTATTACTACAGAACAAAATATCAACAGATACGAAGAGCAGTTAAGAAAAATCGGATTTTCATTTGACTGGAGCAGAGAAGTAAGAACTTCAGATGCCTCTTACTATAAATGGACACAGTGGATCTTTATCCAGCTGTATCACTCTTGGTATAATAAAAACACCGACAAGGCAGAATCTATTGATTCATTAATCCAGCATTTTGAAGAAAAAGGAACAGAAGGATTAAACGCTAATCAAAACGACGAATTAAATTTCACAGCAGAAGAATGGAAAGTTGCTTCTGATCTTGATAAAGAAGATATCCTGTTAAACTATCGTCTTGCTTACAGAGCAGAAACCACTGTAAACTGGTGTCCTGCATTAGGAACAGTATTGGCAAATGATGAGGTGAAAGATGGTAAATCCGAAAGAGGAGGATTCCCAGTTTTCCAAAAGAAAATGATGCAGTGGAGTATGAGAATTTCTGCTTACTCTGAAAGATTATTACAAGGATTAAATACTTTAGACTGGCCGCAGCCTTTGAAAGATTCTCAGGAATATTGGATTGGGAAATCTCAGGGAGCGCAGGTTCAGTTTCAGGTAGAAGGTCATGATGAGATCGTTGAGGTATTTACTACAAGACCTGATACAATATTTGGAGCAACTTTTATGGTATTAGCTCCGGAAAATCCATTAGTAGAAACTATTACTACCGATGCTCAAAAAGTAGAAGTAGATACTTATATTGAAGAAACTTCCAAAAAAACGGAAAGGGACAGAATGTCTGACGTGAAAAACGTGAGTGGAGCTTTCACAGGAAGTTATGCAATCAATCCGTTCAGCAACGAAAAAATGCCGATCTATATTTCAGACTATGTGTTGATGGGATATGGAACTGGAGCAGTGATGGCTGTTCCGGCACATGATGAACGTGACCACAGATTTGCAAAGAAATTCAATCTTGAAATTAAAAAAGTTGTAGAAACTGAAGAAGACGTTCAGGAAAAATCTTTTGATTCCAAAGACTCAGTTTGCGTAAACTCTGATTTCTTAAACGGATTGAATTATAATGAGGCGAAATCAAAAATAATTTCTGAGATCGAAACTAAAGAAATCGGTCATGGAACAACGAACTATAGACAGCGTGATGCTATTTTCTCAAGACAGCGTTATTGGGGAGAACCTGTTCCTATATATTATAAGGATGGAATGCCATACACGTTACCAACTTCCGCTTTACCATTGGAACTTCCTGAAGTTGAAAAATATTTACCAACAGAAGACGGAGATCCGCCATTAGGAAATGCAAAAGAATTTGCCTGGGATGAAGCTAACCAAAAAGTAGTTGCAACAGATCTTGTTGATGATAAAACTATTTTCCCTTTAGAATTATCTACCATGCCGGGTTGGGCTGGAAGCTCATGGTATTTCCTTAGATATATGGATCCGCAAAATGACGGAGAGTTTTGCGCAAAAGATCTTTCAGACTATTGGGGACAGGTAGACTTATATATTGGAGGAAGTGAGCATGCTACAGGACACTTATTATATTCGCGTTTCTGGAACATGTTCTTAAAAGACAGAGGATATATCAATCACGATGAACCATTCCAAAAATTGATCAACCAGGGGATGATCTTAGGAATGAGTGCATATGTATATAGAATTGATGGAACTAATCAATATGTCTCTAAAAATTTAGCAAAAGATTATCAGACTCAGCAGATCCACGTTGACGTATCCTTATTAAAAGGAACTTCTGACGAATTGGATACTGAAGCCTTCAAAGCTTGGAGACCTGATTATGCCAATGCAGAATTTATCCTGGAAGATGGAAAATACATCACAGGCCGTGAAGTAGAGAAAATGTCCAAGTCAAAATACAACGTAGTAAATCCTGATGATATCTGTGAAGAATACGGAGCAGATGGTTTAAGACTGTATGAAATGTTCTTAGGACCATTGGAGCAATCCAAGCCTTGGAATACTCAGGGATTAAGTGGAGTATATGGTTTCCTTAAAAAATTCTGGAATCTCTATTTCAATGAAGATACATTTGAAGTTTCAGACGAAGAGCCTACAAAAGAAGAATATAAAGTTTTACATACCTTAATAAAGAAGGTCGTATATGATATTGAAAATTTCTCTTTCAATACTTCTGTATCCTCCTTTATGATTGCTGTGAACGAGCTTCAGAAAATAAAATGCAACAAGCGCAATATTTTAGAGCCGCTGGCCGTTATCATTTCTCCGTATGCTCCTCACATCTGTGAAGAACTATGGAGTTTATTAGGACACGATACGTCTATTGAATTTGAACAGTTCCCGGTATTAAATGAAGATTATCTGGTAGAAGATGAAATTCAGTATCCGGTAAGTGTAAATGGTAAAATGAAGTTCAAAATTTCACTTTCAGCTCAATTATCTGCCAAGGAAGTGGAAGATTTGGTGATTTCGAGTGAGAAAATGCAACAGATTTTGGAGGGCAAAACCCCTAAAAAAATCATTGTAGTCCCTCACCGTATTGTGAATATCGTAATTTAAATAAAATTTAACATTGGGAAATTAAAAAAAATGGGTGTCTTATTTTTTTGATTTTTTAACTCAAATGTTAAATTTGGGGAAAATAAATAAAATATTTAAAAATAATTATTATATCGAAATCGTATTAAAATTTCTTTATCAAAAAAAAGCAAAATGTTTAATTAAGACTCTTGCATTTTAATTAATTTTGCCTTTAATTTACACCCTGTAAAATTTTAAAACAATATAATTTAGTTAAATATGGAAATGAATGTTTCAAAAAATGATGAGCAAGTAGTTGCTAGAAAGGCAGGAGGTTTAAATCCAGCTGTTATTATTCCTATTCTATTTATTATAGGAGTATGTATTTATTTATTCGTTCTTGGTAGCCCAGGAAACTTTAAAGACGCAGATAAACTAGGAAGTGGATCTGTAGCCTTTTCAAGTGTTGAAGGAAAAGACATTCACCCAGAATCGTTTTTAGGTATTATCTACAAAGGAGGGGTTATCGTACCAATCTTGATTACTTTCATGATTACTGTAATCGTTTTCTCTTTTGAAAGATATTTCGTTCTTGGTAAAGCTGCTGGAAAAGGAAACTTAGACAACTTCGTTGTACAAGTAAGAAGCTTACTAAACCAAAACAAAATTGACGAAGCTATCGAAGAGTGTGACAGACAACAAGGTTCTGTAGGTAACGTAGTAAAAGAAGGTCTTACTACTTACAAAGCACTTTCTCACGATACTACATTAAATAAGGAGCAGAAAATGGTAGCGCTTAACAAAGCTATCGAAGAAGCTACTACTCTTGAGATGCCAATGCTTGAGAAAAACATGATGATCCTTTCTACTTTAGGTACTGTTGCAACGTTAGTAGCACTACTTGGAACGGTAATCGGGATGATCAAGGCGTTCTTCGCATTAGGTTCAGGAGGTGGTACTCCGGATGCTGCTGCTCTATCTACAGGTATCTCTGAAGCCTTGATCAACACGGCATTAGGTATTGGTACTTCAGCAATCGCTATTATCCTTTATAACTTCTTTACTTCTAAAATTGACGGATTAACTTACAAGATCGATGAGATCTCTATGAGTATCCAACAATCTTTCGCTGAATTCAACTAAGAATTAGCAAGGTATTTGCATTAGCAATTAAAAGAAGTTTAATTAAAAATATTTTATAATAATGGCGAGAGTCAAACCAAAAAGACATGGAGTTATTACGGACATGACGGCAATGTGTGACGTTGCGTTCCTACTCCTTACGTTCTTTATATTGACCACTCAGTTTAAAAAACCTGACGTGGAGCAGATCAAACCGCCATCTTCAATTTCGGAAAAATTACTTCCTGATGCTAGTTTAATGACTATCAACGCTACTCCGGACGGAAAATTCTATTTCCAGCCAGTAGAAAATGCATCAGAAAGACTTGCCCTTTTGGATAAAATGGGACAAAAGTATGGGATTACTTTTGATAACAACCAAAAAGCAGCTTTCCAGAAAATTCAGGCAATTGGAGTTCCAATGAACCAGCTTAAAGGTTACTTGGATATGCCTGCAGATGAGCAGAAAAATTATAAGAGTCCTACAGGTATTCCTATGGACAGTACAAATAAACAATTAATTGATTGGGTAAAAGAAAGTTTGAGCGTTAACCCTGACTACAAGTTAGCTATTAAAGGTGACGTTACTACTCAATATCCTAAAGTTAAAAGTCTATTTGAGGGTTTAAGAGATATTGATTTTCTTAAATTTTGGTTGATTACATCACAAGAAGGTAAACCTAACGAATAATATCGATAGAAATGGCAGAAGTACAAGTACAAGAAAAAGGCGGCAAGGGCGGCAAGGTCCGTTCCAAGAAGCAGAGTACCAGAGTCGATATGACTCCGATGGTGGACTTGGGTTTTCTATTGATTACCTTCTTTATGTTCACAACTACATTCAGTAAACCGAATGTTATGGATTTGGGTCTTCCGGCTAAACCGAAAGATGAAAAACAAAAACCACCTCCAACAGAAATTAAACTTTCTAACTCAATTTCTATTTTATTAGGAAAAGACAACAGAGTATTTTGGCACCAGCAGGATGCAACTTCCTTGAATGACCAGACTCTTATGGAAACTACTCTTGATAGAGAAGGAATTAGAAAAGTAATTCAGCAGGCAAAATCTAGAGCTGCAGATCAAACGAAATTTACCGTGATCATTAAGCCAACCGACGATGCTATATATAAGAACTTTGTTGATATTCTTGACGAAATGGCAATTACCAAAAGTGAGCAGTACGGTGTTACTGATATCAAGCCTTGGGAAAAAGCTATTTATGAGAAAAAAGTAGGAGGTGCTGCTGCACCGGCTGCTGCTACAAAGTAATTTAACCATAAAATTGTTATATCTAATCTATGGCAGATGAAAATGTATACGGTCAGAATCTTACTTTAGATGAGATCGTATTTGAAAATAGAAACAAGGAATATGGTGCCTATGATCTTAGACATCAGTATCCGAGACTTTTAACAAAGTCTTTTATCATCGGAACAGCATTATTCCTTTTGGCCGCTTTGTCTCCGTTCATCTATCTTACGATTAAAAATCTTACAGCTCCACCTAAGCAAGAAGTAAAGGCAGATCTAGTAGATATTATCGAAGAAGATCCGATTATCGAGCAGCCTAAGGAAGAAGAACCACCACCACCTCCTCCTCCAAAAGAAGAAGAGAAAATTGAGGTGATTCAGAACGTAGTTCCTGAGCCTGTAAAAGCTCCGAAAATTGAAACTCCACCACCACCGATCTCTAAGCAGTTGGAAACTACAACTGGTTTACAGAATCAGGAGGGGGTAAAAGCACCGGCTTATACACCACCACCGCCACCACCATCTACAGGTACTAAAGCTAGTACTGTAGAAGTAAAAGCGAACAACCCTAACGAGATCTATAAAGATGTTGACCAGTCTGCAGAATATCCTGGAGGTATGGGAGCATTAAGAAAGTTCTTGGGAGATAACTTCGATACTTCTTTGATGGAAGGAGGTGAAGGAACGCTTAAAGCTAAGCTTAAGTTCGTTGTAGAAAAAGATGGAACTGTTTCTGCAGTTACTATTGAAGAGAAATCTCCAAATGGCGACTTTAACAGTGAAGCTGTACGTGTAGTTAAGAAACTTAAAAAATGGACTCCTGCGAAGAGAAACGGGGAGAGCGTTAGATCTTACTATAGTGTACCATTTACTATGAACTTTGAATAAGACTTATTTATTCAATATATAAATAAAAAGAGAAGCATATGCTTCTCTTTTTATTTTTTTTGGTATTTTTGTTACATGATGTTCAATTGGTTATCCCTGGTTACGGGATTGTTTTATATCGTTTTAGGAATTGTAGTGATTGTCTACAAATTCTTTTTTACTATTTTAGAACCAGCTGTTGCCTATGCATTAGGTGTAGTACTGGTTATCTATGGTATTTTCAGAATTTACAGGGCGATCTCAAGAATTAAAAAATCGAGAAATGAAGAATAGTTTTAAGCTTGCAGTAATTTTTGTTTTAAGCATAATGCTAGCAGGCTGCAAAAAGGAGAAAAATGCTCCTTCTTATCACAAAGGTGATCTTACAATTTTTACTGACGAGTCCTTTCAAAGTGTCACAGAAGCATTGGCTGAGGGCTATATGATCAACTACCCTGAAACCCACATAAAAGTAGAAACCAAAAAAGAAGATTTAGGACTTCTGGATCTTTTGAAAGGAAGTGCTAAAGTAGTGGTAATGTCCAGAAATCTTACTCCTGAAGAAATAAAAACATACGAAGAAAGAACAGACTTAAAGTTTCTTCCTGCTAAATTTGCTGCCGATGCGGTAGTCTTTGTAGTTCCTAAAGATTCTCCAAAAGAAAGTATTTCAATGGAGGAAATCAATAGCGGATTGATGTCTGATAAAAAAGAATTTATCTTCGATGGAACTAACTCAAGTAATCTGAATTTTGTCGCTGAAAAATTAAAAAAACAGCCAAAAGACCTTCAATTTTCCATTATTCCGGGAAATCAGAAGATCATAGAGGAATTAGGAAAATATCCCAATAAAATAGGGGTTGTAGGGCTTAATACTTTTAGCCGTCCTTATGATAAGAATTCTGAAAAACTAAGAAGTATGGTTAAAATTCTTCCTGTTGTAGAAAAAGGGAAACTTTACAATGCAGATTTTGAAGGGCTTCGTACAATGGAGTATCCATTTACAAGAGTTCTTTATTTCTTAATAAACGAAGGTAATTTTAATATTGCCAATGGATTTATTAGATTTTCATGTACTCATTTAGGTCAAAAAATTGTTCAGAAAGAAGGTCTGCAACCTTATAACATCTATAAGAGAGAAGTTCAGATGCGTTAAAAAATATTAAATTCACAATTTAACCTTGTTAAAAATATAAATTTGGTCTGAAAATTGTGTAGAATATAACTCAATTATTAGAAAATATAAAATGAAAGATATAATGAATATGAATGTAAAGAAGATTGCTTTTGGAGCAGCCGTGGTATTTTTTACCGGTTTTGCCTCTGCACAAACACTGCAGGATGGTATCAACAGTATAGACAGTGATAAATTTGCTCAGGCAAAAACGAATTTCACTGAAATGATCGCTAAAGAGCCTACCGCTGAAAACTACTTCTATTTGGGAAATACTTTCTTAAGACAGGGAGAACCAGATTATGCTAAAGCAACTGAAAGCTTCAATAAAGGATTAGCTGCTGATTCAAAAAGCTATCTTAATAAAATCGGTTTAGCTGCTGTTAAATTAGGTAAAGGTGATAAAAGTGCTGTAGCTGAAATTCAGAAAGTAGTGACTGATTCAAGAGAAAAAGATGCTGAAGTTCTGTTCAGAGCTGCAGAAGCTTTAACTTTATTTGAAAAGAACAGTTCACCTGATCTTGCGATTCAGTTTTTGACTAAAGCAATTGAGAAAGCTGAGAAAAAAGGTGTTCCTGCACATTATTATTATACACTGGGAGATGCTTACAGACTAAAAAGAATGCCGGGAGAGGCTATGTCTGCTTATGATAAAGCATTGCCTACAGCTAAAAATAAAGCGTCCGTTTATACAAGAATGGCCACTTTATGGATGGCTGCACAGGTTTGGAAAAATGCAAAAGAAAGTATTGATAAAGCAATTGCTGTAGATCCTACTTATGCTCCTGCATATAAAGCATTAGCTGGTTATGATATCAGATATCAACAGAATGCGAAAGCTACACAAGACCTTATCAACTATACAAAATATGCTGATGAAGATCCATATACTCAATTAGAAATTGCAAAATTATACTTCACAAACGAAGATTATGTAAACTCTAAAACGGTATTAGATAAGATTTTTGATAAAATTGAAGATCCTATTAAATTCAAATTAAGAGCTTACAATGCATATGCAGATAAAAACTATGCTGATGCTAAGCAAAACATGGATACTTTCGTTTCTCAGGCTGAGAAAACAAGAATACAGCCTGCTGACCAAGGTTTACAAGGACTTATTGCTGCAGGTTTAGCAAAAGATGAAAAAGATGCTGCTAAAAAATCAGCTTTAATGGCTGAATCTCAGCAGAAAGTTGCTATCGCAAAAGCTGCAAAAGATGAAACAATGAAGTGGGATCTTGAATTAGCTAACATCGCTGGAGGCGGAGGTGTTTCTCAGTCAGAAGTTGACAAAGGACCTACTAATCCTGAAATTGAAGCATTGAAACAGAAAGTTGCCGCCAACAGTCAGGATTCTGATTCATTATTTAAATTAGCAACGGCTTACCAGGATATTAAAAACTGGAATGGAGCAATCCTTACATGGCAAAAAATGTCAGCATTACTTCCTGATTGGGCACCTGCTTATTACAGCCAGGGATATTCTTATCAGCAGGCAGGAAACAATGATGCAGCAAAAATGGCTTATGAAAAATTCATCAGTACTGTAAAACCTGCTGACCAGGAAGCAAACAAGCAGACTCTTGCTTACGCTTACTTTGCAGTAGCTTACATGAATAAAGATTCTGATCCTGCAAAAGCTAAAGATTATGTAGCTAAGTCTTTACAGTTAGATCCTACTTATCAGGATGCTGTAAAATTAAATGCAGAGATTAATAAGTAATTTAAAATGTAAATTACAGATATTAAAACTTCCCATTCGTAATGTTTGGGAAGTTTTTATTTTAAACTTATCTTTGATTATATGAAAACAGATATACTTGCTTTTGGAGCGCATCCTGATGATGTAGAACTGGGATGTGGCGGAACTATTGCTAAAATGGTTTCGGAGGGTAAAAAATGTGTAGTTGTGGACCTTACAAGGGGCGAACTCGGTACAAGAGGCACAGATGAAACAAGAAAGGCTGAAGCAGCGGATGCTGCTAAAATTTTAGGACTTTCAGCAAGAGAAAATCTTGGAATGAAAGATGGCTTTCTGGTAAATTCTGAAGAATACCAAATGAGGATCGTGAAAATGATTCGCAAATACCGCCCGGAAATCGTGTTAGCCAATGCAATTGATGATAGACATCCTGATCATGCAAAAGGAGCGAAATTAGTATCGGATGCGTGCTTTTTGTCCGGACTGAGAAAAATAGAGACTGTAGAAGAAGGGGAGAATCAGGAGGTGTG
Organism: Chryseobacterium sediminis; assembly: GCF_008386505.1. GTDB lineage: Bacteria > Bacteroidota > Bacteroidia > Flavobacteriales > Weeksellaceae > Chryseobacterium > Chryseobacterium sediminis. The sequence continues at coordinate 2,546,773 of NZ_VUNZ01000001.1, read as the reverse complement.
GAGACCGAAGCATGTTTTTCATTATATTCAGTGGAAAGATATCAAGCCGGAGTTTGTTATTGACATTTCAGAATTTCTGGATACAAAAATTGCATCATGTATGGCTTATAAAACTCAATTTTACGATCCAGCTTCTAAAGAACCAGAGACTCCGATTACAACAAAAGACTTTTATGAGAGCTTAACTTACCGTGCGCAGGATTTAGGGCGTTTATCGGGAGTTGCTTATGCTGAGGGCTTTACGTCTGAGAAGTTAATTTCTTTGAAAAATTTTGATGGAATTGTTTGGTAGTTGAGGAAAATGTCCTATATTTGCACTCACAAAACGGTGATTGTAGCTCAGTTGGTTAGAGCGTCGGATTGTGGTTCCGAAGGTCGGGGGTTCGAGACCCCTCATTCACCCAAAGAAAGTACACTTTTTTAAAAGTGTACTTTTTTATTTTATGTCTGTTTTGAACTTGACAGGAAGATTCTTTTTGTATTTTCTCTTGAAATCTTTTTAATTATTTACTCATATTTTTCATATCAGGATATTAAAATGGTTCTTTGAAAAATATTCTTAGAGTAGAGATAAAATCTTTTATATTTGATTAACTGAATTAATAGAAATAATTTTCTTTTAAATTATCTCAAAACAAAACTCTTAACATGAAAAAAATCTTTACAATCCTCACCCTGCTATTTGTACTGAAATCTTATGCTCAATCTTACTATAAAAATTTGTTTGATAGCATGCATTATGATACAGATTTAGGTTATTCTAACAGTGGAAATCAGACTGATTTTTCATGGGCAGCATCTGCTCACATGGAAGCATTAGTATTGATGTATGAAAAAACACATGATCCTAAATATGCTAATACTTTAATACAATGTATGGGGAATGTTATTGATAGGAGAGATGATCTTAGAGATCAGCTGCAACCGCCACAAGCAGGCGTAAGTAATATATATGATTACCGAGGAGTTTCTGGTGCTGCATGGTCAACTGATCATTATAATATAACGCAAGGTGATGGAAAAACTTATGCTCATGTGGTACATAGTGCTAATATCACTTATCCAATGGCTAAGTTCGCAGCTATTATTAAAGATGATAGTACAATTCAAAATACATCGTATCAATCAGGAGGGCGCTATCATAATATGACTTTTATCGCCATTGCTGATGACCTTATACAAAAAGTAATCGAAACGCTTCATTATCATGAAGGTCAATGGTTTACTGAATCTGGTAATATAGGTTATTATAAAGAGCGAAATGATAATCCGCCAATAAAATATGGTGGAGCAATTTTACCTTTTAATATGCAAAGTGCAATGGGAAGAGTATTGGTACAGATGTATAGAGCAACACATAATCCGGATTATCTTACACAGCTTAATCAAATTGCTAATTTTATAAAAGCAAATACACTTCTTGATACAAACCTTGGTGCAAATACTTGGGAATATTGGAAAAATCCTATATATATAACAGATGATATTTCCCATGCCGGTTTGACGGTAAGCTTTCCTTATGAGTGTTATAAATATAATATCCCCAATATTTATACAAACTCGGATATACTAGCATATGCCAAAACTTTAACAAAAAATATTTACCAATCTCCATTATTTGTTAATGGTGCTGTAAGTGACAATCAAAAAAATTGGAATGTTAAGACTGATGTTAAAAATGGAACTGCAGGGTATGATAGTTATATTGCTTATAGATGGTTAGCTTTATCAGAATATAGTCCGGAAATATATCAGTTAATAGCTGATTTATATGCGGCTGAAAATTATTATACTAAAATACAAATAGATAATTTATCCTATTTCTCTTCTCTTACAATTGCACTTTTAGCAGCCCATGAAAAGTTAATAGTGCCTACCAACACAAATCATGAATGGGGAACTGGTTCTGATTGGAGAGGAGTTGCAAATGGAAGCTTTTTTGGAACGAATAAAGATGAATTTGCCGTAATCAGAAATTTTGATGGTATGATAAGTATTATGAAACCCCAAGGGAGAAAATTTTATAAGTTTCCCAATAGTAAGGTTTACGGAAATTTATATGATTGGAGAGGGATAGCCGCTGGTGATTTTTTTGGGGATAGTAAAAGTGAAATGATCGCATTGAGTAATCATGCTAATAGTGCAGATAATGGTATTTACGTTTTAAAAATTGAAAATAATGATATCATTGAAAGTGGTAAAATTACAGGCTGGGGTGCGGATTCTGATTGGGCAGGTGTAGCTGCAGGAAACTTTATTAGTGGAGGAAAAGATGATTTTATTGTAGCCAGAAACTATAATACAGAAGTAATTGTATATAAATTTAATGGAACCACTCCACAACCCTTTTATAGTAATGCTCTTAATTTTCCTGCAAATTCTAAAATTGCAGCAATAGCGTCAGGCAATTTGGATAGTGATAATAAAGATGAAATCGCATTACTTGTTAATTCTCCTAATACGGCATATAATGGAATACATGTTTACGATATAGATGATAATGGTGTAATGACAAAGATTGCTGAGCGTACAGGTTGGGGGGCTGCTTCAGAATGGAGAGGATTAGCTATAGGAGATATTGATGCAAATGGGATAGATGAAATTATTGCTCATAGAAACTATGATGGAGAGTATAATGTATACAAATTAAATGGGAGTATTTTAGATGGTATTGGATCAGAAAGCTTTCCTGTAGTACAAACTCAAGATAATGTAATGTGTTTTGGGAACTTTGATTTAAGCTCACAAAATGATGAACTTGTTACTCTTAGAAAAGATGGAGGTATTGTAATGTTTTCTGCTGCAAAAGTTGTCAAAACTCCTCCTAACACTAATAAACGATCAGATCCTTGTCAAGATGAGATTCCGAATGAGCTATTCAGTTTTATAAAATCTTCATCTTTTAGTAAAAAGGATTTTAAAGAAATAGTATCTGTAAAATAAGAAAATCAATAATAAAGAATTTTATACTATAAATTATTCATGATATATTTATAGAAACGGGCTTTAGCCCGTTTTTTTGTGGGTAGCCTAACGGCTTTATTATATCTATTCTAAAACAAGATTGTCGATGAATTGTCTGACTTTAAAGCATAAAAAAAGCATCTTTTTCAGATGCTTGTGTTTTTAGATATTCTTTTTTAAACTTCGTCGTCAGAATCAATTGTGAATGATTTGCTTTTGAAGTCTTTATCATGTTTTTCTGAAATTACATCCTCACCCTTTTCATTAATGATGAAATCTGTGGACTCATTAAACATCTCCTGGAAACTCTTAAAATCTTCCTTGTAAAGGTAAATTTTATGCTTCTCGAATGTAGCTTCCCCATTCTCTCCGAAATTTTTCTTACTCTCAGTGATTGTAAGATAATAATCTCCTGCTTTCGTCTCACGCACATCAAAGAAATAAGTTCTTCTCCCTGCTTTTAACACCTTCGTGAAAATCTCATTTTCATGGCGTTCCTTGTATTCACTCATTGTTAGATATTTTTTAATCTTGTTAAGAACAAATATAAAAGAATTCTTTTAATCACAAAATTTTTTTTATGATTTATTTAACAATTGAGAACGAAATGGCTAAGCGGTTACAGAATTGGCAATTTCCGTAAGGTTGATAATTTGATCGGCTTTTTGAGCGCTAGACTCTCTGTGTGTGATGATTATGGAAGTGGCGTTACTTATTTTTTTATCGATATTTTCCAGAATATTCTGCTCCGTTTCAGTGTCTAAAGCTGACAGTGAATCATCAAAAATGATAATATTCGGGTCTTTAATTAAGGCTCTTGCAATGCAAATTCTTTGTTTTTGTCCCCCCGAAAGCATTACCCCGCGTTCACCTACAAGTGTTTTATATTGCTCTTTAAACTCTATAATATTTTTGTGAACATCTGCAATATTTGAATATTCTACCACTTTCTCATGAGAAGGATGATCAATGGCAAAACCTATATTATTTTCTATAGAATCAGAGAATAAATAACTCTCCTGAGGAATATATCCAATAAAGTTTCTGTAGTTGGTAAGATTATGATCTTTAAGATTTTTACCGTCAATCAGAATCTCTCCTTCGCTGGGGTCTATCAACCTACATAAGAGCAGGGCGATTGTTGATTTTCCGCTTCCTGTTTTACCCATGATAGCCAAAGATTCTCCGGCTTTTATTTTAAAGCTTAAATTATCCAGTGCTTTAATTCCTGTATTAGGATATACATAAGAAACGTTTCTGAATTCTATATCTCCTTTGATAGGGTAGGTTTCAAAATTAGTATTAATGATTTCCGATTTCTTATCCATGAATTCATTGATTCTTTGCATGGATGCTTCTGCTCTCTGGTTCACCGAAGTTACCCATCCAACCATAGAGAAGGGGAAGATCAGGGTGTTGATATACATGAAGAAATCTGCAATTTTACCGATGCTTAATTCTCCAGCAATATATTTGGTACCTCCAATCCAAATGATAGCCACATTCAGAAGGCCGATTACAAAAAGAATAATAGTGAAAAAATAAGCTTCTGTTTTTGCCAGATCCAATGCTTTATTCTGATAATCCGTTACCTTAATTCCGTAGTTTTTTTCAATATATTTTTCTCTTGCGAAGAATTTTACCACGCGGATTCCCGAAAAACTGTCCTGAACAAAAGTTGAAATCGCAGACTGGCTTTTCTGCATGATCTTCGATTTCTTATTAATAATTGAACTTACCTTATAAATAGCAAAAGATAAAATTGGAAGCGGAAGTAAAGTCCACATAGTCATTGAAGCATCCGTCTTTACCATATAAATAGCTGTGATCAGTACAAGGACAATCAAATTAGCCACATACATGACTCCCGGACCAAGATACATTCTCACCGCAACCACATCTTCACTCAATCTGTTCATTAAGTCTCCGATGGTGGTCTGTTTATAATCTGTTAAAGATAAATCCTGGTAATGCCTGTAGATTTTATTTTTAAGCTCATATTCTATCCTTCTGGAAGCTACAATGATGGTCTGTCTCATCATGAAGGTGAAAAATCCGGTCAAAAGAGAACATCCAACAATGATTCCAACATAGATCAAAACCTGTTGATTGAAGCCAAGGTTTCCATTTTTTGTAAGCTCATCTACAGATTTTCCTACAAACTGAACCTTATATATATTAAAGAAATTACTGGCAATGATAAATAGTACCCCCCAAAACAAAAGTATTTTGTGTTTCCAAAAATAGGGGTTTAAGGTTTTTAGCGCTTTCATATAGTTTGACAAAATTACAAAAATGTCATCACACTACGAATTTCATCAATTTTAAATTTTGTATCTTTGCACCCATAAAAAAGCTCTTTGAATGTTAGGAAGACGACAAATCCGTGAAAAAGTAGTACAGACAGTGTATTCATACTACCAAAATCCTGTAAAGTTTGATGTTTTAGAGAAAAACATGTTCGCTGGGATAGAGAAAATCTATTATCTATACATCTACCAACTTAATTTTTTGGTGGCTCTGAAAGAATTAGCAGAACATCAGATCGAAATTGGTAAGAACAAATATCTTAAAACTGATTCTGACATTAATCCTAACCAAAAATTCATCAACAACCAAGTATTGCTTAAACTGGAAGAAAATCCTGAAAGATTATTTTTTACAGGCCAGCATAAGCAGTTGAAATGGGATATGCATGATGACTTATTGGTAAAAACTTTCCAAAGAATTACTGCTGGAAAGCGTTATCAGGATTTCATGAAAGAAGATGGATACTCTTTTGAAGATGATCAGAAATTTATTGGAAAATTATTTTTAAGATATATTGCTGAAAATGAAGATTTTCATGATTATCTGGGAGATAAAGAACTTTCATGGTATGATGACATTCACATTGCCAACTCCATGGTACAAAAAACAATCGGTTTCCTGAGAGAAGATGAAGAAAGCAGAACTTTAATTAAAATGATTAAAGATGAAGAAGATAAGACTTTCGCTGCCAAACTGTTGAAAGATACTCTGAACAACTGGGAAAACAATGAAAAGAAACTGGGAGAAAGACTAGAAAACTGGGATTTGGAAAGAGTTTCTTTAATGGATAAAGTTATTTTATCTACAGCGATTGCGGAACTTGATAATTTTGCTTTCACACCTTCAAGAGTTGTTATTAATGAATATATTGAAATTGCAAAAGTATTCGCTACTGACCGTTCCAATATCTTCATCAATGGTATTTTAGATAAATATTGTAAAGATCAAAATAGAATATAAAATGAAAAAGACGTTATCAATTATCGCCTTGTCTATTATAGGCTTTGGGTTAGTTTCATGTAAAAAAGAAAACAAAGAAACTCAAAGTACTGAAACTGCAACTACTGATTCTGCAGCTGTTGCGGCTCCGGTAACCACTGATTCTGCGGCAGCACCTGTAACTGGTGAAGCAGCAGCTCCGGTTTCTAAGGAACCATCTACTTCTGTTGCTTTATCCGAAAACAGCTTCGATTTTGGAAAAATCAAAAAAGGAGATAAAGTGGAACACGTATATGAAATTACCAATACCGGGAAAAACCCTTTAATCATTTCTGAAGTTAAGCCAGGATGCGGATGTACAGCTCCTGATTTCACAAAAGAGCCGATTATGCCAGGTAAAAAAGGAAAAGTGACATTACACTTTGATTCTTCAAGCTTTGACGGAAACGTTCAGAAATATGCAGATGTTTTTGCAAACGTAGAAAAAGCTCCAATCAGATTGACATTTACAGCGAACATTCAACCATAATAATTACAATATGTTGACACTATTTTTACAGGCAGCAGGTGGGTCTTCACCTATGATGCTGATTATGATGGGGGTAATGTTTGTAGGATTTTATTTCCTGATGATAAGACCTCAGATGAAAAAACAAAAGCAAGAGAAAAACTTTCAGGAAAACCTTAAAGTAGGAACAAGAGTAGTCCTTACTTCAGGTCTTCACGGAAGAATTGCTCAGGTTCAGGATGATGGTTTTGTTATTGAAACATTATCAGGGAAACTGAAATTTGAAAAAGCTGCGGTTTCCAGAGAAATGACAGAATCTCGTTTTGGAGATAAAACAAAATCTGCAGATAAAGCAGATGACAAAAAAGAAACAGCAACTGAAGAAAAGAAATAATTCAGTCTGAAAATATTTAGCTGCGGCGGGTGAACAAAGTTCACCCGCCGCAGTCTTTTATATAGCTTACCAACCGGAACAAAATTTAATAAAGATGATTAAGTAGTCTCAGACTTCATTTGGGAATAGTGATTAATAAAATTATCTTTGTTCTATGAATCAAAACACAAACAAAACGGTTCTTATTCTGGGAGCTAATTCAGATGTAGCAAAACAATGTATTAAGCAATATATTGAAAAAGGATTTGCAGTGATCGCTGCTTCCAGAAATACCACATCTCTGGAAGATTTTATTAATTCAAATCATCTGGACTCTTCAAAAGTTTCTGTTTTGTATTTTGATGCAGCAGATTTTGATTCACATCATAAATTTTATTCCGAACTTCCTGTAAAACCTCATATTGTGGTATATGCAGCGGGGTTTTTAGTTGATAACCAAAAGGCACTGACTGATTTTAAAGGTGCAAAACAAATGATGGAAGTCAATTATATGGGCGGAGTCTCTATCCTGAGCATTATTGCAATGGATGAAGACAACAAAAACCTTGAAAGAATAATTGGACTCTCTTCATTGTCCGGAGTGAGAGGAAGAAAAAGTAATTTTGTTTACGGAAGTACCAAAGCTGCATTTACTCAGTTTCTGGCTGGATTGAGACAGGAATTAGCTTCCCGAAAAATTATTGTCAATGCATTAGTCATTGGCTATATCAGAACGAAAATCAATGAAGGATTGGAATTGAATGAATCCTTGATCATGGAACCCGATTATGTGGCGAAATATATTGTCAATGCAGGAAATTCCTTTACGATTGTTCCGAATTTTAAGTGGAAAATGATCTACCATATTCTTAGACTTTTGCCGGAAAGTCTGGCTGCAAAATTGCCATAAAAATATTCGCCGGCAAGCGCTGTTTTGTTGATAATTTTAGTTTTTAAAGAAGTTAATTTTGATGATCATCATACTTCGGTATCGTTTTTGTAATTCTATGACCCGAAAATTATTTCTTCCTGCAAGATTCAATTTCTGAATGATTATTGAGTAAAGCTGAAACAATCTGTTCTGCTGCCAATCTATTTTAATCTATAATATCATTTACTTTCACTTTTGAAGTGTAAGGTAAATTTCTTTTTTGGATAGTATTATTTAATCATTTTTAAATCCTGCGGAACTTAATATCTCATGATATAATAGTAAACACATAGCATACAATGGACGATTTAGAACTGAACAAGATTCAACAACACTGGGACACATTAATTTCTTCAGCAATTTCATGGGCACCGAGGGTTTTTACTGCAGTTATTTCTGCATTATTAATTTATCTGATTGGATCATGGATGATAAGAATGATCAAGAAACTGGCTGAGAAGGGTTTCAAAAAACGTAATATGGAAGCTTCATTGCAGCATTTCCTGTTGAATATTATCAATTGGGGACTTAATATTCTGCTATTCATTGTAGTTGTAACTCAGCTGGGAGTACAGACATCTGCATTTGTTGCCATGATTGGTGCCGCAGGTCTGGCGGTAGGTTTAGCTTTACAGGGATCCTTAACGAATTTTGCAGGAGGAATCTTAATTTTATTATTAAAACCGTTTAAAATTGGTGACTTTATTTCTACCAATTCCGGAGTTTCAGGGACGGTGCTGGCAATAGATATTTTTCATACGAAACTGGTTACGCCACAAAACCAATTGATCGTTATTCCTAACGGGGTGGTTTCAAATAACAGTATTACCAATTTTACCCAGCTGGGAACAAGAAGAACTTCATTGGATATCGGAGTTGCATATGATGCAGATTTAAGACAGACCAAAGATATTTTAATGAATGTCATTAAAAGTAATCAGTATGCTCTTGAAACACCTGCACCACAAGTAGTGGTGACTGAGCTTGGAGAAAGTGCGGTCAATTTATCAATAAGAGTAAGTACTTCTACAGAAAATTTCTGGGCGATGAACGAAGAACTAATCATCGGTTGTAAAGAAGCTCTCGATAAAGCAGAAATTGGAATTCCTTTTCCACAAAGAGATATGCATGTTTACAACAAGTAATTCATTGATATAAAAAGCTCCTGTATTTGTTTAATGCAGGAGCTTTTTTATTCTTTACAATTCAAATGAAAATTATTTATCTTTTGATTTTGTTTTACTTTTTAAAAATTCAAGTATTTCCGTATATTGATTAGTTTCTTCCTCACTGACAAGGAAAGTAAAGACTGTGCCCAATTCAATATGTATCAATATGATTTTATTGTAAACTTCATAGGTTACTTTTTTCCAAATACTTCTTACATCAAACTGTTCACTTTTGATAAGGATGCTGTCTTCATCAAAATATAATTCTGTTATAGGATGGTAGCCTTTTAATTCATCAATATGTTTATCTAATTTAATGGAATGATTGGCTTTCTGATAAAAAAAGTAGATAAGATAAAATATGCAGACTACTCCGGAAAATATGAATGCAAATCGTAAAAAGTCATACCTGCTCTTATTACCGATAAGGCTATCAAAAATAAAGAGAATAAGAAGGGTGTAACATAAATTTCTAAGAATAGTTGGGAGTTTCTTTTTCCATGAATAATAAAAATATTTCCACAATTGCTTGCGTACAATATTTTCATTAAAAGTTATCGGAACATTCAATGTGTTTTCCATTATTATAATTTCCGGCAAAAGTATAGAAATTAATCAATATTTTGCAGCAGCTCCAAAGCTTTCATCATATCAATTCCCTTACCCAAAACCGGTTTGAACAAATCTCCTTTCTTCTTAATCCTGTCCAGGGCATTATTAATATTAAAATCTGTAGGTTTCAGTCCGGGCTTCAATTCATCCCAATCCAGAGGCATGGAAACTGAAGCTCCCTGTTTAGGCCTCAGACTGTACGCGCTTGCCAGAGTTTGTCCTGTCCTGTTTTGAAGGTAATCGAGGTAGATTTTTTTATTATCTCTTTTTTGAAGACTTCTTTCCAAAGTCGTAATCTCAAGTAATTTTTCATTAACCTGTTTCATAAGAATATGGGCGAAATCTTTTACCTGGTCAAAATCATAATGAGATCCCATGGGAATATAGATATGAATTCCTGTACTTCCTGAAGTTTTGCAGTACCCTTTTACTTTAATAGCTTTTAAAACCTCATTCACCTGAAGTGCTGTTTCAATCACCTCATCAAATGTATTTTTGGAAGATGGATCCAGGTCTAAAACCAAATAATCAGGATGCTCCAGATCCGGTAAAGAACTGTTCCATGGGTTGAGGTCAATACAGCCTAAATTATTCAGATAGGCTAAAGTTGCTTTGTCATTGCAATATATATAGTCTATGTATTTATCATTGGATTCAGAATATACCTGTGTAGTTTTTATCCAGTCCGGAATATGATCTCCGGCATCTTTCTGATAAAAACTCTGTTCTTCAATTCCATTTGGAAAGCGGTTAAGAGAAAGCGGACGGTTTTTTAAATGAGGAAGAATATAACTGGCCACTGATTGATAGTAGTCAATGACATCTCCTTTGGTAATGCCGTCTTTTGGGAAATAGATTTTATCCTGATTCGTAAGCTTTACGATATGTTTGTCTAAAGTAATCTCTTTTTCTTTCTCAGAAATTTCAGTTTTTTTTGACGATGCTTTCGTTTTCATTTCTTTAGGTTTTTCGGTGAAGGATGAATCTTTGATGTCTTTACTATCTTTGTCTTCTCGTATCCCTATAAAAACGGGATGTCTGAAGATTCCATCTCGTGTAATTTCAGAATATTTGATTTCACAGATGAGTTCAGGCTTTGTCCAGGTTACCGGCATATTGGTCTTGGGAATAGCCTCGAATGGTGATGATTTCACAACGAGTTTCTGAAGTTTCCGGTAAAGCTCTTTTAAAGAAGCATTATTGAAACCCGTTCCGGTATGTCCGCAGTAAGTAAGCTTTCCATTCAGATATTTCCCTAAAATTAAGGCACCGAAACTTTTCCGTGAACCTCTGGGTTCTGTGAAACCACAAATAATAACCTCTTCTGTATTGGAAAATTTGATTTTAAGCCAGTCACTGGTTCTGTGATTTTCGATATATTGGCTTTGTGAACGTTTTGCAATCATCCCTTCCAATTGCATTTTTTTCATTTGTGCAAAAAACTCAACACCTTTTTCCGGAATATGATCACAATATTTAATACGATCAGTTTCGGTCAGGGCCTCTTTTAAAAGTTCTTTTCGCTGAATAAGGGGGAGATCTTCTGTAGAATGGCCATTCAGCCAGAGCAGATCAAAAACATGATACACAAGAGCTGCATCTGGATGATCCCCGATTTGCTGCAAAAGCTGAAAATTAGGTTTTCCTTGTTCATCATAGGCTACCACTTCACCATCCAGAATCACGTGGTGTTTCTGTTGTTCAAATTCCAGTGCTATTTTTTCAAATTTGGATAAAAATGAAATTCCGTTCCGGGAATAGAAAAGAGGGATGTCATGGCTTAAGTCAGCAACGGCTCTGTAGCCATCCCATTTTATTTCAAAAATCCAGTCTTTATCATTGAAAGCTTCTTCGGAAAGCTTAGCCAACATAGGTTTTATGAAAGACTTTATTTTTTTTTCATTCGTTAAAGAATTAAAACTTCTGAAGGGTTTCTCAGAGGTTATGACTTCTTTTTTTCTTTTATTTTTAGGCTTTTTTTTTCCTCTAAAAATTGGGTAACCAAAGATTTTGGTGAAGTGTTTTCTTCAGCATCATAGGGACTTTCGGCAAATTCGTCTTTGTGTTTGATGAGCAGCCATGCGTTGTCATCGGTATTTTTCATTTTAACCAAGGCAAATTCACCTTTCAGTTTCTTACCGTGTAAAATGAATTTTAGTGAACCGGCATGCAATTCTTTCAGCAGCTCTTTTTCATGGGAAAGTTTGGTGTTTTTTTCCAAAGGCTCATAAGTTCCGCTGTCCCATACTTCCACTTGTCCTGCACCATAATTTCCTTCGGGGATATTTCCTTCGAAATCTTTATAATCATAAGGATGATCTTCCACCATCATGGCAAGCCTTTTATCTTTTGGATCTAAAGACGGGCCTTTAGGAACGGCCCAGCTTTTCAGTACACCTTCCATTTCAAGCCGAAAATCATAATGCAGTCTGGAAGCGGCATGCCTTTGAATCACAAAAATCAGTTTGTCTTTGCTTTTTTTTGTTTTTCCTTTAGGTTCGCTGGTTTCATCGAACTTTCTTTTATCATGATAATCTTTGAGAGCCATTACGATGCGGATTTGGATTTAGAGGTATTCAGGCTGGCTTTTAACTGAGCCATGAGGTCAATTACTTTACCTTCTTTTGCAGGCTGTGCTTTTTTAGCTTTTATATTTTTACCTTTTGCTTTCTGTTTGATGATCTTCATCAGTTCATCAGAATAGGTGTCTTTGTACATTGTGGGATCAAAATCCTGAGAAAGCTGCTCAATAAGATTAACAGCCATTTTAAGTTCTGCCGGCTTGGGAGCTTTTTGAACGGGAATTTTTAAATCTTTATAATCTCTTATTTCCTGATCAAATCTCAAACGGTTGAGAACGAGGATGTCATCTTTGTATGGACGGATCATTCCAATAGCTTCTGTTTCCCGGAGTACAAATGTTCCGATTCCTACCATAGCTGTTTTTTCAAGAGCTTTCAGTAAAAGTCTGTAGGCATTTTCTCCATTTTTCTGAGGCTCCAGATAGTAAGGGTTTTCAAAATAGACACTATCTACTTCTACTTCCTTTACAAACTGGTCAATAGAGAGTATTTTTGACTTTTCGGGACTTGCTGCTTCGTAATCTTCCTCATCGAGAACAATATATTTGTCGTCCACGAGATAACCTTTGACGATATTTTCCCATTTAACTTCTTTTCCCGTATTTTCATTTACTCTTTTGAACCGGATATTGGAAAAATCAGATTTGTCGAGCATATCGAGATCCAATTTTGTAGTTTCAGTTGCGGAATAAATTTTAACAGGAATGTTGACTAAACCGAAGCCAATGGCGCCATTCCAAATTGCTTTCATTGTCTTACGTTTTTAAAAATCAAGCAATTAACATGCCGTTGGAGGCTTGTGTGGTACCTTTAGTAGGCTTTTTGTCAAATGACAATTGTTTTTAGCTTCTACTTTTATACCTTTATCTTTCCGTAATCCGTGGTTACAAAAAAATATGGAAGAACTTTTTAATTATATCAAAAAATTCGGGACACTGAATCCTCAGGATGAACTTTTGATTGCTGAAGGAATTCAGGAAATCACTGTAAAGAAAGGAGATCCTTTTATAGAAGCAGGTAAGGTGAGCCAAAGAATTGCTTTTGTGAAAGAAGGAGTCTTCCGGTCTTTGTATTATAATAAACAAGGGGATGATTTTACCCGCTATTTTATTTACGAAGGAAGGTTTATCGGAGATTTTCAGGGTTTTACTGATCAACTGCCTGCTCACGAAGATATTGAAGCGATTACCGATGCTGTATTGCTGGTGATAGATCTTAAGCATTTTAAAATACTGGAAGAGAAGATAACAGTGTGGCCGGTTTTATTTGCAAGAATCCATGCTTTTGTTGTGGAGAATAAGCTGAAGGTAGCGAGTATCATGCTGAATCAGGATGCAAAATCACGGTACATTCACTTTTTAAATCATTATCCCGGTCTTGCCAACAGAGTTCCTCAGTCTATGCTGGCATCTTATCTTGGGGTCACTCCTTCTTCGCTGAGCAGAATAAGGAGAAATATCATTTAGATTATCAATACTTAGGAGTTGGAGAGTAAGAGTGTTTGAGAGTTTATGAACTGTTTTTAGTTTCTACCATTAAACTTATTAAATCTCTTTTTGTCAAATGGCAATGGCCTTTCTCGTTGACTGTCATAGCTTTGCCTCATAAAAATTAAAGTACGAATATGGATATTGTATTAGGATTACAATGGGGAGATGAAGGTAAAGGAAAGTTTATTGATCTTATCAGTGAAAATTACGACATTACAGCACGTTTTAATGGCGGATCTAATGCTGGGCACAGCATTGAAAGAAACGGACGTAGAATAACGCTTAAAATGATTCCTTCGGGGATCTTCATGAAAGGGGTGCAGAATGTGATCGGCACGGGAACTGTTTTGGATCCTGTAAGTTTTAAAAAAGAAATTGCAAATCTTCAGGTATTTGATAACACCGTTCAGCCGGAAAACAATGTGATTATTTCTCTTAAAGCTCACTTTGTACTGCCAACCCACAAGCTTCTGGATGTTTTTATGGAAGAAAGTTCTGATTATACAACCATCGGGACAACGAAAAACGGGATTGCACAGGCGTATTCAAATAAAATTTTAAGACAGAATGTAAGAGTGGGAGATATGTTTGCTCCTGACTTTAGAAGTAGAGTGCAGCATATTTTAGAAAGAGATTATAAAATGCTGACAGCAGGAGGTATGGAGCTTCCTTCTTTGGAGGAAATAAGCAATGAGTTTTTTGAAGCGGTAGACTTTCTTAAGAGGTTCAAATGTATTGAAACAGAAATATATTTAAACAATGCTCTGGCAGAAGGAAAAACAATATTAGCTGAAGGATCTCAGGCCGCAATGCTTGATATTGACCATGGAACATATCCTTATGTTACTTCTTCTTCAACTACTGCTTCAGGAGCGAGCAGTGGACTTGGTGTTTCACCGAAAAAGATCGGTGAAATATTTGGAATTGCAAAGGCATACTGTACTAGAGTAGGAAATGGAGTATTTCCGACAGAATTATTTGATGAATTGGGCGACGAGATAAGAACAAAAGGAAATGAATTTGGTTCCAATACCGGACGTCCAAGAAGAACTGGCTGGTTAGATTTACCTGCTTTAAAGTATGCGGTGATGATCAATGGAGTTACTCAGTTGGTTCTGACGAAGGCAGATGTTTTAAGCGGATTGAAATCGGTAGCAGTGTGTACCCATTATGAACTTGAAGATGGAAAAACAATAGATGTATCAGGTTTACTTCCTGAAAATGGAAAACCTATACTGAAATGGATGAAGGGATGGGATGCTGATTTTTCTGCTATGAAAAGTCCTTCGGAACTGCCAGCAGAAGTTAACGAGTTTCTTGCATTTCTGGAAACAGAATTAGGAATTCCGGTGGCTTATCTTTCCACAGGGCCGGGCAGAAATGAAATGTTGAAATTAACCGATAAATAGTTATTGGACAGAAATTATAATAAAAAGAAGAGGTTAGGAATTTTGTTCCTAACCTCTTTATTTGGGTGAAAAAGCTTAGTTAACTTTTGTAAGTATAAAGCGTTGCTTTGTTGAAGGCTGAACCGTTTGATCTGTAGTACCAATTACAATTGGGGTAAGATTAGTTGTTAAGCCATTTTTTACTTCTAATCTCAATGATGGTGCATTCTTAGGAGCGAATCCAAAACCATTATTTCCCAAATTGAATAATAACCATTTCTGAGAATCTGTATTAGAATTGGTTCTTAATTCAACAGCCGTTCCATTCGTTGTTCCGTTAGCTTTTACGGTTAACACCTTTGCAGGATCCAATATAGATTTGATGATATAATAACCATGATCTGATTTGCTAAATGTAAATCTCTGGTTATTTCCAGTAGAAGCTGAGTACAGAATTACGCTGGTACCGTCTGTAGTGGAGCTTCCGGAAATATCTAAATTTTTATCATTAGCTAAAGCTGTTGTCATTGTATAAGTCCCGTTGACTGCAGAAGTGGCATTTACAGGTCCATACAAGTGATTAATTCCGGCATAATCACCGGCAGATAGTCCTGTTCTTTGCTTAGTGAAAGTAGATCCGTCCAATTTTGTCATTACGGGCTGACTTGGGTCTATAGCAAAGTCTGTAGACTGATACATCATTACTGATCCGAAATCAAATGCACCATGTCCTGCGTAATCATTGTAAAGGTTGAAGTTATGGCGGCTTCCTTCTACAGCTTTGTTTACATCTACGATAATATACTGATCTCTGTCCGGACGGCACTGCTCATGCATGATTCCCATGGAGTGCATGATTTCGTGAGCAATAATTGCAGGATAAGTAATATTGTAAATTTTAATCCCGTTAACTCTGTTTTTTTGCCATCCAAGTGGAGAACTGTTGGACGTTGTATACGTAAAGGTGATATACTCTGTCTGATTGGTACGTTCAACAAACTGAACATTGGTTTGAGAAGAAATCATATCAAACGCTTTGTTGATATTGGTAAGGAATGTATTGTAATTCTGAGTACTCATACTTCCCTGGCTGGGTAATGTATAATAGACGGTTGCATTCGGCCATGTCTTAATAAAAGAACTTACAATGGTGCTTTTTCCAGCTGTTGACATTTCAGAATTGGCCTGCATCTTTAATTTGTCAAACTGTTCGGAGCTGATAGTAATATCATCTGCATAAAAATATTCTCCATTTACTTCATTAACATACGTGTAGTTTCCGTTAATTAATAATTTGTGAATCTTTGCGTTGTCTAGCTTCGTTGTTGTTGGGTCCATTGAATCTGCCTGTGCGTTTTCAATATCAGACCTACATGAATTCAGTGCCAAAACTAGGCATCCTGATAAGAGTAATAGTTTGCTTTTCATATTATTTAATATTGGTTTGGTGATCAGGTTTTTAAATATGAACAGCTAAATTATTATCATACGCAAAAGATTATTAAAATTAATCAAATCCTGAGTTTTGAGTAAGTCTTCATTATAATTCAGCTATGTGTGACAAATATATTAATAAAAGTTATTATTTAAACATAACATAATATAATGATTGTTTTGTTGGGTTTTTATTTAAAAAATGTATTTGTTTCTCTAAATAATTTATTTTGATTTAATTTTTACTATTTATTTTCAAATTTAATTATTTCACGAATATTTGATATAGTGACGAAAACTGTCTTTTATAGTGACATAAAGCTAATTCTATCAACAAATTAATAAATTATACTAAAATTTGTAATGTTGTAGAATCCCAATAATGTTACACTATGTAAATTATTTTTTCATATAATATAGCCGATATAGAACGTTGGTAAATAGAAGATTCCTGTAACTTATAATAAAAAAAGCGGGGCAAATACCCCGCTTTACTTTTATGCTTTTAAGTTTAGTTGTAATTCCAGTTCATCGAGCTGTGCATCAGCAATTGAGGCAGGTGCGTCAATCATTACATCTCGTCCTGAATTGTTCTTAGGGAATGCGATATAATCTCTGATAACTTCATTTCCGTCAAGGATTGCTACCAAACGGTCAAACCCGAATGCTAAACCTCCGTGTGGCGGTGCCCCGTATTTGAAGGCATTCATAAGGAATCCAAACTGGGCCTCTGCTTCTTCTTTGGTAAATCCTAATAAATCAAACATTCTGGATTGAAGATCTCTGTCAAAAATTCTGATTGATCCTCCTCCGATTTCGTTTCCGTTCAGAACCATGTCATAAGCATTAGCTCTTGCTTTTCCTGGGTCTGTTTCTAATAAGTGGATATCTTCCGGTTTTGGAGAAGTAAACGGGTGGTGCATTGCATGGTAACGTCCACTTTCTTCATCAAATTCCAATAGCGGAAAGTCAACAACCCAAAGTGGTGCAAATACATTTCCTTTTCTTAATCCCAAACGGTTTCCAAGCTCCATTCTTAAAGCAGAAAGCTGGGCTCTTACTTTATTTTCGTTTCCGGAAAGAATCAACATTAAGTCTCCTTCTTTAGCCCCGAATTTTTCAATGATTTTTGCTAAATCCTCTTCGTTGTAGAATTTGTTCACTGATGAGGTTTTCACTCCGTCATTCTGGAATTTAGCCCAAACCATTCCTGAAGCTCCAACCTGAGGACGCTTTACCCAATCAACAAGTTCATCTATCTGTTTTCTCGTATATTCTGCGCATCCTTCTACATTGATTCCGACAACTAATTCTGCGTCATCAAATATTTTAAAGTCTTTTCCTTTTACCAGTTCGTTCAGCTCTACGAACTCCATTCCGAAACGGATATCCGGTTTGTCATTTCCATATTTTCTCATTGCATCTGCGAAAGTCATTCTTGGGAAATCTCCGAATTCCTGACCTGTAATATCTTTGATAAGAGTTTTAGTCATTCCTTCAAAAACGTTCATGACATCCTCCTGCTCCACAAACGCCATTTCACAGTCGATCTGTGTAAATTCCGGCTGTCTGTCTGCTCTTAAATCCTCATCACGGAAACATTTTACAATCTGGAAATACTTATCCATTCCACCTACCATCAAAAGCTGTTTGAAAGTTTGTGGAGATTGTGGCAATGCATAAAACTGTCCCGGATTCATTCTGCTTGGTACCACGAAGTCTCTTGCCCCTTCCGGAGTAGACTTGATTAAAACAGGTGTTTCCACTTCAATGAAACCTTCCTCTGATAAGTAATTTCTTACTTTCTGTGCCATCTTGTGACGGAAGATCAGTTTATCTTTTACCGGATTTCTTCTGATATCCAGATAACGGTATTTCATTCTTAATTCTTCACCGCCGTCCGTTTCATCCTCAATAGTGAAAGGAGGAAGCTGAGAATCATTCAGAATAGTCAGTTTTTCTACCAGAATTTCAATTTCCCCTGTTGGAATATTAGGGTTTTTGCTTACTCTTTCAATAACTTTTCCGGTAGCCTGAATCACAAATTCACGGCCCAGTTTTTTAGCTTCTTCCATCAGTTGCGCAGAAGAACGCTCCTGGTCAAAAACCAGCTGGGTAATTCCGTAACGATCTCGAAGATCTACCCAAATCATAAATCCTTTATCACGGATAGTTTGTACCCATCCTGATAGTGTAACTTCTTCATTCAGATTTTTCAGAGATAGCTCTCCGTTGGTGTGTGATCGAAACATAATTATTTGTTTAAAGTTCAATGTTTAAGGTTCAATTCCGAACCTTGAATTTTTCGTTGGCAAAGATAAGATTTTTGCAGGTTTTATAAATAAAAAAAACTTCCTTTCGGAAGTTTCGTATATTGTTTTAAGGTTTTTTAATTTCTATTACCACCTTTTTCTGTCAGAATTTTCTTTATTTCTTCAGTCCCTTTTGTATCATCAGCTACTTCAAGAGGTGTTTTATTCTGACATTTTTTATTAACATTAGCCTTGTTGTCCAAAAGGAAGTTTATAATATTCTTTCTATCAGACATTACACTAAACCCAAGAGGTGAGTAAGCTATATTTCCAACAAGGAAGCATTTGTTGTAATCTCCCGGGGCAAACTGCTTTTTAAATGTTGCCACATCATCAGAATAGATGGCTTTCATCTTTTCCTGAGTCATCTTCTGAGCAGAGAACATGCTGCCGGATAGTAACATTCCAAATAGAAAGGTAGTAGAGATTATTTTTTTCATAAGAATACTTTTTTAAGAATATACAAATCTAAATTAAATTTTATTACCAATTGCTAAGTTTTGATAATAATTATCGTTCTATTAATCAGATTATTCTCGTATTCATTATAGAATTACAAAACTGCTGTTTTGAATGTTATAAATTGAAAATTACTCCAAAAGCTTAATGACCTCAGGCTTCTCATATTTCCGGGCATAGTCCAGAGCGGTATAACCTGCCGATGTTTTGGTCTCTTTTTTTGCTCCATTGGCCAGCAGTTTCTTTGTGAACTCTGTATTTCCATATTTTGCAGCAAACATCAACGGGGTTTTTCCGTCACATACTTTGTCCAAATCAGCTTTTTCATCAATCAGTTTTTGGAATATCTCTTTACTATTCATTTTAATGGCTAAGCCTAATAAAGTATAGGTGTTATTTTCAATCTGATAACAGGTATTGATGTTGTTTTTATTGATCAGAGTATTAAAATAAGCTGTATTATCATACTTCAGCATTTGTTTGTGTTCATTAGTCAGCTCTTGAGCGTTGGCAAATGCTGAAAATACAACCCATGTCAAAATGATTGTTTTTAAGGTTAAATTGAGTTTCATATTATTTATTTTAAGGTTTAAATTCTAATATATCGCCAGGCTGACAATCCAGTGCTGTACAGATTGCTTCTAAGGTTGAAATTTTTAAGGCTTTGGCTTTTCCGTTTTTTAAAATTGAAAGATTGGCTTGTGTAATTCCTATTTTTTCAGCCAGTTCCTGAGACTGCATTTTTCGTTTTGCAAGCATTACATCAATGTTGATAATGATCGGCATAATTATATTGTTAAGTCATTTTCTGTTTGTAATTCATATCCTTTTTTAAAAAATTCTATAATAAAAAGGATAATGATTCCTAAGGTAAGGTGAAGTAATATAAACATTGGATCTATACTGTATACAGACTTGTCCATGAAATATAAAACGACACAATAAACCGGAATGAAAATGATATTGAGAATGGCAAATAGTTTGAGGTCCCGGATCACTTTTATATCAAAAATAATTTCCTTGCTCATTCCTTTAAAAATTCTGAACAGATAAAAAGTAAACAGACTGTAAAATCCAATGAAAAATATAATTGAAATGAAAGTATAAAGCGTATAACTTCCTTTGATTACAGAACCGGTTAAGGGCAAGTTGAATTGAAAGGCTGAAGAATCAGCAGTTGTTTTTGTGACTTCATTATTGAAATCTCCGGTCTTAAAAGTATCTGAGAAATACTGTGTCCCTTGATGTATGTTGAGATACACTATAATGAATCCAAAAATTAAATAACCTAAATACAAAAGCTGAGCTATTGAGGTAGCCAACAGAATTTTATTTAAAATTGTGGAGAGAGACTTTTCACCAATTAATTTCATGTAATTATTATTTTTATTTGTTGTAAATGTATAAATATTTATCGTAAAACGATAAATATTTATTGTTAATTTTGTTTTTAAATATTTTGATTCAATTTTTTTACAAGAGTAATCAGTATTCAAGAGGTATTAAAAACTTTTCATATGCCAACTTTTAATTGCTTTTGAATGAATACTTTTGCTAAGTAAACTAAAGAAATCATGACAAAATATGTTGAGTTTTTAAAAAAAGCGTTCAGTGGCGAAGAAACTGATTTTACGAAGGTGAATATCAGAAGTGCTGTATTGCTTTTAGCCATCCCCATGATGTTGGAAATGGCTATGGAATCAGTATTTGCCCTTGTTGATCTGTATTTTGTCGGACACCTGAAAGAAAGTGGTTTTGCTATTCAGACAGTAGGACTTACCGAATCTGTACTTTCGGTGATGTATTCTATTGCGATTGGGATGAGTATGGCGGCAACAGCTTTGGTGGCAAGACGAATTGGAGAGAAGAATCCGGAGCAGGCATCCAGAAGTGCAGCACAGGTATTATTGGTTTCATTTGCTATTACTTTTGTTTTGAGTTTACTGGGAGTGATCTATGCTGAGGAAATCCTGATTTTGATGGGTTCAAAGCCGGAAGCAGCGGCTTATGGGAAGAATTTTACCAGAATTATGATGAGCAGCAGTACAATCATTATGCTGTTATTCCTAATTAATGGGATTTTCAGAGGTGCGGGAAATGCTATGATTGCTATGAAAAGCTTATGGATAGCTAATATTGCCAATATTATTCTATGTCCAATTCTGATAAAAGGATTAGGTCCTGTTCCTGCTTTGGGACTAACCGGAGCAGCTCTGGCAACAACTATAGGTCGTAGTATTGGGGTGATTTACCAATTATATCATCTTTTAGTAGCCGATACTCAAATCCGCATAAAGATTCCTTATTTTAAGCCGAATTATGAATTAATAAAATCCATTATAAAGATCGCAACCCCTGGAATCTTTCAGTTTGTAATCGCTTCGTGTAGCTGGATTTTCCTCGCAGAACTGGTAGCGACTACAGGAGGCGAAAATGCATCAGCCGGCTATCAGACAGCTTTAAGGCTGATGATGTTCTTTATGCTTCCGGCCTGGGGACTCAGCAATGCGGCATCTACACTGGTAGGGCAGAATATGGGAGCAAATGAAATGCTGAGAGCAGAACAATCGGTAATGAAGACCGTGAAATATAATGTCATTTTTATGTTAATCGTAAGCCTGATATTTATTTTTATGGGAAATTTTTTAGTTGGTTTTTTCACTCAGGAAATGGCTATTAAAGACTTTGCTAAAAATGCCCTTCAGATTATGAGTACGGGGTTTATTTTCTATGGAATAGGAATGGTTATGATCAATGCGTTCAATGGAGCAGGAGATACCTGGACACCTACCTGGGTAAATCTTTTTGGGTTCTGGCTGTTTCAGATTCCTATGGCGTATTTTCTGTCAAAATATCTTGGTATGGGCCCAAAAGGAGTTTTTATTTCAATCCCTGCCGCAGAAACCCTGATTACCATAGTTGCTTTTATCTTGTTTAAAAAAGGAAAGTGGAAAACGATAAAAGTGTAGAAAGCATTGGGAGTACTGGCGCTTGAAATATTTAAGATAATCTTATCGACAAGTATTAAAGTAGAGATAGATTTTGATCTGCAAGCAGAGAATAGAAAATGGTAATCTGAAAGTAACTTCCATCATCCTTCCTCAGACTTATTTCCTTAATTTATAAAACTTTAACAGGTTTATTAATTGGATTTTAGAACAGTATTTTCTAAATTCGTGATTAACAAATACATAATTACTATGGGAAAAGGAGACAAAAAATCAAGAAGAGGAAAAATCAATTCCGGAAGTTATGGTAAAAGAAGACCTAGAAAAGCCTCAAAATCTTTTACAGCTTCAGAAGAAAAATCTAAAAAATAATTAAAATAAAAAAGACCGAAGATTATTTCTCCGGTCTTTTTTTATGAAAATTAAATTAATTATTTACCTCCAAGAATATTGCCAAGGATGCTGCCTAGACCGCCGCCGCCTTGTTGTTGGTTTCCGCCTCCCAATACACTTCCCAGTATATCGTTCAAAGGATTTCCCGATGACTGAGACTGTGTACCTCCTCCTAAAACACTTCCAAGAATGTCATTTAAAGGATTAGACTGCTGAGCCTGAGCCTGGTTGGAAGCATTCCCGAGAATTCCTCCCAAAAGATCTCCGAGACCACCTGCCCCTACATTACTCTGCTGTTTCTGCTGTCCGATGTATCCCATTATTACAGGTGCCAGCATCGCCAGGATAGGACCTATTTTGTCTATAGAAATTCCTGTGTTTTGAGACAACTGGTTTTCAACAGTACTTTTTTGCCCACCAAAGATATGATCCAGAATAGATCCGCCTTCAGCCTGTCTTGCTTCAATCTGGGAAGCGTCATTTAAGATACTTCCATTATGGTCTTTATCTAAAGCATTATTTAAAGCTTCTGCTTCTTTAGCGTCCTGAGATTTATTTCTAAGGTAAGAAATAATAAGAGGTGTAGCCACTGCTAATAGGGCAATAACCTGATTTTTGCCGATTCCGAATTTGTTTTCAGCCTGTTCAGCAACCTGGTTGCCTGTGTTCCCTGTAAGTAGGTCAATTAAACTCATTTTTTGTGTTTATTTAGTATTAAGTAAACCAAAGTTATCAAAAAATATGCCTCATAAAATGACCACCTTTCATAATTATTGTTAAAGTTTTTTGATCTGCTCCTCTGTATAACCTTTGCTTTTTAACAGCTCTATATATTCTATTGAACTGCTGGTCATCCATTCAATGGTTTCAGGAGCCTGCTTCTTATCAATGGTGAACTCCAGAATGCCGATATTGTCATTCATCCATGGAAGTACATAATAATTTAGGCCACCTTTATACGCTTTAAATGCATGAAATTCTTTTCCTTTTTCGGTTAATAACAGGACTTTATAGACAAGAAGATATCCCACAGGAATCAATAAACATACCCATGAAAATTTTCTTAGACCGGCATATTTTGTTGAGGAAAGACCGTAACCGATTGACAACGCAAAAATTATATTGAATGGTAGAAAAAATACGTAATTATCTGATACAGCATAAAAGGTTGAAAACCCATATACACATACTGCTCCTGCCGTAAAAACAAAAAACATTTCTCTATTTTTCTTGTACAACATGAGGATTCCGGCTATTCCAAAATAAGTAAACAGATTGAAATTATATAAAAGATATCCCAAAGATTGAAAAAAATCTTTTACATATTGAAGGGTATCTTTTTTAAAAGAATCTTCTACCCAGGTTCCCCGTTCAGAACTATAAGCCGATTTAAAAGGAAGTCCCTGGGAAATATTCAGAATGAATAAAGAACTGAATAATACAATAAAAATTAATAGTGAAACCACTGCATATTTTTTTTCATTTCTGAAATAAAATAAGAAGACAGCCAAAGCAGGGATTAGGAGAATATTCTGAATATGCAGCCATAAACTGATTCCTAAAAATAAGCTGCTCAAAAGAATGTAGATTTTTTTCTTTTCAGTAAAGCTTTTGATCATTGAAAAGAAGAAAAGACTTACCCAAAGAGAATTATAAGTATATACTTCTATGATCTCCGCATTTCTCCAAAAGGTAAAGCTAAAACCAAAAACAAGAGCAGCTGTAAGGGATGCCCATTCAGTTTTTGAAATACTTTTTACAGTGAGATAAATAACAGAAACCGTAGCTGCACCCGAAGAAATAACCACAAACCTGCTTGCTTCAATGGCATTAATGCCCACCAGATTTTTGATTAAAATAACAGTGTTGATATATATAAAATGATTTATTGCCGTAGCAGTCGTTTCCAATACACCCTTTTCTGCACTGAACACAAACCCTATACAGTCGGCAAAAGGAATTTTTGAAAAACTTCCGAAATAATAGATACCAAAGAAAATAATAAACAAAAATACTGCTGATAAATATTTGTTCATATTAATTCTTTACGATAGGAACATTAGAACACGCTTCTCCGAACATCAGAGATTTTACAATGGGTTTTAACTGTTCTACCAGTTCTATATATGCATTTTCAGGAATATCTTTATCCGAACAGCCTTTTACCAGAACTCTTTTGCCTCTCATTTCCTCAAAATCATGAGTCTGGATAGCATTGTGCATTAAAATAACATCAAGATCCTCACGGCTTCCGAAGACTATTTTTTTTGCAACATCAGTAAGTTTTGCCGTCAATACAAAATAAGCCCAAAGCGGGATAATTGTATCTACCGAATTATAAATATATATGTATGAGTCTTTATATAGCTCAGTATCTATAGCTTCCACCTTTTCACGAAAATCTTTTTCTTTCAGGATCATTTCCTGAAAAAGAAAATCTTTAAGATCAATTCCCTTTCTTTCTCCTTTCGGAAGCAAAGTGGCAAGGTCAAAATTGATAAGGCCGCTTTCGGCAACTTTATTCCGGATTTCAAATTCTTCTGACATTTTTTATCATTATCTTTGAACAAATTTACGAATTAAGATCATATCTATTTTAATTTGTTCTCTATCCTTACTATAGAAATGAAGTATTACATTATTGCAGGAGAAGCTTCCGGTGATTTGCACGGAAGTAATTTGATGAAAGCCTTAAAACAAAAGGATCCGAATGCGGAGTTCAGGTTTTGGGGTGGCGATCTGATGAAAGCTCAGGGCGGAACACTGGTAAAACATTACCGTGACCTTGCTTTTATGGGATTTTTGGAAGTAGTGATGAACTTACGGACCATCCTGAATAATATAAAATTCTGTAAAGAAGATATTCAAAAAAACAGACCGGACGTTTTGATTTTGGTTGATTATCCAGGCTTTAACCTGAGGATTGCCAGATTTGCTAAAGAACTTGGTATTAAAGTCGTGTATTATATTTCTCCACAGCTTTGGGCATGGAAAGAAGGACGGGTAGAAACTATCAAAAAATATGTGGATGAAATGATGGTGATTCTCCCTTTTGAAGAAGATTTTTACAGAAAACATGGAGTTCATTCCCATTTTGTAGGTCATCCTTTGCTGGATGCTATTTCGGATCTGCAGGAAATCAGCATTGAAAAATTCAAATCGGATAACGGTCTGAACGAAAAAGAAATTATTGCGCTGTTACCGGGATCCAGAGAACAGGAAGTAGAAAAAATGCTTGAAATAATGCTTTCTGTAAGACCGCATTTTAAAAACTATCAGTTTGTAATTGCCGGGGCGCCAAGTCTTCCTAAAGAATTTTATCAGAAATATGTGGATGACAATGTACATTTTGTATCCAATAAAACTTATGATTTGCTGAGGTGTTCCAAAGCAGCTCTTGTAACTTCCGGAACCGCTACATTAGAAACCGCTTTGTTAAATATTCCTGAAGTGGTTTGCTACCGTGGAAGCAAAATTTCCTATGCTATTGCAAAAAGATTAGTGAAAAATATCAATTACATTTCTTTGGTAAACCTGATTATGGACAGAGAGGTTGTGAAAGAATTGATACAGAATGATTTGAATACCAAAAATTTGGTAGAAGAACTCAGTAAAATTATAGAAGGAGACAAAAGAACGCAGGTTCTGAATGATTATAGCCTTCTGAGAGAAAAATTGGGAGGGAAAGGTGCCAGTGACCATGCTGCTGAGGTGATATTAAAAGTATAGTTTTGCCGAAATTTTTGAGAATTTAATCTACTTTTTTAACTATGAATTATTGTAAACGTTTTCTGATATTGTTGGTATTTACATTGTTTTTCTCAAAAAGTGAAGCTCAGCAGAGCAGCCCAAGAGACAAAGTTCAGATATTCTACTATGGCTGGTATGGAAATCCTGAAACGGACGGAAGTTATCAGCATTGGAACCATGAAATCCTCCCTCACTGGAGTAATCCGAAATGGAACAATCTGGGACATCACAAAGGTGGAGATGATATTGGTGCTAATTTTTATCCCGCACTTGGAAATTACAGTTCCAATGACACAAAGATCATTGAAAAACATATGAAAATGATTAAAGAATCCGGAGTAGGAGTGGTTGTAGTCAGCTGGTTGGGAAAAGATTCATTCACAGATAAAAGTCTTATTAAATATCTGGATATTGCAGATCGATTTGATTTAAAAATTGCATTTCACATAGAGCCTTTCTATAAAAATACTTCAGAATTAAAAGAACAGCTTTCTTATCTTGTAAAAACCTATTCCCGTCATCACGCTTTCTATAAAAAAGAAGGGAAGCCGTTATTTTATGTCTACGACAGTTATAAAATTCCTAAAGAAGAGTGGGCTAAAATGTTAGCCAAAGATGGAGAAAAAACGGTTAGAAATACAGAGTTAGATGCTCTTTACATTGGATTATGGGTTGAAAAGGATGATGCGAAATTTTTTGAATCATCTGGATTTGATGGTTTTTACACCTACTTTGCCAGCGAAGGTTTTGTATATGGAAGTACAACGGCTAATTGGGATTTTATGGCCCAATACGCTAAAGATCATCATATGATCTTCATCCCTTGTGTTGGTCCGGGTTATTCAGATACCAGAATCCGACCATGGAATGAAGTCAACTTCAAAAGCAGAAAAAATGGAAAGTATTACGAAAACATGTTTGATGCTGCCATCAAAGTAAATCCGGACTTCATAGGAATCACATCCTTCAATGAATGGCATGAAGGAACACAAATAGAACCTGCAATTCCTAAAAAAGTGGGAGATTTCAAATATGAAGATTATGGGAGAGATCCCTTGTTTTATATCAAAGAAACGAAGCGTTTAACGGATAAATTTCTTAAAAAGAAATAACATACTTTCAAACTTTAATTCCAGAGCAAAAAATCAAGTGTTCTGTTGATCTCTTTGATCAGTCACAAAGCACTTATTTAGTTATTCAAGAGATAATACCTCATGGATTAATTATCTATTTTACAAGGATAATTAATTGAAATTGAACAGGCAGCCTCTTCTTATTCTGGTGATATGTTTTATTCTTGGAATTCTTTTTCAGGAGAAAATGTTGTTGACGGGCATTACATTGTATCTGGTTATTGTAATTTGTTTGATAATACTGGCTGCAATATGCTTTCATTCTTATTTTTTACATAAGATCAAAACTTTTTTGCTGGGACTTTTGTTCTTTGGAACAGGGATAATCCTTTATTTTTATAATACTTTTTCAGAGGATGTTTCCTCATTTGTAAAGAAAAAAGAAACAGTTACTTTTAAAATATCTCAAAAATTAAATACTACCGAAAAATATAAGAAATACGAAGGAACAGGACAGATAGAAAATATAAGCTTTAATGCTGTGTTTTATGTTCCCAAGGATAGTAAAGAGCTGGATTTTATTCATTATTATAAGGCTGATGCTTATGTAACACAACCTAAAGCTTCTCAGTATGATTTTCAGTTTGAGTATAGAAAATATCTGAAGAGAAAACATATTGACTATCAGGCTTATCTTTCAAAAGAAATTAAATCTGCAGAACGTGACGATTTAACTCCTGCAGACAAGCTGCATCAATATAGACTTATGGTTCTGAGAAATATTGATGAAACCGGAATGTCAGGAAAGACCAGAGAGTTTTTAAAAGGAATTATTCTGGCAGACCGTACAGAAATTGATGCAGGTACTGTAAAGGATTTTAATAAATCGGGATTGATTCACTTTCTTGCTATTTCCGGAACTCATATTGTCGTTATTTTCGGAATGTTTTACTTTTTGCTGATTCGTTTTATTCCTTTACAATTCAGAAAATATGCAGTCATTCTAAGTTTGGTGTTTATTTGGCTGTTTGCTGCTTTTATTGGATTTGGAAATTCAGTACTGCGATCCTGTATCATGCTGAGTGTCTATTTTATTTTTGTATTGCTTCAGCGGAAACCTGACCTGCTTCATTCATTGGCTTTATCTGCTTTTTTTATTTTGATTGGAGATACACAGCAGTTTTTTGATGTAGGATTTCAGCTTAGTTTTTTGGCTGTCCTGGGGATTTTTTGGTTGAATCAGCCTCTTTTGAAATATTTTCCAAAACAGGATAATTACCTTAAAAAACTCCTGTTTAATACCATTACAATATCATTATCTGCCCAATTGGCAACACTTCCTTTGGTGTTGTACTATTTTCATCAGTTTTCATTTATATCAATCATTGCAAACTTTGTTATTGTTCCGTTTTCAGAAATAATTATTGTTTTTTCATTCCTGATGACGGCTCTTATTTCTTGTGGAATTGACTTTGAACTTATAAACGGGATATATGATTTTATTATTCAGATTTTGTTAAAAATGATCCATTGGTTTGCTGAGGTTGACGTATTATTCTTTGACAACATTCCAATGAACGGATTGGAAGTGTTCTCAATGTTTGTGATTGTTTATTTATTAAGATCAGTCATTTTAAAATTTAGT
Organism: Chryseobacterium sediminis; assembly: GCF_008386505.1. Lineage (GTDB taxonomy): Bacteria > Bacteroidota > Bacteroidia > Flavobacteriales > Weeksellaceae > Chryseobacterium > Chryseobacterium sediminis. The sequence continues at coordinate 2,517,493 of NZ_VUNZ01000001.1, read as the reverse complement.
GATGAGACTAGAAGATTGATGATGGCTGTTATTGTATTTCTGATCATAAGAACGGGAAGTAATATATTTGAAAATCAGAGCGAAGAGGTGCTGATTCATACATTTGGCAAAAACAATATTATTTCAATAAAAAGTGGAGATAAGGTCTGTTTCTGGATTCCGGATATGGAAAATAAGGCCAAGGTTTTACAGTTTGTGGTGAAGCCTTACTGCTCTTCAAGAAGAATAGATCATTTTCAGCTTAAAACCTTTTCAAATTCAGTTCAAAAAGTAGTTTTCAGAAGTAGGATTTATGATTTGAAATAATGGTTATAATTTATGCGTTTTCCTGCATTTATAATACATGAAATTCTTATTTAGAAAGATTACAAACTGTCTATTTGTGAGATTTCTCACTTTTCGATATTGTTAAACTTTCTTAATTTTGTAGAAATTCAAATTTAAACTTATATGGCAGGTTTAACGAGTTCTACGATAGGTAGAAAATATGCTATGGCATTATCAGCTCTATTTTTGCTGATTTTTCTTATACTGCATTTGACGACCAATTTGTTATCAGTTCTGAATAAGGATGCATTCAATACGGCATCTGATTTTATGGGCTATAATCCTTTTGTGCAGTTCTTAATGCAGCCTATTCTTGGTTTTGCAGTAATTTTCCATTTCATTATGGGATTTGTGCTTGAGATCAAGAATAATAAAGCGCGTCCGGTAAAGTATGCAGCAAACAATGCATCTGTGAATTCTTCATGGATGTCCAGAAATATGATTATTTCAGGAGCTGTTATTTTAGCTTTCTTAGCGCTTCACTTATATGATTTCTGGCTGCATGAAATCAATTACAAGTATGTAGAAGGATTGACTCCTGATGCAGAACGTTTCTGGCCGGAACTTCATGAGAAGTTTGCTGATCTTTGGAGAGTGGCTTTGTATGTGATCTCTTTTGTTTTATTAGGATTACACTTAGCTCACGGATTTCAGTCTTCTTTCCAGTCTATCGGAGCAAGACATCCAAAATATACGCCGGTGATCAAAGCTTTCGGGAAATGGTATTCAATCCTTATTCCTGCAGGATTTATCATCGTTGCAGTTTTTCATTTTATAACTCAATAATATCAATATACTAATATGAGTAAATTAGATTCAAGAATTCCGGGAGGTCCTCTAAAGGACAAATGGAAAAATCATAAAGACCATATGAACCTTGTTGCACCAAACAACAGAGATAAGATTGATATTATTGTTGTAGGTACAGGTTTGGCAGGAGGTTCTGCTGCTGCTACATTGGCTGAGCAAGGATACAACGTGAAAGCGTTCTGCTACCAGGATTCTCCAAGAAGAGCGCACTCTATTGCTGCTCAAGGGGGAATCAACGCAGCTAAGAATTATCAGGGAGACGGTGACTCTACTTACAGATTATTCTATGATACCATTAAAGGTGGTGACTATAGAGCAAGAGAGGCCAACGTTTACAGATTAGCTGAAGTTTCTGCAAATATTATTGACCAGTGTGTTTCCCAAGGGGTTCCTTTCGGTAGAGATTACGGCGGTCAGTTAGATAACCGTTCATTTGGTGGGGTTCAGGTAAAAAGAACTTTCTACGCAAAAGGACAAACAGGACAGCAGTTATTATTAGGAGCATACTCTTCAATGAGCCGTCAGATCGGTAAAGGAAGAATCAAGATGTACAACCGTCATGAAATGCTTGACCTTGTAATTGTTGACGGAAAAGCAAGAGGAATTATCGCAAGAAACCTTGTCACAGGTGAGATCGAAAGACATTCTGCCCACGCTGTAGTAATTGCTTCAGGAGGATATGGAAACGTATATTTCCTTTCAACCAATGCAATGGGATCAAACGTTTCTGCAGCATGGAAAATTCACAAGAAAGGAGCTTACTTCGCAAACCCTTGCTATGTACAGATTCACCCAACTTGTATTCCTGTTCACGGAACACAGCAGTCTAAACTGACTTTGATGTCTGAATCATTAAGAAACTCCGGAAGAATCTGGGTTCCTAAGAAAATTGAAGATTCAGTAGCAATCAGAGAAGGTAAATTAAGACCTGAAAATATTAAAGAAGAAGATAGAGATTATTATTTAGAAAGAAGATACCCTGCGTTCGGTAACCTTGTACCTAGAGACGTTGCTTCAAGAGCAGCTAAGGAAAGATGTGACGCCGGATTCGGAATCGAAAATAATGATACACAGGAAGGAGTTTACCTTGATTTCTCTACAGAGATCATGAAAAAAGGTAAAGAATCCGCTATCGAAAAACATATTCATAATCCAACAGATCAGCAGATCTATGACTTAGGTAAGAGCTGGGTTGAGGAGAAATACGGTAACTTATTCGTAATGTACGAAAAAATTACTGCTGATGATCCTTACAAAACTCCAATGAAGATCTATCCTGCAGTTCACTATACAATGGGTGGTGTATGGGTTGATTATAACCTTCAGTCTACGATCCCTGGATGTTTCGTAATTGGAGAAGCTAACTTCTCAGATCACGGTGCAAACAGATTGGGTGCTTCTGCATTGATGCAGGGTCTTGCTGACGGATATTTCGTACTTCCTTACACGATTGCAGATTACCTTTCTGCAGATATCAGAACAGGAGCTATTCCTACCAATTCTGGAGCGTTTGACGAAGCTGAAAAAGGAATTAAAGAAAAAATTGACTTCTTCTTAAACAATAAAGGAACTCATTCTGTAGACCACTTCCATAAGCAATTAGGGAACATTATGTGGAATAAAGTAGGAATGGGAAGAACTCCTGAAGGATTGAGAGAAGCAATCAAGGAAATTGAAGAAGTAAGAAACGATTTCTGGAAAAATGTAAAAGTACCTGGTGAAGGAGAAGGAATGAACACTGAACTTGAAAAAGCATTCAGAGTAGCAGACTTCCTTGAACTTGGACAATTAATGGCTATCGATGCACTACACAGAAATGAATCTTGTGGTGGACATTTCCGTGAAGACCATTCAACTCCGGATGGGGAAGCGGAAAGAGATGACGTAAACTACAAATACGTCGGAGCTTGGGAATATCAGGGTAACGATATCAACGCGGAAGTGTTGCATAAAGAAGAACTGATATATGACAACATCGAGGTTAAAACTAGAAGTTATAAATAATCTCCAACCTAAAATATAACATTATGAGTGCAAAAAAAGGCTTACATCTTACGCTGAAAATTTGGAGACAAAAAAATAGTAAAACTAAAGGTCAGTTTGAGACCTACAAAATATCAGATGTATCTACAGACTCTTCATTTTTGGAGATGCTGGATATCCTGAACGAAAATTTAATTAACGAAGGAAAAGAACCTATCGCTTTTGACCACGACTGTCGTGAAGGAATCTGCGGTATGTGTTCACTTTACATCAATGGTAGAGCTCACGGGCCGGATACAGGTATCACAACCTGCCAACTTCACATGAGAATGTTCAAAGATGGAGAAACTATTGTTATTGAACCTTGGAGAAGTGCCGCTTTCCCTGTTATCAAAGACTTGATGGTAGACAGAAGCGCATTTGACAGAGTAATGGCAGCAGGAGGTTTCATCTCTGTGAATACTTCTGGTAATACATTAGATGCTAACGCGATTCCGGTTCCAAAAGAAGATGCAGACAGAGCAATGGATGCAGCTGCTTGTATTGGATGTGGAGCTTGTGTAGCTACATGTAAAAACGGATCTGCTATGCTATTTGTTGGAGCTAAAGTATCTCAGTATGCATTACTTCCTCAAGGTAGAGTAGAAGCTAAGAGAAGAGTTCTGAACATGGTGAAAGCTATGGATGAGGAAGGATTCGGGAACTGTTCAAACACAGGAGCATGTGAAGTAGAATGTCCAAAAGGTATTTCTCTTGAAAACATTGCAAGAATGAACAGAGAATACATGGCTGCTCTTGTAGATCAAGGATAGAATTGATTCAAATACATAAAAAATCGCCTTCATTTTTGGAGGCGATTTTTTTATGTATGACGTTACCCTGTTAAAGTTTGTTAACTTATTGATGAGTTTTAGTCATTCTTTATTTAATAAGTATATATTTGGAGGGTAGTTGAATAGTTTTTTCTAAACTTTCAAATACAGCTTGCTATTCAAAAACAGATAGATAAAATAATAAAAATGTCCCCTTTGAATGGCAGTAATAAAATTTTCAAAAAAAATAATTAGTGTGAATTAACAAGCCCTAAAAAGCGTATTTTTGTGTAATATTAAAAATTGAAATGAAAAAATATCTTTTATTGTTTATCATCACAGCTTTTGTGATGTCTTGTTCAAAAAAAGTAGAAGTAAAAGGAAAAATTACTGGAAGCTCATCATTAGAAAGAATTGAATTTGTAGAGGCTTCAGGAGTAGGAACCCTGCCTTTGATTAATATAGGTTTAGATAAAGACGGAAACTTTTCAGGAAGCTTTGATGCTCCTAAAGACGGTATGTACGTAATCAACTATGCGGGCAGACAAAACCTGATCTATCTTGAAGGAGGACAAAAAGTGAATATTTCAGGAAACGGAACTACTTTCCCCAATGAATTTGTGATTACCGGAGATGCTAAGAAGAATAATGATTTTCTTACAGCAAGTCAAAAGTTCTTAGCTGACTATGGTACTAAAGTTAATATAGCTGCTTTAATGGGCGGAGATGAAGCTGCGTTTTTGAAAGGTATGCATAAAATTGAAGCAGATATTAATAAAAATGTAGATGATCTTGCAAAGAAAAATAACCCTAGTAAAGCGCTTTTGGAGTGGAAGAAAAATGATGTAAAAGTTACTATTCTTAATTTGATCGCCAACTATGAAATGTCTCACGGACCAATGTCTGGAAACCCATCTTACAAAGCCTCTAAAGCATTGAAAGATTACGAAACTCAGTTGGAAACAGATAAAGAAGCGATGGTGAAAACAATCCCTCTTTACAGACAATATCTTCTTGTAAAAATGACTCCGGATTTCCAGAAGTATGCAGAAGCAAACAGCAAAGGAAAAACAGGAATTACAACTTCTGAGATGTTTGCTCAGTATTTAAAAACAAAGAAAGATTTATCTCAGACAGCTAAAGACTACCTTTTGGCATTTGTAATGGCTCAGGCGGATATTCATCCTACGACACCGGCTGCAAACATTGACAAAATCAAAAAGATCATTGATTCAGATATTAAAGATGCTACCATTAAAAGTGACCTTTTAAAGATGCAGGTAGCTATTACAGGTCTTAAAATAGGAGATGTTGCTCCTGACGCAGCTTTAGCAAAACAAGATGGAAAGGCTTATAAGCTTTTTGAAAACAAAGGGAAACCTTATATGTTATTCTTCTATGCTTCATGGAACCCTTACATCAGCGAAGCTACAGTACCTGTATTAAAAGAAGTAGTAAACTTCTATAAATCTAAAATGAATTTTGTATTTGTAAATGTAGACGATACAAAAGACCAGTTTATTAAAACCAGCAATTCTCTTCTAAAAGGAGTGCAGGGAGTGAATGTTTACGGAGACGGAGGTCTGAACTCTGATATTGCTAAAAAATATGGTGTATACGGATTCAAATTACCTTGTTTTGTAATCATCGATAAAGATGGTAAAATTGCCAGCAGATCATTTGTAAACCTTGGTGAGCAGGAACTGGTAACTATCCTGGATAAGCAGACAGGTCTTTCAGCTCCAAAAGCAGAACCAATGCAGATGCAGCCACAATTACAGCTTGATCCTTCTGCCGCTCAGCAGCAAGCTCCACAGCCAGCAAATCCACAGCCGGCTCCAACAAAATAATAAACTTTAACACAGTATAGAAACCTTATCTTCGGATAAGGTTTTTTTTATTGTATTTTTGCAAACTGGAACGTAAAGTTTCAATTAGAAAATAGAAAATTTTAGAATGAGTAGGAAGAAAAAAAGAGATTTAATTCTTGAAAATATAAAGTTATTGACTGCCGGAGCAAAAGGCGTGGCAATAGGAAGAACAGAAGAAGGAAAAGCTGTGATGGTTTCAGGAGCAATTCCGGGAGATATTGTGAATGTAAGGGTGAAGAAAGCAAAGTCAAAATATTATGAAGGCGAAGCAGTTGAAGTTCTTGAAAAATCACCTTACAGAGTTGATCCTAAATGTATTCACTTCGGAACTTGTGGAGGATGCAAATGGCAGAATATGAGTTACGAAAAACAGCTTGATTTCAAACAAGAAGAAGTATATAACAATATTAAAAGAATCGGAGGAATTGATGACTTTGAGACGGTATCAATTCTGGGAGCTGAAGAACAGTATTTTTATAGAAATAAAATGGAGTTTTCTTTCTCCAATGCAAGATGGCTTACTCAATACGAAATTAGTTCAGAAGAGAACTTCGGAAGTAAAGATGCTTTAGGTTTCCATATTCCGGGGATGTGGAGCAAAATTCTTGACTTGAAAGAATGTTTCCTTCAGGAAGATCCTTCCAATGCAATCAGACTCGCTGTGAAAGAATACAGTGTCAATACGGGTCTGGACTTCTTTGATGTAAGAAATCAGGAAGGTTTCTTAAGAACCCTAATGATGAGACAAAACTCCAAAGGAGAATGGATGGTTCTTTTCCAGCTTTACAGAGAAGAAAAAGAAAACAGAGAAAAGCTTTTTGAATTCTTATTAGAAAAATTCCCGCAGATTAAAACATTAGTTTATGCTATTAATCCTAAGCAGAATGACTCCATTTATGATTTAAATATCAATGTATATTTTGGAGAAGGTTACCTTATGGAAGAAATGGACGGACTGCAGTTTAAGATAGGTCCGAAATCATTCTTCCAGACCAACTACAAACAGGCCTTGGAATTGTACAGAAAGACACTGGAGTTCGCAGATCTGAAAGGAGATGAAGTGGTATATGACCTTTATACAGGAACAGGAACAATTGCACAGTATGTAGCGAGAAATGCAAAGCAGGTAATTGGAATAGAATCTGTGCAGGAAGCTATAGACGCAGCTATAGAACACGCAGCGTTGAATGGTCTTACCAACTGTACTTTCTATTGTGGAGACATGAAGGATATTTTCAATGACGAATTTATGGCTACGCATCCGAAAGCAGATGTATTAATTACAGACCCGCCAAGAGACGGAATGCACCAGAAAGTAGTAGAACAGATCTTAAAACTTTCACCTGAAAAAGTAGTTTATGTAAGTTGTAATTCAGCGACACAGGCCAGAGACCTTGCCTTAATGAAAGAACATTATACTTTAGTGAAAATATTGCCGGTAGATATGTTCCCGCAAACACACCATGTTGAGAACATCGCGTTGTTGATTAAAAAATAATTTTATTTAAATTTGAATTTCAAATCTTAATATGAAGTACTTTAAATTTCTCATAGCGATCTGCTTTTTAGGAATGCTTTTTTCCTGTGGAGGCGATGATGATATCTGTGAAAGTGGAGAAGGAACTCCCAGAATGAAGGTAGGTTTCAGAACACTTGCAAATGGAAAAGATACCACCATAGATACATTGTATGTTGCAGTAGATTACGGAGCAGGAAAAGTAGATCTGGGAAAACTTGCCAATATTGATTCCCGGTTGATTCCTTTACGCGTGGACCAATCACCCTATACAGATGTTTATTTCAGAACCAGATTCAAAGGTCCTGAGTCTCATGTAAGAATCAGCTATGGTACGAAGTCTACCTATGTATCTCCGGGATGTGGAATCAAAAAGTCTTACGAGAATTTAAGTTCAGAATTAGTAACTCCGAATCCTGTTCAGAAACTGGAAGCCGGACAAAATCAAATAGAGAATGAAGACAAGACTAATCTTTACCTTCTTTTTTAGTTTATTGGGGATAATAAGCTGGGCACAGGACAAGAAAAAGGAAGCGGAGAAAAAGGTTCACGAAAAGTATGAACCCAATTTTATGGTTGGCCTTGATGTACTTAATACAGGAGTAGGTTTTTTTTCTGACAGAAAACTGTATCAGGGATTTATTTCTTCAAAAGTCAGAGGGAATCTCCATGCTGTTGCAGAGGCAGGTTTTGAAAAGAATGTGTATCAGAAAAATGGTTATGATGCAAAAGCAAGCGGTCCTTTCGTGAAGTTGGGTGCATTTTATATGCTTGCAAAAGATGCAGAGAACGAGTTCAACGGATTTTATGCCGGAGGAAAAGTTGCCGGATCATTTTATAATCAGGAATATATGGCAATTCCTGTTCGTGGATTTGGAGGAAGTAACTCTTCTGAAGCCTTTCCTTCCTCATCGCAATCATCTTTTTGGCTGGAAGGTACATTAGGAGGTAGAGTGCAATTGTTTAATTCTAACTTCTATATCGATGTGAATCTTCAGCCAAGATATATGGTATATACTTCCAAGCAGGAAAATATTTCTCCAATGATCGTTCCTGGCTTTGGAAGAAGTTCGTCAAAGTTCAATATGGGATTTGCATGGAATATTGCTTATAAGTTTTAGAAACACTAATACTTAACTTTTAACATAGATAAAACACAAACTTTAGATCACTCTAAAGTTTGTGTTTTTTTTAATGAATAGGCTTATTAAATATGTAATATTAAAAAATATAAACTTATTTTATTCGTTTGAGTTATAAAATGGCTATATTTGGCGGAAATTATAATTGTGTTTTAATTTATGAAAAGAGTATTTACTGCTTTAATGTTTACTTTTATAGGAGGGGCAGTGTTCGGTCAATGGACACCAACTTCTTTTAAAAAAGTAGATGATAACAAAAGAAGTACAGGATTTAGAGTAGATCAATCTAATGTAAGAGGTAACGGGTACTATAAATTAGACCTGAACTTACTGAGATCTCAGCTAAAGAATGCACAGGAAATGGGTACAAATGCCACTCCTGTAGTGATTTCTCTTCCCACTATGAGCGGGAAGATTGAAAGATTTAATGTATACAGTTTTCCAGTAGTTGTAAAGGAACTGGCAGACAAGTATGAATTAGGATCTTATGTTGGAACAAGTGTAGAGGACCCTACCAAGTATTTAAGATTTAGTATTGCTCCTAATGATTTTCAGTCGATGATCATTCATGGAGGTAACTATGAGTTTATTGATCCGGCTTCTGCAGATAAAACAGTTTATGCCGTTCATCCTAAAACTAAAAAGGATAAAAGTGGATTCTTATGTTCTACAGAAGAATCTCCTGCTGCTAAAAAGGAAATAGATGCCTTATTAAAAAATGGGCAGTCATTCTCAAATCAGCCAACAACCTTCAACAAGAGTTCTGATAAAAAATTCAGAACAATGAGATTGGCAATGTCAGTTACAGGTGAGTATACTCAGTACTTTATGGGACTGGCTGGTGTACCTGCTACAGCTACAGATGACCAAAAAAGAGCGCCTGCTCTTGTTGCGATCAACAACACTCTAACAAGAGTAAACGGAGTTTTTGAGAAAGATTTTGCTTTGCATTTGAATTTACAGAACTTCCCCGGTGTAATTTATATTGACCCGGCTACAGATCCATATTCTGCTGCTTCAACAGGAGCGGGAGGAGCATGGAATACACAGCTACAGGGTGCTTTGACAGCCAATGTAGGAGATGCCAACTATGATATCGGACACTTGTTCGGTAAATCAGGAGGTGGAGGAAATGCAGGATGTATCGGATGTGTATGTATCAATCCTACCACTGCAGTTCCTAAAGGAAAAGGTTCAGGATTTACTTCTCCGGCAAATGGTATTCCATCAGGAGATAGCTTTGATATCGACTATGTTGCTCATGAAATGGGGCACCAGTTAGGAGCTAACCATACTTTCTCTCATAATATTGAAGGAAGTGGTGTAAATATGGAACCTGGTTCAGGAACTACTATTATGGGATATGCAGGTATTACTGGACCTAATACGGATGTTCAGCCTAATTCTGATCCTTATTTCCATAAAGCAAGTATCGGTCAGGTTCAGGCTAACTTAATTGCAAAAACGTGTGACGTAGAAACTACAATTACCAATAATCCACCGGTAGTTACAGATTTACCAACATATAATATACCTAAGGGTACTGCTTTTGTTTTAACAGGTGGTGCTACAGATCCTGAAAATGATCCAATGACTTATTCTTGGGAAGAAGTTGATGATGCATCAGTTTCTATTAATAAGTTTAACTTAGGAAATACAATGTCAGGAGCTTCGTTCAGATCTGCTGTTCCAACTACGAATCCAGTAAGATACTTCCCTAAATTTACATCTGTAATGAATGGAGTATTGAATAATGCAAACAATACTTGGGAAGCGGTATCAACTGTAGCAAGAACAACAAACTTTGCATTAACTGTTAGAGATAATAACCCTAATGTATCTCAACAGCAGTCAGCTTTTAAAGTTCAGACGGTTGTTGTAGGAGATAACGGACCTTTCAGAGTAGCTAACCAATATGCTGATGTGAATACTCCAACTCCAGTTCAATGGATTGTTGCCAATACAAATGCTGCTCCTTATAATGTAGCTAATGTAAAAATTGATTATACTACAGATAACGGAACAACTTGGACTGTATTATCTGCTTCAACACCTAATGATGGTTCTGAAAACTTTACATTCCCTTCTTCATTGAATGGTCAGACTATTAAAGTAAGAATTTCTTCAATTGGTAACATTTTCTACGCAGTAGGGCCTGTTAGTATTGCACCTCTATCTTCATGTAGCAGTGCTGCTCCAACGAATGTAGTGGTGAGCAATATTACAGTATCTTCGGCTACCGCATCTTGGATGTCTTATACTGGAGCAACTTATAAAGTACGTTACAGAAAGGTAGGTACAACAGTATGGACTGAAGCTGATACTACAGTTCCTTCAATCAACTTAAGTAATTTAATTGATGGTACAACATATGAAATTCAGGTTGCATTAGTTTGTGGTACTACGGTAGGTACATATTCAGCTTCTCTAAACTTCAGTACTCCTGCACTTGAATATTGTGCATCTGCTTCAACTAGTGCAGACTATGAGTATATTGCCAATGTGACACTTGCGAATGTAAATAACACTTCAGCAAATAGCACATATACAAACTATACAACAAATACAGCACTTCAGGCCAACTTGGTAAAAGGAACTTCTTATCCTATTTCTGTTACTGTGGGGAACTCTGGTGGTGCGGATTATGATACGGTAGCTGCATTTATCGACTTTAACAAGGATGGTGTTTTCAGTGATTCAGAAAGAGTATTGAATTATCCTGTAACATTAACGCAGCCATCAACTGTAGTGAATGGAACGGTTACAATTCCAGGTAATGCAGTAGAAGGACAGCCATTAAGAATGAGGGTTGTAGCATTCTATGTAGGTGCTGGAACTGGTGGTGGTAACATTGGTTTATCATTACCTACAGATTATATATGTGGAGAACTTTTCGATGGTGAAGTTGAAGACTATAACGTAGTAATTACTAGTAACCTTGCTACTTCTGAAACAGCTGTTAAAAATAACGGTATTCAGATTTATCCAAACCCGGTAAGTGATATTCTAAATGTTACTAAAGTTTCAGATAAAGCTACTTATAAAATATATAGTGCTGCTGGACAATTAGTAGATAGAGGAAATATCAATAATGGAAAAGTGAATGTTTCAACTTTAGTTAAAGGTGGTTATGTTATTACAATAGATGATAAAGGAATTGAGCAATTCAAATCCAAATTCATTAAAAAATAAAGTTAACTTTTAAATATTAGTAAATCCCCGGGCTTTCCCGGGGATTTCTTTATTAAAAGCATAAGTAGAGATATTGTTATATTTTTACAAAAAAAACCTAAATGCACCTATAAATTAATAATAAAAAATGATTAGATTTGTATGATTAATATTATAATGAAAACATTATGAAGAAATTCTTTACCTCTTTAATTCTGTTTCTCTGTTTGATCTGTACAGGCTTTGTATCCAAAGTCTCAGCTCAGGCAGGCCAGATCGGGACAGGAACGGGTACCTCAGTGTATCTCCCCATACGTTCCTATTATGGGTATAGTTATTCCCAGCAGATTTATACTGCTGCGGAACTTACGACTGCTATTGGTACGTCGAACTATATCACGGCTATAAAGTTTTATTCCACCACCGTTGCAACCTCTCAGGCTGTATATAAGGATTGGGTGGTATACATGGGGAACACAACCCAGAATAACTTTGCCTCCAATACAAACTGGGTCCCTTTAAGTTCCCTGACTCAGGTGTATGCCGGAGATTTACCAACCTTAACAAATGGAAACTGGGTAACTCTTCAGTTGGCTACTCCATTTTTATGGAACGGGACAGACAACCTTGTGGTTGCTGTAAATGAAAAAACTCCAGGTTATGCATCTTCGCCAGGTACGGCTTGGGGATCGTATAATGCAGGAGCAAACAGAGGGATGATCTATTACGAAGATTCTGCAAACCCAGATCCTGCAGCACCTCCTGCAGCAAAAGACAGACTTGCGGATATTCCTAGAATACAGTTGGAAAGCCACCCGCTGCCAGCTTGTTCTACAGCTCCACCTACCAATATTTCAGTTTCAAACATAACAACAGTATCCGCTAATGTAGGCTGGTATCTTTCTGCAGGTGCTACGTATGTTGTAAGATACAGACTTGCATCAGGTGGACCATGGACAACAATCAATGTGACAACTCCTTTGGTTGGAAATCAGATTATCACCGGATTAACAGAGCAAACCCAATATGAAGTTCAGGTAGCTACTGTCTGCGGGGGTACTCAGGGAGCATTTTCTTCCAGTATAAACTTTACAACTCCGGCACTTACTTACTGTAATTCAGCTGCTACAAGTACTTTTATTGATGGATATATAAGCCAGGTTGCAGTTAACGCGCAAGGGGCTCCTTCAATGACGAGTAACTCTGATCAAAGTGGTTATACAGATTATAGTACAGATCCTGCAAGATTAGTTACTTTGGTAAGAGGTGGTACTGCTACTGTTTCTGTAGCAAAAACATGGCCCGGTTACCAATATAGCTTCTTAACAGGAGTTTGGATTGACTTTAACCGTAATGGTGTTTTTGAAGCTACTGAAAGAGTCTTGACTTCTCCAAGTAATACAACAACGCCGGTTACGGCCACATTCAATATACCAACTGCTGCAGGTGGTGCATATACCGGAAACCTGACTACCAAAATGCGTGTTGTAATGAATGAATATAGTCCTATTAATGCTTGTGGAACGTATTCTTATGGTGAAACTGAAGATTATGCTGTAAAACTTATAGATTTATCAGCATGTACTACAGCACCACCGGCTAACATTCAGGTAAATAACGTAACTCCTTCTTCAGCTAACGTTACTTGGACGTCAACTACAGGAGCTACTTATATTGTAAGATACAGAGTTTCTCCTTCAGGTGCATGGCAGCAGATTGCTGTAAATACACCTTTAGTAAGTAACCAAATGCTTACAGGATTATTAGAGCAGACTGCATATGATGTTCAGGTAGCTACTATTTGTGGAGGTACTACAGGTGCATTCTCTCCGACAGTAACCTTTACAACTCCAGCTCTTACTTATTGTACGGCAGGTCCTACAAGTAATACTGCTACAAGCGGATATATCAATAATGTAACTGTTACTCCTACGAATACTCCTATCATGTTGAGTAATTCAGGATCGGATAACTATAAAGATTATACACCAGACCCTACAAGAGTAGTTATATTTGAAAGAGGTTCTGCGAATAATAAGATTTCTGTAAATAAATACTGGCCAGGTTCTCCTACATCTTATGGAGTTTCAGCTTGGGTTGATTTTAACAGAAACGGAACGTTTGAAACAAGTGAGAGAATTCTCAATACAACCTATAATACAACTACTCCGGTAACAGCAACTTTTGCAGTACCTACAGTGGCGAGTGGAAATGTATATACAGGAACTCTTCCTACCCGTATGCGTGTAGTGATGAGATACTTTGATAATGCTAACCCTTGTGGAACATTTACTCAGGGAGAAGTAGAGGATTATGCAGTGAAATTTGTAGATTCTCAACCATGTTCAACAGCTCCTCCAACAAATATTACAGTAAACAATATTGGTGCAACTACTGCAACAGTATCATGGGTTGCAACAGTAGGAGCTACTTATAATATTAGATGGAGAACTACTCCTGGTGGAGTTTGGCAGACGGCTACTGTGCCAGCTGGTCAAAACTTCTATGGAATCACTGGTCTTACAGAGCAGACGAATTATGAAGTTCAGGTTTCTACAACTTGTAATGGTTCTACAGGAGCTTATTCATCATCAGTAACATTTACAACTCCACCGTTGTCTTACTGTCAGATGACAGGTACCGGAACGAATGACCATATTTCAAATGTAACGGTAACCTCTTCAAACCTTGGAGTTCCTCCAATGAACAATACTTCAGTACAGACTAATTATACAAGCTACACAACTCCTGAGACTCTTATTACTTTAGATGTTGATTCTCAAAATAATAAAATCTCTGTAGCGAAAGGATGGACTGGAGCAACAGGAAACGATGCTGTAACAGCATGGATTGACTTTGACAGAAACGGACAGTTTACAGATGCTGAGAGAATTTTAATTTCTCCGGCTAACACAACTACCCCTGTTACTGCTACATTTGCCGTTCCTTCAACATCTTATACAGGTCCGTTGACAACTACAATGAGAGTTGTACTAAAACGTACAAGTGCTCCTGTAATGTGTCAGAATGCAGTAGATGGAGAAGTAGAAGATTACAGAGTAAGAATCAGACCTTGTAGCAATGCAACTCCAAACGCACCTACATTTACGACTACTCACACAACAGCTACTGTTACAATTACAGGAGCGGGCGTAAGTTATGTAGTAAGATATAGAGTTCAGGGAACAACGACATGGACACAAGTTTATGCTTCTGCACAATTAGGAAACCTTCCGTTAGTAATTAATAACTTGACACCTGCTACTACTTATGAAGTTGAAGTTGCAGCAATTTGTGGAGATATTGTTGGTACAGCTACCCCAATCAAGACGTTTACGACAAGATGTGATCCTACTCCTCCGAACGTGACGGTAGGTAACATTACTCCAACAACAGCATTGATTACTTGGGCGCCGCTTGCAGCAAGTTCTACTTATACAATGAGATGGAGAAAAGTAGGTACTACTACATGGAACCTAATTAGTTTACCTGCAGCTCCTGCAAATACTTATGTGTTAGGTAGTGTAACTCCATTAGAGCCGTTCACTACTTATGAAGTACAGATTGCTAATCAGTGTAACGGAGAAACTACTCTGAATCCATACTCTAACCCTAAAGTATTTACAACAGAAAGAATATGTGAAATTCCGCCTCCAGGATTAACAATTACTCAATTGCTTCCTACATCGGCAGCAATCCAGTGGGATCCTTTCCCTGGAGCAACTTATGTTCTTAGATATAGAAAAGTAGGTATTCCAAGCTGGACAGAAGTACCATCATTAGTTAATAACCTCGTATTAACAGGTCTTACAGAATTAACTAAATATGAAATGCAGGTGGTGAATATCTGTAACGGTACACCAGGAAACTATACTCCTCCATATTACTTCACAACTCCTACAGTAATTTACTGTCAGATGCATTCAGGAAGTTCTACGGGTGAGCATATTTCTAAAGTTACTGTGAAGCCTACCGGTAAGAAAACAATGGAGAATGAATCAGGAGCATCAACATATACAGATTATACAGGAGTTCCTAAAACATTCATCGAAATGATCCAGGGATCAACAGATAATGAGATCATCATTGAGAAGAAGTGGACAGGAAATACGTATAACGAAGGAATCGCAGTTTGGATCGACTTCAACAGAAACGGAGAATTTGATATCAATGAAAGAGTATTAAGCTCTCCACCAAATACGGACAGCCCTATCTCAGGTAAATTTAATGTTCCTGCAGATGCGTTTGTAAGTATGACAGATTACAAATATGTAGTAATGAGAGTAGCAATGGAAAGAGACGGTATTCCTGTAAACTGTACGAGCTTCAAGAACGGAGAAGTAGAGGATTACACCGTAAGAATCTCTAAACCGGTTGTTGCTAATCCAATTGATCAGACAGGTATCATGATTTATCCTAACCCGGTAAGCTCAATCCTGTTTGTGAAAAATATCAGCAAGAGAGCTAAATATAAGATCTACAATGCTGCAGGACAGGTAATCGCTGACGGTATCTTATTAAACAGCCAGATCAACGTAAGCAGATTGATTAACGGTGTTTATGTTATTGATATCGATGATAACGGTAAAACTGTTCAGAAGAAATTTATCAAAGAATAAATAAACTAAATTTCAAATAGAATAAGCCTCCAGAAATGGAGGCTTATTTTTTTTATATAATATTTTCTCCAAGAAGTTTCTTTTGAACAATAAAAACTTTCTCGACATTTTGAAATATTAAAACAAACATTTCTTCTAACATAAAATTGTTGTTTTTTTTGATTTATTTAATACGTATTGAGTGCTTATTGTGTTGAAATGGTTTTGATTTGGGTTTTATTTTATGAAATTAATAATAATTTTGAACACCGAAGTAAAGTATAATTTTCTTTCAAATGTTATTATTAATCAAAATAAATTATATCAAAATGAGTAAAATTCTATCCTCTTTAGTAGACACATATTTCTATCTGCTAAGCATTCAAAAATGGAAAGTTGAAGTTTCTGATCCTAGCAAAGTAGGTCATCTGATTTTGTTAAATGGAAATACTGCGGATGCAAAAATAATTTGTCGAAACACAGTAAATTTTTCTTAGATGAGAACCAGACAATATATTGTACTTAAGTTATTAAGTATTCTTACTGTTGCTCTAATACTTGCATCTTGTAATGCTATTGCTCCTGCTCCGTTTCCTTACAAACAGGACTTCAGTGCTGATAATGGAAATTTTACTTTTGTAAATACTGCACAAACAAATAAATGGGAGTATGGCAACGCTGCGGGAAATCCTGCCCGCGCTATCTATATTTCCAATACAAATGGAGGTACAAATGCATATAATACTGGTTCTGCCAGTATTGTTCATACTTATAGAGATATTGTTATTCCTGCAGGAACAACAATTACTGTTTTATCCTTCGATTGGAGAGCAGCAGGAGAAAATGATCAGGATTATCTTACAGTATGGCTTGTGCCAAGTTCTTTTACTCCGGTAGCAGGAACAGGTATTACAGCAGGGGCTGGAAGAATAAAAGTAGGTACTAGTTTCAATGCACAGTCTACATGGCAGACTTATACCAATTCAAATTTGAATTTAAGCAGTTTTGCAGGGACGAATCTTCGGTTAGTATTTGAATGGAGAAATAATAATAACAGTGGAATTCAACCGCCAGCTGCTGTGGATAATATTTATCTTGGAAGGTGTTTTCTCCCTACACCAATGCCTGTAACTTTAATAACATCTACTACTGCACAGCTGAATTGGTTGGCTCCAGCTCTGCCTCCAAATGGATATGAATATTATCTGACAACAACAAATATTCCTCCTGATCAGAATACAGCGGCTACAGGTGCTTCCAATGTTGTTTTAGCAAGCTTATCTCAGCTGTTGCCGAATACTACTTATTACTGGTGGATACGTTCTGTGTGTGGGGCTAATAAAAGTCTCTGGGTCTCTGGAGGGAATTTTAAAACATTAGATTGTAATGCTGTTCTTCCAATAGTTACTGTGGCTGGTATGACTCATAATTCCGCTTCTGTACAATGGCCTATGAATAATGGGGTAGGAGAGTATCAGATAAGATACAGACCTGTCGGAACTTTAAACTGGATAGTGACCAATCAGGCGGCAGCTTTACCTCCACAGGTAATGAATACTTTTAATATGGCTAATTTATTACCCGCTACATTATATGAAGTTGAGATTGCAGGAATCTGCAATGGAATAGCGGGAGTTTATTCTCATAATGAGTTTGTAACAAGGTGTGATCCGGCTCCTCCAAATGTAATGGTGAGTAATATTACATCAACGTCTGCGTTGATTGAATGGTCGCCGGTTTCGACAGGTTCTACCTATGTAATGAGATGGAGAGAAGTAGGAACAGCATTATGGAACCAGGTACCGTTGCCAGTACCTCCTGCCAGTACTTTTAATCTTACAGGTTTAAGTGCCAATAAAACATATGAAGTACAAATTGCGAATCAATGTGTTGGAAGTACGGTTATAAATCCATATTCTAATCCTAAAGTATTTACTACACAAAGGATGTGTGAAAATCCACCTTCGGGATTAACAATTACTCAATTGCTTCCTACATCGGCAGCGATTCAATGGGATCCGTACCCAGGAGCGACTTACGTTCTTAGATATAGAAAAGTGGGAATTCCAAGCTGGACAGAAGTACCATCATTAGTTAATAACCTTGTATTAACAGGTCTTACAGAATTAACTAAATATGAAATGCAGGTGGTGAATATCTGTAACGGTACACCAGGAAACCATACTCCTCCATATTACTTCACAACTCCTACAATAATTTACTGTCAGATGCATTCAGGAAGTTCTACAGGTGAGCATATTTCTAAAGTTACTGTGAAGCCTGCCGGTAAGAAAACAATAGAGAATGATTCAGGAGCATCAACGTATACAGATTATACAGGAGTTCCTAAAACATTCATCGAGATGATTCAGGGATCAACTGACAATGAGATCATCATCGAAAAGAAATGGACAGGAATTACTTACAACGAGGGAATCGCAGTATGGATTGACTTCAACAGAAACGGAGAGTTTGATATCAATGAAAGAGTATTTACTTCTTTACCAAATTCAGACAGCCCTGTATCAGGTAAATTCAATGTTCCTGCTGATGCTTTTATAAGTATGACAGATCACAAATATGTAGTGATGAGAGTAGCAATGGAAAGAGACGGTATCCCAGTAAACTGTACTAACATCAAAAACGGAGAAGTAGAGGACTATAAAGTGGTCATTCAAAAAAAGCAGGTACCTAATTCACTTGATCAGAATGAAGTTCTGATTTATCCGAATCCGGTAAGAACTTTGTTATATGTAAAAAATATTAGTAGAAAGGCTAATTATAAGCTATATAATGTTTCCGGCCAATTTATATCAGGTGGAATAATAGTAAATAATAAGATTGATATGAGTAAACTGATCAACAGTGTTTACGTAATATATATTGAAGATAATGGAAATACCATCCAAAAGAAATTTATAAAGGAATAAACTAAAGCCCTCAGAAAATGAGGGCTTTTATTTTTAGTGAGAAGAAATCTTAAAGAATATCTTATTCAATAGCAAAGATTACTTTCTCAGTCTGTTCTTTTAATTCTTCCAGATTGGTATTGTTGTAGATGATACAATCTGCCATTTTAATTTTATCCCTTTCGGGCATCTGTTTTTCCATAACAGCCTCTACCTCACGATAGGTTTTATTATCTCTGTCCATTACTCTCTTAGCTCTGATATTATCCTCAGCTGTTACCAAAAGAGATTTATAACATTGTCTGTTAAGTTTTAATTCAAACAATAATGCAGTTTCTTTGAAAACCAAATATTTGCTTTGCTTCTTAACCCAATTTTCAAAATCGATTCGTACAGCCGGATGTATGATTTCATTCAATTGCTGGAGCAGATCATTATTGTTGAAGACCTTACTGGCAACAAATTTTCTGTCATACAACCCGTTTTCATCATAAGCATCTTCACCAAGAAGTTCCTTAATCTTTATTTTCAGATCTTCACTCTCATTGACGATTGCCTTTGCTCTGTCATCGGAGTAATATACAGGAAATCCGAATTCCTCTATAAAGCGGGCTACTGTAGTTTTCCCGGAGCCGATTCCGCCTGTTAAACCAATGATCTTGGGTGCTGGTTCCGGTTCAGCTTGTTGTGTTTCTGAATGTAATTCTTCCATGATTTAAAATTAATATCCAAAAACATCATTAAAGGTAAACGTCTCATCAAGTCTTACCCCTTTATCGGTCATTTTAAGACTTGCAAGCTCATTATGAGCATCATGTTCAAAGAACAGTAAATATTCGTTATCTACACACTGCTTCAGGAATTTTCCTTTCTCTTCCATTGTTAAAAGAGGTCTGGTATCATATCCCATCACATATACCGGGTTGATATGTCCTGCTGTAGGAATAAGATCTGCCGCAAAAACGACTGTTTTTTCCTGGTATTGAATGACCGGAAGCATTTGTTTTTCTGTATGTCCATCCACAAAGATGACGTCCATCTTCAGATCCGGAGCAAAACCATAATTTCCGGTAGTAGGAAGAGGCAGAAAGTTAAGCTGACCGCTTTCCTGTATCGGCATAATATTTTCTTTCAGAAAACTTGCTTTTTCTCTCGCATTAGGTTCTGTAGCCCATTGCCAGTGATTTTCATTGGTCCAGAAATTGGCATTTTTGAAAGCAGGTCTGTATCCGGTTCTGTCATCATTCCATTCTATAGCACCGCCACAATGATCGAAGTGAAGATGGGTAAGGAATACATCCGTAATATCTTCCTTTATAAAGCCGTATTTCTTTAGATTTTTATCAAGAGTATCATCTCCAAAAAGAGAATAATGTCCGAAAAATTTATCATCCTGCTTATTACCAAGACCGCAGTCTACCAGGATTAGTTTTTTTCCGTCTTCAATAAGTAGGGAACGTGTTCCCAGTTCTATTAGGTTTTTTTCGTCTGCAGGGTTTGTTTTTTCCCACAGACTCTTCGGGACGACTCCAAACATAGCACCGCCGTCCAGTTTAAATTTTCCACATTGTATTGGATATAACTTCATATGTATATTTTGATTATTTCTTTATTACTTTCATTTTCTCCGCAATCTTTCTTGCGTTATCATCAGAGCCCTCAAGATGGTTGATAATGCTGTCATAATCAACTTCTTTTCTGTTCTGAGAAAGTTTTTGTTTGATAAATATTTCGTTAGGAATTATTTTAATGCCGAAAGCACCTTTCATTTCCTTTTCCACAAATTCTTTTCCCATATCCTTCACCATCATTGGACATTGCTGAAATTTTTCATATTTGGATGTTAATTTGTCCAAATGAGCATAAAGTTCATCATGATTCATCAGTTTAATCTTACCGTAGATCTGTACTGCTTCATAATTCCAGGTAGAAACATTAATATGATCGTACCAGCTGCTGGAAATATAAGTATGAGCCCCTAAAAAATCACAAAGAACTTCATCTCCGTTTTTTAAGGTTTTCGCTTGTGGATTGGCTCTCGAAATATGAGTTTCAATATAAGCATTTTCCGGATCATCTTCATTTAACATCATCATAGCATGAGTCGCCCGGATTTTGTCAACAGAAGAAATCAGTAACGCAAAAGAATTTTCTTTGATGATCTCTCTCATCAAATTGTAATCTTCGCTTCTGTATAATTTGGGTATAAACATAAACTAATAAACTCTCATTAACCTTAACCTTTAGACCTTGAACTAAAAAAGTTCTCCTGGATTTTTAGGTCTGGTAATATTTAAATGCTTGTAAGCCTTGTCTGTAACTTCTCTTCCTCTCGGAGTTCTGATAATAAATCCTTCCTGAATCAAAAACGGCTCATAAACTTCCTCCAGTGTTTCAGGATTTTCAGCAATAGATGTGGCCAAAGCAGAAATACCAACCGGCTTTCCTTTGAAGTTTTCAATCATGACACGCATGATCTTATTATCCATTTCATCCAATCCAAATTCATCCACATTGAGAGAGTCCAGTGCATATTTTGTAATATTGATCTCAATTTCACCATTCCCTTTGATCTCCGCAAAATCACGTACCCTTCTCAGTAATGCATTGGCAATTCTTGGGGTTCCACGGCTTCTTCTTGCAATTTCTATCGCTGCATCTTCATAAATAACAACTCCCAAAACTCTTGCACTTCGTTGGATAATCATTGACAAAAGTTCAATAGAATAATATTCCAGTCTGCTTTGAATCCCGAATCGGGCAAGCATAGGTTTGGTAAGCATTCCACTTCTTGTAGTGGCTCCTACTAAGGTAAAAGGATTCAGCCCGATCTGCACACTTCTGGCATTAGGACCTGTTTCCAGCATAATATCAATCTTATAATCTTCCATTGCAGAATACAGATATTCCTCTACAACAGGAGAAAGACGGTGAATTTCATCAATGAAAAGAACATCATTCTCTTCCAGATTGGTCAATAAACCAGCTAAACTGCCGGGTTTATCCAACACAGGACCGGAAGTAATCTTACAGTTTACTCCAAGCTCATTGGCAATAATGTTGGCCAAAGTGGTTTTACCAAGTCCCGGCGGACCGTGCAATAAAACATGATCTAAAGCTCCGCCACGTCTTTTTGCAGCGGTAACAAAAACTTCAAGGTTCTCCAGCGTTTTTCTCTGTCCCGCAAAATCTTTAAAGCTCTGGGGACGGATCTGCTCTTCCTGCATCAGCTCCTCGCGTGAGTAGTTTTCCTTATCTGGATGTAAAAAATCTGGCATTAATTCATTTCATTTACCTCAAAGATAGCAAATTTAGACTAAGGTTGAAGGGCAGATTGAGAAAAGGTTAAGATTGATGATGAGTTTAAGACAAGGTAAAAAATGAGAACCGCTAAGATTTAAATAATTGGGATATTTTAAGTAATTTTGAGAGGAGAAATTATTCATAAAAATTATTGAAATTTTGATTGTTTAGAAGGAAGGCTCTGATGATAAATGAATCAGCCTCAATCTGAACATTAGCATTAACTTTAAACTAATGAAATTAATAGGACCATTTAAGCAGGTGGTAACGCTTGCTAACTTACCATTAAGAGGAAAACTTTCCGATGAACAAATTGAAATTATTGTAGACGGAGGAATTGTAATAGATCAGAATACTATTCAGAAAGTTGGAAATTTTGAAACATTAAAAACAGAAAACCCTACCATAGAAATCGAAAACATCGAAGGAGAGCAGATTGTTCTTCCTGCTTTTGTAGACTCACATACCCATATTTGTTTCGGAGGCAACCGCGCTAATGATTTTGCGATGCGTAATGCAGGGAAAACCTATCTGGAAATTGCTGAAAGCGGTGGTGGAATCTGGAGTTCTGTACAGCATACAAGAAACGCATCAGAAGAAGAATTACTTAAAACTTTAGTGGAAAGAATCAATTTTTTGATTGATTTAGGAATTACAACCATTGAAGTCAAGAGCGGCTACGGTCTGGATGTGGAAAACGAGCTGAAAATGCTTAGAATTATTAAAAAAGCACAGAATGAAACTAAGGCTACTTTAGTTCCTACCTGTCTTTCGGCTCATTTAAAACCTAGAGACTTTGAAGGAAGCAATCCTGAATATCTTGACTATATCATTACCGAAATTTTACCAAAAGTAAAAGAAGAAGAATTGGCGAACAGAGTAGACATTTTTATCGAAAAGTCTGCATTTCAGCCTGAAGAGAGTAAAGAATTCTTACTTAAAGCAAAAACATTAGGTTTTGAAATTACCGTTCATGCAGATCAGTTTACGCCAGGGAGTTCAAGAATTGCAGTAGAAGTGGGAGCGAAGTCTGCAGACCATTTAGAAGCAACGATTGATGAGGATATCGAATTTTTGGCAAAGTCTGATACCGTAGCAACAGCGCTTCCCGGAGCAAGTTTAGGACTAGGGGAAAAATTTACTCCCGTAAGGAAATTATTAGATGCAGGAGCTATTGTTGCCATTGCAAGTGACTGGAATCCGGGATCAGCCCCAATGGGAAATTTAATTACCCAGGCATCTATCTTAGCAACTTTTCAGAAACTAACTACTGCTGAAGTGTTGGCAGGAATGACTTTCCGTGCAGCATACGCACTTAATCTGGAGGATAGAGGACAGCTTGAAGCGGGGAAAAAGGCAGATTTTGTCACTTTCAAAACCAATAATTTCCAAAATGTACTGTATAATCAGGGAAGCTTAAAAGCCGAACTTGTTTATATTGATGGGAATAAAAATTAAAAATTAACCATACTTTGTTATTCAATGAGCAGATTTTCAATGTCAGCTAATTGAATACATACAATAGGCAAATGACTGAATAAATGAATAATATTTGGCAAGGCAGATTGGACGGAGAAGAACTTCTCCATCACAGAATATTTCAAAGAGTAAAAGAAGAACGTAATTACGATAATATCGCAGCGGATGACTTTGTACTGCATGGTTTTGCTGTAGATGAAGGTGTAAGGCGAAACAAAGGTCGTCAGGGAGCTAAGGATGCACCTGATGTGATCAGGAAAAATATGTCTAATTTTCCGGTCATTCTTCCTGATTTTTCAATGCTGGATTTTGGAAATATTACCTGTGACGACGGTAATCTGGAAAATACACAGAACAATCTTGCCAAAAATGTTTCAAAAGTCCTTTTAAAAGGTGGAAAATCTCTTGTCCTAGGCGGAGGCCATGAAGTCACTTATGCGCATTATTTAGGAGTCAAAACAGCTTTTCCGGAGCAAAAAATAGGGATTATTAATCTTGATGCTCATTTTGATAACAGGCAGCCGGAAAAAGGAGTAGGGGCGAGTTCAGGTACCGGATTCTGGCAGATTGCTCAGGAAGGTCCTATTAATTCCCTGCATATTGGGATTCAGAGAAACTCCAATACGCTAAAGCTTTTTGATACTGCGCATCAATACAGAATGAAATATATCCTGGCCGATGAACTGTTTTTTGAAAATCTTCCATCCATCTATCAGCGTATTGATGAACTATTGGATACTGTAGATTATGCCTATCTTACAATTTGTATGGACGTCTTTAATGCATCAATCGCTCCCGGAGTTTCGGCTGCGGCGTACAATGGAATCTTTGCGGATCCTACCTTCATGCATTTTTACAGACATATCTTAAAAAATAAAAAACTGGTTGCAATGGATGTGGCAGAAGTTAATCCTTCTTTTGATATCCAGGACCGAACAGCAAGACTGGCAGCATGTCTTGTGAATGAATGGCTAATGATGTAAGATAAAGTTATATTCTTCCGATAGAGAAAATCATTATTTTATTGACCCTTAAGGAATGGAATTTGCTAATTTCACCGTGCTTTTAAAATAAAAGCGCTCATAAATTCATTAGCTGAATTTAAAACAGAATTTATATTATGGAACAATTAATTGAAAGCAAGCTTATTAAAGCAGATAAAGCGTTTTCAGTGTGGAGAAAAGTGCCGTTTGAGGAAAGGCAGAAGTTAATTGCAAAAGCAGCAGAAATTTTAAAGAATAATTCAGAGAAATTTGGTAGAATAATTACAACGGAAATGAATAAGCCCATTTCAGAATCAATAGCTGAAGTGGAAAAGTGTGCTTTAATGATGAATTATTATGCCGCTGCTGATAATATTTTAAAACCTGAAAAAGTAGAATCTGAATTTGCTTATTCCGAAGTTCATTATGCTCCGAAAGGGGTTATTTTAGGAGTAATGCCATGGAATTTTCCTTTCTGGCAGGTATTGAGATTTGCTACTCCAGCAATTTTGGCTGGAAATACAATAGTTTTGAAGCATGCTTCAATTTGTTTCGGAAGCGGAAATGCCATTGAAGAAGTTCTTTTGGAAGCAGGTTTTCCGGAAGGAATTTTTCAGAATCTTGAAGTGGGACATAAAGCAGTGAAGGAAATCCTTGAACATGATGCTGTAAGAGGTGTAAGTCTCACAGGGAGTGGAAAAGCTGGAGGAGAAGTAGCTTCAATAGCTGGTTTAAATATCAAAAAATCTTTGCTTGAATTAGGCGGAAGTGATGCATTTATCATTTTTGATGATGCTAATCTGGAGGAAGCTGCAAAAGCTGGGGTAAAATCCCGCCTCCAAAACTGTGGACAAACTTGTACTGCAGCAAAAAGATTTATCATTGAAGAAAAGATCGAAAATGAATTTCTTCCTATATTCATTGAAGAATATAAAAAATATGAAATTGGAGATCCTTTAGATAAAGAAACAAAATTGGCAGGAATGGCAAGACCGGACCTTGCTGACGAGTTGGAAGCTCAATTCAACAGAGCATTGGAAAATGGAGCAGAAATTATTATTCCTCTGGAAAGAATTTCAGAAAATGAATTTCAGCCAGGTTTAATCAGAGTTCAGGAAGGAAATCCGATTTTAAAGGAAGAACTTTTTGGACCTCTCGGTATGGTTATGATTGCAAAAAATGATGAAGAAGCTTTACAAATGGCTAATGATATTCCTTTTGGGCTTTCCAATTCCGTATGGACTGCAAATAAAGACCGCCAGTTATTCTTCATTGAAAACCTTGAATCAGGAACTGTCAATATTAACAGAATGACAAGCTCTGATCCGCGTTTTCCGTTCGGAGGATCAAAAGCTTCAGGATATGGAACTGAATTGTCTCTATTGGCTTTAAAAGAATTTGTAACAGCTAAGACGATTGTAGGTAATTAAAAGTACAAAATGTCATTCCGAGGAACCTCAGAGATTCTTCACTTCACTCCGTTTTGTTCAGAATGACAAAATTATTATATATAAAAATAAAAAACTCCCGGAAATGATTTCCGGGAGTTTTTTTATATGCTTTTACAAAAAGTAATTTTGCTTATTGCTTATACTGTTGTCAATCTCAGCGTATTCGTTTTTCCACCTTCATATGATGGAGTAGCATTGATATTGATTACAAAGTCTCCGGTTTCAATATAACCGTAGTTATGTGTCAGCATATTTACCTGAATGATTGTTTCATCAGTAGATTTTTTCATATCATAATAATATGCATGAACACCCCAAAGAAGGTTCAGCATGGTAATAACTCTTTTGTTACCACTATATACAATGATATGAGAATTTGGTCTGTGTGCTGCAAGCTGGAAAGCAGTGTATCCGGAGTGAGTAAGCGTCACAATAGCAGAAACGTTTGTTGTTTTAGCAATTCTTACTGCTGCAAGACAAACCCTGTTTGTAATGAATCTCTCATCAATACAGTTATAATCTTTTTCGATAGGCTCATTTTTGTGTTGGTAAAAATGAGTGGTCTCGATATTTTTTACAATTTTAGCCATATTTTCTACCACCTGTACCGGATATCTACCTACAGAAGTTTCTCCTGAAAGCATTACGGCATCAGCCCCATCCAATACAGAGTTGGCAACGTCATTCACTTCCGCTCTTGTAGGTGTTAAACTATTAATCATAGTTTCCATCATCTGGGTAGCGATGATTACAGGCTTAGAATAGAATCTTGCTTTTTCTACCAGATTTTTCTGAATTGCAGGAACTTCTTCCATTGGAACTTCTACTCCAAGGTCTCCACGAGCTACCATTAGTCCATCACACTCAAGAAGGATTTCATCAATATTTTTAACCCCTTCAGGCTTTTCAATCTTCGCAATAATCGGAGTCTTGAATTTACCATTTGGATGGTTTGCAATTAATTCTTTCAGGTCAATGATATCCTGTGCGTGACGTACAAAAGAAAGAGCAATCCAGTCAACCTCCATGTCAAGCATGAAATTAGCATCCTGAATATCCTTTTCTGTCAAAGCAGGAAGAGAAACATTCGTATTAGGTAGATTAACTCCTTTTTTAGAACTTAACGGACCTCCTTGAATGGTTTTTGCTTTTACAGTATCTATTTCATTGGTTTCGATAACTTCTAACATTAGTTTTCCATCATCAATAAGGATTCTTTCTCCTACTTTTACGTCTTGTGGAAACTGTTGGTAAGTCATATACACCTTAGTGGAATCTCCTTCCATCTTTTCATTGGTGAAAGTAAGAATATCACCTGGATTCAGGTAAGATCCTTCCTTTACAACTCCCACTCTCAGTTTAGGCCCCTGAAGATCTCCCAGGATTCCCACTGAATAACCATACTCGCTGTTTAGCTCTCTAATTATTTCAATATTTTTTCGAACTAAGTCGTAATCTGCATGGGAAAAATTTATTCTGAAAATATCAACACCTGCCTTCATTAAATCTAACATTACCTCCTTCGACGATGAAGCAGGCCCTAGTGTTGCGATAATTTTTGTCTTCTTTAAATACTTATTCATAATACTGGATAATTTGATAAAGTTCTTCATCAGAACTCAGTGTATAATCTTGAATTGGAAACACAAGATTTTCAGGGAGCAAAATTACGGAAAAATCAGGAAACTGTTCCGAACTATGCAGAATATATTCCACATCTACCTGATTATTTAATAAAAATTTAATGTTTTCTTCTTCTGTAAAGAGTTCGGTCTGAACTTTTTTTTGCTTACTTTCAGAGGATTTATTGGAAATAAAGGTGAAACAAGTCTTGGAAAACTTGTGGTAGGCCTCAAATCTTGGAAAAAAGTAATCATAATATCCTCCATGAAAGACAAGATCTTTTTTTCTTGAAAAACTGAGGTTGTTCGCTTGATTTATTTTGTAAAAAAACTCATGAGCAGGTATATCTTTTGCTAATCTTACCAATCCTATGGCAATATCTTCAAATTCTATATCATCAAGATCATAAAGTTTTTGAATTTCCAAGTATATTTTCTTTTTTATTTAAAATATAAAATGCCCTTTGTGCTGCTTTTTCCTCTGCTTTTTTCTTGGAAGTTTCCGTTGCATTGGCAATTTTTCCTTCACCCAGCCAAACGTGACATCGGAATACCACAGATTTATTTGCCTGTATTTCTTCGCAGGTTTCGTACTTTATATTGACTTTCTTCTTTTGGCTCCATTCAAGCAGGAGACCTTTATAGCTTACAATTTTGTTTTCAAGCTTATTGATTTCAGAAGGGGTCAGCAATTTTTCCAAAATAATCCTTTTACAGGTATCATAATGGAAGTCTAAATAAACGGCACCGATTAGAGCTTCGAATAAATTTCCGGAGATATTTTCGCCCAAAGCGGAAGAACTGTTTTGCTTTTGCAAAAGGTTGATAAGCTTGAGGTCTTCTCCTAATTTATTGAGATTTTTCCTATTAACAATCTTAGATTTCATCTGTGTCAGATATCCCTCATTGGCTTGAGGATAGGTCTGGAACAAATGACAAGAAATAATTGTACCCAAAACAGAATCTCCCAAAAATTCAAGCCTTTCGTAATTGCTGTCTTGATTTTTAGAAGAATTTTTCAAAGAAAAAGCCTCGCGGTAAAGAGCGATATTCTGCACCTCTGTACCTAAAACTTTTTTAAGTTCGGTACTGAGAAAATATTCTCTCTCCGTTAATTGTCTTTTTCTTTTTTTGAGAAGGAATTTAGAAAAGTATTTCTGTAACTCCATTCATTGAATTTAGATTTTCTTAAATAGAACGCAAGCGTTATGCCCGCCAAATCCAAAAGTATTGCTCATGGCTACTTTTACATCTTTCTTCACAGCTGTGTTAAACGTAAAGTTTAGTCTGCTGTCAATATTTTCATCATCAGTAAAATGGTTGATGGTAGGAGGAACAGTACCATGAATAATAGTTCCCAATGCAGCGATAGCTTCAATAACACCTGCAGCACCAAGAAGGTGACCTGTCATTGATTTTGTAGAATTAATCTGAATGTCGTAAGCATGCTCGCCTAATAATCTTGAGATTGCATTGGATTCTGCGATGTCTCCTAATGGAGTAGAAGTACCATGCATATTGATATGATCTACTTCATCAGCAGTTAAACCTGCATCTTCCAGGCAACTCTTCATTACCAGATAAGCACCAAGGCCTTCAGGATGTGGAGCGGTCATGTGATGTGCATCAGCACTTAAACCTCCACCTAATAATTCTGCATAAATTGTAGCACCACGTTTTACTGCGTGCTCATATTCCTCAAGAATAATACATCCTGCTCCTTCACCTAATACAAATCCATCTCTGTCTTTGTCGAAAGGTCTTGAAGCGGTTTTAGGATCATCATTTCTTGTAGAAAGTGCCATCATTGCATTAAATCCACCGACACCACTTGCTGTTACGGCTGCTTCAGAGCCTCCACATACAATAACGTCTGCTTTTCCTAATTGGATCAGCATTTTGGAATCAATTATAGCGTTTGCTGAAGATGCACATGCAGATACAGTAGTGTAGTTAGGTCCATGGAAACCGTATTCAATAGAGATGTGTCCTGGAGTGATATCCGCAATCATTTTAGGGATAAAGAACGGGTTAAATCTCGGGATTTCCGTATTGGCCCATCCTAACACTTCAGTTTCAAAAGTCTCTAAACCTCCGATTCCGGAACCCCAAATTACCCCAACTCTGTTTTTGTCTACATTGTCTTCAATAATTCTGGAATGTGCTACTGCTTCTTTGGCAGCAACAAGTCCCAGTTGGGTATTTCGGTCCATTTTTTTAGACTCTTTCTTATCGAAATGCTGTAATGGATCGAAACCTTTAACTTCGCAAGCGAACTTCGTTTTAAAGTTTGTGGCATCAAAAAGAGTAATCGGAGCGGCACCGCTCTCACCTTTCACAAGATTTTCCCAGTATTCTTTTGCATTATTTCCGATTGGCGTTATTGCTCCAAATCCTGTTACAACTACTCTTTTTAATTCCATAAACTTTGTTTAATTTCTTTTTTGTTGAAGAATATTATTTATTTACTACTTCTTCGATGTAAGCGATAGCGTGTCCTACAGTAGTAATTTTTTCAGCTTGGTCATCAGGGATCTGAATGTTAAATTCTTTTTCAAATTCCATGATTAACTCAACTGTATCTAGTGAATCAGCTCCTAAATCGTTAGTGAAGCTAGCTTCAGGAGTTACTTCTGTTTCTTCAACGTCAAGCTTATCAGCGATGATAGCTTTTACTCTTGATGCAATGTCTGACATAGTAAATTATTTTTTTAATTGTTAGATGGTGCAAATATATAAAATTCTTTACGATAAAACATTTTTTTAGCCTTTTTTGTGGGCTAGAAGCTTTCATTTTAAATTATACCGCTTTAGTCTTTTAGTTTTCAGAGGGTTATATTCGGTGGAATGATGGATGAAGAAACTGTACTTTATATTTATATATACTAATCAATTTTTTTGAGGAAAAGAATATCTTGATTTAAGCAAGAGTTTATTTGATAATGATATTTATTAAGAAAATAATGATGCTTTTTTTTATATCGGGGCTTATTCTGATTATGATACCTCTATGAAAAATAAAAATCCCTCATTATTAAAATAGAGGGATTCTTTGAATTAAAGTTTATGATCTTAATTTTAGAAATTAGTTATTCTTTAACTTTGACATAATAAAGAAGACCAAGCATATCTGGAACCCGCATCATTAGTGTGTCGTTCTTTTTAAAGAATGAATATGTTTGTTCATCATAGTAGTTACTAGTTTTTGATCTCGTAGTTATTTTAAATTTGTAGTTTTCGTTTGATGAATATTCATTTTCTATTGCTATTACATTCGTTTTGTCTTTCGATTGATTTATCATATCGTTGAAGCTTTTATTTTCAGTGATAAAATCATCATTGGTGAATTTAAAGTCTTGGCCCGTTGGTGAATCCCTGAATATCCACTTTCCCTTTATCCATGCTGGAGGATTAAAATGTTTAGTTTGGGAAAGAGTTGTAGGTTCTTGTTCAGTATCGTTTCCTGAACAACTTAAAGTTAATAGTAATATACTTAGAAGAGGTAATAATAGAAATTTCATGAGTTAATGTTATTATTCTACCCAAAGAAAGTGTAGTTGTTATTAGTCTGATTAATAAGGTATTAATTATTATTTAATAGTATTGGGGTAAATATAAGAATTTCGGTTAATACTTTAACACTGAAACAAAAAAAACCGCTTTAAGTTTAATTTAAGCGGTTTTTAAGTGGAGTTGGAGGGATTCGAACCCTCGTCCAAACAAGCAATACATAAGATTTCTACATGCTTATTCTACCATTGGTTTTCGACTGAAGGCAGAGGGCAGACACCCAACTTCCAGCTTATCTTCTAAAGTTTTCGAATTTTAGCCGAAGCATCTAAAATCTTATTCCTGCATTCCTATATCTCAGGATCAAACGCCGCAGAACAGAGCATTTGTGAGATATCTTGCTTCCTTACTATCTTCAGGAAAACGCTTGATCTACTATACTTCGATATTAAGCTGCAAGAGCGAACTCTTCGTTGCCAGTTAAAGTTTTGTAGCAAGGGATTAAAGAGATCGCGCCACGGTTCTCTGCATGCTTACTTACCCATTGGTCTTGCTGTCGAAACCAGTCAACCCCGTAAATAAAGTGAATGCAAAGGTAATGCTTTTTGTTTACATTTCATTAATATGGGTGTTTTTTATGAGAGGAGATAGAAAAATTAATAATTTGAAGCGCTAGCAATTGAATGTTTGGTTATTGTGGATAAAATAATACTATGTGTTAATCGCCTTTAATACTAGGTTTGTGAGGGCTCTATGTATAAAAGAATGATTCTTTGTGTTAATATATTTTGTGTTGTAAGAAAAATTGCCTAGTTTTGCAATCCAAAATGAGATGTAAAATATGTTAATAATTCCAGTAAAAGATGGTGAATCCATCGACAGAGCTTTAAAAAAATACAAGAGAAAATTTGATAAAACAGGTACAGTTCGTCAATTAAGATCTAGACAAGCGTTTATCAAGCCTTCTGTAACTTTGAGACAATCAAGGTTAAAAGCTGCTTACAAACAAAGAGCGCTTAGCAAAGAAGAGCAGGCTTAAGATTTTTTCTTAACCATATATTAATTCACTTCTTAAATTCTTATATTTGAGGAGTGAATTTTTATTTTTATACCTATGATGCTGGAAAAGTTTTTAGAATACTTACAATTCGAAAAAAGGTACTCTCCTCATACTGTTACAAGCTACAAAAAAGACCTTGAAGACTTCTCTCATTTCTTTCTCCGAACCGAGTCTTCCGACAATCTGGCTAAAGCAGATAAAAAAATCATCAGAAATTTCATTGTTGAACTGAGCGAAAACAATATTTCCAAAAGAAGTATCAACAGAAAATTATCTTCTCTCCGTAGTTTTTATCTTTTTCTTTTAAAAATAGGTGAAATTAAAGTTTCTCCCACAGAAGGGATTTCTTCCCTGAAGTTTTATGCTGAAAAACAGATCCCTATGTCTAAAGAAGAAATGGCGGATCTTAACGATAGAGTTTTCGAGCAGATGCATGATGTGCTTGAAAGATGCATTATGGAAGTTCTTTATCAGACAGGTATACGTAAAGCTGAACTTTGTGGCCTGATATTTGAGAATGTTGACTTATATGAAAATGAATTAAAAGTAATTGGAAAAGGAAATAAAGAAAGGGTAATTCCTGTTTCCAGTGAACTGTCTGAACTCCTTAAAAGTTATCTGGAAATAAGAAATCCACAGACAGAATTTAAATCATATTTCTTTGTAAATAAGAAGGGGAAAAAACTCAACGAAAAATTTGTTTATGTGGTAGTTAATAAGTACCTTAGTCTTATAACAACGAAAGAAAAAAAAAGTCCTCACATCCTTCGTCATAGCTTTGCTACTCACGTGTTGGATAATGGGGCGGAGATCTCCAAAGTGAAAAAAATATTAGGGCATTCCAGTCTTGCCAGTACTCAGGTCTATACGAATGCTAATATTGAACAATTGAAAAAAGTGTTTAATCAGGCTCATCCTCGAGCTTCAAAAAAAGAAGAATTATGAAGATTTCAGTACAATCAATTGGTTTAACTCCACACGAACCACTAGAGTCACACATTGACAAAAAAGTAAGTAAATTAGATACCTTCTATGACAAGATTCAGGAGTGTAAGGTATTTTTGAAAGTAGAAAATAACGCTGATAAAGTAAACAAAACAGCTGAGCTTATTTTGGCGGTTCCGGGAGATGATATTGTAGTAAAAAAGACATCTGCAAGTTTTGAAGAAAGTCTGGACCTTTGCGTTGATACTGCTAAAAAGCTATTAATCAAGAAAAAAGAAATGGCATAGAAAAAAAAGTTAAAAAAAGTTTATAAAAAATTTGAGAATTCAAAAAATCCGTTCTATATTTGCACTCGCAAAAAAGGAACAGCGATCTTTTGAATTCTTTTTTATATTTGCCTCCATAGCTCAGTTGGCCAGAGCACGTGATTTGTAATCTCGGGGTCGTGGGTTCGAATCCCTCTGGAGGCTCATAAAATATAAACTTTTGGGGAGATTCCAGAGTGGCTAAATGGGACTGACTGTAACTCAGTTGCTTCGGCTTCGTAGGTTCGAATCCTGCTCTCCCCACTTTATATTTTTATAAAAAAAACTTGCAAGATTAAATAAGTTTTCTTAGTTTTGCACAGCGTTTACCAATAGTT
Organism: Chryseobacterium sediminis; assembly: GCF_008386505.1. Classification (GTDB taxonomy): domain Bacteria; phylum Bacteroidota; class Bacteroidia; order Flavobacteriales; family Weeksellaceae; genus Chryseobacterium; species Chryseobacterium sediminis. The sequence goes on along the minus strand of NZ_VUNZ01000001.1, from coordinate 2,483,358 downwards.
TTGGAAACAAAATTGCGGAAGTAGCTCAGTTGGTAGAGCGTCAGCCTTCCAAGCTGAATGTCGCGGGTTCGACCCCCGTCTTCCGCTCAAAAAAAACACCTTAATAACGGTGATTTTTTTTTAACACTGAAATGTGTAGAGTAGATTCTCTCAATCACCTTCAGTCTTTTATTAAAATGCCTCCATAGCTCAGTTGGCCAGAGCACGTGATTTGTAATCTCGGGGTCGTGGGTTCGAATCCCTCTGGAGGCTCATTTTAATATAAAATATCTGGGGAGATTCCAGAGTGGCTAAATGGGACTGACTGTAACTCAGTTGCTTCGGCTTCGTAGGTTCGAATCCTGCTCTCCCCACATTTTATATTATAAAAAAACTTGCAGGATTAAATAAGTTTTCTTAGTTTTGCACAGCGTTTACCAATAGTTTTGGAAACAAAATTGCGGAAGTAGCTCAGTTGGTAGAGCGTCAGCCTTCCAAGCTGAATGTCGCGGGTTCGACCCCCGTCTTCCGCTCAAAAAAATCACGCTACTTAGTGTGATTTTTTTAGTTGATGCCGACTTAGCTCAGCGGTAGAGTGCTTCCTTGGTAAGGAAGAGGTCACGGGTTCAAGTCCCGTAGTTGGCTCTCGATTTTCCCGAATTTCTTCGGGATTTTTTTTACCCCTATTTTAAAAAAATGATGTGATTGCATCACTGAAGAAATTTTATAGTTAAACACTTGCTTAAACAAAGGGGTAAATCAATTCCATCCGATTTTTTGTTCAGTCCATTTTTTATCTACTAGGAATAGAGTACTGGGATGTCTTGGAAATTTTTACTTCATCTTTAGAATCACAATCATAAAATTTTCGTTAAATTCGTGTAAAATAATTTTTGATGAATATTCTTTTATTAGAAGATGATCTCATTTTGTCTGCAGAACTTTGCCGATTTTTAGAATCAAATAATTTTAACTGTGATAAGATTTACGATGGAGAAACTTTTCTCCGTCAGATAAAAAATAATACATACGAACTGTATTTGCTCGACATTAATGTTCCTAAAATAAATGGACTCGATGTCTGCCAGACAATCCGTTCTTTTGATAAGAATACACCGATTATTATCATTTCTGCCTATGGTGATATTTCTGATAAGAAAGATGCCTTCACCAGACTGGCCGATGATTACCTGGTAAAGCCTTTTCAGTTTGAAGAACTTCTTCTAAGAATGAATTCACTTTTGAGAAGAAAGGCACCTTCAGATAATTCAGATCAGGATATTCTTAGAATTGATGACCTTATTATTAATAAAACCGAGCAGAAGGTTTATCGTGGAGGAAATGAAATCACCCTTACGTTAAAAGAATTTCAGCTGCTGGTTTATCTTGCGGAAGCGCAGGGGAGAACCGTTTCAAAACAGCAGATTACAGAGCATGTATGGGAACACAACTTCAATACGAATACCAATACGGTAGAAGTTTACATCAATTTCCTGAGGAAAAAGATTGATAAAGATTTTAAAATAAAACTGATCCATACCCGTTCTGGTTTCGGATATTATCTTAGCCCACTATAAATGTCTTTAAAAAGAAAGATAGCCTTAACGATCAGTATCGCCTTTTCATTGCTTTTTGGGATGGTGATGGCAGTCATTTATTTATCTTTTAACGATTTCAGGAGGGATGAGTTTAAAGAAAGATTCAGGCAGAGACTTGAATTCACCTCTCATTTCATTTCAAAATCCAAAGACTTTGAGGAAGAAGCTCCGGTTTTCTTCAATGAAAATTCGGATAACATTCTCTTGAATGAAAAGATTTTAATTTTCAACGAGAAAAAAGAGTTGATCTACAGTACCATCAAAGACCGGAATGTTACCTGGGACAGTGCAATGCTTAAAGAACTGGATAAAAAGAAGATTATTTTTACGGAGAAAACAGTTCCGGAGATCTATGCCGCACTCAGGACAATTAACGGTGAAGATTATTATATTCTTACCAGTGCCTTTGACACCAATGGAAAATCGAAACTGGGGTATCTGAAATACCTTTTGATCACGGCTTATGCTATGAGTACCCTTCTTATTGGCTTTTTCAGTTATTATTTTGTGGAAAAATTCCTACGCCCGCTGGAAGATCTGAACAAAGAGATTTCTGAAGTGACGGCTCATAAACTTACAAAACAGATTCCCGTGGAGCAGTCAAATGATGAAGTCAGTGTGCTGGCAAAATCATTTAATACAATGATCGGACGGCTCGATGATGTATTTCAATCGCAAAAGGATTTTACCGCAAGTGCTTCCCATGAAATCAGGACACCTATTACAAGAATGGCATTTCAGCTGGAGAACCTTATAAAATTTGAAGAGCATTCGCCGGAAACTCTGTCTTCTTTGCAACAGATTCAGCGGGATGTATACCAGTTGTCGGATTTGACGAATTCACTTTTGCTGCTTACAAAATTTGATAAAGAAAATATTCAGAGTATTTATGAAGAAGTAAGAATTGATGAAGTTATCTTTGAAGCTTTTGAAGCGGTAGAGAAAAGTTATCCGCAGCTTAAACTTGATTTTCTGATTAATGAAGATAGTTCCGAAAATGCTTTCCTGATGATAAAAGGAATTCAATCGCTTTTGGTCATCGTTTTTATTAATCTCTTTAAAAATGCAGCGGTATATTCTGACAATACAGAAGTGAATGTCTTGATTACCGAAACGAATGATAATCTTTCTGTAGAAGTTCTTTCTCATGGAAATACGATCTCTGAAGATGAGCAGACCAAGCTGTTTGAAGCTTTCACGAGAGGAAATAATGCGCAGAATATTGCGGGATCAGGTTTAGGGCTTAGAATTGTCAAAAGGATTCTCGAATATCATGATGCTGAGATCATCTACTCTTCCCCTCAGGAATATATCAATAAGTTTACTTTAATTTTTAAGAAATAATATTCAAAAGCAACTGGCCTCAAAAGCAGTTGCTTTTTTTGTTAAACTCCGGATTAAATTTTTGATAAAAAACTCAACTATTGGAGAATAAAATGCCTGTTCAATTGTTGTTTTATTTCTTTGAAACGTCCTGTAGAAGGAGATTTTAATATTTTTTTAAGCATCATTTAAGTTTCTTTTAATAGCATCAGAGCAATTTTGTAATTTAAAAAGAAAAACAATGAACAGAATTGCAGTGCTGTGTCTCGCCGTTTCCTCATTCATGGCAGCACAACAGCAGATGTCTCTTTTGGATTGCGAAGAAGCCTTTCAGAAGAACAACCTCCAGCTGCTCGCCGAACAATACAACATCAATATGGCTGATGCAGATATCCTGCAGGCTAAGATCTGGGAATTACCACAATTAAGCGGACAGTTCAATGCTTACAATCCTCAGGATAAAAAAGTTTTTGATGTAGGCCACTCAAAAGGAGCAGGAATTACCCAATTGATCTATATGGGGGGGAAAAAGAAAAACGAAATTGCTTTTGCCAAATCTAACAAAGAACTTGCCCAACTTCAGTTTTCCCAATTGCTGGCTGATTTAAGGTCCCAGCTACGTTCTGCTTATTTCAACCTGTATTACGAAAAACTAAAACTGGAGAATACCAATAAGCAGTTAGGGTATATGAATGATCTTTTAAACGCTTATCGTGTACAGTCAGCAAAAGGAAATGTTTCCCTAAAAGATGCTGTCAGGTTACAGAGTATTGTGATCCAGCTGAATCATGATAAGCTGGAGATCAATAAAAATATTCTGGATTTTGAACAAAACCTGAAAGTTTTAACAGGAGTTTCGGAAGAAATAGAACCAACGATGTCTGAAGCTGAAGCTAAAGAATCACTGGCAGCACAGCCTTTCGGAAATGAAGAAGAACTGAAAAGCAAAGCGCTGGAAAATAATGCGGATTACCAATACAATCTGAAACTCATTGATAATAGCAAGTTATATGCACAATGGCAGAAATCTCTGAATGTACCGGATGTGACAGTAGGTGCTGCATGGGATCAGGCAGGCGGAACTTTTAATAATGAAGCTAACCTAACCTTGGGAATTCCTTTGCCTTTATGGAAAGCAAATCAGGGGAATGTGGTAAAAGCAAACTATGCCATTCAACAGAATCAGAAAAATGCTGATCTCCAGAAACTAACCCTTGAGACAAAAGTTCAATCTGCTTATAAAACCTGGAAAGCTCAGTATGACCAGCTTTTGGACATTAAAACTACAGATCTGCAGAATATGGATCTTGTATACAACGGAATGCTGAACAACTTCAGAAAAGGAAATGTCAACCTGATTGAATTTACAGACTTTATGGATAGCTACAGGGAAACAGCCCTACAAATCTATGATATGAAAAATGAGATCATGCAGTCCGCAGAACAGCTTAATCAACTAGTACAAACGAAAATCTTCTATTAAAATCATGAAAACATATATTATTCCCGTATTGATGGCCCTTTCATTATTGGCCTGTTCCAAAAAAGAAGAAGAGAAAACCAATCACGCCAAAAAGGGATTTGAGCTGAGCAACACGATGCTGAATTCTATTTCTCTGGCAAAAGTTGAAAAAAAGAACATAGAAGATGAATACAGCTTTTACGGAAAGATCTCAGCAGACAAAAACAGTTATATAGATGTTTATCCGTTGGTAGGAGGAAATGTGATGAGTGTAAACGTAGAACTGGGAGACTATGTAAAAAAAGGACAGGTACTGGCAACCATCAGGAGTACCGAGCTTGCAGAAATTCAAAAAGATGTAAGCGATGCAAAAACAGATCTGGTAGTAGCGAAAAATAATCTTCGTGTTGCAAAAGAGCTGTACGAAGGAAAGCTAAATACAGAAAGAGATGTCCTGGAAGCCAAAAGCCAGTTGCAAAAAGCCGAAGATCAGTTACAGAGAGCTGCAGCAGTAAGCACGGTTTATAATGTGAAGACCGGAAATATATACAGTGTAGTAGCACCCATCAACGGTTATATTGTTCAGAAAAGTATCAATAAAGATATGCAGCTTAGAAGTGACAGAAGTGATAATATCTTTGATGTTGCCAATACAACCAACGTTTGGGCAATTATGAATGTCAATGAATCGGATATTGATAAAATCAGTCTTGGAATGAAAGCTCAGGTATCTACTCTTTCTTATCCGGATAAAGTTTTTGATGGGAAAATTGATAAAATATTTAAAATTATAGATCCGCAGACCAATGCCATGCAGGCAAGAGTGGTACTGGATAACGCCAACGGGCTTCTAATTCCGGACAGTAAAGCAACGATAAAAGTTTCCAGCCTGGAAAGCAATACGATGCTCACTGTTCCGTCCAAAGCTGTGATTTTTGATGATAATAAAAGCTTTGTAGTGATTTTTAAATCCAGAACAGATGTAAAGATCAGAGAAATTAAAGTATTAAAGCAGGTGGGAGATGTCACTTATATTGCAGATGGCTTGAAAGAAGGAGAAGAGGTGATTACCAATAACCAGCTGCTGATATATCGTTCACTGAACAGTTAGTCTTATAAAACCATTAAGAATATTGACATTTTTCTTTAACGGCTTTTTTAGGTCATCAATTTATCTATCATGAATAAATTCATAAAAAATATAATTGCTTTTTCATTAAAAAATAAAGCATTTACCTTTATCTGGGTTGCGATTTTAGCCATCTCCGGTTTTATAAGTTTCAAAAATATGCCTATTGAAGCTTTTCCGGATGTTACCAACACCCAGATTGTAATCATTACCCAATGGAACGGGCGCAGTGCAGAAGAAGTAGAACGTTTTGTAACTACACCCATCGAATTGGCGATGAGCCCGGTTCAGAAGAAAACAAGTGTGAGAAGTACCACAATGTTTGGACTTTCCATTGTTAAAATTCTGTTTGACGATGGGGTGGACGATACTTTTGCCAGAAATCAGGTCAATAACCAATTAAGAACCATTAGCCTTCCTGATGAGGTAGATCCGGAAGTACAGCCACCCTACGGGCCTACCGGTGAGATTTTCAGATATACACTGGAAAGTAAAACAAAAGACTCAAGAGCGTTGCTTACTCTGCAAAACTGGGTAATTGACCGTGCTTTAAGAGGTGTTCCCGGAGTAGCAGATATTAATGTCTTCGGTGGGCAGGATAAAGTTTTTGAACTAAGTATAGATCCAAGAGCATTAGATAAATACAACCTGACCCCGCTTCAGGTATATGATGCTGTCACCAAAAGTAACCTGAATGTAGGAGGGGATGTTATTGAAAAAAACGGACAGGCCTACGTAGTAAGAGGGATTGGTTTGGTGAAATCAGTAGCCGATATCGGAAATATTACCATTCAGAATGATAGTGGAAATCCTGTTTTGGTAAAGAATGTTGCTGAAGTTCATGAAAGTTCCATGCCTAGAGTAGGACAAGCTGCCCTGAATCATCATGACGATACGGTAGAAGGAATTGTTGTCATGAGAAAAGGAGAAAATCCAAGAGAGGTTTTGGTAGGAGTGAAGGCTAAAATTAAAGAGCTTAATGAAAAAATACTTCCGAAAGATGTCAAAATGGTTACTTTCTACGATCGCGATAATCTGATGGACTTTACAACCCATACCGTAATGCATAACCTTATCGAAGGAATTGTACTGGTAACGGTAATCGTTTTAATCTTTATGGCCGACTGGAGAACAACACTAATTGTTTCTATCATTATTCCGCTATCCTTACTCTTTGCATTTTTATGTTTAAAGCTGGCCGGAATGAGTGCCAACCTGCTTTCATTAGGAGCGGTAGATTTCGGGATCATCATAGACGGAGCCGTCGTCATGGTAGAAGGTCTCTTTGTAATGCTGGATCATAAAGCGAAACGGTACGGAACGGAAAAGTTTAATAAACTTGCGAAAGGCGGCTGGATCAAGCAGACCGGAACCGGATTAGGGAAAGCGATTTTCTTTTCAAAATTAATCATTATTACCTCCCTGATTCCCATTTTCTCATTTCAGAAAGTAGAAGGGAAGATGTTCTCTCCTTTGGCTTTTACTCTGGGATTTGCATTAATTGGAGCGCTAATATTTACCTTAACACTGGTTCCTGTACTTTCTCATATTCTTTTAAATAAAAATGTAAGAGAAAAAAATAATCCGTTTGTTAATTTCTGGGACAGAATCGTTCTGAAAGGCTTTAATTTAACATTTAAGCATAAAAAAACAAGTATGATCGTTGCCATCTCTTTTCTGGCGGTCACTTTATTTTCCGGTAAATTTTTAGGAACAGAATTCCTGCCTCAATTGAATGAAGGTTCATTGTGGATCACTGCAGAAATGCCGATGAGTTCCTCATTAAAAGAATCTCTGAAAACAGCAGACCTTTTAAAGAAAGATATTATGAGCTTTTCAGAAGTCACAGACGTTCTGGCGCAGACGGGGAGAAGTAATGACGGAACGGACCCTAATGGATTTGGATTCGTACAGTTTGCCGTTAACCTTAAGCCAAGAGAAGAATGGAAACGTAAGATCACTTATGATGAATTGATTAATGAGATTGATAAAAAACTCAGAAGTTATCAGGGAATCACTTTCAATTATTCCCAGCCGATTTCAGATAATGTAGCGGAAGCAGTAGCGGGTTTTAAAGCAGAAAACGGAATCAAAATCTATGGTGATAATCTGGAAACCCTGGATAAAATAGCCAATGAAGTTCTATTAAAAATTAAAGATGTAGAAGGAGTAAAAGATCCCGGAATTATTAAAAATATCGGCCAGCCGGAAGTGAGTGTTGTGCTGGACAGAGATAAAATGGCAGCTTACGGTGTAATGCCGGCAGATGCACAGGCCGTATTGGAGATGGCTTTTGGTGGAAAAACCGCTTCGGAAATGTTTGACGGTGAAAGAAAATTTCCCATCCGTCTGCGTTATTCACAGGAATATAGAACCAATGAGAACGATATTGCGGCTTTGATGGTTCCTACCCAGGATGGGGCAAAGATCCCTTTAAAAGAAATAAGTACCATTGTTAAAGATAATGGAGCTGCATTTATTTACAGGGATAATATCAAACGATATATCGGAGTTAAATTCTCCATCCGTGACAGAGATTTGGGAAGCACTATTGCCGATGCTCAGAAAAAAGTTGAGACTATTGAACTTCCGGATGGTTATTCCGTAGGATGGACAGGGCAGTTTGAAAACCAGCAACGGGCCTCTCACAGATTGGCGCAAGTGGTACCAGTGAGTATTCTGATGATTTTCTTCCTGTTGTTTATCCTGTTTGGAAATATGAAAGACTCTCTTCTAGTATTAGCGAATGTACCATTTGCTTTAATAGGAGGAATTATCGCTTTACATGTTACCGGAATCAATTTTGGAATCTCGGCCGGAGTAGGAATGATTGCCCTTTTGGGAATTTGTATCCAAAACGGGGTAATTCTTATCACAGAATTTCATCAGAATGTAAAAGACGGTCTTGATATAGACTCTGCGATATTAAATGGGGTGAAATCCAGAACCAGACCCGTAATTATGACAGCGCTTATGGCCTCTATTGGGTTGATGCCAGCAGCCTTGTCAACAGGAATCGGATCAGAATCTCAAAAACCTCTGGCGATTGTCATTATCGGAGGGCTTATTACAGCTACCGTGCTTACTCTGCTTATTTTTCCGATTATCTTCTGGATCTTCAACCGGACCAAAAAGCTCAGCCACATGTGATTTTTCTTTCATTTATATATTAGTGAAGCCTGGAATATTCTGTATTTCAGGCTTTTTCATAAAAGGTTTCAGAAAGTTTTTTTCAATCAGGAAAAATATGTAAATTTGCAGTCTCAATACGTTAAATATAAGGTTTGTCCTTCACTGGATGAGAATATTGAAAGTTTTTTTAATAAAAAGTTTTTGGTATTTAAAAATTCATTATATTTGCACACCGAAAATTTGAAAAACAATAAATAAATAATTTTAAATCATGGCAAAGGAAACGTTTAATCGTAACAAACCACACTTGAACATTGGTACTATTGGTCACGTTGACCATGGTAAAACTACTCTTACAGCTGCTATTTCTGCTGTATTAGCTAGCAAAGGTCTTGCTGAGAAAAAAGACTTCTCTGCAATTGACTCTGCTCCAGAAGAAAAAGAAAGAGGTATTACTATCAATACTGCTCACATTGAATACGAAACTGAAAAAAGACACTATGCTCACGTTGACTGTCCAGGTCACGCCGACTATGTTAAGAACATGGTAACTGGTGCTGCTCAAATGGATGGAGCTATCGTAGTATGTGCTGCAACTGACGGTCCAATGCCTCAGACTAGAGAACATATCCTACTTTGCCGTCAGGTAAACGTACCAAGAATCGTTGTTTTCATGAACAAAGTTGACATGGTAGATGATCCAGAGTTATTAGAGCTTGTTGAAATGGAGCTTAGAGACTTATTATCTACTTACGAATTTGACGGAGACAACTCTCCAGTAATTCAAGGTTCTGCACTAGGAGCTCTTACTGCAGCTACTGCATCTCCTGCTAACACAGAAGATAAGTGGTTCAAGAGCGTTGAAGAATTGATGGATGCTGTTGATACTTGGATCGAGCAACCACCAAGAGATACTGAAAAGCCATTCTTGATGCCAATCGAAGACGTATTCTCTATTACAGGTAGAGGTACTGTAGCAACTGGTAGAATCGAGGCTGGTGTTATCAACACTGGTGATCCAGTTGATATCGTAGGTATGGGTGACGAGAAATTAACTTCTACTATTACAGGAGTTGAGATGTTCAGAAAGATCCTAGATAGAGGTGAAGCTGGAGATAACGTAGGTCTATTGTTGAGAGGTATTGAAAAAACTGACATCAAGAGAGGTATGGTTATCGCTAAGAAAGATTCAGTTAAGCCACACAAAAAATTCAAAGCTTCTGTTTATATCCTTTCTAAAGAAGAAGGTGGACGTCACACTCCATTCCACAACAAGTACCGTCCTCAGTTCTACGTAAGAACTACTGACGTTACAGGTGAGATCTTCTTACCAGAAGGTGTAGAAATGGTAATGCCAGGAGATAACTTAGAGATCACTGTAGAATTGTTACAGCCAATCGCTCTTAACGTAGGTCTTAGATTTGCGATCAGAGAAGGAGGTAGAACAGTTGGTTCAGGTCAGGTTACTGAAATTCTAGACTAATCATCTTAAAATAAATAAAGCTTCCGAAAGGAAACTCTCGGAAGCTTTTTATCTACGGGCATCGTCCAATGGTAGGATACCGGTCTCCAAAACCGTTGATCAGGGTTCGAATCCTTGTGCCCGTGCAAATATAAATTATGAGTTCATTTGTCGATTTTTTAAAAGGTTCTTATAACGAATTCAGACATAAAGTTGAATGGCCAAAGTGGGCTGACCTTCAGTCATCTACTATTGTAGTGACTATTGCGACAGTGATTCTGGCTCTATTTACTTTTGGAGTTGATGAATTGTTTTCTAAATCAATCAGCAACATCATTGGAATGCTAATCAACTTGTTCAATTAATTAAAAGTATTTTCCCATAATGAGCGAATTGAAATGGTATGTGCTGAAAGCAATCAGCGGACAGGAAAATAAAGTGAAAAACTATATTGAGACAGAAATCAAACGTCTAGGGTTTGATCAGTACGTTACTCAAGTGGTTATTCCTATGGAAAAGGTAATTCAAATTAGAAACGGAAAAAAAGTTCCTAAAGAGAGACCTTATTACCCTGGATACTTGATGATTGAAGCTGACCTGATGGGAGAGATTCCTCACGTTATCAAGAATATCCCTGGAGTTATTTCTTTCTTAAGTTTAACTAAAGGAGGTGATCCTGTTCCAATGAGAAAATCAGAGGTTAACAGAATGCTTGGAAGAATGGATGAACTTTCAGAATTTGCAAGCGATGTTGAAATTCCTTATGTAGTAGGTGAAAACGTTAAAGTAATCGATGGACCTTTCAACGGATTCAATGGTACAGTTGAGAAGATTCTTGAAGACAAAAAGAAAATTGAAGTTTCTGTATTGATCTTCGGTAGAAAAACTCCAATGGAACTAAGCTACATGCAAGTAGAAAAAGTATAATAATTACTATAAAATAAAACAGGACTGCTACTAAGCGGTCCTTTTTGTTTTTATATACTCGTTTTACATTGTGGTTTATAATAATTATGATTTACCATATCGGCGAATTATTTTTTTTAATTTTCTTTAAAATTGTTTTCTGGAATTTTTATATTCTCAATTGCTATTGTTTATCTCTATCAAGATCTTTGCTTTAATTCAATTATCACTATATTGGGAATAAGGCCGTTTTTTGCAGATCATATTTTTCCCTTATGCTTGATTCACTTTTGGATGGCATGTTTCTTGCAACAACATGATAACTAATCCAAAAATTTTATATTTTTTTATTCATACACTGTTTACAGGCGTATGTCTGTTTTATGTTTTTACAAAAAAATGTAAAATTTGAATTAGCTATTCAAAACACAAGCCTTATATAAACACATAACCCAATGACAAAAATTATTTCGATGGTCATTCTTGTGGGTACATCCGTATTCGCGAGTGCGCAGGTTGGTATAAACACTGCGAATCCTGAAAAAGAACTTACCGTGAACGGTACCATGAAGACATCAGGAGTTGTTTTCAAGCAGCCTTTGGAGAAATTGAAAGCGGATGAGAACTACACTTTCATTATCAAATCTCCAGCTCCGGAAAACAAAATTACGGCGTACAACGATTCCTTTGTACCCAATTCTCCGGCACCGATTAATCTTATTCAATTTAAAATTACCTGTGATCCCTCAGATAAAGACTGGGTAAATCAATTTGACACAAAGATTAATTCCAGTAAATTTTTGGTGGTAATTTCTTCTTTTGGATTTACACAGCCTACAAGAACTTATACAGCAGACTGGGTGACACCAATGCCTCAGATCTTTGCTTATTCTTCAGGTGGAACATGGAAACTTAAGGCAGATTATCAAGGATTCGCTCCTGATAACTCTTTCCCTACGGGAGTCTGGACACTGAATTTGCTGGTATTTGACAGATCATATGCCAAAGATTTTAATTCTACACAAAGCCTTAATGCTTCAACAACGGGTGCTGCTGCAGCTCCATTAATTCAATAATACAAATACTTTATGAAAAAAATTATTGCGATACTCTTTACGGGTTTTGCTGCTTTAAGCATTAATGCACAAGTTGGAATAAACACAAGTACACCCAAAGGAACTCTCGATGTAGAAGGAGAAACACTGGTAGAGTCCTATTTAATAGATACTGAAAATACGAAGGCAAGCGGAAACTATCTTCTTCTTACCCGTTCAAAAGATACATCACCGGTAGGTAAAGTAAAGTTGTTGGACATATCGCTCCGTAATGTAGCCCCTGTAAATATGTATAATATTGTATTGAAAAATGTGAGACAGGATGAAGTTGTGAATCTCAATACAGGATTAGATGTTGATAAATATGTTGTGGCAATTACAGGTGCTGTTTTTACAGGAGCGGTGTCGGCAGCTAATACGACGACTAACCCAAAATCATTTGGGTCTTATTCTACTGAAGTTACCCAGGTAACAAGTGGAGGTAAAAATTATCATGCGATTAATTTGAGCTTTAAAGGAGCCGGTACTGTTTCATCTCAAAATGGAACATGGACTCTTACCCTGAATGTCTTTGAAAAATCATTAGTTAAAGACTGGGGTACTTTCAACGGTTCTGTTTCAGCATCAGCCTCACCTGCTTATTCAGGAGTTTCAACCAATACGCCTTTAGGACTTCAATAAAAAAACTATGAAAAGAAAAATTTATATCACTATAATCATGTGTCTGGGAATATTTCTGAATGCCCAGAAAGGAAAAGTAGGAATAAATACTGATAATCCTACAGAAACACTTGACGTTAACGGAAAGACCTACACAAATTCTCTATATTTAAGAAATCCAGGTGAGCCTACCATGACGGGAGGTAGCTTTTTAGCAACTTCTCAAAATGGTTTACAACTGTATGATCCGGCATTAGAAAGCAGTGGATTGTTTAATTATCTTAAGCTTACTCTTACAGGAGTATCCGGAACAGGAATTGCAGATTATGATACCAAGATTGATGCAAACAACTTTCTGGTTATACTTCATAACTATTCATTTAAACTGAATGATGGTACTACCAATGTAATGCTTGATTATGGAGACAATGGAGTGAATGATAACAAACAGGGATCACCGGATGTTGTAGCATTCAAAAGTAACGGAACCTGGCATATCAGAGCAAGATTTACTGACAGCAGAATTCTGGCAGTGAGTTCTTCCACTCCATCAAGAACTTATAACAACTTTACGGTTGATCTTTATTTGATGGCTTATAGAAGGCTCATTAATAAACAAAATATCAGTGATGTTAATGCTGATCTTGGCGGGAATAATGGTTCTACGCAGACGATTACCAAACCATCAGGTTTTTAGTAAATCTTTTTCATTATAAAAACAAAAACGGTCATTTATTGTAAATGACCGTTTTTGTTTTACATTTTCACAGATTATTTTAAAATATATTGCTAAATCATAGCGTTCATTGCAGATTGTATGTTGTTTTTTCAAATGATTTTATAATTTTATGTGGAATTATATTCTATGGGAAAACGATTACCTTTTTTATTGCTGTTACTATGTTCTGGACTGTTCTGTTTTGGTCAGAATAAGGCAGAATATGAACAATATATACGTACTGCTAATGATTTGAAGTTTAAAGACTGGCCAAAAGCAGAATTCAATATACAGAAAGCCAGAAAAAGCGTTCCGGAAAGTAATTTGGGTGACTTTTATATAGAAGCTGCAAAAATCTACAGTGATGCTAATTATTTTGATATTGCACTGGATTACTCCGCCAGAGCTTATCATATCTTTTTGGATAAAGACGATGGAAAGACAGCTAAGATAGATGCTATTTTTGCCTATACTTATTCTCAGCTCAATGATACCAAAAGAGCAATTGTCTACTACAAAAAACTTTTAAGCTTTTATCAGAAACAAAAAAAACAAGCAGAAACTATTAAAGCCTTGAACAACCTGGGAAATGCTTATCTGGTGTTATCAAAAATGGATTCATCAAGATATTATTTTGAAAAGGGTTTGATGTCATTTGAGAACTATGATGATCCGGTATTGAAAGCTTTTGTGTTTTCAAATTTTGGGAAATTTAATTTTCAGGAAGGGAATATAGTAAAAGCCGAAAGTTATTTATTGGAAGCAAGGGATATTCTGAAAAATAATAATATTGATGATAAAAAATCAAATTATCAGGTCAATTACAATCTGGCTAATTTCTATACTGCAATACAAAATCCCCAGAATGCTTTATTGTATGCAAAGAATCTTGGAAATTATGTAATCCCGAATGCTGTAAGTTTTGATAACACCAATTATTTAAAGACCCTGTACAAAGCTTACCAGTTGAACAAAGAATACCAGCTTTCCGCAGAAACTTTTAAGAAATATGATTCTATCCGGGACTTACTGAATATAGAAGAAAAGGCGGTGAATGTAGAAAGATTAAAAGTAAAACATGATTATGAACTGCAGAAAAGGCTTGATAAAATTGAGCAGGATAAGAAAAATATGCTCTATGTAGTGATGGTCATTATTCTTTTGTTGGTTTTGGTAATCTGTATTTTACTCCTTATCAATTTCAGAAATAAAACAGAGAAACTACGTTTAGAAAAAAAACTTATTGAAAACAGAGAAAAAGAATTGGAAATAGATAACCAGATGAAAGAGAAAATGTTGGTCTATAAGTCAATGGAGCAATCCAAAATAGAAGAAATTTTCAAATCTCTTCTGGAGCAGGTGAATGTGTTGAAATCTAAACTCAAGGATAGTGAGATTGATGAAGTTTCAAGAATTATCAATGAAATTAAACTGAATACCAAACAGGACTCCTGGGGAGACTTTGAGTACCATTTTTTAAATATTCATGAATCATTTTATGAAAATCTGGACCGCAGACATCCGGGACTTACCAATTATGATAAAAGACTTGCAGCTATGCTGAAACTTAAATTATCAACAAAAGAAATTTCCAATCTTTTAAATGTCACCCCAAAAACAATAGAAAATTCAAGAACAAGACTTAGAAAAAAAATGGATCTTACCAATACTAAAGAAGATCTTGCTCAATATTTGAATGAATTGTAACTATTTGTTTATCATTTGTTTGGGTGTAGGTGTGTGGAAAGAGTGTGGTGGTTTTTACTCATGATGTGGTAATTGTGTGGATGATTTTAAATACTGTTGAAGGGGATTACATTCCTTTGTCTCCTATTTAAAACAATGCCACTATGAAAAAATTACTTACCCTTTTTGTAACCCTATCCCTAAGCTTTTGGGGGAAAGGGCAATGGAATCCTGCTCTGGATCAAAACCTTATGGTATCAAAACCTGGAGGATCTTCCTTCGCAGCAACTACCAGTGATGGGAAGACCTATATCGGATATTGGAAAAGTGTTCCGGCTCCGGTAAACTTTGAACTTAGATTGCAGATACTAGATCAGCAGGGAAATAAACAATTGGGAGTTGACGGTATTAAAATTACAGATCAGATTCCGATGAGTACTTATACCGTTGTAGAGAAAACTGCAGTAGATGCTTCAGATAATCTTTACATCGGAGTTACAGGAACAGGTGCAGGTACACCGGGATATGTTTTTAAAATTACCCCACAAGGAGTATCCGAATGGCCTAATGGGATTAGTTTGGGAGAAGGATATCTGCCCACGATTCTGCCTTTGTCTAATGGGGATATTCTGGTAGGGTATTTTCCTCCCAGTCAGAAATATACTAAAATACAAAGATTTAACGCTGCTGGACAGTCGGTATGGGCAAGTCCTACACAAATTCTTTCCAATGATACAACTAAAAATACTATACCAGCTGACCTCTTTGAACTTCCTAATAATGAATGTGAAATTATTTTTCACAAACAATTATCCTTCGGAACAACGAGCAATCTGTTCGCTCAGAAAATCAATTTAAAAAACGGAGCTTTGATATGGGATGGTCCTAAGCAGATTACGACTAAATCTGTTGCTTATAATACAAAATATTCCGGAGCCGTAGATGGAGATGTGGTATACTATGGATTTAGCAGTGGTGAAAATATGAGATTTGACGGCTATCTTCAGAGAATTAATTCAAACAGCAGCCTTCCTTGGGGAAATGTTGGGGTAGACTTTGATACAAACCAGACGTATTTTGAAAAAGATATGAAAATTGCATTTGCACAGGGATCATCTTATATATGGTCAATGGCCAATTACAGCTCATCTTCACAAGGAGAAAATGGAGAATTTATCCAGAAATTTGATAAAAGTACAGGAGCAAGACTTTTGACAGACCATGGAAAACAGATATTCCCTATTGATAATATTTCTATGTTCCATTACGGAGAGTTGCAATTAGTTAATAATAAACCATTTTTTGTTGTACAGAAAAAAGAAACTCCCACCTCTCTGAATGTTTCTTTAAATGCAGTACAGCTGGAGAGTAATGGTGATTTTTCCTGGCCACAGCAATATCTTCCGGTTGCTACCTATTCTGCGTCTAAAAGTTATCCCAGTATATTGAGACCTGTGAACGGGCAAAGTGTAGTGGTATTTCAGGAAAAGAAAAATACAGATAATACATCTGCTGTGTATGCGCAAAATTTATTGCTGCCTAACGGAACAATGGGAACTCAGGATGTTTCAGTTAAAGCTGAAGGGATCAGGATATTTCCAAATCCGGCTGCAGAAAGTATTTATATATATGGTATAAAAGATCAGAACTTCAGTATTTATAATGCAGCTGGTCAATTGGTAAAATCCGGTTTTATGAAACAGGGAGAAATTGAAGTTAAAGATCTTGTAAAAGGAGTTTATATTGTAAAGATCAAGGGCAAAGAAGAAGGGTTGAAATTTATCAAAAAATAAAACATTCATATATAGTAATAATAGTAAATAGAATGAAAGGGGAGAAGAACAGACATCTGTTCTTCTTTTTTTAGGTAATAGTTTTTCTTTTAAAGATGGGTTAGAATAAAACTCCATTATTATTAAGTCGGAATTCAAAATACCCTTGAAAGGTAATGTTGCAAAAGCTGATTTGAAAAAAATCTGTATCTCAATTATTTTTTTAAAACTTTTTAAAAATCAGCAATTTCCGTTTGCTATTTCAAAAATATTTTATACTTTTGCAGTCCAAAAAGTAGGTTTATTGTTATGTGAGTGCATAACCTACTGAATAATAAATGCTTCCAAACTCATTAATTATTCAAATTTAAAAAACAAACAATGGCTAAGAAAGTCTTTAAAATGGTAAAGCTTCAGGTGAAAGGTGGCGCAGCTAACCCTTCTCCACCAGTAGGTCCAGCATTGGGTTCTGCAGGTGTGAACATCATGGAGTTTTGTAAGCAATTTAACGGAAGAACCCAAGATAAGCCAGGGCAAGTTTTACCTGTAGTAATTACAGTATATGAAGACAAATCTTTTGAATTCATTATTAAAACTCCACCTGCAGCAATCCAGTTAATGGATGCAGCTAAGATCAAGGGAGGTTCTGGTGAACCAAACAGAAACAAAGTAGGTTCTGTAACTTGGGAACAAGTAAAGAAAATCGCTGAAGATAAAATGGCGGATCTTAACTGTTTTACAACAGAGTCTGCACTTTCTATGGTTGCAGGTACTGCTAGATCTATGGGATTAAGAGTAACAGGAACTAAACCAACTAACGCTTAAAACTTAAAGAAATGGCAAAATTAACTAAAAAGCAAAAGGAAGCTTTAAGCAAAGTAGAAAAAGGAAGAATCTATAACCTTGAAGAAGGTTCTGCTCTTGTAAAGGAGGTGAACACTACAAAGTTTGATGCTTCTGTAGATATCGCTGTAAGATTAGGTGTAGACCCAAGAAAAGCAAACCAAATGGTAAGAGGTGTTGTATCTCTTCCTCACGGTACTGGTAAAGATGTTAAAGTATTAGCTCTTGTAACTCCAGATAAAGAAGCAGAAGCTAAAGCTGCTGGTGCTGATTATGTAGGTCTTGACGAATATTTACAAAAAATCAAAGAAGGTTGGACAGATGTTGACGTTATTGTTACTATGCCAGCTGTAATGGGTAAATTAGGTCCATTAGGTAGAGTATTAGGTCCAAGAGGTTTAATGCCGAACCCTAAATCAGGAACTGTAACAATGGAAATTGGTAAAGCAGTAACTGAAGTGAAAGCAGGTAAAATTGATTTCAAAGTAGACAAGTATGGTATCATCCACGCTGGTATTGGTAAAGTATCTTTCGATGCTGCTAAGATCAAAGAAAACGCGCAGGAATTGATCTCTACATTGATCAAAATGAAGCCAACTGCTGCTAAAGGAACTTATGTAAAGAGCATTTATTTGTCTTCTACAATGAGCCCTGGTATTGCAATCGATACTAAATCTGTTAACTAATATAAATCCTTAAGACAATGACAAAAGACCAAAAAGTTGTAGCAATACAAGAGATCAAAGACTTGCTTCAGGATGCAAAAGTAGTATACGTAGCAGATCTAGACGGTTTGAACGCTGCGAAGTCTTCAGAATTCAGAAGACAGGCTTTCAAGCAAAATATCAAAGTAAAAGTTGTAAAAAATACACTTTTACAAAAAGCAATGGAGCAGATTGAAGGAGTAGATTACTCTGAAATGTTCCAGACTTTTAAAGGAAACTCTGCATTAATGATTTCTGAGACTGCAAACGGTCCAGCAAAATTAATCCAAGGGTTCAGAAAGAAAGAAGAAAAGCCAGCTTTAAAGT
Source organism: Chryseobacterium sediminis (assembly GCF_008386505.1). Taxonomy (GTDB): domain Bacteria; phylum Bacteroidota; class Bacteroidia; order Flavobacteriales; family Weeksellaceae; genus Chryseobacterium; species Chryseobacterium sediminis. The sequence continues at coordinate 2,464,602 of NZ_VUNZ01000001.1, read as the reverse complement.
CTGCTTTTGTTCAGGAAACTTTCTACGTTGGAGACGAAAACTTATCTGCACTTGCTAACATCAAGTCTAGAGAAGAAATGATCGGAGAAATCATCGGATTACTTCAATCTCCAATTCAAAGAGTTGTTTCTGCTCTTCAAAACAAATCTGAAACTGTAGAAGCTAAAGCTGAAGAAGCTGCTGCTCCTGCTGTAGAAGAAACTCCTGCTGAAGCTCCTGAAGCTGCTGCAGAAAGCACTGAAGAAACAAGTGCTGAATAATTACACTCAAGAAATTAAATAAATAATCAACAAAAACATTACAACAATGTCAGATTTAAAAAATTTAGCTGAAACGCTAGTAAACTTAACAGTAAAAGACGTAAACGAATTAGCAACTATCCTTAAGGATGAGTACGGAATTGAGCCAGCTGCTGCTGCTGTAGTAGTTGCTGCAGGTGGTGGAGAAGCTGCTGAAGAAAAAACTGAATTCGACGTAATTCTTAAGTCTGCAGGTGCTTCTAAATTAGCTATCGTTAAATTAGTAAAAGATTTAACTGGTGCTGGTCTTAAAGAAGCTAAAGATATCGTAGATGGTGCTCCTGCTCCAATCAAAACTGGTATCTCTAAAGACGAAGCTGAAGCTCTTAAGAAGCAATTAGAAGAAGCTGGTGCTGAAGTAGAATTGAAATAATTTCAATTTTATTATAAATATAGGAGCCCGGGCATTTGCCCGGGCTCTTTTTTGTATGTAAGTCTTTGTAAATATGTGTTTTATTTAATAATAGTATTTGAATATTGTTAATTCTTTCTTTGTTATATTTTAATATGATTATTTATTTACTAAAAATTAACATAATATTTTATTTGTATTTTATAATTTGTTCATTTTGTTTAGTTTTTTATTAATAAAGTATTATTTTGGTTGAAAAAATATTATATTTGTACCGAAAAAAAACACAACATAATTGGATAGAAATTATTTTCTTTCTTACGGCCACAAGATTACACTTCTGTTGCTTTTGGCGGCTATAGGAAAATTAAACGCTAAGTTTATACCTGACATAATGAGTAAAGCCGATTTACCATATTGTACAGTTATAAATAATCACCCGCAACGATACTTAGACGATGTTTCAGTTGATCTTTCTGAAGCCGTAAATGATGTGGCGGCAGCAAATAAATTATTCCCTGTTCAAAATAAATTTTTTGCATTCTTTTGCGATAGTCAATCATACAAATTTTCTTTTTTTAATAATAATCAATTATTTCTCCTTAGAGATGTGAAATTTGTCGCTGTATGGGGTAAGTGGACTTATTCATACTCTATATGTAAAGAATATATTTTCCTTACATTTAATAAAGTCCGAAAGTTCTTTGTAAATCCTTTTAAACTTGTTGATGGCTTTAAATTTATTATTAAAATTCCTGATAAATTAATCCATACTCTTATCTCCTAATATTTCTAACAATTTTATGCGCTTTCTTACAGTACTATCTGTTATTTCATTTATTATCTGAATGAGAATGCCTGAGAATTGCCCTTTCAAAAAAACACATACACATAAAAAAACAGCAAATATCATTAGACATGAAAAACAGATTATTTACAATCGCTCTTTTATCATTTGGTTTACCAGCATTAGCACAGGTTGGGATTAATACCGGACAGGCTCAGGCGACCTTTGATATAGTAGGATCACCTTCCAATGCCAGTAAACTTGATGGCGTGATTGCTCCAAGACTTACAGGTGTACAGTTAAAAGCTAAAAACTATACAGTAGCCCAAACAGGAGCAATAGTATACGTTACCTCAGTTGAAACTGCACCTACCGGACAAACTGTTGATGTTGTTTCACCAGGATATTATTATTTTGATGGTACTAAATGGGGAAGCCTGAGTGGAAGTTGGCGTACAGTAGGAAATGCTGGTACAACTGCAACTACGGCAACTTTGGGAACAGATATTGGTAATGGAAATTACTTAGGAACCAACGACGGCCAGAATTTGGTTTTGGCTACTCAGAAAAATGTAAAAGGAATATTAGATACTAATGGAACTCTGCAGGGAGGAAACTCTAATTCTGCAACAGGTTCTTTTGCTTCATTTACGTGGGGATCAAATAATACCCTTACAAACAGTACCTCTTCAAATGTTGCTTTGGGAAAAGATAATACAGTCTCTGCGCAGGGGAATTTTCCAGCTGTAGCAATCGGATTGGGAAATACAGCCAATAATGGGGCTAAAGTAATAGGAAATAATAATAGTGCTACGGGAGCCAATAATTTAGTCTTTGGAAATCAGAATGCCGTAACGGGACTCACAGGACTTACCGTTGGAAACAATCATATCAATAGTGGCGGTATTGCTATCGGAAGCGGAAATACAACATCAACGAATAATGTAGCAGTTGGTTCCGCAAACATAGCAACTGGTATAGAAGCTTTTGCAATAGGGTTTTCAGGGCAGGCTGCTGCAGGACAGATGGTGTATGCCAACAAACAGCATATTTTCTTTAATAAAAGCAACGGAACAGACACAATATTGGGAATCAATATGATCCCTACTGCAGCTACATCTACAGGAGCCGCAGTTCAGATGAAGGGAATTGCTTCCGGTGCAGGTGCCTCATGTACAGCAGCTGAAGAAGGTGCAATCCGATATAATACAACCATTAAAGCACATGAAGGTTGTAATGGAAGTAACTGGAAAGCTCTTTACAATTAAAAAACACACAAACCTTAAAAAAATAAAAAATGACCAGAAAATTATTCGAAAAGTTAGCTGCGATGCTTATGACATTGATAATGTCGGCAGTAGTATTTGCGCAGCAGGGCTATGAACCGATCCGTGGGATGGGTGTGGAGGCAAAACCTGTCAACAATTCAGGGATCTGCCTAGCATGTTATAACGGGAGTATGAATCCGGTGGTGGATGCCAGTCTCGATAACAGTGTAAGCATGGGGAATTTTGCTTCCCTGTTAAGTGGAAACGGAATTTCTGTAAAGAATAAAAATACCACTTATCCTGCGGGATATATTACCGGATTCAATGTAGATTTAGGGACGAGTTTTATTACCGTAGATCTTTTGAGTTCTTTGCGAATCAGTACTTATAAAAATGGTGTTCTTCAGGAAAGCACTACCAGCAGTACTCTTTTATCGGTTCCTGCATTCGGAGGAAGTAAGAACAGGATATTCCTGCATTTTAAAACTTCAAAAGAATTTGATGAAGTAAGACTTTACCAAACCAATGTTCTTTCCATATTCAGTGCTATGAATGTGTACTACGCATTTGCATTTGATCCTGCAAAAGTACCTACAGATAATAATGGTATTTGTGATGATATCATTGCAGGAAGTGGTGTTGACGGAAATGTATCCGGAAGCAGCAGTTTTCTGGCTCCGCTTTCCTATGTTCAGAATAAAGAAAGAATTGGAGATGGAAATAAAAACTCTTACGGATCAATAGTTCTCCCGATCGGATTACTTGGATCTTATTCAGTTGGAGTTCTTGACAAAAATCAGGTGTATCCTGCAGGTAACAGAACAGGGTTTGTTATAGAGCCGGATGATCAGGGGAAATTGTTAAGTGCCGAATTTTTAAAAAATATTACAATAGAAACTTATCTTTACGGTCAGCTTCAGGATTCAAAACAGCTGTCTGACGGAGGAGGTCTTATTAATATCAAAGTATTAGGATTTGGTTCAGGGAAACAAAAAGTTACGTTGACAACCACTAAGCCTTTCAATGAAGTACGATTAAAAATTACCCAGACGGTAGGATTTAATTTAGGAGCTTTAAAAGTATACTATGCCTTTGAAGAGCCCGTTTCTTGTGATTGTGATGATAAAATTCAGACAAGCGGTTCTGCTGTTCCCGGAAATTTGGTGACAGGAACTACATGGACATCAGGTCCGGGATTCCTTGGTCTTATTTTAGCGAAGATGACCAATCCGGAAGCTATTGTAGATAATAATCCATCTAATTATGCAACAGCTACTGTTCCGGCGGCATCCTTTCTTAGTATTTTTTCGGCATTTGCAACGGTAAGCAGTAATACAGTGCTTCCTGTCAATACAATGGCCGGATTCACAGTAGAAAAAGCAGGGAATCTTCTTGGAGTAAGTGTTCTGGAAAATATCACCGTAACATTATACAACGGAAATACTTTGACAGATACCTTTACAAGCTCAGGAAGCCTTATCAGCGGAAACTTCTTCACGACGAATTCAAATAAATTCTATGTCGGAGGAAAAGCTACAAAGCCTTTTAACCGTATTAAAATTACATTCAACAGCGGAACAGCGGTTCGTATTCCTCAGAATTATTATATCTATAATGCTTTTGCGAGCAGAGATGATGATAACGATGGTGTTCCAAACTGTTTCGATCAATGCCAGGGAGGTGATGACAGTATAGATAACAACGGAAACGGAATTCCTGATTGTGCAGAAGGATGTACAGCTGTAAATGACAAATCTCCTACATTGGATACAGATGGAGATGGTATTGTGGATGCTTGTGATCTGGATTCAGATAACGACGGTATTCTTGATGCTGTTGAAGACTTTGATAAAAATGGAAAATTCCAGGATGATGATAATGAAGGAGATATCTTAATAACACCAGTATTAGGAGATTCTGTTCCGAATTATCTGGACCTTGACTCTGATAACGATGGTATCTTAGATCTGTTTGAATCGGGAATTCCAACATCAGTAATCAACCAGATTGATGCAGATCATAACGGAGTTGTTGATGCTAATATTCCGGTAGGTAAAAACGGTATCGCAGATATTCTGGAAACTTCACCTGACTCAGGAGTATTGAAATATGCAGTCAAAAATACAGACGGAGATGATAAACCAGACTTCCTGGATATCACTTCCAATGGTTCAGATCTTGACCTTTATCAGATCGGAAAAGGTAATCTTGATACTTTGGGAGGTGGATTCATTTCTACAATTAATGATAAAGATAAAGATGGTATTCAGGCTGTTGTAGATACTGATCTTGTGAAAAGAGGTTCTCCTGATTCTCCGCTTTCACCTTATGCTTCATTGCTGAAAAGCGCATCTAAAACTGCTGCAAAAATCACGGCTTCGGAAATCACGGATGCTGCGAATGATGTAAAAGTATATCCAAACCCTGTAAAAGCAGGAGAGAATCTTAGAATTACCTCTGCGGAAGAAGGGGTGTATACACTGTTCTCAGCACAAGGACAGGTAATTAAGACAGATAAATTTAATGCCAATACCGGTATTGATACATCTTCACTTCCTACAGGAGTTTATATTATTAAAATAGAAACCAAATCAAAAATAAAATCTTATAAGGTTATTGTGAAATAGTCATAAGATTAGCTTGTGTTGTGGAGGGGTTGCTCATATTTGAGCAGCCTCTCTTGTTTTTAAGAGTCTCAAAATGAGATGATTTATTTGTTATTGTGGATAAGTTTTTGTATCTTTGCCCCTCTTTTGGCGCGAAAAATTGTTTGTAAATTTATAAAATACTGAAAATCAACTCTTTCATTGTGAAAACGTGAGAGGGATTTCGTATATGTAGATATTGCGGTAATGCTGCCTCAAAAGTAATAAAAATATTTTGCATTACACTGTGAAAAGATATACCAGTGTTGCAGTTAGAAAGAGCCAAGTGCATAGTTAAAAGAGTCCTAAGGTCTTCTGTGAGCGCCAAAAACACTTTTACCTTTTACTTTTACCCTTGTTTCTTGTTCTTTTCTGATATTTTTTAATGAATCAAAATATTTTTTAACCCTTTCTTAAAAGTTTTATGAGTAAAACAAAATCAACAACTCAAGGAAATCCGAGAATTAATTTCTCATCAGCGAAAGGAAAAATCATCACTCCAGACTTTTTGGATATCCAAATTGAGTCTTTCAGAGAATTTTTCCAGCTTGATACACTTCCTGAAGCCAGAAAGACAGAAGCTCTTTACAAGACTTTCCAAGAGAATTTCCCAATTACGGATTCAAGAAACCAATTCGTATTAGAATTCCTAGACTATCTGGTAGATTCTCCACGTTATTCAATTGATGAGTGTGTGGAAAGAGGACTTACTTATTCAGTTCCTCTAAAAGCTAGACTTAAATTGTATTGTACTGACCCGGAACACGAAGATTTCCAAACAGTGGTTCAGGACGTATATTTAGGTCCGGTTCCTTATATGACGCCAAGTGGTTCTTTCATCATCAACGGTGCTGAGAGAGTTATTGTTACGCAGCTTCACCGTTCACCTGGTGTATTCTTCGGACAGACTTACCACGCGAATGGGACCAAACTTTACTATTCAAGAATTATCCCTTTCAAAGGATCTTGGATGGAATTTACAACAGATATCAACAGCGTAATGTACGCGTATATCGATCGTAAGAAAAAATTACCATTAACAACTTTATTAAGAGCTATCGGATACGAATCTGATAAAGATATCCTTCAGATCTTCGACCTTGCGGAAGAAGTGAAAGTTTCTAAAGCTGCCCTTAAAAAAGTGGAAGGGAGAACATTGGCTGCGAGAGTATTGAACACTTGGTTCGAGGATTTCGTAGACGAAGATACAGGTGAAGTAGTTTCTATCGAAAGAAACGAAATCATCCTGGATAGAGAAACAATCCTTGAAAAAGAACATTTAGATCTTATCCTGGATGCTGGTGTGAAATCAATTTTGATTCACAAAGAAAACAGCAACGAATTCTCTATCATCCAGAATACATTACAAAAAGACCCTACTAACTCTGAAAAAGAAGCGGTAGAGTATATTTATCGTCAGTTAAGAAACGCAGATCCACCAGATGAGGAAACTGCAAGAGGAATCATTGAAAAATTATTCTTCTCTGAGCAGAGATACTCTTTAGGTGAAGTTGGACGTTACAGATTGAACAAAAAGTTAGGTCTTAACATTCCTACAACAACTGAGGTTCTTACAAAAGAAGATATCATTGCTATTGTAAGACACTTGATCGAATTGGTAAACTCTAAAGCTGAGGTTGATGATATTGACCACTTATCAAACAGAAGAATTAAAACTGTTGGTGAGCAATTAGCAGGACAGTTCGGGGTAGGTCTTTCAAGAATTGCAAGAACAATCAAAGAAAGAATGAACGTTAGAGATAACGAAATCTTTACTCCGCTTGACCTTGTAAATGCTAAGACATTAACATCGGTAATCAACTCATTCTTCGGTACCAACCAGCTTTCTCAGTTCATGGACCAAACCAACCCTCTATCAGAGATCACTCACAAGAGAAGATTATCTGCACTAGGGCCTGGTGGTTTATCAAGAGAAAGAGCAGGTTTCGAGGTTCGTGACGTTCACCATACTCACTACGGAAGAATTTGTCCGATTGAAACTCCGGAAGGACCAAACATCGGTTTGATTTCATCTCTAGGGATCTATGCGAAAATCAACAACCTTGGTTTCATCGAAACGCCATATAGAAAAGTAGAAAGTGGTAAGATTGATCTTAACGCTGATCCTATTTACTTAAATGCAGAAGATGAAGAAGATAAAGTAATTGCTCAGGCAAACGTTGAATTGAGTGATAACGGAGACTTCTTAACAGACAGAATTATTGCAAGATTGGATGGTGACTATCCGGTAGTAGAGCCTGCTCAGGTAAACCTTATCGATGTAGCTCCAAACCAGATCTCAGGTATTTCCGCTTCATTGATTCCATTCTTGGAGCATGATGATGCGAACCGTGCATTGATGGGATCTAACATGATGCGTCAGGCCGTTCCTCTATTGAAGCCACAGGCTCCAATCGTTGGTACAGGGCTTGAGCAGCAGGTTGCAAGAGATTCAAGAATCCTAATTAACGCTGAAGGTACAGGTACAGTAGAGTACGTAGATGCTGACAGAATCGTTATTAAATATGAAAGAAGCGAAGACGAGGATTTAGTACAATTCGAGTCTGCTACTAAAACATACAAACTTACTAAGTTCAGAAAGACTAACCAGAGTACAACAATTACCCTAAGACCAAACGTAAGAGTAGGTGATGTAGTGGAAAAAGGACAGGTACTTTGCGACGGTTATGCTACTGAAAAAGGAGAATTAGCTCTTGGTAGAAACTTAGTGGTAGCGTTCATGCCTTGGAAAGGATACAACTTCGAGGATGCAATTGTAATCAACGAAAAAGTTGTACGTGAAGACTGGTTTACTTCAATCCACGTAGATGAGTATTCTCTTGAAGTTCGTGATACCAAATTAGGTATGGAAGAACTTACAGCAGATATTCCAAACGTATCTGAAGAAGCTACTAAAGATCTTGACGAGAACGGTATGATCAGAATCGGTGCTGAAGTGAAGCCTGGAGATATCATGATTGGTAAAATTACTCCAAAAGGTGAATCTGACCCGACTCCTGAAGAAAAACTTCTTAGAGCAATCTTCGGTGATAAAGCTGGTGATGTAAAAGATGCATCATTAAAAGCTGACTCTTCATTAAGAGGAGTTGTTATCAACAAGAAATTGTTCTCTAGAAACATTAAAGACAAAAAGAAAAGAACTGAAGAAAAACTTAGACTTGAAGAAATTGAAAACACTTACAAGGCTAAATTTGATGAGTTAAGAAATACTTTAATTGAAAAATTAAATACACTGGTAAGCGGTAAAACTTCTCAAGGGGTACAAAATGACCTTGACGAAGAAATCATCGGTAAAGGTGTTAAATTTACTCACAAACTATTAACTTCAGTTGAAGATTATGTAAACGTTAGTGGTGCAGACTGGACAGTAGACGCTGACAAAAATGAATTGATCAAACAATTAATTCACAATTACAAAATCAAATATAACGACATCCAAGGAGTTAAAAACCGTGAGAAATTTGCAATTTCAATCGGGGATGAGCTTCCGGCAGGTATCATGAAGTTGGCTAAAGTTTACATCGCTAAGAAACGTAAACTGAATGTAGGAGATAAGATGGCGGGACGTCACGGTAACAAAGGTATCGTTTCAAGAATCGTTCGTGAAGAAGACATGCCGTTCTTAGAAGATGGAACACCGGTAGATATCGTATTGAATCCACTAGGGGTACCTTCTCGTATGAACATCGGTCAGATCTATGAAACAGTTCTTGGATGGGCTGGTAGAAAACTAGGATTGAAGTTCGCTACACCAATCTTCGATGGAGCAAGTCTTGATCAGATTACTGAGTACACTGAGAAAGCAGGTCTTCCTAAATTCGGTCACACTCACCTTTATGATGGTGGTACCGGAGAAAGATTTACTCAGGCTGCGACAGTAGGTATCATTTACATGTTGAAACTAGGACACATGGTTGATGATAAGATGCACGCACGTTCTATTGGACCTTACTCATTGATTACTCAGCAGCCGTTAGGAGGTAAAGCTCAGTTCGGAGGTCAGAGATTCGGAGAGATGGAGGTTTGGGCACTTGAAGCATTCGGTGCATCTAATATCTTGAGAGAAATCTTGACTGTGAAGTCGGATGACGTGATTGGTAGAGCAAAAACTTATGAAGCAATTGCAAAAGGTGAATCTATGCCTGAACCAGGTATTCCGGAATCATTCAATGTATTACTTCACGAGTTACAAGGACTTGGACTTGATGTAAGACTTGAGGAATAATTTTAAATTTTGCCTATTGAATTTTGAACCCGTTCAGAATTCTATCCAAAATTTATAATCCAAAATCTAAAATCTAAAAAATGTCAAATAAAAATAAAACAAGTAGATTTAATAAAATAACCATCGGTTTAGCTTCACCGGAGTCTATTTTACAAGACTCAAGAGGGGAGGTTTTAAAACCGGAAACTATTAACTACAGAACTCACAAACCTGAAAGAGACGGATTATTCTGTGAGAAAATCTTTGGTCCTGTAAAAGATTACGAATGTGCTTGTGGTAAATACAAGAGAATTCGTTACAAAGGGATCGTTTGTGACCGTTGTGGTGTAGAAGTTACTGAGAAAAAAGTAAGAAGAGAAAGAATCGGTCATATCGGATTGGTTGTTCCTATTGCTCACATCTGGTACTTCCGTTCATTGCCAAACAAAATCGGATACCTTTTAGGAATCCCTTCTAAGAAATTAGATATGATCATCTACTACGAAAGATATGTAGTGATTCAGCAGGGTATTGCTAAAAAATTAGATGGTTCTGATTTCGAAAATATGGAATTCCTTACAGAAGAAGAGTACCTTGATATCATGGAAACTCTTCCTGTAGAAAACCAGTATCTTGATGATTCTGATCCAAACAAATTCATCGCCAGAATGGGGGCTGAAGCTGTAGAAGATCTATTAAAAAGAATCGATCTTGATGCATTGTCTTTCGACTTGAGACACAAAGCTCATAACGAAGGTTCTAAACAAAGAAGAACAGAAGCTCTTAAAAGATTGAACGTTGTAGAAGCATTGAGAGGTGCTAATACAAGAATGATCAACAGACCAGAGTGGATGATTATGCGTGTACTTCCTGTTATCCCACCAGAACTAAGACCATTAGTTCCATTGGATGGAGGACGTTTTGCAACTTCTGACTTGAATGACCTTTATAGAAGAGTAATTATCAGAAATAACCGTTTGAAGAGATTATTGGAGATCAAAGCTCCTGAAGTAATCTTGAGAAACGAGAAGCGTATGCTTCAGGAATCAGTAGATTCATTATTCGATAACACAAGAAAATCTTCTGCAGTAAAATCTGAATCAAACAGACCATTGAAATCACTTTCTGATTCATTGAAAGGTAAGCAGGGTCGTTTCCGTCAGAACTTACTAGGGAAAAGGGTAGATTACTCTGCGCGTTCGGTAATTGTTGTAGGTCCAAACTTGCAGCTTCACGAATGTGGTATTCCTAAAGATATGGCAGCTGAACTTTACAAACCATTCATCATTAGAAAACTAATTGAAAGAGGGATTGTAAAAACTGTAAAATCTGCAAAGAGAATTATTGATAGAAAAGAACCAGTAGTTTATGATATCCTTGAAAACGTGATGAAAGGTCACCCGGTACTATTGAACAGGGCACCTACTCTTCACAGACTTGGTATTCAGGCTTTCCAACCTAAGATGATCGAAGGTAAGGCAATCCAGCTACACCCGTTGGTAACAACAGCATTCAACGCCGATTTCGATGGTGACCAGATGGCGGTACACTTACCGTTAGGACCAGAGGCAATCCTTGAAGCTCAGTTATTGATGTTAGGTTCTCAGAACATTTTGAACCCTGCAAACGGTTCTCCTATTACCGTACCTTCTCAGGACATGGTTCTTGGTCTTTATTTCATGACCAAAGAATTAAGCTCTACAGAAGATATGAAAGTAAAAGGTGAAGGTCTTGCATTCTATTCTCCTGAGGAAGCGGAAATCGCTTATGCTGAAGGTAGAGTTTCTTTAAATGCTAAGGTAAGATGTAGACTACCTGTTAAAGAAGACGGAGTAATAGTAACAAGACTGATCGAAACTTCTGTAGGTAGAATTTTATTCAACCAGATTGTACCTAAGCAAGTAGGATATATCAATGAACTTCTTACTAAGAAATCATTGAGAAACGTTATCGGTAAGATCCTTGCTGATACAGATTTCCCTACAACTGTGAAGTTCCTTGATGCAATGAAAGACTTAGGGTATTCAAATGCATTCAAAGGAGGTCTTTCATTCTCACTTGGGGATATTGTAGTTCCTGTTGAGAAAAAACAGATGATTGCTTCTTCAATTGAAACTGTAGACGAAATTAGAGCTAACTATAACATGGGTCTAATTACCGATACAGAACGTTATAACCAGGTAATTGACGTTTGGACAAATACCAACGCCGGATTAACTGAGATGATCATGAGCAGAATGAAAACTGACCAAGGTGGTTTCAACTCTGTATATATGATGCTTGACTCTGGAGCGAGGGGTTCTAAAGAACAGATCCGTCAGTTATCAGGGATGAGAGGTTTGATGGCAAAACCGCAGAAAGCCGGTTCTACCGGAGCGGAGATCATCGAAAACCCGATCCTTGCAAACTTTAAGGAAGGTCTTTCGATTCTAGAGTACTTTATCTCTACCCACGGTGCGCGTAAGGGTCTTGCGGATACCGCTCTTAAGACAGCCGATGCTGGTTACTTAACGAGAAGATTGGTAGACGTTGCACAGGACGTTATCGTTACAGAAGACGACTGTGGAACACTGAGAGGTACAGAAGTTACTGCACTTAAGAAAAATGACGAGATCGTTGAAAGAATCTCTGAAAGAATCTTAGGTAGAGTATCTCTACATAATATTTACGATCCTGAAACTGACGAGCTTATTGCAAGTGCAGATCAGGTAATCATTGAATCTTTGGCGAAAAGAATCGAAGAAGCTGGATTAGAAGCTGTTGAGGTTCGTTCTCCATTAACTTGTGAAGCTAAGAAAGGTATCTGTGCTAAATGTTACGGAAGAAACTTAGCAACAGGTAAAGTGATCCACATGGGTGAAGCGGTAGGTGTAATTGCAGCACAGTCAATTGGGGAACCAGGTACTCAGCTTACGTTGAGAACCTTCCACCAAGGGGGTACTGCAGGAAACGTATCAGAAAACCCATCTATCGTTGCAAGAAGAGATGGTATCGTAGAAATGGATGAAGTAAGAACTATTACTTCTGAAGATGAAAACGGTAATACAGCTGAGGTTGTAGTTTCCCGTTCAACAGAATTCAGATTAGTTGCTGATAATGAGTTCAGAACTCCATTAATGGTAGCTAACGTACCTTACGGATCTATATTAGCTGTAAAACCAGGTGATAAAGTGAAGAAAGGTGATACAATCTGTAGATGGGATCCATATAACGCGGTAATTATTGCTGAAACTTCAGGTAAGGTAGAGTACGAGGATATCATCCAGGGTATTTCATTCCAACTTGAAATTGACGAACAAACAGGATTTGAAGAGAAAGTAATCTCTGAATCTAGAAATAAGAAAGCCGTACCTACCTTGAAGGTGGTAGACTCTAAAGGTGTTGAGCAGAAAGCTTACAACTTACCGGTAGGAGCCCACTTAATGGTTAACGATGGTGAAAAAATTAAGGCTGGTAAAGTCTTAATCAAAATCCCAAGAAAATCTGCAAAAGCAGGGGATATCACCGGAGGTCTTCCGAGAGTTACCGAATTATTTGAAGCTAGAAACCCTTCAAACCCAGCGGTTGTTACTGAAATCGACGGGGTAGTTTCTTACGGAAAAATCAAGAGAGGTAACCGTGAACTTATTGTTGAAGCTAAAACTGGAGAAAGAAAAATTTATTTAGTTAAATTATCAAACCAGATCTTAGTACAGGAGAATGACTTCGTAAGAGCAGGTTCTCCGCTTTCTGACGGTTCTATTACACCGGAAGATATCCTAAGAATTAAAGGTCCAACAGCAGTTCAGGAATACTTGGTAAATGAGATTCAGGAAGTTTACCGTCTACAGGGGGTAAAAATCGACGACAAGCACTTTGAAATTATCGTAAGACAGATGATGACGAAAGTATCTATCGTAGATGGAGGTGATACTCAATTCCTTGAAGGAGCCCTTGAGCATAAGTATGATTTCTTGGAAGAAAACAACAGAGTATTCGGTCTTAAAGTAGTAGTAGATGCTGGTGATTCTAAAGAATTTAAACCAGGTCAGATGATTACTGCAAGAGAATTAAGAGATGAAAACTCTAAGTTGAAACGTGAAGATTTAGGTCTTGTAGAAGTAAGAGAAGCTCTTCCTGCTACGGCAACTCCTGTACTACAAGGTATTACAAGAGCAGCACTTCAGACTAAGTCATTCATGTCTGCAGCATCGTTCCAGGAAACAACTAAAGTTCTTAACGAAGCAGCTGTTGCTGGTAAAGTAGACGATCTTAACGGTCTTAAAGAAAATGTAATTGTAGGTCACAGAATCCCTGCAGGTACAGGTCTTAAAGAGTATCAGAACGTTATTGTAGGTTCTAAGAAAGAATTCGAAGACCTTAACTAAAATTAATGATTTGAAATTTGGGATTTGAAATTATTTTTATATTTTCACAATCTCAAATTTCGAATTTTAAAAACATAATTTATAACAATGGACAACAATCAAAATCCACAAGACGGAAACATCAACATCGAATTAAACGAAATGGTAGCTGCTGGTATCTATGCTAACCTAGCTTTAGTAAACCACTCTCCATCTGAATTTGTAGTAGACTTTATTCAGTTGATGCCAGGTGTTCAGCAAGCTAAAGTAAGATCAAGAGTTATTCTTGCTCCACTTCACGCTAAAAGAGTTTTAAACGCTCTTCAACAGAACATCGCTAACTACGAGCAGCAGTTCGGAGAAATCAAAGAAGTTGAGCCTTTCGTATTAGGAGGAAACAACGTTCAAGCGTAAGATTTCTTTTTACAATAAAATAAGAATGCCCTGGTTTTTACCGGGGCATTTTTTTGAGCTAAATTCTGACTTAGAAAGGAATATTAAACTCGTATAATTGTTAATTTTGTTTAATAAAATAAAAATATATAATAACCATACATCAATTTTATATCTTTGTTTGAGAAAAAGTAGAAAATATAGGATATGATTGATAATGCGTTCGCTGTAAGCAAATTTGGCTTTTTAGGGGCTGATTTTTTATCTGAACTGGAAAAGTATGCTGTAGCAATTGATATAAAAGCAAAAACTGAAATCATAAGAGAAGGGCAGAAAAATAAGTTTGTCCCTTTCCTTATAAAAGGCTCTATCAAAGTTTTTACCCTTAATGATGGTAGAGAACTTATCTACTACTATATTAAGCCCAAAGATAGCTGCCTTATGACCTTCTCATCCATTTTTACAGACTATGTCAGCAGGGTGTATGCTATTGCTGAAGAAGATTCGGAAGCTATTCTTATTCCCGTTTCCGTAATGCATGATTGGTTGATAAAATTTCCGGAAATCAACAAACTGTTTTACCATGAATATGACCGTAGATTTTCAGAGGTGATGAATATGGTGAATGATGCGGTGTTTCACAGACTGGATAAAAGAGTCCTGAATTACATCAAACAGCAGATTTTATCCACAGGAAACAACCCTATTAAGTTAACTCATCGCGAAATTGCAAACAGTTTGGGGACCTCCAGAGAAGTTGTAAGCAGAGTTTTGAAAAAAATTGAAAGTGAAGGTGAAATTGTTCAAACCAAAGAAGGACTGAAAGTTCCTGTAAATGAAAATGTTAGAATTGTCTAATTTTAATTGTTTGAAAAGTTTATTTCTAT
Source organism: Chryseobacterium sediminis (assembly GCF_008386505.1). Taxonomy (GTDB): domain Bacteria; phylum Bacteroidota; class Bacteroidia; order Flavobacteriales; family Weeksellaceae; genus Chryseobacterium; species Chryseobacterium sediminis. Next base: position 2,449,400 of record NZ_VUNZ01000001.1, on the reverse strand, counting down.
CATTGATAAAAACAATTTGAATGGTGACTTTTATCACCTGTTTTTGAATTGAGAACTCGATAAGTTTGTTATATCATAATTTAATTTAAATTGCATATGACAAAAACTCTCTTATTTTTGTCAGTATTTTCTTCAGGTCTTGTCTTTGCACAGGAAGATCTGCTGAAGGATATTGACACGGTGAAAACCAATTCAGAAACCTCACAACCCGCCTTCAAAGCCCTTCAGATTGTTACGGGACAATCTACAAAACTCGCTGCCAAAAAAGAATGGTACATTATTGTTGCCCACAGATTTGGAGATGTAAGCGCAGGATTTAAAGACTTTTTTGGTCTGGATCATGCCTCAACCAAATTAGGGGTTATCTATGGTATTTCAGATGCAGTATCCGTAAGCCTTTCCAGAGAAACGAATATGAAAACGTTTGAAGGAGCAGTGAAATACAGATTGATAAGACAAAATGAAAACTTTCCGGTGGATATTGTAGGATACAATGTAATGGCTGCCAATACTGAACTGGATAAAGATAATTATCCGCATCTTAAATTCAGTGACAGGCTTTCTTATCTTACACAAGCATTGATTTCAAGAAGGTTTAATGATAAGCTTTCATTACAGCTTACTCCTTCTTATATTCATAAGAACCTTTACGAACCTACCATTGAAAATAAAAATCAATTTCTGGCAGGTTTGGGAGGGCGCTATAAAATTTCCAAAAGAGTTTCTGTGAATGCAGAATATTTTGTGAATTTCGACGATCACAGTTTTTATAAAAACCCACTGTCTTTGGGGGTAGATATAGAAACTGGAGGACACGTGTTCCAGCTTTTACTGACGAACTCCCAGATAAATTCAGATATCGGATATCTTACCAATGCCACAGGAGCATGGGGGAAAGGACATATTTTCTTTGGGTTTAATCTTTATAGAGTTTTTTAATATGAAAAAGCTAACATCCTTATTGATATTGTCGTCAGCAATCATACTGACGGCGTGTGACAGCAGAACTTATGAAGAGATTTCTGATAATACACCTATCACCGTACCTGTAAAATATACAGCAGACGTAAAACCCATCGTAGATAACAATTGCATAGGCTGCCATTCTGCAGGAAGTTTTAAACCTTTCGTTACTTACGATCAGGTAAAAAATAATATAGACGGAATCCTTGACCGTATCCAAAGACCTAATGGTGATCCGGAAAAAATGCCTCAGGGAGGATCATTGTCTGCAACCCAGATCAATATTTTCATAAAGTGGAAAGCTGACGGATTAAATGAAAATTAAAAAAAATTGATATGAAAAAATTAGCATTATTAAGCGTATTACTGCTTTCTGCCGGTTACGCTTCAGCACAAAAATACAGTTCTAAAACAGGAAAAGTAACTTTTGAAGCTTCAGTACCTCTGTTTGATGATATTTTTGCACAGGACGACAATAATGTTGTGATTCTGAATGCAGATAACGGTGAAATGGCATCTGTTTCAACAGTTAAAAACTTTCATTTTAAAACAAAATTAATGGAAGAGCATTTCAACGAAAGTTATGCGGAATCTGCAAAATATCCTAAAACAACGTTCAAAGGGAAAATTGTAAACTTTGATAAAACAAAACTCACTGCAAGCCCCCAGAAATATACCGTTCAGGGAACCCTCAACTTTCATGGTGTAGACAAAGCGGTTGCTTCTTCTGCCACATTATATGCAAAAGATGGTAAAATCTATATGCAGGGCGGTTTTATGGCTAAGCCGGCAGATTATAAGGTGACTATCCCTAAAATGGTTACAAAGAAAGTGGCAGAAAATGTGAACATCGAATACAACTACGTAATGGTAAAACAATGAGAAATGTAATCTTAATTTTAGGACTATTTCTGGGCTCATTGATATCTGCCCAGGAAAAAGCAAAATCAATATTTGATATTGCCAGAAGCGGAACAGTTCCTGAAGTACAGGAGCTGATGAAACAAAATCCGGATGTTATTAATCAGCTTAACGAAAACGGATTCTCTCCTCTTATTTTAGCCTGTTACAGAGGAAATATTCCAGTTGCGGAATTTTTAATTACTCACGTTAAAAATATGAATTATGCAAGTGGAGAAGGAACGGCTTTAACGGCTTCTGTTTTTAAAGGAGATAAAAATCTTACTCAAAAATTATTAGCGAATAAAGCTGATCCCAATGTGGCAAACAGCAGTGGAGTAACTCCATTGATATATGCTGTCCAGTCACAAAACAAAGAAATGGTAGAGCTGCTACTGAAGAATAAAGCAAATAAGACATTATCAGATAAACAAGGGAAAACTGTTTTTGAATATGCCTTATTTACTAAAAATCAAGATATTATTAACCTATTAAAAAATTGATCATATGAAATTAAAAACTACACTATTATTGATCGGATTTTTTGCTTTTTTTCATGTAAAAAGTCAATATTCGACAGGAAATGTGCCTCTTTTTTCCACACCGGGAGGAGCAGATTTGGCTTATTCAGCTAAGATAGACCTTACCCCTTCATTAGTTACCCTTACTCTTATTGGTCCTTCTACGGGATGGCTGGGAATGGCTTTCGATACAACGAATATGGATGATATAGGGAAAGATGTTGTCATTTTTGATGGTACCAATTTAAGTGACAGAACATTTAATGGACAGGGAGTGGTTCCGCCTTTGGATGGAACTCAAAACTGGACTGTAACGTCTAACACGGTGGCAGGAAGTGTTCGTACAGTAGTGGCTACAAGAGCTTTAAATACAGGAGACGCTAATGATTACGTTTTTACTTATCCTCCAGCAAGCCCTTTAAACGTTACCTATGGACGCAGGTTATCAAACTTTACAATTGGCTATCATGGCTCTAACAGCTGTGGTACTACAGCACTTACTTTTGGTTCTACTTTAGGAACTAAGGAAACAGCTGTAGAAAATAAGAAAATAGTTCTTTATCCAAATCCGGCTAAAGAAACGGTAAGCTTTAAAAATGTTGATAAAATAAAATCTGTTGATATTTATGAATCTGCCGGAAGAAAAGTAAGATCTGTAAAACTTGAAGGAGAAAATATCAGTGTCAGAGATTTAAAATCTGGTGCTTATTATTTTGAAATCACTTTAAAAGACGGAACAATGTCTTACGAAAAACTGATTAAAGAGTAATTTTTCAGAAAAAAACACCTAAATAATTAGTAATGAATACCTCTGGATTTTCAGGGGTATCATTTTTTATAATGTAAGAAGTTGTTGGAATGATTAATTCCAGAGGAATTGCTGAGAAAATTTTTATATTTGTGTGACATTTGGATTCTCATGAAAGTTACCTTTGAAAAATATAATCCTTTCTGGAAAAAGCAGTTTGAAACCATTAAAAATGAGCTTGAGAACTATATTGGTTTTTTGAATCCGGAAATTGAACATATTGGTAGCACATCTGTGGAAGGTTTATCTGCAAAACCTGTTATTGATATTATGATTGGGGTAAAGGATGAAAAAGAACTTGATAAAATTCCGTCTTTACTGGAAGGCAAAGATTATGTCTATTATGAAAAGTACAATGAAGATATGCCATATCGCCGTTTCTTTATTAAGCTTATCGATCTTAGCCATACATTAGGATTTCCTGATGTTATTTATTCAAATGATGAAATTCCTGAGAGACTTCACAATCATCATCTCCGTATTGCTCATATTCACGTTATTCCAACTTCTTCAGAGCATTGGTTTCGCCATTTGGCTTTCAGGGACTATCTTCGTACTCATCCGGAGGTAAAGGAGGAATATCAAAAACTGAAAGAGGAATTGAGTAAAAAAGAATGGTTTGACGGTAATGATTATAATCAGGGAAAAGACCCGTTTATAAAAAGAGAAGAGCGTAACGCCATTCAATGGTACCTAACTCAACGGAAATAAAGTCTAATTACCACATAAATTTAAAACATCAATGGAGTTCAATACCCTAGCAAATACAAGTATAGATGAACTTTTATCAGTATTTAATCATTCATTTTCTGATTATGTTGTTCCTTTTCACTTAACAAAAGAAGTCCTTATTTCAAAAATTGCAGCTGAAAAACTAGATATGAATATCTCTGTCGGAGCATTTGAGGAAGGTCGATTGGTAAGTTTTATCCTTCAGTCTGAAAAAGTTGAAAACGGTGAGAAAATTATTTACAATGGTGGGACAGGAGTTATTCCGGAGAGCAGAGGTAAGGGGTTGGTTAGAAAAATGTATGATTTTATTATTCCTGTTTTAAAAGAAAGAAATGCCAATACATTGCTGCTTGAAGTCATTGAAGGAAATCAGCCTGCAATCAGGGCATATGAGAATTTAGGCTTTAACATCGTCCGAAGACTGCTTTGTTTTAAAGGTAATATTAAGCCGGGAAAAGAAAACGACGGGATTTCTGTACAGGAACTGAAAGACTTTGAATGGGAAAAATTATGCTCTTTCTGGGATATTGAACCTTCATGGCAGGGATCTGTTTTTGTATTGGAGCCTATGCCTGAAAACTATGTGACTTTGGGTGCTTATCTTGAGGAGAAGCTTGTGGGGTATATTGTTTATGGCCCTACGTCAAAAAAAATATACCAGTTTGCTGTGGATAAGAGCTTCAGAAACCTGGGAATTGGGACAATGCTTTTTAATGCCATTTCGGGGAAAAATGGAGGGCAGGCTATCGCATTGAACAATGTAGATGATTCTTCGGAAAGTACCAGCAAATTTCTTAGTGAAAGAGCAGGACTTAATAATTGGCTGTCACAGTTTGAAATGAAAAGACCTATTTAATGAGTTTTAATTTTGATTCAAAAAAAATAATCGGTTTTAATATACTTTTAATCTCTTAAACTTTTCAGGCAGAAGTATTGGGTGTAACTTTGCGGTAAATTTTAAAATAATGAAGCGAGGAATCCATTTTTTACTGCTGTTAATTTCCTTTACGGCTTTTGCACAACAGGCAAATATTGATACAGCCCAGGTGGTGATCCCGGGTAGACAAAACAGTACGGAAGCACAATCTAAACCTTATGTAATTATGATATCTACAGACGGTTTCCGTTATGATTATGCTCAAAAATACAATGCTGAAAACCTTTTGAAACTGGCTAATGGCGGCGTAAAAGCTGAAGCAATGATTCCAAGCTATCCCAGTATTACATTTCCTAATCACTGGAGTTTAATTACCGGACTTTACCCCTCTCATCATGGTTTGATTGATAATTTCTTCTATGATTACAAGAGAAAAGAAGGCTATGCCATGAGCAATAAGAAAAATGCGGAAGACGGAAGCTGGTATGGAGGAACTCCACTTTGGGGACTTGCCGAAAAACAGGGTATGGTATCGGCCTCTTTAATGTGGGTAGGATCAGCCAGTGATGCAGGAGGAATGAGACCTACTTATTATTACCCATATCACGAAAAATTTACACCTTCCGAAAAAGTTGTAAAAGTAGTAAACTGGCTGAAGTTACCGGAAGATAAAAGACCTCACTTTATTTCATTATATTTCCCGGAGGTAGACGGTAGTGGGCATCATTTTGGACCGGATGCCAAAGAAACAGAAATAGCCGTTCATTTGATAGATCAGGCGATTGGCGACCTTGTTCAGAAAGTAAATGAATTAGGATTAAAAAATGTTAACTTTATTTTTGTGTCTGACCATGGAATGATCAAAGTAGACGGAGGTACACCATTGGAAATTCCGGCTGTCCTTTTTGATAAAAACAGATTCGATTTTTATAATTCCCAAACCCTTTTAAGAGTTTACGTTAAAAATCCGGATGAGGTAAAAGCAGTTTATAAAGAACTGAAAGCTAATAAAACAGACGATTATGAAGTATATTTGGATAGAAAACTTCCTAAATATCTGCACTTTGCAACAAGAGACGATCAATACAACAGAATAGGGCAGATTCTTCTGATTCCTAAAGCTCCAAAAATTTTCCTTGAAAAAGGAAAGAAAACATCAGTGGGAAAACATGGCTACAACCCTAAGGTAGTTCCGGAAATGAAAGCTACTTTCTTTGCTTGGGGACCTGAATTTAAAAACAATCTGGTGATTGATGAATTTGCGAACATTAATGTTTATCCTTTGGTTGCAGAAGTTTTAGGATTAAAAATTGATCAGCCAATTGATGGAAAACTGAAAGTTTTAAAAGAAACTCTGAAAGAAAAAAAATAATCTGAAGATTAAAAAATAAAGATTTAAAATAGTTTCGGCGCACCAAAGGTGCGCCGAAACTATTTTTAGAAATTGACTTAAGAATTAAAATTTAGAAGAAAACTCTTTAGCAAAATCTTCTAACTTAACATTTCCTGAAACCGGAGAACCATGATCGATAAAATCTTTTTGTACAACTCCTGTTCTTATTCCTCTGCCCATTTCAACATACAGATTTGCCATATCTGTTGGTAATCCGGCTTGAAGCATTCCGTTTAAAGAATCTTCATCAGAGAATTCTACCCATGGAAGCTCAGGCTTGTTAACAGAAGCTCCTAAAACTTTCGCAAAATCAGAAGCTGTTCGTACATCACTTACAATATATCTGATGTTGTTTGTATTGCTGTCTTTTACCAGTTCTTCAGCTGCTGCTTTGGCAATATCATTGGGATGTACTACAGGTACTTCAATACTTGCAGGATAATTACCACCAATGATTCCTGCATTTTGAATCAAAGGAATATCATTGAAAAAATTATTATAAAAATATCCGGCTCTTAAAAAAGTGAAAGAAGTATTTTCAACATTATTATATATTTTTTCGATATTATGAAGACCTGCGATAGGACCGTTTTCTACTGGAGATTCAGCGCCTACACTACTTAACATTACGGCTCTTTTTACGTTGGCGTTTTTTAAAGCTTCAGCATAATTTTTTCCTGCATTGGTAGTGTTTTCCACAATCTTATCCGGACTGATCGCTGGTGGTGTCATTACAAAAACTGCATCTGCGCCTTCAAATGTCTGGGTTAAAAAATTAACGTCTGTGATTGAACCTATGGCTGGGGTTGCTCCCAGAGATTCAATATCCTGCTTTCTTGCATCACTGCTGCTTACTACAGTAATTGTATGCCCTTCTGCAATTAATTGTTGTGCTAATGGTTTAGCTACATTTCCTAATGATCCTGTGATTACGATTTTCATATGTAAATATTTTTTTTATTTCTGAGAACAAAGTTATATTTGTACTTACTTTTATACAAGTACTTACCCTAAAGTATGTAGATATGACAGCAATCAAAGAAAGTTCAACCATTCAGGAAAACAGAAAGACAGTACAGGATTGTCCCGTAATGTACGTTATGGAAAGAATTGGAGGATTCTGGAAACCCATTATCCTGTTTAATCTTTCCACAGGAGAAAAGAGATACAGCGAATTGAAAAAAGCAATTCCTGCCGTAACAGAAAAGATGCTCATTCAGCATCTGAAGCAGCTGGAAACAGACGGATTAATTATCAGAACAGCAAAACCTGTAGTGCCGCCTCATGTAACCTATAAATTAAGTGAAGCTGGCAACGAACTTGCGCCTGTTATTGATGCTATGGCAGCATGGGCTTTTCAGGATATGGAAAGAAATGATATCAAATGTGCTGAAGGAAACAAATATATCTTGAATCAGGATCAGAATGCTTTTAGTCAAAATCTGAAAAAATAAAAACAGGCGCTTCAATCTGAAGCGCCTGTTTTCGTTAATATTCTTCAAAAGAATTACAAAGACTGCATATCGATTACGAAACGGTATCTTACATCACTTTTCAACATTCTTTCATAAGCTTCGTTGATATCCTGCATTTTGATCATTTCAATTTCTGAAACAATATTATGTTCTCCACAGAAATTCAATAATTCCTGAGTTTCTGCGATACCTCCAATGACTGAACCTGCTACAGATTTTCTTCCCATAATCATAGGAACAGTATTAAGGATAGGTTCCAGACCTCCCAGATATCCTACAAGAACATGAGTTCCGTTGATATTTAAAGTGGCCACGTACGGATTTACATCATGTACATAAGGAACTGTATCAATGATTACATCAAATTTTCCTTTTACAGAATCCATTTGTGCGTCATCAGTAGATATCACAACATGATCAGCGCCAAGTTGTTTCGCATCATCCGTTTTTCCGGGAGTTCTTGAGAATAAAGTAACTTCAGCTCCCAAGCCTTTTGCTAATTTAATTGCCATGTGCCCCAGACCACCAAGTCCTACAACAGCTACTTTAGAGCCAGGACCTACATTCCAGTGTTTTAAAGGTGACCACGTGGTAATACCTGCGCAAAGAAGTGGAGCTACTGCTGCAAGATCAAGATTTTCAGGCACTTTTAAAACATGGTGAGAATCCACAACTACTTTTTGAGAATATCCTCCAAAAGTATGACCTCCCAAATGTTTGTCCTTACCATTGTAAGTTCCTGTGAAGCCATTTAAGCAATATTGTTCAAGATCATGCTGGCAGCTGTCACAATGTCCGCAGGAATCTACAATACATCCAACTCCCGCAAGGTCACCTACTTTAAATTTGGAAACTTCGCTGCCTACCTTGGTAATTCTTCCGACAATTTCATGTCCGGGAACTACAGGATACAAAGATCCACCCCAGTCATTTCTCGTTGTATGAAGATCAGAGTGACATACCCCACAATATAAGATTTCAATCTCTACATCCTTTGAGGTTACTTCTCTTCTTTCAATATTCATTTCTTTCAGATCTGCTGTGGTAGACTCTGCACCATAAGCTTTTACTGTGATTGTACTCATTTTTATATTTAGTTTATTTAGGTTTATAGATTGCTATATTCTTCATCTGTTACAGGCTGCAGCCACTCTACAATTCCATTTTGAGTGTTGGGATTGATAGCAATATGGGTAAATTCGCTGTCCGGACCGGCACCATGCCAGTGGATAATACCGGGAAGAATATTGACGATGTCCCCCGGGTTCAAAATCTGCACAGGTTTACCTTTTTCCTGATAATATCCTGTTCCTGAAGTGACAATTAAAATTTGCCCGCCGCCATGAGAATGCCAGTTATTTCTACATTTTGGCTCAAAAATTACATTTCCTATCTGGCAGTTCAGATTGTCTTCATTGGGTTTCACGATATGAACCCATGCTGTGCCTCCGGAGAAATAATCTGCAGGAGCTTTTTCTCCTTTTGGAAAAATGTTGGTATTAAAAGTTTCCATAACGATACAAAAGTCGAAACTTTTCAGTAAATCACACTTATACAGATTACCGAATTACTTACCAATTTTACAGACCCTATTTCAGTTACACAGGAAAGTGGTAATTTTGAATAGTAATAAAAATATACTTCATGGAAAATCAGGAGGTTGAAATCTATAATAGTGTTTCGGAATACAATAAAATGGCCAATCATGAAACCCTGCATCCGCTGGTAAGTGTCATTGATTTTTCCAAATCTGATCCTATCTGTCAGCATAAAAGAAAATTTGGGTTTTATACCATTTTTCTAAAAGATATAATGTGCGGAGACATGCAGTATGGAAAACACAGCTACGATTATCAGGAAGGAACATTGGTTTTCATTGCCCCTGGACAGACCTATGGAATTTATAACAAAGATAAATATGTTCAGCCCGCAGGTTCTGCTCTGATCTTTCATCCGGATTTAATAAAAGGGACTAACTTAGGAAAGCATATTAAAGATTATTCCTTTTTCTCATATGATGTACACGAAGCCTTGCACCTCTCTGAAAAAGAACGGGAAATTATTCTGGAATGTTTTAAAAATATTCAGCTGGAACTTGAGCAGCCTATTGATAAACACAGCAAATCTTTAATTGTAAACAATATCGAGCTGTTTCTGAATTACTGTATGCGCTTTTATGACCGTCAGTTTATTACAAGAGACCATATCAATCAGGGAGTGATCGGTAAATTTGAAAATCTAGTGGATGATTATTTAAAATCTGAAAATCCTAAAAATATAGGTTTCCCAATGGTGAATTACTTTGCAGAAAAACTGAATTTATCTGCTAATTATTTTGGAGATCTGATTAAAAAAGAGCTTGGAATTTCCGCTCAGGAATTTATCCACAACAAACTTATTGATATCGCCAAAGAGCAGATTATGGATCAGGCTAAGACAATCAGTGAGATTTCCTATGATTTAGGATTCAAATATCCACAGCATTTTACAAGACTATTCAAAACAAAAGTAGGTATTTCTCCAAGTGAGTATAAAATCCTGAACTAGTTTTTTAAACTACTATCACTAATCTTTTCACAAATAACATAATTCAAGATAGTGGATATTAGTGCTTTCATTTGTGAAATTTGTTTTTAAATAATTAAATTTAGAGAGAAAAGTTTTCACCATTCTAATGATGACACCAAATCAGCAGAACACCACTGTTTTCGAGACTCGTTTCGGAAGAATTTTAGCGTTAAAAAAAGAAGGAATTATCAGGTTCCGAAGTATCCGGTATGCCCATTCTGAAAGATTTCAAAAACCAATTGCGATAGAAGCTTCCTTATCTTCAATAATTATCTCTCCGGAAAAAACTCCAGTGTGTCCTCAGGCTTTAAGTCCGCTTGTGGAAAAAATGATTGGAGCGACTCCTGTAGAAAGCTTTGAAGCTGATGAATCTACCCAATATCTTTCAATCACCCGTCCTGAAAAAGTTTCAGAAAATGAAAAACTTCCTGTTATTGTCTGGATTCACGGAGGATCTCATGAAATAGGCTGTGGTGATCTTGCGACTGCGGATCCCTCCGAATGGGTGAAAGAACAACATGTCATCGTGGTTACTGTTTCGTATCGTTTGGGATTGTTTGGTTTTTTAGGCGGAGATGAAGCCAGACCTGCTAATCTTGGGCTGCTGGATATGATTGAAGCATTAAAGTGGATCAAAAATTATATTGCAGATTTCGGCGGGAATGAAAACAATATTACCCTTCTCGGACAGTCTTCGGGAGGTGATGCAATTGCTCATTTAATGATTTCTGAAGGAGTGGAAGATTTGTTTCAGCGTGTTATCATCCAGAGTGCGCCTTTAGGTTTACGTCATCAGAGACAGAAAATGTCCGCAGAATTTCTGAAAAAAACAGAAGCATTGAAAGACGAGACTGATGTGTTAAAAATGATGAATGAATACGGGAAATTTTTACCATCCATCATGAAATATGGTCTGAAAGCTGCAATGCCTTTTGGTACTCAATACGGATATTTTCCTTTATGCAAAGAAGAAGAATCCGTAGGAATGTGGAAAAAGAATGCTCAGAAATATGATGTACTCATTGGTCTTAATAATGATGAAACCGCATTTTATCTCAAAACTTCTGAAGCTTTAAATAAATATTTCGGGACGGGACTGGGATTAAAAATTATGGATAAAACAGTTGAAAAGACTACAGAATTCATTTATGGAACTCCGGCAAGACGGTTTGCTGAAAACTTAGCTGAAGCCGGTGGAAATGTCTATCTGTTCAGAATTCATTCAAAACTAAAAGACAATCATATTGGAGCGCCTCACTGTATTGACCTTCCTTTGATCTTTGGAAATGAATCTGCATGGAAATCTTCCGAACTGCTGAAAAATATACCCTGGAGCCGTATTCATGAGAATGGTAAAAAACTACGGGGACTCTGGACAAAATTTGCCAGAACCGGAAAAATATCTGATACCTCAGAAAGACCTGAAATTCTGGAACTCCGAAAGATGTAACCACATAACAGGCTTATAAAATTTCTAATTTTAACAAATATCTCAACTGGAGACTCAAATATTCCCTTTCTTTGGAGGGGTGTCGAAAATTCAAAGAATTTTTTGACGGGGTGGTTTATCCCTACGTTTATTATTTATCTTCATATTTTACTATGAATTATATACGCTAAATCAAGTAGTTATTGTTAAATGTTTATTCGTAATTGTAATTTTTAATGTATATTTAAGTACTAAACCATAAAATAATAATTATGAAAACGAACAAAAATTTCAAAGTAAAAAAACTTAGACGCGAGGAACTGAAGACTGTAAAGGCTGGTGATCTAAATTGGGGTAAAGTATGCTGTACTTCCAACGAAGACGGGCAATGTTGTGAATGGGCCACAGATATTTGGAATTGCCGATACATTTATTGCTAATCTGCAAATCCTTACAAACTAATGAAAGAAAGCCTTGTCAAGGTTTTAAACCTTGACAAGGCTCTTTAATTTACTCTTATTCAGGAATCCAAACGCTCACGTTTCCTGCCGGAACAGGGAAATTTCCCCATCCGTTTTCATCAATAATTACTTTTTCTTTGAATCGCTTCAAAAGATCTTTAAATTTTTTTCCAGCGTAAAGCTGTCCCACTTCCATCGGTTTGTTGTAAGCATCTTTATTGCTTAATACTACAGCACATCCTGAATGTTCATCATCACCTGTACGAACCCATCCAAGGCAATTGGCATCCTCAAAATAATCATGCTGGTCACCATAAGCATGTTCCTTTCTTGCTTTTAATAATGCTTCTATTCCGTCTACTTTCGGCATAAATATTTCCTGATCATGACCTCCCCAATCTTTATCCACATAATGAGCGCCGTATAAATCAGGATAAAAAATACATGGATATCCATCTTTCCTCAATAAAATCAGAGCATAAGCCATAGGCTTGAACCAGGACTCTACGGGTGCCTCAAGATCCTGAAGCGGCTGGGTATCATGATTGGCCACCAAACTTACAGCATGCATAGGATCTGCCTGAGTAAGAGTTTCATCAAAAATTCTGCGCAGATCATAAGAGCTTCCTTCTTTTGAAGCATTATGAAAATTATTTTGAAGAGAACTGTCAAAAAGACTCATACAGCCTTCCGTCACCTCAATATACTTTTGAAGCAGATGAAGATATCCGGGAGCCCAGTATTCCCCTACTGCAAAAATATTTTTTCCAGAATTGGAACGAAGCATAGTGAGCCATTCTTTATAAAAATCGAATGAAATATGCTTCAAAGCATCCAGCCTCACTCCATCGAAATCAGTGAGGTCAAAATACCACTTGGCCCAATGGTTGAGTTCTTCCCGTACAAAAGGATTCCGGTGTTCAATGTCATTATACATCAGATAATCGTAATTTCCTTTTTCATCGTGAATCATTTCTTCCCAGTCATTTCCATATTCAGACTGTATTTTATAAATGTGGGATTCCATGCCTTCCGCATAATCTACACCGCTGAAACAGGTGAAGTTCCATTCAAAATCAGAATATTTTTTTCCTCTTCCGGGAAAGGTGAATTTAGTATAAGACTCAATTTCGATGATATCAGAAATCACTTTTTCTCTGTTTTCCTCATCTACTTTTACCACTTTGAATTTTTCAAGCTCATCACCTCCGGCTTTATGTCCCAGCACAATATCTACAATCACTTGTATATTTTGTTTCTTTAAGGCTTTAATGGCTTTTATATAATCGTTTTTAGTACCATATTTTGTAGGCTTGGTTCCCTTTTGGTCAAACTCTCCAAGATCATAAAGGTCATAGGCATCATATCCGGTAGAGTAACCGCCATTTGTCCCTTTATAAGCTGGGGGAAACCATACAGAAGTAATCCCAAGTTTTGCTAAGTATCTGGCCTGTTTTTCGGCTTCTTTCCACAACTTTCCGTCTCCTTCAGAATACCAGTGGAAAAACTGTATCATGGTTGGGTTCATAAATTTGCTGATTTGGTTGATACAAGTTAGCAAAAAAATATGACCTACTCATTTTCAAATTCTTCAAACGGGATTTTTAGTTGAACGGAAATCTGCTTTTTTTCTTCCGTATTCAGATGGGAAAGAGACAGCCCCAAAAGACGTACAGCTTTATCAAAAGGGCGAAGTTCCCAGAGTTTCCTTCCCGTACTGAAGTACTGTTCGGGTGATGAGAAATAATCTTCCCTTGTTATACTCCTTGTAAAAAGAGAGAAGTCTTTATATTTTATTTTTAAAGTTAAAGTCCTTCCAAGAATATTATTTTTCTGTAATCTCTGATGGATTTCCTGAGCAAGGCTTTCCAGTTTTTCATTGATTTGCTGTTCATCCAGAAGATCCTCAAAAAAAGTTCTCTCTACCGCTACACTTTTCTGAATCCGATGAGGTTTTACTTCAGAAGTATGAATACCGCGTACTACATTGTAATAATGTTTCCCGGACTTCCCGAAAAGTCTTACCAGATCTTCAAGCGATCTTTTCTTTAAATCTTTTCCTTTATAAATACCTAAACTAAACATTTTGTTAGCAGTAACTTTTCCAACACCATAAAATTTTTCTACAGGTAATTCTTCCAGAAAATGCTCCATTTTGTCCGGATGAATTGTTTTTTGGCCATTTGGTTTATTGATGTCGGAAGCTACTTTAGCCAAAAACTTATTGACTGAAATTCCTGCAGAAGCTGTAAGACCCGTCTGTTCAAAAATTTTCTGACGGATTTCTTTGGCGATCTGGTTGGCAGATTCTATACCTTTTTTATTTTCGGTGACATCCAGATAAGCTTCATCCAGAGAAAGAGGTTCTACCAGATCAGTATATTCATAGAAAATTTCCCGAATCTTTTTGGAGATCTCTTTATATCTAGCAAATCGGGGAGGAACAAAAATAAGATGGGGACATTTTTCTTTTGCGGTCTTGCTGGGCATTGCGGAGCGTACACCATATTGTCTGGCCTCATAGCTGGCTGCAGCAACTACGCCGCGATGCTGCCCTCCAACAGCAATAGGTTTGCCTTTCAATGTAGGATTGTCATGCTGCTCCACAGAAGCATAGAATGCGTCCATATCAACGTGAATAATTTTACGAAGCGGCAAAGAAAAATCCATATACAAAGATATGGATTCCTTTATTTACGGTAAATTTTTATAGAGAGGAAGTTTGAGGCTGGAAGAGGGAAGTTCATGAGGGCGATATAAAATTGAATGTCCATTTATTGAAAGTTAAGTAAAGAATAATTGATTATTCATTGCACTGAAATAACTTCCATCTTCAATTTTCCTGCTTCCAATCTTTTACTATTTCAGTCTCATGGTGAGAAGATGAGGTTCAAAACCTGCTTTTTCATAAGCTTTTATAGCAGATTCATTTTGAGCGTATACATCAAGCCTTACTTCACTGATTCCTCTTGATTTCGACCAGGAAATAAGTTCATCTGTAATTACTTTATTGATTCCTTTCCCTCTGTGTTCCGGCTTTACATACATAAAACCGAGATAAGCGTATTCTTTAAACTGATAATAATCCTTTTCTGCCTTTTTGATCAGAGCATACCCGGATGCAATGATTTCATTATTCTCTTCAACGACAATTACAGTAGCGTCCGGAGATTGTATCAGATGTTTTAAATCATAATAATGAATCTCTCCTTCAATAAGTGTGCTGTTGAAAGGTCTTTCAGCAGTAACAATTCCCTGTTCAAATTCTAAAAGAATTTCTAAATCCTGTTCTGTAGCTTCTCTTGTGATCATAGTGTTATATATCTAAAATTTTAAAACTCATTGAAAGCAAAGGTTTTCAATGAGTTTTTTACGTTTTTTTGGATTAAAATAAATGAAAGCTATTTTAATAGTTTATCTATGGTTTGTTGAAGTTCAGGATCTTCAGGAGATATCGCGTAATATTTTGCGATAGAAGACTTCTGATCGATCACCATATATCTTGGAATCCAGTTAAGATCTACATAATTATTAAAATCATTTTTCCAGCCTGTAGAAAACCAATAATTTTCTTTGTGTTTCATATCAAATCTTTCAAGACTTTTTTCAAACCCTTCTTTTGAACGGTCTAATGATAAAAATACAAAATCAATATTCTTATTATTTTCTTCTAATTCTTTGGCTTTTGGAAGTGCTTTTAGGCAATCTCTACACCAGCCTGCCCAAAAATCAATGACCAAAACTTTTTCTTTATGCTGATCAAGAATTTGCTGGATTGTAATGGATTTTCCTTCTTCATCTTCCAGTTTCTGTTGTAAAGCTTCTTTTGAAAACCCTGTTTTAAGAACGGCAGGAACTTTTTGTGAATAACTTATTCCAAAAATACCCATCATTAAAATTAATATCAACTTTCTCATTTCGTACAATTTCATTTGTACAAATCTAAACAATGAATTGCAATCTGAGATTGATTTCTGCTGAATTAGGAAAAATTTATAATATTGATGGCTTCTATGAGAATATTGGGATGATTTTTATTGGTAGTTTTTAATCAAACCTTTTACAACGGCAATTACATTGGGCATTGCTTTATTGGCTGCATTTAAAACTTCTTCGTGAGAAACGGCTAACGCAATGTCTGGTCCGCCAAGATCTGTAATGACCGACATACAGAATACATCCATTCCCATATGTCTGGCAACAATGACCTCCGGAACGGTACTCATTCCTACCATATCTCCGCCAATGGCTTTGATCATACCATATTCAGCCGGAGTTTCAAAAGTTGGTCCCTGTAGTGCAACGTAAACTCCCTGATGGATCTTGATATGATGATCTGCTGCTGTCTGTTCTGCCACAGCAATCATTTTTTTGTTGTAAGGCTCGCTCATATCCACAAAACGCGGTCCAAGCTCATCTATATTTTTTCCACGAAGTGGATGTTCAGGCATCATATTGATATGGTCTTTCAAAATGACAATATCTGCAACGTTATAAGCCGGATTTACCCCGCCACACGCATTGGAAAGAATAAGATTTTGAATACCTAATAAATGAAAAACTCTTATCGGGAAAGTTACGGTTTCCATAGAATGCCCTTCATAATAATGGAAACGGCCGCTCATCATCAGAACTTTTTTTCCTTCCAGATTTCCATAAATAAGCTTGCCGGTATGTCCGGCTACTGTAGTCTGTGGAAAGTGGGGAATGTCTTTGTACTCTAAAACATGGATCGGTTCTACTTCATCTTGTAATTTTCCAAGTCCGGATCCTAAAACAACCGCAAAATCAGGTTTTTCCTGAATAATATTTTTAATAAAATCTGCGGTCTCTTTAATTTTTTCTAACATAATCTAAGATGATTTGATTGAATTCTTCTTTCTTATCAATAAG
This sequence comes from Chryseobacterium sediminis, assembly GCF_008386505.1. GTDB lineage: Bacteria > Bacteroidota > Bacteroidia > Flavobacteriales > Weeksellaceae > Chryseobacterium > Chryseobacterium sediminis. Next base: position 2,432,380 of record NZ_VUNZ01000001.1, on the reverse strand, counting down.
TACATTGATAGGCCAGTAGTAAACAATTTCTCTAAGATAGTCAAAAGTTTTCAGACGTACATAGTCTTTCTCTGTGGTTAATATCAGTTTATATTCCCCTAATTTTTTATACTCGGCAAGGATTTTTTTAATATCATCGTCCGTGAAATTATGATGATCTCTGAACTTTAAATGTTTTACCCTTTTTGAGAATTTTGCCAGATGTTCCAGAAGTGGTTTAGGATTGGCAATTCCGGTGATCAGTAAAATATCATAATAATTCAGGTTGTTATCGGGAAGCATTTTATCTTTTCCGTATACATTTTCGTCATAACCGATAGATGAAAAGAAAACTTTCTGTCCGTAAGAAGGTCTTATTCTTGAGATATAATACCTTTTTGTTTCTTCAGTAAGTTCATCAGGGCATTTGCTGACCATGATAATGTTAGCTCTTTTATATCCGGCTCTCGATTCTCTGAGATCACCGGCAGGAAGCACATAATCTTTGAAAAAAGGATCGTTAAAATCAGTCATCAAAATATTGAATCCAGCCTTAATAGCTCTATGCTGCATGGCATCATCCAATACAAGAACCTGAAGATCCATATCATCAATTACTTTTTTGGCTCCGGGAACACGTTCTTCTGAAACGGCAATAACGAAACGGTTTTTAAAACGTTCAAAAAGCTGCATCGCTTCATCACCTACCATTTTGTAATTGCTATCGTAATTGGTTACTTCATAACCTTTGGTCAATCTTCCGTATCCTCGCGAAAGCACACCAGTTCTATAATGTTTGGATAGAAATTGGGCAAGATACATCACCATGGGGGATTTTCCGCTTCCGCCCACAGAAAGGTTTCCGACGTTGATTATCGGAGTTTTGAATTTTGTCGACTTAAAAATTCCCAGATCATACATTGTGTTCCGGATACCCGTTACCAAATGATAACCGAGGGAAAAAGGATAAAGGTACCATCTTTTCATACGATTGCAAAAATAGGAATTTTCATAAGCATTTGGTGCAATATTCTCAAAGACTTTTCAACAAATATTTCGTTAAATTAAAGTATTTTTGTGGAGTTATTACAATACATTGAGATACTTTATAGAATTTTCTTACAACGGAAAGAATTATTTCGGTTACCAGATACAGCCGGATGCCATTTCTGTACAGGAAGAACTGGAAAAAGCGCTGTCTACAATTTTGCGCGAAGAGATTAAAACTACAGGTGCAGGAAGAACTGATACAGGGGTTCATGCCAAAAAAATATTTGCTCATTTTGATACCGAACAGGAAGTGAATGACCAGCTTCCACGCAGATTGAACAGTTTTCTTCCGCCTGATATTTCCATTAAAAGGATTTTTCCGGTAAAAGATGATTTTCATGCCCGTTTTGATGCTACGTACAGAACCTACGAATATTATATCTCACTGGAAAAAAATCCGTTCACTCAGGAATCTGCTTGGCAGCACTGGAAAAGATCTTTGGATATTGATGCCATGAATGAAGCCTGTAAGATTCTTTTTGAATATGAGGATTTCACCAGTTTTGCCAAATTAAAAACCGACAACAAAACCAATATCTGCAAAATGTATAAAGCAGTATGGGAGCAAAACGGATCAGAACTGAAATTTACCGTTTCAGCTAATCGTTTTTTGAGAAATATGGTTCGTGCTATTGTTGGAACAATGGTAGAAATAGGTACAGGAAAACTGAAACCGGAAGATCTTCGTACTGTGATTGAAGATAAAAACCGAAACGCTGCCGGAACTTCAGCTCCAGGACATGGATTGTATCTGGTGGATGTAGGATACGAATTTTAAAATTTTTCATCAATTCATCATAGAAATAGTTTAATTTTCAATAAAATAAATAACTATGACTGAAATTGAGAAACTTGCTTTTGCATTGCATCATTTTGCAGGACTTTCAGAAGAAGATTTCAGATTGTCCGAAGAGTTTTGGCTTCCCAAAGAATATAAAAAAGGAGAATTTTATAATCTTCAGGGCAATGTTTGTTCATATTTGGGATTCATTGTTGAAGGTGTTTTTCGTTCTTATGTCATCAATGGAGAGACAGGGGAAGAAAAGAATGTATTTCTGTATTCTGCTAATGGTTTTGTCGTTCCCTTTAAAAGTTTTCTTAATCAGATTCCGTGTGACTATTTTACTCAGTCTCTTACGGATGCTTCTATTATTTATATCCGGCATTCAGATTTGCTTTCGCTTTATAAACAATCTCACCAGTGGGAAAAGTTCGGACGCCTTCTTGCGCAGGAAGCTTTTAATGTTACGATGACAAGAGTGGAAGGGTTTTTATTAAAATCTCCTGAAGAACGATATCTGGATCTGATGAAAGAGCATCCGGATATTTTCAGTAATGTTCCGCTTTATCATATCTCTTCTTATCTGGGTGTTCAGGGGCCTTCTCTGAGCAGGATAAGAAAAAGAATTTCAGGTAAATAGTACGATTTTAACCTGAGTTAAAGTTTTCGTCATTTTATCTGCGGAAATTTGTTTCATCATTTTAACAATACAAAAAAGTAAAAAATATGAAAACAAAAACTATCGTATTAATTCATGGATTATTTGTGAATAATACAAGCTGGAAAGAATGGAAAAATTATTTTGAAACTCAGGGGTATACCGTACATACACCGTCCAATCCGGGACATGAAGGAGACCCTGTGAATTTAAAAAATAATATTCCCCAAGAATTACGACATGTAAGCTTTGATGATACTGTGGATAATCTTGTAAAGCTGATTGACAGTCTTCCCGAAAAACCTATAGTTATCGGGCATTCATTCGGAGGACTTATGGTTCAGAAACTGATTGATATGGGAAAGGCAGCAGCAGGTGTAAGCATAGACGGGGCTCCCCCAAAAAATATAATGGCTCCTTTTTCTACGGTAAAAATCGTTTGGCCGGTGGTTAACTTCTTTAAAGGAAACAGTCCCTTTTTAGGAACGAAAGAATGGTATCATAAAGCTTTTTTTAATAATTATTCTAAGGAAGAAAGTGATAAACTTTATGAAAGAGTAGCCGCTCCTGAAAGTAGAAAACTGGCTAGAGATCCTTTGTTTAAAGCCTCTGCAAAATTGAATCTAAAGAAACCGCACCAGCCATTACTGTTCATTGCAGGTTCTAATGATAAAATTTTTCCTGCATCATTTTCAAAAAAAATAGCAGGAGCTTATAAAGATTCCGGCAGTATTGTAGATTTTAAAGAGTTTGCAGGCAGAAGCCATTTCATTTGTGGTGAAAAAAATTGGGAGGAAGTAGCAGAATATGTTTTGGGCTGGATACAAAAGAATGCTTAATATATTCATATTGTAAATGGTAGGTATCTGAAATTTTCTATGACGATTTGCAAAAGTTGTAAAGGCAGTCCGGTTATAAAGTCTTATTTTTGCATAGAATTTTATTTTAATTCTTTCTTTCGATTCGTACAATGAAAAAACAAGATACCTGGGGGATTATAAAAAGGCTGTTCTTTATCGGAATGAAATTTCGTTCATGGTTCATCCTTACCCTTATAATTTCCATATTCCTTTCGATTGTTTCTACTTACAGGCCGTATCTTACTATGCAGGTGGTAGATAATGACATTACAAAGCTGCATGATAAAGCTTTGATGATGAAACATATCTATATCCTTGTAGGATTAGTGTTTGCGGAAACGATTTTAAACTTTTTCCTGGTTTATTTTTCAAATTTTATCTCGCAGAATGTGATCAGGGATATCAGAGAGCGGTTATATGCTAAGCTGATTTATTTTAAGACTTCATTTTTTGATAAAACGCCTATCGGGCAGTTGGTAACGCGTGCGGTAGGAGATGTGGAAACAATTGCCACTGTTTATACGGATGGCTTCCTGATGGTTTTCGGGGATATTCTGAGAATTGTATTTGTATTGATCATGATGTTCAGTACCAATGTTCATCTGAGTTACATTACACTGGCGATTTTACCTTTAATGGTAGTCATTACAAGGTTTTTCCAGAAAAGACTGAAGAAAGCTTTTGGAGATGAGAGAAACTGGACGGCCAATCAGAACTCTTTTGTTCAGGAAAGACTGGCGGGGATGTCTATTATTCAGGTATTCAACAGACAGGAATCTGAATTCAAGAAATTTGATGATATTAATATTACGCTAAAGGGAGCATTGCTGAGAACCGTATTTATTTTCTCACTGTTCTTTCCTGTAGTGGAACTTATCTCTTCATTATTCATAGGATTTATCCTTTTCTATGGCGGTTATATTACGATCAGTGCCGGGGTGGTAATTGCCTTTATCCAGTATATTTCAATGCTGATTCGTCCTTTGAGACAGATCGCTGACCGTTTCAACAATATCCAGCGAGGGATTGTAGGTGCAGAAAGAGTATTGGGATTAATGGATGAAGAAAATGGAATGCCAAATAACGGAACAGTGAAAAAAGATCATTTTGCCGGAAAAATTGAATTCCAGAAAGTCCATTTTGCCTATGATGAAAAACAGGAGGTTCTGAAAGGTATTGATTTTAAAGTAAATCCGGGAGAAACAGTAGCTATTGTAGGAGCAACGGGTGCCGGAAAGTCTACCATTATCAGTTTGATCACAAGACTGTATGATATCAATTCCGGAAATATTCTGATTGACGATGTGAATTTAAAAGATTATGAACTTTATAATCTGAGAAGCCACATCGGAGTAGTTTTACAGGATGTTTTCCTTTTCCATGGAAGTATTTTTGAAAACCTTTCTTTCGGAGATGACAGCATAACTTTAGATAAAATAAAAGCCGGTGCCAGAGAAATTGAGGTAGACCAGTTTATCCAGCAGCTTCCCGGAGGATATGATTATGTAGTGAGTGAACGAGGATCGTCAATATCTTTAGGCCAGAGACAATTGCTGTCTTTCCTGAGAGCCTATTTATCAGATCCGAAAATTTTAATCCTGGATGAAGCAACGTCTTCCATTGACCATGAAAGTGAAAAGCTGATTCAGAGAGCAACAGAAAAAATTACTAAAAACAGAACGTCCATTATTATAGCTCACAGACTTTCTACGATTGAGAAAGCTGATAAGATTATTGTGATGGAACACGGTAAAATAGTAGAAGAGGGTAAGCATCTTGAGCTTCTGGATAAGAACGGATATTATTCTACTCTTTATAAAGCCCAGCTTCGTCATGAAGTGGAAATGGAGGAAGAAAAAGAATCATAATGTAAAGAACTATTTCATAGTTTATATAAACAAAAAGAGAGTCACTATGACTCTCTTTTTTATGAAGTAATCTAACCTTTTACATTGATTATTTTTATGAATGCTTTTTAAAACTGCAGAAAACAAAATTCTGAACGGTCTCAAAAGGAGTGGTATGATCTTCAGTAATACACTTAATTTTTGTAAAACTTTTTTCAAATTTTTCATACAATGATTCTTCATCATACTGTTGAATATCCAATCCGCTGCATTTGGTGGGACCATTTTTAGAAAAAGTTCCAATGATCATAAAGTTATTCACATTCTTTTCTGCAATATCAATATATTTTGAAACCTGTTCCGGAGTTGTCAGGAAGTGAAAAGCCGCTCTGTCATGCCAGATATCATAAGTTTCCATGGGTTCAAAAGCGGTAATATCGGTCACCATCCATTTTACTTTACCAGCTTTATCTCCAAGTCTTTTCTGTGCTTTTTCCAGAGCTTTGGCTGAAATATCAAGGACTGTAATATTTTCATAGCCATCCTCAAGAAGAAAATCAACAAGATTGCTGTCTCCGCCACCGATATCAATGATTCTGGCGTTCTTTCCCAATCCGGAAGACCTTATAAAATCAAGTGATGTCTGAGGTTTTTTCTGAGTCCAGCTTACCTGGTCAGGATTTTTGGATTCATATACATTTTCCCAATGGCTTTTGTTGTCTGAAGAACTCATGATTCTTTTAATTGATTGTTTATCTCTTCAAATTTATTAATTAATTCATCAAGTTTCCCCTGTTGTTTCTTTATTGTTTTCGGTCTCAGATAAAACCAGTTGAAAGCAATCCATGCGAATGTTACTGCATAAGTCAGAATCGCTGAGCCTAATGTCATTCTTGAAGTGTATTCATACATATAAAAACATATTCCCAGAGAAAGCATAATAAAATATAAGTTGAGTATGGTGGTCTGCATAAATTTCTGCTTACTCTTTACCACATATAAACTCTGGAGATACTCATTGTTCGACTGAGTTTGATCAATTTTATAAAAAACCATAAACATTTTATTATAAGCAAAAAGAAACATTACCATAGCCAGAATGACAAGCACAATCCCAATTTTTGTAGTAATCATCTGAGGCTGGAAACGATACCAGATATAAATAATTAATAATGAGGTGATGATTAATGCAATATTGGCCAGGATCAGTTTACGCAGATTTTGACTTCTGAATTTCTTCAGCTTTCCAAGAAGCTCTTCCAGATTGGGCTTGTTGGAAGTCTGCTTTTTCCATATATTTTTGAAATCGATATTAGTATCCATTTTCTTTAAACTTTTGTGTTAATTTTTCTTTTATCCTGTGAATTTTTACCCGTATATTGGATTCCGAAAGTCCTACGATATGGGCAATCTCAGCCTGCTTTACCTCTTCCAGCTCCAATGAAATAATAATTCTGTCCGTTTCCGGCAGCTCCGAAATAAACTGATACAGCATTTGAATCTGAGGTTCCATAGATTCCTGCTTTTTTTCTTCCAGATTAATGGGCAGGTCAGTTTTTGCAAATTTCTTTTCCTTTTCAATCTGTCGGAAGCAATTATTAGAAGCAATTCTGAAGATCCATGTTCCTATGCTGGATTCATTTCTGAATTTCGGAAGCTGCTGCCATACAATGATAAAGGTTTCCTGGGCAAGATCCTGAGCGAGATCAGGATCATTCACATATCCCATGCATAGACGGAATATCCTTTGCCAGTAGAGTTCGTATATCTCCTCAAAAACCATTATTTCGCAGATAAAAAGTGAGTAAGCTGATTAAAATACCAATCCTTATCATCATACATGATGAAATGTAATCCTTTTGAAGCATACTGCATATTGGCATTTTTCAAATTTTTGTATTGGCCTTCAATGGTAGGTTTCAGATTGGCAAAAAATGACTCCAGAAGAATAAGAGAAGGGCATTGTATATTTTTAATCTTATCTCTCAGATCGGTATTAGAAAAGTCACAGTACATTTTAGCAAATGTTTTTCGGTCAGATTTCATGCTCCAGTTGATCACCGTTTCCTGCATGGAAGTGTCAGCCAGAAGACGCGGCATAGTCTGTGTCTGCATTTTGCGGAACTGATCATCACTCATAGCCGTTAATTGAGTAATAGTAGAGGAGCAGTCATTATTTTCTTTAGAAGTAAAATTGGGATCAGATATTGCAGCCAGACAAGGTAATGTGTCTACAATGACAATTTTCCCTACCAGCTCAGGATAATCTGCGGCAATAGCCAAGGCAAGACCGCCTCCCATACTATGTCCGATGATAATAGGTTTGTCAATTTTATTATTCTTTATATAAGCAGCAATTCCTTTTTCCCAGTCTTTAAAGCTGGCGTCTGCCTGTGGTTGTGTTCCGGCAAATCCAGCCATCGTTAAAGTGTAGCAAGTGAAGTTTTTTTCAAATTTTGCAGTCGTTTCGCTCCATACATCTCCGGAAGAGGCAAACCCCGGAATGAAAATTAATGACTGATTTCCTTTTCCGGTTTTCTTTACTTCAAACGGATAGGCTGTTTCCTGACCGAATATATTGCATACCGCTAAGAAAAATAACATGATGATAAGAAGGAATGTAAATTTTTTCATGATTTCTAAAGTTTTAAAGTTTATTTGCCTTTTAGAGACGAACCTTAAAAAAATGTTACACCAGATTTTGATTTTTTTTGAAAAAAATATTCCTCCTTGCCCCGAAACCCTCATCATTAGGGAAAAATGATATGAAAATATTTTACGGACTTACTAGTAAGTTTTAGTGAACTTGTGAATAGAGTACAAAAAGATTAATCTAATATTCTTCCATAAAACCGGCTGATATCAAAATAAAATCCCGGAATTTTATATTTGTCTTTTTCAAATTCCTGATAATCGCATTTTCCATTATGGCTTTGTGCCTTGGTTTCCATTTGGAATCTGTTCAAAAGTACATATTCATCTGTAACGGAAATAACGTGAAATCCTGTTTCACACTTCAATCCATCACCTGAAGTAAGAATAGCATTGAGTAATCCATGGAAATTTCCGGCAATTTTTTCAGCAGTGTCATCATCTTTATTTAAATGGTATAAATAAGCAAGATAATTCATGGCACGCAGATCCAGCGGATTTTCATCTAAAGCATCTATAAATAGTTGAATTCCTTTGGAAAGATCTTTTTGTGAAATCCCTTCTCCACGATAATATTTGGCTACTTCTTCAGCTTTCTTTCCTGTTTTATACGGTTGATAGTCTTTTTGAAAGGTATATCCGAAGTAAAGATGGCGATATTGATTGCTTGTAAGAAGCGTATCATTTTGTTTTAATCTTTTTAAAAGCTTCGGATAATAGAATTCCGAGTTTTTATCTTCAATATTTTTTTGAATTAAAGAATAGTCAGGTGCCTTAAATTCCATTTTTTGGGCGTGAAGGAAAGTAAGCAGTGTTAAAAAAAATAAAGAGAAAAATGCTTTAATATTCATGGTTTGCATGACGTTGTTGTGGTTTTTTGATGACTTAAAAATACGGAATATGTATCAATAAGATAAAAAAATACATACTGTTTTCAAAAAAATCAATAAAATGTTATCAAAGTGTTATTTTGTGTTGATAAATTTACTAACTTTATTCGGAATTTAAGAGATTACCCCTGACATTCAAAGGGGTAAATGGAATTTTTAACTAAAAAACTAAAAATATTAATGAGCAGTAGTATCCAAGATGAATTTAAAGTCTTCAAAGACGAATTAAGAAAGTTGAATATCGAAGTACAGAAAGTTGTAAAAGTAGGAAACGGAAGTATGGATTTCCACGAAGTTTTCTATAAATCGCCGAGGTATGAAGAGGTAAAAAGTATATATGTTCAGCGTCATAATCTGGACAGTATGATTGAAAAATTTAAACAAGCCTATCATTAAAAAATAGACCGTGCGCCACAGAGAATCTGCGGCGCACGGTTTTTATAAAGCTATGTAATATTAGTCTTTATCAAGTGTAGAAGTGTCTTTCGTATCCTTCATTCCGGCATAGACAATCAAGGAAAATAAGATACATCCGGTAATGTACCAGTAGAAATAACTTTCTGCTCCTGCCTGCTTAAACCATAGAGCAATATATTCTGCAGTTCCTCCGAAAATAGCGACTGTCAGTGCATAGGGAAGACCTACACCCAGCGCCCTGATCTCAGAAGGAAAAAGTTCTGCTTTTACAACAGCATTGATGGAAGTGTATCCGCTGACAATGATCAGGGAAGCCATAATCAGGAAAAAGGCAGTCCACATTGAAGTTGTTGTACTTAAAGCAGTGAGAAGAGGTACTGTAAAAAGCGTTCCTAAAATTCCAAAGCCTAAAAGAAGCGGCCTTCTTCCAATTTTATCCGATAATGCTCCGAAAACAGGTTGCAGGCAGGCAAATATAAATAATGAAATAAATGAAATAAGAGTAGATTGCTCTTTAGTCAAATGAACGGTGTTCACCAAAAATTTTTGCATATAAGTGGTGTAAGTGTAGAAAGCAAGGGTTCCTCCTAATGTCAGCCCAATTACTGTAAGCAGAGCTTTTGGATGCTTGAGAAGTTCTGTTACCGTTCCTTTTTTCTTTTCGCTAAGCTCTTTTTTATTCTCAAATGCTTCGGTTTCATGAAGATTGGCTCTTAAATACAGAGCGATAACAGAAAGTAATGCTCCAATGACAAAAGGAATTCTCCAACCCCATTCTTCAAGCTGAGCCTCTGTTAAAAGCAGTTTCTGTAAGATCAATTGTATTCCCAAAGCAATCAGCTGACCTCCGATCAGGGTGACATACTGAAAGCTCGAATAAAATCCTCTTTTATCTTCCGATGCCATTTCGCTGAGGTAAGTGGCAGAAACCCCGTATTCTCCTCCTACACTCAATCCCTGCAATAATCTGGCAGTCAGCAATAAGACGGGAGCAAGAATTCCAATGGTTTTATAGGTAGGAGTAAGGGCTATGAGCAGAGATCCGAATGACATCAGTAATACAGAAAGTGTCATTGCCTTTTTTCTTCCGATCTTGTCAGCAATACTTCCGAATATCCAGCCTCCAATGGGACGCATCAGAAAACCTACCGCAAATATTCCTGCTGTATTCATCAACTGTGCATTCAGGTCAGAATCCGGGAAAAAGGAATGTGAAAAATAAATAGCAAAGGCTGCATAAGCATACCAGTCATACCATTCTACAAGATTTCCTATAGATCCGCCTATGATGGCTTTGATTCTTTGACCGGTAGTGATAGAGGATGAATTCATAAATTATTATTTCAGAGCAAATTTTTGACATCCAAGATACAAATTTCAGAAAAAAAATAAACCGATCTGAAAAAGAACGGTTTACTAACATAAGTTGTATATTTTTAAAATCGATACCCGATAGAAAGCCCGCTTCTGAAGCCTGCCCATGGACCGTCAACTTTTATTTTGGCTCCATTGGCATTGGTTTCCACAGTATAATTAACGAATGGAATGTCAAGGTTTTCTATTTCTTTTTTTAATTGGGCCTGCATATCAGGAGTCAATACATAATCTGAGGTCATGGTAAAATCTCCTTTTCCGCTTCCGTAATGAGCGCCTGCAATCCAGAAATCCAGGACAAGGTTTTGGCTTCTGGTAAGAAAAAATTGTACTCCGACCATCAGACCTCCGCTGTTTCCATTGGTATCTCCCTGGCCTTTAAGGGGAATCTGATAGGTAACTCCATTCGGGCCATTATAATCATAATAAAAATCAAAAGTATTGGAAGTAACACTTGAATAGCGATAGTAAGGCGCAAAATAAAATCCTTTTCCATAGCCTTTCCCGATGTAAAATCTGGGTTCGATGGTAAAATTGGTGGCTTTTACCCTAAGATTCTGGAATCTCTTCTCATCTTCATCTTTCAGAAAAGCATTGATGAATGGTACTTTCCCTTCCGGCATTGTTCCGAAACCGATGTTTACTGAAAACCATTGGTTGATAGCCCGTTCATAAGACAGGTTAATGTTTCTGAAAGCATAGGCTGTCACATTGGTCTTGACGATATTCAGCTTTTCTGCCGAGCTGTTTTGAATTTCCTGAGCTTCCAATACTGAAAAAAGAAAGCACGGAATTAATATGAATACTTTTTTCATGACTTTATATTTTGTGATGTAAAAAAGTATCAGCAAAAAACGGGCTGTATTTAACATAATAATTAGAATTTAAAGAAAAATTATTGATAAATCTTAAATGTTGGCGATGATCAATGTAATACACATCGGAGATTGATTGTCCTAATAGTATAATTCATCTTTTGAAATGAAAAAAACTATTTATACCATATTCTTTCTTTGCGGAGCTTTTGCTTTTGCCCAGGAGAAGAAAAATGATACAGCCGATGTTGCAGTAACAAAAGAGATTCAGGAAGTTATTTTAAAGTCACAGCGTAAAAAACAGTTTGCAGATAAAGCGGTTTATACTTTTGATAAAGAAGCGCTGGAAAGAGCCCGTTATGCAAAAGATCTGCTTCGTACGCTTCCTGAATTACAGCTGGATCCGGTAGCGAACACCATTACCAGCACTAAGGGAGGAACTACACTGTTTTTGATCAATGGGATTGAAGCTACAGATATGCAGATCAGAAGTGTAGCTCCCAGTGAGGTGGTGAAGGTTGAGTATTATGATATTCCGCCGGCAAGATGGGCAACAAGAGCAGATACTGTAGTTAATATTCTGACGAGATCCACAGAAACAGGATATGTTTTCGGGGCTGATGTTTCTACAGCTTTGAATACAGGATTTGTGAATGGTTCTGCCTACGCCGATTTTACCAAAGGGAAAAATAATTTTGGACTTGAATATTCTCTGAACGTTAGGGATTATGATGACCGAAGAGTAAACAGCCTCTATGATTATCAACTGAACGGGAAGCATTATCGTTCTGATGAAAACAGGAAAGATCATTTCGGGTATACTTTCCAGAATGTTGCTTTGCGTTATACCAGACTTGTTCCTGATGATTATGCTTTTCAGGCCAAATTGAATATGGATATTTTCAGCAGATTTTCAAAAGGAGTAGGGCAGAGTGTCTTTAGTGAAGATAATTTGAAGGAAGAACATGCAATGTTTAAAAATAACGGTTCAGATTATGTGATTCCTAAGCTGGATCTTTATTACTCCAAAAAGATTGGTGAAAAAGATGAGCTGAGCATTAATGTAGTAGGTTCTCACTATACAACCAATACCTCAGAAACTGCCAGTGAATGGATTGTAGGTTCAGGACTTTCTGTATATGATAATGATATGGTTTTAAAAGCAAAGCAAACGAGTCTGGTAGGAGAGCTTGCCCATACTCATGATTTTAAAGCAGGAAAACTTTCATCCGGATATCGTATTTCGAGGTCTTCTATTTCCAATGATCTGAATAACCTTGCCGGATATTCTCAATACAGTGTTAATTATCTTGAGCAGTATTTTTATACTGAGTTTGCAGGAAAGGTGAATCAATTCAGTTACCGCATCGGAGCTGGTCTTACGAATATCCACAACAAAAGTGCAGAGAATACTTTTGATGAATGGACTTTTACTCCGAAGGTTATTTTAGCCTACCAGCTTAAAAACAATCAGAATCTGCGTTTTACAGCAAGTTATAATCCGGTAAGCCCATGGAGTAATGCTTTGAGTAGTAATGTAGTGCAATTGGCTCCAAATATTGTCCAAAGAGGAAATCCCTTTTTGGAATCTCAACAAGTCTTTTCTAATAATCTGACTTATTCTTTTAATAATAAATATTTTGATTTCAATGCAGGTTTATTTTACAGGTATACGAATAGGGTGATCAATCAGTATTATGTTCAGGATGATATATTGGGAGGCTATGCACTGACTTATGAAAACGGGAAAAACGGACAACGGTACGGAGTACAGCTTACAGGATCTTATAAGCCCTTCGGGAATAGCCTGCTTGTGATAAAAGCTGTGATAACACCTACTTCTGAAACCGTAAGAACCAGTACGGGAGCTTTGATTAAGAATGACTATTTAGGCAATTATTTTTCGCTTTCCTCAGAATATAAATCTTTCTCACTTCAGTATCAGTTCAATATTCCGGTGTATAATCTTAATGGAGCATTCCTCAATACAAACGAAAATCAAAATAATATTTTTGTAAGTTATAAACACAAAAACTGGACGTTTTCCACAGGTATGTACTGGATAGGAATGCCTTCGGAATATAAAACGAAAAGTTTGCCTGAAAGCTTAGTAGATTATAAAGTTCATACACAGATTATGAATAATAAATCCATGTTTGTATTAGGATTAAGCTGTGATTTCTCCAAAGGGAAAAAGACCGAAATTCAGCGAAAGCTTAATAACGAAACAGCTCCTGCAGCTACCTTTTAAAAGCAAATTTGAATGTTAATAAGAAATCCCCGCTCATTTGTAGGAGCGGGGATTTTGTTTTTTTATTATTTCTTGATGAATTTTGTGTTCTTTTTGTCTGCAGCATTTTTTCCACTGATCTCAATGAAATAAGACGCTGGCGGAAGATCTGAGATCTGTATGTTTCCTGATTTTACATCGGAAGTTTTAACCAGTTTCCCATCCAGGCTATAGATGTTGGCTTTGGAATAATTATCAGTATTTCCTTTGAAACCAATAAAATCCTGCGCAGGGTTAGGATAAACAATCAGATTCTCTTTCTTTACAACATTGCTTGTAGCCAGGAATGTTTCACTTAAAGCCAGTGAAGTTGCTACTGTCTGGTTGATGCTCAACAAAGGTACACTCACATTTCCTATTGTGGAATTTAGTAGTGCATATCTGTGAGAGGCATCGTAATAAGCATATGCTGTATTGGTAGCTGTCCCAATAGGATTCGCATAAATAACATCAAAAGATGCATATAAATTAAGGTTCTGTGTATATTTTACTCTAAGAACATTACTGTACGTTTGGTTACCTATGATCAGAGTTCCGTAGGCATCAGCCTGGGCTGTCATTGTACCGCTGAACAGTCCGTTGGCAACAGATGAAGAGAAAGTTCCTTTGGCTGTATCGTTTTGTGCCGGTCCGTAAGTGGTAGGATAATTATTATAAGTACCATTATCCACACTGAAGTTTAAAGTAAGCTGTGGATTTACAATTCCTGTAATTTCTAATTTAGTGGTAGAAGCTTTATAATAAATGGTTGTTGTTCCGTCTATCATTTTAATGGTGGAACCTGGAAAAGTTGCTATTTCGGTAGAAGTAGGAGTAGAATAAGTCGTTACTGATGCTGCTCCCATTGTAAGACCTCCATTTGAAAATGTAGCATTAGCCCCGGTTGCAGAGTTGTTTACACCTCCATTTGGAATATTATAATTAACAGTGTTTCCGGAAATAGGATCATTGGCTGCTTTTGTAAGCGTGATCTGCGCAGAAAGCATGGCAGATGTTCCCAATAAAAAGAGTACAGATTTTTTCATAGTCAAAATTTTTTTTGTTAAAAATAATTAAAAAATAGTATTGAAGTGTTAATTTTATTCGTTTTATATTAAATTTTTAACAAAAACGCCTGCTGATCCTATCAGCAGGCGACTCTGTGCGTTAAAAAAGTTTAGTTTAATTGCTTATTACCATTTTACGGTATGCATAAATATCTTCAATGGTCACGACGCTCATCCCTTTTTTGATGGCAAAGTCTACAATTTCCGGAAGTCTTGCCATAGAACCGTCTTCATTGGTCAGTTCACAAAGTACGGCATCGTCACCCAGATTGGCCATTTTTACAAGATCTACACTGCCTTCGGTATGACCGCGTCTTTCAAATACCCCATCTTTTTTAGCAATCAGAGGGAAAACGTGGCCCGGGCTTGCAATATGCTCTGCCTTAGCATCTGCTGCCACAGCAGTTCTGATCGTTGTTACACGATCTCTTGCTGAAACACCTGATTCCACACCTTCTCTGGCTTCAATGGAAATGGTAAACGCAGTTTGATTTTTTGAATTGTTGTTTTCCACCATCGGACGAAGGTTGAGGTGGCGGCTTTTTTCCTCAGAAATACATAAGCAGACGATACCGCTGCATTCGCGGATCAGAAGTGCCATATCCTGTTCTGTAATAGTGGAAGCGGGAAAGATGATATCGCCTTCGTTTTCGCGGTTTTCATCATCTACCAAAAGAATACCTTTTCCCTTTTGTAATGTTTGAAGTGCTTTTTCTACACGTTCTTTGGAGGTAGCTCCGAATTGTTCTAATAATTTTTCCATGTTATTTTACTTTTAAAAGTTAAAATACTCTTCGGTACATGGAAATGAAATACAACGCAACAAGAGTCCATAAGGAATCTTATTGGTCATCTCATTTTCTTCTCCCATCCAGACTTTAACTGTCGGTTCCGGAATTTCACCAGATCAGTCCCTTCATAAGAAAGGAGTCGCGGACTGTAACCGCCGGTAGGGAATTTCACCCTGCCCCGAAGAAAACTTATTCTAAGTTTTGCTGTATGTTGTAATTTAAATTTTTATTTCATTGAATAGTATTTAACGCACAGACCGCTAATTTCGGGAAGTTTTTTGAAATAGGGAAGAAATTTATAAGATTTATAATATCATAAAAGGGATTTCTGTTTTTTAGACTGTTCTCAAAATTTTCTCCATCTTTTTCCCCTTTGCCAGCTCATCAATCAGTTTATCCATATAGCGGATATTTCGCATGAGTTCATCCTCAATTTCTTCTACGCGATATCCACAAATGACACCTTTGATTAATGAAACATTTGGGTTTATCTGTGGAGCATGATTAAAAAAAGTTTTAAAATCAGTTTTATGATCTAGTATTTCCTGCAGGCTTTTTTCATTATATCCTGTGAGCCAGAATATAATTTCATGTACTTCCTCTTTAGTACGCCCCTTTTTTTCTGCTTTTTGAATGTAATGCGGGTAAATGCTGGCAAAAGCCGTTGTGAAAATTCTGGTATTCTGCATCATTAAGTAGTTAGATTAATTTTTTGATAACCCCATCAAGAATCGTATTGAATTCATCCGGCTTTTCCAACATAGGATAATGCCCGACTTCCTCAATGGTAACATAATCATAATTTTTTAAATATTGACGGTTAGTTTCCAGATCGGTAGGAGAGGCATCAGAATTGATAGCTATCACTGGTACCTGAACTTGTTTTGCAATTGTTCTGAAATCAGTTTTATACAATGGTCTGAGAGCATTGATCGCCAGTTCAGGTTCATTCTGAAGAAATTCGTGTTGTAATCTCACTTTTACCTCATAAGGAGTTTGCTCTGCAAACAGATATTGTGGCAGGAGGTTTTCCACAGTATGTTTAAAATCAGATTTATACAATGATAAGACTTCTTCAGTCTGCTCTGCAGTATAAAATTCATCTAAGTTTTTCAGTGTATCGATGAGAATTAAAGCTTTTACCTGTGGAATTTTCAATGAAGCCTCAAGCACATAAGCTCCGGACATAGAATGCCCCACCAGAATAATGTTCTGAGAGCTGGTTGCATCAGCTACAGCTTTGATATCGTCGGCATACCTGGTACTGCTCCATTCCTTTCTGGATGTGTCTGATTTTCCGTGTCCCGCAAGATCTATCTGAATAATATGAAATTTATTTTTGAAACTTTCCTGTTGGTCTGCCCACCATTCGGCATTACCCAGCCACCCATGGACAAAGATTAAGGTGGTATTTCCGTTACCGGATTCTTCGTAGTGAATTTTCTGACCGTCTGATGATACTGTGTATTTTTCCATTTAAAATTGTGAGTATTGGTGTATGATAAATCAAATTTACAAAATCACAGCAATCATGTAAGAATTATAAAGACGTATAAATGAAGACTCATGTTAAAAATGTGGATAAGTTATCCACAAAACTTATCCACATGATTTTATATTGTGGAAATATGCAGAAAAGCAATTTGTTATATAAGTTGTTGAATTTTATGTTATTATGGTGTTTTTTTTAATGAATGGAAAACTTATCCATAGTTTATCCACAGTGACATAATCAAACATAAAAAGTTATCCACAAATTTTTTAAGATGTGGATAACTGGTTATTTTTAATTTAAATTATTTAAAATCAGTAATTTAATTAGGTTTGTGCTGAAGTCCTGAAATTCTTTATCAGACTTATCCACAAAATGGATGATATTATTGTTTATCCTTATAAATATTCCAGAAGTTAAAATCGGTCATAGGAGCGTCTGTTATTCCGATATTTCGTCCCATAGTTACGATTTGCCCTCTGTGATAAGTCCCGTGAAGAATGGCGTGCTGAATGTATTCATATTTTGAAAAATCACATTGAAACCATTGAGATTCTATTTTTACATTCTTTGAAAGATCTTCTTCAGAGAGACTTTCCACATACTCTACCAGCTTTTGTGAATTGTTTTTAATAGCATTGAAAACATCTTCTTTGTCTGTGGTTTCTGTAGTTTTAGTAAAATCAAAATCATTTTTTTCAGAAATGTGGCTCCACCAGTATTCCTGGGTCTGCCAGATATGGTGTAAAGTTTTTAAGATAGTCGGAAAACTTGAAATTGTTTCCTGGTTAAGCTGTTCGTCAGATTTTGTGGATAACCAGTCAATATATTTATTGACTACCCAATTGTTGTACTGTACGCTTTTGTTGACTAATGCTTTTAAGCTCATAATATTAGTATTTAGTTGGTGTAATAGGAAGATTATAATCCGAAATGTCTGTCTTTATCTGTATTTTCGGGATTAATAAGTGCTTTGTTGCTGTAGGTTGCGGCTTCAAAATCACTGATATTTACAGAAAGAAAGGAAATATCAGCAAGTAATTCGGAAAGCCTTGTGCTGATCTGTCTGGAAAGATGGGCTTTTTGTTCTGTAGTACGGCCTTCCATAATATATCCGAAGACATGAAGGAAGTTTTTCTTGTCTGTTCCTAATCTGTAATACTGATAGGGCTGAAGCCTCACTTTGATATCATTAGGAGCAAACAGACCTGTTGCGTCAGCTGTTTCATAAACGGCATCCATTAATTCTTCAGGCGTTCTCTGCTGAAGAATATCCTGTGAACAATCTATAATAAAATGAGGCATAGATTATATTTTGTGGTTTGATTTTGTGCGACATAAAAGTAATAAAAAATATCAACGGATATTCAAAATAAAAACCGCACTCGGATCAATGCGGTTGAAAAATATGAATTTTTTACTGCGTAAATAACGGTTTCATTGGACTTATTTTTTAATGCTGAATTGTGGTTTTACTGCATTGGTCATATTGAGAACAATGTCATAGACTCCGTTTTTTAGGCGCATTTCTATAGCCATAACTTTTTCAGCAATCAGAATAGAACCGCTGAACAGGCCGGCTTTTTCATACGTTGAGAATAATTGTTCCAACGTTTCGGATTTTTGAGAAAAAAGAGGGCTGGCTGCAAGCAGTAAAATAAGGCAGGTTACAATAGACTTCATGTATTTTTTCAAATAAGACACTTTTAAGTGTGGTAATATTACATGGAGTAGAAATATTTTTGATGATGAATGATTGGAGGATTTTAATACCACATTCTTTTTAATTCACCTGCGATTTCATCTGCCTTATCTTTTGTGACCCAGTCTACAATTCGTATTTCTGTGTCTTTTTGTATAAGAATAACAGAATATGTTGAACCACTTAGAGAAAAATGATAACGGACACCCAATTGATGTTTTTCTACTTCAAAATTTTTCGTTTCAATACGATCTGTTTCTTCTTTCAGATAGGTTTTAGGACTTGTGAATAATTTATTTTTATATTGTACAGTCAGACTTCCGTGGTCAATGGTAAGAACTGTTTTTCCGAAATTATTCCACAACCATATATATAAAATAAGAATAAAGAAAGCGCCAAAAGGAAGCGTCAAAGTGATAAAACTTGCAGACTGAAGTCCGGTAAAAATGATAATAAGAATTATACAAAACAAAATGAGTAAGCCAACACTCGTGATAAATGCGACCAGCCAATTGGTTTTGTTTTTTATTCTTATGATGGTTGGCACGAATGATAGATTATTGTGGAGGTTTTCTTTCATACAATTTTGTTTTCACAAGGCCAAAGTTATTAACTCTGATTGTTGGTGAATTCATTGTGTAGTTTGGAAGATTGCCATAAAGCTGATCGGACAGTTTCACTATTCCGGGTGTTACAGTATCATCAAATTCATAACTTTTTCTATCGGTAATAATTTCCAGCCCGGATTGTTTTCTCTCACTGAATGGAGATGGAATATGGAAAGAATATATTAAAATAATTTCATCCCATTTTATAAACTCTGTTATATTTTTTTGTTTAAAATAAAACCCATCGTTTGTATATTCAAATATCCCATTATCTTCATGCAGCCTGTCCATTTCTTTTTCAAAAGCTTCGTAATCCTCTTTTTCGCCAGAATAGAGTTTTGCTACTGAAAATACAATAACAACAAAGCACAGAAAAATAACAGCAAATGTGATCTTTTTATCGTCAAAAATAGGATAGTTATAAAGGGTCAGGATTAAGACAACGGAGGTGATGGCAATGATTTTTTTCATTTTATATTTTTCAAAGTATTTACTTTGAACTGATAGATATTTTTAAGATTAAGCTTCGTAAATAAGTTGTACCACACCCGATTTAAAAACGTTGGTCGCTGTTAGTTTTAAATTTAATTTTTCCTTTAAATCTTCAAAAAGAGGTTTCCCTTTTCCTAAAGCAATGGGATGAACAGATATTCTGTAGGTATCAATAAGATTAAGTTGGATAAATGTTTTGATAAGACTCGCTCCTCCATACAGCCAGATGTCTTTTCCTCCCTGGTTTTTTATTTCGGAAACTTTTTCTATAATATCAGAACTGATAAAAACGGCATTTTCATCTTCTCTGTTTTGACTGGAAAACACAAATTTATTTTTTGAATGAACAGCTTCCCAAAGTTTTTGCTCTTCCGGACCTGCATTTTCTTCCGGCTGATAATTTCCCCATGCATCATAGCTTACTCTTCCGTAAAAAATGGTGTCTATTCCTTCCAGAAATCCATCAAAATCCATATCATCATCCATGATACACCAATCTGTTTCTCCATTGGGTCCTTCAATAAATCCGTCTAAAGTTGTGGCAAGGTCTAATATTATTTTTTTCATTTTTTATTTATAAGTGATTGGAGGATTGGTTATTCTAAAGTGCTTTGAAAATATTGTCAATATAAACCTAGCTGTAGGCTAGCGATATGGCAGATTGATTTCTTCAATTTTTGCTCTCAAATCTGCAATAGTATAAGTTTCTGAGTTACATTGAATTTCAGGAATATTATGGGCTGATAGGAAATCATTCAAATCATCACAGTTTTGGAGAATATTAAATTCTTTATTTTCTAAATCTAAAACAATTCCTTTAGTTTTTCCATTGATGGAGTAGGTAAGAGGACTTAATGCGCCTAAGAATGCCTTCGACCATAGCCCTTTCATATTTTCCTCAAAATAAATGAATCTTCCATAGTTGATAACTTTACAAAATCTTGAATATTGGTCTGGATCATATCCCTTGTCGTCTCTATTGGTATACTTTCTATAGGTCTGAAAATACATTTCTCCTTTATGCGAAACAGCCAGCGGGAACTTAACCCTTTTATCCTTTTGCTTAAAATAAAAAAAAGCTTTTTCCGGTAGATTAAGAGAATCACATTTTTCACAGGCTTTGAAATATATTTCTTCGGTGGAAGACGGTTTTTTATTCAAAACATCTTCCAGGGTCATATAAACGCCTTCAGGAAAATCTCCCTTTTTTATAGATTGATATTCTTTTTCCTGTCCGGCCGCGATGCTGAACATAAAAAGTAGGTAAAATAAAATAGAGTGTTTCATGAATTTTGTATTAGTTTTTCTGGGGCTAAATTACAGAAATTGAAGATAATTTACTCCGTATCATTGTAAGAATTAACCTTATAAATCAACTGAAATTTTATGGTATTTTTCTTTGTATGCGGATATTCTTCTTTATTAACCTGTTTTTCAAATTCTTTCATAAGTTCTAAGTCAAGGTCATCCTTAACGGCAAATTGAATTTCGTTTTTCTTTTCTCCCAACTCAAACTGAACCATTATTTTTCCTTCTTTTTTAGAGTTTTTAAATAAACTTTCAAAAATTCTATTCGTTTTTTCGATAACAGATTTCATGTCCTCGACAGAAGAATTGTTCTGTAAATCAGGATCACTGCTTAGCAATATTACTTTCTCGAGGCTGGTTTCTTTGTTTCCTTTATCGGTAATATAAACTTCATTTCCATTTTTATATGTTTTGAAAGTTCCATCTGTTGTATAGGTTCCATTGTCAATAGGATTGTTGTAAGCATTTTTATTGGGAAACTCATCCAGCCAGAATAATTTCATACTTTTTTTGAGAAAATTTAAAATATACAGATGGTTTTCGGTTTGCAGTATAAATAAAGGTTCTTCAATATCAAATGAAATGGTAGACCAATAATATTTTAATTCATCTTCATTGGCTTTTCGGATCTGATATTTTCCTGAAACTTCCTTTTTAACTTCTTCCCAAATCTTTTTGGAGTCTTTCAGGGTCTTGGACATTTTTCCTTCTATTTCCATATCGTCAATATGAAAAATTACACTGTCCGGAATGCTTTTTAGACTTTCAAGATTTTTAAACCTTTTCCAAAGCGTTGGACCTATAATTAAATTATCACCCAGCAGATTATAATTGGTTGTATTTGTAAGGCCTTCAGTAAGTAGTTTTTTTGCTTTTTCATTTATTTTATCATCAGCATAATTATAAACAACTCTATTCGGAATGGCTATTTTCTCTGTGCCTTGTGCTTTGACTGTGTTGATAATGAGTAGAAGAAGCAGGAAGATTTTTATTTTCATGTATTGTTTTTAGTGGGATGCAAAATACAAAAATTTAGAACTCTTTTTTTCTGTACTCCAAATACTATTCTGTACACTGTAAAGTCTGAATAGTATTTAAAAGTTCAATCTGACTTTCTTTCTTAATAAGAATCCAAAATAAAAACCGCTCTGTAAAAACAGAACGGCATATGAAAATTTCTAAATGTTTTTATTTACAGATCAGACAATCGCTGCCTCTTTCAATTGTATTGCACCAGGTAGCTTTTCTGACAATATATGACATAGGATTAACTTCATTTCGGACCTTTTCTAACTGTGATTCTGCTTCAGTTTTTGAAAAATACCCCATCAGAACTGTTCTGAATGAACCACCTTTTTTTATAATAGTTGAATTATGATTGATCTTAATTGCTTTGTCAAGATTGATATTGGCACCGTTTATATCATTGTCACCTGCTGCTATAATAAACCATTCAGCATTATTGCTTGATAAAGGAGTCTCAAATAATTCTACTTTTCTTTTGTTTTCATCAGTTTGTTTTATTTGTTGGGGAGTTGGATTCACAATCGCTGAATCCTTTTTCAGGTTATTCTGTGCTTCTATATAGTCGTCATATTCTTTTTTAATGGTGTCATAATAATTGGTCCAGGATTTTTTCATTTCACCGCTTGGAGCAACTATAGAAAGGTATTTGGCAAGCTGGAGCCTTACCAGCGGGCGGTCTTCGCTTTTAACATCATTTACGTACTTATCAAAATATTCAAGTTCTTTAATATCCTGATCTCTTTCCTTGAAGAGGTCGCTCACAATTAAGGTGACAGTGCTTACGGCAAGAGTGATGATAACCCATTTGAAGTAGCTTAAAAATTTCTCAAGTTTATCAGGATCTAGGCTTCCTTTCTTTATCAGATAATACGCGATAAAAATGGACAGCAAACCTATCACTATAAAGAATAGGTATAGATACAATGAAACGGTTCCGGTATTTGATAACATGGCGTGAGTTTTTATGGTTAGTAATTTTCTGAGAATGCCTTATTTACACATTCAATGACCAAAATTACTCAGCATAAGTTTACCTGTCAATAACCCTTTTGTGGTAGATTGTATAAAAAACCGCTTTGGTTTTCAGAACGGTAGAGTTTGCTTAAAACAAAAGTTCTCCGTTAAGATCCGTCGTAAGTACCTCACTCATATAATCAAAAAAGGGACGCATTGCCAATAAAGTGAGAAGGATTTCTTTTTGAAAATTGTTAGATAAAACTTCCTTATCCGTAAATTTTCGCATCACCAGAAATTGCTTTTTCCTGATTAAATCTATAGCCGGATGATTTTTATCAAAACCCCGTGGCGCTGTTTTTACAGAATCGCCTTTGAGTTCTCCAAAATATTTTATAAAAGTCTGGTCAGAGATAATTTTTTCAATTTCTGTGCTGCTGATTTCAAATTCTTTACGAATACGAAGCAGATCCTTAGCTTCCGGACCCCAAAAGCCACCGCCTACAAAACTGTTGCCGGGTTCCAGCTGAATATAATATCCACCCCTCAGCATAGGTTTTGAACGGGAATATCCAACTCCGAAATAGGGTTTATAAGGTGTTTTGTCTTTTGAAAAACGAACGTCATTGTAAATTCTGAAAATATGAATTCCCTTGAGCTGATCATGCTCCTGGAGTTCATTGTAGATCTGAGTAAAAAAAACTTTGTTTTGTTTTACGATTGAGTCGTATTCAGATTTGTGCTTTGCAAACCACTCCCTATTGTTATTTTCTTTTAAATGAGTGAGAAATTCAAATGCTTTTTTCATATATCTTTTATTAAATGTAGTTGATCTGCTAAGTCAAAGATGATATTTTCTTTTTTTATTACAAAAGAATTTATTTAATTCTACTCAGTGTTACTACGTTTTGATGCCCTCCAATTGCTTCAAATACTTCATTCTGAGATTGTACATCTGACCATCCTTTTTTGGCAAGTTCAGCTCTGATCTCTTCCTCGGATTTATCTTTAACGGCATAATAAAATGCAAAATCAACAACTTCAACCGGTACTCTTTCAATGACATATTTTGTAAGTGCAGAGACCAGCTTAAAGTAAACAAAAATACCTGTGAGCCCGAGTTGTGCAATCCATAGAATGATCCATCCAATCCAGCCTAAATCTATTTTGTTAATTGTAAAGCCATGTAAAAATCTTATTTTTAAAAAATTCCAAAATCCAATTCTTTCCAGATTGTTTGAATTCAAAATTATTTCATATTGAAAATATTCATTTGAAATGTAGGTTAATACAACCATTCCCCCCAACAGGTATAGCAGTTTGTTAATGTCAGTATAATTTGAAAATTTAATTAAATATTTCATTACAAAAACAAGAGCCGTTGCTACAAGGAATTCAAAAAGACCAATAAAGTATAGTCCTTTTAGCGAAAGCAATGCTACCAAAAAGCCCATGATTAAAGCAATGAATATGCCTCCAATAATCGGTATTGCTATATTCGGAGTTCTTACGGGTCTGGGTTGTGGTAAGGTTTCCGGAATTATATAATCATCCCAGTTATTTTTTCTTTCTATTTCCTTTTCGAGATCCTTAAGTGCTTGTAGATTGAATGTTTTTAAGGTTTCCTGATAAGCATAAATAAATAATTTAACTCTTTTAGAGTTTTTGCCGTTATCCCAAATTTCGTTACCTAATGATTCACTTTTTACCGTAACCTCACCATTTTTATAGCTTGCAGTGATAATTTCTGTCCAGCGTTCATTCATCCAGCCTACATCTTTACGTTTTGCTTCAATGCTGTTATCACCTTTATAAACCAGATCCCAGCCCAGTTTTTCAACTGTTTTTTCTGCGATGGCAACGAAAAGTGTTTCGTTGACAAATGTTCTGAATTCTTCTTTGTATTTGGGAGTAAAACCAATGCTGTGCTTTCTGGTTATTGTTTCTTCGTAGCTTTTAAAGGTGCTTTCCATTTGTAGTTTACAAGTATTGTTATTTTTCTACATTTTTAAACTCACTATTTACTTTCCATAATCTGTATTCAACAGTCCATTTTTCAGGAATATAAAATGGAATTGCATAATATCCATTATATTCTCTGAAAAAATTTTGAGAGCTTAAAACTTTCTTTTTTACTTTCTTGGTTTCATCACAATTAGGCTTGTTAAAGGTAAGAACCTCTACGGGTATTTCTTTTGGTAATACATAATAGGGGAATCTGGAAGGGGATATGCCATACCATTCTTCTAAATTCTTACGATTAAAACTAAAATTATTAATATCTGAGCATTCAGAAACATCCATTTCAATTCCAAATCTTATTTCAACTTTATATTCTTTGTCATTTTCAATTTTTGGAAGTTTAAGATCAACTCTTTTCATTCCTTTTTCAGGCTCCGGATAATTGGGTTTTTCTTGTGAATAAACATTTAATGAATATAAAATAGCAAAGAATAAGATTACACTTTTCATGTTTAAGTTTTGTTTTTTAATGATTGAATTATGCCTTCTGCATTGATTTGTCGCCGGATTATTTTTTGAAACACATGATGAAGTTGATCATAAGGTTTAAGGTTATTATTATCTGAAAACCTTAATCTGTTGCAAAACCCCTTTCTCATCTTTATAACTGAAGATATAATTTCCGCGTCTTACTCTTGATAAATCTATCGTTTTATTATAGTAGGCAAAACCTTTGGTGATCCGGGTTCCGTCCGTGGAGTAAACAGTGTATTCAAATTGATTGCTGTTATTTTTATTACTGATTACAAAACCATCTCTGTCTGCATTGGTATGAACCTTTTTCTCCAATGTCCCATTATCATTGTCCGTATTTGCAGCGAGTACATTTTCGCTGATATCCGCCACTTGTAAGCTTTTAATAGCTGAGCTGGTGACAGACGTTGTACTTCCACCAATGATGTATAGTTTATTGTTATATACTTCCAATGCAGCATGTCTTCTGGGAATCATATTGGATGACAGCTGATGTAATTTATTGGTTGTAGTATCAAAATAGGCCAGAAAAGTTTGATTATTATATCCCCCTGCAATGAAAATTTTATTACCGGATACTGCTAAAGAATGTCCGGATATAGCAGCAGGCATCGTATATTGATCGGTCCAAAGATTAGTGTTGAGGTCGAAAACATTGATCAGGCGGGATGAGGTACCGTTAAAACCACCAATAACATAAAGTTTGTCATTCACAATTTTGCCCTTTGTTTCTCTGGCTGTGGGCATATTGGGCAAGGGATGCCATGTATCTGAAGCAATATCATAATACTGGAATCTATTAGAAAATACAGTGGTTGCCACTCCATTCAGTCCGCTACCGCCAAATACATATATTTTGCCGTTATGGAGGGCAGAACCTGCATTTCCTGTATAGGAACGATTAACAGCTCCTTTCGTTACGGTATTGGTTGCAAGATCTACAATTTCGAGATGGCTGTTTCCCCACCCGTTAAAAATATAAATTTTATTATTGTAAGTCTCCGAATTAGCAAATTTTTTGGTGAATAGAGTAGTATTGAGAATGCTCCATTTGTTATCCGTAATATTATATTTTTCAATATAATTGGCATTACCACCCTTGTCCTGATATCCATTACTCACATAGATATTATCATTCACAATTACACTGGCTGCAGCACCTCTGCCTACAGACATATTGGCGAGATTTTTAAAATTTAGCGTTTGTGCCTGGGGGAGTATTGAGACCAAAAATGTAAGGAATAATAATTTTGTTTTCATGGTATAAGGTTTAGTTTTTTTGTTTTATAGGTGTAAAGTCAGGAGTTATAAGGTTGTGTACAAATACATCAGGATTTTCCTTCATTAATGTATTCCAGATAATCCTGTTCTAAATTATTAATTTCTTCAATTAAAAAATCATAAATATTGCCTTCAAATACTTCATGATCTTCCTCATCATATTTGTCATACTCAATTTTTATGATTCCGTTGTCGGTATATGCCCTGTAGAGATTTCCACTGCGCTTGAAAAAAAGTTGTCCCAATGACCTTTCTTTATACTCAAGAGCTTCCTGATGTTTTTCTTCAAATCCCATCCATGAAGGCATTTCTTCATCCTGCGAAAGTCCATACACAAAAAATCCATACCCGAATTTCCAGCTTGGAAGAATATCAAATTCCTGGGGACGTTTCCAGATCTCTTCTTTAACTTCAAAAAGTAAGGAACCGAATGAGGTCAGAAAATCCTTAACATCTTCACTGAAGGTAAATCCTGTGCTTTCTTCATATTTTTTAATTTGTTCTTCAGTTGCAGGATTGGCCACGGAGCCCATCACGAAGAAATCATCATTTAATTTCTTTTTCCTATCCCAGAATTCTTCTTTTGTTGCCATATTTTGTTTTGGTGTTACGTCGTCAGCATTGCTCAAATATAAGTAAAAGCTGGGGGATAGGAAATGGGGAAGTGGGGTATCTTAGGTGGTGGGATATAAAGAATCCGAAGTGCGTGACTTCGGATTTTGTTTTTTATGATGGTGCAAAGTCTCCAGACTTTGCGGATCGTGGGTTCGTCCCAATATTGCAAAACCGATGTTATCAGAAATTTTTCTTATTGTTCATATTCTTTTAAAATTCTAATAACAGTTTCTTTGTCAAACGTTGATGTATTTTCAATTTTTGAAGATAATTCGGGTTTTGAAGAGGTAATTTCTTTCAGTTTATTTTTCATACTATTGAATGTGCCAACGTTTACTTCTTGATTTTTTTCATTGATGAAATGGTCTGTTATCTGAACACTTCCATCGTATGCGTGATTGTAATATTCTCTAAACCATTTAATTTTTCCATCATAAAAGTTCTCCTGTAAAGATTTATATTCAGAACCTCTATTCACAAATCTTCTTTCGTTTCCGTTATAATCTTTAATAGTCATTTCTTTTAGGAGTTGGAAATAGATGTATTCTTTTTTTCCTGTCTTATCATAAATTTGAAAAAATTTGTTTATTGAAGTTTCATTTAGAAATCCATAAATTATATTTTTTTGACCTCTAATTTTTCCATCAATCGTTTTATCGTTAATGAAAGTGATTTTCGCATCCATTGCATTTTTTTCTTGGATATTTGCGTTTTGAGTAGAGTAATCTTCAAGTGGCTTCAATTCACTCATCTGATTCCAAACTTTTACGCAACTTGTAAGTAAAAGCACAGATGATAAAATAATAATTGGTTTTAATTTCATAAGTTTTGCTTGATAAGCGATGTATGATAAAATTTCTGCTAACGTTTCGGGTATTGCTGTAGTTTCGGGACAACCGAAACACAATCCGTGCAAAATTAAAAAGATTTCTGAAACAAATAGTTCTACTGCTAACATTCAGCCCTGAATTACAGCAATACCCTGCTACCGCACAAAGCCTTTCGTGTGGTTACAGTATTTTTTAACCGAGCCACACGATAAAATCGTATGGTAGTGGGATATTTTAGATGGTGGAATTATAAAGAATCCGAAGTGAGAGACTTCGGATTTTGTTTTGCTTGTGCAAAGCTGAGAGGCTTAATAGAGCGGACTTTGATTACTAAAAACTAAAATAAAAAACTAATTAATCTACCGATAAATCTGTTTTACCATCTGTTCTTTTTTTTATGACTATAATCTTTTGAATAGGCTGAGAAACTCTTGCATAAAATAGTTTGTTACATTCTGGACAATTATACTCTTCTTTTTCGTTGTGTGATTTTTGCTTAACAACATGAACTTCTAATTCTGCGCCGCAATTGTCACAATTATGTCGTGTTGAGTCTCCATAAGGAATTGTTGATGCTATATCCATATTTAATTTGTTGAGTTTTTTGATATTGTATAATGAGAACAATATCATAATAGATTTAGCTAATTTAAAATATTATTATAAAGTTCTATTACAGGAAACCATATTCCACAAAAAAACCGCCCTACAAAGTAGAACGGTTAGTATATTAATTTGCCTCGGTCGCTGACCGTTACATCATTCCTGGCATTCCACCACCCATTGGCATAGCTGGTTCAGCGCTCTTTACTTCAGTGATTACACATTCAGTAGTAAGAAGCATTCCAGATACAGAAGCTGCATTTTCAAGGGCAACTCTTGTTACTTTAGTTGGGTCAATGATTCCTGCTTCAAGTATATTGAACTATTCGTCGATTTTTGCATTGTGTCCAAAATATATTGTTTTGCAAGGATTTGTGTCAATAGTAATTGTATTTTATTTTTTTACAATAACTTGCTTGGTGAAGGATTTGTTGTTTTTGAAAGTTAATTTTAGGTAATATATTCCAAGAGAAAAATCAGTCATATCTAATTTAATGAAATCTTTTGTATTTGTAATGAATTTAGGGGTTAAAAACCTTCCATCAGCACTATATAATTCTACTTTTTCGGCTTTACCATTTAAACTTACATTGACATAATCGGAAGTAGGATTTGGATATACAACAAATTGTTTTTCAGTTTCTTTTTCTGATGTACCTAAAACTGTATACCCGGTAAAGCTTCTGTATATTTTTCCATTTGTTCCTGCTGTGAAAATATAATTATTAACTAATTCAAGAGAGTTTAAGCTATACTGAGTTGTTAATGATGACCAATTTATTCCGCCATTTATGGTTTTGTATATTCCACCATTTTCATTCACAATATATCCTATATTAGGGGTGTAAAATTTTGTTAACGTATAATAGCCGTAAGGAACTGATATTTGTGTCCAACTTGCACCACCATTAGTTGTTTTGTAAAATATAGAATTATCTCCCACAAAGTAACCATTATTTTCATCAACAAAATGAAAAGAGTTGATTCCATTTCCTGCTAATTCAATGAGTTGATTCCATGTGTTACCTCCATCTGTAGTTTTATACATCGCTCCATAATAATTCCCGATTCTATTAGCATAACCCACAAGCGAGTTTACAAACTGAATATTTCCAAAGGCTTGGTTTGATACCTGCGTCCAACTGCTTCCTCCGTTTGTTGTTTTCATGACTTTTCTTTGGTTAAAACCACCAGAAATAAAACCAATATTACCATCCAAAAAGCAAATTGAACTTATCCCTTCGTCTATAATATCATTTCCATTATTTAATATAGACCATGTTGATCCTCCATCAATTGTTTTATAAACATGTCCTCCATATGGTCCTCCAGTAGTTGCATACCCTAAGTTTTCATTAATAAATGTGAAATCACTACTATTAACAGAAGTGCCAAGATTTAGCGTGCCAACCAATGTCCACGTGTCACCAAAATTATTGGTTTTGTAAAATTGATTATTAGTTAATGCAAAACCAACATTATTATTCACTATTTGTAGTTGCCTGAAATCATTGTAGGTGGGCGAATGTTGTGTCCATGTGTTTCCTCCATCTATGGTTTTAATTATTCGTCCTCTTGCCCCTGTGGCAAAGCCTTTGTTACTGTCCTGAAAGAAAATGCCATACATTGAAGTATTGTCAATGTATCCGTTTTGGAAAAAAATCTGGCTCCATGTAATTCCACCATTAGTGGTTTTATAAGTTGCTCCATGATCTCCTGTAGCAAAACCATTATTTTCATCTAAAAAGTAAAAATCATACATTGCTTCAAATGATCCTGTAATTTCTGTCCAAGTTTCGCCACCATCTGTGGTTTTAAATAAGTAATCGTGTTCTCTTGAAGCAAAACCGATATTCTGGTTTATGAAATAAACCGTGAAAAAGTTAGATGGGATTACATTAGTATTATAAGTATTGTACCAAGTGTTTCCACCATCTATAGTCTTTTGTATCTTGCCGTTATTACAAACAGCATGTCCAACCAAAGAACTTGTAAAAGCAGTTTTGACAACAGCTACGTTT
Source organism: Chryseobacterium sediminis (assembly GCF_008386505.1). Lineage (GTDB taxonomy): Bacteria > Bacteroidota > Bacteroidia > Flavobacteriales > Weeksellaceae > Chryseobacterium > Chryseobacterium sediminis. The sequence goes on along the minus strand of NZ_VUNZ01000001.1, from coordinate 2,401,502 downwards.
GGAATAGTATAATTTAACCATGTAATTCCACCGTCAAGTGTTTTAATAATACTATTTGAGCTTGATAGAATAATTGTGTTATTGTCTATAATATTTACTGTATTAAAAGAAGTATTAAACCCAGTAGATATTTGTTGCCAATTTACACCATTATCTATGGACTTTAAAATATAACCGTAATCCCCTACAATATAACCAATCCCATTCTTAAAACTAATATCATTACCACTTGTAATATTTTGTTTTTTTGTCCAAGTTGTACCAGAATCTATAGTTTCTAGGAGTTCATTTGATGTAATTATAAAACCGTTATTGTTAGAAACGAATTCAATATGCTTTCCAGTATTTGTTGTTGGTTTGGGGTTTAATAGCTCCCAAGTAGTCTGAGAAAATGTTTGATTAAAAGTGATAGTAATTAAAAATAATAAAAGTATTTTTTTCATTTATGATTTTCTTTTTATAACGTTTTTATTGTGATCAAGTATGATCATGGAAATATAATATTTATAAGCAAAAATAGAGTGAATGCAATTTTAGTTAATTGCTAAATCTTTTTAGAGCTTTGATTCAAGTTTAAAGTTTGTATAATTAAGAACTTTATTGTATGCTTTCATGGTTTTATTTAGAGGGCCAAATATAGTTAAAAAACTAATACAGATAAAAAAACCGCTCTACAAAGTAGAACGGTTAGTATATTAATTTGTCTTAGCTTACGCTATTACATCATTCCTGGCATTCCCCCACCCATTGGCATAGCTGGTTCAGCGCTCTTTACTTCAGTGATTACACATTCAGTAGTAAGAAGCATTCCAGATACAGAAGCTGCATTTTCAAGGGCAACTCTTGTTACTTTAGTTGGGTCAATGATTCCTGCTTCAAGCATGTGAACATACTCGTCAGTTTTCGCGTTGTATCCGAAGTCTCCTGTTCCTTCTGCTACTTTAGCAACGATTACAGAACCTTCTCCACCTGCATTAGCAACGATTTGTCTTAATGGCTCTTCGATCGCTCTTTTCACGATTTTAATACCTGTGTTTTCGTCAGCGTTAGCTCCGGAAAGTTCGTTCAGTGAAGAGATTGCTCTTACTAAAGCAACACCACCTCCTGCAACGATACCTTCTTCTACAGCAGCTCTTGTAGCGTGTAAAGCATCATCTACTCTGTCTTTTTTCTCTTTCATTTCTACTTCAGAAGCAGCACCTACATAAAGTACAGCAACACCACCAGCTAATTTAGCCAGTCTTTCCTGAAGTTTTTCTTTATCATAATCAGAAGTAGAAGTTTCCATCTGAGCTTTGATCTGAGCTACTCTTCCTTTGATTTTCGCTTCGTCACCACCACCGTTTACAACTGTAGTGTTGTCTTTGTCGATCGTTACTTTTTCAGCAGTTCCAAGCATATCCAAAGAGATGTTTTCCATAGTGAAACCTTGCTCTTCAGAGATCACCTGTCCACCTGTAAGGATTGCGATATCTTCTAACATTGCTTTTCTTCTGTCTCCGAATCCTGGAGCTTTTACAGCAGCAATTTTAAGAGAACCTCTTAGTTTGTTTACCACCAAAGTAGCTAAAGCTTCTCCTTCAACTTCTTCAGAGATGATCAATAGAGACTTACCACCTTGTGCAATTGGCTCAAGAACCGGTAGTAATTCTTTCATTGAAGAGATTTTCTTCTCTACTAAAAGGATATATGGGTTTTCAAGTTCAGCTAACATTTTCTCAGGGTTCGTCACGAAGTATGGTGACTGGTATCCTCTGTCGAACTGCATACCTTCTACAACGTCAACAGTTGTATCGATACCTTTAGCCTCTTCTACAGTGATTACTCCTTCTTTTCCAACTTTTCCGAAAGCTTCAGCGATCAAAGCACCAATAGTTTCGTCATTGTTAGCAGATACAGAAGCAACTTGCTTTACTTTATCTGTAGAATCTCCAACAGCCTGAGACTGTGCTTTAAGGTTTTCAACAACAGCAGATACTGCTTTGTCGATCCCTCTTTTAAGATCCATTGGGTTAGCACCAGCAGCTACATTCTTAAGACCTTCTCTTACGATAGCCTGTGCCAATACAGTAGCGGTAGTAGTACCGTCTCCTGCGATATCATTAGTTTTGGAAGCCACTTCTTTTACCATTTGCGCTCCCATATTTTCTACTCTGTCTTCAAGCTCGATTTCTTTTGCAACAGACACACCATCCTTAGTTACGTGAGGAGCCCCGAAAGATTTTTCGATTACTACGTTTCTTCCTTTAGGACCTAAAGTTACCTTTACCGCATTAGCCAATGCATCTACCCCTCTCTTTAGAGCGTCTCTTGATTCAATATCGAATTTTATTTCTTTTGCCATAATTTTTTATTGTATTAATGTACTTTGTACAATGTATTAATGATTTTGTATTCTGAAAATATCATTTTACATGAATACATTTTACTTTTTACAAATTACCCGATGATTCCTAATAAATCAGCTTCTCTTACGATTAAATAATCTTTTCCTTCAAGCTTCAATTCAGCACCTGAATATTTTCCATAAAGAACTTTGTCACCTACCTGAACAGTTGTAGGCTCATCTTTTTTACCAGGACCTACTGCCACTACAGTACCTTCTTGCGGCTTTTCCTTTGCAGTATCCGGGATGATAATACCTGAAGCTGTTTTAGTTTCTGCTGCGATTGGCTCTACCAGAACTCTGTCTGCCAATGGTTTAAAGTTTACTGACATAATATATTTATTTTTTAATTATTTCTGCATTGTATTTCTCTAAATGTATGCCATGAGACCCTGATGGATGAAATGGCAGACTTTTATTTCCGAATGTGAAAATTTGGCAGAAAAATTATTTTTTGCGTGCAGGAAATCCGAAGAGATAACTGGTAACTACAGGTACTACAAACAAAAGAACGGTAATGGCGGAAACGAGAATTTCCATCGTATGACTGGCTAAAAACTTAGCAAACGCTGTAGCGGGGTAGAAGTGTTCATATAGCGACAAACTTAATTTAACTCCTAAAATAGCGATCACAATAAAAGCTGCCGTTTCCAGAAAAGGAAATATCTGCATCAGACGGACAAACCACTGTGCGATGAATCTCATGGCTAAAATTCCTATAAAAACACCAAGTGTAATCAAAAGTAGATTGTCTGAAAAAGCCACTGCAGCAAAAACATTATCAATAGAAAATGCAAGATCCATCACTTCCACAATGGCAACTGTAGCCCAGAAATGGCCCAACAGACCAATTGAGTTTTTGTATAACCAACTGGATTCTTTGTCAGGATTTTCCTCCTGATTTTCTTCTTCTTCTTCTTCTTCATTATTTTTAATCTTTTTGATCAGCCAGTCAAAAGAAATATAGAGCAGGTACAATCCTCCCAGTGGTTTCAGCCACCATACAGAAATCAGTACGGATGCAAAAATAAGAGCCAGCCCGCGAAACACATAGGCTCCAAGGATACCATATTTTAAAGCTCTCTTTCTTTGATGTTCCGGCAGATCCATTACAATGGTTGCCAATACTGCGGCGTTGTCCACAGAAAGGAGACTTTCAATCAGGATAAGATTACCGATAATAGCTAAAGATTGTGCAGGGTTTTGTAAGATGTCATTGAAAAGTTGGGTAAAATCAGGAAATATCATTTTTTAAAGAAATAGTGTTTTGATTAAGTTTTGAAATAATGGCAGCAGAAACTGAAATGCCTATGAAATTGGTAACAGATCTGGCTTCATTCATAAAGCGGTCTACGCTGTATAACAGAGCAAGGTCTGTGGTAGGGATTTTTCCAAACCGACTTAAGGTAAACATCAGGGCAAGAAAGCCTGATCCGGGTACTCCCGAAGCAGTTTTAGAAGCAATTGAAATCGTTATAAAAAGCCAGAAATAATCTTTTACCGTAAGAGGTATATTATAGAACTGGATAAGGAAAATACATGAGATGGAAAGGTAGATGCAGGCCCCCGCCAGATTGAAATTGTACCCGAGAGGAATGATAAGACGGAGAATTTTCCGGTCATAACCCTGTGATTCCATTTTATCAAAGATCATAGGGAATGCCATTTTGGAAGAAGAAGTTGCTACCACCAGAATAATTTCTTCTTTGATGCTGATTAAAAAATCCCAGAGGTTAATTTTAAAATAAGCTGTTATAACCCCCAATATCCCGAAAATAAAAAATACACTCGTAAGATATACTGTGGCAACAATCTTACTTAATGGTAATAAAGTATTAATTCCATATACTGAAATTCCATAAGCAATATTACAGAAAATGACTATCGGAAGAAATATATAGACATACTTGATAAGTTTAAAAAACAAGTTTCTTCCTGTGTCTATAACTTTAAGAATGTTATTCTTTTTCTTTGAAAGGCCAATCAGGACTCCTGCCGATATGGATATTAAAAGAAACAGTACATAATTGCTGATGTGTAAAGGATTTGTAGTTTTTGCTAAAAATCTTTCCGGAAGTGCTTTATGAGAAGAAATTACAATTCCTGTATTGGCTCCCGGTTTTAAAAGAAGACCAGATCCGATTCCCAATAAAATACTGATGGAAGTAATGATTAAGAAATAGATCACCATCTGGCTTACAATTTTAAATGCATTTTTAGTACTGAAAATATAGCTTACCCCATACGTTACGGCAATGAAAATTACGGGGATAATCAAAACCTCAAGAAGCGTGAAAAAGTAACTGCTTACCGTTTCCAGATGTTTACTGACTTCCGGAAAATAATAACCGGTTAATGCTCCACAGATAATAGCCGTGAACACATAAAGGGTAAGGTTTCTTAAATAGGAGTCTGTAAATGTTTTTTGCTTAAAAGGTTTCATCATCTACTTTTTTATATGATAATTCAAAGATATAACCTTATATAATACCAAGAACCAATGCACTCAGCAACATTACGATTGATGATCCTATGGCCCATTTTAAGGTGAATTTCAGGTGATCGGAGAATTCAACACCCGCCAGTGAAACCAACAGATAAGTGGAAGGAACCAAAGGACTTAATAAATGAGAAGCCTGTCCCACAAGACTTGCACGTCCTAAAATGTCCGGAGGAATATTCAGCTGGCTGCCGGTTGCGGTAATCACAGGCAGTATTCCGAAATAATAAGCATCATTAGTAAGGAAAAAAGTAAGCGGTACGCTGAATATAGCTGTAATTACATTTAGATACCCGCCCCAGGTTTTAGGAACGATACTGATAATGCTGTTTCCCATGGCATTCATAATTCCGGTACCATTCAGGATTCCTGTGAAAATTCCAGCTCCGAAGATCATACCAGCTACAGATAAAGCATTTCCTGCATGTTTTGAAATGATTTTCTGTTGGTCTTTCAGCTTCGGATAATTAATCAGAGAAGCTATACAAAAGGCAATCATAAAGGCAATTCCCAAAGGAATAATGTCCAGAATCATCACGCAAAGCAGAATGATAGTCAGAATCAGGTTGATAATAATAAGTTTTGGACGTCTTAATGCAGGATCATTCTCGCCGGCAATATCCTGTCCGCTGTATTTGGTGTATTTTCCGTGCTTGCTTATTCTTTTTTTCTCCCGTACCCCTAAAATATAGGCAACAAAGAATACCCATACCAGACCAACCAGCATGACCGGAATCATAGGAACAAATATTTCCGTATGTCCCAGTTTAAGGGAACTCATTACCCTTGCGGTAGGACCACCCCATGGTAAAATATTCATAATACCACCAGCGAGCATAATGATACAGGTTAGGACCAGAGGGTTCATCCCCTGTTTTTTATAAAGTGGGAGTAATGCTGCCACTACAATAATATAAGTGGAAGAACCATCGCCGTCTAAAGAAACTAAAGTGGTGAGAAGGGCGGTTCCGATGGTTGTTTTTACAGGATTATCTCCCACAGCTTTTAGTATGGCATTCACAAGAGGCTCAAAAAGTCCTGTATCAATCATCAGACTGAAATACAGAATGGCAAAAATCAGCATAACCCCCGTAAGTGCTATTTCTTTTACCCCTTCTTTCATCATTTTTCCCAGGTCAGGCCCGAATCCTGCCACTACAGCAATTAGTACAGGTACAAGTACCAAAGCGGTAAGCGGAGTCATCTTTTTGTTCATGATGAGAATCATGAAGATGAAAATCATTAAAAAACCAAGAAATGTAAGCATAGTTGTATGTAAATATTAATGAGGTATTATTGTTTCTTTTTTCTCCAGTCAAAATTGTTTCTGAAACCTATAAACCCGTAATTACTTGTTTTTTTGGTTTCCAGCTGATTGATAAAGGCAAGCTCTAACGCAGAATTTTTTCCTAATTTTATTCCAAGGCCTGCTGTAATACGATTGCTGTCAAAAGGTTCCAGCTTATCAACATTCATTCTTATTTCATTTTTAAGAATGCCATAGAGTTTTTCCTTTTCTCCTTTTTTATTGAAAGGTATCCGGACAGAGATCAGATAACGGATTCTTACTTCAAATTCATCAGGATTGCTGATAAAACGTTCTTCCACTCTAAGCCTGTTGGAAATTGATGTTCTTCCGATGTAATAATCAGCGGTTACCTGTTGAAAAGGTCTTTTCTCATATCTTATTTTTTTAGAATCATCAGCATTATAAGATTCAAGAATTAAAAACATAGCTCCTGCGGCAGGTTTTATATTTTCCACCACTTCATAATCTACATAGGCATTCACCAGAAAAAGCCTTGTGTCATAAGCCAGATCGAAGGAACGGTACTGGGTAAGCGCGGTTAAAGTACTTTTATCGGTAATCTTTGCCGACATCAGGTACTGAAACCACATATTGTAATTGTCTTTGCTCTGACTGTATAAAAGGCCATTTATCAAGCAAAATGATAAAATAAGCGTTAATTGTATATTAAGTTTCATGTAATATTGGATTAATATTGCGGTTTCTCAAATATATTTATTCAGGAGAGCGGGGTTAGATTTTTTCAATCAATGACAGTTTTTCTCAACGAACTGCATTTTGAGACAAAAAGATATTATATTTGATGCGTTTCAAAATTCGGTATGGACTATGTTTTTAATCATTAATTTTATTATTATATTATTGATTATCAGGATTTTATTTAGTGGTAAAGTTCTGGAAAGCCTTATGAAGTATCGTTGGAAATTTTTGTTGAGGTTTCAGCACATTTTTTTCCTTTTTGTCTTCATTTTGATGACTTATTTCACCGAAAACTACTTCCTGGATTCAACTCAGCTGGTAATAAGCATTATTTTGAATACAATTTTCAATGTTGGAATTTATTATCTGGTGTACTATTATCTTGTTCCCCGGTTCTATTTATCCAATAAGTATCCGGAGTTTATCCTCTATGCTTTAATCTGCTTTTTGGTGTCCAGTCTTTTCAGAATTTTGTGGGAGCCTGCAGTCTTTCAGATGGATTTCAGCGGAAAAGGGTATCATGTAGGTTTTCTGTATAATGTGTACATTTCGCAGGGGGTCGTCATTCTGGTGGGATCTTTTCTGGGGATTACCAAAGACAAATTTTTAATAGAACAGGATGTGATCAGCCTTGGAGAAGAGAAAGATCAGCTTTATCTTGATTTACTGAAGTCTAAGCTAAACCCTCATTTTTTATTGAACACGCTTAATAATATATACGCGAACAGTTTTACCCATTCTGAGAAGACATCAGATTCTATTTTGCAGTTGAGCAGGCTTCTGAAGTATATTATTTATGACAGTGGAAAAGAAAAAGTAACCGTTTCCCAGGAATTTTCTTCATTAAAAGCGCTTGCTGCGTTGTATCAGCTGAAATATAATAACCAGCTTGATATTGTCATGGATATTGAAGAGCAGGAAGAATTTGATATTGCTGAAATCCCCTCTGCGATACTTCTTACTTTATTTGAAAATGCATTAAAACATTCCGCAATAGGAGAAGATGCTCATGGTTTTATAAAATTATTCTGTAATATTGAGCGCTCTGAACTGTATTTTGAAATTATAAATTCTGTAGAGAAAGATAGAACTTATGCAACTGAATCTGATTATCACGGATTGGGTAATGAAGCAATTATTCATATATTGGAAAAATTTTATCCTGATCAGTATGAATTTTATTCCGGGCCGAAAGAAAATGATCAATATAAAATTGCTTTAACAATTATTATAAATGGCTAACCTGACTATCGTTAATGTAGATGATGAGTATCCTGCATTACAGCTTGTAAAACAATATTGTGATCAGCTTGAAGATGTTGAACTGCTGGCTTCATTTCAGAAACCGGAAGAAGCACTGGCTTTTCTAAAGACCAATAAAGTAGATCTGGTTGTTTTCGATATCAACATGCCTGGGATCAATGGAGTAGAGCTTTTGCAGCAGCTTCCTGACCCGCCGCTGTGTATTTTCCTTACGTTGGAAACAAAATATGCGGTGAAAGCTTTTGAACTGGATGTGGTTCATTATCTTATCAAACCTGTAGATTTTGATACGTTTAAAAAAGCAGTAAACAAAGCACGGGATTTTGTTCAGTTTAAAAGTTCAGCAAGTAATAAGCAGCAAGAAGACTTTATTATGTTCAAATCCAATTATGTGATGAATAAAGTTTTTCTAAAAGATATTCTCTGGATACAGGGATTTGGGGAATATATTGTCCTGATGACACCATTGAAAAAGTATATGATTCTGGAAAGAATGTCAAATTTTGAAGAGAAGTTTCAGCATTTCGGGTTTATCAGAATCCATAAATCTTATATCGTATTATCAGATCACATCAATTCTTATAATTCCGGCCATGTTTTCCTGAAAAATGGAGAGGAACTTCCGTTGGGGAGAACCTATAAAAAGAATTTAATAGCACACTTAAACTAAAAAAAGCCGGAAATTTCCGGCTTTATTCAAAATTGTTATCTGATGACAGAACTAAGGGCAATACTGTCCCGGTCCGATCCAAAGGATACATTGCCCTTTGTAATTGTACTCACAGCAAAAGCGTCCTGCTGCTCCGCCACTGATTGATTTCTGAGCATCTCTGCTTAATAATTTAGCGTTTTTCATAGTTAGTAATATTTTGATTTGTACATCCTGAGCATTTAAAGTCAATCAGGATTTTGACATTTGGTGTAAAAGAAGTGGATCAAAGATACTATTTTTCCTAATTGTGTGATATATTTATTAATGTTTTTTTAAATAAAATTTTGACTATCAATTATTAATGGATTTTTATTCAATAGTGAAATAAAAATACAGAGTTGAGAATATAAAAAGAGAAAGCCGGAAATTTCCGGCTTTTTTCAAAATTGTTATCAGATGATAGAACTAAGGGCAGTTGTATCCCGGCCCAATCCATAAAATACATTTTCCGTTGTCGTCGCGTTCGCAGCATACAAGTCTGGCAGCAATTCCGCCATTGATGGTTTTCTGAGCATCTCTGCTTAGTAATTTGGCATTTTTCATAAGTAATATTTTTGTTTTTTTTAATCCTGAACATTTATTGTCAATCAGGTTTTTGACACTTGGTGTTTATCGTAAATCAAATATAAAGCTTTTTAAGACAGGCTGTTATGTTTTTGGTAGACAAGAAAGAGGAGTTGGTATCTTAAGAATTTCTGAATGGTTTCATAAATTTTTGGATGACCAGATTTTAAACAAAAAAAACACTACTTAGTAGTAAAAAGAATGTTTAAATCATCTTTACTGCTAAGTAGTGCTGTATTTGTTAAAAGTTACAACTTTTTGATTTTTAACTCTTTCCTGCGGCCTGCATTGGATTTACCTTTCCGGTTGAGCCTCCTCTTACAGATCCTCCTTCCTGTTTTTGTTTAAAGAGTTGGAATTTTGAAGTTTCAGTACCGGATCCTGTGCTGCTCCAGAAGTTATTATTGGTATCAATATCAGCAGTTTCTCTCATTGGATCAAGCTGAATAGATTTTACTTTCTTGTCAAAATAATACGTCTTTGAAACCTTTTGCTCATTCAGTCTCCAGATCTGTGCTGCAGATTTATCATACAATTTTGAGCCGTCTTCAAAAGTGAACTCAAGAATGATCGGCATTACCAGTCCACCTTTGTTTACAAAATCAATCTGATATCCTGTAATATTTTTGAACTTCTCTTTATCCTTGGCATCTAAAGGAAGACCAGCCTCTGTTTTGATGGTGTATTCCTTATTATTATCAACTTTTTCCTGACCTCTGTCATATTTATAATAGAAATCCTGGGCAGCTTTATCAGTATCTACATAGAATTTAATATTCTTATCTTCTCTGTTTCTGATTTTTGAAAGATCTTCAAAACTGTTTACTAATGGTTTTTCAACCTGATACTTTACTTCAGCTGCGGCTTTAGGGTCGGTTTCAAGATTTGGAACGGCTACTGTTACTTTATCAATAGCAATATCTACAGGATCTGTACCGTAGAACCAGCCTCTCCAGAACCAGTCAAGATCCTCACCGCTGGCATCTTCCATGGTACGGAATAAATCTGCAGGTTCAGGATGCTTGAAAGCCCATCTTTTAGCATAAGTTTTAAAAGCTTTGTCAAAAAGCTCTCTTCCCATGATCGTTTCACGAAGAATATTCAATCCTGTTGCAGGTTTTGAATACGCGTTCGGACCATACTGAACTATATTTTCAGAGTTGCTCATAATAGGTTCCAGCTGATCTTTCGGTAGTTTCATATAATCTACGATCGTCCACGCTGGTCCTCTTTTGGAAGGGAATTTATTATCCCACTTTTCTTCAGTAAGATATTCTGTAAACGTGTTCAGACCTTCATCCATCCATGCCCACTGTCTTTCATCAGAATTGATGATCATTGGGAAGAAGTTATGACCCACTTCGTGAATAATTACTCCCAGCATTCCGTTCTTAGTTCCTTCAGAATATGTTCCGTCTTTTTCAGTTCTTCCGAAATTGAAGCAGATCATCGGATATTCCATTCCGTTGGCAGCTTCTACAGACTGTGCGACAGGATATGGATAAGGAATAGTAAATTCTGAATAGGTTTTAATGGTGTGAGCAACTGCTTTTGTGGAAAACTTTCTGTAAAGACCATAAGATTCTTTTGGATAGAAACTCATTGCCATTACTTTATTGTTATTTTCAGGAATCGTTACACGCATTCCGTCCCAGACAAATTTTCTGGAAGAGGTCCATGCAAAATCACGAACATCCTTAGCTTCAAAAACCCATGTTTTTCTTTGCTTGGAATGATTTTTTTCTGCTTTTTTAGCTTCATCCAACGTTACGATTTCGATAGGTTCAGAGGCATTTTCAGCCTTTCTGTATCTTGATAGCTGATCAGAAGTTAATACCTGATCGTAATTTTTACATTCTCCTGTTCCACCTACAATATGATCGGAAGGAACATTCACGGATACTTTAAAATCTCCAAAAACCAGTGCAAATTCACCTCTTCCGGTAAACTGATGGTTCTGCCATCCCTGGAAGTCACTGTATACACACATTCTTGGATACCATTGTGTCATTGTATAAAGATCATTACCGTCTTCAGGGAAATTTTCATAACCGCCACGGCCTCCCATCTTCATTCTGTTGGAAATATTGTAATTCCAGTCTACCTTGAAAACGAATTTTTCACCCTTTTTCAAAACTTTAGGAAGATCAATACGCATCATGGTTTTGTTGACGGTATACTTCAGTGTATTTCCTGAAGCATCCGTTACTTTTTCAAGGATAACTCCATAACCATTGTCTTTTACAGGAAGTTCTGTTGCCTTAAGCTGCTGATCAGTCGTTGAAGGACGAAGAACAGAGGAAGCATCGTATCCTGCATTTCTGATGCTTGAATGTTCGTTTTCATCAAGCTGCAGCCAGATATAATCCAGATCATCCGGAGAATTATTGTAATAAGTCACCGTTTCTGAGCCTTTCAGATTTCTTTTATCCTCATCCAGATACGCGGAAATGTTATAATCAGCTCTGTTTTGCCAGTATCCGTGTCCTGGGGCTCCTGAAGCTGTTCTGTAAATATTGGGTGTTGGAAGAATTGTTCCAAGCTGCTCAAACTTGTTGCCATGGTTGCTGCCTGGGTTATTCTGAATATTTTGTGCGGTGAAACCTGTATATGCAAATACAGAAAATGAAAGTATAATAACTTTTAGTTTCATAACCGAAATGATTTATTAATGATCAAAGATAGGAATAAGCTCTTAAAATAATAGAAATATTTAACTTTTAAAAAGGAATCCTTTCCAAAGTCATTTTTAAGGATAAAGCAAATACTCCGGAAGAAACAAAGAGAATCCAGTCTTTTTTATTTACTTTAAAAAGGTTGAGTGAAATAAACAGGATGATTAAGATCGCAGCAACAATTACAATTTGGCCAAGTTCTAAACCAATATTGAATCCCAGAAGAGGTAAAGCAATGCTTTGACTTTTTGCAATCATTACTCGTGCAGTGTTGGCAAATCCCATTCCATGTACCAGACCAAAGATCAGCGCAAGATAGTAATTGGCCCGCATCAAAGTTTGTTTTTGATTTTTCATGATAATATTATCCAATGAAGTCAGTACAATCGTCAGGGGAATTAAAAACTCAACCCAGTCAGACGGAACTCTGAAGACGTCGAGGATACTTAAAGCTAACGTAATGGAATGCCCGATGGTAAAAGCGGTAACAAGAATCAGAATTTTTTTCCAGTCACTATAAGAATAAACAGCAATCAATGCCAGAACAAATAATTGATGATCTAAGGCATCCAAAGAAATAATATGCTCCCATCCAAGGTTTAAATAAAAAAGAAAATCCTGCATTTTGGTTAAAAAATTTTATATTTTAAATATTTTGTTAAAATGTTATTAATTTTATTATTTGATTTAATTTTATGCTTGTTATTTGTTAATTGTTAAATTTATTTATGTTTTAAATAAAAATTGTATAATTGTATTGCATAAAAATGAAATATGGAAATTAAAAAATTATTTTTTACAAAAGTAAGCATTTCACATGGAGGAGCGAAGCTTCTAAGAAATGCAACAGCAGCCTTTTTAGGATTATATTCCTATGCTTTTTACGGGCAGGTACAGAAACTGGACTCTCGATTTGATGTTTTATTGAAAAACAAAGAGAGTATTGCGAATGGAAGGGCGGTCAAAGAACTGGAACGTCCGGATATGAAACTTGATCAACATTTGGTGGTGACTTCAAAAGGGGCACAAACAATGTATTCATGTATTATTTATACCAAAGAACCGGAAAAACTGAAAGCAGACGGATTCATTATTCAGAGCCAGCTGCCAACTTTTTCTACAGCATTGGTTACCATTGAAGATATTGAAAGACTTACGCAGCTTCCTTATGTAACGTCTGTAATGGGACCGGCATTTGATGAGCTTCATAATGATGTAAGCAGAGCCCAGTCCGGAGCAAGTCTTTTGCAGGATGGAGTTTTCAATAATACGGCTTATAATGGTACCGGTGTTTTGGTGGGAATTTATGACAGTGGAATAGACTGGAAGCATCCGGATTTCAGAAAAGCTAATGACCAGACCAAAAGCAGAATTGTTTCCATCTGGGATCAGACATTAACGGCACAAGCCGGAGAAACTACGCCTACAGGATTTTCGACAGGGGTAGAATATACAAGAACTCAGATTGAAGATGAGCTGGATGGAACACCTGTAGGATTTGTTCGTGAAAATGATACAAACGGACATGGAACTCACGTTTCAGGTACAGCTGCAGGAAATGGCTCCGCTTTTACAGATAAAAGACATAAAGGATTTTCATCCGATGCAGATATTGTCTTTGTAAAAGGAGGGAATGGCTCTTTTCCTACAACAAACACCATTAATGCCTTAACCTATTTCAAGAATGTAGCTACGGCACTTAATAAACCTATCGTTGTCAATATGAGTATTGGCGGCCAGGGAACAGCCCATGACGGAACATCCAGTCATGAAGTGGCAGTTAACAATTTTACCGCATCAGGACCTGGTAGAGTTGTGGTTATCTCTGCGGGAAATGATTATGGAGCTAATCTTCACAGAAAAGTGGATATTGAAGCTGGTGCGGCACAGACATATAATTTTACAGTAGCAAGCAATACTTCTGCTACTTCAGTATTTTCATTCATTATGTATGCCAATGACAATACTGCTGTTACGGCAAAGCTAACTACTCCGGATGGGCAACAATATACACAGAATATTAGTACGACTACGGCTCATACTATATTGGGAGGAGGCCTTACAGCAACTATGTATAACTATTGGGGGAATGATAACAACAAAAGATATGTACAACTAATAGTAACCAGAACCTCCGGAACTACCAATGTTCAGGGGAATTATACATTAGAAATCACTAATAATGGAGCGCAGCAGATAACAACCCACGGCTGGCTGTATAGTCAGGGAGTGGCAACTACCTTACAAAATGGAGATAATGAATATATTGTAGGATCACCGGGGAATGCTTCTAATGCTATTACCGTTGCTTCTTACATGGGAAGAGCAAGTTGGTATAGTGGTACAAGCGGTTATTATACACTTACTCCACAGGAGTCTATATCTTCATTCAGTGGACAGGGACCAAGAACAGATGGTTTTCAAAAACCGGATATTGCGGCCTCAGGACAGAATGTTATTTCATCCAGATCAGGTGATTCTGCTCCAGGTGCTACAGATATTATTGCCGGGACTAATTATTATGTGAAAAATCAGGGAACAAGTATGTCTTCTCCTGGTGTAGCAGGAGCTGTAGGATTATTACTTCAGGCAAATCCTGCATTAACGGCAGCTCAGGTAAAATCACGTCTTACTTCTAATGCAAGAATGGATGGAGCAACGGGAACTGTGCCCAACATGAGATGGGGGTATGGTAAACTAGATATTTACAAAGCGGTAACCGATGAGCTGGGATGTGTGAAATCTAATTTTGAGACTGTAGGATATGATGAACCTTATATTATTGCCAATACAGAATCTAATTATTACTTTGATAATATAGCTCTTGCTGTCAGATATACACCAACATTAACAGGAAAACTTGGAGGATTTTCATTCTTAACGGGAACTTCACTCCCTTCTGACATTCCGGTAGATATTCAAATCAGAAAAGTGGATGTAAATGGGAATCCCGGAGATATTATAGCCACCAAAACCATTACTTCATGGCTTAATAATGTGCAGAGATTTACCTGGAATTACGTGAATCTTTCCGATTTGAATGTACAAATGGTAACCGGAAAAGAATTTTATATTGTTGTAAATGGCTTAGGCGGAAGAATTGCCATGAAAGCTGAGAGTGCAGTGGTCAACAACAGATCCAAGACGTCCACAGATGGTACAACATGGACTTCCAGAACCTTCGATCTTAAAATGAGAGCTACTGTATATGAAAATGTTGCTGAGGTGAAAAATTTAGCAACTACCAACCAAACGAAAGCTAGTGCGGTAGCCAATGGATATAACTATTTTACCAATGCCTGCCAGCTTATCTCCAGAGTTGAAAAAGAAACTGCGAGTACTGTAACAGGAAATACAACATCAAAGGTATGGATAGATAATGCACAGCCAAACTATGTTGCGAGAAGATATGAAATAAACCCAGACACGAATGCAGCCACAGCAACCGGAAAAGTAACGTTATATTTTAAACAGAGCGATTTTGATGCTTATAATCTGACAAACGGAGTTAAATTACCTACTTCACCTACCGATGTTGCCAATAAAGCTAATCTTCTTATTGAAAAATATACAGGAACCAGTACTACAGGTACAGTGGCTTCTTTTGGAGGGGCTGCTACAATTATTACGCCTGATATTGCAGATATTATCTGGAACGATACCTATCAATATTGGGAAGTGAGCTTTCAGACAACAGGTTTTGGCGGATATTTTGTTAAAACAGGAACAACATTAGGAACATCGGATGTTAAGCTGAACTCAGATGTAAACATCACTCCGAATCCTGCAAAAGATTTTGTAAATGTTGCATTAGGCAGACATTCCAAAGCAGCGGTAACCATTTATGATGCCTCAGGAAAACTGATTAAAACTGTAAATGTGGATACTAATTCAGGTAAAATTGATGTTTCAGAGCTGGTAAGAGGAACTTATCTATTCACCATTGTACTGGAAGATAGTACAAAAATTACGAAAAAGGTAATTAAGCAATAAATTTTGACCAATCAATTATAATCAGAGGCAGCGGTTTTTATAACTGCTGCTTTTTTTATATTTGCTGTAAAAATAGAATTCATGTCGGGTAAGCTTTTTTTGGTTTTTTTTTTATTCGTAACCATGGTATTTCAGAGTTTTGTGAGTGATGAAGATTTTCATCCTTATCATGTAGGCTCAGTAGAAATTAATTATAATGCAAAATCCAGAACTTTTGAAGTGACCGGACGATTCTTCCTTGATGATATGGAAAATGGTTTGGGAAAAAAATATGGAGGATCTTTTCATTTTAATGATGAAAAATACAAAGCAAAATTGAATGATGCATTACAGAAATACTGTTCAGAATATTTTAAATTAAAAGCAGACGGTAAATTTTTGAAAGTAAACTATATCGGTTATGAAGAAGACCAGGAATCTGTAGATATATTTCTAGAGTCAGAACCTGTAGCCACCCCTAAAAAAGTAGAAACTGCCGTAAGCTTTCTGTACAACCTTTTCGATGATCAGATCAATATTGTCCACATCATTGTGAACGGACAAAGAAACAGTGAAAAACTTACCTATCCTAACCGCTATCTTTATAAGCAGTTTTAAGAATATTAATTTTCCAGCTGAAGTAACGTATTAATTCCTTTTGCATGAGCAAGAAGGTCAGGGAAAAAGTCATCGTAACATTGCTGAAGATGATCTTTATTCTTTAAAAAAGCTTCAAAAACTGGAATGTCTTTATCCAGGTATTTTGCTTTATTGAGTACATTTTGAATACTGAATTTAATTCCCCAGTCTTCACGGTAATTATAAAGCCAGTCATCCTGTTCCATTTTGACCAGCATTTTTTTGAAGTTTTCCGGAAGCCATTGCTCATTGGCATTTAATACTTTATAAACCTTAAGAGAATGAGTTTTCCATTCCGTCAGAGAATTCAGGGAAAGATCTCTGGCTACAAAATGATCCATAGAAACATCTACAAATGCACCCGCATATAGTCTTACCAAAGGTGCAAATACTTTTTTAGCCTCATGAATAGCAGGATGGGAGTCTGTATAGGTATCAATAGCTCTGTGCAGGGTAATTCCGTCTTGAATATCCTTAGGGAAAGAAAAACGATCCCTGTTGCGGATGAAATCTTCGAGAAATTGACCCACGATCTGTCCGTCGGTAAAAGAAAGAAAGGAATGAGCCAGATAATTCATAATTTAAAGGTATGAATTAAAAGTGAATGTTTGACAAAGGGAATAGTGAATAGTGAATAGTGAATAGTGAATCCGCTTCGCTCGTGAATTTTTTTATTGCATCCCTATTGACCATTGACTTGCGAAGCAAAAATTGATCATTCACATTAAAAAAGCCTCTCATGAAAATCTTCAATCTTACTCACTTCTTCGATCTTTATACCAAATTTTCTTTTCGGAATCTTATTAAGATTGGAAACAAATATTTTTTCATAGCCTAGCTTTTCAGCCTCGGTAATTCTTTGTTCCACCTGTGCTACAGGACGTATTTCTCCACTTAATCCAATTTCTCCGGCAAAGCAGTAATGTTCTGAAATAGCAATATCTTCATTGGATGAAAGAACAGAAGCTACCACAGCCAGATCCAATGCTGGATCATCAGTCTTTATTCCTCCGGTTATATTCAGGAAGACGTCTTTAGCTCCCAATTGGAAACCTGCTCTTTTTTCCAGAACAGCCAAAAGCATATTCAGTCTTTTAGAATCAAAACCGGTAGAACTTCTCTGAGGAGTACCGTAAACAGCAGTACTTACCAATGCCTGAATCTCCAGAAGCATAGGCCTATTTCCTTCCAGAGTAACCGCAACGGAATTTCCGGAAAGTTCCTCAAATTTCTTGGTAATCAGAATTTCAGAAGGATTTTTAATTTCTTTAAGCCCCTGAGAAACCATTTCATAGATACCGATCTCGGAAGTAGACCCGAAACGGTTTTTATTGGCTCTTAGCAATCTGAAAAGGTGATTTCGGTCTCCATCAAAGTTCAGAACAACATCCACCATGTGTTCCAGCACTTTTGGTCCGGCAATCTGACCATCTTTGGTAATGTGTCCTACAAGGAATACCGGAGTATTATTTTCTTTGGCGTATTTGATGATTTCATTAGAACATTCCCGGATTTGAGATACAGTTCCCGGAGAACTTTCTATCAGCTGAGACTGTAAAGTCTGAATAGAGTCTATGATCATGAAATCCGGCTCTAGTTTTTTGGCTTCGTGAAGAATTTTTTCTAATGATGTTTCTGTGAAAAGAAAACAGTTGGGATTTTGAATATCCGTAAGCCTGTCCGCTCTCATTTTAATCTGAGAAGCACTTTCTTCCCCAGAAACATAGAATATTTTTTTCTTCATTTTCAAAGCAAGCTGAAGCAGAAGAGTAGACTTCCCGATTCCCGGTTCACCACCAATCAAAGTAACAGAACCTAAAACAATTCCGCCTCCTAAAACACGGTTCAATTCATCAGAAGGAGTTTTTATTCTCGGCTCTTCGCTTGTTACTACTTCAACAATATTGATTACATGTTGTTTGGTTTTTGAGAAAGGAGGAGTTTTATGAGACGGCTTTTCAACCACTTCTTCCACCAAAGTGTTCCATTCTCCACAGTTTTTACATTGTCCAAGCCATTGTGGGTATTGTGTTCCGCAGTTTTGACAGAAATATGCTGTTTTCAGTTTTGCCATACTGCGAAGTTATAAAAAAGCATTTTTCTTTCAGAATCTAAATGGATTTAATATTAAAAACTAATGCATCCGCAGTAGAAATATCTTTCATATCTTAGCTTCATTCAATTAAAATGTTAATGTAAAATATTATTACAATGAAAAAAGTATTTTTATCTTTCGTATTTGCACTTTTAAGTGTTGTGGCATTTGCACAAGGTACCTGGGAAGTAGACCACATGCATTCTTCTGTCAACTTTAATGTTAAGCACATGGGAATTAGCTTTGTACAGGGAAGGTTTGATAAATTTGACGGTAAAATGGCTAGTAGTGGTGCAAATCTGGATAATGCAGATTTAAACTTTTCCATAAGTACTTCTACCATTAATACCGGAGTGGATATGAGAGACAGACATCTTATAAGCGAAGAGTTTTTTGATGTTGCCAAATATCCTACCATCGAATTTAAAAGTTCTTCCGTTACAAAAGATAAAAACAACAATTATATCGTAAAAGGGAAACTGACTATGAAAGGAGTGGAGAAAGAAATCAGCGCTCCGGTTACCTTTGGTGGAATTACCAAGAATAAAGACGGTAAACAAATCATGGGAATTCAGACAAAATTTACAGTCAACCGTCTGGATTACGGAATCAAATATGATCCTACAGGAGCTGGGATTGCAAAAGATGTTGAAGTAACAGCTTATTTTGAACTGGTTAAGCAATAACATTTTAAAGCATAAAATAAAAAAGGTTTTCCATTGGAGTGGAAAACCTTTTTTATGAAAGTTGTTTTTTATAAAACTACGAAAGTTTTTCATTTTTAAAATATTTCTCAGCAGAACAAAACTGATGGTAATCAGGTTGGCTGTAATTTTCTGATTATAGCTTTGTTTCATTTGCTTATATCAAGAATAGATAAAAATTTTTATCAGGTTTTATAATTGTTTGAGCGGTGTTTTTCAATTTTCAAAATCTAAATAATTGCTTTGTATTTCTTTTTCCCCTAACTTTGCACAAACCTAATCTAATGAGTAAAAAGAATACAAAGTACATCTTTGTGACAGGAGGTGTAACTTCATCTTTGGGAAAGGGAATCGTTTCTGCTTCTCTGGGACTTCTACTAAAATCACGCGGCTTTAATGTAACGATCCAAAAATTAGATCCTTATATCAATATCGACCCAGGAACATTGAATCCTTATGAACACGGAGAGTGTTATGTAACTGAAGATGGTGCGGAGACGGATCTGGATTTAGGCCACTACGAGCGTTATCTTGATGCTCCTACATCCCAAAACAACAACGTTACTACAGGAAAAATCTACCAGACTGTAATTGAAAAAGAAAGAAAAGGAGATTTCCTTGGAAAAACAGTTCAGGTAATTCCTCATATTACTAACGAAATCAAACGTAGAATTAAAATCCTTTCAAAACAGAACTACGATATCATCATTACGGAGATCGGAGGAACTGTAGGGGATATTGAATCTTTACCATACATTGAAACTGTTCGTCAGCTGAAATGGGAATTGGGAGAAAGTAATTCTATGGTGATTCACCTTACTTTACTGCCTTATCTGGCTTCAAGTGGAGAATTAAAAACAAAACCATCCCAGCACTCCGTTCGTCAGTTGATGGAAAGCGGGATTATGGCAGATGTTTTAGTGTGCAGAACAGAGCATAAAATTCCTAAAGATCAAAGAGCAAAACTGGCTCAATTCTGTAACGTTGCTTTAGAAAACGTTATTGAATGTAAAGATTTGGAAACAATCTATGAAGTTCCAATGTATCTTCAGAAACAAAACTTTGATGATGTAGTATTGAAAGAACTGGATCTGAAAAGTGATAAAACAGCTGATCTTAAAGACTGGAAGAGTTTCCTTAAGAAATTCCAAAATCCTAAGAAAACAGTTGAAATTGCCTTAGTTGGAAAATATGTTTCTCTTCAGGATTCCTATATTTCTATTGCTGAAGCTTTCAAACATGCAGGGGCTGACCTTGAAACTGAGGTAAAAGTAAGATGGGTATACAGTGGAGATATCACAGAAGAAAATATTAAAGATACTCTGAAAGGAGTAAATGGTATTCTTGTGGCTCCAGGTTTCGGAGACAGAGGAATTGAAGGGAAAGTTCTTACCGCAAAATATGCAAGAGAAAATAAAATTCCAATGTTGGGAATCTGTTTAGGAATGCAGATCATGACGGTTGAGTTTGCAAGAAATGTTTTAGGACACACAAAAGCAAATTCAGTAGAATTTGATACGGCAACTCCGGATCCTGTAATCTCATTAATGGAGGAGCAGAAAAATGTTATCGATAAAGGAGGAACAATGCGTCTTGGAGCTTGGAAATGTTCTTTGAAAAACGGTTCTAAACTATTTGATATCTACGGAAGCAAAAATATTTCTGAAAGACACCGTCACCGTTATGAATTCAACAGTGATTATCTACAGGAATTTGAGAAAAATGGTTTCCTTGCTACAGGAACAAACCCTGAAACAGGCTTGGTAGAAGCGCTTGAGCTTCCTGATCACCCGTTCTATGTAGGGGTTCAGTATCACCCGGAATATAAGAGTACGGTAGCAACACCGCATCCTTTATTCAGAGCTTTCATCAAGGCTTGCGAAAAGAAATAAGGTAATATTTTATCATAAACGTCTATACATAAACTCAAGCTGATTATTCTCAGCTTGAGTTTATTATATAGTAACATCGTAAAGCATAGAGTTTTGATAAAAAAACAGTATTTTTGTCAGCTCAAAATTATGTACGTTACAGGTACATCCTAAGTTTAAAATTTTAATATAAAATAAAATGCAACAAAACAACGGAATCGATAAGAAACAAATGATTAGTTTCGCGGTTTTATGCCTGGTTCTCTTCGGTTTTATGTTCTATTTCCAGAACAAACAAGCGAAAGAAGAGGAGTTAAAAGCTCAGCAGCAGAAAACGGAACAGGTAAAAAATGCCGTAAAACAAACTCAGGCAAACAATATCAATCCAAATGTAACTCCTAACTCAATCCAGACAGCAAGTCTTGGAAATAATGAATTAAAACTTGAATTTTCAAGCTTAGGAGGACAGGTTTCCAAAGTGGAGCTTTTGAAATATAAAGCTTATAACCACAAAACAGACAATGCAGATCAGCCGCTTTATCTGATTACTAAAAATAATTCAAACTATGGTTTTCAGTTTAAAGACAAAACAGGGAAAGTTGTTAATACTAAAGATTTAGTTTTTTCACCTTCTGTTAATGGAAATGCTGTAACCTTAACTGCAGATTATAATGGAGCTGTAATTCAGTTTATTTATACACTACTTCCAAAATACACTCTTGATTTTAAAGTAAGAACTCAGGGGCTTTCCAAAATTACTTCAGACAATAAAGCTGATTTCATTTGGGACTATAATGTGAGAAACTTAGAAAAAGGTAGAGCCCAGGAACAGTCTCACTCAGAATTTTCTTACGCTTTCAATAATTATAAAGACTATGATTATGATGGAAGAACGACAATGGATGAAGAAAAAGAAACACTTAACTGGATTGGTGTAAAGCAGCAGTTTTTTACTTCAGTAATTGAAGCTAAAAACGGATTTACTCAGAGCAAAGGAAATCAGGAAAATGTTGAAGAAGGAGAATATTTGAAGAAACTCAACTATGAAGGTTTTGTTCAGATGACCGGAAGTGAGCTGAATCAGGATTTTACATGGTATTTCATGCCATTGGATTTACCATTACTTAAATCTTATGATAAGAACTTTGATGAAATTCTTCCGTTAGGTTGGTCATTCATCGGAGCAATGAACCGTTACTTCTTCATGTGGCTGTATAGTATTATTGCCGCTTGGGGACTGTCAGCAGGTTGGGTGATCTTTGTAATGACAATCATTGTTAAATTAATCCTGTCACCAATTATGTATAAGCAGCATAAATTGAGTGCGATGATGAAGGTGATCCGTCCGGAAATTGATGAAGCGAATGCTAAATTTAAGGATGCAGATCCAATGAAGAAACAGCAGGCTACGATGGAGATCTACAGAAAAGCAGGAGTGAATCAGATGGCAGGGTGTTTACCGGCTTTGGTTCAGATTCCTATTTTCTATGCATTGTTCCGTTTCTTCCCGAACTTTATTGACCTTAGAGGGCAGGGATTTTGGTTTGCAAAGGATTTGACGGCTTATGATGATTTGATCAAGCTTCCGTTTAAAGTTCCTTTCCTTGGGGACCACTTAAGTATTTTTGCATTAGCTTGTACAATAGTAATCCTTATATATACTGTGATGACCTCAGGAAATATGCAGCAGCCTCAACAGGAGGGAATGCCAAATATGAAAGTTTTAATGTATATCTTCCCGATTACATTCTTATTCTTCCTTAATACTTCAGCTTCAGGTCTTTCTTGGTATTATTTTGTATCGAATGCGATTAACATCTTAATTATCCTCGTTATTAAATATGTGATTCTGGATGAAAAGAAAATCCATGCTCAGATCCAGTCTAATAAGGAAAAACCGAAAGCAGAAGGTAAGTTCCAGAAAAGAATGAGAGAAATGATGGAGAAAGCTCAGGAACAGCAAAAAGCTCAGGAGCAGCAAAGAAATAAGAAGAAATAATTTCTTAATTATAACATAAAAAGAGAAGCAATTATTCTATTGCTTCTCTTTTTTTATCTGATTTTTTTATTTAGAATGATTTTAAATTTTCGATCTTGGCATGAGAATTTAACAATTGAAAATCAGGTATTTTCAGTCATATTTCAGTCTGAAAGATTGTCTGTGATGTGATGTTGGGCCATACTTTATAAGGGCTTCCTGATGTTTTTTTGTAGCGTAACCAAAATTGGTATCCCAACCATATTCAGGATGTTCCTCATGAAGTTGAATCATTAATTTATCCCTGTAGTTTTTGGCAAGAATGGATGCTGCAGCAATAGACAAAATCTTAGAATCTCCTTTAATAATACATTGATGGGGTATGTAATTATAAGGATGAAATTTGTTTCCATCTACCAAAATCAGCTCTGGAATTATCGTTAATTTATCCAGTGCCCGATGCATGGCGTGAATGCTCGCATTAAGAATATTATGCTCATCAATAAAGGAAGGAGGAAGCTCTGATATGGCGTAGTCTTTCACATTATCTTTAATGTAATTATCCAGTTCCATCCGGGTTTTGAACGTTAATTTTTTTGAATCATTAACCAGATTTTGTTTGAAATTATCATCCAAAATTACCGCCGCCGCCACTACCGGACCGCTTAAACATCCTCTTCCTACTTCATCACATCCAGCCTCGATGTAAAGGTTTGACCAGTTTTTTATTAGCTCCATGAATTGTTTCTCTGATACAAAAGTATAAAATTTTACAGGAAGTTATTTTATGTGTTTTTTACTGTTTTCTGTATTAGGAAGAGTATAATTTATTGTTTTTAGGTCTTTGTGTTAAAGTTGTCAATTATAGTTGTTTTTCATATTGATGAAATTATGTATGTTTCTTTGGCGAGTTGTTAGTTTTGGCATGCTTTGAAACTGTTTGTTTTTATTAATTATAAAACTTTAACATTTTTTTTGGTCGTTTTGGGAAAGTTTCACATATTTGTAATCTGTAAAAATAATTGAATTTGATATGAAGAAATTAACTGCGAGTGTATTTGCGGTTGTACTATCGTCATCATTTATGATGGTATCAGCGCAAAACACGAAGGATACTCTAAAAACCAAAAATATAGAGGAGATAGTTGTTACCGGAGCCTTAGGTATCAAAAGAAAGGCTGATGCGATAACAAATACACAGCAAGTTGTAACGACAAAAGAACTGAATCAGGCGTCTGCACCAACCGCTGTACAGGCGTTGACGGGAAAGGTTTCAGGTTTGCAAATCAATTTGACAAATAACGGTGTAGACCCCAGCTATAGAATTGTCTTAAGAGGAGCTAAATCTATTACGGGTAATAACCAAGCATTAATTGTAATTGACAACGTTATTTCATCTGCTGATATCTTACAGCAGATACCACCAGAAGCAATAGAAAACATTAACGTAATTAAAGGTTTACAAGGAGCTGCACTTTATGGTCAGCAAGGGGTAAACGGGGTAATTATTGTTACAACAAAAAGAGGTACGAAATCTGAGAAACTTCAGATGACATTCAATTCATCTATTGATATTTCTAACGCATTTATGCTTCCAAAAGTTCAGCAGAAATACGGTAAAGGAGTTCAGGATGAAGGATGGAGTGATGTAAGCTATGGAGGTACAAACTATGTGCCATGGGAAAACATGTCTTGGGGAGCTGCTTATGATAATCCTGCTATTGGAGGAAGTATGATGCCTTCAGGTCTTCCACAGGCTGATGGGTCATTTATTTATGAAAAATATGCTCCAGTGAAGAATTTCATGAGTAAATTCTTTTCAACAGGAGTATTAACTCAAAACGGAATTACGGCAACAGCAGGTGGATCTGATTCATATGTGTCTTTCTCTGCTAACAGAACAGAAAATAATTTCGTAGTTGAGGGTGATAAACTAAGACAAAACAGTTTTATTTTTAAAGCTGGAAAGAAAATAGGAAAATTGAAAATTGATGGTAACATCAACTATATTAACAGAATAATATCCAATACAAACTCATCTTTATATGATGATATTCTTCAGACTCCTACTAACAATAACATTAAACTTTATAGAAATAGTGGAATTGAAGGATATTACACAGGGTATGCTGTAAACCCATATTGGACAATTGATCACGAAAGATATGACAGACGTAGTGATTACTTTAGTGCTATCCTTGGTTTAGACTATGAATTGAATAAGAACATCAACATTACATATAACGGAAACGTTACAACAAGAGGGATGACTTATACAAGACATAATGATGGTGCGGTTTTCACTAAAACATATAATCTTCCTGGAACATCTATCGATGGAATTACTTTTGGTGATTTAGGAAATGGTGATATCACTTCTTGGTTCTATGAAAGTACATCTAAGGAAAGAAATTACTATGGTGACTTAATGATTAACTTTAATTATGAGTTAACGGATAAAATTGGATTAAAGTTTAACATTGGTAATAACATTCAGGACAGAACATTTAATGTAACATCTGTAGGAGGTAATAATTTAGATATACCAGGTTGGTATCATATCAAAAATGTACTTAATCCAGACCCTTATTCAAGTGCTAATTTAGATAACTACCAGACAAACAGCAGAATTATTGCAGGATTTGCTAACTTAGATTTAAGTTATAATGATTATTTATTCTTAAACTCTACATTTAGAATTGAGCAGTCTTCTGTGTTATCAACAAGGCCATTTAGTACAGGAAAAAGAACAAACCCGGTTTATCCATATTACTCTGTAGGTTTATCTTTTGTCCCTACTAAAGCATTTGAAAGCTTAAAAGGAGATATTCTTAACTACGCAAAAATTACCGGATCATTTACAAGAGTAGGTAATACAACAGCAGTAGATCCTTACAGAACTGATGAAATTGGAGTATTCCCAACAGGTTTTCCATTTAACGGGCTAAGTTCATATATTAATAATCAAACGCCTACATCAGTAGACATTAAACCTGAATTTGTTAATACTTTAGATTTCGGATTGTCATTAGGATTCTTAAAAGATAGAATTAGATTAGATGCGTCAGTTTATCAATCTACTACTGATGACTTAATTACAGCAAGAACAGCATCAAGTGCATCCGGATTAACAAGTATTCTTGATAATGTGGGTAAAATGAGA
Source organism: Chryseobacterium sediminis (assembly GCF_008386505.1). GTDB lineage: Bacteria > Bacteroidota > Bacteroidia > Flavobacteriales > Weeksellaceae > Chryseobacterium > Chryseobacterium sediminis. Next base: position 2,374,972 of record NZ_VUNZ01000001.1, on the reverse strand, counting down.
TTAAGAGGACTTGAACTTGATTTAGGAATCACGCCAATTAAAACAAGTGATTTTACTTGGGATATGAAAGTATCATATTCTACTTACAGATCTAAAGTATTGGAATTGGCTGACGGAGCTGATGAAGTATCTTTATTGAGTAGTACTGCAGCAGCAGTAGGTATTTTCGCTGTGAAAGGATCTGATTTCCCTGTTATCAAAGGAAGTGCATTCCAAAGAGATGATCAAGGAAGAATTATTGTTGACTCTAAAGGAAATCCTTTGACAACAAGTAATCTTCAGGTTTTAGGTAGAGCTACCCCTGATTATATTCTTGGATTCTCTACAAATATTAAGTATAAAGGATTTACTTTATCAGCGATGGGAGACTTCAGAAAAGGAGGTCAATTTGTTTCATTCACGAAAAACTTGCTTGCCTTTACAGGAGGTTTAGAAGAGTCTGCGGAATTTGACAGAACTCAAGGATATGTTGTTCCTAATTCAGTACAAAATACAGGTACAGCAGCAAATCCGGTATATACTCCTAACAATACTCCAGTAGGTGGAGCAGGAACTTATACTAACGTTACTAATTACTTCTCAAGTAGTGCTTATAGAGCTGTTGGGGAAAACTTAGTAGTGGATGCAACTGCATTAAAGATCAGAGAAATTGCATTAAGTTATGATATACCAAAATCAGTCTTAAGCTCTACTTTCTTGAATTCATTGACAGTTGGTGTTTACTCAAGAAACCCGTTCTTTAAGTATGCGGATAACAACAGAAACTATGCGGATCCGGAAACTGCAAGTACAACAGGGAATGCTGCAGGTTTTGCTTATACAACGCAATATCCATCAACTAGAAGCTTTGGGGTGAATCTTAAAGCATCTTTCTAAACTTTAATTAATTATTACTTGAAAATGAAAAAATTTAAATATACAATACTAGGTTTAATCGTTGCCTCTATGACGTTGACTTCATGTGATCATTATCTGGATATTAATGAAAATCCAAATAATATCCATGCGGAAGCTATTACACCAACTTTATTATTTCCTGGTGCTGTTGCTCAGACTTATAGAACTCAGGCTACATGGATGAATAGATTTGGTGGGCTTATGATGAATTCTTATGCAGGTAACTCTTATTCTTTTGGGGCTCCATTTGGTAATGAATATACATTAAATGTAGATAGTTCTTTTTATCCGCAGATTTGGGATGGATTATACAGAAACGTAAGTAATTTTGCTGCTATTGAGAAATATGATAACTCTACTCATAAATATGATAATTATGTAGCAGCTGCAAAAGTGATGAAAGCTTTCTATATGCAGACAATTGTAGATTTATATGGTGATGCTCCTTATAGTCAGGCATTTATGGGGCAGGCTAATGCAACTCCAAAATATGATAATGATGAGGAAATCTATAGATCATTAATTCTTGGTTTAAATGATGCAATCACTCTTATTGATAATGGAAATGCAGCTGCACTTGAGCTAGGTGCTACTGATATTGTTTTCCAGGGAACAATGGATAGCTGGAAGCGTCTTGCGAATACTGTGAAACTAAGAATGCTAGTTAGAATGTCTAAAGTAACAGGATCTATGGCTACTTTTAGAGATCAGCAACTTCAAACTTTAGCAGGAGCAAACTTCATAGATAGCGATGTTTTAGTAAATCCTGGATACAGTGCTGCTAATGATGACCAACAGAACCCGTTTTATGGATACTATGTGAGAAATAGTTCCAATTCTCAGTTGCAGAACAATACATTATTTACAGCATCTGAACATATTGCTACTTGTCTTAATGGTAATCCTTATAATATGACTGATAATGTTTATCAGAAATTTAATGGTATCATTGATGCAAGAAGAGGAAGAATGTTCTCATTAGTTACTTATAATGGTCTTTCAGTTGTTAAAGGGGTTAGACAGGGTGCTACTCCAGGTCAGCCAGGAGCTCCAACGGATCTTACTACAGTTTCAAGATTTGGAAATGGTTGGATATTTGGTCAAGGTAGCCCTAGTACTACAGCTCAGCTTACATCTGTTGGTTCTGCGAAATCTGGTGTTTTAATGACTCGTTCAGAAAGTAACTTCCTTCAGGCTGAAGCTGCTGTTAGATATCCATCTATCTTCTCTAATGGTCAGACTAAGTTTGAAAATGGTATCAAAGCTTCTTTTGATTACCTATATGCAACAGCTGGTACTTCTGCTACATACATTACTGCAATCCAAACTAAAGCAGGTTTAGGATGGACTGGTACTAATGATAATAAGATTGAAGCGATCATGACTCAAAAGTGGTTAGCTACTGCGGGAATTAACCCTACAGAATCTTTCATTGATTATAATAGAACTGGTTTCCCAGTTACTCCTATGGCAACAACTTCAGCGAAGCCTAATAAGCCATACAGATTGATGTATCCGTCATCTGAATACGTAGCTAACTCTGCTAACGTTCCTCAGATTTCAAATGCTCAATGTTTTACTAAGAACCAAACGACTCCATTCTGGAATCAGAATTAATTCTTACAATACAATTTTAATATATTTTACCGCCTTCGGGCGGTTTTTTTTTGTTTAAAAGGGAGAATATTTCTTTAGTTATAGAAATATGCTTAGCATAGGATTAATCTCGAATTTTTAATGATTCTTATCTTTTGTATTTTTAATTTATTGATATTCAATTTATTTATAATTATAATTGAATTTAAAATATAGATTATATCAATTTAATTGATTGTTATTATATCTTAAAAAAAATTAACTTTTGAATGAGTTGTTTTTGTTAAATATCAAATTTTTAACTTATTTTAATGATTTATTGATTGTTTTTATTCTAAAATACTGAATAAATTGCAATTTTTTCAAATTTTGCTTTGTGGTATTAAGAAAGTTTTACAAATTTGTAAAGTCACAAAAATTAATTTGATATGAAGAAACTAACAGCAAGTCTTCTTGTTTTAGTAATGTCTTCTTCTATAGCTGTTGCCAATGCCCAGCAAAAGAATGATACTATTAAAACAAAAGAAATTGAGGGGGTGGTTGTAACCGCACTCGGGATTAAAAGAGAGAAAAAATCTCTGGGTTATGCTTCTGAAGAAGTAAAAGCTGCAGAATTAACAGGTGGGACTACCAATACCGGTAACGTAGCCTCCCTTCTTTCAGGTAAGGTAGCCGGACTACAGGTAAATACAAACAACAACTTTGGCGGATCTGCTAACCTTTTGATCAGAGGATACAAATCCTTATCAGGAGGCTCTCCACTTATTGTAATCGATGGTTCACCAGTTAATAATAACACTGTAACTGGATCTATTTTCGATTATGGTAACTTTCTTTCAGATATCAATCAGGAAGATATAGAATCTGTAAACGTATTAAAAGGTGCTGCGGCATCTGCATTGTATGGTGAGAGAGGTAGTGATGGGGTAATCCTAATTGTAACTAAAAGTGGAAGAGGAAATAATGACGGAAGCTGGGGAGTTACTCTAAACTCAGGAATTACAGCCGGATTTATTGATAAATCTACTTTCCCTACATACCAAACAAAATATGGTGCAGGGTATGGAGGACAATCCTGGAATGAGGCTCCTGGCCCTGGAGGTTACAATTATGCTAACTTTGTGGATGATGCATCTTATGGACCGGCATTTAATCCTAATCAATTGGTGTACCAATGGGATTCATTTGATCCTTCTTCTCCAAACTATGGAAAAGCCACACCTTGGGTTGCTGCTAAAAACGGACCTATTAAATTTTTTGAAACACCAGTCACATATATCAATACAATCACCATTGAAAAAGGAAATAAGACTTCAAACCTTTCCTTATCATATTCCAATATGCTTTCCAATGGTCTGATGCCTAATTCAGAGCTGAGAAAAAATACAATTTCAGCGAAATTTAATCATGATTTTACAGATAAATTACATGCATCTGTTTTCACAACTTTAACTTTACAAGATACAAAAGGACGTAACGAAACAGGATATTCTGACAACGTTATTACAGGTTTCAGACAGTGGTGGCAGACAAACGTAGATGTGTTGGCATTAAGAGATGCTTATGCTAACAACGGAAATAGTAACTTTTCATGGAACAGGTCTACAGCTGCAGATGGAACTCCTCAGTATTGGAACAACCCATATTTTCAAAGATATCAGAATTATCAGTCTGATGACAGAACCAGAATATTTAGTTATGCTCAGTTGAAATATGATGTTTCTAAGAATTTTGGAATTACAGGGAAACTATCTTACGATGATTTGCAAATGGTTGTAGAAGAAAGATTAATGAATGGCTCTCTTCCTCAGGCGTTTGGTGCTTCACAGCTTAATGTAAGTTCAGGATATGCTAGAACCAATGTGAAAAATACTGAGATCAACTTTGATTTATTTGCTAATTACAAGTTTGATATTACCTCAGACTTAAGTGTTAGTGGTATCGCGGGGGGGAACGTTAGAAGAAATCTTGTTGACAATATTTATATGAGTACAGAAGGAGGTTTATCGAAACCTGGACTCTTTGCAATATCAAACTCAATAAGAACAATTTTGCCGCCTGATGAAAATTATGCAAAATGGGTTACTTCGAGTTTATATGCTACAGCATCTTTCGGATATAAAAATTTCTTATTTGTAGATGGTACTTATCGTGTAGACCAGTCTTCTAATTTACCAAAAGGAAATAACAGCTATGGATATCCTTCTGTTACCGGTGCGGTTATTCTATCAGAATTTGTAAAACAACCTTGGCTAAGTTTCTGGAAACTGAGAGCAAACTATGCTGAAGTAGGTTCTTCCACCAATAATTACAGATTGGTAAATACTTTTAAAGCAAGAGGTGAAGGTTTATTTGATCAGCCTTACTTCCTTGCAAATCCAAACTTAAAACCTCAAAGATCTAAGGAAACTGAATTCGGTATGGAAGCGCAGTTTTTCAAAAACAGGTTAGGTTTTGATGTTGCAATCTATAAAACAAGAACATTTGACCAGATTATCAACTTGCCGGTTTCTTCTTCAACAGGTTATAGAACATTCCTTGTAAATGCAGGACAGATTGATAATAAAGGGGTTGAAGTACAGTTAAACGGTACACCATTTAAGACAGATAATTTTACTTGGGATGTTAACGTGAACTGGTCTAAAAATGAAAATAAAGTTATTGCATTAAATGGTGATTCTCAGAATTACCTGATGGCAAGTTATCAAGGGGGAGTATCTCTTAACGCACGTGTTGGAGAATCTTTTGGTGCTTTAGTAGGATCAGATTATGTGTACAATGCTAATGGAGATAGAGTAATAGATCCGGCTACGGGCCGCTATTTAAGAAATAATAATCAGGTTATTGGAAATATCACACCAGATTGGGTAGGAGGTATCAGAAACAGTTTCCGTTACAAAGATTTCACAGTAAGTTTCCTTATTGATGTGAAAAAAGGAGGAGATGTATTCTCAACCGATATGTATTATGGATTGGCAACCGGTCTTTATGCAGAAACTGCTGACTACAGAGAAAGTGGACTTGTGCATCCGGGGGTTAATCCAAATGGAAATGTAAATACAACTCCTACGATCAGTCCTGGATCTTTTGGTAACGTTGATGGATATAGAAGAATGCCGAATAAAAGATTTGTTTATGATGCATCTTACGTAAAATTGAGAGAAGCAAGTATAGGATATAGTCTTCCTAAATCAATCCTTGCCAATACCTCTATTCGTGACGCAAAAATTTCAATTGTTGGTAGAAACCTTTGGATTATCCACAAAAATTTACCGTATGCAGATCCGGAAGCGGGTACAGGAAATGGTTTAGGGGCTAAAGGTAATTCTATCGGAGTGCTGCCTACTACTCGTGATATTGGAATAGATTTAACTTTAAAATTCTAAAAAATGAAAAAATTATTTTTAATTATAGGTTTAGCTTCATTAACGTTAACATTTACATCGTGTGAAAGAGACATCACTTCACTGAATGAAGATCCTAAACACCCAACCGAAGTTCCTTCAGGAGTACTTTTTGCCAGCGCTGAGCATGCACTTCTTGATCAGGTACTGTCCGCTAATGTAAACCGTAATATTACCAGGTTTTTCACACAGCAATGGTCAGAAACTACTTATACTGACGAAACCAATTACGATATGGTGACAAGACCAATTCCAAGGAATCATTATAATCGTATGATGGCATCAGCATCAGCAACAATTAACTCTCCGGGAGTATTATCTGCACTAAGAGATGCAAGAAGATTCCTTGATAGTGAAGGCGTAGACGCTGTTACTAAAAACAATAATATTGCCATGATTGAATTGGTGAATGTGTATGCATGGGCTAATTTAGTAGATACCTATGGTGATATTCCTTATTTTGGAGCATTAAAAGCTACAGCAGAAAACCCTGGAAGTGCAGAAATTCCTTATGACGATGCGAAAGCAATATATTTAGATCTTATTAAGAGAATTGATGCTGCAGTTGCTATGATCAATACTACAGGTAGCGGATATAGCAATGATTTGATCTACAAAGGAGATATGTCGAAATGGAAAAAGATGGGTAATTCCTTGAAATTCAGAATGGCGGTAACCTTAGCAGATAGCGATCCGGCATTGGCTAAAACTTATGCAGAAGCAGCATACACGGCAGGATTATTTACTGACAAATTAGATAATTTCGGACTTCAGACTTTTCCATCGGGATTATTATCCAATCCGGTATATCAGGATGTAATTCAATCTGGTAGAAATGATTTTGTTCCGTCTGATATTCTTGTTGATTTTATGAATACAACTTCAGATCCAAGGAGAGCAACATGGTTTACACAGGTTGCGGGTGCCTACGTAGGTGGAGTGTATGGAGATCAGAATGTTTTCAGTAGCTATTCCCACTTTACAAATGTGATCTCAGGTGAAAACGCACAAGGCTTTTTATTAGACTTTTCTGAAATTCAATTCTTGAGAACCGAAGCTGCTGCAAGAGGTTTTAGTGTTGGAGATACTGCTGCTAACTTATATTCTGCAGCAATTAAGGCTTCAATGGCTGAATATAATATCAATGATGCTACTGCAACTGCATTTATTGCAGCCAATCCTTATAATGCAGTTAATTGGAAAAAATCTATTGGAGAACAGGCTTGGGTAGCTATGTTCAATAAAGGATTCCAGGCATGGAACTTTGCAAGAAGATTAGACTTTCCTGTTTTTCAAAATCCGGGAGGTTCTGTAGTAGAATCAGTACCTGTAAGAATGCGTTATTCTGATCAGGAATATCTTCTAAATGCTAAAAATGTGAACGCGGCAGCTTCAAAAATTGGAGGTGATAAAGTATCAACAAAACTATTTTGGGATAAGTTTTAATTTAAATAATAATTCTTCAAGCCTGTTTAGGGCTTGAAGAATATAAAAACTTTTATATGAGATTTTTTATAGGAATTCTTCTTTTAATGAGTATTGCATCATGTTCTAATGATGATGATCATCCAGTTGTAAATGAAGATGTAAGTATTAATGGAAGCTGGAAACCATATAAATATGAATTCAAAGGTAAAGATGTTGTGTTGACAGATTGCGAAAAGAAAGGCATCATATTTATAAATTCAGATTTCTCTGGATCTTATGAAAGATATGATGTGTCTTCTTCCGGAAATTGTAACTTGTTTGATTCTTTTGGAGGGAAATGGACCTTTGATAAAATGTATCAGACATTAACTCTTACCTATACAGAAGCAGGAGTTTCTAAAACATTGAAAAAAGAGATAGATTCCTATTCCGGTACTGAACTCAGAATTAATGACAACAGTAAAAACTTAGACAATACACCTGGAAATGATGAGGCGGTCTTAGTTTTTAGAAAAGAATAAATATTTTTATCCATTCAAAAACCACCCTTGGGTGGTTTTTTTTATTTATGTAAATGATGTTTTCAGAATATAATATTATTTGCAATTAATTTTTTTGAAAAAATAAAAAATGTATTTTGAATTTTTAATTTATAAATATCATATTTTTAACACGTTACGCTGGTTTAACTGTAGATGGCATCAATTGAAAAATTGGTGTTATTTTTTTTATCAAATATTTTGTTTTTAACATATTTTATTAAGTATTTTTTTACTGTTTTATGTTTTTTAAGGTTGATTTTTTTGTTTTGTGCGCTTTTGTTTGTTAAGTTTTTAAAAAACATACAGATTTGCTGGATGAAAAATTAATTGATATGAAGAAACTAACAATGGGTGTACTGGTTGTGGTATTATCTTCTTCTGTTGCGATTGTAAATGCTCAACAGAAGAAAAGCGATTCCACTACACAGACAAAGGAAATTGAAGGTGTGGTAGTAACTGCACTAGGTATTAAAAGAGAGAAAAAATCTTTAGGGTATGCTTCGCAGGAAATTAAGGCAGACAAATTAACTGAAGGTACTACAAAAACCGGGAATGTAGCTGATTTACTATCAGGAAAAGCAGCTGGTGTCCTTGTAAATAGTAATGGAAATTTTGGAGGCTCTACCAATATTGTAATTAGAGGGATTAAAACTTTACAAGGAAGTAATCCATTAGTAGTTATTGATGGATCTCCAGTGAACAACTCATCTACCAATGGGGCTAATTTTGACTTAGGGAATGCTTTATCCGATATTAATCAGGAAGATATTGAATCCATGAATATTCTGAAAGGTGCTGCCGCATCTGCATTATATGGAGAAAGAGGATTAAATGGAGTAATTGTAATTACTACCAAAAGCGGAAGAGGTAAAGATGACGGCTCTTGGGGAGTAACTCTTAATTCAGGTATTCAGGCTGGTTTTATTGATAAATCCACTTTCCCTGTCTATCAGAGTAAATATGGAGGAGGTTATGACCCTAGTTTTTATTCAGGAACAGCTCCGGACGGTCATGATTATGCTAATTTTTCAGAAGATGCCTCATGGGGACCTAAATTTGACCCTAATCTCTTAGTATATCAATGGGATTCTTTTGATCCGCATTCACAAAACTATGGCAAAGCGACTCCGTGGGTTGCTGCAAAAAATGGCCCCATAAAATTTTTTGATACTCCTGTAACGTATGCAAATACAATAAGTTTAGAAAAGGGAACAAAAGCGGCCAACTTCACGCTGACTTATGATAACATGTTATCTAACGGGTTACTTCCAAATTCAGACCTGAAAAAAAATACATTGTCTACAAAAATCAATTATGATTTTACCCCTAAACTTCATGCAACAGTTTATTCTACATTGACTTTGCAAAATACTAAAGGGAGAAATGAAACAGGGTATTCTGATAACATAGTCACTGGTTTCAGACAATGGTGGCAAACAAATGTAGATGTCAAGGCTCTTGAAAATGCTTATATTAATAATAACCATAGCAATTTTGCATGGAACAGAGTATCTGCTGACGAAGGCCAGCCTATATTTTGGAATAATCCCTATTTCCAAAGATATCAAAATTATCAGTCTGATAACCGAACAAGAACATTTAGCTATGCACAGTTAAAATATGATATTTCAAAACATGTCGGGGTAACAGGTAAAATTTCCTTTGACAAATCAGATGTGCTTGTTGAAAATAGATTAGCTGTAGGTTCTTTGTCCCAGTCATTTGGAGCATCCGGTAAAGATGTTGGGTCTGGTTATGCAAGACTAGATATCAACAGAAGCGAAATTAATTATGATTTAATTTTCAACTACAAGTACGATATTACACCAGATATTAACGTTAGTGGTGTAGTAGGAGGAAATGTTAGAAGAAATTATTATAATTCTATATCTGCATCTACAGAAGGAGGATTAATTGCACCTAAACTTTATGCATTAGGAAATTCCAGAGGAGCTGTGCTTGATCCGGCAGAAGATGAATATACTACACAGACTAATAGTGCGTATGTAACAGCCTCTATTGATTATAAGAAGATATTCTATCTGGACGGTACTTTCAGAATTGATGAATCTTCTACTCTGCCGAAAGGGAGTAATGTCTATAACTACCCATCTATAACAGGATCTTTAATTTTATCTGAGCTGATAAAAACTCCGTTTCTTAATTTCTGGAAAGTTAGAGCAAATTATGCTGAAGTAGGAGGTACTGCTGATCCGTATTTGCTATACCCACAATACAGAAGTGCCGGGCTTTTTGGGAATACAAAAGTGTATAACAGCCAGACAGACATGCCTAATCAAAACTTGAAACCTCAAAGGTCAAAAGAAGTTGAATTTGGTATGGAAGGCCAGTTATTTAAAAACAGAATATCTTTTGATGTCGCCTATTATAAGACCAGAACATTTGATCAGATTATAAGTCTTCCTATCTCTTCAGGATCCGGATTGCTAAGAGCCCCTATAAATGCCGGGCAAATCAATAATGAGGGAATAGAAGTTCAATTAGGATTTGTTCCTATCAAGTCTAAAGATTTTGCATGGAATATTGATGTAAACTGGGCTAAGAATAAAAACTTAGTAGTTAGCTTATTACATAATTCAACTACTGATGTATCCAACATCCTTTTAAACAGCTTCCAGGGAGGAGTTTCGTTAAACGCCAGAGAAGGAGAGTCATGGGGGACTCTTATTGGTTCTGATTATGTATACTTAAATGGACAGCCTGTAATTAATCCTACAACCGGCAGATATCTTAGACAAAATAATCAGGTAATAGGTAATGCTACTCCTGATTGGACAGGTGGTGTAAGAAACTCATTCAGCTATAAAGGGATTAGTCTGAGCTTCCTGATAGATGTTAAACATGGTGGAGATGTATTTTCATTAGATCAATACTATGGTTTGGCAACAGGTTTATATGCAGAGACAGCAGATTACAGAGAATCTGGTATTGTTTGGGAAGGGGTAAATCCAAATGGACAAACGAACACTACAGTAACAGCAAACCCTTCTGCATTTGGAAATCTGGACGGATATTCCCGTATGCCTGCAAAAAGATTTGTGTATGATGGATCTTATGTTAAGCTTAGAGAAGCAAGCATAGGATATACCCTGCCTAAATCTTTGTTGGCTGGTACGTTTGTGAACATGGCAAAAATTTCTATTGTAGGACGTAATCTTTGGATTATTCATAAAAATCTTCCTTATGCAGATCCGGAAGCAATGGTAGGTGGAAGTTCCATCAGGTCCTATGGTTTCTCTACAGGTACTTTACCTACAACAAGAAATATAGGAATTGATGTAACATTGAAATTTTAATTTTATTAATATTTAAAACATAGAAATGAAGAAAACATTTTTTTTAATAATAGGTTGTATTATGGCTTCTTTAAGCATCATATCATGTGAAAATAATATAACCGACCTTAACAACGATCCGAAACATGCTTCGGTGCTTCCTTCAGGAAATTTATTGGCAACAGGGCAATATCAGTCGTTTTATTATATGTATACAGGAAATGTAAATTTTAATAATTACAGATTCTTTAATCAATATTGGACAGAAACAACTTATACCGATGAAACTAATTATGATCTGGTGACCAGAAACCAGCCAAGAAATCATTTCAACAGAATGTATGTATATTCATTGAATAATTTTTATCAGGCTATGTTGAATCTTCCAAATGAGGGGATTACCGACACCTCAGTTTATAATAATAAATGGGCAACACTTGAAATTTCCTCCATTTTTGTATGGGAAAATATTGTGGATACCTTTGGTGATGTACCATACTCTGAGGCATTACAGTCTGGTCAGGGCCAATTTGCACCAAAATATGATGACGCAAAAGGAATTTATACCAGCTTATTATCAAGAATAGATGCTGCTATTGCCAAAATAAATACTTCTTCAGCTGGTTATTCTGAAGATTTAATATACGCAGGGAATATGTCTAAATGGAAAAAATTAGCTAATTCAATAAAATTAAGATTGGCAATGAATTTAGCAGATGTAGACCCTGCGACATCTAAAGCAGCTGCAGAAAGTGCAATAGCTTCTGGAGTTTTAGGCAGTAATTCAGATTCATATTCTATGATCTTTTCTGGAGGAACATTTACAAACCCTGTATTTGATGATCTTGTAGCATCTGGAAGAAATGATTTTGTTCCTGCTAAAGGGTTAGTTGATTTTATGAATACGAATAATGACCCTAGGAGAGCAGCTTGGTTTACTACGGTTGGAGGTGTATACAAAGGAGGGATTTTTGGCTCACTTAATCCTTTTGGTAATTATTCCCATTTAAGCTCAACTTTATTATCTAGTACTGCCCCTGCTAATTTACTAAGTTATAGTGAAATACTATTTTTAGAAGCGGAAGCTGCAGCAAGAGGATATAATGCAGGAGGTACTGCTGCAACTCTATATGCTTCAGCAGTTACGGCTTCAATGAATGAGAATGGTATTGCTGCTGCTGACACTGCGTCTTATCTTGCAGCTAATCCTTACAATGCTGCTAACTGGAAAGTATCCATAGGAAATCAGGCATGGATAGCTTTATTTAACAGCCCGTTTGCAGCTTGGAATTTTACAAGAAGATTAGATTCTCCGGCTTTAGTTAATCCGCCAAACTCAAAAACTGACGGAGTTCCGGTTAGAATGCCTTATTCCGACCAGGAATATGTATTAAATGGAGCTAATGTTAAAGCTGCCGCAAATAAAATAGGTGGTGATAAAGTTACTACAAAACTTTTCTGGGATAAATTCTAACAAAAAAGTTTTTATACTATATATAAACCGCCTTCGGGCGGTTTTTTTATTTCCGTATATTTGTAGCTCAGATTTTAGGCGGAAATATAGGGTAAGGATATTTCAGCTATAAGCTTTAAAAGAGAATTTAGAAAAATGAATATTAAAGATATTATAGAAGAAAAACTTTCAGAAGTTATTTTAAATGTATATCAGTTAAAAGACATCAAGCTGGAAGTTCAGGAGAATAAAACGGAATTCGAGGGTGATTTTACCATTGTTACTTTTCCGTTGGTAAAACAGTTGAAAAAAAATCCCGAGAGCATCGGAGTTGAATTAGGGGAAGCTTTGACAGAGCAGACGGAAATTTTTGAAAGCTTTAATGTTGTAAAAGGTTTCCTAAATGTTAAGGTTAAAAACCAATTGTTTGTAGATAATTTCAGATCTGTAAGCAAAAATTTCTCTACTATTGAAAAGAAAAATGCTACGGTAATGGTGGAATATTCTTCACCGAATACGAATAAACCATTACACTTAGGGCACATCAGAAATAATTTATTAGGATTCTCTGTAGCTCAGATTTTAAAAGAAGCAGGATATGATGTGATCAAAACTCAGATCATCAATGACCGAGGAATTCATATTTGTAAATCAATGCTGGCATGGGAGAAGTTCGGGAACGGAGAAACTCCTGAAACAACTCATACCAAAGGAGATAAATTTGTTGGAAACTATTACGTAGAATTTGACAAAAACTATAAAAAAGAAATTGCAGAGCTTGTAGAACAGGGAGTAGGAGAGGAACAGGCTAAGAAGGATGCTCCAGTGATGAAAGAAGCTCAGAAAATGCTTTTGGATTGGGAAAATGGAGATGCAACGGTAAGAGCCCTTTGGGAAGAGATGAATTCATGGGTTTACAAAGGATTCAATGAAACTTATAAGAGACTGGGTGTTGATTTTGATCAGGTTCAATATGAGAGCAATACCTATATTTTAGGAAAAGATCTTATTCAGGAAGGCTTGGATAAAGGTGTTCTGTATCAGAAAGAAGACGGTTCTGTCTGGTGTGATCTTACCGATGAAGGACTTGATCAGAAGCTGTTGCTACGTTCAGATGGTACATCGGTTTATATGACACAGGATCTTGGAACGGCAGTTGAACGTTTTAAGCAAAATAGTATTCAAAAGCTGATCTATACAGTAGGAAACGAACAGGATTACCACTTCCAGGTTTTATTTAAAATCCTGAAAAAACTGGGGTATGAATGGGCAGATCAGTTATATCACCTTTCTTATGGAATGGTAGAACTTCCGGAAGGTAAAATGAAATCCCGTGAAGGAACTGTTGTAGATGCTGATGATTTGATGCAGGAAATGTATGAAACTGCAAAATCTAAGGCTCAGGAATTAGGGAAATTAGAGACACTTTCCGAAGAAGATAAAGAACTATCTTATGAAACAGTAGGATTGGGTGCATTGAAATATTTTATGCTTAAAGTAGATCCTAAGAAAAAAATGCTTTTCAATCCGGCAGAAAGTATTGATTTTAATGGAAATACAGGACCGTTTATCCAATATACCTATGCTCGTATTCAATCATTGCTGTCTAAAGCAGGTACTTTGCAAACGGAAACAGCTGATATTGAATTGAATCAATCTGAAAAGGAATTGATTATGCAGCTGACAAACTTTAAAACTGTAGTAGCAAAATCAGCGGAGACTTTAAGTCCGGCTTTGGTGGCGAACTATGTTTATGATCTTGTTAAAGCCTATAACTCTTTCTATCAGAATAACCCAATTCTGAATCAGGAAGATGAAAATGTAAAACAATTCCGTTTGAATATTTCAGATATCACAGCGAAGACGATCAAAAAATCGTTGGAACTACTGGGAATCGGAACAGTAAACAGAATGTAAAAATAGAAGCCTCCTGAATTTCAGGAGGCTTTTTTATTATATGTACATTTAATATTTTAGGATTGTTTTGAATCTGAAGTTTGCTGGTTACTCATCTGTTTCAGACTATCTGCATATAACTTAGCGGGAGTCCATCTTGCATGCTTGGAAAGAATGGCTTTATATCCTTTTTTATAAGTATAAACTTTGGTAAATACGGCGCCAAAAAATATCAGCATACAGGAATAGTTGATCCACATCATAATAAGGATGACTGTTCCGGCAGCTCCAAAGGCTGAAGTAGGCTTTACCTGATTAAAATAAAGACTCAATAAAAACTTTCCGAGAGTAAATAAAACAGTTGTCAGAAATGCTCCTTTCCATACTGGTTTCCAGCTGATCAAAACATCAGGCAGTACTTTAAACATTAAAGCAAATAAAAGCATGACCAGACCAAATCCGACAGCAAAATTCACGAACTCTACCAGCATATAGGTTTCAAAACCAAAATATCGGGTAATAATCTGATTGAAAAGACTGATCAGAGAAGATAAAACCATGGTGATCATCAAAAGAAATCCCATAATAAGAATCATTCCCAAAGAATTGGCTCTGTCCAGCAGAAATTTAATCAATGCCTTTTTGGGAGCTGCTTCTACTTCCCAAAGTGAATTTAATGAGTGCTGAAGTTGAAAAAAGAGTGTTGTAGAACCAAAAACCAATGATCCCACTCCAACCGCTTTCATGAAAATATTTTTTTTATCAATCAGAGCGCCTGCCAGCATCCCTTCAATACTTTTAGCAACATCAGGTCCCATAATACCGCTGATCTGTGTGCTGATTTGTCCACGGATAGCTTCTTCACCAAAGAAATTTCCAAGTACCCATATAATAATGATCAATAATCCCGGGATAGAAAAAATGGCATAATAAGCAAGACTTGCTGAATCTTTTGATGCAGTAGAATTGTTCCATTCTGTAAATGTGTCTTTCAGAACCTCCCAGAAAAATTTAGCATTTTTGATCATATTAAAAAGGATATCCGATGGCAATATTAAAAACAAGGTTATCTTTTCTCCAGCTTGGATCTCCGAAATTGATTTTATCGAAGGCCCATCTATCTCCTTTCTGATAGTAAGGAACTCTCAGTGGCATAGCAAGATCCAGTCTTAAAATCAGGATAGAAAAATCCAGTCTCAGACCTACTCCGGCTCCCACCGCAATTTCATTTAAAAAATCTTTTGAAAACTTCGCTCCAGGTCTTGTAGAATCATCATGAAGCAGCCAGATATTTCCGGCATCTACAAACACTGCTGCATTTAAAAACTTATAAAGATTGGCACGGTATTCAGCATTTAATTCCAGTTTAACATCTCCGGACTGATCAAAATAAGAGCCCTCCGGTATAGTTCTCGGATCAAAACTTCCCGGCCCTAATGTTCTTGCACGGAATGCCCTGATACTGTTACTTCCTCCTGAGAAAAATTGTTTGGAAAAAGGAATGAATTCTGAGTTTCCGTATGGATAAGCAATTCCTCCAATAAATCTTGTGGCCAGTGAAGACTTTTCAGTAAACTTATGATAGAACCTGAAATCATTTTCAATTTTTACATATTGGCTGAAAGGAATTCCAAATATTTTTTTCTCTTTGTCCTTTTTTACATCAGCTCCCGTAACCAGACCTGTAATGTTTCCTGCCAGATCAAGGGTACCTTTATAATAAACGGTATTGGTTTTTGGAAGCATGGTATTGGTGTAAGTAAAAGAATAGGTAGGGCCAAAAATAAGCTGTTTGTCTACAACTCTTTTCATGGCAGGATTTCCATCAGATTTAGCCAGATATTCTTCAGTAACATTTGCAGGAGACACGAGTGTAATATCAATGACTTTCAGCTCATGTTCCTTCCTTGCATTTTCTTTCCATAGATACCCAAATGATCCTGTAAAATTATTAAGAGTATAATATTTCGTTCTGTTTTGAAATTCGTATCCCAATGTGATATTAGTTCGTGGCACAAATTCACTGGAAGAATGAAAACGGAAAGGAGCAACAATTCTCGGAATAGAAAGCTGTACATTCGTTCCTGCACGGAAAATATTATTGGCATTCTGTGCGCCCCCCATCTGAAAATCAAAAGCTCCGTAGATAGCTGCTTTAAATTGTTCCGCACCACGGAAAAAATTTCGGTGAGTCCAGTTCAGATTCAGTTCACTACCTGCGTAATTGGCAGAGTTTGTTCTTCCTAAGGCTTCCAGACGAAGGGACTGAATTTGTCTTGGAGTTAATAAATAATAAGCATCAAATTTATGACTCAGTGAATCCGAAACAACAAATTCATTCTTCACAAATTTAAAAACACCGAGACTTATCAATCGGTTCAGGGTAAGATTGTGATTGGAACGGTTATAAAGATCTCCCTGTTTGAAATATAAAGCCCTGTCAAAAATCTTCGGTTTAAATTTATGCTGTGGATCAATAACATAAATATCATCAAAAGCATATTTGGAAAGAGAATCTTTATTCATCGGAATACTGTATTTCCCATCTTTTACATCCTGAATGTTGTAATTAGGAAATACAACCACTTTGTCTATACTGAATTGCTGAGTTGCCAGATTAGGTGTATTGTCTTTCAGTTTTACGTTAAGTTCAACCTTATGATTTTTACTTACCGTACTGTCTGCCTGTACAATAATATTATCAGGATGGAAATAATAAAAACCTCTTTCTTTTAATCTGGTATCAATTCTTTCTCTTTCCGCTTTAATGACATCGAGATCAAATGGATTCCCATTTTTAAGAAGTGTTCTATTGGAAAAACTCTGAATTTCCTGATTAACCAGTGTAGAATCTTTCTG
This sequence comes from Chryseobacterium sediminis, assembly GCF_008386505.1. Taxonomy (GTDB): domain Bacteria; phylum Bacteroidota; class Bacteroidia; order Flavobacteriales; family Weeksellaceae; genus Chryseobacterium; species Chryseobacterium sediminis. Next base: position 2,357,601 of record NZ_VUNZ01000001.1, on the reverse strand, counting down.
GAATTTTACTCCGTCAATCAAATATCTGGAGCCCGGCCTTACCGTATAAATGACCTGAGCTTTTTTATTTTTTGAAACAGTATCATAAGAAGCCCTGGCATTGAAATATCCTTTGTTTTCAGAATAATTTTCAATGATATCTTTATTGAACTCGCGATCTACATCACCTAATAATACAGGTTTTTCACCTACTTTATATTTAAGCCAGTAATTAAAACCTTTATCTTTTTTCGGCTCTTTGGCAATATTATAAAAGTAAAGCTTTGGACGCATTCCCAAAAATGTAGAATTGGGCTTTGGGGTGAGGTTGGCTTCCAGTGCAGACTGAAGATCTTTCTTTTCCTTTTTAGAAATCGTATCGTTTTCAATCTTTACTTTGGCTCCGGTGTAAAGCATCTGGCCTTCCTTCAAAAACCGGGTATTACTGCACGAAATTACCGTTGATGCCAATCCGGAAACCAACAGATATTTACAATATATATGGAACTTATTACTCATTATTTAAATTCTACCACTTGGTTATTTTGATTTTTTTTCGGCTTCTTCTCTCTGGATTTTTGGAAAATCTCACGGAATTTGTCATAATCCAATGTAATGATAAATCCAACTCCGGTTTCTATAATCTGCCCCTGAAGAGCTACCTGATACTCATCTTTACGATAAGCACGTAACATATATCTTCCATCTTTGGAAAGACTGTAATCTACAGAAACGTTACCTGCAATATTGGTCATATTTTCATTCTGACGTGCCTGGCCTTCCAGTCCGAAATTACTTCCCACTGTTACTTTCAGTCGGTCATTCAATAGTTTTTTACTGATATCTACATTCAGATCGGTTCTGGTATTTTTCTCCCCGCTGGAATAGTCTTCCGAAGAATCAAGACCAAAATTAAGATCTACCCCTTTGATCAGACCAGAGGCAAGATTATTCAGCTGCTGGGAAAGAATTTTACTCACACTCTGTCTTGCCATTGTTTCTGCAGACATTCCGGCCCCGCTTTCAAATGGATTTTCCCCAATGAAACGATTGAGAAGCAATAACGCAAAAACCTGTTTGTTAAGTTCAGATTCCTGAGTTCTGATCTGGGCAAGTTTCTGATCAATAATATCCTTTACATTGGTAGATACAGAGTTATTTTTTTCGTCCGTGGTAATATCGAAAGTAAGCTGAGGTTTCAGTAATTCTCCTTTCATTTTTAATAAAGCATTGAAAGGAACTCTCTGCTTAAACTGATTCAATGTTGAAGCACTTTCTCCACTGATCTGCTGTTCTACAAGGTCTATAGGCGGAGCTTCTGTCTTATAAACGGCGGTAATATCCATTTGAGCCATGGTAGGTTCACCGGTCCATGTGATGGTACTTCCTTTTTGGATATCAAACTTACGTTTCAGGAAGCTTACAGAAAGATCATAACTACCTTTTTCTACTTCATATACTCCTACCAATGTAGTTTTTCCTGATGGATCTATTCCTCCGGTTAATTCTGCCTCACCCTGAAGCTGTACAAAATCACCATTAGCTTTATCAATGATCAGCGACAGTTTTGCTTCTTTGCTGACTTCAATATTAACGCTTACGTCCATCCCTTTAATACGGCTTTGTGCATTCAGAGAATCTGCTTTGATGGTTTTATTTAAAACCACCTGATCCTGATCTACAAACTCCACAATACCATCTCTTTCCTGCAGAGAAGGACTTGATTGAGGAAGAACAAAAGTGAAATCTGTGTTGTCTGCTACGCTCAATCTTCCGTCTACCTTTGGAAGATCCAGATTTCCGCGGATATGAAGTCCAGCATCAATAGCAAGAATACCATACATGATCGCATCATTAGACTTTTCTGAATTGACCACTTTAAAATCTTTAGCATTTACATTTAAGTTAAAGGCAAAATCTCTGTAGGTTTGTGTAAGAACCTGTCCGTCTACAACAAGAGCATTGCCGTCTTTATCTTTGATTTTAAATTTATCAAACTCAATCCCTTGGTTTGTAAAGTCTATTTCATCACTCAGGTGTCTGAAATCACTTCCTGTTTTGGCAATTTCCAGCCCTGCATCGTTGAATTTTACTTTTCCTAAAATATTAGGTTTATCGGTAGTTCCGGTGATCTTTAAGTTTCCTGAAAGATACCCTTCCGTATTGGTAATGGCATTCATAGAAAACCCTTGAATACTCTTCATCTGAAGCTGGTTGATCGCCATATTCAGATCAAAAGTACTGGAAGACGTATTATAATCGCCAAGGATTTTTACATCATTATTATTTCCGGAAAGAGCAATATCAGCATTTAAAAGATTCGGTGAAGCGTTATTCACTTTTACAGCAAGGTTTCCGACAGGACTTCCATAAACGATTAAATCAGAAATATTTAAGTCAGAAGTGAATGTCATATTTTTAGTAACATCCCGAAGTTGTGCTGTTCCGTTGATCGTTCCTCTGGCCAGAACGGTATCTTTTTTAATAAGTTCTGTAATGGTTTCGATTTTAAAATCTTTCAACGAAATATTTAAAGGGCTGCTTGGGCTATTGCTTTCAGACTGAACAGCAATTTCACTGTTTCCATTGGATAAGATAAAGTTGTCAGCCAGAATTCCTTTGCTGCTGATCTGGATTTTATTGTTATCCGCAACGTTCCAGTCCGTGTAGTTAAGTTTTAAGCCGTTCGGGTTCAGAGAAATTTCTGTAATGTCATTCAGGGATTTTGCATTTCCTGCAATCAGGAATTGGGTGGCATCTTTCTCATCTTTTGTCGTTACATTGTATCGGATGGTATTGTCGGCAACATCTCCGTCAATATTGATTTTATTTAAAGAAAAACTTGAACTTTTTAAAGCGGCAACATTCAGGTTGTATTGTAGCGCCTGATTTTCGTTGGTTACCTTTAAAGCTCCTTTTTCAATGGTATTCTCCCCATACAGTAATCGCGGAATCTGTCCGTCAATTTCAATTTTTTGAGAATCTGCATCGTAGTTTCCTGTCAGATTGATGGTTTCAAAATCTTTCAGGTCTGGAACAAATTTTCTGATCAGGTCATCGTTTTTTACTTTGGCTGTAAAAGTAAAATGCTGTCCCGGATCTATTTTCTGGTTTTTATCCGGCTTCTGGAACTGATAATATTGATTGATTGTCTGGGTTAAAGCACCAAAAATCTGAGTAAGTTTATATTTACCCTTGAGTTCCACATCTGCTACCTGAGAATTGAAAATAATCTGGGTAGAATCCTGAGTAGAAGAAGCTTTAAGATTCACTTCCTGTACCGGATAGACTTCTTTGGTATCTGAAAAGGCAAAATCTTTAAGGTTTAAATACCCGTTCAGATTATTAGGATCAAGACTTGTGAAATCACCATCAATTTTTCCGGCAATGATCATTGGTTTTTCATAGAAACCAAGTTTGTTGACATCCAGTTTGATGACTTCTCCGTTCACTTTTACCGTAGGATTTTTTTCATCATATACTCCGGACGCGGTCAGCTGTAAACTGGCATTCGGATCTTTTGAATCCAGAATAACATGATAAGCACCTTTGTTGATCTTACCGGTAAGATTCATGTTTTGATAGCGGTATCCTTTGTAGACTGCAGAGGCAACATGTCCCTTTAAATCTGCATTGGCATTTTTAAAATCAAAACTTTCACCTTTCGCTGCAATCTGTGCTGTGATAGGGCCAATATCTTTATTCTGAATAATTTTTCCTACCTGTATCCCCTGAAGATTGGCTTTTACATCATATAATTCATGATTTTTTCTACGCATATCTACTTGTGCGATGACGGCGGCATTTCCGAGCGTGGAGTAGAGGTTGAGGTCTGTATTTACTACTTTAGTCGTTCCTTTTGCATTTCCTTTAATACTGAAATGGGAAGGAAGCGAAATATTGGAAGGAATTGTATTTTTCGGGACAAGATTGAATATCGTTTTGGCACTGGAAGAAAATTCTCCGATTCTCAGATCGTAATATAACTGATCCGGATTCATTGCATTTTTAATTTTTCCGGAAGCCATCACTCTCAGCTGGTCCAGCCCTGAAACCTTGAGATCCTGGATTAAAAGATCATTTACGGTTCCTTTTACATTAGCATTTACATTGAGAATTGCATTTGGATATTTGTTGAACGGAACTGTATTTCTTAAAGTCGGAACTAAATTCAGAATGTCAGAGAATCCTATTTTTGAATCTTTAATGTTGGCTGAAATCTTTACTGTACCAAGATTTGAGCTTAACTGATCAATGGAGTTATAATTTAAAATAACTTCATCACGTAAGATTGTTTTCGGAGTCTGAAGGTAAAGATCTTTTAGATAGGCTTCTTTTTCAGCATATACAAAATCCGTATTGAATTTCTGAATATCCAGGCCTCTGTTTTCTTTAATTTCCGCAGAATTTACTGTTCCTGCAAAAGTATTGTTCTCCATTTTGAAACTTCTTACCTCCACATTCATTTTGGAAAAATTCAGGTGGTTGAAGTCCATTCCCTGTTTGGTTGGGGCAATAGCGGTATTATTATAATTTACCTTTACATCATTCAGAACAAGCTTTCCTAAGAGAAGTTTCATCGCTTTATCCTGATCGGAGACTTTGGAAACTTCAGGTTCTTTTGCTTTTTTCGGATTGGCATTCTGAGCAGGAAGATAAAGATTGGCATTAATATCTGCACCGGAAAGAAATACATTTGAAACGTTGTAAGCATTGTTTTCAAGATCAAGTTTATTGACCTTTGTACTCAGCTCTTTGAATATAACTTTTGCGAATGTTTTGGTATTTTCGTCACCGTAGTCAATATCGAAATGAGTAAGCTTAATACCTCTCAACCCAATATTCATCGGTTTTTTTTCATTGAGAGAGTCTACTTTTTTCTCAACCTTTTGGGCCACTTCTTCTACAAGTCCCTGTTTTAACTTTAATTTTAATCCGTCAAGATTAATATCATTAACAGCGTAATTGTTTTTATTAAGATCAAAAGTTTTTACCCTGGTATCAAACGATTTAAAATATAGTTTAATGTCATTCCTGGACTGCTGGTCATTGAAGGTTACTCCAATATCTTTTAAATTGATTTTATCAAGAGAAATAATGAATGGCTTGGAAGAACTTTCTTCTTTGTCGCTGGTTGCGAAAGCATCAATGATATAATCGAAGTTGAATTTGCCATCCGGTTTTCGTACTACGTTAGCACGGGCTCCTTCCATGTTGACTGACGTAATATCTGCTGTAGAATTGAGGAGCTTCAGCATATGTAAACCTACATCCAGTTTTCTGACTGCCAGTAGTGTATCTACATCCTGTCCTTTGAGGTAAAGATTTTCCATAACAAGGCTGTTAGGAAATCCGATATACACTTTTTCAAGGCTTACCTTGGTTTTGATTTTTTTCTCAAGGTAAACAATAAGCTTGTCTTTAATGAAGTTTTGAACGGCAGGAAGCCTTAAGCTTAATATCAACAGGGTAAGAAAAACCAATATTGAAATAAAGGTTATTACAATACGCCTTAAAATTTTTGTGGTGTTGATTTTCAGTTTCAAATGCGATGTGGTTTCTAACAAAGATAATAATACTATTTTACTTAGTCTTTGTTGTGGTATCCATTGCAAATGCAAAAATCCTGCCTTGGCCGTCTTATTATGGAATTTTTAGTTTGTAGTTGTCAAGTGAATAGTTGAGTAAGACAAGCCAAGGTATGGATTTGTATTTTTTAAAAAAGCCCCCTTTATATCATTTTTAGTGTTGAAAAGGTTAGTTAGCAAAAATGAAATTCAAATGTTAGTGTAGTAGAAAAGGGGGCTTGGCATGGTTTATATGATAGATAATAAATTTTTAATTGTTTCCGTTTTCCCATTTTACTTCTTCTCCCTGCGGAGCGGCACCACCTTGTGCTGTTGTAATAGGAGCAGTTTCCTGATTGATATGGTAAATGTAAGCGGCAATCTTTTCGGCATCCCGTCCTGTGATGGTTCCTTCCTTGATGAAAGGTCTCATGGTAGGATTGTTTGGAGAACCGTTTTCAAGCATCCAGAATACATTTTTAAATAAACTTTTTTCTTTCATGTTGATCCAGTGTGTATCGGTAAGGTTTGGGCCTATACCTCCTTTTCCTCCGTCTCCATGGCAGGTAACACAATTCGTTTTGAAGAGTTCCTGACCATCTGCGATGTTATCAGCACTGTATTTTGCGGATTCCAGATTGATCTGGGGAGCCGTTTTCTCATACTCTTCAATAGAGGCCAACATGGTTTTTGCTTCTTTAGTGTATTCTACCTCCGGATGGGCATAATCTGTGAAAGAAAAAGCTGTCAGATAAACTACACAAAAGATACATCCGAACCAGAACAGACCAATCCACCATTTCGGAAGTGAGTTGTCCAGCTCTGTAATTCCATCGAAACCGTGGTCGATAAGGATATCCTTTTCTTCCGTAACGGATTGTTTTTTGAAGGCAGAGTTCCATAATTTCTGATAATAAGGAGTATTTTTTTCTGCCAGATATTGTTTTTTCTCTTCCTCTGATAATCTGTTGAAATTTTCATTTTCCACCAGATCTCCAATCGAATTCATGATGAGCAGAAGGATAATGGCAATTAATATCAGCGCCCAGAAAAAAGGAGAAGAAAAATATCCTGAATCACTGGCGAACATTTCAAAGGCCATGATCGTTAAACCTATCGTTGCTGCGATATATATTGAAATTGGGGTTCTCGTTTTCATTGCAATTCAATTTTAAATGTTACTCTACGCTGGCTGTTTGTACCTGTGTTGTTTTAATATCCGTACCTAATCTCTGCAGGTAAGCGATCATTGCTACAATTTCTCTCTGTTCAAGAGGGACATATGCAGATCCTTTGGCTGTTTTTTCTTTTACCATCTGATCTTTTACATCCGTTGCTTCGGCATAAATTCTATTTACAATGGCTTTTGACTGGTTGTCTGCCCATTGGTTGGCAGAATCTATCTGAGCTTTTGTATAAGGAACATCGAAGGCATTTTTCATCAGTTTCATCTTATCCACCATCTGATCGCGGTCCAGTTTATTGGTAATTAACCATGGGAAACGTGGCATGATAGAACCTGCAGACGTAATTCTTGGGTTGTACATATGTTTAAAGTGCCATGAGTCTGGGTTTCTTCCTCCTTCTCTGTGAAGATCCGGTCCTGTTCTTTTAGATCCCCATAAGAAAGGTCTGTCATAAATAAACTCTCCTGCTTTGGAATACTGTCCGTTCTTTCCTTCAAATCTTACCACTTCATCACGGAAAGGTCTGATCATCTGAGAGTGGCAAGCGTTACATCCTTCACGGATATAAAGATCTCTACCTTCCAGTTCCAGTGGTGTATAGGGTTTTACTGCGGTAATTGTCGGAACACTTTGTTTAAGTGAAAGTGTGGGAACAATTTCCACCAATCCACCGATTGCTATGGTGATAAAAGCTAATATAGAAAGGAGAGTAGGTGTTCTTTCCAACCATAGGTGTACGCCTTCACCTTCTTTTCTTGATGTACCGATGTTGGCTAATGCAGGAGCTTCTGCAGGAACTTCTTTCTGGAATGAACCGGCTTTAACAGTTTTGATAACATTAATGACCATTAAAATTGCTCCGGACAGATAAAGAATCCCTCCTAAGAATCTCATTTTAAAGTAAGGAATAATTGCAGTAACGGTATCCAGCCAGTTTTTCCACAATAATGTTCCGTCCGGATTGAACTGTTTCCACATCAATCCCTGTGTAAATCCTGAAATATACATAGGAACGGCATAGAAGATAATTCCTAATGTTCCCAGCCAGAAGTGCCAGTTGGCCAGTTTTTTAGACCAAAGAGGCGTTCTCCACATGATCGGAACCAGATAATATACCACTCCGAATGCCATAAAACCATTCCAGCCAAGGGCTCCTAAATGTACGTGACCAATAACCCAGTCGGTATAGTGACCAATTTTATTTAATGATTTTGTAGCCAATAAAGGTCCTTCAAAGGTAGCCATACCATAACAGGTAATAGCCACTACAAAGAATTTCAGAATTGGATTTTCTCTTACTTTATCCCATGCTCCTCTTAAGGTTAGAAGACCATTCAGCATTCCTCCCCATGACGGTGCAATAAGCATGATAGAGAATCCAGTTCCAACAGCCTGAGCCCATGCAGGTAAAGCTGTATATTGCAGGTGGTGAGGCCCGGCCCAAAGGTATACAAAGATCAGCGACCAGAAGTGAATTATGGATAGCTTGTATGAGAATACCGGTCGTTGTGCTGCTTTTGGCATAAAGTAATACATAAGACCTAATACAGGGGTAGTTAATACAAATGCAACCGCATTGTGCCCATACCACCATTGTACTAATGCATCTTTTACACCTGCATATACAGAATAAGATTTCCAGCTTGTGAAAGATAACGGAACTTCCAGGTTATTGAAGATGTGAAGCATTGCTACAGCAATCCAGGTTGCAAGATAGAACCAGATGGCTACATATAAATGTCTCACCCTTCTCTTGGCAATAGTTCCGAACATATTGATCCCGAAAATGATCCATGAAAATGCAATTAAAATATCAATAGGCCATTCATGTTCAGCATATTCTTTAGAAGTGTTGATTCCCATAAGGAAAGTAATCACTACACTAACGATCATCAACTGCCATGACCAGAAATGGATCCATGAAAGTGTATCACTATACATTCTGGTTTTAAGAAGTCTTTGCATACTGTAGTAAGCACCACAGAAAAAGGAATTACATACGAAAGCAAAAATTACAGCACTGGTATGAAGCATTCTGATTCTTCCGAAGCCCATTGCTCCCTGAGTATTGATCAGTCCCTGAATATTGCCTGAAGCTAAGCTTTTAATAGTTGTGTCATCCGTACCGAATAAAAATTCAGGTAATTCAGGATAAAAAAGCATCAATGCAGCTGTAAGCCCCAGCAGAAATCCTACAAGTCCGAATGCGATAGTCGCATAGAGGAATGCTCTGACAATATTATTGTCATAATTAAATTTTTGCGTCTCCATAAATTCCAATAGTGTTTACCGAAGTGATATTTTCTCTGAAAAAAGGCTTATTTTTGATTCTTTTCTCTGTTGAAAATAAATATCATGTAACGTGTATAATGTTTTGCCAAAGGTATTTATTAACTTTGTTAGAGGCTATTAGATAATCTTCTAAAATATACCGAAAACTACTAAAACAAAAACGATGAAAGTATGTGGACAAAATATCAGAAAAATCCGTAGGAGTAAAGACCTTACCCAGGAATACATGGCTTTTGAAATGGGGATCTCCCAGAAAGCTTATTCCGATATTGAAAATTCCAAGGTAAAGATCAATCTGGAGATACTGACTAAAATATCAACTATTTTAGACATCAAACCATCCGATATCTGTAGTATTTCGCATAAATGTGGAATAGATGCATATGAAGATAAATATCAGGACCTTTTAGAATATATGAAAAAGAATAATATTTCAATTCCGAAAGAGTTTTTGTAGACTTGGCTTTTTTGCTTTTACATTACAATATAATCATAAAATAATGATCTCCTTCGGTTATTGATGGAGATCATATTTTTAGTCAAAAAAAGACTGTGTTTTTAGTACGCCTGAAGATCATGGCATTGATGGTGAACAAGTATTGGTTTTTCAAATTTATAATAATCAATATATTGTTTATAAACAATTATGTAGAAAAAAATTCACATAATTGTGGATAAATGTTTACAATATATTTAATTTTCTATAATATATTTGTTATAAATATAATGCCTGCCCACTGAATGAAGCTTCTTTACTTTATTTCACTCTTGTTTTTTCTATGTATCCACGGGCAAAGCTATACTACCCAATGGTATAACATGGACAATGGTCTGCCTCAAAACAGTATCAAGGACATTGTAAAAGATAAATATGGCTTTATTTGGCTGTCTATGGAAGGCCGGGTTTTGCGATATGACGGAAGTAACTTTGTAGAATATAAAAATTTTAAACTTAAAAATCTAAGCTTCGGTGATTTCTTCGGAAACATACAAAAAGATAGTATTCACGTTTTTAATACTTCTGAAAAAGATATTGTGTTGATTTCCCGGAGAAAACCTAATATTATATCTTCCGGACCAATGTTTAATTCCAAAAGTTCGACAGATAATAAAATATACAAACAGCTTTTCAAAAATAATTTCACAGTACGATATGTTCCGAGTATATATTCATTTTTTATTTGTTTAAATGCAGGTTCCTATTATTTTGAAAACAATACAGTTATTTATGTTGATCAAAAAAATAAAAACAGAATAACAATTGATCTGAAACTTCCACACAGCAGATTAAGACGGTTATTTGCCCATGGAGACTATGCCTTTATTGCTGATGTTGAGCATAAAAAGGTGCTTCAGCTGTATCATGGGAAATATTCTTACATCAATGCACCATCGGTTTATACTGATCCGGAAACTAAAATCTACTGGCAGCAGATTACCGGACAGGTTTTCATGATCAGCCACGGCAAAATATACAGAAGTGAGTTTTCAGGCGGAAAGCTGGAGCTTACTTATTTGTTAGAATATAAGGATATTGATAAAGATATTTCCGGAGCTATGTTCTACGATGAAGTAACCAGAAAATTATACATCGGAAGTTCTATTAACGGACTGAAAATTCTGAGCTTATCAGATTTCTCAGTTTCCAGAAAGAATCTGCCTTATCAGGATGAGGTGTGTTATGCTGCAGTTCCCTATGGAGATCACTCTGTTCTTACTCAGGAAGGAATTGTATATTCTTCTGGTTCTTCAGAAAGAATATATACGGCCCCTCAATCTTATGACAAGCGATATATTTTAGAGGATGATACCGGGAATTTGGTTTATCGGGAAAATAATTCTATTCATATAAGATATAAGAATACAGGATTTACAAAATATGACTCTGTTTCTTTTAAAGGGAAAGAAATTAATGGTTTATATAAAAGCGCAGGCTTATATATGGCATCATTTATAAGCAGAATGCAGTCTTATCTTTATATATATAAGCAGGATCAATTCAGTAAAATAGAAAGAATTATTCCTTGTAAAGATAAAATAGAGGCCGTTGTCAGATATAACAAAGATCTTCTTTATATAGGGAGCAGTGGTGGGATCTTTGTGTACTCTTTTGCCCGTAATAAAGTGATAAAACTTATTGGAAAAGGCCTGCCGGTAAAACAAATCATCAGAACAAAAGACGGGAATGTTTGGTTTACAACTTATAATCGGGGGATTTATTTAATAAAAGACCATAAGGCAGTCAGGCTTCCATCCGATAAAAATGCTTTTCTTGCTAATGCCCATTATCTGTTGGAAGACCGGAACTCCAACTTATGGATTTCGTCTGATAACGGACTTTTTCAAGTCAGTAAAAACACTCTTCTGCAATACATGAAAGCTCCTAAAGGAGCTATTACTTATTATCGCTATACTAAAAAACAGGGTCTTTTAAATAATGAATTCAATGGAAGTGCAAATCCCTGCGCGCATAAACTGAACGATGGGCAGTTTGTGTTTCCGTCTATGGAAGGATTTGTGTTTTTTAACCCTGACAGAATTAAAGCTTATTACCCCGTAGCTCACGACCTCTATCTTGAAAGAGCAAGAATAAAAGGAAAAATGATTCAGCTGAAAGATAAGCTCTTTTTGGAATGTGGATACAAAAATGCAGAAGTTTATATAGATATTCCCTACTATTCTGATTTGGAGAATATTTATCTGCAGGCTAAACTTTCAGACAATAAAGATAGCCAGTGGGTAAATGTCAAAAGTGATAAAACATTCCGGCTGACCAATATAGAACCCGGAACTTACAATCTTATCGTCCGGTTTCTGTCTTCCGGAACAGGAAAATTTATTTATAAAACTATTCCCGTAGAAGTTGAAGCCTATTTTTATCAGACTCTTTTCTTTAAAATTCTGATAGCGGTTATTGTCATTTTTATCATTTTGATGATTATACAAATCAGGACTAATTTTTTAAGACTGAAAAATAAAGTGCTGAAAAATACTATAGATCATAAAGATAAACAGCTGTTGGAAACCCACAATAAGCTTAAAAGCGAATCTGATTATCAAAAAAAACTGATAGAAAGCATAAGCCACGATATTACGACACCTGTTAAATTTATTGCACTTCTTTCACAGGAACTTAACCAGTCTGAAGATCTGAAAACTCAGAAAAAATATTTTGACAGCATTTATAAAACCTCTGAACAGCTGTATAAATTTACTTTAAGCCTAAAAGAATATACAGAACTGTACAAACAGGAAAGTACTGACGATGATGAATATTCCTTCTATGATCTGATAGAGACTAAAAGATTATTGTTTGAAGAAATTGCTGCTCGGAAAAATACATTTATATACAATTTTTGTGACCATCAGCTAAAGACCAGGCTTAATAAAAACATTCTCCTTGCAGTTTTTCACAATATCATAGATAATGCGGTAAAAAACACTTCAGATGGTGAAATTACCATTACATCAACCTCTGCAGAATCACACATAGAAATTATAATCAAGGACACCGGTAGTGGAATGTCCGATGAACAGATGATTTACTATACTGGACTTTTTAAGAAAAAAGAGAATGAACATATGACTTTTAAAAACTATGGTTTGGGGCTTCATATGGTTGTTCAGCTCATGATGAAGATTAATTCTGAAATGACTTTCCATCAAAATACCCCAAAGGGAACTCTTATTAAAATCCTTATTAAAATATGACAAAAAAAATACTCATTGCAGATGACCATCATGTGGTAAGAATCGGGACCGCTATGATCCTGGAGAAAAATTTTAATTATTTTGAGGTTGATTTTGCCGAAACCTATGGAGAAGCAAAACAGAAATTTGAATCTGAAAAATATGACCTCATTATTCTTGATATTGAACTTCCCGGGAGTATTCTCAAATCTATGGTTAAAGAGATAAAAAATATTTCTGAAGAAACTCTTATCTTAATATTTACGTCTTACAAAGAAAATATTGCCTTGCAATACATTGAAGAAGGAGCAAATGGCTTCCTGAATAAGCAGAGTGACCCGGAAATATTTGTAAAAGCTATTGAGGCTCTCTTTAAAGATGGATATTACTACACGCCGGAGATTATGAATGAAATGCTGAAAGGAAGTAAGAAGAAAAAAGCAGTAGAGCATTTATCAGAGAGAGAGCTGCAGGTTTTTAATCTTTTGGCTAAAGGAAACGGAAATCTTGAAATTGCGAATGCCCTGAATGTTGAAGAATCTACTGTAGGGACCTACAAAAGAAGAATCTATCAGAAACTGAAGATTACCAATCTGATTGAACTGTTTCATATTTATAAAGAAATACATTAATACCCCATCTGCTTTTGTCATAAAACCCTTACGGCTTTGTGGAAAAATACGTACAGGATCTGTTCTTTATTTATTCGTTTTTCGCAGTAGGTTCGTATTGCGAAACTTCCATTAAATAATTAAAGGTATTGGATGTTATTCCGAACCTTTTAGATTCTAAAAATGTATTTGTTTATGAAAAAAAAGATGCTTTTCATTGCCTTGTTGGCAGGTTTAAATTGTATTTCTGTAAATGCTCAGGTAGGAAGTGTAGGGATTAATACTGCAAATCCCGGCAGTACCCTTACGGTGAATGGTTCATTTGCTGCAACATACAAAACAGTTGCTGTAAGTGGTGCTGTAGGAGCCAATGATTACTATATCGCCTATAACGGAACTGCTGATGGAACGTTAACTTTACCGGCAGCCATCAGTGGAGCAGGTAATTTTGCAGGACGTACTTATCACTTTAAAAACACAGGCGGAAAAATACTTACTGTTTCAGCCAATGGCTCTGAACTGATTGATGATCAGAACGGGACTGGTCTTGGAGTTCCTTCCATTACAGTTCCACCCGGATATTATGCATTTCTGGTGAGTAAAGGAACAATTACTGGTGCAACATGGGAACTCGTACTGGTTTCAAGTTCAAACAGTGTTCCTTCAGCAGAATCTACCTATCCTTTTTCAGCGGTGTCTACTACCCAAAGACAAAGCTGTGATGCAACTGCCACTCCCTCTGATCCATGGATAAGAACAGCAATTGTTTATCCCCAAGGGACGGTTATTAATAAAGGGAATGTCCTTAATACTTCTACAGGAGCATTTAAGGCACCTAGTGATGGGTATTACGTAATTCAGGGATCTACTCAGTTTGACAATGGAAACGTAGCCGGAAATCCAAACTTTACATGGACTGTGTTGTATTTTATAAAAAATTATGCTCCCGGTAATGGTGGAAGTATATTAGTCCAATCCTATCAACCTACTGTAACGAGAGTTTTTGGTTCAAGCATTTCATGCATGACTTATCTTAGTGCAGGGGAAACCGTAAGTATGGCTTCTGTAGCCGGTGTATCTGCCGGTAACAAATATGAAGTGGTAACAAGTACCATGTTTGGGTACAAAATAGCGAATTAATATCATATTGATATTGTGGAAAGCGGTCTTAATCTATCGGGGTTAAGGCCGTTTTTGTCATTATATTTTAAATTTTATCGGCAAGGGGCTAATCAGAAAGGGGCTTTCCGGTTTGAAGAATCCTGAATTGTCAATTTACCCCATGGAATGTGAATTTCTCTGAAAAGTTTTTATATATTTAGCGACCGAATAATTCATTCAATGAGCAACGAAAATAAAACAGGAGAAAAGGAGACTTTAGTTAGAGGATTAACAAATCGACATATACAATTAATTGCCCTTGGAGGTGCCATAGGAACCGGCTTATTTCTGGGAATTGGACCAGCTGCAGTACTGGCAGGACCTTCAGTAATTTTAGGCTATGCTTTAGCAGGAATTATTGCCTTTTTTATTATGCGTCAGCTTGGTGAAATGGTTGTTCAGGAACCTGTATCAGGAAGTTTTAGCCACTTTGCCTACAAATATTGGGGAAATTTTCCGGGATTTGCTTCCGGATGGAACTATTGGATTCTCTATATTCTTGTAAGTATGGCCGAACTCACAGCAATTGGACATTATATTCACTTTTGGTGGCCGGAAATACCACTCTGGGTTTCCAGCTTGTTCTTTTTTATTGTGATCAATGCACTTAATCTTGCTTCTGTAAAAGTATACGGAGAAACAGAATTCTGGTTTTCCATTATCAAAGTGGTGGCTATTATTGCTATGATTGTCTTCGGAGTATACCTTTTGATAAGCGGTACAGGCGGAGAAAAAGCAACCATTACCAATTTATGGAACGATGGCGGATTCTTCCCGAAAGGATTATTTAATAAAACTGAAAACGGATATTCAGGTTTATTTGCTGCAATGGCTATGATCATGTTTTCTTTCGGAGGATTGGAACTTATCGGAATTACAGCTGCTGAAGCTAAAAATCCTGAAAAAACCATTCCACAGGCTACCAATCAGGTGATTTACAGAATCCTTATTTTTTACGTAGGAGCTTTGGTGATCTTATTTTCATTAAGTCCATGGAGAGATATTACAGAAGGATCCAGCCCGTTTGTAATGGTATTTCAAAATCTGAATGGTCTTGAATTTACCCTTTTTGGTAAGGTAATTCAGTTCAATACATTGATTGCAAATGTTCTTAACCTGATTGTGTTGACAGCTGCTTTATCAGTATATAACAGTAGTGTTTACAGTAACAGCAGAATGCTTTTCGGATTGGCTCAACAGGGGAATGCCCCAAAATTCCTTAAAAAGCTGAATAAAAATTCTGTTCCTATCAATGCTATTCTTATTTCATCATGTTTTGCCGGGATATGTATTATTATTAACAAATTAGTGCCGGAAAAAGCTTTTGAATACTTAATGGCTTTGGTAGTATCTACTCTGATTATCAACTGGCTGATGATATGCTACACCCATTTGAAGTTTAAAAAATCAATAAGTACAGCAGGAATTCATTCAAAATTCCCATCTATATTTTATCCTGTATCCAATTACATCTGTATTGCCTTTTTGGTTCTGATATTAGGATTAATGAGTATTACAGGAATGGAAATTCAGGTGATTCTGATTCCCGTATGGATTGGCTTTTTGTTTGTGATGTATAAATTGTACAAACCAAAGTAAGAATATAAAACAGATTTAAATATGTTTTGGAAAGGTGAGAATTAAATAATTTTCACCTTTTTTGTTTCTGTATTTTTCCCTGATAGGTTTTGAAAAATGAAGGGTGTTTTTTGTATCAGATGAACTCAATTGAATAAATTGGCTTTATTTGATTCTTTTTTATGGAAACAATTCGCAGAATATGCTGTGTTCTGCGGTTATTTTTCGTACATTAGTAAGAGGTTATATTTCAAATTCAGGTGAAATTTTAATCTGTTTGAAATACCTGCGGATAAGCCGAAAACCGTTACAAAAAGTAGGCAGGACTAAAAAAGACACCTATGGCTAATTTATTTCAAACTCTTACGAACACTGTAAAACATTGGTACATTCCATTAATCTTCGGAATTATATTTCTGATCTGTGGTTTTTATGTATTCAGCGTGCCACTTGCAACGTATGTTACACTTTCTATTTTTTTCAGTGTTTCCTTTTTATTTTCGGGAATTACGGAAATATTCTTTTCCTTACAGAATAGTAAATCCCTGCAGGGCTGGGGTTGGTTTCTTGTAAGTGGATTATTAACTACGGCAATAGGAGTTTATCTCATCGCAAATCCTCAGATTTCAATGACTGTGCTTCCGTTTGTCATAGGATTCACGTTACTGTTTCGTTCCTTTCAGCTGCTGGGTTTTGCCTTCGATCTGAAAAGTATGAGAATCATGAGTTGGGGAAATGTAGCCCTTGCCAGTGTCGGAGGAATTATCTTTTCTCTTTTACTGATCTTTAATCCGGTATTTACAGGGATTTCATTAGTTACGCTTACAGGTGTTTCCTTTATTTTTATGGGAATAGCTTCCATTATGCTGGCTCTGGATTTAAGAAAGATTAAAAAGATTCCCGGAAAAGTAAGTCAGGAATTAAGAGACAAAATCAAATCGATACAGGAAGAGATTGATGATCTTAAAAGATAATAAACGAATAATTCTAAATATAAAAGGCCTTGCAAAAGGTCTTTTTGTATTTTTATGGAAAATGAAATACGTTGCTGGAAAAATAACTACTATAAGGCTTCCACTTCATTTTAAAATAATGAATAATCTATAGATTTTTATTGGTGAAAAATATTTTGATAATTTTAATGGCTGATTTTATTATATTTTCTTGTGTTCAAGGTAAAAGCGAAATCAGATAATAGGGCTAAGTAGAAATTGGTTTAAAAGAAACTTTGGATACAGGCTTCAATTAGATTAAATTATGAAAATATTTGTTTTTTTTAGCTTTTTAATCTTGGTGTCTTCATGTGGATAACCTGATTGCAATGATGTGAAACAAGGCTTCTATCTTAATGAATACAATTTGATTGTGGAAGAATCAAATATAAATGAAGTATGGATAAAAATTAGAGGTTCTGTTCCAATAACTGGAAAAAAATCTAGTATTATGGTACATAATAATTGGATGGTAGACTTCGATGAAGTTGAAGAAGGGGATACTATAGTTAAGAAAAGGGGAGATTTAATGCTTGCTATTCATAAAAAAGATACCATTGTCAGACATGATTGGTATTGTAAAGGAAAGCCTTATAAATAAGTTAATATTTACCCTAATAATTATCATCAAATTATATAAGAGTGGAAGAAATTTCACTCTTATTTTTTTGTAACTCAAAACTTATATAGTTTTTTTACTTTATTTTTTCATCTCACATTATTCTTTTTGCTTAAAAATGAGCATTGAAAAATAGAAACTTCAACTTTGTAAGATTAATTTAAAAGATTGATCATTAAACTAGAAAATGCTTTCCGGTACTATCGAGTTTAGAGAGTGAAGGACAGAACATTTTTTCTTTTCAGATGAACTCAACTTTTTGCTTTTTTCAAAAGAGGGTCTAAAAAACAAAAACCATCCTTAAAAAAGGATGGTTTGTAGACCCACAGGGATTCGAACCCCGACTGACGGTACCAAAAACCGGAGTGCTACCGTTACACTATAGGTCTGCTTTATTTTGGTGTTGCAAATTTATATATTTTTTTCTTATTTACAAATATCTTCTTTCAATTTTCTGCTGTTTACCTTAAAAAAAACAGATTTTTAATCCCATAACAATTGATGTATGTATAAAAACAAAAACCATCCTTAAAAAGGATGGCTTGTAGACCCACAGGGATTCGAACCCCGAATGACGGTACCAAAAACCGGAGTGTTACCGTTACACTATAGGTCTGTTTTATTTTGGTGGTGCAAATTTACAGCTTTTTTCTTTACATACAAGAACTTTTTGAATTTTTTTTTAAATTTACTGTGGATTTTATTTACGGAAAATATGCTGATAGACTTCAATAATCTCAATATTAATAAATTATCGTTCCAAACGGAGTTTGAAAAAAAAGTGAAAATTTTTCTGGAAGAATGGTTTTCAGAAAAAACAGGAGTGAATGTTCAGACTTCAGGCTCTACAGGGGTACCAAAAATCTTTGAAATTGAAAAAAAGAAAATGATCAATTCTGCGGTTATGACCTGTAATTTTTTGGGATTAAAAAAAGGAAATATTGCATTGCTCTGCCTGCCTGTAGAATACATTTCAGGAAAAATGATGATTGTCCGTTCCATAGAAAGAGGAATGAAGTTAAGAATTACCGAACCCTCTCTAAAACCTGTTGAAAACTTAGAAGAAGAAATAGATTTTTGTGCTATGACTCCTCTTCAGGTAGAAAATTCACTGGAAAAACTTCATCTGATTAAAAATCTGATCATTGGTGGAGCGGCCGTTTCAGAAAGTCTGAAAAATAAAATTCTAGAGATGAATCTTAGTGTTTCAAACCGTATTTTTGAAACCTATGGAATGTCAGAAACGCTTTCCCATATTGGCTTAAAACAATTGATGCCGGAACAGCAAGATTATTTCACCGTTTTTGAAAATGTATTTATCTCTCTGGATAATCGGGGATGCCTGAAGATCTTTGCGCCTAATGTGAATGATGAAGAATTGCAAACTAATGACTTAGTTGATATTAGGAATGAAAAACAATTTAAATTTCTCGGAAGAATTGACAATATCATCAATTCAGGAGGAGCAAAAATTTTTCCTGAGGCTCTTGAAGCTTTAGTAAAAAAAGAAATCCCGAATGAAGCTGTATTTATCGGACTTCCGGATGAAAGTTTGGGTCAGAAACTGATACTGATAATAGAAGGAAATAAATCCGATGAGATAATAAAGAAAATTTCAGAAATCCCATTTGAAAAAAGCTTTCATAAACCCAAAGAAATTATTTTTATCAATGAAATTCCGAGAACACCCAACGGTAAAGTAAGCAGATTAGAACTCTATAAAAGTATAAATGTAAATTTATAGTCTTGGCTCTTGATGCCATTATCTCAAAAACTTAAAATTATGAAAGACTTTTCAAAAGAACTCAGTTTCAAAACTTCCCGCAGCAGTGGAGCAGGAGGGCAGAATGTCAACAAAGTGGAGACTGCTGTTACCGTACTTTGGAAAGTAGATTCCTCAGAATTATTTAATGATGATGAAAAAATATTGATTCAGGATAAACTGAAAAACAGGATCAATGCAGAGGGCTTTTTATTCCTTACAGTTTCTGAAAGCAGAACTCAGCTGATGAATAAAAATAAGGCTATCGAAAAAATAATTGATATTGCAAACAAAGCCCTTATTGTTCCAAAGAAAAGAACTGCAACCAAACCTTCAAGGGCTCAGAAACAAAAAAGGCTTGATGGTAAGAAAAAACTTTCTGACAAAAAAGAAAACAGACGTTTTAAATTTTAGCTTGTTTCTGCGAAGAAAATTTTATTTTTGCCGGAAACTTTAAAACCATGATAAAAAAACTAATTCTATTGGGAACTATTTCGAGTTCTTTACTTTCTTTTGCACAGGAAAAAATTACCATTATACCGGCTGTAGGATATGCATGGAGAGTAGCTAAAACAGCACCTGGGCTTTCTATAGCAGAAAAAAATTATGTTGAAGGATTGAAAAACGGAGTCCATTTTGAAATTGCCGCGTATTATAATGTGAAAAATATTGGAATCGGGGCTAAGTTTTCCAATTATAATGCTTCCAGCAGCGGTGTACTGAGCGGATACAATATGAATGGACAGACAGTTACCGCTTCTATAAGTACTAAAGATAATATTACATTCATTGGACCTTCCGTTATGTTCTCCAACTACACCAAACCTACAAACCACAAAATTGTTGCTGATGTATCTCTTGGAGTGATTACCTACACTACAAAAACAGAAGCAGTAAAAGGTACAGGCTCTAATCTTGGTCTGGAACTGGGGGCAGCCTATCAATATGCAGTTTCAAAAAACTTTATGATAGGTCCTAAATTGGGAATTACCGCAGGAACTTTGAGCAAAATAAAAGTTAATGGGCAGACAGTTGATCTTGGTGAGGATCAGAAAGAAGGTTTAACACGAGTTTCTTTGAGTGCAGCAGCTACATTCCGTTTTTAAATGCTATATTTGTAAGGATTACGAATAATCTCATAATAATGGCAGCAACAATCTCTTTATCAGCAGAACGCAGGCAATCAGGATTGTTGCTGTCATTACTTTATCTACACACAGATTCTTTTCTGAAAAGTTCTAAGGACTTTATCAATTAAGCCCTGTCAGGATCCAAGACAGGGAATCATTCCGGATTTTATTTATTGCTTTTTTGCGGTTTTCTATAGAAGAAGGCTGTTATATGCCTGGATTCTACATTGGATCGATAGGGAATAACTGCATTTAATTTTTTAAAAAAAGAACAAAATGTCCAATCATATTATTGTAACCACCGGAATTTATGATGCTATAAAAGATACACTCAGAAGGAAAAAAGTGAGCATCGGAGAAGAAAAAAGACTTACAGAAGAACTTAGAAATGCAAAACAGGTATTGAGAAGAGATCTGCCTGCGGATATTGTAACCGTTGAAAGGAAAGTGACATTGAAGGACCATACTTTAGATTTTGAGCATGAATATATTTTTGTGCCATCTACTAAAGCAAAACTTAAAAAGAATAAGCATTCCATTCTATCAGATGTTGCCCTTGCAGTAGTAGGATATAAAGTAGGGGATATTATCAATTGGCCCTTCAAAGATGGTGAAAGAAAAATTGAGATCCTGAAAGTGGAAGCCTGGGAAGGATAAATAGATATTGAATTATTAAGTTAAATTATAATTGAAAGCGTGGCTTATTTAGCTGCGCTTTCTATTTTATTAGCATCAACTGTTTTGGAAACGCAAAGACACAAGATTTTCATATACTAAATGCTTTAAGGCGCAAGGATTTTATCGTGTATAATTTGTTTTTTATAGTATGTTGATTTTTCGGATAATATAAAATAAAAATCTATACAATTTGTGCAAAAATGATGCTTTCCCTTGCTGAAAATCTTACATTGAGCAAGTCGAAATGTTCTTGCGCCTTACAATATTCACAAAGTTTTAAAATCCTTTGCGCCCTTGCGTTTTCCCACAACTTATACCTTTACATTTAACAAATGATAAAAAAAGACTCCCCTGTTACACTTTCTTCAAGTGCCTTGACTGCATTCCGTTTTTAAGTTTTATCTTTGCAAAAATTAAAAAAATGAGCAAACCGATAACTGAATTCATAGAAAAGTATTACCTGCACTTCAACGCAGCTGCATTGGTGGATGCTTCTAAAGGATATGTTGCACATCTTAAAGATGGCGGGAAAATGATGATTACTTTGGCAGGAGCAATGTCTACTGCTGAATTAGGGAAGATTCTTGCTGAAATGATCCGTCAGGGAAAAGTAGATTTTATCTCTTGTACAGGTGCCAACCTTGAAGAAGATTTAATGAACCTTGTAGCACACTCTCACTATGAAAGAGTTCCTCATTACAGAGATCTGACTGCTCAGGATGAGTGGGATCTTTTAGAAAGAGGTCTAAACAGAGTTACAGATACTTGTATCCCTGAAGAAGAAGCTTTCAGAAGATTACAAAAACATATCGTTGAGATCTGGAAAGATGCTGAAGCTAAAGGAGAAAGATATTTCCCTCACGAATTTATGTACAAAATGATCCTTTCAGGAGTTTTGGAGCAGTATTATGAAATTCCTAGAGAAAACTCTTGGATGATTGCAGCAGCAGAGGCAAACTTACCAATCGTAGTACCAGGATGGGAAGACTCTACAATGGGTAACATCTTCGCTTCTTACTGTATCAAAGGAGAGCTTAAAGCGACTACAATGAAATCAGGGATTGAATATATGACTTACCTTGCTGACTGGTATACTAAAAATTCAGGAGGAAAAGGAGTTGGATTCTTCCAGATTGGTGGAGGTATCGCAGGAGATTTCCCTATCTGTGTAGTACCAATGCTATATCAGGATATGGAAATGCATGACATTCCTTTCTGGTCTTATTTCTGCCAGATTTCTGACTCTACAACATCTTACGGTTCATATTCAGGAGCAGTTCCAAATGAGAAAATCACTTGGGGTAAGCTTGATATCACTACACCGAAATTTATCGTTGAAAGTGATGCAACTATCTGTGCGCCATTGATGTTCTCTTATATCTTAGAAAACGCATAAGAATAAAACTCTCATCAGAGATTACAATAGAGCGCTTCAATTTATTTGAAGCGCTTTTTTATTTTAGGATTGAAAAATAAATTTGTTTTGAAAACTAAAAAGAATTTGAACCATTAAGATTATTTAAGTTTTAAAGGGCATTAAGGGAAATAGTTAAAGTTATTTTGTTTAGTGGCACGCTTTGCTTTTCATTAAACATAAAACTTAATTATTCTTACAATCTTCATTTTTCTTAATGGTTGAAAAAAGAGGAATATAGTATTCCCACAGATCACACGAATTGCACAGATTTTTATTATCTGCGTAATCAGCAAAATTAGCGAGAGATAAAATCCTTGCGCCTTAAAGCAAGAGCCATGTCAAAAGAACTAGCGCATTTGCTTTTTCCAAAAGATATACATAAACATTTGTGAAAATCTGTGCAATCCGTGGGAAAATAAAATCAATCTAATGAATTCACCAGCACAAAATAACGATACGCCAGAATACCTTTTTCAACTTTCGTCAATTGATTAGGATCCTTCTTACTAAGCTTCGGGAGAATCTTTTTATTAACTGCATTCAGCAGCCTGAAAAATGATTTTTTCATATCTTTATCTTTTAATGAAACATCATTGAGCTTAAAAGAGTTCAAAAATGATGCAAAAAAGGAAGCCAGCTAAAAACAATCATTGATATGGACGAAATTTTTAAACAACAGGTATACGAAGTAGCAAGGCTTATTCCCAAAGGGAGAGTTTCTACATATGGTGCCATCGCAAAAGCAGTTGGCTATCCTAATCATTCAAGACATGTAGGAAAAGCAATGGGAGGATGTCCGAAAAATGTTCCTGCTCACCGCGTCATTTCAAGCTCAGGAGTCTTATCTGTTCCGGAATTTCAACCTAAACTAGAAGCAGAAGGAATTACAATTGAAAACCTTAGAATAAAAAACTTCAAAAAACTGTTTTGGGATCCTTTGGCTGAATTGTAAATTTTAAGTTATTGATTTTTTGAAGCGAAGACATTACCGCAAAGCTTTATCAGCGACAAAGTCGAAACTCTTTGTTTCCTTAAATGAAACCCTCGAATCATTAATTCTTTGCGTTGAAAAAATAATAGTATAAAAAAATGTCACTCCATAATTTAATATGAGTGACATCAATATTTTTTCCAGCTTCAAACCGTTTTATTTTCTTCCTCTTGGGAGACCTTTCAGTTCTTCTTTGAGTCTTTGGTTTTCTTCTTTTAATAAAGTGATATAGTTTTGTAGGTTTTCAATAATGGCCCCAGGAATATTATCATAATTATTCTGGTTAGTGATTACCCCTGCAGAAGAAGATCTGTCATTAAAAACAGGATGATCATTATTAATAACTACCAGAGGTTCCTCTTCCTCATAAATGTCCTCAAATGGTACATCCAAAAAACGGGCAATTTTATCCCACTCATCTCTCACAATTCTTACATCACCGCTTTCTTTTCTGCTGTAATTAGATACATCTGTTGCGATAAAGTCGGCCACCTGCTGTTGAGTGTAGCCTTTTTGCTTCCTGATGACGCGTAATTTTTCTTTTTGCATGACCTACATTTTATACAAAAATGGCAAAAAAGCATAATCTATACAATAGAAAACAGAAAAAATGTAGGGCAAAGCAATGAAAGCGAATAGAAAATGAATAAAAGCTTTATAATATGAATCTTATTTAGATTAATTGTTAATGATTTTAGGATGTTTTGATTTGTTGGAAAAACGCAAAGACGCAAGTTTTTTATATGCTTTGTGAAATTTTAAGACACAAGAACATTTCGACTCGCTCAATGTAAGATTTTCAGCAAGGATTCTGTATAGATTTAACAGTACAAAATTTTATCGCAGATAAAATCCTTGCGTCTTAAAATATATTGTATTTAAAAAAATAGCGTCTTTGCGTTTCCCAACATTTTCAAACAAAAAAAGACTGCTTCAAAATGAAACAGTCTCAAGTAAATTATTTTTCAAGTTGCTTATAGCTCCTCTGTATAAAATCAGTAAGGTCTTTTCCTTTCAGTAAATTTTGTGAAAGTTTTGCAAGATCTAAAGCATATTTAATTAAGCTTTCTTTCTCTTCAGCATTTTCAGTTTTTAAAATCTGATTAGAAAGCTCACTGTTCGAGTTCACCACAAGATTGTACATTTCCGGGAAACCTCCCATTCCGAACATCCCGCCACCGCCTGTAGCCTGCATTTCCTTCATTCTTCTCATAAATTCTGGCTGGGTAATAGTGAATGGAGCATCATTGCTGTCAAGATCTTCAAGCTGAACAGTAAACTTAGTATCCTGAATAGCTTCTTCTACATTCTTTTTCAAAGATTCTTTTTCAGTTTCGTTCAATTTTGAAATTACCGGCTCATCTTTTTTGATCAGGTTGTTCACGTGATCTGCATCTACTCTAGCAAAAGAAATATTTTCCTTTGAAGTTTCCAGCTTCTGGATAACATGTGGAGTAATAGGAGAGTCTAATAACAGGACTTCATATCCTTTATCCTTTGCAGACTGGATATAGCTGTGCTGCTCATCCGCATTGGTAGCATATAATACAACCAGTTTGTTGTCTTTATCCGTTTGTATAGGCTTGATTTTCTCAATCAATTCATCCCAAAGGAAATATTTCCCGTCTGTTGTAGGATACAGTGTGAATTTATCCGCTTTTTCAGCAAATTTTTCTTCTGTGATGATTCCGTACTCGATTACGATCTTAATGTCGTTCCATTTTTTCTCGTAGTCTTCACGATTTTCATTAATTAATGAAGCCATTTTATCGGCTACTTTTTTTGTGATGTAAGAAGAAATTTTCTTTACTGCACCGTCTGCCTGAAGGTAAGAACGGGAAACGTTTAACGGGATATCCGGGGAGTCAATTACTCCTCTCAGAAGCATCAGGAAATCCGGAACGATTCCCTTTACTTCATCAGTTACAAATACCTGATTTTGATATAATTGGATTTTATCCTTGTCAATGTTTAAATTGTTGCTCAGTTTCGGGAAGAATAGAACTCCGGTAAGATTGAACGGATAGTCAACATTAAGATGAATATTAAATAAAGGCTCCTCAAACTGCATAGGATACAGCTCGTGATAGAACTTCATATAATCTTCGTTGGTCAGTTCGCTTGGCGCAATCGTCCATGCAGGAACTGGATTGTTGATGATATTATCTACCTCTTCTGTTTCAGCTACAGCATCTTCAGGGGCATCTTCCGGCAATGGAAGTGTATGTGTTTTAGTCCCGAACTTGATCGGAACAGGCATGAATTTGTTGTATTTTAATAACAGTTCGCGGATTTTCCCTTCTTCTAAAAATTCTACAGAATCTTCTGCAATATGAAGGATGATCTCAGTTCCTCTATCAGTTTTATCATTAGTTTCTTCAAGAGTGAATTCCGGGCTTCCATCACAGATCCAACGTACAGCCGGCTCATCTTTATAAGATTTTGTAAGAATTTCCACTTTTTCAGCTACCATAAATGCAGAGTAAAACCCAAGACCAAAATGTCCGATAATCCCTGAATCTTTCGCAGAATCTTTATATTTTTCAAGGAACTCTTCAGCCCCTGAAAAAGCAACCTGATTGATGTATTTCTCAACTTCTTCTCCCGTCATCCCGATACCCTGGTCGATAATGCGTAAAGTTTTCTGGTCTTTATCAATTTTAACTTCAAGTTTCGGATTTCCGTATTCCACTTTTGCTTCTCCTATGCCTGTTAAATGTTTTAATTTTAAAGTAGCATCAGTTGCATTGGAAATTAATTCTCTTAAGAATATTTCGTGGTCACTGTAAAGAAATTTTTTAATTAGCGGGAAAATATTTTCCACAGATACATTAATATTTCCTTTAGTCATCATATTTTATATTTTAATTGTTCAACATACTTCTCAAAAAAAATACCATGCGGCAGAAAGTGACAGAATGGCATTTTTTCAACGCGAAACAATCTTATCCTATGGATTTATCGAAGAAATATCTTACTTTTAATTATTAAAATTTTTTTTAAAATGAAGTTGAAATGTACAGTTTTTATTCTGCTCATAATGACCTGCTGGGTATATGGGCAGAAAAAGCCTTTAGACCATTCTGTTTATGACAGTTGGCAAAATATCGGCACGAGAAAAATATCTAATGACGGAAAGTGGATTGCCTATTCTGTGGATGCTCAGGAAGGAAATTCTAACCTTTCTTTATATTCCGTAAAAAATAAGACATCACAAAAGTTTGCAAGAGGGACAAAACTGGATTTTACAAATGATTCCAGATTTGCAGTTTTTCAAATCCGTCCGCAGTATAAAGACATAAAAGCGGTAAAAGATAAAAAGCTTAAAAAAAATAAATTAACGAAAGACAGTCTTGCAATTGTTGATTTTTTAAATAATAAGACAGAAAAAATTCCGAATGTGAAATCTTTTAAAGTTCCTGAAAAAGCTGGTTCTTACGTAGCATATCTTCTGGAAAATACAAAAGATAAATCTTCGGATGATGCTTCTGATAAAGAAGATGGAGATGAAAACAAAGAGGAAGATAAAAATGTAAAACCTTTGCAGCTGATTGTGCGAAATCTTTTGGATGGCAAAACTACAACGTATGATAATGTAATCCGCTATGAGTTCAGTAAAAATGGAAAGCAACTTGCTTTTGTGACGAAGAAGCCTGAAGAAAAGTCAAAAAAAGATAAAAAAGAGGAAAAGGATTCTGGAGATGAAAAATCTGAGGATAAAAAAGATAACGATAAATCAAAGCCTAAAAAATATGCCCTTCAAACCGTACAGGTTGTAGATCTGCAAAAGGGAACTGTAAATAAAATTTCAGAAATGGAAGGCGATTTTTCACAATTGTCTTTTGATGAAGAGGGGAATCAGCTGGCATATGTAGGAACTTCTTCTGCACAAAATGATCTGGTGAAATTGTATCAGTTGTATTACTTTAATTTTAAAGGAAATAAAAAAGAGACGGTTACCAATGAAAATGCACAGATGAGAAAGAATTGGGTGGTTTCTGAAAACCGTTTACCTTTATTCAGCAAAAATGGAAAGCAGTTGTATTTCGGTGTAGCACCAAAACCTATCGCGAAAGATACCGCGATGATTGCGAATGACCATGCCGTTGTAGACATCTGGAATTATAAAGACGATTATCTGCAAACGGTACAGCTAAAAGAATTAAAGAATGATCTGAAAAAGTCTTATGCTGCAGTAATGCAGACAGAAAAACCGGATTTCTTTAGAAATATTGATGGTGAAGACCTGGATACATTACGCTTGGTAAACGAAGGAGACGCTGAATTTGCGCTTGGTATTACAAGTTTAAACAATCGTATTTCTTCGCAATGGGAGGGCGCAACAAAGAAAACATATTTCCTGATTGATAATAAAACAGGTGAGAGAACAGAAATTATTCAGAATCTGAACGGCTCGGTTGCTGTATCTCCTCTTGGGAAATTTGTTGTGATCTTTGACAGAGAAGAAGGGAAATGGCTGAGTTATAATGTGAAAACCAAGCAAACACTTCCATTGAGCAGCGGATTACCTGTTTCCTTTGTGGATGAAGAGTTTGATATGCCTGATTTTCCGAGTTCTTATGGTATCGCATCCTGGACGAATAATGATGAATCTGTGATTATCAAAGACCGTTTCGACCTTTGGGAGTTTTTCCTGAACGGTTCAAAAAAGCCAAGAAATATTACTAACGGATTTGGGCGTAAGAATAAAATAACATTTGACACCTATGACTTAGATAAAGATATTAAAAGCTTAAACCGAAAATCTGTCATTTATTTATCAGCATTTGATAATACATCGAAAGCGAATGGAATTTTTAAAACTTCTATTCAGTCAAATTCTGATCCGGTAAAAATTCAAATGGAAAATGTATGGGGATACAGAAGTATTCAAAAAGCAAAAAATGCAGAAGAATATATTGTAGTAAAAGAATCGTACACTGATTCTCCGAATATTTTTGCAACATCCAATTTCTCAGAACTGCAAAAGCTGAGCGATACCAATCCACAGCAAAACCATTATAATTGGGGTACTGACGAATTGGTAAACTGGACAACACCAAAAGGACATGCCTCTACAGGAGTTTTGTACAAACCGGAAGATTTTGATCCGAATAAAAAATATCCTATGATTGTCTATTTCTATGAAAAACTTTCAGATAATCTAAACCGTTATGTAGCACCGGCCCCAACACCTTCAAGATTGAATATTTCTTATTTTGTGAGCAACGGATATCTGGTTTTTACACCTGATATTTCTTACACAGACGGTTTTCCCGGAGAATCTGCAATGGAATACATTAATTCCGGAGTTGAAAAATTAAAACAAAATTCCTGGGTAGATGGTGCTAAAATTGGAATCCAGGGACAAAGCTGGGGTGGTTATCAGGTAGCGTATCTTATTGCTCATACCAATATGTATGCCGCTGCGTGGAGTGGCGCTCCTGTTGTAAACATGACGTCCGCATATGGAGGAATCCGATGGACTTCAGGAATGAACAGACAGTTCCAGTATGAGAAATCTCAAAGCAGATTAGGTAAAAATCTATGGGAAGCACCGGATCTTTATATTAAAAATTCACCGCTTTTTACCATTGATAAAGTACAAACTCCGGTAGTTATCATGAGTAATGATAAAGATGGGGCAGTGCCATGGTATCAGGGAATTGAAATGTTTACCGCATTACGCCGTCTTGGAAAACCGGTATGGCTTCTGAACTACAATGGCGATGATCATAATCTTGTAAAACGTCAGAACAGAAAAGATATTCAAATCCGCGAACAGCAGTTTTTTGATTATTATCTGAAAGGAGCTAAAGCTCCGGTCTGGATGACGAAAGGTATTCCAGCCACCCAAAAAGGAAAAGATTGGGGCTTTGAATTAACAGATGATAAACCTAATTGATAAAAACTCGGCGGAGCCAAAGGCTCCGCCGAGTTTTTTTATTTTCCTCAGGAAAATATATCACAAAATATAAACTGACACAATGGCATTTTTTTTATGATGGGCCTGTTCAGCACTTTTATTATATTTACCGCCAATTATAAATAACAGTATGGGAATCTTTGATTTTTTCAAGAAGAAAAATAACAATCAGGAAAATGTAAGTACTTTGGTTCAGGAAATGGAAATGCCGGAGGAAAAAGTAGTAGACGAAGTGGTGGAAGAAGTTGTAGAAACAATACCGGAAATTCCGTCGCCACAAATAGAAGAGCCGAAAGTAAATGGTGAGTACGAAAAAATCAGGGTTTATAACGATTATATAGTGTATTCTATAGCCCTTCAGCTAAGAGGTGAGTATACACCTATTTCTGCTTTTGAAAAGGAAAATGGTGAGGTAGAAGGCTTTGCATATATGGTAACAGAAGATGCTTATGCGCTTGCTCCACAACAGGCGATTGCGCAAATGGAAGAAAAGTTTGAAAAAGAGCTGCAGGAAGGTAAGATTAAGTCTTATATGATTTTATATCACTCTCAGTTTGATAATAATGATAATCATAATCCGGCGACAAAAGAAGAAGAGTTTAAAGCAATTTCACTTTCTTATCATTTTGAAGGAGCTGATAAGGCAAAAACAGGACTTCCTTATATTTTTGAAAACCAAAATGTCACATATAAAGGTTTTGCAGAGTTTTCTCACGAAGAAAATAATGAGATCATGAATCATCAGCTGGTGGATGGCAAAGATTATTTTCCGAATGCAGAAGGAATTGCAGCTCCTGAAACTACTAATGAAGCAGGAATTATCATAAGAAAATCAAATATTCATAATCTTGTGAATACCTGGAGCGGGGTTTTTGGTCATGAAAATTTCCAGACTAAAGATTACGGTCAATATCTTACCACTGTTTTAATGCAGTCTACGGTTGCTGATTCGGCTGGTGAAGGTAAAAGCAAAACAGAATTTGAAGATGTAAGATTTAAAACCATTGTTACAGACGAACTTAGCACAATAATTCCGGAGGTAAAAACAAATTATACCTTAGATTTTGAAACAAGGTCAATCAGAGAGTGGGAAAATGCATTGAATCTGCAGGCAATCGTAGCGGGTCCGGCAAGAGAAACTTTTGGGGTTTGGTTCTTTGCTACAGATTATGCAGAAAATAGAAATACTTACATGACTCAGCCTCATCTGAAGGTAAATATCAGCGGAATTGTTTTCATCCTTGATGTTCATACGAACACCGATTTGCCAGATGGTACCAAAATGAGTGAAGATTTCACAACCTATGCACCAAGCCAGGATCTTCCAAACTATGCATGTTTCGATTTTATCGCTCAGGTTGTAGACTTTAAAGAAACAGAATTACTTGATGACGGAAGTGTTAAAGGATATATCATGAAGTTAAAACTAATTACGAATGAAGAAAATGAAGATTTCTTCACGATCGATGCTTTTGTTAATAAGGAAAACATGAGATTTGAAACTCCGGTAAAAGGAATGAAAGTGACGGGAGCGTTGCAGCTTCAAGGTAAAATTACCGAATAGTTTTAAAAAAATATAAAAGCTTAAAAAAGAGGTTGGCCAATAGGTCAATCTCTTTTTGTTTAATAGAAGTATTATTTAAACGCAGAGAATTATGTGATTTGAAAGTTGATTTTAAGGAGGCAAAGATTGCGACTTTGTTCCTGATAAAGCTTTGTGATAGTAATACGTTTGCTTAGAAAGAATCAATGAAGTTGATTCACTGCTTTGCTCTCTTAAAAATAGTACAGTTTATAGATAAAAACTTTGCGTTAAAAAAGCTTTAAATTCCTCTAAAATCATACAACTTATAAATAAAATAGTGCATTTAAAAAAGAATGTAAACTTAAAAAACAAAAAAGGCAATCCCTAAGACTGCCTTTTTTATATTTTTCTGAAAAATTATTTGTTTTTCATTTCTTCCTTGATCTTGTTTTCCAATTCCTCGGAAAGTTCAGGGTTATCTTTTAAAACATCTTTTACAGCATCACGCCCCTGGCCTAATTTAGACTCTTCATAACTGAACCAAGAACCGCTTTTCTTCACAATTCCCATATCAACTGCTGTATCAAGAATTTCACCTACTTTAGAAACTCCTTCTCCATACATGATATCGAATTCTGCCTGTTTGAAAGGAGGTGCTACTTTGTTTTTCACAATCTTCACTTTCACACGGCTACCGATAGCTTCGTCACCTTGTTTGATAGGTGCGCTGGCTTTTCTGATATCAATTCTTACAGAAGCATAAAACTTAAGAGCGTTACCTCCGGTAGTCGTTTCAGGATTCCCGAACATTACCCCGATTTTTTCTCTTAACTGGTTGATAAAGATTACAGTACATTTCGTTCTTGAAATAGTAGCGGTAAGCTTTCTTAATGCCTGAGACATCAATCTTGCATGAAGACCCATTTTAGAATCTCCCATTTCGCCTTCGATCTCAGCTTTTGGTGTAAGAGCAGCAACAGAGTCAATCACAACGATATCAATAGCTCCTGAACGGATAAGGTTATCTGCAATTTCTAAAGCCTGTTCTCCGTTATCCGGCTGAGAAATGATAAGGTTCTCCAAATCAATTCCCAGTTTCGCAGCATAAGTTCTGTCGAAAGCATGCTCTGCATCAATAAATGCAGCAATACCACCAGCTTTTTGAGCTTCAGCAATAGCGTGAAGGGTCAATGTTGTTTTACCTGAAGATTCAGGACCGTATATTTCAATGATTCTTCCTTTTGGATATCCGCCTATACCTAATGCGATATCTAATCCTAAAGAACCGGAAGGAATTACCTCTATTGTATTGTCTATAGATTCATCACCTAAAGTCATTACTGTTCCCTTTCCGTATGTTTTATCTAATTTGTCAAGCACTAATGCGAGTGCTTTTTTCTTATCATCAATGTTACTCATCGCTATTAAAATAATTTCTCAAAAATACATAATTTAAATATCAAAAACTAATATTATTTATCCCTGAAAGCTGTTTTTAGAGTTAAAAAATGATAAAATTTTGCTCTTGATTTCATTCATAACGAGACAGATGGGTATGAAATTTTTTAAAATATTTTTTTGCTATATAAAATGTTTCATTTTTGTTTAAAATCGCTAAGACTCAAGCTTTTTATATAGATTGTGCCTTTGCACCTTCCAACCAATCTTTCTAATGAAAATTTGAAATTTTAGTAATATTCAGATAATCTTCCAGCACTTTCATCTGATCCTTATTTCCTCTTTTTATTCTGGCATCGCGACTTACGATTCTGTCATAAATCTTATTGAAAAGTATCTTTGATTTTGGAAACAAATTTTTGTTGGGAACTTCCGGAATCTGCAGTCTTTTGCAAACTTCATCATCCAGCAGAAACCAGGTACAGCAGACATGGAGGTACTTTAAATTTTTCCTTTGAAACTCAAATTTTAAAATAGGATTTTCTAAAGATTCATTCAGCAGAGAATGGGCAAGAAGAACAGAATCTTTATCGGAAGGAGGCTGAACAGAAGTCCATAAATAAAAATATTCGGTAGCCTGTTTTTTATTGTCGGGGAGAAGCTGTTCCGGAATGCCTAAAAGATAGCCTACATATTTCCACAAGTGAAAAATTCCCTGTTCTTCCTCAATAGAAAAACTATTTCCCAATTTTTGAAGGCTGTGAAGAAAGACAAGGCTAAAACCGATGTATGTTGCCATCATATCCCATGAATTGATGGGCTCACCCCAGTTTTTAGTATCCCAGTCTTGATAATGTTTTTTTATGGAAAGTCTGGCATAAGAATGGATCAGACGGGTTTTGATAGCAAATTCATAACCCTTTGCATGAACTTCCAGCGCATTGTATCGGGTTGCATTAACCCAAAAATCTAATGTTTCCGAAAGACGTTTTACCGCACCCTTTTTTAATGCTTCTGTGACAATAAGGGGCTTGTTGAGGTAAGCGTAGTCGTAACCGCCAATCAGGCAATAGTCCCTTAACGAGATCAGGGAATCCAGGTTACTTCTCATGCAGAGTTCAGCACCGCTTTTCAGTAAATTGCAATCAAGCCATTCTGGAACTCTTTGAGTTTGAGTGAAAAGTTTTTTTACACTTTCAGGAACCGAATCTGTTTCCGAAACTCCATTTCTGATATACTGCTCAATTTCTCTGGATGCTTCATGAAATTTTTTAGTAAAATAAACATCTTTTACCACCTCGTCACCGACCTCATCCACATGATGAAAAAAAGGAGCGAATGTTTCAAATTTTTCAAAATTCACTTCTGCACCGGAAAATTCAATAAGCAGTTTTCCGTTTCCACTTTCCCAAAAATCTCTGAAATGAGGGGCGTTTTTAAATCGTGGTTGTATCATGTTCATTCCTTTACCTATAAAAGTACAAGTTTTATGCTGAAGTATTTTGGTGAGATTTGTCAGGCTTAGGATAAAGATCTATAGATAACCCCATTCAAAAGTTTTTTTTATGAGTTCGGAACTGTTTCTGCAATCTGATTTTCTTAAAATATTTTTTCTGTGAGTACGTACAGTTTCTTCTGAAATATTCAGCAAGTCGGATATTTCTCCTGTGGAATAACCTTTTGCAATACAGTTGATAATCTCGACTTCTCTTTTGGTGAAAATGACTGGGTTAGATTCGTGAGGCTTGCCATGTTCCATCCACTGCATCTGATGAAAATCTTCCCGTCCGTTAGTTCCACTGACTAATACAATATAAGAGTTTTGATGGGTGATATGTTCAATATTGGTGTGGATATTAACGGCCTGCAAAAGCCTGCCGTTTTCATCCTTATAAGTGTGTAGGGCCTGATGATGGAATAATTCATAATTACCTTTTGACGTTCTCATTCTGAAACAATAGCTGGTTTTCAGCTCCTGTTGATAATCAAAGCCGTTAATTTCCTTTATTTTTTCTATGGACATTCTTTCTGCCTCCATGACAAAATCAATATCATCGGGGTGGATGAGGTCTATAATTTCTTTCAGATGTTCAGGATATTTATGGAGTCCATGTATTTTCAGAATGTCTTCATGGTGATTGCAGATGGTACTGTCTGTGAAATTAATAACATAATAATAGAACTTTCCAGGCGCGAAGATTTCTCCGATAAGGTGTTCAATGGCGGGAACGGGCAATATTCTGTTGTCATTTTGTAAAATTTCAGGATAGTCATTCCATACTTTGGTGAGGGGATGCGGTTTTTTTGCATGCGTCAGATGTTTTTTCTCCATTGGTTAATGTTTTCTTAAAAATAATAAAATTATGTTAAAAAATCACCCTTTTGTGGTATTTCGTGTGGTAGGTAAGTATTGTAGCTTTAAATAAAAACTAATGACCATTTCAAAAAAACTTTAATCTGAAAAATAAATAACCATGAAAACAAAAATTTTATTACTTTTTCTGCTCTTTACTATTATGTTAAGTGCACAGACAACAATAGATGAATTGCAAAAAATTCAAGAGGCTAAACTTTCTAAAAACAAATTTTCTGATAATATTTATGATCCTATAAATTTTACAACAATAACTGAGCGATTACCAAAAACTAATGGATCTAATACCACTTATAAATTTATGCTAGCTGCAGGGCTTGATTATATTAAGAAGGGGTCACAGATACACATTGACTTTGATAGAAAATTTATTGACGTATTAGGAAGTAGTGGATGTAATCTACAAGTTCTTGCATATATTCAAAGGAAAGATAAAACAATTAAGCCATTAAATGTTTTTGGTTTTACTGTTGTTGAAGAAAAAGTTGAGAATGCTGATTTTATGAAAAATGGGAATGTTCAAAATTCAAAAGATGTGAAATATCTTTATACTGTAAATGTTAATAAAACTAATGGAGAATCATATTCTGGAGAGATTAATTTGGCTTGGGAAGAAATATCAGACGAAGACAAAATAATTTTACATATAACTAATAAAGCCAAGAATAATATTGGATTTACGATGGTTTTAGTTTACGATGATTTTGGTTGGAAGCAAAATCCAACTGGTGGGTTTAGTTTTGTTAAAATTGCAGAAAAAGGATTTACAGAGTTTTCGCCAGCTGCAAGTATTGGCTATGTTTTTAGATTTCAGCCACGTAGATCAAGCTACTTCTGGGGACATTTTCTATCTCCAAGTTTTGGACCTATGTTACATGTTTTCCAGAACAATGAAAATACAACAATTGGTGCCGGGCTATCTTTATCTACATTTTACAATACGGTAAGTTTCGGAGGAGGATGGACAATTAATGGCGTGAATCATGGGAAACCATATTTCTCTATTGGGCTTAACTTTATTGAAAGCTATAATACATTAACAAGTTTATTGAAAAAATAATTTTAGCTTTTATAAAAAAACCTTCCCATCGGGAAGGTTTTATATTACTCATTGCTTATCGCTTATTATAAAGAAGCAGCGTGTACAAGCATATCAACTAACTTGTTAGAGTAACCCATTTCGTTGTCATACCAAGAAACAAGTTTCACGAAGTTTGGAGAAAGCATGATACCAGCATCTTTGTCGAAGATAGAAGTTCTCTTATCTCCTACAAAGTCCTGAGATACTACTGCATCTTCAGTATATCCTAGGATACCTTTCAATTCACCTTCAGAAGCAGCTTTGATTACTGAACAGATGTCTTCATAAGAAGCAGCTTTTTCAATTCTCACTGTTAAATCTACTACAGAAACGTCAACAGTTGGTACTCTGAAAGACATACCTGTTAATTTTCCGTTCAAAGAAGGGATTACTTTTCCTACTGCTTTAGCAGCACCTGTAGAAGAAGGGATGATGTTGTTTAGAGCAGCTCTACCACCTCTCCAGTCTTTCACTGAAGGACCGTCAACAGTTTTCTGAGTAGCTGTTGTAGCGTGTACAGTTGTCATTAAACCTTCAACGATTCCAAAGTTATCGTGGATTACTTTAGCTAAAGGAGCTAAACAGTTTGTAGTACAAGAAGCGTTTGATAAGATTTTGATATCATCAGTAAGTTCCTTGTGGTTTACACCCATTACGAACATTGGAGTATCATCTTTAGAAGGAGCAGAAAGGATTACTTTTTTTGCACCAGCATTGATGTGAGCCTGAGCAGTATCTTTAGATAAGAAAAGACCTGTAGATTCTACGATATAGTCAGCACCAATTTCATTCCACTTCAAGTTGTTAGGATCTCTTTCAGCAGTTACTCTGATTCTTTTCCCGTTTACTACAAGATCATTTCCTTCTACAGAAACCTCACCTGGGAAAATACCGTGTACAGAGTCATATTTTAACATGTAAGCCATGTATTCTGCATTAATAAGGTCATTGATTCCTACAACTTCAATGTTGTCTCTTTCAGTCATTGCTCTGAAAACAAGACGTCCAATTCTACCAAAACCGTTGATACCTACTTTAATTGTTGACATAATAGTTTGTTTTTATTAGATTTATAAAAATAATTAGATTGCTAAAATTTTTGAAATCAATAAAAGATCTTCATTGATTTCGTTATGTTTTTTAATGGCTTCTTCAATAGGCGTATACGTAAGATCATTAGAACGCATTCCGGCCATTACATTGGTTTGCCCTTCCATTAATCCTGTTACAGCACCATAGCCTAATCTGCTTGCCAAAACTCTGTCTGCACAGCTTGGAGAACCTCCTCTCTGCATGTGTCCCAAAATGGCTACACGAATGTCGTAATCAGGGAATGTCTGTTTTGTTTTTTCGGCAAGTTCATACACATTGGCAAGTTTTTCACCTTCTGCAACCACCACAATGCTTGATGCCTTTCCTGTTTTTTCAGCATCTCTGAATTTCGCGAAAAGCTCATCAATACTATCTTTTTTCTCAGGAATTAGAATATCTAAAGCTCCAGTTGCCAATCCACTGTTTAATGCGATAAAACCAGCATCACGACCCATCACCTCCACAAAGAAAACTCTGTTGTGAGAAGTTGCAGTATCACGGATTTTATCAATGGCATCCATTGCAGTATTCAAAGCAGTGTCGTATCCAATGGTGTTATCTGTTCCGAAAATATCATTGTCGATCGTTCCCGGGATACCGATTACTCTGATTCCGAATTCTTCATTAAAGATTTTTGCACCGGTGAAAGTTCCGTCCCCACCAATACAAACCAATCCGTCTATTCCAAGCTTTATACAATTGTCATACGCTTTCTGACGGCCTTCTTTTGTTCTGAATTCAGCGGATCTGGCAGACTTTAGAATTGTTCCACCCTGGTTGATTATATTTTTTACGGAACGGGCTCCCATTTTCAGGAAATCATTGTTGATAAGACCATTGTAGCCTTCTCTCACTCCGTAGCATTCGATATTATAATAATTGGCGGTTCTTACTACCGCTCTTAATGCCGCATTCATACCCGGAGAGTCACCTCCTGAAGTAAGAACTGCAATCTTTTTTACAGCACTCTCTTTCATCAAGTAAAAAATTTCGAACACAAATTTACAAAAACAAGTTCAGATTATCGTAGTAACTTTCCAATAGTTTTGAATATAAATTATTAAAAGCTTCTGAAGTTTGTAGGTTTAAAAAAATATCGTGCAGTTTTCGTTTCCGCTGCATTGATATCCAGATCGTACCATGGTGTAAAATAGGGGTTAAAAGGATTGGAGAGTACATGTATGGACTGTGCCGGCGTAAACCCTTCACTCAATAAAAACAATCTTTTCCCTTCCTTATTCTGGCAGACACCTGAAATAAAAACGATATGTCCCGGGCTGCCCGGTGTGATCAGGATATCTCCGGTTTTCAGGGCAGAATTTTTTGTTACCGGTTTTGTTTCTTTATGTAATGAGATAGTTCCGGCATAATTAAAAATAAGATCCAGATAATCCCTGAAACTCTGATAAGAATCATCAAAAGCAGCTGTTTTTCTAAAACTTACCGAATTTCCACTAACAAAAGCTCTCGTTCCGTTTTTATAATCATTCCAGCTGAGAAGATCACCACTGGTAAAATGAAATTTGATCTCGTCAAATTTTTTCGCTTGATAAAGATATTCAGCCCTCATACGGATTGCCGCATCAGCACATTGCTGCAAATCTTTATTTCCGGTATCAATATCAAAAACGGCCTCATGAAGATGTTGGGTAGAAATAGGAATACCATCATATTTCAGAATCTGACTGCCATAAGGCTTCAGCTTAAAATGTTCAATAAAATATCCAAAAGAATCAGGCTTTTCTTCAATCCATTCATAACCTTCAGGAGGAGAAAATCTTTCCCGGATAGTGTTTTTATCCTTTTGAATTTTTAAAGAATTTTCTGAAATTAAATGCTCGTTATGATCAGGCTCAGCCAATAGACGGTCTGATAATTTTTCTTTTGTACAACTTGCGATAATTAAAAGTGCCGTGACTCCCGCTATAATTTTTTTCATGCGTTTTTAGTGAACACAAATATCATTTTTTTTCACGTACCAGCAAATAAAGTTCTGAAAATCTGCAATATTTAACTTCTGCTTTACACTTTTTCTTTTTCAGGAATCAGTAATTTACCCCAATCATTCAGCTGCCAAAGAATCTTCACCAGCTTTTCACCAAGTTCTGTCAAAGTGTATTCAACCCTTGGAGGAAGTTCATTAAAAGATTGCTTTGTTAAAATACCGTCTTCCACCATTTCAGTCAGTTGTTGATTCAGAACTCTTCGGTCAACTTTTGCAATGCCACGCAAAAACTCACTAGGACGTTTTTTTCCTTCATTAATCTGCCACACAATAGGAATTTTCCATTTCCCACTGATGGTATTGACTGCAACTTCCAACGGACAGATTTTATTTTCTTCAGCTCTTTCCTTTATTTCCATAAAATTGACTTTTTTATCCCCAGGGGAGAAAAATACGCGGTATTGTTTTTGTCTGCTTACTTTCAGACTTTTGTAAAGATAATCATTAAATAGTATGGTAGAAAAACGAAAAGGAGCCCGTTCTATAAAAGATATTCCATTGGATATCTTAGAACAGCTGAACAAAGGTGAAATTGAAACTGCGAATCTTACAGAATGGCTGGCGGTAGATCAAAAGCTGTTGTTGGAAAACCTTCTTCAGCAGAATAATCGTTCAGAATACCTGAAGCCCATACTAGAAAATATAGGTAAGCTGAAAAAAGAAACTGTTAATACTGTCAATGAAACCATTGGAATTGGTTTACTTAATCTGGCAACAAACAACAAAGATGAAGAATTTCTTCTGAAGTTATCGACCCATCCGGCAGATTTGGTGCGTTGCTGGGCTGCTTATACGATTGGAAGAAACAATAATTTGATATTCAAAGAAAAGCTAAACAAAATCCAGTCGTTTGCTTCTGATACTCATTTTGGAGTAAGGGAAATCTGCTGGATGACTGTACGTCCGGATATTTCAAAAAATCTTGTCGAAAGTGTATCCATTTTATCAGAATGGACTCATCATGACAATGAAAATGTGAGGCGTTTTGCCAGTGAATCTACGAGACCAAGAGGGGTTTGGTGTGAACATATTGATGCTTTAAAACAAAATCCGGGACTAGGATTGGAAATCTTAGAACCTTTACGGTCAGATTCATCCCGGTATGTACAGGATAGTGTAGGCAACTGGCTCAATGATGCGAGCAAATCACAACCCGAATTTGTGGTGGAAATCTGTGACGAATGGCTTCGGGAAAGTCCAACAAAAGAAACTCAGTATATCGTCAAAAAAGCATTGAGAACCATTAAAAAGTAAAAGTTATCCACAAATTTTAAAAGTGGAAATCCATTATTATCATATAAATAACGGATTTCCATGTATTTATATACCCTTTTATGTTTCTTGTCTTTTTAGTAATGCCTTATTTTGCTCAGCTTTTAAAAGGAAAATTATTTTGAAAGACTTCTTATGTTAACGGAATGTTAACTTATAAAAGTTATCCACAATATGAGTTTTTAAATAATGTGAATTGTATCTATCATGAAAT
This sequence comes from Chryseobacterium sediminis, assembly GCF_008386505.1. Lineage (GTDB taxonomy): Bacteria > Bacteroidota > Bacteroidia > Flavobacteriales > Weeksellaceae > Chryseobacterium > Chryseobacterium sediminis. Next base: position 2,317,060 of record NZ_VUNZ01000001.1, on the reverse strand, counting down.
GAATAGGTTGTGTAATCTGTTTCAAAAAAGAGTTTGAAATTATATCTTTTTTTGCCAAAATAAAAAGTTATCCACAATATGAATTTCAGGCTACCATTTTTCAGTCAGATACTTCCAATATCTTTTCGGAACGTGCTGAACATGAAGTTTCAGGTTTTTCCGTTCAACTATATTCGTTTTAGTAAAATAACGCTGCCAAAGAGTTTGGTAATTTTTCTCTTCATCATGGAATTTCTGTTGATACTGGCTGAAATTCAGTTTTTCATCAGGGTAGAAAAAGTCACAGCTTTCCAGGTCATAGAGAAGTCCATAGTTCCTTCTCAGATCATAGATCATCCATTTTTGATCCTGATATCGGTCATTAAAATGTTTTCTGATCAACGGAAGAACATTGAAGTCGGGATCTATTTTGGCAAAAAAAACGCCATCCTGTATTTTTTCAAAGCGGACAAAAGCAGTCATTCTGTGTCTTTCCCTATCTACTGATTTCCCAATTTTTGAAATTTGAAGAATATCAGGATCTGCAAAATTTTCAAGGATATTTTCTTTCGGATGTTTTACAGACTGCCTTACCGCAGATAAAATGAGGTTTTCAAGATTAGGATCTTCGGATAAGAAAACTTTTAAAAGCTTATAAACGCCCTGTTTTCCGATATTCTGTTCCAATTTGTTGAGAACTCGCTCAGATTTTTCTATTTGAGTGATGACTTCATGAATCTCTGCAAAAATATTTTCCTGATGAAACCTTTCCCTGCTGACAATTTCCACGTCTTTATAACGATATTCAAAAACTTCAAATACTGCGGTGAAAAGTCCGTCGAAACTGTCGTCGTAGAGTAGGGTTGTCATGTGTTGAGCTTAAAATTAAATTTAGTTGGCTTTTCATTCTGAACGATAAAATGAAGTAAAGAATCTGGTTACTGAAGAGATTTTTCGTTCGTCAGAATGACAACAATGTTGTATTATAAATTTGTGGCCATTCGTGAAAATATTTGTGTAGTTTGTGTTTAAAACAATGTTAGTTGTTGTGAGAATTGATTGTGAAACTTGGATGAGCTACCACCTACCAACAACTTTCTGAAGTTTTTATCAGTTAAATATTTCAAATAAGCGTTTCCTGCATTAAAATCAATAAAATATTTTGCCCGGTTTACTGCTGCTCCCAATTTTTTTAAATGATCCATTGTTAAAACCTGAAAACGCCTTGCACTAATAATTTTTTGAGCTGTTTTTACCCCAATTCCGGGAATTCTTAAGATGATTTGATAATCGGCAGTCTGAAGATTAATCGGAAATTGATCAAGATTTCGTAATGCCCAGCTTAATTTCGGATCTACTTCCAGATCGAGGAAAGGGACATTCGGGTCTAAAATTTCTTCGGCTTTAAAACCATAAAATCTCATCAGCCAATCCGACTGATATAATCGGTTTTCCCGAAGCATAGGAACTTCAGTTGTTAAAGAAGGCAACCGCTGATCTTCCAGAACCGGAACATATCCTGAATAATAAACCCTTTTCAGGTTAAAGTTTTTATAGAAATGATCAGCAACTTTGATGATCTGAAGGTCGTTTTCATTGGTTGCACCTACAATCATTTGTGTAGACTGTCCTGCGGGAGCAAATTTGGGAACTTTCTTTAAAACTTTCTTTTCATCCTGATATTGGCTGATCCCTTTCTGAATATACCGCATCGGGCTGATCATATCCTGTCTGTTTTTTTCAGGAGCCAGTAATTTCAGTCCGCTTTCTGTGGGGATTTCGATGTTTACGGATAAACGGTCGGCATATAAAGCAGCTTCCTGCATCAGATCATCACTTGCTCCAGGAATAGACTTCAGATGAATATAACCGTTAAAATTCTCTTCCAGACGCAGTTTTTTAGCAACTCTTACCAATCTTTCCATCGTTATGTCTGCATTTTTGAAAATTCCTGAACTCAGAAATAACCCTTCAATATAGTTTCTGCGATAAAAATTAATGGTAAGATCTACTACTTCCTCCACTGTAAAAGCGGCTCTTTTAATATCATTTGAACTTCTGGAAACACAGTAAGCACAATCGTAAATACAATGATTGGTCAGTAGAATTTTAAGTAAAGAAACACATCTTCCGTCTTCGGTATAAGTATGACAGATTCCACTAGCGGAACTGTCTCCTAAAGCTCCTTTTTTATTTTTTCTGGAGCCACCGCTGGAAGAACAGGAAACATCATATTTCGCTGCATCAGCAAGGATTTCAAGCTTTTCTTTAAGACGGTCAAAATTCATATTTTTAAATTTTTGATACTTTTTGTATCTAAATTATATTTTAATTTTGTTCAAATTTAGTTCCAAAATTGATAAAAGTCAATCTTTTTTCATAGAAGTTATCAACAAAAAAGAGTCTCAAAATCATTATATTTACGGCTCATTAAAGTTTATATCATGAATCATAAACCAATCGAAGGTTTTTCCAAGCTTCCAAAGCAGGGGAAAATCGAATGGCTCGTAAACGAATATCTTGAAGGAAATCAGGAATATCAAAATATATTAAAACAATACTGGAACGATGATGCAGATCTTCAGAAGCTTCATGAAGAGTTTTCTGAAAATACCATCTCCAATTTCTATATGCCTTACGGAATTGCTCCGAACTTTTTGATCGATGGAAAACTGTTGGCACTTCCAATGGCTGTTGAAGAAAGTTCAGTAGTTGCTGCCGCTTCCAAAGCAGCCAAATTCTGGATCGATAAAGGAGGTTTTAAAACAACCATTATCAACACTGAAAAACTGGGGCACACTCATTTTATTTTTAATGTAGAACCTCACAAATTATTACATTTCTTTAATTTCAGTTTAAAGAAAAAATTATTTGAATCGACAGAAGATATTACGTCCAACATGAGAAAACGTGGTGGCGGTATTTTAAATATCAGTCTGGTGGATAAGACCGCAGAAATGCCCAATTATTACCAGTTGAAAGCAAGCTTTGATACGGTAGATTCGATGGGGGCAAACTTTATCAACTCATGTCTTGAGCAGTTTGGGAAAACTTTGAGACAGGAGGTAGCTACCAGCGAAGATTTTACTCAGGAAGAGAAAAATTCATTACAGATCGTTATGAATATTCTTTCCAATTTTACACCTGATTGTATCGTAAGAGCTGAGGTTTCCTGTAAAATGGAAGATTTAAAAGATGACAGTGGGATTTCTCCTGAAGAGTTTGCCTATAAATTCAAACAGGCAGTTAATATTGCTGAAATTGAACCTTACCGCGCAACCACTCATAATAAAGGAGTGATGAACGGAGTAGATGCAGTTGTAATTGCTACCGGAAATGACTTCAGAGCCACAGAAGCCTGCGCGCATGCTTATGCTGCAAGAGACGGACAATACAGATCTTTAACACATTGCACAACAGACAATGGTGTCTTCAGATTCTGGATTGATCTTCCAATTTCTGTAGGAGTTGTAGGTGGGCTTACGAATCTTCATCCTTTGGTAAAATTCTCGTTAGCACTTTTGGGAAAACCTTCTGCACAGGAACTGATGAGCATTCTGGCAGTTTCAGGTCTTGCACAGAACTTCGGTGCATTGCGTTCTCTGGTAACTACGGGAATTCAGAAAGGACATATGAAAATGCACTTATTGAATATTCTGAACCAGTTGGGAGCTACCGAAGAAGAAAAGCAGCACTTTGTAACGTATTTCAAAGATAAAACGGTGAGTCACCATGAGGTGATCAATGAATTTAACAGAATGAGAGGAAACTAATGTTACAGATCATTTTGCCCATTGTATTCCTTCTTTTTGGATTCTTTTTAAAGAAAACCAATAATGAAGGTTTCAGAAGTTCCAAGAGATTTGCCAATATGTTTATCATACTGGGAATCTCTACATTGGTTGCCAAGTTTATTTTAATGTATCTAAAATCGAAATAGTGAAAAAAAGTATTGTATTTTTCTTACTGATTTCCGGTTTAAGTTTTTCACAACAGCAAAAAGTGAAAATAAGTAATCTTCAGCCAAAAACTGAAGATACTGTTTTTCCGGTTGTTTCTTATTCTGAAAATCCTCAGGTAGAAAATAAAATCAATACATTTTTGCAGGTAGATCAGCTGGAATATATTCCCGGATCTGTTGGGAATCCTTTTAAATTAGCTTCTACAGCAACAAATTCCTACTCAAACTATCTTTATTTTTATAGTTGGGATAAGATTGAAACTCCTAAGGATATTCTGAGTATTGCAATGGATGGCGAAGCTTCAGGTGCTTATCCGGAAGGTTTTTCAATCTGGGAAAATTTCGATCTGAGAACAGGAAATTTTATCAATGCTGAAGATTTATTCCAATCAGGTTCGATAAAAACAATGGAAGGTATCATTCGGAAAAGAGTAAAAAAAAGAATTTCTGATTTTCTTGTCAAACTGAAATCCGAAAAAAATCCTTCAGAAGAAACTCAGGATCAGATTGCTCTGTATGAAGATTGTTTCACGGAGTATACTTTGAACGGTATCAAATATTTTTTCGGAAAAGACAAACTTACTTTTGTAGCAGGTAGATGTTCTAATCATGCTATGAGAGCGCTGGATGATCTGGGAAGTCATGAGATAGAGTTTTCTTATAAAGAGCTGGAAAAATATTGGAGTCCATATGCAAAAAATCTAATTTCCGGTTCTGAAAAAGCAGATATAACCAGTCTTAATAATAAATTGTATAAGGGAAAGATTGATGGAAAGTATTCCATTACTGTTTTGATCAGTCAGGTATATGATGATGGTTCTTTCTCTGCAAAATACTGGTATGATAAAAATAAAAAGCTGATTGAGTGGAACGGAAAGATAAAAGGTAATCATATCTCCATCATAGAAAACGATTATTATAGCGAAGAAACCAACCAGTGGATTTTCAAAGCCTTGGTGGAAGCAGATCTGCAGGGCAGGAAAATCATTGGAACATGGCAGGATTATAAAACAAAGAAATATTTAACCCTAGAATTAGAAGAGTTATAAAATGAAAACAATTACTTTAGTTTTTGGAGCGGTTTACGGAATGGTATCTGTAATCCTGGGTGCATTCGGAGCGCACGCTTTAAAGAAAATATTAGCTGTGGAAAGACTGGAAAGTTTTGAAACAGGAGTAAGATATCAGATGTATGCAGCTTTTTTCCTGCTGATTATTGGGTATATCTTAAAATTTGAAACATCTGCTGAAAAATGGACTTCCATTTTAATGATTGCCGGAACATTGTTATTCTCAGTGAGCATCTATTTCCTGAGTATGCAGGATTATTTAGGCATGAATCTGAAATTCTTAGGACCTATCACTCCGCTTGGAGGTTTGATGATGATCTTAAGCTGGGGAATGCTTATCTTTTATTTTGCTAAAAACAGAATTTAGGAATGAAGATTAACAGAAGAAGACGGTTAATCAGAACATTCAATCTTTTGGATCAACCTATCAGATTCAATCCGTTTGTGTTCAGCCGTACTTTTTTTATGTGGGCTGTTACAGGTCTTGTAGGCGGTATTATTGCCGGAGGATATTGGATCGTTCTGGAACATTTTACAGAGTTTCTGGCCGAATTTCAAGGCTGGCAGGTGATTCCTACGATGGCAATCTGTGGATTGCTGGCTGGGTTAGTGATTCATTTTATTGGTGATCCGGGAGAAATTCATTTGATCGTTAATAATATCAGATTCAACAAGGGAAAACTGGAACCGAAGAATAACCCTTCGATGATTCTTTCATCGTTGTTTTGTGTAGCTTCAGGAGGAAGTTTGGGACCGGAGGCTCCTTTGGTACAGGTAACTGGTTCTACGGGAACCTGGCTTGGGAAAATTTTCAGACTGAAAGGTGAAGAACTGCGTTCTTTGAGCATTGCCGGGATGGCTTCAGGTTTTACCGCATTATTTGGTGCGCCACTTGGAGGTAGTCTTTTTTCTTTGGAAATTTTGCATCATAAACACGCTGTAGAATATTATAAAGCCATTATTCCTGCATTGGTAGCAAGCTGTTTCAGTTATCTGATGTTTGCTTTGATTATCCATTTGGGAATTGGAGCAACCTGGGATTTGAAAGCGTATCATTATACAGGAGTATATGATTTTCTATATGCTACGCTGTTCGGAATTGTAGGGACACTTTTTGGGTGGATTTTCATTTTTGTAGTCAAATTTTTCAAAAAAGTTTTTGAATACAGAGCGTTTCCGATATATATTAAAACATTGGTTGGAGGGATTATTTTAGGAATCATTGCCTATAATTTCCCAATTACAAGATACTTTGGACATAATGAGATCAATCAGCTAATTGGGGGTAATTTCGGACTGAATTTTTTAATCCTGATTCTGGTTTTTAAAATCCTTGCGATTGCCATTACGGTAACTTCAGGATGGCGAGGAGGATTTATTATTCCCCTGTTCTTTGTAGGAACAACATTAGGACTTATTATCCATAATTTATTTCCAGTTGTAGATACTACGTTAGCCATTGTAAGCTGTATGGCAGCGATTAATGCCTGTGTGACAAGAACGCCGATGAGTACTACCATTATCTTAGGAACACTTACTGGCTTTACCTATTTTGTTCCCATATTATTCGCGAGTCTTACAGGATATTTTCTGGCTCCGAGAATTCCGTTCATCGGATCACAATCTGAGAAATTAGTGGAAGAATAAAGGAAATTTGAATGACATGTTAAAAATCAAGTCAATCAGACTTTAATTTTTAAGTCAATAAACTTGAACTTCCGTGTCTTTTTAGTAAATTTGTCAACCTTTAAATAGTAAAATAAAATAATAAAAATAATATGAATCTTCACGAGTATCAATCAAAAGAGATTTTATCAAAGTATGGAGTAGCTATCCAACGTGGTTTCGTTGCAAACAACGTAGATGAAGCTGTAGCAGCTGCTGAAAAATTGACTGCTGAAACCGGAGCGCAGGCTTGGGTTGTAAAAGCACAGATTCACGCAGGTGGTCGTGGTAAAGGTGGGGGTGTTAAGTTTTCTCCGAACATGGATAAACTTAAAGAAAACGCTCAGAATATCATCGGAATGCAGTTGGTAACTCCTCAAACTTCTGCTGAAGGTAAAAAAGTACACTCTGTTTTGATTGCAGAAGATGTTTATTATCCGGGAGAATCTGAAACTAAAGAATTTTATGTTTCTATTCTTTTAGATAGAGCTGAAGGAAAAAATACAATCGTATATTCTACTGAAGGTGGTATGGATATTGAGCATGTTGCAGAAGTAACTCCTCATTTGATCCACAACGAACTTATTGACCCTGCTATTGGTCTTCAAGGATTCCAGGCTAGAAAAATTGCTTTCAACCTAGGTCTTGAAGGAAATGCATTCAAAGAATTTGTGAAATTTATTTCATCTCTTTACAACGCGTATACAGGAATTGATGCTTCTCTTTTTGAAATCAACCCGGTATTAAAAACTTCTGATAACAAGATTATCGCTGTAGATGCTAAAGTAACTTTAGATGACAACTCATTGTTCCGTCACAAAGACTTAGCTGAACTTAGAGATACAAGAGAAGAAGATCCAATGGATGTAGAAGCTGGTGAAGCTGGTCTTAACTTCGTAAAATTAGATGGTAACGTTGCTTGTATGGTAAACGGAGCTGGTCTTGCAATGGCAACTATGGATATCATCAAATTATCAGGTGGTAACCCTGCTAACTTCCTTGACGTAGGAGGTACTGCTGATGCTCAGAGAGTACAGACTGCTTTCGGAATCATCTTAAGAGATCCAAACGTAAAAGCTATTTTGATCAACATCTTCGGAGGTATCGTAAGATGTGACAGAGTTGCTCAGGGAGTTGTAGATGCTTACAAAGCGATGGGTAGCCTTCCGGTTCCATTGATCGTAAGATTACAGGGAACTAACGCTGTAGAAGCTAAAAAATTAATTGACGAGTCTGGTCTTCCGGTACACTCTGCAATTACTTTAGAAGAAGCTGCAAACAAAGTAAAAGAAGTTTTAGCATAATCTAAAATTTTCAGATAAATAAAAAAACCGTTCCTTTTTGGAGCGGTTTTTTGTTTCTAAGTCTAAAGATGAAAATTTTTTTATCATTATAATTTTTCTACAGATAACAGATTTTTATAGAGCTGTACAGCCTGCAAAATCAGGGTGAAATATAAGGTGCTCCTTAAAATTCTAAAATCTAGTGTGGTAGAATTGCGCCTTTGCGACGTTCAACTTTAATAATATTAAAAAAGACCAGTTCAAAAGTTGAAATGGTCTTTTTTTTATTTGAATATTCCTTACTTATCCTGATGGCTTTCAGGTAAAATATTCTCTCCACTTGTAATGCTGATGCTCGTAGGTGTTACCAACTGAACTTTATCCACATCAAAACGCTCTTTAATCCCTAAATAAGCCTTACTTCTTACCTGAGCCAGGTTAGCGCCTACTTTTATCCAGAACTTCACCTGAAGATTAAATGCACCTTGTTTCAGGTCTGTAAAGATGACCTCTATAGTGTCTAGTTTATCCACATTGTCAAGGTTTTTAATCACATCCAGAATTCCTTTCTGTGCTATACTGATATCTTCATCTGCAGGAATTTCAAAATTTAAAATAATCCTGCGCTGTGGAGAAGCGGTAATATTATAAAACGGGGCATTAAAAACAACCTGATTAGGAATATAAGCCTTCTTCCCGTCATCCGTAAGGATTTTAGTCGTTAAAAACCCGATTTCCTGTACCGTTCCCGAATGAGCTCCAATGGTAATATAATCGCCCACTTTATAAGCTTTGTCAATTCCAATCAGCATTCCGGAGAAAATACTGGATACGAGATCTTTCAGAGCAACCCCGGCAATAACCCCAGCAACTCCTAAACTTCCTATGAACTTCCAGAGAAAACCGCTGAAGCCCATTATTTCAAGGGCAATAAAAGTTCCCATCAGCATAATCAGGAATCTGAATACACTGATTAAAGTAACTAATGAACTCTCTTTTTGGCTCTTCGGAAAGAATTTGTGGAACAGTTTTACGGCGGCCTGACTTAAATATTTACTGGTAATCAGGAAAAATGTAAATACTAAAATTCCGACAATAAGTTTGGGGGTAAGCTCAGCAAATGTCACATACCAGTTTTCCAATACTTTATAAACAAGATCTACATACCTGAGTCCGGTCTTCTCCATGAATAAAAATTTTAATTAAAGATATAAATTTTCATCAAAAAATTTGCCAGTTCCAAAAAGTCTACTAAATTTGTAGACTACAAAAGCAACGTATTATGTCAATTAAACTAGGAGATACAGCACCCAATTTTCAGGCAGAGTCATCGGTAGGTGATATCAATTTCTATAACTATCTGGGAGATTCCTGGGGGATTCTGTTTTCGCATCCTGCAGATTATACCCCGGTATGCACTACAGAGTTGGGATACACTGCAAAATTGCAATCTGAATTTGATGCCAGAGGGACAAAAGTAATTGCTTTAAGTGTAGATGGAGTAGAGGATCATCAAAACTGGGTGAAAGACATTAATGAAACTCAGAATACGAATGTACGGTTTCCTATTATTGCTGATAAAGACAGAAAGGTTTCCGAACTATATGATTTTATTCATCCTAATGCTTCGGTGACGGCTACCGTACGTTCTCTTTTGATTATTGATCCTTCCAAAAAAGTAAGACTGATTATTACCTATCCGGCCTCTACAGGAAGGAATTTTGACGAGATCCTTAGAGTGCTGGATTCTTTACAGCTGGTGGATAATTATCGCGTAGCAACTCCGGTTAATTGGGAAAACGGAGAAGATGTCATTGTTCCGCCAACGATTTCCACAGAAGAAGCACGGAAGATATTTCCAAAAGGAGTGACGGAAATAAAACCTTATTTACGATACACGCCACAACCCAATACATGATTTTATTTGATTTTTTATAGTTTAGTTTTAATTTGTACGAAAAGCGCCCCGGAATAAAATTCCGGGGCGCTTTCATTTTTTTATAAGTATTTCAGTGATTACTTAACGTCGTTGATGATTTGTTTTGCTTTAGACGTTGGAAGATAAATCTGGAATCCTAAACCAAAAGTAATTTTGTTAGTATATCCACCGCTTCCGAATCCTGCATTTGCATCATATTTCACTAAACCTTCCAATCCGATGTTTGGAGTGATGAAGTAAGAATAACCAGGTCCGAATCCGAAGTTAAGACCGTTAGAAGAAGAACCTCCTTTAGAGATTGACATCCCTCCAACACCTACGTTACCTTCAAAGAACCATCTTCCGTGGTGAAGCAGGTTGTTTACTCCCTGTTCTCCCGGGTTAAGGTAATAACGCCCTAATGCTCCTACATTATATGTAAAAGTAGTGGGTGCATCTTTAGCTCCTTTGAAGCCTAAATCCACATATCCCCCAACTGCAATATTATCTTCAATGAAATATGCTCCTTTTGGCTGAATTGCAAAGTCGTATCCTGCTCCTTCATTTAAACCAAAATTTGCCCCTGCAAGGTTACCCCCTACCATCCAATTACCTTTCTGAATCTGAGCGTTTGCGGTTGCTGTTAAACCTGCTACGGCTAATATCCCTGTTAAAATAAGTTTTTTCATAATTTATTATTTTAATAATTAAATGTTTATTATTCACGAGTTATAGAAAAAACAATAAATGTGCCATACTCTTAATTTTAGGTAATTTTTCTAAATAAACGTTAACATTGTCAGGAAGATATAAATCAGTTTTTTAACATATTCACTGCGGATTTCATAATCATAAAGAAAATAAAAGTAGGGTTTTAAAAAGGAAATGATAAAAAAGAGTAATAACCCCAAGGTCTTTTTTTCTTTTGTTCAGCTCCCTGATTATTAAATAAATAAAAGAATCAAAGAGATAATCAATCCTGCAATCGTAAACTTGATTCCGCGTTTGAAAGCCTTTGTTTTAGGATTAAACATCCAGAAGCTGGAAATCACAAAAAAGAAAAGAGAAACTCCAAAGAATACACTTAGAGGCGATATAGCATCTTTAGACTGCGATTTGTGAAGAGAAACCATTTTATCTAATACGAAAGGTAATTCTTTCTTAGTGTACTTTGCTTTTCCGGTTGCGCTGTCGTAAGTTCCCTGTTTAAAATAAAGAACACTTCCTTCTGTTTTTTCCACTTCAAGGCCTTTCATCTTCAGCTCTTTTTTCAGTTCTTTCTCTGAAAGATTGGCAGCGATGTTTTTTTCATATTTCTTTTCATTCTTCAGAAAATCGGTGTCTCTGTACACCAGAAGGATTCCACTTAAAGAATACACGGCCATAATTCCGGCAAGGAAATACCCCAGATAACGGTGTGTAATTCTCATGAAACTTCTAGTGTCTTTAATCTTATCCATATCTTATTGTTTTGTTTTTGTTTTAAAATTTCAAAAGTGGAAACTGCAAAAATGCAATTTCCACTTTTAATGAAAGAATTATTATAAAAAGAATTCTAGAGTCTGTATGTCAATGTGAAATAGTAGTTTCTCGGGGTGATAGGATTCACTGAATAATTTTCATGAACATTGTAGTTTACGACATCAAACAGGTTCCCCACTTTTCCTTGGATTGAGAATTTATTCCATTCGTAGCCTACAGATACAGAAACAGTGGTATAATCTTTCAGATCAAACATTCTGCTCACGTTATTTCTGCTTGTATTGGTAGATTTTGAATCATTCCAACCAGCGATTCTGTCTCCGATGTAGTAAACTCCGGCTCCGATTTTTAAACCTTTTACATAGTTTGTAAATTTATAGAAAACAGAAGCATTGGCTGTTGTAGCAGGTGTTCTTACCAGTCTTTGGTTCTCAACATATCCCTTTTCAGGAGTATCAATGTAAACGGAATTGTTGTAAGAAAAACCTCCGATGATGGATAAGTTTTCTGTTGGATTTCCTGTAATGTCCAATTCCACACCACGGCTTCTCATATTTCCTGCAAATTCTTTAAGATTGGTATCTGTTGAATTTACCGGCGCTCCGTTCTGAGAAGAAGCGAACCAATAGGTTTGATAATAATTGTTGTACATGATCTGGTAAGCCGTTAAGTTAACAGCTAAAGCATTGTTCCAGAAATTCTTTTTAATACCAATTTCGTATTGATCAACGGTTGAAGGCTTTATGCTTTGTCTGGATAAAGTAGTTAACTGATTCTGAACATCTGTAACAGGCTGATTGGTATTTACCGTACCAAATTGATCTGAAGTATATCCTGCATTTGAAGCAAACGAATTTGTATAAGTTGCAAACACCGAAAGGTTTTCATTCGGAGCATAAACCAAACCTACTTTTGGAGAAAATGCATTGTCAGACGTTGAAGAATTGGCTACTTCAATTTTATCATTTAATGTAAAACGAGTTGTCAGCGTAGGCATATTTTCTATATAAGACCATCTTAATCCTGCAATTACTTTTAGCTGCTTTGTTAAGCTGATAAAATCCTGTGCATAGATCCCGATTCTTCTTGTATTGATTCTGTTTTTTGTACTAAGAGTAGAATTCGGCATATCAATACTTCCCCATGTTGAAGGATCATCTAAGTATAGAAGATTTTTAGGAGCTGTAATATTATAAGCATAAGCATCCGCCTGGCTATAATCAGCATCTGAACCAATTAAAACTTTATGGTTGATTTTTCCTGTATTGAATTCACCATTGATATTTACTTGTGCAGAAGTGTAATTTTGTTCGTTATAAGTTCTACCGAAAGGTCTTTTCCATGATAATCTGTTAGGATCTACAGTGGCATCTTTAGTTTCATATATCCATTGTACTCTTTCAGAAGAAAAATAATCCTTAGTATAGTTTTGGTAAGAAGCAGTAGCGTTCAAAGACCATCTTTCGTTAAACTGATGATTAAAGGTTACGTTCGTAGAAGCTTGCTGTACATTTTGATATTGCCAGTCAGTTCCGAAGAACGTGTTTCTGGAAACCGCGTCATTCAATCTGTAGCTTTGGTCTTTTTCAGTAATAGATCCGATTCCGAAATCCGGAGTGAAATTATTTTTAAGATAATCTGCCTCAACAATTAATTGAGACTTATCACTTAAATTAAATAAGAATGAAGGATTGAAGTAATATTTTTCTGATTCTACAACATCTCTGAAACTTTCAGCATGCTCATAGGCTCCATTGATTCTGAATGCAACATTTTTGGATAAAGGTCCATAAATATCAACTGTTGGTTTATAAGAATTCCAGCTTCCGCCGTTTAGTCCTACGCTTCCACCAAAATTGAATTTAGGTTTTTTTGTAATCATATTGATAACACCACCTGCTGCTGTATTACCAAAAAGCATAGCATTCGCTCCCTTTAAAACTTCTACTCTTTCAAGACCACTTACTTCAGGGAAAACACCACTGTTTATTCTTGAACCATTCTTAAAAATGTTATCATTTCCTAAAATGAAACCACGTCCACCAAAGCTATCCTGAGAATTTCCTCTGGATGAAGTAAGATACAATCCATTTACATTCTGAAGAACATCACTTAGCTGTTTTGCCTGCTGCTGCTCAATGATTTCATGGGTAACAATAGCAATAGGCTGTGGATTTTCCATTACCGTCAGGTTTGATTTTGTCGATAATGGTCTCGCTTGGTTAGGATTTCCTGTTTTGTGAAGATTAATATCCTCAATGGTCTGAGTTCTGATGGTGTCTGCTTCAGCATTTTTCATCTGTGAACTCGCTGAAACAGCAATAAATAGAAGACCTAAAGAAAGTAGTTGTCTTTTCATTTTATTTTTATGTAGAACAGTTTTAAATAAGGCGCAAATGTAAGTATTTGTTTAGAATAGATAAAAATAAATTTATGATTTAAATCATATTTGTTACGGTTGATGAGATGGATTATTTCTATAGCTCCTTTAGACTGGGGAATAGAGAATTTTTTATGAATATATTTGTTAAAAATTATAATATGCAATTGGTAAAAGCAGGGCTTTGCGCCTTTGGAATGAGCGGAAAAGTATTCCATGCTCCCTTTTTAAAGGAACATCCGGGATTTTTTATTTCTGCGGTGGTAGAAAGAAGTAAAGAAGAGTCAAAAGAAAAGTATCCGGAAGCAACCATTTACCGTTCTGTAGAAGAAATGCTTCAGCATGCAGATGTAGAGCTGGTGATCATCAATACTCCTGTCCAGACGCATTATGAATATGCAAAAAAAGCACTGGAAGCCGGAAAAAATATTATTGTAGAAAAACCCTTTACTGTAAATGTTTCCGAAGCAGAAGAGCTGGTACAGTTGGCTGAAGAAAAAGGATTGTTTTTAAGTGTATATCAAAACAGAAGATTCGACCGTGACTTCTTGCAGGTTCAAAAGATTTTAAATGATAAAAAAATAGGAAATATTAAAGAGGCCGAAATTCGTTTTGACAGATTCCGTACCACTCCCAGTGGAAAACAGCATAAAGAAAGTCCGGATCAGGCGGGTTCAGGAACACTTCATGATCTGGGAGCGCATCTTGTAGATCAGGCGGTACAGTATTTTGGATATCCTGAAAAACTTTTTGCAGATGTATTTTCTATGAAGGGAAAAGAATTTGCGAATGATTATTTTGAGATCCTGCTATTCTATAAAAATGATCTGAGAGTAAGACTAAAAACATCGGTTTTCAGTAAAGAAGGTCATTATGCCTATACGATTCACGGTGACAGAGGTACTTTTTTACAGGAAAGAACAGATAATCAGGAAAATGAATTGGTAGCAGGGGCTATTCCTGTATATGGTAAAGAATGGACCCAGCCATTGAAAGAAGCAGACGGAATTTTGAACTTCCTGAATGATCAATCAGAAACAGAAAGAACTCTGACATCAAGTGAAGCCGGAAATTATATGGATTATTACCAGCAGATCTATGAACACATTGTGTTTGGATATGCTTTACCATCTCCGGGTAGAGAAGTCATTCAGAATATGAAAATCATTGATGCTTCTCTGGAAAGTGCAAAAGAAGAAAGAATTATTCAATTATAAAAGGATTATTCAATTATAAATTATGAATTATGAATGAATTTAAGGGTCAAGGTCTAAAGTTCAAGGTTGATAACAGTCGTGATTAGAAATTTCCAACTCGTTTACACTCAAACCCTCAAACCCTCTGATTCATTTATAATTCATAATTTTTAATTCATAACTATTAAAGGATTTCCTGAAGCTCCAGCCATCTCATCTCATGGTTTTCCAGTTTTTCTGAAACCGTTTCCAGTTCGGAAGAGAGTTTGGCTATCTTTTCGTAATCTGCTTCATTGTTGAGTTGGTCTAGAATTTTGGAACGCTGATCTTCCAGTTCAGGCATTTCTTTTTCTATTGTTTCCAGCTCTTTTTGTTCCTTAAAAGTTAATTTTCTTTTTTTAGAGGCAGAAGCTGGAGCGGTTTCTGTTACAACAGCTACTTCTTTAGCAGGTTCAGGTTTTACAGTGGTATTTTTTTCCAGTGCTTCTTCACGACTTCTTGCTTCTCTGTATTCTGAGAAATTTCCTACAAAATTTCTGATTTTTCCGTCTCCCTCAAAAGCCAGCACATGATCTACAATTCTGTCCATGAAATACCTGTCGTGGGAAACAATAATCAAAGATCCCTGAAATTGCTGAAGAAAGTTTTCAAGAACCGTTAATGTAGGAAGATCCAGGTCATTCGTAGGCTCATCAAAAATCAGGAAATTAGGATTCTGATACAAAATATACATTAGGTGAAGCCTTCTCTTTTCCCCGCCTGAAAGTTTGGAGATAGGAGAGTACTGAGTCTGATCATCAAATAAGAACAGTCTTAAGAATTGCGATGCTGACAGACTTCTTCCATTCGCTAAAGGATAAAATTCTGCAATCTCCTTAATAAAGTCAATCACACGTTCATCCTCTTTATAAGTAAGCCCTTTCTGAGCGAAATAACCGAAAGATATCGTTTCTCCGGTTTCAATTTCACCCTTGTCTGCTTTTTCCAAACCCTGGATAATATTAAGAAGGGTAGATTTTCCTGCCCCGTTTTTCCCGATGATTCCTACTTTCTCACCACGTTGAAACTGGTAGCTGAAGTCTTTTAAAAGAACTTTTGCTCCAAAACTTTTATCAATATGTTTAAGTTCAAGAATTTTATTTCCCAGACGTTTCATTTCAAAATCCAGTTCCAGTCCATCCTTTCTTGTATCGGTTTTGGCAACCTTTTCAGTTTCGTAGAAAGCATCAATTCTGCTTTTTGATTTTGTGGTTCTGGCTTTCGGCTGTCTGCGCATCCATTCCAGCTCCTTTCTGTAAAGGTTATTAGCCTTATCAATAGTAGCATTTAGATTCTCCTCACGAATCATTTTATTCTCAAGATAAGTAGCATATGAACCGTTATGAACATACAGGTTTCTATCTTCCATTTCCCAGATAATGTCACAAACACTGTCAAGGAAATATCGGTCGTGGGTTACAAGTAATAATGTGATTTTTGCCTTATTCAGATAATTTTCAAGCCATTCTACCATATCCACATCCAAATGGTTGGTAGGCTCATCCATGATAAGCAGTGTATGTCTGTGTTCAGCTCTTGTTTCCGTTAAAAGTTTAGCCAGTGCTACACGCTTGATCTGTCCTCCGGAAAGTGTTCCCATCTTGGCTTCCAGATCAGTGATCTTAAGCTGGGAAAGAATCTGTTTCATTTCATTTTCAAGATCCCATGCCTTATGAGCCTCCATATCGGCCAATGCTTTTTCAATAAAATCATTATCTGTAGAATGAAGAGATTTATGATAATTTTTAAGCGCAAGAATAGGTTCTGAATCCAGCGCCATCATAAATTCTTCAATGCTGAGTTTAGGATCATAATCAATTTCCTGGTCAAATAATACAACCTGAATATCTTTATTGATGATCGCAGTTCCGCTGTCTGCAATTTCTTTACCCATTAATATTTTCAGAAGGGTAGATTTTCCACTTCCGTTTTTGGCAACAATAGCAATTTTATCCCCTTCATTGATGTGAAAAGTAATGTTTTCAAATAAAACTTTGATGCCGTAAGATTTGGTAAGATTTTCTGCAGAAACGTAATTCATTGGAAATTAATGGTTTGATTTTAATTTTGAACTGAACCGCAAAAATACGAAAATGTAACCTAAAATTTTCCCGAACCTCTTTTATAAAAATGAATATTTATAATTTTTTAATAGAGTTTGCAGGCGGGCTGAAAAAACTATTCAGTAAATTTGATAGAACATAGTGAATACATTTTTTTAATAATAAATAATACAAAAATCTGATTGAAGTAATGAAAAAAGTAATTGTCGATATGGATGGGGTAATGGCGGATGTATATCATCAGCTGGTACAATTTGAAAAAAGAGATACAGGAAGAGAAATTGAAATCAGTGATTTAGCAGGTAAGCCAGAAATAGAATCCTTTCCGAATGGAAAAAAACACGTTAATGAAATAGGGTTTTTCAGAACGCTGCCTGTAATGAAAGGAAGCCGTGAAGCAATGGAATACCTGAATAATAAATACGATCTGTATATTGTATCGGCAGGCATGGAATTTCCCAACAGCTTAAGAGAAAAATACGATTGGCTGGCAGAGCATTTCCCATTCATCACCTGGGAGCAGATTGTTCTTTGTGGAAGTAAGAAAGTAGTTTCCGGAGATGTGATGATTGATGATTATCCTAAAAATTTAGATCATTTTTCCGGGCAAAGACTGATATTTACCCAGCCCCATAATGAACTGATAGAAAACGAGACTTACGAAAGAGTTCATTCATGGGAAGAAGTTATGAATATCCTTTAAAGCAGGGAATTTAAATGTTTTGTAGAGTTCTTTTAAAAACAATAAAATTTTTAAAAGAACTTTAACTATAAGAAGGATAATTTTAATAAAGAATTGTGACAGCAGATTGTTGAAAATAAATAAGTTTGTGCCAAACTTTTAACATGAAAATACATCATACTTTATTCTTCCTTTTGGCAGCTTCAGCCTTCCATGCGCAGGTTATTTCCGGAACTGTTATTTCTAAAAATGAAAATCAGCCGATTCCTTATGTGAAAATCGGGATTGAGAAAAATTCAACCGGGACTATATCTGATGAAAAAGGAAAATTTTCAATTGACCTTTCCAATGCTGAGCCACAGCAAAAGATTAAAATAGAAGTACCGGGATACAATTTTTATCAGGAGACGATACAGAATTTTAAAAAACATGATCAGCAAAAAATAATTTTAACAGAGAAAACTAAAAATATTCAGGAGATTACCATTAAACCTAAAAAGCTTGTTGATAAAAACTGGGGGGTAAATACAAAAACAAAAAGCGTTACGTATTCTGTGAATCCGGAATTTGATAAAAAAAGTTTTCTGGGAGAAACCGCTTTAGAGTTCAATGCTAAGAAAAGATCTAAAATTAAAAATATCAATCTGAATATAGCCAGTTATGTTTCTACTCAGCCGGTTTTAATGAGATACAGTATTTACAGTGAAAAAAATGGTTTCCCGGATAAAAATATTCTTGAAGAAGAAATTACTGTAGAACTTACTGAAAATATGATCAAAGACGGAACCTATACGCTGGATGTCAACGATCGTAATATTTGGGTTCAGGGAAAATTTTTTATCGGAATACAGTTTTTAAAAGATTTTGATGGCAGAATTAGAATAAGTGCTGCTTTGTTCAGAACAGGATTTATAAGAGAATTTTATGGAGACTGGCAGAAAATGACCCTTGCTGCACCAGCGATTAATATTGATGTGAAAATGGATAAAAACGGCGATAATAACCCCGAAAACGAAAGCGGGCTGGCAGATGACAGCACTGAAGCACTGATGCCTGATGTATCAAAATATATTCAGGAATCGGAGCAGACACTGTATGGGCAGAATGCAGCTGTCGGGAAATATCTCAAACTTCAGGATACAAATCTTTATTATGAGATCTATGGTGAAGGAGAACCATTGATTCTGCTTCATGGAAATTCCGGAAGTATAAAAGATTTCTATCAGCAGATTCCCGTTTTATCAAAACAATACAAAGTAATTGCAATAGATACCAGAGGGCAAGGAAAAAGTATAGATTCTTCAAAAAAAGATTTTACTTATAAAATGTTTGCTGAGGATGTAAAAGCACTTATGGATCAGTTAAAATTAAATAAAGTAAGCATTGCAGGCTGGAGTGACGGCGGGAATACAGGTTTTGAATTTGCCCTGAAATATCCGGAAAGACTTAATAAATTGATAACCATTGGAGCAAATGCCTTTCCTGATGGAGTAGACAACAGGCTTACCGATCATTTTGAAAATCAAATGCTGGTCATGAAAGAACTGAAGGATCCTAAAAAGTTTAATGAACAAAGACTTCTGAAAATCATGCTGACACAGCCTCATATCACCAGAAAAGATTTAAATAAAATTGGAAGCAGGGTATTGGTGATTGCCGGAGATAAAGATGTTATTAAACCAGAACATACCGAGCTTATTGCCAAAGAAATTCCCAATGCAGAACTCAAAATTTATAGCAATGCCACCCATATGATTCCTTTTGAAAATGCAGATCAACTCAACACAGATATTCTGAGTTTTTTAGGAAAAAACAATTAAGTTAAAGGCGGAAAGATGGAGGCAAGAAGTTATATCAGCCGGAATGTATACTTCCATCTTTTTGCTTCTATCTTCCATTCTTATTAATCCAGAGTCAGTCTTTTTAACGACCAGGAATTACCGTTGTAAACATCAAGATCAACTTTGGCATTGATGCCGTGAACAATTCCGTTTTCCGTAAACTGCCAGAAATCCCACTGATCATCAGGGGAAGGAGAAGGTACATCATTGTAATTGGCCAGCCATAAAGGATAACCTTCAAATTCACCTTTCAGAAAATCTTTATAATAATGATAATAAGTGTAAATGATAGGTTTTTCGCCATATGCTTCCTCTACAATTCTGCACCAGACTTTCAGATCTTCAATCAGTTTTTTATTCGTTTTACGCTTTGGTATTTTTTCAATATCGAGAATCGGAGGAAGATCTCCACTCTCAAGCTTTACATTTGCTAAAAAATTATTGGCCTGAATGACAGGGTCTTCATCAGCTCTGTAAAAATGGTATGCCCCACGGATAAGATTATGTTTTTTAGCCATTTCCCAGAAATCCTCAAAATGCTTGTCGGCACTTCGGTTTCCCATTGTAGCGCGCATAACGACGAACTCCAGCGGAATAGTTTTATTACCAATGCTGAGGCTGTCCCATTTGATATCTTCCCTGTTCTGATAATGGGAAACATCAAAACCATAGGTCTTATCAAGGTTGTTTGTTAAAATTCTCTGAATTCTTGCGGCTTCCCTTTCGCTGTTGTGGAGTTTCTTGTGAGTAAATTTGTTAAAGTACAGTGCATAATAATAGCTGATGGATTGCTTTAAATAAAAGCCGGTTCCGATAAGAGCTACAATTAAAATAGCCAATATTACCTTTCTGCGGAAAAAATAGTTCTTCCGTCTTGTTTTATGGATCTGTTTGGCAGTTTTTTTGGTGTACTTTTTTGGTGTCATAAAGTTTTGCAAAACTAACTTTTTTCACTGCTAAATGCTAAAATAAAATCAGTAAATTTGTGTATTATGGAAACACGCGAAAAAATCATCATTATAGGAGGAGGATTTGCGGGGCTGCAGCTTGCAAAAACATTGAATAACAAGAACAAAAAGGTTATTGTTCTGGATCGGGTGAATCATCATATGTTTCAGCCGCTTTTTTATCAGGTAGCCTCAGGCAGGATAGAACCATCCAATATCTCTTTCCCTTTCAGAAAGATTTTCCAGCAGTCCAGAAACACACAGTTCCGTATGACAGAGGTAAAAGAAATAGACTATGCCAGCAATAAAGTAATTACCGATGAAGCAGAATTTACTTATGATAAACTTATCATTGCAACGGGCTGTAAAACTAATTTTTTCGGGAATAAAGATTTAGAAGGAAAAGCTTTCGGAATGAAAAATACTCAGGAAGCCATCAGCATAAGAAATCATGTGCTGATGACCTTTGAAAAACTGATTATTGAAAAAAGCCGAAGCGATGACGGAAACTGGAATATCGTTATCGTAGGGAGCGGACCTACCGGAGTAGAACTGGCAGGTGCTTTTGCCGAAATGAAAAAAGACATTCTTCCAAGAGACTATCCCTACATGAACTTTGACCATCTGAAGATTATTCTGGTAAGTTCTACAGAAAAGCCACTTGCAGTAATGAGCAGTGAAGCACAGGAAAAATCTGAAAAATACCTCAAAGATCTTGGAGTAACTTTTATGAGTGGAGAAGTAGTAACAGACTATGACGGAGATAAAGTACACCTTAAAAGCGGAAAAGAAATACCTTCCAATAATGTAATCTGGGCAGCCGGAGTTACCGGAAATGTGGTAGGAGGCTTTCCGGAAGACAAATTAGTAAGAAACAGATATATCGTAGATCGATATAATAAAATACAGGGTTACGATAATATTTATGCCATCGGGGATATTGCTTATATGGAAACTCCAAAATATCCACAGGGGCACCCGCAGGTAGCCAACGTAGCCATTAATCAGGCAAAAAATTTAGGTAAAAATCTTTTAAAGAAAAGTCAGAACGATTGGGTGGAATATGAGTATGATGATAAAGGTTCATTGGCAACCATAGGGAAGCACAGAGCTGTTGTTGATCTACCATTTATAAAATTCCAGGGATTTCTGGCGTGGTATTTCTGGATGTTTCTCCATTTAATGCTAATTTTGAGCGTTAGAAATAAGCTGGCCATATTCTTCAACTGGATGTGGAGCTATATCAACAAAGATTCTTCTTTAAGATTAATTATTATACCTACTAAGAAAAACGGAACATTACAATGAGAATTGACATAATAAGCGTACTTCCGGAATTGATGGAAAGTCCGTTCAAAACTTCTATTTTGAAAAGAGCGATGGATAAAGGGCTGGCAGAAGTACATTTTCATCAACTGAGAGACTGGGCGATTAATAAGCACAGACAGATTGATGACGAGCCTTACGGAGGCGGAGCAGGAATGGTGATGATGATTGAGCCGCTGGATAAATGTATATCAGAACTTAAGTCGCAGAGAAACTATGATGAAGTAATCTATCTGACACCGGATGGCGTTACTTTAAATCAGAAAATTGCCAATTCACTTTCCATAAAAGAAAATCTGATCTTTCTTTGCGGTCACTATAAAGGAATAGACCAAAGAGTAAGGGATCTTCATATCACAAAAGAAATTTCAATAGGAGATTATGTGCTTACAGGAGGAGAACTGGCAGCCTGCGTTCTTGCAGACTCAGTCATAAGATTGCTTCCGGGAGTTTTGAATGATGAACAGAGTGCCTTAACGGATAGTTTTCAGGATGATCTTCTTTCGCCGCCAATTTATACAAGACCTGAAAGTTATAAAGGATTAGATGTACCTAAAATTTTACTAAGTGGAAACTCAGGAAAAATTGAAGAATGGCGCCATGATGAAGCAGTAAGAATCACCAGAGAAAAACGCCCCGATTTATTGTAGCCAAATATTATTGAAACTTGTTTAATTTTTACTTCTTTGAATTCCATTTGTTATGAAGGCAAATGGAATAATATTTGTTGTAAATTGAATAAGTGCGAAAAATATTAATATTTCTAATTTTAAATTAAAAATTTATTTCTATTATTCTGATTTTTATGTATTGTCTCAATTTTGATTAATGTGTTAAAATCCTCGGATAATTGAAAAATTAATTTACTATAGCTGATTTCGTTGATATTTTTTATTATATTTGAATCGTTTTTTATAGGATATTGATTCGGTTTTCTTGAGTTGAATCAAAGGAATTTGAAAAATAATAATAAATTTACATCTTAAGAAAAAAGAACATAATAAATTAAAAGTATAGAAATTAGTGTAGATGGAATTGTTCTCTTTTTATAATGTTGAAAATTTATTTTTACCCGATCCGAAACCTGTCCACAAATTAGATCCTACGCGGTCAGGATTAAGGAATTGGGATGAAAAAAGATATAATAATAAGCTTTTCAAAATCTCCCATGTATTTCAGTTAATGAAGGAGGATAATGGTGTAATGCCATTTGTGATAGGATTGTCTGAAGTTTCCGGAAGGAAAGTACTGGAAGATCTTGTGGAGATGGAACCCTTTGATTCGCAATATGGAATTGTACATTACAATTCTATGGACGAAAGAAAAGTGGATGTAGCCATGTTGTATGACAAAAATAAAGTAGAGGTGATAGATTCAGAAACCATTACTTTCTTTTTTGAAATAGTAAATAAAAACACAGGAAATTACGACACAACCAGGGACGTACTTTTTTCAAAAATTAGATATAAAGGGGAAATTATTAATGTCTTTATCGCCCATCTTCCCTCTAAGCGAGAAAAAGATATTAATAAACCTAAAAGAGCCTTTATATTGAATGAAGTCCGGGAACGGATTATGAAAATCGTAGATGCTGAAAAAGAGCATGTCATACTGTGTGGTGATTTTAACGAAAACCCGGATGATGAAAATTTAGTACAGATTCTCTATAACAATGACCATGAGAAGGTTTTAGTGAACCCTTTTCAGCAATTGTTTTCTACAAGAAATTATTCTACTTTTCATTATAAATCTGGATTGCTGTATGATCAGATCATTATGTCAAGATCTTTGCTTGATAATAAGACGCTGGCTTTTCAGGATGCCCATATATTCAATTCTGAAAAAATCCGCAGCAGAACCAGGAATTTTGAAGGACGGCCTTTCCGAACTTATGCTGGTACAAGGTATTTAGGAGGATATAGTGATCACTTTCCGGTTTTTGTAAAATTTAAAAGTTTACAGTAAAAAACATAAATAATAAAAAAGTAGAAAATGAAAAATTCGAGCAACACAAGCTATCATTTAGATTCTATTGACAAAGAAATCATCTACATGTTGATGGATAATGCTAAAACTTCTTTGGCCCACATTTCAAAAAATGTTGGAATTTCCACAACTGCAGTGCATCAAAGAATCAAAAAACTCGAACATGCAGGAGTTATTGAAAATTCAATATCATTTCTTAATCCTAAAAAAATAGGATATAAAGTGATTTCCTACATTGGTGTGTTTCTGGATCAACCAAGCCATTATCCAGAAGTGGTAAAATCTTTGCATGATATTAACGAAGTAGTGGAAGCCCATTATACAACAGGGAATTATACCATATTCCTGAAAGTTCTTTGTAAAGATAATGATCACTTAATGCAGATTCTTAACAAGCTTCAGAAGCTGAAAGGAGTAACAAGAACAGAGACTTTTATATCTCTGGAACAAGGTATTTACAGACAATTGAAAGTATAACGATATGAACATAGCCCAATATTTGGATTCAACCTACCTGAAAACACCAGAACAATCAGGTATTTCCCATGAAGAAACCCTTCAAAAAGATAAAGAACTTGCACAGGAAGCTATTGAGAATGGCATTTTTGCAGTAATGATTCGCCCGGATTATGTAGCTGAGATTAGGAAATATATTCAGGAAAGAAATTCAAATGTTGCAGTAGGAACTGTGATAGGTTTTCATGAAGGAACATATTCTGTTGATGAGAAGCTTGCCGAAGCCTCAAAAGCAATAGAAGATGGTGCTGATGAATTGGATTTCGTTATTAATTATACAGCGTATCTACAAGGAAATACAGAACTGGTAAAAAATGAATTTGTACAATGTACAAGATTGTCTCTTGAGCATCATAAAATAGCAAAATGGATTATTGAAATTGCTGCTTTGACAGATGAACAAATTGCAGATCTTACCAAAAGCATTTCTACCTGGGCAGAAGAGAACTTCTCTGAAAATGATTGGCCCAAAATTTTTGTTAAGTCTTCAACAGGATTCTATAAAACCCCTGAGGGAAAACCTAACGGGGCAACCTTTGAAGGAATAACAATTATGCTCAACAATGCAGGAAAACTTCCTGTAAAAGCAGCAGGTGGTGTAAGAACCCCTGAAGATGCTGAGAAAATGATCAATATGGGTGTGAAAAGAATAGGTACCTCTTCAGCTTTAGCGCTTATAAAAAATGAATCCCCATCAGAAGGATATTAATCTAAGGTTCAAAATAAAAAAAACCATCAGCAAAACTGATGGTTTTTTATTTATACCTGTGCCTGATATTCTTCGTAGAATTGTTGGGTTTCCTGAATTAAGCTGTTCATTTCTTCCAATGTGAAAACTTCCAGGAATTTTTTTCTGAAGTCCTTGAAGTGAGGAATTCCTCTGAAATAATTACTGTAATGCTGTCTCATTTCCACTAAACCTAATCTTTCTCCTTTCCATTCAACGCTCCATTCCGCATGCTGGCGAACTGCCAATAACCGGTCTGATATTGTAGGGGCAGGCAAATGCTCTCCTGTTTTAAAGAAATGCTTAATTTCGTTAAATATCCATGGATAACCAATAGCAGCACGCCCGATCATAATACCGTCACATGCATACTTTTGTTTATAGGCCAATGCTTTTTCAGCGGAATCAATATCTCCGTTTCCAAAGATTGGAATTTCAATATTAGGATTTTGTTTGATTCTGGAAATATGTTCCCAGTCTGCTTCACCCTTGTACATTTGGGCGCGCGTTCTGGCATGTATCGTAAGCGCTTTAATTCCTGTTTCCTGTAGGCGTTCTGCTACTTCATCAATATTGATAGTGTGGCTGTCCCACCCTAAACGGGTTTTTACTGTTACAGGCAGATGAGTTGAACTTACAACAGCTTTTGTAAGGCGAACCATCAGGTCAATATCTTTCAAAACACCTGCTCCGGCTCCCTTACAGACAACTTTTTTTACAGGACATCCAAAATTGATATCTACCAGATCCGGATTTACTGTTTCCACAATTCTTGCAGACATAGCCATTGCTTCTTCGTCTCCACCAAAGATCTGTATACCCACTGGTCTTTCATAATCGAAGATATCAAGCTTTTTACGGCTTTTGATAGCGTCACGAATCAACCCTTCAGAAGAAATAAATTCTGAATACATTAAGTCTGCACCATGCATTTTACACAAACGTCTGAACGGAGGATCACTTACGTCTTCCATCGGAGCCAGCAAAAGTGGAAATTCCGGCAGTTCTATGTTGCCTATTTTTATCATGGTGCAAATTTACGAAATTCTGAAAAAACAATATTTTACTGGTTGTGATATATTTTGTGTTTTATATATTATCGCCTATTTATGGGATTTTATGATATTTTGTTTAATTTTTATTGTATTTACATATTTGATTTTCAATGTTTTTGATATTATATTGAGAAATATTTTTTATATTTAATACTAACAAAAAAATTAATAATATGAGAAAAATTCTATTTTGCTTGATGGCAGGCTTTGCTGCATCAAATTTTTATTCACAAGTGAATGTGTCTGCTACGGCAGGTACAGCTACAGGAACCTATACTACGTTAAAGGGAGCATTTGACGCTATTAATGCGGGAACACATCAGGGAGCAATTGCAATAAGTATCACAGCTAGTACAACCGAAACGGCAACCGCCAGCCTGAATGCCAGTGGTGGAGCAACGAGCTACACATCCGTTGCAATTAAACCGGCAGTGGGAGTTACGGCTACTATTTCGGGAGATGTTGCCAGTGCGCCTTTAGTGAGAATACAGGGCAGTAATATTACTTTAGATGGAAGTAATGCTGCTTCAGGAACTACAAGAGATCTTACCCTTACCAATACTTCTGTCACAGCACCGCAGGTCCTTACATTTATTGCGGCTTCTGCAGCAGCAGCCAATACTAATATTATGGTTAAGAACCTTAATATTATCAACGGAATGAATAATTCCTCAGCTTTGGTAATGTATGACGGAGCTACAACTCCTACAGGAGGTTTCTTTAATAATGTTACCATTCAGAATAATGCTGTGAAGAAAGCTTATATGGGCATTTATTTATTTGCAGCTACTGCAGCTGGTAATGGAAATAATACATTGGTTACCGGTAATGATATAAGTGCTTCAGGAGCAGATGCCAATCGTCTTGGAGGAGTTTATGTACAAGGGGCAGATGGGGTCACTGTGAGTAACAATACTCTTGGAAATTTTGAAACTACCAATGCAGAAATAAAAAGAGGAATCTGGTTTGCAACAGCAACGGTAAATTCTTCAATTATTTCAAATACCATTACCAATCTTGGTTATACAGGGACCGGTGCCGGTGGTGCTTCCGGAATCACTGTTACTTCCGGTAATACGGGTGCTTCTGCAGCAGCTAATATTATTGTAAGAGGAAATACTATTTCCAATTTCAATTCCAGTGGAACGGGGTCTCTGTTTGCGGGAATTTATGCAGGAGGAACATTAACAAACGGAATGACCATCACAAATAATAAAATCACCGGAATCAAAAATACCAATGTATCCGGATATGGTGCGCAGGGGATTTACCTGGCGACAACAAATCTTACTTCCAATACCTTAGTAGCAAACAATATTGTAAGCGGTGTAGCTGGTTATGGATATGCAACAACCGGAGGTGTAAATGACAACGGAAACGGAGTGATCATTACTGCAGGAGGAGGATATAAGCTTTATTATAATACAGTGGTGATGGATGTAAGCCAGACTGTTGCCGGAAGGCCGTCTGCTTTAAATATTACAAGTGGAGTAACAGGTGCAGGAGGTATTGATGTGAGAAATAATCTTTTTGTGAATACCCAGACGCAGGCAGGAGATAGATATGCTATTTATGCCGGTGCAGCAAGTACGGTTTTTTCTACCATTAATTATAATAATTTTTATTCTTCCGGAACTAATCTTGGGTATATCGGAGGAGTTGCAAAAGCTACCCTTGCTGATATCCAGACAGGATTTGGAGGCAATGTAAATTCTTTGAATGTTCTGCCGGTATTTGTATCAGCAACGGATTTCCATGTATCCGGTACCGGAAATGCAGCTCTTGATAACAAAGGAACTCCGGTTGTTGAAGTGACATTGGATGCTGATGGTACTACAAGAAATGCTGTAACACCGGATCTCGGAAGTTTTGAATTTACAGCAACGGTATTAGCCGTAAATGAAGCAGTGAAAAAGAATACCGTCAATTTCTATCCTAACCCGGTTGTAGATTACCTTTACATCAATAATGACAGCAGAATCAAAGATGTTGAAGTTTATAATGTTTCTGGACAAAGAATCCTTAGTGAAACAATCAACGCAGAAAAAGGTTCTGTAGATATGAGACGTGCGCCAGCAGGAATTTATATCTTAAAAGTGAATACCGAAAGAGGTTCACAATCACTTAAAATTATTAAAAAATAAAATTAACTAATAACCAATACAAATCCCCGATATCACTATTGGGGATTTTTTTTATGGTAAAAAAGAAACTGTTCAACTTAGAAACTTGCCTTTACCTGCATACTTCCGATATGAATGGTACGGTCACCAGAGTTTCTTCCTTCGTAATTAAGATTCAGCTGGATAAAAGAGTTGATCGCCTGCTGAATAAATACACTCCATACCTGATTTTTTCCCGGTTTCAGACCGTCAAGCATCTGGTTTCCTACAATACTGAAATTGTTTCCGGTAAAATTGTTGCTGATGAATGAGAAGTTTCCGCGGATCGACGTTTTTCTGCGTTCCCATTGGATAGTTCCTGTAACATCAAAAGCTTTGAGAAGTTCTTCACCATCCAGTCTTTGTTTTTGACGGAAAGCGGAGGACAGTTCAGCCTGTATGGCATCTGTAAATTTATAAGTGGCCTTAGGCTTTGTTTCAAAATTATTAAGACGGTAATCCCTTGTTGCAAACAATTGTGAGGAGTTTTGAATGTCATGAACGGAATTTTCCCAATCGACTCTGAATTCTTTATTGAACCAGTATCCGATATTCAGGAAATGAGAGGTTTGCTCACGCTCTTCATTACTGAAATTGGCATTGATAAGATTATCATTTGTGATGAATCTGTAATTACCGTTCCATCCTGATTTGTCAGTAGGATTGAATTGTACGGAAGCAAGTATATTTTGATTTTTAAGGATCTGATCGCTGTTTTTTTCAAAAGGATTCAGCACAAGAACTTTATCCTTTTTATAGAATGAGTTTTGGGAATTCAATGAAATATTGAAATTCCAACGCTTTAAAAATCCGTTTTCTGAGTTGAAAACAATGGCCGGATTCACAAATAAGGCCAACTGCAATTTATTTTTATTGGAAGGAATATATCTTACAGAATTGGTATACACACGAATGTACTGGGCAAGATCAGAATACTCTGCAATTTCAAATTCATCAAGCTGCTGTATGCCGTCTCCGTTATAATCTGTCCATTTATAAACACCTTGTCCATCTGTTACTTTAATGTACTGGAATTCTCTCTGTGCTTCCTGTCCGTTTCCAAGTTCATAGAATGCCTGAAGGCGCATCCCGTTTCTGAAAAGCTGTTGATTGTACAGAATATTTCCAACTACAAAATCATTATTTCGGGTAACGTCACCTTCCGCACCTGAGTAGAAAAATTTTCTGTAGTGGATTAAAGCATTTAACGTAGTTCTTTCCGTTTTGATGATCTGACTTTCGGCCATGAACCCTAAAATATTATTCATATTCTGAAGCCTGTTGTCACGTACAGAGTCATTATCCCTCATGTATACTTTGGCCAATAGCTTGGTTCTTGTACTGTCACCGATCTTCTTTTGCAAAAAGATTTCTTTCCAGCTGAAGCTAGTGACATCCATAAGCTGAGTGTCGTTGTACTTTTTCTCATTGTGTTCCATGCTTCCACCAATGGCCCAGCTTCCTTTTTTACCGGTAAATTCTGTTGAAATTCCTCCACGGATAAATTTAGTATCCTGAAGAGTAGCGTTGGTACTCAAATAAGATAAATTCCCTTTGGTAAAGAGTTTTCCAGTGATCCATCCGAAATCCAGATCGTTTTTAAGACCTTTGTAAGAATCCTGTTCATTCAAATAATTGATACGGTAATTTAAGGTAGACTTATTGTTCCATTTGTTCAGGAAACTGAAAATAAATCTGTTTTGGGTCTTCTTGTTAAATTCCTGGGTAAGGTTGAAATCTCTGGAGAATTCTACATCATTGATACGGTCAAGAATATGAAACTGCCTGTCTATATACTGGTACTCAAAACTAGGAGTTCCTTTCCATGTATTCTTAGTAAAGCTTTTATTCCCGAAAATACGCCACGCATAGCCCATATTCTGATCAGAATCCTTTGATGAAAACAAATTGACATCATAATTACTCAGGGAAATATCAGCTCCTATTTTTCCTTCATTCAATAAATATTCAGAGTTCAGGGAGTATACCTGTGATTTCTGTGGAGAAGGAAGTTTTCTTACCGCTCTGTAGTCTCCGGCGTTAGGGCCTACATATTCAAAAACACGCCCGTTATTGGTGGTCTGTGCTATTTTATAATCTCCCAGATTAACCCCGAAATACGTAAAAGAAACCTGATAAAGTGTTAGGCTTGAATCGTTAGAATATTCATAAAAATTTCCGGCAGGACTTAATTTGTATAAAATTTTATTGACATCATATTCGGTAACAACTCCTGATGGTGCGTACATCAGATTAGGATCATTTCCTGCTTCAGCAAGGATTTGTTCATCTTCCTTGGAAAGATTTAAAGAAAGAGGTGCGTTTTTGTTATCATTTTCCATGAACCAGTTTAGGCCCACTTTGAATTTTTCTCTCTGATGCTCAAGCTTTCCTGTAAATAAATATCTTGAATAATTTCTGTTGGCGTAGTTATAAGAAATCGTAATGAAATTCTGCTGGAAAATAGGACGGAAACTGGTAAAAGTAACCTCACCCGTATTGTAATTGATAATATAATCCTGGTTTTCTCCTCGTTTCATTAAGATACCATCAATGAAAACCTGTTCAGAACCTGAGATCAGCGTGATAAACTGTTCACCGTTCTTACCGGTAAGACGGTAAGGTCCCTGGTTGCCTTCAACCCCCTGAAAACGGATTCTGTGGAATTCACTTCGTGCAACACCGGCAGAGATATCTACGAATGTTTTGTTTTCCTTCCCGAATTCTGTTTGGAACTGAAGCCCCATACTTCTTCTCTGGTATTTCGCAAAATAATTTTTAGACTCTACAAGATCAAGGTGTCCGGCTCTGAGAATAGACTTTTCCTTAATATTAAGCTGCATGTAGATTTTGTCAAACTCCTCTAAAGTCTGGGTATAACCATCAGCCTGAATAGGTAGATTATGATCAGAAATACTGGCTAAAATCGTAACATCTTTTGATAATCGCCCAGAAATCTGGAGATCCATAGAACTTTGTACAGATTGTCCCTGGTTATTACCAAAAGTAATCCCACGGATAATGGACCCCTTTGAATTAAGCTCTCCTAAAAATCTTTTTTTATCGTTTTTTGCCAGTACAGCTTCGTCAATAATGATCTTATTATGGGTTCTTATGAAATCCAGAGTGTCTTTTGCAAAGATATCCTGCTCCAGTCTTGCAGCGAGAATACTATCCCTTTTAATGCTGTCTTCAGGGACGTTGGGATTTTTCCACGAAAATACCTGAGCATTTCCTGAAAATATGCCTAAGAAGAATAAAACGAATAGGATAATAAAATTCCGCAACTTTTAAAAATAATTCGTAAAAATAATTAAAAAATGTTAACATTAAGAGGTCAACTATAATTAACAAAAACTTAACCTCTTTATTGTCCCAAAAAAGAAATTAGCATGTAGTTTTGTTACGGAAAGAAAATTATTAACAACAAAAGAATTAAATCATGAAAAAACTTTATTCTCTTTTCGCTACAGTTGTAGCGAGCGCATTTGCTTTAGCACAAACAACTTACGTATGGGATTGTACTTCTGTAAATCCTATTTCTGGTACAAATGCGAACATT
Organism: Chryseobacterium sediminis; assembly: GCF_008386505.1. Classification (GTDB taxonomy): domain Bacteria; phylum Bacteroidota; class Bacteroidia; order Flavobacteriales; family Weeksellaceae; genus Chryseobacterium; species Chryseobacterium sediminis. Next base: position 2,285,220 of record NZ_VUNZ01000001.1, on the reverse strand, counting down.
TCAAGTGTAGCATTCGGGGCAGCTCAGGGAAATAATAATGGTACAACTACTTTAATTACCACTTCATCTGTGTCTTCTGGTTATACAGGAGCAAGCGGGTCTAGTAATTTTGGAGCTGCAGCTTACAAAGAAGTCCTTTCTACAGCTACAAGTACTTATTTTAGTGTAACAGTAACTCCTGTTGCTGGTAATAAAGTAACTTTGAATTCTTTAAGTTTTGGATCCAGAGGTACTTCTACCGGACCTGGAAAGATTACCGTATATTCCAGCATTGATAATTATGCTACTGCAATAGGTACTGTAAATGTTAACAATAATAGTACCTGGACTTTAAATAACATCACTTTTGCAGGTGTTAATTTAGTAGGTGCAGAATCAGCTCCTGTTACTTTAAGAATCTATGGAAGTGACAGCCCGGGTACAGGAACTCCATCTCTTGGTACTGCCAACTGGAGAATAGATGACATTTCTTTAATTGTTACTTCGTCTACGGCTTCTTTAGCTGTTATTGATACTAAAAATGTAAAATCAGGGAACTTCGTAAAGAATTCTTTTGTTAAAAACAATGAGATTGTTTTCGGTTCTGATGTAAAAGATGTAAAAGTTTTCAACATGTTTGGGCAGCTTGTAAAAGAAGCTTCAGTACAACAAAACGGAACTGTCAATGTTGCTGAACTGGCAAAAGGTAATTATATTGTAACAGGTACAGTAAACAACCAGCCACTTTCTCAAAAGGTTCTTAAAGACTAATCTCTTAAGATAAAAATACAAACAGCCGTTTCATTGAAGCGGCTGTTTTTTTTATACGATTATTTACTGATTTTTAGATTTTTGTATATTGTTTATTTCTTAATTTGGTGGTATTGTTTTTGATGTTTTTATTACAAATCCATTTCTAAAAATTATTACGATGAAAAAAATCTTTACTCTTGTCGGACTTATCTCATTAACTGCTTTTTCAAACGCCCAGATTGTAATCAATGAGATCTACGGTGGAAATGCAAATTCAGGCGCTGTATTGAAGAATAACTATATAGTCCTTAAAAATATAGGAACTACTTTGGTTTCTCTTACAGGGGCCAGTATACAATATGCTCCGGCCATAGGTGCTTTTACCGAATATCATACGTTACCGGATCTTACTTTAGGTCCTGAAGAAACCTATTTAATTCAGGAGTCAGCAATTGAAGGAGGAGTTGAGAATTTACCAACACCGGATTTTATTGCCACTACTATTACCAGTTTTGATGGAACTCCCAACAAATCTTCCGGACTGAGAATTTCCAGTGTGTCAGGAAAAGTTGCTTTAGCCGGAAATATAGTACAGGTTACCGGACCATCTGCTTCTAATGTTCTGGATTTTGTTGGATATGGATCAAATGCAGATCAGTTTAAAGGAGATGGGCCAGCTCCTTCTCCCACTACAACCACAGCGATAAAAAGAACATTAGTAGGCAGCAATGATAACAGCGCTGATTTTTCCCTGGAAGGCAGCGTGAAATCAGGTTTTGTACAAAATCCTTTTATAAAGGACAGTAAAATTGTCTTCGGAACAGAAGTGAAAGATGTAAAAATCTATGATACTTTCAGGCAGGTTGTCAAAAAATCACCTACGAAACTAGCTTCAACTCTTGATATTGCTGAGCTTCCGAAAGGGACTTATATCGTTACCGGAACAATCAACAATATCCCGATCTCACAGAAAATCATAAAAGATTAGTTTTAATAAAAAACAGCTTCTTTGTTAAATGTCATTCTGAACACAGACTGAAAGTCTGTGAACGCAGTTCACAAATGTAGTGAAGAATCTCATAAGCCCGGCTATTAATAAGATTCTTCCTTCGTCAGAATGACAAAGCCAAATTATTTGACTTTGAAACTATCTTTTTCAGGTATTTTAATACCAGCCTCTTCTTGCGGCATTAATAATGGAACCAAGATTAAGGATTAATGTATATCTGATACGCTTTCCATAATCTTTAAATGAAGGCTCAAATCCTAAAGAAGACTGTATAGGAAAATAGACTTCCAGGAAATCAGGGATAATTCTCACCTTAACTCCAGTGTCCCATATGAATTTTGCAGGAAGATCTTTGTTTTTATAAACCCCGGCATCAGCATACACGTGGAAAATCTTCCATACACTTGAATCTACATTGGCTGAAGTGATCCATTGGTTTACCGTTCCCGGCAGGAATGATTTAAAACCACCATCCGCTAATATAAACTGTTGTGAAAGGAGACCGCTGCTGGCACTTTCTCCCAAAAGATTATAAGAGAAGGAATAGTTAGAAACCCTTGAAATTCCATAGTCGAAAAGGTTATTTCGGGTATTGTTTCTTAAGAAATATCCGGCAAATAAACGTAAACTTAGCTTTTGTTTAGGGGCAAATTCCCATCTGTAAAAACCTTCAGCTGTTATTTTATTAAAATCCTCCATCCCCTGTGTACTCAGACTAAAACTTTTTTCGTGGATCATCTGGCTGTCGCTATAACCATACCCAACACTCCAGACGTTGTATTTGCTGTAGTCGTTATTGGCAATCATTTTAGGGCTCAGATCTCTTTCAAAATAATTATAGGAAACCCCGATGCTTCTGCTTACCGTACTTCTGGGATTTTTTCTGAAATTAATAGAGGAAGCTATTGAACTCTTTCTGTAGGCTAATCCATAATCGTAATGGAAATAAGAACCGGAAACTCCAAAGGTTAAGCTTCTGATAATACTTTCTGCAGGAAGAATAGAGTAGGAAACAGCACCCGAACCTGTCAGTTTTCCTGTCCCGGTACTGTAGGTTGGTGTAACTGAATACAGGAATTTCTGATCAAATAAAGATTGATTTTTTAAGTTAACTCCCAAAAGAAATTTATCATATGTATTGTTGAAACGTACTCTTGGGGTGATATAAATTTCGTTGTATTCCGGATTCGGAATGTCTTTTATTAATTTAAGTTTTATTTTTTTTGCATTGGAAAATATTCCCTTTGCATACAGGAAGTTATCTCTGTAATTAGATTCCGGGAAGGTATAACCGCTATTTAATGTAACTTTATAGATGTTGTCCGAAGCGGGAAGTGACAGATTGGTAATGCGCTCATTTTCTTCAGTGTCTATCCAATATGCCTTTTTTTCTCCTTCTTTGGTTTCTGTTTCCAGTTTTACAGGAATAGAAATGTCTGTATTTTTTGTGATCTTTATTTCTAAGGAATCGTTGCCTTTTTTTATGTTTTTTAGCTTAAAATCAACTCTGTTTTTCTGTTTCAGAAAGTTTGAAAGATAGGCTGTTGATTTATTTTTTTCAGAAAGAGAAGTCAGAAAATTTTCAGGATTAATTTTTTTTCCGGTATTCTGAGAAATATAATCTTTTAGAATATCATTGAAGTTGTCATACCCCATTTTATCCGCTGAATAATTAAAAAGACTTCCGGTTTCAAAGCTGCTGACAGCCATGTCGTTGAAGTTGCTCAAAACAGGGAAATGCTCATCAATCTTCTGATCAAGATTTTGCAGCATGATATACTGATAGGAAAGTCCGTAACGATCCAGAAGTTTTACTTTGGATGCATGGAAAAATTTTAAAGGTTTAATGCCAAATATTCTGGTTTCAGGAAGGGTTCCTAAAAGTTTTGTGTCAGCATAGAATTTTTTCAGATACTGAATTTCCAGGTAAGATTTTAAACCATTTTTGAACCAGTGGTCTTTTTCTTTATCAGCAATAACGTTTTCATCAAGAATTTTCTTGGCAATAATTCCAAAATAATCCAGATCCGTCTTTTCAGCATTGGTAAATAACTGAAATCTGAATTTCCAGAAAGTAATATCATTATTTCCGAAAAAGTCTTCCTTAGCTCTGAATTTATCTGAGATAAAAATACTTTTTGGAAGAATACCTATTCTTTCTTTCAGGAACTTTAACTGTAAAGGAAGATAAAACTCGAGATTTTGTTTTTCTTCCGGTTTCAGGTTATACCCAAACTTAATTTCGGTTTCGGCTTCGTCAACATTGGTTTTTATTGATGGATAGCCTGTTGGCGAAATTAAAAACTCAGGATCCGAATCTAGATATCCTTTGAATGAGTTCATCTGAACTTGCGGGAGATTACCTTCCACAAAATTATTTACAGGAATATCAAAGTTTACAGTCCAGAAAGTATTGAAACTTACAGGTTCTTCAATATCGTGGTAGTTTCTTTTGGAAATATTGTCCGGATCAAAATGATCCGGAACAATAAAGAAATATTTTAATACTGTATTCTGAGCGGATGTCCCATATCCCGTAAAGGTTTTATCGGGAAGCTGCATCCGGTATTGCAATTGTAAAGTGACACTTTCGCCAGGCTTTAATACATTTTTCAGAGGAATAAAAAGATTTTCATCTGAAAGTGTATTGACAGGAATGACTTCATTTTCAGAATTCTTAACATTCAGTTCAAGAAGTTTTCCCAGTTGATCTCCCTTTGCAAAATGCAAATCAGTATTTCTGTCTTCCAGTTTTCTGTAGACTAAAGATGTTCCGCGTCTGTTGTAGGCGGAAACCCAATTCAGGAGTTTTACGGTCTGCAGATCTTTTTCAGAATGATTGTAATAAACAATTTCCTGACTGATCTCAAGGTTCTTTTTGTCAGGAGATAGTTTAGCATCAATATAGATACTGTCCTTCTGTGCAGAAACCTGTGCGACTCCCCAGAACAAAATAAGGCAAATGCTGATCTTTTTCAAATATTCGTGATAAAGCTCAAATATAACTTATTTTGTATATACTTTCTAGGATTTTAACCCTGAATTGCTTTTTTTTCCAAAGAATTAATATACGCGTTCCAACCCTCTGTCTTATAAGTAATCGCAGATGCTTCAGGATTATCAGATTTGTAGATTCCTCTTCCTACAATGATAAAATCTGTATGCAACGTTTTGAAAACATGTTCCGGTGTATTGTACTGCTGTCCTTTACCATCTCCTGAATCTGCAAGATTAACTCCCGGAGTGAATAATAAAAGATCTTCAGGGATTTTGTTCTGAGATACTCCGCCAATTACATTTGGATGAGATAAAGCTACTTTTAAAGCTTCTTCACGATAGCTTGAAGTTGTAAGGGCTCCTTTAGAAGACATTCCGACAATAGCTACTACTCCTACATTGTGGAAGCAGTCTAATGATTCAAAACCTCCGATAACCTGGGACGTTACAAAATCTGCCCAATTGGTAATTTTGAAAACACCGCTTGTGAACTGAAGCTCCTGAGTATTTCCAATATCGGCAAATTTTCTGTCTTCCATCAGTAAGAACTGGTGTTTTGCAGCGATGGCTTTTAAAGGGGTGATTGTTTTTTCGTATTCAAAATCAGAAATAATATCAATATGCGTTTTTAGAGCAATAATATGTGGCCCTACTTTTTCAGCAAGGTCCAATAACTCCTGAGTTGTAGTAACATCTGCGGAAGCAATAAGGTTTGATTTTTTTGCTAAAGCAGTTTCCAGTAATTTTTTTGAAACTGAATGTTGTGCAGTCTGAAGTTTCTGTTCGTAAGAAGATCTTGTTTCCTCCTCAAACTGAATATGATTTCCCTGAAGGAAGTCCTGAATTCTTTTTACTTCTTCATCGGACAATTCACCAGTTTCCTGAAGAATATCACATACTTCAGAAATGTTGAAAAGCGTGTGTACTCTGTATCCTTTGCTTTCCAATAATTGTTTTCCTCCCTGCTCTCTGTCCAGTACAACCACAATATCAGAAACTTTAAGGTCTTCCTGTTCTATTTCAGGAATAGTTTCCAGCAAAGATTTTCCGGATGTAATCACATCCTCTACCAAAAGACAGTTTTGTCCTTTCTGGTAAATTCCTTCAATCAGTTTTTTTGTACCGTAGCTTTTAGCTTCTTTTCTTTTAATAATTAATGGAATATAGCTTTCCAGAGACATTGCAGTCGCCATAGGAAGAGCAGCATAAGGAACTCCACAGATTAAATCAAAATTATCCAATGGAAGCATTTCCAATAAATAATTAGCAAGATTTTTTAAAATTTTAGGATCTGAAGCTAAAGGTCTTAAGTCTACATAAAAAGGACTTTCAATACCACTTTTTAGGGTAAACCTACCAAATTTGATGATGCCTAGTTTGTAGCACTCTAAGAAGAATTCTTTTTTACTTTCCATTATTTTTTATTAGATATTGCAAATTTAAGGAATTGAAATAAGGCTTAAAAATTTATCGTTCATTTGTAAATAAAAAACCACCCCGGATTGACCAGGATGGTGTGAAAAATATAATAAACTATTATTTTACGATTTCAGCATCAATTACTTGAGCGCCTCTGTATTTTTGTTCGGCTTCCCATAATAAAAACTTGTCAACCTCTTTGATGAGTTTAGGAATGGTGAGTGACAATACTGCCAGGTCATCCATGACTCCAAGTACTGGTATCACAAATTCAGGAAGCAGGTCAATAGGAGAGAGTACATATAAAATTCCCAGTAAAGGAAGAATAATGTCTATGGATTTCATTGGATAAATTCCTTTTCTCCACATTTTAACCATTCTGAAAATATCAGGGATCTTTTTTATAAAGCCTTTGTGATTGATGGCTTCTTTTGCAAGATTTAATTTTGAATATTTCATTTTGTGTTTGGATTTAATAAATTTTTCAACCCTATAAATTTCACAAATCCTGTACCAATAAATTATAAAATTTAGTTAAAATCTTATTTGATAATATTGTCAATGAACTGATGCACAGTTTCTGTGTCCCAATCTTTTGTAGCATCTTCTTTAATAAGGATTCTTCCATGCTTATCCAGAAGGAAAGTCGTAGGAAAAACTTTAGGAAGAATTTTTTCAGAAATAGGGCTTTGGGCAATATATACAGGAACCGTATAATTATTTTCCTTTAAAAACTTTCTTATATCCTCTTCTTTATCATTCATTGCAATCAATACAAAATCTACATGATCTTTTCGGGTATTGTACAGTTTCTGAATAGATGGCCATTCTTTTCTGCATGGCGGACACCAGGTTCCCCAGAAATTAAGGAAAATACCTTTATCCTTAAAATTTTTGAGATTTGTACTAGGTGCATTAATTCCTTTAAGTTCTATGTCGTAATCTTCTTCACTGATGTGAACAGCATTTTCAATGGTTGCCACCGGAAAAAATGTATCCTTTAGAAAATTTCTTATTCCCGGAACAAATGCAGCAACACCAATGATTGCTATTATTACAATATAAATGATACTCTTTTTCATATCTTTTTTTATAGAAGATCTAAAATTTCCTGAACAGCATCTTTTCCTCTGTTCTTGGCATAATATATTTGCAGATCATTGTAGAACATATCTTTTGGATACGCTTCAGGATCAGCTTTATATTTCATTAATAGCTCGTATCCGTATTTTGGACGGGGCCCCCATGAAGTTTTTACATTCAGGTCTTTATCAAGAATCAATACTTTAGGAATAGATTCCGTACCGTTGGTAAGGAACTGATTGATTAAGCTTTTATCACTGTCTCTGAGAAAAACCCTTACTTCATTATGACCTTCAAAAAACCTGAATAATGCAGGTACTGTTGCACTTGCATCTCCGCACCAGGCCTCAGAAATGATCAGAATCTTTCCGTCAAAATTTTTTGCGGCAAGTTCTTTCAGCTGATCTTCATCCGGGACGTATTTTTTTACCGTTCGGTCCATTCTCTGAAGACCCAGCTCATAATATTGTTTAAATTCAGCTTCCTGCTGGTTGGCAGGATTTTCTAATCTTTCTTTTGCAATGTGAAGATATTCCTCAAAAGAAATTCCTTTTTCCCAGTAATTTTTCATTACCAAAAATATTTATGTTAAAAATTATTGATATTTCTTGTTTTGTTGATCAGAAACAGATCTGCCAATACAAATGCGGCAAGGCTTTCCACTACAGGAACCGCTCTTGGAACCACACAGGGATCATGACGCCCTTTTCCTTCTACGATCACGGGATTTCCGTCTTTATCAATACTGTCCTGAGGTCTCAGAATAGTGGCCACAGGTTTGAATGCTACACGGAAGTAGATGTCCATTCCATTGGAAATTCCACCCTGGATACCTCCGGAAAGGTTAGATTTTGTAGTGAAATCTGTATTGAACGCATCATTGTGTTCTTTTCCTGTCATTTTGGCTCCGCAGAAACCGCTTCCATATTCAAAACCTTTGCAGGCATTGATATTCAGCATGGCTTTTGCTAATTCAGCCTGAAGCTTTGAAAATATAGGTTCACCAATTCCCACCGGAACATTTTTGATCACACAGGTGATTGTTCCTCCAATGGTATTACCCTCTTTTTTTATCTCTTTGATTCTTGAAATCATTTTTTCAGCCGTTTCGGCATCCGGGCAGCGAACATCGTTGCTTTCCGTTTGAGAAAAATCTAAAGCCTGATAAGGTTTTTCACAGAAAATATCCCCTACGGAAGAAACGTAAGCGTTAATTTCAATGTCTGACAAAAGCTGTTTGGCAAGCGCTCCGGCAACTACCCAGTTCATCGTTTCTCTTGCAGAAGATTTTCCTCCGCCACGGTGATCTCTGAAACCAAATTTCTGGTCATAAGTAAAATCAGCATGACTCGGACGATACGCCCCAGCTATATGATCATAATCTTTCGATTTCTGATTTTCGTTTTCAATGATAAAACCAATTGGGGTACCCGTTGTTTTTCCATCAAAGATTCCTGAAAGAAACTTTACTGTGTCACTTTCTTTTCTTTGAGTAACAATTGCTGACTGGCCGGGTTTTCTTCGGTTCAATTCGTATTGAACTTTATCGAGATCTACCGTTAAACCTGCCGGAAAATTATTGATGATACCGCCGTAAGCCACTCCGTGACTTTCTCCAAATGTTGTAAGACTAAGAAGATTACCTAATGTGTTGAACATAGTACAAAATTACCTTTTTTTCTTCAGATAATAAAGTTTCTGGATTTGTTCTATTTATCGGTGTTTTTGATATTATTGATAACCTTTTGGGCTTCTTTTTTTTCTTCCGAAGTCATTTTTTTCCAGATAAATCCTTTTTTGACGTCATTTTTGTCTAAAAGCTGAGGGAAAATACCTGCTTTTACATCATCAAAAATATAGAATGGGGTAACAGCCGGAAGTGGAGTATCAAAACTATAAGGGTAATTATGAGAAACATTGAATTTAAAATTCCCGATTTCAAATGTTTTAAACTGATGATATTCGTAGGTGGAGGGTTTGTAAAGCTGTTCTTTTTCAAAACCTGTCATAAAGCTTCCAACTCTGAAACTCGGAATATATTTTTGTATCAATGTCGGAAAGGATAATATTGAAATGAAAAATAAACTGAGAGCTGAAAAAACAATAATAGATTTCTTCTTATTAAAATATTCATGAAACAGGACAAAAAATACTACAAAGAAAACATCTATAAAAAATCTGTATTGAGCGGAAAAAGCAAGGACCAATATACTTTTTATCAACAATGAAATGCAGATCAGAGTAATAAGTTTACTTTTTTTGATCCAGGCAAATACAGAAAAAACAACTAAACTCAGAACGAAGAGAATATTAATTTTTGATTTGATTCCTTCCAGAAAGAGCCAGTTTTTAATATAATCTCCTGTTGAAAATTTTTGAATTTCATCATAAGAATATTGCATGTCATAGGTTTTCATGATGGCAAACTGTGACGAAACTTTTAAAACTTCCGGATTGGGTTTCCAGAATACATTCAAATCACCCACTGCTACTGGAAAAACGGGAAAACCGAATGTCCATATATTTTTAATAAAGAAAAGAAAAAGAATCAGAATTCCTAAAAGCAGTGGTCTGAAATAGGTTTTGAAAATAAAAACAGAACTTAAAAACATCAATATAGGTAGCCATATCATGGTAGGTTTTATCGCAAAAACAAAAACTGAAAAGGCAAAAAGAAGCGTTGTGTTTCTGTTTCCGGTGATGAGTTCATTTAAGAGAATCAATGAAAAAATAATGACAGGAAGGTCTGGACTCGGGGATTGTGAAAACAGTAATAGAACTGGTAGGAAACAAAGATGTATCCAGTTTTTTCTTTCAACAATATAAATGGTATAGATAATGAGTAATACAGCATTAATTCTTAAAAAGGGGTCAGAGAAATTGGAAAATCCGGCCTGAAAAATATGCCAGACAGACATCTGTCCAAGCGTGAGATCTACGTTTGAAATTCCTTTTACCAGCCCGTATTCTGTGAGCCACTGAAGAGTCGGAATATAATAGCCAAAATGATCCAATATATAAGGATAATAAGAGCCCGCGAGCATGATAATAAGAGTTACAATGCTAAGGAGTGTAAAATCTTTCTTTGAAAATTGATGAAACTCCCTGTAGAGCTGGTTTCTAAAGAAAAAGAATAATCCTAATACTACTGAAACGGTTTCTACATGTATATTTAAAGGGATAAAAAAAGAAATAACTGTCCATATCAGGCTTATTCCAAGGATTCCGGATAGAATTTTTCCTAAGATTCCCTGAAATAAAATCCCGGAGATATTTTTCATGATTTTTCCCCAGCCCATTAAGACAGGAATGATAAAAATTGAAGAAAACAGGATTAACAGCATAAAAAAAGATTGCTTAAAAATAAGCAATCTTTATATTTATTGTGAAAATATTTATTAACGGGGTTGTACCCTTCCGTCTTTTCTGTCTTGTGATCTACCAATAGTATATCCTGTTGCACCTCCTACAACACCACCAATTACAGCACCAAGTCCTCTGTTTTTCTTAGCGATCAGGGCTCCGGCAGCTGCTCCACCTACAGTACCAATAACGGTTCCTTTGGCTGCTTTACTCCATCCTTTTTTCTGAGTAGTTCCCTGTGAAGTTCCACTTCCGTTATTGGCATAACTTCCGTTGCTGCTTCCTGATGAACCGGAATTTGAGTTTCTGTCTCTATATACTGTTCTTGTTTCTCTGATTACTTGTGGTCTTGAATTATTTTCAGCAGCAGCTCTTGCTTTTTTGGTTTCTGTGATGCTATCTGCTTTTTTCTGAGCTTCATAGACCATCTTTTCTTTTTCAATAGCCAGTTTTTGTTTTTCTATTTCAAGTTGTCTGGCCTGAAATTCAAGTTTCTGTGCTTCCAGTGACTTTTCTGCAACGCTGTCATCTTTCTTGCAGGCCGTCATTAAAAAGACGGATAAAATACCTGCTAATACTATCTTTCTCATAATTCAAATTTTAATAAGATAAAGCCAAAACGACTTTGATTTTAATTTTATTTTCAATTATGAAGCCAAATTTTAGTTAATGAATGTTAAAATTACGACTAAAAAGTGGAGATAATTTTGAATGATGATTGATTTTATGTTGTTAATGCGGTATTGCAGGTGTATTTGTAAATTTTAATTCACTAATAATTTTTATTGAATTCATATAAGTTGACTATTTTTGAATACCAAATTACTTTTTAATATGAAAAAATCAATTTTTACAGTATCAGCATGTATTGGATTGCTGGCTGTTGTAACATCATTTTCCTCCACGGAAATAGTAGAGAATAATAAAAACTGTTCAGAAATAACTGATCCTGCACCAAAAGCTCAGACTTATAAGATCCGTTATGGTCTTCTTTCAAAAAACGGGACGAAAATTCTTTCCGGAAATTATGATGTAGGAAGTTTTCTTGCAGAGAATATGGTGACCGGAGAAGTGTATGATACTTATTATAGTGGAGGGTTTCAGCCGGTACCACAATATTATAACGGTCTTCCGGCAGGAACTTATACCTTTTCTGCTATGCAGGGACAAGGCGGATGGGTAGGTTATGGAACGGTAATTGCTACAGTTTCGGACGCACAGGTAGATTCTGATGGATATATTACCGTTTATATTCCAATTATTTGGGAGGAATAGGCCTTGTGGGCAAAAAATATTTAATTAAATTTACCCTTTCCGAAAATGAGTGTTTTTTTACCAATTAAATAATCATTCATTCTGTCTTCGGGATGCTGTTTGATTCTTATAGAAGTATTTATTCTCTGTTTCTATATTGTATTATATTCTTTTGAAGAAATGTAGTAATAATAGTTGTATTGAATAACTCTACGATATTCTGTTTGGATTTTTTCTAAATAGATTTTTTTCATCATTTGTGTTTTTTAGGCCTCCATCAGGAGGCCGTTTCTATTTATTCAGTTTTATGATTCTGCTCATATAATAATTGGAAGGGAGGTGGTATCTTTGAGTATAAGAACATTTTCATTCCATATTTTATCAAAAAGACTCTTCGTTTCGAGGAGTCTTTTGTTATATATTGTCTAAAGTGACTTTTATTCTGCTGATTAAGCGGTGCATTTTATTGGTTTGATAATTAAGGAGTTTATAGATTTCCTGTGAACTGGTAAAAACTTCAGGAACAGCCTGATTGTTTATTTTTTTTATTCCCCGTCTTTTCATTGTATCATGTATCACTCTTGCAAAAGATTCTTTTGCACTTTGTTTTGCTTTATCCTGGGAAATTCCATTGGAATGCAGTCTGTATAAGTATAAAGGGTCTTTGATGAATTTAGCTTCTCCCTGTTCCAGTATTTTTAAATACAGATCCTGGTCTACAGCATTTTTCAAATTAGGATTGATTCCTGTTGTTCTCGAATACGTTTCTCTTTTAAAAGTGAAAAAATGAGCAAACTGAATAGGACAGTTGAAAAAATGACGGTTATTGTAAATCTGCTTGGTGCCGGCATATATTCTTTCAGGAGTTAGATCTTCATCACATATCATCATTTGGGAATAAATGGCGACGATATCATCTCTGTCAAAGAATTCTTGGACTGTTTTTTCCAATGCTTCCGGATAGAGTGCATCATCAGGATCCAGGTAGGCGCACAAATCTCCCTTAGCATATTCCATACAGGCTGCTTTTGTAAAGCCACAACCTTTATTGGTTGTATTATGATAAAGTTTGAAACGGGAATCACCTTGAATCAGTGATTGTATGATCTCTACGGAATCGTCTGTGGAAGCATCATCAATAACAATTGCTTCCCAGTTTTTATAGGTTTGGCTGATTAATGAATCATAGCATTCCTTGAAATACTTTCCATTATTATAGTTGGCTATAAGTATAGAAAAATTTATCACGTTGTATTGAATTAATTGTGCAAAATTATAAAATAATACATGTGAAAAATATAACTATGATCATAGGATATTTTATTTTTTTTATTATATTTTGAAATCTATCGGTGTAAATTATATCTTAAATATTGTTTTCAGGAGAACCGGGTTTGAAATATTTGAGAATAGCCGGAAGAAAAGATATTAAAAAGGAATTATCTATTGTCTTTTTTTGAGAAATATTGTCTGGTAGCTGAATAGCTTACTGTTTAAAAGAAATAATATTTTATGATTGTACTCATAAAATAAAAAAAAAATCTGGGATATCTTTGATTAAGAATTAATAGATAAAATAATTTTTATCTCTGATATAAAATTTTTTTTCATCATTTGTGTTTTTTGAGGCCTCCATTTTTGGGGGCTTTTTTTCTTATATTAATTTTAAAGATCAAAGAGTATTCTACCGTCAAAAGGGGTATCCCAGATGATAAAAATTTTATCATTTAATCTTCGCAAGGGAGCCTGAACGATTTCATAGTCTCCTTTTTCGGTTAGTCTTTCTACAATGAGATCAGAACCTTTGCCTATTTCATTTATATCATACTCCAACTGATATTCTTTTTCATTGCTTTTCGTGAAATCTTCTTTATTAAAAATTCTTTGTGCCATGATGATTTAAATTTATTGGATTGATTTATATTAAGAATAAACTATGCCAATTTGGTGTTGGTTTAGTTTTTTTTGATGGTTGACTCAATATTAAAAAAAAAAAAATTTCCTGAATATGAACTTTATTTTATCAAATTGTAAATTATTTTATTTTTAATATTTTTGCTGGCATGTTAGATTTATTATAATTAATTATAAATAATTATGAAGTGGTTTTTAAAGCATCAATAAAATCGGTCTAAAATGCTGAAATTGTAAAATTGATATCACCAGAGTAAATTGCTTTTTTTTCTGAAAATTGGCATTCTTGGCACGATTTTTCGATATAGATATGTAACTCATGTTTAATTTGAGTTTTCATGGTTATTAGTTTTTATCCTCGGAATTTCCGAGGATTTTTTTTTGTTCTATTATGACGCTGCTCATAAATGTAAGCTGATTAATCTTCTATCTTTGAGCAAGATAATTTTCTATCCATCTTCTTTTTACATTATTTATCAAGCTCTTCTTTGATCTGGAAGAGCTTGTTTTTAGCAGATTGTTTAAAAAAAATCAATGAAAGAATAGCAGTGATAACTGTTTATGTATTTAAAATAAAAAATCCCGCCGAAGAGCAGGGTGTATGATATAAATAAAATGAATATATTTTTGAGATAAAAACAAAAAAACCTCTAAATTATTTAGAGGTTTTTTCTGAGGTACCTAGCGGATTCGAACCGCTGTAGATGGTGTTGCAGACCACTGCCTAGCCGCTCGGCCAAAGTACCATTTTTACCATTTTTGAGGTGTGCAAATATAGTAAAATTTCTTTATGAACAAAAGTTTTTAAGCAATTTCTTTCTCTCCAAGAGCTTCTATTTCGCTTTTTGCTTGAATTTCAGCCTGATAATTTTTGATGTTTATAACTCTTGTTTCACTCCATTTGTCATGCCAGCCGTTTTCTCCGAAAAAAGAAAGCGTATCAAAAGGAACCAATCTGGAAATATTCCTTATAAGATAATCATTAAAAGTGGGCTCAGTACCATCTATACAAATAACCTTTGTTCCTGTAATATACTTTCCGATAGACCTTCCATTGGAAAAATATTCTATAAGAAAAGTATACAGAAAGTAGATTAAGGAAGTGATCAGTATATCGAGAAATCTATTTATTTCTGACATTTTATACACGATTTTGAGAAGGAAATCATTATCGGTAAGATTATATGTTAGGGCGGCAATAGCTCCAAAAGCAAAAAAGATAACGGTAATAATCGCTCTGTCAATGATAAAATTAGCAAATCTTGCCAATATTTGGGCTCTGCTTTTGTCTACAACGACTAAATATTTTCTCATGGGTCGGTTATTAGTTTTTAGTTTAGTTTTTTTAATTGAAATTTTAAAATCCGTTGACAAGCAGTTTTAGTGAAGCATTCGTATCAATAACTGCGGTAATTCCTGTATTGTTGAGTAGAATTTTACTGGGCTTCAGGTTGAAGACTCTCCCGTTCATCTTTAAGCCTTTATAGTATTCTTTATTAAAAGCTTCTTCAATACTTTTTCTAGATGTTTCTTCCAGTTCCTGAGTAGGGATTCCATATTCCTCCTCTATCATTTTCACAATTTTCCCCTGGAATAGTAGAGAAGCTGTCTTCTGAAGAATATTGGTTGTTTTCAGTTTAAATTTGGTCTCTGATAAAACAATTTTTCTTTTTGTATCATCATACACCGGAATTCCGGAAATAATGGCGGTACCTTTTATATAACCGTCGGTCTGAGCTTCAATAACCACTCTGTTATCTACGCCGTATACTCTGATATCAGTTACTTTCACCTTAGAATCGCGGATATCAAACTCTTTATTCAGAAATGTTTTTCTGGCCATATTGCTTGCCTCTGTAAAAGGGATATTGGCTGTAGTCTGTAAAATAAATTTATCCGCAACAGTAGGAGTGGAATTGAAATTGGCAACACTGGTTACCGGTGAAGAAGCCGCAGGTTTGCTTCCTGTGAAAGTTTCCGAATAAATATCAACACCAAGGGTAGCATTGATCTGATTTCCGTAAAATTTCAAAGGCGTAATATTAACTCCTACCGGGCTTACCTTCAGCCATGTATTATATTCTTCCGATATATTGAAGGGCTGCAGAAATGTATTCCAGGCCATTAAGGCATATTGCTGGAAATTAAGTTGTGTAGCCATTTGCTGATCTATCGTCTTACAGAATTTTTCCTGCTGCTCTTTTAAACTTTTTTCAACGATGGAGGTAATAGGAATTTGTATTCTTCCGTAATCAAGGACGGGTTTTGCTACCCATCTGAAGCCATTGGGCTGCGTATTGGTGGTAATGGTCCAGTTATTTTTAAAAGTAACGGTGGTATTAAATGACATTACCGTTTCAAAAGTAGTGTTCTGATAGGTGTATACTCCCAACGTTCCGATTCCTTTTTCTGCCCATATTTTTAATGGAACTTCGATCAGTAAATTCTGACTGGTTCCGCCTACAAGACGAATAGGTCTGGTTTTCCATACTTTTACTTTAAACTGATCATTATTATTGTCAGTATAAGAATCGTCCTGATAAACAAGTTCTTTTACAGAAGCGTTGATCATATTGCTCAGTTCCGAAAGAGGAATTGTCACAGGCATTGTAATACTGGACTTTATCTTTGGGAAATTATAAGCCGCCAGCTGGTTATCAACACCGGTCTGCCCAAAAGCGCTGATACCTGCTATTAAAAATAATATTTTAACGAATTTCAATTTGTATGTTTTTTTAATGAACGAAAATAAGAATTTTAATTTTCCGGTTTAAAGCTCTTTTCCAGCTCAATGCTGGCACCTGTCATTTCTCCCTGCATAGGAGGAGCTGTTTTGGTGATTTTTAATTTAATATAATCAATCTGTGGAAAGCTGTTGTGAATTGTTGAGATTATTCTTCCGGCTACATGTTCCAGTAATTTGGATTTTATTTTCATTTCCTTGTGAAGAATATCGTTGATATCTGCATAGCTTATGGTATCATGCAAATCATCGGATGCTGCAGCTTTCCACAGATCAGTATGAAGTTCTACATTCAGAATATAATATGTCCCGATAATGTTTTCCTCAGGAAGTACGCCATGGTACGCATATATTCGTACATCTTCAAGATATATTTTGCTCATTGCCTCATATTTTA
This sequence comes from Chryseobacterium sediminis, assembly GCF_008386505.1. Classification (GTDB taxonomy): domain Bacteria; phylum Bacteroidota; class Bacteroidia; order Flavobacteriales; family Weeksellaceae; genus Chryseobacterium; species Chryseobacterium sediminis. Next base: position 2,268,309 of record NZ_VUNZ01000001.1, on the reverse strand, counting down.
TGAAGCAAAAATCGTCTTAATTCTTCAAAGTCTGAATTTATTTCTACAGTTTTTTTCTCCTTTTTCATCAGCTCATTCAAAGAATCCGGAATTTCAATCTGAGTGTGGATTGCTTTTTCCACAGCATCAGGGAATTTTACAGGGTGCGCTGTTCCCAGAATAAATCCTTTTTGATCAGGATTTTCTTGCAGATAATGTTCCATTGCAGCGAATGCTACGGCACTGTGAGGCTCCAGAATATAGCTGTATTTCTCATAGACTTTTGTGATGATATTCATTGTTTTGTTATCATCAATGGAATACGCAGATATTTTATTTTTTAAAGCATCAAACCGATGTCCGAAAAGTTCTAAAATCCTTACAAAATTGCTTGGATCTCCCACATCCATGGCATTGGATAGGGTAGCAACTGCTTTTTGTGGCTGGTAGTTTTGGGTTTTAAAATAATCAGGAATTACCTGATTGGCATTACAGGCTGCAATAAAATGACTGGCAGGCAGTCCTCTGAAATGGGCCAGAAGTCCGGCACAGATATTTCCGAAATTACCACTTGGTACACAGATTACCGGCTGTTCCTTATAGTGTTGAATCCATTGTTTTAGTGCTATTAGATAATAAATCTGTTGGGGAAGCCATCTTGCAACGTTGATAGAATTGGCAGAGGTCAGAAATAACTGATTATTAATTTCTTCATCAGAAAAAGCCTGTTTTACAAGGTTTTGGCAGTCGTCAAAACTACCGTTTACCTCCAAAGCTGAAATATTTTCTCCTAATGCGGTCAATTGTTTCTCCTGAACCGGGCTTACTCTGTTTTTAGGATACAGAATTACTACATTAATTTGTGGAATTTTATAGAATCCATGTGCAACAGCACCTCCGGTATCTCCGGAAGTGGCTACAAGAACAGTGACTTTTTTCTGCTGATCTTTCAGAAAATAAGAGAGACAACGGCTCATAAATCTTGCACCGATATCTTTAAAGGCAAGGGTAGGACCATGAAATAATTCGAGGATTGATATCTGTTCATTGATCTTTACCAAAGGAATTTCAAAGCTCACCGTTTCTGCTACAATTTCTTTTAGGATTTCTGAGGGAATTTCATCTCCCACAAAATCTTTCATGCACTGGTAAGCAATTTCCTCATTAGAATAGTGATGAAGATTTTGAATGAATTCTTTATCAAATTGTGGGATATTTTCAGGGAAAAACAATCCTTTTTCTTTTCCCTGACCTTTTATTGTTGCTTCTCTGAAATCAATTTTTTCCAGAGAATCTTTTAAGTTATAATATTTCATTTCTGTTTTTTATGTTAAACTTCTTCAACGATTTGAATGCCTGCCGGATCTATTTTTGAAACATACACAAGACTTTCTATTTCAATCTCATCATACACTGATTTCATCATCTGAGCAATTTTTTCTGCCGTTTCCTTTTGTTCGGACAGCATAAAAATAGATGGCCCTGATCCGGAAATTCCTCCACCTAAAGCTCCCAACTGTAAACTTCTGGTTTTAATTTTGTCAAATTTCGGAATCAGAATACTACGAATAGGTTCTATAATAACATCGTTAAGACTTCTGCCAATCAACGAAAAATCGTTTTTCTGAATTCCTGTTACAAGACCTGCTATATTTCCCCATTGTTCTACTGCACTTTTTAATGTGATATTTTTCTTCAAAATCTGTCTTGCATCAGAAGTTTTTACTTCCACCTGTGGATGCACAGCGGTTACTAATAAATCAGGACTGTTCAGGGGGATAATATCAATCGGATTGGTGGATTTTACCAGTGTAATTCCTCCATAGATACACGGAGCAATATTATCTGCATGTCGTACTCCTGAAGCCAGTTCTTCTCCAAACATGGCAAAATAGACCATTTCTTCTTTTGATAATTTGTTTCCTAATAATATATTGGCTCCGAAAGCGGCTCCGGCGGCACTTGCCGCACTGGAGCCGAGCCCGCTTCCAGGTTTTATATGTTTACGGATAATGACTTCAAAACCGTTTTTCATATTAAAATATTCCTGAATTTTTAATAAGACAATTCCGGCAACATTTTCGGAAGGTTCTTCAGGAAGTCCAAAGGAGTCAATATGTTTAATAATAATTTCAGGAGTTTCCAATAATCTGAATTCCATTTCATCATATGGATCATGGACAGCCATTCCCAGGATATCAAACCCACAAACCAGATTAGCAACAGTAGCGGGGACTTTTAATTTTACTTTTTTCATAACTATATTTTAAATGGAACGAATAATATCTGCAAAAACTCCGCTTGCTGTTACATCAGCTCCGGCCCCGGCTCCTTTTACGACCAAAGGCTGTTCGGAATATCTGAGGGTTTTAAAAATGACAATATTGTCTTTGCCATAAAGATGAAACAGATCACTGTCTGGAGCGATATGCTGTAAACCTACTTTTGCTTTTCCGTCTTCAAATTCTGCGACATATTTTAAAATTTTGCCTTCTTTTTTAGCATTATTCAATAAATTTTTAAAATGCTCTTCATATGCTGTAAGTTTTTCATAAAAGTCAGCAACGCTTCCCTGCATACATTCTTCAGGAAGAAAGCTTATATTCTCAATTTCATCAAACTGAAGCGGATATCCGGCCTCTCTTGCCAGGATTAATATTTTTCTTGCTACATCAGTTCCCGACAAATCGAGTCTTGGATCGGGTTCTGTATAGCCTTCCTGCTGGGCTTGGGCTACAACTTCAGAAAATGTTCTGCTTCCGTCATAATGATTAAATACAAAATTTAAGGTGCCGCTCAATACCGCCTGAATAGACTGGATCTGGTCTCCGCTTTTAATCAGGTCGTTGATGGTTCCTATTACCGGAAGTCCTGCTCCTACATTGGTTTCAAAATAAAAATTACAGTTGTGATTTCTTGCTGTATTTTTTAAAGTTTTATATTTTTTAAAATCTGAGGAAGCTGCAATTTTATTACAAGCCACTATATTCACGCTTCTTTTTAATAAGCTTTCATAAATTTCAGGTACGTCCGGACTTGCAGTTACATCCACAAAAACAGAATTTCTTAAGTTCCGACGGATGATTTCTTCAGCAAATTCCCTGGCAGAAGCCTTTTCTCCCTGTTGATCCCAGAAAAGGTAGTCTTCCTGTGATATTCCTTTGTCTGAAAATATCATATGGCGGCTGTTGGTAATTCCTGCAATTCTCAGGTTGATTAAAAAGTTTTCTCTTAGAAATGCATTCTGGTCATAGATCTGCCGAATCAGTTTTGAACCTACATTTCCAGTTCCGCAGATATAGAGGTGTATTTGTTTAATTTCAGATTCAAAAAATTCTTCATGAAGTACATTCACTGCTTTTTTACTGTCTTTTTCTGAAATAACAATGCTGATATTTCTTTCAGAAGATCCCTGCGCAATTGCTCTTATATTGATTCCGTTATTTCCCAGGCACCCAAACATTTTGGCACTTACACCGCTTCTGCTTTTCATACTTTCACCAACTAAGGCTACAATGGAAAGTCCTGTTTCAATTTTTACTGCATAGACTCTTTCCAGATTGATATCATCCGCAAAAGAAGAATTGATAGCATGCTCAGCATGTAAAGCCTCTTTTTCTTCAATTGCAATTGTGATAGAATGTTCTGAAGATCCCTGTGTAATAAGGATTACGTTGATTTTTTCATGACTTAAGCATTGGAACAGTTTTGCTGAAATACCCGGTATTCCTACCATTCCGCTGCCTTCCAGTGTGAGTAGCGCAATATGGTTCATATTTGAAATTCCCACCGCAATCTGCTTTTCATTTCCTGAAGATTTCAACTGATGAGAAATTAAAGTTCCCTGTGCATCCGGATCAAAAGTATTCTTGATGATCAGGTTTATATTTTTTACCATGACAGGCTGGATGGAAGGTGGATAAAGCACTTTTGCCCCGAAATGTGATAATTCCATTGCTTCATGATAAGATATCTCTGAAATAGGTTTCGCATTGGAAGCCAAACGTGGATCGGCAGTCATCATTCCGCTTACATCAGTCCAGATCTGAAGTTCTTCTGCATGAATAGAAGCTGCCATAATGGAAGCCGTGTAATCTGAGCCTCCTCGTCCTAATGTTGTTGCATTATTTTTTTCGTCATGAGCGACAAAACCCGGACCTACGATGATATGATTCTTATTTTCATTCAGAAAATTAACGATATTATTTTCTGTGCATTGAAAATCTACTTTTGCATTAGTGAAATTACTGTCTGTTCTGATCAGGTCTGCCGAATTCATCCATATACAGTCTAATCCTTCATGCTGAAGTCTTGCAGCTATAATTTTTGATGACAGAAATTCTCCATAAGAAGCAATTTTATCTTTTATTCTGTCGGTAAGCTCGCCAAGAACAGCAATTCCGTTGTAAAGATCTTCGATATCGTTGAAATGTTTTTTCACGAAGCTTAGCCATGAACTTTGTTCTGCGATTGGAAACAGATCTTTGACAAGATTGATATGTTTTTCTTCAAGATTCTGAACAATCTGAATATACTTCTCATCTTTCACGGAAGCATATTCTGCTGCTCTGATCAATTGATCGGTGACACCATGAAGTGCTGATACAATAACAACTATTTTGCTTTTTAAAGATTCATCTTTTATGATTTTTTCCACCAGAAGGATATTCTGAGAATGGGCGACTGATGTTCCGCCGAATTTTAAAACTTTCATCAATTATTTATTTGAAGTTGGATATAACGAAGTGATTACTCTTTAGAAAAAAGAGTACAGGTACCGGAAATAATATGTGAAAATTTACCCCGTTATGGGGTAGTTGTTGTAGTTGTGAATGTAGAAACAGAAGATATGCCTGAAATAGGTGATTTCAGGGCAGAAATATCAGATATGTTTCTTAATAAATTCATTGTAACGGAACAAATGTACAACTTATTTTGAAACAGCCAAGTTTTTAACATAATAAAATATATTTCCTTTTTTGGAGATATAATTGGTGTAATTGATTAAAAATGTTACATTTATACTATTAACTAATAACAAAACAAACATGAAAAATTTAAAGAAAATCAATCGAAATGATTTAAAATCAGTCAACGGCGGGATAGGTCCTTGTTATGAAAATTGTCCTGCCGGACCATACGGACCAGGCGAACCAAGATCCTGTACTGATTATCATGCTTTACCAGAATGTTGTAAAGGAAGAGTACTGGTGAGTATTGAATGCTTTGATCGTCCCTGATCTTAACTAGCATAAAGGCAAGAATATTCTTTATTTCTAATATTTAAATTAAGCGCTATGAAAACAATTAAGAAATTATCACGCGAAGAAAAGAAAAGTGTTATCGGTGGATTCACTGATATTCAGATTGAAGCTTGCGGAGGTGAGCAATTTGTATGTTTCCGTAAAGGCGGATGGGGATGCTGGCTAAAACCTGGAGGAACCTGTTATGCACCCATGTTGTAACTGATTACTACTTCTATTGTTCTATTAAAAAAATCAAAATTTAATTTAAAATTCAACTACCATGAAAAATTCAAAAAAATTAAACAGAGAAAATTTAAGAGCTATTATTGGAGGTGTAGGAGACAGCTGTGCTGTTGATCTTGATTGCGGACCAAAAGGATGTGCGGTGTGTACAGATTTTAGAGGACGTAAAGTTTGTCTTTATCTTTTTCCCTATGATCCATCAATTCCGGGAAGTTGTATGGTTCTGGAAGGCTAGAAAAATATTATTTAAAAGACTATCAATTTGTTGTAAAACATAAATCAAAATTTAATTTAAAAACTATTATGAAAAATCTGAAGAAATTAAACAGAAAAGAACTTGAACAATTAAATGGAGCAGCAGGTCCTTCAAGATGTGCAGGATGTCCACAACATGCTACTTTTGGAGATGGTCCTGAATATCAGTATCCATGTTCTGCTTATCAGGGACTTCCTGATTATTGCAAGATGTGTGTCTTAGTGAGTATAGAGTGTGTGGACGGAGGAGTTTCTTAAAAGATAATTTGATCTTATGAAAAATTTAAGGAAACTGAACAGAAGAGATTTGGAACAGATGAAAGGGGCTGGTGTATCAAAATGTGATGGCTGTCCTACTCATTTGGTTTTTGGACCGGGCTCTTCCAGCGATCCATCATGTGAGGCATACTGGACATTGTCCGAGAATTGCAGGATGTGTGTAGTTGTGAGTGCAGATTGTTTTGTTGCAATTGGTGCTGACTAAAAATAAAAAGGGCTGTCTCAAAAGTAAATTCTTTCAGAGACAGCCTCTTTGTTTATTTTATGCTTTTTGAAAGATCAAGCATTGCTTCAATAGGTTTCAATGCTCTTAATCTTAATTCTTCGTCGATAAGAATTTCAGGAAGTTCATACTTCATACATAAGTACAATTTTTCCATTGTATTACGTTTCATGTAGAAACATTCTGAGCAGTTACAGCTTTCATCAAAAACCAATGCAGGAATCAGTTCCTTGTGAGGAGCGCGTTTTCTCATTTCGTGAAGAATTCCTTCTTCTGTGGCAATGATGAATTTCTGACAGTCGTCTTTTTCTACATAGTTCAGTAGGGCAGAAGTAGAACCGATAAAGTGAGCCAATTTCAAAACAGCTTCTTCACTTTCAGGGTGTGCAATCAGCTTGGCATCCGGATTGTCAGCTAACTGCTGAGCAATTCTTTCCATTGAAAATGCTTCGTGTACTACACAGCTTCCGTCCCAAAGAATCATATCACGGCCTGTTTTCTTAGATAAATATCTTCCCAGGTTTTTGTCTGGTGCGAAAATGATAGGTCTGTCTTTCGGAAGTGCTTCTATTACGGTTTCAGCATTTGAACTGGTTACGATGATATCACTTTCTGCTTTAGTTTCTGCGTTACAGTTGATGTAAGTTGCAATTAAAGCATTCGGGTGCTGCTCACGCATTTTTCTTAATCCTTCTCCGGAACAACCGTCAGCCAGAGAGCATCCGGCCATGGTATCAGGAAGAACTACTTTTTTAGTTGGGTTCAGAATTTTAGCTGCTTCCGCCATGAAATGTACACCGCAGAATACAATCATGTCTGCATTCGTTTCTTTTGCCTGTCTTGCCAGCTGTAAGGAATCCCCCAGGAAATCAGCGATATCCTGAATTTCTCCTGGCTGGTAGTAGTGGGCAAGAATAACAGCATTTTTCTCCTCTTTAAGTTTAAGAATTGCTTTTACCAGCTCTTCTCCCTGAGGAATAGCTATATCTTTTATATCCAGAAATCCTCTGACAGGAATTGCAGATTTAGCTTTTTCTAATGTTTCGGTACTCATATCAACCTCAATTTTTTATTATCAGAAGCTAGAGGTTAGAAATTAAGAAGTTAGATTTTGAGTGTAGTATTTTACTCCCATCTTCCTGCTTCCATCTTTCAGCCATTAATTACTGATAAAACTTTTTATTAAACTTTCTATTTCTTTTTTAGCTACATCAAGATCGGTATTAATAACGATCTTATCAAACTCGCTTGCGTAGGACATTTCTTCTTCTGCCTTTGCTACACGGGTTTTTATGGTTTCTGCATCATCTGTATTTCTGGAGATCAATCTTCGTTCCAATTCTTCAATGGAAGGCGGTTCTATAAAAATAGACAGGGCTTTTTCACCAAAATATTTTTTTAACGAAATACCTCCTTTTACATCTACATCAAAAATAACAACTTTTCCCTGATTCCAGATTTTTTCTACTTCAGATTTTAAAGTACCGTAATATTTATCAGTATATACTTCTTCATATTCTACAAAAGCATCTTCAGAAATTTTCTGTCTGAATTCATCCGGTGTAAGAAAATGATAATCCACCTGATGCACCTCACTTCCTCTCGGCTGTCTTGTGGTACATGAGATTGAAAATTCCAGTTCAGGAAATGTTTCCAGTGAATGCTTTACCAATGTAGTTTTTCCGCTCCCTGATGGCGCTGAAAATATAATTACTTTATCCATTTCTATGGGTTTCGGGTTTCGGGATTGTGAGTTTCGGGTAGTGATTCCGTAGTATTTGCACTCGGAATTATTACCTCGCATCTCGAACCCCGCATCTTATAATACGTTTAACGTTTGTTCTTTAATTTTTTCCAGGTCATCCTTCATCATTACTACCAGTTTCTGGATTTCTGCATGATTGGCTTTAGAACCTAATGTATTGATCTCTCTTCCGATTTCCTGAGATATAAAGCCCAGTTTTTTTCCGTTGAAAGATTCGTTATCCATTACTTCTTTATAATATTTTAAGTGCTGGGTAAGTCTTACCTTTTCTTCAGAAATATCAAGTTTTTCAGTGAAATAGGCCATTTCCTGATAGAAACGTGTTTCATCAACGTTTTCAAATTCTTTTAAAGATTTCTGATAACGCTCTTTCACGCTTACAATTCTTTCTTCTTCAAAAGGAATCACTTCTCCAAGATATTTGTCAATATTCTGAATATTTCTGTTTAATTCTTCATGCAGAATGCTTCCTTCAGTTTTTCTGAATTCTTCAAATCTGTCTACAGCATTATTAACAATTTTTGCCAGTGCTTCCCATTCACCTTCTGTAAGCTCATCAGGTCTTGACGAGATGGCATCAGGAAGTCTTACCGCCATTTTAAGGTATTCGAAATCGGGGCCGTCAGAAGCTATGTTTTTAAGTTCTTTGATATAAGAGTCAATTAAATTTTTATTAATCTTTACATCATTAGACTCTTCAAGGTTCTCAATATTAACGTAGCAGTCTACTTTTCCACGGATAATTCTATCATTAAGAATTTTTCTGATTTCAAATTCTTTTTCTTTATAACGTAAAGGAATTTTAATATTCAAATCAAAGCTCTTGCTGTTCAATGATTTAATATCTATTGTAATTTTTTTTCCTTCAAAAACATCTTCGGCTCTACCGAATCCGGTCATTGATAAAATCATAGTTTTTTATTGTTGTACAAAGATAAACATTTAAGTGTATAGTTTAACTAGGTTGAATGGTTGGAAGATGAGGCAGGAAGTAGGAAGATTGTTGTAAATATAAATTATATCTCATTTTAACTTCCAATCTCAGGCTTCCATCTTCCAGCAAATTAAATAAACTCATTTTCGTAAATTAGCGCGGTGAAAAAGAAAAATTTGATTTCTGTAGTAGGACCCACCGGAATTGGTAAAACGAGATTGGCAATTGATTTGGCTCAGCATTTCAATACGGAGATTATTTCATGTGATTCCCGTCAGTTTTTTAAAGAAATGAAAATAGGAACAGCGTCACCTTCTGAAGTGGAACTGGCTGAGGCACCTCATCATTTTATCGGAAATCTTTCGGTTGAAGAATATTATTCTATCGGCCAGTACGAAGAAGATGCTCTTCACAAACTCAATGAACTTTTTGCAACTCATGACACTGTTATTCTTGTTGGTGGAAGCATGATGTATGAAAAAGCAGTAATAGAAGGTTTGCATGATCTGCCTGAAGCCAATGCTGAAAATCAGGAAAAACTTCAGACTATTCTGGAAGAGGAGGGGATAGAAAAACTTCAGGAAATTTTACAGGAACTCGATCCCGAATATTTCAGTGTGGTGGATATTCACAATCACCGCAGGCTTTTACGTGCTATAGATGTGATCTGGCAAACGGATACAAAATATTCTGAACTGATCGCTGTTTCTCAGGATTCAAGAGATTTCAATGTGATCAGAATCGGAATAGAAGCTCCAAGGGAAGAACTGTACGACAGAATCAATAGGAGAGTGGATATTATGATGGAGAATGGCTTACTGGATGAGGTGAAAGGCCTTGAACAATTCAAAGATCTTACCGCTTTGAATACAGTAGGCTATGCTGAACTTTTTAAATATTTTGATAGAGAGTGGGAACTTGATTTTGCTGTTTCGGAAATTAAAAAAAATAGCCGTAGGTATGCTAAACGTCAATTGACCTGGTACAGAAAAGCGGATGATATTCATTATTTGCAATTGGGATATTCTCAAAATGATTTTGAAGAGCTGCTAAAATGGATTGCTGAGCAGTTTGAGAAATAAATACTTCGCAATTTTGAAAATAGAGATTCCTCCTACGGAATGACATAGTGTATGAATAAGCTAGGCGTACAGTTTGTCATTCTGACTAAGGAAGAATCTCATTACTACGAATAGATTCTTCACTCCACTTTGTTCCATTCAGAATGACAGTGCAGTCTTATAGAACAAAAAATGCGGTCCTAAAAAGAACCGCACTTCAACAAATATAATTTAATTTACTACTTCCAACCGCCGCCTAAAGCTCTGTATAAATCTACAATACTGCTTAATCTCTGTCTTTTAATGGAAGCCAGATTCAACTCTGCCTGTAGGGAATTCCCCTGTGCTGTAATCACTTCCAGGTAATTGGCTGAACCTCCTTTGTAAAGAAGTTGCGCACTTTTTATTCCGTCTTTCAGCGTAGTTGCCTGTTCGGTCGCTTTTTGTTCCTGAGCTTTTAAGTTTTCATTGGATACTAAAGCATCTGAAACTTCACCTACAGCATTTAATACCGACTGACGGAATGCCAGTACATTTTTCTCTCTTTGAATTTTAGCTACTTCCAGATCTGTTTTCAACTGTCTTTTCTGGAAAATAGGCTGGGTAAGTCCTCCCAAAACAGATCCGAATAACGAAGCCGGAATCTGAAACCAGTTATCAAACTTGAATGAATTTACCCCTCCGTTAGCGGTAATCTTCAATGCAGGATACATATTGGCCTGAGCAATTCCTACGATAGCGTTTGATTCCAGTAAAACAAGTTCCTGCTGGCGAACATCCGGTCTTCTGCTTACCATGGCTGCAGGAAGTCCCGCAGCGATATTCTGAGGCAGGGAAGTATCAGACATTTCAATCGTTCTGTTTACTTTATTAGGTACTTCACCCACAAGAATGCTTAAAGCGTTTTCCTGAATGGCAATATTCTGTTCCAGCTGCGTAATCAGAAGTTCCGTAGCTTGTTTCTGTGCTGCTGCCTGCTGTACACCCAAAGAGGTATTATCACCACTTTCCCACATTTTTTGTGTGATCATTAGGGTATTGCTGCTTAGCTCCAGATTCGATTTTGCAATAGCCAATTGTCTGTCAAGCATCAACAGGTTATAATATCCCTGAGCAATCGCTGCTACTACCTGAGTCTGAACTGCTTTTGAAGCTTCATAAGTCTGCAGATACTGCATTCTTGAAACTTCCTGCTGATTTTTAATTTTTCCCCAGATGTCAGCTTCCCATGAAAGGTTGAACGCTGCATTGTAATCCTCAACATGGCTTGAGCCTAAAAATAAATTTAAGCTTTGCCCGTTCATGCTGTTTTTAGAAGGCCTTGAGATCTGCCCGCTTACTCCAAACCCTACATCTGGATATTGCATATATTTTGCCTGTTTCAGTTTTTCCTGTGAAGAGGCAACCTGCTTTAGAGCAATCTGAAGATCATAATTATTTTTAATTCCTTTTTCAATTAATCCCTGTAAAATAGGATCGCTAAAGAACTGTTTCCACTCCAGATTCGCTATGCTGGCAGTATCGGCAGTTGCAGTATACTGAAACTTTTCCGGAAGTGGCAGCTCAGGCTCCGTGTATGCCAGTTTGGACACACACGAAACAGAGCCTATTGCCAGCGCAAAAGTTAGAATAATATTTTTTACTCTTTTCATAGTTTTTTAACTTTTAATTGAATACAAAACTTAGAGAGGTTTTGTTGATGCAAAAATTGTCTTTAGTAGGAGAAAATATTTAGCTGTTTTAACCATTAAGAATCAATAAGAGAATAGTGAATCTTTTGTGATCTTAAAATTTTCTCTAAGTTTTTGTAATTCATTTTTTATTAGTGAGTAGCAGTTAAAAGTTCTTCCTCCATTTGTTTTTTCAGAAGTCTTTTTTGTTTTCTGCTTGGCATTTTTTCATGCAGATACTGGAAGATTACATACATCACCGGAATAATAAAAATCCCGAATATTACTCCTGTAAGCATTCCTCCTACAGTACTGTATCCGATGGAGTGATTTCCTTTTGAAGAAGCACCTTGTGTCCAAACCAGCGGAAGCATCCCCACGATAAAGGCAAAAGAGGTCATTAAGATTGGTCTTAAACGTAATCTCGATGCCTGAAGTGCAGACTCAATCAAGGTTTTCCCTGCTTTTCTTCTCTGTACGGCAAACTCTACGATCAGGATGGCATTTTTCGCCAATAATCCAACAAGCATGATCAATCCTACCTGAACGTAAATGTTGTTATCAATTCCTGCCAGCCCTGTGAAAGCAAATACTCCAAAAATCCCCGTTGGAATTGTAAGAATAATAGCAAAAGGAAGGATATAACTTTCATACTGTGCTGCCAGTAAGAAATACACAAACAAAATGCTTAAGAAGAAAATGAAAGCAGTCTGTCCGCTTGTTTTGATTTCCTCACGGGTAATCCCTGTCCACTCGTATCCATATCCTCTCGGAAGGGATTGCTGAGCCACTTCTTCTACTGCTTTAATGGCATCTCCGGTACTGTAACCAGGTTTTGGTGTTCCGTTAATCGTTACTGCGTTGAAAAGGTTATTTCTTGTTACCGTTTCAGGTCCGAAAGATCTTTTTAACGTTACCAGTGTTTTAGCCGGAACCATTTCTCCTGATTTATTTTTAACATAAATTCCTTCCAGAGAGTTAATATCAGTACGGTAAGGAATATCTGCCTGTGCCATTACTCTGTAGTATTTTCCAAACCTGTTGAAATCTGATACGAAGCTACTTCCGAAATAGATCTGCATCGTCTGCATCAGTTCTGTTACAGAAACTCCCAGCTGGTTGGCTTTATCAGTGTCCACATCAATAGTATACTGAGGGTTTCCTGCCGCATAAGTGGTAAATGCGAAGGCAATTTCCGGTCTTTTCATCAGCTCTCCAATGAATTGTTGGGTGGTTGTTCCCAATTGTTCAAAAGAACCATTTGTTTTATCCTGAAGCATGAATTCAAATCCGGAAACGTTACCGAAACCTTGTACAGTAGGGAAGTTGAAGAAGAATGCATTGGCATCTTTCACCTGGCTTACTTTTCCTGTTAATGTTCCTGCAATCTGATCAGGATCTTTCATTTCACCACGTTTATCATAATCTTTAAGCTTGATGAAACCTGCAGAATATGGAGAAGCATTGGCGTTGCTGATAAAGTTCATACCATCGGCTACCCAAAGGTGATTGGTGGCTTTTTCACTGTTGATAATTTTATCAATTTGTGCTGTCGCTCTGTGTGTTCTTTCCAGTGAACTTCCTGGAGGAGTATTTACAGCATACAATACAAATCCCTGGTCTTCAGTAGGAATAAATCCTGATGGTGCTTTTTTAATCAGAAATACACTTGCGGCTGTAATGACTACAAGACCTCCAATTGCAACCCATTTATTTTTAATTAAAAATTTAAGGCTATAGATATATTTTCTGGTCATGCTGTTGAAGCTGGCATTAAATGCATTGAAGAATCTTGCTCCAAAACCTTTTTTATGACCGTGTTCTCCATGTTCTCCCTGAGGATCATTTAAGAACATTGCACACAACGCAGGACTTAATGTTAATGCGTTCACTGCTGAAATTAAAATTGCAATGGCTAATGTAAATGCAAACTGTCTGTAGAAAACCCCTGCAGGTCCCTGCATGAAACCAACCGGAATAAATACCGCACACATTACAAGGGTAATGGAGATAATGGCTCCTGAGATTTCGCTCATAGAGTTCATTGTAGCATGTTCTACAGGCATTCCTGTTTGTTCCATTTTAGAATGGACGGCTTCTACCACTACAATGGCATCATCCACTACAATACCAATGGCCAGAACCAACGCAAACAGCGTAAGCATGTTGATACTGAATCCAAATAACTGAAGGAAGAAGAATGTTCCGATGATCGCAACCGGCACCGCGATAGCAGGAATTAATGTAGATCTGAAATCCTGAAGGAAAATATACACTACAATAAATACCAGAATGAATGCAATGACTAATGTTTCCACAACCTGATGGATAGATGCGTCCAGGAAGTCTTTGGAGTTATACATGATAATCGGCTTTACTCCTTTTGGAAGGGTAGTCTCCATTACTTTCACCTGACTTTCAATTTCAGTAAGGATTTCATTCGCATTGGAACCTGCAGTCTGTAAAATCGCAAATCCGGCAACCGGTTTCCCATCTACTCTGTTGGTAGCAGTATAAGTATAAGAACCGAATTCTACTCTTGCTACATCTTTTAATCTTAAGAATGAGCCGTCACTATTGGCTTTAATAGCGATGTTTTCATAGTCTTCATTCTTATTCAGTTTCCCTTTATATTTAAGGATATATTCGTAAGTTTCCTTACTTCCCTGTCCCAAACGGCCCGGAGCTGCTTCAAGGTTGTGGTCTTTAATGGCTCCCAGAACTTCCTGAGGTGAAAGATTGTTGGCAGCCAGACGGTCTGGTTTCAGCCAGATTCTCATAGAGTAATCCCTTGTTCCGAAAACCTGAGCCTGTGCTACTCCAGGAATACGCTGTATCTGAGGAATAACGTTAATCTTCAGGTAGTTTTGAAGGAATAATTCGTCATATTGCTTTTCATTTTCACTGGTCAAACCCATGAACATGATCATACTGTTCTGCACTTTCTGTGTTGAAATTCCGGCCTGTACTACCTCCTGAGGCAATTGGCTCATCGCTTTCGATACACGGTTTTGTACGTTTACCGCTGCATTATCAGCATCAGCGCCCTGTTTGAAGAACACACTCAGTGTCATTGTACCGTCATTACTGGAATTTGAGGTCATATACGTCATGTTCTCAACTCCGTTCACGGCTTCCTCAATTGGGGTGGCAACCGAACGTGCAACAACTTCCGCGTTGGCTCCAGGGTAGAATGCCGTTACCTGTACACTCGGTGGAGCGATATCCGGAAAGAGGGCTATCGGTAAATTAAAGAGAGACAGGGCTCCCAATAATAAGAGTATTATGGAGATGACCGTTGAAAGGACCGGTCTTTCTATAAATTGTTTTAACATAAGAAGTTTATTTTTTTAAGTCTTCTGTATTCGGAAAGAATTATAATGGTTTTGCTTTTAGCAAGCTGTCAGAAGAAATATTTTTTGGATTGATGGAAGCACCGTCTTTTAGGTTTCCAATTCCAGTGTAAACTATTTTTTCTCCAGGTGCAAGCCCTTCAGAAATAAAGTAATAGCTATCCGTTTTTCCTGATACTTTGATAGGTCTTCCGGTTACCTTTTTATCTTTACCCATTACATATACATAGGTTTTATCCTGAATTTCAAAAGTAGATTCCTGTGGGATTACTACGGCATTTGAGATCAGTTGCGGCATACGTACTCTTCCTGTGTTTCCGGTTCTTAAAGTACCGTTGGCATTAGGGAAAACGGCACGTACACTGATGGCTCCGGTAGTTTTATCAAACTGTCCGTCTACGATACTCAATTTTCCTTTTTCAGGATAAGTGCTGTTGTCAGCGATCACCAATTCTACCATTGGCATATTTTTCAGCTTTTCTTCCAGAGTAGCTCCGGGATATTTATTCTGAAAAGCAATAAAGTCCAGTTCACTCAGAGAGAAATAAGCATAAATTTCACTGATATCAGATAATAAGGTCAATGGATTTACATCTGTTCTGGAGATCAGACTTCCTTTTTTGAAAGGGATTCTTCCGATATAACCGCTTACAGGAGCTGTAATGGTTGTAAATCCTACATTGATTCTTGCACTTCCTACAGAAGCTCTTGCTTGTGAAGCAGCTGCAACAGCGGCTTCATAGTTGGCCTTTGCTGTTTTTAGCTGTACATCAGAAACTACTTTTGCAGCAACCAATGGCTGAAGTCTGTCTACTTCCACTCTTGCCTTCTGTATGTTAGCATTAGCAGCCTGTAGATTAGCTTGCGCCATATTCATCTGCTCGCCATAGCTTCTGGAGTCTATTTTAAATAATGGCTGTCCGGCTCTTACGTAAGATCCTTCCTCTACATAGATTCTATCAAGATATCCGTCTACCTGAGATCTTATTTCAACATTATTTTTCCCTTCTAAGGCAGTAGGGAATTCCTGATATGTAGTAGCGGGTGATGTGAGAACGGTATAAACCGGAAGTTCTGGAGCTGGCGGCGCGGCATTGGATCCTTCTGCAGCCTTGGTACAGCTCTGTAAAAGAATTATACTTGCAATAAGTACAATAAACCTTGTTTTTCCAGGTATTTTCATTGTGGTTTAATTTTTTTAATGAAGTGTTAGATTTAAGTAAAGTTCTTTTTAATAAATGCTGTTTTTTTTCCTAACAGTGTTAATGATTAGTTCAAAAAAAATTACAGAATTTTTAATGTCCGATAAAGTCGATTGTTTCCATAATTGAAAATTGTTTTTTTAATGTATTTAAGTGTATAATGATGGTGTAAGGTGCGTTAATTTTACTAACAGTGTTAATTAATAAGCAAAAAATGACTATTTTTAACAACTGAATACTATGAATTGCTTCATAAATGGGTTTATTTTTAATCAGGAATTACAGAATAAACTAAGTTAATTCGATGTTAAGTTTCCTAACGGTGTTAATTTTAAATTCAAAAAAATTTTATAAAGACTTAATAAAAGCCGAAACAGTTTCGTCCAATGTTGTCTTGTTCATTGTGGAAGGGATATCAGCAGTACGCATCATCATAATAGAGATCATTCCGTGAACGGCAGAAAACAGAGCGTGAGACATATGACAGGCATTGTCCGGATTGGATCCGTTTTTCTTAATAATCTCATAGGTACATTCATAGATCAGTTCCTGGAATGATGAGAATTCTTTTTTCATCTGCCCTTTTCCACAGCATTGCATTCCAAGACCAAACATAAGCTGGTAATATTCCTTGTTTTTAAAAGCAAAGTTCCAGTAGGCATCCACAATAGCAACAAGCTGCTCTTCCGGAGTGTCATGTTTTTGCTGAGCTTTTAATAATTCTATGTGTAACTTATGAAAGCCATCTAAAGAAATTTCAAATAGAATAGCTTCTTTATTTTCAAAATAATCATATACTACAGGCGCACTATACTCAATAGCATCAGCTATTTTACGCATAGACAGTGAACCCCAGCCTTCCGTTTTAGCCAAAGTAAAAGCAGCCTGCAAAATATTTGCACGGATGGATTCTTTTTCTCGTTGACGGCGTTCATGTAGACCCATGATATTTATTTACTAACAGCGTTAGCAAAACTACAAACTTTTTAATATAACTTCCAAAGGATATTATACATTTAAATTCAAAAGATGGTTTATAGAAGATTTTAATCAATAGGCTGAAAGTTGGAAGAATGGGGGCTGGAAGTTGATTTTGGGTGTAAAAAAACTATTAATAGAATTTGACTATAACTATTTTTGAGACCTTACAATCTTCCCTCCTCAAGCTTCAATCTTCCTTACTAAAGTTAAAATAGAAAGGTCTTCTTCCTAATTAATAAAAGAAATATCTATCTTTGCCGGTAAAGAAAAAAGGATATGAATACTCCATCAAATATGCTGGCATTAGGAACAAAGGCCCCGTTTTTTGAACTTCCTAACCCGTCAAAAACAAATGAACTTCAGTCTTTGGAAGAACTGAAAGGAGAAAATGGTACTTTGGTGATCTTTATGTGCAACCACTGTCCGTTTGTTCTTCATGTGATTGATAAGATCAACGAATTATATGAAGATTATAATGAGCGAGGAATAGAATTTATCGCCATTAATGCTAATGATATTGAAAAATACCCGGCAGATTCTCCTGAGAAAATGATCGAATTTCAGATTGAAAGAAATTTTGATTTCCCTTATTTATTTGATGAAAGCCAGGCAGTAGCTAAAGCTTACGATGCGGCTTGTACACCGGATTTTTATTTCTTTGATGATAAGCTGGATCTTGTGTACAGAGGTCAGATGGATGATTCAAGACCGGGAAACAATAAAGATGTAACAGGTGAAGATCTTATTATTGCTTTTGAAAATCTTTTGGCCGGAGAAGCTCAGGAAGAAATTCAAAGACCAAGCATGGGATGTAATATTAAGTGGAAATAATTACAGGTTGCTAGTTATTTAGTTGCTTGTTCATTATAATATAAAGCTGCTCTTTTTAGGGTGGCTTTTTTTGTTTCTTTATAGATTTAGTCTTTCCTTCGTGGATTTGGAAGATGTTTAATTCATAGCATATTTCTTCATCCACTTTGTCACTCCGTAGGAGTCTCAGCGTAGCTTTTTTATTGTAAACCTCAAAAAGTTTTTATAACTAAGAAATCTGGATTCCTACGGAATGACAAATACAAGATATGGTCTATCCACACAACTTGTCACTCCGTAGGAGTCTCAGTATAGTTTTTATTAAAAACTTACCTTAGCTTTAGTCTCATTTTCAACCTTCAAATCTACATTGACTTTATTGTGAGAATAATTCTTTATAAATTCCGAAGGCGTTTTCCCTGTATATTTTTTAAACATTCTATTGAAATAGGTCACATTATTGAACCCGCAATGATAGCTGCATTCTGAAATAGACTTATCCTGTGCCATCAGCAGACACGCCTTATTGATTCTGTATCTATTGACAAATTCTGTAAACGTAATCTGAGTAGCTTTTTTAAAGAAATTACAGAAAGCTGGTAAAGTCAGGTTAGCGAGTCTTGCGACTTCTTCAATTTCAATTTCCTTGTCATAGTGATGTTCTACATAGGTGAAGATATTTTCAAGACGTGTTTTGTTTTTTGAAATAATGGTATAAGGCATGATTTCTTTGTTCAGAAGATCATAATCTTCACATTTTGAAAGCTCAAAAAGAATTTCAAGTAACAGCAAATATCTTTTATAACCTTCACATTCCAGCATAAGTTTCAGTTTGGGAAGCATTACTTTTTTAACTTTATGATGAAAATGAATCCCGTATTTTGAAAGTTCCAGCAGGTTTTTGATCGATCTGGCTTCTACTTCTTGTTGGGGAAATTGCAGAATTTCTTCCTTGAACTGAAGTACAATTTCTTCGTGCGGATCAATAGAATTAAGCCCAAATCCGGAATGAGGAATGTTGGACCCGATTAATACCAGATCTCCGTTGGTATAATTACTTTTATGATAGCCTACATGGCGGGTTCCGTTCCCGGAAATGACACACACCAGCTCAATTTCGGGATGATAATGATACTCCCATTTGAATTCTGAAATAGGAGAGTTATTATGAATCGTGCGAAATGAACTCTTTTCATTAGGGATTACCCTTTCAAAAGTAACTTTCATTTAATTAATCATATTTAATTACTAAAAATACTAATTATATTAATATAGTTCAAATATTGATTTACTGTGTTAAATTATCGTTAACACAAATGCTTCTATCTTAGCCGACAAGAAATAACCTGAATGAAAAATATTAACATCAAGGCCGTTTTATTTTTAAATTATTTTGTCTTCGCCATTCTTCTGAATTCTGTAGGAACAGTCATTCTACAGGTACAGCAGAATTTTGGGATTTCAAAATCTGCGGCCAGTGTTTTGGAAGGATTCAAAGATCTTCCTATCGCCATTTGCTCATTCATTCTGGCATCATTTCTTCCCAAAATAGGAATCAAAAAATCAATGTTGATTGCTTTATTTCTGGTAAGCTGTATGTGTTTTGTAATGCCGTTTAGCAATACCTTTTGGGTTTTTAAATTATTATTTGCAACAGTAGGAGTTTCCTTTGCTTTAATTAAAATTTCAGTTTTTACATCTATTGGGTTGGTGACAGAAACAGATAAGGAACATTCCAGTTTTATGGGATTTCTGGAAGGGTTTTTCATGATTGGCGTATTGGCAGGAAATGTATTATTCAGTTTATATATTGATGATCACAATCCGGAATCTACGCGATGGCTGAATGTCTATTGGGTTCTGGGAGGACTATCCACTTTATCTTTTTTATTCCTGTTCTTTTCAAAACTGAATGAGCAGGAAGCTAAAAGTGAGAAAACAGACTTGTTGGGAGATTTAAGGAATAGTGCCAGCTTATTCAGTTATAAAAAAGTATTGTTCTTTTTATTATGTGCTTTTCTTTTTGTACTGGTAGAGCAGAGTTTTCAGACATGGACACCCACTTTTTATAAAGAAATCTTAAAAGTACCTACCTCAATGAGTATTCAGGCGGGAGCTGTTTTGGCGGGAGCTTTTGCGCTGGGAAGATTTTTGTCGGGATTCTTTTCAAAGAAATTCAACTGGATCTATGTAGTTTCTTTTTGTGTGGTAGGTTTTGCCATCAGCTTACTGCTGGTTTTACCATTGACTCATAATATTCATATTGATACAAATACAAATTGGCTGAATGCACCTTTGGTTGTCTATTTATTCCCATTAATGGGAGGTTTGCTGGCACCCATTTATCCAAGCATCAATTCTGTAATTCTGGCATCAATCCCCAAATATTTACACAGTGCGATGTCAGGGTTAATTGTTGTTTTCTCGGCAATCGGAGGAACTATCGGATCTATTATTACCGGTTTTGTGTTTCAGGAATTCAGCGGGCAGCAGGCATTTTATCTTTCCCTCATTCCGCTTTCATTACTGATCACTTCGGCGGTTTTCATGAATAAATTAAAAATTAATCCTAAAAAATAAAAATGAGTAATCAGCTTTACATAAACGAAATTCAAACTCTTTTTGATGAGGTACAGAGATCTGCAATTTTTGAAGATCAGAAAATGATGACGGATGCAGTTCCTTTATTTCCTATTGAAAAGATTAATGAGGATTATGAAAAATCAAAAAATACTAAAGGTTTTGATCTGAAAGATTTTGTGATGAATCATTTTGACTTTTTAGGGGCCAGAGTTTCCGTTCAGAGAGAAGATCATCTTCCTATTAAAGAACATATTGAAAAATTATGGGATGAACTGACCCGTACAGCTTATGAAGAAAAAGGAACGCTTTTAAAATTACCGAAACCTTATATCGTTCCTGGAGGACGTTTTAATGAATTTTTCTATTGGGACAGCTATTTTATTATGCTGGGGTTAAAAGCTTCCGGCAGAATTGAAATGATGGAAAATATTATTGAAAACTGTTCTTATCTGATTCAAAACGTAGGGTTTGTTCCCAATGCCAGCAGAACTCATTTCCTGAGCAGATCGCAGCCTCCTTATTTTTCATTAATGCTGGATCTTCTTTTTGAAACAACGAGTGATGAAGGAATTTATACAAAATATCACGATACTCTGGAAAAAGAATATGCTTTCTGGATGAATGGTGAAGAATGGCTGGAAAATAATTCCAGTGTAAAAAGAGTGATTAAAACAAAAGACGGAGATATTCTGAACCGTTACTACGATGCAGAAAATGCACCACGTCCTGAAAGTTATCTGATCGACATTGAAGATCATGAAAAAACTTCAGGAGATGAATTTTACAGAAATATAAGAAGTGCCTGTGAGTCAGGCTGGGATTTTTCCAGCAGATGGTTCGCAGACGGAGAAAATATACAGACGATAGAAACACTGAATCTTGCACAAGTAGACCTAAACTGCCTTTTGTGGCATCTGGAAATGACTTTGGCAAAATCTTCAGCGCTTCAGAATCTGAGTGAAAAAGAAAATTATTTTTCAGAAAGAGCAGCAAGCCGAAGACAGATGATCAATAAATATTTCTGGGATAGAAATACTAACAATTATAAAGATTATCACATTAAAAAAAACACAAAAACACCGTCTGAACATATTGCTGCTCTTTACCCTTTATTCCTTGGAATTGCAGATCAGGAACAAGCGGAAGCTATTGCTAAAGTTATAGCCGAAAAATTTCTTTATAAAGGTGGGTTGGTTACCACCACTAAAAACTCAGGTCAGCAGTGGGACCTTCCCAATGCATGGGCTCCTTATCAGTGGCTGGGCTTCAAAGCAATGAAAAATTATGGTTTTGATGAACTGGCAGAGAAGATAAAAAATAATTGGTGTTCCAATGTAGAAAGAGTCTACAAGAATACCGGAAAACTAATGGAAAAATACAATGCATTAGACACAGAAACAATAGCAGGCGGCGGGGAATACCCTAATCAGGATGGATTCGGTTGGACCAATGGAGTGTATTTACAATTACAACAAAACTGAAACTAACAATAAAAATAAGGCTATGAAAAAAAAATCAATCTTTTTAATCGCCGCAACAGCTACGTTATACTTTAATAATGCTTATGCCCAGGAAACTCCGCAGGATTCTGCAAAAATTTCCTCTATCGATCAGATTGTCATCACAGGAAATTCAAATCCAAAGAAAAAAATAGAATCCAGTACAGCGATTTCCACATTCAGTTCCAAAGAAATTCAGAAGCAAAATCCTATTAGTGCAGCTGCTTTATTACAAAGAGTTCCCGGATTTGCGGTAGAAACCTCAGGAGGTGAAGTAGGAAACAACCTTTTTGCAAGAGGGATTCCTTCTGCAGGAGCTTACGAGTTTGTACAGGTACAGGAAGATGGTCTTCCGGTTTTTGAAGATGGCGCCCTTCAGTTTGCCAATGCGGATAATTTTTTCCGTGTAGATAATTCGGTAAACCGTATGGAAGCTTTGAGAGGAGGATCGGGATCTATTTTTGCCACCAATTCACCTGGCGGTTTGATCAACTTTATTACCAGAGAAGGAACTAATGACTTCAGAGGTACAGCAAAGCTGGAAACAAGTACTTATGGATTGATGCGTACTGACGTGAATGTGGGTGGAGCTTTGGTTCAGGATAAATTGTTTTTCAATGTAGGTGGTTTTTACAGAACAGATGACGGGATCAGAAAAACAGGTTTCAAAGCCAATAATGGCGGGCAAATCAGGATGAATCTGAAATACGTCTTTGATAAAGGCTATGTAAAAGTATATTACAAAAAACTGGATGACAGAAATACATTCTTCCTTCCTATTCCTTTGGTACAAAACGGCAACAAGCTGAAAGGATTCCAGAATTTTGATCCTAATTATGGAACATACAGTTACAGGGCAATCAGCCAGCTGAATATTCCACAAGCTGGAGGAGGTTTTTTTAACAGAAATCTTGAAGACGGAATTCATCCTAAAGTAGACGTACTGGGAGCTGAGTTTAAATATGATCTTGGAAATAATTTCAGTGTTTTAAACAAAACCAGATACACTAATATCAACATGAATTATACTGGGATTTTTCCGGCAGGAGGCCCACAGACGAGGGAAGAATTTGCTAAAAGCAACGGAATTAACGGAAACAATTACCAATATTCATTGGTAAGCAATGGAGCTATTGTGAATCCTGAGTATGTACAAAAATTAGGATTCTGGGCAATTGATAAGCAGATGAATAACTTTGTTAATGATCTGCAATTCAATTATAAATTTGATCAGGGAAATGTTACGGCAGGTTTTTATAAATCTAACTGGAAGTCCCATCAATACTGGAATTGGAGTAATATTCTGACTACAGCTACGGACAGACCAGAGTTACTGAATCTTGTAGACACTTCTCTTAGTCCATCAGATACCGGATATTCCAAAACCTATAACGGAGTTACCAATATGACATTTTTACAGAGAGATACTCAAACTCAGGGAAGTTTAAATGATCTTTATGTAAACCTTGATTATAATATCACTGATGCTTTAAGCGTGAACGGAGGTCTTCGCTACAGCCATGATTATTATAAAGGGAATTTTGCCAATACAACCTCTTCCAATTTAAATAATTCAGGGCTGACCACTGATGGAACTCATGGTTTCAACACGACTACAGCGGATGATAATATGAGTGTACTCGGAAATAAATATACTTATTGGAATTATAATGTAGATAAGGTATCTTTCACATTAGCTGCCAATTATAAAATCAATAGAGAGAATGCAGTATATGCCCGTTTTTCCAATGGTTTCAGATCACCAAATGAAGAAGCGTATTACAACTATTTCTCCAATCCGAACCCTGATAAACCTTTAAAATCAGTAACAACCAATCAGCTGGAAGTAGGGTATAAATATTACTCACGTACTTTTGATGTAGCAGTAATTCCGTTCTATTCTACCCTCAAGAACCTGTCATTTACAGATATCTTCTCTGATGGTAAATCCGAAAATACCTTTGCCAATACAGAAAACTATGGAGTTGAGCTGGAAGGTTACGCCCGTTTATTCAATAATATTTTAGAGGTAACATTCAATGGAACCATTCAGAGTCCTAAATATAAAAACCTTGAAGCCGGAAGTGTTCTTGAAGGCAATGTAGTAAGAAGAATGCCGAAATTTTATTTTAATATTTCACCGGCAGTTAATATTACAAAATCATGGAGAGCTTATGTAAGCATGAATTATTATGGAAAGCGTTTCCAGGATGAGAAGAATGTACAGACTTTACCTTCTTTCACAGAGTTTGGAGCAGGAATGTCTTACCAACTTGGAAAAATACGTTTTGCAGTAGATGGAACCAATATCTTTAATACAATAGGAATTACAGAAGGAGACCCTAGAGCAGGATCGCCTAATGGAGATGGAATCATCATGGCCAGACCTATTATGGGAGCTGCCGCCAGAGCGTCAATTACTTTGGATTTCTAAACTCTATTTCTTTATAACAACAAAACCGTCGGATATACTGACGGTTTTGTATTTTTATATTGTGTCATATGTTAAGAGGGCTCATTTTGAATCCAAACATGAACAGCACTCCCAAACTCTCCGATTCTCAAACTCTCTTACTTCAAAAACGGATTATACTGCTTCTCAAAACCAATCGAGGTAGGATTTCCATGTCCTGAAAAAACCTGAGTATCATGATCTAAAATGAAAAGTTTGGCTTTGATCCCATCAATCAACTGTTCGTAATTACCTTTATATAAATCTGTTCTTCCGATACTACCTTCAAAAAGGACATCTCCTGAAATCATGAATTTCTGATTTTTATGGTGATAAACTACACTTCCCGGAGAATGTCCCGGAACATGATAAATCTTAAACTTTTCACCATCCAGATCCAGTTCATCCCCTTCCTTTATATATTCCACATCTACTTTTACAGGATCTATCTGCATTCCGAATCTCATTCCGCTTGCCTGAAGCATATCCAGAACTTCCTGATCCTCCTGATGCATCGTTACAGGTACTTTAAACGTATCAAAGGCCCATTGAAGTCCCAATACATGATCAATATGGGCGTGGGTAAGAAGAATTTTCTGAATTTTCAGTCCGTTTTCTGTAATGAAATTTTCAATAGCCTGAGTTTCCTGCCCTTTTATATTTCCCGGATCAATTAACCAAGCATTTTTATTCTCGTTGTAAATGATGTAAGTATTTTCGCTCGCAAAATTGAATACGAAACCTTGAATCTGAAGCATATCTGAATATTTTTATTCAAAAATACGATATTATTAAGAAAATGACTATTTTTCGTTATCTTCGTCATAATGAAAACTTTGCGAATACTCTTACTTACTTTGAGCGGACTGGTTTTTGGACAAAATATCCAAAGTGTTCAGCTGTTCAATCCTCAGACCAATGATGAAACGCCGGTAATCAAGATAGGTGAACAGTTGGTTCTGGGCTTTGATGATCTTACAAACGGCAGTCAGATCTATAGATACACATTCAAACATTATGACAGAAACTGGAACGATGATAATCTGTTTTTTACAGAATTTGCTACCGGAAGTATGAATGCGCTTCTGGATCAGTTTCAGTATTCTTTCAACACTTTACAGGCTTATACCCACTATAAACTGGTTTTTCCGAATGATAAGATCCAGTTGAAAATTTCAGGGAACTATGAGCTTATTGTTTACAAAGATTCTGCAGTTCAGCCTCTTTTCAAAAAAAGATTTTATCTGGTAGAAGATGCAACCTCTGTAGGGCTAAATATTTCAAGGTTTGCAGATGCAAAAAATCCAAACCTTAACCAAAGGGTAGAAGTGAACGTTTCTCCGAAAGGAGGAGATATTTCTTCCAATGTCAATTCAATCACGATGAATGTGATGCAGAATAATAACCCGAACATGGTTATTTCTAATCTTAAGCCAAGCAGTGTTTTAGGAAATCAGGTACTTTTCCAGCAGATGAACCTTACCTTTCCGGGAGACAATGAATTTTATTATTTCGATAATAAAAATATGAATATGGCCGCGGATATGGTGCGTGCTACCGAAATAAAAGAAGATGTCAACCAGACCTATCTTCATCCGGTTTGGGCGTTTCCTTTAAATTATCAATATCAGCCGGACGTCAATGGAGCATGGTATTACAGAAGAAATGATTTAGGAAGAGAAAGGGATGCAGAAAGAGAAGCTGACTATTCATGGGTACATTTTTATCTGGAGTCGGATCCGGTAGATAAAGAGATTTATGTTTTGGGTGGTTTTAATAATTTTAAACCCAGTAAAGAAAATCAGATGCAGTATGATGCTGCTACTAAACAATATGTGGCTAAAATATTCCTGAAGCAAGGTTTTTATAATTACGTTTTAGTGACTAAAGAAGGAAATGGAGCATTGAATTTCGGTGAGGTAAACGGTAATTTCTGGCAGACGGAAAACCTGTATCAGGCATTTCTTTATTATGCACCTTTCGGAAGAAATTATGATGGTTTGATGGGATATGGTGAATTCAGAACTCCGATTGCCAATAAGCGTTAAGCAATGATTAAGTATTAATTAATACATAAAAATTATACATTTAAAACAGGACTGTCTATTAAGATAGTCCTGTTTTTTTTATTCATATTGAAAAATATTATACTGCCAGATATCAGGTACTATAATTTTTTTAATTATAATGCACCGCATAGTGAAAAAAAATAATTCACAAAATTTTGATTTTTGTTAAATATATTCATGTAAAATCTTTATTACGATAAAATTATCTTTAAATAATTTTCTTTGTTTTAAAATCATTATTGTGTTTTATTTATTGATTTATAAAATCAATTGAGTTTTTAATACTTAAAATCTTGTTTTATTGCGAAAAGTTTATAAATTCGTCTTCACAATCAACCAAATATTATTATGAAAACGAAATTTATCTTAGTGGCAAGTGTTGCTGCCTGCTCTTTTGTTTTTGCACAAAACACACCATCCAAATTAATTCCAGGTAAAAGCGGATTACACGCAGACTTTATGCGATTTGAAAAAAATGCACCTGCTTTTCAGGGAAGCCCGGTTTTATTTGACGAAGCTACAGAGAGACTTTCTCAAGGACAAGGGCTCAAGTTGGGACTGGAAAGAGATGCTTTAGGTTTTGAAACTCACAGATTTCAACAAACTGTAAATGGAATTCCGGTAGAATACGGGATGATGGCCGTACAGACAAAAGGAGGCAAAATTGTAGGACAGTCAGGAAAATGGGTTCTTACTATTCCAAAAGGAGCTGAAAAGAAAGCTAATATTTCTGAAAGCATCGCTCTGCAGAGTGCTTTATCATTCGTGGGGGCAGAATCCTACAAATGGCAGAACAAAGAAGAGGAAGATTTTATCAAAAGAGATTCCAATGATGCCAATGCAAGCTTTGCTCCTAAAGGTGAATTAGTGTATTATTCAGATCCTACGGATGAAAAAATGAATGATTTAACACTCGCTTATAAATTTGATATTTACGCAGACAAACCATTAAGCAGACAATTTGTTTTTGTAGATGCTAAAAACGGAAAAGTGCTAGGAGTAGATGCAATTATTCATGAAGTAAATACTCCGGGAACAGCTACAACTGTTTACAGTGGAAGCCAAAATATAGTGACTGATTCTTATAACGGAAGTTACAGACTGAGAGAAACAGGAAGAAATGCAGGAACATCTGTAGAAACCTATAATCTTAAGAAAACAACCAATTTCGCATCTGCTGTAGATTTTACAGATGCAGATAATGCCTGGAATAACGTAAATACCAATAAAGATCAATATGCTACAGACGCCCATTGGGGAGCAGAAAAGACTTTGGATTATTACTATACAAAATACGGAAGAAAAAGTATTGACAATAATAACTTTACCATCAAATCATATGTTCACTATGGAAATAATATCTTCAATGCATATTGGGATGGCTCAAGAATGCTTTACGGTGACGGAAGCTCTACAACCAATGGTGGTAAGCCTTTAACAGCGATAGATGTCTGCGGGCACGAAATTACCCATGGGCTTACTTCCAAAACAGCGAATCTTGTGTATCAGAGAGAACCGGGAGCATTAAACGAAGGTTTTTCTGATATTTTCGGAAACTCAATAGAACGTTGGGCAAGACCTACAAAAGCAAGCTGGACATTGGGAGAAGATTTTAATTATGTCATCAGAGATATGGCAAACCCTAATGCTTATCGCCAGCCGGATACTTATAAAGGTACATACTGGAAAGATGCTACTACTACAGGGTGTGCAGTACCTGGACAGACTACCAATGATTATTGTGGAGTTCATACCAATTCAGGAGTCCTTAATTTCTGGTATTATTTATTGGTAACAGGAGGTTCAGGGACGAATGATAATGGTTTCGCTTATAATGTTTCCGGAATCGGACTGGATAAGGCAGGTGCTATTGCATACAGAACATTAACTACTTACCTGACTTCATCATCCAACTATGCCAACACAAGAACCTATTCTCTTCAGGCAGCAGCAGATCTATACGGAGCCGGAAGCAATGAAGTGACACAAGTTACCAATGCATGGAATGCAGTAGGTGTAGGAGGAGGAACTTCCGCAGCAGGACTTGTTGCAGCAACTTCAAATGTCTCAGCTTATACCATCAGTCCAAACCCTGCAACTGACAGATTTACTGTAAACTTTGAAGGTAAAGCCGGAAAAGGAATTGTAGAAGTGGTAAGTCTTACAGGTAAGAAGGAAATTTCTGAAAAAGTTGAAATTACAGAAGGTGCAAATAAACTGAACATTCAGCTTCCTTCCAATATGCTTCCTGGAGTATATATTGTAACGGTAAACGGCCAAAAAGCAGGAAACCTTATTAAAAAATAGACCAAATCAAATTTTAATATATTCAACAAAAAGGCTGTAAGTTAATTCTTACAGCCTTTTGTATATTTTGAGTAAAGTGAATTATACCAGATAGAAATCATTCAGTTTTTCTTCACAAAGTATTTTTACTACATCAATCCATCGGTCTTCATCATTCAGACATGGAATATAATGGAAATTTTCTCCTCCTCCGTGCATAAACTGTTCTTTACCTTCTACAGAAATTTCTTCCAAAGTTTCAAGACAGTCAGAAACGAATGCCGGACAGACTATAGCCAGATTTTTTATTCCTTTTTTACCAATTGTTTCCAGTGTTTCATCCGTGTAAGGTTCAATCCATTTGTCTTTTCCTAATCTTGACTGGAAAGAAACAATTGTTTTTTCTTTTGGTAAATCTAGTTTTTCAATAACACGCTGTGTCGTTGCATAACATTGATGACGATAACAAAATTGATGACTAGGATTATCTTCTCTGGAGCAGCAGTCATTAAGATTACAAGTCTTGGTAGGATCTGTTTTATAAATATGTCTTTCCGGAACCCCATGATACGAAAACTGAAGGGCATCAAAATTTTCAGGAAGTTTTTCTTTGATACTTTCTGCCAGACAGTTAATATAAATATCCCTGTTATAGAAAGGCTGGATATAATTGATTTTTACCTTTGGAAACTTCTTTTTTCTTACCTCTTCCGCCTTTTCAATCACCGTTTCGGTAGTACTCATCGCATATTGAGGATATAAAGGAAAAAGAACAATTTCCGTAACTCCTTGATCTACCAGTTTCTGAATGCCGGTTTCAATGCTGGGTTGTGCATATCTCATTCCTATTTCCACAGGAACATCTACCAGTTTTTGAAGCTTTTTCTGAATTTTTTCAGTGATGACAATCAAAGGAGAACCTTCATCTGTCCAAACGGTTTTATAAGCTTCAGCAGATTTGGCAGGTCTTGTTTTCAGGATGATTCCCTGTACAAGAAGGGCACGGAAGATCCAACGGTAATCGATTACTCTTTCATCCATCAAAAATTCATCAAGATATTCCTTTACATCGTTTACGGATGTTGATCTCGGTGATCCGAGGTTGACCAGTAAAATTCCTTTATTATTCAATATTCTATTTTTTAATTATGAAACAGATGTTGTAAAATCTGCTACTAATTTTGATACTTTAGCAAAGGTATTACTTTCCAGTAAGCCATTGCTGTCAAATTTGCCTTTTATTCCCTTTATTAATGTCTGATGTTTATCATTCGTTACCGCTCCAAGAGTCTTTAGAATCATTAATAATTCTTCATGTCCCTTTTCTCCACTGGCTGATGCGGTGATCACTGCAACGGGTTTTTCAGAAAAGACCGTTGTGGAAACACACCATTCCAACATGTTTTTTAATCTTCCGGGAATACTGAAAATATATTCCGGAGTGGAAAATATAACACCTTTCGAGTTTTTAATATCCTCTCTGATCTTCAGAACCTCATCCGGAATATTCTCATCCGTTATTGCAGTATCAAAATGGGGAAGAACAGAAAGATTATCATACATCTGAAAATCTGTATTTTCCATTTTTGCCAAAACCTGTTCCATCAGTTTCTGGTTGCTGGAATTCTCCGAAGCACTTCCAATAATAACTAAAATTTTCTTTTGGGAAGGCATTTTTAAACTCGATTATCCGTTTACCGCTTCTACTTTTTCTACTAGATCCGGAACGAATTGCTTTAAAATATTTTCAATTCCGTTTTTCAAAGTAGCCGTAGAACTTGGGCAGCCTGAACAAGCGCCCTGTAAAAGCATTTTTGCAGTTTTGCTCTCCTGGTCATATTCCATCAAGGAAATCTTTCCGCCATCATTTTCTACTGCAGGAGCCACATATTCATTTAAAATGTCAGAAATTTTCTGCTCATCTTCCGTGTAATCTCTGTTGATGATCTTTTCAACAGGGTTTTCGTGTTTCTGAGGTTCTATTTTAGAAATCTCGCCTCCATTTTGAAGATAGTCGGCAATAAGCGCACGAACAGTCATCATTACCTGATGCCATTCTACAGAATTGTCTCTGGTAACAGCTACAAAATTATCAGAAATGAAAACTTCTTTTGTGAATTCAAACTCTTTAAAGATAGCCTGTGCCAAAGGAACTTCCTCAGCAGCTTCACTTGATTTTACTTCCACAAAACCATCCATCAGTAATTTGTTTGAAACAAATTTCATTACATTAGGATTAGGAGTCATTTCAGCATAGATCTGATACATTTCTTTTTTCTTCTGAAGATAAATTCTTGGGTTGGCCAATAATTCATCCTCAATCACATTTTTCAGACTTTCAGCTACATGTTCCCATTCTATGGTATCCTGTTTTGCCACAGCTACAAAATTAGCCGTTATGAAAATTCTTTCTACAAACGGATAATTGAAAAGCTCTTGAGCCAAAGGAATTTCTGAAATATCTGAAGTTCTGTCCAACTCTAAAGACCCGGGAATGAGATTGTAATCTGCAACAAATTTCATTACTTTCGGGTTTTCGGTTGGTTCTATAAGTACGGTACGCATTTTTTCGTTAAATTTGAGATACAAAAATACGCATTAGAAGTTAGAAGCTGAAAATTGAGAGTTAGATTTTTGCTATCGCTGTAATTTAGAACTTAGATACCAGAGATTATAGGGCAGAAGATCATTATCTCAATTGGGCATATTTTCAAATTTTCAAATTAATATTATGGCACTTATAAAAGAACTTTTAGGAAAAGCACCACAGATCGGAGAGAACACTTTTTTAGCAGAAACCGCTACTATTATTGGTGATGTTACAATGGGAAGAGACTGCAGCGTTTGGTATAATGCTGTGATCAGAGGCGATGTTCATTATATAAAAATGGGTGACAAAGTAAATGTTCAGGATAATGCAATGCTGCATTGTACCTATCAGAAACATCCGTTGAATATCGGAAATAATGTTTCTATCGGACATAATGCAATTGTTCACGGGTGTACCATTAAAGATAATGTACTGATTGGGATGGGAGCTATTGTAATGGATGACTGTCTGGTGGAGGAAAATTCTATTGTAGGAGCAGGTTCTGTAGTAACCCAGGGTACTCATATCAAATCCGGAGAAGTCTGGGGTGGCGTTCCTGCGAAAAAGATCAAAGATATTAATGCTCAGCTATTAGAAGGAGAAGTTAACAGAATTGCTGATAACTATGTGAAATACTCATCATGGTATAAGGAAAATGTAAAAGATCATCAATTCTAGCTATTAAGTGAATAGTGAATAGTCAATTCGCTACGCTTGTCAATTTTGAAAGCTCACATTTCACTTGCGAAGCAAAATTCAAAATTAACCTTATAATAAATATAAAAAGCTCCGTCCTGAGACAGAGCTTTTTTCGATT
This sequence comes from Chryseobacterium sediminis, assembly GCF_008386505.1. Classification (GTDB taxonomy): domain Bacteria; phylum Bacteroidota; class Bacteroidia; order Flavobacteriales; family Weeksellaceae; genus Chryseobacterium; species Chryseobacterium sediminis. The sequence continues at coordinate 2,236,012 of NZ_VUNZ01000001.1, read as the reverse complement.
TGATATAGAACCTTTGCTTTATTGTTAGTTAGTGTCTGGTGTGATCAGTCTGATCTTTCCATGAATACATTTCAAAGATGTAGGAGGGGTGATCATTACACAGTCAGACATGATATTATATTTTTCATTGAAAGCTTTTACTTTATCCGTATAATCATTCACTCTCTGTAGGAAAGCGGTTTCTATTTTCTTTGGATAAGCAATATATAGCTGAGGTCCGCCGCAGGATTTTGACCCCATGGGAGCAAATGCCCATTCACTGGCATCTGTACATTTTTCTCCGGACACTTCAGATTCAATAGAGGCTTTTAATCTATCGAGCTGTGCCTGCTCATATTTCTGACTGTCTTCGTCAGCAGGTCTGTCTGCGATATCAACAGGAAGATTGGTATTGGCGTTTTTTGATGTATTACAGGAAACAAGAGTTAATGTAGTACATAATACTATCACCGGGAAATGGAAGAATATTTTTTTCACAATAAACTTTTTTCTTTTTAAGAATTTTCAAAACTTATGCCAAGGTAAGAAATTCAAATTCATTTCCGTATTTTTGACAACGATGAACAATCATTTTTTTGACTTAATAGAATATACGAACAGAAGTGTTTTTCTGACTGGGAAAGCCGGAACAGGTAAAACAACGTTTCTCAATGATTTTGTAAGACGTACAAAGAAAAAACATATTGTAGTAGCCCCTACTGGAATTGCTGCAATCAATGCGGGAGGAGTTACCATTCATTCTATGTTTGGACTGCCGTTGAGAACTTTTCTTCCTACGACAGAAAGAATAGACACCAGTTTGGCTAATAATATTGCCGATCTGATGCCCCATTTTAAATACCGTAAAGATAAACTTAAACTTCTGAGAGAGGTTGAAATCATTATCATCGATGAGGTTTCAATGCTGAGAGCTGATGTTCTGGATATGATGGATTTTTCTTTGAGATTTATCAGAAGGAATAATCAAAGGTTTGGAGGGGTGCAGATGCTGTTCATTGGGGATTTGTTTCAGCTTCCGCCTGTGGTAAGGGATGAGCATATCCTGAAAATGTACTATAATTCACCTTTCTTTTTTGACAGCCATGCCATTAAGGAAATTCCGATTGTTACCATCGAACTGACAAAAGTTTACAGACAGTCTGATCAGGAATTTCTGGCGATTCTGAATGCTATCCGTGACGGTGATGTGGATAATATAGATTTTAACCACCTCAATGAAAGATATGATCCTGATTTTGACATGGGGAAAGAATCTTACGTATATCTGTGTTCTCACAATAAGATGGCTGATGAAATCAACTTGGAAAAATTAGCGGAAATCAAGGTAGATCCTCAGACTTATGAAGCTAAACTTGTAGGTGATTTTAAAGAAAACCAGTTTCCCAACGAACAGTTTTTAGAATTGAAAATTGGCGCTCAGATTATGTTTATCCGAAATGATATTTCAGGGGAAAAGAAATACTTCAACGGAAAACTAGGAGAGATTATTGGGTTGGATGAAAATGAAATTCGTGTTGTTCTGGACGAAAGCGAAAATGAAATTGTAGTTAAAAGAGAAACCTGGGAACAGAAAAAATATTTCCTTGATACCGATAAAAATATTCAGGAAGAAGTGTTGGGAAGTTTTGAACAATTTCCTATTAAACTTGCGTGGGCTGTAACAATCCACAAAAGTCAGGGACTGACATTTGATAAAGTTATTATTGATGCCGGAAAAAGTTTTACAGCCGGCCAGGTTTATGTGGCTTTATCCCGCTGCAGAACGTTGGAAGGAATTGTTTTAAAATCAAAAATTACCCCTGAAGTTATTTTCAAAGATAACAGGATTTTGCATTTTCATTCTGATACTATTGCCAACGACAATGTGGAAGCCATTCTGAATCAGGAAAAATATGACTACAGCATCAGGAAAGTACTTCGTACCCTTGATTGTACATGGTTTTTAAAAGAAGTAGAAGAGTGGAATAACCTGTCCATCGTAACCAAGAATATAGATCATGCCAAGACTAAACAGCTTTATCTTCAGTTGAAGCATGAAGCGGTAAATCTTGGAAAAATCTTTGAAAAGCTGGAAAGGATCATTTTCCAGAAAGTCAATAATTTCATTGAACAAAAGGAAGACTGGTCCGAGATTGAAAGTAAATCAAAAGGAGCCGTTAATTTCTTCTTTACAGAAACCAGAAACAAAATTTTTGATCCTTTGAAAGAATTTTATGCCGAAATAAAAGGAGCGAAAGGTTTAAAACAATATAACGAGGAATTCAAAAACTGGCTGGAAGACATTGAAGAATACCTGAATAGCTTAAGAGAAATTTATCTTCTGGAAACTAAACTTTTAGATGAAAAAAATGATAAAGAAATCAATCTGAAAATAGCTAAAGTTCCGTCTCAGGTTTTAACCTTTCAGTTATTTGAACAGGGAAAAACGATCGGAGAAATTGCACTGGAAAGAGGTTTGGTGAAAGAAACAGTCATTGGACATCTTGCTAAGTTTGCAGAACAGGGATTGCTGGATATTTCAAGAGTAATTACCTCAGATAAAATCAAAGCTTTTGAAGAAGAGTTTTACAAAAATCCACACGAAACATTGACTGAGTGGAAGAATGCATTGCCAAGCCATTTTGAATTCAATGAAATCAGGATTCTGATTAATCATTATAATTATAAAAAAGGGAAGAGTTCATAAGAATTCTTCCCTTTTTTGATAGTCACAAAAGTTCTTTAAAGTTAAGGGTACATCGCATTAATAGTATTGATATCCCCGGTGGTAAAGCCTGTTCTGTTATATGTAAAGCTTGAATTGTCTGCTCTTGTAATAGTTGGTAGTCCGTTTTTAGAGTAAGAAGTTGGCCAATACATCATCACAGAATTAATATTAAACGGTCCTATATCTGTCCCCGAGCTATAAATATTGAAATTATAAGACTGCCCGCTTTGGATATTATTCCACAGGATTTTTACGTATTGATCTCTGTCTTTACGCGTATGTTCGTGGTACAGTCCAACCGTATGACCCATTTCATGAATAACCGATCCTACAGAAATATATTGATCCAGAGAAACCGTCTGTTTTCCTCCCTGATATCCAATATGAGCCCAGCCATCTGATCCGGAAGAACTTCCAAAAATAAATTCAACATAATTGGTTTGGTTAGTACGTGGAATCCATTGAGTATTTGTTTTTGTATTGTACTCGTTCACGGCAGTTGTAATTTTATTAGCATTGATAGATCCCATGTTACTGGCAACAGTATAATAAATTTTACCGCTGGGCCACCTTGAATAGCTGGCGCCGCCTTTATTGAATTCGCTGCCTTCTGCAAGTTGTTTGTCGGTAAGAACAATGTCTCCCTGGAAAAAATTCATTCCGTTTTTTCTTTCATAAATAATTTCCTGGCCATTCAATTGTCCTTTTTTAACGTTTTTAACATTGAAGGCATTGGTTTCAGCTTCGGAGGCAATTTCCTCATTATTTTTACTGCAAGATGTTAATACTGCTGCAATAAGAAAACTCATAAAGACAGTTTTTCCTGTCAGAATCTGCCGATACAACAGACCGTTTGGTTTTTTGTTCATATTAAGGTTTTTTAAGATTAGGTATACGAATATAATAAATATTTCTCTTTTTATTGAATTATTACTGTTAAAGTATATAGATTTTAATGTATAAATAAAATCAGGCAAATAAAGTTTGAATGTCAATAGTTTTTCCCTGAACTGATCAATTGTTTTTATTAATTACAAAAAGTAACTAATGCAGTTTTTATGTTTTACATTTGTATGGTTTTTTTCGAGACCAAAGAAAAATTAGCATTTTAATATGAAAAATTTTGAAATTTCTGTTTTAGATCTTGCACCGGTAAAGCAAGGCAAAAGCATTCACGATACCTTTCAGGACAGCTTAACATTAGCTAATCACGCTGAAAATTTAAATTATAAAAGATTCTGGCTGGCAGAACACCACAATATGGAAAGTATTGCCAGTTCGGCAACTTCTGTTTTGATTGGATTTATAGCCAACGGAACGAAAACAATTAAAGTAGGTTCAGGAGGAGTTATGCTTCCCAACCACAGTTCTCTGATTATTGCCGAACAGTTCGGAACCCTGGAATCCCTTTTCCCCGGAAGAATAGATCTTGGAGTAGGAAGAGCGCCTGGAACTGACGGATTGACGGCTCAGGCTTTAGGAAGAAATCCAGCAATTATCAATGAACAGTTTCCAAGACAAATACTTGAGCTTCAAAGATATTTCTCAAAAGAAAATTCAGATGCGATGGTTCGTGCTATTCCTGGAGAAGGACTTGATATTCCAATTTATATTTTGGGATCAAGTACCGACAGTGCATGGCTGGCCGCAGAACTTGGTTTACCCTATGCCTTTGCGGGACATTTTGCTCCCGAGCAGATGGAAATGGCTTTTAAAATATACAGAGAACATTTTGAACCTTCAAAATATCTGGATAAACCTTATATCATTGCCTGTGTAAACGGGGTAGCAGCAGAAACTTCGCAGGAAGCTCATAAAATCTCTACCACTTTATTTCAGGCCTTCATCAATATCGTAAGAAATGATAGAAAACCTTTTGCTCCACCTGTTGATGATATGGACGAAATCTGGTCACCCATGGAGAAATCTATGGTTCTACAGAAACTGAGATATACTTTTATCGGAGATCAGGCTGAAGTTCAGGAAAAGCTTAAAGATTTTCAGGAAAGATTCCAGGTTGATGAACTGATGATCAATTCACATATTTATGATCATCAGAAAAGATTGAGGTCTTATGAGATTTTCAGAGAGGCAGCTAACTCTATCCAAAGCGTAATAAACCATTCATAATTAGTTGGCAGATGCTTATTTTTATGAGTATCTTTGCAAAAATAAAAAGTAAAAATGTCCGATATTAAATTAAATACTATTCCAGAGGCTATTGAAGACCTTAAAAATGGTAAAATAATCATAGTAGTAGATGATGAAGACAGAGAAAATGAAGGAGATTTTCTTTGCGCAGCAGAGCTAACAACGCCGGAAATTATCAATTTTATGGCTCTTCACGGAAGAGGGCTTATCTGTATGCCGCTTCCTGAAAAAAGATGTGATGAGCTTGGGCTTGAAGTGATGGTAAGCAGAAGCAGCGATCCTAAAGAAACGGCTTTCACCGTATCAGTTGACCTTTTAGGAAACGGAACATCTACCGGAATTTCTGCAGGTGACAGAGCAAAAACAATTTTAGCACTGATGGATGAAAAATCCAAACCTACAGATTTTATGAGACCTGGCCATATTTTCCCGCTTCGTGCAAGAAAAGGTGGAGTATTGAAAAGAGCCGGACATACTGAAGCTGCCATTGATCTTACCCATTTATCAGGTTTGAAAGAAGGTGGAGTAATCTGTGAGATCATGAATGAAGATGGTACAATGTCCCGTCTGCCTGAGCTTCATGCATTCGCTCAGAAGCATGATATGAAGATCGTTTCTATTGAAGATCTGATCCATTATCAGCTTAAAAAAGGAAATCTGGTTGAAAGACTTGAGGAGAAAAAAGTAAAAACGCACTACGGTGAGTTTGATTTTTATGCTTTCAGAGAAACTTCCAATGATCAGATCCACTTTGCCCTGACAAAAGGAACATGGACAGTAGATGAGCCGGTTTTGGTGAGAGTACAATCTTCAGATTCTTATTTTGATGTGCTGACAAGATTGAACAACGGTGAAAAACCATTATTGGAAAAAGTAACCGGTATGGTAAATGAAGCAGGAAAAGGAGCTATTATTTTCATCAATAACGTTTCTAACTCTGAAAATACACTGAGAAAACTTCAGCAGTTCCTGAACTATCAGGACGGGCAGGAGCAGCATCCTACTTTGGCGTACAATTACAGAGATTACGGAATTGGAACGCAGATCTTAAAGAATTTAGGAATCAACAAGTTCAAAGTAATCACTCAAAATCCTAATATCAAACCTCAGGTTGGAGGATATGATGTAGAAGTTACTGAGATGGTACAACTATAATAAATGAATCGCCAACAATAATTTTTGGCTGTTTACCATATAAAAAAGGTTTAGAATTTTCTAAACCTTTTTTATATGGTAACGAACTGAATATAGTTCTTTATTTTAATGCAATTCCATCAAAATTTCTGAAACCATTTAAGAAATCTTTCACAGTCATTCTTTTTTTACCTTCCAGCTGAAGTTCCAGAGGATAATAAATTCCGTCCTGGGTATAGACTTTAAATTCATTCTTTGAAATATCTAAAGTTCCTGCCGGTTTCCCATGGTCAGAAAGTTCAAATTTACCGCCGAATATTTTTAATCCTTTTTCTTCGTTTTCAATTTTTAAAGTAGTGAAAGCAGCAGGGTAGGGAGACATTCCCAGAATAAACTGATGAACGGTTTTTGAAGGTTGATCCCATTTGATTCTTGTATCTTCCTTAAAAATTTTATAGGCGTTTTTAGGATGTTCTACCTCTGGCTGAGGTTTTTCTTCAATAGCATTTTCAGCCAGACCATCTAATGTTTTAACGACTAATCCTGCACCCATTTCCATGAGTCTGTCGTGAAGGCTTCCTGCATTTTCGTCAGGTAAAATTTCTATTTCCTGTTGAAGAAGAATATTCCCTTCATCAATTTTTTCATTAATAAAGAAGGTTGTTGCTCCTGATTTTTCTTCACCGTTGATTACAGCATAGTTGATGGGAGCAGCTCCTCTATAATCCGGAAGTAAAGATGCATGAAGATTGAAGGTACCCATTTTAGGCATTTCAAAAAGAACTTTAGGCATCATTCTGAAAGCCACAACTACAAAAACATCGGCATCTAGTTTTCTAAGTTCTTCCAAAAACTCAGGATTTCTCAACTTTTCCGGCTGAAAAACAGGAATATTGTTTTCCTCTGCATAGACTTTTACAGGAGATTGGTGTATTTTCTGCCCTCGTCCACTTGCTTTATCAGCTACAGTTACAACACCTACCACCTGATGGTGAGATTGATGGATTGCCTCCAAAGAAGTTTTTGCAAACTCTGGAGTCCCTAAAAAAACGACTTTCAATGATTTCATACTGCAAAGATAAGTTTTTGATCTGAGAGTCGAAGGGTGTTAGAGTCTGAGGATAGTAGAGTTTTAGAGATAGGATGAGTATATTTTATCTTTTAATTTAAAATCATTCTATGCTTATTATTACTCATTATTAATGATTGAGTTCATAAGTTCTGAAATTCAGCATTCTTACCTTTCCGGAATCTAAAAGGAAAATAAGGTTTTCTAAGATGTTCTCTTTAGAATGATAACTCAGTTGTATAGAAAGCTCTTCAATGGTTGCTGGCTTTTTAGCTAATAAATTAATGATCTGCTGAGAAATATTCTTACCAAACATGGACTGTTTATTTTTTTCACAGACAGAACACTGGCCACAGTTTTTTGAATTTTTTTCACCAAAATAGGCCAGGATGAGTTTCATTTTACAGTATTCATTATTTTCTGAGTAAAACTTCATCTCTTCCCATTTCTGGATTTTGTTTCTTTGAATATGTTCAAATAATTTCCAATAAGAACTATTGACTGCTCTTTCATCGCGGGGTTTCAGGAATTTAATACTGGAAAGTGCCCCGTCGATATATTCAAGATAATTCTTTTGCTGCAGCTCCTTAAGACGTTCTTTGATTAAAGGGACACTGACATTGATTTTATTGCTTACCTGTTGCTCACTGAACATTACTTTGTGGGTAGTGATACCGGATACAGTACGGAAAAGAAGCTCTATGAAATGCGCATCTTTTTGTGGTAACTGATCTATTTCATCAGCCTTGATAAAAAGTTCAAGCGAAGACAGGCTTTTGTTTTCGTTGTAGTAGATAATTTCCTGGTTGTGCAGAAAATTGAGTATGTTGTTGATTTTTGCTTTCGACAGTTTTGTGAAATTTTGTATACCAAGAGTATTCAGCTGAAATGTTTTTTCAGGAAGCTCAAATTCTGCCACCTGAAAAATAGAGTAGAGGTAGCTGATGATCTTTAAAAACTCTGCTTTGTTGGGAGTTTGATTTTTTAATATCTGATCAAAATTCAGCAGTTCCTGTTTATTCCAAAGCATAAAGGCAAAACTGTCTTTTCCATCTCTTCCGGCTCTTCCGATTTCCTGGTAATAGTTTTCCAGAGAGGCGGCAGGAGAATAGTGGATTACAAACCGTACATTGTCTTTGTCAATACCCATCCCAAAGGCATTGGTAGAAATAAGGACATGATTGTCACTGTTGTTCCAAAGATTCTGTCTGGTGTTTTTTTCTTTGGTCGTTAAGCCTGCATGAAAATAATCTACATTTTTCAGTTGATTTTTTTTCAGAAATTCTGCCAGCAGTTCAGCTTCTTTTCTGGTTCTTACATATACAATTCCAGAATCGTTGCTGTATTTTAAAATATCAAAAACACGTTGGAATTTATCAGATACTTCATCTGTAAATATTTTGATATTTTCTCTTTTGAAGCTTTTTTGGAAAACATAAGGCTTCTTCAGTTCTAGCTTATTTTTGATTTCTTCCAAAACTTTTGGTGTTGCCGTTGCAGTCAAAGCAAGGCACGGTATCTCAGGATTATTACTTCTGAATCCTTTGATATTCTGATAACTTGGCCTGAAATCCTGTCCCCATTCTGAAATACAGTGAGCTTCATCAACTGCAATAAAGGATAACTGAATTTCCTGCATGTTCTGAATAAACTGAGTATTGGTAAGTCTTTCAGGAGAAACATAAAGTAATTTGGTAAGACCTTCTTTACAGCGGTCGTAAATTGCTTCAGCATCATATTCATCCAGCTCAGAAGAAAGATATTCTGCTTCTATGCCACGGGATTTAAGCTGATTTACCTGGTCTTTCATTAATGCAAGTAAAGGAGAAACTACCAGGCATGTTCCTTCTTTCAGTAAGGCAGGCAATTGGTAGCATAGTGATTTTCCTGCTCCTGTGGGTAACAGAACCAGAGTATCTTTTTCATTAATGACAGCATTAATAATTTCTTCCTGAGCATCTCTGAAATCAGTATAACCCCAGAAATATTTAAGGGTATCATATTTTAGTTTTTGAAAATCCTGCGGCGAAATCATATTGTAAAAATAAGGAAAGTATTAGGACAAAAAAAGTCACGCCAGGCGTGACTTTCATATAATATAAGTAAGTTTATTATTTAGCTTCGAAGTATACTCTTCTGTTGGCTCTGTTTTTCCATTCAGGGCACTTTGTTGCTGGCTCACACTCAGGGTATTTAAGGTCTTTTTCACCTTTTCCTATTGACTGTAGTTTACCTGTCTGAACACCGTTTTTGATCAGATAGTTCTTAACGTTGTTTGCTCTTCTTTCAGATAATTTTTGGTTGTAAGCGTCAGTACCTCTTGTATCAGTCGCTCCGATTACATTATAAGAACCCGTTGAAGAATTAATATAGTTTACAGCATTATTTAGGATTGGAGTGTTTGAAGGTAAAATTCTGTCAGAATTTAAATCAAATTCGATTCCTTCCAATTTAGTTTCTGTTTCTACTACAGGTCCTGTTGTTGCTACAGGACATCCGTTGTTTTCAACAGGTCCGGGAACTGTTACACACTTATCGTAAAGATCGATTACACCATCAAGGTCAGTATCAAGTGCAACTCCGGCACCGTCCACTCTTGCCCCTGCAGGAGTATCAAGTTGTCTGTCCCAATCGTCGCATACTCCGTCGTTATCAGCATCTCCTTTTTTACATACTTCGATATCCTGGTTTTTATTAGCCAGTACATCCAGTTTGTAATAGATTTCCTGAAGTGGATCATGCCACATTAGATGAGATTCATGTTTTCCTAATTTCAATGAAATACCTAAAGTAGCATTGAAGAAGTTGTCAGAAACCTGCTCTTCACGCTTGTTGATTGCGCTGTACTTATCTCCACCACCATCAAATTCATCATCACCGGTTACAACATACATTAATCTACCTTCAATGTCAATTCTTCTGTTCACTTTGAATTTCAGACCTGTACCAGCCTGCATGAACATAGAACCTAATTGGAAAGGCTTAATTTCAGTCACTAAACTTTGTCTGTTATTACCGTCTTTCTGGTATGCTCTGTATGCAATAGTACCAATACCAGCATATCCATGAAGCGCCCATCTGTAAGGGGAGTGGTTATCAACTCTTCTTAATAAGTTAGAAAAATTAATATCTCCTAAGATTGAGATTGCATCATACTGAGTTCTTGCTCCTACTGCTGATGCATCTGGTGCTGCATTTTTAGTATTGAACCATCCTTGTCTGGTTTCACCTTTGTCGTATTGTAAATTGATTCCGAAAGCATGAGTAATTGCTTTGTCAATACTTACGTAAGCTGAATATCCAAAAAGGTTCTTACCGTTACCATTTTTGATTGAAGTCAAATCTCCTGACTGAATAAGTGGAACACCCACCCCGGCAGAAATAGACCAATCATTAAATCTTTTAGATTGATTGGTGAAAGGGGAAACATTAGCAGATCCCGAAGAAAATGTATTAGGATACTCTCCTTTTGAAACTGCCGTTGAGTCTTGCGCATAAGTGGCAGAAGGAATTGCCAAAGCCAATGCAACAATTGCTAAACTTAATTTCATAGTGTTATTTTTTTAAGTTAAGTTATTTTAAATGATTTTTTACGCTAAAAAGCGGTTTTATGTTATTTTTTTTCAAATCAAACTGGTTGATTTTTAATGTGTTTCATACCGCTATCCTGAAAATAATGATAAAGGTAGGTAAAATAATTCGTAGTAGAAAAAAAATAAACCGAAAAGAGCAATTCTTTTCGGTTTTGGTTATTATGAAAATTATTTCTTATTTTTCTTAGCAGGTACCTTTTTTACCGCTTTTTTTACAGGAGCATCTTCATAGTCTTTCTTTTTGATAGCATCCCATTCTGATGTTTCTATAAATCTTACTGTAACTTTTCTGTCTGCCATTCTTTCAGCATCTGAAGCTGATGCAGGGATTACTGCTTCTGCAGAACCTACTCCTCTTGATTTCAGTACATTTTGATTGATACCTCTGCTTTCCAAAGCTCCTACCGCAGCAGCAGCTCTTTCTTTAGACAGTCTTAGGTTGTAAGCTGCATTTCCTTTGATATCTGTATGTCCTGTCAACAGGTAGTTACCTCCGTTTTCTTTAATAATTGAAGCTGCAAGATCTAACTTCTCATTAGATTCAGGTCTGATAGTCGCTTTATTAAAGTTGAAGTAAATATCTTTAAGGGCTCTCTCTACTTCTACAGCGGTTTCTTTATTGTCTTTTTTAGCAATAGGACATCCGTTGTTTTCAACAGGTCCAGGAACCGTTACACACTTGTCGTAAAGATCAATTACACCGTCAAGGTCGGTATCAAGTGCAACTCCGGCACCGTCCACTCTTGCCCCTGCAGGAGTATCAAGCTGTCTGTCCCAATCATCACATACTCCGTCGTTATCAGCATCTCCTTTTTTACATACTTCAACATCCTGGTTTTTATTAGCCAAAACATCCAGTTTGTAATAGATTTCCTGAAGTGGGTCATGCCACATTAGATGAGATTCATGTTTTCCTAATTTGAAAGAAACACCTAAAGTAGCATTGAAGAAGTTGTCAGAAACCTGCTCCTCACGCTTGTTGATTGCGCTGTATTTATCTCCACCTCCATCAAATTCATCATCACCGGTTACAACATACATTAATCTACCTTCAATGTCAATTCTTCTGTTCACTTTGAATTTCAGACCTGAACCAGCCTGCATGAACATAGAACCTAATTGGAAAGGCTTAATTTCAGTCACTAAGCTTTGTCTGTTATTACCGTCTTTCTGGTATGCTCTGTATGCAATAGTACCAATACCAGCATATCCATGAAGCGCCCATCTGTAAGGGGAGTGGTTATCAACTCTTCTTAATAAATTAGAAAAATTAATATCTCCTAAGATTGAGATTGCATCATACTGAGTTCTTGCTCCTACTGCTGATGCATCTGGTGCTGCATTTTTAGTATTGAACCATCCCTGTCTGGTTTCACCTCTGTCGTATTGTAAATTGATTCCGAAAGCGTGGGTAATTGCTTTGTCAATACTTACGTAAGCTGAATATCCAAAAAGGTTCTTACCATTACCATTTTTGATTGAAGTCAAATCTCCTGACTGAATAAGGGGAACACCTACTCCGGCAGAAATAGACCAATCATTAAATCTTTTGGATTGGTTGGTAAATGGGGTAACATTAGCAGATCCTGAAGAAAATGTATTGGGGTATTCTCCATTTGAAACTGCCGTTGAGTCTTGTGCATAAGTGGCAGAAGGAATTGCCAAAGCCAATGCAACAATTGCTAAACTTAATTTCATCGTGTATTATTATTTGATTTCTTTTTAGAAAAAGAAGTTTATTTTTTTAAATTATTTAATTGGGCATCCATTGTTTTCAACAGGTCCCGGAACTGTAACACATTTATCATACAGGTCAATAACTCCGTCCAGATCCATATCCAAAGCAACTCCGGCACCATCTACTCTTGCTCCTGCAGGAGTATCAAGCTGTCTGTCCCAGTCATCACATACTCCATCATTATCAGCATCTCCTTTTTCGCAAACAACAAGATCTGTTGATGCATTTTCAAGAACGCTGGTTCTGTAATATGCTTCCTGAAGTGGGTCATGCCATGCAAGGTGTGATAACTGTTTTCCCAGTTTGAAAGATAAACCTAAACTTACAGTCCATGCATTGTCTGATCTTCTGGCATTCAGCATATTATATTTGGAGTTTTTTGATGCAGGATCATAATCGTTAGGATCTGCCCATCCGCCACCATCAAATTCATCATCTCCACTTATTATATACATGGTTCTTGCTTCCACATCAATAAGTTTTGAAACATTATATTTAAGACCAATACCTCCCTGATAAAAGAAAGAGTTGATATCAAAATCTTGTTTAATGAATAGAGGAACTCTTTTCGGACTATTACTCCATCTGAATTCATCATTGTCATGCAACGATGTTCTGAATCCTTGGATACCAATTCCTAAATAACCATGGAACGCCCATCTGTAAGGAGAGTGATTGTCTACTCTTCTGAATAAGTTTGAGAAGTTAACATCTCCTAATAAAGACACCTGATCAAATTGTGTAGTTGCTGTGCCTAAACCAGCCACTTGACCTGCTGCGCCAGGAAGCTGTCCTGTCTGTTTCGTCTCTCCTCTCATATACATAACGCTTAGAGCGAATGCATGTGTGATTTGTTTGTCTACGCTTACATAGGCATTGTATCCCCAATTGGTCTTATCCTTGCGGATAGATTTTAAATCGGAGTGAACCATAAATGCAGGGCCTCCTCCAACAGAAATAGACCAGTCTCTGAAGCGTCTGGCTTTATTGTCGAAAGTTTGTACATTAGCGGAGCCTGAGGAGAATGTATTAGGATACTCTGTGGAAGAGTTTACTGTAGTGCTGCTGTTCTGTGCGAAAGCTGCAATTGGCAATGTCGTAGCCAATAATAATAAACCTAATTTCATACAATATGTTTTATGTTTTAAATAAAATCTTTTAATAATACTCTGGAAAAATCCCTTTCAAAAAGATGTTTTTTATGAGGGATTTCTAATCTTTCTGATTGAAAATTTAATTCATTATACTTAATGATATCAATGTCTATTATCCTGTCAGTATAGCCTCCGGATACTTTTGAATCATTAATTCTTCCCATCTCAACTTCTATATTCTTAATACAATCAAGCAGTTGAATTGGTGAAAGAGGTGTGAATATTATTGCTGCAATATTACAAAAAATATTGGAACTGGCAAATTCTACGGGCTCGGACATTAAATATTCGCTGGTTTGTGAGATGTGATTTCCAGCATCTTTTAGCTTCTCTAATGCAAGCTCTACATTTTTTTTTTGCTCTCCTAAGTTACTTCCTAGTAACAAAACGACCTTATGCTGCGACATATTAGAAAATTGATTGATTTATGAGAAGTTTCTTTAAAAATGTTTTGGCAAATATAGTAGCAATTGTCATACTTTGCGCTTTATTTTTCATCTTTTTCATTATGATGCTTGTGTTCAGTTCTATGGGGAATGATAAGTCTGTGGTGGTGAAAAAGAACTCGGTCCTTACGATTAATTTAAAGACAAATATAATCGATAGTCCTACTGAAGAGGAGATGGGATTGTTTGGTATAGGTGCCCAAAATAAAAGTGTACTCTTATATGATGCATTGGAGGCTATTAATAAGGCTAAGACCGATGATAATATTAAAGGGATCAGTATTGAAGCAGATTATCTGAATGCAGGATTGACTCAGATTGATGATCTTAGAAATGCTATTGAAGATTTTAAGAAGAGCGGAAAATTTGTGTATGCTTACGGAAACGGAGTATCACAGTCTGCTTATTATTTAGGATCGGTGGCGGATAAATATTATCTTCATCCGGCAGGAGGTATTGAACTGAAAGGTCTTTCTACTGAAGTTACTTTCTTTAAGGATTTTGCTGATAAATATGGTATCGGAATTGAAGTAATCCGTCACGGTAAATTCAAATCTGCAGTAGAACCTTTTTTAAGAAATGATATTTCTCCGGAAAATAAAGAGCAGCTAAGCACTCTTTTGAATGATCTTTGGAAAAATACTTCCAATAAAATGGCTGCTTCGAGAAAAATTGATACGGCTCAGTTCAGAACAATTACAGACAGTTTATACGGAATGATTCCTGATCAGAGCTTAAAATACAGACTTGCAGATAAGCTTATTCAGAAATCGGAATATGAAGATCTTCTTAAGACCAAGCTGAATGTAAAAGATAAGGAAAAACTTAATAAAATTTCTCTGACAAGCTATATCAGTTCTTATGCTGATGAAGATAAATCTGGTGAAAAAATAGCTGTACTTTATGCTTCAGGATCTATCAACAACGGAGATGAGTATAATGATATTCATTCTGAGAAATATGTGAAGTATATCAAAAAACTTCAGGATGATGATAAAGTAAAGGCAGTAGTTTTCAGAATTAATTCTCCTGGAGGAAGTGCCAATGCTTCAGATGAGATTTTATTTGAATTGCAGCAATTGAAAAAGAAAAAGCCATTGGTAGTTTCTTTCGGAGATTATGCGGCTTCAGGAGGATATTATGTTGCCATGGCAGCTGATAAGATTTATTCAGAGCCTAATACACTTACCGGTTCTATCGGAGTATTTGGGGTAATGCCTTATTATAAAGATATTGCAAATAAAAACGGAATTCGTGCGGATATTGTTTCTACGAATGCGAACTCTATGTATTATTCAGGGTTAAACGGAGTAACTCCTTATGGGGTAAATATGATGACGAGAAGTGTGGAAGGTACTTATAAAAGATTTGTATATTTTGTAACTCAGAACAGAAAGAAAACTTTTGAGCAGATTGATAATGTTGGTGGAGGTAGAGTATGGAGTGGAGTTCGTGCCAAAGAGATTGGTTTAGTAGATGAACTTGGTACTTTGAATGATGCAGTGAAATTTGCCGCTCAAAAAGCAGGACTGAAGTCTTACCAGATAGATGCTTTCCCTAAGAGAATGTCACCATTTGAGCAAATCTTCAAAGATCTGAATGAAGAGGATGTTTCTGCCAGAATTATCAAGAACAAGATTGGTAAATCCAACTATGAGATTCTACAACAGATTACAGACAAAAAACTACAGTCTGAGGTGAAAATGGAAATGCCTTACCAGATCAGAATCAACAACTAACTAAATTTTATATTGTATACAAAAATCCCGGATCTGAAATTTCAGATCCGGGATTTTATTTTTTATCAGTTGATATCAGCTCTTTTTGGTTGCCATTCCATAAATCCAGAGGATAATTAAAGCTCCTCCGATTGAAAGAATCCAGCTTCTCGGATTCCAGAATGAAGTTACATCTCCCCAGTGTAGAATGTAAACTCCTATAGCTCCTCCTACAAAAGCTCCCAGAATTCCCAGGATAATAGTGATTAGCCATCCTCCTCCCTGAGTTCCGGGCATGATCATTTTAGCGATTGCACCTGCAATAAGACCGAATAAAATCCATGTTAGTATTCCCATAGTTGCAAATTTTTTTAATTGTTAATATTTAAAATTGATTTGTTGCTAATATAAGGGAAAACATGATATAAATCATCTTTTCTTGAAGAATGAGTCTACAAATTCCGTACCATTAAAAAGCTGTAAATCCTGCATTTTTTCGCCTACACCAATATATTTAACCGGAATCTGGAACTGGTCAGAGATCCCAATTACAACCCCTCCTTTTGCTGTTCCGTCTAGTTTTGTAACTGCCAATGCATTTACTTCCGTTGCAGCTGTAAACTGTTTTGCCTGTTCAAAGGCATTCTGTCCGGTAGAACCGTCCAGAACCAGCAGGATCTCATGAGGTGCATCAGGAATTACTTTCTGCATTACTCTTTTGATCTTGGAAAGCTCGTTCATCAGGTTAATCTTGTTGTGAAGTCTTCCTGCTGTATCAATGATCACAACATCTGCATTTTGTGCTACAGCGCTTTGTACAGTATCAAATGCTACGGAAGCAGGATCAGATCCCATTTCCTGTTTTACAATAGGAACACCCACTCTTTCGCTCCAGATCACAAGTTGATCTACTGCAGCGGCTCTGAAGGTATCAGCAGCTCCGAGAACTACTTTCTTACCCTCTGATTTGAACTGATGAGCCAGTTTTCCTATAGTCGTTGTTTTTCCCACTCCATTCACTCCTACAACCATAATTACATAAGGTTTTTTGGAGGTGTCAATATTTCCTGTGCCGGCATGAGGATTTTCAAGCAGTAGCCCTGAAATCTCATCGCGAAGAATTTTATCCAGTTCGTTTACACCTACATATTTATCTCTGGCAACACGTTCTTCAATTCTTCCTATGATTTTGATAGTAGTAGAGGCGCCTACATCGGATGCAATCAGTACTTCTTCCAGATCATCCAGTACTTCATCATCTACTTTGCTTTTACCGACTACGGCTTTCGTCATTTTTTCAAAGAATCCTTGGCTGGATTTTTCCAACCCTTTGTCTAAGGTTTCTTTTTCTTCCTTTTTGAAAATATTTTTAAACCAACTCATAGTTTTAGTTTATTCTTATTTATTTTTAATCACTGCTGTGGCTTCTACTTCTATAAGCACATCATCTCTGAAAAGCCTGCTTACTTCCACAAGGCTGCTTACTGGAGGATTCTGAAGGTTGACATACAAATCCCTGACTTTTCTGAAATCAGGTGTTTTTTTGATGTCTGTGGTAAAGATTCCCAGTTTAATAATATCTTTTCCTGTTCCTCCGTATTCTTTCAGGATGTTTTCGATATTTTTGAAAACCTGCTGAGTCTGTTCTTCTATAGTATTTCCCACAAGGTTACCTTTCGAATCCAGAGGTACCTGTCCAGATAATAAAATCATTTTGGAACTTCCGCAGTCAATACTTACTGACTGTGACAATCCTTTTATATTGAAAACTTTTGGCGAACTTTTATAATCTACAGGGTTCATTGTTCTCTGACTGAATGAAAATAGAAAAGTTGCTGTACAGGCCAGAACAAGTATCTTTTTCATACTTTACTGATTAATAATCTGGTGTACAAAGATAACAAAAAAACTACCCAAAATATGAGTAGTTTTTTATATTGTAAACAAAGTACTGATTATTTTTTCAAATAACCGTCTACTTCGTCAGCATTCATTACTTTTTCTTCGAAAACGTAAGCTCCTGATTTAGAAGACTTAACCATTTTCACCACTTTCGTCATTTTCTTAGACTGACCGCTTTGTAGGGTTGCTACTACTTTCTTTGCCATGGTAAGTTATTATTTATAAATTACTTAATTTCTTTGTGAAGGGTAGATCTCTTAAGAACAGGATTGTATTTTTTCAATTCCAATCTTTCTGTAGTGTTCTTTTTATTTTTTGTAGAAATGTATCTAGACATTCCTGGCATACCGCTTTCTTTGTGCTCTGTGCATTCAAGGATTACTTGAACTCTATTTCCTTTTTTTGCCATGATTTATTAATTCTTTTTAATCAATCCGTTTCTAGTAGCTCTTTCAATAGCTTCCTCGATTCCAATCTTGTTAATCACTCTCAATCCATGAGCTGATACTTTCAGTGTTACGTGCTTATCTTGCTCTGGAAGGTAAAACTTCTTCTCTAATAAGTTAATTTCAAAACGACGCTTCGTTTTGTTATTAGCGTGAGAAACGTTGTTACCAACCATTGCACGCTTTCCTGTTATTTGGCAAATTCTTGACATATCTCGATGTTCTTATTTGTATAATATTTGAGAGTGCAAAATAACGAAGAATTTTTTAGATAGACAAATCTTTTAGAAAATATTTGCAAATAAGTGACTGATTAATAATCATGAATTTTTAAAATAGTAGAATCCTTGGGATACAGCAGATAATCAGTGCTGATATATTTCATACAGGCTTTTTTTTAAGCAAAGAATTTAATATTCTATCTTTGTTTTTAATTAATCTAAATAAAAATAGATATGAGGAGGATTTATATTTTATTGTCTATGTTGCCTGTCAGTCTGATGGCTCAGAATTTTACGGAGGTACAGACCAGCATGAATAATTTTTATTATTCTGCGGCAGATATTGCAGATATAGACAACAATGGTACAATGGATATCGTACTCAATGGCGCGATAGATTCTGATGGTGATGGGAATGTAGACAGTACCTATAATGAAGTATATCAGAATAATGGAACAACATTATTACCCTATGCAGGATTGGGAGCTGGTGCAACCCATTTGGGAGATATTAGATTCATTGATTATAATAATGACGGTTTGATGGATATTATTTCCACCGGGCTCAGCTATATGGATGTGGTGAATTATAAACAATACCGTTTTAAAAATACAGGAACAGGGTTTGTAAAAGATGCTGAACTTCCCGGAAAAATTTATGGATCTGTAGAAGTTTTTGATTTTAATCACGATGGAAAATCGGATTATGCTATCAATGGAACGCAATATGGCCATGGAGGTGGATTTGGAAATACATTGGATTATTATAAGAATACAGGTACGGGGTTTGTTATGACGGAAAACTGGGTGGACGGAACTCAGAATGGAAGCTTTAAAGTGGTGGATCTTAATAATGATAAGCTTCTGGATCTTGTGATTATTGGGTCAGATGTCAATGGGGGTCCGGTTTCTAAAGTATATATGAATCAGGCAGGAGTTCTTACTCCTACGCAGGATCTCGCTCCTGTAGCTGTTGGAAAAATAGATTTTGCGGATTTCAATGCAGATGGTTTTCAGGATCTTGTTGTCATTGGGAGAGATGGAAATGATGATGGATATTTTGCGGTTTTAATGAATGATGGAACGGGGAATTTTACACCTCAAGTAATTACAGGAACTGATATTTCAGATGTTTCATTAAGTGTTGGTGATCTGAATAATGATGGTTATTATGACTTTATCATTTCAGGAAATGAAGACTATAATGCGGTTGTGAAAACGTATATCTATGATGTTTCCAATAATAAGTTTAATGAAGGAACATTAACGGGAATAACTGAATTGGGAGGCCCGGGACTGGTACATCTGTTTGACTTTAATAATGATCATCAACTTGATATTTTACTGGGAGGATTTGATTGGGCGGCTTCTGATCTGCCTTCACTGACTAAAGTATTTAAAAATAATTCTACTGCTGAAAACGCGAAGCCTACAGCTCCAACTCAACTGAATCTTACGAAAAACGGAAACCGATTTAATTTTACATGGAGCGGTGCTTCTGATGACAAAACTCCGGTGAATGCATTACGATATGAAATTACGGTAGGATCTACACAGGGAGCTTATGATATTGCCAGATATGTGGTGACAACACCATCATGGTTTCTGGATCTTGATCCGGCTATTCAGAATGTGTACTGGAGCGTAAAGTCTATTGATGCTTCAAAGGTGTATTCTGATGCTTCTGTACAAAGTGTATTGGGAACGGCAGAAATTAAATCTGATAAACAACTTATCATCTATCCGAATCCGGTATCAGATAAAGTCTATATCAAAGGAGAAAAGGTTTCAGAAGCTGAAATGTATTCAATGGACGGGAAGAAACTGAATATCAGTGTAAATGGAGATCAATCAATTGATGTTTCTCATTTACCTAAAGGAGTATATTTATTAAAACTGAAGATAAAAAACGAAATAACCACAAGGAAGCTTACGATTAAATAATTGAATCAATTCTATCTTCTATTAATGAGAAAAGCCAGACGTCCAGCTGGCTTTTCTCTTTTTTTTTATCGAATAAATCTGAATAATCTGCAGAATTTTTGATCGTTGATTCTTGTGGTATTCGTGCAAAAAATTGTGCAGTTTGTGTTTAAAATCACGCTTTCTTTGTTTTCTTTTTGAACCATTCAATAAGGTAATAAAACAGTAAAAACCCTAAAGCAAATATGGAAAACCTTGAAAGAAGATCACCTGCTCTTGTATAAAATGTCATCTTATCATATAGATTCACCTTTGCAAATAAGGCTGTTTTGTCTCCATAGAAAGTATCAGCAGTTACTTCACCTTTAGCATTGATATGGGCAGAAATTCCACTGTTTGCAGCGCGGGCAATTTCTCTTCTGGTTTCAATGGCTCTAAGTTTAGCATAAGATAAAAGCTGTTTATGTCCTTCTGTAACGCCCCACCAGGAATCATTGGTCATAATGGCTAAGAAATTGGATCCTTTTTTTACATAATCTGTTACAAACTCACCATAAATGCTTTCATAGCAGATAATAGGTGCCAGTTTCCCTTTGTTGTAAGGGTTTGAAAAAGCAACTCTTTCTTTATCTGTTCCCAAAGAGGCTACAGTACCACCAAGGTTCAGCATGGCATCACCTAAAAGTGGTTTTAAAACACTCATATAAGGAAATATTTCAACACCCGGTACCAGTTTTCCTTTGTGGTAAGCCTGTACTTTTTGATTAGGGACTAATTGAATCGCTGTATTATAACTGCTCACCCAGACACCGCTGTTGATCTGATAGGCTTCTTTAGGCAAATTAGCAGGGTTATAAAAAAAACGATGCGAAGAAATTCCTGTTGCAAAAACAGATCCCGGATGATTGGATAAAAATCCTTTGATATTGTTTAAAAGTAAACTTTTTTCAAAAGCGGTTTCAGAAATAGAACCTCTGCCGGGAAGAGCGGTTTCCGGAGCAATATAATAATCAATTTTACCTGTTGAATTTTTTTCAGCAAGCGCCAGTAAATCCTGCTCAATGGTCAGGCTGTCTTTCGAGTATTTTTCAGCGTAAGGATCAAGATCCGGCTGCAGCATCAGAACATTCACCTGTCCGGTTGGTTTTTCATCAAAATTGTTGTATTTGATCACCGAAATAATCATCGGAAGAACAATCAAAGCTCCAACGATTGCAGAATTTTTAATCAGATCTTTTCTCTTTCTTCCAGCTTCCCAGGTTCTTACTGTGTAGAAAATCAGAATATTGATCAGGAGAATCCAGAAACTTCCTCCGGTAGCTCCTAAAGTGTCATACCATTGAATTAGTTTTGGATAATCAGCGAATACATTCCCAAGGTTCAGCCATGGCCACGTTAATTCCCATCCCAAATGAAATTTTTCAAAACTCATCCAGATCGCAATCAGAAATCCTAATCCCCAATAGGTTCCCTGAGCATTTTTGTACCAGTGATAACATTGGAATACTAAAGAATATAAAAGAGAATTGACTAATACAGGAAATACAACAGCCATTAGAGAGTGACTTCCGTCAGGATTCTTTGAGCCGTACAGCCATCCTGTAGTTACGATGTTCCAGATCACAAAACACAGATAAGACAATCCGAAGACCACCCAGCTTTTCCTTTTGTAATCTGAAAATTTTGAAACTCCATGTTCCATCATTAAAAGAGGAACAAGAGCGAAAAATATAAAAAACGGAACTCCATAAGTTGGCCATGAAACCGACAGCAGCATTGCTGAAATAAGTGTAAGTAGAACGTATTTCATTAAATTATTTTAATACACAAATTTAATGTTTTTGAAATGAATATATTAGCAGTTCAATGTTAAAGAAAGTATATAAAATCATTATTGTTCCGTATACGCTGTTTCTGCTTTACCTGATGTTTTTAGGAATGGGCAGATTTCAGTATGAAGAAAATCTCCTTACTTTAGAACCTGTTTTTTCTACAATAAAATTTATTCAGGGGCCTAACAGGACGATAGATATTGTGATGATAGTCTTAGGAAATATTATCATGTTTATTCCTTTCGGGTTTTTGGGCTGGATTTTTCCCGATCTTAAAAAACTAAAGCCACTGATATTTAGCTTTATCTCGTGTATCGTTATTGTTGAAGCATTGCAATACTTTACAAGAATGGGAATATTTGAGGTAGACGATATCATCATGAATACATTTGGAGTGTATCTGGGATGGAAATTTTGCGGAATTATTGAAAAAAGATTTAATTATTAAGCTCCTTGGCGCGTTTTTCGGCATTCAGAATTCCCTGTTTCAGAATTTCTTTGAAACTATTTTCTTCAAATGTTTTTAAAGCTGCTTCTGTAGTTCCGCCTTTAGATGCAACATCTTTAATCAGTTCTTCAAGATTTTTCTCTGAATTATTGATCAGGTGATAAGCTCCCAGCATGGTCTGTTTTACAAAAAGTTTGGACAGGTTTTCTTCAATTCCCATTTCCATACCAGCCTTAATCATCGCATCAATGATGTAATAAAAATAAGCAGGACCACTTCCGGAAAGGGCTGTGACACCATCCAAAAGTTCCTCTTCCTCCAGATAAACCGACCTTCCGGTGCTGTTCAGTAATCTTTCTATACTGATTAATTGACTGAAAGAAATTCCTTCTGCAGCAGTATATCCCGTAATTCCCATTCCCAAAAGAGTAGGAGAGTTCGGCATTGCTCTTACCACAAGCGGATGATTCAGTAATTTCTGAATTTTTTCAATATTGATTCCTGCCATGATGGATAATACCATCTGGTTTTCTTTTAATGTAAATTGAATATTCTGAGCAACGGATTGAAAATCCTGAGGTTTTACAGCGATGATAATCAAATCAGCATCAATTTCTTTTACTTCTTCAAAGGTGGAGATTTTAGATTTGGGGAATTCTTCAGCTATTTTGGAGATTTTTGATTCACTTCTGATGATCAGATGCAGATGTTCAGGTTTGATCAGCTCATATTTCAAAAATGATTTTGAAAAAGAAAGTCCCATATTTCCGGCTCCAAGAATAGCTATTTTCATCACGAATTGTAATTTTTAAGCTAAAATAATGATTTTCCGGAGACCAGATATGAATTGATTTTAAATTAAGTTTTGTTGGAAAACGCAAAGGCGCAAAGATTTTGAATAACATACTGTTGTAAAGCGCAAGAACATTTCGACTTCGCTCAATGTAAGATTTTCAGCAAGCATAAAATGTTATAGAATCCTGTAGCAAAGATTATACGGTATTCAATTTTATCGAAGATAAAATCTTTGCGCCTTAAAAGTTCAACATAAATTAAGGACTCTGCGCCTTTGCGTTTTCCAACAAATAGAAAAAAGCTGTACTCATCATGAATACAGCTTGTATATTTTTTTTTTTAGATTAAATAATATTCACTTCCCGTTCAAGCTCTATCCCGAATTTTTCTTTCACAGAATTGATAATTTCAGTAGAAAAATCAAAAATTTCTTTTCCAGTAGCATTTCCGGTAGCATTGATGATCACGAGAGATTGTAGTTTGTGTGAAGCTACATTTCCGATTTGTTTTCCTTTCCAGCCACACTGTTCAATCAGCCATCCGGCAGGAACTTTTACCATATCCCCATTGGGATAGCCCTGAATATTTTCAAACTTTTGCTTTAAATCTTCAAATTGAATTAAAGGAATAGTCGGGTTTTTGAAAAAACTTCCGGCATTTCCAATTTCTTTTGGATCCGGTAGTTTGCTTTGTCTTATATTGATAACTGCTTTGGAAATATCCTGAATAGTTGGGGTTTTAATACCAAGGTTTTCCAGTTCAGATTTTATAGCACCATATTCTGTTTTGATAGAATGGTCTTTTTTGGTAAGTTTAAAAGTAACTTCCAGAATAACATATCTGCCTTTTCCTTCCTGTTTGAAGATAGAATCTCTGTAACCGAATCTGCACTGTTCAAGATTGAATGTTGTAAGTTCAAGATTTTCCAGATCCAATACCTTACAGCTTACAAAAATATCCTTGATTTCTGTTCCGTAAGCTCCGATATTCTGCATTGGGGAAGTACCGACATTTCCGGGAATTAAAGAAAGGTTTTCCAATCCGCCAAAATTCTTTTGCAGGCAGTACATCACAAATTCATGCCAGTTTTCACCTGCTTTTGCAGTTACCAATACTTCATTTTCATTGATGCTCTCTTCAGAAATTCCTTTTAGATTAAGCCTGATGGCAAGGCCGTCAAAATCTTTTGTCAGAAGGATATTACTTCCGCCTCCTAAAAACAGAAGCTGAAGAGATCGTGCTTTTGAGAAAATGAGTGCTTCTTTTAATTCATCAATGGTATTGATTTCAGTAAAATAGCGGGCTTTAGCTTCAACACCGAATGTGTTATAAGGTTTTAATGAAAAATTTTCCTGCATGTTTTATTTGTATTCTTTGGGAAGAATTTTGTCTAGTTGTTCTTTAAGTTGTCGTAATTGCTTATAATGTAAAGTGTCCACATAAGCATTCACATAGATATGTGATTTTTTCGGAGTCCGGATCTGGAAAGTTTCATCTGTTCCGTCTATCGATTGCTGACTGGGAGAACTTTTTATATGGTCAAGGTCTACAATCCTTACCGA
The DNA here is from genome assembly GCF_008386505.1 of Chryseobacterium sediminis. Taxonomy (GTDB): domain Bacteria; phylum Bacteroidota; class Bacteroidia; order Flavobacteriales; family Weeksellaceae; genus Chryseobacterium; species Chryseobacterium sediminis. The sequence goes on along the minus strand of NZ_VUNZ01000001.1, from coordinate 2,211,173 downwards.
TGATACAAGCTGTTTCCATGTACTGGAATTGATAGCAGATCCCCATGTTTTATGGGTTTGATTAGCCGTCATTCCTTTTTCTGCAAAAACGGAATCTTTTGTGGCTTTAATAATTCTGTAATTTCCAAGATGTCCCCCGATTTCGGATACACTGATGAACGTAATCTCGTATGGGTTTTTGTGAGAATTAGTCTGTTCCGTTTTTTTGGAATCACAGGAAAAAAATGCCGACAGCAAAAGAATCGAAAACAGTATTTTCAGATGGAGTTTTTTTGTTGTCGGCATAGAATATATTTTACAGGCTGAATTCTTCTCTGTACTTCTTTAAAGCTTCTTTCAGAATTTCAGCGCTTCTTTTTAAATCTTCTTCTTTCAGAACGTAGGCAATTCTTACCTGCTTCTTACCTAATTCCGGATCACTGTAGAATCCTCCTGCAGGAGCTACCATGATGGTTTCGTTGTTAAGAGAGTATTTTTCAAGCAGCCACTGTGCAAATTTTTCAGTATCATCTACCGGAAGTTCAGCAACACAGTAGAAAGCTCCTCTTGGTTTTGGGCAGATTACGCCTGGGATAGCATTCAAAAGATCTACCAATACGTTTCTTCTGTGAGTATATTCTTCTCTTACCGCTCTGATGTAGGCACCATCATTCTGGTGTGCCGCTGTTGCTGCAATCTGACCTAAAAGAACCGGGCTCAATCTCGCCTGTGCAAAAAGCATGGCAGCATTACGGATTTTGCTTGAACGGGTAACCATACATCCGATTCTTACTCCACACATAGAATAACGCTTGGATTCTGAATCTATGATGATACAGTTTTCACTCAGTTCAGGGAAATCAAACATTGAGATCTGCTGTTTTCCGTCATATACATATTCTCTGTATACTTCATCAGAAATGATTACAATATCATATTTCAAAGCAATATCTGCAAGTTTCTGAAGTTCCTCACGGGTATACAGATATCCGGTAGGGTTTCCTGGGTTACAGATAATGATTGCTCTTGTTTTTTCTGTGATTTTTTTCTCGAATTCTTCAATAGGAGGCAAAGCAAAACCTGTATCAATAGTAGAAGATACTGCTACTACATTTACATCAAATGTGCTGGTGAAACCATTGTAGTTAGCATAGTAAGGCTCAGGAATAATCACTTCGTCACCTTCATCACATAAAGTAGAGATGGCAAAGTTCAGGGCCTCAGAACCTCCATTGGTAACAATGAAGTTATCAGGGGTAAGATCCGAAAAACCTAGTGAATGATAATATTCTGTAAGGGCTTTTCTGTATTCTATATTTCCTTCAGAAAGTGCATATTCCAATACTTTTAAATCGATGTTTTTTAAAGCATTTAAAGCTGTTTCCGGAGTTTCAATATCAGGCTGTCCGATATTAAGGTGGTATACTTTTATTCCTTTCTGTTTTGCTTGTAATGCAAAGGGAACCAGTTTTCTTACCGGCGATGGCGGCATATGCAGCGCTCTGTTTGAAATATTCGGCATTGTTCAAAAAATTTGTATGACAAAAATAGGATTTAATTTCTCAATAATAAAATTATGAGTCAACAAGAAGGTGTTTCATTAATCTTTATGTTGTCTTTTAAATCTGCTTATTTTAATGATTGTTAATATTAATTTTTCATGTATTTTAAATAAAGGTTAAGATTTTTTTAAGAATAATATTTTCGTATTGATATTTTTACTAAATTTCGCCTCAAATGTGATTAAAATGGCAATAAATTTATTTTCTAGAGTGGTACCCGCTATCGCTCTCTTTTCAGCCAGTGTACTAATGGCTCAAAATTATCAAACTATGCCGGTTTCTTCAGGCTTTACAGCTGATGTGATTGCAAACGGGATAGGTTCCTCAACAATTACTACAAACAATGACGTAGACGGAGTTTCTTACGCTTTTGTAGCTAAAGATTTTCAGCTGACATCCACAAGTGCTGCTATTACGTATGGTATTCCTGTTGACGGGGTTATTAATTCTGTAGTGGCAACAACTCCTGGACTGAGTTTTCAGCTGGCAAGTTTAAATGCAAATAATTCTTTAAGACTGGCTGCAATCAGTGATGTCGGAACTTTGGCATTTACAACACCAAAAGCAGTAACCAAACTGTACATGCTTGCTGTAAGTGGAAGTGGTACTTCTACAGTAAATGCAGTGGTAAACTTTACAGATGGCAGTTCGCAGACATTTTCAAGCATCAGCCTTGCAGACTGGTATAATGGATCTAATTTTGCCATCCAGGGAATAGGAAGGATTAAAAAACCTGGGGCAACTCCTGGTGCTGGTGATGATGTTCCTTCTCCTGAAGGCGGAACGAACCCAAGATTATATCAAGTTGAACTGGCAATTGATGCAGCGAACCAGGCAAAGCTGATACAAAGTGTAACGGTTACCAAAGCAAGTGGTTCAGGGATACCAAATATCTTTGCTTTTTCAGCAGACGCTTATTCGGATTGTATGCCTCCTGTATTGCAGGCGGTCTCAGGAATCACAGCTAATTCTGCATTAGTTTCATGGACAGGTAGTGCTGCCAGTTATGATGTGTATCACAGTACTTCCAATACCACTCCTGCAAGTTCAGTAACACCTACTTATCCGGGAGTAACAGGGACAAGTACAACCATCGGAGGGCTTAACTCCAATACAACATATTATTATTGGGTAAGATCCAACTGTAACACTGCAACCGGTCAGAGTGTATGGTCTTTTGCAGGGACATTTAAAACAGCTTGTTCTACTTTCACTGTTCCATATACTGAAAACTTTGATACAACAAGTACAGGTTCAAGCACCAATACGAATGCACCAAGTTGTTGGGCATATCTGGAAAGTGCATCATTTGCAGGGTATGGATATGTAACGACATCCAATAACTATTCGGCTCCGAATGCTTATTATATGACTAACTCAAGTGCTACTACGGGCAGTCAAATGTTAGTTGCTCCTCCTACTGTAAACCTTTCAGATGGTACTAAACGTGTAAGATTCTATGCAAAAGCCGGAGGAAGTAATTATACATTATTAGTAGGAACATTATCAAACCCTACGGATCCTGCTTCATTTACACCAATTGGTTCTCCTATTGCTTTAACAACTACTCACACCCAATATACGGTTAACATTCCTGTGGGGTCTGATTTACAATTAGCATTTAAACATGGTTTAGGAGGTTCTTCACGTTCTATTTATATTGATAATATTACGGTTCAGAATATTCCTTCTTGTTTTGAGCCAACTGCAGTTACCTCATCAAACGTAGCAGCAAACTCAGCAACAATCGGTTGGACGGAACCATCTCCAGTTCCTGCAGGCGGATATGAAGTTTATTACAGCACAAGCAATACGGCACCGGATGCATCTACTGTATTAAACGCTACCAACTCTGTAACTTCTACAACAGCATCTGCACCGGTAAGTGGGCTGTTGCCATCTACAACCTATTATACATGGGTTAGATCTAGCTGTAGCGCATCTGATAAGAGTATCTGGAGTACTTCTACATCATTTACAACTCTTTGTGTTCCGATAACTACATTGCCTTGGAGTGAAAATTTTGACGCAATGGCAACAATAGGTTCTGCAATTGTTCCGAATTGCTGGAAACAGACTCCGGGAGGAAGTTCATCTACCTATAACTTTACGTCAGCAAATGCTTCCCAACAAGCTTATAATGATCCTAAATCTGCTCCTAATTATTTGACAATCTATTATCCATACAGCAATGCTGCTTATTTATGGACTCCTACATTTACTTTAACTGCAGGAAATTCATATGATTTCTCATTCTATTGGGTAGGAGATGGCTATTCAGGCTGGCAGAATGAAGTATTGGTAAACAACGGACAAACAGCTACCGGAGCAACTAGCTTAACAACATTTATTACAGCTGATCAAACAGCAGCAGGTGGAGGGAATAGTACTAGTTATACTAAAGTTACTGTTTCATATACCCCAACATCTACTGGCGATTATTCATTTGCTATTAAAGCTTTGAATACAACAACTGATCCTTATTATATGGGATTTGATGATTTTTCTCTTACACAGTCTAATTTAGCCACTGCTGAAACATCTGTTAAGAAAAAAGAAGTAAATGTATATCCTAATCCTTTCAAAGACGTTCTGCATGTTGCGAATATCAAAGATGTTAAATCTGTAACAGTTACAGATGTAGCAGGAAGAGTAGTGAAAACTATTGATAATCCAACTACTGAACTTCAGTTAGGAGAATTGAATGCTGGTCTTTACTTAGTGACAATGAACTTTAAAGATGGTTCAAAATCAACAGTAAAAGCCATTAAAAAATAAAATTTTTTGAGTTAATAATTTCTGTAGGCAGCTGCATTCGTGTGGCTGCCTTTTTTATGATCCGTGACATAATAACTGGACAGATTATTCTTAAAAAATGTTGATGAAATTATTATACATTTGCACCGAAAACTATAACATCCATGAATAAATTTAAACTACTTTTTTTAATACCATTATTTTATTCCGAGTTTTCACAGGCTCAACGAATTGATAAAGAAACAATCAGTTTTCAGCTTTTGAAAGAACCGGTTTTCCCTACAGACCTGTCCAGCAGAAACTATACAATTACGGTAAAATCTCCTTATAATATTACAAAAGATGATGTTATAAGACTTTCAAAAGAAGACCATCAGAAAAAGGTGGATAATTATCAGGCAAATGTTGAAAATGCCAAGTACGAACACGGGGAAAGATTGAAGGATTATGATGCTGAAGTGAAAAAACTTCAGGAAAAGTACAAACTTGAATCTGCAGAATACAGCAAACTATCTGCAGTTGAAAAAATTGCAGCAACCAATGGCGCTCCTACGTTGAGATTACCTTCAAGACCTATCCTTAACATCCCTCCGGTTCCGGTGTATCAGCAGCCTGATCTGAGAGATGCCTTAATTGTGGATAATAAGATTCTGGCTTCCCAAATGGATGTGACAGGATTTTCCAAAGGCGGAAATTATCTGGATATTGTGATTGAAATGGAACGGACAAATTTTCAGGATAATCAGGGGAAAACTTTTGCCAATCAACCTACAAGGATTATTGCGAAACAAGGAGGAACTGTAAAACTGGATAAGACTTATTTTTCAGATTTCGCGGAAATAGCAAGCGTTCCAACCAATGAAATTAATTTGAATGCGCAGGAAAAAAGATATCTCCAGAGAACGATGGACCGTACAAGGAATATTATCAATGAGAATTTCGGGTATCAAACCATCAACTCTACAGTAACTCTGGCGACTGTAAAGAACAAAGGGGAATATGATGAGTTGGAAAAAGCATATATCTATGTTACAACCAATCTGAAAAAACTTCAGGCAAAGTCAGATTATGCTCCGAACAAAATAGCGATGGAAAATATGCAGAAAGGAATTGATCTCTGGAAAACGGCTTTGACAAAAGTAAATTACAGCGATAAGAAAGCTGTTTACAATCAGAAGATCGGGGAGTATCTTTATTTTAACCTGATCAGATTGAATATCGCTTTAGGGAATTACCAGGAAGCAGAGAAATATTTAAATGAGCTACAGGAACATTTAGTAGATATTAAACTATCCTACGATGCCAATCTTGAACTGAAAAGATTAGAAGAAAAAATTTATAATAACTAAAGAAAACTATATGATTAAACAGATTATTGCTTCGGCATTAATTACAGCTTCTGTGTACTCTTATGCACAGACGAAAGTGACTGAAGGAACAAAATTCACGGTGGATGCCAATCTTGAAACGGATGATAAACTGGTATTGGCAGATGACTACAATTCTTATATGTTCAGTGCAATCAATATTGACGGCTTGATGAGAAATACTTTTCCTCACAAGAAACTACTAATGAGAAAACTGGATCAGAACGGAAGTCTTGTGGATACTTATGTTAAAGATTATGCTAACAAAACAAATGGTGTTCTTCACAATTATCTGGGATCACAGCAGATTGATGATGATAAATTTATAGCATTTACGGAAGAGTATTTCGGAAAAGAAAACAGAAAGGAGGTTTTTCAACATGTTTTCAGTAGAAAGGACGGTGCTTTTACAACAAAAAGTATTGCAAAATACAGTATTGAATCTACCAACAGATCAGGAACTACTTACGTGCTTTTTTCAGAAAACGGGAAATATGCAGCTATTTTCAATGACAGATTTGCCAATAAAAAAACGGATAATGTGAATGATGTTCTGGTAATGGACCTTAGAACACTTTCTCCGGTTTGGAACAAAGAAATTACATTGAGTAATGATTATGTTGAAAAGTCTTTGACATTGACAAACTCAGCAAAAATAGTTGTCCTTCGTAAAGCTGCAGGATGGAAGGAATCCTATAAGCTGGAATTGGTTTCCAACACTGAGGATAAAGATCTTCCGTTCGATGATAAATATATTCCAGAAAAATTATACGCATTCAGTAAAAACGACAATGATTATCTGGTAACTTTTGGTAGAAAAAATGCTGCGGTTACTATTGGAGCAAGCACTTTCGGAACGGTAATGTATTATGACATGAAATCTGGAAAAGCGGTCATCAGCAATACCAATTTAGCCGGAAGCAAAGACATGAATGATGTGAAGGTAATCAAAACAATTGTAAAAGGAGATGAGGTTTTAATGGCCGTTCAGCAGGAAACGGTTACACGTCCGATGCCTACAACAATGAATCGTTTTCCTGATCCTGTATATTCATTGGATGCCGGAATGCTGATGAAATTCAATAAAGAAGGAGAAGTAAAGCAATTTGTGGCTGCCGGAACTTCCACAGGGAAGAGAATTCATGTTGTTGAAGCCGGAGATAAGCTTTATATTTCTGCATTCTATCCTAAAGGAGCATTCGGGAACACAGGATTTTCTATGAAAGTTTTTGATTTTGCTAATCTGAAACCTCAGGAGGTAAGTCTTGATTATAAAGGAAGAAATTTCTTTCAAAACTATGGCTTTGCAGACGGAAATATGATCCAGTATGTTCCGAATGTGAACAAAATGATGTTCCTTCAGAAGAGCAGCAAAGATGTTCAGATGTTCAATGTGTACAATTTTATAAAATAATCGTATTTTAGAAAAAATTAAAATATGCAGATTCAGTCAGTTTCCATAGAAGATTATATCTCAAAGATTCCTGAAGACAGACAGGAAGCTTTTAAAAAACTTTTTGATACGGTGAATGACAACCTTCCGAAAGGGTTTGAAGAAGCTACGAATTATGGGATGATAGGTTGGGTAGTTCCTCTGACAACATTTCCTGCCGGATATCACTGTGCGCCCGGAACACCTCTGCCGTTTGTTAATCTGGCTTCCCAGAAGAATTTTATAGCACTCTATCATATGGGACTGTATTCAAAACCGGAGCTTCTGGATTGGTTCGTAGGAGAATATCCAAAACATTCCAAAAAGAAACTGGACATGGGGAAATCCTGTATCCGTTTCAAAAAAGTGGATGATATTCCTTTTGAACTGATTGCCGAACTGAGTCAGAAAATGACTCCCGAAGACTGGATCGGAATTTATGAATCTCAGTATAAAAGATAAAAAAAAAGCCCTGAAATCTATTTGATTTCAGGGCTTTTTTTATACTGGAAGCTGGAAGTAATATTTGTGTTTTTAGAATCACTGATTATCGTTTGATGGTATATTTTTTTTGCACTAAAAAGTTAATTGAATGGTGTGTATTTATTCATCGTCCTTCAGAAACTTCCCTCCTCCAGCTTCCTTCTTCCTGCTTAAAAATGAATGTCCCAAATTCCCGCTTTTCGTTCAAGCTCAATCAAAGCAGCTGCATTATCTGCGAGAGCCTGGTAATACTCTTTTCTTACATTGTTATACGTTCTCTGGGCATTCAGAACTTCAAGGATAGAGCTTTCTCCTCTTTTATAGCTGTAGGTAATTCCTTCCAGAATACTTTGTGCCTCAGAAAGCATCCCATTATGAAATTGTTTGAGCTGTCTCTGAGTTGCAGTATATTGTTGATAAGCCTGCATTACTTCAGCTTTTATCCCTTGCTCAATATATTTGTATTCAACTTCTGCCTGTGAATGTGCCATTTCTGCTATTTTCAATCCTGCATTTCTTCTGTTTGAAAATTTCAAGGGAATACTAATTCCCATTTTTACAGCATTTACGGTGGGAGAAGGAGCAATTTCATTGGTTGCTTCAGTATGCCGTTCTGCTCCGGCACTGATCCCTAAATCTATAACACGATTAGCTTTCTCCAGAGTAATCTGACTTTTGGCAACCTCGGTATTTTGTCTGGCTACCAATAAATCTGCTCTTTCATTCAATGCCTGAAGAATCAGATCATCAATACTAAAGTCCCTGTTAAAGGCATTAAAATCTCCGGCAACATTTCTGTCTGTAATTTTACTGTCTCCAAGAAATACAGATAAACCGGTGATCGCCTGCTGCTCTGCACTTTCAGCCTGATAAACCTCATTCAGTAAAGATGCAGCTTCCAGCTTACTTTGTTTGGATGTGACCAGTGATATCGTTCCTAGTTTGTAGCGGATACTGTCGGATTTTGCCAGTTGCTGCATGTTTTTGTAAGAATCCTGCTGTACTTCAAGCAAAGCTTTGGATTTTAAAGCATCAATATACCCTAAACTTGCATCTGCCCGAAGGTTTCTGAAAAAATCCTGCAATTGTATTTTGCTCAGTTCAGCTTGGTTTTTGGCCAAATTTACTCTAGCTTTTCTTTTGCCTCCCAATTCAAGGGTCCAGCCGAGCGATGTACCATACACATATCCCATATTCTGATTCACTCCGTTATTGGTAGTTTCCATTTCCAGCTGAGGATCGGGAAACATATTGGCAGTCTGAATAGCAGCTTCAGCCATGCTTACATTGTATTTCTGGGAAGCATAACCAAGATTTTTGTTTCCAACAAGACTCAGGTACTCTTCAAACTGTAAAAGCTCTTTTTCCTGCGCCTTGATACCTGTAATGCTAAATACCATTACGCATAATATGATAACATGAACTTTAATTTTCATCTGATTCTAAATTTTGTTTTTCGTTGCGGCGTTCAGCCATAAAATAAATAGCCGGCAGTACGAATAGGGTTAAAATAGTGGAGAACATCAACCCGTAGACAATTACTGTTGCCAGTGGCCGCTGTACATCTGATCCAATTCCTGTAGCCAATGAAGCCGGGAATAATCCGATGACTGCAACGGTTGCTGTCATTAATACAGGTCTGAAACGGTCTCTTGCTCCTTTGATGGCGGCCTGTTTCAAATCATATCCTTTCTTACGCAAATCGTTGATGTGAGAAATCATAATGACTCCGTTCTGGATGGCAACTCCGAAGAGTGCAATGAATCCTACGGCAGAAGATACATTCAGAGACATTCCCCTGATATTGAGTGCCAGCATTCCTCCAAATAAAGCGAGTGGAACAATAGACATCAGTACCAAAGCCTGCCTGAAATCTCCAAATGCACCATACAGCAACAAAAACATAATAGCCAATGCCAACGGAACTATAAATGCCAGTCTGGAATAAGCCCTGTTTTGATTTTCAAACTGCCCTCCCCATTTGATCTGGTATTTTTCATGATCGTATCTGATCTCTTTTTCAATTTTATCCTGTGCTTTTTTCAGGAAAGAAGAAAGATCAGTCCCTCTTAAATTCAGTTTTACGGTAAGATGGCGCTTGTTCATTTCTCTGGTAATGGTACTTTCACCGGTGCTTAATTTTACTTCTGCCACCTGAGACAGCGGAATTTTTGCTCCCGAAGCTGAGGTAAGCATCAGGTTTCCGATTTTATCCGGAGTATCACGGCTGTCTTCGGTATAACGGCACGAAATATCATATACCTTATTACCGATAAAAATCTGAGAAATAGCTTTTCCTCCTAATGCAACTTCAATAAGATCGGCTACATCTGCTACATTCAGTCCATACTGAGCAATTTTGTCTCTGTCGGCAATAATCTGCAGTTGAGGTAACGGTGGCTCCTGATCAATGGCAAGATCTGCTGAACCCGGAATTGTATTTAAAGTTGATAATACATTTTCTGCAATACGTCTGGTTTCCTTAAAATCTTCTCCATATACTTTTACAACAAGTTCGCTATGCGCTCCGGAGATTTTATCCATTACCCCGTCAATCATAGGTTGTGAAAATCCTACGGTGAATCCCGGCATGTTTTTATAATCTGCCGCAAGTTCCTTGATGAGATCTGCTTTTGTTTTTCCTGCAGGCCATTCGCTGTAAGGTTTTATTCCAATGGAGACTTCAAAGTGGGAGGCTGTCCACGGGTCGGTGCCATCATCATTACGTCCTGCCTGAATCATCATATAAGTAATCTCAGGATGTTTTAAGGTGCGGGCACGCAATGTATCACTCATTTCTTTTGATTTGGCTAAAGAAATTCCGGGAGGCAGCTGTACCTGTAACCAAATAGAACCTTCATCCAGCTCAGGGAGGAAGTCTTTTCCTACGGTATAGGATAGAATTCCGGCAGATATTAAAACAATGGTGACAGGTAAAATAACTTTTTTAGGAGTCTGCATTATTTTTTCAATGCTTTTTCCATAGGCTGTACTTATTTTTTCAAGCCATTTGTTATGATAGATCTTCTGTGGCTTTCGATAAATTACGTAAGCTAATCCGGGGATCAGAAGCAATGCAACGGCAAGGGCTCCCAATAAAGCATATCCTACAGTAAAAGCCATGGGAGTAAACAGTTTTTTCTCTACTCTTTCAAAAGCGAATAATGGCAGATAGGCAGTGATGATAATAATCGTTGAAAAGAAAATAGGCTTTGCTACTTCAATCACTTTTTGGGTAATTGATTTTTCTTCCAGTGCTTCTTCCGGGTTTTCTTCTCTTTTCCTCAAAATGGTTTCCAACATGACAATGGCTCCGTCTACAATAATTCCAAAATCAATGGCTCCCAGTGAAAGAAGATTGGCTGGAATATTGGTAAAATGCATTAATATAAAAGCAAATAATAACGAAAGCGGAATGGTAATGGCTACGAGTAATGCTCCTCTCCAGCTTCCAAGAAATACAATCAGTACGATAATAACCAATACAATTCCTTCGGTAAGGGTATGAGAAACTGTAGTAAGCGTTGTTTTTACAAGGTCTGTTCTGTCCAGGAAAGGATGGATTTTTACGCCGGGAGGAAGAGTTTCGTTATTCAGTTCATCAATTGCTTCATGAACTCCGTCTAGTACTTGTGAAGGATTTTGGCCTCTTAACAAAAGAACAATTCCTTCTACGCTTTCAGAATAATTCCGTTTTCTGTCAGAATAGCCAAGAATTCCTTTTCTTTCCAGATTTCCGTATTTCAGTGTTCCTACGTCATTTAAAAAAACAGGAACACCATTTTGGGTTTTGACTACAATTTTTCCGAGGTCATTTAAATCTTTAACCAAACCTATTCCCCGGATTACATAAGCCAGATTTCCCCGGGGAAGCATACTCCCTCCGGCGCTCATATTGTTTTTGGAAATGGTTTCCGTAACTTCTGATAAGGAAAGGGCATACTGCTCAAGTTTATGAGGATCCAGCTCAATCTGAAACTGGGTAGTAATGCCTCCAAAGTTGGTAACATCCGCAATTCCTGAAACCTGTTTGATACGGGGAATGATTACAAAGTTTTGCAAATCTGTCAATTCCCGCAGACTGTGGTTATTACTTTCGATAATATAACGGTAGACTTCGCCAATAGGAGAAGTAAGAGGATCCAGCCCTGGCTGTGCCCCATAAGGAAGTGTTACATCAGTCAGCCTTTCCTGAATACGCTGTCTTGCCCAGTAATCATCTATTCCGTCATCGAAAACTATGGTAATAATAGAAAGTCCGAAGGTGCTTTTGCTTCGCATCACATGCATTCCCGGAAGTCCGTTAAGAGATCTTTCCAATGGGATTGTAATCTGCTGTTCTACTTCTTCAGCAGCCAGCCCCGGAACCTGTGTAACTACCTGAGAGGTGACATCCGCAATATCAGGATAGGCTTCTATCGATAATCTGGTCCAGGAATAATACCCGAAGAATCCCAGTAAAAGGAAGAGGGCAAGCATCAGCCATCTCTTCTGTATAGAGATTGTAAGTAATTTCTTCATAATTGTTGATTTTGCATCATTTCGCACTATTTCGCATCCAGCATATAAATTCCTCCTTCAGTCATGATGGTTTCTCCGGATTTTAAGCCCGCTGTAATTCTTACGGTTTTCTGATCAGTTTCCCCTGTTGTCACTGAACGCTTAATAAATTGGTTCTTGCTTGTTTTAATCCAGACATACTGGGAGCTGTCCTGCTGCATCAAAGCGGTAACGGGAATCATCACTGCTTTTTCAGGAGTAGTGGAGAAGGTAACTGTAGCATACATTCCGGGCTTTAGTTTTCTGTCCGGATTATCACATTCAATAAGAACTTTTATACTTCGGGTATCTTCATCTACAATTTCATTGATGTGATATACTTTTCCGGTAATACTCTTGTCAGGATATGCGCCTATTTTTACAGAAACCTGATCTCCGGTATTCACAAACCGGATATCTTTTTCTTTAACATCACCGGAAATCCATACTTTGGATAGTTCTGCAATGATCATTACCGGATCGGCATCTCCTTTCAGATATTGGCCGTTTACAATTTTGTTGGAAATAATTTCTCCGCTGATGGGGGCTCTTACAATTAAAGGACTACCAATTCCCCCACCTTTGCTGTTATATACTTTTAAGGCAGAAGAAGCATTGGAAAGTGAAGTTTTTTTATTTTTAAAATCGGTTTCCGCTTCGTCCAGTTCTTTTTGGATACCTACTCCGTGCTTGACAAGATCCTGCTGGCGTCTGTAATTTTTTTCGGCTAACTGTACATCATTCAGAGCATCTGTATAATCCTTTTGAACCGAAAAATAATCTGATGAAAGGATTTCAAAAAGAGGACTTCCGGCAGAAATATGTTGTCCCAACTGAATAAATGATCTGGTAATTCTTCCGGAAAATGGACTGGCAATTTCGGCATAATGATTTGGAATTGCCTGAATAGTTCCTGCTGAAATTACACCATCACTGTGTTCCTGTTCGGTAACAATCTGCGTTTTAATTTTTTTGAAAATAGGACTGCTTTCCGGGACGGTTACCAGATTGCCTTTTAAGATTACTTCCGGTTCTTTGTTTTGCTGAGGTATATTGTCTTTACACGAGATTGCAAAGAGAATACTGCTGCTTAAGATTATCTTTTTCATGATCTTAATAAAATTGAGTGCTATTGCTGATTTTTACTTTTTCTTTGTTATTTTTCTTGGTACTGAGCCATTTTTTGCTCCTTACTTCTTTCTGAGAGGATAGAGAGGGTCTTAGGAATATATTGGTAGAGACAATGAAGAAAACTGTGATGAGGGCTTCTACAGGATATCCCAAAGCGCATAATGCACCTATGGCTGCAGAACACCATAATGTAGCTGCAGTATTTAATCCTCTTACGGTAAGGCCGTCTTTCATGATAACGCCACCACCAAGGAAGCCAATTCCGCTCACAATATAAGAGGTGATTCTTCCGGCGGCATCGCCACCAATTCTGATGGCAATCAATACGAATGCTGCAGAGCCTATGCAAACCAAAGTATTGGTTCTGAGCCCTGCATTTTTTTTGCGCCACTGTCTTTCAAAACCGATACCGGCTCCCAGACAGAATGCGGTCAGTAAACGAAGGGTAAATTCAAATGTATTCATAACTTTTCCTGTTTTTATAAAGCTTTTCAGCTGTACGGGAAAAGTGAGTACAACTAAAGCTTTTAAGATTGATAATTACTGTAAGGATCTGAGTCCATATGCTTTATTTTTTACTGTGCAAAAGTAGAAATGCCTGTCTTTTTTTACTGTTAGAAAAGCTTTAGAATGTTATTAGAAAATCATTAGAGAAAATATTTCCCTTCTTTTTTAATGATCCTTGAGAAACGATTATTGATTAGGTCCTATTAATAAGTATAAACTGTACCCATTGTAAAAGATAAAATTTCAATACATTTGGGGCTGGCAATTTATATGATGAATTTCACTATTGATTCATATAAATAAAGGCTTGTTTAATCCCGGAAATTTCTTTCCAAAATCTTTTGAATTATATATTTTAGAAATGAAAAAATTAAACATAGCGATACCCGCTACATTGTTAGCGATCATATGTGTACAGGGAGGAGCTTCCATTGCAAAACAGCTTTTTCCTGCTATCGGAGCTATTGGTACGGTTACGTTAAGAATTGTACTTTCTGCTGTATTGCTTACATTGATTAATCGTCCGAAATTTTTACAGTTTGACAGACAAAAATGGAAATACTGTGCGATATACGGTATAGGTTTGGCGGCAATGAATCTTATCTTTTATATGGCAATTCAAAGAATTCCATTAGGATTGGCCGTTACAGTGGAATTTGCCGGGCCTTTATTTCTTGCATTGGCTTTGTCCCGTAAACTGCTGGATGTTGTCTGGGCATTGCTGGCCTGTGTGGGAATTCTGCTGATTGTTCCATGGCAGAATGATCATGTGGATTTGGTAGGACTTGGACTGGCCTTTCTTGCTGGGATGTTCTGGGCTGTTTATATTGTCATGGGTGGAAAAGTTTCCAAAATAATGGATGGGAAAGATGCAGTAACTACAGGGATGATATTTGCCAGTCTTGTGATCATTCCTTTTACAATATGGGATGGTGCGGTCTTCAATCTTACTCCGAGTATTTTTGTAAAAGGGCTGGGAGTTGCTATTCTTTCAAGTGCTTTGCCATTTTCGTTGGAAATGATGGCTTTGAAAAGACTTCCGGCAAAAACTTTCAGTATTCTGATGAGTCTGGAACCTGCGTTTGCAGCGCTTTCAGGACTGGTTTTTCTTTCTGAAGAATTATCTTTTTTACAATGGATTTCTATTGCCTGTGTAATTGCAGCCAGTATAGGAACTACGGTTTTCAATAAGAAATCTCTTTCTCATGAATAAGAATGAGAAATTAAATGATATCAAATATCACGGTAAAAATA
This sequence comes from Chryseobacterium sediminis, assembly GCF_008386505.1. Lineage (GTDB taxonomy): Bacteria > Bacteroidota > Bacteroidia > Flavobacteriales > Weeksellaceae > Chryseobacterium > Chryseobacterium sediminis. The sequence continues at coordinate 2,196,162 of NZ_VUNZ01000001.1, read as the reverse complement.
GTTTCATTATCATCTGATACCACAGTGATTTTTGCGTGGTGAAGGAGAATAATTTTCTCAGTAAGAAACAAGCCTATTCCGTGTCCTTTCTCCTGTCTGGAGGTTTCGCTTCTGTAAAAAGGTTTGAAAATATGTTCCAAATCTTCATTAGGAATCATGTTTCCTCTATTGGTAAAACTAATCAAAAGAATTTTGGAATTGCTTTTGACGTCTATCGAACACATGTGTTCAGGAGAATATTTACAGGCATTGTCAATAAGATTGTTAAAAGCCACCTGCAGAAGATATTCATTTCCCTGGATGATAAGCTGGTGTTCTTCTATTACATCTTCGATGTTCAGTGAAACTTTATACCCTGAATTTTCTTTTATGATTTTGGTGTAAGATTCCAGAAGAACTTCATCAAGGCGAACTTCGGAAAAGCTGATTTCATTGGGATCATAGCTTGCTTTGGCGAGATCCATTAAGCTATTGGAAAGCTTTACCATATTTCGGGCATCTTCCAGTGCATATTGAATAGTTTCCTGATACTCTTCTTTGGTTTTATCCTTTTCAGAAGCCAGTTCCAGTTCGGTAATAATAGCAGCTAAAGGAGTTCTCAATTCATGTGAAATATTGGATACGAAATGTTTTTGAGAATCAAAAGAGTTCTCAAGTCTTTCCAGCATTCTGTTGAAGTTTTGGGCAAGCTCGTTGAGTTCATCTTTCTCTTTAGTTGTTTTCAGGCGCAACTGTAATTTCCCGGCTGTAATTTTTTTAATCTGAGTCACCATTTCACTGAGTGGGCTCAATGCTTTTTTGGAAAGAAATATTCCGGCCAGATAAATTAAAATTAAAATACTAAAGAAGGAAATAATACTGATGGTAAAAAGATGAGTGAGATATTCATATCCATATTGATCATAAGCTGCTGCGGTTACTGCGTACGTTTTTCCTTCATAATGATACACCATTCCTATTACCTGTAAATCGTTTAGAAAGAAATTGATTCTCTTTTTCCGGAATATCTGTGAAAGCATTTCCGGAGTTTCCTTTACATAGTCTACTTTGGCATCATCATGATAAACGAGCTTCTTATTAACATCATAAATTGCTACCTGAACTTCATTAAGTGTTCTGGTATTGTTTTTATAAAGTTTGTGCATTTCCTGCTCCGGTAATGAGCTTCGGAAAAATAAATCTGCTTTGGCAATGGCTTCGTTTTGAAGTTCGCTGTAAAAAGATTTCTCTCTGGCTTCTTTGGATGAATAATAGATTGACACGCTGTAAACACTTAAAAGCATTGCAGTGATTAAGGTAAAAAGCAGCGTAAGTCGGGTTCTTATTTTCATCCGGATATTTTTAGTTCATCTCAATGATTACTGTACAAAGCCTGATTCATAGTCTTTCTTTAGAATAAATCCCATACCAGCTTTAGTGTGGATTAGCTTGACTTCAAAACCTTTATCAATTTTCTTTCGGAGATAATTAATGTATACATCAATGAAATTGGTTCCTGTGTCAAAATGTGTTTCCCAAACTTTCTCTGCAATTTCACTTCGGGAAAGTACCCTTTCTGAATTTTCCATCATGAATTTTAAGAGGTTAAATTCTTTCGGAGTCAGTTTTATAGGCGTATGATTGCGGCTCACTGTTTTCTGCTCCAGATTCATTTCAATGCCTTCATAGGTAAGAATAGAAATTTTTTGCTGTTGCTGTTGTGAAAAACGCTTTAGAAGCACTTTGATCCTTGCTGTCAGCTCCCGCATTTCAAAAGGTTTGGTCAGATAATCATCAGCTCCAGCATCAAAACCTTCCAGTTTGTCATCAGTAGTTCCGAGCGCAGTCAGCATAATCACAGGAAGATTAGGCTGTAATACTTTGATTTCATTACAAAACTCAAGGCCGTTTTTTTTAGGCAGGACAATATCTGTTACTACCAGATCAAAATTTGTCTGTAAAGCCAGTTTTAAACCTGTGGCTCCGTCATAGGCTACGGTTACCTCAAATTCAGCTTCCTGAAATCCTTTTGCAATCAGTTTGGAAAGCCTGTCATCGTCTTCAACTAATAAAATATGTGGCATAAGAATCTTGGAAATGTTTGGGTTGGTGTGAAGAATAGATCAATATTCCCACAAATGTAATGAATTCTATTTTGTAATTTTGGCCCTGAAAGTATAATCAAATGTCTGAATTTAGAATTAAAAAAAGAATTAAAAAGCTTACTGTTATTGGGCTTTTATCCTGTCTGATGATAGTATTAATACAGTGTAAAAATGCTTATTCTGGTAATGTACAGCCTAAAAACGGTGATCTGCTTTTTGTAACCGCTAAAGAGTCGGGACTTTCCGGAGCAATTAATAATGTTACTCAAAAACAAAAAACAGCTTCATTTGATCACATAGGAATTCTGGAAAAAGAAGGCAGTAAAATGTTTGTTCTGCATGCTGCCCCTAAAGGTGGTTCTCAGAAACAGGATCTGAAAGATTTTATCAAAGACCAGAAAGAAGAAGGGCAGGAGGTAATCATTTATCGTTTGAAACCGGAATATCAGAAAACAATTCCCGGAGCAGTTAAAAAAGCAAATTCTATGCTTGGAAAACCTTACAACTTCAATTATATTCTGGATGAAAATTCGTATTACTGTTCAGATTTTGTAGAAAGAGCTTTTCGGGCAGAAAAGATTTTCAAACTGGAGCCTATGACATTCATTGATCCCAAAACAGGAAAAACGAATGCATTCTGGGAAGAATTTTATACCAAAAAAAATCTGAAAGTCCCTGAAGGAGAGCCTGGTTGTAATCCTAATGGACTTGCCGGTTCTGATAAATTAGAAAGACTGGGAAATTATTAAAATACAGAGAGAAGCTGATAAGGCTTCTTTTTTTATGTTAAAATTTAAAAAATATTAGTCTACTAATTTGGTGGACTAATATTTTTTTATATTTTTGTCACAGATTTAAATGCAGAGAGCAAAATGATCTTAGAAGTTTAACCAAAAAATGTTTAGCGATGATTACACCTAATCCGGGCCTGCAGGTTTTACAAAATACAATTAACCTGCCTAAAAAAGAATTGTTATTGGAAATAGAGTTGAATGGCAAAATGAAATTTGAACATTTAATGAATACCATCTACAATCAATTGGGTATCTGTCATAGAGTGTTATCCGCTAATGTAGAGTATGTGAACGGATATAGTTTTGGTTCAGTACAGTTATATATAAATGTCAGTTCAGAAGATTTTCAGCAGCTTGAGATCTATCTGAATAAAAATAAACTTATGAATACAACGGTGGAGTATATCTGCAGAAAGTATTTTTAAGTGAGATTCATATAGTTTTAATTACTCAAAGTGTCCGGTTTTTTTACCGGGCACTTTTTATTAAAAGCAGATATAAAAAAACAATAATTAATCGGTACAGAATTGAGGTTGCCTCAAAAGTGTCATTCTGAACGAAATGAAATGTAGTGAAGAATCTCATGTATTTGATTGATAATAAGATTCTTCCTTCGTCAGAATGACAGAAGTCAAACAAAAAAGCGCTCAGATTACTCTGAACGCTTCCATATTAAATAAATAATTTTAAATTCTTTCGATATCAGCACCAATTGCTTTCAGCCTTCCATCGATATTTTCGTATCCTCTGTCGATTTGTTCGATATTGTGGATAATAGATTTTCCTTCTGCGGAAAGCGCTGCAATAAGAAGAGCATTTCCGGCTCTGATATCCGGGGAAACCATCGTTGTACCTCTTAGCGGAGCTTCCTGATTCAATCCGATTACTGTAGCTCTGTGCGGATCACACAAAATGATCTGAGCCCCCATGTCAATTAATTTATCAACAAAGAATAGTCTGGATTCAAACATTTTCTGATGAACCAGAATACTTCCTTTTGCCTGAGTAGCTATCACTAAAATAATAGATAATAAATCCGGAGTAAATCCTGGCCAAGGCGCATCTGAAATTGTAAGGATAGATCCGTCAATAAATTTCTGAATTTTATAATGTTCCTGAGCAGGAATATAGATGTCATCACCACTTTGCTCAAGCTCGATTCCTAATTTTCTGAATGTATTCGGGATGACACCAAGCTGGTTCCAGTTTACATTTTTAATAGTGATTTCAGATTTCGTCATTGCCGCAAGGCCAATCCATGATCCGATTTCTACCATATCCGGAAGCATTGTATGCTCCGTTCCTCTCAGGTAATCTACTCCTTCAATGGTAAGAAGGTTAGACCCGATTCCTGAGATATTAGCTCCCATTCTGTTCAGCATTTTGCATAATTGCTGAAGATAAGGTTCACATGCAGCGTTGTAGATTCTTGTTTTTCCTTTTGCTAAAACTGCTGCCATTACAATATTGGCAGTTCCGGTAACAGAAGCTTCTTCCAGTAAGATGAATTTCCCTCTTAATTCCTTAGCCTTTAAAGAATAGAAATATTCCTCTTCATCATAATTGAATTCAGCACCCAGTTCAACAAGTCCCTGAAAGTGAGTATCCAGTCTTCTTCTTCCGATTTTGTCACCTCCCGGAGTCGGCATATAAGCTTCTCCATAACGGGCAAGCATTGGGCCCATCAGCATAATAGATCCACGTAATTTTGCGCCGTCTTTTTTGAACTCGTTAGATTTTATGTAATCAAAATTTACCTGATCAGCCTTGAAAGTATAATCTCCCTGTCCGTTTTTAGTAATTTTTACCCCAAAATCTCCAAGAATTTCAATCAGTCTGTTAACATCATGAATATCCGGGATATTTTTGATTCTTACCTCTTCGTCCGTAAGGAGTACCGCACATAAAATTTGTAGAGCCTCATTTTTGGCTCCTTGTGGAGTTATTTCACCATGCAATCTTTTTCCTCCTCTTATTTGAAATGTTCCACTCATTATTTTCTGTTTTTATGATTGTTATTATGCCTTCTTTTGTTAGGCTGGTTGCTGTTGTTGTTTTTATTACTGTTGTTATTCCTGTTGTTATTGTTATTATTCCTGTTGTTGTTATTGCTGGTGTAATAGATTTTACTTTTTTCAAGAGAATCTATTCCGGTAAGGTCCAGTCTGTTTTCAGACAGTTCTTTCAGATGGCGGAAAATAACATCATCCGTCACATGTTCTTTATTATAGACATTATAAGATTTCTTCATATTGTTGGCAATTACCTCGATAAGGGCTTCTTTTTCATCACCCGTTTCCAGTTCAATTGCTTTTTCTATCAATTGAAGAATACTTTTTCCGTAAAACTTAAAGTCACCCTGAAGTTTTGGATATTCCATTCTTTTAGGTTTTTCTGCCAATTGTTCCGGAGTAGGGAACGGATATGGAGAATCTACATCCAGATCATGATTAGCAAGAATATAAAGATGGTCCCAAAGTTTATGTTTATAATTTTCCTCGTCGCGAAGTTGTGGGTTTCTCTGACCCATAAAATCGATGATTGCCATAGCCATTTCGTTCCTTTCCTCTTTGGTAGGAAGTTCTTTGCAGCGCTCAACCAACTGTTGTATAATTCTGCCGTATTCCGGCATATGAAGCTGAGTTTTTTGGGTATTGTATTCCATAGTATGCAAATATATGGATTAAAAGAAAAATTGTTTCGAGAATCTGAAAAATTTATGATTTTTTAATGAAAATTTTAAATGACTTTCTTCTTGTTTTATTGTTGAAAATTAAAATATTTCCCATTCATTTGAATTTGTTTTCAATAAAATTGTATCTTGTTTAATAGATTGATAATTAATTATTACGATGAAAAAAACATATTTTTTCCTTTCCCTACTGGCTTTAGCAGTAGTTAGCTCTTGTCAGAACAGAGATGAATTGATTACGGAGACTTCCAGACAGGAGGAAGTTCATAACAAAACGGTGAATGTTACTCATCATGACGGCCGCCCTTTCAGCACCGGAAAGGAATCCGGATCTACACAGGCTAAGTTTATAGCCGGTCCTGGCGGTGGAGTTCTGATGCAGGGCTTTTACTGGGATGTTCCGGAAGGAGGCAACTGGTGGAATACCGTTAAAGATAAATTAACTGCATGGTCCAACGCCGGAATTGGTGCCGTATGGTTGCCTCCGGCTTCAAAAGCACAGAACGGGGCTTACTCTATGGGATATGATCCTACGGATTACTATGATTTTGGAAATTTTAATCAGAATGGAAGCGTGGAAACGCGTTTTGGATCTAGAACAGAACTTGAAGCATTGATTACAAAAGCACATGAAGAAAGTATGCAGGTGTACGCAGATATTGTGATCAATCATAATAGTGGCGGGCAATCCGAAGCCAATCCTTTCACCGGAACCAATACCTGGACTGATTTTTCAGGCGTAGCTTCCGGAAAATTTCAGAGAAACTACAATGATTTTTATAAAAATGCCTATGGAAACAATGATGAAGGGGCTTTTGGCGGATTTCCAGATCTTTCTCACGCTAATCCTCATGTTCAGGACTGGCTTTGGGGAAGAGATGATTCTGTGGCAAAATATTATAAGAATGTAATGAAATTTGATGGCTGGAGATTCGATTATGTTAAAGGTTTCGGTCCTTGGGTTGTCAATACCTGGAATTCTAATGTAGGTGGATTTTCTGTTGGTGAACTATGGGATTCTAATGTAAATACACTGGAATGGTGGGCTAATAATGCGAACAGTTCCGTATTTGATTTTGCAGCTTACTATAAAATGGATGAGGCTTTTGACAACGGAAATTTAAACGTTCTGAATGATGATATGATGTGGAAAAGAAACCCGTACAAAGCAGTTACTTTTGTAGCCAATCACGATACGGATATTATTTATAATAAAATGCCAGCCTATGCTTACATCTTAACCCATGAAGGATATCCAACCATTTTTTACAGAGATTATGAAGAATGGTTAAATAAAGAAAGATTAAATAACCTGATCTGGATTCATAACAATAAAGCAACAGGAACAACCTCTATTCTCTACACGGATAATGATGAATATATAGCAAGACGAAACGGCTACAATGGAAATCCCGGGCTGGTTGTCTATATCAATACATCATCAAGCTGGCAGGAAAGATGGGTAGAAACCAATTGGAGCAGCCAGCAGATCAAAGATTTCACCGGAAATTCAACATGGTATCCTACAACACAGGGAGATAAATGGGTGAAAATCCAGTGTCCGCCGAATTCTTATTCTGTGTGGTCGCTTAATTTATAAGTAATGAGCAATGAGTAATGGGTAATAATTGATAATTGATAATTGATTAAGCTGGTAATAGACTGTTCTTCAATTTAATTTTCATTAAACAACTATACGTCTTATTTGTCATTCCGTAGGAATCTATACAAAGTATTATTTTAATACTGCATATTGGAAACTCTTACGGAATGATATTTTTATATAAAGTTGAAAGAAATTTTCTGTAAGATAAAATTACACCTGAATAAACTTTTTCTTCTGGTGCTGATCCGGTAAATAACACTTCTGGTTGGCCAGTTTCATCCTGTTTTTCGAAATGATATCATACACTTTATCACTTAAAAATGCCGGCAGAATTTTTCCAATAAAAGAAAGCTTATACACTCCTCCCAGTAAGTTGGCAATTTCCAGTACTGCCCGTGATTTGATCTGATAATATCGTCCCGGTTTCCACAGATACATCGTATTGAAGACATTTGTTTCCAACCCTCTTTCGGATAAAAACTGCTGTCCGAATTCAGATTGAAGGGATGCAAACATAAACTTATCTTTCTTATCCCGCTCCAAAATCCACTGCACCCAGAAATTACAGACTCCGCAATCTCCATCAAAAAATACAATATGTTTATTTTCCCAGTTTTCCACGACTTTATTTATTAAACATGATTCTTCGTTCCGTATCTTCTTTTACTTTTTTGAAATATTGGGTAAGCTCTGCACGCTGTTCATCCGATAGTTTAGCATTTTGATGTCCTAAATAATAAGATTCAAGCGGCATTTCTTTTTTCTCAACCATTTCTATACATTCCTCCAGTTTATGAAGCTGTCTTTTAGGCTCGTATACTGCAAAGGTAGAAAAATTAAGGTGTTTCCTGCCTTCATTAATATGATTTTTTACCCACCATGAAGCCGGGGAAATATTAGTATACCATGGATATTCTGTTTCATTAGAATGACAGTCGTAACATGAAGTTTTTATGGTACGGGCAATTTTCTCCGGAGTGTTTTTAATCTTCAGAAAATCCATCCCAGGCGTAGGAGGTGGGTTGGTTTTGTCGATAGGAAAAAACTGAATGATGATAAAAGCAACAAGAATGACAACAATTATTTTTTTCATAGAGATAGTATTCATGTTTGATAATGATAAAGTTAACTAAATTATTTTTTAGAACGAATTGAATTTGAAATTGGTCTGATTATTTAAATTTTTTCTAATTACCATCGAATTTTTAATTTCTCCTTTCTTGTGGTAATGTTACGTTGAGTAATTCTAAATTGAGTGCTATACTGCTGTTTTTATTTAAGTTAATCTGAAAAATGACTAACTTAATACCTCAATTTTGCCTTAATTGAGAAGCAGCCGAAAATATGTATTTATAGTTTTTAACTATCGTTGAAATAAAAATTAATAGATTGTATTTATTGTCGAAACGTTGTAGGTTTGTCATATTCTTACAACAGAGAATTTAAACTTGAATTAATCAATATAAAATAAACGAAAATGGAAAAAGATTTGAATGACATCAGCAAATGCCCGTTTCATAACGGAACAATGAAGAAAAGTGTGGCAGGTGGAGGAACCCAGAATTCTGATTGGTGGCCGGATCAGCTTAGAGTAGATCTTCTGCGCCAGCATTCTTCCCTTTCTGATCCTATGGACGCAGATTTTGACTATGGCAAAGCATTTGAAAGCCTTGATCTTGAAGCTGTAAAAAAAGACCTTCATGCATTAATGACAGATTCCCAGGATTGGTGGCCCGCAGACTTTGGTCATTATGGACCTCTTTTTATCCGTATGGCCTGGCACAGTGCCGGAACCTATCGAGTAGGAGATGGTAGAGGTGGAGCAGGAGCAGGGCAACAGCGTTTTGCACCATTAAACAGCTGGCCGGATAATGTAAGCCTTGATAAAGCAAGAAGATTACTATGGCCAATCAAGCAGAAATATGGCAGAAATATTTCCTGGGCAGACCTTTTGATTCTTACAGGAAACATTGCTCTTGAATCAATGGGCTTTAAAACATTTGGGTTTGCCGGAGGGCGTGCAGATGTTTGGGAACCGGATTCCGATGTTTATTGGGGATCAGAAAAAACATGGCTGGGAGGTGATTTGCGTTATGCTCACGGTTCAGAAGGAGTAGTAGAAGGACAGGCAGCCGTTCTTCCTACCGATGATAATGCAGACGGAGATATTCATTCAAGAAATCTTGAAAATCCATTGGCAGCCGTACAAATGGGACTTATTTATGTAAATCCTGAAGGTCCGGACGGAAACCCAGATCCTATTGCTGCCGCTAAAGATATACGTGATACTTTCGGTCGTATGGCGATGAACGATGAAGAAACCGTTGCTTTGATTGCCGGTGGACATACTTTTGGTAAAACCCATGGAGCAGGTCCTGCAGATCATGTAGGTAAAGAACCAGAAGGAGCAGGAATTGAACAACAGGGATTAGGATGGGCAAGCAGCTACAAATCCGGAAGCGGTAGAGATGCTATTTCCAGTGGTCTGGAAGTGACCTGGACAGAAACCCCGACTCAATGGAGTAATTATTTCTTTAAAAACCTTTTTGAAAATGAATGGGAATTAACAAAAAGCCCTGCCGGAGCCCATCAATGGGTAGCAAAAGAGGGAGCAGATATTATTCCTGATGCATTTGATGCTGACAAAAAGCATAAACCAACAATGCTTACAACAGACCTTTCATTGAGACTGGATCCTGTTTACGAAAAAATTTCAAGACATTTTTACGAAAATCCTGATGCATTTGCCGATGCTTTTGCAAGAGCTTGGTTTAAATTGACACATAGAGACATGGGACCACGTGCCCGTTATTTAGGACCAGATGTTCCACAGGAAGAATTAATTTGGCAGGATCCTATTCCGGAAGTGAATCATGAGCTGGTAGACGGAAATGATGTGGAAGCACTGAAATCAAAAGTTTTAAATTCAGGATTAAGTAATTCGGAACTTATCTCTACAGCCTGGGCTTCTGCTTCTACTTTCAGAGGAAGTGATAAACGTGGTGGTGCCAACGGAGCGAGAATCAGACTGGAACCTCAGAGAAACTGGGAAGTAAATAATCCTTCTCAATTAAATAAGGTATTAAACGTACTGGAAGGAATTCAGAAAGAATTCAACGATTCTCAAAACGGTAAGAAAATTTCCTTAGCCGACCTGATTGTTTTAGCAGGTAATGCCGCAGTAGAAGTTGCTGCAGGAAATGCCGGACAGGATGTAAAAGTTCCTTTCGCTCCGGGAAGAATGGATGCGTCTCAGGAGCAGACCGATGTAGAATCTATGGGATACCTTGAACCTATTGCTGATGGATTCCGTAATTACCTGAAAAGAAGATTTACCGTGTCTACAGAATCTTTATTGATAGATAAAGCTCAATTGTTAAGTCTTACTGCTCCGGAACTGACTGTGTTAGTAGGAGGAATGCGTGCGTTAGATACTAATTTTGACGGTTCAAAACATGGTGTATTTACCAGCCGTCCGGGAGTTCTTACCAATGATTTCTTCGTCAATCTTTTAGATATGGGAACGCAATGGAAGGCAATGTCAGATGACAAACAACTTTATATGGGAAGTGACCGTTCAACTGGCCAGCCAAAATGGACGGCAACCAGAGCTGATCTTGTTTTTGGTTCAAACTCCGAACTGAGAGCGATTGCTGAAGTATACGGAAGTGCTGATGCACAAGGAAAGTTTGTAAAAGACTTTGTGGCAGCATGGACGAAAGTGATGAATCTGGATAGGTTTGATCTGGTTTAATCTTTTTAATTATATAAAAACAACAGGCTGTCTTAGAAAGGCAGCCTGTTGTTTTATATTTTGGTGATATTTAAGGTTACTGAAAACTTTGTTTATTTTATTGATCTCCTTTTAATTTAATAATTTCATCTATTAATAATGGAATTACATTTCTTGCCATAGCAATGAAATCCTGATCTTCGGGTTTTATTGAAATGAATTCTATATCATAATCTCTGTTTTCTTTTTCTCCCGTCATTATAAAACTGGAGCCGGAAGTAAAGTCTCTTCCCTCGATATATGATGTCCATGGAGATGGAGTAGCTTTATTGCATACTTCTATGATGTTTTTTAATTTTGATTCTGTCATATTACTTAGCTTTAGTCGGATTTCTAATTTTTGGATTAAATGATTTTTCGGTTTGATCTGCCGCTATTCCTGATCCGGACTAAATTTACAATTTAAGGACTTATCATGAGATATAAAAAACAAAAACCATCCTTAAAAAAAGGATGGTTTGTAGTCAAAAGCGAACAAATGTCGAACCAAATAGTTGAAGACCTTATAGCTCTATCAAAGCTTCTAACTGATTTGCCATTATATTCGGTCGTGTTTTGAGATTTTTAAACATGTAAATTTTATAATTATTTATTTCTGTCCTAAAATCTTTATCATATTGTCGGGACTAGCTATAAATTTCCGTTCGGGAAATAAATAATTGAATTCATCATCTTTTAATTAATTTCTTCTGTTTGAATCTCAATATCAATTTCTTCAAAATCATCAGGTGTTTCCTGAATTGGTTCTTGAAGCCTTATTCCATCAAGATAATAAGTTGTTCCCAAATAGATTTCATCGCTAAAAACAACTCCATCTATTTTTCTTTTAAAGCATTTCCCAGGATCCGCTTTAATTATATTGTCTGTCTGTGTCATATTTTATTATTATGTTATCGGATAAATTTTTGCGGCAAAATAGCTCCAGTTAGTTGCCGTTTTATAAGCAGAAATGCTTGAGGCAGGTACATGAATTTCTACTGTATTTATTATTATTCCGTCAGCAACAAAGTTAGTTCCCACCAAAATTGGAGGTGTAGTTGCCAATACTTTAATTATTACTCTTGTAACGCCAAATTGGCCTGCAGCTGGGTACATAGGCATGCAGTAGTTTTCTATGTAGTTAATTGAAGCCGGAAGAATAATAGTAACTTCATTCTCTCCCTTAAGAGGCCTTAAAGTCAAACCATACGAATCCATTCTTTCTAAGCTCGTACACCCGGATAAATCAACAAGATTGGAAACAAGCTCTTCAACAGGATAATTATTTACATTATTAGTAAGCATATTCTTGAAAATTCTCGTGATATAAGGAAGGGTGTATTTCCCCGCTCTCGGATACATGAACTGAAATGAATTTGTTGTATAAATCTTAACATTCTTAAATAAATTAATATCGAAGTATCTTCCATAAAATGGAATTTCGCCAAGTTCCTCTAGCTTATCAAAATTTCCGACTACAACAGCATTATACTTAAAGTAAAATGCATTAGAACCTATCTTCTTTATATTGGGAGGAAAAATAATGCTTTCCAATTGATTTTCATATGAATTGAATGCTCTATCTCCAATTGTCTCCACATTCGTGAAAAATCTAAACTCATCAAAACTGTAAGAAAGCTTTCTCGAGGTATTAACATCTGTGTTGAAAGTGTCAGCAGGAATATTGATAACAGCTCTTGCTTCCGCAAAACTGAGTTCTCCATCACCGTTGGTATTAAAGACATTTAATAATGTAGCTTTCCTGGTCGCACTCGAAATTTGAATGAAAGTGGCAACATTTGAAAATGTAAATTTAAAGTCTGGCCAATTGGCTTCCATGAAATCTTTATCTTCTTGATATATGGTAGTAAAGTTCCAAGTTCCTTCAACTACAGAATGAGGCGTTGTGTTACCTGAATCATCAATCCCCTTAGCATTGATAATTGGGAAAAACATCTCACTCGAAGCACTACTTCCATTTAGATTATTAATTCTCACTCTGCTCAAATTTTTAAGATTTGAAACAATGTCACTAACATTAATTAAAGGGCAATCTTTGATAACAAGTGTTTTAATTGAACTTGCTGTAAAAGTTAAGTTAGAATAGGTAATAAATTTTTGATTATCTAATATTAAAGTACTTGCTGTACTTGGCAAAATTAAGGAAGCAAGCAAACCGCCTTTTGGCAATAAGACCGACGATATTCCTGTTCCTGCAGCAGAAACTCTTTTAATACTTGTACAAGCAGTAAGATCTATTGACTGTTTTAGATTTGGACAATTCGTTACATCCAACTCCTCCAGAATTGTATTATTACCAATAAACAAGTTTCTCAAATTTTGATTTGAATAACCGGAAATTTGACTTCCAATTTGAAGTCTCGACAAATTCGTCGCTTTTGAAACATCTAAAGTACCAAGATACTTTCCTGACAAATCTCCAAGATCTTTAATTGCAGATGCACCATAGATAATAGTTTCTGTGTCGTTAAAAGTAATAGCCGGAGCTTGAACTAAAGATGCAACATTTTTTCTAAGCCTCGCACGGTTGATATAGGAACCAAACTTAATTTTCGTATATCCGTCTTTCAGAGCTGTTAATAAAAAATTAGCATTTGGAGGAACTACAGGCGTTCCTGAAGGTGTATAAAGTCTCATCGTGATATAATCAGATGAGAAAGTAGAGGTGTCGTACTTTCCGTCCATATATCTGAATCTATTTAATAACCAATAATTCCTGTGTGATTTTCTTGAGCCTTGTGCGGTGTATAAGTAACTTCCGTTCCCAGCAACAACCAAAGGATCTATATATTTATATTTCGCATCTTCATTAAAAATACTTTCCGCCCATTTGTCAGATTCTAATGTGTTAAAATAAGTGTTGCACTTATCATAAGTTAGAATTCCTGAAGTTCTCATTTGCTGGTACAAAGCCGTAATTTCAGTATCAAAAGCCACTTCAACCAATTTCCAAAGCTCGGATAAGGCCCCATTCCAGACAAAACCACTTCCTACTTGGTCGTGAGCCTCTACCCAGTAATCATACACATTGTGGCCTTCGTTATTAAGACCTAAAACCGTATCATTATCATAAAAAATAAGATACCAACGGTTGTTTTCTTGCGCATCCGGATACATCGCAAACATCTGATTTTTAGCACGCTGATCGACCATTGCAAAAAACTCAGTGAAGACATAATAAAACAGTAAAAACTGAATATTAAAATGATCTGGAGCCTCGGTTTTGAATTTTGCAGGATTATTTTTGCAACTCACAATCCATCTATGCAAAGCTTCAAGATTCGAAGTATCTTCATTATTTTCCGGATATCTTCCCTCAAAATCATTTTTCCATAAATGCTTACCATTTTCGTCTGCACTTTGAAAATCTGTAGCAATAAATAATGTATTATCTGAAGTATTGTTTAAAAATTCCCAGCATTCCTGACCACCTGTAAAACCTGTCGTTGCTTCATTCGACTTATCATTATTGAAATTATATTTTCCGAGAAAAATACGCTCCGAGTCTGGTGTCGCTCTGTGAAATATAAGCATTGGAAACCCGTCCATCGTAGTACGGATGTTAGGATCAATTAATTGTGGTGGAACTAAATAACCCAATTGATTTAAAGAATCTTGGGCAAGCCTCGCCAAACCAATGTTGTGAGAACCTGAAGATTCCATGAAGTCAGCTTTAAAAGTAAATGTTTTTTCAGCTAATGAATTATCACGAAGCTTATACTTGGAAGAAACTAATTCTCCATTTTTAAAGCCCCCATTAAATTTTATTTTAAAGTTTTTTCGGGGATAATATTGTGAGGATGTACCCTGAACATCAATACTCGCATTTACATAAGAAAACGATTTTGTAGGATCTTGAGCATTTTCATACTCTCCAACAATTGTTTTTTTATCGCCTTTATAAGTTGGCAAATCTCCAACAATGGTTAAGCATGGAATTGATTGTAAACATTTATCGTAGGACAAATTTCCGAATGCATCGTACAATTTATTTCTCTCGTAAATGTTGACTTTTTCAACCAGGTTATCCATGTCAGCAATAAAATTCGACAACATCTGATCGGCGTTTAGGTTATTATTATAAACCCGAATATTATATAGATTAATATTACAATCACTGCTTCCAATGGTAATATTTTGAGGAGCTTGTTGTAAAAAGCTGTCTAATGAATTATACTGATATAATGAAGATATAATTCCATTGATATACACAAATACCAATCTTTGATCTGAAACCTTTGTAACGACTATACTTACACGAATCCTTTCCTCTTCTTTAAAAAATATGGACGTACCGTCCTGCTCAGAACTGAACGAAAACGAATTTGAGGTAGCAACAAATCCAACATTTCCATTTTTACAAGAAAAAATAGTACTGTCACTGTTTTTTATATCTGAAGTTGAAAATTCAAATTCTAATGTTTTACCACCTGTTTTAAAATCGTGATCAAATATTTTAAAAGGAATCTCAACCCTTGCATTTCCACTCACTTTAAGTGCCACAGAACCCTTTGAGTCTTGAATCCACCCATTGGTGCTGAAATCAAAATCAGTAAGAGTACATGACAGGTTTTTGTATTTCCACTCGTTTTTGTTAATCTCTGAATTGCTTCTGTTTCGACTACTTAAAAATAATTCCAAGCCTAACGTTTCGGCTTCAACTTGAATATCGAAAGCAGTTACAACTACTGAAGTATTTTTCGTGACATTGCCACATTTAAAAGTTACAGTGTGCGCACCTGAGTCCGTAAATGTATAGATGAACTTCTGCAAACTTCTATTTACAAGTAATTCAGAAACCTTCACTCCATCGACCAAAATCTCAACATCACTGTAATTTGATGATGGTGAATACACCAGATATTCAATAGAAGCTGGAGCATATTGATTAGCAACAACATTATTTGCTGAAGAAACCAGGGGCGTTAAATTACCGGCAACAACACTGATAATATCTGTAAATAAGTGATTGCTTTCAATGATCTCTCCTGACAAATCAGCGGTCATATACACCTCTAAAATATGAACTCCGTGCGACTGTGCAGGAATTTCATAAAGAAGCTCTTTGTTATTTATTGAAGTAATTACTGGCGGAAGATCTGATCCATTTAATTTGAAATGAATCGTCTTCTCGACATTCCCGGTTGGAATATATCGAAAAATGATGGGTCCCGAATTAATAGTGGTCTTGTCGTATGTAGTACTTAAAGCAAGTGCTATTGTTTGAATATCATATTTTAATTTCCTATTATTTCCATAACTATCAGTGATACTAAGTGTTATTGTATTATCTCCCGCCAAAATATATGGCGTGATATCTATATCATTGGCTCCCTGATTAATGTTTTTATTAAATAGGATCGTATTTCCTTTTAAAATACTTGCAGTTCCTCCGCCAGTCTCACTACCATCAACACTGTCGATGGATGACCATGAAAAAACTATTCTAACTTCACTTCCAAATGATTTTACGAACGATGCAGGTATTTCAGATTTTGCGCGGAAAACAATTCCATTGCCTCCTCCAGTTCCACCACCAGTTCCGTATTCACTTTCTGACTTTTCTCCTAAAGCTGAATATGCAATCTGTTTAATGATTTTTCCATCTTCATTTTTAATGAAAAACATGACGGGATAAATGAAATTATCTGCAACTTCTTTATCTGATCTTTCATAATTTGTAAAATAAATTTTTCCTGTATATCTCATTTTAATCTTCTTGTGTTAAATCAATAAAACCATCTGTTCCCCCTCCAGGTATATTAATCTCCAGAACAGACCAAACAAAACCGTCAAAAGAAATTATTCCGAAATTTTCAATCGTAACTCCTGAAGCATTTTCGTAAACTCCACTCCCTGCCCAAAACCATTTTGCTGATCCCGGCTTAACAATAATATTATCAGTAGGTCTTACAATTCCTCCAAAGGAAGAATTTGCTCCTGAACCTTTAAGCAATTCTATCTGCTCCCTGTTTTCTTTGATGTAGTCTACGATTTTCTGAAGCTTATCAAGGTTATCATCATTCGAGGTTAGTATTTCGTTGATTTTTGCAGTCAGCTCAAGCATTTCATTATCTTTTGCCTGAAGTATATTTACAATTTCCTCGATTTGCTCCTTTGTATAGACATTTCCGGTCTCTTCATCATTGTCTATAGTGGCGGCTAGTTTGATCTTTAATTTTTCTTTCCATTCTTCCACATTTCTAGCAGTAAGATTGGATGCATTAAGTTTTGCGAGCACTAAATCGTGTGCGCCTTCATCTTGCAGATGATTTGTAAAAGTTGTGCTGGATACCGTTTTTTGAAAAGTTTCATTTAAACCCATTACCTCATCCATCTTGATATTTTCATCTAAATGACGGAATGAAGAAAAGGTCTGCTGAAACTGCTGTTCTGTGGGGATATCACCCTTTTCAAACCAGCTAAATATTGTTTTTAATGGTACTTTCATTATTATTGGAAATTAGTTTTTATAAAATTGATGATTTGAGGGAAAGTCTATTCTTGATAGACTTATTGTAGGTAAATAGAATTCTATTTCTTTTGAACAATTATTGATTTTCGCCCTCTTTTATCGTACTGTCAATTAGTGAATTATTAATAGGGTTACAACTTAGAAAACTTATATTTTCGCAATGTTTTTTTTGTAATTTTATTTTAAATCAACTACATTTTTTTACATTTTTTCTATGCTGTTTTCTTGGTGTATTTTTTTGACTCCAATGATCATTCACATTCTTTAGAGTGCAAATTTCATTGTTTTTTGGTCCCTATAAAAGTTTTTTGACCTCGCTATCCTGTAGTTGCAGTAAGACGTATTTTTAACCGAAATAAGAAGGTGTGAATTAATAATCAATTCATCAATATTTTATATGAGTACCATACATGGGATCAGTCTCAAAAGTTGTGGATGTAGTGTTAAGTTTTTAAATTTGGAATATATATATATTCCTGATAAACTGGTAAAACTCTTACTTCAGGATTTTTAGTAGAGTCCTTTGATATCATAAAAGCAGAAGAAGTTGATGGAGTGCTTCCTATCGATTTTAAGGAGAAGAATATCATTCCCCAAGAATTCACCCATCGTCTGTATCATTCTAATGGTTTTCACTCTTCGGTTCTTGTTGAAGATTTTCCTTTGAGGGGAAAACGGGTTCTGCTTCATATCAAAAGGAGGAGAAGGATTGATAAAACTACTGGAGAATCATTATAGAGAGAGCTTAGCCTTTTATGACTAATTCAGTATCTCCTTTTTTTATTTTTCAAAAAGGGAATAAAAAACAAAAACCACCCTTAAAAAAGGATGGTTTGTAGACCCACAGGGATTCGAACCCCGACTGACGGTACCAAAAACCGGAGTGCTACCGTTACACTATAGGTCTGTTTCTATGTTGCGAAATTATAGAATTTATTTTAAATATGAAAATCAAAATTAAAGATTAATTAACATAATACTGGAGTAACTGCTTTACTTATTGATATCCAAATAATTATTTTTGAATAAAAAAAACAAAAAAATAGTTTTTAGAGGAAAATAGCATAATTATGAATGCTGTTTGTTTAATTTTAAGAAGAATGTTTATTGTGGATTCTTCGATGAACAGTAGCTTCCAGCCTCCCTCTTCCAGCTCCCATCCTCAGAAGTCTCATTAAATAATAAAGTCTTATCTTTGCAAAAAATTGGGCTCCAAAAGTTGGAGTAACCCATTAATAACATATCCTGAGCAGAAGCAGAAGGATTATTAAACATTTTTTATGTCAAATATTGTCGCAATCGTTGGACGTCCCAACGTAGGAAAATCCACGCTTTTTAATCGTTTATTAGAAAGAAGAGAAGCTATTGTAGATTCTACAGCCGGTGTTACCAGAGACCGTCACTACGGAAAATCAGACTGGAACGGGGTAGATTTTACTGTAATTGATACCGGAGGTTATGATGTAGGTACAGATGATATCTTTGAAGAGGAAATCCGTAAGCAGGTACAATTAGCTGTAGAAGAGGCTACTTCCATTATCTTTATGATGAATGTGGAAGAAGGACTTACTGATACAGATTATGAAATTTACAGATTATTAAGAAGATCCAATAAACCGATTTATATCGTTATCAATAAAGTAGATTCTGCCAAAGAAGAACTTCCGGCAACAGAATTCTATCAGTTAGGAATTGATAAATATTACACTATTTCTTCTGCTACCGGTTCAGGAACAGGAGAAATCTTAGATGATATCGTTAGAGACTTTCCAACAACAGAATATAAAGATCCTTTTGAAGGATTGCCTAAAATCACCATTGCAGGGCGTCCAAACGTAGGGAAATCTACAATGACAAACGCTTTGCTGGATACTGAAAGAAATATTGTAACAGATATTGCAGGAACTACAAGAGACAGTATTCAGACTTTATATAACAAATTCGGGCATGAGTTTGTACTGGTAGATACTGCAGGGATGAGAAGAAAATCAAAGGTAAGCGAAGACCTTGAATTCTATTCTGTAATGAGATCTATCCGTTCTATTGAGTATTCAGACGTAGTTATCATTATGGTGGATGCTACACAAGGATGGGAATCTCAGGATATGAACATCTTCGGACTGGCTCAGAAAAACAGAAAAGGAATTGTAATCCTTGTTAATAAATGGGATTTGATCGAAGACAAGCAGACCAATACAATGCGTGATTTTGAAAAATCAATCAAAGACAAAATCGGTCAGTTCCAGGATATTCCTATCCTATTTGTTTCAGCTTTAACGAAACAAAGAATCTTAAAAGCTGTAGAAGTAGCAATGGAGGTTTATGAAGACCGTAAGAAGAAAATTAAAACTTCAAAATTGAATGAAGTAATGCTTCCGATCTTTGAAAATACTCCACCACCAGCATTGAAAGGAAAATATATCAAGATCAAATATTGTGTTCAGCTTCCTACGCCGTCACCACAGTTTGTATTCTTCTGTAACCTTCCGCAGTACGTGAAGGAACCTTATAAAAGATTTACTGAAAATCAGTTGAGGAAAGAATTCGGGTTTACCGGAGTTCCGATTGAAGTATATTTCAGACAAAAATAATAAGAACAAGTGTTCACTGAAACTCCGGCAAGCGAAGCTTGCCGGAGTTTTTTATAAAATTACAACGGGATTTCTCATTTAGCTCAATCTTTCAATTCGTTTTTTAGTTGTAATTTTGCAGGAATTAATATCAATTAACTGAAATTAAAAATAAAATTTTCATGCTTACTATTTTATCGCAACACTTTTCTCTTGTCAATGAATGGATTAACGAACTTAGAAACGTTAATATCCAGCATGACCGAATGAGATTCAGAAGAAATATGGAAAGAATCGGAGAGATTGCCGCTTTTGAAATCAGTAAAGGTCTGGAGTACAGAGAAGTTGAAATTCAAACTCCTTTAGATACAATAAAAAGCAGGGAAATTGCTGTACAGCCTGTTATTACAACTATTTTAAGAGCAGGAGTTCCTTTGTTTGAAGGAATTCTGAGCTATCTTGACAGAGCAGACTGTGGTTTTGTGGCAGCCTACAGAAAACACGATGCAAACGATTATTTCTCAATCAAACAGGATTATCTGACATGCCCAAACATCGAAGGCAGACCTTTAATTGTAGCAGACCCGATGCTGGCTACTGGTGCTTCTTTAATTGAAGCCATCAAAGACCTGCTAACCAATGGAAATCCAACCCAACTTCATATTGTCGCAGCTATTGCTTCAAAACAAGGCGTTGAAACTATTCAGAATGCCTATCCTGAAGCTCACATCTGGGTAGGAGCTATTGATGAAGAGCTAACATCAAAAGGGTATATTACTCCTGGTTTAGGAGATGCGGGAGATCTTAGCTACGGAGAAAAACTTCAAAGATAATTTAAGAAAGATTCCAGAAATCTTTTATTAAGTTCAACAATAGACTTGGTCGTACTTTATCCAGTGGATGTTTTGTATCTGGAAGTACGGCCAATTTTGCATTCGGAAGACTCCTGTAAACTCTGGAACTTTCTTCGATGGTTACCATATTATCTTTATCACCTACCATGATTTGAACGGGAATATTAATCGTTGCAAGATTATTTTCCAACGGAGGATTTTTACCTAAATCAATCATCAGATCAGCAATAGCGAGAAGAAGCTGCTTCCACTTTGATCCGTGCTGTGATTCTAAAAGTTGGGCATACTGTGGAATTTTCTCAAGAATGACATCAGGATTAAGCATTTTACTTTCTTTTAAAGCTTGCTCCTCAGTCCAGTCAAACTTTGTTCCCAGAGTGATAATAGAATTTACATTTTCATGACTCTTCATTGCATAGCAAAGCGCTGCATAACCTCCCATACTATGACCGAAAATAAATACATCTGCCAGATTATTCACTTCACAATATTCTGATAATTCCTGAGTATACTTTTCAATACTAATTCCTTCAGCCGGAAGTTCCAAATCTCCATGACCTGAAAACAAAGGAGTGTGTACAGTAAAATACTGAGATAATGTATTCAGATAAGGTGTAAAAATGTCGCTGTGACCTAAAGCTCCATGTAATAAAAGCAGATGTGGCATAGTTGTTTAGTTTCCGGAAAATTAGGAAAAAGAATTGAATGGAAAAAATTGAATGAGTGATTGTGTCGGAGGGGCTGAAAGTTCTGGAGTTTGAGAATATTTTTAAACATGTTTCCGTGCTGAAAATCCCTAGACCTCGAATCTCGAACCTCATACTCCGCAACCCCTCTCAAAGATCCATTGCCATTACCAGTACACTCACTTTATTAGTTCCGGCATTTAAAATCTCCCATGCAACCGATGAAATGGTATTACCTGTGGTAAAAACATCGTCAACAAGAAGAATATGTTTCCCTGAAACCGGTTTTGTAACAGAGAATGTATTGACAGTTTCCAATCTGTGTTTTTTATCTTTTAAAGCCTGTGCCTTGGAATAATGATTTCGTTTGATTAATTGATGATCAAAAGGGATGTCATAAAATGCCCCTAAAGTTTCAGTAAATAAATGAAGCTGATTATATCCGCGTTCCTTGAGTTTCTTTGTGTGAAGAGGAACGCTCACCAACAAATCTGGTTTTTCGTTCTTAAAGTCCAGGCGTTCTGTTGTCCAGTCTGCAAGGATCTTTCCTGCTTTTTCGCGCCCTTTGTATTTCAGTTCATGAATAATCTGTCGGCTTAGGCTTTCCTCCTCAAATTGTAGTAAAGCAAACGTGTTTTCAACAGGAAAAAACAAACTGCATTTTTCCTTAATCGGATTATTTTCAAAATAGGAATAATGGGTAAAGTAAATCTTGCTAAAACAAAGATCACATACCAAAAGTTCAGAATCAATGATTCTGTTGCAATGGATGCAACGGTTTGGAAACAATATATCCAGTATCATAAGTGTGTTTTGTACTAAGATATAAAAAAATGTCAATTTTGGCTTCGCAAAGTCAATAATGAATTTATTATTAATGCTAATATTCGCAAAGTTTGTTGCTTTCGTATTGCTCGCAAGAGCATTTCATTTAGCTGGGGGAAAGTCTTTTTGAGTGTAACGCCATTGCGATCAAAATACTCTAAAGTATAATAGAAAACTTTGCGAGCTCAGCGTTTAAGATTAACACATTGGCCTTAGGGTTAAAACAAGAAATTGAGTATTCACAACCCCGCATCACGTATCTCTAAAACATATTTAAAATTCACAGCGAAGCAGATTGACGATTCCATCATTCACCCTTTAATTCTCAAACCTCTTCCTTATCTTCTCCACAGAATTTTTCATACTCAGATTAAAATGTTCCTTTTCCAGTCGTACAGGCGGTGCTTGTCTCACTTCACAATCTGCAATGCTGCATGATTCACAGGTAACTCCTACATTGATTGTTTTCAGAGAAGGAGATTTTATGAAGCTTATTTTTTTGATCGTTTGAGAATTCAATAAAATACCTAAACAGTAACTTCTGTTGCTTCCATCCGAAAAAGGATTTTTTTGTGAAGTAGAAATAACCAGATAGCTTATTCCCTGATCCTTATAATGAGAAATCTGAGCGTCCGTAAGAGTTTCATTTTCTTTTAAATGATCAAGATTCTTCACGGCAATCCATCTTCTGCAATAGTGTTCGTTCATTGCGTTGGCATGAGGAGCTTGCTGATGATTCAGGTGAAGTTCTTTTAAAATCTGAATCTTATCTGAATTTTTCTTTTTAACCAGACACAGATAAAATAAATCCTTAATTCCCATTTCAGCCGAAAGAATATTAGTCAGGCGGTAGTAGAAAGTTTCAGGAGAACGGGTAAAACTGTTGATAAGATTCTCAAAATTTTTAGATTCCCAGGTATTATGTTGGAAAAATTCAGATGTTTTCTCAATGACTGGCTCTTTTGAAATCAACAAAGCGCCTGCAAAATAAGAAGCGTAAAAATTATTAAGAATTTCCTCAAAACTTCCGAAGTCAAGCCATGAATACGTATTCGGGCGTATTTTTAGTTCCAGAACATTGAATCCGATTTCTTTAGCAAGGATAAATGTTTTCTGATCCTTTTCCAGTTTTTGGTTCAGCAGTAATAATTTTTTCTCCGGAATAAAAAGCGAGCGAAGGTTGTCCAAAGTCCCATATTTCTCAAAATCTTCAGATTGAATCGTATAGCTGAACTTTTCTGCAAGAATTTTTTCCAGAATCTCAGATTTTAAATTTTTGTTGGGTTTTACATTATTCTCCTGAGTAAACAGACTTACTTTTTCTTCAATTTCCGGAAAATAATTGTCATATAACTCCTGGAATGACCTTAGCACTGCAAAATAAAATCTTTCCTTTCCAAGATTGTAATTCTGGGAAATCTCGATCAGTGCATTGATGAAAGCCGTCACTTTTTTGGGAGCATCACTGATGATACTGATGAGATTGTTTTTATTGATCCCAAATAGCTCCAATGGAACTTCTTTAAAAAAATCAGACTGCAGAATTTCATTGAAAGGTGCCAGACTTTTATCGAGTTTGGTGGAAACCAGATCATCAAAAGTACAACTCAATGCTTCAGAAAGTTGAATGATCTTATCATGTTTGGGATATTTTTTTCCGTTTTCAATTTCGTTAAGGTAAGATTTTGATAATCCTGTCTTTACGGCAAGATCCTGCAGAGACCAGTTTTTCTTTTGTCTCTGCTGTTTCAGTTTTAACCCGAAAACCGTTTTGATAAAGTCGCTTTCTGAATTCATTACTCAAATATAAATAATTAGATGCGATTATTCGCATAATAATTTTTAAATAAATTTAGCGAACGTTCGCTGTTTGTGAAAATTTTTATTTATGTTTGTAGTATCAAATCACAAAATCAATATGTTATGGAAACCAAGACTCAATTAGAAATAAAAGCTCAGAAGCAGTTTGAAGCAGTTTTTACTCCGGATTTGGCAGATTTTCTGATTGCACTTCATCAGAACTTCAATCATAAAAGACTTGAACTTTTAAAAGAAAGAAAAAATACACAGCAGCATTTTGATCAGGGAAATCTTCCTCAATTTTTAAAAGAAACAGAAGATATCCGAAATGGAAATTGGGTATGTGCCTCTCTGCCGGAAGATCTGTCAGACAGAAGAGTAGAGATTACAGGGCCCGTAGACCGTAAGATGATTATTAATGCCTTAAACTCAGGAGCTTCTACATTTATGGCAGATTTTGAGGACAGCAGTTCGCCGGTTTGGGAAAACTGTATTCATGGGCAGATTAATCTTTCTGATGCTATCAATCGGACTATTGATTTTGTAAATGAAACAGGAAAAGCCTATAAGCTTAATGAAAAAACTGCAGTTTTACTGGTTCGTCCCCGTGGGCTTCATCTTCCTGAGAAACATATTGAAATCAATGGTGAAAAGGCTTCCGGATCGCTGATTGATTTTGGACTGTATTTTTTCAGAAATGCAAAGTCGCTTTTAGAAAAGGGAAGTGGTCCTTACTTTTACCTTCCGAAACTGGAACATTATAAAGAAGCCCGTTGGTGGAATGAGGTTTTTGTCTTTGCTCAAAACTATCTGGGAATTCAGCAGGGAACAATTAAAGCTACAGTTTTAATAGAAACAATTACTGCTTCATTTCAGATTGATGAAATTTTATTTGAATTAAAAGAACACAGTGCAGGACTGAACTGTGGCAGATGGGACTATATTTTTTCCTATATCAAAAAATTCAGAAACCTTCCGGAGTTTATTGTACCGGACAGAGATCAGGTGACCATGACTTCTCCTTTTATGAGTGCCTATTCAAAAAGAGTTATTGAAATATGCCATAGGAGAAATGTACACGCTATCGGCGGAATGGCAGCTCAAATTCCTGTAAAGGATAATGATGAAGCCAATAATATTGCTTTTGAAAAAGTAAGAAATGATAAAGAAAGGGAAGTGAAAAACGGTCATGACGGAACATGGGTAGCACACCCTGCATTAGTTTCAGTGGCAAAAGAAATTTTTGACAAGCATATGCCTTCCAAAAACCAGATTGATAAAAAATTTGAATATCATATAACAGAAAGTAACCTGTTGGAAATTCCCAAAGGTAATATTACCGAAAAAGGAGTCAGAAAAAATATCAACGTAGGGATTCTTTACCTCGAAAGCTGGCTGATGGGAACCGGTGCTGCTGCCATTTATAATCTAATGGAAGATGCCGCTACTGCAGAGATCTCAAGAACACAGATCTGGCAATGGCTGAAAAATGAAGCGGTGCTGAGTGATGACAGAACGCTGACCCGAAATATGATTTTACAGTGGGAAAGCGAAGAAATGGACAATGTTGAAAAGTATGTAGGTGAAACCCGTTTCAAAAACGGAAAATTCAACCTTGCCAAAGAACTATTCAATGAATTGATCTTCTCTGAAAAATTTGAAGAATTTCTAACCCTTAAAGCTTATCCTTTTATTTAGGAAGAATTTTGGTTGCTGGTTTTATAGTTGCTGGTTGAAAACCAGATCATCAATTAACAAGTAACAATAGAACCAGCATCTAGCAACAAAATTACTCTCAAAGCTAATCAAACAAAATCCAAATATTATGAAAACAAGACAAGAACAAATCCAGGCTATAGAGCAAGACTGGTTGACAAACCCACGCTGGAATGGTGTGAAAAGGCCTTATACAGCAGCAGAAGTTTTAAAACTTCGCGGTTCTTATACCATAGAGTATACCATTGCTACGGAAATGTCCAAAAAATTCTGGAATAAATTAAATAACCAGGATTATGTGGCAGGACTTGGAGCGCTTACAGGCAATCAGGCGGTACAGGAAGTAGATGCCGGACTGGAAGCTATTTATCTTTCAGGATGGCAGGTGGCGGCAGATGCTAATCTGTCAGGAGAAATGTATCCGGATCAATCATTGTATCCTGCCAATTCAGTACCTTCTGTAGTAAAGAAAATTAATAATGCCTTATTGAGGGCAGATCAGGTACAGTCTGTGAGCGGAACCGGAGATAAAGAATATCTGGTACCTATCATTGCAGATGCAGAAGCAGGTTTTGGAGGTAATCTGAATGCTTTTGAACTGATGAAGCAGATGATAGAAGCAGGAGCCGCTGCCGTTCACTTTGAAGATCAGCTTTCTTCAGCAAAAAAATGCGGACATCTGGGCGGAAAAGTATTGGTACCTACTCAGGAAGCTGTCAACAAACTGATTGCTGCACGTCTGGCAGCCGATGTATTGGGAGTACCGAGCCTTATTATTGCAAGAACAGATGCAGATGCAGCAGATTTACTGACTTCTGATATTGATGACAGAGATAAAAAATTTGTAACAGGTGAAAGAACTGTTGAAGGATTCTATGTAGTAAGAAACGGAGTAGAACAGGGAATCGACAGAGGATTGTCCTATGCTCCATACGCTGATCTGATCTGGATGGAAACCTCAAACCCGGATCTGGAGCAGGCAAGAAGATTTGCAGAAGGAATTCATGCAAAATTCCCTGGGAAAATGCTTGCATATAATTGTTCCCCTTCATTCAACTGGGCTGCAAGGCTAAGTGTGGAAGAGATGTCTACTTTCCGTGAAGAGCTGGCAAAAATGGGCTACAAGTTCCAGTTTATTACATTAGCAGGTTTCCATGCTTTGAATACGGCAATGTTTGAATTGGCATTAGCGTATAAAGAAAGAGGAATGGCCGGATACTCAGAACTGCAGGAGCGTGAATTTGCCCTGCAGCAGAAAGGATTCAGAGCGGTGAAGCATCAGTCTTTTGTAGGAACAGGGTATTTTGATGAAATACAGAATGTTGTTACAAACGGTTCCTCAGCTACCGTAGCGATGAAAGATTCTACGGAAACTGCACAATTCCATTAGTCATTTTTTTTCCATATTTTTTGATGTTAAACCTTCTTTATTGGGAAGGTTTTTCTTTGTTTAACACGTTTTGGAGTCTATTTTTAATTTATTTAAGTTTCAGATAATAAAGGGATAAATCTCATAGGATAAGTAATTGAAATTTGAATTATATTTGGGGACGAAAAAATTATTAAAAATGAATTTAATCAAAGTACTTTTTATTACATTAGGATTAACACTTACTGCAAATGCTGCAAAAGCTCAACAGAAAATTGGAAGCGTGAACACTGATGATATTTTTGCAAGTTTATCTGAAGTAAAAACAATAAGTGCAACTGTAGATAACCTGACAAAAACCAAGCAGACTGAAATTGAAAAATTAATCACGGATTATCAGACTAAGCTGAAAGCAGCACAGGATAAAGAAAAAACTTTAAGCGAGGCTAATAAAGAAGCGGTAACTAAAGAACTGATTGCAGCACAAACAGAATTGCAAGGGTTAGGTAAAAAAATTGAGGAAGCAAGAGCGCAGGCTGCTAAAGATATTTCTGCAAAGCAAAATGAATTGTTTACTCCATTACAGCAAAAAGTAAGAGCGGCTATTTCAGCTGCTGCTAAAGAAAAAGGGATCAATTATGTTTTTGACATTGCCTCTCAGGAAACCAATAATCTTGTTTACAATGATGGAAGTGAAGATATCACTGCTCTTGTGAAAAGTAAATTAGGAGCTTCAGCAACTACTGCTAAACCTGCCGGGAAATCTAAATAATAATTCAATATACTGAATATTAAAACGGAATCAGATTCATTGATTCCGTTTTTTTATGGGCAAAAGTGTGGAATAATATGAAGAGAGTTCTGTTTTAAAATGATAAATTTGAGTAAACTTTCAGGAGCATGAATTTAATGTACGAAAAACAAATAAAGGTAACGGAAGAACATATTGATCAGAACAACCATGTAAATAATGTACAATATGTACATTGGGTGGAAGAAGTGGCAGCGGAACACTGGGATCTTTTAAAACATCAAACTGAATATGTAAACGATGCCTGGATGCTTCTGGATCACCATATTCAATATAAAAAACAGGTGTATCTGAATGATAATATTACAGTAAGAACCTATCCCATGACCCCTGAAGGAGCCAAACAGCCAAGAAAAGTCGAATTTTACTGCAATGATGAACTTGTGGTAGATTCAAGTACACTTTGGATTCTCTTCGATCAGGATACCAAGAAGATCAAACGTCTGGGTAGTGACTGGCTCGAGAAGTTTTTTTAATAAGGGAAGAAAAGAAATAGGCTGATTTTAATTTATTAACATGGAGTTTGAGTATAAAAAGTATAAAATTTTAGGTAATTTGATATATGGATATTTTTATCTGTGCTTTACTATTTTTATTTCTGTTTTTATTTTGCGGAAAAGTGTTTTGGAGTGGGTTGATTTTCAATCATTTAAAATATTTCCTGTGATTATTCCAATTTTTATATTTTCTTTTCTTACTTACCTTTTTTTAGGTACAGCTCTCATCAGGAGAAAATATTATCTGCAGAACTTAAAAGAAGAAGCTAAAATAAATATTTTAGGGCAGCAGATTATAATATTTGATAAGCAGAGCAGAAAAGAAAAAGAAATAGATTTTAGTAAGGTTAAAGCAGTTGAGTTGTATTATTCCTGGAACTCAAACGCATTTTCATCGGATTTAGGCTATTCTAAAATTATTCTTGAGAACAGTGAACCCCCTATTTTAATTACTCAGAACAATATTGATCAGTACCACATCTATAAAATCTTTAAAAATAAAGTAACAGTGAATAAATCAAGATTTGCTAACAACTTATAGAATTCCTTATGTTATTGGCTTTAAATTTGTTGCTTACCGGATGGTATTATAAATCAAAAAAACTATATAACATGAAGTTCTTTTATTCACTGGCTTTGCTGTTTCTTAGCATGGCAGGTTATGGTCAGGAAAATCCTTACTTGTTTTCTGATGATATTAATAAGAAAGTGGAAGATCCCGCCCAAATCCAATCCTGGAGAAGTCAGATGGAAGCAACATATTACTCTATAAGCGGACAATATAAATCTGCACTGGAAAGCTGGGACCAGACTTTCGGAAGGGTGAAAAAGCTAAGCTCTGCAGACAGTCTGAAATTCACAAAATTAATTCCAGTCAATGCAAAAGACTATATTCTGGAAAAAGCCGCCAACGAGAAAATCATCATCATCAATGAAGCTCATCATAATGCCAGCCACAGAACCTTTGCATCTTCTTTACTTCAGGGTTTGTATGACAGGGGATACCGGTATTTAGGAATCGAAACACTGGAAGGTGATTCTCTAAATATCGTAAAATTTGCAACCCTCAACAGTGGATATTATTCCAAAGAACCGGAATTCGGAAACTTTATTTACCATGCGCTGAAAATGGGGTTCAAGCTTTTCCCCTATGAAGCTGAAGGCAATAATAAAGAAAGGGAAATTGGAGAAGCAAAAAATATTTCCGATTTTATGCAGCAAAACAAAGATGGAAAATATTTGATTTATTGCGGATATCAGCATGCTTATGAAGGTATTCATAAATCGTGGGAGAAAACGATGGCTGGCCGACTTTCAGACTTGACCGGCATCAATCCATTTACCATTGACCAAACTCAGTTTTCAGAAAAAAGCTTATTGAAGTATAATGAACCACTTTTGAGATTGGTAAACAATACTGTTCCTGTTATTTTGAAAGATGAAAACCAAATAATCTATAACGGTGAGGACAAAGAATTGTACACAGATATTAAAATCATTCATCCCGTTACAAAATACATCAAAGGAAGGCCAGACTGGATGCTGAAGGAAAACCGAAAGTTTTATAAAATTCCGGCTGCTCAACTTTCAACATATCCGGTTATGGTTTTTGCGTACCGAAAAGGTGAATTTGAGCAAAAAGGAATTCCCGCAGATATCATTGAACTCAATAATTCTAAAGACAGCCGTTTTTTAATCCTTGATAAAGGAAATTATGACATTGTCATTAAAGATAAAGAGTACAAAGTCATTCATAAATTTGAAAAAAGAATAAAATAAAGTTCAGTTAGAAATAAGTTAGATAAAATGAGGCAATGAAAAATAAGTTGAGGAAAATCATTATTAATAATATCGAGTATCTGTACTCTGTAACAGATCAATTTCATTCTGAAACAGAAACCAATACTCTGACTATAAAAATATTTCTAAGTGGCCAGAAAAAAACTCCTTTGATTATCAAATTCCTGACCGCTGATGATTATATAATGGGACAGCCTTTAAAATCAGGGATTAAGCTGGTAAATAAAATGACGGGCTTGGAAGATGAGGTTAATCTTAATGAACCCAAATACATCAAACAGCTTATTGTATTGGGATTAAAAAAAGGATGGTCGGGGACTCATTCAATAGAAATACAAAACGGACTTCATTATTTAAATGAATTAGGTTTTGAAACAGATAAATTGATTCCCGGAAAATAAAGAGTTTTTCCCTCCATGTAATATAATAACACCAGCAATTGTTTTAATAGAGAAATACCAAACAAACATTACCATGAAGCCTTCTATTTTAACGATACTTTTTTTAAGCTTTTTCTTTACAGGTCATAGTCAGACAGCAGATCAGTCAAAAACAATTGATAGCTATATAAAAAAGGTTATTCAAATTAATGAGATACCTGGAATGGCTGTAGGAATCGTTACGGATAATAAAGTGACCTTCCAGAAATACTATGGAACAGAAACCTTAGAAACAGATAAAAAAGTAGATGCCAATTCTATGTTCAGGGTCTATTCTACTACAAAATTGATGTCAAATGTTGGGCTCTTTCAGCTTATAGAGCAGGGAAAAGTTTCTTTGGAAGATAAAATCTCAAAATATATAGATAATGTACCTGCAGAATGGCAAAATGTTCGTGTGAAAAACCTTTTATCACATTCTTCGGGATTACCGGACTGGATTAATTTTAGTGATATTACAGTAGATACAGCTAATGACGAAGTGATTGCCCGACTGTCAAAAGAAAAGATGGAATTTGAAACCGGAACTGATTACAGATATAACCAGACCAATTATATGCTGATATCTATGATCATCGAAAAAGTAACCGGAGAAAAATTTGAAGAGTATATCCTGAAGAATCAGTTTTCAGGCTCTAAAAATCAGGTGGTGTTTTCATCTAATTCTATTGAAAAAATTCCCAACAGAATTGTAAAATATATTTATAACAAGGATAAACATCAATATGATAAATCTACATTTGTAGAAGGGAGAAGAGCGCATCCCGCGAATGGTCTGGCCATTACCTTACCTGCTTTTTTACAATGGAGTATCCATCTCAGCAAAAATGATTTTCTAAAACCTGCCACACAAGAGCTGATGTGGAAACCATTTGAATATAAAGATAAAAATATCATCTTTACTCACGGATGGGATATGGGAACTTTTAATAATATAAAGTCCTATCATTTTTCTGGCGGAAATGTGAGTGCCTACAGAATTTTCCCCGACAAAAATATGGCTGTTATATTGATGTACAACGGATATAAAGAATTTGCGGTGATGTATCAGGTGATGAATCAGATTGCAGGGATCATGGATAAACGTTTGCTAAATCCTTATACATTGGCGGAAGAATATACAAAGTCTGAACCTCTTATTCATCCCAATCTTAAAAAAGAAATCTATGGGTATCGTACAGAAAAGGATAATGTCGTTTTTTTCTACCAATTTCCTGAAAAGCAAAGCGTGGAATTTATCAAAAATGTTTCAGTTACCGGCTCATTTAATGATTGGAATCCTGATGATAAGACCTACTATATGAATCTGAAA
Source organism: Chryseobacterium sediminis (assembly GCF_008386505.1). GTDB lineage: Bacteria > Bacteroidota > Bacteroidia > Flavobacteriales > Weeksellaceae > Chryseobacterium > Chryseobacterium sediminis. Next base: position 2,164,038 of record NZ_VUNZ01000001.1, on the reverse strand, counting down.
AAGAACAATACTTTTGAGTTGGTATTGCCAAAATCTCAGTTTGAAAAAGGGAAAACCTATCAGTTCAAATTTGTAATGAATAAAAACGGCTGGCTTTCTGTACCTTACAATGCCATCAATATTGATGGAACTGCGGATAATAATTTAACCTTTAAAATCGACTAAAAAGATATATTAATATCGCTGTAATAGAAAGAGTCTTTTCTGTGTTAAGCGGTTTTATTATATCTTTGCAGTATGATACGTATTACAAAAATTTTTACATTTGAAACAGCTCACGTACTGTACAACTACGATGGGAAATGTAAAAATATGCATGGACATTCCTATAAGCTGTTTGTAACAGTGAAGGGGAAACCGATCAATGATATTGAAAATCCTAAAAATGGAATGGTGGTAGATTTCGGAGATATTAAAAGTATCGTAAATTCCGAAATTGTAGATGTATGGGACCATGCGGTTCTTGTAAATGCTCTGTCTCCACACAAAGAATTAGGAGATGATCTGGAACAGAAAGGGCATAAAGTAATCTATTGCAGTTTTCAGCCAACCTGTGAAAATATGTTGTATGCTATTGCTGCTAAAGTAAAATCAAAACTTCCTGATGGAATTTCTTTAGCCTATCTAAAACTTCATGAGACAGAAAACTCTTATGGAGAATGGTTTGCAGAAGATAATCAATAATTTACCCCAAAACTCAGAAAGTGTTAAAAACAACAATTAATTTAGAACCTGGAAAAAAAGTATATTTTGCTTCAGATCAGCATTTTGGGGCTCCTACTCCAAGTGAGAGCAAAGTGCGTGAAGAAAAATTTATACGCTGGATGGATGAGATTAAAGAAGATGCTCAGGTTTTGTTTTTAATGGGTGATCTTTTTGACTTCTGGCATGAGTGGAAACATGTAGTTCCCAAAGGATATATCCGGGTACTCGGAAAAATTGCAGAACTTAAAGACAGAGGAATTCATATCTATTTCTTTGTCGGAAACCATGATCTGTGGATGAAAGATTATCTGGAAGAGGAAATTGGCTGTACTGTTTTTTATCAGAAACAATATTTTGAAATGGGAGGAAAGCAGTTTTTGCTGGCCCACGGAGATGGGCTGGGACCTGGTGACAAAGGATATAAAAGAATGAAAAAATTATTCACAAATCCGGTGGCACAATGGTTCTTCAAATGGCTTCATCCAGATATTGCGATGAAAATTGCATTATACCTTTCCCAGAAAAATAAAATGATTTCCGGAGAAGAAGACAAAGCATTTCTCGGAGAAGATAAAGAGTTCCTGATCATTTATTCCAAAGAAAAACTGAAATCTGAGAAGATAGACTATTTCATCTATGGACACAGACATCTGCCAATGGTGCTTGATCTGGAACAGAATTCAAAATATATCAACCTTGGAGACTGGATTTCCTATTTTACTTACGGGGTTTTTGAAAAGGATTTTGAACTGAAGACTTTTGAAAAATAAAGCAAAAAAATTACCCCTAAAAAGAGGTAACTTTCGAACGGGCCGAAACCCACTCTTGTTTTTAATCCATATTCCGTTCAGGTATGTGCAAGAAGCTTACCAAAATATGATTTGTAGATTAAAAAATTATTAAATATTAATATTTTATCTTTATAATTGCCCTATACTGAGGTTATAATGCGTTCAAAAGGTTATGGAATTAAAAAATATATTCAATATACAGACTGAACAGGATTTCCTGAATGCATCATTGAAAACATTTCGTTATCAATATGAAAATGTTGAAATATACAGGAAATTCGTTGACTTTCTGAATGTCAATCCTGATGAGGTGGACGGCTTGGAGAAGATTCCGTTTTTGCCTATCGAAATGTTCAAAAACCATCAGATTCTGGATAAAAATGTAACAACGGATCTGTTTTTTCAAAGTTCAGGAACAACACAGATGAATTTATCAAAACATTTCATTGCAGATCCGGAACTGTATGAAGAAAGTATTTATAAAAGTTTTGAACAGTTTATCGGGAAACCTGAAGATTTTATTTTTCTGGGTTTACTTCCAAGTTATCTGGAAAAGCAGAATTCATCACTGATTCATATGGTAGATTATCTGATGAAGAAATCTGCTAAGCTGGAAAACGGATATTTCCTTTATAACCATTCTGATCTTTTTGAATTATTGAATAAACTTCAGGATAAAAAAGTCATTCTTTTCGGTGTTTCTTTTGCTCTTCTTGACTTTCTGGACTACTGTCATTCTGAAAGAAGCGAAGAATCTCTGGATTTTCTTGAAAACTTAGTAGTCATTGAAACTGGAGGAATGAAAGGCAGAAAAGAAGAAATGACCAAAGATGAACTGCTGAAAATCTTACAGGACGGTCTTAAAACAGACAAAATTTATTCAGAATACTCCATGACAGAACTGCTTTCACAGGCATATTCTCTTGGAAATAATGAATATGAATGCCCGAACTGGATGAGAATTATGGTTCGGAATGCAGAAGATCCTTTGGCCTATGAAAAAGAAGGAAGAACCGGAGCTATTAATATTATCGATCTTGCCAATACTCATTCATGTTCGTTTATTGCGACACAGGATTTAGGTAAAATTGTAGGTGACAAATTTCAGGTGCTGGGAAGAATAGACCATTCTGATATCAGAGGATGTAGTCTGCTGGTAAGCTAAAAAGCTGAATGGAAAGGCAATTGTGAATAGTCAATTCGCTTCGCTTGTCAATTTTGCTGAGTGAAACGCCTTTGCGAACATTTTAAACAGCTGGTAAACTAAAAAACTTTGTGAACATTGCGTTTATAATACTTATTATTAACGGGATCGGATCATCATAAATACACTTTACATTGTACAATTATATTCATGATCAAAATAGAAGAACTCATACACGCTTATATCCACTCCCATTGTGATTTTGAAAAAGAAATTGTACTGACCAATTATTTTCAGGCCGACTGGGAAGCGGATATTCTCATCATAGACTCAGAAGGCGGAAGTCATGAAATTGAGATCAAGTTTTCTAAAAGTGATTTTAAAAATGATTTCAAAAAATCATATCTCAATAAAGATACCGGAGAAAAATTTCTGAAACATGATAAAATTTCCTGTGGTGATTATATGTGTAATTCTTTTAGCTTTTTGCTCCCGATGGGAATGGTAGATGCTGCTCTCATTCCGGAACACTGCGGAATTATTGAATTCTATCACAATGCAGATACCTGGGAAACCGAATTTTATCTGATCCGCCAGCCTAAAAAACTTCACGAAGATTCTTACTGGAAACTGAATGATAAAGATCTTTTTATCAGAAAAATGGCTTTAAATCTTCTTCAGCGTAAAATGGAGATTAAGGGTAAACATGAAGAGCTGATCTTCAAAAATCCTTTTGACATCAAAAAACTGAAATAAGATTAATATTTTTTTTAACGCAAAGCTTAAATTCTTATTGATAAGCTTTAAGGATGCAAAGAAGGAATCAATGAGATTGATTCTTACGAAGCAAACGTTATAATTAGCTTCATCCACGACGTAGTCGTAATCACTTTGCTCCCTTCACTAAAAGTCCTTCTTCATAAAACTTTGCGTTTACAAAGAATTTCAAAATAACTTATTCAAAATCAAAAAATAATAAAATCCTGCCGCCTGACAGGATTTTATTATTGAATGTTATTTTAAAAATTAATCTGCAATTTCTGCAGTATCTCTCTGAAGTAAAAACTTGTAGATCAATCCTCCTACAACTCCTCCTAAAATAGGAGCTACCCAGAACAACCAAAGTTGTGACATAGCAATTCCTCCCATGAAGACAGCCTGTGAAAGGGATCTTGCAGGGTTTACAGAAGTGTTCGTAATAGGAATAGAAATCAGGTGAATCAAAGTAAGAGCAAGACCGATAGCAAGACCAGCAAATTTACCGTTAGCCCATTTATCTGTAGCTCCCATGATCACAATAAGGAAAAAGGCGGTTAATAAAAACTCAGCAAGGAACGCGGCTCCCATGCTGAAAGCTTTTCCGTTATAAACGGCCTCACCGTAAAAGTTCGTGGCAAAATCTCCGGGTTTTGAGAATTCTACCGCTCCTGCACCGTTGAGAATTGTATACAGACATCCTGCTGCTACAATGGCTCCCAGACACTGGGCCACGATGTAAGGAATAAGATCTTTTGCCGGAAATCTACCTCCTGCTAAAAGTCCGAAAGAAACTGCCGGGTTAAAGTGTCCTCCTGAAATATGACCTACAGCGTAAGCCATCGTAAGAACAGTAAGACCAAAGGCCAAAGCAACTCCTAGAAGTCCGATACCAATGTCGGGAACGCCGGCTGCGAAAACAGCGCTTCCACACCCTCCGAAAACAAGCCAAAATGTGCCGAAAAATTCAGCGAAAAGTTTTTTTATCATGTTGTTTATTGTTTATGTATCTCAAATGTAAAATTTAAATCTTAAAATAAAAAGTTAAAACTGAAAAAAAAATTCAAAAAAGGGTGAACAAAAATTACAAAATCGGTAATTTGGTGTAAAGTTTGTTTGGGATTTATTTATAGAGTATGATAGTCGGTTTTGAAAGAGGTAACATAAATGTTTTATTTTTCATTTGTAATTTAAAAGGATGGTGAATGAGAAAGTTTTTGTGTGTGGTCTTTGTGCCCTTTATTTATAGTTTACATTATTCGCAGGCAGCAAAAAAGGCTTTTCCCTGCTATGATCTTACTACTGTATTGAAGGTAGAGCCTACGCCTCTTTACAAACCCCATCTTGATGCCTCAAAGAGTTTTGGAGTACAGCTGTTGAAAGACTCCAAAACGGTACAAAAGTATATTAACAAAGGCAAATTTCACAAAATAAAAAAATCAGGTAAAGGATATCAGGTTCAGAGACTTGATTATAGCAGAGCTTATATGGTATCCAAAGCCAAAACTACTTTGGAAAAAATAGGTTCCAAATTCAGCAAGGATACAAAAGGCGGTACATTTACTGTATCCTCTATTACCAGAACTCTTGAAGACCAATGTAGATTGAGAAGAGTGAACTCAAATGCCTCACTAGGGATTAGTTCTCACAATTATGGTAACTCTTTTGACATTTCTTATGTAAGATTCAATAATGTTCTGAAGTATAATCCGAAAATGGAAATAGCACTGGAGAAAGTTTTAAAGTACTATCAGAATGCTGGTAGAATATATTACATTAAAGAAAGACAACAGAGCTGTTATCATATTACAGTGAAAAATTATTAATTAAAAATCTTACTTGCATAGGATGTTTAGTTTATATATTTTTATAGGACTAAAAACTATGCTTATGTCAACATTAAACATTGTAGACTATATGCTGCCTGTAGAAGAATGTAGAGCAGCATCAAACGAATGGAAAGCGTACTTCTCCGATTTTTCCAAAATTCAAAAGCTGATTCCTACCAACTATGTTTTTAATATTTCCAGTGAACACCTTGAATGGATGAAGGGTTTCAAGGATTATAAAGACTTTTGTGCAGCAGTAGGAGTTTATAGAGATCGTCTGATTATTATTTTTTATCCTATGGATAATGAAGGGGTAAAAATAGATGTCAAAGAATATCCGTACAGCTTCCTTACTGAGCTTGACAGAGATTTGAGACTACAGGAAGTTCAGGAATATACAGTGATTAGAAACGCTGTTCTTTCTAAAAATCTTGAGAGTACAGAGAAGAATGCTAATATGGGATTCCCGGTTTCCAATGCACCTATTCTTGAACAAGATATAGCTGTATCAGCTATTGAACGTTGGAGAAACGAAGGTATGGAGTGGTTTTATAAAGAATGCAGAGAAAATGAAGGCATTGGAATTTTCAGAAAATTCTATGTTCCTACCGCAGACCTTTGCCTTGATGATGATGGCTTACTAGGTATTACCTGTTCTTTTGGCCTTAGATACAATGATATCTATGGGAAAATACTGGTAACTCTTATTTTTATTTCTTCCCGAGCAAATCTTAGAAATTCTGAACTGGGAGCAGAGACTGTTTCCAATACCTATGACTGGGCAAAACCATGTCCTCCTATCTGCCGTATTCCGGATGTAGATGTTGGAAGTGGATTTTAAAATGATAAACTGAGGAATGGCTGGACTTTATAAGACAATTTTATTCCTGAACTATGCACTGCTTCTATCTGTAATACTGCTGGGAGCAGCAAAATATCGCATATTAACCCAAAAAGAAAAGCAGTATTTTCATTGTATTGCTTTTCTTTTTTTTATTGAACTGCTGAATCTGGCGCTGCCCTATATTTTCAGACTCAATGATACATCATTTCTTTATCCCTTTTATATCGCCGGAGAGTTTTTTCTTCTGACAGGTTTGTTCATCAGAAAACTGGATTGGCCGAAATTTATCCTGGGGATAACCGGAGTGCTGGCAGGAGGTTTTATGATTTCAAAATATGGATTTGATTATCCGTCCAATGCCGATATTGCAAAAGTAGTTTCCAATATTGTAATCATCTGCCTTTCCGGGTTTACCCTGATTCGTGAGATTAAAAATACCTCTGCACAGAATCGTTTTATTCTGGTAGATGCCAGTATTTTTTTCTACTATTCCGTTTCGGTATTTATTTTTATCATCCAGCATCAGATTGCAGAGCTTTCGGAAAACGATTATTATATTATTCTCAGTGCCAATAATATTCTTTCGAGTATTTTGTACTGTTCATTTTTATACACATTTGTCAGATTAAAGAAGTAACTTTAAATATCAATCTGCTGATCCTTATAATTGTTACCATAACAGTTATAGTATCGTTCATTCTGCTTGCTTACCGAGCTTTTATAACCAGGATTATTAAAGAGAAAAACGTGCAGCATGAGGCCGAAGTTCTTCATCAGAAAAAATTAGTGCTGGAAAACATCAAAGCTCAGGAAGAAGAAAGAAAGAGAATTGCAGTAATGATTCATGATGATATCGGAAACCGTCTCAATATTCTTTCTTTATGGTTGAATAATCTTGATACCCAGGGTGATGAGCTTATTAAAAAAAATATCTACGGCCAGATGTCTTCCCTGATTGATGCCGCAAGAAGTATCTCCCATTCATTGTACCCTGTAAATCTGGAATCGGTAGGATTGGTTTTATACGTTGAAGAATTAATAGCCAACCTTTCCCATAAAATTAATATTTCCCTGCAGGTAATGCCGGGATATGAAAAGAAAGATCTTTTCGCAGAAGTTCAGCTGTACCGGATTATTCAGGAATTTACCACGAATGTAATTAAGCATTCAGATGCAGCAGATCTTTGGATCTATATTAAAGATTATCCTGAAAATACGGCTGTCATTATTTCTGATAACGGACAGGGTTTTGAATACGAAGAAGTAAAAAAAGGTATGGGAATTAAAAATATAGAATCCCGTATCAAATCAATGAACGCAACACACAAATGGAAAAAAACTTATTCAAATAAAGGAAGTCGTTTAATCATAAAAATTCCAAAATATCATGAGTTCCCAAATCAAACTAGCACTGATTGATGATGAACAGCTGATCCTCGAAGGGGTAAAAATGTTGCTGTCCAATGAAAAAAATATATCGGTATGCCTTACTGCAGATAACGGCCCCGATTTTATAGATGACCTCGGAAAACTTTCAAAAAATGAATTTCCTGATATTGCCCTTGTAGATGTTCAGATGAAACCTATGAACGGTTTTGAACTGGTAGAAATCCTGAAAGAAAAATATCCTGACCTTAAAATCATTATCCTTTCATCCCATTATAAAACCTCTATTCTCGGATATATGGTCAAATTGGGAGTGTCGGCATTTCTTCCCAAAAACTCAAACAAAAAAACATTTATTGATGCCATCACAATGGTTGATAAAAATGGAGTTTTCTTTACAGCAGAAGACCATCAGATGCTGTTTACCTATATGAACGGTTCTGCTAAGAAAAATTCTCTTTTTGAAACAGAAGATGAGCTGTCTGAAAGAGAAAAGGACGTGGTAAAACTGATCTGCCAGGAATTTACCAATAACGAAATAGGAGAAAAACTCTTTATAAGCCCCCGAACCGTAGAAAGCCACAGGCAGCGTATTTTGGAGAAGATAGGAGCGAAAAATACAGTAGGAATAGTGATTTATGCTATTATTAACAATATTTATTCCCTTGAAAAAATGTAATCCGATTCCGTAGAAATACGGAATTTTTTATTTGGTACTTTTCACTCTACCTAACCTTGTTTTTCTTCTGTTATTTTGAAATGTCTCTTTTAGGGATTTTATTTGAAAAAAACACAAACAAGATCTGTAATAAAAAATTAAAGTAAAAACATGAATGGCAGTAGAGTGATTTCCGTCGGGATTTTCTTTGACGGTACAGGAAATAATGGAGTAAATATTCTTTCACCAGATAAACCGCTGAACAACAATGAAAGTTATTATGGTACATTCACCAATATCTATAAATTATACAGTTTATTTATTGGAGATGAAAAAATATATATCGAAGGAATTGGAACCGTAACGGGAAGTGAAGATAATAATTTTGCGATGGCAACATGTGCAAATCCACCTTATAGCAACGGATATTCTTCCGATGATAAACTTCAGAAAGCCGGGGATTTTGTGCAGCAGATTATCCATGATCATACAAAAGAATATCAATTTTATATCTACGGATTTGGAAGAGGAGGGATGTTAGCAAGAACTTTCTGCAACCAGCTTTTAACGTATTATTCTCTGGGAAATTGCAGCGTAAAATTTTTGGGAGTTTTTGATACGGTAGAATCCAAACCTTTTAATACTTATAATCTGAATATCCCTGCTCAGGTAGAGAATGCCTTGCATATCTGTGCAGTTAATGAGAGTCGGTTTTTCTTTCCGCTTACCGGATTTTTTGATAACTCAAAAATAATGGAAGATCAGAAATCGGAAAATACGTCTTACGTTTGGAAAGAAATCTTTGTGCCCGGTGATCATGCAGATATCGGAGGAGGATACCTTGAAGGGCCGCAGTCTGTTTATATTTCTACAGACTTTATCAATATTGATGATCTGCATCATTATGTTTCAGATATCAGGAATGAAAAAACCAATGCTGAAGGCAATAAAATATGGAATGCTCTGCTTTCCGGATATGAAGTTGAGACTGCCAATGGTCTTTCACAGGCATATGTGTGCCGGGATAAGGTATACAATGACCTTTCAAAAGTATATGGAAAACTAATGCTTGAAGAAACCAATGCTAAAATATCCATTTTCAGTACAGAAAACGATGCATACTTTGGAACAGATTATAATAAGCATCCTTTTCTCAATCGTTTTTATATCAAAATAAAAGAATATATAAAAGATCTTTCTCCGGTTAAAAAGCCAATCTATGATTTTGGGAAATTTGCAGATTATACCCATATTTCAGCAAATTTCGGGTTATATAGCAACAGTTTTCAGAAAAGATCACAGCGGGAAATTACTATTGAATTGATTAATAATGGATTAAATGTCTCCAGCAGTACTTCCGTTGACCCAACCACCCGGACAAGGCTTTCTGTAGAACTTCATTTGCCGGAAGACAGTTTTGTTGCAGATTTTCTTTATGGAACCAGTGTTCCCAATAATGATGTTTGGGATCGTTCCATTTTAAAAACACCGGCAGCCATCACATTAAATCAAATTAAGAATTAGTGGTAACGCTTCTCAGTTTTAAATTTAGGTTAGGGGACATCATTTTAGATGTTCCCTTTTTTTATAAGTTTATGATTATCAATAAGTAAAATCACTGAATTTTAAATTTGGTATTTTATACGGTATTTTTTGGATGTTAAATCTCGTTACTTTGAATTGTTCATTTCGCGAAGCTTCAAAATATAATAGGAACAAAGGCGCATTCTGAAAAGCCTAATATCAAAAGAGTAAGAACACCAAAGATTAAAACAATGGAAAAGACACTCATTCAAAGACCAGGAACTAGAATGTTCTCAATTAACTTTGATTTTAGTTCAGGAGAACAGAACCAAATTTTACAATATCTGCAGGCAAGTGCTTATAGGTTAATGGGATACAAAGGGGCAACAGGTACGAACCAGATTACTTCAGGAGTACCGGCTTGGTTTGCTATTGATTATAGCAATATGTTTGGCATGGTGGATATTGATTATGAACCAGAATATAAAGTATATGTTTTCAATAAATCAATGATTGCTCCCAATACGACAATTCAAATGCAGGCATTATCGCAGGAAATACCTTTAGGGACAGCTGTAAGTTTCCATCCGGATGGCTCATTTTCTATTAGGGGGACAGCTCCCGCAGGAGTAATCACGGTAAGAAATGAAAGACCTTTAGGTACTCCAGATCTCACAATAGGACTTGCCGCAAGAGTAGATGGACAATTTTTACCCTTTTGTGCATTTACTTCTAATGCCCAGGGACAGGTGAGTATGGAGCCTAATGAAAATATAGTTTTATTTGCTGCTCAGACAAATATGACACCAGGGGCTGTTACCGGCTATACAACAAATCCAGGGTGTCATTTTATGTTCAGTGCTAAAAATACAGATTATGATTTACAGATGATTCAGGGAACATATGGTATTACAAATGCACCAAGAGGAGCTTTCGTGGACAAAGTATCTTCAGGACAATCTTTGAGAGAGCTTCTCAATAGATAAAATAATTTTATATCAATCACCAAAAACAAAATAATTATGAAAGTTTCAGAATGGCTTAAAAAAGCAAACAAACTTCTAGATACTTGTGAATATCAAATCAGTATTAAAAATGGGAGTAAACCCATTACAATGTCTGAAGCTAAGACTTTGAATGAATTGCAGGTTGCAATAGGATCCAACCACGGGATCAAACAGGTAAAATATAAAGAAGCAGAAGCAACCCTTGTAGAAATGATTGCTATGGTGGAAGCAGGCCAGAAAACTCCACCGCTTACTCCGGGATAAGACCTTATAAAATCAATTCATATTCAAAAGAAAGCTGTCCGTTTTGGATAGCTTTTTTTATTTCTGGGCTATTCATTTCTTTTTCCGTATTTTTGCACCCGAAAATTCATTATTCATTACTAATTATTAATTAAGATGCTTTCGGTTCAAAGTTTAGGATTACATCATTCAGGAAATTATTTATTTCAAAATGTCAATTTTACCATCAAAAAAGATGATAAAGTTGGCCTCGTAGGAAAAAATGGAGCGGGGAAATCCACTTTATTGAAAATGTTGTCCGGAGAAATCAATTTCTACGAAGGAGAGGTTGTGACAGAAGGAAGTGTTACCATTGGTTTCCTGAAGCAGGATCTTGATTTTGTAAAAGGAAGAACCGTTTGGGCTGAAACAATGCAGGCCTTTGAGCAGATCAATGCATGGAAAGATGAGCTTGAAGAAGTGAATCACCAGATGACGGTAAGAACAGATTACGAAAGTGATTCCTATACAGATTTGATTAATAAAATGACTGAGCTGAATGACCTTTTAATGAACCACGATGCCTACAATCTTGAAGGTGACATGGAAAAAGTGTTATTTGGTTTAGGATTTAAAGCAGACGATTTTCAGAAAATCACCGATGAATTTTCCGGAGGATGGAGAATGAGAATCGAATTGGCAAAATTACTTCTTCAAAAGAATGATATTATGCTTCTCGATGAGCCTACCAACCACCTGGATATGGAATCCATCATCTGGCTTGAAAACTTTTTAAAAGACTATCCTGGAGCCATTGTTCTGGTAAGTCACGATAAACAGTTTATGACAGCGGTTTGTAACCGTACTTTTGATATCAACAACAAAAAAGTTGACGACTATAAAGCCAACTATTCTAAATATCTTGTCATGAGAGAAGATCGCCGTGAAAAGCTGATTCAGGCTAAAAAGAATCAGGATGCGGAGATCAAGCAGATGGAAGATAATATTAATAAGTTCCGTGCAAGTGCTACAAAAGCATCTTTTGCGCAGTCACTTATTAAGAAATTAGATAAAATAGAACGTATCGAGGTTGATAATGAAGACGTTTCAAAATTCAATATCCGTTTCGTACAGTCTATGGTTCCGGGGAAAGTAATTTTTGAAGCAATAAATCTTGGAAAAGCTTACGGGCAGAAACAAATCTTTGATGATGTAGATTTCATCGTTCAGAGAGGAGACAGGATTGCTTTGCTGGGACAAAACGGACAAGGGAAAACAACTTTAGCTAAAATTTTAGCAGGAGATATCAAAGATTATTCAGGAGCCTGGAATCTTGGACATAACGTCAATATCGGATACTTCGCACAGAATCAGGAAGAGGTTTTAACACCTAATAAAACGGTTCTTGAAGAAGCCGAAGATGCGGCAACGGAAGAGACAAGACCTAGAGTAAGAGATTTATTAGGATCTTTCCTTTTCCAGGGAGATGCGGTTACTAAGAAAACAAAAGTGCTTTCCGGAGGAGAGAGAAACCGTCTGGCACTTTGTAAACTGTTACTTCGCCCTTTCAATACGTTGATCATGGACGAACCTACCAACCACCTGGATATTCAGTCTAAGGAAATTATTAAGCTTGCCCTGCAAAACTTTGAAGGTACTTTAATTGTCATCTCGCACGACAGGGAATTCCTTCAGGGACTTTGTGATAAGATCTATGAATTCCGTGACGGGAAAATGAAAGAATTCCTTGGAGACATCAATGAATATCTTGAATACAGACAAAAGGAAACCATCAGAGAGATTTCTGCAGAAAAAGCTAAACTTCATCAGGAAGTAAAGGTAGAACCTAAGAAAGTGGAAGAAAAACCGGCTGCTAGCAGTCAATCTTCAAATATCGTTAGCAAAGAGCAGAAAAACATTCAGAATAAAATCAAGAAAGTAGAAGAGAGAATTTCCGAACTCGAAACAAAAATAGAGGAAATGGAAGCTTCTTTTGCTAAAGAAAATCCTTCGGATGAAACCTTAGAAAAATACAATAAAACTAAGGAAGACCTGGATACAGCTTTGCAGGAGTGGGAATATCTTGGTACCCAACTTGATTAAATAAAATAAAAATGCTTCATCAATTAAAAGTGATGAAGCATTTTTTTTGTAACAATATCCTGCGCATTTCTACTTATTACTCATAGTCATCAAGTAATTTAATAAAAGTTTAAGGAAACAATTAAATTATTTTCATAATTTTGAACCATGATTTTTAAAGAAAGCAGAAACCTGAAGAGTTTTATCTCCAAGCTATTGTTTGGAGTATATTTCCTCGCGCTGCTTTCTCAAAGCTTTCACCATCACGATGCTGTAGATTATTTTAAGGCTTTCAATCTTAAAAAAGTAGAGAATACGGTGACGAAAGCAGTTACTAAAGAGAAAGCTGGCGACTGTCTGGCCTGCCACTTTTTGGTTACCGGACATACATTAGCTCCTGAAGAATTCAGTTTTACTTTTGAGCATTACAGCCATGAAGTAAAACAAATCATCGCCATCCAGGAGAAAATCTGGTCACAGACCAAATTCACTTTTCAGCTTCGGGGACCTCCCGCAATTTCATAATTCATAGATTCTATAGGGTTTAAAGTTTAATACTTTAAAGTTCAATGTTTAATGCTTTAAATTCAATGTTTAAAGTTTAAGGTTTAAAGTTGTTGGAAAACAACGGATAGTTTGTAATTGATATTTAATAACAGCTTCTGACTTCTCATTAGGCATTTTACTTTTTACATTGTACAACGTACATTTTACAATTAAACTAACCCTTCCCACAAATTTTAACGAAAAATGTACCCTGTTGAAAAGGGTACGCAATCAATCTATTTACAATGAAATTGATATATTGCCTGCTGCTGATCTTTTGCGGATCAGTATTTATAAGCGCACAAAAAACCTATACTGTAGAAGGAACCGTTCAGGATTTTCACGACAAGAGCTTACTGGAAAATGCTGTGATTAAAATCGGAAACTTTACAGCTAAAACCAATAAGAAAGGTAAATTTTCTTTTGACAAAATTCCTGCAGGAAAGTATACACTCATTGCTCAACATCCTGATTGCGATGATTATACTGAAAATATAGGAGTTGATCAGGACGTTCAGCTGGTTATTACGCTGGAACATCATGTCAAAGATATTGAAACGGTTACCATACATGGGAATCATAAAAATAATGGTTCTTTGGTGGTTAAAACAGTCAATAAATCTGATATTGAGAAAAATTCTACCGATAATCTTGGAAACTTATTATCTAAAATTTCAGGGGTTACGGCTTTGAAAACCGGAAATAATATTTCAAAACCAGTCATTCACGGGCTTTATGGAAGCCGTATCAGCATTCTGAATAATGGGGTACGTCTTGCTGAGCAGGAATGGGGGGTAGAACATGCACCAAATGTGGATATCAATAATTTTCAGCATATCGACGTAATCAAAGGTGCTTCTGCGTTGAAATATGGAAGCGATGCTATTGGTGGAGTCGTGGTAATGGAGCCGGAAGTTTTCCCTAAAAAAGATACCATCAAAGGTTCAGTAGGACTTACCGGAATTTCCAATGGAAGAGGTCTTGGACTGGATGTGGATGTTGCCAAAGTCTGGAAAAACGGATGGGCGGTGAAATCCGGCGGGAGTATAAAAAAACTGGGTGACCAGAGTGCCCCTAACTATAATCTGAAAAATACAGGGATGGATTTCTCGTCCTTCAATTTTACTGTTCAGAATAATACTTATGAAAGAGGAATCTCTTTTGATTATTATCTTACCAATCAGAATATTGGGATCTTAAGAGACTCACATGTTTCAACTTCTGAGGATTATGATAGAGCAATGACTGCAAATCCTCCAATATATTCAGGTAAATTCAGTTATGATATTGATAATCCAAGACAGGTTATTGAGCATCATATTGCAAAAGTTTCCGCTTTTAAAAGATTTGAAAATATAGGAAAGTTGTCTGCAACATATAGTTATCAGTATAACCATAGACAGGAATATGATATCAGAAGAGGGGAATTGAGTGATACTCCTTCACTGGATCTGGAACTCATGACACATCAGTTTAATCTTAATGATTTATTAGAACGAGAAAAATGGTCTTTAGAAACCGGAATTGATGCAGGTTTTCAAAATAATTATTCGGATCCGGCAACCAAAGCAAGACGTCTGATCCCGAATTATGATAAATATTCTGCCGGTGCCTATTCCGTTTTCAAATATAAAATTTCACCTGAATTCAACTTTGAGGCAGGAGCGAGATATGATTTTACCCGTTATGATGTCACCAAATGGTATGATAAAAGTGACTGGGAGAAATCATATGCGGATATTTATCCACAATTTTATGTGAAAACAGATCAGAACAGAGTACTTACACGTCCTCAGCTTAATTATAACAACGTTTCTTTCAATGCAGGTTTGGAATACCGCCCGAATGCTAATTTTGATCTTAAGTTTAATTATGCAAAAGTGGGAAGATCTCCGAATGTTGCTGAACTATTTTCAGACGGGCTGCATCATTCTGCGGGGGTGATCGAAACCGGAGATATGAGACTGAAAAACGAGCAGGGACACCAGTTTAATTTAAATATAGACTCAAGGTTCAATGTTCTGAAAGGCTTGAATGTTTCCGTAAACCCTTATTTTTTCATCACTAAAAATTTCATTAATGAAATTCCGGTGGGGATCAAAGGAACTATCAGAGGAGTATTCCCGGAATGGGTGTATCAGCAGATTGATGCGAAAATGTACGGAGTGGATCTGGATATCAGCTGGAAACTTACGGATGACCTGACTTATATCGGAAAAGGAAGTTATGTATATGGACAGGACGATACCCACAATGAACCTTTGATCTTAATGATGCCTCCTAATTTTTCCAATGCATTGCAGTTCAAAAAACAGAAATGGAATAATTTCTATTTCACTGTTGAAAATCAAACATTTGTAAAGCAAACCAGATTTCCGATTCGTAATGCGCCGCTGGAGCTTTATGTAAATGGCGAGCTGGTGGATAAGGAAATCGATTTCAGTACTCCGCCCAACGGATATTCACTTTGGAATATCCAGACTGGAGTTAACATCAGCAAAAATCTTTCTGCAGGGCTTATCGTAAATAATCTTTTCAATACTTCGTACAGAGAATATCTAAACCGTTTGAGATTCTTTGCAGATGAGGCAGGAAGAAACTTTATTTTAAACTTTAGATACAGATTCTAAAGATTTTAAACAACTATTCAATCAAAATTTTACAATTTAAAATTCTTAAAAATGAAAAAACTATTCAATACTAAAAATATCATCAAATTATTAGCCGTTTTATTTATTACTGTTACTGCTGTTACCTCTTGCCAGAGAAATGGTTCTGCAGAAGAAGATGATCTTCCTCAGGAAGAACTTACCAATATTCTTCTGTTGGTGACAGATGATGCAGCCGGGACTACTCAGACTTATGATTACAGTATCGGAGCAGGAGGAACACCTACGATTCCGCTTACAAACGGTAAGACATATACTGTTCAGGCAAAATTCAAAAATGGAAATGAAGATGCTACTCAGGAAATTATTGATGCTAAAAATGAACACTTTTTAATTTTCGATTTTCCAAAATCTAATATTACGGTAGAAAGAGTAGATGGAAGCGATCTAAGAAGTGACGGAAAGAGAGTAGGATTAAGAACCAAATGGACCGTAGTAAAAGCTGTTGACGGGACGGATCCATTCTTAAAATTAACACTTATTCACTCTCCTCAAAGTGTAAATGATGCTAAATCAGGAACTGCCTGGGGTAGTGTAGTAGGAGGAGAAACTGATGCTGAGGCAAAATACAACCTAAGTAATTAGGATAATTAATCTTGTTTGGACCACCGGAAATCTCCGGTGGTTTTTTATTTAACAATATTTGGCGTTATAAGTTGATTTTAAATGGGTATTTTTCATAAAAAATTCATATTTTTGCAACCTAAAATTTTAATCAATAATGAAGGTTACCGCACAAAACCATGATGACGTAAGTGCATTGCTTACAGTAACATTGGAAAAATCTGACTACAAAGAAAAAGTAGAGAAGCAGTTGATTAATTATGCTAAAAATGCGCAAGTTCCTGGATTCAGAAAAGGGAAAGTGCCTTTGAGTATGGTTAAAAAACAATATGAAGCAGGTATTGCATTTGAAGAAATCAACAGACAAGTTTCTGATGCTTTAAACAACTATGTTAATGAAAACAAATTAAGATTAGTTGGTCAGCCTGTTCCTCAGCCAGTAAACGAATTAGATTACAATGCTGATCAATTAGAAGTTGCTTTTGAAGTAGGATATGAGCCTGAATTCACTATAGATTTAGCTAAATATGAAGCGCCTCACTACAAAGTAGAAGCGTCTGACAAAGAAATCAGCAAGAGTATTGAAAACATGCAGAAGCGTTTTGCTGAGCAGGTTCCTCAAGATAAAATCACTAAAGATTCTTACATTGCTTTAGAAGTTTCTCAGGTTGTAGAAGAAGATGCTGAAGGAGAACACCACCACCACCCGAAAAACCTTACCATTACAGCTGAAAACAAAGAGGCTTTTAAATTGGTAAAAGGTTTGAAAATGGAAGGGTCTGTAAAAGTAACAAAAGAAACTCTTGCAGGTGACGAAGAATTAGCTAAAGAATTAGGATTCAGCAAAGAAGAAGTAGAACACCTACATCACAATGAATTAGAAGTAAAAGTAAAAGATTTCTATTCATTAAACTTAGCTGAACTTAACCAGGACTTATTCGACAAAGTATACGGAGAAGGAAACATCAAGACTGAAGAAGAGCTTAAAGATAAAGTAAAAACTGAATTAGATGAGTACTTCCAGCAAAATGCTGATGTTCACTTTGTGAATAAAGTATTAGAGCAGGTAACTGATAAAGAAGAAGTAAAACTTCCTGAATCATTCCTTGTGAAGTGGTTATTATTCTCTAACCAGAACATCCAGTCTGAAGATCAGGCTAAGGAAATTCTTGAAGCTGAGAAAAACCAATTGAGATATCAGATTATCGAAGGTAAATTGATGACTGAAAACGAAATCAACCTTGATTATGCTGATGTATTGGCTCAGGCTGAACAGTTGGTTAAAAACCAATTGGCAATCTACGGAATCCACCACCTGGGTGATGAAGAAATCCAAAAATATGCTGTTGAAATGTTGAAAGACCAAGAGCAGGTAAGACAAATTTCTTCTGAAGTAGCTATGGCTAAACTAAAAGATGTAATTCTTGAAAAAGCCAGCAAAAAAGAAACTAAAATTTCTCACGACGAATTTTTAGAAGAACTTAAGAAATAATTATACTCCGATATAAATATTTGAAAACCGTCAATTTTTTGACGGTTTTTTGTATTATATACCCATCCTAAAGATTAATCAATAATCATATTTACCATTCATCATTTATCAATTATCATTCATTACTAATTGCTCATCACTCATTATTTATTTGTATGTCCGCCAATATTCCTATATTTACTCTTTAAACTTTATTATAAATATGAAAAAGATCATCATTCCATTTTTCTGTGCTGTACTTTTTTCAGTACCGGCAGCAGCTCAGAAGAAAGGGGCTGCATCTGCTAAAACAGAAGCTGTAAAATCAAAACTTACCGCTAAAGAAGTTGTAGATAATTATTTCAAAGCTCTAGGAGGAAAAGATAAATTGGAGGCCGTAAAATCTACCATTACTGATAACATAGTTTCTGTGCAGGGAATGGAAATTCAAATGACTACTAAGAAATTAGGAAATAAATTCAAATCTGTACAATCGCTGATGGGGAAAGAAATGATTCAGCTTTTTGACGGTGAGAAAGGATACTTTGATCAGATGGGAACCAAAAAAGATATTCCTGCAGACAAGCTTGGCGAATTGAAAAAAGGAAAGCCAATTGATGCTTTAGCTTTTGATGCTTCTAATTTTCCAAATGTATCATCAGAAAAATTAGACGGAAAAGACTATAATGTATTGTCTTCGGATAAAGGAAAATTTTATTTTGATGCTGGAACCGGACTTTTGTATAAAACCAATGCAGGAGAAGGAAATGCTACCATTAAAAGCTACATGACCGTAGACGGAATACAGTTTCCTGCTGAAGTAGATGCTGAAGGTGGAGGTCAGAAAATGACGATTAAAACTACCAAAATTGTGATCAACTCCGGAGTTACGGATGCTGATTTTAAATAAAAAATCACTTTTTAAGATATTAAAACCGGGGATTGCCCGGTTTTTTAGTATAAATATGCGTAGATTCTGTAATGTACCCATATTAGAACAATAAGAAAACCGCAGATTCATCTGCGGTTTTTGTTATTTAATTCAAATCCTAATCGGTTAAGAACCATATTCTTTTTTCCATTCCTCAGCGGCTTCACTTAGAACATTATAGAATTCTTCTCCGTATTTTCTTGTCAATGGCGTTTTTAAAAACTTATAGACAGGAACCTGAAGTTCTTTTCCAAGTGTACATGCATCGCTGCATACATTCCATTCATGATAATTCAAAGCAGTGAATGCAGAATATTCTGTAACACGAATAGGGTACAGGTGGCAGGAAATTGGTTTCTGCCAGTCTACAGCACCATCCTCATATGCTTTTTCAATACCACATTTGGTAATTCCTTTTTCGTCAAACGTTACATAAGCACATTCGCGGTTCTCCACCATAGGAGTAACATACATTCCGTCGTGCGGATCAGTAGTCCATGTTCCCTGCTCTTCAAGGGCTTTGATGCCTTCCTGAGTAAGGTAAGGTTTTATTTTATCAAAAATACTGTCCAATATCTCAAGCTCGTTTTTGTCCAACGGAGCCCCTACATCTCCTTCCACACAACATGCACCTTTACATTTCGTAAGGTTGCAAACAAATTCTTCGGAAAAAATTTCCTCAGAAATCAATTTATCGTCTATCTGAATCATAATTTTTTAAAATAAATCAAAAACTGTACCTGCTTTAAAGGTCAGTAAACTAATAATAATAAGCCATACACTGGCTTCACGCATCCAATATTTGGGTAAAAATCTCATCATTCTGCTTAAGATAATACTTGAAGGAAATGCCAGAAGCAGCAGATATTCATAGCTCTTATTCATATACAGGATGATGGAAACAAGCTGTGCCATCGAAAAGACCAACAGGAAAGTATATTTATACCTGCTTATCGGGCTTTTCTTATTATAGTTTTTAAAATGGTCATATACCGCATAAATAAGCATCAGAACCACAGGAATCAGTGGCAGAAGCTCCGTATAATCCGTTACAGGTTTCATCTTTCCAAACGGGAAATAATCTATATTCCAGGAAGTGAACTGAACAAAATACATCACAGAGAAATAGCTGAAGGTAATCAGAACAATTCCCAGCAGGAATCTGAAAAGGTTCAAAGTGATTTTGGCAGAAGTAGCAATCACGTGAATGATCACAAAAACAGCCATTGGCCAGGTGGTAGGAAGGAAAATAAAGTTCAACGCCACAATAGATCCTACCAATACATACGACTTCTTTCTGATATCTTCATCCGCACTGGTGAGAAGAAGGATAAGAAAGGAGTTTGTAAGCAGTGAAACTGCAATTCCGATATCCAGATTTCCGGGATACAGCCCGAAAATAAAAAAAGTATATAAAAATAACGGAAGATGGGTCTGATAATTAAGGGCAATACTGTGAAAACAAAAATATCCCAAAGCAATTCCCAGAAAAGTTATTCCGGCAACAATAGCTTCGTAAGTGTTGAAATTCAGTATGTTAAATATTACGACTACTAAAAGAAGAAAACCAATATAAACAGGAATTGAAAAAATATTGCTTTCTTTTGAAAGTAATTTAAACATTTTTTATAAATTTGTACAAAGTTAATTTAAAAAAGGAAAATAATGACGTCTTTCTTTCTATTCTTAAGTAAAGTTTTCAAATGGACTTTCGGTTTCTTTGATACTTTCGGTAATGTTTTAAACTGGATTTTATTTGCAGTTTGCTGTGTATTATTTACTTATTGGTGCTATGTACTTGTAGTAACATTAGGTGGAGACAAAGATAAAGACTATTATTCTCCAACGGAAGGTAAGCATCCTTACTACGATCCGAATATCTACAAAAAAGAAGGTTAATTAATTGGTTATATAGTAAAAAACCGATCAAACAATATGTTTTGATCGGTTTTTTTATTACTAACGATTAAAATTTTCTTTTTCTTAGTCGTGAATTGGAAGTACCAGAACAGGAATACTTGAACTTTTCGTAATTCCTTTGGTTAAACTTCCCACGAATACATCATAAATTCCGCTTCTGCCATGTGATCCCATCACAATATAATCTGCATTTTTTTCCTTTGCATGCTCCAGAATGATATCTTTAGCAAGTCCTTGTTTTAAAAGGTGTTCACAATCGATATCATGAGCAATGATTCTTTGCTCAATTTTATTAAGCTGTACCAGCTCTTCTCTGATTTCATTGGCTTCAACTTCCGGGAAATATTGAAACCCCATATCACCAATAGCAAAACCAATATCTGATGGCGCTACATGAATCAGGTAAATTCTGCCGTTAAGCTGTTTTGCAAATTTTATGGCACCTTCCACCAATTGCTCTGTCTTGTCCCCAAAATCTACGGGTAATACAATATTTATCATAACCTCTATTTTGTTACCTAAAGATAGGGAAAATTTGTCAGACTCTGATGTTAAATACTTATAATATTCGGATATCAAGAATTTTTTCCTCTTCAAGATAAGCTTCCAGAATGTCATTTTCTTCCACTTTTCCAACCCCTTTTGGAGTTCCAGTGAAGATCAGGTCACCTACTCTTAGGGTAAAATACTGAGAAGCAAAGGCAATAATATCGTCAAAATTGAACATCATATCTTTTGTATTGCCCTCCTGAACCTTGTCTTTATTTTTTAACAATGAAAACTGAAGATT
The DNA here is from genome assembly GCF_008386505.1 of Chryseobacterium sediminis. Classification (GTDB taxonomy): domain Bacteria; phylum Bacteroidota; class Bacteroidia; order Flavobacteriales; family Weeksellaceae; genus Chryseobacterium; species Chryseobacterium sediminis. The sequence continues at coordinate 2,142,199 of NZ_VUNZ01000001.1, read as the reverse complement.
CTCAAGACTGAAACTGTCTTTTTTAAAGAAACTACTTACTACAGCAGAACCATCGAACCCTTTGGCAAGCTCCCATGGAAGCCCCTTTGATTTTAGCTCACTCTGAAGGTCTCTGGCTGTAAAATCTATTCCCAGACCTATTTCCTCATAATGTTTGTTTGCTGTTTCTTTCTGAATATATTTTCCTCCCTTTGAAATTTTCAATACCACTTCAAGTTCGTAGTGAATATCATTTGAAAATTCAGGAATATAAAAATCATTTCCCTTAAGAACCGCTGTATCCGGTTTCATAAAAATAACAGGATTCTCAGGAATTTCGTTTCCCAATTCTTTTGCGTGTTCGCTGTAGTTTCTTCCTATGCAGATGATCTTCATAATTCTTTTTTATTTTATTTATGCTTCGTCATTGCGAAAAACGGAGCAATCTTTTATCAGATGGGTAAAATGTATTAATTCTTATTGGTTAATGGGTAAATTCATTCCCGCAATAATAACATTTGAACTTATGACTCGTCAGAAATGAAATTCCAAAGAAGCTGGTGGCACTGTCATCCCTGTAAATATGATTGGAACCACATTTCGGACATACAAAATCAAACTCAGGATCTTCAATGGTATGTTCTACTTCCAGAGAATACTGTTCATTGTCCTTATAATCCTGTAATATCTGTTTGGCTTTTTCAAGATCTTCTTCAAAAACCTGAAGCTGTATGCCGCCTACTGCCTGTGACAGAAGCCAATCTGACTGAATGAGCTGCTCATTTGCAATGAAGCTGTTGATGCCGTTTTCAGCCAATATTTGTTTGTCCCTGTTAGCTTCAAGGGCAGTTTCATAAAATTTAAAACGAACCAGTTCAGACATGTTAAAACCTGCTTGAGAGTTGAATTTTTGTGAAAACCTTCTTTGTATACAACGGAAAGTCAGCGTTCTGAAGCCATCCGAAATATCCTAAATCTTTTTGGAATACTGCTTTCACTCCCTGACCTTTGTATTTTCCAAAGTTGAAAACTTCTTCCATTTTTTCATTATATCCGATGAATCCGGCAAGATCTGCATTCTTATTATGGAATGTAAATTCGCTTAGCGGTGCTATTTCATTCGGAATATCATTATATTTTCCTACCTGAGCATCCAGAACTTCAAAGGTTGCCATTACGTCAGCCTCTGCAGAATGGGCATTTTCCAATGTTTTTCCACAGTAAAACTGATAAGCTGCTCCTAAGTTTCTAGGTTCTTTCTTATGGAAAATAGTCTGTGCATCTACCAATCTGAATTTACTCAGATCAAAATCCATTCCTACTCTTAAAAGTTCTTCAGCCAAAAGCGGAACATCAAATCTGTTAGAATTGAATCCTCCCAAATCGCTTCCGGTAATCATTTCCATAATTTTAGAAGCAATATCTCTGAAGGTAGGCGCATCTTTTACATCCTCATCATAAATTCCGTGAATTTCGCTGCTTTCTTTAGGAATAAGCATTTCCGGGTTTACACGCCAGGTTTTACTTTCTCTGGAGGCATCGGGATTTACTTTTAAGATACAGATTTCAACAATTCTGTCTTTTCCGATGTTGGTTCCTGTTGTTTCAAGGTCAAAAATACAAAGTGGTTTATGAAGTTTTAAATTCATGTTGATCATTAATAGTTTGAAAATGTGTTTTACTTAAATAAGGAGATAAAAACCTTATTCTTTAGTTTCTATTTTAACTGTCCCTGAAAAACAAGAGACACTAATATATAATAAATAACAAGCATAGGAATTCCTACCACCTGAAACAAGGCAAGAATAGCAATACCTCCTACTAATAGTACGACTTTAGGATAGTTATCTTTCAATTGCTTGGATTTGAATTTCATTGCCATCATCTTAATCGGACTGATTAGAAGCCATGACGTAAGAAGAGTCAGTAAAATCAGCAATAGCTCATTATCGAATAAGAAGCTGAAATTTCCGCTTTCTTTAAATGCATAATAGAGACCAAACAGTAAAACAGTATTGGTAGGCGTATTCAATCCTTTAAAATAATAACGCTGCTCTTCATCAAGGTTGAAGATGGCAAGTCTCAGGCAGGAAAATACGGTAACAATTAATCCAAGATATTTGATTTCAAACGGAAAGTGCATTCCAAGAAGCTCAGCACCAAAGGGTTCAAGAGCTTTATACATAGTAAGTCCGGGAATGACTCCAAAACTTACCATATCTGCAAGAGAATCCAGCTGAAGTCCCAGATTGGAGTTTGATTTTAATGCTCTGGCTACAAAGCCATCAAAAAAATCGAAAATCGAAGAGAGAATAAGGCAGATTGCCGTAGTCTGATAATCTCCTAAAACTAGATGTATTGCCCCTATACAGCCTGCAAATAAGTTAGCCAGGGTTAAGGCATTGGCCAGATTATTCTTTATAAAATCCATAACCACAAAATTACAGTTTTTAAAAATTCTAACTCAAAATAATCTGCACTAAAAAATGCATTAAAGTGATTTTGATGTAAATTTGTTCCATGAAATTTTTAAAAGGATTGAGAAAACAGGAAGTTCTGGCATTAGTTTACAGGATTTTTTTAGCCTATGTTTTTTATCAGATTGCCAGATTTTTATTTTGGTATTTTAACAAAGATCTGATTAAAGTTGACTCTGTTTCAGAATATATAAAGCTGGCCTTCCATGGTACAGCTTTCGATACCACAGCTATTTTATATGTCAATGCATTGTTTATACTCCTTAGTTTATTGCCTTTGGTGATCAATACAAATAAAATATTTCAGAAAATTCTTTTCTGGCTGTATTTTATCACGAATGGGATTGCTTATGCCATGAATTTCGGGGATTTTATTTACTATAAATTCTCACAGGCAAGGCTTACCTCTGCAGTATTTCAGGTGGCTGAACATGAATCCAACGTTTCCCAAACGCTGATGATTTCAGTAGGAGAGCATCCTTTTGTGCTGATTTGGTTTATTGTTTTAATGGGATTATGGGTTTTTCTTTACAAAAGAGTAAAAGTAGAAGATATTAAACCTGTGAAACTAGTTCCTTATTTTATTACGTCCATTATTACTTTGTGTATCACAGCAGTTTTGGTGGTAGGAGGAATCAGAGGGGATTTCAAACACAGTACAAGACCTATTAACATGGTAGATGCAACTCGTTTTGTAACGAATCCATTACAAGGAAATATGGTACTCAACAGTACATTCTCCTTTTTCAGGACTTTAAATACCAATAATTTTAAGGAAGTTCATTTCGTAGATGAAAAATATATTGAAGAAAATGTACAGCCTTATAAAGTGTATGACAGAAAAGTTGAAAACCGTCCCAATATTGTCATCTTCATTGTAGAATCTTTTGGAAGAGAATATTCCGGAGCGTTTAATAAAGATAAAAATATTAAAGATTACGTTTCTTACACTCCGTTTATGGATAGCCTGGCTGGCCAAAGTCTTATTTTTCCCAATACTTTTGCGAATGGAAGACAGTCAATTCATGGGATGAGCAGTGTGTTGGCCGGAATTCCGAGTCTTACTGATGCCTTTACCGGATCACCTTATTCCAATCAAAAAATTCAGTCTATTGTCTCTGTTTGTAATGATCTGGGATATGATACTTCTTTTTACCATGGGGCCCCGAATGGTTCTATGGGATTTCTTGGATTTGGAAATATTTTAGGATTTAAGCATTATTTCGGAAAAACAGAATACAATCATGATGAAGACTTTGATGGAATGTGGGCGATATGGGATGAACCTTTCCTTCAGTATTTTGCTAAAAATGTCGGGAAGAAACAGCCTTTCATGACCACTGTGTTTACCGCTTCATCACATCATCCTTTTAAAGTACCTGAAAAATATAACGGCAAATTTAAAAAAGGGAAGATTGAAATACATGAGCCGATGCAGTACACGGATTATGCAATCAAAAAATATTTTGAAACTGCTAAAAAGCAGCCCTGGTATAACAATACGATCTTTGTTTTCACTGGAGATCATACGAATCAGGTGTATTATCCGGAATACGAAAGAGCGATGAACCGTTATGCTGTTCCATTGGTTTTCTATTCTCCGAATCCTGCTTATCAGCTGAAAGGAGTCAGTCAGGAAATAGCACAGCAGGCAGATATATATCCTACATTGGCAGATCTTATCGGATATAATAAGCCTATCAGAAGCTGGGGAAGAAGTTTGGTGAGTGATAAGAAATACCCTTTTATAGTGGTAAATTCAGATGGAAGTACAGATCAGTTCATGATCGGGAATTATATTTACCGTTTTGACGGAAAAGAAATTATCGGAGTATATAATCAATCTGATCTGAGTCTTGAGAAAAACCTTATAAATGAGGTTAAAAACCCTGAAGTAGAACAAGGAAAACAGACTGCAAAAGCCTGGTACCAGGATTATATGGATAGAGTAATTAACAGGAAACTGAATTAAGATAAAGGAAGATGTGCTAAACAGTAGTAGGTAATCAGCCTTTGTAGTCCTATTATCTACCTTTTATAAGCTCTTTATGCTTTGTATAATAAAAGTTTTTGTTTGTTGAAAATTAATTTATATTTTTATCAATACGTAGATAAGAATATTGTATAAAAATTAAAACTATAAGAAATATGAAAAAAATATTGTTAACGTTCGCGCTTTCTCTATGCGGTGTACTTACATTTGCACAGATAGAAGGCAAGTGGAAGACAATTGATGATGAGACAAAACAGGCAAAATCTATTGTTGAAGTGTACAAAAAATCAGACGGTAAATACTATGGAAAAGTTTCCCAACTGTTGATAAAACCAGCTGATCCAAACTGTACAGCTTGTAAGGATGACAGAAAAGGAAAACCTATTTTAGGACTAGAGATCATCAGAGGACTGAAAAAAGATGGTGATGAATTCACAGGAGGAACAATTACCGATCCTAAAACAGGGAAAACGTACAAGTGTACTATTACAAGAAGCGGAGATAAGCTGAATGTAAGAGGGTACTTAGGATTATCTCTATTAGGAAGAACCCAGGTTTGGGAAAAAATGAATTAATTTAAGTTTAGATAGAATTTTAAATGACATCTCAGAAATGAGGTGTCATTTTTTGTATATAGAGAATGTATAGGAATTTTTCAGGACCTTATAAAAAATTACAAAGAACTGAGTTTACAGGAGAAAAATCAGTTTTAAATAAAATTAATAAAAGACTTCTCATTCAAATGAAGAGTGTTTTTATTATGTGTATAATAAAAAAACACTATTTTTGTAGTCTAAATTTTTCGAATAAATATGGCAGAATATACTTTTCGTGAGGTAATTGCACAGGCAATGAGCGAGGAAATGCGTAAAGACGAATCCATCTTTTTAATGGGGGAGGAAGTTGCAGAATACAATGGTGCTTATAAAGCTTCAAAAGGAATGCTGGATGAGTTTGGCCCTAAAAGAGTAATCGATACCCCAATTGCAGAACTAGGTTTTACAGGAATTGCTGTGGGTGCTGCGATGAATGGTAACAGACCCATTGTAGAGTATATGACATTCAATTTCTCATTGGTAGGAATTGATCAGATTATCAATAATGCTGCAAAAATCCGTCAGATGAGTGGTGGACAATGGAACTGTCCAATTGTTTTCCGTGGACCTACGGCTTCTGCAGGACAATTAGGAGCTACCCATTCTCAGGCTTTTGAAAACTGGTTTGCAAACATTCCTGGCCTTAAAGTAGTGGTTCCTTCAAACCCTTACGATGCGAAGGGGTTGTTGAAAACCGCAATTCAGGATAATGACCCGGTTATTTTCATGGAATCTGAGCAGATGTATGGAGATAAAATGGAAATTCCTGAAGAAGAATACTACTTACCATTAGGAAAAGCAGATATCAAGAGAGAAGGTACAGACGTTACTTTGGTTTCTTTTGGAAAGATCATGAAGCTGGCTTTACAGGCTGCTGAAGATATGGCTAAAGAAGGAATCTCTGTAGAGGTTATTGACCTTAGAACAGTTCGTCCTCTTGATTTTGATACCATTCTGGCATCAGTGAAGAAAACAAATAGATTGGTTATTTTAGAAGAAGCTTGGCCATTTGCTTCTATATCTTCTGAAATTACTTATATGGTACAGCAAAAAGCATTTGATTATTTAGATGCTCCTATCAAGAGAATTACTACTCCTGATGCACCTGCACCTTACTCTGCGGCATTGTTTGCAGAATGGTTCCCTAAGCTTGAAAAAGTAAAAGAGGAAATTAAAAAAGCGATGTACGTAAAATAGTTATAGAGAAAAACTTCCGAAAGGAAGTTTTTTCATTTATTATATTCATGAAGAAAAATTCTTGACGTCATAAAATTAGTATAAATTTGCGCCTTTAAAATAAATTAAGCTGATATGGCAGAAGTTACAGAAGATGGCTACCACTTCGACATAAAGAAACTTTCCTTTATTGGAGTTTTAGTGTCTCTAGGAATTGTTTTTGGAGATATTGGTACCTCTCCGCTTTACGTAATGAAAGCAATTGTGAATGCAAGATCCCAAGGGAGTAATATGCCTTTCAATGAATACATAGAAGGAGCCCTTTCCTGTATTATTTGGACACTTACCCTGCAGACCACAATAAAATATGTGATCATTGCTTTAAGAGCAGATAACAAAGGTGAAGGAGGTATTCTTGCTTTGTTTTCCCTAGTAAGAAACCTTAAGAAAGGATGGTTGTATCTCATTGCCATTGTAGGAGCTGCCGCTCTGATTGCAGACGGGGTAATTACACCATCGCTTACCGTAATGTCGGCTATTGAAGGTCTTGAAATTTATAATCCTCACACCCCTGTTGTTCCTATCACCATTGGAATTTTGATTGTCATTTTTGTGGTACAGCAATTCGGGACCAGCTTTATCGGGAAGTTTTTTGGTCCTGTAATGGTGGTTTGGTTCTTAGTATTAGGAGGTTTGGGAGTAATGCATTTGAGTGAGAATTTTGAGATATTAAGATCTTTCAATCCTTACTATGCTTACAAACTTATTGTCAACTCACCAAGTGCAATTGTTATTTTAGGTGCTGTTTTCCTTTGTACAACAGGAGCAGAAGCACTTTATTCAGACTTAGGACACTGTGGTGCAAAAAATATCAGAGTAAGCTGGGGATTTGTTAAAGTAATGCTTATTCTAAACTATCTTGGACAGGGAGCATGGCTTTTGACCAATTACAACAAACCTGGATTTTCTGTAGTAAACCCATTCTTTGGAATTATGGAAGAGTGGATGATTATCCCTGGAGTAATTTTAGCAACAGCTGCCGCAATTATTGCCAGCCAGGCATTGATTACAGGTTCTTTCACCATATTCTCAGAAGCAATGTCTCTTAACCTATGGCCAAATCAAAAAATTGATTATCCTTCCGGAGTTAAAGGACAGATGTATATCCCAAGAATTAACTGGGGACTTCTTATTCTGTGTATTATTGTCGTTCTGCACTTCAGGGAATCCGGAAAAATGGAAGCCGCGTATGGACTTTCCATTACAGTTACGATGCTGATGACAACAATCCTTTTGGTGTTCTGGCTATTAAAACAAAGAGTGAGCAAAATATTGATTTTATTTTTTGCATTTGTTTATATGGCTATTGAACTTGGTTTCTTCAGCGCCAATATTATCAAATTCATGGAAGGAGGTTGGATTACCGTTGTATTGGCTGGTTCTATCGGACTTTCTATGTATGCATGGTATAACGGACGATTGATTAAAACAAGATTTATCCAGTTTGTGAAAATTGAAAAATACGTGTCTATCCTTAAAGACATGAAGCTGGATGAAACCATCCCGAAATATGCTACAAACCTGGCTTATCTGAGCAGAGCAAAAAGAAACGATGAAGTAGAATCAAAAATCATTTACTCCATCATCAAGAAACAGCCGAAAAGAGCAGATCATTACTTTATCCTGAGTATTGTAAACCAGGAAGATCCATATACTTTCAAATATACAGTAGACGAAATTCTTCCGGGAACAGTATATAAAATCAACTTCCTTTTAGGATTTAAAGTAGACCGAAGAATTAATGATTATTTCAATATGGTTCTTAAAGATTTAATGGCTGATGGAACCATTCCTTCAAGAAGCAGTCACCCTTCTTTAAGATCTCATGAGATACCGCCGGATCTTAAATATGTAATCATAGATAATACATATATCAACGATATCCTTTTAACTGTTAAACAAAAGATTATTCTTAACATTTATAACTTTGTGAAGTATATCGGAAGTGATGACTTTAAGGCTTGGGGAGTATCTTCTCATAACGTTGAAGTAGAATCTGCACCTATTACTGAACTTACCGTTTATGATAATAAGATTGAGCAATCGGGATACTTCCGTCACAACTCTTAACCTTCTGGCGTTTAACAATACTATCTATTTAAATAAAATTCAATAAATTTGTAGATAATTTTTTTAATGGATACAGTACAAAAAGAAAAAAATATAGCTTTGATCAAGGATGTTTTGAGAAACTACTTATTAGAAAAAGGGTTCAGAAACACACCTGAAAGATATACGATATTAGAAGAGATTTATAATATGGATCATCACTTCAACGTTGATGATCTGTATCTTCTGATGATGCAGAAGAAATATCATGTTTCCAAAGCAACAATTTACAACACTATTGAAATTTTCCTTGATGCAGGCTTGATCCGTAAGCATCAGTTCGGAGAAAAGACATTGACCTCTTCATCTTATGAGAAGTCTTATTTTGATAAACAGCATGACCATTTGGTGATCTACAAAAAAGACTCCGATAAAGAAATTGAAGAAATTATTGAATTCTGTGACCCAAGAATCCAAGGAATCAAAGAAGCCATTGAAGAAGCATTTGGCGTAAAAATTGATTCTCATTCGCTATATTTCTATGGCACTAAGAATGACTAATTAATGAGAATAATCCTTTTTCTGCTAATCTTTATTTCTACGCTAAACTTTGCGCAGGATAAAACACCTGTGAAGAGAGATCCCTATTTGCAGCCTCCTTCACAAGCTCAGCCCAAACAGATGAGACCTGAAGATAAGGTAAAGATCATCCACGCTGATGAAATTAAGAAAGACCCTGAAAAATACGACGGGAATCAATACTTTACCGGTCATGTTCAGATTGAACACCAAGGCTCCATCCTTACAGCAGATGAAGTTGTTCTGTACAATGAAGAAAACTTTGTAAAAGCAATAGGCAATACAAGACTTCAAAATACAGACGGCTCTGTAATCACAGCAGGAGAAATGGAATATGATGCCAATACCCAAAAAGGTGTTGCCAGAAAAAATGTGGTCTTAACCGATCCAAAACAAACAATAAAAACAGATATTCTGTATTATGACAGGCTGGCTAATCAGGCTTATTTTAATACAGGGGGAACAATTTCTGACGGGCAGAATGTAACCTACGCCAAAGTAGGAACTTACTTCCTCAATACAAGAGTCGTAGACCTTACGGGAAATGTAAAAATTGAAACTCCTCAATATATCATTGAAGGCCCGAACATCAAGCAGAATCAGAATACAAAAATTGCTGATTTTAATGGCCCTACAACCATTACCAGCAAAACCAATCCCCGAAACAGAATTTATACGGAAAGAGGAACTTATAAAATGGATTCCAAGGAGGCTTATCTAACCAAAAACTCTAGGATCTTTTATAACGAGAAAATCCTTACCGGTGATGATATGTATTACAATCAGATTTCAGGATTTGGTAAAGCAACCGGAAATGTAACCCTTGATGATCCCAAAGAAAGAAGGTATATAAAAGGAGGCTACGGAGAAATTTTTGAGAAAAAAGACTCTGCAATGATGACGAAAAATCCGTATGCCGTAAAAGTGATGGAAAAAGACTCCATTTATTTTGCATCAGAAAAAATTATCTCTTATCAAAGACCGGATTCATTAGATATTAAAGTTAAGAAAAGCTATTTAAGAGCATTCAAAAAAGCCCGTATCTATAAATCCAATGCACAGGGAAGAGCAGACTCTATTGCTTTCAATGAAACAGATGGGGTGATGCATATGTATACAAACCCAATTCTGTGGAGCGGTGAAAAACAGGTAACCGGTGATAAAGTAGAAGCTTACTTTAATACCAAGACAGAAGATATAGACTCCTTAAAAGTAATAGGAAATGCCTTTGCTATCAGTAAAGTGGATTCACTGAACCTGAAAGACGAGTTCAATCAGGTGAAAGGAAAATTCATGACGGTTTACTATGAGAAAAATGATATTAAAGAAGCAAGAGTAGTAGGAAATGCCCAGTCTATTGTTTATGTAGATGATACCGATCAGGAAACCAAAAAACCGGAAAGAATAGGAATTACCCTTTCTACCTGCGGAATTATCGGAGCATTGTTTGAAGAAAGAGCCCTGCAGATTATTTCATGTAGTATTGGAGCAAATTCAGACACCTATCCGATGAGTAAAATAGAACCTGCACGAAGGAAGTTTCCCGATTTTAACTGGAATACCAAAGACCGGATCCGGAAATGGCAGGATATTTTGGTAGACACCCCAAATAACGAAGAAATACAGTATACCGCCGATAACGAACTCTTCGATAAAGCACAGAAAGCTATTGATGACGAAAAAGCCAAAGAAGAAGCTAAAAAACCGAAACGAACAAGAAAATAATATAAAAGACCAGTACTCGCTGGTCTTTTTTGTGGATTAATTTTACCCTTTAATGAATCTTTTATAGCTTTGCTGAAATTTTGGAGACAATGGAAATGCAAAAAGATTTTTTTATATATCAGGCTCAAACCACAAAATTTGCTGCAGGTTTTGAAGTTGAAAAAGCAGAAGGAAGTTATATTTACGGTGCAGACGGTAAAAAATATCTTGACTTTGTAGCAGGAGTTTCTGCCAATACGCTGGGACATTCACATCCTAAAATCGTGAATGCAATCAAAGAACAGGCAGATAAATACCTTCACGTAATGGTGTATGGTGAATATGCACAGGAGAAACCTATTGCCTTATGCAGACTGCTTGCAGAAGCTACTCCGGAGCCTTTAGAGGTTACCTATCTTGTAAACAGCGGAGCTGAGGCTATTGACGGAAGTCTGAAGCTGGCAAAACGATATACGGGAAGAGAAGAAATTGTTTCCTTTAAAGACTCTTATCACGGAAATACACATGGTGCCTTGAGTGTTTCAGGAAATGAAACCCACAAGAGAGAATTCCGTCCCTTACTTCCAATGGTTTCTTTCATTGAATTTAATAACGAAAAAGACTTCGATAAAATAACTGAGAAAACCGCTTGTGTTATCCTTGAAACCATTCAGGGGGCAGCAGGATTTCTGGTTCCTGATAATGATTATCTGATCAAATTAAAAAGAAGATGTGAAGAAGTAGGAGCGCTTTTGATTTTAGATGAAATACAACCGGGATTCGGAAGAACAGGGAAGCTGTTCTCTTTTGAACACTTTGGAATTGTTCCGGATATCCTTGTGATGGGGAAAGGAATGGGAGGAGGAGTTCCTGTAGGAGCTTTTATGAGTTCCAGAGAAATTATGGAAAGCTTGTCACATTCACCAAAGCTGGGTCATATTACTACTTTTGGAGGAAATCCATTAATTGCAGCGGCAAGCTACGCTACTTTAAAAGAAGTACTGGACAGCGGACTGATGAATGAAGTGGAAGAAAAAGAGAAACTGTTCAGAGAACTTTTAGTTCATCCTAAAATTAAAAATATCAATGGCAAAGGCTTAATGCTTGCCGTGAATCTCGGAACTCCCGAATATACACTGGAAGTAGCAAAAAAATGTATGGAAAAAGGGCTTGTTGTTTTCTGGCAGCTGTACAGAAATGAATACCTGAGAATCTCTCCGCCTCTTACATTATCTAAAGATGAAATCAGAGAAGGATGTCAGATTATTCTTGATATCCTGAACGAAAATTAAAGATAAAATCTCTCCGGAAAGGAGAGATTTTTTTATGCTTTACATGACAACTTTATCCATTAAAAATTAATGGAATAAGGATTTAAATCCCGTGATAAATATCATACTGATTCTTTAAAAAAGTAATTGTTTTTTTGCGTAATAAAAAAATTAATTTATATATTGCGGGACGATAAAACAAAGATTATATGGCGAAACATAAAGTCCATTACGAATTTCCAATGCACTGTTTATCAGAGATTTTATATGAATATCTGGCGACTGCAGAGGGATTGTCTGAATGGTTTGCGGATGAGGTAACAGAGAAAGGCGATGATTTCTTTTTTAGCTGGGGTGGAGGACCTGCTGAGAAGGCCACTTTGATCAGATATAAGCCTGAAGGTTTCGTGCGTTTCAGATGGGAAGAAGATGAAGGAACAAAAAATTTCTTTGAAATGACTATCACAATTGATGATATTACAGAAGATCTGGCTTTGAATATTACAGATTTCTGTGAAGAAGGTGATGAAGAGGAAAATGCAATGTATTGGGAAAATCTTATTGAAAACCTGAGAATAAAATTAGGTGCGGCATAATACCGGGCAATATTAAATGATAAAACTGATGAACGATTTATCGTTCATTATTTTTTTGTAAATAAATCACATCAAAAATTGGAAAATCAATATTTTACATCAGACGAGTTAAATGTAAAGAACAGAGCCTTCCTTTGGGGCGACTCAGTGAAAGTTTCTTTCTTTGTAAGAAATGGTGGATTAATCATGGACGAAGAATGCTATTTTTTCCTGATGGCTTCCATGAGAAAGATGAGAATGAATATTCCTTTGACTTATACCCTGGAATTTTTCCAGACACTTTTTCAAAAAGAAATTATTGAAGGTAAAGGAGTAAAGAACGGAATTATCAATTTCCAGGTGTTCAGGAATAACGATGGCGTAACATTGGCAAAATCTTCTGTTTCCTATTTTTATGAGGTTTCAGAAGTGGCAGATGTACTGGCAGTTCATCAAAGACCTTTAGAATTGGATTTAATTAAGGAAATAAACGTTAATAACAACCTTTTGAGCAATATTAGAGTTCACTGTCCGGAAAATATCTACGGAGCGATCTATGCCCAGGAAAACGACCTTGATGACGTTATTCTTCTGAATCCAAATAAAAGAATAGCACGTACCACTGCCGGAAATCTTCTTTTTTTAGAAGGAGATGTTATTAAAGTACCAAAACAGACGGAAGGAGCTTACATTTCTCCTTTGATGGAAAATTTTGTTACTTTTTTACATAAAAATAATCTTGCTGATATTCAGGAACACGAGATTATTGCATTTGAATCTCAGAAAGCTGAAGAGATTTTAATGGTTTCAGAAGAGAAAGGTATATTTTCTGTAGGTAAGATAAGAAATAAGACTTTTGAAAAATCCCGCTTCACAGAACTGGTAGAAAGCTGGAAGAAAAGTTTTGATCAATAAAAATTGACAAACCCGGTAAACAACAAAGTTCCAGAAGTCCTTTACCGGGTTTTATTCTGAGTAAATCAGAAATTGTATTTTATTTAGTATTCGTTGATGATTTCAACAAATTTCTGTGCGATTTCTTTCTGCCCTTTTTCACTCGTTATATAATTCCTGTTTTCAGAATTATTGATGAATCCAAGTTCTACCAATACGGCAGGCGCTTTAGTTTCTCTTAAAATATGAAGGTTGCTCTCAGATATTTTACGGGCATTGAATTTCTTGTAAATTTTTCCTGCCAGCTCCTTTGAAAAATCAGAATTCTGAGTATAAACTTCAAATCCGTTATCAGCTCTTTCTTTCTCAGGAGAAGAGTTTACATGGAGTGAAATAACCATTTCAGGATTAAGTTTATTAATTTGGGCTGTTCTTTCAGAAAGAGTAGGATACGTGTCTGAATCCCTTGTCAGGATGATTTCATATTTATCCTGGCTTTCATTGATCTTTTGGATTTCCTTAGCAACACTTAACGATATATTTTTTTCACGAATTTCACCATGAGTAGCCCCAAAATCATTTCCGCCATGACCGGCATCTATGACAATGTATTTTTTATTAATAGGGGTGAATGATAAAAATGCGGTAGAAAATATTGATAAAGCAAGTAATGTAATACCTTTCATATCAGTGATTTTAGTTTTTCAAAGAACGGAAAAACTTTCTTTAAAATTGGTTAAAGGAATCTTAAAGTTTGTTAATTATCAAATTGATACGAAAAGCCTGCATTAATTCAAAGAAATGTCCTCAGGAGAATTAGCCCAAAGAAGAAATTCTCCGCCAAGATTCTGCATAATAGATTTCCAAAGAGTTTGATCATTGGGAAGCGTATAGTCAAGATTATAAACATCTACTACTGTCCACATTTTTCTTTGAACTTCAGTGTCTAGTTGGCTTGGAGACCATCCTGAATAGCCTGAAAATATTTTAATGTTTTCAATATTCAGTTCGCTGCTCAAGACAGCATTTATAATACGTTCAATATCTTCTGTAAGATAATATTCATCGGTGATGTCTGTATAGATCTCAGTAACCCTTTTACCTTTTACAATAAAAAATACTTTGTCATTTTCCACAGGACCTCCATCATAGACCTCAATTTTAAAGTCAAAAAAATCTTTGAACTTACTGCTCATCTGGCTGTTTTTTTTATTCAGTATCAAACCAAACGCACCACTTTCATTATGTTCAATAACCAACACTACCGATCTTGAAAAAATATCGCCGGAAATGTCAGGTGTCGAGATTAATATTTTACCTTTGTATGAGTGATTCATACTCAAATTTAATAAAAAATATTTATGGAAAACCTGCACGACAAAAGAAAAGTGTACGAGAAATCCCAACTTATTGAAAGTGAGATAAAACAAAATCCAATTGAGCAGTTTAGAGACTGGTTTTTGGAGGCCAGTGAGAGCCCAATGATCTCAGAATCCAATGCTATGGCTGTTTCTACAGTGGAGGAAGACGGGTGTCCGAGAACAAGAATGGTCCTTCTTAAAGCATATACCCATGAAGGATTTATTTTTTATACCAATTACAACAGCCGAAAGGGAAAAGCAATAGAAAACAATCATAAAGCATGCCTGCATTTTTTCTGGCCTAATCTTGAAAGGCAGATCATTATTAAAGCTGATCTTGAAAAGCTGGCGGAAAACTTAAGTGATGGTTATTTTCATTCAAGGCCGAAAGGAAGCCAGCTGGGAGCTGTAGTTTCTCCGCAGAGCCAGGTGATTCCCAACAGAGAGTTTTTGGAAGATAAATTAAAAGAGCTGGAAAAAGAATATGAAAATACTGAAGTTCCAAGACCTTCCAATTGGGGTGGATATCTGGCAAGACCTTATGAGATTGAATTTTGGCAAGGCAGACCTAATCGTCTTCATGACAGGATTATTTATAAGCTTGAAGATCTGGATTGGAAGATTTCAAGATTGGCACCATAGAAAGATTAGAAACTAGAACTTAGTGGTGTAGTTTTTACTGTAAAACTATTCTGAAAATATAAATTTTTAATATCAATAGAAGCGGGCTTTAGCCCGCTTATTTATTTTTAACCATGAAAAAGACTTTAGACGAAACTTAATACGTTTAAAATGTCTTAATTGCTTAATAATTTTCCACAATTTGAAATAAAAAAGGCTGTTTCTAAGAAACAGCCCTGAATTTTTTTAATCTGAATGATTATTTTTTCTTAGCACCTGAAACTGCATTTGATAAATCAGCCCCAGCTTTAAATTTAGCAACTTTTTTAGCAGCGATCTTGATCGGTTTTTTAGTTGCAGGGTTAATCCCTTGTCTAGCAGCTCTCTCAGCTACTGAGAAAGTACCGAAACCTACTAAAGACACTTTTCCGTCTTTTTTCTTTAAAGTAGTAGTTACGTTACCAATGAAAGATTCTAAAGCAGCTTTTGCTGCAACTTTAGTGATACCTGCATCTTTAGCGATTGCGTCGATTAATTCAGACTTGTTCATAATTTTTAATATTAAAGTTAGTTCGTAATTATAGCAAATATAATACTATTTTCTAATTGTGCAATTTTTTTATTAAAACTTGTAAAATTTTTTTACTTTTTGGTGAAAACAGTTAAAATATGATAATTCCACTTTTTACAGAAAATCTACGTTACGCGTTACTAAAATCATGCCAAATGCTTATGTTTATTGACTTTAGCAAAAAGTTAATATTATTTTTTGTATTTATTAAATCCTAAATTAAGTATAAACAATTAATTTTTTTAATCATATGATTATTAAATTTATAAGCAATTTTCAAAATCCTTGTGTTTTGTAAAATTAAACCCCTGTGTTTGTGGGAGTTTTTAAATGATACTAAAGAGCTGTTTTATTAATTTTTATTAATAAATTTGCATCATGCTAATAGAAGTTTTCAAGTCTAAGATTCATAGGGTAAGAGTAACAGCTTCTGACCTTAATTATATTGGAAGTATAACAATAGATGAAGATCTTATTGAAGCTGCCGGTTTGGTAGTAGGAGAGAGGGTTTATATCGTGAATGTGAACAACGGAGAACGTTTTGACACGTACGTTATCAAAGGAAAAAGAAAATCCGGAGAAGTATGTCTGAACGGGCCTGCAGCAAGAAAAGTACAGAAAGATGACATCATCATCGTTATTGCTTATGCGCAGATGACCCCGGAAGAGGCTAAAGACTTCCAGCCAAAGATCGTTTTCCCGGATGAAAAAACAAATCTTCTTACCTAGTACATGGAGAAAACATCAAAAAGTCCGGTAAAATCAATATTAACAATAGTAATATCGCTTGCTTTTGCAGGCTTTTTTTTATGGCTTGCCTTAAGAGGGCTTGATTTTAAAGTCATTCAGAAGTCACTGGCGAAGGCAAACTATCTTTGGGTATTGTTTGCTTCTGTATTTGGCCTTCTTGCCTATTGGTTTAGGGCGATTCGCTGGAATTTAATGCTGGAGCCAATGGGACACCGTATTTCAAATTCTAATGCTCTCTGGTCAATATCATTTGGGTATCTGATGAATCTTACTATCCCGAGAAGTGGTGAAGTGGCAAGGGCAACGGCTTTGTATGGAGTGGAAAAAGTACCTGTAGACAAATCTTTTGGAACGATCATTTTGGAAAGAGTGGTGGATTTGGTTTGTATGCTGGGATTTTTAGGATTGACTTTATTGTTTAAGTATGATGCAATTCTGTCATTCTACAAAAATTCAGGAATCAGTATGAATCCTAATAAGATTTTATTGGGCCTTTCAATTCTGATTGTAGGAACCATTTTATTTTTCGTATTCAAAAAGAAACTTTCAGGAATTCCGTTTTTAGGAAAAATTGTCAACTTTATTGATGGGATTTTTCAGGGATTAACTTCCATCTTTAAATTAAAAGAAAAAGGAAAATTCATCCTTTATACATTAGGAATCTGGATTTGTTATTATTTAGCAGCTTATCTTGTATGTTTTGCTCTTCCTGAAACATCCGCATTTACCTTTGCTGACGGTTTCTTCATTATTGTAGTAGGAACATTGGGGATGATTATTCCTGCCAGTGGAGGAATTGGAGCTTATAATCTTGCGATGAAATACGGCTTTATGGCGCTTTTTATATCCGTAGGAAAAAGTGCTGATTTCGGAGGTGAAATGGGATTAACCTATTCCTTTATTTCTTTACCACTGCAGATTGTTATTATGCTGGTGATGGGACTGATTTCCATTCCTATGCTGGCAAAAGCAAGAAATGCTGCAGTTTCGGATAAGAATTTTGAAAATTAATTCAATACTCTTTTATACAATACAAGGTTCAATTTTTTAATTGAACCTTTTTTTATGGTGATTGGTGACTTAAATAGCTTTAATTGGGCTCTATAGATCATTTTTTCCTAAATAAATTTGGTCAATTCATAAATCACTTCTATCTTAATGCGAAAAATAATCATAATATAAAACACTATGGCAATTAATCTACAGAAAGGACAAAAAATCGACATAGGATTGACTAAAATGACGATTGGATTAGGCTGGGATCCCAATGAAGGAACCGGTTACGATTTTGACCTGGACGCTTCTGCAATCATGATTGATTCTGACAGAAAATTAGTAAGTGAAGAATATTTTGTTTTTTACAATAACCTGAATTCTCCGGATGGCGCTCTTACCCATACAGGTGATGATCCCAATGGTAAAAACAGTGATGGTGATGATGATGAAGCAATCATAATAGATCTTGATAAAGTAGATTCAAGAGTGCAGGAGATTCTTTTCGTAGTAACCATAGAAGATTTTGAAAGAAGGAGACAGAATTTCGGACAGGTGAGAAACTCTTATATCCGAGTTGTAGATAATCATTCAAATCAGGAAATTGCAAAATATGAACTGGACGAAGATTTCTCTATTGAAACCGGTGTAGAGTTCGGAAGGCTGTATAAAAGAAACGGTAGCTGGAAATTTGAAGCTTCGGGAATAGGATACAGAGCAGATCTTGGTTTCTTCCTGGAGAAATACTATAAAGGACAAATTATCAAATAAAAACACTCCAATACACAAAAACAATAACTATGGCAATTAATTTACAGAAAGGACAAACGATAGATTTAAGAAAGAATGACCGCGGAGAAAGCGTTTATGATCTTTCAAAAGTAACCATTGGCTTAGGATGGGATGTAAGAAAACCAGGTGGAGGATTCTTTGGAAAACTGTTTAGTAAGGAAGCCGAATATGATCTTGATGCAGTAGCTTTCCTTTTAGATGGCAATGGCAAAGTAGCGAATCTTGGAAGAACGGTACAGACCAATGACGGAAGACAGATGGGACTTTATCAGGGAGATGTGGTTTTCTTCAATTCTATGCAGCATCCAAGCGGAAATGTATGGCTTACAGGAGATAACAGAACCGGAGCAGGAGATGGAGATGATGAGCAGATCATTGTAAAACTGGATCAGCTGGATCAGAGCTATCAGAAAATTGTATTTATTGTTACCATTTATCAGGGAAGAACGAATAACCAGCACTTCGGAATGATTGAAAATGCATTTATCCGTGCGGTAGATGCTGCAGGAAAAGAAATTACAAAATACAGCCTTTCCGGAGATTCAAGTATGAACGGAATGTGTGCTATGGTTTTTGCAGAAGCATACCGTCATAACGGAGATTGGAAATTCCGTGCTGTGGGTGAGCCGCATCATACAGATAACTTTATAGATATTCTGAGACAGCAGTACGCTTATTCCAACTAGATTCTTAATTTTTATCAAACCAAAATAAAAGCCGGCTTGGAAGTCTTCGACTTCCTCCGCCGGCTTCAGACTTAATACTTGTCATATAATGAGCAGGAGATTATTAGCTTATTTTCTATTAGATACTTCAGGTTCTATGAACGGGGAGCCTATTCAGGCACTGAATAATGGATTCAATGGATTGATCAGTATGCTTCGTGCGGATCCACAGGCGATGGATAGTTTGCATCTAAGTGTTATTACCTTCGATAGAGAAGTTAAAAATATTATTCCTTTAACGGATCTGGCAAGCTTTTATCCCATGGAAATTACCTGTCCGGACAGTGGCCCAACCCATACAGGAGCTGCATTGGAAATGGTTTCCGGATTGGTACAGAAAGAGATTGTAAAAGAATCGGCCGATGCAAAAGGAGACTGGCAGCCGTTACTTTTTATATTTACAGATGGAAAACCTTCGGATATTCAGAAATACAGACAAATGATTCCTGTGATCAGAGGACTGGAGTTTGGAGCCATCGTAGGTTGTGCAGCCGGCCCGAAAGCAGACGAACAGTTTCTGAAAGAACTGACTGATCATGTGGTAAAACTGGATACCACAGACGCTATTACCCTTTCTTCCTTTTTCAAATGGGTGAGTTCTTCTATTACACAGGGAGGACAGTCGCAAAATACGGGAGAAAATATCACATTACCTCCGCCACCATCGGAGCTTAATATTATTATTTAAAAAATTGTCTTTACAACATGAGAAGACTGCCTATTTATTTTTTAGTAGACATCTCCGAATCTATGGTAGGAGAACCTATTGAGCAGGTACAGGAAGGTATCGCCAATATCATCAGGGAATTAAAAAAAGATCCGTATTCACTGGAAACTGTTTATATTTCTGTGATAGGTTTTGCAGGAGAAGCGGAAGTGATTACTCCGATGCAGGATATTATCAGTTTTTATCCTCCAAAAATCCCAATTGGAAGCGGTACTTCACTTTCTCAGGGTTTAATCAAAGTAATGGATTGTATCGACAGGGATATTGTGAAGACAACCTATGAGAGAAAAGGCGATTGGAAACCTATCGTTTTTCTGTTTACAGACGGTGTTCCCACTGATGATGCTACCAAAGCTATTGAAAGGTGGAATAGTAAGTACAGTGGGAAATCCAATACAATTGCTGTATCCATAGGTGAAAATACAAACTATAAACTTCTCGGTTCATTGGCCGATAATGTGTTGCTGTTTAATAACTCTGATGAGAATTCCTATAAAGAATTTTTCAAATGGGTAACAGATTCTATTAAAACAACCAGCCAAAGTGTAACGGAAGCCAAAAAAGAAGGAATTAACCTTTCTAAGATTGATTCCCTTATCCTTGAGAAAGTAGATCCTGAAATGGAGCAGAGATTTCCGGATAACAATTTTGTAGTATTAAACGGGAAATGTCAGGAAACAGAGAAGCTTTATTTAATGAAATTTAAAAAAGCATTTGCGGAATCAAGTATTCCGGGGATGGCAACAAGATATTACAGACTGGATGGGGCTTATAAAATTGATGAAAAAGCCTACTATAGACTTTCTTCAAACCAAAAAACGAATCTTAAAATCAATATAGAAGAGCTGGATGGAGGAACTTCATGTCCTCACTGTGCCAATCCTATTGCACTGGCAACCTGTTCGTGTGGCGGTATTCACTGTCTGAGAGGAGAAGGATACAGTAAATGTCCATGGTGCGGAACTTCGGATTATTACGGATTTTCCGGTGGAGGATTTGATATTAACAGAACCTTAGGATAATGATGGGTAAATTCTTCAGAAAATCAGCCTCCGATTCTAAACCAAAGACGATGGAACAAGCTGCTGTTTATAGAGAAAAAGAAGAGTTCAAAGATGCTCATTGGGTATTGAAAAATGCCAGTGCAAAACAGTTCTATGAATTCCGTCTTGACATGGAAGATTTTCCGAATATAAAAATTCAGAATATCAGTGGTCTTGAAGAAACAGGACTTACCTTTGAAAATGATACAATTTCAGGAACGCCGGTTACCAACAATATGTATCATCTGGATGTTCAGTTTTATCACACTCATGATCAGAAGCAGATTGAAGAAAAAAAAATACAGCTTTTTGTAAATGCAGATCCCAAAGACTTATGGAAAAATATTCCAAGCGATAAAAATGCAGTTTTTTACAAATCGGAGGAAGAATCATTCAAAGGTTCATTTTCAGACAAAAAAATCGTCGTGGCTTCCAAAAGAGGACGTTCTCATGCCCATGAAGGGAAATTTCGGGAAGATGATTTTGCAGTGAATATTTTGCCCAATGACTGGAATATTGTTTCAGTTTCAGATGGAGCAGGTTCGGCAACTGCATCAAGAGAGGGTTCAAGATTGGCAGTGGCAACGGTCAATCAGTTTTTCAATTCGCAGGAGATTTTAAGCAGACTTGAAAACAATATCAATCGGATGTATGCTTCCGGTCATTCCAGAGAAGAACAGTTGGATGCTGAGCAAAATATCAAAAATGTTTTGTCGGAAAGTGTTTTATCTGTCTATCAGACATTAGAAAAAACGGCAGCAGAAAATGTGCTGTCTGTTAATGATTTGCATGCGACACTTATTTTTACATTACTTAAAAAGTTTAGTTTTGGATATGTGATTCTAAGTTTTGGAGTGGGAGACTGCCCAATTAACCTGATCAATTCTGATTTTTCTGAGGTAAAACTTTTAAACCTGATGGATGTAGGAGAGTTTGGTGGAGGCACCCGTTTTATCACCATGAAAGAGATTTTTAATGATCAAATGAATTCCCGCTTCAGAATTACCTGTATAGAAGATTTTTCTTATCTCGTACTGATGACGGATGGTATTTATGATCCGAAATTCATTACCGAAAATAAACTGGAAGATATAGAAAGCTGGAAATCTTTTTTTGAAGATCTGGCCGGAAAAAACGATGACCGCACAAAAGCAGACTTTATCCATGATGAAAAAATTGATGAAGAACTTTTAATATGGAGTGATTTCTGGAGCAGAGGAAACCACGATGACCGTACATTGGCAATAATCTATTAATACCATGAAAAAAACCATTAAGGTTGTTTCTGTTCTGGATACAGCCAAATCCTATGAATATGTAGATGAAAACCCTATCCGGGGTGGTGTGAAAGATGTTTACTTTTCTCCCGATAAAGAATATGTAGTGGCTTTTTACCGGAATCCGCTGGATGAAGGACAAAAAGAAAGAATCATGAGAATTGTTTCTACCTATCTGCAAAGTATACAAAGCGGAAATGCTTCCGAGTACTTTCTGAACGAAATATTCAGGTGGCCTTACGATATTGTTGAAAAAAATAAACTCACAGGAATTGTAGTTCCTGTTTACCATAATAAATTCTATTTTGCAAAAGGATATATTGGTTCAGAAAATATTCAGGGAGAAGATAAGGTGGGAAAATGGTTTACCGCTCCCATGTTCAGAAATCAGCAGTATCCGTTGAGACTGGACCAGTCGGAGCTGGGAGACTGGCTGAGCTATTTCCAGATTGCCGTCAATATCAGCAGAGGGGTAAAAAAGCTGCATCAGATGGGGCTCGCACATTCTGATTTATCTTACAATAACATTTTGGTAGATCCTGTAACGAAGTCTGCCTGTATTATTGATATAGACGGTCTTGTTGTTCCTAAACTGTTTCCGCCTGAAGTGATAGGAACCGCAGACTTTATTGCTCCCGAAGTTTTAAAAACAAAACATCTAAGCCTTCAGGATCCGGGAAGACATCTGCCCAATCAAAAAACAGACCTGCATGCTCTTGCTGTTCTCATTTATATGTATCTGCTAAGAAGACATCCTTTACGTGGAGGAAAAATATGGGATCTGGATTCTGAAAAAGATGAAATTCTATCCATGGGGGAAAAAGCTCTATTTGTGGAAGATCCGGAAAATCTATCCAATCACGTAAAAGCAGATCATCTTCGGAAATGGGATGCATTCTGGGGAGATCCTCAAAAGATTCCTTATACTGTAACCGGTCCTTATATTTCAGAATTATTCCGGAAAACATTCATAGATGGATTACATGACCCTATCAGGCGTCCCACAGCCAATGAATGGGAAGCTGCTCTGTTGAAAACCGTGGATCTGATACAGCCTTGTCATAATTCCCATTGTACCGAAAAATGGTATGTTTTTGATAATACCAGCAACCCCAAATGTCCGTTCTGTGGAACACCGCATCAGGGGACATTACCGATATTAGACTTGTATTTCAAATTTGATGATGAGGTATGGAAGCCTGAAAACCACAGACTGATGGTTTATCATAATCAGTACTTATTTAAATGGCATGTTTCCAGAAAAGTGATACGCAACGAAAATCTGACGATGCAGGATAAAATGCCTGTGGGATATTTCACATTTCATCAGGGAAAATGGGTGTTGGTAAACCAAAGTTTATCAGGAATGAAAGACGTCACAGAACAGAAAGAAATTTCACCTGGTTCTATGGTTGAACTGACTGATGGTAAGAAAATATTGCTGTCCGCAGAAGAAGGGGGAAGACTCATCTACGTGACAATGGCAAATCAGAAGATGTAAGAAATAGCCGTATCGTAAATCAGACGGTTGGGTGAATATAATACCGATCAGCGATAAGCAAGACAATTTTTATTATCGTAAAATATAGCTTTGATCGTGAAAAAGAAGAGTGAATAAGCTGATGGGCAGGTATACTCTTTATAAAAAGCCATATCAGCAATTCTTCAAGAGTAGGATAAAAAGCAAAGTACATTTTTACACTTTTTGAGCTAACTATTAAAAAAATGAATGTTAAATTTTTTTAAGCTTAACCAGAAATTTTACATTGTTTATTCTTGGATGATCTAAAAATTCTTCCGACTGTTTCTGAAGTTTTATTTCAAAAATTGATAACCAGCCGGAAGAAACAAAAGAATATTAAGAGTTTTAATATGAGAGTAATAGAATATAAAGGTCTATTTTTTTATAACATTAGCTTTTGAATAAGATCCGTCAGCATTTCTTATCCTCAGAAAATATCTTCCTCTTGTATAAGCGGACATATTAATGTCATCTTTATTATTGCCCTTTGAATTCACTGTTTTTTTGTCAAACAGTAACCTTCCATTCGAGTCAAAAAGACTTATCTGCTGCATGTTGTCTCCTGACTTCATATGCAGTACATCAGTACAGGGATTAGGAAATATCATCAGTTTTTCTGAAGTCTTCCCCAGTGTCTCATTTACTCCTAAAGCAGAAAATGTTAAATTGATTCTACTATTATAGTACTTGTTCTGGACCATATTCATATGAACAAAAGTGAACATTGTTTGAGTATCTGAGGTTAGCTCAAACTCATAATAACTTCCCGGTTGAATGTTGATAGGAATATTACCTTCAGGTCCACTTATAAAGCTGTTGTTTTGTTGGTTGATAGCGAAGTTAAAATTGTTAGTAAATCGAATCTTATCACCAATGACCACATTTTCATTCATTTGGAAAAGGGAACCGTCAGAATTACCATTATTAATATTTAATACGATGATTCTGCCAAAGCTTTTGAGGCTGAAAATGATAAAGGAAATCATTAAGATCCTTTTAAAAAGTAAATTTGTTTGCATTCTTTTTAAGTTACTTGTTAATACTGTACGATCTTTTAAATCGTTGTGCAATGATCAGATTCACGATACCGGCTTGTGAAGTTGAAACAAAGGTATATAGCTTTAGAATGCTGGCAGTTATTAAAAATGAAATGCAGTAGTGGTTAAGTACTAAAAATAAATACAGATACAGGTTTCAACACTTGATTACTCCGATCATAAGTAGAGAATACGTATCCTTATAAGTCGTTTTTTTGTAAAAATTAAAAGAATGATTGAGCGATTATTGAGACGAATACTCAATAGGAAAGTGCTATTATCCTGAACATAACCTGAAGGATTACGAACATAAGTTCATGAAGGAAGCTGTTTTTAATTTATTGCCTTTCAGTTTCCATAAAATAAGAATACTCATCTTCACCCATTATTTTAAAACCAAGGCTTTTATAAAGATGCTGTGCTTTATTGGTTTTTAAAACACTTAATGATACCGTTTTTCCTGCTAATGAAGCTTCCTCCAGAATATCAGATAAAATCTTTTTTCCAAGACCTTTTCCTTGTTGGCCAGGGGCAATCTGAAGTTGAAGGACCTCAATGTTGGTAAATGTTCTGTCTACTTTTAACAGCCCGATGGGTTGGTTGTTTAAAAAAATAATATCTGCTTTTTCAAACTGATACAGAACTCTTTGTAAGGTGGTTTCACTGTCAGTAGAAAGCCCTGACGTTTTATAATGGGGATTCATGGTTTTCATTCTGAGATCAAGAAGAAAATCAATATCGGTATCATCAGCTTTTTTGTAGCGAAGTTCAGGATTCATATTCAAAAATAAAAATTAGAGTTCTTACTTTAATACAATTTTCAGTCCCATTTCCTTTTTCATGTGCAGCAAAACTTCTGCATTTCCTTTAGCATCATCTACCGGATTGTGAGTGTGTTCCGTTTTACGAAGATGCTTCCATTGGGCAAAAGTATCTTTTTCCAGTCCGCAATAAAGATCAGATAGTCTTCTCGAAGAAAAACCAAAAGGATTCCGTCCGATAAAATGATGAAAATACCAGCAGATAAACATCCAGTCAAAACCATTATTATCGCTAATGAATATTGGTCTGCCTTTAGAATGAATTTTAATCCAGTCTTCAAACGCAAGCATTACTTTCTGAGGATCATCAAAATTCATTGTCTCTTCTCTGCTAAAACCGGAAACCCCTAAAGCATCAGGGTTGAATTTCTCAGAAACAGGCTTCAGTTTTCCATAAAAAGTAGTGTCCAGTTCCTCCGTGACAAGTACAGCCCCGAAACAAACCATTGAAAAATCACCGGGAATCGGACCATCGGATTCTATGTCAACCATGATATAGCTCATTGGAAATAGTTTTTAACGGAACGAAGATATTGAAATAAGTTGAAGAAGGGAAGAGAGAAGAAGGAAGCTGGAGGTTATTTTTGTGATGTAAAGAACTCTTCTGTTTTTAATCTCTATTTTTCAAAAATATATCAATCAAAAAAGTTCATCAGTTTATTGTCCAACAGACTTCTATCCTCCAGTTCCCATCTTCCATTTTTATATTAACTCAAAAAAACTTCTTTTTCCGATTTTTATCTTCGTTTGAGAGATCAGTTCCATTTCTTCATCAGCGTTTGTTATTTTGATATTATTGATTTGAATGCCTCCATTTTCAATTAATCTTCGGACTGCCGATTTGCTGAGGTCACTTTTAAGCTGATGACAAAGTTCCACAACAGATACCTTGTTTTGAATGGGCTTCAAAGACTGTATAGAAACAGGTTCATATACTTTTTCTTCAAAATTTTTATTCTGAAACTGATTGATAAAGAATTGTTCCGCATTTTCTGCTGAAGCATCATCATGGTATTGGCTGATGATATTTTTAGCAATGAGTTTTTTAATATTCATAGGATTTTCACCTCCTGTGATTCTCGAAACAAGGATCGTTTTTTCCTCCATCGAGAAATCTGTGGTCAGGTTGATAAATTCTTCAATCAACGCATCCGGAATAGACATTGTTTTTCCGAACATCTCATTGGGTTCATCTGTCAGCCCGATAATATTATTCAGTGATTTGCTCATTTTTTCCTTTCCGTCAAGCCCTTTCAGTAATGGCATACACATGACGATCTGTGCAGGCATTCCGTGTACTTCCTGAAGCTGTCTTCCCATTGTACAGTTGAAGAGCTGGTCTGTACCACCCATTTCGATGTCACATTCAATTTTTACAGAATCAAAACCCTGAAGAATTGGGTATACAAGTTCATGCATTGCAATAGGGGTGTTTTCTGTAAATCTTTTATTAAAATCATTGCGGTGCATCAGTTGAGCAACAGTAACTTTTGACATCAGTTGGATAACCTCTGAAAAATCAAACGCATCCAGCCAGTCAGAATTGAAAACAATCTTTGTCTTCTGAACATCAATTACTTTGGAAAGTTGACTGATATAAGTTTGGGCATTATGCTGTACCTCTTCAGTACTTAATGGTTTTCGGGTCTTATTTTTACCTGTAGGATCACCAATTCTCGCCGTAAAGCTTCCAACAACGATAATGATCTGATGCCCCAAATCCTGAAACTGCTTCAGTTTTTTTAGCACTACCGCATGTCCCAGATGAAGATCCGGAGCGGTAGGGTCAAATCCCAGCTTGATAGATAGTTTTCTGTTTTCCTCTTTGGCTTTTGTAAGTTTTTCTTCCAAGCCGTTTTCAGGCAGGATGATAGCCACATTTTCTTGTAGTAAATGGATCATGTTGAATAATTTTAAAATGAAAAGCCCGGACAGGTACTGTCCGGGCTCTATATATACGTTAGATTATTTTATTGAATTACAGATATAGAAAGTCTTCCCGAACGATAGCTCGGAACGTAATATTCACTGAAGAATGGAAGACGTAATATACTGTTTAGATGTTTCATTGTTGTATAAATATACAGGAATTTCCTGAGGATCCAATATTTAAACCATTAAGACGCATTGCAGGGTTATAACAAGATTTGTTTTTAAATAAAAACTTAACCATCCATCAATCTTAATGGCTTAAAATAATGGTTCAAAACAATTTTACTTGCGGTTTTTGAAGCTAATTTCATGCCATAAATTTCTTAAAAGTAAAATACAGAATAAAGATGCAAAAACTATATTTTATTATTTTCTTTGTCAGCCAATAGGTGTTGATTAATAGTGATTTAATAGTCTGTTTATCAGTGTTGTTTTTATCAATTGTTATTTAATAATGAAGTGCATGTTCAGAATATAAATTTTTAATTTGATCTTTCCAGATCTCAAGATTTTCTGAAGCCGCTTTATCTGCTTTATCAAAAAATAAGTGTCTGATAATTTCCAGTCCGGAGTAGATAAAAATTCCGTTATCAGAGGTTAAAGTGAGCGCCTTATCCATTCCGGTTTGTTCATATTCTTCATGAGATTTTCCGTGGGTATTGATAATTACTGTTTTTTTACCGGTGAGAAGTCCTTTCTGTATACCGTGATCATAACGGTAGGCAAAACCGTAACTGAAGACACGGTCTATATAGCCTTTCATGATTGCAGGAAGACCAGTCCACCAGATAGGATAAATAAATGTAATCTGTTCCGCCCAAGAAATATATTCCTGTTCAAGTTGTATATCATTAGCTACTTTTCCCATGCGCTGTCCTTGCATATCAGCCAAAGAAAATACAGGATCGAAACCTGTTTTATACAAATCTCTCACTACAATCTCCTGATTTTGGGATTCAAGTGTGTCAACAACAGTGTTTAAA
The DNA here is from genome assembly GCF_008386505.1 of Chryseobacterium sediminis. Taxonomy (GTDB): domain Bacteria; phylum Bacteroidota; class Bacteroidia; order Flavobacteriales; family Weeksellaceae; genus Chryseobacterium; species Chryseobacterium sediminis. The sequence goes on along the minus strand of NZ_VUNZ01000001.1, from coordinate 2,113,691 downwards.
AATTGGTGATTTAAACTGTTCTCATTCGGATGGGCATAAATTATTAAATGTCTCATTGTTTTTTCTTGTTAAGATTAATGAGACAAAAGTAGCAGGATGTGTTTTGCAAAAATTGTAAGAAAACGAAACGGATTATTTAGATTTTGGATTACAGATCTCCTGTTGAAATTTTAAATACTGGGCAGGCGAAATGTTCATAAAATGCCTGAAATCATGAATAAGCTGGCTTTGATCATAATAACCGCACTCATCAATAATGGTAAACCATTTCACTTTATTCTGCTTTCCGGTTTCTTCTTCAATGACTTTTACAGCTTTTAAAAAACGGTTATAGCGGTTAAGTTCTTTCAAAGAATATCCAAATTGTTCTTTCTGCTTACGCTGAATATTTCTTTCTGTCTGCTGAGTCTGCTCTGCAATTACTTTGACAGGATTTAAAAGATCATTTTCAAAACTGCTCAAAAGCTTGCTGGTGGTATCCTGATGCTGAAGATAAGGCCGGCAGAATTCCAGGATATGATTCACTTGCTCTGTAGTTGAAGCTAATTTTGCCAGCTGATGCCAAAGATCTGTAAAACAATTTTCTTCCAACAGTTCGTCAGGATGTCTTACCGACTGTTCAATAGATACCTTTCCAAAAAACCTGAAGAAAGCATCATCTTTAAAATTGGCAACCAGAATAGAACAGCCTGCCGGAAGCATATATTCAAAAGATTGTCTCACAGGGCCAAATACCATGCATTTATCAACGCTAACGGTTGTCTTTTCACGCGTAGACATCGTAGCACTTTCTCCAAAACAGAATAACAAGATGGTCTGATAAGTGGGCAAAAGAGTTTTTGTAACCCGTATATCAGAAGTATTTTCAGCAAAATAAAAATGAGTGAATACACTTTCAAATTCCTGAGGAACTGAAATCCTAAATTCATTGTATTCTGGTGGTAATTCCATAATTCAGAAATTAAGAAAAATTTTTTACCATCTTATAATTGGTTAGAGCAATCCCTTTTACATAAACAGTCTGTTCTTCAATCATATAAAAACCCATTTTTTCAAAAAAAGTTCGGGCGGTTTTGCTTACATCTGCTGTGATTTGTTTCTCATGGTGCTTCAGAGCTTTTTTTTCTATTTCATGGTAAAGAAGTGTTGCGATTCCTTTCTGCTGATAATCTTTGTGTACAAAAAACAGATCAATATAATTTCCTTTATCAAGCGTACAGAAACCCACGATCTGATTTCTGTGTTCAGCAATTAAAACATATTGACTGTTGATCACATTCATCCATCTTTCTTCGTTTTCAGCACCGGATTTCCATGCTTCAATTTGTTGGTAATTATAATCTTTTTTGCATACTTCATCTATCGTATTGGCAAAAAGCTGCAACATTTCCGTGAGATCACCGCTGATTCCTTTTCTTATGGTAATTAGATGATTATTGGACATAATGTTGTTCATAAAGTTTTTGCTGTTCTTTATTGAGTAATGGATAAAAAAGATTCATCTGCAGAAGCGTATAATGCTGTATTGCTTCATGGGGACTGAGTTTTAAGATAAGCCTGTTGTGAGTAAGCCAGTTGTCTGCAATAATGAAAATCTGTTCAGTAAGACAATCCACAATAAAATGGGGAACATCTTTCTGAAAAATATTACTCTTTTGAAGATCTGAAAAGATGAGCTGGAATTCCTCTTTTCTACTGAAATTGATCCCTTCATACTTGGATTCTATTTCAGGAATCCGATTCAGGATATCTATAAAATTGATAAATATAAAACGATAGAAATAAAAGATTTCACAGGTAGAATAGGTAAATTGGTAAAGATCTTCAAGGCTTTTATTCTCCCTTTTTTTCATTTGGCTCAGCAGGTCATCCATTTTCAGGGTAAGCTTTGAGAAAAGAATTTTAATAAGGTCTTCCGAGTGCCTGAAATGATAATGGAGATTGCCCGCACTGATGTTAAGTTCAGCCGCAATATGTCTTGTGGTAATATTGTTATATCCCTTGTCATTAAATAATTCCAATGCTTTAGACAGAATTTTATCCTTGGTCTTCATACATCAAAGATAAGAATATAAGAATGGATATAAATCATATTTTTAAAATTAGAGCAATTGTTCTAATTTAATATATTTGCAATACAAAATATAGGGTAATGGAAGGTAAACAAAAATTTGATTACGAATCAGCAGGCAAAAACGAAAATGAAAGTAAAACAGACCCTCAGGAAGTTATTTCAAAAATACTGCAGGTAATTCTTGGGATCATAATGGCAGTACTGCATATGTAATGAACAAAAGTATTTCATATTGGTTTTTGCTGGGGCTGGCAATTTGGGGAATGATTGTTTTACTGAGACGAAACGGAATTTATATTCCTTTTATTAATGATTATTTTACAGATGGTATCACTGTTCCAATGTATTGTTATCTCATAGAATATACGATGAATTCAATCTTAGGTTATCAATGGAAACCAGATCTGAAATTTGTATTGACATCAATACTTTACCTGTCTTTTTTGTTTGAAGTACTTTGCCCGAAACTATCTGAACGCTTTACCGGAGATGTTTTTGATGTATTTGCCTATTTTGCCGGAGGAATGATATATTATTTTGTTGCAGTAAGGAATTTGGCTGTAAATAAATAAAAAAGCCAACATATCTACATCGTAAAGGAGACTGCTGGCTGAGGTATAGTTTTTATCCTGGTTCAATATTTCTTAGTAATCTCAGTTACAATTTTTATCAATGTTTACTTTCGATTATATATACAAGACAATTATTGAATCGGGAATGTTACATGAGCAGGAGAATATTTTTAAACTCATAAATTTTAAAGTTTTGTATTGAACATGAATAAAGAAATTCACTCCTACACGAATGAAGGAGTCATCAGAACAGCTAAAAGTGAGTGATAGGTTTTTATTCCTGCTCGAGTTTGATAATAGAACCTTTGTAAAACTTGGTAAGATCATACAGATCAGCAAAATGATGTTGAAGCTCCGGAATGATTTTCCCGTCAAATTCTTTTGAATCACATTGGTTTTCTGCCAAAAGATATAAAGACTGATTATCCGGTTTCAGGTATTCACAAAGTATATTATCCTCATGTTGGCCTCTATTGATAATTTCTGTGAGAAATATTCCGTAGATCAGGAATTGATTGAAGTTTTTGGAGTCCACAATATAATTCATGTCCTGTTTCAGGAGCTTTTCATAGTCTGAAAGAATCTGAAGGAAGTTTTCCGCATGAACGTTTGTCGGTATTTCATAAAAAAGATCAATACCATTAATGAAAAGTTGTGTTTTAGTTTCCTCATGATCTGAGGAATACACTTTACTAAACCATTGAAAAATAAGTAGAAGTTCTTCCTGGGTAAGTTCTTCAACAGAATCCTTTACCTTGTTTTTAATATTCTCAAGCGTATCTTTTGCATCAGATGGTAGAAATTTTAGAATATTTTCCTCTTCGCGTTCGAGCTTATTGTACAAATTAATTTTGGCAATAGTAGGGTTGGTTTTGATGAAATAAAGTTCTTCCGCCATAGGTATCTACCAAATAATCTTTTAAAAATGGTCACTTAAAGATACAAAATATGCTTTAATTTTATTTAAAAAAATAATATGTAGCGAATGGTATCCCTATTTTACCGTCTCATGCAGTGCAATTCTGTTTCCTTCTGAATCTTCAAATTCTGCTACGGCAAAACCATACTTTTCATCTGTTTTCTTAGGATAAAGAACAGATCCTCCATGTTGAATAGCCTTTTCCAGAGTATGATCAATATTTTCTGTTTTAAAATAAATAATGACACCGCTTTTGGAAGGTTTATAGACATCTCCTTTGGCCAAAGCTCCTGTAATCCCACTTTTTTTTTCTTCAAAAGGAAACAATGCCATCTCATAGCGGTCAATGATTTCTTTCTCAAAACTAAAGTTGAAAACAGCAGAATAGAACTTTTCAGCACGTTCCAGATCATGCACAGGGATTTCAAAATAGACAACAGGATTGGTCGGTTTCATATTTTTTATAGGGTTGGATTTCTGTGATTGACTGCAAGATACAGTTATTAGCAATAAGAATAGGAAAACGGAAGACCATGATTTCATACCTGTGATTATTTCTTTGATCTAAAATAAAGTTTTTATCTGTATTGTAAAAATAGATAGACTTATCTATTTTTTAATTAGATTTGTAAAAATTTTCACGATGAAAAAAGAAAAAGTACGCGAGAGGATTATCAGAGTTGCTTCGGATTTATTTTATAAACAGGGGTACAATTCTACAGGAATCAACCAGATTATTGCGGAAGCTGATATTGCTATTGGCTCATTGTATAACCACTTTTCATCTAAAAATGATCTTCTTCAGGCGTATCTCATCAAAGAAGAGCTTCATTGGTTTGAAGGATTTGAAAATAGTATATCCAAAATTTCAGAACCCAAAGAAAAACTACTGGCACTCATTGACTACAGGAAGAAACTACAGCAGACTTCTAAATTTGCAGGCTGTCATTTCATAAAAATAGTTTCTGAAATAGGAGAAGGAAACCCCTCAGTCTCTGCTTTTGCGAAACAGCATAAAGAAAAACAGAAAGATTTGATAAAAGCATTCGTTACAGAATACGGAATGCAGGGACAACTTACCGATACCGATTTAATATCAGAAAATATTTTCCTGTTAATAGAAGGAGCGGTGGTAACATCCACAATCAGTAAACAAAATGATTCTTTTGATCAGGTGAAAAAAATTGTTCAGGGTTTACTACCCTAATTTTTTTGAATATTAAAAAATAGATATATCTATATAAAAATGAAACATAAGTATTTGAAATTATTAGTGATATTATTTGGTCAGCTGTTGACGATCATGGATATTTTTATCATTAATGTGTCTATACCTTCCATACAGCGTGATCTTCATGCTTCCAATGGTGAAATGCAGTTTATGATCGCTTCCTACCTTATCGGGTTTGCTTCTTTTCTGATTACCGGAGGTCGGTTGGGTGATCTGTACGGAAGAAAAAAAATCTATATTATCGGATTAATTGCTTTTATGATTAGCTCTATTGCCTGTGGGATTTCTGCAGGAGCAAAACAACTTGTTATTTCAAGATTTGTACAGGGGGTAAGTGCTGCAATGATGGCACCTCAGGTACTTTCAATAATACAGATTTTATTTCCTGTTCATCATGAACGGACAAAAGCGATGGGTTGGTATGGGATCACTATTGGAATAGGAACAATTATGGGACAGTTTTTAGGAGGATATTTTTCATCTCTTACGATTATGGAAGAATCCTGGAGACTTATTTTTCTGATGAATGTTCCTATATGTCTTATAGCCGTTTTTCTGAGTCTGAGATTATTAAATGAATCTAAAACCTCAGTAAAGGAATCTTTCAATGTAAGTGGAGTTGTAACACTTTCTGCCGGATTGTTCTGCGCTACCTATGCCCTTACGATGTCTGAACATGAGGGGTTTCATTTTAAAAATGCTTCACTGATGGTTATTTCAGCCGGAATTATTTTCAGTTTTATAAAAAATCAAAAAATGAGAATACAAAATAAGCGTTCTTATCTGATTGATTTTGAGCTGTTCCGTTATAAGAATTTTAATCTGGGGATTCTCGCAGTTTCCTTCTTTTTCATTATGCTGGATTCCTATTTTTATATTCTGTCACTTTTTTTTCAGGATGGATTAAAAATCAATCCGTTAGAAGCCGGAGAAATTATTGTCTTTCAGGGATTGGGATTTATACTGGCATCCATGATTTCTGTAAAATTAATTTTGAGATATGGGAAAAAAGCCCTGATTGCAGGGCTCAGCTTTATTATTGTTATACTTATTCTTCAGTTGTTTTCATTCAATATGAAGACCGGTTTTCCCATTTTCTGCCTGCTGCTGTTTTTACATGGGCTGGGAGTGGGTTCAGTTATTCCTTCGCTGGCCAATATTGCCCTGTCGGGAATGTCTGAAAAGTTGATTGGAAATGCATCCGGAGTTTATAATACCTTCCAGCAGATTGCTGCCATCATTGGAATTGTTGCTGTAGGAAGTATTTTCTACTATTTTCTGGGAACGAAACCTGCAGTACAACAGTACCACAATGCATTTTCAGTTGCAGTATTGATCAACATTATCTGCTTGATTTTGGTGATTGTTACTGTTTTTAAAGTTCCCAATCATGTTCTCCCTGAAATGAAACATAAAAAATAATTACTTTTTATGGGTTTTTGATGAGGTTTTAACTTCATTCAATGTTGCCTTCGCAATATTTCTGGTAATTTCAGTAGGGGAGTGGCAGTCGCAGTTGCTAAATCCTATCACATAAATATCTTCACGGGGAATATAAACGCCCATACTTTTAAATCCAAATACACTTCCGCCATGTTCCCTGTCAGGCGTTCCATTAATATCTTTCAGGTGCCATCCATATCCATAGGTAAATTCTTCACCATTGTTTAATTTATATTTCTGAAATGCTTTTTGGGTTTCTGCCGGATTCAGCAAAGTATTCTGAAGTAATGCCTGCTGCCATTTCAGCATATCATCCACAGTGGACATCAATGAACCAGAAGAAAAAGGAACACTGAAGCTGATGACCGTTTTATTTACAAATCCCTGTTCTTTTTTGTGATAGCCATAAGCTCTTTGAGGGATCACTTTCCTGTCCGAAGCATAGTAAGAATGAGACATTCCTGCTTTGTCAAAAATATTTTTCCTGATAAAATCTTCATAAGAAGTTCCGGAAACCAGTTCAATAATATAGCCTAAAATCACATATCCGGAATTGTTGTAATCAAACTTTTCTCCAGGTGTAAAATCTACAGGTTCATTCTTGAAAAAATCAACCATTTCTTCTGGCTTCATCTCTTTTTGGGCAATAGAAGAAATGGATTTCATTTTGGTAAAATCTTTAATTCCTGACGTATGGGTCAGAAGATGATGAATGGTAATTTTGTCTCCGTTAGGATAATCTTTAAGGTATTTGGAAACAGGATCGTTGACATTGAGCTTTCCCTGTTGTTCAAGCATCAGAACAGCCACAGCGGTAAACTGTTTGGTCATTGATCCGATCTGGAAAACATTTTCCGGAGTCATATTGACGTTGAGTTCAAGATTGGCTTTTCCAAATGCTTTCCGGTAAAGATTCTTTCCATTTTGAGTAATTAGGAAAACACCGCCAGGCTCATTTTCCTTCCCGAACTCTGTCTGGATAATACTGTCAATTTTCTTTTCATATCTTTTTGTACTGGTTTGAGCATCAGTTATGTTGCAAAAAAACAAAGGCAGTATCAAAAAGGGAATTAGTTTTTTAACAATCATATTTTTATATTTTGTTATGCAAAGATATAAATATTTACTATTACTATGTTATGCAATATAGTTGTTTGTGTTTTAAATTTCCAAAATTAGTTTGTTCTCGATCTTTAAATGAATAAGTTGATTATTGTATTCTTTTGGTATTTAATTTAACACCGGTTGAAATGATGATGAGGTAATATTGTTGATCGCTGCCTTTTAAAAACTGATAACCGTCTTCAGACTTAGGATTATCAAAAAAAGAAGTTGATGATTCAGGATAGATTTTGGTCTTTTCGCCGTCTTTGTCGAGTATACAAAAAATGGTTTTCTAAAATAATGTTGAAAACTTGTGACTGATCGGCTTCAAGGGCAAATTTTCCGGTGTATTGCTTAAGAATTTCATCAGGAACTTCAATTGCTTTTTTGTTAATCTTCCGAGGAACAGAATAAGTCTGGCCATTCAAAAGATTAATAATATCTTCTGTCACTTTCTGAAAAGGAATATCGGTAAAATTGGAAGTAAAAATAAAGGTGATTCCTGATTTCAGATCCTGATAATAATAAGCTCTGTAACCAGGTCTGCCTCCCGCCTGTACCAATTGGCTGTTTTTCCCGAACATTTTCAGAACAAGGTCTTTTCTGAGGTTCTTTCCGGAAATAAGCTGTTGGCTGAAACTGTACAAATCGTCGGTGGTTGAAAAATAATTTCCGGTTTCAAACCGATTGATATTGGTATGGGAAACAGGAGTGATTTTACCATCTTCACCCGAAAATCCATAAGCGAAATCAGATAATGACTGAGCAGAATTAAACTCACCTGTATTTTTTAACTTATATTTTTTGATGATTTCTGTCTGGATAAAATTCCAGTATCCTTTGTCAGATAGCTTTCCAATAATATAATGCAGGATAAAATATCCGACATTTGAATATAACGTCTGGGTTCCGGGCTCAAATTGCAGAGATTCCTGTTGGGCCAACTCTATAATTTTTTCAAGACTGAGATGATCATACTTTTCATAATCTTTGATTTCTCTTGGAAGCCCTGATTGATGAAATAAAAGGTGTTCAATAGTAATTTTTTCACCACTGGGAAACTCCGGAATGTATTTATTGAGAGTATCCGATAACTTCAGTTTTCCCTGTTCAGCCAGTTTCAAAATTCCATACTTTACAAAAATCTTTGAAACCGATGCAATAATGAATTTACTGTTTTTATTTACCCCTAACGCTTTGTCTGCTTCCTGAATATTATAGGTTTTATCAAGAAGAATAGTGTTGTTTTTAGCAATCTTCACATTTCCATTGAAATTTTTCAGATCCGTTAGTGCCATAAAATATTGGTCCAGCTCTTTTTCATATTGTTGAGCAGGACAATTCATTGAAAAAATAAAAATGAAGAAAAAAGTGAAAAGCTTCATATTTTGTGATTGACAACGAAACAAATATACATTTTAATCACTTACAAATCTTTCTAAAAATCAGGTGGTTTCATGCAGGGGATTTCTCTGTCTGCAAGTTCAGAAACTATTATATAATGATAAATTACTTTTGATTTTTGCGCATTGCTTTAATCAGCTTGTCATTACGTTTATCTGCTCTTTCATTGTTTAAAGAAAGAACGGCCCATATGGCGGCAGGAAGCCATCCGATCAACGTAATCTGTAAAATAAGGCAGATAATTCCGGTGAGAACTTTTCCGCGGACGATGAAGGATAAGAAAGGAAGTAATATGGCTAATAACATAGTTTTAAATTTTAATTGAACAGATTTTAACGGGATTGAGGATCAAAATAAGCTTTAAAAGTAAGCGGATCTTCAGTTTTATCTTCAGCTTCTTCAAGGTATTCTAAATATTCTTCCTGATGCTTCTCCATATAAACAAGTACAATAGCCAGGTTTACAAACAGATTTTTGTCTTTAGAACCTAATTGTAAAGCCATCTTTAAATACTCCAGAGCTTTTTCGTTTTCTCCCATATCGGAATAAATAGCACCTATATTAATCAAAGCCGAAGTGTTTTCAGGCTCAATAAGTAAAATTTCATCCAGTTCTTTGACTAGCAGATCATTCAAAGTGTCCCAATGGTCTTCATTTTCCCATCTTTTAGCCTGAAGTTTTTTTACGTTTTCTAATCTTAGTGTTATTGTACTCATTATTTAAAATTACAGAATGGATGATTGCTTTGTATACTGTACAAATTTAGCTTTCTTAAAATAGATAGGTTAGTTTTTTTAATATGGTTAAAAAATTATTCTTTAAGACCATCCAGTATGGCTGCTTTCAGGATTTCAATGTTGATATCTTTCAGAGCTTTGAATTTAATGCAATATCCGGTTACGCTGGCTTTCCCTATTTTATCACCGTAGGTTGTGGCGAGATAGCTCTTATCAGCAATGTTAAGAACATAGATTGAAATTCCGGTGGTGTTGGCGCTCATTCCAATCTGATAAAAATCTTTGGTTTTTCCGTCGGTATATTGTATGGTATAGAATCCATATCCGATATTAGGATTGGAAACGGTCTTATTTTCACTGTTTTTACCATCAAGAAACCACAGCTGGCATGCGGGTATAAGCTCCAGAATGATTTGGTGGAGTTCCTGCATATCATTGCGTTTCTTTTCAGGCTGAGTGTTGATATACTCTTTGATTTGTTCTTGGATGGTCATGTGAAATAGGAGATTATTGAGCGACTAATTTATATATTTTCAAGGGAATCTAAAGGCTTAAGATCAAAAAAAGAACAGCAAAATGCTGTTCTTTTTATATTTATTTTTTTGTTACAATCTGAACTTAGGTCTTATCCAAAAGCTCTTTTCAACAAGCTCTCTACTTTCGGCTCACTGCCTCTGAAATTTTTATAAAGCTCCATTGGATCTTTTGTTCCTCCGGAAGAAAGCAATACTTTATACTTAGCTGCAATTTCAGGATTGAAGATTCCGTTTTCTTTGAAATACTGGAAAGCGTCAGCATCCAAAACTTCTGCCCATTTGTAAGAATAATATCCGGCAGAATATCCGCCCTGGAAAATGTGGGAGAAACTTGGGCTCATGGCCGTTTCAGAATTGGAAGGGTAAAGTGTTGTCGCTTTGGTATACTTATCCTCAAAATCTTTTATGCTTTCGTTCTTCAACTCTTCAACTTTGGTATGGTAGTTCATGTCCAGAAGCCCGAAACCTAGCTGTCTTAAGGTTTGATAACCTTCCATGAAGTTTTTAGACTGTTCTATTTTTTCAATTTTCTCGTCAGGAAGTACTTCTCCGGTTTTATAATGCTTGGCGAATGTTTTTAAGAACTCGGGTTCATAACAGAAGTTTTCAAGAAACTGAGACGGAAGTTCCACAAAATCCCATTTTACAGAAGTTCCGGAAAGGGTAGGATATTGAGTATCTGCCATCATTCCGTGAAGAGCATGCCCGAATTCGTGGAACAATGTAGTCACTTCCTGGAATGTCAGTAAACTTGGAGTATCTTTTGTCGGTTTGCTGAAATTACAAACGATTGAGATATGCGGACGGGAATTTTCACCATTTTGTTTATACTGATTTTTGTAGCTGGTCATCCATGCACCGGCTCTTTTCCCTTTTCTTGGGAAATAATCAACATATAATAATGCTTTGTAGCTGCCAGCCTGAGCAGAGCCGAAGGCATCTTTTACTTCATATACTTTTACATCTTCGTGGTATTTAGGAATATCATTTTTTTCCTCAAAAGTTAGTCCGAAAAGCTTTCCTGCCAGTCCGAATACGGCTTCCTGTACCTGATCTAATGGGAAGTAAGGTTTTAATTCCTCATCATTCAGATCGAATTTTTGTTTACGAAGTTTTTCAGCATAGAATGCGTGGTCATACCCTTGCATTTCTTCAATTCCGTCAGCTTTGGCTAAAGATTTTAATTCTTCAATTTCTTTATCAGCATAAGGTTTTGCTTTGGTTAAAAGCTCGTTTAAGAAATCAAAAACTTTTACCGGAGATTTCGCCATTCTTTCTTCCAGAACAAAATCTGCATAGTTTTTATATCCGATAAGTTCAGCTTTCTGCTGTTTTAGAGTAAGCAATTCTTTGATCAGGTTCTGATTGTCAAACTCTCCGCCATCAAAGGATTTTTTACCGTTTGCCAGCGCCAGTTCCTTTCTCAGCTCACGGTTTTCAGCATACGTCATAAACGGAATATAGCTTGGATATTGCAAAGTTACTACCCAGCCTTCCAGATTTCTTTCCTTAGCTTCCTCAGCATATTGATCAATGATAGCCTCAGGAATTCCGGCAAGATCTTCTTTATTGGTGATGTGTTTGAAATAAGCATTCGTAGAAGCCAGAACATTCTGCCCGAACTGTAAAGATTTTAAAGAAAGATCCATGCTGATTTTCTTTAATGTTTCTTTGTCTTCCTCATTCAGTAAAGCTCCACTTCTTACAAAACCTTTGTAGGTCTCATTCAGAAGCATTTCCTGTTCTTCGTTGAGATTATAGTTGTCCTTTTCATCATATACTTTTTTGATTTTGTTGAAAAGGGCTTCGTTTTGAGATATTTTTGAAGAATATTCCGTTAAGATCGGAGAAACCTCCTGAGCAATCTGCTGAATTTCATCGCTGGTTTCTGCAGAATTTAAGTTGAAAAAAATATTAGAAACCACATCCAGCTGTTCCCCTGAGTATGCCAATGCTTCAATCACATTTTCAAAAGTGGGTGCTTCAGGATTGTTGACAATGGCATCAATTTCTGCTTCGGATTTTTGAATCAGTTCTTTAAATGCCGGAAGATAATCTTCATTTTTAATGTCACTGAATGGAGCTGAATGATATGGAGTGGTAAATTTTTCTGTTAAAATATTCATTTTTTGATTTTTTATAAAAGGTAAATGTAATGATTCATTGGGAATCACAGCTGAAACGCTCAAAAATAATGCCTTACTCACAAGTTATGACAAAAATACTTATCTTTAAATAATCTTGTCATATGGAAAGTGGGAGTGATGTGGGAATATTTAATTTTGAGAACAGATTTAAAATAAATAACCTTAAATATATAGACTATGAAAACACTCTTAAAAATCATCGGTGCCATCATCGTGCTGATTCTCATCTATGCTGTAATTGCGGTGCTGGCTTTCAGTAAAGATTACCATTATGAAAAATCTATTGTCATCAACGCTCCAAAAGAAAAAGTATGGACCTATGTGGGCTCATTAAAAGGATATAACCAATGGGATCCTTTTTCTAAAGCTGATAAAAATATTGTGATTACCTATTCGGGAGACGGAGATAAAGTAGGAGATTCTTACCATTGGAAAGGAGATAAAAATGTGGGCGAAGGAGAGCAGGCAATTACTGAGATTGTACCGGAGCAAAAAATGGCAACAAAACTTCACTTTATAGCACCGTTTGAAGGAGATATGAAAGCCAATTTCATTGTAACTCCCGAAGGCAGCGGAACAAAAGTGACCTGGATGATTGATAATGAACTGAACGCTATGATGAAGATTATGAAACCAATGATGAATAGCAATATGGATAAAATGTTTAGTCAGGGACTGGGAGACCTGAAAAAACTTGCTGAAAAATAAAATGAAAGCCTTGTAAATTTTACAAGGCTTTTTTACAATCGTTTTTTTATATTAAGTCAAAGAAATATTATTCAAAAATATTATCTTTATATAAAGAATCGATTGTATGGAGAAGATTGTATTTGAAAAAAGTGATATCAGAGACTTTGTGAAAACCACTATCGCAGAGAAAATTGAAAAGCTTAAAAACTTTATCGAATTTACCCTGGAGGCCAGCCGTGACATCAAAAAAACTCCGAAATATGACAGCATGAGAGAAGAAATGCAGGAGGAGATTTATCAGATGCAGCGACAGCTGGGGGCTTTGAATGATCTTAAAAGAAATATGGCAAAAGTACTGAATACCGCTACAGAAAGAGTACAGCTTGGCTCACTGGTGATCACCAATAAGGCCCGGTTTTATATATCTGTGTCATTAGGAGAGTTCTTTTTTGAAGGAGACCGGTTCTATGCAATCTCTCCTGAAAGTCCCATGGCCAAAAAAATGATGGGCATGAAATCAGGCGATGAATTTACCTTAAACAAAATTCATCAGAAGGTTATAGAGGTTTTGTAAAAGTAAAAAGTAATTTTGATAAGCTTCCAGCATCTATCACCCGGCTCAACATTAAACTTCCTTCATTCCGCTTCCTGCTTCCATCTTTTTCGTAATTTTGTTACATGAATAAAGCATCCATTTTAAAAGAAATCATAGAGCAAAGAAGAAGTATTTTCCCAAAAGATTATACTGATGTAGAAATATCTCAGGAAGTCATTGATGAAATTTTACATTCAGCAACACTGGCCCCGAATCATAAAAGAACAAAGCCTTGGCGTTTTAAAATATTTAAAGGAGAAGAGAAAATACAGCTGGCTTCAGAAATGCAGGCTATTTATAAAGCAATTACACCCGAACAACTTTTCTTAGAAAAAAAATACAATGATATTGGTTTTAAAATCAATAAAGCCAATGTTGTAGTTTCTATCGTAGTCAACTTCAGTGGTATGGTTCCTGAATGGGAGGAAATAGCCGCTGTTTCAATGGCGGTTCAGAACATGTATCTTACCTGTACGGCAAATAATATCGGATGCTATTGGAGTTCTCCTAAAATTGTAGATGAGTTGAAAGATTCTCTTACCATCGAAGAAAACCAGAAGTGTCTTGGACTTTTCTACATGGGTGAAGTGTAAATGAAGAATATTTACAGAAATTGTAATGAGGAAGATTTGCATGCTGCTTATCTTCATATGACTGACCATACCGGTAAAGTCAATGATGAGTTGCGTGAAGCCATCAGTCAAAAATTCAATTATGATGAATTTGTAAAAATAGCTGAGTACAGGAAAATCTTAGTTAAAGAAAAAGGGAGAGTTGCATTTGAGGTTCACAATAGAGTACAGAAAGGGGAGAATATAAATGTCATTCTTAAAAATATCTCCTCAGAAATGATCGGAAGTAGTGAGCTGAAGGTTTTTATTCTTGATAAATTTGATCAATTTTCAAAGGTAAAGGAGAATGATAAATTAGATAAAGAAACAATTTATAAAAGCCTTTTGGGACTTGTAATAGCTTCTGTTACCGGACTTCTTTTCTTAAAAGCGATAATTGTATCTACAGGACAATTTTCATTTTTTTTACTAATACCTGTTTATATCATAAATTATTTTGTAATCTATGGAATTACAGGAAAGACACGAGATAATTTTGTGGTTTTTATGGCTGTTTTAATTTCTGTCATTGTTTCAACCATTTTATCTTTTGCCCTGCTTGGTTAAAAAATAATTTGAATTTATAAAACTTTTTGTCTTAAGCTTTTTACTTCAAACTTTTTTACTATCTTTGCACTCTTAAATATTTAACTGGGACGAGTTCCCGTAAAATTCAAACATTATGTCAGTAAAAATCAGATTACAAAGACACGGTAAAAAAGGAAAACCTTTTTTCCACATCGTGGTTGCAGATTCTAGAGCTAGAAGAGATGGTAGATTCATCGAAAAACTAGGAACTTACAACCCAATTACTAATCCGGCAACTATCGAATTGAACGTTGATTCTGCTGTACAGTGGTTAAACAACGGGGCTCAGCCTACTGATACTGCTAGAGCTATTCTATCTTACAAAGGGGCTCTTTACAAAAAACACTTACAAGGTGGTGTAGCTAAAGGTGCTTTTGACGAAGCTGAAGCTGAAAAAAGATTCAATGCTTGGGTAGAAGCTAAAGATGCTAAAGTACAAGGTAAAGTAGAAGGTTTAGCAACTGCTAAAGCTGATGCTAAGAAAGCTGCTTTAGAAGCTGAAGTAAAAGTAAACGAAGCTAGAGTTGCTGCTGCTGCACAAGCTGAAGCTGATGCTAAAGCTGCTGAAGAGGCTGCAAACGCACCTGCTGAAGAAGTTGTTGCTGAAGCTACAGAAGGAGAAGCTCCTGCTGCTGAAACTGAAGAAAACACTGAAGCTTAAGACCAAACCCTGTTATGCGTAAAGAAGATTGCTATTTTTTAGGTAAAATCACACGCAGACATGGACTTGCGGGTAACGTAATCCTTAAATTGGATACCGATCAACCCGAGCTTTACAATAAATTGGAATCAATATTCGTTGAAATCAACGGATTATTGGTTCCATTTTTTATTGAAAGATCATCATGGAGCAAACTTGATGCTCTGAATCTTGCATTCAAAAACTCTTCTGAGGCTATGGTAGATCAGGTATTGGGTAAAAGTGTTTACCTTCCGCTTGCTTCACTACCTAAACTTTCAGGAAAACAATTCTATTACCACGAAATCATCGGATTTGAAATTTTTGACCAAAATGATAACAACTGTGGTGTGATCAGATCTGTAAACGATCAGACAGCGCAGGTGTATTTCATTACAAATCTGGATGGAAAAGAAGTGGTTATTCCTATGATCAAAGACTGGATTCTTGAAGTTGACAGGGAAGAAAGAATAATCAAAATGGAACTTCCTGAAGGTCTTATTGATGTTTTTCTGATTCCATCTAAAAAAGATGAATAATTTTGCATAAGCAATAATCTCTTCTTTCTCCCTTTATAATTACTCATTACTGATTTTCATTACTCATTTTACCACTTATCATCAGGGCGGGTAAAAGATATTCCTGTACCATTTTTTCGACTTGTGAGTGGGCGTAAGGTTTATTGTAAGCTTGTGCGGTAATTACCATGACAACCGGTATTTTAGTGAAGATAATAATTTTGTTTCCCCCATTTCCGCTGGACTGAAAAGCTTCATAACTATTGTTTCCTACCGTGTAAACTTTTCTCCAGAATAAATATCCATACCCTTCAAAATCAGGATTATCCGTGAAATAATTGGTGAAAGATTTCTTAATCCAATCTTGAGTCAAAATAGTTTTTCCATTCCAAATTCCATTGTTGCTGTACAGCTGCCCGAATTTTGCAAAATCAAGAGCTTTCATACGTAGTCCTCCCGCCAGAGAAGGTTTTTGCTGCGGTGTAAACTGCCATTTATAATTTGTGATTCCAAGGGGTTGAAATAACTTTTTGTCAGCATAGTTTTTTAAGCCTTGCGGAACAGTTTTATCCAGAATATCTCCGGTCACAACAACTCCGGCAGTAAAGTAACTCCAGTTTTTTCCTATTGTATTCTCTGTCATTGGCAGATCTAATGTGAAATTCACCCAATTTTCGGTAGGATACATATTTTCTTCATTTCCCGCAGATTCAGAGTTTTCATCGTTTCCTTCAAATCCCGAACTCATTGTCAATAAGCTTTTTATAGTAACGTTGTCTTTTTGGGAAGAATAGTTTTTAAACTGTTTCAGGTCATAAAAATCTTTCAGGTATTGATTTTCGCTTTTTAAATATCCTTCTTTGACAGCAATTCCTGTTAATGCTGAGGAAAATGATTTACCTACAGAGCGGGTATCCTGCAAAGAATCTCTTCCGGATCCGTTGAAATATTCTTCCAGAAGCAGTTTTCCGTCTTTTATAATGACAATTCCGGTTATATTTTTAAACCTGTTTTCTGCAATTTTTTTATTCAGGCTTCTGATAGTTTCTGTGTTGAATTTTTCCTGAGAAACCTTCCATCCGCTGTTGGATTGAATGGGTTGAATAGCAATTTTCTGCTCAGGAATATGTTGGGAAGGAACATTGAGATTGATCTGCCCTTTTGCAATAACAGGTCCTGTCTTGATTGTTGAATCATTGAGATACGGGCGTATTTCAATGGCTAAAATATGATTCCCTTCCGTAAGAGCATCAATTCCGTTATGAGCCATATAGAAACGCATCCATAAATATCTTCCCCATGAATCTTCATTTTTACTGCTGAGAAGAGGAATTTGCAATGCAGTTTTGATTTTTTTATTTTCTGCTGTACCTGCACCCGTATTGAGATTTTCTTTATAGATCAGATTTCCGTCTACATAAAATGAGAATTGATAATTTCCTTTTTTGAGCAGTTCATCAACTGTCCAATTGGGTTCAAGCTGATGCAGATAGTTGACAAGAGAGTTGTCAAAAAAAGCATGAATACTAAGATCTCCATTTTCCTGAAAGAGAGAAGAGCTGAGAAAGTCCGAATCTTTCAGGCTTCCAAGAGCAATGGATTTATTAAGGAAAATAATTTTTCCGATATTATTTTTTTGAATTGGATTTTCAATTTTTTCAGAGTTGACTATATTTTTATTTTGTCCGTGATAAAGGTAAAATGTAAAAATAAAGATCAATAATAGAATAGGTTTCATTACAAGAAGTATTTAAACAAAAGTAACAAACTTCTTCATGGTAAAATAGAATGAAATTAACATTGCTGTTTTATTATTTGCGATCTATTCTAATTGAACAGTTTTCTAAATTCTCCTGGAGATTGATTGGTTTTTTGTTTAAAGAGCTTACTGAAAGACTGTGGATGTTCAAATCCCAATTCATAAGCAATTTCACTTACAGATAAATTGGTGGTACTCAAACGTTCTTTGGCAGAATCAATCAATTTATTCTGAATATGCTGTTGGGTATTTTGCTGTGTATGTAAGCGGAGTAGGGTTCCGAGATAATTAGGTGAAATATTCATCTGTTCAGCAATACATTTCACGGATGGAATGCCATTTTCAAGAAGATTTCCGTCTTCAAAATATTGGGAAAGAATGTCTTCAAACTTATACAGCAATTCATGACTTGATTTTTTTCTGGTGAAAAACTGCCGCTCATAAAAACGTTCAGAATAAATCAGTAATAATTCAATCTGTGAAATAATCAGCTCCTGTGTAAATTTATCAGTATTTGTAAGATATTCACGCTCAATATTTTTAAGAATATCAATAAGGATTTTTTCTTCTTTATTGGAAAGAAAAAGAGCTTCTTTTACCTGATAACTGAAAAAATCATAAGACTTTATTTTTTTTGTTAGTGAAGTATTCCACAGAAAATCGGGGTGTATCAACAATAGAAATCCGGTAGGTTCCACTTCAACATCAGGATTGATTTCAAGACTTAAATATTGCTGGGGTGAAACAAAACACAGCACTCCTGAATTAAAATCATACTGTTGCTGCCCATAGTTGAACTTTGGGCTGACATTTTTTTTAAGACCAATTGAATAAAAATTCTGAATCCACTTCAGTTCATTATCATCCACTACATAACGGACTTTGCTGTAATCTATCAAACTGATCAGCGGATGCTCAGGATTCGGAAGACTACAGAAAGCATGAAAATCTGAAATAGAATTAAAACGAACAGGCTGTTTCATAATAGCGAAGTTAAGTGTTTTTGTAAAAAGTGTAATGCATGATATCATAAAACCCTCAACTCCGGTCAGGCTGACTTCTAAAGTTTTATATTTAATTCATCCGATTAAAATAGTAAGTATTAGAATCATCCTGAGCGGAGTGGAAGGATAGTATCAAATTAAATCGCAGTAGAAACAGTAAGGTTTTCCCATTTCTCAGCATCTTTCTTTAAGATATCAATCTTATTATTCAGAAACTCCAGAGTTCCTACACCCAATAATAAATGTACAGGCGGATTTTTCTCTTTACTGATCTGAATCAGTACATCAGCTGCCTTTTCCGGATCATTAGGCTGATTTCCGTTGATGTCATTAAGATGGGCCTGTTCAGAATTTCTTGCCGCTTCATACGCCTGAATAGGATTGGCAGGTGTTTTCACAGAATCTTTAGTTAAAAAATCTGTACGGAAATATCCGGGATACACAACGGTAGCATGGATTCCGAAATCTTTTACTTCTTCAGCCAAAGCTTCAGTAAATCCGGCAACAGCAAATTTTGTTGAACAGTAAATTCCCCATCCCGGAAAATTAGCAGAATATCCGCCAACAGAAGAAATATTGAAGATGTTTCCTGATCTTTGCTCACGAAGATAAGGCATGGCATTTCTGATCACATTTAAGGTTCCGAAAACGTTCACTGCATAATTTTCTCTGGCTTCTTCATCGGTAAGCTCTTCCAGAGTTCCGATTTGTCCATAGCCTGCATTATTGACAACCACATCAATTTTTCCGAAATGCTCAACCGTTTTTGCAATGGCAGATTTTATATCATTATTGTTTGTGATGTTGACGCTAAGCGGAAGGAAGTTTTCAGAAGTTTCTCCGATAGTGGAGATCAGGGATTCAACGGTACGGCTTGTTGCAGCAACCTGAAATCCTTCGGATAATAATTTTTTTACCAACTCGAATCCTAAGCCCTTTGAAGCTCCTGTCACGAACCATACTTTTTTTGTTTCCATTTTTAAATATTTTTTTGTTTAAATGATGGTACAAAGATGAAAAGTTACAGAAGGGAAAATGTATCCAAATCGGGGAATGATGTATCCAAATCGTGAATGGTGATTTTATATCATGTAAATACAGATAAATTTTAATGAATTTTCAGAAGGTTTCTGTATTTCAATGGCGTAATTCCTATATTTTCTTTGAAACATCGGGTAAAATGACTCTGATCTGCAAAACCGCACTCCAAAGCAATATCCGTTAGTGAAAAAGGGGAATTGAGAAGTTCCATTGATTTATTAATCTTTAATTTCCTGAGGTATTCGCCCAGGTTGCAATGAAAGTATTTATGGAAGTCCCTGCTTAAATGTATAGGGTGAATGTTCAGTGTTTTAGAAAGTTCGGTAAGATTCAGGCTTTCTGTAAAGCTTTCATGTAAAATTTCATTGATCTGGCCTACCCAAACTGGTTTTCTATCAGCACTTTCCTTCTGGTGGGTTAATTGACTGAAAAGATGCAATAATAACTGATTGACAGCCAGTTCAAAAGATAAATCATTGGTTTTGGTTTCTTTGAACATCTGATAAACCAGTAATTTTAAAGCAGGATCTTTGATATTAAAACTGCCTTCTACTTTATTTTTCTGAATATCAAAACGGTCAAACCAGCTTTGCGAAAGTTCAAGGTGGAAGCCTCTGGTAAAAATTTCCGGTTTAATATTGTAATGCGGATCTTCCCAATGATGGTACAATAACGTTCCTGCAGAACAGCCATACGTCTCTTTTCTGTTTCCTTCTGTCATATTGCCCTGAAGAAGAAAAGTAAAATAAGCATTTTCATGATAATGCCAGTCCACGTAAGGGTGAGTATACTCCGTATCAGTGATAGTCAATCCTTCTAAATTGACCAATTGATTGGTTTCTCCAAAATATTCGCCTTTACGAAGAGTATTCATGATAAATTCTGTTTTAATCGGTCAATCTGTTCATACATTTTATTAAAAAACATTTTCCTTTCCCGGTTTCCGGATTCGTTCAGTGATCTCGAGTTCTTGATCTGATGCTCAAAATAGCTCAGAGAATCTTCACACGTGATTTTATCATTGGTCATCATATATCCAAACATACTGAAAGGAACAAAAAAAGAACATTGCTGCTCATTTTTAAATAAAATACTGTTGTTTAAAATTACTAAATCATTGACATATATCTGGAAATTAGTTTTTTCCAGTGTTTTTATTTCGAGACCTTCCAGTAATTTTTTCAGGTCATCAAGGATAAGATCCACATCTTTTTTCTTTAATAATCCCATCTCATAATAGAACGAGATTTGTCTTAAGGCACTCATAATCGTAGTGTCATTCCAGATTTCGGTTACATTTTGTTTGTCATAAAGATCTTTCAGCATTTCATTTTTTACAGAATGATATTCCATATTAAACTCATGAAAAGGGCTTAGAAATTTGTCCTGATTTAGTAAGTTCATCCAGACATAAAACTTGAAACGGGATAATATTGAATCTGAAATAGTATAAAAAAACGGGATGTCTTTTGCGGAATAAAATACTTTGGAATTTGTAATATTCTGGAAAACATTCAAAATTTTCAAAGAGTTTTCAAAATAATTTAATAGATCTTCGGTGGTTTTTACAGGTTGTGTTCTTTTGACAACAAGCTGGTTTTCTGTACCCAGAAACTGATCCAATGAAATCTGATAGTATTTGGCAAGCTCCAGCGCTTCTTCAAAGCTGAACTTGGCTTTCAAAGAAGTTCTTCTGTGCGCCGCATCATAACTGATATTCAAAATGTTGGCAATCTCATCATTTAAAGATCTTTCTCCGATTTTTCTTCGGATTTCCTTCAATAGAGCTTCCTGGTGCATAGTTTTGTGATTTTCACAAATGTAGTATTTTTTTTAATTTTTTTTCACATTCAGAACTGTGCTTTCTGCTGATAATTTTGAAATGTAATTTTAAAATAATGAGTTATGAAAACACGAATTTTATTAATAGCAGTTCTTTTATTCAATAGTCTGGTCTATGCATCAGACAGCTTAAAAGTAGATTCTTTAAAACCGAGACTGATTGCGGCTTCTCCTTCAAAGAATGTCAGAAATGTCAACGGAATTTTATTTAAATACTATGATGAGGAAGATCATTTTAAGCCTAAAAAAGTAAATGGATTAGGGCTGGGGTTCAATATTATAGGGGTCTTTCTTCCACCGCTTATGCTTTTTACGTTCCAGTCACCAGGCAGCTGGAGTCTTGATGATGATTATGTAATAGTTCCTCGTGAAAAGATGAATAAAATCAATGGACTTCAATTGTCTCTGATCAATATGGAACCTACCGTCACCAATGGTCTGGAGATTAATGTTTCGAGTAATATCAATACGTATGCGGTGACTAACGGAATGTCTGTTTCTCCATTTTTTAATCTGCATCATGAAATGAAAGGTATTTCTGTAGCACCATTGGCTAATGTTGGCCAAAAATGCAGAGGAATACAGATAGGATTGTATAATAAATGCAGTGATTTCCGAGGAATACAAATCGGTGGTTGGAATGAAAACGGAAGGAGAAAGCTGCCTCTTATCAACGGGAATTTCAAGAAACAGAAAACAAATAAGATGTTATGAAAAAGCTTATTCTAATCACAGGAATATTTCTTTGTGGCTTTCTGAAAGCTCAATTTGAAGAAATCAAAGAGAAAAAATGGCTGGTCATTCTTCTCAGTACAAGAATTGAAGGGACTTCGTTAGATAATAAAGCCTTTCTGTCAATAGGAACAAAACTTACTGATGGTGATAAAAATTACTACAGCTTAAGAGGTCACTTTAACTGGTGGGATGAAAGAAAGCTACTGGTCATTCCTGAGTTTGATTATTTCAGAAAAGTTGTTTCCTTTGAGGATGGGGTAGAAGTATCAGCCTTATATGCTGGTGTGGGAGTTTCACCTTATGCGGTTTCGCCTAAAGCCGGGATCAATTTTTACCATTTCTTTTGTGCAGAATTTGGGTACAACTTTGAATATAATACCTATAAGCCTTTTCCCATTAAAGGATTCCGCTATGGTATGGGAATTAATCTCGTCTTTTAAATGATAAACACAATGATTATGAAACCAGAAATAAGATTCAAAAAAATAGCCTCTCCCTTTTATTCGGAATTGCGTGAAGAGGTGAAAATATTGCTGACGGATGAAGTGACAAAAAAGGCCGGCAGATTAATGATTACGAAATTTATGTGCTATGCTTTGAGCTTTCTGCTGTTTTATGCCAATCTTTTTAATCCTCATATGGAAGATAAGAATTGGGCGGTGGCATTAAATTATATTGCCTTGGGACTTACAGGAATATTATTGGCTTTTAATTGTGCTCATGACTGTGTACACAATACATTTTCCAGGTATAAAAAAGTGAATCAGATTATTTATTATATCACATTTAACCTGCAGGGAGTGAATGCAAGATTGTGGAGAAAAAGACATATTGCCTCTCATCATGTGTTTCCTAATGTGGATGGCTGTGATGCGGATATTGATGATAATGTTTTTTTACGGTTGTCTGCACATCATCCCAAAAGAAAAATACATGCTTACCAACATTTGTATGCTACTCTGCTGTATTGTTTTTACACTTTACATTGGATTATGATTAAAGATTTTATTTATGTCAGGAAAAAAGAATTGGCTAACCTTAGAAATCAGACTCATTCATTTATGTCTGTAGCGGAAGTTGTTCTTTTAAAATTAGCTTACTTCATCTATATGCTGGTTTTACCCGTTTTTTTTACTTCCATTCCGGTGATGACGATTCTCTTCTCGTTCATTATTATGCATGTGACCATTTCGTTATTCTTTGTACTGACTTTGATTATTTCCCACCTGAGTCTTGAAACAGATTTTCCAAAAGCCGATGATGAAGGTTATCTTCCTTATGATTATTATGAACATCAATTAGCTGTATCTCTTGATTATCATCCAACCAGCAGATTGGCGAACTGGATTTTTGGAGGATTTAATTCCCATGCAGCTCATCATCTTTTTCCAGGCCTACCACATACTGTTTATACAATTATTACTCCGGTTATCAAAAAAGCAGCGCTCAGAAACAACTTTCCATACCATGAGAAAAGTATTGTGGATGCCGTGGTTTCACACTATCAGTATCTCAAAAAATTAAGCAAATGATGTTGAACCTTTAAATTATTAAATCATGAAAAATTATAAACTGATATTATTTTTACTGATGTTATCCACCCGTGTTTTTTCACAAAATACCAGTAATGATACTTTGAATATTAATAAAGAAGAGTCTTTTGACTATAAAAAATATTATGACTGCGATTTTGGAGAAGGAAACGTTTTGATTGTGATCAAGAAAGGGAAAGAATTTACAGATCTTAAAGAATTAAAAAAATCAGGGAAAGGTTTTGCCATCAAAATGGAAGCCATCTACAGTATGGAATTTACGGATGGGAAAAGATATGAATCCAGTGTGGTGAAAAAAATTACACAGGATAGTCTTTCAATCACGAATTTTTTTAACGAAAATGCTGCTAAGCTCGCGGGGGAAACCTTTACACAAATTACTTATCCTCTTTCATCTCTGAAATATATCCGCTTTATTGATGACCGGATGCTGTCTCTCTACAGCAAAAAAAATATCCAGAAAAATTTTGACCTGATCGTGAAAAAAATGGACCGCGCGAAAATGTGTCCTGCTATTATTCAGTTTAAAGACAGAAACGGAGAGATGAAAGTCTGTCATTTTTATCTGACATCTCAGGGATATGATCTTCTTTACGAGAATAACGGAAGAGTATATTATCTTGAAGGAAAAGTAGAATGGAAATGATTTTAAAGAGAGTATAATCTTGAGGTTTTACTCTCTTTTTATAGATTTATCCATATAAATTTTAATGATAATATTGACTAATACTCAGAAAAAGCAAAAGTAGTAGTGTATCTAGTGAAGAAAAATAATATTTTTGTAATATAGCTAGGATGAATGATGAAAATAAAACTTTTATTACTGTTTTTGATTATCGGGAGCGTGTTCTTTCATGCACAAACCCATAATATAGAAAAAAATATCCCGGAACACCGTACTTATGAAGAATTGGAAAAAGAATTCTATGGCAGCCGTATAGAAGAAGGAAACAGTAAAAGTATTGCAGACTCTTATCTTAAAAAGGCAAAATCTGAAAAAAATACAACTCAGATTGCTGAAGGATATGTTATGCTTCATTTTGAAGAGAACTTACCTAATGCTTTAAAATATCTTGACAGCTTACAGCATATTACCAAAAATTCTAAAGAAAATACCTATCCGGCCAGAATTTATCTTTTAAAAGGAAATCTTTATTTTAGAAATGATAATCTCCAGTCTGCATTGAATAATTATATTTTGGGACTGAAATATGCAAAAGAAAAAGGAAATAAAAGGCAGATTGCCATGGCCCACATCAGTATTGCCTATCTCAACAATTATATCGGGAAACATGCAGAGACTGCAAAAGTACTGAGGCACTATGCTTATGATGCCGATTATATGAATAAAGATGAGAAAAATTCTCTCAAACTGAATCTGGCTGATGCTTATATAGAGATCAATAAAATGGATTCTGCCTATGCATTGATACAGGAAGGTTTACAGGATTCTAAGAAAAATAAAGATATTTACCGTTATCATCAGAATCTTGGACTGCTGGGATATTATTACCTGCATTCCAAAAATTATCAGAAAGCTATCGATGGTTTATTGGAGTGTGAAAAATATTTTTTTACCAATAATAATGGCAGCAAAAGAAATCATAATTATACTCTTTTATATCTGGGAAAATCCTATGCCGGGCTTCAGGAAAAAGAAAAAGCAGTAGGTTTTTTCCGGAAGATTGATTCTCTGGTTCTTAAAACAAATTATATCTATCCGGAGCTGAGGGAGGTATATACTTACCTGATTGATTATTATAAAGAAAACGATGATAAAGAAAAACAGCTGTATTATGTGGATCGGTTTTTTAAAGTTGATAAGGTTTTAGATACTCAGTTCAGATACATTTCCAGAGAGCTTCCCAGAAGGTATGATACTCCGGAACTGCAGCAGGAGAAAGAAGACATTACCAATGAGCTTACCAAAAGAAAGAGTCTGTTTTATATTGTACTCAGTCTTTTATTAATATCACATCTCCTGTTTATCAACGTCTATTTTAAATACAAAAAATCCGAAAAGAACTATAAAAAGATAGCTCAGGATCTTATTCAGTCTGTTAATGAAAATAGGGTAGGAAAAAATAGAGATCAGGAAACAGGAAAAGAAATTCAATCTGAGATGCTTCCTGTAGAAAATACGGAAAATTCTGAGGAAAGAACACCCAGAACAATTTCTGAAGATATTGCCCAGACCATTTTAAAAGAACTTGACATTTTTGAAAGCAAAGACCAGTTTTTAAATAAAGGAATTACTTTGGGAAGTCTTGCCAAAAAAATAAAAACAAACTCAAAATATTTGTCAGAAATTATCAATACCTACAAAGGGAAAAATTTTGCAACATATCTTAATGATCTCCGTATTGATTATGCCATCAGCAGATTGGCCAATGACAAAAAATTCAGGTCCTATAAAATTCCTTTTATTGCAGAAGAATTAGGATATAATAACGAACAGGCTTTCACTTTAGCCTTCAAAAAACGAACCGGAACTCCTCTTTCTATCTATCTGAAAGAAATCGAAAACATGTCTTCAAATTAGGTTTAATTTTCTGGTATTCATTTAATTAATGTTTATAGATTCATGATTTTAGGTATATAAATTTATGAATCTATAAACCATTCACTTGTGTCATTATTTCACTTCCTGCATCTTTGCTTCAGGTAAAAACACAACCATTTATTTTGTATGTGTACAGTACAGAATAACAGTTTCGGACTACCTGCTAATTAAAAGATCAGGGTTAGGAGCTGGATAACAAAATTATTAATGAAACTGGTAAAAGTGAGAAAATATGACCAGGAAAAAAGAAACATAAGTATGACATAATTATTCAGAAGTTAGAGATGTAAATGAGTGGTGTATCATTAAAAAAATCATAAATAAGTAAGACAAATTCGCAGAATCCATCCACAGTGTTTAAAAGTATAGTATAGTTTAATAGATGGATTCATGACCTGTAGTTTACCATGAAATTATTATTTAAAAACTAATAACCATTTCAATAAATTAAAACTAATTCCATGAAAACTCAGAATAAAGTAAAATTTATTCTTTCTAAAAGTGATAGTGTAGTGTGTTCACTCCGGGTCAATGCGGATTTTATTGAAGTTCAGGACAATATTGAGTGGAAATGTAACCTGAAAATGAAGAAGAGTCTGCAGCAGAAAAAAGGTAAATTTCCTGAACTGAAAGTTTAAATACTTGTTAAATGATTTTTAAAGACGGCGCAATCATCAAGTTGCGCTGTTTTTTTGTAACTTTGCAGACATTAATTTTTATATAAAAAATTTATCATCAACAAATGAAAAAGCAAACGATCAAAGAAGTCCTAAAGGATTACAAGAAAGTATTACATCATGACATTACAGTTTACGGATGGGTAAGATCATTCCGTGCAAATCGCTTTATTGCGCTTAATGATGGTTCTACGATTAATAATTTGCAGATAGTTGTTGATTTCGAAAATTTTGATGAAGCAATCATCAAGAATATCAGTACCGCTTCTTCCCTGAAAGTAGTAGGTGAAGTAGTGGAAAGCCAGGGAGCAGGACAGTCTGTGGAAATTATCGCTAAAAAAATTATTGTTTTAGGAGATAACTTTACAGAAGAACTTCAGAGTACAATTCTTCAGCCTAAAAAACACAGCCTTGAAAAGCTTCGTGAGCAGGCACACTTAAGATTCAGAACAAACCTTTTTGGAGCGGTGTTCAGAGTACGTCATGCAGTTAGTTTTGCGGTTCACTCATTCTTTAACCAAAACCAGTTCTTCTATATCAACACACCGGTTATTACCGGAGCAGATGCAGAAGGAGCAGGAGAAATGTTCGGGGTAACAAACTTCGACCTGAACAATATGCCGAGAACTGAAGAAGGAGAGATTGATTTTGCACAGGATTTCTTCGGTAAAAAAACAAACCTTACCGTTTCAGGACAGCTTGAAGGAGAAACTGCCGCCATGGGATTAGGAAGAATCTATACATTCGGACCTACTTTCCGTGCTGAAAATTCCAACACAACAAGACACCTTGCGGAGTTCTGGATGATTGAGCCGGAAGTGGCATTCAACAACCTTGAAGACAATATCGACCTTGCGGAAGATTTCTTAAAATATGTGATCCAGTATGTATTGGATAACTGTAAAGATGATCTTGAGTTCTTAGATAACCGTTTTGCAGAAGAACAGAAAACAAAACCGGAAAAAGAAAGAGCAAAAGAAGGTCTTATCGAAAAACTTCAGAATGTAGTGGCTAAGCGTTTCAAGCGTGTAAGCTATACAGAAGCAATAGAAATCCTATTGAACTCAAAAGAAAACAAAAAAGGAAAATTTGCTTACCCGGTTGAAAAATGGGGAACAGACCTTCAGTCTGAGCATGAAAGATATCTTGTTGAAAAACATTTTGAAAGCCCGGTAGTATTATTTGACTATCCGAAAGAAATCAAAGCTTTCTATATGAAACTGAACGATGACAACAAAACCGTTGCCGCTATGGATGTTCTTTTCCCTGGTATTGGTGAGATCATCGGTGGATCTGAAAGAGAAGCAAGATTGGATGTTTTAAAACAGAAAATGGCAGATATGCATGTAGATGAACACGAACTTTGGTGGTATCTTGATACCAGAAAATTTGGTTCTGTGCCGCATGCCGGCTTTGGTTTAGGATTGGAAAGATTAGTTCTTTTCGTAACCGGAATGACGAATATCAGAGATGTAATTCCTTTCCCAAGAACGCCGAAAAGCGCTGAATTCTAGAACAATAAAAAAAAGCCTTAATCACAAGTTAAGGCTTTTTTTATTTTTCAATAGTTTATTAAGATGGGATGTGTACTGCAAAAATCATGCTAAATACGTTTTTTGTCAAATAAATTTATTAAATTCGTAGAATATGTTATGTTAAAACGCAAATAAGAATATGCTTAAACAACACTTACAACTCAAATTAGGACAAAAGCTGGCCCCTCAGCAAATCCAGTTGATGAAGCTTATTCAACTTCATACTCTTGAATTTGAAGAGGAGCTAGAGAGAGAGTTAGAAGAAAACCCGGCTTTGGAAATTGCGAAAGATGATTCTAAGGAAGATGAATATTCTTCCCTGGAAGACGCTTATAAGGATGAGGGTACGGAAAGCATTGAAACAGATTTCGACGTCAATGAATATATCTATGACGATGAACCAAGCTATAAAACCGCATCCAGCAACTATTCTCCGGATGATGAAGAATTTGATAACGAAAGTCTTCTCACGGAGGGACAGTCCTTATACGACTATCTTACAGAACAGATTCATCTTGTTAATATCAGTGATGAAGATCTGAAAATTGCAGAATATCTTATCGGGAACTTAGATACAGACGGATATCTTAGAAGAGAAATTAAGTCTATTGTTGATGATCTGGCCTTCTCACAAGGAATTTATACCACTAAAGAAAGAGTGGAGGATATTCTTGAAAATTATGTTCAGAAACTGGATCCGCCTGGAGTAGGAGCAAGAGGACTGCAGGAATGTTTATTGCTGCAAATTGAAAAGAAAGTAAGCTCAGATAAAGCGGTTTCTTTAGCTGCCAATATTTTGAGACATCAGTTTGAAGCCCTGACGAATAAGCACTATAACAAGATCATTCAGAAATATGATATTGAAGAAGAAGATCTGAAAGACGCACTGGAAGAAATTTCAAAATTATCCCCGAAAGTAGGAGGAAACTTCGATACACAAACCATTACAATTAATCAGGAAATTATTCCGGATTTTGTGATTCAGGTAAAAGACGGATTAGTGATTCCTATGCTTAACAGCAAAAATGCACCTACTTTAAGAGTTTCTGAAGAATATAAAGATATTCTGACTACCTATTCCCATGATAAAAATTCATCGGAACATAAACAGGCAGCATTATTTATCAAGCAGAAACTGGATGCCGCAAAATGGTATATTGATGCTATTAATCAGCGTCAGAATACCCTATTACAGACGATTACGGCGATTGTAAAATTCCAGAAGGATTATTTCATTACCGGAGACGAAAAATCTCTGAAACCAATGATCTTAAAGGATGTTGCAGATATTACAGGATTTGATATTTCAACCATTTCAAGAGTGGTAAAAAGTAAGTATGCAGATACCCCTAATGGTATTGTATATCTTAAAGACCTGTTTTCAGACAGCTTAACGAATGATGACGGAGAAGAAGTTTCTACCAAAGAGATCAAAACCCATCTTCAGGAAGTAATCAACAAAGAAAATAAAAGAAAGCCACTTACAGATGATGCATTAGTGGTAATTCTAAAAGAACAAGGATATAATATTGCCAGAAGAACGATTGCAAAATATCGTGAACAGCTTAATATTCCTGTCGCAAGATTAAGAAAAGAACTTTAAAAATATAAAAAAGCATTTCAATTTGAAATGCTTTTTTTATTATCAGTCAAGAGAAAAAAGATCTATTATTGATTATCGTTTTTATTTGCGTTGAATCAATCTTTAAAACTACCTAATTCAAGCTCTTTCATAGAGATCTCCCGCATTTCAACCTTTCTTATTTTTCCGGAAATAGTCATTGGGAATTCATCTACAAACTTCCAGTATTTTGGTACTTTATAGTGGGCAATTCTTCCCTTGCAGTATTCCTGCAGTTCTTCAGCGGTGATGGTAAAACCTTTTCTCACTTTTATCCAGGCCATCACTTCTTCCCCAAACCTTTCACTTGGAACTCCAATAATCTGAACATCGAGAATGTTGGTGTATGTATA
This sequence comes from Chryseobacterium sediminis, assembly GCF_008386505.1. Classification (GTDB taxonomy): domain Bacteria; phylum Bacteroidota; class Bacteroidia; order Flavobacteriales; family Weeksellaceae; genus Chryseobacterium; species Chryseobacterium sediminis. The sequence continues at coordinate 2,083,160 of NZ_VUNZ01000001.1, read as the reverse complement.
TAAAAAATCTTCAATTTCCTTAGGTGAAATATTTTCTCCACCACGGATGATAAGGTCTTTTATTCGTCCTGAAATGGTAATATATCCGTCTTTGTCCATTACTGCCATATCTCCGGTATGCATCCAGCGGGCATCATCCAGCACCTTTTTAGTGTTTTCAGGATCATTCCAGTATTTCAGCATCACAGAATAGCCTCTTGTACAAAGCTCGCCATGTTCCCCGCGTTTCAGGGTTCTGCCATTTTCATCAACAATTTTTATCTCAAGATGATCCTGAACAGTTCCCACAGTACTGACTTGCTTTTCCAGTGGTGTTCCTATTAAAGTCTGGGTAGACACGGGTGAAGTTTCCGTCATTCCGTAGCAGATGCTCATTTCTTTAATATTCATCAGGCTCTCAACCTTTTTCATAATCTCCGGAGGACATACTGATCCTGCCATGACACCTGTTCTTAAGCTTGAAAAATCATACTTATCAAAATCTTTTACTGCCAGTTCAGCAATAAACATGGTAGGAACGCCATACAGAGAAGTACATTTTTCGTCAGAAACAGCTTTTAACGTAATTTCCGGATCAAAACTGTCGTTGGGAATTACCATGCAGGCTCCGTGGGCAGTGCAGCACATATTTCCGATAACCATGCCAAAACAATGATAAAAAGGAACAGGAATACAAACCCGGTCTTTCTCAGTATATTTTAATCTGATTCCGATAAAATAACCGTTGTTGAGAATATTATGATGAGAAAGAGTAACACCTTTAGGAAAACCTGTCGTTCCGGAAGTATATTGGATGTTAACAGGATCATCAAACTGTACATGCTCTTCAAAACTGTGAAGAACTTCATCAGAAATATCCTGACCGTTATTGACAAATGCTTCCCAGTTTTCATCAAAGAATATCTCATGCTCAAGGGTAGGGCATACTTCTTTGGCATACTCAACCATTTCTTTGTAGTTGCTGCTTTTAAAACTTAAAGAAGAAAAAATAAAGCGAACTTCAGACTGATTAAGAACATACGTAAGTTCATGAGTCCTGTAGGCCGGATTGATATTGACTAAAATAGTTCCTATTCTCGCAGTGGCATACTGCAAAAGAACCCATTCATAACGATTGGAAGACCAGATTCCGATTCTGTCACCGGCTTTTGCTCCCAAAAGCAGTAAAGCCTTTGCAACAGCGGTTGTCTGATTGTAAAATTCCTGATAAGTAGCTCTGTAATTCTGATGAACACAGACTAATGCTTCCTGATGAGGGTATTTTTCGACAGTACTTTTAAGATTGGCTCCGATGGTCTGTCCTAATAACGGAACCTCAGAAGTTCCATACACATAAGATAAGGGCATAGTTTAAGATTTGGTGGGCTAAAATTAATAATTATATCCCGAAATATGCCTATGTATATTAACTTTCCTGAGAATCTATTTCTTTAAGCTGCTTTAAATTTTTATCAAGCTTTTTAATAATTGTGCCATATACCAGTCTGTAATAAAGCCAGATCATGGATATACCTAATAAAGTACTGACAATAATTCCTACGATAATGATAGTAAGATTCGAGCCGCTAGGCTGTATATTCTGAGAATTTAAAGTGTAAAATATAAATGCAGTCAATACAAACGTGAATATCAATAATAATACAATACTGATCAGAATAAAAGCATTAACGGTTGTTTTGAATTTTATAATTCTGGTGATAAGCCCCTTCAGATTTTCCTCAATCTTAATTCTTCTGTAATTCTGGTAGAATTTTAATACAAAATATGCTGTGATCAATAAACTTAAAACCTTTATAGCTAAATAAGCATGACCGAAGTTATTTTCTACTTCCGGAGCTTCCTGTGCGCCTAATCTTTCCAGCATTTTACGGAAACTGTCTGATTCTTCTTCCGGGAAAAGATAAAACAGACCCAATACGGAAAAGAACAAAAATTCTACAACGCTGATCCAGAAAATATACTTGATGTAATTACGTGATTTTCTATTCAACATCTGGAGAATCTCCTTGTCGTCATATTTAGGCTGGACAGGTTGTTCCTGCCATGTTTTTTTAAAACTATCTAGATCAAATTCAGGCATATTTTTCCATCTGTTCTTTAAGGGTTTTCTTTAATCTGTTCATTTTCACACGTGCATTGACTTCAGTGATACCGAGGTTTTCTGCAATATCCTTGTAAGGCAGATCGTCAAGATACATCATGACAATGGCTCTTTCAACATTAGGAAGAGTCTTGATTACAGTATACAAAAGTGATACCTGTTGCTGTTTGTCATCGTCATCTTCCACAAAATCCTTGTGGTTGATGTCCAGCTCATTTGTAGGAAGACTTTTGCTTTTTTTTCTAAAGAGGGTAATGGCTGTATTGAGCGCTACACGATACATCCATGTGGAAATCTTGGAATTTCCTTTAAAGGAATCATAACTTCTCCAAAGCTGTAACACAATTTCCTGGAAAAGATCCTCTTCATCTTCCAGAGAATTGGTATAAAGGCGCGATACCTTGATAATCAGACCTTGATTATCCTTGATAAGCTTCGCAAATTCTTTTTCTCTGGAATCCATAGATGTATAATGGCACGAAGATAATAATAAAGTGGTAACTGATGAAAATTATAATGTAAAATCGTAAAAATGTGAAAAAAAGAGAATTAACAATTTAGATGTCTCTGCTGCTCCGGCTTTCTACGCTTTCTATGCGAAATTTATGTATCTTTGCATCCGCGAGAAAATCGGCTTGTTGATTTCCTGTTTTACGGGAGGTAGGAAAGTCCGGACACCATAGAGCAGCAAAGCGGATAACATCCGTCACCCGTGAGGGTAGGACAAGTGCAACAGAAAGCAGGTACAGTTCGGCTGTAGTGAAACCAGGTAAACTCTTTGCGGTGCAATGGTAAGTATATCGGTTCTTTTCAGTAATGGAAATAGGGGCGGCTCGTCCTGAAAACCGAGGGGTAATCAGCTCAAGTGTTGCAGCAATGTAACACGTAGATAAATAACAGGCACTTCTTCGGAAGTACAAAATCCGGCTTATAGATTTTCTCGTGATTTTTTTAACCGAAAGGAAACAGACAGAAATCTGAGGTTCAGTACTATTACCTCAAATTTCTATCCTTTATTTTTGTTTGAATTATTCGCTTTCCAATTGCCTTTTAGATTCCTGTAACTCCTGCTTGTCCTTATCAGAAAGTGTAGGGTATTTGAGATTCATTTTTTCAAGGGTATCAATAATGATCTGGATAGCAGCTACTCTTGCAAACCATTTGCTGTCGGCAGGAAGTACATACCATGGAGCATGATCTTTTGATGTTTCATTGATTGCCGTTTCATAAGCTTCCATATATTGATCAAATAATGCCCTTTCCGGGAGGTCTCCTGCAGAGAATTTCCAGTTTTTTTCCTGTTCATCAATTCTGTCCAGCAGCCTTTTTTTCTGCTCATCCTTAGAAACATGTAAAAAGATTTTTACAACGGTTGTACCATTCTGCGCAAGGTGTTTTTCAAAATTTCTGATACTTTCATATCTGTTTTCCCAGAATTTATTATCGAAATCTTTTACCGAAGACCATGTTTTTTCACTTAAATTATATTCAGGATGCACTTTGCAAACGAGAACACTTTCATAATGGGACCGGTTGAAAATCCCGATCATCCCTTTCTGTGGCAATGCGAGATAATGCCTCCATAAAAAATCATGAGAATATTCTTTAGAACTTGGTGTTTTAAAACTGGTCACATTACATCCCTGCGGATTTACCCCTCCGAAAACATGTTCTATCATACTGTCTTTCCCCGCTGCATCCATAGCCTGTAACACAACAAGGAGAGACTGGCTTCCATCAGCATATAATTTTTCTTGTAGTTCACGAAGCTTTTCTTTCTCCTGAATCAGCATTTGTTCTCCATCTTCTTTGGTGAGTTTTCCTTTATAAGATGTTGAAGTTTTTTTTATTGAAAATTTTCCATTTACCTTAAAGTCATCCGAGAAATTGGTGTCCATATATTTTAATATTAAGAGATTAAGAGATTAAGAGATTAAGAGATTAAGAGATTAAGAGATTAAGAGATGTTGCTATTAAAATTCAATAGAAGTGGGGCTTAGCCATCTACTTAAAAAAAATCAAAAAGCTTCGGCCAACATTTGATAAATATTAACATCATTTTCCTGTCACCTGCTACCTGCCACCTCCACAAACATAAATGTAATAAAAAAACCGCCTCAATGGAGACGGTTTTTTTATTTTTTTGAGTAGAGATTACTTCGCAGCAGCTTTTTTAGCTAGTTTAGCAGCTTTTTTCTCAGCTTTAGCAGCTTCTTTCTGCTCCGCAGGAGTCAATACTTTTGCCTCAGCAACAGGAGCAGGAGCATTAGCGTCTACATTACCTTTAATGTAGATTACACTTCTACTGTTTACAGGGTCGTTAGAGAAAACCTCAATCATTTTGTTGAAACCTCCAGGAATAGCAGTGTTGTATCCAACTTTGATCTTAGCGGATTTACCCGGCATGATAGGATCTTGGCTGAACTCAGGAGTTGTACATCCACAAGAAGGCTTTACGTTTGAAAGAATCAAAGGTTTGTCACCTGAATTCGTTACTGTAAAGAATCTTGTACCATCAGCGTTAGGCTTAATAGTACCGTAATCGAAAGTTGTTTTATCAAATGTAATCGTTTGTGCAGATGCAATTGCAAATGTCCCGAATAATGCAATTCCTGCAATTAGTTTTTTCATATTCTTGAATGTTAATACGTTTGTTAGATAAATTTTGTGAAACAAAGTTAAAAATTATTTTAATTCATGCTTAAAAATTTTTTTCTTTAGACTATTTTTGCAAATTGCAAGCCAAAGAAATAGAATTTATGCAGATTTCAGAAAAGTACAATCCACAGGAAACAGAACAGAAATGGTACAATTACTGGTTGGAAAATAAATATTTCCACTCAGAACCTAATGACAAACCACCATATACCGTGGTCATTCCTCCGCCAAATGTAACGGGGATATTACACATGGGGCATATGCTGAACAATACCATTCAAGATGTTCTGGTCCGTCGTGCAAGAATGCGCGGGTTTAATGCTTGTTGGATTCCGGGAACAGATCACGCTTCAATTGCTACCGAAGCTAAAGTTGTTGCTAAATTGAAGTCTGAAGGAATCAATAAGTCAGATATTACCAGAGAAGAATTCCTAAAACATGCCTGGGACTGGACTCACAAATACGGAGGTACAATTCTTGAGCAGCTGAAAAAACTGGGATGTTCTTGTGATTGGGACAGAACCCGTTTTACAATGGAAGACAATCTTTCACAACAGGTTATTATAAGCTTCGTAGATCTGTATAATAAAGGTAAGATCTACAGAGGATACAGAATGGTCAACTGGGATCCTGAAGCAAAGACCAATATTTCTGATGAAGAAGTAATATTCAAAGAGCAGAACGGAAAACTATATTTCCTTAAATATAAAATTGAAGGCTCAGAAGAGTTTCTTTCAGTTGCTACTACACGTCCTGAAACTATTTTTGGGGATACCGCAGTATGTATCAATCCTAATGACGAAAGATATGCTCACTTAAAAGGTAAAAACGTAATTGTACCTATTGTAAACAGAGTAGTTCCAATCATTGAAGACGAATATGTTGATATTGAATTCGGAACTGGTGCTTTGAAAATTACGCCGGCGCATGACGTGAATGACTATGAAATTGGACAGAAACATCAGTTGAAAATGATTGATGCTTTGGATGATGACGGAAATCTTAATGAACATGGATTACATTATGCTGGGAAAAACAGATTTGATGTAAGAAAGCAGATTGCAAAAGAACTGGAAGAAAAAGATCTTTTGCTGAAAGCTGAAGACTATGTAAATAAAGTAGGAACTTCAGAAAGAACCGGTGCTGTAATTGAACCTAAAATTTCTGTACAGTGGTTCCTTAAAATGTCTGAACTGGCTAAGCCTGCTCTGGATGTGGTAATGGATGATGAAGTAAAATTCTATCCTGAGAAATTTAAAAATACCTACAAACACTGGATGGAAAACATCCGTGACTGGAATATTTCCCGTCAGCTATGGTGGGGGCAGCAGATTCCTGCTTTTTACTACGGAACGGGAGATGAAGATTTTGTAGTAGCTGAAACAGCTGAAGAAGCTTTAGAACTGGCAAAACAGAAATCCGGAAATCCGGAACTTACTCCGGAAAACTTAAGACAGGATCAGGATACATTAGATACTTGGTTCTCTGCCTGGTTATGGCCAATGTCTGTATTTGAAGGGCTTTTAGATCCTGAAAATAAAGATATCAAATATTATTATCCTACTTCTGATCTGGTAACAGCTCCTGATATTATTTTCTTCTGGGTGGCAAGAATGATCATGTCCGGACTGGAATACAAAAAAGAAGTTCCGTTCAAAAATGTTTATTTTACTGGAATTGTAAGAGATAAACAAAGAAGAAAAATGTCCAAATCTTTAGGAAACTCTCCGGATCCTATTGAATTGATGGAAAAATATGGTGCTGATGGTGTACGTGTAGGAATTCTATTGAGTTCTGCAGCAGGAAATGACCTTCTTTTTGATGAAGATCTAATGCTTCAGGGAAGAAACTTCATGACGAAAATCTGGAGTGCATTCCGTCTGATCAATATGTGGAATCATGAAGATAAACCGGCAGTTGCTACAGATAACCAGGCTATTGAATGGTTTGAAAATAAACTGAACAAAACAATCGTTGAAATTAATGATCAGTTTGAGAAGTTCAGAATTTCTGATGCGCTTCATTTGATTTACAAATTAATTTGGGATGATTTTTGCGGTTGGTATCTTGAAGCAATTAAGCCTAACTACGGAGAAGGAATTTCTAAAGAAGTTTATAATAAAACAATATATTTCTTTGAAGAATTGATGAAGCTGCTTCATCCGTTCATGCCATTCCAGTCTGAAGAGATCTGGCAATTGATTTCAGAGAGAAATATTGATGAAGCTCTTGTTATTGCTCAGCAGAAGAATGCAGATAACTTTAGTGAAGAAGTTATTAAAAACTTTGAAATTACAGCTGAACTGATTTCCGGAGTTAGAAATTACCGTCAGACAAAAGGAATTTCGCCAAGAGAAGCTGTTGAGGTATATACCAATGCTTCTGAATTTGCGAATGAAGCAGTAGTAAGAAAACTGGCTAATGTTTCTGAAATCCATTTTGGACAAAAAACAGATAAGCCAAGTTTTACCTTCCTGGTAGGAGCAACCGAAGTTTCTATTCCATTGAGTGAAAACTTAGATTTGGCAGAAGAAAAAGCTAAAACTGAAGAAGAACTGAAATATTTAAAAGGATTCTTAATTTCAGTTGATAAAAAACTTTCTAATGAAAAGTTTGTTGCCAATGCTAAACCTGAAATTGTAGAAGTAGAGCGTAAAAAGCAGAAAGATGCTCAGGATAAAATTGCGATCCTTGAAGAGAAACTGAAAAGTTTGTAAAATATAGACAATAAATTTTGTCAAAATCTCAGGCTGGATACAGATGAAAATTGTATCCAGCCTGATGGTTTAAAGAATAAATAAAATGACACATATAGAAAACATAAAAAAACTATTCTCGAAGGATTTTGTAGAAAATCCATTGTTAGAAAGTTTTGAAGCAGGAAAGATTTATCTTTCCAGTGGAAAGCTGGTTGCCTGCGATCCATTAATCACGAATGATATGCTTCCTTTCACCACAGAATTTCCGAAGGGAGATTTTTCTGTGATGGTACATAAAGAAAGAAACAGTAATTGTGTGGCTTATACAGAAATCATATTCAATAATTCTGAAATTAAAGAATGGAAACTGGCAACTACAGCAGGACAGAATATAAAAGATCTGGCAAAAGAAGAAATCTTTGGTTACCCTGTAGAAAGCGGGATGGGATGTTTTATGGATGTTGATACTCAAAATAGCCTCAATGAACTTGAACAGAGATTATTCCAGAATAAAGGAGGAGATTTTATGGGAATCTACGAAGAGTTTTTCCATGACTATTTCTTTGATGAAAACGGGGCTATTGACCAGTATGCCTTCCTAAAACCAGCCAAAGAACATCCCGGAACTATATTTGCTTTTGAAACAGGATATGGTGAGGGATTTTATGCCAGTTATGTAGCTTATGATAAGGATCAGTTGCCGGTAAAAATAATTACTGAATTTATAGAAATAAGTTAAATTAAATTTAGTTATTTTTGAAGTGCCAGTTTTACAAAATATTAAACTTTAAAGACAATTTAAAACACAATGAATTTCTCATCAGAACAACCCCGAATTATTGTCGTGGGCAGCTCATCTATAGATTTGGTTCTTGAAACCGAAAAACTTCCTTCACCCAACGAAACGGTTTTAGCTGTTAAGTCAGATAGCTATTTTGGAGGTAAAGGAGCTAATCAGTCGGTAGGTACTGCCAGGCTGGGGGCAAGTGTGTACTTTATAGGATGTGTGGGAATGGATCCACTTGGGCAGCAGATTATGAGAAATCTGGTAAGTGAAAATGTGAATGTAGGTTTTGTACATGAAACAGATAAAGATGCTACAGGAACAGCTTATGTGACTACTTCTCACGGCAATGCAGCTATTGTTGTAGTGCCTGCAGCCAACAAATATCTTAGCAAATCACATATAGACGAAGCAGATAAGTATTTTAATACTGCAGATCTTGTATTGGTACAGCTTGAGGTTTCTATGGATGTGGTGGAACATACCGTTACAAAAGCTAAAAAATATGGTAAGAAGGTAGGTCTATATGCTTCTCCTGCAATGAGAGTCAGTGAAGAAATTTTAGAAAAGGTTGATTTTATTGTAGCTAAGAGCAATGAATTGTACACCATTTTTGGAGAGGAAAAAAGAGAAGAGGTCCTTAAGAAATATTTCAATAAAGTGTTTGTAAGAGATGATACCAACTCAACCATTTATTTTGACGGTACAGAGATGAAGTATTACAGAAATGACAAAGATGAGAAAGTTTATAAAATGGGAATGGGTGATGCATTTACTTCAGGATTTGCTATTGCGCTTTGCCATGGGAACACTATTGAAGAATGTGTGAAGTTTGGAAATGAAGTTTCATCAAGAGTTTCCGGAGGTAAAGGTTCTCAGACAGGGCTGCCAAGAATGTCAGATTTCTTTTCTTAAAGCTATTTACGACATATCAAAAGTCTGAAACTTAACATAAAAATATAAGTAAAATGTCCACTTTTATAGTGGATTTTTTCTTTTTATACTATGGAAAAACTAATATTGACCACGGAAGACCATATTTCTCTGGCTGTGCATCTTTTTAAACCGGAAAAAAGTAACGGGAAACTATTGCTGATCAATTCGGCAACGGGAGTAAAACAACAGGTGTACTTTTCTTTTGCCAGTTATTTTTCTGAAAAAGGATTTACGGTAATTACGTATGATTACAGAGGAATAGGACTTTCCAAGCCGAAAGATATGAGAGGGTTTCATGGTTCAATGAGATTGTGGGGCTCAAAAGATTATAAAGCTTTAACCCAGTATATCAAAACAAACTTTAAAGACTACAAAAAGTATTGCTTAGGCCATTCTGTAGGTGCTTTGATTTTGGGAATGAATGAAGATTCAGAAATATTTGAAGAACTTTTTTTTGTGGGAACACAAAATGCTTTTGTCGGAAACCTTAAAGGGATAACAAAAATTGAAGCCTATCTGGGATTTGGAATTGCCCAGCCGTTAACCACTTCATTATTAGGGTATTTTCCCGCACATTGGTTTGGACTGGGAGAAAGTCTTCCAAAAAATTGCGCATATGACTGGAGAACCTTAATTTTAAACAGGAAATCAACCAACAAACTGTTGGAGAAAATTGATAACTTTTCTAAAAAATTGACACAAAAAGTATTGGTAATCCGCGCAGAAGATGATATCTGGCTGACAGAAAGAGGGGTATTAAGCTTATTAAATAATACCTATCCTAATCTTAAACCAACTTACAGGCTAATCGCCGTTTCAGAATCTGATAAAAAAGAAATCGGACATGTCAATTTTTTTAGAAGTTACAATAGCAAACTCTGGGATATTATTTTAAATGAACTGATAGATAAATGAAAAGTACGATTGACAACACAATAGCATTTGTAAAAGAAAAATTAGAAGGCGCAGAGGCAGGACATGACTGGTTTCATATTGAAAGAGTCTGGAAACTGGCCAGCCAGATAGCAGAAACAGAAGAGTGTGATCAGGAGGTGGTAGAATTATCTGCCCTTCTTCATGATATTGCAGATCCGAAATTTCATAATGGTGATGAAACTATTGCTCCCAAAATATCCAGAGCGTTTCTTGAAGAGCAGAATGTTCCCGAAGAAACAATCCTGAAGGTTTTATTTGTGATTGAAAATATTTCATTTAAAAACAGAGATCAGGCACCGGTAAATCCACCTATTGAGCTTAAAATTGTGCAGGATGCCGACCGTATTGATGCAATAGGAGCTATTGGAATTGCCAGAACTTTCAACTTTGGTGGCTTTAAAAATAATCTGATGTATCATCCGGATATAAAACCTAAGTTGGGAATGTCGAAAGAAGAATATAAAAAGTCTGATGGAACAACCATCAATCATTTTTACGAAAAACTATTGCTTCTGAAAGGTATGATGAACACTGAAAAAGGAAAAAAAATGGCCGAAGAAAGACATAATTATATGCTGAATTTCCTCGACCAGTTTTATAAAGAATGGAATGTAGATTAGAAAATATTATATCCCAGGATTAAGGATACATACTTTAGATTTGCTTCAGGACCTTTTTCTTCAAGCAGGTTCATACCTGTATTGTATCTCGCTTCTACAATGTATTTGTTATTATAATTGTATCCTATTCCAAATACAGCGCTTCTGAAAGCCTGGGATGAAGATAGCTTAAATCTGTCAAAAACATATCCGTCATAATCAAGTGAGAAATCCTTTGCTGCACTGGTTTTTATAGTCAGAACATTGATACCTGCATTGATAAAGATCTTTGATTTATCATTGATAAACATGTAGTGTCTTACACTTAGAGGAATGCTGATAAATGAATAATTGTCCACATTTATATTATACAAATTACCATTAGTTGTTCTTACAGCAGTCTTGTTATTGTAAAGATTGAATGTAGGCTCAAGCACAACGGACCATTTGTTTCTATTGAATGGCAATACAATTTCTGCTTCAACTCCTATTCTGAACCCGGTTTTTGAAGGAGCCCCTTCATTGCTGAAGGTTTTTGTTATTTCCAATGGTGAATAAAAATTAAGTCCTGGTCTTACAGCTAAATTAAACTTTGAATTTCTTTTAGTTTCAGAGGGAGTATCTACATTAGCAGTACCCGAAATGTTACTATTATATTCATTAAAAATTTTCTTCAGGTCATTACTCGTATATTTTGTTTTTGAAGCGAGTGCCAGGGCTTTAGTATCACCTGAGAATATTGTCATCAATTGATCGCTGTACTCTTCATTGGTTGCGATCTGCAGGTTGTTTCCGTTGAAAAAATATTTTTTGTAGATCAATGGCTGAATAGGAGAGTTTGAATCAGAGTAAAAATATCTTATCAAATTTTGTCCCTGATAAGAGTACAGATTTTTATTACCAGTTACAATTTCCTTTAGGAAAACAGAACCTTTTTTGAATTCAGGGTCTTTATTAGAAGAAAGATCTCCAATATTATCAGAAGAATAATCAATGTCACCATTGTAAGTAACATATTTTACATCATTATAGATCCCGAATTCTTTGATTGTAGAGAGAGTTCCTGTACTTTCTTGAGATTTTTCATCTGTTTTGTAAACAAAGCTGTCCGGATTGTTTGCCCATCCCTGGTTTTTGATAAGGACTTCCTTTTTTACATCATTGGTATTGATGATGTAACCTTTTTCAAATTTTATCTGTGCGCAAATAAATACAATACAAAAGGAAAGGAGTACCGATAATGTTTTTTTCATGGTTAGTTAAGGTTAAAAATATGGGCGCAAATATAGATAAAATAGAGATAAGAAGTATCTTTGTAAAATATGACACTCATTATTTTTATAATATTTCTGGCATCTGTTCTTTCTCTGGTTTTATTTAAGGTGAAATCAGGAAGTATGGCGAAGTGGGCAAAGCTGTTTCGTATTGTAACAGTAGTTTTTTCAATTTCTGTTTTTACGTACTGGTTTATCAAGAAAAGTGCTGTGGCATTTGTGGATAATTCTGTGGGGCTTCAGGTTATCAATAAGCTTCCTCAGGCATTGGATTTTTACCTGATCAATGTAAATAAAACCGATCAAAATATAACCCTTGAACCTAAACATATTGGCAAAATACGTCCCGAATACTACAGAATAGAATATCTGAAAATGGATAAGTCTGATGAATACTGGATCGTAGGTTATCTTGGAAAGAAAAACCTCGTGTACTTTTCCCAGCATTCCGTACCGAATAAAAATATTGATCAGATTGTAGAAGTTCAGAATTACATCAATCAAAGTATGAAACTTTCTGAATCTGCAAAAAAACAGGTAGATGCCTATAATTATGAGAATACAAAACTGGGGATCTGGATTACATTGGACTTTCTGCTTCTGTTTCTCAATCTGGTATTAATTCTGAAGAAAAATAAATAAGAATAGAATAGGTAATGAGTCTTTTTATAGTACCCATTACCTATTATTGTTTCTGCTAAGGATAATCCAGGATTTGCATGATTTGTTCCTTGAATTCTTCAGGACAGGATCTGATGAGTTTGTCTTTACTTTGTTTACTGATTTCTTTTGGGGTAATCCATTCCGTTTTATTGGAATTAAGACTGTGATGATCATATACTCTTTTTATGGTATTGTTTTCATAAAAAAAATATTCATCACCAAGCCAGTTATTGGCAATACTGATTTTGCAAATTTCCTTTTCCATGATTTATGTTTTAAAGTATAATGTATCGTGAAATACACTATACTCTAATTTATGAAATTTTTTGTTATGAAAAAGGAATTGGTATCAATCTTTTATCCCGTACCTACTTTGTATTGTTTAAAATAGCGTTCCTGTGCTTTCTGTTGCCATTTGTGGAATATGAATATCAGTTTTCCATTCTTCATTCAGCTTCCTGATAAAATAAGCAGATAATAGAGGAGATGCTTTTTCAATATTCTGATGCACGAAAAAGTAGAGATTCTGAAGACCTTCTTTCTTCCATTTTGTAAGATGTTTCAGCCAGTCATCCAATCTTTCATAGTCACTTTCAGCATTGGCTCCTACATAACGGATGAATGCATTAGGTGTAGTAAGGCGCATATGAAGCATATCTCTTCTTCCGGCAGTATCTACAATGATATTGGTGATATTATGAGCTTCAAAGAGTTCACAGGTTGTATTAAGGATTTCCTCATCAGTAAACCATTCCGTATTTCTGAGTTCTATTGCTAAAGGAACTTCTTTAGGCCATTCTTTTACAAATTTTTCCAGTCTGTCATAATCTTTTGGTTTAAAATTATCATGAAGCTGAAGAAAAGCCATTCCCAGTTTTTCATCAAAATTAATCACCGCTGAAGCAAAGTGAGTCACGGGATCAGTTACATCAATCAATCTTCTGAAATGAGAGACTGTATTAGTAATTTTAGGAAAGAATTTAAAATTCTCAGGTGTTTTCTCTTTCCATGTTTTTACCTGATCGGGAGTTGGCATTCCGTAGAAAGTAGCATTCAGTTCAATAGAATTAAACTGAGTAGCATAATAGGTCAGTTCATCTTTAGTTCCTTTAGGATAAAATCCCTTAAGATCCGTTTTATTCCATTTCGCACATCCGATAGAAATATTTTCCAGTCCTTTTTTATTAAGAGCCAGCATTTCTTTAGTTTTAGGATGATCTTTTGGTAATGTGAAATCTATTTTTGATGGGTCTTCTACTTGTCCGAATTTCATATCTGTAGTTTTGGTATTAAACAATAAACACAAATATAAACCAAAAAAATCATAGAACTTTCTATGATTTTTAATGGAAATAATTGTATTGGAAATACTTATTTTTTTATGATTTTTTTAGTAGCCTGAGTTGTATCGGTAGTAATTTTCATGATATAAACAGCAGTAGGATAGCCTGATAGATCAATATTTACAATAGCCTGACTGAAGTTTCTGTCAAAAATAATTCTTTCCTGAGAATCAATAAGTTTTATGTTTTTTATAGGAGCATCGGAGCTGACCTGCAGGATGTCTTTTACCGGATTAGGGAAAACTTTAATCTGTTTTGTTTTGAAATTTGCGTTATCGCTCTTCAGAAAAGAATTGCTGCAGTTTGTGGTAAATGTGATATCGGGATACATTGCCTGAAGCTCATTCAGTTGAGCATCATCCACACAAACGGATAAATTGGAGTTGTTATTGGTAATATCAATGAAATCTTCTATAGATCCGTTTCTCAGATTAACAGAAGTGAGATTAGACATATTCCATAAAGTAGCGGATTCCAGATGGGATGATGTAGAAAGATCAAGCTGAGTAATCTGAGGACAAGCATTAAAATATACATTCTTCAGATTAATATTATCCGAAGTATTGATCTGGGTAAGCAAAGGCAGATTTGCCAATGTTAATGATTCTAAATTGGTATTATCTGAAGTATTGACTGAGGTAAGAAGGTCATTAGAGGAAAGACTCAATGATTGCAGAGAAGCACAGTCTTTGGTGTCCAGAGCGGATATTTTTGTGTTACTTACCGCAATGTCTTTAAATCCTGTACATTGGCTGAGGTTGATTTCTTCTAAGTTAGAGAACATGTATCCGATTGACAGATTCTGTAAACCCGGACAGTTTTCTAAATCGAGTTTTCTTAAATCATTATTATTGTCGAATGCAAAATTTGTGAGTACAATACAGTTTTTAGTAAAAATATTCTGAAGATTATTTGCTCCTTGTGTCCCATTGGTGATGAAACGATCCGTTTTTAAAGTATGCAGATGGGAAAGGTTACTTGTATTCACGGTATTCATATATCCGCAGGAATTGGTGAGATCAATGCTTTCCAGCTTTTGGGCAGCACTAAAGTTTATATTATTGGTGATTTCTTGATTGAAAGCTTTCAGGATTTTAAGTTTTGGAAGACCTGCAAGGTTTAATGTATTTACATTCCCGAAATAAACTCCGGAAGTGGTAGAATATAGGTATCTGTTATAGAAAGAACAGTCTAATTCTTCAAGGTTAATAAGTCCTGCGGTACTCAAATCAATAGATGGAGCATTCAGTCCTATTATTTTCTTTAAAGAAGAGCAGCCATTAAGGCTTACTTTAGAGAAATATGATCCTGTTGATTCATAGTGATCCGTATCTGCAATAATCTCCTGCAGGTTGGTGCAATTATTGGCAATAAGCTCAATATTCTGCTCTGAATACCCTGAAGAGGTAAAACCTCCTGTTACTGAAATTTTAGTTAAAGTATTCAGATTAGGAACGACAATCTTTTCCAGAAATTTACAGGAATCAAATGTAAGCGTCTGAATACTGGAATCTTCAATATACAGCTCTCTGAGTTCTGCAGAACTAATCAATGCATTACTGTTTATTTGCTGACAATTTTTTATCCTTAAGCTGTTTTCGTCAGGATACCATGGATTACCTGAGATCTGATAGGCGATGATATCAGCAATATTCTGAATTCCTGAGCAATTATCAAAAGAAAGATTAATAGGAGAAGCTATATATTGACCTCCCTGTGATAAGTCATAATAAAAAGGTCTTCCCTGTACTTTTTTGATTTTAGTGTTGTTTGTAAAGCTAATGTTGGCAGTCTTGGTATTCCAAAAATAAAGCTCCTCGAGATTGGAAAACAGCAAGGCATCTGAAATTCCATCCGGCAGGTGGCTGTTATAGTAGGTGATATTGATATTAGCCGGATCAAATGTGCTACCATTGGGATCAATATACATTTGCTCAGAATCTAACCTGACCGTCAGAACCTTAACCTGTTGTGCCTCTGAAAGCTGGATCTCATCATCTCCGTTATTATCTATGGCAATAGAATTTCCATTAAAGTCTTGTGCAATCTGGTTAGTTGCGTTTGCGCTTAGAAGTAATGCTTTAAATTTTGTATCAGAAAAATTCAGATTCTGAGAGTAAGCCATAGAAAATCCGCTTACCCATAAGGTAAATAAAAGTTTTTTCATGTTTGAGTTTTAGTTATCAGATAATGTTTCAAATCCCTATATGTACAATCTGATGTTGTAAATATAATTTCTTTTTTTGAAAAAAATCCCTTTTAGGTTTCTGTGGGCTTATTTCCTTGTTTTAAATATAATTTATTAATAAAAATGTATTATGGTTTTTATTTTGTGTGGGTTATGTTGGTTTTTAGTGTTGATTTTTAACTTTAAAGAAAAAGGATTTCTTGGCTTTTTTAGCATAAATTACCTGCAAAAGCTCTGTTAAATAAAAAAAGCACACTAAAAAGTGTGCTTTTTTAAATATAGCGTGTTTATTACTTGATCTTATGCTTCACAGCTTGAACATGACACGAAATTAACCATCATTTCTTTTGAAACAGATGAGCTTCTTTGGTAGTAAAGTGTTTTTACTCCTTTTTTCCAAGCTTCAATATAAAGATAGTTTACATCTTTTACAGGCATTGTAGAAGGAATCTGAAGATTCAGTGATTGTGCCTGGTCAATATATTGCTGTCTCTGTGCCGCCTGAGAAATAATCTCCATCGGAGAGATTTCTTTGAATGTTTTGAATACTGCCTTTTCTTCAGGAGTAAGCTCATTCAGATGCTGTACAGATCCGTGGTTCAACATGATTGTTCTCCATGTTTCTTCGTTATCCAGTCCTTTTTCTTTCAATAATTTGGCAAGGTATTTATTCTTACGCATAAAGTTTCCTTTAGCAAGACCTGCTTTATAATAGTTTGAAGAGAAAGGCTCGATTCCCGGAGAAGTCTGTCCTAAGATGGCAGAACTTGAAGTGGTAGGAGCAATAGCCATTGTTGTGGTATTTCTTAATCCGTATCCTTTCAATACTTCCGGTTCTCCATAGATGTTGGCAAGCTCTCTTGAAGCCTGCTCAGCCTGATCTTTAATATGTCTGAATGCTCTTGCGTTGAACTGAGTCGCTTCAAAACTTTCAAACGGAATCATATTTTTCTGTAAATAAGAATGGTATCCTAAAACTCCTAATCCAAGAGCCCTGTGACGCATCGCAAAGTTTCTTGCACCCTGTAAGTAATAGTTACCCTCAGTTTTATCAATAAATTCAGATAGAACTGCATCCAGGAAGTATACTGCTAATTTCACAGCATCTGTATCTTTCCACTCATCATACAGTTCAAGGTTCATAGAAGACAGGCAACAGATGAAAGACTCTTCCATAGTAGATGGAAGCATGATTTCAGAACAAAGGTTACTTGCATTCACCGTCATTCCTAAATCTTTATAAACCTGAGGCTTATTTCTGTTCACGTTGTCTGTGAAGAAAATATAAGGAAGACCTTTTTGCTGGCGGCTTTCCAGTACTCTTGCCCAAACTTTACGTTTCTCCATATCACCGTCTATCATATCCTGCATCCAGTAATCTGGTACACATACTCCGGTAAACAGGTTCTGAATAGGGCTACCGATATCTTTAATAGATAAAAATTCTTCAATATCTCCGTGGTCAATATCTAAGTAAGCAGCAAAAGCACCTCTTCTTACACCTCCCTGAGAAACTACATCCATAGCAGTATCAAAAAGCTTCATGAATGAAACTGCTCCTGAAGACTTTCCGTTATCAGTTACGGCTGTTCCTCTGTTTCTCAATTCTCCAAAATATCCTGAAGTACCACCTCCAATTTTAGTCTGCATAATTACTTCACCCATTTTGTGAGTAATCCCTTCAATGCTGTCCGGAATGTGAGTGTTGAAACATGAGATAGGAAGACCTCTTTCTGTTCCCATATTTGCCCATACAGGAGAAGAGAAACTGATCCATCCTTTTGTGATCATTTCTTTGAATGCCGGTTGAAGTTCAGGTTTGTATAACCTTTTTGCAGCAGCAGTGGTAATTCTGTCGATAGCTCCGTCTACCGTTTCACCTTTCAACAGATATCCTCTGTTCAGCATCTGCTCAGACTCTTCATTGAGCCACCATATATTTGAATTTTGCTCTTCCATAGATGTTATATTTTCGAATTCCGGAATGAGAGAATCACTCCGGAATTTTGTTTTTTATATTAGTGATTGTAAAATTTCTACTTTGTGGGAACCGTTCAGCCCGCTTTCGTCTCTTAATCTCTGAAATTCTTTAAAAGACGGAACATTCAAAACTTCATGCTGAACTTCTTCATTGATGTAGTTTGAATAATGTACAAAAGTAACACCGTCTTCCTTTACAAAAACTTTATATTCAAAGGTGGAAGAATCTAAATTCTTGAAATCTTCCAGAAACTTTTGGATATTGGTTTTATTGTTTGGAACAAATTCCGGGTTTACCGTATAGCTTACTATTACATTGATCATCTCTTCTGTATTTGTGCTTTTATTATGAACTAAATTCCGTTAAATTAATCAGAAAGGAATATATCCTAATACTGACTGCTTTGACGCTCGCTTCGCTCGCGCCCCGGTATTAAAACAAATCGTTTGCTGTAATACTCTTATCGTGCTTCGTATAGTCTACAGGTCTTTTTGCAAAGAAATCATCTAATGAATTCGCAAAAACTTCCTCCTCGAACCATACCATTGGTTTGTATTGTTCCGGAGTGATGTTGTATTTTGTTTTCATGTTGATTTTCTTCAAACTGTCATCCACACGGTATTTCATGAAGTTTAACAGGTCTTCTTTAGAAACGTTGTCGATTTCTCCCAATTCAAAAATCCAGCTAAGGATATCACCTTCTCTTGCGATAGACTCGTCAACCAAAGTGTAGATATCTTCAATATCGCTGTCTGTTAATAAGTCAGGCTGTTCTTCACGGATTTTGTTGATCAGATAGATTCCTGCATTGGCGTGAATTTGCTCATCTACTGAAGTCCATGCGATAATATTGGAAACATTTTTCATGAATCCTTTGAATCTTGTGAAAGAAAGAATGATGGCAAACTGCGAGAAAAGAGAAACATTTTCCACTAAAATACTGAATAACAATAAAGCAGAAACATATTCTTTAGGAGTAGCAGAGTTAGCATGCTTTAAAGCATTTCCTAAAAACTCGATTCTTCCTTTTACAGCAGGAATTTCAATAACGTTAAGGAATTCATCATTATATCCTAATACCTCTAATAAACGGGAATATGCTTCAGAATGACGAAACTCGCATTCTGCAAAAGTAGATCCTAATCCATTGAATTCCGGCTTTGGAAGGTGGTTGTATAAATTTCCCCAGAATGTCTTTACAGACACCTCGATCTGTGCAATGGCTAACAGCGCATTTTTCACAGCGTGCTTTTCATGTGGTTCCAACTGCGAATGAAAATCCTGAACATCTGCAGTAAAGTCCACTTCCGAATGCACCCAGAACGATTTGTTGATTGCCTCTACAAATTGTAGAACTTCAGGGTATTCAAATGGCTTATAGCTTACTCTTTTATCAAAAATTCCCATATTAAATATCTTTATAATTAAATAATTTAGATCTCTGTGGATAACGTTCCGGAAATACTTAACTTTTTGTTTGTCTGCGTGTTGTAAAATAAAGTTATTCACTTTCGCAAAACCATATTTCTTGTAAAGAACTAATAGCAAAGTTCGAAAAAAAGAACTGATTTTGAAAGGGGTAAATACTAATCGGCTGACTTTTAGCTGGAAAAGTTTTCCACATTTACATGAAACTGGCTAGAATAATAGGCTAGACCACTATCTTGAGGGTAAATACATGGAAATCTAAAGTTACAGTTAAACAAAAATATATAAAGTATTACTAATAAAGGTTTAAAGCATTAAACAAAAAAATATTTGAATAAATTTTTATTCTTGTAACAATTTGAAAATATCATCTACTTATTGGGTATAAAACATACATCACTTAATGTTAGTAATTCAGGATTTAAATAAGTCATACGATACAGGGAAAAGCAAACTTCATGTTCTCAAAGGAATTAATCTGAATATTTCTGAGGGCGAGTTTGTTTCTATTATGGGAAGTTCCGGTTCCGGAAAATCTACACTTCTTAATATTATTGGGATTCTGGATGAAAAAGATTCGGGAACCTATGAATTGGATGGAGTTCCTATTGAACATTTATCAGAAGTAAAAGCTGCAGAATACAGAAGTAAGTTTTTGGGATTTATTTTTCAGTCTTTTAATCTTATCAATTATAAAACAGCTTTGGAAAACGTAGCACTTCCTCTGTACTACCAGAATGTACCGAGAAAAGAGCGTAACCAGAAAGCTATGGAATATCTGGAAAAAGTAGGACTGGCACAATGGGCTAACCACCTT
This sequence comes from Chryseobacterium sediminis, assembly GCF_008386505.1. GTDB lineage: Bacteria > Bacteroidota > Bacteroidia > Flavobacteriales > Weeksellaceae > Chryseobacterium > Chryseobacterium sediminis. Next base: position 2,062,753 of record NZ_VUNZ01000001.1, on the reverse strand, counting down.
CCGAGTGAACTTTCCGGAGGACAAAAGCAAAGAGTTGCCATTGCAAGAGCATTGATAACAAATCCAAAAGTTGTTTTGGCTGATGAACCTACCGGAGCATTGGACTCTAAAACCACTCATGATATTATGAAACTTCTTCAGGACATCAACAATGAAGGAAAAACAATCATCGTTGTAACCCACGAACCGGATGTTGCTGCACAGACCAAAAGAAATGTAGTACTGAAGGACGGGATTATTGAAAGTGATGAGTTTATTAAGCAAATTGTGCTTTAGAAATTTGAAAATTTGAAAACGAGATAATTTGAAAATTTAGCGGTTCTATTTTTAATCTTTAAATTTTTCAATCTTTTAATACCAATAAAATATGTTTGACCTAGATCGTTGGCAGGAAATATTCAGTTCTATCCGGAGTAATGTACTTCGGACGGTGCTTTCAGGGTTTACGGTAGCTTTGGGACTGTTTATTTTCATTGTGCTTTTTGGAATTGGAAAAGGACTTCAGAATGCATTCTCTGAAGGGTTTGCGGGAGATGCTAAAAATCTTATTATTTTTTCTACAGGAAAAGCCTCTGTTGCTTATAAAGGCCTTCAGTCTGATCGAAATATAACCATGAATAACTCAGACTATGACTTTTTAATTAATGCAGATAAGAAAAAAGCCGGACCCTCCAGTCCAAGATATAGTGCCAGTTTAATGGTGAAATATGGAAAAGAAAGTGGTCTTTATCAGATTAATGGAGCCGAGCCAGGGGAGCAAGTCATTGAAAATAGAAAAATTATTGATGGCAGGTATCTGACAGATATGGATTTGGAAAGAAAATTAAATGTTGCTGTTATTGGAAGAATGGTTCAGAGGGATTTGATCAAAAATGGAAGCCCGATAGGAAAAGAACTTGATATTAATGGAACGATGTATAAGGTGATTGGTGTTTTTTCAGATGATGGAGGAGATAGAGATGAAAGACATATTACCGTTCCGATTACCACTTTACAACAGATGAAGAAAGGGTCTGATACTGTAAACATTGCCTATATTACATACAATGATAAACTGACTCCGGACCAGGCCATTAAGTATGGTGATGAGCTTAAAGATAAATTAAAAGCGAGAAAAAGTGTTTCTCCTGATGATGAAAACGGAGTGCGTGTCTGGAACAATGCGAAAAACATGAATGATACATTTATGTTTATGGCAGTTCTTACGGCGATTGTTGGATTTATTGGTCTTGGGACGCTGCTTGCTGGAATTATCGGGATCAGTAATATCATGGTTTATATCGTGAAAGAAAGAACCAAAGAAATAGGAGTACGAAAAGCCATTGGAGCAAAGCCAAGCGGAATTGTAGGATTGATCGTTCAGGAAAGTGTTGTGATTACAGTGGTTTCCGGACTTGTTGGAGTAGGAATAGGTGTTTTGACCCTAAACCTTATCGGCAACAGTCTTGAAGAGTTTTTCATTAAAAATCCAAGTGTAGGCTGGGGATCCATTATTATGGCATTCATTGCTTTGATTTTCTCAGGACTGATTGCAGGATTTGTACCGGCATACAGAGCTTCAAGAATTAAACCGATCGAAGCATTGAGAACAGAGTAATTAGTGTAAAAAAGAAATGAAGTAAATTCATAATTTATAACTTATAATTCAACAAGGTGAATATCATATTTAAAAAAGACACTTGGCAGGAGATTTATTACTCACTGAGGAATAATAAACTCCGAACATTTCTTACCATGATTGGCGTAGGATGGGGGATGTTTTTGTATGTAAGCCTTCTTGGAGCAGCAAAAGGAATGGAGAATGGTTTTGATAAATTATTTTCCGGTTTTGCTACCAATTCAATATTTCTGTGGGCACAGAAAACATCTATTCCATATGAAGGATTTCCTAAAGGAAGAGAAGTTCACCTGAACTTAAATGACATGGAAATGCTGAAAAGAAAAGTAACTGCTATAGATTATATATCACCGCAAAACGCAAGAGGAAGCTTTACCGGAACACCTGGAGAAGTCATGTCAAGAAATGGCAAGAACGGAACGTATTCGCTTACAGGGGATTATTCTGTAGGAAATAAAATTTCAGAAAAGAAACTGATTTTCGGACGATATATCAATGATGCTGATGTTTCCGGGAATAAAAATGTAGTGGTCATCGGAGAAGAGATTTATAAAAACTTCTTTGATGCCAAGAAAAAAGAAAACCCAATCGGGAAATCTATTAATATTAAAGGACTATTCTTCAATGTAATTGGTGTTTTCCGGGTGAAAAAAGGAGGAGGATTTGAAAATGACCAAACAGCTTTCATTCCGCTTTCTACCTATACAAAAATGTATAATGCAGGAGATCAGATAGACATGTTTGCGATTGTAAGTAAACCTAATGCCAATGTGAATTCGGTAGAAGAAGACGTAAAGCAGGAGTTGAAGACAAAAAATAAAGTTTCACCTGAAGATACCAATGCTTTCGGAAGCTTCAACCTGGGAAAAGAATTTAAAAAACTAACAGGCTTTCTTACGGGAATGCAGCTGTTGACTATCATTGTAGGTACACTGACAATCCTTGCCGGAGTAATTGCGATCTCGAATATCCTTTTGATTACGGTAAAAGAAAGAACCAAAGAAATAGGGATCAGGAGAGCATTGGGAGCGAAGCCGGCAGAAGTAAGAAATCAGATTTTGCTGGAAAGTGTGGTGATTACCCTCTCTTCGGGATTATTAGGTTTTATGTTTGGAATTTTTGTGTTGATGATTCTCAATGCCGTTACCCAGGGGCAGGATTCATTTCCTTTCTATAATCCAACGGTCAACTACGGAAACGTATTTGCAGCCATGGCTGTGATGGTGATTTTAGGATTGATTATCGGGATGATCCCTGCGCAGAGAGCGGTGAAAATCAGACCTATTGAAGCATTAAGAACAGAGTAATAATTAATTAAAAAATGAAACAATTTGAAAATAAAGATGAATGGTTAATAAATGCACAGAATCAATCTTTTAATCTTTAAATTTTTCAATCTATTTAATAAAAAATAAACTATACATATGAAAAAGAAATTCACCTGGAAAAAAGCCGTTTATATAGTGTTGGGGCTTTTATTTGCAGTGGCATTGTTCTCAGGGCTTGGCTATCTTATTAAATCGAATTCTCAAGAGGGGGAGGCTTTCCTTACCCGTAATCCTACAATCCAGAATATGGATGATAAAGTAATGGCAACAGGAAAAATTGTTCCCAAAGAAGAAATTGAGATTAAACCCAATATTGCAGGGATTATAGAAAAAATATTAGTAAAAGAAGGAGATAAAGTAGAAGTAGGTCAGCTGATTGCTACAGTGAAAATTGTTCCAAGTATCTCTGAAGTAAACGCAGCTCAGCAAGAAGTTCAGAATGCACAGATTCAGATCAGCAACGCCCAGATGAATGTAGGAAATATGCAGAAGCAGTTTGAGATGCAGGATAAACTGTACAAACAGGGAGTAGCCTCTAAACAGGAGTACCTGAACTCCCAGCAACAGTTGTTTTCTCAGCAGCAGACTCTGAAAAATGCTCAGCAGCAATTGAATACCGCTCAAAAAAGATTGCAGATCGCTAAAACAGGAGCAACCCCTGAACTTAAAGGACAAGGCTTAGCTACTACGGAAATCCGTTCCAAAGCTTCAGGTACTGTACTTGAAGTTCCTGTAAAAGCAGGAAGCCAGGTGATTGAAGCCAATAACTTCAACGCCGGAACTACAATCTGTTCAGTAGCAGATCTGAATGTCTTAATTTTTAAAGGTGAAATTGATGAAGCTCAAGCTGGAAAACTGAGTGAAGGAATGGATATGAACATCGTAATCGGTGCATTACAAAATAAAACGTTCCCGGGAAAACTTACCATGATTGCACCTAAAGGAAAGGATAATGCAGGAACTATCAAATTTCCGGTAGAAGGTAACGTAAGTAATCCTAATAATGAGTATATTAGAGCAGGTTTTTCTGCAAACGGTGAAATTGTTTTGAGTTCTCAGAAAAATGCATTATTATTGGATGAATCTTTAGTTCAGTATGAAAAGAAACAAGGTAAAGACGTTCCTTTCGTAGAAGTGAAACAAAAAGATGGGAAATTCAAGAAAGTATATTTGAAATTGGGGGCTAGTGACGGGATCAACGTTCAGGTTCTTCCGGGGTCAAATATTACAAAAGACACAGAAGTGAAAGTTTGGAATCCGTCTGATAAAGACAAAGAAGAACTGAAAGAAAAGTCTAAGAAAAAATAATAAACTACACTATACACTTTTAAACTGTGAATCCCGAAGGAATTTTTTTCTTCGGGATTCTTTTTTATATCAAAATCTTTTACAAGAGTAAATTCTTATATTTGAGTTAGATAAACTCGTGGGAAATGTGTCGATACGCAAGGAAAACTTATAAATCACATTATGTCTGTTTTAAATGCCGAAAATCATTTAAGCAGCCGGATGCCTATGACATTATACAAAGGATAGAAAAAGAAAAGGTATACCATGGTCCTAATGGAAAGACAGTACTCAAAATAGGGCATGTTTTCACAAAAGCAGAAACAAAAGAATTACAAAAAATTATTTCAGACATTGAAAACCGAACAATAAAATGTCCTGAATGCAGCAATGTGATGGCTGATCTGGGAAAAGATTTCAAAGCCCCTAAAAAAACAGCAGTCAAAGAATGGAAAATTATAGAAAGTCTTTTTAAAACAGGAAAATGCTTTCATTCATGTGGTTGTGACGGGATAGGATATATTCCCAAAAGTCCTAATGACTATGAAACATATTTGAATGAAATTTTGAAGACTTATCAGGAATATTTGGCTGCCTGTCAGAATATTTCCACGGAAGAATGTTCTAATAAAAGTGAAGAAGTTAATTATTGGTCTGGCAAAATTCAGGTGATAAAAGCTGAAATCATAGATAATAAGTTTGAAATCAGATAAATTATTGTAACAAAAAAGAGGATTAAGATGTCTTACTTTTAAATTTAAACTGTATCCCATGAAAAAAGACTATTGGATTCTGCTTCTTTTTATCATTGCGAAATTTGCTCTTCAATACTCTCTGATAAGTCCGGAGTATGAACTCCACAGGGATGAATATCTGCATCTTGATCAGGCCAATCATCTTGCCTGGGGATATTTATCCGTTCCTCCGGTGAATTCCTGGATAGCATGGATAATCAAAATATTAGGAAATTCTATATTTTGGGTTAAATTTTTCCCTGCTCTGTTCGGAGCTTTAACAATAGTGCTGGTGTGGAAAACTGTTGAAGAACTTAACGGAAGTCTCTTTGCCAAAATACTTGCTTCTTTAGGTATTCTGTTCTCAGTACTCCTTCGGGTAAATATGCTGTTTCAGCCTACGTCTTTAGAAATTTTTCTGTGGCTGTTCCTTTATTATACTTTGATTAAATATTTTAATTCCGGAAAAGTAAAATGGATTTACATTGGAGCGATTATTTTTGGAATTGGAGTGTTAAATAAATACAACATTGCTTTTTCGTTATTAGGGCTTATTCCTGCATTATTGCTGACAGAGCAAAGGAAGATTTTTATGCAGTCTCACGTGTATTGGGCTGCTCTTTTAGCTTTGATTATTGTTTTTCCCAATCTTCTCTGGCAGTATCAGAATCATTTTCCGGTTGTTCATCACATGAAAGAGCTTTCGGAAAAGCAGCTTGTGCATGTGGATAGAATGGGTTTTATGAAATCTCAGATTCTCTTTTTTATAGGGGTTGCTTTTGTTATTATAGCAGGGTGGGGAGCATTATTGTTGTACAAGCCTTTTGAGAAATTCAGGTTTTTCTTTTGGAGCTATATCATCACCATTACTCTGTTTTTGTTTTTTAAAGCAAAAGACTATTATGCGATAGGGCTTTATCCGGTATATATTGCTTTTGGATCCGTTTTTCTCGGTCATTTATTTGAAAAGGGATGGAAGAGATTTTTGAAACCGGTTACTGTACTTATCCCGATTCTTTTATTTCTTCCTTTATATAATGTTGCCTTTCCGAATAAGAGCCCCCAGTATATTGAGTCTCATCAGGATCAATACAAAAAGTTCGGACTGCTTCGATGGGAAGACGGAAAAGATCATCCGTTGCCACAGGATTTTGCCGATATGAAAGGCTGGAAAGAATTGGCTCAAAAAGTAGATAAAGAATATTCCCGATTATCAAAGTCAGGAAATACAATGGTACTGTGTGACAATTACGGACAGACGGGCGCTATTAATTACTATTCAAAGGCCGGTGTTGTAGCAATGTCTTTTCATGCGGACTATATCAATTGGATAGATTTAAGCAAAAAATATAAAAACGTTATCAGAGTCAAAGATGCCCCCGAAGCAGGAAAAGAACTTCAAGAATCCGGTTCTTTTTTTGAAGTGGCAAAATTATATGATTCTATTGCCAATCCCTACGCAAGAGAAAGAGGAACAGCAATTTTCAGTTTACAGGGAGCGAAAATAGATATCAATAAAAGAATTCAGGATGAAATTGATGAGACTAAAAATGAATGGAAGTAGTTTTCATAAGATTGTAAATGATGTTTTGTTGACAAAATAAAGTTAATAGATAAATGTTATTGCAACTTTGTTGCGTTGTTTGATTTTATGTTAACTTTGTACTATCAACTATCAACTATCAACTATCAACTATCAACTATCAACTATCATTTATCAACTGAACTATGGAAAATAAAAACTTTGATGTCATTATAATAGGAGGAAGCTATTCGGGGCTATCAGCAGGAATGTCATTGGGAAGGTCTTTAAGAAATGTCCTTATTATTGATAACGGAAAACCTTGTAACAGACAGACTCCGCATTCACATAACTTTGTTACTCATGATGGAAAAACACCTTCAGAAATTGCAAAACTGGCAAAAGAAGATGTAGAAAAATATAGCACTGTCCGTTTTTATAATGGAACAGTTGTAAAAACAGTAAAAACAACTGAAGGTTTTGAGATTGAAACTTCATCTGGTGAGAAATTTCATGCTAAAAAACTTGTTTTGGCTTCCGGTGTGAAAGATGTGATGCCGGATATTCCAGGATTTGCTGAATGCTGGGGGATTTCTGTTATACATTGCCCGTATTGCCATGGCTATGAAGTGAAAAATGAAGTAACCGGAATTCTTTCCAATGGAGATATGGCTTACGAATTTTCAAAACTGATTTTTAATCTGACTAAAGATCTTACCCTGTTTACTAATGGGAAGGCTGTTCTTACTGATGAACAAATTGAAAAACTAAAGCAGAATAAAATCATCCTTAACGAAGACGAAATTAAAGAGATCAAACATGAAAATGGATCTATCCAAAAAATTGTTTTCAAAAACGGAAAAGAAGTTCCTTTACAGGCTTTATACGCTAAAATTCCTTTTGAACAAAACCTCAATATCTCCAATGATCTGGGATGTGAACTGACGGAACAAGGGTTTATTAAAGTAGATATGATGCAGAAAACAATTGTACCCGGTGTTTTTGCCTGTGGAGACAATGTTACCATGATGCGTTCTGTGGCTAATGCTGTTGCGCAGGGAAATTTTGCAGGTGCCGTGGTCAATAAAGAACTTGCAGACGAAGAATTTTAAAGGATTTTTGATTAGATTAAAAAGAACATAATATTAGATTTATTGAGGGGATTTTTCATTTTTTAGTGTTTAAAATCATTTTTTCAATAGAGAAATCTCAATGAAAATTCCGTACATTTGGGGTGGAAATTTCAAAAACTAAAAGTAAAATGGATATTATTTTCGACCTGATTGAAAAGGAAAGACAAAGACAAACTCACGGATTAGAGCTTATCGCATCAGAAAATTTTGTTTCTGAAAACGTGATGAAAGCAATGGGAAGTGTACTGACAAATAAATATGCTGAAGGATATCCCGGAAAAAGATATTACGGAGGATGTGAAGTTGTAGATGAGGTTGAAACATTGGCTATCAACAGAGCAAAAGAACTTTTCGGAGTAGACTATGTGAATGTTCAGCCCCATTCCGGTTCTCAGGCGAATGCAGCCATTTATCTTGCAGTTTTGAAACCTGGTGATAAAATCATGGGGATGGATCTTTCGATGGGAGGACACCTTACTCACGGTTCTGCAGTGAATTTTTCTGGTATTCAATATAATGTGGTTTCTTATGGAGTTCAGCAGGAAACAGGTCTTATTGACTATGACCAGATGAGAGAAGTAGCGTTGAGAGAAAAACCAAAAATGCTTATTGCTGGTTTCTCAGCGTATTCAAGAGATTTGGATTATGCTAAATTCAGAGAAGTGGCAGATGAAGTGGGCGCTACACTTTGGGCAGATATTGCTCACCCTGCAGGTTTAGTAGCAAAAGGATTATTAAACTCACCATTCGAGCATTGTCATGTAGTAACTACCACTACTCACAAAACCTTAAGAGGTCCAAGAGGAGGTATGATCATGATGGGGAAAGATTTTGAAAATACGTATGGCCACAAAACTCCAAAAGGAGAAATCAAAATGATGAGCCAGGTATTAGACGGAGCTGTATTCCCAGGTATTCAGGGAGGTCCGCTTGAGCATGTGATCGCTGGTAAAGCAGTAGCTTTCGGTGAAGCTTTGGACGGACAGTTTGAAACGTATGCAAAACAAGTTAAGTCCAATGCTCAGGCACTATCAAAAGCAATGATCGACAGAGGATTTGATATCGTAAGCGGAGGTACAGACAACCACTTGATGCTGGTAGACCTTAGAAATAAAGGTGTGAATGGTAAAGAAACAGAAAAAGCATTAGTACTTGCTGATATTACCTGCAACAAAAACATGGTTCCTTTTGATGATAAATCTCCATTTACAACATCTGGTATCAGATTAGGAACAGCAGCAATTACAACAAGAGGATTGAAAGAAAATGATATGGATACTATTGCAGGATTGATTTCTGAAGTGGTAGACAACATCAAAAATGAAGAAGTTCTTACATCCGTAAGAAAGAAAGTTAATGAATTAATGGAAGGAAAAGCTTTGTTTAATTATTAACAGGCATTTCAATATCATATAAAGAATGAGCAAACTGCTCATTCTTTTTTTATTCAAATGGAAAAGAAATCGTATACTTTCGAGGAAATCAAACAGAAACTGGTGAATTACTGTGTTTACCAGGACCGTTGCCATGCAGAAGTGGAACAGAAGATGAGAGAGTTTCTGCTTATTGATGAAGCTAAAGAAGAAATCATTTTATATCTCCTGAAAGAAAACTATCTGAATGAAGAAAGGTTTACACGAAGCTATATCAGAGGCAAATTTTATATTAAACATTGGGGGAAGACCAAAATAAAAATGAATCTGAAGCAAAAACAGATTTCAGAAAGGTTAATCAACTCATGTTTTGATGAAATAGATGACTCTGATTATGAGAAGACTATCAGAAAAATTTTTGAAGGGTATTATTCTAAACAAATCGGTTTGAAAGAATATCAAAAAAAAACCAAGACTATAAAACATTTGATGAGTAAAGGTTTTGAATATGAGAAAATAATTGATATTTTTGAATAATATATTAATGAATTAAAAAAAACTTGACGTATGACTTTTAACAACAAAACAATCAGTTCATTGAAAGAGATTGATACATAAATATTTATAATTATTTTAAAGATAAAACAGCTGGAGTAAGGAATTTTTATAGATAAATATCGCCTTTTTAAGACTTTATATGGTATGATTTTTGTCTGTGAACCTAGCTGTACCGTAATGAAATTGTGAGATTTCATAAATATAACATCAAATTTATTTTTGATTTCAACATATTGAAATAAATTTATTTTATTTTTGCATGATTGTATCGGAAATATATTTGGTCAGATGATCAGATATTACATTTTAATTAAATATGAACACCAATATAGACAATGTACGATTCTCTTAGAAAAACAATATTTGGAGGGGATAATGTTGTCAATCTCTCAGACGTAAGATACCTTCCTAGATGGATAATTCTTGTAATAGACATTATTATTCTGGTTATATCTTTATTTCTTTCTACTTACATTATCGAAAAAATTACCAAGCAGGAATTTATATACCATGAAGATAAAAGCTTAATCTTTGCTTTTATTATTCTGGCGAATACTGCTTTTATGTATCTCTTCAAGACATATGCCGGAATTATCCGCCATTCAACCTTTATAGATTTATTTAAGCTTCTGATATCCTGCTTTTGCACAATGCTGGCTATTGGAACCATCAATATTCTTTATTTCTGGACTACGGGGTCTAAGTTTATACTTACTCCCTATCTGATCCTCTATTTTGTAATTTCATTTATGGGATTATTTCTTTTCAGATTATATGTGAAAGAATTTTTCCATATTGTAAGAGAATACAGAAGAAGTGCATTGAAAAAAAGAATCTTGGTGCTGGGAATTGATGAACAATCAATTGCAATTGCACGTGCTATTCTGGATAATCCGAGCCTGCCTTATCAGGTAGTAGGCTTTTTAACTCAAAGAACAGATTCTAAAAGGGCATCTCTGCTAGGAAAACCCATTTACGGAAAACAAAAAATAGAAGAAAATACGAAAGAAGATCTTATTATTGACGGGATTCTCATTGTGAAAGAGATGATGGCCAGAGATGAGATGAATGCGTGGGTGAATTTATTTTTGGAAAAGGATCTTAATGTCTTTAAAGCACCATCTGTACAAAAATTAAGAGACAGTGATTTGGGAGGATCTATCAGAAATCTTCAGATTGAAGACTTGTTAAATAGAAAACCTATCAAAATTCAGAATGAAAAAGTCAAGAGCAGACATTTTGATAAAACAGTATTAGTAACCGGTGGAGCAGGATCCATAGGAAGTGAAATTGTAAGACAGGTAGCTAACTTTAACCCTTCTTTAATTGTAATTCTGGACCAAGCAGAAACCCCTCTTTATGAAATTGAACTCGAAATGAGGGATAAGTTTCCTCATATTGCTTTCAAATTTGTTTTAGGAGATGTTTCTAACCATCATAGAATGGAATCTTTGTTCCAGACATACAACTTCTCAATGGTGTACCATGCTGCTGCTTATAAGCATGTACCTTTGGTAGAAGAAAACCCTCATGAAGCAATTTTTGTTAATATATTAGGCTCAAAGATTGTTGCAAAATTATCCAGCAAGTATAAAGTAAACAGGTTTGTAATGGTATCTACAGATAAAGCTGTAAATCCTACCAACGTTATGGGAGCTTCAAAACGAGCTGCAGAACTTTTTGTACAGTCGCTTCAAAATGTAGAGGGAAATGTTACCAAGTTTATTACAACTAGATTTGGAAACGTATTAGGATCCAACGGTTCTGTAATTCCTCATTTTAAAAAACAAATTGAAGCTGGAGGTCCGGTAACCATCACCCATCCGGAAATTGTGAGATATTTCATGACTATTCCGGAGGCATGTGAACTCGTACTTCAGGCTGGAACAATGGGAGAAGGTGGTGAAATTTTTGTCTTTGATATGGGTGAACCTGTTAAAATTCTTGATCTAGCGAAAAGAATGATCAAATTATCAGGATTTGAACCTAATATTGATATTAAGATCATTTATACAGGACTAAGGCCTGGGGAAAAGCTATATGAAGAACTTTTGAGTGATGATGCGAAAACTCTTCCTACCCATAATGATAAAATTATGATCTCTAAAGACCCTTCTATGGGATTTGAAGAAATAGATACGCTTAGCACACAAATTACTAAAGCCTCCCTTAGAAGAGATAAAGTGGAAGTAGTAAGGATTCTTAAAACTATAGTGCCGGAATTCAGAAGTAATAATTCAATCTATGAGGCTCTAGATAAATAGGTGAAAAATAAATGTATATTTGTAGAATTTAACAATATAATGAAAGGAAAAATATTAGCATTAATCTTGGTGTCCTCTTTAGTGATTTCCTGTAAGGTTAATCCCAACGCGAAGAATGATTTAAATTATATGCAGAATATAGAACAGGTTGCAATCAATGCTTCTGCTAAAAATTCTGCAAATACAATTCAAGCAGGGGATCAGCTTATTATTCTTATCACTGCAAAGGATATGGATGTTGTGAAACCTTTTAATCAAAACTACTCCTCATCAGAACTTGTTCAAACGAATGCTGTAGCAGGAGGAAATACTCCAAATCAAGGAGCAACAATACTTTCAGGTCCTACATATATTGTGGATGCCAATGGTGATATTGACTTTCCAATATTGGGAAAACTGAATACATCAGATAAAAGTTTGACAACGTTTAAAGATGAATTAAGGGAAAAGATGACAAAATATGTCATTAACCCTACCGTTAATATTAGACTGTCAAATTTTAAAATTACTGTATTAGGAGAAGTAAATAGACAGGGTGACTATACTATTGCAAATGGACAAGCAACTATCTTAAATGCATTGGGGATGGCTGGTGATTTGACTCAGTATGGAAAAAGAGAAGATATATTGGTTGTAAGAACAGAAAATGGCGTTGTTTCTCATGGTCGTATTAACCTTCATGATGCTAATTTAATTAATTCTCCATATTATAACCTGAAACAAGGGGATGCCATTATTGTTTCTTCAAACAATACAAAAGATGTTATGGCAAAACAAAATCCAAATACAGGTCTTTACCTAACGGCAATTTCTATCGGTATTACAGCCATAGCAGTAGTGGTAAGTTTATTTAATAAGAAATAAAAATTGATGGATAACCAGAAAACTTCACAATTTTCAGAGGAAGAAAACAGCATAATCAAGATTAATATTGGTGAAATTATAAAACCATATATCCGAAAATGGCCTTGGTTTATTATAAGTGCATTTATTGCCCTGATAATAGGCTACATTTCATTGAAGTTTATGGTTCCTGTATATGGTGTACAGTCTACAATTCTTATCAAAGACGCTAAAAATTCCTCTTCATCAGTAATGGCAAATGATTTGGGAGTATTACCTGATTTGTCAGGAATTGGAGGTCTTAAAACCAATAGCATAGCCAATGAAATTGAAGTTTTGAAGTCGAAAAAGATGATGAGTGAAGTTATCAACAATTTAAATCTTCAAACTAATATTACAGCAAAAGGAAAAATAAGAACCTTAGAGCTATATAAAGAAACTTCACCGGTAGAAGTGAGAGTAATTGGAGAGAAAAAAGATAAAGGCTCTGTAAATACAATTCAACTTGCCATCAATGGAGAGAAGTTAACTTTGAATGGAGGAAGTCTTAAGAAAGATATTGTAACAACTTATGGTAAAACAATAAGTTTACCATTTGCTAATATTATAATAACGAAAAATCCCAAATTTAACTCTGCAGAAGTTAAAGGTCTAAATACAAATAATCTGGTACTTCAGATATCTTCTCTGGAAGCTGCCGTAAATAGTCTTCAAGGGCCACTTAATGTAGATCTTGTCAATAGAGAAACTACCGTCCTGAAACTTGGATATCAGTACCCTCAGATCTCAAAAGCCAAAGATATTATCAATACTCTGATCGTAGCTTATAATAATGATGCTATTGTAGATAAAAATTCAGAATCAAAAAAGACTTTGGATTTCATTGAAGATAGAATTAAAAAATTATCAGGTGAGCTGGGAGAAGTTGAAAATCAGAAAGAAAGCTTTAAATCTAAAAATAATCTTACTGATTTAGAAACGGAAGCTAAAATTAATTTAGAAAGCTCTGCTGCTGCCAGAGCTAAGCAACTGGATGTGGATGCTCAGCTTGAATTAACAACAGCACTTATAGGCTATGTTTCTAAACAAGGACAGTATCAGGTTCTGCCCGCAAATGTTGGATTGAATAACCCTGAAGCAATATCAGGAATATCTTCATATAATCAGCTTGTTGTACAGAGAAACAGATTACTTGAATCTGCTACGCCGGAAAACCCTACTGTGGTAGATGTTACAAAGCAAATTAATGCAATGCGTAGCACTATAATGCAGACGCTACAAAGGAATAGAGTGGGGCTGGAGCTGGCAAAAAATGAATATTTAGGAGAACAAAATAAAGTTTCCGGGAAAATATCAAAACTTCCTTCTATAGAAAAAATGTTCAGAAGTATAGAAAGACAGCAACAGATTAAAGAGAACCTGTACCTGCTTTTACTTCAGAAAAGAGAGGAAACGGCTATTGCACAGTCTATTATTGCCCCAAAAGCAAAAGTTCTAGATGCTGCGTATGCTTCACCAGCAGCAATTTCTCCTAAAACCAATGTTATTTTGACGGTTTATCTGGTTGCAGGTCTGCTAATTCCTTTTATTATTATTTATTTGACAATGCTTTTCAATAATAAGATTATTACTAAACATGATCTTGAGAAGATTGTACACGCTCCTATTATTGCAGAATTACCAAGCCTTGAAAAAGGAGATTCTGAAATAGTAAAAATGAATGATATTACTCCTATGGCGGAAGCATTTAGAATTCTTATTACCAATATGAATTTCATGCTTTCAAAAGAGAAAAAAGGGAAAGTAGTATTTGTTACTTCAACCGTAAAAGGGGAAGGGAAAACATTCACATCTGTAAATTTGGCTTTAACATTGGCAAACCCTAAGAAAAAAGCAATTATCATCGGATCTGATATCAGAAACCCTCAGCTTCAAAGATATAATCCTGCAAGAAAAGGACTTGCTGGGCTTACGGAGTATCTTTACAATGACGACACTAAACTTGCAGATATTATTCATGTATCATCTTTCAATCCTTATCTGGATGTAATTTATTCAGGAATGATTCCTCCGAATCCAACAGAATTGTTATCTAATGGTCGTTATGAGGTTCTTCTTAGTGAGTTGAAAGAGAAATATGAATACATTATTCTGGACACTGCGCCATTACTTCTTGTAACGGACACTTTCCTTATTGCTGAGCTTTCTGATGTTACAATTTATGTATCCAGATCTAAATACACAGAAAAATCATTATTAGAATTTGCAAATAGCAATATCGATCAGAAAAAAATCAAAAATGTAGGATTTGTACTTAATGATGTAAGCAGGGAAAATTTAGGATATAGCAATAAATATGGTTATGGATATAATCAACATACAGAACAATCTTGGTTTCAAAAAATAAAAAATAAATTTAGTTAATGATAACAACATATAAAATAGCGGTTATAGGCCAGGGTTATGTAGGTCTTCCCTTATCTCTTGAATTTGCAGATCACTATCCTGTTTTTGGTTTTGATATCAATGCACAGCGTGTTGACCAGCTTAATAACGGAAAAGATATAACGCTTGAAGCAGATGTTGATAAACTAAATAACGGACTGAAAAAATACACTGAATCCAATGGTTCTTTAGGCTACAAAGCAACAAGCCTGTTGTCTGATATTTCTGAAGCCAATGTATTCATTGTAACAGTTCCTACCCCTATTGATAAATATAATGCTCCGGATCTGAATCCTTTGATTTCTGCTTCAAAAATGTTGGGAGAAATTATCAAAAAAGGAGATATTATTATTTATGAATCTACTGTTTTCCCTGGATGTACAGAAGAAGAATGTGTACCGGTTCTTGAAAAATATTCTGGACTTCAGTTTAACGAAGACTTTTTTGTAGGATACTCTCCGGAAAGAATTAATCCGGGGGATAAAGTAAATACGCTTACCAGTGTTAAAAAAGTAACTTCAGGCTCTACGGAAAAGATTGCCGAAGAAGTAGATAATCTATATAAGAAAATCATTACAGCCGGAACTCATAAAGCACCCAGCATCAAAGTAGCAGAAGCCTCAAAAGCTATTGAAAATGCACAAAGAGACGTTAATATTTCTTTTGTTAACGAATTAGCGTTAATTTTCGATAGAGTAGGAATCGATACCAATGATGTATTGGAAGCGGCAGGTACGAAATATAATTTCCTAAAATATAAACCGGGATTAGTAGGAGGACATTGTATCTCTGTAGATCCTTATTACCTTGCGCACAAGGCAGAACAGTTAGGATACCACCCGGATGTTATTTTATCTGGAAGACGTGTGAATGACTCTATTGCAAAGTTTGTTGCGGCTAAAGTAGTGAAGCTTCTTATTGCAAAAGGTGGAGTGATCAAAAATTCTAATGCCTTGATTTTAGGAGTTACATTTAAAGAAAATTGTCCGGATGTCAGAAATACTAAAGTAGTTGATATTTATAGAGAACTTGCTGATTACGGAGTAAATGTGGATATTTATGATCCTTGGGCTAGCAAAGAGGAAGTAAAGCATGAATATGGAATTGATATTCTGGATGCTCTGCAGGAAGGAAAAAAGTATGATTCTTTAGTTATTGCAGTATCTCATAACGAGTTTCTGGAAATGGATATGGATCAGCTTAAAAAAGAAAATGCTGTGGTTTTTGATACCAAAGCATGTTTAGACAGAAATCTGGTGGATGCAAGACTGTAACAGATCATGAATTATGATATTATAATCATTGGTGCGGGTTTGGTAGGATTGGCTACAGCCTATCAGACTAAGCTGAAAAATCCTGATTCTAAGATTTTAATTTTAGAAAAAGAAAACGATGTCGCATTGCACCAATCGGGACATAACAGTGGAGTAATTCATAGTGGTATTTATTATAAACCGGGAAGTCTTAAGGCAAAAAATTGTATCGAAGGATATAACTCAGTAATTAATTTTGCCGAGAAATATGGAATAAGATATGACCTTTGCGGCAAAATAATCGTAGCGACTTCACAGGAAGAATTACCCCTTTTAGATAATATTTATAAAAGAGGTGTTGAAAACGGTCTACAGGATTTAAAATACCTTTCAAGAGAAGAATTTCGTGAAATTGAGCCACATTGTGAGGGCGTAAAAGCAATTAAAGTTCCACAGACCGGAATTGTTGATTATCCGGGAATAGCCAAAAAAATAAAAGAACTTTTTGAGGAATTAGGAGGAGAAGTAAGATTTAACAATGAAGTAAAAAATATCATTGATAAAGGATCTGAAATTATTGTAAACACTAATATCTCCGAATTTAAAACCAAAAAGCTGATTTCCTGTGCAGGACTCTATTCTGACAAGATTACCAAAATGACCAACGAAAAAAACGACGTGGTCATTATTCCGTTCAGAGGAGAATATTATAAAATTAAGGATGAAAAAAAATATTTGGTAAAACATCTTATTTACCCGGTTCCTGACCCTAGTTTTCCGTTCCTTGGAGTACACTTTACCAGAATGATTGATGGTAATATTGAAGCCGGCCCTAATGCAGTTCTGGCTTTTAAAAAGGAAGGATACCATTTTTTCGATTTCAATTTCAACGAAACTATGCAGACCATGTTATGGCCGGGATTTAGGAAAATTGTTGCGAAATACGGAAAAACAGGAATGGGAGAAATGCATCGTTCACTTTCCAAATCTGCATTTACAAAAGCTTTACAGAAACTTTTACCGGAAATACAGGAAAACGATCTTGTAGCTGGAGGTTCTGGGGTAAGGGCTCAGGCTTGTGACAGAAATGGAGGATTGATTGATGATTTTGATATCGTGAAGAACGGAAACATCATTCACGTTAGAAATGCACCTTCTCCGGCAGCCACTTCCTGCCTTTCTATAGGAAATAAAATCAGTGAGCTTATCGTGAATTAAAATATGCACCTCTACGTGCGCTCAAAAAACTAAAGATATGAAAATTCAAATGGTTGATCTTAAAGGTCAATACCTGAAAATAAAAGAAGACGTAGATGCCGGTATCCAGGAATGTATAGACAATACAGCATTTATTAACGGTCCTGCTGTAAAAGAATTTCAACAGGATTTTGAAAAATATTTGGGTGTAAAACATGTTATTCCTTGTGCTAACGGAACAGATGCTCTTCAAATTGCCATGATGGCGCTTGATCTGCAGCCTGGTGACGAAATCATCTGCCCTGCTTTCACTTATGTAGCTACTGCTGAAGTTATTGGTCTTTTAGGATTAAAACCGGTAATGGTAGATGTAAATGAAGATACTTTTGATATTGATCTGGAAGGTTTAGAAAAATATCTGACACCCAATACCAAAGCAATTGTTCCCGTTCACTTATATGGCCAAAGTGCCAATATGGAGAAAATTCTTGAATTTGCAGAAAAACACGGTCTTTTTGTAATAGAAGATAACGCTCAGGCAATTGGATCAGATTATACTTTTTCTGATGGAACTGTCAAAAAAACAGGGACTATAGGCCATATCGGATGTACCTCATTTTTCCCGTCAAAAAACCTTGGATGCTATGGTGATGGAGGGGCGTTAATGACCAATAATGATGATTTAGCTTTAAAAATCAGAATGATTGCCAACCATGGTCAGGAAAAGAAATACTATCATAAAGTTTTAGGCTGTAATTCCAGATTGGATACAATTCAGGCAGCAGTTTTAAAAGTAAAACTTAAACATTTGGATGAATACTCAGCTGCCAGAAATAGAATGGCTGATTATTATGATAAAAATCTTGCTGGTATTACCGAAATTCAGATACCCAAAAGAGCTGAAAACTCTACCCATGTATTTCATCAGTATACCCTTAGAGTGAAAAATGGGAAAAGAGATGAACTACAAAAATACTTGGCAGAAAAAAATATTCCAAGTATGATATATTATCCCTTACCTCTTTACAAACAAGAAGCTTTTCTTCAATATGTAGAAGATGGGTTTAGTCTTCCTGTTACGGAGCAGCTTTGCGCCGAAGTGATTTCTATTCCTGTACATACAGAATTTGATCAGGAAGTAATGGATGTTATTGTTACTGAAATTAAGAATTATTTTAATTAATATAAAGCAGATATGTCAGATTTTTTTGCACACGAAACAGCTGTTATTGATGAAGGTTGCCAGATAGGGACCGGAACCAAAGTTTGGCACTTTTCACATCTTATGACCGGCTGCGTTTTAGGAGAAAAATGTAATATAGGACAAAACGTTGTCATTTCTCCTAAAGTAGTTTTAGGCCAAAATGTGAAAGTTCAGAATAATGTTTCTATCTATGAAGGAGTAACATGTGATGATGATGTTTTCTTAGGCCCCTCAATGGTTTTTACCAATGTAATAAATCCAAGAAGTGCTGTCAACAGAAAAAATGAATACCTGAAGACCCATGTTGGAAAAGGTGCATCTATAGGAGCGAATGCAACTATTGTCTGCGGACACAATATAGGCCAGTATGCTTTTATTGGAGCAGGTGCTGTTGTTACAAAAGAAGTGCCCGACTATGCATTGGTGGTAGGAAACCCTGCCAGACAAATGGGTTGGATGAGTGAATTTGGGCAAAGACTTCATTTTGATGCAGAAAATATTGCCGTTTGTGAAGAAAGTGGAGAAAAATATAAATTAGAAAATAACAAAGTTTCTAAAATTTAAAAACATACAAATGAGTGAAAAAATAAAATTTGCAGTAGTTGGCTGCGGGCATATCGGAAAAAGACATGCCGAAATGATCTCAAGAAATGAGGAATGTGAATTGGTTGGATTGATCGATGTTAAAGATAAATCTGTACTGGGAATTGAAAATTATGAAGTTCCTTTTTTTGCATCACTAGATGAGTTCTTGGCTTCCGGGATTGAAGTGGATGTTATTAATATTGCTTCTCCAAACGGATTCCATTTTGAGCAATCCTATAAAGTGATAGATGCAGGAAAACATGTTGTGGTAGAAAAGCCAATGGCTCTGAAAAAACAACATGCTGAAAAACTTATTTTTCAGGCTTTGCACAAGCACAAGCAAGTTTTTGCTGTAATGCAAAACAGATACTCTCCACCTTCTGCATGGGTAAAAGAAATGGTAGAAAGCGGAAAACTTGGGAAAATATATATGGTTCAGCTTAATTGTTACTGGAACCGTGATGACCGATATTATAAACCGGAATCATGGCATGGAAAGAAAGAACTGGATGGAGGAACTTTATTTACACAGTTTTCTCACTTTATAGATATTATGTACTGGTTGTTCGGTGATATTACCAATATTCAGGCAAAATTTGCAGATTTTAATCATGAAACGCTTACTGATTTTGAAGATTCAGGTTTCGTTAGCTTTGATTTTGTAGACGGAGGAATGGGATCCTTAAACTATTCTACTTCCGTTTGGAATCAGAATCTTGAAAGCTCTATGACAATCATTGCAGAACATGGAGCCGTGAAAATAGGAGGGCAATATATGGACAAAGTAGAAGTTTGTAATATAAAAGACTATGTAATGCCGGAACTAGCACCAACGAATCCTGGAAATGATTATGGCGCTTATAAAGGGTCTGCAGCCAATCATCACTATATCATTGAAAATGTTGTAGACGTATTAAAAGGGAGAAATACCATCACCACTAATGCTTTAGAAGGGCTTAAAGTGGTTGATATTATTGAGAGAATATATAATCTGAAGTAATTATATACTTATGAACTGCATTCTAAAAAGGAAAGGAATATCCAAAAAATAAACTGATATTTTGCAAGAGAAATTTTTACGTCTATTCAAAGATAGTTTTTTTAGAGGAGTCACAACACTGGCTTCAGGGACTATAATTGGACAAATTTTAGTTATTTTAGCCTCTCCGTTTTTATCTAGAATTTATCCGGTAGAATCTTTTGGAAATTTGGCAATATTTACAAGCGTTACTGCCTTTTTAGCTGTTGTTTCTACAGGAAGATACGAGTTAGCTATTGGGTTACCAAATTCGAAGGAAGACTCCTATAAAATTATCAAATTGATTGTAATTATAGGGTTTGTAGTTTCCTTTATATATCTATTGCTAATAATAATTCTGAAATATATATTGAATGTTTTAGATAAAGATTTATTCTTATCTCAGAATATCTATTATTTAGCACCTTTTTATATTTTTTCTGTTGCCATTTTCTCAGCATTGAATTATTGGAAACAGAGACAAAAGGCATATAAAACCATTACAATAGCTACTACTTTACAGATCATAAGTACAACGTTGACAAGCCTAATATTAGGTTTTTTCAATGTGAAATCTGGACTTATACTATCTCTGATGATGGGTATTTTGGTTGGGATACTCTATCATGTATTGACTGAACGTACAATAGTGAAAAGTGTTATCAAACAAAATGAAGTGAAGAGTATAGCACTACAATATTCTTCTTTTCCAAAATACATGACATTTTCAGATTTGTCTTTAGTGGCTAGCCAGCAATTTATACCAGTTATATTTTCTTTATTATATAGCACTACTGTTGTAGGTTTTTTTTCTATGGCAAATAGAATTATAAGAATTCCAAATATTGTTATTACCAGTGCAATCAGTAATGTTTTTAGAAATGAGGCAATAGATGCAATTAGGATAAACGGGAATTGTAAAGACTTATACTTTTCTACAATGAGGAAGTTGATATTTCTTTCATTGCCTGCATATTTATTCCTATTTTTAACAAGTAAATTTTTATTTAGTTGGATTTTTGGTAAGCAGTGGTATGTAGCTGGTGAGTATTCACAAGTTATTTCAGTTTTTTTGTTTTTTGAATTTATCGCTACACCCCTTAGCTCAATTTATTATATAAGAGGAAAGCAAAAATTGCTTATGAAACTTCAATTGCTGAATGCTGTATTAGGTTTTATAATGATTTTGGCAGGTTATTTAATTTTTTCAGATGCATACATGTCGTTAGTGTTTTTCACGATTTCTGCTTCTGTTTTTAACATAATACTAATATTTAATTCATACAAAATCTCAGGAAGTAACAATTCTTTATAAACTAGAAACAATATAATTAAGAAGGATGTCATTATTTACCAACAAGTTTAGATTTTTTAAAGTATTTATTTATTTTATTTTTGTTTTTTCAGGTTCTCTAAAGTGGTAATTCTATTTAAATATTTATTGCTTTCTTTACTATTTAATAAGTCTTGATTTTTTATTACTATGAAGTATTTCAAACTATTAATATTTTTTATCCTATATAAATTATCATTAGATTATCTCTATGTTAACTCAATATCTGTATATTATGAGTATCTTGGTTATGTAAGAGAATTTAGTCATACCATTAATACGCTTTCTTACATTGCTATAGTATTTTATACTTATTTTTTTAAAAAGATTTTAGAGAAAGATACTCCTGCAAGCTTAATTCTTATGGTGATATATCTATTATACTTTTTACCCAATTTAACTTTTTGTATATATACCAATAATTTTGAGTTTTTTTTATATAGTGTTTTATATTGTGCTCTTCTATCTTTGTTTTATATAAGGTATAATAACGTGAAATATTATAAAATTTTTGACAATTCCCAATCCATGATATTGTTTAAAATTTTGCTATATACCGTAGTGGTACTGATGATTGTTTTTTCCGTTATATATAATGGTTTTAATATTAAATTTGATTTTGAAGAAGTGTATGAAATACGGGCTAAAGTTAGTGAGTTAAATATGCCTTCATTTATTAATTATCTCCGGCCGATAGCAAGTATGTTTATTCCGATTTCTTTTATGTATTATCTGGTACAGAAAAATGTTTTTTTAAGCTGCCTGTTTTTCTTCTTTGGTTTAATGATGTATTCCTTTGGTGCACATAAGACAGATTTCGTATTATTGATCATGACCATACTGATCTATTTTTTTTATAAGAAAGAATACAATAAGTATCTTCTGCATGCATTTATTGGTTTCAATCTTATTTTGATGTTTTTTGTTGAATTTGGAAGTGAGAGTGTTCAAATCAGTATTGCCAGTCTTTATTCAAGAGCCTTTTTTACGCCTACTTTGTTAGCCTATTGTCATTATGATTACTTTTCAACTCATGAATTACTTTACCTCAGAGAGCATTTTGGACATTGGTTTGAGACCAACGTAAATCATAAAAATAACTCTCCTTATATTATAGCAGCAACTTATTTTAATGACCCGGATATGTCTTCCAACACAGGTTTGGTTGGAAGTGATTATGCACAGTTTGGTTGGGCTTCCCTACTGGTATTTCCTATTTTGAGAGCTTATTTCTTTAGAGTATTTGATATGTCAAGCTTTAAATTAGACGCAAGAATATATTTGATTTCTAGTTTTTCTTTTGGAATTCTATTTATCAATGGAGCTTTTTTTACAGCACTTATTTCAGGTGGGTTTTTAGCTGTTTGCTTTTTACTTTATTTAATGCCTAGATATAAAAAAAATGAATAAAAAAATACTTCATCTTTCACCCACAGATATCCGATATGATAGTAGGATTTTAAAAGAGCTGAAAGCAGTCCGGAAAATTGAAGATACAACTCTGATAGCCTATGGAATTGATGATTCCGAAGGACATAAATATGAAACAGAGCATATGCCTTTTATTAAGGTATTCAATATTGCTACAAAAAATCTGAAATTTTTACCAAGACCTGTCAGATATTTTCTTAATCTTATAGAGGCATTTATTAGAATGGTTTTTCCAGGGATCAAATATAAACCGGATATCATTCATTGTCATGATACCCTGTATTTGCCCATTGCAAAAATGATCAAATTATTTTGTGGATCAAAACTGATTTATGATGCCCATGAGCTTGAATCTGATAAAGCAGGGCAATCAAAAATACTTTCAAAATATACTCTTTTCATTGAAAAAATGTTGTGGAAAGATATTGATATCCTGATTAGTGTGAGCCCATCAATTATTGATTGGTATGATGAGCATCTTGGGAAAAAGGAAAGTGTTCTGATATTGAATTCCCCTTTGCTTGATCCTTCTCAAAAAGAACACATTAAAAATAATTATCTCAGAGAAAAATTTAATATTCCTGAAGGAAAAAAAATATTTTTATACCTGGGAATAATAAGTGAAGTCGGAAGAGGTGTAAATTTGTATTTGGATGTTTTTCAAAGAAAAGAAATAGATTCCCATATTGTTTTTATTGGTTATGGTGAATATGTTGATGAAATAAAAAAAATAGCACTTAATAATGATAATATTCATTACCATCCGGCGGTTCCACATCATCAGGTAGTAGAGGTGTCTACCTCTGCTGATGTAGGGCTTTGTCTGGTGGAAGCTGTCTCTTTAAGTGATTATTATTGCCTACCTAATAAATTATTTGAATATGCTTTTTCAGAATTGTATATTTTAGCGTCAGATTTTCCAGATATTAAAAAAATTGTTAGTGAATATAATTTAGGAAAATGTAGTAGCTTGGATGCTGAAAATTTATTTGAAATTGTAAAAGACGTTGAGCATTTAGATTTGGATAATAGAATTAAGAAAGACCTTTATCCACTTAGCTGGAACTTTCAGGAAAGTGAATTATTAAAAATGTATAACAATATTTTAAAAAATAAAGAATAAAAAATAAAGACAAATGTGTGGAATTTTTGGAGTCGTATCAAAGACTCATATAAACAAACAGAAGTTTCAAACCCTGGTAAAACATTCCGAACAAAGAGGAGTAGACTCCAGTGGTTTGATCTATTATCAAAATAATCACTATAAGGTAAACAGAGCAGATTATAGTATTGAAAAATTACTGAATAAAGTACAGCCGTATAATAATAATATTGTATTAGGACACAGTAGGTTAATCACCAATGGTCTTGGAGATAATCAGCCAGTGGTGAGAGGAAATATATGTGCTATACATAATGGTATCATTGTAAACGAAGAAGAAGTTTGGAGTAAATTATCAGTAACTAGACAACTGAAAATTGATTCTGAAGCTATTGTAGCCATTGCAGAAGAATTTCTTAGTAATACGGAGAATAAAATTGAAAATCTTCCTAAAGAAATACTTTCTCTATGTAAAGGAGTTATTGCATGTGCTCTTGTGTTACCGGAAAAAGGAAAACTGCTTCTTTTCTCCAATAATGGAAGCTTATATGTAGGTTACAATGAGGATAAAACTTATTTTGCTTCAGAAAATTACGGACTTAAAATTATTGGATGCGAGAATATTAGCCAGATAAAAGATGAAGCTATGATTCTTGATATTCCTGTTTCAGAAGAAAAGCTGAATATTGTAGACGAAAAAAGCAGAGTAGAAAATTTAATTCCTGAATTTAAATTTAATACTATTGAAGAAGGCCTACTGGAATATAAAAAAATAAGCATTAAGAGATGTACAAAATGTATACTGCCGGAAACAATGCCTTTTATAAAGTTTGATGATGCCGGAGTATGCAATTATTGCAAAAATTATAAACCAAGAAATAATCCCAAACCGAAAGAAGAATTATTTAAATTGGTTGAGCCATACAGAAGAAAAGGAAAAGAATTAGATTGTATTGTTCCTTTTTCAGGAGGTAGAGATAGCTGTTACGGATTACACCTTATTGTAAAAGAGCTGGAAATGAAACCGGTTACTTATACCTATGATTGGGGAATGGTAACCGATCTTGGCCGAAGAAATATCAGCCGCATGTGTGCAGATCTTGGGGTAGAAAATATTATTGTGGCAGCCGATATCTCACTCAAAAGAAAAAATATAAGAATGAATCTTGAAGCTTGGCTTAAAGCTCCACATTTGGGGATGATGGCGATGCTCACTGCAGGAGATAAGCATTTCTTCAGATATGTAGAAGATATCAAGAAACAAACAGGAATCAATCTTAATCTTTGGGGAGTAAATCCTTTGGAAGTAACTCACTTTAAAACAGGATTTTTAGATATTGAACCTGATTTTGAAGAAAAAAGAGTGTACAGCCATGGTGCTATGAAACAGCTGAGATACCATTCTAAACGATTCAGAGCGATGATGCAGAGTCCTGGATATTTCAATAGCTCACTCTGGGATACTCTTTCAGGAGAATACTACCGTAGTTTTACTGATAAACAGGATTATTACCATATTTTTGATTACTGGAGATGGGATGAAGAGCAGGTAGATGATACTCTTTTAAATCATTATGATTGGGAAAAAGCGATAGATACTACTACTACCTGGAGAATTGGAGATGGTACAGCGGCTTTTTATAATTATGTATATTATACTGTAGCGGGTTTTACAGAACATGATACATTTAGAAGTAATCAGATTAGAGAAGGACAAATGACAAGAGAAAGAGCTTTAGAGCTTGTCGAAATAGAGAATGCACCACGTTATCAGAATATCAGATGGTATCTTGATACTTTAGGATTGGATTTTGAACGCGTGATAAAAATAGTTAACAATATTCCAAAATTGTATAAGCAATAATTGAATCTAATTGTAAATGCCTACTTATAGATGAAAAATTTATTAATTTATAAACTGAGGTTTATTTTTATTTATTTGTTTTGTACCATCAGCATTTGCCCGATGGTACAGGCATCTGTAAGCAAAACATCTTTAATATCGGTTGAGCCTGTGTTCAGACAACAAAATCTGAAAACTACAGAAATTGTTAGTCTGATCAATCATTATGATGATATCTTTGCTTCCGAAACAAAAATGGCGAATTGGCCGAATGCCGTTTATGACTGTGCAGCTTTTTTATATATTCCGATACAATACGCTTACGATACAAAGAATCAGACAATCATAAAAGAACTGCAGACACTTTTTACCTACGATAGACTGCTTATCATAAAAAACAGATCAGATGTAGACGATTTAAGTAAAAGAACTTTCTATTTCACAGTTTCTGAATATCTGAGAAGAAGCGGAATACGTGGTGATGCAGAAAAGACAAAGATGTTTAATTTCATCAAAAAAGAAATATTAAACTATTGGAATAATACCTATGCAAATATTTGGGATGCAGAATCAAAGAAATTCTATGGAGTAAAGCAAAGAGTACAGTATCTGCTGACTGGTGAGTATAACGGTGATATGAGCTATTATAGTGCATTTACTGATCTTGAGTTTTATATTATGGCAACAGGAGTTAGTCTTTCCCTTATAGAGAAAGATATGTCATTTACTGCTACTAGGGATTTGATAAACATTAGAAACTCCTTTTATCAGGTAATGCAGAAAAAAGTAGTATTCCAGGATAATGTATGGTATTTGCAGCCTAATGTCTGGAAAGATCACCCCAATTTTCAAGATGTGGTCTTAAAAAAGAATCAAAGTGTTAATTGGGATGCATCTCATTTTTCTCGAATGCCGGCTTATCTCCATATTCTGAAATTAGCATTTCAATCTGATATTACAAAATTTCAGTATTTAGATAAACTTAATGCGTTGCTTTCAAGGCAATTACTGAACAATATTGCAATGTATAATCCTAAAGATGGAACTTATGCTTTCAATAATTTTGTAGATGGAAATAATAGCAATTTTAGAAGTAACCTTAAAAAAGGAGAAAAGGGATTGTTGCCATCTGAGGATTATAGCCATATTTTTTATGGATGGTGGAAGATGCTGAATACAAATGAGGTAAATATGATGTATGATAAGATTGCACTTAAATACTCTTATTATTCCAATCAAAATCCTTATATCAATGATAATAAAGGGTATTTTCAAGAAATTGTAAATTTAAAATAACACATAAATACCAATGAATATCTGGTTAATTTCAAAATATGCTTCACCACCTCAATATGCAAAAGCCCCGTCACGCTTATTTTATCTGGCGAGAGAGTTTAAAAAAATGGGAAACGAAGCTTTATTAATAACATCAGATGCAAATCATTTTAC
The DNA here is from genome assembly GCF_008386505.1 of Chryseobacterium sediminis. Taxonomy (GTDB): domain Bacteria; phylum Bacteroidota; class Bacteroidia; order Flavobacteriales; family Weeksellaceae; genus Chryseobacterium; species Chryseobacterium sediminis. Next base: position 2,035,233 of record NZ_VUNZ01000001.1, on the reverse strand, counting down.
AAATTGTCCCGAAACCGATAAAATATATAATGATGAAGAGCAGGATGGTGTCGCTATAAGATGGATTAAAACAAAAAAATATACTAGAACCGCCTCTATAGACAGAATTTTATCCTGGCTTGATTTTGAAAGAAAGCTGTTTTTGATGAAACTTTCCAATATGGAAAAACCAGATGCCGTTATTATTTCATCACTTTCTATTTTTACGATTATATATGGTTATTATCTGAAAAAGAAGTTTGGAAGTTTCTTAGTTTTTGAAATTCGTGATATCTGGCCTTTAACAATGACAGAGGAAGCAGGTTTTTCAAAATGGCATCCTCTAGTTTTACTGATAGGATTTATAGAAAAGTTTGGGTACAAAAAAGCTGATTTGGTTGCCGGTACAATGCCAAGGCTGGATTTACATGTAGAAGAAATATTAGGATATAAAAAACCTTTTCATTGTTCTCCATTGGGATTTGATCCTGAAAATTATTCTGAAGATTTCTTGAAAGAGAAAAATCCATTTTTAGAAATAGTACCTTCAGGTAAAGTAATTGTTGGGTACGCAGGGAGTATGGGAGTTACCAATGCATTGGAGCCTTTTATTGAAGCAATACAAATGATGAAGGGGGATCGTAACACTCATTTTGTACTTGTGGGAAGCGGAGATTTGAGAACATCCTATGAAGAACAGCTGAAAGATTGTTCAAATGTCACATTCCTACAGAGAATTCAACAGAATGAGGTTAAATATTTTCTTCAGGTTTGTGATATTCTATACTTATCCACAAAAGATTCAAAAGTATGGGACTATGGGCAGTCTATGAATAAAGTGGTAGAATATATGCTGGCTGGCAAACCAATTATTGCTTCGTACACTGGATATCCTTCTATGATTAATGAGGCAGAATGTGGCAAGTTTATCAACAGTACATCTGCAGAAGATATCAAAAATACAATTTTATATTATGCCAATATGAGTCCGGAAGAAAGAATTGAAATCGGAAGTAAAGGCAGAAAATGGATTTTTAAAAACAGAACGTATCCGGTGTTGGGGAAAAAATATATAGATGCTATTTTATCTCATTCTGTAAAGCAAAAGAAGTAGCTTTGCACTGGTGAAATAAAAAATAGGCTTTATTTTGAAAATTACGATTAATAATAATTTCATCTATAAGCTATTCCTGTTATCAGTTATGGTGGGAAATACTATTGCCATTTCTTTTGCAAAACCTTTGGAGATGAGCCCCAGGAATTTTTCTATACCATATCGGATCTTGATCATTGTTTTCTCTTTGTTGATAATATATAGAGAAAGAAAAAATATCAGTTTTAAAAATATTTCAATAATAAGCCTTGTTGGGTTCTGGATTTTTTACATCATCAAGCTTATTTACTCTTTTAATAATTATTCGTTTAATCAGGAAGTATTATTATCAAGGAATGAAGATATTTTTAGAATCTTATGTATGATACTTTTACCCAGCATTGCATTATTATGCATCAACTACCGTACAGTAGATTTTAAAAGTATAGCAAAATATAGTGTTAGTATTCTCTGTGGTCTTCTTGTCATAAATTATATATACGGCTATATAAAATTAGACCATATTTTTAGTACCTATTACATAATGTATGGTCATATAGGAGCTTCATTGTTTATCATATCATTATTTTTGCTGTTGTTTTGCAGAGAAGATTATAAAACCTATTTTCTGTTCTTTTGCCTTTTCTTAGGCCTTTTTAATGTTATACAGTCTATGGCGAGAAGCCCAATTGTAGCTATTTCTGTATGTTCTTTATACATGATTATTTTAAAAGGGAATAAAAAATATATTTTCTATGCTCTCATTTCCATTATGCTGTTTATAGGACTGATTATTCTTCATGAGCAATATGGTAATGGAGCTATAACAAGTTTTAATAGAATGTATAAATGGATAGCGCATGGAGATACATCTAGCAGAGAACCACTATATAATAAAGCTATAGAAATATTTAATTCAAATCGTTTATTGGGAGGAAGGATATTATTTGAGGACGGCGTTCATCCACATAACATCTTTTTAGAGCTTTTAATGGGTACTGGTATTTTAGGACTGATTGTTTATTTCTTAAAGTTTTGGCCCGTTGTAAAAAATGCTGCTTTATTTTGGAAAATTCAAACGGGAAATATATACTATAAACTTATTTTTGCGTTATTTTTGCAATACTTTACTTTAGTACAGACTTCTTGTAATCTTTTCAATATACCGGAATTTTTGTACTTTAGCTCAATGATTATAGGTATTGGTTATACGGCAAAAACACAGGAAATTTAAAAAAGATATTTATAAAAAGCATATGATGATTGATACACCAAATTTCTAAAAATGTACAAAAATTATTTAAAGAGGATTTTCGACTTTGTAGTTGCTCTCATAGGAATTACCATCCTGCTTCCAATTTTTCTTATCGTAATGGTTGGATTATTTCTTTCCAATAATGGTAAACCTTTTTTCTTTCAACAGAGACCTGGTAAAAACGGGAGAATATTTAAAATTATAAAGTTTAAAACAATGAATGATAAAAAGGATTCTACTGGAAACCTTTTATCAGATGCAGAAAGATTAACAGCTCTAGGAGCATTTGTCCGTAAAACATCTCTGGACGAAATTCCACAATTACTTAATGTACTCAAAGGGGATATGTCCCTTATCGGACCAAGACCTCTTTTGGTTCAGTATCTGCCACTGTATAATGAAAATCAGGCACGCAGACATGAAGTAAGACCAGGAATTACCGGATGGGCACAGGTAAATGGTAGAAATGCTATATCATGGAATCAAAAATTTGATTACGATGTATGGTATGTAGAAAATATATCATTAAGCTTAGACGTGAAAATTTTCTTTTTAACAGCTAAAAAAGTTTTTATAAGAGAAGGCATTTCACAAGAAGGACAGGCAACTATGGAACCTTTTAAAGGAAATATTTAAAATATGAAAAAAATAGCAATTATTGGTGCAGGAGGATTTGGACGTGAGGTAAAGATGCTGATCGATCATATCAACCAGAAAGATAAACAATTTGAAATTCAGGGTTTTTATGATGATAAACATTATGATCATGATATTAATGGAGTTCCTTACTTAGGAAAGATTGAAAAAATAAATGAAGTAGATCATCCTTTGTGTATTGCAGTAGCAATTGGAGACCCTAAAACAAAAAAGAAGATTATACAGGGGATCAATAATCCTAATATTGAATTTCCAACATTAATACATCCGTCAGTGATTATTGGACTGGATAATATCAAAATTGGAAAAGGAAATATTATATGTGCAGGAGTTATTATTACAGTTGATATTGAAATTGAAGACTTCGTAATCCTTAATCTTTCTTGTACGGTAGGGCATGATACTATAATAAAAAATTATTCTTCATTCATGCCGACAGTTAATATTTCAGGAGAGGTAGTTGTAAATGAAGCAGTCTACGTAGGTACAGGTGCAAAAATTATAAATCTCCTGGAGATCGGTGAAAATACTATTGTTGGAGCAGGAGCAGTAGTTTATAAAAGTCTTCCCGCCAACTGTACAGCAGTTGGAATACCAGCCAAACCAATAAAATTCCACGAATAATATGAATACTAAAATCTGGTTATCATCACCCCATATGGGAGGTAACGAACAAAAATACATCAACGAAGCATTTGAAGAAAACTGGGTAGCACCGTTGGGCCCTAATGTTGATGGACTTGAAAAAGATCTGGAACAGTTCTTGGGTGAAAATGCAAAAGTTGCCGTTCTTTCGGCAGGTACTGCTGCATTACACCTTGCGCTTATTGAATGTGGAGTACAGCATGGTGATGAGGTTATCTGTCAGTCAATGACTTTCTCAGCATCAGCCAATCCTATTGCTTACTGTGGGGGAACTCCTGTTTTTGTAGACAGCGAACCAGATACCTGGAATATGTGTCCAAAAGCTTTAAAAGAAGCTATTGAAGACAGAATTCAAAAAGGAAAAGAGCCCAAAGCAATTATTGTCGTTCACCTGTATGGCATGCCGGCAAAAATGGATGAAATTTCAGCTATAGCTCAGGAATTCCAGATTCCTGTGATAGAAGATGCTGCAGAAGCTCTTGGTTCTACTTACAAAGGACAGGCGTGCGGAACATTCGGACGTTTTGGAGTATTAAGCTTTAATGGTAACAAAATTATTACTACCTCAGGAGGAGGAGCTTTGGTTTGTCATACTCAGGAAGATAAAGATAAAACGGTTTTCCTTTCTACTCAGGCAAGAGATAATGCACCTCACTATCAGCATTCACATATTGGTTTCAACTACAGAATGAGCAATATTGTTGCAGGGATAGGAAGAGGACAGATGGAAGTACTTAAAGATAGAGTGGCTGCCCGTAGAGCAATGCATGATTTCTATTTTGATATCTTCAAAAATATTGAAGGAGTGACTGTATTTTCAGAGCCTGGAAATGATTTTTATTCAAATCACTGGTTATCTGCCATTATCGTTGATCCACAGGTTACAGGAAAAAACAGAGAAGGCCTGAGACTTGCATTTTTAGAAGATAATATTGAATCAAGACCGCTTTGGAAGCCGATGCATCTACAGCCGGTTTTTGAATCTTCTCCTTATTACGGAGGAAAAATTTCTGAAAATCTTTTTGATAATGGGCTATGTCTTCCATCAGGGTCTAACTTGTCAGATAATGACAGAGAAAGAATAGCAAACGTAATCCGTAACTATTTTGGAGTTTAATATCATTGAATTGAATGAATCAGTATAAATATTGGAAAGTTGTTTTTGACTTTATCTTAGCGGTAATATTGACTCTCTTTCTTATGCCGGTACTGATTATTTTATTTGTGATTGCTAGCCTCGATACATCTTCTAACGGGATCTTTTTTCAGACAAGAATAGGACAGTATGGAAAGCCATTTACCATATTTAAGTTTAAAACAATTCATGATGACAAGAGAGTATGCTCCAGAATCGGGCAGACACTCAGGAAATTTAAATTTGATGAATTTCCCCAATTGTTTAATATTTTAAAGGGTGAGATGAGTTTTGTAGGCCCCAGACCTGATATCGAAGGGTATTACGACAAACTTACCGGAGCAGATAGAAAAGTTCTGGAACTAAAACCAGGGTTAACTTGCGAAGCTAGCATAAAATACAGAGATGAAGAAAATCTTCTGAACAGTCAGAAGAATCCTTTGGCATATAATGATGAAATATTATTTCCGAACAAAGTAAAAATGAATCTTGACTATTTTGAAAATATGTCTTTCAAAAATGATATAAAGATTTTATTGAATACAATAATAACCATATTGAAATAGAGTTTTTCTACTATTATGAAAATTAAAGAAACCCCGCTTAAAGATTGCTATATCATAGAGCCTACCATATTTGAAGATGAGAGAGGCTACTTCTTTGAAAAATTCAACGAAAAAAAATTCGAGGAATTGACAGGAATGAATGGCCACTTTGTACAGGATAATATTTCCAAATCATCTTATGGAGTATTAAGAGGACTACATCTTCAGAAAGGTGAACATGCACAGGCAAAACTGGTGTCATGTCTGGAAGGCAGTGTGTGGGATGTTGCCGTAGATCTTAGAGAAGATTCTCCTACCTTCGGAGAATGGTTCGGAATAGAGCTTACTGCAGAAAACAAATTACAGCTTTATGTGCCGAGAGGTTTCGGACACGGATTTGCCGTATTGAGTACTCACGCTGTATTTTCCTATAAATGTGACAATTTTTATAACAAAGAATCAGAAGGCAGTGTAAAGTTCAACGATCCGGAGCTTGATATTGATTGGAAAGTTGACGAAAAAGATGCCATACTTTCGGAAAAAGACCAGAACGCCCCTGGATTTAAAGACAAAAACTTTTAAAATATATCCCTGAAAACCACTTTTATAAAGTGGTTTTTATTTTTTAATTCTTAACTCTTCAATATTTTGTATCTTTGCAGACTCAAAATCAAAACGATGCGTACAAAATCTGTAGGGAAGAAGAAAATCAATGTAGTCACTCTTGGGTGTTCCAAGAATGTATATGATTCTGAAGTATTAATGAGCCAGCTGAAAGCTAATGGCAAAGAAGTGGTTCATGAAGACCGTGGTGACATTGTTGTCATCAATACCTGCGGATTTATTGATAATGCTAAAGAAGAATCTATTAATACTATCCTTGATTATGTTGAGGCTAAGAATAGAGGTGAAGTTGAAAAAGTATTCGTTACAGGATGTTTATCAGAAAGATACAAACCGGATTTGGTAAAAGAAATTCCGGATGTAGACCAGTATTTCGGTACAAGAGACCTTCCGATGCTTCTGAAACATCTTGGAGCAGATTATAAACACGAGCTGGTAGGAGAGAGACTTACAACAACTCCAAAACATTATGCCTACCTTAAAATTTCAGAAGGATGTGACAGACCATGTTCTTTCTGTGCGATCCCATTGATGAGAGGAGGACACATGTCTACCCCTATCGAAAAACTGGTTTTAGAAGCTCAGAAACTGGCAAAAAAAGGAACAAAAGAACTAATTCTTATTGCACAGGATCTTACTTATTATGGTCTTGATCTTTATAGGAAAAGAGCATTAGGAGACCTTTTAAAAGAATTGGTTAAAGTAGAAGGAGTAGAGTGGATTCGTCTTCATTATGCTTTCCCAAGCGGTTTCCCGGAAGATGTTCTTGATATTATCCGTGAAGAACCTAAAGTATGTAACTATATAGATATCCCTCTTCAGCATATCAATTCCGATTTGTTGAAATCCATGAAAAGAGGAACTACCCATGAGAAAACAGATGCTCTTTTAGGAAAGTTCAGAGAAAAAGTTCCGGATATGGCAATCAGAACAACCCTTATCGTTGGATATCCTGGTGAAACAGAAGAAAGATTCCAGGAACTTAAAGACTGGGTAAGAGAACAGAAGTTTGACAGATTAGGATGCTTTACATATTCTCATGAAGAAAATACTACGGCTTACGTATTGGAAGACGACATTCCGCAGGAAGTAAAAGAGGCAAGAGTAGAAGAAATCATGGAATTGCAGTCCCAGATTTCATGGGAAAAAAACCAGGAAAAAGTAGGTAAAATATTCAGATGTATTTTTGACCGTAAAGAAGGGAATTATTTTATCGGAAGAACAGAGTATGATTCACCAGATGTGGACAATACAGTTTTAGTTTCTGCCGAAGATACTTATATCTCTATAGGTGAATTTGCAGAGGTTAAAATTACTTCAGCTGAAGAGTTTGACTTATACGGAGAATTAGTCTAGCTAAATGCTTACTAATCAGTTTAAAATAAGATTTGTAAAATTAAGTTATTAACGAAAATTAACATAGAATTTTCTCGGTTACTTATTTTTATTTTATTGATAATCAATTTGTTAATATTTGGTGTAATCAAGATTTTTCAAATTTCTATTTTAAAGTATATAAATTTGAAAATTATATCTTAAATTTGCGCAAGAAGCAATATTTTTAAATAATATGCTTTCAATAAGTTAAATATTGTTTGAAGCTAAAAGTAATTAGAATAGTTTTTTAAACCTTTAGTTTCTATATAATGTTCACAAGTTGGGATGCGTTTTCCTTTTTTGAAAATATTGATGAAAAAAAATGTAATTAAAAATCTTTAAAAACTTATGAAAAAATTTTTATTAACAGCAATTATGCTTGTTGGCCTTTCGGCCCTTTCTAAGGCTCAACAAGGGCGAGTGGGGATTAACACAACCGCACCTGCCGCAACGCTAGATGTAGTAGCTAATACTACAGACAACGCTAGACCTGACGCCTTATTGGTCCCTCGTATGACAAGAGCACAATTATTAGCTAAAGATGCGGCTTATACAGCAGCTCAAAATGGAGCGCTTGCTTTTGTAACAACAATTGATGGTACTGCAACTCCTAAAACTACCAACGTTACAGCTGTAGGTTTCTACTACTATGATGGCCAGACTACTAATACCTGGATCACTGTAGGTGGTGGCGGAAGCGTTACGCCTGCTGCTCCTTCTGTAAGAATCTCTACAACTGGATCAGACTTATCTGCAGCAGATTTAAACGGTTATGTATTTATTGATACAGCAGGTTCAGTAAACTTGGCAACTATTCCTGTAAGTGCAGCTACTAAAGGTAAAACAGTTACTATCGTAAGAATAGGATCTACCAATGTTAGTATAACGGGAATGAACGCAAGTTCTGTTAACTCTATTACTGTTCAAGGTAGAGGTATTGCTTTTGTTTATGATGGTACTGCATGGCAGTCTTACTCTGTAAACTAATCTTAATTTTTACACACATTTAGTTATGAATAAAAAAGTTTTATTAGCTTTTGCCTCTGTAGTGGCAATGCTTCAATATACAAATGCGCAGGTTAGAACAAATGGTTTTGCCAGCGGAAATATACAAGGACAAGGAGTTTTCTTAGATGCTTCTGGAAGTACAGGTGGTTTCACCGACAGTGTAAACAACGGAAAAGGACTTGTTTTCCCAAGAACAGACTTAACTACTTTTACGTTTGCAACTCCTGTTACTGACGAGGATAACTTCCCAACTGCTTATGATGGTATGATTGTTTTTAATAGCGCTTCAGGAACAACAGTTTCTGGTATTGCTACAAGTGTAACTCCGGGATATTATTATTTCTCTAATCCAACTGGTGGAACAGCAAATGGTTTTGCAACTTCAACTGGTAGATGGGTTTCACTTTCAACTTCACCTAAAGTAACTGTTGGAACAGCAGAAACAACTACAAATACTATTATAAATGTAAGCCCGGGTGTTGATAAGCAGCTTTATGCTATCAAAGGATCTTTCACTGCAAGTGGTACTTCTACAGCAGTTAATATCCCTGCACCTACAGGAATGACTACAATGTATGGTATTACAATCTATAAAGCAGGTACAAACACTGTTTATGATAGAAGTTTATATTCTTATAATCCTGTTACAACTCCAGGAAATGCTATTACAGGATCTCCTAGTATGTCTGTAGTGTATCCTAACGGTACTTATGATTATGTATTAGAATATTTAAAATAAGATATTTATTTAATTACATATAAAAACCAATGAGAGATCATTGGTTTTTTACTTTTAAGAGATTTGCGTTCATTTATTTTTTCGGGTTACATATCATCACTTATTCACTTTTTTGGATGACTAAAGCAGATAATTGTTGGATAATAGATCTGTCTGTAAATTTTAACAAAATAAAATGGTGTTAAAAAAAGAGTCTGCTACCTTGCCTTATAAGAGTAGATGTCCTTTGGCAGAAAGTTTTTCCGGATTCCGGATCTTAAGACTTTAATTTTTTTAAGATTGATTTTCAGATTTTATTTTAACTTTATTAATTTGTAACCAACTGATTTTCAATTGTTTTTAAAATGTAGAAATTTAAATTATGCACAAATTAGTTAATTATGTTAACTTTTTGACTGTTTTTTTAACACTTTTTAACACTGTAGTCTAAAACCCCTGTTCATAGGGGGTTACAGCGATACTTAACATTTGTTTAATCTTTTGTTAACGTTTTTTAACATATTGAATAGGGTTTTCTAAAGATTCCTGATACATTTGCTCCGTCAAAACCAATAAAAGTTCAAAATGATGAAAAGATTCATTCTCGTAATCATAATGATGATTTCAACCTTAGGTATTTATTCTTTTACGAGTAATGCCTTAGATGCGAAAAAAACAAGTTATGCATCGTACTACCACGATAAATTTAACGGTAGAAAAACTGCTAGCGGAGAAATCTTTGATAACTCAAAGTTTACTGCAGCAAACAGAACGCTTCCATTTGGAACAAACGTTAAGGTTACTAACCTTAAAAATGGTAAAGAGGTAATAGTGAGAATTAATGACAGAGGGCCTTACCATTCATCAAGATCTTTAGACATGTCTAAAGCTGCGTTCGATGAGATCGGAGATATCAGCCATGGTACAATTCCGGTCGAATATGAAATTGTCGATTAATTTTATGATTTAAATTAAAAAAAAGCCAGCTGATTCAGCTGGCTTTTTGTATGCATAAATAACTCGCTAATTATAGGTCCAATTCCAATAACGCAGGACAATGGTCAGAATGCACAGCTTCCTTTAAAATAACAGCTCTGGAGAGCTTATCCTTTAAACTGTAAGAAGTGAAGTTATAATCCAGCCTCCATCCTTTATTTCTGGCTCTGGAATTTTGTCTGTAGCTCCACCATGTATAATTGTCCGGATCATTATTAAAAAACCTGAAACTATCTATCAGTTCACATTCATTCATGAAATCAGTCATCCATTCTCTTTCCATAGGAAGAAACCCTGAAACATTTTTTAACCCAATTGGATTGTGAATGTCAATGGCTTCATGACAAATATTAAAATCACCCGATATAATCAGGTTAGGAATTTCTTTTTTTAAATTTTTGATATACTCCAGAAAGTCATGGCAAAACTGCATTTTAAAATCCAGTCTTTCAATATTAGACGCAGAAGGAACGTATACTGAAATCACTGAATATCCGTCAAAATCCGCACGGATGATTCTGCCTTCATTATCATAGCTTTCAATCCCGCAGCCATACTCTACATGATTGGGTTTAATTTTTGAGGCAATTCCGACCCCGCTGTAGCCTTTTCTTACTGCTGAGTGCCAATAACTGTGGTAACCTAATTTTTCAAGGCTTTCAATATCTATCTGATCGTTTCCAGCCTTGCTCTCCTGAATACAGATGATATCCGGATCAGCAGTTTGTAGCCAGCCCAGAAAATCTTTTGTAAAAGCAGCTCTGATTCCATTGACGTTGTAGGTGATTAATCTCATTAGTCTTCTATAAAAAGTTTAAAATTTTCATTGTATTTCGACGGGATAAATTCCGTGATGTCATAATCCGCTACCTGATGAATATAAAAAGGATCTTCAGAAATAATCTGCTCAATTTCATTTTTAAATTCTGCGTTGGCTATAATGATGCCTCCCGTTCTGGGCTCTTTTCTTCCCGAAGCAATAAACCGTCCGGATTCATAATACTTATCAAGGAAAATATTATGCTGGGGAATAAGACGTTCCACATTTTCAATAGAACTCTTGTAGGTAAGCGAAATAATAAACATGATTTATTTTTTACGAAGATATGAACTATAAAAAAGAAGCGGAAAAAATCATTCGATTTTTTCCGCTTTAAACCCAAAATTAAATAAACTATGAAAAAAACTACTTGGGTTCTAAAATACTGATAGGAATAATACACTCTTCCAGTGAAATTCCTCCATGCTGGTAGGTTTCTTTATAGTAATTAACAAAATGATTGTAATTTTTAGGGTAAGCCAGGAATATATTGTTTTTAGCAAAAATATATTTCGAGCTTAAGTTTCCTTTTGGAAGGAAAAGTTTTTCCGGATTGGTAATCGCCCATACATCACTGTCATCATACGTTAAGCTTTTACCTGTTTTATATCTGATATTAGTAGAAGTTTCTCTGTCTCCTACTACTTTACTTGGCTTTTTCACGTATACCGTTCCGTGGTCTGTAGTGATGACCAGTTTATAACCGTTTTCTGCCGCTGTTTTTATAATCTTCAGCAAAGAAGAGTTTTCAAACCAGTTGAAGGTAAGAGAACGGAAGGTTTTATCATCACGGATCAGCTGATCTACGATATGGTTATCTGTTTTCGCGTGGGAAAGAATATCAATGAAATTGTATACGATCACCAGCAGGTCGTTATTTTTATGCTGATTGAAATCATCATAGATCTTTCTTTCAAAATCAGCATTCAGTACTTTAAGGTACTTCATAGATTTTGATCCAAGACCAATTCTCTTCATCTGATCTTCAAGGAAATCACGTTCAAATTCATTTTTGTTTCCCTCTTCGTTATCGTTAAACCATTTGTCAGGAAAACGCTTTTCAATTTCAGACGGCATTAATCCTGCAAAAAAAGAGTTTCTCGCATACTGGGTAGCCGTAGGAAGGATACTGTAGTAATAATCTTCCGATATCTTATTATAATATTTTGTAAACAGAGGCTCAATCACTTTCCACTGGTCGTAACGAAGATTGTCTACCATCAGTAAAAGAACTTTTTCTTTTTCAACTTCAGGTTTTACTTTTTCTTTGAAAAGAGTGTGGCTCATTAAAGGTTTGTCAGAATCAACTAACCAGTCTGTGTAATTTTTTTCAATAAACTTGGCAAACTGAATATTGGCTTCCTCTTTCTGAGACTGCAGAAGGTCTGCAAATTCATTGTCTGCTACCTTATCAAATTTGATCTCCCAACTAAGGATTTTTTTATAATATTCTGCCCAATCCTGATACGTTCTCAGGTATGAAAGTTCCATAGAAAGGTTTCTGAATTCCTGCTGGTACTGCAAAATTGTTTTTTGCTCAACAAGATTATCTTCCTGAAGGTTTTTCTTTAGGGAAAGTAATATCTGATTAGGATTTACAGGCTTTAATATATAATCGGCAATCTGAGATCCGATAGCCTCTTCCATAATGTGTTCTTCTTCGCTTTTGGTAACCATCACAATTTTTAAGGAGTTATCCTTTTCCTTAATCATAGGGATGGCTTCCAGTCCGGAGATACCCGGCATATTTTCATCAATTAGCGTTAAAGCAAATTTCTCTGAATCCATAAGTTCCAAAGCCTCATTCACATTATTAACCGGGGTTACCTGGTAGCCCTTCTTTTCTAAAAATACAATATGAGGTTTAAGTAAATCTATTTCATCATCGATCCATAATATCTTTTCTGACATAATTTATTTTTTACATGGTTATTCTATCAAAATGTTGACCAATTCCTTTTAAAATCTCACAAAATAGAAAGATTAAAAGTTAAATATAAGTTAAATGAAAATACCATTTGATATTTCATATTTTTGTTTCAACTAATTGGTACTTTTTATATACTCCAAGGCTCTTTCAAGCACTTCGTCTTTTCCTTTTTTAAGACCTTCCACAGTCGGTTTTACAAGAATGTCAGGGGTGATGCCTATTCTCTGTGTTTCCCTTCCGTCCGGATAATAAGCACCAAGTCCAGAAAATCGGGTGTCGAGATCGGCAATTTTAAACATAATCACATCTCCGTTGGCTCCCGAAGTATTACTTCCGATAATGGTAGCGTTCGGATGCTGCTTGAACATCATTGTGGTTGTCTCTGCCTGACTTTGGGTACTCTCATCTACTAAAACGATTACATTCCCTTTATAGTATTCAGGATTTTTTCTGCCGATAACATTTTTTCTGCTGTAAAATTTACCGGGATAATAAGGATCAGGAAAAGTAAACTGATAATAAACGGAAGGTTCAGGAAGCAAAAGATAGCTTAAAGGGATGATCGTTTGCTTTGGATAATTTCTAAGATCAAAGATAATAGATGTTGAAGATTTTAAACTGCTGTACATTTCATCCAGATCTTCCTTCTCTATAATTTCCATATTGACATAGCCTGTTTTCTTCTCCTTATCCATGAATTTCCATTTTTTGGGAGCTTTATTTTTCTCATGAATAATATCTTTGGCAAAATATGTCTTGGTTTTGATTTCCAGGTTTTGCCCTTCTCTCTCAATTTTTACAGAAATAGAATCATTGTTGTTGAAGAGGAGTTTATTTTTTGCTTTGTAGAATTTACCCCAGGAATTGGAGGCTGGAATATATTTTCCAAAGCTGTTGACCATTTGCGGAATTGTTTTACCTTCAATATCATAAATGACATCTCCTACATGAAGCGGATTTTTATCCCTGGATCTTGTAGCATTAATTTTTGTAACCACAAGTTTTCCTTCTGCATAAGAATAGTCTATGGGCACTCTTCTGTTTCCATATTGATGAAGCTGAATCTCCTTTGATGAAAGATAGGCATGGGAATCGTCTGTTTTTGCGACCAGTTCTGCTAATGCCAAATGATAACTTTCGTCACTATCAATCATAAGAAATTTGGGAATCATTTCTGTAAGAACATCATTCCAGTTTTGATCAGTTTCGTATTTATAAGGAAAAAAATACTCTACATAATTCCAGTATCTGAATAGTTCCAATAAGCTGATGGTCTTTGAAGTGAATTTTGAACCGTAGGACTTTTCATTTCTGAAATATACTTTCCTTCCGCCTGTTCCGAAATAGTGATTGTCTCCAAGATTTCGGTTGTTTTCAATATAATGAAGTTTTTGAGACAGATCTCTGGAGAAAATTTCACGATTATCCATCCAGCTCAGATTAAAGTTTTTAAGGAAATACACTTTATTTTCCTTTACTGAACATTCTTTACAAGGGGCAACTTCTCCAAGGCTTCCGATCCAGTCTGTATAAAAATTATTTAAAGCCTCTTTCTCATTAATAGATTCAAGTTCATCAATTTTTTGAAAAAGCTGTTTGTCCCAGTTCAGATTTCCTTTTGCTACCTGTGGATGGTAATATTTTAAAAATCCCCATATTCTGCAGAGGGATTCCAGTTTTTGTGTCTCAGTTATAAGTTGTGCAGAAAAATTTAAACTTAAAAGTAATAAAAAGAAAAGAGAATACTTTCTCATTAAGGGTTATCGTGTTTCTTTCAAAGGTAGTCCTTTGCTGCAACAACTGCAAAGGGTTTTCAAAAAAATATTGAATTAAAAATAAAAATCATCCGGAGAGATTTTCAGTTGTATCAAGAAGGTATTATTTGTGTAAAATATGAATGATATCAGTTTTTTAACTTCATGTTTTAATAGTAATTTAATAAAAGTCTAAATTTTAAAATGCCTAACTTTGTTTACTAATATTGACGTTTCAATGCAGAATAAGCTAAAAATCATCAACGATCCTGTTCATGGATTTATCAAAATTCCCCACGAAATTTTATTTGATATCATTGAGCATCCTTACTTTCAGAGATTAAGAAGAATAGGGCAGACCGGACTTCTGAATCTGATATTTCCGGGAGCAACTCATACGAGATTTCATCATGCACTGGGAGCAATGCACCTGATGTTTACTGCATTGGAAACCTTAAAGCAGAAAGGAGTGAAAATTTCTGAAGAAGAGGAAAAAGGAGCGATGCTGGCTATTCTGATGCATGATATTGGTCATGGTCCGTTTTCTCATGCGCTGGAAAGTATGCTGATGGATGACTGGCATCATGAAAACCTTTCTTTATTGTTGATGAATAAGCTGAATGATGAATTTGATGGGCAGTTATCAATGGCTATAGAAATGTTTCAGGGGAAATATCACAGGAAATTTTTTAACCAGTTGATCTCTTCCCAACTGGATGTAGACCGTTTGGATTATTTGAAAAGAGATAGTTTTTTTACCGGTGTATCGGAAGGAAATATTAATACCCAGAGAATTATTTCCATGATGAATGTCTGTGAAGAAGGGGAACTGGTGATTGATGCGAAAGGAATTTATTCCATTGAAAATTTTCTTACAGCCAGAATGTTTATGTACTGGCAGGTCTATTACCATAAAACTTCAGCTCTGGCAGAATTTCTTTTGGTTAAGATCCTTGAAAGAGCAAAATATCTGATTTCCCAGGGAACAGAGCTTCCTGCAGCGGATAATCTGAAATATTTTTTATACCGTGAAAAGAGTGCGGCAACGGATGAAGATATAGAGAGATTTACAAGTCTTGATGATAATGATGTGATCCAGGCGATGAAAGAATGGCAGAATGCAGATGATTTTGTATTGTCATATTGGTGTAAATGTGTAATTCAGAGAAATTTACCTAAAACAATTATTTCATCACATCCATTTGGTCAGGAAATAATTGATGAAAAAGTAAAAAATACCAATGAATTTTTCAAAATTGATAATGGGAAAGAATTGGTACATGAAATAAAAAGAAAACTTTTGCCCTATCATGCGGAAAAGCAACCGATCTATTTACTGCATAAAAATGGGAAGAGAACGAGGCTTCATGAGTCAGAAGATCAGCTTTTATCAGGGTTAATTGTAAATAAGACGACCCGTTATATCCTTATGTTTCCAAGAGATATCTCCAGGCTAGACTCTTAAATAATATTAAAATTTACGATCTGAAACCAAAAAATGTTTGCAAATTCTAGAATTTCTTATCTTTGCAGAATATGGAATTTACAGCTTCGCAAATTGCAAGTTTTATTGACGGAAAAATAATAGGTGACGAGAATGCACTTATTACTGGGGTTTCACCAATTGAAAATGGGGAATCAGGACATCTTTCTTTTATAGCACAGGATAGATTTTCTCATTTCTTGGATACCTCACGATGCTCTGTTATCATCATTTCGGAAAAACTTCTGGAGAAAAATAGTTATAACCCTACCTTAATCGTTGTAAAAGATGCTTATCTTTCTTTTCAGATTCTGATGAATTTATATCAGGAAATGCAGGGAAGAAAAGAAGGTATAGAAAATGGTTCTTCCATTCACGATACAGCTGTCATAGGAGATAAAGTATATATCGGAGCATTTACTTATGTGTCCGAGAAGGCGAAAATTGGGGAAGGGGCACAGATCTATCCACATGTATATATAGGAAAAGGAGTGAAAATTGGTAAAAACTGTAAGATAGACAGTGGCGCCAGAATTTACGACTATTGTATTATAGGAGATAACTGTGTGATTCATTCCAATACGGTAATTGGAGGTGACGGTTTTGGTTTCCAGCCAACGGCCGAAGGTTTCAAAAAAATACCGCAGCTTGGAAATGTAATTATTGAAGACGATGTTGAGATCGGCTCAAACTGCAGTATTGACAGAGCAACAATAGGCTCTACAATTATAGGGAAAGGAACCAAAATCGATAACCTGATTCAGATTGCCCACAATGTGAAAATAGGCCAGAATAATGTAATTGCAGCACAAGCAGGAATTGCAGGTTCTACTACAATTGGCGACTGGAATCAGATTGGAGGACAGGTAGGTGTCGTAGGACATATCAAAATAGGCAATCAGGTGAAAATTCAGGCTCAGAGTGGTGTGAATTCCAGCGTTAATGACAGAGAAACATTGTATGGCTCACCAGCCATCAGTTATAATGACTATTTGAGGAGTTATGTTCATTTCAGGAATCTTCCTGGAATAGTAAATAGAATAAATAATCTTGAGAATAACTCAAAAGATAATACTAATGAGTGATATGCAAAAAACACTTCAGCAAGAGGTAACTCTTTCTGGAATTGGCCTTCATACGGGTAGAGAAGTAAAACTTACCATTAAACCTGCTAAAGAAAATACAGGTTTTGTATTTGTAAGAACAGACTTGGAGGGACATCCTCAGGTAGAAGCAGATGTAAATTATGTTGTAGCAACAGAAAGAGGAACTACATTAGAAAAATTAGGGGTAAAAATTACCACATGCGAACACCTTTTGGCAGCTCTTGTAGGTTGTGATATTGATAACGCAGTTTTAGAAATGGATGCCTCTGAACCACCTATTATGGATGGATCTTCAAAATACTTTGTTGAAGCTATTGAAAGCGTTGGGGTTGCAGAACAGGGTGTAGCGAGAGAGTATCTTGTTGTAAAAGAAGTTCTTACTTACAGTGATCCTGCTACTGGTTCGGAAATCACAATTATTCCTTCAGATACTTACGAAGTAACGACAATGGTAGATTTTGGGACTAAAGTATTAGGTACTCAGAACGCCACTCTTAAAAATATTTCAGAATTTAAAGACGAAATCTCATCAGCAAGAACATTCAGCTTCTTACATGAATTGGAAATGCTTTTAGATCACGGTTTGATCAAAGGCGGAGATATTTCCAATGCCATTGTATATGTAGATAAAGATCTTACTCCTGAAACTACAGAAAAACTAAAGAAAGCCTTTGGAAAAGATAATGTATCTATCAGACCAAACGGTATTCTTGACAATCTTAATTTAAACTATCCTAACGAAGCGGCAAGACACAAATTATTAGATGTAATTGGTGACCTGGCTTTAGCAGGAGTGAAAATAAAAGGTAAAGTTATTGCTAACAAACCTGGACATTTCGTAAACACTCAATTCGCAAAAAAACTGAACCGCCAGTGGAAACTGCAGAAAAAGAAAAATGTTCCGGATTTTGACCTGACAAAAGAACCTGTATTTGATATCAATGGAATTATGAAGCTTATGCCTCACAGACCTCCGTTCTTATTGATCGACAAAGTTCTTGAACTTTCAGACTCTCACGTGGTAGGTTTGAAAAACGTAACAATGAACGAACCATTCTTCGTTGGACATTTCCCTAAAGAACCTGTAATGCCTGGAGTACTTCAGGTAGAAGCATTAGCTCAGACAGGAGGAATTCTGGTATTGGCCAGCGTTCCGGATCCTGAAAATTATTCTACGTATTTCATCAAAATTGATAAGGTGAAATTTAAAAGAAAAGTAATTCCAGGAGATACGCTTATATTCAAAATTGAATTGATTGAGCCTATCAGAAGAGGAATTGTTCATATGCAGGGGTATGGATATGTAGGAGACACTGTAGCAGTAGAAGCAGAGCTTATGGCTCAAGTTGCAAAAAATAAAGTTGATTAAATGATTCATCAATTAGCAGCCGTAGATAAACGTGCGAAAATCAGCAAAAATGTAATCGTAGAACCATTTACTACAATTGCAGGGGATGTAGAAATCGGAGAAGGAACCTGGATTGGTCCTAATGTAACCATCATGGATGGTGCAAGAATAGGGAAAAATTGTAGGATTTTCCCCGGGACTGTTATCTCTGCAATTCCTCAGGATCTGAAGTTTGATGGTGAAGATACCCAAGTAATTATCGGTGACGAAACAACAATCAGAGAGTGTGTTACGGTAAACAGAGGGACAAAAGCTCTGGGGTTTACCAAAATAGGAGCTCACTGCCTTATTATGGCAACTTCACACATTGCACATGACTGCGTTATCGGAGATCACGTTATCATTGTAAACGGTTGTGGTATTGCAGGACATGTGGAGATTGGGGATTACACTGTAATGGGAGGTTTATCAGCGGTTCACCAGTTTGGTAAAATCGGAAAACATGTAATGATTTCCGGAGGTACTTTGGTAAGAAAAGATATCCCGCCTTATGTAAAAGTTGCAAGAGAACCGATGTCTTATGCTGGTATCAACTCTGTTGGTTTAAGAAGAAGAGGGTTTACCAATGAGAAAATCTTTGAAATCCAGAAAATCTACAGAGCAATCTTCCAAATGAAGATGAACGTTTCGCAGGCAATTTCCCATATTGAAAAAGAAATGCTTCCAACGGCTGAAAGAGATGAAATTCTACAGTTTATTCAGAACTCACCTAGAGGTATCGTAAAAGGCTATGGTACCGGAAAGGAAAGAGATTAATTTATAAATACTATCAGACAATGAAAAGTTTAATTGTACTTATTGCGCTTTCTACAACTTCTTTTTTGTTTGGACAGCAAACCGAAAAGTCTGCAACTGGGAAAAAAGAAAAACCTTTTACCATAGAACGAAAACTTTCCGAAGAGTCTAATGATAGTATTGCCAAGAATAACTTAAATGGTATTCTGAAACAGAAAAGTATCGGAAGTTCAATATTAGGAACAGCTGATCAGTATAAAACTGATATTCAGATGAATGTAAACAGATTGAATAACAATGTAAATACATTCAATAATAATACATTTAACAGAATGATGCCTCAAGGACAAGGTATTGAAATTAAAAAAAGAAAATAAATATTTATATAATTAATGGCAACAAGTAACGATATCAGAAAAGGGCTGTGCATCGAATATAGCAATGATATTTTTAAAGTAATTGAGTTTCTTCACGTAAAACCAGGAAAAGGACCTGCTTTCGTAAGAACAAAATTAAAGTCAGTGACTAACGGTAAAGTAATTGATAATACTTTCTCTGCAGGACACAAAATTGATGAAGTAAAAGTAATCACAAGAAAGTTCCAGTATCTGTATGATGATGAGAACGGTTTCCACTTCATGAACAATGATGACTTCTCTCAATTATATATCAATAAAGAAATGATTGAAAACTCTCAGTTTATGAAAGCTGGTGAAGAAGTAACAATCATTTTGAAAGAAGCTGATGAAACTCCACTTTCTGCTGAACTTCCACAGTCAGTATATCTGGATGTGATTGAAGCTGATCCGGGTGTAAAAGGAAACACTGCAACAAACGCTCTTAAAAACGCAATCGTTGAAACAGGAGCAAGAGTAATGGTTCCTTTGTTCATTGAACCGGGAGACAGAATTAAAGTAAGCACTGAAGACGGTAGCTACTTAGAAAGAGTAAAAGAATAAATAAAATTTACATAAATTCGGTTTGCATTAGCAGTCCGAATTTTGTTTTATAAGAAAATCTATTGTTATGAGATTCCATTCTCCGCAAAAGCTTAAAACGATTGCAGATTTAATAGGCTCAGCATTTGTTGGCCCGGAAGACTTTGAAATATTGGGAACCAATGAAATTCACATGGTAAAGCCGGGTGATATCGTTTTTGTAAACCATCCTAAATATTATGACAAAGCATTAAACTCTGCAGCGACTATTATTTTAATTGATAAAGAAGTAGAGTGCCCGGAAGGCAAAGCGCTTTTAGTTTCTGATGATCCTTTCAGAGACTTTAATAAAATCAATACTCATTTTACCAGAATCTATAATTTCACAGAAGAACTTCACGATGTTGAAATAGGTGAGGGCACAAAGATCCACCATTCTGCAGTGATCGGGAACAATGTGAAAATCGGAAAAAATACCCTTATTTTCCCTAATGTTGTGATAGGAGACCGTACCGAAATCGGTGATAATGTTGTTATCCAGTCCAACACCGTTTTAGGAGGTGATGCATTTTATTACAGAAAACTGAATGGAAACTTTGACCGTCTGATTTCTGTAGGAAATGTTGTGATTGAAAACAATGTAGAGATCGGTAATGGCTGTACCATTGACAGAGGGGTTACAGACTCTACCATCATTGGTGAAGGCTCTGTTTTAGATAACCAGATTCAGATTGGACATGATACCGTTATCGGGAAAAAATGTCTCATTGCATCTCAGGTAGGAATTGCAGGATGCTGCATCATCGGAGATGAGGTGACATTATGGGGGCAGGTAGGAATTGCTTCCGGTAATAAAATTGAAGCAGGATCTGTGCTTTTGGGAAAAACAGGAGTAAACAGAGATTTGGAAAAAGGTACCTATATCGGGATGTTTGCAGAAGATTTTAAGACTTATCTGAAAAAAGAAGTAAAGCTGAGAAATCTCAAATAAACTATTCCAAAGGTTTTATCCAAAATCAAAGAAATTTAAGTAAATTTGTGAGCATTAATAAAATAATAAATAAATTAAAACAACAATAAAATGTCAATTTTAGTAAACAAAGATTCTAAAGTAATTGTACAAGGATTTACAGGGAACGAAGGAACTTTCCACGCTGGTCAGATGATTGAATACGGAACAAATGTAGTAGGTGGTGTTACTCCAGGAAAAGGAGGTAGCGAACACTTAGGAAAACCGGTATTTAATACAGTGGCTGACGCTGTTGAAAAAGCAGGAGCAAACGTAAGTATCATTTTCGTACCACCGGCATTTGCAGCAGATGCTATCATGGAAGCTGCTGAAGCAGGTATCAAAGTAATTGTATGTATTACTGAAGGTATTCCTGTAGCTGATATGGTAAAAGTAAAATCTTATATTGCTGACAGAGACTGCAGATTAATCGGACCAAACTGCCCTGGAATCATTACTTCTGAAGAAGCTAAAATTGGTATTATGCCAGGTTTCGTTTTCAAAAAAGGTAAAGTAGGTATCGTTTCAAAATCAGGTACCCTTACTTACGAAGCTGCTGACCAGGTAGTAAGAGCTGGTTACGGTATTTCTACGGCTATCGGTATCGGTGGTGACCCAATCATTGGAACAACTACAAGAGAAGCATTAGAATTATTCATTAATGACCCTGAAACTGAAGCGGTTGTAATGATCGGTGAAATTGGTGGAGGTCTTGAAGCTGAAGCGGCAAGATGGTACAAAGCAAGTGGTTCTACTAAACCGGTTGTAGGTTTCATCGCTGGACAAACTGCTCCAAAAGGAAGAACAATGGGACACGCAGGTGCTATCGTAGGTGGTGCTGAAGATACAGCTCAGGCAAAAATGGAAATTATGAGAGAAAACGGTATCAACGTTGTAGACTCTCCTGCTGACATTGGTGCTACTGTAGCAAAAATTCTAGGATAATATAAAACCACATCATATGAAAAAACTTTTATTAGCCTCAGCTTTGACTCTTTCTGCATTATCTTTTGCACAGGTGCAATGGAATAATACAAGATTCGGTGTTACAGCAGGCTTAAACTACTCCAGAGTATCCAATGCCCATAATCCTTCAGGGCCAAGATACACTTTCCAGGCTGGAGCTTTGGCATTGATTCCCGTAGGAAAGGCAAACCAATTCTTTATACAACCCGAAGTTCTGTACTATGGTGCAGGAGAAACCGGGAAAGATAAAGATGCTAAAGGGGTAAGTGGTTATGATGCAGTATATGCTAATAACTACCTAAGCGTGCCTCTTTATTTCAAAGGATATTTTTCTGAAGCAGAATCAGAATTCTTTGGATTAATAGGACCTAGATTTAACTTTTTGCTAAGTCAAAACGTTAAAGATGTTCCTGTAAGCAGACCTTATTATGACCCGGATGTTACCGACCCTAACCAACCGGCAGGTGTAAATGGAAAGGCAAAGAGCTTTAACTGGGGACTTGGACTGGGAGTAGGATATAGCTACAAGAGACAACTTGAAGTAGCTTTAAAATATGACTTAGGTCTAGGTGATACATACCCTGGTCTTGCTAAAGAAACTAAAGGTACTGATAAGAAAAAATCAGAGCAGGTAATCGCGCTTACCTTAAGCTATATATTCAAATAGAATATCTCAGAATATATATAAAATCCCGGAAACTTAGTTTCCGGGATTTTTTTATTATAAATTGTAGAAGCTGATCTGCAATCTTTGCTTTTCAGCTTTTTTTGATTATCCTTTAATCCATTTCCAAAGCTCTTTTAATGTAGCTTTATTACCGTACATCAAAATACCTACACGATAGATTTTTCCGGCCAGAAAGATCATAAAAACAGTTGTTGCCATCAATAGTGCAATGGACAATACAATCTGCCACGCAGGAACTCCAAATGGGATCCTTGCAATCATCGCAACCGGTGAGGTAAACGGAATGATTGACAGCCAGAAGCCTAATGGCCCATCGGGATTGTTCATCAGTGTAAAACTTCCATACATTCCCAATGTTAATGGTAAAATGGCAAATAAAGTAAATTGCTGTGTCTCTGTTTCGTTATCTACTGCTGAACCAATTGCTGCATAAATAGAACTGTAAAAAATATATCCTAAAAGGAAGAAAACGATGAATACAAAAATGATCAGTGGGAAATTCAGTTCCAGCAAACTGTGAGAGATCTGTGTGGCAAGCTGCCCCACATCGAGTTTACTTGCAATCTCATCATTTCCACCCGGAATATTCTTCTGGAGAGGTGAAAACCCTGTATTCAGAACTAATGCCCCGATAACAGACATCGTGATCCAGATCAGAAACTGGGTCAATGCAACCATGGTTACCCCCAGAATTTTCCCCATCATCAGTTCAAAAGGTTTTACGGAAGAAATAATGATCTCAACAACACGGTTATTTTTTTCCTCAAGTACACTTCGCATTACTCTTACTCCATAAATAATGATAAACATAAAAGTAACATACATCAGAATCATACTCAACCCGGATTTAACCCCGAAAGCAAGATCAGAATCCTCTTTATTGTTATCAGTAACATTAATAGTCTTTAATGTGAAGCTTTTATCGAGATCAATTAACTGAGTTTCCTGAATGCCCAGTTGTTTGATTTTTTCTTTTTTAACAACATTGCTGATGTCAGACACAATTTGCTGCTTTGTGTCAAATCCTATTTTGCTGTTGATCACCAGTCTTGTCTCTTTTTCAAGCGCATCGAAATTCTGATCTTTCAATTCCGGAAGAATCAGGATACCATCAAGAGATTCATTTCCTTTTAGATTATTGATCTTTGATTTTTCATCTGCCGCAGAAACAAAAACATAATTTAATTTATCATTAGATTTCAGCTGATTCATAAACAATCCGCTCTTATCAACCACTTCTATGACACTGTGTGATTCATTTGCCTTAAACATTAATCCTACCACAGCTCCAAAAGCAATAATCATTATAGGGGCCAGCAGCGTTAATATGATGAAAGATTTTTTCTTAACCTGTGTAAGAAATTCTCTTTTGGTAATTAAAAAAATATTATTCATAAAATTAAGGATGGTTACTTACAGCATTAATAAACACTTCATTCATGCTAGGAATTCTTTCGTCAAACGATCTCACTTTACCTACCTGTACAAGATCAAGAAGAACATTATTCTGACTCTCTTCATTTTTCAGGTCAAAAGAAACAAGATTATTTTCGTTTGATAAATTGAAGATATCATACTTACTTTTGAAATTGTCAAACTGATCACTGCTGACTTCAGAAAGGGTAACCCCAAAAATATTTTTCTTGAATTTTTCCCTTACGTCAAAAACCCTCCCATCAATGATTTTTTTAGAATTGTTGATCAAAGCAACATAATCACACATTTCCTCTACACTTTCCATTCTGTGGGTAGAAAGGATGATCGTTGTTCCGTTATTTTTAAGATCAATGATCTGGTCTTTGATCAGGTTGGCATTTACAGGGTCAAAACCTGAAAAAGGTTCATCAAGGATTAAAAGATGAGGTCTGTGAAGAACAGTTACTACAAACTGGATCTTTTGTGCCATCCCTTTTGAAAGTTCAGACAGTTTTTTCTTCCACCATTGATCAATATTCAGTTTTTCAAACCATTTTTTGGCTTCATTCAGGGCATCGCTTTTACTCATCCCTTTCAGTTCTCCGAAATATAAGATCTGATCTCCAACACTCATGTTTTTGTACAATCCTCTTTCTTCGGGCATATAGCCAATGTCTTTGATATGATCCGGGTTCAGTTTTTGTCCGTTGATGAAGATATCTCCGGAGTCTGCCTGAGTAATTTGATTAATAATACGGATAAAAGAAGTTTTTCCGGCTCCGTTAGGTCCTAAAAGGCCATAAATACTGCCTTTGGGAACATGGATGCTGAAATCATCCAGGGCGACCTTTTTTCCGGCATTATAGGTCTTTTTAATATGTTCAGCTTTTAGCATTAAAATTATTCTTTTTACAATTAGTATAAAAAGGTCCCGAAAGTTACGGAAATATTAAAACAGAATTAATGTAAAAGAAAAAATCCTGATGATTATCAGGATTGTAATTTATTGTTTTACGATTTGAGTAACTTTCTGCGTGTTGTCACTTAAAATATAACGGATCATATATTTTCCGGGTTTTAATTTTTCAATATTAATCTCACCGGAATTCATATTCACTGTATAATTAGCGACCTGCATACCCAAAATAGAATAAAAAGTCACACTTTTGATTCTTAAAGAAGAATCTTTTGCCTTAATGATAAGGAAATCCTTTGCAGGATTTGGATAAGCAAGCAACACCCCATCATCTGCTTTCTGAGTGATGGAACCCGGCTCTCTAAGCTGAGCTTTTAAATTGTTGGAAAATCCAACAAAAGTGCCTACAAATAGAAATAAAAGTAAAAGTTTTTTCATCAAATTTATAATTTCTCGAATATATGTAACAAATGTAATAAATTCTACAATTTCATACAATAGTTTTTTGTAGAACTTATATTAAATTTGTAGAAACTTATTCAAAAAGTATTCCAAAATGATACATTCAAGAAATAGAAGACTTAGAGTTAATGAATCTATCAGAAGTTTGGTAAGAGAAAATGTGCTTACAACTGATGATTTTGTAATGCCGATCTTCGTAATGGAGGGCGAAAACAAGGAGGAGGCGATCCCGTCTATGCCGGGAATTTTTAGGCGGAGTATAGATTTAACCGTGAAGGAATGTAAGGAATTATTTTCTTTAGGAGTAAAAGCTGTCAATTTGTACATGAAAGTGTCAGAACACCTGAAAGACAATACAGGAAAAGAAGCGTGGAACAAAGACGGATTGATGCAACGTACAATCAAAGCAATCAAAGATGCCGTTCCGGGTATGATTGTAATGCCGGATGTAGCGCTGGATCCCTATTCAATTTACGGACACGACGGAATTATTGAAAATGGAAAAGTTATAAATGATGCTACCAATGATGCCCTGGCAAGAATGTCAGTATCTCATGCTGAAGCAGGAGCTGATCTTGTAGCGCCTAGTGATATGATGGATGGCAGAGTACAGGTTATCCGTGAAGCGTTGGAAGAAAGTGGCTTTACAGATGTAGGAATTGTAAGCTATGCTGCCAAATATGCAAGTTCTTTCTATGGACCTTTCAGAAGTGCCTTAGACAGCGCTCCGAAAGATAATATGGAAATTCCGAAAGATAAAAAGACCTATCAGATGGATTTCCACAACACCCGTGAAGCATTGAATGAGGTATTTAAAGATATTGACGAAGGAGCAGATGTTATCATGATCAAACCGGGACTTCCTTATCTTGATATTGTTTCCAAAGTACGTGAAGCCATTGATCTTCCGATCGCGGTATACAATGTAAGTGGAGAATATGCGATGGTAAAAGCGGCTGCACAGAACGGCTGGCTGGATAATGACAAAACGATCATTGAAAGCCTGACTTGCTTCAAAAGAGCTGGTGCAGATATGATCTTTACGTATTTTGCAAAAGAAGCGGCTATCCTTTTGAATAAATAAAGATTAGGAAATCATTGATCCGGACACTAACGTTAATGTTAAGTTAATGATCTGAATTGAAGACTTTCGTATACATAAAAAATATACTTTTGAGTAAAGCTAATTTCGAGAAACGAAAATAATTAAAACATCAAAAGAATTTATTTATGAGAAATCTTAAAAAGATTGAAAGAAATCAATTGAAGGAAATCAAAGGAGGAGAAGTGATTATTGATGATCCAAATTGTGGAACGTGGTGCAAGGGAATCTGGCATCCGTGTACAATTAATCATTTAGCTTGTCCGCCGGATTAATTATTTCAATATAAAAGTAAATAGGCTGTTCAAATAAGAACAGCCTATATTATTTTCAGACAGGTAAGTGGTTTATCATTTTATAGCCACCCTTTTTTCCCGTAGACGTATGTATCATCAAACTGTTTATCACTCATAAAAAGATACAAAATACCTTCAATAAAAGGGATAACAGAAGCCGCTCCTAAAGTAACAACATTCAGAACCAACTGAATGATTCCTTCTTTCGTGTAACCCAGATAAAACTTATTTAAAGCCAGCCAGCCTACAAGAATTCCCAATAAAGCCGCAGGAATTTTCTTTTCCGAACGGTAAGGAACATTGCTTTGCTGGTTTTGTACATTTTCTGTTTTTGTGTAACCGTAATTTTCCATTTCTTAATGATTGTAATTGATTGAGATGTTTTACGATAAGTAGTTTAAAATGAGAAAAAGTTACAATGATTTGGAAGTGAACAAGTTTATATTTAAATAAACAAGTTGATATTAACATATAAGTGAAGTTTATATTTTTGATATATTTGCCCTATGATTTTACGAGGAGAAAACTTAATCAAGGAATATGGTCCTAAAAAAGTTGTAAAAGGCGTTTCTGTACAGGTTCAACAGGGAGAAATTGTTGGTTTGCTAGGTCCGAACGGAGCAGGGAAAACCACATCGTTTTATATGATCGTAGGGTTGGTTAAGCCCACTTCAGGAAAAATTTTCCTGGATAAACAGGAGATTACTACGGATGCCATGTACCGAAGAGCCCAAAAGGGAATCGGGTATCTGGCTCAGGAAGCTTCCGTTTTCAGAAAACTTTCCGTGGAAGAAAACATTATGGGAGTATTGCAGCTGACCAAGCTTTCAAAACGTGAGCAGCAAATCAAATGTGATGAACTGATTGAAGAATTTTCTTTACAGCATGTCCGTAAAAACAGAGGAGATCTTCTTTCCGGGGGTGAAAGGCGTAGAACAGAAATTGCACGCTGCCTTGCTACAAGCCCGAACTTTATTCTTTTGGATGAGCCTTTCGCAGGGGTAGACCCTATTGCTGTTGAAGATATTCAGAAAATTGTAAGAAGCCTTGTAGATAAAAATATCGGAATTCTGATTACCGACCACAACGTACAGCAGACGTTGGCTATCACCAACAAAACCTATATTATGTTTGAAGGAAAGATCCTGAAAGAAGGACTTCCGGAAGATCTTGCCAATGATCCACAGGTAAGAGAAGCTTATCTGGGTGAAAACTTCGTGTATCAAAGTATTTTAGATAAGCCTAAAAAGAAGAAATACGCTTATAATATCTGGGCTGGTAACTTTGATTCCAAAGCACAGCTGCAGGCATTTGTCAGTGAAAATTTTAGTCAGTTTGATGATTTGAGACGGATGTACGGTTTTGAAGATATCAGTTTTGCTTCACTAGGAAACGCTGAAATTAAGCATATCTTTGATGAAGTTATAGATAAGAATGCCAACAACTCATTTATTTTCCAGAAAAAAGAAATCAATTCCCAATATTCTCTGGAACAGGCAGAAGCAGAGTCTAAAGAAGCCAGCACAAAAGAACTGCACTATCTTACAACATATGTGTTTGAAGGATAAAATATAAAGCATTTATTTGCTGAACATGATAATAAAACGTACCTTTTTCTTTTGAAAGCGGTACGTTTTTCATTTAAAATGATTTCTATGGCTAAACCTTTTAACAGAACAGTTACTTTGTTCGGAATTTATAAGCAGCTTGTCCCATTCATCAGACCTTACCGATTAATGATCTACGGAACCCTGTTTCTTACTTTTCTGGGCGCTTTGGCAGCACAGGTAAACCCTATTGTTCTGAAATATACGGTAGATGAGGTTACCAAGCTTACCCATCTTCCTCATCCCATGACAGAGGGAATTCATATTCTTATCATCATTTCAATTATTTTACTCGGAAAAGAACTTCTGAATATTTTCATCAATTTCGGACAGAAATTTTATGGCGAAAAGATCAGGATCAATGTGAGTTCTGTGCTGGCTCAGTCGGCTATTGATAAGATTTTAACCTATAGAGTAGCTTATTTTAACGATGAAAACCATGAATCCGGAAAATTACAGATCAGGATAGACCGTGGTATAGAAAGTCTGACAAAACTGGTACAGAATTTTTTTATTGATATTCTGCCACTTTTTTCTAATGCTATTATTGCGCTGATCATTATGTATATGCAGAATGTGTATGTGGGACTTGTTTCTACGATTATCGTTCCCATTTATTTCTACATCAGTTCCCTGCAGGCAAAAAAACTGAATGGAGTACGCCGTCAGCTTAGAAATCAGAGAGAAAAAAAGACTTTCGGACTTTTGAACCTGATCAATTCCATTATGGTCATTAAAAGTTTTGTCCGTGAAAAATTTGAAGGGAAAAAACAATATGATCTTCAGATGGAGCTTATGGAAAGCCAGATGATCACAAGGAGAACCAATTTTATTTATGATGGTTTAAAAACATTTATTGAGCAGTTCGGAGTGGTTTTGATCATTCTTTTAACTGTTTATCTTGTTCTTGATCAGCAAATGACTATCGGTGCAATCATGCTTCATATTATGCTTTTCAACAATGTTTCTGCACCTATCCGCCAGCTTCACAGGATTTATGATGATATGAATGATGCGATGATCTATGCTGAAGGCTATTTTGATATCCTGAATGCAGATGATGAAACGGAATCGAACGGAACCTTTGTGGAAAAAGAAATCAAAGGAACTTTTGAATTGAAAAATATTGATTTTACTTATCCTAACGGTACAAAGGCCTTACATGATGTTTCCATGAAAATTGAAAACGGAAAAACCACGGCTTTGGTAGGGCTGAGCGGTGCAGGAAAGTCAACGATCATTAATCTTTTGTGTAAATTTTATTTTCCTGATTCCGGAGAAATTCTTCTGGACGGAGTAAACCTTAATGAATTTGACAATACTTTTCTGAGAAGTGACCTTGGTCTGGTACTTCAGAGAAATCACATCTTTCAGGGAAGTATAGAAGATAATATCCGTTATGGAGATATGAATGCCAGTTTTGAAGAAATTCAGGAAGCTGCAAAAAAAGCGTATCTGCATGAACAGATTATGGATCTTCCGGATCAATATCAACATGATGCTACTCAGCTTTCCGGTGGACAACAACAGAGAATTGCCATTGCCAGATTGTTTCTGAAAAATCCTCCGATTATCTTTCTGGATGAACCTACAGCTAGCCTTGATGCCATTGCCACCGAGCAGATCAAGAATTCTCTGGATGCAATAAAAGAAGGAAGAACTGTGGTCATCATTTCTCATTCCCTTTCACAAATCCTGGATTCCGATATCATTTATGTGATGAAAAAAGGAAGAGTAGTAGAAAATGGCACTCATGATGAACTTTATAGTAAAGAAGGTACTTACCGTGAAATTTTTGATGCATCAGCCCGCAGCCTTAATCTCGATAAGCTTGTGAATACTTTCAAAGAAAATTAAATAAAAAAACTCAGCCAGTCCGCTGAGTTTTTGTTTTCATAAGAATTTAATGTGCTTTTTCCGGAACCTGATAAGTACCTACATCTGCTCCGAAAGCAATATTAATTCTGTTATAGCTGTTGATGGCAATAACGGCCATTGTTAAATCCACTATTTCAGTTTCAGAGAAGTAATGACTTACTTTTGAATAAATTTCATCATTCACTTCTTTACCATTTAAAGCTGTTAAAGTCTCAGCCCATAAAAATCCCGCCTTTTCTTTATCCGTATAAAACGAACATTCTCTCCAGGCACTTACTAGAAATATTCTCTGTTCTGTTTCGCCTTTTGCTCTTAATTCTTTGGAATGCATATCCAGGCAAAAAGCACATCCGTTCATTTGTGAAACCCGGAAATACATCAGCTCAAGAAATGAATTGTCCAGTGATGAATTCTGTACCTGAAATCCCATGGTGTGAAGAGCATTTACAGCCTTGTTTCCGATTGCAAATGCGTTGATTCTTTGTGACATAATATTTGTTTTTTGATTAATTATGTGACAAATGTAGAACTGTATTTTCCTGAATTTTTTTACAAATGATAAATTTTAAAAGGAAAGATTTTAGAAGCTGGATGTTACTACTGAGCAGATTATATATTTTCGTTTCCTTCTTCCAGCATCCTTACTTCCATTCTTTTAAATTTTCTGCGCTCTTATTCTGCTTAAAGAAACCTGAGTAATGCCGATATAGTCTGCCAGATCTCCAAGACTGATTCGCTGGATAAGATCAGGTCTTTGTTTTAGAAAATTATGATAGCGTTTTTTTCCATCGTCTTCCAGCATTTCACTGATCCTTCCCATCATATTGACGGGAGCTTTTGAATAAAGCCTGCTGAAAAGTGTTTCTGCAGTGTGGTATTTTTTACATAATCCTTCAATGACATCTCTGTGGATCCGGAGAACTTCAGTAGGTTCCAGAGCAACAATCATGTATTTTGACGGCTGTCCCGTGAGAAAACCACTCAGTTCAGCGAAAAAAGCATTTTCTGCAAAAAATGTCATGATAAAATCCTTGTCACCATTGTCAAAAAATAGTTTGACAAGTCCTTTTTCGATAAAATAAAAATACCTGCAGGTTTCATCAGCTTTTAACAGAAAATCTCCTTTTCTGTAAGTTTTGGATTCCAGATGGGTAACAAGTTCGTCTATCACTGCCTGTTCTGGTTTTAAAACTTTTTCAACAGACTGAACAAAATGAGTGTGAAGCATAAAGAAGAAACTGTTTTATGAAAAATAAAATTAATAAAAAAAGCAGTCCCATTTATAAGACATACCTCGAAAAAGAATTTTAGCTTTGTTACATAATGAATGATCACTATCTTAAAAAACTCGATCGGGTAACGGCTATTCTTACCCAATTACAGTCTAAACCTGTTGTTCGGGCACAGGATCTGGCTGAAAAGTTCGATGTAAGTATCAGAACCATTTACCGTGATGTAAAAACCCTGGAAAATGCGGGTATTCCTATTGTAGGCGAAGCAGGGAACGGCTATTCTTTAATGGACGGATACAAACTTCCTCCAATCATGTTTACTAAAGAAGAAGTTTTAAGTTTCATTACCGCCGAAAAACTGATGCAGAAATTTTCCCACCAAAGTTTAGGAAGTCATTATCAGGCAGCCATGGAGAAAGTACGCTCAGTATTGCGGAATTCTGATAAAAATCTTATTCAGAATATTGAAAAACAGATTGATGTTTTTAGTTTTCATACCGATTCCGGAGATTCTCTTAAAAATGTGATTCCTATTATTTTAGAAAGTATTGCAGACAAAACCCAATTGAATATAAGGTATCAGACGGTAGATGGAAGAGTAGACAACAGAACTATTGAAACTGTAGGGATGTTCTTTGAGTTTAATTTTTGGTACATCATGGCATTCTGTACCTTGAGAAAAGATTTCAGACAATTTAGGATAGACCGGATTTTAGAGATTTCAAAAACCTTAAATCCTTTTTTACAAGAGTATGGGCAAGTGAATGATTACCGGAAAAAATCAAACGGAAATAAAGTCAAAGCTAAACTTTTGGTAGACAAAAAAATAATGTCTCATCTGGTGAATTCCAAAAAATATTATGGACTTACAGAAGAAGTAGAAACTGAACACGGTGTAGAACTCACTTTTGAAACAGAATGGATCAGTGACGGATTTCCCCGGTGGCTCATCACTTTTGCAGATTATGCCACTGTTCTGGAACCGGAAAGTCTTCGCACCAGATTGAACGAGCTGCTTGTAAAAATGACTGAAAGACATCAATAAAACCCCAACAGAGTAATTGTTGAGGTTTAAAGACTTAATTGAGGCAAATAAATGAAATGGTTAATAAGCCAAGAGAAAAATTGCAAAAAAATTAAATTTGTTTTGTCGCAAAAAATGATATAAGTTGTTAAAATGGAGGAAAATCACTAGTAATAAATGACATTGCAGATGTATTTTTCAGGATTTCCGCTTTTTTGCAATTTTACCTCTTACTTTTATTAAAATTAAAATCTTTCCCAGAAGAATGGAGGTTCAATTCCCAAAGCTCTCAGATAAACATATCCTTGTCCGCGGTGGTGAACTTCATTGTCTACAAAATAAAGGATGTTCTGGTATACCGGAAATTCATATTCTCCAAATAAATTGAAAGTTTCCTGGAAACGCTCTTCGGAAATCATATTAAAGTAATGGTTAATTACTTCTGTTTCTTCATCCCACTTCTTTAAAATTTCTTCTTTGGTTTTCGGATTGAATGCTTCTTCATTGTATGCTTCCATATTTCCTTCTACAATACCTTTTAAAGCAGGCCCGCCAATACTGATTAGCTCTACGGCCAGTTTTGCAAACGGTCTCATTCCACCTACAGAAAATTCAAATAACTCTTTTTCAGGAAAAGATTCAATGACTCTTCTTGTAAGATTTCTATGTCCCTGCCAGTCGTTTAATAGCTGGTCGGATGTCATGAATTGTTTTGTGGCTGTTGCTGTAGTTGTCATAATGTTTTGTTTTTGTTTGTTGTTGATACAAAGGTATGAGGAGGTTATGACAACAGTTTGTCAGCAGGATTTTTAATATTGAAAAAATATTTTTTTCTTTGCTAAAATATCCTGACCTACTTTTCCGTTAGAAGGAAGGATATTAATAACAAAAATCGCTATTATTAGAATTATGAAGAAGTATATTTTGCCTGTTGTCACCGCTTTTTTATTAGTATCATGCAATAAAATAGAAGAAAAAATTGACCAGACTGTTCAGCAGAAGACACAGCAGGTTGTAGAAGAAACAGTGAAGAAAACGGTCAATGAATCTATAAATTCTTTAACCAATTCCGAAGACGTTAAGTTTAATACAGTTTTCCCTGGTACGGGTGCTGCCATCATATCCGAAGAAAAGGGAAAAAAGATTAAAATCCCGGGAAGATCTGAAGGGTATATTTTTAAATACAAAGCAGACATTGCTGTATTGCTTCCGTTTTTAGAGGGGCAGCCTACTTCTGATGAAAGTAAATCTGAAAAGAAAGCCCGTAAGATTGACGGACAAAATATCATAGATAAAATAAGTCTTTTATCAAAATTTCTCCCTGATAATACCTTTGATACAAGTGTTCTGGAAGATATAAAATCAGATAAAAATATTCAATATTATAAATTGAAAAGGTTTCCCAACAGTAGTACAATTATCTACAACCCAAAAAATCAGACCATCATACAATACGTAGAGGTAAATAAATAATTTGGATATGGCCGGTTTCTCCGGCCATTTTTTATATATAGTCATTGCGGGCTATAGGTGAAGCAGTCTCAAGCTACAAAAACTACTTATAAGAAAGAATTAAATCATATTTATTTCTAACGTTGATGAATTAATTTTTTTATACAAATATGATGTTATTGATTTATTTTTTTTCATGTTATTAATAAATGACTTTATGTTTTGTGAATTAATTGTTGTTTTTATGAAATGGTATGGTTTTCGTTAATATATAATTGAATTATTATTATATGTTTTGTTTTTGTATTTAATATTAATTTTTTTACTAGATTTATTGAATAATTATCAATTCACATGATAGAGAGTTTATTTAATAAAAAAATCTATGCATTAGTATTAAGCGGAGCTGGTGCAATGGGGTATGCTCAGGACAGCATAAAACAAAATAAAATAGATGAAGTTGTGGTTACAACGGGTAGAACTAAGCCCAGGACCATCATTACCTCAGCAATTCCTATTGATAATATTTCTGCTGTACAATTAAAATCCACAGGGCAAGTTACTTTTGATAAAGCTTTAACCTATGCTGTTCCATCTTTTAATTCATCACAGCAAACTGTTTCTGATGCAACGGCTCATTTTGATCCGGCAGATTTAAGAGGATTAGGGCCTTCCAGAACATTGGTTTTGGTAAATGGTAAAAGAAAAAATCAAAGTGCTTTAATTTATGTCAATGATACTCCTGGAAAAGGTGAGGTAGGTACGGATCTGAAAAGTATTCCATCTGCCGCCTTACAGAATGTAGAGGTATTGAGAGATGGAGCATCTGCACAATACGGTTCTGATGCTATTGCGGGAGTAATCAATATTATTCTTAAGAACAGCGTTGGAAAAAGCACGGTCAACCTTTTTTCAGGTATTACTTCAAAAGGAGACGGCTTTAATATCGGAGCAGATTTTAATACAGGAATCAAAGTGGCAAAAAACGGAAGTCTGAATCTTACACTAGGATTTTCATCCCAAAATAAAACTAACCGCGCAGGTTCTGTTACAAAAGATGAACTTTTTGGTGTGGATAATGCCTGGACGCAAGCTAATCCTGGTTTAGGAATGATTATTGGGCAGCCGGACACAAAAGTTGGTAATCTATTTGTGAATTTTGAACTGCCGACGGGTGAAACGGGCAAATTCTATGCTTTTGGGGGTACAACTTACAGAAGTGGGACCAGTTTTGCTTTGTACAGAACTCCCTATTGGGTAACTTCAGATTTTGGTTTATTAACTCCACAAGGGCAACCTTACAATGGATTTCAACCGCAATTTAAAACAGATGTTTACGATTATAATTTAACCTCCGGGTGGAAAGGAATGTTTGGAAAATGGAATTTTGATGGAAGTGCAACCTTTGGTTCTAATGCAGTAGATTATGCAGTAGGAAATACAATTAATACGTCTTTAGGTGTAAATTCCCCAACCTATTTTAAAGCAGGTGGACACCAGTTCAGTAATATTATAGGAAACATAGATGTCAGCCGGGATTTTGGTGCGCTTGTTTTAGGAGCCGGAGCTGAAGTGCGGAATGAAAATTATCAGGCAAGAGCAGGAGAAGAGGCGTCTTATATAGGAAGTGGTGCAGAATCATTTCCGGGACTGCAGCCTCAAAATGAAGTCAATAAAAATCGTCAGAATATCGGAGCTTATATGAATGCGGAATGGGATATTACGAAAAACCTGTTGATTGGAGGAACTGTGAGATATGAAAACTTTAGTGATTTTGGAAATAATGTTTCCTGGAAAGGAAATGCAAGATATAAGTTGTTAGATGATAAATTAGTTTTCCGTGGGTCTGTTTCTACAGGATTTCGGGCACCTTCATTACACCAGATTTATTATTCCAATGTTCAAACCAAAATTACAGGGAATACTGTAGCTAATCAAGGGACTTTTAATAACGACTCTCAAATTGTAAGATCTGATCTTGGTGTAGCCAAATTAAATGCTGAAAAAGCCTTTAACATTACTGGAGGATTTGCCGTAAAACCTTTTAAAAATCTTACGATTACAGCCGATTATTATAGAATAAAAATTAAAGACCGGGTACTTTTCTCAGGAGATATTGGTTATAAAACAGGGAGTCCGGGGAGTCCGGATATAA
The DNA here is from genome assembly GCF_008386505.1 of Chryseobacterium sediminis. Taxonomy (GTDB): domain Bacteria; phylum Bacteroidota; class Bacteroidia; order Flavobacteriales; family Weeksellaceae; genus Chryseobacterium; species Chryseobacterium sediminis. The sequence continues at coordinate 1,998,824 of NZ_VUNZ01000001.1, read as the reverse complement.
CAAACCCTGTGGAAGTAATATTAGATAATAATAAAATAACTTCCCTGAAGTTTTTTACCAATGCTGTAAATACAGTTACTCAAGGGGTAGATTTCGTCGCAAATTATTATACTTCCGCTATTGGCAAAGGAAGATTGGGAGTTATTGCTGCTTTCAATTATAACGAAACTAAAATAGTAGATAATATCGCCGTTCCGAATATTTTGGCTGAAAATGGTTACTCAGAAAACTTTTTTGATAGAAAAGAACAATCCAGAATTACCTCTGCAAGACCCAAAACAAAAACTATACTTAGTCTTTCTTATGACATTTCAAAGTTTAATTTTAACCTTAATAATACTTATTTTGGTTCTGTTACATGGCAGCACGCAACTGATCCTGCCAAAGATCAGACATTTTCTGGCAAGGTAGTTACAGACATCGTTTTAACATATAAAATTACCCAAGACCTTAAAGTTTCCGGAGTTGTAAATAATTTGTTTAATATTTATCCAGATGTAATAGATAGCAAAGGAGATATAGTAACAGATCTTGGAGGAAGATTCAAATACCCTTGGGAGGTGAATCAGTTTGGATTTAACGGAACAATTTTTCAGCTAAATGTTAATTATACTTTTTAATCTCTAAATAAAAGAATTAACATTTGTTTTGTCATGCTTAAAAAGGATAAGCAATCTCAAAAGATATAAACCGATATGCAAATATTAACTGACATTAATTTCTAATGTCTGTTTTATTTTTTCAGGTAGAATAGGAAGTTATTACTATATTTTACTTTTTACATTCTACAAAAAAGGGTATTTTAGTACTATGAAAATTTATACAAAAACAGGAGATAAAGGTCAGACTGCATTATATGGCGGAACGAGAGTTTCTAAAGCCAGTGCCAGAGTAGACAGTTATGGAAATATAGACGAGCTGAATTCATTCATCGGGATTGCAAAAAGTCATATCGAAGATGAAGAAGTTTTGAAACAGCTTAAGAAAATACAGTTTGATTTGTTTACCGTAGGTTCGGAGGCTGCTACACCAGTAGATAAACTGATGCTGGCCAACGGAAAATCACGTCTTCCGATCATTATTTCAGAAACAGAAATTGAAGAACTGGAACAGTGGATGGATGCTTTTGAAGATAAACTGGAACCGCTTCAGTATTTTATTCTTCCAGGGGGTGGAAAGTCTGCAACTTTTTTACATGCGGCGAGAACCATCTGCAGAAGAGCAGAACGTTCATTGGTATTTTTGAATGAATCTGAAGAAGTGCGTCCTGAATTGATTAAATATTTAAACAGACTTTCAGATTATCTTTTCGTGTTGGCAAGGTATATTTCAAAACTGAACAACGAACCGGAAGAATACTGGAACCCGAATGAGAGATAAAGCATTACTTTTCATCAATGGAGATGCGCCAAAATCATTACCCAATCCTGATAATTATGGTTTAATTGCCTGTACAGACGGGGCATTCCATTATTTAAAAAGAATGGGTTTTTCACTGGATAAGCTGGATTTTATTTCCGGTGATTTTGATTCTCACTCCGGATCAGATGAAGATATGTATCAGGAAAAATTTATCCTTACATTGGATCAGGATAAAACAGATTTTCACAAAGCTTTGGAAATTATTTTGGAAAAAGGTTTTTCGGAGATTGATGTTTTCGGAGGAAGCGGAGGTGAGCAGGATCATTTTCTTGGGAATCTTACCGTTGCTTATACATTCAAAGATCGGATGGGAATTAAATTTTATGATGAATTTTCAGAATATTATTTTATTCCAAATCATTTTAAATTGGAAGGAGCGAAGAATAGAATGATATCTCTCTATCCATTTCCATCAGTGAATAATATTACAACGAAAGGGCTCAACTGGCCTTTGACGAATGAAACTCTAAATATTACTTCAAGAATAGGAACCCGAAACTTTGCTGTTGAAGATGAGGTTTCCATAGAATATGAATCAGGTGATGTCCTGTTGTTCGTAGGAATCAGCGAAATAGAATATCCTACAATATATTAATATTTCAAGTCTTCACGAATAATAACAATTAAAGGTGTCAGAATTCCCCTCCATAGGAGGGGTGACAAATCGAAAGATTTGACGGGGGAGCTAACTTTCGTATAAAATAAAAATATTGAATAAATTAATTAAAATATCAGTTTTCACCATTTCATTATGCAGTATTTTATCATGCAAAACACAGCATTTTGAAACGCCCGAATATGGTAAAAATGAAACTGAAAAAGTAATTCATATTAAGAAAGTAACGAATTTCCGGACAGTAGGAAATATTAAAAATACAGAAGGAAGAACTTTAAAAAAAGGAAGGTTCTACAGAAGTGCCCATCTTCATAAGTTGAAAAAGAAGTCTTTTGATGATCTTGATAATCTGGGAATCAAAGAAATAATTGATCTTAGAAACTCTAAGGAAATCTCACAGAAACCGGATCAGCTTCCTGCAGAAATAACGTATAAAAAATATTCAGCATTTGAAGATGAAGGAGATCAGCTGGCCCAGGCAAAAAAGCTGGTTCTGAAAGGTAAAGTAAATGCTTCTGATGCAGACAAAAGAATGATAGATTTCTATCGTGAATACGTTACGGAGAATCCCGAAACCATAAAGAAAATCATCACAGAAATCCTGGAATCTGACAATCCGGTTTTATACCACTGTACTGCCGGAAAAGATAGAACAGGGATTACCACAGCACTCATCTTAACGATTCTGAAGTTTGATAAAGAGACTATTTATAATGAATATCTTCTCTCCAACAACTACAGAAAAGATATGGTTCAGAAAAGACTTCATCTTGCGAATCGGTTACATTTTATCTATCCAAAGATGGATTTACAGGTGCTGGAAAAACTCAGCTGGGTAGAAAAAAGATACCTTGATGCCGCTTTTGGGGAGATTGATAAAAAGTATGGCTCTACAGATGTCTATATTCAGCAGGTATTAGGGATTTCAGATGCCAAAAGAACAGCATATATTCAAAAGTTTACTTATTGATTATCAGAGATAAATTTTTACAGGATATGATATTGGGTCTTTATTTAAAATTATAATAATTTTAACACCCGAAAATCAAACTTTTTTAGCAATTTTGCATTTCTTAATTCACTTGTTTAGAAATGAAAATAAAGTACTCGGAACTTATTGATCAGACATTATATTTTCCTACGGAGGAATTTAATGTATCTGAGAACAATTTGTTGTTTCACGACGTTCCATTGATGGATGTAGTTGAACAATTTGGCACTCCGCTAAAGATTAGCTATCTGCCGAGAATTTCTCAAAATATTCAGAAGGCCAAAAGCTGGTTTAAAGAAGCTTTTGAAAAAACCGGATATAAAAAGAATTATACCTACTGCTATTGCACAAAATCCAGTCATTTCAATTTTGTATTGGAAGAAGCTTTGAAGAATGATATCTCTATAGAAACATCTTCTGCTTATGACATGGATATTGTAAAATCTCTTTACGAAAAAGGGAAAGTAGATAAAAACATTGAAGTAATCTGTAATGGTTTTAAAACCGATGATTATCTGACAAATATTTCAGATATGATCAATAATGGTTTTGAAAATATTACTCCGATTCTTGATAATTACAGAGAATTGGATAAACTTACGGAAAGCATCGATTCTACCTTTAATATCGGAATCAGAATCGCATCTGAGGAAGAACCGAAGTTCGAGTTCTATACCTCAAGATTAGGAATCGGATATAAAGATATTATTCCTTATTACAGCCAGAAGATTGCCGAACACCCGAATGCAAGATTGAAGATGCTTCACTTCTTTATCAATACCGGGATCAAAGATACTTCTTACTACTGGAATGAATTGTATAAATGTCTTCGTGTATATGCACGTTTGAAAAAAATCGCTCCGGAAGTAAATTCATTGAATATCGGAGGTGGTTTCCCAATTAAAACTTCTTTGAATTTTGATTATGACTATCAGTATATGGTAGAAGAAATTGTTTCTCAGATCAAAAAATTCTGTGAAGAAGAAGGAGTGGAGGAACCTAATATTTATACAGAATTCGGAAGCTTTACTGTAGGGGAAAGCGGAGCGAATCTTTATAAGATTATCTCTCAGAAACGTCAGAATGACAGAGAAAAATGGAATATGATTGACTCTTCTTTCATGACCACTCTTCCTGATACATGGGCAATTTCAAGACACTTTATCATGCTTCCGCTAAACCGTTGGGAAGATTCTTATGAAAGAGTATTCTTAGGAGGGCTGACGTGTGATTCAGATGATTATTATAATTCTGAACAGCATACCAATGCTATTTATTTACCGGTTTTCAGTGATACTAAGCCATTGTATATCGGATTCTTCCATACAGGAGCTTACCAGGAAACAATCGGAGGATATGGTGGAGTACACCACTGCCTGATGCCTCAGCCGAGACATGTCCTGATCCAAAAAGATGAAAACGGTGAGTTACAATATGAAATTTTCCGTGAGAAACAGGAACCGGAAGATATACTGAAGATTCTTGGTTATAAATAAGAACTTAATCTGTCATTGCGAGAACGAATGTGACGAAGCAATCTCATCTTAATAATCTTAATCACTCAATGTATCTTAATGTTTAAAATTTAACCATTAAGTTTTTTATTAAGAATTAAGGAAAGTTAAGGATCTTCACTTCGTTCAGATGACAAAGTATATACAAAACAAAAGCTCTCAGATTCTGAGAGCTTTTTTATTTAGAAATAGGTTGAGATTTTATCAAGTTCGAGTTCCTCGTAATCCGTAACTACAGTATCTGCCAGTGTATAATCCTGGTTTTTAGAATGAGGACTTCTGTAGGCAGCACAGAAAATTTTAGCCCGGTGTGCAGCAAGAATTCCGTTGGTGGAATCTTCAATTACCATACAGTTTTCAACAGGTTCACCTGCCATTTCTGCAGCCAGTAAAAAAACTTCAGGATGAGGTTTTGATTCTTTTAAATCGGCACCGCTGATCTTTCCGCTGAAATATTTTTCCAACCCGAATTTTTCAAAAACCATATTGATTGTTACCATGGTAGCTGAAGAAGCCAGAATCAGTTTTATTCCATTTTCATGATAATGTTCAATCAGTTTTCTTACCCCCGGAATTAAATCAAATTCATCATCATTATAAAAGTAATCTTTAAAATGAGATCTTTTGATTCCTGCAATGGATTCATAAGTCTGATTTAGATTGAATTCATTGATCAGGGTTTCAGAGACTCTCTTGGTTGACGCTCCGGTAAAAGAGGTATACAGTTCTTCGGAAACAGCAATTTCCAATTCATCAAACGTTTTGAAATAAGCTTTTCTATGTAATGGTTCTGTATCTACAATCACTCCATCCATATCGAAAAGAACAGCTTTTAAAGACATATTAAAAGTTTTGTGCAAAAGTAGTTATTTGAGTCGAGAGTGGAAAGGAATGAGATAATAGATGCTAGGTTACAGGTAGCAGATAACAGACAGTAAAAGTAAAGTGTATAACTCATAAACTCTCCGAAACTCGTACTCTTCAACTCGTAAACTCTTCGTATCTTTGCGAAATCATTTAATTTTTTAATTAATAATTATATATGAAAACATACGCAGGAATTCCCGAAGAAAACGCAACGTTAGAGAATTCAAAAGTAATGTTGGTAACTGTTCCTTATGATGGAACTTCAACATGGGGGAAAGGAGCTGACAAAGGCCCTGAATTATTCTTAGATGCTTCTGAAAATATGGAGCTTTATGATATTGAAACCCAAACGGAACCTTATCTTCAGGGAGTATACCTGGCAGGAGAAGTTTCTGAAAATTCCAGTCCGGAAGCAATGACAGAAGCTGTTTACCAGAAAACCAAAGAACTTTTGAACAATGAAGGGAAAGTATTTACTTTATTTGGAGGTGAACACTCTGTGTCTATCGGTTCTATCCGTGCAGTAGGAGAGAAATTTGAAAACCTTACCGTTCTTCAGTTTGATGCTCATACAGACTTACGTCCTGAATTTCACGGTTCTACTTCTAACCATGCTTGTGCTGTGTTTGAAGCTAACCAGAAACATAATCTTGTACAAGTGGGAATCCGTTCTATGGATGCGGAGGAAGCTCAGTATTTACCGGAAGGAAGAGTATTCTTTGCTCACGAAATTGCAAATAACGAAAACTGGATCAATGACGTATTGGAAAAAGTTTCAGGAAACGTATATATTACAATAGATCTTGATGCTTTTGATCCTTCCATTGCTCCTTCTACAGGAACTCCTGAGCCTGGTGGATTACAATGGTATCCAACACTGGAATTAATAAGAAAAGTATTTGAAAAATGTAACGTAGTGGCATTTGATATTGTAGAATTAATGGATTCTCCAATGGCTAAGCCAACAGCTTTCCTTGCAGCTAAGTTATATTATAAAATGCTTGCTTATAACGATATTTATAACAACAACTAATATTCCGCAAGAATCGGATTTTTTCTGCCGTATATTCTTTGGAAATTTGTGAGGTAAAATAATAATACAATGTCCACACAAAGTCAGATAGATTATAACAGAATTGCTAAGGCGATAGAATATATCCAGAGCAATTTCAGGCTTCAGCCAAGTTTGGAGGAAGTGGCAGAGAATATTCACTTGAGTCCGGCCCATTTTCAGAAGATCTTCACAGATTGGGCAGGAACAAGTCCGAAAAAGTTTTTGCAGTTCATCAGTCTTGAACATGCCAAGAACTTATTAAAGGAAGAAAGAGCAAGTTTGTTTGATGCTGCATATGAGACAGGTTTTTCAAGCACAAGCAGACTTCATGATCTGTTTGTAAAGGTTGAAGGAATGTCTCCGGCAGAATATAAAAACGGAGGAAAAAGCCTTACTATTCATTACAGTTTTTCCGAAAGTCCTTTCGGGAATCTGTTAGTAGCTTCTACAGAAAAAGGAATCTGCTATATGGCTTTTGAAGACGATAAAGAAAAAGCATTTGGGGAGCTGAAACAAAAGTTCCCTAATGCTTCTTTTACTGAACAACAAGACGCCCTTCAAAAGAATGCACTGTCCATATTCGATAAAGACTGGACGAAACTCAATACTATAAAATTACATTTAAAAGGAACCGATTTCCAGCTTAAAGTATGGGAAAGCCTATTGACGATTCCAATGGGAAAACTGTCTACTTATGGCAGTCTGGCTGAAAAAATTGGAAATCCGAAGGCTTTTAGAGCGGTGGGAACAGCTATTGGAAGTAATCCGGTTGCGTTTCTTATTCCGTGCCACCGTGTTATTCAAGCTACCGGTCATCTTGGTGGTTACCGTTGGGGAAGTGACAGAAAACAGCTGATTGTAGGCTGGGAAGGTTCACGTATTTACTCGTAATATATTTTACTACAAAAGGCACAAAAGACTTTATGAAGATGATAGTAAAATTATCTGTCTTAAAGTTCAAAAAAATGAAAGTCTTAGATTGTCAAAAGCTTTTTATTCCATTTTTATTGCAAAAGCTATTGTGTGATTTGTGGAAATATTAGTGTAATTTGTGTTTAGTTATAAAAGCATTTAATAAAAAAAACTATGATGAGCCTCTTTGAAGAAATATCAGACTATCCGATCAATATACTTCCGAATGACGGAACTGTTCATTATTACGGAAAGGTTTTTTCTAAAGAACTTTCTGATTCTTTTTATACCTATTTGCTGAACCAGATTCCCTGGGAAAATGATGAAGCCATCATCTTTGGAAAATTAATTTTAACCAAAAGAAAAGTAGCCTGGTTCGGAGAAAAGCCTTTTGAATATACGTATTCTAAACGTACAAAATATGCCAAATTCTGGACTCCGGAATTATTGGAACTAAAGAAAAAATGCGAGGAAGTTTCAGGAGAAACCTACAACTCTTGCCTGCTCAATTTATACCATGACGGAAGCGAGGGAATGGCTTACCACAGCGATGGCGAAACAGATCTGAAGAAACACGGTGCCATTGCTTCTCTGACCTTTGGAGCAGAAAGAAAATTTTTATTCAAACATAAAAAGACCAAAGAAAAGGTTGAAATATTCCTTGAAAACGGAAGTTTGCTAATTATGAAAGGAACTACCCAGGACAATTGGCTTCACAGGCTTCCACCCACTACAAAAGTGAAAACTCCCAGAGTCAACCTGACATTCAGAACAATTGAGGAATAATTTTTTTAGAGAGACTTTACCCACAACGTTTGTCATTCCGTAGGAATCTCAATAATGCTTCATCTAATCGCCATATTTTTTATCCTGCAGATTACGCAGGTTTTTACCATAATCATCTTAATCAGAGAGAGATTAAAAAAATAAAAGCTGTTCAGACGAACAGCTTTTTCAATTTATTTTAAAATTTCAGCTTCAATAGAGCTGTCATTATATACTTTAATGAATGCTTTGGTATAATCCTCTTTGGTTGCAAAATTCGGATTATCCATAAATTTCTGTGGGTTGATAGCGAAAAGCGGAAACCATGTACTGCTGATCTGAATCTGGATCTTATGTCCTTTTTTGAAGGTGTGAACAACATCCTGAAGTCTGAAATTAACAGCCGTTTTCTGATTAGGGACCAATGCTTCTCCTTTTTCTTTTGTATTTCTGAATCTGGCAGGCATTATTTCACTTCTTACCATCTGGTGATAATTGCCATAGATAACACCGTCTTTCTTTTCAGCAGGCTTAAAATCCTCAGGATAGACATCAATAAGCTTTACTGCAAAATCGGCATCTGTAGAAGTGGAAGCAATATTCAGCTTAGCCATGATCTCTCCGGCGAACGCGATATCTTCAGTCAGAACATCCGTTGTGAACGTTAATACATCCGGTCTGCCTACTGCAAATCTCTGGTCTTCCGACATGTAATTTTTAGGAGTAAATCCGTTGAAATCCTTCAAATGATCTGAGCTTAAAACAGGATTATTAGGATCACTGTAATATTCGGAATATCCTTGTCCGGAAGTTTTTTTCAAGGTGTTGTCAGCTAAATAAAAATTGACTTTCTGAGCATTTTTAGGCGGATAAGAAGCAAATTCTTTCCATTCTTTAGCTCCGGTGTCATACATCAGTGCTTCAGGAAGTCCGGCGTCTTCTTTTGTGTTACCCTTCAAATAGTGGTTGAAGAATTTTGTTTCAATATTTTTCTGGTAATACGTTGCAATACTGTCTCCAAAATACGTCTCACTGTGAAAATGTTTCCCTTGCTCCTGAGACCAGCCACCATGAGAGAATGGTCCCATTACAATAGTGTTTTTTGCTTTAGGGCTTGTTTTTTCAATGGTTTTATAAATATTCAAAGGGCCGGAAAGATCTTCTGCATCAAACCATCCGCCAACAGTCATTACAGCGTGGTTGATATTCTTCAAATGGGGAAGAAGACCTCTTTTTTGCCAGAACTCATCATAGTTGGTATGATTCATAATTTCTGTCATGAAGAAATTATTTTTATAATATTTTTCATAAGCATCTTTCAGCGTACCAAGATCTCTGTAGAATTTCAGTCCATCTTCGGAAGTCTGTTTAATGAAAGAATCCATATACCATGCTTTGTCTTCAGGTTTTGTTTTCTGAACTCCAAAAACAGGAAATGTCCTGAAATAACCTAACATAAATCTTCCGTTGTGAAGGAAATCGTCATTCCAGAAATCTGAGATAGGGGCTTGTGGTGAAGAAGCTACTAATGCAGGGTGCTGTGATAATGTCCCTACAGCAGTATAAAATCCAGGATATGATGTTCCAAACTGACCAGCTTTACCATTGTTGTCCTTGATGTTTTTCAAAAGCCATTCGATAGTATCATAAGTATCTGTACTTTCATCAACATCTTTTTTTGTTTTACGCTCTACCTGCGGAGTCATATTGGTAAAAGTACCTTCACTCATATATCTTCCGCGTACATCCTGGTATACGAAAATATACTTGTCTTTCATAAGATAAGTGTTGGGACCTACCTTAGTTTTATACTCATTTTCTCCGTAGGGTGCAATGCTGTAGCAGGTTCTCTGCATCAGAAACGGATATTTGTTCTTGTTTGATATATCTTTCGGGATATATACAGCTGTGAAAAGTTTCACTCCATCACGCATCGGAATATAAAATTCTTTCTTGGTGAAATTGTCTTTAACGAAAGTATCTTTCTGTTCCGTCTTCTGAGCTTTTCCAAGAATGAAAAAAAGAATACATAATACTGAAATATGGATCTTCATAAAAAAAATTTGATGCTAATTTAAAAATAAAAATACGGTTATTGATCAATCCTTCTCTGTATTCATAAAAAATAGCCGGAAATATCCGGCCATTATCAAAATATATATATATAAAGTATGGTGTTGTTACTGTTTTTTACCTGCAAACTTATTCAGCTTCATGCTGATGGAAAACATGATGTATCTTTTTAGGATCAGATCTTCGCGGTCTTCAAAATAAGAATCTGTGATTGTTCTTCTTACGCTTTGATTTTGATTTAAGACATCATAAATCTTCACCTTTGCTGTAAACTGTTTTTTGTAGAATGAATAACCCAGACTGGTATTCCAGAAGTAGAAATCTTTTTTAAATCCTGGAGCAATATTGGAATTGGTGTTATATTCAAAATCATTTCCAAATACGAAATTGCCTTTAAACAGGTAATTGGTTAGTTCCAATTTTAAGGATTGGTTGGCTGTATTTACATTGGTTACATTGTAGTTGGTGTAATTTGAGAAGCTGTATCCAAGTCGGTAAGAAGGCTTAATAGTCATTTTATCCTTGATTTCAAAGACAAGATTAAGTCCAGGATTCAGACTATATGAGTTGCTGGTAAAAGATTGTCCGTCAACAAAACCATTATTGTAAGCATAATTCATGTTGAATGTTGGGTTAATGACCAGTTTGTTATTTTTCCATTTCAGGGGTTTGCTGAAGCCCCCGCCGGCGTTAATGCTTTTGTTTCCGCTTACGTTGTTATAAGTTACCACTTGTTTTCCTGCATTATCATAGGTGGAAAAATTAATGATGTCATTATTTCTGTAAGTAAAACCAATATTGAAATAGTAACTGAGGTTTTTTACTTTATTATAATTATTGAAATACAGATAAAGATTATTGATCCAGGTATTTTTCAAATTAGGGTTTCCTTGATAGGTAACCAAAGGATTGGATTCATCTTTATAAGGAGTAAGCTGTTCTGCAGTCGGAATGTTGAAGTTAGAGTAATTATAGATATTTAAGGTTTTACCTTCTCCAACCTGATAGTAAAGGTTGAGATTATATTCAGGTAAAACAAAATTTTTCTGCAGGTTATATTGCTGTCCGTTGTAGATAGAGTTTACTTTCATATCTGAAATGTCAAGGTTCATCGACGCCCAGAAATTGAGCTTGTTTTTATTGATCTGATAGCTCAATTCAGGAGAGATCTGATTGATTCTCTGCTTCATATTATTCGATAAAAGCTGATTGAATTTAGTGTAATCTCTGGTAGCATTATCAAAATCGTTTACATTCCTTAAATCCCTCACTGATCTCGCTTCATATTTTATTTTAAAATTTACACTGGACGAATCGGAAACAGGTTCTGTATACCCTGTGCTGAAATTGAAAGAGCTGTTCTGATTTTTATTTTTGGCTAATTGATCACGATTATCTTTTGTTATCCCGTTTTGATCATAAAATGTGTTCTGGGATTGGCTTAGGTTATCTCTTTTAGATTCAGAGATAGAACTGTTCATATTGGCGGAAAGCACACGTCCTTTTTTCTTGAATTTTTTGGAAAAATAGATATAAGGATTAAATGAATTGCTGTCCGAATCATTACTTGAATACGAGTTACTTTCATTCAGAAGGCTTCCATTCCTCAAAGTAGATGATCGTGAATTATTGAAATTAAAACTGCTGTTTTTAGTAAATCTCGGGGAAAAATAAACACTTGTCATAGAATCCAGCTTGATTTTGACTGAAGTATCAAAACTGTACTGCTTAGATTCATTTTCTCCATTACTTTCTGAGTTGGTCTGAAGCGTATAATTGGGTAAAAGAGTAGATCTTGAAACCTTGGATCTTGTCTCCGTATTAGAATCTGAATGCATCAGACTGAAAGAATCCAGATCAGCATTTTTCCCTATTTTATCACTGTAATTCAAACCTATGGTGGTAGATCTTTGAATTCCTCTTGTACCGCCTCCCTGGTTATAATACGTTACATTTCCTACCGTTGAGACAGTGCCGCCCTGCATCATCCAGGCATTCCGGCCGTTCCCCATACTGTCAAAAACCTCATCTCTGGAAAACCCCTGTGAGTTGATATTATTGGATGAAGCAAGAATACTTACTTTGGTATCGCCTTTAAAATAACTGGCCAGCCCGCTTGCCTCATACCGTTTGTCTGATCCGTATCCGACTGTAAGCCTTGTCAGCAATCCTTTGTTTTTCTTTTCGTCAATATTAAAATTGATGGTGGTATTCTGAGACTTTGCGGTTTGTCCACTCAGTTCTTCTTCCTTGGTCTTGGTTGTTGTAAACTGAATATTCTTGATGATATCTGCAGGTAAGTTCTGAAGGGCAATTTTACCGTCTTTATCAAAGAAAGGTTTCCCATTGATCATAATCTGATCCACTTCCTTCCCGTTCACTGTAATTTTTCCTTCATTATTGATTTCTACACCGGGAATCTGCTTCAGAAGTTCTTCTATTTTACTGTCAGGCCGTACTTTAATCGCCGCTGCACTGAACTCAATAGTGTCTTTTTTAATTTTTACCGGCGATGCCGTGATTTTTACCTCATCAATATTGTTGACAATACTTTGTTTCTCAAGCAGAATATCTCCTAAGGATAAAGACTGATCTATTTTCTCAAATTTTTTTGAATAAGAAGTCAGTTTATCGGCATCAATTTTCAGGATGGAAGGCTCTTTTACATCGTCAATCTTCAGAGAAAATTTACCTTCTTTATTGGTTGCCGTATAGTTGACAATGGATGAATCTTTTTCTTTCAAAAGATAAACGGTAGCATTTTCTATCGGTTTTTTTTCAGAATCTGATATTTTTCCGTCAATGTGTAGTTTTTGGGCGTGCAAAATAATGACTGTGAACATCAAAGTCAATAGCAACAGAGTTTTCTTCATTAGTTTTTTTTTCAGAGCCGTAAAAATAAAAAAACATCCCAAAATTGGGATGTTTCTATGCTTTATTTGTGAAACTTTATTACTTTTTAATAAAATTTATGCTCTTAAATATCTTGAATAAGCATATCCTTCCTGACCGTCATCAGTTTTCACCTTCCACCAGTCATCAGAAGTTTGCTCAATTAAAGTTACTGAAGAACCTTTAGCAGCTTTACCTACAACGGCAGCTTCAGTAGAAGGCTCCTGTCTGATATTCAGGTTAGAATCTTCTGTTGCCACTGTTAAAGAAGCTCCTGAAGCAAGACCTGCAACCTGTACATCAATATTGATATCTGAAGCAGAATAAGTAGAATCAATAGCTCCTAAAGCATTCCATACAGCATCTTTAGCTGCAGTGTTGGAAGCATTTCCGGAAACATAAAGAATCCCGTCCTGCTCCTGAACCTGAAGATTGGAGATCCCCGCAGACTGTGCCGCTGAAACTACGCTTGAATATTTATCTTGTAATTCGCTCATCTTAAATTATTTTACGATTAGGTTGTTATTATACTTTCCGATTTTCAAAGCATCTACAGATTCTTTGATTTTTCTAGCCTGAAGGCCGGAAACATTTCCTGTAAGAGTAAGCTGTCCGTTTACAACTTCTACCTTTACAGAAGGGAAATCCTTCACCGCATCCTGAACTTTTTTCTGAACAGCAGGATCTACAGCAGAAGCAGTTTCAACAGGTGCAGGCGCAGGAGCAGCTGCTACAGTAGACATATCCATTACGTCTTTTACTCCGTTGATCGCTTTTAATTTTGCAATCATCGCGTCTTTAGACTGCTGGTCTGCGAAAGTACCGCTTAAGTGAGCTACACCTTCTTTTACTTCAACAGAAGCATTGGGATTAGAAGTTACTACCGTTGTAGCCTGAGTCTGAAGATCGGCATCAGAAACTTTCTTTTTACAAGAAATAGCACCGAAAGATACAGCTACAGCTAATGCAGCCATTGCAATAGTTTTTTTCATATTGTATATTTATTAATGTTGTTATACAATCAAATGTAATAATAAAATTTGTACCAAAAGAATAAAAATTCAATAAATGTTTCTTAATTTTTTTACAATATTTTCTAAACCAGGCTTTTAATTTTTAGGTATTAAAAACTTAATGTAAAATTAATCCCCATTGAAGAAAATCTTCTGCCAATTGAAAAACCATTATATTTGCGCAAATTGAACTATATATATGAAAGGACAGAATAAACTTTTTATAGCAATTATCATTGCCCTTCTTGTTGGAGTAGGAATCGGAGGTATTGTACACGTGAAATATCCTGAGAATGCAGAACCTTTTGCTAAGAATATAAAACTGTTGGGAACGGTTTTCATCAGATTGGTACAGATGATTATTGCTCCTTTGGTTTTTACAACTTTAGTGGTGGGTATTGCCAAAATGAGTGATATTAAAATGATCGGAAGAGTAGGAACAAAAGCAATGCTTTGGTTTATTTCCGCTTCTCTGGTTTCCCTTTTTATCGGGTTAATCCTCGTTAACTGGCTGGAGCCGGGACATGTTACAAAACTCCCTATTCAGGACGTATCTTCTGCTGACGAACTTCTTAAAAGCAGCAAAAGTTTCTCCATGGAAGACTTTGTAAAGCATATGATTCCTAAAAGTTTATTTGAAGCCTTTGCTACCAATGAAGTATTGCAGATTGTGATATTTGCTGTGATGTTTGGAGTTGCGCTTGCGAATTTAGGAGAAGAATATTCTAAGCCAGTAGTGAAGCTTTTTGATATCATTGCTCACGCAATCCTTAAAATGGTAGGGTATATTATGTGGTTTGCTCCGTTGGGAGTACTGGGAGCTATTGCAGCAGTAGTGGCAACCAATGGTTTTGAAATCTTTAAAGTATATGCTATTTATTTAAGAGACTTCTTCTTTGCTATAGGAGTTCTTTGGCTGGTACTTTTACTGGTGGGCTATTTTATC
Organism: Chryseobacterium sediminis; assembly: GCF_008386505.1. Lineage (GTDB taxonomy): Bacteria > Bacteroidota > Bacteroidia > Flavobacteriales > Weeksellaceae > Chryseobacterium > Chryseobacterium sediminis. The sequence continues at coordinate 1,983,759 of NZ_VUNZ01000001.1, read as the reverse complement.
CTGGGAAACCGTCTTTTTGACCTGTTGAAAAGAATTAAAGAGCCATTACTGATCGCTTTCTCCACTACAAGTTCAGAAGCTGTATTCCCGAAATTGGTAGAAGAATTGGAGAAATTCGGTTGTAACAGCAGAGTAGTGTCCTTTATTTTACCTTTAGGATATTCTTTCAACCTTGATGGAAGTATGATGTATATGACATTTGCATCCATCTTTATTGCTCAGATCTACGGAATCGAAATGAGCCTTGGACAGCAGATCACCATGTTATTGGTATTAATGCTTACTTCAAAAGGAATTGCCGGTGTTCCGAGAGCTTCTCTGGTAATTATTGTGGCAACGTGTTCCATGTTCGGTATTCCGCCGGAAGGAATTGCTTTGATTTTACCAATTGACCATTTCTGTGACATGGGAAGAAGTATGACCAACGTATTAGGAAATACATTGGCAACTTCTGCAGTTTCCAAATGGGAAGGGCAATTGACAGAGCCATTAGACAAAATTTAAATATCAATGAATTTAAATAACTTAAAAAACAATAAAAGCCATATTCAAGAATATGGCTTTGCTGTTATCAATAATGTGTTTTCACAGAAAGAACTTGAAGAAATAAATCATGTTCTGCAAAATATAGACACTTCAAAAGAGAATTTCAGAAAATCTGAAGATCTGTTTGCTATAAGACAGTTTTTAAAAGAAGTTCCGGAAATCAAAGATCTTGTTTTCAATGAAAATATTCAGAAAGTAGTTAAGGAAATCTTTGGGGAAAAATATTTTGTGGTAAAAAGCATTTATTTTGATAAACCTGAAACTTCCAATTGGTATGTAGCTTATCATCAGGATCTGACTATTTCTGTTGATAAAAAAATGGATCTGCCTGATTTCGGCCCGTGGACAACTAAAAAGAACCAGTTTGCGGTGCAGCCTCCTCTGAATATTTTAGAAAATATCTATACGATCAGAATCCATCTGGATGATACCGATGAAAGTAACGGAGCTTTGAAAGTAGTTCCAAAATCTCACGCAAAAGGCATTTACAGACCGGAAACCATCGACTGGACCATTGAAACAGAAGAGATCTGTAACGTTGAAAAAGGAGGAATTATGATCATGAAACCTTTAACACTTCATGGTTCAAACCGGACAACCAACGGTAAAAAAAGAAGAGTGATCCACATAGAATTCTCTGATATGGAACTTCCGGAAGTCCTGCAATGGTCGGAAAGAATGAATTAAAAATAAACCCCTCTTCAAAAATTCTGAAGAGGGGTTTATTTTAGTATTAATCACAGGAGATGACTTCACCGTATGGCTTTCCTATATTTTCTTTATTATAAAAAAGAAAAAGTAAAGCTTCTTTTGGATTGGGAATCCAGAAAGATCTTGGTGGGGAGACTATCATATTTGTTTTCAGTATATTTTCGATTGTATCATCCTTACTTCCAAAAGTTGTAACAGGAGTAATTTCCTGAATTTTTGACCTATCATCTATTTTTACTTTATAAATAGCAAAAGGCTGCTTAGGTTTGAATCTACTGATTTTTGATAAATCAGATACATGTTCAGTTTGGGTTTCATCATAGCAACTAGTAAACTGTAGGCCTATGAACCTGAATTTATTATTATCTAAGTAGGTGAAGGCTTTGCTCAGATTTTTAAGCCATAAATTTTCAGCTTTTGTTGGTTTAATTCCCAGTTTTGCTTTTGGAGTACAGGATGAAATAGAATAGGTGCTATCGGAATTCAGAAAGATCAGATATCTTTCATTAGGCTGTACATCAATTTCGCATGCTCCGGAGTACGAATTTCCAATCAGACCTCTTACATTCATCGTTTTGAATGGAGTTCCTTTATAAATTTTTTCAAATTCAACATCAGCTTTATAGTTTCGCTGTTGAGAATCTTCATCATACACTTTTACAATTTTAATGATGCCTACAATGCTTGCATTTAAATAATTCTGTGGTAATGTTTCGTATACACATTTGCAGGCGGAAACTTTTATGATACTTAAAAGTAAAAAGAGCAATAATGATAATTTTTTCATGTCTGTAGTTTTATTTAGCAGAAATCTCATCAATGAAAATATAAGCATCTCCTCCTGCTCCCTGATGCCACTCCGGAAGTTTTCCGAAATAGTAAGCTTTTACTTTGATGTATCGTGCTTCAGTAGGAAGAATTTCCGTAGAAAAATCTTTGATCTGTACCTTTTCATCCTTTGGATCAATATCATTGTCAATAGTTTTTAGAAGGATAAAATCTTTCCCGTTCATGGAAGCGTAATATTCTACTTTTTTAGGCATAAGAATCCATGCTCTGCTGTCCTGAAGATAAGTGGACGATAATGATTTGATCTGCTGAGGAGATTTGAAATCAATAATTGCTTCAAAATTCTGCCCTTGGTAACCATGCCATTCACCTTTTCTCCAGTTGACATCACCTCTTATTCCGTCGATAAGAGCCAGTTTTCCGGTAGCGCTGTATTGAGGAGTAACTTTAGACAGGATATTAATATCCCAATAATTAGGTCTTCTGTTGAAGCTGGCTGTGGTTACAGAACTTTTTTCTCCGTTTCTTTCAGCATAAGCCATTACCTGGGTTGTTTTTGTGATAGAGAATGGTCCTTTGTAGGTAGAGAAAGTTTTTCTTTTATTACTGTCACTTTCATCCATGGTCATATAATATACCTTGTCATTTGGATGTAAGGGGGTGATCTCAACTTTGGTAGAAAAATCAAAGATTCTGTCAGCAGCGATTACGGGTGAAGCCGTTTGTTCCATATATTTAAAATCCTTAACAGGTTTTACATTTTCAAAACCAAGTTTTTTAAGCTCTGCTCTGCCGGTGTTTTTAGTAATTATTTTTGTGGTACCATCTTCCAGATGAAGTTTGATTTCATCAAAATAAGCCGTTGTCGTTTCCCATTCCGGTAATCCTGGGGTAACAGAGTAAATTCCCATGGAACTTAGAATATACCACGCACTCATTTGGCCGCAATCTTCATTTCCGATCAGTCCGTCAGGCGTATTTTTATAGAAATTATCAAGGATGTATTTTATTTTGGCATCTGTTTTTTCAGGCTTGTCTACAAAATTGTACAGGTAAGCAATATGGTGGCTTGGTTCATTTCCCTGAGCATATTGTCCCATCAATCCTGTGATGTCTACCTGTTCTCTTCCTGTTGTTTTATCCGGTGCGGTAAAGATGGCATCAATGAATTGTTCAAATTTTTCTTTTCCGCCATGGGCAGCAATCAGTCCCGGAATATCCTGTTGTACAGAATAAGAATAATGCCATGAGTTTCCTTCGGTATAATTGTTATTCACCTCTCTTGGATCAAATGGTTCATACCAGTTTCCATTCTTTCTTGGCTGCATAAAACCGGTTTTAGGATTGTAAAGATTTTTCCAGTTTTGAGAACGCTTCATGAAATACTGATAATCTTCTTTTTTGCCTAAAATTTTTGCCATTTGAGCAATACACCAGTCGTCATAAGCATATTCTACAGTTTTGGAAACACTTTCATGCTCATCATCGATACTGATATAATTATTCTGCTTGTAAGCATTCAATCCGAAAATATCCTGTATTGCTGAACCTTTGGCTGCCTGAAAAGCCTTTTCGTAATCAAATCCCTGAATTCCCTTGGCCATAGCATCCGCGATCACAGAAACGGAGTGATAACCAATCATGCATTCTGTTTCATTAGAAGCCAGTTCCCATACCGGAAGTTTTCCGCCCTGTTCATATTGTTTGATAAAAGTGTTGATAAAATCTGCAGTCCTTTTTCTGTCAATTAAAGTCATTAACGGATGAGCGCCTCTGAAGGTATCCCAAAGTGAAAATACGGTGTAATAATCAAAGCCGTTTGCATTATATAGCTTGTTGTCTCTGCCTCTGTATTTCCCGTCAACATCCATATTGATATTTGGCTGGGTAAAAACATGATAGAGAGCAGTGTAAAAAACAGCTAGTTTGTTTTTATCATCAGATTTCACTTCAATTTTTGAAAGCTCTTTGTCCCAGTCAGATTGTGCCTGTTTCCTTACAGCATCAAAATCTTTAGACTGTCCTTCTGCGAGCATATTTTTGCCAGCTCCTTCATATCCCGTGGGAGAAACAGAGACTTTTACGTTTATTTTTTCTCCTTTTTTAACATTGGCTGAAAATGCCAGGGCAAGTTTTGTTCCGGTAAACAGATTGTTTTCATCTTTTCCGTTAACCTCTTTTTTTGAAATTTTCATAGGTCTTGAAAACTCAATTCTGGCATAGATATATTGGTTGGTGGCCCAGGCTTCACTTCTTCTGAAAACTTCAATGGTTTTATCATCAATCACTTTTACTTCCCCTTCCAGAAGTTTATCCCTGTGATTGAGGTCTAAAATGATATTGGCATTACCCGCATTGTTGAAGGTATATTCATGATAACCGACTCTTTTGGTAGTCGTAAGACGAACATTAATATTGTTTTTGTCTAATTTAACAGCATAATATCCAGCCGCTGCCTTTTCATTTTTATGCGAAAACTTTGAAGAATAATCTTTACTGTTCAGACTTGGATTTCCCATCGTAGGCATCAGCATAATGTCTCCATAATCTGAAACTCCTGTTCCGTTCAGGTGGGTATGGGAAAAACCATAGATTACAGAATCTGAATAATGATATCCGCTGCACCCGTCCCAGCTCCCGTCAATTCTGGTATCCGGAGAAAGCTGTACCATCCCAAATGGAACAATTGCTCCGGGAAAAGTGTGGCCATGGCCTCCGGTTCCTATAAAAGGATTCACATATTGGGAGTAATTCTGTGCAGAAATGATCTGAGTAATAAATAAAGAAAATGCTATAAGCCCTTTTTTCATGTTCTGATTTTATAAAGACGAAGATATTGAAAAACAGCAAAACAGAAGTAATAAAACTAGGGGGTAGCTTGTCTTATTAAAAACGATATAATTCATGAAGAAGATATTTTTTGCTATAATCATGCTGTTGCCGGCGGTTACATTTGCCCAGACAATAAAAGGGAAAATCTTTCAAACCGGAAATGCGGTTCCTTATGTTGAGGTGATTGCCATAAAAGATCAGAAAAAACAGACAGCCATCTCAGACGAAAAAGGAAACTATTCACTCAAACTTTCAGAAAACGGGATCTATACTATTAAGCTTATTCAGGACGGTGTAGAAATAGCCAATAATGAACTGATGGTAAATGGTGAGGTGAAACATGATTTTTTTGTTGAAAAAAGGAAAGAAAAACAGATCGAAGGGGTTACAATTACCGCCAGAAAGAAACTGATTGAGAGAAAAGCGGACAGATTAGTTTTCAATGTTTCCAATTCGGTGGCCTCACAGGGAATGGATGGCGCAGATGCTCTGGCGACAACACCATTGGTAAAAGTAGATGACAATACAGGGGTCTCAATTGTTGGGAAAAGTGGGGTAGCAGTAATGATTAATGACAGGATTCTGAATTTGTCTGATGCTGAACTTGTCACTTACCTGAAAAGTCTCCGGTCTGAAAACATTGAAAAAATAGAAGTTATTACAGCACCTCCTGCAAAATATGAAGCACAGGGAAACAGCGGACTGATCAATATTGTTTTAAAGAAAAATCAGAATCTCGGATGGAGCGGAAGTTTGACTTCCAGTCTTCAGCAGCAGACCTACACCGGAAATTCAAACAGTGTAACATTGAATTATCAGAATGAAAAACTGCGTACTTCATTGAAATTAAGACAAAATAAAAATGAAAAACACTCTTACGAAAACTATTGGATAGAAGGAGCAGATGGTCTTAAAAGTAATGATAACAGAAGGGATTTTGGAGATGGACTTGGAGCGAATTTAAGCCTGGATTATCAGCTGGGGAAGAAGTCTGATATCGGATTTATTTATGATTTTGGATTCGGGCATTCTAATATGGATATCACCAATACTTCAAAGTATTTCCAGAATGGTAATTATACCAATACACTGCTTACTGATGCCGAACACAGAGCTACGGGCAGACAACATACTGCCAGTGCTTACTATGATCTGAAATTCGGGAAACAGGATAATAAACTGAGCATTACAGGAAATTATTTTTCCAATACGCCGGAAACGATGATTGATTTTACAACCACAAAAAGTTCTGGTGACCGATTTGTCGTAAAATCGCCTTCAATGGTGAATTATAAAATCTATTCCGGACAGGCAGATCTTACACTTCCTTATTCGTTTGCAAAGACTGAAACAGGAGTGAAATTCACCAATTTTGATAATAATTCCAGCATATTTTATCAGAACTTAACCAATGGTCAATATATCACAGATCCTCTGAAAAGCAATGAGTTTGAGTATAATGAAAAAAACTATGCCGCTTATATCAGCTTTGAAAAATCCTTCAATGAAAAATGGTCGGCAAAAGCAGGCTTACGTTATGAATATTCTGTAGTTAATGGAAATTCTTTAACTTCCGGACAGCAGACAGAAAATTCTTACGGAAAATTTTTCCCTACAGCCTATATCAGCTATAAAAGCAATGAAAATCATACTTTTAATCTGAATTACTCCAAAAGAATCAACAGACCGGGATTTCGGGCAATCAATCCGTACAGATGGTATACCAATATCAACTCTTATTTTACCGGAAATCCTTTCCTGAAACCTTCTATCAATCATAATTTTGAACTTTCTTATGTTTATAAAGGAAAATTATCAGCATCTGCTTATTTTCAGAGAACACTGGAGGCATTTGGGCAGCTGGCCAATCTGAAAGGTGAAAACCGGGTGAGTACCTTTGAAAACTTTTACAATCAGAATAGTATGGGAGTTTCACTCAATTACTCAGATACTTTTTTCAAAAAATGGGAGGCAAATTATTCTGCCAATTATTCTTATATGAAAACAGATGTTTTTGCAACAGATGCCCTTTCCAGAAAAGGGAACAGCTATGATTTCGATTTTCAGAATAATATATCGCTCAATCAAAGCAAAACAATACAGTTTATCCTGAACTATTGGTTTCGTCTGCCTTCTAATTCCGGAAATTCATACATGAAATTCGCTGGCAATTTTACATCGGGTCTGAAACTGAACCTTATGGAAAAGAGTCTCCAGCTGAATGTTTTTGTTTCCGATATTCTCAAACAAGGTAAAAGTTTAGGTGAAATATATTACACCACAGGAACTCATTCGTACAATAATTATTACGATGCCAGAAGGCTTACAGTATCTGCAACGTATACTTTTGGAAATAAAAAAGTAAAAGGTATGGACCGCAATGTGAGGTTTGATGAAAAAAACAGAGCCAACTGATAACCTATATTTAAATTATTTTTTTTTGATGTCATTCTGAATGAAACGGAGTGAAATGAAGAATCTCTTTTTGTGTATTATCATTCTTCCTTATTAGAAATCTAAAATTCGACATTATCAATGACAATACAGTAAATTTCTACACTTCTCCCTCAAAGAAATCATTAAGATACCTCTCCTTGTCATTTTCTTCCCGTCCGGAGCCCAGAAACTTTTTCCAGGATTGGGATTCATGATATACAATGCCCATTTCCCAAACACAGTAAGTCGGGAGGTGGGTTTTATTTCTGTTCCATATCTCAAAGTTGCCAGAACCGTCATAATAAACACTTTCCCATAATTCATTTTCACTTCGCCACGTACATACCAAAAGAAGGTAATTTTCTCCGCAGCGATGCATAATGATAAATCCCAAATCATCAATATTTTGGAAATCCTCTTCAGCATATTCAACACATAACCGTGCATTATGGATGTCCTGCGGGGAGATTTCTTCCGGATCATTGGCCAGATCGTACCATTTGAATTTCGTTTTTCCAACGGTGAAAATTCCTTTTGGAAGTGCATATTTAGAAGGATAAGTATTGGTTTTCATAATAATTGTTTACAGTGATAATGGTGTTGATAAATCTAATTATTTTATTTTAAATACCTATTCATAAATGTTTTTATTAACAGATAAAATACCACAAAAGTGTTATATGAATCAAATTCTAAATTTCATACATTTGATAGTAAACTAATAATTTCCAGTTCGGAGTGCTTATAAACTTTTTAAGCATAAGAATACGGAAAAACGAAGACCAACTCAATACATAATATGATGGAAGATCTATTTTTTTACCTTCTGCTGCTTGCTGCGCTTACGTTTCTGATATTTTACTTTAAAGATAGCTTTTACGCTTCTAAAAAAGTGAAAATATTTAAAGATATTGCTGAGAAATATCCCTATTACTTTATTCCTCAAAAACCTGTCAAATGGTTTGATTTTACCGGATTGATGAATAGTTTCAGGATGGTTTCTCTTTCTGCGGACATCCTTTCTATCATTGATAAAAGAGAAATGCAGACTGCTTTGGGAAAAGATACAGGAAGAGAGCTGATAGAAAATACCGGTAATGAATCGGAAGATGAATTCTGGTTTGATTTTATTGCAGATACAGGTGATGGTTTTGATGCTACTACCACTGTTTTTTACCATTTGACAAGAGGCAGCTATACCTATTCTTTTAAAAATGAATTCAACAGAGATGTTGAGGATGAGCCTGAAATCAAACTGAAAAGAGGATCTGTTTTGGTGGTGGGAGGAGATCTGGTATATCCTGTGGGTTCTGAAACCAATTACAGAGACCGCTTCAAAGGACCTTTAAGACTTGTTGCTCCTGATACAAAAGAGGCAGGACCGATACTCATTGCCACGCCAGGAAATCATGATTGGTATGACGGGTTAAGTGCTTTTTTCAGGCTGATGTGCCAGAGAAGTAAAATCAGTGATTACAGAACTGTACAGAACAGAAGCTATTTTGCCTATTCATTAAGGGAAAATGTTCACTTAATGGGAATTGATAATCAATTGCTCGGTGATATTGATATTCCTCAGATGACTTTTTTTACTGAATATGTCGAAAAAATATCAAAAGGAAATGATACCAACCATGTTATATTGCTCATTGCAGAACCTTACTGGTACAATTATCAGATAAAAGACAGACACAAAAGAAGACAGCGTATGGATAGTCTGGAATATATCATCAGAACAATGAAAGAAGCGGTCAGAAAACTGGAGGCAAGTAATATAAAATCAGAAATTATTTTTGATGTGGTGCTTACAGGTGATATTCATCATTACTCACATTATAAATTGGATGAAAATGAGAAAGGTTATGATAAAGAGATCAAACATTATATTACCTCAGGAGGTGGTGGCGCTTTTGGGCATATTACCGATTTTTTAAAGGATACCATTACTCTTCCTATTTTACAAAATACAACGACTACAGAACTGACCTATACACTGGATGGCAGATATCCGTCTAAAGAAAAATCCGGTAAAAAAACATTCTGGAATCTTATCTTTTTTATCATCAATTATGAATTTACCGTATTGCTGTTTTTTCTTTCATTAATCGTTACCTATACCCATTGTTACTCAGATTCTATATTGAAAGGTTTGATTTTATTTTTAATTCCTGCGATATTTCATTTTACCATCACCAAAGTCACCAATACAGAATGTTCCGGGAAGGAAAAATGGACAAGCAAAATTTTACGGGGACTTTTGTTTGTATTATCGTTTGCTGTTCAATGGTTTGTATTCATGAAGCTTCCCACTTATGGATATACTTTTTTAAAGGACAGCCATTTGTCTTTTATTCATATTAATGAAATAAAAAGTTTCTTTAAAATTCCGGCAGGCTGTGATTATTTTGTTTCTCAGCTGATTATTTCCGCTCTTTTGCAATCCATACTTTTCGGATGGTATATCCTTTTCGGCTATCACTTTTTTAAATTGTATGTAACCGAAATCTCATCCGGCAAAATCAATACAGGAAATAAAAACTTTCTGAAGTTTAAAATAACAGATAAAGAAATTGTCATCTATGTAGTTGCCATTAAAAAAACATACCGATGGATGAATATATTAAAAAATAAAGACGCTTCTCAACTACAAAAAGAGTTGCTTACCGAAGATCCAAAGAAGTTTATCAAAGATAATTTTAAACTGGATCCGGATAAAAATGTGAAAATTATTGATAAAATAACCATTTCATTATAACCTCAAAACAAACTATAACCTCAAAAAACAATTGTCATGGAAACTCATTCTCAAAAAACAGCTCCAGATGATAACAATGGAGTTTTGATTTCTTATTATCAATTACGAATGTTTATCGGATTATTAGGATTTCTCCTTTCATTTCTTCTTTTTATGACCACCTATTTCCTGAATGATGAACATCCGCTCAAAGTAAGTATAAGCCATTATTACTACAGTTTCGGGCATGTAATCTTTGTAGGAACATTATGTATTCTGGGTGGATTATTTGCTACCTACAGGGGAAAAGATAAATATGAAAATATGCTTTCAAATTTTGCCGGAATAATGGCGGTATTGGTCGCTGTATTTCCAACAAAATTTAACGGGTATGGAGGAAATATTTACATTAATATAGATAAGGCAAATTATCAGGACTGGTTCAGCTGGGTGCATTATATCAGTGCCGGACTGCTTTTCGTATCTTTTGCTGTTTTTTGTCTCTATTTTTTTCAAAAAAGTGATAAAGAACAGGATGGCGAACCTATTTCCCAAGAAGAAGCACTTAAGAAAAGCCGTAGAAACCTGTATTATAAATTTTGTGGTTGGGGAATACTCATCAGCCTCGCCTGCATTGGGCTTATTGCACTTCTAGGGGATGATTCAGCTTCCGCGAACCAATTTTTAACATATTCTACCCTCATTTTTGAGACCACATCCTTGTTTTTCTTCTCCACCTCATGGCTGTTAAAATCCAGTGAATTCTGGAATAAAAATATTCCGTTAGTAACCTATTTCAGATAATAATTGCCAATATATAAAGGGCTGAAGGTCTGTGTTTACAAAAGAATTTATCTATGATTGTGTTTACTTATTCTAAATAGGTGAAAAATGCGTAAATTTGTAAACAATTTATATTTATATGTTGACGAAAGAAAAGGTTCAGGATTTCCTTAAAGAAATAGAAGTAGACGATTTGGTGAATAATCTTCAGATTATGGGTAATGATGTTTATATTGACATGACTGCTCATTCGCCTGCAATGCACGAAAAGAAAAAACTGGAGGCTGCAATGAAACAGGCTTTTGCCAGTGAGTTTGGAGAAGAGGTTCATTTAAAACTTAAAATCGTTTCTCCGGAGCCTAGTGAAATTCAGCAAAGTCAGATCAAAGGAAAACAAATTCCGGGAATTCAAAATATTATCGCTATTGCTTCCGGTAAAGGAGGGGTAGGGAAATCTACAGTTTCTGCAAATATGGCAGTAACGTTGGCAAAAATGGGCTTTAAAGTAGGATTGTTAGATGCTGATATCTATGGTCCTTCAGTTCCTACCATGTTTGATACAGAAGGTCAAAAGCCGATTTCTGTAGAAGTGAATGGTAAGAACCTGATGAAACCTATCGAAAATTATGGAGTTAAAATGCTTTCAATAGGATATTTCTCAGGAGCTAATCAGGCGGTAGTGTGGAGAGGGCCTATGGCTTCAAAAGCATTAAACCAGATGATCAGAGATGCTGCATGGGGAGAACTGGATTTCTTATTAATAGACCTTCCTCCGGGAACAGGTGACATTCACTTGTCAATCATTCAGGAAGTACCGGTGACAGGTGCGGTGATCGTAAGTACACCTCAGCATGTTGCTTTGGCAGACGTGAGAAAAGGAATTGCGATGTTCCAGATGGAGAGTATCAATATTCCGGTGCTTGGATTAATCGAAAATATGGCGTATTTTACACCGGAAGAGCTTCCTGAGAATAAATATTATATCTTTGGAAACCAGGGAGCGCAATATTTAGCAGAAGACCTTGGAATTCCTGTATTGGGAGAAATTCCATTGATCCAAAGTATCAGAGAGGCAGGAGATGTAGGAAGACCGGCTGCGCTTCAGGAAGGATCTAAAATTGCAGATATCTATACTGAAACTGCCAGAAAAATGGTAGAAAGCTTAGTGGAAAGAAACAAAAGTCTTCCTCCTACTGAAGCAGTGAAGATTTCAACAATGGCAGGATGCTCACCAAAAGCAAAATAATAATACCTTTCAATACACTTGAAAGAACCAAATTGAACTGAAAAATATGGAAACAAACATAACGCACGAAGATACAGTAACAAGAGTAATGGAAGCTCTGGAAAGCATCAGACCGTTTTTGAATAAAGACGGTGGTGATATTGAGCTTATTGATGTGAAAGATAATCAGGTGTTTGTGAAACTTTTGGGTAACTGTTCCGGATGTTCGTTGAATTTCTCAACCCTGAAATTAGGTGTTGAAAATACCATCAAACAACATGCGCCAGAAATCGAAAAGGTAATCAACGTAGAGTAAAATTATATCTGAGATATTTTTAAAAGACAGACTTTTTAAAGTCTGTCTTTTTTTGTTCAAAGAAATGATAATAAAACCCCCGCAGATTTTAAACCTGCGAGGGCTCTGATTATTAAAAACAATAATCAGGAAAATATAACTATGAATGCTGTGCTAAAAATCTCTTATAATTCTCTTCATTTTCAAAATAAGCCACCTCACCTTCATCACTGATCAGGACAATATAGGCATCAGCCTTATCTATGGTTTTTCCACTGAACGGATCAGTAGCTTCTCTTGCCGTTTTATCCTTTGGAATACGTTCTACACACATCTCGCAGCAGTCATAATACATTTTACCGTCATGAGGAACTTCAATTTGTTTTTTACCCATATATGCGTTATTGACCATACATACCGTTTCATTGGGAACTCTGTCACCTTTTGCAAACTTTCCGGAAAGTTCAGGTTTCATTTGCTGTGTCATTGTAGGTTGTTCTGTATTAATTTTCTTAGATTTTTCCTGAGTGCATGCAGACAAGGCAACAGCACTGAAAATAATAATGAATGTGTTTCTGATTACTATTGTCATTGTTGATATTATTTAATTAAACTTCCTTCTAAAATCTCTTCATTTCCCTTCTTAATAATAGCGTCACCTTCTGACAGCTCACCGAAGACTTCAATAGTGTCATTCAGTATTCTTCCTTTTTTTACCGGGACAAACCTGGCTTTCCCATTTTCTTTTTTAATGATATAAATACCCATATTGCTTTCCACCAAAGCAGATCGAGGAATAAAAAACGTGGCCTCATTGTTCTGTAAAGGAATCGTGGATTCTGCAATCATAAAAGGTTTTAATTCTTTGGAATGATTAATAAAATCGGCTTCTATTTTTTCCGAACGCAGTTTTAGGTCTAAGGAACCGGATTTTCTGGATATTCTTGCTTTAAAACTCTTTTCAGGAATAGCATTAATCCTGAATGAAACAGTATCTCCTACACTGAGATAAGGAACATTGGCTTCAGGAACAGATAAACTAAGCCGAAGCTTTGAAGTATTCTGAATTACCAAAAGCGGAGTTCCGCCCATAGGTCCTACATAAGCACCGAGATCTACATTTCTTTCCGTAATGACCCCACTGAAAGGGGCACGGATAACCAGATAGCGGGTTATATCCAGCAATTCGTGGTATGCCGACTTTGCTGCATTGAGCTGTGCCTGATCAGATAATTTTCTTGCTGTAATCTGATCCAGAGCATCTTTTGCAATAGCTCCTCTCGTTTCGTTTGCTCTGTATATTCTTTCATAGCTCGATTTTGTTGAAGTGTATATTGCTTCCTGTGCCTGCCATTTAGCTTTTGCGCTGGCAGCCTGCGATTGTATTTCAGGAGCTTCAAGAATCATAAGAACCTGCCCGGCACTCACATAAGAACCAATATCAACATTGATTTTCTTGACATAACTCTGCACCTTGGCAAATAATGCTGTCTCCTGATCCGGAACGAGTTCACCAGGAAGTTTCAGATCAACTTTAGGATTGCTTTTTTTAATGATTACTGTTTCCATATTGTTCATCATCATAGGTTTAGATTCCTGTTTGGGAGCTTCTTTTTCCTGATTACAGGAAACCTGGATAACGAGAAAACTTAAGATGGCGGCTGTATATAAAATATTTTTCATTGAATGTAAAAATTATGGGTTGGTATTTGAATAATGAATGCTTTCCTCATCTTCAGGGTCTAATGAAGGAGAAATAATGCTGGTCTTGTCTTGCATCCATCCAAAAACAAGCGGAAGGATAACCAGTACGGAAAACGTAGAGAAAATAAGTCCTCCGATAACTGCCCGGCCGAGTGGTGATACCTGATCTCCACCTTCGCCAAAACCTATAGCCATAGGAAGCATTCCGGCAGCCATAGCCAGCGTAGTCATAATGATAGGCCGAATACGTAGTTTTGCTGCTTCAATAGCTGCATCGGGAGCATTGCCAGTTGATTTTCTGATGGTCTCTGCATTGCTGATCAATAAGACAGCGTTGGCAATAGACACTCCGACAGACATAATAAGTCCCATATAGGATTGAAGGTTTAAAGTTGAGCCCGTAATCTTCAATAAGGCCAAAGAGCCTACAATTACAAACGGAACGGTAGTAAGAATAACCATAGATACCCGGAAAGACTGGAAAGTTGCCGCAAGCATCAGAAAAATAACTGCAGCAGCAATAAGCAATCCCGAAGAAAGACTGTTCATCGTTTCTTCCAATACCGGTGACATTCCGGAAACTTCAATATTGACTCCTTTTGGAAGTTCACCTAATGATTCAATAGCTTTTTTTATGTCTTTAGAAGCCTGCTCCAGATCAGTTTTGTGAATATTAGCTGTAACGGTAGTATATCCCATAGTTCCCAGGTTATAGCTTTCACCCAATTCTTTTGAAGGAGTGATAGTAGCTACATCTCCCAGAACAGGTCTGTCAGAATTTTTAGATAATGGAAGGTTGGCAAGTTCCTCTTTGCTGTTCAGAATATTTTGAGGAGTTTGAACCTGTACATCATAAGCGATTCCCATCATTCCTCCTACCCAGAAATTTTTATTGGTATATCGGGTAGAAGCAGTAGCTGTTACCAACGATTTTGCAATATCCTGAGCATCCAGCCCCAATTGGGCCGCACGTGTTCTGTCTATATTGATCTGCAGGGCAGGATAGTTCATAGACTGAGGAATCTGCTGGTCACGCATATATTCAATTTCTTTCAGCTTGGTTAAAAGCTTTTCTGCATACATACGGTTCATTTTTTTCATCATACCCGAAACCCTTATTTCTACTGGGGTATTGGTGCCCTGACTCAAAATTTTCTCTGTCAGTTCAATAGGTTCAAAAGAGATTTGGAGATCCGGCATCTTCTCTTTATAATACTTACGGAGTTCATCTTTAAGTTCATCAGAATTACCACCGAATTTTTTTAATGCAACCTGCATCAAAGCCTCATGTGGCCCCGCATTGTACAGATAGATAGGGCTCACTGCAAAGGTGGAGGGATGTTGTCCGATAAAAACTGAGGAAATAGCGATATTGTCTTTTCCAACCTTTTCTTTTAAATGTTCCAGAAACTTTTTGACTTTTATTTCTGTAACTTCAATACGGGTTCCTTCCGCAGCTTTTATACGAACCTGAAACTGTCGTGAATTAACAGTGGGCAGTACATCTTTTCCTGTAATCTGATATAATCCTGCTCCAATACATAAAACGGATGCAAGACTTAGACTTACCATCATCTTTTTACGTTTCATCAATAAAGATAAAAATCCGGTGAAGCGGTCACGGAATTTGGTAAACCAGTTAGGTTTATGGTTTTCACAGGTTTTAGGATCATGTTTCATCATCCAGTTGGCCATTACCGGAACAAAAGTCTGTGACAGAACAAAAGAAACAATCATAGAAAAACCAATTGCCATAGCCAGGGGCATAAATAATGACCCTGGAATACCACTCATCATAAAGGCTGGCGCGAATACTGCCAGGATACAAAGCATAATCAGTAATTTAGGAAATGCAATCTCCTGGCAGGCATCCCATATTGCTTTTGCACGAGTTTTACCCATGGCAAAATGCTGATGGATATTTTCAATAGTCACCGTACTTTCATCTACCAGAATTCCAATTGCCAGCGCAAGTCCTGATAAAGACATGATATTAATAGACTGGCCGAATAATTTCAGGAATAATACCCCGGAAATAATAGAAATAGGAATGGTCATGATGACAATAAGAGCAGCTCTGCGGTCATTGAGGAACAACATCACCATAAGACCAGTGAGTAAAGCTCCAAGAATTCCTTCAACAGCAAGACTTTTTAAAGCATTTGAAATATAAACAGACTGATCAAATTCATAGGAAATCTGTACATCATCCGGCATATTTCTTTGAATTTTAGGTAAGGATTTTTTTAGTTTATTAACGACTTCCAGGGTAGATGCATTGCTGGCCTTGGCGATATTGATGTAAACAGAGCGCTTGCCATCTATCAGTGCATATCCGGTGGCAATATCTGCTCCGTCTTTTACCGTTGCTACATCCCGGATATATACATTGTCTGCCGTTCCCTTGAAAAGAGGAATATCTCCAAGTTCCTCCACCTTTTTTACTGTATTATTGGTGGGTGTAAGATAATTGGTTTCACCAATGTACACATTTCCTGATGGAGATGTAATATTGTTACGGCTTATGGCTTCCACCACCTGCTCCGGAGACATATTATGACTACGGAGTTTTACAGGATCTACATTTATTTCTATAGTACGCGGGCTTCCTCCAAACGGTGGAGCAGTTGTAAGTCCCGGAATAGCGATCAAAAATGGACGGGCATTGAAATTAGCAATATCCTGAAGCTCGTTATTGGTTTTTGTATTGCTGCGGAAAACCAATTGTCCTACAGGCTGGGAAGAAGAATCAAACCGGATAATAAACGGAGGCGGTGCTCCGGGAGGTAAAAATACCTGTGACCGGGTGGAAAGAGCATTAATCTGTGCAATAGCTTCTCCCATGTTGGTTCCTTCGTAGAAATTGACTTTCATCAAGGTAAGCCCTTGAGTGTTTTTAGATTCAATACTTTTGATTCCGTTGGTAAACAAAAGCATATTCACATACATTTTAGTAAAATATCCTTCCATCTGCTGTGGTGTATACCCATTGAAAGAATGGGCAACATAGACTACAGGAAGATTCATTTCCGGAAGAATATCTACTTTGACGTCTTTCGCTGCTTTGATTCCAAAAAACAGCAGACCCAATACCAATACCATTACAGATATCGGTCTGCGTAATGCAAACTTTATAAGATTCATGTTTAAATTTTTGGTTAGTGGGTAATTGCTTTTGTAATCATTGAAATATCTCCATGGGAAGCAGCAATGAGTACAACAGCCTGCCAGGAATTGTTTTGCGCAATCTCATAATTGATTTCAGCCTGATTCAGAAGATACAGAGCCTGCGTGAAGTCTACAATGGTTGTTAACCCATTTTCATACAAAGCTTTCTGTTGATGAAAGGCGTCCGTTGCTGCTTCCATCTGAATTTTGGATTCTGCTACTTTTACCAGTGCATTTTTATACTTCAGCTCAGAAAGACTTTGTTGATTATTAAGTTCCTGCTGCAGCTGCTGATAATCAAAATCCAATGCTTTTGTCATTAGTTTCTGTTCATTGACTCTGGATTGGTTTCTATAAAAATCGGTGAGATTCCAGCTGAGGTTAAAGCCCACTATATAGTTCATTCTGTCTACCCCGATTCCTTTTAAATAAGATTGTGAAAAAGCAGAATTATCCTGTACATAATTCCATCCGAAACCGGAACCACGTCCCTGAAATACTCCAAAAAGAGAAAGTGAAGGAAGTCCGTTTGTCGTTAAATACGCTTCCTGTTTTTTACTTTTATTAATGTGTCCGTTAATAAAAAGGATATTGGGATGAGTTTCAATAGATGAGTTTTCCTGAACAAAGGAAGGAATATTTTTGCTGAAATAATGATCCAGTTGATATTCTGTGAAATTTTCCACCAGGAGGTCTGAAAGCTTTTTATTGTATTCCAGCACGTGATCATTGGCATTGATGATTGCAGTTTGTGTACTGGACATCTCTGCTTTTGCCAGAGAAGCGTCTACTTCAGGAATGAGACCGCTTTCTGCTCTTGCTTTGGCAATGGTATAGATAACTTCGGAACGCTTGTGATTTTCATGCTGTACATTTTCAAGGCGCTGGCTCACCAAAAGATTAAAATAAACTGCAGCTGTTTTGATCTGATGCTGAAAAATCTCTTGATTCAAATCTGCTTTCTGAAGTTCTACGTCAGCTGTTTCTACATTTTCTTTGGTTTTAAGTTTTCCGAAAGTATAGACATTCCAGTTGATGTTGGCCAGGTATAAACTTCCAAATGCTGCATTCCAGTTTTGTTCTGCCAATGGCATAGAGGTTGAGGCTGCTCCAAGACCACCCTGACTATACATTGGACCGTTTTGAGCGTTGATAGTCCCAAAGTTTTGCTGAGCCATAACTGTAACTTCCGGGAGATAATAAGTCTTTTGAAGCTTAAGCCTTTCCTGTGATGCCTGTATATTGATTTCCTTTTTTTTGATGGACTGGTAATTTTTTTCTGCCCTTAGTAATACTTCCTCTAAACCTGTAATTTGGGCAAAGGATAGGGCAGGGCAGCCCAACCATAAGATGAGTGCTTTGAATGATAAATTCATAGGATATATTTAGAATTAAAAATTGAAAAATAATTGTCCCGATCGGGATCATCATATGATTCAATCTATTCTAAATTCTATAAACGCAATGAAGGATGAAAAGGGAAGGATAATTGAGATGGTATTTTGAAGGATCAAAATAGAAGGTATGGTTTTCAGGATCAAGAACTGCTGCCTGCTCAAATACAGTTCCTAAGGTATAATACGGAATGGAAGCTGATAGAAACTTAACCGGAGAGTTTTTGTAAGAATGTGGAAGATTATCTTCTTTGCAGATTTTTTTGACTTCCAGTTTACAGCATCCGCTATGATTTTTCTGTTTATTGGCCTTACATTTTGGACAATCCAGATCAGAAAGCTTTTTCAGCCCTACATGGATCTCACTTGAATTTCCCTTACATACGTGCCTGCTGGTTGTAAACCCTGAGGAAACCACGATGTATAGGAGGAGAAACAGTATGTGAAAGACTCTTTTCATTTCGCGGGATAAAATTAAAATGAATATCTGCCGCAATGTTATAGAATTATGGAGGAAGTTTATATTTTAAAGGAATAATTGAAATTTTGACGAAGTTAATTCAATAAAACTTTAATATTATATTCTTCAAAAATTTCCAGTATTTCCGTGAATTTTGTTTTCAATAACTTTTTACTTCTTTTATGATTAAGCCAATTCAGTTCTGAAATGGATTTTACTCCGAAATCTCCACGGAGACAATCATATAATGCGTATAAATTACGTCCGAAATATCCTGAAACTCCATGGATTTCCTCTCCTAATGTGCAGTAAAAACCATCCAAGCTATGGAATTCATTTCCATCAATCTGAATGTTGATATTTTCCCTGTTTATTTTAGGATTACGGAAATGTAAAGCATGAACAAGCCATCCCTGCAGTTCATCTTTTCTGAAACTTTTCCAGATATTCTTTTCAATAAATCCATTATTAAGTCTCATATCCAGAGCTTTTTGATACCCTTTTGGATTCGTCCATGCAAGACCGGTTAGAATAATATTTTTTTTGGATTTGCTTATTTTAATATTGCTGATAAAAGTGTTTGATATAATATTGTTTTGTTGATCAAGTTTACAAATGAAACCATTGTTTTGATGCATTTTAGATGAACTTTCAACAGCAGAAATAAGGCTGGAAATGTTATGAACATTTACCAGCCTAACTTTTTTATAAGCAATAGGATAAGGTCCTTCAATATTTTTTACCTGATCTATTAATGTGATGATTTCAGGATCGTTCCCTGTGTCTAATGCAAATCCAAACATGCAGCTAAATATCTCTATTGTTTTACAACTTTATTTCCAACTCCGGTAATAGAAACATCAGGTTTTCCTGATTTTGTTCCGGCAGTACGGTAGTAGACAACATTCCCACCACCTTCTATCGTTACTTTATCCACTTTGTCAATGTATACCTTGTTGCCTGTCCCTGAGACAGCAATCTTTTTTGCACTTCCTTTGATCGTTACGGTATTATCACCGCCTTCTACTTCAGCAATTCCTCCGTTAAGTGTATAATTGAGTTTGTGGCCTACGCCTTCTACCTGTACAATCTTATCATTGTCTGTTTTTTCTACCCCTTTTGTAGATTCTGTTTTTCTTGATTGTGAAAAAGCAGTACCTGTTCCCAATAACAGGATAGCCAGGATTCCTACTGTCTTAATATTTTTCATTGTGAATTTGGTTTGTTAAAGGTAAATATAGAAATAAAATGATTTTTTCACACATTTTAAAAGTTAAATCATCTTAAATAATGAGTTTTATATTTTAGTTGATCCTAATTTCCCAACAACAAAAAAGCTCCGGAAATCCGAAGCCTTTTCAATCAACTAAATATTATATTTTACTTTATAATAATTCTTTTTATCTGTCCTTCTGAAGTTTTTACAAGATAAACCCCGGTAGAAAGATTAGATGTGCTTATGGTTAAAGCATTTTTCTCTTTTCCAATTAATTTTCCGGACATATCATACAATTCGTAATCCTGTTTTCTGTTGAAGTAAAGTGTATTTCCTTTGTTTACAGGATTTGGGAATACGTTGAAGGTGGCCTGTTCAGCTTTTGTTTCACCAGTTCCAAGCGTAGCCGGCATCGCTACTTCATACATAGATAAAGTTCCACTGATCTCGTTGGCAATAATTACATACCCTTTATTGGTTGTTGTATTCTCGGGAGCAATATAGATAATTCCTTCAGGGCCGTTGTCACCTCCATATGCTGAAGTAGAACGGGAATGTTTATAATCTGTGAAAGTAGGGTTGTTAGGATCTGTGATATTATACACCATAACCCCTCCGGTTCTTTCCAGTGTGATGAAAGCATAGGTCTGTCCGTTAATGTTTCCTAATGCCACACCTTCCGGTTCAGGACCTTTGGCGTGGCTTCTGTTTTTAGCACCGTTGGATTCATTATCTGCATTGAAAATTAACGGATGATTAGCAGCAATATATCTTTCAAACTGATCTCCACTGTCATAGACAATCTGTTTGGTGTCTGTGTTGAAAATAGAGAATGAGCGCGCTCCTAAAGCAGCCATTTCTTCAAACTCTGCATCTCCGTCTGTATTTCCTGTAGCAGATGAAACCCTGAATCTTCCCAGATTATAAGAAGCCTTTAAAATACTTGAATTCGGGAAAAGTACAGGATCTAAAATATAGCCGTTTGCTCCTACAGTCGTTCTTTCGCTGTATCCTGAAAGATCCTTTTCATCTCCTTCATTGGCTGTCACAATATAATGAGTATTTCCTACCTTATAATTCTGTACTGCATCCGGAACATAATAGGCTTTTACAGGCCAATTGGCAATCAAAACCTCTCCATTATTGTCCGAAGCATCAAAACCATTGCCCGGAAGGCTCATGTCTTTTTTACCTAATCCCCAGATTCCTGTGATGGTTTTCGTTGCCAGATTAATTTCAGCGACAGCATTGTTCTCCTGAAGCGTTACCCATGCTTTCTGACTGTCTGCACTGATGGTAACATATTCAGGTTCCAGATCCTGAGAAAGAGTATTGTTGTTTCTTACTTTTCTTAAACCTGTAGCTGTTAATGCAGCAAGTTGAGAATCAAAACTGTTAAAATTAAGAGTTGTTACATTACTTTGCGTAAGGTTTCCGATACCTCCGGAAATATCAATGATACTTATTGTTCCTTCGGGATCTATGGTGTAAGCATCATTAGGTTCCCCTTCATTAGCGGTAACAACTTTTGTCCCGTCAGGGGAGAAGGTGATCATATCCGGTAAAGCTCCTACATTTACCTGTTTCAGAAAGTTTCCGTTAATATCAAAGAATACTACAGAACCGTTTTGCTGAGGATTGGTATTCGGAGAGGCAGCTGCGATAATTCCGTTTTTTACGGCAATACTTGTGATTCCGCCATAAGGAGCCATGTTGACTGTTTTTACGACTGATGGAGTGGCAGGAGTACTAAAATCAATAATGTCAAAAACATCTGTAATGGAGCTTATCGTAAATAAACGTTGAGTGGATGCATCATGAACCACAATTTCCGTAGAGCTGTTATTATTTCCTGAAGGATCAAAGCTTCCGAGATAATTCAGTTGGATCTGATGGGAAGGGACCGGTGCCGGTTTATCATTATCGACAATATAAACTGTTGCAGAATTGTCTCCGGAAATTGTTGCTCCGGTAGGATTTTCAAGGCTTACTACAAAATATTCGGCTTGCTGTTCTGCCACTGTGTCATCAATAATCGGAATATTAACAGTGTAGCTTGTTGTAGAAGGAGTAATATTAATGGTCTGGTTAGCTAATGTAAAATCACTGGCATTGGCTGTACTGAAAGGTGCCGGTTTTACCACAAGATTTACACTAGCCGTTGAAGGATTGGTGATATTGATTTTTAGTGCAAGACTTCCTGCATTTTCATTAACCTTAATAAAATTCTTCTCCAAAGAAATTGTCGTTCCGGCAGTGGTGAAAGTACTTGATGTGATGGCAGTAACTCCATTATCACTGAAATCTTCTACAGTATTGGGCTTAAGTGCTACATAATAAGTTTGTCCCGGTATCAGTCCCGAAGTCGGGATTACAGTGATGGTATTGTTGCTGAAAGTGGTTGTAAAAGGAATTTGTGTTCCTGTAGCATTTCCAAGACGGAACTCTATAAGGTTTTGTGCATTAGAATCGTTGATCGCAGAATTATCTGTTAATCTTATATTTTCATTAAAAGAAAGAGTAGGGTTTACAGTGGTTGAAGCGTTGTTGACATTATTAGCAGGAAGATAAGTGACTGTTGGCGGAGTCGTATCAGCACCTCCGGCAGGAGTAGCATCTACCGTAAAATTATCAAAACGGTTGTTGCCTCCGGTTCCGCCTCCTGTTGCTGAGAATTCAACCTTTAACTTAAAATTGGGATTGTTGTTAGCTCCCTGTATGGCAGAAAAATCAAGAGTAACGAGCTGAGGATTGGCATCCTGAGGATTCACGGTCTGAAACTGTACAAAATTAGTTCCGTCTGTTGAATAAGACCATGTCTGAGTACCTGCTCCCTGTCCGGATCTTCTGGTGGTAAATTTAACAATAACATTGCTGTATCCTGTGGTAGGCAGATTAAACTGTAATCCTCCTCCAATTGGATTATTGAATCTTAGATGAGTTCCAGATGCATCCCCATTTCTGGCATTTAAATTTTCATCGCTAAAATTCTGTCCGGTACCACCAGCAAAATCTATTACACTTGTACCTCCTGCTATAGCCGTAAGAGAACCATTCACCATAGTAGAAGATGGTGTGGTAATGGTGGCAGCAGAAGTATTGTTGTTAAAATTCCAGTAATGAATCAGTGTCTGTCCGAAAAGACCGCTCTGAAAAAAGAATGCGGCAATCACAGATCCTTTTAATAGGTAGTTGTTGATCATTTTTACTTCAATTAGATAAATGCAAAAATGAACTTTATGTTTCGCAACTATTTTAATGGAATTTTAAGAAATGTTTAAAAAATACGTTTCTTTCCAATAAAAGATAAAAAAATGTTTGAATGAGGGCGTAAAGGATGTATTTATTTACCTGATTTTCCGGAAAAATTTAAAATTGTTCCAGACTTATTCCCTTCTAATGGATGTTTCTGCATATAAAAATATCCTGAAACAGCAGTCACAAGCAAGAGTACAAAAATAACCAGAACAATTCTTCTTAACATGTCTCTCATATCGCTAAATTTTTAATATCTCTAATTTCTAAAGTAGATGTAGGGTACCCTTTTTGTGTCACATTGATCATTGCTCTACCCACTTCATGTAAAGTTAATGATTTTGATTGAAAAAATACAGGAAAAATCCAAATAAAAGGTTTAAAAAACCATTTTACATTCAATTGACCATCAACTGGTTTCATAAATCCGGGACGAAAATTGTAGGCCCCTTTGAAATTCATCTTTTTCAAATCATTTTCCGTTTTGCCTTTTACCCTTGCCCACATTATTTTTCCACTCTCTGTACTGTCTGTACTTGCCCCTGAAACATAGTTAAAAACCATATCCGGATTTTGGTTTAAAACGGCTTTTGCAAAGTGTAGGGTTGTATCGTAAGTGATCTTGGTGTAATCTTCTTCATTCATCCCTATGCTGCTGATTCCCGCACAGAAAAAACAGGCATCATAGCCCTTCAGTTTTTCATCATGAAGGTCTATGGATAAAAAGTCCGGAACAAGGTATTCTTTCAGTTTAGGGTGCGATTTTCCAGAAGGTTTTCTGCTTATACTCAGGATTTCAGAAACATTGGGATTCTCAAGACATTCCATTAAAACACCTTCGCCTACCATCCCTGTAGCTCCTGTAAGAATTATTTTGATTGGGGTCATTGCTTTGCTATTGATAGTTGTATGACGAATGAGGATGATGTTTTACTTTAAAAAATTCAGAAAATTTTATTAAAAGATAAAAGATGTTTGTTTTAAAATTTAATAGGGGTAGTTTTTAATCCATCTGAAAATAAATGAATCACATTGGCTTTAGCCAAAACTTAATAGCACGGGAGAACATAGAGATTGCTTCGTTGCGTTGCTCCTCGCAATGACAAGGCTGGAAGTTGCTCTCAAAAATAAAACCAGCTCAAAGGCTGGTTTACAATATTGTTATTTTTGTTGTTACTTTCGGTGCTGTAACTGACTATAAATATTATGGATCAATCCGTCTGCCACAGATATTTTAGGAACAAAGATCCTATTGATATCAGACCATGACATCACATTGTTGAAAATGCTCAGGGCATGTACTAATACATCGGCACGGTCTTCTCTAAGGTTGTAATTGGTCATCCTTTCTTCCACAGACAGCTCATTGAATTCTTTATACACCTTTTTCAGATGTGACAAAGACATTGGTTTCCCGTCTTTGGTTTTGCTCATGGAGAATACTTTGTTGATATTTCCTCCTGATCCAATCGCTACAATTGGTTTTTTACTGACAATATTTTTCTTGATCTCATCCTTCATCTCTTTCCAGTTGTCCATGGTAACCAGATTGTTAAGAAGACGTATGGTTCCGATATTGAATGATTTTTCGTAAACCATTTTACCGTTTTCGTAGAAAGTAAGTTCTGTGGAACCTCCTCCAACGTCAATGTATAAATAGGCAAATTCTTTGTCCAGCCCTTCTGCAACATGATTTTCATAGACCAGAGTAGCTTCTTCATCACCGGAAATAATTTCGATGTTGATTCCGGAAGTTTCCTTTACGAGTCCGATAATTTCATTCCCATTGGTAGCATCACGCATAGCACTGGTAGCGCAGGCTCTGTAATGATCTACTTTGTATATTTTCATCAGGTCACTGAAAATTTTCATGGAATCAATAACCATTTTTTCTCTTTCGGGACCTATTTTTCCGATGGTAAAAACATCCATTCCCAGTCTCAGAGGAATTCTGAGAAGGTTGAGTTTGATGAATTCAGGTTTTCTGTTATTAATCTTAACTTCATTGATAAGAAGGCGGGCTGCATTACTCCCTATGTCTATCGCTGCTATCTTCATTTTTTGCTTGTTTTAGCTTTTAAATATTTATAGGTTTCTATTTGTGAACGGCATTCTTTTTTATCATTTCTTATATATTCGTTGCTGAGCTTCTTGTCAAGAATTCTGGCTTTTACATTGTCCCTAAGCTGAATGTCAAGAATATCTTTTAATTCTTTCTTAAGGTTTTTGTCAGTGATCTTTGCGGCGGCTTCAATCCTGTAATCCAGGTTTCTGGTCATCCAGTCAGCGGAAGAAATGTACATGTCTTCTGTTCCTTTATTGTAGAAATACATTACTCTGGCATGTTCCAGGTATTCATCTACAATACTTATGGCTTTTATTTTTTCTTTAAACTCTTTCTGGTTTACGGCACAATAGATTCCTCTTACGATAAGCCTGATTACCACACCAGCTTTGGCAGCATCATATAGCTTTTCTATCAGCAGTCTGTCGCTCATAGAATTTACCTTAATGATGATCTCTGCTTTTCGGCCTGCTTTGGCTTCTTCAATTTCTTTATCAATATGGTGAACAATCTTTTCACGCATAAATTGAGGGCAAACTAATAAATTTTTACAAGTTTTCAAAATCGGAATAAAATCATCCTTTGGTTTTTTCAGAACATTGAATACTTTATTGATATCTGCCATGATACCGCGATCTGCTGTAAGGAGCAGATGGTCACCATATATTCTTGCTGTTTTTTCGTTGAAATTTCCAGTACTTACAAATCCATATTGGATGGTTTTATTATGAGCCCTTTTTTTGATGACACACAGTTTAGCATGTACTTTTTTGTTGGGAATTCCCACAAGAACTGTAATTCCTTCCGGTTCCAGCATATCTTTCCATTTCAGATTGGATTCTTCATCAAACCTTGCCTGAAGCTCAAGCATTACAGTCACTTCTTTGCCATTTCTGGCAGCATAGATGAGTGCATTGATGATTTTTGAGCTGCTCGCCATACGGTAAGCGGTGATCTGTATAGATTTTACATCCGGATCCATTGCCGCTTCACGGAGAAGATCAATCACCGGATTATATTTGTGATAAGGAAATGTAAGAAGTACATCTTCTTTTAAAATAACGTCTGTTACTCTTTCACCATGTTCAAATGCCTGATGAGTAAAAGAATTTCTTTCCACAGGTCTTTCATACGCTTCAAAAACATCTGGGAAGTCCATGAAATGTTTGAAATTATGAATTTTCCCCCCCGGAATGATGCTGTCCTTTTTCGTTAAATTCAGTTTTCTGATAAGGAGTTCCAACAACGCTTTATCCATATCTTTATCAAAAACGAAACGGGTAGGCTTTCCTTTTCTTCTGTTTTTGAGTCCTTTTTCTATTTTCTCTGCGAAGTTAGTTCTGATGTCATTGTCCAGATCCAGTTCGGCATCTTTTGTTACTTTAAAAGCATTGGCAGAAAATTCATCATATCCGAAATAAGAGAATATGTGCGGAAGATTGAAAGTAATTACATCCTCCAGCAGCATTACGTTTTTCTCTTCCGGATCTTCCGTTGGAAGCAATACGAATCTTCCTACAAAACGGGACGGAATCTCAATAATAGCATAATTACTGGAGTACTGCCAGTCTTTTTTTCTCATCGCAACCCCCAGATAAAGACTTTTATCTCTCAAATAAGGCATTGGTGTATTTTCATGAAGAAGAATAGGAATGACATTAGATTCTACTACCTCATCGAAATATTGTCTGACAAATTCCTTTTGTCCTGCTGTCAGGTTTTTGGCATTTTTAATAAAAACTTTATGATCAGCCATTTCAGTCTGGATTTTTTTCCAGGTTTTATCGAAATTAAGCTGCTGTCTCATGACAACTTCATTGATTCTCTGCAGGATTTTGGAAGGCGGCTGATAGAAAGATTCAGCAATTACTTTTTCCTTAAAATCCATGGCACGCTTTAATCCGGCAACACGCACTCTGAAAAATTCATCTAAATTGTTGGAGAAAATTCCGAGGAAACGTATTCTTAAATGCAGGGGAACTTTTTCGTCCATGGCCTCCTGTAATACTCTTTCATTAAAGGCAAGCCATGTAATATCTCGTGGATTAAAGTGTAATGACATTCTAAATGTGTATATTTTATCAAAAATAATAATTCATAAAGACTCTAACCTTATTTCTTAGGTTAAACTTTGATTAATTTTTAAAGGTTGGTGAATTAAATTGTTTTGCTGATAACAAGGGTGTTGGTAATCAATTGGTTTAAACTTAGTGTTACAGTGATTTTACTGTAAATTATTCATTTATTCCATAGTCTTTTTATAATAATGGTTATATTTGCCGACTATTTATGATATTTATATGAAAAAAATTCTACTATTAACAGCAGGCTTTCTGATGGCTAATGTATTTGGACAAAGAGAATGTGCTACTGATTTGAAAATGAAGGAGTTTTATGCAAGAAACCCTCAGGCTCTGGAAAAAAAAGAAGATTTACGAAATTATTTAACCAGTAAAAAGGCCGCTGCTAATACAATGGCTAAAAATGGCCAGACTGTGATTACAATTCCTGTTGTAGTGCATGTTCTTTATGGAAGTGCTGCCCAGAATATTTCTGATGCTCAGATTGCATCGCAGATAGCTATTTTGAATAATGACTTCAGAAAATTAAACCCTAATTTCAGTTCTGTAGTTCCTGATGTCTTCAAACCTTATGCTGCAGATATGGAACTTACATTCTGTATGGCAACAAAAACGCCTACAGGAGCTGCTACTACTGGTATAGAAAGAAAGTCGGTCGCTTCAAATTTTGATTTTGCAAACCAATATTATTTAGCATCAGGACTTACGGCCTGGGATCCAACTAAATATTTGAATATATGGGTAGGAAATATGCCTAATCCTTATCTTGGTTGGGCTTATCTGCCTGACGCTGCGGGTTTTCCGGAGGATGGACTTGCTATTGGTTATAAATACTTTGGAACTACGGGAGCCGCTATGGCGCCTTATAATGGAGGAAGAACTGCTACGCATGAAATAGGACATTATTTCGGACTGCTTCACCCATGGGGAGAAGATGGCAGTCTTTGTAATACACCAGATAATGATGATGGTTGTGCTGATACTCCTGCTATTAATGATGCTCATTATGGTGGAAATGTTTTTCCAGATAATGGATTCATGTGTAATCCTACTGCAAACGGTGCTATGTTTATGAATTTTATGGATTATGTGACAGATACTGAAATGGCATTCTTTACCAATGATCAGAAAACAATCAAGACCAATACAATGGCTGGCCCAAGAGCAAGTCTTCTGAATTCCAATGCATGTGCGTTCTTATCTGTAAATGATGTGGAAAAAGTAAACTCTATCAATCTTTTCCCTAATCCTACTACGCAGTATATTTCCATTGCTTCTCCTTTAGCACCTATTAACGAGGTGGAAATTTTCAATGCTGAAGGAAGACTTGTAAAAAAGGCATTTATTAAAAATGAAACAGATAAAATTGATGTGAAAGATTTTGCCAGTGGTACTTATTATGTGAGAACTTATAATGGCAAAGACTTCGTAAAATCTATGAAGTTTATCAAAAAATAATGAAAATATTTCCATATTAAATCATACAAAGCCCCGATTTTATCGGGGTTTTTATTTTTATTGTGTCATTTTGTCACAATTCTTTGAATGGTACAGATATTGAGAAATTGAGAGTGTAAATTAAATTAAAAATAGAAAAAATATAAAATATTATGAGTAAAATAATTGGAATTGACTTAGGAACAACCAACTCTTGTGTTGCTGTAATGGAGGGTAAAGACCCTGTTGTTATTCCTAACGCAGAAGGTAAGAGAACTACTCCTTCTATTGTAGCTTTTACAGAAGACGGAGAAAGAAAAGTAGGTGATCCTGCAAAAAGACAGGCTGTAACGAATCCAACAAAAACTGTTTACTCTATCAAAAGATTTATCGGAACACACTTTAAAGATGATGCTTCTGAAATCTCAAGAGTACCTTATAAAGTGGTTTCAGGACCTAATGATACTGTAAAAGTAAAAATCGACGATAGAGAATATACTCCACAGGAAATTTCTGCAATGACTCTTCAGAAAATGAAGAAAACTGCTGAAGATTATCTTGGGCAGGAAGTAACAAGAGCGGTAATCACTGTTCCTGCATACTTCAATGATGCACAGAGACAAGCTACTAAAGAAGCTGGTGAAATTGCAGGTCTTAAAGTAGAAAGAATTATCAACGAACCTACAGCTGCAGCATTAGCTTACGGTCTTGATAAGAACCATAAAGATCAGAAAATCGCAGTATATGACCTTGGTGGTGGTACTTTCGATATCTCTATCCTTGATTTAGGAGACGGTGTATTTGAAGTATTATCTACAAACGGTGATACGCACTTAGGAGGTGATGACTTTGATGATGTGATCATCAACTGGATGGCTGATGAGTTCAAAGCTGAAGAAGGTGTGGAATTAAAATCTGATGCAATTGCATTACAAAGATTGAAAGAAGCTGCTGAAAAAGCTAAAATTGAATTATCTTCTTCTCCACAGACTGAAATCAACTTACCATATATCACAGCTACTGCTACAGGTCCTAAGCACTTAGTGAAGACTTTAACAAAAGCTAAATTCGAGCAATTATCGGCTGATCTTGTAAGAAGATCTATGGAGCCTGTTGCTAAAGCATTAAAAGATGCTGGTTTATCAACTTCTGATATTGACGAAGTAATCTTGGTAGGTGGTTCTACAAGAATTCCTATCATTCAGGAAGAAGTAGAAAAATTCTTTGGTAAAAAGCCATCTAAAGGAGTTAACCCGGATGAGGTTGTAGCAATTGGTGCAGCTATTCAGGGAGGTGTATTGACAGGTGATGTAAAAGACGTATTACTACTTGACGTTACTCCGCTTTCTTTAGGTATTGAAACAATGGGTTCTGTATTCACTAAATTAATTGAAGCGAACACTACCATCCCAACTAAAAAATCTGAAGTATTCTCTACAGCTTCTGACAACCAGCCGGCTGTAAGCATCAGAGTAGGACAGGGTGAAAGATCAATGTTCAACGATAACAAAGAAATCGGTAGATTTGATCTTCAGGATATCCCGCCAGCACCAAGAGGAGTTCCTCAGATTGAAGTAACTTTCGATATTGATGCGAACGGTATCCTAAGTGTATCTGCTAAAGATAAAGGAACTGGTAAAGAGCAGTCTATCAAAATTCAGGCATCTTCAGGTCTTTCTGACGAAGAAATCGAAAGAATGAAGAAAGAAGCTCAGGAAAACTCTGCCGCTGATGCTAAGAGAAAAGAAGAAGTTGAAATCTTCAACAAAGCTGACGGATTGATCTTCCAGACTGAAAAGCAGTTGAAAGAATTCGGTGAAAAACTTTCTGCTGACAAAAAAGTAGCTATCGAAGCAGCTCACGCAGAATTAAAAACAGCATTTGAAGCTAAAAGTGTAGATGATGTAAAAGCTAAAACTGAAGCATTAGATGCAGCATGGATGGCAGCTTCTGAGGAATTGTATGCAGCTGGTCAACAGCCAGGTGCTGATGCAGGTGCAGGAGCGCAGAATGCTGGTGGAAACGCTGGGGCTGAAGATGTACAAGATGCAGACTTTGAAGAAGTAAAATAATAAATGTAAACATTAACATTTAATTATAAATCAATCCCGTAGTATTTATTTACTGCGGGATTTTTGTTTTTAAACATAATTTATTAATGTTTTTGAGTTTTTTTTTCATTTGTTTTAAGAATATATTTTAAACTGAAAGATTGAGTTTGCTAATAGTGGAATACTGTAAAAGTAGCTGTTTATAGTAAAATGTATTGTTGTTTTATTCTTTATACAGGGAATTGTGTATGTATTTTGTTTTATTTTAAGTTAAAATAACTTAAACAATTTCAAAAACTTACTTTTTATTTAGAATAATTATAATTAATTTTGCACCCTAAATATTTTAAGGGTGAAATTATCGTTATTAGCAGGTGCTGTTTTTCTAACAGCAGGCGGATTCTTGTCTGCTCAGAAAGTTGAATTTTCTCATAATGGACAAATCAAGAAGGGAACTATTATTAACAATGATGAGACAAAGAAATGTAAACGGGTATTTAGAGAGAATTTTAAAATGTCGCTTACAGGAGAATGTGAACTCAGTTTTCGGAATGATAAAAATGAAGAGGAAATTATTATTCTAAAAGAGGGAGAAGAACTAAACCTGACCATTCTTCCAGATAAAGTAATTCCTCCAGGAACATCAGAAATCAGAATTGAAGGAGTACAGCTTACAGCAAGAAAAAAACAATTTTCTGAAATAGTAATTCAACAGGAAGCACTTCAAAATCTACAGTCATTTTCTATCGGTGACGTATTGCAGCAATTACCCGGTCAATATGTACAGCAATTTGACAATACCCAATTTAAAAATATTGTATTCAGAACCGCCAGCGGACCTTCAGTAACGGGTTCCGGAAGTGTTCCGGGAGGTGATGATTTTGGGAACAGGGCATTTGGAGTACAGCTGATGGTCAACGATATTGCCCTATCAAATAACGAAAACATGCAGAGTTATGATTCTGCCAACAGCGGCCCTTTTGGAATCAGTTTCAATACGACGACCAACGGAGGAAGTTTAATGCCGGGACAGCCTAACTACGGTGTCGATTTAAGAGAAATTCCTACAGAAAATATAGAAAGTATAGAAGTTGTACAAGGAGTTCCGGATGCTAAATATGGAGATTTAACTTCCGGATTGATCAAAGTTACCACAACAGCGAAAGCATCACCATTACGATTGGATGCATCTCTTAGAGAAGGAACTTATCAGGTTGGCCTTACCAAAGGTTTTAAAATTAATCAGAACAATGCCCTGAATGCTTCTGTGGATTATATGAATTCTCTTTCAGATCCCAGAACCAGTCTGGTAGGATATGACAGAACAAATGTCAATCTTCTTTGGTCAAGTAATAAAAATAGATTTAGAAATAAACTGTCTGCCTCATTTTCTACCAATAGCAGCAAGGGAAAAAGAGACCCTGATGATGTTGATGGAATGATTATCAATGTTGAGAATAAAAGCTTTTCATTAGGAAATAATATCAGCTATTTTTTTGCACAGAATGGTAAAAAAACCTTGTTTAGATCAATCAATGTCGATATGGGGATAAGCTATGCAACTCAGCTTACAGAACGCAGATATTGGCTGAATCAGGGAGCGCGTCCTTATGGAACGGCTACAGAAAATGATGTCTATTATGCTCAGTATACCCCTCCAAGCTATGAAAATCAAGCTTTTGCT
Source organism: Chryseobacterium sediminis (assembly GCF_008386505.1). Classification (GTDB taxonomy): domain Bacteria; phylum Bacteroidota; class Bacteroidia; order Flavobacteriales; family Weeksellaceae; genus Chryseobacterium; species Chryseobacterium sediminis. The sequence continues at coordinate 1,950,893 of NZ_VUNZ01000001.1, read as the reverse complement.
GATGGTAAACCTCTTAATATTTATACGAATTTTAGTATTAACGGAATAAAATTAACTTCTTCAAAATGGGCTCATAATTACAGTATGGGAGCTAATTTCCGTTATGGAGATAACTTTGGAAAAGGAAGATACGGAACAGCAGGTCAGTTTACTACGATAACTGCAGCCGGACAAGGTTCCAATGGGATGAGAGATTTTAATTACAGAGATAATGTATTTTCCAGTAAGCAGTATGCATTGTATATTCAGGATAATATTACCAAAGTCTTTACTAATAAACACATTTTTAAAGCAAATCTGGGACTTCGTTATGATCTGCAGAATTCATATTCTACCTATTCACCAAGGGTAAACACTTCCTATCAGATGGGAAAATTTTCTGTGAGAGGAGGATTTGGATTAACATCTAAAGCACCTTCTCTTAATCAGATCTATACATCACCGAGATATTTTGACTTTTTGTTAGGGGATTATCGTTTGCCAGGGTATTACTCGGCTGCTATTATGCAGACGGTAGTGACTCCCGGAGATAATGCCAATCTTAAACCTTCAAAAAGCTGGAAAACGGAAATAGGATTAGACTACAGATTTCCTTTTGCAACAGTTAACCTTACAGCATATTACAATAAGCTGATTGATGGTTTTACCACAATGAGTGTTCATAAAATCATGGATAAAGCCAAAGTTGACGTCAATATATCAGGAACAAACGTGCCTACTTTTGAAATTGTAGGAACTGAAAAATTCAATTACCTCCAGAACAGAATTATTAATGGGTATCAGTCTGCAGATAAAGGATTGGAACTGATGGCCAGCTTCAAAAAGATAGAAGCACTTAATCTTGTTATTGGTTTTAATGCCAGCTATGTAGAAACTTCCGGGCAGAAAGATGAAGGGCTTTACAAAATCAGTGCGCCGGAGATCATGGATAAGGATTACCAATTTGGGATTTATAATGATATCAAAAATAAAAGATCCATGGCCAGAGCAAGTTTCAGTTTTGATTATCACCTGGCTTCATCAGGTTTAATTATTGGACTGAGAACAGATCATTTTCTTTCAGATAGATCTCTGACAGGAATGAATGATATTTATCCGATAGGCTATATCAAGCATGACGGAGAAATGCAGATGATTCCTGAAAACGACCGTACCAATCCAAAATATCAGGGATTGTTTCTGAAACCTTCCGAAGAAAAACTTTCAGGGTTGTATAACAAAACACTTCATAATGTTCATTTAAGGGTTACAAAAGATTTCTTAAGTGGCTTCAGATTGTCAATATATGTAAGTAATGTTTTCAATTTAAGAGCATATGACGAAAAAGGAAGTGTTTATGGCAACTTTACCTCTACTTCGTTTGGAGGAAATATTTCATATAGATTTTAATAATACTAAAAATAAAAATAATGAAACGATTAATACTATTGTTAGTAGTTCCCGTTCTTGCTCTTGTTGGATGCAACAGAGATGATGACTTTGGAGGAAATAACGAGATTAAGCCTGTTCCGTTTACTGTAAATATTAAATATGATGCTTCCAAATACCCTTCTGTTGCAGACAAAGGAGTAGCGAATGTAACCGTTATCCTGAAAAATACAGCCACGGAAGATCAGATTATTGGAAAAACAGATGCAAACGGAGATCTGAAATTAGATGCCGTTCTGCCAGGAAGTTATAGTATTCAGGCTGAATTGCAACTGAAACAGAACGAATATGAACAGCAGCTGGGACAGGAAACAAGTTATGAAATTGTTCATTTCGGAGGTTTTGATGAAAAAGTAACCATCAATGCCAATACCTCTTCAAAATTGGTCAGAATTACCAACGGAAACCTTGGAGATCTTGTGATCAAACAATATTATTATGCAGGTTCGGATAATAAATTAGGAGCCAATTTCCGAGATCAGTTTATTGAGATTCATAATAATTCAGATCAGACTATTTATGCTGATGGCTTATATCTGGTATTTCTCGAAGGAAATGTGAATAGCAATGTGACCACTTATACTTTATCTAACGGACAGTATGACTGGAGCAAAACTGCCGGTGGCGGTGCTGCAGCCAATACAGATTATGTATACTCTAATATACTTATCAAAATACCTGGAAGCGGCAGTCAATATCCTATTTTGCCAGGGAAAAGTATTATTGTAGCTCAAACTGCCATTAATCATAAAATGCCTTTTGATGATATTAACGGGACAGGAGTAGCAATACAGGAACCTGACAGAACCGTTGATCTGAGTCATGCAGACTTTGAAACCTATATGGGAGACTATAATATAAGTATTGGTAAAAAGCCTTTCGCATGGGATATTCAGAATATTATGGTGCCGGATATGCAGGTTGCTTACTGGAGTATTGCCTCTAATGACTTAATCCTGAATGTAAATTCTATGCTGGGATTAGGAATTTTGAGAGCAACTGATGCAGAAGTGGCAAGCTGGCAAAAAGTAGCTGCTCCTAAAGCTCCTACAGGAACCCTGTTTTTACAGATTCCTAAAAACTATATCATAGACGGAATAGATATTACGGATAAAGAGCAGAAAGTACCTAAAGATTTCCCTGCAGATATAGACGCTTCAAGAACTTTCATTGTCAATTCACTAGGACAGGCTGAAGGTACTTTTACCGGACTTTCTGTAATCCGTAAGACGAAGGAAATTATCAATGGACGTGTGGTACTGCAGGATACGAATAATTCTGCCAATGATTTTGTAACGATTAAAGCAAACCCTCGAGGATATGCACAATAATAAAAATAAGACAATTAAAGCTTTTCAATACAGTATATTGGGATTGGCTGCATTAGGCAGTCAGCTCTTCCATGCTCAGACTACTCATTTAGATAGTATTAATATCAGTTCTGTAGAAAAGGAAATCAGAATAAATGATCCCTATATTTCATTTTTCCAGCCTTTGGATTTTTCACGGACAACCTTTCAGTATTCTTCTGCAAAACAAAATTTTAAAAGAGTACAGACCGCGGGAGAAACAGGAAGCTTTACTTTTCAGTCTGAAGGAGTTTATAAACTGAATGATAAAATTGCTTTATCAGGGAGACTTAAAGCAGACAAAACCACCGAAGAAGATGTTCCTTATATCCTGAGCGACGAAAGAACTACAAATTCTTCTTTTATTTATAATCCCTCATATTATTGGGTTCCCCGTACGGCAAGATGGCAGAAACAAAACTATTTTATCAACGGACAGTTTGCCTATAATCCTGTAAAACCTGTAATCCTGCAGTTGGGAGGAGAAGGTATGTATGCAAAATCTTACCGTCAGAATGCAGATCCAAGACCGAAGGTAGACGATTACAAATACAAAGCCTTTGCAAAATTGGGTTTAAAATGGAAACAACATGCCATTTTCGGAAAACTGAGCTACGTACATCATTACAAGGGAAATGATATCATGTTTGTCAATATAAAAGGAAATGTACCGGCAAATGACAGCATTTATATTCGATATAATGAAGGATATGGTAATCAATACATCGGGAATACCGAGTATAAAACTTCCGAATATAAAATGGGAGGTTACATTTGGGGAGGAGAATATGCCTTTAATAGTGAGAATACCCATTTCTCTGCCGGATATGATTATAAAAACCTGATTGAGCGCTTCTACAGGGTTTTTGAATATCAGGATGGCAGTTTTAAATGGCATAAGGACTATACAAAATATTCCGGGCTGAAAACAGATCTGCATAGTTTCTACCTTAATTTTTTAGGAAATTATAATGGTAAAAAGTGGGCTTCCATGATGACCTATCAGGATCAGCTGGATACCAATTATAACTATCCCCTGGAGTACAGATCGTATCGTCTGGAGCAGAAGAATCTTTTCTGGCAGAATAGTGTGGTTTGGTTTAACCATAAAAATGAGGCATTTAAAATTCTTTTTGATGCAGCATATGGGAAAAATCATGTGAAAGATGCATCAGTGGTAATGGAGAGAAAACTTTCTTTTTTCAATTACCGTCTTGGAGCAGAAAAAGAATTTGTTTTAAAACCTTCACATAAATTAGCGGTTGGTCTTTCGCAAAATCTGTATATTCCATTGGAAAAAGAATTCAATTATCAGCCTTATCAAAGCACAAAAGAGAATATCTTTGCAACTAAGATTGCCCAGCCGGACTTTGCATATGATGCAACGCCTAAAATTGGTCTTAATTTTAACGCAAGTTATATTTTTGACCAGAATAAAATCAGGTATGAACTGTTTGGAAGTTTTTCTCAAACCTGGCTGATGAACAGTACCTATAAAAATAAAGTGGACTACAATGGCAGAGCTAATCATGTTGCCTTGGTAGGATTGAATGTTTATTATTAAAAATAAATGAAAGACAGATATCTCGCTTTTCTGGCCCTTGTCGGAATAGCATGTTTATTAAGTTATACCTCAAATGACCCTACGGGATACACCGTGGAAGAGCTTCGTACTTTATACAGCAGCGGGGATCAGAACAAGTGGCCGGCTGCTCATTTATTTGATGAAGCGAAAGAAGGTTTTCAGGATATCGGACCTTTGTCTAAAATGAAATTTCCTGAAGATAATCCCTATTCCGAAGAGAAAATGGAACTGGGAAAAATGTTGTTTTTTGATCCGAGATTATCCAAAAGCGGACAAATTTCCTGTGCCAACTGTCATAACCCTGAAATTGGCTGGTCAGACGGGAGCAGAGTTTCCTTTGGCCACGACAGGCAAACGGGAACCAGAAATGCACCCACTTTAGTGAATATTGGATTTGCCAAAACATTCTTTTGGGACGGCCGTTCAGCGACTTTGGAAGAGCAGGTGAAAGCTCCTATTGAAAATCCGGTAGAAATGAATCTGCATATGTCAATGGCCACAAAAAATATCAGAAAGATCAAAGGTTATAAAGATTTCTTTGTAAAAGCTTTCGGAAATGGGGAAGTGACGGAAGAGAAAATTGCAAAAGCTGTTGCTACATTTGAACGCTCTCTGATAAGTCCGCCATCAAAGTTTGATAAATTCGTTACAGGGAAAAAAGATGCCTTAACGGATTCCGAAATCAATGGACTTCATTTATTCCGTACCAAAGCGAATTGTATCAATTGTCACAACACCCCTTACTTTTCTGACCAGAAGTTCCACAATCTGGGGCTTACATATTATGGAAAGAAGTATGAAGATCTGGGAAGATATATTGTTACCAAAAAGAACGAAGATGTAGGAAAGTTTAAAACACCTACGCTGAGAGAAGTTTCTGAGAATAAGCCTTACATGCATAATGGACTTTTTCCTGAGCTGGCCAACATTGTAATGATGTACAACGCCGGAATGGGAAGGGAAACACCAAAAGGAGATCAGATCAATGATCCTAAGTTTCCCCACAAATCAGGAATGGTAGAAAAACTGAATCTGACGGACGACGAAGTTTTTGATATCGTAGCATTTTTAAAAACGTTAAACAGTTACAAATACAAAATGCGTCCACCGGAATTGCCTAAATCGTAATAATTATAAAAAACTCTTCCAACTGGAAGAGTTTTTATTTTAAAGTATAAATCATTTAGATTCATTTTTGTATCGGTTCTATAGTAACAAATGCCCGTAAGCGTATATCGTCTTCTACATCAATTGGTTTAAATAAATTATACCATCCTGTACGAAAACCTCCGGCACCATAATTAATATGTACATAGAAAATATTATTTTTCTCCAGATATCCGTCTATGACTGTCGAATGTCCGTATGTCGTAAAATTTCCCATGTGAAAATAAACGGGCCTTTTTTGGTTGATCTCTTTTTTAATCAATATAATAATACTGTCTTTAGTAATAATATGACTTATTTGTTCCTTCTCTGCAATCTGTTTCATCTGTTCCTGTGAAAAAGGAATTTCTCCGGTAAAGCTTCCATAAAAAGTAGCTTTGCAAGCAAAATGTTTTTCAACCTGAGAGGCAGGATTGATCATTTCCAGATATTTTGGAGTTCCGAAATCCTTACGAATGGCTATGGCAGTAAGATAGGAGTAGCGTGCTACAGCATCTATAGCTTCAGGCTGACTATTGTCATTGATATCCGTTGTAAAATCCTTCCATTCCAGAACATAATCTGATAATGTATCTTTAATGAAATGTCCTTTGGAACAGCTATAGGAAACCGAACCAAATGGTTTTAAACGATGATAATAAAGAATCTGTGCTAAAGCTGTACTCCAGCATCCCAATACCTCATTTTCAGGTGTGTATTTTGTGTAAGTCCCCCACTGATCCCAATTCGTTTCTAATAGAAATGGGGCCTTAATAGTAATAGGCTGCTGTGCGGGAATCTGATTCGAGCTGATCTGAGAATGGCTCCAATTGCTAATCATTAATAACATGATAGATAATAAGTTTATAAGCTTCATAAGTGAAATTTTATTCGGCAAATAAACAATATCCCAAAGTCTTTACCCACTCAAAACAGGTTTTGAGTGGTATTAAAATTCTCTCATTTTGTAGATTTTGAGTATGTTTTGGGAGAATGACCTGTATGTTTTCTGAAAATTCGATAGAAACTGGCTTCAGAATTAAACCCGCAGTCAAAAGCGATACCGGTAAGGCTGAGGTGTTTATATTCCGGGTTATTCAGTCTTTTTTTCACTTCTTCCACACGATAACTGTTTACCCAGCTGCGAAAATTCATTTCAAATTTAGCATTAATGGCAGCAGAAACCTGTGATGCCGGAAAACCGATTATTTTCGCCACATCTTTCAGATTTAATTCAGGTTCTATGAAGAGATGTTGCTTTTCCATAATTTCTAATAATGCAGATTGAATGGCATAGAGATTTTTTTCGTCCAGAGACGTTTTTATATCCATAGATGTAATCTCTGGCTGTGGTATTTCTTCTGTATAAATTTTATTTTTTGAGATCCGTACAGATTGTACTTCACCAGCTATTATAGTTCGATACCCTTGAAAAGAGAGAAAGTAAATTAAGAGTGCCAGATAACCGTAAAAAATTTCCAGATACAGAAATGAGTGATTCAGTTGTAAGATATTGGAGGTAATTGAAGATAAAAATAACACAATTACCAATATTCCTGTTCCGATAAGCAGATTTCGGAGCCATGCCAATTCCTGATATTGGGTTGCAGATTGACTGGTAAATAACCACCGCCGGTATTTTTGGGTTTTCCTGAAACTGAGATACCAATATATGCCTGCGGAAACAAGAACAAAAAAATCTTCAGCCCATTTAACAGAGTTATAATACAGATATTTTTCTGCAATAAAATCCTGTGTCTGCACATCTGGCTGTATAAACCCAATGATATAGACAATCATTGCATGAAACTGAAATATCAATGCAGGTAAAAAATGTAACCAATGTTTGCGGTTCAACGAAAAATGTTTCTCTGTGAGTGAACAGGTATATAAATAAAACAATGGCTGCATAAGCGTATCAATAGCCAGAGGAAAATAATGGAACCCCGGATATTGCCATAAACCAAGAGTATGTAGTAATATTTTGATATTCAAAAAAGCCAGAGTAATTAATATAGCAGATAATAACTTTTTCCCCGAAGTATGGGAAGGGGAATATCCGATAGCTATTGTAGTGGCTACCCCCTGTATTACAGCCGTGATAACGACAGTATCAAATATATTAAAGCACCAGTTCATCTTTATAAGACTAATATAATAAGGTGCTAATATACAGACTTCTGCCGTTAAAATTTGGTGCAAGTTTTACCTAAAGAGATGTAAATTTCAAAATGAATTTTTAGATATTAATAATTTATGAAAATTAATAAACGAAATTCATAATGTGGTTTTAATTTGTATATTTGATTTTTATTTAGAATAAATAAAAATATTGTTTAATAAAGAATAATGAATACAATTTTATCCATCTAATCCACAATTTTCACTAAAAAAACTATGGAACAACAAAACAAAAGAATCCTCACACTGGATTTAATAAAAGGTATAAGTGTTATCGGAATGATCATAATACATACCTTGCTGGTGTATGCCAATGTAAAATCACAATATGAAACAGCAATTGGAAGTTTTATTGTTTTTCTTGGAAGGGGAACTTCCATTTTCCTGATCTGTATGGGAATTACCTTCATGACTTCCAGCCATCAAAGCCTTAAAAGTGCATTAAAGCGAGGTGTTTTACTAGTCTTTGCAGGTCTGTTCATGAATTTTATGAAATTTATGATCCCTGTGATTTTTAATTTTGCTCCCGATAATTTTATGCAAAAATATGGATGGCATGCACCTATAGAACAGCAGTATGTATATCTGGTACAGCTGGGTGATATTTTGCAGCTGGCAGGGATGTCATTGTTGTTTGTAGGATTTATCAGAGAATATGTGAAAAATAAATATATCATTCTGGCGATAGGTTTATTCGTTGCGTTGATATCCAGAGAAGTTAGCGGAATTAATCTTGACTATCCTGTGATCAATTATGTGCTGGATCTTCTTTTTAATACAGACTATCCGGCCTATGTATATTTTCCTGTTTTCCCATGGATGGCTTTTATTATCATCGGAATGTTTTTCGGGAAATGGTTTCAGGAGCTGAACTACAACGCTAAACAAATATTTAAAAATATGCTGTATGTAGGGCTGTTGTTCATTGCCGTAGGAGCCCCGCTGGTTTTTCTGTATGGTGACTATAATTACAACGGGTTTTATCATATGGGACCTGGCGGAGTGATCTATTTTGCAGGATGGACATTACTTTTTTTATGGCTGATTAATACAATAACGACAAACGTTAAAGAAAATGGCTTTATGCGTATTCTAAAATACTGCAGTAAAAATTTAACCTCCATGTATATGATCCAATGGATACTGATCTCTTGGGGGAAAGGAATTTTTGGATATAGACAACATGAAATTGGTTATGTGTCTGTGCTGATTGTATTGTATATTATCCTCACATTTTCAGTACAGACTTTGGTGGATATTCTAAGAAAGAAAAAAACTTTAATTAATTTCAGACCTATATCATCAAACAAAACAGCCCTGAAATAAAGATGTCAATTTAAGGCTAAAAAATATTTTATAACAAAACCACAGTAAAAGATTCACTGTGGTTTTGTTTTTAATAATGAGTTAAAGAATCTCCACTTCTTCAGGTATCACAAAAAGAATGGTACATCCATGCTCTGACTTCACAGAATGCTTAAAATTCGGTGGAGTGTACAGATAATCCCCTTTTTCAAGTTGGGCACCTGCAATAGTAGCATCACCTACCATAATAAACAGCTCCTCGCCGGCAGGATGATTATGATAAGGATAGCTGGCTCCCGGTTCAAATTTTAAAAGAATACTGGTTGAGCGGTTTTTCTCCGGATCAAACTTTAAAGATTTTACAAAAATACCTTCATAATGAATCCCTTTTTCAATTAAAGGCTGCCATTCTTTCTGTTCTGTTTTTACGATGTAGTCGTGAATGTTAGTGTTCATAATATATAAATTTTAATTGTTATTGTTGTAAAAATTGGTCTAAACTCCATTGATAGCGTGAGAACGTACTCAGGAGAAATGCTCCGGCACTGAATGCAAAGACGGAATAATCTAAAGGCTCTTTAATGCCAAAAGAAATACTCATCGCAACCGCAAAAAATAAAGTAAGAATAGAGGCGCACCGTGTAGTTCCTTTTACTTGATACCCAACAAGAAGCAGAATACCGATTGATAATTCAGTGGCTGTAGACAATACGGCTATTATGGAAGCCCATGACTGCGGTAAAAATGAATTTGTTTCAGCAGTATAATCGACAAATTTTTTCCAGCCCGAAGATTGAGTTCCCCAAAGGTTCAGTCTGCTTGCTACAGCAGATAAAAATCCGGATGCCAGAGCTATCCTTAATAAAAAAACGGCGGTGTCCTGTTGAGTCTTCATACTTATAATTTTTAGGTCTTAATTACAGGTACAAAGTTCAGCGAAAAGCAATGTCTAAAGAATAGACAATTCCGGGAAAAGCATAGAATATTTAATGAGGGGAGAGAGAAGCACAAGGATGGAAGTTGGAAGTGATGACGTATAAAACAGACGAGTCCTCAAAGGCTGTAGAGAATTCAGTATATTGACATTTGGCCATAAATTATAGTACAGTTTTAGGCACAAGCTTCATCAGAATCGATTGAATATCGATTCACTTTGCTCACTTAAGATAAAACGGAATTGAAAATAAATCTTTGCGTGTTATAAAAATCCAGAATTACAGATTTCTCCAATTTTTGTACCTGATTCCCATCCTGACTTCTTTAAATTTCCTTTACCGCTTTCTGGTAATCTTTTGGAGAACGGGAAGTATGTTTTTTAAAGAAATTGGAAAAGTAGAAAGGATCATTGAAACCAAGAAGGTAAGCAATTTCTTTCACGGTAAGCTTTTCATACAGTAAAAGTCTCTTCGCTTCAGAAATAATAAGGCTGTAGATAACATTCTGAGCGGTTTTGCTGGTGTGTAGTTTTGAAACTTCATTCAGTTTGGCTTCAGTAGTTCCGAGGATATCAGCAAAATGGGAGACCTGATAATTATTTTTAAAATGGGTTCTTACACTTTCAAGGAATTTTAAGAATAAAGCATCCGGTTTCCAGACTTCATCACCATTGGCAATTTTACTACGGTTGATTTCTACCAACAGCAATTCAACCAAAGAATGCGTGGAGATCAGATACTGATAAGGCTGTTCCTGAATTTCTTTTTCAATAGTGTTGAGTGTTTCGGAGAAAAATTCGGGATGAAGTACAGTAATCATTTCATTCATTCCAAAATGACAAAAAAGCCCGTTGTGAAAAATAAGTTCAATATCGCTGTCACTTTTAGAGAAGAAGTCAAGGGTAAATTCTAATGCTGTAAGTTCTCCTTCCACCGATTTTAACTGATGAAACTGTCCTGAAGTAATGGTTATAGTCTGACCGGTTTTCAGGAAAAAAATATTTTCATCAACCAGAATTTCAGCGCTCCCATGATCACACCAGAATAATGTGTATTTGATGACCCGCCTTGGCTCAGCATGCCCTGATTGATTAGAATATTTTTTTATTTCAATCATTTTTAAATCTATTTATGAATAGAAAATTCTGTTTTATAATATGTCAGAAAACAAATTTATCATTGACTAAATTACAAAATGTTTAATTAAATTGATTATTTCTAAAGTTATATTGTCAAAGAAAAATGCCTAAATTCGTGTAGATTTAAACAAAAATTCAGAATGAAATACTCTAAAATTATTATCGTTGTTATGTTGTTCTTATTTCAGTTAGGAGCAGCACAGGAAAAGGCAGATGTAGTATTAAATACAGCTTTCAAAGAAGCTAAATCGAACAATAAAAATGTTTTGCTGGTATTCCATGCTTCATGGTGCAAATGGTGCAAAATGATGGAAAAAAACATGGATCTTCCTGAAGCTAAACCTATTTTTGATAAAAGATTCGTTACTGCTTATGTGGATGTTCAGGAAAGAGGCGAGAAGAAAAGCCTTGAAAACCCTGGCGGACAAGAGCTGATGAATAAATATAAAGGTGAAAATGCCGGACTCCCTTTCTGGCTGATTCTGAATCCAAAAGGAGAAGTACTCGCAGATTCTTTTGATGCTAAAGGACAAAACCTGGGATCACCGGCAACACCGGAAGAAGTATCTGCTTTCATTGCTAAGCTTGGGAAATCCTCAACACTGAGTAAAGAAGAATCACAGACGATAGAAAAGGTATTTGTGACGAAATAAGACTTTAAAAAATAAAAAAATCCCTTCAATAAGTTCATTGGAGGGATTTTTATTATATCATCGGTTGATTAAAGCTTCTTGTAGTAATATTCAATATTTGTCCATAAAACCTGATCTTCTGATCTTACCATTTCAGAAGGAGCGGTAAATATATTCCCAAAAATATTTTCGTATTGGGTTATCCCAAAATGCGCACTTTTAGTAATCAGAAGCCCTTCTTCATTGGTTCGGGGTACTCTTTTAATATATCTGTAAGTTCTTTTTAGAGTGAACAAGGATGTATTTTTATTGAAATCACCAATATAAGTTGGTTTATTAGTAGTATTCTCTTTGATAAGTACAGAGTCATTTACAATCGTGAAACTATAAGTGAAATCTGTAGTTGAGGCTTCGGAAATCAATTTGATGGTCTTGTTTGTAAGATCAAGACTTATCTTTTTCCATGCAGGTTCCTGATACATGCTCCAGTATTTGCTCAGATAAGATTCATCAGGATTAGACTTACTTCCAAATGATCCTGTGTACAGTGTAGTTCCTTTTACCGCATAGCTTTTGAATTCAAACTGATACATTTCTTTATCAATCGGCTTCGGATCGTCAATAGTGTTGTCATTATTTCCACATGAGATCAGCGAGAGGCACATCATTGCTGCATAAAAAGGGTACTTCATCGTTATTTTTTTTTACAAAAATAGAGGTTTTGCACGTATTGGTGAAATAGATAAGGATGTGATTTGTCAGTAATAGAAAAACAAAAAAGGCGAATTCAATTATTCGCCTTTTTGTTTTACATGTTATTTTCCAAAATATATCATATCCTGCTTCTGCTGTTCATTATAAATGATCTGGAAGCTTACAGGCATATACTGATAAAGGAGTTTCCAATGTTGAATCTTTGCGTGTTTCTTGAAACTTTCAAAAGATCTTACAAACAGATTTTCAATCATGGTTCTTACGTAAGAATCCCCATTTTTATAGATTGAGTCCATTAGTTTAAGGTGATGGGCAATAATGCTGATTTTAGATTCCTGTAAAAGATTCTTCAGATAGTTCACGGTAGCCTGCATGATCCCAGCAAAATTGTTCTGAACAGACAACTGTGTGATTTCATTGCGAAGTGGCGGATAGAAAAATTTTAAGTATTCAACAGCTATTTTTTGATTAATAGTTTGCATTTGTACTTTCATCATAATTAAGAATTTTTCAAACACTTTATATTGCAGCGAAATGTATACCAAAATTTAAAGGCAGGCCGCAAAAATAAATACACTTACTATTACAGCGATGTGAGTGAGTAATATCTCTGTATTGTGTCTGTTGGTCGTAGTTTTCCAGGTTTTCCAGTCTGAAATTCTTCTTATTTTATTTTTCATAATCTATTGATTGTGAGTTATTTTTAATTTTGTTTAATTTAAACACTTTGTAATGAAAGGGATAAAAAATGTAATAAACCTTTATATGCCGTGACTGTAAATTTGTCTTGAATATACCTTCTGAAGGTTGGCCGAAATGTGACTAAAAATCACTTTTCTGTATTCTTCACTGCAGAAAGCGGTACAATTGTCCAGAGAATAAATGAAAGTCGTCTCAATAGCATTTTTTAATATGGTATCTCCGTCAGTATAAATTTTGTCCATTTTCTGTAAACTTCTGAACAGCAGATTTCTGTCATTCTGGCGGATCATATTTTTAATACGCTCTGTGAAAGTGCGGATGATACTGTATGAGTTTTGAATTTTAATTTCTTTTACTTCTTGTTCAAAATCGGGAACCACGTCTGTGATTTCCTTTACGGCCTGTAGATAATTCATAATATTATATTTTAATTTGGATTGTGTTCTAACATTTTAATGATGGCACCAAAGATGAAAATGGTTAAAAAAGCAAAAAAGAGCAGATGATAAGGTTTCAGCCACTTTGGAGTTTCCGGTCCTTTGCTTTTTAATCGTCTAAGCTTATCGAGTCTGTTTAATGTCTTTAAGTCCATTTTGCTATGTTTTCAAATCATGATGCCAATGGTATTCCGTTGAAAATAAATTTAAATTAAGGTGTTGATAAATAATGATTTGTGATTTTTAAGGTTGGTTCTTTAAATAAAAAAGCATGTCAAAATGATAAGGGTTTTATCAATTTGGAAAATAAAAGTCAAAAAAACTTCTTCCACAAAGCTTACTACAAATGAATGACTGAGAATTCCCCTCCCTTGGAGGGGTGGCAAATCGAAGATTTGACGGGGTGGTTAAAAACTCAGCGCTCTCTCTAAAATGACTTTTTTTAATTTTCGCAGAAAGAATTAGAATGAATATCTTTGCAGTCCAAATATTCAGAAAAATGTTTTCAAAAATAATAGTACACAGAGTAGGAAATAAGATCAATGGAGATTCTTTGACGATTTCCCAGGAGGAATTGAAGCTGGAAGAAGGAATGGCAGAAATGCTTGAAGATTACTTTTTAGGCTCTTTCAAATCGGAAGAAACTTTTCATTTTTACAGTGATACTTATCTCGTGAATAACCCGGTTTACAGTGCTGTTTCTGAAATTTTTGATGATAAATCCAAATTCATCTGGGAGTCTGAGAATATTGCAAAACACCTTTTTGATGCTGCAGAAAACCCTAGAGTTCAGAGCGGAGAACTTTTTATCGTACTTTTTGAAGACGAAAGTGACCGTCCTGATAAAGTGGATAAAATCGGGATTTTTAAAACAGAGAAGAGAGAATCTTTCCTGAAGATCAACCCTTCAGAAGAAACATTTGATATTGAAAAAGATCAGGGAATCGGCTTGTCTAAAATTGATAAGGCGGCTTTGATTTATAACAACAATAAGGAAACCGGATATGTACTTTCTGTAGTTGATAACAACAAAAACGGGGATATGTACTATTGGTTTGAAGATTTCCTGAAAGTAAAACAGCGTGATGATGAATATTTCCACACGCAGGAGGCTTTGATGGTCTATAAAGATTATATTACCAAACAGCTTCCTCAGGAGTTTGAAGTTTCCAAAGCAGATCAGGCAGATTTCTTGAATAAGTCTATCAATTTCTTCAAAGAAAAAGAAGAATTTAAACTGGATGAATTTGCCAGTGAAGTATTGGGAGACGAGCATGTGATTGAAAGTTTTGTGAACTTTAAAACAGATTACGAACAAGATATGCAGGTAAATATTGCTGAAGAATTCCCGATCAGTGAAGCTGCGGTAAAAAAGACTCAGAGACACTTTAAAAGTATTATTAAACTGGATAAAAACTTCCATATCTACATCCACGGAGACCGACAGAAAATTGAAATGGGTGAAGATGATAAAGGAAAATATTACAGACTTTATTTCGAAAAAGAGGTGTAAAAAGAGGTCTCCCGTTCATAATAATATCATAACTTTATTGCTGATTACAAAATAGCAGCTATGAAATTTATGATCATTTTCTGGGGGATTTTTCTCTTTTTTTTCTGCGTTCCTTTTCCGATTTTCATTTATATGATGAGTGAGGAATTGGCAACAGAACCGAGAAATTCATTAGCTGTGAGCTATGGGTATCTCGGTTTTTCTTTGCTCATATGGTTGTATGTGATTTTCTTCTTTATGAATATCCTTTTTATAAAAACCTTTAAAGAGAAGAACACTATTCAATCCATACTGAGGAACGGAATTCCGAGAGAAGCAAAAATCATCAATTATAAACTCCTGAAGTATATTCCGAAAACCAATATGAATATCATTCAGATTGTACTTTCTTTTCCTAATCTCAGAAATACATTGATTGAACATGAAATGATGTTTCACGATTCTAAGCCACAGGAAAAAAGATTTGATATCGGAAATAAGGTGAAAGTACTGCTAAATCCCAACGTTTCGCAGGAGCCTTACTTTATTTTAAGTGATCAGAAAGTGGGATTCAATACCTCAGGAATCGTTTTAAGAATTGTGTTTGCTATATTGATGATTGCATACGTAACCGGACTCTACTATTATTTCTATATGCGGGAATCCTTTGATTTTGGCTGGAGATTTCTAACATTCATGCATCCGATTATTTTCAGTGGAGTGATGACTCTTATTTATGTGTTGGTTTTCCAGTTACTGGTTAGTAAGCTTTTTAAAAATAAAAAAGAAGAACGGATCCTCTTCTCAGGAAGAAATGCTGAAGCCAATATCATCAGCGTAAGCCAGACGGGTCTTCTTGTCAATGATCAGCCTCAAATTATGTTTCAGGTAAGTTTTAAAGATTTCAGAGGAACTGAACATATTGCTGTTTACAAGAAAGTTGTCAGTCTTTTGAATCTTTCTTCTGTCCCTAAATATGGAAGCATTGAGATCATGTATGATGAGAATGATCCGAAGAAAATTATGATTCCTAAGGGGTTTTAAAAAATCCGTCATTCTTATTCAAACATACAGAGTGCTTTTTGCCTTATTCACTATCTTTGTCTTCTTAGCCTAAAAATCATATGAAAACAACAATTGTTGATCTTACAAAACCTATTCAATACAATGAAGGAGACCCATGGTTTATGAGGGTGAAAATCAAACATAAAGCACACAGAAAATCACATTGGCTGATTCGTCTGGCGTTGAGACTTCCGTCAAGACTTTTCCCTAAAAACTGGACAGGCTGGGCAGACGACACGATCAAAAATATGGGTCTTCATGCTACAACTCATATTGATGCTCCATGGCATTATGGTCCTGTAGTAGAAGGGAAACCCGCTAAGACCATAGACCAGATTCCTCTAGAATGGTGTTATGGGGATGGAATCGTGATTGACTGTACTCATAAAGAAGATTTTGTGGCTATCACAATAGATGATCTTAAAAAAGACCTTGATAAAAACGGAATCACCATACAAGAAGGAAACATTGTCCTGATCAGAACTGACCGGGACAAAATGATGGGAACCTCTGATTTTGTAGAAAAAGGAACCGGAATGAGCAAAGAAGCTACAGAGTGGTTGATTGACCAAGGCGTGAAAGTAATGGGAATTGATCAATGGGGTTGGGATCTTCCTCTAAAATATATGGCTCAAAAAGCCAAAGAAATGAATGATCCAGAGTTCTTCTGGGAAGGCCATCGCGTAGGGATTGAAAAAGAATATTTACACATCGAGCAGCTTACAAATCTGAGTGCGCTGCCTCCGTCCGGATTTAAAATCTGTGTATTTCCGTTAAAGATTGTAGGCGGTTCTGCAGCTCCGGCAAGGGTAGTGGCTATGATGAACGAATAGAGAGAGTGAATTAAAAGAGAAAGGGCAAACTTGCATTGGCAAATTTACCCTTTCAAACATATCATTTTTAGCGTTCTTCGTTTATTGATCTAAGCTTTTTTTCTGAAAAATAAGGCTCTGCTGTACTCAAAATTCATTCTGGCAATATTGAGTACCGAAATTCCTTGCGGACATTCCACTTCACAGGCTTCTGTATTGGAACAATGCCCGAATAATTCGGTGTCCATTTGAGCTACCATATCCAGAACCCTTTTGCTTCGTTCTTCTTTCCCTTGAGGAAGAAGTGCCATATGAGTGATTTTTGCAGATGTAAATAATGCTGCACTTCCATTTTTACACGTAGCAACACAAGCTCCACATCCAATACAAGCTGCAGAATCAAAAGCTTCTTCAGCAGTCTGATGGGTTACCGGAATGGCAGTAGCATCAGGTGCCTGACCAGTGTTTACAGACACAAATCCTCCAGAAGATATAATTCTGTCAAAAGCAGAACGGTCTACTTTTAAATCTTTCTTCACTGGAAAAGCTTCAGCACGGAAGGGTTCTATCAGAATCGTTTCCCCATCTTTAAAAGACCGTAAATGAAGCTGGCAGGTGGTTGTATTTTTCAGAGGACCATGGGCAATCCCATTAATCATCATTCCACATTGTCCGCAGATCCCTTCACGGCAGTCATGATCAAACTCTACGGGTTCATCGCCCTCAATGATCAGCTTTTCGTTCAGGGTATCCAGCATTTCTAAGAAAGACATATGAGAATTCAATCCTTTCAAATCGTAGCCTACGAGTTTTCCTTCACTTTTTCTGTCTTTCTGTCTCCATATCTTAAGATGTAAATCCATAATTTTCTGTTTTTATTTGTAACTTCTTACCGTTGGCTGAATTTCTTCAAAGGTTAAAGGTTCCTTAATCAGCTCAGGTTCACCATTTTCACCTGTCCATGCCCATGCGGAGATAAACTGGTATTCCGCATCATTTCTCATCGCTTCTCCGTCCGGAGTCTGGAATTCTTCCCGGAAATGCGCTCCGCAGGATTCGTTACGGGTTAAGGCATCATAGCACATCAATTCTCCGATTTCAAAATAATCTGCTACGCGGCCTGCTTTTTCAAGTTCGGTATTCATTTTATCGCCCTGTCCGGAAACTCTTACATCCTTATAAAATTCCTCTTTCAGCTTTCTGATTTCCTGAATGGCATACTTCAGACCTTCTTCATTTCTGGCCAAGCCACAATAATCATACAGGAGTTTTCCTAATGTTTTATGGAAATAATCAACGGTTTTGGTGCCTTTGATATTCATAAAGTCTTGAATCTGTTCTTTAACTGCTTTTTCAGCCTGTTCAAATTCAGGAGTATCTGGTGAGATTTTTCCGGTGTGAATTTCATCCGCCAAATAGTTTGCAATGGTGTAAGGAGCAATGAAGTAACCGTCTACAGAAGCCTGTAAAAGAGAGTTAGCTCCCAATCTGTTGGCTCCATGATCCGCAAAATTAGCTTCACCTAGAGCAAATAATCCCGGAACGGTGGTCATCAATTCATAATCCACCCAAAGTCCGCCCATTGAAAAGTGCGCAGAAGGAGAGATCATCATAGGTTCTTTATACGCATCATACCCTGTTATTTTCAGATACATATCGAATAAGTTTCCATACTTTTCCCTGATCTTATCTTTTCCCTGTTCCTGTATTGCTTTTGAAAAATCAAGATACACTGCATTTTTCAAAGGCCCGATTCCGAAACCGGCATCAATTCTTTCTTTCG
Organism: Chryseobacterium sediminis; assembly: GCF_008386505.1. Lineage (GTDB taxonomy): Bacteria > Bacteroidota > Bacteroidia > Flavobacteriales > Weeksellaceae > Chryseobacterium > Chryseobacterium sediminis. Next base: position 1,932,188 of record NZ_VUNZ01000001.1, on the reverse strand, counting down.
CCGCACGGGAGGAAATATCTCTCGGAGCAAGATTCCCGAAAGCCGGATATCTTCTTTCAAGGTAATAATCTCTTTCATTTTCCGGAATATCATTCGGAGGCCTGTTTTCACCTTCTTTCAATGGTACCCAGATACGCCCGTCATTACGTAATGATTCAGACATTAAAGTCAGTTTAGACTGATAATCTCCGGATTGTGGAAGAGAAGTAGGGTGTACCTGAATCCAGCTTGGGGAAGCCATTAAAGCTCCTTTTTTATGGGCTCTCCAGATTGCAGAACCATTACATCCCATAGCAAGGGTGGACAGATAATATATTTTTCCATAACCTCCCGTTGCCAATACTACGGCATGGGCTGCATGTCTTTCAATGTCTCCGGTATCTAAATTCCTTACGATAATTCCTCTGGCTTTCCCATCAACAGTAACCAGATCAAGCATTTCATGTCTTGAAAACAATTGCACGGAACCTTTTCCAACCTGCCTCATCAATGCCTGATAAGCTCCCAGAAGAAGCTGTTGTCCCGTTTGCCCCCTTGCATAGAAAGTTCGGCTCACCTGAACTCCTCCGAAAGATCGGTTATTCAGATATCCGCCGTATTCACGTCCGAAAGGTACACCTTGAGCCACCGCCTGGTCGATGAGGTTCAGAGAACACTCTGCCATACGGTATACATTTGCTTCACGGGCCCTGAAGTCTCCTCCTTTCAGCGTATCTACAAACATTCGGTAAACACTGTCACCATCGTTTTTATAATTTTTTGCTGCATTTACACCTCCCTGTGCTGCTACAGAGTGCGCTCTTCTTGGGCTGTCCTGAAAGCAGAATGATTTGACATTATATCCCATTTCTCCCAAAGAAGCGGCAATAGAACTTCCTGCCAGTCCGGTTCCCACGACAATCACATCCAGTTTTTTACGATTGGCTGGGTTTACGAGTCTTGCTTTCTTTTTATAATTTTCCCATTTATGTTCCAATGGGCCTTGTGGTATTTTTGAATCTAAAATCATGACCGTTCTGTTTAATGATAAGTAAAGAATACATACACCGGCATCAATGCAAAACCTGTACAGATAATGATTGAATAGGCAATCCCAATCGTTTTGAACCATTGTACAAACTTAGGATGGTATAATCCCAGAGTTCTTACGGCACTATGTATTCCGTGGATCAGGTGATAGCATAAGGCAATCATTGACAGTACATAAATGAGGACATACCACCATTCTTTGAACACTGTTACTACCAGAATGTACAGATCTTTATTTCCGTTCTCATCCAAAGGAGGATTTCCGAATTTGTAGATATACCAGAAGTTCTGAAAATGGATCACCAGGAAGATCAAAATTAATGTTCCGAGAATCCCCATGTTTCTGGAAGCCCATTTACTGGCTCTTCCACGTCTGTCCGACTGATAACCACCACCAGATTTTTTATTCTTTAGCGTAATGATCAGCCCGTCTACAGCATGCAGAATAATACTGGCATACAAAACGTAAGAAACTATTTTGATAATAATATTTCCGGATAAAAAATGTGAATAAGCATTAAACTGCAGGTGCGCCTGTTCTTGTGGCAGAAAAAGCTGAAGATTTCCAAGGAAATGAATCAACAGGAAGAATCCCAAAAAGAGTCCTGTAAGGCACATCAGCATTTTTCTTGACAGTGTTGATAACATATTTTTGATTTAAAAAATTAATAATATCCTAAGACTTTCATCCACAATCCTCCTACAACCATATAAATGATCAATAAGACGATTCCTATTTCAAGACCTCTGACCCACCATGCTTTCAGGTCTACATATCCGCTTCCGAAAAATACAGGAGCAGGACCATGGCCATAATGGGTAAGTACACCATAAATAGAACCCATGAAACCTAGCATCATCGCCAATAACATAGGAGGAATACCTAAAGACACCCCTACACCCAGCAAGGCTGCATACATAGCCGCCACGTGAGCTGTAGCACTGGCAAAAATATAGTGACTGAAGAAATAGACTACAATAATAACCGGGAAGGCGACCTGCCAGCTCAGACCTCCGATCTGAACTTTGATAAGGTTACTGAACCACCCAATGAAACCCAGCTCATTCAAAGAACTTGCCATCATTACCAGTACAGCGAACCAAACAATGGTATCCCATGCCCCTTTTTCACCTTTTACGTCCTCCCAGGTTAATACTGAGGTTAATAGCAATAAGGTTAATCCAATGAACGCCGTAGTTGTCGCATCAATTGAAAGCGCTCCTCCAAATATCCATAGGGCTAACAGGATGAAAAATGCCAGCAGCATCAGCCATTCATTTTTAGAGATAGGTCCCATTTCTTTTAGTTTCTGAGCGGCCATTTTAGGAGCATCACCTGTTTTTTTCAGTTCAGGCGGATATAATTTGTACAATACCAAAGGAACTACAAAGAATGCTACAGCACCAGGAATGAAACCTGCTGCGGCCCATGACATCCAGGTAATATCAATCCCAAGGTTGGCCGCAAATTTCTGACACATCGGGTTACTTGCTGTCCCGGTAAGGAACATAGAAGACGCGATGAGGTTCATGTAGTAACTGTTCAATGTTAGGAAGGAACCTAATTTTCTATGAGTTTCAGGTTTTTCAGGAACGGAATCAAAGCTTATCGCCATAGATTTCATAATAGGATAGATAATCCCACCACCTCTTGCGGTATTACTCGGAATGGCAGGTGCCAGACAAACATCGGCAAGTCCTAATCCGTAAGCCAGCCCCAATGAGCTTTTACCAAAAACTCTGATGAATAAAAAGGCAATACGGTTTCCAAGTCCTGTTTTGATAAATCCTCTGGCAATAAAGAATGAAATCCCGATCAGCCAGATTACTTTATCTCCAAACCCGGAAAGTGCTTTTGTAATGGATTTTCCTGCATCTCCCGGAGCAACAACTTGTGTAAGGGCTGTAAAACCAATAGCCATCATACACATTGTACCCATAGGAGCGGCTTTAAGAATAATTCCTAAAATGGTTGCCGCAAAGATGGCAAACAGATGCCAGGCATTCTCAGCAACTCCCTCCGGAGCAGGAATGAACCATATGATTAACGCAACAACAAATGTGATCGCTACGTTTCTGATATTTATTTCTTTCATGATACTAACTATTTAATCGTTTAAAACCTACTTTGCACTTGCACTATAAATAGATTATTGTTGTATTGTGAGGTGTTTTCCACCTGATATTTGTAGCGGTCAAACTGTACTCCCAGCTGAATTCTTGCACCGTAATTTTTCAGGAATTCCAATCCGAACATCGGGGTAATCGTTTGTCTTGGGTTGGAAGCCATTCTGAAATTGGTGTCAAGATATTCATACCGGCATGATAATTCAAAAGCACTAAGATTTTTGTGATTGATCTCATATCTCAGATTCGGAAGAAAGTAGGCTCCACGGATAAGATACTGATCAGGATTGTCAGGTCGTAATTCAGGTGCAATGGAATTGTACAGGACATGGTTGGTAGCCTGTTTAGCTTCCAGCTGCATATCGAGACTCCATTTTGGATCAAACTGAATCAATGAACTTAGATCAACTCCCAGTGCGTATACTTTTTTACTGAACACTTCGCCGATACCTCCATTCAGACCTACATTGAAATTGTATTTTTTTGATAATCCGAAAACGAGACGGGTCGAATACTGCTTTCCGTTATCGTTATCATTGATTTGATTTTTTCCATTTCCGTTTACCACCGAAACAGCATATTGGAAAGGGACCTCTCCCAGTTGAAACTGTCCTGTAGCAGACATCCCGATCTGGAAACTCGTCCAGCCCAGTTTTCCGAATTCCGTATACTGATTGGACCAGTCTAAAGATTTGATAATATCAATTGGATAAGTCTCTTCAATACCAAACCAGGGTCTGAACTGTCCTACCGTAATTGCCAATTTAGGATTGAAGGTATATTTCAGATAAGCATTTTCAAGAACTCTGCTTTTGGGATCATTTTTAAAATCGGCAAGATTGGCCAATACAACAACTTCTGTCCGTTTACTGATCTGTGCCCGAACCTGAACCCTCATGTATTTGAGCATAAAATTATTATCGGTTCCGGAACCATCTGTATGATGAAGTCCGTTTACATCTACATCTTTACTCATCCCTACCAGATAACGTGCCTGAAAAAGGCCTTTAATCTGTAGTTGTGGATATTTTACATTGTCTTCTTCCTGTGTGGGAGGTGTGGTCTTCAGAGAATCCTGATTTTGTGCATAAGCCGTTAATCCACAGGCCAGCATGCACAGGATCAGGCTTTTCTTTTTAATTGAAAAAAAGGCCATATCTATTTTTGTTTTTTGTGAATAGCATAACCACTTCGTCTTCAAAAAAATAATTTTTGAATCTACCCTTCCAAGGAAGGGGAATGGTATGTATTCAGTTATAGTATAGTAAACTCAAGTATGTTGTCTACTTAAAGCAAGCGTCTTTGTGGTAATTTATTTTAATCCTAAGAATGTGAACGGTGCAGATTCTTTAAAACTTGCATTGGATTTACCGTTATAAGTGTTATTATTACTCAGATCCAGCTTCATTACTTTTCCCTTAGGGCTCAGGTCGAAATCTTTAAGATCTACCCAAAAAGTATTCGGGGTGAAAACCGTTTCAAAATAATACACAAGGTTTTTCTGATCTGAGACAGAGCGCCATCTTGTTGATGAAATATTAGGCTCCGTTGCTGAAGTAATTCCATAAGGCACAGAACAGTTTCTGATGACACTGAAGACACTTGCTATAGCTGTACGGGTATCGGCAGTCTGTGGTATCGCATTCACATAGTAAGAAGCTCTTACAAAACGGTCTGCAGCACGGTTGGTTCCCGGAAGCATAACTGTTCCCGGAATGCCTTTCCAGTAATTGTTAAGAGCAAGCTGCTCCTCAAAAATAGGAGAGTTGGTCATTACGGTATAAGAAGGATCATGGTGGATCACCAGTTTTCCGTTGATGTATTCAAAAACAGCACTGTCACCTGAAGCATCGGAAAGGGAAAGATGAACAGTCGTAAATCTCTCTGTCCCCGGAATATAATCACTTACAATCACGAAAGGTTCTTTTTGTGAATACTCTACTGCTTCTTTTACAGTGGCGAAATTATCAAGATAATATTGTGCCCATAATGAGATGGCAATTCCCTTTTTACTTCCTTTTCCATCGAATTTCGGGTACTGAGATTCTCCTAACCAAAGAAGATTGGCAACCAGTCCTTTTTCATTCATTCCGTCTGATGATGCAATATCCCATGACGTACTGACTAGGCTTCCATATTTAGCGGTCCATTTTACAGATTTAGAGCCCACCTGCCCGTTGCGGTCTATACCTTTTGGTAAAACCCATAGATTGGCAGGGATTTCGTCACGCCAGTCCATAGACCGTGCTGTAATAACGGTATTCTGGGGTCCTTTGTAAACTACTCTTGTACATGCTTCTGATGGATTCCATAATCCTATGGATAGGACCAGAGAAAATAAAATTAATGGGAACTTTTTCATAATAGTATTATTTGAATTTAAATTTTGTATTGAATTTGTTGTGAATAATTCAATTAATTTTGATCATATTCATTATTTGGTGATATAAATTTAGATAAATTTGTTTAAATAAAATAATTATTAAGGTTAATAATATGTAATTCATGTTATGAATCATGGTTAAAGCATAATAATTGGATTATTGTCTATTTTTTTGTATATTTTATAGATATGACAGTAAAAGTGGGTGAAAATGAAGAATGTTTTAATGTGTTTTTGACCTTTTATTTACCTGATTTTTTCTATGAATACTTGATAGACTGGGGTTTAAAATTAAGTACCACAAAATAGAAAGCTGTTCTAAAAAACGCTATATTTGATAGATAGACTGAAGAGATATATGAATTTTATAGAATGCCATGAAGAACCTATCCATATTCCGGGTTCTATACAAAGTTTTGGTTATTTGATTGGCATTGATGCAGAGTCCCGTACCATTACTTTTTTTAGCAGGAATATTTCGGATATTTTTAAAATCGGGAGTTCAGAGGAACTATTCGGAAGACAGCTTACTGACTTTCCGGAAAGCTTTCAAAGCATTATTGATTCAGAAATCTATACTTCGCTGGATAAGTTTACCAGACGGAAGAATGAAACTTATTTTGATAAGATTTTTATTGGAGATACAGAGTATCATTTCTCTGTTTTCAGAAGTGAACTTTATATTTTTATGGAGTTTGAAGAAGTTTTGATTAACCCCAATAAACGGATTTCAAATAAGTACGATAACTTTTATATCATCGATAATGAAAAGGAACTCTGGAATCATCTTCTGGAAACCCTGTCGAAAGTGGTGAACTATGACCGGATGATGGTCTACAAATTCATGATGGATGGTTCAGGAAAAGTAATCGCCGAAAAGAAAAATGAGAATATGGAAAGTTTTCTGGGGCTTCATTACCCGGAATCTGATATTCCAAAACAGGCACGTGACCTTTATCTGAAAAAAAGAAAGCGGATCTTCAGTAATGTATATGCGGATACGGTTCCTATTTTAAGCAAAAGTTCTGAAAATATTGATCTTACTTTCTCTGCTTCCAGAGGAATGTCACCTATTCACGGTCAGTATCTTAAAAATTCAGGGGCAGCTTCAAGTTTCAGTGTTTCGATTATTATTGATGATCATCTTTGGGGATTAGTAACCTGCCAGAATGTAGAGCCTAAGCATATTGACCTTGAGGACAGGGTACAGGCAGGAATTTTTACAGCTTTGGCCGCCAACGCTTATTCATCTTTTAAATCCAAAAGTGAACTGAACTACCGTTTGGAACTGAATGAGAAAGTGTCTCTGCTTAAAACGGAGTTTTTAAAACATAATAATCTGTTTGACTCTCTTATTGAGTGTAAGACAGAGATCAGAAACCTTCCTGAAGCAGACGGGCTTGCCATTGTTTCAGATGAGAGTATCATCACAGACGGCAAAACTCCTAATTTGGAAAGCATCAGTAGAATTGTACAATGGGCACTGGAGAATACCAATGAAAGAATCTATGTAAGCCGGAACTTCCTTAAAGAACATGGTGAGGAGCTGGATGTGCCCGAAAATTCGGCAGGAATTGTTATTTACTTTATTGAAAGGGAGAAAAACGAAATGCTGATCTGGTTCCGGAAAGAGTTTGATGAACATATCAACTGGGCCGGGAATCCGGAGAAAAAAATAGGGGTCTTTTCTCAAAACGGAGAGGAAAAGCAGATGGTATCGCCCAGAACCTCCTTCCGTATTTTTACAGAAAATATCAAAGGGAATTCTAAAAGATGGAATTCCAGAAATATAAGTGCTGTACAGGCTGTAAGGGATTTGATTTTAGAAACCTCCCACAAAAATTATAATGCAATCAAAAGGCTTAATGATGAGCTGAAAAAGGTAAATGATGAACTGGATAGTTTTTCATATACCATTTCGCATGATCTGGGAACTCCTCTTACGGTAATGAAACTGAATGCACAAATGCTTTTGGGAAATCTTGCTGATGATTCTATAAAAAGCAAAACCAAGATCAATACCATTATTGAGGAAATAGATAATATGGCTGAAATGATGCATGATGTACTTCAGCTCAGCCGTGCCAAGCATAGTGAAATACAGCTTGAAAGTCTTAAAACGGCTCATACCATTGAGAAAATATCTCAAAATGCTAAGATGACCTACGGCAGCCCAAACAGTGAAATTATCATTAAGGAATGTCCGGATGTGTTGGCCGATAAAACGATGCTTCATCAGGTGTTCCTGAATATCATCAATAATGCTGTGAAATATTCTTCCCATAAAGAGCTTCCGAAAGTGGAAATTGAAGGAACAGAAGATGGTGAGACTATTATTTACAGAGTTTCCGATAATGGAATCGGGATTCCCGAGGAGGAAAAGCATAAGATGTTTAAGATCTTCAACAGAATGGATAATGCCAAGAAATTTAAAGGAAACGGAGTAGGTCTGTCCATTGTACACCGTATCATGAAAAGGCTAGGAGGAAATGTGGATTATGAAAGCAGCAGTGACGGAACTTCATTTATTTTAACGTTCAAAAAGCCTTATATTTGAGAAACTTTTAAAACGTTATTTATGGTATCAGAATATCTTAAACAGAATACAGCAGATTATCACGATGCAGCAGAGAAACTTTTTAATTCTGAAAAGATTTTTAACAAAACTTTCACCTTAGAGGATTATAAAAAAATCATTCATACCAATTACCTGATGCTTCTTCACAGCGAAGATAAAATTTTCAGCAGCCTTTCTGATAAGTATGCAGAAAAACTTCAGCTTGACGAAAGAAAGAAGCTTTCTCTTATTGAAAAAGATCTGAAAAGCCTTTCCCTGGAGAATCAGGAAGCTTCCCACAATCTTGAATTCAGCAATGAGCATGAAGCGCTTGGCGCGATGTATGTAATTGAAGGTTCTACACTTGGCGGGAACGTAATTGCCAAACAGCTTTCTAAAACGGAAGGTTTTGATGAAGTTACTTTTAACTTTTTCGGATGTTATCAGGAAAATACAGGGCCTATGTGGAAGAATTTCAAAGAAGTTCTGGACACGGAAGTTGCTGAAGAAAACTACCATGAAGTGCTTTCTGGCGCGAAAAAACTGTATACGTTTTTACTGAACGTCAACTAATTTATTTTAATTCTAATTAAATTCCTGAAAAATTGCGCATTTTTTCAGGAATTGTTAAATTTGGGGAGTTTCAAATTTAAACTTAACTAACAAAAAATAATTTTAAAAAGTAACAATATGAAAGTAACTGTAGTAGGTGCAGGCGCTGTAGGAGCAAGCTGTGCGGAATACATCGCAATGAAGAACTTCTGTTCAGAAGTAGTTTTGGTAGACATTAAAGAAGGGTTTGCTGAAGGGAAAGCAATGGACTTGATGCAGACAGCATCTCTTAACGGATTTGATACAAAAATTACGGGTACAACAGGAGATTACAGCAAAACTGCAGGTTCTCATGTAGCAGTAATCACTTCGGGAATTCCTAGAAAACCTGGAATGACAAGAGAAGAATTGATCGGTATCAACGCTGGTATCGTGAAAGAAGTTACTGAAAACTTAGTAAAGCATTCTCCGGAAGTAATCATCATTGTGGTTTCTAACCCAATGGATACTATGGCTTACCTTGTACACAAAACTTCAGGTCTTCCTAAGCACAAAATCATCGGAATGGGTGGTGCATTAGACTCTGCAAGATTCAAATACAGATTGGCGGAAGCTTTAGAAGCTCCAATTTCTGATGTTGACGGTATGGTAATCGCTGCTCACAGTGATACAGGTATGCTTCCATTATTGAGTAAAGCTACAAGAAATGGTGTTCCTGTAACTGAATTCTTAAGTGAAGATCAGCAAAAATATGTAATCGAAGAAACTAAAGTAGGAGGAGCTACTCTTACTAAATTATTAGGAACTTCAGCTTGGTATGCTCCAGGTGCAGCAGTTTCTGTAATGGTTCAGGCGATTGCATGTGATCAGAAGAAAATGATCCCTTGTTCTCTAATGCTTGAAGGTGAGTACGGTCAAAACGATATCTGTCTTGGTGTTCCTGCTATCATCGGAGCAAACGGAGTAGAATCAATTGTAAACGTAACATTGACTGCTGAAGAGCAATTGAAATTTGCTGAAGCTGCTAATGCAGTAAGAGAAGTGAATGGAGATCTTAAATTTTAATAATTACCGGCTTTAAGCAGGAATTATAATAGATAAAAACTGGCTGTTTCAATTTGAAACAGCCAGTTTTGTTTTTTAATCCTTAAAAATCATTTTAAAAACTATAGATACATTGTCATTTCGTTGTTTTCACAAAATGGGTAACAGTATTCACAAATTCTTTATTTTTCTCGTAGTACAAAAGATGCCCACCATCAATGGACACTACTTTCTGATTGGGAAACTGAAAGGTTTTATAGTGCTGGATTCCTACTGCTTTATCTTTTTTTCCGGTAATGATGAGTACAGGAACATGAATGTCTTTTGTTATGGGAGCATAATCAGCATAATATTCAGGGAAATCTTTGGGTTTTGAGATGACTGCCATTCCAAAGTCGATGATACGGGGATGGAGAGAATCAATTTTATCAGATACTTTTATGGTTTCAATATCATCAGTCAGAAATTTATACCCGATTCTTTTTTTCCTTAAAGCACTGCTGATTTTTGAAAGTTCGGATGAAAGACTGTCTTTAGGAACAACTTTGGTCTTTGCCTGTAAGAGACTGTTTCCATATTCAATCTGCTCTTTAACTGATTCATCATTCAGAAAATGGAGGGTAACATTGGCAAGAATGAGTCCTTTCGTATATTGAGGATATTTTTTGGCATAGTTTACCGCGATGATCCCACCAAAAGAATGAGCCAGTAAGAATACTTTTTTCAATTTAAGATGTTGTCTCAATTCTTCAATATCCTGAATCATTTTATCAAGATGATAATTCTCTGATGTACCGGATTCCCCAGAACCTCGCTGATCCATGTAAACCATCTGCATACTTTGTTCCAGATTATTTCCACCCATCAGTTCAAAAGACGGGTATCCCTGACCTGGACCTCCGGGAATATAGAAACAGGCTTCTCCTTTTCCGGAGACTTTATATTTGATTTTTACGTGATCTGAAGTTTCATAAAAACCTTCAGAGTGGTGATTCTGAGCCGAAACGACAGTCAGAGATATGAACAAAAAGAGTAGTGCAGAGATTGTTTTCATATAGTAATAACAATTGTAAGGGGCTGTTTATTACTAAGATTAGAAATTATGAGATTAGAGTTTGGCAATTTTCTCAAATAATTCTGGGTAGCTGATGACTAATCCCATTTCATCAACTGAAATTTCAGCTTTAAAATCATTTTCAATATTTTCATACAGATATTTATGGGATGCTGTCCTTGTATATTGTTGTTGAACAGGTCTGATATGCTGGTTGAGTACATCAATGTAAATGACATCTATTTTTTGTGAGCTGTTCTCTGAAAGTTTTAAATTGTTGATCGGTAGAGTATTGGTAAATGGAGTTAAAGAAATGTCAATAAACTTGAAATTATTGAGTTCCGGATGTAAAGTATTGTTGATTTCCCATTGGTTTCCGCTTCTTTTTCCAGCAAATGTTCTTAGAATGTTATTTATCTCAGATTCTACCAGAAAGTCCTGAACAATCCAGTCTTTATCAGTGAGGATTCTATAATTTACAGCATATATTTTACCTTCGTGGTAACCGATGATTTTTGATTCTACAGTATAACCTTTATCATTGGTTTGTAAATGAAAATATTCAAGGGACTGGTAAAGAATTCCCTGCCAGATTAGTGTTTTCATATAGATAGTTTTGGATGTAATTAACGGGTGATTCTTCGTTTCCGTATTCTGCTTAATGTTTCCCTTGCTACTCCAAGAAATGAAGCCAGCTGAGTGAGTGAGATACGTTGCAGCATTTCGGGATGTTTGGATTCAATATATTCCAGTCTTTGTTTTGCCGTGTAAAGTTTGAACAAATCTGAAAATTCTCCTTGTCTGGAAGCAAATTCCCGAATGCAATGGCGTCCTAATGTTTCAATTTCAGGTGCATTTCCGGCTGCTTCAAATAGTTTTGTTTTATCAAAAATAACAACCTGAAGTTCCTCACAAGCTATAATATTAAATTCTGATTTTTGTCCGCTTCCAAAACTGCTGATATTGGTAACAATTTCGTTTTCAAAGAAAAATCCGGTGTTTTTAATATCTCCGTCCATTTCATAATAGCTTTTGCAAAACCCTTTATCGATATAAAATAAAGAGTTGCAGATTTCACCTTCCTGTATCATCAGTTCATTTTTCCTGTAATTCCTTTCCGATAGAGCAGGTTGAAGTATTTTCCAGCTTTCGTCAGAAAATGGGGTGAGAGATCTGATGTATTTCAGAAGATTTTGCATGATATTGAGTGATCCTGTTTTTACGAAAATAGTGAAATTCTCATAGATTATTTGTAGAAACAAGTCTTCCTCAGATAAGATTTTACAAAAATATACTTTTATAAAATCTAAAGTTAAAACACCATATTATTTGGGTAAAGGATCAGAGATATACAGATTTTTTTTATTGATTTTTAGACTGTTTTTATCATTGGTGTACCAGTCTACAAATTTCTCATATTCTGCTTTATTATCGGTGAGCCAGGTTTTAAAGGCATCCTTATCTCCTATCTGAAACAGATAATGATTATAAGCATTAAAAACATTTTTTTCCTCCATTATTTTTTGATAGTTTAACAAAACGTTTGATGGATTGTTCTTGTATTTAAAATATTCTTTTATTGCCTTTCTTCTGATGTCTGACAGCGTTTCCAGATTAATTTCTTTTTTGTCAACAGCAGCGAGTGCAAAATATCCGCTGTACATGAGGCAGAAAGGGAGTGGATCATCAGGCTTGCTGTCTTTTTCAATAATGATAAAGGCTTGGCAAAGATCAACGGTAGTATTTTTATCTGTGAATTTCACTGCTTTTTTATATCCGTCAAATAAAAGTTGACTCATTTCCTGGCTTCGGGCAGTGGTGCGTTCCAGATTTAAGAATATTTCACCATAAACGAGACCATACAGTGGATTATTAGAATTTAAAAATAATTTAGCTATTCTGTAGTAGTTAGATGGATATGACGGTTCTGCCTTTATCCCTTTTTCGTAGCTTTCAATGGCCTGATTCATTTTATTTTGAAGTTCAAAGACAACTCCTTTCTCCAAATAAAGTTTTCCGGAAGACGGAAATTTTTTCAATCCTTCATCATAAGTCTTTATAGCTTGTTCAGGGTTATCTGCATAGTCATAGGCATTTCCGAGAAGCGCATAATAATAGTCATCTATATTTGAATATCCTTTAATTTTTTCCAATTGTGAAATAGCAATTTTATAATCTTCTTTTCGGATATGGGCGAGTGCAATTTCATAGGGATATGTATAATCTTTTGGATCTTTTTTTTCGCATTCTTTCAGGATAGCAATACCCTCGTCATATTTTTCTTCATCAATGAGTTTGATGGCATCATGAACTTCTACACATTTGAATGCCTTCTTTTGTGCATGTGTAAATGAAAAAATAATGATTGCAGCTATAAAACAAGTTTGTCGCATCATGAGACTTTTGATATTAGTTTATTGCAAATATGCATTTTTTAAAACAAAAAAGAGCGGTAAAAACCGCCCTCCACAAGATTTTATCTAACAAAATATATTACATGTAAACACATCCGCATCCGGTTTCCCATTCCTGGCAAAGACGCATTGGTTCATTGCATCCTGGGTTACTGCCACCGCCGCCGGAAACTCTGTAACAAGTACCATCACTGCAATAGTATGAGCCTATTGTAGGAGGGCAGTTACCATCAATATCACATAGTGCATAAGGAGTGTCACCACCACTTATCAGCACAAGCTGGCTTCTCTTTAGTTTTTTTAAATTTTTCATAGTAATAATATTTAATTTGTTGATTACTAATATATAGAAAAATTAGCACACCGACAAGTGTTTTAAATAATGGGAATTAAAATATTTTATAATACTACTTTTTTATCAGGTTTATTCCACATCTAAAGTCATGAAAAGGGCGATCTCGTCCACATTGTTGTATAGCCTTGTATTCAGTCCGGTAATATTGAATCCCATTCTTCTGTAAAACTGGATGGCTGGGTAGTTGGTATTCTGTGTTTCGAGTTCAATAACTCTGCAGTTTAATCTACGGGCTTCCTTAATAGCACTTTTAATCAACATAATCCCGATTCCCTGTCGTCTGTGTTTTTCGTCAATCAGGATGTTTTCTATGTACAGACTGTTGTTCCATGTTCTGTACTCACAGATAATCCAGCCCACAAGTTCTTCATTAACAAACACACCGAAAGAATTTTCCTGTTCAATAAGAGTATTCAGTTCATTAAATTCTTCAGAAGTGGTTTCCCAGATTTTGGTATAAGGTAAAGCCTTTTCTTTTAAAATAAACTCGAAAGAACTGCCAAATTCAATAGATGAAACGACGTATATTCTGTCTGTTGTATAGCCGTTATGTCCCCAATTTACACTCGGGTCAGAGGTTAGCTTTTGTAATTTTCTTATTTCCACACCAGATATTTTAAGCTTATTGAATTTCAGTACAGATTTCTACCAGATAATTATTGGGATCTTTAATATAAGCTGTTTTTTGTCCCCAAGGTTTTACTGCAATATCTTCATAGAGTACAGCTCCGTTTTTTATTGCTTTTTCTACTAAGGCTTCTACATTATCTGTTGTAAACCCAAGTTCCATTCCGAAAGGTTTGTCTTTTGTTTTTGAAGTTAAAAATCCTTTTTTAATATTGGAACCTGCGAGGCTGATAGAGGCGAATGAAAGAGTGGTTTCTCCCGTCAGCAGCTCTCCATAATCTTTTTCAGGTGTAATGAATTTTATTTCAGAGCCGAAGGTGTTTTTATAAAAGCTCATAGACTGCTCTACATCTTCCACATACAGAATAACATATTTGAATTTGATCATCGTATTGAATTAAAATGGTTTTATTTTTTATTTAAAATATACTCTTCATCCACCATGAGTTTGACATGAGGCCCATGTAAAGGATATTCTTTGAAATTTCCGAAGTGTCCGAAATGAAGAGGAAACTTTTGAGTAAGCAGGCGTACTTTCTTTCCAAACGAATTGATATCAACCTTTTGAATAGACTCTTTGTATTGTCTTCCATTGCTGAAAAAGAGCATCAGGTTACCATGATCTTTACAATCAAAATCATTATAGTAAAATACATTGATATTTTCTTCTCTGCATACTCTAGTCAGGTCATTGATGAAATCCTTTTTGTACTGTAAAGGCAGATTACAATCAATTCTGATGGTGTAATTTTCAGCATTATTTGTCTTGAAATCCGAACCAACCATTTGGATGAATCGGTGTTCTATATTTTTGAATTCTTCTCTTTCCGGAGCATAACTTTTGCTGGATTGTATGGTAAAAGGAATATCGGAATCTAACAATTCTGCATGCTCACGAATTAACAGTTCTTCTATTTCTTCCGCCAGCTGAAAATGAAAATCAAAGAGCTGATAATCTCCAATATTGATAATGAGCTGATTTTTATTGATGTTCAGGTGCAAATAGGTGTTTTTGAAGTCTTCTTTTAATTTTTCCAGCTTTCTGATAAATTCACCTGTATTTTCCACCTGAACTCTTGCCGCCAGTTCAGCAGAGTTATCGGCATGTCCGCCATATCCGGGATAAAATTTGAAAAACCTGAAATCATATAAATGATCCGGAAATTTGAAATACCAGTATGTGCCTAAAATCATTGAAGGTTGATTGATGAATTGTACAATAATCAAAATTAAATAAAATTTCACACTCCAAAACTTTCAAAACCCTTAAATTTGTTGTCAATAAAAATTTACTTGGATGCTTAGGAACATTTCAATTGCGGCAGCTACTTTATTGTCCGTAGTTACAATCAATGCGCAGAAGAACAGAAATACCCAACTGGAAAGACCAAAATTAGTTGTAGGTCTGGTAGTAGACCAGATGCGTTGGGACTATTTATACCGTTTTTATGGTAAATATGGAAATGACGGTTTCAAAAGACTTTTGAATACAGGATATTCCTTAAATAATGTACATATTCCTTATGTTCCTACCATTACAGCTTTGGGACATACGTGTATCTATACGGGTTCGGTACCGGCTATTCACGGAATTGCCGGAAATGACTGGACGGATAAGGAAACAGGGAAAGGTGTTTACTGTACTGCGGATGAGAGCGTTCAGCCAGTAGGAACCACTAATACAAAAACAGGAAGCCACTCTCCGAAAAATCTTTGGTCTACTACGGTGACTGACGAATTGAGATTAGCAACCAACTTCCAGGGAAAAGTTGTTGGTGTTTCATTGAAAGACCGTGCTTCCATTCTTCCTGCGGGACATACGCCAAACGGAGCTTTCTGGTTCGATGACAGCACAGGGAACTTCATTACCAGTACATGGTATATGAATGATCTTCCTCAATGGGTAAAATCATTCAACTCTCAGAATCTTCCTGAAAAATTAGTAGCAAACGGCTGGAATACCTTACTTCCGATCAATCAATATACTGAAAGTGCGCCGGACAATTCTTCTTGGGAAGGTTTGCTGGGAAGTGCAAAAACGCCTACTTTCCCTTACAGTAATCTGGCAAAGGATTATCAGACTAAAAAGGATAATATCCGTTATACACCTTTCGGAAATACGCTGACATTAAAGTTGGCAGAAGCTTCTGTAGAAGGTGAAAAACTGGGTGGAGATAATATTACAGACTTCTTAGCGATCAACCTTGCATCTACAGATTATGCAGGTCATAAATTCGGACCGAATTCTATTGAAGTAGAAGATGTTTACATCAGATTAGACCAGGATTTGGCAGAATTTTTCAACTATCTGGATTCAAAAGTAGGAAAAGGAGAGTATACGGTTTTCCTTTCTGCTGACCATGGTGGAGCGCACTCTGTAGGATTCCTTAAAGAACATAAAATCCCGACAGGTTTCTTCGGAGAAGATGCAGAGAAAAATCTGAACCAAAAACTGAAAGATAAATTCGGAGCTGATAAACTGATTAATGCGATTGATAACTATCAGATTTATTTTGACAGAAAAGTATTGGCAGACAGCAAACTTGAATTGGATGATGTAAGAAATTACACCGTAAAAGAACTGGAGAAAGATCCTACCGTTTTATATGCTGTTTCTGTAGATAAAGTTCAGGAGGCCAGCATTCCGGAACCCATCAAACAAAGAATTATCAACGGAATCAACAGACAGAGAAGTGGAGATATTCAATTGATTTCTCATGATTCTATGCTTCCTCCATATTCTAAAACAGGAACTACCCACAGCGTTTGGAATTCTTATGATTCACATATTCCATTGATCTTTATGGGATGGGGAGTTAAACAGGGAGAAAGTAATAAAGAGTATCACATGACAGATATTGCGCCTACTGTATCTTCTTTATTGAAAATTCAGTTCCCAAGCGGAAATGTAGGAAATCCAATTACAGAAGTTATTGGTAAATAAACTGAAAATTATACATCATAAAAAACATTCCCAATCGGGAATGTTTTTTTATTTTCCATAGACTATGAAGTGCGTATGATCTGTTGTATTTCTTTCTGAAATTTCCTGTTTTGTTTTCTGGTTTTTGTGATAAGAAATAACAGAATGCTGATAAAAACTATTCCAAGCAGAACCGACCCAATTTTAATAGCGTGGTAATAAGTTTTTAACCTTTCGCTTTTTAAAGAAGTTTCCTTATTGTGATTGTCTATAACCTGATTAATGGATTTCAGTTCGTTTTGTTTTCTTTTAAAACGCATTTCCAGGTATTTTTTATTATACAGCTGATAGAGATTTTGTTTTCCCATTGCAAGGTAATTATCTGCCAGTTCCTTGTAAATTCCTTCGTTCAGGATGAGATCTCCAGTATTTTTGCAAAGCTTTTCTGCTTTTAATAAAAGCCTTACAGCAGATTGATTTTCATGTTTTTGTTTGTGGATTTCAGCAGTTCCTTTCAATGCAAATGCCTCCAGGCTTTTGGCGTGATTTCTCTGTGCATAATCTATAGATTTTGAAAAAGCTTCCTGTGCTTTCTCAATTTGATTCAGATTAAGATAACAATAGCCGATATTGTAATACACTACACTCATATTAGAATAGGTGGTTTTCTTTAAAGGTACTTTATCAAAGTTCTGTATTGAAATTAAAAACTTTTCCAACGCAATTTCTGAATTAGACTGACTCTTATAAATCATTCCCCTTATGGCATAGCTTGTCGCTGTTTCTACATATTTTTCTGGTGTTTTTTCTGGTATTTTGGCTAAATATTGATCCGCCTCGTTCAAGGTTTCCAGACTTTTATTGAAAAGTTCCATCTGCTGGTATTGAATCGCAACGGAAATAAGAACACTTGCCTGACTTTTGGAGTCGTTGGTTTTTTGTGACAGTTCCTTAGCTTTTAAAATATATTTTAAAGATTCTTCAAAGTCTCTTTTTGCAATATTAGCTGTGGAAAGGAGCATATAAAGACTAATAGAGGTTTTGATATCATGAGATTTCTTTAAAAGCTGTTCTCCGATTTTAATTGTATTATCAGGATTGTCATAAATTTCAAGTCTGGCTTTTTTAATTAAAACACTATCTGGTGTCTTTTGTGCTTTTACGAAAGGATAAAAGAATAGCAGAAACAGGGGTAATATTTTTAAAAATAGTTTCATACGGCTTTAGTTTTACTGATTTCCTGAATATAGGCATTGGGAGACATTCCGGTAACAGATTTGAAAACGGTTGTAAAGGCGCTGTGCGATGAAAACCCCGAATATTCAGCAAGATAACTTACTTTATAATGTAGAAAAGTAGAATCGTTCCTTAATAGCTGTACAATATGGTTGATCCTAAGCTTGTTGATGTATCCGTTGAAGTTTTTCTCTTTATTATTAATCACTTCCGAAAGGTATTTTGTATTGATTTCCATTTGAGAAGAAAGCATAGACAGGGACATATTTTTATTCAGATATCCGTCAGATTTTTCAAACTCTTCAAGCTTTTGTAGAATTTCATCTTCTTTTTCTCTTGATATTTTGGTAGAGCCGGAATCTTTTGCCGTTGTAGAAACCTTGTTTAATAAGATAGGTTGAGGTTTCTCATTGTTCTGTTTTTCAAAGAAATCAAATTGCTTTTTTAAATCTTTATTTTTGCTTTTAATCATTAAAAAATAGGTGAGAAGGCCAATAACTATTAGAAATAGTGTGAGAGCTAAAGGCAAAAAAGATTTAAGGAACATCAGCTTTTGAAACTCGATATTTTTATTCTGATTGGTTTCAACAAGTTTTACAATATATCGGATTCCTTCTCTTGAACTGGAATCTGTTTTGGTTTTCAGTTCATTATAAAGCTTATTGTACTGGTGGTATTTTGCATCATCATGAAGTGCATAATAACAGCGGGAGAGCGATTCGTAGATTTTAATTTTTAAGTTGTTGAAGGGTAGATTTTCAATCAATGAAAGTCCGGCTTCCAGCTTTTTAACAGATGCGGTATAATCCTGTTTCAAAAAGTAGTACTGGGAAAGATTTTCATATGCCAGACCTAACAAAAATGGCTGGTTTTTCTGCTGTTCAAGATCGGAAATGATACTTTCTATAAGCAGATTGTATTCAGTCAGTTTATTTTGCTTCAGCAGATAAGAAGAACGGAAAATTCTGTTTTCCATTTTTAATATTCTATTTTCTTCATTATGATCGCTGAGGTAATGATTGCTTTTATCAAGATTTTTGAATGCTGCAGGATAATCTCTGTTGATTCCTGAGTTCAGAGCTTGCAGTTGGTAAA
Organism: Chryseobacterium sediminis; assembly: GCF_008386505.1. Taxonomy (GTDB): domain Bacteria; phylum Bacteroidota; class Bacteroidia; order Flavobacteriales; family Weeksellaceae; genus Chryseobacterium; species Chryseobacterium sediminis. The sequence continues at coordinate 1,912,792 of NZ_VUNZ01000001.1, read as the reverse complement.
GCTTTGCGGTGGTTATTCTTAATGCAGGATCATTACTTTTAAGAAGCTTTTGATCAGATAAAAGATGGGTGATGATTCTTTTTGACTGATTGTACAGACCCAGATTCTGATACTGATCAGCAAGATTATAATCACTGAAAATCTGCATAAAATAAGAAAGCTCGTTTTTTTGATCAGTATCTTCTTTCTGAGCAAAAATATTCACAGATTGTACGTAATCACCTTTCATGGCAAAAGCTTGTGAAATAATGTTTTGAAGTACAATTTTATGCTCTGTATTCTGATCGCTTACAAGGATTCCCTGAGTATAAGTGATGCATTCGTCAGAATTCTGATACAATTTCAGAAATGCCTTATCTGCTAAAAGATTAAAATCCGGACTGGACTGTCCATTGGTAATAAGTGAGCTGAAAATAAAAATAAGCAGTAAGATTTTTCTGCTATTTTGAAATAATTTTTGTCCTGATAATTTGTTTTTTGTGTTTTTTTGAATAGTTCTGGTAAAATCCATATTCAAAATGATGTTTTTGTATCTGTTTGATTATTAATTATTTAAAAATTAATCTCTTTTGAAATTCACGAATTATGAAAGTCTCTTTCTTTGAATAAGGTAAATATTGTTTTAATATTGTTTTCACCAATTCAAAAAGCTAAATATAATAAAATATGAAAAAAATTTACAGAATGTCAATGAAAATATTGACGGCTGGTCTTTTTCTGAAATTTGGTATTGCTGAAGCTCAGCTTACAGTAATAGGTTTGGGAAATTATAATGTAGGTGCAGTTTCGGATAATGGAGTGGTGAGTATGCATACAAGTGCAGGAGGAGTATATAAATGGAATGCAGCAGGAGGACTTGTACAAATAGGTTCAATATCAAACGGATATCCGGCTGCAGGCAGAACTATTGTTTCAAATGACGGAACTAAAATATCGTCTTCCGTTACAAATGTAACAACAGGATTTAATGAAATATCGACTTATGATGTGGCTGCTTCTACATGGGTAAACAGGGGCGGGTTGGTTCCTACCGGCTGGGATGGCAGTGTAAGTTCTACATGGGGAATGTCACCCAACGGAAATATCATCGTAGGGCTAGGATTCCTCACTGCGGCCAATGCACATGCTGTAAAATGGGATGCAGTAAACGGAATGGTAGATCTGGGAAGTATAGTTTCCGGGCGTAGTTCCAGAGCAAATGCAATCAATGCTTCAGGCACAGTGATTGTAGGATGGCAGGATGAATCAAACGGAACAAGAAGTGGTGCAAAATGGCAGGATGGAGTAGAAAGCTTCATCACAGATAATAACGGGAATAATGTAGGGGAAGCTGGAGGAATTTCTGCGGACGGAAATACCATCATTGGATCAGCAAATCCGAATCCTTATGTTTGGAATGCTGCAAGCGGGCTGACCTATATAACGCATCCTAATGCTTCTTTCAGTTTTAAAGGGGGAGCAACGGGAATTTCAGCTGATGGAACAAAAGTTATTGGATATTACAGAGCATTTGGAGCGCCTCCAATGTCGGGAGAAGGTTTTATCTGGACCTCGGCAACCGGAAGAGTTAACCTGAATGATTATGCAGTATCCTTAGGAATTGCAACGAATGGAGTAACGATGGGACTTCCTTTAGCCATTTCTCAGGATGGAAAAAAGATTGCGGGAACGGGTACGAACGCTTCAGGTCAAATGGTCGCTTTTTATCTGGATACTTCAGAATTTTTATCAGTAAATGATACAGTAAAGGAGAAAAGCAACATAGGTATTTATCCTAATCCGGTTGCTGGCATCCTATATTTTAAAGGAACAGGAAAAATAGAGAAAGCAGAAATTTACAATTTGGTTGGGCAAAGGGTGAAATCATTCAATACTGTGGAAGGACAGATTGATGTTTCATCCTTGTCAAAAGGTGATTATATTCTGCAATATCAAGTGAAGGGAGAAAAGCAACAGGCTTATAAGTTTATAAAAAAATAACATATATAAATAGTAAAGTAGTGGGATGAATGGCTGTTTTCAATATTGAAAGCAGCTATTCTTTTTTCGTTTACATGACAAAAGATAGGATTTTGATGGATAAGTCCGGTTTTTGGCAAATACATATAAAAAACTATCTTTGCAAAAATTTTGGTTTCCAGTATTTTGGAATGAAAAGGGAATCGGGTGTAACTCCCGGACTGTCCCCGCAACTGTAAATCGCACTAAAAGTTTCTGCAAACAGCCACTGTTTAAAACGGGAAGGAGCAGAATGCGAAAGTCAGGAGACCTGCCAGAATTATAATAAAAAAACAGATTGCTTTCGGAGGAAAAGTAAAAAAGTATGGATATAAAAAGATCTTTAGTACTGCTTTTTTCATCTTATGGCTGTTTTCTTTTTGGACAAGAGAAAACCATTGACACTATTTATGTCTTCGACAACCAGATGAATAGGGTGAAGCTTTTTCATCCCGTAAAAACGATTTCGGCAGAAGAAGCCGAGAAAAATTCAAGTAATCTTTCAGAACTTCTGAGATTTCAGTCACAGGTTTTTATTAAAGAAAATGGCCGTGGAGCTGTTTCTTCGCCCTCTTTCCGGGGAACTACTGCCCAACAGACCGCATTTGTATGGAATGGAATTAATATCAACTCCAGTTTTTTAGGACAGGGAGATATCAATAATATTGCTCTGTTCGGGTATGACCAGATCGGTATAAAAGCCGGCGGAGGAAGTGTAGTGTACGGAAGTGGTGCTATCGGAGGAAGTATTCACCTCAATAATACCCTTGATTTTAACAAAGGTTTCCATGGTTCTTTATTTTCGGAAGTAGCTTCTTTTAATACCTATAATAATTTTGTAAAAGGATCTTACAGCAATGATAAGTTCAGCTTTAAAGCTTCCGGAAATTATTCTGTAAGCGAAAATAATTATGAGGTAAGTGATCTGAATTACATCAACAGAAACGGAAATTATTACAATACAACGTTCAATGCAGGAGCATCCTACAAAATTACGAACGAGCATAAAATTTCTTGGCAGAGCCAGTTCTTTGATTCTTCACAACATTATCCTGTGTATGAAGAAACGGGAACAAAAACAAAATATAAAACCCAAAGTATAAGAAGCCTTCTTTCCTGGGACTGGAACAAAGCAAAGTTTAGCAACTCTCTCAGAGCAGCCTATACAGAAGAGAATTTTCAGTATTTCGGTTCTTTAAACCAACCTAAATCCAGTGGCGGAACAGGTAAGAATTATATCTTTAAAAATGATTTCAATTATTTCCTGAATTCTAAATGGAATTTTAATCTTATCGGAGAATTTCAGATCAATAAAGGTGAAGGATACCAAAGCGGAATCTCCAGTGTCAGTAGAAATATTGGCTCTGTTTCCGGATTGTTGAGGTATTTTGCAACAAAAGACCTGCGCTTTGAAGGTGGATTCAAGAAAGATTTTGTGGAAGATGTGAAGTCGCCATTTATGTATTCATTCTCCGGAAAATGGAGTGCTGCAAAATGGTATGATGTAAGCGTTAACGTGTCAAAAAACTTCAGATATCCGTCATTTAATGATATTTATTATGAGCCGGGAGGAAATAAAGATCTGAGACCGGAAACTTCTACTCAGGTAGATATGACGAATGAGTTCAAGGTGGGAGATTTCAGACTTACGTTATCTCCTTATTATATGAATGTGACAGACCTTATTGTATGGCTGCCTACTGCTTTGGGCTACTGGCAGGCATTTAATGTCAATAAATCTGAATCTTACGGATTGGAATCTCAACTGTCTTTCAACAAACAATTGGGAAATCATAAAATCCGGGCGAATGCAGGATACTATTATGCAAGATCTATTGATAAGGAAACGAAGATGCAAAGACCGTATGTTCCTATGCATAGAGGAACTGCTAATGTAGATTATGAATACGGTTTCTTTAAGTTTTTTGCACAGGGATTACTGAATGGTGTTACCTATACCACAAGTGACGAAAAAAGATCAGACGCCATTGATCCTTATTTTCTTTTAAATATGGGAGTTTCTGCAACCTTAGCAAAAAAATATACCTTAGGGTTCAAAGTGAATAATCTAACAAATACCTACTATAAAACAGTTTCTTTCTATCCTTTACCGAAAAGAAACTATAGTGTATACGCAGCAATAAATTTTTAAAAATTAAAATTGAATAAATTATGAAAATAACTAAACTTTTAACTGTACTATTTGCAGTAGTGTTATTATTTAACATGTCCTCATGTACAAGCGATTCTGCGGAGTTTGACATGTCTCCGATCACTTACCAGAACGGATATTTTATCTCTAATGAAGGTAACTTCAATAGTCAGGGAGCTAAAGTAACATTCCTGACAAGAGATTTGAGTCTGAAACAGGATGATGTGTACGGTTATAACAACAATAAAGAAATTCTTGGTGACGTTCTTCAGACGATTGGTCTTGACGGAAATAAGGCTTATCTTGTGATTAACAACTCGAACAAAATTGTTGTAGTAGACCGTTATACATTCAAGAAATTAGCAGTGATTACAGATCAGCTTGATAATCCAAGAGGAATTACTTTTGCTAATGGCTTTATCTATGTTGCCAATACTAATTTCGTTGCCAATACTCAAAGTGTAACAAAGTATAAAGCTTCTGACTATTCATTTGTAAGCAAAATCAGTATGACTGAAGTTTCTGACAAAACGGTAGAAGCAGGAGGTAATGTTTTTGTACAGAATGCTTCATCAGGATTTGGAAATAAAATTACGTATATCAATACTTCCAACAATGATGCTAAAACTGAAATTACCATTCCGAATGGTCAGATTGGAAACACAGTATCTTATAAATCTAATGTTTACACTATTTCTTCAACAGCTACAGATTCTTATATCTACAAGATTACAAGCACAGGAACCGTGACACCGGTAATTACCCTGACAGGAATTCCTAATGCTACCAATCTTCAGATTGATAATGATAAATTCTACTTCAGCTCTGCCAATAAAGTGTATACAACAGGCTTAGCTACACCAACAATTCCTGCAAGCCCATTATTAACAGCTGCGGATGGTGGTCTTTATTATACGCTTTATGGATTCAACGTTATTGACGGAAGAATCTTTGCATCAGACGTTAAGAAGTTCACAGAAGAAAGTGAAATGGTAATATATTCAGCAGCTACAGGGAGCAAAATGGGATCTCTTAAAACAGGAGGTCTTGGTGCTAACGGTACTTACCTGAATCCATAATACTTTACAGTATATAAAAAATAATTTTTTATTTTTTCATCATTTGTGTTTTTTTCCGGCCGGTTTCTTTTGAAACCGGCCGGCTTTTGTTTTCATAGTGAACAAAAAAGCCCGGCGGGATGGAACATCCCGCCGGGCTTTTATTATTTATCAATTGAATTATATTGTTAATCCCAGTTTTTCAGCTTCGGCAATCACAAATTTTGTGGCTTCTTCTTTTTCATTGGGGATTTCACCTTCAAGAATAGCTTCTTTCACTTTCTCTTTTAAGATACCGATTTCGCGGCCCGGCTTAAGATTAAACATCTCCATGATTTCTTCACCGGTAATAGGAGGCTGAAAATTTCTTACCTGATCTTTTTCTTCCACTTCTTTGATCTTTACCGCTACATATTCAAAGTTTCTTTTGAATTTTTCCTGCTTCTTAGAGTTTTTAGTCGTAATATCGGCTTTACAAAGTGTGAAAAGATCTTCCAGATTTTCTCCGGCATCAAATAAGAGTCTTCGCAATGCAGAATCTGAAGCATCATCAGTGATTAATGCAATGGGTCTTGATGAAAGTTTTACCATTTTCTGAACATATTTCATGTCGCTTCCCAAAGGTAATTTTAATCGCTGGAAAAGGGTCTTGGTCATTTTTGAGCCTAAAAACTCATGACCGTGAAACGTCCATCCTGTACCCTCTACAAATTTTTTCGTAGGTGCTTTACCAATATCATGAAGCAGGGCAGACCAACGAAGCCAAAGATTATCTGTATTCACAGAAATATTATCTACAACTTCCAGTGTATGGTAAAAATTATCTTTGTGAGTCTGGCCTTCCACTTCTTCCACTCCCTTTAATTCTATCAGTTCCGGAATAATCAGTTTCATAAGACCGGTTTGCTCCATCAGTCTCAATCCGATAGATGGCTTTTCAGAAAGCATGATTTTGTTGAATTCTACCATGATTCTCTCCATAGAAACAATCTTGATTCTTTCAGCTTCCTGCTGAATGGCCTGCAGGGAATTTTCTTCTATTTTAAAATTTAAAGTTGAAGCAAAACGCACGGCTCTCATCATTCTCAACGGATCATCAGAATAGGTTTGAGCTGGCTCTAAAGGAGTTCTTAAAATTCCTTTTTCAAGATCTTCAACTCCATTGAAAGGATCAATCAGTTCTCCGAAATTATCTTTATTTAAAGAAATAGCCATCGCATTGATGGTGAAATCTCTTCTTTTCTGGTCATCTTCCAGGCTTCCACCTTCCACTTCAGGTTTTCTGCTGTTTTCGGTGTAGCTTTCCTTTCTGGCTCCCACAAATTCAAGATCAAGTTCTTTATACTTGATCATAGCAGTTCCATACGTTTTGAATACAGAAACTTTTAATTTAGGATCTATATCCTGAGCCACATTCTGGGCAAGCTCAATACCGCTTTGTTCCGTTACAAAGTCTATATCTGTGGAAGCTTTTCTTTTCATCAGAAGGTCACGAACATAACCGCCCACAATATATACAGACTGATTATTCCTTTCTGCTGCTTCAGAAATTATTTTGAAAAGTTTTAAATTCTTATTTTGATTAAGATTAATTATCATCGTTAATAATAGTGTCAATTTCTACCAATGTTACTCATTAATCATAATGAGCATACATTTTACTAATTTTTCCGTCTTCATTAAAAAACATAACTTCAACCGCATGTTTATCCATGATCGACTTATAAAATAATGCTACTGAATCTACTCCTGCCGTGGAATGAATAAGGTCAAAATGAAGATCCGGAAATTTATCCAGGGCTCTTCTCCAATATTCACGAACGGCTTCTTTTCCTTTTAAAGAGCTTTCTTTACCCCCTGTAGCCATAGCAATCATGGGAGTTGTAATCTCAATATCATCCGAATAATGGTTAAGAATAGCCTCTAAATCATGAGAATTCCATGCATTAATCCACATTTGAGCAAATTCCTGATGATTCATAGCAAATAATTTATGAGTTGAGTTTGCAAAGATAGAATTAAAAAAAAGAAATCCTGCCGATATGAACTGACAAGACTCTAAAAAAAGAAACAGAAAGGTTCTGAATTTCTACTCCCGAAGAACCTTTATTCTATTGTCATTCCATATTTTGATCACAGAAGAACCCGAATACTTTGAAACTTTTTCTCTGTCTTCTTCCACTGCATAATCTACAAGGCTGATCATCTCTTCAGAAATATCAGAGAATTTCAAGGGACTTTTCTCACCACTAAAATTGGCAGAGGTAGATACCAAAGGTTTGTTCAGTTTTGTAATCAGTTTTTTACAGAAATCACTTTTTACAAGACGTATCCCGATACTTCCATCCTCAGCAAGAAGTTCTTTGGGTAATCCTCTTGGATTTTCATAAACAATAGTTACCGGTTTTTCACTAAGATCAATAATTTCCCAGGCCATTTCAGGAACATCCACCAGATCCTGAAGTCTTTTTTCAGATTCCACAAGAATGATCATGGATTTGTTTTTTTCGCGCTTCTTAATGTCAAAAATTTTATTGACAGCTTCTATGTTGGTAGCATCACAACCAATTCCCCAAATTGTATCTGTAGGGTAAAGGATTGTTCCGCCGGATTTTAATACTTCAATAATATGTTCCATAATTGTATGTGAATTCAAAGAGTGGATAAAGGTAGAAAATATAAGGATTTTGGGCAAACGATCAGTACGCAAATGATCATTTTATAAAGATTATAATCCGTGAAAAAATGAATTAAAATAAGTTTCACGTTTTATAGGTTCACGATATTTCGGCTGAAGTATTTTTTTGAAATCACTTTTCGTTAAATGTTGAGAAAGCAATACCGTGAAATTCGATCTTGATCCTTCCTTAATTAAAGTATAAAGAATAGCGTTATCTTTAAAGAAAATAATTGTAGTTTGTTCATAATCTTTGCCCAAGCTATAAATGTCACTTGGTTCATTAAGGAAAATCAGATTGCCTGAAACATTAGAAATTCTGTAATGATGTTTTTTTCCATATTCAATGATTCTATTTTTAGCTTCTTCTTTGGGAATATCAAAATTAATTTCTTTTAGATGCTTCTCGGTATATTTGCAATACAAAACATACACGCTAAAGAGAAATAAACCTATAAGAATTAAATACTCAAAACTGTTATTAAGAGAAGTTGTTATACCCCTTAAAAAGAGCAAAGAAGCCCCCGCCAATGCTGAAAATCCAAAATAGATTGAGATCGTCTCAAACTTATCATATGAACTTTCTTCAAAAACTAATTTTTTAGATTGAATACTTTCAATAATTCTTAAATTTTTTAGAGACCTCATTCGGAATTAAGCGGGTATTTTATTTTTGTTAAATTTAGATTTTATCATTAAATAAAATGAACCGAGAACTAAAAATAAAATAGAAGCCATCCACAAAAAATAACCCATTTCTAAACTGTATATTTTGCCCATTCTTCCATTTTCAGCAGCTAAAATTTCCTTCCAGAAAAAAAATGATCCGGCAGTTAAAAAAGACTCTAAACCAAATATAAAAGAGAATAAGGGAGACTTTTTATAACAAAATAAAGCTGAAATGAAAAACCAACCATTGGCTGTCCATACTAGGAATTCAAAGATCCCACCACCCAAAAAACTAATTGGCCCCATGAGAAATACTTCAAATGATTTATAATCTTTGATTTCTCCCATATCTTCTATTTTAAAAGCTGTAAAACAAAGTGAGAGTATAAAGATGAATATACTGATAAGCGCTGTCCGTTTTCCTACATCCATCCCAACTTAGATAAATATCTTTCTTCAATAATATTCAGATGATGGTAATTGTGTCCTACAACCAGTTTTCCGATGGTTTCTACGGTGATTTCATGACCATTGGCTATACCTGTATTGTGTAAAACGGAAGGAGTAAGCGTTTCTAATAAAATCTGGGAAGACTTTCTCACCAGCTTATATTCTTCCAAAAGAGACTCCAGTGTTCTTTCATTGGCGAAAGACTGATCAGCATATTCATTTTCATCAAACCCTGGAAGATTATTTTTTTCTCCTCTTGCGAAAGCTAATATTCTATATTGGAAAACTCTTTCCGTATCTGATAAATGGAGTAAAAGTCCTTTTAATGTCCATTTTCCTTCTGCGTAAGCAAAAGTAGACTGCTCTTCGGTAAGGTTAGAATAAATTCCTATGGTTTTATCAGCTGATATCTGTAATTCGTTTAACCAGTTTCCTGATGGAATCTGATCTAAATATCTTTGGATGTATTTTTGAAAATCGGTCATATTATTTTTTTGTTTTATAAATTGATTTTGAGGTACGGGGTACGAGATTCGAGTTATTGGTATAAAGGACAGAGCTATTTTTGAATATTTTATAAATTATCCATTTTACAAAAATTACTCATTACCTATTGCTCATTACTCATGAATTGCTCCATTCGTAGAAATTCACAGAGTCATACAATTCAAATCCACAGGCCGGATACAGCTGATTCCCGATATCATTGCTTTTTCCTGTTTCTAAAAGAATACCACACGCTTTTGATAAACGGCAGTGTTCTTTAGATTCTTCAATTAATTCTTTAGAATAACCTTTTCCTCTATGGTTTTCATTCACGTAGAGATCGTTCAACAGCCAGTAACGCTGCATTCTTGTAGATGAAAATATGGGATATAATTGTACGAAGCCTGTAAGTTTCCCATTTTCTTCCGCAACAAAAATTTCAGAATCCTTATTTTCAAGTCTTTCCTGAAGAAAATTGGTCGCGGCAGGAATATCTGAAGTCTTATGATAAAATATTCTGTACTGGTCAAATAGTTCAGCCAGTTCATGCAGGTCAGAAATGACCGCTTTTCTTGTGTTTTTCATATGATTGAGTGGTGGTTATAATAAAATGAGAAGGATTGATTAACCCTTCTCATTTTAGTTTTTATTGTATGTTAAGAAAAAGCTTTCTCAAGATCAGCAATAAGATCTTCTGCATCTTCAATACCTACGCTTAAACGAACCAGGTCATCAGTGATTCCCAATTCAGCACGTTTTTCTGCAGGAATTGAAGCGTGAGTCATCAGAGCAGGGTGGTTAGCCAGAGATTCTACACCTCCTAAAGATTCTGCTAAGGTGAATACTCTTACTTTCTCTAAGAATTTAATTGCATCTTCTTTCTTACCGGATTTAAAAGTGAATGAAACCATTCCTCCTGCTTCCTTCATCTGAGATTTTGCCAATTCATATTGGGGGTGAGATTCCAATCCCGGATAAATTACTTTATCTACAGCAGGATGATTTTCAAGATACTTCGCTACAGCAAGACCATTGTCAGAATGTCTTTGCATTCTTAAAGCCAGTGTTTTGATCCCTCTCAATACAAGGTAAGAATCATGAGGTCCTAAAATACCACCACTCGCAAACTGAATAAAGTGAAGTTTTTCTCCAAGCTCAGCATCCTTAGCAATAAGCGCTCCTGCAATCACATCAGAGTGTCCTCCTAAATATTTCGTTGCAGAGTGCATTACAATGTCAGCTCCTAAATCAATAGGTCTCTGAATATAAGGTGTTGCAAAAGTATTATCTACTGCTACTAAAATATCTTTTCCTTTTGCAATATCTACAACTGCTTTGATATCTACCAATTTCATCAATGGGTTGGTAGGCGTTTCTACCCAGATCAGTTTTGTTTTATCAGTAATAACATCAGCGATTTTAGAAACATCATCAAAATTTACGAAAGTAAACTTCAGCTGATATTTTTCAAAAAGTCTTGTGAACATTCTGTAAGTACCTCCATAAAGATCATCTACAGCAATAACTTCATCACCTGGGTTTAATAATTTCAAAACACAGTCGATGGCAGCAAGACCAGAACCGAAAGCTAAACCTCTCGCTCCATTTTCAATACTTGCCAAAGAATCTTCCAATGCCTGCCTTGTAGGGTTGGCCGCTCTTGAATATTCATATCCGGAATGTACTCCTGGGCTTTTTTGTGCAAACGTAGAGGTCAAAAATACAGGAACATTTACAGAACCTGTTGCAGACTCGTGGTGCTGCCCTCCGTGAATTACTTTTGTATTAAAATTCATAATTTTTTGCTTTAGGTTTGAGCATTAAGGAATAGAATATATTACTTAAGCCCATTGTTTTATTAAATTTGCTCTAGCTGAATACAAAAAGCTTACCGCTTACTGCCTTCCAGCTTATCACAATTGTTTTTTTACTTAATGGCAGATTTTACAGCAAACTCTTCTGCAATCTCTTCCATCCACTGTGCTACATCCTCTTCACCTGTCGCTCTCTGATAAGTACTTCCTAAAGATATTAAAATCTGGTGGATAAACATTTTCATTTGGTCTACAGGCATTTCTTTAGTCCAAAGATCAATTCTTAATGCCTCTCTTGTCTTGTCATCCCATACAGAAATCATCGTTGCTTTAGTATCTTGTTTATCAATACCTCCATCCTGAGCGTTCCATGTAATATTTTCAGGCACATGATTTTCATCAAGCTCTACATCTATCGTAATCTGAGTCTTTCTCATTTTTCTATTTTTTCTAAATTCTAAATTTTCTATTGTTTAAGTTTCGGTTTATAACCGGATTCATTAAAAATGGTGGTTGCATCCATTTTCAGGAAAGCGGTAAGTTTTGTCTCAGGCTTTTCCTTAAGATACGCCTTACAGATCTGCCATCCAGTAAAAATTCCGATTTGTGGTGAAGATTCATTATCAATCTCCGTATAAAACTTTGAGAATGGTCCGGGCGATATGAAACGTTCTCCCAATCTTGGATCATCACCGAAGATCAGGTTGCTTTCTACAAAATAATTCCAGATGTTGGCTTCATTACCTGTTGCCCATTCATACTGCTTTTTGGTATAATTTATTTTCAGATAATCAGGAACATCAGGAAGAAAAGCATCCTGAAGAATCATTACTTTTCCGTTCAGAACAATCTGATCAATGAATTTCTGATGGTCAGGAGATTCTGTAACAATATTTTCAGCGAAAAGCTGTGATACTTTAGGAACAATATTCTGAGGGTTCATTGATTTTTGGAAATACAATTCCAACCCTTTATAATTCGGATTTCCGTCTCCCATGAAACCGGTAATATCTATAAACAGAAGATTTCCTTTCTGGTCATAAAATATAGGATCCTGGATCATCTGTAAGGCTGATGAAAATAAATATACTTTGGGGCTTTTGAACTGCGGAAAGTAATATTTAATATGTGAGAATAAACTCTTCAGCTCCGTTTGTAATGTAGCCTGATTTATTTTACCAATTGCTTCCTTGTAGATTTTGATTTCTTCAGCATCCATCCTTCTTTTTTCAAAATCTGCATCTGAAACACTTCCCTGAAACCATGGGAATTGAGTTTTAAATTGCTCCAGCGGAACATTCGGATTGTAAAATTCTTTGGAAATATCTGTTACATCAACTTTTTCGGCAGTTTCTTTGACTTCTACCTTCCATTGATTTTCAGTTTCTTTTTTGCAGGAAACAAGTCCGGCAGCTAAAATAGAAGAAAGCGCAATATATCTAAAAATCTTCATTATTTTTACATGGAATTTAAGTTTACAAAAATAAGGATTAAATGCACAATTCATGATGAAAATTAAAATAATTACAACCCTTTGCCTTATTTGGGGACTTTCTTTTTTCTATGGGCAAAAGCTTGAGTTTAAAGATAAAAACTTTGAAAAAGCAGTCCTTGAGAATTTTGATCTGAATAAAAACGGAATACTTGAACCACTGGAAGCAGCGACAGTTACGAATCTGTTCCTTGTTCAGAAAGGAATCACTTCCACGGAAGATCTGTATTTTTTTAAAAATGTAAAAATGATTATCCTGGATGATAATGTGATCCCGAACATTAAAGTAAATAATCTCGATCAGTTGGAATTGTTTTCCTGCACAGGATGTAAAATATCTTCGTTCAAAGCAGAAAATCTGAAAAGTTTAAGTTCCTTATATCTGGATAATAACCTGTTGGAAAGTATTTCTTTGAATGGAATTCCAAAAATTGACCAATTAACATTATCTTTAAATCAATTAAAAACAATTGATCTGACCCAGTTTAAAGCATTAAGGAAACTGAATTTAGAACATAATAAGCTTCAAAAAATTGATATTTCCGGAAACCTTGCTTTGCAAACCCTGAACGTAATGGGAAATAAAATACAAGAAACGGATATTAAAAAGGGGATGAAAACAGATGTTACCATTTTTGGAGCTGGAGAGTAAAAACTAATGATATGAAAATAGAAACAAAACGACTGGTTTTAAGAAAGCCTGAAGACACGGATGTTGAACGGATTTTTCTTTTGGATTCTAATCCGGAAGTGATGAAATATATTGGAGTGCCCGTGTTGACGGATATTAATGAATCCCGGAATGTTATCCGTATGATTCAGAAACAGTATGAAGAAAATGGAGTGGGAAGACTTGGAGTGGTGGAAAAAGAAAGCGGGCAGCTGATAGGATGGAGCGGGTTGAAACTACTTACCCATGAAACCAATGGTTACCAAAATGTTTTGGAACTGGGATATCGTTTTTTGCCAGAATCATGGGGTAAAGGATATGCTGTGGAAGCCGGAATAGCTTCTCTGGATTATGGTTTTAATGATCTGAATGCAGAAGTTATTTATGCCTATGCTCATTCCGAACATCAGGTTTCTAATCATATTTTAAGAAAATTAGGATTTGAAAAAACCAGCGAATTTGAAGAACCGGACGGAATCTGTTTCTGGTACGAACTGAAACGTGAGAAATATAAGAGTAATGAAAATGACTATTAGAAAAGAAGAAGAAAAAGATCATAAAAAAGTTTTCAGCCTTGTAGAGGAAGCTTTCAGAGATATGGAACACAGCGATCATCAGGAACAGTTTCTTGTTGAAAAATTGAGATTATCTGATGCTTTTGTTCCGGAATTGTCATTAGTGGCAGAAGATGAAAATGGTGAAATTGCCGGTCATATTCTGTTTACAGAAATTACAATTGAAGGTGCTGGAGAATCTTTCCAATCCCTTGCATTGGCACCGGTTTCTGTAAAACCTGAATTTCAAAATATGGGAATCGGAGCGAAATTGATTTTACAAGGACATCATATTGCAAAAGAACTGGGATATGAATCTGTAATATTGATTGGACATGAAAATTATTATCCACGCTTTGGTTACAAAAAAACAAGTAATTTTGGGATTTCTTTTCCATTCGATATTCCGGAAGAAAACGGTATGGCGGTAGAATTGGTAAAAGACGGATTAAAAAATAAAAAAGGAGTGGTAAAATACCCTCAGGAATTTGGAATAGACTAAAAAAATATAAACGATGCAGACACAAAAAGTGATAGATCATATTGTAAACTGGCTAAAAGATTATGCTGTAAAAGCAAGAGTGAACGGGTATGTAATTGGAGTTTCAGGAGGAGTAGATTCCGGAGTTGTTTCTACATTAGCCGCAATGACGGGCCTGAAAACATTACTGATCGAAATGCCGATTCGTCAGAAGGTAGATCAGGTAGGCCGCGCACAGGATCATATGAATGACCTTAAATCCAGATTCCCAAATGTAGAAACAATGTCTGTAAATCTGACACCTGCTTTTGAAGAATTGTACAAAACTTTTGATGTAAAAGATGATCTGTTTCCTAACGAGAAACTTGCTTTTGCAAATACAAGAGCCCGTTTGAGAATGCTTACTCTTTACTATTATGGACAGCTGAACGGACTTTTAGTATGTGGAACAGGAAATAAAGTGGAAGATTTCGGGATCGGATTTTATACAAAATATGGTGATGGCGGAGTAGACGTTTCTCCCATTGCAGACCTTTATAAAACCGAAGTATATGAACTTGCCAAAGGATTAAATCTGATCAAAAGTATTCAGGAAGCCATTCCTACAGACGGACTTTGGGATGTAGACAGAACAGATGAACAGCAGATTGGTGCCACTTACCCGGAACTGGAAAAAATCCAGAAAGAATACGGAACAAAAACTGCTGATGACTACGAAGGAAGGGATAAGGAGGTATTCCAGATCTTTGACAGAATGCATAAAGCAGCAAAACATAAAATGGACCCAATTCCGGTTTGTGATATCCCCGAAGAGTGGAGAGTATCGTAAACGGTAACAGTACTGATAAATTGTCACATTAATACAACTATTGTTATGAACGGTAAAATAAGATCTGTGTTTTTTATATGCCTCGGGCTCCTTTTCGGAATGTCTGCAATGTATATCTACAACAACTTTATTGCAGATAAAAAAAATCAGCCGGATCCGGTAAAAAAGGAAACCGTGAGTTATGGCAGTGCTTCTTCGGACGGAGTTTCCAGTAACGGAAATTCTAATCAGGTTTCTATCGACCAGCTGACAGAAGAAAAGACGGTGATCAGCTATGTGAAACAAAATCATAAGTTGCCGGATTATTATATCACTAAAAATGAAGCCAGAAAGCAAGGCTGGAATCCTTCCCAGGGAAATCTGTGTGATGTACTTCCCGGAAAAGCTATTGGCGGAGATAAATTCGGAAACAGAGAAGGACGTTTGCCAGATGGAGAAAAATATTTTGAAGCCGATGTAAACTATCATTGTGGCGGAAGAAATGCTGACCGTATCATTTACACTCAAAATGGCGATGTATACCTTACCAAGAACCATTATAAGAGCTTTGAGAAACAATAATATGTAAATAACATCAGGTCATTGCTTAATTTGTAATTTAAATAAGGATAAGTAGTAATTTATGAAGAATAACAACTTTTTTTACCTTACAACCGTCTTACTTCTGATACTTTCATGTTCGGAAAAGAGAAGTATTGGAAAAGAAAAAGTTGAAAAATCAGGAGTAGTTATCCTTATTCAGCCATTTAAAGATATTCAGCCTGAAAGTATAGCAAAAGTAACGGAAGGTATCAAGAAAGTATATCCGAATGTAAAAGTTTTGGATGCCATAGACTTTCCGGAAAATACTTATTATAAAGAGAGAAACCGGTATAGAGCCGATTCGATCATTAAATTCTTAAATAAGGAAACAAAAGAAGGTTTTGTTACGATTGGTCTGACATCAAAAGATATCAGTGCTACCAGAGGAAAAATAAAAGACTTTGGAATCATGGGATTGGGCTATAGACCGGGGAAGGCTTGTGTGGCTTCAAAGTTCAGACTGAGCAAAGAAAACTCAGATGAGCAGTTTTATAAAATAGCTATTCATGAGCTGGGACATACTCAAGGACTGCCGCACTGCCCGGAAAAAATGTGTTTTATGAGGGATGCTGAAGGCAAGAATCCTACTAATGAAGAAACGGATTTCTGCAAAAAATGCAAAACTTTTTTAATCAATAAAAATTGGAAATTTAATTCAATATGAAGACAATATATATAGATTTTACAGACATAGGTGACTATGAAGATTTTTACGCCCAGTTAAAGGAAAAAATTCAGCTTCCTGAACATTTTGGTGATAATCTTGATGCACTTTTTGATACCATCACCGGAGATATGGAAATGCCGCTCCACCTGGAATTCGTAAACATGACTGTAGATCAGCTGGAGATTTTTGAAGATCTGCTGACCACTCTTGAAGATGCCGAAGATGAAGTAGAAGACTTTAGCTTTAGCTACTATCTGGAGCAATATGAAGACGATGAAGATGAGGATGCAGAATCTAAAGAGTAAAAGATAAAAATAGGGCTGTTTCAAATTGTGAGACAGCCCTTTTTATTTTGAAATGTGAGGTTTGTTATTTTCAGCAGCATGTCAAGGTTTAAAACCTTGACATGCTGCTGAAAACCCTTTAAATTTAAATATTTTAAACTCGTTATTACAAGAATGAAGAATCAAAATAAAAAGGCAGCAGATCCTTCACTGCACGCACTTTTACCACCTCTTCATTCATGCTTGAGAAATAAAGGTCTATATCTTCATGCTGTTTGGTTTCATATTCTATAAGACTCTGACGGCATGCTCCACAGGGTGGAATCGGAGGATTTTTTTCATGAAATTCTTTAGGACCTCCTACCACAAAGATCTTTTTTATTTTCACATTCGGAAAATTGGCGGCTACCCAAAAAAGAGTAGTTCTTTCTGCACAGAGTCCGGATGGATAAGCGGCGTTTTCCTGATTGTTCCCGGAGTAGATTTCTCCGTTTTCCAATAATACAGAACATCCTACCAAAAACTGGGAGTAAGGTGCATAAGCATTCTCACGGGCCTCTTTGGCTCTTTCAAATAATGTATTTTCTATATTGCTCAGCTCACTGCTATTTTTAAAATATTCGTAACTGATCTGTAGGTCTTTTTTCATATATTGTCAACTAAAAAAGGGGGGTAAAATTAGTTCTTTTTAATGAGGTGGGCAATATTTTATTCTTCCGTTAAAAAGTTCAATTTTTTTAAAAGATACCATGTTATATACACCAATAAAATTCAGGAATGTAGAGTTGAAAAACAGATGGGTAATGTCACCTATGTGCATGTATTCATGTGAAAACGGAGAAGCTAACGACTTCCATTTTGTACATTACGGAAGCAGGTCACAAGGCGGTACAGGTCTACTGATTGTGGAAGCTACAGGAGTAGTTCCAAAAGGAAGAATCACCAATCACTGTATGGGAATCTGGAATAATGAACAGGCCAAAAAATTACAAAGAATTGTAGAATTTGTACATGAAAATTCTGACAGCAAAATTGGAATTCAGCTCGCTCATGCCGGAAGAAAAGGCTCCACATGGAATAACCTGCAGATCTCTATTGAAGAAGGCTGGGAAACCGTTGCCCCAAGCCCTATTCCGTATCATCCCACAGAAAGAATTCCACATGTATTAAGTACCGATGAAGTAAAAGAACTGGTTCAGGACTTTAGAAAAGCTGCCCGAAGAGCAGTGGATGCAGGGTTTGATATTATTGAAATTCATGGGGCGCACGGATATCTGATTCATCAGTTTCTGTCACCGCTTTCCAATATCAGAACAGACGAATATGGAGGAAGCTTTGAAAACAGAATCAGATTTCTGATTGAAATTGTAGATGCTGTTAATGAAGAATTGAATGAAAATACGGCTCTTTTTGTAAGAATTTCCGGAACAGAGTATGCTGAGAACGGCTGGGACATCCAGAGCAGTGTAGAACTGGCAAAAATTTTAAAAGAACATTCTGTAGACCTTGTTGATGTATCCAGTGGTGGAAATATTCATGGTGCAAAAATCTCGGTTTTCGATGGCTATCAGGTTCCTTTTTCGTCACAGGTGAGAAATGAAGCCGGTGTAAAGACAGGAGCAGTAGGATTAATAACCAAAGTAGAGCAGGCTGAGGAAATCCTTCAGAAAGGTGATGCAGACCTTGTTTTTGTAGCAAGAGAGATTCTTAGAAACCCATATATCGCTGTTCAGGGGTCTTTTGAAATGAAGGAAGACTGCTTTTTCCCGCATCAGTATACCAGAGCCAAAATCTCTTCCTAATTCTGGAAACAGCTTTCAAAATTACAAAAATGGATATCGAAGACTTCATGCTTACCTGCCCCAGTAAAAAATTCCTTGGAGTAGAATGCCTGGGATGTGGTGCCCAGAGAGCAATTGTAATGGTGTTTGAAGGAAAGTTTTCTGAAGCTTTTCAAATGTATCCTGCCGTATATACCTTATTGTTGTTTTTTTTGACTCTGGGCCTGAGCTTTATAGACAAAAAAAGAAAATACAGCAATATTTTAATGGGACTGGTAATCATTAACCTTATTATTATGGTAATTGGGTATGGATATAAGCATTATTGATTTCACAAAAAAATGCTAAATAATTGATATCAAGTAAAGTGATTGTTTTTTTGGTTTCCTTTATATATGGGATTATAAAGGGTTTTGTAGAAAAATTTCAATGAAAAATAAAGTAATTTAGTTTGAAATTCTAAAATTAATTTTGAATACGGTATTTCGAAAATGTCGTAGAACTACTACAATTTATAAAACAGTGCCACAAAAACTTTTTAAATTAGAACATGAACTCTATCTTTGTTATATAAATCCTATATCAGGGAACAGTTGTTAATGATTAAAATTTAAGAATATGGCAGGAAATTCAAGAGGAATCTTAAAATTCAATGGAGGGGAAGGTCAAAAGTTATTAAAGCTTAACTACAGCGTATCAAGATCTACAGACATTTCAGGACGTGTAGCGTCTGATCCGTCTAATGCATTGATTAAAGTAACCATTGAAGCAACAGAAAAATCTGATGTTTTAGAAAGTTTACTGAACAGCAAATATAAGCCTACAAACGGAGAAATAAACTTTAATAAATCTCACGAAGAAGGAACACTAATCTCTTTAAAGTGGGAAAACGGATATGTTATCCAGCATGAAGTAGACTTTGATGCAGTGGACAGCAACAATATGCTGATCAGCTTTGTAGTAAGTGCTGAAAGCATTACATATGGAAACTCATCTTATGACGGACTTTGGCCAATGAGCTAGGTCTTTCATGAGTAAAAAATAAAAGACTGTCCTTAAATAAGACGGTCTTTTTTTACCTTAGACTATATTCAGTGGGTGCTTTTTGTTTTTATTTTTAAATTCCCGCCTCGTTGAATAATCGTTTAGAAAATAATCAAATCACTAAAAATATGTCAAATACACCTGGAAAATCACAAGCGACGTCTTTTCGTCCGACGCAGAATGCAGATGGTATTTCCGAAAACCATCATACAGGTATCAACCGTTTGGTAAAACTTTCTCTTGTTATAGAAGGGAAAATTATCAAGTATTATAAACATTTTAAGCTTAAACAAAGTACCAGACGACACCACGAATTTACGCTGACACTGGCACATGATACCCTGGGAGACAGACAGACCCACTCACTGGAAGAAGCCAATAAGTTTCTTGGAAAACGACTTACCGCTGTTATTTCCTATAAAGATATAGACAACAGCCCGGAGAGAACCTTTGTAGGAGTGATTACCGGAGTAGGATTCAGCCAGGAAAAAATGAGCTTAGGTAATATTGTCCTTACAGGATACAGCCCTACCATTCTCCTTGACGGAGCGCCACATATCCAGAGTTTTGGAGGTGCGCAGTCTGTAAATGTAGGAATCATTGCAGAAGAAGTGATTAAACAGGGTATTGACAAAAGCCGTTTTGATATCAGGGTAGATGCCAATAACTATTCCCAGATCATCTATAGCAGCCAGTATGATGAAACCCACTATAACTACCTGGCAAGAATGGCTGAAGCTTATGGTGAACAGTTCTATTATGACGGTGAAGTTTTGCACTTCGGAAAACTTCCTGCTCAGAATAAGCCCATAACCCTTACTTACGGAAGCAGTGCCAATGATATAAAAGTGGAATTAAAAGCTGTACATACCAAGCCGCAATTCTACGGCTACAACAGTAATAAAAATGAAAGACTGACTTCCGGTTCAACACCAATCAAACATGTGGGCGATCTGGCAAAAACAGCATACAGTCATAACGAGTCTATTTATAAAACTCCGGCTTTACAAATGGCCCCCATTAAGGCTACCACACACCTTGACGTAGAGTATTCTCAGAAAAGTGCATCAGGAAGTGAAGCGGTCAACGTTTTTTCCATTTCAGGAAATACAACAGTTCCTTTCCTGCACCCGGGTTGTGTGGCAGATGTACAGATGCGTAAACAGGATTCTAATGAAACCTCCTATTTTACCAGAATAATGATTACAGAAGCAGAACATGAAATTGACACAATAGGTCATTATAATGGAAGCTTCATAGGAATAGCTGCAGATACAGGATTTCTTCCAAAACCGGAATATATTATTCCAAAGGCGGAACCACAGACTGCAACAGTAATTTCCAATACAGATCCGGAAGGACAGGGAAGAATACAGGTGAGGTTTGACTGGCAGACCAATGATACCACCCACTTTATCCGTATGATGAGTCCTGATGCAGGAGGAACAGATCAGATTACCCAAAACCGCGGTTATGTAGCCATTCCTGAAGTAGGAGATCAGGTGATGGTCAACTTTGTTCACAGCCATCCGGACAGACCTTTCGTAATGGGAGGAATGTTCCATGGAGGTATTGCATTAGGAGGTGGGGTAAACAATCACCTTAAGTCAATTCAAACCAGAAGCGGGATCAGAATTTTAATGAATGATGAAGAAGGAAGCGTAACCATTCTTGATCCGAGCGGAAATACTTATTTCATGGATGGACAGGGCAATATCAGCATGAAAGCGCCTAAAAACTTTACTTTAAATGCCGGTGACAATATCAATATCACAGCGGGAAAAGAAATTTCGATAGGAGCAGGAGCAAGCATTACCAGTACCGCGAATGATAATATTATTTCTATTGCAGGAAAAGATATGAAACTTACGGCTTCGGGAGATATCACAGAAGCTTCCGATACCCGAACAGAAATGATTGAAAAAGAATTCAAGAGACAATCTGAAACATCCAATGAAATAGCAGGTGAAATTTCTATGTTCAGCGAACTGGAAAATATGACCATGCAGAGTGGAAAGATCGTAGAATTCAACAGTGCTGAAAAATCAAAACTTTTCTGATATGGCCATTATAAAGACAGCAACGAATCTACGCATCACAGTTAAAGATTCTTATCATCTGAGCGTAGGAAAAAAGGTTGAAAAAATAGCAAAGAAAATCAATGTGGAAGCACACAGAGATAATCTTGTTTTAGCGAGTAACAAGAAGATTATGTCCCATGGTCATAAGTAAATATAACATACTGATTCTTTTTATAGTATGCTGTTTCTCATTAACGAATTGTCAGAATAAAAAAATGGAAGAAAAATACAATTGGCTGGGAACCGTTTCTGCCCCACAGGAATATCCGATGGAAGTATATGAAGGAGCTATTGTTGCTGATGGTTTTACTTACAGCTTTGATGCCATCTGGGGAACACAGAATACAGGATGGGGGAAAGAAGGAGGAACGATGAATGTAACCACGGAAAGAATGAATGCTCCCCATGAACTGGAATTCACATGGTATTCTTTGGTAGAAAAAAAATTCTATACCGGAAAATGGAATCTGGATAAAGAAAAGATAAAAAGCCTTTTTGATGAAGGATTTGTAGATCAGGATACGAAAAAGAAATCTACCTACAATTCCTTTGTTGTAGGATTAGCCCCGTTAGGAAAAGTTGTCCTTTGGATGAAAGGAGCAGGAAACCAGAAAGAAATAGGCGCTTTCCAGGCTCATGATACTGTTATTACCAAAGAAAAAGCATACGATAATGCTCAGTATATGCTGGCAGAAGGCTTTGCAGACAGAATGCTGAAAGATCCGTCTTATAAGACATTCAAGCCGGAAGTGCGTGAGAAAATTGAAAAAGAAGGATATCCTGCTGCTGACATCTATAATGTATACAGAGAGAAATACAACTGGAAACCTTCAGTAGTTCTTCCGGAAGGAGCAACATGGATAGATTTCGGTTTTACCAATTATAACGGAGAACAGGAAAATCTTTTTGACCAGAGTTTAAAAGATAATACCTATAAAAGCAGAGCCGTACCAAAATTCTGCGGTTTTTACTGGAAAGATAAAAATAACAACAGATATGCAGTATGGATAGACTCTTTTGATGATAAAGAAATATTTGATTTGTTTCAGAAACTCGGGAAGGATAAAAACATTAATCTTACCATTAAAGTTAATGAAGACAATACAAATGTTTTGGTATCCTTAGAATCTGAAAAAGAAAAACTGGCTGTTACCAAAGCAAAAATAAGGGTATCCCGAAAGATAGAATCATAGCGTTCAATCAGTCAATTTAAAAACAAGAACTATGCACAACAATCAATTTGGAAGTTATACACCATCTGTATCCAAAGAGGAAGTACTGGATATTACCATTGGGATTTTTTTTGACGGAACCCTGAATAATAAAACCAATACAGACGAAAGAAAGAACGAAACTGATGCCCACAAAAAACATGGTGGTAAAGCTACAGACAATACCAGTTATAACAATGACTGGAGTAATGTGGCCCGCATGTGGGATAACTATGATAAAAACTTTGGAATCTATATAGAAGGTATCGGTACTCAGGATAAAGAAGGAGATGCTACGTTGGGATATGCTTTTGGAACAGGAGAAACGGGAATCAGATCGAAAGTGAGAAAAGGCTGTGAAGAAATTGTGAAAAAGGTGAAAACCATTAAAGCAGAAAAAAAGGCCGATAAAATTGCTGTGCTTACTTTTGATGTATTCGGTTTCAGCCGTGGAGCAGCTGCCGCCCGTAATTTTGTATACGAAATAGGAAGAGCAAAGTATAAAGCCACTTCACGCACAATTGCCAATGAAGCTGTTTCGGTGACAACCTATTCAGATGATGACGGGAAAAGTGTTGCTTCGGAAGAACTTCCAAAATGGGGGCATTTAGGTCTTAAACTTGAAGAAGCCGGATTAAAGGTAGATGTTTTAAAAGTAAGATTCCTGGGAATTTACGATACTGTTTCTTCCTATTCAAAATATCTGTCACCAATGCCCAATTTCAGCAATGACGTAGAAGAATTAAGCTTGAATGAAATTGGAAAAGCGCAGACTGTAGTTCACTTTGTTGCAACCGATGAACACAGAGAAAACTTTGACCTTACAAGAGTACACATAGGAACTGAAAAGACATTTCCAGGTGTACACTGTGATGTGGGCGGAGCCTATGAAAACGGAAGGGAAACATGGGAAGAAGTGGAAACGTCATGGACTACCAGCAGCAAACTGGAAGCATTAAAAACAGAGCTTGAAAATGAAGGTTGGTATCATAAAGATGAGCTCACCATTACCCCCGGATTCTATTTATCACTAAGAGGAACACGCATGCTGCTGAAGACTTTCAGTTATATTCCTTTGCATTTTATGGCGGAATATGGCATTGATAAAAACCTTCCTATCACCTTAAAAAAAATGACGGATGATAAATATTCCATTTTGAATGATCAGTTTTTAATAGGAATAAAAGACCGTCTCAGAACTTATGTAATGGGAGATGGCAAACCTTATTCTTTCAGACATTATAAAGAACTGAGAGATGCCTATGGAGGAAACGAAGTTCCGGAAGACCGTCAGGCAGCTTATCAGAAAGAAGTAAAGGAACAGAATGATTTAAGAAAGCTTCGTCATGAATACCTTCACTGGTCTGCAAGAAGAGAAAAAATAGGGATGGATCCGAGACCGAACAGAACAAGGGTTATCCATTAAACTTTTAATAAGATTTATACAAAGAAAGAAATTGAAGCAGGAACATTTTTATGCAGAAATATAACATACATACCGTTCAGAAAGATGAAACTTTAAAAAGTATAGCTTCGCTGTATGGGTTGGATAAAGATGCATTAAAACTCTTCCATAATAACCACTGCGCTGTTAAGGATATGATCCTGATCAACCTTAATGGGCAGAAAGAACTTTTTGTTCCGAGAACAGCAGTTGCAGATAAAAACAATCTGGTAAAATTCGGAAGAGGAAACAGCATTGTTTTTCAGCCGGAAACAACAGTGCGAAAATACAGTGTTGTCATCACCATAGAAAAAGGAGACAACAAAAGCGAATTAAAATATGAAACATCAGTCCGTTGGCTGAAAACGGAGAAAGGACACCATTTTTTTGAGATAGACAGAACATCAAACCTTTATCTCAATGAAGAAGAAGTCAATGAAATTGCAGATCTGCTGGCGTACAGGACCTCTAAGATTTTGTACCCTCTACAGATCAGTACTGATGAACATGGGAAATTGGAAGCAGTTGAAAATGCTGAGGTATTTATCAAAAGATGGCCGGCAGTAAAAGAAGAATTGTATAAAGAATTTGAAGGCGAAACCGTAGATGAATACTGCGGAAAGATTGAAAAAGTGATCAGCCAGCCTGAAGCAATAGATCTTTACCTTAAAAATGATTATTTCATCCGTGCCCTGTTCTTTGGGATGTACCAACGTTTCGGACCGGATTATAAAACAGAAATAATGACAGCTTTTCCGGTAGTAGACAATGCAATTGAACCCAGATACAAGATCACACTGCAAACAGACCCGCTAAAAGGAGAAACAGGCCTGATCACTATAGAAGGATCAGGGAAATTATATGAAGAAAGAGACATTGATGATTTCATAAGAAGATCACCTTTTTCATTGATTATAGAAGACGAACCTGTAATGAATGAAGAAGGAACTTTCAGACTCATAAGCTATATGAAAGGAGAAACTTCACTTCCGGAATCTCTTTACCTGGAATGCAGTATCATGCTGCAGGAAGAAAAAAAGATTTCAGTATCAGTTTCAGGAATTGATGAAAACTAAATTACCATTTCACTAAAGATAAAATTAATATGGCAGAAAAACATATTGTAGTACAGGGCGCCATGTGCAAATGCCAGTTCGGGCAGGCTCCGGACAAGCTGAAAGTACTTACACACCAAAAAGAATATGCCAATGATAAAAGCGCTTCCAAAAAGCTCATCGTCACCACGAAAGAAATAGGAGCAGCCACATTTGAAAAAAATACATTCGGAAACTGTACCAAAATGGGAGTTCCGCCACCACCCTGCAAGATTATGGTTACAGAATGGCAGAAGTTTTATGATAAAGTACAGCTCAGCAATGGCGGATATATCATTGTAGAAGACAGCAAAGCCGTATGTGCTATTGCCGGAACTCCATGCATTGAGATTATAGACCACGGGCAAAGAGCAGAAGCCAGCCAGCAGAATTTTAAAAATGCAGATAAAGACGTCCAGCAGCAGATCAATCCGCTGGTAGACTCTGAAGAAATGTATAACGAACAGCCTTCAGGAGGAGGGCAGGATGGTGCAATCTAAATGATAAAAAAATGGCAAAAGGCGTTAAAAAAATAAAAGTTGTAAGTGGACTTTATTATCCTAAAATGTCTGTATTAGGACAAAGGGTTACCATAAAGCCTGATCAGTGGGTGCAATTTGGAGTGGGTGAATGGCTGCCAGGCACTACCGATGCAGACAAAAAGAAACCTCTTATCTGGATGAGGCAGAATAACAGCAGGAAAATTATTATCAATCAGATATCCTCCGCAGGCGGGTATAAATTTTTAATAGATAAACAATACTGCGGAAGCTATCAGTTCTATATAGAAGCCAGTCTTTCAGGAGTAAGAGATACTAAAAACAATACAGGATTGTATGTAAAAGGCTGGTGTGATCCCAAAATTGTAAGCAGTAAGTGGTCCACACAAAAAAACAGCAAAAGCATAAAAAACAATAAAAAGACCGAGTATATTTCTTACGGACACATTGTTCACCTGAATCTGATGACAGAAGGACTCAACGGGAATTTACTGATTATAGAGCTGTGGAACCAGCAGACTGCAAAAAAAGATAAGCTGGTTCATGTATACAACAATGTGCAGGTAATAGACGGAGAAGTGAATCTGAAGATAGAAAATACCTTCGCCTGGATGGCCGCTGTAGACAATATCCAAAATGTAGAAGAATTTTATGTTAAAGTAAAAGATATAGCATCAAAACAATATATTAAAGATAAGCTTGGTGATGATCTTCACGCCATCTATCTGAATGTAAAAAGTAAAGTAGTCACTACCAATACCAACGGAGCCCAAAATCAGACCCCTACCAAAGTATATAAGCCGGATGTAAACTCTGTAAGGCTTGAACCATGCAAATTTGAAGTCATCAAAATCACCGAAAGTGAAATAAAAGACGGGAAAGCCAATAATACAACGGTTAAGGTTTTTGATAACGGGTTAGGTGTAAAACAAATACAATCCCCTGCACTGCAGGAGCATATTCAGAGAACAATCTTTTATAAATTTGATTCTACCGTCATAGATAAAGACGGGGTAGCCATTTTGAATAATGTTCTCAAATTCCTTCTGGAACATAAAGATGCCACCATGAATCTCAGTGGCTATGCCTGTGTGATTGGAAAACAAAATTACAATAAAGGACTTTCCCAAAGAAGAGCAGACGTTGTCAAAAAATTCTTTGCAGACGGAGGGTTGGATCCCAGAAGAATAATCTCTGTAGGAAAAGGAGAAGTAGATCCTACAGACGATAAAAAAGGAAGAGATAACATTAAGTATAAAGACGAGAAAGACTATGAAAACAACCGTAGAGTAGATATCTCATTTATATTTAACGCCCATGATGCCCAGACTGTTAATTACGAAGTAACAGCACCTAGTGTATCTACCAAAAAAGATCTTACAATTGATATCACAGGTTTTCAGACTAATGAATGCTTCAGAGCCAGTAAAGGAAAACATAAAAAACAAGCTCTGATTGTAGACGTAGGACAGGCAATAGACAAGGGAGATACGGTGAAAACATTTACCACACCCTCATTCAATTACGGAGTGTATTCAGATTTATCCAAATTTGATACTATGCCTATACAATACATCTGGCCTATGTGGGCCAATCCAAACCAGTTCCATCTGCACGCACATACCTGTAGATATTTCAGTAATGAAAAACGCACTACGGTATTAATAAAGGCTTATCCGGATATTAAATGGACACTGACATTTTTTGTGAATCTTACCAATGAGCTTAGTGTAAAATGGCAGAATCAACCGGCAGCAAAACATAAAGATCTACAGGCCAAAGCAGGTAAAATAGGAGCCGAGAGGAGATGGAAGCAAAAAGACGCCTCTTTCGGATTCAGTCTTAAAAGCGAATGGGAAAAAAACAGAAGTGGCAGTTATCAGAAAAGTAAAGAACTGAAAGGAGAATACGAAACAAAATTCAAAAAACTGTATGACCTTTTCGGTTCACTTGGAGCCATGTCTGACGGTATTACCAACAAAACCAAAGGACAGGTCAGAAACATCGGTTTTAAAGGACTTCCGGTAACTTTTGCCATTAAACCTCCTAATATTAATCTCAAAGGAGAATGGTGTTTAGAAAGAGCCAAACAGAAAAATACAGAGATAGAAAGATTAGGAACAAAAGTAGATATATCCTTTAATGCCGAACCTCTGATAGGATTAGAAGTTACAGTTGACCTTCTGTGTACAGCCGTAGGACTTGTTGCAGGAGCAGTGAGCGGAGGAACAGCAGCACCGGGAGCCGTAAGATTATACGGAGTAATCAAAGACCAGATGAACACCGGCGTGGAATTCGGGAATGATGATTTCGGGGCAAAACTGAGTTCAGATGTTTACATTGATCTTATCATTTCAAGTGAGATAAAGACAACGGTTGGTTTTTCATTTAATACAGTAAGTGAAAAAGGAGACAAACAAGGCAAAATAGAAGCAAAGAATACCCTTAAGATTGAATTAAAAGCAGGCGTTTGGGCAAAAGCAGAAGCCAATCTTGTGATTGTCAAAATAGAAGGATATTTTGAAATGAGCGGAAAGGGGTCAGCTTCCATTACATTCGGACATGGTGTGAAATTTGATGATAAAGGATTAAATTACCGTCCGGAATTAGGATTTGACGGCCTTAATGCTGAATATGTCATCAAAGGGAAAGTAGGAATGTCAGCAAAAAAGAAAATACCAAGAGGAGGAAACAAAAAGCCGGCAGAACTTAAAGGAAGTTCAGAAGACGAAGGTATCATCGCAGAAGGAAAATTTAACGAAATTGTACCTAAATTTGATGTCATCAAAAGTCTCGAAGAACTTTTCGGATTTAGCGCCGATATTCCGTTAATAAGAAATTAGATAATATGAAAAAGATAGTTTTAATAATTTTGTGTTTTATCATGTGTGTATCATGCCAGTCACAACAAAAGACAGACCTGGAAAAAGTAGATTTTGCTAAAGGGTATAAAGAAGTTTTAAAAGATACTAAGTATCAGACAGAAGCAAGAGAAATTGTAACTACATTGCCTGTAGCGTATACCAAGGACGTTGCCGGATTTAAATTCGGGAACATAACCTTTCCCGAACATAAAGAAAACAATGTGAAAAGTTCAGCAGTAGGATTATTAATAAACAATACCACAGAACGCCTTACAAAAGGAATAAAAATAGAACTGGAAGACACCGCAGCAGGAAATGATCTTCTGGCTTACCTGAAATCACAATACAAAAATCCTAAAGTACTGGCCGGAATTCCCGCAAAGAACAACGAAGGAAAAGTATTAGGAAATGCAGCCTATTCCTGGAATCTGAAAGATAAAACCATGGTATTGGTACAATATTATGAATACACCAATAATAAACCCAACACTTCTTCCGTGCTGTATATTGTAGACAATCAGGTAAAAACAGCGGACGGGCAGGAGACTGCAGCTTCACATCTTTTAAAAACTTATACTCCATAGCAGATTCTTATTGATGGATAATTATGATTATTATGCAGAAAAAGTATTGACATATTTACCGCTGGTTATACTTTCTGTCATTGCGGTTGTTTTACTGCTTCCCAATTCAAGAAAAAGGTTTTTAAGAATTCAGGCATCGCTGCCTACATCCAAAATAAAATCACTGGCAATGGGGCTGGTGGAAATCCAGGGAAAACTTATTATGAAAGAACCTCTGATTTCACCTGTCTCAAGAGAAGAGTGCATAGGATATTATTACACCATTGAAGATGTTACAAAAGACAAAGAAGGGAGAAACTCTTATTCAACAATTCATAAAGAAACCCAGTGTAATGTCTTTCAAATGCAGGATGATTCGGGAATAATTGAAATACATCCGGAAGGAATAGAACTTATATTCATCAAAGAAACAAATATAAGCTATAACGGACAGAAAAGATATAAGGAGACATTGCTGAAATCCGGGCAGGAAATGCTGCTGGTGGGTGCTGCAGATTCCAGAAACGGAGAAGCTTTTATCAGAAAAGATACAGGACATAAACTTTTAGGAATCACCACTGTTTCAGGAATTTCGATATGGAATAAATACCAGCCCCTTTTGAGGTCTTTTCTATTCACCTGTATCATCATACTTATATTAATGATTTTAATCTTATCAAAATAATGAATCAGATTGTAGCCATCGTCATCGCTGTATTTCTTATCCTGTCTATTCTGGCTTTTTTTATCAGTTTATACAATAAGCTTGTCATGCTGAAATTCAATGTAGAAAAAGCTTATGGAAACATAGACGTTATCTTGAAACAGAGAGCAGATGAAATTCCTAACCTTGTCAATGTAGCCAAGCAGTTTATGGCCCATGAGAATGATCTGCTTACCAAACTTACCGAACTTAGAACTTTTTATAACAGTACAAATGATTCTGATAAAAAAACAGAGCTGGCCAATGAGACATCCAAGGCGCTGTCATCATTCTTTGCCGTTTCAGAAAACTATCCGAATCTACTTTCCAACAATAATTTTTTAGAACTGCAGAAAAGAGTTTCCGGACTGGAAGATAAAATTGCAGACAGAAGAGAATTTTTCAATGACAGTGTAAATCTTTATAACATAGGAATTCATGAATTTCCCAATGTTATATTAGCAAAAATGCTCGGATATAATGACAAGACCCTATTAGAAGTTACAAATCAGGAAAAACAGTATGAAGGAGTTCAGTTTTAATACATTTTTCGGGTATGAAAATATACTGATGGAAAAACCAGAAGTTGTTCTGTTTGGAGCAATGCTTCTTCCTATAGGGCTGATAATGGTGATCAGTATCATAGGATGGGTTTTCAGAAAGCTGAAATTCAATATGTATATTATTCAGGCCCTACTATACACCTTGCTTTTTACATTTTTTTTTGGAACAGTTACCATGCTGATTCTTTTCTTTATAACAGACAAAAACGGAGTTAAACTTGCCTGGTGCTGGTCGGCTATTCTTATAGGAATGTTCTGTTTCAGCATAATAAATACCAATACGATCAGTAAAATGTTTACTGACTGGTCTAAAATCATTAAAAACTAAAATTATGATAAAACAACCTTATTATATGATCGATTTCAGCGCATCTGCCTGTTTATTTGAAATAAGGATTAATGATTATCCTGTTATTCACATGAATGTTGAGGGCCAGGTTGCCACTAATATTCCTATCAATTTTGCAATACTGAAAAGTGGTGTTCAATCTATATCAGCCACTATTTTACCAAATATTGGTGACATGGAGCTGCACCCTAAATCAGAATTAAAATTTAATATTAAACTTTTTGATGTAGCTAATGATTTTGTTTTCGATCAGCAGTTCGGAGACTTTAAGTCTGAAGCCATAGAAGATAAAAAGAAACAGGTTATAAAACATGTCGGATCCTTTAAGGCAGAAGTTCCTTATCAACTGGCTGCATGGCAGAACGGAAGAAACCTGCAGGATATTAAAGACAGTAGAAAAAAACTGGAACAGGCCTACGACAAGGTGTCAGGATTGATCAGGGAAAATAAATTTGAGGATTATAAAAAATCAATATCCAGAAGAGAAGAAAATATGGCGGCTTCTATGTATCTGTCAAAAGCAGAATCAGAAGAACGCTTCAGTGATCTTGTAAATGACTTCAAATCAGGATTTAAAATACAGCCTGTTTCTAAAGATGCCGTTATGTTTGTATGTGCCGAGAATAGAGTGGCTTTTTTAAAAAAGGTAAACGGAGAATCTGCATTGTACCTGGAAAATCCGGAAACAGAAGAAGAACTCATGCTTGATATTTCATTCTATATCCCTGAAGGAAAAGAAGAATTTGAAATAATATAAAGTTGCAGCATTCTTTTCTGTGAAAAGAATAAGAGATCTGATCCATGATACAAAATACAGGCAGTAAGAATAAAAAAACAGATCAGCGTAGGAAGATAATAAAAAAGAAAAATTGATAAAAAAACATTTTCCAGATACTTGAATCCCTTTTTTTCTGTTTTATTATTGAGAACCGCATACTAACACTAACATTATGAAAAGATTGAAATATATAATACTGCCAATGATCTGTTGGGGAATTTCTTCATGTGGCCATCAGAAAAATAAAGATACTGAGGCTTTTGTTGAAACCCAGGGAAGCACGCAGACAGAACCCTTTAATCTTGCCCAACTTAAAACCGGACAGAACATCAATGATATTTTAAAATCTGCCGGAGCAACAGCCAAAGAAGCAGTACGTACCAGCGAAGTGACCCTCATCGGAAATGAAAAACTGGCTTTTTCATCAAAAGAACTATTACACTTCAACGGAATAGATCTGGAAGGAAAGAACAATAAAAATACCAATAAAGTAATTTTACACTTTGGAAAAGTAGATCAGGAAATTGGTCCTCTTGCCAATGAAAAAGAAGATGAATTGGGAATGTACCAGCTTGATATTTATACAGAACAGGAAAAAACTGCACTTCTGGATAATCTGAACAAAACACTTCAGAAACCTAGTTTTGATACTATACATGAAGGTTTTGAATCGGAAGTTGTAGATAATGAGATTATTCAGACTCAAAATAAACTCAGACAGGAAGTGGCTATTTGGAGAAACAAAGATATGCTCTATTACTACTGCGAAACCAAAATAGACAACAGACCTGATGAATACCGCTGTAATCTTTTCGTTTTCAAAAATAAAGAATGGAAAGACCTTTTAAAAGGATCAGGATATCCGGATCTGGATAAAATTTCCTTGAACTAAAATTAGATTAAGATAAAATAAATAAAAAAATTAGAGTATTCGCTTAGTCAAATCAGTTTGCTGATTCTTCTTTGCTCTCTAAAAATAAAACCTCTGCGTTAAAAAATATTCAATTAACAAAATCTGAGGAGTTTTTAAAAATAAGAAATGCCGGTCTAAAAAAGACCGGCATTTTATATAAAATTAATATTTGAATTATTTTACAAGGAACTGCATCGTAGTCTGATCCAGTTTCAGAATATAAATTCCCTGACCAAGATTCCTGGTTTTAATAGAATTCCCATCTCTGAAAGGCTGATCAATCGTCTGAAGAACTTTCCCCTGAAGATTATAAATTTCAGCTTTTTTTACCTTCTGAAGATCTCCTTTTACAAAAATCTCCTGATTGGTAATTGGGTTAGGAGAAATTTTAAAACTCTTTGCAGGGGTTTCCAAAGCTGTAGTTTGTGCCATCCTTGCAGATGTTCCCGGATAACATGTCCATGCAAGATCATCAATAGCAACTCTGTTACTTGATGAATTGTTAACCAGGCTTACCACTACATTTCCGGAAATATTGATATTACTAATGGTAGTAGTTGTAGATGTAGTACTGTAAGGAATAGTTCCTACGCTTGTTCCGTTTACTTTTACATCAAAAGTACCATTAGTTCCTGAAAATTTAAGCTGTGTAGTTACGGTTAAAGAACCAATACCGTTTGCAGAACTGCTGGAAGTTAAAGATCCGTTTCTTACCGTAATAGCTTTGTTGTTAAGAGTCTGATCAGTTCTTGCATCCGTTGCAGTCCAGGAGATCCCTCCATTGCTCCATGTTTTGGTTGAATAAGTAGAGCTGGCTGCAGGAATTGTTTCAAAAGTCTCATTAGCACAATTAGTCGCTGGAGTAGTACCTCCTGAATTGGTAGTACCGGAAACCGTTGAACTGTTTGATGACGAATTTCCTGCTGCATCCTTCGCCACAACATAGAAGCTGTAAGTAGTAGAAGGAGTAAGTCCTGAAATAGTTGCTGAGGTTGAGCTTACCGTAGTTTTCAGATTTCCGTCCATATAAACGTTATAACCCGTTACTCCTACATTATCCGTAGAGGCATTCCAGGCAAGAGAAATACTGCTGGAAGTTTTTCCTGAAATAGTAAGCCCTGTTGCAGTGGTTGGAGCCTGAGTATCACCTGAAGGCTGTTGAGAACCCCAGATAAGATTTACGTAACTCGGGTTATCAATAAATGGATTTCTGTTACCCTGGAAAGTATAAGAAGCATTATTTCTTTTGATTTCAGCCTGGGATACCGGATCCTGATTGTGCCATGCCAGAAGAACATTCAGTTCCCATGTCTGTAATCCCGGGAATGTAGAACTTCCCAACATGTTTCCTGATGAGAAAGAAGAAAGTTTACTTTGGTAACGGGTTACAAAATAGAAAATCATACGCGCCACATCTCCTTTAAACTCATCAATCGGCTCAAATACTGTCCCCGAATATCCTGAAGAAGCTGAGGTTCCAAGTTTTGATCCGTTCTGTGAAGTAAAAGTAGCACTTCCTACCTTTCCGAAAGGATAATTACTTCTCATTCCGTTTACTTTTCCGTCTGTAGCTCTGATGAAATTAATGTCAGAAACCATTGGTGAAGCTTCATTAAAAAGACTTTGAGGAACAATATGCTCTCTGTTGTAGCAGTTTCCTTCCGTAGAATACGTTCCACACTGGTTAGTCCCAGGAGTATACTTGTAAGGATCTGTTCCTGAAGGTCTTTCGGAATAGATATCAAGGATAGAACCATCATTTTCATAATCCTTATCAATATCAGTGGTTTTATAAGCAGTCCACAGTCCACTGTAACCTTTGTCCATATGTCCGTTGGTGATAATGCTGCTTAATTCAGTTTTCAGCGCTGCGCCACTCAGTCCGTTGGCAGAATTGTAGTATCCTGCTGGAGCCTGAGCGTGTGCAAGTCCCGCAAATACAGAAAATAAAATAACTTTTTTCATATAATATAAGTTTAAGCAAGAATAACACATTTTTGTGAATAAAAAATTAAGTAAGCGTTAATTTTAAATGTACTACATGTTAGTAATGATGAATTATGATTTATAAATTATTTGTCTATTAATAAGTGATTGTTTTTTAGTTTAATAGTGATGGGCTTTAGCCCGCTTATCAAAATCAATCCGTAAAAATTTAGTGTATCTTTTGGAAAAACGTAATAATTACCCATAAAAAAAGCCAGTACAAAAAATACTGGCTTATATAATGGATGACTTAAATTTTATTTTCTTTGTGGCGGATAATTTTTCATAATCTCGGCCATGATTTCCGGAATCTGTCTCTGTTTCGCTTTTGGAGAATCTACAGAAATTCCGCTTCCGATACCCTGCCAAACCAATTTGTTGGTTTTTGCATCAATAAGGTCTACAATGAGTGCGCCTTCATTATAATTTGAAGTCCACGTTCTGCTCATTCCAACGCCCCATCCGAATGGTCCGCCCCATCCCCACATTCCGTAAGGTGAAGAAGAATTGATATCCGTAACCTTTTTATGATTAGCTTTTACATTGATAATCAGATCAGGATTTTCTCCGGATTGTAGCCCCTTACTTTGAAGCTGCCTTGACAGTTCATTCAGGACTCTGTCCTTATCAATATCATTCAATTTTAGATCATCAATTCTTATTTTATACGTTTTGAAAGAATTGAAATTGGCGGTTTCAGCATAATCTGAACGTACCTGAAAAGGGCTACAAGAAGTTAATCCTAAAGTAGCAGATGCCAACAAAATAAAAATATATTTTTTCATTTTATTTATTTTTTTTATCATTTTTAATGAATGTATCAGTCTTTTTATCGTACCCGTAAGGACAGTGTCTGCAGCCGCTTTTACAGCAATATCCTCTTTTCAGATGGAATTTTTCTGTAAAAACCTTGTACCCCTGTTCATTATAGTAGAAGTCTTCACCTTCTTTGATGTCATAATGGGCCATAAGTTAAATGCTAGTCAAAAAACTTTTTATATTTGTTACTATGATAATTGTATGCCAAAAGCCTTTAAAAAAATTAAAAATTAATGGCATTGCTCTCTTTCCCTTTATCTTCATTAGGAAACCCGAAGATAAGGAAAATAATGTATTGATCAATCACGAAAAAATCCATTTACGCCAACAATTGGAAATGCTCATTATTTTCTTCTATATTTTCTATGTTATTGAATATTATTACTGGTTTTTCAAACTGAAAGACGGTTATCTGGCTTACAGAAGAATCTCTTTTGAAAGAGAAGCCTATACCAATGAAAATAACCCGAACTATCTTAAAAAAAGAAAATTCTGGAACTTCAGGAAATATCTTTAGAATGATGAGTTTTGGGATTCGGGATTCGAGTTTTTGGAATTTTATGTTCTAACTTCAATGTTCTCTATATTAAGAATTGGCCTTAGCCCGCTTATCAAATAACTCCAAATTTATTCGGCTTTAGCCCAAACTTAAAAAAAACAAAAAAAATCTGTGTAAATCTGCGTTATCTGTGGGAAAAAAGAAAACTCATACAACACTAAATCTTTTCCTACTTTTGTAAAGAATAAACCTTGAGCCGCTAAAAACTGAAATGCTATTACAACTTCCCAAAGAACCTGTTTCTATTCAGGAAATTCCCATTCATAAAAACGTAAAACTTTTCATTAAAAGGGAAGACCAGATTCATCCGCTAATTTCAGGGAATAAATACTGGAAACTGTTTTACAATGTGAACTACTATCTGGAAAAAAATCCGGATAAACCTTATATTATTACTTTTGGAGGTGCTTTTTCCAACCATATCGCAGCGGTTTCAGCAGTAGGAAATCTTGCAGGTATTCCAACGTTAGGGATCATCAGAGGAGAAGAACTGCAGAATAAGTGGCGCGATAACCCTACTTTACTTTTTGCTAAAAGAAATGGGATGAACCTGAAATTTGTCACCCGCGAAGAATACCGTCATAAGGAAAAACTGACAGAATTCCTCTATCAGGAGTTTCCCGAAGCATTGGTAGTGCCTGAAGGAGGTACTAATGAAGAAGCTGTGGAAGGGGTAAAAATGATGCTCAACGAACAAACAAAAGATTTTGACTATCTTTGCACCGCAGTTGGAACCGGAGGAACCATTGCAGGAATTTCAAAATTTAGTGAAGACAATCAGAAAGTTATAGGATTTAACGTAGTTAATGATACTTCACTGGAAAATAAAATTTTTGAATTAACTTTGAAACAGAATTTTAATCTAATAGATTCATGTTTTGGAGGTTACGGTAAAATAAATGATGAAAACATCCGTTTTATCAATGATTTCAAAGAGAAATATGGTATTCCTTTAGAACCGATATATACAGGAAAAATGATGGAGAAAGTTTTTGAACTGATTGAAGCTGATTATTTTCCTGAAAACAGCAGGGTTTTATGCTTTCATACTGGTGGATTACAGGGAATTGAAGGTGCTAATCTGCTTTTAGAAAAACAGAATAGAAATTTAATTATATAAGTAAAATTGAAAAACATGAAAAGACTTTTCCTATCCATAAGCCTTTTAGTTTTATCAAAATTTTCTGCCCAGACTTGGGCAACCGAAGATCAGTATATTCAGAAGTTTGCTAAATATGCCGTAGAAGAAATGGAAAAATATAAAATTCCGGCTTCTATTACCCTTGCCCAGGGATTATTGGAAACCGGGGGTGGGCAAAGCAGATTAGCACAGGAAGGTAAAAACCACTTCGGTATAAAATGTAAAGAAGACTGGACCGGTAGAACGATGAAACATACCGATGATGCACCCAATGAATGCTTCCGTGTGTATGACGATCCAAGACAGTCTTATGAAGATCATTCTATATTTTTATCCACAAGAAAATATTATGCAAATCTTTTCAAACTGGATATGAGAGATTACAGAGCGTGGGCTACCGGCTTAAAAAAAGCGGGTTATGCTACCAACCCACGTTATGCTTCAATTCTTATCACCAAAATTGAAAAGTACAAATTATATGAATTCGACAATACCAGTTCTAATGAGGTATTGTATGCTGTACTTAAAATGTATCCGGATCTGAAAGACGACAGAACTTTCATGGCACAGCTTGAGCCTTCAAAAGCCCTTAAAAAAGCTAAAGACCCGGTTACTGTAGAAGTTCCGTATAAACAAACTTCTTATGCACAACAGCAAAAAAGAGTGGAAAGAATCAAGACGAAAGCTGAAATTCTTAATTCGATTCTTATCAAAAGCCATCCAAATGACGGCCTGAAATATATCGTAATTCCTGAAGATACTGATGTGAAATTCATTGCCAATAAATTCAAAGTTAGCGAAAGCAGACTGATAAAGTGGAATGAACTGGAAGGTGAAACCTTAAAGAAAAATGATATTGTTTTCCTTGAATCAAAAAACTCTACAGGAAATACAGCTACTTATAAAGCAGAATTTGGAGAAGATATGCATGATATCGCTCAGAAATTCGGAATCAAATTAAATAAATTGTATGCTAAAAACAGAATGGATGAAGGACAGAAACCATCTGCAGGACAGCTAATTTATTTAATAGACAAAAAACCACGAAACTAATTTAATTTTTTGTTGAGAGTTTACCGTTGACAGCTACATGCCAACCGGCAACTGCCAACAGCAACTAAGTATATATGAAGTATCAAAGAAGTTCGGCTTTGTTTGATGAAGCCTACAAATACATTCCGGGAGGAGTAAACTCACCGGTAAGAGCATTCAAATCCGTAGGAGGAGTGCCTGTTTTCATGAAATCGGCAAAAGGCGCTTACCTTACCGATGCAGATGACAATACTTACATCGATTATATCAACTCATGGGGTCCGGCCATTTTAGGACATACACATCCTGAAGTACTGGAAGAACTGAAAGTACAGGCAGAGAAAGGTTTTTCTTTCGGAGCGCCTACAGAACTGGAAACGGAAATTGCAAAATTCATTATTGATAACGTTCCGAATATTGACCAGATCAGAATGGTTTCTTCAGGAACAGAAGCATGTATGAGTGCCGTAAGACTGGCAAGAGGATATACGGGAAGAGATAAAATCGTAAAATTTGAAGGTTGTTATCATGGACATTCAGACTCATTCCTGATCAAAGCAGGAAGTGGTGCTGCTACCTTTGGAAATCCAAATTCTCCGGGAGTAACAGCAGGAACAGCTAAAGATACATTATTAGCCCGTTATAACGATTTTGAGCAGGTTGAGGATCTTTTCCGTCACAATCAGGGAGAAATTGCTGCGGTAATTATAGAGCCTGTTGCAGGAAATATGGGTTGTGTACTGCCGGAAAACAACTTCTTACAAAACCTGAGAAAGATCTGTGACGAAAACGGTGCTTTATTAATCTTTGATGAGGTAATGACCGGTTTCAGATTGGCTTTCGGAGGAGCGCAGGAACTTTTCAATGTAAAAGCAGACTTAGTAACTTACGGGAAAGTAATCGGTGGTGGGCTTCCGGTAGGAGCTTTCGCAGGAAGAAACGAAATCATGGACCATCTGGCACCAAAAGGAGGTGTTTATCAGGCAGGAACATTAAGTGGAAATCCTTTAGCAATGAGAGCCGGATTAAAAACCCTTCAGCTTATTAAAAATGACCCTGAGTTTTTCAACAGATTGCATAAAACAACAGAAACGTTGGATTTTGAGATCGGAAAAATTTTAAACGAAAAGGGAATCGCTCATAAAATCAACAGAAAAGGTTCTATGATGTCTGTTTTCTTCCATATCAACAGAGTTTCTAACTTTGATGAGGCTCAGGAAGCTAACCATTCATTGTTCAATAACTTCTTCCACCAGATGCTTCAGAATGGAGTGTATCTTCCGCCAAGCGGTTATGAAACGTACTTCATCAGTGATGCCATCAAGGATAAAGAAATTGATATGACACTGGAAGCTGTAAGAAAATTTGAATATTCTAATAAATAATATAAATGAAACCGGATTTTAGATCCGGTTTTTTTATGCATAATGATTTGAATTTTTGAATTAGGAAGGTTGGAGATCAATAAAAAACTCTATGCAACCAAAGTTATGCACCATCTTTGTCACTCCGTAGGAGTCTCGGCGGTATAAAGAACACCATAATTTAGATTCCTACGGAATGGACAAGCAGCCTGATAATACTTCCTGTATAAATGATAAATGATCCGTTTACCTCTAACAAAAATATCCGCAAAGTTTATCACTCCGTAGAAATCTCAACAGAGTAAGTAGCATAATTTGGATTCCTACGGAATGACAATTGTGATGGCTGTCTTCCTTATTGTAGTAAAGGAAAGATAAACCGGGGATTGAATGCCTAATCAACACAAAGCATAAATCATACAGATTTTGTAATAAACGATACACTTTGTTCAAGACACTTCTTTTTAATTTTGTCATAAATAGATTGGAAATGAAGACCTCAGACAATACCATATCCCGTAAAGATTTTATCCGAAATTCAGCGTTGGCTGTAGCGGGATTAACTTTAATACCTAATATCATGACTGCATCACCTTTCCTGGAAGAAAATAAGAGTTCAATAAAAGGAAAAATGAGCCTTAAAAATGTTCGTCTGGAAACAGGTTTTGAATATCAGGATGGGGAAGTAGCTTCTACCAAAACAGATCTGTTCTATGTAGAGGTTGAAAATGGAAAAATGACAAAAATTGCCCCAAACCAGCCCAATGCTAAAGCGGTAGATGCCAAAGGGCTGTTGATGCTTCCTGCATTTAAAGATATGCATATTCATCTTGATAAGACCTTTTATGGAGATCAATGGCAGGCCGTTAGAAAAA
This sequence comes from Chryseobacterium sediminis, assembly GCF_008386505.1. Lineage (GTDB taxonomy): Bacteria > Bacteroidota > Bacteroidia > Flavobacteriales > Weeksellaceae > Chryseobacterium > Chryseobacterium sediminis. The sequence goes on along the minus strand of NZ_VUNZ01000001.1, from coordinate 1,872,265 downwards.
GAACGGGAGGCATAAAAGGAATGATAGAATTAGAGCAGAAAATGCTTCCTGATATGCTGAAAAATTCAACCTTCAAGGCAGAAAAACTCATCGAATTATTACAGTCAAAAGGGACTTCCTATGCAAGAAGTCATGTGAATATTGAGCCCACTTCAAAACTTCAGTCATTAAAAAACCTGCAGAAAGCTTTAGAAAATAAAAAGAAAGGTTTTGGAGCTGAGCTGGTAGCATTCCCACAACATGGTGTGTTCTATACGGATTCCGTGCCTTATCTGAAAGAGGCGGCGAAGATGGATATTGATTTTATCGGTGGAGTAGATCCTTTCAACGTAGATGGCGATATTGAAAAAGTGGTAGATTTCACTGTTCAGCTTGCTTTGGATAATAAAAAGGGGATCGATATTCACCTGCATGAAACCGGAGATTCAGGATTGAAAACCGTAGAATATCTTATTAAAAAAGTAAACGAAAGCCCTTCTCTGAAAGGAAAAACTTATTTAAGCCACTGTTTTATTCTGGCAAAATTAGAAGCTGCAAAACAGGAAGAAATCGCTGAAAAATTAGCAGAAGCCCAGATAGGAATTGTCTCTACAATCCCTTTCGGAAGGCTGATCATGCCAATACCAACACTCTATAAACATAATGTAACTATTCTGACAGGAAATGACAGTATCATAGACCACTGGAATACTTTTGGAACAGGAAGTGTACTTCAGAAAGCCAATCTAATGGCTCAGTTATACGGATATTCAACAGAGTTCTTATTGTCAAGAAGTCTAAAACTGGCAACAGGAAATATTCTTCCACTGGATGATAAAGGAACTCAGCAATGGCCAAAAACAGGAGATAAAGCAGATTTTGTACTGATGAATGCAAGCTGTTCTGCAGAAGCGGTATCAAGAATTTCAGATGTGGAATCATTGGTACATGATGGAAATGTTGTCTTTTAGTTCAAAAAAGAAATTTGATAAATTAATATATTTTTAGTTGTGTTTTTTTAACCACAAAGGGTATGAAAGTTTTACGAGGGAAAGCCTGAGAATTCATTATTGATTTTCGGAAACAGCTACTAAGCGAAGATAGGATTGAAGAAGGAGTGGTGTATGTAAGACTTTTGTCCCTTTTGTGGTTATTTTAGTTTTTTCTCACAAATTTTAGTAATTTTAGGAGAAAATCAGGCAGAGTGAGCTATCATACGGATCATTTTCCAATTTTAGAAATTCAGGAATTTAGTGAAAATCAGCTGAAGGGCTGTAATCTGCTGTTTAATGAACTTTACGGGGCGCGTTCCATTGACGATCCTCATAAGCATGATTTTTTTATCATCAATCTTTTTGAGCATGGAGTAGGCTCACATACCATAGATTTTACAGAATATGAGGTGAAAGATTATCAGATTCATTTGGTTTTTCCGGATCAGGTGCATCAGTGGGTGATTGAAAAAGAAACCATTGGGTATCAGCTGATGATCAGTCGGGACTGGTTTGAAAGTTTTCTGCCATCGTTAAGATTCTCGGCATCATATTATCAGAATCATCCGGTTATTAATCTTTCCCGGGAAGTTTTTGAAACTTTTCTGTATGAATTTCAGGCCATCCAGAAAGAACTCAATGAAGAAAAAGTATTCTGGGAACTTATTCAAAAAAGAAGTGAACTTATCGGGCTGTTGGTGAGTAAATCTGTGGAAGGAGCTTTCAAAGACTTTGAAGTCTATAATTCAAACCCTATTATTTCAAAATTTCTTCATCTTATTGATGAACATTTCAAAACAGAAAGATCCGTTTCTTTTTATGCAGATAAACTGAATATTTCGGCCAATTATTTGAATATTGTCTGCAAGAAAAACCTCAATGCTTCGGCTTCATCGCTTATTCAGGACCGTATTTTACTGGAAGCAAAAAGGCTTTTAAAAGTTTCTGAAATGTCGGTGAAAGATATTGTATATGATCTTGGTTTCTATGATCATGCCAGCTTTTCCAAATTCTTTAAGGCACAGACGGGAATGACACCTTCCCAATTCAAAGAATAATCTGTACAAAACAAGACATAATTGATACACCGGTTTTATGCTTAAGCCGGACTAATTTTGTATTGTTAAAATTTTAAATCATGCAATTTCCCTATCAATTAACTGCAAAAGGAAAATATTCCCTTAAAAATGTCCGCCTGGAAACAGGTTTTGAATACGAAAATGAAGAGGTAACCGGAACAAAAACTGATCTTTTCAGTATTGAAATTGAAGACGGAAAAATAAAAGCCGTAAAATCCAATGATCCGGCTTCCGAAGCAATTGATGCTAAAGAATATCTGATGCTACCTGCTTTCAGAGATATGCACATCCATCTGGATAAAACACTGTACGGCCTTCCATGGCAGGCTCTTTCTCCTAAGAGAAGAACGGTAAAAGATATGATTGCTTATGAACAGGAAATCATTCCTGAACTGTTAAAAACATCCGTAAGCAGAGCAGAACAGCTGATCAGTCTGCAGCAGCATTATGGAACTCATTTCGCAAGAACACATTTTAATATTGATACTACTTCAGGACTGAAATCTCTGGAACATCTTGAGCAGGCTCTTGAAAATAAAAAAGATTCTTTCAAAGCAGAATTAGTTGCCTTTCCTCAGCATGGAGTTTATTATACTGAATCTGCTCCGTTGATGAAAGAAGCAGCACAACTGAAAAGTGTAGGATTCATTGGTGGATTGGATCCTTTAAGTATTGACGGAAGTATTGAAAGAGTAATGGATTTTACCGTTCAGCTGGCTTTAGATCACAATAAAGGAATTGATATTCATTTGCATGAAGTAGGAGAATCCGGAATGAAAACAATCAATTATCTGATTGATAAAGCAATTGAAAATCCTGCACTGCAAGGGAAAACATTTGTAAGTCATGCATTTGCTTTAGCTCATCTTTCACCCAAAGAAACAGAGCAGATTGCAGAAAGACTGGCTGCCGGAAAAGTGGGAATCGCGTCATCCGTACCGTTTAAAGGAACGGTAATGCCAATACCAACCCTGAAAAAATATGGGGTAAATGTATTGATTGGAAATGATAATGTACAGGACTACTGGAGTACTTTCGGTTCAGGAAGTATGTTGCAGAAAGCCAATCTTATTGCCGAATTGTATGGGTATGCTACAGAATATGCATTGTCAAGAGCTTTACAGTTTGCCACTCAGAGTATTCTTCCTCTGGATGAAAAAGGGAAGCAGCAATGGCCTAAAGCCGGTGATGAAGCTGCCATTGTTCTTACAGATGCTTCATGTTCTGCAGAAGCTGTTTCCAGAATGTCTGAAATAAAAGCCCTGATGAATGACGGGAATTTATTCTGGAGAAATTAATTGAAGTATATATTTTTTATACACTTGTTTTTTGTGAATGCCATCGGGAGTTTTCCTGGTGGCTTTTTTTTGAATTATGAGTTTCGGGGTTTGGGTTACGGGTTACGGGTTTGCTGCTCTATATATTTCTTTGGCTTTAGCCAAAATTCTTAATGAAAATCCCCTGTTAAACAAAAATAATAACTGTTCATATTTCTTTTTTGTTTTTTACAATATGAACACCTCTTAATATTGATTTCTGCAGACCGTCATACAATCTGCTCATACCAATAAAAAAAGCCCTCGGAAAATGATTCCGAAGGCCTTCTATTTGAAATTAAATCTAAGTACTTATGTAATAATTATAAGTTGAAGTTTGTCCATCCTGCATACCAGGTATCGTTCGCATCTTTTACAGCACCTTTGTAAGTTACCTGTGTAAACCAAGTCGCTAATTTAGGATTAGTAAATGCACCTCCTGTTAATAATGGAGAACCTGCGCTAGGCGTGAAGTTTGGTGTAGTTCCTGCAGGAGCCCATGCACCGGCAAGTTTTACATCAGCTGTAGAAGCAAGGATTGTATTTCCTTTAGCATTAAACCAAGTCGTAAGATCGTTCAATGTATAAGTTGTCGGAGTAGATGTAGATGGTCCGAATTTTAAAGGAGTTTGCATTCCTGCTAAAACGTTGTTTTCAAAGAACAGTTTATTACCTACAATATTGTTATCTGTTGGAGCCCCTTTTGTAGCATCAATGAATAAACCTACCGGGAATCCTGTGAATACAGAGTTGAATACAGAGATTGAAGAGTTTCTTCTGATCTGTAATGCATTCTGGAATAACGCGTTGATTGATCCTGGCGCTGCAGAGTTGATTGGCCCGATAATCGTCATGTTAGAGAATGTTGCTGATGTCTGAGGGGTCAAAGTAGAACCGTTAGCATCATTATCAGATTCAAATGCGTTAGAACCGGAAACGTCTGCTACCTGAGAATCTCTTACTGCGATACCAAACTGTACATTTCCTGAGAAACCGTTATCTGTATCGAAATCGTCATCAAGACCTTTGTAAGAAATAAGGTGAGAACAGTTTACCGTTCCTCCGAACCATTCAAAACTGTCATCATTAGCATAAGCAACTTCTACATAATCTACTGTAGTTCCGCTACCTACACCACCGAATGTAAGTCCGTTGATCTCTTTATCCGGTAAGAATGCATATCCTGCATATTCTATTCTTACATATTTTAATACACCACTGTTGTCAGCAGCATTGTTTCCACCGTAAAGTCCAAGACCTTCAGAGTTGTTGATTCCTCCTTCAATCTCTCCAACTCCGTTTGCTCCACCGAAAGAAGCATTAGTAGGAGCATTTCCTAAAATTACTACACCTGCCCAGTCTCCTCTTTTAGGACTTGGTTTTTCAGAAGTAAAGATAATTGGGTTGGCAGCAGTTCCTTCTGCCATGATTTTACTTCCTTTTGTAATGATCAAAGCTCCGTTTTTATCAGCTTCACCTACGATCTTTGTACCTGGCTCGATAGTTAAAGTAGCTCCGTTAGTTACATATACTAATCCTCTTAGCTTATAGATTTTATTTGCTTTAAGCGTAAGGCTGGAAGTGATCTTTCCTGAAAGAATAAGGTTTTCAGTTTCTCCGTTTCCGTTACCTCCATTTTGAATAATGGTAGGTCCATCTTCTTCTATATTTCTACATGCGGTAGTTGATACTAGAGCGCCAAGCATTAAAGAATATAAAACGAACTTTTTCATGTTATAAAGAATTAAATTATTTATTAGATTATTTGTTGAGTGAATTAAAAATTGTATCCCAATGTTAAACTGATATTGGTTCCTGAAAGTCTTTCAATAGCAAGAGCATCTTTGCTGTCATACTTACCGTTGTCATTCAGGTCATGGTAGAATTTAGCACGACGGTTCAGAATATCTGAAACATTCAGCTTAATTTCCCCTTTGTTGCTCCATATTTTCTTAGCAAGCTGGAAATCCAAAAGAGGTCTAGGTGCTTCCCAAATTGGTGGTACCTGATCGTTTCCTACATAAAGGATTCTTCTTCCGATCATGTTGAATAGTACCGTAGAAGACCATCCTGATTTTTCAGTATCATACTGAAGGCTTACGTTGACAGTATAAGGAGACTGCCCCTGCATTGGTCTGTCAATCTTAGTAGCCTCGTCTGTTACTTTGTTTTTAATTAAAGCTACGTTTCCACCCAGCGTAAAGTTTTTAAGAGCGCTTACAAAATCAAGTTTTTTTCTAACTTCCAATTCCACTCCATAGGCGTCAGCTTTATCTACGTTAAGGTAGTTGAAGGTATTACTCGTTCCTACCCCAGACTGGTTGAAGTATAACTCGATTGGCTTTTTGAAGTTTTTATAGAAACCTGCCACGGAAATAATTTCTCCATTTCTTGGGTAATATTCCCAACGAACATCGGCACTCGTGATTTTAGTTCTTTCAATTGATTTGTTACCAATTACAGTAGCTCCAAGATCAAAATCATAATATGCTAAAGGAGAAACCTCTCTAAACTCCGGTCTTACAACAGTTTGTGAACCTGCAACACGAATATTCATTTTAGGATTTACCTTAAATGTTAAGTTTACAGCAGGTAAGAAATCTGTAACACGGGTGTTCACAAAACGGTCATCACTTTTTTTCGTGCTTCCTACCAATTGATCAAAGTTCTCAACTCTTAATCCCCAAACCGCTCTTAACCATGGTGTAAAGTTGTTGTCAAACTGTAAATACCCCGCATTAAGGATTGTGTTGGCGATATATCTGTACTGGTTTCCTGCAATTTCATCAAATGTAAATCCACCGTTACCTCCGAAGTTCCCAGGATTGAAGATCGTTTCAAAAGGCTGGGAAAGTAATCCCTGATTGAAGTTTTCAAGTCTTACAGAGAATGGCCTTGAATTGTATATTCTGTCTTTTACCTGGAATAAATACCCTCCTTTGATCGTTTGTTTTTGTCCAAATAGGGTAAATGTTTTGGATACATCACCTCCGGCATTATATAAATAGTCGCTTAGAGTAGAGTAGAATACACTTCCTGATTTTTGAGAAAGACCATTAGAAATTAAAGCTAAATAAGGACTTCCCGGCATATTAGTATATTGGTTATACTGTAAACGCTGTAGCAAAGGAATGTATTGATCTAAGATCCCGAAGCTTCCGTACCAGTTTACAGTAAGACCGCCAAGGATATCAATTTTATGGTTACCGGTAAGGGTAGAGTTGTAGAAAGTAGTTTCTTTAAAACCTATTTCCCTTGCCATAATGTTTGTCCCGTTGATAGGGTCAAATTCAAAGTCCTTTCCTGTTCTGAAGGACATGTGGTTCACCGTATTGTTGGTGATGATATTCTTTAAGGAGATTTTATTGTTGCTGTTGAGCTTTAGAGCAAGGTTCAACATTCCTCCTAAGATAATATCGTTGCTGTATTTTTCTGTAAAATAATCGAAGTTGGTATCAGCAAGTTGGTCGTTGATGGTAAAGAAACGGTTGGTAGACTCAGTTCTTCTTTTGTTGTTACTATAGTTTAAAACAGCAATTACCCCTAAATCTTTTCCGAATAATTTGGTATTGAAACCTCCGTCAAGCTGTAAACTTAAGTTTTCAGGATAACCAATACTGTTGTACCCTAAATTCTTTGTAAATCCTTTACCAATCTGTGTTTTCTGATCTTCAGTCAGAATGCTGAAAGCATTTTTTGCAGGCATATTGGTAGGAAGCTTTCTGTAACCGTCATCAATTCCTAAAAAGTCCCATTTTCCACCTTTCTGCATATGGAACTCCTGTCCCATAGTAGCGGTGTTTCCTCCTACACCTACCTGTACATTGAAGAAGTTTTTATTAGGAATATCCTTTGTATTTACCTGAATCAACGCTCCTCCCCATTCACCGGTATATTCCGGAATGAAAGTTTTGTTGATAACAAGGGTTTCGATAACGTTTGCCGGGAAAAGGTCAAAAGAGAAAGTCTTTCTGTCAGGCTCCGTACTGGATAACTGAATACCGTTCAGCATCGCCTGATTATAACGGTCTGATAAACCTCTTACTACAATATATTTTCCTTCAGATAAACTCACTCCGGAAACTCTCTTCAGAACTTCCCCTGTGTTTCTGTCCGGACTTCTTTTAATAGCTTCAACACCAATAACCTGAGAAACTACACCGGCATTTTTCTGTAATCCGATCGTAGAGGCTATGGTTTCTTTTCTCGCGTTAGATTTAATGACAACTCCCTCAATTTCTTTTTCCTTGGTAGAGGGCTTGTCCATTACGATATCAAGATGAGTATTACCTTCATTTTTGATAATAACCTCACTGATCTCTTTTCTGTTATACCCATTGGAGCTTACCGTTACAATGTAATTGGTGCCGGGGGACAGGTTGATAGAGTAGTATCCGGAAATGTCAGTCGTTACTTCCTGTCCATTTACTTTTACCTTTACCCCTTCTATAGGAGTGTTATCTTTCTCGTCCAATACCCTACCTTCCAAAATCTGACTTTGTGCAAAAGCATAGCCAGCAGAAAACAAGGCAAGTAGCATGATGCTCTTGTGGAGTTGTTTTTTCATTTTACTTCTTTTACTTCTTTTTCAAGGGCAAAATAAAGGCTAAGTTTTTAAGAAAACTTTAGGAGAATCTTAATTAATTATGAAATTTGTATTAACGAATGAATGGATTTTATAGTTATCGATGTTTAATTTATATAATTATAATTTTTATATTAAATTCAGATATTGTTTCGTATATTTGATTTATGTGTATTTATTGTTTAATTTTTTTATTGATTTTATAATTCGATGTTAAAATGTGGTTTTTTAATAATTAGTTAACATTTGGCAGATAGATGAAATCAATGGAAATAATTAATTTTGTGGGAATTCTTAAACTAGAAGATGAGCAAAAAAATTCTTTTAATAGACGATGAACTGGACATTTTAGAGATTCTGTCTTACAATTTGGAAAAGGAGGGGTATGATATCTATACAGCTACCAATGGTAATGAAGGTATAGAAAAAGCAAAGGAAATTGTTCCGGACCTTATCTTATTAGATGTCATGATGCCTGAGAAAGATGGTATAGAAACCTGTCAGGAACTTCGTAAAGTGAAAGAACTTCAAAAAACACTTATCGTGTTTCTTTCTGCAAGAAGCGAAGAGTTTTCTCAGTTAGCAGGTTTTCAGGCGGGTGCCAATGACTACATCGTAAAACTGATCAAACCGAAAATCCTTATCTCTAAAGTAAATGCATTATTACAGCTTACCTCTCAGGTTTCTGACAATGCAAAACTAATCGAAATCGGAGACCTTGTTATCGACAAAGATAATTTCAGAGTTTCCAAAAGCGGACAGCAATTTCTTCTTCCTAAAAAAGAATTTGACTTGCTTTACCTTTTGGCTTCTAATACTGAAAAGGTTTTCAAAAGAGAAGAAATTCTTGAAAAGGTTTGGGGGAATGATGTGATTGTTGGTGAAAGAACGATCGATGTACATATCAGAAGATTGAGAGAAAAGCTGGGAATCAATACGATTCAGACATTAAAAGGGATTGGGTACAAACTGATCGTTTAATTCGCTAAAAATCTTAACTTTACGTTCAATCATTAAAACGTTGTAAAATTGAAATTTTACAGACTTACCCTTGTTGCCTCCTGTCTGCTGACACTGGTAATGCTCCTTTTGGTAGTCGTCTTCGATTCACTGAAAGATATCTATTATGAGACCCCTTTGTTCAAAACGGGTCTTTTCATCTGTATTGTCCTGATCTTTTTGATTAACTGTGTGGTATTGGAACTGCTTTTCAATTATTACAGCAGAAAACAGGTAAAAGGTCTTTCCGGATTTTTGCCGCAGGAAATAGTGCAGAATCAGGATGAAAATATTACCATCAAAGAATTAGGAGAAAGATTTTCAGATCTCAATCAGCAGCAGGTATCAGAAATTGATATGATGAAAGAGATGGAAAGCTACCGTAAAGAATACATCGGTAATGTGTCCCACGAACTGAAAACACCTTTGTTTTCTATTCAGGGATATGTAGAAACCTTAAGAGACGGTGGGGTAGACAATCTTACCATTCGGGACAAATACCTGGAAAGAATTGATAAATCTGTAGAGAGACTGATTGCTATTGTAACAGATCTTGATATGATCAACAGGCTTGAAGCAGGCGAAATCAATCTTACTGTTTCAAAATTTGATGTCAATCTCCTGATTAAAGAGATTTTTGATCTGCTTGATCTTGAAGCAGAAAAAAGAAATACAACATTACAGATTCAGACCCTTCATCCACAGATTTTTGTGGAAGCTGATAAACAGAAAATTTCCCAGGTTTTTATTAATCTTATTTCTAATGCGATCCATTATGCCAACAGACAGGAAGCAAAAGTGATCGTAAAGACCAGTATCCTCAAAAATAAGGTCCTGATAGAAGTTATAGACAACGGAATGGGAATAAAGTCTGAGATTCTTCCAAGGATTTTTGAAAGATTTTACCGTGTAGAAACCAGCAGAAGCAGAAGAGAAGGAGGTTCAGGACTTGGATTAGCCATTGTAAAACATATACTTGAAGCACATAACGAAAATATTACCGTAGAAAGCGTATACCTTGAAGGGACAAAGTTTAGTTTTATGCTCGAAAAAAGTAAATAATTCCGGCAAAATGTAAGAAAAAAAAATATTTTAAAAAATCCTGAAATATTTTTTTGTCACATGTCATTTATTATATATTTGCACCAGAGATTTATCATAATTATAAAGGCAAAAAAGTAATTTAAGAAACTGATATGGTTTACAAAATCCGCGTAATATTAGATGCGAAAGAAGATATTTTCCGTGATGTCGAAGTTAAGGGAAAACAAACGTTATGGAACTTACATTTAGGAATTAAAAGTGCGTTCAGTCTGCAGGGAGATGAGCTTTCTACTTTTAACCTGTTAGAAGATGACGGAACAATTGTAAAAAGTGTCCCATTGGAAGATATGAGTGACGATGGTGATGGTGAGATTATGTCAGATGTTTACATTGATGAAGCTTTTGAAAGTGTAGGAGACAAAGCACAGTTCCAGTATGGGCTTCTTGATCTTTGGGAATTCTTCTGTGAACTTATAGAAGTAATTGAAGAAACAAAAGGAGTTAATTATCCTATCACAGTATACAGATTCGGAAACGTTCCGTTGAAGGCACCAAGCAAAAACGGAAGTGCAGGAGGATCTAAAAAGAAATCAGCAATGCCATTGGCAGATGATGAGTTTGGTTTCGATGAAGATTTCGGATCAGGAGGAAACTTCGCAGATGAAGACGACAGCTTCGATGACGAGGAAGAAGAAGACTACAATGACGATGTCTTTGATGATGAGGATGACAATGATGACGAAAGATAGTCAACACAATATACAGGCCCTGGATTTTAATCCGGGGCTTTTTTTTGCAAAAGCGCTGAGGTATTTAAATAAAAACAGTCTGGTAACATCAAAAACTATATTCATCTGTCCGTAAATTTTGCCTTTTCCCAAAAAACAATCCTTACTTTTGTTAAAAATAGTTTAATGAAAAAATTAATTTTGTTAGCTGTAATTGGTCTGGGAATTGTTTCCTGTACCACTCGAAAAAATACAAGGAAGATGACAGAACTGCCAAAAGACTGGAAACATAATACGAATATCTACGAAGTAAACATAAGACAATATACTCAGGAAGGAACCTTCAAAGCATTTGCAAAAGAAATGCCCCGCCTGAAATCTATGGGAATAAAAACCCTTTGGTTTATGCCCATCACACCCATTGCCCAGCAGAATAAGAAAGGAAGCATGGGAAGTCCTTACGCCGCTTCAGATTATACTTCCATCAATCCTGAATTCGGGACATTGCAGGATTTTAAAGATATGGTGAATGAAGCACACAGATTGGGATTCAAAGTAATCATAGACTGGGTGGCCAATCATACAGGATGGGATCATGTATGGACAAAAACTCATCCCGAATTTTATCTGAAAGACCCGGACGGAAAATTCCATATTGCTTCCGGAATGGATGATATTATCGAACTGGATTATAAAAACCAGGAAATGCGCCATGCAATGATAGATGCCATGAAATTCTGGGTGCAGGAAACCAATATTGACGGTTTCAGATGTGATCTTGCTTCATGGGTAGAAGTGGATTTCTGGGAGCAAGCGCGTCCCGAAGTAGAAAAAGTAAAACCCCTTTTCTGGCTGGGAGAATTTGATGAGTTGGAAAGCCCTGAATACGGGAAAGTTTTTGACGCCAGCTATTCCTGGAAATGGATGCACAAATCTGCCGACTACTATAAAAAGAATGAACCTCTTCAGGAATTAAAAGATCTTCTGAGACAATACTCGAATATAGGAGATACTTCAATGAGAGCATGGTTTACCACAAACCACGACGAAAACTCATGGAACGGAACCGAATATGAAAAATATGGAGTCATTACAAAACCTATGGCAGTATTCTCTGCCACATGGAATGGTGTTCCGTTACTCTACTCAGGCCAGGAACTTCCCAATATGAAAAGACTTGAGTTCTTTGAAAAAGATGTCATCAAATGGACCAATACCTATCAGGTTGCCGATTTCTATAAAACATTATTAGATTTAAAAGCTTCCAATCCGGCTCTAAGAGGAGGAGATTCTAACGTAACGACTTATCTTCTTAATACCACAGCCAATGACAAGATTCTGGCGTATGTAAGAAAAAATGGAAATAATGAAGTATTGGTGGTCTTAAATATGTCAAAAGAACCTGTTACCTTTTCAATTGAAGACGAACATGTATCCGGAACATTCAGAAATGTTTTTGATAAAACCAAAAGAGATTTCAGCAATGGAAAAGACTTTAGTTTCAAAGTTTCGGATTATGCCGTATTTGAAAAATGAGTAGTACAACCTTTAAATTTTTGGCTGAAATTATAAAATCTTAATGAATAGCCTTTAACGGTACTCAATTCCCCTCCGCCGGAGGGGTGTCGAAATCTATGATTTTGACGGGGTGGTATTAGCTGCCCCTACAATAAAAATCCATCATTACAATGAACAAACAGGAAATAATCAATATCATAAAAGCAAAAGCAGCCGACAAAATCCAGTATTTTGAAAATCTTATTGCAGAAACACGGGCTTCCAATAACGATACCAAAAGTTCGATGGGTGACAAATACGAAACCGGAAGAGAAATGCTTCAGCAGGAAATTAATAATCTGCAGAGACAGCTTAACGAAGTTTTGAATCAGCAGGCTGTGCTACAGAAAATAACTTCCGATCCTTCAGAAAAAGTTCAGAATGGTGCATTGGTAAAAACCAATAAAGGACTGTTCTATATCTCTGCCTCAATGGGTGAACTTGTCTTTGAAAATCAGAAAATCATGACCGTATCTGCAGAATCTCCCTTGGTAAAAGTGATGTATGGTAAAAAAACAGGAGAATCATTCACTGTAAATAACATTCATCAGACCATTGAAAATATATGGTAAAATTAATACAGGTTAGATCGCAGATATACAGTTGTTTAATAGAAAATAGACATCACGTCTATAAAAAGCATTCATAAAAATGAGTGCTTTTTTTGATGGTTTTTACTAAATTTGGAACTTAAAATCTCATTCAAAATGCAAAACTACCTGGACCTTTTACAGCATATTTTAAATAACGGAACTGATAAAACCGACAGAACAGGCACTGGAACAAGAAGTGTTTTCGGATATCAGCTGAGATATGATCTGTCTAAAGGATTTCCTTTGGTAACAACAAAAAAAGTGCATTTGAAATCTATTATTTACGAGCTGCTTTGGTTTCTGAAAGGAGATACCAACATCAAGTATCTTAAAGATAATGGAGTAAGCATCTGGGATGAATGGGCTAATGAAAATGGAGATTTGGGACCGGTTTACGGAGCACAGTGGAGAAGCTGGAGCGGTGCAGACGGAAAAGTTGTGGATCAGATCACAGAAGTAATTGATCAGATTAAAAAGAACCCAGATTCCCGAAGACTGATTGTCTCCGCCTGGAATGTTGCAGAAATACCAAATATGGCTTTGGCACCTTGTCATGCCCTGTTTCAGTTTTATGTAGCAGATGGTAAGCTTTCCTTACAGCTGTACCAGAGAAGTGCTGATGTTTTCCTTGGAGTACCGTTCAATATTGCAAGCTATGCATTGCTGTTGATGATGGTGGCGCAGGTTTGTGATCTGGAAGTGGGAGATTATGTTCATAGTTTCGGAGATGTTCATATCTACAATAACCATTTTGAGCAGGTAAACAGACAACTTGGAAGAGAACCGAGAGCCCTTCCAACGATGAAACTGAATCCGGAAGTTAAAAACATCTTTGATTTTGATTTTGAAGACTTCAGTCTGGAAAATTATGATCCACATCCGGGAATCAAAGCTCCTGTGGCGATTTAATATTCTAATATCACTTTAATTTTTTATTTACATCTGTTACTTTAATAGTAATAGATGCATTATCTGTACTCATAAATTAGGGAATCAGAATATAAATCCTTTAGTACACTTTGTTTGGCAATTGTTTCTTAAATTTGAAAGAACAACTTCTGGTCATTTAATCCTTTTAAAAATAAAATAGATTGTGGGTTGCAGATCATAAATTTCAAATGCTTAAAAATAAATCATGAAGTATTTAAAAATTAATATTGAAGAAAACGCAGACATTGAAGCGCTGAAAAACGCTGTACTTCAATTGAAAGGAGTAGCTTCAGCAGAAATAGTGGATGACGAAAATCCGGAAAGCGAGCTGAAAAAAGCTTTTGCAAAAACCAAAGAACAACTTCAAAAAGGTGACTATGAGACCCTAGTCAATGATATTTTCGATATCATCATTAAAAAATAATTCTAAAAAATAATAAAGTAGACAGATGAGAAAGGCCATTTTATCAATTGCTATACTCGGAATTTTATTTTCCGCCAATGTATCAGCACAAACCGAAACTTCAGGAAGGGAAAAAGTATACAGAGCGACTCCCACCAAAGTAACGGAACTTAAACACACAAAGCTGAAAGTAAATTTCGATTATCAGAAAGAACAGATGAATGGGGAAGAATGGCTTACTGCTTCACCTTATTTTTATGCGACAAACGAACTTACACTTGATGCAAAAGGAATGCTGATTCATGAAGTTGCTCTTGATAACAACGGGAAAAAATCTCCTTTGAAATATGATTACAAAGATGATGTTCTGAAAATCAGTCTGGACAAAACATACCAGAAAAATCAAGAGTATACAGTTTACATCAAATATACGTCCCGCCCGAATGAGGTAAAACAACAGGGAAGTATGGCGATCAATGATGCCAAAGGACTATATTTCATTAATCCTCAGGGAACAGACCCGGATATGCCTACACAAATCTGGACACAGGGAGAAACAGAATCTTCTTCTGCATGGTTTCCTACTATTGATAAACCCAACCAAAAGACAACACAGGAAATCTATATGACGGTTCCTGATAAATACGTCACCCTTTCCAATGGTCTTCTGAAAGAATCTAAAAAAGAATCCAACGGCCTTAGAACAGACCACTGGGTGATGGATAAAAGACATTCTACCTATCTTTTCTTCATGGGAGTAGGAGAATATGCTATTGTAAAAGACAAATGGAAAAACATCCCGGTAGATTATTATATCGAAAAAGAATACGAACCTTATGCTAAGCAGATCTACGGAAATACTCCGGAAATGATTGATTTTTTCTCCAAAAAGCTGAACTATGATTATCCGTGGGCGAAATATGCTCAGATTTCAGGCAGAGATTATGTGAGTGGAGCGATGGAAAATACCACAGCAACCCTTCATGGAAGTGATATCCTTCAGAAACCGGGGCAGCTTATTGATGAAAATACATGGGAAGATACCATTGCCCATGAATTGTTCCATCACTGGTTTGGAGATCTTGTTACAGCAGAAAGCTGGAGCAATCTTACCGTCAACGAATCTTTTGCCAACTATTCCGAATACCTTTGGAATGAATATAAATACGGAAAAGATCAGGCAGATTACCACCTGATGACCGATGTGAATAATTATCTTCACAACCCATCCGATTTTAATAAGAATCTGGTAAGGTTCAATTATGAATCCCGTGAAGATGTTTTTGATCTGGTAACGTATCAGAAAGGAGGAGGTATTTTAAATATGCTGAGAAACTATCTTGGTGATGATGCCTTCTTTGCAGGAATGAACGATTACCTGAAAACCAACGAATATCAGAATGCAGAAGCTCATCAGTTGAGATTATCTTTTGAAAAAGTATCAGGGAAAGACTTGAACTGGTTCTTCAACCAATGGTATTTTGGAAGCGGAACCCCGAAACTTAATTACTCATTTACATTTGAGCCTGTGAAAAAACAGGTGGCAGTAACCATTAATCAGTCTCAGGAAAAACCATTTGAATTTCCTCTGGCCATAGATGTATATGACAATGGAAAGCCTAAAAGATATAATGTCTGGGTAAATGCAGAAGCAAAAAACACATTCAGTTTTGATGTTTCCAAAACTCCTGATCTGCTAAATATCAATGCTGACGGAGTTTTACTGGCAGATATTACAGAGAGCAAAACTCCTGAACAGAACCTGATGCAGTTTACAAATTCTAAGGAATTCAAAAGCAGATATAAAGCTTTAACGGGAATAAAAGACCAGGTTGGAAAAAGTCCTACCGCAGTAAAATTATTGGCTGCTGCATTGAAAGATCCTTTCTTTAGAGTAAGAATAAAAGCGTTAGGCTTAATAGACCTTACCAATCCTGAACAGATGAAGGCACTAGGTGCTGAAGTTGAAAAACTGGCTTCCAATGATCCTAAAACTTTAACTCAGGCGGCGGCTATTACTGCTTTAGCAAAAATAAAAGAAAAAAAATATCTTCCGTTATTTGAGAAAGGGATCAACGCAGTTTCAAACGCCGTGAAAGGAAGTTCAATGAGCGCACTTCTTACTATTGATCCTTCAAGAGCCAATGGACTGGCTGATAAAATTGATCTGAAAGGAGCATCGGATGAACTGCAGGCGCAGCTGCTTCCAATTATTGTAAAGAACAGAATTACTTCTCAGATAGAGAATATTGCTCCTCTTGCCACTTTTTATCCATTTATTAAATTCCAGAATCCGGAATTGGGGAAAGCCGCTGAAGATGGTTTCAACTGGATAATGACCTCTGATAATCTGAAAGCAACGGAGAGCATTACGAAAATAGCAGGATATGCCAAGAATCAGATGGCAGGTAATCCACAGGCTAAAATGATGATCGTTCAGATGCTGAAAGATGGCTTAAGCAAAAAAATGGAATTGCTGAAACAGAATCCACAGAATGCTGCAAGCATTAATAAACAGATTGATGTGATCAATAAAGCAATTGAAAACTATAAGTAAACAGATAAGCCGGCAGATTTTGCCGGCTTTCTTTTTTATCATGACCAAATATCAATTTGTGGAAATATAATATAAAGCAGATTGGTTTTTAGTAATATTACAAAAATCAGCATTTTTTACCACCGTTTTTTGCATTATCTTTCATAAATTCGTTTAAAATTTAGACAATTATGGGTTTTGGAATTGAAGCAGCGGGCTATTATGTGCCTGGTTTATATTTAGAAATTAAGGATTTAGCAGAAAAAAGGGGAATAGAACCGGCAAAATTGGAAAAAGGCTTAGGTCTTCACAAAATGGGACTTTCTGATGTTCACGAAGACGCGGCAACCTTTGCAGCAGAAGCATTACTGAAGCTTATACAAGATTATCATATCAATCCTAAGGAAATAGCAAGAGTATATCTGGGAACTGAAAGTGCTGTAGATGCAGCAAAACCAACGGCATCTTATGCGGTACAAATGGTAGAGCAGGTGTTGGAAGAAGAATTTGGAACCAGATGTTTCAGAAACTGTGATGTGCTGGACATGACTTTTGCGTGTGTAGGAGGTGTAGATGCATTACATAATGCCCTTGATTTTGTAAGGGTAAATCCTGATAAAAAAGCAGTAGTGATTGCCAGTGATTATGCTAAATATGAGTTGGCTTCTTCAGGCGAATATACACAGGGAGGAGGAGCGGTAGCCCTTTTGGTTTCATCAAAACCGGACCTTCTTGAAATTGAAAATAACTGGGGAGTAGCTTCAGAAAGTGTCTTTGATTTTTTCAAACCGAGAAGAACCTATAATAAAGAAGACCTGAAAGTTGCTCCGGAAAATTATCCTGAAAAGATTGAAATTTTTACGGATGAACCTGTTTTTGACGGACAATATTCTAACCAATGTTATCAGGATAGAATAAAAGAAGCTTATCATCATTATAAAGAAATAACCGGACAGGAAAAACCTTATGAAAACTGGAAGTATATTATTTTCCATCTTCCATACGCCTTTCATGGGAAAAGGGTTTTTACTGAAATCTACAGTCTTGAGAATGGTCTGTCTTATGAAACAGCAGAAGAACAGAAAGCCGTTGCAAAATCTGAAGACTATTTAAAATTAATCAATAATAAAATAGAAAAGACACAGAGAGCCTCTTCAGAAATAGGAAATATGTACACAGCCTCTGTCTTTATGGCATTTCTTTCTGCATTACAAACTTCTTTTAACGAAAATGAAGAACTTGCAGGGGAAGAAATTGGATTTGTAGGCTATGGAAGTGGTTCAAAATCAAAGGTGTTTGCAGGGAAAATTTCTAAGAACTGGAAACAGGTGGTAGAGAAATGGAATGTATTTGAAAACCTGAACCAGAGAACTGCCGTTGATTTTGAAACCTATGAAAAACTTCACAGAAAACAGCTTAAGGAATCTGTAAACAGAGGATATAAAGGATTCGGGCTAGTTTCTGTTGAGGCAGAAAATCCGGTGTTAATTGGAGCCAGATATTACAGTTATCAGAAGTAAAATTAAGGTAAACTTACTATATAAAGCATCTCATATTTTGGGGTGCTTTAATTTTTTATCACTTTAAAACGGTTGGGATTTTCCTCATTTTTATAGTTGAGTTATTTTTAAATGTAACGGTAAAACAGTTAGGAAAAGACAGGGAATATCTATGAAAATTTTACAGGCCTCAACCGAATTCTGAATATAGTATATTAACGGTTTTTTCATCTTATTCTCAATGAGACTATCTCAAAATAGGGGCTGTCTGCTTGTAAAGGTGTATTTTTTTTATAAAATTTAAGAAAATAAGGCGTTTTTTTCTCCATTTTCAATAAAATTAAGAATTGTTTTGTTTTATTTTTTTCGTTAATAACAACATTTGAAGTTGATTTTTTTAATTAATTATTTTAAATGAAAGAAAATTGATTTTAATTTTAAAATTTATTAAAATTCCGTTAATGTTTAAATTGACTTATTTTTTGTTAATTTTTTAAATACAATTAAAATGATTCTCTATCATTTTTTTAGTATGAATGTGAATCTCTCCGCTGTGGAAGCCTGTTTTCAGAGTTTAATGAATTGATGTTACAGATATTTATTGACATATTTGTCCCTTGAATATATTAAAATCTGTTAATATGAATGTGAAGTTGCATGTATTAAGTGCTGGTGCTTTGTTCTTTTTAGGGCAGGCGGCTTTTGCACAAAAATCTAAGAATGATTCTGTTCTGAAGGAGAATAAGATCGATGAAGTAATCGTTACTGGATACCAGAAGAAAAAAGCAGATGAAATTACCCAGGCTCAGGCTGTTGTAGGTGGTGATGAAATCAGAAGAAACTCTCCTACCACATCTATTGGTAACTCTTTACAGGGTAGAGCTTCAGGGGTATTTGTACAAAGTACTACCGGGCAGCCAGGTGCTGCTGCTACAATTCAGGTAAGAGGGATTGCCGGTGTTGGTGGTTCTTCAGAGCCTACTTATGTAGTAAATGGGATGTATATGACTGCAAGACAGTTCAGTGCAATTAACCCTGCAGACGTAGAGTCTATTTCAATTCTTAAAGATGCTGCCGCTACAGCACAGTATGGTGCGAGAGGAGCAAACGGAGTAGTAGTAGTTACTACTAAAGCCGGGAAAGCCGGGAAAACTCACTATTCATTTGAAACTAAGTTCGGTTTCAGTGAAAAGCTAAGAGACAAAAACTACACCATGATGAACTCTAGGGAGTTGATGGATTTCCAGAATCAATTGGGATACCTTGGATTTAAACCAAGATCTCAGCAGGAAATGGACAGACTTGCTGCCTATGATCACAACTGGCAAAAAGACCTGTTGAAGCCTTCAAGCATCCAGTCTTACTTATTCAGTGCGCAAGGAGGATCCAGAGAAAGTACTTTCTATTACTCTTTAGGATATGATTCTGACAACGGGATCATCAGAGACATAGACGGACTTAAGAGATACACTGGTAACTTTGGATTTACGAATAAACTGAGTGAAAAACTGAACGTTGGGATTAACCTTGGAGTTCAGTATCAGGAAACTCAGAATTTCAGAGACAGAAACAATACACAGAACCCATTTGGAGCCATGTACAAATATGCTCCATATGAACCGGTTTATAATGCGGACGGAAGCTATAATCAGACAATGAGAGCGGGTTCTAACGTTGTTGAGCAGATCCGTAATTACAGATTAGATGATCAGAGACTGAGAATTCCGGTAACTTTATTCGCTGAATATAAA
Source organism: Chryseobacterium sediminis (assembly GCF_008386505.1). GTDB lineage: Bacteria > Bacteroidota > Bacteroidia > Flavobacteriales > Weeksellaceae > Chryseobacterium > Chryseobacterium sediminis. The sequence continues at coordinate 1,852,274 of NZ_VUNZ01000001.1, read as the reverse complement.
ATTATCGATGGTCTGAAGTTTAAAACAAACTTTAACGGACTTTTCGATTGGTACATGGGAACTCAGTGGCTGAAGAAAGGTTCAAACCTGGATATCACAGTGAACAAAGTTCCTACAGGTTCATTGAACAAAAATTCATTCTATACATTTAACTATACTTGGAATAACTCCATTAACTATAAAAAATCATACGGAAGCCACAACTTCGATTTCTTAGGATTTATCGAATATAACGATAACTACAACGAAACAATGAACGGAGGAGCTTACGGATTGAAATCACCGGCATTAAATGTTCCATCTATTACGACACCGTCTGACAGAAATACATTTACCGGGGTTAAAGTAAGAAATACCCTGTTCAGTTTAGCAGGTATGTTAAACTATGACTATGAAGGTAGATATTTGGTAACAGGATCATTGAGAAGAGATGCTTCATCAAGATTTGGTGCCAATAACCAAAGTGGTATTTTCTGGTCTGCAAGTGCTGCCTGGAATATTGCGAAGGAAGAATTCATGAAAGGTGGTTTTATCAATGATTTAAAACTTAGAGGATCATATGGTACGACAGGTAATGACGGAACATTGCCGGATTACTACAACGTAACCAATGTCAGCTATGGTTTATATGGTGCCAACGGAGCACTATATCCTGGTACATCCAGCAGCTTTATCATCGGTAATAGTAATCTTAAATGGGAATCTAACGCAATCACCAACTTAGGAGTTGATTTTACAATGTGGAACAGAAGAATCCGTGGATCCGTTGAAGTTTACAAAAATAAGAGAAAAGATTTCGTACAGCTTGTACCTTTGGATAAACAAGAAGGAGGATACTACCAGTATATCAATGCGGGAGATATGTCTCAGAAAGGTCTTGAAGTTGAATTGAGTGTAGATGTAATCAAGCAGAAAGATTTCCAGTGGAACTTACATGCTAACATGTCTTTCCAGAAATCAATTCTTGATAAGTTAGCAGACGGACAGACAGAAAGAAACTTAGGGGATACTTATCTGAAAGTAGGAGAGACTCCATATGTATTCTATAATGTAAGATTTGCAGGAGTAGATGCAAGCAACGGAAATGCATTATACTATGATAAAGCAGGAAACATTACTAGTGTTTACAGTGCATCTAATGCAGTTCCTCTTACTGATAAATCTCCATTCCCAAAAAGTTTTGGTGGGTTCGGAACTACAGTTCAGTACAAAGGACTTGATTTCAGTGCAGATTTTGCATTCAAGTTAGGTGGATATACGTATAACAACATGTATGCTGCTGCTGTTGACCCAACATTGGCTGTTGCAGGTAGAAACATGGCGCAGGCTGCTGCTCAGATTTGGCAAAATCCAGGAGACACAGGAGTATTCCAAAAAGTTGACTCAAATGGTATGCGTGATTCTGATCAGTGGATTGAAAAATCAGATTATTTAAGATTAAGATCACTTACATTAGGATATACATTTGATAAAGCATTCCTTGGGGAAGGATCTCCTATCAATAAGCTTAGAGCATATGTACAGGGACAAAACTTATTTACAGTAACTAAATTCCACGGAGAACCTGAAGTTTCAGTAGGATCTGGTGAATCTACAGCATTGTTCGTTCCTGGAGCATATAACCTTTATACTTATCCAGCGGTAAAAACAATCTTGGTAGGATTGCAATTAGAATTTTAATATTGAATAGCTTTATGAAAAAGAATATAATAAAAATAAGTTTAGCTGCGTTAACTGCCTTTGTTTCGTTAACGTCTTGCGACAGAAATTTAGATCAAACATCTTCAATTAATGAAGAGCAGAACCAGGCAATGACCAGACCTGAATCATTCAGACAGGCTATGGACGGTGCCTATACAGTTCTTAAAGGAGCTGGATATTACAGTGGTGATACAGGAAGTCAGCTTATTATGGGTGACCTTACTACAGACAACCTAATCCGTACAGCTTCAGGAAGAAATACCAACTTTGCAGCGTCAAACTTTGAATTTTCTTCTGATAACTCACAGACGACAGGATTATACAGTGCAGCTTACCTTGTAATCAGCAGAGCAAACTTTGTATTGTCTTACATAAATAACGGAGTATTATCAGGAGCGCAGAAAACAAATATAGAAGCTGAGGCAAGAGCATTAAGAGCAGCCGCTCATTTTGATATTGTAAGAGCATATTCTCAAATCCCAACTCAGTCTGCAGGTGCTAAAAACTCTGTTGGAATTTATTATGCTGAAAATTATAATCCTTCTAATACAACATCATCTCGAAACCTGACTGTTGAGCAGGTGTATGATAAAATTATCGCTGATCTTTTATTTGCCGTTGATAATATTACACAAAATGATGCTGATAAAGGAAGATTAAGCAAAGCAGCTGTATACGGATTGTTATCAAGAGTAAATCTTTATAAAGGAGATTATACCAATACAATCAAATATGGTGAACTGGCATTAGGACTTTCTCCAAGCATCACAACACTGGATAACTTTACAAGAATTTGGAAAGAAAATGAAGGTTTATCAAGAATTACTGACGGAGTATTATTCCAGGTATCGAACGCTGCGGCAGAGCCAAATAATACTGTTGGTGCAGCTTATAACCAGTCAGTTCCAGCTTTAAGATCTGAGTTTGTTGTAGATTATGATCTATACACAGCTTATGCAGCTGACGATATCAGAAAAACAGCTTATTTCACAACGAGTACATATAGCGGACAAAAATACAACCATGTTACAAAATATGCTGGTAATGGTGGCCCTGCTAACATCGTGCCGATTAAATATCTTAGATCTGCTGAAGTATTATTGAATGTTGCTGAAGCTTATTACAGAACAGGTAATGGAGCACAGGCTCTTGTTTTATTGAACAAGCTAAGAGCAGAAAGACATTCTTCATTTACTCCAGGTACTGAAACAGGACAGCCTCTTTTAGATGCTATTCTGAAAGAAAGAAGAATGGAACTTGCATTTGAAAATGACAGATGGTACACATTGAAGAGATTAAACCTTCCTGTTCAGAGATCAGGTAAAGGAGACCTTTTTGACGGTACAGGTGCACCAGCGGTAGCACAGACTCTTGAGGCTGGAAACTTCAAATGGCAGTGGCCAATTCCTATTACGGCAATCCAGGCTAATCCAAAAATTGAACAAAATAAAGGTTACTAATTTTGTAATTATTGTTTTTTTACATAAGAAGGGCTCCATTAATTGGAGTCCTTTTTTATTGGTATATTGTCAATTCGCTATCTCATAATCATTCTATCCTGATAACTTTTCGGAGTTACTCCCTCCAATTGCTTAAATACTCTTGTAAAATAATTTGTATCTGAAAACCCAGTCTGAAAAGCAGTTTCTTTAATGCTGGTCTGGTTGGCTAATAATTCTTTTGCCCTGTTGATCCTCTCCTGTAAAATAAAATCATTCGGGGAAGTTCCCAGCTCATCTTTGAACATTTTGAAGAAATTGGATTTGCTTACATAAGCCAGCTTGGCAATACTGTCAATGGAGAGTTTCTGGTGCAGATTCCTTTTAATATAATCCACCACAAAGCCTATCCTGGATTTATTTTTAACAATATTCTTTTCCACCATGCCTCTTGCCTGGGTCTGCATCAATCTTATCAGAAGTTCTTTCAATGCAAAATCAGCCATGATATCCTTTTGTGAATTATCATCCATGGCAATTCTCATAATATTGTTAGTAGCTGAAGCCAGCGCTTTATTGTTAAAAAGAAAGTACTCATCCAGTTGAATATTCCATTGTGAAGTTTCATCCACTTTGGGAAGATGATAGTTAAGATAATTAAGAGAATCCTCTATAAAATCAGGATTAAGACTTAAAGAAATACATTGGGTAGGAGTTTCATCGGCCTCAGGAAAATCAATAACCATTGTTTCCCCCGGAGCTACCAGAATACTTTCTCCCGGATAATAATCAAAATAATTGGTCTTATTATCCAGTTTCATGTGTTTCTTACCTCTCAGCATGGCTGTAAATGCAATGTTTTCAAAATGAAGTTTAACATCAAAAGCAGTCTGATGAGTCTCATAAATACTGAATTCACAATTGTTTAGATTGAATTTCGTCTGGTGTTCAACAAGACTCAATAGTTGGCTCTCCTTACGTAATTCAGGAGTATTTAATAAAATCTTACTATTGTTATTCATTTCTAAAATTTTTTAAAAAGGAGGTAACTCAAATATAGAAAATTTGACAGTACGTTGCTGTTAATAAAATACTAAAATTGAAGACCTTGCACTATTTTACACTTTTTTTATAGGATTGTGCTATACTCTTTGGGGCATCTCAATGTAATTTGGCTTTATCGAAAAATAAAAACAATACTAATATGAGTACTATTACAGAACCAAGATCAGCGACACTTTTACAGCGTCCTGAATTTAAAAGCAGATATGATAATTATATTGACGGAAAATTCACTCCACCTGTTAAAGGACAATATTTTGACGTAGTTTCTCCCGTAGATGGTAAGAACTTTACTCAGGTTGCCCATTCCTCCAAAGAAGATTTGGAGCTGGCTGTAGATGCTGCAGAAAAAGCATTCCGAACCTGGAAAAATACCTCATCTACAGAAAGAAGTATTATTCTGAATAAAATTGCAGACAGAATAGAACAGAATCTGGAATATCTTGCTACCGTAGAAACAATAGATAATGGAAAAGCAGTGAGAGAAACACTGGCAGCAGATTTACCTTTGGCAATTGACCATTTCAGATATTTTGCCTCTGTTATCCGTGCAGATGAAGGATCTCATAACGAGCTGGATAAAGATACCGTATCTCTTATTGTTCATGAACCCCTTGGAGTAATTGCACAAATCATCCCATGGAATTTCCCGATACTTATGGCGGTCTGGAAACTGGCTCCCGCATTGGCAGCAGGAAACTGTGTGGTCCTGAAACCGGCAGAAAGCACCCCTGTTTCCATTATGGTTTTGATGGAGCTTATTGGAGACCTTTTACCTGCAGGAGTTATCAATATTGTAAACGGGTTTGGAGCAGAGCTTGGAAGAGCCCTGGTGACCAATCCGAAAGTAGCAAAAGCAGCATTTACAGGTTCTACGGCTACAGGACGTATGGTGATGCAGTATGCAACAGAAAATATCATTCCTGTGACATTGGAATTAGGAGGGAAATCACCCAATGTGTTCTTCAATTCTGTAATGGATGCCGATGATGAATTTTTAGATAAAGCAATAGAAGGAGCCGTACTTTTTGCCCTTAACCAGGGAGAAATTTGTACATGTCCTTCAAGATTACTCGTTCAGGAAGATATTGCAGATGCTTTTATTGAAAAGGTGATCGAAAGAGTAAAAGCCATCAAAGTAGGAAATCCACTGGACAAAACGGTGATGATGGGAGCGCAGGCTTCAAAAATTCAGAAAGATAAAATCCTTTCTTATATCCAGCTGGGAATAGAAGAAGGAGCCGAAGTTCTGGTAGGAGGAGAAGTCAATCATCTTGGAGAAGATCTTGAAGACGGATATTACATTCAGCCGACAATTTTCAAAGGAAATAACAGAATGAGAATCTTCCAGGAAGAAATTTTCGGTCCGGTGCTGGCATTTACCACCTTCAAAGATGAAGAAGATGCAGTGAAAATTGCCAATGATACCATCTACGGACTTGGAGCAGGAGTATGGACAAGAGATGCTCACCAGCTGTACAATATTCCGCGTCAGATTGAGGCAGGAAGAGTATGGGTAAACCAATATCACTCTTACCCTGCAGGAGCGCCTTTTGGAGGATACAAACAATCAGGAATCGGAAGAGAAAACCATAAAATGATGCTTGATCATTACCGTCAAACCAAAAACATGCTGATTTCTTATAACAAGAATAAGTTAGGTTTCTTTTAATATTATTTAGGACGTGCCCGATTGCCTTGGCTTTATCCAGGGCAAAACGGTCGGGCTATGCAGGGCTGCACTTCGTTTCGGTACTTCATTGCATTGCGCACCGGCTCGTTCCTCGCCGCCCTTACTATCCCTCACGCAGGGAAATTCAGTCATTTGATATAATTATTGACTTTATAGAGATAGCACAAAGATTTACAGCTGTCGTTTAGACCTGGTGATAAAAACTATTAACCCAAATAACTCAATCCAAAAAAAAAGATATGATTCCAAAAACAATGAAAGCCGCAGTAGTTCAGGGCTACGGCCAGCCTCTGAAAATTGAAGAAGTACCCGTAAGAGAACCCGGAAGATACGAAGTCCTTGTCAAGGTAATTGCCTGCGGGGTTTGTCATACAGATTTACATGCTGTAGATGGCGATTGGCCTGCAAAACCCAAGATGCCCCTTATTCCAGGACATGAAGGAGTAGGTATTGTTGTAGCTTGCGGACCTGAGGCTTTTGTAAAAGAAGGAGATGCAGTAGGAGTTCCGTGGCTGTACAGTGCCTGTGGCTGTTGTGATTATTGTATTACAGGATGGGAGACCCTTTGTGAAGCACAGAAAAATGGAGGATACAGCGTAGATGGTGGTTTTGCAGAATACGTTATTGCAGACTCAAGATATGTAGGACATTTAAAATCAGATGTTAACTTTTTGGAGATTGCTCCTATTTTATGTGCCGGAGTTACAGTGTATAAAGGATTAAAAGAAACAGAAACTAAACCTGGAGAGTGGGTAGCTATCTCAGGAATCGGTGGGTTGGGGCACGTAGCCGTTCAGTATGCCAAAGCAATGGGAATGCATGTTGCAGCCATTGATGTTGCAGATGATAAGCTTGAACTGGCGAAGAAATTAGGTGCAGACCTTGTAGTCAATGCAAAAAACACAGATCCTGGAGAATATTTACATAAAGAAGTAGGTGGAATGCATGGTGCATTGATTACAGCCGTTTCACCCATCGCATTCAAACAGGGAATAGATGTTTTGAGAAGAAAAGGTACTATCGCCCTGAACGGTCTTCCTCCCGGCTCTTTTGAACTTCCGATTTTTGAAACAGTTTTAAAAAGAATTACCGTGAGAGGTTCTATTGTAGGAACAAGAAAAGATTTGCAGGAAGCATTGGATTTTGCCAATGAAGGATTGGTAAAAGCCACCGTTACTTCCGCAAAACTGGAAGATATCAATGATGTATTCGATAAAATGAAAAAAGGACAGATTGACGGCAGAATCGTTTTGGATATTGCCGGCTCAAATTAATTGATGATGTGTTGCTGATCCCGGCTGGTTTCAATTGCCGGGATCTTTTATAACGATAAAAGTTTGCAGTAAACTAAAATATAAAAATGGAAGCAAAAATATCAAGACTTTCCGCTACAGAAGAAGCTCTTGAGGTAATCCGAAAGCTGGAAGACCAATATGGCCCTCTGATGTTTTATCAGGCAGGAGGATGTTGTGAAGGCACCCAGCCCCAATGTTTTGAAAAAGGAGGATTTTTTCCCAGGATGAATGATGCAATGATCGGAACCATTAATGGATATGAGTTCTGGATAGACCGGGATCTTTTTGAATACTGGAAATATTCACATTTTACATTAGATGTTACAAATGGTTTCGGGCCTGGTGGTTTTTCACTGGAAACTCCTTTGGGAAAAACTTTTAAAGTTCATTACAGGCTTTTTACTCCTGAAGAATACGAAAAGCTTGAGCCGGTAAAACGTAGTGAATAAAGTATAGATTTAAGGTTTCTGTGCAATATAGATAAGCTCTCTTTCAAATTCATACTTACCTTTTGAAATCCCTCTTTTTAAAATGAAATACTGAGTAACACCAACTACTAAGGCAATTGCTGCGAATATTAGAAACTGTTGATCACCTTGAATATTGACAAAAATTATAACTAAACAAAAACACAGAATCATAATCCAGTTAAAAATCTGAAATCCTGACGGGAAAACTCTACAGAAACAGATGATAGACCATTTTTATCAGAAATAGTCCCATGAAATACAGGATTATTTCTGTTCATATCAAATAGTCTCGCTCTTCTTTTAATAGTGAAAGTATTTGCATCAATCATCCCCCGATATTCAAACCGGGTAGGAATTGAAGAATCTTTTTCCAGCGATATGAAGGTAGTATTGGTTTTGTAAGTTACTTTCCATAATCTCTGTATAAGTTCTGCACTGCCGATATTGAGATCAATAGTAAGGCTGCTGTATAAGCCAATGCTTTTGAGAAATGAATTCATCTGTTAAAGAAAATAATTAAACTAAATCAGACCTTTACAAACCGGTTGACAAACATAGCGGCGACTATATCACCTACCGCATTTAATACTGTAGCTAAAGGATCTACCAAAGTTCCGATAATCATTACAGCAGGAATGGCTTCCTGAGGTAATTTATACACAGAGATCATCAGCATCTCACCAATATACCCGCCATTAGGAATCCCTCCAGCCACAATGCTGACAAATACAGTAATTCCTAAAGCTAAAAGAAGGTTGGCTGGATCAAAGAAATCTTTTCCAATGATCAGGAATGCCACATAAATCTTAATAATAGAAGACATGGATGATCCGTTTTTATGCAAAGTAGTCCCAATAGGAATCACCAGATTGGCAATAGAATTCGGAATCCCGATTTTTGAAGCTGCCTGTAAATTGGCAGGCATGGTTGCAAAACTGCTGCAGGTACTGATAGCGGTTAAGGTAGGGTAGATGGCATTCGTCCAGAAACTTTTGACCCCTTTCTGCCCATTCGCCATAAAAGCATAAATAGAAAAGAAGACCAGAAAGTAAATAATTCCTGCAATATAATAAAGTCCCAAGGGCTTTGCATAAAATCCAAAAAGCTGCGGACCTAAAGTGGCTACCTGATAAGCAAAATAAGCTCCTAAACCAACTGGTGCGAGTTTCATCACTAATAGAAGAAGCTCCTTCATTACCTCATACCCTGAAGCTATAAAAACCCTGAAAGGCTGTCCTTTTTCACCTGTTTTTCTGGCCGCAAATCCTGTCAGAAAAGCAAATACTAAAAGAGCCAGCATATTCCTTCTTGAGAAAAGTTCAGTGAATTCTCCTACCGTAAAGAAACTTACAATTCTGTTGCCCCATGTATCATCATTCGCCGCCTCAGAAATAATCTCAGAACTTCCTGAGACACCTGAAACCGGGAAAAGATATACGGCACAGATCGTAAAAACAGCGGCTGTAAGAATAAAGAATAAAAAAGTAAGAGACATCACAAGGATGATTTTTCCAAATTTTGATTGCTGTTCCAAAGAAGCAATAGAATTGGATACCGCGAAAAATACCAAAGGAACTACACTCACAAAAAGAAGATTAAGAAAAATATCTCCTAAAGGTTTTATATATTCCACAAAACCGGGGGCAACAATTCCAATGATGCTTCCAATAGTGATTCCCAAAAGTAAAAATATGATTCCGGAGTAGTTTTTCAGTACCTCTTTCATGTGGTGCTTTTTATCAAAGATAGGTTTATTTTTAACATTTTGTTATACAATTTTCAGACCTAAATTTCATAAATTTGGGTAAACCTCATTTCTATGGCTTATATAGATTACTATAAAATTTTAGGCGTAGATAAAAGCGCAACACAGGATGATATTAAAAAGGCCTACCGGAAACAGGCCAGGAAACTTCATCCCGATCTGAACCCTGATGATAAGGAAGCAGAAAGACAGTTCAAAGAATTGAATGAAGCCAATGAAGTACTCAGCAATCCGGAGAACAGATCGAAATACGACAAGTACGGAGAACACTGGAAACACGGCGAAGAATACGAAAAAGCCCAACAGCAGCAACAAAGACAATATCAACAACAAAATTATGGCGGAGGTTTCTCCGGTGCTGATTTTGGTGAAGGGGAAGATTTTTCAGATTTCTTCCAGAATATGTTCGGTGGATCTGGCGGTGGATTCGGTAAAAGTTCAAGAGGAAGGGCTTCCGGTAAATTCAAAGGGCAGGATATTAAAGCAGAATTGAATCTAAATCTAAGAGATGCTGCAAAAACCCATCCGCAAACCTTTGAAATCAATGGAAAAAAAGTCAGAATCACAATTCCGGCAGGAGTTTATGACGGGCAGCAGATCAAACTGAAAGGACATGGAAATCCGGGGGTCAATGGCGGTCCTCACGGAGATTTGTACATCACATTCAATATCCCGGCTGATCCGGATTTTGAAAGAATCGGTGATGATCTGAAAACCAAAGTAATAATTGATCTCTATACAGCTGTTTTAGGAGGGGAGGTGAAAGTAAATACCCTGGAGGGCAGTGTAAACCTTAAAGTAAAACCGGAAACCCAAACGGGAATGACGGTAAGACTAAAAGGGAAGGGCTTTCCTGTCTATAAAAAAGAAGGAGAGCATGGAGATCTTTTTGTAACCTATGAAGTGAAACTGCCTACCAACCTTACTGAAAAGCAGAAAGAACTTTTTGAACAACTAAAAAATTCCTAAGCTATGAGTGAAAGAATATCACGGGAAGAACTCGTAAGAATCTATAATATAGAAATCACTTTTTTTGATGAGCTTGTAGACTATGGGCTGTTGAATATACAGATTGAAGACAATATTCATTATCTGATGTATGAAGATCTGCCCGATCTGGAAAAATTTGCCAACTGGTATTATGACCTTGAAGTTAATCTTCCTGGTCTTGAAGTGATTCACAATATGCTGAAAAAACTGGATGCACTGAACCGCAGAAACAGGGAGCTGATGAATAAACTTTCTGCAATAAGTGACCAATATGAAGATATTTAGTTTAGTTTTGTAGCTTTTTAAAGCAAACTCTATAATTATGAATGAAGAAAAGGTGATTACACTAAAACCGGACAGAAAGATTTTTGAAGATATTTATTTTAGCGGTAATCAGGGAAGTCTGCTTTTTTCACCTACAACAAAAAGTAAAACCATTACTACCATTGCAGCTGCAGTGATCGTTTTTATAGTGTTTCTTTTAAAAGATAGCCTGAGTAAAGAAAGTGCGGGTATTTTATACTTTTTGAGTTTTATATTTTTGCTTTGTGCTGTTTTCCTCTCAGTAAGTGTTAATAAAGTTTCAAGATGGAAAAAACAGGTGAATCATTATTTAAATATTCTGGAAAAGTGTAAAGTCTATGAAATCAGATTTGATCAGAATTTTTTCACGGTGAATATTGATGGTGAAAAAGAAACCAGTGAATGGAAAGATTTTGAATATTTTGACAGTAATCATGAATTTATCTTCCTTGAAGGAAAATACAGTTATATGTTTCCCAGGAAAGCAATGAGTGAGAAAGATTACAGTTTTCTTAAAAGCAGATTAAAAGAAAATATCAAATAATAAAAATAAAAAACGGAACAAAATTTTGTTCCGTTTTTTGTTATCTGTAAAGTGATTTATTAGCTTTCTTTGTTTTCTTCCAGCCAACCCATTTCTTTCATCCACTCGTCATTGTAGATTTTTCCTACATATCTTGAACCATGGTCATGAAGTAAAACTACGATCACATCATCTTTAGTGAACTGATCTTTCATCTGAATCAAAGAAGCAATAGCACTTCCGGCAGAATATCCACAGAAAATTCCTTCTTCTTTAGCTAGTTTTCTGGCATAGATGGCACCATCTTTATCCGTTACTTTTTCAAAATGGTCAATCACAGACATATCATAATTCTCAGGAATGATATCTTCCCCGATACCTTCTGTAATATAGGTATAAGCATGATCGTAGTGAAGCTCCCCGGTTTCGTGGAATTCTTTCAAAATGGAACCGTATGTATCTACACCAATTACTTTAATGTTTGGATTTTTCTCTTTGAAGAAAGTTCCGCATCCTGTGATGGTACCTCCTGTTCCGGCTCCTACCACAAAGTGAGTCAGGTTTCCTTCAGTCTGTTCCCAGATCTCAGGAGCAGTAGATTCATAATGAGCTGCTCTGTTGGATAAGTTGTCATATTGGTTCACATACCATCCGTTTTCCGTCTCTTTTGCCAGTCTTTTGGATACTGAATAATAAGAACGAGGGTCGGTAGGCTTTACGTCTGTAGGACAAACGATTACTTCAGCTCCAACAGCACGAAGGATATCACACTTTTCTTTTGACTGCTTAGAATTGGTTACAAAAATACATTTGTAGCCTTTGATGATTGCTGCTAATGCAAGTCCCATTCCTGTATTTCCGGAAGTACCTTCAATAATGGTTCCTCCAGGTTTTAATCTGCCGTCTTTTTCGGCATCTTCTATCATTTTAAGAGCCATTCTGTCCTTTACTGAGTTTCCGGGATTGAAAGTCTCTACTTTTGCCAATACTAATGCCGGGAAATCTTCACCTAATACTTTGTTAAGCTTTACCAGCGGCGTGTTACCTATAGTTTCAAGGATATTTTTTGCGTATTTCATAAATGTTTTATATGCGGCGCAAAGATAAGGCTTTTAAAATTATCTGCGCTGTGGATAACGTGTGGATAAGTTGTGGATAAAATCAAAACCCTTTGAAAAACAATAGGTAATGATCAATTATTAATTGTCAATTTAGTTGTACTTAATAACCTTCACCGGAGAAATTTTACTGATCAGATAACTCGGAATAATTAACGCCAATCCCGAAATAAGAAGAATTCCTAATGAGATAGAAATAATGGCAATAGGATTCAGGTCTACAGGAACCGTACTTACATAGTAGTTTTCCGGATTAAGCTTTATTACCCCAAAGAATTTCTGGATCAGAATAAGCCCCAATCCGACAGCATTTCCATACAAAAGTCCCGGAATCATAATAATCAGGGTATAATTGATGAAGGTGGCTCTTATCTGTGAGTTGCTTGCACCCAATGTTTTAAGAAGACCGATAGAGTTTGTTCTTTCAATAATAAGAATCAGAAGAACCATAATGATGTTAATAACCACTACAATCAGCATGATGATAATGATCAATGCTATATTAGTATCAAAAATACTGATCCAGTCTGTGATCTGCGGAAATTTTTCAGTAGCTTTTTCAGCATAGTTTTTATAGCCGATCAGTTTTTCAATTTCAGGAAAATCCTTGTCAATATCATTTACATTTTTCAGAAAGATATCTATTCCGCCAATTTCATCAGGTTTCATATCCTGAATTTTTCTGGCATGATTGATTCCACCGATAACAAACTGTTCATCAATTAATTTAATATCAGTTCTGTAGATTCCTATAATCTTGAATTTACGATAAAGTGGTTTTTGATCAGCTTTTAAAAATACGGTAACAATACTATCATTCACTTTGAGATGAAGATCATTGGCTACTTTTTGCGAAATAGCAACATCATTGTTAAAGCCTTTCTCAGTAACTTTCGGAGTAGTACCGGCAATAAGGAATTTTTTAAATCTTAAGCTGTCAAAATCTTTTCCGATTCCTTTAAATATGATGCCCGCAAAATTGTGTTCATTACGCATAATTCCGGTAACCATCACATATTTCTGAGTACTTTCCACATCGGGAAGCCCTTTTATTTTGGCAATATTGAGTCCCTGATTATCAAGTACGGAAGTGTTATAGGAAGAATTTGAACGAGTTGATCTTACAGTAATATGTCCGCTGAAATCTGCAAGCCTCTCTTTGATAGCTTTTTTTGAACCAAAACCGGTGGCTACGGTAATTAAGGAAACAATAATCCCCAGTGCTACGGAAAGCCTGCCAATGAAGATGATAACCCTTGAAAGGTTATTTTTGTTATCTTTGGAAAATGCTATTTTTCTAGAGAAATATAAAGGAAATTTCAAGCTTATGAATTTAGATTTCAAAATTAAAAATTTACTTCTGATTTGCCTAATTTTTTTAGGAGTATTCAATCAATATTATTCTCAGACTCAAGTTCAATCAGATTTTAAAACTGGGGCAGACCAGCCTGAAATGTATTTGCCTCTCTTAAAAGGTAAGACAATAGGAGTGGTAACCAACCAGACGGGTTTGATGAGTGACAAAACTCATCTGGTGGATTTTCTGGTAAAAAACGGAATAAAGATCAAGTCGATTTTTGCTCCGGAACATGGTTTCCGAGGAGATGCAGATGCAGGTGCAAAAGTGAAAAATGGTGTAGATATAAAAACAGGAATCCCGATTGTTTCCCTATATGGAAATAATAAAAAACCAAAACCGGAACAGCTGGCCGGAATTGATATTGTTGTTTTTGATATCCAGGATGTTGGAGTAAGGTTCTATACTTATATTTCCACTTTGTCTTATCTGATGGAAGCAGGAGCTGAAAATAATGTGGAGATTATGGTACTGGATCGTCCCAATCCACATGATGGATATACTGACGGCCCTGTATTGAGAAAAAAATGGACAAGTTTTGTAGGAATGCATGAAGTTCCTGTAGTTTATGGATTAACGATAGGAGAGTATGGGAAAATGGTGAATGGCGAAAAATGGCTGAAAAATGGTGTTCAGGCTAAATACACGCTTATTCAGATGAAAAACTATCATAAAAAACAGCGTTATCCGATGCTTGATAAACCTTCTCCGAATTTACCCAATGATAAAGCAATCAATTTATATCCAAGTCTGTGCTTTTTTGAAGGAACTCAGGTTTCTGTAGGAAGAGGAACAGATCTTCCTTTCCAGATTTATGGTTCTCCATGGACGGAAAATCTTCCTTATCAGTTTACACCAAAGCCAAGCTACGGTGCTAAAGATCCATTTCTGAACGGAAAACTATGTTATGGTGAAAATCTTTCAGAATATCCTAAAGACTTAAGAGAGCTCAATCTTGAATGGGTAATTAAAGCTTATCAGAATTATAAAAATCCCCAGCAGGATTTCTTCCTGAAAAATCTTTGGTTTGATACCCTTTCCGGTACTGATAATTTCAGAAAACAAATCATTGACGGAAAATCAATTCAGGAAATTAAGAATTCCTGGAAAAAAGATCTGGAAAGTTTTGAAAAGATCAGAACCCGGTATGTGGTATATGAAGATTAATTAATCAAAATTTTGGGGCGGATTTTTATCATTTCTGCCCTTATTTAATATAAAAAGCCCGATAGTTAATCCAACAACTCCTGCAAAAGCAGTTAATAAAGCTCTTTGCAATTTATCAGGAAGATCGTTCCCGATATAATTCATCAAAAAAAGAATCACAAAAGTGATCACCAAAATGATAATATGATTTTTTCCGAATAGCTTCATTGTATTATTTTAATTTATAAGAAATCATTACCCCTCCTCTGTATGGCATAATTTCACCGCTTTTGTTAAACTTCTCAGCAGAATCATAACGTCTTCCTGTGGATTTGTCATATCCTTTATAAAATCCTTGTGATGTCCCCACAGTTGCGTACAGATCGAGATTCCATCGTTCAGATAACTGGAATTGATATCCTGCTGTAACACCGAGCATAATGGAGAATCCCTTCTGATAAAGATTAGAATTGACTAGAATTTCTCCGTTCCAGTTTTCTACAGTTTCATCGTTCCAGTAATTCCATTTTGAGGCATTATAGGCGGCAACAGAAACGTTTGCTCCTACATACCAATGTTTGAAAGCTTCATCGAAATAGTATCTTCCTTCAGCGGAGACAGAATAAAACTGTAATTTGTGGCCTGCAAAAGATTTCCATGGCGAAATAAAAACATCTCCCTGAAGTGTATATCTTGGAGCTATCTGTTTTTCAACCCCCAGGTTTAAAATACCTATCGGAGCAAATAAAGCATTTCCTTTTATGTATAAACTTTTCTCCTGTCCCCCTTGTTCCTGTTCCTGGGCACTTACTGTGCTTGCTGACAGGAAAGCTAAAATGCCCGCTGCTAATAATTTATATTTCATCCGGTATGTAATGTTTATTTTATTTGCTTTAATAGTTCATCTGCTAATTGAGAATCTTTATTGCCCTGAGCTGCTATATTTTTAGACATTTCAGCATAGTTTTTTGCTGTTTCTTTATTTCCGGTAAGGTAATAGAGTTTAGCAAGAATGTAAGTGTTTTCTGAAGTCTCGCCTCTCATGACAGACTTTTCAGCCCATTCTGTAGCTTTCTTCAATGAAGACGGTGTTTTCACATGATCTACAAATATCCATGCAGCTCTCAAAAGTTCATTAGGATCAAATGAATCAGAATTTTTATAATAATCTAAAGCCGCTTTTTCGTATTCAGGAAAATTACTGTTTTGCTCATAATAGCTGAGTTTAGTCTGATTCAGTTTTTTAAGAGCAGCTTCTTTTCCTACCAGTGGTTCTGCTGTTTTTAGAAAATAATCATCATTGATCTTTTTATTTTTATCATCAATAGACTGTTCTACTATTTTTCCTAATTTCAGCTGAGCATCAAATTCGTTGTAGGTTTCTTCAGGAAGAAATTTAATGATCTCTGCTTTTCTGGATGCGAAAACATTGTAATTGGTATCCTCTGAAGACTTTACGAAATAAAGAAGAAAGCCAATTTCATCTTTTGTAAGTTCCTCTGTTTTCTTTTTATTCTGAAAATATCTTTCGGAAGCCTTTTTGGCAAAATCATAATCTGTATTGGCGTTCAGCTTCATAATATTGATCAGGAATTCCGGGTCTTTATCACCGCTGGCAAAACGATCTTTTAGGGATCCTTTTTTATTGCCTGGTGAATTGATATCCTGAGCCATAGCCACAAACATGCTCTCTTCCATATAACCGGTATTTCTGGAAACAAGTTCCCCTTCACCGTTCAGGAAAAGATAAGTGGGATAAGAACGTACTGCAAATTTAGAAGCGATATCTCTGCCTTCTCCTTTTTCCATATCAAATCTTGCATTGATGAAGTTGGTATTGTAATAATCACTCACGGATTTCTGGGTGAAAACATTCTTTTCCATCATTTTACATGGGCCACACCAGGAAGCATATGCATCAATAAAAACTAATTTCTTTTCCTTTTTAGCTTTTGCAATAATATCCTTGAATGGGAGTTCCTGAAACTGGATGGCTTCCTGAGCAGAGATAGCGATGGCACAAAAAATAGATATCCCGGAGATGATCTTCTTCATTTTCAAATAAGATTTGTAGGCGAAGATAATTAATTTTAAAAATATAAAACGCTGAATCTGCTGTTCAAGCGTTGATATTAACTAATTTTAAGACTTATACCTATTTTTCTTTTCTTTCAGTTTATATATGAAATAAGAGTTATCCTTTGGAGTAGGCTTAAAATGATGAGTGAGAATTTAGACTATTTTTTCTTAATCTTTTTATGCTCATTACCCCATATTTCCAGCTGATCCAAGACCGGAATCAGTTTTTTACCAATCTCTGTAAGCTCATATTCTACCTTTACGGGGACTTCTGCATATACTTTCTTAATGATGAGTTCTTCTTGCTCCATTTTTTTCAGCTGAAGGGTAAGCATTCTTTCGGAAATATTGTGGATTTTATCTTTCAGTTCAAAAAATCTTAATTTTTCATGTTTAAGATGATAACAAATGGAAAGAATCCAGCGGCCACTGATAAGGTTTACAGCATATATTTCAGAACAGCTGTACTCCAGTGTTTTTTTATTTTCATTATTGGTGGATGATTCTTTAATACTCATACTTACATTTTTGTTCGTTCCGGACAATCATTTGTTCACTTGGAAAGGACGACGTTGATAAGTTAAATTTACAAATAAAAACAGGGAATATCCTGTAGGAAAGTGGTTTTGTTGTTTATGTAGAATAAAATTTTTAAAATAATATGAATTTAAATAGAATTAATAGTGATTTGAAAAATAGTATTGAAAATATTCCCTATTCATTGGAAATTGATGAAAATTTATTTTTGAATGCTCCGGAAATTATTCAACAGGAAAGAAAAGAATTTGTGATTACCCATCCTTTTATGAAACCAGATCATGTTGCTGTGCAAGATATTTTTATACCAAGTTCAGAAGACGGTTATGAGATCAGACTTCACATTTATCAGCCTGAAGGCTTCAACCCGGAAAGGGTTCTTCTTTACTTTCATGGAGGAGGATATGTTTTCGGGTTGCCGGAGCAGGTGGATGACCAGATGTTTGACATAGCAGATACGCTCAAAGCTACCATTATTTCTGTTGATTACAGGCTGTCTCCTCAATATCGGTTTCCTATTCCTGTTTTAGATGGGTTTGATGCTTTACAATGGATCATAAAACATGGTGAACCGGAGTTGGGGATTGATTCTGATCGTATTACCGTTTTCGGGGCAAGTGCAGGGGGACATCTTGCAGCGGCTGTAACTCAAATGGCGGCAGATCATAATATTAAAAATATAGAACATCAGTTCTTACTATATCCTGTCATTCACAACAGACTGGATACTCCTTCAATGGAAGAGTTTACCGATATCCCACTATGGAATAAAAATTATGCAAAGACAGCATGGCTGCATTTTCTGGGTGAAGAAAATAAGGATAAAAGCATTCAATATTCGGATCTTACTTATTATAATAATTTTTCAAGGCTACCACAAACCACTATTGTTGCCTGTGAGTTGGATCCTTTAAGGGATGAGGGGTTAGAATATGCGCAGCTTTTATATAAAGCAGGAGTGAAAACGGAATTATGGGTGATTCCCGGCGCGCTGCATGTATTTGATCTCTTCGACTCTCCTTTAAAGGATGAATATAATACGTTTCTTATGAACAGACTATTCAAATAATGATATAAAATAAAACAGATGAAATTGCGAGACAAAAAACCTGCATTACTTCTTATTGATATTCAAAAAGGATTTCTTGATGAAAACTATTGGGGAGGAAACAGAAACAATAAAGAGGCAGAAAAATTAAGCGGAAAAATATTGGATACATGGCGGAACCTGAATTTGCCGGTATTTCATATCAGACACAGTTCAACCAACCTTACATCTAAACTACATGAGTCTGATCCGGGATTTGAATTTAATGAAAATGTCTTACCTCAAAATAATGAACCTATTATTACAAAAAATGTAAACAGCGCTTTTATAGGAACGGATCTGAAAGAAAAATTAGATCTTCAGAAAATAGATACTTTAGTGATTCTGGGAATTACGACCAATCATTGTGTTTCCACTACGGCAAGAATGGCAGGAAACTTTGGATATGAAACCTACGTGATTTCTGATGCCACAGCAGCTTTTGACAGAATAGGGATACACGGAGAAAAATATGAAGCAGAACTGGTTCATCTTATGGCATTAGCCAATCTGAGTGAAGAATTTGCCATAATCCTGAATACCGAAGAATTATTAAAAAACCTGTAGAAAATTATAATCTGAATACAATGAAACTGCCATCTTTTTAGTGGTTTTTTTGTCCAAAAATAGCCTTGCTTACTGGCGGTTTAAAATATAAAAATAATTCACTTTACGGTACTGGAATCTTTGTTATACCTTTGCAAACGAATATTTTATATGTAGGAGAATAACAATTTAGAGAAACTTGGCTATTAATTTTAAACACGCTTTATCCCAAAAATCCATTTACATCGCTGTTCTGTCTGCCTGCCTGATTGCAGTGGCAGCCTTTGCTGTTTTGAGTCTTTTAATTACTGAAGACAGCCGTAGAAATACCGATGATTTTGCGAAGAAAACTTTCTTCCGCAAATATGAATCTATAGAACATGAATTCAGAAATATTGAGGATTATCAATATCTGCTTCGTGCCTTGATTCAGAAAGACGGCCTGAAGAATTTTAAAGATTATTCTTTGGTTTTAAATGATTTAAACAAAAAAAGAAATCTGCTGCCCTATAGCTGGTATTATTACGAAAATACTGCTTCCGGAAAAACAGAAAGTAATAATCCGCTGTCCGATATTTTCAAAAAGACAGATCATAAAGAAAAATCTATTGTTTTAAAAAACACAGGGTCCGGACATTTCAGGGATCTTTTGATCACTAAAAAAGACAGTATGTATTGGGTGAGCTATGATTCTCTGATGCTGCCTGATAAAAATAAGCTCTATTATGGTTCTACCGTAAGTCTGGATGATCTTCATCAGTATTTTATCAATGTAGATAAAAGCTCCAATACTTACGCGTATGTCTTTACCAAGGAAGGGATTTGTATTACCCATCCCGAAAAAAAATACATCGGAAAGAATATTTTTGATTTTACAGATATTAAAGCTAAAGATACCTTGTCCGGCCTCACTGAAACCGGATACACTAAAGGAACAGCGGTCTCGGAATATCTTGGAGTTGAAGTAACACGTTTTATAAAACCATTAAAAACAGAGAATTTTGAGGGATATACAGTTGTGAACCATGTTAATTTCATTATTGATGAAAATATAAACAAGATAAAAACCTATACGGTGTATATTTTTCTTGCAGCTTTATTCCTGATTGTAACTGTTTTTATTTTATTTCAGCGATCCGCCAATCTGGCCTATCAGGAAAAAGAAAAAATACAGTCGGAGAAAAATTTCCTTTTGATAGAGAATGAAAAGATGCACAAAGCTGAGGTGATCAACCAGTTGCAGCAGCTTAAGAATAACATCAATCCACATTTTCTTTTTAATTCTCTGAATTCTCTTTATATGCTAATAGGTATCAATAAAGAAAATGCACAGAAATTTACAATGAATCTCTCCAAGATCTACAGGTATCTTATAGTACCTCCGAAGGAGAATATCGTTCCGGTTTCTCAGGAAATCAAATTTATACAACAGTATATGGAACTCCTGAAAAGCAGGTTTGATGAAGAGATGAGTTTTGAGCTGATCATTAATGACCCGGAAAGTCTGGAAAAGCGGATTCCGTATTTGTCCCTGCAGATCGTTACTGAGAATGCACTCAAACACAATATTGCGACCATAGATCAGCCTTTGGAAATTATCATTATTGTTGACGAAGATGGGATTACCGTGAAGAACACCTGGCAGCCAAAAACTGAACCGGTGCAGGGAGAGAAATTCGGAATTGATTATTTGAATCAAGTTTATGAATATTTTAAGAATAATCT
The DNA here is from genome assembly GCF_008386505.1 of Chryseobacterium sediminis. Lineage (GTDB taxonomy): Bacteria > Bacteroidota > Bacteroidia > Flavobacteriales > Weeksellaceae > Chryseobacterium > Chryseobacterium sediminis. The sequence continues at coordinate 1,831,438 of NZ_VUNZ01000001.1, read as the reverse complement.
TCTTCATATTTCTGTAGATGGTGAATATTTCATATGTTTTTTACCATTAATGAAGTGAAAATAAAAATCCATTCACTCCCGAAAAATCACCTTTCACTCCCTAATATTATTTATATAATTCACTATACCTATAGCTTTGCTAGCTGAAACTAAGATATTTACTATTTGGAATGAATCGGACTATTTTAATGAAGAATTACAGACTGGCACTGTATTTAGGTCTTGCTATGGCCTCACCAATGGCGATGGCACAGAAAAAAGATACAGTAAAGGTCAACAAAGACAAAACTGATAAGACAGAAGCTTCCTCATCAAAGAAAACAAAGAAAATTGAAGAACTGATCAAAAAAGGAACTTATAAAAAAGGACTTTTTAATACGATACAGGTAAAAACGGATATTTATTTTGAAATTCCTGACAGTTTGATGGGACGCCAGTTTTTGGTGGTGAACAAACTTTCTCAGGTGCCTATGCAGGTAAATGAAGCTGGCTTGAACAAAGGAATGAATTATGAAAATAAAGTCATCTCTTTTCACCGCGATCCCGTTGCTAAAAAGGTATGGGTAAAAACTCTTGTTCCTAAAGTGTCATCCCCAAAAAATGATGCCATTACAAAATCTGTGAAAGATAACTTTTCAGAATCTGTGATTGAAGTTTTTGATATTGAAGCACAAAACAGTGATTCTACAGCAGTGGCAATCAAAGTTAATAAAGTTTTTGATGGTAATCAAAAGAGCTTCAATGATGTGTTGGCTAATGTAGGATTGGGAGGATCTGTGAAATCAAGCCTTTCTTACATAGAAGGAGTGAAGACATTTCCTCAGAACCTTGTGGTGAAGTCTCAATTGTCTACTTCTGTAAATGAAGGTGGAGTAGATTTGCCGGTGACATTGGGTGTTACTACAAATCTGGTACTACTTTCTAAAATACCGATGAAACCAAGAGTAGCTGATTCAAGAGTAGGGTTTTTCTCCGAAAAGCACTGGTCGTTTAATGACAATCAGCAGAAAATGGATGAAAAATTCTTCATTACTAAATGGAACCTTGAACCAAAGGACGAGGACAAAGAAAAATACTTAAGAGGTGAGCTGGTAGAACCTAAGAAACCGATCGTTTATTATATCGATCCGGCAACACCAAAACAATGGCGTGAAAAGATCATTGCCGGAGTACATGACTGGCAGGCGGCGTTTGAGCAGGCAGGATTCAAAAATGCAGTGATTGCGAAAATGCCGGATGAAAAAGATGAAGATTTTGATATTGATGATGTAAGATATTCTGTGATTACTTACGCCGCTTCGCCAAAGTCAAATGCAATGGGCCCATCAGTAGTAGACCCGAGAAGTGGGGAAATTATCGAAGCAGATATCATCTGGTGGCATAATGTAATGACCTCTCTTCATGACTGGATGAGAATTCAGACAGGACCTATTGACCCGAAAGCAAGAGGAAATAAATTCAGTGATGAACATATGGGTGAGGCGATCCGTTTTGTTTCATCTCATGAAGTAGGACACACTTTCGGACTGAAGCACAATATGGGAGCTTCATTTGCCTTCCCTGTAGAATCGCTTCGTTCAAAAGAATTTACAGACAAAATGGGTGGTACGGCACCTTCCATTATGGATTATGCACGTTACAATTACGTAGCTCAGCCGGAAGATGGGGTTACAGCCATCACACCGAAAATTGGTCTTTACGACAAATATGCTATAGACTGGGGTTACCGTTGGTATCCGGATGAATTTGTTGAGAAAAAAGCACTGAGAAACTTAATTGAAAAACATGAGGACGACCCAATGTATTTCTATGGTGAGCAGCAGAGCTATCTGGAAACTATTGATCCGCGTTCGCAGTCTGAAGACTTAGGGGATGATGCCATGAAAGCCAGTGAGTATGGGATGAAAAATCTGAAAGTGGTTGTCAATAGCCTTTTAAAATGGACTTATGAAGATGGTAAAGAGTATACGGATGCCGGAAAGCTGTATATGGGAGCTATCGGGCAATGGGATCTGTATACAGGTCATGTGATGGCAAATGTTGGAGGAATTTACCTGAATCATACTGTTTTTGGCAACAAGAAAAAGGCGTATGAAGCTGTTCCTGCAGACATTCAGAGAAGAGCTGTTGATTATCTTGTTAAAAATGCCATCAACCTTCCGGAATGGTTATTCTTTAATCCGATTACAGAAAAAACGTATCCGGTGAAAGATTCACCAATGGGACCATTCGAGCAGACACCGTATACCATGGCAAGAGGAATGCAGTATGCAAATATTTATTCCCTGTTTATGGATGACAGATTGCTGAGGTTACTTGAAAATGAGCTGAAGCATCAGATGTCCGGTTCAAAAGAAGAGATCTACACTGTTGAGAAATTATTTGATCAGGTAAGAACGGCCATTTTTAATAAAAAAGGAAGCCTGACAATGCTTGAAAAGATGACTCAGAAAAACTATGTGGATGCCCTGATTGTTTCGGTGAACAAATTGTTTGAAAAAACAGCAGTGAAAGGATTGAAAACAGATGACACCCTGAATATCCCGACCATCTGTAATTTCCATGAAGATGATCACGGTCTTAGGAATATCAATTATTCATCCATGAAAAGAGTATCTGAAGTGACCACTTACAAGAGAGCGGAACTTCAGAAGGTTCTGGACTTACTGAACGGAACAAGATACAGAGGTGATGATGCTTCAAGAGCGCATTACACAGATTTAATCATTCGTATACAAGAGGCTTTAAACAAATAAACGGCAATGAAAAAAACTCTAATACTTTTACCTCTTTTGGCTGCTAATATAGCAATGGCCCAGCAAAAGAAAACCATCACCGGAAAAATAGAAGACGGAAACACTTCTCATGTGATTACCGGTGCATCTATAAAAATCGAGACACAGTCGGTCTCTACAAAAACAGAATTGGAAGGAATTATCGAAAGTGTATCCGTAGGTACAGTGACTGATAAGGACGGAAAATTTATATTGGAAATTCCTGCAGATACCAAGTCTGTATCAGTAAGTTATCCAGGTTACGAATCCAGAGTCATTCAGCTTAATGAAGGGCAGACCAACTATACAATCAGACTTACTTCTGAAGTTACAGATAAAAATAAGATCCAGGAAGTAATCATCACCGGATATCAGAAAATTGAAAAACGTAAGCAGACTTCAGCAGTTTCTACAGTGAAAATGGACAACATCAGCCAGGCTGGTGTTGCCAGTGTAGACCAGATGCTGGCAGGACAGATTGCCGGTGTGGCAGTAACTCCTGAAACAGGGGCTCCTGGAAGTCCGGCGAAGATCAGAATCAGAGGTACAGCTTCTCTTTCCGGTCCTCAGGATCCGCTATGGGTTATTGACGGTCTTCCGTTAGAAGGAAATGATGTCCCGAACTTTACGGATAAAGATAATATTGACCAGCTTCAGAACTTCTCTATTGCAGGACTGAACCCTAATGATATTGAAGATATCACCATCCTTAAAGATGCGGCTGCAACAGCTATTTACGGTGCAAGAGCAGCAAATGGGGTAATTTCCATTACAACGAAAAAAGGAAAGAAGGGGAGCCTTAGACTTAATTTCTCAGCAGATACTTTCGTCACTTCACGTCCTGATTTTGGGAAACTGAATCTTTTGAATGCTTCTGAAAAAGTAGATCTTGAACTGATGCTTGCCAAGCGTGCAGATCTTACTTACCGTGCAGATAAAGGAGAAGTGATGAGAATTCTTACTCAAAACAACCAGCTTGATGCTTTCAGAAACGGTGGTTTCGATGCATTGAATTCATTCACACGCCAGCAAATTAATGGTTTAAGAAATAATAATACAGACTGGGGCAAACTGTTATACAGAAATGCCATCAACAAACAATATGGATTAAGTGTTTCCGGAGGAAGTGACCGTGCAGATTACTATTTCTCCCTGGGATACTATGATGAAGAGGGAACAACTATCGGGACAGGTTTTAAACGTTACAACCTGACTTTAAAAAATAACTATAAATTAAGCGATAAGTTAAATGCAGGAATCTCTATTTTCGGAACGCAAAGTGAACGTGAATCTTTTGTAACGGATGCTGATGCTTCAATAAACCCGGTTAACTATTCAAGAAATGCCAATCCTTATCTGAAACCTTTCAATGCAGACGGAAGTTATAATTATGATAAAGATATGGATGGTTTTGAGGACCGTTATATTCCTTTTAACTTCCTTGAAGAAAGAGAGAATACAAACTATTCACTGAAAAATAACTCTTTGAAAGCTATTTTAGATTTAGAATATAAAGCTTCAAAAAGTTTAAGATTTACCTCTCAGCTTGGTATTCAGTATGATACTAATAAAACAGAGAAGTTTGCGGCAGAGAATACGTATTTCACCAGAAAAATGAAAGAAAATACCCGTTATTACAAAGACGGCAAATATAATTACTTTCTACCAGCTGGTGCTGTAAAACAAAACTGGGATAATGATTTCTTCCAGTACAACTGGAAATTGCAGGCAGCATACAGCACGAAGATCAATTCAAAACATGAAATTGATTTGATGGCCGGTACTGAAATCCGTAAAACAGAGGATAATACAACGATCACAAGAGCTTTCGGATATGATCCAAAGACCAGAAGAGCTACAGCAATTGTATTCCCGAATACAAGTTTCGCTGCAGATAAGAGATATGAAACGTACCGTGAGAACCCGCCAATTGAGAATGCTTATGCTTCCATGTTTGCAACAGCATCTTATACCTATGATCAGAAATATACATTCTTCGGAAGTGTAAGATATGATGGTACAAACCTTTTCGGAGTAAATAAAAAGTATAAGTATCTTCCAATCTGGGCAATTTCAGGATCATGGCTGGTAACGAAGGAAGACTTTATGAAAAATATTGCTGCGGTATCCAATCTTAGACTGAGAGCTTCTTATGGTCTTCAGGGAAATATCGACAGAAATACATCGCCATTCTTTATCGGTGAATATAACGATGCAACGATTCTTCCTGGAGGAAAAGAAGGTATCATCAACGTAATCAGTCCGCCAAACGATAAACTGAGATGGGAAAAAACAACCAATACCAACTTCGGTCTTGATTTAGGATTGTTCAATAACCGTGTGAGCCTTACCGCTGATGTCTACAGCAGAAAAGGTACGGATATGATCAGCATGAAAGAAACACCTCTTGAAACAGGGTTTGAATATACAATGATGAACTGGGGAAGTTTGACGAACAAAGGTTTTGAATTGGCAATATCTACCAGAAACATCAATCATGATAATTTTAAGTGGACTACTACAATCAACTTTGCTCATAACAAGAGTAGAGTATTGAGCGAGCAGCCACGTGATAATTCATTGCTTCCATCAAGAGAAGGACTTCCTGTAAATGCTGTTTTTGCTTTGAAAACGGCAGGGATGGATGAACACGGAAATCCATTATTCTGGAAAGGGGATCAGAAGATTTCAGCAGCAGAATTCTTTAAATTGTATGATGTATATGCAGATTTCCTTCCGGGACAACTTGTAGATACGAAACTTTCAAACGCTGAGTTAAGAAGCCTGTTTACTTATGTGGGAGACAGAGATCCGAAATTTACCGGAGGTATTATCAACACCTTTAAGGTAAGTAATTTTGACCTTACCATCTCTGCAACATTCAACCTGAAGCAGACGGTAATGAAAACACCTTCTTACCGAGGAATGGAGCTGGACAGAGGAAGAAACTATACAAGAGATATCTACGAAGCAGGAGGTTCACTTCCGGGAATTACAAGTCCTGATATGGATGCTAATCCGGACGGATGGATGGCCAACAAATGGTTTGCCGGAAACCGTTCCAATGCATACAGCTTACTGGATGTATGGGCAAAAGAGATCAGCTATATCAGAATCAGCAGTATCCGTTTAGGGTATACACTTCCTAAAGAATTTACAAATCCTATGGGGATTTCCAGTCTGAGACTGAGCGTTGAGGGACGTAACCTTTTTGTATTCAGTAATGGATATAAAGGATATTTCGATCCTGAAACGTATGGTAATATTTATGCACAGCCTATCACCAAGTCGGTAACCGTAGGATTTAATGTTTCTTTTTAAAACTTGAGTAAAATGAGAAAAATTACAACAATCATAGCACTTGCTGCAATCAGCTTTATCACTATCGGATGTGACAGATTTTTAGATATTCAGCCAGAAGGGAAAGTTATTCCTACCACTGCTGAAGACTACCGAAAAGTACTTACATCTGCCTATTCAAAATATCCTGTTCATAAATCTCTGGTAGCTCTTCGTACCGATGAGGTGAATATTGATGATAATTCCACAGACTTTATTTCCTACCGTGAAATTGCGATGTGGAAAGATGCTAACAATGATCCGGCATCTACTGAATTTCCATGGGTAAGTTTTTACTCTGTAAACTTCTACCTGAACCAGATTATTAACGAAGGAAGCAAAACTATGCAGGACTCACCCGAGAAGAGTCAGATTTTGGCAGAAGCATATGCTCTTCGTGCTTATCTGTATTTTGATATGGTGAATCTATACGGGAAACCATACAACAGTGCTACAGCTTCTACAGACAGAGGAGTTCCAATCAATCTTGAAATTGATCTTGAACAGGTTTTGAAACCATCATCAGTACAGGAAGTATACAATCAAGTTCACTCAGATCTTAAAAAAGCAGAAGATCTGATGGTAGAGCAGAAGCAGGTAACGGGAATGAATTACAGGTTCTCAAAAATAGTATTACAGGCTTTTGAAGCAAGGGCAGCTCTTTATGAAGGAGATTGGAACAAAGCTTTAAACTATGCAGATCAGGTACTGGCAGTAAAAGGTGATCTGGTGAATTTAAATACCGTAAATACACCGCCTAACCATTATGCTTCCCCAGAATCTATCATGGCTCTGGACAATACATGGGACAACTCTATAAAGAACTTATCTTTTGTGTCTCCCGAACTTATTTCTTCATACAATACTACTGCAGACAAAAGGTTTGGCATATATTTTGAAAAAAATGGTAGTAAGTATAAAGTTATTAAAGGAGGAAGCTTAGAATTCAAAGTGTCTTTCAGAGCAGCTGAGCAGTACTTTATAAAAGCTGAAGCATTATTAAAACTGAATAAGCTGGCTGAGGCTAAAGAAACCCTTCTTAAAGTAATGAAGAACAGATATACTCCGGATGGATATACTTCAGTACAAAATGCCGTGAATTTGATGGATTCAGCAGCGTTTATGAATTTTATTCTGGATGAAAGATTCAGAGAATTTGCTTTGGAAGGACAAAGATGGTTCGACTTAAGAAGAGCAAATCAGAAAAAAATAAGCCACACCATCAGTGGCAAGGAATATATTCTTCAGCAGAATGACCCGCGATATACCATTGAATATCCAATGAGTGCGAAGAAGAATAATCCTAATCTATAGAACTTCATATCAAATTCAATACAGATGAAACCGCTTGAACTTAATTGTTTCAGCGGTTTTTTTGTACTTTTGCATTGTTATGAAAATTGCCATTATAGAAGATGAACTGCTGGCTGTGAATTATCTGAAAAATCTTTTAGATACACAGAGCATAGTCCCTGTTACAGAGACTGTTGTTCTTCGTTCCAAAAAACAGGCAATTGATTTTTTTGAGAAAGATTCCGCAGATCTTATCTTTATGGATATTCACCTTGGTGACGGGATGAGTCTGGAAATTTTTGAACATGTGGAGCTTTTTACCCCAATTATTTTCATTACAGCATTTGATGAATATGCCATGAGAGTATTCAGGCATTTTACCATTGATTACCTTCTGAAACCTTTTGAAGAAGAGGATTTGCATAAAGCTTTACAGAAGTTTATTTCCATAAGAAACAATTTTGATCCGGAACCGGTATTGAAATCTATTTCCTCATTGCGTCAGGCAGATGATGAGGTGATGAAACGCTTTATGGTAAGAGAAGGGAATAAGCTTAAATCAATTGACGAGCATAACACTGCGTATTTTTTCGCTTCCGGGAAATACCTTTTCCTTACTACAAAAGATCATCAGACCTATATCTATGATGATACTATTAAAGATATTATTCAGAAACTCAATCCCGATATCTTCTTTAAAATAAACAGGAAGTTTATCATTAATAAGGAAGCTGTTTCCGAAATTATCAAATATTCCAGCCAAAAAGTAGAGCTTAGACTTTCTCCGGAACCGGAAGTGAATGCTGAAGTTTTTATCAGTAAAACACAGATTACTGAGTGCCTAAACTGGCTGAACAGGTGATCTCCAATTCATTAATCTGATTCTGCATATAAAAACAAAAAAACCTCTAAAATAAATTAGAGGTTTTAAGTGGTTTCTCCAGGAATCGAACCAGGGACACATGGATTTTCAATCCATTGCTCTACCAACTGAGCTAAGAAACCATTTATGTTTTCGTTTATTACTTCGTTGTTTTAAAGTGATGCAAAAGTATAACATTTTATAATACCGCGCAAGTATTTTGTTTTATTTTTTCAAAGAAAGCTTTTGGTATCGCATGTTTTTACATTCAATGCTTTGTTCATCAGTGGTTTGGTAGGTTTTATTTTTTTTATATTTTTTTGAAGATATTATTTTAAATACCTTTTTATTACGGTCCTGAAATTCTTTTCCATGAAACGGAGTCGGGAAAATATAAATAAAAAGCCAGTTCTTATAAATTAACTGGCTTTTACTTTTTAGATTATAATGTTAAGGGAGAGTTGAAAAATTGATATTGGGAGCCTGTGTAGGCGTAGTAATAGAAAATTGTGAGCCGGGAGCAACCGTTGCATTAAAGAATCCTCCATTTTGTAAAAAGAACGCATTACCACTTATTCCTCCCATTGCATCTATTCTTTGTTTTGCATTATACGTGTTATCAACACTGAACTTTGCCCCGGAAACAGCAACCCAATTGCCGTTTGAAGTTCTTACCCACTGATTTTTGAATTCCGCCTTTCTGCCTTGATATCCATTTTCAGGATTGAAATTTTCAACGAAGCTATAGAAGCTTTTAAGATAAGTACTGGTTTGAGGCCTCTTCCAGCTGGCTATCAATTTCCATGTTGTTGTATCTGGAGATAAAAACCAGGCTGTAAAATCTGTTTTTCCGGTTCCGTCAGGTTCACCCCTTAGTAAGAATTTATAAGTTTGTCCGGCACTCCAGTTATACTTATAATAGCTTTGGCCACCAGAACCTTCATTCCCGAATTCTCCAATTGTTACTCCGGTACCCGCTCTGTTGAGAACAATTTTGTGATCAGGAGGAATATTATTGGGATCATCAGTATCAAATGGGCTCCATACAGAGAATAGAATCCTTCTTTCAGTGGCAGAATTAACCTGCATTCCAAAATAGCCTGCACTAAAGCCATTAGCCATAAAATAAGAGCCTATTTTATCTTCTCCCACAGGAACTGTTACTTCGTTGTAATAATAGCTTACGTTATCAGTCGTTGGAACAATATAGTTCAGATGACAGGAAGGCCCTCTGCGCGCCCAATAATAGTAAGAAGGATCATTACTGTAAATATTGGTTCCGGTAGAAGCAGGCCCACTAAAAGTAACATCTGTAACATCCGCAAAATATCCGCCGGTTTTAGAGACACCCTGAAGATCAACTTTTACATAACCTGGAGTTGAAACAGAGAAATCTCCAACGGTATAATCTGTATTAGCCGATCCTGTTAAAGTAATATTTTTGGATGTATTGCCTACCGTTACTTTTACAACACTTGTGCCCGAAGGAACAGAAGCTTTTAGCCCAATGTTTAATGTTCCTGTATTGCTTACTCTGAAATAAGTGCTGATAACAGTAGCAGAGTTGGTCCAGTTACCTAAGTTAGTAGAGGTAATCACCTCGCTGGCTCCCGAAGGTTTTACTGTGAAAAAAGAATTTCCGGCAACCGGAACGCTAAAGACCGATGCGTTCTTTAAAGCTGAGATATTCTTTTGTGCTGCAGCAGTGTCTTCTGTTGCTACAGGGGTTTCTGCACATGATTGAAAAACAAGCAGAGCGATACCCATAAAAGTATCGGCTAATAATTTTATTTTCATAATAGTATTTGTAATTTGGTTTACAATACTAAATTAAGTTTTACCGATCAAATAAAAAATTAATTCCCATATTTTTGATTAATTTTTATTTTTCAATATTCCGGAAGCAGCTAATGGGGGAGGAAAAGGAACTATATATAAAACAAAAAAACCTCTGACTAATCAGAGGTTTTCAAGTGGTTTCTCCAGGAATCGAACCAGGGACACATGGATTTTCAATCCATTGCTCTACCAACTGAGCTAAGAAACCATTTATGTTTTTGTTTATTACTTCGTTGTTTTAAAGTGATGCAAAAGTAGTAAGTTTTGGTATACAAAGCAAGTATTCATCGTACTTTTTTTGAATAAAGTTAAAAACTTACTGATTATCAGTCGGATTATTTTCCTGCTCCTTTCTAATCTGTTCACTCATCTCTTCCAATACCGGTTTGATCGTGTTTTCCGGAAGATCACTGATTCGGATATACATCAATCCGTCAATTGCATCATTGAAGTTGGGATCAACATTGAAAGCAATTACTTTAGCGTTTTGTTTGATGTATTTCTTGATCAAAACAGGAAGTCTCAATTCAGGCTCAAGATCATCAATAATCTTGTCCAGTTTATTAAGATCAGATTCCATTTCCTCAAAGAAAATATTTTTATCCCTGTCACGAAGCTTTACTTTGTACTCATTTCTCGGAGTGATATACTGGGCTACTGCGGAATCAAAATAATTGGAACGCATAAACTCGATCATCAGAGATTTTGAGAATTCTGAGAACTTGTTTGAGATACTCACGCCACCCATAAGGAATTTATGATCAGGGTTTCTCAGGCATACATGTACGATTCCTCTCCATAAAAGGAAGAGTGGAAGGGGCTTCTGCTGATATTCCTGGCAGATATAAGCACGACCCATTTCGATCACCTTTTTAAAGAAAGGGTGAATGTCCTGCTCAAACTCAAATAAAGAGCTTGTATAGAAGCCTTTAATACCATATTTTTTCATGACCTCTCTACCCAGTGCCATTCTGTAAGCACCAGCCAGTTTTTTCTCACCGTTATCCCAAAGAAACAGGTGGTGGTAATGCTTGTCATACTCATCAAGGTCAAACGGAAGATTACTTCCTTCACCCACAGCACGGAAAGTAAGTTCTCTCTGACGTCCGATTTCCCTCATAATAGAAGGAATTTCCTCGTAAGTAGTAAAGTAGATTTCGTAATTTCCATTACTGAACAACATTTTATCCGTTCCTCTCAATTTATCAACATCTTTAATAATGTCTTCAAGAGGTGTTTCATCAATGATGTTCTGAACAATATTTTCTTCCTTCAGCAAAGGAAACTTCACAGATAAATTCTGAAGATTGATGCTTTGAGCAAGGGATTTTCTTTTTTCATAGTAAGATTTCATCATATAAACCTTACGTTTAAGAAACTCTCCCAATTCCTCAATGGTTTCCATTTCATCCATTGCCTTTACAGTGATTGGGCGCCCGATTCTGATTCTGATAGGTTTTTCTCTGTCATTCATCATTTCTGCGGGAAGCATCAGGGTCTGCAAATTTGGATGAAGCTTGGCTACCTGATAAAAAAGGCGGCTGTTCTTAGCATGGAAATACATAGGAACTACCGGCACTTTAGCCATTCTGATAAGCTTAAGTGCCGTTTTTTCCCATTCTTTATCTAAAATTTCTCCGTAAGGATTGTTTTTGTTGGAAACTTCCCCAGCCGGAAAAATACCTACACAGCCTCCGTTTTGCAAATGCTTGAGCGTATCGCGCATTCCTGAAGAGCTGCTGTAAGCTTCTTTTCTGTTTTCAAAAGGGTTTACAGCGATTACGAACGGTTCCATAGGTTTGATTTTTTCCAAAAGGAAATTCCCCATCACCTTGAAATCCGGACGAACCTCTGATAAGATCTTGCACATCAGAATTCCGTCAATTGCACCCAGCGGGTGGTTGGAAACCAGAACAAACGGTCCTGTTTTCGGAATCTTTGCCAGATCTTCTTCAAAAGCTACATAGCTTAGGTTTCTTTCTCTTACAAATGAGTCGAAAAAGTCTTTGCCTTCCTTATCTTTTAGTTTGTCGTATAATTTATTTACTTCGTTTATTTTAGCAATGCTCATCACAGCAGATGCTACCGGGTTCTTTAGAAACCCAAGTTTACTTAAGCCGGAAGCTTTGATCAGATCGTTTTTCGAAATTAAACTCATGTGTGTTTAGTCGCAATTAATATTATTGTGTTACCATTTGAAGAGTATTCTTGGAAATTTGTTCCAATAATACATTTTTTTCATGGTAAAATTTATCAATGTGATCCATCTTCGCATTTCTTACTGTGAATAAAGATACATTTTTAATTGCTTCGGTTTTAAAAATTTTTTGAAGCTCCTGGTTAAGCTCATCTATATGATTAAATTTATCTTCAAGGCACAATGCCAGGGAGATAGCAGAATTCTGCATTAAAGAAACCTTGATCTTGTATTTAGATAAATATCCAAAAATTAAGCTCATATGGTCTTCAGCGATAAAAGAGAAATCTCTTGTTGATATTTTCAGAAGATCCTGGTTTTCTTTTAAAATATAAGATTCTTCCTGTTGGTTTTTGTCAGAAGCACCTACTTTTGTTCCTTCTTTAGTAGGATCTACGAAAGATTTTACATAAAAAGGAATGCTTTTTTGCTGTAGTGGCTGCAACGTTTTCGGGTGAATAACGCTTGCTCCGTAATAAGCCATCTCAATTGCTTCTTCATAAGAGATATTGGAAAGAAGAGAAACATCTTTGAACTTTCGTGGATCTCCGGTCATTACTCCCGGTACATCTTTCCAGATCGTCATTGCTTCGGCATTTAAGCAATAAGCAAAAATAGCAGCAGAGTAATCTGAACCTTCTCTTCCTAACGTTACCGTAAAATTGTTTTCGTCAGAACCAATGAATCCCTGAGTAACATAGCAGATCTCAGGATTCAGATTGGAAATAAATTCTTCAGTTCTCACCCAGTCTACTGTACCTTCTCTGTATGAATTATCCGTTTTCACATAATCTCTGGCATCCAGCCATTGATTGGTAAATTGAATCTCGTTCAGGTATTCACTCACGATTTTGGTTGAAATCATTTCTCCGCAGCTTACCACCTGATCGTAAACAAAGTTGTAGTTGGGAGATTTATTTCTTCTTAAAAAAGAATCAATATCATCAAAAAAGAGATTGATTTCTGCAAAAACCGCATGATTTTCAGGAAAAAGACCTTCCGCAATCTCAATGTGTTTTCGTTTTATCTTTTCAATCTCAGTTTGATAGTTATCCTTTTTGAAATAAAGTTCTACAACTTTTTCCAACTCGTTTGTCGTTTTGCCCATTGCTGATATCACCAGCAAACATTTGGCAAATCCCTGGCTTTTTAGAACCATAGACACATTTTTCACACTTTCGGCATCTTTTACAGATGCTCCACCAAACTTGAAAATTTTCATTAAATTGTTAAAAATAAAATTGTTAGATAAAAAATTACATGAGTTTTTTACGGACGTCAAAATTATAAATTTACAACGAGATATGAAATAGGCAGGCACGGAGATGGAATTAAGATTTCCTTAAAATCAACAATTAATGAAATAATTTGAATTTTTCGTTTGTCTGATATAGCAAATTTGGAGACATAATTTTCAATAGTTGCTTAGTGTTACGCAAAATTTCGTTTGTATTGTATTGAAATACAGTTGGTAACCTCTTTTGTAATTAAATTTTCTTAATGCAATAAATTTTCCGAAATTTGGGGAAAACGTAAAAAGAAAAATATGTCAAATCAACCATTACAGACTTTAGGAGAATTTCTTATAGATAAACAGGACGATTTTCAATATTCTACAGGTGAATTTTCTCGTCTTCTGAGCGCAATAAGATTGGCTTCGAAAGTGGTAAACAGAGAAGTAAATAAAGCAGGAATTGTAGATATAACAGGAGCTGCCGGAAACCAGAATATTCAGGGAGAAGAACAGCAGAAACTGGATGTAATTGCTAATGAAATTTTTATTACGGCTTTGTCTCAAAGAGAGGTTGTTTGTGGTATTGCGTCTGAAGAAAATGATGACTTTATTGATATTAAGTGCGGGGAAAACGGACATTTAAGTAAATATGTAGTATTGATAGATCCTTTAGACGGATCCTCGAATATTGACGTAAATGTTTCCGTAGGAACTATTTTCTCTATCTACAGAAGAGTTACTGAACCCGGAACTCCTGTACAGCTGGAAGACTTTTTACAGAAAGGAATCAATCAGATTGCAGCAGGATATGTTATTTACGGATCTTCTACAATGATTGTTTATACCACAGGAAATGGAGTAAACGGATTTACATTGGATCCTTCATTAGGAACGTATTATCTTTCTCATCCTAACATGACTTTCCCAAAAACAGGTAAAATCTATTCTATCAACGAAGGAAACTATATCAAATTTCCTCAGGGAGTAAAAAATTACCTTAAATATTGCCAGATGGAAGAAGGAGACCGTCCTTATACCTCAAGATATATCGGGTCTCTGGTAGCAGATTTCCACAGAAATATGCTGAAAGGAGGAATTTATATCTATCCTTCTTATTCGCAGGCTCCAAATGGTAAACTAAGATTATTATACGAATGTAATCCAATGGCTTTCCTTGCTGAACAAGCTGGAGCAAAAGCAACAGACGGATTCAGAAGAATTCTGGAAATAGAACCTACAGAACTTCACCAGAGAATTCCTTTCTTCTGCGGAAGTATAGAAATGGTAGAAAAAGCTGAGGAATTTATGCGTATTGACAGCGTAAAATAAATGGAAGCAACTTATTTAAAATATTCATTACAATTCAAACGCCCGAGTGGAACATCTCGCGGCGTTTTGCTTGATAAGGAGACCTTTATTCTCACTATTTCGGAAGACGGAAGAAAAGGAGTAGGGGAATGTGCCATTTTCAGAGGACTGAGTTTTGACGACCGACCCGATTATGAAGAAAAACTGAAATGGCTTTGTGAAAATATTAATCACGACACCTCTTTTTTGAAAGAAGAACTGAAAGAATTTCCATCCATCTGGTTTGGATATGAACAGGCTGTTCAGAACCTGAAATATGGAGATAGCCTGTATTTTCCAAGTGAATTTACGGATGGAAAATCTGCCATTACCATCAACGGTCTGATATGGATGGGCGATGCAGAGTACATGGAAGAACAGATTCAGGAGAAACTTGAAAAAGGATTTCATTGTATTAAATTAAAAATCGGGGTCGATTGGAAATCAGAACATATTATTCTTCAGAAATTAAGAGAAAAATTCTCTAAAGATCAGTTGGAGCTTCGTGTGGATGCCAACGGAGGGTTCAGTAAAGATGAAGCGGTTACAGTTTTGCAGCAGCTTGCAGATCTCCATATTCACTCTATTGAGCAGCCTATCAAAGCTGGGAACTGGGAAGATATGGCGGAATTATGTGCTAAAACACCTACCCCTATTGCATTAGACGAAGAACTTATCGGAATTATTGATCCTGAAGAGAAGAAAAAACTTTTAGAAAAAATACAACCACAATATATCATTCTGAAGCCTGCATTGGTGGGAGGTTTTTCCGGTTCGGATGAATGGATTTCCCTCGCAGAAAATCAGAATATAGGTTGGTGGATCACTTCAGCTTTAGAAAGTAATATCGGCTTGAATGCCATTGCTCAGTATACCTTTACCAAAAAAAATCCAATGCCTCAAGGTTTAGGCACTGGAGCTTTATTTGTAAATAATTTTGAATCCGATCTGGAACTCAGAAATGAGCTGCTGTGGTTCAAAAATAAAATTTAGAAAAGTTAATTAGCATAATGGTGGAGGTGAATCCGGACATGTAGTCTGACCACAATAATCAGGAGCCCATGATCTGCAGCACATTGCTGCCGGATTCCAACTGTTGCATCCAAGAGGTGGTCTTCCTCCTTTGATCGTTTTTAATTCTCCTCTTTTGATTTTCTTAAGATTTTTCATGTTATTAATTTTATTTGATTGGTAAGTAAATGTCGAAAACTTTTTTCAATTATACAACAAGTGGGGAATTATTTGGCAATATTTAACAATATTAAAGAAATTTTTCAATAAATTTTAAATATAAAAATGTGTTCCTACATCAGATGAAGAGGAATAATTTTTGTTTTTTCGGTTCTGTTTTATAAGGGTGAGTAATTTTTGGTTCGGATACTTTGTTGATTTAGAGGTTGTTATTCAGTTAAATGACATCTTTTACGAAGATGGCCTTCTTAATATAGTTTAATATATAAGAAAACTGTTTTTTAATATGTCCCATAATTAAAAAAATTATAATTCCCTATAGTTTGAATTAGCAATATTTATGCCATACTATAAACCTGAACTAATTTTAACGTAGTGTTCATTTTTTAAGAATTATTTAAACTATTTGTTAAGAAATAATTGTGAAAATGTTCTCGTTATCCTTAGATCGGTTGGTGATAAGATTTCTGTCTACTCCGTATAAATTCTGGAAAATATCTGACTGTACCTGTGAACTGGAGAGGTATCCCCAATGGTTTCCCACTTCATATTTAAAGCTGTTCAGAAGATCATCTTTAACAAATGTACAGTCGATAACAGAAACAATGTCTTTGTAATGGCTGATATCACTTGGTCCATTTTTACCAAGTCGTGGTGTCAGAATATTTTTTGTAAACTGAGAAATTCCCAAAACGGCGTCCTGTCTGTTCAGATAAATAGAGATCCGGTTGGCCAGTAATGGAAGTTTATTATAGGAATCTTCAGAATCTTCAAATACTTTGTAACTGACATCTGCATTCAACAGTAAAACCTGATCAATAACACGGAGTATATTCTCTCTTTTAAGGCTGTACAGCATACTTTGAAGTACTCTGTTTCCCAAAGAATGAGCCATTATGTGAATTCTTTGATTACAGGGGGCAAGATCCCGGTTGGAAAAGATATCTTTTAAAAACTGAGTGTAGAAATAAAACAACCTCATCAGAGAGGTTCCGGAATTGATACTGGAAGCCTTATCATCAAAATAGCTCAACGGAATAATGCTTCCTGAGGCCGGCCAGCTTACGAATAAAATATGCTCTACGGGAGATGCCGGATTATCAATGAATATTTTCTTAAGATCGAGAATAGCCTTTAATTCATCATCAAAATCATACAGATAACCATGAATGAATATCAGTACATCGCTTCGGTCTTTGGTAGAAGACATGTTTTTGTACAGTTCATAGAACATTCTTTGAGTTCCGCCGAGATTATTGGCTGTAAGGGAAGACTTTTTAATCCCTTTCTCACTTAGCAGAACGTCTAAAACATCTTCATATCCCTGTTTTTCGGGTTCAGAGAAAAGCTTGTAGTTTAAGATATTCCTGTTGGTATAGTCTTTTTTCTTTTTGGCTTGAGCGGTAGGTTCTTTGTAGTTATCAAAATCACATTTGGCAATCCTGAAATTGGGAATTGAGTATTCATCATTGGAAAAAGAGTCCACTCTTTCGCCTTTATGCCGGATTATTTTCCGGTTGCTTAAGATATAAACAGCCATGATGGTTAATTGGTTAAAATGGTTTTAGTTATCCCGAAGTTAATGAAAAATATTGAATTACAATCAATAAGGCTTTTAAATTATCATTTTTACAAAAGCTTATTTTTCCGTAACTTTGTGAAACTTTTTTTGCTAAAAAATAAAAGCTACTTTAATGGAAGAAGAAAAAAAATCACTCAATTTTATTGAGCAAATTATAGAAGATGATATGGCAAACGGTTTGAAACAAGATCAGATCCGTTTCCGTTTTCCACCTGAACCGAATGGTTATCTGCATGTAGGGCACACAAAAGCGATCTGCATCAACTTTGGTCTGGGTGAAAAATACAACGCTCCCGTAAACCTTCGTTTCGACGATACGAACCCTGAGAAAGAAGAGCAGGAATTCGTAGATTCTATTATGAAAGACGTTGAATGGTTAGGTTTCAAATGGGATAAAGTTTTGTACGCATCCGATTACTTCCAGCAGCTTTACGATTGGGCAGTTCAGTTAATTAAAGAAGGAAAAGCTTATGTAGATGAGCAACCGTCTGAAGTGATTACTGAGCAAAGAAAAAATCCTGCAGAACCAGGAATTGAATCTCCATTCAGAAACCGTCCGGTAGAAGAGTCTTTGGATCTTTTTGAAAGGATGAAAAACGGAGAATTTGAAAGTGGTTCAATGTCTCTTCGTGCAAAAATTGACATGGTTTCGCCAAATATGAATATGCGTGACCCTGTGATGTACAGAATTTTGAACAAACCTCACCACAGAACAGGTACTGCATGGAAAATCTATCCGATGTACGACTGGGCTCATGGTGAATCTGATTATATTGAACAAATTTCACACTCACTTTGTTCTTTAGAGTTTGAAAATCACAGACCTTTATACAACTGGTATTTAGATCAGGTTTACGAAGAAGGAAGAGTTAAAAACAAGCAGAGAGAATTTGCAAGGATGAATGTTTCCTACATGATTACTTCCAAAAGAAAGCTTCAGAGATTAGTGGCTGAAGGTGTAGTAACCGGATGGGACGATCCTAGAATGCCTACTATTTCAGGAATGAGAAGAAAAGGATTTACTCCAACTTCCATCAGAAACTTTATTGATAAAGTAGGGGTTGCGAAAAGAGAAAACCTTATCGAAATCCAATTACTGGACTTCTGTGTACGTGAAGATCTGAATAAGGTTGCAAAACGTGTGATGGCGGTTGTAGATCCTGTAAAATTAGTGATCGAAAACTATCCTGAGGACAAAGAAGAGTGGTTAGAGACTGAAAATAATCCTGAACAGGAAAATGCAGGGACAAGAGAAGTTCCTTTCTCAAGAGAGTTATACATTGAGCGTGAAGACTTCAAAGAAGAAGCGAATAATAAATTCTTCAGACTGAAATTAGGCGGAGAAGTTCGTTTGAAATCAGCTTACATCATCAAAGCTGAAAGAGTAGAGAAAGATGAGAATGGAGAGATCACTACCATCTATGCTACTTACGATGAGAAGAGCAAATCCGGAAGCGGAACAGAAGAAAGTTTAAGAAAAGTAAAAGGAACTCTACACTGGGTATCTGCGAAACATGCCATTCCTGTAGATGTAAGAATCTACAATCAACTGTTTACAGTAGAACAGCCTGATGCAGAGAAAGATGTTGATTTCCTAAACTTCATCAACCCTGAATCTATGGCTATCGTGAAAGGTTTTGTTGAGCCAAGCCTGAAAGATGTCGCTGTGGGTGAGCCTCTTCAGTTCCAGAGAATTGGATACTTTACAAAAGATCAGGATTCTACAGATGAAACGATGGTATTTAACCGTACAGTAACACTGAAAGATTCTTTTAAACCTTAATAACTTTAAGGAATAAATAATAAAAAGAGCAGGACTTAATCTAAGTCCTGCTTTTTTATTGTGCTAAGTAGTAAAAATGTGCTAAGATATTAACCCTTAACCCCTTTTACCCATTCCTGGAATCTGCCTACCTGTTCCATGATGAAAGATTCATGTTCTTCTTTTTCTTCAGGACGGTTTACCAGAATATGTTCAAAATAAGTTCCTTTCAGTATTTTTCTTATAATACCTTCTCCTAAGAAAGGTTTGTAGTCATTCAAAGCCTGAGTAGCTTTTAACAAATGTCGGATATCATACTGTAACGGATTGATGTCCGGAACCTGTTTATTGAGATTTAATAGGTTGTAAACGGCGATTCTTGCTGTTCTCACAGAACTTTCCATCGTAAATACAACATCATTATTGGTTTCTACAAACTGTCCTACAAGACCTAAATTGGTACATCCTTCAGGAACGACTCTTGGACGGTCTCCCTGCGCTCTTGGCATAAACATAGAAGTGATATAAGGCATAAACGCAGTACGTACAATTGTATTCTCTATAACATTATCCAGCTGGTCTGTCATTCCCAAGTGATAACATAGTTCGGCAAGAATCTCATTTCCGGTACATTGAGGCATTGTTTTTTTGATATAATTACCTTCTTTATCCATTAACAAAGCATATACCCAAACTACAAGAATATCATCCGGCTGGGTAGGGAAGTGAGGTTGTCTGTTGCAGGTGAAACTCATTACCCAATTGGAATCTGTAATCGTAATGATACCTCCTGTAGCGGTTCTTCCGGAATAAGGATCATTCACACACAGTTCTTTCAGTTTTTCCGTAAATGCGGAAGGGAGGCACGTTAAAGTTGCAGATTCCCATGAAGACTTTTCAATATGGCTGCAGAATTTTTCAGGTTTCCCGAATACTTCAGATTTCGCGGCAAGATTTTTCCAAAGTTTCCATCCTGCACTTTGTCCGGCACTGCTGTTGTCTATTGTAACTTCAGGAACGGTATTGTTGTCTCCGTAGAAAGTACTTTCTGTCATAGATCCGGTGGTCACAATCACGTAATCATCTTTACCGATCGGTATTCTTACTTCCTCTCCGTTTTGTTCGGTGATAATCCCTTCTACAGTTTTACCTTCTGTATTAATATGGATGTCAAGATCTTTTACCAGAGTATTAAACTGGATCTGTACTCCTTTTTCAACCAGGAAGTTTTTCAGTGGAGTTACATAGGTGTCATATTGGTTGTATTTAGGGAATACAAGACATGAAAAGTCTTTCATTCCGTCAATAGCATGGAGGAATCTGTGCATATACAGTTTCAGTTCCAGTAAGCTGTGCCAGTTTTCAAAGGCAAACATAGAACGCCAGAAGAACCAGAAATTACTGTTCAGGAAGGATTCTGCAAAATAATCTTCAATCGTAAGATCATCAAGTTCCTCTTTTTTCTTCAACAGCAGTTTTACGATTGCCAGCTGATCTTTTTTCTCAAGTCCGAATTTGCTGAAATCCTTGATCTGCCCTTGGTTGTGAATTAATCTTGCTTTAGAATAATTAGGGTCGTTGTCATTGATAAGACGGTATTCATCCAGTACACTGTAAGGAGCAGGTAGTTCCAAAGCAGGAATATCCTGGAACATATCCCATAAATTTTCATAGGTCATATCCATTTCCCTTCCTCCGCGGATGATATAGCCGTCTTTGGCATTACCGGCGCCATCCAGAGATCCGCCTTCAACATTCAGCTGATCTAGGAAAATAATGTTTTTGCCGGGAACACGTCCGTCACGGATAAAATAGTAAGCTGCCGACATACCGGCAATTCCGCTTCCTACAATATAGATTTTACTATTTTCGTAAGATTGTAAAGGGATTCCTTTATTGCGTTGATAGTTTCCGATCTGGTCGGAAAAAGGCATTGTTTTTTCAGGAGTGTTAATCTGAACTTCTTTACTTGAATCCGGTTCGTGATTTACTTTTCCAAACTGGTCAGAGGCATTTAAAACGTTATCGAATTTTGAATTGATCGTACTCATTTTGTATTGTTTTTAATTAACAGTATAAAGGTACCTCTATTCCCAAAGCGATATATATCCCCAAGTTCAGAATTATTATCCCCAAATTCTTATGACTGAATATTTTCTTTAATTCTGTATTCTGAGGGAGAGAGAGTAGTATGTTTTTTGAAAAAACGTCCAAATGCAGAAGCCGAATTAAATTGAAGTTCAAATGCAATCTCTGAAATCGTAATATCAGAATTCCCAAGCATGACGTAAGCTTCTTTCAGCAGGGTTTCATCAATAACCTCATGAGGTGTTTTACCACTTGATTTTTTAATAATTTCTATGAGATATTTATTAGAAACATGCAGCTGGTCTGCATAAAACTGAACCGTTCGCTGCTGCCTGATATTTTCCCTGATAAGTTTGCTGAATTTCAGATAAAGATCTTTTTTTCCATCCTCCTTTCCCGGAGTTAAAGAATTCTCCTGTTCCATAATCTCAGCAGTTTCAAGCAGCAGATTAAAAATAATGGTCCGGATGATTTCTTCTGTAAATTTACCCTGCTTCCTCGATTTTTTTTCAAGATAATCCAGGAGATTTTGTAGCAACGAAGAATTTTTTGAAGTAGTTTTCACAATACTGTAAGACCCTTTGGAGAAAAGATTCATTTTTTCAATGATGAAAGGATTGGAAATATTTTTAATCAGAAAATTCTTATCAAAGAAAAGCAGTTTCATGGTAAAATCATCACTGGTTTTTCCAAATTTTACGATGGTAGAAGGAGCAGCCATAAGAAAACTGTGTGCATCTACTTTATATTTCTGACGGTCTATCTCAATATTGATTTCTCCTGCAGTACAGATACACAGAGCATAATAATCCATCCTGAAAGGAGCTTTAGGAAACTCAAAAATAGGTTTTCCGGAAGAAATATAATAAGATTGCCGACAGTCAATACTGTAAAAAGATAGCGTATCATGTAAATTCTCGTAGGTTACCATTCTTGCGTATTGGTTAAATTTTTATTGTGTTTTTAAGTAATTTTAGTCTAAAAACCCCTATTGTTACTGCAATTTACGGTTTTTATAAAAGTTTTTGGAGATTATGTATTAAAAAAATCCGTTTTTTTCAGGATACAGTTAATTGTATGTTCTTATCAATGTTATTGATAAAAAAATGGGCTAAACAAGGGCTTTTGGGTTATTTTTATCTAATTTTGCACTTTCAAATTTCCCCAAAATATTATTGTGAGACTAATTAACGTATATACGAGTTCTTTTAAAGGACTCTCGCAGGAGAGTTGGATGCTGGCGTTGGTAATGCTCATCAACAGAGCTGGTTCTATGGTACTTCCGTTTCTGGGAGTTTATATGACGAATCATTTACATTTTAGTATTGAAAATTCAGGAATCGTACTGAGCTTTTTTGGAATAGGTTCGGTCATTGGTTCGTGGCTGGGAGGAATGATCACAGATAAAATTGGTGAATATAGGGTACAGAGCCTGAGTTTACTTCTCAGTGTTCCTTTATTTTGTTTAATACCGCTTTTTATAACAGAAGCAGGATTGGCAGGGATTATTCTGGCTCAAAGTATTGTAAGTGAAACTTTTCGTCCGGCAAACTCAGTAGCAATTACCAAATATGCAAAGCCTGAAAATATTACCCGTGCCTTTTCACTGAACAGAATGGCCGTCAATCTTGGGTTTTCTATCGGTCCGGCATTGGGAGGTATTTTATCTGCTATTTCTTATGAATTTCTGTTTTTCAGTAATGCACTGGCTGCTTTGCTGGCAGGGTTGATGTATATATGGTTCTTTAAAGACCGTGCAAAATTAGCCAAGCAACAGGCGAAAAAAGTAAAAGAAGCAATTGTTATTAAGAAAGAAAGTTCTCCATACAAAGATGGAAAATTTTTGATTTACTGTGTATTCTGTATGCTATTCTCCATATGTTTCTTCCAGTTGTTCAGTACATTGACCATATTTTATAAAGATACTGCCCATATGAGTCAGCAAAATATCGGGTATATTCTTGGATACAGCGGTTTTCTGATTGTATTGCTTGAAATGGGACTGGTACAGATTGCTGAGAAGTATTTTACATTAGCTTTTACCATGCTTATCGGGACCTTCCTGTGTGGAGTTTCTTATGCAATGCTGGCTTTCGATTATAGTATGATTACCCTTGTGCTGTCTATGACATTACTTTGTGTGGGAGAAATATGGACACTTCCTTTCATGTCAACCATTACGGCATTACGTTCAGGAGAGAATAATAAAGGTGCTTACATGGGATTGAACGGGATGTCATTTTCTATAGCATTCATCATTACACCTTATATAGGAACACTTATTGCTGAAAAATTAGGCTTTAACACATTATGGATTGGAACTGGTGTGCTGGCTGTAGCTATTGCCATCGGGTTTTACTTTATCATTCCATGGATGCTTAAGGATAAGAATAAAGTTGAAGATAAATTGATATAGAGACAATAAAACTCTGATTGATAGTAATAAACTGAAAAGGCGGATAATTCTAACATTGAGAATTATCCGCCTTTTCATATCAATGTATTCATCCAATTAAGATCTGGAAAGAATAGTATTGATAATCATATTGGCATGAATTCTTGAGTTTTCAATGAACCAGAGATGAGTATCTTTTCCACCACATACTACTCCTGCAAGATAGAGATTGGGAATATTGGTTTCCATCGTTTCAAGATTATAAAACGGGTTCAGACAGTCACCGTTGAGTTCAATACCTGAATTTCTCAGAAAATCAAAATCAGGAAGATAACCTGTCATGGCCAGCACAAAATCATTGTCAATTTCGTGAATGTCTCCGTTTTCGTCTTTAAAAGTAACCGTATTGTCTTTTATTTCAATCATTTCAGCATTAAAATGAGCCTTAATGCTGCCTTCTGCAATTCTGTTTTCTATATCCGGTTTTACCCAGTATTTTACACTTTTGGAAATCTCGGAATGACGAATAATCATCGTTACTTCAGCCCCTTTTCTATAGGTTTCAAGAGCTGCATCTACCGCAGAATTACTTGATCCCACCACTACGATTTTCTGTTTTGCGTAAGGATAAGGTTCAGTGTAATAATGCTTTACTTTTGGAAGATTTTCACCGGGAATATTCATAAGATTAGGAATGTCATAGAATCCGGTAGCAATCACTACATTTTTGGCCAGATAATTTGCTTTGGTTGTTTTTATCTCAAACCGTTCGTTGCTCTTAGAAACGTTCAATACTTTTTCATACAGATTGATGTTAAGCTTTTTTTGTCGCGCAATTCCCTGATAGTATTCCAGAGCTTCCTGCCTTCCCGGTTTGGGAGCTGTCGAAATAAAGGGAATTTCATCAATTTCCAGTTTTTCTGCAGTGGAGAAAAAACGCATATATAAAGGATAATTGTACAGAGAGTTGACAATGGTTCCTTTTTCTATGATTAAATGACTAAGATTGTTTTTTTGAGCTTCGAGGGCACAGTTCAAACCTATTGGCCCCGCTCCGATAATGAGAATATCCAACATTTCCATCTAACAAATGTACGATGTAATTTTTAAAATGAGAAGCTGTAGCCCGGCAACTCTCATAGTCTTTATCTCTTTAAATTATTTATCGCTTGGCATCAGTTTTGGTGTTTTTTACCAATTGCAAAATTTTAAATATGAAAAAATTACTTATTCCATTGGTTGTTTTGGTTTTGGTTGTTGCCTGTAAAAAAGAGGCAGGAAAACCTGTTCCCAATGTGATTGATTCTATAGCTCAAAATAAAACTGACAGTGCAGGCACTGTTCAGAATATTGCTAATAAAGAAGCTGTTTTGAAACAGACCAATGATGAGGTTTTGAAGGCTCTGAAAAATAAAGACTATACCAGTTTCGCTGCCTTGATCCACCCTGAAAAAGGAATCCGTTTTTCAATGTATGCTTTTGTGGATATAAAAGGAGACAAACATTTTTCTAAAGCAGAGTTTGAAAAATATCAGCCTACCAAAACATTATTCACATGGGGAGCGCATGACGGCTCAGGAGATCCTTATAAAGCAACGGTTAATGATTATCTTGGTAAATGGGTCTTTTCAAAAGATTTTACAGCATCACAATATTCACTGAATAAATTCATCGGCGGAGGTAATTCTCTGAATAATTTAAAGGAAATTTACTCCAAAGATGATTTCACCGAAAACTATATCAAAGGAACTGAAAAAAATGGCGAAATGGATTGGAAAACACTCCGTTTTGTATTTGAAGAATTTCAGGGAAAATATTATCTGATTGCCGTGGTAAATGACCAATGGACGATTTAGAAGTTATAAAAAGAATCGGGGCCGGAAACAAAGTTTCCGGCCCCGATTCTTTTTTATCTTAAAATTTCAGTCAGCTGACGGGTTAGGTTTTTTCTTGAGAACTGCTCTATATGCTGAGTGTTTTCGAGAAGATTTCCGTTTTTCCAAAGGATGAATTTTTCAAGAATAAATTTCTTAACTGTTTCTGTATCCTGATAACTGAAATGTTTTCCTGCCTGGGTTTCATCCAGAATTTTTGCAACATCAGCTTTGTCCGGGCCGAATGACAGAATCTGTTTTCCCGAAGCCAGATATTCAAATATTTTTCCGGGGATAATTCCTTTTGAAGATTCGTTCGGGAAATTAGTAATAAGAAGCAATTCCGAATTTTGCATTTCCTCCACAGCTTTACCATGAGCAAGATATCCAAGGTTCAGAATATGATTTTTCAGACTTGAATTTTCGATAGACTGAAGAATTTTATCATCTATTCTTCCTACAAATTTCAACTTAAAATCAGTTGCAAACTCAGCATTTTCCTTCACCAGTTCATCAAGTGCTTTCCAAAGGTTTTCAGGATTTCTGAGTTGTTCTAAAACCCCGATATAGCTTAAAGTAAATTGATTTTTACTATGCTGTCCTTTTACTTTGCCGTCTGAATCACTTTCATCAAATCCATTCGTAATACAAACGGCATTAGCTCCAGCATTTCTAAAGTTTTCTGCATCAGTATAGCTTGTAGCTAAGGTGATGTCTGCATTTTTAAATACAGCACTTTCCAGCTGACGATGTTTTTTATCTGAACTTTTGGTTAGTTTCAGATGTTTGTAATAAGAAATTTCTGTCCATGGATCACGGAAATCAGCAATCCATTTCAGGTCAGGCATTTTATTTTTAAGTCCCAAACCAATCAGATGAAGAGAGTGGGGAGGACCCGAAGTTACAATGGTATCTATTTTATTTTCTTTCAGATATTTCTCCAAAAATGTAATGGAAGGTTTTACCCAAAAAACTCTGGCATCGGGAATGAAAAAATTACCCCTTACCCAGATTGAAAGTCTGGATTTCCAGCTTTGATTTTTCCCTACATCAAACTGTCCTGCTTTAAATTTTTTATTGCTTTTATTCAGTTTTTCAGCCAGCTGATAAGGTTCCCAGATTCTGGTTCTCACCATCTCGATATTTTCGGGAACATCTTTCATCAGGGTTTCGTCCAGCAAAGGGTAGCTTGGGTTTTCCGGAGTATAAATAATAGGTTTCCATCCGAAATCCGGCAGATATTTTGCAAACTTCAGCCATCTTTGAACACCAGGACCTCCCGCAGGAGGCCAGTAATAGGTGATAATCAATATTTTTTTCTGTTCCATTTTGAATAATTTGCCATTCAGAATGACATTGCGCAATATTATATTGTTTTAAGCTTTTTGTTCAGCTAAAATCTCTTTTTTCTTGTTCTTATTCATCCAGAAAATTCCAAATGCAGACAGCAGGATAAATAATCCGAATGAAAGAAGAGAAACCCATTTTCCTTTTTCAATCACTTCTGGTTCAAAAACCATTCTGATGTGGTGGTTTCCTGCAGGAACATGTACTGCACGAAGTAAGTAATCTGCTTTCACATAAGGAACTTCTTTCTCATCTACCAGTACTTTCCATCCGTGAGGATAATAAACTTCAGAGAATACGGCTAATTGAGGTGTCTTCGACTGAGATTTAAATTCAAGTTCGTTAGGCTGATATTTTGTAAGATTGATAAATGCTGTAGAATCTGCCTGAACCGGTTTATTGTCAAAATATGATTTATCAGATGATGCAATAACGGCCGTTTTCTTGTTGTCAATCGTCCCGATGGATTTAATTTCCTGATTAGGAGTATCTACAAACTTTAAATCACTTACAAACCATGCATTTCCATTGGCTTTTGGATTAGGAACAACCTGTGGCTGCTCTGGTCCCCCGAAAACCATGTACTTGGCATTTAATAAGTTTAAAATATTAGGTGTTTTTACACTGTCTACATTATTGATATATTCATTCAGAACGTCATCATATCTTCTTAGTTTTACGGCGTGGTAACCACCAATTGAAGCTTTAAAATAAGAGGTATTGGTTTCACTTGTTACACCCAGTGTCTGGTTGTAAATTCTATAGTGAGTTTTGTCTTTTTCAGCAATTGTTTCCAATGTTTTGTTGATGTTTACATTGGATAAAATAGATTCCAGATTGGGATTCCCCTGAACTTTTTCAGCAAGCAGATCTGAACTTTCTGTCTGGAAAGGATTTTCAGCAAATATTTTATCTACGTAGTTTTCGTCATTCAAATAACGTTTGTTTACGGTCCATAGGTCAAATAAACTTACAACTCCAATTACTATCAGAGCAATATTTTGATTCAGCTTTTTCTTTAAAGTCAGGAATAGAGCAACCGCTGTAATCGCTACATAAATAAATGCTTTTATGGCATCTATTCTGAATAGTTTATATCTTTCATCTACAAGATAATCCAGTAGGAAAGGAGGAAAATAAGTCTTTTCGCTTTCTGTTGAAAATCCTAATAATGATTTTCCGAAGATTAAAAGAATTAATAAAAATCCTAAAGTTCCACCTCCTACGTACATAAGAATTTTCTGTTTGTATTCTTCAGTCAACTCTTCGTCTGTGAAGAATCTGTATAATCCGAGAATGGCAATCAAAGGGAATAATAATTCTACGACAACCAGAATTGAAGAAGGCGCTCTGAATTTATTATAGAACGGAACATAATCTATAAAGAAGTCAGATAACGGCATAAAATTGCTTCCCCAAGCCAGTAAAATAGTCAGGATAGAAGCACCTAAAATCCAGTATCGGTATTTTTTTCCGGCAAAGAAAAAGCCTAATAAAGCAAGGAAACATACAATAGCTCCCTGATAAGCAGGTCCTGAAGTTCCCGGCTGATCTCCCCAGTAAGTCATTCCGCTGAAACCTTTTGAAATTCTGTCCATTTCAGCCTGTGACCCTACATTTTCCTGAACCAGTTCCTGAACCCTGTTCATCATTTCTTTTCCTTCCGGCTCCTGGCTTCCGCCACCCATCAGTCTTGGGATGAAAAGGTTTAACGTTTCAAGCTGTCCATAGCTCCACATCAGCATACTTTCTTTATCCATTCCGGATTTTCCTGAAGTGTGACTGTCGTTATCTAAGATCTGTTTTCCACGAACCGTTTCTTTTACATACTCAGAATTGGCCATGATTCTTTGTGAATTCATTCCAACTCCGATAATGCATGATGCAGCAATAATTCCTGATGAAATAAGGAAATGCTTCATTGGTGTCTTTTTCTGTATTGCTCTGATCAGTTCAGACAAGAATAAAAATCCTAGTGCAAGGAACAGATAATAGGTCATCTGTGGGTGATTGGCTGCAATCTGAAGCCCCATAAAAAGGGTAGTAACAATGAATCCCCAGATGTATTTTTTTCTGATATAAACCAGTAAAATTCCGGCTAACAGCGGTGCAAAATATTCAATGGTATTTACTTTACCATTGTGACCGGCTGCAATAATGATATAAAAATAGGTCGAAAGTCCGAAGAAAGTAGCTCCTAAAAGTGCATACTTCCAGTTTCTGACCACTACCATTCCCAAAAGGAAAAAACCTGCAAATAGCAGGAAGAGATAATTAACCGGCCTTGGCAGGAAATTTAGATTGCTGTCGATTTTTTTGATGATGTCACCTTTGAACTGGCTTCCCATCTGATAAGTCGGCATTCCCCCAAACATGGAGTCGCTCCAATAGGTCTCATTTCCGGTATTCGCTCTATAGTCGAGCAGTTCTTTTGCGCCTCCTCTGTATTGCACAATATCGTGCTGGAAAAGTTGTTTTCCTGTAAATACAGGAGTGGAATATAAAAATGCTAAAACTATAAATACTACTAATGAAGCTGCAATATAAATGAAGTTTTTATTTTTTGCCATGCTGGTTATTATCTTTTATTTCTTGGAATGTTTACCTTTTGTCCTTACTCTCTTTTACCTCTTCAAAGTCTACAGTTTCTGCATCCCAGTTAAGGTTCTGTTTGTTATTCTTATTCGAGTTGTGTATGTCCTGCTGCCCGTTGTTTTGATTATTGTTATTAAAACGGTAACTATAAAATGTCTTAAAGAAAATCCTTTTAAGAATATTCCAGACAAAGAAAATAATAATGGCAGTGAGTACTAACTCAAGAATGTACTTCATAATGTTAAAATTTAAAGTTCAGGGTTTAAGAGTAAACCCTGAATGCATTTACTTCAGTTATTTAGCAGATGGGTTTACCATTACCGAAGAATTGGAAACGCTTTTCATAGACTGAGATTGTTTTCCATCTGAAATGGTTTCTATCTGTGTCGTTTTTACGTTGATATTCTGATTGGTAATCCATCCTGTGCTTTCGTCAAACTTAATGGTTCCGTTCTGAACCAGTTCACTGCTCAGGCTGTGTGTAATTGGTCCCTGAGCTTTCTTTTCAGTCTTCTTAGGAATACCTCCGGTAACGGCAATTTCTGCTGTTCCGTTTCCTAAGCTTTTCATTACATAATTGGAGGTTACTTTTACCGCTCCGCTTGCATCCGCATTTTCGGAAGTAGACCATTTTTCACCAATTTTTACTCCTTTTTTAGGAATAAGCATCAGGTTTTTATGGAACTGATCTTTTAATACCTTTTCATTGAATGATTCTTTAAGGCTTGCCACAACACTCGCTTTTTGGTTAGCATCTTTGATAAGAGTCCCTACTGCATTGGAAACTTTTGTATAAACAGCATCAAATCCTGTAATGGAGATTACATTACCTTTCGTATCCATTTTCATGGCTAGTTTGTTTCCGGTAAGTGCTTTGTTTACGTTCCAGATCATTTTAAGATCATCTTCTTTAGGAAGAGCAAGTTTGGTATCTACCACAACTGTTTTTCCCTGTGCAGACTGAGAATTTCTTTTCGCTACAAGATTAAGGGTCATTTCGTATACATTCCCCTTAATATCATTCACTACAAAGTTCATTTCATCTGTAGATTCGCTGGTTGCAGTGATGGATTTTCCCTGAGGATCCGTCATTGTTTTTACATCTCTCTGATAAGTGGTAAGAGGATATGTTTTCCCTTTTTCAAGTTTAAAAGTCTGTGTGATAACTCCTGCAGAATCTTTGATTGCCGGGTTTTCTGCAACTTTTGCTACAGAATCAGCAGGAACTTCCACGGTTACTGTTTTTCCGGTTTTAGGATCTACTTTCGTTATTTTTGCTGTTTCTTTTTTACAAGATACAAGAGCTATTGATGATATAAGCGCAAGCGCTGCAATGTTCTTCATTTGATTTTTAACTTTATTTTTTACTACTATTTCTTAATATATGGTCTGCAATATCATGCAGTTTCCCCTGAGATTCTCCATCTGACTCATTGGATAATATAACTACTCCCATATTTTTTGACGGATAAACCTGAAGCACACTTGAGAAACCAAATGTACCTCCTGTATGATAAACCGTTTGGGTTCCGTCTTCATAGGTGTGTACTCTCCAGTACAGTCCAATTGCATCTCCATCGCTTTTTACAAGAGGAGTATGGGATATTTTTACATATGTATTGTTTTCATCTAAATGATACTGCATGTATTTTACCAGATCTCCTGTTGTGGAGAGGATCCCGCCTGCCGGAGCAAAAATTGTTGTGAAATTTCTGGGCATTACTTTTCCTTTTTCATTATAGCAAGTCAATAGCTGTGCAGAATTCGTACCAATAATGGTCTGGCTCATTTTCAGAGGCTTTGTAATATACTCTGAAAGTAAGTCTTCATAGCTTTTATGATACACTTTTTCCAGGATATCTCCGGCAATCTGTGTTCCTACATTGGAATATTTATAGTCTGTTCCGGGTACAAAATCTACTTTAGCCTGATGAAGATCTTCATAAAACTTCTTTTTTGAGTAGTTTTTATAAAAACTGGCTAATGCCATAGCAACAGAGTCCATAGGTTTTTTAAATGTCTCAGACTGATCCGGTAAGAACTGAGGCAATCCCGATGAATGATTGGTAAGATTACCGATTGTTATCGGATGCTTTTCAAATTCAAGATTAGGAAAATTTCCGTTCAGATATTTCCGGATATCATCCTCCATTTTAATTTTACCATCTGTTAAAGCATGAGCCAGAAGAGTTCCGGTAAATGTCTTGCTGATGGATGCAATCTCGTAAACACTTTTGGAGGTCGGAAGTTCTGATTTTCCTATTTCCGTTGTTCCATAATTATAAAAATAACTTTTACCATCTTTAAAAATACCTATTGAAAGTCCTACACGTGAAGGATTCTGCATATAAGTAAGTGCTTCCTTCTGAACCATTTTATCAAGTTCAGTGGTAAGGCGGTTGTCAGTTGCTATATTTTTTGTCTGTGCATTACAAATAAATGGCGCAAAAAATAATGGTAAAAGCAATTTTATTTTCATGTTTAAGGATTTGGTACAGCAGTCATTTTCTGTCTTACCGCTTCATACAAAATCGCTCCGCACGCTACAGAAACATTCAGAGATTGAGTTTTTCCTTCAATAGGAAGCTTTATTTTTTCGTCAGCATGATGCAGGACTTCTTTAGAAATTCCGGTTTCCTCGTTCCCCATAACAATAGCACATGGCTCTGTAAGGTTCACATCATAAATTAATTTCTGAGCTTTTTCACTGGCAGCATACACAGAAATTCCACTTTGCTGAAGGAAATCCACAGCATGAGCCAGATTATTTTCTTTACATATTTTAATATTGTAAATAGCACCTGCAGAGGTTTTTATAGCATCAGAATTAATAGGAGCTGCACCTTTTTCCGGAATGATTATAGCATCAACACCTACACATTCTGCCGTTCTGCAGATGGCACCAAAGTTTCTTACATCGGTAAGTCTGTCCAGAATCAAAAGAAAAGGAGTTTTTCCCTGTTCAAATAACTGTGGAACAATATCCTCCACTTTATGAAACGGTACATCCGAAATAAAAGCAACCACACCCTGGTGGTTTTTTCTTGTAAAACGGTTCAGTTTTTCAACCGGAACATAATTGGGACGGATTTTATTTTTCGCTAAAATTGCTTTTAGTTCAGCATAAATAGGACCTTGAAGTGCATTCTGCACAAAGACCTTGTCAATCGTTTTTCCCGCTTCAATTGCTTCAATCACGGGACGCAGCCCGAAAATAAAATCGTCTTTCATTGAAATTTATTATATAGTTATAGAGTGAATTGTCAATCGTGAATTTTACGTTGTAAGTCAATTTTTCGTGTGTGTATATTCACATTTGACCATTGACTTGCGCAGCAAGATTCACTATCTCCCTTTCTCTCCTAAAATTGCTCTTTTCTGCGCCATCACATATCCGTAGTGAAGGCTTTCATGCATATTGTTGAAGATAATGGCATCCTGAATACTTTTCAGATCCATCCCGAAACTTGTTGTGTAAGGCGTGTAGTCTGAGAAGAAATCACTGTCATAATCCTTCATTAAAATCTTTGAAGTTTCCGTAAGTAAAAATTCTAAATCTTCTACTTCTGACTTCTGCACATTTAAATTCGGTAAAGTTCCTTTTTTGTAAGTTTCAATCCAATATTTGTCAATACGGAAAGGATTTCCACTTAGGTAATAATGCAAAAGTTGTTGTGTAGCAACCGTATGAGCAATATTCCAGTAAATATTATTGTTAAAACCATCCGGAATCAGAATCAGATCTTCATGAGATGTGTTCTGAAGGATGTCTAAAAGGTTTTTTCTTACCTGTCTGTGCGCTTGAAAATGATAATTCATTTTGCAAAATTTTTAATCACCAAAAATAGTTTAATAAACTGGAAATGACAATTTTTTTAGGTAAAGGATTGAAGTTAAAATTTTTTAACTATTCAGAAAAAGGATAAATTTAGATTGTTTTTCCAACAGATTTTTATTGTTATTATGATGTTTTTACATTTATTTTTACACAACATACCAAGGTATATATTTACAGAAAACCTTCCTAGAAAATAGGAAGGTTTTATTGTTCTGTTTGCTGTATGGCTTTTACAGGCAGTTTTATTTTTTGATGATTTTATGTTTAAATGTAGTTCCATCCTTTAGAATGATATTTAAAAAATAAATTCCAGTACTGTATGGCGAAAGATCTACTTTGTTCTCATTATAATTTTCTATAAGTTTTCTTCCTTCTATATTGAACAGACTTATTGAGGTTACAGCTGTTTTTGATTTTATATGGACAAAGTCAGAAGTAGGATTTGGATATATGTTTACGTCTACTGTTTTGATATCTTTTACATCTAAGACAGAATTGCTTTTACCCTGCATGTAAACTGATAACATAACGTCTCCCTGTTGTTGATTGAAAACAGCTGTTGGTATTGTATGTTTCAGAGTGTGATTACCCGCAGCTAAGTTGGGAAGTGTAAATTCCCTGATCGGAACTGCGTTTCCGGGACACCAGTTATTCCATGAGGTCCAATCTGCGAAAGTTTTAGGAGTTGCCCCATAGATTCCATTTCCTTGAGTATTATATACCCGGTAAGGTTCACATGAAATACCTCCCGGTGTGTAAGTGAGTACCTGTACATCATCGATATAGGTGTAGTTTTGTCTTCTGATATATTCTTCACCGCCACTGTTGGCACCATGAGGGGTCGATATTACAAAAAAACGGGCGTTTGTTACTGCGTTTGGTAGATTGAAAGTGACAATTCTCACTGTTTCTCCGGTAACATCGGTGCTGTTATAGTTATTGAGTCTGTTGTAACTTAATATGGGTATAAGATTATTTGAATCTGAGGGAGTTGCTCCCGTATCCGTTGAAAAAAAAGTAAGGGTTCCGGAAAAAACATCAATTCTCCCTGAACAACCTGAAACCTGCGTTTGAGCTGCATAAGGAACACCAAAAACATCTAGTTCCATATAGAAATCATAGGCGTTACGTAATGCTGTATCGTGAAAAACACTGTAAAGATTACTAATGTCATAAGTGTAAGGAACTTCTGACGGAGTTCTGTTTTTATTCATGAATGGTGTAATATATCTTCCTATTTCAATTCTTTTGACGTTCGCATCATTAATAATATAAGTAGATTGATTTTTAGGAACCATTGCTAAAAAGACTTCTCCCAGGCGGTCATAATTATCACACAATGCTCCTATGGTTACCCGCATGGCGATCTTGGCTTTAAAAGAGTCTAATTCAGCATCAGTAAGTTTTCTTGTATATCTGGCATTATTTAATCGTGTCAAGCCACTGGGAACGGGATTGGAAACTGTAGCTGCATAACCATCGTAATAAATAGCATCTGAAATCACATTCGTCATCGTAGTTTGTGATAAAGCCAGATTTGCTATGAAAATACTTGAAAAAAATAGCCTTTTATACATAGATTGATGTTTGGTGTAAATATATTAATTAAGTATCAAAATTACTTTTTATTTCTTTTATTTTTGTTATTTGTAGTTTTTTATTAATAAATGTTTGATTTTTTTAATTTTAAATCATATTTGTGTTTAATTAATTTAATTATTTTGAATCATATAGTTGAAAATATTTTTTTATAGCTATGATCAAGGTATTTATTATTAAATTAGCATGCTATTTCATATTAATATTATCAATAATGAAAAAAACTTTACTTTTAATTTTGTTTTTTGTAGTGGCGGGGCTAAATGCTCAAATCAATATAAATATTGGAGCTGCGAATGTGGGCACAGCACCCGTAAGTAGTTTTTTCTCTTACTCCTATGTGCAGCAGATCTATCCTAAACAGGAAATAAATGCTAATGCAGCGGGCAATATTACAGGTCTTACATTTTATGTAGACCCTTCTTCAACCATTACAGAATCTTCAAACTGGACTGTTTATCTTGGTCATACCTCAAAAACATCATTTTCTTCCGGTACAGACTGGATTCCTGCTGTGCAGCTGACTCAAGTGTTTACCGGAACTGTAACTAAAAATAATAATAAAGTTCAGGTTGTTTTTACAACTCCTTTTGCTTATAATAATATTGATAATCTGATTGTTGCTGCAAAAGAAAATGCTCCGAATATTGATATTAATAATTTTGATGAAGCCTTCCATGTCTATCCTCATATTCCCAACTCAACTCTTTATTACAAAGGAGATCGCAGTGTGGTAGATATTTCTACTCCGCCGGGTGGAATAAGGGCAGATTATAAATCAGCAGTTACAATCTCAGGACTTACATCGAATGCCGGTCCTGCCTGTCCTTTTATGATGTATCCTGCAAATAATGCCCAGAATGTTTCCTTATCTCCTAATATTACC
The DNA here is from genome assembly GCF_008386505.1 of Chryseobacterium sediminis. GTDB lineage: Bacteria > Bacteroidota > Bacteroidia > Flavobacteriales > Weeksellaceae > Chryseobacterium > Chryseobacterium sediminis. Next base: position 1,795,396 of record NZ_VUNZ01000001.1, on the reverse strand, counting down.
TGGTTTCCTGTTTCCGGGGCAGATTCTTATAAAGTTTCAATAGGGACAAGTCCGGGAAGTGCTAATGTTGTGAATCAGCAGGTAGTATCTGGAAATGCTTTTTCACCTTCAGTTGCTCTTGCTACAGGAACGACTTATTATTTGAAGGTAACAGCTGTTTCTGCTAATGTTGAATCTTCCGGATGTTCGGAATTTATGTTTAAAACAGTTCCTGCAATACCTGCTAATGATGCTTGTTCGGGTGCTTTACTTGCATCCGTCTTTCCTTACAGTTATACCCAGGATGATGCTGTATCTGCGACTAATAATTCCGGAAATATAAGTGTCTGTACCAGCAATGGAGATACAGGAATGAATGACGGAACGTGGTTCAAACTGGTAGGAGACGGAAGTCAATATACTATTAAAGTAACAATGCCTTCCGGAAGTAGTTTCGATCCTCAAATAGGCGTGTATAGTGGAAGTTGCAGCAATCTGTCATGTACAGATACAGTAGATAACGGTGGTGGCGGTGCTGCAGAAACGCTTACAATTACTACTGTGTCAGGAATTGATTATTTTATAAATGTAGGCGCTTATGATGATACAACAGATGCCCCTGAAAATACTTTTACCATCACGGTAACCAAGCTTTAAAGTATTCGGGAATCAGATTTTGATTAAAAATTGAGATGATAAATCAAAAGTGTTGTGAAAGTAATTTTGCAGCACTTTTTTATATAAATAATGAGAAAAACTGCTGACTGAACCTATGGAAATAACTTGTGTATATAGATTTTTTTATAGACAAGAAATTCAGCATTATAGCCTTAAATATCACGTCAATCCCGGAATATTTAACAAACTTTAACTCAAAAATGGCATTTATTGTGTTGATTAATGCAAGTATTTATCAGAAATTTACCACTTATTTTAAATCAAGCTATGTCAGAGATATATCAAGCTGAAGATATCCGCCAATTGACGGAAAAAGTAAAAGAAAAAAACTACTTATTTTCTCTTCTGAGACAGGAAATCAACAAAGTTATTATTGGGCAGGATTACATGGTAGACCGTCTTTTGGTAGGGCTTTTGGGAAATGGTCACGTTCTTTTGGAAGGGGTGCCGGGGTTAGCCAAAACGCTTGCCATAAAAACGTTGGCAGATGCTGTTCATGGTGAATTTTCGAGAATTCAGTTTACTCCGGATTTGCTTCCTGCAGACGTAGTGGGAACCATGATTTATAATATCAAAGACAATGATTTTTCTATAAAAAAAGGACCTGTATTCGCGAACTTTGTATTGGCGGATGAGATCAACCGTGCGCCGGCAAAAGTACAGTCGGCTCTTTTGGAGGTAATGCAGGAAAAACAGGTGACAATTGGTGATGAAACCATGAAGCTTCCAAAGCCGTTTCTGGTATTGGCAACCCAAAACCCAATTGATCAGGAAGGTACTTACTTGCTGCCTGAAGCACAGAGTGACCGTTTTATGTTGAAATGTACCATAGATTATCCTTCTTTTGAAGATGAAAGGCAAGTGATGAGAATGGTCTCAACTTCACATCAACCGGCTGTGAAACCTGTGATTTCCCTTCAGGATATTATAGATGCAAAAGAATTGATCAACCAGATTTATCTGGATGAGAAAATTGAAAAATATATTTTGGATATGGTTTTTGCAACGCGTTATCCGGAAAATTATGGTCTTTCTGAACTTAAAAATTATATCAGCTTCGGGGCTTCTCCAAGGGCATCTATTAACCTTGCTATCGCTTCAAGAGCATACGCATTCTTAAAAGGAAGAGCTTTTGTAATTCCTGAGGATGTAAAAGCATTGGCAAAAGATGTATTGAGACACAGAATAGGCTTGACTTTCGAGGCTGAAGCCGAAGAAGTTTCATCAGAAGAAATTGTTAATAGAATTTTAGCAAAAATCCAGGCACCATAATGAGTGATGTACTAATCAGAAAAGCAGTTCTGGAAGATTGTGCTTCCATGCTGGATTTAATCAAAGAACTGGCGGAATACGAAAAAGCGCTGCATGAAGTAACGGTGACACTGGATGAATTTATTCAGGATGGTTTTGGGACGTCTCCGGTGTGGGGAGCTTTTGTGGCGGAATTTGAGGGCGAAATAGTGGGAATATCACTGTATTATGACAGATATTCAACATGGAAAGGAAGAAGGCTGTATCTTGAAGATCTCGTTGTGACAGAAAGATTGAGAGGAAAGCAGATCGGAAAAATGCTGTTTGATGCAACATTGGAACATGGAAAATCAAACAATTATAGCGGAATGGTTTTTCAGGTATTGAACTGGAATGAACCAGCCATCAATTTTTATAAAAAATACAATACAAAGTTTGACAATGAGTGGTCGAATGTTTCTATGGAGTTAAAAGATTAACCCGAAACCAGAGTCCGCATTCAACCTTAAACTTTGAATTTTAAACCTTGAACTCATCTATGCAGATAAAAGATATTGTAAAAAAAGTAAAGCAGATTGAAATCCGTACCAGAAAAAAGACGGAGGCTGCTTTGATGGGACAATATCACAGCGCCTTTAAAGGGCAGGGGATGACCTTCTCTGAAGTTCGTCCTTACCAGTTTGGAGATGAAATCAGGAGAATCGACTGGAATAAAACCGCAAGGTTTCGTGAACCTTTCGTAAAAGTAATGGAGGAAGAAAGGGAATTAACGATGATGATTCTTGTTGATATTTCCGCTTCCATGGATTATGGTACGAAAGTCCAGCTGAAAAGAGAATATGTAGCCGAAATAGCAGCAAGCTTAGGATTTTCAGCAGCCGGAAACAATGATAAAGTAGGATTGATCCTGTTTGCTGATAAAGTATATAAAGTAATTCCTCCTCAAAAAGGAAGAAAACATATTCTTTCCATCATTAGCAATATTCTGACCGCAGATTATGTTCCGGCCGAGTCTAAAATAGACAAAGCAATGGAATATATGATGGGGATTTTTAAAAGAAAATCTTTGGTTTTTCTGTTTTCAGATTTTGGAGATGAATATGATTCCAAAATGCTGAGAGTCGCTTCAAAGAAACATCAGTTGTTGGGAATGAGGATTTATGATGAAAAAGATAATGAAATTCCTGATGTAGGATATGCCCGTTTACTTGATGTGGAAACCGGAAAAGAAATATGGGCCAATACATCCAGTGCAAGATGGCGGTATACCTTTGCAGAAGCTCAAAAACAAAAACTGAGAGCTTTGGAAGAAGATTTTGCCAGCAGTTCTGCAAGTTTTATGAATATTAATACCGGTTCAGATTATTCAAAATTGTTGTATAATTATTTTCAGAAAAAATAACACCGGGCTCAACCCATAACTAAAAAACATGAGGCGTCTGCCTTTATTATTGTAACATTGAGAAAAATACTTTTAATATTATCTTTTCTGATCTGTGCGAATGCTTTTTCACAGATATTATCCTCTAACGTAGAAAAGAAAACTCTTGCCCTTGGAGAAATCAATCATATTACCATAAAGATTGACAATCTTAATGAGCAGCAGGTAACTTCAGCTCCGAAAAATGAACTGTTGCCTTTTCACTTTGAAGAAACCAAAGACAGTATAGGACAGACTGCGAATTCTTACGAAAGAAAGATTGAATTTACCGTTTTTGATGAAGGAAAATTCACCATTCCGGAACTGGAATTCAAAGTAGGAGATAAAGTACTTAAAACTATTCCTTATGAAATAGATGTCATTAATACTGCTCAGAAAGCAGATCAGATCAATGATATTATGGGGAATAAGCAAGTGAAACTTGAAGCTAAAGATTATTGGGAACTTTACAAATTTTATATTCTGGCAGCATTGGCTGGTATTGCTATAATCATTGCAATTATTATGATTGTAAAATGGGGAAGAAAATCAAAAAGTTCCCCTGTAGTAGCTACTAATCAGACTTTGAAAGAACTTGATTCCCTTAAAAAGAAAAAATATATTGAAGGTGGAAACTTTCGTTCATTTTATGTTGAACTGATTGATATTTCCAGAACATTCATTACTAAACAATATCACCTTCCTGCAGATGTTCTCCTTACAGATGACCTTATTGACGTCATGAAAAAGAACAATACGATTTCGCAGGACAACGAAAAAATAATAGAAGATGTATTCCTGAGAGGAGATCTGGTGAAATTTGCCAAAACCTTTCCTGATCAAAATACAATGGAGACTGATTTTGCCAATATCAGAGATTTTGTGAAAAGATCATCCAAAGATTTAGAATTTGAAAACTTAAGAAAGGATGTTTAATTTTGAGTTTTACAGCCCGTGGTTCTTATTGCTTTTTCTACTGTTTATCCCACTTTTAATTAAGGATGCCGGAAAACGGAAAAGAAAAGGTATAAAAGTGCCTACCATCAAAAATATGGATCACAGCGATGGAATTCAGGGTGTACTTTTTTTGCTGAAAATTTCAAAGTATATCATTCTTTCTGCTTTGATCATTGCCATGGCAAGACCGAGAACGTTTACGATTTCTCAGGACAGGGATGATACAAAAGGAGTAGATATTATGCTGTCCATTGACGTTTCGTTAAGTATGCTTGCAAAAGATCTGAATCCCGACAGAATTACAGCTTTGAAAGATATTGCTGTAAAATTTGTCCAGAAACGTCCCAATGACAGAATAGGAGTGGTGGCTTATGCAGCAGAAGCTTTCACGAAAGTTCCGGTGACTTCAGATCATCAGGTTGTTATTGATGAAATTAAAAACCTGAATTCTGCAGGTCTTGAACCGGGTACAGCCATTGGAGAAGGTCTTTCTGTTGCAGTGAATCATTTGGTTAAAAGTAAAGCTAAAAGTAAAGTGGTCATCCTGATGACGGATGGGGTAAGCAATATTCAGAATGCTATCCCTCCACAGGTTGCTGCCGAGCTTGCAAAAAATAATAATATAAAGGTATATGCAATCGGAATCGGGACCAACGGGTATGCTCTGATGCCGACCTCGCAGGACATCTTTGGTGACCTTATTTTTACGGAAACCGAGGTGACCATTGATGAAAATACCTTGAAAGAAATTGCACAGACTACGGGAGGGAAATACTTCAGAGCTACCTCAAACAGTAGTCTTGAAGAAGTGTACGATGAGATCAACCAACTGGAAAAATCTGATGTGAAAGTTTCCAAACTGTACAATTATGAAGAATATTTCAAGATATTTCTTTGGGTTGCTTTAGGAATGTTGGTGATTGATGCATTGTTGAGATGGGTGTTTTATAAAATTTTAAGCTGATGAGTTGGTCTTTAGGAAATTATTGGTATTTATTTTTACTGTTGCTTCTGCCGCTGTTAGCTTCCTTTTTGATCCGTTTTTTACAATGGAGAAACAAGAAAAGGGAAATTTTTGCAGCCAGCCAGTTTCATGAAAACTTATTTGAAAAGAGATCAGGATTTACGAAGTTTTTTCCTGCTTTATATTTATTAGGAACCTTGTTTCTTATATTTTCCATCATTGATCTTTTGAATGGCTCGGAAGAGGTGAAAAGTACTCAAAAGCTGAACAATGTAATCTTTATGCTCGATGTATCCAATTCTATGAATGCTGAGGATATAGATCCAAGCCGTCTTACAGAAGCTAAAAACCTGATGACGGCCACCATGAAGAAAATGAATAATGATAAGGTTGGTATTGTCATCTTTGCCGGACATGCAATGTCTATCATGCCTCTTACAACAGATTATAATTCTGCGGAGACCTATATCAGCGGGATTGAAACCAATTCTATGCAGATTCAGGGAACAGATTTTTTGAAAGGGATACAGGCTGCTGTTGAAAAATTTAAAAATGTAAGCAAAGGGTCCAGAAAAGTGATTTTACTGAGCGATGGTGAAGATAATGAAGGTAATGACAATGCTGCGATAAGACTGGCTAATAAAGAGGGTATAAGCATTACTTCTGTAGGAATTGGTACAGACGAAGGAGCCCCAGTGCCGGAATATGTATTTGGACAGCTGATGGGCTACAAAACAGATGTGAACGGAGGAACGGTTATTTCAAAGCGACAGACTGAAGCCTTGAAGAAAATGGCAGAATCTACAGACGGAACTTATATTGACGGCAATAATATCAATGAAGCTCCAGACAGAATTGTTGATGCAGTCAATAAAAAGTCTGCAGGTGCTGAAACGATGGTCAAATCACAGAACGCCAATCATTATTACCAATATTTCCTTGGAGTATCAATACTGTTTTTCTTTTTAATTTATATTTTTAATCCTAAAAAGGATTTTAATGTGTAGATTTCCTCTTTATATAGAAGAAATTCTACAAGTACTTTAACCGAATTTTAACAAATAAAACTCTGTTTCTTAACATATAAAGGAATAATTTTGCAAGTGATGAATACTAAAATCATATTTTTATCGTTTATTGTCGTCATCTCATTCTCAGGCTTCTTGTTTGGGCAGGAAAACTACAGAAATTTAGTTCATGAAGGCAACCAGAAATTTGACGGTAAAGACTATGACGGAGCCTCCTCAAAATATATGGAAGCAATAAAGTCTAATGATAAAGATTTTACTGCTCATTATAACATGGGGAATGCTCTCTATAAAAGTAAAAAATACGAAGAGGCAAAGACAGAGTTTGAAAAAGCAGAAAAACTTTCACAAACACTTCCTGATAAGACTGCCGCTCTTCATAATTTAGGGAATGCTTATATGCAGATGAATCAGCCGGAAAAAGCTGCTGATTTTTATAAGAAAGCGCTGAAGCAGGATCCCTACAGTGAGGTAACAAGAAAAAATTATGAGATTGCCAAGCTGAAAGAGAAAGAAAAAGAACAACAAAAGAACCAGCAGAATAACTCAGGTAAAGGTGGCGGTGGAAATGATCAGAACAAAGGGGATGATCAGAAAGGCGACAAAGATAAAAAACAGGATCAGGGAAATGGCCCGCAAAACGAAGGTAAAAGCGACCAAGGTGATAATCCTAAGCAGAATCAGAATAATGAAGGCAGAATGCCTAAGAATCTTGAAAATGCGATCTTAGATAAAATAAACGAAAAAGAAAAAGAAACCGCCAGAAGAATTTTAAACAAAAATTCTTATTCGATGCCTGAAAGCAACGAGAAAGATTGGTGATGCAGCACAAATTGATTTACATATTGCTTACCCTTGCATCCGTAATTACTTACGGACAGGTAAATCTTACTCTGGATGCTGATAAATCCGAGTATGGAGGGAAAGATATTGTAAACCTTACCATTGTTCTTGAACTTAACGGAAGTGATCTTGTACAGCAGACAGGTTTCCAGCTTCCGGATCTTTCAAAATTTAATATCATAGGAAGCGGATCCGTTACCAATACCGTGATTGATCCCGCTACCAATACTTTAATTACTCAAAAAGTATCCAGAATTGCCCTTGAGCCAAAGAAAAAAGGGAAAATAAAAATAGGGTCGGTTCTGGTTACAGTAAACAACAGAATCTACAAAACAGAACCTTTCGATGTCAATATCCGGGATATTGTTGACAGAAGATCATTAGCTGCCAACACATCCAATGATGTCTATCTGAATATGGAGATTGATGATCGGGAAGTCTATCAAGATCAGCCTACCATTGCTGTTCTTAGAGTGTACTCAAGAAATATGGATAACCTGAGAAAGGTGAAAAATATCCATCTTCCGCAGCAGGATAATATCAACGTACATCCTATCAATTTCGATAAATCAGAGATAGATCCTTCCGGATATGGGAATATGCCTTCACAGGTGCTGGCCATGTTTATGGTATTTCCTAATGAAGCCGGATATGTAGAAGTTCCTGGGGTATCAGCCTCTGTAAGTACTTATTCTAATAAAACCAAGATTGTTTCCAATAAAGTAAAAATCAATGTAAGGAAGCTTCCGGAAGGCGCGCCTGAGTGTTTTAAAAATGCAGTCGGAAACTTTAATGTTAACGTATATAATGCTTCCAAAGAAAAACCGGAAGCCAAGAAGCCACTGAATGTTGTAGTGAAGGTTTCAGGAGAAGGAAACTTACCGGATATGGAACTTCCTAAAATTGCAGCATCTCCGGATTATGAAATTTTTCCTCCGAAAATTACCTCCAAAGTTTCTCCGGGAACTGCAGGAATGAAGGGTGAGATTCTGGCTAATTATGTCATTATTCCAAAAAAATCAGGGGCAATCTCTATTAAAACTGAACAATTTGCTTTCTTTAATCCTGAAAACAAAGAATATGTAGATCTGGGACAAAAAACTCTGGATCTGAATGCCTTTTCTCACGATCAGATCCTGGAAGCCCGCTCTACGGTAGAAAAAGTAAATGAATATACCAATAACCTTCTGGAGACAGTAAACACTCCGGTTTTAAAAACCACTTCATTTAAAGTAAAAGAAAAAAGTAAATTCCACTGGAACATCCTTTTAACGAATATTGCCATTCTGATAAGCTTATTTGTTGCTTATCTGTTATTTAAAAATTGGCAAAAAAAACGTACATTAGTTAGGGAAACTGTACCGTCAAAACCCTTAGGTTCAGTGGCTGAAACCGAAAAAGAGATCCGAGAATTGATGAAAACAGATATCAATGATTATTTCGGATATCTGGAAAATCTTAAAGATAACGGTGAGTACGAAAAGTTCTTTACAACACTGGAGGAATTGGATCAGGAAGTGAGAAGTCAGTATTTCCAAGGCTCTACAGCAGAGTTTAAGACTTTTCTTGAAAAGCACAAAGGTGCTTCAGTTGCAGAAGAATACAGCAAATTGCAGCAGAGAGTTCAAATGGAAAAATACAATCCTGTGAAATCTGCTGATGCACTTGAAGAACTTTTGAAAACAATTGTTAATTTGTATTCACAAATTAGCAAATAATCAGTTTATTTTCATATTTTTGCGAAATTTTTAATTACAAAGAGATGGAAATTCTTGATGGTTTCTCTATTAAAGAGGTCGTTACCAGCTTTATGGTTCTTTTTGCCGTTATTGACATTATCGGCTCAGTTCCTATTATCGTAAGTCTTCAGCAGAAGTTTGGACAGATTGAGGCCGGAAAGGCTGCAATCACTGCCGGTGCTATTATGATTGTTTTCCTTTTCGTAGGAAATAAAATTCTTAAGCTTATTGGAGTAGATGTAAATTCCTTTGCTATTGCCGGAGCTTTTGTGATTTTTGTCATAGCCCTGGAAATGATTTTAGGAATTGAAATTAATAAAACAACTGAAGCAAAGGCCGCATCTATTGTACCCATCGCATTTCCGCTGGTTGCAGGAGCTGGAACCTTAACCACTGCACTGTCTCTGAGAGCTGAATTTCATGATATTAATATTATCTTGGGAATTATTCTTAATACAATTTTCGTATATTTGGTGCTGAAATCAGCGAAATGGTTGGAGAGAAAAATTGGGGATGCTACTTTGATGATCCTTCAAAAAGTTTTCGGAATTATCCTTTTGGCAATTTCAATTAAATTATTCACCGCAAATTTTGCCCAGTTAGTGCAGAATTATATTAATTTTTAAGAGTCATGAAGAAGTTTTATAAAGTATTTTTAGTACTGTTTATTGTATTCATCGCCATCAATCTTTATGCGATCAACTGGCAGACAACAGATATCTTAGGAGATGAAGATAATGTAAGATTTGTATTTTCAGCATCTGCTGCTGCAATAGGTCTTATCTTACTTTTTGTAATGGATACCTGGAGCAGAATAGGTGTAAAGAAATAAATTGAATCTTTTCAATATAGATACTAGCCTCTTTCTTTTTGAAGGAGGTTTTTTGTTTTTATTAGGTTGCAGGGATTAGGTAATAGGTTGCGGATAGCAGGCAATAGGTGGTAGGTAGCAGGGCTGGTTGCCATTAGTTTTTTTATATCAATAGGAGCGGGTTTTAACCCGTTTAAAATAAGGTATGAATTTCTATTGGCTTTAACCAAAACTATTTTACAACGCAATGTTCACAAAGTTTTATAAATAGCATTGGAGTCGTTCGCAAGGGCGTTTCACTCAGCAAAGAAAAATATACGCAAACATCCGTGAAAATCTGCGGAATTTGTGGGCAAATCTACAAATACTAAGAAATAACCAGATTTTTCAATATTGCCTCAGACTTCAGTTCTGTTTCGGTCCATTCTTTTTCCGGATTGCTTTGGGCAGTAATTCCACCTCCTACAAAAACATGTACAGAGTCTTTATAAAGTCTTGCACAACGAAGATTCACAAAATACAGAATACTTTCTTCAGTTTCGATCTTGATGTAACCGGCATAGAATTCACGTGGAAATTTCTCATATTTACGAATATTTTCGTTGCAAAAATCTTTAGGAATTCCACAAACAGCAGGAGTAGGATGTAAATCCTGAATGAGCTTATCAAGGTCCTCTGCTTTAATATGAGTTGTAAAATCTGTGCGTAGATGTTTTATGTTTCCTGAAATGTGATCATAGGTTTCCGACTGTTTTACATGGTCAGAATAATTTTTGAGAATCTCCTGAATATAGGTTGTTACAGGTTTTTGTTCTTCAATTTCTTTTTCAGACCATTCTTCAGATACCGGAAGAGTACCTGCTAAAGCCATAGTTTCAAACTCGTGAGTTGTTTTATTGAATCTCCCCAGCACTTCGGAGAAAGCTCCCATCCACGCATTTTGTCCGTCATTAAACAGATATCTGAAAGCATTTGGGTAAGATTCGCAGAGGTTTTTAAAACTCTCTCTATAATTGATTGTATAAAAGTCTGTAAAGATCTTTCTTCTTGAATAAACAAGTTTTGGAAGATTATTTTCTTTGATCACTTCAATGACTTCCTGTAATGTTTTACAGTATTCTTCCTTAGTTTCAGCAGCAGAATTTGTTGAGTCATTGATCAATTCTTCGTTTGTAATTGAGGTGTGAATGAATTCTTCAGCATTAACTTCAACAATATTTCCATGGAAGCTAATTTGGTCTAAACCATTGTAGGAATAAAAACTGACTGCATTTTTTATATTTTTTTCATCGGCAGACAGTAGTCTTTCGTCGAAAGGAAGTTTAAAATAAATCATGAGCTATGAAGTAATTTTGAAAATCAATAACGGGAAATAATATAGGAAATTCCCAGTGTGATTTTGCTTTCTGCAAAGGTATTACTAGTCTTAAAGATGTCAAAATAAAAAGAGCTTAAATTTATTTTAAGCTCTTTATTTTTTATGTTGTACAACTTATCTGTGAATGATATTATTCGTCATCGTTGTATGATTGATTAAAACACCTTTTTCGTCACGGATTTCAATTTCAGAAACATGCATTGTTTTCCCTTTTCTGATAAAACGCGCTGTAGCTGTTACAATTCCATCCTTTTTGCTTCTTAAATGATTAGAATTGATATTGGTTCCCACTCCATAATATTTTTCGCCATCGATAAAGATATTAGACAGGCTTGATCCTAAAGTTTCAGCCAAAACACAGCTTGCTCCTCCGTGCATGATCCCAAACGGCTGATGCGTTCTTGGAAGAACCGGCATCGTGGCAGTAAGGGTTTCATTTTCCAGATCAATATCTATAAATTTTATCTCAAGAGTTTTTGCAAGCGTTACGTCACCCCAGTTATTGATGAATTCTAATATTTCTTCTTTTGTCTGACCTTTCATTTCTTATAATTGATTTAATTTAGCATCTAGCATTTATTCAGTACCGGTTCCCATAATATTAGGATTCCAGTTTTCCGGAACTTTAGGGACAATGTCATTTTTGACATAATAATCCTGAATTTCCTGCATGATTTCTGAAAAAGGGACTGATGCTATTCTTTCGTACGGAATTGTATATCCCAGATAAACAATGTTTCTTTTAAAATCACCAGCGGCCAGTACGATAGGTACTTTCGCTGCCAATGCCATATGATAGAACCCTTTTCTCCATTTCGGAACCCAGCTTCTTGTTCCTTCCGGAGTAATCACAAGGCTGAAATCTTCTTTAGCAAACTGGTTAGCTACGAAATTTACCAGATCATTTTTCTGGCTTCTGTCAATCCCAATACCTCCAAGTCCTTTTACAATACTTCCGTACCAGGCTTTGGTATGAGCATCCTTAATAATGATTTTTAAGGGTTTTTCCAGAGACCAATAGGCGAAATTCCCTAAAATATATTCCATATTATGGGTGTGCGGTGCTACTACAAGGATACACCTGTTCAGGTTGTTTACATCGCCCTGCAGAACGACTTTCCAGCCTAATATTTTTAACATTGCTTTGCCTATCAGCTTTTTCATAGATTTCTTGAATTAAAAACAAAAAAGTATAACCAAACTTTGGTTATACTTTACAAATATATTGAAATATTATCGCTCTTAAAACAAACCGCTAATTAAATCTACGATTTTCATTACGAATTCCATTGCAAATTGTATCATGATAAGGCTGTGTTTTTGGTTGATTAGTTATTAAATTTTAGCTCTACGAAATTAAAACTTTTTTTTTACATAACGAACTAAATATAGCTTTATTTTCACTTTTCTGAGAGAAGAAGGGTGTGAATTTCAAACGGTTGCCATCCACCCACACCTTCTACCACTCTCTGAAGTTAATTATTTAGTTTGTATGGAAATTTCGTTTTTTCCGTCTTTGATCTTAATGTCCATATCTTTATTTGATTTTTTGATATTAGACACTGCAGAATCAATTACTTTCTTTGCCTGGTTGTTTGGAACTTTTTTACCGTTTACAATGATGCTGTCTTTGTCATCAGAGTTGTACTCAATACTGGAACCGTTTACCGTGATTTTATTTTTTTCAATTCTGACATTGTTGTTGTCTTCATCGCTGTCCTGATCTTCATCATTGATCCCGTCTCCATCTAAGTCACCGTCCATATGGATATGGTTTTGGTTCATTGAAATAACCCTTGCTTTTTGCGGAACTACAAGTTCATATTCCAGGCTATAGTCTCTGAATCTGTGTTCATATGGATATTTGATATAGTTTGGAAGTAGTATTTTATTGTTTACAACTTCTACAGGAACTGTCAGCTGGATTGGGAAATTGTATCCTTTTCCTTCTTTTTTGATGATCAGATAAGGTGTTTTGATATCAGCTTTTCTTGTAACGTCTACTGAGATATAGTCTTCTTCATACACAGATCTTTTGTCAGAATAAATATCATTATTATAAGCTTTAAAATTCTGAGGTATGTTGATTTGTTTTACATCTACATATAATGTATCTGAAGTAGTGTTGATGGCCACATTTTCTACATCCTCCTTGCTTCCTCTGTAAATCATGTCTTTCTTAGCCATGCTTATTCCGAAGTAAGTTCCCAGTCCGATCAGAAGAAGGAATAAACCTCCTATAACCCATCCGATATTTCTCAGTTTTGTTTTTGGAGAGAATATCTTAATACTTAATAAGCTGAAAAGAATTGCCGGAATTAAGCTTCCGATTACCATCATGGCAGCCAATACTTTATCAAGTCCCTGGTCATCCATATAGAATCTGATCTCATTAGCTCCCGGGAAATCTGTATCCATTCCGAAAAGACCGAATAATACAAATACTCCGATAATGCTTCCTACAGCCATCAATACGAAGAATCCTCCTACGATATATTTGAATATATTCCAAACTCCACTTCCTGCATTGTTGATGTAAGGTTTGTTTTCGTTGTATATTTCTCCGACCCTCTGAGTAGATTCATTGGCAAACTGAACCAATTTATTAGACTCATTCTTAAGATTGTCGAAGTTCATAGGCTTTCCCTGCATTTTCAGGAAATCTGCCGCTGTTTCAGCTTTTGGAAGTACGATCCAAAGGATTACATATAAAAGACCGATCAGTGAAGAAGAGATTGCTGCAGTGAAAATTCCTAATACGAAGATTCCCAGCCAGATGGCTCTCATGGTAGTAATATCCATTCCTACATATTGAGCTAAACCTGCGCAAACCCCTGCTACTTTTTGTTTTTCCGGATCACGGAACAGTTGTTTTTTATCGGTATAATTGTTTCCTGAATAATTCTTTCTGGTAGATGTTTTTTCAGAAAAATAAGCCTCTTCCTGTTCTTCAATTTTTTCAGGGCTTCCGATCTGTGCGATTACCTTTTCTACATCGGTATCGTTAATCACTTCGCGTTTTCCCAGAGAATCTTTGAAGATCTCCACCATTCTTATTTCTATGTCATGCATTACCTCATCTGCTTCTGAAGCCTCAAGTGAGCTTCTCAGTGCGTTCAGGTAATCGCTGAGCTTTATATATGCGTGTTCTTCTATGGTAAAAGAAAAACCTGCGAGTCCTATTGAGAGTGTCTTGTTCATAGCTTTGTTTTTTAATTTTGTTGGGTGATGTGGTTTACTGAGGCTGTCAGCTCATTCCATGTATTTTGAAGTTCATCCAGGAAAAGTTTTCCTTTTTCTGTGATCTGATAATATTTTCTGGGTGGTCCTCCTGTAGATTCTTCCCATCTGTAAGAGAGAAACTCTCCGTTTTTAAGTCTTGTAAGAAGAGGGTAGAGGGTTCCTTCTACTACATCCAGTTTTCCTTTTTTCAGTTCATCAATAAGATCAGAAACATACATTTCGCGATTATTGATGAGACTTAGAATACAGAATTCCAGAATTCCTTTTCGCATTTGCGCTTTGGTATTTTCGGTATTCATCTTTGATAAGTTTTGTTAATTAGTTATATAATTTTCGAAGTTCGGAACCTAGCTAGTTGTACCTATTTCGATTTTACATTACAAAGATATGTAAATAAAATGGTATTATGCAATACAAAGTAGTGAAATTTTTAAAATAAATAACATAAATGATTGATAATCAATTAAATAATTTTCATTGTGAATTTTAAGAAAAATGAATTTGCTGAAAAATTGTTGAAAAAGTTGCTAAAATTTTTGATATAATTGGAAAAATATGCAGAAATAAATGAGATTACCCATTACTAATTACTTATTATTCATTAATTATCTCGTTACTCATTATCCTCTAGCCCCGATAGCAGCGGTTACCCCACAGCAGATTGGCTTCAGATGAGGCGCGAGGAGTATGAGCGTATAGCGGGAAACAGCTTCTTATCAATGAATACTCCTGTATTTAATGGCAGTTCATTTGTTTCAGATCCTTACAGATAATAAGGCCGGAATTTTGAGATCGGTATTATGATTCGTATTTTTGTTAGGAAAAAGCACCTAAATCTATTTACTATTACCATGAATTTATTCCATACATATAAGCATTTATCAGCATTTGTTTTATTTGGGCCTGCATGTTTCGGACAATATCAGTTTGAAATTAAAAATGTGTCGAAGAGCTACGATGCTATCATCCAGATAGAAAACTGTTATGATGACAGATGTGGAGGAAAAGGAACGGTGGAGTTGTTTGATAGCAAAAACAGCAAAGTACAGACTTTTGTTTCTGATGATCTTGTTTTATATGCTGAACAAGGGCAAAAACTGATTCAAAATAAGTTGATGCCTCTTTCAAAAGATCAGCGGGTAGTGATAATAGATGACTTTAATTTTGACGGAACAGAAGACGTGGCAATAAGAAACGGAAATATGGGAAATTATAGTGGTGCATCTTATGATGTATATGTCTTCAACAAAACAAGAATGGGGTTTGTAAAAAGTGACGAACTTACAGAGCTGGGTTCAAACGGTCTGGATATCTTTGATGTTGATGCCAAACGCAAACGACTAATCTCCTACGGAAAGTCTGGTTGCTGCGATATTTTTACTACTGAATATGCCGTTATTCCCAATAAAGGACTGGAGAAAGTCTTTGAAAAAGAAGAGGATATGACCAATGAAGATCAGGTGAAAGTAATAACTAAAGAAAAGATCAATAATAAATGGATTACCAAAACAAAGGTATATCCTGCAGATCAATATAACAGAAATAAAAAGTAAGATGAAAATTCAGAAAGAGATTGACTTTATTCTGGCAGTAGATGCCCTGAAAAATGTACAGCGAAGAAATTATAATGCTGATGATTCCCGAAGAGAGAATACCGCAGAACATTCCTGGCAGATTATTATTCTGGCTCAGATCCTTTATCCGTATGCTAAAAACCGTGCAGATATTGATTTGCTGAGAGTAATAAGAATGCTTTCTATTCATGATTTGGTAGAAATAGAAGCTGGAGATACTTTTATTTTTGATGAAAAAGCAATGGTTGGGAAATTTGAAAGAGAAAAAGCATCTGCCCAAAAGATCTTTGGAATTCTGGATGAACCTTTACGCTCAGAATTCTTTAATCTATGGCTGGAATTTGAGGATGAGAAAACGCCTGATGCTATTTTTGCCTGTGGGATCGACAGAATTATGCCGTTTATTTTAAATTCTCATACTTCAGGAAAAAGCTGGACGGAAGCCGGAGTAACAGAAAAACAAATCCGAAATATGCTTGAAAATGCAATTGGCAGAGCATCAGATGAAATGGGTGAGGCTTTTGAACTTCTTTTGAACAGAAGTCTGGAAACAGAGAAAGTTGTGAAATAAATTTATTGAAAATAGAAAGACTCGGGCGGCCAAAGGCCGCCCGAATCATCATTTATAGTATCTGAATTGGTTTCTTGAATTCGTCAATCGCTACAAAAGTAAAATCACCTACAATAGCTTTTTCTCTTTCATAGGAATACATCTGCTCAGTATAGATCTCAACATTTACTTTCATACTGGTTTTTCCCACGTAGGAAACTTTCCCGATCAGTTCCACAATAGTTCCGGCAGGAATAGGTTTTTTGAAATCGATCTTGTCACTGCTCACTGTTACCACTCTTTTTCTGGCAAATCGGGTGGCTGTAATAAAAGCTACTTCGTCCATCAGCTGCATGGCCGTACCACCAAAAAGGGTATCGTAATGATTGGTTGTGTTAGGAAAAACCGCTTTAAAGATTCTGGTTTCGGATGCTTCAATTCTTTCTTCTGTAGTCATATATCATTATTAATTAAAGCGAAATGAAAACGATATTAAAACAACAGAATAATGACAGGAGCTTAGAGAGCCCTGAAACAATCCATCAGATCAATACAACTTCAAATCGCGAAAGTTATTTGTTTAAAGAAATAGGCAGGTCTCCTGACTTGTAACATCTTTTATCTCCTTCCCATGCCTCGCACAGTGGATCTTTGATAAAGATTTCAGTTACTTACAGTTGCGCGACAGTCCGTGATTTTCACACGGTTCCCTTTTAATCTGCAGTGATGCAGAACCAATTTCTGTGATGAATAAGCGTTAAAACTTTTCGGGTGCAAAAATAATGAATTTATTCCGGATTATGGTAAATAATCTGGCTGATTACTCTTCCCTTCTTGATCGTCCACAGCGTAGTGTATCTGTTTTCTCCTGAACCGTTTATCATGTATAAGAAAATATTATCGGTGTCCAGGGACGTTACACCAATGTTCTCAAAATCCATAGTAGGCTGGAACATGTTTTTAATGGCCTCTCTTACAAAGACAGAACCTCTTCCGGGCTGTTGTACTCGGATCGATTTGATTTCGGTCATTCCTTCAGGAAGATCATTTCCAATTCCCCAGGGTTTTACTTTATCAATGGTAAGAAGTTTTCCTTCCGCATCTTTTTCCTTTTTACGGTAGCCGGCGTTGGAAGGGTAGATATCAATCACAACTTTGCTTCTTTGGGCAGTAGGAACTTTCGGATCAGAATTGTCTGTGAAAATAAGTGATTTCCCGTTTTTAGACTTGGAAGGGGTATAGGCCGGAAGCTGGTCTATATAAGCAATACGTTCTTTGTTGACCATTCCTTCTTTATCAAGTGTTTCATAACGTACAAATGGTTTGTCTTCATCCTGTTTTTCAGGATATTTGATCCAGATCCACTCTGTTTCTCCGGGAGCAGGCTTTACATAAACAAATACATCTCCTTTACGCATACGGATTTTATCTACAATTTTTCTGTAATTGTCTTTATGGACCCGTACATTGGCATATCCTTCTTCAGCTTTTACCACTCCGAAAGGAACTTTATTCTGTCCTTTTACAAGGGCTAAAGAAAAAATACTCAAGGCCGATACGTAGAATGCTTTGTTTATGAACGTCATTATGAAATTTTTTTGATCCCCAAATATATAAATTAAATGCTTTTCGGAAGATAATTATACCGCTGCAGTTCACTTAAATCTTGTATTTGTTTCAGATGACCGTCTGAAAGCAGGTATATAAGTTCAGAAATATCCAGAACATCATTAAAATTATGATCAGAAATAATGAAACCTTTATGTGCAGACTCCCGAAGTATATTTTTCTTTAGTTCTTCAGTAACCTTGGGGGAAAGACTGTGGAATGGCTCGTCCAGTAAAATAAAACTAGATTCAGAATAAATGATCATCAGGGTTTCAATAATTCTCTGTTCACCTTTAGAAAGGTTTTTAGGTTTTTCATGAAGGAAAGGTTGTACGAATTCTGAAGTAAAAAGGAGATCAGTATTCGTTTGATTACAAAAAAGGGGAATCAGATTTTTTATTTTTATATTTTTTGGTAAAAAAAGATCCTGTGGCAAGTAGGAGATCCTGTTTTTTCTGTCAGAAATACTTTTCAGAATTGTATTGTCATATTTTATAAACTGAGTATTACCATGCACAACTCCAAAGATAATTTTTAACAGTGTTGATTTTCCGCTTCCATTTCTGCCTAGTAGCCCTATGATTTTTCCTGTTTCACATCCTATATAAATATCCTGCAGAATTTTTCTTTCATTAAAAGATTTTGTTATACTATCAACATGAAGTTTGCTCATAAAAACGATATTATAATTTTTACAATAATCCCCAATAATGTTGTTCCTGCCCAAAGAAAAGTCCTTGAAAATCCTGAATTGGCATAAAAGTAATATTCGCTTTTAAACCTTAATTCATAAATAAAGTAATGAAGAACAAGTGAAATTAAAAGAAAACTCAATCCAAATGTTTCAAACCTGTAGGGGACCAGAAAAGAAATCAGTAATGAAAACAGCAAGGCAGGAATCAATATCTTTTTATAAAAGATCCAGAGAATAGAGATACTTTTGAGCATATATTAATAAAAAAAGCATGAGATTTCTGTACTTTAATTTCAAAAGTATTAAAAAAAACAATAATATATAAAGGAGATCTAGGTAATATTTGAAAAATATCCTATTTTTCAGAGGAATTTTTAAAACTAATAAGCATGACAAAAAGACTACTTTATGTATTCTCTTTTATTTTGGGTATTTCCAGCTTTCAGGCAGAAAACAAAATAGAAGCAGAATCAAAATCTTTATTTTACTGTGATACAAATGTTCCCACCGGTGTTCAGATGTCCGGTATAACCCTTACCTCCGGAACTGTTACCTGGACGGCTGATCCGGATACCCCGAATAATCTTATCAGATACAGATTACCTGGAACTACTACCTGGACGGTAGCTACTCCTGTACCAGGACAAAATTCATTTACTATTACGAATCTGGAGCCATGTACAGTTTATGAAGTACAGGTAGCAAAAATATGTACTACTCAGGGAATGTGGTCTAATCCGGTATTTTTTGTGACATCACTCAATTATTGCACTACTGCCTCTATAGATGCAACAATGGTATATATTTCCAATGTAACCGTAAATTCAACAGGAGTTACAGCTCCAATGGTGAGCAACTCAGGAGCTTCCAACTATATCGATTACAGAACTGATGTAGACCGAAGAATTAAATTTTTAGCAGGAAGTGTAGGAAATACGCTTTCAGTGAGTAATACATGGGCCGGTACACCAAGTCCTATTACTGTAACAGCATGGATAGATATCAATGGCAATGGTGTTTTTGATGCTAGTGAAAGAATATTGGTTGCAAATAATGTGACATCAACAACTCCGGTTGTAACCACATTTTCTATCCCGAGTTATCCTATATTGCCAAGCTCTGTAATTAATGGTTGCGGACTTGTAATGAGGGTAATGTGCAGACAGGAGGTGCCTGCGGATGCTTGTGGTTCATTTACTTATGGAGAAGTTGAGGATTATGGTATAAACTTTCTTACCCCTACATTGGGAGTGAACGAAGCTGGAAAATCGACAAAACCGGAAATTTATCCCAATCCGGCATCTGATATTTTAAATATTTCCGGAATTTCAGAAGCAACGGATTATGAAATTTATAATGTTTTGGGACAGAAAACAGATGAAGGAAAAGTTTCCGATCATAAAGTAAACCTTAGTAATTTATCCGAAGGAATTTATTTTATTCAGCTGAAAGATAAAAACAGCGCAATCAGGTTAAAATTCATTAAGAAATAAAAATAAAAAAGAGAGAGTACTTTCCGGCACTCTCTCTTTCTATTTGCGTAAAATGAGTTTAAAAATGAACTCATTTCAGATATTAAATTCTCTCAAGTTCATCTGCATTAATCGTTGTCTTGAAGGTTCCATAATTAACAATCACCTTGTTTCTGGAAATCTTTTCGATCGTTCCCACACTGGTACTTCCGGTAATACGAACACGTTGTCCGATTTTCATCCAAATGGCACGGTCGCTTTTACGTTGTTCTTCAAGTTTTTCATTGGTCTCTGCAATTTTTTCAATGACTTCCTCCTTTTTCAGCTGTTGAGTGATTTTTCTCTTAACAACCTGCAGACGTTTTGTTTCGTCCTTATCGTGGCCTAATTTCCTGAATTTCTCCTGCTCAAGAAGTTTTACAAAGTCTTTTACAACGTCTTTTCTGGATTTTCCCTTTGTATAACTGTCGATGAACGTTTCAATCTTATTCCCGAACTGAAGCTTACGGTGTTCCTCTTCATACAGTTTCTGGAAATTAAACAGTTTCTGCTGAAGCTGATCATTCAGCTTCTGAAGGTTATCACGCTTATCTTCTACAGACTCTTTTCTTTCTGCAAGGTCGGATTTCAGCTTTTCAACTTCAAATTTCTCCTGCTGCAGCTTTACAATGGTCTTGTCAAGGTTAACGATATCATGCTCTACCTTTTTCTTGGCAGAATGGATAATAAATCTTGGAATTTTATTCTTTTCTGCAACTTCAAAAGTAAATGAACTTCCTGCCTGGCCTACTTCCAGCTTATACATTGGCTCCAGAGTTTCTTCATTGAAGAGCATTGCTGCATTCTGGGCATTGGGAAGCTGTTCTATCACCAGTTTAATATTGGTGTAGTGAGTGGTAATAATCGCGAAACTCTTTTTGTCGTAGAAAAATTCCATGAAACTTTCTGCGAGGGCACCACCCAGTTCCGGATCAGAACCGGTACCGAATTCATCAATCAGTAAAAGTGTATTGGCATCTGCCTCACGGATAATTCCGGACATTTTCTTCAATCTTGATGAATAGGTCGATAGATGGTTTTCAATGGATTGATTATCACCAATATCCGTCATGATCTTTTCAAAGAAAAACATTTCAGATTTGGGATGAACCGGAACAAGAATACCACTCTGGATCATCAACTGCAATAATCCCACTGTTTTCAGAGTAATTGATTTTCCACCGGCATTGGGCCCGGAAATACAAATAATTCTGTTATGTTCCGTTAAAGCAAGAGTCTGAGGGTGAATTGTTTTATTCTCTACTTTATTTCTCAACCATAACAACGGATGATAAGCGTCTTTAAGTTTTAATGTCTTGTGACGGTTGATCTTGGGAAGAATTCCGTTCACTAAATCCGCAAACTTAGCTTTCGCTCTTGTAAGATCTAGGTCAAAAATATAAACCTGATACCTCCACAGCTGAGGTTGAAACTCTGCCAGTTCTGTGGTAAGCTGTCGGAGAACTTTATCAATTTCTTTTTTCTCTTCCTCTTCACTTTCACGAAGTTTGAAGTAATGCTTTACAACACTATCCGGCTGAATGTAAGTAATGGAACCTGTTTTGGAAATTCCCAGTGTTCTTCCGGCGACTCTTTTTTTGAATCCTGATTTTACAGCCAGAACCCTTTGGTCATCAATAATGGTTTCCCGTATATCATCCAAAAAGTCACTCTGTCCATATGTGGTCAGTGCGCGGTTGAAATTTTCCTGAATTGCTTTTTTAGCAAGCTGGATTTCAGTTCTCAAGCCTTTTAAAGCCGGAGAAGCTTCACTTTTTACCTCACCAAAACGGTTGAAAACCTTATCCACTTTATCAATGATCTCTTTTCTGAATTCCAGTACAGAAACTTCCTCTAATAAAGTAGGAAATGTTTCGGGCATGGTAGGAAAGAACTTCTGAAGTCTTCCGATCTGTTCCGTGATGGTTTTTATTTTGATGAAAGCAGCATTTTCCAGACGGTAGTTCTCAATCAGCATCAATTTCAGCTCACTTTCAATATCTTCATATTCATCAAACGGAATCGCATTTGAACTTTCAAAACTGGACAGATATTCTGACGTTTTTTTTAAGGAAAGTTCCGCCTCGTCTATTTCCATTGGGCGAAGTTGAAGAATTTTTTCTCTTGTTTTCGGAGAATACGCAAATGGGGAGATTTCCGCGAGCAATTGCGGAAACTCTAATTCGTCTAAATCTTCTTTATCTATATACACACTGCAAATTTAGTGAGAATTTTGATTATTACGTATATCTGAGAGATTTACAGAATAAATTAACTTTGAATAGTATGATTATAGAGTTACTTTTTTTCTTGGAAATTTTTAAACTTCAAAAAAAAGATCAATCTTTTAAAACGCTAAAATTTTTATTTTTATAGGATTTTATTTCAAGAGGGCAAAGACGGAATCAATAAAATTAATTCTTCTAAGCATGTCGATTATCTTTCACTTAGCTGCATTTCTTTGCTTACTCAAAATAAGTAAGAGAATGCAATAACCTTTACGTTTATATAAATTTATGATATTCTTTTTACTACATTTGAGATGTGAAACTAGAAACCTCAAGATTGATTTTAAACGGAATCAATGAAAGCCAAACAGAAGATATTTTAAAAATCCGAAGCAATCCGGAGGTCAATAAATTTGTAAAAAGGGTTTCGCCAAAGACAAACTATGATGCCCTGCAGTTTATTTTGACAATTAAGGAAAGAGTTCAGAATAATCAAACCGTGTATTGGGGAATTTCTCTAAAAGATCGTCTGAATCTTATCGGAACAATCTGTCTTTGGAATTTTTCTGAAGACCGGAAAACAGCAGAAGTTGGTTATGAATTGTTACCGGAATATCACAGGCAGGGAATAATGTCTGAAGCATTGAACGCGGTTTTAGATTTTGGATTTAATGATTTACACTTACAGGAAATTGTTGCGATTACCAATAAAATTAATGAAAATTCAAAAGGACTTCTTATAAAATATGATTTTATTTTGCTGGAGGGAAAGAAAGATGAAGGTTTTCCTGATAACATTATTTTTAGTTTAAAAAGACCAGCCAGTAATGGGTAATATAAAATTTGACAGGTTTTTTCTATCTTTATCACCGATTGAATTTATATATGAAAAATGAAATAAAATCTTTAACGGGGCTTAGAGGGGTTGTTGCATTATGGGTAGCTTTTTTTCATTTTAGTTTTTTCAGGAATGAATTCATTCAGGATATAGTAGGGAAGGGATATGTGGCAGTAGATATCTTTTTTGTATTAAGTGCTTTTTTACTGACCGTTTCTTATGCGGGGAAATTTAAAACGCTGAATTATAAAATAATAGAAGTTTTTTATAAAAAAAGAATCAATAGGATTTATCCTGTATACATTATATCAGTCATTTTTATTGTTTTGTTTTTAGAGAAAAGCTCTATAAGCGGATTCTTTATCAATGCCACATTATTACAATGTTTTTTTAATCCGGATTATTTGCTGAATGTTGTTTACTGGTCACTTAGTACAGAATGGATTTGTTATCTGATATTCCCGTTTATCTTATGGTTTATCCTTCGTTATAAAATACGCAGTGAAGTTTTAATTATTGCAAGTTTGGTCTTGAGGTTTGTGCTTCCTTATTTTCCCAATAATTTGTATTTAGGTTCTGAGATCCCGATGAAGGTAGGAGAATCCTCGCGATATCTTGATCTTTCTTATGGTCTTGTTTCTCTGCTGAGAACAGTATCTTCCTATTTTCTTGGAATTGGAGTTGCTCTTTTACCATCATTTAAAATGAAAAAAGAGAACCTCATTATTTATATCATTCTCCTGCTGTTTGTATCTATGTTGTTTATTGAAAAGGGGTTATTATTTATTCCTTTATTATCTGCATTGATGATAAAATACCTGTATGAAGGAAAGCAAAACTTTATAAAGACATTTTTAGAAACCAAGGCAGTGTATTTCCTGGGAAATATCTCTTATTCACTATATATTATCCATTATGTTGTGAAGAAGCAGAATTTTGTTATTGTACATTCTTATCATCTTAATAATCTGTTATTGATATCTTTTTCGTTATTGCTGTCCTACATTTCTTATATGTTGATTGAAAGAAAACTGAAGATATTTAAAGTATGATGCAGGCTCTTATTTTAATATTATTATTTTTGCAGTATGACGTGGACAGAAATTTTAGCCCCTATAAAGAGTACGGAATACTTTACAACCCTTTGGGAGAAAGTAAAGAATGAATATGCAACAACTAAAGTTTTTCCACCGAAAAATCAGATTTTCAGAGCGTTGGAGCTAACGGCTTTTGATGATGTTGAGGTCGTTATTATTGGTCAGGATCCTTACCATAATGATTTTCAGGCAAATGGTTTGTGTTTCTCTGTTTCTGAACAGGTTGCTGCGCCACCATCTCTTAAGAATATTTTTATTGAGTTAAAAGATGATTTAGGAGTCGTAAGAACTTCCAAAGAATTGGATGACTGGGGAAGACAAGGTGTTTTGCTGTTGAATGCAACGTTAACGGTTCGCGCTCATTCACCCAATTCCCATAAAGATCTGGGTTGGGAAAAATTCACCAATTTTATCATTAAAGAAATTTCAGATAAAAAAGAAAATGTAGTGTTTGTATTGTGGGGAGCTTTTGCACAAAAAAAAGCCGAACTCATAGATCCGGCTAAGCATTTTATTCTGAAATCGGCACACCCTTCACCATTTTCTGTGTACAGAGGTTTTTTTGGAAGCAAGCCTTTCTCAAAAATTAATGAGTATCTTGTTTCCAAAGGGAAGAAGCCTATTTCTTGGTAGAATCTGTTGATTGATCTGCCTTTTTTATCGTAATTCCGATTTTATATTTTCCGGCCAATGCTTTTGCTCCGTCCTGTTGTTTTGGATAGGGAGTAACATCCTGTAAGGTAATGATATACCCGTTAAATTCTGCTGACTGGCGGTAATTCTTTCCCGGGTAATCTATGCTTGCGAGGTTCAGAGTCATAGGCCGTGTAGAAGTTCCCATTACTTCCACCTGAGCAAGAGCGGCTCCTGCCCATATACAATTGACTCCTTCAGGGCAACGGCTGTCTTCAGAAACCCCTTTGAACGTTACATTCATCTGATATTCCCTTAAAAACTTATTTTCACCTTCACTAAGGTACAGAACGCCGTCTTTCTGATTATTAGGATTTGTAGCTCTTGGATTGGTCTGCATTTCAGAAGCTTTTGTATTAATCTTAGATTTCTTTTGGGCATCGCATCCTATTAATGCAAAAATTCCCAGACTGATTATGATAACTTTATGGAACATAGTTTCTTATATTTTAATTAAATAACGTTAAACATATTAAGAAGTACTACCAAAAACATTGCCACTCCTACCACAAAACTGAATCCGGTTCCGTAAATGAATCCAATCAGGGCCCCTTTGGTAGATTGTAAGGCTTTATTCATATCCTTACTGTCATGAAGTAATTCACCAATAAATACCCCAGCAAACATTCCTACCAGAAAACCTAAGGGAATCGGTATAAATATCCCCACAATAGTTCCTATTACAGACCCGATGCTTCCCCAGCGAGTACCTCCATATTTTCTGTTGGTTTTTGCAGGAATTACATAACTTAACACTACAGAGGCTGCTGTAAGAATCCCGAAAGCCCAGATATAGATCATGGGAAGGTCTGCATCCGTCCCGAATTTATAGATCAGAAGCCCGCAGATGCTGAGCAAAAGTCCCGGCAAAACAGGGAGGAAAGTTCCCAAAATCCCTATAAACAGAAGAATAAGGCAGAAGATATTAATAATTGTTGTATCCATTCTTTTAAAATATAGATGCAATATAAAAAAAGTGGCCTTATAAAAGACCACTTAGAGAACTGAGTTATAAAATTTTATTACAAATTTAAGATTACGTATTCCAGAATCGGTCCTGCTTTACCGATATTTCCACTTGCATGGTTATGGAATGTAGTATAGTAGATATTCCCACTGCTGGAGTTTCCTGTACAAGGCCCCATTGTATCTCCATGGGCCTGATGAGCATTCCAGGCATTCTGATTGATGGTAATGGTAATATTATTTCCACTGGCTGTGTGATGGCAGATTGTGATGTGATTGTTATTTAAAGAAGTTCCTACAGGAGTCTGTGGAGCAGAAGGGTTTGTATAATGTCCTGTTCTTATCATCAGTGGCTCGTTGCCTTTCTGTACCAGAACATCCCAGAATGCAGGATCATAATTCTGAATTTTTTCCCACGCACCCATATCATATTGAATATCCAGTGTATTAAATCCTAATGCATTTGCCAAAGCAGGATTTGAAACACTGCAGCCTATATAATTGGTGGCAGTACCAATATCTTTCAGACAAAGAAGGTTATCGTTGATGAAACCGCCGGGAGCATTACAGTTTTCAGTATTTGTATTTCCTCCTACCAGATAAGCAGACGCCCAGTCTGAGCTGTAAAGACTTCCGCCATTGCTTACAAAAGTAGAAAGATTGGAATATACATTGGCATCGTTGCTTGGCATTGAAGTTCCTGTTTGGGCATAAGTACGCGATCCGCAGTTCAGGAAGATAATATCATACTGGGAAATAGTATTGATGTTTTTTAAATCCTGATAAGTAATCTCAGTAGCAGTATATCCAAGAGAAGTTATAATAGCTTCAATTTCATCATAACTTCCTTTTATATAAGCCATTTTTGCAATCTGATCTAATTTTGAATCTGTTGCAGCTACAGTAACTGTTTCATTTTTCTTAATGGTAACAGAAAGTTCTGTTCTGAAATTTTTACCATCACCGGTTTGAATGTGAAGTGTCGTCTTACCTTCAGGAGCTGTTAAGCTGAAACTACCATCAGCGTTAGAATACGTATGGTAAATATTGCTTTGGCCGTCGGTAGTAAATACAATAGCGCCCCCAATGGGTTTGGTTCCGTTTTTTGCAAATACTTTGCCTTCCACTTTGCCTGTGGAAACTACTTTGATAGGATTTTCTTCGGGAGTAACAGAGTCGTCTCCTTTACAATTAGCTAGGAGCAGAAGGCTGCATAGCATGATCAACAAGTAATTTTGTTTCATATTTAATTGATTTTTATGGGGTTAGTTTTAATCAAATTTAATAATTTTTTAATATTAAAATGTTAAAATTGTAATTTATTTTAATATTTTTCATTTAAATCAATTAATTGTAGTTGATTTTTCATTTATAATTGAGGGTTGTGGAAGATTTGATATTTTGAAAATAAATTCGCAAAAGTTTTTTTGTACAATATTTTTCGTTTAATACTTTTTGGGATGAAAATTGATTGTGAATAGTAAAATGATGATTCTTAATTTCATAAATTTGCTGTAATGAATGACCAGTTACAAGAAACTAAAAACTTTATACAGGAGCTGAGTGAACAGCTTTACATTTATATTACCCAGATATCACCAGCCGGGCTGGACTGGGTGTTTCATATTATTGTTAAATTGAGTTTACTTCTTGTCCTGTTTTTTATTACTGATTTTGTTTTTAAATTCATCATCAATTCTGTATTCAGGTTATTTCATAATGAACAGAAATTTCCCATCTTAAAATCTATTTATCAGGCCAAAATCACCAATTCTGTAGCACATTTTGCCGCTCTGATTGCTGTAGCAGGGATCCAGGGATCCATATTTCCGGAAAATGCATTGCCAAAAACAACCATTTTTATCATACGATGTATCAATCTGGGATTGGTACTCATGTTAGCAGGAATGCTCTACAGATCGCTGACAGCTTTCAGAAATTATTTCAGCATCAAACAGGATTTCTATAAGATTATGGCGCTTAATGCCATTTCAGAAACGGTAAAGATTTTAGGACTTTTTATATTTACCGTAGTAGGACTTTGTGTCATTTTTGGGATCAAAGGAACCACTATCGTAGGAAGTCTTGGAGCGATTACAGCGGTGCTGGTATTGGTTTTCAGAGACACAATATTAGGGTTTGTAACAGGGCTTCACGTTGCGACTTCTAAAAACCTGAAAGTAGGTGACTGGGTAAGCATTCCAAAGTATACTATTGAAGGAAATATTACGGAAATTAATCTTCTGACTACGAAAATTACCAACTTTGATAAAACGGTTTCCACTATTCCTACCTATGATTTGATGACTACAGAGATCAAGAATATGCAGGTGATGTCTGAGTCCAATACAAGGAGAATAAAAAAATCAATCTACTTTAACATTAATTCTTTTAAGTTTCTGACTGATGAAGATGTAGAGCGTTTAAAGGAGATCAACCTCATTTCAGATTATCTTGAAGAAAGAACTTCTGAGATCAAAAAAGAAAAAGAAAGCCTTGAACATAAGGATAAAATAGTAAACGGAAGGCAGCTTACCAATATCGGCGTTTTCAGATATTATGCACAGAAATATATTGAAAATGATCCGGATGTGGACAAAAACGGAACCCGTATGGTACGCCAACTGGAGATTACCCCGCAAGGATTACCTCTTGAAGTCTATTGTTTTGCTAATGATTCCAAATGGGAACGTTTTGAGGAAATACAGGCCGATATTTTTGACCATTTATTAGTCGCTTCAAAAGAATTTGAGCTTCAGGTGATGCAGGTAAGTGTGAAAGTATAAAGTAGGAAGATTGAAGAGGGAAGCTGGAAGTTTCAGAACCTTTTAAACAAATTTTAAATTAAATTTTTAAATGATCATAAATGTGGAAGACCAATAGAAGCACAAAGTCTGGATTTACTTCCAACTGTGAATTTCTGACTTCTAACATTTATATCTAACATCTAAAATAAAAAATGACAAAACTAAGCGTAAACATTAATAAAATTGCGACGTTAAGAAATGCAAGAGGAGGTGAAACCCCAAGTGTTACAGAAGCAGCTGTAAAAATTCAGGAATTCGGAGGACAGGGAATTACCATCCACCCAAGACCTGATGAAAGGCATATCACAAGAAAAGATGTCTATGATCTGAAACCGTTGGTTACGACTGAGTTTAATATTGAGGGAAACCCACATCAGAGTTTTATTGATATGGTGCTGGAAGTGAAGCCGGAGCAGGTAACCTTAGTGCCGGATGCTGATGATGCTATTACATCCAATGCAGGCTGGGATACCAAAAAACATCTCGATTTCCTTACAGAGATTATCGCGGAATTTAAAAAGGCAGGGATTCGTACTTCCGTTTTCCTTGATCCTTTACCGGAATTGGTAGAATACGCCGCTAAAACAGGGGCAGACAGAATAGAACTATATACCGAAGCTTACGCAAAAAATTACCTGATTAATAAAGAACAGGCTATAAAACCTTATTACGACACAGCTGTTGAAGCTACCAATTTTGGATTGGGAATCAATGCCGGTCATGATCTGAGCTTAGAAAACCTGAAATACTTTGCCGATACTATTCCCAACCTGTTAGAAGTATCTATCGGACACGCTTTGGTTTCAGAAGCACTTTATATGGGATTGGAAAATACAGTTCAGGCTTATCTGAAGAGACTGGCAAAATGGTAATAAATAAGAAATGAGAAGCCAGATACCAGAAATTAGTACAATTTCGTTGCTGATCTCTTTTGTTATCTGACTTCTAATTTCTCACATCTAACTTCTAAAAATATGGAAATTTTAAACTCAAAAATATTCGGCGAAAATTCAACCAATACGCCGCTTCTTGTATTTCACGGATTATTTGGAATGCTTGACAACTGGGGAAGTTTCGGAAAAGATCTGGGAGAATATCTTCCTGTACACCTGATTGACCTTAGAAACCACGGAAGAAGCTTTCATTCAGATAGTATGTCTCATGACGACCTGGCAGATGATATTGCACATTATATGGATCATTATGGGATTCAGAAAGCTCATGTTTTAGGACATTCTCTGGGAGGGAAAGCTGTGATGCAGTTTGCTATAAAATATCCTGAACGTGTTGAAAAGCTGATCGTTGTTGATATTTCTCCTAAAGCATATCCACCACATCATCAGGGAATTATCAAAGCACTGGAAACCGTTGATTTCAATACGGTAGCTTCAAGAAATGATGTGGAAGCAGTTTTGAACCAATATATCCCGGAAAGATCTACCGTACAGTTTTTAACGAAAAACCTTTATTGGGATGACAATAAAAAACTGGGATGGAGATTTAATCTTAAAACATTATCCGAAAAATATACTGAATTTGTATCCAACGCCATTAAATTCGGTGTTTTTGAAGGTGATACATTGTTTATAGCAGGAGCAAAATCTAATTATATCCTGCCACAGGATGAATTCGGAATCAAACAGCAATTTCCTAAAGCTAAAGTCGTTACGGTGAAAAATGCCGGACATTGGGTGCAGGCTGAAAATCCGGTAGATTTTGCAAATGTTGTGAAGGATTTTCTTGGTTTAAATTAATATTATACTTTGATTTTCAACATTATGTTAAAATTTTATTAAAACGTAATATTATTTCTCCATGATTTGAATTTTTCGTACTTTGGATTTCCAAAACGATAAAAATATTAACTTATGGAAAACAAAAATTCAAAAAAGAAGCCATTTTTCGCGACATTCTTGGAAAAACAGGTGAAAGACCCTGAAACAGTAAAAGGAGGAGGTATTACTTCTGTATTGGCAGACCAGATTACTACATCCCTTCAGGATCAGATCACTACTCCTCTTAAGGATAATGTTACTAAGCCTGATAATGATAATGTAACGATGAAATATCCTTCTGACGGAGATGAGGATGTTTTAGATGTGTAAGAATATACATACAGCTTAAGCTAAATTATATATCAAACCAAAACTAAACATTATGAAAAACCAAAACTCAAAGAAGAAGCCATTTTTCGCATCATTCTTAGAAAAACAGGTAAAGGATCCTGAAACAGTAAAAGGGGGAACTGATATGTCAATTCCTGAAAGAGACGTTATTACAAAACCTGCAATAGACGTTGTAACTTCTCCCAAAGATGATATGATGCACACGCTGAAATATCCATCTGACGGTGATGATGATGTAATCACTATTCCACTATAAAATCAGTAGAATATTCAATAAAATAGTAGGGGAAACTTAAACATTAAGTTTCCCTTTTTAATAAAAACCGGCAAATGATTCTCTGCATCACTCATTCACAGGATTTTTATAATATCGATATCTTTTTCGAATACCTGGCCTCCAAAAATATCCCATATTTCAGACTGAATTCTGACCGCCTGAACCACCTTCAGAAAATCAACATTTATGAAAATTCATTTGAGTTGACAGATGAGTATGGAAATACCTTCCATTCTGAGGAAATCAAAGGAGTATGGCACAGAAAAGCATGGAGAATCAATGCTCCTGAAGAACTGGATCAGGAGTATGAAAAAATCTTTCTGAACGAATACGGAAGCCTGCGTTACAATCTGATGACTTCCTTAGAACATATTCCCTGGATCAACCCTTATGAAAATGAAAAAAAGGCAGATGGCAATAAATTATTTCAGCTGAAAGTTGCAGAAAGAAATAACTTAACGATCCCTAAAACTATTTTTTCCAATGATGAAGAGAAAATAACAACATTTTTCCATCAATACTGTCAGGGAAAAGCAATTGCTAAGCTTCATGGAGTAACAGCAAAAACAATGTCGGGTGAAAACATGATTTCAACTACAATTATTGAAGAGGAATCTCTTGAAAACCTTTCTGACATTGCCTATTGCCCTATGATTTTTCAGCCTTATATTGAAAAAGAATACGAATTGAGAATCGTCTATATAGACGGTGATTTCTTCACAGGAAAGATCAATAACAGTGAAAATGCAGATTGGAGAGTAGCACATGAAGGTTATTTCTGGTCAGCATATGAACTCCCGGAATCTGTAAAAGCCAATCTCACTTCCATGATGAATGAAATGGGACTTTATATGGGAGCCATCGATATGATCAAAGGAAGAGACGGAGAATATTATTTCCTTGAAGTGAATCCACAGGGAGAATGGGGAATGCTGCAAAAAGAGCTGGGATTTCCCATCGCAGAAAGAATTGCCGATAATCTTATCAACAGAATCAATTTCCATGAATAAAATTTTAATTATAACCCATACCGCAGATAATTTTTCTATTGAAAAAGTAACAGAATACATTGAAAAAAATAACTGTGAAGTCATTCGTTTTGATGTTGACGTCTATCCTTTACAAAATAAACTGTCTACTATTTTCCAGGATGGAGAATGGGTGAGTTTTCTTGAAACTCCCGAAGCAAAGCATCGTTTGGATGATATTTCCGCCATCTGGTACAGAAGAGCTTACAATATTGGAAAAGGCCTTAGGGAAGAAATGGACTCTAAGTTTTACGGTGCGGCAATGGGAGAAATCAGAAATACCCTTTTCGGTTTCTTTGAATCTGTAGATGCTTATTCTTTAGGGAAGCCAAGTGTGTACAGAAGACTCGACAGTAAGGAAGAACAATTGAAAATTGCAGATAAATTAGGGCTGACCATTCCGGCAACCTGCCTTACCAATAACCCTGATGAAGCCAGAAAATTTATTCTGAAACATCAAAATGTAGTGGCAAAAATGCAAACCGGTTTTGCCATCTATGAAGACGGTGTAGAAAATGTAGTGTTTACCAACGT
This sequence comes from Chryseobacterium sediminis, assembly GCF_008386505.1. GTDB lineage: Bacteria > Bacteroidota > Bacteroidia > Flavobacteriales > Weeksellaceae > Chryseobacterium > Chryseobacterium sediminis. The sequence goes on along the minus strand of NZ_VUNZ01000001.1, from coordinate 1,762,574 downwards.
CGTTAATGAAGATAAATTAGAAGAGCTTGATTCATTGTTATATTGTCCGATGCAGTTTCAGCAGATGATTCAAAAGAAAAAAGAACTTCGTATCACCATTGTAGGAAGAGATGTTTATGCATTTGAAATAGACTCCCAGCAATCCGAAGATGCCAAAGTGGACTGGAGAAAAGACGGAATCAATCTGATTGATAAATGGACCAGAACGGAACTTCCGGAAGATGTAGAAGCAAAACTGCTTGAACTTCTGGATATTTACAATGTAGATTACGGCGCAATAGATATGATTGTTTCTCCTGAAGACGAATACTATTTCATCGAGATCAATGCAGCAGGAGAATTCTTCTGGCTGGATAATCTTACAGAAGGAAACCTTATTTCTAAGAGTATTGCAGACGTTCTTTGCGATAAAGCTCCAAGAAGAAATAATGAGGTAATGGCTTAAAAACAAAGTGTTTTTTAATCATAGAAGTCCTGAAAGTTGTAAATTCTTTCAGGACTTTTAAGTTTGATCATCTATAGCGGTTGAAATTTCCTTTTTTATTGTTTTATGAATGATAATATTGGTTAAATAAAGTTGAATTATGCATTAAAAATCGCAAATTTGCAAAAGCAGTTTTTCTAAGGAATTTTTGCCGGATCCGGAAGAATTGCCGGATAGAAAATATTGTTATATTTTAGTCAGCAATCAAGTAAAATAATTAATGATTTTTGTAACGGGTGCTACCGGAATTCTGGGAAGAATAATTGTACTGGAACTTCTTAAAAGAGGTAAAAATGTACGTGCTTCTAAAAGACCGGGAAGCAATATAAACGAAGTAAAGCATTCATACAGCTTTTATACGGAAAATCCCGACGATTTTTTCAACAAGATCGAATGGGTAAACGTAGATTTTGATGATCTCGATTCTCTTACAACAGCACTGCAGGGTGTGGATGAGGTGTATCATTGTGCTGCAAAAGTGAGCTTTCATCCCAAAGATGAAAAAGAAATGTACCGTACAAATATCAAGGGTACAGAAAATCTCCTGTTTGCCTGTGAAGGATCAGACGTTAAAAAATTTCTTCATGTGAGTTCCGTTGCTGTTCTTGATAATTTCAATGAAAAAGGAGAACTGGATGAAGATTCGGACTTTAATCCAAAACTGGAACACTCTGCCTATGCTATTTCAAAACATTTATCTGAGATGGAAGCATGGAGAGCCTCAGCAGAAGGTATGAATGTAATAATTATCAATCCTGGAATGATCGTAGGAAGCGGAAACTGGACTCAAAGCAGTGGAGAACTTTTCTCAACCTTTGAAGACAATAGTTTTACCTTTTCCGGCGGCTCCGCCTATGTTGATGTAAGAGACGTGGCCAATACAGCAATCGGGCTGATGGACAATAATCTCTTCGGAGAACGTTTTATCATTGTTGCTGAGAACAACAGATATGCCGATCTGGCAAAACAGGTAAGAACCCGTCTGGGACTTAAAGATGCCAGAATTCTTTCACAATCTGTATTAAATATCGGAAGAATAGCCAACATCCTTTTCGGATGGCTGATTCCCAAACTGAAAATGGTTACCAAATCAAATATTGAAGCCATTTCTTCATTCAACACCATTTCCAATCACAAAGTCAAAGAAAAACTGAACTATCAGTTTATTCCTGTAAAAGAAAGTATCGACTTTCACCTGAATAATTATATTAACGACAAAAAGCTGAAGAAATGAATCTTGCAGAGGCAATTATCCTTAAAAATGTAGAAAAACATCCTATAAAAGCGGCGATCGGATTTAAAAAGAAAGACGCAGCCTGGAAAGAGCTGAGCTGGAAAAAATTCAGTGAGGTTATTTTTAAAACAGCCAATGCACTAAAAGAAGCTGGAATTCAGGAAAATGACAGAGTCGCTATTTATTCAGATAACTCATCCGAATGGATGATCGTTGACCTGGCTTCAATGGCTATTGGTGCCGTTACAGTACCTATTTATTCAACCAATAATGCTGAGCAGGCAGAACATATCATCAACGATTCCGGAGCTAAAGCAGTTTTAGTAGGAAACCAGATGCAGTATGATGCCTGTCTTGAGTTTTTAAATAAAGAAGAAAACACTCTGGAAACAATTATTGTTTCTAAGAAAGCAGTGTGGATCAAGAAAGAATTCAACAGTTTTTATCTTGAAGATTTTATCGTAAAAGCTTCGTCAGAACTGGAAATCTGTAAAAAAGAAAATGAGGATACTGCCACATTGATCTATACTTCCGGAACTACCGGAGTTCCAAAAGGGGTAATGCTTACCCATGGAAATTTCATCAAGGCATTTGATTCCCACTTTGAATTTTTTAAGTTTAAAAACTTTGAAGAAGAACTTTCACTGGCATTCTTACCATTAAGCCATGTTTTTGAAAGAAGCTGGAGTTTATTGTGTCTGTATGGAGGTGCCCGTGTTTATTTTCTGGAAGATCCTAAAAATGTAGCCAAAGCATTAGAAGAAGTAAAACCCACAGCCATGTGTGCCGTACCAAGATTTTTCCAGAAAGTCTATGCCGGAGTTTTGGAAAAAGCAGAAGAAGGTTCATCACTGAAGAAGAAAATATTTGACTGGGCCCTTAAAACCGGATGGGAAACTGCAGAATTAAGAAGAAATGAAAGACCAGTTCCTTTTGGATTAAAATTCAAAGAAGCTATTGCAGATCGATTGGTTTTCAGTAAAATAAAAGAAAAAATGGGCGGAAGACTTTGGTTTTTGCCTTGTGGCGGAGCATCTCTTTCTCCAGAAGTTACCCGTTTCTTTGAATCAGTGGGAATTCACGTGACAGTAGGTTATGGATTAACGGAAACTACGGCAACATTGACCCTTTTCCCTTTAACTCATTTTGAACATGGTACCAGTGGAAAACCTTTGCCGGGAGTGGAAATGCGTATCGGAGAAAACGATGAAATTCAGGCCAGAGGAAACGGAATCATGAAAGGATATTATAATAAACCTGAAGAAACTCAGAAAGTATTCACGGAAGACGGATGGTTCAAAACCGGTGATGCAGGAAAGTTTGATGATAAAGGAAACCTGATTATTACGGACAGAATCAAAGATCTGATGAAAACTTCTAACGGAAAATATATTGCTCCGCAGCAGATCGAAAACCTTCTGACCAATAATAACTTCATCCAGCAGATTATGCTGATTGCAGAAGGAAGACAGTTTGTTTCAGCGTTGATTGTTCCTAATTTTGAATTTTTACAGGATTATATCAAGAAAAATAATATTCCTTTTACCAATTGGGAAGATGCTGTGAAAAATGAGAAGATCATCAACCTTTATAAAGAGAAAATTAAAGAATTACAGAGCCATCTGGCAGATTACGAAAAAGTGAAGAAATTCACTTTAATGCCGGCAGAATTTGATATCAATACAGGCGAAATTACTCCTACATTGAAAGTCAAAAGAAATGTAGTGATCAAAAAATACGCAGATATTATCGAGAAAATGTACTAAACAGTACACTTAAATTAGACTATGACGACACAAGATTTTATAGGAAAAGAAAACTTCACCATTCATACACAAACGGTTTCAGAAAGCTGTCCGTCTAATATTGCCCTGATTAAATATTGGGGAAAATATGCTGATCAGATTCCTGCGAATCCAAGCATCAGTTATACCTTAAACCATTGTAAAACCAATACTTCAATGGAGTTTACAGCAAATGAAACTTTTTCAGTACAGACTTTTCTGGCTGGAAATGAAGAAGTAAAGTTTGCAGAGAAAATTGAGAAATATTTCAGAAATATAGAGCAATACCTTCCATGGATTTTGAAAGGAAAATATATTATCAGAACTGAAAATACATTTCCTCATAGTTCAGGGATTGCAAGCTCGGCGTCTGGTTTTGGTGCCATTGCGAAATGTCTTATGGCATTGGATGCTTCGTTTACAGGAAAAAATTCTGAAGAAGAATCTTTAAGGAAAGCTTCATTTTTAGCAAGACTAGGAAGTGGAAGTGCATGTCGAAGCTTATACAACGGACTTGTAGTGTGGGGGAAAACACATGAGGTAGAAGAAAGTTCAGATTTGTTCGGGGTGCAATATCCGGATGCTGAAGTTCATGAAGTATTCAAAAACTTTAATGACTGGGTGCTGTTAATTCATGAAGGTCAGAAAAGTGTTTCCTCAACAGTAGGACACGGTTTGATGAATACCAATCCTTACGCGGAAAGAAGATTTCAGGAAGCAAGAGAAAATTTTGTTCCAATGAAAGAGATTCTGAAAAACGGAGATATGGAACGTTTCATTAAGCTGGTAGAACATGAAGCGCTTACACTGCATGCAATGATGATGATGAGTGATCCTGCTTTTATCCTGATGAAAACAGGAACGCTGGAGGTTATCAATAAAGTATGGGATTTCAGAAGAGAAACAGGAATGTCTTTATTCTTTACCCTTGATGCGGGGGCAAACGTTCATCTTCTGTTCCCAAGCAATGGTTCTGAAGAGCAGATTAAAAACTTCATTGAATCTGAATTATTACAGCACACTCAGAAAAATGGGGTAGTGAAGGATGTTATGAAATTCTAAAATAAGGAATAAATATTCAATAGGAGTGGGCTTTAGCCCACTTTTTTTGGTATGAGGAGGCATTGGTTTGTATAATAAAGATTATTAATCCATATCATTTTCAATAGAGTATTATGAGAAAATATTTTAAAACAAATTAGATTCCTTCGGAATGACAAAGGCTGATGATATCAACAATTATAGTGACACAAACAAAAGTTGTCATTCTATAGAAAACTAAATATACTGTCGTAAAGATATTTGTATTTGAAGAAAAATTCCCTTAGCTGAAACATTATTTTCCCTATTTTTATTTTCTAAAAACCTATTATATGAAAAAGATTGCCGGCATTCTTTTGTTACTCAGTGTTGCCTGTTTTGGTCAGCAGAGTCAGGATATTGAAAAACCAATCCGTAATTTGTTCCTTGGAATGAAAAATGCCGATCCTGAGCTGGTAAAATCAGCTTTTACAGAAAATGCAGTTCTTCAGACCATAACCAAAGACGGTACTGTAAAAAGTGACAGTATACCGGATTTCGTTGCTTCGGTTTCAAAATTTACAAAAGGAGATCTGGATGAAAGAATTATCATAGAAGCTATTCATACGGACGGAAATCTGGCAAGCGTATTTACTCCTTATTCTTTTTATTTAAAAGAAAAACTGTCACATTGCGGAGCCAATAGTTTTCAGCTGGTAAAGCAGAATAACGAATGGAAAATTCAGTATATTATTGATACAAGAAGAAAAGATAACTGTAAGGAGATTAAATAAAAATGTTGAATTAAGAAGTAGTTTAAAATTTAAAGAATGAAGATCCATCATATTGCCATCATCTGTTCAGATTATACTGTATCAAAGAAATTTTATACGGAAATTTTAGGTCTGAATATAATACGGGAAGTATACCGTGAAGAAAGAAAATCATACAAACTTGATCTGGCTATCGGTGATCATTATGTGATTGAGTTATTCTCTTTTCCTGATCCTCCACAACGTCCGTCACGTCCTGAAGCATGCGGTTTAAGACATCTTGCTTTCTCTGTAGAAAATGTTTCGGAAAAACGAAATGAACTGATAGGAAAGGGGCTGAATTGCGAAGAAATCCGCATAGATGAATTCACTGGAAAAGAGTTTTTCTTTACCCAGGATCCGGATCAGTTGCCGTTAGAATTTTATGAAATGTAAAATTAGTGGGCGTAGCCTGCAAAGAAACTCACTGCCATAATTGCTAAAACAATAGAAGAAATGACTACATATACGTAGTCTTTTTCTTTTAAATAACCAATTAAAGCAAAAACAATCCTCATCAGGGGAGTGAAGATCAACAGAAGAATTCCCAGTTGGATAATCGCCATTCCTTCTCCTTTACAAAGAGAATTCCAGAAATGTCCCCATACTTTATCTGAAGAAGTACCTACCACAAGGCTTGTATATTTTTCGGGCATTTTAAAACCCTCAAAAAATAATTTGATAAAACCAATCAGAGATGTTGCTACAGAAAGAATAACACCTAACCTCAAAAGATTTCCAACGGAGCGGTTCAGATCTACGTCTGTAAAATTCTTTCTCATTATCTGAAGCTTTTGTTGATACCGTTATACATCATGTAAACTGACAGAATGGTGATTACAATGGCAAAAAATACTTTTAATTTTTTGGTCTTTGATACCATCAGCGTTTTTGAACCGATAAAACTTCCGATTACAACTCCAATTAATACCGGAGCTACAATGACAGGAATAATTTCACCTCTCTGAAAATAGATCAGTGCGCTGGCTACTGCCGTTACCCCAATCATAAAATTACTGGTTGTTGTAGATACTTTGAAAGGCAGTTTCATCATATTGTCCATTGCCAATACCTTCAATGCTCCGGAACCTATTCCTAAAAGTCCGGACATAGCACCGGCGAACATCATCATCAAAAATCCAGGAACTGTATTTCTTGCTGAATAGCTTTTCAATACTCCTTTATCAGGGAATGTCCCGTACAATTTCAGTTTTTCTTCAAGACTTCCTTTGATCAGAGGCTCCTGATGATCAGGTTTACCTTTAAGATTCAAAATCACAGTAAGAAGAAGGATACTTGCAAAAATAATCCCGATTGTATTAGGATTAAGCATTCCCGAAACCAAAGCACCCACAATAGCTCCTGCTGTGGTGGCAATTTCGAGAAACATCCCGATTCTCATGTTGGTAAACCCTTCTTTGACGAAAGCTACAGCCGCACCGGAAGAGGTCCCAATCACAGATATGAGTGAAGCACCAATAGCATAATGCATTGGAACGCCGAATCCCAGCGTTAATAAAGGAATGATGATAACTCCTCCTCCTAAACCCGTAAGTGAACCTAATAGACCAGCGGAAATTGCGCCAAGGAAGAGTATGATGATTTCTGACATACTACAAATAATGTTACAAATATAAAATTATTGTAGTAGTCTGCCAAACATTTGAAAAAGATAAATTTAACGTATTTTTGTATGCATGAAAAATGTAATGAAATTATTTTATGTCATCCTTGGGTCAACTCCTAAAGGAAGAAATATTGAGCAGCACGATGTTTTCTTCGGAATAGCAGAGAATCTTAAAGATTTAATTCCGGATATGAAAGAGTTTTGGAAGGAAGCAGAAGGTAAAATTCATCTTGATTGTTATCAGGAGGTTAAATTTGCTGACGGCTATGAAGTGGAGATTGTAGAAAAGGGAGAGAAATCATCAGAAGATCAATTGTTCTTCCTTAATCTGGGAGGGTACAAACCGGGCTTCTTTGAAGAATTTCATGAGCAGCACTTGATGGTAGGCCAGTCTATGGGAGAGATTGTAAAAAGAGCAAAAGCTACCCAGTTTTATCAGACGATGGGATTTGAAGGAGCGGTAAGCCATATTGATGATAAGCATGGAGTAGATATTGATGATATTTTCAATGTGAGTGATATTCTTCCTGCCTATATGAAAGAAAAATATGCTATCGTACTTAAAAAATCTGATGCAGAAAATCAGGAAAACCCGATGGGACTTGGGTATTTAAAAATCGATAAAATTCAATAAGAAGTAAATCTAATAAAAATAAAAAATGAAAATAGGAATTCTGGGAGGCGGACAGCTGGGAAGAATGCTGATACAAAGCGCATTGAAGTATGATGATGAGTTTTATACTCTGGATCCGGCTTCTGATGCACCATGTCATAACATATCGTATTTTACACAGGGAAATTTTAATGACTATAATACGGTTCTTAACTTCGGTAAAGACAAGGATGTTGTAACCATTGAAATTGAACATGTAAATGCTGATGCACTGGCAGAACTTGAAAAGCAGGGAATAAAAGTAGTTCCTAATGCCAGTATCATCAAAACAATTCAGCAAAAGATCCTTCAGAAAGAATTTTATAAAGCTCACGACATTCCAAGTCCGGAATTTCAGGTAGTATGGAATAGTGATGAGAAAATTATCATGCCTTTGCCGTTTGTTCAGAAAATGAATACAGGCGGATATGATGGAAAAGGGGTACAGGTGATCAAAACAGAAGAAGATTATCAGCACTTATGGACAGAAGCATCTGTCATTGAAAGTCTGGTAGATATTGATAAAGAACTTTCTGTGATTGTAGCACGAAATGAGAAAGGAGAAACGAATATTTTTCCTGTAACAGAAATGGTGGCTGATCCAAAGCTGAACCTTTTGGATTTCAATGTATGTCCGGTTCTTTTAACAGAAGATGTTCAGAATCAAATTGATTCCATTACAGAGAAGTTTTTAAATGCTGTAAATTCTCCGGGATTATTTGCCATAGAATTATTCCTTGACAAAGAAGGAAAAATATGGGTGAATGAAACGGCTCCAAGACTTCACAATTCAGGACATCAGAGCCAGGAAGGAAATACCAATTCTCAATTTGAGCAGATGTACCGTGTGGTAAAAAACTTACCTTTAGCAGATACCGATGCTATCACTTACAGCGGAATGCTGAATCTGGTAGGTGCGGAAGGATACACCGGAAAAGTAGTATATGAGGGAATGGAAGACGTTCTTCAGTTACCTGAAACCTACATCCACTTATACGGAAAAACAGAAACCAAACCAGGAAGAAAAATGGGACACATCAACGTTCTTGCAGATTCCAGAGAAGAGCTTATGGAAAAGCTGGTTATGGTGAAGGGAATGGTAAGAGTAATTTCTGAGTAAAATCAATTTAAAATAAAAGAACGGGAGCTGTTTTTAAAGATAAAACAGCTCCCTTTTTATGTTGTTCTACAAACAATTCAATAGAAATTGACTTTAGCCAAAACTTAATTTTAGGTTTGGCTAAAGGCAATTTTTTGCTATGGTTTACATCGGGCTAAAGCCCAATCCTATTGATGATGTAATTGCTTTTATAATTAAGGGTTCTTAACCACTTCGATATTGTCTTTTTTATAATTGTATTTAATATAACTTCCTAAAGCTGTTGATAAAACAGAAAATTCTTCAAGTGCTGTAAACGGAGCATAGAGTTTAAACGTACAAATGTCCGTTGCCGAAATAAAAGGATTGGTTGCCAAATGGCTGTGAGTAGACATTGTTACTGTTCCTCCATTTTCCAATACTGTAGAGGTTGGAATAAGTCTTGAATGAAATTTTTTATGGGAAATAATATTCCCTTTTTTATCAGAAACAAAAAGATAATCATTTCCGAAAGGAATGACTCCGGATTGTGCGGTACCTGGTATTAAATATACTTTATAGTTTTCATTAAACGGAATAATAATCATATTAAGACTATATCCTTGTGGTACTGTTACCGCATATTTTGGATCGGATAACTGCGGGATAACAGTTGAACGGATATTTTTTAAGGTGCCTTCAGTTTCATTAATTACCCTTTCCTTAAAATTTTCTTTGACAGGTTTTGTTTGGTTATTTTTGAAAGAAAGTTCTGCGATCACCATATTACCGGCTTTATTAAGAAAAGAAGTTTTGATGGTGTCATTTTTCTGATATGTGATATAGCTTCCGGTATTTTCAGCAAGCCTTTTATTGCTGCCTACAAGATCTCCTGCATGCCATGACGCATTTTCGTAAGAGTAGAGTAGATTTCCTTCAGTTTTGATAGAGTCCAGTTTCTTTTTCACCGCTTTATCAGAAAGAGTAAGGCTTTGTGCAGAAATAATGATGGACATAAAAAAGAAGAAAAATCCGATAGTTTGTTTCATAGGTTGTTTTTTTTTGGCCAAAATACGAAATTCAATAGGAATGGGCTTTAGCCCGTTTATCAATAATTATCCATTTAAATGGCTTTAGCCCGATCCTATTGATGACTGAATGGTTTGATGATTTAATAAAAAATGATTATTTATACATCATCGATCACCTCCATCATCCCTCTTTCAGCTTCCAATCTCTTACTTAAAAATCTTCTGAATCACATTTCCGATCTCCACAAAATCTCCGTGATTTCCTACGGAACGTATTTCCGGACTGTTTTTATCATATTCTGAGAAAGGGAAGATCAGAAGGTAATTGTTATCACTCAGATTCCTGTTCAGAAGTTCCGGGATCAGTCTCATTCGTGGAATATAGGATTTCATGCCTCGTTTTGCCATCAAAATAATTAAGGCTTCATCATCTTTCAGCTGGGCAGCGGTTCTTTCGCCATCCTGCCATGTACTCATAATGATAAACTCAGCTTCTATATTGGCTTTTTTAATAATTTTCTGCAGGATATCAAGAATATTTTCGGGAGCATAGAAAACAACCGTAGCTCCGGAATTTCTGGCGATATTCCAGACTCTCAGCAATGCATGGAAGAATCCTGCTTCCTGATGAGCATTTTCGGGAATCATCACAGCATATTTTTTAATCGTTGAAAGTGGTTGAGCTGCATGATATACCAGTACATTCACATCATCATTCTGTAGATAACCATTATAAAGATTGTAAACAAAAGAAGGGGAAAATCCCTTTTCATCCTCTAATCCGATGATGAGGTCTGTGATTTTCTGTTCTTTAATCACATTATTTACTCCATTAACGACATCATTGTCATATCTTTTTAAGGCTTGCAGTTTCACATCCGCTGCTGCTGCGGCATCTGCGGCCTGGTGAAGAAGCTTTTCAGCATTCTTTACTGAAGATTCATTTTTATCTTCATTGATGACATTCAGTGCAAACAGATCTTCTGTATTAGAATGTGCTTTGATCAGAATTCCCAGATTTACCATCCTTTCGACTGTCGCTTCGTGGTTGATTGCCAATAGAATACTTTCTTCTTCATGGGTGTTTCCGGAAACGGTATCTTCATTATCGCTCTCAGCAATTTTCTGGGCACTCGCCATGGAAATGAAGGAAGAAATAGTACAGGAAACAAGGATCAGTAAAATACTTCCGTTCAGCACGTGTTCATTTAATAACCTTACAGGTTCTCCGGTTTCAGTTTCAGAAAGGATGATATTATATCCTACCATTACTGAAGCCAGTGTTGCGGCTGCAGAGGCTGAGCTTAATCCAAAGATCAGTTTTCCTTCCTCTTTGGTCAGTCTGAATGTTTTCTGAGTCGCTACCGCAGAAAGATATTTTCCACCGATAGAAGCTACAAGCATAATTCCGGCAACTTCCAGTGTTTCCCAGCTTTTAAAGAACACTTTAAAATCAATCAGCATTCCTACACTGATCAGGAAGAATGGAATAAAGATGGCATTTCCTACAAATTCAACTCTGTTCATCAAAGAAGAGGTATGAGGAATAAGTCTGTTTAGAGCCAATCCTGCAAAAAATGCCCCGATAATGGCTTCCACACCGGCAAGTTCTGCAAGCATCGCTGCCAGATAAATCATGACCAGTACGAAAATATATTGTGAGATTTTGTCATCTACTCTTTTAAAGAACCAACGTCCTATAATCGGAAATACAATGAGGACAATCAATGCAAAAACAATGAAAGAAACAGATAGCTTTACCCAAAATTCTGTTCCTACATCTCCCTGGGACATTCCCACAATCACGGCAAGTACCAATAGAGCAAGGATATCTGTGATCATTGTACCTCCAACTGTGATATTAACGGCCTTGTTTTTGGCAATTCCCAACTTGCTCACCAATGGGTAAGCAATAAGAGTATGGGATGAAAAAAGACTGGCAAACAGGATAGATGTCAGCATGGAGAAATGAAGAAGGTAATATCCTCCCAGATATCCCAGTACAAAAGGAACGGTGAAGGTATAGATACCAAAGGTGAGACTCTTCCACTTGTTCTTTTTAAAATCTCCCATATCTATTTCAAGACCTGCCAGAAACATGATGTAAAGCAGTCCAGTAGTTCCCGTTACAACAATACTGCTGTCTCTGGATAATACATTAAATCCGTTAGGACCAATGATGGCTCCGGCGATGATAAGCCCCAAAAGGTGGGGAACTTTAATTTTATTTAACAGCAATGGTGCTGCCAGAATGATGACCAGTACCAACAGGAACTTCAGTACCGGATCTTCAATAGGAAGACTCAGGTTGTGTATACTCAGTAAAATCATAGGTGTTTATTTTGTGGAACGTACTAATTCAACAGAGAACTTGGCGGTACAGCCATCAGAGGTGATGGTTCTTGTTCCTTTGATCTTGCTGTCTGAAATATCATTAAGAAGAACGCTCATTTCTACATTCTTTTTGGCCGTAGAATCTGTTTTGAAAGACAATCTGATTTCATTATTCTCAAACTTGCCGGTGTACAGCCTTACCAGATTATTGTTATTGATGATTTTTGTTATAGGCTGGGTAGAATCGTCATCAAACTCCCAGATATCAGTACGTTGGTCGCCCACAGCATATTCACTGCAGTTGGATTCTGTACAGATAACTTTTCCGTTCCATGGGCCGGAAATCTCCGCAGGCCATGTCGCGATAACTACAGAATCTTTCTTAGCATAAATACTGTCTCTCATTTTCAGGAGTGACTGATATTCGGATTCTTTCTTCGCAAATACTTTTTCCTTTTCTAATAATTGTTTTTCTCTGTCTGTCAGGTTTTTCTCTTTCTCTTTGTAATCACAGCTTACAAGAAGAAAAGAGGAGACCAGAAATAAAAAAAATGTGTTTTTCAGCATATTGTATGGGTTGGAGTATTACAATATAAGAAAAATGAAGGGAATATGAAACTCCGTCTGAAACGGATTTGATTTTAATTATATTTAATAAGTTAAAAAACAGCTGGATAGATGGGGTGAGATTATTGATATTGTTTTTTACCTTAAGATTCCATTCGTTGTCTTTTGAACATTTCCGGTTTGTAATTAATAATAAAAACACCGCAGATGATCATTACAGCTGCAAGAATGAACTTGAAAGTGACTTTTTCATCCATAATAAGCCATCCTAAAAATATAGCAATAATGGTGTTGATATAGGCCAGAATAGAGACCTGTACCGGCGAAATTTTGGTCAGTGCATAATGAAAGGCAAAAAAAGCAGCCACCGAACCGAAAACAGAAAGGTATAACATTGCGGAAATACTCTTTGCTGTCCAGTTTCCGAAGTTATAATTTTCAGAAAACAGGAATGCAAATATAATCTGAACAACACCTGCAAACAGGAACTGATAAAACAGATTCAATGTTATATTTCCGCTCTGAATATTTAATTTCTTGGTGAAAATAGTTCCGGAAGCCCAGCCCGCAATAGCGCAGAAAAGAAAGATCATCCCCATTCTGTAATCCGGGTTGGCAAGGTCTTTCAGTCCGTCCCAGAAAATAAAAAGAATTCCACTGAAACATAACAAAACACCACTAAGCGCCCTTAAACTGAATTTCTGCAATCCCACAGCTACGCTTCCCAGAAAAACAAGGATAGGTGAACACGCACTGATGAGAGAGGCAAGACTGCTCGAAACAGTTTCCTCAGCTACTGTAGTCATACCATTAGCAACAACCAGCATCAGGGAAGAAAAAATAATCTGGTATCCTAAGCTTTTCCAGCCAATCCATTTGAATTCTCTTCTCGAAAGTAGAATGACAAGCATAATAAGAGATGCCAAAAACTGACGGATTCCCGCTACAAACCATGCAGGAATGGTTTCCACAGCTACACGTATAGCCAAAAAGGTAGTTCCCCAGACCATAGCAACGGTAAGAACAGCAAAAATAAGTTTATAATCTTTCAACGTAAATAAGTAGTGTAACAAACAAATGTAAAAATTTTGCAGAAAAAATAATGGATACAGTTCTTTCAATTTTTGATGATACAGATGGGAAAAGGGAAAATAATTGATGATTGATTGGATTTTGTTTGATTGTGATAAAAGAACTTCCCGCTTCCTTCTTCCAACTTCCCGCTTTATTTTTTATCTTTGAAGATCTAATAAAAATTGAAGATGGTAGGAATTATTATGGGCAGTCAGAGTGATCTGCCGATCATGGAACAGGCTGCAAATTTTCTTAAAAGCCTTGATATCCCTTATGAATTAACAGTAGTTTCAGCGCACAGAACACCGGAAAGAATGTTCGATTATGCCAAAACAGCTCAGGAAAGAGGTCTGAAGGTAATTGTTGCGGGAGCAGGAGGGGCAGCGCATCTTCCGGGAATGGTAGCAAGCTGTACTACACTTCCGGTAATCGGGGTTCCGATTTTGTCTAGTAATTCAATAGACGGATGGGATTCTGTTTTATCTATTCTTCAGATGCCTGGCGGAATTCCGGTAGCTACCGTAGCCCTGAACGGAGCTTTGAATGCAGGGATTTTAGCAGCAAAAATTTTAGGAAGCGGTAATGAAGAAGTCGCTGCAAAACTTCAGAAATACCAGGATTCTTTAAAAGATAAAGTATTGGGAACTGTGGATGATATCAAAGCCCAGCATCCTAATCATTTTGACAAATAGTTTACTTTTAATCTCAAAATAAAAGCCTCACTTTTCAGCGAGGCTTCTTTGTTTTATTTCTTAATGAATTTTGAAGAGAGGGTAGTATCTTTCAGAATGAGCTGTAAAATGTAATTTCCTTTTGGTAAAGATCCTACATTAATCATATCCCTATTGGGGTTTCCTTCCAGTACAAGTCTTCCACTTGCATCAAAAATTCTATACTTTTTAATGTCACTTAATCCCTCAATATGAATATCATCCACTGCTGGATTAGGATAAAGCGAAAGTTTTTTATTCAGTTTTACATCCGATGAAGAGAGTAAACAATTTCCTATTGTATCACCGGACATTGTCCATCCTTTACTGATGAGAATATTCCTTTTATCTGCTGCATTGAAAGCATAACTCAAAGGAGTTACAATATCTAGATCAACATTATTGGCAGTGTCAGGATTATCTGCCCATCCTGCAAGTGTTTTACTGAAATTTTCACAATCCATTCCTGTCTGCATCAAAGCCTGGGCTCCATTATTAACGCTGGCAAGATTCCAGCTTGCAAGGGAATGATTAAAGTTGGGCGTTTCCTTAAGAATCTGGTCTATTCTGATAACCTTGGTCATATCCCAGTTTTCAAGGGAATGACTAAAGGCTGTGCAGCCATGAATAGCATGAGCCATATTGGTAATTTTAGAAGTATTCCAATGGTTTAAAGATTGATTGAAACCAGAATCAAAATGGAACATAAAACGAATGTCTTCAAGGCTGGAGGTATCCCAGTTATCCATAGGTTGATTATAGCTTGGGCAAAGAGCAAACATCCATTTCATATCAGTGACATTTGAAACGTCCCAGTTGTTTAATATCTGGTTAAAGATACTCCGTCCTGCAAACATAAAGCTGAGATTAGTTGCTGATGACATATTCCAGCTATTAAAATAAGGAGGATTGAACTGATCGGGAATTGAAGTATTGATACTATCAAAGATAATAGAAAACATAAATTTGAAATTCTTAATCTTAGAAGTATTCCAGTTTTGCATGGAGCTTGCGCCTGTAAAGGTTTTTGCACCATAAAACATATAAGAAGCATCTTCAACATTACTAAGATCAGGAAGGTCTGTAGCAGTAAGCTGAACAAGTTTACATTGACTGAAGGCGCTTTCCATCGTAGTCCATGAAATATTACCCCATTGTTCTATTTCAAGTATTTTATCTGCACTTCCGTTGATCTGCCAGACCGGAAAAATCTGGTCCGGAAGCTGAACTTCCTGTACGTCTCCAAATTTTATTTGCTGAAAAACACCATTTCCATTGCTTACTTTTATTCTGTACTTTGCATCGTTCTTTTCTGCGATTGATGTACCAAAATCAATAAAAACCTGTTTTGTAGAGGTTATATTGGTAAGAGAACCGTTGTGCTGGGGATAGCCTACTTCTTCCCAATAAATGTCATAGTTTTCGCCAATTCCGGGAAACCATATTTGTTGAGAACTTGCCTGATAAGGAGCACTTACAGTAATAGGCTGTATCACAGTAGAAGCAGGCTTCCAGATAGTGATAAATTCATTCTGGGCTTTCGCAACGAATATCAGTAAAATAAAAAAGCCCACCCAAATTTTTTTCAATATCATATTGAGGTTTATAGTTATTTCTTAATGAATTTTGAAGAAACTGTTTTTTCTTTCATGATCAGCTGTATCATATAATTTCCTTTAGGCAGGGAGCTTACATTGATGATATCATTATTGGGATTTCCTTCCTTTACCAATCTTCCGCTGGCATCATAAATTTTATAGCTCTTTATATCGCTTAACCCTTCAACATGAATGTCATCCACTGCAGGATTAGGATATAGCGAAAGTTTTTTATTCAGTCTTACATCTGATGAAGATAATAAGCAACTTCCTACCGTATCACCTATTAATGACCAGCCTTTATTGATAAGAATATCCCTTTTGTCCGACACGTTTGAAGCATATTTTAATCCCGTTAGAGAACCTAATGCAATATTGTTGGCTGTATTAGGGTTGTTGGCCCATCCCATAAGCGTTTTGCTGTAATTTTCACAATTAAGGCCTGACAGTGTTAAAGCACCATTACCATTGGTAAGAGAAACTAAGTTCCAGTTTCCTAATGACTGATTGAAACCTGATGCAATATTAAGCATCTGATCTATTCTGGTCACTTTTGTCATATCCCAATTTTCTAAAGACTGATTAAAGGTTGTACAACCATGAAATACATGGGACATATTAGTAACTTTAGAAGTGTTCCAGTTTAACGGCTGATTGAAAACAGGAATCATATGAAACATAAAGTGCATGTCCTCTAAACTTGAAGTATCCCAGTTATCCAAACGTTGATTGAAGCTTAAACATTGTCCAAACATCCAGCTCATATCCGTCACCTTTGAAACATCCCAGCTGTTAAGAGTCTGGTTAAAAGCCGTTCTGTTTCCCAGCATATAGCTGAGGTTCGTAGCAGAAGACATATTCCAGCTGTCCAGATAAGGTGAGTTGAACTGTTCTATTACGGCAGAAGATGGATTCACATCGAATAAAAGAGAGAGCATAAAACTAAAATTCTTAATTTTAGAAGTATCCCAGTTTTGCATAGAACTGGCTCCCTTAAAGCTGGTTGTACCATAAAACATAAAAGAAGCATCTTCAACATTATTAAGATTGGGAGTATCTGTTGCCGTAAGCTGCATAAGCCTGCACAGACTGAAGGCGCTTTCCATCGTAGTCCATGAAATATTACCCCATTGTTCTATTTCCAGTATTTTATCTGAACTTCCATTGATCTGCCAGATAGGAATGACTTGCTCAGGACCAGGAAATAGTTGAGGAGTTCCGAATTTTATTTGTCTGAAAGTTCCGTTACCATTCGTAACTTTTACCCTGTATTTTGCATCATTTTTTTCTGCGATTGACGTCCCGAAGTCAATAAGAACCTGTTTTGTGGAAGTTACATCGAGAAGCGAACCATTGTGCTGTGGATAGCCTACTTCCTCCCAGTAAATATCATAATTATCACCAATTCCGGGAAACCAGATCTGCTGAGTCGTGGCTTGGTAGGGAGCATCTACATTTACTGCTGGTAATACGGTAGATGCAGGTTTCCAGATGGTAATGAATTCGTCCTGAGCTTTTACAATGAAAGCCAGCAAAAGAAAAATGAAGGTTGGGATTTTTTTTAGAATCATGGTTATAGTTTATGTATTAGTTTATTGTTTGATGAATGAGAAAGAATGAATTGTATTCTTTGTCAAAATTTGCAGGATATAATTTCCCGGGGTCAAAAGTCTGACATTAATCTTTTCATATTCAAGGTTGTTCTTGGCAAGTGTTCTTCCACTCATATCGGTGATGATATAACTTACTCCATTTGGAATGTTTTTCAGGTAAATATGATCTTTTACAGGATTGGGATAGATAGATGCTTTACCAGAAATCTCCTTTTCAGAAGTTGAAAGTGTCTGGTTGCATAGTCCGTTGTAAGTATCTCCTGAGATAGTCCATCCTTTAGAATTAATTAAATAATTTCTTGCGGCTACAGCATCAGCATGGGAATAAATTAATGGAGCAGCACTTGATAGATTAATATTAGCAGGTGTTGAAGAGCTTTGGCTCCATCCGTAAAGTGTTTTATCATAATTCAGGCAGTTCATCGCAGAATCGAGAAACATATTGGTAGCTGTTGTTAATGAACTTAGGTTCCATCTTCCAATATTTTGATTAAAAGCGGTGCCACGGAACATTTCGTTCATATTCGTGACATTTCCTGTGTTCCAGTTTTGAATATCCTGATTGAAGTTTTCTGAATCATGAAACATATGTTCCATGGTGGTAACCTTTGCAGTGTTCCATTTGCTCAAAGATTGATTGAATCCCGTATAGTCAAACATATAAGACATATCTGTCACATTGGAAGTATCCCAGTTTCCCAGTGGCTGGTTAAATAAATTATCATCACCAAACATATAATACATATCTGTAATGGTAGAGGTGTTCCATGTATTGAAAGAAGAATTGCCGATCAATGAAATACATAAATAAAACATCTGGCGCATACTGGTTACCATGCTGAGGTCCGGTGCATCAGTAGCGGTCACATCCATATTATCGCAGTATACAAAAGCACTATCAAAGCTTTTCCATTTTATATTTCCCCATTGGGTAATGTGAGTGATTTTTGAACGGTCTGCAGCATTGTAAACCGGGATTGATGAACCATTATAAAATCTCACCTGATCAAAACTTCCGTTTCCGTCACTGATTTTGATTCTGTAACTGGCTTGGGCAGGAGATGGGTTTAATGGTGTTCCTAAATTGATGATGAATTCAGTAGTGGAAGTTACATTATTCATCGTTCCATTGTGTTGCGGATAGCCTACTTCTTCCCAATATACCTGGAAATTGGTTCCCCGGCCGGGAAATTTTATGAATTGTGCATTTTGGGTTTTCCAAACAGTGATAAACTCATTCTGAGCATTTGAAAACTGAAATAATAGAATAAATAGAGTAGAAGGGAGAAGTTTTTTGTACATGTCATTAGTTTGTGAAATAAGCGTAGCTAAAATAACAAAAAACTTAATATATTTTTAATGTAAATGTGGAATTTGTAGTATTTTATGTATTTTAATGAAATTTTTTAAATAAAAAACTCTCCAAAATGGAGAGTTTACTTTATTCCTGAAGCATATTGTCACGTGTATTTTTCTGGACTGCGATGGCTCCGAAGAGTGCAAGCAGAAAGGCAAAGGCATAAAACCCTTTTTCACTTGGAAGGATGGTGGCGTTCCAAAGCCCGATAGCCAGTAATACAATGGATGATAATGTGGCAAACCAACAGATCCCGTAATAAATATCGGTTACCTGAATGTTTTCTAATCTGTCACGTACCGCTTTCTGAAGAGAAACAACAGCAAATAAGCCATAAAGAAGAATGGTAAAATAATATCCTTTTTCATTCAGCAGCATTTCAGCTCTTGCAAGACCGACGATGAAGCCAATCATTCCTGCACCCAATGCTACCCACGACGCTGCAACGAACGCATTCGATACTCTTTGTTTTTTCATAGTTTAATGTTTTATTTAAGAGGCTAAGATATTCATTTTTTATAAATAGAGCCTTAATAGAGGAGAAATATGGGGAAAATACTGGACAATGCCCTTCAATGATTTTTTAAAATTTATAATCATCATTTATCGAAATAGGCTCATAAAAAAACTCCCCAAATTGGAGAGCTTAGTATTATTGTGTAATATATTCGTATGTATATCTTACAAACTCATTACCATCATCATCTTTTCCTATGACCTGAGTGGGTAATTGAGAATTATTGTATTCTATTTGGTAGGTGATATTTAGAATTTGATTCCAGTTTCCTGCATTGTCTTTCTTGCTTATTTTTTCGGCTGTATAGTTATTTTGACTTAAAAATTGTGGACCTCCCATAAAAATCCTAAAATATCTATTGATTAAAGAATAAGGATTTACTCTGTTATCATATGAAAATTCTTTTTTAAAATGATGGGCCCCACCAATACCGTCACTTATTGAATTTTCTTCTGAAACATTATTCTCACTATATGAATATGAAGTTGTAGACGGGTTTGTACAATTGGGAGATTCGCAAAGGGATGTGGCAGTAACTTTACCATTGTTGTACGTTATTGCTGTATTATATGTACTAGTGGGGTATATTGTTTTAACCATAGTCAGTTGATCGCCATTGTAGGTGCAGGTCTTATAATATGCTCCAGTACCATCTGTTTTCTGGTAATTAATTTTTGAAGGTTTTCCAGTGGCATCATATTCCAAAATGGAAATTGTGTTTTCTGATGAGATTTTGATGAGCTGCTTTTGGTTATTATAATCAAATTTGACAACATCTGTTGAGGGATTAGTTGAATTTCCATGATACACTGTAGTGGCTTTACTTAATAATATTTGAGGTTCAGAAGGATTGGTTTCATTTTCTTCATTATTACTACTACAGTTGAAGAATAAAAATGAACTCATCAGCCCTATAAAAAATTGTATTTTCATGCATTAAAAGTTTTTATTTAAATGAGGACTAAATATATTCTTTATTTGTAAAATAGCCATAAGAATGGTGACGAAAATATTTAGTTCATAAAAAAACTCCCCAAATTGGAGAGTTTAAATATTATTGAGTAATATATTCGTAATTGTATTGAGCTGACAGGTTTCCGTTGGCTTCTTTTGAGATCACCTGAACAGGAAAACCGGAACTATTGTATTGAATTGTAGAAGTGCGGGTTTGGTTTTGTTCCCAGGCACCATTACTTTTAAAGCTGATCTTTTCTGTCAGATAATTGTTTTGACTTACCGAATAGGCTCCTCCCATCATAATTTTTAAGTATTTATTGATATTAATGTATGGGTTCAGTTTATTATCATAAGAGTAAACAATTTTAGTGCTGTAACTGGATCCTCCACCTTCTGAAGTTTCTGATAAAATATTGTTTCCGCTATAAGTATAAGTATCAATGATGGGATTGGAACAGGCTGGTGACTGGCAAAGAGATGAAGAAATCACCTGTCCGTCGGTATTATAATTATAAGTAATGGTTCTGTTATAATCCGGATTATTAGTATAGATTGCCTTAACTGTTGTAAGCAGTTCTCCGTTGTAAGTATAGGCAGAATAATAGTCTACCGTACCATCCGGTTTATAATAAGTGGTTTTTGAAGGTTTTCCGGTATTATCATATTCAAAAACTGAAGCTCTGCCTTCTGATATAGTTTTGATTAATTGCTTCTGATTGTTATAGCTTAATGTTGAAACTGTTGTTTCAGGATTAGCAGGATTGTCGTAATAAGTAGTTGTAACTTTACTCAGTAATAGCTGAGGTTGTTCGGAAGGATTATTTGTCCCTTCATTATCATCATTGCTGCTGCAGCTGTTAAAGAATACAACAGCGCCTATCATTCCCAGAAATAAGTAGTTTTTCATGTTATTTTTTTAGTTGACAAAAATACAGAATGCTCCATGTCCCTGCATAAAAAAATCCCACCATCTTAGCAATAGTGGGATAATATCATATTTATTTAAATCTTAGTATCTGTAGTACTCAGGCTTGAATGGCCCTTTTACGTCTACTCCGATATACTCAGCCTGTTCAGGAGAAAGAGTTTCAAGCTCTACGCTTAATTTTTTAAGGTGTAAAGCAGCTACTTTCTCATCTAAGTGCTTAGGAAGCATATATACTTCGTTTTTGTAAGCAGCAGAGTTATTCCATAGTTCGATCTGAGCTAAAGTCTGGTTAGAGAAAGAGTTAGACATTACGAAACTTGGGTGACCTGTAGCACATCCTAAGTTTACCAATCTACCTTCTGCAAGGATGATTACCTCTTTTCCTTCAATAGTATAGATATCAACCTGAGGCTTCACTTCAGATTTCGTCTGACCATAGTTTTTGTTTAACCAAGCCATATCGATTTCATTATCGAAGTGACCGATGTTACAAACGATAGCCTTATCTTTCATTTTAAGGAAGTGTTCTCCTCTTACGATATTAAAGTTACCTGTTGTAGTGATGATGATATCAGCATTATCTACCACAGTATCTAATCTTTTTACTTCATAACCGTCCATAGCAGCCTGAAGCGCACAGATTGGGTCAATTTCCGTAACAGTAACAATAGAACCAGCACCTCTGAAAGAAGCAGCAGTACCTTTACCTACGTCTCCGTATCCGCAAACTACCACTCTTTTTCCGGCTAACATGACGTCTGTAGCTCTTCTCACTGCATCTACAGCAGATTCTTTACATCCGTATTTGTTGTCGAATTTAGATTTAGTAACTGAATCATTTACGTTGATTGCAGGCATTACTAAAGTTCCGTTCTTCATTCTTTCGTAAAGTCTGTGAACACCAGTAGTGGTTTCTTCAGAAAGTCCTTTGATATCTTTTGTGAATTCAGGGTATTTATCAAAAACCATGTTTGTTAAATCTCCACCATCATCCAAAATCATGTTTAATGGCTTTCTGTCTTCACCAAAGAATAAAGTCTGCTCAATACACCAGTCAAATTCTTCTTCATTTAAACCTTTCCATGCATATACCGGAATTCCTGCAGCAGCAATAGCAGCAGCAGCGTGGTCCTGCGTAGAGAAAATATTACAAGATGACCAGGTAACTTCAGCTCCTAAAGCTACCAATGTCTCGATAAGCACAGCCGTTTGGATTGTCATGTGAAGACATCCTGCGATTCTTGCTCCTTTAAGCGGTTGAGATGGTCCGTATTCTTCACGGATAGACATCAAACCTGGCATTTCTGCTTCAGCAAGGGTAATTTCTTTTCTACCCCATTCTGCAAGGGAGATATCCTTAACTTTATAAGGAACGTATTGTGTTGTAGTACTCATATGTAATGAATAATTTTAAATTCAATTGATAACGAAAGGCAAAATTACGATTAATAATTAAGATATAAAAACGGCATATCAAGTTCAGGTTTATGAGATTAAACATGAGTTAATATTATTTAGTCTTAATATAAATAACTAATTTAGCTCATAAATAAATATATTATGAATCAAACCCATACAGAGAAGAATGCCAAGCCACTTACTCCAAAAGTAAAAGAACTGATCAATGCATCTAAAAGCATTATCCTGGCTACTGTGGATGCAGAAGGAAATCCCAATTCAAGCTATGCTCCTTTTGTACAAGTAGAGCAGACCTTTTATATTCTGGTGTCTTTTATGGCAAAGCATACTAAAAACCTTGCTGACGGAAGAAAAACATCCATCATGTTTATTGAAGACGAATCCGCTACCAAACAGATTTATGCCCGCGAACGTTTAACTTTTGAGGCAACAACTTCTCAAATTGAAAGAGATTCTGAAGTATGGACTCAGGTAGTTGCCAAACTAAAAGAAACCCACGGGAAAGTAGTGGATGTTATCTCTGAAATGGGAGATTTTATCTTAATTGCTTTACAGCCTATGAAAGGATCTTACGTAAACGGATTCGGAAGTGCTTATTTTGTAGATGCGAATCTTGAAATTATAGAACACAGAAATGATGCAAATCATCAGTCTAAATAATTAAGCTGGATGTTGGGAGCGGGAAGCTTGAGGTTTATAAAGATTAAGGAAACAAAGAATTGGTTTTTTCATGAATGAATTTTTTTAATTTGATCTGAAGATTATTTTTATAACAAATAGTAACTTCCATCCTCCAGCTCCCAGCTTCAAGCTTTTTTTAGTATTTTTGTCTCATATAAAAAAAGAATGCCCCTTTACCGAGATTTTTCAGATGATAATGCCACCATCCTTGTTTGGAAGTATGATGAAAGTGAAGAACTTGATATCCATAAACTTCTGGAACCGGAAAATGCAGAGAAGGTAAAAGATTATCATCCCAAAAAATTATTGGAAGTCCTGATGGTACGTCAGCTCCTGAAAGGATTAAAACCCCATTCTAAGATTTTATATAAAGAAAGAGAACCTTTTCTTTCTCCTAATGATGCGGAAATTTCCATTACGCATTCTTTTCCCTTTGCAGCCATTGCCATTTCTAAAAATAAGATAGGGATTGATGTAGAAAAGTTCAATCCTAAGATTTTAAGGGTAATCGATAAATTTACCTATGAAAATGAGCGAGGATTTATTCCTGAGGATAAAGCGGATACTTTTTATACCATTATATGGAGTGTGAAAGAAAGTATGTACAAAATTCACCACTCAAAATACTGGTCTTTAAAGAAAAACTATGAAGTAAAGCCTTTCGAGCTGAAGCATCTTCATAAAATAAGCTGCCGTGTTTATGATGATCAGTTTTCAGATGAATTCAAGGCAAGGGTAGAGTTTTTCGACGACTATTGCTTTACGATTGTGGAGGAGTAGAATCTGTTTCGTTTTTGTACTTCTCAATTACTTTTCTCTGTTCTTTAGCTACATCATAGATCAGTTCCAAAATATCATGGATGTTTTTAAGTTCCGTTAAATGCGATATTTTATCAGGATCTCTTCTGTCGACAATGTCATTTTCTTCAATTTCGGTTTTTCTTTTCAGAAGCATATCTTCAATGGAAGAATCTTCCGGTTCAAGACGGCTTTCCATTTTCAATGTTTCGTTGATGTCATTTCCGTTAAGAAGGGTAGAGGTTTGCTGCATTTCTGCTTCAATCTTTCGGCTCCAGCTTTCAGCATCTATTTCAGGATATTGTTCATTGCTCTTGGAGTATTGAGAAAGAGAAGCAGTATACGCTGTGATCAGGTGTGACGTTGCTACAAACTGGTGTACAACTTCCAGCTTTTTCTGCTGATTTTTAGGATCCGAAATCATTCTCTGAAAATTGTCGGACAGGTTTGCCAGAGAAATAATTGCATTTTTTCGCTTTACCTTATAATCTTCCAGATCAAAATTTCCCTGTAAGAATTTGGAAATCACACTCTGAAAATAGATGAGGTTGTCTGCCGCAGACTTCTTCATCAGATCCAGGTTTTGGGTATGTTCCCAAACCGGCAATACAATATAGGACACTGCAAAAGCAATGATTCCGGCAATCGCTGTATCAAATATTCTGTCTTTAAAAATGATATTGACTTTCCCCGGATTTAAAAAATTAAAACTCAGGAAAACATAGATGGTCATGAATAATACCGCCCAGAAATACCGCCCCTTCAGGAAACTGAAACACATAATCATGCTGATAAGCAGAATAGCAAATAAAACACCGTTAATATGTACAAAATGCAGAATGGCATAGGCAATGCTGGCCCCTGCAATTGTTCCATAGAGACGGAGAAGGTTTCTCTGTTTCGTGATGGAGTAGGCTGGTTTTAAAATGGCAGTAATGGTAATTAATATCCAATACGTATGCCCCAGTCCCAGAAAATCAAACATCGAGAAAATATATCCCAGCAGCAAAGCTGTTGTAATTCTTATCGCATGGCGGAAATGGGAAGATGATAACGAAATATTATTCCTTAAAACCTTAGCATTGAGTTTGGGCTCATTAGGCATAAATTTCCTAAGGTCTAACCCCGTGGATAAACTCTTTGCCAGTTTTATATTCTGAGAAAATACTTTATAAATCTCGTTGATTTCTTTGGTGATTTCATAGATACGCATCAGGATCTGGCGCAGGATCATGAAATTTTCCAGGTTATCGGGAGATAGCTGTTTATTTCGGAGTTCGAAATAATTATAATTAAGATTTTTTAATTCCAGTTCCAGATTCACCATCGGTTTTGCTCTGGTACCACTTTGAAGTGCGATTCCGATATTGGTGATCTCTTCTGCTAAAAGATTGAGATAATCATGGATATTAACCAGAATCATGCTGTCTTCAAAGCTCTGTTGAAGCTTTTGGTAATCACTTTCAGAGGTCATCAGCTTCTCGTGAAGGTCCATGGAATTCAAAAACATCAACATCAATAAACGACTTGTTGTTGTTGATTCATTGACAATGGTTCTTGTTTTAAAAACGGTTTCTCTGGTGTCTTCCTGCAGGTTTTTTATTTCAATCTGCTTGGCAATAACCTGAGTGGTCAGTTTATTAAAATCCGGATTCTTCTGATAATAATTAGCTTTAATCTTTAAAAACTCAGCCAGCTGAAGATAATTTTCTCCAATCATCTGGCTTGCCAGTTTATAAGGACGAATTGTTGTTACAATAAGGAATATGAGCAGAAACCATATACAGCCGGAAGCAAAGATCAATAGACTTTTAAAGATATTACTTCCTGTAAGGTGACCGTCAATAAAGATAGCGAGTACAACGAGTGACAGCGAACCTACTGCGGCCAGCCTCTGACCGTAAACTCCGATCAAGGAGAAAAACATCCCAAATACGATGACTTCCAGAAGTACCAGTATTTTGATATTCATCACAAGACTTGCAATGAGCGCGACAAAAACAAAACAGAAGATTGCAAAAGTAAGGGCATTTCTTCTTCGGATAAATGGTCCGGGCTGATCTGTAAGGGCTACAAAGCTTGTTCCGAGAGGGAAAAGGAAATATTCCTTCAAAATTCCGAAGTGAGCGAGGACCAAGCAGGGCAGAACAGTAGCTAATGTAATTCTGATAGCAGAATATACATACTGACTGGTTACAAATTTTTTTAGTTCTGCCGAATAGTTCATACTACAAAAATAGCTATTGAATTTAAGAAAATCGCCATAAAAAAGAGACTTTTGTAAACTTAAATATTATATTTTTTATGTGAGTTGTTATGATATTAAAAAAAATTGACAAGCGACGCGGATTGACTATTCACAATTCACTTTTAACACAACAGCTAACAAATCTTGTTCCATGAATTCTTACCTTAGCCTGTTTCAACTATTAAATAACAACTTTATGAAAAACACCATTAAAAATATCTTCGTCATATTCTTTTCTTTTTTCATTCTAAGTTGTAGTTCACAGAGCAAGGAAAGTTTTAAAACAAAAGAAATTTATAAATCAAACAGTCTAATTATTACTCAGATTTCAGAGAATTCTTTTATTCATACTTCCTTTAAACAGACAAATGATTTCGGGAATGTCCCCTGTAACGGATTGGTTGTGAAAGATAAGAATGAAACTATTGTTTTTGATACGCCTACTAATGATAAAAGTTCAGAAGAGCTGATACAATGGATTAATGAAAAACTTCATGCGAAAATTAATGCAGTGATTCCTACTCATTTTCATGATGACAGTCTTGGAGGACTGCTGGCATTCCATAAACATAATATTCCCTCTTATTCATATATTAAAACAATAGAACTGGCCAAAGAAAATAATTTCGTCATTCCTGAAAATAGTTTTACTGATTCTGTTACTTTGAAAGTGGGAGATAAAGAAGTTACTGCAAAATTTTTCGGTGGAGGACATACAAAAGATAATACAGTGGGGTATTTCCCAAGTGAAAATATTTTATTTGGAGGTTGTTTATTAAAGGAACTTGAAGCTGGTAAAGGGTATTTGGGAGACGCAAATGTCTCTGCCTGGTCGAATACAGTAGAAAAAGTTAAGAAAGAATATCCCAATGTGAGAATTGTAGTTCCCGGACATGGAGAGTATGGGGATGGGAGGCTTCTTGATTATACCATTGCATTGTTTAAAGGTCAATAGTGAATTTTTGCTTCGCAAGTGAATAGTTAATGGTTGTAGTATGTAAAAGAAATTGACAAGCAAAGCGAATTGACGATTCACAATTGACAGTTGCCCTTTTCATATTTTCAATAGTGAATTTTTGCTTCACAAAGTGAATGGTGAATGACTGTAGTATGTAAAAGAAATTGACAAGCGAAGTGAATTGACGATTGACCATTCATATTTCAATAGTAAATTTTTGCTTCACAAAGTGAATGGTGAATGGCTGTAGTATGTAAAAGAAATTGACAAGCGAAGCGAATTGACGATTCACAATTGACAGTTGCCCTTTTCATATTTTCAATAGTGAATTTTGCTTCGCAAAGTGAATGGTGAATGGCTGTAGTATGTAAAAGAAATTGACAAGCGAAGCGAATTGACGATTCACAATTGACAGTTGCCCTTTTCATATTTTCAATAGTGAATTTTGCTTCGCAAAGTGAATGGTGAATGGCTGTAGTATGTAAAAGAAATTGACAAGCGAAGCGAATTGACGATTCACAATTGACAGTTGCCCTTTTCATATTTTCAATAGTGAATTTTTGCTTTGCAAATTGAATGGTGAATGGCTGTAGTATGTAAAAGAAATTGACAAGCGAAGCGGATTGACGATTCACAGTTGCCCATAAAAAAAGCCTCATTACAATGTATGAGGCTTTTTTTATATAGCTGTAGCTTTTATTAACGATCGTTGTTGGATGTTTCTTCTCCAATGTTCCAGGTAAGACCGAAACGAAGTGTGTTATCCAATGCACTGTTGATTTTAGACATGTTGATCAGGTAAGAAAGATCAAGACCGAAAGAACGGTATCTTAACCCAACACCCGCTGTAGCGAACTGTCTTGCTCCCTGCTCTTCACTTTCATGGAAGTAACCTCCTCTTACAGAAAAAGCGTTGTCATAAGAGTATTCTAAAGCACCACTATACATGATACTGTTTTTATTTTTGAAAGATTTTCCGATACCAGCCATTGGCCCTACATTCGGGATTTGATAAATAGGCTGTCTTGTATTGGGATCAATTCCTGCATATTCAGATCCGGGAACCAAAAGTTTTGAACCTTCTACAGAAATTCCAACTCTGTTCATATCATCCAGGTACATGTCATATCCAACCCCTAATCTTGCCATTGTAGGAAGATAAGATCTTGATTCTTCATTTCCTGTATAATCCAGTTTTGGACCTACGTTCTGAATCGCTAAACCTGCATTCACTTTACCATCATATCCTCCGATACTAGAGAATCTTGGTGAGGTATAGTATGCTGAAACGTCTACTGCGAAACTGTTAGCCGCTTTAAGTGTAGTGTCTGTGTTGAATCCTCCGGCTAAGTCTGAACGGATAAATCTACCGGTAACAGCACCAGAGAATGAATCAGAAAGCTTCAAAGCATAAGCAACGTCAATTGAGAATTCGTTTGGTTTTGATGTACCCATTGATGCAATTTCTGTACCTACCAACTGAGTCAGGTCTACCTGCCCCATGTTGAAATAATAGATACTTGCAGAGATTGTAGATCTCTCTTCCTGCCCCAGAAACTTATGGAACGAAGCATATAATAAGAATACATCATTGGTAAGTTTTCCCATGTAAGGCGTATAGTTAAGACCTACGGAAGAACTTGTTCTGCTGAAAGGATATTTAGCCGCATTCCAGAATTGTGAAAATGCATCCGGAGAGGTTACCACCCCTTGATCTCCCATACCTCCTGATCTCGCATCAGGCGCAATTCTTAGGAAAGGGGCTCCGGTAAGAACTGGGTTTACTTTACCTAAATCTTGCGAATAGCCTAAAAAACCAGCACTCAAACCAAATCCTAAAAGCAGTTTAGTAGTTAAATTCATATGTTGTCTTTTATATATTATCAGTTTTTTGTTAATATTATTGTCTATGTATTATTTAATTATTTCAAAAGTACCATTTTTTCTACAGCTGTAGCACTTCCTTTGCATTTTTCTTGATTTTGACTTTTTGCAAATATCTTAAAAATATACGTACCTTTTGCTACTGTTGCCCCAAAATCATCTCTTCCGTCCCATTCTATTGCCTGACGTGGGGTTCTAAAGCCCTGTAGGAACGGTTCTGCAACTACCGGTTGTGATAAAGTTCTTACCAATCTTCCGGTTATTGTATAAATTTGTACGTTCACATCCAGAATATCATCACAATTGTGTTCAAACTGAATGTAGGTTTTATTCGTAAATGGATTTGGCCAGTTCAAAGGACGGTTAATCACTAGGTGTTGGTCAGATTCATCTTTAACTTCAAAATTTAACGTAGCAGATGTAGAATTATTGTTTATATCCCAAACTTTAAATGTCAGTTGGTGTTGTCCAATTGCCAAATTTCTGAAAGGATAGGTTACATTTCCTTTTTGGTAGTCAGCAAGACTTGGATTTAAACATCCGTTTCCTTCTCCCGCAGAGTAAAAATCATTTAAAACAACGGTATTGATAATCTGCCCGTCCAGGTACGTTGTAATATCGTGACCAACCCCTGATCCTGTAGAGTTGATTCCTGTGTCATCCGTAAGACAGGCAAGAAGCATTGGGTTTTGGTTGGTAATTCCACCATCCGCAAAGTTGGTGTTATTCATGTACAGTTTTACCTTTGGAGGCTGGCTGTCATTCACTCCATTAGGGTTAATATCACCTACTTGTACTGCCTGATTGTTGAAAACATCCGTTGCTTTGTTGTCTGCATAGGCTAAAATTCTTCCCTGACCCACCGCATAGTTGATGTCCTTAGGAACATAGAATTCTGCAGTGAATACTCCGTTTACAGCAGTTCCGGCAGCTTTTACAATAGCACTTCCTTCCTCTGTATAATCTAAAACCGGGGTTAAAACTCCAGTGTTATTTAATGTTTTTTTATTTAATCTCTTATCAAAAATATTGATACTGACTTTTCCGTTGAAGGTATTGTTCAATGTTCCGTTCGGATTATTGATGCGTCCTTTTATTTTTACGAAATCTAATCCTCTGATCAGTCCCGGAACAGGAGTTTCAATGTTATCAATGGTAAGAAGTCTTTGCGGTCTGCTTAATTTCATGGCAGGATCACCCAGGAAGTTTACCTTTAAATGGTTATTGTTTGGCCCCTTTTGTTTTTTAGCCAGTAAATGGGCATTTCCTAACGTATTGAAATCGTCACTGGTTAGTTTAAAGATATTCTGAGTGAATGTATTCGTAAAATCACGTCCGTAATCTACCCCGATAGCACGGCTGGAAGTAATCATTGCTGATGCACCTCCCTGCTTCATTTTGATAAACTGTTCCCCTACAGAATTGGTTGCAGGCTCATCCCATAACGTAAATTCACACGTAATGGTAGATACAAACGGGAATCTGCTGTATACATTAGAGAAATTATTGGCATTCTGAACCTCAGTAGATGTTAATACTCTTTCCTGTGCCCAGCCGTTAATTCCTCCATGCCCGAAATAAAACAGATATAAACTGTTACCAATGGCATTGGAAATAGCCTGGTTTACCTGTGGATATCTTCGTCCCCCAGATGTACTCTGAGCGTTAAAGGCATCCATATATAATTTTTTAACGTTGTATTCTTTCAGCTCCAGCTGGCCAGGTTGTTCAAATATAGCGGCCAGACTGTTGTCCATTACATTGTGGAAAGGACTTCCTCCTTCATTATTATCATCCACAACAAAATCAAGTCGCATACGCCAGTCTCCAAAAGGAGTTGACTGCCCCTGAAGAGAGTTGTAATAAGCCAGTGTTTTATTAATCATATCTCCGGCTTCACTTGCGTTTGCAGCGGGTATTCTTCCCACAGGCAGATCCGGTAAATTGTTTTCAATTAATAATGTAGTTTGTGGCTTGGTCATTACAATATAATCATCCGTTACAAATGAGGATACGTAATCTGAAGATTGCTCACTCTGGTAGCTGGGAACAACGTTTGTATTATTGGGAACTCTGTTTTTATAATCAAATGAAGCATCGCCCAGAATAAATACATACTGAAGCCTTCCAAGAGGAGTATTGAGCTTGCTGACAAAATCTCTTATAGCTGTAAGATCTTTACTACCGCTGCCGTATTCTTCGTAGATTTTGTTGACATCTACAATTTCCACTTTATAATTATGAGCAGTCTGATGATAATTGGCAAGTCTCTGTGCCTGGCCCATCATTTCAGGAACTGTCAGAATCAGGTAATCTATATTTTGTAAAGCGGAAAGATTTTGATTGGAAATTCTTCCTACAAACTGTGGACTGAAAGCCGCATCAGCACGAAAAGCCACAAATTCATTATTGAAATTCGGATCAGCGGCTGTATAAGCAAAGTTGAATGAGCCGGCTCCTGCTTTATTCACTCTTCGGCTGACGTTGGTAATATCCGTTACATCCCATACCTGCTCTATATTAGCAGCATTGGTAATGCTGAATCCGTAATCTGTATTGCTTCCACTTACAATTGAATAATCCCTGAAGTTCATCTGTGAACCATTGAACGCAAGGTTTTCTTTGTACTGTACTTCTACATAATCAAAATAGAAAGTTCCGTTAGGGTTTTTGGAAATATCAGGATTCAACACCATTGTAATCTGATTTCCTGTAAGATTGGTAAGCGCCCCGGCATACGTTACAGGGTAAAAAGTATACTGATAAGATGGAGTATCCGTAGGGATAGTCTGCAGTGGATGAGGATTTAAATTATTGATCTTAAAATCAATCGTATTCTGTTGCGAATTATAGGCTACCACCTGAGTTCTGTATCGTATAACATCACCTGCCTGTATTGGCGAGTTGGTACTAAGTGTCACTGTTTTTTCATTACTGAAAGGAGTGTCCTCCACCCAAGTTCTACCAACTTTCAACAAGTTTTTTTGGTCCTTGTTGATCACCTGGTAATTGTCATACCTTGTAATCAGCTGTGCAGGAAGGGTTCCATCAACAGTCGGAACTCTTTTTCCAGCACCTTTGTCAAAGTTGATATAATAATAAGAAAAATCTTCATAGATATTTTTGACATTATTGCTTCTTTCGCTGAATCGGGTATCCTTTCTTTTAAAACCATTTCCATTGGAAGTGTCATAAAGGTTATAACCATCAGGACCCTGTGCGTAGAAAAGAGCATAATCATTATCATTCCATACTCCGTCATCTTCACCTACTACCTGAATGGAATTCTCCTGTAAGGCTCCATATCTTGCATCCTGGTTATATTCAGGAAGCATTACCCCTCCGTTCCCATAAATTCTGAAATTCTTAGGATTTACAGATCCGGGATTGATTCCGTTGTCTTTTAAAAACTGAGATGTGATTTTGAATACGCCGGACTTGTCGACTTTTATTTTGTAAAAGTTGCCACTTGATAATGGGTTGCCGGTTGTGCCTATCTTATTAACAGTTCCGGTAGTATTTACAAATGAAGAGGCTTCTGAAACATTAAACGAAGATAATCTCTGAACACGGCCTTTTACATTTTTAAACAAAGCAACACTGATACTGGCATAGCTGTCTCCATCCAGATTATAATAGGAAACATCTGCCACATCATAATCAGGAAGTCTTCCTTTATCCAACTCAAATAAATCCTGAGCAGGAACGTTTTCCCAGACAAGATCTGAAATTTTAAGCTGCTTTTCTCCGATTTTTTGCTTGGTTACTATAAAAACATTATTTTGGCTGAAAGAAAAGCCCTCATTTTTAAAATTAGGAAGATTTAATTTTGTATCGCCAAAATCCTGAATTTTCGATCCATTCCATTCTATGGTGTTTCTTTGGGCGTAAAGTGTTGATGCAAAAGCGATTAAAGATAAAAGCGTAATTTTTCGTTTCATGTTTACTATTGAAATTGCTAAATTACAAAATAAATGAAAATTTTAGAATTAAATTGCGATACAATAAAATTAAATTGTTAACGTTTTTCAAAAAAATCAAATGTTTACTTGATTTATTGAATAATTTATTTTTTCTTTGTACTTTGAAAATATTTATATCGACTATGAAAAAACTAAAGTTGTTTTCATTAATAGCATTAAGTTCTACACTTGCATTAACCAGCTGTGGCGGATCAGGAACCAGCAAAGGTGGCGGTACCAAAAAATTTGTCAGTAAAACAGGTTGGAAACCAAACGAAAAACAAGGTTGGTTTTTTGCAGGAAAGCAACAAAAGCAGAAGGGGTGGCCTGGAATGGTATATGTAGAAGGTGGAACTTTTACAATGGGATTAGTGAAAGATGATGTTATGCACGATTGGAATAACACGCCTCGCAGAATGCAGGTAAGTTCATTCTTTATCGGAGAAACAGAAATTACTAACTACGAATACCGCGAATACCTTACATGGTTGAAGTATGTATTCCCACCAAGTGATCCTAGTTTTAAGGAAATTTATAACGGTGCTTTGCCGGATACCTTATTATGGGACAACAAATTAGCAAGAAACGACTATAATGAAACTTATCTGCGTTCTCCGGAATTTGATTACTATCCGGTAGTAGGTGTTTCATGGACTCAGGCAAACAGATACTGTGAGTGGCTGACAGACAGAGCAAATGAAAAAGCTTTGATGCAGTCTGGTATTATTGCTAAAGATTTGTATATCAACGAATCCAATAACCAAGGAGGGACTGCATTTAACATGGATAAATTCAAATCGAATGATCCTGAAATGCAAGGATATATCAATGAAAAAAGAATGCAGCAAAAAACTGGTATGAAAACTACAAACCAGAGATTGCTTGCAGCTAACAGAGCGCCAAATTCTGCTATGGTACAGAAGTTCAGACTTCCTACCGAAGTTGAATGGGAATATGCAGCTCTTGGTATGGCTAAAACGAGAGAGTACAACCAATACCTAGGTAAAAAACCTGAAATCGAAAGATTAAGAGGCACCAAAGGAAGAGACAGAGGAATGTTCCTTGAAAACTTCAAAATGGGTAAAGGTGACTATTCAGGAATCTCAGGATGGAAGAATGACGGTTCTGCACAGACTTCTGACGTAAGAAAGTATCCATCTAATGATTTAGGTGTATATGGTATGTTCGGAAACGTTTCAGAATGGACTGCAGATGTTTACAGACCAATCATTGATGAAGATTACAGTGATTTCAATTACTATAGAGGAAACATGCCTCAGGCTATCGTAAGAAACGGTGACGGAACTTATAAAATGATCGACGAAGGCTCTATCAAATATGATACTTTAGCTGACGGAAGATTAGTTTACAAAGGACTTCCTGGACAATTTGAAAGACAAACTATCGCTGATTACAGAAACTACAGAGATGGTGACAGACAGTCTTCTTTAGAATATTACAGAGCTTCTGATTCTGCTGCCGGATTCGATATGTACAATGCTCCTAAACAAAGCTTTGTTGTAGACGGAAACGGTAGAGTGAAACTTCAAAAAGATACTAAAGACAGAACTTCAGGAATTTCTAACGAGGTTAGAGTTGTAAAAGGTGGTTCTTGGCAGGATACAGCATATTGGCTGGATCCGGGACAAAGAAGATATAAAAATCAAAACAGAGCTTATGGTTGGGTAGGATTCCGTGTTGCACAGGATTCAAGAACTAACGATAAGGGTAGAACTAGAAGATAATATTTATCAAAAAATACTTATAAAAAACCTTCCGAACTTTCGGAAGGTTTTTTTATTTTTGAACCATGAAATCGCTTGGGTTAAAAAGTCTGAAATATTCCTATAGATTTGGCGGTTGCATATACCTCTTTTAAAAAATAATATATATTTCCACATGAATATAGAACAGTTTTATCCTTTATTTCTGCAGGCTGCGAAAGTGACTATTGACAGCAGAAAAATAGCAGAGAACGATATTTTCTTTGCCTTTTCCGGTGAGAATTTCAATGCAGCTACATTAGCAGAAAAAGCCATAGAAGATGGAGCTTTGGCCGTAATTGTTGAACTTCCGGAGTTTGAAAACAGAGATAAAAATATTTTCTATGTTCCGTCTACTCTTGAATTTTTACAGCAATTGTCTCTTTATCATAGAAGCAAACTTACCATTCCTTTTATCGGGCTTACGGGAAGTAATGGAAAAACGACTACCAAAGAATTGATTCATGCTGTCCTTTCGGAAAAATATAATGTGCAGTATACATTTGGAAATCTGAATAACCATATCGGAGTTCCTTTGACAATTCTTTCCATTAAACCGGAACATGAAATGGCCGTAATTGAAATGGGTGCTAATCATCAGAAAGAAATTGAGTTTCTGTGTACCATTGCCCAACCTGATTTTGGGTATATCACCAATTTTGGGAAAGCTCATTTAGAAGGATTCGGAGGTTTTGAAGGTGTGATTAAAGGAAAGTCTGAGCTTTACGATTATCTTAAAAACAATAACAGAACTATTCTTGTTAATGAAAATGATCCTATCCAAGCCGAGAAAACTGAAAACTATTTACCTAAGATTACTTTTGGAAAAGATACATCAGATTACAATTTTGAATCTTTTTCTGCAGAACATTTTGTAGGATTGACTTATCAGGGAGTAAAAGCAGTTTCAAAACTGACTGGAGAATATAACTTCACCAATCTTTGTGCAGCGGCAACTCTGGGACTTCATTTCGGAATTAGTTTTGAAAAAATAAAACACGCTCTGGAATTGTATACACCTACCAATATGAGATCGCAGGTTGTGAAAAAAGAGGGGAGAACTCTGGTGCTGGACACCTATAATGCTAACCCAAGCTCTATGACTGCTTCACTAAATAATTTCATCAGTTTTGAAGGCAGTAAAACTATTATTATCGGAGATATGCTGGAATTGGGTGATGAAAGTGAAAAAGAACATCAGAACATCTTAAAATTGGCTCAGGATCTTAACTTCAATGAAATTATCACAGTAGGAAAACATTTCAAAGAGGTTAATTCTTCAGATCTTGCTTTTGAAAATACAACTGTCCTAATAGAATATTTAAAACAGAATAAAATTCAGTCTGAAAATATATTGTTGAAAGGCTCCAGGGGGATTGCTTTGGAAAAGCTAATCGACTTTGTTTAATTATAAAAAGAAAAAAGGAGGTTGAAAGTTGTTGAATAATAACTTCCAGCCTCCTTCTTCCAGCTTCTGGCCTTTAAGCTTCCAACTTCTTTATATCCCAGAATTCCTGTACAATCAGGATAATATTTTTGAAGGTACTTGGAAAAACTTCATGCTCAATTTCTGATGTCGTTTTCCATGCCACCTCGGTAATGCCTTCTTCTATTTGCGGTTTGGAAGTATCTTCTCCGTCAAAGTTCATTTCAAACCAATGAGTACATTTTAAGATTTTTTCACCATTTCTTTCTACATAGATATGGTAGGTGGTATTGATGAATTTTCCCAGCTCAACATCACTCAGGCCGGTTTCTTCTTCTATTTCTCTTACTGCAGACTCTTCTCTGGACTCTCCTTTTTCCATCTTACCCTTCGGAAGATCCCATTTGCCGAGCCTTTTAATAAAAAGAATCTTTCCTTCAGGGTTATTAACAAGGCCCCCTGCCGCTTCTATAATTCTGAAAAGTTTTTGGAATTCCTGCCGTATTTCATCCAAATTCTCTCCGTATACATTGAGTTCCTGTACAGAAGTATTCTCCAGAAGATCTAAAGCGATCTCTAAAGTTGTATAATTTTCATACCTAAGCTTTTTTTCAAGCTCTTCCGGATGCTTAGATATCAATAATTTTTTTTCGTTGACAAAAACTTTATACATTTGTAATAGTTAAGAATTTAAATACAAAAATAAAAAATGAATTTAGAAGGACGAAAGATTATTGTCAATAAATCATCTAAAGAACTTACCGAGTTACTGAAATCACCTGAAAATTATAAAGATTTTATGCCGGATGGTCTTCAAAAATTTGAAACAAGAGATAACGGATTTAAATTCGGATTACAGGGAATGCCGGAAATTGCGTTAAAAATAGATGAAGTGGATGATCAAAAAGCTGTTTTAAGATCTGCAAGTTCAAGCCTGGACTTCACTTTAACGGCAACTTTGAACCCTATCAATGATAACCAGACTGAAGTTCAGATGTTATTTGAAGGGAAATTCAACCCATTCATCAAAATGATGGTAGAAAAACCGTTACAGAATTTTATCAATACGCTTACCGATAAAATCGAAGCCTATAAATAATATGAAAACCTTCTTTTTGAAGGTTTTTTTGTTTTTTGATATGAAATTTATGCTATGACTCCTGAACAGTGGTCATAGAGACTTCCTGTAGCGGAAGAAAGTACATTCACTTCGTTATTTATCTTTAAAACCCCCATAAAAGCGAAGATCAGAGCTTCCTTATAATCAATGATTTCTTTTTTAGGGATGAGCACTTCAGTTGGGGTTTTTGATTTTATTTTTTCAATTAAAAATGAGTTGTAAGCACCTCCGCCAGTAATAAGGATATTCTTTATGTTATTTTTATTAATAACATTGGCGATCTGTTGTGCGGTATGCTCTGTAAAAGTGGCGAGAGCATCTAGGATTTCAATATTTTTAAGAGCTGGAAATATATGTTCATAACACCATTCGATTCCCAAAGATTTTGGGTGCGAATGCTGATAAAAATCTAAAGAATTAAGATCATTCAGTAAAGTTTCATTTATTTCTCCTTTTTGAGCTAGCTCTCCGTTTTCATCAAAACTTTTGTTGATTTGTTGTGCCAAATGATTCAAAATAATATTAACAGGAGCTATATCAAAAGCTATTCTTTTTCCGTCTGATTGTAAAGAAATATTGGAAAATCCGCCAAGGTTTAAACAGGCGTTGTACTCTGAAAAAAGTAACTCATCACCTATAGGAACCAGTGGGGCTCCGTTTCCATTCATCAGCACATCCTGGCTTCTGAAATCGTAGATAACGGGTAATCCGGTTTCCAACTTGATTGCTCTGCCGTCACCAATCTGAAGGGTAAATTTTCGCTCAGGCTGATGGAAAATCGTATGACCATGAGAGGCAATCAGGCTGATATTTTCGAGCTGATGTTTATGAATGAATTCTTTCACCTGCCGACCAAGGTAAAAGCCATATTCTGAATTCAGTTCCAGTAAGTCTTCAGCTGAAAGATGAATGGAGTTTCTAAGCTTGTTTTCCCAATCCTCAGAATAGGGGATTGTCTCGGCTTTCAGGATCTGAAAGGTCCATTTGTCTTGTTTTTCAAATTCAGCAAGACAGATATCCAGACCGTCCAGACTTGTCCCGGACATCAGTCCAATAGCCAGCGCTTTCATTCTTTTTTTGGATTATTTTTTATTCTCAGAAATTCTCTTTGAGCTGAAATCTCCTGAATTGTTATAGAAAGTATATTCAGAAAAGTCATCCTTCGCGGTCATTCCATTGGCACCTACTAGTGTAGAACCGTCTTCCATGGTAACATATACTGTATCTTTAGTATAGATTCTGTTTTTTCTTTGATCCCAATAAATGCTTTGCATTGCAAATCTCTGCCCTTCATTGGTTTTTATCCTTACGTCACCTTTTGCTTCGTAGAATCTTTTATACTCAAAAATACGGGCATATTTAGCTGTAATCCTTCCGGGAACCTTAGGCTTCTTTTTATCAAAAAACTCAATGTCGATTCCTTTTCTGGCTACTACATACGGGCTGTCGATCAGTTCATACTTTTCAATGATGGGCGCTTTGGCTTTTAAAGTAACAAAGCCGGAGTCACGCTGTATAATATTGGCATTATTGATAATCTGTGAAGGGAAGTTTTTGCTTTGGCTGCCATTTCTCTTGGTAAGATCCTCTTCACAGGATGTCAATATAAAAAATATAGCACAACTAAAAAGGCATGCTATATTTTTATATGATATTTTTTTTGAAAAATTCATTCTAGTTATAAAGAGTCTTTCTGAACCACTTGTCAGCAAAATTAAAGCCGATTTTCAGGTTGATAAAGTTCTGATTGATCAGGTTATTTTTAAGAGTTCCTCTTTTACCTACTTCAAGTCCTATTTCAAGACCACTCATTCTTGTGATACTACTGTTTTTGAATGGAAGCATAACCCCTGCAGAAATACCGAATTTGTTGATGCTTGTTCCTTCCAGTTTAAGATTTCCTCTCTCATAGAAAGCTCCATATCTGTAGATAACCCTTGAGAAATAGCTTCTGAAGTTATTATAGTTAGGTAAGTACCATCCACCGGCAGAAATTCTGTACGTATCCTGAAAGTCGAAAGTTTTACCGAAATAAGAGATATCTTCTCCTTTTTTATAATC
The DNA here is from genome assembly GCF_008386505.1 of Chryseobacterium sediminis. Lineage (GTDB taxonomy): Bacteria > Bacteroidota > Bacteroidia > Flavobacteriales > Weeksellaceae > Chryseobacterium > Chryseobacterium sediminis. The sequence goes on along the minus strand of NZ_VUNZ01000001.1, from coordinate 1,722,877 downwards.
CACCTGTCCTGATAGGAACCAATGGTTTTCACTTCCATATCCAACCCCTACGGATGCCTGTAATGGAAGAAGGTTTTTAGATTTTGTTTCCTGCTGATCTATGATTGTTTCATATACCTTATTGGTTTCCTGAGCATCAGAGTATCTGTAAGTACTGTTGATGTATTCAGTAGTCATATTACTGGTGTTCCCAAAAGTAGCAGTAGCTCCTACTGTGAACTTTTTATCAGTACGGGTATTTAAAGTCTGGTAGCTTGTACCGAGCGTAAAGTTAAAGTTTCTGACTCTGTTTTTAGTCTGATAACCATTAACATATTCACCAGCGTAACTGCCTGTAGCAGGGTTGTACGCACGGAATTCATTAAGGTCATTAAGGTCTCCAAAATAAAGGTTCGCTCTTGCTCCTACAGAAAGTTCCTGATTAATTTTATAAGAAACAGCAACCTGTGCAGTATTCAATGTTCCGCTGCCTTTAAAGTTATTTTTATACAGTGGAGTTCCGTCTGCTGCCAGTTGTTCATTTACGATGTCATAACTTTTAGAACTGTATGGCTGATAAGAGATCCCCATTTTCACTTTTGAAGATAATGGAAATGCAAGCGAAATATTGGAAAGATACGTAGAATGCTTTGTAGATTTCATATCGTTATAGTTCGATTTGAAATAGTTGTTTTCATTGGTAGCTTCCAGTCTGATACTCGTAAGTTCAAAATTGGCGTTGTTTGCCGGGTTGGCAAAATTGAAACTACTCGTGAAATCACTTATAAAAGCAGTTGATATACCTCCCATAGAAGTAGTCTCGATCGTATTATCATATTTCACATCCCCAATTCCATAAGTTGCATACGGCGAGTTGCTTAGACTCTGTGCATTCAGAAAATATCCAACTGATATGAATGATACTACAAAGATTTTTTTCATTCTTTATTTTTAAAACAATGCGCAAATATCTTAAATATTAATGAATTGTAAAAATTATATGTGGTTAAAGTTTGTTAAGGGCCTTTCTTTCAAAGAAAAATGCAAATTTTCATCAATTAGAATATCAATTTTATTATATAAAAAAAGACTGTTCAATATTGGACAGCCTTTGTTTATAGGATTTATCATCTCTATGTATTATTTTACCTGTAACACAGAACGTCTGTGGCTAAAGCTTTCAAAACTGAACTTCCCATGGTATTTTCCCATTCCTGAAGTTCCCACACCTCCAAATGGTAAATAATGTGAACCCACATGAATGATAGTACTGTTGATCTCAGCATCTCCGCTCGTGGTATGATGCAAAACGTTATCTGCAAATTCCTGATTTTCTGTGAAAACATAGAGTGCCAGTGGTTTTGGACGGTTGTTTATTTCTTCCAGCGCCTCATTAATATCATTATATGTCATAATAGGAAGGATAGGACCAAAGATTTCCTGCTGCATTACCTGATCGTTCCATGTGATATTATCCATTAAAGTAGCTTCAAAATGACGGGTTTCCAGATCATAGCTTCCTCCATAAATTACTTTTTCAGGAGCTGCTTCCAGATAACCTGCCAAATGTTTAATCTGATTTTGGCTTACAATTTTCCCGATTTTTCCTAATGAATTGCCTTCATAAGTGGTATTTAAATGAGCTTTAAACTTGTCAATAAATGCATCCTTTACAGATTCGTGGATATAAATATAGTCCGGAGCAACGCAGGTTTGCCCGCAATTGATCCATTTTCCATAAGATATTCTTGCTACTGCTTTATCCAGATTGGCATCTTTATGAACAATCGTTGGTGATTTTCCTCCAAGTTCCAAAGCAAGTGGAATTAATTGCTCTGCAGCAGCTTTCATCACAATTTTTCCAACGTTCGGACTTCCTGTGAAGAAAATATAATCAAAAGGAAGGCTTAATAACAGAGTATTCTCTTCAATAGCTCCCTGAATGACTGCTACATAAGATTCATCGAAAGATTCTTTTACAATATTTTCAAGAACCTGGGCAACATGAGGCGTATTTTCAGAAGGCTTTAGAATTGCTGTATTTCCTGCAACCAAAGCTCCGATAAGCGGACTGAATGTAAGCTGAACCGGATAATTGAAAGGACCAATAATATACGTAACACCATAAGGTTCATACATTACTTTGCTCATTACTTCGGCTCCTGATGGATGTGGTTTTGAAGGTACGGGTGTTGGTTTTGCCCATTCATCAATATTCTCCAGAAAATAATCCAGCTCGCTAATGACAATTTGAATTTCCACATACTCTGCTTCCTTTCTGCTTTTTCCCAGATCAATAGATAAGGCTTCACAAAGATCATCCGTATGTTTTAAGAAAACGTCACGAAATTTTCTTAATTGTGCTTTTCTGAATTCAATATCTTTTGTCTGATTGGTTTTGAAAAAGGCTTTCTGCTGTTGAAATATTCTTTTGATCTTTTGTTCCAGGTTTGTATCCATTGGTGTACGATTTTTTATTATTTGAAAATGATGTGAAAGTGTAATGAATTTACGAAAAATTTCACTCTGTGAATTTATTGTTTAAAATTAAATTGTGTAAAATTTAATTTTAAGTTTTATTCTAATCTAATTATTGATATTTCCTATAATAGAGTAGGAGTCATGCTCTTTTTAAAGTTACAATCTATAGTTTTATGCATTTTAAGCAGACTTAATTTTATAAATTGAGATAAGATTTTTTATCTTTGAAACATGAATTGGGAGAACATCGCCGGACAGACGAATCTGAAAAAACTTCTTAGAGAAAGCATTGCCGAAAACAGAGTGAGTCATGCTCAACTTTTTGTAGGAAAAGAGGGATACGGAACCCTGCCTATGGTTTTGGCCTATGCAAAAGAGATTTTAAATCGTGAAAATGAGCATGCTGCGGCGAAGGTAGAACATCTCAATCACCTGGATCTGCATTTCAGCTTTCCTGTTTTTACTGACAACAGAAATTCTTTAAGTAAGAATAAATTTGATGAATTCAGAGAAATGATCATGGCTTCTCCCTATGCAAGCTATGATGACTGGACTGCTTTCTTAGAGTCTGAAAACAAACAGCTGTTTATTTCTGCCGATGAAATTGATGACCAGAATCAGAAGTTTTCTTTGAAAAGTTTTGAAGGAGGAACCAAAATCCTTATCGTATGGAGAGCTGATAAAATGAATATTGCAGCTTCCAACAAATTTCTGAAATTTTTAGAAGAACCGCCCGCAAAAACGATCATTCTCCTTACAGCAGAAAGCAGCAATGATATTCTTCCTACCATCCTTTCCAGAACACAGATTGTAGAAATCCCGAGAATTCATGATGAGGATATTGAAAACCATCTCAAAAAGAACTTTTCTGTTTCAGAAGAAAAAGTGAAAGAGATTGTTCATGAAGCGCAGGGTGATCTTAATGAAGCCATAAAACTGTTGAATTCCGGAGATAAAACCAATGAATTTGAAAAACTTTTTGTACAATGGGTGAGAGATGCCTTTATGGTAAAAAAGAAACCTGAGTATCTGAGAAGTATTATTCTTTGGGCAAGAGAAATTGCCGGATGGAACAGAGAAAAGCAGAAAAATTTCCTGAACTACTGTTCAGAAATCTTCAGACTGGCATTGCTTCAGAATTATCAGTCCGAAAATCTGGTATATAAAAAAATCAATGTGAATGGATTCAACTGGACAGGATTCTCAAAATTTATCAGCGGGGCGAATATTGAACATATTTTAGAGGAAATCAATACAGCCGATCTGCATCTTACCCGAAACGGAAATCCTAAAATTGTCTGGACTGATCTAGGGATAAAATTATCAAGATATATTCACAAAAGCGCATAAATAAAACTCCGGTAATAGCCGGAGTTTTTGTTTTTTTTTTCCTTTTTTTAACTGTATTTTACATTAACATTGTGTTAAAGACTCATATTTTGCAGTGAATTTTTTCTAAATATTTCATTATTATTAAACTTTCTGAAGCCATTTTTGTCTAAAAAGAGGCTTTCCAGCAGTTCCAGCGCTTATTATAGAAACCATCTTTTCCTTGCAATAAATTAAATCTATATTAAAAAATCAATCAATCGTTTGATTTGTGTTAAAACTTGTGTACATTTGCGCCCTGAAAAATGAACACTAACATGATTTCAAAAGAAGAAAATATATTATTTGCAGCCGAAAAGCTTTTTGCAGAAAAGGGATTTGAAGGAACTTCCACCCGCGAAATAGCAAAGGACGCTAATGTAAATATTTCTATGATCTCGTATTATTTTGGCTCTAAGGAAAAACTTTATGAGAAATTAGTAGAATACAGAATGAATGAAGGTCAGTTTTTTTCAAAAGATCTTTTGGGAAGAACCGATATCAACGAGTGGCAGAAAATTGAAAAAGTAATTGATCAGTTTTCTAACAAGATCCGAACTCAAAAATGCTTCTACAGGATTATGCAGAGAGAGCAGCTGCATACAAAGAATCCTCAGATTGTAGAATTTTTGAAACAAACCAAAATGGGATTCCTTTCTATGTACTCTCAAATATTGGAAAGTGGTCTTAAAAATGGAATTTTCACCAAAAATCCTCCTATTTATCTGCTTCATTCCACGGTAAGCGGCACTTTATTTTATGCTTTCAATGCTAAAGAAATGTATAAAGAGTTCCTGAATGAAACAGAAGATGAAGAAACTTTTGATGAAAAATACTATACAGAACTTAATAAACATATTAAATACTTACTAAAAGACCTTTTAGGTTATGAAGAGAATAAATAATTCAGTGATTGCATTATCACTATTCGTAGGGATAGCAAATGCAAATGCTCAGGAGAAAAAAACACTTTCTCTTGACGAAGCTGTACAGTTGGGAATCCAGAACAGCAAGAATCTCAAGATCGATGCAGCCAAGATCGAAGAGGCTACAGCTGATCTTTTGGAAGCTAAAAACAGACAGTTGCCGGAATTGAAAGTATCAGGAAGCTATATGTACCTTCCTATAAAACCGAATGTAGATATTAAACTTCCGGGTGTTTCAGGAGCAGGAGGTCCTGAGGTGCATCAGGTGGCTTATGGTTCAGCTAATCTTAGTGTTCCCATCTATAGTGGCGGAAGAATCAAATATGGTATCCAGTCTGCGAAATATTTGGTGGAAGCTTCAAAATTAAGCACTGAGAACGACAAAATTGCTATTGCTTATAATGTGGCTCAGGCTTATAACAACTTATTTAAAGCTAACCAGTCTATCAAAGTTTTTGAAGAAAACCTTGCTGCTTCTCAAAAAAGAGATGAAACTTTCCTTAAAATGGAAAACAATGGTTTGATTGCAAGAAATGACAGATTAAAAGCAAACCTTCAGACTTCAAATATCGAACTTCAGCTATTGGAAGCTAAGAACAATTACAATATTGCCAATATCAATATGGATTTGTTACTAGGCATTCCTGAGACTACAGAGTTAGAAGTGGATGAAAACTATATTGAAGAAGGTTCAGATGTGAAACCGGTTGATTTTTATGTAACGGAAGCCAGAGAAAACCGTAAAGATTTACAGGCTTTGGCACAGCAGAGAAAAGCGGCAGAGTTGGGATCAAAAGCTGCAAAAGCTGAAAACCTTCCTTCTATTGCATTTACCGGAGGATATGTAGCTGCAGATATTCCTAAGTTTCTTACCGTATACAATGCCATCAATGTAGGAATCGGGGTTTCTTATAACTTATCCAATCTATGGAAAGAAAATTCTTCATTAAGACAGTCGCAAGCGAGAGAAAAGCAATTGGCAGCTACGGATGAATTACTGAATGACAACATTAAGCTTGATGTCAACAGAGAGTATCAGAATACAGACTATTCAAAAAAGAGAATTGCTGTTTTTGAAAAATCAGCTGAACAGGCTAATGAAAATTACAGAATTACAAAAAATAAATACGATAACGGTCTTGCAACCATGACAGAATTACTGGATGCAGACGCGGCTCAGATCGCAGCAAACGTAGGTGTGATCAATGCTAAAGCAGATGCTGCCTTGGCATATAGAAAACTATTACAGACAACAGGAACTTTAACAATTAAATAATCAGATCGAAACCAAAATGGAAAATAATAATACACAGGCAGCTGAACCTAAAAAGAAAAAAAGTTTAGTTTTTCCTATCATTTTAGCGGCAGTAGTAATCGGAGGAGGAATCTATGGTTACAGAGCCTTTACTTACGGACAGTATCATGAAGAGACTGACGATGCTCAGATTGCTTCCAATATGGCACCGGTAATTTCTAAAATCTCTGGATATGTAGCTCAGGTAAAAGTAAAAGATAACCAGTTTGTAAAAAAAGGAGATACATTGGTGATTTTGGATAACAGAGATCAGAAAATGGCTCTTGATCAGGCTCAGGCAGCATTATCTACTGCTAAAAGTAATATTTCAAATGCAGAAGCTACTACTACAGCGACTTCTAAAAATATCGGTTCTTCAGAAGCAGCAGTAGTAACGGCTAATGCTCAGATAGAAGCGGCAAAAGTAAACGTTTGGAAGACTTCTCAGGATTTGAAGAGATATGCTAATCTTGTAAAAGATCATTCTATTACAGAACAACAGTATGAGCAGGCTTTAGCAGCAAAACAATCTGCAGACAGACAGTTACAGGTTTTAGTTGATCAGAGAAATCAAATTGCACAGCAAACTCATATTGCTTCTTCTCAGACAGCAGCAAGCTCACAACAAATCAGTGTTGCAGGATCTGTTGCTAAACAAAGAGAAGTAGATGTAGAAAATGCAAAATTAAACTTATCATACACTGTAATCCTTGCACCAGAAGATGGATACGTTGGAAAAGTACCTACACAGGCAGGCCAGTATCTACAGGCGGGGGCACAGTTGTTTGCTTTGGTTAAAAATGATCAGAAATGGGTTGTAGCTAACTTTAAAGAAACACAGGTAGATAAAATGGTAGAAGGACAGAAGGTGAAAATTGAGATTGATGCTTTCCCTGATCAGGAGTTTGAAGGAGTGGTAAGTTCATTCTCTCCGGCTACAGGAGCTACTTTCTCTATTCTTCCTCCGGATAATGCGAGTGGTAACTTCGTAAAAGTAGTTCAGAGACTTCCTGTAAAAATTGATTTTGTAAATCTTGACAAGAATATTGCAAAAAGATTAAGAACAGGAATGAACGTAAAGGCAGAAGTTGCTTTGAAATAACATTTAAAACTGTTAAAAGTCAATGAACTTCGTTGTCAATAGTGAATTAGCTTTGCTGTCAATTAAAATAAGAAGCTTTAAAATTCACCATTCACTTGCGAAGAAAAATTAATTCACCATTGATTTTTAACATCGAAAAAAACTTATGCAAGATTCATTAGTAGAATATGGAGCGCGGAGAGTAATCATTACGATTACGGCTATACTTTGTGCCCTTCTTGAAATTGTAGACTCCACGATTGTAAATGTTGCCTTGAATGAAATGAAGGGGAATCTTGGATCTACACTTTCAGAAGTGGGATGGGTAATTACGGCTTATGCCATTGGTAACGTAATTATAGTACCAATGACGAGCTGGCTTTCCCAGCAGTTTGGGCGTAGAAATTACTTTGCGGCATCCATCATTATATTTACCATATTTTCATTTTTATGTGGAAATGCGACTAATATCTGGGAACTCGTGTTCTTCAGATTGATGCAGGGAATCGGGGGAGGAGCCTTATTGGTAACCTCACAGACGATCATTACGGAATCTTATCCGATTGAAAAAAGAAGTATGGCACAGGCTATTTATGGTCTGGGAGTAATCATTGGTCCTACATTAGGTCCGCCTCTTGGAGGATATATCGTTGATAACTTCAGCTGGCCATATATTTTCTATATTAATATTCCGATTGGAATTGCAGCAACCTTGATGACACTGCAGTTTGTAAGAAGTCCGAAATATGCAGAAAAACGTAAAGTCTCGGATGTAGACTGGATTGGGATTGGATTGCTGGCAGTAACGGTAGGCTCATTACAGTTCATTCTGGAAAGAGGACATGAAGAAGACTGGTTTGCCAGCGGAATGATTGTAGCCTTCACAGTAGCTGCTGTTTTAGGATTTATATTATTCCTTTGGAGGGAACTTACCTTTAAGTATCCTATTGTTGAGCTTAGAGTACTCAAAAATAGTAATTTAAGAATTGGGACCATGATGTCTTTTGTACTTGGATTTGGGCTTTACGGCTCCACGTTCATCGTTCCTTTTTATACTCAGAGTATTTTGGGCTGGACGGCACTTCAGTCAGGAGCATTGATGATTCCGGCAGCTTTAACGACAGCCTTCATGATGCCTATTATCGGTAGATTATTGGCCAAAGGAGCGAAACAGCAGATCCTGGTTTCTTTAGGATTGTTTATCTTCTTTGTCTATAGTTTTTGGGGATATAAAATTCTGACACCGGACACCAGTAAAGATGCATTTTTCTGGATGCTGATTGTAAGAGGAGCTGGTTTAGGATTACTGTTTATTCCAATTACATCCCTATCCTTAAGTACATTGAAAGGGCAGGAGATTGGTCAGGGAGCAGCTTTTACCGGGATGATGAGACAGCTGGGAGGATCTTTCGGGATTGCAGCGATCACCACTTTTATTGCCAATGCAGGACAGAAGTACAGAAATAACTTAATTTCCCATCTGGATGAAAACAGTTTTGATGTCCAGCAAAGGCTCGCAGCCCTTAAAGCAAATTTTATAGCAAAGGGAATGACACCTGATGCTGCAATGAATGCCGCCTATAAAATGCTCGATTTATCTGTAACTAAACAGGCAACAGTACTCTCTTATATGGACGTATTTCTTTATCTCGGGGTAATATTCCTGATATGTATTCCGTTTATCTTACTCGTAAAAGAAAGAAAGAGCAAAGAAAAAATAGATTTGAGTGAAGCCATGCACTAAATTTTAATTAAAAACCTTCGAGAATATCGAAGGTTTTTTTTGCTCATTTTAGCTGTAAAATAATGCTAGACAGTAACTTTAAGTTTTAATTCTGTTAAATAAAAAATAATATCACTTATTGGAGAGTTTAATTATTTTTTCTAGCTTTACACGAACAAATGAAAAAATATGAATAGATTCCCTCATCCCTCAAGTTCTTTTCAAAAAGGCATTTTCCCAATAGAGTACCGGATTTTATCTGAATATCAATTGTAATATTATTGATTGAGCTGCCTTTTACTTTGTTTTTATATTCAATAAAGACAATGTTCTTATTTCCGAAAGCTTATAAATATCGTCTTTCGTTTCATTTTTTTACTAAACCATGATCTCAATATACTTACAAACTATTAAATATGAATCAAATACAGCTGCCGGAAACCTATCTGGCATTATCAGACTTCAGAAAGCATGATGTCTATCTTCCTGAAATGAATCAGGCTCAGATTATTTCAGATTTTTTCCCCTCAACCTTTACAGAACTTACCCAGCGTCTGTCAGATATTACAGGAGCTTTTTACGGTGGAATGCTCAAGCAGATTGGCAGACTTTACGGGGCCGAAGCAATCGAGCAGCTTTCCAGTACATTCATGTATGATCTCGGATCCAGAATGACACTGAGAAATCTCGAAGCAAAACCTAATCTGCAGCCCGGGATTCCGGCTGTAGCCAAAATACTGATAGGAGCAATTTTTACATCCAGTCCCGAATATAATTTTGAATTTAAAGAATTAAATGACCACCAATGTGAGCTGCTGATCAAAGGAGTAGACCGTTACCATAAAATTACGCAGAGCCTGCAGATCGCGGGTCTGCTGAAATGGCCAGTCATAAAACCTTTTATTCAGGGAGTTTGCGATACCATGGGGCTGGATGTTTTATTGGAAATAAAAGTACTGAAACTTGATCCGGACAGTTCATGCAGCTATCATGTGGTTATCGCAGAAAAATAGGATTCTTATAAATATCTCGCTGATTTTACGGATTTCACAGATCTTACTGTAATGAATTTTTATCTCAAAATAGTAATAAAAGCGGACTTTAATCCGCTTTTATTATGAATAAATATCCAATGGTTTTGGACAAAACTATAAGAAAACTTACGATTTAGTTGATTCCGTAGATTTTATTTTCATGAAATCATATAGGTCATCTGCCATATTCAATTTTATCGGAGATAAAATCTTTGCGTCTTATAGCCTAAGCATGAAAATCCTTTGTGCCTTTGCGTATACCAACAAAATATTTTATTTAATACTCTCAATCCACTCAATTCCACTGATATCTGTGAGTTTCAGCGCATGAATTTCACTTTTCTGAAGAATATCATCAATATTCAAAGTTATATTCGCCTTTGCTCCCAGAGGAATGACCAGGCTGTGCTTTCCGGGTTTTACTTTGGCAACATAATGATTCTGTATATTTTCTTTTGAAAGTCCAGAGAGCTTTTGCTGGTCAAATTCTTTTAAAATCCTTCCGTTTTTATCCAAAATGTGGATACCTATCAGGAAAGAACCATAGACATCAGCTCCTTCCGTTCTGTACACTTCAAATTTTAAATCCGAAGTATTGTGGGAGATATTTGAAATTTCCAGTTTGGGTTTTACCGATTTATTATGCAAAGTTCCCCATACACCTCCATGGAAATACTGATTGGTAAAAAGCGTTAAACCAAATAGGATAAGCGAACCTGTCAATACAAGAATTTTTGGTTGTGTGACAGGAAAAGTTCCTGAGCCCAACCATTTGAACCACCTTTTTTGAGTGAAGCTTTCATTCTTCTTCATGAAATAATAATCTAGTGAATAAGGACCGCTTCCGGTAAGAAACAGAACAAATCCGCCAGCAACTCCTAAAACTCCTATCTGCCACTCATCAAGACAGGTTGTTCCCAGCCAGCCGGAACCCAATAGAATCCCGAGGGCAAGGCTGAAGATCCCGATACTCATCAACCGTGTAAATAACCCGAGAATAATGAATAATCCCACAATAGCTTCAATAATAGTGAACATCATCATGGATCGCTGTAGGGCATCCGGATGAGTAACCAGATATTCAATAATAGGTTTTATGCCGAGTGCATTCGGTAAAAAATGATTAAATTTTTCCCCGATATATCCCTGTTCATCAGGAATAAGTTTATTTTCGAGGATAAGTCTGCGCCAGAAGGCTGAAAAGTAAGTCCATCCGATCACCATGCGGAGGGATAAAGTATATAATCCGGCCAGGTCCGAAGACTGGCTGTTTACGGTATGTTTCATTGAAATTAATATTGTATTGTAAAAAACTGATTTTTAATTAGGTTAAAAAAGTTTAAACCAGATTAAGCTTCAGTCTTTTAAATAAAATATATTTCGGAGGGCTGTTTCCGGTAGAATGCCCTGAGTATTCGTTGAAAAATATCTTTTTATCAGCAAAGACTCCTGCAGAAGAATAAAAGCTGGAAAAAGAATCTTTGTACTGCTTCTGAATGTTAGCTTTTGATGCTGAGATCTTTGTTGAGGCAGATGCCACATCACAGCTTGAAGAAAGAGATGAAGTTATCTTTACCTTATTCAGCCCGCTGATGTACTGGATGTCAAAAATATCAAGTACATTTCTTTTTACAGAACACGGCGATAATGAAAACACCAATACAAGCATGGTAATGACAGCTTTATAGGTTTTCATATGGAGTCCTGAATGGGGCATGGTTACAAAACTACACTTTATTTCAATGTAAGATTAATAAATTGTAAAAAATCGTCTTGCTGATCAACAAATAAGTAATGAGAACAGTTGTCAATAAGCTTGAAATTTTTCTTTCCTACGATATTTTTAAGATCATTCAGCTGTTTTTGTGAAAATATTCCGTCATTATTACCATATACCGCAAAAATGGGAATTCCTTTTTTCCGGATGTCTTTTAGAACGGCAGTATTATCAAGATTGTTCAGAGGTTCATTTTTATAGAATTTCAGAGGAGAATCAGAATTTCTGATGTTGTTTTTATAAAATTCACCCGCTTTGTATTCGTTTCTCAGCATTTCACTTTTGGGAGTAGGATTGGGCATATCAAAGAAGCTTAGCTTAGCAGCCATTTCATAACATCTTTTTCTGTAGGCCGCAGAATTTTTGTCCAGATTTTCTATTTCCGAAATCTCTTTAAGCTGTGCAGAATCGTTTTTAAAATGTTCTTTTGCCTGTTTTAAAATATGATCATAAGTTTCCTGCTGGGTAAATAAAGCGCCGGCAAGAGTCAGAGTACTTACTTTTTCTGGAAATTGTGAAGCGAATAGAGTCCCGATAATTCCACCGAAGCTATGAGCAAGAATATTTGCTTTTTTGAGATGATAAGTTGTGTAAATTCCTTTTAAATCCTCAAAACTTTCTTTAAAGGTCATGGTGGCATTTTCATCTTTTGAACGGCCTTCACCGCGTCTGTCATAAACAATGACATAAAATCCTTTATCAGCCAGTTTTTGAGCTGTAGTTCCTTCAAATAAAGTGGCATTTCCGCTCGGTCCTCCATGAATAAAAATAACAGACGGATTTTTCGGATTTCCATACGCCTTAGAATATAAATTCTGTGCTTTAAAGATAATTGAACATAGTACAAAAAGGACTGAGATCAGTGGCTTCATGGTGGTTATTTTGAGTCTTCTAAACTACTGAATATTCTCGGATCAGAAGAAAATAAACTGATACAAATATGATTAGATTTTAAAATAAAAAAACACTACTGACGGACAGTTGTCACAAACCTGTCTTATCTTTATAACATTATTTAGAATTTAAACAGAATATTGTAATGAGTTATTGTTTAGCAATAGAAGGCATGCAGCCCGAAAGCAGAAAAGAACTGCACAAAAATTACCATGACAACTATTACGGATTTCCTATTCATGATGATAATGAATTGTTTGGAAGACTGATTCTGGAAATCAATCAGGCAGGCTTAAGCTGGGAAACCGTTCTCAAAAAAGAAGACAGTTTCAGAATAGCTTATGACAATTTTAATATCCGGAAAATAGCAGCTTATACGGAGGAAGACAGAGAAAGACTGTTGAATGACAGTGGAATTATCAGAAATAAATTAAAGGTAAATGCTGCCATTGAAAATGCCAGAACAATTTTGGAACTTCAGAAAGAATTCGGATCATTTGAAAAATGGCTGGAATACAATCATCCTTTGACATTGCAGGAATGGATGAAGTTATTCAAAAAAACATTCAAATTCACAGGCGGAGAGATTGTCAATGAATTTTTGATGAGTACCGGATATCTGAAAGGAGCCCATCATGAAACCTGTCCGATACACTCAAAAGTTTTGGCCCAAAAACCTTTGTGGAAGAGAAATCTAGATCACTAATACATTTAGATCCCTACGGAATGAGAAATAGAAGTATTTAACTTTAAACAGGCCTTTGTCATTCCGTAGGAAACTTAATCATTCTTTAAAGTTTCTTTCATGAGTTCTTTATGCTCATTCCCCCATTTTTCAAATTCAAGAATTATGGGTTTAAGCTTATAACCAATTTCTGTAAGCTCGTATTCAACCCGTGGTGGAACTTCAGCATACACTGTTCTTGTAATAATCTTGTCTTCTTCCAGTCTGCGAAGCTGAAGGGTAAGCATACGTTCGGTAATGTTCTGAAGCTTTTTTCTAAGTTCCCCGAATCTCATTTTTCCATTGACCAGATAACAGCAGATGGCCAATGCCCACTGTCCTCCGATAATGTTGGACGCATAGATTTCCGGACATTCATCAGCAAGGGCTTTTTTATTGGCAAAACTGGTTGAGGTTTCCTTTATTTTAGTCATTACTTACATTTTTTATAGTACCATACAATGGGTAGCTAATGTACGAAATGTAAGTTACGTGTAGTAATTTTGTATCAGAAATTTAAGCATAATGAAAACCTTAATAATTGTAACACACCCTGATATTGAAAAATCAGCGATTAATAAAAAATGGATTGATGAGCTAAGAAAATATCCTGAAAAATATACGGTTCATCAATTATATGAAGCTTATCCCGATGGGAAAATTAATGTAGAAAAAGAGCAAAAGCTGATGGAATCTTATGACAAGATTGTATTTCAGTTTCCTTTTTACTGGTTCAGCAGTCCGCCACTTTTGAAACAATGGCTGGATGAGGTGGTTTTGTACGGCTGGGCCTATGGAAGTAACAGCGGTTTCAAGCTTGCCGGAAAGAAAATGTCACTGGCTGTTACAGCAGGAATTGATGAAGAAGGGTACAGCGCATCCGGAGAGTACAAATATACCATGAAAGAGCTTTTCAGACCTTATGAACTGACTTTTGATTATATAAAGGCTGATTACAAAGAACCTTTTGTTTATTACGGAATTGAAAGAGATTCTTCCGATGAATGGATCAACAGAAGTGTTCCGATGTATCTGGAGTTTTTGGATAATTTATAACAGAGTAAAAAGTAAAGTTGAACTTTAATTAAATGAGTTCAACTTACTTTTCTATGTATTCAAAAGGCTCTACATTCCAGTCCTGCACATATTTCTTTATTGTATTACTGTCAATATTAAAGGGAACATCCTGATATTTCCAGCCTTTTGAAGGAACTTTTAAATCTATAAGATAGTTCTCAATGGAGTAGATATCAAGAACTTTTGCATTTTTAGGTTTTATAGAATCAAAAATGATGAGAAACTTATCTCCTTTTTTGTAAGAACAATTTGTCGTTTTATAATATATTTTATTACTAACTTGATAGCTATAATCTGTTCCTACACCATTGTTATTCTTTGGATGCCAATCCGTAATAGCCTCTCCAATTGTATATTTAGGCCTTTTGAGCATTTTTTTTACCCATAAATTCTCGTCTACCATGCAGAAAATGATCAATCCTAAAGTGAGTACCAAAAGAATAATATGGAATTTTTCAAAGATAAATTTTTTCATGCTCTATGATCTACATTTCATCTATTCTCTATTTAAAATCCTGTTGATTCTTGTCTCAGCTTCTTCCTTTGTAATTCCATTATAGAAATCATCAACAAACGGATGATCATAGCTTTGATGAGGATAAACAAGCGGACGTCCAATAGAATTATTTACTACCACAGTTGTAGGGACACTTTCCTCAAACTCATAATCTGGAAGATACGTGGAAAGCCATCCGAAATATTCAGCTTCAAATTCCTTATTATCGTAATTCTCAACATATTCATTAAAGCTCTTTTCACTCAATGAAACCCAAATTCCATAATCCAGATCTCTACAGTCATCATTAACCTCCTGTACAAGAACTGTACGGATAAATCGGTGTGTATTTTCAGGATCATTTACGACACACAAGTCTGAACTGAGTTCTGCATTCTTTAATTCTTCTTCGGATAAGCAGGAATAAAAATAAGGAGCATTATAGGCTAACGCAGGCCAGTCTTCTTTCTCTTCTCCACAGCATTGGCAGATGTATTTCATGATTAAATTTGTTTTTCCGCTAAAATACCTAAAAATCCCTATCCCACCGTAGGTGTATCCTCTTCTTTCAATATTTTCTTTTCTTTCATGGTGAGCATCATTCTTTCATATTTATACTTTTCCCAATCGAATCCATTGAGAAAATCAAGAGCAGCCTGAAAACCTCTGTTGAAAAGTTCTTCTTTCTCGTCTCTTTTCATAAAGAAATTCAGCCAGCTGCTAGTCCCGCAATTTACACTCTGTATACTGTATAAACGGTAAAAAGTATGTTTGGTAAGGAAGGTTTTGTCATTAAAACCTTTTAAAGTACTGATGATATTCCCCGCATAGCTGAAGGGGGTCTTAAGGATTTCTGTACTGGTTTTCCCTTTTTCCGATAAAATAGCAGAATCACTCGTCAGCTGTACACCGAAAAGCGGCATTCTCGGATAAAATACTTCATCGGCATGAAACAGATCGATCGGGAAGTTGGAAATACTGCCTCCATCAATGAAAACTCCGGCAGGGTTAATATCTTCCGGTTGGGTATTCATCCAATATCTCCAGGCATACTTTACAGAGCTGTCGTCTTTATTGATTTGTTTCTGAAAAGGTTCAAAGAAAAAAGGAACAGCCATAGAAGCTCTTACGAATTCAGCCGGACTAATGTGCTTCAGTTCTTCTTCAGACCAATAGAGGTTGGCCATTGTAGGAAGTTCTACTTTAATTTTAGCGTTGATATCGGTGGTAATGACAACATATTCAGATTTGAGAAGGTAAAAAGGATTGTTTTTATAATAATCATTATTGAGGGCGCTTTCATAGAAAATTCTATATCGGGTCTGATCAATATGTTCCTTATTTTTTATTTTAATCTTCTCGATACTTTGCAGTGTCATTGTATAATATTCCTGCCCGTTTCCATACCGATAATTGAGATTCAGATCCCGTTCTTTCTGAATAAATTTTTCATTGAGGAGGGCCACCGTTTTTATTCCAAATTGATCCAGTGCATTTTGCATGGTATTCTGGAAAACATTTCCGGGATTGAGACCGCTGTTTTCTTTCCTGAAATTGTTGTACAGCTTTTTAACACAAAAAAAGAGAATGACAGCCGGAATCAGAGGAATCAGAAACATCAGTTTGGCATTCAGTATCGTAGCTGAAGAAGCCAAAAACGGAATACTGATCAGGATAATGAAAAGGATCACAGCAATAATGGCGTTGATCTTAAAAAAATCCTTATTGTTTAGCATCGCATGGAGGGTAGTTTTCACATAGGTTTTCCCATCCATAAAATCCGAAAAATCCCAGCTGAAAAGGATATCTTTGATAAGCTCACTTTTGGACTCTTCTTTGGTTTTGCAGGCTGCAATAAGCATTGTATTAATGGCTCCGGCACTCGTTCCGGCCACTTTCAGAAAACGGATGCTGAATATTTCCAGACCGTAAAGATAACCTACCAAAGCACTTCCCCAGACACCACCACCTTCCTGTACAAACTCTATATACTGATTCCCGGACTGATCAAGGAGATCAGAAAACTCTTTGGCAGATATATTCTCATGCAAAGCAGCCAGTTTATCTTTGGAGGCCTGCGAAAGAGAAGAATCTTCCAGAATTTTGTTGAGGTTTTCAGCGGTCATGGTATTTTATTTTGATGGTATTTGGGTTAAAGACAAAAAAGTAATCAACCGATTTTATATTTTATCGAAGATAAAATCTTTGCGCCTTAAAATATTATATTATTGCATATTCTCTGCGTCTTTGCGTTGATATAAAAATTAATCACCACTGTCTTCGTCTCACATAAATAAAAGTACTGATCACAACGGTTGCCATAGCTCCCAGCGTTATAAAATAACCGTATTTATGATGAAGTTCAGGCATATTGTCGAAGTTCATTCCGTAAACTCCGGCAATAAAAGTGATCGGTAAGAAATAAACCGAATAGATAGCCAAAACTTTCATAACCTGATTCGCTTTTTGATCCGAAAGAGCCAGAAACATCGAAATAAGGTTGGTGATCTGAATATTCAGGTGATCAAAATCCGCTACTACATCCTTATGCTTATCCTTCAAATCAACAAATTCGGAGTCCTGTAAATTCAGTAATTTAAATTTATCAATGGCATCTGTGGAAATTACCAGTACCCGTGAATTTAATCCTGATTTTCGTTTCAGCTTATAAAGACGGCGGATCTGGCTTGTATGATTGGTATTTTTAAGGAAAATTTCATTCTCTATATTGTCCATAGTTTCAAACAGACTTAAAGATTCATCATCAAAACTTTTCATGATCAATATTGCAATCATCAGCGTGATCTGCTGAGGATTAAGATCCTCCTGAATCAAAGAAACTTTCTTCTTCACTTCAGTGATGCTTCTGGTTTTCATCCTGTGGATGGTGATAATTGTATTCTCCACCAGAAAAATCCCGATCTTGGTGCTGATATCACTGATGGTATTCAGATTCTTTCTTTCCAGCTCTGTACTTTCACGAAGGAGAAAAAATTTGACATTTCCGTCTTCTTCATATTTGGGAAGGTGGTTGGGATCCATGGTGTCTTCCAGAAGAAGATTGTTGATTTCATATCTTTCATGAAGAAATTTCAGGTCTTCTGCAGTAGGAGCCTCTACATCTACCCATTCGCACTGGGAGGTTCTGTATATCGTATCAATTGGCATAAAGTAAAAATACTAATATTTTGAAAAACTATGTGTTAAATAAGTTTTATCTTTGCCAAAATTAAAAAACTATATGATTAAAAGTACAATAAAAGGTGTGGGATTTTATGTTCCAGATAACGTTGTTACAAATGATGATTTAGCAAAACTAATGACTACCAATGATGAATGGATTACGGAAAGAACGGGTATCAAGGAAAGAAGACATAGAAAAAACAGGTACGATTCTCAGGAAACCAGTGCTTATCTAGGTTTTAAGGCTGCGGAAAAAGCAATTCAGAATGCAGGACTTACCTCAAAAGATATTGATTATATTGTTTTTGCTACTCTTTCACCGGATTATTACTTTCCCGGATGTGGAGTATTGCTTCAGGATATGCTGGGATGTGATACGATCGGAGCATTGGATGTAAGAAATCAGTGTTCAGGGTTTGTGTATTCTATGAGTGTTGCCAATGCATTTATCAAATCAGGGACCTATAAAAATATTCTTGTTGTAGGAGCGGAGGTTCATTCTTTCGGATTGGATTTTTCTGACGAAGGTAGAGGAGTGTCTGTTATTTTCGGAGATGGGGCAGGAGCTGTTGTTCTTTCTGCATCAGAAGATGAAAATGCAGGAGATATCTTGGCAATGAACATGCATTCAGAAGGAAAATATGCTGATGATCTTTGTACTCAGTTCCCGGGCTCAAAATTCGGATGGAGTGACAGAATGAGAAAAGATCCTGAAAATGTAACTAACAAGGAAGTATACCCAATTATGAACGGTAACTTCGTGTTTAAGCATGCAGTAACAAGATTCCCTGAAACCATGATGGAAGCTTTAAACAAAGCAGGAAAAACAGTTGAAGATCTTGATATGTTCATTCCACATCAGGCGAACCTTAGAATTGCTCAGTTTGTACAGGAAAAATTCGGTTTACCGAACGAAAAAGTCTTTAACAATATTCAGAAATACGGAAACACAACCGCTGCTTCTATTCCTATTGCTTTAAGTGAAGCGATTGAACAAGGGAAAATCAAAAGAGGAGACTTGGTGCTTCTTTCAGCTTTCGGAAGCGGATTTACCTGGGGAAGTGTTCTATTTGAATACTAAGAGAAGATCATAGCAAAATTGCTTAATGATATTTATAAAATACAAGAGGTAGCCCTATTTTCTCGTATATCACAACCGAAGACGTGAAAATTCTCCTCCGCTGGAGGGGTGGCGAAAATTCAAAGAATTTTTGACGGGATGGTTTATTTTACCATTTTCTACTCTCCAAACAACATAAAAAAACCGCAGAACTTCAGTTCTGCGGTTTTTGCTTTATGTATTCCTATTAAAGGCTTTTTAATAATTTTTCGGTGTCAGTAGAATCTTGTCCTGTACTTTTTGCCAGCTCAATAGACTTTTCAGCCCATGTTTTTGCATTTTTCTTATCACCAATCTTATTGTAAAGATTTGCCAGAGTATCTGTATTGGCAAAGTTCTGATCTTTCTTTACAGATTCCTGTGCCCATGCAATTGCTTTTTCCAGTGAAGTCTTATTGCTTACATTTTCAAAGAAGTTCCACGCAAGAGAATTCAGCTCTTCAGAACCTGCTGCAGAGTAGTCTTTGTAAAGTTCAAGGATCAATTTTTCATATTCAGGAATATCTTTATTCTTTAAAGCTCTGTTAGCTTTCATTCTTTTTAAGATCTTTTCTGCTTCCTCTTTACTAAGAAATTTCTGAGTTTCATACATGAAATAGGTATCATCCCATTTTTTAGTATCTGCATTATATGCTTTTTTGGAAACGGTATTCAGTTTGATGTTTTTATCAAATTTTTCATACTTATCTTCCGGAAAGAATTTAACGATATCTGCTTTTTTATCCTGAAAAATCTTGTACAAAGGGCTGTCTGTAGTTTGAACCCCTGAAAGAAGCATCTGAATATCTTCCTGATCTAATGTTGCTTTCTGCTGGAAATAACGGTTCATAACTTTACCGGCAAACTCAGCATCATTATACATTGTAAGCCCTGCAAGATTCTTTAGAAATTCAGGATCTTTTTCCCCTTTCTCAAACTGTTGCTTCAAAGAAGTTAATCTTTTGTTTGGATCTTCAGCATCTTTTGCAAACTGGATAAAATCTTTTTCTTCAACATATCCTAATGTTCTGTGAACCGCTTCACCATTTCCGTCAATAAACAGATAAGTAGGGAATGCTTTTACATTATATTTCTTAGCCAGCTCAATTCCTTCACCTTTTTCCATGTCAATTTTAGCATTGATGAAGTGAGAATTATAGTAGTCTCCCACAGACTGAAGCGGGAAAATGTTTTTTACCATTAGTTTACAAGGTCCACACCATGAAGCATATGCATCTATAAAGATCAGTTTTTTTTCTTTTTTTGCTTTGGCAAGGATAGAGGCAAAATTGCCGTCTTCAAATTTAATCCCTTGTGCCCATGCAAGAACTCCTATAAAGATTGAGGAAAGTATTGCTATTTTTTTCATAAAAACTTTTTTATTCCCTGCAAATGTAATAAATATGAAGACACACGAGCCGTTCATATTGAAAATAATTATACATGAACTTTACCTTTAAAACAGATATCGGTTCATATGAAGGATAATCATTTATTATTTTGGTATAATTATTAAAATTAATGCAAATAACTATTTTAAGTTAAATGATTAAATTTCAATAGAATGTTTTAATAAAAAATAAAATATCACTAGTTTTGTAAAAAACAAAAAGACACCCAGTGAAAATAATGATGAATTATTATAAAATTAAAATAATAATTTGTTTCTGTATGTCTAATAATCTCCTGAAATTTTTGTTTTTGCTGATAACGGCAGTCCCCATATTCGCTCAGAAAAAAAACAGCTTTGACCTTATCTGTGAAAGAACTTCTTCTGTTACGTCGCATAAGGATTTACCAAAAGCGATCAAGACAGCAGACTCTCTTTATATGTTGGCACAGAAGCCTTCTGAGAAAATACAGAGTCTTATTCTCTCTTCAGAACTTTATCAACATGCAGGTGAGCTTAAGAAAGCAATTTGTTATAGTGAAAACGCACACTCGGTAATCAATCAGATTAACGACCCGGAACGGATGGCTGTTGTAACCAGATTACTTGCCAGACAATATAGACAGGTAGGGTTGTACGAAAGATCTAAAAAATATATTATAAAAGGTCTGGAAGCCTCCGGAAGGATTACTGACTTTCAAAAAAGCAATGAAGCGGCAGGACTCCTGAATCAGGAAATGGCATTCTATGAAATGGAGCTGGGTAATTACTCGAATGCAATACGATTTATAGAATCTTCTCTTAAATATTTTGAAAGAATAAACAGCCGCAACGAAAACAAGACGGCTGCTGCTTCTTATCAGTTGTTGGGTGATGTTTATTTCAAACTTAATGATTATCCTGTTTCAGAAAATTATTACAGAAAAGCTGAAAGCTTGCTTAAAGTTGGAAGCTGTACACTCGGATTGGTTTATAATGGTCTGGGAGGAATCCGTCTGAAGCAGAAAAACTGGAAAGATGCTGAACTGTACCTGAAAAAAGCAGAAAAAATAGCAGATACTTCCAGAAGTCTTACCCTGAAAAAAGCAGTATACTCCAATATAAATGATTATTATGAAGGAACGGGGGATAATTTCAAAGCTTCTTTATATGCTGTAAAATATGTAAGGACCTACGACAGCATTGCGGCACGTAATCAAAGCTTCACTATGAAAGGAGCAGAGATTACAAAAGGGAAGGCCAGCAAAAAGAACGGACATCTGAATCTGGTGAAAAATGCTACTATTATTGTCCTGTTTACTTTATTGGTTGGTTTACTTGTTTTCTTTAGGACAAAGCAGAAAAAGCAACGTTCAAAATTCAGAAATATAATAAGGGCTCAGTTGAATATGATCAGCAGCAGAAGTAATCATCCTTTAAAGCAATCTGATAATTCTGAGTTTTCCAATATATCTGTAGAAGAAATTGATGAAAAAGATTCTGAAACAGACCGAAGACGAAATGATTCTCTGATGACATCCGAAACAGAATCAAAACTACTTGAACTTCTTGAAGATTTTGAGAAAGGTGACCTTTATAACAATAAAGGAATGTCTCTGTCTTTTCTTGCAGGTGAATTGAATACCAATACAAAATATCTGTCTTATGTAATTAATCAGCATAAGAGTGCCGACTTCAAATCATATATCAACGGTCTAAGAATCAAATACATTGTGGATAAACTGATCAATGATGAAAAGTACCGGCAGTATAAAATAAGTATCCTTGCTGATGAATGTGGCTTCTCTTCCCACAGTAAATTTGCTGCAGTTTTCAAAGCGGTTACAGACTATTCTCCGTCAGCTTATATTAAATATCTTGATGCTGAAAATCAATCAGATAAAAATGTTCATTTTCCGGAAAATGATTAAAAAGAGATAAATTTTTAAATTCTATCTTATTGTTTTCACGAAAATGAACAACCTATTGTTTTACAGGAAGCCTTTGCTATCCTATCTTTGCGCCAGTTCCAGGGACATGAACGCAATCATACTACAGCCTATCTCTTTTATTTTTTGAAAGAATATTCCTTTTTCTGAAATAAGCTATATGATGAGGAAATCATCCCTAAACTGAAAACTAAACCATGAAAATTGATATATGGAACGCGTGTGTATTTCATCATTGAAACAGCCACGGTTCCTATTTTTATCTTTAAAAAGAAGTATTCTGTTCACAGAATATAAACCATATCTCATAATCGGGGTTGATTGCCCGGTTTTTTTTCAGTCAAGTTTTTTTAAGTGCAAATCCACAGAAGTCTGTGGATTTGTGATTTTATTTAACTTTTGTACTGTCGGGTTTTGTTTTTGAAGTATCGGCAGCTGCCGGAGCAGGTATAGAATTGGCTACAGCAGAATCACCCATTTTGTTTCTTAAAGAATCTTTGTTGTGGGCTTCTTTATATTCCTCTCTTTTTTCTTTATTCTGAGCGCAACTTCCAAGGAAAAGAAGTCCAAGAACTGCTCCTATCCAGAATTTTTTCATAGCAATATATTTTAATGTTGGTTTTAATCAAATATAAAGATAAAAGATAAAAGATAAAAGATAAAAGATAAAAGATAAAAGATAAAAGATAAAAGATGTTGTTATTAAAATTCAATAGAAGTAATTAGATCAACATCACCTCTAGCTTCCCAATAAAAAAATCTGCAGAACTTTCATCTGCAGATTTTCCATTTTAAATTGAACGTATATCAATACTATTTGACAGGAGACATTACCGCTGAATCTTTTTTTATCTTGATACTGTCAGGATTTGTCGTCTTTGTAGTCATGGTATCAGTTGTTGTAGGCGGTACACTTTTTTGTGTGGTGTCTACCGTCGCTGAATCACGGCTGCTAGATGACATTGTCGATTCTTTGGTTCCACAGCTCACTGCAAATATTCCTATTCCAATGACTGTTAGCAATAACTTTTTCATACTATTTTATTTTGGGGTGTAATACATATTAAAAATCAATAACTATTCCTAAGAGGGTACGGAGAATCGTAAAATATAGGTAAAGTTTGTTAAAAGATGTTAGGTAGCAGGTAGCAGAGATGAGGTGTTAGAGGGTGGGAGAGTTAGAGGGTTTGAGGGTTTGAGAGCTTGAGGGAGGAATTTATGAGTTTCTGAGGTTGAGAGGTGGGGAGTGATAATGTTATGAAAAATGAGAGTACCTTTCTTTTTAAACTGCCAATAATCTTAAACCCTAAACTTTAAACTTTGAATCCCCGCAATTCGCATCCCGAACCTTGCATCCCGTCACCACCACAAAAAAAGCCCCGAAACCGAAATTTCGAGGCTGTTGAATCATTTATCAATGATCATTTATCGTTTATTATCCCAGGTATGGATATTTGTAGTTTTTTGGAGAAACAAAAGTTTCTTTTACGCTTCTTACAGAAACCCATCTTAGAAGATTCATTTTAGAACCTGCTTTATCATTTGTTCCTGAAGCTCTACCCCCACCGAAAGGCTGTTGTCCTACTACAGCACCCGTTGGCTTATCGTTGATATAGAAGTTACCTGAAGCATTCTCTAAAGCTTTATAAGCTTCGTTGATCGCGTAACGGTCTTGTGAGAATACAGAACCTGTTAATGAATAAGGAGAAGTAGAATCTACAAGTTTTAGCGTTTCTTTCCAGTCCTGATCTTCATATACATAGATTGATAAGATTGGACCGAAGATTTCCTCTACCATACTTTCGTAGTGAGGATTTGTAGTTTCAATTACTGTTGGGTGTACAAACCATCCTTTAGAATCGTCATATTTTCCTCCAATAGCTACAGTAGCTTCACCTGAAGCATTAGCTCTGTCGATATATCCTTTACATTTCTCAAAAGAATTTTTGTCAATTACAGCGTTTACAAAGTTTGAAGTATCTTCCGGAGAACCTACTTTAATAGAGTTCATCTGAGTTTCCATTACTTTTTTCACGTCAGCCCAAAGAGACTTAGGTACATAAGCTCTTGAAGCAGCAGAACATTTTTGCCCCTGATATTCAAAAGCACCTCTTACCAATGCAGTTGCCACAGCTTCTACGTTAGCAGATGGGTGAGCGATTACAAAATCTTTACCACCAGTTTCTCCAACAATTCTTGGATATGTTCTGTAGTTGTGGATATTATCTCCAATCATTTTCCACATTCCTTGGAATACTTTTGTAGAACCTGTAAAGTGAAGACCAGCAAAATCACGGTGTGCCAATACTTTTTCAGCAGTTTCTTTTCCATCGGTAAAGATCATGTTGATAACCCCTGCAGGAAGACCCGCTTCTGTCAATACATCCATGATTACTTTTGCAGAATATACCTGCTTGTCAGACGGCTTCCAAACTACAACGTTTCCTAACATTGCCATACAAGTAGGAAGGTTTCCTGAAATCGCTGTAAAGTTGAACGGAGTTACTGCAAAGCAGAATCCTTCTAATGGTCTGTACTCAACACGGTTCCAGATTCCATTGTCAGAAACCGGCTGCTCAGCATACATTTCTGTCATGAACTCAACGTTGAATCTTAAGAAGTCGATGAACTCACAAGCTGCATCAATTTCAGCCTGGTGTACATTTTTAGACTGCCCGATCATGGTAGCCGCATTGATTACATCTCTGTAAGGACCTGCCAAAAGATCAGCTGCCTTTAAGAAAATTGCTGCACGCTGTTCCCAGCCTAGTTCATTCCATTCCTGTTTAGCTGCCAATGCCGCGTTGATAGCGTCATCCACATGCTGCATACCACCCTGATAGTAGAAACCGAAGTCATGAGCATGATCCTGAGGAGACTGAAGCTGTACTTTTGTATCAGTTTTCACTTCTTTTCCATTGATAATCATTGGAACTTCTACCTTTTCAGCCCACATTTTTTTATAAGTGTCGATAAGGCTTTTAACTTCCGGAGATCCCGGTTCATAAGAATTTACCGGCTCATTTACCGCTAATGGTACTTGCGAAATTGCTTTTGACATATTACGTTTTATTATTTTATTAAATTAAATAAGATGTGTATACAAATTTACAATAATTATAAGGAAAGAAAAAATACACTCTGTTTTGTCAAATAAATTCCAAAATAGATTTGACGATAACACATATGTTTTTTTTTCATATAAATTTTATAAAATCTTAATGGATTTGTCTTATTTTTTAGGTTTGAGAAAAAAATACATCATTTTATTATAATTATAGGATTTAGGACAATGAAAAATTTGTCATAGTTTATAAATTATGCTTAAGTATTGTAAATAAGGGATTTGAGCTGGAATGTTAAAAATGTATAAAGTTGTATTTGTTGCGATTTTGAACATTTTAAATAATTTTTTTGATAGCCGGGGTTTTAAGATTGTTCTAATTTTACACCATTATTAACAGGGTATGAAAAAAAGAGTCATATTTTTCTCTTTTCTGATATTTTTCTCAGCGTTGTGTGCAGGTCTTTTTGCACAGAAAGGGAAAACTCAGCCATACTCTGATATTCTTTCAAAAATTAATCTCCTTCAGCAGAAATCCGATCAGCAGACCCAGCCTGAAATGTATAGCTTTTCAGATGTGCAGGATGTACAGGATTCCAACGATTGGGAGAAAGTGAAATTTGATTACTCAGTACTTGCACAGCAGTGGCTTAATTATTTCTTTGCAGGGTATTCTCACAATACACGGGTTGCGGCCGTTCAAAACCGTATTTATATTACAGCACCAAGATACATCCTGTATCACTGTCTGCAGATAGCGGGCTGCTAATCCCTTTTTTAAATTTTTAATGATCCGTTGTGGTTTGTATTCATGTGAATACAGATCCGTAAGAATCATTCCCATTTTACATTTTTGAACATATATCTGTTTGCCTTTATGGAGAGGTGAATAGGATATTGTTTGTCCAATTTTAAATAAAAAACATTATGCACTTAACACCGAGAGAAACGGAGAAGCTTATGCTATTTCTGGCAGGCGAACTCGCTCTGAAAAGAAAGGCAAGAGGCCTTAAATTAAACTATCCTGAATCAATAGCACTCATCAGCCATTTTTTGCTGGAAGGAGCAAGAGATGGTAAAAAAGTAGCCGAACTGATGCAGGAAGGCGCTAATCTTCTGACAAAAGAGGATGTAATGCCAGGCGTGTCAGAAATGATTCACGATGTTCAGATTGAAGCCACTTTCCCAGATGGGACTAAGCTGGTAACCGTACACAACCCAATCCGCTAATACACTGATTATGATACCAGGAGAAATTTTTGTAAAAGAAGGCACCATTATCTGCAATGAAGGCAGAGAAACTGTGAAAATAAAAGTAACAAACACAGGAGACCGCCCTATTCAGGTAGGTTCACACTTCCACTTTTTTGAAGTTAATAAAGCGATGAGCTTTGACCGCGAAAAAGCTTTCGGAAAGAGACTGAATATTGTAGCAAGTACTGCAGTACGTTTTGAACCGGGAGAAGAAAAAGAAGTGGAATTGGTAGTAATAGGAGGAACCAAAAAAGCAATGGGCTTCAATAATCTTGTGGACGGACAGGTAGATTCCGAAGAACAGAAAAAAGAAAGTCTTGCAAAAGTTGAAGAATTAAACTTTAAAAATCACTAAGATGAGCTTACACGTAGACAGAAAACAATACGCCAATATATTAGGTCCAACAGCCGGAGACAAAATCAGACTGGGAGACACTGAAATTATTATTGAAATCGAGAAAGATTTTACCCATTACGGAGACGAAGCCGTTTTCGGTGGAGGAAAGACAGTCCGTGACGGAATGGGGCAGAATGTTACTGCTAAAAGAGATGAAGGTGTTTTGGACCTTTGTATCACAGGAGCAGTAATCATTGACCACTGGGGAATTGTAAAAGGGGATATCGGAATCAAAGACGGGAAGATTGTAGGAATCGGAAAAGCGGGAAACCCTGATACGATGGATGGTGTAAGCCCTAATATGATCATTGGAGCTTCAACTGAAGTTCATGGTGGAAAAGGATACATTGTAACAGCCGGAGGTATTGATACCCATATTCACTATATCTGTCCTCAGCAGATTGAAACATCCCTGTACAGCGGAATCACAACAATGATCGGTGGCGGTACGGGACCAAATGACGGGACAAATGCTACAACTGTTACTCCGGGGAAATTCAACATGCAGAAAATGCTTGAAGCAGCTGAAGAATATCCTATGAATCTTGGTTTCTTCGGAAAAGGGAACTGCTCAGCAGAAGAACCTATCGAAGAACAGGTGGAAGCGGGAGCTTTAGGAGTAAAAATCCATGAAGACTGGGGAGCAACTCCCGCAACCATTGATGCAGCATTGAAAGTAGCTGATAAATATGACGTTCAGGTTGCCATTCACACCGATACTCTGAATGAAGGAGGATTTTTAGAGGATACAATGAGAGCAATCAACGGAAGAGTAATCCACACGTTCCATACGGAAGGAGCTGGAGGAGGTCACGCACCGGACATCATTAAAGCGGCTATGTATCCAAACGTATTACCGGCTTCTACAAACCCTACGCGTCCTTACACGGTCAATACTATTGACGAACATTTAGATATGCTGATGGTTTGCCATCATTTAAGTAAAAACATCCCTGAGGATGTGGCGTTTGCAGATTCCCGTATCCGTCCGGAAACTATTGCAGCAGAAGATATCCTTCATGATATGGGAGTTTTCAGTATCATGAGTTCAGATTCTCAGGCGATGGGAAGACCAGGCGAAGTGATCACAAGAACTTGGCAGACGGCAAGCAAAATGAAGGAGCAGAGAGGTGATTTGGCCGAAGATCAGGATCGTGGAAATGATAATTACCGGGCAAAAAGATATGTAGCTAAATATACCATCAACCCTGCTATTGCACACGGTATTTCTGAATATGTAGGATCTGTTGAAGAAGGAAAACTGGCAGATTTGGTGATCTGGAAACCTGCATTATTCGGAGTGAAACCAGAAATGATTGTAAAAGGAGGATTTGTAATTGCTGCTAAGATGGGAGATCCGAATGCATCTATTCCAACACCTCAGCCGATTATTTACAGAAATATGTTCGGGGCACACGGAAAAGCTAAGTTTGGTATTTGTGCGAACTTCGTGTCTCAGGTTTCTATCGACAACGGCACCATCGCTTCTTACAAATTGGAGAAAATGATTCTCCCTGTAAAAAATTGTAGAAATATTTCCAAAAAAGACCTTATTCATAACGATAAGACGCCTTTAATTGAAGTGAATCCTGAAAACTATAAAGTAACGGTAGACGGTGAGTACATCACTTGCGAACCGGCGGAAACACTTCCTTTAACACAGCTGTATTACTTGTTTTAATCTTGAGTTTTCTAAGGCTCGGTTATTCCGGGCCTTTTCCAGGAAAATGAATGTATAATTAATTTGAACAGGTTTAAAATGAAATATTTATTAAATAAAACAGTTTTTTCTCTTGCCATAGCAGGAATTTCCATGCTTTCAGGGAATTTAAGCGCTCAGTTCTTAGGCGGGCACAGGCTTAAAAGTGATGAAGACGGGCCAAAAGGGCAGTTTATGGTGTACGGTTCATTAGACTATTCTAAACTTACAACTCCCTCCAGCAGCAGCAGTACGGTATCAAGTGCGCCACTTGGGGTGGGATACTTTATCAACAATAATGATCTTATCGGAGTCAATTATGCGTACTCACAGAATACGGTTGATCATAATGTTGTCTATAAACAAAATGAAGCCGGTATCTGGTATAGCCCTTCATTAATGTTGGGAAAATACTTTGTACTGATTGGGCAGGTAGATGCTCACTATGTTTGGGGTCAGCAACTGTCAACGGCAGCAGATGCAATGCAGAACTTTAATGGCTTCCGCCTTCGTGCCTATCCTTTGATCGGAATATTACTTGGAGGAGGCTGGGCTTTGAAATTCAAATTTGCAGAACTTTCAATGCTTCAGACAAAGACCAAAGAAGAAGGCTGGACAAAAAACTATGTAGCTGGGATCAGTGGTTCAACATTCGGGGTAGGAATCTCCAAAAACTTAGACTTCAGAAAAAAAATCAAAAATGATAATTAATCAAATCATAGGCAATCTCTCTGAAAATCCTACAGGGAAAACCATAGATTATCTTGATCTGGAATGGTTTGAAACTACCAAAAGAATTCAGCGTAAAAAAACCAGACAGGGGACTGATGTAGCCATTAAATTTCTTAGAGAAGGGCAGCGTCTGCGTGAAGGAGATATTCTTTTTGAGGATGCAGAAAAAATAATTGCGGTAAATGTTCTGGAAACAGAAGCTATCGTGATGTCGCCCGCTTCATTATTGGAAATGGGAACCGTATGTTATGAGATCGGAAACAAGCATATTCCGCTTTTTATTCAGAATGATAAAGTATTGCTTCCTTTTGAGATGCCAATGTTCAGATGGCTGGAGGCTAGCGGGTTTAAACCAGAGAAACAATCTGTGAAATTGCTGAACCTTCTTAAATCTAACGTAGAACCTCACGGACATGGAAGTCTGGGATCAACAATCTTTACAAAAATCTTAAAAATGGCAGCCCCGAAAGATGAATAATAGCAACATAAATTTCCTGTCAGGACTGCTTCATCTTGCAGATCCTACACTTCCCATCGGGGGCTATACCCATTCCAACGGACTTGAAACCTATGTGCAGGAGAGGATTGTACATAATTTAGAGACAGCGAAAGAATTTGTGCAGAATATGCTTCAGTACAACCTTAAATTCAATGATGGGGCTTTTGTAAAACTGGCTTATGAAGCAGCCGAAAAGGGAGATCTGCAAGCATTGTTACTTCTTGATAATGAGTGCAACGCAATAAAATGTCCAAAAGAAATCCGCCAGGCCAGTCAGAAATTGGGGATCAGGCTGATCAAAATCTTTAAAAGGAGAGATCATTTCCCTTTTATGGAAGCTTTTGAAAAAGCAGTGCAGAATAAAGAAGCTAATTCTCATTACTGTATTGTGTTTGGAGTGTATGCTTACTTAATGGAAATTCCTTTGTATGAAGCTCTTTTAGGATTCTATTATACCTCAGTTGCGGGAATGATTACCAATGCGGTAAAACTTGTGCCGCTTGGTCAGCTGGACGGGCAGGATATTTTATTTTCCCTTTATCCTGTAATGGAAAAGACAGTCTGGGAAACTATGGAGCTGGACAGAGATATGGTAGGACTTTGTAATACCGCTTTTGATATCAGGTGTATGCAGCATGAGAGATTGTATTCAAGACTTTATATGTCGTAAAAGGTAAAATAGCAAATAGGTGAATTAGCAAATAAAGCAATGAATGAATTGTTTTTTGCTGAGTGAAACGCCCTTGCGATCAAAAAAAATAAGATACAGGATTAAAAAATTAGCGTCTATAGCGTTAAATAAAATCAATTAAATCAAAAAAAATGGAAAATAGAAAATACATAAAAGTAGGAGTAGCAGGACCTGTAGGATCCGGAAAAACCGCACTACTGGAACGTTTAAGCAGAAAACTATTCGGGACTTATGACCTTGGAGTAATCACCAATGATATTTATACCAAAGAAGATGCTGAATTTATGGCGAAAAACAGTCTTCTTCCTCATGACAGAATTATCGGAGTAGAAACGGGAGGATGTCCTCACACAGCCATACGTGAAGATGCAAGTATGAATCTTGAAGCCGTAGATGAGCTTGCAGCACGTTTCCCTGAGATTGAACTGGTTCTTATCGAAAGTGGAGGTGATAACCTTTCAGCGACATTCAGTCCGGACCTTGCAGACGTTACTATCTTCATCATCGACGTGGCAGAAGGAGAAAAAATTCCTAGAAAAGGAGGTCCAGGTATTACAAGATCAGACTTATTAATTATCAATAAAATTGACCTTGCCCCTTACGTAGGAGCCAGTCTTGAAGTGATGGAAAATGATGCCAGAAGAATGAGAAAAGGAAACCCTTTTGTATTCACAAACCTTAAAACAGACGAAGGACTGGACAAAGTAATAGGTTGGATCAAAAAATATGCTCTTTTAGAGGAGATTGAAGAACCGAACTTAGTAAGATAAATGGACAGTCGTTTAAAAATTATTGCAGGATTTAAAGGAGGAGAATCCTATGTGAAAGATCTTTATGTCTCACTTCCTTTCAGAGTAGTTTCTGTAGGACAGCGAAAAAGTGACAAAAAGCTCTATCAGATGGTGATGAGTTCTTCTCCCGGAATTCTGGATGGAGACCACTATCATCTGGACGTTGCTCTTGAAAAAGGTGCTGCCCTTCAGCTGCAGTCACAATCCTATCAGAGGCTTTTCAATATGAAGGATAAAGCACTTCAGGAGCTGAATGTTTCCATGGAAGATGAAACATCTTTTGCTTACGTTCCTCATCCTATCGTTCCGCATGAAGATTCCAATTTTAAGAGTAAAGCGAATATTCATATCGGGAACAACAGCCAGATTATCATCAGTGAGATCATTACCTGCGGAAGAAAACATTATGGAGAAGTTTTTAAGTTAAAGCGCTTTCAGAATGTGATGGAAATATATCACAACAATAAGCTGGTAGTGAAAGATAATGTTCTGATCCAGCCTGATATGATCCCGATCAGCAGCATCGGAAATCTGGAACAATATACCCACCAGGGAACCCTGATCTTCTACAGTACAAAGGAAAATGTAGATAAAAACGGATTGATTGAAGAGATTGTTGAAGCAGCAGCACAGCATCATGAAGAAATGGAAGTTGGAGTCTCTGCAATGGATGACAATGGTTTTGTAGTAAGAGCTTTGGGACATGGAGGAGAGCTGATGTATAACTTTTTCCTGCATATTCAGGAAATTCTCTGGTCGCTGGAGTAAAAGGTAGGTAAAAAAAAATAAATAAAAAAATGGATAGTACAGTTTGGGCGCTTCTTTTGAGTGCCGTTTCAATAAGTTTCATACATACTGCTTCAGGGCCGGATCATTACCTGCCGTTCATTGTGATCTCAAAATCCAAGAAGTGGAGCGGAATGAAAACAGCAATATTAACGGTTGTCTGCGGTTTCGGACACGTATTCAGTTCTCTGATTTTAGGCTTTATCGGGGTTTTCCTTGGATGGCAGCTTAATAAAATCTCCTGGTTTCAGGATATCAGAGGGAATTTCTCAGGATGGGCACTTCTCATCTTTGGAGGAGTCTATCTGATATATGGTCTCATTCAGGCAGTCAGAAACAAACCTCACAAACATTTTGATGTGATGGGTGATGATGTTTATGTATACGAACATAATCACAGTGAAGTGGTAATGCCTCAAAAAAGAATAAAAGTGACTCCGCTTGTACTTTTCATGATTTTTGTAATGGGACCCAGTGAACCTTTAATTCCTTTATTATTCTATTCGGGAGTGAAACATTCCATGTCTGAAATTGCTGTTCTGGTAACTTCTTTCACGGCAACTACAGTCCTGACAATGCTTGGAATGGTTCTTCTGGGACGTTATGGTTATTCAACATTATTCAATACCGAAAAACTGGAAAGATATATGGGAGTGGTAAGCGGAGCAGTAGTAACCGTTTGCGGGGTAGGAATGGTCTTTCTTGGATGGTAAACAAGTTTCGAGGTGCGAGTGGCAGAGTTTGAGGGTAAGAGGGTTTGAGAGTTGAAGAATAATTGAAATTGAAAATGATGAATTTACAATCTCGTAATTTTTATATCAAATCTGATCCCCTTACCTAGAAACCCGTATCTCGAATCTGATACAACATTCTACATTAATACAATTAAAAAAAACTATGAACGAATTTTTCAAAAAACTCCCTTTTCTAGACCATGTTTTGAAAGGAATCGGACAGATTATGCTTCAGGAAAACAGATGGACAGGACTTTTGTTTCTTATAGGAATATTTATGGGAAGCTGGCAGTGCGGGGTGGCGGTATTGCTTTCAACTGCAGCCGGAACTTTTACTGCCATGAAACTTAACTATGCTAAATCTGAAATTAATGCCGGACTTTACGGCTTCAGTGCGGCCCTTGTAGGAGTGGCGTTGTCTTTTCTGTTTGAGACTACATTGCTGATCTGGATTTTAATAGTGTTGGGTGGAGCATTGGCGGCTGTTATTCAGCATTTCTTTATTCAGAAGAAAATTCCGGTCTTTACTTTTCCTTTTATCATTATTACATGGGTATTGGTATTTGCACTCCATCATTTTACCCATATTCCGCCATCAGCGATGCTGAGCAGTGAAGTGGTACCTACAGAATATGATGACTTTCTTGCCTGTACCAATGGTTTTGGCGAAGTGATATTTCAGGGTGGCATACTTTCAGGAATGATTTTCTTTCTTGCCGTTTTTATCAGTTCTCCCATAGCAGCTTTATATGGGCTGGCAGCATCTATTCTTGGTGCAGGATTATCACAGTTGAATGGAGAACCTATCAAAGAAATCCATATGGGATTATTTGGTTTTAATGCAGTGCTTTCCGCAATCGTTTTTTCCGGAGTAAAAAAAACAGATGGTTTATGGGTGCTTATTGCCGTTCTTATCACTATTGCAATTGATGATCTTTTAATAGATAATCACTGTCTGGATTTGGTGGGTGGAGTATTTACTTTCCCATTCGTAGCCGGAACGTGGATTACACTTTTAATTCAGAAGGTATTCCTTAAAGTAAAAAGCTAAGGGTTTGAGAGTTGGAGAGTCTTAGAGTAGGAGAGTGAGAGAGTTTGAGAATGAAAGACTGTTTAAAGTTCTTTCCTGATGATTAACGATTCACTTGCAATGCAAAATTCACCATTGATTTCTCTCAGGTTTCTACACTCTAACTTCCAACATCATAAATACATATTAAATCAAAAACAATTAAATCAAAAAATGAAAATAACAAAAATAGCAGCCGTATTTCTGGTCATGGCATTCAATGGAAAAATGATGGCGCAGGAAACAGAAAAACAGTTGCTGATAAAAGATGCAGATGACAAATTTCCCATTGCAGACGCTTTGGTAAAATATGACCACGGAAACAGCCATACCCATACAGGAACAGATGGTACATTTGCCATTCCTGTAAAATCCCTTCCTGATACACTTGTAATCAGCCGTCAGGGATATGATGAGGTAAAATGGGTGGTAGCCAGTGATGAAGATAAAAATAAAGTTATTTTTTTACAGCACAAGCCTTTTCAGATTTCTGAAGTTGCCATCAATCACAGTTCATTTTTATCAGCCATTACCAAAGTGGATCTGAATAAATTTCCGGTAAATTCAGCACAGGATTTATTGAGAAAAGTTCCGGGATTGTTTATTGCACAGCATGCCGGAGGAGGAAAGGCCGAACAGCTTTTTTTAAGAGGGTTTGATGCAGATCATGGTACTGATGTCAGCGTTAATGTAGACGGAATGCCGGTGAACATTGTTTCTCATGCCCACGGTCAGGGATATTCTGATTTACACTTTGTAATTCCTGAAACCGTAAATAATATTGACTTCGGAAAAGGAGCGTATTATATGGATCGTGGAGATTTTAATACGGCAGGATATGTTGATTTTCAGACGTACAATGGGTTGAAAAACAGTATGATTAAACTGGAAGGAGGCTCGTTTAATTCAAAAAGAGTGTTGGGAATGTTCAATATTCTGCATGATGATCTGGGGAGAAAAAATGCTTATATCGCAGCAGAATACAACTATACTGACGGGCCTTTTGATGTAAAACAGAACTTTAACAGGGTTAATATTTTCGGGAAATATAATCAATGGTTAACTGATAAAGACTATTTCAATATACAGTTCTCTACATTCAATTCTTCATGGAATGCTTCGGGACAGATCCCGGAACGTGCTGTAGATGAAGGGATCATTGGAAGATGGGGAAGTATAGATCCTACAGAAGGCGGAAAGACTTCCAGAACAAATCTTCAGATGAATTTCAAGCACATCATTTCTCCTTCTGAGCAGATTGATGCTATGGCTTTCTATTCAAAGTACAATTTTAATCTATATTCCGATTTTACCTTTAATTTAAAAGATAAAGATCATGGAGATGAAATTCAGCAGACCGACGGAAGAAATATTTACGGAGCTGAAGTGAAATATACAAAGACGTTTTCCCTTGCAAACAGCTCTTTAAACTGGACTTCAGGAATAGGGCTAAGAAATGATGATATCAATACTTTACAGCTTAACCATGTTTATCACAGAGATATGCTGCTAGACAGATTATCAGATGTGACGGGAACAGAAACTAATCTTCATGCCTACTCAGGTTTGATTTGGAAAACAGGAAAATGGACTATCAACCCTGCCTTGAGAGTAGATCATTTTATTTTTAATATGCATAATCTGCTGGATGTGGAACAACTGCCGTCCGGACAGTCAAAAGAAGCAACAAGACTAAGCCCGAAATTGAACTTCTCCTACGCTCAGAACGATAATGTAATGTGGTTCCTGAAAACAGGAATGGGCTTCCACTCCAATGACCTGAGAGTAGTCGTTCCCAATAAAAACGAAAACACCCTTCCATATTCTATTGGAGCAGATTTCGGGGTGAGGTTACACCCGTTAAAATCATTGATTATTACTCCGGCATTATGGTATATGGACCTTCAACAGGAATTTGTCTATGTAGGAGACGATGCAGTAGTGGAACCTTCCGGAAAATCAAGACGTTTCGGGGCTGATCTTGGAGTTCGTTTTCAGCCATTGGAAAACTTTTATCTGAATGCTGATATCAACTATTCCCATGCAAGATTTACCGAAGAAGAAAAAGGACAGGATTACGTTCCGTTGGCTCCGGTAGTTACCAGTACAGGATCTGTAAACTGGGATTTTCTGGATGGCTTTTCTTTAGGACTTCAATACCGATATCTGGGAGCAAGACCAGCAGTAGAGGATAACAGCATCAGAACCAAAGCTTACTTTGTAAACGATCTAATGCTTTCTTATAACCGCCAGAAATGGGGCGCAAATGTTCAGCTTAACAATCTTTTCAATGTAAAATGGAATGAAGCTCAGTTTGCAACAGAAACTCAGTTGAAGGGAGAAGCTGAACCTGTTACAGATCTTACCTATACACCGGGAAGTCCTTTTGGAGTGAGAGTAGGAGTGTATTATAAATTCTAAATGAATGAGTGGGAGAGTAGAAGGGTTTGAGAGATGAAGTTGGGATATGCAGGAGTTGTTTTTACCCTTTTACCTTCCATTGATTCAATATTGAGTCTTAAAAATATTTTGTATAACTTTAATTAATCATAACAAGGATATGGAAGTACTATCCAATTTTCAATATAAAAAGCTTTTTCTTCCGAATATTACGGACAAAATATTAGCTAATAATGCTGATATACAGCTCTATCGGATAGAGAATTATCTTAAAGGTATTCTGATGCCGGTGATTCCGTACCGTACAACGTTTAATTTTATTATTTTCGTTACCAATGGTCATATCAGACAATATCTTGAAAATAAAGAATACCATGCCGAGAAAGGAGGAGTGATTTTTATCAAACAGGGAACCATTACGGCAACCGTAGAATTATCTGACGATATTGAAGGTTTCTTCCTTGCTTATGAAAATAATATTTTGTCCGAACAAGAACTGCCCAAACACAAAAGCAGTATTTTTTTCATGACTCCCTTTCTGAATCTGGACAGCCTGACTTATGGAACCATTACCCAGCTTCTTCCTATAATGGAACAGGAATTATGGCTAAATAATCTCAATATCAATGATGTAGTCGTTACGATGCTCCATCTTATCTTAATCAAAATGCTGAGTACAGATTCTGATACCCATCACAAATCTGCAACACGTCCTATGGAACTGTCTCTTCAGTTTCGGGATCTTTTATTTAAATATCATGTAGGAGAAAAAAGAGTGGCGTTCTATGCCGATAAACTGTCTGTAACGGAAAGTTATCTGAATAAATGCGTAAAAAGCGTTACCCAGAAATCCCCAAAACAGTGGATTAATGAGATTGATATCAATTACAGCAAGGCATTACTCCATTCCAGCAAAGATATTGCTGAAATAGCCTACGAACTGAACTTTCATACTGCTTCCCATTTTACACAGCTTTTTAAAAAGATTGCAGGCATTACCCCGAAGGAATATAGAATTCAGTTTTTGAATAACAATAGGATTTCGGTCTGATATAAAGAATATAATTGAATGTCAATGGTCAATTTTTGCTGCGCAAGTGAATAGTCAATTGGTTGATGAAGTACAGAATAAAAATTCACTGCAAAGCAAATTCACCATTCACTATTGATTGGCAAATCTTCTCACATCCTCTCATTTTCCAGAATTTTCAGAACCAGCCTTTCTTCTTGTGTCAGATCGGCTTTCCCGTCATTTTCTTCTATAACTTCCAGTTCGTCAAGGTATTTTTTGATGGTATTATTTTCGTAAAGGTTAATGACTAAAGGATGAACATAATACTTTCTGCAGACAGCCGAGGTATTTCCTAGATTTTCTGCAACCATGTCCAGAGCTTCTTTTACTTTCTTTTTATATTGAGTATCGTTTTCAGCATACCCAATTTCCTTAAATGCAATTAAAGCACTTACCGTTCCGGACCATGTCCTGAAATCTTTAGCCGTAAAATCTTCGCCGCTGATCTCTTTTATATAGTCATTCACCATCCCTGAATCTACAGAATGGCGGTTCCTTTCATCGTCAAAATACTGGAAAAGTTCTTTACCGGGAATATCCTTACATTTCTGAACGAGTCTTGCCAGCCTTTTACTTCTAAGATCAACATTGTGCATAATGCCTTTTTTACCTTTGAAAGAAAAAGTGATTTTCTGCCCTTTTACCTTTACATGCTTATCCTTTAAAGTAGTCAGTCCAAAAGAACCGTACAGTTTTTCATAAATCGTATTACCAATACGGATATTGGTTCTTTGCATAAGGCTTACAATTAAAGCCAGAATTTTCCGTTTCTCAAAATTTCTCAGCGCAAGATCCTGTTCTATATGCAGTCGTATATCAGGTAATGCATATCCGAACTGAAGCATCCTGTAAAATTTTGTATGATTTCTTAAAGCGCTCCAAAGAGGATGGTAGCGGTATTGTTTTCTTTTTTTAACGTCAAAGCCGGTGGCCTGAAGATGCCCGTTGTCAAGGGCACAGATCCATACATTTTCCCAGGCGGGAGGAAGTACCAGGCTGTTGATTCTTGTAATCTCTTCCTTATCCTTTATTTTTTCACCGTCTTTATAATAGGAATATTTCTTTCCTGTTTT
The DNA here is from genome assembly GCF_008386505.1 of Chryseobacterium sediminis. Taxonomy (GTDB): domain Bacteria; phylum Bacteroidota; class Bacteroidia; order Flavobacteriales; family Weeksellaceae; genus Chryseobacterium; species Chryseobacterium sediminis. Next base: position 1,684,162 of record NZ_VUNZ01000001.1, on the reverse strand, counting down.
CTTACGGGTAATTCCGGCTGTCTCTGCATCGGAGGTATATACAAGATGTACCGCCTTTGCAGAAGCTTCCGGATCCTTCATTATTTTAACAATTTTTGAAGGCTTAAGGTGAGAAATCATCTCCAAATCTGCATTCTTCTCCATAAAACATGGTTAAGAGTTTTTACCCTTCGAAAAAATCAGTAAAAGAATCCCTACTATTACACAGACTAAGAGAATTCCCCACCACATTCCTGCCTTAAAAATTGTTTCTACTGCTTCACAACTTGTTAGTGTCAACAAACTTAATATCGTAATACTGTAAAAGCTCCACTTTTTCATAAGTTTATATTTTGTTGAGGTGTTAGATTCTGAGTCGGTCAGCTCTCCATTTTTTGATAGACCTTTTAATTTCATCTTCTGAGATGTTTTCATGAAGAGCCCTGTATAAAAGCTCCTTGAACTCATCGTCATAGGTAAATCTCAATGCAGCAATCTGATCAAATCTTAGTTTTTCAACAGTTTCATCCGATCTTTTATTGAAGATTTCAAAATACCGCTGCTGAAATTCCAGAATCACCATTCGGTTTTGAAGTCCCAATGCATAATGCTGCCGTGTCATAAATGCCAGATAAAAAAGCAGAAAAATCACGATAGAAAATAGAATCCAGATCAGCTGATTTCCAGGGTCATCCCAGATTTTATAAATTCCGAAAATCTCTAATAGAATGAGTAAAGGAAGATAAATAAAATGATGAGGTGGATAAAACTTCCTGTGGTTATTGTAGTTCTGCTGTTTCATGGAGTTGAATACAGCAATAATCCTTCCAAAAATTGATTATTTTGATAATGTGGTAGTTTTTTTAGATAAAAATGATTTATTTTATTAAATATGATTAATATTTTTAATGTTTTTGAAATAATAAATGTGTTGTTAAGTCGAACCAATTCCTGTACACTTATTCAAGAGAAAAAAATTTCTGAAAAACTGGAATATTAAAAAGATTTTGTGATTTTAAAGGCTAAATAATTAACATCATCCCATCTAAAAACATAAAAAAATCTCTTCAAAAAGAATTCCTGCTAAAATAACAGATTATTAAGCAAAATAGCCGGTAGATTTCCGCTCCAGGCTTCAAATTTTTTGTAACTTTCGGTGTTTAAAAAAGAAAAGAATGACTTCAAAGGAAAAAGTTGCTGCGCTTCGTGAAGAAATGCAGAGAAATAATGTTGATGCATTTATAGTATATTCTGCAGATCCGCATATGAGCGAATATCTTCCCGAAGAATGGCAGGAGAGAGCTTGGCTGTCAGGTTTCTTAGGTTCTGCTGGTTTTGTGGTAGTTACCAAAGACAAAGCCGGACTTTGGACAGACGGAAGATACTTTACACAAGCTGCCATCGAACTGGATGGTTCAGGAATCGATCTTTTCAAAGATGGTATGGAAGGAACTCCTAATTATATCGACTGGATCATTTCAGAAATCCCTTCAGGCGGTACTGTGGCTGTAAATGCTTTAGCAGCTTCTAATGCCAACTGGGAACTGCTTTCTCAGAAATTTAATTCAAAAAATATTACGCTGGTAGATTTTCCGCTTTTAAAAGAAGTATGGAAAGAAAGAGGAACGCCGTCTGCCAATCCTATTTTTGTACATCCGGTAGAAAGGGCAGGTAAATCTGTTTCCGATAAAATTGCTGCTATCCGCCAGAAAATGGAAGATCAGGAAGCTACCGTACATATCATATCAAGTCTGGATGATGTAGCATGGACTGCCAATCTGAGAGGAAGTGATGTAGAAAGCAATCCTGTATTTCTAGGGTATATTGTAATCACTAAAAACGATGCTGTACTTTTCACAGGATTAGAAAAAATGGAAGTAGCGGCAAGAAAGCAAATGGATGACTCCTTTGTGAAAATGATGCCTTACGAAGAATTCTATAATTACCTGAAGACCTTCAAAAATGAAAAAGTACTGGTTTCTCCAAACAGCAACCAGCAGATTTTTGAAACATTAAAAACAGACAACCAGTTTATCAAAGCTCCGGTTCCCGGTAACCTGATGAAAGCCCAGAAAAACGAGGCAGAGCTGGAAGGTTTCAGAAAAGTAATGGTAAGAGACGGGGTGGCTATGGTGAAATTCCTTTATTGGTTAACTCACAATGCAGGAAAAGAAGCCATGAATGAATATTCTATCGGGCAGAAACTAAGAGGATTCCGTGCAGAAGGTGAAAACTTTGTCGGAGAAAGCTTTGGTTCTATTGTAGGATATAAAGATAACGGTGCCATCATGCACTATTCTGCCAAAAAAGAAGGAAGCAAAGAAGTAACCAACGAGGAAACGATCCTGGTAGATTCAGGAGGTCAGTACCTTGAAGGAACTACAGATATTACAAGAACTTTCGCCCTGGGAACACCTTCGGAGGAGTTTAAAAGAAATTCAACATTGGTATTACAAGGATTGATCCGTTTATCAATGGTAAAATTCCCGAAAGGAACAAAAGGAGTACACCTTGACGCTATTGCAAGACTTCCTTTGTGGATGGAAGGTAAAGATTTCAACCACGGAACAGGACATGGAGTTGGAAGCTTCATGAATGTACACGAAGGACCGCAAAACATCAGAAAAGATCTGAATCCTCAGGAACTTCTTCCGGGAATGGTATGTTCAAACGAACCCGGATATTACCTTGAAGGACATTATGGAATCCGTCACGAAAACCTGATCGCCGTAAAAGAAGCAGAAAAAACAATTCACGGAACGTTCTATGAATTTGAGACATTAACATTCTGCCCGTTCTTCAAAGATACGGTAGTGAAAGAAATCCTTTCAGAAAATGAAATCGCGTGGTTAAATGGTTACCATAAAACCTGTGAAGAAAAGCTGGCTCCTTATTTAGAAGGAGAAGTTAAAGAATGGTTCATGCAATTGGTAAGCCCTCTTTAATAGCGATGTGTCAGGGTTTAAGTAAAATCATTACTGTATATCTTGATTTTTAAATAATAAACAAAAGAATTGTTAGATAAACCAAAGTCCTGTAAGGTATTTCCTGCAGGGCTTTTCTTTTTGTACAACCGTATTTTTACGGATATAATTCTAGGGATTCTACTGATGGATAAAAAACAGTGTTGCTCTATCTTTGTTACACCAAAACATCATTCATATCTTCATAAATAACTCAAGTAAATTCAAAACGGTGATCATCTCGTCCTGAGATGATTTTTTTTGCTGTTAATTGAAATTATATCAAAAATTATGTTGCTACTTTGAAATTATATAAAAGTGCAAAGTTCATATTAGATCATCCTATTCTTAAGTAGGCCAAGAAATTAACAAAGTCGCTGATAAACTAACTATATAGTTATGTATTTGCTTAAAAAGATCAATGAAATTGATCCTATCTTTGCTTTCTTAAAATAAATTTCTATAAAAATAAAAACTTTGCGTTTATAAAAAAATTACATTCATTTTTTATCCTGATTTTATCTATTTTCGTGTTTCATTAGAATTTCCCAAATTGAAGAATGATGGAACGTAATTATTTTCGCAGCTTTAATCTGTTTTCAGAAGATGAAATTGAAGCATTTCTGAAACTTTCCGAGTTCAGGAATATCAATAAAAATGATTATTTCATACGGGAAGGAGGACAATGTAAAGAAGTTGCACTGGTGAAGTCTGGTATTTTCCGGTCTTTTTATACCTCTGATGACGGAAAGGATATGACGTATTGTTTCCGGTTTCCCAATCATATGATCGCCGCTTATTCATCATTTGTTTCAGGATGTCCAAGCAAAGAAAGTATGCAGGCTATTACCAATGCAGAACTGATTATTCTTAAAAAAGAAGCGGTAGATGAACTTGTGAAAGATAGTATTAACTGGACAAAGTTTTTAAAGATCATTGCAGAACAGGAATATCTAGAACTGGAAACACGGTTTTTTCAGCTTCAAAGAGATAGTGCAGCACAGCGGTATGAAACATTATTAAAGAATCACCCTGATTATATTCAGAATATTCCATTGCAGTATCTGGCTTCCTACCTTGGGATTACGCAACGTCATCTGAGCCGTATCAGAAAGGAAGTTTCTTTTTAGACATTTGTCCTGCTTATTGAAACAGGAGCGCTATACTTTTGTCAAAAAAAGTTATGGAGCAAAATATTTTAATCATTGGAGGAAATGGATTGGTTGGAAAAACTATTTCCCGCATTCTGAAATCAAGAAACCCTCATCTTACTGTTTTTATTGGAGGACGAAAAGGCGGGCAAACAGATAAAGACCTGAGGATTGATGTTACAGATCCTTCTTCTTTTAAAATTATTTTAGAAAAAAAAATAAACCTCATCATCCTTTCTGTGAATGATAGAGAAGATAATGTTCTTCGTTTTGCGATTGCTCATCATATAGATTATCTGGATATTACCAAACCTACTCCCGCTTTGGTGAAAGCTTATGCTATTGCCGGAAAAGCAGACGTGAACAGCAGAGTAGTCTTCAGTTCAGGATGGATGGGTGGAATTGTACCGGGGTTGGTGAATACCCTTTCCAATCCGGATGATATTAAAGAAGTAAAGGTTTTTGTATATTACTCGGTAAAAGATCTGGCAGGGGAGAGTTCAGCTCATTTTATGGCAGAAAATGTAGCAGTTCCTTTTGTGCATTATAAAAATGACAAACCTGTTTCCATTAGACACTTTTTGGATACGGAATCTTTTAAATTCTCTTTTGGAATAGGAGAGAGAAAGGCTTATAATTTTGATGTGCCGGATCTCTATATTCTTAATAAAGTAGAACGAATTCCCGGAGTGAGTGTAAAAATGACTTATAACTCGAAATTCATTACCTGGCTGCTGGGCTCTTTTCAGTATCTGAGAATATTCAATATTTTATCATTAAAAGAAAGAAAAATGATTTTTGGATCCAGCGGAAACGGAGATCAGTCTGTCTTTGAAATTGTGGTAAAAGATAAAGAAGGTCAGAAGAAACTAAGTTTACGAAGTATGAAAGGACAGGCAGAGCTTACTGCTTTATCTGCTGTTCTGCATACCGAAGAACTACTGAGAAATCCCCATGAAAATAAGGTGTATTTCAGTCATCAGCTGCATGAGCCTTTATCATTAATGGCGCAGCTTCATAGCTATGAAACCATCAATATCAATGTCACACAATGAAAAAAATAGCAATTATCAACGGGCATCCCAATAAAGATTCTTTCAATTTTGGAGTGGCGGAAGCTTACAGGGCAGGAGCTGTAGAAACAGGTGCAGAAGTAAAGGAAATTGTTATAAGGGATTTAAATTTTAATCCTAATCTTCAGTTTGGATATCAGAAAAGAATGGAACTTGAACCGGATTTGATGAAAGCATGGGAAATTATTCAGTGGGCAGATCATTTGGTTTGGATTCATCCTGTGTGGTGGGGAGGATTTCCAGCCTTGATGAAAGGATTCATAGACCGCCTTTTCTTACCGGGAATGGCCTATAAATACCGGGAAAATTCTGTATGGTGGGATAAATTGTTAAAAGGAAAAACAGCACATATAATTACCACATTAGATCAGCCGGGCTGGTATTACCGCTTGTTTTTTGGAAGGCCAAGTGTGAATCAGCTTAAAAAATCCATATTGGAATATTGCGGTGTAAAACCTGTAAAACTGACTTATATCGGGATCATCCGGAATTCTAAAGATGAGCAGCGGTCTCAATGGCTTAGAAAAGTAAAGGAATTAGGGAAGAAACATAAATAATCTATACAAATTTTAGAATGCAGAGTAATGATAACTTTATCCGGTAATAATTGTTTTTATTATCAGATAAAGTTTCATTATTAAAATAAAAGGCGAATACATGCAATTTTACACCATTGTCATTGACTACGTCGAATCTTTGATTTCTGACGAAGGATGAATCTCTTGTAAAGCCTGGATTCTTCATTTCACTGCGTTACATTCAGAATGACAGAGTCATAATAATAAGATAGTAGAATTAATGTAAACTGTATATAATTACCGAATAAAAATGCTGTTGTCCTGTCATTTTACAGTCCTTTCTTTCCCTCAATCCAATACGCCTGTGATTTTATACATTTGGGAGAAACACCTCTCGCCTTAAGGAATTTCCTGATCAGAGACATTCTTCCTCCGTTTCCGGTGAGGTAAAAAACAGCATCATCATTGTAGATAGCCTCTTTTTCTTCCCTCAGAAAGTCATTCAGTGCTTCAATCACTCTCATGGTATTGTTTTTAGGGCTGTGATAGCCATATAAATTCAGTTTTTCAAGAGCAGAATACTCTTCCAGCTCATGAAGACAGACAAATAAAGCCCCGTTTTCCTCCACGGCTTCTTTTATCGAAAGTGAGCTTCCCAGTGAAGTTTCATCCCCCACAGAAAAATGAATTTTTGCGTTGGGAGCAAAAAATTGTTTCCCTCTGGGCATTAAAAGTTTTATAGAATCTCCGGCAGAAAGTTGGGTAACAAAATGGCTTCCGGCAGCAGAAGAGTCATGCAGATGAAATAGAACGTCAAAAGTCCCTGCTTCCTGATTGAAGTTGAAGGGTGAATAATTTCTGAAATCACGGCCATTGATTCTTATCCCTATTGCATACGCAGGTTCGTAAGAAACATCCTGTAAATCTGTTTGAAAACGTATAAGACGAAGATCATTCGTAACTTTTTCTATATGGATAACCGTACAGTCTTTAAATTTTGAGGACCAGACATTTTCTACAGTGTCGTTGATCCATTTTGGTAAGCTCGGCATAAATCATTTTTATTGCAAAGGAAGTTGCAAAATCAGAAAATACCGATAGCTGTTTCGGGGGAATAATTGGACTATTCGTGGTTAGTGTTTGTTTTGATGAAGATTCCGAAATTCTGACGGTGACTGGTCTTCAAGTTTTGAAAATAAACGGCTGAAATAAGTGTGATCGCTATATCCCAATTCATAAGCAATCTCTTTTATACTTAGATTGGTAAAGACCAGTAATCTTTTAGCTTCAATTAAAATCTCCTGATGAATCCAGTGCTGTGCGGGTTTACCGGTTGCTTCCCGAACAGCCTCCGTTAAATATCCTCTTGTAATATTTAAAATTTCTGCATATTCAGATGGACTTTTCGAGGTTTTAAAATCCTTCCGAACCAAACTTCTGAATGTTCTTGACAGCTGTAAAGCCCTATTTTCGCTGGAAGAAGGAGATAGATTCTTCTGGGAATAGATCAAAGCAAACATTCCTAAGAATGCATTAAGCAGTGACTGTACAACCAAAAAACCTTCTTTGGAGGAAAGCATCTCATTTGTATACGAGGCATGAAGTATACTGGCTGTCGTATTTATTTTTTTGATGAGGCTTTTATCTATAGGCATTGGCTGTATTTCACCTAGAGATTCATCAAAAAAAGAACGTACCATATCTGGAACAAGTTCAGCTTTTACAGCGACAAACCATCCGCAAACGTCTTTCATCAAAAGTCCCTGATGTACCTGTCCCGGCAATACACAGAAAATACCGGCGTCTTTTGATTCAATCGTTTTAAAATCTACCATCATTTTTACATGACCGCTTTCCATACAGGTGAAAATGTAATGACTGTCCCTGTGTATCCCTTTGTCCAAAAGAATATCCTCAGCATCCTGAGTACGTTTGTCCATTCTTTTGACATGGAATCTGTGGTGGGAAATGCCGTTTAAATCATAAGTAGGAATTGTCTGCTTCATCTGTAAACCTGTTGTTATGAGGATAAATACGCAACCTTAAAATTAGGTATTTTCACGGTTTTACAATCGGAATATTAATCTCAAATTCGCGGTGCATCATGATCATGTTTTCTTTAGATTAGATTTTATATGAATATACACCGGAATTCGGAACAGAAAGAAACCTTGTTCCGGATTCTATTTTGCTTTTGAAAATGCCATTTTTATGGCTAAATAGGTTAGCACACTCGCCATAAACCATTTTTGAACCTTTATCCAGACCGGTTATGGGAAAAGAACAGAGCAACTCTTGCAGCAGTTAACACAATGATAAAATTAATGCTGAAGCTGATCAGAACCTGAATAACCCCAAGTTCAAGGCTTTGGGTGAATACGGAACCATACTCAGGTTTGATGAACTGAGGAAAGAAAGACAGATAAAAGACCGCTACTTTCGGATTTAATACATTTGTTAAAAAGCCGATAGTAAAAAGCTTTTTAGGACTATCATGCGCAGCATTCTTATCAACATCAAAAATATTCCTGCTCTTTGGTTTTACAGCCTGATAGGCCAGATATAAAAGATAAACAGTTCCCATGGCTTTAAGAACGGTGTAAGCCAGCGGAACGGCCAGTAAAACTGCTGTCAGACCAAAAGATACCATGATAATGTGGAATAAAAACCCACACACCACTCCGGCTAAGGAAATAAACCCGGACTTTTTTCCTTGCGTTATAGATTTTGAAATAAGATAAATCATATTAGGACCGGGACTGATCACTAAGATGAGTGCGGCCAGGATGAAAAATATAAGTTCGTGAAATGGGATCATTGGCAGTAGTTATTTAAATGAGAGTATTCCACGCACAAAGATACTGACTGTGTTTCATTCAATATTATAAAAAATTGAATAAATATTAATTTTCACTTAGTTAAATCTTATTTTCCACCTGAATGTGATTTAAAATAAATAGCAGTCTGTTTTTTTTGTAAATTTCAACACATAAAATAATTATCATTCACAAATAAATATTATCATGACTACTGAAAACATCTTTGAAGCCATCAGAAAATGGAAAAATCTTATTGATTCCTATAAAAACGGAATTGATACAAATGGGGTAGAAATTTTGAATTTTTTAAATCAGGGAACTCATTTCAGTGTTTCAGGTAAGGAAATTGAACAATGGAAACAGAATCTCGGAACATCAGAATTAAAGAAAATTCATGCGTATGTAGGTATTCATGAGGGACAGCTGAAATTTTTCCTGATTGATTCTAAATGTGATAAAGATGGTGATTTTAATAACATTTTTATTAAAGAATTTTCCCGAAATTTCACTGAAGAAAAGATGGAAAGTAATAATGATCTTGAGCTAGATTCTCCTCCAATTACTTCAGAGTCGGCCATTAACCGAAATTTCAGATGGAATATGTTTGGTACTGCGTGGCTGCAGGCTCAGAAAACAGAAGATATTTTTCAACTGATTTCCATTCCGTTTTCAGATTATGACAGAATGGGGATTACTGGGGAGCAAACCTGTACCAGCTTCTTTGGACTTACTGATGATCTGGAGAAAAAAGACCCGGATTTTCCTTATCATATAGAAATTATTACAGTGAAAAGCCTTGCAATTAATCATATGAGTGAGACGGCAGAAAATTATTCTACTCCAAGACCTCCTTTTACTGTTGATACTCTTAATGATTATCAACTTCTGAAGCAAAGCACCAGTGTTTTCGTATAACAGTTTATCCCTTTATTTACAGATTACTATTAACCTGGTCTTATGTACAGGACTGATTGTATTGGTAAGAGAAGGGATAAAAACAAAACTTCCTGTGATTATACTGCTCTCAGGAGAGTTCATGCTGGAGCTGACGGACTTAGCGGACCGGATGATGAAATTAAATACACTTAATATTTACAACTATACATTGAGCCAGTTTTTTGGCTTAATGATTCTTACTGTGATTTATAACATTTATTACATTCAGCTTTCCCGCGAGTTAAGATGGATGATCTATGGTTATGCAATTTTGGCGCTGATTATGAATGTGTTGTATGTGCAAGATGATACGCAGGTTACTTTTTATTCCAATATTATCACCAGTATTATTATTTGTAGTTATGCCGCCTCTTATTTTATGAAGATTATCAGGGAAGGTAGGGCAGACAGGGATATGTTTATCGTGAACATCATTGTTTTCCTGTTTTTTTCTATTGAATGCATCATATCCACTACCTTTAATTTTTTAATCAGCAACCATTTAAGTTGGGTAGCTCCTATCTGGCTTTTCAGAGGCATCTTGCTATTGTCTTTTTATATTGCTTTTATTAATCTGGGATGTGGCGTTGGGAAAATCAGGATCAGATAGTTCTATGGATATGGATCGGTATTGGACTATTTTTTTTAACAACGTTATTCATTACGTTATTGGTTATTAATTATTTGAGAAGTATAAAGAAAAATAAGCAGAAAGTTTCTCAGCTGGTCCGGAATACAAAAAAGGAATACTGGGAAAATACACTGCTTTTACAGGAACAGGACAGGGAACGTCTGGCAGAAGAACTTCATGATAATATTATCTCACAATTGAATCTCATCCGTTTAAATCTTACAGATAAAAACCAGGAAGAGCTTAATCGTGATTTAAAAAAATCTATGCAGCTGATAAGGGAACTGTCCCATAATCTTACACCGCCGGATCTTGATGAGGTTGAACTGGCAGATTTAATTGCAGATTATCTTGAACAGGTTAATAAAAATATAGAGGTCATTTTCCACCATATTACGATAAGAACTCCGATCAGCAGCCCTGTAAAACTAAATCTTTTCAGAATCGTTCAGGAATTGATCACCAATATTTTGAAACATGCTGAAGCCACCAGAGTAGATGTATCCCTAAGAATATCTCTAAACTATCTGATGCTTACCATAGAAGATAACGGGAGAGGTTTTATCATGCAAACCCACTCGGGAGGTATCGGATTGAGAAATATTCAGTCAAGGGCACAAAAAATAAAAGCCATTTATAAACTTAAAACACAGCCTGAAAAAGGCACAAAATTCATAGCCTGTATGGCTATACAATAAAAATAAACATGGAACACACAAAAATTAAAATCGGAATTGTAGATGACGATCTGCTGTTTGTACAGCTTTTGAAAAACTATATTGATAAGAATGAGGATTATCAGGTTACACTGACCTCAACAGGAGGTTATCAGTTTCTCACTGAGGATTCCGGATCTTTAGATATTCTGATTCTGGACCTCAGAATGACCAATGGTGATGGCCTTGAAGTAATGACAGAACTGGCCAAAAGGGAAACTGAAACAAAAATCATTGTTCTTTCCAGTTTTTACCGCCGTTCATTCATGGGGCAAATGCTGAAAATGGGAGCCCACGCTTTTTTGCCCAAAGAAATTGAATTAGAAGAATTATTGGCTGTCATCAAAACTGTTTACCATACAGGACATTACTTTTCCAATGATCAGATTGATGTCATGAGAAGTCAGCTTTCCAATAAACTTCCGGAGTTTCATGCCTTTTCTAAGAATGAGCTTACCGATAGAGAAGTTGATGTTCTGCGACTGGTTTGTCAGCAGCTGAGTACTAAGGAAATAGCAGATTCTCTTTTTATTTCTCCCAAAACTGTAGAGACCCATAAAACAAACCTTATGATCAAAACAGGAGTGAAAAATATGGCCGGGCTTGTTATTTATGCAGTACAGAATCAGGTTATAGATCCGAACGAAATCATATTATTTGATAAATAGTTGTATCCAAAAAAGAATCAGGGAGTACATGAATGCACTCCCTGATAACAAGAAATCTAAAAATACACTATAATTTAGGATTCAATACTTTAGCAATAGAAACCGCATCTGCTACCGTATCCAGACTATAGATCTGCAGAATACCCTGAGTGGTAGCTGCCTGACCTAAAATGTTCTGTTGGTTTTGTGCATTCACTGCATTTTCAAACATGATTCCTGTAGAATGTGCAGCAGATTGATATACGTTACTTAAAGCCATTGCAGGAGATTCTGCTACTACTTTTACGTTCGATTGCGTTACTGCGTCTGTGATTTGTTCGTTTACTGGCATAATGATTATTGTTTATTTGGGTTAAAAATATCCGGATTTCCGGTTGTTTGATTAATTATTTATTTAAGCTTTCCTTAAAAATGGATTACGGATTAAGGATTTTAGCCATAGAAACAGCATCAGCAATGGTATCCAGACTGTAGATCTGTGCGACACCCTGTGTGGTAGCTGCCTGAGTAACAATGTTCTGTTGGTTTTGTGCGCTCACTGCGTTTTCAAACATGATTCCTGTAGAATGGGCTGCGGTCTGGTATACGTTGCTTAAAGCTACTGCAGGAGATTCTGCAACTACCTTTACATTCGATTGTGTTACTGCGTCTGTGATTTGTTCGTTTACTGGCATAATGATTATTGTTTATTTGGGTTAAAAAACAACCGGTTTTTCCGGTTGTTCGGACAATGTACTTAAGCTTTTCGCAAAAATGGATTACGGATTAAGGATTTTAGCCATAGAAACAGCATCAGCAATGGTATCCAGACTGTAGATCTGAGTGATACCTTGTGTAGTAGCTGCCTGAGTGACAATATTTTGTTGATTTTGTGTATTCACTGCATTTTCAAACATGATTCCTGTAGAATGTGCAGCTGACTGATATACGTTGGCAAGTGCCATTGCAGGAGATTCTGCTACTACTTTTACGTTGGATTGTGTTACTGCGTCTGTGATTTTTTCGTTTACTGGCATAATGATTATTGTTTATTTGGGTTAAAATAACCGGATTTTCCGGTGGTATAAAATTGTTTTATTTGCGATCAGCAAAAATGGATTAAGGTTTAAGGATTTTAGCTATAGAAATGGCATCAGCTATGGTATCTTTACTGTAGATCTGAGTGATACCCTGCGTAGTAGCTGCCTGCGTTACGATGTTGTGCTGATTTTGAGCAGTCATCGCATTTTCAAACATAATTCCTGTAGAATGGGCAGCAGTTTGATACACGTTACTCAAAGCCATTGCAGGTGATTCTGCTACTACCTTTACGTTAGACTGTGTTACTGCATCTGTGATTTGTTCGTTAACTGGCATAATGATTATTGTTTATTTAGGTTAAGAAACGACCGGATTTTCCGGCTGAGAGAATTACTTTTATTAAAAAAGTTTAAAAATTAAGGCTTAAGAATCTTAGCAATGGAAACCGCATCTGCTACCGTATCCAGGCTATAGATCTGCAGAATACCCTGAGTGGTAGCTGCCTGACCTAGAATATTCTGTTGGTTTTGTGCATTCACTGCATTTTCAAACATAATTCCTGTAGAATGTGCTGCAGATTGATACACGTTGGCCAAAGCCATTGCAGGAGATTCTCCTACTACTTTCACATTAGATTGCGTTACTGCGTCTGTGATTTGTTCATTAACTGGCATAATTGTTTTTGTTTTTTTGTTGAGATCTGATCTCGGTTAATAATTATTGAGGTAAACTAGTTTTCTATTTTATTTTAAACTCACTACAGATTCTGCAGATGAATACATTTCAAAGGCATTGATATTAACAGGTTATGAATAAATTAGACTTGAAGGGTGGCTCTGAATACAATGATTGAAACCCCTATCTGTAAAACCTGTATGAGTTTAAAGCATATTTCATGATAAAAAGGATGCGGTTTTTATTTTTAATATCTGTCTTAAAAATACATTTCTGCTGTAGGTATGCTGGCAATGCTGGCTTCCTTTGGGCTAAAGATGGATTCTGAATAATTGTTTCTGTACATAAACAGCATCTGAAAAACGGTGCAAAATAAATGTTGACCTGATTGTATATGCTGAGGGCACCGGATTTCATCTTTACAGAGAAAATAAACCGCATCCGTGGTTTGAGTTGAACTGAAATTAGAAACGTCCTTTTCTAATGGTCTCCAGTTCTTTTATTTTCATATTCTTTGGACTCATTTTTTTTAAGCCCATGACATAGCTGCCGATGGCGGTCATGTTATTTCGTTGTTGGTTCAAGGCAGAATTGATCTGCATTGCACCCGTAGAATGTGCGCTTACCTGTGTTGAAATAGCGTTAGGTACAGCCGTAGACATTCCCATGATTATAGTATCAATTTCGTTCATAATATCTGTTGGTTTTGATGTTTTTATGGACGGATATTACCAAATCTGGCATTCAGTTTATTCATTCGGTCCATAATTTTAAGTTCCTTCTCTTTTACCTTTGCCGTAGATGCCTCCTGAAGTCTTTTCAATTGTTCTTCGTAGTTCATCATAGGAGGATCAGCCGGAGCTGGTGTGACGACCTGTGCCTGAGGAGATTCTTGCTGTTTCACCGCTTCTTCCAGCTTTTCCAGCAGTGGGGCGAGAGATTTCATAGTCTCTTTTACGGCTTTATCCCTGATATAATTGATGATTTCATCTTCATGTCTTAAAACAAAAGGCATGATTTCTTTGTCGATGATTTCAGGTTCCGTTACAGGTACCGGAGGTTTCTGAGCGGGGGCCTTCTTACGGATTCTTCTGCGCATAAGTATTGTTTTGAGTGTTGAAAAAAGAGAGCGTTTACTTACAGCAGATAATTGATGTATGCTGCTGCAGCTCTCCAATCCAGATTGATATCTTTTACTACATTATATCCTGTAATTTCCAAAGCAATACAGGCGGACACAGCACTGGCAGACAACATCTCTTTTAACTGATTAGCAGGCAGAGTAAGGATATAATCATCAGGAATCACAGGAAGCCTGCCGTTGTTTGGAGGGTTTTCGTTCACAATTATGCTCAGGATTTCCTGGAAATAGTGTGCAATCAACTTAGAAGCCTGGAATTCCAGTTCTCTTTTTAATGTGATTATATCTTCTTGACTTATCAATTCGGAAATAGAAGCTACATCTACGTCATGTACCGAATATTGGGCTTCTCCCGTATCAGATGGTGTAATTGTGATATCAGTTTTAAGAATCCATTTTGCCTTTTCAAGATTGATTGTTAAAAACTTTGAATCAAGATCCGGAACTGCAATTTCACTTAAGGTTGTAAAAGGTAAAATTCTGACGTTACAGTAAAAAGCTTTCGGATCATCCAGTTTAACCATGATTACAGCAATTCCCGTTGACTTATCTTTAGGTTCCACTACAAAAGACTGGAAATAATTGTACCTTTTATTTCCCCTGTTGATGCAGTTGACCAGTCGTATAGAAGGCTGAATATTAATATTGGAGGTCTGAAGATTAAATACAATACGCTCTGCATTATGATCGGTTTTTTTGGCATCAGTACTTTTCGGGTCAAAATAAGAAATATCATTACTTCGCGTCAGGTAAAGTCGTTCATTTAAATCATTTAAACTTTCTAGATTTAAAATTTTGGCGGGTTTAGTTGTTGAAGAATAATTCATCTTTTATTTATTTTAATTTTTTCAAGAAGTTGGCTTATTATTGTTTTTTTCTTTTGGTTAATTTCAAGCTCTACTGAAGGAATTACTGCTTCCTTAATCTCTGGTTTTACGAGTGGCTGTGTCAGTTTTACTGACTTTAATACTAATTTTCCCCCATGATCAGCCGTGATAAAGCTTTTTCTCATACCTTCCTTTTCTGATGAGACTTCTTCCGGAACCGGATCTACTCGTTTTTTTTTTCGGGATCTTCAACCTCAGGAGAAACTTCCGTAAACGATGGGGGAGATGGAAGAGCGGCAGGAACCGGAGATGTGTTGACATTATAAATAGTATTGGAAATTTTAGCCTTCACTTCAGCATATTCACTTACCATTTTGAATAAATCTTTCATCATTTCATTTCCTTTTCCTGCATCCTGGCCTTGCAGTTGCTCTGCCATCTGAGTGGAGGTGTCCTTACTGCCCGGAGCCGGCCCGAAAGTCGTTCCATACGTCAGTAAATTATTGGCGAGTCTGCTTAATGCAATCAGGCCTACCTGCTCAAATCCTTTCAAAAAAGACTGTAAATCCTGAACCATCATTCCTGTAGACTGTTCTATCATTACTTTTGTTACTCCGGTCATTGGGGAAGCCTTAGGCGGGGCCAGTACCTCACTGTTCACAAATACTACAGCTTTTTCCGCCGGAGTGGTAGCATTTGCTGCCTGGGATTGTTGGGTTTCACTGTTGTGTTCACTCATGATTGTAAGGTTTTATATTATCCTTTTAAAATTTTAATGGCATCTGCAACAATCGCAGGGTTGAGCTGGTTCAAGTTCTGCTGATTGGTTACAGAATTCTGAATGGAAATTCCACTGGCATGCGTGGCCATCTGGTAAAGCATACTCATAGCCTGTGCGGGAGACTCACCAAGTACGGTAACATTGGTCTGCGTTACTGCATCTGTAGTCTGGGTGTTTACGGTTTCTGCCATATTCTGGTTTTAATGGGTTATTATTATTTTTATTTTCAAACATCTTTTTTCAAAGACTTTCTTCAGCTCAACCTTATTATTATTTCTTGGTTAAGTCTTAACTATGAGATTGTTGATCTCTTTTGTCTGATACAAATTTCATCAATCGAAATAAATCTTCATTAAGGGAAAAAACGGAATTTTAAAAAATAAGGGAATTCTCCTACGAGTGAAATTTTCAGATAAAACATTATATTCTAAATAATATAAAGAAGGAAAATACCCCAATATATAAGTGATCTAATAATCATTATTGCATGAATACACAAATATGCCGGTCGCTGATACGGGTAAACCCCTAATTTTTGAAAATGGGGCTTTCCCCTTTGATGAATCCTAATGTTTACACAGAAATTTGTGATACAAATATTTATTCAATGTAAAACCTATTAACATGAAAAAAAGATACTTACAGTTTTTACTTTCTGCATCAGGAGCAGGAACCGCCTGGATGGGAAGAAATGAATACCAGCAGTACAAAGCATTGTTGGATCCTGATAGAGTAGACCGGACTGGACGACTGGGTGCGATGCTTGCCACCAAAGACTTCACCCCTGATCAGGTTGGGTACGGAGTTTATCCTTCCATACGATTGATTCACTTAATATTTGGAAATATCGGGGAACAGAAGATTGGCGAAATATTCAATGATCCGGAAATGCAGCAACTGCTGAAAGAACTCGGTACCCATGAAAACCATCAGAATGTAGGAGACAAAGAGCAAAAATACTGGCAGAGTAAATGGAATGACGAAAGTCATCCGGGGCGTAAACTGATGGCTGGATTAGGTGCTGCATTTGATGGAAATTCCAGGGCTTTCATACAGAAATCAGCCGCGGAATTGAGAGAAAAACTTTCGTAATAGGAAAGTGAAAATCGGATCAGTTAACTTTAAAATAAAACAATTATGAACATTATAAAAGAATACAATGACTTGTTTTTCAGTTCTAAGGGGACGAATGATAAAGCGAAGATAGGAATCAGAATGAAAAATGGGAAAATAAAAAGAATGAGCGTACAGGAAGTTTTCAATACCTATTTCATCGGAAGCAGGGAAGCTGAAAGAAAAATGCTGGTAACATTGCAGCAATTAGGTGCGGATGTTAAAGATATTATTCAGGTGCTTGATATTTATAACACAGATTATCAGTCTGAAATAGATTATAAATTTAATCAGGATCAGTGGGAAAGTGATGAAAACGAAAAGATAAGAAAAGAAAAGTATGGTGACATCAGTGAAAAAGAATTCAATGAAGTTAATACCATTATCAGTGTTCAGGGCCTTACAGCTTCTGTATATCGGGATTTGCGCCAGTTGTTTTTCTTTGAAAAATTTCACGAAAGAAAATTAACCATGGGAGATAAAGAGAAAGAATTTATGCAACAGAGATTGGACTCCTTCGGAAATATAACAGAAAGTGATCCTGGCCTCAGCAAGATGATGATTTACAGGACAATGGGGGAAACCGAATTTAAAGGGATAAGTGAATGGGCTAAAAAACACAAGAGGATGGGGGGAGAAATTAAAAGCTATCTTACCTTCAGGCATCCGATAATGGATGAAAATGTACCCAATGATGAGGATATACCTGATGATATACCTGTTCAGAATCATTTAGGAGGGTACAGCCAGGCAAAACAGTATGCAAAAGCCGATGCCGGCTATAAATTTCTTTTACAGTTTACATTGAAGAAAAATGCCAGAGAACTATTAGGAGATCCGGAGCAGTTGGTTTTACAAAAAGCATCAAAGAATACTACCACATCAAAGATAAAATCCTGGTTAGACAATCAAGAAATGCAGGTTGAGGAGGTAAAGAGTGGGGAAGCGCACAAAGCAGGTAAAATAGGTCTTAAAAATGAAAACAAGGGAGGAGAAGCATTAAGTATTTCATTAGGAAGAAACAAAGAAACACAGAGAGTATTTCAACGTTTACTTAAAAGAGTAGACCTTATTGAAGTGATTGCTCCGAAATAAACTTTCAAAAAAATCAAAAAAATAAATAATCAAACGGCCAGTCTTCTGTACAGAAGACTGGCCGTTTGATTATAAAGCTATGAGGAAAGAAGAGCATCTTCAGTCTCTCTTTCAGGCAATTCCTTTCTCTTTCTCCAAAAGAAATAGGCAACAACAGCGGTTGCAATGGGCAGAGCAATACCAAACTCATCAATATAATAATTGGTATTTCCCGTATCTGCAGTAAGCGGTGTAAAAATAGACTGGATAAAAAGGTTGTGGCTGGCATGTAAAATAGCACCCGTCCATAAACTCCCTGATTTTAACCGTAACCAGGTGAAAATGAAACAAGAGGCAAATATCATGATCGTAAAGCATAAAAGAGCCAGCCATTTGGGACCGCCCGTATTATAATTGGAAAAAAGCAGAAGAGGATAATGATAGATAGCCCATATCAGACCCATCCAAAGAGAAGTGGCAGTATAAGAATTAATTTTAGCTAACTGCGGAGTAAGAAGACCGCGCCAGCCTATTTCCTCACCCAATGCTGATCCTACCGACCGTACCATGCCAAAGCTGCTCATCAGAATGACATACAGGATGATGGTCTGGCCATCAGAAAGATTCCAGCCCATACCTTTACCGGCATCTGCCACAAACTCATGGTTATAAAAACCGCCAGCTCCACTGATCCAGATGATGAGGTAAGGAACAAAACTATATAGAATAGGAATGCAGTAAGCCATGATCTGATATTTTGTAAGACCCCATTTCCAACCCAGGGAAGAAACAGGAATTTTCCGGATACGGCAGGTAAGAAGGGCTGCAATAGCCGGACACCACATCACAATGGTAGCATAAGAGATAATTCCGCCACCGAGTTTCCCAGTACGAATACACATATAATACACCGGAAGACAGAAAAGCAGGGTAAGGCAAAGATAAGTGGCAATATTCTTCCTTATTTCGGATTTGGATATTGTATTTTCCATAAACTGATTGGGTGTTATAGTTTATAAATGATTGAAAAATAGAAGGTTATTTTTTAATAAAAGTACACTTATTTCTTATATGAATACTAATTTTAGCACTGTTCAGATTAAAAAAGAAGTCCTCTGTTTTTTAATAATGGAAAACTGTAAATTAGCCAAACAATTTTTTTTCGTATTACCCTTAGAACATGTCCAGACTAAAAGCCATAAGAGAACAAAAAAATCTGACTCAGGAAGAGCTGTCAGAAAAATCAAAAATTTCTGTAAGAACCATTCAGCGTATAGAATCCGGAACAGAACCTAAGGGACATACTTTAAGAGCGCTGGCGCAGACTTTGGAGATAGAAGAATCTTCATTATTACAGGAACAAAACATTATTTTCCGAGAAGATATTGAGCTAAAAACAGAAAGCACAGAAGAATCTGAAACAATCAATTATTCTGTAGCTAAAATGATCAATCTCTCCTCTTTATTATTTGTAGTAGTACCACCATTAAATATTCTTGCTCCCTTTCTGCTGATGTTTATCATGAAGCAGAGAAACAGTCTTACCAAACAGATTATCTCACTGCAAATGTTTTGGACTGCAATAGCACCCATTGTATTTATAATTGGTATCTTTTTAAAGCTTGGAAAAGAGTTTACGCTTATTCTTATGATCCTTATTGCCTTGTCTAATGTATTCATGATCCTCAGAAATACTGCTGAGATTGATCGTAAAAAGAAACTGTATTTTAAACTGAAATTCAGCATGTTATAATTTGTGTCATGGCTTTGTCGGGTTTTTGTCGGGTTCATTTTTATTTGAAAACCAAAATGAAATTGAACCTTTGTCAAAAAAATAACAATGACAAAATCTACACAGTTTATTCTTCCTTTTTTTATTCTGTTGATGAATATCGTTCATGCACAGATGACAAAAACAGACCCTCTTTATAAAACAATTATCTCAAAAGACAGCCTCTTTTTTTCAGCAGGCTACAATACCTGCAACATCGGAAAGATGGAAAGTATGTTAAGTGACAGGTTTGAATTTTATCACGATAAAGGCGGCTTTGAGGATAAAAATAAATTCATCATTGACTTTAAAAACGGACTGTGCAAATCTCCGGAAACCTACCAGTTAAAAAGAGTATTAGTTGATAAAAGCACCGAGATTTATCCCATGTATAAAGAGGGAAAAATATATGCTGCCATTCAGAACGGAGATCATCTGTTTTACGAAAAGATGGGAGATCAGGCTGAAAAATTAGTCGGAGAAGCAAAGTTTACCCATCTGTGGATTCTGGAAAATGCAGAGTGGAAACTTAAGAATTCACTGAGTTTTGATCATCATCCGAAGCAGACTACTGATAATGAAACTATGTTTGATAACGATCAGTCGATGCAAAGCTGGCTGAAAGAAAATAATATTCCCACAATGGGATTAGGAATTATAGAAGGAGGAAAACTACAGCA
The DNA here is from genome assembly GCF_008386505.1 of Chryseobacterium sediminis. GTDB lineage: Bacteria > Bacteroidota > Bacteroidia > Flavobacteriales > Weeksellaceae > Chryseobacterium > Chryseobacterium sediminis. Next base: position 1,663,626 of record NZ_VUNZ01000001.1, on the reverse strand, counting down.
GGTAAAAGTATTTGGAAATACTAAAACAGGAATTTTAACTCCTCCTAATGCCTGTTTTAATGTAGCCTCTCTTACCAAACCTGTCACCGCAATAGTCGCGTTACGCCTGATAAGTTTAGGAAAATGGAAACTAGATGAACCTTTAGATACCTACTGGACAGACCCCGATATCATCAGCGATCCGAGACATCAGAAACTGACAACCAGAATGGTCCTTAGCCACCAGACCGGTTTTCCCAACTGGAGATGGATGAACACTGATAAAAAACTGAACTTTCAGTTCGATCCGGGTACAAAATACCAATACTCAGGAGAAGGTTTTGAATACCTTCGGAAAGCGCTGGAAAAGAAGTTTGGAAAATCACTGGACCAGCTTGCGAAAGAACTTATTTTTCAGCCTCTCAAAATGCACAATACAAACTATATCTGGGATCAGAATACAGATGAAACAAAATTTGTAACAGGATACAATGAAAAAGGGAATGCTTATCCAGTAGAAAAAATTAAAACAGCCAATGCCGCTGATGATCTGCATACTACGATAGAAGATTACGGAAATTTTATGATCAGCATTATGAAAGGAAAAAATCTGAAGCCGGAAGTCTTTCAGGAAATGATCAAAAAACAGGTTAAAGTAAAAGAGGGTAAATATTCCGGGTTAGGTTTTGAAATCTATGATCTGGGGAATGGTGAATATGCATTATCTCACGGCGGGGCAGATCAGGGAACAAGATGTATTGCCATTGTACTGCCCAATTCGGGAAAAGGGATAGTGATATTCACCAATGTAGATGACGGGTACAAAGTCTATGAAAAACTCGTTCTTCACTATCTGGGAGAGCAGGGGAAGAAGATTGTGGAGATAGAAAGTAAATAGCTGTCCGTTTGTAATAAATCTTTGTATATTTAGAATATCAATCTGAAAATAAGTAAGCTAGCTAAATATTTATTTTCAGATTGCAATATTATGAGCAGAAATAAAAAGAAAGTTATGTGGCAATATTATATAATTCTCGGTGCGGGAATAGTGCTGTTTATTTTTGCATTCTTAAGTTTAAGAAACACTCTTTCATTCTTAAAGAAAGCAGAAAAGGCAACCGCAACTGTTACTTCATTAAGGGAATATGAATCAGAGGGAACAGTATTCAGTCCTCTCTTTACCTTCAGAACACAAAATAATACTGAATATACGTATGAACTGCCGGAAGGCACCAATCCTTCAGCCTGGTCGGTAGGGGAGACGGAGACCGTTATTTACGATCCTGCCGATCCCTCTTCCGTAGAATTATATACGTATTTTAGAATTTTTGCCTGGCCTTTAATATTGATTTCTATTGCATTGCCATTACTGGTGGTAGGAGGAGGTTATTTTATTGCAGAGCAGTTTTTAAAATAACCTGATCCTCTGTATTTCTACTTTATTTTTTCAAGAAGGTATAATTTAGCTCCCGAAAATCCCAGCTTAGGCATCAGATTTCCTTCCAGAATCATCGTTTTATTATTAGCATCGATGACAGAAATATAGTTGTTGGAATTGTATTCTATATAATTCTCTTTTTCTTTCGTTGAAGGATTTTTTCCGAACTCCATAGAATATTTTACCCAGTCTTCATCTTGTGAACTGCAGTGTACCGGTTTGAATTTAGACTTTTTAGTCTTGAAAATAATCTGGTCAAAACCTTCCGTACATTCTGAAGTGAATGAGCCGTCAGGATTCTGATCTTTTGAAAAATCCTCGAAAGAACCACGGTAAACACCTACCACCTTCCAGGTTCCGTCTATACGGTCTTCATCAATTTTTCCTTTCGCTTTGCTTACCGCCCAGCTGATTCCGTTTACCGTTCCTTTTACTGCTTTATAACTTAAGCTTACAGCGCCTGAAACTACTTTTGTAGCCGTTCTTACCACACATGAATTGAGAACAAGCACAGCCGAAGCCAGAAATAGTATTTTCTTCATTTTGTCAAATTTTTTCAGGTACGAAGATACTGTTTTTGGAAAAACTGTTGGATGCTGAATTCTGTTTTACACATTTTGATAATCATTTCAGGTATCCGCTGTCTGGTTTAACGGCCGATAATCAGTATTCACCGTTTAATATGACCTGTTCAGAGTATTTGTACTTATTTCTGTCTCTGTTTTGCAATAATTTTACCATAACAAAAACATCACTATTATGAATACTACATTGAACTTCAGTAAAAAAGTACAGGCTATTTTATCCTTACTTATTTTGATAGGAATGGGATTATGGTCTCTGAAAGCACAGACTTATACCGCTGGCGAAAAAAACATAGAAAATACAGAGGTCAGATCAGCTTTTCAGCATACAAAGAAAATCAGAGCAGGACTGCTGGATGTAGGCTATGCAGAAGTAGGCCCTGAAAATGGAAAACCTGTCATCCTTCTTCATGGATGGCCTTATGATATCCACAGTTTTGAACAGTCTTCTGCTATACTTGCCGGAAAAGGCTACCGTGTTTTGGTCCCTTATTTAAGAGGCTACGGTACAACTACTTTTGTATCTCCCAATACAAAACGTAATGGTCAGCAGAGTGCTGTAGCATTGGATATCATTGCTTTTATGGATGCCTTAAAAATTGATAAAGCGATCATTGGTGGTTTTGACTGGGGAGCCAGAACTGCAGATATCATGGCCGCATTATGGCCAGAGCGCTGCACTGGCTTGGTTGCCGTAAGCGGATATTTAATAGGAAGTCCAAAGGCAAACGAAAAACCTCTCCCTCCCAATGCTGAGTTATTATGGTGGTATCAGTATTACTTTTCAACTGAAAGAGGGTATAAAGGTTATAAAGAGAATACAATGGCATTTAACAAACTGATCTGGAAAACAGCTTCCCCAAAATGGGCTTTCGATGATCAGACCTACGAACGCTCTGCCGGAGCATTCAATAATCCTGACCATGTAGATATCGTGATTCACAATTACCGCTGGCGTCTGGGATTAGCGAAAGGAGAAAAACAATATGATGCCCTTGAAGCTAAGTTGGCAAAATCTCCGTCCATTACAGTTCCAACAGTTACCCTGGAAGGTGATGCCAACGGAGCTGCGTTTCCTGCCCCGGAAAGTTATGCTTCCAGATATACAGGGAAGTATGCACACCACACGTTAACGGGAGGAATTGGGCACAATTTACCACAGGAAGCTCCAAAAGCATTTGCTGATGCCATTATAGAGGTAGACTCCATGTCACAGTCTAAATAAAACCTATCGGATTTATAGCATAGCAACATTCGAGGCTTTCTCAAAAGTGTCATTCTGACGAAGGAAGAATCTCATTAATAAAATTCTTCCTTCGTAAACTGAGAGTCAAATGATTTAACGTATGATACAGTCTTTTTCTTATCGTAAACTATCCTTCAAAACCCTCTTCGAGCTTCAGTTTATTAACTAAAGGATTGGCATACATCGCTAAGAAATATTCTTTAGAAACGGGGTCAGAAGGGTCTATACGCATCTCAAGTCTTCTGATAAACAGCTGTTTCTCCTGTTCGGTATAGTGTGAAGCATACGTATCTGTATTGTGAATCAGATCGTAGGCTATATATTTTGTAGGCCAAAGCTTATAATTCTTAATGATTGAATGGTCAATTAACTGTGCAATAGCCTGCAATTGTTTGTTTTTATTCTCGATTGTAGCGGCAATTTCATCCAGTTCTGTATCAATAACATCACCGGCATGAAGATGAATTCGCTTCTTTTGTCCTAATATTCCGCTGAGCATGGTGGTAAAATCTTCATTTTTACCTTTGATATATTCCTCATCCCTGTGCTGTGCCAAAAGCTGAGGCATTTTCAAAGAATCTGTAGGATCATATTCATAAGAAATGGATACAGGAACAATTTTTAAAGTTTTAAAATATTCTATCAGTGACTGATCTCCGGATGCCATAGCAAGCATTTTTAAAACACCCTGCTGAGTGGCATCATTACCGTTTTTGGTACGGCCTTCACGTTGAGCAATCCATACAGAGCGGTTTTCGTAATACAATTGATGATCAATGTACTCAGACATGGTTTGTGAACTTTTAAGCTGATCACGAAGCGACAAGCCTCTTTGAACTAGAAAGTTACGGTTCAGTTTAGCCAATATATTCAAAAAGTTTCTTTTCACAAGATTATCACCAATGGCTGAAGCAGTCATAATATGGCCGCTTTCCAGAAGAGCCAGGTTAAGCAGTGAAGTATCCAATACAATATCTCTGTGATTTGAAATGTAAAGGTATGGCGTATTTTTATCCAGTTTATCAAAACCTGAGGTCGTTAAACCTTCAGAACTTTTTGCAAGGATCTGACGAACGGTATGTGCTACAAAATGATGCTGAAAATCACTTATAGAATGGATATCCTTAAACTGTTCCAGCCAGACTTGCTCATCCACACCGGGAAAAGTAAAGTTCATCAGTGCTTTCATCATAGGATCACGGGCTACACTCTGCAATCTTTCATTCACTTCATGATCATGAAAATACCGTATTTCATCAAACTTCGACATGCGATTATTTAAAAATTAAAACTTTTTGCAAAAGAACGAAAATTTATCTGGGGAATAGGTATAATGGGTGTTAAAGTATTATGAGGGGCGTAGGAGTTAGTTGAACTGTGTATAACAAACAATCCATATACGCGCCCACCTTGTCATTCCGCAGGAATCTAAACTCCTATTTTCTCATCACTTATTGCGTAGATTGTGTCTGGATTCCTGCGGAATGACAAACGCTATGGATAGTCTAAGTGGATAGTTTGTATTAAGTCTGGAGCAAATAAGTGGCTATTCACAAATACATACACATAAAAAAATACGTACCCACCTTGTCATTCCACAGGAATCTACACTTTTATTGTATCATCATTTATTATCCAAATCTCTGTCTGGATTCCTACGGAATGACAAACGTTGTGGATAATCTAAGCGAATAGTTTGTATTAAGTCTGGAACAAATAAGTGGCTATTCACAAATACATACACACAAAAAAATACGTACCCATCTTGTCATTCCGTAGGAATCTACACTTTTATCGTATCATCATTTATTATCCAAATCTCTGTCTGGATTCCTACGGAATGACAAACGCTGTGGATAGTCTAAGTGGATAGTTTGTATTAAGTCTGGAGCAAATAAGTGGCTATTCACAAATACATACACACAAAAAAATACGCACCCACCTTGTCATTCCACAGGAATCTACACTTTTATTGTATCATCATTTATTATCCAAATCTCTGTCTGGATTCCTACGGAATGACAAACGCTGTGGATAATCTAAGCGAATAGTTTGTATTAAGTCTGGAACAAATAAGTGGCTATTCACAAATACATACACACAAAAAAATACGTACCTATCTTGTCATTCCGTAGGAATCTACACTTTTATTGCATCATCATTTATTATCCAAATCTCTGTCTGGATTCCTACGGAATGACAAACGCTGTGGATAGTCTAAGTGCATAGTTTGTAGTTCACTACCAGCGATAAACAATTTTATCATTTGATGTGAATACTGCCCATATCAAAGCCAATTTTCAAACAAGTAATTCAAAAATTCTAAATTAGGATTTGTCTTCCTTATAAGTTCAAGCTTCTTAATTCTTGACCAGTTTTTAATTTCCTTTTCCCTTTCAATGGCATGATGAATCCAATCATATTTCTCGTAATAAATTAGAAATTCAAGATTATATCTTGCTGTGAAGCTACTGGGATTTAGCTTTGTTTTGTGTTGATGCAATCTCCTGTGGAGGTTTCCTGTAACGCCAGTGTAAAGTACTTTTCTATTTTTATTGGTAAGAATATAGATATAGTAGGTATATCTTCCTGTTGAAAACTCAATCATTTGTGTATTTGTTTTATAACAAGTTACAAAAAATATGTTTCAACTGCTTCTTAGTTAAGTATGAATTTCTATTTGTAAGAAAGGAGCAAAAATATATAATGAACCCAAACAAGGTAATGAGACACAATCTTTGTCATTCCGCAGGAATCTAAACTCTTATTTTCTCATCATTTATTATCTAAATCTCTGCCTGGATTCCTACGGAATGACAAATGGTGTGGATAGCCTAATCGAATAGTTTGTACTATGGTCTAGAGCAAATAAGTGGCTATTCACAAATACATACACACAAAAAAATACGCACCCACCTTGTCATTCCGCAGGAATCTAAACTCTTATTTTCTCATCATTTATTATCTAAATCTCTGCCTGGATTCCTACGGAATGACAAATGGTGTGGATAGCCTAATCGAATAGTTTGTACTATGGTCTAGAGCAAATAAGTGGCTATTCACAAATACATACACACAAAAAAATATGCGCCCACCTTGTCATTCCGCAGGAATCTACACTTTTATTGTATCATCATTTATTTACGTAGATCTCTATCTGGATTCCTACGGAATGACAAACGGTGTGGGTAGACTAAGCGAATAATTTGTATTAAGTCTGGGACAAATAAGTGGCTATTTACAAATACATACACACAAAAAAAAATACGCGCCCACCTTGTCATTCCGCAGGAATCTAAACTCCTATTTTCTCATCTCTTATTATCAAACTTTACCAAACCAAAAATAACTCCACCTTCTTAATAGTTGAATTTTATGAATAAGCTTCTGCTTACGGGAAAGCGTAAATTTTATAGAATAGTCATTATAGGTACTTATAAAAGTAGCCATAAGTATTTCTTAAGAACCAAAAGTGGGATGGATAAGCCCCTAAAACACGTTATCAATATGTCAAAAGCCGGTCTTGAAATAGCTGTGATAAGTTAATCAAGTGTCTGTAGGTATTTTAAAATAGCTTATAGACACTTCCTCAATAACCTGCAGGCAGTTATTAAATAACAATACCCCCTTAGGGAAGGGGGTATTGATACTTATTGAAATAGGTGTTTGAACTTCAGAACCGCCTATTGATACTTGCTTAACCGATTGCTATCAGTTCTTTACATCATCAGAGGGAGTTGCCGGAGGGGTTGAAGCCCCTGTTATCACAAAGAACTGTTTCATATCTTCATAAATGACATTCGTGCCGGGAACATTTTCTCCTGAAAGGAATTTCATGTTTCTATAGAAGGTAATAGCATTGTGATAGTTATCATGATCCAGCAAAACTTTAGTATCAGACAGCTGTTCTGTTAATGAACTCATTATTTGCAGACGTTGTTCTACCTGTTCTCTTCCCAGATAATCCTTATCGAATTCCGCTTTATCTAAGAAATTCGGAACATGCTGGGGATATTGTTCCATGTAGATTTTGGCTTTATTGACGAAGAGTTTGTTCTGTTCTGCAATACTTCCATACTGTTGTCTTTCTTCGGGAGTAAGATTGATGGTTTTTCCTGATAAAACCGTTTCAATAGTTTGTAATGCCTGATCGAGGTTATTAAGTTCTTCTGCGGTAAAACTTATACTGATTAAATTGTCTAGTGCCATATGCTTGTGTTTTTGATTGTTAATCTGATCAAATATAATAAGTGTAAAGCGTAGAAAAATAGAGGGTAATAAGATTTTTAGGAGGCATTCATCAGAAAATGAAAACGGGATAATGAGGTTTGTTTTTTTTGACTTTTTGAAGAAAAAAAGAGTGTGTAAAGAAGGAAATGATGAAAAGGGAGAAAATGGAACTTATGAAAGGATGTTGAAGGAGAAGGATGAGATGATGGTGAGGTTGATTGAGAAGGGCTAACTTAATATATAGAAAAAGGTTCACGCAGATGCTGAACCTTTTTTGTTATGGTTTAATTAAAACTCTCTTGCCTGCTTACAAAGCTACTTACAGTCAGCCTATGCACACCTAGGATTCTTCCAATTGCAGAATAAGATACTTTTTTATCAAGTAGCTCCTGAATTTTCTTTTCATGTCCTGTAAGTTTAGTTTTTGAAGACTTGCTTCCTTTTGGTCTTCCTAAAATTACTCCTTCTGCCCGTTTTCTCGCTAAAGCTTCTTTAGTTCTTTGTGAAATTAAATTTCTTTCGATTTCAGCGGAAAGTCCAAAAGCAAAAGCCAATACCTTAGAACTAATATCGCTTCCTAACCGATAGTTGTCTTTGATCGTCCAAACTTGAATATCACGATTCATGCATTCATTAAGAATTCCCATAATCATTAATAAATTTCTTCCCAATCTGGAAAGCTCAGAGCAGATAAGAATATCTCCTTTCTTCATCTTTTTTAAGAGCTTACCAAGCTTTCTGTCATCCACATTTTTTGCACCAGAGATGGTTTCTTCAATCCATTTATCTACTATAGTTTCCTGATGTTGACAAAATTGATTGATTTCAAAACGTTGGTTCTCTACTGTTTGTTTGTCTGTACTTACTCTGATGTATCCGTAAATCATTGTATTTGTTGTTAAAAATTATTATGCTATTTTGATTTAATTTATACCTATACTGTCTAAAATAATTCTATGCAATAATAATAGCAAGGAAATGAGCGATTATTTTAGACAAAATGGAGCAAATACCACTTTTTTAAGTACTGAAAGTTGGGTGATTTTATGTGATATTGAACAAGCTATAAAAACTAAAATTGAAGCAATTGGTACACCACTAAAAGATTGGAATATTAGTATTAACTACGGAGTTAAAACAGGATATAATGAAGCCTTTATTATTGATGGAAAAAAGAAAGAAGAATTAATATTAGAAGATCCCAAATCTGCCGAAATCATACGACCATTATTAAGAGGGCGTGATATTAAACGTTATTCTTATGAATTTGCTGATTTACATATAATTACAACATTTCCAAGTCTGAAAATTAACATTGATGATTATCCGGCTGTAAAACAGCATCTTATGAGTTTCGGATATGACAGATTAAAGCAAACAGGCGATAGGGGAGCAAGAAAAAAAACTAATAATCAATGGTTTGAGACCCAAGATAGCATAAATTATTGGGAGGATTTTTATAAACAGAAAATAATATATCCCGGTATAATGCGAATAGCTAAAAGCAATTTATTAAATTTTCCCCGTTTTGCTTACGATGAATCTGAAAACTTTTTTTTTGGAAATGATTGTTACTTTATTATTGGTGAACATATTGAATACATTTGGCTTATTTTAAATTCTACGTTACTAGGCTATCTATTTAGATATTATATATATTCATTTGATGAAACCGGATTTAAAATGTTTACAGATTACTTTCAAAATATTCCAATACCAAAACCAAATCATACCACTTTAAATCAAGCAAATGATTTATTACATGAAATAAATATGGAAAAAATTGATAAATGGGTTTATAGCTTCTATAACTTTAGCGAAGAAGAAGTATATGAAATTGAAAATTTTGTTCAAAAACTTATTTATGAAGAAGAATCTTAATTATTTTCTATTAATTCAATTTCTTCAGCAGAAAATTCAAATAATTCATAAGTCAATGAATTTATTTGTTTAAAAAGAGAAGAAGAATCTTTATTATTTTTTGTATTATTAATGATCTGAATCGTTATATCTTCAAACTGCTTTTGTAGTGAGGGACAAATCTTTGGTACAAACAGTTGTTCAATTGTGAATTTTTTCCACCTTACGGTACCAACACCTGTTGTAGTTCCAATTTTTGAGAAAAAGTATTCAGATATTTTTGAATTTAAAAAAGAAATAAGATAAAGTAGGCTTTCGCCAACCATTAAAAATGTAGTAGCCTCATTAATATATTTACCTTCTAACTCAATAGAAAACTTTGGAGAGTCTGAGATTTCCCCCCAAATTATTTTCTGTTTATAAAAATCCTCCATATAAGCACAGTTTCTTAAATTGTATGGACTCATTCCTTTATCGCTTCTTTTGGTTAATTGAGAATAAAATTGATTTAAGTGTTTTTTAATAGCAGGATAATTTTCTATATCTATGGGACTTATATTTTTTTCTTTTATACCATTATGAGTATTAATTAGCCATAAATCAGCAAAGTCATATCCAAATCTTTTGACATCCCTGCCACGTAAAATAGGTCGAATAATTTCAGCAGATTTGGGATCTTCTTTTATAAGTCTAGCTTTCTCTCTTCCATCAATAATAAAGGCTTCATTATATCCTGTTAAAACTCCACGATAGATATTAATGTCCCAATCTTTTAGTGGTGTACCAATTGTCTCTATTTTTCTTTTAATTTCTTTTTCAATCGATGATAAGACAACCCAACTTTCTGAAGAACTGAAATCTGTAAGAACAACAAACTGTCTAAAATAATCGCTCAAATTTTTTAACTCCTTTTCTTTTATAATACAAGCTAAAGTTTGTTGTCTATTTTTATCCCTTGAAAACATTAAAATATTGGTATCAACAGTAGCTGTATCAAATATCTGGGTGCCACCAAAATCTATAAGAATTTCTGGATTCGTTTTATCTACAAAAAAATTTCTAAGGTTTTCTCCATAAGCGGCACGCATCCATTTATTAGAAGTGATAAATGTGAGAAGTCCTTTTTCTTTTAAGACATTATATCCTAGCTCATAAAACAAGCTGTAAATATCTCCCGTTCTGGCAAAAGTTTCATAACCTAATGTTTGTAATGCATCACTTGCAGCTCCCATTTTCTGTAATTGGATATATGGGGGATTTCCAATAATGACATCAAAACCAATGAAATTTCCATCATTATCCAGCACTTCCGGAAATTCAAAACGCCATTCAAAAGCATTACGATAAATAACATTGTTGAGAATTTCTTCTTTTTGTTTTTTAGCTTGTTCAGCCTTTAGTTTGAGTTTTTTGAGTTTATCTTTCTCTGCTTTTTTAATGGTTTCTCCAAAAGCAATTAAGTTGTTTTGTCTTTGTTCTTCATTTTGGTATTCACCTAATGCTTTAGAAACTTTTTCTTTTTCCTTATTGTCAAGACTTGATTTGAGATTGTTTTTAATAGTACTGATAATATCTTCAATCTCTCTCTTTTTAGTTTTGGAGTTGGTGGTTTTGTAGTCTTTTACTGCCTGTTTGTAATCTTCGACTGAGAATGTAATTTCCTTGCTTTTAAATGCACTCTTTAAACTGTCATTCAATTTAAACTTACTGATGAGTGAATTTCCGCATTTAATATTAATGTCAATATTAGGAAGGGTTTGCAGTTCTCCTTCATCTGTATAATAAGCATTTTTAAGGAGCTCGATCCAGAGTCTCAGTCTGCAGATATTTACTGAGTTAGGATTAATATCTACACCAAATAAACAGTTTTCAATAAGAGTTTCCTTTTCATGAAAAATTGCTTTTTGAATTTTTAAGCTCTGTGGATCTTTACGGTTATAGCTGAATAAATCTCCATCAGCATCAGAAATATAAATTTCATCATTATCAATTTCTATTGTACATGGCAGTTTTTTCCCGTCCTCATCTCCTAAAATCCCCAACTCGCTTTTAATGACAATCATTTCATTAAGAGCAGAAACGAGAAAATGCCCTGATCCTACCGCAGGATCACAAATCCTGATAGAGTTAACTACTTCATTGAATTTCTTACGATCTTCCTTCTTGAAAAAAGTATTGCAATAATCAATAACATCTTCAAATGTTTCAATGGTTGGAGCAATTTCTTCTTTAAATTTTTGAACGACAGATTTTCTCAGAGTTTCTCTGCACATAAACATGGTAATAGTACCGGGAGTGTAGAAAGATCCATCTTTGTAACCATTAATTTTTTCAAAAATCAATCCCAAAACGGAGGCATTAATTAATGTTTTATTTTGCTGCTTATCATTAATTTCTACGGATGCATCCGCAGAAAAATCATAAGCATCTAGAAATTTGAATAAATATTCTAAAGTATTAAGTTTTCCAGTCTGTTTTTTTCCATTAGAGCTTTTTAAGACTGTTGATGAAAAAACTTCCATTTCTTCATCCATTAATGCTGTAATGTCAAAAGTAAGGTCTTCGAGTTCGCTTTTTTCAAACAAGCTGCTGTTCAGATAAGGAATATATTTAAACTTTTCTGCGTATCGTTGGTGACGTTCTTTTACTGGCTTTGCTAATGCTGAGAAGAACATTTCATTAAGTGCATCAAAACCAGGTATGAATTCTGAATTTAAAAATTTATATTCCGGAGAATCATTATTGTAACTTCTCAATTGAGATTCCAGTAACTTTAAGAAAAGAATTCTGTTAACCCATGTCAGACAAAGTTCTAACCCAACGGTAAACGATTTTTCTTCAGTATTAGGGATATTTTTAACCTTGATAAGATAATCTTTGTCTTCAAGGGTAAAAATTGTATTCTCTAACAATGGACCATAATCTGCTTCTTTATTCTTTTTTCTTTGGATAATTTTCTTACCACTTTCTTTTACTTCTTCAAGCCCTATGATATGAAGTAACTCGTTATAAAAAGCTTTATTAAGCTGATTACTATCGTTGCCAAAGCTTTTTCCAAGTAAATGAACATCAGAGAATAACTTGTAAATATTAACAAGCTCTTTATCTTTAAATTTTGAAACTTCTTTATTTCTAAAATCAAGATATACAAATGGAAGAGTATCTTCTACCTGTTCTATATATTTCTTTGCTATTTCATTATAGAATAGTTCATTTTTTATGGTGTCTTTTAAACCATCTCTAAATGCTTTATATTCCTTAATTAATTCGCTGTTTTTATAAAATAAGTTGTAGAAATCACTTGCATTGAAAAAAAACCATTCAAAACCATTGGTGATAATAAGGTGTTTAATATTGTTGTTCTTGTAATCAACCCTTTCTCTAAGATAATACAACAGCATTTCCTGAAATGCTTTTTTATTAAGTTGTTTCTCTGTTGGAAATTCTACTCTATTACTTGGTTTTTTTGCTTCTATTAAAACTCCAACGTCAGAAGTTGCATCTTTCCCCAAATAAATTGCCAGATCAATTCTCTCCTTTGTATTGATTTCATTTTCAGAATAGAAAGTTGATGAAAGAAATCTTGATATTGGAGATTTTAAATGCTCTTCACTCTCATTTCTACTGTCAACTAAATTAATAGCATTGATACAGTCTTGAAGTTTCGCTGAAAAATCATCAATATCTGCTCTTAAAGGTTTAAACTTTTTGTATGCTGGATTTAGTGCTTTTTGAGGTTCGAGTTTATTAATTTTCATGTGTTATTGTCTAAAATAAGAGGGGATTAATTTAGACAAAATTGTGGTATAAAACAAACGGGAAACCTTTATATATCTGCAAATTATATAAGATTAGTAAAATAAAACTCCTTTAATACTTTTAAAGAAGTTTTATTGATTAATATCTAAAACTGTTGCAACGGTCCTCCTACACATCCACCTCCTCAATCTCCACACCGGTAAATACACAAAAATCACAGATAATACACCTGCCAATACACCCACTACCACAGCCATTGCTGTAGCATCCAGTCTATAATCCTTTGAAAAATTGTACTGTCCTATAAAGAGTAGGGAGAGTACTAATGAACCTGTAATCAGACCGTGTAAGATGCTTAGCTTAGTCATGAGTTTTTTAATATTCAGCTGTTCGTCTACGGTAAATTCTATGGCTTCCTGGCTGGCGGCATCCGTTACTCTTTTGATGATATCAATGGTAAGAACTACCGGAAGGAAAATAGCCATTGGCAGGGTAAGGCGGGCCAGATTTTGGGTACCTGAGAAAAAATGCGTGTAGCCTAACTCTTTGAAGCTGGCATACGCAATAATGAAATTAAAAAATACATTCGGGAGGACATAATAAATCGTGCGCTTAATGAGAAAGCGCTTCAGGGTGGTTTTTTTTATAGGTTTTGGCTTCGGAGGCTTTATTTTAAATTTCATAGAGAGGTGGTCAATAGCTCAATGGCTTTATCTTTTATCAGATGAGCTTCTTCTTTCGGAAGAAAATTTTCATTGGACATGAAGGTGAAGTCCATCTGCTGGTTGTACGTACTGGCAACTAAAGTATTCGAGTTCAGCCATGGGAAAGCCACGGTAGGACTGAATACCGTTTCCAGGTTGAAGTTTTTGTAATCATTCGGGATATTCACTTTTCCCATATTGGATAAGGTGATATCATGCCCACCTTCACTGGATTTCAGCATATTGATCATGCGTCCTACAATAGGGTGCATACGTTCTCCCATCCACAGGAGTTCACGGGCTTCCAGCTTACTGATTTTCTCAATAAGTTCTCTTTTGATCTGTTTGGCATTACCCAGAACGTCTTTACTGTCTTTCCTGATGGTAAGTTCTACGGTTGGGGCAAAAGCAAACAAATGATCTTCTTTAATTTCCGGAATGAAATGGCGTACATCTACAGGGCTGATCACCTTACCTTTGGCGCGGTCTCCCTGAATATCGCGGAAGGCCTGCATCACGGAAGAGCATAGCAAAGCATGTACAGAGATTCCGTTGGCTTTACATTTCTCAGTGATCAGTTTTGTATCCTCCGGAGTCATTTTCCAGTGGATGGCGTAACTTTTTCCAAGGTTTCTCTTTTTACTTTTTCGCTGGATAGAAAAGAATATTCTGGCGAACAGCAGATAAAGACCAGCTTTGTATTTTTTAATTCCCGTATTAAAATCCGAAGGCAGAAAATCATCTACCGATTCAAAAGCTACATAAGGAATTAACGGAGAATAAGGATTATCCAGCAAACTCAAAAGTTCACGCATTAAGGTCACTCCGGTAGTTCCGTCTGAAATACAGTGAGGCATGATCCAAAGAATTTCGGAATGATCCTGTCCCTTCACCCAGACTACTTCGGCCAGTGGTTTTTTGGGTTGGTCAAAGAGTTGAAACCATGCTTTTTCGGATTCTTTGAACCAGTCATCGTCTGTCTTTCGCTCTACAATACGAAGGGGAATAGGTTCGATATCTTTCTGTCCCATAAAAAAAGGATACCGTCCGATCTTATGATCAACGATAGCTCTCAGCATGGGATGTTTCTGCTGGATTTTTATTAAAGCTGTTTTAAAAGTCTCCTCAGAAATCTGTCCTTTGATTTTTGCGGTATACACACAGTTTAAGGGCGTCTCCGGATCTACATACATGATCCTTTCTACCATCATTAAAGGTCTCTTGATCATGATATTGCGGTCTGTTTAATTTGTGAATAAATTGTCTGCATAACCTCATCGCGGATAGCTAATGCCTCTGTATACGGTAAATAACCTTCGCTTCCCATGAATGAAAAATCCATTTTTCCACGGTAGGTAGAAACCACCAAAGTAGTGGTATTTCCCAACGGTCCAATGACTGACGGACTGAAGATTGTTTCAACCGTAAATTCTTTATACTCATGAGGAATCTGAATACGTCCCAGATTGGAAAACATACAGTCGTTGGATGATTTCCCGTTCTTTAACAGTTTGGTGAAACTATTCAGTGCATCATGCCCGGATTCCATGACCATCATGGTGATGTAAGGATTCAGTTTTGAAGTTTTTTGTTCCACAGATTTCTGCATGGCGCGGAGGTTATCCTCAAAGCTTAGCTTTTCATCAGAAGAAACCACAATCATCAGCCCAAAAGCGAAGATATGATCTTCTTTGATCTGATTGGCAAAACGTCTGATATCAACAGGGCAGGAAACTTTATTGAAGGATTTTTCAGCTCTTACTTTTTTAAATGCCTGCAATACAGTTGCACTCAGAAAGGTATTCACGGTCACTTTCTGAGATTTGCAGTAAGAGATTAATTCCTTGCTTACGGTTTCATCCAATTTCCAGTTGATTAGGTAGTCATTTTGTCTTTCTACGGCTTTTTTGCCTACAGGAATCCATTTGATGGCAGTAGCAGCCAGTCTTCCTATAAATTTAGCTTTCAGTTTTTGTCTGCGGCTGTTCAGAATGTTGGCGGGAACTACATCCTGTATTCCCAGAATCGGTTTTTCTATCCCGATATCAGCAGCCGGATTATCCAGCACTTTCAGAAACTCATTCAGGAAAGACATTGCAGAACCTCCATCACATAAACAGTGGTGGAAGGCAAACAGCATATCAGAAACATCTTCTCCTTTGATCCAGATAAACCGGATCAGGGGTAATTTTTCATAATTAAATGGAGTGTTCCATTCTCTTCTGGATTCTTCCTGCCATTGATCTTCACTCTGTCGGGTGATGATCCTTACAGGGATAGAAATGGGTTTTTCCGGAACATTGAACCACGGAATATTTTTTTCATCATGGCTGATTAATGCTCTCAGCCATGGATGTTTATTTTGAATTTGAGTGAGAGCCTGTTGGATATCTTTTAATGTAAAAGTACCTCGCAGCCTGAACGGGATGACCGCATTAAAAGGTTCTGTACCGTCCCCGAGTAACATGCGCTCACCAAATAGCAATCTTCTTTTTATGTGTTGATTCATAGGCTATACCGAAGCTAGTGTTGAATGTTCCTGTACAAAGTTTTCTAATAATTCTACTGCCTTATCGTTTCCTCCTGCAAGGGTAAATGTATTGCGGACTTCCTGAGCGGCTGTTCTGTATTTCGGGTTTTCCAACAGTTCAAAAACGGTTTCACGAAGGGCATCTACACGCAGTCTTTTGTATCGGATACTGATTCCGCAGCCTGCCTGTTCGATCAGTTTTGCAATATGGAAATGATCATAGGCAATAGGAGTGATCAGCATTGGTAATCCGTTTCGGAAAGTATCGTTAACGGTGTTGAATCCACCGTGGCAAATTACCATATCCATTTGCTGCATCACTGCAGACTGAGGAACAAAACTGTTCACAATAAAGTTGTCCGGCCATTCTTCAAAGATTTCCGGTGGGGTAGCAGCAATGACTGTTACGGGCTGGTCTTTAAATGCAGCGATGATCTTTTCAAAGAAAGCTTTTCTGATGTCTACCAACAGAGTTCCCAATGATACGAATATCTTTGGAGTAGTAGAAGCATTCAGTTTATCCCAGTCAAATGGAGCATCATTCGGACGTCCTTTTACCGGACCTACAAATTTCATATGAGGCGGAACGGTTTCAAAGCCTGCAAAGGCTTGTGAAGTAAACACCATGTTCAGTTTATGAGAATGGATGTAAATACCCTCCTCATGAATTCCCACTTCTTTTTGCAGGTCTTTGATCAGGTTTTGCTGCCATTCCCAGATTTTTGGGGAACTTTTTTCCGTATCTCCCATCACATCCGGCGGAACCGGAGTAGTCGTTACACAGGGAATATTATGTTTGTGAGCGAAAAGAGCACCTCCGAATGTAATACAGTCATTCACGATCACATCCGGCATCCAGCTTTCTGTTAAACGGGTTAATCCCGGCATCATCATTTTGGCAAAAGGAACATAGGTTTCTTCCAGTGCCAGCTTCATCACTTCAGGTCCGGAACAGGTTGGTCCGTCATCCTGTCTTTTTAAAATACGGGCAATTTCCTCCTGATAGGGAATAAGATCTTCCTCAGGATAGAAATAAGATCCTCCTTCCGGAATATGTTTGCTGTCTAATGGGGTAATTCCGAACCATTTTACTTCGTGGCCACGGGCAATTAAACTTGCTCCAACACTTAAAGTAGGGCTCACATGTCCGAAAAACGGAGGAACTACAAATAAAAACTTAGACGGTTTTTCAGGTTTTGAAGTCTTCAATATTGCTTGTTCCAATAAGTTGGCTGCCGTAGCTGCACCTCCTGCTTCCACAAAAGACTGTCCTACTTTCTGAGCTGCTTCCTTATAACCTGGATTATTCAGAATCTGCTGTACAGCTTCTCTCAGATGATTGGCTTTAAATCTGTTAAAATTAAGACGTTCACCTGCTTCTGTACGTACAACACGTCCTGCAACGTGTGACTGGTCATAGGCAATCGGGATCACAACCAAAGGAATACCGTTGGATAAGGTTTCAGATACAGTATTGTGACCGCCATGGCAAACAACACCGTCAAGATGAGGCAACAGATCCAGCTGAGGAACCTGCTGATACACCATAAAGTTATCCGGCCACTGCTCGAAAAGCTGCGGATCGGAAACCACTACAACGGTTAAATCTTCATCTTTAAAGGCATCAACTACCTTTTGAAAGAATGCTTTTTTATGATCATGATCGAAGGTAGTTCCAATGCTTACCAGGATCTTTTTGTTATTTTTGCTTTTTAATTTCTCCCAGTCAAATTCACATGACACACGTCTTTCTGTAAGGACCGGACCTGTGAACTGATATTGAGAAGGCAGATCATCCATTTCACCAAAGAAATAATTGGAAGTCAGAACAAGGGCCAAAAGGTCTGAAGTTGCCAGAGAACGTTCTTCCTGAAAACCTAATTCTTTCTGCAAACCTATGATTTGATTCACTTCCCATTCGTGTACTTTTGGCAGTTCATTCATGATTTTAATGGCGGCCGGAGCAGTAACGGAAGTGGCATAAGGAATTCCAAGCATCTTCGCTGCAACAGGAGCTGCAAACAACTGATGATCTCCGATAACCAAATCGGGCTGGTATGTTGTAAGTAAAGCAACAATTCCGTTATAGCAGTGTCTGTTCAGCGGAATAAGAACCTCTTCGTACAGGAACTTAACGCTGTCTATACCGTACACTACTTTTTTTGAAATGATATCAAGATATTGTTCACTTTCTTTCTTTTCTTCGTCGGTCTGATCGTATTGGATCAGTAATAATTTTCCTCCCTCCGGAAGTTTAGCCTCTAAAGTAGGGTCAAGGCTGATCCAGGCTACTTCATGTCCTCTTTCCAGCAGAGTAGCACCGATGCTTAAGGTAGGATTGACATGTCCTGTCAATGGTGGAACTATAAATGCAAATTTAGCCATGGTTTTGTGTTAAAATTTTAGATAAAAATTGAGCGATTGTTTCAGCGATGAGCTGAGGTTCCTGAATTGGAATGTTGTGATCGCCCGGGATTAATTCAAGTTCAGACTGGCTGATTTGAGACTGAAGCCACTCACCGGTAGGTCTGCAGTTGGAGTCAGCTCCATAAAGCAATAAAGTGGAAGTTTCCAATCCCTTGAAGTCAGCTTCACCAAGGAAATGTTTTTCCCTGATCATATCTGCTTTAATGGTAGTCTGATTAAACAGAAATTCATACATGCGATGGTTCTTTTCCATTTGTCTTTTACCCATCTGTACTTTGGTGGTATCTGTAAAATTGGCTACATAATGCTCAAGAAATTCTTTGCTGTATTCATCAATGATGTTACGGGCTTTTTCATCCTGAGGATCCGGAGCTTCCATTACCACGAGCTGATTCACGCGGTCAGGGTATTCCAAAGCTGTTTTTAAAGCAATAAGACCTCCGAAGCTATAGCCTACAAGGTGTACTTTTTCCAGTTGAAGATGATCTATTAAACCTATTAAATCGGATGACATGTTATCAAGATCGTACCCATCCAAAAAGCGTTCACTCATACCGTGGCTTTTCAGATCGTACATCACCACATGGAAATGCTTTGCCAGCACAGGGGCAATATTAAAATAATAAATGGACAGGTTACTGAACATACCGTGGATGAGTACCACGGTTTGTTCGGCTCCTTTGTTGAGTTCCTGTATATGAACTTGTCTGTTATTGACAGTGATTATTGGCATTCGTAGATATAATTGATGATCATACTAAGGTCAAGATTAATAAGCTGGTCAAGATCCATAGAAGATAACCAACCTGTAAAGTCGATCTGATCGCCAAAATGCGCTTTGATTTTTTCAGAGAAAGAGACAATCTCAATGCTGTCCATTTCAAGATCTTTGGTGAATGAACTTTCAGGGGTAATGTCCATCTCTTCTACAAATTCAGCACCTATCACTTCAGTAATAAAACCTTTTAATAAAGTAAAAAGTTCCTCGTGGTTCATTTTTAATGTTGCGTTTACAGTGTCCATCCGATAATATAATTTTTATGTTTAATAGTTTTGATTTCAATGTTGTTGATCCACAAGTGATCATCTTTTATAAGTTCGATTTCAATGGCTTTTGGATTTCCTTTCAGTCCTGTTCCAAGGAACTTTCCGTAAGCTTCCTTGGCTACCCAGAAACGGGTGGTCCATTCTGCCTGATCTCTGTCTTTTAATAAGGCTAATTCTTTGTCGGTAAATACCATGTCGTAGAATCCGGAGCTGCGTTCTTCCATCAGTTCCATATCAATTCCTACAGATTTTCCATATCTCGCGATTCCTACAGCTTCTTTGCCTTTGTGAGCTAAAGAAATATGAATGTCTTCTGTAAAATCACTGATGAGGTAAGGTTTTCCCACTTCATCGGAACGGATTTCAAACGTAATCGGGAAGCAGGCATGATTTTTTTCCTGACGAAGAAGGTTTCTTACAGCATCTTTCACTGCTACACGGCTTACCATCCAGTTTTTCTTCTTGTTTGGTAATAATTGCTGGTGATGCTGTTTTTCCGTTTGGTTGAAATATCTTTTCAGGATAAAATCCCACGAAGCCACTCTGGTATAAGCCTGGTGGAAGAAGAATACTTCAGGAGCAATCTCTTCTGAAAGGCGGTTGTGCAGCGGAGACATGGAAACATTCCATAACGGAGCATCAATTTCCAGTCTTCTGTTCTGCCAGCCTGTAATGGCACACCATACTTTTCCGTCTCTTTTCAGGATGATATCTGCGATGGCGAATTCATCATTAAGCTCTGTCAGCATACAGGTACATTCAAAAATGCCTTCCTGATCATGCATATCTCCGAAGAATTCAATATCTCTGATTTTTACAGGAAATGCAATACGGTCTTTCACCAAAGTAAGCTGCAGCCAAAGCCCGAATAATTGTCCTGCATTGTCCAGTAACGAACCTTTTCCACCGTTTCCTTTTATTTTTCCGATAATTCCTTTGTCTCCAACGGCTGAAACTTCAGTAATTCCCTGATATTTGTCTCCATGGAACATGTGCATGTCATAGATTTCTTCTGGGGTTCTTTCGATAGGTAAAAGATTACCGATGGAAAGATTGAAAGCTGGTGTTGGAACAGGAGAAGATTTTAAAATCACTTCTGCATTGGCAAAGTTTTCAATATCCAGATAAGCATGGCTGGCTCCTCGCCATTCTCCTTTTACGGTTTTTTCAAAAGGCTTGGCAACGTTCATCCATTGGAATACACTTACGTTCATGATTTTATGAACCAGCGTTCCCGGAATTTCCGCTTCTGCTATTTCTGCAAGCTGCTCAAAAATCATGGTCATCGGAATTACCGGTTCCATATCAGCGACATGAGCCCAACCTTTTGGTTGTCTCAATAAGCTGTGGTCAATCAGATAAGGATGACTTTCAAGCGTTACATACAAGTCTTTTGAGAAGGTTGTACTTCTTGGTGCTTTCGGAGCAACTTGTGCTGCCGGAGCTGCAGGGCGTTGAATTGTGATTTCCGGACGGTTTTGGAATAAAGTCAATACTTCTTCCTGCATACGTATCATATCGGCAACGTTATCCTGGAATGCCTGTACCAGCGGATGACCGCTTTTGGTGGCAATAGCTGAAGCAGTTGCGGTATATTGTTTTGGTGTCTCAAATGATTGAGCCAACGCTTTCACTTCTTTAAAATTACGGATGATAGGAGAGCCTAATTCCAGTTTAATACCTTTTCCTGATGCTTTTTTTGTGTGATTCTGAATCTCTAAAAAGTCAAGAGCAATCGTTTTTCCTTCTACAAACAATGAAGCGACCACACGTTGTAACTGTGCTAATGCAGAGCGGGTTGGAACGCTGGAAGCAATCGTGCTGAATGCTTTTCCTTTCAAGGTGTCATCAATAAATCCGATTAATCCTCCGGTACCCACCTGAATGAATACTCTTGCCCCTTCATCGTATAATTTATCGGTCAGTTCACGGAAACGAACAGGCTGAACCAAATGCTCTGCACTCAGTTTTCTGATCGCTGCCTGATCTGCGGGATAAGGTTCTAAGGTTGTTGCAGACCACAATGGAATTTTGGTCTGCTGGAACTGTGCTTTTTCCATTCCCGCAAGGATCACATCCAGTTTATCTGCGATAAAAGGAGAGTGGAATCCTGATTGGAAAGGGAGTACCTGATGGAAAATCTGATTGGCCTTTAATAAAGGAACCAATTCATCCAGCGCTGTATTACTTCCGCAAAGAATGACCTGATTAGGGCAGTTGTCATTGGAAACATACAGATTTGAAATTTCAGTAATAAAAGGTTTTATAACGTCAATTCCTGCTCCTATGGCGATGAATTTGGAATCTTTTAATTCAAATGTTTCTGGGTGAAGTACATCAATTAGAGCTTTTACAGAATTGGCTTCTGCTAATTCGGACGAATATCCTGCCAGCCATTCTCCTAAACTGTGCCCGGCGTTCATATCAGGGATAATCCCCAATTTTTTCAATGAATTATCAAGGATACTGCAGTTGTTGAAGATGTTTAAAGCATCGGTTAGAAGTCCTTCACCTTCTGTTTCAATAGGAGCTGTTAATCCAAAATAACGGCTAACCGTATCTACTTCACCTTTTGCAAGACCATCTAGGCCCGGAAATACAAAGGCTACTTTACCACCATCCTTTAATAATGGGGTAGAAGTGTACCAGATATCCTGTTTGTTTTTCCAGATGATATTTTTGGAAACAATTTTAATGGCTTTTTCTATTCTTGCAGGCGTTGGATCGAATATAGCAACTCTGAAATCTCCTTCACCAATGGCTGTTTCATTATTTTGTAATGCGGAAAGCAGTTCTTCATGAGTGGGTCTTGCTAATATCAGTACCTGATCTTTTTTCGGCATATCATAGCCTTCAAGAACTACATGAGCGTTGATTCCTCCAAATCCGAAAGCATTTACTGCTGCTACTTTTGGAAGTCCGGTTTTTGACCAGTTTTTTGCTTCCTGTACCGGTTCAAACCTTGTGTTCTGCATATCCGAAGTTGGATTTTCACAATATAAGGTTGGTGGTAAAGTATCATGGTGTAATGCCAGACAGGTTTTAATCAGTCCTGCAATTCCTGCTGCCGGCATAGCGTGCCCGATATTGGATTTCACAGACCCGATACCTGCCGTCTGAGCAGTTTCTTCTTTTCCGAAGAACTGAGCTAAGGTCTGAAGTTCTGTTTTATCTCCAAGGGGTGTTCCTGTGCCATGAGCTTCAAGATATCCCACTTTATTTTTATCTAAATCAGCATTGATCCATGCCTGTTCCAAAGCTTTTAACTGCCCTTTTACGGATGGGCTCATTACGCTGGTTCCGGTACCGTCACTGCTTACTCCAACACCTTTGATCACTGCATAGATTTTATCCTGATCACGAACGGCGTCTTCCAATCTTTTTAATACGACAAAACCACAACCTTCACCAATCAGTAATCCGTCAGCATCCATACTGAATGGTTTGATCTGCTGTTGGCGTGACATAGCTCCCAACTGGGCAAAAATACTCCAGAAAGCGGCATTTTGCCCTGTGTGTACGCCTCCGGCAATCATGATATCGGAACGTCCTCTCTGAAGTTCCTGTACGGCATGATCAACAGCAATTAAGGCAGAGGCACAAGCGGCATCCACAGTAAATGCAGCACCGCCTAAATTGAAACGGTTGGCTACAAGAGAGGCTACAAGATTAGGAATTAATCCCATAGCAGTATCTGCTGCAAAACGTCCTTTTCGTTCCTGAAAAGCATGTTTTACCTTTTCAATGTCGGATGAAGAAACGTTGGGCAGTAATTCCTGCAGTAATGAAGAAATCTGTTCACCGGTTCTTACAATTTCAATAGCGCGGGTAGCTCCAGGACCAGTGTAGTTTCCTTTACCGATGATGATTCCCGTTTTTTCAAGGGAAATATTTTTCTGAAATACACCTGCATCTTCCAGTGCTTTCTGTACCAGATCAAGGGTAAGCAAATGGTCTGGCTCTGTTCCTTCAACAGCCAATGGCAGAATACCAAATGCTGTAGGATCGAAAGTATAATCAGGGATAAATCCTCCACGCTGACAATAAAAACGGTCAACGGGGCTTGTCGCATCACTGAAATGAACCGGATCTATCCGATCAGCCGGAGCCAGCTCGGTAGAATCAACTTTATTGACAATATTCTGCCAAAAAGTGTTGGCATCCTGTGCCCCGGGAAAGACACAGGATAGACCAATTACAGCAACATCTGTTTTTTTCATACTTAGTTTCTACAGAGTTTTACCAATTATTTCCTGACATGATCAGCACCTGGCTTTCAGTTCCGTATTTTATTTCGTTAAGGAAGATTTCTTTCCCTTCATCCAATGGAATCATGGAAATTCCTCTGCGTTCGTATTCTGATTCAAGGGTGGAAGAAACCATTCCGGCTCCTTTCCATGGTCCCCAGTTGATAGAGATTACTTTTCCTTTTAACCTTTTGTTTAAAGCGTTCGCGTAATCATCCAGTACACTGTTGGCAGCAGCATAATCTGTCTGTCCTTTGTTACCGTACACGGAAGCGATACTCGAAAATAATACTACAAACTGGCAGTCGGTACGAAGTTGTTCAGCCAATACACGAAGTGGTTTTACTTTGGTATCAAATACACGTCCGAAAGAGCTTGTTGTCTTTTGTTTGAATAATTTATCTTCTAAAAGACCTGCTCCATGAATTACTCCGTCAAGGCGGTCGTATTTTTCATAGATATTGCTTATAAGATTACTCAAACCTTCTTCATCACAAAGGTCCAATGATTGGTAAATAATGGTGTTTCCAAGGTCTTCCATATCACGGATTGTACGTAGGATCTGATTATTTTTGAAAATCTTGGTCGTTTCTTTTTCTATTTCTGCAGGAGATGTAAATTGACCGGATTTAATAAGGAAACCTCTGATTTCCTCTTTGGTTTTCATTCCTTCAAATTCTTTTGCAGAAATTTCATTTCTCGGATCTGCTGATCTTCCTACCAGAATATAGGTACAAGGATAAGCCTGAGACATATGTTTTACCAATTCAGCAGTAATTCCTTGAGCACCTCCCAATACCAGGACCACAGACTTTTTATCCAATTGAATATGTGCTTCATTCAGACTTGTTGACAATGGGGAAGGGATAATGTCTACTTTATGTCTTTGGTCATTTTTGTAAATGATCTCTGCTGGTTTATCGTTAGTAAGGATTTCCTTTAATGTAATTTCAGCTATCTGATCTACTTCCTGAGGAGTGCTTAGACTGATCAATCTGCAAGTGGTATTGTCAAATTCTCTTGCCAGACTTTTGAAAAGTCCCGGATACCCCTGATGATGACGCAATATGCTTACATCAGTGATTTCCTGAAGATGAGCCGGAATATCTGAAATAAGGTATACCCATTTAGCTTTATCAAAATCCAGTTTTTTGATCAGATCTACGTGATCGATAATGCTTGGTTTGTCAACAGCTGAGAACAGGTCCAGCATAATTAATCCGTCAATATTTGAAAGATCTTTTTCTGTATCTACCAATTCTACGATAGCTCCATGTTTTTCTAAAGCTTCTTTGATCGCGGAAGTCTGTTTGCTGTCATCCTGAGTAATGGCAAAACGTTTTCCCTGCAATACTTCTGTATTTTGTACTAAAGAGGCGTCTGTAGGAGTAATATCAAAACGAAGACGTGAAAGTACGTTTAGCGTTGGCTCTACAGTGTTTGTTTCCTTGATTTCGTTACTGGTTTCGTTCGCTTCACCATTCATTTCGCTGATCCAGCTTGCCAGACCGCGAAGGGTTTTAATAGCAGCCAGCTTTTCCATGACATCATCAGCCTGTTCAAGGTTTTGACCAAACCCGATCTTAGTTTTAAGATCACCGATGATTTCCATACGTTTAATGGAATCTATACTTAAATCTGCCTCCAAGTCAAGATCAAGACCTAACATTTCTTTTGGATATCCTGTTTTTTCACTTACAATATTCAGAATAGCATTTTGAAGGTCTTCAAAAGAGAAAGCCGGCTGAGCTTGTGAAGTAATGGTTTCAGCTGCTGATCCGTTTTTTTCAGGGGCAGCAGTTGTTCCTGCTCCTGAGAATTCAGTAAGCCATGAAACAAGACCGCTTAAGGTTTTTATTCCTGCTAACTGTTCCATAACGGTATCTTCACTGGTATTTCCGTTGCCCAGAGTTCCCAGTTCATTACGAAGGGTTCCTATGATTTCAACTCTTTTAATAGAATCAATACTTAAATCAGCTTCCAGGTCCATTTCCATACCCAGCATTTCCTGAGGATATCCTGTTTTGTCACTTACTACCTGTAGTAATAAGGATTTGATATCTCTTGAAGGCGCTTGCTTCACAGCTGCAACGGCTACCGGTTTTTCCTGTTGAACAGGCTGAACCGGAATGGCAGATATTGGCTGGTGTGCAGGAGTCTGTACGGGTGAATGGTATACAGGAGCAGGGAACGCCTGAGGATTCTGCCCCATAAAGGAAAGCATCACATCACGCTGTGCCTGTATCATTAATTTCATACTGTTTAAATATTCCTGCAGCATGCGTTCAGCAGTAGACTGAGCTTCGGTTGCAGGAGCCTGTGGATTATTAGTAAAATTGTTCATGGGAATAGGGTTTATTAGTGGTAAAGCACCATTAGATGGCAGATTACCATGAGTTGGGTGGGCAGTCTGCCCGTTTACACGCCAGATGGCGGGGCTTTTCTTGTAAAGCTCAGGTTGGTTAAGATCAATAACCTTAACGCTTCGGCCATCGAAAAGTTTATCAATATTGAAGCTTCGGCCTGTTCCTAAATATTGTGCCAGCATGCAAAGCAGGTGGCTGAATTTATTACGGCTGTTATCTTCTACATATAAGGTCAGCTGATCTTTTTCAAGACAGGATTTGGTTAATCCGGTAAGTACTTTTCCTGGCCCTACTTCGATGAATATTCTTGCACCGTCGTTATACATGGCCTGAAGCTGTTCTACGAATCTTACAGGCTGTACTAAATGATCAGTAAGTCTTTCTTTTATTTCAGACGGATTTGACGGATATATTTCAGCTGTAGTATTAGACCAAACAGGAATCTGCATTTCCCCGAACGGTACTTCTTTCAATACCTCAGCATATAAATCCTTGGATTTTGCCAATAATGGACTGTGGAATGCACATGCAACCTCCAGCTTTTTAGCAGAAATACCTTCCTGTTTAAGAACTTCCAGTAATTTGTTGATTGCTTCTGTACTTCCTGCAATAACACATTGTGTAGGAGCATTGAAGTTCACAGGATAACATCCTTCTACTTTAGTAATGATTGGTTGTAAGCGTTCCGCGGTAGCACTTGCTGCCAGCATTGAACCTGGATCTCCGCCTTCCACTGAGTCTAAAATAGACTGAGCTCTCTGAACACTTAAGTCAACCAGCTTATCTTCTCCAAATACCCCTGCAAAGCATAAAGCCGGTATTTCACCATAGCTGTGACCTGCCAGCATATCAGGAATAATGCCTAATGATTCTAAGAACTTAGCCAGTGCAAGGTCTACAATTCCTAAAAGTGGTTGCGCTAAACGGGTATCTTTAATGGTTTCTTTTTGTTGTTTTAAATCAGCTTCATTAAAGGTTTTAGATGGGAAAACTACTTTTTCAAGTTCAGGATATTCATCAATAATCTTACGCATAGCAGGGAAAACGACGAATAAGTCACGAGCCATGTTGATTCTCTGGCTACCTTGTCCAGGGAATGTGAAAGCTACTTTACCTTCTTTTTTATTTACGGTAAATGTGTCTTTTGTCTCAATCCCTAGCAGTACCAGTTCAAGCTTCATCATCAGATCTTCAGCAGTGTCTGCAACAATACTGAATTGGATTGGCTTTTCTGAGCTGATGCTTAAACTGTAAGCAATATCTTTTAACGGAATACCATCATTGATTTCTAATAAAGCTTTAATCTGGCTTGATTGTCCTTTTGCTTCTTCGTAAGTATCTCCACGGAAAACAAAAAGCTCTGAAGGCCATGACTGCATCGCGATTGAATTATCCTGCTTAGAATGATTGGCAATTACCGTATGGAAGTTCGTTCCTCCAAATCCAAAAGCACTGATTCCTGCATAACGGTTTTTCTCTGCCCATAATCCGCTTTCTGCATGGAAGGCAAATGGACTTGTTTCTGCATTATAATAAGCATTAGGCTGCTGAAGGTGAAGTGTAGGTGGTTTTACTCCGTGATATACCGCAAGGGAAGCTTTTATTAAACCAGCTAATCCCGCAGCACATTTTGTATGCCCGATCTGTGTCTTCACTGAACCTAAATGAGTCTGCCCCGGTAATGCACCTGAACGACTGAATAGGTTAGTTAATGCACTTAATTCAGTTTTGTCACCCACTACAGTTCCAGTACCGTGAGCTTCTACAAGACCTACAGAAGCAGCACTGATACCAGCTTGGGAATAAGCACGTTCTAATGCTCTTACCTGACCTATCTGTCTTGGAGCAGTTAATCCCAGTGCTTTACCATCACTGGATCCGCCAACTCCTTTGATCACCGAATAAATACGATCACCATCACGTACCGCGTCTTCATATCTTTTTAAAACAAGAATAGCAATACCTTCTCCAAGGGCAATACCGTCTGCATCACCATCGAATGTAGCACATCTTCCTTTTCTGGATAGAGCATGAGTACTGGAGAACATCAGGTAATCATTGATTCCGTTGTGTAAATCTGCTCCTCCGGCAAGAACCATATCAGATTTTCCTAATACAAGTTCCTGACAAGCCAGATCAATAGCAGCTAATGAAGATGCACACGCTGCATCTACCGTAAAGTTTCTACCGCCAAGATCCAGTCGGTTTGTAATCCTACCTGCGATAACATTGGCAAGAATACCCGGGAATGAGTCTTCTGTGGTATGTGGGAAGGCTTCTTTTACTTCTTCATGAAGTTCTCCGAAAACCTGCTTATAATATCCTCTGAAACTATAGCTGTTGGCAAGGTCATTTCCTCCTTCAGCACCTATAATTACAGAAATGTTTTCTCTGTTGATGTGTTTTTCACCATATCCTGCATCCTCCATTGCACGTTTTGCGACCAATAAGGTCAACAATTGTGTAGGTTCAATGGCAGCAAGAGATTGTGGCGGAATTCCGAATGCCAAAGGATCAAAATCAATTTTAGGAATAAATCCACCCCATTTGGAGTGAGACACATCCGGTCCGTCAGAATCCGGGTGGTAATACAATTCTTTATTCCATCTTTCATCCGGTACTTCGGTAACGCTATCTTTTCCTAAAATAATATTTCTCCAGTATTCATCAAGGTTTTTAGCACCCGGGAAAATACATTCCATTCCTACAATAGCGATATCCAGAGGTTTTTCCGTAGAAACTGGTTCTTCCGGTAATTTCGCATTCTGAACATGTTCGTAATTGTCAACTACACTTTGATGAAGGGCAGCCAATGAAATTACACGATTGTGCATGGTAGCGACCTGGCCAATCATATACATTCCTAAGTCTAATTGATCATCTTTAGGAATATTGACAAGTTTATCACCCTGACGTTCTATACCTTTAGCCGCAATTCTTAAACGGCCTACATTTAATTTTTCAAGCTGTTCCCACACCTGTTTTTTATCCATACCTGCAGCAAGGAGCTTTGCTTTTTCTGTATTGAAATGGTGAGCAAATGCAGTATTTAAACAACGGGTTTCGTGTCCTGGTGCTGTTTCCAATAGAACGGTATCTTTTGCCTGCATAGCCTGCGACTGGAATTCTTCCTGAATGGCTCCCGTCTGTACAGCCTCATGTGTATAAAGATAAGCAGTACCCATCAGTACCCCAATTTTTACTCCTCTTGCAGCTAATGGCGCAGTCATGATAGAAACAAACGCTGTTGAAAAAGCATTATGAATTCCTCCTGCAAAAAAGACACTGATGTTTTCAGGGTGTTCTTCTTTTAAGATACGTTCAATTTGTTTTTCCCAAAGAACCATACTTGAAAGCGGACCTACGTGGCCTCCGCACTCACGTCCTTCAAAAATGAAGTTTCTGGCACCTTCTTTCAGGAAAATATCCAGAAGGGCAGGGGAAGGAACGTGTAAGAATGATTTTATTCCGGCTTTTTCAAATACTTTAGCCTGAGCTGGTCTTCCGCCCGCAATCAAAACTACGGGAGGTTTGGCTTCTAATATATAGGATGTCTGTTCATCTCTTAATTCCTGTGGTGCAAATCCTAAAATTCCTACACCCCATGTTTTTTCACCAGCAAGTTTTTTGGTATCCATTACCAGAGACTTGGCGGATTCTCCTTTCAATAACGATAAGGCAACAAAAGGTAAAGCTCCGGCGTCTGCTACTGCATTGGCAAATAGCGGAACATCGCTTACACGCGTCATTGGACCTTGAGCGATGGGATAACGAAGACCCAGTTCCTGAGCTAAAGAGTTGTCTTTATCAATTACTTTAAGTGCTTTTGCCTGCTTAAGGTGTCCATACATGGCTTCTTTGAATCCGAAAACCAGTTTTTTCAAGGTTTTGAAATCCTCATACAGATCTGTTGCCAGCGAAATGTCTTGTCCCATAGGGATATAACATGTACTAAGATCCAGACCGTTGAAGTACTGTTTCAGATCTTTAGTCGTTGTGTTTTCTGGTAATACCGGTGAATTGGGTCTTACCAATACACGATGATTAGCAATCACCTTAGTTTCCGTACCATTCAGCTTTGAGCAAACTTCTTTCAGATCTTTAGGAACTGAACTTTCAGGGAACAGTGCCAGCTGGCTGTCCAGTACAACTCCTGTTGCTCCCAATGCTTTTGATGCCGCTGCAGTATGGAGACCTATTCCTCCCTGTACCCACACCGGAATGTTCTGAATTTCTTTGATCACACGCTGAAATAATACAAACGTGGATTCATAGCCTACCCATCCACCTGCTTCATTCCCTTTGATAATGATTCCTTCTGCTCCTGATTGTTCAGCTTGTCTGGCCTCTTCCAAACTGGTTACCTGATAAACTACAGGCAGGTTTTGAGGTTTAGACATTCCGAACGGAAGGATTGCAAACCTTACTTTTTCAGGAATTTGAAGAGCGGTGAAATTGTCATTAGAAAAATAAATACCATACGATGGTACGTCTATCTGATCAAGTTGATGTAACGCTTCCTGGGCAGTCACTAACTCATTTCCTAAACTTAGAACGGGAAATGCACCCGCCTGATGCAGTTTAGGAATAAGGTTAACGTCCGGTTTTTCAAAAGGCGTTAGTCCAATAATGGTTAAGTTTTTCATGGCGTGATAATTATTGAATGATAGCAAGAGTTTCATAACAAAAAATGCAGGGCCTTTCGGTAATAAGGCAAATGATTTTTGCTACGATATAATAAAATTGGTTTTTGTTAAATCGTTAACGATGTATGTCGTTTTATGGCAATTATTCAAGAATCTATCGTTTGTTAATAGATTATATGATATAAGGTCGATATCCGGCTTTTCAAAAGGCATCAGCCTGATTTTGGTCAAGTTTTTCATAGCATTTACGGTATAGGAATAGTTAATGATATCTCATAGCAAAACACTAATACCATTGGTATAAATCGTGATTTACTGTTATGAGAGAATAAAAATAATAAAACTATAATATATCTTCAATCATAAATGTAATTTGATAATGATTTTTTAATAGAAAATTATCAATTGTTCAAATGCTATTAAAGTATATTTATTGTTTATTTATTCTTATAAACATGGCCGGTACAATCTTATTAACTATAACTATAAATATTTATAGTTAAAAAAATGTTAAGCAAATATAGGAATAAAAAATAGAATATTTCAAAAATGAGAGATTTGTTTTCGGGTATATTACAAAAAGATAATATACTATAGATGGGGTCCGAAACTGTAAGAATAACCTTTATCAATCTGATAAAACGGATATGCGAATTTATGTAAAATTAATCAATATATTGTGATTTAATTTAAATTATTTGTGAACTTTATCTATCTTTTTGATAAATAAACAGATAGATATTTTAATGAATAATTAAAATATCTTTCCGAAATTCATAAAAAAACAGTAAGTATCTGATATACTTACTGTTTTTAAATAGATTGATCGTTAAGTTTTTTCTTATAAATAAAGCCTTTTTAATATTGTCGGGTATTTTATTATCCGGTGACAGGCTTTTAGATTCTAAAATATACTTAATCCGTATTGTTTTGCAAGGTCCAAAATCATATGATATCCAGCCAGTGAATTACCATGCTGATCCAAAGATGGGCTGAATACCCCAATTCCTATTTTTCCGGGAACACTTACGGTAATTCCCCCTCCAACACCGGATTTACTTGGAAGGCCTACGGTTCTGGAGTATTCACCACTGAATTCATACATTCCGGCAGTCAGCATTTGTGATTCTACCAGTTTTGCCATATCTGCATTCTTATAAGTAGTATCACCGTCAAACCTTACACATTGGTTGGCAAAGAAATAACCGATTTTTGCAAGGTCTTCAGCGGTAAGCTCAATAGAACATTGCTTGAAATAATTATCCAGCTGGTCTTCATTTCCGGAAATCAGCCCGCTGTTTTTCATGATGTAAAACATACCTCTGTTACGGTGCCCGGTTGCTTTTTCGGATTCATAAACCGATTTGTTATACTCAATTGTCTGATTTTTGGTAATATACCTTACCATGTCCAGGATCTTAAGGAAAGGTTTCTCACCATCTCCTGAAATTAATGAAGTGGTAAGAATAGCCCCTGCATTCATCATAGGATTAAGGGGTTTGCCTGTGGTTTCAAGGTTTGAAAAATGGTTGAAGGGTTTATCGGAACCGAAATATCCCATCTTATCAAAAATGTGAGCTTCACCTTTTTCATTTACAGCCACCATTAATGATATGATTTTGGAGATACTCTGCATGGTGAATTTTTTACTTACATCACCCGTGTTGAATACTTTTCCGTTTTTATCTACTACTGAAAAGGCAATTGCTTTAGCATCCATTTTTCCCAGTTCAGGAATATAATCTGCCACTTTGCCTTGTGTGTAATAGGCTCTGTTTTTTTCCAGAATGGTGTTTAACGTTTTTTCTGAAATTGTTGAAATGTCTGCGGTTTTCTGAGCGTAAACTATTGTGTTTAAGGAAAGAAAAGCTGCGGTACAAATTCCTTTTGCAGAAAATAAAAAGCTGTTGTTTTTCATAGGGAAGATCTTCAAATAAAATGTTTATGATAAGCCTCGAAAAACAAAGATAGAATATTTTGATCTTGTCGGCAATGCTCATTTATTATAGCCGTTAATCTTGTATTGAAAAGACTGTAGGAAGATGGTGTTGGTAGTGAGAAATTTAATTTAAAAATTAGCTTTCGTTTTTGTAATTTTTCAAGTGATTTATTTTAATGTAAAATAAATTTATTTAGTAAAATATCAATAAATTAAGTTCTTAGTTATTGATTTGGTTTTTGAATAGACGAAAATTAAGTATTTTATTTTGTTGAAAACCTCGTGAATCCGCAGATATTGAGAATGAGTAGATTTTTTTTATATAATTAATATGTTGGTGAAATAACATATAATCATGAATTTGTCTATATAGTTGAAATTCAATAGTGAAATAATGTTATTTTTTTCACTATTAAATGATTTTTGTATTGTTATTTTTATTAATTTGACAAAAAATTAATAACACTTTTTTAATAACTATGAAAAACAACACCTATTTTAGTAGGGGGCATATCTTTAGATGGCTGCTACTATGTTGGCTTTTGGTACCCTGGGTACTACAAGCACAAGCTCGAATTACATGGACTGAACAGGTCGGATGCCAGGAATTCCGTGGCGAAAAAGAAGACCAGATTCCTGACAATGGAGTCGCTGTTTCCTACATCAACTCTTCCCAATGTCTGCGTGTCTGTGAGAAATCATTAGATCCTGTCAAATATCTTGTTCAGGGAGCGAATGTTTCTAATGTACAATGGACTATTTCGGGAGGATCTTTAAGCCCTTCAGGACCAGGAAATACCGCTGCGTATGTTACCTGGGGAGCGGCAGGTAATGGCTCTTTACAGGCTGTTATTACATACAATGACGGAACTGTTGAAACTCAGACGATTTGTATTGAAAAAATCAACAGACCGATTGCTAAATTTGAATTGTTAAACCTGGATTATACTGTATGTAAAAATACAACGGTGTATTTTGATAACCTTTCTGAACAAAACGGAGGATCGGATATTATCAATTATTTCTGGGAGTTTGGGGATGGAGCTACTTCCACTTCCACAGCTTTTGAACCTTCTCATGTGTATACTAACCCTGGTACCTTTACTGTTCGGCTGACTGTAACCAATAAGTGTGGCTGCCAAAGTATATATAAAAAGGAGATCAAGGTACTAAAATCAGATCCTGTACAGATTAACTGTGCATCTGTAGTATGTGAAGGCAGTGTTGAAAAATACAGCGCACAGGACGGATGTGGTAAAGGACAGTGGAAAGTGATTGGAGGATCTATTGTGAATAATTTCGGAAGCGAAATCGAAGTGAAGTGGGATCAGGTAGATCCGCTTGATGGTTTTGGTTATGTAATGTATTTATCTGAATGTGCTTGCCCTGAATGGACTACCATCAAAATTCCTGTAGTTTTAGCCCATGCAAAAGTGAAAGGACAGGCGGTAGTGTGTGCAGGTAAGCAATATACGTATTCAATTCCTCAATGGCCTACAACCAGTGTTCAATGGAACGTAACGGGTCCTGCAGGAGGACAGTTATATTATACTCAACAGAGAAACGAAGCTATTTTTTCTGCAAATCAACCTGGTACTTATCACCTTGTAGCAAACTATCACAATACTTTATTACCATGTGAAGGTCAGGCTTCTATTGATATTGTAGTGGAAGCACCGGTAGTGGTAAGTGGTGGTACTGATGAGATCTGTGCAGGAACAAGCCAGGTATTTACAACTAACCCTAATGTGCCTGTTATCTGGAAAGTAACCACAGGTGGATCTTCTTTTGTTTCAGGAGTAACAACAGGGCCATTTACCCATACATTTACAGCAGCAGGCACTTATACAATTACTGCTACTAAACAAGGTGGAGGCTGTGAAAGCAATGCAAGAATTATTAAGGTATTACCAATTCCTCAGGTGCCTACAGGTACTATTTCCGGAGAGACAAAAGTATGTTCCGGAAGACCTTATGTGTATACGATCAACCCTGTTGATGCCGGAATGGTTCCGGTTTGGAGTGTTACCAACGGAACGATTCAGGGAAGTAATTCGGGATCTTCTGTAACGGTTATATTTAATGCTGGTGCTTCTTCGTATACCGTGTCTGCACAGAATAAATCTATCAGCAGCGCAGGATGCCTTTCGGCTCCGACTTCGTTTAATGTAGCACCTTTAGATCTTAACTCTATTACAATTAATCCTAATCCAGGGCCTTTCTGTCCGAGTAGTACTCAGACTTTCAGTGCTAATCTGAACGGAATTGTTCCGGAATTTATGGAATGGACATTTGGAAGTTCCAACTTCGGAAGTGTGATTGGAGGACAGGGTACCGCTAATATTACTGTAAACTTCAACGAGATCTCTTCTACAAGCAGCACAACTCTGAATTTAAGAATTGTAAAATGCGGGGTAACGAAAATTATCAGCATACCGGTGTCGTTAATAACACTGCCGGTAGTAAACTTTACCAATGTAGGCGGAGTTTGCTTAGGTTCAAACCTTTCTTTCACTGTGAATCAGGGTACAATTACTACGGCTACCAATGTTACTTTTACATTTGCTAACGGAACAACTTATACTACAGCTTTCAATCCGTCAGGAAATTATAGCTTCCCGAATAATGGATATATCTCAAATACTTCAGGAAGTAATGTTTCTCAGATAGTTACTGTAACGTATACGGGAACTAACGGATGTAATTATAAGCCAACAGCAAGCGCAAACTTTACTATTTATCCAGAGACAGTTATTACAATTTCTCCGGTGTATAATATCACTGTTTGTGACCCTACGACAATGACACCGTATACTCTTACGGCAAACAGTTCTACAGGGCTTACGAATATTATTTCATGGCAATGGTATAAAAACAATGGAATCATACCGGGAGCTAATACGAACTCATATACAATATCAGGTGCAGGTGCTTTTGGAACTTATAAAGTACAGGCAGTAGATATTAATAACTGTGTGGTGTATTCTCAGAATGTTAATGTAACTCAGCTATGTCCTAGCAGCGGAGGTTGTACAACAGACCCACAGATTAGTTTTGTTCCACAATGGTCAGGGTGTAACACAATTTCTGTTACCGGTTTATCTTACGTTGGAACTCCTGACGAGATTCAGTGGTTGTCAGATAGTGTACTTACTTTGTCTTCCGGACAGGGAACAGCTACACCGATCTATCAGACGAATCTTGCCGCAGCACATATTGTTTTCGTACGTTTAAGATACGGTACATGCTGGTACAGCAAAGGAGTAGAAGTAAGAAAGAATTACGAACCTAAATTCAATGTAAGCACAGTATGTAACGGAGGTGGTTACAATGTAACTCTTTTCAATACATCTACTATATTTGAAATCAATCCGTCAACTATTACATATACATTCACCAGCCCGGGACAGCCTACTCAAACAGGACAAACGGCTACTTATAACAATCTGGCGCCAGGTACTTACACCTTTACAATGACAATGTCTGCACCTGGAAAACCAACGTGTACTACTACGCAGACTGTTACATTGGCTCCGGTTCCAAGTACAAGCTTCCTGGTTCCGGCATGGATATGTGTACGTGAGGCGATTACGTTCTCTCCGCTGTCATATGTTCCCGGAAATATTTATACCTGGGTCTTTGATGGTACATCTTATGTAACCGGAGGACCAGATGCTACGATTACTTACAATACGAGCGGAACAAAGACAATACAGCTGAAAATAAAAACTCCTAATGGATGTGAATATTCTTCTCCTGTCATTAATATTAGTGTGAAAGAGGCTACTCTTGATGGTAATATGGCGCCTCCGGCTCTTGTTGCTTGTATAGGAAGTGCGCCTAATATCATATTTACAAGTACTCTTGGATCTCCAAGTCAGTATATCTGGATGAATGGTTCTCAGCCTGTGGCTGGAGCGCCGAGTTCTCCAGTCTTCACTCCAACTCAATCAGGTAGCTACTGGCCGGTGCTGGTATCTTCAGATGGATGTAGAACAAGTATCATGAGTACTAAAGCAATACCTGTAACGCTTAAAAATCCTCCATATGTTAACATATCCGGAAAAGCTAATATCTGTGAAGGATCTTCTACAATCCTTAGCGGTATTGTAACGGATAATACATTGGAATATCAATGGAAGAAAAACGGAGGATTGGCATCAGCTCCATGGAGTACTGCCCCTTATCCGATTGTTTTTGATACAGGAACATTAACCGCAGGTACCTATGTTTATACGCTGGAAGTAAGAACTCCGGGTACATCAGGATGTACAAGTTCTAAAAACTTTACTATTACGGTAAGTCCTCCACCATCACCGGTTACGGTAACCTATAGTTTGGTGAGCTGTCAGCCTTATAAAATTAAGTTAACAGCTTCCGGGCCATCTGCAGGAGATTACAACTGGAGTAATGGAATGACAGGTCAGTCTATTACGGTAAATGAAGGTGGTGCTTATCAGGTTATTTATACTGCGCCAAGCGGCTGTAAAGTAAGTAATTATACAGAAGTTCCATTAAGTCTTGAGAGCTTGATGTGGGTATTCCCTACAGGATGTTATGATGAATGTCTTAGAAAGAATTATATTTTAGGACCAAAAGGAATCTTTGATCATCATGACTGGCAGCTGTTCGGAAACAGTATCCAAAGCGGAAATAATAATTTCATCTATCCGCTTTATATCAATGCTCCGGGAACATATCAGCTTCAGATTGATCATTTAGGATGTCAGTTCACTTCCGGAACTATGAATTACTATCCGGGCAAAGAATGTGGATTTGAAACAGAATGTAAGCTTGAGACAAATATCAAAGGAATGAAATGGGTTGGAGATCATTACGAAGTTAATGGTATTCTTCAAAATGCAGGAAGCCAGCCGATAAGTCTTACAGTTTCGAGTCTTAACGGATATGGAAGTTATATTCCGTCTATCATTACTATTCCGGCAGGAGGAGTCTATGATATGAACGCTAATCCATTATCATTCTATCCAAACTCAAACTTCCAGGGTACTGATGAGATTTTATTCTCAAATGAAACTTGTAAGTTTACTACCAAAGCATCAGATCCGGAGTGGATAGGTATGAGAAGCGCAGGAAGAAGCGTAATTGCTGCTTCAGTTTCTTCTCTGAAAATGATACCAAATCCTGCGAAGGAAAAAGTGAAAATCTCGTATAATACGGGCAATGAAAAATTACTTGCAAAACAGATTACAGTTTTTGATGCCATGGGCAATGTCAAATTCCGTAAAGAACTAAAAGCGGCTTCCGGAGAGGTAGACGTAGAAGTTAACAGCTGGCTGCAAGGTGTTTACATTGTTATTGTACAAACGGGAGACACCTCATTACAAGGAAAACTAATTAAAAATTAGTAGCTTATAAAGCAGTGTTCTCTTAGGAGGACACTGTCTTTTTATAGTATGTGATAATTAAATGAATTTTTATGATACAATTAAAAAACAAACTGTGGGGACTGCTTCTTATACTGCCGGCATTATCTTTTAGCCAGACTTACCAATGGCAATGGGGAAAGCAGGCTGGAGGAATAACAGGTTCGGCTGATCCCGGATTTCATTATGTATTTGATGAATCAATAAGGGATATTGTAGTGGATAACAACAACAATACCTATTTTCTCTCCACGATGCGTGAGCAGGGACAAAACCTGAATGGTACCTCTGTAAACAATTATGGGCTTAGTGACCTTTTTCTGTTCTCTGCCGATTGTGAAGGAAATATAAGATGGTCCAGACCAATAGGAGGATCGGGAGACGGAGAAAATGCATGGCACATTAAAGTCGATAATAATGGGGGGTTATATGTGATGGCCACCATTTATAATAATTCATATGTGGGAGATCCGAGTGCCGTTCCGGTGCATTTTGATGATACCCATACCTTACCTTTGTATACCCACTATGATCAAACGATAGATCCTGCTCATAAAGCAGCCTTTCTGTTAAAATATAATACATCTGACGGTACATTGGCATGGAGCAAGCCTTTGCAGGGAGATGTTAATTATTCTACCCGAATGTGCGATGTCCAGATGATGTATATGGATTCTTCCAAAAACATTCATGCTGTTATGGGATTCCGGGCGGGAACTCATTTGAATGGTTTAATTACAGTACCGTCAACTTTTACCTCAACCTATCAGTATTATGCCGTTAAATTCAACTATGATAATGGTAATATGACCCCTGCAGCACCTGTACTTCTTCCTATCACCGGAGATGCAATAAATGCGGTGGGAAGAGAAGGTAAAGTAAATCTGGTGTACGATGAAAGCTTAAATCGCTATTATCTTGCAGGAAAAAGAATGGATGCTGGGTTTAGTAACCTGATCGATCTTTCCTATAATAATGTACCATTTACCAAAGCTGCTTATGTATTGGCTTTTGATGGAACTACCGGAGTAGAGGTATGGAGAAAAGAACTTGATAATGGCTCGGTAAGCACGGATGATGAAATTCATTCCATTATAAAAGATCCGGCTACTTCGGATATCTATATTTCAGGACGTTATTTTAATGGGATAACGGTGCCAGCAACTTTTGGGAGTTATACTTTCCCTTTAAGAAGTTATGTTGAAGCCGTTCCATTTGTGATGAAGCTTAATGCTGCTGGTTCAGTGCAGTGGGCAAGAACTCCTGAAGGAATGTCCGGTCTTCAGTTTGGTTACCGTTTTACGAAAGGTACCATTGTCATTAATGGAAATGAAGTAGCTTTTGCCAAAGGAAGCTGGTCTGATATCTGGGGCAGCTATACAATGACACGACCTGATGGAGATAGATCAGATCCTTTATTGGTTAGACTCAACAAAGACACAGGAGCTGTTTTGGGAGCCGGAGAGATCCGCAGTAATTTTAATGTGGTAGACGAATTTACGGCAGTAGCTGCAGATAACAATGGCAATTATATTGTAGGAGGCTTTTTTCATGACCAATTGTTTACAGATGCTAATGATAATGTCAATACAATGGCTGTCAATGTAGCAGGAGGGAAATCTCAATCATTTTTTACAAAATATGCTAAATCAGCATGCAGCCAAATGTCAGTAGAAGAAACAGCTGTTCAGGCAGGAATACAATTATACCCGAATCCTGTTCAGGAGGTACTTACGATCAGAAGTAAAGAACCTTTGGTTTCCTATGAAATCTTCGGTGCAGCAGGACAGCTGGTAAAACAGGGAACTTTGAATTTCATGCAGGAGCAAGTGGTATTATCCTCTCTTCAGACAGGAGTATATTATATTAAACTTAAAACAAAATCTTCTACAGTAACAGAAAAAATATTGAAGAAGTAAAAAAAACAAAACTGAAAATTAATAACCTAATATATAAAACAGTGTTCTCCAAAGAGGATGCTGTTTTTTATAGGATACTTTTGGGTTGAAAAATGAACTTGTTCGTTATTTTACAATTTTTTGCCTGCAGGAAGTAGTTGCTTTGTAAAAAAAATAAAATGAAAAAGTTACTTATTTTAAACACACTATTACTGCTTACCTCATGGTCTAATGCTCAGACTAAAGATTTGGAAACAGTAAGAAAAACTATTGAAGCCAGTAACGCAATCTATGCCGATCTGGCTAACAAAAATGACGGATCTATTTTAACAAGATATACAGATGATGCCTGTCTGTTTCCACCCAATGCAGTGCCAGTCTGCGGAAGAGAACAGATACTCAGTTTCTTTAAGGGTGGACCTAAAGTACGTGTTAAATTTACGATTCAGAATCTGTATGGTGATGGTACAGCATCAGTCACTGAAGAAAGTTATTACGAAATGACAGATTTAGAAGGTAAAAAGCTGGATGACGGAAAAGTAATCGTAATCTGGAAAAATACAAAAGAAGGCTGGAAGATGCACCGCGATATGTTCAGCAGCAATCATCATGCAAAATAAAATCAAAAACCAATATTGACAGCCTGTTGAAGATCTGTATCGTTTTTAATCATTGAATGTCTGGATGCAGAAGGACTAATGCCTGTAAATTTTTTAAACTCTTTGATAAAATGTGCCTGATCATAATACCCGCAGTCATAAGCTATGGTTGTAAGTGATTGCGGAGTGTTGAGAACCATCTGAAGGCTTTTGTTAAACCTGATAACAGCTGCAAAAGAAGAAGGACTTATGCCCATATTTGTAAGATAAAGCTTTTGAATATATCTTTCCGATATCCCTGAATCCTTTGCCATTACAGGTAGATCCAATATGTGATGATTCATAAAAAACTGCTGGCTGAGTTCCTGAAGTATTTTGGTTTTCTTTAGCCTGGTTTCATTTTTTTTCAGCTGTTGAAGAAAATAGGTTTCTAAAATATTGATTTTTGTATGGAGACCGTTAGCCTGTATAATGCGGTCATACAAATCTCTGCTTTCACTTTTTGCTACATCATACATATCAGTAGCGTAGTTCGTGAATTCCGACAAAGGATCAGAAAAGAATAAAATACCGGCATATGGATAAATCCGTGCTATCAGTACCACAGTTCCCTGCGCAACTGTAAGCCGGGTGGGAAGGGTAAGGTGTCCCAGGAGTTCTATATCAGGAGTATCCTTTCTTTTTCCGTTAATAATAGTAGCTGCAGCGCCACCGGAAATATTGATTATAAGATCTATATATCCGCTGGGATAGAAAACTTCATCCGTGAGATCCTTGTCAATTGTAACAACGGTAAAGCTTTTTATGTAAGGGGCTAAGCTGGCGGAAGGTGAAATTTGCATAGCGGTGGTAGGTGTTAATTCATTGGGAGATAGCTTCTTCTAAGTTAGGAATAAATATAATATGATTAGAAA
This sequence comes from Chryseobacterium sediminis, assembly GCF_008386505.1. Classification (GTDB taxonomy): domain Bacteria; phylum Bacteroidota; class Bacteroidia; order Flavobacteriales; family Weeksellaceae; genus Chryseobacterium; species Chryseobacterium sediminis. The sequence goes on along the minus strand of NZ_VUNZ01000001.1, from coordinate 1,621,826 downwards.
AGAAGAATGTCAAAATAAAAATTCCATATCAAAGAATATTCGATTTTTTTTGTGATGCCGATTTGAATAACCTATTCCGTATTTTTGTAGACAGCTAAGCCATTAAACTGCTTGGTTCAAAAACATGAGCAATATATTTTCTGATAATCAGCAGGTAGAGGTGATATCTTCATTCTCAGAACTTGTCAACACCCATTTTCAAGGAACGATGAATGCAATTTGCTGGCATCGGAGTTTAGTTGGAGATTTTAAAGAAGTTGTTTCTCAACTTCAGTTGAAAGATGATATAACAGTAGTTTCTGCTCAAGATCTTTTAGCCTTACAATTATCAGAAGAAGGAGATACAGCAAGAAAAATGATCTTAAATGATTTACAGTTATTGACTGATTTTGGAGCATCTCCTGTTCTTAATTTGCTTAAATGTTATGAACGGGATGAAGAACTTGGTTTTATTTCCACAGATGTATATTCGTATCATGTAGACCGCTCACCCATCGGGACGGATACTTTTTTATGTACCTATCATGGGACAGCAAGTGATATTATTCCCAATGATCAGGTGGAACAGAAAATTTTAATTCCTGAAATCCGGGAACAGCTCAAAAAGCTACATGACGGCCCCGAAGAAGAATTTGAAGATTTCCTCAAAGAATATTTCTTTGATCTTCACTATCAGCCGAAACCCAATGCTCAACCAGTAAACTTACAGGTGGGCCATCTTTGGAGAATCGCTGTGGATCATCCCGAACAAAAAGCATTGCCATGTGTTCACAGGGCTCCTGTAGAAAATGATGGTGAATATCGGCTGTTATTGATTTGCTGATATATTACATGCTGAAAATAATAATTAACGTATTCTTTTACTCTTGACCTATAGCTTTTAGTTGCATTAAATAATCCTTGCCTTCAATATTCCCAAGTGCAAATTCGTGTTCCAGCAGCTTGAGTTTTTCTGTCTTGGTATAAGAACGATTGTAGATTTCGTTCAAAATGTCATTTTCATCAATATTGGGGTTCAGAAGATGTTTTAGACCCCGATACGCACAATAATACCTGATTCCTAATAATCTTTGTGAATGTGCATTGAAATGAATGCCATCAGAATTAGCTGTAAGTCCTTTTACGGAAACAAAATAACAGTTTTCATGAGATTGTGCAAACTCCTCAAGTTCGCGGTTGATCAAAGAATAATGTGTGAAATACTGGCCAAATATTCCGGTGGGTAAATAGTCTCCTAATCCTCCAATGATAAGTGGGACCTCAGAAATACTGAGTTCCTTACGTAAAGTATCAATAATCCTGGAAAATTTTTCCTGATATTGGTCTGCCTTTTCAGGAGAACAGTCACTTTCACCCTGATGCCATAAGATTCCTTTAATTTCACTTGTTCGCTGGGCAAGCCTGGCTTGTGAAATGGCATTCTCAAACAAGACATTCTCTATAGCCCAGTCATCAAGACTTGTTCCTCCATCAGCACATGGAATCAATCCGATTTCATCTTGTTGATGATCCTGTCTCCAGGAAGCTGCAAATGATGAAGCGAGCCCCACACCCGCGCTGGGACGGTCAAAATTAATGGGTTCTGACATGATCTGCCATAGGCCGTTTCTCAACATTTTAATATGTTCATCAAAAATAAGCGGAACCTCTTTTGCATAACCGCGTCCGGCCATATTGGATTGGCCTATCATTAAGAAAGATTGTATCATTTTTGTTTATTTACTACTAAACCTATGCTTCTACTGAATGAGTTCCAGGCTAATTTTTTTACTTCATTAGCAGCGATATCTCCCGATCTGTATGCTGTGATAGTTGCTGTGATTGTGCTGGTAAAGAGTATTCTTATCCACGCTAATGGTAGCTCGTTGTCTATCAATTGTTCTTTTTGTAGAATTATTATTGCACTGAATATATCATTTCTTGTTTTTAAATAATCCTTACTTATTTTGGTTGTATAAGCAGGCTCTACTTCGTTGAGTTTAATTAAAAAGGCATACTTTGTTCCGCTGTCAATGCCGGCATATAATAAGTTTTCCAATTGTATCAAAGGATTGGTAGAGCTGTTGAAAGCATTTATGGCCGCTTCTTCCCAGGCCTTCATCATATTTGCATTGCAAGCTTCTAATAGTTCGTTTCGGTTTTTAAAATACCGATGCAATGTCCTGCGGTTAAGGTTACAACGTACCGCGATTTCTTCAAATGTTGCCGAAAAATCCTCATTGAAGACTGATATGGCGGTATTGATAATTTTTTGTTGTGTATTCATTGTTTTATCACCTCAAATATACGACAAATGTCTCGAAATTGAGACATTTGTTTTTTAATTATTCAAATCGGTATTTTTATTTAAAAATTCTGTGATTTATTGGAGTGTGCATGAAAAAAAACCCTTAAATATAACATTTAAGGGTTTTCTTTATTATAGTGCTATGCTAGGTTATTTTCCGATACAAAAATAGTTAAAACTGAATATCAATTGATTACTATAAATAGTAACAATATAGAATCAAATGATTTGAAATTTTTAAATTTTCATCAAAATTCTGCCGAGTCTCAAGTTATAAAGATATTCATATAGATATTATAAAGAAATAAATTTTGGCATTTTCAAATTGAGTATTTTTTCTCCATTGCCTATACAATTAACAATTGTGGGAATTTATTATTTTGAAAAATGAACATTCAAAATAACTTGATACCATTTTAAATATATAGAATAATAAAGCTATTGATTGACTACTATACAAAGAAAAGTACTTCTTATTCCCTTATTACTATACATTAACATCAGTAGTTATTTATAAAATAAGTGGGTGACGTCTACTTTCATTCACATTTTAAGCATATTGAAAAAAAATCAAAAAAAGAAATAAGCTCTCAACATTTTCGAAAACTTTTGTCTGACCTTCAGTATATAGGGGGTACTACCAAAAACTTAACTTATAACGGGGTGCTTTTGCTTAGGTACCTTCTCTATTGCCAAATATTAATTATATTTGAAAATATTGAAAAATAATATGGCAAAGAAAGGTGGCGACTTTGAAGTAATTGCACTTGATTTTCTTGAGAAAATCTTTCAGGAATTAGATTATGAAGTTGTAAGAAAAAGAATACAAAAAACAGGTTCTCAAGATGGATTTGATAATCTTGTGGAAATAGTTGATAGGAAATTTAAAACTTATACTATTTATTCTGAGTGCAAAGACTATTCTACTGTTCTTAATTATTCTATGGCTATTGAAAAAATTCCACATATTGTTTCAACACATAAAAAAATTGATTTGCTTCTTTTCATTTCACCTCATAAAAATTTTTCAAATACAAATGAAGATTCGAAATTGGAGAGTTTTTATGAAATATTAGGTGATGAATGCCCAGTTGAATTTCTAACACCTGAATCATACATTAAAGAGTATTTTTCATTATACCCTAATCTATACAAAAAAGTTTACAAAGAGGATATCGAAGAAATTTCAATTGAAAACAGAACAAAACTTTTACAAAAGTTCAAAAAACTAATTTTTTCTGATAAAAATCTACAAAAAACTATAATTGAAGAAGAAGATAGAAATTTATTTATTGATGACTTGAAGAAAGATCAATTTTACATTTCTCGTTCTTTTAGAAAATATCAAGAAAGAGAAAGATTTGTTTTTGATAATCCTGATTATGAAATCAAGTTAGAGGAGCAATTAAATAAATCAAGGTTTGGGGTTGCTGTGCTTGGAAACCCAGGAAGTGGCAAAAGTCATGAATTAAAAAACTTTGCCATAGAACTATGGGAAAATAGAGATACTAATAATAAAATTCCAAGATTTCGCATCCTAAAAAACTTTTCATCTGGAACAAATTTTACAGACTTACTTCCCGAGAATTATAAAAATATCTCAAACCTTATCATTATCTTAGATGGGATTGATGAAATTCATGACATTACAAATTTCGCTGTTAAATTAAGAGCGTTTATTTATGATAATCAACATGTTATTGAGTCAAATCAAATTAAGTTTGTTGTTAGTTGTAGAACGAATATTTACAATAATCATATAAAAAGCATCGATGGTTTTGACATATGTTTTATTAATGAAGTTCCTGAGAATATGGCTGTTAATTTTCTATATAATAAGTATAGCCTTGATGTAACACAAGATGAAAGATTTAGTTATTGGAAATTCAGAGATATACTACAAACTCCTTTTTATTTAGAATTACTTGGACAACATTATTATAATACACGTGGAATTTTATTAAATAAGTCAAAACTTTTAGAAACATATGTGAAAAACAGATTGGATGATGATGAAAAAATTAAATATTTAAATGACAGTTCATTTAGTAAAGCAGAAATTTTAGAGTGTTCTAAAAAAATTGCATTGTCAATGGAAGCGATGCAAAAATCCTTTATCTCAACAAGTGAATCTTTTGGATTATGTGAAAAAAAAATAGATTTATCAAAGAACTCTTTTCTTCAACAAAATCTTGATGAAACATGGAGCTTTGAGTATAAAAACATACAAGAATATTTTGTTGCAAAGACTTTATCACAATTAGATTTTGAACAAATAATAGATTTCATACAAATTGATTCTGACACTCTTAAAGTTCATCCAACTTGGTATAATGTTGTATCATTTTTATTAAACTTAGAATTGGAAAAAAAAGATTATGAAAGACTAGTAAACTGGATAATTGAAAATGATTTAGAATTGATTTTTCAAGTAGATTCTGACAGAATTGATCCAGATATTCGTACAAAATGTTTGGTTAAGAGATTTACAGAAATTTGTATAGAAAAAACTTTGTGGTTGGAAGGAATATCTGAAATTGCAAGATTTTCTAATACAGAAAGTAGTGTAGATTATTTAATTTCTCAAATAACAAATAAATCACACCATTCAAGAGCAAGAATCACAGCTATAGAGCTTTTATCGTACATGAGCTTCTCAGCGGAACAAATAAATATAATTGGAAATACAATATTAGAATTAGTTTCTGAATTTCAATCTAGTAAAGAAAGGAACATTCTGTTTTTACAAAACATTTTAAAACTATTCAAAAACCCCACATTTACTTCTACATCTGTCTTTTATTCAATAATATTTAAAAAGCTCCAGCTAGAGAATGATAAAGATGTCATTCTTGAATTATTAAAAACAATGCCCGAAGAATTAATCGAGAAAAATCTTAAGTATATTCTCAATGCTTTAGACATTTCTATAAGGGAAGAATATGAAGTTGTAAGCTATAAACATGCCTCTACATTGAAGCATTACGTTTTTGAATTATTAAAACAAATTGAAAATTCTAACTCATTAATAATTATTTACACTTATTTAATTAAGAATTATGATATTGTTGATAGTAAAGATTATGATACAAGTGAATTTTTGGACCATTTAAATCAAAAATATGGTAATAAAAAAGAAATATACAGTGAACTTGTCGAAATAATCTCACAATCTGTTATTAATGATAAAATATCTTTTTATGCAGATAATTTATTAATTGAGATAACAATAGCTTGCGACCTTAATATTCCCGTTTTTAAGAAGGTATTACATAATAATTCATTAGAGAACTACTATATTATCTTTTTTTTGTCAAAGATTTTAAAAGAAGAATTATTTTGCGAAATTTTAGAAGTTTATAAAGAGGGTAATGTTAAGGAGGAATTTCTCATAAAGTTTCGTAATTCGATTCGTGATAATGATTTTCATTTGAGTTCACTTTTTGAAAATTATATAGAATCAACTTTAGGCTATAAATTTAACGAAAAACTGACAGTAAATGAATACGAAATTAGAACCGAGTTTTATTTAGTTGAAAGACAAAGAGAGTTTGACATCTTATTAAATTTTGAAGCTTTGCGAGATGAAATATTATCAATATTTCATTTCAGTAAAAAGAAGCAGTTTTTAATAACAGACTGGAATGATTTTTATAAAAAGTACTCTACAGATTATAATATTTATAAAAATATCACAAGAAATTCTATACAAATATTAAAAGATTTTATATTAAGTAAAAAGAATGGTAAAGCAGTAAAAGATTCAGAGATACCAAAGCTTATTCTCAATTATGAACTTGAGATAATGAGAGCTGTTGAAAACTTTTTACCAAAAAGAAATGATACCAGTGTTCTATTAACAAATGAGCAAAAATTAGTAATTGAAATATGGTGTAAAAATAAATTAGAAAAACTAAAAGAAATATATGGTGAGAAAATATCTAAATGTATAGGGAAAACTTCAGGTAATAGAGATTTTTTATTATTCGACTTGCTATATCTATTTCAAAGATATTTTAAATTCAATATTAAGGAAGAATTTTTATTAGAAATGATAAGTTTAAATGTCAGACAAAAATTAAGCTTAAATTTTTTTCCTGAAAACTTTGATATGGAAAAAGTAAATGTAAGAATTATTCAAAATATTAATCATGAAAATGATTTAACAAATATCTATATTTATTTGAAGCACTTAGTTAATTCCAAAAAGAATCTTGATAAAGTTATAATTGATATAAAAGCCAAAATTATTCATTCCTTGAGTAACAATAATTATTATTATCCACAAAAATTGATTGAGTTATTATATTTTAAAGATATCAAATTTGTAAATGAAATTATCAATATTAAAAAAATAGGTACTAAAGATGGTAACTTTTTAGAAGATATTTTAAGTATGCTAATTAGATATGAAAATTCAGATTATGCTGAGACCTATATTCGAAAGAATTATAATTACTTGATCGATAATCAAATAATTATGGAGTCGTCCTTAATAAAACTATTGATAAATTGTAATTCCGAGTATGGCTTCAAAATGCTACTTATAATTCTTGAAAATACTATTTTTCCATATCAAGAAATTGAAAAAAGTTTTAAAAATTCAAATTGGCAAAACTTCTCAAATAAAAACTCAATTAGTGACTTGGTAAAAATTCTTGAATTAGCAATGACAAAAAAAGAAATTATCAAATTAAACAGTAATTTTTCCCCTCTCAGAATTGCATATGAAGTTATCCTCAATATATGTCAAAAAAATGATTTAGAAACTTGTGAAGAGATTTTCACTATAATAAAAAATATTAATACAAAAGAAATCAAGCAGCTTAACGGAGATTTATTTTATCTTAGTCAATTAGAGAAAGATCTACAAGACATTATTTACAATCACAAATCAAAAGCATTTAATTTACCTGAAACCTTAAAATTGATAAAGGATTATAATTATATTTTTTATTAGAATAAAAAAATAAGGCACAAAATTTGTAGTTTTGCGCCAAGACATCAACGAAAAAATAAAAAGTGTAAAACTTTTGCTTTTGTTCTGTGAATCGGCAAAATTCTAAAATGTTACAAAATGCAAACAGTTTCAGCACACTCGTCATAGGGCGAGTGGCTTATCCTGTTTTTATGTAACATAGGCTTTGCCGAGCCTTCAGAACTAAAAGCATGTGAGAACCACTTGCTTTTTTTTGTTGCCCAAATCAAATAAAATTTATTAAAATATGAGCAACACAAATGAGGGCGGATGCCTACCCATAGTGGGATTTATTCTTTACGCAGTCGTTATTATCGGTTCGGGAATTCTCTCTTGGAACTGGATTGAACCAAAATCTTTTGTAGGAGCAATCGGCTTTATGATACTTTGGGGAATTCTCTCCTACATCGGATACTTGATTCTCATTGGAATTATCACATTATTATCTGAAAAATAATTCATTATGAAAAAGATTTATCTATTAATGGCTTTTTGTGCAATAGTTGGTTGTAAAAAGCGTGATATATGGGATGATGTTTATCTGGACTCCGATTCCATTAGCACTGACACCACCTATCAGACTTCTACACCTGTTTTTAACAATTCTACAAGCATTATTCATGATACAGTAACAATTGCTCCAATAAAGCCTAAATACGCAATTGTATGGGCTATAATAGCACCCAATAGTGATTCCACACTTACTAAAGAGAATATTTCTCGCTACCAAAGTATCGGAAGTGATGTTATTGAAATGACAGATATAAGTGAAGATGCTAAGTACAAAAAGATGGACGAGTTCGAGAGAACATTATACAAGGAAGGTGCTGTTCCCGTAGGAATGAATATCAGAAAAAGAAAAATTCTTGTCTTTGACAGTTACGCCGAAGCCTCAAAACAGAGAGAAGAATTTATTAAATAGACATTATTAACAATTCAAAAATAATTACAATGAAAAAATTAATTTTTACTTTAATGTTCGTATTACCAATGTTTTATTTTGCACAGGAAGAAAAACAAAAAGCATCAACAACCGCTAAAGAGTGTGACTTACCAAAGGATTTCAAGGAGCCAATCAAAAACAATCGTTTGAAAAAATTTGTAGCAATTGATAACGGTGTTGAAGAAAAAGAGGTAACTATAATCAGAGCACAAAACGGCTTTGGAAGTGGGATTTATACTACCTGCATAAAGGGACAGCTTGTTCAGTATCAAAAAATGGGAACTGTGTTTATGCGCGAGGGGAAAAATCCTTTTAATAATGCAAAATGATATTGCAGTTTAAAAGCGGTTGTATACCCACATTTAAATACAATGAGCACACGATTTGGGAAGATATTTTATTTTTCTTCATTATGTTTACACTCTTAATTTTCTATACTATTTGTGCTTATTATCTCACACTTACTTTAAAAATCGGAATACAAAGACTCAAATGTTTTTTTAGCAAAAAGAATATGTAGCAATTTTAAAACCTGCTTTTATAAGCAGGTTTATTTTTCTGTTAAATAAATTATTGCTTTTTTGAATAAGTGTTAATATTTAATATATTTGCTATTATTCATAATGTTTAATAACTAATAACGACATATTCACAAATAAAATGAAAGAAAATCATTTCTTCGAAAATCAAACTATCTCGTCGAAAATTAAAGCGAGCATAATTTCGGAATACTTTCCAAGCTATTGCAGTATAATTACAAGTAAATATCAGCCTAAGCAAATTAGATATATCGACTTATTTGCTGGTCCTGGGTTTTATGAAGACGGAAATCCTTCTACACCTATTCTAATTGGGAAGCATTGTAGTAAAATAGAGTTGCTAAGACAAAATGTTAAAATGATTTTTAATGATAATTACTATCATGATGCTTTAAAAACAAACTTCAAAAATGAATTCCCTGAAGGTACTTTTGCTAAATCCATTCATTTTGGAAAAAGTACGGTAGGAGAAAGCACTGCTATAACGGAATTTTTAAAAGCTAATACCCATAGTGGGGCAAGAAATAGATCTAAAAATGATTTTCCGTCACTGCTTTTTATTGATCCTTTTGGATATAAAGGTATTGAAACGCTCGTTTTAGCTGAATTTTTAAAAAATTGGGGAAACGAAATATTTATTTTCGTCAATACAAAAAGGATTCATCCTGCTCTAGAAAATGATAAGTTTGAAGGATTGATGCAGGATTTATTTCCTACTACATTTAAAAAACTTAAGAATGATAGACGATTTAAAGCTACAGTACCCGAAAAACTAAATTTAATTATTGATAGCTTAGGAGATGAATATAAAACACATCTTGGACAAAAAATTTTTTACACAGCTTTCAAATTCCAAGAAGAAGATGTTGATGCTACGAGTCATTATATACTACATTTAACAAAAGGAGCAAGAGGATATGATCTGATTAAAACAACCTATAATGATTTCGCAAATGTTGGAACTGTTTTCGACGGAGTTAATACCTACACTTTTGATGCAAAAAAGTATGAAACAGAAATCAATGAACTTTTTGATGAAAAGTCAATAAATATTGACAAACTTGCGGACGAATTATTATTAAAGTATAAGAATAAACAACTAGCTGCAAGTCAGCTTTTTGACGAGCATCAAATAAGTGGTCTTTACAGTAGATATCATTACACTGAAGCACTAAGAAAACTAGTTGACCAAAAAAAGATAAAAGCAATATTTACAGATAACAAAAATCATAAAGTGACAGTTTTAATATCTAAAGACTGTTTATTAAATTTTAACTAATGGCAAATTCATCAATTGAGTGGACTGAAATGACTTGGAATCCTACAACAGGATGTACAAAAATTTCAACAGGATGTAAATTTTGTTATGCTGAAATCATGACTCGTAGATTAAAAGCTATGGGGCAGGAAAAATACAAAGACGGTTTTAAAATTGTTAAATCTCATCCAGATACTTTAACTATTCCTTATACTTGGAGAGCGCCAAAGGTTGTATTTGTCAACTCTATGAGTGATCTCTTTCATAAAGATATTCCACTTGAGTTTATAAAAGATGTTTTCAAAGTAATGAATGAGAATCCACAACACATATTTCAAGTATTGACCAAAAGATCAGAGCGTCTGTTTGAGGTTCATCAAGACCTTAAATGGACTCATAACATTTGGATGGGGGTTTCTGTAGAAAGTAAAGATGTAGTTGAGCGTATAGATTTTCTTAGAAAAACGAATGCAAAAGTAAAATTTTTATCTCTTGAACCATTAATTGGAGAATTAGAAAATTTGAATTTGCAAAATATTGATTGGGTTATTGTTGGTGGTGAAAGTGGGCATCGACCTAGACCAATGAAGGAAGATTGGGTTATTGATATACAGAAACAATGTCAAAATGCTGATGTAGCATTCTTTTTTAAGCAATGGGGAGGGAAGAATAAAAAAGCAGCAGGAAGATTATTAAATGGTAGAACCTATGATGAAATGCCTTCTAATAAGGAATAAAAATAGAAAAAAATTACAATAACCTATAATTAATTAAATAATGAGAAAAAAAATGACATTTCTATTCTGCCATAGAAAATTAGATCTTATTAAAGGGTTTTTAACTTTATTAGGATTATTTTGGTTGCTTATTGAAGTAACATCTTTTTTTTGGGAATGGTTCAATGAATTTTCTAACAAAAACTTAGGATTATTTATTTTTATTTTAATAGTTACATTACTTATTACGTTAAAAATAAATTATCCAAAAACAGAAATTTCAAGAGAGTTTAAAAATCTAAATAATACTATTGTAAAAATTGAAATTGGTGAACTTTTAGACAAAGAAGGAAATATTATTATTGGGTCAAGTGATTTTTTTGATACTACTACAAATAATACAACATCTATAAAAAAACAAATAATAGATAAATTTTTCAATGGAGCCATCCAAAGTTTGGATAGCCAAATAGAAACAAGTTTAAACATTCAAAACATTCGTGGTATAACTGTCTCGCCAACTGAAAAACCAGTCGGAAAAAGAGTTAGATATGAAATAGGTGATACTGCTTATTTTTCTATCCCATCAAATATAAATATTAAAGTTTTCATTTCTGCAATATGTAAAATAGTTTATAAAGGAGGAGCTAAAACGAAAGAAGCAGATATAAAAATGCTAACTGGAGCATTAGAAAAAATATGGTCAACCATTAGAAATAATAGTAACAATAAAAACATATATATACCTATACTAGGGGCAGGAATAACAGGTTTAAATATGTCTAAAACAACTTTATGTCAGCTTATAATTGTCTCATATTTAATAAACTCAAAAAATAATAAAATCGGGAAATCATTAAATATTATTATCCCTGAAAGGAATTATGATCCTGAAATGTTTAACAACTTAGAAATATTTATAAAATCATTTAGCATATGAAAAGATTTATACTTTATAGAAATTTTATAATAGTCGTTTCAATCATAATAATAATTTTTATATTAATTATAACTTTTCAATTAATTAATAATGAATCTCAAAGACTGTATGAAATAGATTTTAATGGTAAACAAGCAGAGATATCTGCTTATGCGTCCCTTATAGGAAGTCTTTTAAGTTTTTTATCAATTGCTTTTGTAATATATACTATAATCTATCAAAAAAATGAGAGTGTAATTGTTGAAAAGACAAAAGTAACTGATGAAAAAAATGATTTGAAAAAAAGGTTACATTTAGTCGTAAATCATATTGAGTCATTTATTAATTCATTAAAAGAAATGAATAATCAAATTACTATTTATATAGAAAAAGAAAAAAAAGCCCCCTCTCAAATACATACACTCTATTTCAATGTAAATAAAAATTTTTCTCGAATAATCAGCAATGACCCGCAAAATATTTATAATGCCTTAAAAGCTTTAAGCTCTAATCAAGATTTTGAAATTTTATTTTCAGAATTATTTAAAAATTTAGATTTTTATAATGATCTATTGATTGAGCTTAAGAAAAATAATAAAAGCTATAAAAGACAAAAATTTAAAAAATTAGAAAATTTGGGTGAAGAAATTTTGGATTTATATAATATGAAAGCAAACCTAATAACAAATTACAAAAGAGCTTTCCCAGGAATTCATCATATAAAACCTTGGGTTGAAAAAGTTAACAAATCAATCGAAAAATATTATAAATATTTAGATGAATGTGCTAAAAAAAACGAACAAAATGATATTGATTATTTGAATGATACTGTGTTTACAGAATTTATTGAAGGAGCAAATTTCACTATAAAAGTAATTGGTCCAGATGAATATGGAGGAATGGAAATAATGCAAAAACTTTCACAAATTAGAAAACATCTTTATTTTATTAAATCGAACGTATTTGTTTATCTAGAGGATTTGGAGCATTACCAAAATGAATACTTAAAAGATGATTCAAATGGAATAACAGAACTTAAATCAATTAGTTCAAAAATAGCTAATTGCTTATCATAAAAAGTAGGAAATTACTCCTACTTTTTTTCGAATATTACAACTCCGGCTTCTTATACAATGTCCGTAAACTAACTTTCTATTAGTTCAGTAAACTTACTATCCATAAGCGATAAGAGTGTTTTTTTATTTTCTAATAATTTATTTTTTTCAAAGTATGGGTAAACCTTTTTCGATTCTAACTTGAAACTATCCTTACTTAGTTCAGCCCAATACTTGTGTGAGCAATATTTATATAGCTTATTTTTCTTATAATGTGAAAAATCTCTAACCTCGATATCATCAATGCACATTAGTTTAAATTTCACAATACTATGCAATTTTTCATAGAGAAAAATTAAATTATCTCGATCATCTAAATCGCTTAAAAAGCAAATTCCATTTTTATTAAAATCTCTTTTATCTAAAAATTTAATCTCAATTCTTAAAATTGCTTCTCCATCGCATTGTTGCCTACCCTTATGATAAATCTTAAGTCTATAATTACCTTTTTGAAATTCTTTATAGACCTGCTCTTCTGTGGGCGGAGGGAATTTAGAAACTTCACAAAAGTCATAGAGAATACATTGATTCAATATAAATTCATCCAAATCAAATGGCAATCTTATATTTAATCCAAATTCTAAACCTTGTGAAAGTTCTAGTTTATCAACCGGGAACTTAATCCTATCCTCTAGAAAATCAATTGCATTAACAAGAGAAGAATGCTTAAAATCATTATAATTCCCATCAATTCCATACACTATTTTATTATAAAAATGATGTAAAGAGTTATGAAGATAAGCTCCTTGATTAGTGATTTTAAGTTCCATATTTTCAAATTCTTTTTTGTAGGTCTCATACGAAACAAGTGCATTTTCAGCTTTATCAAATCTGGTATAACTTATTTTTTCAAGGTTGTAATTATCTTTCATAATTCCAAAAATTTCATTTTTATCGGGAAAATATGCTTTAATATAATCTATCATTTTCAGAAGTATTAAGATTAAACATATTTTCTGCTATCAAATCCGCAATTTACCTCTGCTTCTATCATTGAAAGAGATTTATATCTTTGTCCAGATATAATTTCATTCATTAAATCTTTCCTCAATACAAGAAATTTATTTGCAAATTCAGGTTTGTATGCTGGAATCAATCCAGAATTAATTTTGTCTCTAACGACTCTTTCATTCATTCCAAGAAGTTCAGCAACCTCTTTAGTTGTTAAAACTTCTTTTGTCTGTACAATACGACTAAAAATATCTAGTTTTGCTATATAAACAGAAAATAGTCTGGTTACTATTTTTTGTACCAACTTTTCGATTATAAAACCGAAATTTTCGTTATGGCTGGATTTCGCCGTCATGGTAGTTTTTTCCATACCATTGGCGTATCAAGAATTTAGCAATTGTGCCAAAAACAAAAAAACTCCCACTTTGTAGTGGGAGTTTTAAATAATTGGCAATCATGTATTTATGATTTAAAATAAAATATCAATTCATTTATAATATCTGATTTTATTAATAAAATGTAATTTTTTTATAAAAAATACAAAGTAGGAGTTTGTTATTTTATGCTTACCACTTCATCAAGAATCCTAAAGCAATTTTCTAAGTTCAAAACATCTGATTGATTGGTTGAGTATTTTAAATCTTTTAGCTTATCAGAATTTACTTCAGCATTATTTTGATAAATGAAAAAATCGGATAAAATCTTCCAATGTGTATTATTTGTTGAAGTAATAATATTTTTATCATTCAAAACTTTATACAAACTTTTTAATAGTGAAGGTGTTTTAAGCCAAATAATTTTATCTCTTTCTCTTCTTCGATTATTGAACAAATCATCTACTTGCTCATAAGTTGTCAAATTTGAAATGAACCCATTTCCTAACAAACCATTTTTAATAGAATTTATTACAATTTTCCTTGCTTCATCAGTTAATCCCTTTTTAAAATTAGGTCTATTTTCTATCTGAAAAGATTGAACTTCTTTCTTAGAGGGGTAAACAAGTTTTTTTAAAGCATTAAAATTATCTTTAGATAAATAATCAACAAAATTAGAATAGAAATCACGAAAAACATCTAAATAGATCTCTTTAACAGCAATTCCATATTTAGAAAATACATTTTTTTCCTTGCGAATTGCGTCATCTAAATTATTATAATCACTCAACAAAAGTTTAGTAAGTTTGTTAATATAGTTAAACTTATTCTTTGACAGGATATACTCATGCCGAAGCAAAGTTTGTGATTTTGTCTTTTCTTTTAACAAAGCATTATATAAAGGTTCAAAAAATGAAACCATTTTAAGCTCTCCGTCTTCACCTTCAATTCTCATCTTACCTTCAACTTTATACTCAAATTCATATTCTTTAACATTGATAAAGTAATGATATGCTATAAGGTAAAAGTAATCACCTCTAATGAAGATATTTTTAAACATATCAAAGTTCTCTATTTTCGTCTCATCAATATTTAAACCTTTTGGACGTAAACTTTCTTTATTCCAAAAGAAATAACGAAACTTTGAGAATGGGTATACATCGAATTCTTCGTCGTCTTTATTCCCTTCTTCAAAATATTGAAATAGCGGAGAGAAATCAAAATCATTATCTATAACAGGTAAAAATTCTATCATATTCCAATATTATATTATTAATTGTACTTACTTTTCTTTTATCCACTATTTTAGCATAAATTTCGGTTGTAGTTACATTTTTATGACCAAGCATTTTTGAAATAAGATATATATCTGCTCCGGCTTCTAGTTGTGTAACAGCATAGGATGTTCGGAAATTATGAAAAGTTACTTTCTTATCAATTTCTGCCTTCAACAGCCATTTCCTCAAATTATCATTGAGTGAATGATATGCAATTCTATCAAAAACAAAATCTGATTTTTTTGTTCTATCTCCCATTAAATTTACAGCTTCTTCTGAAATAGGATGGTATTGAAATGCTGAGGTTTTTTGCATTCTGAAATATATATAGCTTACACCATCCCTTATAACAACATCTTCCCATGTCAAATTATTAATATCACTATAACGAAGACCTGTTAAAAATGCAAACATGCAATATCTCCTTAATGTTTCATCAGAAAATTCTGTTGTGAATAGAGTTCTACACTCATCAATTGTAAGAAAATTCTTCATGACTTCCTCTTCTTCAATCCAGCCAATACGTCCCTTAAAACTTTGTGATAGATAATTATCTTCATAAGCCATTTCTAACACCTGTATAAATCGAATAAAATAACTTGCCGCTGAGTTTCTTCTTAGTTTATGTTTGGTACTTTTTAGTTGATATGAGTCAAGTAATCTATTTTTGAAATCTTCGATTAAAGTTTTATTAATATCACTGAAAAGGACATTATTATAATATTTGACAAAATACCCGTAACAAGCTTTCCAAGCGCCAACTGAATTAGTTGCGTTTTCCGCTTTCTCTTTAAAGTATTCTGTAAATATTTTCTTTTTATTTTCAGCTAATTCTAATGTTTTCAGCTCCGTTTCTGTATAAATATCAGGCTTCGTAATTTCCCTGAATCTTTTGGCTCTAAGTAATTCAATAGCTTCAAGTATTTCTTTATTGTGGTGCTTTTGCGCCGGAGTAAGAGTTAATTTTTTAGGGCTACCCGTTTTATCTGTAATAATTTCAACTTTAGATTGTTTTTTGCCTTTTGAATCGTTGTAATATACAGTCTCGCTTTGGAAGTCATTATACAAAAAGTAACTGGTCTTCTCGTAACGTGTATATTTGCCTGTCTTTCTATTGAAAACAGGTGGATAGAAGTTTAAAGACAAATTACTCTTATTTCCTTTTACAAGTTTTTTTAGAACGGTTATTTTTTTACTCATTGAAGATTGTATTTACTAGGTTTTTGGGAACATACACATTTTTACCTTTGGGAATTTTCGGAATATTATGTTTTTTGCATAAATGATAAAATGAACCAGAACTTACATTAAATGCATCTAAAACTTCATTAATAGTATAATAATTATCATCACAGAAATATGGTAAATTATATTGTTTTTCTTCGTTATTTTCGACTTTTTGCCTAAAGAGTATATCTAAGTCAATCTTTCTAATTCTAACCGATTTAAAGCCTTCTAATTTGCTTAATCTGCCATCTTTTAACATTCGGTAAATTGATGTTCTACTAATATTGAGTAAAAGCATAACTTCTTTGATTGATAAGTAATCTTTCTTTTGAATTTCTTCAATATCATAACCTTTAATTTGAACTTCCAAATCCTTATCACTTTCTTGAATCTTTTCATCACGCTTTCTCTTTTTGTAGAATTTCTTAGCACAGTCATCGGAACAGCATTTTGTTGTAGTCTTTTTAGCTACAAATCTATTTCCGCAGAATTGACAAATTTTATTGACTTCCATAATGTCTAAATTCTCCCTAAAAATGTTTCACATTGTTTCCCCATGTTTCTCATTGTTTCAAAATGTAACATTTTTTAACGATGAAATTACAAATTTTATTCCAAATCAAATTCATAGAAACGGAATAGAAACAAATAGAATGTATATATTATGCAATATTAAATTTTGAAATAAAATAGAAAATAAATAAAAAACCCCTTAAATATTACATTTAAAGGGTTTTTCGTATTATTGTAATTGTAATCTATATACAATCTAAAACATAGCCTACTTTCCGATACAAAACTTAGAAAAAATATTTCCCAGCACTTCATCATTCGTAACCTCTCCGGAAATTTCTCCAAGATGTTCCAGCGCATTTCTAAGCTCGTAAGCAAGTAATTCTGTAGAAATTTGGAAAGAAATAGCTTCCTTTACTTTATGAACAGCATCCAGTGACTTTCGTAGTGCTTCAAAATGACGTTGATTGGTAATCACGACATTGTTTTCTTCGGATTTTAAATGCTCAACATAGGATGAAAGTTCATTTTTTAAATCCTGAATATTTTGATTTTCAACGGCTGATATTTTAATGAAATCAAACTCGTGGGTGATGGCATTCCTGAAGATGTTTTCTACCGTTTCGTATTTGGTAGGAATTACTTCATCAATTTTTGTTGCGCAGATGATCAGTTTCAGATCTTCTCTCAACAGAGACTGAATCATTTCAATATCCTCTGAAAAATCTTCTGTAGCTGCATCCGCCAGATAAACAAGGATATTAGCATTTTCAACCTTTTCCTTTGCTTTTTTAACCCCGATAGCTTCAATTTCATCCATAGTCTCGCGAAGTCCTGCAGTATCAATCAGTCGGAAGGCGTGGCCTTTAATATGAAGAATTTCCTCAATGGTATCTCTGGTAGTTCCGGCAATATTACTTACAATTGCCCTTTCTTCCTTCAAAAGAGAGTTCAATAGTGTGGACTTTCCGGCATTTGGTTTTCCGATGATGGCAACGGCAGTTCCGTTTTTAATGGCATTTCCGTATTGGAAGCTTTCAATAAGAGAATTTAGTTTTAATTCAATTTTATCCAATAATCCGTTCAGAGCTGTTCGGTCTGCAAATTCTACATCTTCTTCAGCGAAATCCAGCTCTAGTTCAATCAGGGAAACAAAATTCAGAAGATCTGTTCTTAATAGAGAGATTTCGTTGGTGATTCCTCCTTTTAACTGATTGATAGCTACTTTTCTGGATGCTTCGTTGTCAGAGGCAATTACATCAGCAATAGCTTCTGCCTGAGAAAGGTCAATTCTTCCGTTGATAAAGGCACGGAGTGTAAATTCTCCTGCTTTGGCCATTCTCGCTCCGTTTTTGATCAGAGTTTCAAGAATACGTTTTCCGATATGCGGGGAGCCGTGAAAAGCAATCTCCACAGAATTTTCAGTGGTGAAACTTTTCGGCGCAAGAAATAGAGAAAGCATTACCTCATCAATTGCTTCCGTTTCATCCATAAAATAACCATAATGAATGGTATGGGATTTCTGTTTTTCCAGTTTTTTTGCCGGAAAACTTTTCTGAACTACAGATAAAGCTTCATTTCCTGAAACCCGGATGATGCCTAAAGCACCTATTCCATTGGCAGTAGCCAGTGCGCATATCGTATCATTATTCATGCTGCAAATTTACGATTTTTAATATGAATTTTTGCTGAGGTCTGTTATTCAGATTATCTATTGTTGTATTCAGATGAAAATCAGGTAAGAGGCTATTGTGATAAAATTTATCATGATTTTAACTATTTAGTGATTGTAAATAAGGATGTTGTATATGAAAGCGTAACATTTTTTTATTAAACCATAATCTGATTGGGTATGAAAAAGAAGATTTAAACTTTCAAATAATAAAAAGTAATCTTTTGGTTGATAGTGGTTTTTTGTGTTGTAATTTACTGTAATATAGTGTTTTATAAATATTTTAGTAGGATGATTAAATACAAATGCTGATAAAGTATTTTAAGATTATAAAAAATTAAACACCTGTTTGGTATGTTAATTGTTTCTTAGTCCGGCAATGATGTTGAAAATTTAAATATTTTTCAATTAAACGGTAATAATCTGTTAAAATATTATAAATATACATGGATAAATTATTTTTTTTAAAGATTAATAAAAAAGTCATTTTTTTATTAATGCTTATTTTTAGCGTTGTAGTCTATGGTCAGTGTATTCCTTATACAGGGCAGGCGATGACAAGTGGTAATACTTATTGTCTTAACGGCAGCCTTAGTGTAAGTACAAATATTAGTATCCCGAATGGGGCAACACTTATTATTCAATCCGGACAGCTTCAGTCTAATAGTATTCAGGTGGATGGTGTTCTGGAAATCGGTGATGGTGCCAGTGTTCAGTCTACAGGGACCGTGAAAGTAGGAACTTTCGGATCTCAGAAAAATTCAAAAATTAAATTAGGAACCAAATCCTTCTTATCCCTTGTTGGATCGGTAGTTCAGGAAGATCCAACTTTTGGTGGCTTTTATCCTGGTACAACTTCAGTTATTGAAATGGGAACCAATAGTGTTGTAGAAATATGTGGAACATTTACCCAGCAATCGACCACTTATCCTTCAGTGGAATATGTCGGAATTCCTACCGGAAAAGCATACTGTATTGCAAAAGCAGACGTAAGTGGAGGTGGAGGAGCTTCTATTATTAGTGATGATAGTCAGATTGTAACAATTGCCATGGGATCTGTCACAGGATTAGGGATGGGGAATTCAAGCTTCTGTGGTCCTAATGCAACGAAAGCCATGTGCCCGGGGCTGTGGCCTGAAGGGTTGTCCGAAGATAAATCAAGCTGTGGTAATGCTCCTGTTATTATTGATGAAATTGATGGGTTTTGTACAAAACCAGGAGCTTCAGGAACACCCGATGGCTTTACCAAATTTGGAATTACCATACAGCAGAAAAGCGATTCTTGGCCGGAAAATATACCTAATGGATTCTTAGCAATGGAATCAAAAAATAAAGGTTTTGTTATGACGAGAGTTCAGCATGTAAGCCAGACACCGCAACCTGGTGATGCCATTGCCGATCCGAAAGAAGGAATGCTTCTATATGATATTCAGGACAAATGTGTAAAGCTTTATAACGGTACAGAATGGAAATGTGTACAAAAAAGCTGTAATGATTAATTTAACCAATAAGAGTATGAAAAATATAAGAAATATAAGTATAGCCGTTGCCCTGATTGTTTTTAATTCATTTTACGCTCAGGTAGCTATTGGAAAACAGACGGTGGATGGAAAAAGTACCGTATTGGATTTTGATAACGTTTCCGGAAATACAAAAGGTTTGATTCTTCCTGCAACATCCGGATTTCCAACCGGAAATTTGGTGAATGGAACATTAATCTTTGATATCACAGATAATAAAGTAAAAGTCTATGAAAATGACACCTGGAAATCATTGTCAGATGCCGGTAATTCAAGTGCGGTTATTGTCAATAATTCAGCAGAATCAGGGAAAGGAGTTATTATGGGAGAAGGAGTAAGTGCAGCTGATGGAGTGCTGGTCCTTGAATCTCAGGATAAAGCAATGATTCTTCCAAAAATAGCAACACCGCATCTTAGCGTAAAGAATCCTTATCCGGGTATGATCTGTTATGATACAACCAGTAAAACACTGGCAATATTTGATGGATCAGTCTGGAATTACTGGAAATAATGATGAGGAATTAATCGGAATGTTCTGGTTAACAATAAAATAGCAGCCATATGTTTTATATGGCTGTTTTTTATTTTGATTTAAACAATCTGGGCACTTTCTTTAATGCTGTTCATCACAAAAATACTTTTGGTCTGACCGATTCCCTCAATTTCTGATAATTTATTTACAAAAAACTCATGGAATTCATCCATATTGGGAGCCAGGATCTTCAGCATAAAATCAAAATCTCCGCTGATATTATAAAACTCCACAACTTCCTTCAGTCTCCCGACTTCCTCAATAAATTTTCCTGCTGTTTTTTTATTGTGAACACTCAGTGCGATCATGCAGATCACCATCATTCCCTTGTTGACTTTTTTACGGTCTACAACAGCTGTGTATTCTTTAATAATTCCCTGTTTTTCCATACGTTTGATACGTTCATGGGTGGGTGTGGGACTTAGATTGATTCTTGCTGAAATGTCACGGACACTCATCTTGGCGTCTTTCTGAAGAAGGCGCAGGATTGATAAGTCTTTTTCGTCGGGGATATAATTTTCAGTTGCCATTTTGTTCTGTTTTTATGGATTGTTGTTTGGTGTATCAGGAGTTTTGTTCTTTTTTTTGTGATTTTAATTTTAACATTGTTCCAAATTTAAGGTTAAATTTTTAAATACGTTCTGTAAATTTTAATTTTGCAGGAAATTTGAATATATGGATACAAGGAAGAATGTAATATTAATTTTAGCATCGGTGGGGACATTTGTGGAGGCTTTGGATATTGCCATTATTAATTTAACAATTCCTTCTATTCAACAGCAGTTTCAGATCGGAGCAGAGACTGTTCAATGGCTGCAAACGCTGTATGTGTTGTTCTTTGGAGGATTTCTGATTATTGGCGGAAAGCTTTCAGATCAGATCGGAAGAAAGAAAATGTTCTTGCTTGGAGCGCTGGTTTTTATGCTGACTTCATTAGGCGCAGGATTGTCTCAAAACTTTGAAGTACTGGCTGTTTTCCGTGCTTTACAGGGATTGGGAGCTGCGTTGGTGATGCCTTCAGCATTATCGATTGTGACCAATACATTCAGAGGAGAGCAGGAGAGAAACCGTGCGATCGGAATTTTCAGTTCATTTGCTGCTATCGGTTCAGGAAGTGGTCTTTCGGTTGGAGGAATTATCAGTACATACCTGAGCTGGCACTGGGTTTTCCTGATTAATGTACCTATTCTTCTGATAACACTTGTGCTGTCTTACTACTATCTGCCAGCAGATGAGAAAAATGAAACAGCGCAGAAAACAGATATGATTTCCGGAATATTAATGGTGCTTGGGCTTTTAAGTCTTACTTACGGTACTCATGAATTAGTTTATGTTAAAGAACAGCCTTTTATGGTCATTGGCTCTTTGATTTTGGCAGTATCGCTGCTTGTTATGGTGTATTACCGATTGAAATCTGTAGCTGAACCTTTGGTTGATTTAAAATTATTCAAACACAAATCTTTAGTAATTTCCAATGCCGTATTCTTTACGCTGGGTGCATTTTTTATCGGATTTTTATTCCTGATTTCATTAATGCTTCAGAAAGATATGGGCTATAGCGCTGCTTCAGCAGGATTAATGCTGGTTCCATTCAGTATCATATCTGCTTTGACTGCTAAATTTATTCTTCCTCATGTCTCAAAACGTCTGAATTCATCTCAAATGGGGGTTTTAGGATGGTTGTTTATGCTGATGGGAGGATTGTTATTGCTGATCTCCGTTTATACCGGACATCCGCTAGCCGTAGTTTTATTGGGGGCGGCGTGTATTTCGGGAGTAGGAATGACGTTTTGTTTTACGGCGCTTTCAGTAATGGGAATTCAGGATGTTGAACCTTCAAATTATGGATTGGCATCAAGTTTGAGTTCTACAAGTTACTTTTTGGGTGCAGGGATTGGATTGTCATTCATGACTTTAATGAGCCAGATCTTTCCTTCAGAGTTTTCAGTAGGAAGTCTGAACCTGATTGTCTTAATCAGTTATGCTCTTTTAGCACTCGGAATGTTGTTTTATTTTATATTGAAAAGCTTAAAAGTGAAGCAGGCAAAAGTAGCCGTTTCATAGCAGGCGGCCTAAAAATACACAAACTATATGAGGAAGAATCGGTGCTTAGGTGTCGGTTCTTTTTTTTGTCTTTCCGCTTCACTTCGTTACCTTTGTTCTTTTACTATACATCATGAAAATACAGATCATCAGTGATCTTCACCGGGAATTTGGGAGTACGGAATTATGTTTTGATCATTCTGATATTGTTGTTTTGGCAGGTGATGTCAATTTAGGAACCAAAGGCATTGAATGGATTAAAAATACCATTCCCGATAAACCTGTAATTTATGTTTTGGGTAATCATGAATATTATAAAGGTTCCTACCCTAAAACCCTTAATAAGATTAAAGAAGCAGCATTGGATTCCAATGTATTTGTCCTGGAAAACTCATTTATAGATATTGAAGGTATTCGTTTTCATGGTGCTACTTTATGGACGGATTTTTCCATCTTTGGGAATCCGGTTCAGTACGGAATGCTTTGCCAGTCTAAAATGAATGACTATAAAATGATCAGAAGAGATCCTTCCTATTCCAAAATGAGAACATTGGATACCTTCAAAATCCATCAGTTTTCAAAAGAATGGTTAAAAGAAAGTCTTGAAGCTTCAAAAGGTCTTAAAAATATAGTCGTTACCCATCACGCACCCAGTATAAAATCTGTTCCTGAACACTACAAGGAAGATCCGGTAACGTCTGCTTATGCCTCCGATCTGGAATACTTAATCTCAGAACATAAACCATTATATTGGATTCACGGGCATATTCATACTCCATGCAGATACAAAATTGAAGAGACAGAAATCATCTGTAATCCTCACGGTTACATTGATGAAAAGTACAATGGGTATGATAAAGAATTGATTGTTGTTATTTAACAAAAGCATTATTCACTTATTGGTATTTTTAATTTTTTGACCTTAATTACTATCTTCGTGCTTAATTTTCTTTCCAATGTCTAAAAAATCCCAGCCAAAATCAGATTTTGTTTCGCAGTTAGCTTTTGATGAAGTGTTGCAGCAAGTGGAATTTGATCTTAGAATCAAGGAATTTGTGGTGATGGAAATTGATAAGGCCAATTATATCATACAACCGAATATCCCTTACCGTTCAGATTATTTCTGCATTTTTATGATACAGAAAGGCGGGGTTACATTCAGGTTGGATGACAAGAGTTATGAGGTTTCCAAAGGGGATATTGTTTTTTGTCCGATGTTAGAAACTTTCTGGGTGGATGAAATTACTGAAGATTATAATGCTAAGTATATTTTCTTTTCATTAAATTTTATTTCTGATGCAGGTTTTAATTATAAGTCAAATAATGTTTTGAAGAGTCTTTCATCAGACCCTACTCATATCATCAGAAACGAAGCAGATGTGTACAGGAAACTGAATTTTCATCTCGATGAACTTAAGGTTTTGAATGATAAAGAAAAAGATAATTATTATTTTAATGAAATGATCTGGCATCACTTTTCGCTGGTGATCTATGAAATTGATAACTATTTCAAGAAAACAGAAAAACCTCATCAGGTAACCAATAGAGAAGATGAATTAACCACAAGTTTTTTTACGATGGTTCAGCATCATTTCAAAGAAGAACATAATGTGCAGTTCTATGCCGATAAGCTTTTTATCAGCCGTAAATACCTTACAAAGGTCATCAATAAAACAATCTTTAAATCTCCAAGAGATATTATTCATCAGGTTTTGGCAGTCGAAGCCAGATTGCTGTTAAGAAATCCCAACCTGAATATCGCTGAAGTAGCATCTCAATTAAAGTTTTCTGATCAGGCGTCTTTCAGTAAATTTTTCAAAAAACATGTGGGTAGATCTCCTCTGGAATACAGAAAGGATGATTTGTATTGATAATCAGTTGTTTATGGTTTTAAGACGTCTTTTTACCAAATATCAACTATAATTCCAATTAAAAATAACAAATAGTATCATTTATATTGTCTATGAATGATATTTCTCATGTTTTTCAAAATAAGGAGTCTTTTTGACAAAACAAGGAGTTTTTTGAATAATCCTATTGAATTTTTTTCGTTCGATTTTTGTCCGGAAAATTTAAAAGGACTATTGTTATGCAAAGATTTTTTATTCAAAAATCAACCTTACTTTTCCTCTCACTGATCGTTTTGACGGGGTGTGGGAAAGATAATAAAAACCAAGGCTATCAGCAGCAGGCACCGGAATTGCCTGTTGCAAAAGTGACTCAGGGAGACGCTTCTGTTTCCAGAGAATATGCAGCCTCTGTGGAGGGTGTTTCCAATGTTGAAATCAGACCTCAGGTAACAGGATATTTAAGCAAAATCTATGTAGATGAAGGAGACTTTGTAAGAGCGGGCCAGCCTCTGTTCAAAATTGAAGATCAGGTTTTCCGTGAGCAGCTGAAAAGCGCTCAGGCAGCTTTAATTACCGCTCAGGCTACTCTTTCAACCTCTAAAATTGATTTGGACAGAAAAAGAGAACTGTTCAGAAATAAAATGGTTTCAGAAATTCAGGTGAAAGAAGCTGAAGCGGCTTACAATGGAGCAAGAGGAGCCGTAAGCCAATCTACATCCACTATAGAATCTGCAAAAATTAATCTTAATTTTTCTACAATCAAAGCTCCGGTAAGCGGATTTATCGGAAGATTCAACTATCGTCTGGGAAGCTTGATGACACCGGGCAATCAGGAACCAATTACTTTATTGTCAGACATTCATCAGGTATATACGTATTTCAGTTTGAGCGAAAATGATTTTAATAATTTCCAGAAACAATATACGGGAAGCAGTATTGATGAGGTGATCAGAAACACTCCGGCAGTATCATTACTTCTTTCCGGCGGTGAGCAATATGCTGAAAAAGGAAAGATTGATGCCGTAGAAGGACAGTTTAATAAAACAACCGGATCTATTACACTAAGAGCAAAATTCAACAATCCGAACAATCTTTTAAGAAGTGGAAATACCGGTAAAGTTGTACTGGATCAGTTCTACAGCAATGTTATTTTACTTCCCATTGCTTCTACCAGAACCATTCAGGATAAAGTGTTTGTTTTTACCATTCAGGGTGGGAAAGCAGCAATGCTTCCTATTGAGGTGAATGGAAAAGCCGGAGATAACTTCATCGTAGCCAAAGGGCTTAAGGCCGGAGATGAGTATATCACCAGCGGTTTCGACCGATTACAGCCGGGAACTCCTGTAGTGGCACAAAAGAAAAATGCTCAACAGAAAAAATCGTAAGAAGAAATCATGTTAAAGAAAATTATAAAAAGACCCGTACTGGCAACGGTTATTTCCGTATTGCTTGTTATACTGGGGATTGTCGGGATGGTAAGCCTTCCGATTACCAAATTTCCGGACATTGCACCACCTACTGTTATGGTAACCGCTGCTTATCCGGGAGCCAATGCTGAAACGATTGCCAGGTCTGTAGCTCCACCTTTGGAAAATGCGATCAACGGAGTGGAAAATATGGATTACATTACTTCTACCGCAAGTAATGACGGAACATTAAGCATTACCGTTATTTTTAAACTAGGAACGGATCCCGATCAGGCCGCAATTAACGTTCAGAACAGGGTGGCACAGGTAACCAACCAGCTTCCTGCAGAAGTAATTCAGGCGGGAATAACCACGGTGAAAAGACAGAACAGTATGATTGCGATGGTTTCCCTGACCAGTAAGGATGGAAAGATGGACGACCTTTTCCTTGAAAACTACGCGAAAATCAACATTGTTCCGGAACTGAAGAGAGTAAAAGGAGTAGGAGATGCCATGGTGTATGGAAACAAAGATTACTCTATGCGTATCTGGCTGGATCCTAATAAACTGACTTCCTACAATCTTACTCCATCTGATGTTTCCCGCGCTATTCAGACTCAAAACCTTGAAGCAGCACCCGGAAGATTAGGAGAGAGAAGTAAAGAGGTTATGGAATATGTTCTCCGGTACAAAGGGAAATTTACAGAACCGGAGCAATATGAAAATATCACCATCAAAGCATTGAATGATGGTTCTGTTTTAAAACTAAAAGATATTGCCAAAGTAGAATTCGGAGCGTACAGTTACACGGTATCTTCCAATTATAATAAAAAAGCATCCGTAACGATGGCGATCTTCCAGATGGCAGGATCTAATGCGAATGAAGTGCAGATCGCTCTTCAGGAAAGAATGAAAGAACTGGAAAAATCTTTCCCGGCGGGAATGGATTATGAAATTCCATACGCGACTAAAGATGCATTGGATCAGTCTATAGAACAGGTAATTCATACTTTGATAGAAGCATTTATTCTGGTATTCATTGTGGTGTACATTTTCCTTCAGGATTTCCGTTCTACCCTGATTCCGGCTATTGCGGTTCCGGTATCTATTGTAGGAACGTTCTTCTTTATGAAGGTTTTTGGATTCTCGATTAATATCCTGACTTTGTTTGCTCTGGTGTTGGCGATTGGTATTGTGGTGGATGATGCCATTGTAGTGGTAGAAGCCGTTCACGCCAAAATGGAACATAAAAAGCTGAATCCTAGAGCGGCTACAATGTCGGCAATGAGTGAGATTACAGGAGCGATTGTTTCTATTACTCTGATCATGTCTGCCGTATTCGTTCCGGTGGCCTTTATGAGTGGTTCCACGGGATTATTCTACCAACAGTTTGCCTTGACATTGGCGATTGCGATTGTGATTTCAGCGATCAATGCATTAACATTGAGTCCGGCGTTATGCGCTTTATTCTTAAAACAACATCATCCGGGAACGCATGAAAAGATGAATTTCAAAGACCGTTTCTTTGCAGGATTCAATGCGAGTTTTAATAAGCTGACATTCCGATATGGGAAAGCTGTTTTATTCCTTTTAAAAAGAAAATGGGTGGCTCTCATCATCATTGTAGCCTTCGGTGGATTGTTTGCATGGATGTCTATGACAACCCCTAAAGGATTTATTCCGGATGAAGATCAGAGTTTTATTATTGTAACAGCGAATCTTGCTCCGGGAGCATCAAAGGACAGAACTTCAAAAGTAGTTTCTGATACAGAAGACTTATTGATGAAGAATCCTGCTGTGGACAAAGTAATTTCAGTAGATGGATTAAACCTTTTCAGTGGTTCTATGTCTTCTTCAGCAGCTTCTATTTTTGTTAAATTAAAAAAAGGAGGTGAGAGAGGACCTGTGAATAACATCAATGATATCATAGGACAAACTCAGGGAATGCTGTCCCAGGACAAAAGAGCCAATTTCCTTGTGATCAATACACCAACGGTAGACGGTTTCGGAAATACCAGTGGTATGGAGCTTGTGCTTCAGGACCGTACCAACGGAGAACTTCAGAATTTAGGAAATATTTCTTATGGAATGATGGGAGCTTTGATGCAGAGACCGGAAGTGGCAGTAGCATTTACTACTTTCGATGTTACATATCCTCAGTTTGAAGTTCTTGTAGATGAAGTGAAATCTGCACAGCTGGGAGTGAATGTTTCCGACGTATTGGGAGTAATGCAGGGGTATTACGGAAGTATTCAGGCTTCGGATTTCAACAGATTCGGAAAGTATTACAGAGTATTGGTACAATCTACTCCGGAAACAAGACAGGATAAAGAATCCCTGAACGGAATTTTCGTTAAAAATAATTTAGGACAGATGGTTCCTATCAATACGTTGGTAAGCCTTAAGCAGGTAACGGGAGCTGAGGTGGTAGACCGTTTCAATCTATTCAACTCATCCAACTTAACGGTAATGGCTGCTCCGGGATACAGTACCGGACAGGCGATGGCTGCCATTGAAGAAGTGAGCAAGCAGGTGCTTCCTCCGGGTTATACCTACGATTATAAAGGAATGAGCCGTGAAGAAGCAGGTTCAAGCTCGCAGTCAGTAATGATTTTCGGATTATGTATCGTGTTTGTGTTCTTCCTTTTATCTGCTCAATATGAAAGTTATATCCTTCCATTAGCTGTATTAATTGCCATTCCGGTAGGACTTTCAGGAGTTTTTGTAGGGATTACATTTGCGGAGCTGTCTAATAATATTTATGTACAGATTGCTCTCGTTATGCTGATTGGACTTTTAGCAAAAAATGGTATCCTGATTGTGGAATTTGCCATTCAGAGACGTAGAGCAGGGAAGAGTCTTATTGCTTCCGCTGTAGAAGGAGCAAAAGCCCGTTTACGTCCCATTTTGATGACCTCGCTGGCATTTATTACCGGATTGCTGCCGTTGATCTTTGTGGTAGGGCCTTCAGCGATGGGTAACCATTCTATCGGATATGCGGCCATTTCAGGGATGCTTTTCGGAACGATCTTAGGAATTTTTGTGGTTCCGGTTCTTTTCGTGGTATTCCAGGCCTTGCATGAAAGAATCAACGGAAAAGTAGTAACGGATGCGGATTGGGAATATTAATTCAAATGATTTTAAAAATGAAAATTAAAAATATAGCATATATCGCATTCATTTCTGGAACGGCAATTTCATGTAAAGTTCAGAAATATGAACAGCCTGAGGTAAAAATGCCCGAAGCCTTCAGAAGTGGCAGTATTGTAACAGGACAGGAAGAGAATATTGCTAAGATCAGTTACAAAGACTTTTTCAAAGATCCGGTTTTGGTAGGATTGATTGATAAAGCGATGATACAAAATAATGATCTTCAGGTAGCTTTAAAGCAGATAGAATTTGCATCATTGGCATATAATCAGAGTAAGTGGGCTAATATTCCTACGATCAGTGCTTCTGCCAATGCAAATATCAACCGCCCTTCAGACAACAGCATGAACGGGATGATGGCCGGACAGTTCATGGGAAAAAGGTATATGGAAGATTATACAACTTCTCTTAGTTTTTCATGGGAAGCAGATATCTGGGGTAAGATCAAAGGCAGAAAAGAGCAGGCTTTGGCAGAATATCTCAAAACGCAGGAAGCAGCAAAGGCGGTGAAAACACAAGTGGTGTCTGCTGTAGTGCAGGGATATTATAATCTGCTGATGCTGGATACTCAATTGGAAATTACAAAATCCAATTTAGCATATGCTGATAATACTTTAAAATATCTGACTAAACAGCAGGAACTGGGATTAACAACAGCGTTGGCAGTGCAGCAGCAGGAAATTGTAAAAGATCAGATCCTGAAATCAATTCCCGCGATTGAAAGCTCTGTGACGACCCAGGAAAATGCTTTAAGTCTGCTGACAGGCTCAATGCCAGGGAAAATTGAAAGAAGCGCAGGACTGAACAATGTACAGTCTCCGGATCATATTGCAGCGGGAGTTCCTTCAGAATTATTAAGTTACAGACCGGATATTAAAACAGCGGAACTTGAGGTAAGAAAAAGTGCTGCAGCAATCCATGTTGCCAAAATGAGCATGTATCCGTCATTGAATATTACAGCACAAGGAGGTGTAAATGCTTTCCAGATCAGTAAATGGTTCAGTGTTCCGGGATCACTTTTCGGAATGGTGGCAGGAGCTGTTGCGCAGCCTATTCTGAATGGAAAACAGTTGAAAACACAGTATGAACAGTCTAAAGTAGTCGCTGATCAGGCAGAACTCAACTTTAAACAATCTGTTTTAAAAGCGGTAGCAGAAGTGTCCGATGCATTGGTGCAAATCCAAAAACTGGAAGAACAGCAGAAAATTGCAGAAGGACTGGCCGTGAAATCCGGTGAAGCAGTGAAGAAGGCTGATCTTTTATTTAAATATAATTCAGCAACTTATGTAGAGGTAATAATTGCTCAAACCAATAAACTTCAGGCAGAACTGGAACTGGCTTCTCTGAAAACTCAGAGATTGAATGCTATAACAGCACTTTACCGCTCTGTAGGTGGCGGGTGGCAATAAAGTAAAATTGAATCTGCTTCGTCTGTAATGATGAAGCAGGTTTTTAATCCATTATCATTATGAAGACAAATATACAGGAGGGGATCATTTTAATTCCGGATTTCAGCGGATTTACCGAATTTGTGTTCAATACAAAATTGTATACAGGCGAGTATATTGTAAGACAGTTATTGTCTACACTGATTGATGCAAACGATCAGTATTTTGAAATTTCCGAGATTGAAGGGGATGCCATTTTATTTTACCGGTATGATGAAAATCCGTCTTACCAGAGTATTTCAAAAATGCTGTGGAAGATGAGAAGCGCCTTCAACAGAAAGATTGAGGAGCTGAGTAAAAGTTTAAGCACTACCATTGATCTGGCTCTCAAGTTTATTGTTCATTATGGATCTTTTTCACAATATAATATTGGAAACTTCAGAAAGCTATATGGAAAAACGATTGTGGAAGCCCATCAGCTTTTGAAAAACGGAGTGGCAGAACAGCCTTCTTATGCCCTTTTCAGCAATTCTTTTCTGGAAAACAGTAAGAATAAGGAGTCGGATTTTAATAAAGATCCTCGTCGTCTGCCTGAAGTAGGCGTTATCCATTATTTTGAAAATGTAAACTAGCATATATTTTTTAATATTTAATCCTTGTAAATTTGCTATTGCTAGCGGCCCGGGTGAGATCCGGGCTTTTTTGTTGATAAGACTTTTGGAAACTGAATGAATTAACAGATTGTTTTCCTAGTGAAGATTCACGCATTAATGATAAATGATAAAATTTTTTTAATAAAATTTAAATTACAGATAAAATATATTTTTAAGAATATTTATTACGAAAGTGATTTGTATTGTGTTGATTTTTTGAAAATTTTTCACTGTTTTTTAATTTATGCTGGGGTTTTCGGTTGGTATCTTGCTGGGAATTAAGGATTTATTTTATTTTTTTTTACTTTTTGATGTAACAAACTTGTGAAGATAATGGTCTTATAGAAAAAACTATAATTTCACATGAAAGTAATCTTATTTCCAATAGCAATATTAGCAGGTTCATTTGCAATGGCTCAGCAGGCACAGGCCCCGGCAGCAAAGGATACTGTAAAAGGAAATACAAAAGAAATAGAAGCGGTTACTTTGGTTGCCAGAAAACCGACCGTAGAATCTAAAGTAGACAGAACTGTATTTAATGTAGCAAACAGTGCAATTCTGGCAGGAAATACAACATGGGACGTTCTTAGAATGACTCCTTTGGTAAGCATAGATAATAATGATGATGTAAAAGCCGAAGGGCAGATGGTTACGGTATACATCAATGATAGAAAATCTGTTTTTACAGGGAAGGAATTAAAGGAATATCTCAAGACGATTCCTGCCGATAACCTGATGAAAATTGAAGTCATTACCAGCCCTTCCTCAAGATATGAAACTTCAGGCTCCGTGATCAATATTGTCCTGAAAAAAAGAGATGACGAAGGATTGAAAGGAAGCATCTCCCTAAACAACAGACAAAGTACCAAGAATTCACAATACACGAATTTTAACCTGAATTACCATAAGAAAAAGTTTACCCAGACTTTTATTGGAAGTTACAGCAGTGGAAATTATGTACAGAAAACCCAGACATGGGATAACCGATATGAAGGGAATAAGCTTACCCAGTTCAATCTGGAAAATCTAATGAGAAATGAAAGCCCTTCTCTTTCTTCTACATCAGAGTTTGAAATCAATGATAAAAATAATTTCGGATTTGTACTGGAGTATTCACAGAACAGAAATTTGCTTTCAGCAGAATCTGATGGGATGACTTCAAAAGATGGAGATCCCGGTGAATCTTTTCACCAAAGCCAAAATAACTGGGGATTCAGCCGTAATTTAGGGACTAATGCCTTCTACAAATACTATGATAAAGAAAAGAACAGGATTTTAGATGTTAATTTGGGGACCAATTATTCAAGTGATAACAATGATAATTTGATAGACAAACAAATTAATAAGCAGGGTGTGATTACCAATCAGCAGCTGGGAGTTATCAGTACAAACCAAATGCGTAATTATTATCTGAAAATTGATTATACCCATCCTTTTGGTAAAACAGGCGGCACCATGGAAGTAGGAGGGAAAACCGAATTGAATAATCATGTTATTCCTAACAGACTCTATGGATTCAGTATTGATAATGGCACACCGGAATATGCCAATCTTTCCAAGAATGACAGATTCCATTATGAAGATCACCTAAGTTCTTTATATGCCAATTATAGCAAAACATTTTTCGAAAAACTGGAAACAAGAGTAGGAATCCGATATGAATATATTGATTATAAAGTAACACAAGATGTAGCAGGCACAGAGAGAAGAGATTCTTATGGAACGTTTCTTCCCAATTTATTGTTGAAATACAATTTTTCAGAGAAATTTGATTTGAGTCTTACCTATAACCGAAGCATCTGGAGACCTTGGTATTCTGAGTTTAATCCTTTCGTGATGCCGGAAATTAACGGAACCTATTCCAGAGGAAACCTTTATCTGAATCCCAACCCGAATGACCGGCTTTATCTGAAATTCGGAATTCTGAAAAAGTATTTTATTTCTGCAAGATATATGCATACCAATCAGGATTACTGGACTACTTATGTAACAGAAAACGGCAGAACGGTTTCTCTGCCCGGGAATTTTGACGGAAAAGTAGAAAAATACTACCTTTTTGCCAATACCAATCAAAATTTCCTGAAAAATAAACTGAACGTAAATGCCGGATTTGGATGGTATTATATTAATAATAAGGATTTTAACGAAAAAAACAAATTAGGAGCTAAAGATTATATCAGTTATTGGGGAGCCTCTGCGAATGTTTCTTACACGAATCTTTTCAATAAAAACATTAACCTGAGTGCATGGGTGGAACTTGCCAATCAGAACAATGGAAATTCATATGCGAATAATACCAACGTATTCCACAATATTTCAGTTACCAAAATATTCCCGAAAACTCAGATGGAACTAAGTATGCAGCTGATGAATATTTTTAAAAGACCTTATGGTGACAACACAACTTACAGTCAGGATGGAACTTTCAGAGAGTATTCAAAATGGGACTGGTACGGAGTTTCTCTTACGTTTGTGAAGCGTTTCGGAAACCAGAAGGTAAAAGAAAATACAAAAACCGACGTTGAGAAAAACGCTGGCGGAGGAAAATAATTTAAGATTTGTTAGATCGTATAAAAGCAGGTTTCAATTGGGAATCTGCTTTTTTATTAACTATATAAACACCTGGTTTCTCAGAAGCGTACATAAAGTGTAGGAGACTAGTTGCTGTATAAACGCAATGTTCGCAAAGGTGTATTATATTGTATACTTTTTTCGATCGCAGTGGCACTTCGTTTAGCAAAAGGCATTTGTCTCAGCTAAATGTAACGGCTTTGCGAACTCTTTTCCATAAAATTATTTCTAAAAGAATTGCGCTTTTTTGCGTTTAAATAATAGCATCTTATAGATTTCGTAATTTAAGCAGAGCAAAAACTATGTGATCTGTTGGAGCATAAAAAACAGATCCCAATCTGGAATCTGTTTGCATTCTATCTAAATGTAATGTTTGCAAAGGTGTATTATATTGTATACTTTTTTCGATCGCAGCGGCACTTCGTTTAGCAAAAGGCATTTGTCTCAGCTAAATGTAACGGCTTTGCGAACTCTTTTCCATAAAATTATTTCTAAAAGAATTGCGCTTTTTTGTGTTTAAATAATAGCATCTTATAGATTTCGTAATTTAAGCAGAGCAAAAACTATGTGATCTGTTGGAGCATAAAAAACAGATCCCAATCTGGAATCTGCTTGCATTCTATCTAAATGTAATATTCGCAAAGGTGTATTATATTGTATACTTTTTTCGATCGCAGCGGCACTTCGTTTAGCAAAAAGGTATTTTTCTCAGCTGAGTGTAACGGCTTTGCGAAATCTTTTCCATAAAATTATTTCTAAAAGAATTGCGTTCTTTTGCGTTTAAATAATATCATCTTATAGATTTCGTAATTTAAGCAGAGCAAAAACTATGTGATCAGTTGGAGAATAAAAAAACAGATCCCAATCTGGAATCTGTTTGCATTCTATCAAATAATTATTAAATAGAGTTTATACTCTTAACTCTCAGTTTTTATTTAAGTGTAAATTTCACTTTCGTTTTAATGGCATCGGAAGAATTCCCGATCAATGCTTCAAAATCTCCAGGTTCAGCTACCCAGTCGTGCTTTTGAGCATCAAAATAACTTAAAGCCGTTTTATCAATGGTGAAAGTAACTTCTTTTTGTTCACCCGGATTCAGATATACTTTTTCAAAACCTTTCAGCTCTTTTGCAGGACGTGGAACAGATGATTTTAAATCGCTGATGTAAAGCTGGGCAACTTCAGCACCTGCCTTTTTACCTGTATTTTTAACCGTTACTGTAAACGTAATTTTACCATCCTGTGAAAGGGTTGTCTGGTCTGCTTTTGCCTTTCCGAATTCAAAAGTCGTATAGCTCAGTCCATGTCCAAAACTGAATAAAGGTTTTATATTTTTAGTGTCATGCCAGCGGTATCCTACAAAAACACCTTCGTTGTAAGTAATATTGATAGGGTTTTTCTGATCTTTACCTTTTCCTGCGGCAAATTCATCTTTCTGTCCAGGATATTCTCCAAGCTGATGCGCTGAATTGTCTTCAAGCTTTACCGGGAATGTAAACGGAAGTTTTCCTGATGGATTCGCGTCACCTGCCAGAATAGAGGCAATAGAATTTCCGGCTTCAGAACCCAGATACCACGACTGTAAAACGGTCGGAACTTCTTTGATCCACGGCATAGCTACAGCATTTCCGGAAACCAGAACAACGGCAAGATTTTTATTTGCTTTTGCAAGAGCGGAGATCACATGATCCTGATTATAAGGTAATCCATAACTCTTTCTGTCGTTTCCTTCACTGTCCTGAAAGTCTGATTTATTCAACCCTCCAACGAAAATGACGTAATCTGATTTTTTTGCCAATTCTACTGCTTCATTCAGTAATTCGGTTTCAGAACGGGTATCTTTTAAATCCTGTCCGGATTTTACACCGTTATATTCACCTCCGATATCTCCTACATAACCTCTTGCATACTGTACATCTGCCTGCTTTCCAAATCTGGATTTAATTCCGTCAAGAGGAAGAGTTTCGTATTTCACTTTCAAAGATGAAGAACCTCCTCCTACAGTCATTATTTTAATGGCATTTTCTCCGATAACGGCTATTTTTTTAGCCTTACTGATATCAATTGGAAGAACATTTCCCTGGTTTTTTAATAAAACAATTCCTTCTTCACCAATTTCTTTTGCAACAGCTTTATGTTCTTCAGAAGCAATATTTCCGAAAGGTTTGTTGCGGTTCATTGTTGTTTTATAGGCAAGACGAAGCAATCTTGTTACTTTATCATCAAGTTCTGTAGTACCTACTTTTCCTGCTTTAATCAGATCTAGATAAGGTTTAGCAAGATAGTAATTGTCATAGGCATTTTTAGTTCCGGCAGAAAGTCCGTTGGTCCAAGATCCGAATTCCAGATCAAGACCATTGTGAATGGCTTGTTCCGTATTGTTTACAGCACCCCAGTCAGAGACTACAACGCCTTTATAATTCCATTCTTTTTTTAAAATATCGTTTAACAGATATTGATTCTGGCTGGCATACTGGCCTTTATACATATCGTAAGCACCCATGATTGTCCACGAATCACCCTCTGTTACCGCCGCTTTGAAAGGTGGAAGATAAATTTCATAAAGAGTTCTGTCATCCACATTCACATTGCTTGTATGACGGAACATTTCCTGGTTGTTCAGGGCAAAATGTTTCACAGAAGTTGCCACCCCATTAGATTGTACCCCTTTGATATAGGGAACTACCATTTTTGAAGTCAGATAAGGATCTTCACCCATATATTCAAAATTTCTTCCATTCAACGGAGTTCTGTAAATATTAACTCCAGGTCCCAGAAGAATATCTTTTTTTCTGTAGCGGGCTTCTTCACCCAAAGCTTTACCATAGTTCCATGACATTTTTTTATTCCAGGTAGCGGATAAAGCAGTCAGAGCAGGGTAGGCGATAATAGAGTCGTTGGTCCATCCGGCCTGATCCCATTCGTCCCACATTACTTCCGGACGTACCCCGTGGGGACCGTCAGTGGTCCAAAATTCCGGAATTCCCAATCTTGGAACACCTGGTGAACTGAATTTCGACTGTGCATGAAGCATTGCCACTTTCTCTTCCAGTGTCATTCTTGATAATGCATCCTGAATACGCTGTTCTACAGGTTTGGATTCATCTAAATAAACGGGAAGGGTATTATTAGTCTGAGCCATATAAGAAGCAGAAATAAAGGTGAATAAACTTATAATGACGGTTTTCTTTAACATGATGCCTTTCTATTTGATTAAAAACAAAAATAAAGAAAATTTCTTTATTATCTCAAATTGAGAAAATAAATTTTAAAGAATAAAAAAACTGCCCACATATTCGCAGACAGCCCATTGTTGAATATTTTTTATTGATAATGGTGGAAAAAATGAAAAGAGCAGATTACAAAGACATTATCCCTCATACTCTCAAACCCTCATACTTTCAAACTCGTATCCCGAATCCATTCTCACAACTCTAATACTCTCCAACCCTCAAACTCATTAATCCCATCCTTTCACAGCCCCGCCTTTGAAGATTTCTTTGGCTTTCTTTTCCACTTCCGGAGACTGATAGGCTTTTACAAAGTTTTTTACTTTCTGACTGTTTTTATTATCCTGTCTGGCAACCACCAGATTTACATACGGAGAGTCTTTATCTTCTACAAGGACACCCTGTTTTTCCGAATCTAATCCAGCCTGAGCTGCAAAATTGTTATTGATAATCCCTACAACAACGTCTCTGTCATCTAAAACCCTTGGAATCTGCGCTCCTTCAATCTCCATGATTTTTAGTTGCTTCGGATTTTCTGTAATATCTGTTACTTTTGGTAAAAGTCCTACACCTTCTTTTAATTTTAAAAGACCGCTTTTCTGCAGAAGAAGTAAAGAACGCCCTCCGTTGGTTGGGTCATTGGGAATAACAACAGTGTTGCCTTCCTGCAGCTGACTGATATTTTTAATCTTTTTTGAATAGGCGATAATAGGGTACACAAATGTATTTCCTACAGGGACGAGGTTGTATCCTCTCTGTTTGGATTGTTCTGTCAAATAAGGAAGATGCTGAAAAGCATTGGCATCAATATCTCCGTTTGTCAGGGCTTCATTGGGAACTACATAATCATTAAACGGAATAAGTTCCACTTCCAGATTATATTTATCCTTAGCTACTTTTTTGGCCACCTCAGCAATTTCCTGCTCCGGACCATAGGTGATTCCCACGCGGATAAAGTTAGGGTCATCTTTTCTTCCCGAACAGGCGCTGAACAGTAATATTCCTGCAGTTAATAAACCAAAAATCTTTATTTTTTTCATTCTAATTAAATTTTATATATACTGATCTCGCATCACATATCTCGCATTACGCATCTCGTAACCCGAATCTCAAACCCTCAAACCCTCCGACACTCTCACCCAACTACCTGTGATCAAACCTTTTTGACAATCGGTCTCCCGCAAATTGTATGATGAAGACCAGCAGAACAAGCAGAATCAACACTGTATTCATAATGACAATATCATAGCCGATATACCCGTACTGGTAACCAACCTGTCCAAGTCCGCCTGCACCTACAGCACCACCCATTGCAGAGTATCCTACAAGTGTGATTAAAGTGATAGTGGCATTGTTAATTAAAGAAGGAAGTGCTTCAGGAAGCAATACTTTTCTGATAATCTGTAAAGGAGAAGCTCCCAAAGCTCTTGCCGTTTCTATAAGACCATGAGGAACCTCAATAAGGCTGTTCTCAACAAGTCTCGCAATAAACGGAGCTGCACCCACACTTAGCGGAACCAAAGCTGCATTTACTCCAATAGATGTTCCCGCCAGAATTCTGGTAAAAGGAATCATCCATACAATCAGAATAATAAAAGGAATAGCACGGAAAATATTAACCAGAATAGATAATCCTCTATGATAGACTGCATTTTCCAACAGCTGTCCTTTTCTGGTTAAAAATAACATGATTCCTACCGGAAGTCCAAGCACAAAACCAAAAAATCCGGATAAAAATGTCATGTAAACCGTTTCCCAGGTTCCTTTTGCCAAAAGGGCAATTACCGTATCACTAAGCATATCCTTTTACTGTATTTTGAATTTTATTTTGGTTGAAATAATAGATCGCCTGTTGGTTTTCTTCCGCCTCACCCTGAAGCTGCAGCAGAAGCTTACCGAAGTTGGAATTTCCAAAATACTCTACATCTGCTTTTAAAAGTTTATAAGGGATTTTATATTGATTGTACAGCGTTGAAAGAATTTGTTCAACACTGATGTTTTCGTTAAGTTCTATTTCGACCAGCGGAAATAAACCGTCTTTTGGTTCTTTCTGCAGTCTGCTGCTGAGTTCCTGTGGCAGGGTCATGATGTCTGAATTTATAAATTGCCTGATTATCGGGTTTTCTTTATCCGAAATAATCTCGCTTAAAGTTCCTTTTGTTAATAATTTTCCTTTGTCGATCACTGCAACGTGGTTGCAGACCGCTTTGATAACTTCCATTTCGTGGGTAATTAAAAGGATGGTAATTCCCAGTCTCTGATTGATATCTCTTAAAAGCTGTAAGATAGATTGCGTGGTAGCCGGATCCAGTGCGCTGGTTGCTTCATCACAAAGCAGAAGGTGAGGATCATTAGCGAGGGCCCTTGCAATAGCTACCCTTTGTTTTTGCCCACCCGAAAGGCTTCTGGGGTAATCATTGGCTTTATCCTCAAGGCCTACGATCTTCAGTAGTTCGTTAACTTTTCTGTTGATTTCATCCTTACTGCTGTGATCCAGTTCCAAAGGAAGAGCTACATTATCAAAAACAGTTCTTGAAGAAAGAAGATTGAAATGCTGGAAGATCATTCCGATTTTTTTACGTTCCTCAGCCAGTTGCTTAGAATTGAGCTGGGTAAAATCTTTTCCATTAATAATAATCTGCCCTTCATCTGGTCTTTCCAGTAAATTTACTGTACGGATCAGGGTACTTTTTCCTGCCCCCGAAAAACCGATAATTCCTACAATATCTCCCTTCTCTATATTTAAACTCACCTTATCCAGGGCCTTAAAGGACTGCTTTTTCTGGTGAAATGTTTTCGATATGTTTCTGATTTCTATCATTCTGATTTTGTATACTGTTTAAATAGGCTGATATGGTCTGCCTGCTCTGTTAAAAAATCTTCTTACTCTTCTGATTTTTACCTTTGACCGTTTTGAAAGTCTGAAATACTTGGTGACATTCGTTAGAAGTACTCCCAGCAATATGATGAATAAACCATATAGCTGACCTCCATTGATGCTTTGATTGGCAACAATCCAGCCTGCAATCACTGTTACAATAGGATTGATGTAGGTATGGGTGCTTACCAAAGCAGCTGGTTTTACGGACAGAAGCCAAATGTACGACAAATAAGCGACTATCGATCCAAAGAAGATCAAAAATAGGACTCCAAACCATGCCGATAACGGAACAGCAGAAACTGAAAAATCAGTCCATTCTTTTCTTAAAAAAGCAATTAAAAAAGATGCTAGTCCCGCTACTATAAGCTGTTGAGCAATATTCATAAAGGTAGATTGTGAAGCCGGATTTTTCTTTGAATATAAAGATCCCAGTACCCATGCTATGGAACTTAATCCTAATACCACAAACGCAGTAATACGAAGGTTTCCGTCAGCAACTGCATGGGCTGCATTTGAATGTACACTGCCTTTTAAAAACATAATTAACCCAGCAAATCCAATGGCCAGTCCTATCGGAATGAATTTATCTGAAAAGTAATATTTCCAGTTTTTTCTGTCGATTGCAATAAACCAGAACGGGCCGGTTGCAATAGAAATTGCCGCTTCTGAAGCTGTCACATATTGTTCTCCCCAGGCTACAAGTCCTGTTCCTCCGGTAAGAATAAGAATACCGGTAATAGCATTTTTCTTCCAGTTGATCAGAGAATTTGCTTTTTCTCCTTTAGAAAGAAGATATCCTATCATCAGGATTCCAGCAACTAGAAATCTTAACCCTGAAAGAATGAATGGCGGAAAACCCTTTAAGCCAAATGAAATAGCTAAAAACGTAATTCCCCATATCACATAGATGTTTGTAAAAGCTAATGGAATTAACCATTTGTTTTTAGAATTGCTCATTTTTATTTTTTTATGTTTTTGTGTTCAATAAAAAAGGCTCTACCACGTGGTAAAGCCTTTGAAAATATATCTATATAAAAGTAAGGTCAACCACAGTATTCTTGATGTACAGGCATACAGATATCCTTCATCATGTTTTTGATGATATGTTTCTTTATTGAATTATTTTTGAATTCTGCCTTCATTTTGTTTTATTTCCTGAATACGGTTGCAAATATATAATTTAATTTTTATTAGTCCACTAAAAATGTAGACATTTTAAATATTAATTTATTGTTAATGATTTAATATGTTGTTTGTCAGTATTTTGTAGTGTAATAACTCATTCATTTATTTTAATTTTAAAAACGATTTTAATGCCTTTTATTTCAAAAAATATTGAAAATATCACTTATTTGTTATTGCTGAAAATGTAATATAAATTGAAATTTATGAGAATTAAATAATTTTTATATTGTTAAAAATAAATTAGGTAGAAATTTATTCTGATGCATTTTTATTTTGTAGATTATTTATAAACCCTAAGTT
Organism: Chryseobacterium sediminis; assembly: GCF_008386505.1. Classification (GTDB taxonomy): domain Bacteria; phylum Bacteroidota; class Bacteroidia; order Flavobacteriales; family Weeksellaceae; genus Chryseobacterium; species Chryseobacterium sediminis. The sequence continues at coordinate 1,580,348 of NZ_VUNZ01000001.1, read as the reverse complement.
ATTTACTTGCTTGAATTCCCATTACATCTGTGAATTTTAAATCTTATTATTATCAGATCAACGGGAAGAGATCATTGATTATTTTTATTTATTAAACTAGTTAAATGTGCAGCATTTCTGTTCACTGTAATTTAGCATAAAAATTAAAGACAATGGACAATAGAATATTAGGTCTGCATCATATTACTGCAATAGCAGACAATGCTAAAAGAAATTTGGATTTTTATACTCAAGTTTTAGGAGTAAGACTGGTGAAAAAAACAGTAAACTTTGACGATCCGGGAACGTATCATTTCTATTTTGGGAATGAAAACGGAACACCGGGAACGATCCTTACTTTTTTTCCATGGGAAGGAATTGGTAAAGGAAACAACGGAAGCGGAATGGCTACCCATATAGGATACTCAGTGCCCAAAGGAAGCCTTGAATTCTGGAAAAACCGTCTACAAAGCTTTAATGTAAACGCAGAAGAAGGCGAAATATTTGGTGAAAAGATGATCTCTTTTAAAGATCCGGACGGGCTTCAGTTACAGTTTATAGAACCTGCAGGTGAAGACAGCAGAAAAGTATGGACAACAGATGATATCAAAGATGAAAATGCGTTGAAAGGTTTCCATAATGTAACATTAACCTTAAGAAAAGCAGATCCTACTATCAAAGTTCTGACCGATGTTTTAGGATACGATTTGCAGAAACAGGAAGGAGAAAGATACAGATTTGCTACTGATGCAATTGATACAGCTAATCTTATAGATATTATTGAAAATGATACCATTCCTGCCGGAAGAAATGCTGCCGGAACCAATCACCACATTGCATTCAGGGTAAAGGATGACAACGTTCTGATGGAATATCGTGAGAAAGCATTATCTGCAGGATTGAGTATCACTCCAAAGATCAACAGGGATTATTTCTATTCATTATATTTCCGTGAACCGGGAGGAGTTTTGTTTGAAATTGCAACCGATAATCCTGGCTTCACTGTAGATGAACCTTTGAATGAATTGGGAACCAACCTGAAGCTTCCTGCACAGTACGAAGGAATGCGTGAGAAAATAGAAGGAGTACTTCCGAACTTATCATAGATCATCGGTCAGCTTTGATAAAGATGCTAATTTTGAATCAAGATTTAAAAAACAAAGAAAATGGAAAGAACAGAAATAGTTTTAGAAGGCAGAAAAGGAGAAATCCAGCTTTTCTCAGATGATCATAAAGCAGGTAAAATGGATATTTCAGTCATTGGTAAAAAACTGACGGTTTATCATACTGAAGTAAATCCGGAATACGAAGGAAAAGGCTTTGCTAAAATCTTACTGGAAAGACTGGTTTCCTACGCAAGAGAAAACGATTTAAAGATTCTGCCGTTGTGTCCGTATGTTCACGCACAGTTCAAACGTCATCCGGAAGAATATAATGATGTTTGGTTAAAGGAAGAACTCTAATGGGTTTGAGAGTCGGGTTTCGGGATGCGGGTTTTCGAGATTCGAGTTTGAGAGCCGGAGGGTAAGAGAGTAAGAGGGTTTGAGAGTCTCGGGCTAAAAAAAAGAAGTGAAAAAAAAGATGAATAAAGCTACGCTCGAAATTATCAACTCGAATCCCGAATCTCGAAATCTCGCTTCCCATCATAATAACCAATTAACAATTTCAACACAATGAAACTTATCACAGGACTGCATCATGTAACGGCAATTACTGGCAATGCACAGGAAAATATAGATTTTTATACCGGAGTTTTAGGACTTCGTCTGGTCAAAAAAACGGTCAATTTTGATTACTCGGATGTTTATCATTTTTATTTCGGGGACGAATATGGAACACCGGGGACGATCATGACTACTTTTCCGTATGGTAAAGATTTGATCAATGGCAGACATGGTAAAGGAATGCTCAATACAACTGCATTTTCAGTTTCTATAGAAGCTTTGGATTATTGGATGAACCGTTTGGAACAATTCAATATTCCTTTCAAACAGCCACAGCAAAGATTTTCTGATGAAGTTTTTATTTATCTTGAAGATTTTGACGGCTTAGGTTTGGAGTTGGTTTTTAATGATAAAGATGAGAGAAAAGGGTATTACAATGGTTATATTCCTAAAGATTATGCCGTTAAAGGAATTCATCATGTGGAAATCTGGCAGGATGCTTATGAAAGAACAGCCGCTCTTCTGACCACTCAGATGGATCATAAAGTGATTAAAGAAACCCCTGACAGATTGAGATTGGGGACAGACAATTTGCCTGGGAAATATGTGGATCTGCTTTCTGTACCCAGTGCATTGAAAGGATTGGCAGGAAGAGGAACTGTTCATCATGTGGCTTTTGCCACGCCGGATGCAGCATCTCAGCTTGAAATGGTAAAACGGTTAAATGCATACGGATTGGAACATACTGAAGTGAAGGACAGAAAATATTTTACCTCAGTTTATTTTAAAGAACCGGGAGGTGTTTTATTTGAAATTGCAACTTCAGGTCCCGGATTCGATGTAGATGAAGAAGCCGCATTTTTAGGAGAAGATCTGCAGTTGCCGCCACAGTTTGAAAAAAGGAGAGAACGTCTGACAGAAGTTCTACCCGCAATTAATTATCCAACAGAAAAATTCAGATAGAAATAATGAGTCATATTTTAAATATAAAAACAGCAGGAATTCCGTTGAGTCAGGCAGAAAAAGCTTTGATCATGGTTCACGGACGTGGAGGAAGCGCTCAGGACATTCTGAGTTTATCTCAGCATTTGAATGTAAAAGATTACGCTTTATTAGCCCCGCAGGCTTTGAATCATACCTGGTATCCATTTTCATTCATAGCGCCCGTGGATCAGAACGAACCGTGGCTGTCATCAGCCCTTGAAATGCTTGAAGAAACAGTAAAAGCGGCTGTAAATGCAGGAATTAAACCAGAGAATATATTCTTTTTCGGATTTTCTCAGGGTGCCTGTCTTACCTTGGAATTTCTAGCCCGTAATGCTCAGAAGTTCGGTGGGGCAGCAGCCATTATTGGAGGAGTAATAGGAGATAAGATCAATAGTGAAAATTATAAAGGAGACTTTGCCGGAACTCCCGTTTTTCTGGGAACAAGCAATCCTGACTTTCATGTTCCTGTAGAAAGAGTATATGCTACAGCCAATATTTTAAGAGAAATGAACGCTGAGGTAACAGAAAAAGTGTATGCTAATTTCGGACATTCTATTAATGAGGAAGAAATTGAATTGGCTAATTCAATACTTTTTAAATAAGTATTTTAACTTTAAAATTATTTGTAATTTTTGATGATCCTTCAAGTGTTTAAGTAATGTTGAGATTCCTACGGAATGACAAAGTGAACGGATAGATAAAGCGTAATATTTGTCATTCCGTAGGAATCTAAATAAATTAATGAACATTCAATTAGGAGTGGGATTTAGCCCGCTTTACAAAAAACAAAAATAGCTGGCCTTAGCCAAAACCTGAATAACCAGAATCTGAAATCTAACTTCTGAAAAACTATGCACGAACAACTACTTTTAATACTGGGACTTTTATTACTCGTCATGATGCTGGTCATGCTGGCACAACGGATTAAGATTGCTTATCCTATCTTTCTGGTGCTTGCCGGATTAGGAATTAGTTTTATTCCGGGAGTTCCTGTTTTAAAGCTGGATCCTGATATTATATTTCTAATTTTTCTACCACCACTTTTATATGAAGCAGCCTGGTATACTTCATGGAATGATTTCTGGAAATGGAAACGTCCTATTAGTCTGCTGGCTTTTGGTCTGGTATTTCTGACCTCTCTGGTAGTTGCCTATACTTCACAGATGCTGATTCCCGGATTTACACTGGCATTAGGGTTTTTATTGGGAGGAATTGTTTCTCCACCAGATGCTGTTGCTGCTACGACAGTCCTAAAAGGATTGAAAGTTCCAAAACGTACCCTTGCTATACTGGAAGGGGAAAGTCTGATTAATGATGCCTCTTCACTGATTGTTTTCAGATTTGCGCTGGCCGCAGTGATGACAGGAGCTTTTTCAATGCATGAAGCAACAGGACAGTTTTTTCTGGTAGCAGGGATGGGAATTGTAATAGGAATTGCAGGGGCTCATATTTTTTACGCCATTCATAGGTTTTTACCTACTACACCGGCCATTGATGCTGCCATTACAGTAATTACACCTTATATTCTGTTTCTCTCTGCAGAACATTTTCATTTTTCGGGAGTAATGGCTGTAGTGAGCGGAGGTTTATTTATGTCTTTCCGCGCTCATGAAATTTTTAAAACAGGAACCACAAGAATCAACATGACAGGAGTCTGGAATACCCTGATTTTTGTAATGAATGCTTTGGTATTTGTATTAATAGGTCTTGAACTTCCGGATATCATTAATGGATTGGGTGAAATTTCATTAATGGAAGGAATCAAATATGGTTTAATTATAAGTTTGATCGTTATTGTAGTACGTCTGTTATGGATTTATCCTGTGGCTCATATCCCAAGATGGTTGAGTGAAAAAGCCCGCCGTGACCCAAGCCCGGGATGGAAAAATCCTTTAATTATTGGATGGGCAGGAATGAGAGGCGTGGTTTCTTTGGCAACAGCCCTGTCAATTCCGGTCATGATGAATACTCAGGCAGAATTTCCCATGAGAAACCTCATCATTTTTATCACATTTGTTGTCATTTTTGTGACATTGGTATTTCAGGGATTGACACTGTCATTGGTAATTAAATTGACAAAAATTCAGGAAATTGACCCCATTCTTCCTTCTCATGAACAGCAGGCCGGAATTCAAATGAGACTGGATAAACTTGCCGTTCAAAAACTTGATAAAGAATATAATGAATTGGTGAACAGCAATAGTCTGCTTGAAAACTTTAAAAAAGCTTTGGAAACTGATATCAAACTTCACCAGAATCATCTAAACTCTTTGGAAATGTGTACTAACAGAAGAAATGATATGGTAGAATATCACAAGGTGATGCTGGATATATTTGCCCTGCAGAGAAAAGAACTGTTTCAGATGAAACGTGAAAAACGATTCAGTGAAGACGAGATAAGAAAAGCAGAATCCCAGCTTGATCTGAACGAACTGAAAATTACAGGAAATAAACATTTGTAAGATAATGCGGGATGCGAGTTTGAGGGTCGGAGGGTTTGAGTGTATTAGAGTAATTTTACCTCTCTATACACTTTTTGTCATTCCGTAGGAATCTCCACTTTATTCAAACACTATAAACCTTTAACCTTGAATTTTAAACCTTAAACCCTGAACAAAATGAAAACATTACATTTTTTAGTCATTGGAAAGAATCAGGAAATTCTCGAGACTTTAAAAAGAATTATAGAAAATAATGAAGGCTGGGCTGCCGAAATACAAAGTGATGAAAATTTCTGCTATGAATATATACGAGACAACACAGTAGATATTGTTCTTTTAAGTTCAGGCCTTGAGGAAGATTTTGAAAAAGATATTAAAATATTTTGCGCTGATTTACATAAAGATGTTAAAGTGATAGAACATTACGGAGGAGGAAGTGGACTTTTAAAGAACGAAGTTTACAGTCTTTTTCCTAATTTGCAGGGGTAAACCTGACATTATGTTTGAAAATATCATCAAAAATATTACCCGATTTATCTCAATCACCCCCGAAGAAGAAAAAACATTTACAGATCTGTTGTCATGCCAGTCGTTTCCCAAAAAAACAGTTTTACTGAGAGAAGGAGAGATCTGCCAGTTTGAAGGCTATATTCAAAAAGGATGCCTGAGAATGTACTGTCTGGATGATAATGGTACAGAAGTCACTTTACTGTTTGCTATTGAAGACTGGTGGATCAGTGATATTGCCTCTTTTCAGGAGCAGAAACCTTCAAAAGTGTATATTGAAACCTTGGAAGATTCGGAAATCTATATGCTGAATCCTGCAACCAAAGAAAAACTACTAAAGGAAGTCCCTAAATTTGAAAGAGTATTCAGAATGCTGGTTCAGAGAAACCTTTCTACATTGCAGAGCCGATTGGTAAATACCATTTCCAAGACCGCATCAGACAGATATCTTGAGTTTGTAAAAGTATATCCTTCAATCCCGCAAAGAGTAGCACAATACTATATTGCTTCCTATCTTGGTGTTTCAAAAGAATTTGTAAGTACCATCAGAAAACGCCTTGCTTCAAAAGAGAAATAATCTTTAGGTTTTAATAACTTTCTTTTTTATTTTTTCAATTCAAAAATAAATACTGATGAATGCAACGGCGGGATTTCTACAGAATGACAACTGTATGCAGAAAGAAAGCGTATTATTTGTCATTCCGTAGGAATCTAAAACATAATTATTCTTAAATATTCTTGACTCCCTAAGAAGTTCAAATATAATCTTACTGCCGGATACTTTTGTATCCGGCATTTTTTTGCTACAAAAGCTATTTATTAAACTAGTTAAATGTGCAGGTTTTCCGGTCTCCCTAAATTTGTACTATCAAACAAGAACAAATAACAATCTGATATGGACAGAAAAGATTTTTTAAAGAAAGGATTATTGGGAACAGGAATGTTTGTAGCATCAGCTTCTCTTGCAAACGCTATGAAAAATGACATTGATGAGATCGAACCATTAGAACCCATCGGATACAATCATCTTCCTAATACAGAATCAAAGATAAAAGAAAACTCTGTCATTCACAGAGCAGACTCAAGAGGGAAAGCAGACCACGGATGGCTATTAAGCCAGCACACTTTCAGTTTTGCCAATTATTATAATCCTGAAAGAATGCACTTTGGAGTCCTGAGAGTCCTGAATGACGATAAAGTGGAAGCAGGAAGAGGTTTCGGAACACATCCTCACGACAATATGGAAATCATCAGTATTCCTTTGGAAGGCGATCTTGAACATAAGGACAGCATGGGAAATACAGCAGTAATAAGAAGCGGAGATATTCAGGTAATGAGTGCAGGAACCGGAATTATGCACAGCGAGTTCAATAAAAACAGTGATAAACTTGTGAAATTCCTTCAGATCTGGATCTATCCGAAAAAAAGAAATGTTACGCCAAGATATGACCAGATTACTTTAGACAAAACAAAAAGCCACAATCAGTTTCAACAGATACTTTCTCCAAATTCCGATGACGAAGGAGTATGGATTCATCAGGACGCATGGTTTCATCTGGGAACTTTTGATCAGAATACAGAAACCCATTATCAGATCAGAAAAAAAGGAAACGGGATCTATATTTTCATTCTTAAAGGAAGCGCAGAAATAGGCGGAGAGACTTTGGCAGAACGAGATGGATTCGGAGTATGGGATATTCAGGATATCAATATTAAAGCACTTAAAGAAGGTACAGAAATCCTTATAATGGACGTGCCAATGACACTTTAAGGAATTATCATCAGCCAAAACAACATTAAAATCATGAAAAATAACGCAATCAGATTATACATCATTTTAGGTCTGTTCTTTTCAACACTATACTTAGCACAGACTACTACAGCCATTGGAATTTCCAAAATATGGGGAACCGTAGACGGAATCTCCATGGTAGGATTGGTACAAGGACCATCTTCTGCTGATGCCCAACTTCAGGTAGCCTGTGTCTTTGAATATACAGAAGGAGACATCTTCAATGCTCAGGCTTTACCCGCTAAATTGAACGGATTGGTTCACTTGGATGAAGCTTTAAAAGGAGAACTAACCAATATTAGAAAAGCAGGACAGTTTCAAGGACATTCTTTAGAAACCCTTTTAATTATGCCCCCTTCCGGATCTATGTCTGCGAAAAAATTATTGTTAATCGGTTTAGGTGACCGTAATAAATTCACTCCTGATTTAATGATTTCCGTAGGAGAAGTAGCAGCCCGTGAAGCCATGAGATTAGGCGTTACCAATTTTGCTTTCGCCAGTGATTTGAAAGATGCAGGAATAGATTCTCCAACCGCTTTGGTAGCAGGAAATGTAGTAAGAGGAATTGTACTTGCCAACCGTTCTGAAAATTACCTGAAAGAACACAAACTATCCACCACAAAAAAATTAGAAAAAGTATACCTTCTGGCCGGCCCTGCCTTCTTTGAAACCGCAGGTGGAGGGATTTCCGATGCCATTTTAGAAGCTCAAAAGAAATAATGAACCTAGTTTCATTACATTGTTGATTCGGCCTCCTTTTTTAAGGGGGCTTTTTGCAAAAAATATGTATCAGTTTATTTAAACGCAAAGATTTAATATATTTTTTTAAAAAAATTCTAAGACAGCAAAGGTGAAATCAATTTCATTGATTTTTTTCTAAGCTTATGAATTATCTTTTCGCTTCATCAGCGACTTACTCGCATTTTCTTTGCCTCCTAAATAAATAATAGAATTCAATCATCTTTGCATTTAAATAAACTGATGATATACATTGTAAAACTTTACATTTCTACAATACAGAGCCTAATTCCTTCTCTTTCAACTCTAAGTCTTCAATCTTCAACTAAATTTGAAAAGTCAAAAAAAATCACGATTTTTGCATTCCTTCAATAAACCCGAGTTCATGAAATTATGTATTGCCGAGAAACCCAGTGTTGCCAGAGATATCGCTAAAGTATTGGGCGCTACCATGCCTAAGCAAGGCTATATGGAAGGGAACGGCTATTGCGTGACATGGACGTTCGGACACCTTTGTACGTTGAAAGAACCTCACGATTACGGTCCTCAGTTCAAATCCTGGAATCTTTTTTCACTGCCGATTATTCCTAACAGTTTTGGAATCAAGCTGATCCCGAATAAAGGCGTTGAAAATCAGTTTAAAGTCATTGAAAGATTGGTGGAAGAATGTGATGAGGTCATTAACTGTGGGGATGCCGGGCAGGAGGGAGAACTCATTCAGCGTTGGGTATTGCAGAAGGCAAAATGTAACAAACCCATCCAGCGTTTATGGATTTCTTCATTGACGGAAGATGCCATTAAAGAAGGTTTTGCGAGTTTAAAGCCTGCAGAAGATTATAAAAATCTCTATCTGGCCGGAAATGCCAGAGCCATTGGAGACTGGTTATTGGGAATCAATGCCACCAGACTTTTTACCAAGAAATTTGGTGGAAATAAAGCCGTTCTTTCCATTGGAAGGGTACAAACTCCCACATTAGCCATGCTGGTGCAGCGTCAGAAAGAAATTGATGCTTTTACCACAGAAGAATATTGGGAACTTAAAACCAAATACCGTGACGTTCTTTTCAGTGCAGCGATTGATCGTTTAAAAACATTGGAACGAGCAGAAAAAGGACTGGAATACCTTAAAGTCAATCCATTTGAAATCGTTTCTTTTGAAATTAAAGAAGGGAAAGAAAAAAATCCACGACTTTTCGACTTGACCGGACTTCAGGTAGAAGCCAATAAAAAATATGGATATTCAGCGGAAAATACGTTGAATTATATCCAGAGTCTGTATGAAAAGAAGCACGTAACCTATCCGCGTGTTGATACCACCTATCTATCTGAAAGTTTATATCCGAAAATAACAGGGATTCTTCAGAAAATGTACCCTTATCAGGATCTGATTGCTCCGTTATTAGAAGCTCCGATTCCAAAATCCAAAGCCGTTTTCGACGATACCAAAGTTACCGATCACCATGCGATCATTCCTACGGAAATTCCACCTTCCCAGAATCTGAGCAGGGAAGAAAAGTTGATCTATGATCTGATTGCCAAACGTTTCATTGCTGTATTCTATCCGGAATGTAAAATTTCAAATACTTTGGTAGAAGGGAAAGTAGGAACAATTCCTTTCAAAACCAGTGGAAGACAAGTTCTTGAAGCAGGATGGAGAGCCGTTTATGCCAAAGAACCCAAAGAAGAAACTACTGATAAGGACAAAGAAAAAGAAGAAGAACAAACGATCCCTGAATTTATTGTAGGAGAAACCGGACCACACGATCCGATGATTCACCAGGGGAAAACAACGCCTCCAAAACCTTACACGGAAGCAACACTGCTGAGAGCAATGGAAACAGCCGGAAAACAGGTTGAAGACGAAGAGCTGCGTGAAATGCTGAAAAACAACGGTATCGGAAGACCTTCCACCCGTGCAAACATTATTGAAACCCTTTTCAAAAGAAAATACATCGAGAAAAAAAGGAAAAACCTCATCGCTACCCAAACCGGAATTCAGTTGATCGATACCATCGAAGACGAACTTTTAAAAAGTCCGGAACTTACAGGTGAATGGGAATCAAAACTTCGTAAAATTGAAAAAGGTGAGTATGAAGCCAATCTTTTCAAAGAAGAACTGATTCAGATGGTGACCGAACTTACCGAGAAAGTAGTGTACGGAAAAGGAAAAGTGATTACCCTTCAGGAAGAAGAGAAAGAAGAAGTAAAGGAGAAGAAAAAAAGAGAACCTGCACAGAAAAAAGAACTTCAGTCCTGGGAAGAAACAAAATGTCCGAAATGTAAAGAACACAACCTCATCAAAGGAAAAACAGCCGTAGGATGTTCCGATTTCAAAAATTGTGGATTCAAAATCACCTTTGAAATTTTCGGTAAAAAATTATCAGATAAACAGCTTTTAGACCTTGTATTAAAAGGAAAAACTTCAAAGTTAAAAGGCTTTACCACCCATCCGGAAGCTATTACAGAAGGTGTTTTGACGTTGAGTAACGATTTTCAGACTCAACTTAGCTAATATTTCAGAGATAAAAAAAGAACTGCACACAGATAGATGATCCATTTTTCGACATTGCCATATTTTATCGGAGATAAAATCTTCGCGCCTTAAATATACAACTCGGAAAACATTTTGCGCCTTTGCGTTTTCCAACAATCTTCTGACTTTTAATTTACACCGAGATTCCTAAGGAATGACAAACTGTACGGATAAACTAAGCGTTGTATTTGTCATTCCGTAGGAATCCAACCTTATTTTCTATACTTTCACAATCTTTATCATAAAAAAATACATTACTGAAGACGTGAAACTTCAACATTCTCTTTTTTCTGCTTCATAAACTGAAAGATGGATCCAATCACGAAAAGCAGGAAAATGACAAGAAGAGTCTGACCGATTATTGGGTCTTTGATATCTTTGGCTAAAGGATGTCCAATGGGAACTCTTGTAAAAGTCTCATTAATGGTTGGAACAAGGGACAGGAAAAAGCTGAATGACAGCAAAAAATTCTCAAAATATCTGGCTTTCCTGCTTTCCTTTTTACTAGAGAAAAGAAAATAGGCAACAGAGATTAAAACAATGATAAATAAAGAGAATACATGCCCTGCATTGAACCCTCCGGCTTTGGAGATCCCTAACGCTGAAAGTGATGTGATGAGTGTAGCATAAAAATAGACCTTTCCGGATAGATGAGCCATATTAATCTTACCATATCTGATATATCCGATAATGGCACCGGCAAGAGCGCTTATACCAATGATGGTATGAAAAATTCCTAAAACTGATAGATTCATATTGATGTTATTTTAAATGTATTAAGCTTCTTATTCTTTTTTGCTTTTACAGCACCAGAATGGGAAAATTATTCCCTGAAACTTATAGTACAAAGTTGCGGTAGAATCACAGAAATGATTTTGTGATTTCGTTCAAGAATTTGATATTTTGGTTCAACAAAAATTCCTTATTGAAATAGAGAAATGCGTGGGTATAAAATAAGTATCAAATTATTTCCCTTTCTTTTCCTGACGGTAATTTGAGGGCGTTACATGAAATTTATCGCTGAAGTTTTTTGTAAAAGTCGCCAGATCATTAAATCCACAGTCAAATGCAATATCCGTAATTCGTTCATCAGATATTAAAAGCAATTCGGCGGCTTTTTCCAGTTTTTTGTTTCTTATATAGTTGGCGGGAGTATCGTCATAGAGTTTTGCGAATTCTCTTTTGAAGGATGATATACTCAGGTTGTTTTTTTCTGCAAGTTGTTCAATGGTGAGCTGTGAAAATAAATTTGCTTCAATAATTTGTTTAAAAGAATAAGTTGTTGGAGAAAAAAGTTGAGACAAAATCAATTGAATGGCATTTGCATTCTGTGATTGGGCCAGCAATAGCATAATTTCTTTTAGCTTAAGAATTAATATATCTTCATTAATGAGCGATGGATTTTCAAAGTAAAAAAGCAATCCTTCTACATATTTTTGAATCAGAAAATCATTATTTATTTTCTCACTGGATTGATTGGAAACTATATGGGCAGGCCTTTGCAGTAAGGAAGGTAACTCTCTGTCGTAAATTTTTTTCAAAATATCCGGGTAGAAGGTAACAATCACCACCTGACAGTTACTTTCTAAATTTGAATTTTGAATATGCTTTCCCGAGTTGATACAGTTAAGAAACAGGGAATAATTGGCAGGGACGTCAAATTCCTGCTCATCTGTTTTATATTGAAACGCTCCTTTAATCACATACAGAAAACACGCTTGCTCCGAAACCGGAAAATCATATCTGAATGGCCCTTTCATATCAATTTTCTGTATCAGGGTCTTTCCAAATAATTCATATTTTTTGTAATCATTCAGCATGATGGATGAGTTTCGTTTTGAAGTAAATCAGGTGAAAGTTAATTAATTTTTTCTGTAAATAACGAGTCAACAGCAAATATACACAGTCATTCTTTAAAAAGCTTAATTTACACATTTTAGATTCTATGGAATGAGAAGTATGGCACTTGGTTTATCCACACAGTTTGTCATTCCGAAGGAATCCAGCTATAGTTTCACCATTATTATCTTAATACAAATACCCCAGCTGAGGGCGTAAAAATTCCCCTCTTCCGGAGGGGTGGCGAAAATTCAGAGAATTTTTGACGGGGTGGTCAGTATGCAATAGTAAACTATTTTGTGCCTTTGCCAGCAATTCTCTACCGAAACAATTTCTCATGCCAGCCGCTAATATCACTTGCAATCTCATCATGATGTTTGCATAAAATCACAGCCAGTTCCAGTTCCGATCTTTCAGATTTGTAGGGATTTACAGTAAGATAACCAAAGAAATTTCCATCCTGATCAACGATTGCCGGAGGATAAGCTCCATATTCATTCCATGGAGAGTAGGTGCTGTGGCGACTTCCATAATTTCCATATGAATTCCAGATTGATTTTGAACTGAATACATTTCCATAATCACTAAACTTGTTCCAGATCGAATTCTTATCAAATTTGTCACAGTTTAAGCAACCCAGATATTGATCCTGATCTGCACCGCCATATAAATGCAGGGTCTGTGCCTGGAAACTGGAGCCGGCAATTAAACCTAAAAATTGAAAAAACCTCTTTAAACCCATAATAAAGCTTTCCTGCAAATCTAACCTTTTGAACTGAAAAATTTTAATTATTACTGAACAAACAAAAATTCCTGCAGTTGGAAATTTTTACTCTTTTAATTCTTTACTATTTAAATCAATCTTTAAATTTACATGCAAATTCAAAAAATAATGACACCAGAGAAAAGAAAACTCATCACAGACAGCTTCAACCGTTCGGAAACTTTACAGTTCTATAAAGCAGAGCTGCTGGAAGTAGAAACCGACTTTATATCCATGAAGATTCCTAAAATGGAAATGATGACCAGAAAAGCAGGAATGTTCAACGGGGCTATGATTGCTTCTCTTGTGGATGTTTCGTCAGGATATGCAGCGGTAAGTCATTATGCAGAAGATTGTTATGTGGTAACCGTTGAGTTGAAAGTGAACTATCTTCGTCCTGCGATGGGGGATGCTTTGGTTTCAAAATCCTATGTCATTAAAGGCGGAGGGAAAATCATTGTGGTAAGAACGGAAATCTATGTTCAGAGTGAAAATTCTGATTCAGAAAGTCACGTAGCGACCTCATTGGTCACCATGATGAAAATTAAATAACAAATTAAAAGGAGTAACTGGGAAAATATTCCTTAAATAAAGGATTTCAAGGAATTCTTTTTTTTGAAATGGAATAGCTTTTGCTCCATATCCCCCATAAACATTAAAAAATATCACAATGAACTTAATTATCCGACTATTTGTAACAGCAATTGTTGCTTATCTTTTAACCAAAATTCTACCGGGAGTACATTTTGAAGGGTTTTCTTCAGCCATTATCTTTGCAATTGTGTTGGGAGTTCTCAATATATTTGTAAAGCCAATTTTAAGCCTATTTGGGCTGCCGTTAACGATCCTTACTTTAGGATTCTTTGCTTTGGTAATCAATGCCGGAATTATTCTGATTGCAGACTATTTCATAGATAGTATGGTGGTAGACGGTTTTTGGTGGGCATTTATCTTCAGTATCCTGCTGTCCATTGTGACTTCTCTGGCGAATTCAATGTTCTCAGATGGAGAGTAAATTATAAAATAGATCATATCATAAAATAGGCTGCCCATTTAGGCAGCCTATTATTTTTTAACAATTCTTTTTGATCCATTTTATGCAGTCTTCATAAGTTCGTTTCTGGTTGTCTGTTTTCGTATAAGGTGCATTAATGGGTTCGTTCTCAGCAATCTTTTCCATAATTTGTTCAAGGGTTCTGCCTGCAAAATTGACTCTCGTTTCTTTGATAGATCCATACTTGAAATGACCTTCATGTACATGCCAAAGATTAGCTGCACCTGCGTCTACACGCGTTGCTTTAAAATTACCTGTGTCTGGTGTACTCATAATGTAAAATTTTAATGGGTTGGTTACTTATTTTATCGGACGTCTGATGATGTAAAATTCAGTATTTGAAGCAGACAGTGGTACAGGGAAAATCCCCATATTCAAAAAATAGGTGTTTTCCCGGAAATGTACTTTACAGGATAAAAAGAATTTTAATGTTAATTCTTTCGTCCGTTTTTATTTTAAATATTAACTTTGGCAATCTTTGAGTTTAATAAAAGGAAAGTACGAAATCAGCAGGATTCCGTATATCCGTTAAAAAATGAATATCAACATATGAAACTTAAGTACAGTCTGCTGGCCTTGGCAGCTCCGCTTTTAATGAATGCACAACAAGTAATGACACCTGAAATTCTTTGGACTTTGAAAAAAGTTGGGGTACAGGCTGTTTCACCGGATCAGGGTTCCCTTATCTATAAAGTAGGACAAGTGGACCTGAAAACAGAAAAAACAAAAAATGAGAACTATTTTCTGAATGTTCTTAATAATCAGTCTTCCAAAATTGATTTCGGTAAGAAAGCCCTTATTCAGTGGGATAAAAACGGAATCTATGCTCAGGAAGGTGATAAAATCTATCTTTCTAAAGATGCAGGGAAAACCTGGACAGAATTTTATACCATTGGTGAAGCTGATAATGTTGTCATTTCTCCGGATGGGAAGAAAATTGCTTTCAGCAAGCAGGTATTGGTAGAGAAAGTGATGGGGAAAGATAAATTTGCTGATACTCCTAAAACTACCGCTCAGGTGTACACAGATCTTAACCACAGACACTGGGATTATTTCAATGAAGGAAAATACAACCATGTATTTGTAGTGAATACTTCTGACAAAGCAGAATCAGCTAAAGACCTGCTGGAAGGAAAAATGTGGGACTCTCCTCAGAGACCTTTCGGAGGTGCTGAAGACTTTATCTGGAGTGCAGATTCTGCACAGCTTTTATATGTTACAAAACCTAAAAGTGGAAAAGAGTATTCTACAAGTACCAATACAGATATCTTTGCTTACGATTTAGCATCAGGTACAACCAAAAACCTTACAGAATCTAATAAAGGATATGATGTAAACCCTAAATTCAGTCCGGATGGAAAATCTCTGATCTGGCAGAGTATGGCCAGAGACGGGTATGAAGCAGATAAGAATGATGTGAAAATCATGGATTGGAAGTCTGGAAAAACAACCAATCTGACGGCAGGTTGGGACGAAAGTGTTTCAGGAGATGTACTTTGGGGAGCAGATTCAAAAACAATCTACTTTACAGCAGCATTCAGAGGAACAAAACAACTTTTTGCCTTAGATTCAAAATCAGCAAAAGTACAGCAGATAACGAAGGGAGATTTTGACGTAAACGAGATCTTTACAGACAATAAAACTTCACTTTTAGTAGGAAGAACAGACGTAAATCATGCAACAGAAATATTCTCTGTAAACGTTAAAAACGGAGAAATGAAGCAGGTGACTGAAGCTAACAAAGAAACATATGCTAAATTAGCTCAAGGGAAATCTGAACTTAAGATGGTGAAAACGTCAGACGGTAAAGAAATGGGAGTGTGGTTCCACTACCCGCCAAACTTTGATCCGAACAAAAAATATCCTACTTTGGTGTATTGCCAGGGAGGACCGCAATCTGCTTTAACGCAATATTTCAGCGTAAGATGGAACTTTGCTCTGATGACGGCTAACGATTATATCGTGGTAGCTCCAAACAGAAGAGGTATGCCAGGCTGGGGAACAAAATGGAATGAAGAAATTTCAAGAGACTGGGGTGGACAGCCGATGAGAGATTATCTGGCAGCTACAGATTTTGCGAAGACTTTACCATACGTAGATGGTGACAGAGTAGCAGCTGTAGGAGCAAGCTACGGAGGATACAGCGTATTTATGCTGGCAGGAATTCATGAAAACAGATTCAAAACGTTCATTGCTCATGATGGATTATTTGATATGAAATCATGGTATCTTACTACTGAAGAGCTTTGGTTCGCAAACTGGGATCTTGGTTCACCATGGGAAAAGCCACAACCAAGAGCTTACACAGAATTCAATCCAAGTAATTTTGTAGATAAATGGAACAAGCCTATCATGATCGTTCAGGGGGGAATTGATTTCCGTGTTCCTTACGAGCAGGGGCAGGAAGCTTTCCAGGCTGCAAAATTAAAAGGATTAAAATCTAAATTGGTTTACTTCCCGAACGAAAACCACTGGGTACTTCATCCACAAAACGGATTGGTATGGCAGAGAGAATTCTTCGATTGGTTGAAAGAAACTTTATAAGACAAATAAAATATCAAATAAATAATAGCGGGCTATTATCCTGAGCGTAGACGAAGGAAGCCCGCTTTTTTTATGCCTAAAAACCTTGAAAGATCATATTTCTTAACCTGCTTAATCAGCATAATCTGCGCGAAATAAATCTCTATATTTGAATATGCAAAACCGGATTTCCTCATTTCAACCCCTTATTAATGCTCAGTCTCAAATTATCATTTTAGGCTCAATTCCCGGAGTAAAATCACTGGAAAAGCAGCAGTATTATGCCCATCCCCAGAACAAATTCTGGAAAATCATCTTTGAATTGCTGAATGAAGAATTTACCGAAGATTATACTCAAAGAATCGAAACATTAAAGAAATATCACATTGCCCTCTGGGACGTCATTGATTCCTGTGAGAGAAAAGGAAGCCTGGATTCTGAAATCAAAAATGAAGAAGCCAATCAGATTGCTGAATTGCTGGAAGAACATCCAGCCGTGAAAGCTATTTTCTGTAATGGAGGAAAATCTTATAAAAATTTACAAAAGCTATTGGGGAAAAATTATAAATTACCCATTTTTCTATTGCCTTCTACAAGTCCGCTTCATACGGTTTCCTTTGAAAAGAAATTGGGAGAGTGGAAGAGGATTTTGGAGTTTTTGGGATGAGTTTAGGGGTTCGTGATTCGGGTTTGAGAGTCAGAGAGTTTGAAGGTTTTGTAAGCTTATAGATTCCTGCGGAATGACAAACAGAACGCTTTATCTACCCATACACCTTGTCACTCCGTAGGAGTCTCAGCATTGTACATAATTTTCGGTGATGAATCTTGGATTTTTAGAATAAGTTGCGGGTTTGAGAGTGGGAGAGTTTTAGGGTTTGTAAGCTTATAGATTCCTGCGGAATGACAAACAGAACGCTTTATCTACCCATACACCTTGTCACTCCGTAGGAGTCTCAGCATTGTACATAATTTTCGGTGATGAATCTTGGATTTTTAGAATAAGTTGCGGGTTTGAGAGTGGGAGAGTTTTAGGGTTTGTAAGCTTATAGATTCCTGCGGAATGACAAACAGAACGCTTTATCTACCCATACACCTTGTCACTCCGTAGGAGTCTCAGCATTGTACATAATTTTCGGTGATGAATCTTGGATTTTTAGAATAAGTTGCGGGTTTGAGAGTGGGAGAGTTTGAGGGTTTGTAAGTGTATAGATTCCTACGAAATGACAAACAGAACGCTTTATCTATCCATACACCTTGTCACTCCGTAGGAGTCTCAGCATTGTACATAATTTTCGGTGGCGAATCTTGGATTTTTAGAATAAGTTGCGGGTTTGAGAGTGGGAGAGTTTGAGGGTTGGATTGTTTTGTAAGTGTATAGATTCCTACGAAATGACAAACAGAACGCTTTATCTATCCATACACCTTGTCACTCCGTAGGAGTCTGTTTTACTCTAATATTCTCAAACCCTCCCCCTCTCAAACTCCCAAATACTCCCTCAATCCTTTCAACAGCTCTAGCTGATTTTTAGTTCGGTCTAAATTATGCTCAGGATATTTCGTAGAATAATAGGTGCTTCCATTCAGATAGTCCGTTAAAAAACGAATTTCCTGAATATAAATAGCGACCTGCGCGGCATAATCAAGATTGTCAGATTCTTTGGGGGTCAGTTTTTCCTTTAAATAAAATAAAAATCCTTCTTTTACAACCTTATACATTTCAGGATTGAAATTGTTTTTGGCACTGCCATCATCTTCATGGGTTGTATTGGTATAAGACTGAATCATCGTTCCAAAATCATACAAAATCGTAGAAATCATCATCGTATCAAGATCAATGACAGCTAAAGGATGATGATTTTGATCGAAGAGAATGTTGCTGATTTTTACATCGGCATGGATGATTCTTTTGGGAATCTGATTGTTTTTCTCCATTTCAATCCATTGTTCAGGCAAGGACAGAAGCTGATTGGTGATTTCTATTTCAGCTTTTGCGTTTTCTTTTAAATAAGGAGCTGCATTCTTTAATGAGTTTTTATAATCTGCAACCCTTTTCTCAAAATTGAGGAAATTAGGAAGTGTATCTTCAATAGCAGGCAGTTTTTCAGGATTTACAATGGTAAGGAAATAGCTGAAGGTCTTAGCTGCTTCAAAAGCCGTCTGCAATGATGGTGCAGTAAGAAAAGTAGTACTGTTTTCTACGAAACTCAACATGCGCCACGGATCATCATTGGCATCTTTTACCAAAAGTTTACCAGTAAGAGAAGGAATTGGCTCTATGATTTGATACTGATAATTATTTGACCTGAGAAGCTTATTAATCATTAAATGATTGTTGACGATAACCTCCGGCCGTTTGAAGACATGATTGTTAATTTTTTGTAAGATAAACTTCTTTCCCTGATCCTTATTTTCCAAAAGATAGGTTGTATTGATCAGTCCGTCAGTAATAGGAGTGAGATCGTAATGATCTGTACCAATAAATTGAATGACAATATCGTTTAGCTCCATAAACTTTCTGGGTATCTGTTGTTTTTAATCTCTGATGTCAGAAAATCTTTAATTTCCTTTTTATCATCTGCATAAGTGACTCCCATCCATTGAGAAGGAGATGCTTTTACCTTTACCTGTACTCTGTTTTCATCAATCATTCTCTGCACAGCAGAAGGAATATAAAATTCCTGAGTGGGCAGTGGATCAGATTCAATAAAGTCATAAAAATAAGCTTCCAGATAACAGAAAATATGAGGATGGAATATGAAAAAATTCATCGATACCAATGTGTCGGGATCTAATTTTACATTTTCTCCATTTTTAATATAAACGATAGAATTATTTATTCTTTGAATGGAAGTCTGCTCTTCAACATTGATCAGATAATTTTCAGGATCCAGTGTACATATTCCTCTGGCTACAGCTCCATTACCACTCAATGTTGTCTTTACGGGATAGGCAATCATGCCCAGTTGTGAATCTGAAATATGATGATGGTTCATTTCATGTGCGGCCAATTGATACGCTTCTTTTCCGTAAAAATCATCTGCGTTGATCATTACAAACGGCTCCTGAATTGAATATTTGGCACAAAGAACGGCATGAGCAGTTCCCCATGGTTTTTCACGATCAGGATAATCAAAACCCTCCAGCGAAATAGGAATACTATCTATTTCCTGATACACCCAATGTAGCTCAAAATTTTTAATTTCTGAGATGCTGTTGAGCCTTTCAATATAACTTTGAGGAATCAGCCTGTTGACAACAATGACCACTTTTTGGAAACCGGCTTCCAATGCATCAAAGATAGAATACTCCAGAATCGGCGAACCGTTATCAAGTATTCCATCCACCTGTTTAAGCCCTTTATACCTGCTTCCTAATCCGCCTGCTAGTATGAGTAATGTCTTTTTAGAACTCATCGGTCATTCCAAATACAGGTTTACGAGTTTTCCATTTTCCATTGGTAAAATCAGGAATGTCAACTACCTGACCACCTTTGGCAATAGACTCTTCACTCAGTGGCGTAATTGAGTACCACAACGCAAGGTCATACACATCCATCGGGAATTCTATATTTCGTTTGATGCATTCAATAAAAGTATTCATCACAAAGAAATCCATTCCGCCATGTCCGGCTCCTGCAGCAGTATTTTCAAACCTTTTCCACATCGGATGATCGTATTCTGTCATCCATTTTTCAGTGTTATCCCAACGATGGGTATGGTTCATTGTTTTTTCAAAATAAATATGCCCCTGGTTGAAATCTCCCCATCCGAAATCCTGCCACAATCCTTCAGTTCCCTGAACCCTGAAGCCAAGATCATAAGGTCTCTGTAAGCTTGTATCATGAGTCAGCAGGATGGTCTCACCATTGGCACAGGCAATCTGCGTGGTTACTACATCACCCTGATTGAATTTTACTTTCGCACTAGGATGATTTTCTCCGCCCTTTGGATGTTCAACAATATATTTATGAAGTCCTACTGATTTTGATGAAAATGAAGATAATCTCGTTAAACGGTTTCCTCTGTTAATATCCATCATCATCGCTACCGGACCTAATCCATGTGTAGGATAAAGCTCTCCGTTACGCTTTACATAATGTTCAGTTCTCCATTTTGCCTCACTGAACCCTTTCTCTCCAAACTCCGCACCGGAATTGTAAGGATTGATTCCGTCATTGAAAAGAACCCCTCTCAGATCATGCTGATAACCGCCTCTTCCGTGTACCAGCTCCCCAAACATCCCTTTACGGACCATATTCAGAATAGCCATGATATCTCTTCGGTAGCATACGTTTTCCATCATGAAGATAGGAACTTTTGTTTCTTCATATACCTTTACAAATTCCCAGCAGTCCTGAAGCTTTATCGCTCCGGAAACTTCCATACCCACAATTTTTTTTGCACGCATTGCCTCTACACCTTGCGTAAGATGCCATTCCCATGGAGTTGCAATCACAACAGCGTCTATAGTTTTTAATTTTAAAAGATTTCGATAGTCATATTCACCGTTGGAAAACTCCTGAGCAGCCGGTTTATTATTGTCTTTTAATATTTTTTGTGAAGCTGCAAGCATTCTTTTCTCCGGATCGGCAAACGCTACAATCTCTACATCATTACGTTTAGCCAGTAATTTCACATGTTCCTGCCCACGAAGACCAACACCGATGAAACCGACACGGACTTTTTTATCTGTTTTAAAATCATTGGAATAAGCAAATAATGAATTGGGTAAAACCAATGCCCCAAAGCTTGCTAAAGTAGCAGTTTTAATGAAATTTCTGCGTGAAGTGGTGGTGTCCATTAAATTTTTTTCTTAAATATATTAAAAAGATGTGAGGTAAAGGCTATAGCTGTGGGTTTCGGATGGGAGTTTATAGGATTTTAGGTTGCAGAGCGATGGTTTTTCAACAAGTTATCTGCTGATTATTTTTATATTAAATTTTAGCAAATATGGGGTAAGGAATGCTCTGGCAAAATAAAAAACGGCTGTCTGGATAAAGGGCAGCCGTTTTACAATTATCAATTTTTAATATATTATTTTTCCATATAATACACTTCTTCGTAAGGTTGAATCAATACCCAACCATGGCCTGAGAATTTCATCTGAAACTCTTCACCGCTTCCTCTTCCGATAAGGCTTTTGAAAGAAACATTGGTTTTCAGTTCAGGACTCAGATTTCCGGACCATGCAACAGTAGCATTAGGATCTGTGAATACAGGCGTATCAGGAGTTACCAGTAAAGTCAGTGGATCCCCGTGAGTAGTAATCGCAATATGCCCTGTTCCTGAAAGTTTCACCTGAAAAAGTCCGCCGGACATCATTCCAGCAATACTCTTAAGCATGGTAATATCACTGTTTACACTTTGCTCATGGGCAAGAACATCATTTCCGTTTACACATACGGATTCATTGTTCAGATAAAGAATACGTACTTTTTTTCCGGAATCTGCTACATACAATTTTCCGGTTCCTTCTGCTTTCATAAGCTTACTTCCTTCGCCGCTGATTGCTTTTTTAAGGAGATTCCCAATTCCTCCGGCAAGCATTCCCTGCCTTTCAAAATTGATATTTCCCACATAGCTTACCATACTTCCTTTTTTGGTCCATACTGCCTGATTATTAAGGTTGATTTCCAGAAGATGTTTGGTTTCCAGTTCAAAATAATCTCTCTGTTGCGGATTCTCTTTTGTTTCGTTGATAAATGCTTCAATTGAATATTTACTCATAATAATTTTTGATTGGTTGTTTTATGCGATTATCGATTTGATTTTGTTTAATTTATATTCTCTCTTATTACTTTTAGGATTCAGATCCACAAATTCGTATGCCTCAAAGTTGGCAAGTTTAGCTTTGAATACCTCAGTGGCTTTTTCTACCGACCAGGTTTTAGGATAATGGAATCCTTCAAATTCAACTTTGAAAATCTCTGCTTTAAACTCATGGGAAAACTCGTCATCGCCTGCGTAGGTTAATGCAATTTTGCCGGTCCATGTAATATTGTATTGATTGTTGTCTGTTTCTAAAAACCGGATTTCATGATCCGCACAGCTGTCATGCCCAAGCAGATAAATATTAAAAGCCAGATCATCATCATCAAAATTTTGTTCAGACGGAAGATCGTTACTGAAAAGTTTATTTTTAACAACAGCCTCAAAGTCCAGTTTTCCATCAAGGTCGTTTATTCTGATTCCCTTTTGTTCACCCCAATAATTGGAAGATAAAGTACAGGCATGGTAGTTTCCCCATACGGCTTTAGAGTCCCAGTCCGATAAATCTTCGTCTTCTTCATCGCTATCATGATCATCATTGGCATAATAATCTTCAGTTTTTAAATGAAAATCAAACCAGATAAATCCATCCTCATCAATCCGTCCGCTCCAGTTGAATGTAACGATTTTATGACCGCTAGGATACGGATTATTAAGGAAGTAGATTTTGCTTACTGGCTCCATGCTGAATTTTAATTTTTCCAAAAATAAAACTTTTTAAGCTTAAAAATCCCCGTAAAATCACGGTTTTATATTTCATTGTAAATAATACTTGACAAAGGGGTATTCAATGTCGTATATTTGCACTCCGAAAATTACACCTTGTAATTACAATAATTTTTAAACCGTAATTTAAAAAATGAAAACATCAGATTTTAATTTTGATCTTCCTGCGGAATTATTAGCAGAACACCCATCAGAACACAGAGACGAAGCCAGATTAATGGTACTTGATAGAAAAACACAAACTATTGAGCATAAATTATTCAAGGATGTAGTGGATTATTTTGATGAAGATGATTTGTTTATCTTCAACAATACTAAAGTTTTCCCTGCTCGTCTTTACGGAAATAAAGAAAAAACAGGTGCTAAAATTGAAGTTTTCTTATTAAGAGAACTTGATAAAGAAACCAGAGTTTGGGACGTTTTGGTAGATCCGGCAAGAAAAATCAGAATTGGTAACAAATTATTCTTCACTGAAGATGAATCTTTGGTAGCGGAAGTTATTGATAACACCACTTCAAGAGGAAGAACACTAAGATTCTTATTCGACGGTTCTTACGACGAATTCAGAACGAAATTAAAAGAATTGGGAGAAACTCCACTTCCAAAGTATATCAAAAGAGCGGTAGAGCCGGAAGATGCAGAAAGATACCAGACTATCTATGCAAAAGTAGAAGGAGCAGTTGCTGCACCTACAGCAGGTCTTCACTTCTCTAAGCATTTGATGAAAAGATTAGAGATCAAAGGAATCAATTTTGCTGAAGTAACACTTCACGTAGGATTGGGAACATTCAACCCGATTGAGGTAGAAGACCTTTCTAAGCACAAAATGGAATCTGAAGAGATCATCATTGACGAGAAAAATGCTGCGCTTATCAACAGAGCGGTAGAGTCTCACAGAAGAGTTTGTGCAGTAGGAACTACCACAATGAGAGCATTGGAAACTTCTGTTTCTTCAAACAAAAAGATTTCTGCTTTCAACGGATGGACAAATAAATTCATTTATCCGCCTCACGATTTCGGAGTAGCTACTTCAATGATCACAAACTTCCACACACCGAAGTCTACACTTCTTATGATGATTGCTGCGTTTGCTGGAAAAGATTTTGTAATGCAGGCTTATGAAGAAGCTGTAAGAGAAAAATATAAATTCTATTCTTACGGTGACGCAATGTTAATTCTATAAAAAAGATATTAGGTAATAGGTTGCAGGTAATAGTATCTGCAACCTGCAACCTAAAATCTGCCCTCTAAAATGAAAGATATCCGTATATTATCACTGGACCAGCTTAAAGATTACTTTGAGTCTTTAGGAGAAAAGCCGTTTCGTGCGAAACAGGTCTATGACTGGCTATGGAGTAAAAACCTCCATTCGATAGATGAAATGACGAATCTTTCGAAATCACTTCGTGAAAAAATTTCCGAAGAATATACCATTAATCCTGTTTCCGTAGATCTTCTTCAAAAAAGCTCTGACGGAACCATCAAAAACGGAGTGAAGCTTCATGACGGACTGATGGTGGAATCTGTTCTTATTCCTACAGAAACAAGAACCACAGCCTGTGTATCTTCGCAGGTAGGATGCTCATTAAACTGCGAATTCTGTGCTACAGCAAAACTAAAGAGGATGAGAAACCTTGAAGTAGCTGAAATTGTAGATCAGGTAGCCCTGATTGACAGTCAGAGTAGAATGTACTTCGAGAGACCGCTTTCCAATATCGTATTTATGGGAATGGGAGAGCCGATGATGAATTACAAAAACGTAGTGGAAGCCATCCGAAAAATTACCCAGCCGGAAGGATTGGGAATGTCTCCAAGAAGAATTACCGTTTCTACATCCGGTATTCCAAAGATGATCAAGATGCTTGCAGATGACGAACTGCGTGTGAAACTGGCTTTATCCCTTCACTCAGCTATAGAATCCAAGCGTAACGAAATTATGCCTTTCTCGGATAAATTTCCGTTGACGGATATTATGGAATCCCTTCAGTACTGGTATCAAAAGACAGGTTCTGTCATTACTTTTGAATACTGTGTATGGAAAGGAATCAATGACGGGGATGAAGACATTAAAGCTTTAATCAAGTACTGCAAACAGGTTCCTTCAAAAGTAAACCTTATTCAATACAATCCTATTGGTGACGGAAAGTATGACCAATGTAACAAACAGGCGGAAGAAAACTATATCCGTCAGCTTGAAAATGCTGGGATTACTGTAATGGTCAGAAGAAGCCGTGGAGGTGATATTGATGCAGCCTGCGGACAATTGGCGAACAAAGCAACGGATTAAAATTTCCTTAAAAAAAATCAAGACTTCCTTAAAGAAAAGTTAAAACCCTACCTTTGCACAAATTATTTTGTGATGATGGATTTTCTTATGAGCGAGGATGGGCTGGAAAATGTATATGCATGGGCTATCCCGTTGCATGCAACCGTTATTTTAGCTGAAATGATTTACAGCCATGTTTCAGAAGCTAAGCTATACAGTGGAAAAGATCTTGCTACAAATGTTTATCTGGCATTGATGAATTTTGGGCTGGACCTTATTATGAAAGCATTTGCCATGGGCGTTATGTTTTTCTTCTACAATCACAGACTTTTTTCATGGGATCTTAGTGTATGGTATCTGCTGGCCTGTTTCATAATCACAGATTTTGCCTATTACGTTCTGCATTATGTTGATCATCGTTCCAGAGCATTCTGGGCAGTTCATATCACACACCATAGTTCAGAATATTTTAACCTTACAACAGGATTCAGAAGTCCTGTGCTGCAGCCGCTTTACAGATACTTGTATTTTTCACCGCTTGCATTTTTAGGATTCAATCCGTGGCATATTATGGTGGCTTACGCCATTGGTCAGGTATATGGAACCTGGGTTCACACACAGACTGTGAAGAGTATGGGATTTTTGGAATATATTCTTGTCACACCTTCCCACCACCGTGTTCATCATGCATGTAATGTAAAATACCTGGATAAGAATATGGGAATGTGCCTGATCATCTGGGATAAAATTTTCGGGACCTTTCAAAAAGAAGACCCTAATATTCCTGTGAAATATGGAATCTATCCCAAAATGCCGGATAACAGACCAGATACAGTCCTTTTTTATGAATGGCGAAAAATCTGGAAAGATCTTAAACAACCCGGATTAAAATTCACCGACAGAATCAATTATATTTTCAATTCACCGGGATGGAGACATGATGGAACCGGAAAAACGGTAAGACAATATCAGAAAGAATATTTTGCAAAACAGGCAAAAAAGAAAGAACAACAGCAAACTCAGGAAGAGCAGAAAACTGCTTAAACTTGTTTTTAAAATCAATAGAAATCTAAGGGAAAGCGGGCTATTTTAGCTCGTTTTTCTGTTTTAAGATTAAGATGAGATAAAGATGGATAAACAAAATAATAAGTCTCTTAAACTCTCCAACTCAAAATCAAGAATTCTTTTCAAAGGGTTACATAAAATATTTAGATTCCTGCGGAATGACAAGTTGTAGAAAAATAATCGCTTAGTTTGTCCATTCTGTAGGAATCTATATTCTTACAATAATCTTAACGCTCTCAATCTCTCAAAACTCGAATCCCGAATCCCGAACCCCGTATCCCGTATCCCAACCACTCAACTGGCAATAAAACCTTACTTTTGTTCTATGAAAAAATTTCTTCTCATTGTTGCTCTTTTTGCCTTTCAATCTGCATTTTCCCAGCAGACAGACTTTCTGAAAATTAAAAAATACAGAGTTAATTATCTGAATGATAAGATTGATGAGACCTCAGGACTGGATATTTTGAACGGGAAATTATATACTTTCAATGATAGTGGAAATCCAGCTGAGCTTTTTGAAATTGATAAAAATAATGGTGAAATTATCCGAACACTGAAAACCAATTTAATTAATAATGATTGGGAAGCTTTGGCGAATGATGGTGAAAATTTTTACATCGGAGATTTTGGAAATAATACAGGAATAAGGAAAGATCTGATGATCTATAAAGTTCCTTACGAACGTCTTGATACATCTATTAACATTAAAATTCCCGGTTCAGAAAGAGCGTTAGACGGAACAACGATTTCTTTTTATTATCCTGAACAAACCGAATTCATTTCCAGAAATACCAGAAATGACTTTGATGCAGAAGCCATGATTTATCTGAATGGAAAGCTGCATATTTTTACTAAAGAGTGGGCTGCAAAAGCGACCTCTCATTATATTGTAGACCCAGATATTTCAGAACTACAAAAAGCAGAAAAGCTTGAAGCCTATAAAACTGGTTTTGTAGTTACAGATGCTTCTTATTTTGATAAAAAGCTTTATTTAGTGGGGTATACAAAGAAAACGGAAGTCTTTTTAGATGTCTTTACCGAAACGGAACCCGGAATATTTTTCAAAGAAAAACCAAAGCACTATTATCTGGGAACGGCTCTTTCATTAGCTCAGATTGAAGGAATAAGTGTAGATGAAACGGGAATTTATATTTCCGGAGAAAAATTTAAATCTCCATTGGGAACTACAAAACCTTCTTTTTATTTTATCCCGAAAGATCAACTCAAAGATTAATTTGTCTTAAAATTGAGCGAAAAAAATTATCTTTGTGAGAATTAATAATTATTCACCCAGCATCGCAGATTGTGGCAAACATTGTAGAAGAGATTAAACGACCGATCAATGATGAAATGAAACTTTTTGAACAGAAGTTTTATGAATCAATGCAGAGTAAAGTAGCTTTATTAGATAAAGTAACCCGTTTTATTGTTACCACCAAAGGAAAACAGATGCGCCCAATGTTTGTATTTCTCTGTGCCAAACTGGTGGGTGAAGTGACGGAAAAAACCTATCGTGGCGCTTCTATGATTGAGTTGATCCACACCGCGACTCTTGTCCATGATGATGTGGTGGATGAAAGCTTTAAGCGTCGTAATTTCTTTTCAATCAATGCGTTGTGGAAAAATAAAATTGCAGTTTTAGTAGGTGATTATCTTTTGTCAAAATCCGTATTATTATCTACAGACCATAAAGATTATGACTTGCTTGGTGTAATTTCCAGAACCATCCGTGAAATGTCAGAAGGAGAGCTTCTTCAGCTGGAAAAAGCGAGAAAGCTGGATATTACTGAAGATGTCTATTACGAGATTATCCGCCAGAAAACAGCTACTCTGATTGCTGCCTGCTGTGAAATAGGGGTTCTTTCCAACAATGCAGACGAAGCTCTGGCTAAGAAAATGATGGATTTCGGAACCTATACTGGGATGGCATTTCAGATCAAAGATGACCTTTTTGATTATTTAAGTTCAAATGTCATTGGAAAACCTGTAGGAATTGACATTAAAGAACAGAAAATGACC
This sequence comes from Chryseobacterium sediminis, assembly GCF_008386505.1. Classification (GTDB taxonomy): domain Bacteria; phylum Bacteroidota; class Bacteroidia; order Flavobacteriales; family Weeksellaceae; genus Chryseobacterium; species Chryseobacterium sediminis. The sequence continues at coordinate 1,551,684 of NZ_VUNZ01000001.1, read as the reverse complement.
CTGCCTTTAATTCATACCCTGAAAATAGCCAGTGAGAAGGATAGAAAGTATTATTTTGATACCATAAAACGTTATAACAACAACCCCAAGCGTGTAAAAGAGCTTATAGAATTTGTTAAAAGCTCCGGTGGTTTGGAATATGCTATTCAGGTAATGAAAGACTTCCAGCAGAAAGCAAAAGATCTCCTAAACGAGTTTCCGGATTCTGAAGCAAGAAAATCCTTACATAGCATGTTGGATTATGTAATTGAAAGAAAGTTTTAAAAAAATATTTATAAATAAAAAAGATTCGGCGCACCTGTGGTGCGCCGAATCTTTTTTATCTGTGTTTTCTTTTTTATATTTTTTGTACCGTTACATTCGTCACATTTCCATTTCCTGTAGGTCCCATTTCTGTTGATAAAATAGTACATGCCTGATTAGGAGCTGCTGTAAAGCGAATCTGATAATTTGCTGTAGGCACTACAATTACAGTTGTGTAATTCATTAGTTCACCAATTCTTGTTGAAGCAGTCAGAGTAGGAGTTGAAGCTCCTGCATAGTGGCTTCCTCTTCCCAGGTAGTTATTGTCCGGAACAGGTCTGATTCCTAAAAGTAATTGCGCTCCTGCAGAAATATTGGTAAAACTTGCCTGCAAAGTCACTAGGTAATTACCGGCCTGACTGAAAGTCAGAACCCCTGAAGAGGTATTATAAGAATAAAATGGAGAAGTAGCAACCGGGCTGGCAAACATTAATGTCACAATTGAAGCAGCACTACTGATGTTCTGATCAGCAGCCAAACGTGCATGGAATAATGAATAGGCTGTAAAATCTATAGTTTTCAGGACACCATTGGCATCCGCAACAACTACTCTGTCCGTTCCGCCAACACCAATATTGGAGTTAATATTTCGGACGCGTACATTTCCTGAACCTACATCCAATTTTTCTGTTGGAGTAATTGTTCCTATACCTACTTGCGCTGAATTGGTCACTGCAAAATCATTAGCCTGTTGTAGTACTGAAGGAGCGCCGGATGTTGAGTTGTCTTTGGCACCATCAATATGAAGGGTCGTTTGAGGATTTGATGTGTTGATTCCTACTTGTGCAAAGTAAAGTGTAGAAAAGGCGAAGACCTTAACTACGGTCAGTAATTTTTTTATCATCTTATTGTGTTTTAAAAATAATTACTGACGTTAATTTCAAATAATATACCAGAAAAATAAAAATGAATGTTTTTCGATAAATATCTATGAATTATAGTTCGATAATCATAATTTAATCGCTATTTCGGAATCAAATTATTTTTAGACTTACAATAATAACTGCTAGAACTATACAAAATAAAGCGATTAAAAATAAATAATCCGCAATACTCTCAAAGGTATATTCCCGTTTTTCGGTTTTCGTTCTGATAGCCAGAAATGAGAAGAAGCAGCTGCATGCAAAAAAAATGCTGGCAAGACCTGCAAATTCGTCCAAATGCGTATTCTGACTTATTTTAGCGATTTTTAAAGACGTCATGATAATCAGTGAAAATCCTAAAAGATTGCTCGATGCATTCAAAATATGGGGTGATTTTTTTTCCATCTTTTACAATTTTTTTCAAAATAAAGCACAATTTTTTTTATTATCAAATTTTTAAAAAAGATTATTAAAAATTAAAATTAATTTAAAAAGTGTATATTAGCAAAATACTTGAAGATTAAAAACTTTTTTACTTAGCTATGCAAACAACCTATATTGAAACACAGCAAATATCCTTTCAAGATTTTAAAAATCAGATACTTGAAGACTACAGGTTAGGAAGGATCTCTCGTGAAATGTCTTATCTCGGAAGGAGAGAAGTACTCACTGGAAAAGCTAAATTTGGAATTTTCGGGGATGGAAAAGAACTTCCTCAGCTTGCAATGGCGAAAGTTTTCAGAAATGGAGACTTCCGTTCAGGATATTACAGGGATCAGACTTTTGCATTGGCAATAGATGCCTTAACAGTAGAAAGTTTCTTTGCACAGATGTATGCAGATACAAGCGTGGAAAGAGAGCCTGCTTCAGCTGGAAGACAGATGAACGGACATTTCGCAACAAGAAGTTTAAATGAAGACGGAAGCTGGAAAGACTTAACAGCTCAGAAAAATATTTCTTCCGATATTTCTCCTACAGCAGGTCAGATGCCAAGATTGTTAGGATTGGCTCAGGCTTCTACAATTTATAAAAGTGTAAAATTTGAAGGTTCAGAAAAATTCTCAAGAGAAGGAAACGAAATTGCTTTCGGGACAATTGGAGATGCTTCTACTGCAGAAGGTCATTTCTGGGAAACTCTGAATGCAGCATGCGCACTTCAGGTTCCTATGATTGTTTCTATCTGGGATGATGGGTACGGAATTTCAGTTCCTACTAAAAATCAAAGAGCAAAAGCTGACATCAGTGAGATGCTAAGCGGTTTCCAGAGAAAAGAAGGAGAGAATCAGGGATGTGAAATCATTCAGGTGAAAGCTTGGGATTATCCTGCATTGTTGGATGCATATGCTAAGGCAGAACATTTTGCAAGAACAGAAAGCGTACCGGTAGTAGTTCATGTAATTGATGTTACTCAGCCTCAGGGGCACTCTACATCCGGGTCTCACGAAAGATATAAAAATGAAGAACGTCTGGCTTGGGAAGCTGAGTTTGACGGATTAGCAAAATTCAAAGAATGGATTTTGAACTATTCTATTGAAATTGATGGAAATGAAGAGGTGATTGCTACTGCTGAAGAGCTGGAAACTATTGATGAAGAAGCCAAAAAGATTGCAAAAGCAGGACAGAAAACGGCTTGGGAAAACTATCAGAAAGCAGTTTCAGAACTTATTCAGTCTATCTTACCTTTAGTAGAAAGTCTTAAAGGGCAAAATGCTGAAGTTGAAACATACATTTCTCAATTCAATAAGCTTGTTTCAAAAGCTAAAAAGGACATTTTCCATTTAGTAAGAAAAGCTTTACTGGCAACAAGAGGAACTAATTCTGCGGAAAGAAATCAGTTGATGCAGAAGTACAATGAAGTAGCTGCTGTTGAAAAAGACAACTATTCATCTCACTTATACTCTCAGTCTGAGTGGAAGTCTGAAAACATTCAGGAGATTAAGCCGGTATATTCCGACAGCTCTGAAGATGTTGATGGAAGAGTAGTGATCAGAAATAACTTTGACAAAATTTTTGAAAAATATCCTGAAACCTTAATCTTTGGTGAAGATACCGGAAACATTGGTGACGTAAACCAGGGATTGGAAGGAATGCAGGAAAAATATGGTGCTTTACGTATCGCTGATACAGGAATTCGTGAGGCAACCATTCTTGGACAGGGAATTGGTATGGCAATGAGAGGGTTGAGACCTATCGCTGAAATCCAGTACTTAGACTATGTTCTTTACTGTCTGCAGGGAATGAGTGATGATCTGGCAACTGTACATTACAGAACGAAAGGAGGACAGAAAGCACCATTGATCATCAGAACAAGAGGTCACAGATTAGAAGGAATCTGGCATTCAGGTTCTCCAATGGCAGGTATTCTTAACCTTTCAAAAGGAATTTTAGTTCTTGTCCCTAGAAACCTTACTAAAGCTGCAGGATTCTATAACACTATGCTTCAGGCTGACGAACCTGCAATCATCGTAGAATGTCTGAACGGATACAGATTAAAAGAAAAACAACCGGATAACTTAGGAGAATTCACTGTTCCTGTAGGTAAAATTGAAGTTACAAAAGAAGGAAAAGATGTTACTTTAGTTACTTACGGTTCTACATGGAGAATTGTAACAGAAGCGGCCAACGAATTGGAAAAACTGGGAATTTCTGCAGAAGTAATTGATATTCAGTCGTTAATTCCTTTCGATTTATCTCACGAAATTGCTGAAAGTGTTAAGAAAACCAACAGATTAGTAGTGATTGATGAAGATGTGGAAGGAGGAACTACAGGGTTCATCTTACAGCAGATCCTTGAAAAACAAAAAGCATTCAGATATCTGGATTCAGATCCATTGACAATCTCTGCAAATGATCACAGACCTGCTTATGCAAGTGATGGTGACTACTTCAGTAAGCCGTCTACAGACGATATGGTAGAAAAGATTTACGCAATGTTTAATGAAACAAATCCTCAGAAATATCCTGCGATATTCTAATTGGATAACAATAATAAAATGTTGGGCTTTCAGATTTCTGAAAGCCCAACGTCTTTTACTCCTTCTCAGCCAAAGCAATCCTCAGTTTATTCAAAGTATTCATCAGCGTTATACTTGCTGTTAATTCTACAATTTCTCTCTCCGTGAATTGCTCTAAAAGTTTTACTTTGATATGTTGCCACTCATCTTTACTGTAAATAAGAGCTTCTGCCCATTCTAAAACAAGCTTTTGTTGATCATTGAAGGCATTGGTATGTTTCCATCCTGGAAGCCTGTTAATGACATCCTGTTCAAAGCCAAAATCAGAAAGTTCTTTTGCGTGATAACTGCAGCAATATGCACAGCCGTTAATTTGAGATACCCGAAGTTCTGCCAGAGCAATCAGTTTTTCATCAATTCCGGATTTTCGGATACTGGTATGGGCTTTATACAGATTTCCAATGGTTTCTTTTGCAATTTCTTTGTAATTCATAATGAAATTTTTTCTGCAAATTTGCATCAGAAATGGTTTTGAACCTATATGCTTACACTTTGGTTATATACTTACCTTTTTGAAAGCAGCTTCAATAAATTTTGCCTATTAAAAGCAAAAGGCTATCAAACATTGACAGCCTTATTATTTTTCACATCCTCATTCAAAAAAGCACAATCTTTATCTTCGTGTTGTCCTTTCACCTGATATTTTGCTTCCCATTCTTCCAGTAAGTATAAAATAGGCAACAAGGCCAATCCTTTTTCTGTAAGAGAATATTCTACACGTGGAGGGAGTTCCTTAAACTCTTCACGGATTACCAGCCCATCGGTTTCCATTTCCCTCAATTGATCAGTCAATACCTTTCTGGAAATGACATTAATGCGTACTGCCAGTTCTCCAAAACGTAATTTCCTGTCTTTAATAACAAGAACTATAATAGGCTTCCATTTGCTTCCTAAAGCGGCCATTGCCTTACCCAGAGGACAGCTGTATTGCATTAATTCATTCTTTTTCATAGAGAAAATATTGATTTTAAATACCATATGAAACCGGAATTCCATACGTTACTTTGATGTTACTAATGTAAGTTACTGCGAAGTTACCACTATTTTTTTAATAAAAGATACAAAAGTGAACTATTATTAGTTACTTTGTGTAACAATTATAAAATATAAATTTAAATATGAGCACATCATCATTATTTAAACCGTTTCAATACAAGAATTTACAGCTTAAAAATAGAATAGTAATGGCTCCTATGACCAGAGCACAATCTGACAATGGAGTCCCCACTCAGAATATTGCAGACTATTACGGAAGGAGAGCTGCTTCAGAAGTAGGATTAATTCTTTCCGAAGGAACTGTAATCAACAGACCGGGATCAAAGAACTTACAGAACATTCCTGATTTTTACGGAAATGAAGCTTTGAACGGCTGGAAAAATGTAATCGACACCGTACATCAGAATGGCGGTAAAATGGGACCTCAGATCTGGCACGTAGGTGATACTAGAATGGCAGAAGACTATCCGTTAGTTCAGATGGAAAAGGCTTCAACAATGACTATTGAAGATATTCAGGATACCATTGCACAGTTTGCAGCTTCTGCAAAATCAGCGAAAGATCTTGGCTTCGACTGTCTTGAAATTCATGGTGCCCACGGATATCTTATCGATCAGTTTTTCTGGGAAGTAACCAATACAAGAACAGATGAATACGGTGGTAAAACATTAAAAGAAAGAAGCCGATTTGCTGTTGATGTCGTGAAGGCAATCAGAGCAGCAGTAGGAGAGGACTTTACCATTATCATTCGTCTTTCACAATGGAAACAGCAGGATTATAAAACGAGATTAGCATTTACTCCTAATGAAATGGAAGATTGGTTATTACCATTAAAAGAAGCTGGGGTAGATATTTTCCACTGTTCACAACGCCGCTTCTGGGAACCGGAATTTGAAGGTTCTGACTTAAACTTTGCAGGATGGGCTAAAAAAATTACAGGTCAGCCAACGATTACAGTAGGTTCTGTAGGCTTAAATGGAGATTTCCTTAATGCTTTTGCAGGGCAGGGAACAGAAAAAACAGATCTTACCGAGTTGATCAGAAGACTTGATAATGAAGAATTTGATTTGGTTGCAGTAGGAAGAGCAATTTTACAGGACCACGAATGGGTAAAGAAGATCAAAGACGGGAATATTGAAGCTCTTCTGGACTTTTCAGCAGAAAGTATGGGCGTTTTATTTTAATATCAATATCGAATAGTGAATTCGCTTCGCTGTCAATTTTTTAACAGCATATTTTATTGATTTGCAAAGCAGAGTTGACAATTCAATCTGGTATTAAATCAGCATAATTCACTTTATTTTATATTTAATTTTCACCTATTTATTAAAGAACCCGATTTCAGAATTTCTGAAATCGGGTTTTTATTTTTTATAAACAGTTTCTAAAAAGCTTGACTATTTTATAAGAATCTGCATCCGGTTGCAGCGGGTTCGCATGACCAGTAAGCAGGAACACCATTTTCAGCTTTGTGGCGGCAGGCAACAGTATCACCTTCACACTGTGGTGCATTTCCTCCGTTGATTGTTTTCAATGTTGATTTTGTTAATTTCTTTAGATTTTTCATGTTAATTAGTTTGTTGATTCATACAAATATAATATTTTTTTAAAATAAAACAATATTTCGCACTTAAATGTGAAATATTTTTATTGTTTGACACCTGCATTTTTTGAAACCATTATATTTACGTTTTTAACACTAATGACATGTCTCAAATTATAGCATACTGGAAACAATTTTTAAACAGTTTGAATAATAGTTCTTCAGAATTACCTGAATTATCTGGTTTCTTTCATTTTGGAGGAAAGGAAGATGCCACATCTATTGCAGAGCTTGTTGTATCCGGCACTAAAACGGCTACTGGCTCATTGCTGTGGGTGTTTGAGTCCGAAAATAATCCTGTCCCTTCAGTAGGTGAATATAATATCATTACAGATTCTGATGACCGTCCGGTTTGTATCATTGAAACTACAGGATTATCAATTGTTCCTTTTGATAAAGTAGAAAGTAAGTTTGCTTTTGATTGTGGGGAAGGAGACCGGACCTTAGAAAGTTGGAGGGAAATGTACCAGGAATATATTCGGTCAGAATGTGAATGTATTGGAAAAATACCCACATCTGATATTCCAATGGTTTGCGAATACTTTAAAGTCGTATATAAAGAACCTCTGGTTGAAAGAAATATTTCAGAATAAAACAAACCCGCTCCCGGAATTTCCGGGAGCGGGTTTTAACAGATTTAAATATCTAAAACTGCCCTTTAAAACGGCAGAAATGATTTCTTTGATTATAAACCAATGTTTTTGGTTGGTTTTAATTGCTTTAAGATGTTTTTCGGGATTGCATTTTTGTGGACAAGAATCGCTGTTGATTTATATTCAACATATGGTCTTGTTACGTAAATATATCCGGCGAAGTCATTGGTTACTCCCCATGAATTCTTCACCATATAATATTCTTTCCCAGTTTGATCTTTTGCCAAACCTACGATGTGCATACCATGATCATCCGTTGTAGAAAGATTGTTAAGGGCTTTCTGACGGATATCTTCAGTGATGGTTTTATCTTTTTTAGGCTCTGTAAACAAAGTCTGCTTGTTCTCTGCAGTAATCTGATCAAGATCCATATCAGGAACATAAGCCACACCGTTTTTGTAAGAGAAATAAGGTTCAGAAACGTCAGTTGCCCAACCTACAGAATATCCTTTAGTTACAGCATTATCAATGATTGCTGTAAGATCTTTCATCGGTACATTCCAGTCAGAATCGTGGCTCCAGTTATCAGGAATCGGAACTACAAATTTCTCATAATAAGCATAATCTTTATAAGAAGATAATTCTACATAATCTTCAGCATTGATTCCTACCACTTCTTTTGCAAATGTTTTAGGAGTGTAGTTCTTCCCTTCATACGTAAAATTAGCTGGCACTTTTCCTAAATACTCATCAAGAATAGCATCTACAGAATCCATCCAGTTGTCAGTCAGTTTTCCTTTTGAAGAAGCCTGAACAAGACTGTCAAGAACCGGTTTCAGTTTCCCTTGCATTTCTTTAAAGTTGTTGGTAGTCTGTCCCGCTTTTAATCCTGTATAAACATCCTGAGGAACTGCTCCATACTTTTTGTACATATTGATTACGTCGTGAAGTTCTCCTCCGTCACCCCAGCTGATTGCTCCATTATTTAGAACATATAATTTCGCTTTATCATGATAAGAGTTTCTCGCTGTAAAAATTTCTGCAAGATCTACAGGTTTTTTGCCCATTCTCTGCATTTCAGATTCAAGGAAAGAGTTTCCTGAGTAGCTCCAGCAAGTTCCTGAGGAACCTTGGTTCTTTACAGAAGTTGCGCCAACGTCTTTTAACGTTGTGAACTGAAAATTAGCATTTTGTGATTGGTTGTTTTTTAACTTATTGATTAAGTCATCTTGGGCAAACATCATACTTCCTGCAGACAAAACAAAAAGTAATGATGCAATTTTGGCATTTTTCATTACTATAAAAAGATTATTTATATTAAGAGTCGTTGATAATAGAGATTTGTTACAGAAGGAAAAGTTAAATTTGAAATGAAAAAAAGTTACTTTTTCATTATTTTTCTAAAAAAGTTGATCATGTTTCCAACCCGGGCAAAAGTTTCTGCATCTATAATAATATAACTCCTGACTATGGAACAAGAATTATTATTGGAATGCCAGCGTAGTGACCGTAATGCACAGCGGAAAGTCTACGAGAAAATGGCGGGCAGACTTTACGCAGTCTGCAGACGCTATTTGAAAAACGATGAAGATATTGAGGAAGTATTAGCGGATACATTCTATAAAATCTTTACAAAAATTTCTCAGCTTCAGAACCCTGAGACTTTTGAGGCGTGGGCCAGAAAAATTGCGGTAAATGAATGTCTGCAGAAATTAAGATCTAATAAACAATTGTTGATTTCTCTTGAAGAGAATGTCATGGATCATTCTGAAGAAACTACAGAGAGCCTTTCTCTGGAAAAAGATATCCTGAGTTTATTAAACTTCCTTCCTGAAGGCTGCCGAGCGATTTTTAATCTTTTCGCTATTGAAGGATATCCCCATAAAGAAATAGCCACCATGCTTTCTATCAGTGAAGGAACTTCAAAATCACAGCTCAATTTTGCAAGAAAAAAGCTGCAGGAACTTTTAGTGAATCAAAACATTTAAACTTTTACAACAATGGAAAATAATCATATAGATCAACAATTCAATGAAGCTTCCAAGCTTTCAGAAGAGCCAACTGTTTTTCCTGGTTTTGAAAAAGTATGGGGAAAAATTGAAGAGAAATTAGATAAAAAAGAAGAGAAAAAAAGAACAGTTCCTTTTTGGCTGCCGTATGGTACTGCTGCAAGTCTGGTGATAGGTTTGGGTGCTTTATACTTTTTAAATAAAAAAGAGCCTGTAGAGTCTTTAAAACCAGTCATAGCAGAGAACAGAACTTCAAGAGGCCCGATTAACAAAACAGATATTGCAAAAATAGATAGCCTAACCAAAAATAATATTCATAAAAAAGAACTTCATTTACCGGCTCCTATTGCCTATGAATCTCAACCGGTTGTAGCAATGGATTTATATACCGTTCCTCCTGCTCGTAGCTTACCGTCAGTAGAAGCTCCTGATAAAATATTCACACCTTCACCATATGTATACAGTGATACTTTAAAAACAAAAGAAATTGAAGAAGTGGTGGTAATGGGATATTCAAAAGTAGTTAAAAGTAAGTCTGTAACCTCATCTTCAACTGTAACGATTGCTTCCACAGACAAAACTTATGCAAGGCCTTCTATGAAATTGTCTTCTTTGGAAGGAAAAGTGGCCGGATTAGAAATATCACCAGGGATTAAAAATAAAGCTGAAATATCAATTAGAGGATTAAAAAGTATAGATGAAAAATCTGTAACCCCGCTGTATATTGTTGACGGAATTGTAATGGGGAGAGCGTCTGAATTTTTAAATACTTTGGATCCTAAAAAAATAAAAGAATTAAAAGTACTGAAAGGGCTGGAAGCTACTGCCCTGTATGGAAGCAAAGCCAATAACGGAGTTGTTGTGATCACAACAAAAGGACTATCTGAAGCAGAAATAGAACGACTCAAAAAAGTTTCTTCAGACAGTGCGGAGAAAAAAGTAAAAGAACCGGAAGAACCCGAAAAAATACTCCCAAAAGCTGGCCAGCTCACAGCAGGAGAAGTCAATGATTTTTCTAAATGGGATTATTGGAAAGATATTGCAGTGCCTACGCTTGATCAGTATAAAAATACATGGAAGTTCTTTCCCGATAAAAGAGTTTCAGTTCAGTTGGTTAATAGAGACAAAAAACCTGTTGTAGGGGAAAAAGTGAAGCTACTGGATGATAAGAAAAATATTATTTGGGAAGCTGTTTCCGATAACCTTGGGAATGTAGAATTATGGATATCACCCATAACAGATGAAAGCTCAGATTCAGGGAAATATTATCTGTCTGATGGTTCGGGGCAGATCGTAAGCAGCAATATCAGAACCTTTAAAAATGGACAGAATCTGATTATCCTGGATAAACCGTGTCTGCAAAAACGAGTATTGGATCTCGCTTTTGTAGTAGATGCAACAGGTTCTATGGGGGATGAAATTGCTTATCTTCAGTCTGAACTTTTGGATGTGCTGAAAAAGATTGAAGGACAGCTTAAAAATACAACTGTAAGGTATGGATCCGTTTTCTACAGAGATAAAGGAGATGAATATGTAACCCGAAAATTTGATTTTTCAGATAAGGCAGAAGATCTGGTAAGTTTTATCAAAAAACAGAAAGCTGCAGGAGGAGGAGATACACCGGAAGCCGTTGTGGAAGCTTTGAATGTCTCTGTTGATGAGTTGAAATGGAGCAATGAAAACTCTACTAAAATCATGTTTTTAATTCTGGATGCACCGCCACATCATTCGGAGCAGAATATAAAGGAGCTTTACAATAAAATAAAAGCCGCAGCAAAAAAGGGTATTACCATCATCCCACTGGCAGCCAGCGATACGGATAAACAGACGGAGTATCTGATGCGGACCTTTGCTTTGCTTACAAACGGAACCTATACATTCCTTACCAATGACAGCGGAATAGGAAATAATCACATTAAACCTACGATAGATTCTTATGAAGTTGAAAAACTGAATGATTTATTATTAAGATTGATTCTCCAAAGAGCTGTTTTGCCGGAATGCAGCACAGGGATTTCAAATGAGAATATCAATAAAAAGATGGAGACCGAAATTAACAGTCAGGGTGATACTAAGACCATAATATTTCCTAATCCGACAAAAGGTCTATTGCAGATAAAAACAAGAAAAATGATTGATGAACTGTTTGTTTATGATCTCGCCGGGAAAATTATCATGAGGAAAGAAAATCTGTCGGAAGGTAAAAATACAATTGATTTAACTTCTTATCCTCAAGGAATTTACCTTGTACGTCTTTATACTAATGATCTATGGGAGACGTTTAAAGTCATTAAAAATTAACTGTTTTTAAAAAGAAATTTCCCCGGAAATTTCTTTTTTTCATATTTTTAAGCATACTAATCACCGATGAAAAAGAATTATCTGCTGTTACTGCCATTTACGATTACCGTATTACAGGCACAAAATTCACAATTATATTACTCTGGAAAATTTTTAACGACTAAAAATAAAGAACAGAACTTTTTAAAGGTTTATAATAAAAACAGCGGTATTTATGAATTTACCGATGATAAAGGATTTGCAATAATTGCTGCCAAACCTTATGATACTCTTGCTTGGAATCAGGGTAAGAATACGCATGTTATTTCTACCTATGAGCTTAGAGAATTAAAAGCCATTCTGGAAAGTCAGACAGAAAAGAAAAATGTAGAAAATATTTACAATAAAGCTTATGACAGTCTGGTTTCAAAGCAAATTAAAGATGATTTTAGTATTGAAAAAACGAAGACCCATTTAAGTAAAAGGTCACACTCTTATTTTGAAGAAATAAGGCAATTAAGACAAAAAAATGACAGCCTTTATATCTTAAAAAGGCTCAATCAAAGAACATTGGTACTCAATGGAAGCTTTACCACATCATTAGAGATTAAAAACAGGAATTCTATTCCGGGAACTCAAAGCAAATATGTACAGGGACGGTCAGAAAACGGAAACCTTGTCTGGAAAGGTCCTGAAACCAATGAGATGTTCAGCTTTGGACCAGATATTTCTACCTTGGGATTTAATGGATTGCCTTATGAGTACGATCAGAACGGAAAACTTATTCCGTGGATTGATGGGCTTCAACATTCCCGAAAATATGATAACAACCTTTTTAAAACAACTGTAGGATACAATAATCAGTTGAATGTAAATGCTTTTATAAAAGAAGGTTACAATGAAAAAATCCGATTGTCATTAAATCTGGGCCAGCAGAAGAACCAGATGTATTTTATAGATCAGTTTGATATTACCAATACCTTTAAAGTAAAGCTGAATACAGAACTAAGCGGATATTCCATTAATCTTGCTTTTAATTACGAAGAAGACAAAGCTACCAATACCAATAGAATAGGGTTGTTCAACAGAGCTTATCAGAATTCTTTATTAACACCTGTTTCTTTTTCAAATGAGCAAAATACCCTCCTGAGTAACGGTTCACAGAGAAGTTATAGCAAAGACGCAGACAATCCTTCATTCCTTTTTGAACAGGATAGCAAATACCGCTATCAGAACCGCGAAAGACTGTTTAGTTTTAATGTTGTTAAAAACTGGGATGAATTGAAACTGAATATCAGCCAGTCCTATGAAAACAGCAACATCTTGAACAAAGATCAGTATAAGCCTTCTACCAATGGTTTCAGTAACGGTTTGCTCAATGAAAGGATTCAAAACAATAGCTTATATCATTCCAACATATTGGGTTCATATACATTAGGGAAATATGATTTTAAAAATACGTTCAGCCTGAATTTTATCTTAAACGATAGAAAATCGGATGTTTATAACAGTCTGACCAATCAAAAGTATTTCTATCAGAGAACTTCACAGGATCATATTTTTAATTATAATATGGATATCCGTGATTATGATTTTGAAGCAGGTCTTAATCTTGGAAATTCATTTTACATTTCTAATACATCGCTTAAAAATAACTATTGGCTTCCCAAAGCTAATTTCTATGTGAAATTCAGTGACATTTTCAATTGGCACAATTACAGTTTTAAATTATTGGGAAGTTACACGCAGCTAAGCTCCGAGCCGGAAATTACAAGATCATATGCTTCTTATGCAACAACTTTACTGAATGCACAAAACTATAATCAATATTTCCCCGTACAGGAAGTGGAAAGCTTCAGAGGTTTATCCAATATCAACACCAGAGAATGGAAAGTTGGAGCTAAGCTTAATGTTGGTTATAATGTAAATTTGGAAGGAGAATATTTCAACAGAAAAAATACAGATGATGTATTTCCTGTTTTTGAAAACAATCAGCTGAAATTAAAGAACATAGCTGACCATACATACAGTGGATATGAATTCAGTTTTACCTATGACAGGCTGCGCTTTGGATACGACATATTTTTAACCAATAAAATTTCATTTTTCAAATATAAAGATATCGTAGACAGAGTATCTGCAGGATATCAGAATATGGCTGTTTCGGGGTTTAAGGACATTTATAAAACACTGTCGGAAGGACAGGTTTTGGGAGCTGTCATGGGAAGCTACTTTGAAAGAAATGCAGACGGGCAATTGATCATTGATGAGTCCGGATTCCCCAAAAAAGCAGACGGAATGAAAATTATCGCAGATCCTACCCCGGATTTCGTGATGAAATTTACTCATAGTTTTGCTTATAAAAACCTGTCTTTAGACATCAATTGGGAATGGAAAAAAGGAGGTCAGCTCTGGAACGGAACGCAGGCAGTTCTTGATTATTACGGCCGTTCTTCTGATTCAGGAGAAGACAGAAACATCAAAAACTATGTTTTTCAGGGCGTGCAGGCCAACGGAACGGTAAACCAGATTCCCGTAGATTTCTATGATCCCAATCTGAATGTTCAGCAAAACCGATGGTCCAGATATGGTTACCTTGGTGTAGCAGAAAACTATATTCAAAAGGCAGACTATATAAGAATCAGCAATATTTCACTGTCTTCCAATTTTCCAATCAACTATGGAAAGCAGAATCTTAAACTTACTTTTTATGTGAATAATCTAATGCTTTGGCAGGCCAATAAAGGAGCAGATCCCAATCAGAATTTTTATGATATGGATAACGGAAGAGGGCTGGATTTTTTCAACCTTCCGTCCTTTAAAACATTTGGATGTATTGTTTCACTCAAATTTTAACCCATGAATTTCAAATTTATATCACCATATATCATCTTGCTGAGCTTAGTATTTTCAACGGTTTTACTACAAGCACAGCAGCCATTTCAGGACTTTGAGAAAGAAAAGACCTATGTTCAGACCAATCATGTTTTTTATAAACCTGGTGAGGAAATGTATTTTAAAATATATATTGTAAAAGGAAATAATAACCTTCCGGTGGAAGACAGCAGAGTTGTTAATTTTGAAATTATTGACCCCGCAGGAAGCGTTTTGAAAAAATTAAAATATGAAATTACCAATGGATATGCCCAAGGGTATTTCTATTTTGATGAAGATATGAAAGGCGGAATTTATAAGATCAGAGCTTTTACTAACTGGATGCAGAATGAAGAAGGTAAAAATGCCTTTGAGAAAGAAATTACGCTCCAGAAAATAGTATCCCCAAGAATATTAATGAAACTGGATTTTCCTAAAAAAGGATACGGCCCGGGAGATGAAGTGACAGCCGATTTTTCAATGAGAAGTCTGAGCAGCCTTCCCATTCCTTTTTATGAAGCCGATTATACGGTAATGACTAACGGAGAAACCGTTTCAGAAGGAAAATTTATCACCAATAAAGAAGGTAAAAGTCAATTAATTTTCAAGCTCCCTAAAGTTTTGAAATCCTCTGATGGACTTTTGAATATTAAAGTGAATTTTGACGGATTTACAGAATCTATTTCAAGAAATATTCCGATTGTTCTGAATAATCTGGATGTGAAATTCTTGCCTGAAGGAGGAACTTTTATCAATGGAATAGAACAAAATATTGCTTTTAAAATTCTGGATGAATTTGAAAAACCTGTAGACGCTGTTCTGGCTGTTTATAACCAGAATCATGAAAAAATAAAAGAAATTTCAGCCTATAATTTTGGGATGGGAAGCTTTCATTTTACCGCTAAAAATGGAGAAACCTATTATGCAAAAGTGGTAAAACCTGAAAATATTACCCAGACTTTTAACTTTCCGGTGGCAAAAGATGAAGGTTTGGTTTTGAATATTCAGAATGAAAACAAAAAACTGATTTTTACCATCATTTCAACTGATGAAAAAACGATTACCCTGAAGGGAAGTTTCCGTGGAAAAGAATTGTATACCAAAGACCTTCTGTTGAAAAAAGGCAGCAACTATCTGGAAATTGATGAAAAAGACTTCCCCATAGGAATCTGCAGGTTTACTGTTCTGGAAAATAATATTCCTCTTGCAGAACGTGTTGTTTTTACCAATAAAGAAAATCGCCTGAATATAAAAGTTAAGCCTGTAAAACAACATTACCTGCCACGAGAAAAAGTAGTTCTGGACATTGAAACTACTGATGAAAATAACAGACCTGTTCCTGCCAACCTGGGATTGAGCGTAGTGGATGATAAACTATGGACCTACGCTGATGACAAGCAGAATCATATCATTTCCTGGCTTCTGATGGACTCTGAGCTGAAAGGGAAAATTGAAAAACCACAATTTTATTTCGATAAAAAAGAAGAAAAAGCTGATAAAAGCTTAGATCTTGTGATGCTTACAAACGGTTACCGGTATTTTGAACTGATTCCTGAAGTTCTGAAAACCCATAAATACAAATACCTGCCCGAAAAGAAAAATACAATTTATGGAGTGGTAGAAGATGAAAACAAGAAACCTGTAAAAGCAGATGTTTTTCTCTTGAACACAGATAACAAAAAAATTCTTAAACAAACCGCTGAGGAAAATGGACGTTTTTATTTTTCAGATCTGAATGCAGGTAATTCATATAAAATAATAGCCAGATCCTCTCAGCCTAAACATCAATTGAAAATAAGAATATTGTCTTACAATTTGGATATTAACCCTTTTGTGAAGCAGAAGCTCTCCAATATTGATGTAGAAGAAATTGTAAAAGAAGCTGAAAGAAAAGAAGAGATAAAAATAGAAAACAGGAATAATACTCAATCACTAAATAAACCCACATCAGGAAAAGATACTATTCGGAATAAAAGGATTGAAGAAGTTGTCGTTTTAGGATACAATTTGAAAAGAGATAAAACTGCGATCACTTCTACAACAATAGTGTCTTCGATGGAGATTCAGAATCCCAATGTAACTTCATTACTAAGCGGAAAAGCGGCCGGATTGATAATTACGCCAGCGGGACAGTCCGGAGCCAGTACCCAAATAAGAATAAGGGGAGCAGCATCCATTGCCAATAAGAGCCCATTGTTCATTGTAGATGGAACTCCTGTAGAAAACTTCAACACCATCATAAATCCGAATGACATCAATAGTATCACCATTCTCAAAGATGCGGCTGCTACCGCTATTTATGGAAGCAGAGCTGTGAATGGAGTAGTGATTGTAAATTCAAATAAAAACAACAACTCAAAAATCAGTTTTGATATTACCCCGAAATCTTATATTGCTGTTGAAGCCCTACCACAAGGAAGGCTTATATCATACGCGGGATCAAGAGAATTTGCCTATCCGGAATATAAAACCACCAATACCTCCTACCGTTTCGATTACAGAGAAGCTCTTTACTGGAATCCTGTAGTAGAAACTGATAAAAACGGAAAAGCAAAAGTGGAATTTTATAATTCTGATGCCAACTCCACTTTTAGAGTTATGACAGAAGGTATTGCTGCATCAGGACTTGTTGGAAATGATGAAACTACTTATGCCGCACAGAGCCTTATCTCAATAGATGCTAAAATTCCAGAATACCTGACAAGAACAGATCAGATGGCGATTCCTGTTGTGATAAAAAATAATTCTTCGGAAATCAGAAAAATGACAATGGATGTGATTGTTCCCAATCATGTAAAACTAATTCGTTCAGATAGTCTTATTACCCTGAAACCATTAGAATCAGGAAGATTATTTGTCAAAATACAGACCGATGAGATTGTGGATTCCAATATTCAGTTTACCATAAGATCCGGAGATTTCAGGGAAACAATGATTCTTCCGTTTAAAGTAGAAGAGAAAGGATTCCCGCATCAGTTTTCCATCATCAATAACAAAACAGAAGATATCAAAATCAATATTCCGGAATATATCAACGGAAGCCTGTATTCCTCATATTATGTATTTGAAAATACAGCTTTACAGTTGTTTGCAAATATTGATCAGCTGAAAAGAGAGCCTTACGGATGCTTTGAACAGCTTTCATCAACAGTATATCCTAATATGTTCATTCTGGATTACTTAAAATCAGGAAAAAAAATTGATACAGCAACGGAGAATCTTATAGTTAAAAACATGAAAAAAGGATTCCAGAAAATGCTGAGCTATAAAAACAGAGACGGAGGTTTCGGGTATTTCAACAGTGAGGAATCAGATGTGGCACTTTCCGCATTTGCGTTACTGGAATTTACAGATTTAAAAAAGTATGTGAATCCGGATGCTAAGCTTATTCAGGGACTTTCCTCATTCATTTTATCCAAAAAGAATACAAACGGATTATTTGAAGTAAGAAAAGGCTATGAACTAAAAAGAGATTTTTCAGAATATTACTGGTCAAGAAATATGTATGTTATCTATGCTTTATCCAAACTAGGCTTTAAAAATGAAATTGAAGATTCCTTTAAAGTTTTGATGAAAAGAGCTTTGGCTACAAAAGATACCTATCAGCTGGCATTACTTGCCAATACCGCCGCTCATTTGGGAAAACAGAAGGGGTATGACGATCTGATGAAGATGCTGGAGAAACAATATGAAATGAAGAATGCAAAATCCAACACAACTTTTACAGGCTCCTGGGGAATGTCTGCCGATGCGGAAACTCTTTCATTATACATCATAGCCCTTCAGAAAGATGACAAACTGAATCAGTTGAAGATTGCTGAAGCTGTAGACAGGCTTATTAATTTCAATGGATATTACGGGTTCGGTTCTACCCAGGCAACAACGTTGGCAATACAGGCATTGTCTGAGTTTTTCTCTAAAAATGAAAAATTATACGGAACTGAAAGACCGGTTATCACCATCAATAAAGCTAATACTTATCCTAATATCAGCCTTTCATCAGCATATAAAGCCGGAGAAAATAAGATCAGTATTCATTATCCCGCCAAAAATGGACTGCCTTATAAATTAGATTACCAGTATTATACCCTTCAGGCACCGGAAAGCAAAGATATTCCTGTTATGATGGAAACAAAACTAAAATCCACGGTGTCCAGAGTAGGAGAGACCAACAGAATGACAGTTACCGTTAAAAACAAAATCAACGGCCAGCTGCCAATGACGATAGCGAAGATTGGTATTCCTGCAGGCTTAACCTTACATAATGCCTTGCTGAAAGACCTGATTGATAAAAAACAGATTTCTTACTATGAAATCTTTGACAACTATCTGGTACTTTACTGGGAACATTTCAATGCCGAGGAAAAGAAAACCATCAATCTCGATCTCAAAGTGGAATTTGCGGGAACTTATACAGGTAAATCAAGCAATGTCTATCTGTATTATATGCCGGAAGCAAAATATTGGAATCAGGGGATTACAGCGAGTATTGAACCTTAATTTTTTTAAACTTCAAAAACAGACATTCTCAGGAATTTATCCTTGTCAAGATTTTAAACGTTGACAAGGATAAAAAACTAGGCAATCAAATCTTTTAAAATTAATTTTCAAAAATTATTGAAGATTCAAAAAATATAATTACATTTGTTACAGAAATCTAAAAGGAAAACAAAATGCAACTTTCAGAAGCAAAAGAAAAATACATTCAGACCTGGGGAACCTTTGCTACCAATTGGGGAATCAACCGTACGATGGCACAGGTACATGCCCTGCTTTTGGCTAGCGGAAAACCTCTTTCTACTGATGAAGTAATGGAACAGCTGGAGATTTCAAGAGGAAATGCCAATATGAATCTTCGCGCACTGATCGACTGGGGAATTGTGAAAAAAGAATTTGTGAAAGGTGACCGTAAAGAATATTTTGTTGCAGAAAAAGATGTTTGGTATCTCTTCAAACAAATTACGAAAGAACGCAGAAAAAGGGAAATTGAGCCTGTGATTTCTTTTCTTGAAGAATTAAAGAATATTGAGGATAAAGACTCAGAAGAAGCTCAGGAATTTATCAAGCTGATGAACGACTTCAGTTCGGTAACCGGAAAGATCAATAATATTATGGATCTGGCGATTAAAAGTGATGATCACTGGCTGGTAGGGAAGATTACCAATCTGTTGAAATAAGAAAATTGAAAGAGGATGAAAATCCTTTTTTATTTCAA
The DNA here is from genome assembly GCF_008386505.1 of Chryseobacterium sediminis. Taxonomy (GTDB): domain Bacteria; phylum Bacteroidota; class Bacteroidia; order Flavobacteriales; family Weeksellaceae; genus Chryseobacterium; species Chryseobacterium sediminis. Next base: position 1,531,934 of record NZ_VUNZ01000001.1, on the reverse strand, counting down.
ATAAAGTTTCAAAAATTACTGAAAATATAAAATTTATAAAATGTTTATTTTTTTAAACTAATAATAAATCTCAATTTGAAAATGAATGATCTACAACAATATTTTGACCGTATACAGCCTAGATACTACATCAATGAAATTGCATCTTTAGGTTTTACCAGACTATTCAGAAAGATGGCTGTTCAAAAAGTAAAAAACTATAGGGATAAAAGAGTTCTTGATCTGATGAGTGGACAAGGTGAAAATTTGGAATTTCTAAAGGATCACAATGAAAATACGAAAATTGTAACCTTAGATTTTTCTTCAGCAATGAATATGAAACTTTTTTCAACATTTAAAAAGAAGCTCACAATAAATCAGATTCAGGATGATTTCTTCAAAAACCAAATTCCGGACAGATCTATGGATATTATACTTTGCTCTTACGGGACAAAAACAATAGAGGAAAACAATAAAAAGATTTTTGTGGATGAGTTATCAAGAATCATTGATGAAAAAGGAGAGATTATGATCGTAGAATTTGTAAAGCCCAAAACACCATGGAGATTTAGTTGTGTGAAATGGTATATTGAAGTACTTGTTTCAAAAATTTTTGGAAACGAATTTGGGAAACTTTTTCATTATATCAACAAAAATGATAGTCTTGAAGATATGAGAGAGCAGTTTAATCATAATGGATTGTTTATCATTTCTCACAAAAGATATTTGGATTTGGTTGAAATTCTTCACGTGAAAAGAAACTAGCTTTTTATTTGAAATTATATTTCAAAAATTACTGAAAATATAAAATTAATAATAATTATGAAAAATTTAATCATTCACTTATTCCTGATTATTTATTTCAGAAGAAAAGGATCACTTTAAACAATTATTGCCATGAAAACATTTGCAAAATATGATTATTATCTTCAGCTACTCTTTATAATAATTGGGCCACTGGCTTTTATATTTGGTGGCTTGTCGGGATTTATTCTGTTTTATTTTATAGTTGGAATTCCTCAATTGATAAGTTTCATAATCAAACTATTTCTTAGAACAAAAAAATCAGCCTTGTATATCGCATATGGAATTGTAATAGTACCGGTCTGGAATATTGTAACAATCTTGTTCACAGAGAAACACATCAATGATTTTTTTGGATATGTTTTAATGGCTGCTCTTTTATATAGCCCCGTGATGGCAGCAGCATATGTTTACGACTGCTACAATACTTATGAATCTTATAAATCACAATTATGAAAACGCTCAAAAACCACACTCTGATCTACGACAATGAATGTCCGATGTGTAATCTTTATTCCAAAGGTTTTACAAAATGTGGAATGCTGGATGAAGATGGAAGAGAAGCATTTACAGAACTCTCTGGTAAAAATAAAAATCTAATCGATTTCAATCGGGCGAAAAATGAAATTGCTCTCGTAGATCACAACAAAAATGAAGTCGTTTACGGATTAGACAGCCTGCTTCTTATCATTGGAAACTCTTTTCCTATGTTGGAAAAAATTGCTCGCATAAAACCTCTGTATTGGTTTTTTCAAAAGCTGTATTCCTTCGTTTCTTACAATCGGAAACAGATTATTCCTTCCCCAAAAGATAATACAGAGCAATCTTGTATTCCGGATTTTAACATGAAATACAGAATGGTCTACATCAGTTTTGTTGTTATTTTTTCAGCATATATTCTAAGTGAATTTTCTGTAAAGCTGGGCTTTAATTTAGAACGGAATTTTCTGAGAGAATTTGCAGTTTGCCTTGGCCAGATCGTTTGGCAGACCCTCTTTTTAAAAGCTTATCTCAAAGATAAAATCTGGGATTATATCGGAAATATGATGACTGTATCCTTAATCGGGACTTTACTTTTAATTCCTGCACTGATGACAGGGTTTACTCCCTTTTTTCACATCATATACTTTGGAATTGTAGTATTGATCATGTTTCTGGAACATATAAGAAGATGCAGAATACTTCAACTGAACTTTCTTCCTACCATCTCCTGGATGTTGTTTAGGATAACAGCACTGGCTATCATTATTCTGACAACCATAGAATTTAAAATTTAAAAAACTTAATACCTCTGAAATGTCAACAATCTATTTGAATACAGTAATTAATGCAGATATTCACTATGTTTTTGATCTGGCAAGAAATATTGATCTGCATCAGCAGTCAACCTCAACATCTCATGAAAAAGCAATTGCAGGACGTACTTCAGGGCTGATTGAAGAAAACGAAACCGTAACCTGGCGGGCAAAACATCTGGGAGTATACCAAAACCTCACTACGAAAATTGTCAGCATGGAAAAACCGGTTCAGTTTATTGATGTGATGCAGAAAGGAGCCTTCAAATCTATGCGGCACAGGCATATTTTTAAATCTGTAAACGGGAGAACATTAATGACTGATATTTTTGAATTTGAATCTCCATTCGGGATCATAGGAAAACTGTTTAATGTTATTTTTCTTACAGGATATCTCAAAGATTTTCTGCTCAAAAGAAACGAGATGATCAAAACCATAGCAGAATCTTCTACCCGCGACGGAATTGCCATTTTTTAACCTAAAAAACACAGTATTATGAACTTTTTAAAAGCAGAATGGCGAAAATTGGCCATCATCAATTACGAAATTGATCCTAATATTTTAATGCCTTACTTACCAAAAGGTACAGAACTCGATTTTTACGAAGGCAGATGTTATGTAAGCTTAGTGGGATTTATGTTTTTAAATACAAAACTACTGGGATTACCCATCCCTTTTCACCGGAACTTTGAAGAAGTAAACCTAAGATTTTATGTAAAGAAAAAAGAAAACGGAATCTGGAAAAGAGGGGTGGTTTTTATCAAGGAGATAGTTCCCAAATCCGCATTAAGCTTTGTCGCTAATACGGTATACAAAGAAAATTATCACACAATGCCGATGAAAAACCAGATTCATAAAAAAGAAGGTGAACTGCTGATCCGGTATTCATGGAAAGATAAAAGCTGGCATTCCATTGAAATTATGGCAGACAGTACGGCAAAACCTATGGAAGAAAACTCCGAATTTGAATTTATCACAGAACATTATTTTGGCTTTACAAAAAAAGAAAATACAACCTCTGAATATGAAGTATGCCACCCAAAATGGAATTGCTACACTATAAAAAACCATCAGCTCGATATTGATTTTCAAAAAAATTACGGAAATGACTTTGAATGCCTGAATCATCAGGAACCTATTTCAGTAATGCTTGCCGAAGGCTCAGAAATTCAGGTGAAAACAAAGAAATATATCAGCTAAAATAAGCATATTCTATCCACAAACATCTGTGCAAATCTGTGGTTAAAACCTTTAAATTTGAAAACAATGAAAATAATCATCGCCGGAGGCTCCGGATTTCTTGGTGAAAACTTAGAAAAATACTTTACAGAAAAAGGAAACCAAGTCTATATCCTGACCCGTAAACCTCAACGTAAAAACGAAATTTATTGGGACGCTAAAACATTAGGCGAATGGAAAAACAGTTTGGAAAAAGCAGATGTTTTGATCAACCTTACAGGAAAATCTGTAGACTGCCGGTATCACGAGAAAAATAAACAAGAAATCTATTCTTCAAGGATTAACAGCACGAAAATATTGCAGGAAGCTGTAAACCAGTGTTCTGAAAAACCAAAAATTTGGATGAATGCCAGTTCTGCAACCATTTACGTTCATTCTGAACAGCATCTGAATACTGAAGAAAACGGAATTATCGGAGATGATTTTTCAATGAATATCTGCAAAAGCTGGGAAAGAGAATTCTTTGCATTTAAAAATGAAGGGATGAGAAAAATAGCTCTTCGTACATCAATTGTTCTTGGAAATAATGGTGGTGCTTTTCCAAAGCTGAAAATGGTTACAAAGCTGTTCTTAGGAGGAAAGCAGGGCCAGGGAAATCAGATGGTAAGCTGGATTCATATCGATGATTTTTGTAAAGCCTTAGACTGGATTATTCAACATGAGGATATGTCAGGAGCTATCAATATAACTGCTCCGGCTCCGCTTTCCAATGATAATATGATGAAAAAATTGAGAAAAGAATTGAAAGTGCCTTTCGGGCTTAATGCTCCGGTCTGGCAGTTGGAAATTGCTTCCTTATTGCTCAAAACAGAAACCGAATTACTGTTGAAAAGCCGTAATGTATACCCTGAAAGATTGATTAAAGGCGGGTTTCAGTTTTCATTTCCGGGTTTTGATGAAGCTATTCTTAATCTCTTGGAAGCCTAATGTTTGCGGATTTCCCAAAGGATAATTAAATTAGCGGAAAACTATTCCATATGCTGGTTATACCCAAAATAAAACCCTTTTTCCTTTCATCTTTTTTAATAAGTTCAGTTGTATTTTCACAGGCTCATAATGTGTCTGACGGATATCAGAAACCCACAGACCCTCTTGTTGTTCAGAATCTGGAACAATGGCAGGATATGAAATTCGGACTGTTTATGCATTGGGGAACCTACAGCCAGTGGGGAATTGTTGAAAGCTGGAGCTTATGCCCCGAAGACGAATCATGGACCCAGAGAAAGCCTGAGCATGGGAAATCTTATGACGAATATGTAAAGAATTATGAAAACCTTCAGACAACCTTTAATCCCACTCAGTTTAATCCTCAAAAATGGGCAGATGCTGTAAAAAAAGCAGGGATGAAATATGTGGTTTTTACCACCAAGCATCATGATGGCTTTGCGATGTTTGACACACAGCAGTCAGATTATAAAATCACATCCCCTAAAACTCCCTTTTCAAAAAATCCAAAATCAGATGTGACAAAAGAAATCTTCAACACTTTTAGAAAAGAAGGATTTAAAATTGGAGCTTACTTTTCAAAACCTGACTGGCATTCCGATGATTACTGGTGGCCATACTTTCCGCCTAAAGACAGAAATGTTAATTATGATCCTAAGAAATATCCGGAAAGATGGGAGAATTTTAAACAATTCACTTTCAGTCAGCTGAACGAGATTACTTCCAATTATGGTAAAATTGATATTCTCTGGCTGGACGGAGGCTGGGTACGCCCTTTTCATACCATTGATCCGAAAGTGGAATGGCAGCGCACCATTAAAGTAGAGCAGGATATTGATATGGATAAAATAGGAACAATGGCCAGAAAAAATCAACCGGGAATTATTATTGTAGACCGCACCGTTCCCGGAAAATGGGAAAATTATGTTACCCCGGAACAGGCAGTTCCTGAACATGCTCTAAGCATCCCTTGGGAAAGCTGTATCACAATGGGAGATTCCTTTTCTTACGTTCCCAATGACAATTATAAAACCTCTCAAAAGATCATTGAAACATTGGTGAAAATCATTTCAAGAGGCGGAAATTACCTGATGAATATTGCTCCCGGACCTAATGGTGACTATGATCCCATAGTGTATGAAAGATTACATCAGATTTCCGACTGGATGAACAAAAATCAGTCTGCCGTTTTTGCAACAAGAAGTATTGCTCCTTACCACGAAGGAAATTACTATTATACCCAAAGCAAAGACCACCATACGGTGAATGTTTTCCATCTTGATGAAAAATCAGAATATAAAGCTCCGGCAGTACTTACTTTTTCTGTTCCGGAAAACTTTCAGCCAAAATCTATGAAAGTACTTGGCATTTCATCAAAAATTCAATGGAAAAAAACAAATGAAAATACCGTTGAAATTAAGTTACCTGAAGAAAGAAAAAACCTGAAATATGCAACCGTAATTCAAATAACACAATAATGAGATTATTTCGTTTTAAACTTACGGGAGCCGCATTATTATTGAATATTGTCATTATTTCCGCTCAAAAACCTTTATATAAAGACCCGAAACAACCTATTGAAACCAGAGTTCAGGATCTTTTGAAGAGAATGACCCCTGAAGAAAAATTCTGGCAGTGTTTTATGATCCCCGGAGATCTGGATCACGTCCCGAAAGGACAGTATTCCCATGGGATTTTTGGATTGCAGGTGAGTGCGGGAAATCAGGGAGATGGTGCTGCAGGGCAGTTATTGAAGTATAATGCTAATGAAGATGCCGAAATACTGGTAAAAAAAATCAATGCTATTCAGAAATATTTCGTTGAGGAATCAAGATTAGGAATCCCGATTATTCCCTTTGACGAAGCTTTACATGGTTTGGTGAGAGAAGGAGCTACAGCTTTTCCGCAGGCAATCGGTTTGGCAGCTACTTTCAATCCGGAGTTGATGAACAAAGTCTCAACAGCGATTGCAAAAGAATCAAAATTAAGAGGAATCCGTCAGATTCTTACCCCTGTAGTAAATCTGGCGAGTGATGTGAGATGGGGAAGAACAGAAGAAACATATGGTGAAGATCCTTTTTTGACCTCCATAATGGGAGTAAACTTTGTCAGTTCATTTGAAAATATGGGAATCATCACTACTCCCAAGCACTTTCTGGCTAATGTAGGAGAAGGAGGAAGAGATTCATACCCGATTCATTGGAGTAAAAGATACCTTGAGGAAACCCATTTAATCCCTTTTTATAGTGCTTTTACAAAGGGGAAAAGCCGTTCAGCGATGACTTCCTATAATCTGCTCGATGGAAGACCTTCAACAGCTAACCACTGGTTACTGACTGAAAAATTAAAAAATGACTGGAATTTCAAAGGCTTTGTCATCAGTGATGCCAGTGCGGTAGGAGGAGCGAATGTACTGCATTTTACAGCAAAAGATTATGATGATGCTTCTGCACAGGCAGTCAATGCAGGGCTGGATGTGATTTTTCAGACAGAATATAAGCATTATAAACTCTTTATTCCTCCTTTTCTGGATGGAAGAATTTCAAAAGAAAGAATTGATGATGCGGTTGCAAGAGTACTGAGGGCCAAATTTGAGCTTGGGTTATTTGAAAACCCTTATGTTTCGCTCAAAGAAATTGATGAATTAAAAAAGCTGAACCATAAACCTCTGGCAGAAAATACGGCTGCAGAATCTTTCGTTTTGCTTCAGAATAATCATCAGACTCTTCCCGTTCCCGGAAATGTAAAAAGAATTCTGGTGGTAGGAAGAGATGCTGTGGATGCAAGATTAGGCGGTTATTCAGGGCCTGGAAATAAAAAAATCAATATTCTGGACGGGATTAAAAACTATATCAGAGATAAAAATATTGAAGTCATTTATGCAAAAGGAACTGATTGGGATGTAAAGGATTTTACCACAATTTCCAATGACTATTTATCCTCCGAAAACAAAAAAGGATTAAAAGGAACGTATTTTTCTAATACTGATTTAAAAGGAAATCCGGTTTTTGAAAAACAGGACGAGCAGATCAATTTTAAATGGACACTATACTCTCCTAATCCTGAAAAACTTCAACCGGATCATTACAGTGTCCGCTGGACAGGAAAACTGGAAGCTCCGGATTCAGGGAAATACCAGTTAGGATTACGGGGAAATGATGGCTTCAGATTATATCTTGATGGAAAATTAGCCATTGACCAATGGGAAAAACTAAGCTATTCCACCAAAATGGTTGAGATAGATTTTGTAAAAGGTAAAAAATATGACATTACCATTGAGTTTCACGAAAATAGAGGAGAAGCAAACCTTGAACTGATCTGGAACTATGGACTTCATGATTACCGTAAAGAGTTTCAGGGAGCTTTAAATCTTGCTCAGTATGCAGACTATATCATTGTTACTGCAGGTATTCATGAAGGCGAATTTCAGGACCGTTCCTCACTGAGTCTGCCCGGAAATCAGGAAGCATTTATTCAGGAAATTTCGACATTAAAAAAACCGGTAGCCGTAGTTTTAGTAGGAGGGTCTGCAATAAAAACAACCGCCTGGAAAGATAAAGTAGGAGCTATTTTAGATGTTTGGTATCCTGGAGAAGAAGGAGGGAATGCGGTAGCAAAAACACTTTTCGGTGCAGAAAATCCGTCCGGAAAATTACCTATAACCTTTCCGGCGGAAGAAGGCCAGCTGCCTTTGACGTATAATCACCATCCAACGGGAAGAGGAAATGATTATTATGACCTGAGTGGTGAGCCATTATATCCGTTTGGCTTTGGTTTAAGTTATACCACCTTTGAAATCTCCGGTTTACAGCTGAACAAAACCAAATATTCAGAAAATGAAACTATTATTGCTAAGATCAACGTAAAGAATACAGGATCAAAAGCAGGAAGTGAAGTCGTTCAGCTATACATAAAAGATTTATTGGCAACCGTTTCAAGACCGGTTATTGAACTCAAAGGATTTCAAAAAGTAGAATTACAGCCAGGAGAATCAAAATCTGTCACCATCGAAGTTCCCATAAAGCAATTACAGTTTCTGAACGAAAAAATGGAATGGGCTGTAGAAAAAGGAACCTACAGAATTATGGTAGGTAATTCATCCAAAAACCTTCCTTTAAAACAGAATATTGAAATTTTTTAGATTAAATTAAAAAACAAAAAGAGCAGAAATTTCTGCTCTTTTTAAATATATTTTTTTGAAGATATCTAGTATTTTCTGGCTAATAAAACGTTCAGTAAGAATGTTCCGGTCCAGTTACTGTTATTCGATCCGTTATTTCCAATGAAATCTATACGGGCTACAGATACAGTAAGTCTGGTTCTTCCTGCAGTACCGTTATTGGCAAGACTTACAAAAGATGCAGTAAATACATCAGGGAAACTTGAATTATTTCCTGCAGTAAGAATTGGATACATATTCGTAACGTTGAACGGAGTACCTTGGTATTCATAAACCAGGGTCATTCTGCTGGCATTGGCATAGGTGGCAGTGTGAGCATTATCTACTGATGTTTTACTGATGATCCACCATCTGTCGTTTGTTGCTCCTGTATCATAACCTGGATTGGCATGGTTGGTCCAGTCGGCAACAGGTGCAGTTCCTAGTCTGTGAGGGGGAATGAGAACCTGTGTACCATAGATTTCAACGTTGCTCGGTTTAGGAAGAACGGTAAAAGATAAATCCCATGTTCCGCCCGTTGTATTGCTGTTGTTCACAACTTCAGCATAGGCTCCTATAGGAATCACAAAAGAAGCAACAGGAGTATTGTCAATTCTTAAGGTATTGCCGCTGGAGGCCTGAAGTGTGATATTATTCGGCGAAATGTTTTTGATCTTATAAATTCTCCCCGTAAAACTTGTTGTTCCGGTTCCGATGACAGGAAGGGTAAATGTGGCATCGGCTGTTCCATTATACGTAATATAATGATCAGTAGTCAGAATGTTATAAGAAGTGGAGGTGACTTCGCTATAGCCAGCTCTTAAGGAACCATTTACGGCTAGAGTACTGTTGGGAGTTGTAGTATTAATACCTACTTGTGCAGTTAAGGGAACGGTTCCAAATAAAAGGATCAAAATGTATTTTTTCATGTGTTGGAAATTTGCTTTCGATCAAATATAGAAAAAAAATAACTAAAAATTAAATAAAACTTTATAAATAATATATTATTAATTAAAAGCATGATCTGATATTGTAAAAACTTTTAAAAATTATTAAACCAATCTGCACGGAACTTCCAAATCTTCAGTAAGATAATAGCTGCAGCAAAGACGGTGATAGCCATCTGCAATAATCAGTTCACTGTCACCTCTCACCAGAAGTATAGGTGAAAGCTTTTTGTTTTTTTCTACCTTTTTCAGGTTTTCTTTTACATGAATATTAGTCTCAGGAAGCAGGGCAAGCTTGCTCGCTCTTAAAATATCTTTCGACTTTTTTGTAATCGTAGGAGCGGCCTTTAATTTTTCGACCATTTTTCTGGCTTTATCCGGTTCAAAAAGGAGTTCCAGATAATCCTGTGCTGCAGGAAAATCATGGGTTTCAGGTTCTTTCATCCAGATACTGTCTTTGGTCAGATTACCCTTTTTTGCAGACATTTTCATAAGTGCTTATTAAAAGATAAATATATGAAAAATAGATCGTTATTAATGGCCGTAATTTTAAATGAACCAATGATTTTACATGATGAATTTTACTTTCCATAAAAAATATTGGTATGATATATGCAAGATTTATCACGAACCGGAATGAATTTAATGAATACTGGAATTTATTAAATTCATTCAAAAATATGAACATTATGAAAAAGTTATTAATTTCAACACTACTAATATTAGGTTTATCCATGAATGTTTCTGCCCAGAAACGTCCGCCAGCACCTCCACATCCATCAAAAACGGAATTGGTTAATATTAAAATGCAAGAGCTTACCAAAAAATATAATACTGAGAAAAAGCTCATTCTTAATCATCCGCTTGCTACCAAACAGATGAAGCGAGATCAGATGAAAGCCTTAAACCAAAGATATGCGGCCGAAAAACGATTGCTTAGACAGGCAAAATAATACAGAATTTTTGCGGTTATTAAAATAAGAAAAGCCGTTTTTTATATTTTTAACTTTGAGAAGTTTTCAAAGTAAAAGAAAATTTATTGAAAGAGAATGCGTTTTGTGTTCTCTTTCTTTGTTTAAAATTGAATAAAAATAGCTTTATTGATGCATTTTAAGATCAGTTTGCAGAAACATGAAACATCCAATATTTTTCCTTAAATTCGCATAAAAATTTTTAAAGTAATGAATTACGATATTATTGTCATTGGAAGTGGTCCTGGTGGATATGTTACTGCGATCAGAGCAGCGCAATTAGGTTTCAAAACCGCAATTATCGAAAAAGAAAATTTAGGAGGAATCTGCCTTAACTGGGGATGTATTCCAACTAAAGCTTTATTGAAATCTGCTCAGGTTTTTCATTATATCAACCATGCTGAAGATTATGGTTTGAATAAAGTGGAGGCTAGCTTTGAATTCCCGAATGTAATTCAGAGAAGCCGTGGTGTTGCCAGCAAAATGAGCAAAGGAATCGAATTCTTGATGAAAAAGAATAAGATTGACGTAATTCTTGGTACTGCAAAAGTACAGAAAGGTAAAAAAGTTTCTGTAACAGATAAAGAGGGTAAAGTAACTGAATATTCAGCGAACCACATTATCATTGCTACAGGAGCGCGTTCAAGAGAATTACCAAACTTACCACAGGATGGTAAAAAAGTAATCGGATACAGACAGGCATTATCTCTTCCTGAGCAGCCAAAATCTATGATTGTTGTAGGTTCAGGAGCTATCGGAGTAGAATTTGCCGACTTCTATAACACAATGGGAACAAAAGTAACTGTTGTTGAATTTATGCCAAATATTGTTCCGGTAGAAGATGAAGAAATCTCTAAACACTTAGAGAAATCTCTGAAAAAGACAGGAATTGAGATCATGACAAACGCTTCTGTAGAAAGTGTTGATACAACAGGTGAAGGAGTAAAAGCTACTGTGAAAACAGCTAACGGAAACATCACTCTTGAAGCTGATATCTTATTATCTGCTGTTGGTATTGCTGCTAATATCGAGAATATCGGATTAGAAGAAGTTGGAATTCAAACAGATAAAGGAAGAGTATTGGTAAACGAATGGTACGAAACTTCTGTACCAGGTTACTATGCAATCGGAGATATCATTCCAACTCAGGCTTTGGCTCACGTTGCTTCTGCAGAAGGAATCACTTGTGTTGAGAAAATCAAAGGAATGCACGTTGAAAAAATCGACTATGGCAATATCCCTGGATGTACATACTGCCACCCTGAAGTAGCTTCTGTAGGTCTTACTGAAAAACAGGCTAAAGAAAAAGGATACGAAATCAAAGTAGGAAAATTCCCTCTTTCTGCAAGTGGTAAAGCTACTGCAAACGGAAACACAGATGGATTTATCAAAGTGATTTTCGATGCTAAATATGGTGAATGGTTAGGATGCCACATGATTGGTGAAGGAGTAACAGATATGGTTGCTGAAGCTGTTGTTGCCAGAAAACTTGAAACTACAGGTCACGAGATCATCAAATCTATCCACCCGCATCCAACAGTTTCTGAAGCAATTATGGAAGCTGCTGCTGCTGCTTACGGTGAAGTGATTCACATTTAATCTGAAATACACAGAAATCTATAGTATAAAAGCCCGGATTTATCCGGGTTTTTTCGTTGAAATAAATCAATAAAATCAGTGATTTTATTAAAATAATTTTAAAATTAGCATATTTATAAAAATTAACTTAATTATTTCAGCCTGTTTCCTTACATTTATTCTATGAATTTTGAGAGAGTAGGACTTGTATTATCAGGAGGCGGTACCAAAGGAATCGCTCATGCAGGAGTATTAAAATTCTTACAGGAAAAAGGAGTTGAAGTAGATATCCTTTCCTGCTGTAGTGCAGGGTCTATTGTAGGATGTCTTCATGCTATCGGAAAGACTCCGGACGAAATCCTGGAATTTTTCAATTCTGTGTATTTTTTCAACTGGAAACATTTTACATTCAATCAGCCGGGACTTGTTTCCTCGGTAATCTTCAGGAACTATCTGAAGCCTATCTTCCATGAAATGAAATTAGGTGATCTCGATATTGAAGTGAAAATTGTGGCCACAGAACTGGTTTCCGGAACTCAGAAGATTTTTGATAAAGATTTTGAGATTGTGGATGCCATCATTGCCTCATGTTCCATTCCCGGAATAACAACTCCTTATATTATTGGAGAGGAAATGTATTGTGATGGAGGGGTTTTGAACAATTTTCCGGCAGATATCATCAGAGATGATTGTGATAAGCTGATTGGTGTATTTGTATCTCCGCCCAACGAAGCTAAAATCAAAGACCTGAACTCCATTAAAGCAATCGTTTCCCGTTCCTATGATCTTCTTTCCTACAGAATTGAAAAAGTAAAATTTGATTACTGTGACTGGTTTATTTCTTCCCAAAAATTATCCTCTTATGGAACTTTTGAACGCAGAAAAGACAGACTGGAAGAGATTTTTAATATAGGTTATAAAGCTGCAAAAGAAAGCTATGAAGCCAGTGGCTTTTTTGAAGAATTAAAACAGTCCGGAACATAAAAAATCCCACAACAATGCAGGATTTTGTTTATACAAAAAGGCAAATTTTGAGTTCTTAAAGTAAAGTCATAGACAGACAGTAACAACTTCCAGCTTCTTTCCTCAAACTTCCAGCCTTTATACTCTTAATTTTTCACTACATACCCATCCTGACGTACAATTTCATTGTCGTTGGCATCGTTTACCGTCAAAGTATAAGGAGCTTTTTTCGGAGAATCTGTTAAATAATTCCTCCACACCTGATAACTGTGGCCTTCATTGTTAAAGACAATATAATAATTTCCTCCGCTGCCGTCAGGAACCAGCTCACCATCGCTGATAATCATACTTGGTTTTGTTGTGATCTTTGCATTGGCATTCCAGGACTGGTAAAGATACTTGCCATTGGGTTGTTTGTCAATTCTGATCTTGAACTTTTTGGTTTTAATAATAACTGTTTTCGGTACCTGTTGAAGAACAGAAGAGGTTACAGAAATATCTGTTTTCGGATTCGGAACTTCTTTCGCATAAACAAAAGAAAACTGAGCTAAGCAGAAAGTTCCAAGTAAAATAGACTTTATCATATTGAGTGGTTATTGGTTAACATTTCAGAGTCTATCAAATTTAGAGCCATTTTTCAACAATCAAGAAGAATATAAGGTATTGCAAAATAAAATTTTAGGCGCTTGAAGGTTTGTTAAGTGAAATAATTGCTTTGATTTTCAGTTAATTATAATTTTGTTTGTGAAATATTGTCAGTTTTTGAAACAACTGATTACTTTTCTTCTGTACATTTGTACCATCAAAGGATCTCGTTCCTTTATTATCAAAATGAAACTAATTAACTTTAAGTTTTTTCTATTAAAAGTATCAGAAATCATCTTCACGATTTTTAATACTTCTCCTCCTGTAATTTCTTAATTTTTTCGAGAGAATTATCACATAATTCATACTCTGTTTTTTCATATACCGAAGAAATAGAGCGCAATCCCTGTTTTAAAATATAATCAAAATCAAAAAACAAAACTATGGAATTAGCTTTTCATGGCTGGATGGTTCCGGCCGTAATTGCACTTTTGTGCGTACTTTTTTATAAATTCATTTTAAGAATTTTCTTTGGATTAATCATTGTTCCTCAGGACAAAATTGGTTTGGTGACCAAAAAATTTGTGTTGGTGGGTAAGCAGGAACTTCCGGAAGGAAGAATTATTGCAACCAATGGAGAAGCGGGTTTTCAGGCTCAGACATTAGCACCGGGGGTGTATTTCAGAAAATGGATATGGCAATATACTATCGATTTTCAATCTTTTACAGTAATTCCAACCGGAAAAATAGGATTGTTACTGGCAAAAGATGGGGTAGAATTAGAAACCGGAAGAATTTTAGGTAGAAAAGTTGATTGTGATTCTTTTCAGGATGCCGAAGCTTTTTTAAAAAACGGAGGAAGAAAAGGCCGCCAAACCGCGATTATTGCACCTGGATCCTATAGAATCAATACACTGTTATTTGAAGTAGAATTAACGGATATGACTCAGATTCCTGATAATGCAGTGGGAATTATCACGACTATGGAAGGAGATCCTTTAGCGGAAGGACAGATTGCAGGTAAAATTATCAATGAACATAATAAGTTTCAGGATGTAGACACTTTTCTAAATAACGGAGGATTCAAAGGTCTTCAGGAGCAGGTAATACTGGCAGGTTCTTATTTTCTGAATCCCTGGTTTACAAAAGTGGAAATGGTGAAAATGACGGAAATTCCGATTGGCCATGTGGGGGTTATTATCAGTTATGTAGGAGAAGAAGGACAAGATTTGAGCGGAATTGATTTTAAACATGGGAATATTGTTGAGAAAAGTCATAAAGGAGTTTGGGCAGAACCCATTGGCCCGGGAAAATATCCCATCAATCCTTATATTATGAAGGTTGAGCTTGTTCCTACCACCAATCTGGTATTGAACTGGGCTTATGAAAGAAGTGAATCTCACCAGTTGGATAAAAACCTCTCAACAATTACTGTACGAAGTAAAGACGGTTTCCCTTTCAATCTTGATGTTTCGCAAATCATTCATATTCCTACGTATGAAGCTCCAAAAGTAATCGCACGTTTTGGAAATATGATCAATCTTGTAAGCCAGGTTTTAGAACCAACTATTGGAAATTATTTCAGAAATTCAGCGCAGGACAGTGATGTGATTGCGTTTTTAGGAACCCGAAAAGAAAGACAGCAATCTGCAAAAGACCATATCAGCAGTGTTTTGGAACAGTATAATGTAAATGCTGTAGACACTTTGATAGGAGCGATTGTTCCTCCGGAAAGTCTGATGAAAACCTTAACGGATAGAAAATTGGCGGAAGAACAGAAAATTACTTATGAAACTGAAATGTTGGCTCAGGAAACGCGTCAGGCCCTGGAAAAGGAAACTGCTGTTGCTGATATGCAGAAAGAAATTGTAAAAGCGGATCAGGGAGTTGTGATTGCGGAAAGAATAGCAGATGCATCAGTGAAAAAAGCAACCGGAGATGCCAATTCCGTAAGATTACAGGCGAATGCGGAAGGAGACCGATTGAAACTGTTAGCAACAGGTGAAGCAGAAAAAACAAGACTTCTCGCAAAAGCCGAAGCAGAAAAGATAGAGTTGCTGGCAAAAGCAAATGCAGAACAAATTTCATTAACGGGTAATGCCGAAGCGGAAAAAATTCTTGCGATTGGTAAATCCAATGCGGAATCCTACAAACTATCTGTAGAAGCAATGGGTGGAAATAACTTTACCCAATTGAAAATCATGGAGAATATAGCTAATCAGAATGTAAGAATAATGCCTGAGGTATTAATCGGAGGAAGTGGAGATTCTGCCAATGGCGGTATCAGCGGCCTTTTAGGACTTCAACTTTTGGAACAGGTGCAGAAGAAAAATACTGAAACAGTTACTGTGATCGAGGAAAAACCGCAGGATAATTCTTAATTTTAGCTTACTCCCAAACATTTTGTATTTTAAAATGATTTATATAGTTCAGATCATTATTGCTCTTCTGATCCTTAGTTTTGTTATTTTCTCTTTTGTTGAAATCTATTGTAAGATTGTAAAAAAAGAATCCAGGACTTATTGGATTATGCTTATCAGTTTCGCTTTATTTTTTTTAATGATTACTGTGCGCAACCATTTGGTTAAAAATGAACTTGTAGAAAACATAAAGACATCGACAATAGATCAGAGCAATTCATTTTTTTCCAAAAGAGAACTGTCAGATATTCATATTGTAAGTGAGAAAATTAGAGTTGTTGACAAGGATATTTATATAGTGCTTATGCCTCAAAAAGATACGGTTTACATGAATCAGGATTTTCATGACAAAAATAAATTCTGGGTTCACTATAAAAAGTATGAGATTTTAAAAATTACAGCACCAGTAGGATATATAATTAAAAATTAAAAATCGCCCGGAAATTTTTCCGGGCGATCTCATATTCTTTATACAGTATAACTTGCAAATGCCTCTTCCAGGCTTTCAAATTTACCTTTAAACTCATCAATAGGGCAGTCCTGAAGAATATTCCCTTTATGAATAAGTATAACTCTTGAACAAAGTGCTTCCACTTCCTGCATGATGTGGGTAGAAAGTAAAACAGTCTTTTGCTGGCCAATTTGTTTTACCACATTACGGATTTCAATAATTTGATTAGGATCCAGACCATTCGTAGGCTCATCAAGAATCAGTAAATCCGGTTGATGAATAATAGCCTGTGCCAGCCCAACACGTTGTTTGTATCCTTTAGATAGCTGTCCTATTTTTTTAGATTTTTCAGGGGTAATTCCTACCAGTTCAATCACCTCATCTACTCTGGATTCGGGGATTTTGTGGATATTGGCAACAAACTGAAGGTATTCTTTTACATACATCTCCAGATAAAGCGGATTGTTTTCAGGAAGAAAGCCTATTTTCTTTTTGCTTTCAATCTCATGGTTTGCGATATTCATCCCATTGAAAATAATTTCACCCTGGTCAATTTTCAGCGCTCCGACAATAGATTTCATCAGGGTAGATTTTCCGGCACCGTTTGGGCCAAGGAGACCGATGATCTCATTTTTATCAATAGAAATGTTGATATTGTCAAGGGCAGTCTGCTCACCAAATTTTTTGGTTAAATTGATTATCTGAAGCGGCATAAGTTTTAATGTCTTTCTGCAAAAATAAAATAAAAAAACTCATCCAATAGAATGAGTTTCGCAATATTTATAAAATATAATTATTTTCTTGATTTTTTCTTGGTTCCACCTGTTGCCGGATTAGCAGTAGAGGCCGTATTACCAGTTCCTTTGGTTACAGCTGGATTTGCTGAATCATACATGGCATACTTTCCATTGGTTCTTCCGAAAATTTTCTCCACCTGCTTTTGGGTTAAAAACTGTGATTTTCCTATATACTTTCGGTTCTTGTTGATTACCTGGATAAACTGTACGGTTGGCTGGCCATAGTTCTTTTCATAATGAAGCTCAATGATATCATTAGGCAGTTCCAGAATGATATTCTCACCAGGAGCAGAGATAAACCCATCCATAATAAGTTTAAATAATCCGGTAACATCACCATTAAGATTCTGAAATGAAAAAGATCGGATTGTATTCAGATTGGCAGTGTTCAGATCCTGGTAGTTAATTGTAAATTTATCTTCCTTTTTATAGAGACCAACGGAATTATCTTTACCAATTTCCACCAAACTTTCATTCTTCAACACTTTAATCTGTGAGAAAACTGAAATACCGAACATACAAGTAATAAGTAGAATTATTTTTCTCATAAAATGAATTTTAATGTTTTACAACTTGGTGTACATAAATTTACTAATAAAAAAGCTAAAAAGCAATTTTATTTGTTCAAGCAAAAGTAATATTTTTTTTTAATATCACTATGAGATTATCCGCGGATGCTATGGATTTCATTGTTTACGTAAATGTTTGTTAATTAATTGTTTGGTCATTTTTTGTGAAAATAGAGCCTATTTGATTTAAAACTGACTGATAGCTGTTAAGGGAATGTAATGTATTGAAAAACAGATTGAAAAATGCTCGAATAAGGTTGAGTTAAAAACTAATTTAAAATTAATGTTAAAAAAATATCATTATAGATTTAATTCTAAAAGGGAAGCAGAAAACAGAATATTGGAGTTTTCGGAAACAATTTTATAACAATTTATCTTTAGAAACAGAAGATATGAAGGTTTCAAACTCCTGCTTATAACTTCTTCCTACAGGAATTTTATGGTGGTTTACAATAATTTCATTACTACTGAATGCCGTCATAAAAATAGAATTAATGATAAAAGATCTGTGAATTCTTACAAAACCTTTACCCGATAATGTCTGTTCTAAATCTGTAATTTTATTCTTTGAAATAAAACTTTCATTGGTAGGGAGTACTATTTTGATGTCATTTCCCTGGCTTTCAAAATAAACGATTTCCGAGAGCATCAGTTTCCGGTACATTCCTTCAGTTTTGACGAGGATGAAATCTTCTTTATGATCAGTTATAGTTCTCAGTATACGTTCCACAGATTTGAAAAAACGTTCAAAAGTAATCGGTTTCAGGAGATAATCTACAGCTTCCAGTTCAAAACCTTCAATGGCAAAATCCCTATAAGCTGTAGTGAAAATAGTCTGAGGCTTCTGCGGCAGTGATTTCAGGAAATCAATTCCGCTGAGGTGAGGCATCTGAATATCCAGAAACATAAGGTCTACAGTTTGATTTTGCAGTGTTTTATAAGCCTGCATTGCATTTTGAGCTTTTCCCACCAGCTTTAAATCGTCGATCTTAGAAATATGGTTTTCAAGTAATGACATGGCCAGCGGTTCGTCATCTACAATAATACAGTTAATCATCATGTGAAGGAGTGGTTATTTCAACTTTAAAAATATTGTTTTCCTGTGAGATACTGAAGGTGAAATTTTTCTGATAGTGATACTGCAGTTGTCTTTTTATGTTCTGCAGCCCGATTCCCTTTTCATCAGCTGTCTGGTGACTTGAGAAGGTATTTTCAATTTTAAAAACAGAATGAAGGTCATTAGTTTCTATATCAATCTTTATTTCCGTGGTTTCCGAACTTTTTCCAACTCCATGTTTAAAGGCATTTTCTACCAAAGTAAGATAGAGCAGGGGCGGAATAGTATTCGGGGAGTTTAATCTGATGTGTTTTTGAATTTTTAATCTTTCATCATGATACCGAAGGCTTTCCAGAGCGATATAATCATCAAGAATACTCAGTTCATCAGAAACGGTTACCCATTTTTTCTGTCCCTTGTGTAAAATATAGTCCAGTATATCAGAAAGCTGGCTGATAGATTGAGAGGTTTTATCAGAATGACTGATTGACAGCGAATAAATATTGTTCAAAGTATTAAAGAGAAAATGGGGATTGAGCTGGGATTTGAGCGATTGTAATTCCAGTTCTGTTTTTTCCTTTTGCAGTTTGATTGTTCGTTCCTTTTCATCCTTATACCTTATAAAAAACATAATTGAAATAAAGATAAATGCCCCGCTGATAATAGTAAATGTATAATGAATTAAAAGATAAGGAATATCAGTTAAGATATCAAATACGCTGTCTTTTAATTTATTGATAAAAAGTGGTTCTGCAATATAAACAATAAAAAACCTGTTCATAACGGAGGTAAGATAAAGACTGATCATAAGATACAGCGAAAATTCAATATATCTTTTCCTGTCAAAAAAATACCGGATCAGGATAAAATAGATGAAATTGGCTCCTATAATCTGAAAAATCCAGTGACAAAAGTTGTAAAGAAATACATCTTTAAAAATCATGCCATTATATTCTCCATACATTTTTGCTGTTCCAAATAATAATAAAGCAGTCCAGAAGAATAACTGGAAATAAATGGTTTGTCTGAGTTGGCTTTGTGACGGGGTTTTCATCATTATCAAAAATATAAAATCTTAATTGATATGATGGAAAAGCAATGTTAAATGCTTGAAATTAATGGCAGACAACTTTATTCATAGTACAAATGGCAAATTTTGCTATTGAAAGCAGATATTGTGCTGTCTAAACTCTTCATCAGAAAATACACCGGAATTTCTCAACATTTGCATAAAAAATAATGACAGAACGTTCTGAAAGGCTTTACGGATTGGATCATCTGAGGGCTGCTGCTATTTTACTCGTGTTACTATATCATTATCGAGCATTTAAGCATCCCGACTGGATCGACAGCATCGGAAAATTTGGATGGACAGGAGTAGATCTTTTCTTTGTTTTAAGTGGTTTTCTGATTTCAAGTCAGTTGTTCAAAGAAATAGAAAATAAAGAAAGTATCAGTCTGAAAACATTTTATATAAAACGTTTTTTCAGAATTATTCCGGCTTACTTTTTTACCCTTTTTCTCTATTTTATGTGTCCTTTTTTCAGGGAGAGGGAAGCTTTATCCCCTTTATGGAAGTTTGTTACTTTCACTCAGAATTATGGATTGGATGTCATCAGCCGGGGAACATTTTCTCATACATGGTCGCTATGTATTGAAGAACAGTTTTACCTCATTCTTCCTCTGTTCCTTTTGGTTGTTATGCCAACAAAACTGTTCAGATATATGGCCGTTCTGATGATTGCTGTTATTGGATTTTCTATTACAGCAAGGCTGATGGCATGGAATGAATTTATTGCAGCGGCAAATACATCCTCCACAGATTTTTGGAAATTATGGTATATGAAAATATATTACCCTACCCACACAAGATTAGATGGTCTGGGAATGGGTGTCCTGATCGGGTATCTCATGCAGTATTCTTCAATAGGTAAAAGGATAGTTGCCGGCAATGGAAATAAGCTTTTTTTTCTTGGAATAGTACTGCTGGGAATTTCATTTTGGATGTGCAGTGAGCAGGCTTCAAAAACAGCTTCTGTATTTGGTTTTACACTGGTGGCAATAAGCTATGGAATTATTCTGATGGCCGCCATTTCACCATCGTCTTTTCTGTATCGTTCAAAGTCGTATATTACCGCTCAGCTGGCTGCCTTATCATATGCTGTTTACCTTTCACATAAGGGAATTATTCATATGGTGCAGGACCTTCTTGATTATTTTAAACTTGAAACCTCAGATAATCTCATTCTTTTGACTTGTCTGTTTGCTTGTATTTTGGGTGGTTTGTTTTACCGTTTTATTATTGAAAAACCTTTCTCAGTCCTTAAATCTAAAGTTTTAAAAAAATCTGTATAGCCTCTTAAGCCTGTGAAGATTACCTGATATTCATTCTTTTTTAACGCAAAGTTTTATCTTTTCAATCTTAATATAATAAGGGAGCAAAGCAAAGCGAGTGATAATCATGCAACTTCAATGCGACCTTGTCGCTATTTCTTTGCCCTCTTTAATTTATCCATTTAAGTTATTGAAACTTTGCGTTTAAGAATGTATATTCCACAGATGATTCTAATTGAGCAGATCTTTATTATTTAAAATTACTTGGATGTCATAGCTTTCAACACGATGTTTTTTATCGAAGCCTCTTTAAAACTCCAGTATTCACTTTTTTCAGGCATCTGATTTTCTAAAATAACCAAAGTAGTATCTGTAGAAGGAAAGTAAGCGTTAAGACATGTAAACCCATCACCGAGACCTGTCACGGCAAAATAATCAAGGCCTGATTCTTTGATAAATCTTACATTGTACCCAAATCCCATACTTTCTTTTCCAAAAACATTGTGTTGGGAGCTGGTAGAAGGAGTCAGCATCTGTTTTTGAAACTCAGGAGAGAGAAGCTTTCCTTTAAACAATGCAGCATCCCATTTTGTAAGATCCTGTACAGTAGAAATAATACCAGCTGCAGGAGCATTATTATCATTCAGGAATGACTGTTTTACCTTTTCAAACTGATTGTTTTCATTCATATAGCCGGGAACAAGAGCCTGATTATTCTTGGTGTTGAATACCAGTGTTTTATCCATTTTAAGCTTTTTGAAAAGAGACGTGGCAAGTTCTGTGAAATTTTTTCCCGTTGTATTTGTAAGGATTTCTCCCAACAGCATATAAGAAAGGTTACCATATTTGAACTGGGAACCGGCTTTGAAAGCTGTCGGTTTATTGATATCCGTAATACCATGAGTATGGTTAAGAAGGTGATGTATGGTAACGGTGTCTGCCCAGCTTTGGGTAAGAGAGGGAAGGTATTTTTTGATGGGAGTATGAAGATTCAGTTTTCCCTGTTCTGCAGCCTGTAAAATCAAAACAGCGGTAACCTGCTTTGAATTGGACATGATTTCAAACTGATCATCTGTTTTCAAAGGAATTTTCTTTTCAAAATCTTTGTAGCCATTGGATTTCAGATATTGGATTTTTCCTTTTTGGGCAACCAAGACAACGCCGTTGAATGCGATCGGGCTGGAAGCCGTTATAATGCTGTCTATTTTGTGTTTATAAATATCTTTTTTCTGAGCTGTTGCGCTGACAGACAGTATCGCTGAAAATAAAGCTGTGAAGAATAATTGTGTTGAGGTCATTATGTTTTTGTATTGAAAAGTAAGAAATATAGGTGGCATTAAAATGTTTCCAAATATATGTATTTCCGCTTCTTCTTTTATTGTAAATATTTTAATAATTTAGTTTCCATGAAAATTAAAATTATTGGCCTTTTTGTACTTCTTTTCACTATTATTTCCTGTAAAAAAAATAAAGAGTATCCGAAATATGTTGAGCTGCAGTCCGGTGGCGGAGAATATTCACTGTATATAAAAAACGGAACCTTTGAATTTTTAAAAACGAAACTTATAAGTTACGATCAAATTTTGACTGCTCCATTTTCAGAGGGGAAATATGAGATTTCGGGTGATGAGCTTACTTTAAAAAGTGATAAAGGAAAAAAATATACTTTCAAAATAGGGAATGAAGCTGAACTGATTCCTGCAAAAATGGATTCTTTAAAAGATTTGAAAGGCCTGTTCCCGATTCAGATTCTTCACAATAATAAGATGCCGAAAGAAATGGGACGTTTGGATTCTTTAGGAAGAAAAAATGCACTGTGGCTTTATTTCAATGAAAAGGGGAAGGTGATTAATCAGAGGTTGTATAAAAACGGTGAGCTTTTAAAAGATCATTACAAGTCTGATATTATTGTAAAATAACCTTTAGTTTTTATATATTTTGCAGATAAGTGAATTTTAAAAATCTGAGGATGAGAATATTCAACGCAAAGTTTAATTCTGCTATTATGATTTTACAAGGAGGCAAAGAGGAAATCAATTGCATTGATTCTTTCTAAGCTTATGTATTATCATTAGCTTCATCAGCGACATTGTCGCTTGCTTTGCCTTCTTTAATGATTATTTAAATAATAAAACTTTGCGTTTGAGAAACTTACAGTTCAGTAATTATCAATAAAAAAGGCATCATTTACTAGTAAATGATGCCTCGTCACTGAATATATTTGAATGTAAAATTGTTTTAGGTTTATCTATTCATTCTGCTTGATTTGTGGGTTATTATTAATTTCTTTATTAGGAATCTGGAATCTGAATTTATCCGGAGTAAGGTTGAATCTTCCAAAAGTATGATTCGTTCCTGTGTATACTCTTTCTAAAGGGGTATTTAATCTTTTCATATCAAACCATGCATAGCCTTCTCCCCAAAGTTCTATTCTTTTTTGAAGGACAATCTCATTGATCAGCTCATTGCCTGATTTTGTAGATAGTGTATAAGCCTTATTCCTTTTCGAGGTAATATCGAATAATACTTGTCTTGCTTCCGCTTCTCTTCCCTGTCTGGCAAGGGCTTCAGCCTGTACATAATATAATGAAGAAGCCCGGATGTAAATATAATCTCCTTCAAAAAGAGTTGGATCCTTAAACTTCAAGCTTACATAAGGCGGATAATTTTTTGTTTTTCCGTTAAAGGTATAAGCTGCAGCCTGACTGCCATTGAACACTTTTTTACGGTAATCCGTTTCAGGAATTGCTTCATAAAGACGTTTGTCTATCAGTTTACGGATCTGTGCAGCTCCGGCATATCCTTCATTGGTATTATCGAACATCGAGAAGAATGATGCATAATAATTTCCGATACTCATGGTAGAAATCGTATTATGAAAACCCCATATTACCTCAGGATTATTGATATTGGAAAATCCGGTAGTGGTATAATCATCTTCTGTCATAAGGCCAACACCCTGCTTACTTTCCTCAGCATATTGGGCAGCTTTGATGTAATCTCCCGTTTCCAGAAATACTTCAGCTGCAATGGCCTTGGCAGTTCTTTTATCAATCTGGGCTCTGGACGGGCGGGCATACGTATCCAAAAGAGTAATAGATTCCTCAATATCCTTTTTGATTTGTGCATACACCTCAGCAACAGTTGATCTTGGAAGTCCCTGGCTGGGATTTTTTGCCGTAAGAACCAATGGAAGTCCCGGTTCAGCCTGATGACCGCTATAATCATTGGCATAAAAACGGACTAAATAAAAATAAGAGTAGGCTCTCAAAGCCAATAACTGTCCTGCAATGGCTCTGTTCTTTGCATTCGCATTTTTATCCAAATCATCTAGAAGCTTGTTGATCACAAATATTCTCGCATAAAAAGTAGTCCATACAATCTCAGAAGCAATGTTGCTGGCATTAGTAGCTTCGTAATTATAAAACATTCCCAAATGTTGATTTGTAGACTGGATAACATCATTTGACATCAGGTCGGCACCTGCTTTGATTCCCATGATTCCAAAATCTGAGTGAACGGTAGTACCGCCGGCACCATTGCTGCGAAGATCAAGATAGATTCCGCCCAGGATTTTTTCCGGACTGGAAGAATCATTATTCAGCTGTTCACCGGAAATATCACCTTCCGGTAAAGTATTGAGATCATTGGCACAGCTGGTGGTTATAAAACCTATGGTTACAGCTGCTATAAAGTATTTTATTTTTTTCATTCTATTCTTTTAAAAATTAAGTTTAAAGCCTAAAGAGACACTTGATAACAGAGAATATCGGTAGGCGTCAGAAACTCCTGTTAGTGAAGCTCTTGGATCATATCCTTTTCTCTTAGACCACAGATACAGGTTGTTACCTGTCACATAGATTTTTAGACCTGATAAGCCTGCCTGCTGTGCAAAACCATCAGGAAGCTGATAGGAGAGGGTGACATCCTGAAGACTGATATAATCCGACTTAATCAGATAAAGTGTTGAATTTCCGTTCTGGTTCGTTGCAGTAAGATCTACTCTTGGCAGTGCAGCAGTCGGGTTTTCAGGAGTCCATGTTTTATCCAGATCCGTTGAATAGTTAGATCCATAGCTGTCCGAATGGAATAAGCTTCTGTAAATATCATCATATCCATATCCTCCGAACTGGTAGGCAAAATTCACGGCCAGATTGAATCTCTTGTAGGTAAAATCTGTCCCGAATCCACCATATACCTTTGGAATGGCTGATTTGCCAGTGTTATAATCTGTAGCATCCTTATAATTGCTGGTGACAGTTCTTTCCTCTTTCTGAGTGGCAGGGTTTATGGATGTACGATACCATAATGCATCTCCGTTTTCCGGATTTACTCCGGCAAACTCTTTAAGGAAATAGGTATAGCGGTCTCCACCTTCTGTAAGGATAAACAAGCCGGTAACCAGACCTGTATTTCTTTGTTCAGCAGGTAATCTGGTAATTTTATTCTTATAATGAGTGGCATTAGCATAGATATTCCATTGGAACTCGTCACCACGGAGAATATCCACGCTTAGATTGGCCTGAACACCTCTGTTGGTCATATCCCCGATATTTCCATATTTCACATAAGAACCTGCATTGGACGGAGGAAGAGGAAGTGTGTAAATCATATCCGACACTTTTCTTTCAAAATAATCAGTATTCAGGGTTATTCTGTTTTTTAAAAGTGACAGTTCAAAACCGGCATTCAGATTTTTGGAAGTTTCCCATTTTAAATCCTTATTTCCTTGTTTTTTAAGCGAAAGAACGGGTTTGTCATCCCCGAAATTATTAATTCCGTAGATATCCTGATAAGCATAATAATCTCTGTTGGAACCTCCTAAAAGAATGTTGTCATTTCCCTGCTGTCCGTAAGATGCTTTTAATTTTAAAGAATTAATTATCGTATTATCCTTAAGGAAATTTTCCTTTGCAATATTCCAGGCCAGCCCCAATCCATAGAAATTTCCCCATCTGCTTTCCGGAGAAAAAACGGAAGAACCATCTCTGCGGATATTAGCATTAAAGAAATATTTCCCGTCATAATTATACAATAACCTTGTGAAATATCCTTCCACAGCATATTCATAGCCGCTGCCTGATAAATCTGTAATTTTTACAGCATTGTCAAAAGACTGGGAGTCCGGTAATAAAAGTTGCTGTTTTGATCCAGAAAAACCATCATCTTTAATCTTGTTCAGCTCATGTCCTACAAGAAGATTAAAACTGTGATTTCCCAATTTTTTCTGATACGTAAGCAATTGCTGGTGGTTCAGGGTATATTTAAAATTAGAACCCTGCGAAATAGTTCCTCCTACAGAAGATGAAGTTCCTCCTTCCGTATTTCCAAACTGAAGATTTCTTGTATTTTCAAGATAGGCTCCGAAATTGTAAGTGAAATCGAGTCCTTTGACAATTTCATAATTTAAACCAAGGTTAAGATTGGTGATATTACTTACGGTCTGAGATTTATCTTTCTGAAGATTGCCTACAGGATTTTCAAAAACAGCATAAGACCTTGTGGCTCCGTTGGGTCCCTGACCGTCTCCATAGTCGTATAAAGCATTTCCATTGCTGTCATACAATCTTTGGTAATTGTTATCCCTGAGGAAAACAGGATAAAACGGAGCAATGTTTCTCGCAAACTGGAAAGGGTTGGAAAAGCCTCCTGTTTCTCCGAAATCCTGCTTACTGTAGGTATAAGACAAAGCACTGGTTAACTTCAGTTTTGATGTGATGGAATAATCTACATTCGATCTGATCCCGAATCTTTCAAAACCTGAAGAAATTAAATACCCTTTATCATCCAGATAATTAAGGGAAGTATAAGATTTTACCTGATCCCCATTGGCATTGATACCTACTGTCGCTTCTCTTCTCAAAGAAGGTCTGAAAAGCAGTTTTTTCCAGTTGTCCTGATACAATAGTTTCGCATCCGGATTGAAAGATCCATCCTTTGAAATAAGTTGACTGAACGGGACATTATAAACATTATATCCTAATTTATTCAATGCTGAAAGTCCCACATCATGCGGACTGGCTCCGGAAGGAACTGCTCCTGGTTGTTTTAATCTGGCTATTTCGCCAATTCTGGCTCTGTTATAATAGGCTGTATAATAATCTTGTGGAGAAGTATACACAGAATAATCTTCAATAGATCTGAAGTTAACTCCGGTTCTGACATCGGCTTCAATGCTCAGTCCTTTACTCTTACCTCTTTTTGTATTCACAATAATCACTCCATTGGCTCCTCTGGAACCATATAAAGCATTGGAAGAAGCATCCTCAAGAAAAGAAATGCTTTCAATATCTGATGCTGCTATGCTGTTCAGGTTTCCACTGTAAGGAATACCGTCCAATACAATTAATGGATCACTGGAAGCGTTGATAGAACCTATTCCTCTCATTCTGATGGTGGGCTGAGAACCAGGCTGGCCGGAAGAAATTACCTGTACACCCGCTACTTTTCCTCCAATTCCCTGAAGGATATTTCCGTTCTGAAGATTAGACAAGTCTTTTGCCTTCAATGACTGTACAGATCCTGTGATCTCTTCTTTTTTCTGCTTCCCGAAGGCTACCACAACCACTTCCTTTATTGAAGTTTCTTTGGAAAGACTGTCTTTAGTTTGGGCATAACCATATTCCGCGAACAGAAGTACAGCTAATACACCAAGTTTACATTGTTTCTTTTTCATTATATTAATCTAGGTTTAAAATTGAAGTGTGTATTACTGCTGATCTGTCTGTACTCAATAACAACTTTCCTCCTCCTTTTTCAGGGAGATATAAGAAACAGAATAATAAAATGTACAGGAGATGTACCCGGATTAAAGAAGCCCTGAACTCATGGCTTTCATTCCTACAGTAATGAATGTATCTCTTAGCAAGTTATGACATCATCATTTTGCACATCATATCAAAGCACATGTCTTGAGAAATACAGGTGTGCTGTGAAAGGCGATGCTCTGCAGAACACTGTTGTTGTGCAGTTGCCGCGATAGTGCATAGGTAAGAATCAAAGTGGTTCTTATTCATGAGAATAAAGTTTATGTTTTTTTAACTGGGTCAAAATTATTTAATAAT
This sequence comes from Chryseobacterium sediminis, assembly GCF_008386505.1. GTDB lineage: Bacteria > Bacteroidota > Bacteroidia > Flavobacteriales > Weeksellaceae > Chryseobacterium > Chryseobacterium sediminis. Next base: position 1,503,776 of record NZ_VUNZ01000001.1, on the reverse strand, counting down.
TGATGAACCCGGCAAAAGGAGGGTATGAGATAAATCATATTAACCTACTAAATTAGTAGACTATTTAAAAAATACAAAGCGTATTGTTTTTATTTATTTGTTAATCAATTATTTAAACTATAATTTAAAATGTTAAAAAATTATAAAAAAATAAGATTTAAAGGTGTGAATTAAAGTTAACACTATAAGTCTATTGTTTTTGTAGACTTTTTGTTTATTTTATAGCACGTTCACTACAGAATAGGCATTAGGAGCTTTATTTTAAAATGATCAAACATCTGTGTTCATCCGTGAAATCTGTGGTTAAATAACTTACAGGTTGTAATATTCAATAGAAACTAATTTAGTCTTTTTAACTAAAAAAAGAAGCCTCCCTTTCGGAAGACTTCTTATGAAAACAAGATTGAAATATGGATTTATTGTTTTTTAATATCAGGAACAGCCAAAGGAGTCTGATCCCAGCCGCCACCTAAAGCCCTGTATACTGCCACACTCGCTTTAAGCTGATTCACTTTCTTTTCCACCAGTTCAAACTTTGACTCCAGTGCATCACGCTGAGTAAGCAGAACCTCCATATAATCGGCTCGGGCATATTTGAACAGGTCATTGGAAATATCAATAGATTTGGTTAAAGCATCTACTTCCTTCGATTTGATGTTCACGCTGCTTTCCAGATTATGAATTTTGGACAACTGGTTTGCTACTTCAATATAAGCTCCCAAAACAGTCTGCTCATAATGATACACTGCCTGAATCTGTTTTGCATTGGCATTGTAATAGGCCGCTTTAATCGCTCTTCTGTTAATCAATGGGGCCGTAAGTTCTCCTGCAAGAGAAAACAGAAACGACTGAGGCCTGATGATATACAAAGGATTAAAAGCCTGTAACCCGACACCTGCAGAAAGATCAAGAGAAGGGTAGAACCTTGCTTTGGCTGCTTTGATATCAAGCTTAGCTGCAGCAAGTTCGTACTCAGCCTGTTTGATGTCAGGTCTGTTTTCCAGAAGTTCAGAAGGAATCCCTCCATAAACGGCTTGAGGAACAACAGAATCAAATGAATCCTGACTTCTTTCTACATGTTGGGGAAATCTTCCTACAAGAAAATTAATTCTGTTTTCCGTTTCCACAATCTTTTGCTGAATATCATACTGCATGCCCTGAGTTTTCAGAACCTGAGCCTCAAATCTCTGCACAGCCAGCTCGTTGGATCGGGCATTCTTTTTTAAATCCCTGATAATTTCCAGTGCATCATTCTGAATCTTGATATTTTGATTCAAAATCACCAGTTCATTATCCATGGCCAGTAATTCATAATAAGAATCAGCAATTTCTGAGATCAGATGGGTGATCATGAAATTTTTCCCTTCAACGCTGGCAAGATATCTCTGTACCTGAGCTTTTGTTGCATTATGAAGTTTCCCCCAGATATCTGTTTCCCATTTCGCCTGCGCACCCACTCCAAAGTCAAATAAGGGTTCAGGCATTTCCCTGCCCGGTTCTATTTCCGTGTTGGCTTCCATAGCTCCGATATTGGTGTATCGGCTTACTTTGTCTACTCCGGCGCCGGCTTTTAAACCTACCGAAGGAAGGTATTCGCCTTTTCTGGCTTTGATTTCATTTTTCGACATTTCAATTTCCTGAAGAACAATATTAAGTTCCTGATTGTTCTGAAGTGCCTGGCTGATCAACTCCTGAAGATGAGGGTCACTGAAATATTCATTCCATGTCAGTTTTCCGGTATTGGAGGTATCATTTTCTGCTGAACCGTATTTTTCAGGAACGGTTTTATTTTCAGCACGCTGTTCTATTTCTATAGGTTTACAGGCAGTAAGGCTTAATAAGAAGACTGCCAGACCTGTATATTGATATATTTTTCTTTTATTCATAATGGATCATGTCTTCGCTTAATGGAGATTCATCTTCGTCTTTAATCATTTTTTTACCATCAGACCACTTGGCAAATATGTAGTAAAGCCCTGGAATTACAATAACTCCGAAAAGGGTTCCTATCAACATTCCTCCCAATGAGGAAGCTCCGATGGTATGATTTCCGATAGCTCCGGCACCTCTTGCAAAAACAAGCGGAACCAAACCGGCGATGAAGGCAAATGAAGTCATCAGGATAGGTCTGAAACGGGCTTTGGATCCTTCCACTGCTGCTTCCAGAATAGAATCGCCGGCCTGACGCCTTTTCACCGCAAATTCTACAATAAGAACTGCATTTTTTCCTAATAATCCGATGATCATAATCAATCCTACCTGCGCATAAATATCATTTTCAAGACCCATTGCTTTTAATAATAAAAAAGATCCGAAAACCCCTACAGGAAGTGAGCAAAGTACAGCAAACGGAATAAGGAAACTTTCATACTGAGCCGCCAGAACCAGATACACAAATACAAGAACAACAAGGAAAACATAAATAGCTTCATTACCACGCTGTGCTTCATCGTAAGACAATCCTTCCCATGCTACCTTATATCCGTGAGGAAGTGTTTTTGCTGCCGTTTCATTGATCGCCTGAATTGCATCTGCTGTAGTATATCCTGCTGCAGGAAGTCCACGGATTGCTGCAGAATTGTACATATTGTAACGGGTAATTTCGTTAGGTCCCTGGGTCTTTTTCATGGTCATAAATGCAGAATAAGGAACCATTTCATCGCGGTCATTTTTTACATACAGATTCATAATATCCGTAGGAAGCCTTCTGAATTCGGGAGATGACTGTACATATACTTTAAAGAACTGTCCAAAACGAATAAAGCCCTGTTCATATGTACTTCCGATCAGAATGTTGAGGTTGTCCATAGCTTTTCCTATAGAAACTCCTTTCTGCATGGCTGCATTATTATCAAAAACCAGTTCATACTGAGGATAGTTGGCTGCGAAGAAGGTAAATACTCCTGAAAGTTCTTTACGCTTTTTCAGTTGTGCGATGAAATCTTTATTAGCCTTATCAAATTCCTGATAATTGGTCGTTCTGTTCAGATCTAGCAATCTCATGGAGAAACCTCCCGAAGACCCGAATCCCGGTACAGCCGGAGGTTCAAAGAATTCAATGGTTGCACCCAGATCTTTTGATTTTTCTTCAAGTTCTTCCATGATTTCTTTTACCGAATGATCACGGTTGTCCCAGCTTTTAAGGTTGATCAGACAGGTTCCGGCATTGGAACCACGTCCTTCTGTCATGATTTCATATCCGGCAAGTGATGATACTGATTCTACACCGTCAACCCCCATACACATTTTTTGTAAGGTTCTCGAAACTTTATTGGTCTGTTCAAGGGTAGAACCGGGAGGAGTCTGTATAATCGCATAGATAGTTCCCTGATCTTCATTAGGAATAAAACCGCCCGGAAGTACTTTGTTGATCACAAAAATTCCGGCACAGAAAGCAATCAGAATTCCCCATGTTACCACTTTTCGGTTTACAATCTTTCTAAGGAATGAAGCATATCTGCCTGTCACTTTATCAAAACCGCTGTTAAAAGCATCTAAAGATTTCGTGAAAATATTAGACTTTTTAGGCTTTCCATGGTTATTCTTTAATAACATTGCGGCCAATACCGGAGTTAAGGTAAGAGCTACAACCGCAGAAATTACGATAGAACTGGCCATAGTAATAGAAAACTGACGGTAGAAAGTTCCTACAGGTCCTGTCATAAAAGAAATTGGAATGAATACTGCAACCATTACAGCCGTAATAGCGATAATAGCCCCCGCAATTTCACCCATTACTTCTTTTACTGCTTTATAAGGTGAGATGTCGCTTTCTTCCATTTTGGCGTGAACGGCTTCAATGACAACAATCGCATTGTCAACAACGATTCCGATCGCCAGTACCAATGCAAAAAGCGTAACAAGATTAATCGTTAACCCAAAAAACTGGATTACAAAGAAAGTTCCGATTAATGAAACCGGTACGGCAATAATAGGGATCAGGGTGGAACGCCAATCACCAAGGAAAATGAAAACTACAATGGCAACAAGGATAAAGGCATCTCTCAAAGTATGCATTACCTGCTCAATAGAAGCATCCAGGAATTGGGAAACGTCATAACTTATTTTATAATCAACACCAGGAGGGAAGTTTCCTTTCATTTCTGCCAGTTTCGCTTTCACATCTCTGATCACGTCATTGGCATTACTTCCATAGTTTTGTTTTAGTACGATAGAAGCGGAAGGATGCCCGTCAAGATTAGAATAAATATCAAAGAATTCACTTCCTAATTCTACTTTAGCAATATCTTTCAGCTTTACATTTTCTCCTTCAGCATTGGAACGTACAATGATATTTTCATATTCTTCCGGTTTGTTGTACTGTCCTTTATAAGTCAATACATATTCCAGAGACTGTGCTGCAATACCGGAACTCTGCCCGATTCTTCCCGGACGTCCGATGATACTTTGCTCACCGATAGCCTTCATCACCTCATCTACAGAAATAGAATACGCACGCATGCGGTCAGGGTTCAGCCAGATACGCATTGCATATCTACGGCTACCTAAGATCTGGGATTTTGCAATCCCGTGGATACGGTTGATTTCCGGGATGATATTCACCATAGAATAATTGTACAGAAACTTTTCATCCATACTTTTATTCGTACTGTAAAGGTTTACGTACATCAGCATACTTGGCTGAATAGGGTTTACAACAACACCTTCTTTCTGTACAAGCTCTGGCAGTAGAGGCATTACCTGGTCTACTCTTGTTTTTACAAGAACTACCGCTTCATTGGGATCTGTTCCGGGATCAAAGACAACATTTACAGTAGCTTCTCCGGCACTGGTAGCATCTGTGGTGATATAACGCATTCCCTGAACTCCGTTGATGGCATTTTCAATGGTAATCAGAGATGATTTTACCAATACATCTGCACTTGCACCAGGGTAGGCAATAGAAACCGCTACAGTGGTAGGGGCAATTTTGGGAAACTGCTCTGTAGGAAGCTGTTTCATCGCGATTCCCCCCATAAACAGGATAACAACCGATATTACGATAGCAAAAACCGGTCGGTGTATTACTTTTTTAAACATAATGCTGTTTTTAGGGTTACTCGGCGTACAGATACAGATTCGACATTACTTTTTCAGGCTTTTGGTATTTTGAACCAATCTTTTGGTTTTCCTGAACCATTCTAAGACCTTCCAGAAGGATTCTGTCATCTTTTCCAAGCCCGGAAGAAACTACATAAATGTGGGGCAGCTCAGCAGCTACTTTTATTTCCCGTGCATGTACCTTGCCGTCTTTGCCGATCACATAGACATATTTCTTTTCCAGCTCCTCAAAAGTGGCCTTCTGGGGAATCATCATTGCATTAGCATAAGGCGAGGTAATGACGATATTTCCGGTTTCCCCGTATCTCAACAGTCCTTTAGGGTTGGGAAATGTAGCTCTGTACGCAATATTTCCTGTTTCGTTGTCAAAATCAGACTCTATGGTTTCTACAATACCGTCTTGGGTGAACTCTTTGCCATTGGCCATTCTCAGGCGTACATGCATCGGCTTGTTGTCCTTTTTTGCATCCATCTGATTAAGATATTCAGCTTCCGGTACATTAAAGTATACCCACATTTTACTATTGTCGGAAAGTTCCGTTACCAGTTCTCCTTCATCCACAAGGCTTCCTTTTCTGACATGTAATTTTCCTACAATCCCGGTAAAAGGAGCATAGATTTCGGTGAATTTTAAATGGGTATTCATAGATGAAAGTTCTGCCTGGGCTTTTTCATATTTCGCTTTAGCCATAGCCATTTCCTGTGGGGCAACAATGTTTTTGTCGGAAAGATTTTTGGTATTCTGATATTCGATTTGTGCATATTTAGACTCTGCTTTTGCACGGTTTACATCAGATTCATAAAGATTAGGCATGATTTTGAACAGCAGCTGTCCTTTCTGTACGTATTGCCCTTCATCTACATAAATAGACTGAATGTATCCTTTTTCCTGGGCACGAAGCTCAATATGATTGATAGAACGGATTTGCGCAACATAATCTTTGTTGACTAAAGTATCTTTTATAAGTGGGCTTGTAACGTTGAAAGATGCTGCTTCTGTTTTTTCCTTTTTTTCAGACTGACAGCCGGCAAACAGGAAAATAAGGCACAGGTTGATATACATGAGACTTTTCTTGACCATGATAATATATTGTTTTATAATAATTTATAATTGAAAAATAGAGTTACCTGCTCTCAAATAGGAAATGAAAGCATATAAAAATTTTCGGAAAAAATATTATGAAATCACAGTCTGATGACCCTGTACTGAATGTACAGATCATCATGTAAAGGCTTTAAATGTTCTGATTGAGCTAGTGAAACAGCGATTTGTCTGTTGTGAAATGTAGTGACGAAACCTGAGATCAGATGCCAGAAACCATCTTTGAAAAGTGCAAGAAGTTCTGTAGAACCGGAAGTATCTACATTGTCGTCGTTTTCATTGTCGTTTTCAGAAAGATTAGCTCGGATTTTGTTGTAACGCGGATGGCTGACTCTGTAAGCATCATGAGCTTCCTGATTGGTAAGAAAGGCAAAAGATTCTTCACTGCTTTTATTCTGGTGAACAAGAAGATCAGTGGTGAAATGAAGGCCGGAAGAAGTATTGGTAGAGATATACTGCTGAATTTGCCCATAATACCAACCTAAAACGGTAAGCAATGCAAATAACAAGCTGTACAAATATTGATGAAATCTTTTCCGCATCCCGGGGACAAAGGTAGGTAAAGTTCAAAATAAGTGCAACCGATATAGATTAAAAAAGTGTTAAAAAGTGCCTGTTTATTGAAAAAAGTTCAGTTAATCAGATTTGCTTTTTTGGCTAAGAAGAAGATAGATCTGGCGAAATCTTCTTTAGACACATTTCGGAATTTTACATCAACAAAAAATTAAAGAAATGAATATTGTTTTAACAGGTTCCATCGGGAACATCGGAAAGCCACTTACAAAAGAACTTGTACAAAAAGGACACTCGGTAACGGTGATCAGCAGTAATGCAGAAAGAAAGTCTGCTATTGAAGCTTTAGGAGCCAAGGCCGCTATAGGAAGTATGTTTGATGTAGAATTTCTTACAGAAACATTTACAGGAGCAGACATTGTTTATTTAATGGAAACAATGGAAGCCGCGGGAGATTTATTTGATAAAAACATTGATTTTATCGGGAAGATCAGTGAAATAGGGAAGCATTACAAAACTGCTGTGGAACGTTCGGGAGTGAAGAAAATTGTTCACCTCAGCAGTATTGGTGCCCATACGGATCAGGGGACAGGGATTATTGTTTTTCATCATCATGTAGAACAGATTCTGAAACAATTACCTGATGATATTGCGATTAAATTCATTCGTCCTGTTGGTATTTATTTCAATATGTTTTCGTTTATCCATACGATAAAAAACCAAGGGGCTATTATTTCCAATTGGGGAGGAGATCAGAAAGAGCCGTGGGTTTCTCCATTGGATATTGCAGATACTGTAGCTGAGGAAATTGAACAACCATTTGATGGAAGGACAATACATTATGTGGCCAGTGATGAGGTTTCTCCTAATGAAATTGCAAAAGCTTTGGGTAAATCAATCGGTAAACCGGATCTACAGTGGAAAGTGATTTCAGATCAGGAATTATTGAAAAGCTGGCTTGATATCGGTTTCAATGAACAGGCGGCTAAAGGCTTTGTAGAAACTCAGGCAGCACAGAGAAGCGGAATTCTGTATGAAGATTATGATCAGCATCCACCCGTTTTAGGAAAAATAAAACTGGCTGACTTTGCAAGGGAATTTGCCGTTGCTTACCAAAATGAGGAAGTGTAGTATTGTACCACAAACATCTGTGAAAATCTGTGAGATCTGCGGTAAAATAAAACCACAAAAGTTACAAAAGCTTTAAACACTTAAGTAAGCTTTAGAGATTATCATTACGCAGAATAAGTACACATAAGTTTTTAAAAATCTTTGATTTTTGCTTAAGTGTACATTATTAACCACAAAATATGTGTTATCTGCAGGCTAATAACTTGTAAAACAATTTGTAATTTTATAGATATGGAAAGACGGGCTGTAAAAAGAATAAAAACCATCACAGAATTTCACCGTTCAAGAGGATTGCCACCTCCTGAACATCCGCTCATCAGTGTGATTGACTACAAAGATGTCAAACGGCCTGATGACATTGGAGAAGTTAACTGGATGTTGGATTTTTACCAGATTTCTTTGAAAATAGGATTGAATGGCAAACTGAAATATGGTCAGCAGGAATATGATTTTGATGAAGGAACTTTATTTTTTATTTCCCCGAATCAGGTTTTCAGGATTGAAGCAGATTCCGGTCTCAAGGAGAAACAATCTGGCTGGATGCTCTTGATTCATCCTGATTTTCTATGGAAGACCTCACTGGCAAAAACCATAAAACAATATGATTTTTTTGACTATTCTGTGAATGAAGCTCTGTTTCTTTCAAAAAAAGAAGAACTTACAATCAATGGAATTATAGAAAATATTGAACACGAATATCATGCAGTGATTGATAAATTCAGTCAGAATATTATAATCTCCCATATTGAAACATTGCTCAATTACTCTGAAAGGTTTTATGAAAGGCAGTTTATCACCAGGAAAATAACCCATCATACCATTCTTAGCCGTTTAGAAACTTTATTGACAGATTATTTCAATGATAATGATCTCATATCAAAAGGGCTGCCTACAGTACAGTTCACAGCCAAAGAGCTTGGAATTTCTCCCAATTACCTTAGCCGGCTGTTGACAACTCTTACCGGAAAAAGTACCCAGCAGTTTATTCATGATAAATTGATTGAAAAAGCAAAGGAAAAGCTCTCCACGACAGATCGCTCAGTAAGTGAAATTGCTTATGAACTGGGTTTTGAACATCCGCAGTCCTTTACAAAACTGTTTAAAAATAAAACCAGAATTTCACCATTGGAATTTAGAAATTCTTTTCAGTAAGGAATTGATAAATGAATTCTTTAATACTCAAGAAACCACAGTGTTATTAATTTTTAATGATGCTGTGGTTTTTTGCAATGCTGAAAGGTAAAATCTACAGGTTCAGTTTTAATTAATTTTATTTAACTGGAAAAGCTTCCTGAAGTTTTTTAACAGAAAAATAAATCTTATTTTTGAAATAGCTTTACTCTGCACAATTTTTGCTGTAACAAGCTACTTTTAACGGTTAGAACATAACCGATAATACAAAAAACTCCTCCAATATTTATTATGATGAAAAAATACCTTATTTATATATCACTTTTGGGAACACCTTTGTTTTGGGGACAAAATAAAGTAACCGAAATCTCTGCTTACCAGCAGAACTGGAAAGTATCTGAAGAAGAAAATAAAGCCATGGCATTTGATGCCGATATAAAACTGTCTGATGCTGAAATAGCTTTGGATAAAAAGCTATTCCAGATACGTAAGCAATTTCTGAGTGATACAGAATCCAAAAAAATATCCTTATACAACAGCTCTTTTTATGAATTAAGACCCTTAATAGAAAACAGTAAGCTGTACGAAATATTACAGACCATGCCGAAAGGAGGTTTACTGCACACCCACAGTGGAGGGATAACAGAGGTGAAATGGATTATTTCGGCTGCCAGAAAATATCAGGAATGCTATGTTTACGATCAGAAAGATAATGACCAGTTCATTTTCGGACAGCTGGCTTTTTTTGAGAAAGGAAAAGTTCCGAACGGATTTGTAAGTCTTGATAAGAAACTGAACGCAAACCCTGATTTTGAAAAACAATTGCAGGAACTTCTTACTCTGAAACGTGATAATCTCTGTTCCTATACAGATTATTGGATTGAATTTGAAAAACGTTTTAAGCGTATCAATTTACTGCTTCCATATCGCCCATTCTTTAAAGAATATTATTTGAAAGGATTTCAGGATTTAATCAAAGATAAAGTACAGCATGTAGAAATAAGATATATTTTTGATGAGCTTTACGATTTCCAGCATGGGAAATATCCATTGAAAACGACCATCACAGATCTGCAGGATATTCTGAAAGAAGTACACAAATCTGATCCGCAGTTCACCCTGAAGCTGATTTATTCAAGCTTTAAATTTCTTAATAATGAAAGTATCGGAAAACAGCTGGAAACAGCATTTGAGATGAAAAAAGAATTTCCGGATATGATCTCAGGCTTTGACCTTGTGGCTGATGAAGCCGCAGGACATAACATCAGTTTTTTTGAGAAAAACTGGTCAAAACTGAACGACCTTAATAAAAAGTATGGGGTAGAAATGCCTCTTTTCCTTCACGCCGGAGAAAGTAATTCTGCCCTGAATAAAAATGTTCTGGATATTGCCTTATTAAACAATAAAAGAATTGGCCACGGACTAAATCTGATCTATTTTCCAAAAACAATGGAGCAGATCAGAAAACAGAACAAACTGGTTGAGGTAAGTCCTATAAGTAACCAGGTTCTGGGGTATGTAAGTGACATGAGAAACCACCCTGCCAGAGTATTATTAAGCAATGGAATACAGTGTTCCATCAGCAGTGATGATCCTTCCGTATACGGATATAAAGGGCTTAGCTATGATTTTTGGGTAGCGCAGGTATATTGGGAATTGGATGTGAAAGCATTGAAAAAACTGGTTTTCAATTCCATTAATTATTCTTCTCTGAATGAAAATGAGAAAAAGAAAGCGGTAGCTTATCTGAATCAGCAATGGAATGATTTTGTCCAGAAAACGAATCAGAAATTAAACTAATCAGGGTTTCCTGAAAAAATAAAATCGCATTATTAAGTCAATAATGCGATTTGTTTTTTAATATCAATGAAGCCTATTTTTTTAGCTTTGATCCGGAGGATAATACTTTTTTTACCATAGAACCCAATTTTGAAGGGCTTACTTTCGTCAGTACTAATGATTCACAGCTATTGAAGACTGCAAAACGTTTTACGGTTTCTGCAAAAGGGGGAAGCCATACTTCCGGGGCTATTGTATGGTTTTCAATATGTAGATGGATAAGCTCAAACTTTTTTTCCTTTCTGTGCGCTTTACAGTCCACTCTTCCGATAAACTGATCTCCAAACAGAATGGGCAGGCAGAAATAACCATACTGTCTTTTTTCCTTTGGCGTATAACATTCTAACCGGAAATCAAAATCAAAAATCTGCCTGATCCGGTCACGGTGAATAATAGAATTATCGAACGGAGAAAGCAGCCATACCTTGGAATCTGTCAGATCAAAGGTTTTCTCTAATTGATTATTTTGAACAAAGACAGAGTTTCCTCTATCAACTTTGACTTTAGATATTCTGTCTTCTTCCAGCATAGTTTGTAACACCTCATTCACATTCTTTTTCAGATCATTGCCATTCCTAAGATGAGTAATCTGCTTCACCGTAGTAAATCCATAAGCTCGGAGGTTGGTTGTTACCAGATATTCTGCCAGCTCAGGTGGCGTAGGTTCTGTGGTATTAACGGAAGAGGGAAGAACCCTTTCAGCCAGATCATAGGTCTTCTGCATACCGGAGCGTCCGCTGATCATGAGATCTCCCTGCATAAAAAGTCTTTCAAGAGCTAGCTTGGCGGGCTTCCAGTTCCACCAGGTTCCTGCTTTATGACTTTCGTTTTCAAAATCTCTTGCCCGTTGAGGACCTTCATTGCGGATGATGTCTATAACATATTCCATTACTTTTGGATCTGCATTATAGTAACGGGATTCTCCTCGTTTGATGGTCAGCATTTGAGGCAAAACATACCGGAAATCCTGCATTGGAAGATAAGAAGCAGCGTGAAACCAATATTCAAATACTTTACGCTCTTCTACCAGTTCATCCAGATAATTTGCCTTAAAGTCCGGAATTCTCGTCCAAAGCGTATGATGATGGGCGCGCTCCACCATAGACAAAGTATCAATCTGTATATATCCAAGATGCTCCAAAGCATGAAGAACCGCTTCTTTTCCGGTTCCGAACGGTGTATTCTGTGTTAATCCCTGACTATCTAATGTTGCAAGCTTTAAATGCTCCAATGCCAACTTCTTTTCCATATCCGAAGAAAACATTTTTGAGATGTTTTTTCAAATATAATGATTTGCTATAAAACGGATCAATAACAGGTTAGTAGAACGGAATGTTTTTTCCCAGAATTATATTCATTTACAATGACAATACGATTTTCCCTAATAAAGGTCTGTCCCGTTGAGAATCCTCTATTCTCTGATGGGCTTTTTGAATCTCTTCAAGAGGGTAGATGCTGTCTATGACTGGTTTTATCTGTCCGGTTTCAATTAATTGGGTAATATGATGAAGTTCATCCCTGCTTTGTCTGGTAAAAACGAAATGATAGGTTGCATTTTTTTCCCAGGCGTGGATAAGGTTCTGTGGCTGGGCAATATCAACCAACGTTACAACAGCTCCATAATCAGCTAAAGCAAGCGGGCTGTCTGAGAGTGTGCTTTCTCCAACCGTATCAATAATCACATCAACACCTTTTCCGTTGGTGTAAGACTGTATTTTTTCAACCCAGTTTTCTTTATGATGATCAATGACTACATCCGCCCCAAGATGCTGAAGCTTTTCGTGTAAAATGCGCTGTCCTGTTGTGTACACATAAGCACCTAGGGATTTAGCCACCTGTATGGCGAGTGAGCCAACACCACCTGCCCCTCCGAGAATGAGAATGCGGTCTCCTTTTTTGATCCGGGCCCTTACCACAAGCATTTCCCATACCGTTCCTCCAATAAGTGGAATGGCTGCTGCTTCCTCGTAGCTAAGATTATCAGGCATTCTTGATAATGAGGATTCGTCGGTAACATGGTATTCAGAATAGCTGCCTGTACCACCAAAACGAGGAGAATAATAGACTTTATCACCAGGTTTCCATTTTTTTACGGCTTCACCTACTGTGATAACATCACCGGCAATATCGTGACCGGTTGTGAGAGGTAATTCAAAGTGTGATGCATAGTCTCCGCGTCTTACCTGATAATCCAGAGGGTTTACCGAAGTTGCTCTCACTTTCACCAATACCTGAGAAGGTTCCGTTATAAAAGGAATGGGGCTTTCCGTTACCTCCAGTACTTCCGGTCCGCCATAGTTTTTAATGATGATTGTTTTCATACAATAATTTCGCTTACTTTTTAAAAGTTTAAAACTTACATTGACTATTGAGGCAGCGTTCCCATAAATTCAAATATCTCAGCACCTATTTCTTCAGCATTGGTCTCAAGGGCGAAGTGGCCTGTGTCATAAAATTTTAATTTCGCATCCGGCAGATCTTTTTTATAAGCTTCAGCTCCTGCAGGCAGGAAATAAGGATCTTTATTTCCCCACACCAATAATACTTTCGGCTGGTGTTTTCTGAAATATTCATGGAATTTAGGATACAAAGCAACATTGGTTCTGTAGTCTCTTACTAAGTCCAGTTGGATTTCTATATTACCTGGTCTGTCAAGGAATTTCTGATCAAGGGTGTAGGATTCCGGTGCAATGAGAGAAGGATCGGAAACACCATGGACGTATTGAAAGACGGTTGCTTCTTTAGACACAAAATCTTTCAGCGCAAGACGGTTGGCTTGTGAAGGATCTTTCCAGTATTTCTGTATAGGATTCCATTCTTTGCTTAATCCTTCTTCATAGGCATTTCCGTTTTGAGAAACAATTCCCGTGATCTTTTCAGGATTGTTCATGGCAAGACGTAATCCTACCGGAGCGCCATAATCAAAGATATAAACCGCAAAACGTTTCATTCCCAGTTGGTCTATAAATGCCTGTACCGTTTCTGCAAGGTGGTCAAAAGTGTATGAGAACTGCTGATGATCCGGAGCATCAGAATAACCAAAACCAGGCAGATCCGGAGCGATGACATGGTATTTTTTACTCAAAATCGGGATCAGGTTTCTGAACATATGGGATGAGGTAGGATATCCGTGCAGAAGAAGTATTGCAGGAGCATCGGCTGGGCCTGCTTCTCTGTAAAACAGATTTAGATCATTTACCTTGATGTTTCTGTAGTGGATAGGATGGTTTTCCATGATGTGATTGTTTAAAGTTAATTTTTGTTTGGATTGGGCCATTGTCATATTGCTCATCACTAAGCCAAGCGACAGGCTTGCAATTAATTGTCTTGAAATTGTTTTCATTGATTTTTTTTGACAGTTCAAAATTAATACGGATATTTGATTACTGGAAACGATTAATTATAATCAATGCAATCACTTTTAATGATTAGTTGGGATGAATATAAACGATTTGAAAATATTTGAAGCCGTCGCAGAAAGTGGCAGTTTTACTAAAGCTGCTTCTACGATGTTTACCGTTCAGTCTAATGTTACGGCAAGAATAAAAAGTCTTGAAGATGAGTTTAAGACCCAGCTTTTTTCACGTACTTCAAGGAAAGTAGAGCTTACTTCCGAAGGTATGATCCTGATGCAGTATTCTAAACAGATTCAGCATTTGGTGGAAGAAGCAAAGAACAATATTCTGAGTGGTGAAAATATCAGAGGCTGTCTGAAAATAGGCTGTATAGAGACAACAATGGCTTTGAAAGTTCCTGAGATCCTTACCAGTTTCGACGAAAAATACCCCGGTATAGAGCTGGAGTTTAAATCTGATACAAGAGATGCTGTACTTTCCGGAGTTCTGGATTACAGGTTGGATGCTGCTTTTGTTTCTGCTCCGGTAAATGCCAAAGGACTGGAGAAAATCTGCATTAAAGAAGAACAGCTTGTGATTCTTACCTCATCAAAAGGTCCGAATCTGCAAACTTTGATAGCGAACGAACCCCTGAAGATTGTGGTATTTGATGAAGGCTGTATTTTCAGGGAAAGATTAGAATCGTGGTTAAGCCATAAAGGAATTCTGAACTATAAAAGTACCACCCTGAATTCTATTGAGGGCGTGATCAACTTCGTGGAGGCAGGGTTAGGAATCAGCATACTGCCGGAAGAAATTATTTCTAAATACTACGCCGGAAGAGACATTAAGACCTATGGCCTCAACAAGCAGCTGGGAACCATGAATACCATTCTTGTTTTCAGGAAAGACGGTCCGCAGTCTAAAGCTTTGCAGTGCTTTATTGAGATGCATGCAGAGCTGTTGTAATTTTTAAGGAATCACTTTTTGCTCAATGGTAATACCTCAAAATAACAATTGATAACATT
The DNA here is from genome assembly GCF_008386505.1 of Chryseobacterium sediminis. GTDB lineage: Bacteria > Bacteroidota > Bacteroidia > Flavobacteriales > Weeksellaceae > Chryseobacterium > Chryseobacterium sediminis. Next base: position 1,488,636 of record NZ_VUNZ01000001.1, on the reverse strand, counting down.
GTCAGGATGCTACCACACGTTATCTGAGACCCTTGTCAAGGTTCTAAACCTTGACAAGGGTTATTTGCATAGCCACCTCTGGGTTTTGTTTAAAAATTAAAGATCCTCAATTCGCCTACAAAGCTCTGCGATTAGACTACAATTTCAGGAGACAGGCTTTATAATTTTGCTTTATCAAAAAAACATTTTAAAATTATGATACAGCAAAATAGAATCTGGTTTATAACCGGAGCATCAAGAGGTTTCGGGCGTATCTGGGCTGAGGCAGCGTTGGAACGTGGTGACAAAGTGGTGGCCACTGCAAGAAAACTGGAAAGCATTGCCGATTTTAAAGAGAAATATGGGGATAATGTACTTACTTTAGCATTGGATGTTACCCAGCCTGAGCAGGTAAAAGAAGCCGTACATAAAGCCCACCAGCATTTCGGAAAACTGGATATCGTACTGAACAATGCAGGATATTCGCTGGTAGGAACTATTGAAGAGGCGGGTGCAGATGAAATCCGTGCTTTATATGAAACCAATATTTTGGGTCCTGTAAGTGTCATTCAGGCGGTATTGCCCATCATGAGAGAGCAGGGATATGGACATATTCTGGGGACATCAAGTAATCTCGGGCACGTTACATTGCCAGTGATTGGGTATTACAGTTCTTCCAAATGGGCTTTTGAAGCCATCCATGAGAGTCTTGCGGAGGAGATCAGGCAATTTGGGATTAAAGTAACTATTATAGAACCGGGAGCGTATGCTACAGAATTCGGAAGTCAGGACTCACTGAAGTTTTCCCAGAACATGGAGGTGTACAATGACTTTAAGACAGAATTTATAAAGACCATTCAGTCTTATGAGAAGGGAGATCCTAAAGCAACACCGGAAGCTCTCTTCAAAATGGTAGATGCCGAAAATCCACCGTTGCGTTTCCATCTGGGAAGCCATAACCTTCCTTTGGTGAAGTCTGTATATGCAGAAAGAATCAATCTTTGGGAAGCCTGGGATGAAGTTTCCAGCGCAGCACAGGGATCATAACAAACAGTAACAGCCGGTTATAAAATTATAGCCGGTTTTTCGTACCTTTAAAATACCATTTATGAAAAAGACAGATCAAACTCCGTTCAAATTTGAATCGTTATCAGAGGCCAGCCGGTTTTTCGGACTGCCAACGCCCAAGCACCCTCTCATTAGCTTAATGAATGGGGCACATAATCTGGTTGCTACTGATAAATTGTCCCAAAAACATGTATTGAGTTTCTATAAAATATCCTATAAACCCAAACTGGACGGCAGAATAGAATACGGACAGGGCTATTATGATTTTAATGAAGGCGGACTGCTCTTTGCAGCACCCGGCCAGGTGATAGGAGGGAACGGAAACAGTGATACGGTCTGCTCACAATATTCTCTGCTTATTCATCCTGATTTCTTTTTAGGATATCCCATCGCCAGAAAAATCAGGCAATATGGTTTTTTTTCCTATTCCACAAAAGAAACCCTGCACCTTTCTGAAGAAGAGAAAAATACGGTACTTTCTATCTTTAATTTTATTGAATCTGAACTCAACAGCCGTATTGATGACTTCAGCCATGATGTGATAATCTCTCAGATAGAACTGCTCCTTAACTATGCCAACCGTTTTTATAAACGCCAGTTTATCACCCGTAAAGCAACCAGCAGCACCCTTCTGCAGAAATTTGAAGATTTGCTGGATGGGTATTTTAAAGATGAAATGTCTCTCAATAAAGGAATTCCTACGGTAAGTTATTTTGCAGAAAACCTCCATCTTTCACCCAGTTATTTAAGCGATATGCTGCGTTCCTTAACGGGGCAGAGTACCCAGCAGCATATTCATGATAAACTGATCAGTCAGGCCAAAGAAATGCTTTCCACCACCAGCCTGTCTGTGAGTGAAGTGGCCTATGCACTGGGGTTTGAGCATTCCCAGTCGTTCAGTAATTTATTTAAAACCAAGACCAAGCTTTCTCCTTTAGAATTCAGGAAGTCTTTCAATTAATCTTTGCGGTATAGGGGCTGCATTAATACTCAAGTATATAAATATATTCCTCGATCTCGGTTTGTCTCTCATGGGCAAAACCTTTATCTGTACCGATTTTGACAAATCCACAGTGTTCCAGAACTTTTTGTGAGCCAAAATTGTCAAAGGCTACACGTCCGAAAATAGGTCTTGTGGTTTCAAGGGTAAGAAAATCTTTCAGTGCTGTGGTGGCAACGCCTTTTCCCCAGAAAGGCTTATCTATCCAATAGGTAATTTCTGCATCACCTTCCATGATAAACTTGGCGATACTTCCGGCGATTACATTACCGGCGATAATCGTCTGATTGTTGATGGTAGGATCAGCCAGTAATCTGGTGTATTTTGCCAGATAAGCTTCTTTATCCGTAGAATCTTTTGAAGTAAATGCTGCCAAATGCCTTCCTTCATGATCAAGCTGAAATTCAAAAAGAGTATCCAGATCAGCCACTACAGTCGGCCTGAGTTCTATTTCATAGGTGCTATTTTTCATTTTGATTGGTGTATTGGTTGATCTTCAAATATAAAAATTATTTAAGTTTTCCACACAGTAGCCTAATCTTTAAATCTGAGAAAAATCTGAGATTAAAAACTTACGTGTCCTTATTCTGCGCAAGAATATCCTCTGAAGCTTGCTTAAATGTTTAAGAATTTTGTAGTTTATTTTAACACTTTAGTCACTTAAGAAAATTTGAAATAAAAGACATGAAAAAGTACACTTAAGCAAAAATCGAAGATTTTAAAAACTTATGTGTCCTTATTTTGTGTAATGATAATCTCTAAAGCTTACTTAAATATTTAAGAATTTTTTAGTTTATTTTAACACTTTAGTCACTTAAGAAAATTTGAAATAAAAGACATGAAAAGTACACTTAAGCAAAAATCAAAGATTTTTAAAAAACTTATGTGTTCTTATTTTGTGTAATGATAATCTCTAAAGCTTACTTAAGTGTTTAAAGCTTTTGTGACTTTTGTGGTTTTATTTTAACCGCAGATCTCACAGATTTTCACAGATGTTGTTATTAATATTCTACACTTAAAAAAAATCAAAGATTTTTAAAAAAACTTATGTGTCCTTATTTTGTGTAATGATAATCTCTAAAGCTTATTTAAGTGTTTAAAGCTTTTGTGACTTTTGTGGTTTTATTTAACCGCAGATCTCACAGATTTTCACGGATGTTTGTGGTTTTATAATCTTTACCCCCTTCAGAAGTCCCTCGAGCCACTAAAACAACGGTCTGGACCTTCTTTGATAACGGTCTCGAGCCCCTTATGTAACACCCTTTACCCCCTTGTACAACCCCCTACACCCCCTTACCCAAGGGGGGAGATACCCTTACTTAACAGGGTAGAGCCACTTGCTCAAGTGGGTAGAGTCCGTTCGGAAGTCCCTCGAGGGGGTATGATAAGTGGTTATAGCCACTTTGATAACTGTCGGAAGGCGGTTTATATGTTCTAAGACACACTTTTATAACTGTCAACACATATTTATCTAAGTGTCTGCAGACAGTTTCTCAAGTGCGTAGAGGCTGTTTGGAAGAACCTGTAATGACTAGAGAACCAGCTGAAGCTATTTCTGTAATTGGTTCCAGACACTTGAGTAAGTGTTATTGATTAATTTTTAGGGTGTAGGAGGTTTATGAAAGCGCTGAACCAGTCTGGTTAATAATATTCAAATACTCTTTCTATTTTTTGTTGTATTGCTCCCTGATCATCTACTAATTCTTCATAAATGGAGTTGGCTTGAGAATCAAGTTTTACATTTTTATAAATGAGCTTAGATTTTTTTTGCTTAATGGCATCTTCGAGAAGTGTTTCACTTCTCATTTCATTGATGTAGGTGTAGAAAATAGTACTGTTAACTGGGGTTTCAAAGAAATTTCCGGTTTCTTCTGTTTTTATAAGACGGTTATTTTTGTCGAAATAAAACAACTTGCTAAGGGATATATTGTGAACAGAACCATTTGAAACTCTTTTGTACAGAGAATCCGAAACTTTTTCAAAATAGCCTGTAGTTTCTATCTTCTTATTTCCAGGATTAAAGGCTTCAAAATGGCGTTTGGCTTTGTCCTTTGAATTATAGGTAATGATTTTATTGATAGACCTTTCATGTGAAGATCCGCTTCCGATAGCATTGTAATATTCTATTTTTGTCAGAAATCCCTCTTTGTCATAATAGGAAATATTTTTATAGATGTTCTCCGGTGAATAAGTGATGATCTCTGTGATGGTTTTTGGATGTCCGAAATAGTTAGAAAACTTCAGGTCATTAATGATAGATTTTTCCTGACCACTTACAAGAGCATATAACAGAATGAACAGATAGCTAAGTTTTGTTTTCATATGGTAAGTGTTGGGGTATTCTACAATTTTCGTTAAGTGTCAAATATAGGTAACTCTCTTCAATATTGATATAGGGCGGGCTTTGGTTTGAAAAAGATAGAACAGTACAATAGATAGGACTTTTAGATTATGTTGTTGGTAGAACGGTTGAATAATTATAATAATAAAACCACACGAATCCTTTCGTGTGGTAGTTAGGGATTTGTAAAATAGTTCTAAGAATATATTAATATAATTATCTTTTATAAGGATTTGTACCACTTATCCATTGCTCTAACAGAACATAAGTATTTGTATCCTCATTGACCCAAATTTTTTGATCTTGACTACCCATCATTGTTGCTCTATCTAAATATGGGTATAATTTTAAATATTCTACTCTTTCAAATGTATTATAATTAACATTATTTTGTGCAACAGGAATTATTGCGCATCTATTAGTATTACCATCAACATATCCCAGTTCCCAAGGCATCCATTTCGAAATAGCAGCATTGGTTGAAATAGCTAATAATAAACTTTTCGAATTTTTCATTCTATTTCTGATTAATTCAGCAGAAGCCTTCGTAACATTACTTCTATCTAAATCAGAATCAACAATCCAGTCAACATATACTAAATATCCCATAGAAGATAATTCTCTATATAAACCAAAAACTTCATTTCTATCTAAATAGCTATGTGATAAAAAAATATCAAACTTTAAATTTGATTTATCTTGAGAAGAAAAAAGTCGTTTACTTTCGGTAATTAATGTTTCACTTGATTGCCTTCTTAAATAATCACTAGTAAATAATGGCATAATATAAATTAATTAATATGTTTTGTCCAACTTAGAATTATTTCTTTTATTTCAGGAGATAGTTGTTTTTGCATTTTTCTTAATTCAAAATCAAAAACAAAAGAATCACTAACTTGTGGATCAAAAATTCCTTCACTATATATTATATTTTCCTTTAAAATTAGTAATGGAAGTCCTGCTTGATATGCCATTCCTGCTTCAATTTGAACCCAAGGAGAAGAAGTATATTTATGAGTTGTTTCCTTGGAGTGTTTTGTAAATTCTTTTTCATAGCCAATATAACAATGATGTCTTTCTAGCCCTATGATTATCGCTGCAACACAATTATCTATTAAATCTTTAATAGGTTGTAAAGGACTTTTAAAACTCCAATTATTTATTCCTAGATTAATAGGATGTAATTCATGCTTCTCTAGCTCGCTTCTTATATGAGACAAAAAAACTTCTTGATACTTATTATGAGGTGTAGGATGAGAAATAAAAACGTTTTTAGTACTTTTCATATTTATATATTAAACTATTAACCCGGAAATTTCATAATTAGATTCTTGGTTAACTATACTTTCATCAAAATTTCGAATTTGGACTTCTTGAAGTGTCAAAATTGTAGGTTTTTTATCTTGATGTCTGTCTATAGCATCTTGAAATTTTAGTTTAGTTAGCTCTTCTATTAATAATACTGAAACTTGATAGTTTTCATCTTCTTTAAAATCAAGGAAGGGTTTCAATGATGATTTTTTTTCAATTATATCAAAGTCTCTAATTCCAATTTCATTAATTAGATTATCCTTTCTTAAAGGATTAATTTGACCCATTAAAAATCCTGCTCTGTAAAGTTTACCATCTTCTTTTAAATAATAGATTACTTTCCAAAATAAAACTGGAATTTTAAATACTGAGCCATCATGAAGCATTGCTTTAAACTCTGGATCTGATTTATCTAAAACAGGACCGGTAAAGACTGAAACCTTTACTGGCTCTGGTACTCTACCTTTTATAATAACAGCATTTTCTAAATGTTTCCAAGGTCCATTATTTAAAGAATCATGTTGTGGAACTGCATTTGGGTAAAAGAAGGTACTTTGGGCAGCCTTTTGAGCATTAGGAATATCACCATTAATATCCCATTGCACATCTTCTCTTTTAGTCATATGTCCTTTTTCAATACTTGCAGTTTTAAGAGTATTTAATTTTGTGTAATCATTTGACGTTAATTGTTCCTCAGTTTTAATCCTATCATCTTGCTTAAAATTTCCTATTCTATCTGCTTTTTCAAATTTTGTTCTATAAATATTGCTTGCGCTAATAATAGGAACTCTTCTACTTTTACTTTGGATTACACTATAATATATATAATCTAATAGATGTTTTGATGTTTGATTATTCAAAGCAATATCATCTGTGTACTCTTCATAATTAGGTATTCCAACTACAAAACTATCTCCCAGAAAATTTTCTTTGTAACCTTCCATGATTAAATTCTACCTTCATTAACTAATCTCCAGTAATGGTGTCCTAAAGATGTTAGTCTACAAGCTTTAGATCGCATTGCTGCATAATACATATGTTCCTCATCAACTGGAACAATTAGTCCAACGCTTTCTAATTTTTGGAGATCTTTAAAGATGGAAACATTTTTCTTATCGGCATGTGGTTCAATTACATTGTGTGGAATGTCATGCGTATTAGTGTCCTCAAAAGAAGGATCTAATTTGAAATTCTCTGATGGAGAATCAAAATATTTTGTTAGCCTACGAAGAATTTTTAACGGAACTTGAGGGACAACATTTCTCAATTCTACAAATTCAGTAACATTTGTTTTGAAAACAGGTCTTTGCTCATGAGCTCCCAAAGCTTGGTCTATGTATGCGTACAGTCCTCCAGGAGAAATATGACCTCTTATATCAGCAGCACCTCCTTTAAGTCCTTCAATGACTAAGTTTGTAAAAACTCCATGACCATTAATTTCTTTTGCTGGTTCATCTTCTCGAGAGGCTGTAAGGATTGTAGTACCTGTTTTTATTTCCATCACACTTCCATTTACTGTTGAATTTCCAAAATGTCCAGATTTACAACAATCGAGAATAATAATTTTATTTCTGATATTGGCCCCATTTGCAAGATTTAAAATATCATGCATAGCAATTCCTTCATCATATTTTTTATGATCAGGGGTTACTATAAAACCTCCTAATTCATTTACATAACCGTGGCCTGCAAAATAAAGTAACGCCATGTCACAACTAACATTGAAAAAATCAACGATTTGATTTAGTAATTGTGATCTCGTTGGAATGTCATAAGCGCTTAGTACTTCAAAATTAGTGCTATCATTTCCATTAATTTTCAATAATTTTGATATAACTTTTGCATCGTTCACCGCTCCTCTAAGAGGAGCGGTTGGATAATTATTTATACCAATAACTAATGCTTTTTTCATAAATCAATGAAATATTTAAAGACTATCAATAAAATTATTAATGTTGTTATCTGACCATTCTTTGGTAACTATATCTGGAATAATAGTTCTATCGTCTGTATACGCCCAAATACCCATAATTTTTTTACCTTCTTCTTTGGCGCAATCAATCTCCCATTTTTGCCCGGTAGATTTTAATGAATTTTTACTAACAAGAACTATGATGCCGTGAGACCGTCTTATTCTTGTTCTAACTTTTTCCTTCCAATCATTATCATATGCTTGTTTTACTGACATATCAATAAATTCAAAAGGAGCTCTAGGATGAAGCGATTGTCCTTTGAAAAAATCTCTTTGTGTCTCATCTTCAATTGCAAATGCAATAAAAATAATTTTTTTGTCTGACATAGTATACAGTTTTTAACGTTTAAATTTATAATCTACTTATTGGTGGAGAACAAATGTATAATAGAAATTATTTATTTTTTTACGGGAATCCGTATCAGTCATATTGTTAGTCCCTTTTTAGCAAATAATAATCTAGTATTTATAAAATATTAGGTGTTAAAAATATAATATTGATTTTAATTAAAATTCAGTGTTTTTACTGAATTTTATTAAAATTCAATAAAAGTTTGTAAAGTTTTTACAAAAAATAAATCCCAACTCTCGTTAGGATTTATTCATTATATTATTTTCGTAATCTATATTCCAACCATTTTAAAAAAGCTAGCCAGCGTTAAGTTTTTAGCATGGCAAATTCGCATGATTGTAAGAAGAGCGATTTGATAATTTTCATCGTCTTTTATTCTTCGGACAGTCTTTTCATCGATATTATGATCTACTGCAAATTTGCTGTTATTGTTCAAAGGGATAACCCATTCATCCCTTATAAATTCAACAATCTTTCTATTTGCTTCTGTCATAGAAACAAATAAATTACTTATTCTTATAAAAATCTCGGACTTAAATCCGAATGTTTGTGATTTTTTATTACATTTATAAAAAAATACAAACATGAAAAAGACAAGCACACATTTTGAACCTCAGCTTTGGAAAGGCGGTAAGAAGCGCTCCGGATTACAGCTGATGGAGACCTTTTTCCAGTTCAATGATCTGGCATCCTCTAAAGAGAAGTTAAACAGCATTGTGAACTACGCCGTAAAGCGAAATAGCTGGATCAATGAAGATCCGTCGGTAGTCTTTCAGTTTCATCAGGCGGTGCGGTCGTTTGTACGTGCGTGCTACCTCATCCATCTGGAGGGAAAGAAATGGGTTGCAGATCCTCCGGTGGACAATCCTTCTCCATGGGTTCTTGGCTTGTTGTCGGAGAAAGAATACCAAAACCCACTGTTGGTTTTTAAAAAAGCCTTCAAAGAATACAGCATCAAAGAGTTTGATTATTTTATGTCCGGAATTGTCTATTTCTCACTGGGTATGTATGATAATCTGCCGGAGAGAAATATTGTCATTCCGTACCTTCATCTGATAAAAATGCTTGATGCGGGGCATCTTATACTGGAAAGGAGCGGGAGGCTGGAAGAAGGAAGGTAGTTTGAGTCCGTAGTGACGGGGATGGTGTGGAAATATCTGAATTTCAATGCTGTCATTCTGAATGAAATGGAATGTAGTGAAGAATCTTATAGAACTTAAAGAGATTCTTCCTTCGTCAGAAATCGAAGATTCGGCATAGCCAATGACAGTGCTGGGCTAAGGATTTAACGCAAAGGTTTACTACTATCAAATCTTATTACAAGGGAGCAAAGCAGTAATCAATTTCATTGATTTTTCTAAGCGGACACATAGCCATATAGCTTCATCCGCGACTTTGTCGCAATCTTGGCTCCCTTAAAGATAAAAAAGGTTTGAACTTAATCTTTGCGTTTTAGAAAGATAGGTTGGGAGCGGGAGGTTGGAAGAAGGAAGGTATTTTAAGGTGCAGTGATAGATGGTTGGTGCGAAACTTCTGATTTCAATGCTGTCATTCTGAACGAAATGAAATGTAGTGAAGAATCTTATATATTTAAATAGATTCTTCCTTCGTCAGAAATCGAAGATTCGGCGTAGCCAATGACAATTGCTCGTCAGATCTTATCATTCTTTAAAAAAGGCAAACGGTTATTTTATATCCATTATAATTTCCTGCCTCCCGCTTCCTGCTTCAAAACTAAAAAAGCCTTTCAAGATCATTGAAAGGCTTTTTTGCTATTTTAGAATCTGCTGATCAAAAAGAAGATGGTCATCTTCATCAAAACTTATGATCAGTACTTTATATTGTTTTGCACTGTCGTTATTGAAGAATTTAATTCTCGGCGGAACATAATCGCTGTCGAATAAATTCGGGTTCCAATAAAGGGTTTCGCGGGTGTCATTTTCAATTTTTGCCGGAGCATCTTCATCTATCATTTCAACAAGAAACTCAGAAGGTTTGTCATATCCTTTGATGATGGCTGAGTTGTTCTTTGGTTCCTCTTTTACTTTGGTTTTAGATTTCATATTGCCTTTCATGGTGTAGATGGCTACGGCATCACCTATTAATCCTGAGCCTTTAATAATTTTTACCATTGCAATATTATTGACAGGCATGCTTGAAATCATGGTAGGATCAGTAAGGACCTCATCTAAATACAGTTTAGCCTGCTGACCGCGGATGTAAGGTACATTTATTCCGGAATTATTTCTTTGAAACGTTAAGCCGGCAGCTTTTCCCTGCAGCCAGTCTAATATATTGGTATATCCTGCGGCATGCTGATCTTCATTCACAAAATCGAATACCGTAGAATTTACAGAGCTGAACATTCCGGTGGACAGTTGTTTATCTAATTCTTCTTTTGGGTCTTTCTTTTTCCCTACCAATGCTACTTCCTGAATCTGGATATCATTTCCTTCTATTTTTTTATAATTTTTCTGAGTATTAATGGCTCTTGAAATTGCCGGAGGAAGGGTTTTGTTTTTAGCAGCTTTTACCAATGTATACTTTGTACCCGGGAAATTGCCTTTAAATTCTGAAGGATTGATCAGGGGCTCTACAGTAAGGAATAAATTATCATTGCCTGATTCTTTGTTATCTGAATTTACAAATAAAGAAACATTCACCGGTTCATCATTATTAAGATTGTTTAAATAGACATATCCGTTTTGATCTGTTTTAAATTGATTAAATGCCGGTTGATTTTTTCCTAGCTGCAATACTAAATTTACATCAGAGTTGATCAGCAGGGCATTGTTTTTAATAGGTTTTACCCTGTAAGACAGGTATTGCTGAGATTGGGTTTTAATGGTGGGTGCAGTTCCGCTGAGTACAGAATTCCAGTCAAATCTTTTCCAGTTTTCAGAAATAAGAAGTGCGTCCAAAGCTTCAGTATTGGCATTTTTAGAAAAATATTGTGCCGGACTGTCAATTTTTGAGGTAAAATCACCCGTTAACCAAAGTGCGCTCAGAATATTTTCTTCGTCAGGAGTTTGGGAGCCGTCATCTTCACTTACCACAACAGTATAATTTTTAAAATAAGACTCCGGAGAAAGATCAATGCTGTTGAATGATCTTGGAGTTTGTTTTAAGCTTTGCGCTATGATTTCTGCTTTTTCAACCTTTAAATCGCCGGGTTTTATAAAGCAAAGTCTTTGGGCTACAAGATTGTCCTGCTCATCAAAAACTGCCAATTGTAAAACTCCGTTGGCTCCATTGCTGATTTTTGTAGGAATAAGACTTGAAGCTTCATTGGTTAAATGGTTAATGTTTGCTCTGTAAGCAAGATGGTTATTGATAAGCCCGATAATTTTATACCCCTGAAGCTGTTGTTTCAGGTTAACACCTTTTAAGCTATATTTAATTCCTTCCTTAGAGCTGTGAATTTCTACATTCAGACCGCTGTCTGCAGCTTGTGGTAGATCTATTGTCTGGCTTTTTCCTGCATTATCCTGGATAACAGCCTGGTATTTTTTTCCTGATGCAGGAGTTATTGTAAAAGAAGCTACATTTTTGTCAAAAGATTTAAATGTAGTGAGGGGAGTTTTTGGATTTTGTACATCAATTATTTTTCCCGTCCAGTTTTCCGGTAAAGAATTGGCAGATAATCTTACTGCAAATTTGGTAGGCATTCCGTTAATAAAAGTTCCGCCTTCCGGAAATACTTTTGCAGACCAGTCAGAACTTTTAGAAATTACTAATGATTCTGTGGAGTTTGGGTTGTAGACGGGAAGTGTTTTAACAATCTGGAAATCTTCATTAAAATTGGTCATGTAAGGCGTATAGGCTCTCACAAAATACACCTGTTCAGGAAGATCTTCTTTCAGCTGAAAATCTCCGCTGCCTTCACCATTGGTAAGAAGAACGGTTTTCCAGTCTATTAATTTTTTATCAGAATTGTACAATTCTACAAATAGAGTAGTGGATAATGCAGAACGGTTATATCCGTCAAATACAAAGCTTTTGAACCAGATTTTGTCACCAGCGGCATATTGTGACTTGTCGGTAAGTAAGTATACTTTCTCCTGTTCGTAATTATTCTCAAGATTGGTAATTGCTTTTTCTAATTTGGTTTGTGCCAGTACGGGGGTTACCATTGAAATAAGCAAAACACAGAATATATTTTTCATAAAAATCTCAGCGCATTTTAATTCTATGCTAAAGTAATCATTTAAAGACTTCGGAAACTGATATTGATTGAATTTCAGGTGTATTTCTTTCATGTTTTGATGAGTTGGCTTTTTAACCACAAAATTTATGATGATCTTTTTTGAAAAAATGACGATCATAAAGCAGTTTTATCAGGGTGCAATACCCAATGCCGTTCAGTATCTAATTAATAAAAATAAGATGTGGTACATTAAAATCGTAAATAAAACCTATCTTTAATTAGATGAATTGAAGACGCTTATAGATACAGGGAAGGATTTCCGGTGTCGGCAAGATAGTTGTACTCAATAAAAAACCAAACCAAAATATAAACTATGAATGTACAGTTAAAACAGGATTGTCATTTTAAAAATGATGGTGCCGATAATTTCGGTTCAGACATTTTAAAAGGCTTGTCCGCTCATCCGAAAAAATTACCTTCAAAATATTTTTACGACAAAACAGGTGATCGCCTTTTCCAGCAGATTATGGCCATGCCTGAATATTATCTTACCAATTGTGAACTGGACATATTTCAGAATAAAACAGAGGAACTTGCAAAAGCGATTTCCAATATCAATGAATCTTTTGACCTGATAGAATTAGGAGCAGGTGATGCAATGAAATCATCTTACCTTCTCAAAAACCTAGTAGAGAAAGGAACAAATTTCACCTATATGCCTATTGATATCTCAGGAAATATTCTTTCTGTTTTGCAGGAAAACCTGAAGAAAAAACTGCCTGAACTGGAAATCTTACCGTTAGAAGGAGAGTATTTTGATATGCTTGATAAAGCCACCGGTATTTCAAAAAGAAAAAAAGTAGTCCTTTTCCTAGGTGGAAATATCGGTAACATGGAAAGTGAGGAAGCCATACATTTCTGCAATGAAGTGAAAAGAAAACTGAATGCCGGAGATTTGTTTCTCATAGGGTTTGATCTCAAAAAAAATCCGAATACCATTCTCGCTGCTTACAACGATCCAGAGGGTATTACCGCTTCATTTAACCTTAATCTTCTTACAAGAATCAACCGGGAGCTGAACGCTGATTTCAAGGTGGAAAATTTTCAGCACTATCAAAATTATGATCCTGTTTCGGGGGCCTGCAGAAGTTTTCTGGTAAGCCTTTGTGATCAGGAAGTTCATGTGGGAAAACAGTTGTTTTACTTTAAAAAAGATGAGTGGATTGATATGGAGATTTCTCAGAAATTTTCGGAACAGGATATTAAAAAACTGGCGGGAGACTCGGGGTTTCATATCCTTGTTGAGATTAAAGATACCAAAAACTGGTTTGTAGATTCTATCTGGATGGTATAATTTAAAATGATTTTTATGAAAAAAGATGCATTACTTGTACAAGCAAATCCTCATAAAAACTGGATAAAAAAATACTCTGCAATCCGGAATCATTCCGTTGAGATTTGCAGTCCTTTGGAAATTGAAGACTACGTGGTTCAGCCTATCGTGGATGTGAGTCCTCCGAAATGGCATTTAGGCCATACAACCTGGTTTTTTGAAACCTTTATTTTACAGCCCAATTTTCCGGGATATAGAGTTTTTGATCCTCAGTACAATTTTGTCTTCAACAGTTATTATGAAACCATCGGAGCGCGTGTGATCCGTACTGACAGGGGGAATCTGAGCCGTCCCTCTGTTTCAGATGTTTTTAAATACCGTGAATATGTAGATCAGAAGATGGATGAATTTCTACAGAAAGGATATCTCACAGAATCGCTGGAATCTTTGCTGGAATTAGGCTTAAACCACGAACAGCAGCATCAGGAACTGTTACTGACAGATATTAAATATATTTTAGGACACAATCCTTTATTTCCTGCCTACAAAAAGGAAAATATTTCAAAAAAGGAAAGTATCGGAAACTCAGAAATGATAAGTTTTTCAGAAGGAATTTATGAAATTGGTTTTAATGGTGAAGGTTTTTGTTTTGATAATGAACTAGGGAGACACAAAGTATATCTGAATGATTTTAAAATTTGTACTCAGTTAGTGACCAATAAAGAGTACTTAGAATTTATTGAAGCCGGAGGTTATGAAGATTTTCGGCACTGGCACGCTGAAGGTTGGGATTGGGTGAAGCAAAATAATGCAAAATCACCTTTATACTGGCATTTTATTGATGGGAAATGGATGAATTATACTTTAAACGGCTTACAGGAAGTCGACTTGGAGGAAGCCGTCTGTCATATCAGTTTTTTTGAAGCTTCTGCTTTTGCTTCATGGAAGGGAAAACGCCTGCCCACTGAAGCTGAATGGGAAGCTGCATCAGAATATTTTGACTGGGGAAAACGCTGGGAGTGGACCAATTCTGCTTATCTTCCGTACCCGGGATATAAAAAAGAAGCAGGAGCAGTGGGAGAATATAATGGTAAATTTATGGTGAATCAAATGGTGCTTCGTGGTGCTTCAATAGCGACTCCGAACGGACACAGCAGAAATACCTACCGGAACTTTTTCCAGACTCATTTGCAGTGGCAGTTTACCGGAATCAGACTTGCACAATAATTTTGCCTATGATTACAGTGGAATCGGTTTCAAAAAGTTTTAACGGAAAAAAAGTAGTAGATACTATTTCTTTTCAGGCCAATGACAAGGAAATTTTAGTTCTTCTGGGAACAAGCGGCTGTGGAAAGACCACTATGCTGAAAATGATAAACCGCCTTATTGAAGTAGATTCCGGGAATATTTTGATTGACGGTAAAAATATTCAGTCCCAAAAAGTGGAAGAGGTACGAATGGGAATTGGTTTTGTCATGCAGCATTCCGGATTGTTTCCCCATTACACCATTCAGCAGAATATTGCCGTCATTCCTGATTTGCTGAAGTGGAACAAAAAAAAGACAACTGGAAGAACTCTTGAACTATTGCATAAGCTTCATCTTTCGCAAGAGGTGCTTACACAGTTTCCCAATGAATTAAGCGGCGGTCAGCAGCAAAG
Organism: Chryseobacterium sediminis; assembly: GCF_008386505.1. Classification (GTDB taxonomy): domain Bacteria; phylum Bacteroidota; class Bacteroidia; order Flavobacteriales; family Weeksellaceae; genus Chryseobacterium; species Chryseobacterium sediminis. Next base: position 1,473,473 of record NZ_VUNZ01000001.1, on the reverse strand, counting down.
AGTGGGAATTGCCCGTGCTTTGATTGCCGATTCGCCTGTTCTGTTGATGGATGAACCTTTCGGTGCGTTGGATAATATTACCAAAGCTGATATTCATGCAGAATTTAAATCACTGGAAGAGCTTAAAAATAAAACCATTATTCTGGTAACTCACGATGTTCAGGAAGCATTCGATTTAGGTCATAAAATCTGCTTGATGGATCAGGGGAAAATTATTCAGACGGGAACTCCAAAAGAAATGCTCTATCAGCCGAAAAATGATTTTGTTAAAAATTTCTTTGCTAAAAACCGGCTTTTACTGGAATACAAAGTGGCCAGACTGAAAGATATGGCCTCTCTGATTGAAGGCGGTCGTTTCTATGAAGAACTTCAGTTTTCAGGCAATACAAGTGTATGGGATGCGTTGCAACAATTGAGTGCAGATATTTTGCTTTCTAAAGATTACGAAAATCTGGTTAAAGCTTTTAATGAATACCGAAAACTTCAGACTGTATGAGTGAGCAGAGTTTTTGGCAGTTTATCGCAGAGCAGCACGAAAAACTGCTCACTCAGGTTGTACAGCATCTGGGACTCACTTTTTTGTCTCTGTTTCTGGCGATCATTATTGGTGTGCCCTTAGGGATTTTAATTGCCCGAAAAAAGAAATTATCAGGTTCTGTTTTGGGAATTGCCGGAATTTTGCAGACCATTCCCAGCATTGCATTGCTCGGTTTTATGATACCTGTTTTCGGGATTGGGGCAACTCCGGCCATTGTTGCATTGCTGATCTATGCGCTTTTACCCATTATCAGAAATACCTACACCGGAATAATGGAAGTAGATCCGGCGGTCACTGAAGCCGCAAAAGCAATGGGAATGAATAGAAATCAAATGCTTTTCAAAGTTCAGCTTCCTTTGGCGATGCCTGTCATTATTGCGGGTATCAGAACGGCGGCGGTTATTAATGTTGGGGTGGCAACATTAGCTTCATTTGTGGCGGCAGGAGGTTTGGGCGAATTTATTTTTGGCGGAATTTCCCTCAATAATACCAATATGATTCTGGCCGGCGCTATTCCGGCAGCGTTGCTGGCGGTTTTTTTAGATCAGACCATCGCGGTTTTGCAGAAATTAAGCTATCACTCTGTAAAGAAATTAAAATATATTGTTCCGGCTGTATTGGCGATTATTGGGATCATTTACCTTTTGACTTCTGTTTCAGATCATAAACTTAAAGCAGGCTTTACCCCTGAATTTATGGGGAGGCAGGACGGAGATCTGGGACTTCGTTCTGTATACGGGATTGATGCGCATCCTCTGGTTGTAAGTGATGCTATTATGTACAAAGCAGCCTACGAAAAAGACCTGGACCTCATCAGCGGATATTCAACAGACGGGAGAATCAAGGCTTTTGATCTGTATGTTCTGGAAGATGACAAGAAGATTTTTCCTCCGTATTTTGCAGCTCCGGTGATCAAGACAAAAACACTGGAAAAGTTTCCTGAATTAGATAAAACACTGAATCTTTTAGCAGGGAAATTCAATGATTCAATCATGACAGATCTGAATTATAAAGCAGAGTATCTCAAGCAGACTCCTGAGAAAATTGCTAAAGATTTTTTAATAAAAACCAATTTATATAAAGATCCGCGTAAAGGAAATTCCCAAACCATAAAAATCGGGTCAAAAATTTTTGGTGAGCAATATATTCTTGCCGAAATTTATAAGATGCTCATTGAAGGCTATACCGATTATAAAGTGGAAACGAAAACAGGGCTTGGCGGAACGAAAATCTGCTTTGATGCTCTGATGAATGACGCAATTGATTTTTATCCCGAATATACGGGAACCGGTCTGCTGGTTTTGCTGAAACCTTCGGCAAAAAAGATAGAAGAAGTCTCTAAGAGTCCGGAAAAAACATTTGATTATGTCAATCTGGAATTCCGGAAACAATACGGAATCGAATGGCTGAAACCACTTGGTTTTAATAATGCTTATGCCTTGATGATGCGAAAGAAACAGGCAAATGAACTTAAAATTAAAAATATTTCAGACCTGAAAAATTATCTGGATTCAAACTAATGATTTTAAACATGAAATTTTGAGAGACAGCGCATTATAATGTGTTGAAAAACGTATGCTGTAAATGTGAATTAAATGAGAAGGTACTGTAAATTAAAATTTTAGGCAGAAAAAAATAATCAATATTAAGTGAAAAAAGTTTGTTGAAAGAATATTTTTGTTATTTTTATAAAACAAACTAATACCTGTAAATAAATGAAAAATATTTATACATAAATATTTATTTGAATATATCTTTTAAAAATAATCTCATTTAATTTTAATAATGTAATCTGTCTTATTCGTTAATAAGGTTGCCTTTCTATGTCGTTAAGATAGGATGTTATTAAAATAGATACAGAAAGAATTAAACTTTAACCATACTCTTAAAACCAAATTATTCTTATGGAAAAACAGCTTAAACAAACGCACTCTCACGGATGTACACATTGTTCTTGTGACAATCCTATTTTGAAAATTTTTAAAGACGAGCTTTTCAGCGCCGAAAATCTGACGAAAATAAATCCCGGTTCCGGAAAAGCAACCCATGAAAAACCGCAAACCCTGATGATAAGCGGAGGTAATATTCTGCCAATGATCGGAGGTTCAACTGGTACCATTGATGCCATTGGATTTGCTGACGGAAAAGTAGTTGTAACCGGTACAGCAGATCAGGTAGAAACCTATATGAATGAGAAGCATTCAGGATTTCAAAGAAAAGAATTAACAGGTACTCAAACTTTACTACCAGGACTGATAGAGCCCCATGTTCATATGATTCCTACAGCAATGATGACTGGCTGGCTGGATCTGAGTCCTTTTGACGGGCAGAATTTAAAGGCTGTGTATGATTTAACTTCTGTTGGGGCAATCATCAACGGACATATTCCTAAAATTCCAGGAGCTGTTATTTTAGGTAGAGGATTGGATCCGTCATTAATGCCTTTTAAGGAAAAAGAGGGCAAAAAAGAATTAATAACGATTGATAATGTAATACTTGATACTATTAATCATGATACTCCTATGATGTTGTTAAGTGCCTCTATGCATACCCTTTATCTGAATACTAAGGCATTGGAGTATGTGTTTGATCACAATTCGGATATAAAGAACGAGTATAAAACTGTTGACAAATATATCAGTGAAACGAAAGGCCAGCTACAGGAAGGTTTGCAGATGACTCCGGCATTGAAGACCGTAAAACTACAGATCATTGCGATGAGCATAGAGATCAATCGTTATCTTACGGAGCTTTTTCACACGGCTAATTCAAGAGGTGTAACTTTTATGTATGATGCGGGACTGAATAAGGGATCAGAAACACTTTTAACCAAATATTTTGAGACTCATCCTGAAGTGGTAAGAACGGGCGGGGCACTTCTTTGTTCTAATCAGGAAGACGTAAATAATCTGGATCATTATAAAGAACCGGAACATTATAAGCCTGTATATTATGGACATATTAAGGTGGTTTCGGATGGTTCAAATCAAGGACTAACCGGATATCAGAGTACTCCATATCTGTGTGATCCTGCAAATAATACAGGGGTATTTAATTTCCCGCAGACAGGTATTCCTGCCAATACAATTCCGCCAAGTTATAATACATTGATCAATACTGTGGTGGCTGGAAAAGGCTGGCCGTTAATGGTTCATGCCAATGGTGATCAGGCAGTAACATTTGCTATCAATGCTTATCAGCGTACTTTGGCTCAATATAAAGGTTCTGAACTTCGTAACCGTATAGAGCATTGCTCGCTTCTGACGGCAGATCAGATTACGAATATGCTTCAAATGGGAGTTTCTCCAAGTTTCCTTATCGGACACGTAGGCTACTGGGGATATGCTTTTAAGGAAGTAATATTCGGTGAAAAGGCGCAAATGCTTGATCTTTGTGGTTCAACGCTTGCTGCCGGTATGAGAATTACTCTTCATAGTGATAATGAGGTGAGTCCATTAGGCCCTTTGAGAATGATGGAACAATCGATTACCAGAATTATGGAAAAGAATCCAAAAGATATTGAAGTTTTAAACAGTGCAGAACGTATTACCCCTGAACAGGCTTTGATTGCTGTTACTTATGATGCTGCATGGCAATGTTATGCAGACAAATGGGTGGGGTCTTTAGATAAGGGGTATTTTGCTGATTTTGTGATATTGGAACAGAACCCTCTTTCATTAAATACTCCTGCATTACAATATATGAAAATGCGGGACATTCCGGTATTGGAAACCTGGGTAGGCGGTGTATGTGTGTATACCAATGATCAGGCGGCCAAGATAGTGACCGAAAAAGATATGGTTTTTTCAGGCAAACAGTAAGGTCTGAGAGATTAAATAATTGCTGATCAAATATCAATCAGAGCAGATGATTTCTGCTCTGATTCTTTACCCAATATAAATTTTATGTTTTGCTTTTGACTCTTTATAATATCTTTTAGCTAAATTATAGTGGCTTTGACTAACAGCAGTAACAAAAAAATATATCAGGCAGTCAATTTCGGATAGAGATTTTTTACAGTAATGTTTTTAAGTAGATTAATAGAGAATTTGCTAATTCTGTGTTCATTTTAGATGATATTATTTGTTGAAATTTTGGTTGTTCTTTTTGATACATTTCATATAATTTCTTATTATTTTGTATCAAACAAAACTCTATATTAGCTATTCTGTCCGCTAATTTTACAATAATGCCAGCTTGATTGTGAATCAGTTTGTTATACATATTGTTTTTTCTTTCTTCTCTATTTTTCCCCTCTCCATCAGTTAAAGAAAATACAATATCAGTAATTTTTTTTCCAAATTTTTTCTCTAATTCTTCTATTGAAACTGTAGTATCTTCCAGTATATCATGAAGCCATGCGCTTATCAGGATATCAGTGTTTTCTTGATTTGTCGGAAGAATAGAAAATTTCATTAATATACTTACTACATTGCCTAAATGAATTTCATACGGGTATATTCCATAGTGCTGACCATTGTGCTTTTCTATTGCAAATTTTCTGGCATTATACAACTGGTCTTTATAATTCATCTTACTTCTTTATCTATTATTTTCATGATCTCTTTTGCTCTGATTTCATCTACAAATTCTCCCGGTGTTGGATCCGGATAATAACTTAATGCTGCTTTTTCATTATGCCATTCTCCATTATAGTATTCTTCTCCCTGCAATCCTGTGTCTTTATACATTACCGCTCTTAGTAGTGAATAGTGTTCCTTATTATTGATCTTTTCTATTTCAAAGTGATAATATAAGATCTTTTCTATTGTATCTTTTTTATTCATTTTCAAGTAAATTTATATTTTTTGGTGTTTTTATTTTTTTATATTCTGCAGCCTGTTTAGCGATTTGTTTGAAATAAAACTCTCCGAAGTCGGGAGACTTCGGAGAGCTGGTTAGCTCATTTTTGAGCTAACCTTGATACAATTTATTGATAATATTAAGAATAGAATAATTTGTTTGTACTACTATAATTAATCTATTTTTTGGGCATTACCCTTGATTATAACATTATTTTCTTTTTGATTTAGATACAAAACTTCCCTTATTACCCAACGTTTATTATCAAAGTTACTTTTCTGACTAAAATACACATTCAAAATTTGTGATATAAAAAAAGTATTAAGATAGCTCATTTTTTCTTTCATTCCAATTTTTGAGTCATTCAAAATATCTTCATAAGAAGGATATTCGGTAAGATTTTCAAATAATTCTAAGGCATAGTTTTCACCGGTTTGTTTATCATCTTCTATTAATTCATTCAACAATTCTTCATACTTGGGTTGCATTATTTTATTGAAAATATCTAGCTCAATATTTATATCAAATTGATATATTTCTTTGTCTTCAATATATTTTTCATAGTAATGTTCATCATAGAATAAATGTTGAGAATTCGTTTCTTGATTATTAATGTATACTTGCATCTTATTTATCTTTAATTTAATTTAATTTAATATTTGTTTGGTTTCCATTTATATCTATTTTAAAAATATTTCCGTCTGGTTCAACTGTAATAGATCCTGATGGACCATATGCTTCACCTGCTTTTGCATCTTCTGCTGATCTGACACCAGATCTCTGAAAAAAATCTTCAGGAGTTGTAATTCTTTCAATACTTTTTGTTTCATTACCTGGAATTATTTTAGTCGTTTCCATTTTTAACCATCCTTCAATTTTTCCGGCATCAAAAATAGCATTATTTGATTTTATTATTTTTCCTGCTTGAGAGCTTGTCAATTGACCAAATCCAACATCTAAATCACTTGTTAGAGTATAATTACCTCTTATTCTACTACCACCAAATATAACAGAAGAGTTTCTAGAAAATGCCTGTTTTAAGATAAATGTTGCTTGATCTTTTGAGAGACCAGGTATTATTTGAGATAATTTATCTGATGCTTCAGTAATTATTTGTTCTGTTGTTTTAATTGAAGAGGGAATAGAAATATCTTCTTCTTCAATCTTGCTCTCTCTGGAATTTGTTTCCTTTTCTTTAGGTGATTTTGATTCATCTAAATTAGTATTTTTGACCGGTTTTTCACCTTTAATTTTTTCAGTTTCTTCCAGTAAACTCCTCACCTTTACAAGGTCATTATCTGCCATTGCTTTTTCAAGTTCAATAGCCAGCTTGTCATCTTTAGCTAAAGTTTTTGCCTTTTCAAAGGTATTTTTAACCAAAAGCAATTGTTCAGGGGTTAATCCTGTATTACTTATGAGTTTGTTTAGTTTGAGTTCGGCTACAAAACTATCAAATGTAACAATTCCTTTTCGAATAGCAAATACCGCTCTGGCTAATAATTCGCCTGTTTGTGCTAAACCTGGTATTGTTGCGTAGGTAAGCTGTTTTGCTTTTACAAAGCCAGCCAGTATTTTTTGCTGTTGGGCTTGTATTTTGGCCTGTTTAACAATATTTTCCCTTACTTTTTTTTCAAGACCTTCAATTTTAAGTAGATCACTTTCTAATATAGTTAATGCTTTTGTAGTATCGTCGGCATCATTAAATGCCTTGGCTGCTGCAGAAATAGGTTTAGCTGATCTTAGTATTTTTGCTAATGATCCTGCATCTAACGCAGCACCAGCAATGGCGAGTACCAGCCAAGCCAAGCTAGGATCGTCACCTTGCAGCACCTGCCCGACTTGTATTGAGGCATCATATAAACTTTGGTTTAAGTTATAGTCATGAATCTCCTGTTTTACAAAATATGTACTAATCGCTAAAGTACCACCGCTGGCTAAAATAGCTAACAAAAATGGAGTAGCCTGCCCTAAAGATACAATGGAAAGAATGATACCTCCGGCTATAAGAATAATATTTTTTATAAATTCATATTTCGCTTCTTGTCGGACTTTATCCTGTATAACTTTTACAGCATTTTTATTGCTGGAAATACCTGCTTGTTGTATAGAAATAGGAATAAGTTCTCCCAAATCCCAAATAAAATCTAAATCCTCATCTATTATATTTTCTTCAGCTTCATTTATTTTTTCCAACTGTGTTATAATACTGTTTTTTAAAGCAGCTATAATTTGTTCGTCGGTTTTGAAATCAAAATTTTCCCAATCAGGAGCCCATTCTTGCTTTTCGACTTTCAGTCCTTTATTGTTGAAATCATCACCTATTGATAAAATAGGAATAGATCTGTAGATTTCATTTCTGGCAGAGTATTTTCTTTCAATTCCTGATGCTTTATTTATTTTTTGATCATGAATGTCTGTTGCATAAGGATCCCTACCAACAGCATCGTAGGCTTCTTGATATAGCTTTTGCTGCTCTTTAAAACTAGGCAGACTAGCTTGTATAGCAGCCATTTGTTTTTTATAAGCTTCTATACCGGTTTTAAGTTCCTGTAATTTATTTTTATGCTCTCCATATGGCAGCCAAATACCATGTCTCTCTGCCTCTGTAAGAATTAATTTCCTGTTAATTTGAAGCATATAAAGAGCCATTTCTTTTCCGAATTTTTCAAACTCTTCAATTAATATGTCTTGAGCTTCGCTATTTTTAGGGGTTTTCTCTAAAAGTGCAGCTGCTTTTTTACCTTTTGGAGAAAGTTCAGGTGCTTTTAAAGATTTTAGTTTGTTTTTTAGTGCTATATATTCACTATCCTCTGTAATTTTACTGTATTCGCTAGTTAAAAATTTGTTAAGCTCTTCTCTGTTAATTTTCTTTTCATTTTTTTTATCTTGATCATTGTCTACAATTCCTAATAATTTTTGTTTTAAAGCTTCTCTGGCAGATTCATTTTTTGGTGCTCCAAAGAAAAGATTATCCAGATATTTCTCAAGAGGTACAGTAACATTTGTTGGTGTTCCTGCTTTGATCTCTCCTGCAAAGTTTATTCTACCCTCTTCACCCCAGCTCTCAGCTACTTTTATCGCATTCTCTTTACTGCCACCATATACAGCCTGATAATAAATAACATATCCTTCAATTGTATTGCCTTTTGGGATTTTTGTATTGGGAATGAAGCTAACAATTAGGCAATAATCATTTGCATGTTCAGGGTTACATTTTTTTAATTGTATAGGATCTTTGCCTGTTTGGAAAGATGATTGAAAAAATTCTTGACTTTCAAGCTTAGATTCTAAAAGAGATGCAGGTTCAGATATACCTTTATTTCTTGTGTCCGATTCTGTTTTTTTATTTGATAATGTGGTTTTTCCGATAGTTTCCCCTTCATCTGATTTTTTTGTTTCGTGATTCATTTTCAACAAAGTTTCCTTATCAAAAATTCCGGAAGCTGTAATGCCGTTATTGCTTTGAAAGTTGATGAGTGCAAGCCTTGTTTTATCACCAAAATAAGCCTTATTTTCAGATACTTTATGCCCTAACTTTTCAAGTGTGGTATTAAGCGTTGAAACATGCTGCCCTGTGTCAAACAATTGAATGACAGATCCGTTTTTTTCTACTTTACTGAATGCTCTGGTTTTAAAAGGACTATATGTTATTTGGGTAACTTCTGTTTTTGCGAGGGATATTTTGCTGTCCTGATCGGTGATCTGCTCAGGCTTTTCTTTATCTTCTTTACTGTTGTTTTTTTGCTTATCGGACCTGCCGGCCCTCGGCGCAAATGTTTTTTTGTGTCTGCTCATGGTATTGGTTATTAGATGAGTTTATGTTATGCTAAGAGGTTTGTACAAATGGGCTTAGGCGGGCCTGGTTTTTTCCGAAAGCCTTTTCGTTTTCTATCATTAAATAAGTGCTTATTAATGAATAGGTAATAGTGGTTTCATTACGATCATGTAATGCCATAGCTATATTTTTCATAATGTTTCGGATGTTAGCACCAGTATAAGCATACTCTTTGGTTAAATGTTTTAAAAGTTCCTCACTTTCAAAAGCTATATTATGAGGGAGATAATGCTCCCACAGGGCTTTTCTTGTAGTTTCTGTAGGTCGTATTACATTTACAGAAACATCTATACGACGCTTGAAAGCATCGTCCATGTTGTTTTCAAAATTGGAAGCAAGAATTGTTAATCCGTCAAATTTTTCTATTCGCTGCAACAAATACGAAACTTCCTGGTTGGCGTAGCGGTCATGAGCATCTTTTACATCAGAACGTTTTCCAAATAAAGCGTCGGCTTCGTCAAAAAACAACATACAGTTTTTACCCTGAAGCCTGTTGAATAGCACTTCAAGATTTTTCTCAGTTTCACCAATGTATTTGCTCACTACCTGTGAAAGATCTACATGATACATATCAATACCATATTCATTAGCAAGAATGCCTGCCAGCATCGTTTTTCCAGTTCCCGGTGTTCCGTAAAATAAAGCAATGAAACCAGGTTTAAAACTATGCTCATTGGTTTTGAAAAAACCGTTTTCCAATGCTTTTATATAATGTCCGATGGGTTTTATTTGTTCCCTCACATTATCTTCTAAAATAATATCTTCCATGGTGAGATCAGATTTGTAGAGCTTTCCCGGAAAATAAGAACCATGATCTAATTGTGGTTTTTGACCTGATAAAAAATAATTCAGATAAGCGGTATCCAATTCAATTTTTCCATGAATGAACTCTGCTGAAGAACGATTATAAATAAGATCATTTTTGAGCAGGACACTTCCATTGATGAGTTGCGCACCATATTGTGACCACAGGGACAAATCTTTACCTGCCAGCAAGAAAAGTGCGGTTTGAAAAGTTGGCTTAAAGCTGCGGCTTATTTTATCATATTCACCGCCTGCTTCAATAGCAAATGCATTGCTGCTTTCTTCTATCTGTACAAAAGTTTTCAGGACAGACGGATAATGAGCGGAAGCAATCCCCAGCGCTAAGATTATTCTGTCCACAACGGTAAGCTGATGGATGTTTACCGTAACCGAATAAGGAGACTGATCGTCTGATTTTGGAGGTTCAGGGATTTCATAATCACCATTCAATTCTATCTCATCTTCCAGAAACAATTCTTTGCATCGTTTTTCAATAAGTGATTGTAACCATTTCATTTCTTCATTTAAAGAGTTATGATTTACAGTATTGACTTGGAATAAAGGATTGATTATTTCTGTTTTTTCATTAATATTTGTCTTAATTAATGACGTATGTTCATGGTTAATAGGAGATTTCATAATCTTATTTTGAATTAATAGTGTTGTGGTGATCGTATTCCTGATTTTATATCAGCAACTTTAGAGAATTTGGAAAGCTTCAGAGTATCTAGAAAATGCAGCCTGTTATTACCAGTTCACAAATATGAATTTTTTGTGCCACGGCAATTTGACAAGACCAATGCCCCAGGAAAGCTTTTCAAGAAGAATATCCTGTGTTTTTCGTTCTACGGTAAGCGTGTAATCAGAGTCAGTGATGACTAATTTCCCTGGTCGTTGGAAAAACTCGTTTTGTACTAATGCTGCAGAAGATTTTTTCATAGGAGCCCAGTTGTGCTGTACACTTTCTATTACATTTTTAGCCTGTGTTTTATGCTTACGAGAAAGTTTAATATGCCTGTTAATCGTTTGGTTCATCGGAATATTACACAGGAATTTTTCAAAAATCATGTCGTATTCCGGAGCATTTATTTTTCCCGTAGCAATATAATGCAATAGGTGGGCACACAATTCCGGATCAGTGAGCTGTTGGGTTTTGGGATCAATGAGTTCACAATGTTCAAACAGGGTTTTGATGAATGGATGGATTAAAATAAGCCCTGCATTTTGAATGTATTGTTCCTTGTCCTGATTTACATTTTCCTGAATAGGATCCAAAGGTTTTAAATCTTCCGGTTGATCTGTTGCATTCACTTTGATGCTTTCAGAAATTTCATTTTCTGTAATAAAAGGGAATATTTTAACTATTGTTTTCCTGTTCTGATGATTGTTTTTTGTGGTTGATAAACCAAGCTCTTTTGTTGCTGAAAATTCTTGTAACAGATACTCCCGGGGATGATTATCGGATGTATTAAAATACTTTGATATTACATTGAAAATCAAACGCCATATCGCAATTCTGTCTGTATGCTTCAGTTTTGATAGATGATGGATTGTATCAGTGTTTAGATTGATTTTCAATTCTTTATTTTTCAAAATTGCGAGGCATAACTGTGCAATTTGTTCATTGGAAAGCTGGTTGATAATTCGATTTCTGACATTTTCTTTTGACAAAACTGATACAATGCTTTTTTGAAAGCTTCCTGCCGAAATAATACGGTCAAAAACTGATGATTCCAAAATAGCCATGCTATTGCTCTCCGAATTCCACCAAGGCATAGTTCCTTCTTCTAAAAAATAGATAAAAGCTTTGAGAATCTTTTCCTGATTGTCTACCAGATATGCTTTAGTATCGTTTTCTGTTTCCTGATGGGAAACTTCTACAGGTTTCGCCACTTCTGACAGTTCTTCTTTGAAGAGTTCAGCTATTTTATCTTTTAACTCAGTATTTAATGCGCTGCTTTTTACCTCCACATTTAATTCTAAACGAGGAATCTGCAGGGTATGACCGGCTAACTTATATTCTAAAGCCATGATATGATTTTCTATTTCCGGAAGAACATCAATAGACAAAAAGCTATTAATATCATCTTTTATACTCAATGCTTTGGATTTGTTGTTTACGGTAATTTCAACAAAAACTTTCTGAATGATATGATTTTGCTTCACATTAAATGGGTTTAATTTTTAAAATATGGGAAATCGTTAAATGATTTTACTTTCGGTCGAATTCTCCACCCCAAAAACCTGCAGGACAAAGACTTAATTTTGATCTTTGCTTGGCACTCAATCTGCATCCGCAGCCTCTGATAAATCCGTCTTTTGGACCATCTATTACTTCCAGTGTTTCTGGATTGAGCCATTTCATTGCGTTGCAATTATTACCGTTTTTTAAAGGACATGCATTACAAATTTCTTCCCTTAAAGAGAAAATAGCCTCCTCGTTTTGATTCGCTGCACCCAGTTTTGAACGTAATTCATTAAAATGACCACCAATGATTTCATTTCGCTTGCTGAAAAGATTTTTAATATTCATATGATTAAAGTTTTTTTAATTATTGGGTCAAAATTAGAAAGAAGAGAAACCATTTTGCGAATTATAGGACCGCTCTATTCTGTCTTTGCAGTAAAAGACAAAATCATTTCCTCGTGATGCAGGTTTACAATTTTTAGAGCTGTTGAGTACGGAAAACGTGATAGAAAGTCTGTGATTTTTTTGAAAACCAATATTTCAGGGAATCAATTATTATACTCGATTATTTACAACCCAGAAAATGGAAGGACCAATAAAATTGTCATTTAATTATTGGACAATCTGATGTTGAAATACAGTGATTTTTAAAAGCAGAATGAGACTCAATAGGCAGACTGAAATTGAGTCATAATTAGACAAGGAAAATCTTCAGTATAAATTTTTATTTTTTAGGATTGTTTTTAATGTATTTGTTTTCAGTGTGTTAATTGTGGTGTTTTTGTTTTTTTTAACTAAGTAATAAAATCCTATTTACTGCAAAGACTGTATTGAGTCCCCAAAATATTTGTCTTCTGAGGGGTGGTGATTGTATGTTTGCACCATAATAATTAAGAACAGAAATTATGATTAATAAAGTATTAACAGTTTTAAAAAATCAGCTAAATGCTCCGGATGGTTTATGGGACCCTAACGTTCCTAACGAAATTGAAATCGCTGTTGTTGATGATATCGCAAAGCATGATAGCAATCCTGAAGGACTTGATAACAAAGTAGTAATCAGCCTGCTCACCGTTGAGGAAGAATCAACCTTGAAAAACAGACCAAGGTATCAGCAGGTGGTGGTAGACAACAATCCAGTCCGTTACGATAAAGAAAGTACTCCGGCTTACTTAAACCTCTATGTAATGATTGCTGCCAACAGAAGTACATATAGCAAATCTTTACTAAGTATTTCAAAAGTTATTGAAGTATTTCAGGCAAAAAATGTTCTGGAATATGTTGATCCTAAACCGGAAAACAACTTCAGTTTCAGAATTGAACTGCACTCTATTCCCTTTGAGCAGCTAAGTTACGTCTGGGGATTATTAGGCGGAAAAGTAATGCCTTCTGCTTTATATAAAATCAGTGTGATAAAAATTGCAGCTAAAGAGGTATTCCCTGTTAAATTAATTAATGACGTTAATATACAAAGTATTAAAGTTGATTAATCATAAAAGCAAAAACTAAAAACTAATAACCCTTTAAATTTTTAAACATGTTAAATTCAGCAACACCAGGTGTTTCTGTTGAAGAAATTACAAAACTTCCGTACTCAGTTGCCTACATAGATACAGCTATGCCAGCGTTTATTGGGTATACCGAACTACTCCCTGCCGGGTATAATGACCCTTTCAGAATCAGTTCTCTTTTAGAATATGAACAATATTTTGGAAAAGCAAAAAAAGAAAATATCCAGCTAAAAGATGTTGAAGGCCAGGGAACAACTATTATAGTACCTCAAGTACAATTTTTAATGTATTATTCACTGCAAATGTATTTTGCAAATGGCGGTGGGCCGTGTTATATCATTTCTGTAGGGGATTATACATCAGGAGAAGTACAACTATCCTCACTGGAAACAGGGCTCAGTAAGATTGATCATAAAAATGTTAAAGAACCGATTCTTATTATTTTCCCCGATGCTGTTTCATTAACCAATGAATCTGAGTTTTATGATATCTATAATCAGGCAATTGATAAAGCTAAAGATGATAAGAAAAGCAGGTTTGTTATCTTAGATACCTATTACGGAAATTCTGTTACGAAATCAAACAATCTTACCACTATTGAAGCTTTTAGAAGTAATATAGACCCCACTAATTATGCGGCAGCTTACTTCCCTCACTTAAAAACCATTTTGAATTATACTTTTGATGAGACTAAAACTCCTATAACTCATGCTGGTTTACAAAAAGCGGGACAAGGAAGTTCTCTTTTTTATGCGGGTGAGATCGCTGCTTTAGATGAATTAAAAAGGTTGGCAAGTGCCGAAATTTCAACCGGGTCTGCTGATGCTTACGTCCTTGCTGATTTATTAGATCAGGCCATTGCAATAGCGGAAGAAATAAATGAAACAGCTGATGCTGGTGATAAAAAGAATGCTTTAACAGAAGTAATTGATGAGGCAAAAGTTGTTTTGGAAGCCATATATGACGGAATAATTGACGATTTTATGATTCCCGATGGTTTCGACGAAAATGCACCTGTCTTCAGTGGAGAGTTTGAGGCATTAAAAACTGCCATTCTTGAGGTAAAAGACGAAAAAGGAGATGCAGACGGGATAACACTTAAAAATTTAGAATCATCTAATTCCGCATTATACAATCAGGTAAAAAAAGAAATACAGTCGTTAAAAGTTGTTTTACCGCCATCATCAGCAATTGCAGGAGCATACGGTAGAGTAGACAGTACAAGAGGAGTGTGGAAAGCTCCGGCAAATGTTAATATTAGCCATGTCATTACTCCTACAGAAAAAATTTCTGACAATGAACAGGCTGCTTTAAATATAGATGATTTCGGAAAATCAATCAATGCAATCAGAACTTTTACAGGCAAAGGAACCTTAATTTGGGGAGCAAGAACTCTTGAGGGGAAGGATAAAAATGATGAAGGGAAAGATAACGAATGGAAGTATATACATGTACGTCGCTATTATAATATGCTCAGACAGGCGATAAAAGAAGCACTTGACAAGTTTATTAATGAACCTAATATTCCCTACACATGGTTACGGGCAAAAACAATGTTAGAAAATTTTCTTCACGAGCAGTGGATGGAAGGTGCATTAGCAGGCAGTACCCCGAAGGAAGCTTACGAAGTAACAGTTAAGGGAGTTGATGGGACTACTACAATGAATGTAGACCTTAAAATAGCATTGGTACGTCCGGCAGAGTTTATTCTACTTAAATTCTCGCACACACTGCAACAATTCTAAACAATAAAATCAATATATCAGTCACGAATAAATATCCGAAGTTTTTACTTCGAGGAATAATTAATATTAACGTAAAATTTTTTTAAAATGAATTACAAAACCCCTGGAGTTTACGTGGAGGAACAAGGAAAATTTCCACCTTCCGTAGCGCAAGTTGAAACGGCTATCCCTGCTTTTATTGGGTATACAGCGGATGGACCGAAAAATAAACCAACGAGAATTGCTTCGATGTTGGAGTATGAACAGCTTTTTGGAAAAGCAAACCCGGAAACCTTTGCTGTAGCTTTCAAAGATGGTGTTGCAACAGCAATACAGCCTAAAGTAAGCGATTATAAAATGTACTACGCTATGCAAATGTATTTTGCGAATGGAGGAGGAGCTTGCTATATTGTTTCGGTAGGAGGTTACAATGATGAGGTAACTGCTGGAACTTCTACAACAGTAGCCGGAACTTTATTATACGGTCTTGAATTACTAAAAAAAGAAGACGAGCCTACTCTTATCGTTTTCCCGGATCTTCAAGGTTTGGTTGCCACTGCTGCTGAAGTTATTGCTGCAGATGATGCCTTGCAAGTGACTATGGATAACAGGAATATAGCTGTTGCTGCTGAAGCTGCTGCTAAAGCTGTTTCAAACGCGGTTGACGGTGCTAATGTAGCTGCTGCTATAGCCGCTGCTGTTGCTATTGCTGATGATTATGAAGTTACTAATCCTGGAAACCTTAGCGAAATTGCTGCTGTTAAGGCTGCTCAAGATGTTGTAGATGCTGCTAAAGTTGCTGCTGCCGTTGCAAATTCTACTGTTGCTACCGTTAAGGCTGCTGCTAAAGTTGTAGCAGATGCTTATAATGAAGATCTTACAACTACTAATCTTATTTCTGCTTTTGCTTCTCAAAATGCCGATAATGTTTCTGATGCCAACATAGATTCTTTTATTACTGAGGCCTATTCTCTATATAATAGCGCTTTGGATCAGGCAGAATCTATGAAAGACAGATTCGTTATCATGGATGTTCTTGGAAATGATACCATTTTTAGAAAAGAAGTAAATGCTAAAGGTTTAAAGTATGGAGCCGCTTATCATCCAAAATTAAAAACGGTTTTGAGCTATGATTTTAATGAAGCTAATGTTTTGATTACGGGCGCAGCTGGTATTAAAAATTTAGCAGAACTGAAATTAAAAAATTCAGAATTATATAACCAGGCTAAAAAAGCAATTGCATCAAAATCAGTAGTATTGGGTCCATCATCAGCAATGGCGGGAGTTTATGCCAAAGTAGACAGTACTTCCGGAGTTTGGAAATCACCGGCTAATGTTGGACTTAGCTTAGTAGAAGCACCGTCAGTAAAAATCTCCAATAAAGAACAAGATCTGCTTAACGTAGATGCGGTAGCAGGAAAATCCATCAATGTAATCAGAACTTTTACAGGAAAAGGAAACCTGGTTTGGGGTGCAAGAACGCTGGATGGAAACAGCAACGAATGGAGATACATTTCTGTACGTCGTTTCTTCAATATGGTAGAAGAATCTGTGAAGAAAGCTACAGAACGTTTCGTTTTTGAACCGAATACTGCCAATACATGGACTCGTGTACAGGCAATGATTGAAAATTATCTTGATCAGCAGTGGAGAGATGGTGCTTTAGCAGGAAGCAAGCCGGAAGAAGCTTATTATGTAAGCGTTGGTTTAGACAAAACAATGTCGGCTCAGGATATTCTGGAAGGAAGAATGAACATCGAAGTTGGGATGGCTGCAGTACGTCCGGCAGAATTTATTGTGCTGAATTTTTCACACAAATTACAGGAAGCATAAAATCAATTAAATAACAATTAAAATTAAAAATAAATTATGAGTACATATCCATTAGTAAAGTTTGCCTTTGAAGTAGATTGGGGCGGAACAAAAGTAGGTTTTCAGGAAGTAAGCGGTTTAAATGTTGAAGCAGCTTTAATTGAATACAGACACGGTGCAAGCCCAGATTTTAGTAAGATTAAAATGCCTGGAATGAAAAGTTTCAGTAACATTACTTTAAAGAGAGGAACTTTCAAAACTGATAACGAATATTTCGACTGGTTCCAAAGTATTCAGCTAAGTACGGTAGAGCGCAGATCTATTACGATTTCTCTTTTAGATGAAACAGGAGCGCCTGCAGTAACATGGAAAGTGAAAAATGCATTCCCTCTTAAATTACAATCAACAGATCTGAAAGCTGAAGGAAATGAAGTGGCAATCGAAACCTTAGAAATTGCACACGAAGGATTAACTATTGAAAATAACTAATATTAACTTTAAAATTTTAAAAAATGAATTACAAAACACCTGGAGTTTACGTAGAGGAAACTGCAAAATTCCCACCATCTGTAGCGCAAGTAGAAACGGCTATCCCTGCTTTTATCGGTCATACAGATAAAGGACCAAGAAATGAACCTACAAGAATCTCTTCTATGTTGGAATACGAAACAATTTTTGGAGGAGCAAAAGATGAAAAAACGGCAATCTCTGTTAAGATCGAAGATACAACTGTTACTGCAACTATCGATAACAGCAAAGTAAGCCCTTACAAAATGTATTATGCTATGCAAATGTATTTTGCTAATGGTGGCGGACCATGTTATATTGTTTCAGTAGCTGACTATGAACACACTCCTGTATTAGGAACTGAAACGTTTGTTGGCGGTTTATGGTTCGGATTGAAATCACTAGAAAAAGAAGATGAGCCTACACTTATCGTTTTCCCGGATGCTGAAGTTTTAGGAGCAGATGCTTACAAATTATACAATAAAGCTTTGGATCAGGCAGAAGATTTGAAAGACAGATTCGTTATTATGGATGTTTTTGAAAATGCTGCTGCTTTTAGAGCCGGAGTAGATGCTACAGGATTAAAATATGGAGCAGCCTATTATCCAAAATTGGAGACCGTTTTAAGCTATAGCTTTGATGATAAAGATGTTAAAATCGAGAGCTATAAAGAATTAAATGACTTAGGAGTTCTTGTAGATGTTGCAATGCCTCAAAATGGAAATACTTTAGCATGGTTGAAATCAAAAAGTTCAGCATTGTATAATCAGGCTAAAAAAGAAATTGAAGCTAAAAGACTGGTATTAGCTCCATCTTCATCAATTGCCGGAATTTATGCTAAAGTAGACAGTACTTCCGGAGTATGGAAAGCACCTGCCAACTTAGCAATCAGCAATGTATTGGCACCTGTTGTAAAAATTTCTAACGAAGTGCAGGATGGTCTTAACGTAGATGCGGTAGCAGGAAAATCCATCAACGCCATCAGAACTTTTACAGGAAAAGGAACATTAGTTTGGGGAGCTAGAACATTAGACGGAAACAGTAACGAATGGAGATATGTACCAGTACGTCGTTTCTTCAATATGGTAGAAGAATCTGTAAAGAAAGCTACAGAACGTTTCGTTTTTGAACCGAATACTGCCAATACATGGGTTCGTGTACAGGCTATGATCGAGAATTTCCTTGATCAGCAGTGGAGAGACGGTGCTTTAGCAGGAAGCAAGCCGGAAGAAGCTTATTATGTAAGCGTTGGTTTACACAAAACAATGTCTGCTCAGGATATTCTGGAAGGAAGAATGATCATTGAAATTGGGATGGCTGCAGTACGTCCGGCAGAATTTATTGTGCTACGTTTTTCACACAAATTACAGGAAGCATAAAAAATAAACTAAATAACAAATAAAAATAAATACATTATGAGTACATATCCATTAGTAAAGTTTGCCTTTGAAGTAGATTGGGGCGGAACAAAAGTAGGTTTCCAGGAAGTAAGCGGTTTAAATGTTGAAGCAGCTTTAATTGAATACAGACACGGTGCAAGCCCTGATTTTAGTAAGATTAAAATGCCTGGAATGAAAAGTTTCAGCAACATTACTTTAAAGAGAGGAACTTTTAAAACTGATAACGAATATTTCGACTGGTTCCAGAGTATTCAGCTAAGTACAGTAGAGCGCAGATCTATTACAATCTCTCTTTTAGATGAAACAGGAGCACCTGCAGTAACGTGGAAAGTGAAAAATGCATTCCCTCTTAAATTACAATCAACAGACTTAAAAGCTGAAGGTAATGAGGTGGCTATTGAAACGCTGGAAATTGCACACGAAGGACTAACTATTGAAAATAACTAATCATGGCAGTTTTATATCCTCCAACCAGTTTCTCTTTTATTGTTAATGGGATTTCAACAACAGAGGGTATTGACTCCAGATTTCAATCTATATCTGGTTTATCAACAGAAATTGGAACTGAAGAATATGCCGAAGGAGGCGAAAACAGGTTTACACACCAGCTTCCTTTGAGACCCAAATATCCTAATCTTGTTCTTAAGCGTGGGTTAATCGTAAGTTCCGGATTGATAAGCTGGTGTAGAAATGCGATGGAAAACTTCCAGTTTGAACCCAGAGACCTGATCATTTCTCTTTCAGGAGGAATTCAGTCTACAGCACCCTTAATGGTTTGGAATGTAGTTGGAGCATACCCCGTAAGATGGGAAGTGTCAGAATTCAACGCAGAAGAAAGCAAACTTGCTATTGAAACAATAGAACTGAAATATAGATATTTCACAATACCCTCATCGTTAGCAAGCTTAGGCTTGTAATTTCTAAATCAAATCTAAGCACCTGAACGTGTGTTAGTTTAAAGATAACTTTTACCCAAATCTTTTTTCATAAAAAACAACAGATTGGTCTATAACAGAGACTGAACACACCCTTCATGTGCTTAGATTTTTAAAAATAAATATGTTAAATCATTGGTTATTAGTGTTTTGAATATTAATGATCGATTAAAAAACAAACGAAATGCCAATAGAAATAAAAGAGCTTCACATTAAAATAAATGTGGACGAAAAAGCAGCAGCAACCACAACTGCCGCATCGGTAGATGAAACATTGCTCATGCGTGCGATCAGTGAAAGTGTAGAGCAGGCAGCAAAGATAGAACAACGTAAAAAAGAAAGATAATGAGAGGAGCAATTCAAAAACTGACAATTGGAACCTATAAAGATTCTGATTATGAAAAAAGAATTCAGAATGGTGCTTTTAAGGCTTTTATCAATCCTACAGGATATTCTGTAACATATAAAACGGAACTTGAACCCGGCTCAGTGCCAGGAACTGCTAAAACCGATTTAAAATATGTAGCATCACCTTCAACGGATTTACAATTAGAATTTCTATTTGATGGTACAGGAGTTACAGAAGCGAATTCCGGGATTAAACTTATCAATAAAATTAAAGGGAAAGCTTTTAAAAAGACATCTGTAAAAGATCAGGTTGATGCTTTTTATAAGGCTACAGGCCAGGTTTCAGGTCCTATACACAAACCTTATAACGTAATTCTGAATTGGGGAGACTTTGAATTTAAAGGAGTACTGGCAGAATTTACTGTAGAATATAAGTTGTTTGACAATGAAGGACAGCCTTTGAGAGCGATAGGAAAAGCAAAGTTCAGCGAATCTATTAGCCCTAAGCTGGAAGCTGCACAGAAAAAAAATGAGTCACCAGACGTTACCCACAAAAGAACAATACAAGCCGGAGATACACTGCCATTAATGACCGAAAGTATCTACGGAGATTCCAAATATTATCTGGAGGTAGCTAAAATAAACAATCTTATCAACTTCAGACAATTAAAACCAGGACAGGAATTATTCTTTCCGCCATTAGAAAAAGTTTCATAATATGAATAATAGCGGATACATACAAACAGCAAAAAATCCAGATTTAGTCACCTATAAGGTAATGTCTGGAGGAACAGAATTGCCGGGCAAGTACGGGGTAAAAAACATTGTCGTGGAAAAAGAATTCAACAGAATTCCTTATGCCCGCATTGTTATTTTAGACGGAAGTATACCGGAGCAGGATTTCAAGCTTAGTAATGAAGATCTGTTAATTCCCGGAAAAGAAATTGAGATTACCGCTGGATACCATTCCGAAGAGGAAACCATTTTTAAAGGAGTTGTTGTAAAGCACAACATAAAAATCAGAAACGGTTCTTCTTACCTCATTGTAGAATGCAGAGATAAGGCTGTAAAAATGACTCTAGGAAGAAAAAGTAAGTATTTCTATGAAAGCACAGACAGCGATGTCATGGAAGAACTTATTAGTAATAACGGGCTTACTGCCGATGTTGAAGCTACTTCAAATTCACATAAGGAATTGGTGCAGTATCAGGTTTCTGATTGGGATTTTATGCTTACCAGAGCACAGGCAAACGGTAAACTTTGTTTCGTTGAAGATGGAACCATCAAAATCGGTAAACCTGATTTTAGCGGTGATACAGTAGAAACAGTGGTTTACGGATCATCCGTACATGAATTTGACGGCGAAATTGATGCCAGAGACCAGTTCAGCAAAATTACAGCTAAAACATGGAGCTATACGGATCAGGAAATGACGGAAGTTGAAGCTCAGGATCCTGCCATTAACCTCAACGGAAATCTTTCATCAGGTGATTTAGCAGAGGTCTTCGGAATTGAAGATCTGCAGCTTAAACATGGTGGGAATCTTACTCAGGGAGAACTGCAGGAATGGAGCGATGCCAAAGCAACCTTCCAGCAATTAGCCAAAACAAGAGGAAGAGTGCAATTTCAGGGAATCCCATCTGTGATACCAGGAGTTTCATTAACACTGCAAGGCGTAGGAAACAGATTCAACGGGAAAATATACGTAACCGGTGTCCGTCATGAAATCGCTGAAGGAAACTGGCTGGTAGACGCTCAATTCGGGCTTTCTCCAACATGGTTCTCAGAAACCTATGATGTAAGTGAAAAGCCAGGTTCAGGAATTATGCCTGCCATAAGCGGATTGCATGTAGGGGTAGTATCACAACTGGAATCAGATCCGGACGGAGAAGACAGAATTTTAGTGCAGATCCCTATCATTAATAACGAGGAAGAAGGAATCTGGGCACGTATTGCCACCCTTGATGCAGGGGAGAACAGAGGATCATTCTTCAGACCGGAAATCGGAGATGAGGTTATCATCGGATTTGTTAATGACGATCCCAATGATGCCGTAGTACTTGGAATGCTGAACAGCAGCGCAAAACCAGCTCCTATTGTAGCATCTGATGATAATCACGAAAAGGGCTTTGTTACCCGAAGCGAAATGAAAATGATTTTTAATGACGACAAAATTTCATACACACTGGAAACCCCGAAAGGTAAAAAAGTGATTGTAGACGAAGATGCTGATGTTATTAAAATAGAAGATGAGCATTCTAATATTCTTACACTTAATAAAGATGGTATCAGTATAGAAAGCGGAAAAGACATCAAGATCAAAGCAAAAGGTGACATTAAAATGGAAGGAACCAATATCAGTGTAAAAGCAAGTGCGCAGTTCAAAGCAGAAGGCAGTTCCGGTTCAGAGCTTAAATCAGGAGCAGTAACAGTAGTAAAAGGATCTCAAGTTAAAATTAATTAATAATCATGAAACCCGCAGCAAGAATTACAGATATGCATACCTGTCCTATGGTAACGGGAAATGTTCCCCACGTAGGAGGTCCTATCATTCCGGCAGGAGAGCCCACGGTACTTATCGGTGGAATGCCTGCAGCAAGACAGGGAGACAAAGCAGTATGTACAGGTCCGCCAGACACCATTGCGTCAGGATCCTCAAGTGTTTTAATAGGCGGAAAACCTGCAGCAAGAATGGGCGATTCTACCGCTCATGGAGGAGTGATAACCGCAGGTGAAGCCACTGTTTTAATAGGCGGATGAGATTAAAGGAAGCTTTTAAGCTGTCCAATACATTAGGATCTGACCAAAAGTAAAAATGTAAAACATCAATAACAAGCGGTTAGAATAACCAAAACTCTATGCTACAGATGCAGGATGTGAACATTAAATATAACAAATAACGTATGAAAATAAATACAGATTTTTTAGGAACAGGCTGGAGTTTTCCGCCTGAGTTTAACGAGACTGAAGGAAAACTGGCAATGACCACAGATGTAGAAGACATCAATAACAGCCTTAAGATTTTATTGTCAACACGCCCCGGTGAACGTGTAATGTTCCCAAACTACGGGTGTGACTTGCAGGAAATGCTCTTTAAACCTCTGGACTTAACGCTGGTTACCCAAATGAAAGGAATCATTGAGCGTGCTATTTTATATCATGAACCCAGAATAAATATCCTAAGTATTGAAATTGATACTCAGGAAGAAATTCAAGGAGAAGTTTTGATACAAGTTGACTACGAAGTAAGAAATACTAATACAAGAAGCAATATGGTTTTTCCTTTTTACAAAGGAGAAGCTACCGAAATATAATGAATTACGGGATGTCTGTAGCCATTTTGAATACTACCAAACACTACAATAAGTATTGCATCTGACCATAGAAAGATAAATATAAACAAATGAAAAAAACAGATACATTTTCACATTATCGTGAAGGAAAATCACAAATGCAGCGCTTTTTAGCAGAACTAGATCCTGGGAATCTTGAGTTACACGATTTCGATTTGTTTGACTGGCTATTATTCGCAAACAATTTTGCTCAACGTGTAAACTATTTTGACAAAGATGATAATACAACACCAAAAGGAAACTGGGGAAACTTCTTCCTGGGTGATGATGCCAATGCGATCCCGCGTAGAGAAAGCGTTGAGTATAAAAGTATGAAAAAACAGGTTACAGATCTTATGTCCCAGTTTGAACAGGATAGCAGCCTGACTCCTCATCTCACATTATTTGTCTGCTTTTTAAAATTATTAGATTTCTCAAAAAAAGCCTTCAATAATCTTACTAAAAGGCACTTGGATTTCTACTACAACGAAATTCTTCAAATTGAGAAAAATGATGCCAAATCAGACAAAGTGTATGTGATTTTTGAACTCGCCAAAAAAGCGATTCAGGAAAAAATTCCGGCCGGTACATTACTGGATGGAGATAAAGATGCTGATGGAAAAAAACGAATCTACAAAACAGGTAATGAACTTGTTGCCAACCAGGCAAAAGTAGTAGAAATTAAAAGTTTCTTAAATGATGTTGAAAACAGAGAACTAAAAATGGCTCCGGTGGCCAACTCTGCTGACGGATTGGGTGATAAATTGCCGGAAGACGGTAATTATTGGTGGCCGTTTGGATATAATTCCGATGAAACCAACTCAAATAAATCTATTTATAAAGAACTTCCGAAAGCCAAACTTGGCTTTTCAATTGCCTCCTCACTATTTGATTTAAAAGAAGGAGACCGTACTATCACCCTTAAGATTGATTTTAATAAAAATTCAACCCAAAAATTACAAAGTCTTTCAAAAACAGATATTAAAAATAATATCAAAGTGCTTTGCAGCGGAGAGAAAGAATGGTTGTCAGGTGCCATTTTAACATGTATTAAAAATGAAGAAGAAAGATTAGAGCTTTCTATTACATTACCTAAAGATTTCCCGGCAGTTGTAAAATACAACAAAGAAGTGCTGGCAGAAACATTTCAAACCAGCTTTCCTGTTGTAAGATTGATGATTGAAGGAGAAAAATACTATGATATGTATGAAGCTCTTTCAGAAAAACAAATAAAAAACATAGAAATAGGAGTTGATGTAAAAGGAGTAAAATCTATTCAGATAGAAAATGACAACGGGGCATTGAATTCAGAAAAGCCTTACTATCCTTTCACCGCACAACCCATTAAAGGATCCAATTTTTTTATCAAATGTCCTGAGATGTTTTCCAAAAAATGGCAGAATGCAGACATTACGATCAACTGGAAAAATGCTCCGGATTCTATAAAAGATTTATACAGCGGATATGTCATTCAGCCTAATCAAAATATAAGTTTAACCGATTTTGAGGGTTTAAAAAATTCTTCAATCGTAGGTTCTGATGGTTATTTTAAAGCTGATGTCGCCTTACTGGATAAAGAAATATGGTATGAAAAAGCCAATGATATTGATGTATTCACGAAAGTAAGAGATGCTTATAAAATCCAGTTTTCTGTAAATAATGCAAGTAATGAAGCAGGAACAAGTGAGACGATCAGGTTAACCCTTAATCAGTCCTCTCTTCAGGATGTATATCCTAAACTGTATACTCTGGCATTATCAAGTAATCCGACTTTTAAAAAGCTTATTCCCAACGAGCCGTATATTCCTTTTGCTGAAGATATTGAGCTGAATTACAGCGCAAAAGAAAATGCGTACTCATATTTAGAAAAAGAATCGGCCGGTGAAGCTTCAAAAAATAAAGAAGTACAGCTGTTTCATGAAGATGTGTTCGGACAATACGAAAAAGAAGTCGAAACCAACAGCATTGTGCCTGTACATCAGAATGGAGGTGAATTATACATCGGTCTGGAAGCAATGCCTCAGACAACAGTTTCACTGTTAATCCAAATGCTGGAGGGAAGTGAGAATCCTTTAGCAGATCCTTTCCTTGAAAAAGAATTCATAGAATGGCATATTCTTTCAAACAATACCTGGATGAGTTTGTCGAATTATATGTTGCAGAACGACACGAGAAAGTTCCTGGAATCGGGGATTTTCAAATTTAAAGTGCCTAAAGATGTTGATAAAAGCCATACGAGGTTTACCGACGGACTTGTCTGGATCAGAGCGAAATCACAAAGAAGCTATGATGCCGTATGTAAAATTCAGGGAATCTACACTCAGGCTGTTTTAGCAACATTCCAGAATCAGGACAATAATCTGTCTCATCTCAATAACGGATTGGAAGCAAAAACCATTGCTAAGCTTATCTCCAGAGTTCCTCAGGTAAAATCAGTTAGCCAGCCTTATAACTCGTTTGATGGGAAATACAAAGAAACAGATACAGAGTTTTACAGACGTGTGAGTGAAAGATTAAGACATAAGCACAGAGCTATTACACAATGGGATTACGAACATTTGGTATTACAGGAATTCCCGGAAGTTTTTAAGGTGAAATGTTTAAATCACACTTCCGAAAATTCCTATATGGCTCCGGGTCATGTAACCCTTATGGTGGTTCCGAATATTAAAAATAAAAATGCTTTTGATGTCTATCAGCCCAGAGTAAGCAGAGCCTCTTTGAATAAAATTCAGAATTATGTAAATGAGTTAAATACAATGCATGTGAAAGCTCAGGTGATTAATCCCAACTATAAAGAAGCAAAAGTAGAAACAAAGGTCAAATTCTTTGAGCAGTATGACGAAACATTTTATACCAAGCAGCTGGACGAAGATATTAAAAAATACATATCGCCTTGGGCTTTTACAGACTCTGAAAATATTGATTTTAATGTAGAGCTGAATGTGAATCAGTTGGTTAACTATTTGGAGCAGCTGTATTATGTAGACTACATTGATGATATTAAAATATTGGTGAACAATGTCCCGCAAAGGCAATCTTTAATTGAAGTAGATCCAAAATCAATTCTGGTATCTGCCAAACAGCACAATGTCACTATTACAGAACAGGTATGTATTTAATAATAAATAAGAAGAAACATAATCATGTCAGAAAATAAACATATTAGTATATCAAAAAATATAGAAACCGGGGATCAGACAGATTTTCATTTTCTACGCAAAACAGGGATTGAATACATCGAGAAGCTAGGAGGAAAACTCTGGACCGATTATAATTCTCATGATCCCGGTATTACCACTCTGGAAGTGTTAAGCTATGCCATAACGGATCTTGGGATGAGGATGAACCTGAACATGGAAGATATCTTAGCATCCGATGATGTAAAAAATGACATTCATACCCAGTTTTTAAAGGCTGAAGAAATTTTACCATCAAGACCTTTAAACGAACTGGACTACAGAAAGTTGTTTATAGATATTAACATGACGGGAAGCCATAAAAGACCAATCCGTAACTGTTGGCTGGTTCCTAAAAATGAAAAATTATACGTTGATTGCAAAACCGGGGATTTAGACTTTAAACCTATCGGAGAAAAAACACAAAGCTTTGACGTAAAAGGGCTGTATGACCTTTATGTAGATTATACTGAAGATATTGATGAGGATGGTATCGGATGTGATAAATCTAATGTTAATATTAAAATATTAGACAGTTACCACGCCAATAGAGGACTTTGTGAAGATCTGGCGGAAATTAAAGAAGTAGAAATTCAGAAAGTTGCAGTGTGCGCCCGTCTTGGGCTTGCCAGTAAAGCAGATGAAGAACTGGTGCATGCTAAGGTCATCAGAGCGATCAATAATTACCTGTCTCCTGAGGTTCATTTTTATTCACTGAAACAAATGCTTGATAAAGGTCTTACTACAGATCAGATCTTTGAGGGACCACTTTTGGAAAACGGATTTATTGATACTGAAGAGCTTAAAAACAGCCAGCTGAGAAGAGAAGTTCGCCTTTCCGATATCATCAGTGAAATCATGAAAATTGAAGGGGTGAAAGAAATTCATGACGTTTCTATTGCCGGGTGTGATAACATCATCAAACAAAATAACGATTGGCTGATCTGTATTGAAAAGGGCAGAAAACCGGAACTGTGCGAACTGAGTTCATTCAGTTACAGTAAAGGATCTCTTCCGTTAAATATCAACGATAAGAAAGTTCAGGATTACTTAGAAACTCTTAAAAGAGAAGAAGAAGTACTGAGAGAGGATGCAAGACAGAATAAAGAATTGGCTTTACCAAAAGGAACTTCATATGATATTGCAAACTATGCTACGATTCTGAATGAATTTCCGGATACCTATGGAGTAGGAGAATCAGGAATTATAGGAAATCAATCCCCTGAGAGAGAAGCCCTGGCCAAACAAATGAAAGGGTATTTGCTGTTTTTTGATCAAATTCTTGCCGGCTATTTCAAACACCTTGAAAAAGTAAAAGAAGTATTAAGCATTAATGGTAAGTTAAAAAGAACCTTTTTTACACAGGCTCTTAAGAATATTAAAGGTTTTGATGAACTGGTTTCTAAATCTAAATATAATACTGAGAATGATGATCTGCTTACAGATTCGTTATATGAAGAGCTGGATAACAGCGTGGAACGTCGAAATGAAGTGTTGGATCATCTGATCTCCCGTTTTGCTGAAACATTCAGTGATTATACCTTCTTAATGAAATCATTATATGGGAAATCTACCGATGAAATTGTCTTAAGTAACAAAGAAAACTTCTTAAAAGAGTACCCGTCATTAAGTAAAGACAGAGGATTAGGCTACAATTACACGTTAATCGGAGATTCAGACCTTTGGAATACCAGTAATATTTCCGGTGTTCAGAAAAGAATAGCCCGTTTGTTGGGAATTAAAAATTACAAACA
The DNA here is from genome assembly GCF_008386505.1 of Chryseobacterium sediminis. Lineage (GTDB taxonomy): Bacteria > Bacteroidota > Bacteroidia > Flavobacteriales > Weeksellaceae > Chryseobacterium > Chryseobacterium sediminis. Next base: position 1,444,803 of record NZ_VUNZ01000001.1, on the reverse strand, counting down.
GAGAAACTTATCTCAGTCGCCGGTAACGATCATTGAAACAATAGATAATGCTGGCAAAAAGACATATACCTGGAAAATAAAAGATGCTGATAACAACATTGTTTTATCATCAGTAAACAGTTATACAACGGAATATATTGCTACCAAAAATATGAATGATGCGATTTATCAAAGCATTCAGATTGATGAGGAAGACCTTGAAAATGCATTAAAAAAACCAATCGAGCATAATCAGTTAATTGGAAATATAATCATTCGTTTTTCACTGGGAGGCAATTACTATTTTGAGATTGTAGATGATCCCGTAAAGAAAAATGTAATTGCTACTCACAAAAAGACAAATCCTTATTCAAATCTGGAAGATTTGATCACAGGAATTAGAACTACAGTGAAGTATTTCAAATATGAATTTACAGAAGAGGGTATTTTTCTGATTGAGCATTTGTTATTAAAGCCAACCACTAAAGATTATAAACTCATGGGCGGTATTGGCTGTATGTCTATCGGAGGTACCTTCAAAATCATGTATGATCTGGAAGAAGAAAATCCTACAACAGACCCGATAGAATATTCGGAAGCCTTTATGTCTTCTTGTGAAGAAGATTGTGAAGCAGATGTGTTTGACCCTTATTCTTACAGAGTAAGTGTTGTCCTTCCGGGGTTTGCTTATCGTTTTCAGGACCCTGATTTCAGGCGCTATGCAGAAACCGTTATCAGACAGGAAATTCCGGCTCATATTTTAGCGAAAATCTGCTGGGTAGGAGATCGTTTAAGTGAAAAACAAACGGCTCAGAATGATTTGGCTGAATTTGAAGTAGCCTTTAAAAAATATCTTTCAGATAAGGCAAGAAACAATATTGTGAATCTTGGAAACAGCATTACGGATTTATTGACCGCTCTTAGCCATTTGAACAATATTTACAGACCGGGAAGACTCCTGGATTGTGATGCAAATGATAATGACAGTCTGGACGGAAAAATCATATTAGGACAATCGAACTTATCAAAAAAAATTGAAAAATAATGAATACCAAATTAGACAATGTAACAACCCAATATAGAAAGTTTAACGACAATCAGGCGTTAACAGAGGGGCAATTAAACGAATTTATAGATTATTTTGAAGATCAGGACAGACTTTCAAGAACCCGTTTGAGTGGTGTGGGGATAGTGTGTGGTTTTCAATCGGAATATGTAGAACTTGAACTTACACCTACCTTAGTAGAAAAAACAGCCAGACCCGGAGATCTTGAAGAGATTCCTTTTGATACAATTGCAATTACACAGGGAGCCGGGGTAACTACGGATGGAGACTTAATAACACTGCGTCAGGCGGGAAGCAAGAACTCAGAGGTCACCATTGATTTCCAGGCTAAAAATTACAGATACTATAGAAATTATATTGATGTCGTAGGATATGAGCATTTTCGTATCGGAGGACAGCAGATTCCTCTTTTAGAATTGTTTACAACGCAAGAGTATACAAAGTTAGTGAGGGAAGGAGCTAATGCAGGAGATTTTAAACAGGTAATGGATATTCGTGGTTCATTAAATGATAAAATTGTAATCCTTTATTTAGAAAGCTATTCCAACGATGAAAATCCATGTCAGGATGCTGATTGTGATAATAACGGAGCAGAGCAGGTGTCTAATCTTAAAGTGCTTCTGGCAGATTCAGCATCTGTTTCAGAGCTTATTGCCAGGGGAGATGCAAAAGATACAATCTATAAACAGCATGATGTTTATGAAAAGCTTTTTGACAGTTTACCCAATATTGAAGCCAAAAGAGTGATTCTGGATACGCTTGTTAAAACAGCACCGCAGCTAAAAACAAAATTTAAAGGAGCCATCAGTACTGTTGCAGAATTAAGTGAAGGCTTTACTTCTATCGCAGGAACTTTTAATATAAATATGAATCTGGGAGGTCAGACATTATTTGACAAATTAAATCCTTTACTGTCAAGCACTTCTCCAGTCTTGGAAGATTATCAATACCGATATGATTTACTAAAGGATTTGATGGATACCTACAATGAAATAAAAAGCTTGATCCTGCATCTGAATGTTGAATGCTGTCCGGATATTGCTTCATTCCCTAAACACCTTCTGTTAGGACATGTTGGAGCAAAACAGGAATTAGGAGAGTATACTCCTTTACGTCACGGTTTTTATAATTCACCGGTTACCACAAGTGATGATGAGAATTATGAAAGAGTCATCATGCTTGCCAATCGTTTTGTGCAGAAAGTTAATGGATTTCAATCCTATATCGGACGTATTAAAATCACGCCTTCCAATCTGAATGTAAGATTGGGTAATAAAGCAATACCGTATTACTATAATGTAGATAAATCTTTATTGGCTCAATGGAACTTTGAAAAAGCAAAAACCGATAGAGCTGCTTACAATCTAAGCTATCATACGGCCAATTTAGCAGGAGAAGACTTTATTCAGAATCCGCTGAATTATAACATTGACAATAATGACTTCTATAGAATTGAAGGTCACATAGGAATGCCTTATAAAACAGCATTGCAAAACATCAATGATCTTAAAACACAATACGGATTAGCCTTTGATGTCATTGCATTGGTTTTGGATAAAGGTGAAAAACCTGGCAGCGAGCCGCCAATCAGAGAGAAAACGGTATCTATAGAAGAACTTAGAAAGCAATTGGTATCCATTTCCACGGATGTCAGCAACAGGACAGTTAATTCACAAAATACCTTACTGAACATCTCCAAACTGGATGAACAGTTAAGATTACTGAACAAGGCTGAATTCTCAAAAGAAGAATCACCTGAAGGAATTACCGTTGTAAAACAAGATCCTAAAAAAGACGTTGTCAGCGAACTTTTAAGCGAATTCGTAGAGCGAAAACCGGGTCTTGAACATATGGGCGGTGTAGAACCGGGTGGAACCTTTGCTTTGATTTATAATTCTGAATCTGATAATCAGGTTCTTGCAGATTTCTCATTACCTTACTTGTGCTGCTCTAAAAAAGACCCTGTATTCTTAGTATTGCCGGCCAACAAGCTATGCCAAAGAGATAATCCGGTTACGCTTACACTCGTTCCGTTAGACGCTCAGGTAAAAGCATTTGTAAATGGTACTCAGATTCCTGCAGTTACACAATCCGGAGGACAGAAATTATTTGATCCAAGTTTGGTTAGCCCAACTTATTTTGGGCAGACAATCACATTTACCGTTAATGATGAACCTGTAGAATCTACAATGGTAGTGTATGCAGAACCTGTTATTAATGTTTCTGTCGGAGAAGTTGTTTACGGAGAAGATATTAATGATCCAAAAGCAACAGTTACGTTTAATATTAGCGGTCACCAGCCAGGATATACTTATAACTGGAACTTTGGTGATAATTCATCAGGCAGCCAGGTGCCGGATGGTAATGGTACGGTCACTCATGTATACTCATTAGGAGTAGCAGGACAGGAAGACGTTTTCAGACCTGTTTTAACAGTTAAAAATCAGAATGGATGTAGTACAACATATACTATTACTCCTATTACATTAAAACTGGTTATTAACAAAAATACAAGAATATATATTTATTTCGATTCTTCAGGTTCTATGAACTCAACTTTAAGACCTTTGGAAACGATGAAAGAAACCTTACTTAAAAACAGATTGTTGCCATTATATGGAAATGATTCTGTAGCATACGATGAGAAAGTACAGGTAGTCTCCAGAGGTTCAGAAAGAACATTCGACTTCCTGAATATGGAAGGTGGACCGGCAGCGGTAGGTAATGTAATTGTTATGGTCTTCCAGGATGAAGCAGACTCTATCTATCATAGCTATCAGTCTATTACTCCTAGAACAAATGGTTTCTCAAATGATATTCAGGCTTTAAAAACCAGAATTGCAAACAATTTTGGTACAAATAATCCTAATTATTACCGAGGAATAGTGTTCCAGGTAGATGGAGATGCCAGATTCCAGGAGCTTATGAAGGCAGTAGAAAATGGTTCTAATGCGTCTTATCCTTCGCAGTTCAACCTTCAATCCGAAGTGGCAGCAGGAAAAGTAAAATTCAAATATAATGTTCCTGATGGAGATACTCCTGAAAACTACTTGAGTAAAGTTGTTGGTGCGCTTCAAGAGCTGGGTTATAACATTCCTTAATAATAACAATAACTTCTTAGGCAGTGTTCTGCCTGAGAAGTTATTACACCAGCTTAATAAAATCATAAAAAATGAATTACAATGAAGAATCAATTAAGTAATATATCAGTTCAATATCGAAAATTCAGTAAAGGACAGTATATAGAAGATCCGGATCAGTTCAATGAGTTTCTGGATTTTTTTGAAGATCAGGACCGTTTGTCCAGAGTACTGCTGCAGGGAGTAGGTATTGTATGCGGTCTCAAACCAAAACTTATTTATAAAAACAGGCTGCTGAACAGCATACAGCTTTCACAGGGAGTAGCAGTTACAACTGACGGAGATTTACTCACCCTGAATAATACCAGCAAGACGAGTGAAGACTTGTACATGAGTGATCTGAAAACCGTGGATCTGGAAAATAAAAGCTTTACCCACTTTAAAGTATATGATAATTTTAAAGTAAAATACCCGGCCTTTTACGAAGGAAACAATCAGATTGAACTATGGGAACTGGCTGCGGCTCATGAAGCTAAGCCTGATTTTCAACCCATTAATAACCTTACAAATTTAGAAGATAAATACCTGTTGCTGTATTTGGAGGATTATGAAAAAGAAGTTAAACCTTGTAGAGGAGTTGACTGTGATAATCATGGAATACAGCAAATCAGAAACCTTAAAGTATTGGTTACTACAGCAAGTGGTATCACGCATATTCTTGGAGAAGAAGGTTTTTCTCTGCCTGATCCCGTAACAGGTGCTGTTAAACCTAAAAGACAAGATCGTCTTCAGCCTCATCCTTTGTTTATAGAAGATATCATGGAGCCTGTAAAACAAAATCGTATTATTTTAGAACGGTTTGTTTCAAAAAACAAGGTGGAAGTCTCTGATTTAAAAAAGATGTATATCAAGGCGATAGATAAAGCTGATTATGGGAAGGGTATTTTTGAAAAAATCACGGCAATCGCTAAAATTTTAAGAATTCCAAGTGCCAGCTATGAATCTTTCAAGGCATCACTAGACAGAGTTATTAATCAGGAAACAGGGTTTCAGTATACTTATGATGTGATAAAGGATTTGATGGATACCTATTCTGAAATTATAGAATTACTTCCTAAAGCATTTACTAACTGTTTTCCCGATTTTGCCTCTTTTCCTAAACACATCATGCTGGGGAAAATAATATCAGATGTTCAGTTGGATTTCTCAAGACATCAGTTTTATAATTCACCTGCTTTAGACGATGAGAAAACGACCCAAAGAGTTAAAACCTTAATTAAGCGTTTTAATCAACAAGTAGGAAATTTTGATCCGGATAATATTATTAAAAATAAAGTACAGGTTAAAATTACCCCGTCGCAAAAATTAAATCCTCTGAGCAATAAGGCGGTTCCTTTTTACTACCAGGCTACAGAAGAGTTTTTAAAAACATGGAATTTTGATAAGACAAGCAATCGGTCATCTGGAAATAATTTGACATTTGATACAGAATGGGTATCGGTAGGTCTGTTTGAAAAAGAAAAACCTTTAAATCTCAATATCGATAACTATTCGTTTTATAATATAGAAGGCCATCAGGGGATGGATCACCGAATTGCTTTTGAACAGATAAAAGAAATCAGGGACAAGCAGCAGCTGGGATTTGACGTTATGCTTTTGTCTTTAGAAGAACTGGTAGGCAATAAAGATCTGTCAAAAGCTTATTTCAATGAATATATAGAAAAGAACTCAGGGTTAGAACACAAACGAGGCGTTGAAAGAAGAGGTACTTTTATAATGGTTTATGATTCCATAAAAAATCCAAAAGTTATCGCAGACTTTTCACTTCCATATATCTGTTGTACACCAAAAGCAATTGTTAAATTAAGTTTGCCGACTGCTGTTATTTGTGCTGAAGCCAATCCTATACCTTTTACGGTATTCCCTTTGAATGGAGTTGTAGAAGCTAGTGTTGGTGGTGGAGTTAAACAATCCGGCAACGGACAGTATGTCTTTGATCCGAAGTTAGTAGCTAAAGAGTTCCACGGTCAGGAAATTACATTTACGGTGAACGGGAAACCTACAAACTGCAGTATCAAAGTTATTTCACAGCCAGAAATAAATATAGTGGTTAGCGATGTCTTCTATCCGGAAGGTGAGTCTATCATAACCGTGGTAAACTTTAAAGTTTCAGGACCAGACTTTGCAGACTACACTTATGATTGGGATTTCCTGGATAATGGACATTTCATTAACAAGCAACCGGATGAATACGGAAATGTAAGCTACGAATTCTATAATCTGGATCCTAAAAATATTCCATTGATAAAAGTGAATGTGAGCGGTCACGGATGTACTCAGGACATTATTATAAGAGGTTGGTACGATGCTCCGGTTCGATTGAGCTTGCCAGCAAGTGTTATTTGTTCTGCAGCCGATCCTTTACCTTTTGACGTATTCCCTGAGAATGGAGTTGTGGCAGCCAGTACTGGCGCTGAAGCTAGTGTTATATCCAACGGTGGGAGCTATTCCTTTGCTCCGAATTTAGTGAATCCTACGTTGTATGGTCAGGAAATTACCTTTACTGTAAACGGACAATCTACGAACTGTAAGATCAAGGTTATTCCGCCGCCTAAAGTTGATTTTGCTTATACTGTTAATTACCCAAGTGGTGGTTCAACAGAAACAACAATAAACATTGAAGTTTCAGGACCGTACTTTGCAGAATATAATTACAGCTGGGATTTCCTGGGTCAGGGACAGTTTACCGCACAAAATCCGGTAAATGGTAAGATCAGTTACAAATACACCAATCTGGATTTGAAAAATATTCCTGTGATAGGGGTGAAAGTAACAGGTGGAGGATGTAATCAAAGTACAGCAATAAGAGATTGGTATGATATTCCGGTTCGTGTAAGTTTAGCAACAGATATTCTTTGTTCTGTAGCCGACGCTATACCTTTTATTGATCTATTCCCTGCGAATGGGGTTGTAAAAGCCAGTCCTGGTGCTGAGTCTAGTGTTGTTGGATCCGGAAATGGGAACTATTCCTTTGCTCCGAATTTAGTAAACCCTGCCTTATATGGTCAATATATTACATTTACTGTAAACGATAAAGCAACTAACTGCCGTATTAAGGTTATTCCACCGCCTAAAGTGAACGTTAATTATACGGTTGATTATCCGGCTAACGGTTCAACAGAAACAACAATAAACATTGAAGTTTCCGGACCTTACTTTACAGAATATACTTACGGTTGGGATTTTCTGGGTACTGGGAATTTTACTACCCAGCCTCTTGTAAATGGTAAGATCAGTTACAAATACACCAATATTAATCCAAATAATATTCCGGTGATAGGAGTGGAAGTGACTGGTGGCGGATGTTATCAAAGGTTGTCCATAAGAGATTGGTACAGACCTACATCTGTTGTAATAAACAATATCGACTTCTCAGAAGGAGTACAGTGCTGTGAAGGTGTTAAGCCTGTTGTTACGGCTGTAGCAGAAACTGGTTTTAAATTCCATCAGCGTGACCTTTCTTTTATATTAAAAGGAACAGGTTCATTAAATGGAGAGCCTGATGATAGTGATCCTGCAAAACTTATTTATTCATGGATTCAGACAAGCGGGCCAGCGGGAGCGGTACTTATAGATGCTGATACACGAGCTTTGACAGTTACCAATTTGAATTATGGACCCTATGTATTCCGATTTATGGTTTTTGATCCTGACAGTGATGCGTTTGATTTTAAGGATGTGAGTGCTGTTGTACAAGAATAATCACAATCCTGTATCTGCACATGCATGAAGATGAACTTAGGGACAGATTCTGTGTATGATACTGTAAAAGGGGGTGATATGGTAATTCTATGAGTTCAAATCATCCCCTTACATATTAATGAAAAACATAATAATAACAATAAAAACATAATATAATGGCAGAAGCACAATGCAAGATTTCATTTAAGATAGATTATACATCTTCTTCACCAATAGAAAAGGCAACTGCATACTACGGGATCACGGGACATTCACCTGCGGAATATCAGATACCAGACCCTGAGAGTAATAAATTAGTAGAACTTCCTATCATTCAAGCTCCGGGCAATTACGATTTGACGGTAAAATTAGATTTAGGAAATGTGAGTGCCCAGGATACAAGTTCCTTTAAAATTGGTAAGTGTATTCCTTCATCTTGTAAAGTTCCGTCTATTGACAGAGTCTTGGTAGATAAATTTGGTCAGATAGAAGTGTATTTTTCAGGAGACGATACAGACCTTGCTACACTGGAATATCAAATAGCGTTAGATCCCGAATTTAAAAATATTATTTATTCAAAGGTAGGCCTTACTTATGCCTGGCCTGAATATGTTGATATGAATACTGGAAAGATTAATAATAACACTCTTTTATACATAAGGGCAAGGAAATATTGTCTATCTAACGGAGTTTCAGAATGGTCAGGTCCAGTTGAGTTTCAATCCGGGGAATGGAAAATTCAGAAAGCACCTTATTCCGTTAAAAATGCCTGTTGTGTATCAGCGGGTTTTAAGGACCCAACAAATCCTAGTGATGTAGGAGAAAGTATTTGCCAGTCAGCAAGCCGATGGACTAAGAGTTTGAATCTGACAACACCTTTTCCGCAGGTAGGAAGTTTTATTTATCTTGAGGATGGTATAACCCCTGCAATACCAGGAAATCTGTCAGAGTTTGATACAAATGGTGCAAGTGGATTTAATGAAAAGGGAATCCTATGGGTAAGATTTCCAAGTTACAGTAACAGTAAAGTTTATGATGTAAACCAAGATACAGGTGAAATAATCAGAGAAACACTCAGATATATTTGTTAGACTCTCTTACGTTATCTGAAAGGCCCCGATAAAATCCTCAAGAAATTGAGGATTTTATTCACTCAGGCAGTTTATCTTCTGTTATTCTTACGTCTTGTACTTATAATATTGAAAAGCTTCGCAACATCCTTTAGGTGGATCTCGAAATCCTCATAATATTCATTCAGGGAATGAAGGGTGATGATGCCTCTTTCAACATCGTGGTTAACGATTCGCTTTACTAAAATTCCTTTTTCTTTGTGAACGATTACAAAATCCCACTTATCATAATGCAGCTTACTCATCCAGTAATCCTGTCTGATGTTTCTGCATAAGATAATGTCACCTTCTAAATAGCTTTCGTAGGATCCGTTATCCATACTGTCTCCTTTCACTTCAAAACACATGTATTCACCGCGGTGTTCTACATCGTCTGTAAAAGGAATAGTTGGTAAACTTTCTATATATTCTTCATCAGCAAAATTACTAAGATAGCCGGCTTGTGCGTATTGATTTGCCAGTGGAACGTGCATAACCTTTAAATCTGAAAAAACAACTGGAGATGCACTGTCATCATTAAGTTCCTGTTGTTTTAATAGTAAATTGGTAACGAAGTAGGCCGTTGTTTCCGGTATTTTTCGTTCGCCTTTTTCCCAATACTGCACGGCTCTGGTGCCTACTCCTATAGATTTTGCGATATCAGCCTGCTTCATGTTTAGTTTCTTTCTGATTTCTTTGAATTCTAAATAGTTCATTTTGATATGTTTATAGTTATTTGTAAAAAAAAATGAACAAAATGTTCGTTTTTGTTTTGAAAAACGAACAATGTTCGTATATTTGTTCCGTCAGTATGATAGAACAGTACAAATGTACAAAATTATATTTAAAATTTAATATTTTTTTAATATTTAGAAATATTGATTTTTGATTGTAATTAGCTGTAATTAAAAATGTTAAATAATTATTTTGCATGCAATGTCTTTAAAATGTAAATATTTTTCTTTTTTATTTAATCCGGTACTAATAGAAACAGGAAAAATTTTAAACAATCTATAAAATGTAAAAAGTGCGTTTTAAAATATTGAATATTTTGATTTTTGTTCGTTTGTGTGTTGTTTGAATAATGATAAAAATGCGTTTATTTTTTGATTGATATCTGAATAAAGCAATCATTTTGCTCTTTGTTTTCCTGAAAATAAAAAGCGAGCCTAAAATGTAGAATAATCTACTGTTCAGCATATAAAAAATCGATTAATTATAGTTGTCAGTAAAATTGCTAATATATACTAAAAAGGCAAATGAAATTTAGAATAAAGAAGTCAGGGTAAGATTTTATTGGGAAATACCTGGTGCCGGCTTCTAAAAAAACAAAATTAAATAATTGAATTAGACATCTTTTAAAAGACGGAATTTTCGTCTTTAGGGTTTCTTATGACTCAATGAAACGGTCAATAGATAAGAACAGGAAGTCTGTCTGATTCCGAAAAAAAACTTTTTAACCAAAAAACTTTAACCATAGAATATGAAACGTAGTAAAGAATTAGTCGAAAAAAGAAAAGATTTTGTCATTGATTATGTAAAACGTAATCAGGATAAACAAATGAAAGTGATTGTGAATGAGCTGATGGAAATGTTGTTTTTGTCTGAAAGAACAATATATAATATCATTCTTCAGCCATAATAGCGTACAGGCGGTGACAGAATGTTCCGTCCTTACGATCAATACCATGCTATAATGTGAATGTCAAAGATAATGTTTGTGATAATGTGTACTTACGATTCATATCTTAAAATTATTCATTCTGAAAAGATACAAAAGGATTCAAAGTTAATGCTACATCCTCAATCGCCCCATACATCAGATTAAAGGGCTGCTCTGATATCTTTCTCAAATTTAAATTATAGAAAAAATACTAAGGTGAAAAACGGTTTTTGCTTTTTAGTTCTATTGTTTTAAATGACACATGAATTTAAAAAGAAACCGTTTGGCCTTGGTTGATTGGAAGAGAAATCAATTTAAAAAAAACTAAAAAAGTAATTAATAAATCCTAGAAGCCATGAAAAAAAAAGAAAAGAAAAAAAAGAAAAAAGATAAAGAGAAACTGAAAAAGCCAGGCAGAGATATCAGTGATCTTATTGATGAGCTGGCCTATGCGGATGAGAGTGAAAATATCCGGAAAATCAGAAAATTTTTAGATGATATGTACATCCTGTCTCAGGAATGATTAAGCATCTGAAAGCCGTTAGAAAATCAAAATTTTTAATAAATAATATAATAGATAAGAATGAATTTGGATAGTATAAAAGCCCTTTTGATCGGAACTGCAATAGCATTTTCAGGAGGATTGTTAAGGGTACTGGTCTCCATACAGAATAAAGAGAAAAAACAGCCATGGGAACACTTTATAACATTGGTGATAGTAGTGATAGTGGGTTTTACAATGAGTTATTTAATGAACAGAGCTGAACTGCATGACAAATGGTACTCAACAGGGGTATTATTTGTACTCGGTTACGGCTACGATAAATTTCTGAAAATGATCACCACAAACCTTCCTAACTGGATTGATAAAGCAGTAAATCTTTTTATTGAAAATCGTTATGGAGTGAAAACCGACAGACAGCCTAATGAAGAGGAAGAAAAGAAAGGTGATATGAATTAAGAGAGAACCAGAGTAGAAAAATCGATCTGGATGTAGATCTCAATTGGAACCTGATGAATAGGATTTATATCCATAAATGGACTTGTCGGTATACTTAAATCATTGCAATAGAAAAGATGGTAAAAAGCTTTTTACTGCAATTACAAATTAATCACTCAAAAACCGGAAAATCTTCCCGAAACGAGTGATTTTAAAACTTGAAAACCTGAAAATTTAAAAAACAAGAGAACAAACAAGGAAATGGTTCAGTGTTGCCTGTTTCTCAAAGTCAAATACCATTTCTATTTACTTCCTTTCTTAAAGAATCCACCCCACACGTACGATTTTTCAAACCCGGCAGGCACCCTATAAAGCATAACAGTTTGGTTGTGCTTTATAGGTCTTTTAAAACAATATGAAATTAAAAAAACTAAGTCAATGAAAGCAGCAAAACCTGTAGAAAAAGACAATAAGGCCCATAAAAACCAGAGCAAAAAGCAAAAGCTGAAAGATCGGGTGGTTGTACCTCTGTCTGAGGGGCAAGTGGCCAATATACAGACACAAAAATCCGGAGACTCATCCGCTAAAACCGGATCAGTAAAACCTGATAGGAACCGACTTGGGTTAAATGGTCCTATTACAGCCGTTCACGGCTCACAGACCGTTTATGACCAAGGTGCAGAAATAATGCATGAAAGATTTCAGGAGAATTTAATCAAAACCGGCGATATCAACCATCCTGATACTCAAAAGATGGAGAAAGGATATCTGGCAACCCTGAATGTCAGTCAGGTACAAGATTATAATAATATTAAATCTGGAAATCAAGTACTAAAGACACCGGAAGAACAGTCCGCAGTGAGTCAAATGGTTAAAAATCAGGAAACTTCTGCAAAGACGACAAGAGAAGGAGAGAAAGGATTAAAAAACATGAGCAGCAAAGCTGAAGTCTCAAAACCTCTTGCAGATCAGAAACCAAAAGAGAAAGCAGTAGAGATTAAAATACCTTCAGCTAAACCAATCTCATCCGAAGTTAATAGCAACAGCTCAAAAAAGGCTGCAGATAAAAATGAAGTGCCTCATTCAGAAAAGGCTGTGGATAACAAAAAATCTAACAATAAAAAAGTAAATTCAAAAACTAAAGGAGAAAAAGACACAAAAGTTGTTATTCCGGATGATATTCAATCCGTTGTTACTCCAAGAATGGATAAGGCTTTTGATAGTGAACAGGCTGAAATAGCCCCAGATGCACAAACGACAATCAACATTGTAGGGCTTGTGGCAGCTGCACAGGAATTTAGGGATCAGGGAGTGGAAGCCAGAGATCAGGTAAAATCTCAAAATGAAGCCGCTAAAACACTGAAAAGCAAAATTAAAGAGGTTGAAAAAGAAATTCAGAAGTCAGACGATGATTTACAGAAATCAGAAGATAGCATAGAAAGCAAAGAAGCTCTCATCCATAAATTAGAAAAAGGACTGGAGACCTCAGTAAAAAGACAGCAAAAGGTAGAAAAAGAGGTAGGAATATACCAGCAGGAGTATAATAAAAATAAGACCAAAGCAAGTGATTTCAATAACGAAGCAAAAAGCTTACTCGGCGGATCTCAAAAACATCAGGATCCAGAAAATGCTGATTCCGGAAACCTTACCAGAAAATTAAATGAACTAAGTACAAACGCCGGTACAATAAATCAGGCAGTATCTCAGGCAGGAAATACAACTCAGAAATTATCTCAGGAAGCTCAGCAAGCCAAAGGTAAGAATACAAGGATACAGAGTGAAATAATGTCTTCCAGAGCATCGATATTAAAATCAAAAGCTAAACTGGCTGCAGACACTAAAAAGAACAAAGAAGCAAAAAGAGAGTTAGGAAAACTTAACCCAAAACTAAAACAGGCAGAATCACAAAGTAAGAAATTAAACCAGGAAGCAAATGCATTGTTATTGGATTCTTACATTATTGAACATGAGGTTATAAAAACGCAAAATGCTTATTATGCCAATATGTCTAAAGTTGAGGGACGAAATAGTTTGATACAAAAAGAAAAAGATAAAATTCAACAAACACCAAGAGAACTTAATGAGGCAGAGCGTTTATTAGTTGATTTTACACAATTGAAAACACAGGATGAACAAGTAGCTTTCCTAAGACAATTAAGCCCGGATAAACAAAATGCACTAAGAGATAAATTTGAAGAAGTAAAAGCTAATTATGATAGTGATCAGTCTGAGCATCAGAACTTAATCGATCAAAATGTTGAAAGCATCAGAAATTCTCAGATAGAAGCCTTTAACAACAAACGTAAAGATTCTTTACAGAAACCATTAAACTTAGTAACCAAAAATCTGAATAGAATTACAGGTTTAAAAAGATTATGGATGTCTATATCTATTGCCTTTTCAGATATTTGGAATGACGTCACATCCATTACCTGGACCGATGTAGGTAAATTTATTGAATCGATCTTTAGTCCTAAAGCATGGGTTGAGGCTATTTCCGGATCTATAAGTGGTATCTGGGACGATTTGACAAATTGGAAAGGATTCTCAGAAGACCCTGTAGGAATGATTCTTCAAAAAGCAGCCGGAATAGCGAATAAAGTACTTGTCATAGCTGGTGTAATTACAGGTATACTGGGAATATTAACACTAGCGGCAGCTGTAGGATCAATTTTCACTCTGGGTGGTTTAGCACCATTAGCAGCTTGGCTGGGTGGAGCAACAATAACAATGGGAACCATTACATTCTGGATTGGTGCCATAGCATTAGGGTTGAATATACTAAACGGAATTAAAAATATTTATGACGTACATACGGCAAAAACGGCTGACGTTTTATTCAAAAATTCTGGTGAATTAAAAAGTGATATTACCAATTCAGGTATGGCTATTTTGGCAATGATAGGTGGAAAAGCCTCGAAAAAAGGTGGAGCTTCCATAAAAGATCTGGCAAAAAGAAACCCGAAAACTTTTGGTAAACGAATGTTCATTACCGCAAGAAACGGGATAAAAGCAAGTATTGTTTCTATACCTAGAAGAATAACCTCTGTTTTCAAAAAAGAAACATGGATTAAAGGGGCACAAAATTTTAAAGCAGCGTATAAAAAAGCACAAGATTGGGTTACTGAACCTTTCAAGAAAAAGACTACTACAACGCCAAACCGTAACCTGAATCAACTTCCTTTTGAAGAGCAGACCGTTCCTGACAGAATGCATGAACAGCCTGTAAGAAATGAAAGAAGTAATGCAAAATCCAATAGTAAGCAAGAGGATGTGAAATCAGCTCCAGTGCAGGAAAATGTATACGAAGAAAGCATATTCAGACAAGATAACAGACCTTATTCTCCTGCAGGTTCAAAAGAAGGAAGGATAAAATCTCACATTAATGAAGAAGGAAATTTAACTCCTGCAGACAAAAACGGAAGCGCTACTGTTTCAGATCACGTAAGAGGAAGCGAACCTATGAAAAGTAAGAGCCCTTATACTTCTTTCTCAGATGAAGGTCCTGGTATAGGCAAAACTTACGGAGACAATGTGATTGAAGTTGATATCAAAAGACTGGAAGCTGATATTGCCGCAGGTAAAATAAGTGAGGTAGAGGTATTGAGACCTGAAAAGGTACAAGCGGAATTACAGGCTAAAATAGATCAGGCGGTGAAAAGATTTGAAGAAAGTCCAACGCCTAAAAATCAAAAAAGAGTGGATGATGCGGTAAGAGATCTTAACAACAGTGTCAGAGACAAAGAGATTTTAATTAAAGGCGAAATTCCTTCGGAGTATTTTAAAGTGAAATCTACTAAAAATAAGATCCCTGAGGATATTTTACCCGAAAATAAGAGAAATGAAAAAGGCAGTGGTAAATCTAATATTAAGGAAGAGGATGTAAGACCAATTCAAACCGAGCATGGCAAATCCTATGGACAGGCTAAAACTCAAGAAGGGCATACGGTTACTATGACGGAAAAAGGGGAAATTTACGTATGTGCTTCTCCTTGTGAGCCTATCCGTGAAAAATATGTATTAGAATTAGAAGAAAATCCCGAAATTAGTCGTCAGATAAATGAGCTGGAAGCAGATCTTACGCTTACCGATCAGGAAAAAGCAGATTGGATTGCGAAGGAAATAGAACCTAAGCTTTCTAAAATAAAGAAAGAGAATAAGGTTAAAGCTAAGGAAAATTTGACAAATCTTAAAAATAGTGAAAGATTAGCTAATAATAAAATAATAAGAGATGTTGACAAAATTGCTAAAAAATACGGTGGAGAAAAAATAGGCGAAAATAGATATACATTCACAGATAAAAATAGTGCCAAGAAAGCAGCATCGGAGATTTCGGGTGATCTTGGCAGCGATCCTATAACTATTAGAAGAAAAGATTACATAGACGAAATGAATACATATAAAAACAATAATTCCAATAGAAAAATAGGAAAACATTCATCAAAATTAGATTCTAACAAAAAACCAACAAGTGGATACCACGACCACGAAATAGGACATTCCACATTTGGAGCACCTAGACATTTTAATGCATGGAGTAAAAGTTCTGGTACATATTATTCAGATAACGTACATTTATATTATTAAATTATTTATATATGAGAAAAGAATGGAGAGAATATCATTCAGAGAATGGTGAAATATGGGAAATATTCGCTGATACAAGTGATAATGAAAAAAAAGAAGATTTGATTTCAAGGTCAGGAAGTAATGCTATCATGCGAAAATATATGAAGACATTAGATTACATACAAGTGACCATAATTCCTTGTGCTAGAATAATTGATGACATAAAAAAAAGAGAAGGAAAAGAAAAATATTTTCGCTTGAAAATTAATCTATTAAATGGTGAGGACTGGTTTGGAATATCTAGCAGTTTTTTTGATAAAGAAGAAATAGAAAAGCTATCCAATATGTTTATAGGATTAACTAAAAGGCAAGCTGAAAGGATATGGATAGCAAAAAAATTAGGAAATTTCAATACAAATAGATTAGATTTATAAGAAACACTGAATGGTAAAAATCTAATTAAAATCAATGAAAAAACTTGGAGCTAAAGAAGTTGTAATTAGTTATTCGTAAAGGAGAGTTTATTTATAAATCATATTCTGATTTTCCAAAAAGCGATTGTGTGTTCTCAGATTATACAATGGATATGGATGATTTAAAAAATACTTTAAAAAATAAATCATTGATTATAAATGAAAATTGGATTTCGGAATTTAATTTTGAAAAAAATAATCTTTAAAGAAGGAATAGTTTCCTATACTAATATTAAAAAATAATTAATAATAAAAATGAATACTCAAATAAACGAACTCCTTTATCACTATAACGAAGAAGGAAGCGAAGGATATGATTTAAATGAAGTACAACTCCTTGAAAAAATAGATCCGGACAGAGTTGAAAAATTAAAATTGCTTCTTCATAATGACAATCAATATATTGCTTATCAGGCCATGCTTATTTTATTGGCGTGGGCAAACCCTGAAGGATTTAAGCAGCTAGATAGGTTTATTGTCGAAAAATGGGATGAAAAAGAAAGTTTTGAACCCCACAGACTCCATAGTGAAGACAATGTATATGATGTAATTACCAATGCCTTATATATTGCTACACTAAATGGAAAGACCGAGCAGGAGATTTATCCATATATTAAGCATTTTTTAAGCATTTATGGAGATAAATTTTTTGAATCCAATCTAAAAGATTTTCTTTTAAAGAAGAATTGCAGACCACTTTTAAAAGAAGTAGAGCAGGCAATAGATCATGCCTTAGAAAATAAAAGGTATTATCAGGCAAGTCAGCTGTTTCCGGTGATGGTGCATTATGACAAAAATACTTTTAATAAATACAAAGATATTTTTAGTCCTTTAACAAGCGAGGATAACAGAATTGTGTATAATATAGAAGAAGCCGAAAAAAGCATTTAATATATATTATACAATTTTGATTTAAATTTTAAAGGAAGCCGTTTTATTAGACAATAAAAACGGCTTCCTTGTTATAGTGAAAAACTTAAAGCGAAACTTTACTGCAGAGTTTCGCTTTTTTTGATCAATAAAACTCGATATTCCCAAAAAATCAACTCAGATTTAATGGTATAGCATCCAACATAAAAGAATAATCAATACTTTTGAATACATCAAATAAACCAAAGTTAATAACCCATTAAAATATTGATTATGAAAAAAATACTATTCCTTTGTTCCCTTCTCTTCAGCCTTTCTGCTGTAAGCGCCCAAACTATAGAATCCGGAAGTCACAGCACCACAGGATATATTAAAAGTGATGGTACCATAGAAAACAGCAGTCATTCCACCGTGGGATATATTAAAAGTGATGGAACTGTCGAAAATAAAAGCCGCAGCACGATTGGGTACATCAAAAGTGACGGGACTATTGAAAACAAGAGCCATTCAACGGTGGGGTATGTAAAAAGTGATGGAACGGTAGAAAACAGCAGTCACTCAACCATTGGTTATATCAAAGACGATGGAACGGTAGAAAACAGCAGTCACAGTACTATCGGGTATGCCAGGGGAGTCAAAAAAGAATGGGCAGCAGTGGTATATTTCTTCTTTAAATTAGATTGATAACCTGTTCATAAAGGAAACTCACCTTTTAACGATATACATTAAAAAAGCAAGGCTTGGATTTTATAATCCGGGCCTTTTTTATTATAGATAGAAATGATGTTTTACTATACAAAATGCAAATATGTATTCAGAAAAAAGAGGGTACTGCAACTACAGAATAGAGAGGCTCAAAAACTTTCCAGAGAATAAAAAAAAGCTGAATTTTGAGCTTTGAAATTAAACAACATATCATCCTGCTCTTAAAAATAAAGCTTACTGCAACTACAGAATAGAGAGGGCAAAAAACTTTCACAAAAACACAAAAAGTCTGAATTTTGGGTTTTGAAATCAAGCAACTCCTCATCTGTTATTACAACTAAAAGGTACTGCAACTGCAGAGTAGAAAAGTCAAAAGATCTTTCACAGGAATTAAAAAAGCACAAGCTCCAAACTTTAAAAACATAACATAAATAATCATTGAGACCAAAAAATAATTGTGCTGACAAGCATGCATTGCAAATAAGAGTAAAGTATTATGGAAGACAATAAATTAACTACAAGAGATCAATTAAAAACCTATTTTGAAACGGGTAAATCTCCCACACAAAATCAATTTTCTGATTTGATAGACTCTTTGAGACATAAAGAAGACGGCCTTACCAATAAGGAAATCGTATATCTTGCTAATAGGTTGGCAGCTATTGATAACGGATTCATCAGCTATGCAAATTATAGTACTGAAGATGAACATTTTCCAATTGTGATAAGTTCACAGGATGAAGAAGATGAGGTAATTGATGCAGGTAAAGGCAATAACTTTGGAGCAACGAGGTATTTTGCTGGTACTGGACCTTACACTATTAGTACAAAAAAATTCTCAGCAGATAATTTAAAAGGAACAGAATATTATGTTTTGCGTTATGAAGCAGACCCGGCTTATTCGTTTAATAATACAATGGCTCGTACGTTCGGGAATACGCTGCCTCCAATTCCTGATGGGTTTAACTTTGGACCTCTTAAAGGTAAAAGATTTTATTTTGAAGTCAACAAGCGTGATTATGGGAGAACAATAAACATAGTAAACACCAATATTAAGTTTGTTAATAAAACTGAAGCATTTATTGAGTATATGGTATATGGAGGAGGAGGAGTTCTTTGGGGGCATGAATATACAAGTGGAGATATTGTTACTGATCACTATGATATAGAAGATTACCTGAACTTTTTTTATAGAGCAGACCTTAGAAAAATCAATAAGACTATAGAATGCAGGATCTATGATGGAGATACTGATCAGCTTTTAGCGACCAGTTACCTGGCTGCCAACCAAAACAATATAAATATCCCAAGTAATGGTACAGCAGATAGAGCCAGAAATGTGAGGATAGAATGTAATTATCAGGATCTTATCACGGAAGTGAAATAAAAGAATCTGAATTCCGAATTTAAAAACATAACATAAATAATAATTGAAACCAAAGGTAATTATGCCAGGCATAAACCGTAAAAGAATAGTAACATATCATGGAAGATAATAAACCGATTACAAGAGACCAATTAAAAACTTATTTTGAAACTGGGAAATATCCTACAGAAAACCAGTTTGCAGATTTAATAGATGCTTTAAGACTTAGACAAGATGTCTTTACCAAAAAGGAACTGGCAATTTTTGCCAATAGTTTAGCATCTATTGATAACCTATTTGTTAATTATTTAGCAAATGGTGTCGGAAATTTAAAATTTTCAATAGTGGTAAGTACAAATGATGCACCGGATCAGGTGATTTCATCGAGTGATTTTAAAAGCCTTTTTGATAAACAGTATGTGATAGGCAGTGCGCCTTATACTATAAAAGTAAAAGAAATTTTTGAAGGTGATTTAGGAGAATTTGAATATTACATTCTGGCTTACCAATTAAATCAGACCTATACTATTAATAGATTATTCGGAAATAATCTGAAGGCCGTTTCTGCTGGTTTTGACTTTGGAGAGGTGGAAAGTATCGGCTTACCCATACAAATCACAAAAGGAGCTTATGGACAAAAAATAAACGTTTTAAACACCAGTGTTAAATTCATTAATAAAACGGAAGTACCCATCTGGTATAGAATAGAAGCCGTTGGATGGAGTGATCGGTATAGAGCTGAAGATACCATTACTGATCATTATGATCTGGGAGATTATTTGACCTTCTTTTATAAGGCAGACCTTACAAAAATCAATCAACACATAAAGTGTGAGGTTTATAATGCCGAAAATGATACCCTTTTGACGACAGGCTATTTATCAGCAGGGCAAAACCAGAATTCTGTGAATGGCGGTAGGATCAATGACTTCAGAAATGTAAGAATTGAATGCAGCTATTATGAGAATGTAAACTAAGAAAGCCTAAAAAATAAATAACTGCAGCTACAGACAAACGGGGGCAAAAAACTTTGATAAGAACAGAAAAGTGATTAATTTTGAACTGTACATCACAACATAAATAGCAATTGCTGTTATATAAAAAAACAAGCCGTATTCTATCATTATAAAAGATACTGAGATCCCAGGAACGGCAGAGAAGTTATCCATTACATTCTCACTACTAAAAATACAACCTCAATCGGTAAGATACACAACAATGGAAGTTTTTTCCATTGGAATTTCATCCGGAAAGCGGAATAAAGGTTGTCAAATCTATTTTTTTTCAAAAACAAATAATAAATTCTGTGAAAACGGAAGGCGGAAATGCATTGCAGAAGATGAAGAAACGTAACTGCAGGTTATATGTGTAATGGTTTGTTTATTAGTGAGATGTGAGTTACTGCAACTACAGGATAGAGAGGGCGAAAAACTTTTATAAGAACAAAAAAAGAATCAATTTTGAACTGTAGATCAAAACGGGTAATCAGCTCCGGAAAACAAGTATACTAAGAGCATAAAGCAAATAAAGAAAACTAAAATATCATGGAAGAAAACAATACATTAATCCCAAGAGAGGAGCTGAAAACCTACTTTGAAACCGGTAAATATCCTACAGAAAGTCAGTTTGGAAGGTTCATAGATAATTATCTTCATTTAAATGAGCTTAATTTCGGACTGGATGTAAAAGCATCTGCAGACTGGACTGCCAAATACTATCATTTCTATCAGGCTGGAAACATTGAAAAATCAGGACGAGGGCATATCAACCTGGAAGCTGAATCCGGAAGCGAACCACAGCCAATAGAAAATTATGTACATGCTTTCAGTAGAATTGTAAGTTATAAATACTTAAAGGTAAAATTATCAAACGAATTAGATATTGATAAATACAAGCCTAAGATTATCATAAAACGTTACAAACAGAAAAAAAAGATCAAGGATGGAGTGAAAGACTCCGGTTTTTATAGGGAACACCTGTTAGATGCAAAATCCTGGGGAAGAATGTCCGAATATCCGGTAACGTCTAAAGAAATGATTCTGGATATTAATCCTATTAATTATTTCAAACCCGGATCAAAGTTCAATGAATTTTATCCATCAGGAACCCTTACCAGACCAGGCTCATTCAGACATACGGTTCATCATAGAAAACCATTTTCTCTTATTCAGATGTTTTTGGAAATTGAGATAAACGGAACAAAATATACATCGTATCCCGTTAATATAAAAATTGTCTTAGGACGTGACGTGAACGATTTGGTTAATTATATTATTGATTAATCACAAACACACCTCAATCGGAGAGATTCTCATTAACAGGATACCTTTGAGCGTCTGAAATCCGGGAATTTTCTGATGTAAAAGCATTAGAATCTCCTCCTGGAAGCAGAGTGACGGATCTTCGGACCTATTGCTCTCTTTCAGACGCAGATTGATTCTTTAAAAAAGTAGGATTCCAGTGATGGAGCGACTTTCCAAAAAGCAGCTGCTTTGGCAGTTGTGGAGAGACACTCGAATGTGAGCTACTTCCCGGTTGAGGTTTCTTTAAGCAAACTACAAAATACAACGTAACCATCTTGAGATGTGTTGCACGATCTTTAAAAACATATAAAAACACAAACATACCTCAATCGGAGAGATTCTCATTAACAGGATACCTTTGAGCGCTTGAAATCCGGGAATTTTCTGATGTAAAAGCATTAGAATCTCCTTCCGGAAGCAGAGTGACAGATCTTCGGATTTATTGCTCTCTTTCAGGCGCAGATTGATTCTTTAAAAAAGTAGGATTCCAGTGATGGAGCGACTTTCCAAAAGACAGCTGCATTGGCAGTTGTGGAGAGACACTCGAATGTGAGCTACTTTCCGGTTGAGGTTTCTTTAAGTAAACTACAAAATACAACGTAACCATCTTGAGATGTGTTGCACAATATTTTAAACATATAAAACATACCTCAATCGGAGAGATTCTCATTAACAGGATACCTTTGAGCGCTTGAAATCCGGGAATTTTCTGATGTAAAAGCATTAGAATCTCCTCCCGGAAGCAGAGTGACAAACCTTCGGATCTATTATTCTCTTTCAGGCGCAGATTGATTCTTTAAAAAAGTAGGATTCCAGTGATGGAGCGACTTTCCAAAAGGCAGCTGCATTGGTAGTTGTGGAGAGACACTCGAATGTGAGCTACTTTCCGGTTGAGGTTTTCTAAAATCAACTACAAGATAAGTGGAAGCATCTTAAAAAGTAAAAAGAGGCAATACACCAGATCTAAAAAGCATAAAAACTAATGGAGCCAGAACAATTACAAAAATTATTTACTCATTTAGAAAAGGTTATTACATGGCGTATAAATAATCCATCAGAGGATTTTAATGTAGGAGCCCCTGAATTTAATACTAGTAACCATGAAAACTTTCAATTAGGAAATTATATTTCAGGGAAAGAGCTTGCCCATCAGGAAGTTGTGATTCTTTTAATGGCTTTGTTACCACGATTGGATCCGTCATTTCTGAAACGCATTTATTTGGAATTTCCAGGGAATGTGCTGTTTGACTTTTGTTCAACCAACGATAGCGGCAGGCTCTTTTATCCTACCATTCAGGCCGCTCAATACATTTTAGGAGGAGATAGTATTTCAGAACGATTGAAATCACTGGATTATTTTGGCCCGAATTCGGTTTTGAGTAGAGAAGAACTCATTACTTTTTCAGGTTCAGCTCACGAACAAGCATCAATGAACAGCCAGATAAGTGTTCATGAAGAAGCTTTTAATAAAATCATTTTCGGCCTGGAATTATTACCAAAAATGAGCAATGATTTTCCGGCAGAACAACTACACACCCGCAGGTCATGGACAGATTTAATACTTCCCCAAACTACGTTGCATGAGCTTAAATGTATTGAAGCCTGGTACCATAGCAGCCGGATTCTTATGGAAGATTGGGACATGCAGGCAAAACTTAAACCAGGGTTCAGGGTGTTGTTTTTTGGAGAGCCGGGAACCGGGAAAACTCTTGCAGCCAGTCTTTTAGGAAAATACACCAAACGTCCGGTTTTCAGAGTGGATGTTTCTATGCTGGTCTCAAAGTACATCGGAGAAACAGAAAAGCAGTTAGCGAAACTGTTTGACAAAGCAGAAAATAAAAACTGGATTTTATTTTTTGATGAAGCAGATGCTATTTTCGGAAAAAGAACCTCTGTAAAAGATGCCCATGACAAATATGCCAATCAGGAAGTTTCTTATCTACTACAGCGTGTAGAAACATTTTCAGGGCTTATTATTCTGGCATCCAACTTTAAAAACAATATGGATAAAGCCTTTACGCGACGCTTTCATAGCTGCATACAATTCAATAATCCAAAGCATGAGGAGCGTCTGCGTATCTGGCAGCAAAATATACCTGAACAATTAGAACTTGAAGATATTGATCTGGACCAAATTGCCAAACATTATGAATTAACCGGTTCTAATATTATGAATATCATACAGGATGTAAGTTTAAAAACAATTGCATTAAAAGAACCGGGCTACAAAGTAAGTGCAGACATGTTATTAGACAGCATCAAAAAAGAGTACGTAAAAGAAGATAAAATATTTATGTAAGAATTTGAATTTCAATTAGATTTCCTGGAATTGAAAAAATCAAAGTTATACATCTGTTCAATTTTTAAAACTAAAAACTAATGAAACTAAAAATTCTGCTATTAATCATATTGAGCAGCTTCATGTTGGGCTGCCGGAGTAAACACAAAATTACAACCACTTATAAAGAGAATATAAAAGCGACAGAAACAGTAAAAATTGATTCTTCAAGTCTGCAAAGTTCACAAACAACTGAAAGTAAAATAGCTGATGTGTCGCTACAGGAAAAGACAAATGAACTATCCGGAGATCTGGTGATCAAAGGAAAATCAGATGCATCTAATCCTTTTGTTTACCATAATGTAGTAGGGCGTGATACCATTCAAAGTATTTCTATCACAGGAAATGCAGAATACTCGGTAAGCAGTCATTATGCAAAGGCCAATCACGAAAAATCAGAAATTAAAAAAGAAGAATCTACTCGTATTATTCACGATTTAGCCCAGAAAACAAGCACAAAAGAAACCATCAGAGAAGTGGATGCAAAAGTCTCTGAAGAAACAAAAAAAATTCAGTCAAATGGATTTGAAATTGTAGCCTGGATTATCATTACAATTCTTGGAATTACTTTAATACTCATCTTTTTCACCTACAAATATTTTAAGACATGAAAACATCACAAAAAGGAATAACTCTGATTGTATCATTTGAAGGCTTCAGTGCTAAGCCTTATCTGGATTCTGCAGGAATTCCGACAATAGGGTATGGCAACACTTACTATCCGGGAGGCAAGAAAGTAACCATGAAAGATCCTGCAATCAGCAAAGAAAAAGGGATAGAGCTATTTTCAGCTGTTTTACCGACTTATGAAAAAATCGTCAACAGTAAAATTAAAGTGACTCTTACTCAAAATCAATTTGATGCTCTCGTATCGCACACTTACAATACCGGTGGATCAGATGGATTATTTTCTTTGATCAATAAAAAAGCAGAAGAGCAGGCAATCAGAAATTGGTTTACCACAAAATATATTACCGCTGGCGGAAAAACATTAAACGGACTCATCCGAAGAAGAAAGGCTGAAGCTGATCTGTTCTTTTCTAAATAAACAATTCCCACTTGTTAGTGGGATTTTAAACCATATTATCATTGGAAATAAATCTTTAAATCAGGTAAATGGTCTTTTCTCGTTTCCATGTTCCGGCTTCTAACTGCTCATACAGCTTAAATTCACGAAGATTTTATAGATATCATTGTAATATTTTGAGATCGTAAAGGCGTAATCAGCTTCATTGATTCTTCTACGTGAATGCATAGCCATATTGTTTCACCAGCAACCATATTGCTTTCTTCGGCCTCTTTAACATGCCACGCAATAGGAATAGCCTTTAGCCCTTTCCCAAATTATCAATTTTATCAAAACTAATTATCAATTATCAAATGAGTACACCATTACATACAATTTTCAGTTGGTTTGAAACTGGAGATTTTCCAACAGAAAACCAGTTTAAAGACACGTTTTTATCTTTTTATCACAAAGATGAATTAATCCCGATGGAAGGTATTGAAGGGTTTGAAGAAATCTTTCAATTATTTGCCAGTGCAGAAGCCTTTCAGGCACATTTAAAAGATCCAAATGCTCATTCTGAATATTTGGCTTTATTGAATGCGGGTAACCTGACTTCAGCTCATGTTAACAGCTGGAAAAGTAAACTTGGATTAATCAATGCTGCGACAGTTGACGGTTCTGATCAGCTAGGCAATGTATACACTAAAATACAGGTAGATGGCTTTGTTAATGAATTAAAAGATACAGATAAAGACTTAGCATCTGATATAGAAAATATTAAAAGAATACTGTTATCTAATGATCTTTCTTTGGATGAGCTTCAGGAAATAATCGATTTCATTAAAAAAAGCCGTGACGATATTGAAATTTTAAAAGCTGCTTCAGGACAGACAAGTGAAGATAAAGTAAAGCTGTTACTTGACTACAATGGAGTAGGCAGCCCGAAAAATCAGCAAGAATTTAATAAACAGATCTATGATAGGGTTTTGCTGATCTCGCAGACCCCTACAAGTGCAGTGGTACAAGTTGCAGGAAATGCCGTATTCCCTAATACCCTTGAAACAGAAAATGTGATCATTCAGGCTAGAGATAGTGTCACGGGTAAAAAAATAAATATTGACGATTACGCCACCAATCAAACCATAGAGGTTAAGATGATAGGCGTTCTCGTTAACCCAATTAATATTCTCATTTTAAAAGTTAAACCATAAAAAATAAAAACTATGAATAATAACGCAGTAATAAGTAATAACGCAAATCAGGATAATTTTTTCGGTGAGTTGCAACGTACCAGATTTCATTACCATAATTCATTACCTGATACAACTGGAGTTCCTGCTGGTTGGATCATTGATTATAAGGGGCAGCTGCATCAATGGAACGGAGCCGAATGGATTAACCTGGCTCAGAATTATGTACATCCTGATTATCCACTGACCAATAATCCATTTCAGACAGATCAAACAAGCGGACTTCTATTGCTAAGTCAGATTCTGACCAATAGTTCAGGACATGTTATTAAAGTAGCAGGTAGAAATCTTACCAATGCCGATATTGTCTCTATCTTTCTGAATGACGCTACTCAGTCAGGCACTTATACATGGTCATCCAATAAGATTAAAACTTATATTGAAAACTTAATAGGGCAAAGCCTTACAGGAGCATTAATTTATCAGCCCGGAGGTTATATTCCTTCTACTACTGAAGGTTCAATGACGACTCCTTCTCCCGTTACATCAGCCACCATTAAAACAGGGATGGTGTGGGTGATTACAGCAAATGGCTGGGTGGGCAATGAGCCCGTTTCTGTTGGTGATCATCTTATTGCTAATACCGATGATGCTTCCAATGCGCCTAAGAATTATCAGATCATAGAAAAAGGGATTCCTGACATTGTAGATGCTACAGATACAGTGAAAGGACTGATTCAAATCGCTACAGATGTTGAAGCTATTGCGGGTGTTAATCCTATTAAAGCAATGACTCCAAAATCTACCAAAGCTGTTCTGGATGCAAAAATTAAATCCAAAACATGGCAAATCGGAGACGGCTCTTCTGTTGCTTTTTCCATTACTCATGGCTGGGATACCCTGAATGTTGATTATATCTGTTATCGTAATGCTGATAACAGAAAAATAAATGTAAGCTGTGTGGCTACATCGGCAAATGATGTACAGATAGATGTTTTAGCGCCTCTTACCCCGAATGAATATAGAATTACTTTAACTGCAAGACTAGACTAATGATTGCTCCTGAATATTTTAACAATCACATCGCCGTAGAAGGCGAGATCATTGTGAAAAGTGTTCCAAACGATGCAGGTTCTGTAATGGTTTGGAATTCTGTAACGAAAAAAATCAGCAAAAGAACCCATGCGGAAATAGTTTCTGATTTAAATTTAGTAACGACTAATACCGAGCAAGAGATATCGGCAAGAAAAACATTCTCAGGAGCTACCGGGAATGCTTACAATTCAGCTGCTTTAGAATTAAGAGGTAATGGTACATCTGATACAATTTACCCTGCAATTTCTTTTCATCAACCGGGCCTTTATGCCGCTACATTGCAGTATAGGTCAAACGGTTACCACTTTATGAACATCAATGGTAATGATTTTGATTACGTAAATTCTGCCGGTTATAGGAAAAATGGTTCCTCTGATAACTTCTTTTTAACAGGGGGTGGAAATGACTATGATTCCCGAAGAAAAGAAGATTCCTGGTATCATTCCGGAAGAAACTTTCCACAGGGAACATTGATTGAAACTGACGTAGACTATTCTGTAGACTATGGAGATCAGTTTCTTTTAGAGATCAAAGGAAATATGTACGGAAGTGATCAGCCTTTAGATTGTAAGATCCAGGGATATATCTATAACGGTACTATTATTTCTCATAGTGGTTATTCTACATTACATTATTGGAATGGAATTACTGCCTTAAACTTAAACGGTAAACTTTGTTTTTGGTTTGCTCAATTGTCTTATTGGCAGGGGTTTGATGTAAAAGTAACTGTTGGGTATGGAGGTTTAGACCAGGGAAGAAACCGGGTTATTTCAGTTTCGGATCATCCGGATCCGGGAGGGACAAAAAGAGTTGAGATAAACCTTAAGCATTTACTTACAAAGGAGGAATTAGCTTCTGCCGGTACATTTTGGGAGAAAAAAAATACAGGTGGCTATTGGGTATTAGATTCAGATAGACCTATAGCGGGTTTAAATGGTAATAGTTCTCAGGTTATTCTATCAGGTGGTTTACTGGCTTCTTCTGCTTATTCGGACTCTCAGTTTATTCCTCCTTACGGAATACATTCAAGAGGCTTTGTACAAACTGATGAAGGTTTTCAGAACAGATTTTACAAAGTAGATGAAAGAAACAGAATCTGGTCATTTGCCAACGCAGATACTTATGGACTTTCCTATTATCAGGGAAGTGCCAATAGCTTGAATGAAGGGATAGGTTTTCATTTTGGAGATGCCAATAATCCTACCCATTTTCTGGGACGGTCAGGGCAGATTTATTCTAAAGTAGGTATTTATTCTAATTCATTTACTACAGGTAATAACCAGGTTTTAAATTATAGTGGTCCATCTACACTCTATATAGGAAATCCTACCATTAATACGATTATAGAATCTAATAACAATGATATAATACATTCCAAAAATGGAGTAAATGGAGTGGTTTGGGATGCTCATAACTTAGATCCTTCAACTTTTGTTAATGCATCAGCTCTAAATAATTATGTTCCCTATAATGGCGCAGCACAGGATGTTAATCTTGGGGCAAAGGATTTGGAATTTGAAGGAGGAGGATCTGTAAGCAAACACCAGAATAATGTAAGGATTTTTAATAAAGTTTATCAGGGTTATTATGGTGATGGAGGGCACACAGGTATTTTAGCGATTAAAATGCCACAAACTTCAACAGAACATGCCATGTTTAGTATTGATATCAATATTTATGGATATGAAAGCCAATACTTAGGTAAAGTGAATGTAGCTTTCTATAAATATGTATCAGGAACTATGGTTTCTAATGGTTCAAAAGCCATATGGGAAGTAACAGATAACTTTCCTACCACTACAGCAAGGGTTGGGATTGGAACTGATGGCTATGTGAGTATTTTATTAGGAGAATCGAATACATTCTGGAATGGGTATTTCTCATTTGAAGTCGCGAAAGTGGAAGTTAAATACGGAAACTATAATCTTGACTGGAATGTAGGATGGTCTCATGCGATAGAACCTAACTTTGATTTATATCCTGCCAATATTATTGTGTTACCTTCTGATGTAGTTGCTACAAGAAGTTGGTTAACAAATTTTGCAGATAGCAGCTATATTCCTAAAGCAGTTCAGTTCAATGATAACTTCAACGGCCTTGGAGGCTATTCCAGTTCCGGAGTTTATAGAGCAAACAATAACTCAGGAGGAGTTCAGCATTTATACAGTCCAATGTTGCACATGGGGGCTCAGGATACCACAGCACAGTTGCAGATAAAATACAATGATGGTAATGCAGATGCAGGAGAATTAGTCTATAGAAGTGGGCATAATGGTAACTGGACACAATGGAGAAGAGCCTGGGATAATGTAAATTTCAAACCAAGTGATTATCAGACAAGAAACACGGACGAAATTATTTCGGCAGCAAAATCCTATTATAACAGAATACCTTTTAAACTAAAAAATAGTTCATATAAATCCTGGTCAATTCAGAAACCTACCAATAACAACTTAATATTGGCACCTTCTGTTACAAATAATGCAGAAGATTGGGATTTGGCTAACAGGGTAGAATTCACTGATGCCGGGCAGGTTTCATCAAAAGGTTTTAATAAAATCGGGTATAATGATAACTATATCTTAACAGCAGGTGGTGGGCAGAGATTGGCCTCAGACTTTGTATCATCTTCAGACTTAGGAAACTATCTCAGAAAAGATGGTGGTACTATGACAGGAGCCTTTAATATAGAGACTCCAGCGATGTTAGGTAGGTGGAAAAGTACAGCACAAACAGGGAATTACCTGACCTGGCAAAAGTATGACGGGGCTACAGATATAGCTTATATTGGAGCTGATGGAGGTTCTGCTACATGGGGTGGAACAGGAGATAATTTTGTAATTAGAGCGGTAAATGATGGTGATTTATTATTAAATTCAGACAATGGTGCTGTTAGAATTCAGGGTGGTATTCCTTGGACTACCAACAATTTTAACCCCGCAGAATACTTAGCGAAAAGAGGTAATCATCAGGATGCAGCTACAGTAAAAACAGATTATCCTTTAAGCGTTACAGATTGGGCTTCAGGTACCGGATTCCCTACTACTTATGGGAACTCTTTACACATTGCAGGAAATAATACATGGTATCATAGAATAGATTTTCCTTTATTCAGCAATCACTTAGAATATTGGCAGGCGATCAATACAACAACCATGACCAAAAAAGGAAATATTCCTTTATTGTCAGACGGAGAAGCGCTTTGGACTAACAATAATTTTAATCCTGATGCTAAAGTTAATTCCTCAGAAAATGCTCAGACATTAGGATTTTCAAATGGTTTGTCTACAGGTGCGCCTTACATCTATCACAGAACAGATGGCTACGTATTTTTAGCAACACACAATTGGGTTGCCGGCAAGTTTGTCAATGTCGATGGTCAACAAGACATTACCGGACTTAAGACTATTAAAGGAAGAGCAAAAAATACAGCCACGGGCTGGGGCAATACCAGTACATCAGCCGAATATTCTTTCTTAGTAGAAACTGAAAGTGGTTCAAATACTGATAATCAATATACAGCCTCCATAGGATTTTCTTCTAACAGTGGAACACAAGCGGGTATATATGTAAGAAGTAATGATCAAAATGGTACATCTATGGCTTTTGCAACAACAAATTCGTTTGCAGCAGGGCCTCAGATAGCAATGACTATTGATAATCAAGGTACAGTTAACCATGTAAGATCAAGACCTACATTTCAGGGAAATGTAATGTGGGACGCAGGTAATCTTACTACGACCATGATCAGTAATTGGAACAATAAGTTTAAAGATTTAAAGTTTGTTGCTGATTTAAACTTAGTCTCTGAATCTGGAATTTACAGACAGGAAGCCCCTTCTTCCGGCTTTAATTATACTACTACTTTAAATCTCAACTCATCTGATGGCAGACAGCAGTTAACCATTGACAGAGCAGGCGGTGGTATGAAATTCAGAGGTAGTAATTCAGGTTCCGGAGATATTGGATGGCAGCCTTGGAGAACCGTCTGGAGTGATTTGAATTTCTCACAAGGTCATATTAATAACTGGAATTTTATGTCCAGCAATGGCGTTATCGTAAACCAGCAATTTACTAATAATACAGGTAACGGATTAATGCTTGCTGATGAATATAATGGCGGAGAATCTGGTATATATAATGAACAGGATGGATTCTATTTAGCTGTATTGGAAGGTGAGTATTATAAATATTCAAGTAGATATAGTGCCTGGGAAGGTATTAATTTCAATAGAAAGAGCTATAACATTGGTATAGGTACAGATGCTAATGATGCGGATAAAGTAACTGTTTCAGGCTCGGTAAAAGCTACCGAAAACTTTAAATCAAAAGATGAGAAGCCCAATACTTTATTTATTCCGGACGGAAGTCTTTCCTATCTTGAAGATGAGATTATCAATGAAGACTCCAGAATGAGATTGTCTCATGGTATGATTGAGCAGCAGCCGGGAGTTCAGTATTATGATTCTGAAAATAGAATGTTGGTAATCAGATGTAGATATGGTGAGCAATTTACATTAGAAAAATGTTTCCGGGGTCAAAGAATATTGGTAATCAATGCTAGTGACAGCTACGGACAAGGATTTGATATAAGAAGTGCAGGGTATTCATACAAAATACCACCATATAGCTCTATTCAATTATTTGCCTGGGATGAAAAGACTGTTTATAGATATGCCGAAAATAAAATGTATTAAAATGACTAGTCATAACTAATATAAAATGACGTCACTTGTCTTAAAGTGGCGTCATTTGCCCGTTCGTGATCATATCGGGTTATCTTCAAAATTGGGTCGCTAAGATTAATGAACAAGCGCCCATATTAAAACACCGATTCCGGCATAAACAGTCACTGTAATGATATCAGCAATAGGTTGTGAAAAACGTTTTTCTGCAATTTTTTCGCTGTTGATCTGGTTTTTATGAAATTTCAGAACTTTTTTAGGATTATAAACAGCATGAGCAACCAGACTGTCACTTTCCCATCTGTCAACGATTATTTTATAGCTTTTGCCATCAACATCAATTTTGACATTTTTATTAGGAGCAAGCTTCTCCTGAATATTAATCGGAGCAGGCGGTTGAGCTGCCGCATTGGGTAGTTGCGTTGAGGTATTATTAGCTAATTCGGGCGCCTTTCTTGACTCCTTTTTATTCTCGGTTGCCGGATCCGGCTGTTTTTTTACCTGATAAGTATAGCAGCTGGTAAGAGATAACAATGTAATGATGAGGTAAAGATACTTTTGCATTAGCCAAATTTAAGAATTAAACGGAATATTTAGCATTTTCTTTTAAAAGTTCCTGCTTTTATAAAAATTATATCTGTTGGTGACCAAGACACGCTTATTTCAAACCCTTTTATAAATTATTTAGCTCGATCGGGCTTGTTGAGCTGTAAGCTTACTGCAACTACAGAATAGAGAGGCTGAAAAACTTTCACAGGAGCTGGGAAAAAATGAATTTTGAACATTGTAATTACAGAGCAATATCATTCCGTTTCAGAAAGATAGAGTTTACTGCAACTACAGAATGGGAAGGTCAAAAAACTTTTATAAGAGCAAAATAAAAATGAAATTTGAGTTCCAGAGAATGTAAATAGTAACATCTGCAAAATGCCTGGTTTTCTTGCTGATGACATACAGGTAATTCACCAATTGACAGGGTTATAAAAAGGTTGGTCAAAAATCGCCCAAAAATGTAGGATTCCATTCAAAGTAATCATCCTATAGATTTCCCGGATTGTCAATTTTATCAAAATAATTTTCAATAATCACAATGAGTACACCATTAAATATAATTTTCAGTTGGTTTGAAAAAGGTGATATTCCTACAGAGTATCAATTTAAGCAGACCTTTTCTTCATTCCGCCATTTAGATGAAAAAATCAAAATGGATGAAGTGACGGGCTTAAACGAGGCTTTTCAAAAAACACTGTCTGCCACAACTTTTACAAGCCATCTGGAAGATGAAAATGCACATATTTCAGTGCTGGCAAAACGTAATGCGTCCAATCTTACTGATGTCAACGTAGATGAATGGAAAGAAAAATTAAAAATAAAATTTGCCGCTACTATAGATGGGAATGAAGAGACTGGAAATGTCTATACAAAAGAGCAGATCGAAGAAATTGTTAATGTATTTCAGGCAAAAGACGATGAAATGCTTGAACATATTTCGAGAATTAACCAAATATTAGCCTCTAATGACCCCAATCTTGATGAGCTTCAGGAAATCGTAGACTATATCAAAGAAAACAGGAAACAGATAGAATTGCTTAAAGAGGTTGTTATCAGAAATATTTCAGATGATCAGATCAACCTTGCAGGCCTGTATTCACACTGGGGCACAATTACGTATCAAAATCAGTTTAATGATCTGGTGTATGATAAAATTAAAAATATCGAAGATGCGGCCAATGCCGAAAAAATAAAATATGAAGAGAGAGTGAGGGGTGACTCCAGGATAAAACATGATCTTGATACCCTAAGTTTTGTGATTGATGCTTACGACACAGTTACCATGTTTACAATACCTATTAAGGTGAGAAGAATAGACACCAATACAATTGAAGTGCTATTTGATTCAGTACCACCCAATATAATTCAGTTAACAATTAAAAAAATATAATTATGGACATTAAATACGCTTATTATCGAAGCTCTGTTGGATACAAAATAGAAGGGAAAACAGACAATGATATTGTAACCGCTGGCGGCGGTACAAGGGGAATCAATTCCTTTTGGCATGATGGAAATTTAAATCCGTTAGATTATGTACCAAAAACACGTACTTTAACAATTAACGGGACAGCCTATGATTTGTCAGCAAACAGATCATTTACAACGCCAGATACCATTACCCGTCTGAAAGGCGGTGCATCCGGTTCGTTGGTATCCGGAGATGTTACCCTTGCTGCAGGTGCAAATATGGCGGTTAACCAGACAGGAAATACAATTACGTTAGTCTCTACCGATACAACCTACAGTGCAGGTAATGGTTTAACATTGACAGGAGCCTCATTTTCTTTACCGGTTACTACTTCAGGTACAGGAAATGTGGTTACGGGAGTGAGTCAGACAACCAATGGAATAATAGTATCTCTGGGGTCTATGCCCACTACATCTGATTTGGCTAATTATATCCCGTTATCTCAAAAAGGAGCTGCGAATGGGGTTGCTGCACTGGATGCATCCGGATTGGTACCTGCATCTCAATTGCCATCTTATGTGGATGATGTTTTGGAGGGATATTATAAAACTGCTGACGGAAAGTTTTATAAAGAAGCGTCTTATGCTACGCTTATCACTGGTGAGACAGGTAAAATTTATGTATCCCTTGATACCAATAAAACTTACCGATGGACGGGAACAACGTTCGTTTATATCACTTCCGGAGCTGTAGATTCTGTAAACGGATTAACGGGGGTTGTAGTCTTAAACAAATCTCATGTAGGTTTAGGGAATGCCGATAATACGGCAGATGCAGCGAAAAATGTTCTTTCCGCTACAAAATGGACTACAGTACGTACCATTACACTTTCCGGAGTTACCGCAACAGCACAAAATATTGACGGTTCCGGAAACGTAACAGTTCCTATTACTGCTGTCCCTGCAACATTATTAACAGGAACTGCAGCAGTCAATACAACCGGATCAGCTGCAAAATTAACAACTCCGAGAACAATTTCTGCTTCAGGTGATGCTACATGGACAACAACCTTTGATGGTTCTTCCAATGTTACTTCAGGGCTGACATTAGCTGCAACAGGAGTAACTGCCGGGACTTATGATGAGGTGACCGTTGATGCGAAAGGTAGAGTAATTGCCGGAAGTAATAATGTAAAGTCATACACTACCTCTATTTCAGGAACAGGAGGGGTGGTACACAATTTAGGAACCAGAAATATAGATGTAACCATGTATGATACGGTAACCTTGTACAAAATAGAGGGCAGAATAAAATTAACCGATCCGAATAAAATAGATGTTGAATTTGACTCTGCTTTACCTAATGCTGTATCCATAACAGTAACGCGTAAAGATATTTAACATGGATGTAAAATACGCATATTATAACACTTCTAAAGGCTATAAAGTAACGGGCGGCACTGCTGCCCAATTCTTAAAGGCAGATGGTTCCCTGGATAACAACTCTTATGTTAGTAAATCAGGAGACACGATGAGTGGCACCCTCACATTAAATCATGCTGTAAGTAGTACAATAAAAAAAGATTTATCTACAATAACTGCAGCATCAGGGTTTGCGAGAGATATTTTGCAATTAGCAGGTTCTAATGGCGTAGTAGATACTGTTGCATGGTTTGGAGCTGTAGAGGCGGATGGGACAGTAAAAATGTCGTATGGTTATTTCGGTGCAACAGCTTACAATGCTACTAAAGCGCTGCTCTGGACATCAGATCAGAGGGTAGGAATTGGATTAAATGGATCATCCTTGCCGCTGGATGGATACAGGCTTCATGTTTCCGGGAATAGCTATACATCCGGTAATATAGGAGTAGCAGGAACTATTAACAATCCAACAGGTGAGCTTCAGATTCAAAGACAGGGAGTAAACAGGATTAGAACAAGTTCTACCATTACATTAGTTTCAGCGGAGGGAGCTTCAGGAATCATTTATTTGAGGCCTCAGGGAGATTCAACAAGTACAGGGCAGATAACGATCAATGCTAATAATACTCAGTTTGTGGATGCTTATAATTTGTTGTTTGGCAATCAACTATCGACAGGATCAACTATTTTCCATACTAATCTAGCTAACTCCACACATGGTTATGGAATGTGGTTAGGCCATAATTTACAATTTAATGGTACTGATTTTATTCAGCCAAGAGGATCATTAAATTCTTTGGGCCTTACTGTGAACAACCATAAAACTTTTTCATTTAATTATGGCAGTGCTACCGGTACAAATGGCAGTGTTCCCACATTAACTGAGGTTGTGAAAATTAGTAATACCGGTAAAATTACAACGTTAAATGATGGAACCTCCTCAGATTGGATGTCAGCATACAATACAGGGCTTGTTTACAGAGGTGTTTTAAGTCCTACAGTAGATTTAAATAGTATTACTTCTACAGGATGGTGGGTTCAGACAGGAAATGCAAACGCCACTTCTGCAAATAATTATCCCGCAGGTTTAGCAGGACAACTAAGAGTTTACTATAGTTCAGTACATATAGTTCAGGAATATACTACGTATGCTAATAACAATGACGTTTATAGAAGGTACTATTTTAGCGGAACTTGGTATCCTTGGACAAAAGACTGGGATTCAAATGATTTTTCTGCCACCAATATAAACAACTGGAATACCGCATTTAATTGGGGAAATCATGCCAATGCAGGATATCTTACGAGTGCTTTATTATCTAATTACTACACAAAAAGTGAATCTTTAGATTTATTTGTTGGAAAAACCGGAGTTGAAACAATAAGTGATACAAAGACATTTACCCATAGTCCTGTGATTCCAAATGGAACGTTAGGAACTCATGCTGTAAACAGGAACCAAATTGCATTAAGTGCCAGCCCTGAAAATGAAGGAGGACAGCAATTAACTATAAGTGGCAACAATTCTGTTAGTCTTACAAATTACTTTGTAACATCAAAAGACGGATCAAGAAATGCAGATGATATTACACCCAATTCTACACCTAGAAGAGTAAGATTTGATTTTGCTAAATCTAACAGTGCAGGTCTGGGAGCGTCTGGAAATTATGCAGGTATAATGACTTACGCTCCATGGGATGGTACCACTGCCTCTACAGGCGATTCATCCTATCAGTTAGCATTTGCCAATCAGAATGGGATTAATGGTTCCGGCGTTCCGATGCTGAAAATCAGAAAAGGAATTGATGGAAGCTGGACGACACCATGGTATAAATTATGGACAGAGGCAGATTTTACTGAAACAAATATCCAGCAATGGAATTATATGACTCAGTATGGATTACAGCTAAACCAGGACTTTACGGTAAATACCGGATCAGGTTTAATGATTTCGGATAACCATCTGAATAGTTCCGAGTCAGGTATTGTAGATATTCATCAGAAAAGGTTTTTAGCAACGAAACGAAAAGAATATTATTCTTATGGTTCTGAGTATGATGGGTTGGGAGGTTTAAATTTCCATATAGAGTCTGCTCACTTCGGAATGGGAAGAGGAGCCAATGATAGTGATAAGTTAGCGGTAAAAGGATCCATAAAAGCCAGTGAAAACTTTAAATCTGAAGATGAAAACCCAGATACAATGTTTATTCCTAATGGCAGAACAGCTACTCTCAAAGATGAAATTGTTAATGATCAGTCTGATCCTAAGGATTATGCCGTTAGATTAGATCCGCATGAATATGAGTTCTCTTCCAGCAATCTTAGCATAGATGATAGAAACAGGCTTATCCATATTATTGGAGAACAGATTAAAATGGTGGTCAATTTCAAAGAAATCTACCCAAAACAGCAGATCGTTATTTATAACTTTGACAATGGTGGAGGTACGATGGGAGTTGATGTATATGGTAAAAGAATATATAATATCAGCCCGGGCTGTTTCCTTAGGTTATATGTGACAAAATCACGAAGAATAATTGCAGAACAAGAGCAAAACTGTAAGTTTATCTGGTAAAAAATAGAATAGTTATTCTACGGAATATAGATTAAAAACTTCTTACTATCATGTAAGATAAAGCCCACAGTCAGAGATGAAAGTCTTCTGACTGTGGGCTTTGTGCTGTAGTATGCAAATCTTATTTTCAATGAGAAATGATAAAGTTTTTTGATCTCTGATTTTACGAACATCAGGAATATTTTTAAAGTATAATTTTTTATATGATGTAAATCATATTTGATTTAAAGTGTTGTTTATCAGTATTTTTTGGTCTGTAATTTCAGTAATTTATTTTGAATAATTTTAAATAAGACAAAATAGTCTTATTTAAAATTTCATTGCTGTATCTTTGCTTAAGAATAATATAGTTTCTCCTTGAGAATTCATCATTGACTAGTAAAAACATAAAAGATGTTCAGCATTTTTACAAATATCAACAGGAAAGCATTCATTAATGCCATTATTGCAACTTTAGTGGTTATCGCTATGACAATAATAGGGTCTGTTAATCTTCAGAACTTTGATGCCGCGTTAATTATTTATTTCTTCGGAACAATCAGTATGACTTTTGGAGTGGTCTATCACCACTCAGTATGGAAACAGCGTCCGGCAACACAGAAATACTGGAAACGCACATGGGAATTTATTTTCAGCAAAGATTATCCCATATACATCAAAGAAGTAATCCGTTTATCTGTCCGTAATATTTTATTTCAACGATTTATTCTTCCAAGAGGTAAGGCAAGATGGTTTGGCCATTTTCTTTTAGCTACAGGATGTCTTATATCTTTTGCCGTGACTTTTGGATTGACATTCGGATGGATGCATTTTACCCTAAAGGAAGGAACTACTGATATGTACGAAACTCATATGATGGGTTTTACAGTGATGACTTTCCCTCTTAATACAATAATGGCCCTCATATTATTTCATATTCTGGTCTGGACTGCAATTATGGTCATTATCGGATGTCTGATCATGATGCACAGGAGATTTGTAGACGAAGGGCAGATTGCAACCCAATGGTTTGAGAGAGACTGGTTGCCGTTGATTTTATTGGTAGCGGTTTCTGTTACGGGCTTAGGAATTTGGTTTGACTATTCTTTTTTGGAGGGGAAAATGAGCCAGTTTATGGCAATTACCCATGCCATTACCGTAGCGCTGTTTCTGATGTGGATTCCTTTTGGGAAATTCTTTCACATTTTCCAAAGACCTGCGCAGGTAGGAGCCAATATTTATAAAATTGAGGGAAAACGCAGAGGAATGCAGGTTTGTCCGCACACCGGAGACGAGTACACTACAAAAATGCACATCGAAGACTTGAAAGAAATTACACAAGAAATGGGATTTGATCTTGAGCGTGAAGATGGTAAAAGCTATCTGGACTATAGCCCGGAAGGAAAAAGAGCAATGCTTGCAAAAGCACATCTTAAAGCAAGACAGGAATCAGGAACTTATTTTGGTTAAAATAAAATATAATGGCAAAATTACCCGTATCAGCCGACGAAATCATCAGTGTATTCGGACCACATCAACACTATCCCAATAAAGGAACAGTAAGATCTAACCCTCAGAATCCTGATGCTTTAATAAAAACACATTGCTGCTTTTGTGGCCTGCAATGTGGAATTCAGCTAAAAGTAAAAGACAAAAAAGTAGTAGGCTTTGAACCCTGGAA
The DNA here is from genome assembly GCF_008386505.1 of Chryseobacterium sediminis. Taxonomy (GTDB): domain Bacteria; phylum Bacteroidota; class Bacteroidia; order Flavobacteriales; family Weeksellaceae; genus Chryseobacterium; species Chryseobacterium sediminis. The sequence goes on along the minus strand of NZ_VUNZ01000001.1, from coordinate 1,405,003 downwards.
TGATTTCCCTTTTAATGAAGGAAGATTATGCCCCAAAGGAGTTCAGCGATATATGCAGGACAATCATCCGGATCGTTTGCTTTCTCCTTATAAAAGAGTAGAAGGAAAAGGTTTTGTACCTATAGAATGGGATGAAGCTTATGATGCAGTTATTAAAGAAATCAGAAGAATACAGGATCAGTATGGGAAAAATGCGTTTGCAATGCTTTCCGGTGTTTCACTGACCAACGAAAAAAGTTATATGGTGGGAAAATTCGCCCGCGTTGCCTTAAAAACTGCTAATCTTGATTATAACGGCCGTCTCTGTATGGTAAGTGCAGGTGCAGGAAATAAAAAAGCATTTGGGATGGACCGCTCTTCCAATAGCTGGGCAGATTTGGCGCATGCAGAAGTTATTATCATTACCGGAGCCAACGTAAGTGAATGTTTTCCGGTTCTCACACACAAGATTTGGGAAGCTCGTGATAACGGAGCGAAATTAATTGTAATTGATCCACGTCAGATACCCATTGCGAGAACTGCAGATATTCATTTGCCCCTTAGACCGGGAACTGATTCTGCATTAACGAATACGATGCTTAAGGTTCTGATTGATAATAATTGGCTGGATAATGATTTCATTAACAATTATACCTCAGGATTTGAAGAAACAGCTGAGGCGGTAAAAGAATGTACATTAGAATGGGGCGAAGAAGTTACTGGAATTCCAAAAGAATTGATTTTTAAAGCCGCAGAAATGTGGGGGAAAGCAAAAACCAGCTTCCTGATGCATGCTCGTGGAATAGAACACCATTCTAAAGGAGTTCAGAATGTTTCAAGCTGTATCAATTTGGTGCTGGCAACAGGCAGAATCGGTAAACCTTATTGCGGTTACGGAACAATTACCGGACAGGGAAACGGGCAGGGAGGAAGAGAACATGGTCACAAATGCGATCAGCTTCCCGGAAACAGAGACATTGAAAATCCTGAACACCGAAAATTTGTAGCAGATGTCTGGGGAATCAAAGAAGAAGATCTGCCACGAAAAGGCTTGAGCGCCTATGAAATTATCGAAGCCATCAACCGTGGTGAGATCAAAGGACTTTTATCAATTTGTTTTAATCCGCTGGTTTCCTTACCTAATAATAACAATGTACGTGCAGCACTAGAAAAACTGGAATTCTATGCCGGAATTGATTTCTTTTTATCCGAAACCCTGCGTCATGCCAACATCATTCTTGCCGGCTCATTACAGGAAGAGGAAGAAGGAACAACTACATCTGCTGAAGGTCGGGTAATTAGAATCCGGGCAGTAGTAGACCCACCTGGGAAAGCCAAAAGAGACAGCGAAATTCTGATGGAACTAGCAAGAAGATTAGGGGAAGGAGACAAATTCAATTATAAAAACAGTGAGGAAACTTTTAATGAATTAAGAGTAGCTTCAAAAGGCAGTGCAGCAGACTATTACGGTATTACCTATGAAAGAGTAGAAAAGAATTTGGGTATTTTCTGGCCCTGCCCAACTGAAGATCATCCCGGAACTCCCAGACTTTGGGAAGACAGACAATTTAATACCAATGATAAAAAAGCACATTTCAATCCTACTCCCTACAAAAAACCAACCGAAGAACCGGATGCAGATTATCCGGTTGTTCTAACGACAGGAAGGGTGGTAAGTCAATACTTAAGTGGTTCACAAACAAGAAGAATTGGGAAATTAGTAGACCTGTATCCGGAACCTTTACTGGAAATTCATCCAAAGCTTGCAGCAGAATATGGCATTGAAGAAAACGATCTGATTAAGGTTTCTACAAGAAGAGGAAGCGCTTTGTTCCCTGCAAATGTTGTAGAAACAATCAGACAGGACACCGTATTTATCCCTTACCATTGGGGAGGGGTAAACTCAGCAAATCAATTAACGATTGATGCTTTAGACCCTGTATCAAAAATTCCTGAGTTTAAGGTCTGTGCCTGCAAAATAGAAAAGACAGGAAGAAAAAAAGGAGAGCATTCAAAAGAATTTGCCAATCAAAGCAGAGACATTCAATATTAAGTTAAAAAAAATTATGGCAGAGCAATTTGAGAGATTTAATGATATGGAGTTTTTCGTGGATATGCAGCGATGTATAGGCTGTCACTCGTGTGAGATGGCTTGTGCAGAGTGCGAAACCAATGGAGAAACCTCAATGATTCATATTCATTATGTGGACAGAGCAGAAACAATTCAGACTACCGTTCAGGTATGTATGCACTGTGAAGATCCTATATGTGCCAATGTTTGTCCGGCAGATGCCATCACAAAAGACGAGTACGGAATTGTTCACACTGCAGATACTTCCAAATGTATCGGCTGTGCCAACTGTGTTATCGGCTGTCCGTTCGGAGTTCCGCAAATTCCGGATCAGAGCGCAATGCTGATGATGAAATGTAACATGTGCTACGACAGAACCAGTACAGGTCTGAAACCTATGTGTGCCACGGTTTGTCCAAGTGGAGCATTAACCTTTGATACCAGAGAAAACGTAGCTAAGAAAAGACCGAACAGTACACCGGTTAACCGCTTTATTTTCGGAAAGGAAATCGTAAACACAAAAGTAAATATAATGATGCCGAAAGGCAGTGAAGAATTAAAAGTCTTTTAAAACTAATTACAATGTCAGAAGATAATAAAAAAATACCCGCCTGGAAAGCTGATTTTCCGATCAAAAAACGTGAAGCAGCCTATGTTTCCAGAAAAGAATTCATCAAATTGATTACCTTTTTTTCAGGGACTTTAGCATTGGCTAATGTTGCCATTCCTGCATTCAATTTTTTTAAAGAAGAAAAGGAAATTGGGCAATATTTCGTTGGATTGACAACGGATCTCAATGTAGGAGGAATGCGGACTTTCTATATCAATGAAGATCATAGAACGCCTTATATGCTGATTCGTCTGTCAGAAGATAAATGGAAAGTCTTTGAGCAGAAATGCACCCATCTTTCCTGTTCGGTTTTATACAATCATAATGAAAAAGTGATAGAATGTCCTTGCCATCATGGTTTTTTCAATCCAGAGGATGGTTCGGTTATACAAGGACCGCCGCCCAGACCACTTCCGCAACTTACGGTTGTTATCAAGGAAGATAAAATATTCGTAACAGATTTCGTAAAAGTAACAGAAGAATCTCACGGATAGATTCACCCAAAAAATAACAAAAGATGTCAGTACGAAAGAAACCCATAAAAAAAGTAACCTTCAGAGTCAATGAAATGCTTGTAGCCATTATCAGTGTTTATATTTTACTGGTAAGTCTGCAGATGTGGCTTCTGTTTGGAACCATCAATAAAGCTTTAGACAAAGAGCATTTAGACTTTTCAACCTATTCAGCCATTGCTTCGGTTATCATATTTCTGTGTACAATGTTCTTTTTAAGATATGTACCGGATATTCCGACAGGTCAAAATAAAAAACAGGAAGATGAAAATGACAATGCCTACTGATCTGCTTGATTCTTTTGGCAGAAAGCACGATTATCTTAGACTTTCAATTACCGATAGCTGTAATTTCAGATGTCTGTACTGCATGCCAGATGAGCCTTTTAAAAGTACACCATCCATCGAGTTGATGAGCAGCCAGGAAATTTTTGAAATTGCAAAAATCTTCGTTAATGAATTTAATATCAATAAAATTCGGATTACAGGTGGAGAACCTTTGGTAAGAAATGATTTTGAAACAATTATCCGTCAGATTTCAACATTAGGTACAAGTATAGGAATAACAACCAATGGTGTTTTGCTTCACAAATATTTTGATTTATTTCAGGAATGTGGTGTTAAAAACCTCAATATCAGTATTGATTCTTTAGATCGGGATAAGTTTAGGTATATTACCAAAAGAGACTTATTTCAAACAGTTTGGGAGAATATCAAAGACAGTATTAATAGAGGGTTCAATGTTAAGCTGAACGTTGTAGTCATGCGAGGTTTCAATGAAGATGAAATTCCTGAGTTCATAGCCTTGTCACATCATTACCCAATTGAGCTGAGGTTTATAGAATTCATGCCCTTTAACGGAAATTCCTGGGAAAAAGAAAAAGTAATTCCAATTGCGGAGATGCTCACTATCATTTCTCAGCATTTCACGCATGAAAAAATAGAAGATCATAAAAATGATACCTCCAGAAAATATAGAGTTAACGAAGAAAGTAAAGGTGTTTTTGGATTGATCTCTACCATGAGCAACTCATTTTGTGCAGGATGTAACCGTATCAGAATAACCTCTGATGGAAAAATGAAAAACTGCCTCTTTGGTGCTGATGAGTTTGATTTGCTTAAAGCTTTCAGAAATAAAGAAGAAATAACAGAACTCATACAACTCGGTATGATCAAAAAACACAAAGAAAAAGGCGGACAATTTTCTGAAATGGAAAGTGTCAGGAACCAATCAATGATCAATCGAAGTATGATCAAAATAGGAGGATAAAATTTTTATAAACCGATAGGATAAAAAAGACATAACGAAGCTATAGTAAACTCAATAATTTATAAACAATGAGACACATAACTAAATTCATTGCTGTTGTCATGATAACATTCATAATGATACAGTGTACAAAATCAGAAACTGCTCAGGCTAAAAAACAGGCAGAGACCTCACAAGCCATTTCTGAAAAAGAAAACCATAAACATGATGATAAAGATGATCTGAAATATGTAAGCAGTGAAGTACACGTAAAAGGAGATGTAGTCAACCCGCTTACCTTAACGGTAGATTCTTTGAAAAAAATGAATGTGAAGGAACTCCGTGACTTCAAAATTGTCTGTCAGAGCGGCTTAACCAAAGACAGTATAGAATCTACAAAAGGTGTTCTTCTTACAGATATTTTAAATAAAGCAAAAATCGCCCAAAAGGATCATAAAGACCGTAATTTTTACATTGTTGCCCGTGCTGCAGATGATTACAAGGCTACATTTTCCTGGGCAGAATTATTCAACAATCCAACAGGAGAAAAAGTATATGTGGTTTTTGAACAAAACGGAGAACCGCTAAAGAAAAAAGGAGAAATGATTGTGGTAAGTCTTTCTGATATCAAAACAGGCCCTCGTCATGTAAAATGGCTGAAAAGCATAGAAGTGACAAGAGTTAAATAATCAAATTGAAAAATTTCAAACCTAAAAAAGATGAACCATTTTATATCCGTTTCCGAAGCCAGAAAAATCATTGAAAATCAGATTTTCAGAACAGAAAAAATAGAGCTTTCACTTTTAGAAGCACAGGGATTTTATGCTGCAGAAGAGATACGGGCAACTTTAGATGTTCCATCTTTTGATAACTCTGCAATGGACGGATATGGATTCCGTTTTGATGATCTGGCAGAATATACGGAATTGAAGGTTACCCGGATAATTCCCGCAGGAATCTCAAAAAATGATTTTGTTTTAGGCAGGGGAGAAGCCGTTCGCATTTTTACAGGTGCAAAAATTCCACAAGGTGTTGATACTGTTGTAATGCAGGAAAAGGTAAAACAGAATGAAGATCTTATTCATTGTAAAAATATTGAAATTCAAAAAGGTGAAAATATTCGTCTGAAAGCTTCACAGACATTGTCAGGAACTGTGATTGTTGAAAGAAATACATACATCAATCACGCAGTGATCGGATTTTTAGCTGGATTTGGAATTGAAAAAGTTACAGTTTATCAGCGTCTGAAAATGGGGCTCGTTTTCACAGGAAATGAATTGGTAGAACTGGGAAATCCTTTGTCGGAAGGTGAAATTTACAATTCCAATAAATATACTCTGCAAGCAGCTTTGGCAGAAATCAATCATCAGTTTTCGTACATAAAGCATGCTGAAGATACGGAAGAGGCAACATTTCATGCGATCAGAGAAGTTTTACAGCATAATGATGTTGTGTTGATCACAGGGGGAATTTCGGTGGGGGATTATGACTATGTGAAACCTGCTCTGGAAAAGTTGGACGTTAAAGAATTATTCTACAAAATCAGGCAAAAACCTGGAAAACCACTGTTTTTCGGAACGCAAAATGAGAAATTTGTTTTCGCATTACCAGGAAATCCTGCTTCTGTTTTTTCCTGTTACCATCAGTATGTGAAGCCATTCTTACTTGGGTGTTTCGGACGTGAAAACTTTGATGAGGAAGTGGATTTTGCTATTTCAGAATCTTACGTAAAGAAAAAAAACAATGAGCAAACCCAGTTTCTGAAGGCATTTTATTCAAAAGGAAATGTTCATATTCTCAACGGTCAGGAATCCTATAAAATGAATTCAGCAGCTCAGGCCAATTGTCTGGTAGAATTTTCTGAAACAGCCACTGAAATACATATTGGTGAAAAAGTGAGAATATGGAAAATCTGAAAATTAAAGGAAGAATATGGATAGAAACCGGATCCGGCCTGAAGATAGGTGTCGGAAGAGCCAGACTTTTAGAGCATATTCATCAGTTGGGAAGTATTGCCGAAGCGGCGAAAGCACTCAAAATACCCTATCGGAAAGCTTGGGGAATCGTGCGTGATATTAACGCTAATTCTTCCAGTGAAATTGTTACAAAAGAAGTGGGAGGAAAATCCGGAGGGCAAAGTCTGCTCACTGATTACGGAAAACTTATCGTTGAAAAATTCAGGACAGCGGAAGAGTCTTTTATAAAATTTTCAAAGGAAACAATTTAAAATCATGAAAGCAATTGTTTTAGCAGGAGGGCAAAGTTCCAGAATGGGACAGGACAAAGCCTTGATGAAGCTGGGCGGGAAAACTGTGATAGAGCATGTAATAGATAATTTGGCGAAGGTCTTTGATGAGGTTTATATTTCAGTCAACCATTCAAATTATCCGAATTCTAAAGGGATCATTAAAGACATTATTACCCTTAAAGGCCCGATGGGAGGAATTCGTTCAGCTTTAGAACACTGTGGAGAAGATATTTTTGTCTGCAGTTGTGATATGCCTTTCTTTTCACCAGAGTTAATAGAAAGTATACTTCAAAAAAAAGAGGAAAACAGGATAAATGTAGCACAGTATAAAGAAAAAGTGTATCCGGTTGTGGGAATTTACCCCTTTAGCATTCTTGATGCCTTAACAAGATCAATAGAAAACGAGAACCTGAAAATGATGTACTTTCTTGAGTTGCAAAATGCCAATTATATACAGTTTGGTGGTGATTTTGAAAATCAGTTTTTGAATATCAATACACCGGAATGCTTTAAAAATGCCGAAATTTTAATTAATCAGTTAAGAAAATGAAAAAGAATTATGTGATTGCAGGGGCAATTTTGCTCTCTCTCAATATGTTTGGGCAGGAACAGGTGAAGGTAGATACCCTACAGAAGCTTTATGAAATTCAGGAGGTCAATATCCACGGGAAAGAAAGGAATGAAGGGCCCATTACCAGAATTGATGCTGAGCTGATGCAGGATTTTAACAAAATGAATGTGGTAGATGCGGTAAATCTACTGCCTGGTGTAGGCATCACACAGATGGGAGCAAGAAATGAAGGAAGCATTCTGGTACGGGGATTTAATTCCCTCAGAACACCGGTTTTTTATGACGGAATTCCTATTTATACACCTTATGACGGTAATTTTGATTTGAGCCGGTTTACCACTTTTGATATCAATAGTATTTCTGTGGAAAAAGGATTGGTTTCCGTTCAGTATGGTCCCAATACAATGGGGGGAGCTGTAAACATTATATCCAGAAAACCAGTAAAGATCTTGGATATTGATGGCCAGTCAGGAGTGGGTTTTGCAGACGGAGCCGGTATTAATTCTTATTTTACATCACTCAACATCGGAACAAGGCAGAAGAAATATTACTTAATGGGTTCCGCTTCAATCTTGAAAATTGATAATTATATAATTTCCAGAAAGTTTGACCGTACAGAATTGCAACCCTCATTGGAAAGAGAAAATTCCGGATCTGTTGATGTCAGATTAAGTGCAAAATTTGGGTATACGCCTAACAAAACAGATGAGTACTCATTGAGTGTTCTTTCACAAAATGCTGATAAGAATATCTCACCCAATGCTTACAATAAAGGAAACAGTAATTGGCGCGATTATCCGATATATGATAAAAGAAGTGTATACATTAAAACAAAGACTTTAATTGCTCCCAAAACCTTCCTGAATTTTACGGGATACTATGATACCTATTACAATAAAATGAAGCAGTATGACGATAATACCTATACTTTACTCAACAAAAATTCTTCTTTTTCGAGTGTTTATGATGACTATTCATTAGGTGCGATTCTCAATCTGACCACAGAAGCGGTCAAAAACAATGTCATTACCCTTTCAGTAAACAACAAATACGATTCACATACAGAATACAACGAAGAAATTTTAGCTGACAGTAATTCAGGACAAAAGTTCAAAGCCGGAGAACCGGAACAAAATTATAAAGACAACACTTTTTATGTTGGTGTAGAAGATGTTGTAACTATAAATTCTTTTTTAAAAGCAGTGATTGGAGCATCTTTTAATTCAAGAAACAACATCAAAGCTCAGGAATACGGAACTCATTATGAAACAGGAGAAAAGAATGTTTTATATGATTTCCCGAAAGGGTCTGATCATGCATTAGACTACAAAGGAGGAATTATCATAGAACCTTTTAAAAATCATGTTATTACAGCATCTGCATCTAAAAGATCAAGATTTGCCTCTCAGAAAGAAAGATATTCCAGCCGTTTTGGAAGTCAGGTTCCCAATCCGGATTTGAAATCAGAGTACACATGGGCTTACGATATTACCTATTCTGCAAAGCTTGGAAACAATTTTAACTATGAAGTTTCAGGATTTATCAATACGATACGGGATGCCATTTTTGCAAGAACAGTCGGAACTTTAGACAACGGAAATCCTATTGTTCAGAATGTAAACATTGGTAAAGCTGTATTTCAGGGATATGAACTGGCCCTGAATTACATGCCGATGAGGAATATTACGTTGGGAGCCAATTACAGTTATATTGACATGAAGGACAAAACAGAAGGAAGCAGTGAAAAATTCACCGATGTTCCTAACCATAAAATGATGGCCTACACAAAATTAGAGGCTCCGTCACTTCGCTCTGCCCTCAATATTAATGTAGAATTTTATGGAAAAAGATATATAACCAGCACAGGAGATCAGGCCCCTGAATTTACCCTGGTGAATGCCAAACTCTCTGTAAATATTGTAAAAGGGGTGAACTTTGACTTCGGTGTCAGAAACCTGTTAGACAGAAATTATTATTTGTCTTATGGGTACCCAAAAGAGGGAAGATCATTCATAACAGCATTAAATTATCACTTTTAAAATTAAAATAATGACACTTAAAATATTTGGAAAACTTACGGACATCTTCAGGAAAGATCAATATGATTTAGACATAGAAAACATCAGTAATGTTTCTGATTTAAAAAAAGTATTGAATGAAAAATTTCCGGCTTTAAAAGATCTTACATTTTTAATTGTAGTGAACGGAGTAAAGGCTGAAGACAGTGAACCCATTTCCGGAGATGCAGAAATCGCTTTGCTGCCACCTTATTCAGGAGGTTGATACCTATCTGATACATTAAGAAAAATAAAAACTCCATCAAAAGAATGAATTTAAAAAGATATGACAGACAAATTATACTTCCTGACTTCGGACTCTCTGCACAGGAAAAACTTGCTGAATCTTCAGTTTTGGTTGTCGGTGCAGGAGGTTTGGGCTGTCCGGTTCTTCAGATTTTGGTTTCCTCAGGAATCGGGGCAATAGGAATCGTTGACTTTGATATCGTAGAGATGAATAATCTTCACAGGCAGTTTTTATATGATGAACAGGATGTTGGAACACCGAAGGTCATTGCTGCCGTTGAACAGTTGAACAAGATGAATGCGGATACTGAGATTGCTGCGTTTCAGGAGAAAATAACAACTGTCAATGTACTTTCCATTATTCATAATTTCGATGTAGTTGTAGACTGCACTGATAACTTTACAACCCGATATTTACTCAATGATGCTTGCTCTCTGTTGAAAAAACCATTGGTCTATGCATCCATTTTCAGGCATGAAGGCCAGATTTCCGTTTTTAATGTGGAAAAGGACAATCAGGTGACCAGCTACCGTGATCTTTTTCCGGTACCCCCTGATCAAAATGAAGTCCCTGATTGTAATGAAGCAGGAGTTTTACCCGCACATTCAGCTGTGATAGGTGCTTTTCAGGCTAACGAAGTAATCAAGCTGTTAATTGGTTCAGATGAGGTGTTGATTCATAAACTTTTGACTTTCAATACCAGAAATTACCAATCAATGATTGTCAATTTTACGCCTTGTAAAGAAAAATCAGGTCCTGAAACAATTGAACAATTTAAAAACTTCAACTATGAAGAATTCTGTAATATCAGGAAAGAAAAAGACATCCGGTCAATGGCAGATTTACAGACATTCCTGAATCAGGATAACAGCATTTTGATTGATGTCCGTGAAACAGATGAGTTGCCGAGGCTCAACTCGTTACAGGCTTTGGAAATTCCGTTAGCTTCTCTTAGACAACATTTGAACACATTAGAAAGCTACGAAAATCTTTGCTTCATCTGTGCCTCAGGAAGCAGAAGCAGAAAAGCATTACAACTTACAAAAACCTATTTTCCGGAAAAAGAAATCAGACATTTTCCATCCGGAGCAAAATCAATATCATCATGAAAAAAATCAAAAATATATTTATTGAAGGCCCTATCAGTCCCTCATTTGTTGCAGAAAGTATAGCCAAACATACCGTTAAAACTAATATTGGCGGGCATAGTATTTTTCTGGGACAGATTCGCGAAGAAATGATTAATGATCAAAAAATCCAATCCATGGAGTTTACTGCTTATCAGGAAATGGCATTGCAAAAAGCACATGATATCCGGGAAGAAATTATTTCAAAATATAAGCTGATATGTGCGCATATCTACCATTCATTGGGAAATATCAAGATTGGGGAGATCTGCTTTTTTGTTTTTACTTCTGCAGAACATCGTAAAGAAGCCATCAGCGCCTGTGACGAAATGGTAGACAGAATTAAGAAAGAAATTCCTTTGTGGGGAAAAGAGATTTTAGAAGATCAATCCCATACCTGGAAAGAAAACAGATAAACATAGAATAAGGTTTCCACAATAAATTAATTACAAGAATATGGTCAATATCACCCACAAAAACAATACCCTTAGAAAAGCCGTTGCAGAAGCAGTAGTAAGCGTCAGCAAACAGGAAACTATCGATGCCATTGTAAATCATAAAGTTCCCAAAGGAAATGTCTTTGAAATGTCAAAAACAGCTGGATTATTTGCTGCAAAAAAAACAAGCGATGTTATTCCGGACTGCCATCCGCTTCCGATAGAGTATACCTCAATTCAGTTTGAAATCAAGAATCTGGATATTCATGTCACATCAGAAATTCATACCATCTACAAGACCGGGGTAGAAGTAGAGGCAATGCACTCCGCCTCTGTAGTAGCACTCACCATGTATGATATGCTGAAACCGATTGATAAGAATATTGAAATCAGAAATATCAGGCTGCTTGAGAAAAAAGGAGGGAAATCTGACAGTAAAGATTCGGGAGAAGGTATTGATGCCTCTGTGATTGTTTGTTCAGATAGCATTTTTGCAGGAAAAAAAGAAGATAAAGCAGGAAAAGCAATCATTACAGCTCTGGAAAAACATAATGTAGCTATCAATGACTATGTTGTTATTCCGGATGAAGTCATGGAAATTCAGGAAAAAATAAAATCGGATGTAGCGCAGGGAACTAAGCTTATCATGATCACGGGAGGAACCGGTCTTTCAAAGCGTGATGTAACACCTGAGGCTGTTCGTCCACTTCTGGAGCGGGAAATTCCGGGTGTTGCAGAAGCTATAAGAAGTTACGGACAGCAGCGCACGCCTTATTCAATGCTTTCCAGAAGTCTGGCGGGGATGATTGGTGATACCCTTGTCATTGCACTTCCCGGTTCTACAAAAGGTGCTGAGGAATCAATGGATGCCATATTTCCGGGAATTCTTCATATCTATAAAATAGTGGCAGGAGCCCAGCATTAAAAATTGTATAAAAAATCAAATCAAAGAATCTAAATATTTATAAAAATGAGCATTAATATTCAATCTGCATTAGGAGAATATCTGTTTTTGGCAATGGGAGAATGTAACGGGCATAAAGTCGTTATGGGAATTGGGTACACCCTTGAATATGCAGACAAAAAAGCAAAACAATTTGAATTATCAAGTGGCGGAACCGTAAAATATATTGATATTTCTGTGATAAAAACCGGAGATAAAGAAAAATGTAAAACATTGGAAAAACTAAAGTAATTTTGTTTGGTAATACTTTGATTGGTCAGAAAACCTTATCTTTTTAATCAGATAATAATTTTAAATCTTTCTTTTATGCAGTTAATGTTATGAATAAATTGACTCAGTTAAAACTTGTATTAAGTATATTTTTAATTTCAATTGTAATTTTCAGTTGCAAAAAAGGACAATCAGATAATAAGGATTACAATGGGAATTCTGTAATTTCTGTTGCCGCAGCAGCCAATCTCAGAGATGTTTTAGAAGAACTTAAGGAAGCTTATATAAAAGAAAATTCAGGCAGAAAAGTTGAAATCAGCTTTGCATCTTCAGGATTGCTGGTTCAGCAAATATTGAATGGTGCGCCTTTCGATCTGTTTCTTTCAGCAGACACTTCATTTCCCGAAAAACTGAAGATGAATAATAAAACTTTCGGTAATTCTTCAGTCTACACCTACGGAAGAACTGCTCTGTGGAGTTCAGATTTAGATGTTTCTGAAGGACTGAAAGTTGTATTAAATCCCAAAGTGAAAAAAATAGCCATTGCCAATCCGAAATTGGCTCCTTACGGGAAAAATGCAGTTGAAGCTTTGAAAAAATCAGGCTTATATACAATCATTGAACATAAAATTGTCTGGGCAGAAAACATTAATCAGGCAGCACAATTTGCCACTTCCGGTAATGCTGATGTTGCCTTTGTAGCACTTTCAAATGTGATGGGCAAAGAAATGACAGGAAAAGGAAAATTTTATGAGCTTTCAGACAATGAATCATCTCCAATTCCACAAAGCGGTATTATTCTGAAGGGAAAAAAAACAACGGAAGCACAGCTTTTTTTTGATTTTATTAGAAGCGAAAAATCAAAAAGAATCTGGAAAAAATACGGTTACCAATCTGAAATTAAATTCTAATGCTGGATCAGGATTTTGTTTATACCTTACTTCTTACCGGAAAGTTAGCACTGGTGACCACTACCATTCTGATCATCATTGGAATTCCTGTCGCTTACTGGATTACGTATTCACGATTTAAACTGAAATTTATCGTGGAAGCGCTTATTTGTATGCCAATGGTTTTGCCGCCAACAGTAATGGGATACTATCTCTTGGTGGCCTTCAGTCCTGATAATGCTTTTGGACAATTTTTAGAGCAATATTTTGATGTGCGGCTTGCTTTTTCATTTAACGGAATTGTTATTGCAAGCATCATTGCCAATTTACCATTTATGATTCAACCGCTTCAGAATGGTTTTTCTTCACTGCCCGACGAGCTGAGGCAGGTTTCCTATACGATGGGGAAATCCAAAATGGTTACCCTGATTAAAGTTCTTCTTCCCAACATAAAAACTTCCGTTATTACCGGAATTGCCCTCACATTTGCCCACTGTATCGGAGAATTTGGTATTGTCATTATGGTGGGAGGAAACATTCCGAAAGAAACCAGAATTGCATCCGTTGCAATATACGATCAGGTTCAGGCTCTCAATTTTGAAGCAGCAAACAGATATGCATTTGTCCTTTTTATTCTTTCATTTCTTACGTTAGTTTTGATTTATAGTATCAACCGTAAAGTTAATATCACAACATTCCGATGATTGAAATCAATATTAAACACCAGATTTTTACATCCTCAGGAAACCAGTTTCTTGAAGTGAATGAACAGTTTGAAGAGGGGAGTATTATCCACGTTTCCGGAGATTCAGGAATTGGAAAAACCACTTTTTTTAAAATTTTATCGGGATTAATATCTCCTGATTTTGCATTCATTAAAATAAATAATACAATTGTATCAGATACTGAAAATAAAAACGTTCTGTCACCTCAAAAACGCGATATTTCGTTTATGTTTCAGGATTATGCTTTGTTTCCCAATATGACTGTGAAAAAAAATATTGAATTTGCCCAGAAAAAAAAGGATGAAACTATCATTAATTATCTCTTAAAGATATTTAATCTGGAGAATTTAAAAAATGTAACCCCTTCTAAGCTTTCAGGCGGTCAGCAGCAAAGAGTTGCGCTTGCAAGGACATTGGTTCAGAATGCCAGAGTTGCTCTGTTGGACGAACCTTTTTCAGCTGTAGACCCCGCAATGAAAAAAGTAATGAAAGATGAAATTGTAAAAACGTCTGTCAATCAGGGATTAACTTTCTTTGTGATCAGCCATAACGAAAATGAATTTGAGGGCTATGCTCACAATAAATTGGTTATCAGATGATTTTAAATCAATAAATTTAACCAGGATATTCCATCATTTTCATTACGCTTCCGAGATCTTTTAAATCTTTAATTTTATAATCAAAAATTATTTTAACTTTTTCCTTCACTACTACTGCCATATCATGAATTGGACAAGGGTTTTCGCTACTGCAGACTTTAAGCCCTAAAAGACATGAAGAGAGAACTCCCTTTTTTTCAAGGCTTTCATATATATCCTGAATGGTAAGTTTTTCAAATTGCTCATCATTAAGATAAAATCCTCCTCCTTTTCCTCTTCCGGAAGAAATCAGTTGTTTCTTGGTAAGCTGCTGAAGAATTTTCGAGGTGAAATGAGTAGGCGTACCAATCTGTTCAGAGATATCAATTATTCCTATTTTTTTTCTCTCGGACGCCAGCACTATACAGGCTTTGATGGCGTATTGACATGTATATGAAAATATCAGCATTCTTTTATGTGAATTTTTAAAGCTAAAAAAGAAAATCTTTCCGGCTCATTAATGTACAAAAATACGAAATCCAGTCTGAAACTAAGTAATTATGCGGTGTAATGACATTTTAGATGATTAAAGTATTCTGCTTACGATGCGGTTTTTATTATTTGACTATCAATTATTTACCTCTCACGATTTATTTTTTCCAATTATTGTGAAATATTATTGAAAAAGATGGAATGCATGACTTTTGACAGAAATCAGAAAAATAATTTTAAATAGGATGTTTTTGTCTTATTTAAAAAGTAATTTTGAAATTCAAAAGAAATAATGATGACTGAAAATTCTCTAAGCTCTGCACACAAAGTCCTTTTCCTGAATACCCTTGCATTTATAGTCTGCTTTGCCTGCTGGACAATGAATGGTGTATTGGTTACTTATCTGGTTGATAATGGTATTTTTAACTGGTCAGTAGTTGAAACAGGCTGGCTGCTGGGAATTCCCATTCTTACCGGTTCTGTCATGAGGTTGCCTTTAGGAATTCTCACAGATAAGTATGGGGGAAAGCCTGTATTTGCAACCTTATTATTACTCTGTAGTATCCCTTTATTTTTACTTTATTTTGCAAATTCATACTGGATTTATTTTCTATTAAGTGCTTTATTCGGAATGATAGGAACTGGATTTGCCGTAGGAATTGCTTTTACATCTGTATGGTATCCGAAAGAATGGCAGGGAAGAGCGCTGGGTATTTTCGGAATGGGAAATGCCGGTGCTGCTTTAA
Organism: Chryseobacterium sediminis; assembly: GCF_008386505.1. Classification (GTDB taxonomy): domain Bacteria; phylum Bacteroidota; class Bacteroidia; order Flavobacteriales; family Weeksellaceae; genus Chryseobacterium; species Chryseobacterium sediminis. The sequence goes on along the minus strand of NZ_VUNZ01000001.1, from coordinate 1,389,291 downwards.
CTACCTTTTTTGCACCTACTTTACTGAATTATCTGTCTCTAAATGATCCGGAAAACGGCTGGAGAATGCTTCCTGTTATTTACGGAATTATACTGATACTGATCGGGCTGATTTTCATATTCTTTGTTAAAAATAAAAAGGCTGAGGTACAGGATAAAACAATGTCAGAGCTTTTGGCTCCGCTTTCCAAGCTTAGAGTCTGGAGATTCGGACTTTATTATTTTCTTGTTTTCGGATTGTTTGTAGCATTTTCTCAGTGGTTACTTCCTTATTATGTAAGTGTTTATAAAACATCACTGATTCTTGGAGGGATTTTAAGCTCAGCTTTTAGTTTACCAAGCGGAGTCATAAGAGCTTTTGGAGGCTATTTATCAGATAAATTCGGAGCAAGAAAAGTAATGAATTGGGTATTGTATTCGTCTCTTATTCTGAGCGGTTTTCTGATGCTCCCTAAAATGGATATACTGACGCCGGGTAAAGGAATCACCGCAAAGAAAACAGGAATTATTACTCAGGTTTCCAGCAATAAAATTGTATTGGAAAACGAAGTTCTGAATATAAAATCCAAACCTGAAATTCCTGAACACACTTCCATACTTCCCGAATCCTTTTCATGGCAGGAAGTTTTAGTGAAGCAAAACCAGCAGGTATCTAAAAAGCAACTGCTGGCCCAAGGTCATACACTTATCAAATTTGAAGCTCACATCTGGGTGTTTTCTGTTCTTGTTATTCTGCTGGGAATAATGTGGGGAATTGGTAAAGCCGCAGTTTATAAATACATCCCCGAATATTTTCCAAACGAAATAGGCGTTGTTGGCGGAATGGTAGGCCTTATAGGAGGGCTGGGAGGTTTTATCGGGCCCATTCTTTTTGGTTATCTCCTTGATTTTTCTGGGTTATGGACCAGCTCGTGGATCTTTGTATTCATCATTTCAGCCGTATCTCTTTTCTGGATGAATCATGTTATTAAACATATGACGTACCGGGAGGCTCCTCATATCAAAGATAAAATTGAACATTGATCATAAAACAAAAATTTCTAATTTAATATCAATACAAATGAATAACTCAGAATGGTTATCCAACTATGATCCTTCAAACGAAGGGTTTTGGAACTCTACAGGAAAAAAAATTGCCTGGAAAACTCTTACAATTACTACTACTGCATTACTTTTTTCTTTTGCTACATGGTTCTTATACAGTGTCATTGTCATTAAACTTCCACAGATCGGTTATCAGTTTTCAGATGATCAGCTTTTCTGGCTTGCTGCAATGCCTGGCCTTGCCGGTGGTATACTAAGGATTGTAAATACCTTTCTCATTCCTATTTATGGAACAAAAAAAGTAATTTCCATAACTACTTTTATTAAAATCATCCCTCTGCTCATGCTTGGATTTGCAGTAATGGATCCCAATACTTCTTTCCAGTATTTCATGGTTATTGGTTTTTTAATGGGAATTGGCGGAGGAGATTTTTCATCTTATATGCCTTCAACTTCGTTATTCTTTCCCAAAAAAGAAGCAGGAACAGCATTGGGAATTCAGGCTGGGATTGGAAATTTTGGAGTAAGCCTTGTACAGTTGCTTTCTCCCCTCATTATGAGTTTGACGATATTCTCATTCCTGGGAGGAGGTGAAACAATTGTCGCTACCGGAAAGAAAATTTACCTTGAGAATATTGCATTCATTTATATCGTTCCCTTATTTATAACAGGTATCTGGGCATGGTTTTCTTTAAAAAGTATTCCGGTGATGGCTACTTTCAGAGAACAGTTAGATATTTTCAAGGATAAGCATACCCTGTATTGTACGATGACTTACATTATGACTTTTGGAATCTTTGCAGGTTTATCCGCCTCTTTTCCATTAATGATCAAAAACCTGTATGTCCCTTTAGATAAAGACCTGGATCCTTTGCAATATGCATTTTATGGTCCTCTTATTGGCTCAGCCACCAGAATTATTTTTGGAAAGGTAGCCGATAAGATAGGAGGTGCATTTCTTACTCAACTTACGGGGTTATGCTTAATTCTTCTTTTCCTGGCTTTGATTTTTGGCGGATACCTAACCCCTACCAGCAAAAATGAGTTTAATGGATTTTTAGCAATTATTCTTTGTATCTTCTTTTTTACAGGAATTGGGAATGCCGCAACCTTCAAGCAATATCCTGTGATTTTCTCAAATTCTCCCAGAAAAGCGGCTGGAGTGATCGGATGGACAGCTGCTGTGGCTGCTTTTGGTCCATTTGTTTTCAACGTACTCATCAGTCAATCCCGAGCCATTTCCGGTGATGCCCGTTTATTCTTCTGGTTTCTCATTGCAGGTTGTGTGATGGCAACTTTTGTGAATTGGTATTTCTATGCAAGAAAAGGTTGTGAAAGACCTTGCTAGACCTGTAAATAATTAAAAAATGCAATATAAATTATTAAAAGATGTTTAAAAGAATGATAGCGGCCGGAGTTTTAGTTTTAGCTTTCAGCCATGCGAATGCGCAAATGGATAGTTTAAAATTGAATTTTGACCTGAGAACTAGAGGTGAACTGGATAATGGCGTAAAAACCTTAATCCCAAAAGGAAAATCTGCTGAAACCACGGTTGCCTCACGTGCCCGTTTCGGAATCGATTACTATTACAAAAATCTGGAAGTTTATATCAGTGCCCAGGACGTAAGAACATGGGGAGAAACAACTACGACTGCCGGGAAAAATCAAAATTTTATCTTGAATGAAGCTTGGGCAAAATATCAATTTTCAGACAAATTTGCAATGAAACTTGGTAGACAAATTCTTTCTTATGATAATGAACGTTTAGTAGGGGCGCTGGATTGGGCTATGCAGGGAAGAAGTTTCGATGCATTAAAAGCAGCTTATAAAATTAATCCAAACTCAAGAATTGAGGCTGTTGTAACATACAATAATGATGATAATGACATCAATGATCTCCCTGAAAAAGAAATCTACAGTATTGCTGAAAGTGGTGAAATCACAAAATCTCTTCAAATCATCCATTATCAATATACTGGAAAAGATAAATTCCAATTTTCAGCTATTGCGATGAATAATGTACTTCAGAATCCTTCCGGTACACACTATGATATGATCACTTTTGGGGTGAATGCCAAAAAATATTTTGAAAATTTTGGGTTTTTCGGTTCAGCATATTATCAAACCGGGAAAAACACTCTGGCTCAAAGTAAATCTGCATATCAGTTTTCTTTCAATTCTGATTTTATCATTCATCCAAGGTTTAATATTATTGCCGGAACGGAATGGCTTTCAGGGAAAAACTATGATACTGAATCCGGTAAGAACTTATCTTTTAGTCCTTTGTACGGCACCAACCACTTGTATAATGGTTTTATGGATTATTTCTACTTGGGAAACAGCCATTTCAACAGCTTTGGATTGAATGATTATTATGTAAAATCAAATTTTAAGATCAGTTCAAATTCCCAGTTTCAAACCAATTTCCATGTCTTTACTTCAAACGGAAAATTAGGATTTAATAATGTAGGAGAGAAGTATTCATCTTATTTAGGAAGCGAATTAGACATGGTTTTTACCCATACATTGGGAAAAGTGATCACAGTAAATCTTGGTCATTCATTTATGTTCGCAGGCGAAAGCATGAAGTTTGTTAAAAATGTCCCGGATCCTAAAAATTTACAGACATGGACCTGGTTAGGCATTAAAATTACCCCTAATTTCAAATTAAAATAGAAGTTTAAATAAAATACAATAGAATATGAAAAGTGGAAAGGCTGTTATTGCTCTCCACTTTTTGTTTTTTAGTCAATGTGGTTTATTTGTATAACAAATAGAATTAACAATTTTGTAAAATATAATCGGCACATCAAAATATATTATGCCATAATTTTTTCTATATTTAGAAGAAGTATATCAGTATATAATAATTGTTTTACTGATGTTTAGAAAAATGGCTTGTGTTTGTATTTTGTACTCTACAGCATGCCTATGAATATAATATAAAAAAGACAATGCCAATAAACCAAATACCTCCCGATGGAGGCATGTTATATAAAGAAACAGATATGGCTCAGTTTTTCCCTGAACCATTAAATGCAATAACTGCCATATTTTTTTTAGCCATAGCTATCTTCTGGACTCTTAAAATAAAGGGTAATTTTAAAGGATATCCTTTTTTAACCTATTGTCTAATTTTATTATATATTGGTGCCATAGGAGGAACTATTTACCATTCATTCAGACAATGGCCGGTATTTATTATGATGGATTGGCTGCCCATTATGTTATTATGCCTCTCTGCCGGATTTTATTTTATAGCTCAGAGTACCAGATGGTACTATGCTGCTGTAATGGTTCTGGGATATGCAATGCTTATGTTCGCTTTGAGAAACTGGATTCTGGCAGATAATCCTTCTCTTTTTATCAATGTCAATTATGCAATCATGGCCTCATTGGTAGTTTTCTCAGTACTAAGGTATTTGATGTATACTCAATGGAAAGCTGGCAAATGGGTAGGCTTTGCTGTATTGTCGTTTGTTTTTGCACTGACCTTCCGCATCGCTGATAAATGGGAATGGCTGAGTTTCGGAACCCACTTTTTATGGCATACTTTCGGGGCAATAGCAACATTTTGTATGTTTAATTATATCAACCTCACGCAGAATACAATTAGAAAAACATAAGTGTTTTCATTTACCTTGAAACTCTATACATGATGAATGTACCGTAAATTTCGTAGATGAGTAAGAAATAAGGCTGTCTTAAAAGTCCAATAATTTGGCTTCAAGACAGCCTATTTATATTATTGTGCTTTTACTTGCTCTAGTTTTATGAATATTTTAGTAAGGTTAGGTTGGGCATTGCCGGAAGTGGGTGCGCCTGCCATAATGGTTGCAGTATAAGCCGTTTTTGAAGAAGAATTACTGTCTATCCAGGTGTATCTTCTATGTTCAGGTCCACCACCGGCCCCATCTATAATCCCTATATTTCCCCAGTAAGCATTTCCCATTGCCCCTGTACCTTGAGGAAACCAGCTAGTTGATGAATCTGCCATACCACCCCATACTCCTGAAGTAATATTGTTTGTTGTTACAGCTGAACCAATATAACCACCATATTCGGTATTATAATTCCAATAGAGATTAACGGTAGTACCTGTATTATTGAACAATTGTACATTAGGATTGGCAAGGGCTGTACCATTTGTGGTATCAAATATTACCCTGATAGAATACTTACCATCTGGGGTAGCAAGAGGGAAAGTATACGCCTGTTTCCCGTTGGGATCGGTTGTTAGGGTAGGATATCCCATCACAGCAACAGATGAAATGTCTGCACGACTGGTATTTCCCACTGTAGCGGTACAATTTTGCCCTACTGTTAAGAAGGGAACGGCAGTGCTGGTTATAGGAAGACTCATATCATTACCAGTGGTAGGAGTTCCACTCACTGAGAATACCAATTCGCCATCACCAAACTCTAGCGTTCCGGGTCTTAGCTGGAAGGTTAATCCGTTCACCGTAAAAGGAGTTCCTGAATTATATGACCCTCCGTTTCCCTGGCTGTAGGTAACTCTCAGGTTTCCGCTGAAAGGAGTACCGGGAGTATAAGTAGAAGGATTTAAGTAAGCTGTAGTACATTGTAATGCGGAAATTGCCGGAGCTACAGCATTGGTGGCTTGTGTAAGTCTTTGCCATACTGATCCATCAAAATAATAATAGCCCATTGCAGTAACATTAATACGTTGTCCTGCAGCATCTCCGCCAGTAACATCCGTAATATAAATTAATGCTCCACTCTGATCGCTGCTATAGGTAGCAGTATTTGCTGTAAGCTCAGCTCTTGTAAGTCTCGGCGCCTGTAATCCGAATGTTTGTGTGTTATCCGTAATCAGTCCTGAAGTATCTCTTTTAGCAGATACATCCACCGTAGTTTTTGGTGAAGCTGTATTAAACCCTACTTGAGCAAATGAGAATCCTGAAATAAGGATAGCACTGAGTTGTGTAAATTTTGTTTTCATGTTAAAGTGTGATTTGGTAAATCAAATATAACTTTTTTATGGATAATAAAAAAATACCTTTATAATTGAGAAAAATTAATTAATTGTTAACATTCTGTTTCATTTTAGTGTTTATTTTTAATTAAAACTATTTATATAATATTTACTTCATGAAATCAACGGAGCTTATCCTTTCTTTACACCCTGAAAGTATACCATAAGAAAATGAGTTTTTGCGCTACACTTCAATGTGTTCAATACAAACAATATTCTATTTTCCAACTTTTGTTTTCTTATTAAGTACGATATGATAAAATGTTTAAATTTTTCATCGCTTTTTCTTTTTAAAGTTGAAAGAAAGATGATTTACTTATATTTGCCCTGCAAAGCAAATCTAAATGTTCAAAAAAGTAAGTACAGTATTTATCCTCGGATTTTATACGGTTTTTTGTTCGGCCCAGCAGGTCCGGCCTTCCAAATCATCTGAAATTTACCGCGAAATCAAAACCCTTAAACATCTGCCTAAAGTTTTATACCTCGCGGCTCATCCCGATGATGAAAATACAGGGTTACTCTCCTGGTTAATTAACGACCAAAATGTAGAAACGGGCTATTTGTCTTTAACAAGGGGAGATGGCGGTCAGAATTTATTAGGAACAGAGCAAGGTGCTGCATTGGGTTTAATCAGAACGCATGAGCTTTTAGAGGCAAGAAAGTTAGACGGCGCCCAGCAGTTTTTTACCCGGGCGATTGATTTTGGTTTCTCTAAAAATACTACTGATACTTTTAAACAATGGGATGCAGACAGCATTACAGCTGATGTTGTTTGGGTGATTCGCAAATTTCGTCCTGATGTTATCATTTGCCGTTTTCCTCCTACTGCTGCGGCAGGCCACGGACAACATGCGGCTTCGGCCGTGGTTGCGGAAAAAGCTTTTAAGCTGGCAGGCGATAAAACTGCTTTCCCAGATCAATTAAAACATGTGAATGTATGGCAGCCAAAACGTGTATTGTGGAATACTTTCCGCTTTGGTGGGGTCAATACGACAGCTGAAAATCAACTGAAAGTTACCGTTGGTCAATATGACGCGCAACTGGGGATGGGCTATGGTGAGTTGGCAGGATTAAGCAGAAGTTTACATAAAAGCCAGGGTGCAGGAACACAGTCTGTAGCCGGGATCAGAACTGAATATTTTTCCCATGTTATCGGTGAGCCTGCAAAAGCGACACTTTTTGATGGGATAGATAAAACCTGGACTTCAAAAGGAAACGCTGATATTGACCAATCATTAGATAAAATTATTTCTACCTTCAATTTTAATAATCCAGACAATAGCTTGCCTGCTTTGCTTGCTTTGCGAAAAAAGGTTATAGCTCTAAACGATGAGGATCTAAAAAGGGATAAACTTAAATCTCTTGACAATATCATTTTAAGCTGTGCAGGGTTTATGGGTGAAGTAGTTACAAATCAGGCTGAGGCTGTTGCCGGAGATCATTACAATTTCAGGTTAAATCTGATTTCAAGAGCTGAAAATCCTGTCGTTTTAGAAGATGTAAAATGGTTAACTCAGTCAGAAAGTTTTAACAGAAAACTATCAAAAGATTCTTTAATTACCATTCAGCATGACATTCAGATTCCTGCCGATGCTGCCCTTACAGAACCCTACTGGTTGGCAAAACCAGCCACGAATGCAGCCACTTTCTCCGTTCCAAACGATACTTTAATCGGTTTGCCTGAAGCAGAATCACCATTGAATGTTTTACTTGGTTTAAGAGTAGGTTCGGAAAAGTTTCAGGTTAAACTTCCTTTATCTTTCAAGAAATTAGATCCGGTGCGTGGTGATGTAGTTGAAGCCTTGCGTATTGTTCCTGCATTGGAACTGAAATTTACGCAGCCACTTTATCTGGTCAAAGAAAATGAAGATCTGCATTTGAGTCTAAATGTTAAGGTCAATTCTAATAAACAATTCACTAAAGGTATTCTAAATCTGACATATAAAGGAGAGAGAGTAGGAAGTGCTGATATAAATTCAATCAAAGGAAAAGATATTACCATTGATTACGTTATTCCAAAAACTAAGCTGGCCACAATATATTCATCTCGTTTACAGTTGGATGCCAATTTTGTTGCAGATGGAGTTACGTATAATAAAAAACAAATATTAATTCAATATCCACATTTATCTTCTTTACAATATTTTGTGCCTGCAACGGTAACCGTAATGAAAGGCGATATTCAGGCGAAGGTAAAAAAAGTGGGCTATATAGAAGGTGCGGGAGATTTCATTCCTGAGTTCCTACGTATTGCAGGTATTCAGGTAGAGGTATTGAAAGACGAGGATTTTTATGGCAACTTAGACGAATCTGGAGGAAACGGTAGTCAAAGTAAGTTATCACAATATGATGCCATCATAATGGGTGTTCGAGCCAATAACACGGAGAAAAAACTGGGTCGCTGGATGCCGTTTTTATGGTCTTATGCAAAAGCTGGGGGTAATTTGGTGATGCAGTACAATACCAATCAGGATACAACCGTTGACCAATTGGGAATGTACAAATTCAGCATTGCCAATAAGCGTGTTACGGAGGAAAATGCTGAGGTTAAATTTTTAAATCCCAATCATAAACTACTGAACTTCCCAAACAAAATTACTGCAGATGATTTTAAAGGCTGGGTACAGGAACGTGGTGCCTATTTCCCTGTTCAATGGGATGCAGCATATGAACCTCTTTTTGAAATGCATGATACAGATGAAGAGCCTCTGCAGGGATCTACTTTGTATGCCAAATACGGGAAGGGTAATTTTATTTACACCCCTTTGGCATTTTTCAGACAGCTGCCTGCGGGAAATGTTGGGGCGGCACGTTTATTTTTAAACTTTTTATCTGCGCAGAAAAACTAATGAACAAGCAACTTAAAAACTGGAATATCTGGTACATACTATTAGCCGTTGCATTAGTATTACAGATCGTATTTTATTATTGGTTTACTAAATTCTGGGCATGAGTAATATAGATTGGACAGTTCTCATTTTTACACTGGTGGTAGTGGTTGTTTATGGCGTATTTATCGGTCGTGGCCAAAAAAGCAACGAATCATACCTGAAAGCGGATAATAAAATGCCTTGGTATATTGTACTTATAGGTATTATGGCTACACAGGCAAGTGCTATTACGTTTCTTTCAGCACCAGGACAGGCTTATACAGACGGTATGCGTTTCGTACAGTATTACTTTGGTCTGCCTTTGGCGATGATTGTTATCTGTATCACTTTCATTCCGATTTTTCAGCGCTTAAATGTTTACACGGCTTATGAATATTTGGAAAACCGTTTTGATAAGAAAACAAGGGTACTTACTTCACTGCTTTTTCTTTTTTCCAGAGGGCTGTCAACAGGGATCAGCATTTACGCTCCCAGTATCATTTTGTCAAGCGTTTTAAACTGGAATATTTATTTAACCAATGTTTTAACAGGTGGTATTCTATTGATTTATACCTATGTTGGCGGTGCAAAAGCAATCGCTCATACCCAAAAATTACAGTTTCTCATTATTCTGGGAACAATGGCTTTTGCAGGTTTTCTGCTTATTCAGAATATGCCGAATGGAATTGGCTTTAAAGATGCACTTTATCTGGCAGGGAAATCCGGAAAACTCAATGTAATTACTACAGAATTTGATTGGAAAGATAAATACAATATTTGGAGCGGACTGATTGGCGGTTTTTTTCTGGCACTTTCTTACTTCGGTACAGACCAGAGTCAGGTGGGAAGATATATCACTGCTAAGGATAATACCAATGCAAAAATGGGTCTGCTGTTGAACGGATTGGTTAAAATTCCGATGCAGTTTGCTATTCTCCTGATTGGAGCTTTGCTTTTCGCATTCTTTTCTCTAAAACCGGCTCCGATTTATTTCAACGAACGCTCTTATCAATATTTAAAGGATACAAAACCTGAACAGGCTGCGGTTTTTGAAAAAGAACATCAGTATTTACAAATCAAATTTAATGCTGAATCCAAAGAAATTCTAAAGTTAAAAGAAACTCATTCTCCTCAACTTAGCAAAACAATTCAGGATTTTAAAGACACACAAACCCAGGTAAAAGCACTTCACGGCAGGGTAGAGGAAGCTATCAATAATTCAAACTATAATGCGGAGAAAACGGATACGAATTACATTTTCCTGTATTTCGTAAAAAATACCTTGCCTGTAGGAATGATCGGTTTACTGTTTGCTGTCATTTTTCTGGCCAGCTGGGGTTCAATTTCGGCAGCGCTGAATTCCCTTGCCGCCTGCTCATTAAAAGATGTTCATCTGATATTTAAAAAAGAAATTCCTGATGAGAAAACCGAATTGAAGTATAGCCGCCTGCATACTTTAGCATGGGGTATTTTCTCAATTGGTGTTGCTATGTTTGCAACGCAGATGGGTTCCCTTATTGAAGCGGTGAATGTATTAGGTTCTCTTTTCTACGGCCCGATATTAGGTATTTTTCTGGTTGCATTTTACTATAAAAAAATTACCGGTTCTAATGTATTTATTGCTGCTATTTTATCAGAAATTGCGGTTATTGCCGTTTATCAGTTCGATATTGTTTCTTTCCTTTGGCTTAATGTAATTGGGGCAGCGGCAGTTATTATATTTTCAGCAATCGGGTTGTTGTTTTATAAGCCAAAAGCAGTAAATTCGTAAACTAATAAATAAAAACAATCAAATAACGAAATATTATGAATACAATGATTAAATCTGCTACCATGCTTTTTGCTGCAATGACAATTTCAGTGAATGCTTTTGCACAGGAGACTAAAAAACCTGCCAGCCCTCCGGCTACTGCTACGGGAAAAATTAAAGATGCAACTATTACAATTGCCTATAGCAGTCCTTCTGTTAAAGGGCGTACAATCTGGGGTGGTTTAGAAGCTTATAATAAAGTTTGGCGTGCGGGTGCCAATGAAGCAACTACTTTTGAAACGGACAAAGACATTACCGTTCAGGGTAAAAAACTGGCTGCGGGTAAATACAGCTTTTTCTTAATCCCTAAAGAAAGCGGAACCTGGACTGCTATTTTTAACAAAGAGCCAAAACAATGGGGTGCTTATAAATATGAGGAAGCAAAGGATGCTTTACGTGTTGATGTAAAAACAAAAGCTTTGCCGGCAACACAGGAAACTTTAGTTTATAAAGTAAATAATAATGGATTTACAATGGATTGGGATAAAATCTCAGTTCCTGTAGAGATAAAATAAATTTAAATAAGATAAATTAAAATCCCGTTAATTCGGGATTTTTTTTGTTTGAAATTTAAATATAGAAGCAGAAATTACTGTTGAGAAAATTTCTGACTTTTGTTGATTGGGTTAGGTCCTGATATAGGAATGGTTTTTAATTACCAAGCTCTAATTGATTTTTTACAAGATTAAAATATTCACCATTTTTTTCTACCAATTCTTTGTGATTTCCTTGTTCTGTAACTTTTCCATTTCTTAAAACAATTATCTGATCGGCATTTTTTACAGTTGATAATCTGTGTGCTATTATTATTACGGTTTTTCCTTTAAAAAATTCCTGTAAATTGTCATGTATAGTTTTCTCATTTTCCGAGTCTAATGCTGAGGTTGCTTCATCAAAAAAAATAAAATGTGGATTTTTATAAACCGACCTTGCAATCAAGATTCTTTGTTTCTGTCCTCCTGACAGACCATTTCCTGATGATCCTATTTTAGTTTTGTATTGTAATGGTAAATTTTCAATAAAATTTTCCAGGTTTGCAATTTTTGTGGCTACTCTTAATTTTTGCTCATCAATAACTAAATCTTTTGTGGCTATATTTCTTTCAATACTATCAGAAAAAATAAATCCGTCCTGCATTACCACACCACAATTTTCGCGGATATTTATTGCGGGTATTTCTTCAATTTTTTTTCCTTCAAAGTGGATTTCTCCTTTTGTGGGATTATAGAACTTTAAAAGTAATTTTAATAATGTTGTTTTTCCGCTTCCGCTAGCTCCAACAATAGCCGTAATCTTTCCTCTGGGTATTAATACATTTATATCTTCAAGAACATATGGAGACATTGGCCCTTCATACTGAAATGATACATTGTTAAGCTGAATGGCTAATTCTGAGGAATTCTCTTTAGAAATAATATTTTTATTTTCAGAGAGTTTTTCATCTTCAACAGGGTGTTCCTGAACTTCATTTAATCGTTCTAAACTTAATGTAGCATCTTGTAGGGAGCGGAAAAAAACGATCAGTTGATTGACTGGAGCGTTCATTTGTCCCACAATATAAGATACACTAAGAAGTTCACCTAAAGTCATTTTTCCGTGTACAACAAAAGTAGCTGCCAGAAATGTAACAATAATATTTTTTATCTGATTAATAAGCTCATATCCTGAAGTCTGTATTTGATCGTTTTTTAGAATCCGGGTGTTCACAGCGAATAATTTTTGCTGTATAGACTCCCATTCCTGACGTTTATAATCCTCAAATTGATTCAGCTTAATTTCCGTAATCCCATTAATCATTTCATAAATAGATTCCTGATTTCTGCTTTTTTCCTGAAATTTAAAATAGTCTAATATTTTCTTCTTTCTTAGCCAGTATAAAGACCATACTATCGAAATTAAAGTTAAGGCCAGGTAAACTAACAGTATTTTAAAATCATAAAACCATAAAACCCCAAAAAATACAGAAAAAGTGAACATTGAAAAAAAGGTTAATAAACTTTGGGATGTCAGGAACTGTTCAATTCTTTCATTGTCTTGTATCCTTTGACTGAAATCACCAATCATTCTGCTGTCAAAAAAAACAAACGGAAGGTATAATAGTTTTTTTAAGAAATCAGAAATTATAGAAATACTCAGCTTACTTCCAATATATAATACTAACCAATTTCTTATAACTTCAATAAATATAGAACCCAGGTATAGAGTAGTTTGAGCTAATAAAAGAATTGTAATTAAATTTAAGTTTTTTGCATTTACCCCTTCATCTATTAATTTTTGTGTTAAAAATGGAAATATCAATGTAATACAACTTCCTAAAAGAAGCATACTAAACATAATTAGAAGTTGCCTCTTGAAAGATTTTAAATATTCAAAAAGAAATTTTAATCCTATTTTTTGTTTACCAGGAGATTTTAAATTGAAAAAAGTTTTCGTAGGAGTTAAGAATAATGCAATTCCTGTATTATCGGAACTCCAGTGTTTTAAAAATTCTTCTTTATTTAATGTAATCAGGCCATGAGCAGGATCAGAAATATGGAAGGATATTTTATTTCCAAATAAGCTTCTTTTTATTTTCTTTAAAACAACAAAATGATTGTTATTCCAATGCAGAATACATGGCAAAGATAGTTCTTCATTCATTATCTGTTCATCAGTAAGCTTGCATGGTATTGTCTCAAACCCTATTTTTTCTGCGGCTTGTACAAGTCCCAAGAGAGAAGCCCCGTCTTTAGTGATATAAGAGTTCTCTCTAAGGTATTGTAGAGTATAATTTTTTCCATATGCATTTGCGATCATACAAAGGCAGGCTGGAGCGCAGTCCATGCTGTCAAACTGGGGAACAAAAATCATTAGCTTAAGAGTTCAACCTTTTGTTGATTGTTTATTTTAATTAATTTATCTGAAATATATGAGTTGCAAATCATGATAAAGTCCTGATTATTAATATTTAGTTTTGAAAGAGCATCATTAACCTTCATCATATTCAAATAAAATAATGAATCTGAACGTTCATCAAAATGATCTAAACTATTCATGAAATTTTTAATGGTATCTATATAATTTTCATTGAAAAAAACGTCTAAGCTTTTTAAGGAATAATAAAAAAAGTTATCGTTTTTCTGACTTATTTTAGAGGTCATTTTTTGAACAATCCTTTTCAGTAGTGCATCATTTTCTTTTGTAATAAACTTTTTGAAAACACTATCTGTATGGTAGATTTTCCAGAATAAATACTCACTTTCATCATATTCGGATAATTCTACAAACTTTGGTTCTGTACCCCATTTATCCTTTTTGGTCAATATTTTATAATGGCATAATAGCATTAAATTTAAAGCTGTAGTAATTGTTTCGTCTTCATTTTCAGAATCGTAAAATATTCTGAAAAGATTCAGGTATTGTTCACCGGAAGCTAAATTTAAAAGCATAGCGTTTTCACCTAAAATTGCTTTAGCATTATCAAAGAAAAAACTCAAATGGGCTATAGCTTTATTATATTCTTTGATATCAAAATACTGTAAGGCTTTCATTGGGTAATAGCTTAAACTTAAATAATGCTTTAAATTATCATCCAGGTTTAAGTATATATTATCAACTTTGCCAATTTGAAATTCAATGTTGCCATTTTTGGACTTTAACAGGGTAAGTGCTTTTTCAATTTCGCTGAATGTATATATTATTTTCAGCCTTTCAGAAGCACTGACTTTACTTTTAATTAACTCCAGCATATCATAAAAAATATGATCTCTATTAAAAGACTTTCTCTTTTCTAAATTTTTTAGAGTATGATCCAGCTTTACAATTAATTCCTTATACAGCAGCTTCACCAAAGTATTCTTTAGACATTACGTATTGAAGAACCATTCTATCTTTAAAATTATATTTGAATGACGGACACATAGCCATTTCCTTGTACCAGTGAATAGGGCAGCCTCCACCACAAACAGGTAAAAATTTACATTTTCTGCAGGTTGTACCGTAATTTTCATTTTCTATGTCTTCATACCAGTTTCCTAACGGAAGATCATTTCTGTCTTTTTTGTCTGATGGATTGAAGATATCTCCATGGAAAAGCTGGCTTTCATCATTGTCGAATTCCGGAGTATATGGAGTCTCCCAGCAATATGATAAACGGCCTTTTGCATCAATAAGTTCAGATTCTTTATTAGTCACCATACAGGTTCCTGCTCTTTTTTGAGGAAGAACATCTTTAACAAATTTGAAATTGTACTCTTTCATTTTTAAGTACCATTCTATTTCCAGCTCTCCAAAGAATGTAGGTGTTAATCCTAAATTATCTTTTGCATAGTTTTTACCCCAATCATGTACCGGAGCAAAATCAAGAGTTAATTTCTCTGAAATACCAGTTTCATATAACATATCGATAAGACTGTCTATTGATTGGTAATTGTCTTTATGTATGTTACAACGAATTAAAATAACACAATCTTTTTCATCATAGATAGGGTTTTTAGCCGCCTGGATAATATTATTCAGTATTATTTTAAAAGTTTTCTCCTTTTTCTTCGTATATCTGCTCAAATCGTGAGAATCTTCGTCACCATCTAATGTAATCTGATATTTTACAATTCTAAGGTTAACTAATTCTTCAAAGATTCTTTCTTTAAGAGCCAGACCGTTCGTGATCATCATTGCTGTATACTTAATATTATTATCGTCACAGAATTTGATGATTTTTTCGCTTAAAGATCTGATTCCCTTTATCCCCAATAAAGGTTCCGCACCATACCATGTTATAAACAGACCTTCGTACTCACCATTTAATAAAATATTGCTTAGATAATCAAAAGTCTGATCAACAATATTTTGATCCATATTTATTTTCTCATGGACCTGTCCGCAATAATGGCATCCTAACTGACAATTGGCTGTAGGCTGGATGGTATAGTTGAGTATTTTTCCTTTTTGAGAAGTTTTTTGTTTAAAATTTTCAATAATCACCGAAAATTCGTCTTCATCTTCCGGAACTAGAATTTCTGATGAAAGAAGCTTAAAAAGTACTTTTTCATTGATCTGATCAAAGTTACCTTTCTGGACGTGTTCAAAGACATCATGAGAAATATGTAATAAATTGGAGGTTCTTGTTGAAAATAATAGCTTTTCTGATTCACTGATATCTTCAAATTCGTGATATTTTGATAATTTATACATTCAATTTTTGTTTTTTAAATGGGTGCAATATTGATCATTGCACCCGGATTAATTTTAGTTCCAACCGCAATTTGTCATTTGACAGTTTGAGCTTGTACATTCTCCAGGATCTAAGCCGGATTCCTTTGTACCTCCTTTTACAGTACGAATTTCTTCAATTCCTAGTACCTGAAAAGATTCATTTTTTTTACTAACATTTTTCAATGCCAATTTCAATTTCTGATTTTTCATTTTTATTTTTTTTTACAGTTAACAGGATCTTCTTTTATTGTCATAAATCCTTTCTTGGACAGAAAAATTGCAGGCAGTCTTTCAATTAGTTCCAACCACAATTCGTACTTTGGCAATTTCCACTTGTACATTCTCCCGGATCAAGGGTGGACTCTTTCGTTCCTCCTTTTATAGTACGGATTTCCTCAATCCCTAATACTGTAAAAGGCTCATTCTTTTGAGAAGAAACATTTTTCAATGCCAATTTCAATTTTTGATTTTTCATCTTTAATTAAAATTTTATAGTTAAACAATCGGTTATCTTTTAGAGTCATAATACCTCTCATTGGACTTATTTTAATGAACAACAATCCCTTACCACTA
This sequence comes from Chryseobacterium sediminis, assembly GCF_008386505.1. Classification (GTDB taxonomy): domain Bacteria; phylum Bacteroidota; class Bacteroidia; order Flavobacteriales; family Weeksellaceae; genus Chryseobacterium; species Chryseobacterium sediminis. Next base: position 1,372,806 of record NZ_VUNZ01000001.1, on the reverse strand, counting down.
TTCAGTAAATAGTAGTCTTTGAAATTAAATTGCGAAAAAGGTTGACGGTATTTTTATTTATCCGAACATCAAACGATGCTTAATTTGATCTCTTCTTCTCATCTTCATTACTGGTATTTCTCTTGTTGAGGTTTATTTTATTATTCCCAAAATTGTAGGATAACGATAATCGAACATATTGAGTATCATAATATTGCTTAAACTGCTGATAAACATTTCCAGATGTGGAATTGATAGTCATTACATCAGATCTTAATATATTGTTTGCAAACAAGGAAGCTTGTAAACTTCTTTTTAAGAACTGAGCCTTTATTCCAATACTCAGATTAGAAAAATCACTTATTTTATTCTCTTGCTGAATAGATGGATAAGTATAATTGTATATCACCTGTAATGATATTGATTTACTCTTATTTAAAATAAAACTATTCGTACTGCTGAAATCTCCTCCCCAGCCTGAAAATTTAGGCGCTAAAACATCCGAATTTGTATTAGTTTCGCTATAAAAAAGTGACAAAGCAGAGCTGGTATTCCACCATTTGAAAATGTCAAAATTGATTTCTTCGGAAAAATTTAAAGAAGAGCTATTGAAGTAATTTCTTCTTACAATAATTTGAGTATCTAAATTTTGAAGATCATCGGAATTGTGAAGTGTTATCTGCCCAAAACCATTATTTGTTTTGGTAAATGAAACAGAAGATGTTAAAAAACTATTATAAGTATGTGATAATTCAACATTGTCAGAATATGAAGGCTGCAAAAAAGGATTCCCTTCTTCATATGAATTGGAATTAAAATACCATTTAGCAGGGTTTAAATTTGAGAAATTAGGACGTCTGATTCTTTTTCCATAAGAGAAAGAGAATGTATTTTTGTCATTACTTTTATATAAGACATATAATGTAGGAAATAATTTTATAAAATTATTCTTATTGGTCTGATCTAACTCTGCCGAATACCCTTTGTTTTGGGTAGATTCTGCTCTTAGTCCTGCCTTAAAGTTCCATTTGTTTATCTTTTTATTAAGAGATAAATACAGCGCCTGAATATTTTCTTTATAATTAAAAATATTGTTTTGAGATAAATTTACTGATGATAAACCCTCAGTTGTATCATATGAAGTTAAGCTAAGATTATTTTTTGTTTCTGTAAAACTTACCTTAGCCCCAAAATTTATATTAACTAAATCATTAGGCATTTCAAAATCAATTCTTGATGAAATATTTTGAATATTTTGCTTACTTATATTTTCTGTGTATTCTGAAGTAACGTTGGATGAAACTGTTTTATCGGTAATAAAGTTATTTTCTCTGTCATTTTTTAAATCGAAATAATCGAAATCAAAAGTCATTTTGTTTTTAGAATTATTCGTTTTTTTAATAAAATTAAGATTTAATGAATTGCTGCTATTAACTCTGTGTGTATTGCCGTAGGATAAAAGTTTATCATTTAAAATATTACTGTAGTCGGAAATATCAGAGATATTATTATTACCCTTATCAGATTTTGTAGCATATCCAAAATATTGAATTCCCAGCTGTGTATTATCATTAAATTTGTATCCTAAGTTCACCGTTCCTCCTATACCATTTGTTGTGGATTTTTCATAAATCGATGACTTCCAGAAAGTAGACGGATAATAAAAATCTGTATCATTAGAATAGATATCCTGGTTTCTTCTATAATCAATATCTACAAGTACACTCAGTTTATTTTTTTGGTAGCTGAAATTATTCCCTACAGAAAACGAAGAATACGTAGCCTGTTTAAGGGTACTCCTTACTGAATTACTCCAGCTGTTTGACTTTGCTTTTTTGAGATTAATGTTGATGATACCACTATTTCCTTCTGCATCATATTTTGCAGGGGGATTAGTAATTACTTCAATATTTTTTATATTATCAGATTTTATTGTTTTAAGATAATTAATCAAATCATCTCCTGAAAGTTGAATTAATCTGTCATCAATCATAACTGTCATATTTGATTTCCCTATGATTGATATTTGATCATTGTTAACCCTGACATTCGGTGATATTCTTAGAATATCAATAGCATCTGCTCCGGATGAAGAAGTGGAATTTTCAACATTGAAAACAAGTCGGTCAATTTTTTTTTCGATAATCCTTTTTCGGGTTTTTATTTCTATTTCCTGTATGTTTTTCTCAGGTAATCTGCTGATAGAATCATTACCTTTCTTTTGCGAAAAAGTAAGTATTGGAAAAGTAAGACAGAATATAGGAATGATATTTTTCATTTAGGATTTTATTAATGCACTTACAGAAATTAATTATTGCGCTTTTTTCTGATACAAAGATGCATGAGATCATAAACTATCACAAGACTAGTATTCCAAAATTTATATATTTTGGGATTTTGCTGTATAGAATTTATAAATGTAGGTGGATGAATGGAGTTTAAGTGTTTGATCTTCAGTGTATTTTTTTTGTTGCCTTGAAAATATAAAAAAGCCGTATTTTTGCTCATGGAAAATGATCATATGCGTAAGATTTCACTTTTTTTATTCTTTCTTCTCTGCCAGAACTTCTTTTTGTCACAAAATATAAAAGATTTTTCAACCAAAGATTCAGTGAAAGCTAAGATTTTTGCGGATAACCTGATTACCAATGGTAAGAAAAATAAAAATTATACGAAGCTGGCTGACGGATATCTGCTGCTATCCCGTTTTTCTGATGATAACAAAGTGATACCGTATTTAGACAGTGCAATTGTGGCTGCAAAAAAGATCAACAATCTGCCGTATTTATCTAAAAGCTATACCTATAAAGGCAATTACTATTATTTAAACGGAGATTATTCAAAGTCCTTAGATAACTATCTGGAAGCGAGAAAGGTAAGTGATAAGAACAGTAAGAATTATAATCTCATTAATTTTAACATCGGGTTGTTGAAATTGGAGCTGGAAAATTATGATGAAGCCCTAAATCTATTTTTAAACTATAAAGATTTTTTAGAGAAAAATAATCTATCAGGCAATTCAAATTACGTGCGATGTCTTTATGCATTGGCATATACCTATAGCAAGCGTAAAGAAATTGCAACTTCTAACCAATATTTGAAATTAGGATTTCAGAAAAACGAAACCAATAAAAATGAAAAAATGTATTCAAATTTGTTGTTAATTTCGGGTATTAATGAATTTTTTGGAGGGAAATACACTAAATCCTTAAGTACACTATCTAAGGTTTCAGATATAATAAGAAGGAATTCTTTTGACTCACAAAATTTAGCATTAAGTGAATACTATTCCGGAAAATCTCTTATAAAGTTAAATAATGACAGTTTTTTAAAGAAATTTGAGACTGTAGATTCTATCATCATAAAAACAAAAGATGCCACTTCTGAACTCAGAGACGTTTATCCAATTTTAATTGATCACTATAAAAACCATCATAATAAGGATAAACAATTGTATTATATTGAACGTCTGCTTGCTGTAGACTCTATTTTATATAAAAAAAATAATACACTTTCTCATGAGATTAATAAAAAGTATGATACACCACTTTTATTAAAAGAAAAAGAGAGATTAATTGAAGACTTAAGTTCAAAAAATAATAAGCTGTTTTGGTTACTGGGAATTGGCGGCATACTATTAATAGTCTTATCATTTTTATATACAAAAAACAGAAACAAAGTAAGATTATATAAGAAAAAGGCAGATCTGCTATTAACGGAGTCAGCATCTCAAGTTATTTCAATTGAAAAGCCGGATCTTGATATTCCTGAAATTATTGATAGTGAAAAAGAAAAAACAAAACCGAAATTATCAGATGAAAAGCTTAAACAATTAAGTTTAAAATTACAGGAATTTGAAGAAGGAAGTAGTTTTTTAAATAAAAATATGAACTTAGATCTCTTGTCAAAAGAACTCAATACAAACAGAGCCTATTTGTCAAGGTCCGTAAATGAGTTAAAAGGAAAGAATTTTTCGCAGTACTTAAACGAACTTAGAATAAGCTATATTGTAGAAGAACTTAGAACCAATACCCAGCTTCAAAAATATACAATTTCAAGCATTGCTGACCATGCAGGATACAATAATTCTGAATCATTTACTAATGCATTCCGTAAAATAACAGGGACATTACCCTCTTATTTCATAAAAGCACTCGATAAAAATGAAATAAATAATTGATTGTTTATGAGTGATTTATATGAATTTTGTACTCGAAATTTATAAATCCAGAGTATAAGTTTTTGTTTTGGGAAGAATTTATAATTTACTTTGCGACTCATAAATTTTAAACATTATTTGAAAGAAATGAAGAAGAAAAAAGAAGGTCAAAAAAAATTGTCTTTAGAAAAATTACAACTTACTAAGGTTATAAATCCTCGCTCAATTAAAGGTGGAGGAGGTGGAAACACCGGTCTGGGTTTAGAAAATGGAGATGATACAAGAACAGATCCTACAAGTCCGGACTAATTAATTTTTAGTGCTAATGGTATAACAATTAATAATATGTTGAATCAATATATTATTAATTGTTTTTATATTTTAAAACATGTATATATATAAATTATATTTTTTCCTGATATTTTTATGTGCAACAGTGAAGGCTCAAAAGACAAATCTAGCTATTTCCAAGCCTGTAACTAATGAGTATTTTGGAACAAAAATAGTCGATGAATACAGAAACCTGGAAAACCTGAATGATCTTTCGACCTCAAAATGGATGGAAGATCAGACGAAATATTCATTATCAGTTTTAAGGAACATTCCAAACAGACAGTTTTATATTGATAAAAGACTGGAATTTGATAAAAAACAGTCAGTTTCTATCAACCAGCTAAATATTACGGATAATGATATTTACTTTTATTTAAAAAGGTTACCACAGGAAAAAACAGCAAAACTTTTTTACAGGAAAAGCTTCAATGGAACAGAAACAGAAATTTTCAATCCTGAAAACTTTAAACCTGAAAACAAGAAAAAATATCAGATAAATTATATCAAGCCAAGCTACGATGGTTCAAAGGTCGTTATTGCTTTGACAGAAAGTGGTAAAGAGATTTCGGAGATGGTAATTTATGATATACCGCATGGCAAATTACTGCCGGATCTTCTTACCAATTGCTGGCCTTCTGACAGCGGAGGTATTGCATGGCTTTCTGATAATAACAGCTTTATTTACAGATATTATCCAGTTATTGATCCCAAATCACCGTTATTCTTAAAGGATACGGAATCTGTACTATATACAATAGGACAAAGCCCTCAAGCACATACAATATTATTATCAAGACAAAATAATCCCGAGGTTAAAATAAACCCTGAGGATTTTCCTCGTATTAGCCTGTCTTCAAAAAATTCTAAATATATTTTTGGACAAATATCCGGTGCTACAACATTTAAGGATACCTACTATATGCCAATTGGTGAGGTTTTTTCTCAAAGAAAATGGAAACTTTTATTTAGAAAGGAAGAAAAAATTACCGATTTTATAGAAAAGGATGATCATCTTATTTACATTTCAGAAAAAAACGGAACAAATGCAATTTACAGTACATCATTGCAAAATCCAGATTTTCAAAATGCAAAAATATTAGTTTCCAATATAGCTGATGAAGTAATTACAAGTTTGAACAATTTAAAAGAGGGATTTGTTTTCAGTACTTCAAAGAATGGAGTAGAAGCTAAGGTATATTTATATAAAGAAAAAAATAAGATCTTACAGCCGTTACCATTTCTTGCCGGTAATGTCTCAATTACCTCTAAAGGAGATATTTCCAATGATTTTTGGATCGTTTGCAGCGGTTGGAAAAATGATTCTGAGAGATTTAAATATGACTCGTTACAAAATAAATTTGTTCCGGAAAATATAGCTCCGATCATTGAATATCCCGAATTTAAAAATATTATTGCTGAAGAGATTACCATAAAATCTCATGACGGATTAGATATCCCGGTTTCTTTGATGTACAATAAGAACATTAAGAGAAACGCAGATAATCCGGTTTTAATCTATGCTTATGGAGCTTACGGAACTAATATCAGTCCTAATTTATCCAAGACTTATCTGCTTTGGGTTCAACAAGGAGGAATAGTAGCCATTGCTCATGTAAGAGGAGGTGGCGAGAAAGGAGAACCTTGGCATGAAGGAGGATATAAAATGACGAAATCGAATTCCTGGAAAGATCTGATTTCCTGTGCAGAATATATGATCAGTGAGAAATACACTTCAAAAAATAAAATAGCAATCTGGGGGGCAAGTGCAGGAGGAATTACTATTGGCAGAGCAATAACAGCAAGGCCGGACTTGTTTAAGGTCGCTATTATTGATGCAGGAGTAGTCAATACAACAAGAATGGAATTTACACCCAATGGTTTGAACAGCGCAAAAGAGTTTGGCTCGCTTAGTAATGAATCGGAATTCAAAGCACTCTTAGAAATGGATGCTTATCAACAGATTAGAAAGGGTGAAAAATATCCTGCTACATTAATCACTTCAGGAATTAATGACCCGAGAGTTTCTCCGTGGATGCCTACAAAATTTGCAGCAAAGCTTTTGGCAGCAGATAAATCCAAAAATCCAATATTCCTAAAAATTGACTATGAAGGAGGCCACGGAGGTGATATCCCGGTTGCTCAGAAATATGATAATATTGCTGATACTTTTGCATTTGCATTATGGCAATTAGGGCATCCTGATTATAAATTTAAGGAAATTAAAAAATAAAAATGTCAAGATTTCCCTATCAGTTTTTTGAAAAATTCATTGTTCGTTCTCCTTTATTTACCTATGAAGATTTCATTAAAACGTTTGATAAAGAAGATATTTCAGATGAAGAATTAAAAAGAATAGCTGATAATGAGATATTTCAGGAAGCTATTTACCTGGCATCACCTTATTTATATGAAGAAATTATTCAATGGCTTTCAAATAAAGAGCTGTCTTTAAAGCAAGATCAAAAATTAAGAAATACCTTATTGAAATATTATAGCCGAATGAGCACCCGCTGTACTCCTTTTGGCTTATTTTCCGGTGTTGGAACAGGTACTTTCAATAGTGAAATAAACAAAGAAACCCATATTGATCTTATAAGAGATACAAAACTGGATATGTGTTTCTTAGTCAATCTGGCTCAGCATTTTTTAGCAATTACGGAAATTAGAGAGCAATTGTTATTTTTTCCCAATAACAGTATTTATAAAGTAGGGAATAAAATTCGGTATGTAGAATATACAAGTGTTGGGGGTAAAAGAGAATATATAATTTCATCAGTGGCTCAATCACATGAGTTACAGCAGATACTGACCTTTTCGCAGCAAGGTAAAACTATGGAACAGATTGCTGAAGTCATTACTAATGAAGAAGTATCCTATTCTGAAGCTCGGGAATTTGTAACAGAACTGATAGATAATCAAATTTTAGTAAGTGAAATTGAGGCAAATGTTTCAGGAAGAGATTTTTTAGATACATTAATTTTTGTATTACATAAAATAGGATCTGTAAAAGAGGTTGAAGCTTTACATTTGATAAAAGAAAGACTGAATGCATTAGATTGTAACATCGGAAATTCAGTTACTCTCTATTCTGAAATTGAAAACTTAATAAAAACATTTACAACAGAATACGAAAAAAAATACCTGTTTCAGACGGATCTTTATTTTGAGAGAGAATTTACTATTAATCCTCAGTTAAAAAAGGAACTGAAAAAGGGTATAAGCTTTTTAAATAAAATTACATCACATAATAAGGATAGTCATTTTGAGAAGTTTAAAAATGCCTTTTATGAAAGATTTGAAACGCAGGAAATTTCTTTAGCTTACGCTTTAGATACTGAAGTTGGGATTGGTTATAGACAAGATATTGCTGCCAAGGGATTGCACGCTTATCTTGATGATTTAGAATTACCATCCTCTCAAAAAAAACAAAATATAAAAATTGAACTTAATCCAATTCAGCAAATTTTAAATGAAAAATTGCAGGAAGCTTTAGTCGAAAATAGACAAATAATACAGCTTACAGATGATGATTTTAAAGATTTTGAAGAAAATTGGGATAATTTACCTGATACTTTATCATTTTTAGCTGAAATAAATACTGAAAATAATGTAGAGAAACTCTATCTAAACAGAAGTGGAGGAGGGAGTGCAGCTAATCTTTTAGGGAGATTTTGTTCAGAAAAATCAAATGTAAAAAATGTAACAAGAGCAATTGCAAAGAAAGAAGAATATCTGAATTCGGATTATATCACAGCAGAAATTATTCATCTTCCGGAAGCCAGAATAGGCAATGTAATAAGACGGCCTGCACTGCGGCAATACGAAATTCCGTATTTAGCACAATCTGTTTTGCCCGAAAAAAATCAAATATGCGTGGATGATTTATATATTTCTTTAAAGAATAACAGAATCATTTTACGGTCAAAGAAACTCAATAAAGAGATTAAACCCTATCTAACCAACGCTCATAATTATTCAGCAAATAGTTTACCGATTTATCATTTTTTATGTGATCTGAAATCTCAAAATCTTAGATCAGGATTATATTTTAATTGGGGAGATTTGAAAAATATTTATCATTTTTTTCCTAGAGTAGAATACAATAATATTGTTCTGTCTAAGGCCTCGTGGAAAATCACCAAAAAAGAAATTAAGCAATTTTCTTTATCTGTAAATCAAAAAGACTTACTGTTTTCAAAAATTCAAGAATGGAGAAAAATTAGGCAGATTCCACAATGGGTACAATTGGTAAAATCGGATCATAAATTGACTCTTAATTTGGAAAATTATGATTTGTTGAAAGTTTTTATTGATACTATAAAAAATGAAGAATATAGTATCATTGAAGAATTTTTATATAACGCTCAGGATAATTTTAAGCGTGAATTTATTTTCCCGATGTATAAAGATGAAAAGGGGAAATAATTAATAATGGAAATGAGAAAATTTATTATTGGCAGCGAATGGCTTTACCTGAAAATTTATGCAGGTGTAAAAACTTCAGATCTGATTCTGGAAGAGGCAATTATGCCCTTAGTTGCTTATCTTGATGAGGAAAGATATATTTCAAAATGGTTTTTTATTCGTTATAATGATCCTAAACCCCATCTTCGAGTAAGGTTTAATTTACAGAATACCGCAGAATATAGCAGAGTTCTTGAAAGAATCAACATGATTTTGCAGGAATATGTAGCCAGTGGTGAGATTTCATCTATTCAGACAGACATATACAACAGAGAGATTGAAAGGTACGGTAAAGCTACTATTGAAGATGCAGAAACATTGTTTTACAGAAATAGTGAACTGGCCATACAGTGTTTGGATTATGATGACGAAGAAAAAATTATTGCTTCTCTGTTTTATATTGATAAGCTGTTGGATAGGCTTAATCTTTCCATTGATGAAAGAATGAAATGGGTAAACAATTATAATATAGCTTTTAAAAAGGAATTTAATACAGATAAAAGACTGAACAGCCAATTAGATAAAAAATATAGAGCTTTTAAACCCAAATTTAGGGATTTTATACAGTCTGAAGAGTTTGCAGAAGAAAGAGAACTTATTATCTCCAATCTTGACGAAATGGCTTTAATATTACAAAATATCATTTACCACAGTGAAAATCAAACTTTAGAAGTTTCTATGGAAAGTTTCTTTAAAAGTTTCTTTCATATGAATATTAATAGATTATTTGTTTCCAATCAAAGGGTATTTGAGATGGTGATATATGATTACTTACATCGTTATTATAAAACATTACACTATCAGGTTAATAATACAATGGGTTTTTAAGAAATTTGAATAATATCATCAGTTGATAAGCTAATTTTTGAAAAACCGGATTAAAGACAAAAGCATTGATTTAAAAATAATTATACTAAATCCTAATACATAAAAAGGCACTACTTGTTTTAAAGTGGTGCCTTTTGACTATTTGTGACCCGGTTGAGCGTATCTTCGAACACTTTTGTAGGTATTTGTGTTTTGGTATTTTTCCAAAATAGGGAATTATTTCTTGATTTTGGATCAGATTGAGGGGGTGATTTTATCTTTCAATTGCTTGACTACTATTTCAAGAGTCTGTTTTATTTTTTCAAACAGAGAATATAATTCTGGGAGTTCTTTATTTTGCTCTATAGCAAGTAATTCAAGCTGTTTTATTCCATTTTCAATAGAATTTATTCCTACAGCTTGAATACCTGGTTTGATTTTATGCATCAGCTTTGCGATTTCAGGGTAGTTTTTCTTCTCAAATGCTTTTTCTACCAAAGGAATCGTTGTTTCGGTCTGTAAAATGAAAATTGATAACATTTTCTGAATAAAATTTTCATCACCTCTGCTGAGAAACTCTATATTTTTGAGGTCATAGAGAGCTTCGTTTGTATCTGATGGTATATCTTTTATTTTTTCCGTAATTTTTACATATTTATAAATGGTACTAAGTAAGTTTTCTTCACTAAATGGTTTGGTGATATAGTCATTCATTCCCGCATTAATGCAATTATCTATTTCTGTTTTAAAGGCATTTGCGGTGAGTGCTATTATGGGGGTGCTGATACCCAATTCATTCCGTAGTATTTTCGTCGCTTCGATACCATCCATTTCAGGCATTTGCACATCCATCAGAATAATGTCAAATTGTTCTTTTTTTAATATCTCTATAGCTATTTTACCATTTTCAGCTTTAACAATGCTGCATTTAAAATGTTTCAGAGATTTTTCTGCAACCAGTTGATTAAGAGCATTGTCTTCTACCAGTAAAACTTTTGTCCCCACAATAGAAATATTTTGGTTTTTCCAGTCACTCTCTTTTAGGTTTTCTTCACTACCTTTATCTAAAATCAGAATTATTGTGATACAGGTACCTGAGTTTTTTTCACTTTTTACATTAATTTCTCCTTTCATAAGGTGAACAAGTTCCCGGGTAATAGACATTCCTAGGCCTGTGCCTCCATATTTTCTTGAAATTGAACTGTCTTCCTGATTGAATTTTTTAAATATATTGCGTACATATTCTTCGCTCATTCCAATACCCGTGTCTGTAATGCTGATCGAAATGGTCTGTTGATTTGGCAAGCTTTTCAATACATTAGCTTCAACTTTAATGTGGCCCTCAGTGGTGAATTTTAAAGAATTCCCAATGATGTTATACAAAACCTGTTCAAGTCTTAAAGAATCTCCTTTTAAAGCAGGAAGAATATCAGGAGAAAAATATGTAATGAGGTTGAGTTTTTTTTCCTCTGCTTTGGGTTTAAGGACAGAAATAACTTTTTGAATGCTATCTGTTATGGAGAAACTTTTGTTTTCCAGAGACATTTCTCCTGATTCAATTTTAGAAATATCCAGGATGTTATTAATAATTGATAATAAATGTTGAGAAGCATTATAGCTATTTTCCACAAATTCTTTTTGATTATCAGAAAGGTAGCTTCTCTTTAATTCTCTTAAAAAACCAATGATACCATTAAGAGGTGTTCTTATTTCATGGCTCATATTGGCAAGAAAAACCTCTTTTGCCTTAGATGCTTCTAATGCTTTTGCTTTTTCGAGTTTTAATTCTTCTTCTAGTTTTTTTTGGTCTGTAATATCAAGATGGATACCTATAGATCCCAACAAATTTCCATGGTCATCATAATTAGGAGCCCCGCTTATGGCCCACCATCTTATTTCCCCTCTTTTATTTTTTACAGGAAGCTGGTATACACTGGAAATTCCTTTTTTTCTCAATTCTATCTGGTCCTGTAAGAATCTGAGATTGTTTTCTCCATATAGGAAAAGCGTGTTGGGATTTTTACCAATTACTTCATCCAGCTCAAACCCTGATACATTGCAAAAGCTTTGGTTGGCATACTGAATGATTTCATCATTATCAACTTCAATGAGTCCCAAATTCATATTGGCAATAATATTCCTATATTTTTCCTCCTGTTGTTTTATGTAATCTTCTGCTCTTTTTCTTTTCCTTAACTGTTCGGATAGATATAACAATAATTCTTTAAGATCTTCAGATTTTTTTATTTCAATATCGGAATCAATAATTTTTAATGATTCATAAAGGTTACTGATAGATTCCTGCTTCAGCGTATTTTCATTTTTGAGACTCTGATAAACTTCCTGATATTCTTCTTCGCTCTGTTTGAATGCATAATCCATCAGCTCTTTATCTCTTTCAAATGATTTGTAAGATTCATTAACTGCATGAATGAAATTTGCAAACTGTGGATTGTTTTTACAATCTTCTGTAAGATATTTATTAATCTGTCTTTCGAGTAAGTTGTGAAATTTGATTTCCATGTTATTCAATTTCATTAACTGTGGTGATGGTAATAGTCTGATTATGCAGGGCACAATCGCCAAATGGGCTCAAAGGGGATAGCTCTCCATATGAGTAAAATCCGGTTAATACTGTATTGGATTTAAAAACATCCCTTACAATATCTACTTCTTCATAAACTCTGTCTCCAAGTACCATTTTTCTTCCTACACAGCTTATTATGATTCCCAGTTTTGTATCGTGTGTAGTCATTTTAAGACATTCATTTGCTGCATCATTTGCTGCGTCAATAAGTCTGTCCATATTGGCTTTCATAAATCTCACTTTGCTTCCTTCCGGTAAATCTCCTGCAAAAATCATCGTATTATCTTTAATGGATAAGATGGTCCTTACTACTGATGAAGAGTCTTGAGACAGCTTAAGGGATAACGGAAAAAGAAGGGCAGAGCCGGGAAGTTCTTCAGCATATTTTCCCAAATATTTTTTATAAAGATCTAATGCATTCTTATTATCAATTTCATAAAGAATATTATTATGGGATTTTGTAACTACTCTTTCAAGTCCAAAACTTTCCCAGCCTCCAATTGAAGAATGAGACAGTTCAAGGTGTTCTCCATAAAATCCAATGGCTAAGATTTTATTAGGTTCAGGGATCTGATTGAGGCCAACAACGGTTTTCTCAAATTTATCTCCATCTGCTGCTAATCCACCTGAGATTAAAACTTCATTGGGGCGGCTGGCGTTTAATCCTCGCACTAATTGACTGCCATTGACCTTACTGCCGTCTGATAAAATAAATACCCATCTAAGTCCTTCTGAAGGAAGATTCTCAATTAATTTTTTTCCGGCATCATAGCTGTATGAAAAATCTTCAATATCAATTTGTGAAGTTCTTATATAGGATGTTGAAAAGCTGATTATAGTTAAAGCTACTGTATCATCATAGACTTCATTACAGAAAATTTCTCCGGAAGAAGAAGACAGTGCTATCTCTGCATGCGGAAACTTTTCCTTTAAAAGAATATAAAAGTTATTTTCTTCAATAATATTTCGGGCTCCATATCCTATAACAAGCTGAGCTTCATTATAGTCAAGATTTTCATCATTTCTTTCAGATTTGAATTCTCCGTTTGTAAAAAGTAACTTGGCAACTTTCATTTATTTATTTTCAATTTCAAGGTTATTAATTAGATTATAAATGGTTGATTTACCTATATCTAATAATTTCGTAGTAAGGTAAAGATTGAAAAGGCAGTCTTTGGCTGTTGAATAGCGGAACTTTATAATCAGGATTTAGCTGGAGATGATATTTTAACATTTCTCCCAGGAAAATATCATCGTCAACTATAAATATTTTACACATTTGCGTTGGTTTTAGTTTTATTACTAAAATAATAAATTTTCATCATGTAATGAATTATTTTGTGATAAAGATTAATAAGTTTAATTGATAATTGATTATTGTTGAATTTTTAAAACTCATTTTGAAGTATTTTTTATAGTTAAAGTTTCTGGCAATTTAGCGGTAAGAATTCAGGATAAATTTTAGGAATAAAAAATAGTGGACTAGCCAATGATGAAAAAGGCTTTGGTAATGTCAGATAATGTTATTAAATTTATAATTAGTTCTACGACAATATTTTATACACCTCACTAAATTTATTAATCATGAAAAAGCAAATCTTTATCGTTGCGCTGTCTCTGGTAGCCATTGCCTTAGGAACCCACCGGGTTATGGCACAAAATTCAGGGCAGGTGAGTACATCAGTAAATATTATTTTATCGGACGTTATTGCAATGGATGTTGGCTCTGTTGCTTCTGAAGGTTCTGTAGATTTTAATTATGGGAACACAAAAGATTATAATTCAGCAAAAAATGTGACCGTTCCCAACAGTTTAGTCATTATTTCCTCTAAAAATTTTGATGTAAAAGTAAAATCTGAAGGTACACACTTTGTAAGTGGTGCAAATGTAATTCCTGTAGATATATTACAGGTAAAAGCAATACCGGGCGGAAGCTTGGTGGGAACCCTGAATGAGGTCACTTTATCTACAAATGATCAGGTGCTGGTGAGCAATGCAAGTTTAGGGACCAAACAGTCTTTAAATATTGCTTACTCCATTTCGGCGGAAAATGCATCCAAGGTACTTCTAGGAAAACCACAGGGAACTTACACACAAAAAATAACTTATACTGCCACTGCACTGTAAGTAAATATCAATTTTAAAATAGAAAAGCCCTCAATACTACAAAAGTATTGAGGGCTTTTCTATTGATCATATGAATAAACCGTGTAGTGATTTTACTACATGAACTTCCTTTTTCCACTACAAAGAAACTTTTATCGCCGCTGTAGATTTGCAGTATACAAAAGATAACAATTAAATAAAAATAACAATAAAATATTATTGCCATGACAAAACAAATCGTAATCACAGCCTTAACTTTTGGAGCTATTATATTAGGAACTAGCAATGTTCAAGCTCAAAATACAACTGCAACCACAACCGTAAACATTACCCTGAACGATGTAATCTCTATTGACGCAGGAAGTACTGCCATTGGTAATACGGTCGACTTTAACTATGTTACTGCAGCAGACTACAACTCTGATCAGACAATTA
>NZ_VUNZ01000001.1:0-1357735 GCF_008386505.1 Chryseobacterium sediminis | reverse complement strand
CTCCTCTTGGAAGTGCATTAACCCTGAATCTGGACTACACCATTCCAGCAGCGAAATCATCATCTTCTGATATTTTAGGTAAACCAGCCGGAACTTATACTCAAACGGTAACTTATACTGCGACTGCTTTATAATAAAAAAACACATCAATATACATGCCCTCAGCACTTCCAGGTACTGAGGGTTTTTCTTATTTAACAAATGAATAAACCGTGTAGTGATTTTACTACATGCACTTCCTTTTTCCACTACAAAGAAACTTTTATCGCCGCTGTAGATTTGTAGTGTTCAAGAGAGAACAATTAAACGAGAATAACAATTAAACATTACTGCCATGACAAAACAAATCGTAATCACAGCCTTAGCTTTTGGAGCTATTATATTAGGAACTCATAATATTCAAGCTCAAAATACTACAGCAACCACAGCTGTAAATATTACCCTGAACGATGTAATCTCTATCGATGCAGGAAGTACTGCCATTGGTGGGACAGTTGCCTTTAACTATCTTACTGCAGCAGACTATAACTCTGATCAGACAATTACCAAAACCAACTCTTTAAAAGTTACTTCCACAAAGAACTTTAATGTTAAAGTAAAAGCAGGAGGTCCGAATTTCGTTAATGGTACAAATTCAATTCCTGTAGATGTTTTGACAATCAAAGCAGCTACAGCTGCCGGAACAATGGGCGGAACAAAAAACGATGTAATCTTATCTGCCGGAGAAAAAAACTTAGTAGCCAATGCTCCTCTTGGAAGTGCATTAACATTGAATCTGGACTACACCATTCCAGCAGCGAAATCATCATCTTCTGATATTTTAGGTAAACCAGCCGGAACTTATACACAAACAGTAACTTATACGGCGACTGCTTTATAATAAAATTTTTAGTTTGTAAAGGCTCATTTTGCTACGTTTTTCAGTAGTTTTGGGAATCTTTTATTATTAAACTATTTACACCATGCACAAGTTTATTCACCTTTTCATTTTCTTACTCCTTACCGGATCTTCTTCACTTATGGCACAAAGTATCTCTATGTCGCCTACACGCTTGTTTTTCACAGGTAATCCGGGAGAAAAAGTAACCAAAACAGTTACGCTTCAAAACAGCTCAGACAAGGATTATGTTTTTAATCTCAACTATAAAGATTGGGCTAGA
Organism: Chryseobacterium sediminis; assembly: GCF_008386505.1. GTDB lineage: Bacteria > Bacteroidota > Bacteroidia > Flavobacteriales > Weeksellaceae > Chryseobacterium > Chryseobacterium sediminis. The sequence goes on along the minus strand of NZ_VUNZ01000001.1, from coordinate 1,356,575 downwards.
GAAGAAGACGGAAATAAGGTTTATCTTGAAGCAGGCAGTTCAAAAACTTCCAATGCCTCATGGGTATCCACCTTAGAAAATTCTGTAACAGTTCCTGCGAAAAGTACAAAGGAGATTGTAGTAACCATGCAGATTCCGGCAAATGCATCACCGTCTGCCGTTACAAACAGTATGTTGTTTTTCACCCAACTTCCTCAGCAGGCAGATAAGGCACGTGTTCAGAATGGTATCGGTATTATTACCTTATTTGAAGTGGGACTTCACATTTTTTATACTCCACCGGGAAACCATGTAAAAAGTTTGGATATTACCAATATTTCAGAGGCGGGTAATGGGAATGCAGCGAATAGAAAAGTCGCAGTAAGCATCCATAATGATGGAAACACCATCAATGATGCCACCGTTGAGTTTGAACTCACCAATACAGACAGTGGTAAGGAAATAAAATTACCCGCAATTTCCATCTCCATGCTTCCGGATACCAATCAGGTTGTTCAATTTTCTTTGCCAGAGAACATTTCAGGGAACTTCCTTGGCGTGGTTATTATCAAAATGGCAGAATCCAATGATTTACGCGTAGGCGAAAAAAACTTTAAATTTTAAAATTAAGCTTTGAAACCACAGAATGGAATATCGTTATCAGTCCTAAGAAGAACAATCTTATTTTTTGTATTTGTTCTTCTGAACTTCTCGTTGGCCTTTGCGCAGGAAAAGAAGGATATTCAAATCCATTTTGAAAATGACAGTGTTGCTGTTGAGAAAGGTTCTACTTTTACTAATTTCCTTGTTATTGAGAATAAGAGTTCTGAAGAGATTATTATTCAGAATATCATGCCTCAGGAAAACTATCCTGGACTGCTTTTTTATCCCAAAAATGACTTTACCTTAGGTGCGGGGCAGTCTAAAAATCTTCCTGTGAAACTGATCGCCAACGTGGATTTTATGAAACTGAGATCCAATGCGATCCAATTCCAGGTTTCATACACCACTCCAACGATTACCAGAACAGAAAGCGCATCGTTCTTTGTTGCTAAAGGCGAGAACAAAAACATCGCAATTTATACGGCCACCTACGAAAATTTCATTAACCCTGCTTTGCCGCAATCTTCAATTCTGCTAACTGTAGAAAACCAAGGTTATAGTAAACGAACCGTTAAGATTGATTTGCAATCTATTCCTGATGGTTTGGAAATTTTACCAAAACAACAAACCGTATCTCTGGAAGGTTTAGAAAAACAAACGGTTGAGATCAAAATTGCGGTGAGAAAACAGAATACGCTGTATCCGGAATTTAATATTAATGCAATCGTCACAGATCTGCTTGATAATAAAATCGTGGGAAGTAACACGCTTTACTTAGTCATTTTATCGCACAACAGACAAATTGCCCGGGGAAACGAAGTAGCGAGCGGAAATAATTTTGCGGAAATGAGCTATAATGAAAACAGTTCACGTCTCAACTTTCTTCAATTGAGGGGAAATACAGCATTTCGGGTGACTGAGAATTTGAAATCGCGCTTCAATATTGGCGCAGATTACTATATTGAAGATGGCCGTTATAATTTATATGATACCTGGCTGGAACTGGAGAGAAAAAATACAGTATTACGGGTAGGAAATGTTAATAGCAGTGATTACGATTACCCAATTTTCGGAAGAGGTGGGAAAGTTTCTACCAAATTTGGTGAAAATAATCAGATTGAAGTTCTTGCGCTGGAAAATAATTATAATCTGTATGGTACTTATTTCCAGCAAACAGAAGGATCTACCATGGTGGGTACAAAATATGCTTTTGGGAATGCTAAATCTTTCAATGGGAAAGTGTCTTATATTTTCGATCATGATCCGCGCCTTAACGTAGATACGCAGGTAGCGAACGCAGTAACATCATTGTTAATTAACGATAAACACGCAATCCGCACGGAGGTGGGCCTGAGCTATGAAAAAGGACTTTTGAACAAAGATGAAAACGCGGGAGCTTCAATGGGAGCCAATTATGAAGGGAAAATAGGGAAATGGGAGATACAATCTGTCAATTCCTTTGCTACTAAAAGTTATGCAGGGATCAAACGGGGATCTTTTTTCTCAAATCAACGGATCGGTCGCCAATTTTCGGCTTCTCAGCGCGCTTTTATACAATATCAGAATTCGCAGATAGAACCTGAGTTCCTGAGTTTCCAGAGTGAATCAACCCAACCTGGGAATATCAATAATTTACGTTATTATTTCAACAGTACAGAAGCTTTGGGATTAGGGTATCAGTTTTCTTTAAGCAAGTGGAATTTTTTACTTGCTCCAAAGGTTGAAAAGCAAAAAACAGCTAATTTTTACACATCGCAGGAACTTTTTTCTTACCGGCTGGAAGCCAACATAAGCACTACATTAGGTGCCCACGGATTGAACCTGACAGCGGAATATTCTTATTCAAAAGAGAACAATAAACCGGAGTGGTTCAACAGTTTGAAAATAACTTTGTCTTACAGATATAAATCATTCTCCCTCAACGGAACAGCTCAATGGAATGCCACCAGTGTCTTTGATTTAAATTCTTATTATAATGTAAACCGTAATTTTGCCAACTATAACGTATACGCCTCGTATAATTTCCAGATGCTTAATCATAATCTCACTGGATCTTTTTCAGCCGGAATCTTCTATTCGGAATTATATAAAAATCTAAACAGTAATATCAACGGTAATCTGGAATATAAAATTTCGCCTTCCTGGTCCACCACAGGTTATTTTAATCTTTCCGGTTATAGATCTACGGCTGAATATGCAAGCAGTGGCAGCTATTACCAGTTCAGAGTGGGCGTTAAAAAATATTTTACTACAGCTACGGCTCTCGGAAATCATAAAGTGGCGTTCCAGTTCTTTGAAGATAAAAATTTCAATGGACTTCTGGAATCCGGTGAATCAGTAATTGCTAATGAAATTGTAAAACTGGACAATTATGTAGCGATGACGGATAAGAATGGAAAAGTAGTTTTTCAGAATGTGCCCGAAGGTACTTACACACTGAAGGTGAACGAAAGTGCGGGTGCCCGATTGATGATGGATCCTACCATTATGGTTCATAACAATATTAACCGCAAAGTGGGCTTGGTAAAAAACATTAAGGTAAGTGGGAAACTAACAGAGATCAAACAAGCCTACGATGTTTTGGAAACGGATGTAACCGGAATAGTGGTGTATGCAAAAAGTGAAGATGGAGTGATCCATACTGCCGTGGTTAACCAAAAAAATGAGTTTGAGTTTTTCCTGAAAGATGGAAAATACAACCTCTATATTGAAAATGATAAATACAGTTATACACAACCTGTCCAAACGATTCAGGTGACAAAAGAAGGGTATTCAAAAACCGTGGTTTTTGAATATAAGAAGAAAGACACCAACATTAAGGTGAAAAAGTTTTAAATTTAAAAGTATGAAAAAGATGAGGGCTTTTCTAATAGGAATCTTTACCGTGTGCTGCGGGTCTACATTCACGAAAGCTCAGGATGTGTACCTGTCGATTCCTGACAATAATATTTTTAACAGGAGCGAATTTACTTCAGTACCTACAAGGGTAATGACGAATGCCAACAGAACAAACTGGGATTATGCCTTTTTGGGATTGCTCCCAACAGCTCCTACATTTACCTCTGTTTCCGGACCAACTTTTACTCACTCTTCTTCGTCACTTACTTTACCCAGTTCCACGCTTATATGGCAGTTAGAAAGTATGGGCGGGCAGCTGCCATATACTGGACTTTCAGGTTATTTACCAGGTTTTCAGTCGTTCAGTACAAGTGCTGTAAAGTGGTTTGAACCACCATCAATCAGTATTGGTGGAGGATTCAACCGGGGAAATATCAATTTTACATTTAAAATTCCTTCATCACAATTTAGTGCCAATGCCTTCCGGGCTGGGAATTACTCTATGGATATCACTCAGAATTATAATGACTTCACACCGCGTAATTTTAAAACAATTTTAGTCATTCCTTCTTCTATACGCTGGATCACGAACTCTTTAACAAAATACATAGAAATATCTTCTTTGAATGACTACCGCAATGCAAGCACGCGGGTGTGGGATTTGGGGAATACGGAAATCGCGAATACAGTCGATTTTAATTTTTGGGCGAAAGCTGCTTCCACAAACATTCAGTTCACTTCTTCTAAAGGTGTTCCAGGAACCAGAAATATAGGAAGTGTTAAATTGGGTAGTAACGGAGCTGCACTCACTACCAAAGCCTTGTCTTCCGATTTTCAGAATTTTTCTGCTGCTAATTTCAGTGTTGTAGCGGGAAATAGAAACAGCTTTATTCCTCAGCTTTATGTGTCTGCGGAAGATTTTAAAAACTTCTTTTTTGAAGCCGGAACTTATACGTTTGAATTGAATTTCAATGCCGGAAGCACAGATAACTCAATTAATAGTTTACAAAATACAGCTGTTCAGTTAAAGGTGCTTCCTCTGTCGGAAATCACCATCCCCAGTTCCGGGCGGAATGTAAACTTCAATTTTAATACTGCTGCCCATTATACTGATGGTCAGTCACAAGTGATTCCCAACCAAATTATGTTGTCCAACAATGAAAATTTTGAGTTATATGTAAAATCGGACGAAAATTATTTCAAGAAAGGCGGTCTGCAGACCAGTATTAATTCAAATATTTTACAAATTGGCGTGGATGGAAGCTCTGTAAATGTTCCCTTATCCAAAACACCTCAAAAAATACTCTTTAACGGGACACCGGTTTTGGACCGCGGATTGAACGTAAGATACACTATACCACCTGCGGGTGCCCAGAGTTTGGTAGGGAAGGAAAATACCACTTATTCTATCAATGTTTATTATAGCTTTACGGCAATTTAACAATACTTTCTAAAATTGCTCCTCCTTATGGACGATTTTAATAACAATAATCAATCGCCGGATCAGCACGATATTGATAAATTAACGGCATTAGAAAAATTCAGTCTGGATCTTATTAAGATAAAATATGGGATTTACTATTTCAAGTAAATCCCATTTGATTTTTTACTAATACGATATTTTTTATAACTTGCCAGCTCCTGGAGAAGGGCCTGAACTGGATGTTTTTATTCGCATTTAAGCAGTATAACCCTTTCTGTCTTTTTCCAAAAAATAATTCAAAAAAGCTTCTAAAACCTTTGATTACTAAATTTATGAATGATTTTATCAATGAACTACAATTAAAAATCGAAAGACTGGAAAACGAAATCAATTTCAAGAACGGACTGATATCAATATTGTCTCATGACTCAAAAGAATTGTTTGGAAATTTTCTGTGGCTTATAGAAGAACTGGGACAAAAGACCATAAGTGAGGAAGATTTTTTTAAGTTGTTGCCGCAGGTAAAACGCGATGCTCAGAAGAATCTGCAAACGATCCAGGACAGTATTGCATGGCTAAAAACACAATACGGAGAATTTAAGATTAAACCCGCTAAAATCATGGTGATGGATCTTTTTCACTATTTAGAAGAAAAATACGCTGCCAAATTAAAGGAAAAAAATATTAAATTTTATTTTAAAGGTGATCACAATGTAGTGATTGCAAGCGATCGTCTGTTGATCGAATACGTTTTAGACAAAATTTTTAACAACGCGATAAAATACTCTTTTCCAGATCAAGATATTTATTTACAGGTAATTACAGAAGGTGATGAGGTTGTACTTTCTATAATTGATTCCGGGACAGGAATAAATGAAAAGTATTTATCTTCGATCTACACTTATGACAATCCCATATTCCTGGGAACTGCGGGTGAGAAAGGAGCTGGATTAAGTTTGAAAATTGTAAAAAATTTTATATCCTTGTTACATGGAAACATACAAATCATTTCCACTGAAAATAAAGGTACTACGGTTTCCCTTTTTTTACATAAATTTATAGAATGATGAGCCTAAAAGTAAACATTCGCATTGTTGTAGCAGATGATCATGGTATCGTCCGGATGGGTTTGATACAAACAATCAAACGATTCAGACCCGATGCCATAGTTTCAGAAGTAGAGGATTATAAATCGCTGTACAAATTAATTCAGAAAGAAGAATTTGATCTGGCCATTATGGATGTTAATATGCCTAATGGTACTGTTCAGGAAGCAATAGATTACATAAAAATTCACCAGCCTCAATTAAAAACTCTAATATTTTCTTCACAGGATGAAGAGTTGTATGGAATGCGATATCTGAAAATGGGTGCTGGTGGCTATCTCAGTAAACTAAGCTCCACTGAAGTAATAGAGACTGCTTTAACGGCGATGCTCAGTAAGGGCCGATATATCAGTGATAATATAAAAGAAGCTATTTTTTTAGAATCATTAAATGGCACGGTAAAGAATTCTCCCTTTGAAGCACTGTCAGACCGCGAATTGCAAATTGCCAATAAGCTTGCAGAAGGTCTTCCGCTCAAAGAAATTTCTAATCAGCTGAATCTCCATTCATCAACGATCAGCACTTACAAAAACAGGTTGTTTGAGAAGCTAAAAATACGATCCATACCTGAATTGGTGGAGATTCTCAGGCTGTATAATCAGTAAATATTCTATCACAAAAAAAGATTGTACTTTGATATTATTTGCTTTAAATGAATCAACAAAATTGATCAGCCCTGCAAAAACTCCGGAATATCTTGCAGAAAGAAAATCTGTAATATCTACTGCCAAAACATCTGGCTTATTTTGGAATCAAGAATAAAATAAAAAGCGCCAACTATTTTAAGTTGGCGCCTTTTGGCTTTTGGTGGCCAAGACGAGCGGATCTTCAAACACTTTTATCGATGATTTTGTTCGATGGAGCCAAATTAAACAGGAATTATAATCCTCGTTTTTATTTTTCAGTTTTGTAATTTACCCATTGTAAACAAAAGTCTTGTTATGGTTTTTAAGATATATTTGATATTAAAATCGATAACCAATACTCAATCCAAGCTTTATAACCTGATCATGATCAGTTTTGTCTGCATTGAACACGAGTTTCCCATAAGCCGCGTTGGCTTCAAAAACAAATCCTTTTCTTGTAACTAACTTCCAACCAAGACCAGCACCGAGTGCAAGATCATAAACATCTTTATTTTCAGTGAATGTAAGATTGTCTGCCGCGTATATTTTTTTCCCATCAATGGAAGTGAACATTCCAAATCCTTCGGCAAAAAAACCGGAAGCATATTTTTTTCCAAAATAATATCTGTAATAAGGGGAGATGAAGTAATTCATATCCTTGTCTTTTGTGTGATCATAAACAATAAATGCAGAGATGCCCAGTGATGATTTCTTGTTTATATGCCGTTCAAAACCTGCTTCAAAGGCTCCGGATAACGGGGCAATTAAATTTAATTTAATTTCATTCTTTTTCTGATAAGGATTTGCATCAGTTTCACTTTGAGCATTGACAGAATAAAAGGCTAGTAAAATAATGAGCTGTAAAAGTTTTTTTTTCATAAAAAAGTTATTTGAATTATTTCGATGCAAAACTCAAATAATAAAAATTAGAACGGGTTTCAAAAGCTTAAAAATGTACAAAATGGTACTTATTTGCTGGTATTTTTATATTCATTAGGTGTCTTACCGGTAACTTTTTTAAATGCTTTAAAGAAAGTTGTTTTTGAAGTAAAGCCGGCTTCCAATCCCATTGTCAGCAGATTATAGTTTTTATATTCCGGATTTGATATCATTTCCTTTACAGCCTCCACCCGATATTGATTGATATAATGGGCAAAGTTGTCTCCTGTTACTGTGTTTACAATTTGTGAAACATATCCAGGGCTTATCCCAAGTTTTTCAGCTACTTTTTCTCTGTTTAATGTACTGTCTGTATAAATGTACTCGTCTTTACAAAGAAATTCCAGTTTTTGAAAATAAAGATTATCTGCTGTGATAGATTCTCTGGATTCTTCTGCAGTGTTATTTTCTTGCGTTATACTATTTTCTGCAACTAGCAGATTAGGATTTATAATAACTAAATCGTTGTTTAGAAAATGGTAGACCGCATCTTTGTTTTTGGCAAGCTTGTATCTGTAAATGCCTATATAGGCCGTCCAGTGCATGATAAATGTTGCCGCTAAAGCCAGTCCGCTCATGATAGAGGAAATGTCTATTCCAAAAAAGAAGCCAGTCATATACGTAATTAGCCAGGTAGATAATAATAAATAGAGAGTAGTTAATAAGGTAATTACCCATTTTTTCTCTTGTGGGTCTTTTAAGTGCCTTATCATAAAATAAGAGTAAAAAGGTGGAAACAGGATGATGATAAAGGCAAATAAAAGCTGAATTAGTCTAAGTATATTGATTATGAAAATGTCTGAATCTGAGATTTTATAAATTCCTAAAATATCATTAAGATGGTATATAATGGTAAAAATAGAGGAGTAGGCAAAGGGAATGTAATACAAATAAGTTCTTTGTCTGTTCTTTACAGTATCATCAATTCGGTTTATGATAAAAAGGAAGATGAAGACAGGTAGTAAAAATATCCATTCAATATAGTCCAGAAAACATAGCAAAGGATAGGATTTAAATGCACCTTCAATTTCAAAAACGTAATTCAATAAAACGAAGGAAAGTGCAAATAGCAAGTAGGCTAAATATCTATTTGATTGACTATTGAAGAGGGACGATTTTAGAATAACTATGCCTAGAACAATTCCCTGAAAAACAGCAATATTTAAAAGTGTTGTATAAATCAATTTTTTATTAAAGTTGTTTTAAAAATTCGTGATGGCATAACATGGCTAAATATAGTTCTTTCGTATGAATTGATAAAAGAGAATTTTTATGAATGCTGATAATTTTTTGAGGGGTTGGAATGAACTCAACTGAAATGATTTATTAATTTTATAAAAATTAAATGTAGAGAACAGTTTTGGTGAATTAAAAAAGACGCCACCTGTATTAAAGTGGCGCCTTTTGGCTTTTGGTGTCAAGACGAGCACATCTTCAAACACTTTTGTAGATGATTTGATTTGATTAAGTCAGGTTAATAGAGAATTACAAACTTCTTTTACATCAAACAATTAGTTATAATACTATTCTGCTTAACTGTGATGTATTATTTTGCTTTGATACGTTAAAATAATCCAAAATTTCTGATGTGATAAAACTGTTTTCCTACTGCATTTTTTATTTGCTTTATTTTTTATAAATTCAAAAATTGAATTGACAAATTCCTCTGGCTGTTTCTGCCATTGCCAATATGTATAGGACCAGGTTTCTTCTGCACCATTCATCTTACCTTGTGTGATCATGTCGTGCCCACAATCTTTTATGGTAATGATCTTGTGCATTACGTCTGCCTTTGTCAGGTAAGTTTCCATTTTGTTTTTGTTCTCTGTGGGTGACACCATGGCAATATGGGCAGCAGGTCCGTCAAAAGCTGTAATCTGTAGCTTAAGGAAGACACCAGCAAGTTCTTTCAGACTATGCTTTTTTTCCATGTTTTTATAAACCGAAAACCTATCTCATATTATTTTCTGGCAAACGGTAATATTATTAACAAATCTATTAAATTTGGCTTAAATAATTATTGCGATTTCAACCATTCATGAAAAGAAGAGACTTTTTGAAACAGTGTTCAGCAACAGTACCCGGTTTAATATTAATGAATGCGTTGCCATCATATATGCGTGGAATGCTCGCAGATGGAAATTTATTACAACAACAATCACTGTTTGAAATATTCAGAGATCCAGCGAATCATTACCGTCCGTTTGTTCGCTGGTGGTGGAATGGTAATAAAATAGAAAAAGCAGAATTAGCACGCGAACTCAGGATCTTAAAAGATGCAGGGATAGGGGGGGTGGAGATAAACCCTATATCATTTCCTTTACGTACTGATGATATGAATAAGCCGGGTGTAGAATGGTTAAGTGATGAATGGATCGAATTATTGAAATTTACCCTTGAAGAAGCAAAATCATTGGATATGACCTGCGATCTGCTTGTTGGTACCGGATTCCCTATAGGTGGTGAGTTCCTGGAAGGGGAAGAACGTTCGCAGATTGTGGTTTCGGCTGTAAAAAAACTGAAAGGGCCACTTAAAACGGAATTTTCCCTTTTTGATCTCCTGAAAGAGGCTGACCCAGCCATTACCAATCCATATAGCGGAAGAACGATGGAAATACTGGAAGTAAAACTTGTGCCGGATCCGTTAAATCATATAGACGAAGTAATCAATTTGTCAGATCAGATTAAAAATGGAGTGATCAAAGTTTCGGTACCTAAAGGTGACTATGCAGTTTACGGATTGGTGAAAGTACAAGGCTTTATGAGTGTAATCCAGGGTACTCCGGGTGGTATGGGTCCGGTATTGAATCACTATGATACTGCTGCCGTAAAAAAATACCTCAACAGGATGAGTGATACCATTCAACAGAAAATAGGACCGCTTGCACCGAAAATCAGGTCTTTCTTCATTGATAGTCTGGAAACTGAGGGAACCAATTGGAGCAGCGATATGATGAGTGAGTTTAAAAAACGGCGGGGGTATGATCTGTATCCCTATCTGCCCTTTGTCCTTTTTAAAATCGGCAGCATGGGAAACACAACCGGAGCCAACATCCTTTATCCTGTAAAAATGGGAGCAGAGTTCAAAAAAATGACGGACCGTATGCGTTATGATTTTGAACTGACCAAGGCTGAAATATTTGAGGAAAGATTTGTACATACTTTTGCACAGTGGTGTAAAGATAATAAGGTAAAATCAAGAGCACAGGCATATGGACGTGGTTATTTTCCTCTGGAAGGAAGCTTTGAGCTGGATATTCCCGAGTGTGAGACCTGGCTGAAATATGGGATAGGGGAAGATATCAGCGAAGAAAAATTTATGCAGTATCCATGGCATCTGGGTAGAGGAAACACCATGATCAATAAGCTGGTTTCCTCAGCCGCCCATTTAAAGGATAAAAAACTGGTTAGTTCTGAAGAATTGACCAACACGGATATGGTCTTTAACGAAGCACTGGAGATTCTGAAAATAGCAGGAGACCAAAGCACCATATCCGGAGTTACCCATCCCATTTTTCACGGATTTAATTATTCTCCTCCTGAGGCCGCTTTTCCCGGTTGGATTACCTATGGCGGGTATTTTAATGAAAAAAACACAATGTGGCCGTATTTTAAGCATTATACGGATTATCGGGCAAGATTGTCTGCCGTATTACAGCAAGCGACAATGTTTGCAGACATTGCCCTGTTAGCACCCTTTGCAGATCAGTGGTCAGAATATGGTGCGCAGAATGAGCCTTTCCCAACTATCGTTTCGCCTGTTTACCAGGCTTTAATATGGGAATCTATTCATCAGAACGGAAATGCCTGTGATTATATTTCTGAACGAGTGATTAATGATTCGGATATAAAGAAAGGCTTTCTTACTTATGGAAAAAGAAAGTACCATACCTTGTTTTTGATTGAAGTGCATAGCTTGGATACAGCCACAGCTGCAAAATTGCATGAATTTGTAGATAATGGAGGAAGAATCTTCTGCATTGAAGCTGTTCCGGATCGTTCTACAGGTTGGAATAATTATCAGAAAAGAGATCTGGAGGTACAGGGCTGGATCAGAAAAATGCAAACTTATCCTGACCGGTTTATTCTTTTAAATAAGCCGGCAGCTGATTTCCTGGGTTGGTATAAGGCAGTTCAGGAAAAATATAGTATTCAACCCTATGTGAAAATCCGGACACCAAAGACATTCATCACTCAGGTACGTTATCAGGCCGATGAAGCCGAACTTTTTCTGTTTAATAATTCCAGCAGTAAGCACAGTGCCTCGCTTGATATTACATTTGATAAAAATGTAATCAAACACAAACAGGCATGGTTATGGGATGCGGTAACGGGTAACCGGTTTAAACTGGAACTTCCGGGTGGGTGCCTGCAGATCAATTTAGGTCCGGCAGATTCTAAGTTGATTGTTTTTGACCGAAATAAAAAAGGAAATGTCTGGAAAGAAAATTCCGTGACTGGAAATAATTCAAAAGAGATTAATGGTAAATGGAATGTTGAATTCAGAAACTATGATGGGGCGGTTATAAAAGAGGAGTTGGATCAACTGACTGATCTTAAAGAGCTATCTGCATATGCTCATTTTGCCGGAACGATAATTTACCGCAATATATTTCAGGTGACTGATAATAAAACTGTACATCATCTGAATCTGGGAAGTGTTTATGGAATCTGTGAAGTACGGATTAATGGTATTGATGCAGGAACAAAATGGTTTGGACGGAGAATTTATCCGATAGATGGTTTGCTTCGTGATGGAATAAATGAAATTGAAATTAAAGTAGTTACAGTGATGGTCAATTATATGAAAACCCTTAAGGATAATGTGGTAGCCCAATACTGGACGAATCTGAAAAGGAAAGATCAACCATTACAATCTATGGGACTGGTAGGCCCAGTAACGATTTACTAATAATATATTATTAATGAACAAAGCTTCAGAAAAATCTGAAGCTTTGTCTAAATAGTTACCCTATCTTTTATATTTATGATCTACCAACCAAGATAATAATCAGGGTTCAATCAGATGGGACGATCCAAACCAAAATATTATTTTTATGTAAAAAAAAGAGACAACTATCAAATAGTTGTCTCCTTAAGTGACCTCGACAGGATTCAAACCTGTAACCTTCTGAGCCGTAATCAGATGCGCTATTCAGTTGCGCCACGAGGCCTTGTGTTACCTTGTTGTTTAAAGGTTTGCAAATATAGCACTTTTTTCCGTTCTTTGAAAGATGAAACAAAGAATTTTACTTTTATTTACGGTTTTTGCGCTAACAGCTTGTAAAAGAGAATCAAAAATTTCGTCCTCAGATTGGACAAATATATCTGCCCGCACCCAATTTAAGGAACATGATGGGACCTTGGAGCTAAAATCGGGGAATTTTACTTATAATTTTAAACAAAATCAAACTCCATTCAAGAAAATAATCCTGTTAAATGCAAGTATGGCAGGGTATATTTCAGAGCTTGGAGCAGAAAATTTAATCATTGGAGTTTCCAGCCCAGAGTATATTTATTCAGATAAAATTCAGAATCTGCTTAAAGAAGGGAAAATCCAGAACGTAGGAAGTGAGCAGAAATATGACGTAGAGAAGATTATCTCTATGAAGCCGGATGCTATTTTTACCAATCATATTGCCAGTTTTGACAATACTTATGAACTGTTGAAAAATAATGGCATTCAGGTAATATTTCTGGATGAGTACATGGAGCAGAAGCCTTTGGAAAAAACTGCTTATATTAAACTTTTCGGAGAGTTTTTAGGAAAAGAAAAAGAAGCAGAAACGAAATATCAGGAAGTTGAAAAAAATTATAATTATCTGAAACAGCTTGCATCAAAGGCTAAAGAAAAACCTTTGGTACTTGCTAATGAAATGTATGGAGATATATGGTATCTTCCTGGTGGAAATACCTCTGTTGCCCATTATATTTCGGATGCCAATGCCAATTATGTTATGAAAGACAACAAAGATGAAAAAGCATTGACGATGAGCTTTGAAGAAGTATATGCTAAAGCAGGAGGCGTTCAGTATTGGATAAATGCAGGAAGTCACACTTCAAAAAAAGAAATGCTGGGCATGAATCCTTTTTATGGAAAACTTGATGTATTCAATAAAGGAAAGATTTACACCATAGCAGGAAAAGAAAAAATGAAAGCTAATGATTTCTTTGAAAGCGGTGTAGTAAGAGCAGATCTTATCCTTAAAGATTACATTAAGATCTTCCATCCTGAACTTTTACCGGATTATCAGCTTACTTACATGAAAGAATTGCAGTAACTCATACTATTTGCTTATTTTTGCCTTTCCTTTTTATAAATTATGTGGAAAAAAATTAAACAGCTTATCTTCATCATTCTTATTCTGAATGTAGTTTTTATTATCTGGGGCAGATTTTTTAATCCGCCGATTACCCTTACCCAGATAGGAGGGCTTTTTGAATACGGAAAACTGCACAGGGATTATATTTCCTATGACGAAATGGGAAACAATGTGAAAAAAGCCGTAATCGCTTCTGAAGACCAGAAATTCTTTGATCATGACGGTTTCGATTATACAGCGATCGAAAAAGCAATGAAATATAATGAGAAAGGCAAAAAAATAAGAGGAGGAAGTACCATTTCCCAGCAGACTGCAAAAAATGTATTTCTTTGGCAAGGAAGAAGTTGGGTAAGAAAGGGACTGGAAGCAGTTTATACCTTTATCATAGAAAAAGTATGGAGTAAAGATATTATTCTTGAAAGATACCTGAATTCCATTGAAATGGGACAGGGCGTATTTGGAGTGGAAGCTGCCGCACAATATTATTTTGGAAAGTCATCTAAGGATCTAAGTGCTTCAGATGCTGCCTGGATTGCAGCGGTATTGCCCAATCCAAAAAAATATGATCCTAAAAATCCATCACCTTATTTAAGAAAGAAACATAATTGGATCATGAGACAGATGAGGAATGTGAGTTTGAAATAGTATCTTTGTACTAATGAAATTCTTTAATTCCAGCACAAACTTTGAGTCAGTTCTTAAAAAATATTTTTCTTTTAAGAATGAAACCCTTTCTCTAGAACCCTTTGCAGAGTTTTTAGAGACCATCAAAGAGGCAGACTTTACAGATGTGCTTAATTTTTTCAGAAGCAATCCTAATTTTGCTGAGAACTTTAAACATTACATCCATAATATCTTTAAGGGAAGACCTTTCAATCTTTCGTTGACGGAAGCTAATATTCTTTCAGAAAACGCCTTCTTTCCGGAGCTTAAAAAAAGAATCCTGAACAAAGTTTTGCCACCTGTTGAAAATGAAAAAACAGTGTGGTTTATGATTGATAATGTGAGTCTTAGACCTAAGAAAGATCTGAGATATCTGCATAATCTTCCTGAAAATGAGATTGACGAATTTTTAAACATGCTGGGAGCTTCAGATTTTATTCTGAAACCTAACGTGAAAAAAGAACTCATTTTCTCTATGAACATCCTTTCCTGGAGGGTTACAGGGATGGCTATGGAGGTAGAAGTGGTAAGAATGGCTCCGCAGTACAGAAATCTGGACAATCCGTTTCTTGCCCTTCAGAATGAGCTGGAAACATTAGCAGATGATCTGGTAAAAGACCCTGAACTTCAGCTTCATTCCAAAGACAGCAGATATAAGCAGATAAAAATCTATGCTGAACAATGTCTGGAGTTTGTGAATATTGCTTTTAAAAATTCCGCCAAATATGGTATTTCCGGGAAGATTAACCAATCCCTGCTTAAAATCCGTCAGCAGACTGAAAGAATTTATGAAATTGTGCAGTTATTGGTCATTGATAACGATGAAGACATTCTGATAAAATCTAAACAGCTGATCTTTAATATTCTGAGCTATAAATCTCATAAAAATAATATTTCTGATCTGATTAATGATAGTACAAGACTGATTTCCCATCTCATTACCAATCATACAGCTGAAGCCGGAGCCCATTATATCACTTCTACCAGGAAGGAATATATGACCATGTTCTACAAGGCGAGTGGCGGCGGAATCATTGTAGGAGCGCTTTGTGTTCTGAAAATGCTGTACGGCTATATCCCGGGTAGTGACTTTTCACATGCTTTTCTGTACTCGATGAACTATGCAATGGGATTCGTGATGATCTATCTGATGGGCTTTACCCTTGCTACAAAACAGCCGGCAATGACTGCTGCTACCATGACAAAAGTTTTGTCTGAAGAAGGAAATGCCCAAAGAAACAATACCGAGTTTGCCCATTTGGTATCTAAATTATTCCGAAGCCAGTTTATTGCCTTTGTAGGGAATGTGTTGCTTGCTTTTCCGGTGGCACTTGCTATTATCTATGGACTGGATGTGTTTTTCTCACAAAATCTGGCGGTAGACAGATCGGATAAACTGTTAAAAGACCTCGATCCTTTTAAGTCAAAAGCGATTCTGCATGCAAGTATTGCAGGGTTTTATCTTTTTATTTCAGGGATTATTTCAGGAAATATCGGGAACAATTCCGTGTTTTACCAGATTCCGGAGAGAATTGCCAAAAACCTTTCTATCAGAAGCTTTTTTGGAAAGAAATTCGCAAAAGGACTTTCAAAATATTATGCTAAAAACTGGCCTGGAATTGTTTCCAATTTTTGGTTCGGTGTGTTCCTTGGAGCAACAGCTCCGGTAGGGATGTTTTTCGGCCTCGATTTAGATATCAGGCACATTACTTTTGCTGCCGGTAACTTTGCGTTGGGGCTCTATGGAAAAGATTTTTCAGTAGATTCTTATACTTTCTGGATGTCATTTGTAACAGTTTTCCTGATTGGTTTCTTCAACTTCCTGGTAAGTTTCAGTTTATCCATGTTCCTGGCATTCAGATCAAGAAAGATGAATTTTGGACAGGTAAGTGAGATCTATAAAGAAATTTTCAGATATTTTACAAAGCATCCGCTGAAATTCTTCCTGCCATTAAGCTCAAGATTGGATAAAAAAGCAGATGATCTGATGAGCAGTACTATTTCCAATAAATCAGAAGAACATTAATCATAAAAACAAAATGCTACCGTAAGGTAGCATTTTTCTATAGATAGTTATAAATTTTATAGACAGATAGGAAGTAGCGGACATTTCGTTGGTAAAGTTGTCCAATAGGCACATTCGTTCTCATTAGCACAGCTTACAGCACAGCAAATTTGTCCAACACCGCCACCCTGAATGGCCTTTAAGTTTTTTCTTGTTAGTTTCTTAGATGCAATTGATTTTTTCATGATTAAAATATTTATTAGTAAGCCCTAAAAATACATATTAAATTTCATAGAAACAAATAACTTCAACGTTGGTGAATTATTTGAATAGATTTACCCAATATTCCTATAATATCTGAAGATCATTAAATTTTTCTACCCCAAACTTATCCTGGAACTTTTTGAGATAAAAGCTTTTTCGCATTTTAAAATCATGTTTCAGTAAAGGAGAATCAATTTTAATGATAATACATTCGTTTTCTATATTGACACTTTTTATTTCATTAAAAAGGCTTTCATCAAGATATTCTTCAAGGAAATCTTTAATGTCAAATGCGATAAGTTTATGTTCAAATCCATAGATTCTGGCAAAAGATTTTACCAGTTCGGAGGATTGATATTCACGTTTTTTCTTCTTCATTGTCTTTAATTGTACTGTGTTTGTAATCCTTTGTTTTGGAAATATTTTTCCAGTTTTGAATAAAAATTAGAACACATACCATTTACTTCTGTCGCTTTTTCAGAGAAAAATTGCATTCTGTGACATTCAAAACAAATTTCTAAAAAATCAAAGACTTTATCATCCTCATCGTAAAAAAGAATTGCATTTCTAGGAAAAAAACACATGCTTGTTTCACGTAAATCACTTGAAAATTTTCCACAAGTATTAAAAAGTAACTTCGATAATTCTAGGGTTTCTGCTAGATTTAATGTTTTTGACTCTTTAATTTCCTTAAAATTTTCTTTTGAAATTGTCTCTATCAATTTAATAGGTTTTTTTAGATTATCATAATATTCTTTAAGTTGAATAGAGTCTAGCTTTTTATTTGGAGGTGGTGGTATTAGTGAAAATTCTCCTCGAAAATCTGTGTTGTAAGAAATGATTTTTACTTTGCTAGCTTTTCCTAAAGGAAAAGTGTTGAAAATTTCAGATGTAGAATATTTTTTCTGCCCTATGAGTAGAAGTGATATTGATATTAAAAAGATTGATAATAAGTTCTTCATAAGACTTCAAAAATTATACTTTCCTCATTAATTTTTTTTACGACACTTTCAGTTCTTTCCCGATGAGTATCCGTAATGAATATCTGTCCAAAACTTTCTTTGTTAACCAGTTCGATTAATTGTGAAACTCTTGTATCATCAAGCTTATCAAAAATATCATCCAGTAAAAGAATAGGAGTCTTTTGGGTAAGTTCTTTTACTAGGCTCATCTGAGCCAGTTTTAAAGAAATAAGAAATGACTTTTGCTGTCCCTGAGATCCTATTTTTTTGATTAAAACATTATCCATTTCAAAAAGAAGGTCATCCTTATGAATTCCTTTTGAAGTATAAGTAAGCATACGGTCTCTTTCAAGGCTTTCTTTTAAAAGATTTTCAAAAGAATCTTCCAGCAAATGAGATTCATAAATAACAGATACTGCTTCTTTTCCACCGGAAATAATCTGATAGAAATTCTGAACAATAGGGTTGAGCTGTTCTACAAACTCTTTTCTTTTCTTAAAAATTTTAGTTCCAAATCGGGTAATCGGGTCATCATAAATTTCCAGTGAATCTTTATCCCATGTCCTGTTTTTAGCAAAATATTTCAGTAAAGCATTTCTCTGCTGAATCGTTTTCTGATATTGAATAAGATCAAAAAGATATTCTGAATCTGTCTGAGAAATCATAGAATCCAGAAACTTTCGTCTGCTTTCCCCGGAATCTGAAATGAGATTGGAGTCGTATGGAGAAATCATAACACTCGGAAGATACCCGATATGGTCCGCAAGCCTGTCATAGCTTTTATCGTTCTTTTTGATCACCTTTTTAGCTTCTTTGGGCTGGGTAATTCTGATGATATCTTCACTGTCCTCATTCTGAATTTCAGCATCAAGAGTAAAGAAGTCTTCTTCTCTTTTAATATTGTTGACATCTGTGTTTCCCAGAAAACTTTTTCCTACGGATAAATAATGCAGAGCGTCAAGGATATTGGTCTTTCCCACACCGTTATTTCCCACAAAACAGTTGATCTGCGGGGAAAATTCAAATTTTTTCTCAGAGTGGTTTTTGAAATTGTAGAGGGAAAGCTTCTTGATAATCATTCGTCAAAAATACTCCATTATTAGTAAAAATAAAAAAGGAAGTGCCGAACAAGTTTCCACCCCGAATGAAAAATAGGTATCATCTCTTTTGTTTTCAGAGAAATAGATGAAAATATAAGTTATGATGCTTGACATAAAAAAAGCTATGGCGTATTCTGGTTTAAGATAGAAAATTGAGATGATACTACTTATGAAAACAAGTGCATAAGCAATGTATTTGGTATTCTGAACCCCTATCAGCATAGGAAAGGTCTTTACAGTATCGCTATTCATGTCCCGGATATCAAAAGGAAGTACAAGAGCGGTGATAAAGAAAAAACTGATCAGGAAAATAGGTACACTGAATTCCGGAAGTGTGAGCCAGCAGTTGACTAAAGCCCAAACTAATCCCACATAAAAAACTTTAAGCAACGGGATTTTCCGAATATAAACATCAAGAAAAAAGCTGTTATAAAGCAGACCTAATACTACAATAATAAACCATTTCAAAAGTCTTATTTCATTGTGATTGTGAATGATTAAAAAGGCACATACAACTCCTGCTATTGCATTTACAATTACTATTTTAAAAAAATGTTTGGTGTATTGATATTTAGTATACAGATAACCACTGAAATAAGTGATAAAAATTAATGCAAAGGTAGGGAAACGGAATGTGTTTTGCTCTTTCATGAAAAATACTGCAAAAAGAGTTCCCATAAGAGAGACATAAAGTTGACTGTCTATGACCGTTTTTTTCAGTATTTTTAAAATGTTCATTTATCAAAATTAATATATATGAAAAGATTTTCCAAGATTTTTATGCTTTTGCTTATAATGATGAGCTTTTCAATGGTATCCGCACAGAAATATTACGATACCCAGTGGAAAAAAATTGCTGAAAACAGCACGAAAGGAGCTTATAAATCTAATCTTCCCATTATTTTAGACATACAAAAACAAGCCATGAAAGAAAATAATGCTTTTGAACTGATCCGTTCTCTGAAAGCGGAATTCAGTATTGTAAACCAGACGGTGGATGATGATCAAAACGATTCTACTTCCCAGTTTTTTAAAAAGCTTAAAGATGCAGAAGGTAAACTTAGTGGAGAAGGCAAACTGGTATACAAGGTTTTACTGAATGGTTTTTTCATGGATCATTACAATCAGAACTCATGGAAAATAAATGGAAGAACGAATATTAATTCTCAGGATATTGCACAGATTGAAACCTGGAGCAAGCTTGATTTTAAAAATTATCTGACTAAAAGCTTTCAGGAACTTGATCAGGAAAAACCTGAAATGAAAAAGATTTCTCTGGAAAAGTATAAGAATATATTTTCCGGAACAGGAGATATAGCCTATTTTCCAACATTGTCTGACTGGTATGCCATAAAGAAAGTAGAGTTTTTATCTGAAAATAATATTTTTACAAAAAATGAACTGACAGTAAACCGTACTGTGATCAATGCAATTTATGATGAACTGATTGCTCAGAATACCGGAAATGCAAAGCTGTATTTCATGAAAGAAAAGATTACAGAAAATTGTAATTTCAATCACTGCAAAGATAAGCTTGAACAGCTTCAGAATCTTTTAAAATCTAATGTAGAAGGGGATTATAAAGTGATGATCATAGGAGAGATCATGGATGAACTTGTGGGCAAGAAGAAACCTAAAGAAGCTATTGCACTGGCTGCCCAGGCTAAAAACGAATATCCGAAATCTCCATTTATTGAGAATATCAAAAGTAAGGAAGCTCAGATTGTAAATCCATATCTGACTTTAAAATATGAAGCTCAGACTCAGAATAACCTGCCAATTCATTTTGTTGCACAATATCAGAATGTATCAGAGTTTACCCTGAATATTTATGAAGTAAAAGATGATTTTACCTCACTGCTTCAATACATCCAGAACTCTTACTCCGATACTTTCGGGAAACTAAAAAAGAATCTGGTAAGGAAAGAAACATTCCAGCTTCCGGATCCTAAGGATTATCAGAATCACATAACTTCACTGGAAGTGAAACCACTTCCTTCAGGAGTATATGTAGCAGAATTTACTGTTGCCGGAGCTGACATGAAAGATTCAGACTCCAGACAGAATCTTTATTTTCTGGTTTCAGGAAACAAAATTATTTATCAGTCTAAAACAGACAGAAGTCCTCTTTCTGATGAGTTGAAACTGGTTAATAGTGAAAACGGAAAACCAATAACCAATGAAGGGCTTAGATTTTATGAATTTGTTTCTAATACAACATTAAATAAAATTGAGGGTAAAACCAATGAAAAAGGAGTATTTAAATTCCCTTCTACTGAAAGTAAAGACTACTACCGTACTTTCCTGATCCAGCAGCCTAAAACAAATGATTTCCAAATCATGCAGGTCTATGGAAACAGAGGCTATGCTGACGATTATAATCCCAACAAAGAAACCCGTTCAACTGCTCAGATTTTCATAGACAGAGGGATTTACCGTCCCGGACAGACTGTTTATTTCAAGGTGATTAATACCAGAATCAATAAAGAAGTTGAATCTGTTCTTTCAGGATTAAAACAAAAAATAACTTTGTTAAATACCAATAGTGAAGAGGTTTCTTCACAGGAATTTACTACCAATGAGTTTGGTTCTTATCATGGAAGTTTCATTCTTCCAAAAGGGAAGCTGAACGGTAATTTTTACCTGAGAATAGAAGGTGAAAGTCAGGGATATAAAAACTTCAGAGTAGAAGAATACAAGAGACCGAAGTTTGAAGTCACTTTTGATCCGGTAAAAGAGGAATACAAATACGGACAGACCATAGAACTGAAAGGGAAAGCCGTAATGTTCTCTGGCGTTCCGCTGAATAATACCACAGTAAACTACGAAATTAAGAAACAGAATATCAGATGGAGATATTTCAGCTGGTATCCACAGGATAATGATAATGAAAACTCAATTCTGGGTGAGGCAAAGACCAATGAAAAAGGGGAGTTTACGATCCGTTTAGAGCTTAAAAAAGATGAAAAACTGGAAGGAATACAAATTGATAACTATGCCATCAATGCTTCTGTTACAGACATTAATGGAGAAACACAGACTGCAAATACACAATTAAAAGTAGCATCCGTTTCTCATTACATTCAGGCAGAAAATATCGCCAATACTTTTGCAGATGAAAATATAAAAGTAAAGGTGGAAACCAAGAATTATAATGATCAGAATCTTAAAAAAACCTATCAGGTTAAGCTGTCAAAACTGATCGCTCCGGACAGAATTTTCAGGGATAATTTTAAATCTGATGTGCAGAATCTTCCGAAATATTCAAAAGAAGAATTCATCAGCAAATTTCCTCATGATCTGTTTGATAAGAACGATGAAATCAAGAACTGGAAAACGGAAAAAGTATTAGTTGAAAGACAACAGCAGCCATCTGCTGACAATTCACAACCTGCAGCAAATCTTGATCTGGGAAAACTGGAAGCAGGAGATTACCAGCTTGAACTTTTCAATATCGAAGGGAAAGACACAATAAAAACAGCTCAGTATTTCAGCGTTTGGGATAAAGCCTCTTTAAAGCCGGCTCAAAAAACATTCCTGACGGTTATTGCTCCGAAAGAAGAAGTATCAAGAGGAGAGAAGGTTACGGTATATGTATTCTCAGTAATTCCTGATGCATTGGTCAATGTTTTTGTACAGGACGGATCCGGAAAAACGGTTTCAGAAGTTCGTCAGCTCAAAAAAGGAATATTAGAATATACAGTTGAAGTTCCTAAAGACAAAAGTGTTTCCACACTGAATCTGCAGTTCCAGCTGGTAGCATTTAATGATGTAAAAACAGAATCTGTAGGATTAAATATAAAAGACACAGAAAAACCTTTAAAAATTGAAACGGTTACCTTCAGAGATAAACTGGAACCGAATTCTAAGGAAAAATGGACGGTAAAAGTAACCGGAAATGATAACGAAAAGATCAATGCTGAGGTATTGGCCAATATGTATGATATGTCTCTGGATCAGTTTGCGGCAAACAGTTTTAACTGGAGAAAATTGTACACCCCATTTGTGATTGTTACTTCTTATGGAGTCAATAATTACCTTCAACAGCAAAACTATCAGAAAAGGCTGAGATATTTTGAAGACAGATATGTACAGGTTCCGCAGTTTAACTGGTTTGATGGTAGATGGAGTATCGGAGCCGATACTGACGAAGATGGTATTATTGATAAAGATGATGCTTGTCCTACTGTTCCTGGATCCGCTCAATATAATGGTTGTCCTAAGCCTAAGAGTGTAACTGCTTCAGAAGTTGAAAGCTACATACCTATGAGGAATGCGAAGGTTGCTCTTCCAGCTGCTCCTATAGCGCAAGAAGGAGCTATGGTAACAGATGCAATAGCTTCTAATGCAGGCGGAGTGTTAAATGATGTAGAAAAAGAAATGGATAAAGTAGCTGTACGTCAAAACCTGAACGAAACGGCATTCTTCTATCCGGATCTGAAAACCGATGCTGAAGGAAATGTAAACTTCGAGTTCACTTCTCCGGAAGCATTGACAAAATGGAAACTGATGTTCCTTGCACACACAAAAGATGCAAGAGCAGCCACATTGGAAAAAGAAGTGGTAACGCAGAAAGAATTTTCAGTAACTCCAAACTATCCAAGATTCCTGAGAGAAGGTGATGAGCTGAATTTGCAGTCGAAGTTATCCAACCTTACAGATAAAAAACTAAACGGTTCAGCCGAGTTACAAATTCTAGATGCCTTTACCAATGAGAATATTTCTTCAAAATTTGGAATGAATTCAGGAGTACAAAACTTCAGTTTGAATGAAAACGGAAGCAGTGCATTAACATGGAAAGTGAAAGTTCCGGACAATGTTTCCTCTGTTATTTTCAAAGTGGTTGCCAAAGCAGGACAATATTCTGACGGTGAGCAGCAAGCTATTGCGGTATTGCCAAACAGAATGCTGGTTACGGATGCTGTACCTGTTTTTGTGAAAGAAGGAGAAACCAAAACATTTGTACTGGACAATCTTAAAAATAATACATCCACAACAGCTTCTAATGTTTCCAATACGTTAGAACTTACAACCAATCCGATCTGGGAGATCATGTTTGCCCTTCCAAGTCTGAAAAATGATCAGAATAATTCAGCAGAAGTGATCTTCAATAAATGGTTTGCGGATGTACTGGCTGCAGAAATATTCAAAGCTAACCCGAAAATGAAAACGGTTTTTGAAGAATACCAGAACAAAGGATTATTAAATTCAAATCTTGAAAAAAATCAGGAGCTGAAACAACTCTTACTGGAAGAAACCCCTTGGGTACTGGAAAGTAAAAATGAAGGCGAGCAGATGCAGAAACTGGCATTACTATTTGATGTCAATACGATGAAAAATTCTATCGGTCAGGATTGGGATGAGTTCAAAAAACTGCAAAATCCGGATGGCGGGTTCTCATGGTATCCTGGTTATCCAAGTTCTTACGGTACCTCATTGTATATTCTTAAGAACTTAGGAAAAATCAATTCGTGGTTAAAAGATAATGTGAAAGACTATCAAAGTGCTGACCAGAATGCTATTACGGCTAAACTGATTCAGTATGTGGATAATGAGGTCAACAAATATTTTGATGCGAAGAAAGGCAATGTCTGGAACAACTGGACTATAGATTATCTTGATACCAGGAACTACTGGGAAAAACAATATCCTTTAAAAGGAAAAGGTGCTGCTCTGAAAACATTAGTAAAACAAAAAGCAAAAACAGCTAAGATCACAGATTTTACATTCTTCGGACTTCACCGTGCAGCCTTGTTAATGAATGATTACGGCCTGAAAGAGGTGTCTGATAAATTGATGACTTATCTTAAAGAAACCTCCACAGATACTAAAACACAGGGTGTTTACTGGAAACAAAACCTGAATGACTGGGGATGGTTCGGTTCAAAGGTTGTAAACCACGCAGGAGCATTGGAAACATTCAATAAGTTAAAACCTAACGACCAAAGCTTTATTGAAGACATGAAAATATGGCTGGTAACGCAGAAGGAAGTGAACTCATGGGGAAGCTCAAGAGGTACGGCAGAAGTGATCTTTACTATCTTGAATTCGGGAAAATCATGGACTGGAGCAGACAGTGATAAAGCTACCATCGTTTGGGGAGGAAAAGAATTGGCTCCTCAGACACAGGCTACAGGTTATGTGAAATCAACAGTGAAGACAGAAACTGTAGACAAAAATCTAGCAACCGTAACCGTGACAAAACCTGGTCCCGGAATTGTGCAGGGAGGATTGTTCTGGCAGTATTATGAAGATCTCGATAAAATCAAGTCTTCTGAAAACTATATTTCCGTAACAAAAGAACTCTACAAAAAAGTGAAAACCGTAAACGGAGAGGAGCTTCAGAAAATCTCTTCTGAAACCCCATTGAAAGTAGGGGATAAAGTAACCGTAAGAATGATTCTGAACACAGACAGAGCCATGGAATTTATCCATATTAAAGATATGCGTGCGGCAGGATTTGAACCTGTAGATGTATTATCAGGATATCAGTGGAAAAATAATCTTGGATACTATCAGTCGACCAAAGATGCCTCTACCAATTTCTATATTCAGTACATGCCGAAAGGAAAATATGTTTTTGAATATGATGTAGTTGCCAATGCATCAGGAAAATTCTCCAACGGAATTACCACCATGCAGAATTACTACGCACCGCAGATGAATGCGCATACAAAAGGAAGTAATGTAACAATATCAGAATAATTTATAAATAGACTGCAGTATAAAGTACTGCAGTTTTTTTTGAAAGATTGTACCCAAAAATAGAATTAAATCGAAAAATCAAACAATTGTTTAATTTTGGAATGGTTTTTGGAATTAGTTAAATATAAATTAAAAAATTATAAAGATGAAATTTACTAAAACTTTAATTACAGGATTGGTATTGATGGCAGGAGTAAATGCTTTCGCGCAAAAGAAAGCAGAAAAGTTTGAAAAACTACAGATTGAAATGTTCCCAAAAGCTAAAGAAGGATATAAGCAAGTATATATTCAGCTTCCCGTAGCAAAAAACGAAAACGATTTAAAAGTTGAACTTTTTGTAGGAACTGAAAAAATGGTAGACTGTAACAACTACTTCCTGATGGGAGAAATGAAAACTCAGGATCTTCAGGGATGGGGATACAATTATTATGAAGTAGAATCAAAAGGAGAAACAGCAGGAACTCTTATGGGATGCCCTGGGCAGAAACAAACTAAAAAGTTTATTACTCTAAAGCCTGAAACCGTAAGATATAACAGTAAACTTCCATTGGTATTTTATGTACCGAAAGATATCGAAGTTCGTTACAGAGTTTTACGCCCGGATGTTGCAATGAAAAAAGCAGTTCAAAGATAAATCAGCTTATTATAATTATACAGAGAACTCCTCACAGTGATGTGAGGAGTTTTCGTTTTTTTATACAGTATCAAATTGGAATTAATTGAACGTTTCGTTTGTCATTCCGTAGGAATCCAGCTTCCAAAATCTAGAATAAATAAAAAGTCAATTCCTATTAAGTGATTTCACTCATTGTCTTTGCTAAATAGAACGCCCTTGCGAACTATTCATAATACTTTGCGGACATTGCGTTGTAATATAGTTTTTTGGCTAAAGCCGATAGAATTTTGATCTTTTATCACCCATTTCCTATAGAATACTATTTCTCGGAAATCTTGCCGTTTTTGTTATTCCCCAAAATTTATCCACTCAGTTTGTCACTCCGCAAGAATCTAAATTTCAAATCTAAGAATAAAATACGAAAATTTGTTTTTCCGGTCGAGTACTTTTAAATCCTTTTATTTTCGGATGAAATTGCTTTAAAATTATGGTGAAAAAAGTAGAGTTAAATATTTTTTCAAAGTTTTTTAGTTTTTAATTAACATTTAAACGGTTTGGGCAAAACTTTATTTTATAAGCTTTTAAACTTAAACATATTTTAAACTTACTTTAAATTCACCATATTGTAGAATTATCTTGAAGGATTTTACTTTTTTTTGCATTATATTTGTTGTAAACATAAACCATGAAAAACAATTTATTGATTTTTACGTTTAGTTTTTTTGCTTTCCCCGCTTTTGGCTGGGCACAGTCTGCGCCGGATTTTAAAGAACTTCTGGATAGTGCTATGGTTCGGGACTCGAACCTCAAAATGCAGGTGACCCAAAACAAACTTACCGATCTTGACGAACACAAACTGAAAGATATCTTTCTTCCTACTTTGGAATTGAGCGGTAAAGCCGGCTATCTCAACGGAACAGCAAGACTTACGTCACCGGAGTTCAATCTCGCTCCCTTTATCAATATTCCGGAAGGAGCTTTCAACAATAATTTCAATGTATCAGGATTTTCAGGTATTGCCAAGGCAGATGCCAAAATGCTTCTGTATTCAGGAGGGAAGGTGAAGTACATGAAGAAAGCGGTTGAAGAAAAAAAGAAATCAGAAGATATCCTGCTGGAGAAAACAAAAGATGAGGTGATTGCCAGCATTTCCAGAGCATATGATCAGCTGGCTTTGATTCATCAGTCTAAAAAAGTACTGGATGAAAGTAAAAAAAGGCTTGATATCAATAGAAAAACAGCAGATAAAGCCCTTGGTTATGGTTTGATTACTCCTTATGATCATAAGAAAATTGAACTGGCTCAGGCCACCTTAGATGCAAAAATGGTAGAATATGAAGGGAAAAAGGAACTGCTTCTTACTCAGCTTTATATTTTAACAGGAATCAGCAGAGAGAGGCTCAGAATGATTGATCCGGTATTATCTCCCGTAGAATTGCTTGCGGCAGAAAAAGGAATAGAACAGAGAGCTGAAATCCGTGCATTAGAACACGGTATAAGCGCTGCAGACTATAAAATAAAAGCCGAAAGAACATGGATGATTCCTAAAGTACAGCTGATGGCTTCCGCATATTATATAGGCTTGTACGGAAACAGAATCAAATCTTCAGAAAATGTGATTCCGGCAGTTCCAATACTTGGATATGAAGGGAAAAAACTGGATTGGAGACCCAATAATATCAACGTATTTCCATTAATCACCGCAGGAGTAGGTTTTAAATGGGAAATTTTTGACGGTAAAGAAGGAAAACACGCTGAAGAAACAGCTAAAGTCGGAAAAGAAGTATTGCAGAACCAGAAAGAAGATGCCTTGAAAAAACTGACCCTGAATCTGGCGAATAACCAAACCAATTATGATATTGCTTCCGCACAGATTACCTTAAAGGCCAAAGAAAAAGAACTGGCGAAAAATGCACTTGTACAGGCAGAAAAAGAATTCCGGTACGGAATGAGCAAATCTTCTCAGCTTATTGATGCAGAAAATGATTTTGAAGCTTCGGAGCTGGAATATCAGAATGCCATTTTCAACCAGAGAAGAGCGGGAATAGAACTGATGAGATCTACCCAGGAACTGGATATCACCAAATTTTATTTAATCCCTTAAAAATTTAAATAATGCATAAAAATATATCTATACTCTTCGCTGCTCTGTTTTTATTGGGGAGCTGTGACAAAAAAAATGAAAAAATCAAAGAACCTGAAGGAAAAACTAAAAAGGATGTGATCTCTTTTGCTCCTAAAGTTACCGGAAGGATCTTAAAAATATATGTTTCCGAAGGTCAGACGGTAAAAAAAGGAGATACCTTAGCTCAGCTTGATGTACCAGAAGTGTCTGCAAAAATAGCACAGGCGCAGGGCGCAGTAAATGCAGCTTCCGCTCAGGAGCAAATGGCAAAAAACGGAGCTACATCGGATCAGTTGAGACAGCTTCAGGCCAAATATAAAGGCTTAAAAGAACAATATGAATTTGCCCAGAAATCTTACAAAAGAGCAAACAATATGTTCCGTGACAGTTTAATGTCTCCGCAGGCTCATGACGAAATTTATGCAAAATTACAGGGGGCAAAAGCACAATATGATGCGGTAGTGGCAGAGCTGGATGACGTCAACAGAGGAACCCGTTTTGAAAAAATAGAAATGGCGGCAGGACAGGCATCACAGGCCAAAGGAGCTTTACAGGAAGCCAATGTAGCATATTCCGAAAGATACATCATTGCCACCAATGATATGGAAATAGAAACCATCAGTTTAAACACCGGAGAGCTTGCAACAGCAGGTTTTGCCCTATTCAACGGATATATCCCGGAAAGTACTTATTTCAGGTTTACGATTCCGGAAAGTGCTATTTCAAAATATAAAAAAGGGCAGGAGGTTACCATGCAGATCGTTTACAATAAAGAAACTCTCACCGGAAATATTGTATACATCAAACAGCTGACAAAGTATGCGGATATTACAACGGCTTACCCTGATTACCAGTTGCAGGATGCAATCTATGAGATCAAAGTAAAGCCCAAAGACATGAATAAGGCTAAAAGTATTTTAGTCAATGCCAACGTAATTCTGAAATAAATTGAAAAGAACGGATGGAGGTTCTATCGACTTTCATTCTTCAAAATATAAAAATATACAGATGAAAGAATTTTTCCGTCTTTTAAAACGTGAGTTCAAACTTTTTATCGGCAATTCTACCTTAAGGACGGTGTTCTTTTTGGCACCGGTCTTCTATGCAACCTTGCTGGGATTTGTCTACAAAAGCGGAAAAGTTGAAAATACTCCTGTATTGGTGGTAGATAGAGACAATACTCCTTTGTCCAACCAATTGACGGAAATGCTGGATGATAATAAAAGCATCAAAATTATCAGATACCTGCAGGAACCTCTGAGCATCAAAGATGAGGTGATCAGGCATGAAGCAGCCGCTGTGGTGATTATTCCCTCAAGATTTGAAGGAGATATGCTTCAGAAAAAATATCCCGAACTGAATGTTTATATCAATACCGGAAATGTTTTAACAGCAAATTTTGCTTCCAAAGCCCTTCAGCTGACCATAGGGACGTTCTCTGCCGGAGCATCCATAAAAGCTCTTCAGAAAGCAGGAATGCCTGCAGCAAAGGCTGTGACACAATATGAACCTTTCAAAGCCAATTATATTACCCTTTTCAATACTACCGGAAACTACCTGATCTTCATGTGGCCGGCAATGCTGGCAGTAGTATTACAGCAGGTGATCCTATTGGCTATGGCTGTAAGCTTTGCTGCTGAATTTGAAAGAGGATCTTTTGTGAAAGAATACTTGAAAATGAAAAAATGGGCCTTCCCAACCATGCTTATCAAAGTAATTCCTATCTGGGTATTTTCTATTCTTATTGTAGGTATTTATTACTTTATGCATATGATTTTCCATGTTCCGATGCCTGAAGGAATATTTAATTTTATTCTCCTGACAGCGGTCTTTGTAGGATCAGTTTCATTTTTAGGAGTATTTATCAGTATCCTGATTCCTGATGCATTGAAAGCTACACAAATCCTTATGGTAATTGCTTCACCGGCTTTCATCATCAGTGGTTTCACATGGCCTTTGAGTGCGATGCCGGCTTTCGTTCAGTTTATCGCCAATATTATTCCATTAACACCCTTTTTACAGGCTTTCAAGATTTTATTAATTCAAAAAGGTTCGGTAGAACTTACATTTCCTTACCTGAAACATTTAAGTATTCTTTTAGTGGTATACGCTGTTATAGGCTGGATTGCTTTAAAGATCAAGCTTTGGTTTATTTTCAAAAAAGCAGCGCCACAGGAAATTGCAGTGGAGAACGCTTCTTCGGAGGATGTTGAGTAGTTTTTTGTTGCTGGTTGCTTAGTTGTTATGTGCTAGTTGTCGTTTATCAGTTGCTGGTGGATTGTACCAATTATTTTGTTGCCGGTATTTACTTGCCATAATTCAAAGTACCATGATCAAAAAATAAGTCAGACATAATCAGTATCCAAACTAAAAATCCTGCACCCCATATTCCTTCAGCCTTAATCCCTACGCTTAATCCCAAACTCGCAACCCCAAAACCCCCCACCTCGCATCCCGCATCCCGAATCCCGCACCTCGTATTATTCCTACACATAATCGCACACCAGCAACCAGTAACCAGCAACTTCCAATTTTTTCAGCCAACTATAAAATCAAACAAAAAAACTGATATATTTGTCTTTGGTAAAATAGAAATTATATGGAAAATGTATTTGATGCAAAAGATGCTCAAAATTATATTGATAGGATAAATAAACTGGTGGAAGACACCCATGGTTTATGGGGAAAAATGACGGTAGATCAGATGCTGGCACACTGCTGTATAACCTATGAAATGATATATGAGCCGGAAAAACATAAAAAACCGGGATCTATTGCAAAATTTATATTAAAAACCTTTGTGAAACCTAAAGTAGTAGGAGAGAAAGCATATCCAAGAGATTCTCCTACGGCTCCACAGTTTTTGGTGACAACCAGAAAAAACTTTCACGAAGAAAAAACAAGACTGATTGGTTTTATTCAAAAAACACAGCAATTGGGGGCAGACGCTTTTGATGGGAAAGAATCTTTTTCTTTCGGAAAACTAAAAGCGCAGGAGTGGAACAATATGTTTGCCAAACATCTGAACCACCATCTGTCACAATTTGGCGTTTAAAACTCACTGCATGAAAAAACTTTTATTACTCTTCCTTCTGGCGGCCAATTTTGTATTGGGGCAGATGCCGGATATTTCAAATACCTGGCTGAATAACAGTAAACCTTATCTGGGAACTATTGGAAACAAAGGTCAGGAACTGAAACTGAAGATCAATATTTCTGAGCAGAATAAAAAGAATGATCAGGAATATTTTGTTTCAGGATATTCCCTTGTAGATACCAACTACACAAAATTTGAAGGTAAAATTACCATTTCAAAATATAAAGATTCCAGGAAGCAGGGTACTGTGTTTGGG
Organism: Chryseobacterium sediminis; assembly: GCF_008386505.1. Lineage (GTDB taxonomy): Bacteria > Bacteroidota > Bacteroidia > Flavobacteriales > Weeksellaceae > Chryseobacterium > Chryseobacterium sediminis. The sequence goes on along the minus strand of NZ_VUNZ01000001.1, from coordinate 1,324,945 downwards.
GAATATGAACTTGCAGAAGAGAATAAAGGAAAACATTCAGGGCTTTTTAAGGGTAAATTTGTCTATAATTTTAAATGGAATAAGAAAACAGAAAAAATTGAAGGACAGTATATTGAGCTTATAGGAGACTGGAAAAGCTATGACGGAACGATAGCGTTTAAAACCCATTTAAAAAACCAATAATCATGCTGAGAAGTATATTAGCTGTGGTGGTGGGGCTTATTGTGGGTTCTATCTGTATTACAGTGGTAGAAAAAACAGGACATTATCTGTATCCTCCTCCCGCAGAAGCTGCAGCAGGAGATATGGAAGCCCTGAAAGTGTATATTACTGATGCTCCTTTTATGGCTCTGTTTTTTATTATTCTGGCATATGCTTTAGCAGCCGTTGTTTCCGGATTTACAGCCTCAAAAATTTCTAATAACGGAAAACCTACTGCCGCCATAATCTGTGGAATCATTTTTCTACTGATGACCATTTATATGATGGTATCTTTACCTACTCCAATCTGGTTCTGGATTTTAGGAATCCTCGTTTGGGGATTGGTTTTCGTAGGACATAAACTCGCTTTAAAAACAAAAAAAATATGAAATTAGGAGCATTTTCAATCAGCTTAAGTGTAAAAGACCTTCAGAAATCCAGGGACTTTTATGAGAAACTGGGCTTTACAACTATGGCAGGAACTATAGAAAGTAACTACCTGATCATGAAAAACGGTTCTACTTTGATAGGACTTTTTCAGGCTATGTTTGACGGAAATATGCTTACTTTCAATCCGGGATGGGATGAAAATGCACAGAATCTTGAATCCTTTGAAGATGTGCGTGAAATTCAGAAAAGATTAAAAGAAAGTGGAGTTGAAATTGGCAAAGAAGCTGATGAGACAACTTCAGGCCCAGAACATATTTACCTGAAAGATCCCGATGGAAATATGATTCTTATAGATCAACACAGATAAAAATTATAAAAACATTCATGATGAGAACATTTAAAAGAATTATTTTACTTTTAGTCGCATTACTAATCATTTTATTAGTTGTGGCTGCTTTTATTTCAGGAGATTGCAAATATGAAAAAACAATTTCTATCAATGCACCCGTAGAAAAAGTATGGCAAAATACCAATACCCTCAAAGCGATGGATCAATGGAGCCCATGGAATGATCTTGATCCTAATATGAAAAAAGACTGGACAGGTACAACCGGACAGCCAGGAGAAAAAGTTTGCTGGGACAGTAAAAATAAAAATGCAGGAAAAGGTTGCCAGGAATTGAAAAAGATAGATGAAGCAGATAAAAGAATCGATACGGAAATTAAATTTCTTACGCCCTATGAAAGTGAAGCAAACGCTTATGTAAAAGTAGTTCCGGAAGGAAACGGAAGCAAAGCGACCTGGGGATTTACATCACAGATTCCTTATCCGTTTACTTTGATGAAACTATTTATGAATATGGAAGATGCTGTTGGAAAAGACTATCAGAAAGGACTTTCAAGATTAAAAGCTTTATCTGAAAAACCTTAATAATATACAAATTAAAACTAAACTTAAAAAAACAAGACAATTATGGCAACAGTAAACGTTTACCTGACATTCAACGGAAATTGCAAAGAAGCATTCGATTTCTATAAATCTGTTTTCGGTGGAGAATATCCGTACATCGGAACTTTTGGAGAAATGCCTCCAATGGAAGGAAAAGAAACTCCTGAGGAAGACAAAGACAAAATTATGCATGTTTCACTTCCGATTTCTAAAGAAACAATTTTAATGGGAAGCGATACAGGAGGAGAGTGGTCTTCCAATTTCAAAGCAGGGAACAATTTCTCTATTTCTGTGAATGCAGAATCTAAAGAAGAAGCAGACAAATTATTCGGAGGTCTTTCTGCTGGAGGACAAGTAACAATGCCGATGGCAGATACTTTCTGGGGGGCTTATTTCGGAATGTTTAGCGATAAATTCGGAATCAACTGGATGGTAAACTATGATGATCCTGCTAAAATGCAGCAACATCCATAACATTAATATTTTGTATTTGAAATATAGTTAGAACTTACCGGCAATCACATTGCCGGTTTTTTATTTGCTCTATATTTGCATCCCAAAAATTTTTAAATTTGATGAAAGAAAACATCAGAGATCACAACATGACGGAAGATTTTTCTTAATAAACATAAAAAACATAAAAAATGAAATTTACAATTGAAGACATTAAAACCGAACATCAGAAAGTGAAAAGCGGAGCCGATTTCCCAGCTTATATTCAGGCTGTAAAAAAGTTAGGCGTTTCTCATTATACAACATACGTTTCTGATGGAAATACACAATATTTTGACCTGGAAAATCAGTCTGTCCAGACAGGAAGTAAATATAATCCACTTACTGTTTCAAAAAGCTTAAACCTTGAAAACTTTAAACAGAGACTCAAACTTCACCAACAGGGAGGAACAGACTATATGACTTTCTGTAATGACTGTGCGGAAAACGGAGTCAAAGGCTGGAAGATGGACCTTAATGCCATGACTTGTACTTATTTTGATCAAAATGAAACGGATGTATTGACAGAACAGGTTCCAAGCTAGTTTCGAGAAATAAAACCATTTGATTCATCTCTCTTTAAATCATGGTATTAAATATTACTTGCTATTATTGATTTAAAATATTAATTTTGTTAAAAACGATAGATAATAGTAATTGATAAGCATGAGAAAGGTTTTTACGAAGTTGGCATTCACAGTATTAGGTTTGGGATCCATTTTGACATTTGCTCAAAAAAATGATCTGGGAGCATGGTATATGTATTTTGGAAATAACAAGATCAGCAAGAAACTGAACTGGCATAATGAGATTCAGTACCGTAATTTTGATGCGGTTGGAGATCTGGAACAGTTACTGATCCGTACAGGGATTGGCTATGATCTTACAGAAAATAATAACAATGTTTTATTGGGATATGGTTTCATTCTGAGCCAGCCTTATGTAAACGGGGAGAAAAAGGAAAATATAGAACACCGAATTTTCCAGCAGTATATTACCAAGCAGAAATTTGGACGTTTTTACCTTCAGCACCGCTACCGTTTGGAAGAACGTTTTCTGGAAGATGATTTCAGGATGAGGTTTCGTTATATGCTGGGGGTAAATATTCCGATTACTCAAAAAGAATTGCTGCCGAAAACCCTTTATGCATCAGTATACAATGAGATTTTCCTGCACTTCAACAGTCCGGTTTTCGACAGAAACAGAGTCTATGGAGCTTTAGGATATGTCATTAATAAAAATATGAGGATTGAAGCAGGTTATATGAATCAGATTCAGGAAAACAGAAATCGCGGACAGATTCAGATTGGTTTTTATAATAATATTCCATTTACCAAAAACTAATCGTAACCGCTGCTGAATGCTTGATGAAGATCATTATTTGAAAAATAAAAATAATAAACACAAAAAATAAACACCTATGCATTCAGGAAAAAGATTTGGAGCCCGTGAGTTCATTACCTGGACCAGACGGAGTATTTATGCTCTTGTTGTATTATCAGCTATTCCCACAGTTCTGTACTTTCTAGGCTGGAAATTTCTCTCAGTTCCGTGGCAGCCAATTGCCATAATGGGAACTGCAGTTGCTTTTATTGTAGGATTTAAAAACAATGCCAGCTATAGCAGACTTTGGGAAGCAAGACAGATTTATGGAGCTATCATTAATGACAGCCGTAGTTTCGGGTATATTCTGAGAGATGCACTGCTTTCCAAAGATGCAGGTAAAGTAAAAGAAATGTTTCTTCGTCATTATGCATGGCTTACCGCATTAAGATTCCAGCTTCGTGAGCCAAGAGCATGGGAAAATATGGGTACAGCCCAGTTTGATGAATATTCCAGGAAGTATGATATCCCGGAAAGGCTTTCTAAGCTGGATGACGAATTGAAAAAATACCTGTCCGAGCCAGAGCTTCAATATATTTTAGGCAAAAAGAACAGAGCAACGCAATTGATGGCCAGCCAGAGTAAAGCTTTGTCTGAAGTTTACGAAAAAGGAGAACTTAATGATTTTCAATGGACGCAAATCAATCAGCAGTTGGTGAAATTTACCGATAATCAGGGTAAAGCAGAAAGAATTAAAAACTTTCCCTATCCAAGAAACTTCTCCTCAATCACCACTTATCTTTTGCTTTTATTCATTCTTTTTGTGCCTTTCGGATTATTGAAAGAACTTGATAAATTAGGAGACGGAACAATAGTAGAAGGATGGACAATATGGTTTAATATTCCGTTTTCTTTATTGGTGACATGGTGCTTCCATACATTAGATAGCGTAGGAGAAGCCTCTGTAAACCCATTTGAAGGAAGTCCTAACGATGTTCCTATTACTCAGATCAGTCGTACCATAGAAATTGATATGAGAGATATGCTGGACGAATCTGATCTTCCGCCAGCCATTACCCCAAAGAATAATATTGTACTCTAATTTTAAATTAAAAGATTAAGATATTTTCCATAAAATCAGAAAATTTTTAATCAAAAAAATAACACTTAAAAAAACAACTTAAAAATGATTCACAGCTATGTTATAATATCCATTGCAGTACTGCTGTCTGTGATGATATTGGTAATGATCGGCCAAAAACTAAAAGTCGCTTACCCGATTTTTCTTGTGATTGCAGGGTTGCTGATTAGCTTTGTGCCGGGAATGCCGCGTATAGAAATAGAACCTGATCTTGTTTTCCTTATTTTCCTGCCGCCTATTCTGTTTGAAGCGGCTTGGTTTACTTCATGGCAGGACTTTCATAAATGGAGAAAACAAATATTTTCAATGGCTTTCGGATTGGTATTTTTAACATCCATCGTGGTGGCTTATCTTTCTTCTTCAATTATTCCGGGGCTTACGGTAGCAATGGGATTTTTGCTGGGAGGGGTAAATTCTCCACCGGATGCGGTAGCAGCCACTTCGGTGCTGAAACATATGAAAATTCCTAAAAAAATTACCAATATTCTGGAAGGAGAAAGTCTTATCAATGATGCATCCAGTTTAATTGTATTTAAATTTGCCCTTGCAGCGGTTATTTCAGGACAGTTTATCTGGAGGGATGCTGTTCAGGATTTCTTTACAATGGCGATCGGAGGAATTGCTGTGGGAGTAGCGGTAGGCTTTTTATTTGGAGCATTGCTTAGAATAATTCCTACCAATTCTAATATTGATACCATTATTACCCTTATTGTACCTTACATTATGTATGTGGGAGCGGAGCATTTCCATTTTTCAGGAGTGCTGGCAGTAGTGGCCGGAGGATTACTGATGTCTTACAATTCACACTGTTATTTGAGCCACACCTCAAGGATACAGTCCGGGAACGTGTGGAGTGTTCTGATATTCCTGATGAATACAATCATTTTTATCCTGATTGGTCTTGAACTTCCCATTGTAGTGGAAGGAATGAAAGAATACACTATTTCTGAGGGAATTTTCTACAGTGTAGTAATTGGAGGAGCAATTATCGGGACAAGAATTCTGTACAGTTATGCATTGATGTATTTCCCAAGAGTCTGTTCCAAAGAATTAAGATTAAAAGTTCCCAAACCGGATTGGCGGGAACCATTCATCATCAGTTTTGCGGCGATGAGAGGAGTCGTTTCACTGGCTGCAGCATTGTCAATTCCTGCCTTCTTACCAAACGGAGAAGCATTTCCACACCGGAACATTATTTTATTTGTAACTTTTGTTATTATATTAATTACTCTGGTAGGACAGGGGTTATTGCTAAGTCCAATACTGAAATTATTGAATATTCAGGATGCCGGAAGTGAACTGCCTGAAGAAAAACAGGAAGTGATTCTTATGCGTAAGCTGAAAGAAACCGCATTACACAAACTGGATAATGACTTTTCCGAACTGGCAGTCACAAACAGCTTAGTGCGTCATCAAAAACATAAGCTGGAAAATGAAATGATGCTGATGGCAGACAAAGCCCAATGTATGGCTTCCACAGGAGATTATGTATCAGCCATTAATGAAAACAAAGATGTCCTTCGACAGATCATTCAGGCTCAGAGAAATGAACTGCACAGAATGAAAAGAGAAAAAATATTTGACGATCATGTGATGAGAACCATTGAAATGCAATTGGATTTTGATGAAGCAAAGATCACCGGATTTTCACACGGATAATAAAAAAAGAACCACAAAAGTCACAAAAGAATATTGAATGAAGAAGCTCGAATGGTGAAAAGATAATAAAATGAAAATCGTTAGATTTTAATGATTTAAGTGTGCTTTTCAGGAGTATAAACTTAGGTTTTAAACCATTAAGAGATAAAATTTTTGTGACTTTTGTGGTTAAATATTACGGACAAAATGTGTACATTTAAACATATTAAATCCATAATATGAGTACACCCATCACTGTGCAATACAAAATAAATGCTCCGGCTGAAAAAGTATGGAATGCATTGACCGATAAAAATGAAATGAAATCCTGGTATTTTGATATCCAGGATTTTAAATTAGAAATAGGTGAAGAATTTAATTTCTACGAACCCGGAGGAGAAAATAAATACCATCATCAGGGTGAGATTTTAGAAATAATACCTCACCAGAAACTGAAACATACGTGGTCGTATCCTGATTTTTCAGCACAAAAGACTGTTGTCACATGGGAATTATTTCCAGCGGACGGGCAGACTCTTGTAAAGCTGACTCATGAAGGAATTGAAAACTTCAAAGATTTAGGAGAGGGTTTTTCAAGAGAAAATTTTACAGAAGGCTGGAACACTATTTTGGGACAGAGTTTAAAAGAATATTTAGAAAAGTAGACCATGATTACATTACATCCCTTTACCATTCAGGATGCACCACTGCTGATTTCAAAGATAGAAGATGAAAGAATGCTTCTTCAGTTTGCCGGACCTGTATACCGCTTTCCTCTTACAGCAGAACAGTTGGAAACTGACCTGTCTGATAAAAACAGAACCCTGTTTACCATTGCAGATCAAACAGGAACAATAATTGGCCATGCTCAGATTTTTTTAAAGGAGAAAACATTTCTGTTGGGTAGAATTCTGATCTGGGATGAGAACAACAGAGGAAAAGGCTACGGAAAGAAGGTAATGCAGGAACTTCTGAAATATGGTTTCAGTCACTTTGATAAAGAAACTGCAGAACTGAATGTTTATGATTGGAATACCGGAGCTATTGAATGTTACCGGAAAGTAGGTTTTGCTTTTGACCCTGAAGTTAAGAGTGAAGCAACGATTGATACAGAAACTTGGATTTCCCTGAATATGAAAATCCATAGAAATACCTTTGAATTACAGGAATCATGACACAATTTACTGCACTTCGTCCTATTCTCTGGACAGAAAATCTTGATGAGACCATAGGATTTTATATGCGTGTTCTCGGTTTTACCTTGATAGATAGAAATGATGACTGGGAATGGGCTTCCCTTCGTAAAGATGAAATATACATCATGCTTTCTCAGCCTAATCAGCATGAAACAAAAACTTCAATAGGTTTTTCCGGCTCATTTTATTTTAATGTAAATAAGGTGGATGAGTTTTGGGAAGACCTTAAAACAAAGGCTAAAATATGCTATGAAATTGAATCTTTTGAGTGGGGAATGAGGGAATTTGCAGTCTATGATAATAACGGTTATATATTACAATTTGGAGAACCCATAGATAATATTGGCAATACGGAATAAAATTTGCTATTTTTGGGGAAATATTTAGAAATTCAATGAAAAAAAATATAATAGCGGGTTTCGCAGCGATTTTATTACTGGCATCTTGTAACAAGAATAAAGAAATTCTTGATACACTGAATACTTATAATAATTCAATGGAGACGAAAGGATACCATTTCGGAGATAAGCTAGAGCTTCCGAAAGAAGTAACGGAAAATGCAGAAAGTGTAACCATCAGCTTTGGAGATAAAGAAACAACAGATTTAACCGTTGATCCTAAATTTTTCACATTAGGTGATAATGCTGTTACATTCAACATTAAAACAAAAGGAGGAGAAGTATTGAATCAGGATGCTACCATTAATGTATTTGCAAAAAATCCTGAAAAAAATATTCCTTACCAGATAGTAGCAGAATATCCTCACGATCCTAAAAACTTTGTACAAGGTTTCCAGGTGGAAGGAAATACCATCTATGAAAGTGACGGTCAGAACGGAGCTTCCCAGATTTTAAAATATACATTGGGAACTACAACGCCGCTTGCTTCTACCAAACAGGCTCAAGAAGACTTTTCTGAAGGAAGTACTATTGTAGGAGATAAAGTTTATCAGCTGACATGGCAGAGCAAAAAAGGGTATATCTATGATAAGAACTCTTTAAAACTGCTTTCAGAATTTGCTTATCCAAATGTATTAGGTGAAGGTTGGGGACTTACGTATGACGGGAAAAACCTGATTGCTTCTGACGGAAGTAAACTGTTGTATTTCCTTGATGTCAATAACCCTTCAAAACTGATTAAATATATCGCTGTTGCCGGTAGCGCTCAGGCTTATGATCAATTGAATGAGCTAGAATATCACAATGGATTTATCTATGCCAATGTATGGCAGAAACCGATAATTTTAAAAATTAATCCTGCCAACGGTGAAGTTGTGGGAACTTTTGATTTCACAGAAATTGCCAAACAGAACACAAAAGGAAGTGATGATGTATTGAACGGAATTGCTTTCAAAGGCGATAATATGCTGGTAACAGGGAAGAACTGGCCGAAGATTTATGAAGTTGTAATTAAATAACAAAAGTTTAATAACAATTTCTATCTGAATAAAATAAAGTATGTAAATTGGTAGCGTTCCATGAGGAGCGCTATCTTTAGTAAAAAAGAATTTTGAGATTACTATATCTGATATTGACTTTTGCTTTCTGTACATTTTCTGCGCAGAATATTCTCCCTTTAGATACTTTAAAATTGAAGGAAGCTAAAGATATGCTTGCCGATGACTACGGAAATCTGTATATCTATAAAAACAAAGATTTTAGTTTTACCAAATACGACTCGTTAGGAAAGCAGATCGGGAAAATGATGCTTACTGTTCCTTACAAAGTGCAGAATGTACAAAACCCCCTCAATGTACCTTTGTTCTCTGAAAATGCTCAGGAAATGAAGTTTGTAGATCAGAATATGAATGAAATTCAAAGGCTTGATTTTAAGCAGAAATTTGGTTTCATCAGAATGGCTTATGCCGAAGATCTGCAGCAGCTATGGCTTTTGGATGACAGTACAAAACGTCTGATACAGTACAATTTCAGAAACGATACTACGATCAATTCTTATCCGTTTGATATCAGTTTTGAAGATATGATGGATATGCTGGTCTACGAAAATAAAGTCTATATTTTAACAAGAAAACATATCAGGATTTACAGCCTGAAATTTGAAAAACTTTTTGAAGCCCCTTTAGAAAACGGAAAACGCTTTAGAAGAGAGAATGACGCAATTCTGGTTGTGGCCAGTAATTTCATTTCACAATACGTTCCTGAAAAAGGAATGGTGACGATTTTTGAAGATCCGGAGGCGCAAATTGTGGATAAAAACATCCTTTCTTATTTTGAAATCAAGGGGAACAAACTCTATCTTTACAGCCTTGAAAAAGTAAAGAAAGCCAAACAGCAGAAACAGCTTGAAGCTCAGCCGGAATCTCTACAGCAATCTACAGAAAAACCAGTAGAAAAAACTGAAGAAAAACCCATTGAGAATAAAGATGAGAAGCCTTCAGACAATACGCTGCAGAAATTGCTTGAAGACACTTCTAAAGTTCAGACTGAGGGAATCGAAAAGCTTATCAATTAATCAGTAAATACAAGGAAAAAGAATATGCATATTGCGGTTACAGGAAACATTGGAGCAGGGAAAACAACGTTGACGACAATGCTTTCCAAGCATTACGGATGGGATGCACAATTTGAAGACGTAGATCATAACCCTTATCTTGAGGATTTTTATTCAGATATGAGCAAGTGGAGTTTCGCACTGCAGGTTTATTTTCTGGGAAGCAGATTCCGTCAGGTAAAAGAGATCAGAGAAAGTGGTAAAAACATCATTCAGGATCGTACCATTTACGAAGATGCTCATATTTTTGCAGAAAACTTAAATGATATGAATCTTCTTTCAGACAGAGATTTCAATAATTATTCATCGGTTTTTGATCTGATGAAGTCTTTTGTATCAGCTCCTGACCTGCTGATCTATCTGAAGTCAGATGTCCCTAATCTCGTTAAAAAAATCTATAAAAGAGGCCGTGAATACGAAGCTTCTATCAGCATTGAATATCTTTCAAAACTGAATCAGAAATATGACAAATGGATTTCTAACTATACTGAAGGAAAGCTTCTGATTGTAGAAGTAGATGATCTTGATTTTGTAGAAAAACCGGAAGATTTCGGATTTATACTGGAGAAAATTGAGGCAGAATTACATGGCTTGTTTTAACATATTTTTATCAGTACATTAAGACATACTCAAGGTAATTCTTGGTAAATTTGTTAAAAGAAGTTTTAATTTTTTGAATACTTATATCATGATAGTTAAAGTTTTACATAACGGGAACTGTTCAAAATCAAATGCTGTACTGGAGTATCTTGACGAAAACGGAGTGTCTTTTGAGATCATTAATATTGTTGAAGATCCACTAAGTATTCTTGAGATCAGAACCGTGTTGAAAAAGCTTAACCAAAGTGTTTTTCATATCATCCGAAAAACAGATAAGCTTTATATTGAGAAGTACGCAGACAAAAATTATTCGGAAGAAGAATGGCTGAAAATTCTCTCAGAAAACCCTTCTCTGATACAAAGACCAATTCTGGTAAAAGGCTCAGTCGCCATGTTGGGAAGACCCATTGAAAATGTAAAATACTTTATTGAAAAATAATAAGTATATAAATAAAAAATCCGTTCTGTAAAAGAGCGGATTTTTATTTTATTGGTTTTTGGCTTTCTCAGCTCCGTTTATCGCATTATATAAAGCTTCCAGCTCTTTTGGCGGGTGTCCGGAATCAAAACTTGAAGAAGTATACTCTTTTCCGTTGGATGTAATAATAATAGAAGCAGCCATAGCTCGATCAGAATGTCTGCCTGTAGTAGGAGATTTAAGATCTGATATTTTAGACAAGTCAAGGGTTTCAGCAAGTCTGGAAACGGCTTTCCATTCGGCAGAAGATATCTTAGCGTTGACGATCTCTTCGTTTGTATTTGTGGTTTTTAATGAAGGAGTAAAGACAATACTTTTACTGAACCCTCTCGTTCTTTCCGCTAACTGAATCTGTTCAATTTTTTGCTGCTGTACTGCATTGGTGATATTCGTTGTGCTGTTGTCACTGTTATTTTTGTGAACACAACTTGTTGCAGAGGTGATTAAAATAATATTAAATAGGATCAACTGGATGTTCATAGTGTTTTTATTTACGTTTTACAATAAAAAAACCGTTTCATTACTATGAAACGGTTTCTGTTTTTACAATAGAATAACGCCTTCTATTTTTGCTACTTCTTTATAAATATTCACAACCTGATCTGCATCTAAAACAAATGCATTGATATTGCAGGCAGTGTATTTTCCATTTTTACTTTCGCGGTTTCCCAGTGTAAATTTAATGCCGTCAAAAACTCTGTATATTTCAGTAAGCTTTGACTGGTCTGTAGGAATAATAAATTTAAATAAATAATCCTCCGGAAAATCATGATGACCCTCCAGTTTATCCTTCAAAGACTTGTAAAAATCTTCAGGATTTGCGTGTTGATTTCCTTGTAATATATCCATCTGCAATTATAATATAATATAAATATAACGAAATTTTTCCTATTTTCCAAATGGCCCCAGGAGAGATTTAGAGTTCTGATGCTCGTAATCTTCAATGATATTGAATAGCCCGTTTACCAGTTGTTCAGAAGCCAGCTGGCTCAATCCTCCGGAATTGACAGTATTTTTATTTCCTCCTAAAAGGCTGCCCAGAAAATTGCTTCCTGACAATGCGGAGTTGATCGTTTTTACAATCCCGTATTCATTCAGTTTCTCATCCACTTTGGGAGCGATTGCTGCAATAAGCTGTTGGGATGTTTTTTCTTTCAGAACCTGTGTAGCGGTAGTTCCCTGCATGATTCTGGTTACATCCTGAGCATTCAGGCTGTTGACAGCGCCTTCCAGAATAGGTTTTGATGTATTTACCGTATAAGCTGCGGCCTGTGCAATATAATCCCTTTCTTTAGCAACCAATGACGGCGCTACCTTTTCCAACATAGAATTGATGTCTCTTAACTCTTTTGGAAGTGCCTTGTCAACCATATTATTCTGAAGAAAGGCTTCCTTGTTTCCGTAGATACCCATTCCTTTATCAATACCATTCAGCAGAATTCTTTTAATAATAGAAAGCCCCATGTCTGATGTGGCCAATGTGGTACATGATTGTACACTGGTGGTAATAACAGCACCGGTTCCTATTATAAGAGCGGCTGCAATGATATATTTTTTCATTGATTTTTTATTATTTATTTCTAAATGCTTTTTCTCAAAAACTGCACCAAAGGTAATTACTATTCTCTATTTAACAAAATATTAAATCCAGAGCCGGATTTGGTGATTTTTTATACTAAAAATGTTAATTTATGATTAATAAAATGATGGATAATTGATAATTATTTTGAATATAAAATTATAAAAATTGAATACTTGTTGATTTTTTTATAATAAAAAATGATAATAGTTAAATGTTTAAGATAATTTAACATTGTTCGATATTTTTTATATTTTTGGTTAATGTCTTTTTTTGAGATTTTAAATAACTCCACTTTTAGAGACAGGTACAAATTTGAATTTATTTGAATAAAATTGAAACTATATGAAACAAAGTAATTTAAAGTACTCATGTCTCATTGCGGCTCTGTACTTCGGTATGAACGTCAATGCTCAGACTACTCCAAAAGATACTGCTGCCAAAGAGCAGAAGATCGAAGAGGTAGTTTTGATTGGATATGGGGCTCAGAAAAAAGAAAACGTTACCGGAAGTATCGGAATGGTTTCTGCAAAAGATCTTGCTGATAAACCGAATGCTAACCCGGTAAGCTCTATACAGGGTAAGCTTGCAGGGGTAAACATCACCAATACAGGTACTCCTGGTGGATCTCCGCGAGTAGACATCAGAGGAGTTGGTTCCTTATCAGGAAATACTGTTTTTATTGTAGATGGTATGATAACAACTGATATCTCTTTCCTTAATCCTCAGGATATTGAATCTATGAGTGTCCTGAAAGATCCGTCAAGTTTAGCTATTTTTGGAGCGCAGGCTGCCAATGGTGCTGTGATTATCAAGACCAAATCCGGAAAAGGAAAACCTGTTTTTAACGTAAATTCATATTTAGGAATTAAAAAGGTAACCAATATTCCTAAAATGGTTAATTCTGATCAATACATTGAGCTTTACAATGAGAAGCTGCTTAATGATAACAACGGAGACCCTACAGGATCAATTTCAAGGGCTAATTTCCCTGCAGATACCAATTGGTACAATGAGATTTTCCGTACAAGCATCATTAATTCTAATGATTTTTCGGCAACCGGAAGCATAGGAAAACTTAATTATTATGGCAGTGTAGGATATCTTCAGGATGAAGGTAACCTTGCAGCGGGCCAGGGAATTAATTCTGGAAGCGGTTTTAACAGATTTAATACCAAATTAAATCTTAGCTATAAAATTACAGATAACATTACTATTGGAGATAACTTCAGTTTTTCCAAGATGCGTACTGATGTAGCACAAAATCCTTTATTAAATGCATATAATGCTCCTCCTATATTTTCTGTAATGAATCCTGCTACTGGTGATTATCAGTTTTTCAACGGATATTCTATACCAAACCCAAGAGCAAGACTAGATCTATATCGTTCACAGGTAAGGCAGGAGAGATTGCTTAATAACATCTGGGGAGAATTAAAATTCCTGAAAGACTTTACTTTCAGAATCAGTTATTCTAGTGATAATTACAGCCCTAGCCAATATGAGTATACGCCTACACTTAATTATGTTCCTGTTTCCAGCCAGGTAGCATCTTCATTGATTACAAGAAATTTTAGAAATAGAAATTACGTTTGGGATAATACAATTAACTGGAAGAAAAGTTTTGGTAATCATCATTTTGATATTCTTGCAGGGTTTTCCAGAACAAGAACTTCTTTGTCACAAGACTACTGGGCTGCTAAGAATGTTAGTTATGACGGAACAAACGGATCTTTAAATATTGCCAACGGAACAGACATTGTTCATGTGGAAGGTGTAGATAGAGATGATGCTGTTGTTTCCGGAGTTTTCCAGGATCAACAAAGAATTGAATCTTTCTTTGGAAGAATTAACTATGATTACAAAGGGAAATATTTAGTAAATGCTTCTATACGTAGAGATGCCAGCTCACAGATTAATGTTGATAGATCCAAAACCTTCCCGGCAATTAGTGCAGGTTGGGTAATCTCTAAAGAAGACTTTATGAGTGAGCAGAATGTTTTTAATTTATTAAAACTAAGAGCAAGTTATGGTGAATTAGGAAATCCTAATGTAGGAAGAGGATATACGGCCAATACAACTATTATAGGAGGTGGAGCATATTTTGGCAATTCAGGTTATCCTGCGCAGACTATTGATAAATTTATTGATCCAAATATTGGTTGGGAAACAACAACCGGTAAAGATGTAGGGTTGGAAATGGCTTTATTCAATAATAAGCTTAAAATTGATGCGGCTTATTATGATAAAGATTCCAAAAATGTTGTGTATGGTGTAAACCAGGGAACGGTATCAGGAGCAAGTAACTGGAACAATTTCGTAACAAACGCTTACTCTTTTAAAAATAAAGGTTTTGAACTTTCCGTTAATTACAATACTAAATTAAGTGAAAATGTTACTTTTGGAATATATGGTAATTTTACATCGCTTAAAAATGAAATCACATCCGTATATGGTGGATCTTATTTAGAAACAGGAGCTAGTTTATTTGGAAATTCTATTGTTAGATTACAAAGTGGTCAGGCAGTAGGTTCTTACTACGGATATCAGGTGGCTGGTGTTTTCCAGACCGATGCAGAAGCAGCTGCTTCAGGACAGCCGGGAGCAAAAGCAGGTTGGTTCAAATTTGCAGATCAGGATGGTAACGGAACTATTGACTCAAGAGATAAGACGTTCTTAGGAAACCCGATTCCTAAAGGAACTTATGGTTTTGGAGTTAATTTTAATGTGTATGATTTTGATATCGCTGTTGATTTCCAAGGCGTATTCGGTAACAAAATATACAACTATAACCGTGAGCAGCGTTTTGGAAACGAAACCTGGGATCTGGATATGTATAATAACAGATGGCATGGAGCAGGTACTTCTAATACCAATGCAATGATTACCTCTAACCAATCCATCATTTTGCCAAACAGTTTCTATGTAGAAGACGGCAGCTACATCAGATTAAGAAATGTTCAGGTGGGTTATAACTTACCGAAATCTCTTGCACAATCTTTATCACTAACCAAGCTGAGATTATATGTAAGTGCCCAAAACCCTTGGACAAGCTTCAAGTATAACGGGTTCTCACCAGAGATTACAAATACAGACAGAGTACAGATGGGAATTGATAATAATATCTACCCAATCTCTGCTATTTATACATTCGGTATGAACTTAACATTTTAATTAAAAAAATTATGAAAAAAATATTTTTAACACTCTCCATACTTTCTTTAAGCATAAGTTGTAATAATGACTTTGTAGATATTAAAGATGAAGGGCAAACGAATGTAGCAAATTTCTTTACAACGCAGGATGATGCAATGCAGGCTACAAGTGCTATTTATAGCTTTTTAAGAAGTTGGGAAAACACAGGTTTTCCTGCACAATATGTATTTGGGGTAACAGGTGATGATGTGGAAAAAGGATCTAATCCTGGGGATGCATCATTTATTAATGCATATGATAATTTTACTTTTACAGTAAGTGATGATGGAGTAAGAGGATATTGGATCGGGCAATGGCAGGCTGTAAACAGGGCCAATCAGGTTATTACCAATGTTCCGAAAATAAATATGGATGCTACGCTAAAAAATAGACTGGTAGCTGAAGCTAAAATGCTGAGGGCCTATTTCTATTTCAATTTGGTAAGAATCTATGGTGGAGTTCCGATATATGATGGATTACCGGCGGATGGAAATTATCTGAAAGCAAGAAATTCAACAGCAGAAGTGTATAACTTTATTGTATCAGATCTTCTTGCCGCTTCTGAAGTTTTGCCTCAGACTTATCCTGCTGCAGATCGTGGAAGAGTAACAAAAGGAGGGGCTTTAGGATTACTTTCAAAAGTATATCTTTATATGAAAGATTACCAGAAAGCTTATGATACTTCCAATCAGGTTATTGGTATGGGATATTCTTTAGATCCGGATTTTAACCATTTGTTCAGACCAGCTGGAGAGTTTGGGTCAGAATCTGTTTTTGAAGTGAATTGTGATTGCGCTCCAGGATTTGGAGGCAGTCAGTATGCAGAAGTTCAAGGAGTAAGAAATCAGTTTGGATGGGGCTTCTTTACGCCTACCCAGGCATTAGAAAATGCATTTGAACCGGGAGATATAAGAAAAGAACTGAGCATTCTAAGAGAAGGAGAAACCACTCTTGAAGGAGATTTGATTAAGAAAGGAGATCCTCAGGCAGGTAACATGTGGAATCAAAAAGTCTATGTACCAACATCCTTGAATAATAATGCATGTGGCTACGGTTCTATTCAAAATATAAGAATTCTAAGATTTGCTGATATTCTTTTAATCAATGCAGAAGCTGCAAATGAATTAGGAAATACAGCTGCTGCCATTACGAGTATTAATAAAGTAAGAAACAGAGCTCAGCTTGGAAATACTACAGCTTCCAGTCAGGGCGCTCTTAGAACTGCAATCTGGCAGGAAAGAAGAGTAGAGTTGGCTATGGAAATGGATAGATTCCCTGATTTGGTAAGAACAGGACAGGCCGCTACTTATTTAGGACCTAAAGGATTTAAAACAGGGAAAAATGAAGTTTTCCCAATTCCTTTGGACGCAATGAATCAGAGTAACGGACTTTTCGTTCAGAACCCTGGATACTAAAAATAAATCATAAACATTAGAGGAGAATGAAAGTTCTCCTCTTCTTTTAGAACCTTATAACAAGAAACCTTATGAAAAGGACCGTATTATCAATCGCTATCACCTCTTTATTCTTCGTGTATTCCTGTAAAAATGCTCCTGTAGCAAAACAGGAAGTTGGAAAAACTGAAGCTGTAAAAAGTAATATTACTGATGAACAGCTGATGGATAGAGTACAGAAAGATGCTTTGAAGTATTTCTGGGATTATGCAGAACCTCATTCAATGTTAGGAAGAGAACGCTATCATGAAGACGATATCTATCCGGATAATGATAAACATGTTATTACTACAGGAGGTTCAGGATTTGGGCTGGCAACCATTCTGGTAGGGGTGGAAAGAGGATTTGTTCCGAGAAAAGAAGCTGTAAAAAGACTTACTCATATCATGGATTTCCTGGCGAAGGCAGACCGTCACAAAGGGGCCTGGCCACATTGGATCAATGGGGAAACAGGAAAAACAGTTCCTTTTGGCAAAAAAGATAATGGCGGTGACCTTGTGGAAACAGCATTTCTTACTTCAGGAATACTGATGGTTCGTGAATATTTTAAAAACGGAAATGCAGAAGAAAAAGCACTGGCAGCAAAATGTGATGAGCTATGGAAAGGAATTCAGTGGAACTGGTATACAAAAGGAGGTGAAAAAGTTCTTTATTGGCACTGGTCACCGGACTACCAATGGGAAATGAATTTTCCGCTGGAAGGATATAATGAATGTCTTATTACCTATATTCTGGCCGCATCTTCACCTACGCATTCCATTGATGCAGAAACATATTACAAGGGCTGGACGAGAAACGGAACCTACGTTACAGACAAAACAAAATACGGATTACCTCTGTATGTGAAACACAATTATGCTGAAGAATATGGCGGACCGCTTTTCTGGGCACAATATTCATATATCGGGCTGGATCCTACGGGATTATCGGATAAGCTTGTGAAAAACTATTTTGATATCAATAAAAATCAAACCCTTATCGACTACAAATATTGTGTTGAAAATCCAAAACAATGGAAAGGTTATGGACCTAATTATTGGGGACTTACAGCCGGTTATACCAGAAATGAGGATGGAAGCGCTGGTTATACAGCTCATATGCCGGGCAATAATGACAACGGTGTGATAACGCCTACAGCCGCTTTGAGCAGTTTTCCATATACTCCGAAAGAATCAATGGCTTTCCTGAGATTCATCTATACTCAAAAACCTGAATTTATAGGATCTGCAGGCCCTTATGATGCTACATCTATTAATTACAACAATTGGTTTACACCAAGATATCTGGCGATAGATCAGGGGACAATTGCACCAATGATCGAAAACTACAGATCAGGATTCCTTTGGAAATTGTTTATGAATGCTCCTGAAATTCAGCAGGGATTAAAAAAGCTAAGCTTTCAGTCAACCAAATATGGAATAAAATAATACCAGATTCAAAGACTTTGGTCAAAAACCGAAATCAATATGAAATTAAAACTGAAATATATTCCTCTTTTACTTCTGCCGTTTTCATTACAACTGAATGCACAGGAGATAAAAGCAGAACTTAATAAAGAAATTCAAAGGCAGGAAAAAATATCCTATGTTTTGGATTATCCTCAGAATACAAAAGAAAATGTACCATTAATAGTATTTCTTCATGGTTCAGGAGAGCGAGGAACTAATATTGACTTAGTCAAAGCACACAGTCCGTTCACCTATAAAAACCTGATCAAAGAACCGGTAGCTATTTTGGCGCCTCAATGTCCTGAAGGTACATGGTGGGATACCGTTACGGTCTATAATCTGATCAAAGAAATTCAGAAGAAATATAAAATTGATGCTTCCCGCATTTATCTTACCGGACTTTCTATGGGAGGATGGGGAACTTTGAAACTTGCGATGGAACATCCTGAAATGTTTGCGGCAGTAGCTTCGGTTTGTGCCCCTACAGATCAGGTAATGACAGCCAATATTCATAAATTTAAGGATTTGAATATGAAAATATTTCATGGAGGAATGGATGATATTGTATTACCAGCCAATGCTTTTAATTTTTATCAAAAACTGCATCCGGTAAATCCATCTGCGGAATTGGTTATTTTCCCGAATGATAATCACAATTCATGGGATTCTGCCTATTCAAACCCCAAGTTTTATGAATGGATGTTGTCTAAGAAGAAAGAAAAGTAACCCAACACACAATGATCGAAAGATAAACCCATCGAATTAAAACTAAAAATATAAAAACAATAATTTAAGAAGATAGATTTATGAAAAAGTTAATTGTAATTGCCACTTTAGCATTGGCACCTGTATTTTCCGCACAGGAAATGGTAACGAAGCCCGTTCAGTCTTATCAGACGGCTCAATATCAGGCTAAAAAGAAAGCTTTTGTTGATAATCTTTTATCTAAAATGACGTTGGATGAAAAAATCGGCCAGCTTAACTTACCAAGTTCAGGTGATTTTACTACAGGTCTGGCAAAAAGCTCAGACATCGGTAAAAAAGTTGAACAAGGTTTAGTGGGTGGTTTGTTCAATATAAAGGGAGCGGAAAAAATCAGAGCTGTTCAAAAAGTAGCAGTGGAAAACAGCCGTTTGAAAATTCCTTTGATCTTCGGAATGGATGTTATTCACGGTTATGAAACAACATTTCCCATTCCATTAGGCTTAGCAGCTTCGTGGGATATGAATCTGGTTCAGCAGTCTGCAAGAGTTGCCGCAAGAGAGGCGTCTTCTGACGGGATCAACTGGACGTTCTCTCCAATGGTCGATATTTCCCGCGAACCAAGATGGGGAAGAGTGTCCGAAGGTTCAGGTGAAGATCCGTATTTAGGCAGTGAAATTGCGAAAAATATGGTGTATGGATATCAAGGGAAAGACTTAGCAGTTGGGAACACTATTTTGGCTTGTGTAAAACACTTTGCATTGTATGGTGCAGGAGAAGCCGGAAGAGATTATAATACGGTTGATATGAGCCACGTGAGAATGTTCAACGAATATTTTCCTCCATATAAAGCTGCTGTTGATGCAGGTGTAGCTTCTGTGATGGCTTCTTTCAATGAAGTAGACGGAGTTCCTGCAACCGGAAACAGATGGCTGCAAACCGAAGTTTTAAGAAATAAATGGAACTTTAAAGGTTTTGTAGTAACCGATTATACGGGGATCAATGAAATGGTTGATCACGGTATGGGAGACCTTCAGCAAGTTTCTGCATTGGCTTTGAAAGCTGGTGTTGATATGGATATGGTAGGCGAAGGTTTTTTAACAACATTAAAAAAATCTTTAGCTGAAGGAAAAGTAACTCAGGCTGAAATTGATCTGGCAGCAAAAAGAATTCTTGAATCAAAATATGACCTCGGATTATTTACGGATCCATACAAATATGGTGACGCAAAACTGGCGGCAAAAGAAGTTTACAATATGGAAAACCGAAACATTGCAAGAAATGTTGCGGCTCAATCTATGGTTTTAATGAAAAATGAAAATCAGGTGCTTCCTTTGAAAAAGTCAGGAACTGTTGCGGTAATAGGACCATTGGTGAACAACTCACTCAATATGGCCGGAACCTGGAGCGTTGCTGCAAAACATGATAAAGCAGTAAACCTGATGCAGGGGCTTCAGGCGACTTATGGTAAAGAAGTAAAATTCCTTTCCGCTAAGGGTGCTAATATTGATTATGATGCTAAGTTGGAAGATATCTATGCAGCTCACGGTAAGAAAACGGATCGGGATAACCGCTCAAAAGAAGCACTATTAAAAGAAGCTGTTGATGTGGCCAATAAAGCGGATGTAATTGTTTTGGCAATTGGAGAATCTGCGGAAATGAGTGGTGAATCATCATCAAGAACAGAAATAACCATTCCTCAATCGCAGGTTGATCTTTTAAACGAGTTAAAGAAGACCGGAAAGCCAATTGCTATGGTACTTTTCACAGGCCGTCCATTAGCTTTAACCAATGTAAAAGATGCTCCTGATGCTATCCTTAATGCTTGGTTTGCAGGTTCAGAAGCCGGAAATGCAATTGCAGATGTTCTTTTTGGAAAAGTAAATCCATCAGGAAAACTACCAATGACTTTCCCAAGAAGCCTTGGCCAGGTTCCTATTTATTACAATGCTAAAAATACAGGCCGTCCATTAAGCCAGGAACTTACTGATAAATGTGAGTACCAGAGATTCCGTTCAAACTATATGGATGAGTGTAATACACCATTGTACCCATTCGGATTTGGCTTAAGTTATACAAAATTCGGATATTCTGATATTGCAGTATCGAACAGCAATCCGAAAGGAGATCAAACTGTTCAGGCATCAGTTACTGTAACCAATAATGGCAATTATGATGGGGCAGAAGTAGTTCAATTATATATCAGAGATATGGTAGGAAGTATTACAAGACCGGTAAAAGAATTGAAAGGTTTCCAGAAAGTATTTCTGAAAAAAGGAGAATCCAAAAAGATTACATTTGATATTACTCCTGAAAATCTTAAGTTCTATAACGGAGATTTGAAATATGACTGGGAATCAGGAGAGTTTGATATTATGATTGGTACAAGTTCTGCCGATGTGAAGCATTCAAAAATCAATTGGACTAAATAATAGAAAGAAAAAGTATTCACAGAAATGTGTATTATGTGTTTTTTGGCATGATTTTTAATAATACCACGGTAATTATTATTATATGCAAATCGACATGAAAAAAACAATTTTATTGAGTACAATGTTCCTTGGTTCTTTAGCATTTGCACAAAAAACACCTGTAGTAGGTGGTGACAGAGATGCACACGGATGTATTGGTTCTGCAGGGTATACCTACTCTCAAATCAAGAAAGACTGTGTAAGAACTTTTGAACAGAAAATTAAGTTGACAGAAGTTGCTCCAAAAGAAAGTTATACTTCAATAGCTGCGGTTATTTTCAGCAAAGACATGAAAAAAGCTGAGGTTTTTGTAAAAGATTCCGATTCGGAAAGCATCATTCTTACCAGAGCAGGCGGTAAAGCCAAAGCGTGGAAAAAAGATGGATATGTATTGGTTCCTTACAAAAAAAATGGCTACCAACTTAAAAAGGATAATATTGTGATCTATCAATAAGATCATATTTCAAAATGAAAACCACTCGGAAGAGTGGTTTTTTTTGTACCTTAGAAGAATTAACTAATACTCCATTTAGGGATATAGTTCTACTAATCAGAAAACAAAAATTTTACATATGAAAAGAACAATTTTACTCAGCGCAATGTTCCTTGGCTCATTAGTTTTTGCCCAAAAAAGTACTCCTGTTTTAGGGGGTGACAGAGATGTTCATGGCTGTATTGGTTCTGCAGGATACACTTATTCACAGTTAAAAAATAATTGTATAAAAACTTTCAGTCAGAAAATAAAACTAAAGGAAGTAAACTCAGATAAAAGTTATACCTCAATGACGGCAGTAATTTTCACGAAAGACATGAAAAAAGCGGAAGTTTTTATTCCGGATGGAGCAGCAAAAAGTATTATCCTGAATAAAGAAGGGAAAGCGAAAGTCTGGAAAAGCGGGTCTTATATTAAAGACAGCTATGTTTTAACTCCGTATAAAAAAAGCTACCAGATCAAAAAGAATGATGAAGTGATTTATCAGTAAAATAAAATTCAAAAAAATAGGAAGCCACTCGGGAGAGTGGCTTTTTTGTGTTGTATATTCATTAGTTTCAAAATAGATTTTTATGCGACAAGTTTTGTCGTTCTGCGTATATATTTTTGTCATCATAAGATAAAGTCAAATATAAATAAGCAAATCAAATAATAAATAGTATGATTTATGTTAAATCGCTTCTTTGGGATTTTTATGTCTTAAAAAGTGTTAAATTTGCGTAGTTTTTTAATAAACTAATTACTAACTCAGAAAACAACATTGGAATGAAAAAATTCTATATCAGTGCATTTACTTTATGCACGGTCTTGGGCATATCTGCTCAGGAGGTGGTATGGCAGAAAGACATCAAATCCTCTACCCAGGATTTTCTTAGCCAGGTTACTACAACAATCGATCAACAATATTTAATCACGGGAAGCTCTATTCAAAGCAATAAGCAGCAGCCTACAGAAAGTAAACAAAACAACGGTTACGATTTCCATTTGGTAAAACTAAACCAGCAGGGAAATGAAGTCTGGGAGAGATACTTCTCAGGACAAAATCATGATTACCTGTCTGCTACTGTTACCACACAGGACGGTGGATTCCTTTTGGCCGGAACCTCATATTCAGGAAAAGGATTAGATAAAAAAGAGGACTCTAAAGGAGGGTCAGATATCTGGCTGATCAGAATCAATGAATTTGGTGATGAATTGTGGCAAAAGACTTTAGGAAGCTCTTCAGATGAAGAAGCCAGAGCGGTTATTCAAACAACAGATTTAGGATTCTTTGTAGCTGGAAATGTACAGAATTCCTCAAAAGGCTATGGTTCTAAAGATGTATTAATTACCAAGTTAGACAAATCCGGAAAAGAACTTTCGCAACTAATTTTAGGTGGAAAAGGCTTGGATGAAGTAGAGAAGATGATTCCAACGAGGGACGGCGGAGCATTGCTTGGAATTTATTCCAGAAGTTCCGAGGTTCGTGTTTCGGGATCTGAAAAGGGGTCCGGGATGCGAGATGCGGGTTCTGTGTCAAGCCTTCAAAACTCAAATCCCGTATTCCGAAACTCGAAACAAACTGAAAACTTCGGTGAAGGCGACTACTGGATCGTCAAACTTGACAAAAACGGAAAAGTAGAATGGGAAAAGAACTTTGGAGGGAAAGGTGATGATCATGTCAGAACTCTGGCTTTAACTTCAACAGGTTTCATCATTGGTGGAGAATCCAGATCGGAGAGATCAGGAAATAAAACGGTAGGTATTGAAGAAGGGACAGACCTTTGGTTGATTTCTTTAAATGAAAGAGGCGATGAGCAGTGGCAGAAATCTTACAATTTCAAAAACAGAGACATTCTGATGAGTATGAGTGTTCTTCATTCCGCAGATGACAAATCTTCCAAGGGAATATTGCTGGGAGGTTACACTCAGGCAGAAGGAAGAATACAGACTGATGATGAGACCTTCTGGATGCTTTATCTAGACCAAAACGGCAATGAACAGTGGAGAAAACATGTCAAAGGAGAATCCAGAAAGAAGGAAGAAAGACTTTCAGATTTAAAACTGAACAGAGACGGATCCATTATTCTTGCCGGAACCAGTGCAGAAGAGCTTGGTAAAGAAAATTGGAAGATTGTAAAACTGGGAGACAAACAAGTTGATCAGCTCATTGAAAAATATGATATCAAAATCTATCCAAACCCAGTTTCAGATTATGCTTATGTAGAAATTGGCTTTGATTTCAAAGATGCTGATATTCTGTTGTATGATATGTCTGGTAGACAGCTTCAGAGTATAAAAACTAAGAACAGAGTAACTAAGATCAATACCCAGGCTTTGGTTCAGGGAGCGTATCTGGTGACGATAAAAACGGATGCAAATAAAACGGCGAATGCTAAATTGATAAAGAAGTAAGATAACCATTAAAAACGAAATAATAGGAAGGAGAATATTTTTCTATGCTTTTGTCTGTATTATATCTGAGAGAGACTTCTAAGATATAATAGCCAATAACTAAAATTGTTTCTCCATTATTAAACATTAAAATTTTAAAAATGATAAATAGTAAAATTTTCACTTTATTATTTTGCATTGCAGCTCTATATATGAATGCACAACAAAATAGGACAGGTGAACAAAATAATATAAGTAAATCTACCAATGTAGTACCACCCACTCCACAAGCGGAAGAAATGACACGATATGGGAATCAGCCATTAAATGAATATAAAGGAATGGCTCAGATTAATATTCCTATCGCTGAAATAAAGGAAAAAAATATATTCAATAAAGTTGAATTAAATTACTCAAAATTGGGTGTAAAAGTAAATGATTTGCCCAATAATGTTGGAGTAAGCTGGTTTTTAGATGCGGGAGGTGTTATAACAAGGACAATTAATGACCTTCCTGACGAAATGCAAGTCCCATCTAATAGATTAATATTTAATACTTCATCGGAGATAGAGAGTTTAGTTAATATCCCGGATGGATCTAATAATTCATTATTGGTGAAATCATATTTTACAGACGATTCTTATGATAATGAAATAGATATATTTAGTATTTCGGTAAATGGGTTGTCAGGAAAATTTTATTTAGATAAGAATTTAAATCCGGTTTTAACTACAGACAGTCATCAATTCAAAATTGAAACTATTGGTGATTTTAAAACGACCCATCAATTTATGCTAACCACTAATGATGGTATTAAATATTATTTTGGAGGAAGCACAGCCATTGAAAAAACCTGGATTCGTGATGCTCCTATTTATTCAGGATACACAAGCTTTTATTTAACGAAAATTACTAATGTTGGAAATAATGAAATTACTTTTGAATATCAGAATATAGGTGCAAAGTCATTTTTAAATTCAATAACGGAAAGAAAAGTACTTAGATCTCAGGAATTAAATGGTACCGTTTGTCAGGGGTCCGGAACAGCTGCTGTTCCAGCTTATATAAAAGAAAGTAATATTCTAAAAATTCAGGATGCAAGAGTATTAGTAAAAATAATAGGAAAAGAAAAAACAATAAATTTTAATTATAATAACGTGAATGGTATTTATTATAATAAAATCTCCTCAATTGATATCGTTAATAGTTTTTCAAATAAAAAATACCAGCAAATAAGTTTTGAATACCTCGATCAATATTCCACATTAAACCCCACTGTTCTTGAACGATTTTTTCTAACAAAAATAAAGAAATATAATTATCAAGGGGAGAACGCTGTATTTGATAATGAATATTCATTCTCCTATGATGATCCTACGGGGCTACCTGATAAATACAGCTTTAGTGCTGATGTATTCGGGTACTTTAATAATAAAGTTAACTCCACACTAATCCCGAATTTAAGATTGTTGGGACTCCCTAATTTTCCTTATGCTATTGGTGATTTATACAACTATGCTGATAGAACTTCTGATTTTTCATCGGCAAAAAAAGGAACATTGTCCTCTATTACATATCCAACTAAAGGCACTACTTTTTTTGATTATGAAGCCAGACCACAAAAATATGCTCTTTTACAAAATAAAAATGGTGAAGTTCGTAGCAATCCTTATGATGTTCCCATAACAGAAAGTACGACAACATTAGATGGAAGTGCTATTATTGATAATCAATTGGCCTTTGATCTGGTGATTACACAAAATGAAATTACTTCTATAACCACAATGTTGGAAGTTAATTTAAAAATTCTGGATGAGGTTACAGGCAATGTACTCTTGAATGAAGTCATTAATTTACCCAAAACTACACAAGCAGATATAGACAATGGTTCCAGAACAAAAAACAAAAGTTTTACTTTTACCACTGATCCAAGTAAGAGTTATATTTTGAAATTATCATTAGTGCCAAAACCTAATGTTAATTACGGGGGTACTTTTATGGTTTCTTATAAAAGCGGCTATGGTAGTCAGAATATAGCAGGGTTGAGACTAAAAAAAACTTATGACGTTGATGAAAATAATACCATTACCAATATTAAAAGAATACATTACTCCTTATTCAAGGATATCAACAATATGAATATTATACCGATCTCTCTTTATCCGACGAGTTATACCACATCTCAATATACTGTAGAAGGGTGTACAGGGGGGATGGTTCTTGTGCCTTTAGCATATAATCACGATTTTGAATCATCAGAACTTATAGGTCCATTTTCTGATTACTTTATGTATCCGTCATATCCTAACGTTACCATTAGCTATGGAGGTGATAATTTTGAAAAGGGTGGAGAACAAAAAATATTTAGTAACGGGTATCAACAAGACCAGTTCATTATTAGAACACCTTTAATGCCAGTCTTTGATGGAAGCTATCAGAATTTTTTTGGTTCTGACGGTTATTTAGGAAGTGTAGTTTCAAATACAGTAAGTTCAATGGACAAAAGTTTTTCTTATGATGATTTTAATGGAAAACTTCTTGAAAATAGAGTTTTTTCTAAATCAGCATCAGGACAGTTATTTCTTAAAAGTAAAACATCAAATAATTATGACTTAAAAACCTTAAAAACTGTTTATGATTTACGAGGTAAAGAAGCATATGCTCTATTTTCTTCTCATGTAAACTTACCGCTGGAGACAATTATTTCTAATTATAGTATGGTCTCATTACCCAAAGAAAGTTATTATTCGATTCTTTCCAATACAAAAAGTACCGAATATTATGAAAACGTACCTGTAGATATACAAGATGATACTCCTTACAAAAAACTTACAACTACGACAGAATATTTGTATAACAGTACTTCTCATTACCAGCTGACTTCTCAAAAAACTACTTTTCCTGACAATTCACTGTCTAATACTACTTTTAAATATGCTCATGAAAAAGGAAATCAACGTCTGATCAATGCCAATATGATTGGTATTCCTTTAGAAACCGAAACAACACAAACTATTGGAGCAGCCGCTAAAACACTTTCTAAAACAGAAACAAAATACGATAACCCATTGAACTTATTTCCAAGCTCTGTTGTGTCTACAGATTTGCAAAATGTTTCTTCTACGGAAGTTAATTATGATCAATATGATTCCAAAGGGAACCTGCAGCAGTTCACCACTAGAAATGGTATTTCAACAGTAATTATCTGGGGATATAACGAGACTCAGCCTATTGCAAAGATAGAAGGAGCGAAATTATCAGATATTCAGCAGTCTTTAATTGATTCTGTTGTTAATGCTTCCAATACTGATGCTTCAGCAGCTTCGGGTAATGATGAGGCGGCGTTTTTATCTGCATTAAGTTCATTCAGAGCTAATACTTCCTTATCCGGTTATCAGATTACTACCTATACGTATGATCCTTTAGTAGGAGTAAGAAGTATCACACCGCCATCCGGAATCAGTGAATATTATATTTATGATAGTGCTAACCGATTGAAAGAAATCCGTCAGCAGGAAAAAGACAGCAGTGGGAATATGATCTATAAAACGGTAAAAGAATTCAAATACAATTATAAAAACTAAAACACAATCATGAAAAAACTTATAATTCCTATAGGGATTCTTATCGGAGGAACTGTCCAGGCACAGCTTTCCAATACAGAAAACTATGTGTATTCAAAGACCTATTTGTCCGATCCTACGTTAGCTAATGTGAGAAGTTCCGAAACGGTTCAGTATTTTGACGGGCTGGGAAGACCCAAACAAATTGTCAATGTAAAAGCCTCTCCATTAGGACGGGATATTGTTACTCCTATTAAATATGATCAGTTTGGGAGGCAGGTTCAGGACTATCTTCCTGTACCCCAGGGAGGAACACTGAACGGAGCCATTACTCCTGACCCCTTATCAAATGTGAGTAGTACACCTTATGGATCAGAGAAGATTTATTCAGAGAAGATTCTGGAAAATTCACCATTAGACAGGATTCAGCAGCAGGTTCAGGTGGGTACAGCATGGAGTACAAAGCCTGTACAATTTGGATATGATGCCAATGCAGATGGCGATGTTAAAAAGTACATAGCCACTTTTAACTATACCACTTTTACCTCCAGTCTTACATTATCAGGCTCTTATGGAACGGGGCAATTATATAAAAATACGGTTACCGACGAAGATGGAAACCAAACCATAGAGTTCAAAAACGGACAAGGACAGGTTGTATTGGTCAGAAAAGTAATCAGTGCCTCAGAAAATGCAGATACCTACTATGTTTACAATGATTATAACCAGCTGGCTTATGTGATCCCTCCCAAAGCTTCTGCAGCAACAGATCCCAATACTGTACTTAATGATTTATGTTATCAGTATAAATATGACGGGAGAAGCCGCCTGGTGGAAAAGAAAATTCCGGGCAAAGGCTGGGAATATATGGTATATGACAAACAGGACAGGCTGATTATGACCCAGGATGCTGTTATGGGCGCTTTAAAACAGTGGCTTTTTACCAAATATGACCAATTTGGAAGAACCGCCTATACTGGAATATATACCAGTTCCCAGACGTATGGAACAGCAGGAAGAGGAGCAGAACAAACATTAGCAGATGCTAAAGGCAGTAATAATGTAACCAGATCCTCTACGGTAGGATTCACCAACAGTGGAATGGGGGTATATTATGATAGTGGTTCTGCCAGCTATCCAGGTTCTGTCACTACACTATTAACAGTTAATTATTATGATACTTATCCCCAAGGCTCTCCTGGGGTTACCAATGTCTTTGCCCAGCCTCTTCTTACGGACAATCCTGCAAACGCACAAACCACCAAGGGACTTCTTACTGCGTCCTATATCAAAAATATAGAAGATGACAGATGGACTCGTAACTTTGTCTGGTATGATACGAAAGGAAGAACCTTCGGATCAAGAAGCAACAACTATTTGGGAGGCTATACTGTGGTAAATAATAAACTTGACTTTACAGGAGTTATTCTTCAGACCAATACCTATCACAGAAGGCTTGGTACAGATCCTGAAAAGATCATTGTAGAAAAATTCACCTATGATTCCCAGAACAGACTTCTGACCCATACCCATCAAATAGGCAGCAACCCTGTTGAATATCTGGCTCAGAATAAATATAATGAAATTTCCCAGCTGGAATCTAAGAAAGTAGGAGGAACAACAGTTTCTTCTCCACTTCAGCAGATAGATTATAAGTATAATATCAGGGGTTGGATGACCCAGATCAATGATCCTGCAGCTTTGAATGGAAAACTATTTGGATATGAAATAAGATATCAGAATTCAGTTAATTCATCCTATAGAAAGTTCAATGGTAATATCTCTGAAGTAGACTGGAAAACGTCTATGGATGACATTTTGAAAAGATATATTTATGCTTACGATCCTTTAAACAGGCTTACCGCGGGTTACTATCAGGAGCCTACAAGTTCTGTCCCTATTAATCA
This sequence comes from Chryseobacterium sediminis, assembly GCF_008386505.1. Classification (GTDB taxonomy): domain Bacteria; phylum Bacteroidota; class Bacteroidia; order Flavobacteriales; family Weeksellaceae; genus Chryseobacterium; species Chryseobacterium sediminis. The sequence goes on along the minus strand of NZ_VUNZ01000001.1, from coordinate 1,294,842 downwards.
TTTTTACAATGAAGAAATAGCGTATGATTCTAACGGAAATATTACCAGACTTCAGAGAAATATGAAAGGAAGTAATAATACCCCAGAATATATAGACAATATTTATTATACTTATTCCGGAAACAGACTAATTTCCGCTTCTGATCTCACACAGAATTTTAATGGATATCCTACAGGAGGAAAACAGATAGATTATGACGAGAATGGCAATATGATTAATCATAAGGATAAAGATATCAGTGAAATAAAATATAATTATCTAAATTTGCCGGGAAAGATTACCCAAAACTCCAAAGTAACAGACTATATTTACAGAGCAGACGGAGTGAAAGTAAGAAAGGTTTTTGGAACGGAAACGACAGATTATCTGGATGGCTTTCAATATATTGATTCAATATTGAAATTCTTTCCAACCGCAGGAGGATATTTTAATGTTGAAACCGGAAAGTATGTGTACAACTATACTGATCATCTTGGAAATGTAAGGTTGAGTTATGCCAAGAATGGAGCAGGCACAGAGATCATTGAAGAAAGTAATTATTACCCGTTTGGATTAAAACATGAAGGGTATAATGTATTAACAGGAAACCCTGCATATAAGTACAAGTACAACGGCAAAGAACTGCAGGAGACGGGGATGTATGATTATGGGGCTAGGTTCTATATGCCGGAGCTTGGAAGATGGGGAGTGATAGATCCGTTGGCAGAACAATACAGAAGATGGTCACCTTATGCTTATACTGTAAATAATCCTATTAGGTTTATTGATCCTGATGGTCGTGGAGTTACTGATATCATTATTACAGGAAGTGCAACTGCAATCGAGAAATATAAAAATGAAGTATCTAAAGGAACTGGAGGTTTTTATAGTGTGAATATAGATAGTTCAGGAAAAATTAGTCTTGTTTCAACAGGTATGGCGAGTCTTGGTATAGAAATGACTTCGGAACAAAAAGCATTTTATCAAGAGTATTCAGCCGTTGTAAATAGTAGTGAAGTAGTTAAACAAGAAGTGGTTGAAAATGATGTGAATACTATTGTTGACAGTTGGGTTACTAACAAAATTGACATTGCAGACATTGCAGAATTTGACAAAGCAGGAAGTGGTGGAGCAACAAGTGCTGGAGCTTTAATTCATTCAACAGTTGAACAACATGAAAAAGCTAAATTAGGTCTAAAGTCAGGAGATTTAGGGAAAATCTCTGGTAGTACAGCTGTAGATTATGAAGCATCCCATAATGTAGCCAAAACAGCAGAAAACAAAGCCAATGGTAATACAAGAATGGAAAATACCACAGGTGGGGCGGATAGATTTATTGATAGTAAAAACAATGTAACAGAACAAACTTTGACAACTACAGCAACAGGTGGAATTAATGTTAATAAAAAACCTATACCATAACTATGAAAAATATATTAAATATTATTTTTGTAATGTTCTTTTTTTCATGTTCTATAACAAAAAAAGAAATTTTATCGAAAGGATCTTCAAAGTGTATAGAAAATAAGAAATTTAAATATGAGTTTTACAAAAATATAAATATTGTTGATAGCTTAATTACCAAAAATCAAAATGAAAGTTTTCATAAGTCTCTTAAATTCATTTCGATTTATTCACATGTATCATATGAGAGTGCATTGAATTATAGTAGAACATACCCTTACGGAGCATATGAAAAAGATAGAAAAGGATGGATGGATTGGTATGAAAAAAATAAGTGTAGCAATATCCAATTAAAAAACTAACTTAAAAGAGGCTGTCCCAAAAGTTTGGACAGCCTTAATTTTTGCTGATTTTATTCGTACCCCTGCTAGCGCGAGCTTATCGCTCGTGTCCATGAATAGCAGAGGTTTTTATTTTCCTTGTTTTAGAAACTATATTAACATGCATTGTTGACCATCCAAAGTTAACAAACAAATTTTATTGTAAACTATATAAAATGAACAGGTTATGTTTTTATCCGAAAAAAATGTATATTGTATTACCAAATTAAAGCGTAATCCGAAAAGCATATAGAGTAGGAAAAAAATCAAAAAATGTTATCATGAAAAATCTAAGAAAACTTTCAAAAAGAGAATTAAAAACAGTTCAGGGAGGTATTCCAATGTGTCTGCCAGGATACTTCTGGTGTTCATTTGTGAAAAAATGTATTTCTGTGGGATCACCATGCGGACTTATTGATTAATCTGATTCATGAAAATAATGTAAAACAGGCTGCTTCAGAAATGAGACAGCCTGTTGTTTATTGTTAGACCTAACATTCAGTTCGAATTTTTAGCGGATGATTCCCGTCCTGAACTTTTGTATACTTTTGCTTCAAGATAAAAGTATAAATGAAAACTCTTTATTTGATTCAGAATATGGTTGAAAAATCATAAAAGCAAGATTTTCATCTCTCACCGAAAAACCGTATTTTTGTACATCTAAAAAGTAAAAGAACGAATGAATTCCTACAAAAATCCATTGGAAGAGCGCTACTCCAGTGAAGAAATGTTATTTAACTTCTCACACAATAACAAATTCCAGAATTGGAGAAAACTTTGGATAGCTCTTGCTGAAATCGAAAAAGACCTTGGACTTGAAATTACAGACGAGCAGATTGCTGAGTTAAAAGCTAATGCTGAAAATATCGATTATGAGAAAGCAGCAGAGTATGAAAAGAAATTCCGTCATGATGTAATGGCTCACGTTCACGCTTACGGAGATGTGGCGCCTTCAGCAAAAGGAATTATCCACCTGGGAGCAACTTCAGCTTTTGTAGGAGACAATACAGACTTAATTCAGATCCGTGACGGACTTTTAATCTTAAAGAAAAAGTTGGTTAACGTAATGAAGAACTTAGCAGATTTTGCGATTCAGTATAAAGATCTTCCGACTTTAGGATTCACTCACTTCCAGCCAGCTCAGTTAACGACAGTTGGGAAAAGAGCTACACTTTGGTTACAGAGTTTGGTTCTTGACATTGAAGAACTTGATTTCTTCCTGGAAACGCTTCGTTTCAGAGGAGTAAAAGGAACTACAGGAACTGCTGCAAGTTTCCTTGAACTTTTCAACGGAGATTATTCTAAAGTAAAACACTTAGATAAAGAACTTTCAAAAAGATTCGGATTCGATAAAGTTTTTGGAGTTTCCGGACAGACTTACGATAGAAAAATTGATGCTAAAGTAGTTGCTTTATTAGGAAATATTGCACAGTCTGCGCACAAATTCACAAACGATTTACGTTTACTTCAGAATCTTAAAGAAATTGAAGAACCATTCGAGAAAAACCAGATCGGTTCATCTGCAATGGCTTACAAACGTAATCCAATGAGAAGCGAAAGAATCGGGGCGTTGGCAAAATACGTAATGTCTCTGACAACAAGTTCTGCAATGGTAGCTTCTACACAGTGGTTTGAAAGAACATTAGATGACTCTGCAAACAAGAGATTAACAATTCCTCAGGCGTTTTTAGCTGTTGATGCAATTCTATTGATCTGGAACAACATCATGAACGGAATTGTTGTATATCCGAACAGAATCAACAAACATATTATGGAAGAACTTCCTTTCATGGCAACAGAATATATTATCATGGAAGAAGTGAAAGCAGGAGGTGACCGTCAGGAAATCCACGAAGTGATCAGAGTTCACTCTATGGAAGCTTCCAAGAAAGTGAAAGAAGAAGGAAAAGAAAATGACCTTATTGAGAGAATCTTAAATGATAACTCTTTAAAACTAGATAAATCAAAACTGAAAGAAGTTTTAGATCCTAAGAACTTTATTGGTTTTGCACCAATTCAGACGGAAGAATTCGTCAAGAACGAGGTACAGCCGATTATAGACCAAAACAAAGACTTAATAGGATTAGAAGCTGATCTTAAAGTATAAAACAATATGCAGTCTTTTCGGCTGCATATTTTATTTCCAATCTCAACGAATATGAAAAGACTACTGGTAACCATTGTATTAATACCAATGCTTTCTTTTTCTCAGGGAAAAGAAGTTTTATATTATTTCAAATCCAAAGACTCTCTGGTTGGGGTAAAAAATAAAGCTGGAAAAATTATTGTTCCTGCACAGTTCAAAATCTTTTCATTCCTTAAAGATGGAGATCCCGTAGAAGGAGAAACTATTCTTTTTGATGGCAGTAAAGAGGGGGAAAAACCAGAGAAAAATGCATGGGGATATGTCTATGATAAAAATGGGAAATTCCTGTATAAACCTTTTCTTTATGACAATGGAGCAGATTATTTCTCTGAAGGATTGAGAAGATTGGTTAAAAATGGTAAAGTAGGATTTGCAGACCGAAACGGGAAAACAGTCATTGAAGCTGAACACGATTTTGCATCACCCTTTAATTACGGATATGCTGCATTTTGTGACGGCTGTGATTGGGAAAAAACAAATGATGAGCATAAAGCAATCGTAGGCGGGAAATGGGGAGTGATGAATACTAAAGGAGAAACCGTTCAGTCTGTCGCAAAACAATCCGGTAATGAAGTGGAAATAGATGGGAAATATTATCCGAATTCGTTTCAATACAATGAAAAAGAGAAGAATATCCTTCAGTTCTTTGAAGAGCAAAAGAAAAAACTTTCGGATCTTTATTATGTGAATTTTTACAATAAACTGTCCGAAAATGAAAAGAATCTGTTTTTTGAAATCGTAGAAAGACCAAAAGAGAACTTTCCGTATTATCAGGTAAACACCTACAATTACAGGAAAAAGGAATTGGATATGCTTTACCGCTTCAAATTTCTGGTTTCAGAAGATGGTAAAACATTTTATGCGATAGAAGATTATAATGAGAAAAAAGTTCCTTTTGAAAGCTGGCTGAAAGAAGAAATAAAAAATGCAGAGGATTTTCAGAAAGAACATCAGGATAATCCTAATAAATTTAGAAACAAATAAATAAAATTGGAAATTCCAACGTTCAAATTTGAAGAAAATAGACTTATTCCTTTAAATTTGTACAGAATAATGGCAGAATGAAAAATTCCTCCAAAAATTCCAAATACACATGGACCTAAGATAGAAACTAAACGTTGATACTTTAGATTCAAAAAGTAAAAAGAAAAATAAATCTAATATTAAAAATCTGACATCTAATGTCTAATAACAAAAGAATTTTCGTAGAAAAAAGAGGAATTTTCGATGTTGAAAGTCCAAAAATTTTTGATGAAGTAAAAGCGGTTGTTCCGGCAGTTCAAAGCGTGAAAGTATACAATGTATATGATATTTTCAATCTGAATGAAGGAGAATTTGAAAAAGTGGTCAACAACACTTTCGTAGACCCTGTTACTGATATTTTACACACAGAAAACCCAGCAAAAACAATTCATTTCGGAATGGAATTCTTGCCAGGTCAGTATGATCAGAGAGCAGACTCTGCACAACAATGTATTGCTTTGCTTACAGAAAATGAAAAATCAAAAGTAAGAAGTGGAAAGTTAATCGAATTTGAAGGAGTTTCTGAAGCAGATTTGGTTAAAATCAAAGACCTTTTGATTAACAAAGTAGAATCTCAGGAAAAAGACTTATCTATCCTGGATATTCCTGCAGATGAGATGCCGTCAAAAGTGATCATCCACGAAAATTTCATCAATTTCAATGATGCAGAACTTGAAAACTTCTATAACAATCATGGTTTTGCATTAGGATTGGACGATCTGAAATTTATTCAGGAATACTTCAAAACTGAAGACAGAAATCCTACGGAAACAGAACTTAAAGTATTAGACACGTACTGGAGTGACCACTGTCGTCACACTACGTTTGAAACAGAATTGTCAGACATTCAGTTTGAAGGCCAGTTCAAACACACATTGGAAACTATTTTCAATGATTATATCGAAAAAAGAAAATTCTTAGGCCGTGAGCTGAAGCCAATTTCCCTGATGGATCTTGCAACAGTATGCGGTAAATATTTCCATAAAACAGGGAATCTTGATAACCTGGTAATTTCTGACGAGATCAATGCATGTACCATCCAGATCGAAGCAGAATACGACGGTAAAAAAGAACCTTGGTATTTGTTATTCAAAAACGAAACCCACAATCACCCTACGGAAATTGAACCTTTCGGAGGAGCATCCACTTGTTTAGGAGGAGCTATCAGAGACCCATTATCCGGAAGATCTTTTGTGTTCCAGGCGATGAGATTAACAGGTGCTGCAGATGTTTTGGAACCGGTTGATAAAACATTACCAGGAAAATTACCTCAGAAAACCATTACAAAACAGGCTGCTAACGGATATTCATCTTATGGTAACCAAATTGGGCTTGCTACCACAATGGTTTCTGAAATTTATGACGAAGGTTATAAAGCGAAGAGAATGGAAGTAGGTTTCGTTACCGGAGCTGTTCCTGTAGACTGGGTAAGACGTGAAAAACCTGAAAACGGTGATTCAATCATCATTTTAGGAGGAGCAACAGGTCGTGACGGAGTAGGAGGAGCAAGCGGAAGTTCAAAAGAGCAGGACGAGACTTCAATCCACACTATGAGTTCTGAAGTTCAGAAAGGAAATGCTGTAGAAGAGCGTAAAATCCAGAGATTATTCAGAAATCCTGAAGTAACGAAGCTGATCAAAAAATCAAACGACTTCGGAGCTGGAGGAGTTTCAGTAGCTATCGGTGAGATTGCAGACTCTTTGGAAGTAAACCTTGACGTATTACCATTAAAATATGAAGGATTAAACGGAACCGAACTTGCTATTTCTGAATCTCAGGAAAGAATGGCGGTAGTAGTAGATCCTCAGGATAAAGAAAAATTTATCAAATTCTGTGAAGCTGAAAACATTGTTGCCGTAGAAGTAGCAAAAGTAACAGACTCAGGAAGAATGCAGATGTTCTGGAAAGGAGACAAAATTGTAGATCTTTCAAGAGCTTTCTTAGATACCAACGGATGTTCTAAGTCTCAGGAAGTGAAAATCACTCACCTTGAAGACGTAAAAGAAGAAACTAAAGCTTTCACAGCAGAAAACTTCCTGAACATCTTAAAAGATAAAAATGTAGCTTCCCAAAAAGGGCTATTGGAAATGTTTGACTCTTCCATTGGAGCAACTACAGTAGCCATGCCTTTAGGTGGAAAATATCAGCAGACTTTAATGGAAGGAAGTGTGCAGGCACTGCCGGTTTTAGGAGCAAAAGACGTTAAGACCGTTTCTTTGGCAAGCTGGGGATTTGATGCTGAAATTTCAAAACAAAACTCACTATTAGGATCATCTTACGCTGTAGTAGAAAGTGTTGCGAAGATTGTTGCCATGGGAGGCGATTACAAAAACATCAGACTAAGCTTCCAGGAATACTTCGAGAAACTAGGACAAAACCCGGAAAAATGGGGGAAACCTTTAGCTTCACTTTTAGGAGCTTATGATGCTCAGATCAATTTAGGTCTTGCCGCTATCGGAGGGAAAGATTCCATGAGTGGAACGTATCAGGATCTGAATGTTCCGCCAACCTTGATTTCTTTTGCATGTGCCAACGGAGATAAAGAAAATATCATCTCTCCTGAATTGAAAAATGCAGGAAATAAACTGTATTTCTTCAATCATGTTGCTCAGGAAAGTGGACTTCCAAACTATAATGCTTTAAAAGACGTTTTTGAATTCATCTTTGAAAATATCAAATCAGGAAAAATTGTTTCTGTGAAAACAGTGAAAGAAGGAGGTCTTGCAGTAGCTTTGGCAAAAATGAGTTTCGGAAATAGATTAGGTGCTGAGGTTAATGCTGATGAAAATACTTTATTGGCAAAAAATATCGGAAGCTTAATTATTGAAGCAAAAGAAGAATTAAACTCATCTGCTCTTCAGCTTATCGGAGAAGTAAAAGATTCTGGTATTGTAAAAATCAACGGTCTTGAATCCAATATCACAGACCTTGTATCTGCCAATACAAATACATTTGAAAACCTTTTCCCAACAGTAGAAAAAGAAAAAATTACGGTTGAAATTGATGAAAAATCAAACTCAATCCATCCAAGAAATATCATCATTAAAAAGCACGGAATTGCTCAGCCTAAAGTTTTTGCTCCGGTATTCCCGGGAACCAACTGTGAGTATGACACACTGAATGCATTCCAGAAAGAAGGTGCTGTAGTAAGCAGTCTGCCTTTGATTAATATCAACCACCAGTTATTGGAGGAAAGTATTGATGCATGGGTAGAAGAGATCAAAACATCTCAGATTCTGGCATTCTCAGGAGGGTTCTCTGCAGGTGACGAGCCGGACGGTTCTGCAAAATTCATTGTTAACGTTCTGAAAAACGAAAAGATGAAAAACGCAGTTCATGAATTGTTAGACAGAGACGGTATGATCATCGGGATCTGTAACGGATTCCAGGCGCTTGTGAAGTCAGGATTATTACCTTACGGAAGAATCAAAGATTTGGATGAAAACTCTCCGACATTAGCTCACAATGCGATCAGAAGACATATCTCTCAGATGGTAACGGTAAAAGTGGTAAATGACGAAAGCCCTTGGTTAAAAGGAATGAAAGGTCAGACTTTCACCATTCCGATTTCTCACGGAGAAGGACGTTTTATGGCTTCAGAAGCAGAAATCAAAAAGTTATATGAAAACGGACAGATTGCTACCCAATACATAGATTTTGATGGAAACATCGCTCACGGGATGCCGTTCAACCCGAATAACTCATTATTCGGAATTGAAGGAGTTACCAGCCCATGTGGAAAGATCTACGGAAGAATGGGACACCCGGAACGATTTGCTGAAGGTCTCATGAAAAATATACCAACCGCGAATTATCACAACATATTCAAAAACGGTGTTGAATACTTCAAATAATAATAAAAGAAAAATGATCGTCATTCATGGCGGTCATTTTTCGTCTTTAGAAGGTTTCTACGAAGAAGCTTCAAGCGCTCTGATGAAAGATACAGACTGGAAAGTAGGAACACTGGATGGCTTTGATGATATTCTTTACGGAGGTTTCGGAGTAATCGATGGCAAAGAAGAAATTGAAATCATCTGGAAGGAATCACAGAAATCAAAAGAAAATCTGGGTTTTAATGCCACCCGTGAATTCTACGAAAATAAGATCAGGCAGGGAAAACCATTCAACATAGAATTAATTCAGCAGAAATTAGATGAGTTGACCGCAGGAAAAGGGCAGACCCTTTTTGAAATTCTGGTGGAAATAATAGAATCACATGCCAATATTATATTGAGACTGGAATGATGAGTAAAGAGAATCTTAAACCATTAAGAACAGTAAAGATTTTAAAATAAGTTAAGATTCATCAACGATGAATAAAGCCGTCTGCTTAATAATAGCTTTCAGCTTTATCTTAATAATTCTTTCCTTCTTAAAAAATCTTAATGGTTCAATTTTGGTTATATTCGCTTCATCCAATCAACTTGTTGATTCTTTACTTTGCTCCCTTAAATCTATAATAGAAAATAGTCAAACTTTGCGTTAAAATCTTCCATAAATTCAGTAATTTTATAATTCTCAAACAGTTTTTTCTTAATACTTTTACTTCAACAAAAAACAGGAAACAATAAAAGTGGAATGAAGAAAATTATTTACGGGCTGTTCTTCGGTGACAGCATTACTTATGGAGAATATGACGGTGTTTTTGGAGGCTGGGTGGATATTTTGAAAAGATATGCCTTGCAACAGTTTCACGAAGGGAATGGAGATGAACTGATTTTATTCAATCTAGGAATCGGTGGGGAGACTACAGAAGGATTACTAAAAAGAATTCCACACGAACTCAATGCTCGAAATTCGGCTGATGGAAATATTGTTTTTTTAAGCTATGGAGCCAATGATCTTGCTATAAAAGAAGGAGTACAGATGGTAGATCCTGGAAAATTTAAAAACAATATGGGTACTGCAATCGCACATGCCAAAGAATTTTCCAACGAAATTTATCTTGTGAGCATCCTTCCTTTTTCTCAAAAGATTGATGGAGTGGTAGTAAGTTCAGGCAAAAAAAGGATTAATGAAGATGTTGTTGTTTATAATCAAATCCTTAAAGATCTTGCAGCAGAACATTCACTGGGGTATATTGATTTTTATGCTGCTTTCTTAGAAGACAAAGAGATTTTATTATCTGCAGACGGAGTACATCCCAATGAAAAAGGCTACGGAATGATGGCCGAAGTTGCCATTCCAATCATTGAAAAATATTTATAATGCCACATTTATTTTCTTACGGAACCTTACAGAAAGAACAAGTTCAGATAGAAACCTTTGGAAGACTTTTACAAGGTGAAAAAGACATCTTATCAGGCTATAAACTGAGTATGCTTGAAATTACAGACCCTGAAGTACTGCGAAAAAGCGGTCAGAAATACCATCCCGTACTGGAATTTTCAGGAAATGATAATGATCAAATAGAAGGAGTGCTTTTTGAAGTAACAGAAGCGGAAATCCTTCAGGCAGATGAATATGAAGTGGATGACTATAAAAGAATTGAAACTGTTTTTAAATCCGGAAAAAAAGGATTTATTTACGTCGGGAAATAGTTATTGCGGGCAAAGCAATCTCACTATCTGCTATAAAACTTCAACGGCACCTTTGTCATTCCGAGCAAAGCAAGGAATCTAGACTATAATTGGTTTATAAAATATACTGAGACTCCTATGGAGTGACAAAATTGGATAGACTGGCTAAGCCAAAAGAGAATAACCGCAGAAATTTGATTCAATAGGAACGGGCTATAATCCTGTGCGGGAACGAAGGAAGCCCGTTTATCTAAAACGTCAACATTCAAATGGTTTTAACCTTAAAAAAAATATAATATTCAATCAATTTAAAAAACTCCTGACATACCCTTGTCACAACCAGTCTTTATCTTTGTCACACAACAAAAAATCAAGAAATGAATAACATGAAAGTGGAACCTTTTAAGATTATTGGAATCTCAGTAAGAACCACCAATGAAAATGGACAGGCCGGAAAAGATATTCCGGTATTATGGGAAAAAATGATAAACGAGGATATTCTCAATTCAATTCCGAATAAGATAGACAATACCATTTATTCCATCTATACGGATTACGAAAAAGACCATACAAAGCCTTATACAACAGTTTTGGGGTGTAAAGTGGAAAACCTTGACACTATTCCTGAAGGAATGGTTGGGTATTCTTTTGAAGGTGGGAATTACGTGAAATTTACTACGAAAGGAGATCTTTCAAAAGACTTGGTTATCAATGAATGGTTGAAAATCTGGGAAATGGATCTGGGAAGAATATTTACAGCTGATTTTGAAATCTATGGAAAAAAAGCACAGAATCCGTCAGATGCCGAAGTGGATATCTTAATTGCTGTGAAATAAGATTAAAAAGTATGAAACCTCCTGTCTTCACAAACCTTTGAACTGAAGATGTAATATTCCCCTCCCTTGGAGGGGTGGCAAAAATTCAAAGAATTTTTGACGGGGTGGTCTAAAACTTTCAGCTCCCGGCTTCTTTCTTTCAGCTCAGCTGAAAACATATTTCCAATATACCAAAACCCCAACAATTACCGATGCAATGGCTGTCAGAATAACAGCGCCTGCCGCAATATCTTTAATAAAGCCAATTCTTTTGTCGAAATCAGGCTGGATGATATCACAGATCTTTTCAATGGCTGTATTGAAAATTTCGGCACTTAAAACAGCAAACGAAGCGATTAAAACCAAGGCCGCATCCGTGTTGTTCAGTCGGAAATAAAAAATAAAAAAGAGGTTCACGAAGAATGCCAGAAGCTCAATCTGGAAATTCCTTTCCGTTTTTATCATCATGAAAACACCCCGAAAAGCATTGAGGAAACTTTTATGAATGGGAGGTTTTCGCATAATGTTGAACTTTCCACACAAAGATAAGCTTTGTATTTTGATTGTTGTAGATTATCTTTTATATTTGAAATAAGATATTATTAGAGAAAATGATCAGTATTTAACCTTTTTTGCTCCCAAATACTCATGTTTTACTGCGTTTTGAAGAAAAAAAAGACAAATGGAAATCCGACTAAAGTGAATATTTTGAAGAAAATTATAAGATCAAAAGAAATTTAAGCATAATATCAAGGCTCAAAACAGATTAAGGATATTTGTGAAAAACTCCTCCATATTATTCTTTTCTTTATTGTATCTATTTATTATATTTGTAGAAACTTATTTTATAAATCTATGAAATTTATTATTTCAAGTGGTGAACTGCAGAAGGCGTTACAAACTGTAAGTGGCGTAATATCAAGCTCTCAATCGAGACCGATTTTAGAAAACTATCTTTTTGAATTAGACGGAAATAATGTTACCATTACAGCATCTGACGGCGAGACAACTCTTGTTACTTCTCTGGAAGTAAAGTCTGATGATACAGGTAAATTTGCTGTTCCTGCTAAAATTTTTCAGGATTTTATCAAGACTTATGGTGAACAGCCTCTGACATTTGTTGTGAAAGACAATGCAGAAGGAACAGGAAGCCAGCTTGAGATTTTAGATGAAAAAGATAATTTCGCAGTAGCATTAGATAATGCTGATGACTATCCTGAATTGCCGGAATTCGACGCTTCACAAAGCGTGACGATGCCTGCAGGGGTTTTGTCTGAAGCTTTAACAAATACTTTATTTGCTACAAGTAATGATTCTCTTCGTCCGGTAATGACAGGGGTTCTTTTCCAGTTTGGAGAAAACGAAACCAATTTCGTATCTACAGACTCCCACAGATTAGTGGTGTACAAAAGAGCTGATCTGATGAATGCTGAGCCGATGGAGTTTATCATGCCTAAAAAACCTCTGAACATTTTCAAAAATATCCTGGCAAGTTCCAATGAAGACGTTACAATCGACTTCAATGAGAATATGGCTAAGTTTACTTTTGGTAAGCATATATGGATCTGTAGACTGATTGACGGTAAATATCCAAACTACACAGCGGTAATTCCAAAGGAAAATCCAAATGTATTGACAATCAACAGAAACCTTTTATTAGGAGCAATCAAAAGAGCATCTATCATGTCTAATAAATCTACCAATCAGGTAAGATTTAAGCTTTCAGGAAATATTCTTCACCTTCATGCAGAAGATACTGAATATGCAAACAAAGCAGACATGCAGATTCCTTGTGATTATAACGGAGAAGATATCAATATCGGATTCAGCTCTAAATTCTTAACTGAAATGCTGACAATTCTAGGATCTGATGATATCACCATGAAAATGTCTCAACCTAACAGACCGGGGATCATTGAACCTCTTGATGGTCTTGAAGAAAACGAAAATATCTTAATGTTATCAATGCCGGTAATCGGATTATAATATTAAATATACCATAAAAAAGAAAGCTGGAATTTTTCCGGCTTTTTTTTGTAATCCTGCATTCCGACTCATAGTTGTAATTATGTGGAACCGACTTAGGAATTAGGAGCGTTAAGAAAATTTGGATGTAATCCGTTAAAAAATTTCCACTGTTTGAGCATGGGGCATACTGTTGAACCGAAGAAGAACCGGATTATCCATGCGAGTTTGGAAATTTTAGGAGTACATTCAAATTTTTAGCGGATGATTCCCGTCTTGAACTTTTGCATACTTTTGCTTCAAGGCAAAAGTATAGTAAGAAAAAAAATAATAAACATGAAGAAAATAACAACTCTTATTTTACTATTACCATCTATCGCCTTATTTTCACAAAGTAACATTAAGGTTTATCATGAAAAAAAAGGTGATACTTTAAACCTTTATGCAGATAACAAGGGCATTTATCCAATGTCTTTAGTGTTTTCAGGGTCTCCAGAAGTAGAAAATATGAGAATTCCCAAACCCTTTAAAACAACTCAGGTAATTCCTGCCAACTCAGTAAGAAATAAAGTTGGTTATTTTGTTGTTGCAGACAAAATGAAAAGCTGGAAGGTAAAGAATATTCCAGGATATATGATGTACATTGGAGATGTTACATTAATAAACTATGATAAAGATTATCATTATGATTTGCCTTTTAAAAAAGGAAAATCGGTTAATATCTATCAGGGATATAATGGAACTTTCTCTCATCAGAATGAAAATTCTTTAGACTTTACAATGCCGGAAGGAACTGAAGTCACTGCTGCGAGAGAAGGGTTGGTAACAGATCTGGTAAGCACCAGTAATATAGGTTGTCCAACAAGAAGTTGCATAGATAAAGCAAATTATATTACTATTTTACATCCGGATGGAACTTTTGCTCAATATTATCATTTAAAGCAAAACGGAGTCAAGGTAAATATTGGTGATCAGGTGAAAAAAGGAGATGTAATTGGATTAAGTGGAAATACAGGATGGAGCAAAGGCCCACATTTACATTTTGTATGCTATCTTCCCAGAGTAGAGAATGACAAATATAGAGAAACTCTCAAAACCCTTTTCAGAACTGGTAACGGAACTAAAACCGAATATTTGACAGAGAAGAAAACCTATTCAAGAGAATATTAAATAGTTTACAAATCGTATTATTTGTGAGTTATTAGTGTCATTAGTGTTTAAAAAGGACTCATCATGAAAATAAAAATACAGTCTTATCACACCTCAGATTTTCCTTCAGAATTCACTACTGAAAACTACAGTGTTATTCTATGGAAGGGTTCCGGTGTTTTCTCTGTGGATGATATTAATTACTCTTACAGCGGATACAATATACTGTTTCTTTCTCCTTATCAGAAACTGAAACTGGCTTCGGAATCTGATGAAAATATCGATGTACTTTTTTTTCATGGTGATTATTACTGTATCGAATATCATAAAGAAGAAGTGGCGTGTAATGGACTGCTTTTCAATAATATTTACCTGAATCCAGGGGTTGAACTCTCCGAAGAAAATTATAAATATATTCTCGAGCTTTTTAATCATATCAAAAAAGAAGAATCAGAAAAACATCAGTTTTCAGAATCCATTATCAAAACGTATATACAGCTTATCCTTGCCATTGGCAGCAAACAGAAAAGTAGTATAGAAAGCAGTGTAGTTTCTCATGATAAACTGCCGAATAAAAATGCTGCAGAATTTCAGAAACTGCTGGAGGTTCATTTTAAAAGTGAAAAGGAACTATCATTTTACAGTGACAAACTGAGTATCACCAATAATACTTTAAGTAAAGCGGTAAAGAAAGAATTTGCGAAAACGCCTACCCAGCTTATCAATGAAAGAATTATTCTTGAATCCAAAAAGCTGTTGCATTTAACCTATAGATCTGTAAAAGAAATCGCTTCAGAACTTGGCTTTGCAGATGAATTTTACTTCAGCAGGTATTTTAAAAAAGCGGTAGGATGTTCTCCCAAAAAATATAGAGAACAAGTAGGAATCTCTGTGGTGGCAAAAATGTCCATGTAATGTCCTGATATATCTATGTTGACGCCATAAGCGTGTGAATACCTTTGTTAAAAAAATAAATCACATGCAAAACAACAGACTTTACCACCGTTTATTACAATTGGATACTTACTTTTTCAATTTTCTCAGAATTTCAATTTTCATCGTTATGGCCTGGATTGGAGGTTTAAAGGCATTTCATTACGAAGCCGAAGGAATTGTACCCTTTGTAGCCAATAGCCCTTTCATGAGTTTCTTCTACAAAAATGCAGGGAATAAAATTCTTAATGAAGACAAAAAACTTGTTGCAGAATATACCCTGTATAAAAACCCAGAAGGTAAAGTTATCCAGAAAAATATTGATTGGCATAAAGAAAATAGGACATACACATTTTCTTATGGTTTGGGGACAATGATCGTTATAATCGGACTTTTGGTGCTGTTAGGAATCTGGTTTCCTAAAATAGGAGCAGTAGGAGGGGCTTTAACGTTTTTAATGTCATTAGTTACCCTGTCATTTTTAGGAACCACTCCCGAAGTATATGTGCCGAATCTGGGTGGAGATTATCCGACGCCTCAATTTGGATTTCCATATCTATCCGGAGCAGGACGTTTAGTGTTGAAAGACATTATCATGATGGCCGGAGGACTGGTATTATTCTCTGACAGTTTAAAGAAGGTAGCAAGACCATCTGATCAATAGATTCAAGAAGTATTAATGAAAATTAATTATCTTAAAGTCGCTTCTAAATTTCTCTATTTCTCAAAAAAACACGACATTTGTAGCTCGAAAAATCACACCGGAATCAGGGGTGGAATTTCAAATAAAAGTTTCAAAATAGAGCAGGTGCATCCTTAAGGCTCATCTGACGAATTAAATAAGTAGATAGATAAACAAATGAAAATATCAAACAACTGGCTGAAGGACTTTGTAAAAACGGAATCAAAAACTGAAAGAATCGGTGAATTCCTTACAGATATTGGTCTTGAGGTTGAAGGGATAGATAAATTTGAAAGTGTAAGAGGCAGCCTGGAAGGAATTGTGGTAGGTAAAGTACTAACTTGCGAAAAACATCCGAATGCTGACAAACTGAAGAAGACAACAGTAGACGTAGGAAACGGAAAAATATTGAATATTGTTTGCGGCGCTCCAAACGTAGATGCAGGACAGACCGTTCCTGTAGCAGTTGTCGGAACAAAAATCTATGATAAAACAGGAAACTTTTTTGAAATTAAAGAAGCAAAAATCAGAGGGGAGGTTTCTCAGGGAATGATCTGTGCAGAAGATGAACTAGGTCTTAGCGAAGATCACGGAGGAATCATGGTGCTGGATGAAACCAAATATGAAGTAGGTAAAAACTTTGCTGACTATTTTGAGCTTACTAATGATGAGGTGTTTGAAATCGGGTTAACTCCAAACAGAACCGATGCAATGTCTCACTATGGAGTTGCCAGAGATTTACATGCCTATCTTTCTACAAACCAACTAAAATCTCAATTCAATAAAGTATCTTCTGAAGCTTTGAATAATGAAGGAACTCATGATTTCAAACTGGAAATTGAAGATGCTGAATTGTGCCCAAGATACATCGGAGCAGTTATTGAAGACGTGAAAGTGGCAGACTCTCCATCTTGGTTAAAAGACAGACTAAAAGCAATCGGACTAAGCCCGATTAATAACGTTGTAGATATTACCAACTATATTCTTCACGGGTACGGACAACCGCTTCACGCATTTGATGCAGATAAAATTGCAGATAAGAAAGTGAAAGTAGGAGTTGTAAAACCGGGAACGAAATTTACTACTTTAGACGGAGTTGAAAGAACATTGAACGGTTCTGAAATCATGATCAAAGATGGTAAAGACAAGCCAATGTGTATTGCCGGAGTATTCGGTGGTGAGAATTCAGGAGTATCAGAAACTACAAAAACAATATTCCTTGAAAGCGCTTATTTCAACCCGATTGCGGTAAGAAAAGGAGCAAAAGCCCACAGCCTGAATACAGATGCTTCTTTCAGATTTGAAAGAGGAGTAGACCCGAATCTTACAAGAACGGCCATCACTCACGCTATTAAGATGATTCAGGAAATTGCTGAAGGAAAATTAGTAGGAGAGTTATTAGAAGAATATCCTAAGAAAATAGAAGATAACTATGTGATTATCAGATTCTCTAAAATTGAGCAGATTTTAGGAACGAAAATTCACAGAGAAAAAGTAAAGGAAATCTTAAAAGCATTGGAAATTCAGGTTTTAAATGAAATTCCTAACGGCTTTGAAATCTCTGTTCCTGCATACAGAGCAGATGTAACAAGAGAAATTGATGTCATTGAAGAGATTTTAAGAATCTACGGTTACAATAAAATTGATGCTCCACAGAAGTTTTCTTTTACGCCGGTGAAACTTAGCACTAACGATCAGGATGAACTGGAAAATAGCTGGGCAAGAACTTTACAAGGCCTTGGATTCAATGAAGTGATGAATAATTCATTAACTTCTGTAAAAGACGAAACTGATGCTGTAAAACTGTTAAATCCTTTAAGCGGAGATTTGGCATTCATGAGAAAATCTTTATTAGAAGGTCTTCTGCAGAATGCTGTATATAATATCAACAGAAAGAACCAGGACATCAAATTCTTTGAATTAGGAAAAATTTATCACAAAAAAGAAAAATACGAAGAAAGAAAACAACTGGCTTTGTTGGTGTCCGGAAGAGATGTTTCCGAAAACTGGCTTCAGCCTAAGTCTGCTGTAAGTTTCTATAACCTTAAAGCTTATGTAAAAGTTTTATTGGAAAGACTGGCTGTAGATTATAAAGAAGTTGCTTTAACGGATGAAAGATTCTCAGATTCTCTGGTATATGAAGTTGATGGTAAAGCACTGGTAAGAATTGGAAAAGTAGCTCCTGTTTTATTAAAAGACTTTGATATTGATCAAGATTGTTTCTATGCAGAAATTGAACTGGAATATGCTCAGGAACTGCGTTCTAAAAATGAATTGAAATTCAAAGACATTCCGAAATTCAACAAAATAAGAAGAGACTTAGCTTTATTGATTGATAAAAATGTAAACTATCAGGATTTATATCAGACGGCTAAAAAGAATAAATCTCCATTCATTAAGAATATTAATCTATTCGATGTCTATGAAGGTAAAAATCTTCCTGAAGGCAAGAAGTCTTATGCAATGAGCTTCGAGCTGTTAAACGAAGAAAAGACATTGGAAGAAAAAGAAATTACAGAAGTAATGGATTCTCTGATCAAAGCGTTCCAGAAAGAATTCAACGCTGAGTTGAGATCTTAATCATTGAAAATATATTTCATAAATAATAGAAACGGACTTTTAAAGTCCGTTTTTTCGTTTTTAAAGGTTTAATAAAAATATATTAATATGTTTCGGCTAAAGCCAAATGAATTTTTGTTGATACAAAAACGGCTCCCTTCGACTAGACTCAGGATTATATCCCGTTCCTATTGAATCGCATTCGTGATAGTAGTGAAAATAGAAATCTAGTATAAAAACAATCTATCCACAGTCTTTGTCACTCCGTAGGAGTCTCAATATATTTTATAAACCAATTATAGTATAGATTCCTTCGGAATGACAAAGGCAATGCTATAACTTTAATGCAGATAAAGTTCTTATGTCTTAACGCTTTCAACCCTTTTTTTGATTATCAAGAGCGTAAAAATAATTCGGAAAAATTTTCAAATGTCAACTGTTAAAGGATAATAAAATTCACCGCAACCCGTTTAAATAATATAATTTCCGTAAATTTGGATTAATTCAAAAAGTAAAAAATGAAAAATCTTTTTTTAAGTATATGTACAGCAGCAGTATTGGCTTCATGTGGATCTATGACAAGCCCGTCTGCTTCTAAAGTAGGAAAAGCTCAGCCTGCTCTTGCCAATACAAAATGGACTCTGGCTGAAACGGTAAAAGGTAAAGTTCCAACATTGAACATCGAAGGAGAAAAGATCACTGGAAACGCAGGATGCAACAACTATTTCGGAACAGCTACCATAGATCCGTCTACAGGTGGTTTTACGGCCGGACAGATGGGTTCTACAAAAATGATGTGTAACAACATCGGAGTAGAGCAGAACTTTATGGATATGATGGGAAAAGCAAACAAGTATGTGATTTCCGGAAATACTTTAGAATTGTATAAAGACAATCTTTTATTATTGAAATTCACTAAATCAGAATAAAAAACAAAAGGAACTCAATTGAGTTCCTTTTTTATGTTTTAGAGTGTTATTAATCTTCCTCTTCTTCGTCGTACTTAGCCAACTCTTCGTCGCACCATTTAAACGCTGCTTCTACTACTTTAGTAGCTTCGTCTGCCATAGTTTCTTCATCATCACCTTCAAGATCATCTAACCACTCAACTTCTTCTTCCTCAACGTTTAAGATAAATCTTGGGTATTCTGTATGAACTACAAATAGATCCTCTGGAAACTCCGAATTATCTGCTAATAAAAACTTTGGTAATTTCATTTTTTTAATGTTTTAACTTTCTCAAAGATAAATAAAATTATTGACTTTAAAATTACTTCAAAAACATTTTTGAAACTTTTTCAGCTTTTTTGCTTTCAGAATAATCATAGAATCCTTCACCTGATTTTACACCAAGTTTCCCTGCTGTTACCATATTTACAAGCAATGGGTTAGGAGCATACTTCGGATTTTTGAAACCGTCATACATTACATTCAGGATCGCAAGACATACATCAAGACCAATAAAGTCTGCCAGCTGAAGCGGACCCATTGGATGTGCCATTCCCAACTTCATTACCGTGTCAATTTCCTCTACACCAGCCACTCCGTTATAAAGCGTTTCAATAGACTCATTGATCATTGGCATCAAAATTCTGTTAGCCACAAAACCTGGATAATCGTTCACTTCTACAGGAACTTTACCTAAAGTTTTACTCATTTCATAGATGGCATCAAAAGTCTCCTTGGAAGTAGAATATCCTTTGATGATTTCTACCAGTTTCATAATTGGAACCGGATTCATGAAGTGCATCCCGATTACTTTATCAGCTCTTTTAGTAGCAGCAGCAATTTTTGTGATAGATATAGATGAAGTATTGGTTGCAAGGATACAGCCTTCAGGAGCCAGTTCATCCATTTGGCCAAAGATCTTCAGTTTAAGATCCATGTTTTCTGTAGCTGCCTCTACAATAAGATCAGCAGCACCTACTGCATCATTTAATGCTGTGAAAGTAGTGATGTTTCCCAGTGTTTCAGCTTTTTGCTCCTCTGTAAGATTTCCTTTTGCAATGATTCTGTCAAGATTGGTAGTAATGGTTTTCAAACCTCTGTCCAGAGCTTCCTGAGATACATCTACAAGATTTACTTTAAAACCGCTTTGTGCGAAAGTATGTGCAATACCATTTCCCATGGTTCCCGCTCCGATAACTACAATGTTTTTGATCATTTTTCCTTTATTTTTTATAGATAGTTAAATTTTTTACGTCAATAAGATCTGCCTGAGAAACAACCGTTGCCGAATCAAAGAAAACGGTTCCTGTACTTTGGGTTTTCTTACTGTTGTTCTGATTAGAAACAGTAGCCGTTAATCCTCTTATAAGACGGCTTTTTTGATTTTTAGTAAGATAATCAGTACCAACATATAATGTGAATTCACCTTCTCTGCCTCTGCCTTTCTGTAAAAGGATTTCCAGACTTTTTACCCGGCTTTTATTCTTAAATTCTTTCAGATAGCTGATGACAGGTTTATCAGATGGCGGACCACAGCATACGCTTCCGTAGCTGATCTCTAAATAATTCTGATTCTTCTGCGAGTAAAAGAATGTGAAAGCCAGCAGAGCCGTTGTTACTATTATTTTTTTCATGTTAAAAATCGCTTTAAAAATAAGCTTAAAATTTTATTTATTAAAATATTCCCAAACCTCCTTGGAAATATCAGAAACCATCCTGCAGTTTACCGCATCCGTTTCCATTGAATTACTGACAAATACAGCTAATGCATAATGTTTTCCATTGGGTAAAGTAACAATGCCAATTTCATTTTCTGCCCCTGTTAAACCTGCGTTATTTTTTCCGGAAGCTCCCGTTTTTCTGGCCACAGGAGTATTTTTGGGAAGTTGTTCTACCATTTTGTTTAATCCTGTTGAAGTAGACAGCATTACTTGCATCAGATAATCTGTAGATTTTTTTGATAATAATTTGCCGTCATAAAACTTTTTCAGGACATCAACTGCAGATTTTGTGGTGCTGTAATTTTCATACTGAACTTTCCAGTCTTTATGCATCGCCTCTTCATTATACTTGATCTGAAAACCCTTTACTCCTTTGGAATCCATGAATTTCTGTACAGGCTGAGTTCCTCCCAAAAGCTTGAGAAGAATATCACAGCCATTATTATCACTTTTGGCAACAGTATATTCAATCACTTCACTTAACGGAATTTCAACATTACTTCCCGTATACTTATCCCGAAGCGGAGACCATGTATTTTCAAGTAAATTTGATTGGTTCAGTACAATTTTCTGATCTAACGAAAGCTTTCCCTGATCTACAGAATTCAGAATTGCGGCTGCAATATGGAATTTGAACACACTTTGCATCGGAAGTTTTTTATCCGAATTTTTATCATATTTAAAACTATTCTCAAAACCCAGAACAGAAACTCCCACCGTCGCTTTTTTGTTCTTAAGAATTGAATGTATTTTTTGTTCCAATAGTGAGGTCTGAGCAAATGTGAATGCTGAAATTAGAAGAAAAAGAAATGCTGTTTTTTTCATAATACCGAAATTAAAAAGCTCTCTTTTGAACACCAAAAGAGAGCTGCAATTTAAGATAATTATTACTATTTTACTTCAAAATAATTCAGATTGGCACCATCATTTTCAAAGAATATTCTGACCTTGTTTTCCCCTTTCTGAAGGCCGATATTCTTTACGGAAATCGTTTTCCAGTTCTCATTTCCTCCGGTAGAAGCCAATGATACCGAAGCTAAAACTTTTCCGGAAGCCGTTTCAATCCTTATTTTTGAATCACTGGCTGCTGAATAACGGATGTCAAACGTATAATTTTTGTCTCCTTTTGACTGAACAGTATACTGGAGCCATTCTCCGGATTCTGTTTTCCCCACATAATACTGATTGGTAATTTTATCATTACACTTATAAATATCCACACCATCATTTCTCATCTGCTGTCCGGAGTTCCATTCGGATCTTTTTGCAGGATCACTTACCCAAAGATTAATGAAATCTTTATCCAGATAAGCAGAACCCATTTTACCCAAATCATATTCCGAAGCAAATATTCTTCCCGGAACCTGATGATTTTTAAATGGTTTTGTTGAAGCATCCGTTGTCTGTCTGAACATGGCATCAATAACATCTTTTTTGACTTCCGTATTGTTCAGTTTGTAGTTGTCAGCAATCTGCATCAATGCTTTTTTTGCATATTCTTTTGAAGGTTTTTCACCGCCGTTTTTCCAGTAATCCAATAGCTTTTCATATTCAGGTGTAATCTTGACATTGGTGATTCCGGCAATATTATCAATCTTTTTCATCGGCCAGAACGCATACCCGATATTATGTTTGTCCAAAAGCTGAATAAGCTCAGTAAACCAGACATTGGAATTCTCACCTGTTTCACCAAGCCAGATGGGCATATTGTGTTTCTCCCGAAGATCCAACGCAAATTTCAGGGTTTGATCATCATTGTAATTCCAGTATTTATGAAAGCTGAAAGCCATATTGTTGTCCCAGATAGCCGGCAGTCCGTTATAATTATTTCCCCAGCCGTTTCCTTCAATGAAAATAATATGCTTTTTATCAACCTCTCTGATTGCAGCGGTGATTTCTTTCTGAAGTTTCCAAAGCGGGGCATTTGACATTTCGTCGGTACCATTCGGGTTTTTGCCTGTGAAATTTATATTAGGCTCGTTGATCAGGTCATAACCTCCAATCCATGGACTGTCTTTATATCGTTCAGCCAGTTTTTTCCAGAGAGCTATAGTCTTTCTCTGGTTTTCTTCATTGGCCCAAAGCGAAGGTTTAGATTTATCATTATCAGAAATATTGACATCATTTCCCTGTCCGCCGGGAGCTGCATGAAGATCCAGGATGAGGTAAATTTTATTGGCAGCACACCATTGAAGCAGATCATCGGTCATTTTAAAGCCTTCTTCCAGCCATGTATCTTTTCCTTTTACGGCTTCTTTTTCAATTGGAAGTGTATAAAGATTATAATGCATAGGAAGTCGTATTGAATTGAATCCTGCTTTTGCCAGAAAATCAATATCCTGTTTGGTGATTCCGTTTTTCAGATAAGCTTTGTAGAACTCATTCATTCCGTCCTCACCAATTAACTCAGCAATTTTCTCCTTAATCTTATACTGGGGACCTGCAAAGTCAGCCGTTTTCAGCATATAACCTTCCTGAAGCATCCAGCCGCCGGGGCCCAGACCTCTCAATTGGATATTTTCACCTTTATCATTAACGATCTTCCGTCCAGAAGTTTTTAACAATTGTGATGTCCCAAATTGAGACAATAAAAGTGCGGATATTACAATAGCTCTTTTCATAATGATTTCAATGGATTAAATAGTATGGAAATTAGAGATTATAATGAATGGCGACATTACAAAATGAATCTGTATTCAGATCATTTATGTCAGGTATCCATATATGTAAAACAAAATTTTTCAATACTTTATTGAATTGTTGTTCAAATATATTGTTTTTTTGTTTTGAAACGGATTTTTTATTGATAAATCAGTAATTTTTAACGAAAAGTTTTTATTGAAATTTAAAAATCCTGATATCTGGAATAAGCTATTGAAAATTAAAAATGCTATCTCATAATCATTCTTTCGATTATAAGATAGCACTGTAGGTATAGCTGTGATAAAACAGCATATTTTTATTTTTAGCTGATCAGCCTCATAATTTCCAAAGCCACTTTCAACGCTTCAGTACCGTCTTCAAGAGAAACCTCTACATTTTTATCGCCTGTGATGGCATCCGCAAAAGAATTCAACTCATCCAAAATAGCATTGTTAGACTGAATATTTGGGTATTCAAACAGAATCTGATTCTTTTCTCCATCTGCATTTTCAATGATCATATCAAATGGAGTAGGGTTTTCAGGAGCATCTTTCATTCTGATAACCTCTGCCTTTTTCTCAAGGAAATCTACAGAGATATAAGCATCTTTCTGGAAGAATCTGCTTTTTCTCATGGCTTTCATAGAAATTCTGGAAGTTGTAAGGTTGGCTACACATCCGTTTTCAAATTCTATTCTTGCATTGGCAATATCCGGAGTTTTACTTACTACACAAACACCACTTGCATGGATGTTTTTAACCTTAGATTTAGCCATGCTCAATAAAATATCCAGATCATGGATCATAAGGTCCAGTACCACAGAAACATCTGTTCCGCGGGGATTAAATTCTGCCAGTCTGTGGATTTCAATAAACATCGGGTTGCTGATATATTCCTTAGTGGCAATAAAAGCCGGATTGTATCTCTCAACGTGCCCTACCTGTGCTTTAATTCCTTTTTCCTGACATAAACGTAAAATTTCTTCTGCTTGCTCAAGAGTCTGGGTTACCGGTTTTTCAATAAAGAAATGAAGACCTTTTTCAATGGCTTTTAAAGCATAATCGTAATGATAAACTGTAGGAGTGACAATATCAAGCATGTCAATCTGCTCAAGCAATTCATCAAAATTTTCAAAATATTTATATCCGAATTCGGCTTCTAATTTCTTTCCGTTTTCAACATCTTTATCATGGAAACCTACAAATTCATATCTATCTGATTGATTAAGAAGTTTTAAATGTATTTTTCCCAAGTGTCCGGCACCTACCAAACCTGCTTTTAACATAGCTTTATTAAATTTTTGTAAATATAGTGAATGTACATTTATAAAATACATGACTTTTCACTTGGAGATATTTAAGATTGAAAGCATGTATTCATTAAAGAAATTGCAGTAAATTCACGGTCAGAAAAATAACCATGAAAAGAATAATTTCGATATTACTCATCTTAGGATTATGTACTGCCGGATGTATAGGAGATAGTCCATATGACCCGCAGGCTCAATGTGGAACTCCAACAAATTTGACATTTGAAAAAGGAAATAACCTGCTTTCCTGGAATATGATTAGCCAGGGCGAAGGATATTATGAAATACAGTATGGAGAGCCTGGTTTCTCTTTAGGAAAAGGAACCGCAGTTGTAACTTATAAGAATTCCTATAGTCTTCCATTGTATAAGAATAATAAATATGATCTCTACGTAAGAAAAAATTGCGGAACAGCCAATGGAAGGAGCAATTGGGCAGGACCCATTACTGTTGTGGCCAGTAATACGACAACTTGTGTAAAACCGGGATATGCAACGTATTCAAAAACGACTTCTTCTGATTATTCTTCTACTTTTGACGCTACAGTATCCTGGGAAAATGATGTGATTTCTATGTATGAAACTGTCTTAACGATCAGTTCTGCACCACCGGCAGGTGGGGAATTAGTAACAGGCCAAAAAGCCGTTTATATAGGATTAAGTAAAACAATGAGCTATAACTTTTTTGTCAGAAAAAGATGTGCAGATAATACCTTCAGCGATTTTTATGGACCTTATCCGATAAAATGGAATTGATAAATAAGAATAAAGCGGTCATTTTTAGAGTGCTCTATTTTTTGTGGATAATTCTTTCATACGATTTCTGAAATCTAAAATCTAATTTCTTACTTTTGTCAAATGCAGGATTCGTTTGTACATAAAGGAAAAAGAAAGATTTTAGTAGATTACCTTCGATACAGAATTGGAATTTCGGACGAAAATGTACTTTCGGCAATGAGTGAAGTTCCAAGACACCTTTTTATCGAAAGTATCTTTGAAGATTTTGCCTATGAAGACAGGGCATTTCCCATTCTGGCACATCAGACCATTTCTCACCCTTCAACGGTGGCAGAGCAATCTGAACTGCTGCAGGTAAAACCAGGCGAAAAAGTTCTGGAAATTGGTACCGGATGCGGATATCAGACTGCTGTTTTAATGGCAATGAAAGCTCATGTATATACAGTTGAAAGGCAAAAAGACCTGTTCGACTTTTCCAAAAAGAAACTCAGAGAACTTCATTTGTTTCCAAAATTTCAGAGCTTTGGAGATGGCTTTGCCGGACTTCCTACTTTTGCTCCTTTTGATAAAATCATTGTAACCTGTGGCGCTTCTACATTACCGACAGAGCTTTTAAAACAATTGAACATCGGAGGAATAATGGTGATTCCATTGGGACCTACGGATGAACAGGTTTTATACAGATTTACCAAAATAGGTCCTACAGAATTTGAAAAAGAAGAATTCGGGGCTTATAAATTTGTTCCTATGCTTGGAAATACCAATCAATAAATCACGGAATTGGTAGAAGGGCTGGTCTCAAACACCAGTTCTGCCGAATACCAATCCCATCAATAGGAATGAACTTTAGTCCGTTTTTTTTTACATTAAATTCAACTGGCTTTAGTCAAAATTTAAAATATTTTAACTCATTTCGGAATGAAAATTGGACTCATACGAGAACCCAATCACTAAAATCTATATTATGGACACGAACAGATTCAAAGCGTCACATGATTTTAGTAATCTTCAGAAAAACCTCAGTAATAATCCGGGATATAGCGTAGAAAGTTATTCCCAGCAGGCAAAAGATTACATTCATGACATGAAAAGCAGGAATCAGGAAGCAACCAAACAAGGATTTATGGCACAGACTCAAAAGTCCGCGAAAGAAGTTTGGACAGAAATTCAGGAAATTGCTTCTGAAGCCTGGAGAAGAACAGAGACTATTCAGATGAAAAGAAATAATTTTTAATATTAAAGTTCAGAACCTTACTTTTTGCGAGTGAGGTTTTTTATTTACAATCCTTAATCCATACCAATGAAAGTCTTTATCAATAAAAGAATTCCCGAAGCAGGAATTAAAATGCTGAAAGAAGCAGGACTGGAAATTACAATTCCGGAAAAAGAAAACCTTTCTTATGAAGAATGGCTGAATTACTGTAAAAATACCGATACCATTTTAAGTGTTGGGGCAGAATTTAAATATGACAAAAACTTTTTTGAAGCCTGCCCGAATGTGAAAGCCATTGCTTTATATTCTGTGGGATTTGATCATGTGGAAATCAAAGAAGCTACTCACAGGAATATTCCGGTGGGCAATACTCCTGATGTTTTGAGCAGAGCCACTTCAGATGTCGCTTTTTTACTCATGCAGTCGGTGGCGAGAAGAGCAAGCTACAATTTCCGGAAAGTAAAAGACGGAAGTTGGGGAGCATTTGATCCTCTGCATGCTTTAGGTCAGGAACTTTATGGAAAAACCCTTGGTATTTTCGGGCTCGGTCGTATTGGTTATGAAATGGCTGAAAAATCCAAAAAAGCTTTTGGAATGAATATCATTTATCATAACCGCCATCATAATGAAGAAGCAGAACAGGAATTGGGAGCAATTTATGTTTCTTTTGAAGAGCTGATCAAAAACTCAGATGTATTGAGTGTTCATGCCAATTTTACCCCTGACCATAAAGAATTATTTAATAAGTCCATATTTGAACAGATGAAACCGGATGCTATTTTCATCAATACTGCCAGAGGAGGCTTTCACAATCAAAAAGATTTGTATCAGGCATTGGTTGATCAAAAAATATGGGGCGCTGGTCTTGATGTTACCAACCCCGAACCTATGTCAGCGGATGATCCTATTCTTGAACTTTCAAGTGTTTGTATCCTGCCACACATTGGTTCTGCCACTATCGAAGCCCGAAACGGGATGGCAAGACTGGCTGCAGGAAATATCATCGCTTTTTCAAAAGATGAAAAAATGCCTCATTGTGCAAATCCTGACGTTTATTCTTCTCATTCATCATAACTTGGAATTATTTTTGTTCTAAATATATAAACCTAAAATCTTAAATATTATGGCACCAGAGAAAAATATTAATCAACAGAACAAGAGGTTAGAACAGATGGATTATAACCCTAACGAAGATATATTTAAGAGAGAAAAACATATTTCGCTTGATGGAGACGGAAATCCTATTTTAGATGAAGATTTTGATGATGATAAAATTGATAAGGGCTTAGATATCCCCGGAATAGATGACGATGATGAAATGGAAGAAATAGGGGAAGAAGATGAAGAGAACAACTACTGGAGTCTCAGCGATAATGAAGATGATCATGAAGAAGAAAACGATGATGTTTTAACTTAAATTTTTACGATAAAAAAAACCACCTTGCTGAATTTCAGTGAGGTTTTTTTATGTTGAATAACGACTAATATTAGTAAAGGCAATTCCCTCCCTCGGAGGGGTGGATTCAAAAATTTAAAGAATTTTTGAAGACGGGGTGGTTTCCGTAATGAAGTATAATAAATTCTTCCAGTTCCTTCATCACCACACCCAAATTATTTCTCACATCAAAATCACTAATTCTGAAAACCAGCAGTCCCAGAGATTCAAGATATTCTTCTCTTATCCCATCATAAACCTGTTTTTCATTATGAATTGAACCATCAATCTCAATAATAAGTCCTAAAGTTTTTATATAAAAATCAACAATATAATTTCCAATAATCCTTTGTCTTTCAAAATCAATATGATGAAAGATTTTTGCACGTACTTTCTTCCAGAATATTACTTCACCCAAAATACGGGCTTTGCGCTTTTCTTTTAATAGTAACTTTAAATGGGGATTGTAAGGTAGATTTTCAACGAAATTCCTATGGATCGGAATTCCATTGATGATGGTGGGGATTTCTTTCATTATTGTGTTTTTAACCACCCCGTCTTTCAAAGTTTGCACTTTGAAATCCACTCCTCCGGAAGAGGGGAATTGAGGCATGTTTATTCAAATATAATATTAATATCAGATTGTGACTGATATCGTGTTCAATAATTTTGCTTAAACCTTAAACTTTAAACCATTCTTCCCTTCTCCTCTTGCCTATATTTTCTAATTTGAATATCTTTAAAACTTCAAACATTGTTTAAAAATAGACCTTTAAATAGTAATATGACATTTCAAGAACAGATACAGCAGGGGATTCCTAGTCAGCTGCCACAACCAAAACCATACGAAACCAATATCAACCATGCTCCGAAGCGTAAAGAAATTTTAGGAGAAGAAGAGAAAAAACTGGCATTGAAGAATGCATTACGTTATTTCGATCCTCAGTTTCACGCAGAACTGATTCCTGAATTTAAGCAGGAACTGGAAGATTACGGAAGAATTTATATGTACCGTTTCCGTCCGGATTATGAAATGAAGGCGAGACCTATTACAGATTATCCGGGACAATCTGAGCAGGCAAAAGCTATTATGCTGATGATTCAGAATAATTTGGATTATGCAGTAGCACAGCACCCTCACGAATTGATTACCTATGGTGGAAACGGAGCTGTATTCTCTAACTGGGCTCAGTATCTGCTGACGATGAAATATCTGTCGGAAATGAGCAACGAGCAGACATTGGTGATGTATTCCGGACATCCAATGGGATTGTTCCCGTCTCATAAAGATGCACCAAGAGTTGTTGTAACCAATGGAATGATGATTCCAAATTATTCAAAGCCGGATGATTGGGAGAAATTCAATGCATTAGGCGTTACCCAATACGGACAAATGACGGCCGGAAGCTATATGTATATTGGCCCACAGGGAATTGTTCACGGGACAACCATTACAGCGTTGAATGCTTTCAGAAAAATAAAAAAAGAACCGAAAGGAGGCCTTTTCGTGACTTCAGGATTAGGAGGAATGAGCGGAGCTCAGCCAAAAGCTGGTAATATTGCAGGCTGTGTAACCGTATGTGCAGAAGTGAATCCGAAAATCACTAAAATCCGTCATGATCAGAAGTGGGTAAATGAAATCTATGAAAATCTTGATGAACTGGTAAAAAGAGTAAGAGAAGCACAGGCTAATAAAGAAACTGTTTCTCTGGCTTACCTTGGAAACATTGTTGATGTTTGGGAAAAGTTCGATCAGGAAGACTTAAGAATTGATATCGGTTCAGATCAGACTTCACTTCACAATCCTTGGGCTGGAGGGTATTATCCGGTAGGACAGACATTTGAAGAATCTAATACAATGATGGCTGAAAACCCTGAATTATTCAAAGAAAAAGTTCAGGAAACATTGAGAAGACATGCGGCAGCCATCAACAAACATACAGCAAAAGGAACCTATTTCTTCGATTACGGAAATGCTTTTTTACTGGAAGCTTCCAGAGCCGGAGCAGATGTAATGGCAGATAATCCTACATTAGGAAGAGAATTCAAATATCCGAGTTATGTACAGGATATCATGGGACCTATGTGTTTCGATTATGGCTTTGGGCCGTTCCGTTGGGTATGTTCCAGCGGAAATCCGGAAGATCTGCAGAAAACAGATGATATTGCGTGTGCAGTATTAGAAGAAATGGTAAAAAACTCTCCTGAAGAAATTCAGCAGCAGATGAAAGATAATATCCAGTGGATCAAAGGGGCTCAGGAAAATAAATTGGTTGTAGGTTCGCAGGCGAGAATCCTTTATGCAGATGCAGAAGGAAGAATGAAAATTGCAGAAGCCTTCAACAAAGCTATTAAAAACGGAGAGATAGGGCCTGTGGTACTAGGAAGAGACCATCATGATGTTTCCGGGACGGATTCTCCTTACAGAGAGACTTCCAATATCTATGACGGATCAAGATTTACTGCAGATATGGCCATTCACAATGTAATTGGTGACAGTTTCCGCGGGGCTACGTGGGTTTCCATTCACAATGGTGGTGGAGTAGGCTGGGGAGAAGTGATCAATGGTGGTTTCGGAATGCTGCTGGATGGAAGCGATGATGCCGACAGAAGACTAAAGTCTATGCTTTTCTGGGACGTAAACAACGGAATCTCAAGAAGAAGCTGGGCCAGAAACGAAGGCGCTATTTTCGCTATTAAAAGAGCTATGGAAGTAGAACCCAACCTGAAAGTAACTCTTCCGAACCTTGTAGATGAAAATTTACTGTAAAATATTTTAGATATAAAGAAAACCTGCTGTGAAGCAGGTTTTCTATTTTTATTTCTTTTTATAATAAGAGTTTAGATTCCTCAGGAAAGACAAAAAGGAGCGCTTAGATTATCCATACAGTTTGTCATTCCGTAGGAATCTCTGCTTTATCAAGTAGTTTTAGATTCCACGCTTCACTTCGTTTCGCTCTGAATGACAACGTTATGTATATTTAAAATGTGTTTAATAGTATTGTTTACACAATCAAGGAAGAACTTTTCCCGTCCTCATTGTCATTCCGGAGGAATCTCTGCGGTGAAAGCTTTTGGATTGATGAAAAAAATAAGAGTTTAGATTCCTTCGGAATGACAAGGTGAAAGCGTAGTAAGACTATGTAAGCAATTTTTCAACAAAACTTAAAATGTCAGAAAATTTCACAACTCTTTCCAACCTTATCTGCTATAAGCTCATCTTTATAATAAAAGCTCACTATGAAAATTACGATACCCAAACCTTGTCATGAAAACTGGAATACGATGTCACCAGACGAAAAAGGAAGATTCTGTGCTGTTTGTTCCAAAACGGTACGAGACTTCAGGAAAGTTTCGGATGATGATATTATTGATGTGTTTTCCAAAGCTTCGGAAGAGATCTGTGGAAATTTTAATCCATCACAACTCAACAGGGAGCTGCATTATTCTTATATCAATACTCTTTTTGTAAAATTTGCGGTAGGCGCTATCCTTACAACAGGAGGTATTGTAAGTGTGAATGCACAGCAAAATAAAACCTGTGATACCCTAAAGACTGAAGATATGCAGGAAGTTGTTTTCAGTACTCAGAGAGACAAGAAATCCCTTGGTTATGTTTCGGTAGTGTCTGCCAGTGTTTTATCAGAAAGTAAAGAAAAAGAAAGAATAGAACTTGTATCAAAATTGTCAGGGGTAATTGGGAAGTCTCCTACAGATAATAACAGTATACGCATTGGTGGAGCCCCTTCAAGTGGAAGAGTATATAAACCTATATATGTAGTAAATGGAAAAATAAGTGATTATGAAAAAGTAAAAGCGCTGGATCCTTATCTTATAAAAACAATGAATGTTCTGAAGGGAGCTTCTGCATCTGCAAAGTATGGCGAAAAAGCAAAAGGTGGAGTAGTAGTAATTACTACTAAAAAGAAAATAACGAAATAAAAACTCCGGCGATCGAAGATCGCCGGAGTCTCTGTTATATTAAATAATATGTATTATTTCACCGCTGCAATAGCTGCTTCATAATTCGGTTCCTGTGAAATATCAGGCACCTGCTCTTCATAGATGATCTTTCCGGAAGGATCTATTACTACAACCGCTCTGCTTAGAAGGCCCTTCATTGCAGAATCTACCAGTTCCACCCCATAGTTCCATCCAAAGTCTGAACGGAAATCTGAAAGCATCACTACATTTTTAATCCCTTCGGCACCACAGAATCTTTTCTGTGCAAACGGAAGATCTTTGGAGATACAAAGCACTACTGTATTGGGAAGGTTACCTGCCTCTTCGTTGAAATGGTGTACAGATGCAGAGCATACGCCTGTGTCTACACTCGGGAAGATATTCAGAATGACATATCTGCCTTTGTAGGATTCCAGAGTCTGGTCATCCAAATTTACATCGGTAAGGGTAAATTTAGGAGCCGGTTTATTCAGTGCCGGTAATTTTGCATAAGTATGTACTTCTTTTCCTCCCATTAAAACCGTATTGGTTGCTTTAGATTTTTGTGCAATGCCCATTGCAGAGAAGAACAATAGTGTACTGAAAACTAATTTTGAAAACATGAAATTTTATTTTTCAGCTAAATTATTCTTTTTTTCAGGAGCTGAGATTAATTTTAATTCAAATAGATCAAATCTATTGTGAGATTGTTTCTTTCAAAAGATTTTACTTCTACCTTTATATTATTAAACGAGGCTGTCTCAAGAGTCAATAGTTTGGCTTTTGTCATTCTGACGAAGGAAGAATCTTATTGATGCTTGGATATGTAGATTCTTCACTACATTTCATTTCATTCAGAATGACACTTTTGAGATCGTCTCAATCTTATCACATAAAAAAATAGAAAGATTTATGAGTTCAGAAAATACAGCATCATTCCATCACATTTTTAAGAGTGAAAATGAAATTCCCGAAGAATATAAAGTTCCGGTGATTCACCAGAGAACTTATCTGTTGAATGGCGAGCTGGTAGAATGGGACGGAGATGTTACCGAAATCTATTCTCCGGTATGCATCCCCACAGAAAACGGATTAGAAAGAAAACTTTTGGGCAGCATCCCGAATATTGGTCCGAAGGAAGCAATGGATGTCCTTGAAGCCTGTGTAAAAGCCTATGATAATGGTCTTGGCGAATGGCCGACTATGTCTGTGGAAGGGCGTATAAAATGCATGCAGAAGTTCGTATACCTGATGATCCAGCAAAGAGATCTGATCATTAAGTTACTGATGTGGGAAATCGGGAAAACGCTGGCGGATTCTACTAAAGAATTTGACCGTACTGTAGATTATATCAACCAAACTATTGATGCTCTGAAGGATCTGGACAGAGAATCTTCCCGCTTTCAGCAGGCAGAAGGAACCATTGCACAAATCAGAAGGGCTCCTTTGGGAGTGGTTTTGAGTATGGGGCCATTCAATTATCCTCTGAATGAAATTTTCACCACGTTGATTCCCGCTCTGATCATGGGAAATACTATTCTGTTTAAGCTTCCGAAACATGGTGTACTGGCTCATTATCCTTTATTAAACGCTTTTAAAGAAGCATTCCCGAAAGGAACGGTGAACACATTATACGGAAAAGGATCAGAAATCATCACTCCTATCATGGAAAGCGGGAAAGTAAATGTTCTTGCCTTCATCGGATCAAGTAAAGTGGCTAATGGCTTGAAAAAACTGCATCCGAAAGTAAACCGCTTAAGAGCAATTCTGAGTCTGGATGCTAAAAATGCTGCGATCGTTACCAAAAATGCAAATCTGGATGTAGCGGTGAGCGAGTGTATTCTGGGAGCGCTTTCTTTCAACGGACAGCGATGTACGGCACTGAAGTTGATATTTGTTCAAAAAGAAATTGCTTTAGAGTTTACAGAAAAGCTAAGTGCAGCTGTTTCTGCCTTGAAACCTGGATTGCCATGGGAAAAAGATGTGAGGATAACGCCGCTTCCGGAAGTCAATAAACCTCCTTATTTGAAAGAATGTATTGATGATGCCTTACAGAAAGGTGCTGCTGTTTTGAATAAAGACGGAGGCTATACGGATGAGTCATTTGTTTTTCCGGCGGTAGTTTATCCGGTAAACAGTGATATGAAACTGTATCATGAGGAACAGTTTGGTCCGGTAATCCCTGTTGTTCCGTTTGAAGATATAGAAGAACCTATAGAGTATCAGGTGAACGCTTCACATGGGATGCAGGTAAGTATTTTCAGTGAAGATCCACAGGAAGTAGCAAGGCTGATTGATCCGTTTGTAAATCTTGTAAGCCGTGTCAATATCAACTGCCAGGCGCAGAGAGGTCCGGATGTTTTCCCTTTTACCGGAAGAAAAGACAGTGCGGAAGGAACGCTTTCTGTTTTTGATGCGCTTCGTTCCTTCTCAATTCGGTCTTTAGTGGCTGCAAAACTGACAGAATCCAACAAAGAGTTGCTGAATACTATCGTAAGAGAACATGATTCTAACTTTTTAAGTACAGATTATATTTTCTGATTCTGACAGTATCGTATTTAACATAAATAAAAATCCTCAATAAACTTCTTCGTTTGTTGAGGATTTTTTTAACTTAATGCCGGAAATAGAGTTTATGTTATAATAAAAATGATGTTTTTTGTAAATATCATTTAAGGATCAGTGTGTAAATCATGTCTTCACCGGAAAAAGAATTTTTAGAGAAAATTGAAAAGCACAAAGGTGTTGTTTTCAAGATCTCTAAAATGTATATGGATAATAAGGACGATCAGAATGATCTCTATCAGGAGATCATTTACCAGGCCTGGAAATCATACGGTGATTTTCAAAAGAGGAGTGATTTCTCTACATGGCTGTACAGAACTGCGCTCAACACAGCAATTGTTTTCCTGCGAAGTGAAAAAAAACGTAGTTTTATACAGAATCAGAATGTAGATGGGCTGAGTGCCCGGCAGGAACCTTATAATGATACGGATGATGTGAACATGAAGCTGATGTACGAAGCAATCCACCAGCTGAGCCCTATTGATAAAGCTCTTATATTTTTCTTTCTGGAGGGTTTTTCCGGAAAAGAAATTGCTGTTCAGCTGGGAATTACAGAAGTAAATACAAGAGTAAAGCTTAAAAGGGCAAAAGAGAAGCTGAAAGAGATTATTACCAAACAAGGAGCGGGTTCTCATTAAAAGATAAAACAATGGAGTTAGAAAACTTTAAAGAACTTTGGAATAAAGATACAGGACAGGAATCTCCTGAAATTTCTCTTGAAAAACAGACGGAAATACATTCCCCGTTACAGATGCTGAAAGTAAATATGGAAACCGAGTTCTGGCTGATGATTGTAACGCTGCCTTTACTTTTAACCAATTTCCCGTTTGCTTCTGCTGATTCTAATATTAAAAACATATCTGTATTTGTCACCATCCTGACCATTGTTATTATCGTCTATTTTTATTCCCGTTTTCTGAAATTGTATAAGCTGCTTCAAAAGAATAGTATCAATACAAATTATGATTTGTTCAATCTTAAAACTCAGCTTCTCATATCGAAAGAAATTTATATAGCCTATTATATTTCCTATATTCCTCTTGGATTTCTGTTGTCTCTGATCAGAATTAATTTTCATTTTGATAAAGAGTATAATCTGGCCATCTTCGGAATCAGTCTTCTGATTACCTTGTTGCTGATTGCTTTTATTATCAAATACTGGATCTATTATATGTATGGAAGGTATATTGATGATGTGGTACGGCTTGTAGATGAACTGAACGGAATTGAAACAGGCCCAAAACGTGAAAAGAAAAAGACCTGGTTTGAACGTTCTCAGAGGTTTTTTATGAATAAAATGGGCATTAAAGGAAATATACTGAATACCGTTATTTGGTTTGTTTCCATGTATGTTTTTATCATTTTATTTTTGACAGCAGTACTTTTGATCGTTATTGTGATTGGTGCCAAATTTCATTTTCTTGATATAGGAGCGCTGCAGAAGGCTTTAGACCAGTTGAATTAGAAATTGCTCTGTTTTCTTTTAATTTACTATCTTTAAGACGTTGAGGTAAAAAACTGTAACATGGATGAGATCAAAAATCAAGTATATCCCATAGAAGAATTTCTTGAGCTTGTAAAGAATAAACAAGATCGGAAGACTTCCTTTGATCCGGATTATAATTATGCGGTGTACTCTTCTAAAGATGAGTTTGAACCGGAAATGAAAATTTTTGTCGGTGATCCTTTGGATATTGGTGAGAATGATAATGAAATCTTACCTGATTTTGTTTTTCAAAATAAACTGAGCTATATGTGTTCTGATGAGAATATTCAGGATGTGGTGGATCTTGCTTTTCGGCAGTATACCGGCATCACTTCATCTCAGCTTATTGATGCCCTGAACCATTATCTTGAAAAAGATGACTTCTTAGATTTTAAATAAAAACTGAACTTTATAGTATATACGAAGAACCTTATTTTCCATATCAGGTTCTTTTTTTATGTACTAACGGTACGGATCAATAAGAGAAACATTTTTAAAGATTCAAAATCGAACAAGAATTATTTTCTGTCGGGTTTTTATTTTTTTTGTAAAATACTGTAACAATTTTTTTAAACGAAAACTAACTCTATAGAGTAACAAATCATGACCTCATTAGAACAAGAGTTTATAAGTCAAATTGAACAGCATAAAGGAATCCTATTTAAGATTTCTAAAATGTACATGACTGAAAAGGATGATCGGGATGATCTTTTTCAGGAGATTACCTATCAGCTCTGGAAAGCATTTCCTGGTTTCAGAGGTGAAAGCGAATTTTCAACATGGCTGTACAGAATCGCTTTAAATACGGCCATTATTTTCCTTAAATCAGAAAAAAGAAGAAGCTTTATTGCCCATGAAGATTTTTCCAATCATATCATTGTACAGGAAGACTATGATTACCGGAAAGAAGAACGTCTGGCTGAAATGTATAAGGCTATTCATCAACTCAATCCTATTGACAAAGCATTTATATTCTACTATCTGGAAGATTTCTCAGGAAGGCAGATTGCAGAGCAGATGGGAATTTCTGAAGGAAATGTAAGAGTGAAAATGAACCGCGCAAAAAATAAACTTAAAGATATCTTAAGCCAAATAAAAACCAACAAACATTAAAATCAGTAATCCAATGAATATCGATGAATTGAAAAATACCTGGAATGAAGATATTATGGAGGAAACTCCTGAAATAAGTATAGAACAAAGAAATAAACTGAATCTTCCCCTTGAAAAAATACGTAAAAACATGCGTGTAGAATTCTGGTGGGTGATAGGGATTTTTGTTTTCGCCTTTCTGGTGTGTTCTGTATGCAGACCATTCAAACTTCAACTGTACATAACGGTTTTAATTGCTTCCATGCTTATTGTTACCGTTTTCTTTTTCAGTAAGTTTTTTAAATTGTATAATGAAATCAGTAATCCTGCACCCAAGACCTACGATTCTCTGAAAGATCTGGTGATGCAGCTGAATCTGAATAAACAGTATTATCTTTCATATTATATCAGTTTTGCACCATTTCTGGTATGCGAAATCCTCATTGTCCTGGAATTTATCCCGTGGCCAAAACCTTTGAGTGAAATGAAAATTGCAGTAATCTTAATCGGTTCTGTAATTGGAGGATTGTTTTTACTCTATCTGGCCGGAAAATTCTGGTTTCACCGTTATTACGGAAGATACATGCAGCATATTGAAAATCTTTTGGAAGAGTTGAAAAGATAAAAAAGAGTTCGGCGGGCTGAAAGCCCGCCGAAACTTTATAGATTATTGTCCTTTATTGTCTTTTTCCTTGGCAATTTCATTTTTTATCCAATCCAGCTGTGGGTCCTTTTTGTCGATGATATCCTGCATGCTTTCAGTAACCACTACATCAGGTACAACGCCTTTCCTTGAGTCTGAAAATTTGATATTAGGCTGTACCAGAAGTAATCCGATGGGGAACCTGATTTCAGAATTAGGAAGTTTCTGATAAGAATAGAAACCTGCTACTGTGCCGTCATTGGCACCTCCGGTTTCTTCACCCACAAGTGTTGCTCTTTTGTCATTCTTAAGCTTGGCGGTAATAATAGAAGATGCTGAGAAACTTCCCCCGTTGATCAATACAAAAACTTTTCCGTGGAAAGCCTGCTTATTAGGTTTTGTAGGTTTATCAGCTTTCATTTTATAGAAAACCTTTCCGTCTTTTTTATACGTGCTGAAAGCCTGTGCGAAGAAATAACTTGGATAAGCAATACTTTTAAGAGCATATTCTAAAGGGTTGCTTTTTCTGAAATAATTTGTACGCAGCGGTGTATCTCTTGACGTTACCTGAGAAGGTTTAATGAGAGTAAAAGGGGTATCCGTCAGATAGGAATACAGGTTATTAATCTCATAGAGAGAGCCGCCATAATTATTTCGGACATCGATGATGAGGTAGGGAGCTTTAGCATTATTGATCTTAGCAAAGGTCTTTTTATAAAACTTATCAGAATAATCTCTGGAAAAACTCTGTACTTTTATATAAGCGATAGTGCTGTCTTTATCAAGGAATTTAAAACTTCTGTTATAAGAATTACTTGAAGCTACGTAATCGTTCAGTTTCTTTTCCAGTGTCTTTTTCTTCATTTCCTTATCTTTCTCAAGATCGGAGTCAGATTTTATTTCTCGGCTTAAAGTATATGTTTTTTTTTCTCCCTGATAAAGTGTTTCAAGAGTTGCTTTACTCCCAAAACCATTCTCTGCAGTATAAAAATTAAAGAAAAGATCTTTTAAAAAATAGGGATAGAAAGTTGTATTGTCACCGTCACTGCTGATCAGACCTCTGTACTTTTTTATATAATCTGAAACAGGAACATTGTTAATTGATAAAATTTCAGTTCCGGGTTGTATATGCTCAATAGAATCTCTGTTTTGAATAATATACATCTGATCGCCTGTTATATAATATTCAAAACGGCTGAACATTCCTTTCTGATTTTCCAGTCTTTTAAACTCTCTTTTGGTAAATTTCTTTCTGGGAATTCTCAAT
The DNA here is from genome assembly GCF_008386505.1 of Chryseobacterium sediminis. GTDB lineage: Bacteria > Bacteroidota > Bacteroidia > Flavobacteriales > Weeksellaceae > Chryseobacterium > Chryseobacterium sediminis. Next base: position 1,255,283 of record NZ_VUNZ01000001.1, on the reverse strand, counting down.
GAAAGATGTCCTTCTCGGATTCCTGCAATAACAGGCTGAAGTTTAAAATAAAACTGAAGAGGAGTAAGAGATTCAGTGAGAGTCTGTTTAAGACTGTCAAGTTTATGTTCCAATTCCTTCTTGGGAATATACCAGTATAATTGGGGATGCATTTGCTGTAATTTTGAATAAGCAAAGTCCACATCCTCTTTGAGTTGCTCCGGTGGAATACATGAAGCCCGCTGTTCGTTGTGTTTTCTTATAGAGGCACAAGACGAAAGTATTGCGAGAAGAAATATTACCGAATAATTTTTCAATATATCTGAGTTTTTTAAGGTGCTAAAATAGAAAGTTTAAAATTAACCACGACTTAAATGGATAATAAATTTTCCAAAATACATGATAAATTTAGTTAAAATATGCACTGAAACGGAATAAATTTTCTTTTAAAGGCAAAAGTCAATACATTTGATATTTATTTTGTACAGATGATTTATTGGATTATTACGACTATCGTTGTCTTAACGGTTACTTTTTTTATAGTGATCAATATGAAAGCGTTTGGCGGAGTGCCAAAAGGGAAGAGGCTGAAGCGGATAGAACAGTCGAAACTCTATAAAAAGGGACAGTTTCAGAATATCAGCCATACTCCATCTATTGCAGAAGGTTATAAAATGTCGAAAGTGACTTACGATTTCTTTTTAGGCAAAAAAGATCCCCTTCTGAAGCCTTTGAAAGCTATTCCATCTCTTCATACCGATTTAAAAAATATAGATAAAAATACCGATGTGTTTATCTGGCTGGGACATTCATCTTATTATCTGCAGACCGATGGTATTTCTTTCCTGATTGATCCTGTATTGAGTTTATATGGTTCTCCTTTTAAGTATTTTAATAAGGCATTCAAAGGATCAGATATCTTTAAACCTGAAGATGTTCCTAATATTGATTATCTGGTCATAACCCATGATCATTTTGACCATTTGGATTACCCTACAGTAAAATCTATCAAAGACAGAACTGGAATGGCTATTTTACCTTTGGGAGTGGGAACTCATTTGGAGAGATGGGGATACGCTGAAAACTCTCTTATTGAAGAAGAATGGGGAACTGAAGTGACTCTGAAAAATGATATAAAAATTGTTTTTACCCCTGCCAGACATTTTTCCGGAAGGAGAATCAGGCAGAATGACACGCTATGGAGTTCCTATGTCCTGATAACACCAACAAAGAGAATTTTCTTAGGAGGAGATAGTGGTTATGACAGCCATTTTAAAACAATTGGTGAGCAATATGGTCCTTTTGACTTTGCTATTCTTGAGAATGGACAATATGGAGAAGCATGGAGGTATATTCATACACTACCGGAAGATGTTATTCAGGCTTGTATTGATCTCAAAGCGGAGCGTATCATCCCTGTTCATGCGGCCAAATTTGCACTCGCTCTTCATCCATGGAATGAGCCTTTACAAAAGATAACTGCTCTTGGAAAAGAAAAAGGACTGAATATCCTCACTCCGATGATCGGAGAGGTAGTAGATCTGAATCAGCATGAACAGCAATTTACAGCCTGGTGGGAAATCTGATCAGGCATGCCAAATATCTTTATATCTTACAGGGTGGTTCTCAAACTGTTGTCGCACAAAATCACATTCCGGGTCTACAAGCAAATCTTTTTCTTCTGCGTAGCGTACCAGCTCATCCAGCAATAATTTGGCGTATCCTTTTCCTTCACGCTCTTCATCAAGTTTCGTGTAATACACAATAAGCAGTCTTCCGTCAACCTCTATGGACATATAACCTGCCTTTTTTTCATCAATAAATAGCTGCAATTCATCCTGATATGGAGATACCTGAAACTTTATATTTTCCATGATAATGTTAAGATTTGGTTGATTAAAAATAACTTGGAGAATTTTCCAAAAACATTCTCTCCATTAAAATTACGAAATTTAATGATATGAAATAATAGTTTTTAGGAATCTTAACGAAATTTATAACATAATCGTGAAAAGATAAAAGATAAAAGATAAAAGATAAAAGATAAAAGATAAAAGATAAAAGATAAAAGATAAAAGATAAAAGATAAAAGATAAAAGATAAAAGATAAAAGATCTTGTTGGTAAAATTCAACAGGGGATGGCTTTAGCTGAAATTGGGAATATTTATTTCCTGATTGTTATTTACTTATCAGAAATCTCTGTTTAATAAAATGAGATGTATTCTGATTATAATATCAGGACGATTAATAGGTAATAGTTTCATAAAAAATGTATGATATATTTGAAAGATAATCAGTTGTTTATGGATTTTATTAACAAATATTAGTATTTGTAATTAATATTTGGCACTTTAATTGACTATGCCATCATGTTTAATTTTAAAGGGGAATGAAATGAAAAAGTTATTATTAACAGTATTTTTAGTTGGGACATTCAGCTTGAGTTATGCCCAGTCAGACTATTATAACGATTACAGAAGAAGTATTTCGGATATTAACTGGCAAAGAGTTGTTGCCGATCTGTTGCTGTCTACAACACAGGCCAATCAGATTTATGTACTCAATGACCGATACCGTGATTACGACACATGGAACAGGGTGTATGTAGTAGAGCCGGGAAGATGGAGAAATGACCGTTATTCTGAGCTGGAAAGAATTCTGGGTAGAGAAAAATATATCATTTTTAAAAAGAAATATTACAGAGGTCAAAATCCTGTAATTGTTTACGGAAGAAATAAAAACGATTATAAAAAATATCGTAAAGAACAGGAGAAATATTATAAAAACCAGGAAAAATACTATAAAAAACAATCTAAACATCACGGTCGTGGTCATGGCCACGATGACGATTGGGATTAGACCATTATCAACTATATATTCACTTTTAAATGGCTGGCATCTTTGTCAGTCATTTTATTTTTTAAACAGAATTGTTTTTAGTGATTAATTTGTTTGAATTTTATAATTTTGATCTATGGAATCACACGAATCACTCAAAGGTTTTTATGAAAGGAATGCTCCCAATCTGGCATCACAGTGTATTGGGGTCAACAGAATGGGGCACTTCAACGTATTTTCGCGGGAATATTGTTCTCCGCTGACTCCTTATAGCAGGAGAGATTATTATAAGATTTCACTGATCATAGGAAAGGGAAAACTCCATTATGCAGATAAATGGATTAAAGTAGACCGGCCTGCTTTATTATTTTCAAATCCTATTATTCCTTATTCCTGGGAGGCAGATGATGAAGATCAGAAAGGCTGGTTTTGTCTGTTTACCGATCAGTTTCTGCATAATGGAAGCCGTATGGGAAATCTTCAGGATTCCCCGCTTTTTAAGATTGGAGGAACTCCGGTTTTCTTTGTGGATGAAGAACAGCAGAGGATACTTTCTGATATTTATACGAAAATGATGACAGAGATTCAGTCTGATTATATTCACAAATATGATATGCTGAGAGCTTATCTCCACCTGATGATTCATGAAACGATGAGAATGCAGCCGGCAGAAAGTTTTGAACCTTATCAGAATGCTTCACAGCGGGTTGCTTCCTTATTTATGGAACTTTTGGAAAGACAGTTTCCCATTGACAGCCCCGAAGCTTTTTTAAAATTAAAAACACCTAACGATTATGCTCAGAGTCTTTCCATCCATGTGAATTCTTTAAACCGTTCCGTAAAAGAGATCACGGGGAAAACTACCAGCCAGCAGATTACCGGAAGGATTATTCAGGAAGCCAATGCTTTACTGAAGCATACAGATTGGAATGTAGCTGAAATCGCTTACGGATTGGGCTTTGAAGAGCCCGCTTATTTTACCAATTACTTTAAAAAACAAACCGGAATTACTCCTAATGCCTTAAGAATGGACATTGTTTGAATTTTATAATTCTTAGTTTGAATTCTATATCGGAATTGGCCTTTTCATGTTCTAATTTTGTCTTGTAAAATTAAATCATACCTATCATGAAATTTAAAAAATTAGGAAACACAGACGAACAATTATCAGCAATTGGTTTAGGATGTATGGGAATGAGCTTTGCTTATGGTCCTACAGATGAACAGGAAAGTATCAATACCTTACACAGAGCTTTGGATTTAGGAGTTAACTTCTGGGATACAGCAGATATGTATGCCAATGGAGAAAACGAAAAACTGATTTCTAAGGTTTTGGTTCCAAACAGGGATAAGATTTTTATTGCAACCAAATTCGGATTCAGGTTTAAAGATGGTAAAGCAAGCCACAGTGGCGCTCCGGGAACTTATTTTGACGGTTCTCCGGAATGGATAAAAAAGGCAGTGGATTTAAGTCTTCAAAGATTAAAAATAGACACTATTGATTTATATTATGCCCACAGAGTGGATCCTAATGTTCCGGTAGAGGAAACAGTAGGAGCAATGGCAGAGTTGGTAAAAGCAGGAAAAGTGAAATATATCGGATTATCTGAAGCTTCAGCAGAATCTATCAGAAAAGCTAATAAAATTCACCCAATTGCAGCTTTACAGTCAGAATATTCTATCCTTACGAAAGATGTTGAAAAAGAAATTTTACCAACCATCAGAGAACTGGGAATTTCTTTAGTGCCTTATTCTCCATTGGCAAGAGGACTTTTTACCAATATTTATGATGTACAGAATCTTGGTGATGATGATTTCAGAAAATCTCTGCCGCGTTATCAGCAGGAATATCTTGAAAATAATACAAAACTGGCCAATGAGATTAATGATCTTGCAGCTTCCAAAGGAGTAAAAGGAACACAACTTGCTCTGGCCTGGGTATTGAATCAGGGAGATGATATCATCCCGATTCCGGGTACCAAACGAATTAAATATCTTGAAGAAAATATTGCCGCCGTCAATATAGAACTTTCCCAATCAGATCTGGATACTATTGATGCCATTCTGAAAAAATACCCGAATGTAGGGGAAAGATACACTGAAGGTTCAATGAAATTGGTGAACAACTAAAGACTATGATATAAAACTGAGTTCCTGCTTATGATGGGAACTCAGTTTTTTTGTTATAATTCTCAATGAGAATGTATAAAATAATGAAAAAACTAAATTATGAACAGAAGAGAACTATTAAAGAATGGGTTATTGGCAGGAACATTAAGCATGATTCCTTTTTCCAGTGTACTGGCAGAAACTCCAAAAGCATCTGAAAAAACAGGTGATGATCTTTCCGGATTTAAAAAACTGAAGCTTGGAGAGCTGGAACTGTTTGTTCTTACAGACGGATATATTCATGAAGAAAACCTTAACTCATTTGCTCCCAGAGGAACTGTTTCTGAGTTGAAATCTATCCTTAAGAATAATTTCAGACCGGAGAATTATATTGATCTGGCCATGAATATTCTATTGGTTAAAACAAAGAATAAACTTATTCTGTTAGATACCGGAATGGGTATTTTTGCTGATGAAAGAACGGGATTTTTATTAAAAAGTCTCCAAAAAGCAGGATTTTCACCAAAAGATATTACGGATGTTTTTATCTCTCATGCACATCCTGACCATATTGGCGGAGTGGTTGATAAAAAGCAGAATCTGATTTTTCCGAATGCCAATATTTTCATTTCAGAAATTGAACATGACTTTTGGATGAAAGCTACTGTTAAAGACTTTAATAATAGTGCTTTGAAAAAACAGCCTGAGCAGCTTAATCAGATTATTCCTGCCATTCAAAATATCCTGAAAACTATTCAGCCGAAACTTAAATTCTATGACCTTAATAATCCGCTGTATGACTATTTCAGTTTTCAGCTGGCTCCCGGTCATACTCCAGGCTTAACAGTGACAACTCTTTCTTCAGGGAATGAAAAGCTGATCTACATTGCAGATTTGATTCATTCCGATGTAATTCTTTTCCAACATCCTGAATGGGGCTACTTCGGTGATACCGATCTGGATATTGCAACCGCTTCAAGAAAAGAACTCCTGAAACAATTGGCAGATACTAAAACCAGAGCATTTGCATGTCATTTGCCATGGCCAGGCTTAGGCTTTACAAAAACACAATCCGGTGCTTTTGAATGGTTCCCGGAAAGTTTTATGAATTAGGGAGCAGGTAATAGGTAATAGGTAATAGGTAATAGGTAATAGGTTGGAGGGATTAGGGAGAAACAGAAATAAGTTATCTTAATCTATAGTAATGAAGTGGTCACACATTCCCCTCCTCTGGAGGGGTGTCAAAAATTCAAAGAATTTTTGACGGGGTGGTTAATTATAAAAAGTAATTCAATCAATAGAAGCGGACTTTAGTTTGCTTTTCAATAAAAATTGACCCATTCGGCTTTAGCCAAAATATATTAATATCAACCTTACATAACATATCCTCCCGGGCAACGGGAGGATATGTTTGAACATAAGAAAAAATTAGAGTTTTACTATAATTATGCCTCTCCAAATACCAGTTCGGGAGAATACATTTTTCTGAACATCAGGTAAGTCATTGTAAGCACAGAGAACGCAATTATTGCATCTATTGTAGCTGGAAAACCTAGTACCGCAATTTTTGAGAAGAAAGCAAAAATAATATCGAAAAACATTCCTGCAAATACCCATTCTTTCAACCTCAGTAATCTGTTGGGAAGAAGAAGAACAAGAACTCCCGAAATTTTAAAAACACCCAATATATAAATAAAATGTGGTGGATAACCAAGCTGTTGGGTGATGTTCCATACGACAGGATTTTTTGTGAGTTCAAAGAAACCACTGGCTCCAAACCATAATGACATAAAAATAGCGCCTGCCCAATAGATGATTTTTGTTGTTTTTGTTTTCATTGTAGTATTATTTTTTAATTGTTATTATTATTGTGTTGTATAAAAGTTATCTGAAAGCTGTTTTTGCTGATCCTGAGATCTCTCCTGTTTTTGGATTTTGAATAAAAGCTATAACTTCCCAGTTTTCAGGAGAAAAACCATCCGGAAGTTGAAATTTTGTTGTTCCTTCCTGCTGTTTATTCAGTGAAACCTGATTTTGCTTGTGAACAATCTGCCAGTGATGCAGATGACGGCCTTCATTTTCACCTTTTCCTACCTGAGTGGAAGAATGTTTTTCAACCAGATTAATGAGAAGCATATTTTTAGGATCAGTGGAAGAGGTTTTATATTGTACATTGATTTCCTTCTGAGAAATAGTTGCAGATAGTTCTACATTTGTTTTTTTAGAATTAAATAAGGCTTCCTGGATTGTATTTTTGATATTGTTTTCATCAGATCCTACAAATTCTGTTTTTCCATTGACAACCAGTTGGGGTGTGTAAACCTGTGAATTTAGGATACGGCTGTACTGCTGTTGGCGCTGTGAGTTCTCAGCCGTACTGAACCGGTCTTTCCATCCAAGGCGGTTCCAGTAATCCACATGGTAGGAAAGGAGATAAACAGGCTCATCTTTATATTCTTTCCCGATTTTACCCATCAGTTCATCTGCCGGAGGACAGCTTGAGCAGCCTTCTGAGGTGAAGAGTTCCAGAACCGCAAACCCGTTTTCTGTAGTTGAATGCTGTGCGGTTTTTTCTACTTTATCTTGATGAATAAATGCTGAAGTAGCAAATAATAACGCGGTGAAAGCGCTTACTTTGATTAAGTTTTTTAGTATCATGTCTTTTAATTTGATTCAAAAGTAGATACTCTGGAAAGGCAGAAGAATACAAAAATAGTTCAACCGGACAAATCGAAAGGTGAATCAGGAAATTATGAGGGGGATGTTTTGGGGAAGGGAAGAGAGTAGCTCGATGCTGGAAGTATTCTAGGTTTGAGAGAAAATAGAGTTTGTTTTTAAGGTGTTAACAGCATAAAAGAACCCTGATCGTAACAATCAGGGTTATAATTTATTTAAAAAGTCTGTATATTAGAATGACTTCAAGTACTTCCCGCTTCCTTACTTTTTATCTGTCTTCCAGCCAGGTAAAAAAACTATGGGTCTTTTCTTTATTTATAAGAAGTTTTTCGGGAGTTTCTACAGTGAGTTTTACCAGTATTTTACGCTGAAAATAATGTTCCATCTCCTTAATAGCTTTAAAATTTACAAGATATTGCCTGTTGACTCTGAAGAATTGTTTATCAGAGACCTGTTCCGCGACCTGCCCCAAAGGTTGGCTAAGAGAAAACTGCTCTTTGCCGAAGGTTACCAGATGGGTTATTTCATTATGAATATAGAAATAGGCAATGTCTTCAGTAAGAACGGTAGTATATTTTTGATTTTTAAAAACCAGAAAACTACTCTTACCCGCAGGAGAAGGCTGACTGATTTTTTGTATCAGCAATTCCAGATCAGGGACATCATTCTTCTGAAAGAATTTTTTCAGTTCATCAACTTTTCTCAGAGCTTCAGCAATATCTTCTTTAGAAAATGGTTTTAAAACATAATCTACGCCCTTACTCTTAAAGGCATCAAGCATATACTGATCAAAGGCTGTACAGAAAACCACAGGGCATGTAATGTCCACCGATTTGAAAATTTCAAATGAAAGTCCGTCCGAAAGCTGGATATCCATAAAAATAAGATCGGGTTTCACGTCCTTCAAACCTTCAATACTTGTTTCAATACTGTCATAAACACCCAGTATCTTTGAGTCCGGTTTTAAATCTGATATTAAATTCTGTAGGGATTTTGCAGCCCTGAATTCATCTTCAATAATGATTATATTCATGGATTAATGGTAGTTTTATCTGAAAGATTTTTTCGTCTGAGTTAATAGTAATTTCCTTTTCCAGCAAGTGTTTGTAACGCATTTTAATATTGTCAAGTCCCACTCCCAGAGAGTCTTCAGTATTCATTTTTTGCTGTATAGGGTTTTCAATCACAATTTGAGCGTCAGTACTATAGATTTTAATGTGTAAAGGCTTACTTTGTGAAACAATATTGTGTTTGATGCAGTTTTCTACCAAAAGCTGAAGGGTAAAAGGTGGAATAAGGGTTTGCCCCGTTTCTTTTCCGAGATCATTGGTAAATTTAATTCCTTCACCAAAACGGGCTTTCTGAAGGAAAAGATAAGCGTCTACTATTTTCATTTCTTCTTGTACACTGATCAGATCCAGTTTTCTGCTTTCGAGTGTAAATCGGTAAAAATCAGAAAGTTTCACAATGAAGTCAACGGTTTCTTCGTCATGTGTTTCTGCCATTAACTTTAACGTATTCAAACTGTTGAAAAGAAAATGCGGGTTGATCTGTTGTTTCAGTAATTCATACTGAGCCCCCAAATTATCACTTTTTACTTTCTCCAGTTCAAGCTGTATCTGCTGGCCTGTATAATTATTCTGAAGCAGTGTCAAAAACATATAGCATACCAGATTGATCAAAATTCCTCTTACTTCAACCATCAGCATGACCGGACCGAAATTGATATGAGACAAAATAAGCTGCTGAATCCAGGCAAGCCCAAACATAATCACCATCCCGAAAGCCAGTACTACCATCAATCTTGAGTAGGAGATATGCTGTCTTCGTTTTGCGGTACGATTTAACATATAAATGTTGATATACCACATGATGATGGAAAATGCTGCTGTAATCGCTGAGTTGACTACTGCTTCTTTCCAGTTGAATTCATGAGAAGCAAGCTGAGGAACAGAAGATAAGATACCCAAAAAAATAGAGCTTATCCAGATAATGGCCTGTGAGATTTTTATTTTTTGCTGTTGCATGAAATCTGCTGATTTGAAAAAGTTAAATTAATGTTTTTTATTTAAAATATTATGATAAATATGGAAACTATAGTTTTTTATTAAGGTCTACTGACGGGACGGTAACTCATGAAATACTGTATTCTTTCTTCCTTATCGGGCGAACTGCTTTCCGGAAGGTTATTTTTAACATTATAAGAAATATTTCCCGACTGATCGGCTTGAACTGTTTCGATACTTACCAATTCACCCGTGATAGTACCACCAATATATTGAGGATTATCATGATAGCGCCAGGTCACTAATTTCATAACAGCACCTGCTTCCGGTGACTTGCTTTCTTTTGATAAAGATTCCAAAGCCTTTGTATTGCCGTATAAAGCGGACATTGTTTCTTTCTTAGGATTTAAAGAATTGGAGATGAATTTAAGATGACCAGGGTCAAAAACAACTCTTTTTAGTCCATTATCTGTATCGTTATTTTCTTTGCCGCAAGAGGTAAGAGCAACAAGACTTACCATTAAAATAAGGATTGCATTTTTCATTTTTTCTGTAAATTTTGAATTAATCTTTGGGTATTTACTTTCATTGGAACATCAAAAAGATAACCTGTTTTTTCTGCGAGCTGTCTATGGCAGGCAATACATGATTCTTTAGCGAAAGATGCTGTTTTTCCTGTAGGATGAAGATCATCTCCGGAGAATTTTGCAAATCCCCAGCCTTCGGTATCTTTATATTGATGGGAATCTTTTACCATAAACTGTGCATTGATAAATTTTCCAGGTCTGATTTCTCCATTAGGAAGTTCTTCCTGTTTCCATACGGATTTTACAACAATACTTCCGTCTGGCCATGGATGAAAGTTTTCTGTTTCTACAGCTTTTACAGCAATATCATTTCCATAGATGACACGGATGGAGTTGTCAAACAGCGTACTCATACTGATCACTTTCCAATTTTTGAAATCAGGAGTGTATTGCACTCCATTGGGCGAAACCGGAAACTTTGTTGGAGCTGCAGCAGGTGATATGGAAGCTGGATGAGGTTCATTTTTATGTTGTACTGCCGGATTTACTGAAGAGAGTGAAAGTGTATATTTTTTTATAATTTCAATATCTTTTTCAGTAATCTTAGCAGATGGATGCAGAATCGTGTACTCATGAAGAGGCATTTTCCCGCTCTGCATCATATTGAGAATTGCATACATATTTCCCTTATGTTCAGCAGGAGAGAGTTTTTCCCATTCTGAAAAATTCAGAACTTCTCTGGCTCTCTTGATGTCTTTATTTACAGCCCAGGAAACAGGAGCAATTTTATCATACCAACTCAGATTTTGCTGGTTGGAATGGCAATTGAAACATGAGTTTTCAAGAATACTGATCACTTCCTTTGGCGCTTCAATCTTTCCTGTAACCGGTTTTCCTTCCAATGGTTTGCTGAATAGCTGCAACCCTCCGAAGACTCCTAATATTACCAGAAATAGGATGGCAATGGGATTTCTTTTTTTCTTTACGGTATCCATAATGAGTATTGTTTTTATTTTCTGATTCAAAAGTAGGAGTGTAGTCTATGCCGGGAAACGGAAAATAGGCCGAGTTGGACAAATTAAAAGGTGAATCCGGAATTTTAAGCCCCGAAAATTCAAAAGAAAATCCCGGTAATTTGTGTTACCGGGATTGGATGAAATGTATAGTTTATAATGTGATACCGCCGTCTATCACAATTTCGGTTCCTGTGATATAACCTGAAATCTGATCATCGGATAAATAGGTAACCAGTTTGGCAACTTCTTCAGCTGTCCCCATTTTCTTCAATGGAATCTGATCAATGAGATGATTTTGAATGTTTTTAAGAGTGTCTTCATCCAAACCGGCCTTACTCATGATTTCAGTTTTTATAGGCCCGGGACTTATCATATTCACTCTGATTTTTCTTGGAGCAAGTTCTGCTGCCGCTGTTTTTGCAATGGAGTTCAATGCGGCTTTGCTTGCCTGATAAACAGAACTGTTGGGTTTATAAGTAGAAGCTACAATTGATGATAAAAAGATGACAGAAGACCCATCATTCAGTAAAGGAGTGAATTTACTTAATGTAAAATAAGCTCCTCTGAAATTGATGTTCATTACCTGATCAAAGTTTTCGGTATCCATGTTCTCAATAGAAGTTAGGCTTCCTGTAATTCCTGCGTTGATAAACAGGATATCTACTTTTCCATATTGTTTCTCTACTTCTTCCTTTAAAAGATCAATATCATTAAGGTTTGCCTGGTCTGCGATGAACGGAATTGCTCCAAGTTCCTGAGCCGCTTTTTCTACCGCTTCTTTTCGTCTCCCGGTAATAATTACAGTTGCACCTTCTGAAATAAGTTCTTTTGCTGCAGCGAATCCTATTCCGCTGTTTCCTCCTGTCACGATAGCTAGTTTGTTACTGAATTTTTTCATTGTAAAATTTTTGACAAAGTTATTTCAAAATGGTATACTTTTGTAACCAGTATCACAGAGTATACCACTATCATTCATGATATCACTTAACTTTGCAACTATGGAAAGAGATCAGACAGAAGAGCTTAGAGCTTTACAGGATACCCTTTATTTTATCGGAGGGAAATGGAGAATCCCGGTGATCAATTCACTTTGTAACGGGAACAGACGTTTCAGGGAAATTGAACGGAGCATTCCAGGAATTACCACCAGAATGCTTTCAAAAGAACTGAAAGATATGGAACTGAACAAACTGCTAAAACGCACCGTTTATCCGGAGACTCCTGTTTTAATAGAATATGAACCCACAGAATACTGCAGAACCTTTGGAAATATCATTCAGGAAATGATCAACTGGGGCAGAGAGCATAGGAGAGTGATTGTGGAGGATAGGTAGGTGGGAGATAGCAGATATTAGGTTGCAGATAGGTTGCAGATAGGTTGCAGATAGGTAGCAGATAGAAGGTGTTAGGTTGCAGGGATTAGGGATTAGGGATTAGGGATTAGGGATTAGGATGGTGACTCCAGATTAATAAATATGTACTCAATTCCCCTCCTCTGGAGGGGTGGCAAAAATTTAAAGAATTTTTGACGGGGTGGTTTTAAAATTGCATAAGGTAATAGTTTCCCACAAAAAAAGCCCCTTAAAAAAGGAGCTTTTTATTTATATCAAAACGAAAAATTAGATTCCGTCAATGATTTCATTTAAAACAGTGCTAGGTCTCATGGCTGCATACGTTTTATACGTATCAGTTTTGTAGTATCCTTCAATGTTCTGAGGTTTACCCTGAGCGCCGATTAATTCTGCGTTGATTACCTCTTCGTTTTCCTGCATTGCTTGTGCAACAGGAGCAAACTGAGCTGCTAATTCAGCATCAGCAGTCTGGTTAGCCAACGCTTCAGCCCAGTACATCGCTAAATAGAAGTGAGAACCTCTATTGTCGATCTGACCTACTTTTCTTGCAGGAGATTTATCTGTAGCTAAGAATTTAGCATTCGCTTCATCCAGTGCATCAGCTAAAACCTGAGATTTTGTATTCCCCTGAGTTTGTGCCAAATGCTCTAAAGAAGCCTGAAGTGCTAAGAATTCACCCAAAGAATCCCATCTTAGGTATCCTTCTTCTAAGAACTGCTCAACGTGTTTTGGAGCAGAACCTCCGGCACCTGTTTCAAATAAACCACCACCATTCATCAATGGAACGATAGAAAGCATTTTTGCAGAAGTACCAAGTTCAAGGATTGGGAAAAGGTCTGTTAAATAATCTCTCAATACGTTTCCGGAAACAGAGATTGTATCTTTACCTTCTCTTGCTCTCTTCAGCGTTTCAGTCATAGCATCTTTTACATCAAGGATTCTGATGTCAAGACCTGTTGTATCATGATCAGCAAGATATTTTTCTACTTTTTTGATGATTTCTCTGTCGTGGGCTCTTCCCTTATCTAACCAGAAGATAGCCGGAGTATCAGATAATCTTGATCTGTTTACCGCCAGTTTTACCCAGTCCTGAATAGGAGCGTCTTTAGTCTGACACATTCTGAAGATATCGTCTTTTTCTACTTTCTGAGAAAGAAGAACGTTTCCAGCTTCATCCTGAACTTCTACAGTTCCGTCAGCAGCTAATTGGAAAGTTTTATCGTGAGAACCATATTCTTCAGCTTTTTGAGCCATTAACCCTACGTTTGGAACAGATCCCATTGTTGTAGGGTCTAATTTTCCGTGCGCTTTCATATCGTCAATTACAGACTGATAGAAACCTGCATAAGAACGATCTGGAATGATACATACTGTATCTTCTTCGTTTCCTTCTTTGTTCCACATTTTACCTCCGCCTCTTACAAGAGCAGCCATAGATGCATCAACAATGATATCAGAAGGTACGTGGAAGTTAGTAATTCCTTTGTCAGAATTTACCATCGCCACTCTAGGTCCGTTTGCCAAAGCAGCTTCAATATCAGCTTTGATGTCAGCTTCCTGAGCATTTCCTTTGATTTTGTCGAAAAGATCAGCAAGACCGTTATTTGGATTGATATCTAAAGATTTGAAAGTCTCAGCATATTTAGTAAATACTTCTTTGAAGAAAGTCTCAACGATAGCCCCAAAAATAATTGGGTCAGAGATTTTCATCATTGTAGCTTTAAGGTGAGCTGAAAGAAGTACATTTCTGTTTTTAGCTTCCTCAATTGCTTCCTGAACGAATGCTTTCAATGCATTTAAATTCATTACAGAAGAATCAATTACTTCACCAGCCTGAAGACCTGCGAAATCTTTTAATACAGATTCAGAACCATCATTTCCTTTGAATACGATTCTGTATTTTGTAGCGTTTTCTAATGTTGTAGAAGTTTCTGTACCGTAGAAATCACCATTGTTCATGTGAGCTACGTCTGTTTTGCTGTCAGATGCCCAGTTACCCATTCTGTGAGGGTTTGCTTTTGCATAATTTTTAACAGCTTTTGGGGCACGTCTGTCAGAGTTTCCTTCTCTTAATACAGGGTTTACGGCACTTCCTAATACTTTAGCATATTTAGCTTTGATTGCTTTTTCTTCATCATTTTTAGGCTCTGCAGGATAGTTTGGAACCGCGAAACCTTTACCTTGTAGTTCAGCAATAGCAGCATCCAACTGAGGTACAGAAGCAGAAATGTTAGGTAATTTAATGATATTAGCGTCAGGTTGAGTTGCCAGTTGGCCTAGTTCAGCCAAAGCATCACCTATTTTTTGGTCGTCTTTTAAAAACTCAGGGAAGTTTGCAAGAATTCTTCCTGACAAAGAAATATCCGGAACCGCGATTTCGATATCTGCTGATTTTGTGAAAGCTTTTACAATTGGTAAAAACGAGTGAGTAGCCAGCATTGGAGCTTCATCAGTAAGTGTGTAATAGATTTTTGATTTTTCTGACATTATACTGTTATTTTTTATTTGAAATTTTAAGTCCCACAAATTTAGTAAATATCATTGTTTTATTTGGGATATTTCCATAAAAAAAAGTGGCTTTTGTATCTTTACTTTCATATCTGTGTAATTGTATTGTTTCCGGATGTACTGTTATTAATTCTAAAAATAATAGTATCATTTCTGGTGTTGAACTTTAGCAGACTAAAGCTTATTTTTTGGAGTCACGGGTATGTAAGTAATTTTGTCTGAAACTGATAAGCAGGAGAAAAGGTTTTATTTTCACTTTAAGATTAATTTAACCATAATAAATCGGTGAAAATTTTCTTTTTTGATTAAATTTGAAAAACTAAAAAATAAAATTATGTCCACGACAATCACTTTAAAAGGAAACGAAGTACACACAATAGGAGCATTACCATCTGTAGGAACTACTGTAAAAGATTTTGCATTGGTAGACTCAGGGCTGGCTGTAAAAACGCTTGAAACTTTTGCAGGAAAGAAAAAAGTATTTAATATCTTTCCAAGTATTGATACCCCTACTTGTGCCGCTTCTTCCAGAAAATTCAATGAAGAGGCTTCAAAACTTGATAATACAGTAATTATCAATGTTTCAAAAGATCTTCCGTTTGCTCTTGGAAGATTCTGTGCAGCTGAAGGATTGAATAATGTAGAAACACTTTCAGATTTCAGAAGCAGCTTTGGAGATGATTATGAAGTGACAATCACAGATTCACCATTGAAAGGATTATTGAGCCGTGCCGTGATCGTTACAGACGAAAACAACAAAGTAGTTTATACGGAACAGGTTCCTGAAATAGCAAACGAACCTAATTACGATGCAGCTCTTGCAGCATTGAAATAATAGAAATAATTTTTGTACAAAAGCCTTGTGAATGTAATTTTTGCAAGGCTTTTTTTGAATATGAAACCTAATCAATAACACCAAATGATGCAAGACCATTACAAGAAATACGGAGAACTTTTTCAGGTAGACTCAGAACATTTTGAAGAATTTTATGCGCTCCTTCATGATACAGTGCTTTTAAAATCTGATTTTTTTCTGAAGCAGGGAGAAAAATGCAAATACCTTGGCTTTATTAAAAAAGGAACAATCAGATGTTTTTATATCAACGATCAGGGTCGTGAAATCAACTTTGGGTTTTATTTTGAAAATGAATTTTTTACCGATTACGAAAGCATACTTTGTGATACCGTTTCCAATATGAATATCCAGGCCCTGGAAAACTGCGAGATTTTACTGCTGAGTAAAGACCACCTGCGGGCTTTATATAAAAAAGAGGCCTACTGGCAGCAATTCGGGCGGATGATGAGTGAAAAAATTTACCTGGATGCTAAAAAACGAATAGACGATCTACTTTGCTATTCTCCGGAAAACCGTTATCTCAATCTTGTCAAAAAACAGCCTGCACTCTTTCAGAAAATAGCTCAGAAACATATTGCCAGTTACCTTGGTGTAACAGAGCAGTCACTCAGCCGAATAAGAAGCCGGATTGTTAATTAACTTAAGTTAACTTCCGCTGACATTTTAAACTGTAGCTTTACCATTATCAAATTTTAACACAATCATTATGGAACAAAAAGATTTAACCATTATTTTGGTACACGGAGCATGGGGAGATGGGTCACACTGGCAGTATATTATCCCTTCATTGACAAAAGCGGGGTATAAAGTAAGAAGTGTTCAGAACCCATTAACGTCTTTACAGGATGATATTGATAAGACAAAAGATCTTATTGATGCACAGGATGGGAAAGTACTTTTAGTAGGCCATTCTTATGGAGGCGCTGTTATTTCAGGAGCAGGACATCATGATAAAGTAGTGGGGCTTGTTTATATTGCAGCATTTGCACCTGATGCCGGAGACAGCCTTGGATCACTTTTAGGAAGACGTGAGTCACCAGGCGGAGCAAGTATTTATCCGGATAGCAAAGGCTTTTTATGGATTAAATACGATGAATTCAAATCTGCCTTTTGTCAGGATTTAGATGAAGAAAAAGCATTGGTAATGTCATTGTCACAAAAACCTATTCACGGGCAATGTTTTGGTGACGTAGCGGGTGAGCCGGCATGGAAAAAACTCCCAAGTTGGTATCAGATCTCATTGCAGGACCGTATGATCCCTGCAGAAACAGAAAAAGAAATGGCAGAACGTCTTGAGCCTAAGAAAATAATCTCTCTGGACGCAGGACACGCTTCATTGGCGTCACATTCTGAAGAAGTTACTCAGCTGATTTTAGAAGCAGCAGCTTCCGTTTAATACAAAATACAACACAATATTTATTAAGCCTTGTGAAATTTTATGTAATTTCACAAGGCTTTTTTAATGAAAAAATTACTGCAAAATGGTAAAAAGAATCGTAGCCAATATCAAAACGAATGATCTTTCCAGAGCCAATCAGTTTTATCAGGACATTCTGGAACTGGATGTTTTGATGGATCATGGCTGGATTAAAACATTGGGGAACGATGAAGAAGCAAAAATTCAGATCAGCTTTGCTGAACAGGGCGGAAATGATACCGAGGTGCCCGATCTTTCCATTGAAGTAGATAATGTAGATGAAATCTACGATAAAATGAAAAATGCAGGCTTTGAAATCACTTACGAACTGACTAATGAAGAATGGGGCGTTCGCAGGTTTTTTGTTAAAGATCCATTTCAGAAGCTGATCAATATACTGTCTCACCAATAAACTACCTTACAATGAAAGCAGAACGTATTATTCCTATTTTAAGAATCTTTGATTATCAGAAAACAAAAGAATTTTATGTAGACTGGCTGGGATTTGAGATCGTCTGGGAGCATTATTTTGATGAAAATACTCCCGTTTATATGGAAGTGAAAAGAGAGAACATGATTTTCCACTTAAGCGAACATCACGGAGACGGAACACCTGGGACGAGAATTGCCATTTGGGGTGAAGGGGTTCCTCAATATCATAAAGAACTCATTGATAAAAAATACAAATACAACCGTCCGGGACTTGAAAAAACGTTTTACGGATCCGTATCCTTTACTGTAATTGATCCTTTTGGAAATAAAATTACCTTTGAAGAAGAATACGATGAAGCAAAGCATAAAGATCTAAAACTGTACTCTCACGATTAATAAAGCCATGTTTTCAAATATACATCAGGAATTTGAGGTTCCGGAAGAACTTAAGGATACCATACAATGTTTCTGGTATAACAGAAGAGATTATGGTAAACAACAGTCCGGATTTACGGTGATGCCTGATGGTTATGCTGAAATTATTTTTCATTTTGGAAGTGGATGCAGTATTTCTCATCACGGAACTCCACAGGCTCTGCCTTCTCCGTTTATCATGGGACTGCTCAATCAGCCTGCGCTTTTTTATGCTCAAAATCAATTGGAAATTATCGGGATCAGATGTTTTCCCTGGGCCGTTTTTGATTTGTTGGGATTGTCATCAGAAAAAACGGATAATGGGGTTCATCAGTTTGAACATCCTGTTGCAGAGCTTCAATCTGTATTAAATGATCTCATCACTACTGGTAAAATAGAGGAAGCAATTTCCAATTTAGAACAATATTTTCTGAAATTACATTCACTTATTGCAGCAGACAGTCTTCTTTTCAAAGCCGGTGCAGCCTTGAGAAAAAACTACGGAGCTATACCGGTACATCAAGTCGCTGATTCAGCACATACAACAGTGCGGACATTAGAAAGAAAATTCAAGCAGTCTTCAGGACATACTGTAAAAGATGTATCCGGAATTATGCGTTTTGAACAGATCAGAAACCGTTTATGGCACGCTCCTGAGGTTTCTATTGCTGCACTTGCACAGGAATTTGGATATACTGATCAATCTCACTTAAGCAGAGAATTTAAACGATACAGCGGTTCTACACCCGCAGCTTTTGCAAGAGAAGCAAGAAAAAGAAGACAAACTTTAAGCAATGATTTTGTCGCATTTGTACAAGCCTGATACAATAGTATTCCTGAATTTTGTGACATAATAAATACATCACAGAATTATGTTGCTAAATCATAAAAAAATCGCCATCATTGGCGCAGGACCGGTGGGATTAACAATAGCTGTCTTATTACAGCAAAAAGGTGTTGAAGTACATGTTTATGAAAGAGATCAGAATGCGCAGACAAGGGTTTGGGGCGGAACATTAGATCTTCATCAGGAATCAGGACAAAAAGCGATGAAAAAGGCAGGACTGTTAGATCAATATTATGCAATGGCATTGCCAATGGGGATCAAAATCGCTGATGAACATTGCAATATACTTTTTACGAAAGAAATTACCCCGGAAAATCAATATGACAATCCGGAAATCAACAGAAATCATTTAAGAGAAATGCTTCTGAACAGCCTGTCAGATAATACAGTAATTTGGGATATGAACTTTACCGGAATGGAAGAAAATGACGGGAGATGGCTGCTTTACTTTAAAGATAAACCTGATGTAACTGCAGATTTGGTCATAGGCGCTAATGGCGGAATGTCTAAAGTAAGAAGATATGTCACAGATGCTGAGGTGGAAGATACAGGAACTTTTATCATTCAGGGAGATATTCCACAGCCTGAGAAAACATGTCCCGAATTTTTCAAATGGTGTGACGGGAAAAGGCCAATGGCAGCTTTTGAAGGTAATTTATTGGTTGCTAATCCTTGTAATAACGGAGCCCTCACTTATGGAGTTATATTTAAAAAACCTGAAGAATGGAAAGATGGATGTAATTTAGACTTTCAGAATACAGAACAGGTTCGCCAGTTTCTTTTTCAAAGATTCTCTGCTTGGAATGAGCTATATCAGCAGTTATTTCTTGCAACTTCATTTTTTGTAGGATTGCCAACAAGGAAAATTCCATTAGACAAACGCTGGAAAAACAACCGCTCGTTACCAGTAACACTTATTGGAGATGCTGCTCACCTTATGCCTCCTTTTGCAGGACAGGGAGTGAATAGCGGACTGCTGGATGCCTTAATTTTATCAGAAAATTTAACAGAAGGAAAATATCAAAACATTGAGGAAGCTATTGATGCTTACGAACAAAAAATGTTTATCTATGCCGGAGAAGCACAGTTTGATTCCTCCAAAAATGAGCTGGAGATGCGTGATGCCAACTTCTCTTTTACCAGCCTTATCCACTAGTTGATGATTCAATGATACAATTAATGATCCTGATCATTTAATACTAAGATGAATAAAACTTACCTTTACATTTTAAAAACAAAATGAAACGTTCAGGAACAGCAGATTTACCTCTTCACTATGGCAAAGTACCGCCATGGCTGTATGAACGTATGTCTGTGCTGGGACTTTCCATTATCGAAGTAATTCTCATGGATTACGGTAAAGATGAAGTATTGCGCCGTCTTGCAGATCCGTTCTGGTTTCAGAGTTTTGGGGCTGTAATGGGAATGGACTGGCATTCTTCAGGAATTACCACTTCTGTCATGGGAGCGCTGAAACGTTCCATTAATCCCAATTCACAATCTCTGGGACTTTATATTTGTGGGGGAAAAGGGAAATTCTCCCGCGAAACACCATCAGAATTAATTAAAATTGCAGATAAAACCGGACTCAACGGGACAGATCTGGTGAGGGCCAGTAAACTTTCTGCAAAAGTAGATAATACAGCCATTCAGGATGGGTATCAACTGTATCTGCACAATTTTATTCTTTCGGATAACGGAAACTGGAGCGTTATTCAGCAGGGAATGCATGAGTCAGACGGAACTGCAAGACGTTATCACTGGCATTCCGAAAACATCACATCATTTGTAGAGCAGCCTCATACAGGGATCAACGGAATTTCAAGAGGAAAGATTCTTAACCTTACCGATACCGAAGCTTCAGAGAACAGAAAAGGAATTTTGGATATTTCCCATACAGATTCAGCAGAAGTGATGAAAGATTTTGCAAGATTGATCCTTCCTGCCCATCATGATGTTCAGGCTTCTGATGTAGATTTGAAAAGACTGGGAGCGCTTTTATATGTGACCAGGGAACAGCAGCCACAGAACTTTGAAGATTTGCTGATGCTGGAAGGAGTAGGGCCAAGAACCATGCAGTCATTAGCTTTGGTAAGTGAAGTAATTCATGGTGCGCCGTCAAGATTTGCCGATCCGGCAAGGTTTTCCTTTGCTCATGGAGGAAAAGACGGACACCCTTTTCCCGTTCCTGTTAATACCTATGATGAAAGTATCAGCATTCTCAGAAAAGGAATAGAAAAATCAAAATTGGGAAATTCTGATAAATTGAATTCGTTAAATAAGCTTCACCAGATTGTAACCGCTGCAGAAAAAGACTTTACTCCGGATTTTGATATTCAGCAGGTGATTGAAGAAGAAAGACAAAATTCATGGCGTTTTGGCGGAAAGACCGTATTCGGAGATGCTCAGAAACCCAGCACTCCAAAATCTATACAGCTTTCCCTGTTTTAAAAAAATATTTCCTGTAAAAAGCTTACAATTACTATAATCGGCAAACAGTCATTCCCATCCTGTGGAGGGGTGGCAAAAATTCAAAGAATTTTTGACGGGGTGGTCAGAGATAGTATTTTTTAAATAGCTGTTTAAAAAATATTAACCTGTAAATCTCTTTTGTTTCAGTGTGGTATCCACTTTTTTATAAAATTATTAAGCTCTTTGTTTAATATTTCTTGCTCTTAATTCAATTAAAAATTTTATTTTTAAAGACTTAAAAAATTGACACCAATGACCAATCAAGCCTTAGAAATCTGCTATGATTTTCCTTTCTTTTTCCCTGAAGAGCTTGCTGAAATATTTCAGGCTCATGAAAAAACATCTTTCCAGAAAGGTGATTTTATTCTTGAAGAAGGAAAAACAGCCAATGAATACTACATTCTGGAGAGTGGGCTGGCACGTTCGTATGTGAATGATTTCAACGGGAATGAAGTAACCACCCATTTTTTCACGGAGAATGAAGTGATTATTGAGGTCTTATCAATGTTTCAAAGAATTCCTTCTCAGGAAAATATCGTTTGTATTACAGACTGTGAGTGCTGGAGATTGGATTATGATACGTTTCAGGAGCTATTCCATAAAATACCAAACCTCAGAGAATGGGGAAGATCATGGATGTCTAAGGAACTTTTTGCTTACAAACAGCGCTCCGTAGAAATGTTTACCCTTTCAGCAACCAGAAGATATCTTAATCTGCTGGAACAGAAATCTAAAGTCATACAATTTGCACCACTGAAGCAGATTGCTTCCTATCTGGGAGTTACAGACACTTCTTTGAGCCGTATCCGTAAAGAAATAGTTTCCCATCCTAAGAAAAATTAAATCTTGCCTTATGACAAGTTGATTTTCATGGCACCTTGGTAATTTTGGATAACAGATTAACACTAAAATTACAAAAAATGAAAGTCAATCAAATTTATGTGAACCTTCCGGTAAAAGATGTACAGAAAACAAAAGAATTCTGGACCAGGGTTGGTTTTTCGGTTAATGAACAATTCTCTGATGATAAAGCAACCTGCGTTGTCTTGAATGATACCATCTATGTCATGTTTCTGCAAGAAGATTATTTTATGACCTTCACCAATAAACCTGTTGCCAAAGAAAATACCAGTCAGGTTCTTGTAGCAGTAGGCTTAGACAGCCGTGAAGAAGTAGATAAAATAGTAAAAACTGCTGTAGAAAACGGAGCGTGGCAGCATGAAGAACCTCAGGATTACGGATGGATGTATCAGAACTCTTTCTGGGATCCGGACGGTCACGGCTGGAATATTACTTTTGCTGATATGTCTAAAATGCCGACAGAATAATTTAAATCCAAATAAAAATGAAATCTTGTCCTATGACAAGCACATTCTTACCATACCTTGGTAATTTTGGATTATAATCACCACTAAAAATTACAAAATGAACATTACAGATATCTACGTCAATTTACCAGTAAAAGACGTACAAAAAACCAGAGAATTCTGGACAGAGCTTGGATTTTCTATCAATGAACAGTTTTCAAACGATAAGGCAATATGTGTGGTCATGAAAGAAAATCATATTTATACCATGTTTCTAAAAGAAGATTTCTTCCAGACCTTTACGAACAGACCTTTTGCAAAAGGAGATACTACTCAGGTACTTCTTGCCATTGGGGTAAACAGCCGTGAAGAAGTAGATCAGATGGTAAAAACAGCCATTGGAAACGGAGGTTCAAAATATGGAGAACCTGTAGATTACGGATGGATGTATCAAAGCAGTTTTGCCGATATCAACGGTCATCAGTGGGAAGTAATGCATGGAGACGTATCTCAGATGCCCGCAGAATAACGTATTATCATTCACTTATTAATTACATATCCAATGGAAACAATATCAAACGATATAGAATTGATTAAGAATCAGGTTGTCAGTAACTATCAGGTGATTTCTTTGAATATTGACGGCATTACCCATGAAGAATCTATGATTTTTCCTAATGGTGAAGCTAATTGTATGAATTGGATTCTGGGCCATTTAATCCACATCAGAAATCCATTTCTGAATATTCTAGGTGAAGAATCCGTTTGGGACATTGAAAAGTTTTCCTGCTACAACAGAGGGGAAATTCCTTTGGACCGGAAAGACGAATTGGTCAGCTTTGAAGATTTAAAATCCTATTTGAAACAATCTCAGGACAGACTGGAAGCGAAACTTAATACCCTTAACAGTTTTAAACCTGAAATGGTGAAAGATATTTCAACGCTAAGCCTTCATGAAATTTACCACAGCGGACAACTGGGTTATCTCCGCCGAATTTTAGGAAAACCGGGTGCAATAAAATAATGTGTTTTTAGATTCCTTGCTTTGCTCGGAATGACAAATGAACTGTCAAATTTTTCCATACTCTTTTTAGAAGAGTGCAATTTTATCGAAGATAAAATTCTCGCGCCTTAAAAACCCGCAGTTTGTAGAAACCTTGCGCCTTTGCGTTTATCCAACCCTTTACCCTTTAACTTCTAATCTCTAATTAAAATGGACACACCAAAATCAAAAAAAATGGAACTCGTTATTCCGGCTTACAGAATGCATTCCCAAAGCTTTATGAATGTTTTGGACGGCATTTCGGAAGAAGATGCATTGAAAAGAATTGAAAATAAAACCAACCATATTGTATGGATGGCAGGGAATTTTGTCAACATGCGCTATGGCTTAGGCTGGGTGCTTGGAATACAGGAAGAAGACCCTTACAGCGATTTATTTTTCCAGGGAAAAGCACTGGATGAAAGCTTTAAATATCCAACTTTAGCTGAATTAAAAGAAAACTTTCATAAAATTTCCGCTAAAGTATACCAGAGGCTTCATGAAGTAACGGATGAAGAACTGGATGAAATATTTGAAATAGGAATGAATATTCCCTTCATAAAAGAAACAAAACTCAATTTTGTGGGGATGTGTATCGGCCGTGAAGATTATCTCTGCGGACAGATAGGTCTCATGCGCAGGATTCTGAACTATCCCGGAATGAAATATGATGTGGACGAAAATCTTAAGTATTAACGATGAGTCCAGTAGAAAAAGGCTATAAAAAAGTCAACGGAATCCAATTGTATTACGAGATCTATGGGTCCGGAAAACCGTTGGTTCTCATTCATGGCGGAGGTTCTTCCATTCTGTATGATTTTAAAGAAGTCATTGCAAGACTGGAAGACAAGTTCCAACTCATAGGGATAGATCTGCAAAACCACGGACGCAGTGAACACCGTGATATTCCTGAAACCTTTGAACAGGACGCTGACGATGTTGCCGGACTTTTAGCAGAATTAAACATTGGAAAAGCTTCCTTCTGGGGATTCAGCAACGGTGGAAGTACAGTAATGCAGATTGCCCATCGTCATCCGGGAATTGTTGAAAAACTGGTCGTAGCCTCAGCATTTTATAAAAGAAACGGAATGATAGACGGCTTTTTTGAAGGAATGCAGGAAGCTACTTTTGAATCAATGCCGGAACCTTTTAAAATTAATTTCTTAAATCTCAATCCGGATTTTTCAAAACTGGAAAACCTTTTTGAGAAAGACTGCAAAAGGATGCAGACGTTTGAAGACTGGGATGATGAGGTATTGAGTTCCATACAATCACCTGTATTATTCATCAGTGGTGATCAGGATGTGATGAAACCGGAGCATGCTGCAGCGATGTGGCGCCTGGTAAAAAACTCACGGTTAATGATACTTCCCGCAACTCATGGTGTTTATATGATGCCCGATTTTGACGGAAGTATTGATGCAAACTTAATAGACTTTACCGTCAGAGAAGTAGAAAAATTTTTAACCCATTAAGCTTTTTTGTAATTCATACTAAATTAATTAATCCTTAATGGATCAATAGTAGAAACGATATCTTATAATAATAACTTTAAAATTAAAAATCATGGCTAAATTAAATCCGTACTTAAATTTTGATGGAACAGCTGAAGAAGCGTTCAATTTTTACAAAACAGTTTTTGGTGGTGAATTCGTCGGAGGAATTCATAAAATGGGAAATGCTCCCGGTACAGAAAACCTTTCAGAAGAAGAAAAAAACCGAGTAATGCACATCGCTTTGCCTATCGGAGGTGACCTTTTAATGGCATCAGATATCGTACCGGGTTTTGGACAGACCCTTACTGTAGGAAACAATAATTATGTTTCTGTTTTTCCGGATTCCAGAAGTGAAGCCGACAGAATCTTTAAAGAACTTTCTGATGGCGGAAATGTAGAAATGCCGATTGAAGATCAGTTTTGGGGAGACTATTTCGGATGCTTTCAGGATAAATATGGTGTTCATTGGATGGTGAACTATAATGATGAATACGCAAAATAATCTTATATTTAACTAATCATAAAAAGAGGTGCCCATCTTTTTGGGCAGCTCTTTATTCAAAATTCAAACTGTAAAAAAATTAGAACTATGGATCCAATTAAAATAGACATTACAATTTTAGCTCCCGTTGAAAAGGTCTGGAATTATTTCAATGAGCCAAAACATATCACAAAATGGAATTTTGCCCACGAAAGCTGGCAATGCCCTAGTTCTGAAAATGATCTGAAAGTAGGAGGCAAATTCAAAAACAGAATGGAAGCGAAAGACAAAAGTTTCGGATTTGATTTTGAAGGAGTTTATGATGAAATTATACCTCACGAGGTTATCAAATATCATATGGAGGACGGACGGAAAGTAGAAGTTGTTTTCGATAAAATAGATGAAAATACAACGAAAGTTATTGAAATTTTCGATCCGGAAAAACAAAATTCTGTGGAAATGCAGCGAGATGGCTGGTATGCTATTCTTAATAATTTCCACAAGTATGTTGAGAATCATTAACAATATTTTTTGTAGCCATGATCAATTTAGTTATCATGTCCAAGAGTTTAAATTCCATTTATGCTTTTAATTACGACCCTAAAGAAGAATTTCTTCATGGGGTTATTGCAATACCTGCAAGAAGAGCCTTAGAAAAAGAAAAAATAAATTCTTTGGAAAAGCTTTCAGATTATTCCGAAAAAGAAATTATGCAGCTTCATGGTTTCGGGAAAAATACGATGGTAAAACTGAAGAATTATATGAAAGAAAATCAGGTATGGTTTAAAGAAGCATAGAAAGTATAACCAGGCATTTTACGGTGTCATTGCAAATAAAGTGAAACAAACTCTTTAAATGCAAAGACATTAGATTTCTTTTGCTGTAAAATGAATCAGCAAATGGAACACTAGTCTTAGAAAAAAATAAAACAATATAAATCAATCCATTTAAATATAAAATTATGAATAACGATATTTTCCCATGTCTCTGGTATGACGGAGATGCCAAACAGTCTGCCGAATTTTATTGTAAAGTTTTTGGGGGCGAAGTTACGGCAGACACACCTGTGGTGATGAATATTGATTTGTTTGGACAAAGATTGATGCTTCTGAATGGAGGTCCGCAATTCAAAAAAAATCCTTCCATCTCTTTCATGGTGATTTGTGAAACAGAAGATGAGGTTCAAAAATACTGGGATCAGCTGTTGGATGGCGGAATGGCTTTGATGGAACTGGGATCTTACTCATGGAGTCCGAAATACGGATGGGTTCAGGATAAATACGGAGTAACATGGCAGTTGTTTTTGGGTGAAAAAGCAAGCGAACAAAAGATAATTCCAACTTTAATGTTTATCCATCAGAACAATGGAAAAGCAAAAGAAGCAATGGAACTTTATACCAAAACATTTCCCAACTCAAGCATCGGAAATATATTGACCTATGGAGCAGGAAGTGAAGGTCACGATATCCCGGAACCGGCAGAAAATGTTCAGCATGCCCATTTTGTGATAGACAATTACAGTTTATTCTGCATGGATAATTCTTATGATCACCAGTTTGATTTCAATGAAGGAATATCATTGGTGGTAATGACGGACGATCAGCAGCAGACTGATAACTACTGGAACACGTTAACGGCAGACGGTGGCAGAGAAAGTATGTGCGGCTGGCTGAAGGATAAATATGGGCTGAGCTGGCAGATTGTGCCTAAAAGACTCATCCAGTTAATGAACGATTCCAATCAGGAAAAAGCCTATAAAGTAGTTCAGGCGATGATGAAAATGCAGAAAATTATCATTCAGGATTTGGAAGAAGCTTATAATTCTTAAACAATTTTCGGCGTATTGTTTGATGTGATTTAGAGAAAAGATTTGCATATGAAGACACAGAACAAATCAGAATCTAAGTCAAAAGTCCCTAAAGAAGGTCTGTTTCCGGAAATTATCAGAAACGACTATCGGGGAAGCCGGAAGCTGCTTGGAAAAAAAGCAGTGATCTCAGGAGGAGACAGTGGAATAGGACAGGCTGTAGCTGTTCATTTTGCCAGAGAAGGAGCAGATGTTGCTATTATTTACAAAGAAAGCGATGATGATGCCAGAGAAACCCAGAAACTGGTTGAAAAAGAAGGGCAGAAATGTCTTCTTATAAAAGGCGATCTTACGCGGAAAGCATTCAGAACTAAGTGTGCAGACAAGATTAAAAAGGAGTGGAAGAAACTCGATATTCTTGTGAATAATGCAGGAATTCATACCTCCAAAAGCAGTCTGGAAAAAATCTCTGATGAGCAGATTCAGAAAACATTTGATACCAATATCATTTCTATGATTTCTTTCACCAGAAATTTTCTTCCGCTGATCGGAAAAGGAGGAAGAATCATCTGCACAACCTCTGTCACAGCATACCGGGGAAGTGATCATTTACTTGATTATGCGGCTACAAAAGGAGCCGTGTTGTCTTTTATTCGTTCACTGGCGGATAATCTTGCCAAAAAAGGAATCCTGGTGAATGGAGTTGCTCCCGGGCCTATATGGACTCCACTGGTGAAAGAGGCTTTTGATGATCTTTCCAAGTTTGGAAAAGATACTCCGCTGAAACGTGCAGGGCAGCCGTCAGAAGTGGCACCTGCTTATGTTTTTCTTGCGTCTAAAGATGCAAGCTATATCACAGGAGAAATTATTCACATCAATGGAGGCGATTTTGTAGGAGGATAGAATGAGAAGTTTGAGAATTAAAAATTGTAGTTTTAATACACTCTTATTCTAAAACTTTCAAACCCTCAAACTCCAACCCAATCACCTCCAACCTATTATCTACAACCAAATACCTAAAATAAAATGGAACGATTATCATATGAAATAGAAATCAATGCCGAACCCGAAAAAGTATGGAGTGTCCTGTGGGCAGATATTACCTACAGACAATGGACAACGGCATTTACAGACGGTTCTTTCTATGAAGGAACACTTGAAGAAAACAATATTGTTAAATTTCTTGACCCTAAAAATAACGGAATGTACAGCAGGGTAGAAAAAGTTATACCCAACGAAGAAATAAGATTTCTGCATCTGGGAGAAATTTATGATGGTATTGAAGTTCCTCAGGACTGGGGAGAAGCAACAGAAGCTTATTTTCTTGAAGAGAATGAAGAAGGAACACTGCTGAAAACAGAGATACAGACTCCTGCGGAATTTAAAGACTTTTTTGAAGAGAAATTTCCAAAAGCGATGATAATCGTTAAGCATCTTTCAGAAAATCAGCTTTAAACACTTCAGGTTAAAACATGCCTGATATTGAAAGTAATTCATAACCAAACCACAGTAAAAATATAAAAAATGGAAACCTTATCATACGAAACAGTAATTGATGCTCCTCTACAAAAAGTATGGGACATTCTTTGGAATCCCGAAACATATAGTGAGTGGACCCGATATTTCGGTGCAGGATCTGTCATGAAATCCGATTGGAAGATAGGCGGAAAAACCTATTTTCTTAACGCTGAGGGAGAAGGAATGGTTTCAACAATAGACAGTCTGGAAGAACCCAATCAGATTGTCTTCAAACATCTGGGAATGGTAGATAAAAATGGAGTAGAAGACACCCAAAGCAAAGAAGTAATGGAATGGAACGGTAGCTTTGAAAAATATTTTTTGATCGACTTTGGAGGAAAAACAAAACTTCATGCCGAAGTTCAGGTCGAAAAACAATGGGAAGATCACATGAACACAGGCTTTACAAAAGGTCTTATAGTCGTAAAAAGTCTCGCAGAAGGCGTAAGTCTTGATTCAGTGTGAGAAAGTTCAAAGTTTAAATTGCTGTCTTGATGATTCTGAATACTAATCCCTGCTACCTACTACCTGCCACCTATTATCTCTCACCTAAAAAATGAAATTACTCGTAATACTTTTCGCAACATTTATTCTGGCTTTACTGGGAACTTTTTTAGTTCAGGGTAAGCCGGATTTTATATTTTCAGGAAACCTTGGAATGGCTGTATTCATCATATTTACAGGTTTTTCCCATTTTAAATTTCAGAAAGGGATGGCAATGATGATTCCAGAGTTTATTCCTGCCAGAATGTTTTGGGTGTATTGTACAGGAATACTGGAAGTTGCTGCGGGAATCGGGCTTATGATTCCGGCTGTTCGTGAGATAACTGCCATTTTACTCATTATTTTTTATGTATTGGTTTTTATTGCCAATATCAATTCTTCCAGGAAAAGGATTAATATTTTTAAGGCAGATTACACCGGTCCGGGAATGAAATACCTTTACATGCAAAGGATTCCTATGCAGATTATTTTAATCGTCTGGACCTGGTATTTCGGAATATATTTACACTAAATAAAAGACAGTCGTTACGGCTGTCTTTTTCATGTAATTGTTATTTCTTTTAATTAAATTGATAATATAATGTAACGTTTTGTAGGGATAGTGTGTCTTATTATATAAAAGTATTTCTTTTTTATTATTCTAAAAATTAAATGCTTATATAACTTTAACCTTAAAAACAGAAGTTATGAACCTAAATCACAACATTTTCGGTACAGCCCTTATTGTACTATCTACCATTATGACCAACGCACAGAGTTCCACTGCCAAATTGCCGGGAGACCCTACTTTACCATCTTCCAAAGCCAATCTTGAGAAACTTATTTCTTACGACAAAGGAAACTTTAAATACAAAGTAGAAGACTATTTTGCAAGGCCAAAAGCTTCAGCTTTTAAAATCTCTCCTGACGGAAAATACCTTTCCTATAAAGAAAAAGATCAGGATAAAAAGAACCATGTTTATGTAAAAGACCTGAGTACAGGGAAAATTACTAAAGCCATCGTGGAAAAAGATGATCTGATCAGAGGTTATGGCTGGCTGAACAAAAAGCGCCTTTACTACACGCAGGATAGAGGAGGAAATGAGAATATTCATTTATATGCCACAGATGCAGATGGTGGAAACCAAAAGGATCTGACACCCTTTGACGGAGTAAAAGTACAGTCAATTATTCCTATAAAAGATACAGACTTTGTTGTGGTTACCATGAACAAAAACAATAAGCAAATCTTTGAACCTTTTAAAATCAACTTCATTACCGGAGAAACTACCCAGCTCTATGAAAATAAAGATGTAAACAGTCCTATTGACGACTATATTTTTGATAAAGACGGGACGTTGAGAGGCTACAGCATTCTTGAAAACGGATTGACTACAAAGACGTATTATAAAGATCTGCAGTCAGGAAAATTTAATCTGATTAAATCTGCAGACTGGTCTGATACCTTTGGAATCATCGAGTTTAATGAAAATTCTAAAAATAAAGATGAAGCCTATGTAGTGACGAATCTGGATAGTGATAAAGCCAGAATTGTACTGTATGATCTAAAGAAAAATGCAGTGATTAAAGAAGTTTATTCCAATCCTGTATATGATGTAAGTTCAATAAGTACTGCCGGTAAAAACAGAAACTATGAATTGGATTTTATCAGCTATGAGGGAATCAAAGGAGAAACAGTTCCGGTAAGTAAATTTTATAAAGAAATAGACGATAAATTAAAATCTCAATTTGGAGACAAGGAGTTCGGAATCGTTTCTTCAGATGATAATAATGACAAACTTCTGGTTGTTGTAGGAAGTGATAAGCTCTACGGAACTTATTACGAATACGATACTAAAACCAAACAGACCAAGCTTCTATACAACCTTATGCCTCAGCTGAAGGAAGAAGATATGGCTGAAATGAGACCGATTGAATTTAAAAGCAGAGACGGATTGACTATCCATGGATATATTACACTGCCTAAAGCCGCATTAGATGGGAAAAAAGTTCCTTTAATTGTAAATCCTCATGGTGGCCCGCAGGGAATCAGAGACAGATGGGGATTCAATCCGGAAACACAGCTTTTTGCAAGCAGAGGCTATGCTACACTTCAGGTCAACTTCAGAATTTCAGGAGGATATGGAAAATCATTCCAAAAAGCCGGCTACAAACAGATTGGAAGAAAAGCGATGGATGATGTGGAAGATGGAGTAAAATATGCAATTGAACAAGGATGGGTAGATAAAGATAAGGTAGCCATTTATGGAGGAAGTCATGGTGGATATGCCACTCTGATGGGGCTGATTAAAACTCCGGATCTCTATTCTTGCGGTGTAGATTATGTAGGAGTGTCCAATATCTTTACTTTCTTTGCTTCCTTCCCGGAATATTGGAAGCCTTACAAAGAAATGGTAAAACAAATCTGGTATGACCTGGATAATCCTGAAGAAGCCAAAATTGCGAAGGAAGTTTCACCTGTTTTCCAGATTGATAAGATCAAGAAACCTTTATTTGTAGTTCAGGGAGCCAACGATCCAAGAGTAAATATCAATGAATCTGATCAAATCGTAAAAGCAATGCGTGCCAAAGGTTTTGAAGTTCCTTATCTGGTAAAATATGATGAAGGACACGGATTTGGAAAAGAACAGAACAGAATTGAGCTTTATAAATCAATGTTAGGATTTTTCGCAGAAAATTTTAATAAATAAACTATTAATTAAA
Source organism: Chryseobacterium sediminis (assembly GCF_008386505.1). GTDB lineage: Bacteria > Bacteroidota > Bacteroidia > Flavobacteriales > Weeksellaceae > Chryseobacterium > Chryseobacterium sediminis. Next base: position 1,222,975 of record NZ_VUNZ01000001.1, on the reverse strand, counting down.
TACTATTTGAACGGAGGACTAATGTCTTCCGTTTTTTTTATGACAAAGTCATTGCGAGCAAAGCGAAGCAATCTCATGATAAGTTGAATAAAGCAGAGTGGAAACGAAGGCGCCAAGGTTTCTACCAACTATGTGCTTTAAGGCGCAAAGATTTTATCTCCGATAAAATTTGTTCTGTTCCAAAAAGGTTTTGCGGATATTTCAACAGTGCATTTGTCATTCCGAACGAAGTGAGGAATCCTGACTCTGTGTTGAAAATAGCTCCTCTTGTTAATTATACGGGTATTGATAAAACTGTTTAATCATTCTTAACTTGCGGAACAATAAAAAGAATATCACTTGCTGAAAATCTCATATTGAGCGAAGTCGAAATATTCTTGCGCCTTACAATTATATATAATAATGATAAAAATTTTGCGCCCTTGCGACTCTCCAACAAAAATTATCTTATATATTCTTCATCATTCATCACTTATCATCTATCATTAAGCAATCAGTAAAATAATTGAGAAGATAAAAGGTCGATGAATAGAAGAAAAATTGAATTGTAAGAAAAATATTTTAAATTTATTAAAGTAAAACCAAAATATCAGCCGTCATAGCAATATGGAGGTTGTCGAAAAAATAATAATGCCACAGAAGGAGAAAGAAAGCATCATCTCACAGACCGTTTCCAACTACGGAGGGAAGCTGATGTCCTATATTCGTCCGAAAGTGAAAAACACGGAGGATGCGGAAGATATTCTGCAGGAAGTGTGGTATCAGTTCAGTAGCCTTACGAATATTTCGGAGATCGTAAATGTTGGTGGGTGGTTGTATAGGGTAACGGCAAATAAAATCACAGACCGTTACCGTAAAAAGAAAACAGAAAATCTTGAAGATTTCGTATATGAAGATGAAGACGGCAGTTTTTCTATCAAGGATATCTTGTTGTTGGATGAAAGCGCAGGTCCGGAAGTGAAGATGTTTCAGGATGAGATCTGGAAAAAGCTGTTTGAAGCACTGGACGAACTTCCCGAAAAACAGAGACTGGTCTACGTAGAAAATGAACTGAACGACAAAACCCTCCAGGAGATTGCCGATGAACAGGGAGAAAACATCAAAACGATCATCAGTAGAAAAAACTATGCTGTGAAGCATTTGAGAAACAGATTGAGAAAATTGTACGAAGATTTAAAAAGTTAGAAAAAGAAATTATGAATCATAAACACAAAAAGGGTTGGATTTTTTTATTGTTATGCCCGCCATTAATTTTAGCCGCTGTTACGTGGATTGTAATGCTGCTTTGGAATTGCCTTCTCCCAGAGATTTTAGGAGTAAAAGCCATTACATTTTGGCAGGCAATGGGAATACTGATCCTAAGTAAAATTCTTTTCGGAGGTTTCCATTTTGGCAAAGGAATGAAAGATTTCAAGGAAAGAAAAATGAGAGAAAAAATGGAAAGCTGGTCACCTGAAGAAAGAGAAAAATTCAAAGAAGTTTGGAGGAATAAATGTTCAGGAGGATTCTTCAACAGAAACAACGAATAATTTAAAAATTTTAAAGAAGTAGTAAGGTAAAATTAAAATTCATTCGTCTCTATAAAAAACAAGAAGTAGTAAAATTTAAAATTTTGAAAAAATGAAAAATTCAGCATTAAAAGGGGCTCTGGGAGCATTAGCTGTTGTAGGCGTAGCCTTAATCGCTAAAAAAGCAATACAAAGAAAAAGATTTATCAAAGGTATTTTTAATGAGTACGGAATTAAAGAAAAATCACCTTTCGGACTGGCAGATAAGATCAGAGAAATGAATGATGAAGACTATCAGGAACTGAAAGGGAAATTCAAAAAAGAATTCCACTCAAGATGCTGCAAAAAAGATAATACTTGCGAAGCATAATACGTAAAGACTAAATTGAAATTGTTTAATTCCGGCGCGGGAAGCTCTGCTTCCCGCGCCGGAATTTTTTATTAAAAAACAAATGCAATCTGAAATGAGAAGACTTCTGTTTTTCTCGCAGATTGAGATTCCTTGCTTCGCTCGGAATGACAAATACTTTGTTGAAAGCTCCGTAAAATCTTTAGAACTGTACAATTTTATCGGAGATAAAAGCCTTAGCGTCTTTGCGTTTTCCAACCTATAGATTATGAGCTGTATTGAGATTCCTTCACCTTCGGTTCGCAATGACTTTCACCTCTGTTTTTCAGTTAAATTTTTGTAATAAATATCAAACACAAAGAAAAATAAATCCTTATTTTTGTATTTCTCAATGAAAGACTACTACTATTTTCTCGGTATATCCCAGGATGCTTCAGAAGAAGACGTCAAAAAAGCCTATCGGAAACTGTCTTTAAAATATCATCCTGATAAAAATGACAATGACGATTTTTTTGCCGACCGTTTTCGCGAAATTCAGGAGGCGTATGAAACATTGAGTGATTCTGTCAGAAGATGTGCTTATGACCAGAATTTAGAAAGTCATCAGCGAAGTTTCAGGTATAATATTCCACCTGCTATCAAAACTTTTACAGCGAATAAAATTCATGCAAAAAAAGGGGAGGAGATTATCATCAACTGGCAGACGAGTAATGCCGATGTGGTGAAAGTACTGCCTTTCGGATTAGAAAAGCCGTATGGAGAGAGGATCTTTAAGATCACAGAATTTAAGGATGGAAAATTCCAGCTTCTGCTTCATGCAACAAATTCTCTTTTGCACAAAACCGTAGTTCAGGGAATTACCATTACGGAAGTTTTTGAGAACGATTCTGAGAAGTTCAAAAATACGGTAGAAGAAATGTTTAAGCCGCAGCCAAGAACAAGAATTAATAAAACGGGTCAGCCTAAAATTATGATGCTGATCTGGGGAATTATTATTATAGCTGTGGCTGTTTATATGCTGATCAGAAACTTCAGCTGATTATGCCATTTTCTTTCTTCCAGGACATTTTTTACATCTTTTTCCTTTCTTGAATTTTTTACAACACGATTTCTTTTCACAAAACATCTCTTCGTTATTGAATGAGTAAGGTGCCAAAGGCGGTACTTTAAATGGGACAATCATATTCATGTTGCAAATATATTAATTTAGAATAAATATAATTAATAAAATTTCATAAAATTCTTTAAACCTGATGTATAGCAGATATTGCCTGCTTTTTAATGGAATAGCAGACCTGAATTCTATGTTTGATTAGTTCTTAAATTCTCCCTGAATTGAATTTAAGTTTACATTTTGAATAAAATAATAATAAAAGAAGATTCTAAAGATAAATTTAATTCATAAGATACGGATGAATGAATAATTCACATTGTTTTTAAAGAAGATGCTGGGATTTTATTGAATGTGAATTGATCGTTTTGTTGCATATTATGTATAGAATAAGGGGTGTGCTTGTTAGAATTTATATAAACCTTGTTAAAAGTTTATTAAAAACAAATAGTGATAAAAGTCACAAATATTTTTGTGAATTATCACTCCCGAAATGCTCTTGTACAATCATTCAAAAAATTGTAATTTTACCCATCTTTTTACAAACAAAATCTAATAAATAAAAATGAATACAGAACAGTTTGTGAGCCGTCACATTTCCCTTAATGAAGCCGATAAACAGGCGATGTTGGAGAAACTTGGCGTTTCTAGTATTGAAGAGTTAATTTCTCAGACCATTCCATCTTCTATCCGTTTAGAGAAAGATCTTGAGATCTCGGAACCGCTTTCTGAATACGAAATGTTGAACCACTCAAAAGAATTGGCATCTAAAAATACAGATTATACGAGTTATATCGGATTTGGATACCACAATACACTTTTGCCTTCAGCAATCCAGAGAAATATTTTTGAAAACCCTAGCTGGTATACAGCCTATACTCCATATCAGGCAGAAATTGCACAGGGAAGACTTGAAGCTCTTCTTAATTTCCAGACTGTAGTATGTGATCTTACAGGTTTTGCATTAGCTAATGCATCTTTGCTGGATGAATCTACTGCTGCAGCTGAAGCAATGCATATGTTCTTCAACAACAGAACGAAAGATCAGAAAAAAGCAGGAGCTAATAAGTTCTTTATTTCTGACCTTGTTCTTCCTCAAACAGTTTCTGTATTAAAAACAAAAGCTGAAGGATTAGAAATTGAAATCGTAGTAGGAGATCATAAAACACACCAGTTTGATGGTTCTTATTATGGAGTTTTATTACAATATCCTGGTAAAAACGGAATCGTTTTAGACTATACAGAAGATATCGTAGAGTACAAAAAACTTGACCTTCAAGTAGCTGTTGCTTGTGATCCTATGGCTTTGGTTAAACTAAAATCTCCGGCAGAAATGGGAGCTGACTGTGCAGTAGGAACTACACAGAGATTTGGTATTCCATTAGGATACGGAGGGCCTCACGCAGCTTTCTTTGCTTGTAGAGAAGACTATAAAAGAGATATTCCGGGAAGAATCATCGGAGTTTCTCAGGATATGTACGGAAGACGTGCCCTAAGAATGGCGTTACAGACAAGAGAGCAGCATATCAAAAGAGAGAAAGCTACTTCAAACATCTGTACAGCTCAGGTTCTTTTGGCAGTAATGGCTGGTATGTATGCTGTTTATCACGGTCCAAAAGGATTAAACTATATCGCAGATCAGATTCATTTTAAAGCAAATGCTTTGAAAGGAGGTCTTAAAGCATTAGGATATCAGGTAGTAGAAGAGCCAATCTTCGATACTGTGAAAATCACAATGACTGAAGATGAGAAAGCAAGATTAGTAAGACTGATGCTTGATCACAGATTAAACCTTAACTATTTCACAGAAGGAGTAGTAAGTATCGCGATCAACGAAAGTACAACATTAGAGAAATTAAACTATCTGATGGCTTCTTTCGCTCAGTTTAAAGATAAGCAGACTTTCAAATTAGAAATAAAAGAAGGATACAGCATTCCGGAAGAAAACTTAAGAAAAGACGAAATCCTTACAGAATCAGTATTCAACAAATACCATACGGAAACAGAATTGATGCGTTACATTAAGCGTCTTGAGAGAAAAGATTTATCATTGACGCACTCAATGATTTCTTTAGGATCTTGTACAATGAAACTGAACGCAGCAACTCAAATGTTACCGCTTTCATGGGAAAACTGGGGTGCAGTTCACCCATTTGTACCTGTAAATCAGGCTGAAGGTTACCAGGAAATGATCCGTGAATTGGAAAAAGACTTAGCAGAAATTACAGGTTTTGCAGGAACTTCTCTTCAGCCAAACTCTGGGGCTCAGGGTGAATATGCAGGATTAATGGTAATCAGAGAGTACCATATCTCAAGAGGAGATCACCACAGAAATGTAGTATTGATCCCTCAGTCTGCACACGGAACCAACCCGGCTTCTGCTGCTATGGCAGGAATGAAAATCGTTGTCGTGAAAAACCTTGAGAACGGTGAAATAGACTTTGAAGATCTTAAAGCTAAAACAGAACTTCATTCAGCAAACTTATCTGCTGTAATGATCACTTATCCTTCAACTTACGGATTCTTTGATGCTAACATTAAAGAAATTACCAACCTTATCCACGAACACGGAGGACAAGTATATATGGATGGTGCCAACATGAACGCTCAGGTAGGATTTACAAGCCCTGGAAACATCGGAGCTGACGTTTGCCACCTTAACCTTCACAAAACTTTCGCAATTCCTCACGGAGGTGGAGGTCCTGGAGTAGGTCCAATCTGTGTTGCTAAGCACTTGGTACCTTTCCTTCCTTCTAACGCGAATATCAGAATCGGGTCTAAAGAAGCTATTGAAGGTATTTCAGCTGCTCCTTACGGTTCAGGACTGATCCTTAATATTTCTTATTCTTATATTAAGATGTTAGGAACTGAAGGTCTTAAAAAGGCTACAGGACATGCTATCATGAATGCTAACTACCTGAAAGAAATTTTAGCAGAACACTTCCCAATCTTATATTCTAACGAAAACGGAAGAGTAGCTCACGAATGTATCGTAGATTTCCGTCAGTTCAAATCTTTAGGAATTGAAGTGGCTGATGTGGCGAAGAGATTAATGGACTATGGATTCCATGCTCCTACCGTTTCTTTCCCTGTTGCAGGTACTTTGATGATTGAGCCTACAGAATCTGAAAGCAAGTCTGAAATTGACCGTTTCGCAGAAGCATTAATCTCTATCAAAAAAGAAATTGATGAAATTGCCAACGGTGAAGCAGATGCTGCAAATAACGTATTGAAAAACGCTCCTCACACAGAACAATTGGTAATCTCTGATTCTTGGGACAAACCATACAGCAGAGAAAAGGCAGCTTATCCATTAGAGTGGGTAAGAGACCACAAATTCTTCGCTTCTGTATCAAGAGTAGATGAAGCTTACGGAGACAGAAACTTAGTTTGTACTTGTGAGCCGATTGAAGCTTATATGTAATCTTAGTTTTTTAACTATAAAAAATCCCTTTCAGTAATGAGAGGGATTTTTGTTTTCTGTCATCGCGCATAAAGCGAAATAATCTCAATACTTATTTCGGGAAATTATAAGAAAGCCACGTTATAAAAGCAACCACACTTACCAGTGAAATCAATGACCCATAAAAAAGACCAAAACCAAGATTTTTAAGAGATACAATTTTTGCCGATTTTGAAAAATAAATCAAAGCTCCCATGAAAAGGCAGATGATGAAAATTCCAATGATGGTCTCGAAGCTGTCTAATAATTGTAATGATATGATTAATAAGAGCTGTATTACAATGGTGAGGATGAGAAAAAAGTATTTCATGGTGGTTATGAGTTGATTCAAATATATGCTTTTTGATTATTCAAATATCTTATATTTCTCTGCATAATCTTCTTTGGCTTTAAAATGCTTTGCTTTTTGATCATAAAGAAAAATATATTCCACAGGGATTTTTTGGAAAGGATGATCAGCTGAATAATTGACCTGTTTACCATTGATTGTTGTAAAATCATACCAAATACCATCCGGAGTACGTCCCCGGGTCAATACGGATTTTCCTTTAAAAGCAATATCATTGACCCCATCATTATTATAATCTTTTATCTTTAATGATAACTCATACGGTTCATAAATTTTGTTGTCTTCATGGGCGTCATAGGTTCTTAGGTTGGTATCATAATATCCTTCATATACATTTTCCAAAGAATCTGCAGTTACCTTATAAAGCTCATGTCCGCCATTTCCATGCCCTGTTACAATAGTTGCCAGTAAAAAAGGGTTTTCTTTTGGGAAGACAGAAACAAATTCATATCGTTCAGCAGCTAATGTTTTGACCAGCTTCCCATCCTTCGTTAATAATAACTGATATTTCCAAGGATATTGTGAAGTAGAGCCAGCCTTCCAGTCATACTCAATAAAATAATAATCCTGATTTGAACCATTGATCTTTACTTTCCTGAATACTGTTATTTTTTCACTTTCCTGCTGAGACGGGCTTTCATGAATATGAAGATCAAAGGCCTGCCTAAGATTTAGAATAAACCTCGAAGAGTCTTTGATTGCCGGATAATCTTTAAGATATTCAAATGGGGGAGGGACTTTAGGTTTTACTACTACTTCTTTATTTGTATACTGAATTTGAACTATTTCTTCTTTTTTAGCTTCCTGCTTTTGAGTACAGTTAAGGACAAGTAAAGGTAAGATTACTGATAAAAACCATTTCATGTGATTGTCGTTTATTACTAAAAGGTCAGTTAAGAATACAGATGTTGAGCCACTTAATAATTGGTTTTAATTTGCGATATAATAAAAATAACTATTATTCAATTCTTTATATTTCATAATCTCAAAAAGATGATTATCCTGTTCCATTTCTTTTTTTGGATTGTAATAGATACCATATGAGTTGTCTGTGAATCCGTCTATTAGATAAAAAATGCCTTTATCTGTTTTAATAGCACAGTATATATTTAAATTTTTCAGCAGATCAAGTATTTTGGTTTCTTCATTAGAAAACTTTTGGTTTTGGATACTTATCTTAGGGGAAAGAGGATAGAAAGAATCTTTGTCTATCAAATAGCTCCAAAAAATATTTTTCTCTTTATAAAGGTTATCAATTCTTTGGATTGTACCTTGATTTAAAAATAATGTATGTGAAGATTTTAAAATATTTTGGGAAATATCATTGAATTTTTTAATGTTGTCTCTAAAAAAAGAAGTCCACTTTTCTTGATTATTAATGCCTTCATCTAAGAATCTATTGGGCTTACTCATGGCTTCTTCTTCAGAAATATTATATTTACCGGAAAAAGCACCCCAAATAAAATTAGGAATTTGGCTGGATGTGTATATAGAATCCATCGCCTTGGCTTCTTTAACTTTTATAGGTCTTATGTCCCATTTCGAGAAAGGTTTAGAATTAAAAAGAAAAGTTTCCAAAGTAACGGACTCTTTTTCTGTTGTCTCCATTAAATATTGAAATATTTCCTGATCAAATTTTTTATCTGGAACATTTTGTGCAAAGGTTAAAACTGAAAAGTGGGCAAGAGTCAAATATAAAGTTTTTTTCATAGCTTAAATGCCTTCAAGTAGTTTAGTTACTTCAGAATGGTTGTTCTCTTTTGCTATTTCAAGAGCAGTTTTACCATCTTTATTTTTTATTGATAGATCGGGCTTGTACTGAAGCAGCAGTTTTGCTCCTTCTATATTTCCTGATTGAGCGCAATACATGATTGGTGTTTCATTATCTTTATCAAGATTGTTGACATTAGCTCCTTTTTTCAAGAGATATTCTGCTATATTTAAATTGTTTTTAGATATGGCTATACAAAATGGAGTGGCATTATCCTTAGCTTTAGAATCTATTTCTGCATTGTTTTCTACAAGCATTTTTACAATATCAAACTTTCCGTTTCTGGCTGCAAAAGTTAAGGCTGTCCAGCCGTTGATATCTTTCAGATTAGGATTTGCTTTGTTTTTTATCAATAGCTCAGCAATGTTGGTATATCCTTCCTGGGACACAATATTTAATGCGATAGCATTGTTCTTTAGCTGAGTGTTTACATTGGCTCCTTTATTGATTAAAAGTTCAACTAACTTGATGTTTCCGGTTGCAGCAGCAGAAAATAATGGAGTTAAACCATTTTCTATCTGTTGATTTACATTTTCGCCTTTTTCAAGAAGTTTGTTTACTTTTTCAAGGTCTTGGTTTTCAATAGCCTTAAAAATTTTCTGAGAATAAATAGAATTGAATGTGAATAATGATAAAGCAATAATAAAGCTTTTGGTTTTCATGGGAAATTAATTTTATTAGATGGCTTCAAATATAAACAGAAATTCTTTTGTTAAGTAAAAAAAACACCTTCCAAAACTGAGAGGTGTTCTATTATTTTTTGTCATATTCCTTTACCTTCTTTTAAAGCTGTAGGCAAGTAAAATGGCTACGCCCATCGTAACGCAGGTTATAATTGAAATAGTTTCAATTGAAATTCCACTTTTCATCTGTGTGTTTTCTTTTTCACATGAATAAAAGAATAATACTGCTATAAATAGACAGCCCGAGAGTAATTTTTTTGTCATACATGTATTGGTTTGGTTCTTAAAGTTTTACAGCAAAAAGTATACCGAATTTGTAGACTAAAAAACGTGTTGTTTTGGGGGAATTACTTTAATAGCTGCCAGCAAATAAGTAGGAGTGTAAGATTATGAAAGATAATTAAGCTTATGGGTGATTTCTTCAATTAAACCTTGGCTTCCAAAATAAGAGAATAAATGATTGACCAGAAGTCCGAAAACAGGAAGCAGTTTCCCAAAGAAACCTTCAAAATAAATCATCGTAATGATAAGAAACACAAATGCAAATAAATGTAGTTTCCATAATTTTACTTTATAAGTCAATATCTTAGTATTTTCATTATAGGTAAACTTTCCATCATCAATTAAGGATAAGTAATCATTATTGCTTCTCGCTCTGGGAAAGCCTTCATTGAAATAAACAAATCCAGGTCCATAAAGAATGTTTTGAACCTTTTTTTCTCGCAATATATCACGGGTTGTATAAATAACCTGATCAGATGTTTTGTCTGTGATAATTTCTCTTTCAAAAGTATAAGTAAATGGGAACATATAATTTTATGCTTTTGTATTCGTTTTATCCTCATTCCAATAGTAGCTGTCCGGATAGATTCTGGCTCCAAAAACTGCGGTTCCTACCCGTACAATGGTCGCTCCTTCTTCAATGGCAGTTTCCAGATCTCCGCTCATTCCCATAGAAAGCTCTTTCATTTCTACATTCGGAATATGTTCATGGAGGATTTCCTGCTGAAGATTTTTCAGAATTTTAAAACAAACTCTTACTTTTTCTGTTTCCGCACTGAACAGGCCAATTGTCATTAAACCTTTTATTTTTAATGTAGAGAAACCGGAAATTTTTCGGGTAAGTTCAATCGCTTTACTGGGATCAACTCCGAATTTACTCTCTTCATTGGAAGTATTCACCTGAATTAAAACATCAATCGTTCTGTTTTCAGCCAAAAGCTTTTGATGGAGTTTTTCCGCCAGCTCCAGACGATCTAAAGACTGAAGGCAGGTAACATCATATTTCAGTATATCTTTAATTTTATTAGTCTGAAGATGTCCTATAAAGTGATTGTCATGAGGAATGTCTTTTAAGTCGTCATATTTCTCCTTCAATTCCTGTACTTTGTTTTCTGCAATTAACATGTGTCCGTTTTCTAAAGCAATTTTGATACGGTCTGCAGAAACGGTTTTGGTGGCCAGCAATAATTTAACATCATTAAGGTTTCTTCCGGATCGTTCACAGGCAGTTTTTATCCGGTTATTAATAATGGCAAGATTGTGGAGAATGTCTTCTTTCATGATGGAATGTTTTCTTTTCAACTGTTTTCACGTTTAAATCTGCACAACATTCATTATGTTCATACATCATTTTTGTCTTATTCTAAATATTTTCATCTTCCCAAATAATTGAATTTATTTTCCAGCCTTTTGCGGTCTTAACGTACTGAAAAAATTTAGTACCATTTTCTTCAAAATAATTACCATTAAGGTAGCCATGTTTTTGGTATTTAGAAAAGCGTTGAGCAATATTGTTGACTATTTTTGTTTCCTCATGTACTTCATATTCCTCAAATTCGGTAAGTGTTCCGTCTGTTAGAATTCTTTTTCTTGGAGTAATAAAACTTTCAAGGGTATACACTTCTTCGTTGTCTTTATCCTTTTTGATGATTACTGTTTCATTTAAACAAATATCATCAATACTTTCAAAGTCCGGTTTGTTTCCATTAGCATTGGTAAACAAATTAAAAAATGACCTGGTGAGCTGATTGAGTAAAAAATTATCGTCCATTTGTGTTTATTCCAGTGTTTTAAAATTAATAAATTTTCAAATTCAAAATGGGTCTTAATTCAGTGCTTAACTAAATTGATGTTTTTTAATAAAGAAAAAATTTGTTTCCAGGAAAACGGATTCGCATAATTTTGGCAATTAATTTAGTTAACTCAATTCTCCACTATTTTTGCTTCCAGTTTTTTGATTAAAGCTGCTTTAACGGCTGTTAAGGCATAGTCTTTCGCTTCCGCAAAAGAAATAGAATACTTTCTTTCAACTTTTCTCATTTCCTCAGGAAACTGTGCCAGTAACTGATCGTAAAACACATCCAGAATTTCGGCAGAAGGCATTTCATAATTGATCTTTAACTGAAAACGTCTTAGCAGAGCCGTATCAATAATCTCAGGGTGATTGGTAGCACAAAGTAAAAGTGAATGCTCAGGATAATAATCAATTAATTGAATCAACGTATTCACCAGTCTTCTCATTTCACCTACATCCTTATCATCACTTCCTCTTGCTTTCCCGATCTGATCCAGCTCATCCAAAAAAAGGACAGATCTTTCTCTTGCTGCTTTATCAAAGATCATTTTAATATTCTGAGAAGTTTCGCCGATACGTGATGAAACGATGTTGCTCAGATTCAGGATCATGATATTTTTTCCTAAAGCATTGGCAACAGCCTTTGCTGTCATTGTTTTTCCGCATCCTGAACTTCCCTGAAGCAAAATCTTATTATTAACCGGAAGGCCGTATTCCTGCAGCTCTTTAATATAATTGTGTTCCTTGATAAGCTGTACAAGATGCTCCTTGTTCTTGCTGTCAAGAAATACTTCGTTAAGGTTTACTTGTTCTTTATCCTGGATAATAAGATTGTACAGACTCATGATGATAATAAATGATTATTGAATAAACAAAGATAAAGCTTTATTAAATGTCAGGGAAAATCCTGAATAATAATAAACAGCTAGGCCAGCGTAAAATGAATGATGAACTATAAATGATGAATGGAAGCCTAAAGAACCTGTAGGCTATAAACAATTTGCACTTTTACGAAACTCCGTAATAAAAAAGAAAAGCCAGACTTGCGACTGGCTTTTCTCATTTGGATATTAAAATTTGTTATGAAACTAAGATTTTGTGGTTTATGTTTTTGGGCCCTTTTACCCGATGGTAAAAGAGCAATCCGATCTCTCAGACTAAAAACATAAAACAATATAATTAGTATAGATTTTCTATAGGCTTGTTTTATTTTAAATTAGTTTCTTTCTCTTCTTACTGTCATGAAATATGAAGTGATTACTACTAAACCTGTTACGATACCGATATAAGTTACCATTTTGTATTATTTTTAATTATTTGACTTTTTTTTATCAATCTTTCAATTGCAATATTACTACTTTCAAATCACGTGCCAAAGTAAATACTTATGATGTATATCAGTGTTTTACGAGGTTGAAGTTCATTTATTGGTTAATTTTTGTTTACATTAAATTAATGCATTATTGAGAATTTATTAATACTTTTATTATTCTCTCTGTAAAATTATGTGAAAACGTTAACCGTTTCTCGACTTCTATATTGGAGTTGATAAAACAAATAATAAATAATGCTTGGCATAATATTGTTTTAAACCACTTTTTTTGAGTGTGAATTTTTCACGTGAAAAGGATTTTTATGTTAAGAAAATTTATTTTTAGCCTCGTTTTTCATTCGGAATTTTTGTCATGTGTCACATTTCATGACATGGAGAAATATTTTTTTGTGCCAGATCGGAAAAATAATTTTGCAGAATGGCATACTTTTCAAAACTTTTATAATACTGAATGTGGCTAAAAACAAAGCACTTAAGATGAATTAAGTGCCTTTGAGAAGTATTGTCGTAGAATTGATGGCTTAAAAACTGAGACTTTTGTAGCGTAATAAAGACAGAGAAACCTTTGCTGTCTTTGGATCAACAGAGAATTTTCTCAATATTCCCTTTTGGAAGTACCGGCGTGCTTTTGTTACTTTTGTACAAAGAATAAATTTATGGGACGCAGTTATATTTTTCTTGCTCTAGCTATTGTATTTGAGATCATCGCTACTAGTTTTCTGAAAAAATCTGAGGAATTCTCCAAGCTATGGCCATCCGTAGTAACTGTCATAGGATATGCCTGTGCTTTTTATTTTCTAAGTCTCACGCTTCGTCAGATTCCTGTAGGAATTACCTATGCAATCTGGTCCGGAGTGGGAATTGTTTTTATAACATTGATTGGGGTAATTGCCTTTAAACAGATTCCTGATCTTCCGGCAATTATTGGTATTGCTCTTATTGTTATCGGGGTGATTATTATTAATGTATTTTCAAAAATGGGAACGCATTAAAAAATAATCTCCTGACGCTTTTGCATTTGTTTCCAATGCTGAGACCTTGATTTGTATAAAAAGAACTTTCCCAGTTTGTATTTAAACCTTAAATATCCACGGAACTCAATGCCTTGAAATAGTCTAAAGGGAATTGCCGGATTTTCCTCTAATGATTCTCTGATTCCTTTACTGAAAACAGTAGGGCCTGTGGTAGCATGTACGTCATGTGGATAGCGGTGGTTTTTTATATTATCAATCATCAATTCTAATGTTTTCTTTAGAAAAGGATGATTTTTATTGAAAATAAGTGCCCATTGAACATAGAGATTTTCGTGTCTTTCTACACTGATCACAGCTTCATCGTCTTCATGAATGAGGTGTTTAAAAGGTCTTATAATGCTGCTGTCTATATCCAGGTATACTCCGCCTTTTTTATATAAAACGGCGTATCTGAAGAAGTCTGCTTTTGAAGCCCCTATAGCCAGTTTACGATAATTTTCAATATATTCCGGAGGGAATTCTTCAGCGATAAATTTCTCTATATCCTGATCATCATAAAAGAAATAGCGGTATTCAGGATTCTTTCTTTTCATTTTCCAGATGTGATATCGGGTAATCAAAGGAAGCTTTTTCGTCTTGAAAGTCTGAAAGATTTGTTTGGGTACTGCCATGTTCTGTTTTTAATAAGTTTAAGTTCCTAAATCATTTTCATCGGTTATGTGCATGCAGTAATAAGAGTTTTCTTAAGGAGAAGGGAATCCTTGAATTTTGAAACAGCTTATATTCAGCTGTGTTTTTGATTGTATTTTTAAGGAATGGTTAAATGGAGAGGGAAGAAAATTTTAATTTTCTTTTAATCTTCTGATATGCAAATATTGATAATAAGTTCAGATATTGTAAAAATTAAAACTGAGAATGGGCTTGTTGAGTTTATTTTGATTTTTTTCTTTCAAAAGGATTATAAGAAATTCCGGCACTGAAATAGAATGAAGGCTTATAAGTTCCTTTCCAGATATAATCATTAAAGGAATCCTGTTTATTAAATGCCCTGGAGTTGATATTTGCTCTGAGCCCGGTTTTAAAAGTTCCTATAAAGTTTCCTCCAAGATTATGTTCATAAATTGCCCCTGAATTGAGGGCAGTCTGCCGGAATTCATAGGTATTATTATTACGATAGGTATAAAAGGATGTATTATCCATTTCTGTTCCCAGAGAAATTCTGCCGTTGGAGAAAATATCTTTCCGGATCAATACTTTCTTCGGAAGCAGAACGTCCAATACCCATCCGTTGTTGAATCTGTTTTCATAGGTGAAGATAGGCAGTATGGGGATTTGGGAACTAGGATCGATAATACCGGCCAGTCCGAGAGACATTTTTGTTTTTGGAGTTGCTTTTAAAATCAACGAAGCAGTTACCAATCCTCTGATGCGTTCAAAATGCTGATCACTCCCATCCACAGAAATGCTGGCTGAATATATCGCTGTCTTTTTGAATAACCTTGAAAAATAGCTCAGATTAACCGCTTCCGAATGATAGTGAAAGTTTTCCTCCGTTTCAGTTCCGGGGATGACAGGGTTTTCGTTCCTGATCGAAGTATAACGATAGTTCAATGCTGTACTCAGAAGCCAGTTTCTCTTTTTAATAAAGTAAATATTGGCATCTGCCTTCATCTGCTGAAAGCTTTTTACCTTATTGTCCGGAAGATCCTGCCCCTGAAGCTGCGAAGAAAAAGAGGATGGAGTAACAATGGTGTATTCGACATTGAAGTTCCGTGCCTGTGGAATTTTATCAGCAAAAAAAGCACGCACCTTCAAAGGAATACTGTCCTTTTTCTGGGCATACGTTATGTTTTTTAAAGGGAGTATTGCCAGTGGGACAAGTACTCTTCTCAATGTTTTCATGGGTAGTTTATTTTAAAGGTTGAATAATAGACTGGAAGAAATTAAAGCTGAAAATCTTCTCATAGAAAATATCCAGGCTGTTTTCAATAATTGCATCTGTATAGCCCGCTGCATCCGGAATATAAGTTTCCTCTACAAAAACAAACCAGAGTTCTGAAAGCCCGTATCTCCTTCTGAATTCTTCGGAAGCATTGCTGTCTGGCACAGCAGAATGTTTTAGGTCACAAAACAGGATTCCTATTGTATTTCCCTGACGTTCTATAATATTAATAGGATGGTGGAGATAGCTGATAATTTTAATTTTCGGATCAAAACATTCTACAAAATGGTGCAAATCAATAAGCTGTATTACTTTTTCTTCCTGTTGAGATTCCGTCATAAAGAAACATTCTAATGATATTTCCTGAGTTAATTCATGAAAAGCTGTTAATTCCATATGTGTTCATTTTACAAGCACAAAGGAATAGAGAAAAATATAGCGTGAATTTGTTTTTATACAAAATGGCCGGGATTTTATACAAAAACCGAGGGTGTTATAATTGGTATAATAAAATACAGGTTTCGTATAATAAAATAGTTGTAAATTCCGTTATTGTCTATTTTTGTTAATGATAAAATGAGCCTATCGTATGAAATACAGTCCGCAGAAATTTGAAGAAACCTTTGTAATGGATTTTTTGGTGGAAGCGAAATATGGGCTCCGAAGGCATCTGCTGTTTCTGATCTTCTTTTTCTTTCTGCTGTACAGCGCGAGATTCTGGCATTGGTATTCGGGAATATATCAATACTATGTTTTATTCTTTGTGTATATTATTCTGATTGCAATGGTTTACATTAATATATATGTATTGGTTCCCTGGTTTTTCTTTAAAACAAAATACCTTACCTATCTCGTATTGCTTGTTCTGATGGGAGTTGTAGGCCTTAATTTTATTGGGTATAGTTTCAGACATCTTTTTGAAGACTTTAGAACACAGTACATTCCGAAAGATAATGAAAGAGGAGGAATCTATGAAGGGGTCCTGATGTGCATTCCGATTATTCTCACCACCACAACAATAAAACTTCTGCAGAAATGGATCAGTGATAATAAAAGGATCAGTGAGCTGAGTAACCTTACACTGAACATGGAACTGAATGAACTGAGAAACCAGATCAATCCACATTTTCTGTTTAATATGCTGAATAATGTAAAAGCATTGATCAGAACTGACCCCGCAAAAGCTTCAGTAGTAATTGTAAAACTTTCCGAATTCCTAAGATATCAGCTGTACGAAAACAGTGAAGAAAAGACACTGCTGGCTTCAGAAATTGATTTCCTGTCTAATTTTTTAAACCTTGAAAAAATAAGGCGTGACAACTTCTCTTTTGATATTCAGACCGATGCTGACAAAAGAATGATCAGCAGTACATTTATTCCACCCAATTTGTTTACTACTTTCGTTGAAAATGCGGTCAAACATAGTGTAGATCTCAGTGGAGGAGAGTCGTATGTGAAAATAGAAATCAATATTTGGAACAAACAGCTTCATTTTATGTGTGTCAATTCAAGGAGTGCGGGTTACAGTGTTTCAGACAAAAAAAACAGCGGACTTGGGCTTGCTAATATCACCAGAAGGCTGGAGCTTCTATATAATGACACTTTTGATCTTCAAATAGAATCAGATGAAAAAGAATATATTGTAAATTTAAAAATTCCCGTGTGATGAATTGTATTATAGTTGATGATGAACCTTTGGCAAGGTCCGAAATGAGATCGCTAATCACTGAAATTTCCAGTATTGATATCCTTGGTGAATTTTCTAATGCGCCATCTGCTCTTGATTTTCTTAAAGATAATGAGGTAGATCTTATTTTTCTTGATATAGAAATGCCAATGGTGACAGGTCTTGAGTTTGCAGAAATGCTTCCCAAAAAATCACTGATCATCTTTACAACAGCCTATTCCCAGTACGCATTGAAGAGCTATGAGCTGGAAGCGGTAGATTACCTGCTGAAACCTATTGATCCCCAAAGACTGGAAAAAGCAATTGATAAGGCAGTGCTTTATACTGAACTTCTGTCCAAAGACACTGTTAAAAATACAGTAGAATCTAATACTGCAGACTTTTTATTTATCAAAGCAGAGCGGAGGTTCTATAAAATCAGTTTTTCAGATATTAAATTTATAGAAGGGCTTAAAGATTATGTGGTCATTCATACAAAGCAGCAAAAGCTTATTACTGCAATGAATTTAAAAACCATTCATCAGAAAATCTCCGGTGAAACCTTCATCAGAGTCAGTAAATCCTACGTTGTGAATATGAATTATATTGATTCATTCGACAATCATAATATATACATCGAAGACTCCGAGATTCCCCTTGGAGAAGTATACAGATCCGATTTTTTCACAAAATTTGCCGGAGGACTTCTGAACTCAGACTGAGGTAAAATGAGTAATGGATAATAAGTGATGAGTAATAAAATCTTTCAAAATTTCTGTTCCCCATAAAATATACATCATCATCTGTGAAAATCCGCGTAATCTGTGGTGGAAAACTATTCAATTTAACGGGCTTTAGCCAAAACCTAAAATCAGGTGAGCTTCTGTCCCACAAAACGAATCACAGAACCTGTTCCATTATGAAACAATCCTTCATTAAGTTCTATTTCTGTTTCAGTTAATTCAATACTATCATAATCCGGAAAATCAGCTTTAATTTCTTCAATAGAAAAGAGGGATTCAATATCTTTTGGACCGCCTACCTTTTCATTTTTTGCAATATATTCGAGATGACTTTTACTGAAAGCTTCAAAAATAAGAAACCCGCCTTTACGCAGATATTGATTCAGCATTTGATGGATAGAAGATTTAATATCACCCGGAAAATGAGCGTAAATAAGAGCAATGGCATCAAACTGTTGTTCCTGATAATTGAGTGTTGAAAGTTCTCCAACCTGATAATCAATCGTAGTTCCCAGTTGTTCTGCAAGCTGTAACGCTTTATTTCTGCCATTGGCACTGATATCGAAAGCTGAAACCTCCCATCCCTGTGTTGCAGCAAAAACAGCATTTCGGCCTTCACCTTCTGCGGGGAAGAGTATTTTGCCTGGAGTTAATTGAGTAAGCTTTTCTCTAAGATAATTGTTGGGTTCTGTTCCATAAGCAAACTCTTCGCTGCTATACCTTTCGTCCCATCTGTTGAGCCATGTGTTGTCCGTCATTGTAAAAGAATTTTAAAATTTGGATAAAGAAGAATGATAAGTATTCTTCGGTTGTATTAATTGCATCAAATGTAGAATATTTCTTTAATCTTTCCGATCCCTAAAAAACGTTTACTATTATAGATTTTTTGAATGACAGATCTGTTTAATAAAAATCTAAATACTATTCCATACAATTAAAATTTGGAGTAATTTTGAAAAATGATGAATTTAAACCAGATTTTCACCAATCAACGTACAGGAAACAATCCGCAGACTAAGGCTTCACGAACTGATTTTCAAAGGGATTTCGACAGAATTATCTTCTCTTCTGCTTTCAGAAGACTGCAGAATAAAACGCAGGTTTTTCCTCTTCCCGGAAGTGTTTTTGTACATAACAGACTTACACATTCTTTAGAAGTATCGTCTGTAGGAAGAAGTCTAGGAAGTATTATCGGTGAATTCATTGCTGAAGATTTTAAAAGTGAACTTACTGAAGATTCAAAGAATTTTTATCTCTATAATTTAGGAAACGTAATTGCCGCCGCATGTTTATGTCATGATGTGGGAAATCCGGCATTCGGACATTCCGGAGAAGATGCCATTGCGAGCTATTTTGAAAGGAATGAAAAAGACCTGAAATCAAAATTCAATGAAAAAGAGTGGGCGGATCTGGTGAATTTTGAAGGAAATGCCAATGCAATCAGAGTATTGGCACAGCAACAACAAGGGAAAGATGCGGGAGGTATTCAGCTTACGTTCTCTACACTGGCAAGTATTGCAAAATATCCATGTGAGGCGGTAGCCAAGAAAAAAGGAATTATTCACAGGAAGAAATTCGGTTTTTTTCAGAATGAAAAAGATATATTTCTTGAAATAGCGAAAGGAACTCAGCTTATTTCTGAAAGTGAAGAACCTCATATTTTCAAGAGACATCCATTTGTATGGCTGGTAGAAGCGGCAGATGATATCTGTTATAATATCATTGATATGGAAGATGCCCACAGATTGGGAATTGTTTCAACAGCAGACTGCAAAAATTTATTTTTTGAACTGGTAAAATCGGAGACGGATGATGTTCAGAGAATTGAAACAAAGTTAAGTTCTATTTCCAATGAAAATGAACAGATTTCTTATTTAAGAGCAAAAGTAATCAATGCTTTGATCAATAAGTCGATTGAGATGTACAAATACAACTTTGAGACCATCCTTGAAGGAAACCTGAGCAACGGTTTACTGGATATTTATAAAAAGGAAAATAAAGCATTACAGGATATTGCAAGTTTCTCTGTAGAAAAAATTTATAACCATAAAGCGGTTGTGGAAATTGAAAATGCAGGCTATAATGTAATGTATGAATTGCTTGATCATTTTATTCCTTCCATTCTGAAACCGGAAGATAGTAGAAAGTCCTATGATGAAAAAGCTTTGAAATTAATTCCAAAGCAATTCATTTACAATGATGGCACCGATTATCAGAAAGTTCTTGGAGTCATTGATTTTGTTTCAGGAATGACGGATAATTATGCTACCGATTTATATAGAAAAATTAAAGGAATAGACATCGGGATGACCGTGTAGATTCTATTTATTCAATAATTCAGAAGCCTCTTCTATTAATGATTTCATTAAAGTGGAGGCTTTTTTATGCTTTAAAAGCGGAGCAATCTGACCAGCCCAGAAAAATACCAAATCATTCTTCTGTTGTTCCAGAGCTGCCTTTCTGAGTACACCCATAAAATGAGTCTGCAAAGGAAACGGTAATGTTTTGTCAGTGGCGGTCAATACATCTCGTGAGATTTTTGTAGTAATTCCGCGTCCTAATCTTCCGGTATACGCTCTGGTGAGAGTGGTAGATCTTGCAGCCTCAGAAAATAAAAACTCTTTGTGAATGGGTAAAGCTCCGGACTCTTCAGTGGCCAGAAATGCTGTTCCGATCTGTACCGCTTCTGCACCCAGCTGGAAAGCTCCGGCAATTCCACGGCCGTTGGCAATACCTCCTGCTGCAACTATTGGAATTCTTACCTTGTCCTTTATCAGTTGAATCAAAGCAAAAGTTCCTGTTGTAGAAAGCTCAGCCTGATCCAGAAAAGAAGGGCGGTGGCCGCCACTCTCAAAACCGGAAGCCACAATAACGTCTACTCCGATTTTTTCCAGAGCAACAGCTTCATTTAAGGTGGTTGCATTTCCCAAAACAACAGTTCCCTGCCGATGAAGATCTTCGATGATATTTTCATCCAGTAAACCAAACATAAAACTGAAAACTTTAGGCTTAATATCAAAAATTACATTCAGCTGATTCTGAAATCTTGATTCAAAAGAGGGTGGAGGTGCAGGAATTTCTGTCTCTAAAAGTTCAAAATAAGGTTTGAAAATTTCAATTGCCTTTTGATATTGCTCCTTTGTATGCTTTTCATCAATAATATCGTGATCGTTTACCCAAAGATTAAGATTGTAAGGTTTATCTGTTTTCGTTTGTATTTCTTTGTGAATATCATAAATTTCCTGCAGTGATAGAGTATACGCTCCGAATCCGCCTAATCCGCCAAGATTACTCACTGTTGTTGTCAGTTCAACCGTAGAAAGACCTCCGCCAAAAGGACCTTGCAGAATAGGATATTCAATACCCAATAATTCTGTAATTCTATTTTTATTCCACATGATTTTGTTGATTTTTAATTAAAATTTGAATTAAGGGTATACATTGGTCAATGTCTTGTTAACGATGAGCCATCTTCCATCTATGTTATTGAAAGTTATGAAATTATAATAATTAAAATCATACATTCTTACATTTAATTTCACCGTAGCAATCGAATTAATGACGTCAATGGAAAGGATTTCTGCTTTAAATCCCTTTCCGGATTTTTCCGGACTTACACGGTTTCCAACTCCCTCAATATATTGTTCTGCAGTTTTAAAATAGGGAACTCCATCTACATCTCCGAAAAGCAAAGCTCCTTCATAGAAAGCCTTTTTAAGAAGGTCTGTATTTCCTTCATAAATTCCTTTGAAATAATAATTCTCTATGACATTTCTTATTTCAGTTTCTGGTGCCTGATTGGTTTTCATATCCTTTACATTTTGTGCATGGCCGCTCAACGGAAAGCTGAACAGCCACGCTATAATTAATGATAGTTTCATGATAAATGATGTCCGGCTCCCATTCCCCCGTCAACATTGATGATGGCTCCGGAAATTAATTTATTTTTAGCAACAGCATGAATCATCTGAGCAACTTCTTCCGGTTCCCCAATACGGTTGATGAGGTGTATTCCGGCATTGTTGTCAAGATTTGCATCATGCATTGGAGTTCTGATCAGTCCCGGAGCAATTGTATTGACTCTGATATTCTCTTTTCCAAACTCTGCCGCCAATTGTAAAGTCAGAGCATGAATAGCTCCTTTGCTTGAAATAGGTGCTGTAGAAGGAGACTCCGCAATGGCATGATATACCAATGGTGTTCCTACATTGATCACCACACCGTCTTTTTGTTTGATCATCTGAGGAATTACAGCCTGTGTTGTAAAGAATGTTCCTTTTAAATTCGTGGTTAAAAAACGATCAAGATAGTCTTCGGTTACGTCCAGAAAAGGTTTGTTCTCGTAAATTCCTGCATTGTTGACAAGTACATCAATGGATCCGAATCTTTCAAGTGCTGTTTTTACCAAGGCTTCTCCTGTTGCTTTTTCAGATACATTTCCGGCAACCATTGCCAGATTTTCTCCACCTCCAAGTTCATGATAAACTGCCTCTAGTTTGGATGCTGTTTGTGAATTAATGATGACATTATCGCCTCTGTCTAAGAAATAACGCGCTGTTTCCAATCCTATTCCTGAAGAGGCCCCTGTTACGATTATCGTTTGCTTTTTCATGTTCTGTTTATTTTTTTTCTGTTGAAAATCCCTGTTCTTTTAAGACTGAAACCTGTTCTCCGGCATATCCCCAGTTATCATCTTCAATTTCATTGATCACAATATGGGTTAAATGAGGATCCTTATTCAAAACTGAAGTTACAGCTTCACTTATTTTTCTGATTAATTGTTGTTTTGTTTCGCGGTTAAGATCTTCGCGAAGCACATCTACTTTAATGAATGGCATGATGGTAAATTTTTAAGATGAATAGAATTAATAAGCTTCTGCAACAAGATGAATATTTAAATCAAAATTGTTGTAGATCAGCGTATCACCAAGATTAGTGAAGAAATTGGAGGATCTGAATTTGATATTGAATTTAGTTCTGTCGACTACGATTTTAGTATCTAAAATAGCCGTATTATCCGTAGTTACAATCTGCAGACTTGTGTCGATAGAATGAGTAATCCCTTTTATGGTAAGATCTCCGGTTACGTAATACTGATTCTGATCACCAGGTTCTGTATGAGTGATTTCGAAATAAGCTTCAGGAAATTGTTCAGAATTGAAGAAATCATCAGAAGCCAGGTGATTGGCAAACTGTATGTTGGTTTCAGCATCTTCAATATCAAGGATTTTGATGGAGCGGGTATCAATGACAAATTTTCCAGATGCGGGTTTTCCATCTTCAAATCTGAAGTTTCCTTCTTTTACACCAATTGTTCCGTTGTGGGCTCCGGTTACTTTTCTTCCGATCCAGTCGATCGTGCTGTTTTCTTTATTGACTTTGAAATTTTTTGTGTCCATTTTTATTGGGTTTAATTAATGACACAAAGTTCAGCCGAACAAAAGAAAAAGTTACGTGATGTACCTCACAAAATAGGAGAGAAGGAACAGCTGTAAAGATGTTGATTATTGATGAAGCCTGCTCAGGGTTTCTCTGGTTACTCCAAGATAAGAGGCAATCAGATGTTTAGGAACCAGATTGTACAATTGAGGATACATGGCTAAAAGTTCTTCATACCGGAATTTAGCATCATTATTCATGAAAGAAAGCAGACGTTTCTGTGCCGCTACATAGCCTTTATTGGTTCTCCATCTGAAAAAATGCTCAACTTCATGAATTTCACTGCAGATTTTTTCCCTGTCTTCGTTGGAAATAGACAGGATCGTTGCGTTGGTAATACAATCTACATTGATGGTGGCCCTTGTTTTATTGTAAAGCGCATCAAAATCTGTCACCCACCAGGTAGGCATGGCAAACTGAAGGATAAACATTTTCATGCTGTCATTAAGATAAAATGCTTTCAGACATCCTTCCAGAACAAAATATTCATGATTTACGAAATCACCTTCTGAGATCAGGCTTTGTCCTTTCTTTAAAGTAATCAGGTTAAAATGTTCAAAAACATAATCGAACTGCTCTCCTGTAAGAGTAGTGAATTTTGAGATATGATCCTTTAATACTTCTTTGGAATCGGCCATTGTGTGTAATGAATATTCAAAAGTAAGTTTTTTTCGGAATAATTTTAATTTAAAAATGATCAATCATTTATAAGCTCCATTATTAGATGATCGTGTGTCAAATTTTACATTTATTTTTCATATATTTAAGCAAATACCAATAAAATGTTTAACAAAACATGATTTATTACGACTTATTAAAAAATTAAAAACTATGGGAATATATTTAGCACCCGTTATTTTCTTCGGGTTAATCATTTTATTCGCTTCGTTCTTTGTGGTTAAGCAGGAAACCGCAGCGATTATCGAGCGTTTTGGAAAATTCCGTGCTGTAAAACATTCCGGCCTTCACCTTAAGCTGCCTATCATAGATCAGATCGCTAAAAGACTGAATCTGAGAATTCAGCAGCTGGATGTTATGATTGATACCAAAACATTAGACAACGTTTTCATCAAAATGAAAATTTCTGTTCAGTATCAGGTGATCAGAAGTCAGGTAGGAGATGCTTATTATCGTTTGGAAAATCCTGAAAATCAAATTACTTCATTTGTTTTTGATGTGGTAAGAGCTGAGGTTCCGAAATTGAAACTGGATGATGTTTTTGTAAGAAAAGATGATGTGGCAATTGCTGTGAAAAGTGAACTTCAGGAGGCTATGAATAGCTATGGGTATGATATTATCAAAGCTTTGGTTACCGATATTGATCCGGATGAACAGGTAAAACATGCAATGAACAGAATTAACGCGGCGGAAAGAGAAAAAACAGCTGCAGAATACGAATCAGAAGCCCAAAGAATCAGAATTGTTGCCGTTGCCAAAGCTGAGGCAGAATCTAAAAAACTGCAGGGGCAGGGGATTGCTGATCAAAGAAGAGAAATTGCAAAAGGACTTGAAGAATCTGTAAGAATGCTGAACAATGTAGAGATCAATTCACATGAAGCATCAGCACTTATTGTTGTGACACAGCATTATGATACATTACATTCCATAGGTGCAAGTAACAGAAGTAACCTGGTTCTTCTTCCCAATTCACCTACAGCAGCCAGCAGCATGCTGAACGATCTTGTAGTAGCTATGACTACTGCAAATACAGTTGGTGAGGCCAGTAAAGGTAAATATCCGGATCCTCCTCAAAAAGAATCCGGATTTTAAAATAATAAAAAAGCTTCTGAAATTTTCAGAAGCTTTTTTATTATTTTTTCGTTTTAGAAACCTGTTCTATCAGTGTATATTTGATGGAAGAGGCGTCTGCCGGAGGGTTTTCGATTTTTTCTGTTTTTACTTTTAAAACATATTCGTAACCCGGCTCATAAGTAAATCCTTCAATGCTGCTGTAGAAATTGGTCCAGTTTTCCGAAGCATTTTCTTTTACCTGCATGCATTTCATACGGCCGGCTCCTGCAGAACAGTCTACAGTTTGTGGTCCTACGATAAGTGTTTTTTCATTGGATGCCATTTCTTTCTTTTTTGTTTTAGAAACCTGCTTTACCAATGTATATTTTATAGATGATCCGTCAGCTGGTGGATTGGCAATGTTTTCTGTTTTTACTTTTAAAACATATTCATATCCCGGTTCATAAGTAAATCCTTCAATGTTGCTATAGAAATTGGTCCAGTCTCCGGAAGCGTTTTCTTTTACCTGCAGACATTTCATAGGAGCTACGCCTGTACAGTCTGCTGTTTGTGGTCCTACGATGAATGTTTTTTCATCACCTGCTGATGCATTGGCTGTTGTTGTACATTGCGTCATTGCGAATAATGCTAATGCGGGTGCTGCCCCTTTTAGAATTGTTGCGATACTTTTCATAAACTTGATTTTTTTCCCCATACCTCGCAATTACCATGCCGAACCTGGTTTTCTTGAATTTGTAGTACTTCTGCTATTGCTTTTTACTTTTTTAATCGTTTAATTTGAAGTTCTTAAACACTAACCACAAAACATAATTCTTACAATAAATATGGAAAATCAAATGCAAGTTGAAAATTACAGGATTCAAAAACCTGAAATGTGGGCAGGAAATATCGGGGATGAGGAAATAAAAAACCGAATCAAAGACTCCGAATTTGCCAAGAGACAAATTGATGAAGGTCGTGATTACTGCTACTTTTTAGACAAAAAATACTATACAAGCAATAAAGAAAACAGTGAATATGTCTGCATGGCATATACCCTGAACGAACCTGGAAACCTGGAAAGAGCGTCGGTTTCTGATGTCATTGTGGAAGAGAATGAAGTCTATCAGATTCACAGAATCAGCGTTTTGAGAGATGGCGTTTTGATTGATAAGATTCCGGATACGAAAATTAAGGTTCTTGACAGTGAGAATCAAAGTAGTGGAGGCGTTTTGAGCAGTAATAAAAAAATCAATATTACCATCAAAGATCTCAGGCTGTATGATGTACTGATTTTAGAAGATTCAAGGATTAAAGAATTTACAGACCGGGATTTCTTAAGAAAAGAATTCTCAAAATATGTATGGGTAAGTCCGGATAATTACTGGGCATATGGCAATTTTGCATTCACTTTTATCAATGAACGTGAACAGACGATTGCCTATAAAAAAACATTTTTCAGAGACGAGCAGGGCAATGTTCTGGAACCGGAAGTGAATCATTTGAAAAAAGGAGAAAGGTTTGTCATAGAAGAGCAGAATTATATTAATCCTGTAGATTCCGGACGGGAAATTTTCCCTTATGTGGATTTTGCTACAGAAAGCAGTTGGAAAGATCTTTCCAATTATATTGTGCCTCTTTATGATGAGATTTTCAATAGCTCTTCTTTGCAGGATTTTGCTCCGAACCTGATTGAAAAGCTGGATGCTATTACTGATCAGGGGGAAAAACTTCAGTTTGCCATAGAGTATGTTCAGAATCACATTTATTATATCTTCAATGCAGATGAAATGAATGGGCATAAACCGCAGGCACCATCTGTAACCTATGAAAATAAGCAGGGAGACTGTAAAGCGAAATCAGTTTTATTAAAAGTGATCCTTGATTATATTGGTGTGGATGCTTCTGTTGTACTGGTGAATTTCAATACAGATTATTATATCAAATATTACCTTCCGTCACTGTTAAGTTTCAATCATGTTGTTGTGAAGGTGAATTATAAAGGTCAGGAATACTTTATTGATGCTACAATCCGCGATGAATTCGGACTGATTGAAAACAGAGGATTCATGTATTTTATGCATTATCTGGAAGTGAAAAAAGATCAGGAGCTGCAGGTAAGAAAACCTTATCAGTTTCCTTATTTCTGTATTGATGAAAAAGTAGATTTTAATGCACAGGGGAATGTTGGAAAATTTACTTTGTCAACCACTTACAAAGGAAGCAGGGCCAATGCCATGAGAAGATATTTTAAAAGCACCAACAAAAGGGAAATTATAGACAGCTGGAACGGTTTTCTTTTCTATGCGCTTAATTATGCAGGTGACAGGAATGGTACAGATGTCAGAAATGTATTCAAAGATGCCTCTATTGATGTGGTAAGTGATAATAAAAGACTGAATGAAGTAAAGATTCAATACACCGCTGTCATTGAAAATCCATATTTTGTAGATCCGCAGAACAACCGTTTTCTTATGTATTTTGACAGAAATGTTATAAAGGCAGGTGCAAGAGATTTTATGCATAAAGATTTACCATTCTGGCATAATTTCGACAGTGAGAAATATGAAATCAATCTGCATACAGATCATAAAATTGATACAGAAGAAAAATATACCATTCAGGAATGTACCATTGCCAATCCGTATTTCGACTATAAAAGCCGTAAAAAAGTGAGTAAAAATGGAGCAAGTGTATACATTGAATACAACCCTCTGATCAATCTTGAAATTCCGCAAAGTGAGTTTGAAAAGTTCAGAACAGATCATCACACCATTGCAGACAGCAATTTCGGAATTGGAATTGACATCATAGAACCGGGACTGATGAATAGACTTAAATTCAGTTTTAAGAAGAAATTTAAATAATTACTGAGTTTAAAGTTCAAGGTTCAAATTTTAGATTTTCAGCGGGCGGCGGAGCCACCCGCTGAAAATCTTTATCCAAATTATTATATATTCATTTAAATCACATAAAAAACACAGATTCATCTATGCAGAAGATATTTTCTCTTGCTTTTCTTATTGCAGTTTCTGGTATTAATGCCCAGAAATTAAAGAAAGAAGACGTTACAGGGTTCTGGAAACTAAAGGAAGCCGGATTTTATGAGAATAAAAAGAAAGTGGTAAAAGAATTTGATAACTGTCGTCTGATGAGAAATTATGCCATCAGGGAAGACGGATACGCTATTTATAATTATGTAGAAGGGAAAACAGGGGACTGCAGTCCATCTGAACCAAGACTTTCTTTTTGGAGAATCGTAGAAAACAGAATCCAGTTTTATGTAGATGACCAGAATATCCTTGAAGAAGTGGAAGTAACCCTGAATAAAGATAACACAATAACTTTTTCAAGTTACATTCCCAACCCCATTACAGTTAAAGGAGATGCTCTCGCTGAAAAAATGGTAAACACCATTCATTATAATATCCTTGAAAAAAAATACTAACGGCCAATAGTAAACTTTTGATGTATGAATTATGTAACGGTAATCTATCTGCTTAATATTATTCTGTATGCCATGTATTTCTTTGGGAGAACTGGCGGTGAAACAGATTTATCTGGTGTAGATTTTTTTGTTTCAGGAATTTTATCCCTTTTTCTGATCTTTGCCGGATATCTGAATGCAAAAAAGGGGATGATCTACAGAGCTGTTCTGTGGATGTTTTTTGTGAATGTTTTCTTATTCGTTTGTTCCGGTTTATTTGATCAGTTTGGAAGCCATTTTAATATCCTTTCCAATAGTAATAATGACAGTTTTTTCTTTACGCTGGCACTGCTTGTTTATAATGGATATCTTTTCTCTTTAACAATTATTCTTGAGGGTTCAGGACTGGCATTGATCATTCCTGTTGTATTGTCATTTATTCTGCCTTCATTGGGATATCTGATAGGGAAGAAGCTTTATCCAAATATCCACTTATAGTCTTTGCGAGCCGAAGGCGAAGCAATCTCAATAGAGAAATAGAATTTGGAATACTAAGTACAAGTTTTTTGTAACACGTAAAGGCGCTAGGATTTTTACAAACCATGCCTATGTAAGACGCAAGGATTTTATCTTCGATAAAATTGAGAACGTATAATTTTGCTGAAAATCTTCGATTTTCTTGCGCCTAAAAATATACGCAACGTATAAACCCTTGCGCCTTCGCGTTTCCCAACACCCAATATTTTAAGCAAAAAAGACAAGAAAAAATGTAAGATTATTCCTGATTCTGAGGCTGATTATTGGATGTAAAGAATTTCTGTTTACCAATCAAAAGTTCAAAAAACAATCTGAAATCCGAGATTAAAGACCATAAAGGATATTTAAACGTAG
The DNA here is from genome assembly GCF_008386505.1 of Chryseobacterium sediminis. GTDB lineage: Bacteria > Bacteroidota > Bacteroidia > Flavobacteriales > Weeksellaceae > Chryseobacterium > Chryseobacterium sediminis. The sequence continues at coordinate 1,193,518 of NZ_VUNZ01000001.1, read as the reverse complement.
CCGGTTTGTTTCTCTCAATCACAGCATGACTGAACCAGGCAAACCCATATCCGAAAATGGGAATATACCATAAAAACCTTTCTTTTCCGGAACTGATCACATATCCTATCACGAAAAATACGAGCAATGTTCCGATAAAATGGAAAATCCGGGTTCCTGTTTTACTGTGTTCAGTAAGGTAAAACTGATAAAATTCTCTGTATGTTTTGATTCTTTCGGCCATGGCGGGTTAGTTTATTGATTATGTTGAAGTTAAAGCAATAATTCGGCCGATTTTTTAGAATGAAAAACAAAAAAGGCAAAATAGCAAATCAGTCTGTTCAAATATTCGACTTTTTTGCCATTTTGCCTTTCACAGTTTTGCTAATATTTTTTAGCTATTCTTTAATTCTTTTCCAAGTTTGCTGTTTTTGTATCCGTAGCAGAAATAAATAACCATACCGATCAGGAACCACATCCCAAACCAGAACCAGTTTTCATGGCTCATTCCCGTAAGCAGATACAGACATGAGCTTAATCCAACCAATGGAATCAATGATAAGTTCTTGATAAAAGCTACTACACATAAGATAAGGTTGATGATAATAAAGAAGAAAATAGAAGCTCTGAATTCTCCTTCATTAGGATCTGACCAGTTCATCAGGTTATCAAAAAATTCCGGCTGCCACTTGTAGAAAGCTAACAAACCACCAATGAAAACAACAGGGAAAATGATTTTACCATTTACATATGGAAGGTGAAATCTTCCTTTAATCTTTTCTTTCGCCGGAAGCATAAGCACTCCTGCACATACCAGAACAAATGCGAAAATAGTTCCGATACTTGTAAAATCCAGGATAAATGTTTTATCTGTGAATAGGATAGGAATACCCACTACAATTCCGGTAACAATAGTCGCGTAAGAAGGAGTTTTATATTTGGGATGCACCTTCTGGAATCTCTGAGGCATCAGTCCGTCACGGCTCATCGCATACCAGATTCTCGGCTGTCCCATCTGGAAAACCAATAATACAGTGGTAATTGCAACAATAGCAACGAAGGAAACGATAAGTTCCATCCAGGCTACATTGGCATTTGTTTTTTCAAATATGAATGAAAGCGGATCTCCTACGCCGTCAAACTTTTTATAATCCACCATTCCTGTCAATACAAGTGTCAATGCAATATAGATCACTGTACACAATACAAGAGAGATAATCATTCCTTTTGGTAAGGTTTTCTGTGGATCTTTAGTCTCTTCAGAAAGTACACTTAAGGCATCAAATCCAATATAAGCGAAGAATACTCCGGATACTGCACTCATTACTCCGGCAAAGCCGTTTGGCATAAAGGATGGTGTTCCGGTTGTAGGGCTTACTGGGGTCCAGTTTTCAGTATTGATATAAGAAAAACCAACAAGGATAACCAGTATAATTACACCTAGCTTTAAGATAACCAGAGAGTTATTGAAGTTTTTACTTTCTTTCACTCCTACATAACAAAGCCATGTAATCAAACCATTGATAACCAATGCCGGAATATCTACAATGAATTTTAAACTTCCGATTAATGGTGCTGTTTTCCAGGCGTTTAACAGTTCTTTGTTTTCGGAACCATATTGAACCGCTTTTCTAGCTTCTGTATAGCTGCAGGTCAAATAGTCTGGGATATGCATTCCCAGACGTCCCAGGAAACTGGTAAAATAATCTGACCAGGAAAAGGCTACATAGATATTTCCGAAAGAATATTCCATGATCAGGGCCCAGCCGATAACCCATGCAATTAATTCCCCGAAACTGGCGTAAGCATACGTATAGGCGGAACCTGCGGTAGGAATTCTGCTGGCAAATTCAGCATAACATAAAGCGGTAAACCCACAGGCAAAACCACAAATCAAATATAGAAGAATCACACCGGGGCCACCTCTGAAAACGGCCTCTCCCAAACTGCTGAAACTTCCAGCTCCTATAATAGCCGCAATACCAAAAAATACAATGTCCCATACACCTAAGACTCTTAAAAGCCCCGTTGAAGTATCTGTATCTGAATAGATTTTTCTTCTAAAAAGTTGACTCATTCAATAACTTATATTTGATTTGAAAAAAAGCAAATGTAATGATTTTTTATTTTGATGTTAACAGTTGTTAAGAACATTTAGGCAAAAATGCTCAAACAAAAGGGTTTAGTCTTTATAAACAGGGAGTTCTACATAGCTGTCATTGTACCATTTTACCTCCAGAGGACCCCCCGAATCCTTTATCGTTTCATCACTTACATCCTTGCCTGTTCCATAATTGATCTGCCAGTTAGGACTTTTATTCACCCCCACTAATAAAAGCAGTTTGCTTCCTTTTTCTATTTTTCTACTCATGAAATACGAATTGTTAATGGGAATCTGCTCTATTTTATTGGGTTCAAGAAGCTGTCTTACTTCATTGTTCTTTGCATAGCTGGCTCTCACAATGTGGGTTGATAATAAAGAAGATTTTCCATCCGGCTGAATCATGTACAGATATGTATCCGCATCAAAGTCTTTTTTGTTGATAGAAACATTGAAAAATCCTGAAAGATTTCCGCTGATGATCATATCCTTGTCCAATACTTCACTTTCAAAAGCAATTGAATTGGTCATTTTTATACTGTCTTTTTTACTGATTTTGTAATAAGTGTCCTTCAAATCTCTGTTTTTAAAATCAACAATCTGTTTTGTGAAATTTTGAGTATCCGGTTTGCTAAACACTGATGAGGTATTTTTCTTGTCCTGAAGATAGAATTTAACAGTGGCAGTATGCATTCTGTCAAGATCAGGAACATGTTTCCACGTATTGGTATTCATCACCTGAAAATTGATTTTGTCTTTTAAGATTTCCGGTTTTTTGCCTCCTTTAAGAATATAATCAAACCATGAGAAAGCAAGGTCATCTATACTTATTCTGGCCACAGGATCAATAGGATCTCCATTCACATAAGTAAATCCGAAACTTTGTGCCCCTCCATGATTATAAGGGCCTATTACCAGATAGTGATCTGCATTTTTATTGTATTGATGATGTTGCTTAAAATAATACAGTGCCCCAATCTGATCATCATCATAATATCCGGTTGTTGTCAGAATTGGAATATTGATTTTAGAAAAATCCTCTTTGTAAGGAACCATTTTTTGCCAGTACTGATCATATCCCGGATGATCTAGCCATCGTTGGAAAATTTTGCTGGTTTTACCGCTTATCGTATCCAAAGCCCTGAATGATTTTCCACTTTTATACCATTCTGTATTGATTAAATTCCATTTTGCGAAATTGCCAAAGTCTACTTCATCGGTAAGTTTATTGTTGGTGACATACTGTATCCATTGCAGCATATAGCTCATAAATATATTATTCTGGGCAGGATAATCTATCCCGATTCCTACAGCCACCTGCGGTACAATCGTCTTTAATGCCGGATGCAGTTTTTTAACAGCTGCCCACTGGCTGAAACCTAAATAGCTTCCGCCAATCATTCCTACTTTTCCATTGCACCATGGTTGTTTGCTTATCCAGTCTATTACCTCATAGATATCTTCTGATTCATGCTCAAAAGGATCATTTACATTATTGCTGTTTCGCTTGCCGCGGGTATTAACAACAACTCCTACATAATTGTAAGTAGCAGCTCTCTTTCCAAAAAATTCATCAAATGGACCTGCATAAATATTATTGGTAAGAATAACAGGAAGTGGGGAAGTCTCTCCTTTTTTTCTGACAATGGTAATTGTTAAGGTATTTCCGTTTTTTATCTTAAGATCTTTGGTCTCAATAATGAATTTTTCTTTGTCTTTTGATGCCAGCAATTGCATCACCTGAGGTTTGATACTTGAATACGTTTTGTAGCTGAGATAGCTTTTGCATAATGCAAGAGCGGTTTTGTAATCAATACTGTCTTTGTTCTTTTGCTTGTCCAGTATTTCCTTCATTTGCTTTCGGGATTCTTTTACATTGCCGTCAACCGCAAGAGGCAGTCTTGGAAGCAGTTTTTCCGGAAGGCTTTCGTACTTTTGATTAAATGCTTTCCGAAGTGCATCGGGAAAAGTGATATTGCTTTCCTTTTGGGCCAGTTTAGCCATACTGTACAATTCAAAGCCCATATATCTATAGTCTCCCATATTATGATCGGCAAAGAGACTGCGGTTTTCTGACAGAGAAGCCAACGAATTTTTATAATCCTGAGCTACCATCTGTAAACGGAAAAGATTGTCAAGAAGGTCAACCTTGTTTTCCGGTTTATTTTTTGCGGACTGAAGCTGGGGAATCACTTGAAGAGCAAGTCCCGGCATCTGTTTTTCCAGTGTAAGAGAGTCTGTTACAGCTGTCTTTGGAAACTGAAATTTTTGTGCCTGCAGAAGGTTTACAAAAATTAATGCTAAAAGTATCTTAAATTTCATGGAATAGTGTATTTATGGTATGTTTTTAGCTGCTGTTGAAAAAGTATCAACTTAAAATATGTTTTTGATAACTTATTATTAAAATTGTTTACATTTTATCAGACGAAAGTAGTAAATTTTATCATTGAATGGTGAGAAAATTTTCATCGTTGTTAAATTGCTATTTAAGCCTAATAAATCTGTTAAAACTTGCTTAAACAATAAGTTTTTAATATTTTCGTTAACTTATTTAGACTAATTTTCTTATATCAAGAAGAATGAAATCAAAAAAAATACTTTTAGCGGCTGCGGTCATTTATTTCGGAATCTCCGATGCTCAGCAGTCCCAATATTTTACCCAGAAAGAAAATTACAGGTTTAATCTAGCCGAAAATCTTTATCAGACTAAAATATACAACGCTTCTCAATACGAATATGCAAGACAATATTTCTACAATCAGAATTTGTCCCGTTCAAAAAAGGAAGCTGCGCAGTTTTTTGATAATGTAATTGGCGTGATTCTTCAGAAAAATCATGCTGAGGAAGGGTTAACAGCTTTCATGAAAGAATACCCAAATTCTGCTTATTTTGCGCAGGCTAATCTTCCTTTGGCAGATTACTATTTAGCAAAAAAAGATTTTGATAAAGCTTTGGAGACTTTGAAAAAAGTCAACCAGTACCAGCTTTCAAAAGAAGAGAATACACAGTATATTCTGAAGCTTGGGTATGCAAAGTTCATGACGGGTGATTCTAAAGGAGCTACCGATGCGCTGGAAGAAGCCTATAAAACAGCAGATCAGTCTCAGAAAGGAGATATCGCTTATATGCTGGGGCATTTATACTACAGCAACAGACAAAATGATAAAGCTTTCCAGTATTTTGATTCTATAAAGGATCAGGATAAATTCTCAAAGCTGGTACGTCCTTATTATGTACAGATGTATTATAATGATAAGAACTATGATCAGGCCATTACGGAAGGAACAGCTTTACTCAACGAAAATATTTCAGATTCTTATAAAGCGGAAGTTCATAAGATCATCGGGGAGAGTTATTTCATGAAGAATGATTATAATTCTGCCTATCCGCATTTGAAAGATTATCTGAGTGTACAGCAGAATCCGTCTGAAAATGATTTGTATGAGATGGGATTTGTAGCCGCACAGTTGAAAAAATATGATGAGGCGGTTTCTTATTACAACCAACTTCTTAACAGCAATTCGGCTCTGGCACAGAATGCTTACTACCAGTTAGGAAATGCTTATCTGGCAGTAGACAAAAAACAGGAAGCTCTTTCTGCATTCCGTTCTTCTTATCAGATGGATTATGATGCAAAAGTGAAAAAACTGGCCCACGAGCAGTATGCTAAACTAAGTTACGATATCGGAAACCCGTTTGAAAGCCCTTCTGCGGTTATCCAAAGTTATATCAATGAAAATCAGAATGGAGCCAATGATTCAGAAATGAGATCATTATTGGTAAAATCATATCTTTATTCCGGAAACTATAAAGAAACTCTGAACGCTATTGACAGATTGCAGAGTTCAACTCCTGAGATCAACAAGGTAGATCAGGAGGTTTCTTATTTGTTAGGAACTGAAGAATTCAACAAAGGAAACTATGACGAGGCTGAAAAGTATTTCTTAAGAAGCCTTGGTTTTAATATCAATAAAGAATTTAACAGCAGAGCTTTATACTGGCTGGCTCAGGTGTATTACCAGAAAGGAAACTATCCGTCTGCCATAGCTCGTTATGAAAAGCTTCTGAACGAAAACTTCCCTGAAAAGCAGCAGTTGCCTTATGATTTAGGATATGCTTATTTTAAATCCAAGAAATTTGATCAGGCTGCTACTTATTTCAAACAATATCTTACCAATCCGAAACCGGAATTTAAAAATGATGCAGAACTTCGCCTTGCAGATATTCATTATGCGAATAATGACCTGAATGAAGCGATTGCCATCTATGATAAAAATGAAGATGCAACGGATTATACTTTGTACCAAAAAGCAATGGCTTTAGGATTCAAAGGAGATACGCAGGCGAAGATTACCAACCTTAAAAACCTTTTATCGAAATATCCGGATTCTGAATATTTCGATGACGCTCAATATGAAATAGGAACAGCCTATGCCGCTCAGGATGATTTTGCGAATTCCAATGATTATTTTGGAAAAGTAATTAAAGGATCTTCTGACAAAGACCTGATTGCAAATGCTTCTATTTACAGAGCGCAGAATTATATTGATCAGAATCAAAATGATAAGGCCCTTTCGGAACTGAAATCTTTGGGTGAGCAGTATAAAAATACGGCATATGCCCAGAAAGTTGTTCAGGCAGCAAAACCTATTTTCACGAAAAACGGAGATGTTTCAGGATATGAAGCCTTTGCAAGAAATATTGGGGTGAATGTAGATGCTGCAGAAATTGATGAGATCAATCTGTCAACAGGTAAGCAGTTGTTTGCGAAGAAGGATTATAAGAATGCAATTTCTTACTACGAAAAGTATCTGACTCAGAACCCAACAGGGGAAGGTTTGTATCAGGCGAAGTATGAATTGGGAGAAAGTTATTACCAGACTAATAATTCAACTAAAGCTTTACTTGTGCTTCAGGAAGTTGCTGGAATTCAGAACGATTACCAGGATGATGCACAAACTCGTTTAGCTCAAATATTTATTGCACAAGGGAATACTGCAGAAGCGAAAAAGTATCTTGAAGGCATTAAAAACTCTTCCAATATCAGCATTAAAAACTATGCAAATGTAGAACTGATGAAACTGTATGCTGAGGAAAATAACTTCTCTGAAGCTGAAAAATTAGCTAATGCAGTAATCGCTAATTCTAAAAACTCGGCAGCCGTTATTGAAACAGCGAAAGTGATCAAAGCAAGAAGTCTGATGAACTCAGGAAAAGATAAAGATGCACAGGCAGCTTATGTTTCTCTTGAAAAATCATCCAATACATCGGTAGCTGCGGAAGCGTTGTATGCTAAAGCGTATTATCAGAATAAAGGGAAGGCGTTCAAGTCTTCTAATGAAACGATCTTTAAGCTTGCCAATAACTATGCATCAGAAGAGTTCTGGGGAGCAAAAGCCTTGGTATTGATGGCGAAAAACTATATCGGCCTGAAAGATAACTACCAGGCAAGTTATACATGTGATCAGATCATTGCGAACTATAAGGATTTCCCTGAAATTGTTGCGGAAGCAAAAGAAGTTAAAAAACAGATTAAGAAATAGGAGATGAAAGTTTTTAAAATTGCTATTTGTTCTTTCTTAGTTTCTGCTTCTCTTTGGAGCTGCATTCCTTCGTACAGTGCCTATCCTAAAGAGTATAATCATGCAAAGGCTGATTTTCCTAAGCAAAAGGCTTTTGTAGTGAATAAGGATCTTAAGGAAGAATTTGACATTTTAAAACATTCAGATATTTATGAAATTGTAGAAGACAGTACTCATGCAGCGAAAATAACACTGCATCCGATGAAAACCTATACTCCTCCTTGTGGAAACCCAATGATTGGAAGTATGATTACGGTCGGGTTACTGCCTTCAGGATTTCCTTACGATATTTCTTACAGTTATGATGTAGCTGAGAACAGTACAACAAAAAATTATCAATACAAATTACAAGTTTATCAAAGCCTTTGGCTGTTTAATATATTCAGACTAGGGAGAACTTTTTCAAAACAGTCAGGGAAAGCTTTATTAGGCAATTATATTGCTTCCAATAAGTAAAACCCGTTATATATTTTTTTCAAATAAAGAAAATATGAACAAGAAGATTCAAATATTATCCATATTATTTTTAGGAATTTCGTCAGTGGCGTTTTCCCAGATCAAGGAGGAAAAACTGGTTCTTAACAAAAAAAGAGAGCCGGAAGTGAAGAAGATAGAGAAGAAGAAGACTTCTGTGGAAACCATTAAAAATTATCCGCCGGAAGAGAAATCGCAGACTCCTGTGAAATATACCATCACGGATGTTCCTGCTGTTTCTGATTTCAAAACTTCAACCATTCAGGGTGAGGATGTTGCTCCGAAATTTGACGGAACTGCTCAGAATAATTACTTCCAGCTCGGAATGGGTAATTACGGTAAAGTCTTAGTAGACGGAAACATATCCAAGACCCTTGAAAACAAATTTGAAGTAGGAGCAGATGTTCACGTGCTTTCTACCAACGGTCTTAAAAAAGATTACGATTGGAAATCTGGGCAGACTTCAGCTAATATTGGTGCTTTCCTGAACTCTTACGGAGAAAAAGGGAAATTCAATATCAATGCTGAATATGGCTTGGATAACTATAATTATTATGGGATCTATGCGATGCAGCCTACTGGTGAGCTTGATCTGAAACAAAAGGTAAATCAGTTTAAAGTAAACGGATACTATGACTTTTATTCCAATGAAATCTTAAATGATGTAAGGGTAAAATCATCATTCCTGAAAGATCATTTTGATGCTCAGGAAAATCAGGTTTCCATTCTTGCGAACTTCTCTAAGCACGCGGTAGAATTAGGAAAATCAGGAATCAATCTGAATGCTGATCTTGGAGTAGGATTAGATGCGGTGAAGACAGATTTTGCCATCAGAGATAAAAACTCTTCCAATTTCTTCAATACCAGCCTGACTCCGAAAGTGACGTTCAGAAAAGGAGATTCTTACTTAACATTAGGTTCTTCATTCTCTTTCCTGAATGCTAAGAATTCTAATGATCAGTTGGAACAGCAAAAAAATAATAAAACCTATTGGTTCCCGCAGGCAGAGTTTCAGTTTGCTGCAGCCAAAGAATTTAAATTCTATGGTGGGGTAGACGGAGGTCTGAAACTGAATACTTATGGAGATATGTTACAGACGAATCCATTCATCCTTTCTGACCAGTTTTTAAAGCCTACAGAGACGAAATATCATTTTTATGTAGGATTGAGAGGAGATATTGACGAAACGCTGAAATACGACTTCTCTGCAGGTTATGGAAAGATGAGAGATATTATGTTCTTTAAGGCCAATGGTCTTTTTGATAATACCTCTGTTAACCGTTCTGCCTACAATTTTGCCAATACATTCTCTGCAGTATATGACGATGGAAATGTAAGTGATATCAAAGGTAGTGTACAGTATTTCCCGTTGGCTAACCTTATTTTAGATGCAGAATTAAGATTTACAAAGTATGATCTTAAGAACTACGACAATATTTATAACGTTCCATTGTTCAATGCGAGCATCGGGGCAAAATATACGATGCTTGACAAAAAACTATTGTTAGGATTTAAAGGGATCTTTGCAAGTGACAGAACAACAAACTCTTATGCTATCGAAGGTGTAGGCGCTCCGAATGTAATTTTCCAATCTACGGAGAATACAAACGATAAAGTGGGTGGTTACGCTGATTTAAATCTTTCTGCAGAGTATAAAATTCACAAAAATTTCAGTATTTTCGCACTCGGAAATAATCTTCTAAGCTCAAAATACCAGACGTACAAAGGCTATAAAGTTCTGGGCGCACAGATTTTGGGAGGAGTGAAAATTACTTTCTAAAGGTAGAAGGATAAATGTAAAAGGCTCAGCGCCTGTTATCTAAATCCTACAATCTGCTACCTGGAATAGGCTGCATAGTTTAATGGATAGAACTTCGGATTTCGGCTCCGACAGTGAGGGTTCGAATCCTTCTGCGGTCACGAAAGGAGACAACGATTAAAGTTTGTCTCCTTTTTTATGCTCACAAATAACAGATTTCCAAATTATTACTATTTGAATATTTATAATTGGATTTTTATGCTAGACCCTTAATTGACTGAATCAAAAAAAATGTTTTTATGTCTATTTAATGCATTTTTATGAAAGTTCGATTTCTCTTTAAGGCTATGAAGTTTTCTTATCTTTAGGTTTTCTATAATTCTTCGATACAAGATTATCTGAATGAAAAAAATGATGACCACATATTTAAATGTACCTGAATTAATTTTTCGTGCGTGTTTGTAGATTTATCATTTTGGAGTTATTTAATGTTTGACTTTCTATTTTGTTTTTAAGTGAGGTTGTATATAGTACTTGAAATATTAATAAGTATTATATTTAGATTCTTAACTATTTTGTCTAATTAAAGTCTTCATTATCTATCAGAAGAAATCATTATTGAGAACTATATTTCCTTTTTTCGGAAAGGCCTTAGGTTTTTATCATGAAAAGTGATACGAAAGCCATAAAGGAAAGAATAAAGCAGCTCGAAGAGGTTGAAGTAAGCCTTTAAGAATTGAACAGGGACTGCTTATTTGATAGCATGTCTTATTTTATTAATACATTAACAAATTGACATAAAAATGAACAAACCCTTATTGGTGGTAGTTACTGGGAGGCCTGCTTCGGGAAAAACTACGTTATCTCGTATACTTTCCCAAAAGATGAAATGTCCGCTTATTTCAAGAGATGAGCTTAAAGAGGGGTACATAAATACTGTAGGTTGCCAAATTGATGACTCAATTAATTGGCATATTTATAATACATTTTTTGAATTGATTGAGTTATTGATCTCTAAGAAGATATCAATAATCATTGAAGCTGCCTTTCAAAACAAATTATGGAAACAAAAACTTATAGACTTAATGGATAAGGCAGATGTGAGGGCTATTTTATGCCAAACATCTCTGGATATTACTAAAAGTAGATTTGTCGAAAGGTTGTCAAGAGAACCTGAAAGAGAAAGAAATCATGGTGACGATCTGAGTTTGTTAACAGAAAGTAATGGATTATTAACTGAGGGTGGATATGAGGTATTGGACTTAGATATTCCAATGCTGGAAGTTGACACAACTAAAAATTACAAGCCGGATATAGAGCAAATACAATTTTTTTTAAAACAGCATTACTAAGTGTGATGCAGTAAAAGCAATGTAGTACGACTTTATTTACGAGATGGGGTAGTCATGGGGTTTGAGTTATAAGGCAAATAAGTACATCAGGTTGAAAAAAGACATACCTCATAGAAAATATTTTTTTACAATTAGTCAAGACAGATTTATCGATCTGATACTATGTCATCAAGAGCACATAATCTTCTCAAATCTTTTAATAAAAAGTTCGAGTTTTGTATCAGTGAGGTCACTAATCGCCCCTTATTTAGGGGCAATTTTACTTATATATCCTGTATCCACACGCATAGCTATTTTGTTTTTGTATCTATTTTTCCGGTAAATTATTTTTCACCATAAATCACATTTGCACTAAAGTCTATAGCTACTTTACCGTCAGGATAGGTGTCATTTATCGTTTTAAAAACTTCACTTTTTATTTTTTGCTTCAATGCATCATCTGCCATACTTAATGAATTGACAACAGGACCTACTACTTCCGATGCGAAGCCCCAGTAAACATCTGCAGTCCCACAATTCAGTTTACCTTCAATGTTTTTCTGAGAAATATCTTTAAAACCTGCTTTGGAAAATAAATCAGCTATTAAATTTTCCTCAGCACAGCGAAACATTCCCGGAGTACCAGGTGCTGGCGGAGGTAATGTCATATTTCTATTCACGCTTGACATGGCAGTGGTGAACCAGAGGTTTTTATCGGATCCATTCCATACCGATGCCGCTATTCGTCCTCCGGGTTTCAGTACACGGATCATTTCTTTGGCTGCCATTAGCATATCCGGAAAAAACATAAATCCCATGCGGCAACTAATGACGTCGAACATGTTGTCCTGAAAAGGAAGTTCACTCACATCACAAACTATAGTTTCAACATTCTTTATTCCTCTTTTAACTGCATTTTCCCGGGCTACTTCAAGCATACCTTCAGCAAGGTCGGTGATAACAACTTTTCCGTTGTTTAGCATGGTTGCAATTGTCAAACCCGGTTCACCTGTACCGGCTGCAATATCAAGAACATAATTATCGCCCTGCGGTTTAAGCTTTTGAATGATTTCATCACCCACTGGCTTAAGAAAATCCATTGTAAGCTCATCCCATTTTCTCCAGCCGGGAGAAGATTGGTTCCAGGTTTTTTTTTGCAAATCGCGGATTTGTTCTAGTTGGGTTTCCATTTTTCATTGCTTTTAATTATTACTTACTCTTTTGGGTTTTCAGCTTCTCCCTTTATTTTAAGTCATTAATTTCTTGAGGTCATTTCGCTATCACGAGCATGATGGATTATAAAAAAGTCTTGGCGGAATGTGGGTAGGATTTAATTGAACATTCATTCAGGCAGTATGAAGCCAATATTTTTTACTACACTAAGTTACTGAAAAAAAACAACATGTAAGATGTTGAAAACTAAATAAATAAATTGATTTTTCTGTTTTAGTCTTTTGTTAAACAGTGAGGTTAATAATTCAAAGTTTGTAATGATTAAAATTAGATTTTAATATAAAATTCGGCATCGTGGATTTCGTTATAAAAAGGAGGGATAATGTTACACGATCTTTTTTTGTTATGTAGAACTTTGTCATGTGTTTTAATAACAATGATAAATAGTATGAAAAATAAAATAATCCTTATTACAGGAGCAAACATTGGACTTGGTAAAGAGTCTGCCAGACAACTATCTTTGAAAGGGAATACAGAAAAGATCTATTTGGCATGCAGAAACCTGGAGAAAGCAATTCAAGCAAAAAAAGACCTCGAAGATATGACTGGAAGAAATATCTTCGAGATAATCCTCATGGATATCAGTGATCCGGACTCAGTCAAAAAAGCAGTTAGCTCACTACCGCAGGCAGTTGATGCTTTGATATTGAATGCAGGAGGTCAAGGCGGAAAAGACCCTCTATCTCTTTCACCGAGTGGCATGACAAATATAGCAGCGACCAATCTATTAGGCCATATGGTACTTGTTGATCAGCTTATCAAAATGAATAAGATCAAAAATGAAGTAGTATATGTTAGTTCGGAGGGCGCCAGAGGGATAAAGGGTGTCATGAAAAAACCGAACATCAAGACAAACTCAGTGGATGAATTTATATCCATACTTAATGGTTCTTTCTCAGATCCAAAATTTGATGGAAGTGAAGCGTATGGTTATGGCTATATAAAATATATCGGCGCATTATGGACTTCAGCAAACGCCCGCAAATATCCACATATAAAATTCATCAGTGTAAGCCCGGGAAATACACGGGGTACAGCAGGTTATGATAATTTGCCGACATTGACCAAATTCTTCTTCAAATATCTCCTAGCTCCGATCGTTATGCCATTAATAGGTATGATACATAGTATTCGTAAAGGTGCAGCTCGGTATGTAGAAGTACTTGACAACCCAAAAATCGAAACAGGTTCTTTTTATGCTAGTAAAGAGGGAAAAGTAATTGGAGAAATGATAGACCAACGAACTGTTTTTCCGGAATTTAAAAATATAGCTTTTCAGGATAATGCGGATATTGCAATGCACAGCTTTCTGAAATAACATCTACATAAAATGAAAGGTAAACTTTTCTTTTCATATTTTTGTTTATGACACAAATTCTAAACATAACATCATGATCTAAAGAATGAAAAATAAAATAAATCCGCCTCAGGTACTTTCAATTTCAAAAGTTCATCAGCTTTTGAAATTGAAAAAACCAACTAACCCTCTGGTCAGTGTGATTGATCTTTCTACCATAAACATTGACACCAATGAAATCGAAAAAACAATATCTTACAATTTTTTCAGTATCGCACTGAAAAAAAATTGCGATGGATTTGGTTATGGTCAGCAACATTATGATTTTGATGAAGGAGTAATGTCATTTATTGCTCCCCAGCAAATAGTAACACCGCAAAAAAATGTGAAGCTGGAGCCTGAAGGATTGTTATTGATTGTTCATCCTGACTTTTTTCAAAACTATTCTTTAGCAAAAACAATCAGATCATATGGCTATTTTTTTTACGAAGTACATGAAGGATTGTATTTGTCAGAAACTGAAAAGGAGCTGGTAGTGGATATGATGAACAATATTAGTAAGGAGATCACTTCATCTATCGATTTATTTACTCAGGACCTGATTGTATCACATATTGAACTTCTTTTAAAATATTGTGATAGATTTTATCACCGTCAATTTTTAACTAGAAAAATGGCGACCAGCGATATTTTAACAAGGCTAGAAGATCTTCTCGACAAATGCTTTTCAGAACAGGATCTGAAATTAAACGGGGTTCCAAACGTAAACTTTCTGGCTTCAAAAATGAACATGTCGCCTAACTACCTGACTGATATGCTTCGATCACTTACAGGACAGACCACCCAACAGCTTATACATAATAAGATTATTGAAAAGGCAAAAATACTCCTATCCACAACCAACCTTTCCGTAAGTGAAATAGCTTATTCATTAGGGTTTGACTATCCACAGTCATTTCAGCGGCTTTTCAAAAATTTAACGAAGGCATCACCGCTTGAATTTAGAAACTTTTACAATTAAAAATAATTCAACAAAAACCATTTAATATCCAAAATATTGTCCCATTATCCAGGTTTTTTTTATCTCTATTAGTTTGGAATTATCTTTTAATTATTTGTTATTGCTAAAACTTAGCAACTCCAATCTAGCAACTCTTTTTACAATGAAAAAAGAACCTCTCTTGATCTAATTTCCAAATTTCTTAACATGTACCTTTTTCTCTGAAACCTTGATAACAAATGGTTCAAGGTTTATGATCTTCCCTGCCTGAACTGTAAATTCCCTGCTTATATTCTCACAATAGGTGTTGGCAGACAATGAGCTTTCCACAAGCTCTATTCTATAGTTTCCAGACCTAAGGAAAGATCCGATTTCGCCATTGTCATCGGTAACTACATGCTGTATGAACTTATCGTTATCATAGATGTTGAAAATAATTCCTGCCGTTTTAGGTTCAAATTCCAATGCTTTTTTAGAATCAAATTCATAAGTAATTTTTCCCAGCATGGTTCCATTTTGATGGAGCGGAACCTGAAGAGAATAGCTGCTTTTTTTCACTTCAAATTCCAGTTCATTATAATACCATCCTTGTTGAATCACCTGTTTGAGCATATACTGACCATACGGAATTGCTTTGTACACAATTTTACCATTTTGATTGGTTTTGAAAGAAACATTATTGATCATAATAATATAATTTTCAGCACTTTGATCACCATCATCATAGATACTGTTATTATTGTTATCATAAAATACAAATGCTGTTATTTCTCCTTTTTTGCTGGCGATGAGTCTGTTAGGCTGCAAGTTCAGGGTTACACCGGCTTCAATAGTAAAAAAGTTGTTGCTGAAATTGTTTGAAGAATAATTAAACCATGAAGAATTCAGGAATACCCCATATTTTTCTTTTGTATATTTCAGGTTAACAAATCCCGAAGGAGACTTACCATATAGAACATCATCGGTATAAGATAATCCTGAAGTAATATTGAGCTTTTCGGCTAAGATGCTTTTGTTAACAAAAGCAGACACGGAAAATTTCTTATATGTGACGTCCTCATTGAAATTCCTTGATGAAGCAAATTCGGAGAGGTAATAGCTGCCATGCTGATATATTCCGTTTATATTGAACCATTTGTAACTGTAATTTCCAGTGATCTTCATCTGGTATTCCGGATTGTGGCCATCGGGGTATTTGACTGTACCTGCTTCCAGTGCAAGTAACGAAGAGTGTTTTCTGTTACTGCTTATCCATGTTGTATTCTGAATGATTCTAAGTGCTTTCAGCGTTTGTAGCTCCTGATTTCCTGAAGTATCAAAAAAGTTATTGTAGCTGTTAGAACTTTCCTCCTGATATTGCGTGCCCACAGCAAACCCTAAATTTTTCCTTTTCGCGAAGTTGATTCCCACATCTCCTCTTATGGTATTTGATTTAAAATTATTGTTGTAAGAGTAAAATTTTGGTGAAAAATTAGAAACCATCATATTCGCATACAAAAAATGGTTTTCAAAAATAGGGGTTGAAAAATTCTGTTGTATTTGGAGCATTCCTCTTCTGTTTCCCGGATAATAGTCACTGCTGAAGAAGTAATTTCCATTCAGATTGACTTTTTTGATATTCCCTGAATACTGCGTTTCCAAAGCTAAAGAAGGCTTGGTAAGATGTGTATTTTCATAATAACTCAGACCGCTGTAGACCTTTGAATTCATTTTCCAGTCTTTATTGAAAGAATATTGAATATCTGTACCTAATACATGATGATTCGCTTTTTCATAAGGGTCATTTTTAAAAATATAGGTTGCTGAGAAATTTTTCGAGGCATTTTGAGCCCCCATTATTCCCTTGGCATAAAATCCGTATCCGTATTTCAAAAAAGAATTTCTTTCAATAAGGCTGAAGCTCTGATCTACAAAACCTACTTCTATTTTCTTGTCTTTATCCGGAGAAGTGTATGCATATTCTGCACCTCTTCCAAATAATGAGACCTCCATCATTTTACTGATATTGCCTAAAGTGAACTCACTTTGTTCTCTATGATAAGATACATAGGTATTGCTCACAACAGGATCACTTTGATTGTTTAGCGTATAAATATTACCGCGGATAAACATATAGCCCGAAGGAAGATTAAAACCGCCTGACCCCATCAGCTGATACATATCTGTAGTGTTGCCTACACGTCTGTAACTGGCAGTAATGGTATTTTTGCTGTAATTTGAAAATAAATCAAATTCCATATCCTGATAACGCTGGGTAGAAGAAACGTTTTGCACCGATATAGAAGTATTACCAAAGATTTCCTTATCCGGCTCTCTGAAACCGGCAATATTAATGGTAAACTGAGAACTCTTAAGCAGATTTCCGGAAGGCAGAAACCGAAAAACAAATACAGAATCTTTCTGTACATCAATAGTCCCTTTTTTTTCGATAAAAAGGCTCTTCTGAGTGGCTTCAGGAACTTTAAATACAATAGTAACATCCTGTTTTTTGTTTCCTAAATTGGAAACCCGTGTGCGGACTTCCAGAGAATCTTTATACGTGCCCATGTAGACAACAGGGTTTTCTGCTGTTATCTTCATATTATTATTCTCCATCACGGTGTAGGAAAGGCTCTTTTTTGCAACCTGTTGATTGTTTTCATCGGTAATAATGAATGTGAGGTCTGTTTTACCGGAAACGATAGTGTTGCTGGTCAGTATTTTTATGGGAATAAACAGATTCTGGCCGGGATTGAGTTCTATCTCAGAATTATTGTCAGAAATTGTTCTGAAACCTTTGGGAGTTTTAATTTCAACTCTGCCTTTAAAATGTTTATTTTCAGTGTTTTTTAAAACGAGAAGAATCTCTATAATGTTAGGGTTTGCACGATTAGGCTCATGACGGATCTCCATGTTTATCCCTGTACCGGTTTGAGCCGAAATCCAAATGGAAAACGGGATCAGAATAAAAAGTATTAGTTTCCTGAACAGCCTGTTATGGAGCATTATAAATTATTGAGGCGTAATCTCGAATTGTAGCGTTGTTGTATAATCTTCTGCTTTGGCATTGATAAATCTTTCATCATTAGGTTTTGTAGAATACTTCATGTCATAATAAACATCAGCATTCTGTGTAGAACCACCGGCAGCGACAAGCTGTGGCACCGTACTTAGCAAAACAGTATATACAGTTCCTATGTTACCTGAAATAGGAATCAGATTAAGCTGTACCGCATCAAGAGGCAGGAAATTACCGGCTGATGAACTGAACTGAGTCTGAAGGGATTTTAATTTGATCTGATACTTCGTATTGCTTTTTACAATAAGCGCATTGGAATATGTTACACTGGCTCCATTTACATAATCCTGCATATTTTTAAATTCCAGGGTGCCATTCATTGCAGCAGCTCCAAACTTCATAGACATCTCCGGAATATCCGTAGGAGTCCCTGAAAGTGTACCGATCTGAAACTGAAAATTATGATCCATCGTACCGATAATATTGTTGTACTGATCATAAGCGGTAAACTGTAATGGTGCTGTAAAAGTAATCCAGGCAGGGTATGCTCCCAGATATGTTCCTCCTGCCAGATTCATGCTGTATTTAATCTGTAGGCTGTAATAACCATTCGGTTGAGCTGGCTGATTATATAATGCAGCATTTGACTGAGGAATTAAGAAAACTTCCTGACTTTCCTTCAAAATCACATTAAGTGGCATGCCAATTTGCGGGATAGACGGAACAGGATTAGGATAAGCCTTTCCTGATGATGAAACCGGCTGAAAAGAAATCTTATTCGCAGGTAAAATATAATTCCCCTGATTTGACATTATAGGCTGCTTCAATCGTACTGAAACTCTCCAATAAGGCATATTGATATTCCCGTTACCCGCTAAAGTAAGCGTGTATGCATCCGGATTTGTATTGCCATTATATGAATTAATCTGCAGATAGCTGTTTACCCATGAGCTGTATGAAATTTGTGAAAAGCAGTTCATGGAGATCAATAACAGGATAAGACACAGTGTTTTATTCATGCGTAAAATTCAGCTCTGCCAACTCTAAATTATTGTTATCACCATAATCAATCATTACTGATGCCGTATATTTTCCTTTTAAAAGTGACGCAGGAAGAGGAATGTTTACTTCTCTTTTATTTCCTGGCATGGTATAGAAAATAATCTGATCAAGTGAAACTTTATTGCCGTTTTCTGTATTGACAAGCTCTGTTTGTATCTTTCCATCTGTCCAGATATTACCCTGATTTTCAAACAAGATGCTAAGATCTTTTTTTGATTGAGCTAATGTAAGGTTATGGATTTCAATTTTTTTACTGGCTTTGGCAGTTAGCTTATGAAACAGTTTAATTCCTGAACGGATACTTACTTTTATATTGGCTCCTTTATTATCCACATCATTCACAGGATTCATCTGGCTGACATACAGAACAGCAGTATGAGCTAACATCTGATCAGACAATGTAGCAGGAGGGGTGATGGTAACATCAATATCTTTTCTTTCTCCTGGTCCTAAGGTAAAATAGGTGTCTTCATTTTTTATGGATATCCAGCTGGCGCAAGATGTCGACAGCGTATTGGCCGGAGACATTTTGTTTTCTCCTGTTTCATTATATTCCCAGTCACCTAAACTGACAGCCATGTCCAGAGAATTTTTTGCACTTACATTGGTTACTGTTACTTTCTGGGTGGTGCTTTTTCCTGCATCAGATTCAAAATAAAGTCGGGGAGGAGATACAGAAACACCTGTCTGAGCTTTGATTGGAGAACAGAAAAAGAGTAAGGAGAATACAATGAAGATATAGAATCTGTTCATTATTATACTTTGCTGTTAAAGTACAGATAAAGTGCTACAATCTGTAACACTTTATCTGTAGTAGTTTATATAATATCTAAATATTTATTGAGAAATAATAGTATATGTTAACTCTGTTGTATAAACGGTAGGATCCTGACCTGCAATATAATTGTCAAGATAAGCATTAGCACCTGCTCCCTTATATTCAATGTTAATTTTCTTGTCTACACCACCATTAGCAGATGTTACTAATGTTGCGTCGTTATTAGAAAGCTGTACATTCTGAGCATATTGGGCTCCGTTAAGAACCTCAGTTCCTGCACTTGCCTTAATCTGAATTGTATTGGCCTGGATACTCTTTGCTCCGCTTTGCAATGCTGCAGTGGCACTTTTTACTTTTACCTGGAAACCTCCTGTACTATAAATACTTAAATGATCAGCATTTACAGAGGATACTCCGTTGGCATAGTCATCTTTTGTTTTATAGTCTAAGTTGACAACTTTTTGAGCAGGATTAACGATAAGAGTCTGGATAGGTTTTAATCTAACATTTAGAGTTACATTTTGCTGAGCCTTTAAAGCAACAAAACCAAATAGTGACATTGAGGCTACGATATATTTCTTCATAAAATAACGGGAGTTTTAATAGTATATTAATTCTTGTTTTTTTTCAGGTGCAAATTTAGAAAGAGGTATAGGTACTTATTTTGTGAAAAAGTACTAAAGATTTGTAAATTTGGTTTTGGAAATAAACTTGCTGATAAAAAGTATTTTATAAAGAAATATGATGTTTTAAGTTAATTAAAAATTAAAAATATTGTTAATGTTGTTAAATCAATATTATATTATTGTCAAATTACTAAAAATAAATGGTTGAAAATTTAAAAAAATAACATTTAATACATAGTAAATAAGCTATAGATCGGCTTATTGAGAGATTAAAGTTAACATCATAGAAGTGGACTTATCTTTAAATTGTTTTATAATTTTATCTATTTTCTGATTTATGATGAATTTTTTTTCTATAACCCCATTCTGACTTTTGATGAGGTTATACTCATCATCATCATCATTTTGAATTCCTAACTGGAAACCTGACGGACTGGAAATGATAACGGAGTTTATTTCCGGCTGTATATTTTCATCTGTATCATCAGTCACTTCACTGTCACCCCCAAGCGCCAGCATCTGTGTAGGATAAAGTCTTACATTCACCTGAACATCATCTGTCTGCGCATAGATACTCATGGAAACGAAAAGAAAAATTACTGAAAAAATATATCTTTTTAACATATATTAATTTTTCACTGATCTGTTATTTATCCAAAAATACAATATTATTTTTACATTATTTCATTTCTGAGGGATTTTTTCCTGTATGTTTCTTAATAAAATTACTGAAATTTCCTTCATCACTGAATCCCAGATCATAAGCAATTTCAGAAATATTGCTGCCTGAGAAACTAAGCGATTTTTTGCACTCATTAATTAGTTTTTCAATAATAATATGTTTCGCGGTTTTTCCCAAAACATACTCAGTCATTTCAGTTAGTTTTCTGGGAGTGATATTCAGTTCATTAGCGTAGTGGGAGACCTTTTTAGCTTTTTTATAGTCTCTCTGCAAAAGGACTTTAAACCTATTGACGTAATGAAGATAATCAAATTTGATGTCTTTTTTCAGTGTTTCCGCCGGGATGTGCAAAAACGCATCCAGAATTAACCTTTCAATAGCATTATGAGCTGCCGAAACATACAGACTTTCATCTTTGTGCTGAAAGTTGTGCATTCTTCCCATAAAAACAATGTTCATTTCCTTAATATTTTCAAAAGGTGCTATGAAAACATCAGAATCATAATTGAAAAAAAGCCTTGAATTGATAAACATGCTGTCTTTTGCCGATCTTTCATAAAAACTTGATGAAAACGCAACCACATAAATCTCACCCCGTTTAGTTTCCCCAAATACAATTTGCTTTTGCGGGCCAACAAATGCTATATGCCCGCCTTTTATGGAGTGGGGAATGTTTTCAACTTCCAGGGTTATATCTTCTATAATGATGTAGATACAGAAATACTCAAGTGTATTAAAACTTCTTTTATTATTATTTCTCTGTATTATATTATTTAATGTGTTAATGCTAAATCCTAAATTTTTCAATTGGTCTGTGATAACGTACATAGTAATAAGCTTCAATAAAATGATAAAGTTGTTCTATAATGGCAGATTATACAGCTAAAATGAGCGTAAAGATCAAACTATATGACATAATTAGGATATTTAGTTACTTATTTTGAAGCTTGATTTGACTTATATAAATGTATATAAAAATAATTATGTTTTATCACTAAGTTCGAGTTTTATGTGGATTATTTTCTTTCGTATTGAGTATTTCGTGTAAAATATTATTTGTTTGTTGTTTATCTGACATAGTTTAAAGAAATCCGGAAGCTGAAATATTACACAAAAGTGCTATAGACCGGCAGTTGATTTACCTGTAATTTTACTATCAATCAATATCGCCAATACAGGTTTACCCTCAATCTTAAAATATAGAATCATGAAAACAACTTTACTCGTAATTGTATTAATCGCTGTTTTTTCAGGCAGTCTTTTTGGGCAAAGAAATTTTGAAATAGTGATTGAAAGAAAACTGTCATCATCAGCTTGTACCTTAGGATACCTCATTGCAGATAAAAAAGTAATCTGCCACACATTGGAACTGCCATGGGAAAATAATATAAAAAATATCAGCTGCATTCCTCCCGGATCTTATAATGGTATTTTGAGATATGATAAAAGTGACGGATGGAGAATACAGCTTGAAAATGTACCGGACAGAGATGGAGTACAAATTCATATGGGAAACTATGCAAAGCAGATCAAAGGATGTGTTTTGGTGGGAATGGAAACTGATATTAAAAACTGTACAGTGGGAAATAGCAAGCTGGCGTACAGTAAATTGAAAGACGCATTTTATGGGACCTCAAATCCTAACAGTACTCCTGATAAAAACATTATAGTAACCTTTAAATAGTCTAATCATGAAAAATCTTTATGTAATCATTGTATTGCTGCTTGCCAATACTGAATTTATTTGGTCGCAAGTGACACCCAATTCAAACAAGTTCTCAGTCGAGAATTATGTAGCCATAGATAGTAAAGGAAAATATGCGCTGTACAATACCCACGGTTTTTATGAAAATGTTGCTAAGGGTACTGTTGCTAAGGTGTTTATATTGCCTATTCTTAAGTTTGATATCAATAATATTAAATATATAGACAATAAAGGAAATGAAACATACAAAAGTTCTGATCAGATCCGGACATTGATTATTCCGGTAACTCAGGAACTGGCATTACCCAATGAAAGCCAGAAAGCATCTATTTGTGCCGCAATAAAAAGTACGACAATAGCAGCCTTTTATCCTCCAATTCTAAAAAATACAAACGGACAGCCCGTATTAACACCATACATGATTACCAATCCTGCATTAACCAATCATTTCTTTTCCTTGGCCAAACAGTATGAAACAACCATGCTGGCTCCTCAGGAACAATTGATCAATGACTATAATAAAAACTTTCAAAGTCAGATCATTTCACCTACCGAAGTAGAATTCATTGTGGAAGCAGGAGGAGAGATTGTTTACAGCAAACGTATCTCAGGAACACTGGTTGGAAGTAAAAGCTTTAAAAATATAAGTATTGAAAATCCTACGGAATATGTTAAGAATCTGCTGGCCAACGGAAATGGTGAGATATCAGTCAGCTATAAATTTAAAAATTCTAGAACCAGCTATATTAATGCACATATAGACGGCAGTACTATTGTTAACCAATTTTTAAGTGATGCTCAACAGAGCAGTGTCAGCCAGAGATCAAGCGGATGGGCATTTCTTGGATTAGGGAGCAGCAGGAAATCGATGAAGTCTTCATTCAATCAGCAGGTTGACAGCCAATTTACTGTTGATAAAATTAATAATACAAGAATTGAAATGTATGATGCTGATGATGATATGATTAATCAGTTTGAAGAAAAATTCTTTCCTGATATCTCTCAGGAAGAAGCCCTTAAAAATCACCTTCAGGCAGCCGAAAAAGCAAAAGCGGAAGGAAACGATAAATTGCAGAATTTACATTTACAGTTTGCAGAATCATTACAAAAAAATGATCCTAACCTAACTCCTAATATCGAAGCCGCTGTAGCCGCTTTGGGTAAAAAAGACTATATCGGATTCATAGCCAATGGAGTAAGGTGGGGTAATAATACAGCCCGCGGTAACACCTCCTTTAAAAGGGTGCTGAACAGTACTGAAATGACAAAGATGGTGGAAGACTACAGCCATACGAAAACAATATCGGTTCAGCATGCGGTTACCCAGCCGGTCATTGCCAAAGAAGATGTGAAGTTTAGAGCTTCTGTAGGAGTTATAGATGTTATTCCATGGGATGTGCAGCTGTATATTTTTAACGGATATAATACTACTTTTCAGAATGTAAAAGGGGTATTAATAGGCCCAACAACTTTAGGCGGAGCTTTACATCTTAATAATATTCTGCCTGGTACTCTGGTTAAAAAAGTGGGTTCTTATTCCGTGTATGATGCTCAGACTTTTACAGATGCTTTAAAAAATTATGAGCCTGGTGAAAGAACCAATTTGACTCTGGTAGTACCTAATGCTATGAACCCCAATATCTATCAGGAAAAGACCGTACAGTTTACTTTAGGATCTGTTCCGGTAATAGAGTAAAATTCATTATGAGTATACACCAAAAATAATTAAAGACTCCTGTAGATTTTTCAACAGGAGTTTTTTTGGTTCATTGCTTACAGGTAAATAATCAACTGTTTTTGAGATGTTAACTTATTGATAATCTGATTGATAAATTTGAATTATTATTGAAGCATGTTTGTAATTTACTGTAAATCAATATTTTAAATATATTTTGATAATGTGGTAAAATTCCATATGAGTTAATAAAATTAATTTGTACATTTATTTCATTGTTCATGACTGTATCTGTTTGATATTTAGCGTTGTATGTTTTTTAGTATGGTTGTTATTCTTATAATGAGCCATGTGTTTAAATAAAACGATTACAATAAAAGATAGTAACCATTAAAACATAAAGTCATGAGTAATGAAAATTTTAACCCTCTTGAACTTCTTCGTACGAAGTTCAGGTATCCTTTCCCAACCTTAAAAAACCCGCATGCAGATCAATTACAGGATATCACCGAAAATCAATGGATCGATGGTGAATATTTGTGGCTGTATCAAAATAATCCTGATCTGCGTAAAAAGTACAAGAAAACCAAAACTGCCCACATCGCTGCCCAATGGTTTCCTACGGCTTCTGCTGAACGTTTCCGGCCTATTTGCAGGCTGATGCTATGGACACTCTATAATGATGACCTGTATGAAGAAAGTAAGCCTGAAGACATTGATGATGTACATGCTCAATCCATTGCGATATTGAATGGTGAAATTTCTGCTTCTCAGTCTACAATTCCTTTAGCCTCTATGCTTGCTTCATTAAGACAGGAATTGCTTCAGTTTATTTCCCAGGAATCTATGGTCCGTTTTAGCCAAATGATCAGCAGATATTTTATTGGGCTTAAAAAAGAGCTGGAGTACAAGAAAAATAAATTTTTTCCTACGGTAACAGAATGTATTGCTTTAAGAGAAGATTCAATCTGTCTGTATCCTTTTTTACAGCTTACAGAAGTAGAAACAGGAGTTACTCTTCCTTCTGAAATTCATGAGCATCCGGTAGTCCGTCGGCTGCAAGCACTGGCCTGCCATCTGGTGACCTTTTTCAATGAAGTACAGTCTGTTATGAAAGATGAAGCTACTGGAAGTATTTACTATAATATCGTGAAAGTGATTCAGAATGAACATCATTTCTCTCTGGAAGAAGCTTGTCTTGAAGATTTGCGGCTTCATAATGAAGATCTGAAAGAGTTTGTAACACTGCAGGCATCACTTCCTGATTTTGGGATCTGGCATGAAGCTGTGGTAAACTGGGTTCACTATATGAGCATGGTACTAAGTGGCTGGAAAAATATATCCACTAAGCTTGACCGCTATAACAAGGCTGAGTTTCCAAGTGTTTCAGAATTAAAAAAAACACTGGAACAGAATCAAATTCAATAAAATCTGAAAGATCAGATTACTATTTATTTAAGAACAAATAATTAAAAAACTAAATAAAAATGACACCAGAACAATTTAATAGTGCAGATTATTTGCCAAGGGGGTGTTACCCATGGCCTGATCTCATTAATCCACATGCAGAACAAATGGGAAGGGATATGGATGGTTGGATTGATAATGATTATACCTTTTTGACCGAGAAACAACGGAAAATTTATAAAAAAATGGAACTGCATATGTGTACTGCACGTATGTGGCCTCACTTAACCTATGAGCAGGCGATTCCCTGCAACAGGTTTATGCTTCAGTATGTTGCTCTTGATGATCAGGTAGAGCATTCGTCCCTCGAGGAGATTCAGCAGTTACGGATTCGTTGTACAGATATTCTCAAAGGCGCTCAACCCAGCCCGGAAGAAAATGCTCTTTCTCATCATATGGCAATGATTCGGGATGAATTTCGTGCTTTGATGCCAGATCTATGGTTTGATCGGTTTGTTTATTATTTTTATCAATCCTTCAGATACGGAATAGAATTAGAGTATCCTTATAAAATAGTCAATCGTCCGCCATCACTGAATCTTTATAAAACCATTCGTGAATATTCAGTTCTCATGCGTCCTTATCTGATTTTTGGTGAGATTGAATCAGGTCTTATCCTTCCGGAACATATCTTTGAACATATAGTAGTGCAAAAGATGATTTCCCATATGACTTTGGTTGTTGCCTGGCAAAATGATCTTCATTCTCTTCCAAAAGAAATGGCGAAAGGAACAGAGGTTTTTAATCTGGTTTTTGTACTGCAGCAGGAGTATAATCTTTCGTTGGAGGACGCTTGTGCAGAAGCCTTACGTATTCATAATGAGGAATTGGCAAGTTTAATGGCTTTACATGCAGAGTATCGGGAGTTTGGGGAATACCAGGAATACATTGACAAATTTGTTTATTATGCCGGAGTTGGGCTTCAGGGAGTGAATACCTTTTATTTGCAAACCAATAGGTACAAGCATGGAGGAGTTGGTTTTGCCTGGCCTGAGGATCATCTGGCGTCCAATAATAAACTATAAATAAGCTTAATTTAAAAACAACTTTTAAAGATGAAACAACAAGATGTTCCTGTTTTACAATATCCCTGGCCCTATGAAATAGGCCCTTTTTCACAATCCTTTTATGAAGAACAGAATAACTGGATTGATACGGATTATCAGTTTATGTCCGAAGCTACAAGAATTAAGTATAAGAAACACGGTCTCGTAGAGGCTGCATCATATATGTTTCCGGCGGCTAATACCAAAGAACAGATCAGACCTATAGCAAGATTTATGGTCTGGCTGACTCTGTTTGATGATTATTATGAGTTGTGCCCTGTTGATAAACTTGCAGATATCAGGGATCATATAATGGATGTAATGTTGGGAGAACAGCCTAAAGCAGATGAGATCGGATTGATAAAACAAGTGGCTTTAAGCAGGCAGGAATTTATTCCTTACGTAAATGACGAATGGTTGGTACGTTGGGCTAAAAACTTTTATAATTATACTACCTATGGAATTATGGAAGAAACGCCCTACAAGTTAAAAAAAGAATTTCCAAGCCTTAGCAATCTTTTACTTATCCGTGAATATTCCATTTCTATGTACCCATATGGAGATCCGGTAGAGCCTTCCATTAACTACATTGTTCCGGGGCATATATCTGAACATCCAATTATAAAACGTTTAAAAATGCTGATGTGCAGAATAATGGCGATTCAGAATGATTTTGCTTCCATAGAGAAGGAGCTAAGAATTGATACAGAAATTCTGAACATTATATTGGTGATAAAGAATCAGTATCATGTTTCATTGGAAGAAGCCATTACCGAAGCAATGCATATCCACGATTTATATGTTCAGGAGTTTGTTGAACTTCAGAATAATTTACCTGATTTTGGTATTCATCAAAAGAATATTGTACGGTTTGTACATAATATGGCACTCATGATCTCAGGTTTGGGAGAATGGTATCATAAAGGCAATTCTACCAGATACAAAACTCCTGGTGAATTTCCTAAACCTGAATACGGGATCATTACGCCATAAACTTAGTGTCAATTCTGCTCACCCATATTCAATAATGAGTCTGAATTTTACTTCCGCAACTACTTTAAAGGCTGTCTCCAATATTCGATAATGCAAATATAGGAGGCAGCCTCTTTTTTGTATTTATATAAATCTTGTATCCCGTCTTATAATATCTGAAGACTTTGTAGGGCGGAAACAAAAATTATATTTAAAATGGAATTGCCAATTTCAAGGCTTATTTCTTTGGAGTTAAAGAAAAATTATCCATATAAACAGCCTGATGTACACCATTCAATAGAACTTTCAGTCCCAGATGCGAGTCTTTTTTCAAAGAAATGGTATATGTTTTTTTCTCTCCTGTTATCTTTGAAGGTTTCGCTATTGAAACATAAGTCTTTGGATCGGAAGAATTGTTTACTGAGAAAAGCTCCAGTGTTGTTTCGCCTCCATTGTCCGAAAGATCAAGAGAAAGTGTATAGGTTCCTGCTTTGATTTCCGGAGTTACCAGATACATATTTTCCCCCGGGTTGCTCATTGAATAAAAAATAATTCTTTTATCACTGGCATATAGCATGGCTTTCCCCGGCTGAGCAGTCCAGCATTTATTGATATCTTTCCAGGTGTCAAAATTTTCTGTAAGCGTAGATACCGGTTTGCATTGTGCATTTACTGCTAGAAATCCTCCCATAACAGCTATTCCCGAGAGTACGATTTTTCTCATGTCTTATTTTTATTTATAATGAGTAAAAATAACTAAAAAAGGTTGTACTTGGAAGTTTTATTTTGTGATTTAAATTAGCTTTTGAATTTTCTAATGTAAACAGCTTCTATACCATCCAACTTGGCAGTATAGTTCTGAAGATTATTTAATAAAATAAGCCTTTCCACTACAGAAAAGCTTATCCGATTTCAAGTAAGATGCAATTATAAACAAGACTTAAAAATAAGATTAAATGTGATCAGGTAATTATGAGTGAAATCATATTGAATGTATTGGAAAGGGGAGATCAAAGATGATAGAACGGTAGAAAATGCCAGCCGTAGTACAATAGGCCATGCCAGCAGTATTAAAAAAGAATAGGCTGTGTGGTATATCTTCTATAAATGTTTTTTCTTTTTATATATTGTAGGGCTTTATTGGCTTATAAATTGATGCTAGAAACTGTATTGAATTTTTGATGACTAATGACTAGAACGATTGCAATTTTAATTTTCTTTTTTGGTGGTTTTTTCTTTTTAAATGCACAGGAGAAGAAAGATTCACTGTATTACAAAATAGAAGAATTTTCGGATAAGAGAAAAGTTACCAAATTCATTCACCGCTTTATATTTCGTAGAGAGCCGGATTCTACTTCCGTGAAGTCAAGGACAGAAAAACTGTCGCAGGAGGCTTATAATAAAAAATACATCAGAAAAATAAGGATCGAAACCATCGACCCTTTTGGATATGGCTCTAAAGATACTAAAGAAAAAGCCAGATGGTATGATTGGGTAGCAGATCATCTTCATGCCAATACAAGAAACTCTACCGTTAATAATTATTTACTTTTTGAAGAAGGGGAAGAGTATAATGCCCAGAAACTTTATGAATCCGAGCGTTTGCTTAGAGCCATGCCATTTGTCAACAGAGTGAATATCAGTGTTTCCGATAGTACTTCCGGCAAAGATTCTATTGATGTTGTGGTAAAAGTTCTGGATTCCTGGAGTCTGAAGCCGAGAATCAGCTATTCCGGAAGTAAAATTGGTCTCGGAGTTACTGAAGAAAATGTATTAGGATTAGGGCACACTCTTGATTTCCTTTACAGAAATGATTCCAAAGAAAAGCAGGATTATCTTTTGGGAAGCTATACAACCTATAACCTTCTAGGGACTTATATCAATGCACAGCTTCTCGGGGAAAGAGATTTTTCAAAAAATGAAAGAATTAATTTCAGCTTAAGAAGAGACTTTTTCTCACCTTTGACGAAATGGGCGGGTGGTTTTACATTTGAATATTTTAAGAGGAAAGTTTTACTTCCTACAGAAACCGATACAGCTTTTCCGGAAGTTCAGATCAAAGTCTACAGCCAGGATTTATGGGGTGGTTATCAGATTCCCGTTTCATCAGATCCCAACGAAAAAGTATCTAGCAATATTGCAATAATAGGACGATTTCAAAATTATCAGTATAAAGACAGTCCGGGAATAGACCAGTATAAATACTTCAGCTCATATAACAGTTTTCTGATGTCTGTTGGGTTTATCCACAGAAATTTTTCGGTTCAGAAAAATATTTTTCAATATGATTTGCCTGAAGATGTTGCTTATGGTAACTCTGTGAACATTATTGCAGGAGGGTTGTCAAGAAATAAAGAAGTGAACCCTTATGTGGGAATTTCTGCCTCTTACGGTAGTTTTATAAAGGTTGGATATTTCACAGTGAAAGCGCAGTTTGGACGGTTTTTTAATGAAGATAGCCAGAATAGGGAATCTTTCCGTGTAGACGGAACTTATTTCACAAATCTTATGGACTGGAAATTTGCCAAAGCAAGGCATTTCTTTTCTCCCACTGTAGCATTAGGGAATCCGCAGCATAATTATTCTTATAAAGACAGAATCAATCTTTCTTCCACAGACGAATTTCCTGTTTACAATTCGGATTATATAGGGACTAAAAAGCTGGTTTTAAGGTATCAGCTTCAATTATTCATTAATAAAACGTGGAAGAATTTCCACTTCAGCCCTTATTTAACAACTGCAGTTGGGTGGTTGGGAATGCCTGATGATAAACTATTGAAAACAAAGGCAAATACAAAAATTGGTATCGGCGTATTGATTAATAATCCGTACCTGGTTTTCAACAGAATTCAGATTTCTTTCATGTATTATCCGCGGGTTCCGTTTGATAATAATTCGGTTTTTGATTTTAACAGCAATAGGAATAATCTTTTACCAATGAATAATTTTGCAACAGATATTCCTCATTTTGTGAACTTTGGAAACTGATAAAGGAGTGTTTTAAATTTCACCCATTACAAACATATTCTCCATGGTAGGTACTTTGCTTCCACCTTCTTTTTCAAGTGTAATGGCAAAAGCCTGAGCATTGGGAATATTGGCCAGCGCAATGTTGCTGTCTTTATCTTCAGTGTACATTCCTGCATTGACAGGCTGTCCGTCTTCGATGGCCCAAAGCTGATATTGCATTCCTTCAGGAGCTTTAGGAAGTTTTTCTGCATTCAGATAGACTTCTTTTGTTTTCTTATCCCAAAAAACCATTGCTTTGGAATCCGTATGTTTTTCTACACCTTTAAGCATTACCATCTGCATATCAGGATTGGAGAACATATCAATCTTACGGTTCATTTTTTTCATTGCCAGATCCTGAGATTGCTTTTCTGCAGCTAGTAAAGCGATTTCCTTTTTATTGGATGACTGTGTATTCATCCAGAATAAATTGCCGGCAACACTTATCAGGAACAATACAGAAGCTGCTATTGCATAGGTTTTCCATTGGGTATTTCCCTGAATATTTACTCTTTCCGGAGTTTCTTTATGATCTTTTTTCTCAGGAATGTCTGTTGAAACAGCAGGTGCTATTTCTTCCACAGTCTGTTCCTGCTGAATTTTATTCCAGATCTTAGATTTCAAATCACTTGGAGGTGTTACAGCCTGAGCGGTAGCAAGATGTTCCAAAGTCTTTTGTGCTTCTTCAAAAGCAGCTTTTACTTCAGCATTATTCTTCATCACACACTCCAAAATCCCTGCTTCCTCAGGAGAAGCATGGCCAAGAATATAAGATTCTATAATTCCGGATGATATGTATTCTTTTGTGTTCAATTTATTGATAATCTTTTAGCAAATCTTTTAATTTCATCAGTGCATTACGCATTTTCGTTTTCACTGTTCCCAGCGGTATCTTCAGTTTTTCGGATATTTCATGTTGAGTGTATCCCTGATAATAAGCAAGATTTATAAGTTCCTGCTTATCTGTTTCCAGCCCTTCAAGCACATTGTTAAATCCAATATAATCAGATGAATTGTTTGTCGTTGAAAGTTCTGTAGTATTATATACGAAATCCGGAAGTGGTTGGTTTTTAAGCTCATTCTGGAAACCTTTAGACTTTAAATAATCAATAGCCGTATTCCTTGCAATATTGATCATCCAGGTGTAAAATCTTCCTTTGGAAGCGTCGTACTGATGGATAGAGTTCCAAATTTTAACAAAAACATCCTGAATCACTTCTTCAGTGTATTCTTTAGACTGAACGATTCGGAGAATGATTCCGTACAGCGCACCGGAATAGTGGTCATACAGATAATGAAAACCGGTTTCGTTTTTCTCTTTTAATAAAACGATAAGTTCCTCTTCCGAATAGGTTGTTTTAATAGCTTTTATTTTTCTATCCAAATGTAACAAAATAAAACATATAGTCAATAAAATCTAATCTATCTTTTATTTCGTACATGTTTTTTTGAAAATTATTGAAAAATATTCAATGTGAGAAATTTTATTTTAAGGATTGTTTCTTTTTTTAATAAAAATAAGTAACTGTAAATCATTGTGTTATAATAAATTTCATTTTTTTTCAATCTGAAATGAAACCGACCTCGTAAATGACATTAAAAGCACAATTAAATATAATTAATTAAAAATCAACGCAATGAACACACAATCGAAAATCACAGTTTTAGCAATGGTCGTTTTATCATTTGCTTTTAGCGGGACGGTAACAGCACAAACGATGAAAGAAAAAACAGTAATGGTAGGAGGTGCGCCTATGTATCCCTCCAAAAATATTATTGAAAACGCAGTCAACTCCAAAGATCACAAGACCCTTGTTGCTGCAGTAAAAGCTGCCGGTCTGGTAGAAACATTACAGGGAGCAGGACCTTTTACCGTACTGGCTCCCACAGATGCAGCATTTGCAAAACTTCCGAAAGGCACAGTAGAAAGTCTTGTAAAGCCAGAAAATAAAGCAATGCTTACAAGCATATTGACCTATCATGTTCTTCCTGGAAGATACAGCGCAAAAGAAATCTGGGCAGCCGTAAAAGCAGGAAACGGAAAAAGTATGATGAAAACTATACAGGGAGAGGATCTTACATTCTGGACAAAAGGAAAAGACCTTTACATAAAGGATGCAAAAGGAAACAGTGCTAAAGTGACCATTGCAGATGTAAACCAGTCTAACGGAGTGATTCATGTAATAGACACGGTTTTAATGCCATAACAATTTATAAGATTTCAGACAGCATATTTCAGTATGCTGTTTTTCTTCTTTATCCTAACACTAAAAAAATTAATAGTATGAAAAAAACAATTCAGGTTTCTAATCAGGGAGCTACCCTTGATACAAGCAGAAGAAACTTTTTAAAATTAAGTGGAGTAGGATTAGCCATCGCAGGTCTTACCTTCATAGGATGTGATGACAACGATGATTTTCAGATCATAGATGAATCCAAATATGATCTGGGAACAGGGGATGTGGGTGTATTAAATTATGCTTATGCACTCGAACAGCTGGAAGCAGATTTTTATACGAAAGTGGTGAATAATTTTTATGCGGGAATTTCGAGTATTGAGAAAGAAGTTTTTACAGATCTCTATCATCATGAAGTAATTCACCGGGATTTCTTTAAAGCAGCCATCAGCGGAGCAACAGACCATGTGCTTCCTAAACTGGAATTCCAGTATCCAAATGTGAATTTTAATGATCGTAATTCCGTATTAGCCACAGCAAAAGCTTTAGAAGATACTGGAGTAGCGGCTTATAATGGGGCAGGGAAATATATTTCTAATCCTGCTTATCTGGTGATTGCCGGTAAAATAGTTTCGGTGGAAGCGAGACATGCTTCTGCCATCAGAAATCTTATTAATCCGGGATCTGCTGATTTTTCGGGAGAT
Organism: Chryseobacterium sediminis; assembly: GCF_008386505.1. GTDB lineage: Bacteria > Bacteroidota > Bacteroidia > Flavobacteriales > Weeksellaceae > Chryseobacterium > Chryseobacterium sediminis. The sequence goes on along the minus strand of NZ_VUNZ01000001.1, from coordinate 1,159,861 downwards.
GATGTGATAGATGCGAACGGACTTGATCTTGCAAAAGAGCCAAAAGATATCGTAATGGCTGCAGGAGCGTTTATCAAAACTCCTTTTACCTGGAAAGAAAGAGGCATTAACTAATCATTCACCTTTAAAAATTACATTATGAATATTCTTAAATTACTGGATAAGCTTTCTTATGATAAATTTTTCACAACGGAAGCTTCAAGACTGGAAACCATTACGAATATGTCATTATTCGGGAAAAAGACCGCAGCAGCAGCTGTACCTCTTGGTTTGGGAACTTTAATGGTTACTTCTGCCAAAGCGGAAACTGCAAAAACGAATTTAACAGGTTTCGCTTTAAAAAGTACCCTGACGGATGCCTTACAACTGGCATTGGTTCTGGAATATCTTGAAAATGAATATTACAGCATAGGACTATCCACACCGGGATTAATTCCCACAGGAGACAGAACTGTTTTTATGCAGATCTCAAAACATGAATCAGCCCATGTCAGCTTTCTGAAAAGTACATTGACTTCTCTGGGGACGACACCGGGAAATAAGCCAACCTTTGATTTTACAGCCAGCGGAAACTTTTCGCCTTTTACAGATTATAATCAGTTTCTTATTCTCGCCCAGGCTTTTGAAGATACCGGAGTAAGAGCTTATAAAGGGCAGGCCGGAAACGTAATGTCTAATAAAGTTGTGCTTCAGGCTGCATTACAGATTCACTCTGTTGAAGCCAGACATGCTTCACAGGTGCGAAGAATGAGAGCCAATAAAGGGTGGATTGAGCTTGCTGACGGAGGGAGTATGCCATCCGCAACCAATCCTGTGTATGCCGGAGAAGACAATGTAAATCAGGGAGGTTACAATACAGGAACTTTATTTGGAGCGGCAGCTGGTTCTGCGGCTTACGATGAAATATTAAGTGGAAGTGATGCACAGACTATTGCTTCCCTGTTCATAGTTTAGTTGTGATTTGGATGATGATAAAGTGGTGTCCATTTCCGGATTTTTCCGGGAATGGATTTTTTATATGTTCTATCAGGTTGTATATGAGGTTTATAGGGAGACTTTAATAATGCCTTTAAGTGCTGGAACAGCAGAGTTTTGCAGGTATTGGTTTAAATAAAAAATCCCCAGTAATTCCTGGGGATAAAAACTAATAACCATGAAACTCAAATTAATGAGATAATCAAGCCGCAAATGTATAGAAAAAAGATTCAAAGTCCCATTATTTTGAATTATTTTTTTCTGTTTTTTTAAAAAATTATACAGAAAGCTTCAATATTTGCTACCCATAAGCATCTCTGGTCGACATTTATAACCTTCAATTTTTCATTGTAGATATAAAACTACAGGAATAACAAATTAAATTGTCACACATCAGATTTCATTATCATTTTATATGGCTTATTTTTTAAAATAATAAAGTAGTTTTTATCTATTAAATTTGTATTTAACAATAGATTTTGTGAATGTTTTGAATTGAATTTATTGAGAAGGATTTAGAAGATCAACGGTCTATATTTGCCCCACAATAAATAATAAATTATGAAAAAAAATGTGTTTTTAGCTGGGGTTCTTATTACATCTACACTGTATTCTCAACAACTGACAACTAATACGGGAAGTCCTGTAGGAGATAATCAAAATTCTAAAACGGTAGGGAATAACGGACCGGTTTTACTGGAAGATATTCATTTAATTGAGAAGTTAGCCGCTTTTGACAGAGAAAGGATTCCTGAGAGAGTAGTGCATGCGAGAGGAGCCGGTGCTATTGGTGAATTTGTTGCAGATGCAGATTTTTCAGATGTTACCATGGCAGACTTTTTATCAAAAGCAGGTAAAAAAACACCGGTATTGGTAAGATTTTCTACTGTAGTACATCAGCAGGGATCTCCAGAAACCTTCAGAGACCCAAGAGGATTTGCGGTGAAATTTTATACTGATCAGGGAAACTATGATTTAGTGGGTAACAACTTGCCGGTGTTTTTCATCAGAGATGCCATGAAATTTCCTGATATGGTTCACGCTTTTAAACCATCTCCGGTTACCAATAATGCTTCTGATAATAACAGAGTTTTTGATTTTATGGCTAATATTCCTGAAGCTACACATATGCTGACCTGGTTATTTTCAGATTACGGAATTCCGGCTAACTATAGAGAAATGCAGGGAAATGGGGTACATGCCTTCAAATGGGTTAATGCAAAAGGAGAAGTAGCGTATGTGAAGTATAAATGGATTCCTCAACAAGGTGAAAAGAATCTTACACAGGAAGAAGCTGATAAAATCCAATCTACACAAATAGAACATGCTACGAGAGATTTGTACAATGCTATTCAGAACAAAAACTTTCCGAAATGGGATCTGTATGTACAGATGCTGAAGAAAGAGGATTTTGAAAAGCTTGATTTTAACCCGGTAGATGTGACCAAAATATGGCCGGAATCTATTGCAAAATCAGTGAAAGCAGGAACAATGACTCTTAATCAGAATCCAACGAATTATTTCCAGCAGGTAGAACAGGCCGCTTTTTCTCCGGGAACTCTTGTACCGGGAATTGAACCGTCAGAAGATAAACTGCTGCAGGGAAGGCTATTTTCTTATTTTGATACTCAGAGACACAGAATCGGAGGTAATTTCCAGCAGTTACCAATCAATGTATCAAAGAATGAGGTTATGACTTATAATCAAAACGGCTATATGTCTGTGAGACCTCAAAGCGGTGAAGTCAATTACCAGCCTTCAACGGGGAAACCGGAAGTGACTGATAACAAAAAATTCAAGTATTCCCAGACTGTTTTTCCTGCAGGTACATCGTCTGTACAGGGTAAAATTGATAAGGAAAATAATTTTAAACAGGCGGGAGAACTGTACAGATCTTTCTCTAAAAAAGATCAGGATAATCTGATTAAAAACCTTGGAGATGCTTTGAACAGTGTTACTAATAAAAAAGTAGTGGCTAAAATGATCTCTTATTTTTATCAGGCAGATTCAGAATATGGAAAACGTTTGGCGCAATATGTTAAAATGGACCGCCAGCAGCTGGAATCTTTATTATCTTCAAAATAAGAATAATGAGATATTTTATTTCTGCCGTCATTCTGTTTTTTGCGATGAACAGAATGAGCGCGCAAGACATCTTTTCGTATGCAAAGACAGGTAATGTAGAAGCTATGTCTACATTTAAAAAAGATATTGATTCTAAAAATACAGAAGGCTATACTCCCTTAATCTTAGCCGTATACCATAACCACTACAAAGCAGCCAGATGGCTGCTTGAAAATGGTGCTAAGCCTGATTTGCAGGATCAAAGTGGGAATACAGCATTAATGGGAGCCACTTTTAAAGGATACAAAGAAATGATTTCATTACTTATTTCCTTTAAAGCAGATATGAATGCCAAAAATTATAATGATGCAACAGCTTTGATTTATGCAGTCGTTTTGGGCAGAACAGAAATCATGAAACTACTCATAGACAATGGAGCTGATAAGAATATAAAAGATAGCAGAGGAAACACAGCGCTGCAGCATGCTCTGATGCAAAATAATGAAGAGGCTGTGAAATTGCTTCAAGGTGAATCAGTGGTTAAATAATACATTATTATTTGCTGATTAAAAATAAAAATCCCCTTTATCGTCTGATATTGGGGATTTTATTTGAATATTAGATCTTAGTGTTTATTAAATATTCGTGATTATTTGTATTTGTGTGCCTGGTTTTTATCTCCTAACCGTACAAGATCTACTGTGTTTTTAATTTTCAGTTTTTTGTAGACTCTTGCTTTATAAGTGCTTACTGTAGAAAGATGCAGGTTCAGCTCATTCGAGATCTCAATATTACCGTATCCTTTTATCAATAGATCAAATATTTCTTTTTCTCTTTCTGATAAAACTTCAAGTGGGTTGATAGGGATCTCTTTTTTCACTGATGAGACCAGCTTTTTTACAATATCCGGAGAATAATAAGTTCCTGTTTCAAAGATGTTTTCTACTGCTTCCAGGATATTATTTTCATCACATAATTTATTAATATATCCGTCGGCCCCTTCAATGATATATTGTACCGCAATATCATTGTCATACACTGAAAATACCAGAATTTTAAGGTCAGGCTGTATTTTTTTTAATTCGCCAATCATACTCAGATACTTACTCTCCGGCATATTGATATCCAGGATTAATAAGTTGAATGTTTCCACGAGTAGTTTATCTGTGAGATCTGTATAAGATTCAGCGTAAGAAATCTTTACATCTTTGTAGTGCGACTCCAAAATGAGAGTGGTTCCCAATCTCACTACAAAATGATCATCAGCGATAATAATTTTCCTATCCATATTTTTGTTTTTTTATTTTAATCGATATTATTGTTCCATAGGGGGTATTGTTTTTAAAGTCTATTTTACCATTAATCATCATAAGTAGCTGAAGAATAAGATGCAGCCCCAGACTGTATTTTTGTAAAATGAGTTTTTCATTTTCAATATTATTCTGAAGCTTTTCATAATATTTCATCTGTTTCTGGCTCATCCCTTTTCCCGTGTCTCTTACTTCCAGAAAAAAGATATTTTCATCTTCAATCGTGGACAGTTCTATGATCCCGTTTGTTGTGTTTTTTATCGCATTATCTATTAAATTATGAATAATAACCGCTACTACATTCTGATTGATTTGGGAAAAAGTAGGGTTTTTAACATTATTAATGATAAGCGTGTTTTGTTCTCTTGCAGCTCCTTGAAAAAGAGTCTTTTTGGTTTCAATAACTTCATAAATATTATAAGTTTCCTTCTTTTCGGAAATATTATAAATTTCAGCATACTCCTTCAGGGTTTTTACAAAATTGTAGAACTCTATAGAAGATTTGTAAAAGCTTTCAAAGTGCTTTTTTTGTATGTAATGGTCATGTTCATCTGTTTCATATAACTTCTTCGCGGCAATCGACAGATATTTTACAGGGGTGATAATATCATGGCTTATTGTTTCCAGTAATTTTTTCTGCTGAACACTTTCTTTTCGGAGCTGTTCCTTTGTATATTCCAGTTTTGAAACTGTTTTTAATAATTTCTGAGTTCTTATCTCAATGATTTTTTCCAGTTCTCTTTTTTTCAGTTCCTGTCTTTTTATTCGGAGCTTGACCAGCTTTAATAAAATGAACGATAGAATTAAAATGATAGAAAATTTAAAAAGCAATGTTTGATAGAATAGGTATTTTACATCAATATTCAGTGTTTTATAAATATATTTTCCTTTTGGAGAGGTTAATACTCTTACGATAAGCTGGTATTTTCCGGGCTCCAGATTGGTGATGTAGTATTTCCCATCGCTGCTTACTTTTTCCCATTTCTCATTTTTAGAACCTTTTAGTTTAGCTTCAATCATAAGGTTTACCCGGTTGGCATAATAAGGTACATCTATCCAAATCAAAGCTTTATAAAAATTGTTCTCCAGATTGATGGTATTCTCTTTTATGCTGCTTTTAGAATCATAAAATACAACACGTTCCATAAAGAAATTTTGAGGGTAATAACTTCTTATCTTTTTGGGATCAAAAAATACAAGTCCCTTTATCGAAGGAAACACAAAGCTGCCGTTCTGCAAAACCGAAGCACTGGGAGAACATCCTCCGTTGAATTCATTGGTATTGAATCCGTCTTCTTTACTGTATCGGTAATAGTAGACCGGAGATTTTTTATCTCTGGAATAATTCAGAAGATTGTTTTTCAGCACCTTGAATAGCCCGTTATTGGTACTGATCCAGAAAAATCCTTTTTTATCTTCAAGGACCGTATGTGAAAATAAGAGATAGTCTTCCTTATCCTCAGGCATTTTTATTAATTCTTTGTTTTTATAAAGAAAAAAGCCGTTTCCCTGAGTCATAATCCAAAAATTGCCATCATCAGTTTTTACAATTTCCCTTACATTCAAAGGTTTTGCAGATATTTTTTTAGGAATAAAAGAGGGCCCTTCTATGAAATATAAAGCATCTCTGGTCCCTACCATCCACTTATTCTGATCATATTCCTGTATTGAGGTCACAATATTGGAAACGGAGAGTTGTAAAAAGGAATTCTTAAAACTGGCATCCTTATAGAAAACAAGTTGAGTTTTTAATGAGGGTTGATGAAATGCTATTACATAATTGCCTTTGATATTCCATACATAAGATGCAGTCTTCCCGAAACTGACCTGTTCTTTTTTTGAATAATCAGTATTGTTGAGGTAACGAAGCAGGGATTGATTTTTTTGAACAATTATATTCTTTTTATTATCATACAATGAAAAATAGGTGTTGGTGGTATTGAAATGATATTGTTTTATCAGGCCGTTTTCGTTATAAACATCTCCTGAAGAGGTAATTACTTTATCCGGTCCAAAAGGCATCTGGGAATAAAAAATATTATCATAAGATCTGTCTGATTTGTTGACCAGATGAAAATTATTGAATTTGATCACATTCAGGCCGTCAGATAAGGTTCCCAGGTATAGCTTATTATTGATCTCATCGAGATAAATAGAGGATAGAGAATTTTTGTTGAGATCATAAACAGCAATCTTTTTTAAGCTGATGACATTGTGGGAATAGGTCACTTTGTATAATATACGATCATGAATGACAAAAGATTGATTGTTGATCTGGCTCCAGTATATTTTGGTATTACTTTGAAAAAATGCATCAGGAGCATCCAGATAAGTTGCTTTTCCAGCGGATATTTTAATGATCTTTTTTAACGTCCTGGAAATGATGAAAATGTTTTGTCCAAAACAGAAGGTATCTACTATATAATTTTGATCCAGTCCTTTTATGGGGTCAATGTTTTTGTGTCTGTATTGTATAGTGCCTTCATTAGCAAGGTGATAGTAGTTGTTTTTATCAAAATAAATAAAATACTTTCTATGTTCGGTCTTTTCTAAAAATCTATTTTTTACAAAGATGAAATGTGACCTGCTTTCACTCAATACCTTCCGGATACAGTGGGTCTGTTTCTGTAAAACTCCTACATTTCTCTTGGATATTAAAGCGGTGTTTTCACAGTAAGCTGTTAAATTATAAATAGAATCTTTTTCTGCATTCCCAAAAAAGAAAGTAAATCTGTTATTCTTAAGATTAAGATGACTAAAGGTTACAAAATTATATCCGTCATAGCGTACAAGTCCGTTTTCTGTACTTAGCCAGATAAACCCGTACTTATCTTTGGTAATATCCTTTACACTATTCTGTGGAAGCCCATTGTCTGTATCATACCATACAGAAGCTACCTGCTGGCTATAAAAGAGTTGTACACAGAATAATAGAAGAAAGATATAGATTTTGCAGGACATCATTGTGGAGTGAAAATTAGGATTGTATTTTTAACAGAAATAGTGGATGATTATTATAAAGTTATAAAAAAATAGCAGTCTGTATGAACTTCTAGTGTAATTTTTAAACTACAAACTATTAAATTTAAAATTACAATCATGGTTGTTTATTTTTACAGTAATAATTTTCTCATTTGTTTAGTTGCCTGATCTTTATTTCTCAATTGATTATATTATTCAATGTATTTTGAGTGAAATTTTAAGGTGTCTTAGACAGGGGAGAGGCTCGTATTTTCTCTGTTAAAATTCAGATGGTACTGCCGGATATAACAGCGGTGTTTTTTGTAAAGCACTTGCATTTCTTTTGGAATAAAATGATGTTTTACTGTAAGCCGTTAAATTATGAATATCCCTCCTTGGAATTCTACATTATCCTGTGGAAGCCCGTTGTTTTGTATTGTGCCAAATAGAAGCTGTTGGCAGGCTATAAAATATTCGTATACAGAATAATAGAAAAAAAGATAGGTTTTGCAGGACATTGATTGTGGGTTGAAATTTCGTGTGTGTTTTTAATAAAAATAATAAGTTATTATTATTAAAATTAACAGGCGGCAAAAGTAAGCAATGTCGATTTAAAACTACAAACATTTAAATTTAAAATTACAATAATAGCCATCTATTTTTACAATAATTATTTTACCATCCCTATAGGTTATCTGATCTTTGTCCCAACAATTTATTACCTGATTTAACAACACATGTTAAATATGTTCCCACGTATTTTAAATGAAATTTCAGGGTGATTTATACAGAGGAGATTCATCTCTCCTCTGTTAAAATTAAAATGAACATCAAACAAATGAATGTCAGAAAATTAAACCCAAAGGTTATGAAAAATAGAAAAATTACATCCTTAGCAGCGGTAATGCTTGGACTATGCATTACGGTGTCTGCACAAACCGGAAATGTAGGAATCAATACAACGTCTCCTACAAAAACATTAGATATCAATGGAGAGTTGCGTACCAGGACTTTGCCTCTAATTCCCGGAGGAACTCCTGTGGTTGCTGATGCAGACGGAAATATAGGAATATTCAAGCCAGTAAGTCCTAATGATTTTATTATCTACAACTTAGATAGTAATATCAGACAGAATTTAGCTCAAAATGTAGATTTAGGATCTATAAAAAATGTTACACAGAATGGTGGTTCACCTCAAATAGCTGCTAGTGATTGCTGGGTAGTGCCCAACTCTTCAATTACGTTAAAATTCCCCCAAAGTTCTATACGTAGAGGAACAGTATCATGGGGATTATGGTTTGAAATGAATTATAATGATTTAGGCCCATTTTCTCAACGTGCTATTGAAGGAGGAACAGGACAAATTAAACTTCCTGTATTCTTTAACAGCAGGGCTTATGCCAGACTTTATAAAAAAACAGGAACCAATCCTGATGTCTGGACACCACAGAATACAGTAACAGTGGTAATGCAAACTTCCCAGATTTCACCATATTTTGGTGCAGCAGCAGCTTACGACAGTTCAGGAAATCTTTATGCTACTGGAGGTGCTACCAATGCCAATTTCAGATACTTCCTGTATGCCAATTATAGCGTAGGTGACGGATCAGGTATTGATGTTGACCCTGATTCAGAATACAAAGTTGAACTGTTATATGGAATTGAGAATCTCTCTTCCCGTGCTAACATTACAGACCTTGCTTTTTTGCAAAACTGGGGAGTACAGTCTACAGGATATAGTTTTTACAAGAATTAAATTTTTAATTACATTTTAAAATGAGCGGAGTAGAAATATTCCGCCATTTGAATTCAGACCACTTTTTTATAAAGCAATATATTAACATAACAATCTTCACAATTTGAGAGTTCAATGAAAATAAGCAATAAGAAAAAAGTAATTAATCATATGATTTTTCAGCTGGTGGTAATTGTTTTACTCCTAGGAACTATCATTACGCTTAGATTCTTTGATTATCATTTGCTTTCAATGTTGTTTATTTTTATTACTCTTTTGATATTGCTATACGGGAAACTAAAAAACAGATTCATCTTTGAATACGAAAATTCCGGGGAGATCCTTTCCATAAAAAGTTATCAATGGCTTTCAGCAGGTAAAAAACCTCGTTTTGAAATGCCACACAGCAAAATCTTAAATATCAAAATCAAGGAGAGTATTCTAAAAAAATATCTGGTTGTTCTATTCTCAAATTCTTCTGGAAAGGTATTAAGAATGGATATTGATATTACTTTTTGCAATGAAAATCAGGTGAATTTACTTTTCATAGATATTAAAAAAAATATGACCATGAAAGATCAGGAGGTTATTTCCTGAAGGAGATAATGATGTTTTGAACAGTAAATAAATTAATATAGGATGGAAAATTTAAAAGATATTCATATCGGAGATCTGCTGTATAAAAGAGTAAAGGAAGAAGAAATAGAAATAACCAGAATCTGTAAATTCCTGCAGAAAACAGAAAAGGAAATTACAGATATGTATTCTCAAAAATCTGTAGAAGCAGATGTACTTTTAAAATGGTGTAAACTGCTTGAATATGATTTTTTCCGACTGTATTCCAATCATTTGATTTTATATGCTCCGTCTTCCGGCCCTAATAAAAAAGAGAAACAGTCTCAGCTGCCTCAATTCCGGAAAAATTTATATACCAAAGAGATTATAGATTTTATGCTGGAACTTCTGAAAAATAAGCAGATGACCCCTTCAGAAATCATGAATCAATATAGAATTCCAAAATCAACACTCAATAAATGGATAAGCAAATACAGATCATAAATGCCGGCCCCAATTATAAACAGATTTATCATGATTTTATTGAGGCCAAATGTCCTGATAAAAGAGAATATGTAAAAGGATTTTTATCTAAGAACAGTCTGTCTGTATCTGATGTGCTGAAAATCAATACAATCATTTTTGATGAATTATCTGAAAGTCAAAAATTTAAATCCTATGATAAACAGACTATTTTTGAAATCCTCGATTATCAGAAAAAACACAGATTAAATAATACCCAATTGGCCAGTCATTTTAAGCTGAGCAGAAATACGGTGACTAAATGGAAACGTACATTTTTAATATAAAGAGAAGAACATATTTTCCACTAAAGTAATGTTGTTTATATTTTGTTTTTTTCTAAGTTTTTAGAGTATATCTTATTGTAGATATGCTCTTTTTTTTGGTTCTATAACAGCATTGAGTAGTATTTTATCTACAATACCTGAGATTTCTTTTTACAGAATAAGCTTAGAATGTTTACGGGATCTGTTTTGTCTTTTATCTTAATTATTGGACCTTTGGAGACACATTAATGATTAAATTAAATTTATAATCGCATTTAATTAATATCGATTCTAAAGACTAAGGATGAAATATCTAGAGAGATTATTTTCTTTCTAGGTATTTCATTTGCGTTTTGAATATTTCCCTTTTCATTAAAAAAAACTTCCTTACCAAAAGCAAGGAAGATTTTCAGTCAAAATGTTATAAAACATTCTGATAACTATACCACAACATCTATCTTCACATTGATATTTCCACGGGTTGCTTTTGAATAAGGACACGTTGCATGAGCCGTTTCCACTACTTTTCTGGCTTCATCTATGGGAAGACCCGGTAAAATAACCTGTAAATGAGCCTGTAGAAAAAATCCATCATCATTAGCCGCCAGATCTACTGAAGTATTGACAGACAGATTTGAAGGAAGATTAACTCCCGTTTTTACAGCACCCAAATGCATAGCTCCAATAAAGCAAGCAGACCATCCTGCTGCTAATAACTGTTCCGGATTGGTTCCGTTTCCTTTTGCTCCGGGAGAGGTCAGTTCAATATCCAGTTTTCCGTCACTGCTTTTTGCTTCCCCGTTACGGCCTCCGGTTACTACAACGTTACCGGAATACAACACTTTACTGATGTTAACTACTGTTGTATTTTCTACTTCCTGAATGGTATTTAATTCCATATTTTTATTATTTAGATTGAACAATATTGTTGATTGATCTGTTATTAAAGTTTTTTTCTTAAATCTTTGAAAGCTGCTCTAAGCTCTTCCGTAAAGACCTGTGGCTGTTCCCAGGCTGCAAAATGTCCGCCTTTTGATGCTTTGTGATAATAATATAAAGTAGGGTAGGCACGTTTTGACCAGCTTTCGGGAGCCTGATAAATTTCGTGAGGGAATACCGAAATAGCTACAGGAACTTTAATATCTTTCGTCTTCTGAGCATCAGCACTGAAGTTGTTTTTGTTGTTTTCCCAATAGAAACGGGAAGAAGATGCTCCTGTATTGGTAAGCCAGTAAAGGGTAATGTCATCCAAAATTGCATCACGGCCTATTACATTTTCCGGATGAAGGTTACTTTCACTCCATTCAGCGATTTTCTCGTACAGGAATGAAGCTAAAGCAGTTGGAGAATCAGAAAGTAAATATCCTGTCGTCTGCGGACGCGTTACCATCATTCCTCCATACGCGGCATTTCTTCCAAAGAAAGTACTCATCGCATTATATGCTTGTGTTTCTGAAGCAGAAAGTCCGGTAGGAGCAGGATCACCTGCGTTGATAGGTTTTACAAGTTCTGCAGGAATAGTAGCCGGCATCGTAAGGTGAATTCCTAAAAGACCAGAAGGAGCTTGCTTTGCTAAAGCATCAGATACTACAGAGCCGTGGTCACCACCTTCGGAAACATACTTTTTGTAGCCAAGTCTTTTCATTAATACATCCCATGCACGGGCAACACGGTCAGGATTCCAGCCAAGTTCAGTTGGAATTTCTGAAAAACCATATCCAGGGATGGCTGGAATGATCACATCAAATGCATCACTTGCTTTTCCTCCGTATTTCACGGGATCTGTCAGAGGACCTATGGCATCAATAAATTCAAGAGGAGAACCCGGCCAGCCATGAGTAAGAATCACCGGCATTGCATTGGATTCTTTGGAACGGACGTGGATAAACTGAATATCAATTCCGTCAATTTTTGTTACAAATTGTGGAAGTGCATTCAATTTATTCTCCACTTTTCTCCAGTCATAATCATTCCCCCAATAGGTAATCAGTTCTTTTAACTGAGCGAGCTGAATTCCCTGGGAAGCATCTTTTACCGTTTCTTTATCCGGAAAACGGGTTTCGGAGATTCTTCTTTTAAGTTCATCCAGCTGAGATTGCGGGATATTGATGTGAAAAGGACGGATACTCGTGTCAGTTGTTGACGATGCAGTATGAATAGTATTAGCTTGTGCTTTGAAGACTGCAGGAGTACTTAGAATAAAAGTTGCTGCTAACAGGATGGTCGAAATTGTTGTTTTCATTGCTTTATTGTTTTAGATTTTAAATCTGTTTTTCTTTTTTGATGAGACAAAATTAGGTCCTGAAAAACGGTTGCTGAACAGGTAATTTGTTCAAACAGTCATATTTTGCAGCGAAATAGACATTACAGGTGGTGAACAGGAAAATGGAATAATGATGAAGGAAAAGCTAAGCTGTTCAATCCAAAAAAGGATAAAAAATAAGCTCCGTTCTTATAAAAACGGAGCTTATTTTATGGTTGTATTCTTTAGAAAATTATCCGTGGGCTTCTACGGATACATCATTCCATTCTTTCCAGACTTTTAAACGCTGTTCATAATTATGTTTTACAAATGGCAATGCTACTTTCCCAAGTAATAAACGCAATGGAGGATTTTCCGTTTCTGCTAATTTTATCAATGCCGGTACTGTAGCTTCTACACTTCCGAAAGAAGTTTCAGCCTCCGAAAAGGCTTTTTTAAGACCATCATAAACAGGATTGCTTTGGGTATTAATTCCTGTATGCCAGATATTGGATGCATAACCATTAGGTTCTACCAAAGTAACATGAATACCGAATTCTTTCACTTCCGTAGCCAGAGTTTCGCTTAGTCCTTCCAGTGCAAATTTAGAAGCATTGTAAAGTCCCATTGTGGGTAAAGTTGCCAATCCCAGAATAGAAGATACCTGAATAATATGCCCGCTTTTTTGATCTCTCATGATGGGAAGTACTGCCTGTGTAAGCCATAAAGTTCCAAAGAAATTGGTCTCAAACTGTGCCCTTGCTTCCTGCTCATTTGTTTCTTCAATTGCTCCTGTTAGCGCGTATCCTGCATTATTGATCAGGATATCAATACTGCCGAAGTGCTGGTTTACCTTCTGAGCTACAGCCAAAGATTCTTCCCGTTTGTCTACATCTAATGTTAAAGGCAATACAGAATCCCCATACTTTTCTTTTAAATCATGAAGTGTTTCTACATTTCTGGCTGTTGCCGCTACTTTGTATCCTTTTGCTAAAAATGCTTCTGCCCATGCTCTTCCGAAACCTTTTGATGCACCTGTAATTAAAACTGTTTTTGACATTTTTTTTGTTTTTTAATTAATTGTTATGATTATACTTTTTAAAGTCTTCTATTTATTTTAAATGACCGATCGGTCATATTTTTAATAAAAAAAATTACACTTTTTTTTCTTCTATCATTTTTTTCAGGCTATTGCCAATAACCTTCATTCTATCATTTTTACCAGACATTCTGGACATCAAATGACCTCCTTCAAGCATTGCAAAAAGAACTGTTGCAAAATCGGTCGGATTCCAGTCTGCTCTGAATTCTTTATTGGCAATTCCCTTCTCTATAATACCGGAAAGTAATTCCTGCCCCTGTTTAATGGCACGGTTTACCTTTTCTTTAACTACAGGATTGGTGTCATCAGCTTCCATTCCAAAATTTAATAAAGGACAGCCTCCGACTACCGGTGGGTGATTGGGATCACTAAAAAAATCAATATAAGCCAATAATTGCTCTTCAGAGGTTTTATGTCCGCTCAAAACTTTTTGGAGCTTGTCACTTAATAGCTTCATGTTATGTTCAACAGCTGCACAGGCAAGAACGTCTTTATTTTCAAAGTGAACATACATACTGCCTTTAGACAACTTGGTCGCTTCCATAATATCACTCATAGAAGTAGCTGCAATCCCTTTTGTATTAAAAATAGGTGCTGCTTTTTCTATAATGAACTGTCTGGTTTCTTCTCCTTTTGCCATGATGTGTCTAAATAACAATGCAAATATATGACCGATTGGTCATAAAAACAAAACTTTTTTATATTTTTTTAAAAAAGAATTAGACTAGTAATAAAAAGTGCTGAGAAATTTGTGTTTGTGATGATAAAAAAGCCTCTATTCAGAGGCTTGACTAAAATCCTTAAGTAACTCATTTTCCATTTGTGTTATAGAATCGTAAGTTTATAACAAAGATTAAAAAGGGTAACATACATTCAATAGAGGGATATTATAATGTATACAGCAACTAAATTTTGATTTATGAGAACTCAGGGAGGCGGGTCAGTATTTTTTGATCCATTTGTATAAAGTAGTTTTTGGGATTTTGTAATCTTCTATTATTTGTTGTTTTGTTTTTTCATTTGTTTTTAAAAGGTTTAGAATAAAATCAATCATTTCTACGGTATAAATATTTTTTCTGAACTCCGGAAGCTGTGTTTTTTCCTGTTTTGATTTTTGATAATAATCCGAAGATAAAGGAGGTGAATAGAGTAAAAGATGTTGAGAATAGATCCTGAAAAAATCATATGTTAAGAGCTTGCTCCATTTAAGAAGAACCTCTGCATCCAGAGATTTACTTTTATACATTTCTGAAAGTTCGTTATGGCTACATTGCATAAAGTTCAGGAGTCTGTCTGAAGAAAAGCCAGTTTCTTTCACACGTTTTTGTATCAATTCACCGATGTGGATATCTTTAAAAAGCATCATAAAAGAATTGGGATAAAACCACTTTTGTAATAGGGCAAAAGTGGTTTTTATAATTTGAAAAATAAATATTTTATGGTTCAGCTTATATATTAAGTACCATAATATACAATACTCAATGAAGCTGTAGTTAATCTGTGAGGTCTTGTATAGTTAGCTCTGCAACTTATTATTTCACCGACATTAAAATAAGCAGTCACTCCTATAGTATTTGCTTCAAAAGTAAGATTGTCAGTTAAGCTACTTTGATTTACCGAAAGTTCAGTTGTAGTACTAGAAGCCGTTTTCTTTATAAAGGTTTGTACTGTTCCTCCTGTATTAGGAAAGTTCATGCCAACATTCTTTTTTGTGTAAAGTAAAATACCATAATATCCTGCTTTCAATACGGTAAAATTCCCTGAGCTATATGATAAGTTTGCAGCATTGATTTTATCAGTAGTAAAAGTGTATTTAGCCTCTGTATTGGCAGAAAGATCACTGGTTGAGGTAATTCCTGTGGCAATTCCTACTATAGAAGGAATACTTGCTGTTGTCCCGTTTACCAGATTACCATTAGTATCAGTTCCTAATAAACTGAAATTTTTATAATTTTCCAGGCGTACAGATCCATCATCAGATATGCTGACTAGCTCTTTATTAGTGCTGTCATTAATCTCTAAAGCTTTTGTAGTACTTGTTGTTCCTTTGCTCACTACATCAAGTGTAGCGCTGGGGGTTGAAGTATTCATCCCAACCTGTGAATACGCATTCAATGAGGTTAACAGAACAATGGGTAATAATAATTTTTTCATAGATGTAAAGATTTTTTATGTTGTTTTTTTCACCTAAGATTCACAGGTATGTAAGTTGCATGTGCTGTAAATCAATTGGATACATTTTGTTGTCACAATATTACATTCGTAGCTGTATATGGTGCAAAATTTCATCTATGACATGGCTATGACATGGTTTTAAATTTCTGATAATCAGATGTTATATTTAATCAGATACTTGCTTTTTATTTATGATCTATTCTGTCATCATGTATAAAATGTGTTTATAATTTTGGGTTTAGAATACAAGATTTTAATAATGATATGGACGTTTTCCTGACGATGAAATTATATCCCTGATAAACAAGCTAAAAACAACAATAATCCTCTATGTCATATCTGTGTCATACCTATGTCGTGTCCATATTGGTTTCTTTTTTCTTTAAATATTTTATCATTGCTCTTACAATAGGCAGTAGTTCTTGTATTGTTATTAATTGGATGTTGATTTTTTTTATTATTGTTGATTTTTTAATAATTAAATCATTTGTTTTATTTTAATTTGGTTTTGTTTTACTGTTATATTTGTTATATGTATAAATTATTACACGCTCACTTACTATATGATGAAATTTATCTTTTTGTTTTTTCCTTTATTGCTTTTTGCACAGTCTAAAATTACTACCAAAACAATTGAAAAAAGACTGGAGAAATCTAACGCTCTTCTTATTGAAGGGCAGACAGATGAAATGGTCAAATTGAATCTTTCGATACTTGATGATGCTAAGCATATTAATTATGCAGAAGGTAAATTGTCTGCATATTATAATTTAGCCCTTGCTTTTTCTATGCAATACAAGTATAATAAAAGCAATTACTTCTTAAAGATGATGGAACCAGAATTTAAAAATTCGGAAGCTGAAGATCAGGAAATTTCCATGAATATATTATACAGTATTAATTACAGAGGAATTAAAATGTATGACGAAGCTCTGAAAAAACTAAAGAAGGATCTTGTGATGGCCAATGGCTTAAAAAATGATTCTACCAAATGTGCTATAAAAGGAATGATCCTCGTGCAGATAGGGAAAAATTATTTTGAGAAAAAGCAATATGACTCTGCTGCTTATTATGGAAAGAGGATTGTTGATGAATTGAAGAAATCCAAAAAAATGGATGCGGGTATGAATACAAGCTTAAAAGCAGCCATGTTACTTTTAGCTGAAACAAAACTCAACGAAAACAAGATTGATTCTGCTGAGATTTATATTAGATCCGCTCAATCTGTACCAATCGGGTGGGGGAATAATGATTTTGCAACATTAAAGCTTTGGGGACAAATTCATGATGCGAGAAAGCAATATGATTCCGCAATTATAGATTATGAAAAGGCAATAAAGCTTGCCGGAAATGCAAAGAATTTCAAAAAATTATCAGAGTTATACCGTTTAATAGCCAAGTCATATGAAAAAACCGGCCAGATAGATACCGGAAATAGATATGAGCTTAAATATAATAGTCTTAACGATAGCTTAAAGAGGATAGATGATGAAAATCTGGAAGATACTGTAGGCCTTCTTGTAGATGAAAAAAAGAGACCTTTGGAGCATCAAACCCACCTTTTAATATACGTTATACTTATAGGATCTGTGGGTGCAATTATTATCATCTTTTTTGTACATAAAAGGATCAAAAACAAAAATAGAGTACTAAACATAAAAGAAAAAGAAGCTCAGGAACTTAATCAGAAACTGAATTTTGCTTTTGAAGAAGTCATTCAGCTGGCTAAAAATAACGATCCTGAATTTCTTACCCGATTTCAGGAAGTATATCCCAATTTTTTTCCAAACTTAATGAAAATAGAACCTCAGCTGCAGAGTACAGAACTGAAATTTTGCGCCCTGTTATTTCTTAATTTCTCTACTAAAGACATTGCAACCTATACTTTTGTTCAGCCTCAATCTGTACAAACCAGAAAAAATCGTATTCGTAAAAGGTTAAGAATTCCATCCGATGAGGATATTTACCTATGGATGAAAAATACCTATACCCAATAATAGGAGAGTGAAATAACACAAAAAAAAACAGGCACGCAACTTTCTTTATATGTCATACCTAAGTCATATTTCTTTTTTTGTTTGATGAAGCAAAAAATAGCAGCTTTGTGACCTCAAAAAACAATATAAATATCTATGCAAAAAACAAAAACTCCTGATTATAAAAAGATATATGAAGATATCTTGCGATTGAGATATCCGGGGAAAAAAGAACAATGTGAATCCCTATTATCTAAGCCCATATTTTCAGTGAAAGATGTTATTGCCATTAATGATATTATTTTTCCGAAAGCGGATAAGAAAACCGAATTTGAAAATCAAAGGCATCGTTCTTATGACAAATCAGCAATTCTTGAAATTCTGGATTATCAGAAAAATAATAATCTTAATAATAGTCAGTTAGCAAGGTATTTTAAACTGAGCCGTAATACGGTTACCAAATGGAAAAAACAATTTCAGGTTTAATACACAATCAGGCTGCCTCGGTTTTTGAGACAGCCTGATTTTTTTCAGTTCTTTAATTATTTAACTATGATACTAATACTTTCTCTATGTTCGCTTTCATAAAGAATACTGATGATATAGCCTCCTTTGCTATATGTTGAAAAATCTAATTTTATATCATGAACATGAAGGTTTTTCAAATCATTAATCTTTCTTTGTGCCATGTCATAAATGGTGATATTCTTAATTTTCTCCTTACTCCTGATATAACAAAAATCTGTAACAGGGTTGGGGTAAAATGTAAGTTCAGGCTGTACTTGCTGATCCATAGTTCCAAGGGAGCTAATAGTAATTATTTTATTATAGGTTTCAGCACAGGCGTTTTTATTTACAGTCAGGGAAACGGTATAAGTTCCGGGAGACGCATATTGATGAACCGGATTCAATGAAGGATCTGTTATACCGTCTCCAAAATTCCACAATACTGAAGTGTAATTTGCGGAATGATTGGTAAAGTTTACTGTTGTTCCGTTAATGCCCGCTGTGAAATCCGAATGAAGATGAAATACATTACTGTTCCACTGGGCAGGATTATTAAAAAAAACCTGATCTGCAATATTCTGAAAATTTTCAGCAGTGTTTTGAGGCAGTCCATTGTAGAAAGTAGAAGGAAAAACATGATCCTGGAAAATTGCAGAATACATAGAAGCTGCCACAAGATAACTTCCTTTAGGCCCCGGATGAATGTCATTGTAAGATCCATGAAGGGCAAGATCCGGAGAAGAGTTGTAATAATTCCTTGCAGATTCTCCGGCAGGAACCATTTCTACCTGCATCAGGTTAGACATCTTAGTAACGGAATCCTTTATTTTCTGCTGAAAAGTAAAATAGACGTTATACTCATTAGCCGATGGTACTCCATACGGAATTTCATATAAGAAAATTTTGGAACATGGGCTGTATTTTCGGATGGAATCCCTAATCTTACGGCCACGTTCTGCTGTCACTGAAACAGGATAAGAATGACCTGCAGATTCACCAGTTCCGGGCTGCATGATAACATATTTATAGTTTTTTGATTTTATTTTTTGGTACAGTGTAGGATCATCTACATGATTAACAAATCCGGTTCCTCCCGGAGTATGGGTCGTTATGGAAACATTTTTACCTTTTGAAGCCGCTATATTTTTGAAAATTTCAGGCATGTCATTAAAATACGTGACACTGTTTCCTATAAACAGAACCTCATCGGATTGGCAGAAAGATAAGACTGAAAAACCAGTACATATCAGAAGAAGTAGTTTTTTTAGCATATTATTTCTGTTTTTTTGAATTGTAAATTAAAATAATTCTTTTAAGAATAAAGCATTGAACTTTTCTTATATTTTATTGAATGTAAAAAATTACTCACAGGTTTGATATTCATGTTTTTTAAAAAGGTACCTGTAGAGAACCACTCACACTACAGGTACACAATACAAACGATGATTAAAGATGTTAATTTACATGTATTCTTTTTTGTTAATTTACGATATTGCTATGAGTTACTTTTTATTAACCTTTTAAAATGGTATCTGCAGAAATAAGGTATACTGCAGATACACATACTAAGGATGATTAAAAATGATTTACTTATGAAATGTGCTTTAATACTGATTTGAAAAGCACCTGCAGGAAACCCAATCTATGCTGCAGGTACAGTATTAAAGGTATTTTAATGAAAATGTTAATTTATTTACTTTGTTTGAGATTTTTGTTTTATAATGTGTTATTGACTGGGCTATATTTTTTTTAAGATGTTGAAGAAAAGTACCTACAGGAATAAGGTTTGTCCTGCAGGTACAGGGTATACTAATTTATTACACTATTTTTTTATTAATTTTGTATTGTAGGTATTCTTGTCATCTTTGATGGTGATCACATACATTCCTTTTATCAGAGAAGTAACATTAATTCTTTGTCCGTCAAGTTTTCCTTCCTGAACCAATCTTCCGTCTGCACTGTAGATTTTGTAATCAGCTTTACCTTTCATATTTCTTACTTCTACAAAGGTGTCTGCCGGATTAGGATAGATCCCGATATCTGATGTTGGCTGAACGGATTCCTTAGCTCCAAGGGCAGCAGCTATCTTTACAGAGAAATCCCATACCGAACCACTAGAAAGAACACCGCCTCCATTCACATTAACAAAAGGGCTTGTACACGCATCAGCTGATGCATTGAAAAAGCCACTTGCAACTCTCATTCTTAATGTCTTATCTCCATTGTAGGCATTTGCCGGAACTGAAAATACAAAGTTGCCCTGATGTTTTTTATTGGCATTGGGAGCAGCTCCATTAAAACCTATTCTTTCTGAGTTTTCAAATATTCCGTTTCGGTTATAATCAATCCATACCTGTATCCAATCCTGATAATTTCCTCCTGCACGGTTGGCGTGAACGATATAATTTAAAGTATATTGAGCGCCCTGAGTAAGCTGAATTAATTTTGCTGGGTCTTCCGAATAATCTTTATAAGCATGCTGAACTACACTTGAGTTAGCTGTTAAATCAACATTAGATAAAGCTATCTTTTGTATACCGCTGAAAAGAGAAGTGTTAAGCGTATTCCCTCCGGTAGTCATCAGACAGTAATCATATCCTGTGCGTAAACCTTTGGTTTTAAAATTGTAAGTAGGAGAGAATGCTCCGGCAACATTATTAATAACTGATGCTACACTTACGTCATAAGACGTTTCATCCTCAAGGTTATTCAACAAAACTGAATTTGTTGCACTGGCTGCATTAGACCAATTGGCTGTTCCTGTTTTTCTGTAATTGACAGAATAAGTAGCTCCCGGGACATGATTCCATGAAACGGTTGCTGAGGTTTTTAAAATGTCATTGTCAAATGCTGCGATTCCTGTAGGAGCATTATTTACAGAAGCTGGTGCGCTTCCTACGGTTATTGTAGGGGAAACAGCATAAAATACATTTCCAACCGCTGAAATTCTCAGTTTAATATTTCCCTGAAGAGCTGCAGGCATCTGCATTTCAAAACTTCCATCATTAGGAGTTGAAGCCACCAGTTCTGTCCATGCTGCTCCGTTATTCAGATCGGTTGTATATTCAATCTTTACATTGGCTGTGTTGTATGGGGCAAGATTTGTATTTGCCACATCCCATGAAATGGTATTGGATGCATTATTATACAGAACAGAAGAATTACTCAGTCCTTTGAATTTGAACGGGCCATCGTTTCCTACTGTCACTGTATTTTCTGCTGAAATATTCAATGGCCTGTTCGGGTTATTATCCCTTACAGATACAGCATAATGTAACACTCTTGGGATGTATGAAACTGTTTCCCAGGTGTCTTTATTGGTCAATTTACCGCTCATAACAATAGGCAGACTTGGGAAATATCTTCTGCCGGAAGCCACTGCAGGGAAAGAACGTGTAAGTGATCCTTCAGGATTGAACCCCCAGCCGCTGTCTCCTGAGATTGAACTGGTAGAGCCTACGCTGTCATATTGTTCCCAATTATATGTGAACTGATCCCCTTCGGCATCTACTGCATTGGCATCCAGGTAATATGCTGTCCCTTTAGGAATATTATAGGAAATAAGCGGAGCAATAACGGGTGCATTATTGTTGGCAATATTTTCGGCAACTCCGCAAGCTGGTTTACCTTCAAGGTTGTTGAGGATCTGATTGATAGATGAATAATGGAAATAAGCATCACTGTTCATTTGTACATTATTGGCGGTAATTCCGGCATAAGCCATGATCGTTGTTCCTCCTCCAGGTTCTATATTAACTCCTGAACCTTCCGTAACGGTAGAAAATGTATGGTTACCTCCAAGCTGATGTCCCATCTCATGGGCTACATAATCAATATCAAAAGTATCTCCCACAGGATTGCCATTTTGTGTATATCCAGAACCTTTACCTAATGGTTCTGCTGCTGTTGGGTCAGTACATATACATCCTATACATCCAGCATTTCCATCTCCTCCGGCAGCATTAAAGACGTGTCCTATATCATAATTGGCATCCCCTACCTGAGCAGTTAGGGTTTGTTGCAGCTGACTATTCAGGTCATCTGTATAAGGATCATTAGCAGAGTTCGCGAAAATGATATTGGGAAGATTTTGTATAGTAAGATGAATTGCAAATTCTTTTTCAAAAACACCATTTACTCGGGTCATGGTATTATTCATCTGAGCAAGAGCCCCGGCAACACCTCCAAACAGTTGTGTGTATTCACCCGTTGCAGACAGAGCCAGCCTATAGGTTCTATATCTAGAAGCAGCAGGTCTTCCTGTAATGTCAATCCCCGGAAGTTTATTTTTTCCGGTATTTTTTAAAAATTTAATATCCTTCCCTTTGTTTCCTTCCATGCTGCAGCTAAAGCCATGTTCGGAGTCTGTTCTTTGAGTCTTATAAAATACTCCATACGTTTTTTTATCTGTCGTAATAGGTTCAATGAACTGAAATACACCATCTTTGATGATCATGGACTGTATTTCGTTAGGGGATGTACTGAATCTTATATATTTGGAAGGATCATCTATCCCGACCCCTACATAAGAGCCTAGTCCGTATTTTTCCATTAATGATTTTTCCATCACAGGATTGCTGTATACAGCAAACTTTTCAATCTTTCCTTCAGCAGTGGGTAATTGTATAGTGACAGACTTTGCTGTAGGACCTGTTTCCTCAGCATTTTTTAACAGCTGAATTAATGTATTAATATCAGTTTTATAAGCATACTGGATTTTTACTTCCCTTCTGATCTCTGAAACTTTCTGTGAAGAAGGCTCCCATCTCTGGGCATTAGAAAGACAGAAACCTGATACCAGGAATAATGATAATAGAGTTTTTCTCATGTTGAAAAATTTAGGTATTGAACAATGTTTTTTAACACTGGGAATAAATTCCGATGTCAAAAGTAATTGCTAATTTTATAATGTAAATCATGTTTAATTGCGTTTATTCTTAATAGTGTATGTGATACGTATGTAATTTTGTTTGGATGGGCTTGTTGTAGTACTAATATTGTATTTTGAAATTTAAATGAGTATGGTAAAAACTTTATCCTTTTTATTCTTTTTAATGTTTTCTTTTTTCTATTCGCAGCATTCTGAGAAACAGCTCAAGGACATTCTTTTTGATATAGAATTTTCTAGTGCCGGACCAAAAGAAATAAGAAAAATTGACAGCCTGATTAAGGTATGCAGAAAAAATTCTTACAATGATTGTGTAGCGTTAGGCTATCTTAAGCTTGCCAATATTTATAACCGGAATAATGATATGAAAAGGTCTTTTTATTATACTGATAAAGTAGAAAAAGAGAATCTCATCACTTCAGATACAGATTTTGAGGTTATATTTTATCTTCATTTACAAAAATCTTTTTTATATCAGAAATTGGGAGAAAGGGTTTCTTCTTTAAAGCAGTTGGATGAAATACATGGAGAGACTATGAAAACCAATAATGCCTATTTTATCTATCTGCTCAGTTTACAGTACGCATATGTCTATGATGAATTAAATGAAACAGAAGAAACATTAAAAAATTATAAAATAGCCTATAAATATGCCAAAAGTTATAGAGAAAATAAGGACAAACGCTATCGGATAGATAAAAACAGACTGAGTAACAGTTATATGGTTTCTGCTTATCTGGGAGGGATGTATTTAGAATTAAATAAAATGGATTCTGCTAAAATCTATATTGAAGAAGCTCTCCGGAACGAAAGAACAATGAATGAAATTGGGATGAAATTTAATACTTATTTTTATGCAGCACAGTATTTTAAAGCGGTAAAAAATGTTAAACGAACTCAGCATTATTTATGGATCTGTAAAAGTATTGCTAAAAACTATTATAAAAGTGAAAATTATCAAATAGGTGTTGCTGAGGAACTTAAGAGTTTATACGAAAGCCTGGGGCAAAAAGACAGTGCCAATTATTATTCACAATGGTTATTAGATATTGAATCTTCAAACCGTGAGCAAAATCAAATACTGAATGATGCTGTTGATAAAAAGAATGAAATAGAAAAGACCAACATCAAGAAAGAAGCAAAAAATCTTTTTTTCATTCTGTCTGTGAGTGTTGTAATTTGCATTCTTTTTATATTCCTTTTCCTGTACTATTACAGAAAGCATAAGAGTAAGACCCTGGATAAGATTGATATCCCTCATCATTCTTTAGTTCAAGAAAGTATTTTCAGGGAAGTCATACAGCTTGCCAAAGAGAATAATTCTGAATTCCTGACCCGATTTAATGAATACTGTCCCCGTTTTTCAGAAGAACTTTTAAAAGTATATCCGCTAAAATATCAGAGATCAGATTTTGTGCTTACATTTATCTAAACTTTTCTACCAAAGAAATTGCAGAATATACATTCACTTCAGTGCGGACTGTGCAGACCAAAAAATATAATGTAAGAAAAAAGCTCACGATTCCCAGTGATATGGATATTTATATATGGTTTTCTAAATTATTATCTGATAATTTAGAATAATTAGACCGTATACAGTATATTATATTTAAAATAAAAATATCTAAACAAAAAATCACCTCCGGCTGTAGGAGGTGATTACTGTAACGTGATACTTAAAGGTAATTATTCTCTGTTTTTTACAACAATCCAGCCTGAGAATTTTATAGGAGTATTATTCTTGTTATTTTCATTCCATGAAACAGAATACCAGTAGTTTCCTGTAGGAACTTTTCTGCTGTCACTGGTAGTTCCTCTCCATTTATAATTGTTAGATTTATCTGCCAGAAATATTTTATATCCATATCTGTCAAAAATTGATATTTCCAGATTTTGTTTATTTGAAAGGGCAGAATAGTCAATATAATCATTAACACCATCGTCATTCGGAGTGATCATATTGATGAGATTAGGGACCGTGATATTCACTTCTATTGGAACGCAATTGTAGCTGTCTTTTACATATACTTTAGATTCACCTCTGGGAATATTGGTAAAGACATTAGAATCCTGCCAGTTAATATTATCCATAGAATATTGATAAGGAGGAGTTCCGCCATTGGCATATATGGTAACAGTAGTTTCTGTAATATCAACACTTGTAATGACCATGTTATCGGAAGGATACACAGTCACTTTTTGAGTGGTAATACAATTTCCGGTTTTTAGTTTTACCCAGTATTTTCCTACTCCTACGTTATTGATAGATTGTGTAGTAGCTCCTGTACTCCATTCATAGCTATTGAAACCGGCTCCTGCATCTAATGTTGTTGTGTTTTCAATACAAATAGTCTGATCATGTAAAGTTCTTGAGAAAACAGGAGGTATTACTGTTAATGTAACTTTAGCAATAGAGTAGCATCCATCTACGCTTAATACTTTAATGTAGACTACTCCGTTAGGAGCAATGTATGCTGCCGGATTTGCTATGGCATTAGTTCCACTGATGGCATCAGTCAATGATGGGTAATATTCTTTGGTAAGCCCGCCTTGTGAAACAACAGCTTGTGACAGGTTAAATGAGGCTAAAGATGGGGTACTTTCAATAAAACAAGATTTTAATTCAGTGTCATTAACAATCACAACAGGATAAATATCCAGCGTGATTTTCGCTGTGCTTACACAACCCTGAGGAGTAGTTACCTTTACGTATACTGTAGCTGCTGCAGAAGCATAGGCAGAAGGGTTTGTAATTTTATTAATGTCATTGTTAAGATCATTTAAGGTAGAATAAAACTCTTTGGTAACCCCTGCGATATTTGTTACTGCAGCAGTATTGAGATCAAAGGTTGCTGTTCCGGCATTGTTATTATTACATCCGGTAAGATTAGCATCTGTGGCGGCAAATGGAGTAGGATTAAGCTGGATGATCCCGTCGCCATTATCACAAAGAGTAGAAGTCGGGTCTTTAATAACTACTGTGATGGTTGTGTTTCCGTTATAGGCGAAATTGGCAGGATTGGCAATCGGAACTGGGTTTCCCTGTACATAATAGGTGAAAATATAATTTCCGGGATTATTTACAAATTGAGGATTATAGGAAGTAAGATCTACCACACCATTTCCGTTAGCAGGATTGGCACACACAAATGGAATTATCGTATTATTTAAAATAGGAACTTTATCTACATATACTTTAACATCTTTAATAGAATGTCTTGCACTGGCAGCCCCTGTTGCAGCAGAGAACCCAAAAAAGCCTTGATTCATTCCTATTGCGCCACCAGAGGGAGCAAAAGACTGATCCACAATAAGTACACCATCTATTTTTACCTTGATGATCCAGTTTACAGGATTGTTAAGATCTGTTTCTCCGTTTACTTCAACATGTTTGTAGGTGTTTCCGACAAAAGGCTGCGTGGTAATAAGATCTGGAGAGTGAAATGTGCTTCCAGGTGTATTATTGAACTCAATATTGTTTCCAGCGGTATTATTAGTGCCATAAAGAATATGTACTTTACTCATCTGACCATTGTTGGTGTTATTGAAAATATCAAAGCCTACCATTAATCCGTTGGCATTAGCAGGAATTCCCAGCCCCCCTCCATTTACAAAACCTGCAGGAGGATTGGCGAGATACCAGAATGTAAAACCGTCTCCTCTACCTAATTGAGCAGTTCCGTTTCCGTCAATTCTGAAGTCAAATTCCACTTTCCATTTATCACAAAAACTAAGCTTGATAGGATTTGCTAATTTTATAGCTCCATATCTTCCTGTTTGGTCTTCGGTAAGTCTTATGAAATCTCCGTTCACCGCAGCATCTGATACAAGATCCCAGCCTGCGGTATTTACAGGGTTTCCGGTAAGCTGATAGGTTTGTGATTGTAATTTCTCGGGGAGGCAGCATGTTAAAATAGTCAATAATAAAATGAGTATAGTTTTTGTCATAGTAGATAGATTGTAATGTTAATTATTTTACTGTAGTTATTGGCAGACTGAGAAAATGATAAGGATGAAAAAAGTTGTTTTTTTCAAAAATGTAATTCTTTTAAAAGGTACCTGCAGACTTTATTTACACTACAGGTACGCAAGGATGATTATGAAAACTTAATTATTTAGAAATATATTTTGGAAAAGCCGAAGATTGATGTTAATAAAAGATCGTAGAGTTTTTATCATAAAAAAATTTAATTATTTAACAATTTGTTTTGAGGCTCCAAATAATATTTAGGTATTCAAAATTAATTGCTAATTTTATAATGCAAATAGTGTCTTAATGTGTTTTTGTTGATTTGTGTATATGATACGTAGGCGTTTTACGTAGTGTAGGGTGATGTAGTAGTAATATTGTATTTTAAATTATAGTGGAGTATGGTGAAAAATTTATCCTTTTTCTTTTTTTTAGTGTTTTCTTTTTTCTATTCTCAGCATACCGAGGAGCAACTCAAAAACATTATTTTTGACGTCGATTTTTCTACCGCCGGGCCAAAAGAAATAAAAAAAATTGACAGCCTTATTGAGATCTGTAGAAAAAATTCTTATAATGATTGTGTTGCATTAGGGTATCTTAAAATTGCGAATGTCTATGATAGAATGAATGATTTCAAGAAGTCTTTTTATTATATCAATAAAGTAGAAAAAGAGAATCTTATTAATTCGGATACAGATTTTGAAGTTATATTTTACCTTCATATTCAAAAATCTTTTTTATACCAGAAACTCAATGAAAGGGTAGCTTCTTTAAAGCAGTTGGATGAAATTTATGATGAGACCATGAAAACGGGTAATGCCTATTTTATTTATCTGATCAACCGACAATATGCAAGTAAATATGATGATCTGAAGAAAAAAGAACTGGCATTAAAATATTCCAGAATTGCTTACAAATATTCTAAAATTTACAGAGAAAATAAAGATAAGCGTTACAGGATAGACAAAAACCGACTGAGTAACAGCTATAAAACTTCTGCCTATCTTGCGGGAGTCTATACAGACCTCCATAAAATGGATTCAGCAAAAATCTATATTGATGAAGCTCTCAGGAATGAAAAGAAGATTGATGATATTGGTATACAATATATCACTGCTTTTTACGCTGCACGCTATTTTAGAGCGGAAAAAAATATTGAACAAACTCAGCATTATTTATGGATATGTAAAAATATTGCCAATAATTATTATAAAAGTGAAAACTATCAAATTGCAGTAGCTGAAGAACTGAAAAGCCTGTATGAGAGCCTTGGGCAAAAAGATAGTCTCAGTTATTATTCTCAATGGCTATTGAAGATAGAAGCATCAAACAGTGAGCAAAATCAATTGTTGAATGATGCTGTTGATAAACAAAATGAAATAGAAACGACCAATATCAAGAAAGAATCAAAAAACCTTTTTTTCATTTTGTCTGTGAGTGTGGTAGTATGCATTCTTTTTATATTTCTTTTTTTGTATTATTATAGAAAGCATAAAAGTAGAAATCTGGATAAGATTGATATACCTCATCAGTCACCTGTTCAGGAAAGTATTTTTAAAGAAGTCATACAGCTTGCCAAAGAAAACAATCCTGAGTTTTTAACCCGTTTCAATGAGTATTGCCCACGTTTTTCAGAAGAGCTGCTGAAAGTTTCTCCTTTAAAAATATCGGAAATAAGATTTTGTGCTTATATCTACCTGAATTTCTCTACCAAAGAAATTGCAGAGTACACATTTATTTCAGTGAGAACAGTGCAGACGAAAAAATATAATATAAGAAAGAAGCTGAATATTCCCGGTGATATGGATATTTATGTTTGGTTTTCTAAGTTGTTGAAATAAAGGCTGAGATATCTATAAAAAACAAAGGCTATTCCGTTTTTATGAAATAACCTTTGTTGCAAATGTGAAAAAGTATAATTGTTTTGAATGATAAAACCTTGAAAAAAGCACCTGCAGGAAAATAACACGAAAACTGCAGGTACACGATCTCCTAATTATTAAAAACTATTTTCTGATTCTGAATAGGTATTATTTTTTGATCGTTTTTATTGTTTTTATAGTTCCGTCCGTCATTTTTAAAGTAATCAGATATAATCCTGCCTTTAAATCATTCAAATATAGTTGGGACGAGGGTTTATCAATGGTTTTAACAGCTTTTCCTGAAGCATCTAAAACCGAAGCCGATTTCACTTTTGAGATATCAGAAATGGTAATAGCATCACTGAATGGATTAGGAAATATTGTAATATTATTTTTGTTATTCAAAACCTCATGGTTAGATAATAAGCTGTTGTCATACGCAGATATTTGGAATTCTCCATTCCCTGTTATTGATTCATATTTCCAGACCCCTATATATAATGTGGAACCAGGAGTCTGCCCCGTTAATGAAATCAAAGAAAAATTACCTTCTCCACTGTCATCATCACAGGCAATCTCTGCTAAAGAACCACATGCTCCATTATAAACAGTGAGTACAGTATCATCAAATAAAGAACCAGAAAGCTCTTTGGTTTCTATTGTTAAGTTTCCACTTGCCGGAACGATTACTTTAAACCATACATTATCAATCGCATCTGGGTTGCAGGCAGGAGAAGAGCCGTCCGTAACAGCAGCTATATTAGTTGCAGTAATTGCTCCCGAAATAAAATCTGATGCTAAGCTAAGAGGAGTTGCTTCTGAGCAGTTGTCATTTAAAGCTGGTAATGGTTCATAAGCAGAAATCTGAAATTCTCCATTGTCGATAGATGAATTGTATTTCCATACACTTATGTATAATACTGTACCTGGAGTCTGCCCCGTTAATGAAATCAGGGAAAAATTATCTTGACCGCTGTCATCATCACAGGCAATTTCTGCTAAAGAACCACAGGACCCGTTATAAACAGTAAGCACAGAATCATCAAATGAAGAACCTGAAACTTCTCTTGTTTCTATTGTTATGACTCCACTTGCCGGAACTACTACTTTGAACCATATATTTTCAACAGCATCAGCATTACAGGAAGGAAGATTACCATCTGTTGTAGCACCTATATTGGAAGAGTTAACAGCTCCTGAAACAAAGTTCGTTCCTGTCGTCAGAGATGTTGCTTCTGAGCAGTTGTCATTTTGTGCCTTTACAAATAGGGCCGCAAATAAAAATACACAGGGTAATAAATTTTTCATACTAATTTAGTCGAGTTTAAATGGTTAACTGATGAGATTCTATAATGAGTTATTGTTTTTTTGATGATGATCAGTTCATTTTATTTTGGAGAATAGAATATTTTGGGACAAAAGTAATTGCTAATTCTATAATTTGAATGATGCTTATTTGTACCTTTTACATGTTGTGTATGTGATACGTAGTTCAATGGTAGAAGGATAGTATTAATATTGTATTTAAGATTAAGAATGGATTTTATGATACACAAACTAAAGTGCTTGTATCTACCTGAATTTCTCTACCAAAGAAATTGCAGAGTATACATTTATTTCAGTGAGAATGGTGCAGACGAAAAAATATAATATAAGGAAAAAGCTGAATATTCCCGGTGATATGGACATTGATGTTTGGTTTTCCAAATTGTTGAAATAAAGAATAATAGATACCAAAATAAAAGAGACTATTTCATAAGTGAAATAGTCTCTGTTTTTTAAATTAACATCCTGTTAATGCCAGTCATTAATTTCTTATGGTGGAAATATGGAGGCACTTCTGTCCATTAAAGTCTTTAATTTCAATATTGCTGATCATGTCATTATAGACCCGGGTAGTGGTATCATTAAACTGGTATCCTTCAATAAATACGGGTCTGTCTTTTGGAAGATTACTTTGCTCATTGAGCATTTCCAATGATAAACTATCAGGATAACCTTCATTCTTTTTAAACTTAATTTCTATTAATCCGTTATCAGAGATATAATCGAATTTCTTTAAATGAGAGGGCAGGCTGGCTTTGGTTTTATAAACGTTTACTTTTTCAATACTGTTTTTGTAAAGATCAAACATACTGACAGTTCCTATGGCATCATTGTAAACGGCAAATTGTACACTGCTGTTTTTTTGGCCCCAAAGTAAACCTGAAGTAATAATGAGGAATATATATAATAGCTTTTTCATAATAAATAGATGTTTAAATGTCCAATAATTTACTGAAGATTAGGATTAATTTCTGTTTTTTACAGTAATCCATCCTGTGAATTTTATTGGAGTCTGTGTTCTGTTGGTTTCATTCCAGCCCATATCAAACCAATAGGTTCCGGTAGGTACGTTTTTACCACCAGTAGTTCCGTTCCATCTGAATCCGTTCAATTTATTTCCTTCATGAATCTTACTTCCATATCTGTCATAGATACTGAATATAAAATTAGGTTTATATGCTAAAGCAGAATAATCAAGGATATCGTTTATTCCGTCACCATTCGGGGTGATGATGTTGATCAGATTAGGAACAGTAATTTCTACCTGCACAGAAGTACAGTTGTATGAATCCTTTACGTAGAAAGTATTGCTTCCGCGGGGGATATTGGTAAATATGTTTTCATTCTGCCAGTTGATATTATCCATCGAATATTGATAAGGTGCCGTTCCTGCAATTACTGTCACTGTAACCGTATTATTGTTAATATTAATATCTGAAATGACTGGGTTTTCAGAAGCATACACTTTTACGGTTTGTCTGGTGGTACATTCTCTGGTTTTCAGATCTACCCAATACGTTCCTACTCCTACATTCTTGATAGACTGTGTTGTCGCTCCCGTACTCCATTCATAAGAAACAAAACCTGGTCCCGCATCTAATGTGGTTTTATTTTCCATGCAGATAATTTTATCCTTTAATATATCTGAATACATAGGAGGAATCACTGTAAGAGTTACTTCTGCAATTTTATAACACCCATTGGCATTACTTACCTTAACGTAAACCACACCAGTAGGAGCAATATAATTGGCTGGAGTCAGAATTTCGTTTGTCCCATTATGCGCATCAGTAGGAGATGGATAATAATGCTTAACCGTTCCCGGTTGTACATTCACTCCTGCAGATGTTAAATTAAATACCCCAAGCATAGGATTAGAAGGCTGGTAGCATGATTTTAAAGCTGCATCTTTGACAATCGGGCTTTCAGAAACCGTTAATGTTAAAGTTACCTGCTCGCAATCTGTAAAGTCAGGGTTGTTTCCACAAAATTTATAAACAATAGTATCAGTACCCAGATAACCGAAGTTGGGAACATAATTAATCACTCCTGCCGCATCAATAGTAGCTGTACCGTTTGCCGGAGGAGTAATAATAGTTACCGTGCTTGGAACATAAGTTTGGGTAGAATTGGTAAACTCAGGGACAATAGTCTGGTATCCTTCACAAACAATCATTGCTTTGGTAGACTCTTGAAGACATGTATATACCTTATAAACCGGAGTAGTTGCCGGACTACAAGTACTTACTGAGATTTTCACTGTATAATTTCCTGCAGTCAGCGGAGTATATGTATTGGCATTGGCTCCGGCAATCGGATTTCCGTTCAGGAACCATTGGTAGGTGTCATAACTGTCACTCACTTCCAGTACAATCCCCGGAATACATTCTCCAGTTTTTTTGGAAATAAGTGGGATGGAAGAGAAACCTGCAAAATAACCTCCGTATCCGGAGGTGCTGTAACCACCGTTAATACCTGCTGTTACAGCCTTATCAGAAACAACCGTTACATTTCCGGTGATAGATGGGATGGCATAGGTCACCCAAGTGCTATTTCCTGTTAATGGGAAAGGCCCTTCTGCAGCTGTAGGAGAAATTCCGTTTACCGTTACATTAGCTCCGGTTTCCGTTAAAATATTCAGTTTTACAACAGTTCCGGTTGGGACAGTACTTGTTGTGCCCGGTCCTGTCGGCATTTCATTGATTTTCCCGATTTCTTCAATTTTTCGGGGTAGAAAACAGTTTAATGGAGGGATATAGTTGAAACCACAGGTTGCACTGCTGTTATTCACAGAAACCAACTGATATAAATAGACATTTTTTGAAGTCGTAACAAACATATTAAAGTGCCCGGAAGTTCCCTGCTGAACATAGTTACTTCCTGAAATCCTATAAAATTCCCCACTGTTGATAGTCGCAATAGGAGTGTTAGAACCATTAATGAATATTTGGGTGTTGTTTTCTGTTCCTACAACAATACCGCCTTCCAGATCAGCATTGGTAGATCTGGTTCTTACCATGGCAAAAGTGCTTCCAAGTCTATCTGTAGGGACAGACTGATCAAGAATTGCATCCGATCCTGTACTGGTATTACTTCCGAAATTCCCATTAACATTTCCGTTGGTAAGGGTAATGGGTTTATCAGAAACAATTTTAGCTCCAATAAAAGCCGATAGATTTTGACCGCCTGCTCCTGCACCTCCTGCAAAAATAAAAGACTGTCCTTTATTAAGAGTAATTGTTTGCGAATTGCTTGCCGGCATTCCTCCAAAAAAAGTTACATTTCCGTTCCATGTAGTCGTAACAACTGTATTGTTTTCTGTTGCCAATATACCTGCCGTGAAGTTATATCCGGTAAGTGATGAGGTAGTTGGGGTTCCGGCTACAAAAAATTCTTTTCCAATCCCTGCTTTTCCTTTACTGGTTATAATTTCAGCGTGTGTAGTACTGCTTACCATTCTTAATGAACAGTAGAATGGTTTTGGTCCTTGTACATATAAACCTTTATTGATAGTAGTGAAAGCATCTGATGTAACATTAGCAGCTATACTACCGATGGGTACAACAAAAGTCTGAGAAGCACCTTTACTAATGGTTACATTACCAATCGGAACGTTGTTGCTGTTAATTGTAACAGTAAAAGGAGTTGTAGAATCGGTAGAAAGGTATAATGCCTGTGTATAACTTGTAGAAGCGTAATACGGTGCAAACCAGTGGTCTGTGTCTCTTTGGGCACAAATAGGAATACCTAATAATAGGAACAATAAACTAAATATAAAGCTTTTCATGCATTGCTGAATTTTGATTTTAAAAATTACGAATTTTTTTTAAAAAAATGATTATGATTCCTTTATTAATTTTTTATGAATTGTTATGTTTCCATTTGTTATTTCTATCAAAAAAATGATCAATGAATAAACATAAAAAAATAATAGGATACTAAGTAAGTGGGAGTGGTTTCATAGGCAGATGAGTGTCAGGTTGATATTTTCAGATATAAAAACGTTCACTTTAATGCCATTAGATGAGTAGTTTTTAATAGGTTTGGATTTCTTTCATTCTTATTAGCTTCTTAGAATAATTTTTACTTTATGGTTAGTGTAAAAATAATTTAATAAAAATATAAAATGACTATACTTTCGTATAGTTTTAAATCAAAGTTTAATGAATTAATTTTAAATAAACTGTTACTGAAGCGCTTTCGGGAAAGATATTACTTGATTTTTCTTCTAAGAATTAAAAAAAATCCCGAAAATTCATTACTGGATTTTTACACTTAATCCTGTTTCTATAGGCGTATAACAGGGGAAAATGTATTCCCGAATGTGAAAAATATAATAAAAATAATGAATCGTAGATTTTTTTGTTATTGAAATAAATGTTTTGTAGTTTTAGACAATTACGATTAAGCTTTGATGAATTTTAATATTTAACTTAATTGTGGATGGGTTTGCAAACAGTAATCTAATAAAAAATAGTTTTTCACCCCTATTATTATGTTAAAATATGAGTGATAAAATAAATTCAGTGTCTCCCAGGAGTATGTGTGGAGCATCAATTGAAGAAAAAAGCAAAAATAAATACTTTAATGTACTCAAAGCAGTATCAGAAACCAATTTAGGTTCTGTGTATATTGCAGATCTTAAAACAAGGAAATTAGAATTTATTTCAGAAAATCCTCTTCTTTTTTCGGGCATTCGGGCTGCTGAAATTGAAAAGATGGGGTATAATTTTTTCAGGAAATACACTAAAAAGGAAGATTTTGAAATTTTAAGAAAAGTAAGCACGTATGGTCTTAAATTCTTTGAATGTCTTTCACCGGAAGAAAAAAAAGTACATACCATTACTTATGATTTCCATCTTAAATATGCCAATAGTGTGGATGTGCTTGTCAATCACAAGATTACCCCAATAGAACTTGACAAAGATGGAAAGATTTCTAAAATAGTCTGTGTGGTGTCCTATTCCCTTAATCGGGCTGCAGGAAATATCCGGATTATATCCAATACTTCAGAAATATATTGGAAATATGATCTCTTTACGGGAAAATGGACGGAAGAATGTAAAATTACCTTGAAAATAAGAGAAATTGAGATTATAAGACTGTATCTTCAGGGATTGAAAATAGAAGAAATAGCAGAACAGTTGTTTGTATCACCCAGCACCATAAAGTTTCACAGGAGTAAACTGTTCGAGAGAATTGGCGTAAAAAATATTATCGAAGCAATATCCTACGTAATAACAAATAATTTGATTTAAACTTTTTTAATGTTTTTCAGGCTGAAACTACTGAAAAACAAAAAAATCCTTTTCCGGATAGTTTTACAGTTTTTAATAATAAAAAGTCTCTGCGCCTTCTGCAGTATGTTGTTTGAAAATTGTCTCTCCGCAAAAAAATATAGAGAGACAATCTCCAGAACAGCTTAATTAAGCTGATAATTTGTGATCACTAAACTCAGGATAAAATGAACATAATTCTCTTCTACCTCTTTTCTGTTGATCAATTTGTTTTTGTACTCATAAGAATTCAGGTCTCTGGATAATTTCTGATATGTTTCAAAATCATCACCTTTAATCTTTACTCTTATATTACCATCTCTTCTGTTGATTAGTACATCATCCAAAGTTCTTACCTTAAATAAAACTTCGCATAATGTAGGACGAGCCTTCATAGACCCGATATATCTTTCAACTATATTAATCTTGAACGAATCAAATTTGATGGTATTAAAAACGATTTTAGAATTAGGCTCCTGAGTGTTGAGTTCAAGTTTATAGTTCATTACTTTATAAATTTTGGCAAATATAAGTTTAATTATACCAAAAAACAGACTGTTTTAATAGATCATTACCATAATAATGATTGAATTTTATTCTATTGAATGAAAATCATTTGGAAATGTGAATATTAGTAGCTTATAAATGAGGAGAAAACGGAAGTCTTATGAATTTTTTTCTTTCTTTATTTTTTTCCTTATAGGCATTTACGTAATTTTATTCTCTGTAATTAAAAATTCATATTAATACCAATATAATGGAAAGATATAGTTATGGAATAGTTGGCCTTGGAGTAATGGGGCGGAATCTTCTTTATAATATCGCTGACAACGGATTTTCAATCGCAGGATTTGATCTTGATCAGGAAAAAGTAAAAGAATTAGAGGATGGTGCTGGTTCAGAAATGAAAGTAAAAGGTACAGGCTCTTTAGAAGATTTTGTACCTGCATTAGAAGTCCCAAGGAAAATTATTCTAATGGTTCCTGCAGGAAAACCTGTAGATGCAGTGCTGGAAAACATTACCCCGCTTTTGAATGAAGGTGATATCGTAATTGATGCAGGGAATTCTTATTTTGAAGATACCAACAGACGTGTTGCTGATCTGGCATCAAAAAAACTGCATTTTATGGGAATGGGAGTCTCAGGAGGAGAAAAAGGAGCCAGAAGAGGTCCGAGTATAATGCCAGGAGGTGATCTTGAAGCCTTCAAACTTCTTAAGCCCATGCTTGAAGCCATTGCTGCAAAAGTAGACAACGAAGCATGTACAGCATATATGGGGAAAGGTTCTGCAGGGAACTACGTGAAAATGGTACACAACGGTATTGAATATGCCATTATGCAGCTTATCAGTGAAGCTTATGATCTGCTTAAAAGAGGAGCAGGTCTGAATAACGAACAGCTATACGAAGTTTTCAGAGACTGGAACAATGGAGAAATGAATTCATTCCTTATTGAAATTACCAGAGATATTTTTACTCAGAAAGATTCATTCACAGAAAATTATCTTGTTGATCAGATTTTAGATAAAGCAGGAGCAAAAGGAACCGGAAAATGGACTTCTGAACAGGCCATGGAAATCGGGGTTTCTATTCCTACTATTGATATTGCGGTAACTTCAAGAATTTTATCCGCTTATAAAGATGAAAGAGTTCAGGCATCTAAGATATATGCTGAAAAAGAAATTACAAAGCCGGAAAATACAGAATTGTTTATCAGGGAAGTAGGTGATGCTCTTTTTCTTTCAACATTAATAAGTTATGCACAAGGCTTATCTTTACTGGTAAAAGCATCCGCAGAATACGGATTTGAAATTCCACTGAAAGACGTTGTGAAAATCTGGAGAGGAGGATGTATCATTCGTTCCGTATTGCTGGAAAAATTCTATGCTGCCTATACTCAAAACCCTGATCTTTCTAATATTCTCCTTGATCATGAAATTTCTGAATTGGTAAAATCAAAAATCAAAGCCCTAAGAAAAACTGCCGGATATGCTGCTGCAAACGGTATTTCAAGTTTGGGAATTCAGACCGCTTTGGGATATTTTGATGCCTACACCACAGAATCTCTTCCTGTGAATTTGATCCAGGCTCAACGTGATTATTTCGGCGCTCATACCTATCAACGTACTGACAGGGAAGGAGTATTTCATACTTCTTGGCAAACAGCAAACAATTAAAACTCGGAAAAATGAATCAAAATAGAATCTTGCAGCCAACAACAATTGTTATTTTTGGTGCTACAGGAGATCTGGCAAAAAGAAAACTTTTTCCGGCATTTTATAACTTATACATCGATGGCAGAATGCCCAAAGGCTTCAATATTGTAGCATTGGGGAGAGCTGAAAATACCGATGAACTCTTTAGAAATTACATCAAAGAAAATCTGGAAAGTTTCTCCAGAAAAAAAGTAACTTCCGAAGACTGGGCTGGGTTTCAGGCTCATATTACTTACTTTCAGCATCAATTGGATGAAGAGGGTTCTTATCAGAATCTGCAGCAGAAATTGCAGGACTTTGATGCAGTTTACGGAATGAGGGCCAACAGGTTATTTTATCTTTCAATAGGGCCTAATTTCATCTCAACCATTTCCAATCATATCAAAATGACAGCATTAGCTTCCGATCCGAAAAAAGACCGTATTATTATTGAAAAGCCTTTTGGCCATAATAAACAGTCGGCGATTGAGCTGAATAGTCTTTTGGCAAAAACATTTGAAGAAGAACAGATCTATCGTATTGATCATTATCTGGGAAAAGAAACGGTACAGAATATATTGGCATTCAGATTTGGAAATTCAATTTTTGAACCTTTATGGGATCATAAATATATAGAATCAGTACAGATTACAGTAGCAGAAGAAGTAGGAGTGGAGACAAGGGGTGCTTTTTATGAACAGACCGGAGCTTTGAGGGATATGATTCAGAATCACCTGCTGCAGATCCTGTGCATGGTCGCTATGGAACCACCCGCTTCATTAAAATCAGGCGAAATAAGGGACCGTAAAGTTGATGTGCTGAAATCAATTCGCAGAATTTCCCCGGATCAGGTTGATCATTATGCTGTAAGAGGCCAATACGGAAAAAGTACAATAAACGGGGTAGATATCAAAGGCTACCGTCAGGAAAACGGTATTGCAGGAGATTCCAATACGGAAACTTTTGCAGCGATAAAATTTTATCTGGATAACGAAAGATGGCAGGATGTTCCTTTCTATGTTCGTACAGGAAAGAAAATGAAAGAAAAGCATTCTTATATTACCATTCAGTTTAAGCCGCTTCCTCATTCCACATTCTCAGACAGTCCGCATCTTTTATCAGCTAACAGATTGATTATTAATATTCAGCCGATGATGGATATCAGATTGCAGTTTATGACGAAAAAACCGGGACTGACCTTGGATCTGAAACCTGCAGAAATGATTTTTGATAATTTTGCCTGTCAGGATGATACCCCGGAAGCTTATGAAACCTTGCTGCAGGATGCTCTTTTAGGAGATCTTACTTTATTCATGCGTTCCGATCAGGTGGAAGAAGCCTGGGATGTTGTTACAACAATACAGGAAGCCTGGGAAAATAACAAAGATTTATCTTTTCCGAATTATAAAGCTGGAAGCTGGGGACCGGAAGACGTTAATGCTTTGGTAGAAAGACAAGGGCACAGCTGGGTATAAAACAATATAAAATTTAAACAGACAAAAAATGAATATTACAGTATTTGACGATCTGGAAAAACTGTACACAGAAGCTGCAGATGCATTTGTTGACCTTTCAAAAAAATCTATTCGGAAGAATGACCGTTTCGTGGTTGCATTGAGTGGAGGATCTTCTCCTAAGGCTATTTTTAAACTATTAGCAACTCAGAAATATGCAGAACAGATAGAATGGAATAAAGTCTACTTTTTTTGGGTAGATGAAAGATGGGTTCCTTTACATGATGATA
This sequence comes from Chryseobacterium sediminis, assembly GCF_008386505.1. Lineage (GTDB taxonomy): Bacteria > Bacteroidota > Bacteroidia > Flavobacteriales > Weeksellaceae > Chryseobacterium > Chryseobacterium sediminis. Next base: position 1,120,211 of record NZ_VUNZ01000001.1, on the reverse strand, counting down.
AAAGCAACTTCAGAATGACGGATGAGGCGCTTCTTAGTCAGGTTCCTGTTGATAAACAACATATTTTTCCTATGTATGCTGAAGGAACAGCTCCTGAGGATTATGCAAAGACTTATGAAGAGCAGATCAGAAGTGTTCTTGGCAATGAAGGTGTTTTTGATTTTATCCTTTTAGGAATGGGAGATGATGGGCATACTGCTTCTTTATTTCCTGGTGAGGAGGTTTTAAATGAAAAAGAAAAGTGGGTTTCTGCCTATTATCTGAAGCCTCAGGAAATGTTCAGAATCACTTTGACTGCACCTGTCATCAATAACGCTGAAAATATTTTGGTTATCGCATTTGGTGAATCAAAAAAACATGCATTGAATGAAGTGCTGAATGGTGAGTATAATCCATCATTATATCCGTTACAGCTTATTGAAAAAAAGGATGGATATCATTTCTTTACTGACGAAAAAGCAAAAGGGTAACACATTTTGACTTTAAAAAATAAGAGACTGTCCTGGGACAGTCTCTCTTCATATCAACTATTCTATACCGAAACCGGTATATATAATTTTCTGTACTTCAAGATCAAAAAATCTGAACTTTAAATTTAAAAAACAGTATCATTAAAGAGCTAATGATACTGTTGCATTTAGTGTTTTTACCTTAGTTGCTTGTCTTCGAAATTTTTTAATTTTTCTCAACTCAATAGTGCTTCTATGTAAAATGGTTATTAGTTTGAAGCAAATATACAAAATAAGACACTTCGTAGTGTCTAAAATGAAAAAAAAATTAAATTATTTTTATTTAATGCGTAACTAAATTATAAAAACCCAGTGCTAGAAGGCATTTGAAAGCAAAATTAAATTCAAAAAAAATCAAACAGCGCGGGTATTTATAACTCTTACATAAAAACAGCACCAATAAAATGGTGCTGTAAAGTAAAGTTTTACCTCAGCATGGAGTACTAAAAACATTTAAGCTGAGGGAACTAACGGTACAATCTTACCTCTCTCAATCTCACAACTTTGATCGTTCGTTTTATATAAATGGTTATTAGTTGATGCAAATATATACATTTAGACACTAAAAAGTGTCTAAAATGAAAAAAAATTCATAAACTTGTATGATTGAAAAGTTTACCATGGAAAGAAAGTCAGTGGCGGGAAGTATCCGGAACAAGGAACGCAGTAAAAAAAAGTTTTTGGATGCAGTGGGAAAAATACTGAGAACAAAAGGACATGCTGCTTTGAAAGTAAGTGGTATTGCTGCTACAGCCGGGGTAGACAAAAAGATGATCTATACTTATTTTGGGGGGATAGACGGGCTTATAGATGAATATATCCGGTCTCAGGACTACTGGAGCAAAGTAACCACAGATGAAGTAGGTAAGATACAACCAAGATTGGATGACGGAGGAAAGTCTTTTATGGAAGAAATGCTTTTGTCACAATTTGACTACGTTTACAAAAACAGAGAAGCGCAAAAACTACTTCTGTGGCGTATCTCAGAACCCAGAAAATCACTAAAAAAACTCACCGATACCCAGGAAGAAAACGGAGAATATATCTTTAAACTGCTGATGGATCCTCATTTCAAAGAAAATGCAGAAGAAGTACGTTCTATAATGGCTATCCTGGTTTCCGGACTTTATTATCTGAATATGTATGCTGCAATGAATGGAAGTATTTTCTGTGGGATAGATGTTGACACTTCTAAAGGGCGTGAAAAAATCAAAAAAGCAATCTCCTTTTTATTGAACCAAACCTATGAGAATCTATAAAATTCAGTTTGTTATCGTCTCAAAGAGTATTCTGGAAAAAACAAAACCATTAGAAATCTCTAATGGTAAATTGTGTTGTTGTGTTTCTACCTTAGCTGTTTCGTGTCCGAAATTGTCTTAAAGTAAGGGAACGTAAATAAAACAGTCTGAATTGTCTTATTTTTCAACCTAAAAGTGTTTTAAAATATATAGATGGTTTTAGTTTGTACAAATATATAAAATAAGACACTGTAAAGTGTTTAAAATAATAAAATTTTTCTTAATTTGGTTTAATTATCTGATTTTCAGATTATTAATTTTTATAATAAGAAGCAAACTCTTCTTTAAATGATAACTATATTCCAGTTTAAGCCTAAAATAACAGCCAAAAATTCTCTTCAACATAAAAACATACCTTCCAGCAATTAAAAAGAATAAATCAATAAAAAATATCTATTGAAAAGTCTTTTTTGAAAATAAAAACAGCACCATTATAGAAATTGATGCTGTTCGGTTGTGTTTTTACCTCAGTCGTTAATGTTCGAAATATTTTAAACTGAGGGAACTAACGATACAATCTGAATAGTTTTTAATTTTTCAATCGATAGCGTTTTATATAATGAATGGTTCTTAGTTTGTACAAATATATACAAATAGTTGAAATTAGACACTGATAGGTGTCTAAAATGATAAAAAATTTTCTTAAACTTGTATATTGAATGTTTAGTCATGGAAAGAAAGTCAGCATCAGGGAGTATTAGGAACAAAGAAAGAAGTAAAAAAAAGTTTTTAGATGCAGTTGGAAAAATTCTAAAAACCAAAGGGCATGCAGGATTGAAGATCAATGATATCGCTGCTACTGCCGGAGTAGACAAAAAAATGATCTACACTTATTTTGGCGGAATGGATGGATTGATGGACGAATATGTTCGTACACAAGATTTCTGGGTGAAAGCAACCAGCGAAGAAGTTGAAAAGATGAAACCTAATCTTGAAGATGGAGGCCGGGATTTTATTCAGCACATGCTTCAGTCACAATTTGATTACGTCTACACCAATAAAGAAGCTCAAAAATTACTATTGTGGACCATTTCTGAACCTAGAAAATCATTAAAAAAACTGATCGATACCCAGGAAGAAAACGGAGAATATATCTTCAAATTATTAATGGAATCCCGTTTTAAGGATAAAATGGATACCTATCGTTCTATCATGGCGATCATGGTTTCCGGGCTTTATTATCTGAATATGTTCGCTTCTCTGAACGGCAGTATTTTCTGTGGAATAGATACCAATACTCCTGAAGGACGTGAAAAAATCAAAAAAGCAATTTCCTTTATGGTAGATCAAACGTACGAAAATCTTTAATATATCTTAGAAAACGTAAAAAAGGGACAGTAATCTGTCCCTTTTTTGTATCTATTGATGAATAATTCTATCCTTTATGATAAGGACATCCTGAAGCTGTACCGGAATTTTCACCAGTATTAAAGAACTGATCTTCAATTACCTTTCTCTGATCTTCAGGAATATCTGCTAACTTACGAAGTGTATTAACCTGAATATGAGGCCAGCTTGTGGTACCTCCGTCATTCCCAAAATCAAATTCAAAGAATACAATTTGCTCATACTGCAGCTGAAGAATTTCTTTCCCATCTTCAATAATGGTTTCAATCCACATATCCATATCCACTTCAACAGTCGGAACAAAACGGTTTACAAAAGGAACATTTAAAATCCCTCCCTGTGCCCCTGTTTTCATTTTGGAAGACATTCTTACATGTACATAATTACTTACGTTCTGGCCTCTTAATGTATCTCTGAGCCTCAGATCAGGTCGTACAGAATAAGGATATAAATTGTCTGCAAGTATTCGCTGGGTATAAATCTTGTTTGATCCCTGATCATTATCATCATTGAGTGTTTCATGTACCCAATCCGGTGCTGGTTTATCAAGATCAATGATATTATCTGGTGTTACCCCTGCATTTCCCATGGTACGTGAAATGGAAAGATGATTGGTATCCCATGCCTCCTTACCATAAGGGAATTGAGGTGAACCTTCAATTAAATAGAACGTTTGGTTATCTTTATTTTGAGGAACAATATCTCCAAGTAAAGTAATGGTGCTTCCATGAGGAATAACACCACTTCTTGAGATAGAGTAGTCCGGAATAAAATAGGGTCCGTCAATTCCCGCTCCCGGCTTTATTTCCTGAGCCGGAATGATTTCATAATAAGGCTGTCCCGGCTGCAGCTGGCTTAAAAGAATATATTTAGGGTTTGCCTCTCCGTCTGGTGTTATCCTCACCAAAGGCTCATCTCTGTATTCTCCTGTATAGCCATACTTAGCATCTTCTGTTGAAACAGCATGGATACCACGGTCTCTTTCAATAGATTCCTTGGTTGCCGCATGGTTGTAGACATCACTCAGCCAAAGATACATGCCATTTTCTTCATGGATAGGAGTATATTTTAAAGCATCCTGTCCCTGTACGGAATTAACGCTCTTAATGCTTTGCTCATATTTAACAGCTCCACAGAAGAGTTCGCTGGCACCACCGCGGTTACGAACTCCGCCCGGGACAATTGAAAATGTTAACTTCTCAATATATTCTTCACTATCAAAAGCAAATTTTCCCGGTATCGTTCCAGAATTGGTTCCCGGGGAAGGCATAATTGTAGTATGCACTCCGCTTGCTAATGAAGGTTTAGTAATATCTTTATTGTAATTAACATTATAACTTACCCATGTACCAGCCAATGCAGCCAGAATTCCATAATCTACATTATTCTCTATTGCCTGAAGGTTGTCTTCCCGGAATGGTCTTACCGGATCATCAATAAGAAGTTTTGAATATCCATCCATTAGCTCAGCCAGATTAACTTCATCCTGGCTTGGCATTTTACGGAACAATTGTTCTTCTCCCGTTTTGGGACTCTCTTTTTTTCTTTTAAGCATGATATATCGTTTTTATGGTTATAATTCAGTGTATTGGAAAGTTGGACCTGCATTATTTTGTGAGTCCAGTGGCTGTTTCATCAGGTTAACAGCCTGTTCTTTCAAGGCATACATGTACATAATGGATTTTTCCAGTTCTCTTTGATTTCCTTCCACAGCACTTTGGATAGCGTCTAATAAACGTCTGTAGGTTTTATTAAATTCAACGCCCTGTGCATGTAATTCTTTGTTTTTAATATAATCTTCTACCTTTGGATTAGGCTTCATAGGATAGGCTTCATCCCATTCTACAGGTAAATCTTTTCCTGTAGGCGGGGTAGTGACAGGCATCATTCCGTTTTCATCCATAAAAGGCTCGTAGTTTCCACCGAGATAGAAATGCTCATGGAAAACTTCTTTAAATCTGAAATAATGAGCCAGTTCCATTCCTTCTTCAAATTGGGACGGATCAACATCAAAAATTGAATCATCAGCACCTTCTCCCTGTCCTTTAATCTCCTGGAAAACAGCAATTACTCCATCCAGAGCTTCTACAAAATGTAATTTGCCACCACTTCCGTAATATTGCTCAGGACGGATTTGTTTGGATGGCTTTCCTGTGAAAATTCCTCCGGTATTTAATTCTTCAAAACTCTTCGGAAGAGTTCCATGTTCTTTATAATAAGCAATGATCTGGAAAATAACAATATAGAAGAATAAAACATCGTAATATTCACCAATAGTATGAACGTTTTCCATGATGAATCCCTTCATATTTTCAAGAGTCCAGAAGTTGTTTTCCTGCACAGCCGCTCTTTGAGAATATAATGCCGAAGTGTCAATTTCGTGGTCATATTTCGGAGCTTTTACCAAAGGTTTGGTTGGGCTTTCAATGGCAATAAAAGTTGCAATACTGTTACTCGAGAATGTTTCCAGACCTATATAGAAATCAACATTCATCGGTAATTTCATCGGATAAGTAGGGTAGTTCTCCTGTTTGTTTACAGAAGGTTGAATGTCAATAGCATTCAGTACATTACAAACCATGATCAGGTGAAGCATTTCTTCCACGGCAACACTTCTGATGATTTGAGAAGCAAGAGCGTTGGTTCCGTCTTTAATCGAATACAAAGCTGTAAGATAAGGAGGAATGGTAGAATGCTCAATGAGAATGGCTGTCTGTAAAAGATCCTGTAAAATAGGTTTATAATCAATTTCGGTTAATCCTTTTTTTAATTCAGAAATTTCTGAACCGAACTGAGATTCCAAATAAGCATTAAATTCTTTGATCTGATCAGTCAGTAAAAGATTAGTCAGTGTTTTGCTGTGATGTTTTAATCCTTCAATCCAGTCTTCTCTGCTAAGTGTTGAATCAAATAATAAAGAAGGCAATGAAACGGCTTCTGTAACAACTGCGCTTCTTGCTGCCATTCTTCCTGCTGTTAATGTTTCCTGTGGTTGTGCTGTTTTATTGATAAGTCTTTGTCTCATGTTGTTATTTTTTTAGTTGAATTTCAAGATCAGCAAGGATAGATTCTACCGAACGGATGGTGAATGCTGATAATGTTAAAGTAGGATTTGAAGTTCCTAAAGTGGTCATGTTTCCTGCTCCTACAATGTATAAATTAGGATGGTCCCAGGCTTTGCAATAGCTGTTGGTGACAGAATCTTCTGCTGTAGAACCCATTCTGTGAGTTCCTACTATGTGACCTGCTCCGTTATAAGAATATCTTTTCCCATTGTATATCACAGAGTTTTTGTCTTCCTCAGTATATTTTGTGAAATCTTCAATGTTTAATCTTTTAAACATTTGATCAGAAGCATCTTTTGCCTGCTCCATAGCTTTCATTTCGTACTCTGTCAGTTCATAATGAATAACAGGACGCGGAATTCCAAGAACATCCAGATATTGATCATTAATGGTTACTCTGTTATTTGGGTTAGGTAATTGTTCTATTTCAAAATGGAATAAAACCTGTTTTGAAAGTCTGTTCGTAAGGGCTTCTCTTAATTTTGCTCCGAAAAGATTCTCCTTGCTGATAAAATAGGCAACATCAGATCCCGGAGAAAATGCCGGCCAGCCCCAGCCCCAATTGTCAAGAGGTGAGATCCATGCAGAAAATTTACCTCTGAAATCTCCATCACGGAAAGACGAAATATTAGTGGTAGAACCAGGACCTCTGTATGGGTAAACCGGTTCAGGGAAAAGTCCCCAGGTAAGCATTACCATATGATCCATCAGGTTTCTTCCCACCTGGTCACTACTGTTAGCGGCCGTTTTTACAACATTATTAACTGTATATTTAGAATTCAGTAGAATTTTTGGATTTTCAAAAGCATTGGCGGCAAGAATTACAATAGCGTCTGAAGTGTCTATTGACTCTTCAACAAAATCTGTTTTCTCTTTTGAAGTATATCTTCTCAGATGAACTTTGGAGATTTTCTCTTTATCATTCTGGTCAACGCTTAATCTGTACACCACACTCTGAGCCTGAATCTGCATGTATGGATTACGTTTAAGGTTTTCATTATCATTAACTTTATACAGAGCTTTTTTCAATGTTTTTAAAGCATTGTATTTCGCCTGGACCGGACAGATCGGAACACAGGATGCATTTCCTTCACAACGCTCTCCCATATAAGGATTCCACACAGAACCGAGAGCCTTGTATTCTTCTTTTTCAGAACTGTCTAAAACCAGTTTATATCCCGATTCTTTTGGTTCGGCTTTGATGATCTTTGTTTTTCCATATTTTGGATTTGGAATAGAGTTTCTTCCTTGTGGGGAAGGCACCATCATTAAAGAAATCTCTCCGGAGCTTAGCTTTACGCTTGTTCCCTTAAGTCCATCAATGATTTTATGATCCATATAACTCTGAGGAATTTCTTCCATCGGAAATACATAGTCTCCATAATATTCCTTCATATTCTCAACAATTGGATATTCCTGTTTTGAAACATCTCCGGAAACCCCGATTTCAAATTCTGCCATTTCATAATAAGGTCTTAATTCTTCATAGTCTATCGGCCAGTTAACCGGACTTGGCTTGTCAGAATTCGGCTGAGGAATGGTAATCCCATATTTCTCTGTAAGTTTGAAATCATTCGGAAGCATCCTTGGGGTAGTTCCCAGCCAGTGAAGAGTAGTTCCGCCTCCCACTCTGATGGCATCACTTGCAAACGGCATCGGTCCAAACTGAACCAGGTATCCTTTTTTATCAGGAAACGGCTGAACAATATGCTCCATATCCAGAACATTTGGAGAAGGTGCCTGCTTCAAATTCGGATAAGGAGAGTTGGGAACTTTGGCCTCTTCTTTATAAAAAGTGCGGATGTACTCATTGTAAGTGGTCATTGAGGATACAGAATCCAGTTCAATACCAGCTTCCAGTCCCGCTTCATACATAAGGATTGATATTTCTTTAATATTGTCAGATTTTCCTGCATCTGCACGATGGATCATTTTACCTTTTGTCACATCAAATACATGATCAGACAGTAGCTTTGCGATCAATGATCCTGCGATCCCCGTTCCTACGATGATCACATCTTTTTTAGTATTGGTCTGGTTCATGAGTTGCTGTTTACAGGTTTAATTTTCCACGATTTGTAGCCAGGTTGTTTTGCTCCGGGAGGATGAGAATGCATGAGATTCCAGACAAGACCTTCTTTGTAGGAAAGATCATTGATATAAGTCCCTTCCCAGGTTCCCAAATACCACATGGTGATTACTTTTCCGGCAATATCATTCATTCCTGGATGCTTTATAATTTCGGATTGAATGGCCTTATTCAGCTCATCTTCACCGGAAGATTTTTCAAGAATGTTTTTAGATACAGTAAGGAATTCTACGAAAGTAGCTGCATCTAAGTTTTTGAGAATGTAGGTGTAATAGGTTTCTGCCAAACCTGTAGACTGTAACTCGTTTACGGTAAACCCGGCAAGCGCTTCCGAGATAGACATAAACACGTCGAAATAATAATCGTCGACGTTGAGGATTTTGTTAATAATATTCATTTCGTTAAAAATTTGGGTTAGATATCTTCAACTCCTTTCAACAGGAAGTTATCATACCGATTGATCTATAGCTGCCGGATTTTCAGATACCACTTCTTTTTCAGAAATGAATGCATGCTTTTCAAGCTATCCATAGTTGTCAGTTTTTGTTTATCCGAAATTAATCAGATCCCCTCAGATAAGATTCAGTATTTCTACGTAATTTATAGTGATGTAATTTTAATTTTTTGTAACAAACCCTTTATTCAAGGAGGTTTTAAAGTGTTGCGTTTTCACCTAGTTTAGAATTATTTTAAATAATGTGGTAGTGAAAACAGGATAATATATTGAAGCAAGATAGATTTATTTAAGTTTAAAAAATAATAATAAATTGATGATCAACATGTAACGAATGTGAGGTGGTAGCCGTCTAATCAGTATAAGCTAACTTTTCATTAAATAGTTACCCAAAACCAATTACCATTAACCATGAGAAAACTTACACTCGCTTTATTGTGCTTAATTTCCTCTCTTTTGCCTGCACAGAGGCTGAACAACCAAAAAGAAGCAGTTGCTCAATCTTCCAAAAGTATAAGCGAACAGACAGTACATCAATCTGTTCAGCTGGAGACAGATAAAGTATTTAATAAATTGGTGAAGATCAGAAGAGTGTTTCATGAAAATCCTGAATTGGCAGGTAAGGAAAAGCAAACTCAGGAAAAAATTAAGCAGTATCTGCTGGATTTAGGACTGGAAGTTCAAACAGATCATTACGGACATAGTGTAATAGGGATTCTGAAAGGAGATCAAAAAGGGAAAAAGATAGCCTGGAGAGCAGATATGGATGCACTACCTAATGATTATCCCGATCCTGAGGCTTTCAAATCAAAAATAAAGGGGATTCAACATGGTTGTGGTCATGACATACACATGGCAATTGGGTTAGGAATTGCTGAGGTTCTTTCCAAAAATAAAAAATCTTTAAAAGGAACAATATATTTTATATTCCAACCTGAAGAGGAAGCATTCAAAGGAGCAAAAGAAATGCTTAATAACGGATTACTTTCCAAAATAAATCCTGATGAAATCTATGGCCTTCATGTAACAGCTACGCCTGTTGGACAGATCATGGTGAAACCCGGCGAAATGTTTGCCTATCAGAAGAAAATAAGAATTCAGTTAAAAAAAGGACTGTCTGAGGAGGAACTCAACGGATTAACAAAAAAGATCAGCACTTCTTTATTTCGGGCTTCTCCGGGAAGCAATCCCTGGGAAATACAATCTATTGTTGATCCTAAAATTGGGTTGACGAATCCTGATACTATTTTCAAAGATTATCTTTTCACAGATGGAAAATTCAATATCTATTCTAAAAATAATGAATCTTTTCTTGAAGCCTACTTGTATGAGACCAATTCTTCCAAGTTAGATAAAATAATTCCTGAAGTTCAGAAAATTGTTGAAGAGAGCGGATATAGAAATCAGCTGCTTTCTGTTTCTTTTGTTCAGGAAAATCCAACGGTTATCAATAATGAAAAACTGACAAAATCAGCAATAGAAATCCTGCAGCATCTTTATGGAAAAAATGCTGTAGCCTCAGACTATGGTCAGGTTCCGTTTTTTAATGATGACTTTGCCTATTTTCAACAGAAAATCCCGGGAGTCTACTTTTTTCTGGGTGGATCCAATTTTGAAAAAGGAGTGATTGCGATGAATCACTCTCCTAATTTTCAGGTGGATGAAGAAAGTATCAGAATTGGGGTAAAAAGCTTTTCATCACTAATGATAGAACGTCTTAGCAGAAACTAATTTTTCACAGCAATAGCATCTATCTCAAACAACATTCCGGGTAAAGCAAGCTGGCTCACGGGAATAAGCGTACTTGTGGGTAAGAATGATTGTGACCATACTTTCTTCGCTTCTTCTGCCCAAATTTCAAGCTTCTCCGGATCATGATCAACAATGAGAAGGGTGATTTTGACAACATTCTCAAACGTCATAGAATGGCTCTGTAAAACGATTTTCAAGTTTTGCAAAGCATCCTGAACCTGAGTTTTAAAATCATCCGCCAACAGATGATTTTCTCCTACACCACCGCTTTGTCCGGATATAAAACATATTTGAGAAGGGGATTCTACAGAAATACTGTGCGAAAAGCCATAAGGGCTTGGATTAAACAATTCTGTGGGATTGATGAGTCTGGGGTTTTTATTATTTTCCATAATCTTTCATTTAATAAAGTAAAAATGAGAGATAAAAACTGAAAAAGTCTTTACATATGTTGAGAAGAATATTCTTTTGATTGTGTAAACTTTTCATTTTGACGATTAAACCTCAAAATAAAAATGCTGCTCTAGAAGAACAGCATTTTATTTTTTACTCAACAACAATACTCTCAATCCCTTTTTGCAGAGCTGTTTCCTGAATTACAGGAACAGAGAGTCCTTCTGCACGGACCACAGAAATGTCCGTCATTCCCATGAAACCAAGTGTTTGTTTTAAGTAAGGAACAACAAAATCGTAAGCCTGTCTTTCACCTTCAGAATATACTCCGCCACTTGAAAAAGCAAGATATACTTTCTTGTTTTTCACTAAACCTTCAGGACCGTTTTCACTGTAACTGAAAGTTTTTCCTACTCTGGCAATATGATCGAGCCATGATTTTAGGGTAGAAGTAATGCTGAAATTGTACAATGGAGCTTCAATAACAATAATATCGGCTTCATGCAGTTCATCAATTACCGTATCCGAAAGCTTTACAGTTTCCAATTGCTCAGCAGTACGATTTTCAGCAGGAGTGAAAAAGGCATTGATATGGGCTTCTTCTAAATGAGGAAAAAGAGGATTCGCCAAATCACGTTTTTTAAAAATACTGTCAGGATACTTTGCTGTGATTTTTTCTACAACGGCATTCCCCAGTTTTTTACTGATTGATGATTCGGTTCTTGGGCTTGAGATAATATGAAGTACTCGTTTCATTTTTTATTTTTTTTAAAATTGATGTTTCAAAATTATCTATATTTACTAATAAAAAGATAGTAGTTACCAAAAGGTTAGTAATAACATTTAGGTTAGTAATCAGATAAAACAGAGACAATGGAAGAAGAAAAAATAGTGTATTCAAGGCCGCAATGCAGCACGCATCTGTCTGCTACTGAGGATGCTTTGTATGTTTTGGGAGGAAGATGGACCATCCGGGTAATGATTGCTATTTTGGGTGGGCATACACGTTTCAACGAGTTGCAGCGGACAATCAATGGGATTTCAGCAAGAGTCCTCTCCAGCGAGTTGAAAAAACTGGAAGTTAATCATTTAGTTGAGAGAACTGTTCTTACCGATCAGAAACCGGTGTTGGTAGAATATGTTCCTACAGAATACAGCGAGTCGCTGAAGGATGTTATTGCAGCTCTTGCTGACTGGGGAGTAAAACATAAAAAGAAAATTACAGCTTAATAAAAAAGAGTGTCAATATCAGCAAATACTGTTTTTTGTGGTATTTGGTAAGTTGCAATATAGCTTATACTTTAAGTATTTTTACTCAAAAATAATGGTAAGATGATCATATGTGAAGATTTATTATTTTCCCGGGGAGCCATTCTGGAAAAATATGATGCGGGAGATTCTGTTTTTAAAGAAGGGACTGCTGCTAAATATTATTTCCAGATCAGGCACGGTACTGTGAAAATGAATACTTTTTTAGAAGACGGGAAAGAATTTGTTCACGGTCTTCCTTTTGATGGTCACTGCATTGGTGAAAGTTACTTATTTACCAGTCATCATTATGCCATCAATGCTATTGCGGTTACCAGCTGTGAGATTATTAAAATTTCCAAGACCAAGTTTCTGCAGCTGCTATTGGAAAAGCCCGAACTAATGCTCGAGATTAATAAATACACTGCCGACAGACTGCATTTTAGGTATATGATTTCCAGTTTTCTCGCAATTTCAGATCCTATCGTAAAACTCACGAAGCTTTTTGATCATCTTAAAAAGTATTTTGGATTTGAGGAAGCCTATTCATTTCTAATTCCTTATACCAGACAGCAAATCGCAACTTTAACCGGTCTTCGGGTGGAGACGGTAATCAGATATGTAAAAAAAATGCAGGAACTGAAACTTGTCAAAATCGAAAGTTCCAAAATTTACTATTAGCTTTCGATCACTTTAAAATTTCTTATTATTTTAAAATTAATACAGGTTGCTGGGTGTTCTGGTAAATTCCTTCGGAAATACTTCTGCTCGCCAGATAATACAGGAAGCTATGCTGGCCTGGTAAAGCAATAATAAGATCCGTGTCATTAGAGGCTGCAAAGGTAAGAATCCCCTTAATAACATTTTCATCATGAGAATAATGAATGCTGCTTGGGATTTCCGTTAAATGCTCACGGATATAGTCTTCCAGTTCTTTTTTCTTGTCCTCATCCTCTTTTTCACGGGTATTGATATTCAAAAACATCAGACGTACATCCTGTTTATGAATAACAGATTTGTGATGAAATAATCTTTCTAATCTTTTAATTCCCTTTATATCACAAGGAATAAATATATTTTTGATAGGAGTATAGTGATAGCTGTTGGGAACAATTAAGGTCTTCACAGGACTTGTTCTTGCAATGCTGATAATATTGTCAGAGACAAAGCTCTCAGTGGAGGATGTTTGGTCGTCACTTCCCAAAATAATCAGTTCTACAGAAGGCTGATTTTTTAAAAGCTCATTGATACTTCTGGTAAGAGCCCAATCACTTAATATCCTGGAAACTTTTACTTCTGGTGACTTTTCTGTAATAATGTCTGTCAACTGATCAAATAATAATTCCGTTCTCTGCAACAGATTGTTGACACTTTCTTCATTCACAAATGAATGTCCTTCTGCAATATGCAGATAATCAAATTCAGATTCTCCTGCTGTTTTTAGTAAGATAATATTTTGATATTCGTAGGTTTTTGCCCAATCTGCGGCAACTCTTACTGCATTTTCCGTAGTTGATGTAAAATCAATGGGTACAAGGATTGTTCTCATAATGTATCATATTTTGATCCTGATTCTTCCAGGTTGGCTGTCATTTTTTTTACTAAGAGCAAAGCTTTGATGATTTCTTCTTCTTCAATATTGTCAACCGCTTTTTTATAAAGATCCAATGCCCACGGATAAACGGTTTCTACAATCTCTTTACCCTTCGGAGTCAAAAAGATTTGCTTGTTTCTCCGGTCATTTTTATCAGCTATCCGTTCAACAAGTTCCCGTTTTACGAGACTGTTGATGAGGTAAGTAATGCTTGATTTGTCTTTGCTGACTTTATTTCCTATTTCCTGCTGGTTAATCCCATTATTACGTGAAAGCAGTCCCAGAATTTCAATCAGTTCAAAAGAAAGATCGGGATCATATTCATTCACGATAGTCTGGATCTTCTGGCGGAGACGGCTTTTCATTTCACTCATCGCCAGGCCAAGTTCCAGAGCAAGTTCCGAAATATTATTCTGTTTTTCAGGCATACTTTTATAATATTGATAGGATAAGAAGCATATCCAAATGGACTTTATAGCTTTACTTACCCTAACAAATATACGAAAAATTAGTTTTAATTAAAACTAATTAGGCCGTTAGATTATTGCTTTTTTTAATAGTTAAATCGTGTATCAGAAAATTATCATTTAGATAATATTGGGTTCATTTTAGTTACTACAGTAAATCATACTTTGGCCGCAGCAAAAACAAAACAATTTTAACTTAAAAACTTATGAATCAAGTGAAATTTTCATTCTTCCGGTTTCTTCCGGTACTTTGTCTTTTAACCCTTTTATCGTGTAGGTCAGATCAGTTTCAGCCAGATGAAACGCTGCCAAATGCACAGGAAAATGCCATGAGAAGTGCTTTTCCGAATATCAAAGTATTATCTTATAATACATTTTTGTTGAAAGAACTCCTGGTATCTGGTATGACACAATGGGCACAACAGGATAGGGCAGAGAGGCTTGGAGGAGCTTCCTTTTTGAGAAACTATGATGTTCTGATGTTGCAGGAGTGTTTTGATAATGATGCGGCTGCTAAACTACGTAAAAAACTTCTTCCCAATTTTCCTTATCAGACTCCGGTATTGGGGCAGACGAAAGATGGTTGGGATAAGACTTCAGGTTATTGGCGTGAGTTTATCTCAGGAGGATTCGAGGATGGAGGGGTGATGATTGCCAGCAAATATCCTATAGAGAGAAAGGAACAATATATTTTTCCGGCAGGATGTTCCTATGATGGGAGCTGTCTGAAAGGTCTTGTGTATGTTAAAATCTTAAAAGACGGTAAATATGTTCATTTTATAGCAACTCATGCACAGTCTACACAGCCTTCCTGCAACGGTAAAGAGGTGGAAGTTCGTAAACAGCAGTTGCAAATGATGAAATCATTTGTAGATAATTTGAATATCCCAAAAGATGAAATGGTGATCTATGGTGGGGATTTTAATATCATAAAAGATACTCCCGAATATGCTGATATGCTTCAAACCCTGAATGTAAATGCTCCTACATATAAAGGATTACAATATTCATGGGATACAAAAACCAATATAATGGCTTCCTATCATTACCCGTATCCGCAAAATAATAGAGAGTATCTTGATTATATTTTGGTTTCTAATGATCATCTTGTACCGCCAACCTGGCAAAATATCGTTTTTGATCCTGTGTCTTCAAATCTCATGACATATACCAATATAGCCGGAATTAAATATCATTGGGCAGAATATTCAGATCATTATCCTGTAGAAGCTAATGTTTATTCGGATCAGAAAACACCAACACAAAGTTTAAAATTCAGAAAACACGACCGTATTTCACTGAAATCTGTAGCTACAGGAAAATATATCACCTCAAATCTTTCAACGCCTAATGACTGGCTGACGGTTTCTTCTGCACAGCCGGACGCACAGACCTGGTTCAACATTGTAAACATTGGAGACAATGACAATTATTTTGATCTGAAAGAAGGGTATGTAAGAGTAGAGACCAGTGAGAGGCTCAATCATTTCTGGTATTGGTACTCTGTAGGCAGTGGAAGTTATTATTTTTATCCTAAATATGGAAAGACTACTTACAACATGATGATTCAGATTGTAAAGAAAAAGGCTGGGAACTTTTCTACAAGTATCGAAGATGGAGACATTGTTGCTTTCAAGGATACTACAGGAGTTGGAAATACCTATTATCTTCAGGTTTATAATGAGTCAGGAACAGATTGGATCTATCTGAATGGAACAAGCTTAACTCCTGATGTTCAATTTGAAGTTAAAATGAACTATACGGTTGCAGATCCTTTTTAGAATTAATCACAATAAACTTAAATAAGCGGCTGCCTTTTTGGCGGTCGTTTTTTAATTTAATGCCTCGGAATATAGAATAATTATAAAAAAGCAGAGATTAATTATTCTCTGCTTTTTCTTTTTTTACGGCCTGATGCATAATAAGGATAATCCCTAAAAGTAAACAGGCTATGATAAGATAACGCCAGGAAAGATCTTTTTGCTCACTTACATTTCCGCTTACCGAAATGATAAAGCTTGTTACAGAAGTGATCACATAGACCAATCCACCCATAAGCCCGCCGGCAGTTCCTGCATTTTTAGGAAAGTAAAGCATACTTGTCGTAAAGAATGAGGTAAATAAAATTCCGGAACAGATATGAATGAAAAAGGCAAAAGGAATCATAATGAAAAGACTTTCTGCAAAATAGCTGATGATAATCAATCCTGCAATAAGGATCAGCTGTAAAAGGATAGGCTGTAGAATTCTTGGCTTAAAATCCAATGTCAGCCTGCGTTTCCCGATAAAACCTCCGATCATCCAAGAGAAACCTAATATCAATGTACAATATCCAATGACTACCGGTGTAAAATGAAATGTATTTTCAATAATAAACGGTCCGGTAATATTAAACAGCATAACGATAGAGTAGCTCAGTCCTAATATGAAAATTCCCAACATGAAAATCCTGTTCTTAAGCATCATTTTGTAAAGGCTGATATTCTCTGACAGATCCAGTTTCTTTTTCTGAGGAAGACTTTCTCCACTGAAGAACCACTCAAATAAGAAAAGGAATCCCGCGTATAGAGCTAGGAAATAAAAATTAGCATGCCAGTTAAATATTTTTTCCAGATAACCACCAAGAAAAGGAGCAAGAATAGGTCCGCAGGACCATACAATTGTGAAATAGCTCAAATAGTGCTTCACTTTCTCGGAGTCATAAATGTCTACAAAAATAGCACGTGTAGCCACCACAAGTACCGAAACAGCAGCTCCCTGAAGAATACGAAGCAGACAGATCAATAAAATACTGTTGGTCATCGTAATTAAAATACTGGTCAGGATCAGCAGGAACAATGCAATCAATTTGGGACGGTAGCGGCCGATACTATCCAGAATACCTCCCACAAATAACTGGGAAATTCCGTAACTAAGAAGATAGGAAGTCAGCGTGATCTGGATATCTTTTTCTGAAACCATCATTTCTTTGGCCATAGAAGGGAATGATGGTAAATATATATCCGTGACAAACCCCGAAAGCGGGATAGACACGAAAGCCATAATGGTAATTAATCTGATTCTTTTTTCAGATGCTTCTCTCAACATGTTCATTCATTTTTTACAATGCAAAAATAAGTCAAGAAATAGAAAAGTGAATTTTAAAAGACAAAGTAAAAATTACAAAAATCAAATATTAAGATAAATTCTTAAATTTTAATGGTGAGGTCCGGGCATGCTTTTTAAAGAAGTTATTAAAATGAGCGGGCTGATCAAAACCTAATGTATAACCAATCTGGGCGATATCCCAATTGGTATACTTCAGCAGATTTTTAGACTCTTCAAACATCTTTTCTTTAATAATCTGTGTTGTAGTAAGATGGGTTACAGATTTTACCGAAGAGTTCAAATGATTCACATGCACATTAAGATGTTCGGCAAAGTCTGAAGGAGTTTTTAATGCAAGCGGATAAGCCGGGGAGTCTAAAGGAAACTGTTTGTTGAGCAGTTCATCAAATAATTTGTATAAACGCACATTTGCAGGAAGTTCATTAGGATTGATGTCTTCCACGCGGTTTTCCATGGCCAGATGCATAACGGATGCCAGATTGCTTTTGATGCTGCTGCAACGGAAAGGATAAGCAGAATTATTCATTCTGTAAATCTGATCAAAATAAAGTGTGGCCAGCTGAGTCTGTTCTTCAGTCAGAAAAACTACAGGCTTGCTCCATTCTTTGAACATTGAAGTCTTTTTAAACAGATTAAATTCTGAGTTTCCATTAAAAAATTCCTGGTTGAACAGACAAAAATATCCTTCCTGTAAATCACTGTCACACTCCCATGAGTAGGGAATGCTTGGAGAAGGAAAGAATAAAGCCGGGCGGTCAATATACAGCTTATTGGTGCCATAATGAATAGTTCCTTTTCCAATGATAAAACTGATTTTATAATAATCACGTCGGTTGTATGGACTCTTAAAACTGCAGTATTTCCGCATAGAAATATTGAAATGAGATTTACCCATTTCAAAATCTTCAGAATCAAACATTTTGATCTGGTTCTTACGGATACGTTTGTAATAATCTTCTATAGTTTCCAGCTGATCACTCATAAGTAAAAATTATAAAAATCAAAGATATGCAAACTATTGCTTACTTAAAATTATTTTAAGTGAGATAATAAAAATATGAATAATAGTTTCCCTCAATATCCTCAGGATAAAAAGGAACTATTGATGATAAAATATACGTAAGCACTATAAAATATAAGCAAACATCGGTAAAATCAGTAGTTAAAAAGATTGAACTAGCTTTTATTAATTTCCAATTCTAAAATATGTGAGGGTAGCTGGAATGGGCCAGCTTTTGAACTGACAGCAGGTACAAAACCACACTCTTTTAAAAACTCCGAAAGCGGATCATGATCCAGCATATTGGTCCATATGATATCCGTAAAGCTTACTGCTGACCTGCATTTTTTCCAAAGTGATTGCCTTATTTCAGGAAGATCAAACTCTGAAAGAATCACAAAACTGATTTCTGTTGCTCTTTTTCCTTCCGGTATCTCCGGATGCAGAGAACCGCTTTTGATAATACTGTACCCGACAGGCTTTTGATCTGCATATGTCATGATCAGCTGGTTGGAAAGATCATTCAGATCATTGATCATCTTTCTCGGATCTATTTCGTTGTGAATATATTTTTTAATCTCCTCTTCAGTAACAAACTCCTTGTGTAAGGCATAAACGGAAGAATCAATAATGGTTATAAGATCAGAAATTCCCTCTTCAGAACCTACTGTAAATTTTGAAATGATATCCATGGGATTTTTTTATTCAAAATTATAAGATTAATCCATTCAAAAGGGATACAGTTCGTTAAAATATCATCGATACAGAAAATATTTTTTGAATTTGTTCAGTACAGTTGATATGTTTATCTATCCTTCCGGATAAAGTTTAATTAAGACCATATAATAGTACTTTCTTACTTCTGTCAATTTCCAATTGTGGAATATTGTCAATCATTTTAAAATTAAAACCATCAATCCATTTTTCTTTGGTAAGGTCAATATCTTCCCCTGAAATGATATGTTTCTGAAAAAAATAAGTAATATCTTTATCCATATATCGCTGAGCTATATCGAGGAAAAATTCATCTGTAAACTTGAGCTTCTTTTCCGTACATGTTTTCAATAATTCTCGCATCAGATCATCCAGAGATTTTTTGTAATGAGATTTCAATAAAATCTGATTATCCAGCCAGAAAGCGAAAATAGCACCCCGTCTGTAAGGTACTTTTTCTACATCACGGCTTTTCCAGAAATCATCTTTTATTTTATAATTCGGAATATTTCGCTGTGGGTTCTTCCAATGATTTTGAATGACTTCAGTATTGAATAATTTTAGCCATTCATCCGTAGAAATATCTTTGATTCGCAGCCTGTTTTTATAAGCATAATAATCCGTAAAGCCCTCGCTAAACCAATAATTAAGTTCTTCGTTTTTATTTTGAATTTTATTTCCAATCCATTCGTGCATCAACTCATGATGAAGAAGATAAAGGTAGGCGTTTTTGTTGTTAAAAGGATTATTGGTTCCCTGAATCATAAATGCATTTCTGATAGCAGACCCTGTTGAACTGTATCCTTTGAAAAGACTGTCTTTTTGTGAAACGGTAGGGGTTAAGGTAACAGTATAATAATCCTGATTATAATCTTTCCAGAAATCTCTTTGCGACTGTATTGCTTTCTTAAGGTTTGAAAATAGGAAATCATCTGTAAAACCGTTTTGCCACTGGTCTCTTAACGCCAGATAAACAGGCTTGTTTTGTATTTTAAAAGAATAAAACCTATAGTCGCCTCCTATAAACAATGAGTTGTACAATCCTTCCCAAAGTGTTGTTTTAATGTTCTGGGCTCTAGCCTGTGTGGCAAAATTGTTATGAAGCCTGAATTTCATAGGGAAATTTATCCATTCAAGAGAAAATTCAAATTCCCTGTCTTCCGGAATCTTTGTAAATGAAACAGGTACGATGAACAGGTTTTTACCCAAGACATGGAAGAATGTATTGTTAATCCTGGGACGGTTGAATATTTTATAATCAGGATCTTTAAAATCCTGCTTAATATGATAAACAAGGGAAATTTTGTTTCCCATCTTCATCCTGACCTTTATTTTGCTCTTTTCCGGCAGTGTTTCAAAAGTAATACCAGGATTTTCGTCTTTTGATATTGTAAGATTGTTGAAGAGATTATTTTCACCCCAGTTTTCATTGGCAAAATAAAAGGAGATGGTATCTGATGGTTTTTTTAAGATATAATCAACCTTAACTTTTAATCCGTTTTGCTCAAGATCTGCATCATAATAGATTTTATAGTTTATTTTGTTTTGAGAATAGGCGAGCAGAGGTAATAATAAAGTAAGGATGAATAATTTTTTAAACATGGATAAGTCGTTTTTTTCAAATTTATAATAAAATTCCAAAACTTCAGTATTCTTGGTGCTTTTATACGATGAGTAATCTTAAAATGATAAGACGAAAGTTCGGAAACTCTTATTTTTGTTGATACGTTGTTTTTTCTGAAAAATGAAGATTTGCGAAACCAAAATAATGAGGAAATAAACGAAATGAGATTCCTTTCAGAAGACTTCAGATTAAGGGTTGAAACAGTATTCTATGATCATTTTAAGGGGCTGAATCATCCGAAAAAGCACTTTTATAGAGATGAAAGTGAATATTTTAGCCATTTCGCTTAAACTTTTTTCACTCCAGCTAGGCTGGAATCACCATAAAACCTATATTTGCAGCCTAAATTTTTAAATAAATGAAAGAACTAATTGAAAAAATCAACGCAGAATTTGAAGCGTTCACAACTGAGGCAAACCAACAAGCAGAAAAAGGAAACAAAGCAGCTGGTACAAGAGCTCGTAAAGCAGCTTTAGAACTAAGCAAATTGTTCAAAGACTTCAGAAAAGTTTCTGTAGAAGAAGCTAAAAAATAATTCACTTTAGCCGGCTTTTGAAGCCGGCTTTTTTTATCCCCTTAATACAAGACGTTTTTCGATTTTCCAGTTTAGGAAAAATTCTGCTAACATTCAATATCTAACATTATATACCACTTGATTTGAGGTTAATGGCTGATTTTGTTAACGTATTTGGAGAAAAACGTTGATAATATCATTGGAAAACCTCTTTTTTAGGCCCAATCTTTCACCATCTCCCTAATTTCCTTTATCTTTAAACCAATCAATATATATTATGAGGATAAATAGATTTTTTGCAGTGCCTGCAGTAGTGCTGGCTGCTCAGTTTTCCTGGGCTCAGGTAAAGGTTGACCCAAAAGAAAGGCTAAACCCTATCGTAAAAAGTTTTGTAGATGAAGTAAATAATAATTCCCAGCTTGAAAACCTGGCGTATGAGCTATTGGACGGTATCGGACCGCGTCTTGTAGGGACTCCCGAAATGCTTGCCGCCAACGAATGGAGTGCAGGTAAACTTCGCTCATGGGGAGTAGATGCCAATCTTCAGCAGTTTGGAACATGGAAAGGATGGCAGAGAGGGACTACTCATGTGGATATGACATTTCCACGTGTAAAATCTCTTGCGGCTACACAGCTTGCATGGAGTCCTGCTACTAAAAAAGCAATTGAGGCAGAAGTCATTATTCTTCCGAAAGTATCTTCCAAAGCAGAGTTTGATCAATGGCTTCCTTCTGCAAAAGGAAAAATAGTGCTGATGGCACAATACCAAAAAATCGGACGTTCTGATGAACAAATCAAAGAATTTGCTACTCCTGAACTGTATGAAAAGCTTAAAGCAGAAAAAGAGCAGGCGGCTAAAGATTTCACTGCGTATGTAAAGAATATAGGATATGACAACAACAGTCTTCCGGAGGCCCTGGAAAAAGCAGGAGCGGCAGGAATTGCTATTTCAAACTGGACTGGAATTATGGGAGCTAACAGAATCTTCGGAGCAAAAACAACCAAAATCCCCATGATTGATATTGATGTGGAAGATTATGGAATGCTCTACAGAATGGCAGAGAAAGGCACTCTTCCTAAAATTAAAATTGATGCTCAGTCTAAAATACTTCCTGAAGCCAAAAGTTTCAATACTATTGGTATGATCAAAGGAAAGGAAAAACCGGATGAATATGTAATTCTTTCGGCTCACCTTGATTCATGGGACGGAGCGCAAGGAGCAACAGATAACGGAACAGGAACCATTACGATGCTGGAAACCATGCGAATCCTTAAAAAATATTATCCGAACAACAAAAGAACAATCGTGATCGGACTTTGGGGAAGTGAGGAGCAGGGATTAAACGGTTCCAGAGGTTTTGTGGTGGATAATCCTCAGATTATAAAAGGAGTTCAGGCTGCTTTTAATCAGGATAACGGAACAGGACGTGTTGTGAATATCAGCGGTCAGGGATTTGTTAAAGCTTATGATTATATCGGAAAATGGCTTGACGGGGTTCCAAAATCAGTAAAGAGTCATATAAAAACTGACTTTCCCGGAATGCCGGGCGGCGGTGGTTCTGACCATGCTTCGTTTGTGGCAGCAGGAGTACCAGGATTTTCTTTAGGTTCTCTGAACTGGGGTTATTTTGGATATACGTGGCACACCACAAAAGATACGTATGATAAAATTGTTTTTGATGAGGTGAAAAATAATGTGATTTTAACGGCTGCACTAGCTTATATGGCTTCTGAAGATCCGGAATTCACCAACAGAGAAAAAAGAGCAATGCCTCAGGATGATAAAGGAGAAACGGTAAAATGGCCGGAAGTAAAAGAGCCTAGAAGAAGCTCTAAGGATTATAAATAAAAGATTTCTACTTTACATAAAGTAAAAAGGCTGTCTCAATGGACAGCCTTTTTGTTTTCTTGTGCTAATAGTTCTTTGATTTCTATTACTTTACTTTCTTTTACAATATAAGTTTTACATATCTTATTATTCAAATGCATGCTGAAATTCATTTGAGTACCTCCTGCATTCCAGGTTTGTGTGGGCGGCGGTGTAAAATCTGTAAAAACCGGCCATAAGTTGACCAGAACTAAAATATTTCTTTGCAATGACTTGACAAAATCCGGTTGATTTCCATTGTCATCGAGAATTTTAAGTTTAAAAATTTTCTTGCCTAAAGTAGTTCCGAAATACCATTCACAAAAGATACCGGAAATAATCACACAGGGAATAGAAAATATAATACCAAGAATAACAGGTAAATGGAATATGAAAATGAATAGTATGAAAAAGGGAATCATATCAATCACCTTGGCAAAAAGACGCTCTCTTTCATTTCCCTTATGTGTAGGATTGTAAGTGAATTCATACTCAAATTCGTTATAAATCCTGTTTCCCCATTCATCAAAGGATCGGGTAGGTCTGTGAATAATTCTCTTCTCTTTAAGATCAGAAATCTTCATTATTTAGTACTATAGGATATGGGTTATTAAGTCCGAGAAGGTAAGAATTGATGGCTCATAAAGGGAATCAGCTAACTTTCCAAATCCATATTGACAGAAAATAAACGGCAACCCATTAGAGTCTGCGGAATCATAATCGGTTTGAGTGTCTCCAATATAAACAGAATCTTCGATGGACAGTTGATTTCTTTCCATAAGGAGCTGTATATTTTCAGATTTTGGTTTTTTTGTTCTTCCGTGAGATTCAAAGTCAACAAACAAATCGTTGAATTTATAATATTCTAAAAATGATTCGATATAGCCATCCTGACAATTGCTTACGATAAACAGAGAATGAGTGTTAGCCAGACTTTTTAACGTGTTTTCTACGCCATCATATAAAATCCCTCCCTGTATGCGGAGTACTTTATTTTCTTCGGCTACAATCTCGGAAAGAAGTTCTTGAGCCTGCAGGTCTGAAATACCGGGAATAATATCTTTTACAATATCATGGGCCAGTAATCCCATATATTGATCCATATCTTCGGGCTTAAGGTCTCTTTGAATCAGTTGATGTCTGCCCAGTACTTCATTCCATATTTTGATAATCGTGGCTCTGGGATCCCATAATGTGCCATCCAGATCGAAAATTAAATTCTTTGTGTTCAAAACAAATATTTTATGGTTTATATTTAATCTGCAGTTAAAAGATTACAAAATCATACTCAGTTGCACTCTTTTTCTTGCCTCATCTACTTCCGTTACCTTTACACGCACATGCTGGTGAAGTTTTACCACTTCATTTACATCTGATACAAACCCGTCTTTCAACTGGGAGATGTGAACCAATCCGCTTTCTTTAATTCCAAGATCCACAAAACATCCAAACGCGGTAATATTGTTTACAATTCCTGGAAGAATCATACCTGTTTTTAAGTCTTTAATGCTTTTAACGGTAGGGTCAAACTCAAATACTTTGGCTGCTTTTCTTGGATCCAGCCCCGGTTTTTCGAGTTCTTTTAAAATATCTTTGATGCCTAAGATTCCGATTTCCCCCGTGATATAACTTTCCGGTTTTACTTGAGCTATTTTTTCTTTGTTGGCAATCAGTTCATGGGTTTTAATACCTAAATCTTTGGCCATTTTTTCTACAATTCCATAAGCTTCCGGATGTACAGCGGAATTATCCAGTGGGTTTTTAGCATTCGCAATTCTTACAAATGCAGCCGCCTGCTGGAAGGCTTTTTCTCCAAGCCTCGGAACTTTTTTAAGCTGTTTTCGATCTTCAAATGCACCGTTTTCAGCACGGTAATTAACAATGTTTTCTGCCATTTTCTCTCCAATTCCGGAAACATAACTTAAAAGCGATTTACTTGCTGTATTTAAGTTAATTCCCACAGAATTTACACATTTCATCACCGTAGAATCAAGCTCATTTTTCAGTTGGGTCTGATCCACGTCATGCTGATATTGTCCAACGCCAATAGATTTGGCATCAATCTTTACCAGTTCTGCTAACGGATCAGAAAGTCTTCTTCCGATGGAAACAGCTCCACGCACCGTTACATCATAGGTTGGAAACTCTTCTCTTGCAATTTTACTGGCAGAATAAACCGAAGCCCCGGCTTCCGAAACTACGAAAACCTGCAAAGGTTTATCAAAGGCAATCTTTTTGATGAAAAATTCTGTTTCACGGCTTGCCGTTCCGTTCCCGATAGAGATTGCTTCAATATTATAAGCATTCACCATAGATCGGATCTTTTTCATAGCCATTCCGCTTTCATTCTGCGGAGCGTGAGGGTAAAGGGTTTCATTGTGTAGTAAGTCTCCTTTTTCATCCAGGCAAACCACTTTGCATCCACTTCTGTATCCCGGATCTATTGCCAGAATTCTTTTCTCTCCCAAAGGCGGTGCAAGCAGAAGCTGGCTTAAATTCTCGGAGAAGATTTCAATTGCTTTTTTGTCTGCTTTTTCTTTCGCTTCCTGTAGTGCTTCATTAGAAATAGCAGGTTCCAGAAGTCTTTTATAGCTGTCTTTTATGGCCAGTGCAATTTGGTCCGAACTTTCATTGTTAGATTTTATAATCGCCTTTTCAATAAAATCAACAGCTTCTTCCTTATCTATTCCTACATTTGTTTTTACAAAGCCTTCCGCTTCTGCTCGTAACATGGCAAGAAGTCTGTGAGAAGGAGTTCTACTAAGGCTTTCTTCCCAGTCAAAATATTGGGAGAATTTTTGGGCATCTTCCTCATCTTTTTTAGCTTTTACAACTTTGGAGGTAACCACTGCCTTACGCTGAAATAGCCTGCGGAGATTCTTACGGACATACATATTTTCGTTGATCCATTCAGCCATGATATCTCTCGCTCCCTGAAGTGCTTCTTCTTCGGAGGTAACTTCATTATTCAGGTATTTTGAAGCCAGAAATTGAATGTCATTACTTTTCTGACTCATAATGATCCTTGCCAAAGGTTCCAATCCTTTTTCCTTAGCAGTATCAGCTTTTGTTTTCTTACGTTTTTTGAAAGGCAGATATAGGTCTTCCAGTTCCTGAATATCAAAGCTGTCTTCAATTCTCTGTTGAAGCTCAGGACTTAGAGCATTCTGTTCTTCTATAGATTTCAGGATAGATTCTTTTCTCTTGACAATGTCTTCAAACTGTTTGCTGATTTTTGAAATCTGTTCGATCTGTATTTCATCGAGATTTCCTGTTTTATCTTTTCGGTAACGGGAAATAAAAGGAATGGTGCAATCTTCTGCTAATAATTGTAAAGTATTGTTGATGCTCTTTTCAGAAATATTGAGCTGCTTCTGTATAAATTCTACGGTCGTCATTGTTCTGTTTTCGGATAGCTAAAATAGGGTTTTGGAATGAGAAAAAATTGAAATATATTGATAAAAAAAGCCTGACTACGACAAAATGCAATCAGGCTGTATAATAAATTTAAGATTTCTTAAGGTAAAATTTCATTGTAATAAAGTGGAGTATCATTGTTTTTATCATATCCCATAATAATTACTCTGAATTTCTTTGTATCATCATTATTGTAAAACTGTACTTTTGAAGATTCATTAGGTTGTGTTTCAAGAAAAGAACTCCAATACAGAACACTTCGGGTGTCCTGTGTGATACTTTTAAAGTTATCATTTCCATAATCAGGATTTTCAAATGGAGTTTCTTTATCATATCCTTGTAAACTAATCTGTCTTAACTTTGATGACGCAGTTCTATTGGAAGAGGTGCCACGACGGCTATAAATAGCAATTGCACCATTAGCACCACCAAAACCTCCTGCAAAAAATCCTTTTATTACTTTTACCATGGCAATATCTGAAGTAGACATATTATCTACATGACTTGGGTCGACAAGCATTTCGTCAAGATAGATTCCCACTTGGCCTCCTCTCATGGTAGCTTTATAGCTTCCACCCTGCATTTGAATGGTTAAGCCCGCGACTCTTCCCTGCAGCCATTTCAGAACATTGGATGATGTAGTTAAAGGAGAGTCATTGACAAAGTCAAAAATCTGTTCATTGAGACTTTTGAATCCTGGGCTGCTTAATTCATCATTTAGTTTCTTGGTCTTATTCTTTACTTCTCCCTTTAATTTTATCTCTTCAATATTTGTAATATTCTCCCTAATGATTTTTTGAGCATTAAGCGCGGTAAATGATCTGCTGACTTCATTAGAAGGCTTGTCATCAGCCGGACGTGGAATCAGTTTGTAAGGGCTTGGCGGGATATTCTTTTTATAAGGAACAAAATTGGAAGTAGGCTGGAAATAAATTGAATAATTGTTATTGAGATCTTTTGGCTCAGAATTTAACTGATAAAAAAACTTCATAGTATCTTCAAAAACCAAATTATTCAAAGTTAGAAATCCGTTATTATCAGATTTTATCTGAGACATTCTGGATCCAGGCTCTGAACCGAAAATTAAGTTCACTTCCGTGTTGGGGGCTGGTTTCCCCTGAATGTTTACCTTTCCTTTATAAGATAAATAGCTTTCCGGTTGATATTTGATCATCGGATAATTTCCTGTCATAATAGATTTCCATTCAAAACGTTTCCATTTCTCTGACATGAGAAGAGCATCCAATGCTTCTGTATTACGGTTTTTTGTAAAATATTGAGCAGGACTGATAATGGGTGACGTAATGTCTCCGGTTAACCATAAAGAACTTAATAAACTTTGATCTTCCTCAGGACTCTGAGTACTGGCATCAAGTACTAAAACAGAATAATTAGAATAATTGGTGTCTTTTGGAAGCTCAAATGAGTTTTTCCCACGTGGGGTGTCTTTTAATAAAACAGACTGAAGTGAAGGCTGTTTGAACTGCAATAACTGAGGCTGCACAAAAACAAGCCTGTTGGAAACAACATTCTCTTTATCATCAAAAACGGTAAGCTGTAAAATTCCATTAACAAGCTGGCTGTTGGAAATAGAATATTGAGTTTCATTATTGATTTTATTGATCTTGGCTTTATAAACAAGCTGGTTGTTAATAGTTCCCAAAACAGTATAATATTGATAATCCGGAGCCAGGTTTTTGGATTTTATAGTATATTTTACATGGTCTTTATCACTGCTTACCTGAAGATTGATCCCTGATGCAGAAACTTCAGGTAATGATATGTTCTGTTTTTGTCCGTTTTTATCCTGAACAATCAGTTGATATCTTTTTCCACTTTTAGGAATGATGTTAAATGACCCGATATTTTGATCAAACCCTTTGAATGTTGTAATTTTAGTATCAGGATTATCTATTTCCGTCACATATCCTTCCCAATCAGAAGGTGCTGTTCCATTGGATTGTAGTCTTACAGCTACCTTAGTATTAATTCCATCTATGAAGGTTCCACTTTCCGGGTAGGCAGAGACTGTCCATGGAGTAGGATTGGATGTTAATTTTTCGGGAGATGAAGGGTTGTAAACAGCAACAGGCTTTAAAATTTGGAAATCTTCATTAAAATTAGCCATCCAACTGGTATAAGCCCTGATATAGTAAACATCTTCCTTTAAAGAACTGGGTAGAGCCACGTTACCACTTCCTTCTCCATTAATTAATGGGATTAGCTTTTTACTGATCTGATTTTTATTGCTGTCATACAGTTCTACAAATAGAGTAGTAGAAATAGCAGAAGTAGTATAACCGTCAAATACAAAAGACTTGAACCATAGGGTTTCGCCTGCTATATAGTTACTTTTATCCAGTAAAAGATGTATTTTTTCCTGAGGATATTTTTTTTCAAATGTTTTGAGGGCCTCTTCAGCATTGGTTTGTGCATTAAGACAATAGATTGCGCTTATTGCTAATAATGTTATTAGTTTTTTTGACATATTTCATGAATATTTGCGTTTTTCTACAAAGCGCCAAAAGTACATTTTTATTATGAGGTACAATAATGAAAATATCAAAACATATAACTCTCCATCAAAAAAACAAAAAAAAGCCATTTCTTGATGTATGATAAGGTGCCTCCAAATAGGTTTTTCTATTTTTGTACCCGAAAACAACAAAATTTCAACAAACTTTTTAAACAGTTCAATATGAAAAAAATTAGCGTAATTGCATTAGTAGGAATAGGATTACTTTTAGCATCATGTGATAAGGGGAAAACTGCAGATACTGCTGCTACGGCTCAGGAACAAACAGTAGCGGAGAGCAAAGGTGAAATCCTTGCAGTAGATACAGTAACTTCAGTAGTAAACTGGAAAGCATTCCACAAAGGAGGGATGGCACCTCGTTGGGGAACACTTACTGTAAAATCAGGAGATATTAGCGTTGACGGAGGTCAGGTTTCTGCGGGGAACTTTGTAATCGATATGAACTCTATCAAAGTTGATCCGGCTTCAGTAACAGAAAAAGATAAAAAACCGGCAGATCTTGAAGCTCACCTTAAAAATCCTGATTTCTTTGATACAGCGAAAAACCCTACTTCAGATTTTAAAATTACCAGTGTTACAGATTTGAAAGAAGCACCAAAAGATGCTGTAGCAGGAGCTAATAAAACAGTAAGCGGAAACCTTACATTATCAGGAAAAACAATGAATGTTACTTTCCCGGCTAAAGTAGACGTAGTAGATAACTCAGCTGCTATTCAGGCTAAATTTACAGTAAACAGAGCAGATTGGGGACTTAAGTTTGGTACTTCAGAAGCAGATCCTGCAGAATGGATGATCAGCAAAGATATCGAGATTGCTATCGATGTAAAAGCTAAAAAATAAGTTATTGAAATTGTAATAACTACCGGGCTGTCTTTATAAAGGCAGCTCTTTTTATTTTAAAACCGTTTTTTATCCTTGTGGCAAAGAATTCAATTCAAAATCCCCGAATTCTGAATTCTCACACAATATTCACTCCCGAGATACAAAGGATTACCATGCTTTTCAGACCAGAAACCATCTAATATATCCTTACTTAGGCAACGGTATACAGCAACTCCTTTATAGATTTCGTGATCGTCACCTTCGTAATTGAAATTGATGACTAAGATATGGTCCTTGTAAAACCCTGTACCATTTTGCAAATGATCACCAATAATCCATTGGGCAATGATACGGTTGTTTTCATCAATAGCTAAGGTCAGTATGCCGTGATAAGAAGCCTGGGACGATTCTTCCTGATTACTTCCTTCAATAGAATAACTTCCTGCCAGATCCTTTATTGTCATTGATTTGTTTTTACGGAGGGCAAATTTATAAAATCTTATTCTGATACTATTGTTAATACCTTGTTTTTAATTTTTTGGATTTTTCTGTATATAAATTAAACTTTATTTTTGTTTTAAATTAATTTTAAAATGATTCCCTTTCTATTAATAGTTAATCTGATTGTATTTTGTGTTTTTGGTTTTGATAAATGGCAGGCTAAAAAACAGCAATGGAGAATTTCAGAAAATACTCTTTTAGGAATTTCTCTTATAGGTATTGTAGGAGCAGCCTCCGGAATGATTATTTTCAATCATAAAGTCTCCAAAAAATCATTTCTTGTAAAATTTTTTATTGTAGTCTTAATTGATCTGGTTTTGTTTTATAGATTTATAAGGCATTGATTTAAAATGAGCTATGTTATTTTTTTAAATGTTAAATATTGTATTAAATAATTGTTGTTGCGTTTTTTTTAATATTTTTATCATGCTAATAACAAATAAATAAAACAATATGAGAAATCTTAGAAAAATTTCCAGATCTGAAATGAAATCAGTTCAGGGAGGAATTGTTAAAGGAATGGTAAGATGTAAAGATGCCGATACATGTGCTGTAAGATGGGGTTGGGGGACAGGGTTCTCCAGCAATTGTGGTGAATTTGACATTATATGTGGAGAACCGCCTGCAGTAGATCCATGTGAAATACAAATCTGTATATAGATAGATTAAAGAGTGTTTTTTTAACACTCTTTTTTTATTGTCTTGTAAATAAGTATTTTAAACATAATATTAAATATTTTCATAAGTAAATATTTTTTCATTAAAAATCACTACTTTTGCACCCGTAAAAATCTTTTATGCAAAACATTAGAAATATTGCGATTATCGCACACGTTGACCACGGAAAGACGACTTTGGTTGACAAGATCATTCACGCTACCAACATTTTCAGAGAAAATCAGGAGAGTGGGGAGTTAATTATGGATAACAACGATCTTGAAAGAGAAAGAGGGATCACCATCTTATCCAAGAATATTTCTGTTACTTATAAAGACACAAAAATTAACGTAATTGATACTCCTGGTCACGCCGATTTTGGTGGAGAAGTAGAAAGAGTATTGAAAATGGCTGATGGAGTTATTTTGTTGGTAGATGCGTTTGAAGGACCAATGCCACAAACAAGATTCGTACTACAGAAAGCATTGGAACTAGGATTGAGACCATTAGTGGTAATCAATAAAGTAGATAAACCAAACTGCCGTCCTGACGAAGTTCACGATAAGGTATTTGATTTATTCTTCAACCTTGAGGCTACAGAAGAGCAATTGGATTTCCCTACATTCTACGGATCTTCAAAACAAGGTTGGTTCAACACTTCATTAGAACAGACTGAAGACATTTTGCCACTTTTAGATGGTATTTTACAATATGTTCCTGAACCGAAAGTAACAGAAGGAAATCTTCAGATGCAGATTACTTCTCTTGATTTCTCTTCTTTCTTGGGAAGAATTGCAATCGGGAAAGTGACAAGAGGTGAGATCAAAGAATCTCAATGGATTGGTCTTGCTCAGGCAGAAGGTAAAATTGTAAAAGGAAAAGTAAAAGAACTTTACGTTTTTGAAGGATTAGGAAAGAAAAAAGTAACTGAAGTAAAAGCAGGAGATATCTGTGCTGTAGTAGGTTTTGATGCTTTCCAGATTGGTGATTCTTTCGTTGATCTTGAAAATCCTGAGCCATTGGAAAGAACTGCAATTGACGAGCCTACGCTTAACATGACGTTCTCTATCAACAACTCACCTTTCTTCGGTAAAGATGGTAAATATGTTACTTCAAACCACCTGAAAGAAAGATTAACTAAAGAATTAGAGAAAAACTTAGCATTAAGAGTTCAGCAGACTGATGATGCAAACACTTTCTTAGTATTCGGTAGAGGTATTCTTCACTTATCAGTTCTGATCGAAACAATGAGAAGAGAAGGATACGAAATGACAATTGGTCAGCCACAGGTTATCTTCAAAGAAATTGATGGTGAAAAATGTGAGCCTTATGAATCATTGGTTGTTGACGTTCCTGAAGAATTTGCTTCAAGAGTAATCGACCTTGCAACTCAGAGAAAAGGTGACCTTCACATCATGGAAACTAAAGGTGAAATGCAGCACATGGAGTTTGAAATTCCTTCAAGAGGTTTGATCGGACTACGTTCTCAAATGTTGACAGCTACTGCAGGGGAAGCTATTATGGCACACCGTTTCACAGAATATAAGCCTTTCAAAGGAACTATTCCTGGAAGAAACAATGGAGTTTTGATCAGCAAAACTACAGGTCCTGCTACAGAATATTCTATTGCTAAACTACAGGATAGAGGTAAGTTCTTCGTTGATCCGGGTGAGGAAATCTACACAGGAATGATCATCGGTGAGCAAAACAAGCCGGGAGATTTGGTAGTAAACATCGTAGAAGCAAAACAGTTGAATAACATGAGAGCTTCTGGAAAAGATAAAGATACTGGTGTTGCTCCGAAAATTTTATTCTCTCTTGAAGAATGTATGGAATACATCCAGGGTGATGAAGCTATTGAGGTAACTCCAAACTTCATCAGAATGAGAAAGAAAATTCTTTCAGAAGAAGAAAGAAAAAGAGTAGAAAGATCTGCAAAAGCATAATAAAACTCTTATATATAAAATCAAAGCCTCGATTTTCGAGGCTTTTTTTCTATGTCAACCCATTAAAATGCTTATTTTGGCATAATAATCTCTGAAAATTAAAAATAAATTTTAAAGTAGTTTTGTGACTATGAGAATGAATAAATTAAAACTTATCGTTTTATTGGGCGTTTTTGCATCTTACACTACCTCATGTTCCGTTCAGAACAATGTTGTAAAAACACCTTCCACGAAGAATCCGACAAAACCTATCAATAATACGACTCCACCAAAAGTACCTGTTGTAACAACAAAACCAACCACAGGAACCACAGCTTCAACCGAAGATAATTTCAGAACCAATCTGCCGGAAATCAAAAGAGAATTCCGTGGAGCATGGATCGCAAGTGTGGCCAATATCAACTGGCCTTCAAGAAATGATCTTACAGTGGAACAACAGAAAGCAGAAGCAATCAGTATGCTTGATATGTTGAGAGACAACAATTTTAACGCTGCTATTTTTCAGATCAGACCTTCCGCGGATGCTCTCTATACAAGTAATATTGAACCTTGGTCTTACTTTTTGACCGGTGAAACAGGAAAGGCTCCTTCGCCAAACTATGACCCACTTCAGTTTTGGATAGAAGAAGCTCACAAAAGAGGCTTGGAACTGCATGTCTGGTTAAATCCTTATCGCGCGCATCATACGAATGGTGGAGCCGTGAATAATCTGTCTATGGCCAATAAACTTTCCGATATTGTTTTAAGATTAAAAAACGGAATGTACTGGTTTGATCCTGCTAATCCAAAAACACAGGGACATGTATCCAACGTGGTGAGAGATATTGTAAAAAGGTATGATATTGATGCCGTACACTTTGATGATTATTTTTATCCCTACGCAACCTATAATAAAGGCGCTGATTTTCCAGATAATGCAACCTGGAATGCTTACGTAAGTAGTGGTGGAACTTTATCCAGAGCAGATTGGAGAAGAGATAATGTTAATAAATTCGTAGAGCGGATCTATAAAGAAATTCATGCAGAAAAAAATAATGTAAGATTCGGAATCAGTCCGTTCGGAATATGGAAACCCGGATATCCTGCAGGAGTTATAGGCTCTTCACAATATGACGAACTCTATGCAGATGCTAAATTATGGTTAAATAAAGGCTGGGTAGACTACTTTTCACCACAGCTTTACTGGCCAATTGATTCCAAAGGACAAAGCTTTGAAGCCCTGTTAAGCTGGTGGCAATCCGAAAATACGATGAACCGTCACTTGTGGCCAGGCTTGAATACCGTTGAGGTTAAAGTATCAGACCGCCCGACAGAAATCAAAAATCAGATTGCAATCTCCAGAAATATACTGAAAAATGATGCCGGAGAAATTCACTGGAGTATTGCCGGACTTACGAAAAATCCCAATATGCTGCCTGCTTTGAAAAACGGACCGTACAGTGAAAAAGCATTAGTGCCGAGATCTCCATGGATAAAGGCTGCTCCATTACAGACTCCTACATTGTTTATTGCAGACAACGGAAGTTTTGTACAGACAAGCTGGAGTACAAAAAATGCTGCAGATGTTTTCCAGTGGGTTCTTTTTACGCAATACAATGGAGTATGGCAAACCGAAATCCTAACGCTGGATACTCTTTCAAAAGATATTCCTAAATTTAAAGACGGTAAAAAACTGAGCGCAGTTGCTATAAAAGCTATCGACAGATTAGGAAATGAAAGTGATTATACCGCCAGAAAAATTAAATAATATTTTTATAAATAAGTAAAAGATAGTGACTGAGAACCGTAAGGTGAAACAATCTCAACTATAAGCTTAAAACCAGTTCTCAACAGAGCTGGTTTTTATTTTAGAATAACTATAAATTATTAATTTAAATTATTGAAAATCAATTGTATTTTAAATGTGGTTTTGATTTTTTAAGTAAAATAATAATCTTATCGGAATCATTTTTGCATGATTCATCCCATAATCACCAAAATATAACATTATGAATACTAACAGACTTTCCAAGAACATGGAAAAAGCACTTAGTGACCAAATGAATAAGGAGATTCATGCATCACACGTTTTTTTATCTTATGGAATTTGGGCTGATGATAAAGGCTATCAGGGAATTGCCAACTTTCTTTACCGTCATGCTCAGGAAGAAAGAAATCACTCAATCAAATTCATGGAATACATTTTAAACCGGGGTGGAAAACCAAAAGTAAATGCTATTCCGGCACCTCCGGCAGATCCCAAAAACCTTACAGCCTGTTTTGATGGAGTTTTTAAACATGAAGTTGACAATACAACCGCGATTTACAAAATTGTAGATCTTTCTATGGAAGAGAAAGACTGGGCGACCTGGAATTTCATGCAATGGTTTGTGCAGGAACAGATTGAAGAAGAAACATTAGCTCAAAACTTAATTGATAAATTAAAAATCGCTGGTGGTGACAGGGCTACCGATGAATCTTTATTTACTTTAGATAAAACTTTACAGGAAGCACCGAATGATGTTCCGCTGGCTCAGAATGCTACGGGAGATAATCCATAAAACAGCCGGTGAATCCAAACCTTTAGAAAATCTGTCAGAATATTGGCAGATTTTTTTATTATGAAACTCCCTCAAAAATCACTATCTTTGCACACTCGTAATTCAAGGTTCAGAGTTCAATGTTTAAAGTTGGAGAAACCTTGAGTTACCCCTAAACCTTAAACTTTGAATTTTACAATATGAAATGTGGAATCGTAGGCCTGCCGAATGTAGGTAAATCAACTCTTTTTAACTGTTTGAGTAATGCAAAAGCTCAGTCAGCCAACTATCCTTTCTGTACTATTGAGCCGAACCTTGGAACGGTTTCTGTACCGGATCAGAGATTGTTTGAACTGGAGAAAATCGTAAAGCCTGAGAGAGTTTTACCAGCTGTAGTTGAGATTGTTGATATTGCAGGTCTTGTAAAAGGAGCCAGCAAAGGAGAAGGATTGGGTAACCAGTTCTTGGCTAATATCCGTGAATGTGAAGCAATTATTCACGTTTTAAGATGTTTTGATAACGGAAATATCATCCACGTTGAAGGCTCTGTAGATCCTTTGAGAGATAAAGAAATTATTGATATCGAACTGCAGTTGAAAGACCTTGAAACGGTAGGGAAAGCAGTTGAAAAAGCTAAGAAATTCATTAAGTCAGGAAAGAAAGAAGATATTCTTACTTACGAAACACTACAAAATTTACAGAAATTCCTTGAAGACGGGAAAAATGCAAGAGAATTTGCTACCGATGATTTTACAAAATCAATTATAGGAGAAGTTCAGTTGCTAACCAATAAACCTGTACTTTACGTTTGTAATGTAGACGAAAATTCTATCAAAAACGGAAATGACTGGATTGGTAAGATTGAAGAAATGGCTAAAGGTGAAGGTGCTGAAATAGTTGTATTAGCAGCACAAATCGAAGCTGATATCAATGAGCTTGAAACTTTTGAAGAAAGAGAAATTTTCCTTGAAGAGCTAGGTCTTACTGAGCCGGGAGTTAACCGTTTGATCAGAAAAGCTTACGATCTTTTGAAACTTCAGACCTATTTTACTGCTGGAGTGAAAGAAGTAAGAGCCTGGACTATCGGACAGGGTTGGACAGCTCCACAAGCTGCAGGAGTAATCCACACAGACTTCGAGAAAGGATTTATCCGTGCAGAAGTAATCAAGTATAATGATTATATCCATTACGGTTCTGAAGTAAAAATCAAAGAAGCCGGAAAACTTTCCGTGGAAGGTAAAGAATATGTAGTACAGGATGGAGACATCATGCACTTCAGATTCAATGTATAAGAAAATATTAAAGTTCGTTTATAATAAAAAACGCTTCCATGTATTTGGGAGCGTTTTTTGCATTTATTTGCAACAAGTTGGATTTGTATTTCTTATTTGAAATTTAAAACAAATGCTACTGCTTAAAAAAACTACTCCCTGAAATCAGAGAGCAGTTCTGCTATTTTATCCTTAAAGTGGAATAGTTTCAAATCGGCATTTTGGTTCCATACAACTTATGGAGATCATAACGCAGTTACCAACTATATCTGTACATCTTAACTCTGCCTCGCCTGTTCGACACTTGGGTTCATAACATGACGGGTGAATTTGTGTACAAATACCCTGATGGGAACATATCATTACACCCCCTTGGATAGTTTTCAACTCTTTTTTATTGAGTTTTTTTCCATTATTTAAATGCTGATTTTTCATTCGTTAAAAGTTTTTATGGTTTTAGTTTTTATTGTGCTTATTAAAGTTCAATACCTGGCTGACATTGTATTTCTGCGCAGGCAAAAGAAAATTTCTTACAAGTCAGATCTGGAAGAAGACACATTTCTTTTCCTCCGGTAATTACTCTTAATTGCTTTTTGTTCAATTTTTTTCCGTTAGTTAAATTTTTGTTTTCCATTGGTTTGATTTTTAATGGGTTAGTTTTGACGAATGTAAGAAAAATAAATGAAGTATATCACTGTGTTTAGAAAAAAAATAAGAAATTATTAAATGAAATATATTGATATGATCATTAATTTTAATCCAAATCAATAAATATGTGGAGTTTTTAACAGGTTGATAAGATTTTTTATGTTGAAAATTAGCTTTATTAATAGAGGAATTTGGAACTGTGGCGGATAATTTGTAATGAATGTAAGCAGTCTGTCTCATAAGTTCGTATATTTGAATTTTACAAATCATCTGCAATGGAAAAAGTAGCGCATACTTCACTGGAAGACTTTTACAAAGAGATGGCTGCCAAACTGGGCAAAGATCTTGAAAGTATTTTTCCCAAGGGTCTTCATAAAGATATCGGGCACTTTAATGTTTTCGATATTGCCCAGACACTTGAAAGAGCAAAGGCTACATCCGAAATGCCTTATAACAGAAGAAAATACTATAAAATAAGCTTTATAAGGGGACGAAACAGGGCAGAATACGCTGACAAAGTAATATCAATAAAACAAAACGCCTTATTATTCGCCACTCCTAAAGTTCCGTATCATTGGGTTCCTGAAGATCCTGATCAGTCGGGGAGTTTCTGTGTATTTACAGAGGACTTTTTTATTAAAGATAAATCTTATTATAACCTCGAAGATCTCCCTATTTTTCAACCTGGAGGCATACCAATATTTGAAATCGATGGTGAACTTGCAGAAGAAATAGAAAGCCTTTTTAAAAAAATTAAAAAAGAAATAGATTCTGATTATGTTTTTAAGTATGATCTGATCAGAAACTATGTTCTTGAACTCATCCATTATGGGCAGAAACTGCAGCCGGCTAGCAAAATATCTGAATCAAATGATGCTTCTATGAGAGTGGTTTCTCTATTTATAGAGCTGCTGGAAAGACAATTTCCTATTGAATCCTGGGATCAGAGACTGCAGCTGAAGACTGCGAAAGATTATGCAGACAGATTGGCAGTTCATGTCAATTATTTAAATAAAAGATTAAAAGAGAGTACCGGAAAAACGACTACGGAATTTATTTCAGACCGAATTACTCAGGAAGCAAAAATACTTTTAAAGCAGACCAGATGGAACGTTTCAGAAATATCATATGCACTGGGTTTCGAGGAAATTGCCCATTTTTCTAATTTCTTTAAAAGGAAAACTTCCTTTACTCCGCTGGAATTTCGTTCCTGATTTGAATTTTGCAAATTTCAGATTGATTCAAGCAAACACTTCGGTCTGAAAATGTCCCAACTTTGTACCATCAAAATAATCAAAATACAATGAACACAAAAACAAATATCGCACTGGTAACCGGAGGAAGCCGTGGATTGGGAAAGAACTCAGCACTAAAGATTGCTCAAAAAGGATTAGACGTTATTATTACTTACAGAAGCAATAAGGAAGAAGCTGAAGCTGTTGTAAACGAAATAAAAGCAATGGGACGTAATGCTGTAGCTTTCCAATTGGATACAAAAGACCTCAAAAGTTTTGATGCCTTTGTAAAAGACGTTACGGATCACTTGCAGGAAAATACAGGAAGTACTCATATTGATTATCTGATCAATAATGCAGGAACAGCTTTGTATTCACCCATTACGGAAGTTACGGAAGAACAGCTGGACGATGTGGTAGATATCCATTTCAAAGGAGTTTTTTTCCTGACTCAAAAATTTTTGCCATTCATTAATGATGGAGGAGGAATTATCAATGTATCTTCAGGACTGGCAAGATTTGCAACACCGGGATCTTCTATTTACGGGTCAATCAAAGCTGGGGTAGAAATGCTGACAAAATATATGGCTAAAGAATTGGGCTCAAGAAAAATCAAAGCCAATGTGGTGGCTCCGGGAGCTATTGAGACAGACTTTGGTGGAGGGAGAGTGAGAGATAATGAAGAGATCAACGCTGTAGTAGCGGGTGCCACAGCTTTGGGAAGAGTAGGACTTCCTGATGATATCGGTGGTGTGGTAGCATTCCTATGTACTGAAGATGCAAGATGGATCAATGGACAAAGAATTGAAGTTTCAGGTGGGATGTTTTTATAACATTTCAAAAACGTATACATTAAAACAGAATCCGCCGGCTCATTTTTGAGCCGGCGGATTCTGTTTACACAATATTGTTGGTTAAATCTTTGACAGGTTTTCAAGTGCTTTTTCCAATGTTTCCTGCTTCTTGGCAAAGCATAATCTGATCACATTTTCATTCAGCTTGCTTTTATAAAAAGAAGAAAAAGGAACGCTAGCCACCTTATGATTAATAGTAAGTTCAGATGCAAAATCAAAATCATTTTTATCAGAAATCTTATCATATTTTACTGCCTGAAAATACGTTCCCTCACAA
Organism: Chryseobacterium sediminis; assembly: GCF_008386505.1. Taxonomy (GTDB): domain Bacteria; phylum Bacteroidota; class Bacteroidia; order Flavobacteriales; family Weeksellaceae; genus Chryseobacterium; species Chryseobacterium sediminis. The sequence goes on along the minus strand of NZ_VUNZ01000001.1, from coordinate 1,080,485 downwards.
TCCAGAAGCTCAAACGAAGTTCCCCCAAGTCCTTTTCTCAGAAAATCTCTTTTTTCCTGGAAAAACTGATTCAGATAAGTGTAATGTTCATCATTTTTCATGTATTCTGCCAGTGCAAGCTGTATAGGAGTGTTTACACAGAATACATTGAATTGATGAACTTTTCTGAATTCGTCCGTTAAATTTTTAGGTGCAGCACAGTAGCCTACTTTCCAGCCGGTAACGTGGAAAAGCTTTCCAAAAGAGGCAACAAGAATGCTTCTTTCTTTTAATTCCGGATACTTGCAGATGCTTAAATGTTGTTTTCCATCAAAAACAATATTTTCATACACTTCATCACTTAAAATAAGAATAGAAGTTCCCTTCACCAGTTTGATAAGCTCTTGAATATCATTTTCTTTCAGGATTTTTCCTGAAGGATTATTAGGGTTATTAAGAATGATCATTCTCGTTTTTTCACTGATAAGGTTTTTTACAGCAGTCCAGTTGATTTCATAATCCGGAGCTTTCATTTCAAAACGTTTAACAATACCTCCGAAAAGTTCTACTGTGGGTTCATAGCAATCATAAGCCGGTTCAAAAATGATCACTTCATCATCCTTTTTAACAAAAGAGGCAATAGCGGTGAAAATAGCCTGAGTTCCACCCGCTGTAATTGTTATTTCAGAATCCGGGTGGTAGATCGCCTGATGGCTGTTCTCTATTTTTCGGGCAATTTCTTCCTTTAATCCAATCATTCCGCCTAAGGGAGCATATTGGTTGAAGCCCTTTTTAATAAAATGATCCACATGATTCAATAATTCTGAATCAGGCATAAAATCAGGGAATCCCTGAGATAGATTGATGGCTTCATTTTCATTGGCCAGTTGAGTCATCTGACTGAAAATAGTAGTTCCTACATTAGAAAGTTTTGATAAAGGAAGTTGTATCATAAAAACAGTTTTGTTGGTCGAATTTAATGAAATATTTAAAACGTATTGAACTTATGGAAATAAATATTAGGAAAAGACAGGGTTTAACATGATATACAGCAATTTCTATAGTTAAATAGTAACCCTTAGCAAATAAACGACCCATTTGTGAATATAAAGAGTGTAGAAAATAATAAAATTATTCAGAATATAAGGAAAGTAAATAAATTTTTCACACGGTGTTGATAATTTTGTAAATATATAATTTGATTGATAATAATGCAATGTTTATAGCGAAATATTAAAAAAAACAAGTTGAAAAAATTCGGATAATTTTGGACAATTTTGTACTTTTGTATGTTTGCTGAAATCATATATGTCACAAGAAATAAATCCAACCTACTCCGAAGATAATATCAGAACCCTCGATTGGCAGGAACACATCCGTCTGCGCCCCGGTATGTACATCGGGAAACTCGGTGACGGTTCTTCTGCTGATGATGGTATTTATATACTGTTAAAAGAAATCCTTGATAACTCTATTGATGAGTTCAGGATGAGATCAGGGAAAAGAATTGAAATAAAACTGGACGACGGTAAAGTTACGATCCGTGACTTTGGACGTGGTATCCCGTTGGGGAAAGTCGTAGACGCCGTTTCAAAAATGAATACCGGAGGAAAGTACGACAGTAAAGCGTTTAAAAAATCTGTAGGACTGAACGGGGTTGGTACCAAAGCGGTAAATGCCCTTTCAGATTACTTCAGAGTCCGTTCTTTCCGTGATGGAAAAATGAAAGTTGCTGAATTCTCCCGAGGTATGATCAAAGAAAACTTTGATGAGAAAGAAACTTCGGACAGAAACGGTACTGAAATCTCTTTTATCCCTGATGGAGAGATTTTCCTGCACTTTAAATACAGAAAAGAGTATATCGAAAGAATGCTCCGCAATTATGCTTATCTGAATCCGGGACTTAAAATACTTTTCAACGGAGAAACCTATTTTTCTGAAAATGGTCTTAAAGATTTGTTGGAAGAAGAACTGGAAAGCGATATCCTTTATCCGATCGTTCATTTGAAGGATGATGATATTGAGGTAGCAATTACCCATTCTGATAAATCACAAACAGAAACTTATTTTTCATTCGTTAACGGACAGAATACAACACAAGGGGGAACACACCTTAATGCATTCCGTGAAGCGTATGTAAAAACAGTGCGTGAATTCTTCAATAAAAGTTTTGATGCTTCTGATATCAGAAAGTCAATCATCGCCGCAATCTCAATCAATGTAGAAGAACCGGTATTTGAATCTCAGACCAAAACAAAATTAGGGTCTAATGATATGGGACCGAACGGGCCTACTGTGAGAACATTCATTATTGATTTCCTTAAGAGCAAACTGGATAATTTCTTTCATAAAAATCCGGAAATTGCAGAGGCAATTCAAAGAAAAATATTAATTTCCGAAAGAGAAAGAAAAGAACTTTCGGGAATCCAGAAACTGGCAAGGGAAAGAGCAAAAAAAGTATCTCTCCACAATAAAAAGCTTCGTGACTGCAGACAGCACTATAATGATCAGAAAGCCGAGAGAAAAGGAGATACCCAAATCTTCATTACCGAAGGGGATTCCGCATCAGGATCTATCACAAAATCCAGAGATGTAGAAACGCAGGCAGTATTCTCACTGAAAGGTAAACCGTTGAACTGTTATGGTCTAACCAAGAAAGTTGTTTATGAAAATGAGGAATTTAACCTTCTTCAGGCCGCATTAAATATTGAAGAAAGCTTAGAAGACCTGAGATACAACCAGGTGATTATTGCTACCGATGCCGATGTGGATGGAATGCACATTCGTCTGCTGATGATCACTTTCTTCCTGCAATTCTTTCCGGACCTGATTAAAAACGGACACCTTTATATCCTTCAGACTCCGTTATTCAGAGTAAGAAATAAAAAGGAAACACGATATTGTTATACAGAAGCCGAAAGGGTAAAAGCATTGAACGAACTGGGGAAAAATCCTGAAATCACACGATTTAAAGGATTAGGAGAAATTTCTCCAGATGAGTTTAAGCATTTTATTGGAAAAGACATCCGTTTAGAGCCTGTAGTAGTAGGAAAAGACCAGACGATTGATCAGCTTCTGGAATTTTACATGGGGAAAAATACTCCGGACAGACAGACTTTCATTCTTGAAAACCTTGTGGTGGAAGATGATTCTGATATTGATAAAAAAGAAATACTGGATGAAGTAGAGAATTAAAAGATTTAAAACTTAAAAAAACAGGTTGTAAAAACCATTACTGAAAAAAAACACAATTTTGGATGAAGTAAGAATTATAAAACTTACGCAACCAAAAAATAACAATGAGACTAAGTAACCGTAATAAAGCATCAATTTATAACTCTTTGAGTACACTGCTTCTTATGATAACAGTGTTTGGTATAATCGTATTTGCCGCTAATGAATACAGATTTAATGCATTAGGTAAAGAAAGTTATTTGTTGATTATTGTTCCCATTCTACTGCTGATAATATTTTATATCAGCGGCAGACAGATTTTTGAATATGACAGCGATGGAGAAGCTTTGAACTTTAAAAACAGGAATGTTATTCCCTTTTTAGACAAACCTCTTCACGACGAATTTCCAAAATACAAATTGATAAAATATGACGTGGTCAGTATTCTCTTTTTCAAAAGATTATATATCACCGTTTCTAGTAAGAATAATGGTTCTACGATACTAAAGTACCAAATCTCTTATTTGAACAATAAAGAAGTAAATGATTTAAAACTCTCTCTAAACAAAGTAGTGAAAGCTAATAAAGAGAAAAAAGATAAAAAAACAGATGACGACAGAAGAATATTCGCATGAGGGTGAAAGCTTGAAGAAAGTTTCCGGTTTATACAAAGACTGGTTTCTGGATTATGCTTCCTATGTAATTTTGGATAGAGCTATCCCTTCGATCTATGACGGCTTGAAACCCGTTCAACGAAGAATCATGCACTCTATGCGGGAACTGGAAGACGGCCGTTACAATAAAGTAGCCAATATCGTGGGAAATACCATGAAGTATCACCCGCACGGAGATGCTTCCATTACAGATGCCATGGTACAGATTGGGCAGAAAGAGCTGTTAATAGATACACAGGGAAACTGGGGTAATATTTATACAGGAGATTCTGCGGCTGCAGCAAGATATATTGAAGCAAGACTGACTCCTTTTGCTCTGGAAGTAGTATTTAATCCTAAAACTACAGATTGGACAAAGTCTTATGACGGAAGAAATAATGAGCCTATTGATTTGCCGGTAAAATTTCCTCTGCTTCTTGCACAGGGAGTAGAAGGTATTGGGGTAGGACTTTCCACAAAAATACTTCCGCATAACTTTAACGAGCTTATTAATGCTTCTGTAGCGTATTTAAAAGGTAAGAAATTTGAACTGTACCCGGACTTTTTAACAGCCGGTTATCTTGACGTTTCCGAATATAATGACGGTCACAGAGGAGGAAAGGTAAGAGCAAGAGCTAAAATTACCCAGACGGATAAACATACACTGGTTATCTCCGAACTTCCTTATTCAAAAACCACAACGGATCTTATTGACTCTATTTTAAAAGCCAATGAGAAAGGAAAGATCAAAATCAAAAAGATTGAGGACAATACTTCAGATAAAGTAGAAATCCTTATTCATATCCATAATGATGTGTCGCCGGATAAAACCATTGATGCTCTGTATGCATTTACAGACTGTCAGGTGACCATCTCTCCGAATGCCTGTGTAATTGTAGGAGATAAACCCATGTTTTTGACGGTGTCTGATATTCTGAAAACGAATACGGACCATACCGTGTCATTATTGAAAAAAGAACTGGAAATTGAGCTTCATGAGCTTCAGGAAAGCTGGCATTTCTCTTCATTGGAGAGAATTTTCATCGAAAACAGAATCTATCACGATATTGAAGAGGTAAAAACCTGGGAAGATGTATTAAAAACTATTGATGCGGGATTAAAACCTCATACCAAACATCTTTTAAGAGCCGTTACAGAAGAGGATATCTTAAAACTGACAGAGATCAGAATCAAGAGGATTTCAAGATTCGATTTAGATAAATTTAAAGAAAATATTGCTTCGCTGGAAGGTAAGATAGAACAGGTGAAATATCACTTGGCCAACCTGATCGCTTATGCCATTGATTATTATTTAAATATCCAGAAAAAATACGGCAAAGACAAACAGAGAAAGACAGAGCTTAGAATTTTTGATACCATTGATGCTACAAAAGTTGCTGTGGCTAATGAAAAGTTCTATGCCAATTTTGAAGAAGGCTTCATCGGAACATCCCTGAAGAAAGACCAGTATCTATTTGACTGTTCTGACATAGATGATATCATCATTTTCAGAAAAGACGGAAGTATGAAAGTGGTGAAAGTAGAGGCTAAAACATTTGTTGGAAAGGATATTCTGCATGTTGCTATATGGAAGAAAAACGATAAAAGAACAGTATATAACATGATCTACCGTGAAGGTAGGGAAGGTCCATATTATATGAAACGTTTCTCTGTAACCGGAGTGACCAGAAATACAGATTATCCGTTAGCTTCAGACAAAAAAGGATCAGAAACTTTATATTTCTCAGCAAATCCTAATGGAGAAGCAGAAACAGTAACTGTACTTTTAAAACCAAATCCAAGGATCAGAAAGAACAAAATGGAGATCAATTTCTCCGAACTTGCCATCAAAGGGCGTGATTCCAAAGGAAACCTGGTAACAAAATACGCCGTGAAAAAAGTAGATATGAAGGAAGAAGGAGTTTCTACTCTGGCACCTAGAAAAATCTGGTTTGACGATACGGTAAGAAGACTGAATGCTGATGTAAGAGGAACATTACTGGGAAGTTTCAAAGGAGATGATAAAATCCTGACAATCAATACAAACGGTGAAGTAAAGCTTGTTTCTTTTGATTTGGGTAACCGTTTCGATGATGAATATCTGGTACTGGAAAAATGGAGACCCGCACAGCCTATTACCTGTATCTATTATGATGGAGAAAAAGACATTTACTTTATCAAGAGGTTCTTACTGGAAAACACGGTAAATGTACAGACTTTCATGCCATCTGAACATCCGAAATCGTTCATTGAAAATGTAATTGTTGCAAACGATGTAACTGCAGAAATCATTTTCGCGAAAGATAAAGGAAAAGAACGTGATCCGGAAACAGTAAATATTGATGAATTTATCGCTGTAAAAGGGATAAAAGCCATCGGAAACCAATTTACAAAGTTCAAAGTAAAAGCAATCAATATTACCATTCCTGAACCTGTGGAAGAAGAACCTGAAGTATATGAAGATCCGGAGCCTACAGGAGGAGATGTGGATGAAGACGGGGGAATTATTGGAGATCTGTTTCAAGGTGATGAACCTGAAAATTAAAAAGAATGAATATTTTAATATTATTTATTGCAATAACGGCTATTATTAGTTTTGTAGCTTTTAATAATCCGGCCATTACTGAAAAATATAAATTTAGTGTAGGTGCTATTCTTCAGAGAAAAGAATATATCCGGTTGCTTTCATCAGGATTTTTACATGCTGATATCATGCACCTGGTGTTTAATATGCTTACACTGTATTTCTTTGCACCTATTGTAATTCAGGGGTTTGGAAATATAGGCTTTGTTATTGTATATCTGGGAGCAATATTACTGGGTAACTTTCTTTCATTATACATTTACCAAAAGCAGCCATGGTATTCTGCAGTAGGAGCCAGTGGGGGAGTTTCAGGAATTCTTTTTGCTTCCATAGCATTGATTCCCGATCTCGATATCTATCTTTTCTTTATTCCGATTGGTATTCCGGGATACATTTTCGGACTGATATATTTTGGATATTCCGTATATATGATGCTGAATCCGAGAGCCCATGATAATATCGGGCATGCAGCTCATTTAGGAGGAGCTTTTCTGGGATTAATATATGCTGTGATTAATGCACCTGAACACGCAATGCATAATGGAATTTATATAGGAATCATGTCACTTCCGCTTATTTATTTAGGATATGAAATTTTTGTAAGGAAACGAATAGGATAAAAGACTATTTTTAATTAAAATATCAAAACCAATGAACACATCAGAGTTAAACAGTTTCATCGTGATACTTATCTATGGTTCATTGGTTTTGCTTTCTCTGTTAAAGCTGGCTAATCCTTTAAAAGTAAATCATAAAGCCAATCTATGGTTCGGGATATTTCTGTTTCTGTGGTCTACCTTTTGGCTGGATGAAGTTTTATTTCTGATTACAGGCTCAGTAGTGGAGGTACATTCCTTGTTCTTTGTGAGATGTATTCAGTTTTTTACACCCATTGTTTTTTACTTTAGTGTACTGTTCTATACCAATCCTTCTTTTACTTTCAAAACTAATGCTGTAAAGTTTTTATTACTTCCAGCAGCCTTTTTGGGATGTCTTATACTGGTGGCATTAGGCTATAAGAAACCATTTGAATATATCAGTATTATTTTGATTCTGATTCAGGCTCTTTTCTATACCTTACTTTCCTACATTACGATCAGAAAACATCAAAAGAGAATTCAACAGTTTTCGTCCAATACGGAAGGGATCAATCTGAACTGGTTGGAATATATTATTCTGGTAATGCTTATCGTAAACATTATTTATATTATTTATAATCTGTTTTACGATCCAAAATCACTCAACTTCTTTATCAATACAGTCTTTTTACTTGTGGTATACTGGGTAGGATATTATTCCCTGAAACAAAGAGAAATTTATCCTTTAGAAGAAAAACAGAGAGAAGAACTTATTTCTATTGATGAAGATTCCGGCTCGGAAGAAGTAAAGAGAAAACTGATCTCGGATGAAGAATTGATGAAGATTAAATCCTCTCTTGAAAATCTTATGGAAACACAAAAACCTTATCTTGATAGTGAACTGAATCTGATCAGGCTGGCAGAAATGCTTTCCGTGTCTACCCATCATTTGTCCTATGTGATCAATACAGGTTTTGAGAAAAATTTCTTCCAATATGTCAATGAATTCAGGGTTGAATATGCCAAAATACTTCTGAAAAAATCAGACAGCAAATTATCCATTCTGGGAATTGCTTACGAATCTGGGTTCAATTCCAAAACCTCTTTTAATACCACCTTTAAAAAAGTGACCGGACAAACTCCTTCTGAATTCAAAAAATAAGTTCCGAGTTATAAACTTTTACTTTTTTTTGTATTTAATGATTTGATTTATAATTGATTGTATGTTTTGTTTTTCCTTGTTTAAAATCGGTTCGTTCAGATAATCCTGAACATTAAAGGTGCTTTTCCGGCATAGCTTTGTCCTGTAAAATTTAAACGTATGGATACCAAAGAATCATATGCAGTAGTCACAGGAGCAAGCCAGGGACTGGGCAAAGCATTTGCTGAACATCTGGCCAGAAAAAAGATCAACGTCATTCTTATAAGTCTACCGGATCAGAATCTCAAAGAACTTTCCAGTGAGCTTGAGAGACAGTATGAAATAAAAACCCATTATTATGAGACAGATCTTTCTGTCAACGAAAATGTCATGAAACTTACAAAATGGCTCAACAGCTCTTTTGAAATTCACATCCTGATCAATAATGCAGGACTTGGGGGGACCAAAAAATTTACAGAAGCATCATCTGATTATATCAATACCATTTTGCAGGTCAACGTTGCGGCAACTTCCCTGATTACCCACCAGTTGCTTCCCAATCTTTTAAGACAGCCTAAAGCTTATATTCTTAATGTTTCAAGTATGGCTGCTTTCTCTCCGATAGGTTTCAAAACAGTATATCCCGCATCTAAAAGTTTTATTCATTCATTTTCCAGAGGTCTGCATGAAGAGTTGAAGGATACAAATGTTTTTGTAAGCGTTGTCAATCCCGGAGCAATGAAAACCAATACCGATGTATGCAAAAGAATAGAAAAGCAGGGGTTTATGGGAAGATTAACGCTTTTAAATCCTGATAAAGTAGCTTCTTACTGTATTCATCAGCTATTTAAAAAAGATTCCGTAATTATGGTGAACCCAATCAGCTGGCTGATAATGAAAATTTTACCCATATGGATCAAACTGCCATTGATGACCCAGGCTATAAAAAGAGAAATCGAAGCATGAAAAAAGTAGGTGTCACCGGAGCAACAGGGCTTCTGGGAACTAATGTTATCCTTAAATTATTACAAAATGGTTATTCTGTTATTGCTCTGGTGCGCCAAAGAAGCAGCTGGCTGAGTGAAGAAAACGAAAATCTGAAACTGGTGGAAGCAGATCTTTCATCCGATCTTTCATTATTGCTCAAAGAACTTGACTGTATCATTCATATTGCTGCGGAAACACGCCAGAATCTCATAAGCTATGATGAATACAGAAAAGTGAATTATGAGACAACCATAAACCTGTTTACCCAGGCAGAATTAATGGGTGTGAAAAAGTTTTTATTTGTAAGCACAGCAAACACCTTAGGCTATGGAAATACAGCTTTCAGTGGAAATGAAAAATCGTTGCAACTTTATCCCTTTACTCATTCATTATATGCTCAAAGTAAACTTGAAGCTGAAGATTACCTTTTAAAGTACCGTAAAAATACAAAAGTGGTTATTGTTAATCCCACCTTTATGATCGGAGCCTATGACAGTAAACCCAGTTCCGGGAAAATCATCTTCTGGGCCTGGAAAAAGAGAATAATATTCTATCCGAAAGGAGGAAAGAATTTTGTACATGTGGAAGATGCAGCCACTGGGATATTAAGTGGTGTTGAAAAAGGAAGAAATGGTGAAAAATACCTTTTAGCTAATGAAAACATAAGCTACAAAGAATTTTTTAAGAAAATAAACAGGATTACCCATCAAAATCCGGTCATGATAGCTATTCCAAACGGGTTGTTGAATTTTTTGGGATTGATAGGAGAGGGATTAAGAACATTAAAGATAAAAACAAATCTCAGTGCTTCCAATATGAAAGCACTTCAGATTTGTAATTATTATTCTAATCAGAAATCGGTCAATGAACTAGGACTTCACTACCAGTCTGTGGATAAAGCGATAGAAGATGCAATTCAGTATTTTGATAAAAATAATACACAGTAATTTTTAATACTGCAAATCATAAAAAAACCAGCTTTTTAATGCTGGTTTTCAATTTATCGTGTTATTTTCTGAGTTACATTTTTATTAGAAATCACACAGGCTTTGCTGCAGTTATTTGAACTTGAAACATTCACTTGTATCAATGCAGGCATTGATCTGTATTCTTCAAGATTATAAGGAGCTTCAGTACCATTGCTTCCTCCGCCTTTGATATCATATTTTATCTGTGCAGTTCCGGTAAATCCGATTGCAGGCCTGAAAGAAAGTTTTCCCGTAGCATAAGAATAGACCCAAGTACCTTCATTGCTTGTATAAGTGCCATTTACGATATTCGGGATTACACTGCCATTGATGTCCAAAAATCGGAATGAATTAAAATCCAGATTATTATAAGAAAGCGTTGGCGGGTTCTGACCGCTATAAGCCGCATCATTGAGTAAAGGAGAATACGTTGATTTTATGCCCGGGCATCCTGCAAACAGATCATCCGTTACCTCCGCAGCATAAGGTCTTGTTACCCCTAAATTTTTCAATAAATGTATATTTTTAGCAGCTCCGGTAGAAGCCGCAAAACCAATTCTGAAAGTAGCAGGAGGTGAAGTGTCCAGAGTTCTTACCGTACTGTTAGATATTGTAGTCTCTGTATATTTCAGGGATGTTGGATAATAATAATTATCAATCACTGTTTCTTTCACATTTCCATGTTGTATTTCCAGTGTTATATTGTAACCTCCGGAAGGATTGGGAATCAATGTAACATAAGCTTTACGGAATCTGGCGTCATTTTCATTCTGAGGAATTGTAGTTCCTCCACTTTCAATGCTGAACTGCTTAAGATTCGGGTTTTGAATACCAATATATTTTCCTGTCGTGGTATTCAGATAAGCAGACCGGTTGTTGCTGGAAGGAGATGCATTGGTTGCGGTACTGTAAAGCAACGGATAACCATTGTATCCTGCAGGTTCAGATGATGAAAGGTACTGATTTCCACGTTTTCCTCTTAAAGAAACATTATTTCGTCCATCAGCTAATGTTACCCCAAAAATTCCGTTTCTGACTCTTTCACCCTGGTTAAAGCTTGTTTTGAAATTTCCGAATTCATCTAATCCTATCCCTAGATAAGCGCCTCTTAACCCTTCCGTGGATTCGCCTCCACGTACAAAACTATATCCTAATCCGCCACCAAAGTATCCCAGATTAAGTTGGTCTTTAGGAATAGATCCATCTACTAAGAATATGGAGATACCATCTCCTCCGTTAGTATTTCCTCCATAAATGGCAAATTCAAATTCAAACTTAATTCCCTGGTCACTTTTGAATATCTTATCAGCGAGTATCACACCTCCCGAAATATTGTTCACACTTCGGGTAAGCCTCAATCCGTCTGTGGTAAAGGTGGCATCATTCTGGACTCCGCTGGTGGCTACTTTATAGGCTTCCTGAGGCTGTAACCCCTGTGTAAAGTTGACAAAATACGGATATCCGGTTCCCTGCTGATTCTGCGCCTGAATGCTTTGGGAGAAAATAAACGATGAGAAAATAAACAAAAGTCTTTTGTTTCTGTTAATTCGAGTATTTTTTATCATAACTCAATTATTTAACAACAAAAACGATATTGATAAAAGAACAGTCTGTTGCAGCTGCTTTTACATCATATGTCATTACACCGTCATCAGAAATAGAAATATTATTGAATACATTAGGATCAGCATCTGTTACATAATAATAAAGGTCTTTGCTTGACGGGAAAAAAGGAATAGAGGCAGGAGCACTGGTACTCTTCGCTTTGGGAGACCCGAACTGTGTTTTATACAATGTATATAAATCTTTAGTTCTTCCAAGGGCATTGGCAGAAGTGTCAAAAGAAACACTAGGCATGTAAAACATTTTTACAGCATTGCTGCTGATGCATAACCAATCTGGTTTGGTAGGTGTTCCAATATTCTGGCTTAAACATTTTTTATCCGTATCATAAATAAGAAGTGAGTTGGCCGGATTAGAAATGGCATCTCTCTTTGCAGTAGTAAGCCTTGGGATCAGCATCCCTTTATTTTGACTGTAAACATCCAGAATCGCGCTTTCATCAGGTGTGGGTGTGTTGATCCCTACTTGGGCGAATGATAACGAACTTACTAAAACGATTGGTAGAAATAATTTTTTAATCATGATGTCTTTAATAATTTTTTATCTGTGTATTATATGTTTTTTTGTGTTGTGTTTTTATGAAAATACTTTCCTGTCAGCTTAATTCATATTGGAAATAAATACTCCTGTAATTCATCCAAACAATGGATTATACTCATAAAATAGTATGAGGAGACTTGAGTTTCCAAAATAACAGATACAACAAGCATGTGCCATAGAGGCCATCTATGTTTTATCTGAAAGAGTCAAAAAAGAGAATTGAGTTAAATTAAGTAGCCTTATTATATATAATATAAGCTTTTAGAATAGTAAAATTCATAATCCCTTGTGTTTTTGCAAATATACGAATAAACTACTAATTATGTGTGTTTTATGAGATTAATTTTAATTTAACTTTGTTTTTAGTTAAATCATCGCTTATTGAATTAATTTTTTTACGAATATGATAATATAAATAGATTATTTTTACTATTCAATCACCATATTTTTCTGAAACATGCTGTTTTTTAAAAAGTTATAGATGTTAAAAAAAATGATAAGTGGCATATTTTGGACGTAATCAGCTGAAAAAGAATTTATTTTGATAAATGATCTAATGCATTTTCCAGTGATTTCAGAAAATTTACATGTTTTGTTTTGTTGCTTTCAAAAATAAAGTCCTTCAGGCTTTTACTCTCATATTTGTCAAAATCACCTACAATAGCCAGTCCGATACGGTAGTTTGAAAATTTTTGAAGAATTTCACCTGCTATTTTTGTTTTTAAATCGAAGAATTCAGGAGTGATGTTTTTTTCATAAAGAATAACTTTGTCAAAATCCTGATAATAGACATTCCCCATAAGATCCAGTCCGTCTTGTGCAGATTGGATGATCATGGTATCAGAAATAACTTCTGCAATTTTTATCGTATTAATTTCGTGAGATTGAATAATCATTTTCCTTATTGAATTGTTTTTTTAATATCATTTAAAAAGTTACCCAAAGGGAACGCTTCTCCCTGATTGGTCAATGCTATAATACAGCTGTTATGCTGCAGATCTCTCCAGAATAATGCTTTAAAACCATTCAGCCCGCCTGTATGCATTGCCGTTTTTTCATCTTCTATAAACCAGGCAAATCCGTAGTTTGAAATCTGGCCGTCGGAGAGTTTTGCGGGAGTAAACATAAGAGCTGTATTTTCTTTGCTGATCAAGGTATAATTCCGCAGGGCCTGATCAAATTTAAACAGATCTTCAGGCGTAGAATAAATTCCGCCGTCACCTGTTGTTAAAATTGAATAATCATCAGGATTCTTCTGTTGATTATATCCCAATGCCTTATTTTGAATAATTGCAGAAGATTCATACACATAAGTATTGTTCATTTTCAAAGGAATGATAATCTGATCATTGATCAAAGTACGGTAAGATTTTCCTGAAACTTTTTCAATGATCTGAGAAAGAATGATATAGCCACTGTTGCTGTATTTAAACCTGCTGTCTGGAATGAAATCAAGGTTTTTAAGACTAAACAGCCAGTCAATCACATCTTTGTTAGTCAATCCTTTTTTTGAAAATAAACTCTCATAATCACTGATTCCCGATGTATGGTGCAAAAGCTGCCTGATAGTGATATTTTTAGCATATGCAGGGAGTTCAATAAATTGAGATGCCTTATCATCAAGCTTTAATAAACCTTTTTGCTGTAAAATCATAATCGCTGCAGCAGTAAAAGGCTTGCTGAGAGAGGCAATATAAAAAGAAGTATTTTTATCAGATTGAAGTCCTTTTTCAATATTACGGAAGCCCAGAGCCGTATCACATACAACACGGCCGTTTTTCACGATCAGAACAGAGCCGTTGAACTCTCCTTTCTTATAATACTTATTCACAACATCCTGAGGATGCTGTTTACAGGATATTAATTGCAGAATCAGCGAAATGCCAAGCAAGGCATTCCATATCATAGTTTTCATAGGTTAGATGTCTGGAAGCTAAATTACTTATTTTCTTCCATAAATAAACCTGTCATTTTCCGATAAATCCTTCAATAATTGAGCGTTAGAGAAATATTGATACAGTTCCAGCGTTTCCGGACCTAATTTCTGATTGATTTCTAAGAACAAAAGCCCGTTTTCATTCAGGTGCTTTTTAGCATCTTCTGCTATTTTTTTGTAAAAGATCAAAGCATCGGAAGTAGGGGAGAAAAGGGCCATTTTAGGTTCAAATTCTTTCACAGAGTCTGCAATTTCAATCTCTTCTTCAATACCTATATACGGAGGGTTTGAAATAATGATATCAAAACTTTCAGCAAGCTCAAAATTCAGATAATCAGCATGAATGAATTGTATTTCCAACTGATGGTAATCGGCATTTCTTTGGGCGGTCTTCAATGCTTTTTCAGAAAAATCTATTGATGAAACTACAGCTTCAGGAAAATGTTTCTTTAAAACTAAAGGAATTACTCCGCTTCCGGTTCCTATGTCCAAAATCTTTAAACCTTGAATAGTAAACTTCAAACGTTGAATCTCTCTGATAGCGATCTCCAGCAGTTCTTCTGTTTCAGGGCGGGGAATCAGTACATTTTCATCTACAAAGAACATCATTCCATAAAACTCAGTTTCTCCCAGAATCTGCTGATAAGGTCTTCCGGTTTTAAGTTCTGCAACTAAATGACAAAGTTTTTCTTCATCGTCTATCAGAAGTTCCTGCTCTGAAAATCTTCTCTGCTGAAAATGATCAAAACCTACAATCTGGTGAATAAATAGGGAAGATAAAAAAACACTTTCCGACTCAGTATAAAGATCGGAAAGTTCTGTTTTGAAATATTTTTTAAATGCTGAAATTGTCATTTATCTTGTAAAAACCAGTTTAGTATCTGTAGACTTTTCTTCATCAATTCTGTAACCTTCATAGTTGAATGCTTTTACATCTTCCAGCGTTTTGGCGTTAGTTTCAGCACAAAATCTTACCACAAGACCTCTTGCATGCTTGGTGTATACCACAATGGTTTTCAGTTTTCCGTCTTTTAATTCATAAAAATCAAAATCGATCACTTTGTGGTTCAGTTTTTTTCTGTCGATTACTTTTCCATATTCATTGCTGGCAAGGTGAAGAAGTATTTCTCCTTTTTTCATTTCAGAATTCAATTGTTCTGTAATCTTTTCTCTCCAGAATCCATACAGATTTTTGTACTGTTCAAATTCAAAAGGACGTCCCATTTCCAGCCTGTAAAGCATCACTTTATCAGATGGTTTCAGAAGACCATAAAGCCCGGAAAGCATTCTGTAGTTTTTCTGCAGGTAATCTACCGCATTTTTATCCAGCGTTTTGGCATCCAGACCTCTATAAACTTCTCCTGTAAAAGCAAACATGGCTGGAGCAGATTCTTTTGCAGTAGGTTTGGATTTCCATTTTTGATTTCTTTCCCAGTTTTCATCAGCCAGTTTGGGTGATATTTCCATCAGCTCGGAAAGGTATTTTGGTGATTTTTCTTTTAAATAAGACTGTATAAATGCTGCTTCTTCAATAAATCTTGGGGTAGAAGATTTCAACAGATCTGTTGAGTTTTCTACGTTCATTAATTTTGCAGGAGATGTTATAATTTTCATAATGTTAAAATACAGATAAATGTTTAATATCGATAAAATTCAGAGCCATCAGAGAGATAAAATCAATCATAAAATGACAGATGATCAGAATTTTAATATTTGAATAGCGTTTATAAAACAGGGCAAAAACAATTCCAATAAAGAAAGGTCCGAGAACCTGACCTATGGTACCGTAAGTGCTGTGCAGAATTCCAAATAAGACAGCTGAAATAATAATTCCTAAAGTCGGATTATTATAAATTTTTTCAACCCTGGGCTGTATATAGCCCCGCATCAGAAATTCTTCTACAACGGCAGCCGTAAGACATGTGACCATAATTAAGAAATAATTGTGCTTAAAAACAGGTACAAGATTAAGGAGTTTATCACTTATTTTTTCAGGGACAAAAAACAGAATTATTGCGTTCAGAACTGCTCCACCAATGATACAGATGAAATATAAGCTCAAAACTGCTTTACCATAAAATAAGGTAGAGTATGAAGTTTCTTTTTTTAATAAAAATGGACCTTTCTCAATGATCATATTGTATAGAAATATGATGATCAAAACAATCCAGATTATAATCCTGCTGGTAAAAAAGCTGTCCGCAGTAATTCCTCTTATTCCTGTAATCAGGGTGATAACAGGGAAAGAATAAAGCATTGCCGCAGCCAAAAGAACAAAAGTGAGTAAAATTCCTATAGAATATTTCCCATTAACCCCCATAACCAATAACCCTAAACCTTGAACTTTACATTTGAATTAAATAATTCCTTTTCCCTGACGGATAATCTCCGGTTCTCCGGAAGTAAGGTCTACAATAGTGGATGCCACATTATCTCCATATCCTGAATCAATAACGATATCTACCAAATGATCATATTTTTCAGCAATAAGCTCCGGATCTGTGGAATATTCAATGATTTCATCATCATCCTTAATGGATGTGGAAGCAATAGGGTGTCCCAGTTTTTCAACAATCAGTTGCGGAATCGGGTGATCCGGAACACGGATACCAATTGTTTTATGACCTTTATACGCTAAGGGTAAACTTTTATTCGCTTCAAGGATAAAAGTGAATGGCCCGGGAAGATGACTTTTCAGAAATCTGAAAACCGAGGTATCAATAGGTCTTGTAAAGTCAGAAAGATGGCTGAGATCATTGCAGATAATTGAGAATTTTGACTTCTCAAGTTTCATTTTTTTGAGCTGAGCCAGCTTTTCCATGGCTTTTATATCAAAAATATTACAGCCTAAAGCATATATCGTATCAGATGGATAGATAATCAGTCCGCCATTATTGAGAGTTTTAATAACCTCATTCACAAGATTTTCCTGTGGGTTATCTGGGTAAATTTTTAATATTTTTGCCATAAAACAAAGATACAAATAATAAAATAGTTTTCATAAAAGTCCTTTATTTAAAAGAAAAATTAGGATTTGTAAAAAATATTCGTACCTTTGCAATCCAATATCGCGGGATGGAGCAGTAGGTAGCTCGTCGGGCTCATAACCCGAAGGTCATCGGTTCGAGTCCGGTTCCCGCTACTAAACGAGAGAAGCAATATATTATTGCTTCTCTTTTTTTTATTCTGTCATTGCCAACAAAGTGAATCAATCTCAGGTTAGAATAAATACAGGTTTTCTAATGTGGGGTACGCAAAATTTTATGAGATAATAAATGAAGATTTTTTCCATTGCTTATATGCTGCTCTCATACAATGTCCACAGGGACGGTAGTTGTTTTGTAAAGCTTCATTTTCATCCTTAAAGAAAATTCTGTTTTCTATTTTCATTCTTTTTCCTGAGCTGCAATTAAGCAATCCGTAGATTTTCAGTTTTTTATTTCCTCCGAAAAGAATATCCCGGCTATGGATTTTACTTCTTAAGCTTTTGGCTGATAGTTGGGAATGCTGAATCATGGTGTTTAGTAATGAGATAATGTTCAATGATTAATTTGATGCATCATGGAAAATAATTCCCAAAGCATATCGGTTTCCTTCTCTCACTTCGCTTATTCCATGTTTCATATTGAGTCTGTAATAGCCTTTGGTTCCTTTTTCCGGCTTAAACTGAGTCGTGAAAATGAGTACATCTCCTTTTTTAGGTTTTAGCACAATCGCTTTAGACTGTGCCCTCGGAATCTGCTGAGTAAGCACAAATTCCCCACCTGTAAAATCTTTGTCAGGTTCGCTGAGCATTAATACAATTTGGATAGGAAAGTACACCTCGCCATACAAATCCTGATGCAAAGTATTAAAACCACCTTCTTTATATTTCAAAATTAAAGCAGTTGCTTTCTGCTGGCCGTTAGTATGGCATTGTTGTAAAAATTTCTGATGATCTAAGGGAAATTGAGTATCAATGTGTAAGGCTTTAAACCATGAATTGGCAATAGGAGCCAGATACGGATAAATACCCGTTCGTATGGTCTGAATAATTTCAGGAAGCGGATAATCAAAATATTTATATTCACCAAGACCAAAACGATGTCTTGCCATGACCACTGTTTTTCGGTACAGAGAAGAATGTTCATAGTCTGATTTTAATATTTCACATTCTTCATCTGATAACAGGTTAGAAACTATTGCATATCCGTTTTCATGCATTGTTTCCGTAAGATGCTGCCAATCTGTGTTTTTAATTTTATGAATGATATCTTTCATTGGTTGATTTTATACTGCAAAATTCTGAAGTTGTCCAGAATGAGAAAATCCGAAACATGCGATATTTATCTTTTTATAATGAATATATCTACTGGACTATCTGTATAATATTAATCTGGATCTCTGGGATAGTCCTGTTTAAGGCTACTTTTGCCTTGTTAACTAAAATAAATAACAATGAATTACATTATTAAAAAGGCTAGCCTTGAGGATCTTGATGAAACGGCAGAATTATTCAATCTTTACCGTGTTTTTTACAGACAGGAATCAGACATTGAAAAAGGAAAAGCTTTTCTAAAGGAACGGTTTTTAAACAGTGAATCGGATATCTTTCTTGTGATAGCTGAAGGAAGGGCTGTGGGGTTTGTACAGCTTTATAAGCTATTTCATTATACCAAACTACAGAAACAATGGCTGCTAAGCGATTTGTTTGTTCATCCGGATTACAGAGGAAAAGGTCTTTCTGTAGCATTAATTGATCGTAGTAAACAATGGTGTAAAGAAACAGGAGCATGCGGATTGATGCTTGAAACAGAAAAAACAAATGATATCGGAAATACGTTATATCCGCGTTGCGGATTTGAATATGACGGCCAGCACAATTACTACCATTGGTGGAAGTAGATATGAAAGTTGTAAACCATTTTTAGAAAGTAGTATTACTTCTACAATTCTGGACATTTAATTCTACAGGTATTCTCCCGTCAGTAGAGGGCATAGTCCTATTTTTGTAATACTCTTACAGATCATGGGTAGGACAGTTGATCTGTAGAGTGTATGCAAAAAAATCTCTGCCGAATTTTCTACTTTTTCCCCAAGTTTTATGATTAGTACCACAAAACTGCTTTTTCCGGCGGAGATTTTTTGCTTTTGAATAAAAAAAGAGAACCGCAATTGCAGTTCTCTTTTTTATATTTTTGAATAGGACTTAAATATTATTGAGCTAATTGAGCGTAGGGAGTAAGCTTGTTGTCATCAGACATTGTCTGTCCCAAAAAGTCTCTTTTCTGATCTGCTTTCATTCTTCCTGCAGCATCATTGGCATTGAAGTAAGCTTCACTTAGTTTTGTAGAGATATCAGCAGGCTTAAAATCAAATTTAGTATCACCTTCAACTCCCAGATAGCCATTCTTTCTTGTAAGATTGGTAATATAATTGTTATAATTGATCATTGTACCTCTCATCATATTGTTATGATATTCCATACATTTCTTTGCTTTTTTGGAAGAGTTGTTCAGAATACAGTTTTTCATATTGTTTCTGTATAAAAACCATTCAGATTCCAAAATACCATATTCTCTGCCTAAAGCAATTTTTCCGTTGTTGACAATATTGTTATCTCCTTCTTTAGTAGCAATGGTCTGAAGATGTTGAATCACCAAGGGAACAGTAGCTTCGATTTTTGATTTTGTATCCTTTAATATACTGAGATCAGCAGCAGGAGAACCCTTCTTTTGTGCTGTAGTAACGTTAAAAATAAGCAGTAATAGTACAATCAATAAATTATATCTTTTCATGAGAAATTTTTAAAGCACTAAAATAAATATAATTTCCCGGTTAAAACAAATACATTTTAATTTTATTTAATAAAATTTAACAAGTTTTAAGAATTTATACCTGAAATGACTCTTTTTCTGTGGATTAAGCAGGTGAAGATTTCACTCCTTTAAAAAATTAATATATTTTAACTAATTTTATTTGATTGATTTACAGTTGGTTAAATTGCAGTCTATGTTTATCACTAAAAAAATAGTTGTTTGATTCATTTTTATTTCTACATTTGTATAACTAATTTCTTAGTGATATAGAATTGGATGACTTTATATCACGATAATTGATAAATGAACAGGATATGAAAATTCAGACTTTAACAAAAGCAGAAGAGCAGGTAATGCAGTATTTATGGAAAATAGAAAAAGGATTTCTAAAGGATGTTCTTGATCTTTTTCCGGATCCGAAACCGCATACCAATACGGTCTCCACCATTTTAAAAGTATTGAAAGACAAAGAATTTGTAGACTATCGTGTACATGGAAGACAGCATGAGTATTTTCCGTTGGTTTCAAAAGAACAGTATTCCGGAAAGACCATGAAAAGTCTTGTGAAAAACTATTTTAAAGGATCCTACAAAAGTGCCGTATCGTTTCTGGTAGAAAAAAACGAAATGACAGTAGAAGATCTTGAGATGTTATTGGATGAACTCAAAAACAAAGACTAGTACCTATGGAAGCCATACTTTTATACTTTGGGAAAACAATTTTATGTTCGGGTGTAACATTTTTGTATTATCAGTTGTCATTAAAAGACAAGACATTCCATCATTATAACAGATTTTATCTGTTGGCCGCAATTGTGATATCACTGCTGCTGCCACTCATCAAAGTAGATGATTTTACGATAGAGGTAAATAATGATATGTATATGCTTCTTGATAAGATTCAGAATTTTAATTCAGAAAAAAATATAAACAATGGTAACCTTTATTTTAACATTATTTTTTCAGCTCTGGGACTGGTTTCTCTCTATTTTTTAGGGAAGCTTATCTACGGGATTTTCAAAATCCAGCAGTTTAAAAAACAGTTTCAGAAAGAGAGTTTTGACGGGATCAACTTTTACCGTACAGACCTTAGCGAAGCTCCGTTTTCATACTTTAAGAACCTTTTCTGGAAGAATGCCATTACACTGCATTCTGATATCGGGAAACAGATTTTAAAGCATGAGATGGTACATATTGAGCAGAAACATTCATTTGATAAGATCTTTATCGAGATTATTACTTCTGTTTTCTGGTTCAATCCGTTTTTTCATATCATCAAAAAAGAAATTAATCTCATCCACGAGTACCTGGCTGATAAAAAAGCCGTACAACAATCGGACACCAAAGCATTTGCGCAGATGCTTTTAGCAAGCCACTTTTCCGGAACACAGTTGCCTGCTGCCAGTCCGTTTCTAAGTTCAAACCTTAAAAAAAGACTTAAAATGTTACAAAAACCAAAAACCAAGTTCGGATATGCGCGAAGAATTCTTGCATTGCCGGTAGTATTTACCGTAGCTTTTGCTTATCTGGTAAATGCGAAGAACAGAGAAATTGAAGAAACCAATCTTTCCATAAAAAAAGTAGTTTCAGAAATCAAAAAAGATACAGTAAGACCATCGGGTCAGGAAAAAATTACGGATCTGAAACCTATCTCACCGGAAGATCATACAAAAGTGGCTGAGCTTGAGAAAAAGATAAAAGAAAAAGAGAAAGAGCTGAAAGGACTGGATCCGGAAAGTGATGCCTTCAGTGATAAAATTGAAGAAATAAGTACTCTTGCTTCAGAGATAGGAGAGATAGCTGCCAATGTTAAAGTGGATGAATATTTCAATTCTGCTGAATGGAAAAATCAGATGAAGGAACTTGAAAATATGGATCCTCTTGATAAAAAAGAAATTCGTAAAATAAAAAGAGAGGCTAAAAAAGCAGGGAGAGAGGCTGCTAAGATGGTAGGAAAAGTGTCAATTCTTCCTGCACCGTCACCGCCTGATGCACCGGATGAACCTCAAGCTCCAAAAGCACCCAAAGTAGTTTATTTTAAAAATAATAATACAGTCTACTATAAGGATCTTAGCCCTAAAGAAAAAGATGAAATACGTAAGGCAATGAAAGAGGCCAGAAAAGCTATGAAGGAAGCCAGAATTGAAGGTGAAAAAGCTAGAATAGAAGGTGAAAAAGCCAGAAAAGAAGGCGACAAAGCCAGAGCAGAAGGTGCTATAGCTCGTATACAGGGCGAGAAGGCGAGAGCAGAAGGAGCCCGAATCAGAAAAGAAGGGGAAATCATAAGAATTGATGGGGAGAGAATAAGAAGAGAAAGCGAAAAAATACGTGTAGAAGCAGAAAAAGCAGCACAGAATTTCAGAGCGGGTAACTTTACCATGACAACTTCTGCACCTAACGTTATGGTAATGCATGCTGATTTCATCAAAAAAGACGGCAACGGAAACATTGCAATGAATGGAGTGAAAAAGTTTAGCATAAATGGAGATGATGATCTGAAATACAAGTATTATATTGATGGAAGAGAAGTCTCTAAAGATGAGGTTAATGCTTTGAATTCCGCCAATATTTCAAAAGTAATGGTCAACAGCCAGAAGAATGGAGAGGTGAAGAAAGGAGAAGTAAGAATTGAGACAAAAAAATAAAAGTTCCAAAAAAAGCTTTGTCAGTACTCAATTGACAGGGCTTTTTATTATTTTAATAATACATAAATTATGAAAAAAAGTTATTTTATTTTATTAGCATTTTTAAGTGTAGTTATGAATGCACAAGTGAACAGATTCTTCTATGACTACAAATATATTTCAGATTCTACCAATAAAGCAGATGTGAAAAGTGATGTTATGCTTTTGGATATTGATAAAAATGGATCTAAATATTACAGCCGTGAAAAATTTGTTGCAGATTCAACAATGAAAGCTGATATCGCCAAGCAGATGAAAGGTGGATTCGGAGGAAGTATTAATATCAAGAGAAATATAAAGCCGGGGATGATTTCTTCAACGGTCACGAAAAAATATCCGGATTATAATGTCTCATTCTCCGAAAATATCGGAAATACAACCTATAAAATGCCGGAAGACCAAAAACCTGAATGGAAAATTCTTCCTGAAAAACAGAAAATTGGAGATTACAATACACAAAAAGCAACCACAAATTTTGGTGGTAGAAGCTGGACGGCATGGTTTTCTACAGATATTCCTTTCCAGGATGGCCCGTATAAATTTTATGGACTGCCAGGGCTTATCGTTAAAATCGAAGATAAAACAGGTTCCCATATCATGACATTAATCGGTAATAAGAAAACGGAAGCGGTGTCAGAAGAAAATATTCAAATACCAGGTCTTACGACAATTGGTTTTGGAGGGAAAGAAATAGAGATAAACAAAAAGCAGTTTAAAAAAGCCTGGAAAGATTATCTAATTGACCCTACAAAAGACATGAAACAAACTATGAGTACTCTTCCTGCAGGAGCTGTTGTACAGATGAAAAATCAGGATGGGAAAAGTATTGATGTCAATGAGATGTACAGAAATATCGAAAAAAGAGCAAAAGAAGACCAGGCAAAAAATAACAATAAAATAGAACCGGATCTTTTTAAATAAGAAGTTTCTATTTGATTAAAATACAGTAAGATTATCATAATCTTACTGTATTTTTTTTGTATTGTGTATCTTTATCCGGGACTTAAAATTCCATATTATGACAGAAAAGGAAAAATGTGCAGCAGGACTTTTATACAATGCTAATTACGACAAAGAACTGATTCAGGAGCGTATTGCCTGCAAAGATCTGTGTCAGGAATATAATGGACTAAGAAACTCAGATACGGAAGGGAGAGATGAACTGCTCCGGAGAATAATCGGAAGTATTAAAGAAAATATCTGCATAGAACCCAATTTTTGGTGTGATTACGGATACAATATAAAAGTAGGAGAAAATTTCTATGCCAATCATAACCTTGTTATCTTAGATTGTGCCAAAGTAGAGTTTGGTGATAATGTATTTATAGGTCCCAATTGCAGTTTCTATACTGCTGGTCATCCGCTTGATACAAAACAAAGAAATGAAGGTCTGGAATATGCAAACCCGATTAAAGTAGGAGATAATGTATGGCTGGGAGGAAATGTCGTTGTGCTTCCCGGAGTTTCCATTGGGAATAACTCGGTGATTGGTGCTGGTAGTATTGTTACTAAAGATATTCCGGATCATGTAGTCGCTGTAGGAAATCCGTGTAAAGTTGTTAAGAAAATTACAGAACAGAATTAAAAAACTATATCAAACTAACCATGAGAAAACTGATCATTTTTTTGAGTCTTATATGGGCTGTAATCATTAATGCCCAGAATCAAAGATTTATTTATGAATACAAATATGCCCTGGATTCTACTGCTAAAGATAAACCGGAAGTAGAAATTATGCTTTTAGACGTTGCTGCCAAAGGATCAAAATTTTACAGTAAAGATTCTTTTGAATCGGATTCTCTTATGGCTGCTTCTATGGAAAAACAGCTTCAGATGGGAGTTAAAGAATTAGATTTCTCAGGAATCAAATTCAAAGGTAAAATCAACTATAGTGTTGAAAAGATGTATCCGGATTATTCAGTGAACTTTTTCACTAATCTTGCGGCTGACGAATATATGGTGCAGGATGCCAGAAAACAGGAATGGAAAATATTTTCAGATAAAGCAGAGATAGGCGGGTTTAGAGTACAAAAAGCAATAGGCAGCTTCGCCGGAAGAAAATGGACAGCCTGGTTTACCACTGATCTTCCCATTCAGGATGGCCCGTATAAATTTCATGGACTTCCGGGATTAATTGTAAAGCTTGAAGATGCTTCCCACACCCATTCATTTGAATTAAAAGGCAATAAAAAACTCCCTGAAGGATATGAGTGGAAGAGTACCAAAGAAAAAGAACGATTTAATGCCCTCGTTACAGTAAATGAAACCAAGTATAGAAAAGCTTTTAAAGACTACCTTGCAGATCCTATGAAAAGTGAAAAACAGATGTTGGCTCAGGGAATTGAAATTCAGGAAATAGATGAATCAGGGAAATTGATTCCTGCTGATAAAGCACAAAAAGAAAAAGAAATAAAAAGAAAGAATGATCTGAAAAAACAAAATAATATTCTTGAGCTGGATCTGCTGAAATAAAATAATCATTATAAAAGTAAAATCCCGGAACATTGTTCCGGGATTTTTTATATCTGAATAAGAATCAGTTATTATGCTAATTTCTGAGAATCTGCAATGAACTGAGCCAATCCGCTGTCTGTTAATGGGTGCTTCAATAAACTCAAGATCGGAGGCAGTGGAGATGTAATTACATCAGCTCCGATTTTAGCACAGTCAATGATGTGCATTGAGTGACGGATAGAAGCCGCTAAGATTTCAGTTTCAAACATATAGTTATCAAAAATCAATCTGATTTCCTGAATAAGGTTCAGACCGTCTGTAGAAATATCATCTAATCTTCCTAAAAATGGAGATACATAAGTAGCACCCGCTTTTGCTGCCAAAAGAGCCTGTCCTGCAGAGAAAATTAATGTACAGTTCGTTTTGATTCCTTTATCAGAAAAATATTTTAAAGCTTTGATACCGTCTTTGATCATCGGGATCTTCACAACGATATTTGGGTGAATAGCAGCCAATTCGTCTCCTTCTTTAATCATTTCTTCATACGTTGTAGAAAGAACTTCCGCAGAAATATCTCCGTCTACAAGTTCGCAGATCGTTTTGTAGTGGTTCTTGATTGCTTCAGCACCCTGAATTCCTTCCTTAGCCATTAATGAAGGGTTCGTTGTTACACCATCTAAAATTCCAAGATCTCTCGCTTCCTTGATTTGCTCTAAATTAGCTGTGTCAATAAAAAATTTCATTTTGTTAAATAGATTTATTGATACAAAGATAGGGAATTAATTGGGTTCTGGGATATGAATTTTGAGTTACGGGGTTCGGGATTTCGAGTTATGAGATTCAGGATTTCGGGTATACGTGTGATAAAGTTGGAGGTTTGAAAGTTTCGGGTTTGAGAATGGGATGAATTATACACAGTAAAAAATAATTTATATTGATCTTAAACAAATAGTTAATTTAGCACCTTGCACCTTGCACCTAAAATATTATCCATGAAAAACAACAGTTTTACAGCCACATTGGAAATCATAGGAATTAATCCTTTTGTATTTGTTCCGGAAGAGATTCTGGACAGGATTTTTGATGAATCAGGAAGAAATAAAAGTCCGATTCCGGTAAAAGGAACCATAAACGGGCAGGAATTTAAACAAAACCTGATGAAATATCTGGGTGAATGGAGGCTGTATGTCAATCTTATCATGTTGAAAAATTCCCCGAAGAGAATCGGAGAAATCATTGAAGTTGTTTTGGAATATGATGGTTCTGACAGAAGTATTTCTATTCATCCCCAATTAGAAAAAGCAATTAAAGGAAGTCCTCTGGCAACGGAAAATTTTGAAAATCTAATTCCCTCAAGAAGACATGAACTGGTTCGTTATATCAACAATTTAAAAACCGAAGCCAGCATCCAGCGAAATATCGAGAAAATCATCCGTCATTTACATGGTGAAACAGATTTTTTCGGAAAGATGATTGAATGAGAGAACCTGAAGCTAAAGGAAAATAAGCTTAGAAAGAATCAATGAAGTTGATTTTATCTTTGCTCCCTTAAAATAAAAAGTAAGTAAAAATAAACCTTTGTGTTAAATTGAAGTTAGATATAATAAAAAATACCGGAAGTTTTTCCGGTATTTTATTTTTACTAAGAATTTAAAGCTTTGCTAAGTTTTATAGCGTCCTGATTGGTAGGGTCATACTGTATAGATTTAGCAATATGCTCTTTTGCCTTATTAGGATCTGTCTGCTGTTCTGCAAAGGCAATATAGAAATAAGCATAGGCCAGGTTTTTCTTATTTTGCTCTACTTCTTCCGGTTTTACGGTTGCAATATACTTTTCATAAGCCAGTTTTGCATTGGCATCATCTTTTGCAGACTGATAAGCATAAGCCTGGCTGTAATAAGATGGAGCCCAGTCCGGTAATAGAGCAGAAATTTTCTTCCAGGTATCAATGGCATTAGGCCAGTCTGAAGCTTCCTGATAAGCTGCTGCTAATTTTGCTAAAGATTCTGTATCCTTTGGATTGGCCTCAATCTGTTTTTTAAGACCATCAATTGTTGGATTACTTGTTTGACTCGTTGCTGCCGAAGTCTCCGGTTGAGTCGTTTGTGCGTTTACAAGACTTACACTTCCTGCCAGTATCAAACCTAAAAATAGATTTCTACTATTAATTGTACTCATTTTCATAATCTTATATTTTAAAGTCGAAATCTAAAATTCAATAATAATTCCACAAAATCTTAAATTTTAGAAGCTTTAAGTTTTTTTAGAAAATATTAACGGGAAATATGTTTTTTTTAATTTAATTTTTGATTCGTTAGTCTTTGAAGCTATCTTTGTCATTCATTTTTTTATTAATAAATATAATTTCATCGTATGAATATCATATTAGCTTCAACATCCACCCTTTTTGGAGGTGAATATCTGGAATACTTAAGAGAAGAATTAATTGAACTTTATAAAGGAGTTGACGAAATTGTGTTTATTCCTTTCGCAAGACCAGGTGGAATTTCACATGATAATTATACAGCAAAAGCACGCTCTTTCTTTGAAACCATCCATATAAAAGTAAAAGGTCTTCATGAATTTGAAGATAAAAAAGAAGCCCTTAACCAGGCAAAAGGATACTTTACCGGTGGTGGAAATACTTTTTTATTGGTTAAAACATTACACGAAGAAGGATTGATGTCTGTCCTAAAAGAAAATATATCAGGAGGTAAACCATATCTTGGATGCAGTGCAGGAAGTAATATCGGAGGTCAGAATATGAAAACAACGAATGATATGCCGATCGTATATCCGCCAAGTTTTGACTGTATGGGATTAGTTCCTTTCAATATCAATCCGCACTATCTTGATCCTAATCCGGATCTGAAACATAATGGAGAAACCAGAGAAACCCGTATTCAGGAGTTTCTTACTCAGAATGACATTAAAGTAGTAGGTCTTAGAGAAGGAAACTGGATCAGAAGAACAGCAGATTCCATTACGGTGGAAGGAAATGAGCTGACAAGAATTTTTGAAAAAGGTAAAGAACCTTACGAAATAGAAGCAGGAAGCAGACTTTAATGAACGAAGAAGAGATCAGCCTTTTTGTAGAACGCAATCTGACCAATTTTTCAGTGAACAGTACCGGATGGGAATCATTGATCCGGAAATTGCTCTTTGAATTTGCCATTGCAGGCTGGAATATGGAACACCGTGTTTTTGGAAAGGAAAAATTTGGTGGGTTGAGATGTTATACCTATTCCGAAGACGAAGCACTTAATAATAAGCTTAAAGCGATCAAAGACAAATATTCAGAATTGTCAGTAAAGACTTGTGAAATCTGTGGCAATGAAGGTAAAATGAGAACCATAGATTCCTGGCAGACCACGCTGTGCCTGAATCATTTTCTGGAACAGCAGCCTGTTATTGAAATTGATCATAAACAGAATATCAGGAGAAGTAATAAAACCATTCTGAATATTAAAGAGATTGTAAAAGCCGATCTGGAATATGACCTTCAAAGAATGTGGGTTCATACAAAAGGACAAGAAGAAATGTTTTATTTTTCATGGCAGGAACCTAATTATTATCTGCTTTTAAAAACAATTCCCCTCTCACTTTTTCCGAAAGACAGGCGAAATGAAATTGGAGGGCTATTCCACAGCTTACAGAACTGTGAGATCTGTGGTTATAAAGCTATGTATCAAAAAAACTGTCTGCGCTGTCATAATGAACCATGGAATGAATCCGGATATTTTATAGAAGATTACGGAGAAAAATCAAATTATATAAAAGAATGCCAGATGGATATTTTCATGGATGAAGATGATTACGAAAAGTATTTTACCTATGACCGGTCATTTGAGAAATCTCCTGACCATCAGATTCTTTTCAGTTCCGATGATCTCAGGGAATATGAAAAGCTTTTATTTTAACTATATTTGATTAGAATTTAAATTAATGAAAAAGGTTCAGATACGGGTTGTGAACTCTATTGGAGCCCTTTGCATTCAGACCCAAATAACAATTTCATGAAAAAAACACTTGCTGTTCTCACACTCTCTGTACAGATGGTTACTGCGCAGAATATTGCACAGAAGCTGGATAAAGCAACGAAGGATCTTATGGATTCTTCAGGAGCGGTTTCTTCCAGTTTATCATTTTATGTTTCAGATGAAAATGGCAACTTTATATACGAATATCAGGGAAGTAAAGGGCTTTCTACAGCTTCTACACAGAAAATTTTTACTGCTGGTGCTGCCCTTGAAACTTTAGGCAAAAATTATACTTTTACAACTACTTCAAGCTATTCCGGAAACATCTCCGCAGGAACACTGAATGGAAATCTTTTCATCAGTTCCAATGGTGATCCTACATTAGGAAGCTGGAGATATGACGCCTATAAACCTGAAAATTTTAAAAAGAAGCTGATTGAGGCCATTAAAAACTCAGGAATTACCAAAATATCAGGTGATCTTGTGATTGATGATTCTTATTTTGACCATCAGACGATTCCCGGAGGCTGGCCTTGGGATGATCTTGGCAACTACTACGGAGCCGGTGTGTGGGGAATCAACTGGAAAGAAAACCAGTTTGATATCAATATTAACGGGACAGATTTTAAAAATTTTTCTTATCCTTTAGAAGGAGTAAAATGGCTGAATGATCTGAAAGCAGGCGGCAGTTCTGATCAGAGTCTTATTTTTACCGCACCTCATTCCGAAGTAGCATTGATTAACGGAATGCTTCCGGCAGGAAAAACGGTTACGGTTTCCGGTTCTACTCCTAATCCTCCCTTACAACTGGCAGCGGAGGTAAAGCAATGGCTGAAAGAATCTGGAATTGAGATTTCAGGAAAAACAGTAACGAATTCTCAGCTTGAAATAGAAGGGAAACAAAAATTGGAAGCCCCTAAAAATAATATTCTTTTGACTTACCAATCTCCGACGCTGGATAAAATTGTGTATTGGTTTCTAAGGAAGAGTATCAATCTGTATGGAGAAACATTGATTAAAACCTTAGGAAAAGAGAAAAAAGGGAATTCAAGTTTTAAAAGCGGAGTTTCTTATCTGAAAGAATTCTGGAAATCAAAAGGGATCAATCCTAATATGATCAATTTTGCTGACGGAAGCGGGCTTTCACCACAGAATTATGTAGCAGCAAAAGCAGAAGTACAGGCGCTTTTATATGCTAAAAAACAATCCTGGTTTGATGCATATTACGATGGTTTTCCGGTTCAGGACAATGGGATGAAGATGAAAAGCGGTACAATGAGAGATACTAAATCTTTTGCAGGATATCACACGGCAAAAGATGGCAAAAAATATGTATTTTCGATTATTATCAACAACTACCAGGGAAGTGGAAATGCAGAACTGCAGAAAATTCTGAATGTTTTAAAATAAAAATTAATGAAAAATCGTCCGCTTCTATCAAGAATCAATAATTTTTTCGTTTTTGCGTTGCTTACAGTTGTGGTTGTAGGGCTAATTGTTTCATCTAATTTTCTTATTAAAAACTTAAGAGAAAAAGAAGCTGAAAGAATAAAAGTCTTTGCTACTGCAATCCGAATTCTGCAGGATAATCAGCAAAAAAGTTCAGAGACTCAAGAACTGCTTTTTGCAATACTTACTGAAAATGATCAGATTCCATCAATACTTACAGACGAAAATAAACAACCTTTTTTATTTGAAGGAAGTTCCCGTAATATTGCTAAGGAGATTTTAGCGAATCCTAATGAATTGAACAAGCTTATTACTAAAATGGAAAGCCATTATGATCCTTTTGAAATAGAGGTTGCCAATGGAGATAAACAACTCGTTTTCTATGATAATTCAGAATTGCTTAATAATTTGAGATACTATCCCTATTTTTTAGGATTATTCATATTAGCTTATTTATTGTTTTCGTTTTGGTTTTTAAGAACAATAAAGAAAACTGATGAAGGTTATCTTTGGGCGGGCCTTGCAAAAGAAACAGCCCATCAGATAGGAACACCTTTATCTTCCATGATTGGCTGGATGGAAATTATGAAGTTGGATAATCCTGAATCAGAAGGAGTACACGAGATAGAAAAAGATATTGAACGACTCAGAACCATCTCGGAACGATTTTCAAAAATAGGCTCTATCCCTGAATTGAATGACAGGAATTTCAATGAAACCATTCAGGAGAATTATGATTATTTGAAAACAAGAATTTCCAGAAAGATCAATTTTACACTCAATCTACCTACATATACAGTTCTAGTTCCCCATAATAAAATTCTAATAAGTTGGGTAATTGAAAATTTGATAAAAAATGCTGTGGATGCAATGAAAGGTGAGGGCTCTATTACTTTATCTGTATTTGAAAGGAATAAAAATATTTTAATTGAAGTAAAGGATAATGGAAGTGGAATGACAAAACAACAGTCTATAAATGCTTTTAAACCAGGTTATTCTACTAAGAAAAGAGGTTGGGGACTAGGACTGTCACTGGCTAGAAGAGTAATTCACGAATATCATAATGGAGATATTAAAATTGCCCAAACCGAAGTAGGTAAGGGCACTACTTTTAGAATTATTTTAAAGAAATTAGTTTGATGAATAAACTGGGTTTCCAATAACATTAAAATAGGTGACAGAGCCATCAGACCAGTCAATTGCATAGTATTTACTATATATCATTTGACCTCCAGGAGTGCCTGAGCAATATCCATAAAACATTGTTGTTTTAACTTTGTACCTTCCTCCGTCTAAAAGTCCTCCATAAAAATTAAGCATTTGCTTTCTTGTTAGATTTTTCATAAGTGTGTGTTTTTGTTAACGTTTAAATATAGTATTTTTATTATTTGAATCTAAAATTCACCACTTTTTACAATTAATTTTTATTTTTTATGTCTTTTGTTTTGCAATCATTTTATTTGATTATATAACATTAATATTTAAACTTGAAAAGAAGAATAATTTATTGAACCTAAATAAGTGTCTGGCGTACAAAATGAAATAATAACAGATAGAAAATACTTCTAACTGAAAACTTTTTATAAAAAATAAATCTTATAGTTTTCTGAAAACTATAAGATTTGAATATTTAAGAATATAAGATCAACTTAAAGAAAACAAAAAAGCGGGGAAATTTCCCCGCTTTTTTTATTATTTTTTACCAGTGAGCCACTGTGTCTGTAGTTTCAGTTCTTCCGGTGTTGGATTCGCCTTGAATGTAGGAGTTTCCATTGTCATTTTATCCAGAATAGCCTTTCCTTTCAGTGTCATTTTTTCTTTCTTACCAGCATTATCTCTTAAAATCGTTACTGTAACATCCTGTCCGTCTTTGATGGTTCTTGTATATCCAATAAAATCCTGTATTTTTTTGATATCTACTGTTTTTCCATCCAGAGCAAGTACTTGGTCTGTGATTTTAAATCCTATACTTTTTGCAAAAGGAGACAGTGCAGAGTTTTCGTCAAAAGCAAAAGCATTGGTCTTCTCATCAAAACCTGTTTGGTTCGGGTCTTTGATAAACCAGAAAAGAGGATGGCTTTCCTGTTTTTGGATGTCTACCCCTACCATTTTCAGATATTCTGCGTAAGGAGTCGGCTGGTTTCCGGCAATATATTTATTGTAGAAATCTTTTACCTGAGGATATCCCGTTACCGTTACCAGTTCGTCAATCAGTTTATCATCTTTGAAAGGCTTGTTTTCTCCAAATCTTTGAGACAATTTTCTGATCATATCACGATATCCCATCTCTCCATTGGAAAGCTTTCTAAGCTCAATATCAAGACACATTGCCAGAAGGGCTCCTTTTTCATAAACATTTCTGTACTGATCTTTGTAAGGCTCTACCAATACATTTTTACTCATTACCGTAAACGGCATCGTATCATCGTAACTCTTGGAGTTGGCAATCTTCTCACCAATTCTTTGAAGGAACTGATCTTTATTAATCAAACCTTCCTGAATCTGGAACAGGTTGGCAAAATATTCTGTTCCTCCTTCGTACATCCACAGGTGCTGAGACATTTTCGGATCTGCATAATCGAAATAGTGAATCTCTTCAGAATGGGTCTTCAGAGGATTTACTGTGTGGAAGAACTCGTGAGAAACCACATCGGTAATGGTATTGTCAATAGCATCTTTCGGCATAGCTTCCGGAAGTACTACACTTGTAGATTCATGGTGTTCTAGTGCCCCAAAACCTTTCACTCTAGGCCCGTCACCTCCGGAAAGATAAAGCATGATCGCATACTTTTTATTGGTATTCATATCACCCAGGAATTTCTTCTGAGCAACCACCATTTTTTCCAGATTCTCTTTGAAATCGGCTGCTTTGTATTTTCCTGTTGGAGAATATACTCCCAACACCAGATCCATTCCTCCTGCATTGAAGGTAATATAATCCGGTTTTGTATACATAAGAGGAGAATCTGTCACCTTAGCATAGTTGGCAAGAGTATAGGTGTCTGTAGCATCAGATTTGTCCTGATCTACCAGTGCCGTTGTTCCATAGAAATCTGTTGGTTTCTGAACGATCAGCTGATAAGGAACGTCTTGCATATTATCAATATATCCGATAAACCCGTGAGTATTGATCATATATACTTTACCCGCCTCAATATCTGTTCCTGACGGAGAGAATACGGCCTTATGTTTTGATGTATCTAATTCATCATCAAAACTGTCATTCACAAGATAAGAGATCTTGGAAAGGCCCTGTGCATTTTTCAATGAATAAGTATTATCATTTACTTTAGTGAAAGTAAGTTCTTTTCCTTTATTATCATAAAATTTGATCCCTTCGATGAACCTTCCGTAGTCGTCTACAGAATAAGTACCCGGAACTGTTTTTGGGAAATGAAATTTAACATCCCCGGATTTCATTTTCGGAAATTCCATGGTAACGGCTACTTTATCATCTTTTACATTGACAAGATCAATGGTTGTTTTTATAGACTGAGCATTTGCTAAAAAAGAAGCAAAAATACCAAGACTAAGTACTGTTTTTCTCATTAGGTTTACATTAATAGTTAAATAGTTGCTCTTTTTGTCATTTTGTTACGAAAGAAGTATTAAACTTTTCTTAAAGTTTTAAAATAAAAAGTGAAAAGGCAAATCTGCTGGTGTGCAAATTTGCCTTTTTTCTTTATTTAATATTAGTATAATTGATATAATAATTAGTATTAAGCTCAACCGGACTATTCTTTTTAAGTTTAACGGTCTGCCATTCTTCCGTTGGATTTATGGTTTGATCTCCATTGATAATTATGGGTAATTTCAGATTCTTTACCACATCTGTATAACGGAATTTTAAAGAATCACCATTCTGAGTATATTCCAGAGTAGGAATTTTTATTGTTCTCAGATACTGATCAAAAACGCTGGAGAAATCAATTCCTGATTTTGAGGAGATATAATTTTCAATCTGCTGGGTGGTAACAGTCTGATGATAGAAATCTTTATTCAGCCCTCTCAGAATCTGTCTGAACTTTTCATCATTGTTAATCACCTGTCTTATCGTATGGATCATGTTGGCTCCTTTCGGGTACATATCTCCGCTGCCTTCATTTCTTACTCCGTACTGACCAATAATAGGAACATCATTGTCTATCAATTTCCTGATCCCCTGAACATAGATTTCAGAAGATTTTTTGTCCATATATTTTTCCGTGAAAAGAGTCTCGGAATAGTTGGTGAAACTTTCATGGATCCACATATCAGCCTGGTCTTTTGCTGTAATGTTATTGGCGAACCATTCATGGCCGCTTTCATGAATAATAATGAAATCCCAGTTTAATCCAACTCCTGTCCCTGAAAGATCTCTTCCAAGATAGCCGTTCTGATATTTGTTTCCATAGGCTACATTACTCTGATGTTCCATACCAAGGTGAGGAGACTCTACAAGTTTGTATGAATCTTCATAAAACGGATACGGACCAAACCAGTATTCAAATGCTGAAAGCATAGGTTTTACCTGCTGAAATTGTTTTTTTGCCTTGTCTAGATTATAGTCAAGTACCCAATAATCCAGGTCAAGTTTTCCTTTTTCACCCTCAAATATATCTTTAAAATTTACATATTTTCCTATACTCGGGATAATGGAGTAGGCGTTGATAGGATTTTTAACCTCCCAGGTATAAGTTGTTTTGCTGCCAGTTGTTTTTTTATCAGTTAGTCTGCCGTTACCTACACCTACCAGATCATTAGGAGTTACAATTTTCATAATGATTCCGTTATCAGGTTCGTCGCTCCAGATATCTTTCGTAGGAAGCCATATGGAAGCTCCTATTCCCTCGTCAGCAGCAGTCATCCATGGATTTCCTTTTTCATCCTTAGTAAAAACCCAGCCTCCGTCCCATGGAGCTTTTTTAGCAATGGTAGGTTTTCCGGAATAAGTAACATTGATGGTGTATTTTTCGCCTTTTCTGAATTTTTTATTGGTGGTAATGAAAATAAAGTCTCCATCCTGCTTATAATTGGCAATGGGAAAGCTTCCCTCTACTTTATCAGCTTTCATAGGCTGTTGAAGGTCGATCTGGAAAACAGGATTGGTAACATCTTTGATAATTTCAAAGCTGATGATATTATTTCCTTTAATACTTTTCTGCTCAAAATCCGGTTCTACGGAAAGATCATATTTTTTGACGTCCCAAAAATTCCTGAATTCAGTATTGGAGCCCTTTAAAGTATCCTGTTTGGTGAAAACCTTATCCTTTTCAAAGAACTGTCCGAAAACAAGTCCTGATGCAAATAACAGGGTATATGATAACTTTTTCATTTAAACTTTTATTAATAATCTTTTCAAAAGTATAAAATTAAATCAATAGCACATACTGGAAATACAATTAAATACAGATTTTGGGAAGGCATAAAAAAAGCCCGGTCAATGCCGGGCTGTAAAAATTGTTAGGTTTTATTTTTTGATGAATTTAAGGTTCGTAGTCGTTCCTTTATCTTCAATTGAAATAATATAAGCTCCTGTATTTAATTTGGAAACAGAGATTTTATTATCATTTATCTGGCCGTTCATTACTTTTTGACCTGCCATATTGGTAATGATAAACTGAGCTTTCGATGAAATCTGAGTTACATTTAATACATCACTTGCCGGGTTAGGGTAGATCTGAATTGCGCTCTTGTCTTTCACGGTTTCATTTGTGGAAAGCTGTTGCTGGATCAATACTGGATAATCCTCAACTTCACCATACTGTTGGTTGCTGCAACCGCTGTTTGGCTGGCTTTCATAGCCTAGTACAACTCTCATAATTACATTTCCTCCGGTATAAGCATTTGCAGGTACTGAGAATGTTCCGGAAACAGGTGTTGCAATACTAGGTGCGCTGGTGTAGATGACTTCAGAAGAGGAGAATACTCCGTCTCTGTTGAAATCTATCCATGCTGTTACTCCGTCATTGTACTGAGAACCTGTCCATCCTTTGCTGATGCTTACATTGTTTCCTGAAGATCCGGCCATAAGAGTGATTAGTTTAGATGGATCTGCAGTATAATCTGTATAAGGTGTATTGCTGCTGCTATTCGAGACAGGGCCCACTCCTGCAGCGGTTACTGTAACATTGGAGATGTATTCGTCAGCTGCATTTGTTCCGGTAATGGAGCATTTAGCAAATGAAGCCGTTGTGAAATTTGTTGATGCAGAATAAGAACCCACAGAAGATCCGCACACATTAGCTATCTGTACTTCATATTGAGTGGCTTCTGTAAGACCTGAAATGTTATAAGAGTTTGTTGAAACAGGAACAGTAGTCCATGTAGCTGTTCCTACTTTTCTATACATTACAGAATAAGTTGCTCCTACTAACGCTGTCCAGTTTACAGATGCTGAAGTTCTTGTAATCCCTGTTACCGTAATCCCTGCCGGAGCAGATGTTGTACAGGCACTGGCAGATGCAGAAACAGTAGCATTTCCAACTGCGTAGAATACATTATCAATGGCACTTACTCTGATTTTTACACTGGCACCTGTTGCTAAAGAAGAGAACGAAAACGGCTCGGCTCCGTCATTAGGTGTGGAAGCATTAATTACCGTCCATGTAGTTCCATTGTCTGTAGTATAGTCTAATTTAACGTTCTGTACATTATATGGTGCGTTATTCGTGTTTACTACATCCCAGGTAACAGCTCCTGGTGTATTATTGTAAACTGTGGTTGAAGTTACTTTGAAAGGACCTTCATTTCCTATATCCACTTTCATCAGACTGCTCTGCGTCTGCTGCTGTGCAGCATCCGGATTATTGTCTCTTACCGTTACCTTGAAATTCATTGTTCTCGGAATATTAGAAACGGTTTCCCAATCAGCAGCACTTGTAAGCACACCATTAAGAACATTTGACAATTTAGGGAAATAACGTGTAGGAGAATTTGTAGGCATTATAGATCTGAAATTTGCCCCATTATTTCTGGTTGCACTTACCGGCCCAAAAGTAGAAGTAGCCAGATCATATTGTTCCCATGTGTAAGTCATTGGATCATTTTGTGTATCTACTGCTGAAGCTGTTAACACAAAAGCTGTTCCTTTAGGGATCATTTTATTAGCCATTGGCTGTATTGAAGGAGGTGTATTTGCTACCGCTGTAATAGTACCACAGTCTTGGGAATTGACATAGGTTCCTACTTCTTCAATATTTTTGGTATGAAAATATGCATCAGAATGCATCTGAACATTATAGTTGGTAATACCGGCATATCCCATAATTGTAGATCCGGATCCCGGCTCCATATGAGCGCCATGCAAAGCTATAGACATAGTATGTGCTGCACCAAATTGGTGGCCAATTTCATGCGCTACGAAATCTATATCATAATTGTCTCCGAATGGCTGATCCGGAGTGGAAGGTGATGTAATACCTGCTCCTTTAGAAGTTGCATCATTGTTGTTTGCAGGATTTCTGCAGACATTTCCTACATCTCCTGCACTTCCGCCACCCCCTCTATGGCCAAAGAAATGTCCTATATCATAGGCGGCGTTACCTACACCGGCAGTATTGGAAAGGGTTTGCTGAAGCTGTAGATTCCATGCACTTGGAGCGCTATATGATCCGTTTGGATTGGTAATTACATTAGAATAGGGGTCAGTCGTTGGATCTGCAAATATAAGTTGTGGAAGATCCTGTACAATCATATGGATTCCAAAATCTTTTTCAAAGACACCATTTACACGGTTCATTGTTGCATTAATACGGGTTGCAGCCTGAGGAACACCTCCGGCAAGCTGAGTATATTCACCGTTTACGGAGATGGCAATTCTGTAGGTTCTGTATTTTTGTTCATTACTTTTATTAGAGTTGCCTAGGCCTTTTAAAACGTTTTTTGTTTTAAGCAGCTTATTCATCTCCTTTTTTACCTTTTCAGGTTCAGAAGTTCGGCATTCAAAAGGATCTTCGTGAGATTTGTTGGATTTGAAAAAGACTCCATATACATCCTTTTCTTTGTTTATAGGTTCTATAAATTCGTACTTTCCTGTATCGGTATTGAATACCATAGATTGGAAGTCGTTCGGAGCAGTGCTGAATCTTATTTGTTTATGAGGATTATCCAGTCCTATCCCTGAATAGGCACCTAATTCATACCTTTCCGCCATTGCTTTTTCTACTACCGGCGAGCTGTATACTGAAAACCTTTCAATTTTTCCGTCCGCAGTAGGGATAGAAACAATTACCGGGTTTCCTCCTTGTCCTGCTTCAGGAGCATTCTTGAGTTGATTTCTCAATGCGGACAGATCAAATTTGTAGGCATATTCTACCTTAACTTCTTTTCTTACCGGTGTGATTTTTTCCGAGACCGGTTCCCAGCGTTGTGCCTGTAAACCGCTTAGACTTAAAGCTAGCGCACACACAAAAATAATTTTCTTTTTCATATATATTATTGATTGAAGTTGAATTTTTTAAAGATAGTATATTTTATTAAAAAAAATATTACCAATGTGGTGTTAATTGTTCCTAACTTTATATTATTAGTTAAATTTTATCATTGGTTTAAATTAAATTAAGAATAAATATAATTAAGGTTGATATTTTTATATAAAATAAGCGCTACCATTCGGGCGAATAGTAGCGCTTAGGCTTTTTATTAGTAAAAGATACTGATTATTTCTGTACTGCCGGAAGATTTCCGTTGCTTTTTTGTACTTTTTTATAAGTGAAAGTACACATCATGATACTGAATTCATAGAGAATAAGCAGTGGGAATGCAGCCATCAGCATACTTAAAACGTCTGCCGGAGTAATGATTGCTGCAACTACCATAATCAAAACAATAGCGTGGCGACGATATGTTTTCATAAATGTTGGAGTAAGAATTCCGATACTGGTAAGGAAATAGATCAGAATTGGAAACAGAAAAATAACCCCCATCCCTAAAACTACCTGTAAAAATAAAGTGGTATAATCACTTAAGTCATAAAGCGGAACAATAATGTCGGAAATCTTAAAAATAACCCCAAAGTTAACCGCGAACGGAAGGATTAAAAAATAACCGCACATCACTCCGGTCATGAAAAGAATCCATACCGCATTAATAATATAAATGGAATTTTTTCTCTCCCTCGGATGTAAAGCAGGACCGATAAAACGCCACAACTCCCATACAATATAAGGAAACGCCGCTACCATTCCTCCAAAAATAGAAACAGCCATCATTACATTGAACTGCTGATACAATCTCTGTACACGAACAGGGAAGTCTTTGGGAAGGTGAATACTGTCCTCCCCAAGAATCATTCTTGAAAAATGATTTACAATTCTGAAGGTTGGAAAATCATTTCTGGTAGGTCCAAAAAAAACATGGTCCATAATCCAGTTGATATTAAAACCAACCACAAAAGCAGCAATTATGATAGCAATAATCGAACGGATCAGATGCCCTCTTAATTCTCCTATATGCCCAAGAAAGGACATGTCTTTACCATCACTCACAGAATAAAATTTTTAAAGCGCAAATTTATAAAAAAAATGACAGAAGAGAGAGTCTGCAGGTTATTAGTTAGATTTTACTTTCAATCTGCAAATTATCTATCATTCACTAATTTCTAATTAATTCCCTCGTCCAGCAGTTTATGCAGATCTATAATTCCGAAATATTTTCCGTTTTCCGTTACAATAAGCTGGCCGATATTGTTTTCTTTCAGCGTTTTCATGGCTTCTTTGGCCAACGCATCTTTCTCAATAGTTCGCGGGTGGGAAGACATAATATCTTTAGCCAATACTTTACTGATATCTTCTCCTTTCATCAGCATTCTTCTCAAATCCCCGTCTGTGATGACACCAATGATCTGATCAGAGTTAGTAACTACTGTGATTCCATGGCTTGATGCACTGATGGAGATAATGACATCTCTTATTGATGAATCTTCCGCAACCTGAGGCTTTTGAGAAGAAAGAAACTGTTCTACCTTAGAAGTAAGGTTTTTCCCTAAGCTTCCTCCGGGATGGAATTTGGCAAAATCATTAGCCTTGAAATCATTCAGCTCCATTAAAGCAACAGCCAAAGCATCTCCCAAAGCCATTTGGATAGTAGTAGAACTGGTAGGTGCCAGTTTATTCGGACAGGCTTCAACGTCAACGTGAGTATCTAAAATAACTTCAGAAAATTCTGCCAGTTTACTCTTTTTATTTCCCGTCATTCCGATCAGAGCAGACGAATAATCTTTTAAATAAGGAACAAGATTGGCAATTTCAGGAGAATTTCCGGAATTTGAGATACATAAAACAACATCCTGTTTCTGAATTACTCCCAGATCTCCATGGATAGCTTCCGAAGCATGAAGAAACTGTGAAGGGGTTCCCGTTGAGTTTAAGGTAGCTACAATTTTATTGCCTACATGGGCTGATTTCCCAATTCCTACGACAATAAGCTTTCCTTTTGCCGAGTTGATGATCTCTACTGCCTGCGCAAATTGGTCATCAATTCTGTTTTTTAATTTTTCGAGTTCAGAAATCTCTATTTCTAAAGTGGTTTTTGCAATTGATATAATATTGGTTCTATCCATTTTATAATGATAAGGTATACAAAAAAGTTCTTTAAAAACGTTATATTTTAAAAAGAATATTTAATATAAGTTTTATTTTTTATAAATTCGTTCGCTTTTATTTTAAGCAGAATTTTTATAACTTTGGGTGTGATGCAAATTTAGCAATAGAAAATTAGATGAGCGCAAAAAAAGCCAATTTATCAGGCGAATTGAAAAAGTATTTTGGGTTTTCTACATTTAAGGGCCAGCAGGAACAAATTATAGACAACCTCTTGAATGGGAAGGATATATTTGTTTTAATGCCTACAGGTGGTGGGAAATCATTATGTTATCAGCTTCCGGCACTTATTTCGGAAGGTACGGCAATCGTCGTTTCGCCCTTGATAGCGTTGATGAAGAATCAGGTAGATGCAGTGAACGGACTTTCATCTGATGATGGGGTAGCACATGTATTAAATTCCTCATTAAACAAAACGCAGACCAAGCAGGTTTTTGACGATATTAAAAGCGGAAAAACAAAACTTCTGTATGTAGCTCCTGAATCATTAATAAAAGATGATTACCTGGATTTTTTGAAAGATGTGAAAATTTCTTTCTTTGCTATCGACGAGGCCCACTGTATTTCAGAATGGGGGCATGATTTCAGACCGGAATACAGAAATCTGAAACAGATTATAGACAGAATCGCCAATGTACCGGTGATTGCTTTAACGGCTACTGCTACTCCTAAGGTTCAGGATGATATCCAGAAGACTTTAGGAATGACTAACGCATTGGTGTTCAAAGAAAGTTTCAACCGTCCTAATCTATATTATGAAGTATGTCCTAAAATCAATATAGATAAGGAAATCGTTAAGTTTATCAATCAGCATAAAGGAAAATCAGGAATTGTATATTGCCTGAGCCGAAGAAAAGTTGAAGAATTTGCCCAGCTTCTGCAGGTAAACGGAATCAACGCACTTCCTTACCACGCGGGTCTTGACCAAAAAGTGAGAGTCGCCAATCAGGATAAATTTCTGATGGAAGAAGTGGATGTAATTGTTGCCACCATTGCTTTTGGGATGGGAATTGATAAGCCGGATGTACGTTTTGTGATCCATTACGACTTCCCAAAATCATTGGAAAGCTACTATCAGGAAACCGGAAGAGCGGGAAGAGACGGAGGAGAAGGCCACTGTCTGGCATTCTATGATCCTAAAGATATTGAAAAATTAGAAAAATTTCTGGCACAAAAACCCGTTTCAGAAAGAGAAATCGGATTGCAGCTTTTAAATGAAGTGGTAGGTTATGCTGAAACTTCAATGAGCAGAAGACAATATATCCTGTATTATTTTGGAGAAAGTTTCGATCCGGTAAAAGGAGACGGAGCCAATATGTGTGATAACTCATCCAATCCTCCAAAAGTAAAGGATGCTACTGCAGATTTAAAAAAATCACTGGAACTCATTAATGATACAGGAGAGAAATTCAAATCTAAAGATCTGATTTCCGTTATTGTAGGGAAAGAAAATGCAGTGACAAAATCTTACAAACTTGAACAAAGTTCTTATTTTGGCTTTGGAAAAGAAGAAAAAGATAATTACTGGAAA
Organism: Chryseobacterium sediminis; assembly: GCF_008386505.1. GTDB lineage: Bacteria > Bacteroidota > Bacteroidia > Flavobacteriales > Weeksellaceae > Chryseobacterium > Chryseobacterium sediminis. The sequence continues at coordinate 1,037,846 of NZ_VUNZ01000001.1, read as the reverse complement.
ACAATCCTGAGACAGGCAACCGTTCAGAATTTTTTACAAAAAGATATTGAAACTTACGGTGTTTTAAAGATTACAGAAAAAGGGAAAACCGTCCTGAATGGTACTTCTAAAGACGTATTTTTAATTGCTGAAGACAGAGAATTTGATCTTACCCAGGCAAAAGCTGAAAGCGATCAGGTACAGCAGCAGGCTGGCGGAGGTATGGATCAGAACCTTTTTAATCTGTTGAAAGAACTGAGAAAGAAAGTGGCCAAAAAACATGGAATTCCACCATATACCGTATTTATGGATCCAAGTTTGGAGGATATGACCGTTCAGTATCCGATTACAGTAGAGGAAATTACCAAAATCTATGGAGTAGGCGAAGGAAAAGCTAAAAAATATGGGAAAGAATTCGCTGATTACATCAAAACATATGTAGAAGACAATAACATAGAACGAACTCAGGATATGGTACTGAAGCAGGTGGCCAATAAATCAAGCCATAAAGTTTTCATTATCCAGAGTACTGATAAAAAGATTGACCTTGAAGATATTGCAAGAGCCAAAAACCTTTCTATGGATGAACTTCTGAAAGAAATGGAAAGGATTGTATATCAGGGAACAAAACTGAATATCGACTATTATATTGAAGATAACTTTGACGAAGACATCGTAGACGGATTCATGGAGTTTATGACCGAATCTGAAAGTGACAGTATGAAGGTATTACTGGATGAATTCGGGGATGAACTGTCTGATGAAGAAGTAAGAATGCTGAGGATTAAATTTATCAGTGACGTAGCAAATTAATATGATTTTAAACAATAACGAGATAATTTTAAAAGAAATTCTTCCAGGGAAGAGTTTCTTTTTTAATATGACAGAAAAGCTGAGAACAGCCTTTTCTATATTTTATTTAGCAATTGGAATATTTTTTATTATGAGCTTAAGCTCCACTTTTGGGCTTTTTTCAATAATAGGAATTGGAATTTTTTGTAATGCCTTGTACATTACTTTTTTCAGATGGATTTTAAAATATCGGAGACTGAAAAAAAATTATTATGTAATTACAAATCAAAGAATAGCTATTGTTGAAAAGGCAAATGGAAAGATTTTAAAATACAAAGAATTAAATGAAATAGATCAGGTGAATGCTGAAATGAATTCAAAATATTTTGGCAACATCATCTTTGGAGAGCCAGAAAGTATGTTTGGCAAAGATGATGAGAATTTCTCTTTTTTTAGAAGAAGAGGAGTCAATTTTGCTGAAGATAAATATGCATTTATAAGTGTGGAAAATATTAACGAAATCATCCCTTTATTTAACGATTTGGGCTTGAATGTTAATAAAACTTTTTACTAACTTTACACTGATGAAAAAAATATCTGTCATATTTATTCTGCCGGACTTAGAAACCGGGGGTGCAGAAAGGATTGTTACTACTATAGCGAATCATCTTTCCAGAGATCGGTTTGAGCCCAAGATTTTGCTGTTACGTAAGAAAGGCGGATATTTGAATTTTCTGAAAAAAGACGTCGAAATTATCGATATCAATACCGAAAGGATAAGACATTCTTTAAAGCCCATTTTAGGAGAAATCTACAGAAGAAAACCAGATATTGTTTTCTCAGGTTTCGGAGAAGTGAATGCTTATTTGTCCCTATTTATCAAACTCTTTCCAAGAACTAAATTCATTGCCCGGGAAACCAACGTCGTTACCCAGCATGTTACCCGTAAAGAGATTAAATTTTTCTATAATTTTTACAATAATTATCAGAAAATCATTGCTCAGAGTGATGATATGATGACGGATCTTGTTGATAATTTTAATATTAAAAAGAAAAAAATTGTCAAGATCAATAATCCTGTAGATTTTGATTTTATTGAAGATAAAATGGCACTCTCTTTAAAACCCGAATGCTTCAAATATAATTATAAAAATGTAGTAGCTATTGGCAACTTGTCATCCAGAAAAGGGTTTGATAATCTGTTGAAGGTTTTTTCCAGACTGAAGAATGAAAACATTCTGCTTCATATTTTGGGTGATGGAAAAGATAAAGAACTCTTACATCAGACCAAAGAACTTTTAGGATTAAAAAAAGTGATTTTTCACGGCAGACAGGATAATCCCTACCAATATCTGAAATATGCAGATTTATTTGTCCTTTCTTCAAGATACGAAGGATTTCCGAATGTACTTCTGGAAGCGGGAGCCTGCGGAACTTATTCGCTGGCCAACAACTGCCCGGGAGGAATCAATGAAATTATCCAGCATAATGTAAATGGTGAAGTCTCCAATATTGAAAACTATGATGGTTTTGCCCAGCAGATTGTAAAAGTACTGCAGAATAATTATAATAGAGATGCGATAAGAAACTCAATTAAATCCAGGTTTTCAAAGAATATTATTTTGGATAAATACGAAAAGGTATTGCTGGATCTAATGAAGTAGTATTGCCATTCTATTTGCCTTATGGAGTATTATTTTCTTAGATTTGGGGTGATAAAATAGACTATAATGAATAAAATCCCGAAAATAGGATGCGCTTGTGAAAAACCAGACTTCAATTATACAGAATTTAGAAGCTCAGAATTAGGTATAGATCATACTAACGGAAGATACGGCGAAGTTTCTATTCAACAGTGCAAATTGTGTCAGAGAATATGGATTCATTATTTTGTAGAAAATGAAAGTTTTTCCAAGTCAGGAAGATGGTACAAAGGAATTGTTTCTAAAAAAGACCGTTCACAGATAACCCCGGAAAATGCAGTAGAGTACCTGGAAAGCCTTGAATGGTATGTATACGGTGGTTCTTTTTTTGATAGTACAGGTACATTTGGACAAGGAAAATTGAATGTATAATATTTCACGCTGATTTAAATAATCAGTAAAATTAAATACCCAATCAATGAAACCATTTATAATTGCTATTTTGATACTGAATTCTGTGGTAATAATGGCTCAGCAGAAAACCATCTCCAGAAAAGAATTGTTAAAAACTGTTCTTGATCAGAGTGTTAAATCGGCGGAAATTCAGGAAATAACAATGGCTGCAGGACAAGGAGCCCCGAAACATCTGCATCCCTGTCCGGTTTTAGGAATTATAAAATCGGGAGAAGCTGTTTTTCAGATAGAAGGGCAGGAGAAGGTTATACTTCATACAGGAGATGCCTTTTATGAACCTAAAAATGTGAATATTCTTCATTTTGATAATGCCTCAGCGGAAAAACCACTCATTTTTACAGCAATTTACCTGAAGGAGGGGAGTGAGGAAAATATAAAATTCATAAAATAGCATTTTTCATAAAACTAAAGCATATAATTATCATTTTTAAAATTGATAAAACTCACTTTGGTGCTTGGTAATTTATATGTAAATTTGTGAGAATTAAGATAGATAATAATAAACAAATTCATAGAATAACATGAGTCAATTCGATGTTACCGTAATAGGTTCTGGTCCCGGTGGTTATGTTGCTGCTATCCGTGCAGCACAGTTAGGTTTCAAAACAGCAATTATTGAAAAATATTCAACTTTAGGCGGAACTTGTCTTAACGTTGGATGTATTCCGTCAAAAGCACTTCTTGACAGCTCTGAGCATTTCGAAAATGCAAAACACAATTTTGCAGGTCACGGAATCATCATCAATGAGCCGCAGGCAGATATCGCAAGAATGATCGAACGTAAAAACGAAGTGATCAAGCAAAATACAGATGGAATCAGCTACCTGATGAACAAAAACAAAATTACTGTTTTTGAAGGTGTAGGAAGCTTCGACTCTGCTACTCAGATTAAAGTTACAAAAAACGACGGTTCTTCTGAAACTATTGAATCTAAATATACAATTATTGCAACAGGTTCTAAACCATCTGTATTGCCTTTCATCTCTTTAGACAAAGAAAGAGTGATTACTTCTACGGAAGCTTTAAACCTTAAAGAAATTCCTAAGCATTTAGTAGTAATCGGTGGAGGTGTTATCGGTCTTGAACTAGGTTCTGTGTACCTAAGATTAGGGGCTCAGGTAACTGTTGTAGAATTTATGGATAAAATCATCCCTGGAATGGATGGAGCTTTAAGCAAAGAATTGACTAAAGTTCTTAAAAAACAAGGAATGAAGTTTATGCTTTCTACTGCTGTTTCTGCGGTTGAAAGAAACGGAGATACTGTAAAGATCACCGCTAAAGATAAAAAAGGAGAAGAAGTAGTAGTAGAAGGAGATTACTGTTTAGTTTCTGTAGGAAGAAAACCTTATACTGACGGTCTTGGCCTTGAAAAAGCAGGGGTAGAACTTGACGAAAGAGGAAGAGTAAAAGTAAACGATCACCTGCAAACTAACGTAGCTAATATCTACGCGATCGGTGACGTTATCAAAGGAGCGATGCTGGCTCACAAAGCTGAAGAAGAAGGAGTTTTTGTTGCTGAAACATTAGCAGGACAAAAGCCTCACATCAATTATAACCTGATTCCTGGTGTTGTTTATACTTGGCCGGAAGTTGCAGGAGTTGGTAAAACTGAAGAGCAACTGAAAGAAGAAGGGGTGGCTTACAAAGTAGGTTCTTTCCCAATGAGAGCATTAGGAAGAAGCCGTGCAAGTGGTGATGTTGATGGTCTTGTTAAAATTATCGCAGACGAAAAAACAGATGAGGTTTTAGGAATGCACATCATCGGGGCCAGAGCTGCTGACCTTATTGCTGAAGGAGTAATTGCTATGGAATTCCGTGCAAGTGCTGAAGATATTGCAAGAAGTTCTCACGCTCACCCAACGTATGCAGAAGCAATTAAAGAAGCTGCATTGGATGCTACAGGGAAAAGACCAATCCATATGTAATGATTGATTAAAGATTTAATCATTTAAATATTTAAAAATTAAAGGCTGTTTCTTTTTGAGACAGCCTTTTTATATGGTTTTTGGCATGAAAATGGAGATTAATTTTTGAAATTTCATGTATGAAAAAGATTTTTATCAGTTGGATGCTTTTAGCAGGGATCAGCTCTTTTGCGCAGGAAGCAGGAAAGGCAGGAGAATTATTAAAAAATGAAGCTTCTGTCACAGAAATGAGATCTTCCAAGAGTTTAAATGAAAGAAATAGAACTCCTGATGGAATGAGACCTGGAAATACTCCTCCTCAGAGAAATAGAAATACCAATCCATCCTATCAATGGAACAGAAACTATGGTTATGCAGAAGTTTTTCTGAGAATTCCTGAGCAAGGCTTTTTTACTGTTGAAATTGGAGACCAGATGATGGCAAACGGTTCCGGAAAATACAGATTCTTTGATTTGTCGTCAGGAAGAATACCTATTTCAATCTATGAAAATGGTTTTCTAATCTACAGAACTACATTGATGCTTCGTAATAACAACAGAATGGTATTGGATTTTTTCACCAATGAAGGCTTATATCTTCTGGATTCTTATCCCATTCAGGGCCAATATGGATTCAATGACTGGAATGATGTATGGAATAATCCTTATGGAAACCAGCCCGGAGATGGATATAATCAGGGAAATGTAATGGATAATAATTCTTTCCGCCAGTTTTTTGATATGATGATGAGAAATGAGAAGTTTGATGATGGGAAAGTTGCCATGATCAATCAGCAAATGCGTACTTCTATGTTTACTTCTGCACAAATAAGAGATTTGGTAAAAGCCCTCAGTTTTGATAATAAAAAATTGGCATTGGCGAAGTCTATGTATCGAAACTGCGTTGATAAAAACAGGTATTTTATGGTATATGACGCCTTTGATTTTGAGAGCAGTAAACGGGAACTGATGGATTATATTTCTAATTTATAATAAGACTCTTTTTCATCTTTCTCTCTAGAATAATTTATATCCTGTATTTGAATACAACAAACGATGATTTGAACACGTCCTGATCTTTTCGAAATCCGAACTTTGCATCATTAAATAAGATATATTATGAATAAGCAAAAAGTTTGGTTTATAACCGGAGCATCAAGAGGAATGGGACAGGAAGTGGTAAAAGAAGTTTTACGTAAAGGAGACAAGGTAATAGCCATTTCCCGGAACATGCAGCATACAAATAATGGAGATACAGAAAATTTACTCTCTTTACAGGTTGATATTACAAATGACGAGGATGTAAAAAATGCTGTAAAAAAAGGGGTTAAGTATTTTGGTGGGATTGATGTGATTCTTAATAATGCAGGCTATTATTTAGCAGGCAGCATAGAAGAAATAAATGATGAAGAATTCCGTAGAACAATGGATATAAACGTTTTTGGGATGGTTAATGTTATAAGACATACTATGCCATTTCTAAGAAAACAGCGATCAGGACATATTATCAATATTTCTTCCAATATGGGATACGTTGGCTATGCCAATACCGGAAGTTATAATGCCTCAAAATTTGCGGTCATAGGACTTTCGGAAGCTCTTGCACAGGAAGTCAAAGTTTTTGGGGTAAATGTTACAGTAGTGGCTCCCGGAATGTTTCGTACAGATTTTATGAGTGAGGCAACTTTGATGGCTGCAGAAAATAAGATTGAAGATTATTACTTGGACAAACATATTGATACACTTCAAAGCTTCCATGGCCATCAGCCTGGTAATCCCGCAAAACTAGCTCAAATACTTTATAATATTAGTACTTTAAGCACTCCGCCATTACATCTGATATTAGGAAAAGATAGTTATGAATCAATTATTGAACATAGAAAAAATGAAACAAAAGAACTAGAGCAATGGAAACACCTTTCCTTTTCTACGGATTTTAAATAATGTGTAAATTTGAATAAATGAAAAAGCCTTATTCAGTACCTTATGTCATAAGATCTATTTCAGAACTGCATCGTTTGTTTGCTCTTCCTCAACCGGATCATCCTTTAATAAGTGTAATTGATTTTGAATCATTAAGCTATAAGCATAGCGATATATGGAATCATTTTACCAATGATTTTTATTGCATTGTTCTTAAAAAAGGAAGCAATGGGAATTTTAAATATGGTCTTAAAGATTATGATTTTGATGAAGGAATGATGAGTTTTACAAAACCAGGACAGGTGTTTTCCGTAACATCAATAAAAGATAATCCTGTTAAAGGATATATGTTAGTATTCAAGGCTGAGTTAATCCGTTCATATCCTTTAGGGATGAATATAGATCAATATGGTTTTTTCTCTTATTCCATAGCAGAAGCACTGCATCTTTCAGAAAAAGAAAATATTGTAATTTCATCTTTACTACAACAGTTACAACAGGAACTGAAGAATAATATAGACCATTATAGTCAAGATGTTATAGTATCTCACCTGGATCTTTTGTTGAGTTATTCCAATCGTTTTTATAACCGACAGTTTATTACCAGAAAATCAGTAAATAATGATATTCTTACCAGGCTTGAACAAATATTGAAGGATTATTTTAATAATGAACAAACTTTTGCCAAAGGTTTGCCAACAGTTCAGTTTCTTGCTGATGAACTTCACCTTTCACCCAATTATATGACAGATCTGCTGCGCAATACGATAGGGCAGAATACTCAACAATATATTCATGAACATTTAATTGAAAAAGCTAAAGAACTATTAGCGGCTTCCAATTTAACAGTTACAGAAATTGCTTATCAACTAGGATTTGAATATCCTCAGTCATTCAGTAAATTATTCAAAAAAAGTACAAAACAAACTCCATTGGAGTTCCGGAAATCTTTTAATTAAAAAAATAAGTCAGATAATTTCTTTTTTTATATTTTTGTAGTAATTATTACAAAAATAAATGAAAGGAAGACCCAATATTTATCAAGATAAAGAATTGATTCTAAAAGCTCAGAAATTATTTTGGGAAAAAGGCTTTACTGCTACCTCACTTTCTGACCTGAGCAATGCAACAGGAGCCGGAGCCGGTAGTTTGTATAATACTTTCAAAGGAGGTAAAAAAGAGCTTTTTAAGAAAAGTCTGGAACAGCGAAGAGAAGATTTTGAAACTTTTAAACACACCTTGGAAAAGAGTGAGAACCCCATTGAAGTCATCAAAAACTTCTTTATAAATATTGCCAATGCTGAATACGATGAGCATATGAAAGGCTGTATCGTTGCCAATACGCTTGTTGAAATGACATTCGTAGATGAAGACTTGAAAGAGGAAGCTGCAGAAATATTAAAAGAAACAGAGAAACTATATACCTCTATCATAGAAACTCAGCAAAAAAATGGAAACCTGAAGTCATCATTACCAGCTGATATTTTGGGTAAATATCTGATTACTTTTTGGTGTGGGATTAATTCTCTTCGAAGAATTTATCCGGACAAGAAGATTTTGAAAACTCAGATTGAATTACAACTGCAGTTGCTGCATTAAATTTTTTTAATTATTTATTTAACGATCATTACAAAAATAAAACAATGAATTTACAACTAAAAGGAAAAAGGGCATTTATTAGTGGCTCTACGCAAGGAATAGGATTTTCAATTGCAAAACAATTATTACAGGAAGGAGCATCAGTGGTAATCAATGGAAGAAATGCTGAGAAAACTGAATGGGCAAAGACAAAACTCAAACAGGAATTTCCAGAGGCAGATGTGTTTGGAATTGCTGCAGATTTTGCTAAAAAAGAAGATATTAACAAGCTGCTTGACGAGTTGGAAGATATTGATATTCTTATTAATAATGTAGGTATTTTCGGAATTAGTGATTTTTATGAATTGCAGGATGAAGACTGGTATCATTATTTTGAAATCAATGTGATGAGCGGGATGCGGTTATCAAGAAAGCTGCTACCTGGGATGATCAAAAAAAACTCAGGTAGAATTATTTTTATCAGCAGCGAATCAGGGGTCAATGTTCCTGAAAATATGATTCATTATGGAATGACAAAAGCAGCGATGTCAGCATTAAGTAATGGTTTATCCAAACTGACAAAAGGAAGTGCCGTTACAGTTAATACCATTTTAGGCGGACCTACCTATAGCGATGGGGTTGCTAATGCTGTGGATCAAATAGCAGAAGTTCAAAATCTGACTGTGGATCAAATGAAAGAAATTATTATCCAGACCTCCAATCCACATATTCTTTTACAAAGATTTATAAATCCTGAAGAAATTGCAAGTTTGGCTGTATACCTTTCCAGTCCACTTTCTGTTGCGGTAAATGGAGCAAGCTTAAGAGCAGATAGTGGAGTTTTAAAGGTTATCTGATCAATAAAATACATCTGTAGTTGTTCTTTTACATTATTTTCAGGTTATCATAAAACCTAGAATGTTTAGGAGCAATATTAAACTGTATTCCAAAGGTTATTCCTTTAAAATATTTATCTCTGTGAATAGGAAAAGCATATCCGGTATTCAGAAATATCACATTAAATAAAGAAACACCTATTCTTGGTTCCAATGAATAGGGATTACCAGATATTCCAAACAGCAGGCCGGCACGGAGAAAGTTGATGTTCATCTCCGGAATAAATTTATCTGTATTATTAACATGGGTATAAAGCAAAGAGGGGCCTAGAATAACAGAACCATCATAGCTATCTCCCAATCTGTATTCTAATCCTGCCTGTAGAACATTTCTTCCGGTATATCGGTAAGAAATATTCACTGCTGTTTTCTCAAGTAGCTGAGCTTTTGAAAAGATAACCGAAAAGATCAATGACAGAATGAAATATTGCTTCATGTTTTGTTTTTTATTCAAATGTACATGTTTTATGACCTTTATAAAAGGTTAATAAGAATCATCGAAAGATTATAATGGTATTGACTAGGTTGGCATCTTCAAATTTCCGTACCTTTGTCAGCTAATTTTATCATCAATGCAACTCGGAAAAACTCAGACTTTAACAATTTCAGAACAAATTAATTCAGGATGGATTCTCGTAGACGAATCCGGAGAAAAAGCTTTTCTGTCTAAAATCTTTATTCAGGATGAAAAAGAAACAGGCGATGAAGTTGAAGTTTTTGTATATCAGGATGATGATAAATTAAAGGCAACTACTGAAATTCCATTGGCTGAAGTAGGAGAATTTGCGGTGATGAGCTGTGTACAGAGTCTTCCAAGTGGAGCTTTTATGGATTGGGGAATCATTAAGGATTTATTTATCCCTTACAAACAACAGAAAACCAAAATTATCGAAGGCAAAAGATATTTGGTTTATATTTATGTAGATGAAGATTTGGAGCTGATAACGGGTACTACAAAATTCAAGAGAAACCCGCAGTATGAAGATCTTCCGTTTCAGAAAGGAGACAAGGTAGATCTGCTTATGATGAACGAAAGTGAACTGGGCTGGAATGTGGTTATCAATAAACAATACATAGGTTTGATATATGCTTCAGATGTTTTCAAAAAACTGTATCCGTTGTCTGAAGAGAAAGGATATATTAAAATGATTCGTGAAGACGGGAAAATAGATGTTTCCTTGCAGCCGGATGGTTTTGAAAATATTGACGAGTTCAAACAAAAAATTCTTAACAGACTGGAAGAAAACTATGGACTTCTGTATGTTTCCGATAAATCTTCTCCTGAAGAGATCAAAGATGAACTTCAGATGAGTAAGAAAAACTTCAAGAAAGCGATCGGAGGACTTTATAAAGATAAGATCATTGATATCTTAGACGATAAAATCAAATTATTATAAAATAAAAACGAGCAGAAATTTCTGCTCGTTTTTTATTTTCTTTCTTTCAAAAATGAAATTTGTTCTTTTAGCATGATTATCTGGTCGTTTTTTGACTGGATTAGCTTGTCATGCACTTCTTTAATTATCTGTTTGTAATCATTTTAAATGTAAAATATCAGAATAAACATGATGGATGTCATAACATTTTTGTTTAATTTTTTTGTTTAACAATTTTGTCAAAAATAAATTTTACTATAAATTTGCACAAATTTGTTTAACAAAAATGTCAAATCAAGCAAAAAAAGACCAAACACAGGAATTAATCAAGGAGACAGCGAAGAATTTATTCTTTGTGAAAGGAAAATTTGATGCTACTACGCAGGAGATCGCAGATGAAGCAGGAGTGAATAGAACCCTTATTAATTATTATTTCCGTTCAAGGGATAAACTTATCCAGATCATCTTTGATGAAGCGCAAAGAGTAGAACAGGAAAAATCGAAGATCATTCAGAATTCTGATCTGCCTTTTAAAGAGAAGATCAGCAAATTCATAGAAAGCAGCCTTTCTACAAGCCTTCAGTACCCTTATCTTGAAACGTATATTGTGTCACAGATCAATAAAGGGACCTGCCATCACAGAGAAATTGAGGAGGATATCCTGAACGAAATGTATAGTGACATCGAAAAAGAAATGGAATTGGGAAATATAGAAAAAATGGCTCCGGTTCAGTTTATTCTGAATATGGTTTCGCTTTTAGTATTCCCAAGTGCCATAAGACCATTATTTATGGAAAATTTATTGATTAATGATGAAGAATATGATAAGATTATTTCTGAACGAAAAGAGATTATTATCAATATGTTGTTCAAAAACTAAAAAAAAACTAAAGTATTTCTGAAAATGATTCGTCATTTAGAAGTAAATAATGACTGAAAATTACATAAAAAATAAACGAAGTATAAAATTATGAATAGAAAACGTATAACTGCTACAAAGCTAAAAATTGGGATAGCTTCAGCATTTATGATTTTCGGCTCTACATTGATGTCTGCCCAGCAGCAAGTTTCCCTGCAGGAAGCTATAAAACAGGCACTTCAAAATAAGGCAGAAGCTAAAAAAGCTGCTTTACAGATCAAAAAAGCCGAATATAAGATTGATGAGGCCAGAGCCGGTGCTTTGCCACAGGTGAGTGCAACGGCGGGCTTAACCTATAACCCGATTATTCAGGAATCTTTGCTGGAATTTGGAGGAGAGAAAATCAGGGCTCAGTTTGGACAGCCTTGGGGGTCTACAGCTTCTGTACAACTTCAGCAGGCAATTTTTGATCAAAGAGTATTTACAGGACTTAAAGCTGCAAAATCAACAAGAGAGTTTTATGTACTGAATGCTCAGTTAACCAATGAACAGATTATTGAAAATGTAGCAACCGCTTATTATCAGGTGTTTGTACAGGAAGAAAATCTTAAAACGGTAACGGCAAGCTATGCCAATACTGAAAAAGTAAGAAATGTTATTAAAAGTCTTGTTGATAATGGTTTGGCAAAATCAATCGATTTAGACAGAACAAATGTTCAACTTACGAATATTGGTTCCAATAAGCAGACTTTAATCAACTCTGTTGAGCTTTCAAAAAATGCACTGAAATTTTATATGGGAATCCCGATTTCTACAGACATTGAGCTTGAAGAAAAAGTGATTGAACCAAAACCTGAACTGATTGCGAGCAATGTAAATCTTAATGACCGTACAGAGATCAAAGTTTTAAATAAAAACAGAGAACTGTTGGTTTTCAATAAAAAAGCCACCGAAGCTTATCTTTATCCATCAGTAAATCTTACTGCAAACTACGGATGGGGGGCTAACGGAGCAAAATTCCCTTTGACAAATGGTCTTAGTAAGGGAGTTCTTTGGAGCGATTATTCAGCAATTGGTCTGAATGTGAATATTCCTATTTTCACGGGAGGAGCTACAAAAGCGAAGATCAATCAGGCAGAAATTGATATTCAGGATATAGATCAGGATATTCAGAAGACACAGCTAAGTCTGGATCTGGATTATAAAAATGCCATCACCAATATGGAAAATGCCCTTATCAATATCCAGAGCATGAAAGATAATGTAGATCTTGCAGAAAGAGTTCAGAAAAATACCCAGTCAAATTATCAGTATGGTCTGGCAACCCTTACAGAGGTGCTGGATTCTGAAAATGCTTTGACACAGGCAAAACAGAACTATTCTAATGCATTGCTGGATTATAAACAGGCAGAGATCAAGCTGATAAAAGCTAAGGGTGAACTAAACACACTACAAAACTTATAATAAACTAAAATGAAAAAAACTTTAATATATATCATCGTAGCAGCTGTACTTGTAGGTTTAGCCGCTTACAAGATTGCCGGTAACAAAGAAAAGCAGACTAAGGAAGTAAAAGAAGTTGCCAAGCAGGTAGATAAAATCAACGTTAATATTGTAACCGTTACAAGAGAAAATATTGATACAGACTACTCAGCTAACGGAACATTTATTCCTAAGCAGGAAATGAACCAGTCTTCTGAAATCTCAGGACGTATTGTAAATGTTTTGGTGAAAGAAGGTTCAAGAGTAGGAGCAGGTCAGGTGTTAGCAACTATCAAAAGAGATGCTATCGAAGTGGATGTTACTCAGGCTCAGAACAACTTACAGAATGCTATTATTGATAACCAACGTTATGAAAACGCATATAAAACTGGTGGAGTTACAAAACAACAGCTGGATAACTCAAGATTACAGCTGAAAAACATGCAGGCAGCAGTTAAAGCACAAGGAGTAAAAGTAAACGATACAAGCATCCGTGCAGGAATCAGTGGTACAGTTAACAAGAAAATGGTTGAGCCGGGAACCGTAGTTTCTCCGGGAACAGCAATGTTTGAGATTGTTAATATCAACAGCTTAAAACTTTCTGTTTTAGTAGATGAAAGCCAGATCGGGAAAATCCAGTTAGGTCAGGAAGTGCCTATTAAAGTAAATGTTTTACCCGAAGATTCTTTCGTTGGTAGAATTACATTTATCGCTCCTAAAAGTGATGCTTCTTTGAATTTCCCTGTTGAAATTGAAGTTCAGAACAGAGGAAACCTTAAAGCAGGGATGTATGCAACGGCTAAATTCAGTACAAACAGTGGTGCAGAAACTCAGAATATGCTGACAGTTCCTGCGGAAGCATTTGTAAACGGGGTAAGCTCAGGACAATTATTCGTTGTTCAGAATGGAGTTGCCAAATTGATCAAAGTAACCATCGGAAAAGTTTACGGAGATAAAGTTCAGGTATTAAGCGGATTGAATGGAGGAGAGCAGGTAGTAACCAGCGGACAGATCAACCTGGATAATGGATCTAAAGTGAACATTATAAAGTAAAAGGTTTATGAAGTTAGCAGAAATATCGATTAAAAGACCCTCGCTGGTAATTGTATTATTTACAATTCTGACGTTGGGAGGTATCCTGAGTTATACGCTCATGGGATACGAATTGATTCCGAAGTTTGAAACCAATATGGTAACCATTTCTACGGTATATCCCGGAGCTTCCCCTGCAGAGGTGGAAACATCTGTGACCCGAAAGATTGAAGATGCCGTAGGTTCCTTGGAAAACGTTAAAAAGGTAGAATCTTCTTCATACGAAAGTCTATCCGTAATCATGGTTCAGCTGAACGATGGAGCGGATGTGGATTATGCTTTGAATGATGCCCAGAGAAAGGTAAATGCTATCCTTGCGGACCTTCCGGAAGATGTAAAAGCACCCTCTCTGAATAAGTTCTCCTTAGATGACTTACCGATTATCACGATGAGTATTTCGTCTGATAAACTAAACAGTAAAGACCTTTACGACTTATTAGATAAAAAGATAGAACCTATTTTCTCCCGTGTGAATGGTGTGGCACAAGTAGATCTTGTGGGTGGACAGGAAAGAGAAATTCAGGTGAACCTTGATGAGAAGAAACTACAGGGATACGGACTTTCAATTGGAGACGTGCAACAGTCTATTCTTTCATCAAACCTTGATTTCCCAACAGGGAGTCTGAAAACGAGAACTACAAAATCTACGATCAGATTATCAGGAAAGTATAAGTCTACTGAAGAAATGAACAACCTTGTAGTTTCCAATAAAAACGGAGCGCAGGTACGTTTGTCTGATATCGCAACTGTTTTTGATTCTCAGAAAGATGTTGAAAAAGTAGCGAGATTTAATCAGTTCCCAACCATTTTGATGCAGGTTAAAAAACAATCTGACGCCAATGCGGTAGCAGTATCTGAAAGTGTTCAGAAAACAATTAAAACAGTAGAAGAAGCATACAAAGTTCAGGGAGTAAAAGTAAAAATCGTAAACGATACAACAGAATTTACCCTTGAATCAGCCAACCACGTTATTTTCGACTTATTCTTAGCGATTATTCTCGTGGCAATTGTGATGTTATTATTCCTTCACAGTATCAGAAACGCATTCATTGTAATGGTTTCTATCCCGGCTTCATTGGTGGCAGCGTTCATCGGAATGAACTTAATGGGATATACTTTGAACCTTATGAGTTTACTGGGGCTGTCCCTTGTGGTAGGGATCCTGGTGGATGATGCGATCGTAGTACTGGAAAACATTTACCGTCACATGGAGATGGGTAAAAGCAAGATCAGAGCAGCTTATGACGGTGCTTCAGAGATCGGATTTACCGTTGCTGCGATTACCTTGGTAATTGTGGTGGTATTCTTACCGATCGCGATGAGTTCGGGTCTTGTAGCAAACATCTTGGCACAGTTCTGCGTCACGGTAGTTATTGCCACTTTATTATCCTTGTTGGCTTCATTTACCATTATTCCTTGGTTATCATCAAGATTTGGTAAGCTGGAACATTTAACAGGTAAAAACTGGTTTGAGAAATTCATTCTTTGGTTTGAAGGATTAATTGACAAGTTTACACACTGGATCACAGGAATTCTTGAATGGTGTCTGAAAACGACATTAAGAAGAATCTCAACAGTAGTGATCACGTTTATTGTTTTAATCAGCTCATTTATGTTAGTAGCATTCGGTTTCATTGGAGGTGAATTCTTCCCGCCAATTGACCGTGGTCAGTTCCTTGTACAAATGGAATTATCAAAAGATGCAACTGTAGAAAAAACAAACCAATTAACATTAGATGTTGAGAAGTTTTTAAGAAACGATAAAGATGTTGTAGACCTTATTACAACCGTTGGACAGCAGTCTACAGGTTTTGGTGGGGCTCAGGCAACAACGTACCAGTCTGAGGTTCAGGTAAACTTAACAGATAAATCTGAACGTTCTGAAAGTACGAACATCAAAGCTGCGAAAATAAAAAGACAGCTGGAAGAGAAATTCACAGGAGTTGAGTTTAAAACTGCTCCAATCGGTATCATGGGTGCGGAAAATGCTCCTATTGAAATGGTAGTAACAGGACCTGATAACGAAACAGCTGTAAAAGAAGCAACAAGAATCTTAGAACTATTGAAGAAAGTTCCTGGAGCAGTGGATGCAGAATTATCTACAGATACAGGTAGTCCGGAAGTTCAGGTAAGTATCGACAGAGATAAAATGTCTTCTCTGGGTTTAAACCTTTCAAGTGTAGGACAGACAATGCAGACTGCATTCAACGGAAATACAGACGGAAAATTCAGAGCAGGAGAATATGAATATGATATCAATATCCGTTTTGGAGATGTCAACAGACAGTCTATTGATGATGTGAAAAACCTTATGTTTACAAACCCTCAGGGGCAGCAGGTTCGTCTGAGCCAGTTTGCAGATGTAAAAATGGGTTCAGGACCAAGCTTACTTGAACGTAGAGATAAATCTCCTTCTGTAAAAGTAAGAGCAAAAGCAGTAGGTAGACCGGTAGGGGACGTAGCTAATGAATGGGCAAACCAGTTCATGAACAGCAACAAAAAACCTATAGGTGTAGATTATATCTGGAGTGGGGATATGGAGAACCAGCAGGAAGGTTTCGGTACGTTAGGAATCGCTTTATTAGCCGCTATCGTATTGGTATACTTAGTAATGGTATCACTATATGACAGTTTTGTATATCCTTTCGTGGTATTATTCTCAATCCCGTTAGCGATGATCGGGGTAATGGTAATCCTTGCGTTAACTGCCAACTCACTGAACATCTTTACGATGCTAGGGATGATCATGTTGATTGGTCTGGTAGCGAAGAATGCAATCCTTATCGTTGACTTTACCAATGCAAGAAAGGCAGCAGGAGCGAACACTCATGACGCCTTGGTACAAGCTAACCACGCACGTCTTCGTCCAATCCTGATGACTACCATTGCGATGATCTTCGGTATGTTACCGATCGCATTGGCAACAGGGGCCGGAGCTGAGATGAACAAAGGTCTTGCATGGGTAGTAATCGGTGGTTTGACATCATCTCTTTTCCTTACCTTGATCATTGTACCGGTAGTATACTCTCTATTTGACTCTGTTCTACGAAGAATGGGTAAAGATACCAAAGTAGACTATGAAGCTGAAATGAAAGCAGATTACGTACACAGAGAACTGAATGAAGACGGGTTTACTCCGAAACATTTAGATAAATAAAAATTAAACCTTTAATTAACCGAAAGCGCCTTAGAAAATCTGAGGCGCTTTTTTATTGATATTTGATGATTTAAAATTGGGTTATATAGGTTTTGGCTAAATCCGTTGGATAATATTTGTTATTGTAAATGGACTAAAGCCCATTTCTATTGATAATTAATTATATAGCAATAAATGCCGGATGATATTTGTTAAGAGAAAACATACTGTTTTTAAGTTGAATTATCGGCTGGTGTCATTCTGAACGAAATGAAATGTAGTGAAGAATCTCATTGGTTTGATTACAATTGAGATTCTTCCTTCGTCAGAATGACAAGCGTAAACTGTTGACTTTTAAGATATATCAATAGGAGCGGGCTTTAGCTCACTCAATTCTATAAGATCGAATGATGGCTTTAGTCCAAAAACAAATAAAAAAAGCTTCCAGCAAAAACTGAAAGCCCCTATATATTGTAATGCGAAAAATTAATCTGCCATAGCCTCTCCGGACTTTCTGTAGATAAAGTTTCCATAGATGTGTCTTCTTGCAAAACGGCTTGGTGAATCAGCGTTGATCATTTTGATGTAAGTGTTTTTAGGAACTCCCATATACTCATACATATTTCCGTTCAGATGCTGAACCGTTAAAATCGATTTCTCAAGATAAAAATCCTGGATGTTAGATTTTGTAATCGTTTCAGTGTATTCTTCTTTATATTTTTCCTGTGTTTCAGAATTAATGCTTACCAAAAAGTGATATGCTTCAATCACAGATTTGCTTTTTTCTTCAGCTTCTATTTTTCCGGCTTCATCATTAATGAATTTATCAGGATGTGTGTCTTTCATCACATTTCTGTAAATGGTCTTTAATTCTTTTAAAGTAACATTTTTATCTACTCCAAGAAGTGTTCTGTGTTCACCAATTTTTTTCATATCTCTAACCCTTATTTTCGGGGTGCAAAATTAAGCAATTAAATTTAAAAAACCATAACTTATTCATTATTAATTTATTTAGTGTAAAATAGGTCATGATTGCGGGCAGGTAGAAATTGTATAGTTAACTTTCACAGTTAATTAACTTCTGATTACATTTTTATTACATTCTAAAAAAACAAAAAACAGCACCCGATCTGAGTGCTGCTATATTTTTCAATAATTAAATCTTTCGATTTTTTAATCATTCTATGGTTCATCACAAGTTCTCTTTAGCTTTGTAAAGATCTTATCAAAATCCTTGTAAGAAGTTACCTCATCTTCACGTTTCTGTCTGAAACTGCTGTTGGCACAGTTATGAAATCCCAAACCAATAAGGTCTATCAGCGCATAATCTTCTTTCTGTGGATCATTCATTTTCGCCTCAAATCTCGCCATTACACTTTTAGGATCAGCATTATTTTTACTTTTAAGCTCTGTGTAATTTTTCCATGCGATAAACATCTTTTCTCTGTCCGGAGATGATATTGCATCAATTTGTTCTCTGCAGGTATTGTAATATTTGCTGTTTCTAAGCGTGGAGGGATCAGAATAAGCTAGGATTTCTTCTTTATTCAGCTGGTATTCATTTTCAAAAGAATCAATGGTCTCTTCCATTAATTTTTTCCATCTGGGAAGATCAATGACTTTAATGCTGTACAATTCTTTTTTCTTTTCCTCATACTGCCTTTCAAGATTTTGCAAGTAGGCTTCTCTGTTCTGACGGATTTCTTCAAGCTGGGAAAGTTTAAAAACAGGGCGGGTATCAAATACAACCCCATTGAACTGATACAAAAGCTTATTGACTCCGTCTATTTCTTCTTTTTTATATTTAGCCGAATCAAAATACCCTTTATTGTCACAATTAAAAGTCTGATAGCTGTAAGGTGTCAGATTATTTGCTTTTGCAGGAGTTTTTTGCCCCCAAATAGTAATGGATAAGGCCAAAGCAAGCCCGATCATCATTTTTTTCATGTACATAACCTCTTGAAAGAATCCGAATTTTCTGAATTTCAATGCAAAATTAAGGCTTTAAATTCAAAATATAAAGGATTAAATAGATTTTCTCAATTGATTTTGCAAATTTTATAAAGATTTTGTAGAAATGATTTTATTTGGGGTTTATATTTTGCCTGTAATTTATATGGAAAGCTTTTTATAGTGGGGTTTACAGGGAATATAATGAGAATTATGAAGTGGCCATATTGTTGATAATTGAGATGGATTTTTACAAACTTCTATATTGTTTCCGTTTCAAATTTAATGGGTTTAGAATAAATTCAAGAGTTCAGTTTAAAAATATGATCATTTATAGCTCCTTTTCTTGGTCTTGATGATTGTTTTTTAGATTTAAAATAATAGATTTACAAAAATTAACACAAACTATGACCTTTTACCTTTTCTTTATTTTTATTATCGCTGTTTTTGCAGGAATCGCTTATCTGCTCATGCGTTTTTTCAGCAAATGGACAAAGAATAGTAAATATGAATTGCTTTTTAACACGTTAATATTTATCGGATCATTTTTTCTGGTATCATTTCTAAGTCTTTGTATTTTCTTCTCTACTGTTGATTTTTCCAGATAGTCCTGTATTTTTTCTTAGAATCACATAAGCAATGCAAAGGTTGATCAAAAGAGCAGCCCAGACATTCAGTCCATAAAAAAGTTCATAATCGTGGTGTGCTTCATTATAAAACAGATTCTTAACGATTCTGAAAGTAATGGCCGTTGTAGTTACCGCATAGCTTAAAATCATATTATTTCTATGCCTGGTCACATTTCCTTTTTTAATAGAAAATACAGCAGCCACAGTGAGATAAGCCCAAAGAACATCCTGAATCAGAAACCCTGTAATCCCAATAAGACCTCCGTTTGAAAACAATCCCAGGACAAAACATGCTGGAACATTGATGATTAAAATATTGTAAACATATATTTTCCCAATGATCTTATGAAGGTCTCTGTTTTCCGCTAAAAATCGGTTGGAAAATTGCGTAAGGCCAGCCAGAAGACAAAGCGTTATGGAAAAAATATGAATGTAGAAAAAAGCCATCCAGAACGGATTCCCGACCACCTGTTGTTTAAAGGCCAGAAATCCGATGTTTTTATCAAATGATGTATATTGAGAAATCGTTTTCAGCATTAGAATACTGAAAATTAAGACTGAAAATACAGCTATTACTTTAATGATTTTTAGTCCTAACAATTTCATCATTCATGAATTATTCTATGAAGTCTCGAGGATGGGAACTTAATCTTTCTGTTAAATATACATCTTACTCATCATTTATCATTAATCAATTATCAATGATGTTTTTATTCTACAAGATTCCTTTAATTCGTAAATGTTGCAGAAGCATAATGGTCTTTGCATCTTTGATATCTCCTGTATCAATCATTTTCAGCGTTTCTTCAAAAGAAAGTTCCAGAACTTCTATATTTTCACCTTCCTCTTCCAATCCGCCGCCGTCTGTGATTTTCATTTCATTTGAATATTCTGCAATAAAGAAATAAAGGATTTCCGTAACAGATCCGGGAGACATGTAAGCTTCAAATATCTTTTCAACTTTGGAAATTTTATAACCGGTTTCTTCTTCAGTTTCCCTTTTTATGCAATCTTCAGGATTATCATTATCCAAAAGTCCTGCACAGGCTTCAATAAGCATTCCAGTATCATTTCCGTTGATATAAGTCGGAAGTCGGAATTGTCTGGTGAGAATAACGGTGTTTGAAAGTTTGTTGTAAAGAAGAATCACAGCTCCGTTTCCTCGGTCGTAAGCTTCTCTGCTCTGAGTTTCTGTAGTTCCATCTTTTTTTGAAACAGAATAGGTGACTTTGTTTAAAGTATACCAGTTGTCTGAAAGGATTTCTGTGTTTAATAGTGTGATATTGGGGTTTTTCATTAGTATAAAAGGATATTGAAATATTTTTTAATTAAAGTTCCTGTAGTTATTTGTTTAATAAATCTCTTAAAGCCTCATTCAGATCTGGAAACTTAAAATGAAACCCAGCATCCTGAATTTTCTGTGAAGAAGCTCTGGACCCTTCCAATATAGCCATAGCCAGCTCTCCGAAGATGAGTTTCAAGACAAATCCCGGAACATTGGGCATAAATAATGGTTTTCCAAGTACTTTAGCAATGTTTTTTGTAAGATCTTTATTGGTAATATGTTGTGGAGAAACAGCATTGTACGCTCCGTCCATTGTTGAGTTTTTTAAAGCAAGCTCATAAATAGAGCAGATGTCCTCAATATGAATCCAGGGCATATATTGCCTGCCGCTTCCTAAAGGTGATCCAATATAATATTGAATAGGAGGAATCATTTTCTTTAAAGCTCCGTCTTTTTCAGAAAGTACAACAGCCGTTCGTATTTTGACCACTCTTTCAGCCAGATTCTGTTCTTTGAAATCATCTGCAGCTCTTTCCCATAAAACCACAACTTCACTTAAAAAATCATTGCCGGGAGGATCATTTTCAGTATAAATCTTTTCTGAAGTTTCAGTACCATAAAAATTAATTCCTGAAGCAGAAATAAAAGATTTAAGCCTTATGTTATTTTTTCTTAAAGCAGTCCGAAGTAATTCCGCTGAATCAACACGGCTTGAGATCAATTCTCTTTTTCTTTCCGGTGTCCAGCGCTTTTCTGAAATGTTGGCACCAGCGAGATGAATAATGTGAGAAACATTTTCCAGAGCAGTTTCATCTATATTTCCTTTTCTGATATCCCATTCATATTCATGATCATGTTCTTTTTTTCGGGTCAGAAATCTTATTTCATATTCCTTACCAATCTTTTTGGCCAGCTCTTTGGCAATCATGCCGCTGGCTCCGGTAATCAGAACAACTTCTTTCATAATACTTTATTTAAGGTGTGTGTGGTGGTTATGCCTGGTTCTTTACAATCAGTACAAAATCATCATCCAGAAGCTTATAGCCATAATCATAAATAAACTTGTATTCAGAACCATTTTTATAGACTTTCAGGTTGGTAAAATAATCAAAATCAAAACCTAAGCCATCCAGCCTGGATCTGGCTACTTTTGTTTTACCATCAGTATTGATTTCCATCAGGATGCGGTAATTTTTGCGGAGTTTGTTGTTCACATTCCGCATCAGGTTGTTAGAATCCTTATTTTGCTTATTGTTATAGGCGTTCCGGCAGGCATCGTTGCAAAACTTTTTATCAGACCTACCGATGATTTTTTCGCCACATTCCAGACAATTCATTTTCTTATTTTTTTATTTTGTGGGGATGTGCATGTCTTTTTCTTAACAGTCTCATGAAGCTGCTGTGAGTAGGATAACTTCTGTTAGGAGTAATATTATTGAAAAACAAAGCCACCAACAGCAGAATGATACACCCAGAAAGAACGGGGGAGATGACATACCAATATCCCAATTCCGGAATTTTCCCGGTAGAACTTACAGCAATCAGGGCTGTAGCACCACCTGGTGGATGCAGGGTTTTGGTGTACTGCATCAATACAATAGAAAAGGCTACCGCCAAAGGAGCCGAAAGCCAGATGGTATCCGGAACAAACTGATAGACTGTAACCCCTACCAATGCAGACAGTACATGCCCGCCTACAAGGTTTCTGGGTTGTGCCAGCGGACTCTGTATTGCTCCATAAATAAGAACACTTGAAGCCCCAAAAGAACCAATCAGGAATATATTTTCAGTTTCCATTAAAGAATGAGACTGGATAAACGCAATGATCCCAATTCCGAAAAATGCACCCAAAAATGACCAGAAATGCTCTTTGTAATCAACAAGCGTTTCTTTATAGATCACATATTTGGAAACTCTGAATGTTCTTTTTATAGTCTTCTTCATTTACTCTTCTTTATTTTTTATAATTTGAATTAAATTTTCTACAAATGGCCGGGTGTACGTTCCGTTTTCATCATAATCAGGATCTAAAATAGTAATTTCTATCCCAAAGCACAGTGGACTTTCAAATAAAGGTTCCAGCATTTCTTTGAGATCATCATAACTGATTCCGTCTTCCGTTCTGCTGTCTACGGCCGGCATTATCTCATCACTCAGAATATCCACATCAAAATGAATGAAAAAGCCGTCCAGATCTTTATCATTTACCATTTTCAGAAAACTTTCAGCGGTTTTTCTGAAGCCATTCTCTCTGAGACGGTAAAGATCATAATAATGAATATTGGAATTCACGATTTGACTAACATATTCCTCATCATCTGTTTCTGCATTCCCGCAGCAGAAAATATTTTCCTCGGATAAATATGGTTTTAAACCATCAATATTAGTCAGTTTCTCATGTCCGGTTCCAGTAATAATGGCGAGATCCATTCCCGCTGCACCTCCTGTTTCTGAAAGTTCCGGCGGAATAAAATCTGTGTGGCCGTCAAGATAAAAGAGTCCAAAACGTCCCAATTTTTTCAAAGCGATAGCATTTCCAATCAGGATGCTACAGTCACCTCCCAGAATAATATTGAATGTATTCTTTTCATAATTCTTAAGAATATATTCAGCCTGCTTTTTGGCATATTCAATAATAAGATCTGCATTTCTGACATTTGACTTTTCATCATAGTCCATGGAATATTGCGGAGCATCAAGTCTGAAAACTTTTTTTGGGGTAATTCTACGATGAAAATCAAATTTCCTGAGCCAGTCCGGAAGCTTTCTAACCCCGGGCTCAGTCTCATGTTCCTTTTTTGTAAGTCCCAGATTGAGAGGAAACTCAAAAATATTGATATTCCTTTTCATACATGAATTTTGACAAAGATACGGAATTATCCGTTTGTAAATGGCTAGCTGTGAGACTGGCAGTTATTTTATTAAAACAAACTTTTTCTTAGAATCAAATATTTAATTAACTCAGCAATATTATAAATTATCCTTCGGATAGAGAAAAAACTAAATTGGTGATTCTCTTTCTTTTTAAAAAAACACTATTTATCAATTTTTAAATGAATTTTATACTCATAAAGTTTTATTGTTATGCATAACTATCTTATTTTCAGTAAATAAATTTAAATTTTATTTCACATTATAGTGTTTTTTTGTAAATTTGATTTTAATATTCAAAAAAACAAACCATGAAAAAATCCAATTTATTGATGAGTATTTTATGCTCTTCCTTCACACTTGCACAGGTAGGGATAAATACAACTTCCCCACAAGGTGTTCTAGATGTTACCTCGGCTAACTCAGCAGTTGTATTAACCAGAAATGCCAACCCTCCGGCAAATGTAACCACACCCACAGCAGGAATGATTATTTACGATTCCACGAATAAAACCTTAAGGTATTATAATGGAACCCAGTGGAGTACAGTAATTTCTTCGCAAACATTAACAACAGCCAACGAAGGAGTAGTTAAGCTTAATAGTGGAGCAGGAGTGAAACCTTCATTTGCATTCAGGTCTTCCGGAGGGGTCCCCTTAATGACTTATCAAAACATTGCTTATCAGACCCCGATTAATATTGTGACAGATTTTGCCGCTCCTCCCACAACTACATGGCCGGAAAATATTATAACTCCTATACCTGACGATATTTTTGTTCCGTCAACCGGAAGGTTTCTGGAAAACCCTATTGCAGGACAGGTTCATATGTGGAGGGTTATTGTAAGCTATGCCAATAAGAATAATGGATCTGTAGCTTTCGTAACTGTGAATCTTTCAAATCCGGTTCCCCCTTCAACATTTTCCATAGATCAGACTGCCGTTGCACCCAATGGGGTAACATCCGGAAATCTGGTTTTTTATCTGGTGAGTGTTGCTGATCCTTTATCCATAGGCAGCGGATATCTTGTTAAAATAAAATCTGATACCTCATTGGATGCCACTATTGATAGTATAACAAGGATTTCTCAGGCAAAAGATTAATCTCATTATTAAAGCTTATTTTCAAATCTGATGCATGTTAAACAAGAGCAAACGCATCAAGTTTGTTCTTGTTTTTTCTATGATTTTTAAAATCAATCAAATAATATTCAATTAAAACGATTACTATGGAAAGACAACCCGTTAAGCCGGAATTTACTTTTAAAATGTTTGAAATATTAGGTGGTTTATGGCTGACAGGCTGTGTAAAAACAGCTGCTGAACTCAATATTGCAGATTTGCTGGCTTCTGGCCCCATGACCATTTCCAAACTTGCTGAAGAAACACAATCACATGAAATACAGCTATACAGGGTTATGAGAGCATTAAGTGGTGCCGGAATTTTTGAAGAATCAGAAAATAGAACTTTCATTTTGAATGATTTTGGAGCTGCCTTACAATCCAATGTTCCCGGAACGGCAAAAAATTTTGTCCTGACAATTATGAATGAACATTTCCCCGGCTACGGAGATCTTACCTACGCTGTTCAGACAGGGAAAATTCCATTTGAGCATATTCATGGAAAAGATCTTTGGGAATATTATAAGGAATATCCTGAAATAGGTGAAAATTTTGGAAAAGGAATGACAGGAATGTCCGGTATGGAGCTGAAAGGAATTATAGAAAACTATGATTTTAAACCGTATCAGAAAATTGTAGATATAGGCGGCGGTAACGGAGTAATGATTCATACCATTCTAAATAGTACACCAGACAGTTTCGGGATTATTTTTGATGAAGCTAATGTGATTGAAAAAACAGTCAAAATGATTCCCGAAAATCTGAAAGAAAGATGCTCTGTAGCTATTGGAAGTTTCTTTGATAGAGTGCCGGAAGGAGCAGATTTATATACCATGAAATGGATTATTCATGATTGGAGTGATGATGAATGTGTACAAATTCTGAAAAACTGCTATAATGCAATGCCTAGAGGAGCAAAACTATTGATAATAGACGCTGTTATTCCTGATGATTCTTTAAATAAACCCCATATGGCCAAACTTCTGGATATTGTTATGCTGGCCTGTCTTACCGGAAAAGAAAGAACTTTAAGTGAATTTAAAATGATCATTGAAAAAGCAGGTCTTCAGTTTAACCGGGTCGTTGATATTGGTACGGAAGCTAAAAGCATTATTGAATGCGAAAAATTATAAATTCCAATGCTAAGTTTAGATGATTAAGTGAAGGTACTCAATAGTTGTTTTGAGTGCCTTTTTTTATTCATTTAACATGTTGGTTCCTTTAAAAAAGAAAGTCAGAATAGAACAATTCTCATTCTGACTTCAGTATTTTTAGTTTATGATTTCTATTTTTCAATGCTTTTTTAAATGAGGAAAATATTTTAGAACACGGTTTTTCATCATTAAATTTTTACTTTAAAAGCGATGGTTACGGCTTTTTAAACTTAATAAATAGTTCTTTTTACAGGATTCTATTTATTCTGCTATCCATTTGTAAACGACTACAAACGGATTTAAATAGTTTATAACCGACTGAGAATTGATAAGATCGCAATCTTTGCAACAGAGATTTGAGAAAACAGTGAACGTCTCTTATCTGAATCATTAATCTTTAAAATCTAAAAGTTATGTCACTAAGAAACAAAGTAACATTAATTGGTTACACAGGAAAAGAAGTTGAAATGGTAAACTTCGATAACGGAAATGTAAAAGCAAGTGTATCCTTAGCAACCAGTGATCATTACACGAATGCCAAAGGAGAAAAAGTAGAAGAAACACAATGGCACAATCTTATTGCTTTTGGGAAAACAGCAGAAATCTTTGAGAAATATGTTCCCAAAGGAAAAGAAATTGCTATAGAAGGTAAGCTTACCTATAGATCATATGATGACAAAGACGGGGTGAAGCGGTATGTCACAGAAATTCGTGTAGATGAGATCCTATTATTAGGAGGTAAATAATGCTAAAAAACACAAATGATGAAAGTAAAAGTTTTTAAAATAAGACTTCCGGAAGAATTTCTGTACAAAGATCAGAAAATGCTGGATGATTTCCTGGAAGCCCATGAGATTATGAAAGTAGAAACAGCTTTTGTAAATGATGAACGGTATTGATCTGTAATATTGTATTTTGAAGAGTTAAAGCTAACAAAGAGTACAGTAAAAGAACCAAAAGGAGTTAAATATTCCGCAGAGAATGATTTCCTGAATACAGATGAAGAAAAAATACTGGATGCGTTGAAGCTTTGGCGGTCAGAAAAAGCCCAGGAACAGAATCTTCCCACGTATTTCATCGCCAGCAATAAAGAATTAATCTCTGTAGCCAAGTATAAGCCTGCCAGAAAAGAAGAATTGCTGGAGATCAAAGGGTTTGGAAAGCATAAGATTGAAAATTATGGTGAAGAGATCCTTGAAATTCTTGGAAGTGTCTGATTTTTCAGAATAATTGATAACACAACAGCAAAAAGCTGGGGAAGATTGTTTCTTCAGCTTTTTATGCTGTGTAAAGTCCATGCAATTCCGTACTTTTGCATTTATCAAAATGACATACAAAAAATGAAGCCAAGTTTAGCAAAAGGGACGAGAGATTTTACGGCACAGGAAGTTTCCAGAAGAAAATATATCATTAATATTTTACAGAATAATTTTGAATTATTCGGTTTTCAGCCATTGGAAACTCCAAGCTTTGAAAATCTTTCTACATTGACAGGGAAATACGGAGAAGAAGGTGACCGTTTGATCTTTAAGATTTTAAATTCGGGAGATTATACTTCTGAAGTCAATCAAGAAGACTGGGATAATAAAAACCATCAGAAACTTGTTTCTCAAATTTCAGAAAAAGCTCTTCGTTATGACCTTACTGTACCTTTTGCAAGATTTGTGGCTATGAATCATGGGAAATTGACGTTTCCGTTCAAACGTTCTCAGATCCAGCCGGTTTGGAGAGCAGACAGACCTCAGAAAGGAAGATACAGAGAATTTTATCAATGCGATGCAGATGTTGTAGGAAGTGAAAGCTTATTACAGGAAGTAGAATTGGTTCAGCTGTATCTAAAATCATTTGCTGATCTGAAAGTTCCTGTAACCATTCATATGAACAACAGAAAGATCCTTTCCGGATTGGCAGAATATGCAGGAATCACAGATAAACTGATTGACTTTACGGTAGCATTAGATAAACTGGATAAAATCGGTAAAGAAGGCGTTGTAAAAGAATTACTGGAAAGAGAAATTTCTCAGGAATCTATTGATAAGCTGGATTTCCTTTTCAGTCAGTCTGACGATGCACTGGAAAACCTTCTTCAGCTGAAGGAAAAATTTGAAGGAAATGAAATTGGTTTGAAAGGTGTAGAAGAGCTTGAATATGTTCTTACACAGTCTCTAAGCCTTGGTGTTGATATTCAAAATCTTGTATTCAATATTACACTGGCAAGAGGACTGGATTATTATACAGGTGCTATCTTTGAAGTGAAAGCAGATGAGGTTGCTATGGGATCCATCGGCGGTGGAGGCAGATATGATAACCTTACAGAAGTTTTTGGAGTTAAAAATATTCCGGGAATAGGGATTTCATTCGGGTTAGACAGAATTTATCTTGTCATGGAAGAATTGAATCTTTTCCCTGAAGAAGCCTCATCCAAAATCGAGTATTTGTTTGCTAATTCTGGAGGTGAAGAAACAATAGAAGCCTTAAAACTGATTATGCAGTTAAGAGCAAAAGGAATTTCAGCAGAATTATACCCTGAAAATGCAAAAATTAATAAGCAGTTTACTTACGCAGAAAAGAAAGGGATAAAAAATATGGTTTTCCTGGGTGAAGAAGAAATTAAAAATAACACCGTTACTTATAAAGATCTTGAAGCTGGAGAAAAGAAAACCGTTTCTTTAGAAGAATTCTTAGGATAACAGTATTGCCAAAACTACCCCATAGATTATTATTAAGCTTTGGGATAGGTAAAAGAAAAAATCAACCATAAAAACTTTTTGTGGTTGATTTTTTTTGATTGATGTTAAGATTTAAATATTTTTGATCCTTAAAATCAACTCAGAATTTGTAATTTGGGTTGATGTATACAAGCAGAGCAAAAATTATGTTCTGAATTCATTAAAAAACTTTTAAACATAAAACCGGATGAACACTATTTGTGCATTGTGTAAAACAGAATTAACCTCTATGGATACACTTTTGGGGGCTAATAAGCTTTCAGATGGCAATGTTTTATGCAATAAATGCCTGAATGAAACGAGCAATATCAATGAAGAATTGCTGTACAATCTCAATAAATTCAGTATTGAAGATATTAATAAAATGCTGAAAACAGAGAAGACGGAAACCGTTTCGCCAGCAGCAGTGGTAAACCAAATTCTTCCTGCAACGGTAGATTCTGATTCAAGCCAAATTTCAAAAGAAGTTTATAAACGGAGACAACGTAAAATAAAATTTGAACTGGAAAAACTGAATGCCAACCTTTCCATGTTTACTAAAGGAGAAATCAAGGAACTTCCTTATCTGATTTCCGAGGAAGAGCAAATAATTGCGATTACAGATGCTCAGTTTGTTAATACATTGGATGCTGGAGTGTTGGTGGCAACCCCAAAAAGAATGATTTCTGTATCAAAAGGAATATTTGGCGCAGCAAAGATTAACGATTACCCTAATGAAAACATAAAATCGGTAAGCTTTGTAACAGATCCGAGATCACCAATAATTAAACTGCATTTGGACGAAAGAGTAGTTGAGTTTGAATGCTATATGGATAAGGAAGATGCTGAGAAGTTCTATGACACTATAAAAGCCACTTATAATAATCCTAAGGAGCAATCTCCGAAACAAATTGATACTGCAGGCAAAAGTGTTTCAGTGTCATCAGAAGAAATTTTTAATCAGCTTGAGAAATTAGGAAAACTGAGAGAAAACGGAATCTTAACCGATGCAGAATTTGCAGAACAGAAAAAGAAGCTGCTGGAGCAATTATAATAAAACTTTTAATACCAAATC
The DNA here is from genome assembly GCF_008386505.1 of Chryseobacterium sediminis. Lineage (GTDB taxonomy): Bacteria > Bacteroidota > Bacteroidia > Flavobacteriales > Weeksellaceae > Chryseobacterium > Chryseobacterium sediminis. Next base: position 1,007,920 of record NZ_VUNZ01000001.1, on the reverse strand, counting down.
ATGAAGGACAAAGTATCGGCAGAAATCGTAGAAAACTGGCTTAAAGGGTGGTGTTTATCAAGAGAAGTATCTTTTCCTGTTCAGTATAAATCAGGATTCCACGTGATGGTAGGAGATGAGAAACAAAAAGAACGTTTTGTATTTCCTCACCTTAATAATGATTTTTTCCAACTCGCAGATTCAATTGATGAGCCATGGATTTATCTCAAAGTATCTACTTCTCCTGAAGAATTTATAGGGAAGATCCCTGAAAGATGGAAACTGCAGTCCCAAGGATATATGATGACCTGTTTTCACCCGATGAATTTTCCGGAAATCAGTCTTGCAGAAGGATATCACTTAGAATTTTCTGAGTATAACACAACTTTTGTTGTCAGAATTGTAGCAGAGAATGGTGAACAGGCTTCTATAGGCCGTGTCTCTCTTATCAATGATGCAGCTATATATGACAGGATTATTACCGAAAAAAATCATCAGAGAAAAGGGCTTGCTTCATTTTTATTGAAAGAACTTGAGAAGATTGCTTTATCCAAAGGGGTTTCAAATAATCTTTTAGTAGCAACGGAAGAAGGAAAGCTCCTGTATGAAACATTAGGCTGGAAGATGTATTGCCTGCACAGTTCTATAGTAATCCCATCTGAAACATAATATTTTAGCCAAATTAAATATTTAATCGCCAAGAAATAGTAATTTAGGCTTATAAACTGTTACTATGAGTGAAAAATCAAGACTTGACGAAATAAGAGAGGAATTAAAGAAACTGGATATCAGCCCTACCATATTTGCCAGAAAAGAAATTCATGAGTTGCCGGATATTCTTTCAGCAGACGAAAAAATTGTCTATCTCGTTGAAGGTAGAAATAAAATAAACAATCACCATATCATTTTAGTAGCTACGGACAGAAGATTGATTTTTGTGGATAAGGAATTCATGTATGGGTTGAAAGTAGAAGACTTCTCTTACAGCAAAATAAGTTCAATACAATATGAAACAGCATTCTTACTGGCATCCATAGATATTCAGGTAACTGATGATATTGTAGAAATAGATGGAGTAGGAAAGTATCACGCAGAGCTGTTTTGTGAAAAGGTAAGAGACTTCATGTCCCGTCCTGAAGAATCCTTCCAAAGTAAATCCGAACCTACTGTTCTAGACCAGCTCGAACAATTAGGAAGATTAAAAGAATCCGGAGTTCTAAGTGAGGAAGAATTTTTGGATCAAAAGAAGAAACTAATGGACAAATTATGATCCATTTGTTGAGAAGCTTTAATGAAAAGCAGAACTAACATTATTTTAAACTAAAACAATGGAAAATTACTTAGAAATAAATAAAAACTCATGGAATGCTAAAGTAGAACCACATCTGAAGTCGGATTTTTACTTTATAGATGAATTTTTAAACGGAAGAACTTCGCTCAATACAATAGAGTTGGAGCTTCTTGGAGATATAAAAGGAAAAAGTATTCTGCACCTGCAGTGCCATTTCGGGCAGGATTCTATTTCACTGTCAAGAATGGGGGCTAAAGTTACCGGGATTGATCTTTCTGATAAAGCTATTGATACTGCCAGAGATCTTGTTCAGAAATGCGGAACGGATACAGAATTTATCTGTTCAGATGTCTATGATCTGCCTAATAATCTGGATCAGAAATTTGATATCGTTTATACAAGTTATGGCACAATAGGCTGGCTTCCCGATCTTGAAAAATGGGCGGGTATTATCAACCATTTTTTGAAACCCGGAGGACAGTTTATTATGGCAGAATTTCACCCGGTTGTTTGGATGTTTGATGATGACTTTACAAAAGTGGTTTACAACTATTTTAATGAAAAACCGATCGTAGAAACCTATGAAGGAACTTATGCAGATCAATCTGCACCCATCGTACAGGAATATGTAATGTGGAATCATTCATTATCAGAAGTTCTCGATAATCTGATTAAAAAAGATTTAAAGCTGGATACTTTCCGGGAATTCGACTGGTCGCCATATCCTTGTTTCAGACATGTAGAAGAATTTGAAAAAGGAAAATGGAGAATTCCACAGTTTGGAAATAAAATACCGCTGGTCTTTGCTTTGGCAGCCCGGAAAAAATAAATATTAATTGAAATTTTTCTAAAATAAAAAGTCATCGTAATCTTGATTACGATGACTTTTCCTATATATGAATGTTAAAAAAACTGCTTTTTGTTTAGTTCAAAGAATCTTCAGCCTTTGTTTTAGCTTCGTCCACTTTATTCTGAACCTGGGAAGCAACATCATTGGCTTTGTTTTTAAGGTCATTTCCCCATTTGTTAAGATTATCTTTTGCTGTATTGATTTTATCTTTTACTGCTTGTTGATCTTCAGGGCTTGAATTCTTATATTTCCAATAAGCTAATGCACCTAAACCTAATAAAGCTAATAAACCTTTTCCTTTGTTTCCCATGATTTCTATTTTTTTATGTATTAATATTAAAATTTGTTATTACTAATAATGTAAAATACGTGCCAAAAAAATAAATTGACTTATAAAAAAATGTTAAATTTAAGAGAAGACTTCAAATTTTTCACCATCAAAACTGGCAAAAACCATAGTAGGATAAGAATCCTGATGATAGAGGTTTCCGTCTTTGTCAATAGCTATGGCTCCTGCAAATCCATCAATGGTTTTAAGTTCATCAAATGTCTTGCTGAAAGCCTGCTGAAGGCTCATCCCATCTGTAACTCTTGTTACAATTTTTGTGGCAGTAGCATTGCTGACAATATCTTCTCCCACACCAGTACAGCTTACCGCACAGAAGGCATTAGCATAATTTCCGGCCACTGTGGCAGAATCTGAAATCCTTCCAGGAATCTCAAAACCTTTCCCTCCTGTAGACGTAGCAACGGCAAGCTTTCCATCCTGATCAATGGCTACGCAACCTACTGTTCCTTTGCCTCCGTTGGCCAATTTAGCTTCATATTCACTTCTTCTCTGAGGAATTTCTGTAGAAAAATTCTCAAAACCATGTTCCGTAGCATAGATTTTTGCACCGTGACCTCCCAAAACCCGATCGTCTTCTCCAATAAGATCTTTAGCAACAAAAATAGGATTCTTCACATCCTGGATATTGATAACTCCGCTTAGCTTTTGAGTTTCTCCGTTCATAATAGCAGCACTCATACGGATAACGCCATCGCTCTGGATCTGAGAACCGATTCCCGCATTGTATAACGGATCGTCCTCCAGCAATGAAACGGCATAAGCAACAGTATCAAAAGCCGAGTGGGTTTTAAGATAATCAAATGCTTTTTGAGCAATTTCTTTTAAAGAATTCTGTTTTGCTGTTTTTACTTCATGGCTTTGGTCGCTTTCTGAGAAAAATCCGCCGTGGATAATGATTTTCATAATAGATAGGGGTTTCGTGTTCCGTGGCTTCGGGTTTATTGCTGTCAATTATTACAAGGCCCGGGTCATTAAATAGAAAGAAAAGATAAGAAATTTATTCATATCCTGTATTAATACGAGTTTCATATTCCGGGATTTCGAGTTTATTGTCTTTTGAAAATCGAATCTCAAAACCCCGCAACCCGCACTATTTATCCTGCGGTATCGGATTAAACTGAGAATTCTCAATCGTTAATGTCTTCGTGGTAAGATCATAATGATCATTCATAGACATAACATGTACCGTTAAATTATCAATAGAAATAGGTTCCCCAAGATTGATATTCGTAAGATTGGTATCTTTAATAAATCTTCCGTCTACCAGAATTACAAGACCTGAACCTACGGCTGTCATCACATCATTATGGATGAAAAGTCCAGTATCTTCTCCAAGTCCAATTCCCAATGTTCTCGGATTATTGACTACCGCCTGGAAAAGACGTCCGATTCTGCCACGCTGTACAAAGTGGGTGTCAATAATAACATTATCAATCAAGCCTAATCCTTGAGTAGTTTTGATTTCTCCTTTTAAAAGTGCTTCAGAACTGCTTCCCTGATAGATCATATTCTCAGATGCAGCAGCAGCTCCCGCCGAAGTTCCGGAATAAATAAAATCCTGTTCTTGGTATTTTAATAAAATTGTATCATGGAATCTTGTACCTCCAAGAATAGAAGTCAGCCTCAGCTGGTCTCCTCCGGTGAACATCATGACATCAGCAGCATTGGCTCTTGCCACCATCGCATCAGAGTTGGCTTCTTCACGGTTGTGGATATCCAGAACATTTACATTTTTAGCACCTAAAAATTCAAATGCCTTTTTATATTCAGAACCTACAATTTGAGGGATTTGAGAGGCGGTTGTTACAATTTCAATAACAGAATCTTCCTTGAGTTTTGATTCATTGATGATCTTCCTTAAGATCCCTCGTTCAAAAAAGTTAAGATTCTTTTCGATATTCTGATCATAATCGGTTTCAGCAAAACTGCCTTTGTTTACAGCGCCTCCGATAACTATTAATTTTCCAACAGGTTTCATCATTGTACAAAATTAAAAAATAATTCACATTCATTGGCTAATTTCGTGCCATCTTTCGTTGATTTTTAATGTTTTAGGAATGTTAATTAAAATTAATTTTTTTTTAACAAATCTTTAAATTTGCTATGGTTTTGTTTAGGGTTTTACATTATCTTTGGCTATGAAAGGAGTTATTGTTAACTGTTAAAATGCCAATAGACTATGAAAATCGAAAAGATTCAGGCACTACGCGGTCCAAACATCTGGAGCATCAGAAGAAAGAAGCTGATACAGATGAGGTTAGACTTAGAAGAAATGGAGAATTATCCTACCAATAAAATCGAAGGATTCAGGGAAAGGATTGAAAAATTAATACCCTCATTGATTACCCATCGATGCTCGGAAGGAGTGGAAGGTGGTTTTTTCCATAGAGTGGAAACCGGAACCTGGATGGGGCATGTTATTGAGCATATCGCTTTGGAAATACAGACCCTGGCGGGGATGGATGTGGGCTTTGGAAGAACCCGGGAGACAAAAACTCCAGGAGTGTATAATGTGGTTTTTAATTATATTGAAGAAAATGCAGGAATCTACGCTGCTGAAGAAGCTACTAAGATTGCAGAAGCCTTGATAGAAGGGAAGGACTATGATTTAAACGCCTGTATTCATAGATTAAAAGAAATCAGAGAACGTGTCCGTCTTGGGCCTTCTACAGGAAGTATTGTAGAAGAAGCCGCTTCCAGAAGAATTCCCTGGATCAGATTGGGAACCAATTCTCTGGTACAGTTGGGTTATGGAGTAAATCAGCAAAGATTTCAGGCTACCATTACGGGGAAAACGAGTTCTATTGCCGTTGATATCGCCTGCAATAAAGAATTAACCAAAAGAATGCTTCATGATGCAGCGATTCCAGTGCCAATTGGCGATTTGGTTGTAGATGAAGAAGGCTTAAATGCTGTGATCAGAAAAATTGGCTATCCAATTGTGTTGAAACCTTTGGATGGAAATCACGGAAAAGGTTCTTCCATTAATGTCAACGAATGGGAATCTGCTAAAATAGGTCTTGAACATGCCCAAAAATATTCCAGAAAAGTAATTGTTGAAAAATATATTACAGGGTACGACTTCCGTATATTGGTGATTAATAATAAGATGGTGGCTGCGGCAAGAAGAGTTCCTGCCCATGTTGTAGGGGACGGTGAACTGAATCTTCAGCAGCTTATTGAGAAAGAAAACAAAGATCCAAGAAGAGGCTATGGCCATGAAAATGTCCTTACTGAGATTGAAGTAGATAAAGATACACTGGAACTTCTTGAAAAGCTTCAATATACGCTGGAAACTATTCCTCAAAGAGGAGAAGTAGTCTATCTAAAATCAACGGCGAATCTTTCAACCGGAGGAACATCCATTGATGTAACAGATATGGTACACCCGGAAAATATCACGATGGCAGAAAGAATCTCCAAAATTATCGGATTAGATGTCTGCGGTATTGATGTTATGGCGGAAAACTTAACTCAGCCTTTAAAAGAAAGTGGCGGAGCTATTATTGAAGTCAATGCGGCTCCGGGTTTCAGAATGCACCTGGCTCCAAGCGAGGGACTTCCAAGAAACGTAGCTGCACCGGTGGTAGATATGCTTTATCCGCAAGGGAAACCTTTTACCATTCCAATTATTGCCGTAACTGGAACTAACGGGAAAACAACCACTACAAGACTTATTTCACATATTGTAAAAAGTAACGGTTACAGAGTAGGATTCACGACTTCGGACGGAATTTACATTCAAAATACCATGTTGTCCAAAGGAGATACTACAGGACCGCTTTCAGCAGAATTTATACTGAAGGATCCAACGGTAGAATTTGCAGTACTGGAAACTGCCCGAGGTGGAATTTTACGTTCCGGGCTGGGCTTTTCACAATGTGATATTGGGGTTTTGACCAATATTGAGGAAGATCATTTGGGAATGAATGATATTCACAGCCTGAAGGATCTTACCAAAGTAAAACGTGTTGTACTGGACAGTGTTAAAAAGAGTGGCTGGAGTGTGCTGAATGCAGATAATCAATACTCTATGAAGATCGTGAGTGATCTTGATTCTAATGTGGCCATATTCAGTATGGATGAAAATAATCCTCATATTGTAAAATTTGCGAAAGAAGGAAAAATCACCTGTGTGTATGAAGAAGGATTTGTTACTATTAAAAAAGGAGACTGGAAAATCAGAATAGGAAAAGCCAAAGATTTCCCGATTACGATGGAAGGGAAAGCCAGATTCATGATTGAAAACGTATTGGCGGCCAGTTTGGCAAGTTACCTTTATGGATTTGGAATTGAAGATATTTCAAATTCTTTGAGAACATTTATTCCAAGTGCCCAGCTTACTCCGGGAAGACTGAATGTCTTTAAATTTAAAAACTTTAAGGTACTGATTGATTTCGCTCATAACCCATCCGGATATGAAGCCATTGAAGACTATCTGAAAAATGTTGAGTCTACAAAGAAAATCGGAATTATTTCCGGAGTTGGAGACAGAAGAGATAATGATATCAGAGAGTGTGGAAAAATTGCGGGAAGAATGTTTGATTATATTATCATCCGAAACGAAAAACACCTTCGCGGCAGAACCGAAGAGGAAATCAACGGGTTAATCATTGATGGTATTAATGCAGCTGGCAGAGATGTAAGCTACGAGATTATTCCTAAAGAAATTGAAGCCTTAAAACACGCCATAGGGATGGCAGAAGAAGGGACATTTATCACGGCTTTAAGTGATGTTATTTCCAATGCCATTGATCTGGTGCAGGAATATCAGGCCAAAGAGTTGTTGGAAGATGATAAGAACGTGTAAATAAATCTTTATAAAACTTATTAAAATTGCAATACGGATAATAAAACGTATTGCAATTTTTATTTCCATTATGAAATTTGTCTGACCGAAACCATTGGTAGTGATCATTTTCATTAAAATTTATTTTGTTAGAAAAACTTCTGATATTGCATTACGGTTTCCCGTAGAGCTATGGCTACAGCCTATCCGTATATTTACAAAGTTTTTGTATAAGCAAAAAGTACAAGTCAAGTTTTTTTAATGTCCTCCTATAGGGAGGATTTTTTATTTTGCAGCAGTATTCAATAGTTAAGTATTTAGAATAAATAAAAAACAAAACCTCCGATTTTTCGGAGGTTTTGTTTTTATAAGCTTTCCCAGATATTCTTTATGTTCTGCATTTTTTTAAGATAAAAATACAATGGAATAAGTTCTAATCTAATTGTAAAGCTGATCGTTGGAGTGGTAAATGGGATAATTGCCGTCATAATGAGACAGATAGCAATTCCTATGATGGCATCAACTATTGCTGCTTGTACTGCCCATTTTTGTTCAAACCAAAGTCCATAGGCAACAATACCTTTAAACAAAAACAGAAAGCCGATCAAAAGCCCTGTCATTGAATAAGGATGATTAGCATTTATGCCATATAGAGATAAAGAGAAATGAGTGAGCAGAGAACCCGCTATCAGTAAAATAGCAGATATTGCACCACCAATTAAAAAAATCCATAAGAAAATCTTAATCCAGATGGGTAACAGGTTTCTTCTTCGTGTTAAAATGTTGTTCTCAAATTCTGCAAAAGCTGTCGGCTTTTCTTCCATGTATTATTAGTTTATAAATTGTCTATCCAAAAAATGCATTTGAACTTCCAATCCAGATGGCATCCTTTTTATTGAAATCTACATTTACCATTGCTGCTTTGGTCATTCTCCCTAAATTCTCCAATAAAACAGGGCGTTCGTCATTTTCCCGCCAAATATACAACAAACGAATTTCTGCTTTTGAAAATTCACCATTAATATCTTCAAAAATAGGTTCGTAATACACTTTTCTCTGTAGAATATAGTTTTCTTTATCCTGAATAGAGTCTGTAACTTCTTTTGTAGGATTCAAATTGACTCCACTTCCTGCGAATGAAAATAAAGGCTTCAATACAAAATCTTCAAGGGTTTCATTTTCCGGAAATTCGTGCAGAAAATAACTCTTTGGAACAAACTGATGTTTTAATAAAGGCAAAAGAAACTTTGAAATTTTAAAGAACCAGTTTGGATGGGTAATCCATTTGACATCAACCTCTTCACGGAAGTTAAATTCAGTGATAAGATCCGGAATGTTGTCCAGTTCATCAAATATGACCCGGTTGTAAATTCTCTTAATTTCTACCAGATTTCCATTGTTTTCATAGTAGAGTTTTTTGCCCTCTTTTTTTACTTTGGTCAGACACACGGTTTTTATTCCTAATAATTTCTCTGTTAAAGTAAAATCAATAGCTGTTTTCTGTTTTTCTGGAAATATTTCAAGCAGGATTACATTTTCAGGATTCTCATCTCCTACAATGAGTTCCTTTAAATAGTTTTTAAAGGTTTCATGAGGCATCGGATTTTTGATTTCCGAAAGAAAAGGGTAGACTTCACAGTAAGTTTCTTCATATACTTTCTGAAAAGCATATAAAGATGGAAACGCCTGAAGTTCTATGAGTTGAGGTTCTATTTCACCGTTTTCACTTTTGCAGATACCAAAATCTATCGTGAAAAAATGAGGCTGATCTGTATCATTGGGAACTCTGCAGTTATCAGGGATGGCTTTCTGAAGGAGTTCTGCAGGCATTGCTTTGATCTGGCTGATAATACTTTCACTGGCATCTATCAGTTTGTTCTCAAATTCTTTAGTCAAAAAAATAGGACTTTCTGAAACCCTGAACGTAGGTGCTGTGCCTCCTTTTTCTGCCAATATGTTTTTTAATTGATTGTACTTTTCATCCGAAAACTCCTGATTGTACTGTTTTCTGTATTTTGGAATCATATTTTTTTTCTTTGTGATGTTAAAAAAATCGAACATTTCTGCCCGATTTGTTTTTTACCACAAAAGACACAAAAGTTTTTTATCAGCCTTTATAATTGCTTATTAGACTAAATGTCCAAATCTTTTGTGACTTTTATGGATTATACTGATTTAATCTTTTAAACTAAAGATTCAGCTTCTTTCAAAATGTTTTTTTTTGCAAACTGAAGGAATCTCGGAAGAATCTGATTTCTGGTGAGGATGATTTTGTCTTCATCATCTATTCTGTCCATGGTTTCAAGATATTTTTCCATTCCGAAGTTTTCGATCATGGCTTCTCTGTTTTTTTCATCTTTCAGATTTTCGATCAAAGATTCAGGATTGGCTTCAGGGTGAAACTGTGTTCCGAATATCTCCTCCGAAAAACGAACCGCCATTACCGCTCTTTCCAGATTGATATGAGGGCGGAATTTTTCTATGGCCATAACAGTCATTCCAAGTTCTTCAAAACGGTCATGATCCGGCTCAATGAACTGGTAAGCTCTGGAATCTACTGCATAAAAAGGATCCTGAAGGTTTTTGAACAAAAATTCATCTTTACCTTCATCTGTTTTATGAACAGGCATTACTCCAAAGGAATAAGACTTTCTTTTGCAGATATTTCCCAGGTTCCAGTGAATACTCGCCAGCTGGAATGAATGACAAATCAGGAAAAGGTACTTTTTATCCTCGCTGTATTTATTATGTTCAAAAACGGAGTCTAAAAAATGGGCAAATCTGTCTTCCCAGGCAAGACCTTCACGATGTGGGTTTCCAGGACCACCCGAAGAAATGAAAATATCAAAGTCTCCAATCTCAGGCATTTCATCCTTAAATCTCACATCAAATGTCTTGATAACAACATTTTCTTCAGAGTTCTGCTGAAATGTTTCAGAAATTTCTTTAATGTTTCTAAAACCTTGATTCACATGGTTGTTGTTCATATCCAGCAGAGCAATTCGAATATCTTTCATTACATCATATTTTTTGTAAAGTTACCAAAAATATTATGAAGCAGGTTCACCATGTGTTATGCCATACTCCGTTTCAGAGATCATATAATCAACGACTTTCGTAAGATCTCCTGTTTCTTTATAGATCTGAAGCTGTCTGTCTGCACCAGTTCCGTTTTCCAGAATTTTCCAAGCATATTCTACTTCGTTACGACATCCCAAATCGTCTACTACATCATCAATAAACTCTAAGAGTTCTTTCAATAAATGTGGGTAAGGAACAGATTCTTCTTTTCCGAAATCAATTAAATGAGCTTCGATACCACTTTTGGAAGCGCGCCATTTATTTTCGTTCAACAGCAGTCTTCTGTAGCTTCTGAAGCTCAGATTTTGCTGGTGAAGCTTATAGATTTTAGCAACGAGACACTGCATGATGGCTGCAAGGCACACTGTTTCATCAATCCTCAACGGCATATCACAGATTCTGAATTCAATGGTAGGGTAGAACGGATGAACGCGTAAATCCCACCAGATTTTCTTAGCATTGTCGATGGTTCCTGTTTTCACCAAAAGATCCACATAACTGTCGAATTCTGCCAGGGAGTTAAAATAACTCGGAATCCCTGTTCTCGGGAATTTCACGAAGATTTCCTGTCTGTAAGATTTAAACCCGGTATATCTTCCGATCCAGAATGGTGAATTGGTAGAAAGGGCATAGACGTGAGGAAGAAAGTAACGCATCACATTCTGAATTCTCACACCTTCTTCACGGTTAGGAATTCCAATGTGAACGTGCAATCCGAAAATAAGGTTTTCACGGGCTACATCTCCCATATCATCTACGATTTTGATGTATCTTTCTCCCTGAGTGATATTATTGTCAGACCAGTGCGAAAAAGGGTGGGTACCTCCTCCGGATACGCGAAGCCCTTGTTCATGCGCGATATTGATAAGATGACGTCTTAAATTCGTTAATTCTGCTTTGGCTTCCTGAATATTCTGACAGATCCCTGTTTCCATTTCAATCATGGATTCGTGCATTTCGTGCTTTAAGTTTTCACTTAAAACAGCTTTGCCACCTTCAATGATTTTTGAAACGTGAGAAACCAGATCTCTGCTTTCCACATCGATAATCTGATATTCTTCTTCAATTCCAATAGTAAACTGATGCATTTTTCTTGTGTTTTTTGTTTTTTTCAATGTTATTTTATGGAATTTTTCACAAAGGTTCCCCAAGCAATATTGGGTTTCCCCGGAACATATTCTTTAGCTTTTTCTATAGCCAGTTTTGCAGAATGCTCTATAATCCATGCAAAATTTTCTTCTCCTACAGAATTTCTGTCCGCATCCGGAGCCGGGTTGCAGAAGTCAATTGCATAAGGAATACCATCTCTTACAGCAAATTCTACTGTATTGAAATCATATCCTAACGCTTCATTCATGGTAATGGTATAATCATGAATGGTTTTCAATAGTTTTTCAAGCTCTTCACCCTGTGTCTGATGGGTAGTGGCATATCTCAGATGAGGAGCATTTCTGGGCTCATATGGCATAATATGAACATACTTTCTGCCCAGGCAGTAAACTCGGTAATAATCATCAAAGACAATTTCTTCCTGAACCATCATCACCAGTTGCTCTGTTTCTCCTAACTTGTTCCAGAGATCATCCGGATTCTCTACTCTGTAAACGCTTTTCCAGCCTCCTCCGTCATGAGGTTTCATGTAGGCCGGGAATCCTACATAATTAAAGATATATTCCCAGTCGTGTGGAAATTTGAGATTTCTGAATGAGGTTTCCGAAGTATTTTCCGGCCTTTCGTGCGAAGGTAGCAGAACCGTCTTAGGAAGTGGAATACCAAGCTTAGACATCAGGGCATTGTTGAAAAATTTCTCATCAGCACTCCACCAAAACGGATTGTTGATTACATACGTGCCATTCAATGCGGCATTTTTCAGGTAAGCTCTGTAGAAGGGAACGTCCTGCGAAATTCTGTCGATGATTACCGCATAACCATAATCTGCCCCCTGCTCTAATTTATCAATGGTAACAGGTTCAGCTATGATTTCTCCGCCTCCCAGTTCATTCACTTTGTCTATAAATGCCCAGGGAAAGGTGTCTTCCATACCGAAAAGAATTCCTACTTTTTTTGTCATAATTTTTGTTTTTAAAATGTATATTTTTTTCTATTTGTCTTTTTTTAAGAGAAGAATGTTCCTATAAAAGAAGGGAAGACCATTCTCCACAAAGGCCAGTCGTGTCCTATCCATTTTCTTTCATCATACCAGAAATCTATGCCTTTCAGTCTTAAAATTTCAGCCATTTCAACGTTTTTCTCTTTGCAGATATCCTGGTCAGAAGTGCTGAGTACAATATGCATGTGTTTGTATTTCCAGGCTTCATCATTTCTTACAAATTCTCTCGGACAGTTGAAGTATACCATTTCATCAGAATAGCCATCCATGAAATTCCTTATACTGAATGCTCCGGAAAGGCAGAACAGATGAGAAACCACATCCGGAAATCTGAATGCAAAATTAGCAGCATGATATCCGCCGAAACTTGCTCCGGCCACTGCTACGCGATGAGTTTTATGAAGTTTCTGAATATAGGGAACGAATTCCTGAATCAGAAACTGTACATATCGTTCATAATTCCTTATTCTTTGCTGGGGAGATATTTTATCATCATAAAAACTCCAGCTGTCGATGGTCTGTACATTGTAAAGTTTTACTTTTCCCTGCTCTATAAACCAGTTGATACTTCCATTGAGATGAAAATCATGATTCTGGGTATATTGACCCTGGGAAGTAGGGAACATAATGATAGGATGGCCGTAATGCCCGGTCACTTCTACCTTGAGACTTGTTCCCAATATATTTGAATAATAGTCTGTATGTTCTATATGAGGCATTTTTTTTGTGTTTAATTTTAATACTGTATTTCAATAAATTCAATTCCTCCAAGCTGATTTTTTTCTAAAATATCCAGTACGATTGTCCCTAATTTTGGGTGTTTCAGGATAGTATTTTCTTTAAAAATTCATTTTAAGCCCAGTTTGATGACATGAGTAGCATCAATAAATTGATAGTACGCTTTGCTTTGCTACTTTTCGGAACTGATGTTCTCTAAATTACGTTTTACAATAGATTTTTCTGGCAGATTGTATATTATGAATTCAATAATATTTTGAATATCAGGTTTCATAATTTATGAGCTGAGCTTGTTGCTTTTTGGTGGAAGAATATTCAGCATATCCGCATGAATCATTTCTGCTGCAGAATCCAGTCTTTCCTGAACAACGGAAGCATCACCGGATTTATAAACAATCCCGACATGATAATCTATCGGAAGAAATTTTACAACTTCTTCACATTCAAAACTGCTGTAGTTGGGTTCTTTATCTTTAATCAGAGCAACAATAAGCCCGGAATAATATCCTGTGGGCGGAGAAACACTATAATCATTGCCTCTCAGAAGGGCGTCTTCAATATTAGCCCATTCTCTCCAGATATTGATGCCGCTTGAGGCTTCAACCAGGTCCGGAATATGGGCACCGCCAACTCTTGATGATGTTTCAAGAAAATACCATTTGCCATCTTCTTTTCCACGGATGAATTCTGTGTGGGTTGCTCCGTTGATCAATCCGAAATTAGAAAGTACTCTGGCATTAATTTCTTCCAGTGCTGTGAATTCTTCGGAATATCTTCCTAAAGTTTTGGACCGGAATACACCGCCTTCATGAGAAACCTGCATAGGTGGAGCAAGATATTTTGAGGCAGAAGTGAATACGATTTTTTTATTAAAAGTAAGGCTGTCTACATGATAAACGTCTCCGGGTTTAAAACTTTCCAATAAGAAAAGGTGACGTTCTTCTCCAAGTGTTTCCAAGGCTTCAAGAAGCTGTTCTTTGGAGGTTATTTTTTTTATTCCTGAAGCGGAAGCTTCTGAGCGGGGTTTCAGTACCCATGGTGCAGGAACACGATTTGTAAACTCATCCACTTCATTGTCATTGAATACAGCTGTAAACTCAGGAACACTGATCCCGGAATCTTTTGCTTTTTGGCGCATTGCCAGTTTATCCCTGAAATACCGGTGGGTAGTCTGTCCCATTCCCGGAATACGGAACGTTTCTCTGATGAGTGCAGCTTTCTCTACATCATAATCATCCAAAGCCACTACAGCATCTACTTTTCTGGTTTTCATCAGGTGGGAAAATCCCTGAATCAGATGCTCCAGATTCCATACGGACGGCTTTAGTTCTGGCATATAAAATGTTTCATCAATAGCATGCCAGGGCCAGTTTTTTTCTTTGAGGTTTTCAGAGGTTACAAGGATGATTTTATTGCCGAGTTTCTTCATCTCGTCCATAAAATCGTAGCCTTTGTAATAGCACGAAATACATACAATAGTTTTCTTCTCCATATAATGTTTTTTAAGATTTGGTGAATTTTCAAAAATAAAAACATTTATTTGTTATTTGATTAATATCAGAAAATGCAATATCGTGCAGTTTTGAAAATTCACTAATCAATTATACAGAGTTTTTTTGTAAAAAACTAATTTTTAGTGATAATTTTCAATTAAGTTCACAAGGAGTTGAACTCCAAAACCTGTTGCTGCTTTTTCCTTGGCGTACCCTACAGTTCCAAAGGCTACTCCGGCAATGTCTAAATGTGCCCATTTAGGATGATTTTCAATGAATTGCTCTAAGAATTTAGCGGCGATAATACAATCTCCAATAGGTTTCAGAGAGATGTTTTTCATATCTGCCACATCAGACTGTATATCATCTTTCCAGACGTCCCATAAAGGAAGATTCCATACTCTCTGGTTGGTCTGATCTCCAGTTTTAATCAACATATTTTTCAATTCATCATTATTGGAGAACATGGCTGCACAGGTATCTCCAAACATTCTTACTGAGCTTCCCGTTAAAGTAGCCAGGTCAATAAGATAATCTGTTTTGTAGTTTTTGGAAAGATAGGATAATCCGTCTGCAAGAATCAATCTGCCTTCTGCATCAGTATCAAGCACTTCAATAGTTTTTCCGTTATAGGCTGTAATCACATCACTTGGAAGCAGAGCCTTCTCTGAAATGGCGTTATCTGTAATAGGAAGAACGGCAATAATGTTCACAGGAAGCTGCATTTCTGCAGCGTAAATTAAAGTACCCAAAACAGCTGTAGCACCGCCCATATCAGATTTCATATAATGAAGATTGGCAGAGCTTTTTATTGATATTCCTCCTGTGTCAAACAAAATACATTTTCCTACCAGCCCGAAAGTCTTGGCGTTTTTAACTGTCGTTTTATATTCTAAAATAGTGAAAGCTGCATCATAAGCGCTTCCCTGATTGACAGAAAGATAAGCACCCAATCCAAGTTCTTCACATTTTTTCCTGTTGAATGCAGTGTATTTTAAATCATATTTTTTGGATAGATTTTTAAGGTATGCACTTAATATATCCGGTTTTTTAAGATTGGCAGGTTTGTTAAGCCAGTCCTGGCAGGCGGTTTGTCCGTTAATAAGAGCTTCCGCTTTCTGATTAATATGATCTAATTTTTTCTGGCTTAAATTTTCAAAATGCAATTCAAATTTTGCATTCCAGAAAGCATGTTTCTTTTCAAAAGGGTAGTTGTAGGTGCCGCTCAATAGTCCTTTTGCAAATTCTTCAAATTGTTTTTCATTCAGAAAATCTGCCAGGGCTAACGTTGGAACTGCCTGAAGCTTTTCTTTTTGAGTCTGTGAAAACTTAGCTGCCACCTGCTGGATTTCAAAATTTTGTAAGGTAGATTTCCCTAGCCCGATGAAATAGGTAATTCCCTCTTCATGGGCATTGACAAAAACCTCATGCTTCTTTCCTGTGAAAAAAGTGGAAATATTTTTATTGAAATTTTTACTCGTTTTAGTCCATTCCTCTTCTGTAAATAAGTGAAAAACCTGAGTGTAATTTTTGTTTTTTTTATTGATTAGTTTCATAAATAGATGTTATATTTTCTAAATTCATAATCTCACTGCCCTCATTTTTGTTCTGGTCTGCCTGAAAATTTTCTGCAGTGATTTATATTTTTAGTTTTTAATGCTTTGTTGTTGTGGTTTTACTTCTACAGGGTTTTCTGTATTGTCGTAGAACAGCCATTCGATAGCCCGCGGAAACTCCTGTGACCAGTAAAACTCATTATGAGTCCCTTCAGGATTGATATTGGTTTTAAATTCAAAATCAAAAAGCTTTTTTTCTTCCCATCTTTTCAGATATTCTTCAAAAATATGAATTCTTTTGACCATTTTAGACCCTTCCTGACCGCCGCCATAGAGATAAATTTTTGTTTTATAAGGAACCCGGAAATTCATCATCGGGAAGTTGTTGTTCGGTTCTACCCAAAGAGAAGGAGAAAAGATCAATAACTTGGAATATACTTCTGGGTAAAGGAATCCGCTATAAATACTGATCAGGGCCCCCAATGAACTGCCTCCGATGCCGGTATTGTCCCGGTCTTTTTTTGTTCTGTAATTTTCGTCGACAAAAGGTTTTAAAGTATCTGCAATAAAACGGATGTACTTTTTTCCTTCTGAGCCGTTAGCGACATGGTCATTATCAAAAATATATTCTTTAATTCTTTCCTCACTGCCGTGTTCTATGGCGATAATGATAAGATCACCACGTCCGTATTCTGCAAGGATAGACAGTTTTTTATCAATTTCCCAGTTACCGAAGCCGCTTCCTTCGTTGAATAAATTCTGCGCGTCCTGAAGATATAGCACAGGATATCGCTTATCCGTTGAATGATAATCGTAGGGAAGGAGTGCCCAAACCTTACGGTAACGGTCAAGCTGAGGGATATAAAAATTCTCGGAAATCACCTCTGCAATGGGATAATATTCTTCTTTGAACGGGCCCCAGTTCAACCTCCATTTCTCTATTGTATCAGAGGTTTTATCTACAGATTTTTTTACTTTTCGGTTGGGAGTGATATTTCCATATTGGTCCAGTTCTACATTCTCCCAGCCTCCTTTTGTGAATTTATAGTCAATTTCTTCGGGAAGAATCTGATCCTCGATTTCTATAAAATAATGGGAAGGATCAGTTTGTTTAAGCTGGAAGTTGCAGTCTTTAGGATTCCAGCTGTTGAAATTTCCGGTAATAAATACCGGTCTGTCGTCTTTTTCTTCAGTATAAAGTTCAAACCTCATCGTGTGTGTTTAATAATGTTGATGTTAAATGTATAAAAAAAGATTGTTTTGAAATGATAAAAATGTGAGTTAAAAAATGATATATTTGATAGATAGACGAAAACTGAAATTAAATTGGCAATTATTTGATGAATAATTAATCGAGATTGTCAGTATTTTTCGTAGTTTCAAAGAAAATATAAATACAAACCGATCTTGATGAATTCTGTTAAAACTTACACGCTTTTCACCGATCATGATGTGTATCTTTTCAAAGAAGGGAGGCATTATAAGCTGTATGGTAAATTTGGAGCCCATTCAGCGGAAAAAGAAGGAATAAAAGGAGTGTATTTTTCAGTATGGGCACCTAATGCAAAGAAAGTTTCCGTTATCGGAAATTTTAATAACTGGAATCATAAAGATCATATTTTGTTTCCAAGATGGGACGGGTCTGGAATTTGGGAAGGATTTATTGAAGGATTAACCTGGGGAACATTATATAAATATGCCATTGAAACACCAAGAGGTGAGATCCTGGAAAAAAGCGATCCTTATGCGGTAAGCTGGGAACAGAATATTCAGGCAGCTTCCCTGGTTTCCACTACCTGGTATGAATGGAATGATAAGGAATGGATGGATAACCGCTGGGAAAAAAACAAACTGGAAGCTCCTATATCAGTATATGAACTGCACCTTGGCTCATGGGTAAGGGAAGGTGATAATCCGGGACAGTTTTTAAATTATCGGGATATTGCCAAAAAGCTGGTTCCCTATATCAAAGAAATGGGTTTTACCCACGTAGAATTCATGCCTGTGATGGAGTATCCGTATGATCCAAGCTGGGGATATCAGATTACCGGTTTTTATGCGGCGACCTCACGCTTCGGTTCACCACAGGATCTGATGTTTCTCATTGATGAACTTCACAGAAATAATATAGGTGTTATACTGGATTGGGTTCCGTCTCATTTTCCTGGAGATGCGAATGGTCTTCACCGTTTTGACGGTTCCTATCTTTATGAACATGAAGATCCCAGAAAAGGGTTTCACCCTGATTGGAAGTCCCATATTTTCAACTATGGAAGAAATGAAGTGAAGTCTTTCCTGATCTCCAATGCAATGTTCTGGCTGGACCGCTATCACGCTGATGGTTTGCGTGTAGATGCTGTAACGTCAATGCTTCATTTGGATTATTCAAGAAATGAAGGAGAATGGGAACCGAATATGTACGGCGATAATGTGAATCTGGAGGCTAAAGCTTTTCTGCAGGAGTTCAATACAGCCGTATATAAAGAATTTGGAAATAGTATAATGACGATAGCGGAAGAAAGTTCAGATTTTCCTATGCTTACAAAACCTGTTCATGACGGAGGTGTCGGCTTTGGAATGAAATGGATGATGGGCTGGATGCATGATACGCTGGATTATTTTAAGGAAGATTTTGTTAATCGAAAGTTCCATCACCATAAACTGACATTTGCTTCTATGTATATGTATAATGAAAATTATATGATGCCTTTGTCACATGACGAAGTAGTGCATGGAAAAGCAAGTCTGATCTATAAAATGAAAGGGGACGAATGGCAGAAATTTGCCAATCTGCGTACCTTATATGTATATATGTATACTCATCCAGGAGCTAAACTGCTTTTTATGGGAGATGAATTCGGACAGACGAGTGAATGGAACTTTACCAGAAGTCTCGACTGGCATCTGTTGAAATATCCTGTTCATAAAGGAATGCAGGAAATCGTTAAAGAACTGAATCACCTGTATACATCAGAGTCTGCCTTTTATGAAAATCAGTTTGATAAACATGGTTTTGAATGGATAGAAGCAGATGATCTGGAAAATTCAGTGTATGTATACCTGAGAAAAGGAAAACGAAAAGATGATGTTGCAATGGTAGTTTTGAATCTGGCCCCAAAAGTACTGGATTATAAAATTGGGATTTCTGCAGGTACTCATTGGGAAGTGGTTTTAAATTCCGATGACGAAAAATACAGCGGAAGCGGTGTAGAACCTGAAATACTGGAAGAGAAATATGAACAATGGAGAGGATATCCGAAATCAATGACTGTAAAACTACCACCATTGGCCGGAATTATTTTAAAACAGAAGAAAGATAAAAAGTATAAATTACACAGAATTAAACACAAGAGATAAAAGAATGGTTATTTATCATTTAAGTACAGAATGTTATCCTGTAGCAAAAGTAGGCGGTCTTGCGGATGTAGTAGGAGCGCTGCCAAAATATCAGAATAAAATAAAAGGAATAGAAGCCAAAGTAGTAATGCCATGGTACAACAAACCTTTTATCTATGATCATGAATTTGACTTGGTTTTTGATGGATTTATTCATCAGGGAACCAATATGCTGCAGGTTCAGGTATTGAAAGAAAAGACAAACGCGCTGGGGTTTGAGCTGTATATGGTAAGAATCCCCGGATTATTAGACAGGGACAATCCTTACGGTTATCAGGATGAAAGCTTCCAGTTTATGGCCTTCCAGCAGGGGTTGTTACATTGGCTGTGTGCCATGGAAATCCGTCCTGATGTTTTACACTGTCACGATTATCACACCGGACTGGTTCCTTTTATGGTAGAACACTGCCCGGAATTTGAATTCTTAAAAGGGGTAAAAACAATAGGAACCATCCACAATGGAGAATATCAGGGAATGATGAGCTGGGGGATGGCCAACTATATGCCGTCTTTTGATTCTTATAAATGGGGACTGATGGACTGGAACGGATTTATGAATCCTCTGGCTAGTATGATTAAATGTGCCGATGCCTTTACCACCGTTTCCGAAGGATATCTGGAAGAACTTTTTATAAGTTTCCGTGGATTGGAAAGCCTCGTTCGTCAGGAATTCGGAAAAGCATACGGAATTATCAACGGTATTGATGCCGAAGTCTGGAATCCGGAAACCGATCCGATGCTGGACTTTAATTTTAACAGTAAAAACGCAGTTGCTCAAAAAAAGAAAAATAAAGAACAACTGTGCAAAGAATATGGATTGAAGCCGGAACTTCCTTTATTTGCATTCATAGGAAGATTTGCCACGGAAAAAGGAGCCGACCTTTTACCGGATGTAGTCTGGAAAAGTATTAAACAAAGCTACGGAGCTTTAAATATTATGATTTTAGGCTCTGGAAATACCTATATTGAGAATAAGCTGAAGGAATACGATTATACCTATACCAATTTTGCTCTGGATCTCGGGTATAAAGAACATCTTTCCCATAAGATCTATGCATCCGCAGATTTTCTTCTGATGCCTTCAAGAGTAGAACCTTGCGGATTGAATCAAATGTATTCCATGAGATACGGAACCGTTCCTGTAGTAAGATATACGGGAGGGCTCAGAGATACCGTAGAAGATATTTCAACCGGAGGAGCAGGACTTAACTTTACTTATCCGGGCGTAGATGATATTGTACATGCGATGAACAGGGCGCTGGGCATTTATAACCAGAAAGGAGTGATGGAAGATCTTATACATGCCAACATGAATTTTGATTTTGCATGGGAGAAATCTGCAGAAAAATACATAGCTTTATATAATAGCTGATACATGAAAATAATGAATGCTTTAAAACAGCATAAACACTAAGAACAAAAAACAGTAAACTCAATAAAATAAAAAAACGCAAGATATTTATGAATCGAAATGTAATCTCCATAGTTTTAGGAGGAGGCAGGGGAACAAGATTATTCCCATTAACGTATTCCAGATCAAAACCGGCTGTACCTATCGCAGGAAAATACAGATTGGTAGATATTCCTATTTCAAACTGCCTGAATTCAGGATTAAATAAAATTCTGGTTTTAACGCAGTTTAATTCTGCTTCCCTCAACTCGCATATTAAGAATTCTTATCACTTTGATATTTTCAGCAAAGGCTTTGTCGATATTCTGGCAGCCGAGCAGAATGTAGAAAATGAAAGCTGGTATCAGGGAACAGCGGATGCTGTAAGGCAGTCGATGAAACATCTTGAAAAGTATGATTATGACTATATCCTTATTCTTTCAGGAGATCAGCTGTATCAGATGGATTTCAGAGAAATGCTGGATTTTCACATTGAAAACGGAGGAGATCTTACCATTGCTACAATCCCGGTAAATGTAAAAGATGCCACAGGTTTTGGGATTTTAAAATCTGATGATGAAGGAAATATCACCTCTTTCTATGAAAAGCCTGATTATGAGATGCTGGAAGGCATGAAATCTGAAGTTTCAGCTGAAAATAAGCATACAGGAAAAGAGTTCCTGGCTTCTATGGGAATCTATATCTTTACCAAGACTATCCTTAAAAAGATGTTTGATGAAGGAGCTGGTGATGATTTCGGAAAAGATATTATTCCGAGTTCTATTGGAAAATACAAGACATTAAGCTATCAGTATGAAGGCTACTGGACAGATATCGGAACGATAGAATCTTTCTACGAAGCCAATCTGGATCTTTGTCTGGACCTGCCGCAGTTTAATCTTTTCTCTTCCTCACCCATTTATACCAGAGCAAGGATGCTTCCACCATCAAAAATCAACGGTTCTTATGTAAGTAAGGCTGTGTTTGGTGACGGATGTATCATTATGGCTGATAAAATTGAAAATTCCGTGATTGGAAACAGAACAAGAATAGACAAAGGAAGTACCATCGTAAATTCCTATGTAATGGGAGCCGATTTTTACCAGAATACTACAGAAATTGTGCTGAATGACAGAGCTGGTCGCCCTAATATGGGAATCGGGAAATACTGCTATATAGAAAAAGCAATCCTGGATAAAAACTGTTACATCGGTGATAATGTGAAAATCATCGGAGGAAAACATATTCCGGATGGTGATTATGGAACTTATTCCGTACAGGATGGGATTGTAGTCGTGAAGAAAGGCGCAGTAATTGCTCCGGGAACACATGTCGGATAACAGAAAGGAAGATGGAAGTTATTAAGAACGGAGTAGAACTAGCCTGGTCTTAATGTTTTTAAACAGAAATTATTAATGATTGTCTGGTGGATAGTAACCTCCAGCTTCCCTCACCCAGCTTCCAGCCTTTAACCAGGTTAATTATTGTTAAACATACAACTAGAGTGATCAGCATATTGTTCACTCTTTTTATTTATACTATTTTTGTGCGATGCGTATTTTTAAGATATTAACTTTTATCATTGTTTTGTTGGGGGGAGCTTATGCTGCTTCCATGTACTATTTTGTAGACGAAAGTAAAAATTTCACCATTGAAAAAGAGATTGATTATCCGGTAGATAAGGTTTTTGCCCAGTTTAATAATCTACAGAATTTTACAAGATGGAACAACTTCTTTACCAGTTCGCAATCTATTGATATTGATTATTATACGCCTTACGAAGGACAGGGGAGTGCCATCAGTTATGTAGATCCTAAAAATAATACCGATGGAGAAATGTTCATCAGGTATGAGAACCTTAATAAAACTTTGAAATATCAGCTTTTTGAGGATGAAAACGAAAATCCAACGCTCGTTGATGTTAAATTTAAGCCTGTTTCTGCAGAAAAAACAAAAATCATCTGGTACGTACATACGCCCAAATTGCCTGTCTGGAAAAGAGTAGAAAACTTTTGGACTGAAGACCGTTTTGCTGAGAATATCAACAAAAGCATGACAAATCTTAAAAACTCTTTAGGAAATAAAGTAGAAAAAGACAATCAGATGGCAGCGATTAAATATGACAGCCTGATGGTAGAGAATGAAGAAGACAAACTGCTGCTTGGGATCAATGTAAGCACTTCAAATAAAAAAGATGCGCTCTACAAAAATATCGTGATGAATTATAACAAAACTTATAACTTCGTGACGATGGATATGGGAAAAAGAGATGATGAATTTGGCTATCCCATCCTGATCACTGACGCGGACAATTATAAAGATAAAGAAGTTTCTTATTTCCTGGGAATTCCGCTTTCTAAGAGAATAGGAGTGTCTGACAATAATTTCAATTTTAGATCCGTAAATCCGTCTCAAAATTATGTAATTTACTACAAAGGGAATTATGAGGGACGAATTCGGGCAATTCAGCAGCTGATTCAGAAAGCCAAAAAAGACGAGATGCGCTTCGGAGACATCCGCCAGACCTTTATTGAACGTCCCATGGAAGGACAGGAGGTAAACATGAAGCTCTCATTATCAGTGTATAAGTGATTTTTTTTTATTTATTTTTTTCTTAAGTTTTTTTAACGGTTTCAGACTGTTCTAACTCGGTTTTTTTTATTAAATTTGAAGATTAATTCTACAAATAAATTTTAATAAATAGATAAACTGTAATAATGGACAGATTTTCATTCCTAAACGCAGCTCATTCTCAGTTAATTGAGGATTTATACCAACAGTACTTAAAATTCCCAGACTCCCTAGAACCATCATGGAAAGCCTTCTTTCAAGGCTTCGATTTTGCTTTAGAGAACTATGGAGATGACGATAACATCCAGTTTATTCAGGCTTCGGCCAGCGCTGCCCCGGCAGTTCAACAACAGATTTCTCAGGCAGTATCAAACGGAGAAGTTCCTGAGCATATCAAGAAAGAATTTAAAGTAGTAAACCTTATTGAGGCTTACAGAACAAGAGGGCACCTGTTTACAAAAACAAACCCGGTAAGAGAAAGAAGACACTATACACCTACTTTAGACATCGAAAACTTCGGTCTTTCTAAAGAAGATTTAAATACAAAATTCAACTGTGCTGTAGAAACAGGAATGAAAGAACCTGCTACTTTGGCAGACCTTATCAAACACCTTGAAAACATTTACTGCGATTCTATCGGAGTAGAGTACATGCACATCAACAACGTTGAAGAAAAAGACTTCATCAAAAGATGGCTTCAGGTAAATGAAAACCACCCAAGCCTTTCTGCAAACGAAAAAACAGAGATTTTATTAAAATTAAATCAGGCGGTTGCTTTTGAAAACTATCTTCACACAAAATTTGTAGGACAAAAAAGATTCTCATTAGAAGGAGGTGAAACATTAATTCCGGCTTTAGATCAGTTGATCTCAAGATCTTCTCAGTTAGGAGTAGATGAGGTGGTATTAGGAATGGCTCACAGAGGTAGACTAAATGTACTAACCAATATTTTCGGGAAATCTTACAAGCAGATCTTCTCAGAATTTGAAGGGAAGGAGTTTGAAGAAGATGTATTCTCAGGTGACGTTAAATACCACTTAGGATCATCTAAAAAAATCAAAACTGCTTCAGGAGAGGAAGTATGCATTAATCTTACTCCGAACCCGTCTCACCTTGAGACTGTAGCTGCTCTGGTAGAAGGTATCTGCCGTGCAAAAGTAGATGACAAATACAAAGATTACTCTAAAGTATTGCCAATTATTATCCACGGTGACGGAGCTATTGCCGGACAAGGTATTGCTTATGAAGTGGCTCAGATGATGACCCTTGAAGGATACAGAACAGGAGGTACCGTTCATATCGTTGTAAATAACCAGGTTTCATTTACAACAAACTATATGGATGCAAGATCTTCAACATATTGTACAGACATCGCAAAAGTTACAGAATCTCCTGTAATGCACGTGAATGCTGACGATGCTGAAGCTGTTGTTCATGCCATCCATTTTGCTGCTGATTTCAGAGCGAAATTCGGAAAAGATGTTTATATCGACCTTTTAGGATATAGAAAATACGGGCACAACGAAGGAGATGAACCAAGATTCACTCAGCCTAACTTATATAAAACAATTTCAAAACACCCGAATCCAAGAGAAATTTATAAAGATAAATTACTTAAAGACAGCGTTACTTCCAATGATGTAATTGCTAAAATGGAAACGGAATTCAAAGCTCTTTTAGATAAAGATTTTGATGCTTCAAAAGAAATTGAAAAGAACGTAATGGATCTGTTCATGGCTGAAGACTGGACTAACTATCCAATCGGAAAGAGAGGAGCAGTTCAGTTGCCTGTTGATACAAAATATGATGCAGCAAAATTAAAAGAATTAGCGCTGAAAATGTCAACACTTCCTGTTGATAAAAAATTCATCAATAAGATTACAAGACTTTTTGAAAACCGTATCAAAGCTATTGAAGGAAACTCATTAGACTGGGCGCTAGGAGAGTGGTTAGCTTATGCAACACTACTTGTAGAAGGTCACAACGTAAGAATTTCCGGAGAAGATGTAGAAAGAGGTACATTCTCTCACAGACATGCGGTAGTAAAAACAGAAGATACAGAAGAAGAATATATCCCATTAAGACATGTATCAGAAAGCAGATTTGATGTATTCAACTCTCACCTTTCAGAATATGGGGTTCTAGGTTTCGATTACGGATATGCAATGGCTTCACCAAATACCTTAACAATCTGGGAAGCTCAGTTCGGAGATTTCGTGAATGGCGCTCAGATTATTGTTGACCAGTATCTTGCCGCAGCAGAAGAAAAATGGAAAATCCAGAACGGAATGGTTATGTTATTACCTCACGGTTCAGAAGGACAGGGAGCAGAACACTCTTCAGCAAGATTGGAAAGATTCCTTACTCTTTGTGCTAATGAAAACATGGTAGTAGCTAATATTACTTCACCAGCCAACTACTTCCACTTATTGAGAAGACAGTTGAAATGGGGCTTCAGAAAACCATTGATCGTAATGAGCCCTAAATCTTTATTGAGACATCCTAAAGTGGTTTCTCCAATTGAAGATTTTGCAAACGGAGCATTCCAGCCAATCTTAGACGACCCTACTGCAGATCCTAAAAAAGTAGAAAAATTAGTTCTTTGTTCAGGAAAACTGTACTTTGAATTGTTGGCGAAAAAAGAAGAACTGAACTGTGAAAATATTGCATTAGTAAGATTCGAGCAGTTATATCCGCTTCAGACAGATGCTATTGAAGCGATCTTCAACAAATATGAGAACAAAAAACAACTAGTGTGGGCTCAGGAAGAACCTGAAAACATGGGAGCTTGGTCTTATATCCTGAGAAACTTCAGAGATACAGGAATCCAGGTAGTAGCTCCGGTACCAAGCGGCGCTCCGGCTCCAGGTAGCCACAAAATGTTTGAGAAAAACCAAAATGCAGTGATCAACAGAGTTTTCGACAGAGATGATGCTCCTGCAAAAAGACCAGTTACAGCTTAATTTAAATAATAATCAATTAAAAAATAAAAAATACTCGATATGTCAGTTTTAGAAATGAAAGTTCCTTCACCGGGCGAATCAATTACAGAAGTTGAAATTGCAACTTGGCTTGTAAAAGATGGTGATTATGTAGAAAAAGATCAACCTATCGCCGAAGTGGATTCAGATAAAGCAACTCTTGAATTGCCGGCAGAACAAAGTGGTGTTATCACTTTAAAGGCAGAAGAAGGTGATGTAGTACAGGTAGGTCAGGTAGTTTGTTTAATTGATATGGATGCTGCAAGACCAGAAGGTGCTGCACCTGCTGCTGAAGCTCCAAAACAGGAAGAAGCTCCGAAAGTTGCTGAACCTGCAAAACAAGAAGCTCCAAAACCTGCTGCTCCGGTAGCTGCTCCACAAACTTATGCAACAGGGGCTCCATCTCCGGCTGCTAAGAAAATCCTTGACGAAAAAGGAATGGATGCTGCTCAGGTTTCAGGAACAGGAAGAGACGGAAGAATTACTAAAACAGATGCTGAATTAGCGGCTGTTCCTGCATTAGGAGGAAGCCCAATGACAGCTACAGGAGCAAGAACTACCACTACAACTAAACTTTCAGTTTTAAGAAGAAAAATCGCACAAAGACTGGTTTCTGTGAAGAACGAAACAGCTATGTTGACGACTTTCAATGAAGTGGATATGTCTGAAATCTTCAGATTAAGAAAACTATATAAAGAAGAATTTGCTCAGAAACACGGAGTAGGACTTGGTTTCATGTCTTTCTTTACTAAAGCGGTTACAAGAGCATTACAAATGTACCCGGATGTAAATGCATCTATCGACGGTGACTTCAAAGTAAACTATGATTTCTGTGATATTTCAATTGCAGTTTCAGGGCCTAAAGGATTAATGGTTCCTGTATTGAGAAATGCAGAAAACATGTCTTTCAGCGGAGTTGAAGCAAACATTAAAGACCTTGCAACTAAAGTAAGAGACGGTAAAATTACTGTTGATGAAATGACTGGTGGTACATTCACTATTACAAATGGTGGTACTTTCGGATCTATGATGTCTACACCAATTATCAACCCTCCTCAGTCTGCAATCTTAGGAATGCACAACATTATCCAGAGACCAGTGGCTGTTGACGGGCAAGTAGTAATCAGACCAATGATGTATGTAGCAATGTCTTATGACCACAGAATTATCGACGGAAAAGAGTCTGTAGGATTCTTAGTAGCGGTAAAAGAAGGTATCGACAATCCTGTTGAAATACTAATGGGAGGTGACGAAAGAAAAGGCCTTGGATTATAGTTTTTAATAAAATTATAACATAATATATATCTCGCCTTAAAAAAGGCGAGATTTTTGTATTTATTAAGAAAATGCTACAATGATGTTTTCAAAAATGACTTCCAATATCAAAGTTTCAGTAATACCTGAATATGATAGTAAAAACAGTTATCCATCCGAAAACCGTTACGTTTTTAAATACAATATCACGATAGAAAATGACGGAAGCTTTCCTATCAAAGTATTGAAAAGAAAATGGTTGATCTTTGATGTCGGATTTGGATACACAGAGATTATAGGAGATGGCGTAATCGGCCTGACTCCTGAAATAGGAACAAGTGAAAATTTCGCTTATTTCTCCAATGTAATGCTTCGTTCCGGAGTAGGTAATATGAGCGGAAAATACCTGGTAAAAAACATGGAGACACAGGAGACTTTTGAGATTGATATTCCAAAATTCAATCTGTTGTCTGAAGTGTTGAGTAATTAATGATTTATGGATTGCAGAATAAGAGCCCGGGTTCAATAATCTGTCCTGTTAAAGCCTTTTGATTTTCGCTTTCAAATATTCATTTACTTCATCATTACTGGTGAGAAACAGTTTCTCAAAAGCCAGTAGGGAGATTTTTGCACATACTTCAGCATCCGCCCCTGCTCGGTGGTGGGTGAAATCAATTTTATGATATTCTGCCAATGGTTTCAAACCATATTTTGGAAGGTAGTTCCATGATTTTTTTGCAAGCTGTATGCTGCACAGATAATTGATCTGGGGAGTAAACATCCCATAATGCTGTAAACATCCTCTTAAAACTGAAGCATCAAATCCTGCATTATGAGCAATCATAAGGCTTCCGTACATCATATCCTGAGCCTCATACCATATTTCATCAAAAGTAGGTGCGTCTTTTACATCTTCCGGCTGAATCCCATGCACCGCAATATTGAATTTATTAAAATAAGGAAAACTTGGAGGTTTGATCAGCCAGGTCTTAGTTTCAACAATTTTAGAATCCTGTACCACACAAATCCCCATTTCACAAGCTGAACTTTTCTCGTGAGTGGCGGTTTCAAAATCTATTGCACAGAAATCCATTGTTTTGTAGTTAAATTAGTTGCTGGTTCTCTAGTTACTAGTTTTTTAAATTTAATGTTTCAGGTTTAAAGCTTAAGAAAAGAAAGGCTGGTTTTCCCTAATCCCTGCAAATCCCTGCAACCTATTATCTGCGACCTGCTACCTTCCTCCTAAAAAATGTCTAAAAATCAACCATTTTGATTGGTAGAAGTCATTCTTTTGGTGTTTCTGACGAAGTTTCCATGTTCCCGGAAGTTGTCCATAAAATCCAAAATGAGCCCTTACAACAGCCCAAAGGTGTGGAAAACCATGCTTGAATCCGAAATAAATCCCCGCAATACCATCCAGACATAATCTGAAAAATATCAGCCAGATCAACTGAGGAAAGGGAAGGTTCTTAAGCATCATAGAAAGGTTATTCCTAATGTTTAAAAAAGTCTTTGTAGCACTTTGTTTATTAAGTGTTCCGCCGCCTACATGATATACGCTGGCCTTTCCTGTATAATAAATCTTTTTCCCGGAATTAATAAGTCTCCAGCAAAGGTCGATTTCTTCCTGGTGCGCAAAAAATCTAGCATCAAAACCATTCTGCTCCCAAAAATCTTTTGAACGGATGAAAAAACAGCATCCTGATGCCCAGAAAATCTCTGTTTCATCATTATACTGGCCTTTGTCCTCTTCCAGATCATCAAAAACCCTTCCTCGGCAATAAGGATACCCAAGATTATCTATCAATCCGCCTGCTGCTCCTGCAAACTCAAAATAGTTTCTATTATGATATGATAAAATTTTAGGCTGTACCGCTGAAATGGAAAGATCTTTTTCCAATAATTCCAAAGCAGGTTCTATCCAGTTTTCGGTAACTTCCACATCAGAATTGAGAAGGCAGTAATATTCATTTGGGATAGCTTTCAATCCTTCATTATAGCCTCCTGCAAACCCATAGTTCTTATCGTTTCTAATAATGCTTACTGTAGGGAAATTCTTTTGTAGAAACTCAATGGAATCATCAGTAGAAAGATTGTCAATAACAAAAATATCTGCATTCTGAGAGAATTGAACCACACCCGGAAGAAATTTTTCAAGCCAATTTCTGCCGTTCCAGTTTAAGATGGCAACTGCCAGTTTTTTCTGCATGTCAATCTATTTTTTTTCGGAATCAAAGTTTTTGATGGAATCCTGATATTTCCATTTTCTGTGTGACCAAAGGTAGTTGTCCGGATATTTGTGTAATGTGTTTTCCAATAATTTATGAAACTTTCTCACCACTTCATTTTCAGTAAACTTTTCACCATCAGGGTAGATTCTGTGATAATTTACCTGATAATAACCACGCTTTACCTTTTTCATCTCACAATAGATGAAAACAAGATCCATTCTTGTGGCAAGTCTGTCGTAGCCTATGAAAGCAGGAGTACGCTGATTCAAAAATTCTAATCCGTAAGTGACATGAGCATGGTGAGGGGTTTGATCAGCTACAAACATATAAGCAGAATCCCCGTTATTTTTAGATCTGAAGATATTCAGAATTACTTCATTGGCTTCCAGTGCTTCATTCCCGAATTTATTTCGGACCTTTTTCATCTGATTTTCCCAAAAATCATTGTTTACTTTTCTGTATACGGGATGGCAGTGAGCCTGCGGGATGATTTTTGCCAGTGCATTGATCCATTCCCAGTTGAAGACATGTCCTGCCAGTAAAATAATATTTTTCCCTTCTGCTTTGGCCTCATGAAACAGCTCCTGATTGATATGCTGCATTCTCACTCTGGCTTCTGTTTCAGAAATACTGAAAGATTTGATAGTTTCTACCAGGTAATCCGAAAAATTAAGGTAGAATTTTTTGCGGATCTCTTTAATTTCTTCTTCCGATTTGTCAGGAAAAGAATTTTTCAGATTTTGGGTAATTACCTCTTTTCTGTATCCTACCAGATAATAATTCAGGAAAAAGATAACGTCCGAAAAAATATATAATATTTTAAGCGGAAGCCTGGAGATCAGATTTAATATTTTGATTAGAAAATTCATAAAACACGCAAATTTAGTGATAATAAAATTATGGTTCTATTTTTGCAGAGGGATATGTATTATTTTTTTACTTTTATATTATGAAAAAATTGATAATTTTCGCTTCTCTTGGATTAAGTGCATTTGCTTTTTCACAGGAAGTGAAGAACTCCCCAGATAATGGAAAGCAAAAAACAGCTCTTATAGTGTCTACTGAGCAGAAAGAGTTAGAAGCAAAGAAAAAAGCAGCTGAAGAAAAAGCCAAGCTTCCTAAGCCTTATGATCCAAAAGCGGATGCGGAGGCTGATATTAAAAAATTAGTCGCTCAGGCTAAGAAAGAAGGTAAGAATGTAATGATCCAGGCTGGTGGAAACTGGTGTATCTGGTGTCTTCGTTTTAATAATTATGTACAGACTACACCTGAACTGAAGGAAATAGTGGATAAAAACTATGTCTACTACCACCTGAATTTTTCTCCGGACAATAAGAATGAAAAGGTTTTTGCCCAGTACGGGAATCCGGGTGAGAAATTTGGTTATCCGGTTTTTATTATTTTAGATAAAGATGGTAAAATGATCAAGGTTCAGCAAAGTGATGTTTTAGAAGAAGGAAAAGGGTACAGTAAAGAGAAAGTAAAAGAATTCTTTACTACCTGGGCTCCTAAAAAGGGATAAAATTGAAAAAACTGCTTCAGAAATGAGGCAGTTTTTTATTTCTATGAGTAGGATTACATTAATTTTTTGATCCAGCTTAATTTTTTCTCAGAATAGGGCGGATACTTGATATTAGGTTCACCCCAGGTGGTTTTTTCAAGAACCGCTTTTTGATGCGAGAAGCTTTCAAAACCATATTTTCCATGATAATTTCCTATTCCCGAATTTCCAACACCTCCAAAAGGCAGATGATCATTACTCAAATGCATC
This sequence comes from Chryseobacterium sediminis, assembly GCF_008386505.1. Taxonomy (GTDB): domain Bacteria; phylum Bacteroidota; class Bacteroidia; order Flavobacteriales; family Weeksellaceae; genus Chryseobacterium; species Chryseobacterium sediminis. The sequence continues at coordinate 976,090 of NZ_VUNZ01000001.1, read as the reverse complement.
ACTGTATCATTAATGCAGCCACCTCCAAAAGATAGTTTTCGGGTAAAGTTCTTTTTTTCTTCTGAATCATTGGTGAAAAGATAAGCCGCAAGCGGTTTTTCAAGTTCTAAAATAGAGTTGAGAGCGGCGTTATAACTCTGAAAACTGATGACAGGCAGAAGAGGACCGAAAATTTCTTCCTGCATAATTTCGTCATTCCAGTTTATATGGTTCAGAATGGTAGGCTCAATGTATAGTTTTTCTTCAATACAATTTCCTCCGGAATAGATTTTTTCTTTATCAATAAGGTGTACAAGGCGTTGAAAATTTCTTTGGTTGATAATTCTTGTGTACTGTTCAGAATCCGGCCCGTATTGAAATTCTTTGATGTATTTCCTGAGCATTTCCAAAAACTGCTCCTGAATGGTTTCTTCTACCAACAGATAATCGGGGGCTACACAGGTTTGTCCGGCATTGAGGAACTTTCCCCATACAATTCTTTTGGCCGCTATTTCAAGATTGGCATTTTTGGTTATGATAGCCGGAGATTTTCCGCCCAGTTCCAGTGTTACGGGGGTAAGATATTCTGCCGCCGCTTTGTAAACAATCTTTCCAACCTTTGTGCTTCCGGTAAAAAATATTTTATCAAATTTTAATCTTAAAAGAGCTGTAGTTTCTTCAATACCGCCTTCGTACACATACAGATAGTCGGATGGAAAATTTTCATTGATGATGGATGCCATTGCTTTCATTGTATTTTCAGCTATTTCACTGGGCTTAAGAATACAGCAGTTTCCAGCAGCTATTGCAGCAATAAGGGGAGAAAGTGATAGTTGGTAAGGATAATTCCAGGCCCCGATTACCAGTATGCAGCCAAGCGGATCTGCATACACTTTACTGTTTCCAAGCTGGTTGACAAGATTGGTGCTTACTTTTTTAGGTTTTGAAAGAGATTTTAAATTCTTGATGTAATAATCAATATCATTCAGAATGAAGGATAGCTCTGTCGTAAAAGTATCAAATTTTGATTTCCCAAAATCTTTGTTAATCGCTTCATACAGCATGTTCTCATTAGAAATAATAAGGCTTTTAAGCTTTTCGAGATACATTTTCCGAAAGGCAAGACTTTTAGTTTGCTGTGTTGTAAAAAAATCCCTTTGGCTCAGTAAAATTCTTTCAATTTCCATTGGTAAGCTTTTGTATTAAACGTATTGATCTGTGCAATATTGCTAGCAAAAATACGAACAATAAACCGGCCAAAGTGGGGAGAGCAAGGGAGATTGAATTTGAGAGTTTGAAAACAGCAAGTTTCTTTTAGTTTTTGAGAAATACTGATAATTTAATAAGAATTTAGCATGATTAGCTTAAATTAAAGAGACTTTAGAGATTATTTAATTTGAATTTAACGCAGAGTTCACAAAGGATCTGACTAAAAAATGAAAAATTATGTTCGCAAAGGCGTTGTTACTTAGCAAAGTTCATTCATCGTGTACATAGCTAAATGAAATACCTTTGCGAGCGAAAAATATTCATATCATTTTATACTCTTTGCGTATTCCTAGCGTTTAAGCAAGTTTCTTTTGGTTTTTGAGAAATACTGATAATTTAATAAGAATTTAGCATGATTAGCTTAAATTAAAGAGACTTTAGAGATTATTTAATTTGAATTTAACGCAGAGTTCGCAAAGGATCTGACTAAAAAATGAAAAATTATGTTCGCAAAGGCGTTGTTACTTAGCAAAGTTCATTCATCGTGTACATAGCTGAATGAAATACCTTTGCAAGCGAAAAATATTCATATCATTTTATACTTTTTGCGTATTCCTAGTGTTTAAGAAACCGTATTATCCGAGTCTGTCTGTTATTTGATAGCTTATAAAATCAAGCTTCTTTACATAATATTTCGCACTGCTATTTTTACTGGGTGATAAATCAACAAACAAATCGCAGTAATGAATGCGAGCCAGAAAAGTCCGGTAAAAATTTCCATATTGGAAAGAAGGATGGATTGCGCTATAATTTTAGCCTTAAAAGCCCCTGCTGTAACAGAAAGAGAATCATTTACCGGTAGTCTGGAAATAGTACTTCCGAAAAGCTGATTCCATTGGCTGTAAAAAATGGGATTGGTGTCTGTAAAGTTTGAACTAATTGTATCAGAATGTTTTAATGTTAAAAATAACATGAGATTTTGCATTAGAGCATAGCCGATAGCTGTTGTCCAGAAACGTGTTGTTGTTCCTAAAGCTGTAGCATTGGCGACATATTCTTCCGGAGTTGCTGAAATCAAAAAGAAAACAAGCGGTGTAAATAATAATCCCTGGGCTACACCTTGTAGAAATAATGGCGGACAAATCGTAGAAAGGGTAGTGTCCGGATAAAAAGTATACGTAAACCACGCACAGTCTATCGCAAGTAGCAGAAATCCGGTAAAGAAAACAATTCTTGAAGAAACTCCCCGAACCAGACAAATCCCTGATAATAATATGCCCAGAAGAGTTCCTGCAACATTCCAGTACTGGATGTTTACAATATAATCCCAAGGCCATTTCCATACGGTTGCCATGATGCTGTATACATTATTCAGTCCGGAGCGGATCAGGTAAAAAATGAAGAACAGAATCATTCCGGCAATCACATTTTTTGAACTGAAAACTTCAAAATGAAATAATGGTCTTTTGGAATTTCTTTGTTTAAGCATAAATAATCCCCCCGAAAGCAGGAATATAAACAGACACATGATAATGGTATCAGATTCAAACCACATCAGTCTTTTACCATAAATAATGGCATAGCCGCCAGCCTGCAGACATACCCAAAGTAAAAACCAGCTGGTAATATCCAATTGATACAAAGGTTTCTTAGGAAAGAATCTGTTTCTGTTGAATAATGCAATACCGATAATCAATACAAATACATGAAAATAGACCATCATCAGGATCATATGCTGAAAATCGTAATTCTCGATGCTTGATTTCAACAGGGAAGTGGTTATGGTACCTCCGGTGAGCATAATAGTATACATGAAGAGATAAGCTAAGACTTTGGCGTGTTTTGTTTTTAATTCAGCAATAATTAAAGGAAGGAAAATAGCCCCTTCCAGCAGCCCGAAAATCCCTTCTAAGAACCGAATCACCAAAATAACATGATAATCGTGAGTTACCGATAAAATGTAAAGAATAATAACAGAAACAGATGCCATCAGCAGTACATAATATTTGACACTGAAATAGGCCATAAACCGCTGTAAAACTAAAAGGGTAACCACAAATGTCCCATACATCAAAATCATTAAATACTGAATGTCATCTGAATCAACATCCATAAAAGAAGATGTGAAGGCGCTGTTTGAATGTAAAAGCGACAACAACATCAGGTGGGGAAACAATGCCAGTATAAGAAGAGGCAGTTTCAGCCATTGTGGTACCCATTTATGATAAACTGTATTGTGTTGCATAATTTTTTGAAAGCATTAAATGAAGAATGCTGAAAAGGCAGGTAAGTAAATTTACAGCCTGAGTTTAAAAATGCGAAAAGACAAAAGAGCAAGGTGTAAAAGTAAAAGGTAAAATGGCAAATATGCTTAAGAAAAAATTTGCAGATTCGCTATTTTGCAGTCTTGTCTTTTCGCTAAAAAAATAATTTAATTGTAAAGTCTGAAATGTATTGATTGGAAGTAATTTAGCACTCTAATACTCTAATACTCTAATACTCTAATACTCTAATACTCTAATACTCTAATACTCTAATACTCTAAAACCCTTCCACACTCAAACTCATATCTTCTTCGCACTCACCAGAACATTCATTCCGGAAAGTAGTTTTTCATTGTCTTTATTATTGTCAAGAATAATTTTCACAGGAAATCTCTGTTCAATTTTCACAAAGTTTCCGGTTGCGTTATCCGGTTTTACCAAAGAAAACTGAGATCCTGAAGCTGGAGAAACGGAAAGAATTTTTCCTTTAAATTCCACATCGGGATACGCATCTGCGGTAATGATGACTTCCTGATTCTGATCAATCTGTCCAAGCTGTGTTTCTTTGTAATTGGCAATGATCCATTTTTCTTTGCTGACCATCTGTATCAAAGCCTGACCTTCCTTAATCAATTGCCCTTCCTGAATAGTCTTTTTCCCCACCCAGCCGTCATAAGGAGCGGTAATTACAGTATAAGAAAGATAAAGTTTAGCATTACTCAGACTTGCGGAACTCTGCTGAATTTGGCTTTTAACGGGTGCAACTTTTGTCTGTTGTTCACTGGCTCCGGCTCTTACTGCATTTTTTTGCTGTTCCAGTGCCAGAAGATTGGCTTTTGACTGTTCGTATGAAGCCTTTACATTCTCAAATTCCTGCTCGGTAGCGGCATCTTCGGCCAGTAAGTTTTTATATCTTTTATAATCCTGTTCCGTTCTCCAGATATCAATTCTTGCAGAAGCAATTTTAGCATCAATGATCTTGGTATCACTTTCTTTGGTATTGACACCGCTTTCAATAGTGCTGATGGTAGCTGTATTGGCATTGAGATTGGCTTCTGCCATCTGTACCTGATTCACAAACTCTCTGTTGTCTATGATAATTAAAGTATCCCCTTTATGAACAAACTGGTTTTCATTAAATTTTATCTTTTTGATAAACCCCGAAACCTTGCTGGATACAGGTGTAATATATTGTTCGATCTGTGCATCGTTGGTAGTGACATTCTTTCTTGAAAAAAGATAAAAACTGACCATACCTGTAATTCCGCTGATAATCAGGATCCAGGCCAGTAGAGTAATGGACTTGTTAATTCTTTTTTCCTTTTGTGTCAGTTGTTTCTGTGCCATAGTTTTTATAAGTTTCCAATCGTATATTGGAGTTGATAATATTTAAGTTGTCTGTTGATTTTTACGGAAATAAGGTTTGATTCTGCTTCCAGATAAGTATTGTCGGCGTCTATCAGTTCAGTGATAAGACTTAGTTTGTTCGCATATTTTGTTCTTACAATGCGGTAGTTTTCTTTCGCCTGATCAATCGCTTCTTCAGCAATTTTCACTTTCTGGTCTGTTTCTTCAAACTTTTTGTAGGCTTCGTATACATTGTGTCTTATTTTTTCTTCATTTTCCTCAATCTGAAGCTTAGCGAGATCTATATTTTCCTTTGCTTCCTGCATTTTGTATTTGTTTTTATACAGATTTTCGATAGGATAGGTAAGATTTACTCCTATCATTCCCAGACGATATGCATACGGTTCAGGAGGGAAAAACATCATATTCGGATACTTTAAAAAATATTCTCCGCCTGCTGTAATTTTAGGCAGATAATTCGCTTTGGTGATTTTTTGATCCAATTCTTTCAGTGAAAGATTTTTGTGAGTGATGTCAACAGATTCATTTTTATGTAAAGCTGTTTCAGTCAATTCATCAATATAAGGAATCGTTGCATTGTCCGAAATAAGATCTTCCGTATTTACATGCATTTCCTGATCTTCCGGAAGAGAAAGAATAGTTTTCAGCTTATGCTCTGCAATCTGAATATCATTATCCAGTTCTGTCCAGCTCATTTTATGATTAGAAAGCTGCAGTGAAGTTCTCAATACCTCATTTACCGTTACAACTCCGTTGGCTTTAAGGGCCTTTACCTGTTTGATATTCACAGAATCTTCTTTCATTTTATCATTAATGAGCCCCTGCTGTTCTTTCAAATGATGGATCTGCAGAAAAGCCGTGATGATTTCCATCGTAAGCTGTCTCTCATCCAGATGCGTCCTTAAAGCTGAAATTTCTGTATCAATAGCCGCTTTCTTTTCGGTATTTTTTATTTTACCACCCATGTACACAGGAATAGAAGCAGATAATGTAAAGTCATACATACCATTGATAGCATCATACTTTGTAGCTTTGTTAAATACACCATTCTGATGCTGATACAAATTAGTTACCTGAGTATAGCTGGTATGAAATTCAATGTCCGGAAGCTTTTCCATTTTGAGATCTTTCTCTTTGGTAGCGGACATTTCCTGTTTTAGATGACTTATCTGTATATTTTTGTTATTTTTCAGACCAATCTCTACAGCCTGTTGTAAGCCGAGATGCTGGTAATCTGTCATCTGTGAATGTAAAAAACTGCTCAATAATAAGCACAACGCAATGCACAGATACCGGCATGCGTTAAATATGATATTCATAAATTAATTAAAGGATTTTTGCTAAAATGATTTTGATGCAGCAAAGTTACGACGACAAGCATAGTACCTGATTTGTGAAAACAGAAAAAGATTTGCTCATTTACGCCAATTTGAAAATTCTTCTTATCTTTATTTCATGAATGACAGCCATTTTACAGCAGTGGAAGAGGATGATGCCGAATTTTATATCTATCACGTCCTCACAGGAAATGTAACGACAGAGATTCATTATCACAGTTCTGCACAATTAGTATATGCAGAAGGAGGTATTGTGCATGTTTTTACAGATCAGAAACATTGGTATCTTCCTGCAAGATGCTTTATGTGGATTCCTGCCGGAACACCTCACTACATTTTTTCTACCAGCCCGAAAGTTGATTTATATAATTTTTATTTTAAGAAAGAAGAAAATGAAAATGGCTTTTTTGATGAAATTAATATTTATTCCGTCAATAATTTGCTTCGGGAGATGATTTTTTACACTAAAGACTGGGATGGGAAAATTACAAAAAATGATGGTTCTAAATATTATTTCCTTAAAGCTCTTAAAGGTGTTTTACAGGAGAAAAAGAATAAACATCTGGCATTCCCGATACAGCATCCTTTCCCGAAAGATGAAACACTGCTGAAGATAGCGAGATACATTCATGCTAATCTTGAGAAGCCTCTTACTATAGAATCTACGGCAAAAGAATTTGGAATGAGTACCAGAACTCTTTCGAGGAAATTTAAAGAGATTCTGGGAATGAATTACATCCGTTTTCTAAGGGCATTGCGAATTACCCGTTCCCTTGAACTTATGCTGGAAGGAAAATACAATATGTATGAAATAGCGATGATGGTAGGGTACAATAGCCTGTCATCTTTCAGTAATATTTTTAAAAAAGTAATTGGAATTGCTCCTACGGAATATCAGCATAAATTGAGAGGGGATAAGTAGTGAGTAGGAGTGTTAGAGTGTTTGAGGGTGTGAAGGTTTGAGATTCGGGTTGCGTGTTACGTTGGTAGTTTTTATGATACGGGATAATTTTCTTGCCTGTTCTAACGTGTAAGGTTGTGAAAAAGCCAATGTAACGAGTAATAGCAGTTAAGATTTCCTACATTCCCCTTCCCTGAAGGGGTGGATTTTTGCAAAGCAAAAAGACGGGGTAGTCATATATACACAATCTTTTCCGAACTATATATAAAAAACCACCTCAATAAATTGAAGTGGTCTTGTATTGTGAGAAATTCTCGTTGCTTATTAAGCTTCTTCAGATTTAACTTCTTCCTTCTTAGCAGCAGGAGCAGCTACAACTGGAGCATCAGAAACGATGTCAAACTCATAGTTGTACTCAACATTTCTGTGAAGTCTGATAAGAGCTGAGAATTTACCAGTTCTCTTGATCGTGTTACCAGGAATCTTGATGTATTTTTTCTCTACAGAAACACCAGCTTTTTCTAAAGCAGCAGATAGATCAGCATTGTTGATAGATCCGAATAATTTGTCACCAGTACCTACTTTTGCAGGAATAGTGATAGAAGTTTTCTTCAATTGCTCAACTACAGCGTTAGCAGCAGCGATTAATTTAGCTTCTTCTTCTTTTCTAGCTTCTAATGTAGCTTCTAAAGCAGCTTTGTTTTTAGGTGTAGCTAAAAGAGCAATTCCTTGAGGAATTAAGAAGTTTCTAGCATAACCTGGCTTTACGTTTACTGTATCAAACTCAAGTCCTAAGTTTTCTACGTCTTTTTTTAAGATAATTTGCATTGTTGTTGTCCTTTTTTAGATTTTAGTTGTATGATCTAAAATCAAGTTAGAATTAATGATTTATTCAGCAACAAAAGAAGAGGCTGCCCTCTTCTTTTATTTATTGTTTGTCTTATTTCAATAAGTCAGCTACGTATGGTAGTAATGCAAGGTGTCTTGCTCTTTTGATAGCAGCAGAAACTTTTCTTTGGTATTTTAAAGAAGTTCCAGTGTATCTTCTTGGTAAGATTTTACCTTGTTCGTTTACAAATTGTAATAAGAAATCAGCATCTTTGTAATCAACGTGCTTAATTCCGTATTTTTTGAATCTACAATATTTCTTTTCAGATTTTGTATTGATATCAAGCGGAGTAAGGAATTTTACTTCTGATTCTCCTCCAGCTGAGGCTTGTTTAGCCATTTCATCTATTGCCATGTCTTGTCTTTTTTAAAAAATAGGGTTAATAATTAAGCTTTAGCTGCTTTTACTTTAGTTCTTCTAGTTACAGCATACTCAACAGCATGTTTGTCAAGTTTCGTAGTAAGGTAACGGATTACTCTTTCGTCACGCTTAAATGCTAATTCTAGATCAGCTACTACACTACCTTCTCCTTTGAATTCGATTAGAGTATAGAACCCGTTCTTTTTCAATTGGATAGGATAAGCTAATTTTTTTAATCCCCAGTTTTCTTTAGCAACGATTTCGCAGTTCTTTTCTTTGATAAGATCTACATACTTGTTCACTGCTTCCTCTACCTGTGACTCAGATAGAACGGGAGTTAAAATGAAAACAGTTTCGTAATTGTTCATAATGTTAAATGAATTTGTTAATTATTTCGAGGTGCAAAAGTAGAGAATATATTTCTTATATGCAAGAGGATTTGTGAAATAATTGAGTGTTGATGGTTTAGAATTTATAGTTTAATGTTTTGGGATATTGCTTAAGGTTATAAAGCGACAAACTTTCAGTTGGCTGTTCTCTAATCTTTTTGTCTTAATTCTGCCAGAAAATTCACCTTCAATACATCGTATAACGAATGTCTGCTTACTAAAATAGAGGCAATGGAAGAAACCATTCCTGCCAGCATCAGGTGGAAAATCAATGAATGCCTGTCAGTCATTTCCAAAACAATAATAGCTGAAGTAAAAGGAGCCCGGGTAATTCCTGTAAGAAAAGCCACCATTCCTGCCAGAACAACAACATTGGTTTCATTGGGGGTTAAATGAATAGCACCTGAAATAACAGATCCTATACTTGCTCCTGCTGTGAGAGCAGGGGCGAAAATTCCACCTGCACCACCGGAAGTAAAAGAAAGGGCAGGGCCAAGCATCCTGAGAATGGGAACATACCAGTCTTCATGCTTATCCTTCGTAAAAAGAACACGCTCCATAATTTCTTTCCCGGAACCCAGAATTTCCCTGTTGATAAAATAAGCGACTGAAGCAATAATTAAAGCACAAATGATCAGGAATATCACATTGGCCTTATCGGTTTTCAGTTTATTCTTTTTCCAGCTGTTGATTTTAAGCATAGCAACAGAAAGCTGACTGGCAAGAATACCCGCAACTGCAGCAACAAGAACTATGGGAAACATCACCATTAAAGAAACATCGTTGGTCTTCGGATATCCCAGATATAAATAAGATCCGGCAAGTGTTTGTGCTGTAAGGCCGGCAATAATTACTGCAGTAAACAAAGCTGTTTTGAAGTAATTGATATGAGTTTTTGACAGTTCTTCCACAGCGAAAACAATACCTCCGAGTGGAGTGTTGAAAGCTGCTGCAAGACCCGCTGCGGCTCCTGTCATAATCATGTTTTTCTTGGAGATTTTCGGCCACCATTCGGGAAGATACTCGTTAACTTTTCTGAAAACAGAGCCTGCAATCTGAATGGTAGGTCCTTCACGTCCTACCGCACCTCCTCCGATGACCAGAATAACTGAAGATAATATTTTGAAGAAAATAATCTTAATGCTCAGTAGATTTCTGATCTTGCGGTGTTCTTTTGGGTTGGCGAGTTCTACTGCAGCCATTACCTGTGGAATACCGCTTCCTTTGGCATTGGGCGCAAATTCTTTCACCAGCCACCAGGATAGTACAAATCCTATAGGAGCAATGATGAAAATCATCCATGCATGCCAGTCAAAAATAAAATTCATCAAATGTTCACCCCAGGCAAATACCTGTGCATACATGACTGCAAAAAAACCTGTAATAACAGATCCTATCCAAAAAGGTATAGCCTGAAGAAGGTTGTGCTTCAGCTGTTCGTTTCGGATATTGTCAAAGGAATTTTTGATGGATTTCCTTATCAGGATGAAAATTTTCAGCATTTGTCTTGTTTTGAGGGATGAAATTACGGTAAAATTTTGAACATTATAGGTCGTTTAAAAACTTTGAGATCATTTCATAAACTTCAGCAATGAGTTTTTCATCCTGCTTAGTGAAATCAGAAAATTTAGTCATGTCATACTTTCTGTAATCTGGATCCATTTAAATATTATTTGTTTAAAAATAGCGCTAATAAATCTAACTTCCAAAAAAGTTATTACAATATAGAATTGGACTTAAATAATTGTGGTTTTATCAATAAATCGCGCATTTTATTAATTATTTTATATTGATTTTGTTTATTGTTTGTCCTTTTAAAATTTTACTGTATTTAACTAATAAAAACAAAAAAACCTCCGATTTTCGGAGGTTTAGTATTTAAAATCTGCAATAATTACTTAGCGCGGATTATTCTTTACTTATATTTCTGTGTTCAGATCCCAGTTTTCAAGGTAGTCGTGAACATGCTTCAGCATCATTCCTCCTAGAGAACCGTCTACTACTCTGTGGTCATAAGAGTGAGACATGAACATTAAGTTTCTGATAGCAATTACATCACCGTCAGCTGTTTCAAGAACTGCAGGCTTCTTAACGATAGCTCCGATGGCTAAAATAGCTACCTGAGGCTGAGGAATGATTGGTGTTCCCATAAGGTTTCCGAAGCTTCCAACGTTAGAAATTGTATAGGTTGCACCTTGAGTATCTTCTGGTCTTAATTTCTTGTTTCTTGCTCTGTAAGCTAAGTCGTTGATAGCTTTTGCAAGGCCTGAAAGAGATAACTGATCAGCATTTTTGATTACAGGAACGATAAGGTTTCCGTCTGGAAGAGCAGTAGCCATACCGATGTTGATATTTTTCTTTTTGATGATGTTTTCACCATTAATAGAAACATTGATCATTGGGAAATCCTGGATCGCTTTCACTACAGCTTTTACGAAAATCGGCATGAAAGTCAGTTTCTCACCTTCACGTTTTTCAAATACTGCTTTGTTTTTATTTCTCCATTTTACAACGTTGGTAACGTCAGTTTCAATGAAAGAAGTAACGTGAGGGGCAATTTGTTTTGCTTTTACCATGTTTTCAGCGATGATTTTTCTCATTCTGTCCATTGGAATGATTTCATCACCTGCACTTACCGGAATGGTAGCTGCCGGAGCAGATACTGCTGGCTTCGGAGTAGATGCCGCCTGTACCGGAGCTGCCTGCTGAACTGGCTGGTTTCCTCTGTTAGCAACATATGCTAATATATCTTCTTTGGTAATTCTTCCTTCCAAACCGCTTCCTTTGATGGATTTCAGTTCAGTTTCAGAAATATTTTCCTGTTGTGCGATAGATTTTACAAGTGGAGATAGATAAAGGTCTCCTGAGAATTCTACGCTTGAAGCAGCTGTAGTTTGTAAAGGCTCTTCAATCGCTTTTAAAGTGTCAGCATCCGGAGTAGCCGCCGGAGTTTCAGCTTTTACTTCCTCTGAAGCTGTGCCTTCTCCTTCAATTTCTAAAATAGCAATGGCTTCACCTACTTTTGCAACTTCATCTTTTTGCTTTAAAATTTTTACAATTTTCCCCGAAACTGGTGTCGGTACATCTGAATCTACTTTATCTGTTGCAATTTCTACTACGGAGTCATCCTCCTTTACGTTATCACCTTCATTGAATAACCAAGTGATAATTGTCGCTTCCATAACACCTTCTCCCATGGAAGGAAGCAATAATTTGTATTCTGCCATTTTTGATTTTTAGATTTTGACAAATATATAAAAAAAATCGGTTTTTTTAAGAAATATATAATCTTAGCTAAATTCGATGTAGATATTTTCTCCTACATTCAGTCCAAACAGGCTTTTGGCACCGTTTTTCTTGCTTCCTTTGTAGATGGTAAGCTCCAATAACTGGCTATCATTGAAAATAGCAGCAGACTGTCCGTGGAATTCGGTCTCCCTTTCCCAGTCTGAAACAACCTCCGTATGACTGGAAAATATCCTTGAAAGACTTAAATTTCTGAATTTTATGGTAAAACTATCATAACCTTTGCTGATATTTTCAAAAAAATCTTTGTTGATATTTGAGATTATATTTCCGAAATTATCAATATAGGTCACTTCACCGATAATCATGCCTTCCGATTCATTATAAACCGCTCTTGGGAACATCAGCTGCTTGGCCGAATGTATTTTTCTGCCTATTACCTCTGGGAGTCCGCCATTGGCAAGATGTACCGCTGCAGGAACAAAAATGTCTGTAGAAGTAAAGTTGATGATGTCATCAAAACGGTTGTTCAGGGTAAGCTCATAGATAGCTTCCGGCTTAATATCAAAAAATATAAGGCTTAATAGACCATTATCTGCCGCCAAAAAGTAGGATCCGTCGGCTTTATAAATGATATTTTTTCTTGACTTGTTGTAAAAACTGTCTACGGAAATGATGTGAATGCTTCCTTTTGGAAAATATTTATAGGCATTTCTTACGATATACGAAGTCTGTATAAGGTTGAATGCCTGGATATCGTGGGTTATATCAATAATATTAACCTCAGGGTTTAGAGACAGAATTTTGCCTTTCACAGCGGCAACTCTGTAATCTAAATTTCCGAAATCCGAAGTAAGGGTAATAATTGACATGAGCAATTTATAGAATAGTGTAGTATTGCAAAGTTATTTAAAATAAAAAGAAAGCCCGAAAGATTGTTGAAAAGAATTTGATATAAATTTGAAAAAAAGCTTTAATTTTAAAATCTAAAAATAAAAATACTGCATGTTTGAATTGACATATGATTTGGAAGATATCGATGCGAAAATCTTCTATGGAGTTAATAACCAATATTTCAACTTAATAAAATCAAGCTTTCCAACCATTAAAATTACAGGAAGAGATCATTTCGTATTTGCCATGGGAAATCAGGAAGCTTTAGACATACTGAAACAAAAACTGGATGATATTGTCAGTTTCATCTCCAAAAATAACTCAATAGGCCTGAAAGACGTTGAAAATATATTGAATATCAAAGACGAAAACGAGAAGCAATTGGTTTTTGATCAGGATATTATTGTAAAAGGAGTTAATGGAAAAGTTATTAAAGCTAAGACAACCAATCTTAAAAAGCTGGTAAAGGAAACGGAGAAAAAAGATATGGTCTTCGCTATTGGTCCTGCCGGAACCGGAAAAACGTATACCAGTGTAGCATTGGCAGCAAGAGCTTTAAGAGATAAGGAGGTGAAAAGAATTATCCTGACAAGACCGGCTGTAGAAGCAGGAGAAAGTCTGGGATTCCTTCCCGGTGACCTTAAAGAAAAACTGGATCCGTATTTACAACCTTTATACGACGCACTTCGTGATATGATTCCGCATGAGAAACTGGAGGGTTTCATGGAGAAAAAAGTGATCGAAGTAGCACCGTTGGCTTTCATGAGAGGACGTACCCTTGATGATGCTTTTGTAATTCTTGATGAAGCACAAAACACAACTCATGCGCAGATGAAAATGTTTTTAACCAGAATGGGGATGAATGCTAAATTTATTATTACAGGAGATCCTACCCAGGTCGATTTACCACCAAAACAACAATCTGGGCTGAAAGAAGCTATGAGGATTTTAAGCGGAGTAAAAGAGATCGGGTTTGTACATCTTACAGAAGAGGATGTAGTAAGACATCCAGTGGTGAGAAAGATTATTCTTGCTTATAATGATGAAGAGAAAAGACTAAGAAACGACTAGTAAAAACAAGTAAAAGTTTCCGTTAACCTTTTATTAACCTTAAATTGGTTAGTTAAAATTTGTTAATTTGAAAAAAATAATTAGTTTTGCAGACCTTAAATGTAAAAACTAACTAAACATGAAAAAACTTTTACTTATTGCAGCGGTCGCTGTTATGGGAATTTCTGCAAACGCACAAGAATTTCGATTTGGTCCAAAAGCTGGTTTCGCAATGTCAACCATTAAACTGGATGATAAGCAAGATGATCTTGACGGAAGAAAAATGTCTCCTAAATATACTTTCTATATTGGTGGGATGGCTGAGTACAAATTCAATGATAACTTTGCTGTTCAGGGAGAGGTTTTATACTCACCACTGGGAGCTAAAGAAAAAATTGATGGAGTAAACGCTGGAGGAATATATTTTGGTGAATCAACTAAAGTAACTTTTGGAACTCTTTTGGTTCCGGTTTCTGCAAAATATTTCATTACAGAAGGTTTTTCTGTAGCGGCGGGTCTTAACGTAGGAATTATCCTTACTGCTAAACAAAAGACAGTAATCGGGTCAGATTTCCTTGATGTAGAAATGGAAGGAGATTCTGGTGATGTAGATATTAAAAAAGATATCAAATCATTAAACCTTGCTCCTTTCTTAGGTGTTGAATATATGTTGGAAAATGGGCTTTTCTTTGATGCAAGATACAGCTTAGGAGTATCCAACCTATCTAATGATAACAGTGGAGGTACTGTGAAAAACAGCTTTGCTCAGGTAGGTGTAGGTTTCAAATTCGGAGGAAACTAATTCTGGAAATCTTATTTAGAAATAATAAAAAGCAGGACAATTTTTTGTTCTGCTTTTTATCGTTATAAAGATATCAGAAACCGGTATTATCCCTATGATGAAAATAATTAGTACTTTTGCAGGGTAATTTAAAGCTACTAAAAAAATGAAAAAACTATTATTACTAGGTGCTTTTGCACTTTTAGGAGGTGCTGCTCAAGCGCAGGAAGGTTTTAAAATTGGTGGACATATTGGGGTTCCTGTGTCTGATGCAAGTGATGTATCTTCATTTACATTAGGAGTGGATGCCGCTTATATGTGGAATATTGCTAAAGGTCTTGACCTTGGGGTAACAACAGGATATTCTCATTTCTTCGGAAAAGATCACTTTGATGATTTCGGATTTGTTCCTGTAGCAGTTTCTGGAAAATACAGATTCTCTGGAGCACCTATCTTTGTAGGATTGGACCTTGGATATGGTATCTCTACAAAAGATGGAGTAGACGGTGGTTTCTATGCACAGCCTAAATTTGGATATCAGATGTCTAAAGGAGAATTGTACATCGGATACCAGTCAATCAGTAACAAGCGTGACTTACCAGGATGGGGAAGCTATAGCTGGAATGTAGGAGCTGTTAACATTGGTTATAATTTCTTTTTGAAATAAGAAAAGCAATTGCATATAGGAACTCCGGCCGAAGGCCGGAGTTTTTTTATATCATATAAACGGGCTGTACAGATAATCAGACTGAATTTTTTGGTAAAATGGATTTACAGCGATTAGAAAGCCCAAAATTAAGTCTGGTTAATAAACATTTGTTTAAATTTTAAGAGTTAATAACTTAAATATTAATAGTTTAGGTTAATTAATTTTAGCATTTTTGTAGAATTCATGGGGTTTTGGAAAAAAGTGTAAAATTTGAAAAAGTAAATATATTTGACTCTTGTTGAAAAAATGAAGTTTTTTTATTCATAATATTGTGAAAAACTCAATAACCTCTCTTAACTAGGATTTATTTTTACAAAACGCTAAATTTTAACAATGATATTAATCACATTAACAAATTTTAATATTAGTGGAGGCCACTGTAAATTTGCCCTCAGAAAGTATTAAAATTTTTTAAAATGAAAAAAATATTATTAGCGGGTGCTGTTGCACTTTTTGGTTTATCAAATGCTCAAATTGCTAAAGGAACTACATATTTATCAGGATCTGTTGGTTATTCTCAAGAGGAATCTAACAACGGTAACCTTAAAAAAGAAAACTTCAACGTATTACCTACAGTTGGATATTTCGTAAACACTAACTTAGCTGTTGGATTAGGAATTGGTTACCAAACTGAAAAAAATACAACAACTACTACTGCAACTTTAGGAAACACTACAGTTGTAAACGAGAGCATCGTTAAAACTCCTGCTTTCGTTGTAGCTCCATTCGTAAGAAAATATTGGACTTTATCTGACAAGTTATATTTCTTCGGACAATTGGCAGTGCCAATGCAGTTTGGAAAAACTGAAACTGAAACTAACTCTGTAGCTACTTCTGGAAATACAGTTGTTACAAACTCTACTTCTACTGAAGCTAAATACACTAAAATTGGTGTTACTGTGAAGCCAGGTTTAGATTATTTCTTAAACAAAAACTGGTCTATCGAAGCTACTATCGGTGAGTTCGGTTATAGCAACTACAAGCCAAAAGATGGTGATGCTACAAACAACTATAACTTCGGATTGAATTTATCTTCTGTAACTTTCGGAGTTAAATATGTATTTGCAAAGTAATAAACAAAGCATATAGCAAGAAAGCCCTGAGAAACTCTTAGGGCTTTTTTTCTATAAAAAACTAATATAATAATCATGAAAAAAATCATATTGATGGGCGCTGTTGCGCTTTTCGGTTTATCAAACGCACAGATCGCTAAAGGAACTTCTTATCTTTCAGGACAGGTAGGTTTTTATCACAAAGAAACCAATGAATTTGGTGGGAACAGAAAGGACAATGTAATCAGGATTCTTCCTACAGCAGGTTATTTCGTTAGTACAAACCTGGCGGTAGGACTAGGAGTAGGATACAAAAGCGCTGTTACCAAATACAAAGTAAATGCAAGCGAATTCAATAATGCAGTTGAAATCAAAAATACAGATAACGCATTTGTAGTAGCTCCATTTGTAAGAAAATACTGGACTTTATCCGATAAATTATACATCTTCGGCCAATTACAGGTTCCATTGGAATTTGGCCAGGAAAAAGTGGATTTTAACAGTGGAGGTAATGGCGGAGATCCTATACTTTCCGCTCCGTTTATGCAAAAAAATAACTATACCAATATCGGAGTGAATATTAAGCCGGGTCTGGATTATTTCATAACGAAGAACTGGTCAATTGAAGCAACAATAGGGGAGTTTGGGTACAATACTTACAAAAGGGATATTGACGGAGCAAACAAAGCTGATGACTACAAATTTGGGATCAGTTTAACCTCCGTGACTTTTGGAGTTAAATATGTATTTTCAAAATAATAAATAAAATAGATGAATTAGTCCTGAGATTGCTATCTTAGGACTTCTTTAATAAAAACTATTTAAAATAATCATGAAAAAAATCTTATTAGCGTCTGCAATCGCTTTATTTGCAGGTTTAAATGCGCAAACTACATTCGGGGTAAAAGCGGGTTATGCTTTATCAAAATTGAATTCCAGCGAGGATGGTTTTCAATTTGGCGGATTTGAAGGAGGAATGAAATCCAAATCAGGGTTTTATGTAGGAGGTTTGGTTGAGCATAAATTCAATAATAAATTTGCTATTCAGGGAGAAGTAGAATATGCCAACCTTGGAGGAAAAGCCGCTGTTGCAACGCCCGTTGGAGTTACTATAACTCAAAAGATGAACCTTAACAGAATTGTAATCCCTGTATCTGCAAGATATTATGCAACACCGGAATTAGGAATTTATGCAGGTCCTTATGTAAGTTTTAAGACGAATAATAAAGTGAAATTTGAAGCAAGCGGTCCGAATGCAGGTATGCTGAATCCTTCAGCGATGAGAGAAGGAGAGCGTTATGTAGAAAATTATCTGGATGACACGTTGAAATCTACAGACTTTGGTATTTTCTTAGGAGCGGATTACAGCATTCATAAAGGATTATTTGTAGATGCACGCTATAGCTTTGGTCTTACCAATATGATCAAAAACCCTGTAGATGGAGAGACCTTAAAAATGAGTTTCTTCCAGCTTGGGCTAGGGTATAAGTTTAAATAAACCTGCTATCAGATAAAATAAAAACTCTCAGAAATTCTGAGAGTTTTTTATGAATGATTTTGTTTTTCTTATTTTCCAAACATTCCGCCCATTCCAGGCATATTTGGCATTTTGCTCATCATCTGCATCATCTGCTTTCCTTGTGGTCCCTGCATCATCTTCATCATTTTACCCATTTGCTCGAACTGTTTCATCAATTGATTTACATCCTCGATTTTTCTTCCGGCACCTTTAGCAATTCTTCCTTTTCTCTGAGTATTGATAATAGAAGGTCTTCTTCTTTCTTCAGGAGTCATAGAGTAGATAATCGCTTCAATGTGTTTGAATGCATCATCACTGATTTCTACATCTTTGATCGCTTTTCCAACACCAGGAATCATTCCCATTAAGTCCTTCATGTTACCCATCTTCTTGATCTGGTTGATCTGTTTTAGGAAATCATCAAAACCAAATTCGTTTTTGGCGATTTTTTTGTGAAGTTTTTTAGCTTCTTCTTCGTCAAATTGCTCCTGAGCCCTTTCTACCAGGGAAACAACGTCTCCCATTCCCAGGATTCTGTCTGCCATCCTTTCCGGGTAGAAAAGATCTAAAGCTTCCATTTTTTCTCCTGTAGAAATAAATTTGATTGGTTTTTCAACCACAGAACGAATCGTTAAAGCAGCACCACCACGAGTATCACCATCTAATTTAGTTAAAACAACCCCGTCAAAATTCAAAGCATCGTTAAATGCTTTTGCCGTATTCACAGCATCCTGACCTGTCATTGAGTCAACAACGAATAGTGTTTCATTAGGTTTAATGAAGTAATGAACCGACTTAATCTCGTTCATCATCTGCTCATCAATTGCCAAACGACCTGCCGTATCCACGATCACAACGTCATGACCATTTGATTTTGCAAAATTAATTGCGTTCTCAGCAATCGTAGAAGGGTTTGTAGAACCTTCTTCTGTGAAAACAGGAACCCCGATTTGTCCACCTAAAACTTTTAGCTGATCAATTGCAGCAGGACGGTAAACGTCACATGCTACCAATAAAGGTTTTTTATTTCTTTTTGTTTGTAAATAATTAGCAAGCTTTCCTGAGAATGTAGTCTTACCAGAACCCTGAAGACCTGCAATAAGAATTACAGATGGCTTTCCTGAAAGATTGATTCCCTCCTGAGAACCTCCCATAAGGTCAACTAATTCATCATGAACAATTTTCGTCATCAGCTGCCCCGGTGTAAGGGAAGTAAGAACGTTCTCTCCTAATGCTTTATCCTGAACTCTTTTAGTAAGATCTTTTGCAACTTTATAGTTAACGTCGGCGTCTACCAATGCTCTACGGATCTCTTTTACGGTTTCCGCTACATTGATTTCGGTAATTTTTCCTCTACCGGAAATATTATGTAATGCCTTGTCTAATTTATCCTGTAAACTATTAAACATATTTATTGTAAATTATAGGTTTGCAAAAATAAGGAATTTTTAGCATATCTAAAGTGTCCGGAACGTAATATTATATAGATAAGAAAAAATGATATATATCAAATCTTATCATAATACGATAGAAAAAGTCTATTTTTGCGGTCAATTAAAATTTAGAATGAAAATCAATCCCAATATTCTTGTTGTCATTTTATTCTTTCTGACGTTCCTGGTACATTTTTCTCTTTGGAAATTTGTTTTTCACCTGGATGAAATTGTGATCATTAAATTTTACCTTTTTCTAAGTGTTATGTTTATGATGATGATCACTCTTATTATCTTAATCAATAGAGTAGCACCGGAATTTTTAGGATTGTCTGTTATTGGTTTGATTCTTTTAAAATTCGGTTTGATGTACTTAATCAGAAAAAAACTGAACTTTGAAGTGATTCCAGGCTATAAATTCCATTTTATCATCCCTTATTTTGTCCTGACAGCACTGCTTACATACTATGCAATCAAGCTGATTAATCATGATAAAAAACAGTAAAATAATTTATTGAAACTAGAAAAAATATCATATTTTTGCACAACGAAAAAAACCTATCAATGTTTAAGAAATTCGCAGTTTTATTCTACAGTATTTTTGTATTAAACTTAGTGTCTGCACAGCACGGTGAGGCTACTGCTGGGGCAGCTCCTGCTCAAGAGCTTTCAGAGAAAGACAAAGTGAGCAAAGAAAACAAAGAGTTCATCGATCATCACTTGTTGGATGCACATGATTTCACATTGATGGTTGATAAAGACGGTCACCACATTGGTTTCCCTCTTCCTGTTATTATATATGACAACGGTTTTCACTCTTTCATGAGTAACAAAGAAGGGTTCATGCACGGAGAGCCTACTGAAGTAGATGGTTCTTTTTATGTATTGCACCACGAGAAAATTTACAAGACTGATGCAGCTGGAACTATAACTCTTGATGATCACGGTCACCCAACTAACGAGAAACCATTAGATCTTTCAATTACAAAAAGTGTACTGATTATTTTATTAGTATCAATCTTTATGTTAGTGTTATTCGGAGGTATGGCTAAGTCTTATAAAAAATCAGTGGTTCCTACAGGTGCTGCAAGATTTTTAGAGCCATTAATCATTTTCGTAAGAGATGAAGTTGCTATTCCAAACATCGGACATAAGTATAAGAGATTTATGGGTTATTTATTAACAGTATTTTTCTTTATTCTTTTCCTTAACGTTTTAGGATTGATGCCTTTCGGAATTAATGTTACAGGTAATATTACAATGACATTCTTCCTTGCAATCCTTACTTATCTGATTACAACATTCTCAGCTAATAAAGATTATTGGAAACACATCTTCTGGATGCCAGGAGTACCAGTTCCAATGAAACTGATCATGCTTCCTATCGAATTATTAGGAACAATCACTAAGCCATTCGCTTTGATGATTCGACTTTTTGCCAACATGACGGCAGGTCACATCGTAGTAATGAGTTTGATTGGACTGATCTATGTATTCAAGAATTTTATCGCAGGTGTTGCATTCCCGTTCCTTACATTGGTAATTTATTTACTAGAGGTATTGGTAGCATTCCTACAGGCTTATATCTTTACAATGTTATCAGCTCTGTTTATCGGAATGGCAGTAGAGGAGCATGAGCATGAACATCATGCAGCTCACTAATTGAAATTATAAATTAAAGTAAAACAAATTTTTTAAAATTATATATTATGGAAATCCCTAAAATTGTAGGTGCTGGTATCGTAGTACTAGGTGTAGGTATCGGTCTTGGTAAAATCGGAGCTGCTGCTCTTGAAGCTATCGCTAGACAACCTGAGCAATCTGGAAAAATCCAAACAGCTATGCTTATCGCAGCTGCACTTGTAGAAGGTGTTGCGTTTGCTGCTCTATTCGCAGTAAACTAATTAAAATCAGACCATTATCTGTGACGGTTGGTTACAGATAATGGTTCTTTAAAAAAAAGTAATAATTATTTATACATTTATATAATGGAATTAATTCATCAGTTTTCGTCAGGATTATTTATTATCCAGTCTGTTATTTTTCTAGCATTATTATTTTTGTTAGGTAAATTCGCTTGGAAACCTATTTTAAAGTCTATCAATGACAGAGAAACATCTATTGTTGACGCTCTTAATCAAGCTAAATTAGCTAGAAAAGAAATGGAAACTTTAAAAGAAGATAACGAAAGAATCATTCGTGAAGCTAAAATCGAAAGAGACGCTATCCTTAAAGAAGCTAGAGAAATTAAAGACAGAATCGTAGGGGAAGCTAAAGATGTTGCTAAAACTGAAGGAGACAGAATGATCGAAGCTGCTAAACAGACTATCAATGCTGAGAAAAATGCTGCTATGGCAGATATCAAAACTCAAATTGGTACTTTATCTGTAAACATTGCTGAGTCTATCTTGAAACAAAAATTAGACAACAGCGAAGCTCAAAACGAATTAGTTCAAAATTATTTAAACAAATCAAACCTTAACTAAGAATGCTTACATCTAAAGTAGCTAAAAGATACGCACAAGGTTTACTTGATTTTACAAATGAATCAGGTCAAACGGCTACTGTATTTTCTGAAATGAAAGATGTAGTAAAGGTAATGTCTGAATCTAAAGATTTAAACAAATTTTTCTTTACTCCTTACATCGATTCTAAAAAGAAAATAGAAGTAGCAACTGAAATTTTCAAAGGTTTATCTGTTTCTTCTCAGAATTTGATCAGATTGGTGATTAAACATGGACGTGAAAACCAATTGAAGAATATCGCTCAGGAATTTATCAATAAAGTAGAAGACCTTAGCGGTGTACAGAGAGTTACACTTACTACAGCAACTCCGCTTTCAAAAGAAAACCTTGATCAGATTTTAAGATCTACCACTCTTGTAAACGCTGATTCAAACTTTGATCTGAAAGTAAATGTAAAACCTGAAATTCTTGGAGGATATGTTCTAAGAGTAGGTGACCAGCAGGTAGACGCGTCTGTGAAGACAAAATTGAACCAAGTTAAAAAAGATTTCCAATTAAATTAAGAAAAACAACCATACAATGGCAGAAATAAATCCGGCAGAAGTATCTGCGATCTTAAAACAGCAATTGGCCAACTTCGATACTCAATCAAACGTTGAGGAAGTAGGTACAGTTTTAACCATCGGTGATGGTATTGCTCGTGTATACGGGTTAGAAAACGTACAATACGGAGAGTTGGTGAAATTTTCTAGTGATGTAGAAGGTATTGTACTTAACCTTGAAGAAGACAACGTAGGTGTTGCTCTACTTGGTGAAAGTAAATTAGTAAAAGAAGGTGATACAGTAAGAAGAACAAACAGAATCTCTTCTATCAAAGTAGGAGAAGGTATGTTAGGAAGAGTAGTAGATACTCTTGGTAACCCTATCGATGGTAAAGGTCCTATTACTGGGGATTTATACGAAATGCCATTGGAAAGAAAAGCTCCTGGAGTTATCTTCAGACAGCCGGTAACTGAGCCTTTACAGTCAGGTATCGTTGCAATTGACTCTATGATCCCTGTAGGAAGAGGACAGAGAGAGCTTATCATCGGTGACAGACAGACAGGTAAAACTACTGTTGCTATCGATACGATCATCAACCAAAAAGAATTCTTTGATGCTGGGCAGCCAGTATATTGTATATATGTTGCTATCGGTCAGAAAGCTTCTACCGTAGCACAAATCGTTAAAACTCTTTCTGATAAAGGAGCTTTAGCATATACTGTAATCGTTGCGGCTAACGCATCAGATCCAGTTCCAATGCAGGTATATTCTGCGATGGCAGGTGCTGCTATCGGTGAATTCTTCAGAGATACTGGTAGACCGGCATTGATCGTTTATGATGATTTATCTAAACAAGCTGTTGCTTACCGTGAGCTTTCTCTACTATTGAGAAGACCACCGGGCCGTGAAGCTTACCCTGGAGACGTTTTCTACCTTCACTCAAGACTATTGGAAAGAGCAGCAAAAGTAATCGCTGATGATAACATTGCTAAGCAAATGAACGATTTGCCAGAATCTCTTAGACCAATTGTAAAAGGTGGTGGTTCATTAACGGCACTTCCAATTATTGAAACTCAGGCTGGTGACGTTTCTGCGTACATCCCTACCAACGTAATCTCTATTACAGACGGACAGATCTTCTTGGAGTCTGATCTATTCAACTCAGGGGTTCGTCCTGCAATCAACGTAGGTATCTCTGTATCAAGGGTAGGAGGTAACGCTCAGATCAAATCAATGAAAAAAGTATCTGGTACTTTGAAATTAGACCAGGCTCAATATAAAGAACTAGAAGCGTTTGCTAAATTCGGTTCTGACCTTGATGCTTCTACTTTAGCAGTAATCTCTAAAGGAGAAAGAAACGTAGAGCTTCTTAAGCAGCCGGTAAACTCTCCACTTCCTGTAGACAGCCAAGTTGCAATGATCTACGCTGGAACTGAGAACTTGCTAAGAAATGTTCCTATCAGAAAGGTGAAAGAATTCCAGGTTGAGTATATCGCATTCCTGAGATCTAAGCACCCTGAAACAATGGCAGCTATTAAAGCAGGTAAAATCGATAACGATATTACAGCAGTTCTTAAGCAGGCAGCTAACGATTTAGCTTCTAAATATAACTAAAAATTAGTTGATGATTGTTGGTTGATAGTTGACAGAAATATCTAAAACTAGCAACCAACAGCCAACAACCAACAACTAACCCAATATGGCAAACTTAAAAGAAATACGAGGCAGAATTACGTCAATTTCATCTACGATGCAGATTACACGTGCTATGAAAATGGTTTCCGCAGCGAAACTTAAAAAAGCACAGGATGCAATCGTAATGTTAAGACCTTATTCTGAAAAATTACAGGAGCTTATCCAGAATGTAAATTCTAGCTCAGATCCTGATCAGATTTCTGTATATGCTCAGAAAAGAGAGGTTAAAAGAATTCTATTTATCGCTGTTACTTCAAACAGAGGTCTAGCAGGAGCTTTTAACTCTTCTATCGTAAAAGAGCTTAACCTTCAGTTCCAGAACAATTCTCAATACGAGATTGAAGTTCTGCCGGTAGGTAAAAAAGTATATGATGCTGTAAGAAAAAACCGTACGGTATATGCTAATGGAAGTTCTGTTTATGATAACCTGAACTTTGATATGGTAGCTAATATTACCGAAGGAGTAATGACCAGCTTCAGAGAAGGAAAATTTGACGAAGTATATGTTATTTATAACAAATTCGTGAATGCAGCAACTCAGGAAGTGATTACAGAAAAACTTCTTCCGATTTCAATGCCTGAAAACACTGAACCGCAGGTTGAAACAGATTATATTTTTGAACCTAACAGAGCTGAGATCCTGGATAATTTGATTCCAAAATCGATCAAAACTCAGGTTTTCAAATCAATCCTGGATTCAGTAGCATCTGAACACGGAGCGAGAATGACTGCAATGCACAAAGCTACAGACAATGCAGAAGCGTTGAGAAATGATCTGAAGATTTTCTACAACAAAGCAAGACAGGCTGCAATTACCAACGAAATTTTGGAAATTGTTTCCGGAGCAGAAGCTTTGAAAAATTCATAAAGAATTATTTTAAGATACAATTAAAGCACCGAAATTATCGGTGCTTTTTTGTTTGTATAATCCTGAAACTGTTATTTACTATCCAAAAAGCTTCTTTTAGCAGAGAAATGAAATAGAACCCTCAATTACTTTTTTTATTGAAAAAGAACGGTGTTTTATCATGTCATATTTTCTTTCAAAAAAATCCTCCATCAAAATAATCAATCCCGGATTCAGGTTATTTTTATTTTACATATCTTTGTACTTAATAAAATTTATACAACCTCTAAATGGACTCGGACATAGTCAGGCTTTTGCTGGCCTTATTTCTTGTTTTACTAAATGGCTTCTTCGTAGCCGCAGAATTTTCAATTGTTAAAGTTCGTTACTCACAAATTCAGTTAAAAGCCGCAGAAGGTAATTCTATGGCTAAACAGGCAGAACATATCATCAAGCATCTTGATGAATATCTTTCCGCTACACAATTAGGAATTACATTGGCATCCCTTGCCCTTGGTTGGGTGGGAGAAAGTGCCCTGCATCATATTGTTGAAAATATTTTCACATCTCTAAGTATTGATTTAACTCAGACAACAATTACTACAATTTCGGTAGTAACCAGTTTTGTGTTGATCACCATTATGCACATTGTATTTGGTGAGCTTATCCCAAAATCAATTGCGATCAGAAAATCTGAAGCTACTACAATGGCAACTGCCGTTCCGCTAAGGGTTTTTTACACGATTTTTAAACCGTTTATCTGGTTGATGAACTCAATGTCAAATGGATTCCTCAGATTGGTTAAAATTCACCCGGCTTCTGAACAGGAAATTCACTCTACGGAAGAACTTCAGCTTTTGGTAAAACAAAGTGCTGATAGCGGAGAGATTGAAGAAGAAAACTATGAAATCATTAAAAATGCATTTGATTTTACCGATCACTCTGCTAAACAGATCATGGTTCCAAGACAAAATATCACTTCCATAGATTTTGAGGAAGATGTTACTGATATCATCAATAAGATTATGGACAGCGGGTATTCCCGTATTCCGGTATATATTGACTCTATTGACAATGTGATTGGGATTTTCTATACAAAAGAAATCATCAGAGAATTTGTCAAAAGGAAAGGAAATCTGGATCATGAAGACCTTAAAGATTTAATGCGTGATGCCTTTTTCGTTGTGGAAAGTAAAAAAGTTTCAGACTTGCTGAAAACATTCCAGCTTAAAAAACAGCATATCGCTATCGTTATTGACGAATTTGGTGGAACTGAAGGAATTATTACGCTGGAGGATATTCTGGAAGAACTGGTAGGGGAAATTCAGGATGAAGAAGACGATGAAGAAAAAATTGTTGATAAAATATCTGATAACACCTATTGGGTACAGGCTACACAGCCTTTGGATGAAATCAATGAATTCCTGCCTAAAAGACTGCCGCTTTCAGAAGAAAGTGAGTACAATTCATTAGCCGGATTCATTCTTTATGAGTTGGAAGACATCCCGGAAGAAAACCAGGAGTTTGATCTCGAAGACTACCACTTCAAAATTCTGAAAATGAATAATAAAAGTGTAGAGCTTGTGGAGCTTGTCTATGAAGAACCTAATGCTATAGATCATTTAGCAGATAAAATTGGAGAAGTTTAAAACAGTTAGAATGAATTTTTATAACAGCATAAAGGATTACGAAAACCCAAAACGGCAGTATGAGGAAGAAGTCCTCGTTCTGGATGATACGGATGAAGTCTATAAACTGGTACTGCATAACGACGATATTCATACATTTGATTATGTAATAGACTGTCTGATCGAAATATGCAAACATACGCTGGAGCAGGCTGAGCAATGTACAATTCTTGTTCACTACAAAGGCAAATGTACCGTAAAAACAGGCTCAATGGATGTTTTGAAACCTATGCATGAAAAATTAATTTCGCGCGAATTAACAAGCGAAATCGTATAAAATAAAAACCGGCAAGTTTATTGTCGGTTTTTTTTATTGAATCCGAAGGGGAAAGTTCAGGAATAACAATAAATGACAAAGAGTAGCAGTCTTCAGGAATATCTTTTAATCTTTAAATGCTTTAATCTTTTAATTTCTCAATATTCTTACATTGTCATATTTTATCTAAAATAGTATATTTGTACCAACTATAAAGAAACAAAAAAATAATGCTTGTAATAGGAATTGCCGGTGGTACAGGATCCGGCAAAACTACAGTTGTTGATAAGATACTTCAGCAGCTTGATATTGAGGGAATGAATATCCTCTCTCAGGATAATTATTATCACGACAACCAAGGTCTTACATTGACAGAAAGAGAAGCTCTTAATTATGACCATCCCAAGTCAATAGATTTTGAATTATTGATAAAACATGTGAAAGCTTTAAAGAATAATGAGTCTATTGAACAGCCCATTTATAGCTTTGTCACTCATTCCAGAACAGGAGATCATGTCACTGTAGAACCTAAAAACGTATTGGTAGTAGAAGGAATTCTTGTTCTTACCAACAAAGAATTACTGAAAGAATTTGATTTGAAAGTATTCGTTCATGCAGATTCTGACGAAAGGCTGATCAGGAGGATCAGGAGAGATACCCAGGAAAGAGGGAGAGATCTGAGCGAAGTTTTACACCGTTATCAGACTACACTGAAACCAATGCACCAGGAATTCATAGAGCCTTCTAAAAATGATGCGGATCTTATTATCCCTAATATGAAGCAGAATTCCGTAGCGATTGATTTTTTAACTACTGTTATTAAAAACTCGTTGAAAAAACATTAAAAAAAATGGAAGAAAACAACCTTATCAAAGACATTCAGCCGAAATCTGAAACATTCAAACTTATACAGAAATATGTTTTGAACAAGTATACCATTACGATCTGTCTGTTTTTGGTATGGATGATTTTTTTCGATAAAACCTCATTTCTTGTAATCAATGAACTGAATGGTGAAATCAGAAAATATGAAGAGCAGCTGGACTTCTATAAAAAAGAATATGAAAAAAATGATGCTTTTTATAAAAAACTGATGAACAACAAGTCTGAGAAAGAAAAATACGCAAGAGAAAATTATTTTATGAAAAAACCGAATGAAGAGATCTTCATTTTGGTGGTAGACAGCACAAAAGTTGCTAAAAAATAATAAAGTTGAATAGAATTACGTCAATGGTGAAATTTTATTTTTTTTAAAATTCATGATTGACAATTCACAAATAAAAAAACTAATGTCAAATACAGATATATTTTCAAACTGGGAAAATTTAGTCAAAAAACAACTTAAAACAGAGGATATTTACCCTATTTTAGAAAAACAGAATTTGGAAGGAGTAGAGGTGAAGCCTTTTTATACAGAGGTTCAGAAGCCTTTGGTAAATCTGCCCAGAGTTGAAGAAAGTACCCATTTGGTAGCGAAATACCATGAAAGTTTAGAAGAAGAAGTATTTGCATTTATCCTTGATCATAATGTAGAAAATCTTGATCAAAAAACCCTTTTTGTCAACAACAAAGAACTTGCAGGACACATCAGCCCTAAAGAAGAAGATCAATATTTTTCATTGATTGATATTTTTAATGAAAAAGAAGGAAGTATAGACGACCAGCTGGCGAAAGAATTACTGGCAAAAGACTTTAAAAGAAATATCTGTGTTGATATTTCATTGCATCAGAATGCCGGAGCAGCTATTTATCAACAACTTGGGATTGCACTGGCAAAAACTAAGGAACTGGTAGAAGCGTATGGTGCTGACATTTTGAATAAACTGATCTTCAGAATAGCAGTAGGAGGAAATTATTTCTTTGAAATGGCAAAATTAAGAGCCTTTAAAATCGTTTTTAACCAACTTTCCAAGGAATATGGGATGGATGAAGTTCCATATATCTTTGCAGAGACTTCACTGAGAAATAAGGCCGTTTCTGACAATGAAAACAACCTTATCCGTTCTACATTAGAACTTGCTTCCGCAATGATTGGAGGAGCAGATGCTGTTTTCACCAATAACTATCTTGTAAGCAGAAGTACGGATAATTCGGAAGAAATCTCTTTCAAACAACAGATTGTACTGGCTTACGAAAGTATCATCAATGTATTTGAAGATGCATCGAACGGAAGTTATTATGTTGAAGATATTACGAAACAGTTTGCAGAAAAATCCTGGGCATTATTTGTTGAAATCGAAGAAGCAGGAGGGTATCTTGAATTGTTAAAACAAGGAGTTGTTCAGAAAAAGATCTACGACCATGCTGTTGAAGAGCAGCAATGGATTGAAGAAGGAAAAATAAAGCTGATTGGCGTGAATTTATACCCTAAATTAGACGTTAAAAAGTCTATCGGAGATCTTTACAACGAAAAAGAAATAAAAGCCGTTCGCTGGGCTGAAATGTTTGAATAAACTGTATTGTTCCCGCAGATTTCTCAGATAACACAGATTTTTACAAGTAAACTGTAGAAACTAAATTATACACAAATGAATGAAAATGAGATAAGTTTTTATATCAGGAAATCTATTTTTTCTGTATATAATGAATTGGGACCAGGTTTATTGGAAAAAGTTTACGAGAGAGTTTTGGCATTTGAATTAAAAAATAATGGTTTAAATGTTAAAACACAGGTGTCAATACCAATAAAATTTAAAGGAATTTTTATTGATTCAAGTTTTATTGCAGATATAATTGTTGAAGACAAAGTTATTATCGAAATAAAATCAATTCCTGAAATAATTAATGTTCATCACAAGCAACTCTTAACCTATTTAAAATTGACAAACCTGAAATTAGGAATACTGGTTAATTTCAATACTGATTATATTGATAAAAGTATTATTCGAAAAATAAACGGAAATATTTAATAAGGATAATAATCTGTGCAATTTGTGAAATCTGTGGGAAGTAAACTATTAAACAAAGACATTCAAAACTACATCAATGCAAATCTGAATACAGATTTACATGCATTACTGCTGAAGAAATCACCCTTTCCGGAAGTTTCTATGCAGGAAATTGTACAGCAGATCAAAGGGAAACAGGTTGCTGAAAGAAAATTTCCTTTTCTTCTGAAAGAAGGAATTATTTTTCCGCCACAGCTTAATCTGGAGCAGTCATCATCAGAAAAAACTGCCCTTTATAAATCCAGAATCCTGAAGGGGAATACATTCATTGATCTCACGAGCGGTTTTGGTATTGATGCCTATTATCTGTCTCAAAACTTTGATCATATCACCTTAGTAGAACAGAATACAGAACTTTTAGAGATTGTTGAGCATAACTGGAATACTTTGGGACGTCAGGCAAGGTTTATCAACAAAAAGCTTGAAGATTTCCTGGAACAAAATCAGGAACATTTTGATGTCATTTATCTTGATCCGGCCCGAAGAGATCAGCAAAAAAACAAAGTTTTTCTTTTAGAAGACCTGTCTCCTGATATTCTCGAAATTCAGGACACATTGCGGTCTATTTCCCATCAGGTAGTCATTAAGCTCTCTCCGCTTATTGATCTTAAATATCTTGTGTCTGTGCTGCCGGGTATTTCAAGGATAGAGATTATTGCCCTGAAAAATGATGTAAAAGAAGTTGTGATTTTTTTATCCAACGAAAATACAGATGAGATTATCTGCAATTGTGTGAACCTTGAGAGTGGAGAATCTGCCTTTACTTTCAAATTCGGGGAAGAAGAAAGGGCGGAATCGGAATATTCTGAGCCTGAAAAATACATTTACATTCCTAATAACGCTATTTTGAAAGCGGGAGTGTTTAATTTGATTTCACAGCAATTCGGATTGAAAAAACTTCATCCTAACAGTCATTTTTATGCTTCCAGCGAAAAGAAAGAAGACTTTCCCGGGAGAATTTTGGAAATGGAATCGGTTGATTCTAAAAATATTAAGAAAAAAGAACAGTTTAATATCATTTCAAAAAATTACCCTTTAAAACCTGAAGAAATCAAGAAAAAGTATGGTTTAAAAGATGGGGGAGATCATTACCTTATTTTTACACAATCCAAAAAAGGGAAAATAATATTAAAATCAGTATAAAAATGTTGCCGAAAAAAGCAGGATTTCTTACTTTTGGGCAATCAAAAATTTAAACATGAAATCGCTCACTGTTTGGATAATCAGAATAGACTAAAATAGTGCGGTTTCATATGATCTTAAAAAAATAAATTTTACATATGAAAAAATTAGTTATATGTTTAGCAATTGCAACAGTAGCGGTAAGCTGTAAAAAAGTACCTGCTGGTGGAAATAAAGGGACTTTGAAACTGGAAGAAGGAGTAGAAAGATATTCTGATGCTGCTCAGGGAGAAGGTCACGGACATGCAGCTGCTGCAGAGCATAAGGAAGAAGTTGCCGCAAAACCAGAAGCTGCAGCTCCTAAAACAGACAGTACTGCTGCTGCAAAACCTGCTGAAGCTGAAAAGGCTCCAAAAGCTGAACACTAATTAGAAGTACAAAATATACAAGTGCCCTGTTTTTGCAGGGCATTTTTTATTAAAAAAGATGGCTATAAAGCTCATTCACATAAGGTTGGGAAAATCCTGCCTTTTTGTTTGTCCCTGCCGGGCATTTTTTTTAATTTTAACAAAATAAATTTTTACAATGCAAGAGACATTAAATTACATTAACGAAAACAAACAGCGTTTCGTGGATGAATTATTTGAGTTATTGAGAATTCCTTCTATTTCTGCAGATCCGGCGTATAAAGATGACGTTTTGAAATGTGCAGATGTAGTGGCGGCACACCTTAAAAATGCAGGAGCTGATAATGTGGAAGTTTGCCAGACAAAAGGTTATCCAATTGTTTTCGGGGAAAAGATTTTAGATAAAAGTTTACCTACAGTATTGGTGTATGGGCATTATGATGTTCAGCCGGCAGATCCATTGGAATTATGGACAAAACCACCTTTTGAACCTTATATTGAAAAAACGGAACTACACCCTGAGGGAGCTATTTTTGCGAGAGGTTCTGCGGATGACAAAGGACAGTTCTTCATGCATCTGAAAGCTTTTGAGGCTATGATGAAAACCAATGCTCTTCCTTGCAACGTTAAATTTATCTTAGAAGGAGAAGAAGAAGTAGGTTCTGTAAGCTTAGGAGATTGGGTGAATGAAAATAAAGAGAAATTAACTTGCGACTGTATTTTAATTTCCGATACCCATATTTACAGCAACGAGCAACCAACTGTTACAACAGGATTAAGAGGTTTAAGCTATGTAGAAGTAGAAGTGGAAGGTCCAAACAGAGACTTGCACTCTGGTCTTTACGGTGGAGCAGTTCCAAACCCTATTCACGTTCTTTCAAGAATGATAGCTAATCTGATTGATGAAAATGGTCATATTACCATTGACGGGTTCTATGATAACGTAGAAACGGTTTCAGATGCAGACAGAGCCGATATGAACAAATTGAAAGACAATCCTGAAGAATTCAAAAAATCAATTGGATTAAGTAATATAGAAGGTGAAAAAGGATATACAACTTTAGAAAGAACCTCTATCCGTCCTACTTTAGACTGCAACGGAATCTGGGGTGGTTATACCGGAGAAGGGGCAAAAACTGTAATTCCTTCCAAAGCTTTTGCTAAAATTTCAATGCGTTTGGTTCCTTACCAGACACCTCAGGAAATCACGGAAAAGTTCACAAAATATTTTGAAAAAATCGCTCCGGATACAGTAAAAGTTAAAGTGACGCCTCACCACGGAGGTATGCCTTACGTTTTACCTACAAATACTAAAGAATTTGCTGCAGCAAAACAAGCGATGGAATCTGCATTCGGAAAAGAAGTTCTTCCATACAGAGGAGGAGGAAGTATTCCAATTACAGCGATGTTTGAGCAGGTTTTAGGAGCTAAGTCTGTATTGATGGGCTTCGGATTGGATTCTGATGCGATCCACTCTCCAAACGAGCATTATGGATTATTTAATTTCTATAAAGGAATTGAAAGTATTCCGATGTTCTTTGAGAATTATTCAAAATAATTTAACAAAAATTAGATACAATAAGGTATTTCTGGAAAGAGATACCTTATTTTTTTGTTCTGAATTGAGCTGTTTTACCCTTATGGATAGACATTTTTAATAGATTTAAAAATTAAATTCACTGAGAATAAAAGCGTTAATTTTTATTTGCAATAAGTTATTTCACCATTCATTGAAAGTTTATATTTTTAATACAAAACTTGATTTACTATGAAAAAATACTACTCAATTGCAATTTTATTATTGTCGGTATGCGTTTTTGCACAGCAGGCTGTATCCTTTGAATTCAATGAAGGATTCAATACGGGAAATATCCATGGTCAGGCGGGGTGGATCAGTACTCCCACAGGAGGAATTCCTGCCAATGTAACTCATCAGACCATTACTGTAGAGAAAGCCAGCGACGGAAGCAGTTCCCTCAAAATTGTCAAAGAACCAACCTACGGAACCCAGTCTGATCCTATTATCGGAGGTTTTTATAACCTGCCAACCCCTCTTGCTTACGACAATTTCTCTGTATCATTTGATATCAATATGTCACAGCTCAACGGCTCTGATTTTGGTTTTCAGGGAGTAAGTAATGTTGATGATCAGTTTGTAGTGAGATTAGATTTTGATAAAACCGGACTATTCAAGATTCTGAATATAGTATCAGGTGTACAGGATTTGATTTCCATACCTTCAGCCTGGCTGCCTAATATCTGGTATAGAGTGAAAGTGGTAGGAACTGCTACCGATGTCAGATATTATCTTAATAATATTCTTATTTATACAGGCGCTGCCGCAAGTTCAATGAATATAGATCAACTGCGTTTTGTGCATAATAATGCGTCGGGGGCTGCTTATATTGATCATATTAAAGTGAATAGTGAACTAATGGTATTGGGGATTAAAGATTCTAAGGCTGCCGTCAAAGAAGTTTCAGTTTATCCTAATCCTGCAACTGATTTTATACAGATTAATTCTCTCAGTACTGTAAAAAGTATTGAGATCTATGATGAGTCAGGAAAGCTGATAAAAACTGAAACAAATGGTAATAGAATCGATGTAAAAGGGCTGCCTTCAGGGGTATATATGATTAATATCAAGACTGAAGGTAGGAATTTTACAGAAAAAGTGATGATTAAATAAATTATTCATTGATTCTGAAAACCTATGTTCTTTTTAGTATACGGCTGTATTTATGGATGATTTTTTGAAAATGACACTTTTATTTAGGTTTAATATCTTTATTTGTTTAGGTTAAAATATATTATGTTAATTGTTTATTAGGTTTAAAATATTCGTTGATTTTGCTTTTTTGATTAAAAGACATATATTTGTCAAAACTAAAAAATATCATGAAGAAACTTTACATTTTCGCAATTTCGTTGATTTCTATTTCATCTTTTGCCCAGCAAACCATCTCATTTGAAGCCAGTGAAGGATTTACAACAGGAAATATTAATGGCCAGCAGGGCTGGATTACTACAAATGATGGGGGTACACCACCGGTATATTTGACAACTCAATTGGTTTCAGCTGAAATGGCAACCCAAGGTTCAAATAGCCTTAAAATAACTCCGGATGTGCCTTATGGCCCACAGCAAAGCCCTGTTATGGGTGGGTTTTATACTTTTGCAACACCATTAACATATAATAGCTTTACACAATCTTTTGATGTAAGACTTACCCAAAAAAGTTCATCAAGTTCAGATTTCGTTTTCAGAACAGTGAATACAGTAGGAACTGGAGGAATCGTGACTTATATTGATTTTTCTTACGACGGGAAAATTTTAATTGCTACAGCCGGCTCAGCTAATTTAGTAAATACCAACCAAACCTGGAATGCGAACACGTGGTACAGAGTGAAAATAGTTTCTACGGCTACAGGTATCCAGTATTTCCTGAATGATACTCTTATCTATACAGGACAGCCTTATAGCAATAACAATATTAACAGGATGGATTTTGTACATGATAATTATGGAGGTTCTGCCTATATTGATAATATCAAAATCAATAATGAAGCATCACTGTCTACGAAAGACGCTGTTAAAAATGATGTGAAATTATCCATTTATCCGAACCCTGCTACTGAAGTGATAAAAATTACAACTCCTGGCAAGATAAAACATGTTGAAGTATATGACATGTCAGGAAAAAAAGTGGATGTAACATTGAACGGTGACCAGGTGAATGTAAGAAACTTATCTTCTGGAGCCTATTTACTGAATGTAGAAACGGAAGGAAGGAACTTCACAGAGAAATTTATAAAAAAATAATTCCTGATAAATCTTAGTATCAGTAAAACGCTCCAATTGGAGCGTTTTTGTTATTTTAGAGAATTAAAATTTGGGAATCAATGTCAGAGAATAAAACAGCTTATATAACAGGAGGAACCAAAGGTATCGGTTTCGGAATTGCTAAAATTTTACTTGAAAATGGAATCTCAGTAGCATTTTCAGGAAGAAAAAGAGAAGATGTGATGAAGGCGGAAGAAGAACTTAAACAATATTCAGAAAATGTTTTGGGGATTGTTTCTGACGTAAGAAGCCTGGAAAGCGAGCAGGAAGCGGTAAAATATACCGTTGAAAAATTCGGAAGACTGGATTATATCATTGCGAATGCAGGATTGGGAATATTTAAACCCGTAGACGAACTTACGGCAGAAGAGTGGAACGATATGATAGAAACCAATCTTACAGGTGTTTTCTATACCTTAAAAGCTTCTGTAGAAGAACTGAAGAAGACGGAAGGGTATTATATTACTATCTCAAGTCTTGCAGGGGCCAATTTCTTTGAAAACGGAACAGGATATAATGCTTCAAAATTCGGAGTGGTAGGCTTTACACAGGCTGCAATGATTGATTTAAGGAAATACAACATTAAATCTACGGTTATTATGCCGGGGTCAGTGGCAACTCATTTTAACGGAAACATTCCGTCAGAAAAAGACAGTTGGAAGATTCAGCCCGAAGATATGGGGAATCTCATATTGGATATTTTAAAGATGAATCCAAGAGTTTTGCCAAGTAAAATAGAGTTTAGGGCAACAAAACCAGCGAAGTAACTACATCTAATGTATTGAATAATAATTTAATAAGTATTATGCATGCATAATATATTTTTTATTTATATTAGCAAAAATTAATTCAAACAAAATCTCTGCATAAACTGTCATGATTTTATGCGCCAAAGGGAAAAAATAAAATAGTACACATGAAACCTTAAGGTTACATATGACCAATAAAAAAATTAAGAACAACATATGAAAATATTAGTTTGTATTAGTAGTGTTCCGGATACTACTTCCAAAATTAACTTTACAGCAGATAAATCTGCTTTCGACAAGAACGGAATTCAGTGGGTAATCAACCCGCTAGACGAATTTGCGTTGACAAAAGCGGTTAAACTTCAGGAATCTCAGGGAGCAACAGTAACAGTAATCAACGTAGGAGATGCTGCTACAGAACCTGTGATCAGAAAAGCTTTGGCAATTGGTGCAAATGATGCGGTAAGAGTAAATCTTGATCCTAAAGACAGCTATTCTACAGCAAAAGAAATTGCAGCTGTAGCTCAAAACGGAGGATATGATCTTATCCTTTGCGGAAAAGAATCTATCGACTATAACGGAGGTTCCGTTCCGGGAATGGTGGCTCAGTTATTGAACCAGCCTTTCGTAAACGCTTCAGTAGGATTAGACGTAAACGGAAGCGAAGCTACTGCAGTAAGAGAAATTGAAGGAGGAAAAGAAACTATTTCTGTAAAATTACCTGCTATCATTGCTGGTCAGAAAGGGTTGGTAGATGAAAAAGACCTTATCATCCCGAATATGAGAGGAATTATGTCTGCAAGAACAAAGCCTCTACAGGTAGTAGAGCCTACTTCTTCAGAAGTAAAAGTTCAGGGAGTATCTTATGACAGCGTTCCGCCAAGAGCAGCTGTGAAAATGGTTTCTCCTGACAATCTGGATGAATTGGTAAGATTACTTCACGAAGAAGCTAAAGTAATCTAATAAAGATAACAGGTACGAGGTGATAGGTAGCAGTTTTCACACATACTTCTGAAGCCTAATCCCTACAATCTAAACCCTACAACCTAAAAATTTAAAACAATGGCAGTATTCGTATACGCAGAAAATATAAACGGAGTTTACAAAAAAGCAGCTTTTGAAGCAGTTTCTTATGCTAAAGCTGTTGCTGATAAAGCGGGAGATACCGTTACGGCAATCTCTGTAAACCCAACAGATTCTTCAGATTTATTATACAAATATGGAGCATCGAACGTAATCAATATCAAAGACGAAGGTCTTAAAAACTTCTCAGCAAAAGCATTCGCACAGGCTGTAAGTGAAGTAGCAGACGGAAACATTATCGTTTTCCCTCACACAACTGATGCTTCTTCAATTGCTCCAATGCTTGCTGTAATGAAGAACTACTCTTTAATTACTAACGTTTTAGAAGCTCCTGAAAGCCTTTCTCCTTTCCAGGTAAAGAGAAGAGCGTTCTCCGGAAAAGGTTTTATGCATGCAAAAGCTGAAGGAAACGGAGTAATCGTTACGGTTTCTCAGAACGCTTTCGGTGTTAAAGAAAATGCAGTATCAGGTTCAGAAGAAGTGAAAAACTTATCAGTAGCTAACGAAGATACTAAAGTGATTTCTCACGAGCAGAGTTCAGGTAAACTAGACCTTAAAGAAGCTGAAGTAGTTGTTTCTGCAGGTAGAGGAATGAAAGGACCTGAAAACTGGGGAATGATCGAAGATTTAGCAAACGTTTTAGGAGCAGCTACGGCATGTTCTAAACCGGTTTCTGACATCGGATGGAGACCTCACACAGAACACGTAGGACAAACGGGTAAGGCAATTTCTCCGAATCTTTACATTGCTGTAGGGATTTCAGGGGCAATTCAGCACCTTGCCGGAGTAAACTCTTCAAAAACTATTGTAGTAATCAACAGTGATCCTGAAGCACCATTCTTCAAGTCTGCTGATTACGGAGTAGTAGGAGATGCTTTCCAGATTATTCCTGCATTAACAGAGAAAATTAAAGCAATAAAAGGATAAGAAAGTGAATTGTTAATAGTCAATTCGCTTTGCTTGTCAATTTTTAATTAAATAATTCACTTGCGAAGCAAAATTCACTATTGACGTTTGACAATCATCAACAATACAGATAAAAGCTCGGCTTTCCGGGCTTTTATTTTTGCGTAAAAAAGTAAAATCACAATGAAAAATTAATCTATATTTGTAGCTATGGATTATAAACAGCTAATTATTCGCGGAATATCGTACAGCCAGACCCAGTCGGGGGCTTACGCATTGTTACTGGAGCATGAAGAAACACACATAAAATTACCTGTTGTTATAGGAAATTTCGAAGCCCAGTCTATCTCTCTCGGCTTGGAAAAAGATATTCATCCACCGCGTCCTCTTACTCATGATTTATTTACAAAATTTATAGTCTCTGCCAATTATGAGCTGATTTCTGTTATTATTTATCAGATTGTAGACGGAGTATTCTTCTCCAATATCAACTTTAAAAATAAGGTGAATGACGAAGAACTGATCCTTGATGCCAGAACTTCCGATGCTGTTGCAATGGCAGTAAGATTTGATGCACCTATATTTACAACACAGCAGGTTTTGAATGAAGCAGGAATTTTATTAGAACTGGAAGATGTTGCCAAAGAAGACCAATCTTTCTCAGAAACTGTACAGACAGAAGACAACTTAAAATCTCTTTCTATGGAAGAACTTCAGAAATTACTGGATGACGCCGTTAAAGAAGAAGACTATGATACTGCTCTTGAAATTCAGGAAGAAATCAAGAGAAGGAAAAAGACAATTGACTAAAGAGATACTTTTTATATAAACTATGAATTTAAAATTACGACTGACCATCCTCAGTTTTCTCCAATTTTTTGTTTGGGGAGCATGGCTGATTACGATGGCGAACTTCTGGTTTGGCACAAAACATTGGGAAGGAACTCAGTTTGGAGCTGTGTTCGGAACCATGGGAATTGCTTCCATCTTTATGCCAACCATCACTGGAATTATCGCTGACCGCTGGATCAATGCGGAACGTATATTTTCAGTATTACACATCCTGTATGGGGTTATTCTTTTCATATTGCCTCATTCTGCAGACCCAAATTCTTTCTTTTCGGTAATGCTTGTGGCTATGTGTTTCTATATGCCTACCATTGCACTTGCGAACTCTATTTCTTATACGATCCTGAAAAATAATAATATGGATGTAGTAAAAGATTTTCCACCGATTCGTGTATGGGGTACCATTGGTTTTATTGTGGCTATGTGGATTACTAACCTTAGTGGAAACAAAGCCACAGAAGGACAGTTCTATATTGGTGGGGCTGTAGCAATATTCTTAGGAATCTATGCTCTTACCTTACCAAAATGTCCGCCACAAAAGCTGATTGACAAAAATTCGCCACTATCCGAACAATTAGGATTGAATGCAT
The DNA here is from genome assembly GCF_008386505.1 of Chryseobacterium sediminis. Lineage (GTDB taxonomy): Bacteria > Bacteroidota > Bacteroidia > Flavobacteriales > Weeksellaceae > Chryseobacterium > Chryseobacterium sediminis. Next base: position 936,719 of record NZ_VUNZ01000001.1, on the reverse strand, counting down.
TCAAGCTTTTTGGAAACTATAAAATGGCCTTGTTCTTTTTATTTTCAATGCTTTTAGGAGCTGCACTTCAGCTTACCAATGCATATGGAGATGTTTTCTTAAGTGAATTTGCCCATTTCCCTAAATATGCTGACTCATTTGTAGTGCAAAGATCCACCATCATCATGTCAATTTCTCAGGTATCAGAAACCTTGTTTATTTTGGCAATTCCTTTCTTTTTAAAGAAATTCGGAATTAAAAAAGTAATGCTGATGTCTATGTTGGCTTGGGTTTTAAGATTCGGATTCTTTGCATATGGAGTTCCGGATGGATTCGGACTTTCTCTGATCATCCTTTCATGTATTGTATACGGAATGGCATTTGATTTCTTTAATATCTCAGGATCACTTTTCGTAGAAACAACTACCGATAAAAAAATACGTTCTTCAGCTCAGGGGTTATTTATGATGATGACCAACGGTTTCGGAGCTGTTTTTGGAAGTTATATTGCAGGTTGGGCTATTGATAAATTCTTTACCCATAAATTTGCAACCGCTTCAGAATTATCTACTTATTTGGAAACTACACCAGATAATCCTACTTTCCTGGAAATTCTTAAAAATAGTTTCAATACAGTGATTAATTCAGATGGGACCCTTTCATCTGTGGTAATGGTAAAAGACTGGCAGCAGATATGGCTTTCATTTGCTATTTATTCGCTGGTACTGGCTATATTCTTTGCTGTATTGTTTAAACACAAACACAACCCGGAAGATGTTTCGTCAGTAAAACATTAATTAAAACTAACATTCTTTAGATATTAAATTGCATTTTTGAAAAAAATGCAATTTTTTTTTATTTTCAGGCAACCTTTTGTAAAATATACTGTCTTATAGATAGAAACTGAAACATGAAGAACATCGAAGAGAATTTTTTATTGGCTAAAAAGCAAGACCGGAGAGGGCAGAAAGCTCTTTACGAGATGTTTGCTCCCAAAATGCTGGCCATTGCAAATTCTTATGTCAATAACCTTCATGATGCGGAAGATATCCTGCTGAGTGTATTTATGAAATGTTTTACCAGAATAGATGAATGCAGAGACTGGAAAAGCTTTCCGTTTTGGCTTAGAAAAATTATTGTTAATGATTCTATCTCCTTCATTCGGAAGAATAAAAATATCCTCTACGCAGATGTAGAAATTGCAGATGACTATGGAGAATCAACCGATGAAGAATATCCTGAGGAAATAAATATTGAAGAAATATTTTCCCAAATGCCGGTAGGATACAGATTGATTTTTAATCTATACGTCTTTGAAGATAAAAAGCACAGTGAAATTGCGGAAATTCTTAATATCTCTGAAGGAACAAGCAAAAGCCAGTTGAGCAAGGCAAAAAAATGGCTTGCTGAATTTTTAAAAGCAAAAGAAAATGAAAAGAGAAATACTGAAACAGTTAAAATCTGATTACGAAGAGCTTGAAATAAAGCCTTCCGCAGATCTTTGGAGCAGAATAGAACAAATAGATCCACAAGAAGAAAAAAGCGCTGTTATGAGTCCTAAAAAAGCTTTTCAGTGGTGGAAATATGCTGCTGTATTAGTTCTGTTGGTTTCAGTAGGAATATTGCTGTATTTTAATAGAAATCATCCCGTCAATACTGACAATCCAATCGTTCACACAAAATCATCAAAAAAACATGTAAAATCCTCTTTAACGAGCCAGAAAATAGAGGTTACTCAGCATAACATAAAAGAAAGCAATGCCAGCCAAGAGAGTATAAAAACAATTTCAGATAATCCCCCAATGTATCAACAGAAAGAAATTTTGCAGAAAGAAGGAATAAGTAGGGGGAAAGAACAACAGATTATAGTTGCTGATTATGAAATTAAAGCCCCGGTATTGGATAAAAATATAATTTCCATAGTAGATAACCCCGTCCTTGTAGAGCATAAAAAGACTGAATATATCAATGCAGATGAGCTTCTTCAGGGAAGAGAATTTCAGAAAAAGCGGGAAGAAAACAGAACAGATACAAGAAAATTCGGAGCGCTTGATATGACCAAAATTAAGGTTAAAAGCCCCAATTCTCTTAAAATCTTTGGAGTAACAGTCTACACAGACTCATTAGAAAGCAAATAAGCAAACTTTTATATCATAGAAAAACTGCCCCGAAACATGGACAGCGACCAAATATTGTCTTAAAATTAATCAAATATGAAACCAAAATTACCATTGATGGCTGCTATAATAGCTTTTAGCTATGGGTTTGGCCAGGAAACTCCCAATAATCTGAATGTCTATTCAAAAAAAATTGACAGCATAGTAATGTCTGAAAAAGGTAAAATGAATGTAGAACTGGATCAGATTGATAAAAGTTTTAAAGAAAAGAAAATTACTCCTGATGAAAAGCAAAAACAGCGTACAGCAATCGCTTCCAAATATGAGCAGATTATTAATGAAAAAATAGATTCCCAAAAGCAGGATCTTGAAATGGCAACCAAAGAACTCGTTAAAGACGCTGTTTTTAAATCTGAAGATTCCGTAAAAAATGGAAGAAACCAACTTTGGCTGGGACTCAATGGATTTAATATGAAACTCAATGAGAAGAAGAAAAAGAACAATCCGAAAAACTATCTTGAAACTCTGGAACTTTCCGTGAGCATGGGAGGAGCAGGATTAACTTCAAAGAATAAGCCTTTCGATTTTTACAGCAAGAATTCTGATATAAAAAACAGTGTTATCAACTCCTGGCAGCTGACATTATGGTACGGTAATCAGATCGGAAGCTATACCAGTCCTTTTTTCTATCGTTTCGGGTTGGGGTTACGATCAGACCAGCTTACACCCAAATACGGGCAGGCATTTAAACAGGATAAATACAACTTATTTGTTGGTGATTTTGACCGTGGAACCCTTAAAAAGAGTATTCTTTACAATACCTATTTAACAGTTCCTGTAGATCTGAAATTTGTTTTAAATCCAAAATATAAAGACTATGAGGGTGTTAAATACCTGGATAACAATAAGAATCAGTTGTGTATTATTCTGGGAGTTTATGGAGGAGTTAAAGTAGGAAGTGTGAATTCCACCAAATATTCCAATGAATTTTCTGATAGAATTGTTGAAAGAGAAAAAGTAATGCATGGAGTGAACGATTTTGTTTTCGGAGGGAAATTCGGAATCAGTTATGCCGGGTTTAATCTGTTTGTACAGAAAGACTTTACGCCAGCTTTCAATGACAATGCTTTGCTGAAGAAAAAATATGGACTTCAGATCGGGATAGAGATCGCAAATGTTAATTTTTAATTTGATAATAAATGTTATTTTTCTTTGTGTAATAAATAATAATATTAGGGCTTTTTTGCAACTAACGAGTGTTCGGGTAAAGAAATCCTATTTTTAAAACACACTATTTAAAAGTGTGTTTTTTTTTGTATTTTGGCACTTTAGTAAATATGAAAAATATTCAGTTATTAGGATTACTGTTGGTAATTGTAGGCAGTTTTTTACCCTTGGTGCATGTGCCTGTCATCGGGAACTGGAACTATTGGAAACTTGATCATTATCTGGCTATTGCGTGCTGGATATTTGCTGCATGTGCAGTTTTTGGAATTGTCAATAACAGCGTGAAAATCGTAAGGTTTTTTGGTATTCTGCTTATCCTTTTATTTGCATTTACCTTATTTGCTGTGAAGATGCAGTCTTTGCAATACTTTAGCTTTTTACCCTTCAAATCCTGGCAGGAAACTTTTGCCGGAATCGTTAAACTGAAATGGGGCTGGGCTGTAGAATTTTTAGGTGCTTTCCTTTTGGTTTTTGCAGGAGGAAACAAAAAAGTAAATAATCGCACACAATTATAAAAATGAACCTTTTAAAAATATTTTCCGCAGGAATTTTGCTGGTGGCAGCCGTACAGGCTAACGCTCAGACAGCAGATCAGAAAAAACCGGACAATCCGGCTAAATGTGCCAATATAAAAGAAGGTAAATTTGTAAGACCCAATTATCCGGAAGGAATATGGCATATGACCATTAAAGATAATGTTCAGACTGAATATTTCAATAATGGAAAAGACTATATCAAATCAACATTGGTTTTTGTGGATGACTGCAACTACAAAGCAATCATTATGGAGAAATCCGATAAAAACAATCCCGTACAGATAGGGGATGTCTTCAATAATAAAGTATTGGCAACTCAGGATAATCTTCTGAAAGTTAATATTAAAATTGAAGGAACTCAGTTTGATGTGGTCTATGTAAAAGTGAAATAAATTTAACCTATAAAACGGAATCTTTATTCCGTTTAGCTAAAAATAAAAATTATATACATGAAAGAAGTATTCATCGTTTCCGCAGTAAGAACACCTATGGGAAGTTTTATGGGAAGTTTGTCAACAGTTCCGGCTACAAAACTGGGAGCAACTGCTGTAAAAGGAGCGCTAGATAAAATTGGTTTAGATCCTAATGCTGTTCAGGAAATTTATATGGGGAATGTTCTACAGGCAGGAGAAGGCCAGGCACCGGCTCGTCAGGTAGCTTTAGGAGCAGGTCTTTCAATCAATACACCTTCTACTACAGTCAATAAAGTTTGTGCTTCAGGAATGAAGGCTGTAACAATGGCTGCCCAGGCGATCAAGGCTGGTGATGCAGACGTAATTGTTGCAGGAGGTATGGAAAATATGTCTTTAGTTCCTCATTATTACAATGCAAGAGTGGCTACAAAATTAGGCGATATCAAAATGCTTGATGGGATGGTACTTGACGGTCTTACTGACGTATACAACAAAGTACATATGGGAGTATGTGCAGAAAAATGTGCAGTAGACTATAATATCACAAGAGAAGATCAGGATAACTTCGCGGTAGAATCTTATAAAAGATCTGCAAAAGCTTGGAGCGAAGGGAAATTCAGCGAAGAAATTGTACCGGTTTCTATTCCTCAGAGAAAAGGAGAGCCTGTAATCTTTGCTGAAGATGAAGAATACAAAGCAGTAAACTTCGACAGAATCTCAACTCTTCCAACTGTATTCAAAAAAGAAGAAGGAACAGTAACAGCAGCTAACGCATCTACGTTGAATGATGGTGCTTCTGCATTAATCCTTGTTTCCAAAGAAAAAATGGAAGAACTTGGACTGAAGCCTCTTGCAAAAATCGTTTCTTACGCTGATGCAGCCCATGAGCCTGAAAACTTTACAACTGCTCCGGCAAAAGCGTTACCAATCGCTCTTAAAAAAGCAGGATTAGAAGTTTCAGATATTGATTTCTTTGAATTCAACGAAGCTTTCTCTGTAGTAGGATTAGCAAACAACAAAATCTTAGGATTAGATGCTGCTAAAGTAAATGTAAACGGAGGAGCTGTTGCATTGGGACACCCACTGGGAAGTTCAGGTTCAAGAATCATCGTTACATTAATTAACGTATTGAAGCAAAATAACGCTAAATACGGTGCAGCAGCAATCTGCAACGGAGGTGGTGGAGCTTCTGCTATCGTTATTGAGAATATCTAATATTCTGTTTAAGAATATATTACCATTAAGGAATCGATAATTTTTTTAAAAACTTATCCATTTCTTAATGGTTTTTTTATTTTTGTGCTACTAATATATATTTGAAATGTCTGAAACTGAGAATCGACAGCCTAAAAACATAAAGAATAATCCGAAGATTATGAAAGCCTGGGCTGTATATGACTGGGCAAACTCCGTGTATTCCCTGGTTATTACCTCTACTATTTTCCCTATTTATTACTCTATCCTTACCACAGCGTACGAGAAAAAGGAATATGTAGCAGAAACAAAAACATGGATTGATGTACCTGTAAGACATACAATCAAAATTTTTGGAGAAGGATATCAGCCGGATGCTGTTTACGGATATTCACTTACCATATCATTCTTTATTGTAGTATTGCTGTCTCCGTTTTTATCTTCTTTGGCAGATACAATCGGAAACAAAAAATCTTTCCTGCAGTTTTTCTGTTATCTGGGAGCAACATCATGTATGGGCTTAGCCATGTTTACGGGAATGCATAATGTATTTCTGGGGCTTCTCTTCAGTATAACGGCCAGTGTCGGTTTTTGGGGAAGTTTGGTGTTCTATAACTCCTTTCTTCCGGATATTGCTACACCGGACAGGCAGGATGCACTTTCTGCAAGAGGATATGTCTACGGATATATCGGTTCTGTAGTTTTAGTAGTAATCTGTTTAGTATTGATTCAGGTTTTTGCAAAAGGGGCAGCTCAGCAGTTATTATTTACCAGAATCAGTTTCCTTTTAACAGGAGCATGGTGGTTTGGTTTCTCTCAATATACATTCAAACACCTTCCTCAGTTTGGGGATGTGAAAGATAAACTTCCTAAAGATCTTGTATTACTTAACTACAAGAATATCTTCAAAAAACATGAAGAACAGGGAGGCTTTTTTGAAGTATTGAAAGATAACCTGAGCTTTTACAAAGACATTGCAAAAGAAAGTTTCCATGAGCTTTTTAAAGTTGGAGGAGAGCTTTTCAAAGATAAAAACCTGAAATTCTTCCTGTCAAGTTTCTTCTTTTACAGTGTAGGAATGCAGACAATTTTCCTGATGGCTACTTTATTTGGGAAAAGTGAAATCAACCTGGCTCAAGATAAACTGATCGGAACCCTTTTGGTAATTCAGATCGAAGCGATTATCGGTGCAGTTATTTTCTCAAGACTATCTAAGAGAATCGGGAACAAAAATGTTATTTCAATTGCCATCATCCTATGGATTGTAGCTTGTCTTTGGGCTTATTTCCTTAATAAAGAAAACCCAACTGTAGAATATCAATTTTATGGAGTAGCAGCAGTAGTAGGTCTTGTAATGGGTGGTCTTCAGGCGATGTCTAGATCAACCTATTCAAAATTGCTTCCGGAAAACTCTATGGAAAATACCACCTACTTCAGTTTCTATGATGTATTGGAGAAAATTGCCATCATCATCGGAACATTTATCTTTGCAACATTGATTGAGCATTTTAATAATATGCGTATTGCGGCACTGTCCATGACCATATTCTTTGCAGCAGGATTAGTTCTAATCAGATTCCTGAAGGTTAAAATGAGAACCGACAGAGAAACTTTATAAAATTGAAAGACGTTATTTTTAACGTCTTTTTTTATTTTAATGAATAAAAAACATTCATTTAGCTATTTGATTTAATTTATTTATATGGTTGTGACAAATATTAGAATGTATTGGCTTTTTTTCACTATATGTTGATTTTTTTTGTTTATTTGCAAAAATGACAAAATTATCAAAATAATGAAAAATTTTCTATTAATTTGTTTTTTACAATGTTTTGCTCTCGGTTTTTCTCAGAAATTAAAACCTATTGCTCAAAAAGTTTCGGAATATCATAATGGAAAAACAGAGCTTAAAAGCTATGATCTGTTTGATATCAATAAAAATCCTGATAAACTGGCTGAATACAAAAAGGCAGCAACAGATATTACTGTTATGTCTTTGAAATCAGCAGAATTGAAAAGATTAATCAGAGAAAAACCTGATTTTCTTGAAATATCTTTTCCCTTTGATGGCGGGAGGCAGATCACGGTTGAAATGTACAGACATCAGATCTTAACCAACGATTTTAAAGTTGTAACAGACAAGGGCAAAACAGTAGAATATACACCGGGAGTTTATTATCAGGGAATTGTAAAAGGAGATAATGCCTCAATTGTAGCATTTAGCTTTTTTAATAACGATATCGTAGGAGTTGCTTCTACTCTTGAATTAGGAAATATAGTACTGGGAAAAGCTAAAAATTCTGAAGATTTTGTGAACTATTCAGATTCTAAATTAACAGGAGCTAATCCATTTGCCTGTGAGGTAGACGGATTGAAGGAAAACCAAACTCAGAGACCTGTTTTTAATCCTAATAATACCACCAGTAAAAAAACAGATAATTGCGTAAGAATATACTATGAAGCAGGCTTCGGTCCTTATACCCAAAATGGAAGCAATACCACTACTACAACTAATTGGGTGACTGCAATGCATAATAATGTTGCAACCTTGTACGCCAATGAGAATGTTAATGTAGCTTTAAGTGAAGTTTTTGTCTGGACAAGTACCGATCCCTATACAGGCTCACCAAGCGCAATTCTGAGCCAGTTTAGAACCACCAGAACTACTTTTAATGGTGATGTGGCACAATTATTAAGAAATCCTGCTACAACAAGTATTGCTTATGTAAACTCATTATGTACCAATTACAAATATTCTTATTGTGGTATGAATTTCAACTATCAGAATGTGCCAACCTATTCATGGAATATTGAAGCTATGACGCATGAACTTGGACATAATTTAGGATCACCTCATACTCACTCTTGCTTCTGGAACGGAAATAATACAGCAATTGATGGCTGTGGACCTGCTTCAGGAAATAACGAAGGATGTACAGCAGCTCTTCCTCCTGCGGGCGGTGGTACTATTATGAGTTATTGCCATTTGGTAAGCAGTGTAGGAATTAACTTTGCAAATGGATTTGGGGTACAGCCAGGAACATTGATCAAAAATACGGTAGATTCAAAAGGATGTCTTGGTACCAACTGTACAACATCTTGTCTTACATCCATCACAAACTTTAAAGTTAATAACATCACGCAGACTTCAGCCAATGCTAGTTTTACAGATGCATCCTCAACCTCATGGAAGTATAAATTAACTACAGCTAATGGAGCAGCAGTATCTTCAGGAAATACAACTACACCATCTGTTAACTTTACAAACCTTCAGCCAGCCACTTATTATAGATTAAATGTAGGAACAGACTGCAGCGGACCTAATGCGTTCCAGCTATCACAAATCTTTTTGACTGATGGAGCTTGGTGTGATGGAACTCAGTTTTTAGATACAGGAGGTTCTACTGGCCAGTATGGAGATAATGAGGAAATTGTAAAAACATTTTATCCTACTCCTGGTTCCGCTATGACAATGACATTTACAGTATTTGATCTTGAACAGGGTTATGACTTTATGTATGTGTATAATGGTCCTTCTACAGCTTCACCATTATTTGCTAACGGAAATAATCTGAGTGGAAATACAGTGCCAGGTCCGTTTACATCAACAGATCCTTCAGGAGCAATAACAGTGAAATTTGTTTCAGATGGAGCCGCTACAGGGAATGGATGGAATGTGAATTTCTCTTGCAGTGTCTTAGCAGTAGAAGATATCAGTACAAAAAATAATTCAATAGATATTTATCCGAATCCTGCCAAAAATATGATAACGATCTCTTCTAAAGAAAGGTTAAAAGGATATAAAATCTATGATGAAGCAGGAAGACTGCTAGCTTCGGATTCTTCCCTGAAAGGTTATAAACAGGAAATAAATCTTTCCTCAATTCAGACAGGAAACTATGTAATCACTGTAGAAACAGAGAAGCAGACGGTTAATAAGAAGCTAATCAAACAGTAATTTTTAAATAAATCTTTGCAAAAGCCTGATATTATCAGGCTTTTTTCTTATCTTTATATAGAAAAAATTCGGCCTGAGTTTTGCTTATATTCAGCGGAATAATTTTTAACTTTGCAAAAAGATTTATTGTCGATATGACCAACCCTCTATTTTATGCAAAAATAATCCTGTTTGGAGAATATGGAATGATCGAAGATTCCCAGGGGCTTGTAGTACCTTACAGCTTCTATAAAGGAACTTTGAAATTTTCAGACCTGAGTTCTGAATTTGAACTTAAATCCAACAGACATCTGCAGAAATATTCTGAATTTCTTACAGCACTTGATCTTTCCGACGATTTTAAGTTGGATATTGAGAGCTTCAAAAATGATATTTCAAACGGACTTTTCTTTGATTCTAATATTCCTCAGGGATACGGAGTGGGAAGTTCGGGAGCTTTGGTAGCTGCTATTTTTGAAAAATATTCAATCAGTAAGCTGAATCCTGAGAACATCTCAAAAGATAATCTTAAAAAATTAAAAGCTGTTTTCGGTGAAATGGAAAGCTATTTCCATGGGAAAAGTTCAGGAATGGATCCTCTGATCTGTTACATGAATCTGCCAATCCTTATCGAAAATAAAGAAAATTTAGACAAGGTAAATATTCCCGAAGGAGAAGAAGGAAAAGGAGCTATTTTCCTTATTGATTCTGGAATAACAGGGGAAACAGGTCCTATGATTCAGATTTTCTTTGAAAAAATGAAAACAGAAGGTTTCCGCAAAACCCTGAAAGAAGAATTTATCCGTTACAACAACGCATGCATTGAATCTTTCCTTAAAAAAGATATGAATCCTTTCTTCAGAAACCTTAAAAAGCTTTCTCACTGGGCCTATGAACACTTCCGTCCTATGATTCCTGAAAGTATTTTTAATATCTGGAAAAAAGGACTGGATTCTAACGCTTATTATCTTAAACTCTGCGGAAGCGGTGGAGGCGGTTATATCTTAGGATTTACCAAAGATTATGCAAAAGCAGAAAAAATGCTTGAAGGCTTCCAAAAAGAAGTGATTTACAGATTTTAAACAGGTTGGAATGAATTCTGAAAAGGAAACTTTCCAATCTAAAAATTATGTACCAAAATCTTTATTACACAGATTTTCACAATTCGTAGGCTTTCTGCTCGGAGCAAGGTTTTTTGTAGCTGCTCTGCTGACATTTGCCCTCTATGTTTCCACTTTTTTCCTGTTTAATCAGGATGAATCCTTCAGAAAATTCGTCTTTGATTTCAAAGTACACGGTATCATTTTCTGTACGGTTCTTACCATTCTGGCTGGCGGCATTATCAATCAGTTCTATGATCTGGAGAAAGACCATGTCGTAAAACCATTCAGAACAAGGGTTCAGAGCTTTATCAAACAGAAATATTTTTTATATGCTTATCTTGCGCTCAGTGCTATTTCTTTGGGAGTGGCATGGATGATATCCCATAATGTATTTGTTTTTTTTGTGGTCTATCAATTCTTTATGTGGTTTTACAGTCATAAATTGAGCAGAATACTCATTGTAAACAACCTTACCTTCGTCAGCCTTACCTTATATCCGTTCTTTGGAATGATGGTATATTACGAAACTTTTTCAAAAAAAGTATTCCTGATGGCTGTTTTTCTGTTCCTTATTTTGTTATGCATTGATATTGTGAAAGATACTCTTACCAAAAGTGTAGACAAAACGTTTGGATATACTACAATTCCCAATTATTTTAAAAGCAGAAATACAAAACTTATCCTGACTTCTTTACTCATGGTTACCATGGCCGTTTCAATGAAACTCATTACCAAAACCGGCATTACCGGATTCATGGCCTATTATTTTGCAGGAGGACTTTTTATCATGATACTCTGTATTTATCTTCTTATCAATGATTCCCGGAGAAGTAACTTCTTTACACTGAATATATTACGATTCTGGGTTTTCGTAGGAATTATTGCAATGCTTTTAAACGGAATAGAGCATAAATTATAAAAAAAAATCTTTAAATAAGCTGAGGTTATTATTACCTTTGCATAACTAAATTTAATAAATAGGAATGCCCATTTTTAACGATACTAAAGTTGCATTTGCAGACAAATCTGATGCACAATTGAGAAAGGCTTACTGGATGTTTAAAATGATTGAACAGCCCACTCTTACAAGCCTTGGAACATCTATCCTGAATTTTACAGTACACAACAATTTTCCTTTCGTTAACGGAATTGTAAAAAATACCTTATTTGAACAGTTCTGCGGTGGTGAAACGCGTGAAGAAAGTATGAAGGCTGTGAAACAGCTGTTCAAAAGAGGAGTTGGAAGTATTTTCGATTACTCTATTGAAGGAAAAGAAGATGAAGAAACTTTTGATGCCGTTTGCAAAGAAATTAAAGATATTGTTAGATTCTCAGTGGGAAATCCGGCCATTCCTTTTATTGTATTCAAACCTACGGCTTTCGGAAGAATTGATCTTTATGAAGCCGTTGGAAAAGGAGCAGAGCTTACTACCAGCCAGAAAGAAGAATGGGAAAGAGTGGTAAAAAGGTTTGATGAAGTATGCAGTCTTTGCCACGAAAATGATAAAAAGGTAATGGTAGATGCTGAAGAAACCTGGATGCAGGATGCAGCTGACCACCTTTGTGAAGAAATGATGGAGAAATATAACCAGCAAAAGCCTATCGTTTGGAATACCATCCAGATGTACAGAACAGGAAGACTGGAATATATGGAAGCTAATCTTCAGAGAGCAAGAGAGAAAAACTACTTTATCGGTTACAAAATTGTTCGTGGTGCTTATATGGAAAAAGAAAGAGCCAGAGCAGCAGAAAAAGGATATGCAGATCCTATCCAGCCAAGCAAAGATGCTTCAGATAAGAACTACAATGCAGGAATTGACTTTGTTATGAATCATCTTGATAAAGTGTCTGCCTTCTTTGGAACCCATAACGAAATCTCTTCAGAGTTAATTATGGATAAAATGAAAGCAAAATCTTTAGATACTGATAATCCACACGTTTATTTCGGGCAGCTTTACGGAATGAGTGATAATATTACATTCTATTTGTCTGATAAAGGCTATAATGTGGCTAAATATCTTCCATATGGACCTGTAAAGGATGTTGTACCATATCTGACGAGAAGAGCCAGAGAAAACACTTCTGTAGCCGGACAAACCGGAAGAGAGCTGGGACTTATCAAAAAAGAACTGGAAAGAAGAAAGAAATAATAATATTTCTAATAAAAACCTATCAGGCCTGCAGATTTGCGGGCCTTTTTGTTGCTGTCAACTTCAATATAGAAGCTCATTATTCAGGAGAAAATAGATCTTTGGATTATAAATCGGAATTAATGATAATTAATACAATTATTATTTACATTAATTATATGTTAAAATAATATGTTTTTTATTGTTGATTTGATTTTAAATATTTATATTTGATAGAGCCATAAAAAACCAATGCATGAAAATGTTTTCACTTACTGCCCTCTGTGACAGAATCTCTTTAAATACATAAGCAAAATATCACCCTTATAAATAGCCTAAATTATAAAAAATAGAATGGGATAGATGATAAAATTCTATCAGCAGAATATCCTATTCAATTTCAAAAAACAAAATAAAGCAATAGCTTTAGTTTTCTTCTTCAAATATTTTTTAACCTGATCATTCTCTTTGATCAGGTTTTTATTTTTAAGGTTCAAAACTTTCAAATTTTCCGTTTTCATAGAACAAAACAATACGTTTTATTTTATTGGCTTGATTACCAAGTATTTGGCCAAGTATCTGATCACTGGGATTTTCTAATCGCTGAGAATCGGATATTTTTTCCGGGACTTTATCCTGGGCAGGTATAAACGATTCTCCAGGACTTGTTTTTGGAGTTTCTATTTCTGCTTCATCACTCCCGAATTCATCGTCATCATTCATCATGGTGAACAAATCGGGGAGAGGAGTTGTTTTTATTTTTTCCTCTTCAGGATATTCCACAGGAATTTCCGTTTCTGGCAACTGGGATTTCAGCATCTCACCTTCACCGGTAACAAGCCAGTCCCACAGAAGTTCCGGGAAACGGGATTTTATTTTTATGATAAACTCAAGAGACGGTTTGTTTCTTCCTGACGTGATATGCGAAATGGATGAACGCTGTACATCAATCTCATCAGCAAACTCAGAAGGAGTAAGATTAGAATACTCTATAATTTTGGAAATTCTTTCATTTAAACTCATAAAAATAAGCCTTTAATTATTTTACAAATGTAACTCATATAATTTACAAATGCAAAATACAAATGTAAATATTTGAAATTATCATACGTATACATTTGTAAATAGAGAATAAATAATTTTAAATCAATAGATTATAGCTAAATTACAATTGTACTTAATAATTATATTAATCTGCCTGAGAAACTCTTCTGCATTAATACTGTTCCGTTATTTACCCTTTTATCATAGTTTATAAATGTAAATTGGAGTATTTTCAAAGGCGATTTTGTTCCTTAAATGACTTCTTTTTTACTGTTTACATAATTAATCCACCTAATTCCTTTTTTCAGTATCAAGAGACTGATAAATGTCTGTTTTAAACAGTATAATGGCTATTTTATAGATATTACAATGGTAAATTACTGATGTAAATACCTTAATTTAAGCCGATATATCTCTTTTTTGAGGGAAAATTAGATCAATGTTAAACAACTATTTTTAGGGTCTGTTAAATTGATCACGAAAAACAAGAGTAGAGTAAAATTTTTACGATGATTTTGGTATTTTGTGTCATTTACATTTGTATATCATAGTAAACAACAAAGTTTTCCACAATTATTATGTTTAATAAAATAACTATCAAATAGGCTAAAACAGCTGTTTTCACACTTCAAGTAGCATTATAAATATCATTTAGATAAATTTTGTAAATAACTGATTTAATGCATTTTAAATTATATAAATTAAATTATTCGCAATCCACAATTTTATCAACAGACAATATGTCATTCGATGGTGTTTAACAATGTTACAAGTGTTAATCTATTATAAAGATTGAAAACAGATAAGATTTAATATTTGTAAATTGCTTTTCATGCGTGTGTCAAATGTAAATTTGCGAATTTTTGCATTATTTACAAATGTTAATTAAAGTTTTTGCCTAAAAATGGCTAAATTTGATTCTTGTAAATTATTTCTCAAGATGAATTTTGAACAGATCTATTCTCAGACACCCGATTTCTCAAATCGCTATATTTCCCCTGAAAAATTATTTTCTTACCTACAGACCAATCTCAGCGATTATATTCAGGAGATCGGAAGATCCTATTTAGATAAACCTATTTATCGGTTAACTGTAGGAACCGGAAAAATTCAGGTACTGGCCTGGTCACAAATGCACGGAAATGAATCTAATGCAACTCATGCCATGCTGGACCTTTTAATAAGTCTTGATAAAGCACCTGAAATGAAAGAGGATTTGTTCAGTAAAATACAGCTTGATTTTATATTCATGCTTAATCCGGACGGATCTGAAAGATGGACGAGACTGAATGCTGCCGATATTGATCTGAACAGAGATTTTCATAATGAAGCCAGTAAAGAGATTAAGTTTCTGAAAAATGCAGCGGCTTCAAAGAAATATGATTATGCACTAAACCTTCATGAGCAGAGAACCATATTTACCACTGACGGTATTCATCCTGCTACACTTTCCTTTTTGGCACCTTCTGAAAATGTAGAACGTACCGTTACTGAAAACAGAAAGAAATGTATGGCAGTGATCGGAAATATATATAGCCATTTAAAGGAAATGATCCCGAACCAGATCGGGAGATATTCTGATGAATTTTATCCTACTTCCACAGGAGATAATTTTATCAAAGCCGGAATGCCTACTATTTTATTTGAAGGCGGACATTTTGTAGATGATTATACCAGAAAAGGAACAAGAAAATATTATACTATTGCTCTTTATTATGCACTAAAGGCTATCAGTGAACTGAATTCTGATATTACAGGCTGGGAAACTTACTTAGAGATCCCTGAAAATCAGGAAACGCATTATGATATTATTTACAGAAATGTAAAACTGAATACAGAGCATGAATGTATTTTGGATATAGCGGTTCAGTACAGAGAAATCAAAGAAGAGGGGAAAGATGAAATCTCTTTTATTCCTTTTGTAATGGAGGCAGGAGATGTCAAGAAGAGAAAAGGCTGGCTGGAAATAGACTGTACCGGAAAGAAATTTATTTCTGCAACTAAATATCCGAAACTTGATTCCGTAGTGGATTTTAAGATTGAAGATTAATAAAAATCGGCTGTCCCAAAGGACAGCCGATTTTATTTTTTTATATTTAATAGGAATGGACTAAGGCCAAACCTTAGAAATTTAGAATTAAGATTGTATTCAATGATTAAAGTTAGTTAACTACTTTAATTCCGTTTGCTACAAATCTGATTTCCTCTTTAGGCTGAGTAATCGCATCAATTTCAGCCTGTGGTTTTTTAGCATCTTCTGCATAATGTTTCTGCTCATTCACAGAAGTTACTTTTCTTTCTGCATTACCTTCCAATACTACATTTTTACCTTTTAAAGCTGTAGGTACAAAGAAAGCATAGTCTTTCATTTTTACAAAAAACTTAGAATTGTCCTCCGTTTGAATGGTAAGCCAGCAACCTTTTTTATCGCAAACATCCGTTACTTTTCCTTTAACGGCTACATTTTCAACTTTTTTATTGTCTTTTTTCAGTTGCTTATTCAGTTTATCTACTGTAATCGCCTTGGATTCAGCAGAAGAATTTACCTGATCTCCGTAAGTATCACCTACCAAAGCTTTCCCTTCTGGTGGTCCGGATTGAGCAAATGCTAATGAAGAAGCCGTTAAAGCTGCTCCCAATAATATCACTTTAAATTTCATGTTTAATATTTTTCCCAAAAATACTAATTAATATTGAATCATAACTGATTTAAAAATGATAAAAAACAGCTGTTTCAAGGAATTTTTAATAAAATTCAAAATCAAAGACAGATTTGATTATATTTGACCCCTATACTTGACTATGCAAAAAAAACTGAAACTATGGGATGCCATTATGCTGGTGATGGGATCCATGATCGGAAGCGGGATCTTTATTGTAAGTGCTGATATGACGCGAAACCTGGGATCAGGTTTTTGGCTGATTGTAGTGTGGATTATCACTGGAGTGATGACTGTAGCAGCGGCAATAAGCTATGGAGAGCTTTCTGCACTGTTTCCAAAAGCTGGCGGACAATATACGTATCTGAAAGAGATTTTCGGCAGAAGGATGGGATTCCTTTATGGCTGGGGATTGTTTACCGTAATACAAACCGGAACAATTGCTGCAGTAGCGATGGCTTTTGGTAAATTTACAGCCTATCTGATCCCTTCACTTAACGATGCTGCTCCAATTTTTCAAAGTGGTGAATTTAAAATCACCTGGATACAGATTCTGGCTATTGCCGTTATTGTTTTACTTACTTATATCAATACAAGAGGGGTAGAGAGCGGTAAAATGCTTCAGAATATCTTTACAGGTTCTAAAATCATAGCATTATTGGGTTTAATAGCTGCCGGGTTTATATTGGTAGATATTTCTCATTTATCAGAAAACTTTAGCTGGGGTACAGATTCTTTTAATAATCTTAAAAAAGATTTGAGTGGTAATTTCCTTAAAGAAGGCTGGGAACCCATTGGAGGGATGACTTTGCTGGGTGGAATTGCCGCTGCAATGGTAGGTTCTGTTTTCAGTTCTGTTGCCTGGGAGAGTGTAACATTTGTTTCCGGTGAGATTGAAAATCCTAAAAAAAATGTAGTAAAGTCGATGATCTATGGGACTTCTGCAGTAATGATTCTTTATATAGCAGTAAACTATGTATACTTAAACGCCCTGGACAGAGACGGAATTGCATTTGCAGCCAATGACAGGGTAGCGGTAGCCGCATCTCAGAACATTTTTGGAAGTGCAGGAACTATTATCATTGCTTTATTGGTAATGATCTCTACATTTGGATGTAATAACGGATTGATTCTGGCTGGAGCAAGAGTTTTCCAGACCATGGCAAAAGACGGAATGTTCTTTCAATCGGCAGTCAAAAACAATAAAAATGAAGTTCCTGAAAATGCTTTATGGATGGAGGGAGTTTGGGCTTCTATTTTGTGCCTGAGCGGCCAGTACGGGAATTTATTGGATATGATCTCTTTCGTGATCGTTCTGTTTTATATGATTACGGTTTTTGGAGTAATTTACTTAAGAATGAAGCAGCCAGAACTGGAAAGGCCTTATAAAACATGGCTTTATCCGGTAACACCTGTTATTTATCTTATCATAGGAACATGTTTCTGTATTTTACTGTTAATTTACAAACAACAATATACATGGCCAGGCTTTGTATTGGTATTGCTGGGCCTTCCGGTGTATTATTTCATCAACCGAAAAAAGGCAAGCGTTTAAATAAAATAAAAGACATAATAGATTCAGGGCTTTCAATTCAGTTTGAAGGTCCCTCTTTTTGAATAATATTTTAGTGTATTGTAACAATTATTTGGCGAAAATGCGTACTTTGGTATTCCGTTTTTAAATAAGCGGGACCATGAAGTAAAAACTATAAGTTATGGATACACCAAATTACAGAATGCCTTTCGTACCGTCTACTTTAATGACCGAAGGCGGAAGTATCGATACCTGCGATATGGGGGAAAGTATTGCTCACAATATTATGCTGCTGATCACCACCAAAAAAGGGGAGAACAGATATGATGAAAACTATGGAAACGATGTTTGGAACCTTGAATTCGATAACGGAGTAACAAGTGCCATCTGGGAAAATGTTTTTGTCAAAAGCCTAAGAAGACAAATCCAGGAATATGAACCGAGAATTGTAAGTCCACAGATCGATGCCCACATACAATTTGTAGAACACAGCTACGATACTAAAGAACACACCGAAATTAAAAAGAAAGTAAGAATTGCCATCAATGCAAAAATGGAGGAAACAGGAGAACGTTTCAGTTTTTCAACAGAATTGTTTCTAAGCCCGATGTCTATTGATTAATATTTTTAACAGCGAAAGAAAATTATGAATTTAGATCAGAATATTTATTCCAAAGAATCTGTAAAAGCAAGAATGCTTCAGAATGCAACTAAAGTATGGGGATTGAGAAGCCCACAGTCTTTAGATCCTTTTGTAAAACTGTTGATAGATGCGTTCAGTACAGAAGTTTTTAAAGCGAATAATGAAATACAGACGGTAAATGCCCGTATATTGGAAAAATTGGCAAAACTTCTTACACCGTCCATCTATACACATCCTATTCCTGCTCATTCTGTGGCTTTTACACAGCCTTATGATTCATCGGAAGTTTTATTGGAACATACGGAGTTTTTCTTCCGTAAACAGATGACTTCCACAGTAAAGTCAGAATCCGATAAGCAGCTGAATATCCCTTTTACACCGGTAGGGAATGTAAGAATCAATAAAGTTCACACCTCTGTTATGTTTGTAGGAAATACCTGCTACAGCATAGATGACAGATTCAATAAAATTCCTATTTCAAGATTTCAGGGAAAACCCGAAGATTACAGAAAAATCACAATAGGAGTAGATGTCAGCAAGTATATCAGTGAAAATTTCCCTAAATATTTAAGTATATTCTGCTCCAATCCGGCTTTTGAACACTTGGATTTTGTCTATAAATTATTGCCGTACATTTCGGTGTCCAGCAATGGAAATCCTTTATTTGTAAGAGAAGGATTAAGCTATCTTACAGAAAGTCACACTGACGGTTACGAGCAGATGTTCAAAGAGCAGTCCATTAGAAATAAGGTGATTGACGATATTAAAAGCATTTACCGCCATAAATTTATTGAAGTAACAGGAATTTCTCAAAGTCTGTTCTCAGAACCCGGACAGCTTCCTCAGAATCTTGATTTCTTAGCAGGAAAAGAGGAAATTACAAAGTTTCTGGATAATAAAAGTTTCTTGTGGCTTACTTTTGAATTCCCGCCACAGTTTTCCGCAGAAATACTTGATAATTTTTCGTTTGTGCTGAATGCTTTCCCAATCTACAACAGAGGCTGGAAAAAAACAGAATACAGCCTTGATATCATGGGGAATAATATTCCTTTGGTAACAGATGAAGGAGAACATTTCCTGTATGTAGATGAGGTACAGGACGGTGACGGAAGAAAGTACACCGAAATCCCTTTTACACCGGCAGATGATCTTAAAAAAGGCTTATATACCGTAAGAAAAGGAGGGATGGAGCGCTTCACAAGCAGAAATGCAGTTGACATGATTGCTAATGTTCTTGAATTAACAAGAGACGAAATTGCAGCATTTTCCCTTTTAAACAGAGACAATGTAAAAGGTGTTCTCAGCGAAATGTCCGATAAAATGAAAACCATGGTACAGAAAGTAAACAACGCCAAAAGGAATATCAGACAGGAACTGAATTATGTCATCATGGAACCGGTAGAAAAAACCGATCATACCTATGCTTCTTTCTGGGTAACTCACTGTACTTTGGCCAATCACATGCGCCCGGGAACAGAACTTTCCAATCAGTTGAAATCACAGACTGTTGTATTGCTTACCGAAACATTGGGCGGTGCAGAAGAACAGAAAGGAACAGACAGTATTCAGGCTTATAAATATGCATTGACAACAAGAGATAAAATCATTTCCTTGGAAGACGTTAAAAATTACTGCCGCATGATTCTGAAAGATGAAGCAAGAGAAGTAAGGGTAAGAAGAGGAACCATGATCAGCAATAAACCCAAAGAAGGTTTTGTAAGAACCGTTGAGGTAGAAATTATTCCGCAGAACTATTCTTTCTACGGAAGAGCTTATTGGGAGAATATGGCCAATATTATCAGAAATCAGATCATTGCTAAAGCCATTGACGGGATTGAATATGTGGTAAGAATAAATAATGAAGATGTCGATTTCCAGGACATGTAAATCTTTAAAGAAAATTAAATCAGTTTAAAATATAAATGCCGTTGTTAATACGGCATTTTTTATTTCATTGAATTGAAAGATTGGTATACAATTCCCTAAATCAACAAACGTGAAAATTTTCAATAGGAACGGACTTTAGCCTGTTTTTTTATAAATAAGGTTTTCAAACGGCTTTAAAAACCTACATAATTGCATTAGAAATTACTCTCATCAACCTCTGTGAATTTATAAAACTTTTATCCCTTTAAAATTCAAAAAAAGTCTATAAAATTTCGTATTTTTGCACGTTGTGATTTTCAGGCAAAATCACTCTGAATTATGAGCAAATCAACAGAATATATAGAAGTTTACGGAGCCCGTGAACACAATCTTAAAAATATTAATGTTAAAATTCCGCGCAACGAATTGGTCGTTATTACCGGCCTTTCCGGAAGTGGAAAATCCTCATTGGCTTTCGACACCATTTTTGCAGAAGGCCAGCGTCGTTATATTGAAACGTTCTCTGCCTATGCACGTCAGTTTTTGGGTGGGTTGGAGCGTCCTGATGTAGATAAAATTGAAGGACTTTCACCCGTTATTGCCATTGAGCAGAAAACAACCAATAAAAACCCTCGTTCTACGGTGGGAACTGTTACAGAGCTTTACGACTTTTTACGTCTTTTGTATGCAAGAGTTTCGGATGCGTACTCTTTGTCTACCGGACAGAAGCTTGTAAGCTACACAGAAGATCAGATCCTGGAAACCATCAAAGAAAACTATAAAAAAGAGAAAATTATGCTTTTGGCGCCGGTAGTGCGTTCCAGAAAAGGGCATTATCATGAACTCTTTGTACAGATGGCCAAAAAAGGCTACGGACAGGCAAGAATTGATGGAGAACTGCAGGATATTGAATATGATTTAAAACTTGACCGTTATAAAACCCACGATATTGATATCGTTATCGACCGCTGGATTATCGGGGAGAATGCCTCAGAAGGAAGAATGGAAAAATCATTGCGTACTGCGATGGAAATGGGGGAAGGAATTATCGGAATTCAGAAATTGGGAAGTAAAGACATCGAATACTTTTCCAAAAACCTGATGGATGCGGAAACAGGACACTCTTTGGCACTGCCTGAACCGAATACGTTCTCATTCAACTCACCGAAAGGAAGCTGCCCGAACTGTAAAGGATTGGGAACCATCAAAAAGATCAATACCGATTACTTTATTGATAACCCAAAACTATCAATCAATCAGGGAGGATTATTGCCATTGGAAGATATCAAATCAAACAAATGGATTCTATCGCAGATTAAAAACATTCTTGAGATTTTCGGATTAGGGTTAACAACGCCTTTGAAGGATATTCCTGAAGAAGCACTGGATTACATCTATAACGGCTGTCATAAAGAATTTAATAAAGATCTTAAGTACGCCGGAATTACCAAGAAAATTAAAATTGGTTTCGATGGTCTCATCGCTTTCATGGAGGAAATCATTGATGAAAGAGAATCGTATGAAGCCATTTTGCTGGAAAGACATTTCACAACAGAAGAAACATGCCCGGAATGTCATGGGACACGTCTTCAGCCTTCAAGTTTAAGTTTTAAAATTGACGGAAAAAATATTGCTGAGGTCAATGGTCTAAGCTTAGCGGATTTAAAAGACTGGTTAGCAGATGTTAAAGATAAATTCTCGGAAAAAAATAAAATCATTGCTCACGAAATCTTAAAAGAGATTGAAACCAGACTTCAGTTTTTGCTGGATGTAGGCTTGGATTATTTAAGCTTGAGCAGAAGTTCAAAAACCCTTTCAGGAGGAGAATCACAAAGAATCCGTCTGGCAACTCAGATTGGATCTCAATTGGTGAATGTATTGTATATCCTTGATGAACCGAGTATCGGACTTCACCAGAGAGATAATGAAAGACTGATTCATTCCCTGAAAAATCTTAGAGATATCGGAAACTCGGTATTGGTGGTAGAGCATGATAAAGACATGATTCTTGAAGCCGATGAGGTATTGGATATTGGTCCAAAAGCCGGAAAATTCGGTGGAGAAATCCTTTGGCAGGGAAAACCAAAAGATTTGTTGAAAGCAGATACCATCACTGCTCAATATATCAATGGAAAAAGAAAAATTGCAATTCCTGAAGAAAGAAGAGCAGGAAGCGGTAAAAATATTGTTTTAAAAGGAGCTACAGGAAACAACCTTAAAAATGTAACCCTTGATGTTCCCCTTGGAAAATTAGTAGTAGTAACCGGAATTTCAGGAAGCGGAAAATCTTCTTTGATTAACGGAACTTTATATCCAATCCTGAATAAACATTTCTACAGAGCTGTTCAGGAACCTTTACCTTACAAAAAAATTGAAGGACTGGAGAATATTGATAAAATTGTAGATGTAGACCAGACTCCAATCGGAAGAACGCCACGTTCTAATCCTGCTACTTACACCGGAATGTTTACCGATATCAGAAACCTTTTTGCAGAGCTTCCGGAAAGTAAGATCCGTGGGTATAAGCCGGGAAGATTCTCTTTCAACGTAAAAGGCGGAAGATGCGAAACCTGTCAGGGTGGAGGATTGAAAGTGATCGAAATGAATTTCCTTCCGGATGTATACGTACATTGTGAAACCTGTAACGGAAAACGTTTCAACAGGGAAACGCTGGAAGTTCGTTATAAAGGAAAATCCATCTCTGATGTATTGGATATGACGATTGATGAAGCGGTAGATTTCTTCCAGCCGATTCCTAAGATTTTTGCAAAAGTAAAAACTTTACAGGATGTAGGATTAGGATATATTACCCTTGGACAGCAGTCAACAACCCTTTCAGGAGGTGAAGCCCAACGTATCAAGTTAGCAACCGAATTGGCAAAAAGACAAACCGGAAACACCCTTTATATCCTTGATGAACCTACCACGGGATTACACTTTGAAGATGTAAAAATCCTGATGGATGCTATCAACCAATTGGTAGAACTTGGAAACTCGTTCATTATCATTGAACATAATATGGATGTAATCAAATTAGCAGACCATATCATTGACGTTGGGCCGGAAGGAGGAAAACACGGTGGGCAGATTGTAGCACAGGGAACTCCAGAAGAAATTGTGAAGTCGAAGAAGAGTTTGACAGGGAAGTTCTTGAAGAGGGAACTGGAATAACATATTCATAAAATTATTCAGCATTTTGTCATTCCGAAGGAATCTAAATAATTTATTTTAGAATATTGACCAACTTTTTAAATTAACAATCGAGATAAGAATTGGCTAAACTAATCAGGTTTAGCCTTTTTTATGCTTAAAATAACCCTCCCAATATTAAATTTTTAAATATTTTAAAAATTTATCACGCTGATAATCAATTAATTAAATCTCAATGTTAACTCAATGTTAACTCAATGTAAAATTAATATGAATTATTTTTAATAACTTTGGTTAAGAGATACAAAAAAAGGTTAGTATAATATTTAAAACCAATTAGTTATGAAAAATAGAACTCAAATATTGTTTGCTTCACTTTTCGTTTGTGGATTTGCTGCCATTTTGAACACTGCCAAAGCCCAGACTACCAATCATAATACCATTGAGCCTATTCAGCTGAATAGGAGCGAGACTTTTACAGATATAAGAAATAAACTGGAAGCTAACTTTGATCTTACCAATCCTGATTACAAGCAGGGCACAGTAAACTCAGTAGTGAAATTCGATATTGCAAAAAATGGTAAAATTGTAAATGTTCATTCCACAGGAGACTGTAAAACCGTAAGCAAAGAAATTGAAACAGTATTAAGTGATCTTGATTACAAAGTAGACCGCAATAAACTGACTGAAAATATGGTTGCCTACACTTACGTAATGCCAGTGACAGTAGAGATTCACAGCAGATAATATTCATTGCATATTATTCATAAAAGTGTGAATAATGAAAACTTATCAGATTAAGTTATAATAAAAAATAAGCAGTAAGGTTTTAATTTTGGGCTACCATAAAATTAAAACTATATGAAAAATTTAAAGAAACTGACGAAATCAGATTTGAAGTCAGTGTACGGAGGAGAGCCTAAAAAATACTGTACGTTTTGCGAATGGGCAAATAAAGTAATTTGCAGTGATATTCCAATCGTTCAATGTCCTTAAAAAAATAAAGCCGCTTTTATGAGCGGCTTTTCTATTATTTTGTACTTTGAACAAATTCAGTTAATCTCGCTTTAAGATCTTTAGAATTTCCTATCTTATCAAAAGTAATATTATCTATTCTCCATCCTTTCTCTGTATTGATGAGATGTACGGTATCCATCCATGTTACTTTTGGTGAAGCCATATTATATTCAAACACTACGAGTGCTTCAGCAGTTTTATCCTGTATCTTAACAGATTTGATTGTATAGCTTGTAAATCCTTCATAAAGACTGGAAAAAATAGCCCCTTCAAAGATTAATGGCTTTTCATCAGGATGATCACTCTTTTTTACCTTTTCAATATCCGCTTTTGATGCATGTATGGCCTCGTCTAAAACTTTTTTTAAATCCGGAGAAAACAAACTATCCGGAATCGGTTGATTATAAATAGCTTCGTTGGATTTACCATACTGAGTATAAAGCTCATTTACCTTCTCATGAATAGCTGTTTCTTGGGATAAAGCAGGCTGAGCTTCATTCTTTTTACAGGAAGCAAGGAAAAGGAAAATTCCTAATAAGAGAAATAATTTTTTCATTTGTTATTATTTTTTGTGGTATTTATCAGAATCCCAAGCTCAAAATGTATACCAAAATCTGTCAATAAAATATTTTTTAAGAATCACAAAAATCAATACATTTGAGTAGATAAAAAAAATTGTGGATCCAATTCTTAACGTTGCTGTCCGTTCCCTCTGCGTTTACCTTTTCATGGTGATTGCTATCCGTTTATTTGGTAAAAATCAGCTTTCCCAGCTCAATACGGGAGATGTTGTGTTGTTGCTGTTGATTTCAAATGCTGTCCAGAATGCGATGGTAGGTCCTGATACCTCTCTTCAGGGAGGAGTTATTGCGGCATTGGTTTTGTTTGTTGCTAATTTTATTTTAAAAAGAATCATGTTTTCCAGCCGTTCTTTTCAGACTTTTATGGAAGATGAACCGGTAATTCTTATCAGGGACGGAATTGCAGACCAGGCAGCACTGAATCGTGTAAAAATTACTGAAAGCGAATTGGAAGAAGCTATAAGAGAACATGGAATTGAAAACATACAGAATGTAAAGCTTTCCGTTCTGGAAGTAGATGGGAATATCAGTGTTGTTTCTCAGGATGAAAAAAGCAAACAGACCCATTATTCGAGAATTAAAAGAAAACTCAAAAGAAAATACCATTAAATACAATGAATTACGAATTAAGAGAAATGCTTCCCAGTGACGAAACCCGGGTGCTTGAGATTTTTCGGCAGGGAGTAGACGGTGGAATTGCCACTTTGGAAACAGAAGTTCCTACCCCTGAAGCCTGGAGCATGGAATATTTCAATGACTGCCGCTGGGTGCTGGAAAATGAAAATAATGAAGTGATAGGATGGTGTGCCTTAAAACCGGTAAGTAAAAGAGAATGTTTTAAAGGAGTTGCAGAAGTAAGCATTTATTTTGATAACGAATACCAGGGTAAGGGATTGGGTTCCATATTGCTTAAAAAGATAATTCTGGACAGCGAGGACCATGGATTCTGGACATTGCAGACCAATATCTTCTCCGAAAATGAAATGGCTATCAAGTCCCATCAGAAAAACGGGTTCAGAGTGGTAGGAGTCCGCAAAAAAATGGGAAAACTCAACAACGAATGGAAAGACCTTGTTTTGATGGAAAAGAGAAGCGAAATCATTTAGAGAATTATAAATTATAAATGATGAATGATGAATGATGAATGATGAATGATGAATGATGAATTTGTTTGATAAACACATTAATCTCCATAGTAAAATTCATTATTGACTTGAGAAGCAAAATTGACCATTGATAATAAAAGGCTGTATATTCCAACCTTAAACTCTGAACTTTTCAATTTGGCATTACCCTTGTAATAATAAAGTTGAAAAAATAGAAATAATGAAAAATTTGATTAAAATTACAGGAGTTCTTATCGTGATGTTTATGTTGTCATCATGTGTAGTGCATGACAACGGGCATCGTGGTAAAACCTTGCCGCCAGGACAGGCTAAAAAAGTGTATGGAGGAAGTGCAAAAGATTATGCCCCTGGACAGGTGAAAAAAAGAAGTGGCTATTAACTTATTAAATAAGAACATCAGCATTTAGTTTTAACATACATTAGCTTAATTCCAATTTCTTTTGGCATTAACATTGATATATTTCGCTATCGAAATTGAAAAAGTGAAAATAATGAAAAGTATGTTTAAAATTGCCGGGGTAGGCGTGGTCCTATTAATGCTGTCCTCTTGCATAGTGCATGAGCCGCATGGAAGAAGAATGCCGCCGGGACACGCAAAAAGGTATTATGGCGGAAGTGCAAGATACTATGCACCAGGTCATGTTCAGAAAGTGTATATTTATGAAGAGCGTGGCCATCATCACAGAGGCCGTGGTCATGGACATCACAGATAAAAAAAGAAAAGCACTGATTTTTTTCAGTGCTTTTTTATTATCAATTATAATCTTGTTTTTTTAGGATTCAGGTAGGTGTTAAAGATCATCACTTCCTGTCCGAACTTTTTCTCAATCCTTTCAGATATATTCAAAAGTTCGCTTTTAATGAAATCTTCCCGCAATTCATCATTATCAAAGATTAATAAGAGATTGTAATTTTTACCATCTTCAATATAATCACTATGCACTTCAGAAAGAATATATTTGTCTACATCCATCAGGTTTTCAGTCATTAAAACCAATGTTTCATCAATATAATTTTCCCATTCTTCCAGCTTATCTTTCGTGCAGTGGAAAGTTATACTTAATACTCCCATATTTTATGAATTTTTAAGATTTTTTGGATAAATTCTACAGCAAAAATCGGCATTTTTTTCGTAAATTAGCCCGTTAATAAAAATTGGAAATAAATAATTTTCAGACTTACAGCTAAAGGTCTGACTATCATTATAATAAAATTTGTTTATGCAAAAAGAAGGAGAAAGACTGATTCCTATCAACATTGTTGATGAAATGAAGTCGTCTTATATCGATTATTCGATGTCCGTTATCGTTTCAAGAGCGTTACCGGATGTAAGAGATGGCTTGAAACCCGTTCATAGAAGAGTACTTTATGGTATGTATGGATTAGGGGTGTTTTCTAATAGAAAATATTTAAAATCTGCGAGAATTGTTGGGGATGTTTTGGGTAAATATCACCCGCACGGAGATTCCTCTGTATATGATGCTATGGTAAGAATGGCCCAGGACTGGAGCTTGCGTTATCCTCAGGTTGATGGCCAGGGTAACTTCGGTTCAATGGATGGTGACCCGCCTGCAGCAATGCGTTATACTGAGGCAAGATTGAAAAAAATCTCTGATGAGGTGCTTTCAGACTTAGACAAAGAAACAGTTGATTTCCAGAATAACTTCGACGACAGTTTACAGGAACCGACAGTAATGCCAACCAAAATTCCGAACCTTTTGGTAAACGGTACTTCTGGTATTGCAGTAGGGATGGCAACTAATATGGCGCCGCACAACCTGTCAGAATCTGTAGATGCAATCTGTGCTTATATCGATAATAAAGAAATTACGATTGATGAACTGATGCAGCACATCATTGCTCCGGATTTCCCTACAGGGGGTATCATCTACGGTTATGACGGAGTAAGAGATGCATTCCATACAGGAAGAGGGAGAGTTGTTTTAAGAGCTAAAGTTAGCTTTGATGAAATAGGAAACAGAAACGCTATTATCGTTAGCGAAATTCCTTATCAGGTTAACAAAGCGGAAATGATCGCAAGAACAGCAGAGCTTGTTAAAGACGAGAAAATCCCTGGTATCCACGAGATCAGAGACGAATCAGACAGAAAAGGACTTCGTATTGTTTATGAATTGAAAAACGATGCTATTCCGAATGTTGTTCTTAACCTATTATATAAATATACAGCACTTCAGACTTCTTTCAGTGTAAACAATATTGCATTGGTACACGGAAGACCGGAGCAGCTGAACCTTAAAGATATCATTCATCACTTTGTAGAGCATAGACATGAGGTAATCGTAAGAAGAACTCAGTTTGAGCTTAAGAAAGCAAAAGAAAGAGCGCACATCCTTGAAGGGTTCATGAAAGTAATCGGAACTCAGGATGCTTTAGACAGAGCAATTTCTATTATCCGTCACAGTGCAAACCCTCAGGCTGCAAAAGAAGGATTAATTGAAGCATTTGAACTTTCAGATATTCAGGCTCAGGCGATCCTTGATCTTAGATTGGCTCGTTTAACAGGAATGGAGCTTGATAAGATCCGTGATGAATACGATGCGATCATGAAAGAAATTGAAAATTTGGAAGATATCTTAGCCAATGAGCCTAGAAGATTCCAGATCATTAAAGAAGAACTGATCGAAATCAAAGAAAAATACGGAGACGAAAGAAGAACTGAAATTGATTACTCGGGAGGAGAAATGTCTATCGAAGATATTATCCCGAACGAAGCTGTAGTTCTTACGATCTCTCACGCAGGATATGTTAAGAGAACTTCACTTTCAGAATATAAAATTCAAAGTAGAGGTGGTGTAGGAAATAAAGCGGCAACAACAAGAGACTCCGATTTCCTTGAATATATTGTTTCTGCAACCAACCACCAGTATATGTTGTTCTTTACAGAAAAAGGAAGATGTTACTGGCTGAGAGTATTTGAAATTCCGGAAGGTTCCAGAACAGCAAAAGGAAGAGCGGTACAAAACCTTATCAACATTGAACCGGATGATAAGATCAAAGCCTATATCAGAACCAACAATCTGAAGGATTCTGAATATGTAAATCAAATGAGCGTTGTGATGGTTACCAAAAATGGTACAATCAAGAAAACTTCATTAGAAGCCTATTCAAGACCAAGAGTAAACGGAGTAAATGCTATTGAGATCAGAGATAATGACCAGTTGTTAGGAGCTTACCTTACCAATGGAAACTCTCAGATTATGATTGCTACTAAAAATGGTAAATGTATCCGTTTCCCTGAAGAAAAAGTAAGAGAAGTAGGTAGAGGATCTATCGGGGTAAGAGGAATCTTGCTTGAAGACGGAGACGAAGCTATTGGTATGATTGTTGTGAACGATGTAGAAAACGAAACAGTACTTGTAGTATCTGAAAAAGGATACGGAAAGAGAACAGCAGTAGAAGACTACAGAATTACCAACAGAGGAGGAAAAGGAGTTATCACCCTGAACATTACCGAAAAAACAGGAAATCTGATTGCTATTCAAAACGTAACAGACGAAGATGGATTGATGATTATCAATAAATCCGGTGTTGCGATCAGAATGGGTATGGATGAAATGAGAGTAATGGGTAGAAATACTCAGGGAGTAAAACTGATCAATCTTAAGAAAAATGACGAAATTGCAGCCATCGCAAAAGTAGCAATGGACAAAGATGTAGAAGATGATTCTGAAGAAACTGAAGAAGGAACAGACGTTGTAACTGATAACCAGGAAGACAATACAATACCTCAGGCTGAAAATGAAACTCCGGCAGAGGGAAATGAGAATTCTGATTCTGAAGAATAAATTGTACAATATAAATATAAAATAGTTATTATGAAGAAACTAATTTTAGGAATGGCTATCGTGGCATCCGCTTTTGCTTTCGGGCAGAAAAAAGATGCAGCTGCTTTGAATGCTCAGCTTCAGGAAGCTAATAAAGTTGCTATGGATGCATATAATGCAAAAAATTATGCAGCTGCAGCACCTAAGTTTATAGAAGTTTATGACCTATTGAAAGCTAATGGACAGGACAACAAAATATATATGTATTATGCCGGACTTAGCCACGCGTTAGCAAATAACAGTGATCAGTCTATCAAAATATATACAGATCTTGTTAATTCCGGATTTACAGGAGTAGAAACCACTTATACTGCAAAAGAAAAGAAAACAGGACAGGTAGTGAATCTTGATAAAGCGACTTGGGAGCTTATGAAGAAGAACTCTGACTACAGTGATTTCAAAACAGAGCAGACAAAAAGTATAGAATCAGACATATACGAAACACTGGCTTCTTTACTTCTTAATGCAAAAAAAGCACCTGAGGCTCTTGCTGTTATCGAAAAAGGATTGGTTAAATTCCCAAGCAGTGCTAAACTTAAAGAAGCGCAGACTACAGCATACCTTCAATCTGGAAACACAGATAAATTTGTTTCCGGATTAAAAGAACAATTAGCTAAAAACCCTAATGATGCCACAAACTGGTATAACCTTGGGGTAATGCAGGCTAAAAATCCTGCTACAGTTAATGATGCTTTAGAAGCGTTTAAAAAAGCAGTTGAACTTAAGCCTGATTTCTCTGATGCTTATCAGAACTTAGTATATACAACTATTGGTGATGATGCTAAAGTAGTAGGAGAGATCAACGCATTGAGAAAAGACAAGCCGGACGAAGCTTCTAAATTGATCGACGAAAGAAGAGAAAGATTTGGAAAAGCATTGCCATACGCAGAAGGATGGTATAAAGCAAATCCAAAAAGTCTTGATGCTGTTTCTGCATTAAAGGAAATTTACATGGTAACTAAAAACATGGATAAAGTTAAAGAAATGAAAGCTAAAGAAGCTGAACTTAGCGGTGCAGCAAAGTAATCATTTGATAACTCAACTATAAAAAGCCGGAACAGCAATGTTCCGGCTTTTGTTTTAAAGAAAACAGGATATGTTGCCTATTCTGAAAAACAGATTCTTACTCAATATCTATGGGCAGAAATTTTGAATGAAAAATTTCTCTTCTTTATTGAAATGATGGGTGAATTTCACACAGAGAATTTCTCTGTAATTCCGTATCTTTGAGAAAAATTTTTATAAGATGATCGAGTGGAAAACCGCCAAGGAATACGAAGATATTACCTATAAAAAATCTAACGGAGTAGCAAGAATTGCTTTCAACAGACCAGAGGTACGTAACGCTTTCAGACCTAAAACAACTTCAGAACTATATGATGCTTTTTATGACGCTTCCGAAGACCCTTCAATAGGTGTTGTTTTACTTTCAGGAGAAGGACCAAGCCCTAAAGACGGAGGTTGGGCTTTCTGCAGTGGAGGAGATCAAAAAGCAAGAGGAGATCAGGGGTATGTTGGAGAAGATGGAAGACACCGTTTAAATATTCTTGAAGTTCAGCGTTTGATCCGTTTCATGCCTAAAGTGGTTATTGCAGTAGTTCCCGGATGGGCCGTTGGTGGAGGACACTCACTTCATGTTGTATGTGATTTAACATTAGCAAGCGAAGAACATGCTATTTTCAAGCAGACAGATGCTGATGTTACAAGCTTTGATGGTGGTTACGGTTCTGCTTACCTTGCTAAAATGGTAGGTCAGAAAAAAGCCCGTGAAATTTTCTTTTTGGGAAGAAATTATTCCGCGCAGGAAGCTTTTGAAATGGGAATGGTAAACAAAGTAGTTCCTCATGCAGAATTAGAAGATACGGCTTACGAATGGGCTCAGGAAATATTAGCCAAATCTCCAATGTCTATCAGAATGCTGAAATTCGCCATGAATCTTACAGACGATGGCATGGTTGGACAGCAGGTATTTGCAGGAGAAGCAACCCGTTTAGCATACATGACCGAAGAAGCTAAAGAAGGAAGAAATGCATTCCTTGAAAAAAGAAAGCCAAACTTCGGAGAAGATCAATGGATATCTTAAAAATATAATTGATAATTGGTAAATGATAAATTATGTATCATTTATCAATTATCGTTTATCAATGATAAATATATGACTGATTGGATAAAAGCCGCAAGGCTAAGAACGTTGCCGCTTTCCTTAAGCGGAATTATTATGGGAGCTTTCATTGCAAAATGGAGACTTTACGGAGAAGGGGGAACATGGGACTGGAAAATTTTTGCTCTGGCACTTTTGGTAACACTTTTATACCAGATTTTATCAAATTATGCTAATGACTATGGTGACGGAGTAAAAGGTACCGATGCCAAAAGAATCAATGAAGCTGAAGCAAGAGCTGTAGCATCAGGAAAAATTACAGCAAAACAAATGAAAAATGCAGTGATTCTTTTCGCAGCATTATCTTTCATTGCAACAATTGCTTTGTTGTATGTGGCTTTCATTCCAAACTATATGAATGAATTTTATATTTTCATAGGATTGGGTGTAGCAAGTATTCTGGCAGCAATTGGGTATACAGTAGGTAAAAAGCCTTATGGATATATGGGACTGGGAGATATCTTTGTGTTTATCTTCTTCGGACTTGTTTCCGTATGTGGAAGTTACTTCTTATTCACCAAAACTTTCAGCTGGGATATGCTGTTACCAGGTACAGCAGTGGGGATGATGAGTATGGCAGTCCTTAACCTGAACAATATGAGAGATATTGAAAGCGATAAACTATCAGGAAAAAACAGCCTTGCATTAAGAATGGGATTCAGAAATGCAATGATCTATGAAATGGTCCTGTTACAGCTTCCATTATTGCTGATTCTTATGTTTTTAGGAATAAACGGATTTATGCAGGGACAAAATTATTATGTTTTCATCGTAATGATCCTGTTGATTCCACTATCCAAACTGAGAAGGAAAATTTTATCAGTAAAAGAACCAAAAGAATTAGACCAGTATTTAAAGCAGGTAGGTATCATGACGTTTGTAATGGCAATTCTTACGGCAGCCGGCCTTAACTTATTTAACTAAATCTAAAATAGTATATTATGAGTTCTAATGCCTATGTTGAAGCTCAAATGCTCATCAGAAAACCGGTTGAAGATGTTTTTGAAGCATTCATCAATCCTGAAATAACTACTAATTTCTGGTTCACAAAATCTACCGGAAAATTAGAAGAAGGTAAAACAGTTACCTGGGAATGGGAAATGTATGGCGTGAAAAACGTAGTAAATGTACATCAGATCATTCCGAACCAACTGATCAGAACAGAGTGGGGAGAGCCTTCAACGAATGTAGACTATGAATTCAAAACCATGGAAAAAGGAACTCTTGTTATCATTAAAAGCTATGGATTCAGCCAGACAGGTGAAGATCTGTTAAAAGTAATTAATGATAATACAGGAGGTTTTACGACAGTTTTAGACGGCTGTAAAGCATATCTGGAACATGGAATTAATTTAAGACTTATTGAAGATAAATTCCCATCGAAATAATAAATTTAAAAAACACGAATGGCACGAATGCTTTCACGAATGTCACTAATCTCTTGTGCTATTTGTGAAATTGTTTGAGTCATTTGTGTTTAATAATAATTGAAACTTAATTTAAAATGAAAATACAATTCTTAGGGCAAAATTGTTTCCTGTTCACTTACAAGGATAAAACAATTTTGAGTGACCCTTTTTACAACTACAAAAAAGCAGAATCAGGTTTTGATATTGCTGCTCAAAAAATCGACTATATCTTGTTGACTCACGCGCATGGTGATCATATTGCTGATGTAGCAGAAGTTTTACAGCATTATCCGGAAGCTACTGTAATTGGAGTTCCTGAAGTATGCGGTTACTTCCAACAGGCAAAAAATAAAGACGATGTGAACTTAGGAGGATCGGCAAAAATCGACGATCTTAAAATTTCCATGGTACCAGCTCACCATACAAGTTCTTTCCCGGATGGAAGCTATGGTGGCGTTCCTGTAGGGTATATCTTCAGACTTCCTGAAGGTAAGAATATCTATTTGGCAGGAGATACAGGAGTAATGGCGGATATGGAGCTATTCCCGAGATTATACGGGAATATTGATCTTTCTATCCTTCCAATTGGGAGTCACTATACAATGTGTCCTAGAAAAGCCTCTTTTGCTGCTGCAGAGCTATTAAAAACTCCAAAAGTAATCGGATGCCACTTTGAT
This sequence comes from Chryseobacterium sediminis, assembly GCF_008386505.1. Classification (GTDB taxonomy): domain Bacteria; phylum Bacteroidota; class Bacteroidia; order Flavobacteriales; family Weeksellaceae; genus Chryseobacterium; species Chryseobacterium sediminis. Next base: position 902,370 of record NZ_VUNZ01000001.1, on the reverse strand, counting down.
ACTTTCCCGGCAATTGAGATCAATCATGAAAGTGCATTAAAGCATTTTGCCGATAAAAATGTAGAACTTGTTTTACCAAAATTGGGAGAGACGTTCGAATTTTAATCAATAACGGGAATAGGTAATCTGAAAAATTAGAAAAATGAAAATGATGCGTAAGGTATTAAAAACAAAAAAAGATAATTATCAAATTACCTCTCTTCTCACTTTAAACCAAAAAAAAATGGCAAGCTACCTAAATCACACCGCTACGACCGATTACCTTTGCTGCGTTCCCACCCTGGAGGATTCTCAGGAGCTGGTTGTTTAGGACTTGCCGTTGCAAAGGTAGGAATATTTTATAAACTTCAAAACTTTATTAAAGAAAATTAGTCGAAAAAATGCAGTGGTAAAGCTAAACGCCTGACATTTAGAGGGAAAATTTTTCAACTTTTTTCTAAAAATTTAAATATGACGAAAAGTCCATCAACACTAGGAATTATACTTTTTATCGCTACAATGATCGTTTTCTTTGTAGTGTACACTTTTTTCTCAGGAATCAATTACTTTGATATCTCTTTGAAAGCCAATGCTTTTGTTTTGCCTCTTCTCTATGCCGGGGCCGCTTTCTGGTCTGTAAAATCCTATTGGAATAACCATAGAGTAGTAAAATTTAAAGAAGCTTTCAAAAGAGCATTCGTTCCGATGTTTGTCGGAGGAATTCTTTCCATCTTCAGTATCTATGCCTTTTTAAACTTTGTAGATCCAGCGGCAAAAAAGCTGTTGAACTACCAATATGTTCAGAGACAAAAATCAGAATTGGATACAGAATATACCTCTGCAAGAAAAATTCTGAAGCATCAGAAAGATATTGATGAGCTGGATCAGAAGTACAAAGAAAGATTACAAAGCTTCACTCCTGAGGCTGTTAAAGGAAAAGATATGCTTACCGCAAGTCATTTTTCAGGATATTTTGCAGCAATTCTTATATTTTACGTAGTTTTGTCGGTGTTTTTTGGAGCGTTTTTCAGAACAAGAACAATACATCAGCCCGAAGAAACAAATCAAGCCTAATTTTTATTAAAATTAAATGAATTTATCTATAGTTATTCCGTTACTGAACGAAGAAGACTCTCTGGAAGAGCTTTTTTCAAGAATTGATAAAGTATGCACAACCAGCAATTTATCTTATGAGATCTGGTTTGTAGACGATGGAAGTACGGATTTGTCGTGGAGTATTATTGAGAATATGAAAGTTCAGTATCCTCAGATCCACGCTATTAAATTTTCCAGAAATTATGGAAAATCACAGGCCCTTCATGCAGCCTTTGAAAGAACAAACGGAGATGTAGTGATTACCATGGATGCCGATCTTCAGGATTTCCCAGAAGAAATTCCGGAACTGTACAATATGGTGATCCATGATAACTACGATATCGTTTCCGGTTGGAAAAAGAAGCGTTTTGACAATGTAATGACGAAAAATATTCCGTCAAAATTATTCAATGCAGCAGCAAGAAAAGTTTCAGGGGTTTATCTTCATGACTTCAACTGTGGTCTGAAAGCTTATAAAAAACAAGTGGTAAAATCTGTTGATGTATACGGAGATATGCACCGTTATATTCCGGTATTAGCGGCTAATGCAGGTTTCAGAAGAATTACTGAAAAAGAAGTACAGCATCAGGCAAGACCTTACGGAACTTCAAAATTTGGTACTGAAAGATTTGTCAGAGGATTTCTGGATTTAATAACTCTTTGGTTTGTAAGCCGTTTCGGAGGAAGGCCAATGCATTTCTTTGGAGCAGTAGGAACTTTAATGTTTATTGTTGGTTTTCTTTCCGCACTTTGGCTGGGAATTTCAAAACTAATTGATGTTGCGAGAGGAATTTACGGACATTTAATTACCAATAATCCTTGGTTCTTTATTGCTTTAACAATGATGATTTTGGGAAGTCTTCTGTTTGTAGCAGGATTCTTAGGAGAAATGATTATCAGAACAAACCGCGAACATAAGAATTATAATATTGACGAAGTGATATAAAGATTAAAACCTGAATAAAATTTATTGATTTTTAATATGTTAATGAAAATTATCAATCAATATATGACCATTCCCATCCTCTGGAGGGGTGGCGAAAATTCAAAGAATTTTTGACGGGGTGGTTAATCGGATAATAATTACTTCAATTCAAATAAAAAAAGCACTCTGCAAAAACAGGGTGCTTTTTTTGTAATTTTATAAAAACTTTTAATGTAAATGTTTAAACTTACGCCCATTCTCTTTTATTCTCTTTTACTTTTGACAGCTTCCTGTTCATCCAACAAACTTTCTGGTTCCTGGGAATTTATAGATATCTATAATGGTGAAATTCGTCAGACAGACACATTGAAAACCAAAACAAACAATTCCAGATACGGAACCGGAATCCTTACATTTTATCCGAATAAAAATTTCAGTTCGATGGGGAATAGCGGAACTTATCAAATGGAAAACAACCTGCTAAAGATGAAATACTCTGATGCTGAAGACACAACAACAATGAAAATCTCCAATGTAAGTAAAGATTACCTGCTTTTATTTTCAATGACCGGAAGTCCCAAAACCTGGTTTTATAAAAAAGTAAAAGAAAAGTAAGAAATAGTCTTTTTCTGAAAAGCAGAAAATTGAAAATTATCAGGTATTTTATTGTCAAAAGACAAAGATTTTTAGAAATTTTAATCCTATTTTTGTTCAAAGTAATATTGAAAGTCCTGTGAGAGACATGAAAAAACCTTTCAGAGATTTTCAGTAAAGATCGTTACGGTTATAATATAGAATATTTAAAATTAAATATGAAAAAAGTTGTATACACATTGATGCTGATGGCAGTAGTTTCCTGTGGAAAAGTTTCTCCGAAAGGAAATATTGAAAAGAAAGATGTGGATGTTTCGGAATTTGTAAACCTTGATCTGGAAGGGAAGTTCCGTGTATTTTATGCCAGAGGGCCTAAGAATTTTGTGGAAATTGAGACCTATCCTAATGTAGCTGGTAATCTGGATGTGGATGTAAAAGATAAAACACTTTTCATTAAAGAAAAAAGGGGCACAAAAGGAGTAGATTTTTATAATGTAACGATTTATTCAAAATATAATCTGGAAAAAGTAGCTGTTTCCGATTCTGTGGAAGTGAATATTTCAAGTGAAATAAAGACAGACAATTTCAGACTTAATATGAAAAATAATGCAAGTTTCATGGGATCTGTAAACACCAGAAGAGCAGAGGTGGAAATGCATAACAGAAGCCGCGCCAATTTTCTGGGATTATCCAAAGATGCTGTTATAAAGATTTCAGATACAGCAAGTTTAATTGCTCCATATTGGAAAATCACCAACCTGAACATCGACTCTAAAAACGGAAATTATGCAGAAGTAAATGTGAAAGATTCCTTAAAAGGACATATTCAAAACACTGCAAAATTTGTCTATTATAACGACCCAATCAGAGCGTTTAAAATTGATAAAACGACAAAAGTCGAAAACAAAAAGCTGGATTAAAACAGCATTATTTAAACTAGAAACTAGGAACTTTACAAACTATAAAAGAACAACAATACAAATATGAATACATTAGAAAAAGCGAAACTTTGGTTAAGTGATACCTTCGATAAAGAAACGAGAGATGCTGTACAGGCTTTGATCGACAGTAATTCCCCTGATCTGGAAGATTCTTTCTACAGAGAACTGGAATTCGGGACAGGAGGAATGCGTGGAATAATGGGAGTAGGAACCAACCGCTTGAATAAATATACATTAGGACAGGCTACTCAGGGATTGGCGAACTATATGCTTCAACAGTTCAAAGGTGAAGAAATTAAAGTGGCCATTGCTTATGATGTTCGTAATAACTCAAAAGAATTCGGAAAACTGGTAGCAGATGTTTTAACGGCAAACGGAATTAAAGTATTGCTTTTCAAAGACCACAGACCTACACCGGAATTGTCTTTCACTGTACGTGACAAAAAATGTAACGGAGGAATTGTACTGACAGCTTCTCACAACCCACCGGAATACAACGGCTACAAAGTATACTGGAATGACGGAGCGCAGATTGTTCCGCCTAATGATGAAGCCATTATCAATGAAGTATATTCTGTGAAATTTGACGAAATTAAATTCAACGGAAATGATGATCTGATCGAGTGGATCGGAGAAGAGCAGGATGATGTATATATTGATGCATGTATTGAAAACTCTACCTATCAGAATGTTGGAAAAGAAAACTTAAACATTGTTTTCACTTCTATCCACGGAACAACATATACCACTGTTCCTAAAGCTCTTGAAAAAGCAGGATTCAAAAAAATAGATCTTGTGAGAGAGCAGATGATCCCAAGCGGAAACTTTCCTACAGTAGACTCTCCAAACCCGGAAGAACCTGCGGCACTGGAAATGGCAATGGATCTGGCAAGAATTACCAATGCAGATATCGTAATTGGGACAGATCCGGATGGAGATAGATTGGGAATTGCGGTAAGAAACCTTGATGGTGAAATGCAGCTGCTAAATGGAAATCAAACCAATACGATCCTTACTTATTATATCCTTAATGAATGGAGAAAGCAGGGAAGAATTACAGGAAAAGAATTTATAGGTTCTACGATTGTAACTTCAGACATCTTCTTTGATATTGCACAGAAATTCGGTGTTGAATGTAAAGTAGGTCTTACCGGATTCAAATGGATTGGAAAAATGATCCGTGAAGCAGAAGGAACACAGAAATTTGTGTGTGGAGGTGAAGAAAGTTTCGGATTTATGACCGGAGATTTCGTCCGTGATAAAGACTCTTGCGGAAGTATCCTTTTAGCCTGCGAAATTGCAGCATGGTGTAAAGCCAACGGAAAAACAATGTATCAGTACATGATTGAGATTTATGAGGATCTTGGAATGTATTACGAAGGATTAATCAACATTGTAAGAAAAGGAAAAGAAGGTGCTGAAGAAATTCAGAATATGATGAAAAACTTCCGTGAAAACCCTCCAAAAGAACTGGCAGGATCATTAGTGGAAGAAGTAAAGGATTTCAAAGAACAGACAAGCCTTACCATTTCTACCAACGAGAAAAAAGTAATGAACGATATTCCGAAGTCTAACGTATTGATCTATTACACACAGGATGGAACAAAAGTTTGCGTAAGACCTTCAGGAACAGAACCTAAAATTAAGTTTTATGTTTCTGTAAAAGATTCTGTTACTTCAGAAGCGGATTTCAGAGATAAATTAAAATCATTGGAAGCTAAAATCGGAGCCGTTAAAACAGATTTGAAACTGGATTAATTTCCCCGAAAACAGCAGATGATCAAAAAAATAATAGTAGTTTGCCTACTTTCTGCAGCTGTAGTTTCCTGTAAAAAGGAAACTGCAGTTTCAGAGACAAAACTTGAAAATGATTCGATTGCTACTACAGAAACCAAAGAAGATCAGTACAAACCGATAGATACAGCATGTTCTCCAGCTCATAAAACGGAGGATTATATCACATCACTTCAGTGGTACCGTACAAAAATCGGAAAAGAAATGGCTGGAAACAGTCCGGAGCAGAATGACAATGTATATGAAGATTATTTAAAAATAAGAGGAAAGTATACAGAATGTCTGATGAACTTGCATACTGATATTTTAGATAAATATGTGAATTATTATAACTATGATAAGGATCAGTACAACTTACCGGACAATGTTAAAAAATTAGCTTCAGAACTGAAAAAAGAAGGTCTTGAGTTCAGGGAAGTAGGAGAAGGAATAACTGAAATCTGGACCGTTCCGGGATATTATTCATCCTTGTTTAAGAATAAAGTAACACCTGATTATGAAGTCTATATTTCACAGACTGATAAAGAAAGTGAATCCAATTATGCAGCTGATGCTGGATTAATAATTACCTGGGAACAGCTGGGAGACAGGCTTATGTTCTGGGAAAACTTTATGAACAAATATCCTAAGAGTAATCTTATAAAGACTGTCAAACAGGACTATAAAATATATTTGTCTGATTATCTTTTGGGAATGGATAATACGCCAACCTTTGAAAGAGACATGGACAAAGGAACCGGAAAACTAAACGATGAAAACAGAGCGGAATTCAACAGGATTATCAAAAAATATCCGAATTCCAATACGGCAAAAAAAGCAAAAGAAGCAATAGCGCTTTTTGATTCACAAATGCCGGTAGATGAAATATATGAGAAGATCAATGGAGAACGATAATATAAATTTAAAATAAGAAAAAGTGAAAGTTTCAAAATTAGCAGCGAACCTGATCGGTTCTGAAATTGTAAAAATTGGTAACGAAGTAAATGATCTAAAAGCAAAGGGAGCAGAAATTGCCAATCTTACTATTGGTGATCTGAATTCTAATATCTATCCTATTCCGGCATTGCTGAAGGAAGAGATTCAGAAAGCATATCAGAATAATCTGACGAATTATCCGCCTGCAAACGGACTTTTATCTTTAAGAAAAGAAGTTTCCAAAGACCTTAAAAAAAGATGGAATCTGGACTATTCTCCAGAAGATATTTTGATCACAGCAGGATCAAGACCTTTGATCTATGCGGTATACAAAACAATTGTAGATGAAGGAGATAAAGTAGTTTATCCTACACCATCTTGGAATAACAATCACTATGCTTACCTTACTTCAGCCAATGCGGTAGAAGTGAAAACAAAACCGGAAACCAATTTCCTTCCTACTGCTGATGATTTGAGACCTCACCTTGATGGTGCTGTTTTACTGGCTCTTTGTTCGCCATTGAACCCTACAGGAACAATGTTTACAAGAGAACAGCTTTCAGAAATCTGTGAATTGGTAATCGCTGAAAACAAAAAAAGAGGAGAAAATGAAAAACCGTTATACCTTATGTATGACCAGATCTATTCTTGTCTTACTTTTGGAGCTGAGCATGTAGATCCGGTTTCTCTTTTCCCTGAAATGAAAGATTATACAATCTATATCGACGGTATTTCCAAATGCCTTGCAGCAACAGGAGTACGTGTAGGATGGGGATTCGGACCTGCTCATATTCTGGACAAAATGAAAGCACTTCTTACTCACGTTGGAGCATGGGCACCAAAACCTGAGCAGGAAGCAACTGCTAAATTCTATGAAAATTCAGAAAATGTAGATACTTTTGTTGAAGACTTTAAAGGTAAACTTGAAGAAAGCTTAAAAGTTCTTCACAACGGAGTTCAGGATTTAAAAGGAAAAGGACTTGCTGTTGACAGTATTGAACCTATGGGAGCACTTTATCTTACGATTAAGTTAAACTATATCGGAAAAACAAAGCCGGATGGGGCTGTGATTGAAAACTCTTCAGACCTGGTATTTTACCTGATCAATGAAGCAGGAGTGGCTTTAGTACCATTCTCAGCCTTTGGAGAAGACAAATCTGAACCTTGGTTCCGTGCTTCTGTAGGAGGATTGGCTACAGATGAGATCAAAGTAATGCTTCCAAAACTGGAAAGTGCTTTGAACAATTTAAAATAGTCTTTACATAAAAAATATATGCTTCGACTCTGTTCGACATGACATTGTTATAACTAAAAGTTAATATTAACGGTGTCGCACTGAGCAGAGCCGAAGCTTTTTATATACAATCATGAAGCTTCTCGGGAAATGAGATATTACATTAATTTATAAAAAGATTAAATAAATATTAAAAATTTAACAACCACTTTGTACAACACTTATCTAGGAATTATCTTTGAGACTTTTACACACCTGAATATAATAAAGTCGAAAATTGTACGATGAAAAAACTGAGATTTCTACTCTTACCAGTTTCAATATTGGTATGCTCACAAGAGGTTGATACATTGAAAATAAAAGAACTGCCCAAGGAATCTGAGCTGCCAAAAGTACAGACTTACACCTTGAAAGACGGCTCTGTCAGAACTTATCCCAAGCCAAAGTTATTGGATTTCGTAACCAAATTACCCAGAAACTTTATCAATACAAACAAAGATTTTGTTGCCAAAGATCACGCTTATTACCTGGGAGGAGCCATTGCAACTACACTGATTCTCTTACCATTTGACCAGAAACTGATTGACAATTCAAGAGAATTGGGAGAAAGATGGGGAATGGATAAGGATAATAACTACAACAAAATAGGCGGAGTTTTTAAAATTCCGAAAGATATCGGATCTACTCTGTATCTCATAGGAAATGGCTCTACGTTAGTATTGTTAGGCATTGGTTTCGGAACCTATGGTTTGATTAAAAATGATTACAGGGCGCAGGCTACAGCCAGTGGTTTGATGGAAAGTTTAATTCTTTCCGGCGTTTTCACTCAAACCATTAAAAGAATTACAGGAAGAGAAAGCCCTTTTATTGCAGAAATAAACGGTAATAAAGGAGGAGCCTGGAATCCTTTTCCAAGCTTTTCAGAATTTGGTAAGAATACCTCGAATTACGATGCAATGCCGTCCGGACACTTAACAACATTTATGGCCGGAATTACCGTGATTGCAGACAATTACCCGGATGCAGTATGGATAAAACCGGTAGGATACACCTTAGCAGGAGCTTTATGTTTTCAGATGATGCAGAGTAAAGTTCACTGGGCTTCAGATTATCCGCTAGCTTTATTAATGGGATATTTTATAGGAAAAACCATTTCAAAAAGCAGATATACTTCTTCAGAAGGAACTATAGGAAAAACAAAATATAATCTCAACTTTACGGCATCCCGCCAATGGGAATATAATATGGTAGGCGTAAAACTCTCTTTTTAAACCGCCGAAATCTCTGTTTTATAGAGTAAATAAGATACTTTTCACTACATTTGGTCTCATTATAAAAGGTATATTTCAGCTTTTGCAAATACTGAAATGAAACCTGTTGAATTAAAGAGAATTACTTAATATTTTACTAAATGAAAATAATCGCTGTCATTCCTGCCCGTTACGAAGCAAGCCGTTTTCCAGGGAAATTAATGCAGATTTTAGGAGAAAAAACTGTTATTACTACCACTTATCAGAACGTAGTGGAAACCGGGCTGTTTGATGAAGTATTTGTTGCCACAGACTCTGAAATTATTTTTGATGAAATCGTACAAAATGGTGGAAAAGCCGTTATGACAGGGCAGCACGAGACTGGAAGCGACCGTATTGCGGAAGCTGTACAGAATATAGACTGTGATATTGTGATCAATGTTCAGGGAGATGAACCTTTCCTTAAACTGGAACCTTTACAGCAGCTGATAGAAGTCTTTAAACATGATGATCAGCAGGAAATTTCTTTAGCTTCTCTAAAGATACAACTTCATGAAAAAGAGGAAGTTGGAAACCCAAATAATGTAAAAGTTATTACGGATAACAATGGTTTTGCGTTGTATTTCAGCCGTTCTGTGATTCCTTTTCACAGAGAAGTCTCCTATGATGTAAGTTATTTTAAACATATTGGGGTATATGCTTTCAGGAAAGAAGCACTGTTGCAATTTTCAAAACTGGAAATGAAACCATTGGAAATATCTGAAAAAATTGAATGTATCCGCTACCTTGAATACGGAATGAAGATCAAAATGATAGAAACCAATTTCATAGGAGTAGGTATAGATACACCGGAAGATCTTGAAAAAGCCAGAAAGCTGATTTAAAAAATGTCTGGACAAAAAGTAAATTTACAGATTTGCTCTTTCGTCTTTTTTGCAATTTTACATAAATCCCCCTATATTTGAATTTATAAATAAAATTAATGAAGAAGTTACTATTAGTATTTGGACTGATATTTTCGCATGTGATATTGGCACAGACCGCAAAGGAAATTATAGACAAAAACATTGAATTATCCGGAGGGTTAACCAATTGGAAACTTTTAAATTCGGTATTGCTTCAGGGAAAAGTAGTATTGGGAATCAAAGATGAGTATCCGATAAAAATTTATCAGCAACGTCCAAATCTTACTAAAACATTAATTACTACCGGCGGAAAAGAAACCGCAATTGAAGGCTTTGACGGAACAAAAGGATACGCAATGAACTATGCAGCCAATAAACTTCAGGAATACCCTGAATATGTGCCGGAAAGTTTTGACAATGACTTCATTGATTGGGAAAATAAAGGTTTTGATGCCAAATACCTTGGAAAAGAAAAAGTAGGAGATATCTACTGCCATAAAGTGGAACTTACCAAAAATGTGAATAAGAATATGTATTATTTTGATACTAAGACTTATATGCTTTTAAAAGAAGTGAAAAAAGATGAAACACTGATCTATTCTGACTATAAAAAAGTAGGAAATATCATCATGCCTTTCAGAATTGAATCTTCCAGTACCAAAAAAGACGGAGATTATGTGATGTTACTGAACAAAGTAGAAATCAACAAAGTTTTTCCGGCTAACATTTTTAAGTTTTAATTCAACTGCAGCCCAGCTGCATAAAATGATAAAAAATGAAAAATATTTTTTTACTGCTGCTTTCTTGTATAGCATTCCTGCAAAGCTGCACCAATCAAAAAAGTGAAATTTCTAAAGCCAAAACCACTGAACTTATGGGAAAAACAATATACGACTTCAAAGTAGAAAGTCTTGACGGAAAAGAAATCAATTTTGCTGATTTCAAAGGAAAGAAAATCCTCATTGTTAATACCGCTTCAGAATGTGGGTTTACCCCTCAGTATGCTGATCTGGAGAAGGTATATGAGGAATATAAAGATAAACTGGTTGTTGTAGGATTCCCTGCCAATAATTTTGGAGGACAGGAACCCGGAACCAATACAGAAATTGGCGCTTTTTGCCAGAAAAATTATGGAGTAACATTTCCTTTAGCGGCTAAAGTTTCTGTGAAAGGAGATGATACCGCTCCAATCTTCAAATACTTAACAGAAAAGGAATTAAACGGAGTAAAAAACACAACTATTCTTTGGAACTTCACCAAATTCCTGGTTGATGAAAACGGTAAACTGGTTGATTCTTTTGTAAGTACTACAAAGCCTACTGATGAGGCGATTACAAAATATCTGAAATAAAGAGAAAAAAGTATATTTTTACAAGTGGGTGTTTACATCCACTTTTTTTATTTTTATAACTAATCAATGATTCAAATGAAGAAAATAATTTTTACCCTTTGTATCCTGGCTTCCTTTATGTTAGGATTTGCTTTTAAAGCCGTTACAGAAAAAAAGTCTGATGAAACGAAAAGAGTAACCGGTATTGGTGGAATATTTTTTAAATGTAAAGATCCTAAAAAGATGAGAGAATGGTATGAAAGCCATCTGGGACTTGCTACCAATGAATACGGAGCTGTATTTGAGTGGTATCAGGGAGCAGACAATTCTAAAAAAGGATTCAGCCAATGGAGTCCTTTCAGTGAAAAAACAAAATATTTTCAGCCTTCTGAAAAAGATTTCATGATCAATTATCGGGTAGAAAACCTTGAAAAACTGATTGAGCAGCTTAAAAAAGAGAATGTAACCATTGTTGATAAGATGGAGACTTATGAATACGGGAAATTTGTCCATATTATGGATATTGAAGGTAACAAAATAGAACTTTGGGAACCTAATGATATTGAATATGAAAAATTAGGACAGAAGATGGGAAGCAGAACCACAAAGTAATTTTGTAATAGGTAGGGAAATTAATAAGAAGGTTTTCTAATTGTAACACGAACCTCGAATCCCAAATCTTTTATTCATTAGTCTTTTCCGCAAAACAGAAAATATTTCCAAGCTTTATACTGGAGTAGCCGTTACTTTTTATTTTTGAAGATTTGATCATTGCTTTTGCCAGAATATTGGTAGGTAGCGGTTTTTGACTTTCCAATAACCCAAGTTTATTAGCAAATTTTATAATCCGGCTGCCTAAAACCTCTCCGGTTCTCTCAGAATTTGTTCGTTCAAGCATTCCCGGTTTGAAAATCGTAATCTTATTGAAATGCAGCTGCTTCACAGCTTCTTCCAGTTCACCTTTCATTTTGGAATAGAAAATCTTTGATTGCGGATTGGCACCATAGGCTGATACCAGGATATAATCTTCCACATCATTTTCTCTTGCGGCTTTCGCAAATTCATACTGATAATTGAAATCTACTTTCTTTTGTGCTTCCTTACTTCCTGCATCCTTTAAAGTAGTTCCCAGACACGAAAATGCTACATCTCCATTCACCATATCTTTCCACTCTTCAGGCTTTTCAAAATTCACAATATGAACTTTAAGTTTTTCATCCTGAATATCAACAGGTTTTCTAACAAAAATATCCACTTCGTCAAACTCTTTGTCATTGAGTAACTGATGTACCAGATCTTTTCCTGTGGCGCCTGTAGCACCTATTACCAGAGCTTTCATAATAATTGTGATTTTGCGGGATTATTTCTTTCTTAAATTTACTAAATTTGAATTAAAGATTAAAGAATTATATCATTTAATCATTATTACTGATCACTCATTACTTATATCTGATATGGATGCCAACGAAATTTTAGATTATTGTCTAGCCAAAAGAGGAACTACAGAAAGCTTTCCGTTTGATAACGAGACTCTTGTATTAAAAGTAGATACCAAAATGTTCTTACTGATGGGACTTGAAAGACAACCTTTAGCAATAAATGTGAAAACAGATCCCGAATGGAGTGCAGAACTTCGGGAGCAGTATCCTCAGATTACAGGAGCTTATCATATGAACAAAACCCATTGGAATTCTGTGACAACGGATGGTCTGAAAAGAGATTTGATCTTTAAACTCATTGATCATTCCTATGATTTGGTTTTTAAATCTCTGACAAAGAAGGCTCAGATTGCAGTAAATTCTTTATAAAGCAGTAAGCATAATTTGAGGTATGAAATTTGTTATCTATGATCAGTGAAATATATAATTTAATAGTAACAAAATAAAGAACAAATGAGAAATCACCTTTTATTATTTGTAGCAGCAGGTACATTGATGCTGTCAAGCTGCACCAAGCCAGTAAACAAAAGTACTGCTGAAAATCAGACTCCTGCTGTCTCAGCCTCAGAAACTTCTTCTGATAATCTTAAAATAGAATTTTCAGGAACAGAGAATTTTACGATTAAAAATTCAAAACTTAAAGTAAGCTTATACGGAATGGATGAAAGACTGGCAGATGCTCCCGCCACTTTAATTACAGAAAAGGAATATGAGCAGAAATCTGTACCATTTACTATTGATCTGCCGATACCCAAGGATGCTGAAAGTAAGATCAATCCAAAACCTGCAGGACCTGCAAAATATTATGTAACAATAAGCTGGGATTCTGATGGAAACGGAAAAGCAGATGAAAAAGGAGATCTATTTATTGATTATGATAAGCAGTTTCCCAACGTGAAACTCAATAATGAAACTCAGAAAATCTACCTAAAAGTATTAAAATAAATAAAAAGGCTATTCATCATTGAATAGCCTTTTTAGCAAATAAATCTTTGTATCCTAATGCTTTCTTTTCAATCAGATGCCAGGAAATATATCCCAGAAGAATTGAAAGTGGCAATGAAAATATAAACAGCATAACAGTATCAAGCTTAAAAAAATACATGAGCGCCTGCTGTATGGGAAAAGAATAAATATAAATTCCGTAAGACGTATCTCCAATTACTTCTCCTACTTTATTGAGATATCGGGTAGATCTCTCACCAATAAGAATAACCAGTAAAGGTAGCGTAATATAGCAGGTATATTTGAAAATATTTAAATATAAACTGATGATAAGAACGATAAAAGAAATCAGAATGATGATGTTTTCAGTTTTTTTATTATTTATTTTCAGATAAGTCAATACCATACCTCCTGCAAAAAAACACATCAGATTGTAAAAATGATTAGTTCCCAATGCCAACTTGAGAAATAACCCGTAAAGAAAATAAGGATAGTAGATGCTTAAGACATAACTTGATACAAATAACAGGATAACAACAGTTTTTACAAAAGCCTTTCTACGGATAAAGAATAGCAAAGAGACCATTACATACATACTAAATTCGTAGCATATAGTCCATAAACTTCCATTGATGCTATGTTTGTAAGGATTGTTTTCAAAAACACCGTCAATACCTTTCTGCCTGAAGAATAAGGTTATATTTTGAGGAATATAAGTGTAAACAGATTTGTTCTGTAAGTAAGGAACAGAACTTTCATACACTGCAGGTGCCAGCAAAACGGTGAGTAAAAGTACCACTATTAAAGCAGGAAAAAGTCTTAAAAGCCTTTTCCAGTAAAAATCAGCGAGACCTTTGCAGCGCAGTAAACTTTTAAAGATTAAATATCCGGAGATAATAAAAAAGCCATGAACTCCAAGATAAGAGAATTCCATCTGGCCGTTGGTAAGTTGTGATAAAGGATCTCCCTGAGCAGCTCCGGAAAGAGCATAGGAGTGGGTAATAATAACAAGACTTGCAAAGACAAGCCTTAGAAAATCAAAATTATTACTCCTTGAAATCATATTCTTGTGTTAATCTTTTATCCTCATCCAGTCTTTCAATCAGTTTTTCAAGACCTTCAAACTTGATTTCATCATGAAGAAAATCTCTGAAGTTTACCGTAATTTTCTCATCATAAATATCTCCGTCAAAATCAAGGATATAAACTTCCACAGTTAATTTCTCTCCATTTACCGTAGGGTTGGTTCCAACACTCAGCATTCCTTTATATTGGTTGCCTTTTACGAATACTTCTACAATATAAGCTCCTTTTTTAGGTAAAAGTTTAATGGATTCCGTTTCAATATTAGCCGTTGGATAGCCAATTGTTCGCCCGATTTTCTTTCCATGCACTACCGTTCCCGAAACAGAGTAGGAGTATCCCAGCATTTCATTGGCCTCCTTAATATTTCCAGTTAATAGGGCATTACGTACTTTTGTAGAACTGATATTGTTTTCATGAATATTAATGGCTTCCATTTGTTCAACATCAAAATCAAGTTCTTTGGATAATTTCTGAAGAAGTTCAAAATTTCCACTTTTATTTTTCCCGAAAGAGTGGTCGTATCCTATAATAAGGTATTTAACGTTGAGTTTATCAATTAAAATCTGACGTACAAATTCTTCTCCGGTTAAGTTTCTGAATTCTTCATCAAATTCCTTCAGGAACAGATTATCAACACCATATTTCTCAACCAGCTGTTTCTTTTCTTCTAATGTATTCAGAAGTTTTAAATCTTCATTAGGATTAAAAACAAACCTAGGATGGGGCCAGAAAGTAAGGATTGCAGTTTCCAGATTGTTCTCTGTACCTACTTTAGTCAGTTCATCAATAATACTCTTGTGCCCGAGATGTACCCCGTCAAACATTCCTAAAGACAATGCTAAAGGCTTCTGTGAGGAATAATCTGTAAAATTCTTGAAAACTTTCAAAACGGAAAAATTTGACTGCAAATATAGAAATAATGTGCCAATGTATCAATATAACAATGGCGTAATAGCTATAACCTTATTATTACAATACTGATTCATGGTTTTATCGTATAATACTAAAATAATCTATTCTCAAAAGCATGATAAAAATCTTTTTTTTACCAATTGCGGGTTTATGAAGAATCACTATATTTGCACCAAGAAAAAATTTAGCAATGGCAAACCAAATTAAAGGTAAAATTTCTCAAATTATTGGTCCGGTAATCGACGTTGTCTTCACAGATGTGGAAGCTGTTCCAGCAATCTATGACGCGTTAGAAATTACAAAAGAAAACGGTGAAAAAGTAGTTTTAGAGGTAGAACAACATATTGGCGAAGATACAGTAAGATGTATCGCAATGGACGCTACTGACGGTCTTAAAAGAGGGCAGGACGTAATTGGATTCGGAAATCCTATTATGATGCCAATCGGAGAGGCTGTAAACGGAAGACTATTCAACGTTGTTGGTGATGCTATCGACGGACTTCAAGATATTTCTAAGGATGGTGGTCTACCAATTCACAGACCAGCTCCAAAATTTGATCAACTTTCAACTTCTGCAGAAGTTTTATTTACAGGTATTAAAGTAATCGACTTAGTTGAGCCTTACGCAAAAGGAGGTAAAATTGGTTTGTTCGGTGGTGCCGGTGTAGGTAAAACAGTATTGATCCAGGAGTTGATTAATAATATTGCAAAAGGACACGGGGGTCTTTCTGTATTCGCCGGAGTAGGTGAAAGAACGAGAGAAGGAAATGACCTTTTGAGAGAGATGTTGGAATCAGGTATTATCAAGTATGGTGATGATTTCATGCACTCTATGGAAAACGGAGGTTGGGATCTTTCTAAAGTAGACTTAGAAGCTATGAAAGATTCAAAAGCTGCATTCGTTTTCGGACAGATGAACGAGCCGCCAGGTGCAAGAGCTAGAGTAGCACTTTCTGGTCTTACATTAGCTGAGTACTACAGAGACGGTGGAGAAAGCGGACAAGGTAGAGATGTACTTTTCTTCGTAGACAACATCTTCCGTTTTACACAGGCTGGTTCTGAGGTATCTGCACTTCTTGGTCGTATGCCATCTGCGGTAGGTTACCAACCAACTCTTGCTTCTGAAATGGGAGCGATGCAGGAAAGAATTACTTCAACTAAAAATGGTTCAATTACTTCAGTACAAGCGGTATACGTACCTGCGGATGACTTAACTGACCCGGCTCCTGCAACTACGTTTGCTCACTTGGATGCAACTACGGTACTTGACAGAAAGATTGCTTCATTAGGTATTTACCCAGCGGTAGATCCTCTAGCTTCTACTTCAAGAATCCTTGCTCCGGAAGTTATCGGTCAGGAACACTATGACTGCGCTCAAAGAGTAAAAGAAATTCTTCAAAGATACAAAGCTCTTCAGGATATCATCGCAATCCTTGGTATGGAAGAACTTTCTGAAGAAGATAAATCTGTTGTATACCGTGCAAGAAAAGTTCAGAGATTCTTATCTCAGCCTTTCCACGTAGCAGAACAGTTTACAGGTATCCCAGGATCATTAGTAGATATCAAAGACACAATCAAAGGATTTACTATGATTATGGATGGTGAATTAGATCACTTACCAGAAGCTGCTTTCAACTTGAAAGGAACTATCGAAGAAGCTATCGAAGCAGGACAAAAAATGTTAGCTGAAAACGCTTAATAATTAGACATAAAGATAAAAGATACCAGACATGAGACTTTAAGGTTGTCTGAAATCTGAAATCTGAAATCTTCAAATCTAAATTAAAATGAATATAAAAATTTTAACACCAGAATACGTAGTTTTTGAAGGAGAAGTAGACTCAGTATTGTTGCCTGGAAAAAATGGTGAATTTCACATCATGAAAAACCACGCGGGAATTGTTTCTTCTTTGATCGGAGGTAATGTAAAGCTTTATGCTAATTCTATTGATGAGGCTTTTGCTAAAAACTTTACCAAAGAAGCTGGAAAAGACTCTGTTTTTGCTTATGCTATCAAAAGCGGTGTTGTAGAATTTAATCATGATAAAGGAATTATCCTTTGTGAATAATTAAATGAAAAGCTAAATATATTTTCAAGAAAGTGTAACTTTGTGTTACACTTTTTTTTATTTGTAAAAGTCTGATTGTATGAAGAGAGGCATAATCATATTCTTTACAGTTCTGGGTGTTTTCCTCCATGCTCAGAATATCAAGACCAAAAGAGGAATTATCAATCTGGACGGTATTCCGGTAGCGAAACTGTCCAACAAATCCAGCGAATATACGTTTATGGATCTTAAAGAGACTCCATTGTATACTATAAAATTCATTGATAAAAATATCGTTGATTCTGTTCGGGACAGCTATATCAGTATCAATAGAGTATATAACAGGGACAAAACGATTGAAATTGATTATTCATCACCTTCAGCATTCTCTGGTGAAGAAAAGTCAGCAGTCTATACCTCAGTGAAGGACCTTAAAATCATTGATAATAAAGGTATTAATGTGAAAAATCTTGATGAGATTTTTTCAAATGTTCCCAAAAGAAAGCTGGACAGCAAGACCAAAGATGCTTACACGATCAGAAAGAAAATTGATAAGATGAATATTGAGGTCAATAAAGTGGGAGAGATCTTAAGCAATGGTGTTCCGGTGGGATATTTTACCAATTTACCTGTAAGTTTCGGCTCAGATGATACAATTATGGATAAAACATCTATAGATATTGAGATCTACGATGCTAAAAGTAAGCTGATCGGGAGATATATTACTACCACAAAGCAATTAAAGACAGCAGGCGGAAAGTCTTTTACAATTTACAAAGAAATGTCAGGCAGAGCTTCAATCCTGAAGTTCCCAACCTATAAAGCACTTGCTGAACGAATGGCTATTATGGATCCTAATTTTATTAAAATACAAGAAAAAGTATCTGTGGGTACCGTTTCAAAAGAAAGCCCTAATTAATAATAAATTTGGAAGAATTATTCTTTTTCTATCAATAGGGACGGGCTTTAGCCAAAACTAATAGAAACCCTGGAGTTTTTTACCAGAGGTTAATTTTTATTATTTTTATCAGTAACAGAAGACTGTGCTAAGAGAATCCCTAAGACTTTTTCTGTATAATCAAACCTTTTCTGGAGATAAAGAACATTGTGATCTTTATTGTAAACTGTGGCTAATCCATTTTTTTCAGCAATAAGCGTTATAGCATTATATATTTGATCTTCAAAAGGAATAATCAGATTTTTTCTAAGCATCGTAATTTCTCCGTTAGTCCCAAATCTTTGCATGGTGATCAACTTAATATTTTTGTCCAGCTCTGTTATTTCTTTTTCCCGAAACTTTAACTGCTCTTCAGTTAATAAAATTTTTTCATTTTCAAAAGCCGATTTTTTCTTTTCATATACAGATTGTAAATTTTGAAGTTCAGATTGCCAGGTGTCAATTTGTGCATTTAATCTTGCTTCAGCATTTTTATAAGGAGGCATCTTTTCTAATATATACTGGAAATCTACATATCCTGTCTTTTGCGCACTATTAAGACTAAAAACAGAGAATAATATCAATGTTAAGATCGATTTAAAATTTTTCATAGTGTTATTAATTTTTATATTGATCTTAACAACGGCAAATCGTATTAATTATTGTAAGCTATTGATAATAAGTTTGTTTAAACCTTTTGCTAGCTATAATTTATCAAGAGACATGTAGTCTTTAACCAAGACTTTACAGAATTGCAATAAGAATTCAATCCATAAAAAACTTTATGGTTATGTGAGATTGTATGAATGTTTTTGAAAGGTCAAAAAGAGTTGCTTTACTTACATTTTCTAGGAAGCATCTATCATTTTAAAAATCCTTGAGAAAAAATTGAAAATTTTTATAAACTTAAAATCACACCATTTTCCTTCAATTGTTGCATCGGTTTTGAGAACCAGAATAGTTCAAAATCTTCAAAATCTTCCTCAAATTGACTCTTAAGTTGTTGAATAGTAGGCTTTTTTGAATTTTCAATAGAATTCTCTTCCAGTACATTCATCAGCCATTTTGCCTTTTCCTGTTCCAGCTCAATCTTCACAATATTGGTTTTTAAGTGGAATGTAAGTACGGTATATGTACCAGAATATTTCTTTTTATTTTTTACGCGATTCTCAGCGATTACATTTTTGGTCAAAAAGACCACTTTGGAGTTGGTCTTCAATTGAAACTGTCCATCTTCTAAAAGACAGTCATGAATATAATCCGGATGAATAGTAGTTCTTGGAATTTTAAAATCAAACCACTCCTGAAGTGGTAGTTCAAAATTCACTCCATGCATAAAATTGAATAGGGATTTTTTTAGTCCGAAGCTAAACTTATTATGATCAATTCCGGTTTTATCCTGAAAGTCTATATCATTATTGGCAAACAAAATTTCCTGTTTTACCGGAACAACGCCAAAATCTTCCGGCTTCATTCCCACAGGTGAATGGGCTGTCATCGCAAACTGATGCCAGAAACCACTTTGAAGAATTCCCATTTCAAACATCTGCCGAATCATTTCTAAAGAATCAACTGTTTCCTGAACGGTTTGGGTGGGGTAGCCATACATCAGATAAGCATGCACCATAATTCCGGCTTCTGTAAAATTTCTTGTTACATTGGCAACCTGTTCTACAGACACTCCTTTGTCTATTAATTTTAACAATCGGTCACTGGCCACTTCAAGTCCACCGGAAACAGCAACACATCCTGAAAGTTTCAGAAGATAGCATAAATCTCGGGTAAAACTTTTTTCAAAACGAATATTTGTCCACCAGGTAACAACAAGATTTCTTCGGAGAATTTCTAAAGCAACCTCTCTCATAAGGGCTGGCGGTGCGGCTTCATCCACAAAATGGAATCCGGTTTCACCTGTTGTTCTGATCAGTTCTTCAATTCGGTCTACCAGAATTTTAGCAGAAATAGGTTCGTAGATTTTAATATAGTCTAACGAAATATCACAAAACGTACATTTTCCCCAGTAGCATCCATGAGCCATTGTGAGTTTGTTCCATCTTCCATCACTCCATAAGCTGTGCATGGGATTGGCAATTTCGATAACAGAAATATATTGATCCAGCCTTAAATCCGTATAATCCGGAGTACCGATATCAGCTTGCTTGTAGTCATGTCTTTTAGAATTATTCTTATAAACAACTTCTTGATTTTCGAGGAGAAAAGTTCTCTTAAATTCACCTTCTCCGTTGGAAATTTCTAAATTCTGGTAAAGAAGTTCAATAGGAAGTTCACCATCATCTAACGTGATAAAATCAAAGAATTCAAAAACCCTCTGATCTTTAATTTCTCTTAATTCGGTATTGGGAAAACCTCCACCCATCGCAATTTTGATGTGAGGGTGATTCTTTTTGATCCATTGCGCACATTTGAAAGCAGAGTAGAGATTGCCGGGAAAAGGGATTGAAAAACAAACCAATTTCGGCTGAACCATTTCTATTTTTTCACGAAGAATTTTTAAAGTAAATTCATCTATAAATGTTAGACCGCCAGATAATTTTAAATATAATTCATCAAAAGAATTGGCACTTTTCCCGAGGCGTTCCGCATATCTGCTGAAACCAAAATCGGGATCAATATTTTCAACAATATAATCTGATATATCTTCTAAATATAATGTTGCTAGATGTTTAGCTTTATCCTGAAGACCCATATTACCAAAAGCAAATTCCATATCATCTAACTGGTTGAAACGGGAAGCTTCCGGAAGGAAATTCATACTGCAGATCTGTCTTGCCAATGTGGGCGTTTTGTCCTGTAAAAACAAAATAACCTGATCTATGGTTTTAATATATTCTTCTCTTAAGGCATAGATTCTCTGAGAATTTTCAGAGGTATCCTGAAGATCAATTTTTTTGCTGAAAACCTTCTGAATGCCGTCCTTTGAGAATAATTCCAAAATAACATCAATCCCCAAATCTACCTGGTAACCGGAAATATTTTTGGTATTTAAAAATCCTTTAATATAAGCCGTTGCGGGGTAAGGAGTATTAAGTTGGGTAAAAGGCGGAGTAATAAGAAGCAGGTCTTTCAACAGAAATTTTTTGCAAAGTTATTCTAAAGTTTTTTTAGAAAAAAATTTTTTCTCCTGATTATAAACAGTGATGAAAAGTCTTTAGAGTTCTGTTTAATGACAATCTGTTTCTATGGGGTGTATCAAAATAAGTTAGTTGGTTTAACAAATAAGGCATCCGGAGGATTATTATCAATGAATCTTAAAAAAGAATCTTCATCAAAATATCCGTCTTCGTCCAGAATTTCGGGATTTAGTAATCCAATTTCACTTGGTTTTTCTAAACTGATATTCTCGATGAACTTTCCGGTTTTTCCTGTTATTTCGTTATGAAAACTAATTAAATATCTGGAATATATATTTCCTTCTGCAACAGTATAATGTCCGTTTTCTGCAATTAAGGACGTCATAATACTTCCACCGATGTACGTTTCGTTATCATTGCCTGATGCTCCGAATAATACTTTGCTGGTAACATTTCCGGAGCAGTAAAGTGAACCGTTGATGATAATATTTTCTGCCTGTATACTGCCTGTTGCAATAAGAACAATATAATCTTCAACAAAAAGGGTTTTGGATAAATGAATATCACCTTCTATGAGAATGATTTTATAGCCTTCACCTTCTCCAGTAATCAGTTCAAGAGAGGTGCTGTTTTCATTCTTTATGAGGACAATCTCGGGAGCATCATCTTCATTATTAAGGTGAAGTGAGGCATCTTTTATTTTTTCTGCTGTTTCATCATCCAGCATTTCAAGAAACTCAGCAAGGCTTTCTTCATCTAAAGAGCTTTCATTGAAGAAATTGTTTTCCAGTGCTTCATGAGTGATGGCATAAAGGTTTTCGGATTTTTCTTTGAGTTTTTTGTATAATTGATCTTTGGTGAGTTTTTGTAATTCTTTCATCGGCTTTTAAACTAAATGCATTGATCTGTGATAGGAGGGAATGCCTATCAATAGACCATTGCAATATAGTCAGATAAATTTTTTTATGCCAGAGGGACAGAGTTATTTTTGAATATTTTTCAAATCATATAAAAAGATACGAATGATTTCTTTTTTAAATTAATAATTTGATCTTATCTGTATCAGTTATTTTTATGCATGATTCAGGCTTTTACGGTCTGTAATCACATTTAAAGTAACTCCTATTAAAATAAGCGTAATCCCGATCAGTAAGTTGTTGGTAAACTTTTCATGAAACATCAGTACACTGATCAGTACAGCAACTACCGGTTCCAGAGCGCCTAAAATAGATACGGGAGTAGATCCTATATATTTGATTGCATACACAAGACAAAGGCTGGAAATAACTGTAGTGAGAAATGCAAAAATAAGGAAGTTAAAAAATATTTCTGCTGAAGGAATAGCAAACGACTCATTAGCTGCTCCGGCTTTGGTCATAAAGAATAAGGAGGTGAAAAGCATGGAGTAGAAAGTAAGCTTAAATCCGGAAACCTTTATATTCGATTTGTTAACAATAACCATATACAGCGCATAGAATAATGAGCTGAGCATTACAATTCCCAATCCTGTAAAATTAATTTCCAATCCGTTACCTTTTAAGCATAAAACAATAACTCCGATGAAGGCGAGAAATAAAGAGACAACTGACAATCTGGTAAGCTTTTCCTTGTAAAAGAAAAACATAATCAAGGCTACAATAACCGGATAAATAAATAAAACGGTAGAGGCAATTCCAGCAGTAAGGAAGTCATATCCTAAAAACAGAAACTCAGAAGAAAGGGCATAGCAGACTCCAAGTATAGCAAGGATTAATGCTTCTTTTTTATTGATTTTAAAACTTTCTCCTGAATACAGCAGATATCCTCCCACCATTAAAGCTGAAAAGAAAAATCTATAGAACAGAGTAATGTCCAGTGAAAAATGTGCCTGCTTGATAGGCAGAATAAAAATTGGAATCAGCCCATAGGAAACAGCTGACAAAATCCCCAATGCATAACCTCTAAGTTTCATGTGTTGTTATCGGTATTAAATAAAAAACCACTGAATCAATCAGTGGTTTTTTTATTTTTAAATTAAATTGGTTTAAAACTTAATCCTTGTTCCTGCAGTAATTTTTGTTCCTGCTCTTTATAGTAACCACTTACTAATTTATCATGAATGGCTTCAAATGCAGCCAGAGTTTCATTAATCTCTGCATCTGTATGGGAAGCGGTAGGAATTAATCTTAAAAGAATCATACCCTTTGGAATGACCGGATATACCACCACTGAGGTGAAGATACCATAATTTTCTCTTAAATCTTTTACCAATAGAGTTGCTTCTACCGGAGTTCCCTGCATCATTACCGGAGTTACACAAGTGTTGGTATCTCCAATATTGAATCCTCTTTCTTTAAGTCCGTTTTGTAGTTTGTAAACATTCTCCCAAAGTTTAGCTTTGATCTCAGGTTTTGATCTCAACAGCTCCAATCTTTTCAATCCTCCGATTACCATTGGCATCGTAAGAGATTTTGCGAAGATTTGTGATCTCAGGTTGAATTTCAGATATCTGATGATTTCTTTGTCACCCGCAAGGAATGCTCCGAAACCAGCCATTGATTTAGCAAATGTAGAGAAGTATACATCAATCTGATCATTACAGTCCTGTTCTTCACCTACACCGGCACCTGTTTTACCAAGTGTCCCGAAACCATGGGCATCATCTACCAATAGTCTGAACTGGTATTTAGATTTAAGATCGCAGATCTCTTTGATTTTTCCCTGCTGTCCTCTCATCCCGAAAACCCCTTCTGTAATCACAAGAATACCTCCTCCTGTTTCTTCAGCTACCTTGGTTGCTCTCTGAAGATTTTTCTCAAGACTTGCCATATCATTGTGCTTGTAGGTAAATCTTTTACCGGAATGAAGTCTTACTCCATCCACGATGCAGGCATGAGAATCCATATCATAAACAATAACATCATTTCTGCTTACCAAAGCATCAATGGTAGAAACCATTCCCTGGTAACCGAAATTCAATAGATATGCTGATTCTTTTTGTACGAAGTCTGCCAATTCTCTTTCCAGCTGAAGGTGCTGATCTGTTTCTCCGGACATCGCTCTTGCTCCCATTGGATAGAACATTCCATATTCTGCAGCCGCTTTTGCATCCGCTTCTATTACTTCAGGATGATTACACAATCCTAAATAGTCATTGGCACTCCAGAAAATTACTTCTCTCCCCTGAAACTGCATTCTAGGGCCGATAGGTCCCTCTAATCTTGGGAAAATAAAATAGCCTTCACCATAATCTGCAAATTGTCCAAGTGGTCCTGGATTTTCTTTTATTCTTTCAAAAATATCCAACATTGTATCGTAATTTTTAAGTAATAAAGCCTTTTTTGTCTGTATACGCAAAAGGCTTTATTTGTATCGTGATTTTATTCGTTCTTATTTGATAAACTCCGTTTTGAAAACTTCGTCATAATTGTGAACACAGTTGTTAACAAATCCCTGTTCGGCCATCCATTGATCACTGTATACTTTAGTGATGTATCTTGAACCGTGGTCAGGATATATTAAAACAACAATGTCATTTTCTGTAAGCTCGTGAGACTGTGCATACTG
The DNA here is from genome assembly GCF_008386505.1 of Chryseobacterium sediminis. Classification (GTDB taxonomy): domain Bacteria; phylum Bacteroidota; class Bacteroidia; order Flavobacteriales; family Weeksellaceae; genus Chryseobacterium; species Chryseobacterium sediminis. The sequence goes on along the minus strand of NZ_VUNZ01000001.1, from coordinate 877,403 downwards.
CATCAGACCCTGTGTTACAGCTCCGGTAGTATAACCTCCCATAATGGCTTCTTTCAAAGCAATTTCGCGGGTCCTGTACGCGGACATTTCATCATTTACCCTTACAAATTCATCCACCTTGTCGAAAAGCAGGGCAGCAGGGATCAGGTTTTTACCCATTCCTTCAATTTGATAAGGATGTACATCTTCTTTGTGAATTTCTCCTGTCTCGTGATAGCTTTTTAGTATAGAGCCATCTGCATCTACTCCGATAATTTTAATATCGGGGTTTTTCTCTTTCAAAAACTTTGCTGATCCGGATAGCGTACCTCCGGTTCCGGTGCAGGCAAAAAGGTGAGTGATCTTACCTTCCGTCTGTTCCCAGATCTCGGGACCTGTGGTCTGATAGTGCGCATCAATATTCAGCTCGTTAAAATATTGATTGATGTAAATAGAATTAGGAGTTTCCTGGGCGATTCTTTTAGCAACTTCATAGTATGATCTCGGATCATCTGCCGGTACATTGGCTGGGCATATATACACCGTAGCACCCAATGCTTTCAGGTAAGCAATTTTCTCTGGTTTTGTTTTATCACTTACTGCAAGAATACACTTATATCCCTTAATGATACATACCATCGCAATAGAAAACCCAGTATTGCCGGATGTAGTTTCTACAACTACAGAATCTTCTTTTAAAAGGCCTTTTTTCTCTGCGTTCTCTATAATGTGAAGTGCGATTCGGTCTTTGGTGGAATGTCCAGGATTATATGATTCTAACTTGGCATAAACGGTTGCTGGAATATCTTTTGTAACAGTATTTAGCTTCACCATAGGAGTATGTCCTATTAGGCCAAGGATATTATCGTAAACATTACTCATTATTTGTTATTTTCAATAAAAATCTGACTGCAAAAATACAAAAAAATAAATAATTACTAAACTTTTGTTTGATTTCTAGGGCTTAGTTTTATAAAACTTATTTTCTTATTTGCAGTTTTGATACGTCAATATTCGCAAATACTACGCCAAAATTTTTAAATTTTGTTAAAACCCGCATAAAATAAGATAAAAGCCTTATTTTCGCATAATTGATTTAATACTATGAAAAATTGGACTTTTAGGCAATGGAACACCGTTTTAGGATGGGTGATTTTCGTCATTGCGTTTTTCACGTACTTGTCCACCATAGAACCCAATTTCAGTTTTTGGGATTGTGGCGAGTACATTTCTTCTGCAGTAAAACTTGAAGTAACGCACGCTCCCGGAGCTGCTTTATTCCAGATAGTGGGTGCCGTGGCAGCCATTTTTGCATTAGGGAAAGGCGAAAATTATTCTATCGTGATCAACGCGATGTCTGCATTGTTCAGTGCGCTGACTATTTTATTTTTGTTCTGGACGATCACACACTTTGTGAGAAGACTTTTAAACAAAGATTTTGAAGAAATTACAAAACATCAGGAGATCTCTATTTTATTTGCAGGAGCAGTAGGAGCGCTTTGCTTTACGTTCTCAGATACATTTTGGTTCTCTGCAGTAGAGGGAGAGGTTTACTCTATGGCTTCTATGTTTATCGCGCTTTTGGTCTGGTTAATCACCAAATGGGAAAATGAGTACAAAGCGGGAGACAGTGAAAGATGGATTATTCTTATTTTCTTCGTTTTAGGACTTTCTGTAGGAGTGCATATGATGGGTATGCTGGCAATTCCTGCGGTATGTCTGGTATATTATGCAAGAAATTATAAGTTTACCTGGAAAAACTTTATCTGGGCGAACCTTATTACACTGGGAATTTTGATTATTGTTTTCAAAATTATCTTCCCTTTGATTATGACGATGTTCGGAAGACTTGAGATTTTCTTTGTAAATGGTCTTGGACTTCCTTTCCACTCCGGAACAATTGCCGCTTTTGTTTTAATGGTAGCGATCTGCTATTTCTTAATCAAGTATGCAAGAAAAGCAAAGAAAAATATCTACCAGACTGCAGCATTATCTGTAGTGTTTATGATGATCGGATTCTCTTGCTGGATGGTTATTCCTATCAGAGCCAATGCCAATCCGCCAATGAACCTTAATGATCCGGATACAGCAATTGGTATGTTGGATTATTATAACAGAGAGCAGTATGGTGACTGGCCAACAATCTACGGACAGAATTATACAGCATTCCTTGATGCAAACGGAATTGAAAAGAATGAAGACGGAAGCTTTAAAACACAAAAAACCGGCGAAATCTATGAAAAAGATGAAAAAACCGGAACATATAGAAAGACAGGAGACCGTTTCAATTATGTATTCAATAAGTCTCAGGTAAGCTTAATGCCGAGAATGTTTAATGAGGATAAGGATGTAATGGCGAACTATATTTCAATGTATGGCGCTCCTGATTTTACATTCAATTATGGAAATGAAGATGTGGCAGATAACCCTCAGGCTAAGCAGATTTTTGACGAGCTGAGAGCAAAATATGAAGATAAGTCGATCACAGCTGCAGATTATCTGAAAGTAAAGCCTTATAATCTTATCAATGTTCAGAAGCCTTCATTCATGCAGAATATGGAGTATTTCATTTCTTTCCAGAACGGATACTACTTTGTAAGATATCTGATGTGGAACTATGTAGGAAGACAGAATGATCTTGAAGGAAACATGGAAAGCACAAAAGGAAACTGGATTTCCGGAATTCCTTTTATAGATAATGTAACTGTAGGAAATCAGGATAAAATGCCTGCCAAATTCAAGAATGAAAGTACGGTAAAATTCTTCTTCCTTCCTTTAATTTTAGGTCTGATTGGATTCTTTTTCCAGTTAAACAGAGACTTCGGAAGATTCTATGCACTGTTATCTTTATTTATTTTAACAAGTGTGGGGATTATTTTCTATACAGGGGTAAAACCTTTTGAGCCGAGAGAAAGAGATTATGCAATGGTAGGTTCATTCTACGCATTTGCGATATGGATTGGTATGGGAGCGGGAGCCATTCTATGGTTTTTGCAGTCTAAGATAAAATCAAACGGAGCTAATATTGCTTTAGGAGTGGTTTTATTAGGGGTTCCTTTCATGATGGGCTTCCAGAACTACAATGTTCATGACAGAAGCAACAGATATACAGCTTACGATTACGCATATTCAGTGTTAAAATCATTACCGAAAAACGACATTCTTTTCGTTTACGGAGATAACGATACTTATCCGGTTTGGGCAATTCAGGAAACAGAAAGATTCAGAGATGATGTGAAGGTAGTGAACTTTACCCTTGCTTCAACACCTTGGAATCTTGACCAGATCAAAAGAAGAACTTACAATGCTATGGGAATCCCTAGCCAGCTGACCCACGAAGATTACAGAGATGGAGTAAATGACCAGATCTATATGATGAAGAAAGAAGACTGGGAAGGTGTGTTCTCTATGTTGAAAGAACAGGGGGCTCCTGAAACAGAATTCCAGTCTTTCAGAAAGTATCTTACTCAGGATTCTTTAACATTGAAGCAGGCTATTGAATTCATTAAAGTCAAGTCTCCTGCAAAAGACGAATTGTTGAAAATGTATTTCGGAGAAGAAAAATTTGAAAAATATAACATCCTTCCTGTAAACAAGTTCATCCTTCCTGTAAATAAAGAAAATGCTTTAAAAGCAGGAATCATCAACAAAGAAGATCTACCGAATGTAGCCAATCAGATCATGATTACTTACAAAGGAAATACATTGTATAAGAATAACCTTATTTTGATGGATCTTTTGGCAAACTTCGACTGGAAGCGACCAATCAACTTCTCATCAGGAGGTATCTATGACAGTGAAAATATTTTCTATCTGAACGATTACCTTCAGTTTGACGGATTCAGTTACAGATTAATCCCTATCCAAACGCCTCCGACAGCTGATGGAGATATGGGAAGAGTAGATACGAATTCTCTTTATAATGTGGTGAAAAACTTCAGATGGGGGAACTTCAAAAACTTGAATGCTCATTTTGACGAAACGGCTACTTCCAATATCATCAGCTACAGAATGTCAGCGAGCAGAGCAGCAGCAGCACTTGCATTGAGCGGACAAAAAGCTAAAGCTTTAGAAATTCTGGATCTTGCAGCCAAAGAAATTCCTGCTGAGAAATATAATGACCCTCGTTCATTAAGCTCAATTGTATCAGGATACATCATCGCAGGTCAGGAGCAGAAAGGCCTTCAGCTTGCTGAGGTTCTTAAAAAAGGAATCTTTGAAGAATATGATTATTATTTAAGCCTTTCCAAAGCAGATCAAAGCTACCTGAGAAGACAAATGAGAACAAAACCTATGGAATATTCTCTTGTAGTAGCTGCCGTAACGGATGCTTATACAAAGATCGGACAGAAAGAAAAAGCATATGCTTATCTGGTAAAATCTATAGAGCCTATTGACAAGAAGTTCAATGTATTTGTAAAAGATCTTCAGGAAATGGGTAAAGAGAAAGCGATGAAGGAGTCTGAAAATGTACAGCAGATCACGCCATTCTATCAGTATTTATTTGATGTCATGGAGCCTTATGATTCTACTTATTCAAAAGAAAAAGAAAATCAGATTACCACTGCGATTATCAAAGCAACTAAATAAAATATTTAAAACGGAACTTCGGTTCCGTTTTTTTATTATTGGGATTCCTGAATTTTAAGGTTATATTTGTAAGGTAAAAATACATAATGGCTGAAACACAAAATAGCAAATTCCCAATCTATGCCGTAATTGTTACGGTTCTTTTTAAACTTCTTTTTTTATTCACGCATTACATACAGGAAGATGCATTTATTACCTGGAGGGTGGCCCAGAATCTTTTGGACTATGGAGTGATCGGCTTCAATGGGGATACTAAGATCTCTGCCTCTACAACACATCTGTATGTTTTTGTGTCTTATCTGTTCAATCTTGTTTTTGGCAAAGAAAACTTTATTGAACCTCTTTTAATTTTTAATTCTATACTGTTTACGATAGGAACTTTACTGCTTTCTCATTTGGTTCTTAAAAACCCGTGGCATAAAGCAATTTTCATATTTTTGATCGGTATTTTACCGCCAGCTATTAAAATATCAATTCTTGGAATGGAGTACGGAATTCTGTTTTTCCTCGAGATGGCATTGCTGTATTATGGTTTTCATAAAGGGAAAAAATGGGTACTGACACTTCTTCCCATTTTAATAATGTTTACAAGAATTGATACGGTAATATTCCTTGGAATTGTATTTCTGGTAGATATCTTCTGGAATAGAAAAATCAGATGGAACTATATTTTTGGAGGAATTTTAGGGGTTTTATCAACGGTTGCTTTCAATTGGTTTTACTTTGGGGAACTGGTGAATAATACTATTACTGCAAAAAAACTGCTTTACGAAGAAAACCTTACTTTTCAACAGCATATCGGTTACTTTTTTAAGAGCTTCGGAAACTTCTGGGGAATGCTGAAAGTGCCTGGAGATTTCAATCCTATGACAGTTGTAATTTTGATTTTTGAATTACTTTGTTTTATTTACCTGATCAGACAAAGAGAAAAGAGAAACTACTTCTTATGGATGATCTTTATTTTTGGATGGACAAAACAGTTGATTTTTATTTCTCAAAAAAGTTTGTTTGACTGGTACTACTGGGTTCCGCAACTTTTACTTTTCGTTCCCATTTTTATTTTTGTATTGGAACAGAAAGAGAAGAGAAATCTATGGCTTTCATTACTTATTATTTTTTATATTCTTCCGATGCTGGCTTTTCAGACTGTACATTCTATTGCAACAGGAAACGGAGAGTGGAACTACCGCAGAACTATTGGAACCTATTTAAATCAATATGAAAAAGACAAAAATCAATGGATCTTACTGGAGCCGGCTGGTTATGTACCGTATTTTTCAGGATTAAAAACAATTGATGAGGTTGGATTGGTAGATAAACAGATTCAGGAAGAGATTAAGAAAGATAAAGTGAACTACTGGATCAATACGGTAAAGGCAAGAAAACCAAAATATCTTCTTTCTTACCAGAATCTATATGAAGGGAACAATGCAAATTCATTGTATTATCAAACCCATTATAGGCTTTTAAAAGAATTCAGGGTGAAAGACCATCTGAAAAGTGACAATAAGATTCTGGAAAAAATTTACCATCTGAAACCTTCCGGAACAGACTATAATTTGTACATTAGGATTGATTAAAAGAGAAATCAGAAGCTAGATAAAAACTTTCAAAAACTCTAATACTCTCCAACCCTCAAACTCAAAAAACCTGCAACCTACCATCTAATCCCTAATCCCTGAAAAAATGAAATACTGTGCTTTTCTCCGTGGTGTCAACGTAAAAGGAACCAATATGAAAATGGCAGATGTCTGTCAGGTCTTTAAAGATGCCGGAATGAAAGATGTGAGTTCAATATTAGCTTCCGGAAATATTGTATTTTCTTCAGATAAAAGTGTAGATGACCTAAAGATTGTTTTGGAAAAAGCGATGTCAGAACATTTTTCTTATGAAGCATTTCTGTTTGTAAAATCTCAGGCAGAAACGGAGGTTTTCTGGAACAGTATTCCCTTTGAAAAGAATGAAAGTTTTCATATTTATAGTTTTGTCGGTATTCCGGGGGTGGAAAAAGTTTTGATGGAAGAGTTTCAAAAAGCAACTCAGGCAGAAAATGAAAAGGCGGAGATTATCAATGATATATTTTATTGGCAGGTGCCGAAAGGGAATACTTTGGATTCTACCTTTGGAAAGGTGTTGGGTAAGAAAAGCCTTAAAGATCATTTTACCAGCAGAAATGTGAATACATTTGAGAAGATTTTGAAGAAATTCTAAATAAAATATTGCGGATGCTTCGACAGGCTCAGCATGACATCGTTATAAAATAACCTTAATGTAATGCAAATTCCAATATGTTCTCTACAATGGTTGTTTATACTGATTATCATAGTTTTCACATTAATATATCAGATAGTATTAGAGTTGTCATGCTGAGCCTGTCGAAGCACCTATCAATTAATCACTGGAAATTTAAAAATCCAAAAGACTCAAAAACTATTGCCACCATAGCCTGTTAAAGCAATCAATTAATTTCCATTTCTGAAACTTTCTCAGTATTTTTACTGAACTTTTTAATTACAACAAAATGATTCAGTATTTAGATAATATTTCGCACAAAGATTCAAAGAACTTTTTCCTTATTGCCGGACCTTGTATTATTGAAGGGGAAGATATGGCATTAAGAATTGCTGAAAAAGTAATCAATATCACAGATAAATATAATATTCCCTATATTTTCAAAGGAAGTTTCAAAAAGGCAAACAGAAGCCGTGTAGATTCTTTCACTACCATTGGGGAAGAGAAATCTCTTGAAATCCTTAAAAAAGTAGGAGAGACGTTTAATATTCCTACAACAACGGATATTCATGAAAATGAGCATGCAGCGTTGGCAGCACAGTATGTAGATGTTCTGCAGATTCCTGCATTCCTTGTTCGTCAGACAGATTTATTAATCGCAGCAGCGAAAACAGGAAAATGTGTTACCCTGAAAAAAGGGCAGTTCCTTTCACCGGAAGCCATGAAATTTGCCGTTCAGAAAGTAACAGATTCTGATAACCAGAAAGTAGCCATTATTGAAAGAGGAAATTCTTTCGGATATACAGATCTTATCGTGGATTACAGAGGAATTCCTACGATGAGAGAATATGCTCCCGTTATTTTAGATGTTACACACTCTCTGCAGCAGCCTAACCAAAACTCAGGGGTTACAGGCGGAAGACCAGACCTTATTGAAACTGTTGCCAAAGCAGGGATTGCTGTAGGTGCAGACGGAATTTTCATTGAAACACACCCTACACCAGAAACCGCATTATCTGATGGGGCCAACATGTTAAGATTAGATTTATTAGAAGATTTGTTACAAAAATTGACAAGAATTAGAGAATCAATTTTGTAATTGTTAAAAAAACATTAATTTTAGAAATTCTAAAACATTTCTTTTGAAAAAACTAGTTTTACCGCTAAGCCTTATGGTCCCTTTTCTGATTTTCTCCCAACAAAGAAAAAAGGATACAGCGACCACTAAAGTAACCGATATAGAGGAAGTTGTCTTCCAGAAAAAAACAACAGGAAGAACCAATGACCTTACCAATGTGAGAATTTCAGCAAAAGAAGCAAAATCTGTAGCTTCTATCAACGGTGGAATTGAAGGATTGCTTAAAACACTTCCTTCCGTAAACTCCAATACTGAGCTGTCTTCTCAATATATGGTTCGTGGTGGAAACTATGATGAAAACCTTATCTACATTAATGATATTGAGATCTACAGACCTTTCCTGATTAGAAATTCACAACAGGAAGGGATGAGTATCATCAATCCGGATATGGTTTCTGCAGTGAACTTCTCTGCAGGAGGATTTGAAGCCAAATATGGTGATAAAATGTCTTCTGCCTTAAATATCTATTACCGTGAGCCTGAAAAATTTGAAGTTTCAGGAGAGGCCAGTTTAATTGGAGGTAGATTAACAACAGGTCTGGCTTCGAAAAATAAAAAATTTACAGCCTTATTTTCCGGAAGATACAGAAATACCAATCTTGTTCTTAATACCTTGAAGGAAGATACGGACTTTAACCCTACGTATTGGGATTTCCAGTCTTATCTGAATTATCATGTCAGTGATAAATTCTCCATGTCATTCATCGGATACTATTCCAAGAATGATTACGAGATGATTCCTAAGGCAAAAAGTGTTACTTTCGGAAGCCTTCAGCAGCCTATTACCGTGAATATTGGGTATGCGGGTAAAGAAAATGACCAGTATAAAAATATGATGGGTACATTCTCCATGAATTATAAGCCGACTGATAACTGGAAGCTTACATTGGATGCCTTTGCCTATCAGAACAGAGAAAGAGAATATTATACCATACAGTCAGCATACGAGCTGCAGACATTTGATCCGGTGACACAGCAGCCTGTGACATCTTTCGATGTTGGCGGACAGATAGAACATGCAAGAAATGATTTATTTGTAAGAACATACGGAACACAGTTCAGAGCCAAATTTTCTCCTAATGTAAACACAGATTTTGAGGTTGGATTTAAATATGAAAAAGAAAACCTGAAAGATCTTACCAATGAGTGGAAACTTGTAGATTCTGCAGGATACAGCCTTCCAAGACCGGAAATTATTGATCCGAGAACAGGAACTACTGGAGATCTTAAGCTTGCTTATTATATTGCCGGACAAAACAATATTGAGCCTACAAGACTTTCTGCGTATGCACAATATTCACAGAAGTTCTACTGGGGAGCCAGTAAGGTATTTGTAAATGCCGGAGTACGTGTTGCCAACTGGAGTTTCAATAAAGAAACGATATTCTCACCAAGAGCCCAGTTTGCTATTAAGCCTGATTGGGAAAGCGATATGTTGTTCAAAATTTCAGGGGGAATCTATTATCAGTCTCCTTTCTATAAAGAAATAAAAGATCTGGATGGTAATTTTAACTCCAATATAAAATCACAGCGCTCTATTCAGGTGATTCTTGCCAATGATTATGAGTTCCAGATGTATGACAGGCCATTTAAGCTTACTACAGAACTTTACTATAAGAAAATGGATAATCTGATTCCGTACTATATGGATAATGTAAGAATCCGTTATTCCGGACAGAATAATTCCAAAGGATATGCCTATGGTATTGATACAAGACTATTTGGAGAGTTTGTTCCAGGGGTAGATTCGTGGTTATCTGCGAGTTATGCCAGAGTATATGAAAATATTGACGGAAGAGGAGATATTCCGAGACCTACAGATCAGAGATTGAGATTTGCGATGTTCTATCAGGATTATATGCCAAGCTTCCCGTCTATGAGAGTAAACCTTACTTTGGTATATGCTATGGGATTACCAACAGGCGCTCCTGTGATGTTCAACAGTAATGGACAGCCGGATTTTGGCTCTGCTTATAATTATCAGCAGACTCTTCCTGCATATAAAAGAGTAGACTTAGGATTGACGAAGGTATTTATTGATCCGAAAGAAAAGAATAAGAGGTCTGGCTTCTGGGGTAATTTTGAAGAGCTGACATTAGGAGTTCAGGTTTTCAACGCATTTAATATTAATAATACGGTAGCCAACCAATGGATTACAGATTATAATAGCAATTATATGTATCCCGTTCCGGTACGTCTTACAGGGCGTTTCTTTAATGTGAAACTGGAATTCAAACTATAAAAATTAAAGATGAGGTTTATTTTAATCTCTCAAAGAATAAATAAAAGCTTTCGGAAAATTTCGGAAGCTTTTTATTTTACCCGAATTTTATAACAACATTACCAAATTTTATAACAACGGTCTCAGAGATATTTTTAACTTTGTCTTACCAATGAAAAAGATTCTTGCCATATTGTTTTCTATTTTCTACTTCGGATTTTCTTCCGGAGCAGCTTTTAGCATTCATTATTGCATGAAGGAATTTGTTTCTGTAAGCCAGAAAACAGACGATATCTGTGCTAAATGCGGTGTTAAAGAAAAAAAAGGATGCTGCAAAACAGAGATCAAAGTAGTAAAAGTAGATGATTCCCAGAAATCTGATTATCTTAACGTAGATTTCTTAAGTGCAGTTTCAGAAATTCCTGTGGAACATCAGTTTGCTGTTATTGATAAGTCTTTTTCAGCTACCAAATTTACTCAAATTCAGATCAATGCACCGCCTGAATACCGGCCGGTACCCATCTACATCAATCATTGTAATTTTAGAATTTAGAATCCGTCTGTCGTTTTCTGTATCATTATCGTATACAATTACAGGCGACATGTTCTGACACATTTTCCGATGTGTCCCTTATTCTTATTAAAAAAATTAATTCTAAAATTTAAAACAATGAAAAAATATATCATTACAGCAGCCTTATCTTTATTCTCAATCGTTTCACTATCAGCGCAATCTAAAAAGGATGCTACGGTTTCTAAACTGTATCAGAACTATATCGCAATCAAATCAGCGTTAGCTTCAGATGATGCTGACAAAACTTCAAAAGCAGCAACAGAATTCATTAAAACAGCCTCAACCATTGATTATAAAATGGTTTCTGAAGGTAATCTTAATATTCTTAGAAAAGATGCTTCTGCTATTTCTGAAGCAAGAACGGTTACTGCTCAAAGAGAAACTTTTCTCAACCTTTCAGACAATATGATCGCTTTAACCAAGCAGTTCAAACTTTCTGAAAAACCAGTCTATGTACAATATTGCCCAATGGCAGACGGTAGCTGGCTGAGCGATGAAAAACAGATTGCAAACCCATACTACGGGAAATCTATGCTTTCATGTGGAAGCGTAAAGTCAGAGATTAAATAATTAGTCTATTATTCTTTAAAACAATAAGTTGTATAGTTTAAATTATAATTAGCTTTAAGCTATGCAACTTCTAAAAACTTTGAAATATTATGAAAAAACTGATAATGTTTCTGGTGCTTTTATTCTCTGTTTTTACTTTCGCACAAACTACAAAAACGTATTATACCTGTCCGATGCATCCTGAAGTGGTGTCATCAAAACCTGGAGACTGTCCGAAATGCGGAATGACTCTGGTAAAAAAGACAGTTGTTGTAAAACCGGAAGTGAAACCTGTATCTAAAACAGAAACGAAGGCAAAGCCTGCAGAAACAAAAATAAATAAGATAAATATAAATATAAATAAAGTAAAGGAAACAACTAAGGTTGAGAAAGCAAAAGTAATAAAGCCTTCTGTTCAACCAGAGAAAAAAGCTGCATCACCAGCTAAATCTCAGGTTTTAACTCACGCTCAAACTACTTATACCTGCCCCATGCATCCTGAAGTAGTTTCGGATAAGCCGGGAAAATGTCCTAAATGCGGGATGGATCTGGTAGAAAAAGAAGATCATTCCCATGGGCAGGCTGAAAATCCAAATGAGGAAAAATCTATTTTAAAACGTAATTCAGAAAACGGAAGAATTACTTTCGGTGGGAAAACGGTTCGTTATGATCTGTATGTAAAAGATACCATTGTCAACTTCACCGGAAAAAACAGAAGAGCGATCGCGATTAACGGGAAACTTCAGGCTCCGACTTTATATTTTACGGAAGGAGATACTGCGGAAATTTATCTGCACAATATGCTTAAGGAAAATACAGGATTGCACTGGCACGGAGTGATTCTTCCCAACGAGCATGATGGGGTTCCGTATCTTACCACAAAACCGGTAACGCCGGGAGAAACCCACTTATACAAATTCAGAGTTTCCCAAAACGGGACGTATTGGTATCATTCCCATGAAGCCCTTCAGGAGCAAATAGGAATGAATGGAATACTGGTTTTCAAGAAAAGAGAAGGTGAACCTAAAACAGAATACAATGCTGAGATTCCGGTATTGCTGGGAGATTGGAGTGATGATGATCCAATGCAGATTGCAAGAAGACTTCATATGGCCAATACAGACTGGTATGCGGTAAAGAAAAACGCAGTACAGAGTTATTGGGAAGCCATCAAGTCTGGAAATTTCGGGACAAAAGCACTGAATGAATGGAAAAGGATGGAGGCGATGGATGTAAGTGATGTCTATTATGATAAATTCCTGATTAATGGTACTCCTAGTTCAGATTATTCCAATCTAAAGCCTGGAGATAAAGTAAGATTAAGAGTGGCCAACGGAGGTTCATCTACTTATTTCTGGCTGAATTATGGAGGTGGGAAGATAAAAGTAGTAGGAAATGACGGTAATGATGTAGTTCCGACAGATGTTGACCGTTTGATTGTTGGGGTTTCCGAGACTTATGATATTGAAGTCACAATTCCGGAAAATAAAAGCTTTGAATTCAGAGCGACTTCGGAAGACAGAATAGGGCATGCATCCCTTTGGCTGGGCTCCGGTGAAAAGGTAGAAGCGCCTAATCTTCCAAGACTAATGCTTTTTGAAGGAATGAAAATGATGAATGGTATGATGGAAATGAGCGGAAATATGAAGCCCATGACCATGACGATGGGAAACCAGATGATGGATATGAACGAAGTAATGTATCCGGAATTATCTGAAAATCAAAGAAAAACTACTGCAAAGCATATCAATGAGATGATGGGGGTGAAGACAAAAGAAGATAAAAAAGAAGATCATTCTCAACACTCAGGAATGGATATGGGGGAAGAAAAAACGATTAAGAGGCTTTCTTATAATATTTTAAAGTCTCCTGAAAAAACTATTTTTCCTACAGACAGCATCCGTGAAATGAAGTTTACGCTGGAAGGAAATATGAATCATTATCTGTGGACTCTGGATAATAAAACCGTAACAGAAACAGATAAAATCCTGATAAAAAAGGGAGAAGTTCTTAGAATTAAAATGTATAATAATTCTATGATGCGCCACCCGATGCATCTTCATGGTCATGATTTCAGACTGATCAATTCAAAAGGAGAGTATTCTCCACTGAAAAACGTAGTAGATATCATGCCGATGGAAACCGTAACGATAGAATTTGCAGCCAATCAGGATGGTGACTGGTTTTTCCACTGTCATATTTTATACCATATGATGGCAGGAATGGGAAGAATTTTCAGCTATGAAAACTCTAAACCCAATCCACAGCTTCCGAACAGAAAACTGGCCTGGAAAAATTTTATACAGGATAATAAAATGACCAGCTCTATGGCGATGCTGGATGTCGCAAGCAATAAAATCCATGCAGAAACAATGACAATGTTCGGTCCGAGATGGGCTAACCTTAATGAGTTTCATTCTAACTGGAATTTTGATCATTTTGAAGGAAGTGCAAAAGTGGGACGATTTTTAGGGAAATTCCAATGGGCACTTCCGTATGCAGGAGTAAGAGTTCAAAAAAATCATGAGATTATGGAAAGGCAGATGACAGAGGAATTGGGAATGGATTTTCATGGTAAAAAGACCTGGTTCGGACAGCAGAAAGCTTCAAAAAACAAATTTGCATTCATGGTGGGTATGCAGTATGTATTGCCAATGTTGATTACCGCTGATGCAAGTGTTGACCAAAACGGAAAAGTATTATTAGAACTGAGCCGTGAGGATATCCCGCTTTCCAGAAGATTGAGAGGAAATTTCAGTGTCAATTCCGATGGTGAATTTTCAACAGGAATGAGGTACATTCTTCAAAAATGGATATCCGTTTCCGGAAATTATGATAATGAAATGGGCTGGGGTGCAGGTGTTACTTTAACATACTGATAAAACATTAAAATTTTTATAAAATTAATTAGTAAAACAATGAAAAACATAGTAACCGTTCTTTTAGTAGGAGGTCTTTTATACTCATGTACTAAAAACAATTCCACCAAAAAGGAGACAAAAGCTGATCTTAAAATGGAGGAAGAATCATCCGTAGCAACCGAACCGCTAAAGGCAGATAATGATTCGGAGAAAGATAAAAAGGAATCAACAGATTCTTCAGCATTTTCAATAAAACAGATTGTTGAGAGCTATCTTCCTTTAAAAAATGCTTTAACGAAGGATGATTCTAAAACAGCCTCATCAGAAGCTAAAAAATTATATTCTGTCTTAAAAAAACAGGATGTAAGTAAACTAAGCCCTGAAGTAAAAGATATTTTGGAAAGTGCAGCAGAAAATGCAGAGCATATCAGTGAAAAATCTGACGATATAGCCCATCAGAGAGAACATCTACTTTCTCTGAGTAATGATATTACTGATTTAATAAAAGAAAAGGGGACTGACGGATTAAAATTGTATCAGGATTTCTGTCCTATGTATAATAATGGAAAGGGTGGAACCTGGATCAGTGAGTCGGAAGAGATTGTCAATCCATATGAAGGGCAAAAAATGATCAATTGCGGATCTATAAAAAAAGTATTTTAAAATTGTAAAAAAAATGAACCGACACGTGAAAAACATATTGTTAGGGTTTGTTCTAATTTTTTTACTCATTCAGATCATTCAGCCTGCCCGTAATATTGATTATGGGCAGGTTCCTTCAACAGATATTTCAAAGGTTTACAAGCTTCCTAAGAATGTGCAATCTATTCTTACAAATTCCTGCTATGACTGTCATAGCAATTCTACCCATTATCCATTCTATTCCTATATACAGCCTTTAAGTTATTATCTTGAAAAGCATATTAAAAAAGGAAAAGAAGAATTGAATTTTAATGAATGGAGTAATTACAGCCGTCGTAAACAGGTCAATAAATTAAATTCTATTGCCAATCAGATACAACAGAAGAAAATGCCGCTTACCTCATATACTTATCTTCATCCGGAAGCTAAACTTTCCGAAAAACAGATAAAAGAAATAGTTCACTGGATAGAGCTGATGCAGACTGAAAATGAAAAATAAGACTTAAAAAATAAAAGCCATCTCGTAAAAATGAGATGGCTTTGTCTTTATTATACCGAAACTTTATTTAGAAGCTCCTGCGGTTTTTTCGCTTTTCGCCGGAGTATAAGTAACTTTTGCAATATCAACCGTCATTTCCTTAAGACGTTTTGCTACATTTTCAGGCATTTCTTTCTGATATCTTCCTCCAATTACTTCAGCAAGGAATTTCTCTGTTTCAGCATACATTGCCATGCTGTTCACCGGTTTGCGGAATCCGTGCCCTTCATCATCAGCAAGGATGTAATTTACCTTTTTACCTTTATCACGCAGCGCAATGACAATCTGATCTGCTTCAGCCTGTTTTACTCTCGGGTCGTTAGCTCCCTGAACAATCAATAATGGCTTGTTAATTTTATCCACACTAAACAACGGACTGGCATCATGCATACGTTTTTTGCCTTCTTCAGTTTTAGGATCACCTACCATTCCGTAAAGGAAAGCGCGTGCAGCTTCCCAGTAAGCAGGAACAGAATCCAGTAAAGTAAAGAGGTTGCTTGGTCCTACAATATCTACTCCGGCAGCATATACATCAGGAGTAAATGCT
The DNA here is from genome assembly GCF_008386505.1 of Chryseobacterium sediminis. Classification (GTDB taxonomy): domain Bacteria; phylum Bacteroidota; class Bacteroidia; order Flavobacteriales; family Weeksellaceae; genus Chryseobacterium; species Chryseobacterium sediminis. The sequence continues at coordinate 861,532 of NZ_VUNZ01000001.1, read as the reverse complement.
AAACCTGCAAGCGTTGCATATCCACCGTAACTTCCTCCCATAATCACTACTTTGCTTTTGTCTGCAATTCCTTTATCAATTAAATATTTTACACCCCATGTAATATCGTCCTGCATCAGTTTTCCCCACTGAAGATCGCCGCCATTCTGAAACTTTTTACCGTATCCACCACTCGCTCTGAAATTAGGTTGCAATACCGCATATCCTCTGTTAGCTAAAAACTGTACGGTTGAATTGTATCCCCAATAATCTCTTGGACCTTTCGGACCTCCGTGAACCAAAACAACTACAGGTACATTTTTACCCGATGAACCTACAGGTAAAGTCAGATAAGCCGGAATTTCAAGTCCGTCACTGCTTTTATAAGAAATAGGAGTCATCGCAGCCAGATATTTTTCCACTTTTTTTAATTCTGTTCTTGGGGTATACTGGAAAATCAGCTGTTTTGTCTTTGCATCAAAGAAATACGCTTCTGAAGCATATTTATCACCTCCAACAGCAACTAAGAATTTAGAATAATCATTGGTAGAACTTGAAAAATTAACTTCTCTTCCAGGAAATTTACTTTGCAGAAATTTATAATTGTCCTCCCATACTTTGTCTTTCCAGTAATACTCTGTTTTATCTCCGGTGTAAGAGGTATAGATCATCTTTCTTGTATTTCTGTCCAGAAACAACCCTCCAAAATCTACTTTATCTTTAGGATCGCTTTCTATTTTTGTAATCTCTTTGGTTTTCGGGTCCATCAGGAATAAGGTTGATTTATCTAGGTTCCCTTTGTTGGTTACCAGATAGAACTTAGAATTATCCTCGTTCCAGTTTGAGATATAGGCGCTTTCCGTTACCAAAGTCTCGTAAATAGGAGTGAGTTTATCTCCTTCTTTATAAAAAAACTGGGTAGTTCCTTTATCATCCGTTTTGGAAAGAACTCTCAATTTTTCATCCCAGTCAAATTCATAACTTGTAATGCGGTCTGTATTTTCATAAATCTTTTTCAGCTCACCTGTAGAAATTTTCAATGAGTATAAATCATGCCATGCTTTATCACGGTTATTTAATCCCACCATCAACAAATCAGGATCTTTTCTGCTTACCATGTAGATTTGAGCTGTTACTTCTTTAAGCGGAGTTAAATTCCTTGATTCCGGAACTCCGGTGGTTACTTTTGCCATGGGATCTACAGCAAAAATATTCATGTTTTCATCACCATTTCCATCTTTTACATAAAGAATATACTTACCGTCTTCTGACCAGAAATATCCGTTCATCGGGCGCTTGCTATCCGTTAGTGGGCGGGCTTTTTCAAAAGGTTCATCAATCTTTTTTACCCATATATTCATAATGCCTCCATATTCTTTCGTGAAGGAAATCCATTTTCCATCCGGGCTCAGCTGTCCTCCGGAAATTTCCGGGTTCCCAAAAAATAAACCCCTGTCCAGTACCGGGACCTCCTGTGCTTGTGCTGTATGTACTCCTATGAATAAGAGCAATACGTAAAAGATTTTTTTCATGTTTTTAATTTTTAGTTGTTATTAATAAATCGAATATAATTTTTTAAATTTTATTTTTTAACCGAATTTTTACAATTCCAGTTCTATAACTTTTTTAGCCATTTTTTGATTGATGCTTTCCGGAATCATACCCATGAGAAAATTACGTATTGAATTTCCTCTTTCCCATTGGGATACTTTTCCTATGGTTCGGCTTGTGTTGACAATATAATCCACTTTTTTTCTTCTGATGCTTTGAAATGCCTCAAAAACTGTATTGAAATCCTTATCTTTTTCCAACAGCTTTCCGATGATATAAGCATCTTCAATAGCCTGACAGGCACCTTGACCCATATTGGGAGTTGTGGCATGAGCGGCATCTCCAATCAGGCATAGATTTTCAGAATACCATTTGGGAATAGGTGAGAGGTCAGAAATTGTGTTACAAATAATATTTTCGTCTGGAGTAGCGTCAATAATTTGTAAAACCAAAGGATCAAAATCATTAAAAATCTCTGCAATTTCAATATATCTCCCGAAACTTTTCTCATTCACGCAGGCATACCAGTATACTTTTTTGTCAGAAATTTTTACAAACCCAAAGCGTTTTCCTTTTCCCCACATTTCAAAAGCTTCCTGATGATGTTTCTCAGGCAGATCGAAATCTAAAAGACCGCGCCAGCATTTCTGCCCTGAGTTGCGGATTGTTCCGGTTTTTAAAATCTGATTTCGGATAGGGGATTTTATACCATCTGCTCCAAAAACGATTTTACTTTCAATCTGATTTCCGTTTTCAAAATCTAAAATATAGTTTTCTTTTTTTTCAATTTTCTGTAGAGAATGATTCAGTTTAATGGAATCGGGAAAAAGGTTTTCAGCTAAAATCTTTTGGAGTTCAGCACGGTGGATTGCAACATTACATGAATTGTACTTCGTTTCAAGTTCCAGAATTTCTGTCTTGGAGATAGTCTGTAAAGATTCATTGGCGATAACAATTCTGTGAATTTTATTACCTGCCTTTTCAATTTTTTCCTTTAATCCCAGTTGATCAAAAACCTGCATTGCATTCACTGCCATCATAATTCCGGCTCCTACAGGTTTTATTTCAGGGGCAGACTCGTAGATTGTAAAATCATACTGATGCTGTTTCAGTATATTTCCGAGGGTAAGCCCTCCGATTCCGGCTCCGATGATTGAAATGGTGTTCATAAGACATCATTTAATTTAAATTGTTATAATATAGCTTTCCGATACCTTTTTAAAACCATATCTGCTAAAAAAGTTGTGCGCTCCATGATTGTTGACTCCGCTTTCCAATAAGATAAAACTGATATTCCAGTTTTTAGATTCATGAATAGCTTTTTCCAGAAGTTTACTTCCCAGTGACTGGCCTCTTACGGACTGATCCAAAAGCATGTCTTCTAAAATCGCATACTTTTTAAAGGGACTGTTGATCACATTGAAAACCATCATTCCGACAATTTCCCCATTTTCGTTTTCTGCAATTAAAATATTCAGTTTAGAACTGCCATCAGAATTAAAATCAGTAATCAGCTGTTCGGTAAGAATCAGTTCAAGATCGGGATTCCAGTGATGGGAATCGATGGCTCTGCCGGACATCATTTCACCATGGGAAATATAAGAGTCTGTTTTATGAGTAATAAAAAAGTCCACAAGTTCTTTAACGCGGGCTTTATCAGTGAGCCATTTTGTAGTATATTTCATGAGGTGTAGCGGTGTTTATTTTATTTTTTTCAACTCTTCCAGCAGTTGTTTTTGTTTATTGATGAATTGATTGAGGCTGTCTGTTTTCAGAGGATGGGCATTCTGGTATTTTTCAATTTCAGGAAGGGTTTTTCTGATTTTGAGTGCAGCATATACACTGTAAATACTTTGTTTATTCCTATTAATCTTACTCTTAAGTTCTTTTATTTTTTGAACTTTTAGATAATACTTGTCTGAACTTTCTGTGATGAGGTTCATCATTTCCTTTCTTAAAACCGAATCATTAATAGATTTTGCTTCATTTTTTGCAATCAAATAATAATCTTCTGAATTAGAAATGATGCTGCTATATACTTTGCATTTTATGAGCATCTTCTTGAATTAAAGATATTTTCTCATCCATTTTCTTTAATCCTTCATCATTTTTTATTTTTTCATAATAAATACCATTGAATATATCCTGAGTTTTACTTAATCTCTTTATTGGCATACTTGATTCCGTATTCTCAGCTGCTTTTTCAACAATATCATGTTTTTGGGATTTATTTTCTCTACAAGAAAGTACAGATAATGCAAGGATAGAGGCAAAAAGTATTTTTTTCATAGTCTGTTTTTATTTTGGTGTATCATCAGTATCATATCCCAACAACTAAAATTACTCATTTAGATTTTAATGCAAATGAGGAAAGGATATGATTTTAATTAGTTGAACAAACGGTGAAAAATGTTACAGAAGTCTGCAGATTGAATGTAATTGATTCTATATAGCCTTTGGAATAAATAAAAAAACGGAGCCTGAAACCAGACTCCGCCTATAAAATTTTTTACGCTAAAATTATTTACCCAGATAAGATTTAAGAATCTTGCTTCTGGTATTGTGTTTTAGTCTCTTAATTGCTTTTTCTTTGATCTGACGAACTCTCTCTCTTGTAAGATCGAAAGTTTCACCAATTTCCTCTAAAGTCATTGGGTGTTTTCCGTTCAGTCCGAAGTATAATCTTACCAAATCAGCCTCTCTTGGCGTCAAAGTATTCAATGCTCTTTCAATCTCGATTTGTAGAGATTCAAGCATCAGATCTTTATCTGGACTTGGAGATTCTCCTGAACGTAATACATCATAAAGATTAGAATCTTCACCTTCTACTAAAGGTGCATCCATAGACAGGTGTCTTCCGGAGTTTTTCATAGATTCTTTAATATCTTCCTCGCTCATGTCAAGAACTTCAGCCAATTCTTCCGGAGAAGGTGGTCTTTCATTTTCCTGCTCAAGGTGAGCGTATGCTTTATTGATTTTGTTGATAGAACCAATTTTGTTCAATGGTAGTCTTACAATTCTTGACTGCTCAGCCAATGCCTGTAAGATTGATTGACGGATCCACCATACTGCATAAGAGATAAATTTGAAACCTCTAGTTTCATCGTACCTTTTTGCCGCTTTCATTAATCCTAGGTTACCTTCATTGATCAAATCGGGTAAAGAAAGACCTTGATTTTGGTATTGCTTAGATACAGAAACTACGAAACGAAGGTTGGCTTTGATTAATTTCTCCAGTGCGGCTCTGTCGCCTGCACGTATTCTTTGTGCCAATTCTACTTCTTCGTCCGCAGTGATCAGTTCCACTTTACCAATTTCCTGCAAATACTTGTCTAATGAAGCAGTTTCCCTGTTGGTTACCTGCTTAGTGATTTTTAATTGTCTCATTTATTTTATCCTCAAAAAAGAGTTACTATAATATATACGTATGAAAAGGTAAAAAGGTTACACAAGTTTTATTTTTTTTGTGAAAAGAAACCTGTTAAAATAATGATAATTTTCTTAAAAACAAAATATATTTCTGATATTCAGTTGTTTATGGTTTGTTTCGGACTATAAATAAAATATTCATTAATAACAAAAAGACCAGACCTTATCTGAGAATTCTGTAATTTCCTTAAACCTTAAACAAAAAAAAACGAAACCGAAGTTTCGTTTTTATATCTAAGAGTACTATTTTAAGTTTGGGTTTGTGAACCCGTAAACTCGCAACACGCAACTCATAACTAGTAACTAAAAAAGCTCATTTAATACTTTTGCAAGTCTCAATCCTCCATACAATAATTGTCTTTCTACTGTATCGTTGAATTTATACTGATAGTCGTAAGATAATTTAGAATCGTTAGGAGTCTGCGCATAGATCTTGTTGGCAATTTTATGAGAATCATACAACCAGTCTTCCAGTGTTCCGGACTGTATCTGTGCTACTTCTTCTTTAGATTTAATATCTAAAAGTTTAGAATATTCTGTGTAACTGTATTTTTGAGAATCTACCAATTTTCCGTCCCAAACTGAGTGTAAATTGGTTTTTTCCCCGAAATAGGTCACATTGATTTTATTTCCACCCAAATCTTCTGCTCTTCCTACGTGAAGGGGTTGTGCAAGATCTCCCATAATATGGATAAGGAAGATTAAAGCAATTTTTCTGTCTTTTTCAGAAGTGTTTTTGTCTTTGATCTGGCTGGACAGGGTGTTTACCTGAGTGTAAAGGCTTGGTCCTGCCTGTGCTTTTAAGTTTTGTTCAAAAGCTTTAAAGTCGGTCATTGGATCAATGTTTACGTAATGCCATGACGAAGCCTGCTTCCATGCTCCTGTGGTATCAGATTTAATAAAATCCGGCCAGTTTGCCCAGTAAGCCAGGCGTTCTTTTCCCATTATTTTTTTGATTTCTCTTCTTGCTTTTCGGGAAAGATGGTTTTCTGCAATGTCTGCAATAACTCTGTGTCCCGTTAATCCCCATGCATAAGAATAAAGTGAAGAGGCCATGAATGCTAAAATCAGAATTTTAGAATAAATACTTTTCATTTTAAATAACAATTTTCAGTCTGCAAAGATACGGCCCACTTTCGGAATGAGCATGCATTATCCCGAATTTATTCCATAAGATGATGTTAATAAAATTTAATCTGCATGATAAGATGTAATTGTACTACGTTTGAAGCTTATATTTTATCGGATCAGGAGACGAGAATAAATAACAGGAACAGGAGAGTGTGGATATAGAAGAATAGTAAGACACAAGATTCTTATATATAAAGGATGAACTAAAATAAAAAACTTTAATATCAACTCAAACATTGAATTTTAGACCTTTAACCGTCTGATTCTGAATAGTTAGTTTTAAATTTAAAAAAACAAGTAAACCTTTTATTTACCGTATTTTTACGGAATTTGCCTGAATTTATTCCTTTTAATGTCAATAAATTATTATTTTTAGGATAAAATTATTCGTAAAATATTTTTTCAAACTTATGAGATATATTATCTTTACAAGTCATAATCAGAGGAAACACTATGTATGAGACTAATATTGTAGATATGCATTACAATAAGCTGCAGACAGACTTTAAAGCTGAAGCTGTGGCTGTTAACCTTTTGAAATATCACCGTGCGGTAAGCAATATATTTATTGAGCGTGTTGGCGTGAACGACCGTGCTTATCTGAAGGATATTAAGAGTATTTCAAGCAGTTATTTAGGATTTGATGAGGAAGTATTTACCATAGAGAGTTACAGGGAAGGCATTTATGACTATCTTCCGGAGGGTTTATTCCATCCGCCGTCTCTTGGGGCTTCCAGAAAGAATGTAGATACTGTGGTAAGGGAAATCCGTAAACAGAAAAGAGTAGAAGATGATGCCCGTAAGTTTTTCCGTCCTTTTGAGCTGGAAGTTTTTTTTACGGAGATCAGTGCTTTACTTAAAGAATCTGAATTTGATATTACAAGCAATACGGATTCTTTATTGGAAACGGTAAGTGAACTCTGGCCGCTGATAAAGATGCTGGACAAGCAGAGTGCCTATATTTTTATGCATATTCTTCCGTTTTTCCACCAGATAAGAGGAGATAAAAAATGGTTTGAAAGATGTATGACTGCTTTCCTGCAGGTACCGGTAAACGTAACTTTTTCACCCAACATTATTGATGAGATTGAGAAAAATGATAACTCCATGTTATTGGGGAATTCAAGATTGGGGGTAACCTATATTCCAAGTGGTCCTCATATGGATGGGCAGCGAAACTGGGTGGTGAATATTGGACCTATACCTTATGAAGATATGAAAAAATATATCCCGGGAAGTCCGTTCAGAAATGTACTTCAGTCGCTGTATGATTATTTTCTTCCGGTAACAGTGGATGTGGAAGAGAATTTTGTTACAGAAAAAGAGGAATATTCGTTCAGTCTTGAGGACGATGGAAGAAATGCCAGCCGCCTTGGATACTCTACATTCCTCTAAATTATTTTATTATATTTACAACTACCAACAAAGTATAAATTCGAAAAGAAACAAATGGAAATTTCTTCAGTAAAAGGTATTTTTTTAAGGTATATCTTAATGCCTTTAATCGCAATTATTATGATGGTTATACTGGGTGTAATCAGGAGAAATAAACCTGCGATAAAAATTAAAGTAATTATTATATATGTACTTCTGTGCAGTTTATGCCTGGCTATTCCGGGGTTTTTTGGATTTGCCGGAAACCTTTTTAATCCGTACTGGTATCTCATCGCACAAGTTATTTACCTTATTTTTGGGATTATTCATGTGAATTTATTGCATAAATATTTCAAGAAGCATATAGAATCTCTGGCAATGAGTATTCTGTTTGAGTCTATACTTTCATTAACGTGTATCGCTTTGGGAGGGTATCTTTTTACTTTGATCTTTAACTGGATGAGTAAAGGATTAGGATATTCTGTAATGGCAGCAACAAGTATGCTGATCTTTGTAGTTCCGATGGTATTTTATTACTGTTATATCCAGTTTATTACAATTCCTTTTGATATTTATAAAACATGGAGATATTCACCGGAGCAGAAACTGCCAGATTTTGAAGGGGCAGATTTTGACAGATTAATGGTACTGAATGTTGAATTGAGCAAAAAATTAGAAGATACCAACCGTTTCAGAATCAAAGCGAAAACACTTCCGACAGGAGTTACCTTCGGAGATTGGTTCTATAGAGTAGTGGATGATTATAACCATAAAAACCCAGGTTCTATTATTCATCTTTCAGATGAGGGGAATGAACCTTATTACTGGATATTTTACACTAAAAAATCGTTTTTCAGTTTCAGAAAATATATAGATTTCGACCAGGACATTACAACAAACAGCATTTCTGAAAATGAAGTGGTGATTTGTAAGAGAGTCATTCAGCATGAAGAGGAGGGAGTCGCAAGAAAATCATAATCACAAAAAATTAAAAAGTATTAAACATGATACAGCCAATAAAACATTTTGCAATCAATTGGGTGGATGGGATGAAGGTTTCCCAGAGACACCTTAATGATCAGGATAATTTCTTAATTGATACCATCAGAGATTCCAATTCCCTTGGAATTACTACATATAACTACGGACTTCTGCCTATTTCCAATGAATTTACAGACCGTACCATTTTTGATGTTCACAACACAGCAACCAATGATGTACAGCTTGTTATCAAGCGTTGCAGCGCTGTAACAATGGCAGGGTACCGTATTGAACTGACAGACAGAAGAATCAGTGTAAAGTCTTTGGCAAAATCTATGAACGAAGAGCAGGCAGACGGAGAATATTATATCTTAATCTCTGTAAACCCTTTTGATAAAGTTCCTTTCGGAGATATTGACCCTGAAGAAATTCCGCCACGTCACCCAAGCGCACAGCCCAACCACCATATTGAACTGCTTCCTGTAACTTCTTTGAACAGCAGCTATTCCGGAGGTAATTATCTTATTATTGGGAAAGTAGATTTAAAAGGGAATATCGCTCAGGTAGATTCCAACTTTATTCCGCCTTGTACTTCTGTGCAAAGTCATCCGGCTTTGGTGGATTATTACAGCAGTTATGCAAAATCTATCGGGAATCTTCAGCAATATGCTTTTAAAATTATTCAGAAGACCTCCCATAAAAACCAGAATACAGCTTTAGCACAAAACGTTAAGTTCCTGTGCAGCACAATGGTGAATACTTTTGGAGATATGTATTTCCAGTTCAGAAATATTACTCCTTGGCAGCCACCTGTATTTTTGATTGAGTCTTTTGCAAGATTAGCTCTTCATTTATATAATTCAACCCAGCTTCTTGTTCCTGCTGAATTGGAAGAAATGCTGAATTATAGTCTGGAATGGAGTGAGATTGCTCCTCATACTTTATTAAACCAGCTTTCTATTGTTGCAGAAACGAATTATGATCATCATAACTGTGGAGAACCGTTGCTTTACATCCAACAGATGCTGAAAAGTCTTGAGACAATTTTCTCTAAACTAAGCGAACTTGATTATATCGGTCAGAGAAAAGAAAACATCATTGTTAACGAGCAGGAGGTTTCTACCAATACAAATCCTAAAAGAGGCTGGAGTGTTTTAGATTAAATCACTTTAAAAAATAGAATCCCGGATTTAAATTCGGGATTTTTTATGTGGATATGCAGAAAAAATTAAAAGTAAATTTACTTTAAGGATTGATAAAAATGAATTTAGAGCTCATTAGACAGGAGACCCCGGGATGTTCGGATAAGATATTTTTAAACAGTGCAGGGGCATCATTAATGCCTAAGAGCGTTGTAGATGCTACAGTTAAATTTTTATATGAAGAACAGGAGTTTGGAGGCTATACGGCTGCGGTACGAAACTCAGCTCATATAAGCCAGTTTTATGAAGAGACTGCGAAACTGATTAATGCAAAACCTTCCAATATTGCATTTGTAAGCAGCTCAACAGATGGTTATGCAAAAGCATTGTCCAGTATTTCTTTTAAAGAAGGAGACTGTATTATTACTACCAACGATGATTATATATCCAATCAGATTGCTTTTATTTCCCTGAAGAAAAGGTATCATATTGAAATCATCAGAGTTGCCAATCTGCCTGACTACGAACTTGATCTTGAAGATTTTGAGAATTTAATCAAAAAGCATAATCCTAAATTAATTGCTGTCACTCACATTCCTACGAATTCCGGCCTAATTCAAAATGTAGAAAGAGTGGGGAACTTATGTAAACAGTATAATGTTCTTTATCTTGTGGATGCATGTCAGTCTGTAGGACAGATTGTGGTGGATGTTGAAAAAATTAATTGTGACTTTTTGACGGCAACCGGAAGGAAATTTATGAGAGGACCAAGGGGAACAGGCTTTTTGTATGTTTCTGATAAGGCCTTAAATGAGAATATGTATCCTTTGTTTTTAGATAGCTTTGGGGCAAAATGGACTTCTTTTGATGATTTTAAACTTAATGATACTGCTAAAAGGTTTGAACTTTTTGAAAGGTCATACGCTGCTCTGTTAGGATTTACAGAGGCTTTGCGCTATGCCAATATGATTGGAATAGATCAAATTGAGAATTATAATCGTGCGTTGGCAGATACCTTAAGGACCAGTTTGCAGAAGAATGGCTTCAGAGTTTTGGATAAGGGAAACAGATTAAGCAGTATTATTACTTTTTGCCAGGCAGACGGAGGGGTTGAAAAGGTTCATCAAATACTGACTGAGAACAATGTGTTTTTTAAGGAAAATAAAAAAGGAGATGCATTAATTGATTTTACATCTAAAAATGTAGATCATGCGATCCGGTTATCACCTCATTATTTCAATACATTAGAGGAAATAGAAAGCGTATCACAACTCTTAGAAAATATTAATCATTAAAATGATGGCTTTAAAATTAGAGAGCCCAGGCATTTGCCAGGGCTCTTTGATTTTATTTTTTATTCAGAAGATCAAGAGTATGCTCTACATGTCCGCCGCCTTTCCATTCATCGTGGCCGGGAATCACAAGAGTAGCCTGTGAATATTTGGTTTTCAGTTTTGTCATGGTTTGTGGCCATTGTGCAACATTGGCTTCTCCTGTGTAGCCGAGATCAACTGCTGATTTGCTTTTCACAAGACATCCTCCATCCAGGATTTTATATTTTGGGAACCATACCACTACATTATCGGCTGTATGTCCTTCACCCAAAAAGTCTACCACAAATTCTTCTCCGCCAATACGGTAAGGTTTCCCTGTTTTGATGATTTCTGTAGAAGTCGCTTTTCCGTCTTTCTTCAACAGTTCATTGGTTTTTGCTGTTGCATAAGTTTTAATTCCTTTGTTGTTATAAAAGCTTAAATCTCCGGCTCTGTCTTCATGCGAGTGGGTGGCAAATACTGCAATAACAGGAAGGTTATGACGTTTTTGAATAGTGTCCATCAAGCTTTGATATTGGGTTTTCTGCCATGGCACATCAAATAGGACCACGCCTTTTTTTGTAACAAGATAAACAGCATTGGTAGAATATTCTTTTCCTCCAAATACTCCGAAAGTTTTGTAAATATAAAAATTGGGTTTAATCTGAGGTTCAATCACAAAATCCCTTACCTCAGTAGTCTGAGCATTTGTAAATGGACTTAATAACATCGAAATAATAAAAAACGGAATGCTTTTTTTCATAATTTTTTTTTGGTAATAATTAATTATTTGTATTTGTCGGAAAGACAAAGTCTGTAGAATGTTTTGCAAACCTAATTAAAAATTAATTTTCAGGTATTTTATGAAAGAGAGTTTAACCGTTTTTTAACAGTTACAGGAATAGAAACACACTGTTTTTTAAGATTTCAAAAAACTTATTTAAAGTGATGTCGCGGGAATAAAAAACCTCACAGACTTTACAATCTGTGAGGCTTATTTTTATCGTTAAGATTATTTCTTAACCAATATTTTTTCAGTCGCTTTTTTGCTTAAAATTTCTGTTTTACCATCAATTTCTATGGTCATTGATTTGTCAAAACTTTCCACTTTAACGACTTTTACTTTGGTGTTGAGAAGAAGCTTTCGATCGTTGAGATAGGTTAAGAAAGCATCGTCAGATAAAGTGACAGAAGCAAAAGTAACATTTTCACCAGGTTCACAATTGCTGAGTTTCTGCAGATCCTGGGAAATAATATTTCCGTCTTTATCAGGAATAGGCTCTCCATGGGGATCAAATTTAGGATAATCCAGAATTTCATCCATTTTATCAAAGAAAATTTGAGAATGTACATGCTCTAGCTGTTCCGCAATCTCATGAACGTTTTCCCAGCCAAAATTCATTTTTTTAACCAGAAACATTTCGGTAAGTCTGTGTTTTCGGACTACCAGCGCAGCTTCACGTCTTCCGCTTTCTGTGACGATTAAAGGTTTGTAGGTTTCATAAATGACCCACTTTTTCTCTGCAAACTTTTTCATCATATTATTGACACTCGGCATTTTTACATTCAAAAATTTACTGAGTTCATTAATCGTAACCTTTCCTTCATTGTCAACTAAATGAAACAAAGCTTTCAGGTAATTCTCTTCTGTTAGGGTTGTTTTCAAAATGTTAGATGATTTTCAATACAAATCTAACAAAATAAAATGAAAAGTTTACTCTTGTTATTTTAACTTTTTTTACTTTTACTCTATGAAATTTTCATTCAAAAACGACTATTCTGAAGGGTGCCACCCCAATATTTTACAGGCTCTTTTACAGCATAATCTTGATCAGCAGGCCGGATATGGAGAAGATGAGTATTCATTAAAAGCAAAAACACTAATTAAAGAAAAAATCAACAATCAGAGTTCTGAAGTTTTTTTGGTTTCAGGAGGAACGCAGGCTAACTTAATTGTTATTTCAGCCATCTTAAAACCTTATCAATGTGTGATCTCTGCCGCTCCCGGCCACATTCTGAATAATGAAACAGGAGCTATTGAAGCCACAGGCCATAAAGTATTAAGTATTGAAACTGAGGATGGAAAATTGAAACCGTCAGACATCATTCCTGTTTTAGAAGGTCATAGCAATGTGCCTCATCAGGTGATGCCTAAGCTGGTGTATATATCCAATTCTACAGAGCTGGGAACCATTTATCAGGCAAAAGAACTGGAAGAGCTTTCAGCATTTTGTAAGCAAAATAAACTATACCTGTTTATGGATGGAGCAAGGTTGGGACATGGGCTGACATCAGAAATCAGTGATCTTACTCTGGAAAAAGTAGCCCGTCTGACGGATGTTTTTTACCTTGGAGGAACCAAAAACGGAGCGCTGATAGGAGAGGCTATTGTCATTAATAATCCGGTTCTTCAGGAGGATTTTGCATTTAATATCAAACAGAAAGGAGCTTTATTGGCTAAAGGAAGATTGTTGGGAATACAGTTTATGGAACTGATGAAAGATAATCTGTATTTTGATCTGGCGAAGCATGCCAATCAGCAGGCTATGAAAATTAAGAGTGCATTGCAGAAAAAAGGAGCGGCCTTTCTTTCAGATACCTATACCAATCAAATTTTTCCTATTCTGAGTAATGATCTTATTGAGATTCTGTCTGAAAAATTTGAATTCTATGTTTGGAAAAAAGTAGATGATAATTTTTCGGCCATTCGCCTTATTACTTCCTGGAATACGGGTGATGAAGCTGTGAACCGCTTTATTGAGATTATAGAAACAGAATTATAGTTATAAAAAGTTGTCTCAAAAATATCATTCTGAATACAGGCTAAAGGTCTGCGAACGTAGTTCTGAAATGTAGTGAAGAATCTCATATTCTTGTTTTAAATAAGATTCTTCCTTCGTCAGAATGACAAAAGCCTATTATTTTGACTTTTGAGACAACTTTTTATTGATAATATATTATTTTTTTAAGGCTTCACTTACTACTTTACAGTCTGCAGTGCTTAGCTTCTGTCCGTCTTTATAGCTGATTTTTTTCTCGTCAGCATATTTAGACTGTCCGTCTTCCTCTTTATGATCTCCAATTCCTTCTGTCAAAGTATTGTCTTTCTGGATGAAGTAAATATCTCTTTTGCTTTTTTTACCTTCTGAAGCAAATTCGTAAGTCAGTTTCAGGGTATCTCCGGATTTGAAACCGGTTATATCTCCTTTTGAGCTGTCTTTTTCACTGTTTTTATAAGATAATTTTCCGGTGATTGTTCCTAAATTGTCATCAATAGAAGCAAAAACACTGTCTTTTCCTGTTACCCCGATATAGCAGAACGATTTTGGCCCAAGAGTATCTATTACAGGTTCTTCAACAGCGATGGTATCTGCAGCTGCTTTGGGAGCCGGAGCTTCAGTTTTCTTATTACAATTGATTAAAAAAGCTGATACAGCACCCAATAAGATTAATTTTTTCATATCCTTAATTGTTAAATCAAATTTCTATTCTGCTAAAATAACAATAGTATTTGTATATTAAAAATAGGATATAAAGAGATAATCATTTTATGATGAAAATTAGTGTTTTTTAAAAGAGGTTTTAAGAAAAAATGCTAATTAAAATATGAGTTGATATGTTTAATTGATTTTTATTTTTCTATCACAGTACTCAGTTCCTGTAACCTTGTAATCCTGATCTTTAGTTATTAAACAGATTTAGGCACGAAAAATGATCTACCTTGCGAAATGATTGTAATGAAAAAAATTACCAAAGCGCTGGGATTGGGATTACTTATGCTTGGTTTGCATTGGATGTCGGGACAGACTCCTCAGAATTATATTTATACATCTTCGGGAGACCTTAAGAACATAGAAAAAATGATCACTCGTGAGGATATTGGAGGGGTACAGATTGTTTACAACTGGAGAGCTTTGGAAATTTCAAAAGGTGTGTATGATTTTTCTGGTATTGAAAAAGATCTGGAATATTTAACTTCTTTGCATAAAAAATTATTTATTCAGCTTCAGGACAGGTTTTTTGAGCCACAGGCCAGGTATGTTCCTGATTATCTGTTGAATGATAAAGAGTATACAGGAGGATTGGTTCCTCAATATGATAACCCTGGTGAGAATAAACCTGTTGGAAGCGGATGGGTTACCCAGCAATGGAATTCTGCTGTCCGGGAGAGATTTCAAAAGCTTATAGGAGCGCTGGCACAGAAGTTTGACGGCAAAATTCAAGGGATTAATCTTCCTGAAACATCAATAGATATAGAAATGAGAGCAGATAAAACAGGTTTTAGCTGTGACCGCTATTTTCAGGCCGAATTAGAAAATCTGAAGTTTGCGAGAAATGCTTTCCATCAATCCAATGTTTTGCAGTATGTCAATTTTTTTCCTTGTGAATGGGATAATGATCATCAATACATGTCCAGATTATTTGATTTTGCCTATAAAAATAATATAGGGCTGGGAGGACCGGATATTGTTCCGAATAAAAAAGGCCAGATGAAAAACTCATATCCCTTTTTTAATCAATATAAAGGAAAGCTGCCTTTAGTTGCCATGGCGGTTCAGGAGCCGACTCTTACGTACAAAAATCCGAAAACTAAAAAACCTTTTACCAAAGAAGAGTTTGTAGAATATGCTGAAAACTATCTTGGGGTAAAAATTATCTTCTGGAGTGTGGAATCTCCCTGGTTGAGAGATTCCTGATGTATTCTTATATTTTTAGTATTCCTCTGAATCCTCTTGCTGCATAATAAGAATCTGCACCATTGTGATAAGTGAATACGGTGTTGTATCGTCTGTCACAGAAAAGAGCGCCTCCAAGTTCTCTTACCTGTGATGGAGTTTTTATCCAGCTGGATGTCTTTTGATCGAACTTTCCAAGTTCCTGAAGGTTACGGTATTGTTCTTCTGTTAAAAGTTCAATACCGATTTCTTTAGCTTTGTCGATGACGTTACTTTCCGGTTTGTTGGCTTTTCGGGCATCCCAGGCCTGATAATCATAGCAAAGGCTTCTTCGTTTCGGGCTTTCCGGAGAACAGTCAACGAAAGAATATTCATCTGTCTTTTTGTTGTAATCTACAATATCGGGTTCACCTTCTGTAGTTTCCATTTCGTATAGAGACCATATTTTTTCAGGGTTTGCTTCCAGTTTTTGCTGGATTTTTTCCCATTTCAGGTCTTTATGGCGGGGCATATTTTTTTCAAAACGGGCTTTTAGTGTTTTTAAAAGTTCGTTGATTTGTTCTTGTGTCAGTTTCTTTTTCATATCAAGTTTTGTTTTATTATTGATTGAATTGGTTTATACTGTTGGATAATCGCAAAGGCTCAAGTTTTACAAATAAGAGTTTTTTTTATGCGCAAGGCTTTTATCTGCGATAAAATTTCTTTCTTTTTTAATCTTAAAAATGATTAGTCAATAATAGTGATTTTTCTGTCTGCAGGTCTGAAATACCAGGAAATAATAACCAGCATCAATAATAATACTGCCGGAAAAGTTCTTCCTGCCATATCGCCTACGATCAGATGGGAAATAACAGCTCCGGACATTACAAAGAAAAATCCTGCATAAGCCCATTCTTTTAAAAGCAGGCGTTTGGGGATTAATATGGCAATTACTCCCAATATTTTCCATATTCCGATGATGGTCATCAGGTAAGAAGGATAACCTAAATTGGTGAAATTGAGCAGCTCATCTTTACTTTTCATCAGCTGTACAATTGCGGTGGAAACCATTCCCAGTGCCATCCAAAGGGTAAAAATCCAATAGATGATCTTTGTTCTTTTTTGTGATTGTTGTGGTGTGTTCATGATATGTTTTTTATAGTTAGTCGTTTAATCCTATTCCGTCCATGATTTGTGGAATGCATTTTTCAATGCGGGCTTCACGGGTTTTGGACTGTTTTGCAGAAGAAAAGTGGAGTAGGTAAGCTCTTTGTCTTCCGGGAGTTAATGCCTTAAAAGCTTCTTGCAGTGCCGGATCCTGATCCAGTTTATTCTGAAACTCTTCGGCCATTTCAAACTCTTTTGTTTTCTTCATTTTAACTTTAGCACCTGATTCTTCAATTTCAACGGCTTCAAACATATAATTCCGAAGAACATCTTCCAAGTCATTGATTTGATCTGCATCTGTAAAACGAACCTGTCTTGCTGCCTGTACATTTTTGGATTGCTGGATCAGAATCTGGTCCGGATCTTTCATCAAAGCTCCTTTAAAGAAAAGGAGGGCGCAATATTCCTTAAAACCGTGGATAAGGAAAATATTTTTTCCTTCGTAAGTATAACACGGGCATCCCCATTTTAAATCTTCTACAAGTTCGGTGCTTAGGGCAATTGTTCTTAATTTTTCAAATTCTTTGTGCCATTGCTGGCTTTCATTAAAGAAAAAATTGACTTTTGGATTCATGGTGTTTTATGTTTGAGGGTTTGAGAGTATTAGAGTGGGAGAGTTGGGGTGGAGTATAAATCTCGAAACTCGCATCCCGTATATTTCGATGTACGCATTTCCTATCACCTATTATCTGCTACCTGTTACCTAATAATTCCTGTAAACGGTTATGCGCCATATTGATTCCCTGTGCGAATGGCATTTTCAGATGCTGGTCTCTGAAGTCTACAGATTTATAGATCGTCTGGATGGTAATTTTGCTGGTGGTATCCGTGATTTTTTCAAATTCTAAAAACTCAGTCTGAACAGGAAAAGGAGTGTTTTCCATCTGAAAAGTTCTTATAATTTTTTCATTTTGAACAATGTCATGAATAGTTCCATTGGCACTGAAAACTACATCTCCTTGTGGATTTAACGTTTCAAATCGGTAACTTCCGTGTTGTTTGTTTTCAAATTTTGTCACTTTGGTGCCCATCCATTGTTCAAAAAGCTCTGCTTCTGTATAGGCTTTGAAAAGAAGTTCTACCGGAAGATCAAATTCTCTGGTGATGAAAATTTCCTGTTTTCCGTCTTCGGCGTGGATTTTTGTTTTAAGTTCCATGATGTTGGTGGTTTTCTTGGGTTTGAGAGTATTAGAGTGGGAGGGTTTTGGGTTTGATGCGTGTTACGGGTTATTGAGATTTGAGTTATTTTGTGTGTGAGGATTTTGAGATGGTAAGCTGCAAATCATTTATCCTGCACATCCCGAAACCGTACCCCGAATCTCGCATCACGCATTTTTATTCTGATAGGCTTTCATTACACTTTCCAGCTTATTGAACTTTTCGTCCCACATTTTGCGGAAGGGTTCTATAAAATCGGCTATTTCTTTCATTTTATTGGGATTTAGGTGATAGATTATTTCTCGGCCGTTTTGTTCGGATCTTAGCAGTTCACATTCTGTAAGGATCTGGAGATGCTTTGAAACGGTAGGTCTCGCCGTATCAAAATTGGAGGCAATGGCTCCCGCTGTCATCGACTGTGCCGCCACCAACATCAATATAGATCGTCTTGTAGGATCTGCTATCGCCTGAAATACATCTCTTCTTAAATTCATCGTGTAGTTATTTAGCTACGCAAGTTTTTTTTGAAAAAAATGGTATTTAACTAAAAAACCTTTTATAATAATTATTACAAAAGGCTTTAATTAGAAGAGTTTTTATTTTAGGAAGCAAAGAATGGACAAGTGAACTTGCCCGATGAAGCGGAAGATTATTGTTTTACAAAAACTCCGATATATTTTCCATTGTATTCTACAACAAGAGTACTGATATTCATTCTGTTGCAAAAATCCTGATACGCGGAATTGTCGCCAATATCATCACTGATAAATACTGCGCCAGGTCTCAGTCTTTTATAAATCTTATGATAAGCCCACATTCTTCCGTGGTAACTTTTATCGGAATCATAATGAAAAACATCAAAAGAAGAAACTTTTTTCAAAATTTTCGGTAAAGATTCTCTGTCTGCAAAACGGAATAGCTTCCAATATTTTTTAAGGTTTTCAGGAACAACACATCCTACATATTGATCACCATCCTGAGCAAGATAAGGCATATCTGAGCTATAGAGCGTACCATTTCTTTTTTGAAGCGAAAGCAATATGGCTAAGGAAGACCATCCATAAGCCACTCCTGTTTCAAGAACGTTTTGTGCTTTGGTAAATTCACAGGCATAATAAATAAGCTCCAGTGCGCCAGCACCACCCATTGTAATGGGGCATTCTTTTTCTTTTACACGGGCTTTTTCCAGGATATCAGCATAAGTAGATCTGAAATGATCTGTATCTATAGAGAAAAGTCTAGAGATTACCTCTTTTTGTGAAACTGCTACGGATGCAGCCCAGAAATTTGCTTTTGCTTTTCCCTTAAACGGACTTCTTCTGCTTACCGTATTTTTAATGATTTTTCTGCCCAGTTCAGGATAAAGAGCAGGTCTTTTAAGATAAGCTACAAATGTTTTGAGAACTGTTGACATTTCGGTATTATGTTAAATTGTACAAGACAAATGTATTTTTTTTAAATCCATATTATATTGAGATAATGTTAATTTTGATATTAAATCTTTTAACAATATTATTTATTAATAGGATATCTTATTTTAATTTAAAATATAGTTTTAAAATAAGGATCGGCTTTCGAGAGATAAGTTTAGGAAGCTAACGGGTTAGCAAGTTCTCTTGCCTGATGAAGGGTAGTGAAAAGTTTCGGCGCCAGAGGCGCCGAATATATAATGCTATGATAATAGAATTGTAGGGGAAAAATAATCATCTATCTAAGAAAAGTAGAGTATTTCTTTCCTTACTTGCCGGATGATTTTTTTGAAAATATTGAACAGGTTCAATATCAATCTTTATTTTTTGTCTTAAGGATTTCTTTTCCTTGTTTGATGTTACAACTGTTTCCTGAGATTTGAGGAAGAGCTTTTGTTTTTCTCTTTACAAAAATGTCTGTCCAAAAATATATGGAGTACGGTCATAAAAACGGCGATACTTTTCTGCTTTTTCACTAGGGTAGGTATTTATCTTTTTCATTAGCACACTAAAAAGTGTGTTGTTTGATGAGTGCAAATGTATAAATAATTGTATAAACAGAAAGATAAATTAAGCGAAAAATTTTAATAATTTTTTAATTTTTTTGTTGCGGTCAATACATTGTATATCCGTATGAAAATGCAAAACCTGCTATGACAAGCAGAATAAAGAGTTATTGTATCTTCTTCATAGGAAATGCCTGTCTGGCCATTTTTCCGTTCATAATTCCGGAGATTTCTGCAAACAAAGAATCTTTGCCCACTTTTTTATAAGTGATGGTTTGAGGAAAATCATGCTGAAGGTTTTCAAAGACAAGTAAAGCAGGATCTTTTATTGCTTTAGAAGCAAAATCTACAGGCTGTTCATGGTTATGATTTTTTACAGAAACAATATAATGCAGCTTTTTCTCTTTTTCTACCAGACGAACAGATTCTAAAAAGAGAGTGTCTTTTTGTTTCAGGTAGTAGCTTTTTCCCTGAAATTCTGTATGGCTTTTTCGTGTCCAGGTTTCATAGAGATTTCCTTTTGAGGTTTTGGTTTCCCAGGTTCCGAGAAGCCATTCTATTTTTTTAGTTTCACTTTGTTGTTGTGCCCAGCTGCCTGCGATGGATAGACCGATCATTGCAAGTATTAATGTTGTTTTCATTGCCCAATTGTTTGATTTGAGCAAAGTTCAGGATAAGAAGCGTTTTAAAATTGTAAAAATGCGACATCAGGAAATTTTTCCGTAAAACAGGAGAGACATCTGCAGCGTATCTCCGTAGAATTCTTTGGGTGTAAATCCTGTAAATTCTTTGAAGTCTTTGATAAAATGGGCCTGATCATAATATTCAGATTCGTGGGCGAGTGCTGTAAGGCTGGTGTATTCTTTATTGAGAAGATGCTTGAGTGTCGTCTGAAGCCGTATGGTTTTTGAAAGCTGTTTCGGACTCAATCCAATAACGGATGAAAATTTGCGTTCCAGTTGTCTTCTGTTGATATTTGTTTGCCTGGAAAGTTCGTTTACGGATATTTTTCCATCAACATTTAAAAGCAGATCAATGGTAGACTGTACAATTCTGTCGATGGTTTCTCTGTTCAGTCTTTTCAATAAAAAGGTTTCTACAATATGTATCTTTTCTTCTGTGGTAGGGGCTTGCAACACGTTTTTTTCCAACTCAGTTCCGTGTATTCCGAAGAGTTTTTCCAGTGGAATAGCCTGATTATCCATTTCTTTAATAGGAATGGCAGCAAAAGGAATAAAGCCATCATGATGAAAACGGACAGAGAAAATACCGGTAATGCCTGTCGGTTCTATTTTTAACGGCTCAGTGAGTTGTCCGAAAACACAGCTCCTGGGTTGCAGAACTGCTTTCCCGTTAATATATTGCTTGTAAAGATCACCATAATGGAAAATCATTTCCATACAGCCATCCGGAATAATGGTTTGTACCTGAGGAATGGCTTCCATGGGATTGTCCAGCGTCCAATAGCATTTTATTATAGAAGCCAGATCGGGCTGTGGCTGAAAGGTTTGATAATCCATTGTACTTTACATTCTGATTTTATAAAAGTATTAAATAAAAAAGAAATTATTTCAAATAAACCTTTGAAAGTGCATTGAGAAAGGCAGTCCTCAGGAAAATGGCTACCTTTGTATCTGATGTTTTCTATACATTAATCAATATTATCATAGATGAAATTTTTACTGGACATTTTATTTCGTGTTTTACAGCTATTTACGGAACCTTATTTCTTATTATTTCTTGCAGTAGCTATAATAGCTTTGCTGAAAAGAAAAAATAAGCGTAAAAAACTTAGAATAGGAATTGGTATATCGGTCGTTTTAATCATCATCTTTATAGGAAATGGCTTCCTAGGGAAACTAATCTCCGGATATCTGCAGAATAATTACCTCAAGACTTCTGAAATGAATAAAGCGGTTACTCAGAAACCTGTTATTGTTGTATTGGGTGGTGGAGTTGTAGATATTAACAATATTGAAAAACTGCATACGATGTCTTATTCCAGAATTGTTACGGCCTATCAATTGTATCATGAATTTCAGGAAAAAAATATGCCCTGTAAAATAATAATTTCCGGAAAGGGAAGAGGGCATACAAGCGAAGCAGAATTATTCAGTGAAAACTTTAAAAAAATGGGGGTGTCAGATTCCGATATCATCAAGGAAGATAAAAGCATGAATACGTATCAGAATGCAAAATTCTCAAGTCCGATTGTAAAAAAGATGGCTCCTACAAATGTTTATTTGGTTACTTCGGGCTTTCATATGAAAAGATCTGTTGCTTTGTTTCAGATATTTGGATTAAAACCTATTCCGCAGGCATCAGATCTTATAGATTCAGAAATCACTTTTTTTCCTAACAGCTATAATGCTGCGTTTACTTTTGTTATGCTTAAAGAGGTCGTGGGGATATGGCAGGTAAAGATATACAACAGTTTAGGGATTAATAAATAATAAGTTTAAATAAAAAAGCCTCTCAAAATATTATTTCTAAGAGGCTAATATTTTATTCGAAACCATGCGTTTGACGGTGGTATTGTAGATTTGAAAGATTCAATGTATGATTATCATTAATTGTAAGTTCTCCTGATAAACCAATTAATTGTAAGTCATCTTTAATTGAAAATACACCTTTATCAAACATGATATGATGATTAGGGCAAAGACAAATAAGATTATTAGGATTATCATCTCCATTATGGGGTTTACCTAGCGGTTTGATATGAGCTCCTTCTGCATAATGACCTAATTTGGTTGGAATAGAAATCTGACAAACTTGGCATTTAAAATTATATAATCTTTTTATCTGCAATGCAACTTTAGTATCTCGTACAATTCTTAAAATAGTACTTTCTATTCTTTTTTTTGTCCTTTCAGAATAGTCTAATTCAATTTGTTGCACTGTTTTTTTAGACTGATTATTACCAGAATATTCTAAACGAAATCTACAAATTTTGAACCCACTTTTACCAGTTTCTTCCCAAGCATCAACAACGCTATATAATCCAGCATAAGAATAACCATTTTGAGGAGAAAATTCAGATCTATGTGTTGATCCCCGTATAACTCTTACGGGTAATCCTTGGTCCATACTTATTATAAGTCCAGCATTCCCTTTTTCCCATGTCTGATCTCTTATTTGCTTTCCAGTATTGCTATCGTTACCACCAGCACCCGTATAAATAATTTCTTCTCCAAAATCTAAATCATCTTCATATCCTCCAGAAAGAACAATTGCAGCAGTACCTTCTTTTGCATTTCCGTCAATTCCTGCACCCCAATTTCTATGAAAGCTTGTTGGCATCATCTCTTTTCTATTATTAAAATGATATCCCTCTTCAATACCTTCAATTTCACCAAATATAATAGGTTTACTCACAGTTATTTTTTTGTTTAGTAGCAAATATATGATTTTGATGAAAAAAAATAACTGTGAGCAATTTAATTTAGAATATTTTAATAAATAAGATATCTATTTCTATTATTTTTTCTTAATTGAAATCAATGTCTGCAAAGCTACGGAAGCAATAATAAATGCCAATCCTATATAAAACGAAAGATTAACTTCTTTACTTTCATCGAAAAATAAAAAGGCAATAATAATAGCATATACCGGCTCCAGATTGAAAGTTAAGTTCACTGTAAAGGCCGGAATTTTCTTTAAAACTTCTGCAAATATCACATAAAGTCCTACCGTACAAAAAAGCGCTAAAAGCCCTAAATAAGCCATGTCTTTTAATCCAGGAACTATGCTATCTGCTTTGAAATAGAGGAGATATATGGGCAAAATTGCTCCAAGGCATACAGTGCCGGCAAGCATCTGATAATAGTTGATAATAATGCTGTCAAAACGCTGAACCAGGCGCTCATTATAAATGGTATAAAGCGCTGCAACTGCAGAAGAAAATACACCTAAAATAATTCCCAGCTGGTAAGACGCATCAAAATGGAAGATGAGGCTGATTCCCAAAAGCGTCAAAGTACTGAGTCCCAGTTCTGATAACCTGAATTTCTGTCTATCAATAATCGGTTTCAGTAAAGCTGTAAAAAAGCTGGTGAGACAATAGCACACAACTCCAATTGATATATTGGAATATTTGATGCTTGCATAGAACAGAACCCAATGTAAGGTAATAAGAAGTCCTGCCTGAGCAATTTTCAGTTTTTCTTTTCCTGAAGCGGTATTGGGAATTTTAAATATTTTAAGGATAAAAAACAGAATCACGCAGGAAAACATAACTCTGTACCATGTTAAAAGACCTTCATTAAGTGATATCAATTTTCCG
This sequence comes from Chryseobacterium sediminis, assembly GCF_008386505.1. Taxonomy (GTDB): domain Bacteria; phylum Bacteroidota; class Bacteroidia; order Flavobacteriales; family Weeksellaceae; genus Chryseobacterium; species Chryseobacterium sediminis. Next base: position 837,392 of record NZ_VUNZ01000001.1, on the reverse strand, counting down.
AATACTCCTGTAAATCCGGCCAGTACTACGGCCAAATGCAATAATAAATATGATTTTTTCATTGAGAATGAACTGTATAAAGATTTTAAATTATGTATTGTGAAATTTGAAGCATAAACCAATTGGCCAATAAAAATTTATCAGCTTCAGCACTTCAAATCAGAATTTGAAATATTAAAATCTTGGTGGGGAAATACAGCTCGCTAAGTTCATATTTATCTGTTGAATATCAAATATAGAAAAAATAGGGTAAAATCTACATATAAAATACGTTAAACTTGTGTCCATCAGGATCTGCAAACACAAAACCATAATAATTTTCTCCAAAACTCTCAGGTTCTGAAACAATAGTTCCTCCGGCATCTTTTACTTCCTGAGCCCAATCGTCAACCTGATCTTTATTTTCAGCGGAGAGGGTGAATATGATTTCATTGGAGGTTTGAGGATCTCCAAATTTCATTGTTTTTAAATTTCTTTCTATGATGTTTTTTAAGAAAAAGTGAATAACAAATTCATTTTCACCTGCAAAAAAACTTACCAATTCATTAGAACTGTGCGGATTATTGGGCTTGAATCCCAGTTCTGTATAAAATTTCTGTGTGCGTTCAAGGTCGGCTACAGCCAGATTCGCCCAGATCATTTTTGGTTTCATACTATTTATTTTTTGGTTAAGATAAAGGTATTCAGTTTTGTGATCATAAAAGCTGTCATGTGGCAAGATTTTGTATTTTAAGATTAAGAGGAGATTCTCATCAGCTTCAATTTAACATAATATTTGTCTGAGATAAATTCTAATAAACATAGTAAGAGTATTGTAAAAATTAAGAGGAAATACAGAGGCTGTATATACTGATAAAAATTATGAAAATTTTTCTGACTATGAATTTATGATTATAAAGGACTAGACAAGCTTATAAATGAACGTGAAAAAAAAATGTCTGTACAAAAGATGCTGGTGGAGGAAATTAAATAAAGAATTCTGAGAAACGGTTAAAGAATATTAGTAAAGAAAAAAAGAAGAATAAGGGATTCTGGAGAGCTTAGTACTCTCTTTTAATGGGCATAATAAAAATCCTATAATTTATATTATGTTAAATTGTATTTGTTTTCCATTTTCAAAAATCAAATGATCTTTTAATCCTTAGGGCTACGTTTATAGATTTTTGCTATTAGTTTTTGCGTTTATAGTGCAGACTGTTTCTATAGGTGTTTGCTGTACTTTTTGAAACTCCCAAAACCTTTGCTATTCCTTCATCATTTAAATGAGCTTCTTTAATTAAAAGTTCTGTAGCCTTTTTTCTTGCGTCCAAATAATTTTCTTTTCTTGAATTAGAAACAAAATCAGATCTGTTAATACCGGTTTGTAATTCCACAGCTTTCAATATCTGTTCAATTATTTCTTCCTGTTCTGTAAATTTCATTGATTATTACTTGTTAAACGGATATTCATTAATCCAGTGAAAACCTCTCTTGTTTAAGGGATAATCTTCCTTTTTCTTTCTTATTGTTTTTATTTTTATAGAATCGCTCCCCTTAATTCCCGTAAAAATGATACTATCTTTCTGAATATTGTAATGCAGGTAAGCGTAAATGTCTTGTTGATCTGTTTTACGAAGCATAAGTGTTTTTTTTCCAGTATCTAAAACACTCTGAAATACTTTAGTGCTGTCATTGTTAAGAATTATATTTGTCCGGCCTGGATAACTGATCAATATTTTTTTCCAGCCAAAAGAATCATTGACTGGTATTTCCTGATTGTTTATAATAAATTTATCAACATTATACGCACCTTCCATTGGTACAGCCGGAGGTGTATAAAACAGCGCTGATGACGAACTTAATATAAAAAAAGCCACTATGAGCCATTTGAGTCCGGTAAGTGTAATTCTCTTCCATTTTTTGTCAGATGTTCTTTTTTGAAAACGTAATTGCGATGGCTGATGTAAAACAAAAAAACGATATAATGCAATTGCATCACCGCTTACAATAAAGACACAGAATAAAACAATATGACTGGAAAATATTTTTACCGGCACATCATAAAAAAAATTCAACAGAGCCACATTGATCATTACTGTCATGGAAAAAAGTGCGCCAAAAGTTTTGGTTCTCCTGAAAAGAAGTAAAAGTCCACCAATAGTTTCCAACAATCCGGAAATAAATGTATAGCCAGTGGAAGCTCCCATCATGGTCCATACCATACCCATTGGCGACATATCCCCGACTTTTTCTTCTAATCTGCCAATTGAGTTAGCGGGAAATTGTCCGTTGTGCAGTTTTGCAAAACCGTACGAAAGCATTATCATAGCTACATAATAGCGTGCGACTACTACCGTAAACCAATGAAGGTCTTTAAAGGTTCGTTGTTTTTTATCTGCAAGAAGTATAACGAGTGCAGCCACGGCCGCTAAGCCAATATTTACAATTACTACCCAATAATCCAATGTAGTATCGCCGCTGCCAGTCATCTTAATATATTCAACCTGCTTTTGGTGAAAAACATTTTTACACAACCACAGTACTCCATTCTTATATATTCCTTCTAAAGGTGAAAACTGTGATGTAAATATAAAAAGATACACATAAGAAATAATATACAAATGCAGGAAACGTAGTACAACGTTTTGGTTTCTTTGATTGGGAAAATTGATAGATTTTGTATCCATATTAATAACATTATGTAAGGCTGCATTTAAGCACAAAAATTTTAGATCATTTTTGAGATTTTGATACGCTTTAAAAGAATTATTTTTAGCTTGCTTCTCTCCTCTTCCCAAAATCTGTTCATAATTGCCTTAGATTCTCCTAGGCTTTTCAGCATTTTGATGTCTCCATTTTCATCAATTCTATAATGTCCTTTAAATGCATCCGGCATTGCATTGTATGTTTACTTGTTCCAGTGTTTCTTTAAAACAAGGATAACCAAATTTTTCAACAAAATAGGGCAAAGTATTTCTTCCTTTTAAAAGTTCATACTCCTGAAAATTATATGGTGTCGTTTGCTGTCTTTTAGTCAATGATTGGTTAAATTTTTTTTAAAGCTGAGCGATTTCCTTTTCCTCAATAAAAGTCCACGTAAAGCATATATTTTCATATCCAAATAACGCTCTTTCTTGTAGGCACTTGTGAAAAAATCCTTCAGTAATGGATAATTAAAATCATATAGCAATTTCAATACTTTATTTCGAATATCTAATTGTTTTGCTAAGTTATAAATAGTCATCAGATGTTCTACATTATTATTGCTGATAATACTTTGTCTACATTAAATAGTGTATTACGAAATTCAGACTTTTTTTCATTACCTTTTTCGTTTGTTAAAATAACAGGAAAGTCACTGATCATAATATTGCTTAATTATGTTTCTCTTTATCAGTAAAAGTGTAATTCTTAGTTATTATTGTTAATAATCGGTGCAAGTTCTTTTTTTAATTCTTCAAACTTTTCTTTGCTCATCATATCAATTTCCACTAGTTCTTTTGCTTCTTTTAATTTTGCAATCGCTTCATCTCTAGTCATTTTTCTATTTTTTAAAAGAATTTCACCAGACTCAATCCCTAATTCTGTATCCATGACGCTTAAATATTTATTTATTCCAAAAGCTCTATCATTTATTTCTCCCAAAACCATAACTACATACAAAGGTTTATTTTTACTACCTCTATGATATGTTTTTATCTCTCTGACAATAACTTTAGTATTTTTTAAACTGTTATCTGCCATATTCTGTGCTTCACCACCCATAGCAGACATAATGCTTCCAAATCCGGCTGGTCTTCCCATTTGTACAAATTCATAAGTTTTTTTTGAAGTACTTCTTGATTGTGCAATACCTCCTCTTGCTTTATTTCCATAGCTGCCTGAATAAGTTCTTGTATTCAGTTCTTCAGAGGTAGGAGATCCTAGTATTAAAGTATCACCCACCTTCACACTATTTTTACTCGTTGTTACATATTCTTTAACCTGAGCGCCACTTTTAATAGTATTGAAAAAATTAATATCCTGAGTGTTTTCGTATGTCAATAAATCAATATTTTCTTGAGCTTGAATATTTACTATCGATAAAAGAATAGTAAAAAAGGTAATGGTTTTTTTCATAATTGTTATTTAATTAATAGAGTTGCTTATTTACAATCAGCACTAAAATAATTGTTTTTTTTTCAGTTTATGTGATCTAACCAAAGATAATAAATCTAATCTATCATAAATTATGGAATGCCGTAAATCGTCAATAAAATTTATAAATTTCAAATATTACACTGCAGCCGAATCTTCAACAATTTTTTTCAATTAGGAGTTTTAATTGCTGGTGCGGCAAAGGCATAAAAAAACCGCTCTGAAAAGAGCGGTCTGATTTTTTACATGTAATGCTTACTGACTAGCAAGTTGATCCGCACTCAAGTAATTTGATGTGGATTACACCATTTACAACACATTGTGTCTGGCATAATGCGTTAGTTACAACAGTGCTTACACCGCCAACTACACCACCTACTGTAGATCCTACGCCAGTAACTACGCCACCAACGATAGTACCTACTCCGCCTACTACTCCACCTACAACACCTCCTAGTCCACCTAGAAGTCCGCCGATTGGATCTAGTAATCCGTTACCTGAAATAGCTTTTAATTCGTTTCTGTCTAATTTTTTTAAGTTTTTCATAACTATAATTTTATATGATTATTACATCACGAATATATGAATAATATTTTTACAAATGCAAATTATTTTCAATAAATTAATTATATGTTTTTATTATTTAATATTTCATTAATATATGTGTGTTTTAATATAAATATGGTTTTCACTTATATGTGATTGATTTACTAAATGTTAAAAATAATAACTCAATTTATGAAATTTGGAGTTATTGTTTTTGTGCTAAATTCTGTTTATTAATGATTATTATTTAACCTATGCGAAGCCTTGTATATTTGCTCGGAAATCAGTTTTTATCGTGAGAAAATTGAATATTCAGGCATGAAGATTTCTTCGTTTTAGTAAAAATAGAGAGCAAACCAGCTAAATTTCCTTATATCTTATTAGTAAAACCCGCTCCAGTGGTTGTTAACGCATTCAAATTTTGTATTTTTGCTTACATACTTTTATCAATGTCAATTTTTTCAAATAATATACGCTTCTTAAGAGCGAAAAGAAAGCTCTCCCAACAAAATGTAGCTGATGAACTGGTGATCTCCAGAGTCCGGTATTCAAAATATGAGAACGGAATATCTGAACCTCCTATCGAACTGCTTATAAAAATCTCCAAATATTTTCATGTAAGTATTGATCTTATGCTGTCCGTAGATATTCAGAAGTATCCTACGGATGATATGCTGAAACTGCCGGACAATAGAATTGTTCTTCCGGTAGCGGTAGATACCCACGGGAATGATACAATAGAAATTATTCCTCAAAAGGCTTCCATGGGATATCTGGAAGGCTATAGTGATGTAGATTATATTGAGAGCCTTCAGCGTATTGCTCTTCCCTTTCTTACTAACGGAAAATACAGAGCATTCCCCGCAGATGGTGATTCTATGCCTCCATTCAGAAACGGGTCTTATATTGTAGGAAAATATGTGGAAGGAATCAATGATCTGAAACAGGGAAAAACCTATGTTTTTGTAACGCTGAATGACGGGATTACTTATAAACGCTTTAAGGAAAGAAAAGAAAATACAATCTGTGTAAGCGCTGACAATTCTTTCTATGAACCTTATGAGATTCCGTTTGAAGAAGTTGTTGAAATCTGGCAGTATGCTTCAGGAATTTTCCCGGAAGATTTTGAGCCTGGCGACTATGAAAGCTATAATTTTAAAGAAATGTTCCGTGAGCTGAGACAGGATATCAGGGATCTTGATAAAAAGGTTTCTGGCCGCCGCCGTAAACAGTCTTAGTATTCATATCAACCTTATTATATAATATGCTCCTGATTTTATAAACCGGGAGTATATTGTAATGTGCATTATCTTGCTTCATGATGAAGTTTTTTGAAGAAATCAGTTATTTTTAATTACGGCAATAATTATTCCATCATAACTGCTTTTAAGTGTTGTTTAATTGAAAAATAATCTTAAAAAAATATGTTTTGACGAATAATCTCTGGGTTGTGATGTAAAAGTTCAATATATTTGTGATACCAGTAGTTCATTAATAATTAAACTTTCAATGAAAAGATATTCGACCTTTTTATTTGCATTACTTTTTCCAATCACAATGTACAGTCAGCAGAATTTATCAGCTGATGAATTATTCCTTAAAGCCCGAACCGCTGCTTTTGAACAGAAAGATTATCCTGCATCTATTGCTCTGGCCAAAGAGGCATTGGAAAAAGCTCCTAATTATACAGATATTTCTGTTTTTCTGGGCAGGCTATATACCTGGAACAAAGACCTGGCTTCCGCAAGGGCCATATTTGAAGAGCTTGGAAAAAGAGAGGTTCAGGATGAAGATTATTTTCTGGCCTATGCTTCGTTGGAATACTGGAATGATCAAAATACAAAAGCTATTGAAATCATAGATAAAGGACTTTCCTATCATCCTAAATCTGAAACATTATTATTGCTGAAAGCGAAAGTGTATTTTGGGATGGATAATTATGAGGAGGCAGATAAGGCTGTAACTACTCTTTTGACCATCAATCCTAAAAATACAGAAGCAAGGGCTCTTGCGGTAAGAATAAATGAACTTAATTCTAAAAATGCAGTAGGAATTGTTTATAATTACTCTCATTTTGACAAACAGTTTGATGATGACTGGCATATTGTGGGGGTAAGCTATAAGAGAATTACTCCTATCGGTTCTGTAATTCTTCGCGGAAATTATGCCAATAAATTTGCTCAGGGAGGAACACAAATTGAGCTGGAAGCTTACCCAAGGCTTTCTAAAATGTTTTACCTCTATGTAGGCGGAGGTTATTCTGACGATGTCGGTTTGTTTCCGAAATATCGTACTGGAGTTTCTCTGAATGCAAACCTTCCCCATAGTTTTGAAGCAGAATTAGGGTACCGCCAGCTTTATTTCAGCAGCAGTATCTGGATGTATACCGCTGCCATAGGGAAATATTATAAAAACTTCTGGTTTAATCTGCGTACTTATATCACTCCTGACAGCAAAAATATTTCACATTCTTATACAGGAACTGTAAGGTATTATACAAAAGGAGCCCAGGATTATTTTGCTTTCCAGATCGGAACCGGAATTAGTCCGGAAGAAAACCGTAATAACCTTCTGGAAAATGAAACTTTTAAGCTTAAAACATTTAAAATAGGAGGTGAATACAATTTCTCCTATCATTCCAATCTGTTTTCAGTGGGGACGATGTATTATAATCAGGAATACCGTCCGGGTGAAAAAGGAAATCAGTTTGATGTTACGTTAGGCTATACCAGAAAGTTTTAAAACTTTGATTTTACTTTTTTCTTAAAGTTTACCATTACCGAATCAGGCATCAGTTTTTTAGTAGAATAAAACTGGGAATTCATGCTTTTGTATTGATTGAATCTGCCGTTGATTTTACTCAGGGTTGCGTTATTATTGGATGCATCTTCTTCCATATTTTTCAGGGTGAAAAGCTGTCCGTCATGGATATAATACTTTTCAGAAACAAAATCAATAAGCTGGTTTTTGCTCTGCATCATTGGAATTCCGGTTTTGCTGATTTCGGAATCCGGAGAAAATCCTCTTCCTACCCATGTTACCGTAGAAGGTGTACTGATTTTATAATTATTTCTGTAATAAGCCAAAATGGAAGGTGCAATATCAAAATGGCTTGCTGTTTTGTAGAAACGTTTCGATTCTTTCAGCAAAGGTGAATAGATCAGTAATGGTACATGGAATCTATCAATTTTAGACTGTAACGTGATTTCGGGCATACTGTGATCTCCCGTGATTACAAAAATGGTATTCCTGAAATCCGGACGTTTGCTGTAACTTTCAAAGAAACCTTTGATGGCATCATCGGCATTAAGAACCGAAATCAACTGGTCTTTGTGAGCTGCGGCCCATTTCTTCTGTTCAGAAGTTAGAATACCTGAATTTAGCCTTTGATTATACAGCTTTTCATAATAATCTTTATTGTTGATTAAGAAAGGATTATGTGTTGAAAGTGTAAGAATCATATTGAAATATGGACGATCCTGTGGTTTTTGCTGTTGCTGCATTTTACCAAAAACGGCCTGATCTTCATATCCCCAGCTTTCTCCGTTATTGGCGGGAAGCTTGCGGTAAGGATTACTGAATGAAGCCTCGTCTACGATATGATCTACCCCACTATATTCAAGGAACTCGCGGTAACGGTCAAAAGATGTGTGCCCCCCATAATAGAAACCTGTTTCAAACCCGTTCGCCTTCAGAATATTATAAAGATTGAAGTTTTCCGGTGTTTTTTCTATTTCAAGGAAACCGTTCTTTCCAAAAGGAAGTGATCCTGTGATTGATGGCAATGCCCCAAATGTTCTTCCTGCTGAGCTTAAAGAGTTTTCCCAATATAATCCTTTGCCGGATAAAGAATCTAAGTATGGAGTGAAGTTACCGATATATCCCTTTGGAGAAGTATAAGCATGTCCAAAACCTTCCATGATAAGGAAAACGATGTTGGGAACTTTTTCAGATTTGTTGAAATAAGGTCCTAAAAAGTCCGGTGTATTTTCTTTTCTCCAGAAAGGAAAATTTTTGTCGAGCATTTCTGCGTTGGCGGTGAAGTCTTCATTTTCGCTCAGTAACTTATTCAGCTCAGGATGATCACTGATAAAATTGTCTTCATTGGATTTAAAGAAATAAGCCCATTTACTTTTTGCAGCATTTTGGTTAAATTCATTCTCAGAACCCAAGGTTTTGGCACCCAGTATATTGGATGGGATGAAAAATGCTGCTAACCCGAAGACCAGTAATACAAGTCCCGGATAGATGGATTTTAAGGCTGCTTTACCTGCTATCCATATAGGAACGAGAGAAGCCGTTATTAAAATACCCAGTAGTGCAAAGTTCTTAAAATTAAGCATTCCGCTTGCCTGTAAAATCTGCTTCATCTCTTCTTTGCTGTAGTATAAAAGGTCTGCACCCAATATATTGCGGGTTTCTGCGAAATACAGAAATAAAATATACTGAGTAACGGTAACAACAAGCAAAATTGTAACAGCAAGAGCTCTTGCCCAGCTTTCTCTGACGAAATTGATAATAAGATAAGCAGTTCCAACACAAAATGTGAGTCTGAGGGCAAATAAAATATTGTCTGTAAAAAGGTTTCCAATAATTGCAGAAGTTTCCAATTTTGGAAATGTATACCGATACCATAACCATTCTGCAGTTACTCCCACTAAAAATAAGGCAAAGAAAACTAATGTGAGTATTCCCCATTTTTTAAGACCTGACTGAAGAATAGCGTACATTCTTTCTTTGAAAGGTAAATGCTGTGTGCTTTGATTGAAGCCCTGCCTTGTCATTTCGCCCCAGCCGTGAGATTTTTTGAAGTAATCTATAAATCCGCTTACTCCTGCTTTTACCACAATAGGATGAAAATAAAAAGGTTCGGAAAAAGCTGTTACTATAAGGGTGAGGAAATCTTTTCTTTTGGTATAAACCTGCCTGCTTACAAGATCTACCAATATTGAATAAATAGAATAAAGAAATCCCATTGAAATAACGAGGGCAAACAGAACCGTAAAGAACGGCCAGTTGATAATTCCCAGCAATAAAAAGATAATAAAGATGATATATCCTGAAAACTCGATTAACGGACCCAGAAATTCAAAGAAGAACCAATACGGAAGACTGATCATTCCTAGTTTTCCATATTTCGGATTGAACATCATCTTTCTGTGCTTCCACAGGGTTTCCATTGTTCCACGCATCCATCTGTTACGTTGTTTTCTGAGAATATCTTTGGATTCGGGAACTTCTGTCCAGCATAAAGGATCCGGAATGGTAAGCACCTCATAGGGTTCATTCCTTTCTTCCATGTACTTTCTCATCCTTACCACCAGCTCCATGTCCTCTCCCACCGTATTTTTATCATAACCGCCGCAAGCGAGTACTATTTTTCTGTCAAAAACTCCAAAAGCACCAGAGATCAGAATCAGTCCTGATGCCCGGGACCACGCCATACGTCCGAGTACAAAAGCTCTTATGTATTCTAATGCCTGTGTTCTGCCCAAAAGGGTTTTCGGCATGTTGACACTTACTATTTTACCGTTTTCTATTACACAATTATTAGCAAGACGAATGACTCCACCGCAGGCGATGAACTTTTTATCGGTCTGTTCCAGCATTGGTTTTGCGAGTTTCAGGATTGCATCCTGCTCCAGAATACAGTCTACGTCAATACAAACGAGATATTTGCCGGAAGAAATATTCACTCCTACGTTCAGGGCATCTGCTTTTCCGCCGTTTTCTTTATCAACAACAATCAGTTTTTTAAAGGCTGGATTTTTACTTTTATAAACGCCTCTTACAGTATTGGTTTCTATTTTTCCCTGAATGAAATAAGCCATGGATTCCAGTTCATAAGCTTCAATAAGCTTTTGGATGGAATCATCTTTGCTTCCGTCATTTACAATAATAATTTCGAGGTTATGATAGTAAAGAGATAACAGAGAACGTACATTTTCTACAATGGTCATTCCTTCATTATACGCCGGAGCAATAACGCTGAATACCGGAGCATTGGGGTTTGCAGCAATAATGCTGTAATCTGTAAATGTGTTTTCTTTTTTATAACGAAGTACAGCTCCAAGTGCATAAATTCCTATCCAGCCATAGATAAGGGTTATGGCCGTTCCGTAAATCAGGAATAGCCAGATAACAACTTCATAGATGATGTGTGAGAATTCTAACATACTTTTTCCTGTAACGCGTATTTAATGATTTGAATTAATTCCTCTGGTGAAGTCTCTTTTTTTGATATTTCTATCAGGTAGTCCTGTTTTTCCATTGCGCATAAAGCCTCTGCTGCATAGACCTTTATTCCGGAATCTGTGTCTTTTAATAATTGATCTTTCAGAAAATCTACGGAACATAGGTCTTTTGATTTCTTCATTACTTTAAGCATCTCTTTCTGTACTTCAAGAGGCTGATTGGGATATACTTCCATGAGATAAGCAATAGTTGAAGAATTTTCAAGGGATAATAATGTCTGTACTGCCTGTACCCGTACTTCAACCGAAGGATGATCCAGCAGATCAATGACTGAAGGATAAAGAGATAATACCTGAAATTTTCTTAATAGTTTAAGGGTAAAAATTACCACTGAAGCATTAGAACTTTCAACCCAGCTTTTGATGTTGTCACTGGAATTTTCAGGAATGCTGGTGACTGAAATAAGCAGACGCAGCTGCTGCCATTCTGATATCTTTGTTGAAAAGCTGTTCAGAAAATGGAGTCCTTCAAATCCCTTAAAATGAACCATCGCATATTGTGCTTCCTGATAAACCTGTGGTGAAGGATGCGTTAAAAATGTAGAAATCTTTGGCAGTGCTTCTTCTACATTCATCGCTGTAAGTTCCTGTATGCCTCCTGCAATAATATGTATCTTCTTTTGATTCAGCTTTTTTAATGCTTCTTCCTGAAGACCATATTCCTGAAAAAGGTCTTTGAGTTTATGCTGTGCTGCACCGGAAAATTTCTTCTCGGATTCTGCCAGTTTTTGTAGGAATAAATTTCTGAATAAAGAATGTCCGGATGCTGTTGAAAAGTTTTTGTCAGCAGAGGTTTCTTCACCATATACAATCACTTCTGAAATTCTTTTATTGATCATTTCTGACCATCTGAAAATATGGAGAGATTCTCTGTACTGATAAAAGCTGTAAATGAGTACGGCTATGATCAGTAAGAGTACTAAAGAAAGCATTCCCATAAATACAAGAAAAAGAAAATGCACAGAAGTAGTGAGAAACATGGTTATAGTTTATTTTGAAAATCTTTTTATTCTTAATATCAATTCATTGGGACTGAATGGTTTTACTATAAAATCGGCAGCTCCGAGGTCAAAAGCATTCAGTACCACTTCTTCCTGCCCCATACTGGAAAGCATGATCACTGGTACCTGCTTGTCCATTGTTTTGATAGCTGAAAGTATTTCAATTCCCGAGGCAAATGGCATCATAATATCTGTAATAGCCAGATCTACCTCTTTGGTTTTAAGGGTTTCAATAGCATCTTTACCATTGCGGGTGAGGATCACTTCGTGGCCTTCTTTTAATAATTTATGTTCTATCGTTTTTAGAATCAGTTCGTCGTCTTCAGCGATTAGAATCAACATAGTTTTATTTTTTTATTGTATTAAATTTTTAATTAATTGTAATCCTGTTGTTATTTCCTGGATGATTTCCTGTTCCATGGCAGCAAAATCCATATCCGGATTTGTTTTTCTTTCCCAGTCTGCCGTATATTCTGTAAGTTTCAGCAATCCTGCGGTTCCGGAAGTTCCTTTGAGTTTGTGAAGGATCAATTTCAGGTTGGTACTGTCTTTTTCAGCGGCATTTTTTTTAATATCTTCTTCAGCCTGAGTAAGCTGTTGTATTACGAGGTCCAAAAATACTTTTCTGAAATCTTCATCATCATCACCTATTTGTTCATTCAAAAGATTGATATCCAGATATTTTGTCTCATCCAGAGAATCCTCAGACACTGTATGATTTTTATTCATAATGTATTTCTTCAGCATTTCCAGAAGATCGGCCTGTCTTAAAGGTTTAGGCAGAAAATCATTCATCCCGGAATCCATACATTTTTCTCTTTCTCCCAATACATTTCCGGCTGTTACTCCAATAATCGGAACTTCAGCATAGCCGGGCAGTAAACGGATTTGTTTTGTAGCCTCAATACCATCCATTATTGGCATCTGAACATCCATTAAAATGATATTGAATGTTTTTTCTTTGCACTGTTCCCATGCCTGTAAGCCGTCAGTAGCTTCTATAAGCTCTGCATCAGGAATTAATGAACGCATCATTTTATGGTTAAGGACCATATTAACAGGATTGTCATCCACCAATAGAACCTGAGGTGCCTGCATAAGTAATGAAGTGTCAGTTTCCGGATGTGGAACTTGTCTGATTTCTTTTTCTGTGTGCTTTACAGCCTGTTTCAATGTTTTATACAGTTCTTCTGATTTGATAGGCTTCAGCAGGAAGTAAGAATTGTTTTCCTGACGGAAAGAATTGATGACATCGTGTTCTTCGGAAGAAGTGTGAAGGATAATCAGAGGAGAAAGCTCGTTTTGTTTATTAAAAAGTTCCTTGATTTTTTCTATGGTTTCCAGTCCTGAAATGATCGGCATATGGTAATCCATAAGAATAACATCGAAACGTTCCCCGGCAAGAAGTATCTGAAGAGCTTCCATACCATTGGCAGCCAGCTTTGAATCTATATTTTTATAGGCAAGCATATGCTGAAGAATCACCCTGTTGGCTTCATTATCATCAACAATAAGAACTCTGTTTATTTTCAGATCTTCTTCTTCAGGGTGTTCTGTCATTTCATAAGGAATCTGAATGTCAAAATAGAAAACAGAACCCTTTTCAACCTCGCTCACCAAAGACAGGCTGCTTCCCATATATTTGAGAATATTGTTTGAAATGGTAAGCCCAAGTCCTGTTCCGCCATAACGTTTGCTGATAGAGCTGTTTTCCTGAGTGAAGGCATCAAAAATAAACTGCTGTTTCTCTTTATGAATACCGATTCCGGTATCCCGGACTGAAAATCTTAATGTGATATCTTTATGGTCAATCTTCAGTTTTTCTACTTTAAGTTCTATTTCTCCCTGTGAGGTAAACTTGACTGCATTTCCGAGAAGGTTGATCAGAATCTGTTTCAGTCTGGATTCGTCCACCCAAATGGTTTCCGGAAGTCCCTGTTCTATATTTAACAGTAATTCTATATTTTTTTTCTGCGATTGATAAAGGATAACGTTGATCACCTGGCTTACAAGATCATATACATTGGATTTTTCAATAGAAAGATCCATTTTTCCAGATTCTATTTTAGAAAAATCGAGAATATCATTAATGATGCTTAACAGATTTTCCCCGGATTCATTAATATAATTGAGGTATTGAGTCTGTATCTCGTTCAACGGAGTTTTTAGCAGAAGATCAGAGAATCCAATGACACCATTTAGCGGAGTCCTGATTTCATGGCTCATATTGGCTAGAAATTCTGATTTTGCTTTATTGGCAATATCAGCCATTTTCTTGGCGTTTTTAAGCTCTTTATTGATTCTTACGGATGCTGTAATATTTTGTGCAGAAACAATGATTCCGCCTATTGTATGACTGGAAAGGTACCATGGAGTAACTTCAATATTGTAATGCTGAATTATTTCTTTACCAGGGACTTCTATTGCCATGTCTTCATTTTTATAGGCAATTCCTGCTAAGGCATCCTTATATATTTTTAACCTTTCATCCGGTACATTAGGAGAAATTTTGAACATATTCTCCCCGATAAGCCTGATATCATTCATCTGGAATTCATCTTTCCAGCTGCTGCTTACAGAAAGATAATTAAGCTCTTTGTCAAACATAGCCACTGTTGCAGGAACATAGGCGACGAATGACTGCAGCATCGCCTCTTTTTTGGCCAGTTCAAGGTATATATTTTTGAAATTATCAATATCCTGAATGATTCCATATACTCTGATACAGGCTCCTTCTTCAAACTCCGGTATTCCTTTTACCCTTACCCAGATCATCACACCGTCATTTCGTACAAGCTGTAATTCTTCATCATAAGGAACACCTTCTGTTACAGCTCTCTCAAATAAAAACTTTAGTTTTTCGCGGCTGTCTTCGCTGTAAAAGCCCAGTGCATTTTCCAGATTGGGCTGGAATGTTTTATCTATTTTATGTATTTCTCTGGTAGACTGTGACCAGAATACGGTATTCTTTTTAAGATTAACTTCCCATCCCCCCACCTGGGCTACAGCACTTGTCTGTTCCAGCATTTTTTTGGTATGAACAAGATCTTTTTCCAATGTCATTCTTTCGGTAACATTCAGTGCGGTGCTTACTACATAAGGGTTTCCTTCTTTATTGATTTCCACCAGATTGTGGTACATCCAGATCACTTCTTCACCTCCTTTGGTTTTCAGAATCATAGTTCCGAAATCTTCCTGATTTTTGTTAATTCTTTCCAGATACTGTTCCAGCAATGGCCAGTTTTTTTCAGGGACAAGGTCTCTGAGATTCAGTCCTTCCACTTCTTCTGCAGAGTACTGCAGGGTTTCTCTTCCTTTTTCGTTTACGGCGGTAATATTCCCTTCCATGTCATGCATACTCATGAGGCCTATTGCATTTTCAAAGAAGCTTCTGAAGCGGCGTTCTGAACTTTCGAGCTTTAATTTTTCTTCGATACGCTGGGTAATATTAATTCCGAAGCAGAAAATTTCAGAATACTTCTGATTCAGTTTCAGATTCCATTCTACAATAATGGTTTGTGTATCATCAATATTTGTAGATGTGGTAAATGTTACTTCTTCATCTGTAGTGGGGAGATTTTTGGTAAGCAGTTGCAGTTGGGAGTTATGGTTACCCAAAACATTGAGGAAGTTCTGGTCAATGACCTGAGACTTCTCCAATTGAAAAACGTTTTCAAAAGCTGGATTGACATCTTTCAGAGAGAAATCTTTATCCAGAACACAGATCAGGTTATTGGAAATACTAAATGTCTGTTGAAAATATTCAGCCTGAATGTTTTTTCTTTTACCAGTCAGGACTTTTGTGATCGCCTCTCCTATCTTTTTCAGGGTTGAGATCTGATCGTCTGTAATTGTTTTAGGCTTATAATCAATGACGCAGATGGTTCCTAATACAAATCCTTCATCATCAATCAGAGGAATTCCTGCATAAAACCGGATTCCTCCTGCCAGAATAAGCGGGTTGTCAAAAGATCTTTCGTCTAATAAAGTATCATTGATAACAACCACCTCTCCACTTGCAATAGAATATTGGCATAAAGTACTTTTCCTGTCTACAAAATCAAGGGCAAGACCCACGCAGCTTTGGATGGTCTGAGTTTCACTTTCCATCATGGCAATAAGCGCTGCAGGGCAGTCGGTCACGAGGCATGCTGTTTCTGCAAAAATGTCTAACTGGGGATCTTTTTCCAGGTTTAAAAGATCAAAAAACTCCAGTTTCTTCATTCGGGCTTCTTCATTTGCAGGAATTGGATACTTCTTCATATATTATTTCAACTGTTAGAGATTTTTCATTTTCGATTATTAAAAAATGATAATCAAAGCCTTAAAGTTTGTGTTTTAAGCATTTTTAAGTCCTTTAAATTATTATTTTAATAAGTAAACCAAAATACGAAATAATTTTGTATTCCATTGTAGTAAATTTCACAATAAAGGTATATATATGATTATTTCAAATTCATTGAAGTGAATTCCGGATTTTAAAAGAAGAAATAGGTATTATGGAATAAAAAATACCACATGTGATTATGTGGTATTTATATTTGAAACCGTTAAATAGATTGAACTCAATTGATTATTGTCGGTTTCTTTTAAATTGAACTGTATTTGATTGTATTTTAGTGTTTTATGATATCGCTGTTATGTTATGCTTTGAAACGGAAAATGCTACGGCAGCATCTACATGAATCTGTATGGTATCAAATACCGGAACAGACACATCTTCCTGTTTGATCAGAAGTGGAATTTCTGTACAGCCTAAAATAATCCCTTCTGCCCCACGGCCTATAAGTTCCTGAATAATCTTCAGATAATTTTTTTTGGTTTCAGGATTTATAATTCCCCTGCTTAATTCATTTCTTAAAATATCCTCAATATAATCTCTGTCTTCACTTTTCTCGGGAATCAGAGGTTCAAGGCCACCTTCGATCAGTTTATCCTTATAAAAATCCAGCTCCATCGTATAGCTTGTTCCTAGTAAACCGATTTTCTTTAGGCCTTTCCGTTTAACAGCATTGGCTGTAGCGGTTGTAATATGAATGAGCGGCAATCCTATTTGTTCTTCAATCCTGTCAGCAACAATGTGGGCTGTGTTGGCACAAAGTACAATAGCTTCCGCTCCGGACTTTTTTAGATTTTCTGCAGCATTGTATAGAAGTTCGTAAGTAGCATCCCAGTCATAATCTGCATTAAACTGTTGAAAATGATTAAAGTTGACTGAGTAAATAATACATTCTGCGAAATTCAATCCACCCAATTGCTGATTAATTCCTTCATTCAAAAGGCGGTAATAGTCTAAAGTAGAAGCCCAGCTGATGCCTCCTACCAATCCTAATTTTTTCATATTCTTCTTATTTTTTTGTTCAGTAAAAGTAGATATCTTTGCTATATTGTAACAGATACAAAAAATGAATATATTAGTATAACAGATGAAGGATTTTCAATACATAGCACTTGCAGATAAGTTTGAACTTTCCATTAACAACGGAACGTATCCTGTTGGGACCAAACTTCCATCATTACGAAGTATTCGTCAACAATTTAAAATAAGTGTTGGGACTATTCTGAAAGCCTTTACTTTATTGGAAGATAAAGGTTTGGTGGCAGGAAAAGAAAGGTCAGGGTTCGTTGTTCTCCGTACTTCAGTTTCTTCTGTAAATCTGCCAAAACAGACTGAAAGCAATACTCTTGCTCAAAAAATAGCTATTGGGAAAGTATTACAGGAAGTATCATTTCCTGATTCGGAAAACAAATCTTATGTTTCATTTTTTAACGCTGTCTTACATCCGGACCTTCTGCCTTTTAATGCTTTACGGAGAAGTTTACAGCAGGCTTCCAGAGATTTAACAGGACCGCATTTACAGTATGAACCTTCTGCAGGAAACAGTCAGTTGAGAGCTGAACTTGCCCGCAGGTCTTTCCTTTGGCAGGGTAATCTTGTGGCTGATGATGTAGTGATCACCAATGGCGCTTTGGAAGCAGTAAGTTTATGTCTGCGTGCTGTCACAAAAGCGGGTGATACTGTTCTTGTGCAGTCTCCAATCTACCATGGTATATTGCAAACCATTGAAAGTCTTGATCTCAAAGTAGTTGAATTTTCCGGCTGTCCTTTGACCGGAATCAATATTCAGGAATTGGAAGAAATCTGCAGCAGACAAAAGATTTCCGCATGTCTTTTAATTTCAAATTTTAATAATCCAAATGGTATTACCTTAAATAATGAACAGAAATCAGCAATAGTTGCTTTTGCTGAAAAAATGCAAGTTCCTGTCATTGAAGATGATATTTATGGGGATTTACATTTTCAGGCACAGCGCCCAACAACGATAAAAAGTTATGACGAGCATGGTTGGATTATGCTTTGCTCCTCTTTTTCCAAATCGGCTGCACCTGGTTACAGAATCGGCTGGTGTGCTGCAGGAAGGTTTACAGAGCAGGTAATTAAATTGAAAGCTGTTACAAATGTTGCTACAGCAAGTATCGTACAGTCTTCTTTGTTACAATTACTGAAAACAGGAGCTTATGACCGTCACTTGCGCAAGCTTAGGCCTGAATTGCATAGACTCATGCTTTTGACCTTTCAGGCGATAGAAAAATATTTTCCACCCGATATCCGGATGAGCCGGCCTGAAGGAGGTCTGGTAGTATGGATAGAGCTGCCTGCGCACATTGATGCATTTGAACTTCAGAAAAAAGCTATTGATCAGTTTGTAAATTTTGCTCCGGGACCGCTGTTTTCCAATCATGGAGATTATAGAAACTATATCCGGATCAGCTGTAATAATCTTTGGAATGATAAGGTAGAAAATGCTCTGAAAAGATTAGGTGATATTATAAAGAGTATGTAAATAAATCACAAAAAAACAAGGCGGACACAATCACTCCGCCTTGCACTCTCCCAAATAATTAAATATGAAAAAATATGAATGTCTATATTAAACAGGCTTTCAGCATCAGATTATGCAGGTCTGTATTTTTAACAAAAGGCTGCAAAAGTTCATTTCCGGGACCATAGGCCGCCACTTCCACATAATCTCCGGAATGATCCATGCTGATCCATCCTACAGAGTTCCTGCTTTTCTGAATTTCTGAATAAAGTTTGAAAGGCAGTTTTTTATAATTATAGAGCCCTTCTTCCTCTTTCTCAAGACCGTTGTAAAAACTCAGAAGATGCTTGGCTTCATCATCATTCAGAATGATTCTATTACCTTCATAGATCCAGTCTTTAATGTCTTTTACGGAATCATCTTTCTGAATCTTGTTCAGAATATATTCGTTGGTGTACTTATAATCTGAAATGCTGTTAAAGTTCCTGGTGGCATCAGCTCCGTAGATTGTTCCGGGATTGGCATTTCCATGATCTGTAGTGATAATGACTAATGTATTTCCGTCTTTTTCGGCAAAATCCATTACGGTTTTTACAGCTTCATCAAATGCCAGCTGATCATGGATAAGTGCTGCTACATCATTGGCATGGGCAGACCAGTCTACTTTTCCGGCTTCTACCTGAAGAACAAAACCCTCGGGATGATCTTTCATCTGATCGATAGCAGTCTTTGCCAATTCAGCAAGAGCCGGTGTGTTTTTGAATTCCGGAAGATGGGTTCTGTCAATACTGTAGGGCAATGCTCCTGTACTGAATATTCCTAATAACTTCTCTCCTTTTTTGATTTCTTTAAGGTCGTTCTGTGTTTTTAGAATCCTGTATCCTTTTTTACTGTACACAGAGTAGAGATCTTTTTTGTCTTCTCTTTTGGCTGGATTGAAAAATTCGTCTCCGCCTCCTAACAGTACATCCAGTTCCAGCTCAGCATACATTTCGGCGATTTGAGGTTCTGCATTTCTTTTTGATGAGTTTACACAAAATCCTGCAGGAGTGGCATGTGTGATGGTAACCGTTGTCACGCAGCCTGCTTTCTTTCCTGCTTTTTTATATTGCTGCCATATGGGAAGATGTTTTTCACCGTTGGCTCCTATGTTCAGGGTTCCATTTTTAACCCGTATTCCGCCTCCGAATGCTGAACTTGCCGCAGCAGAATCTGTTACAATAGAATTTGCTGAAGCAGTGTCCATCAAAGCACGGGTCACTTTTTTGTCATGATACAGATTGAGCCAGTTACTCCCCTTTCCCAAAATGTTCCGGGAATAGATGTCTGCCATTGAAAGCGTTCCGAGACTCATCCCATCACTTACCATAAAGATGATGTTCTTTGCTTTTCCTGTGTGGGGATTTTCAATAGTTTTCCCGAAGCTCCAGAGGTCAGACGGTGATAAAGTCAATAACCCTGAAAGTAATGCTGAGCCTTTTAGAAATTTTCTTCTGTCCATATTGTTTTGAAATAAAGCGGAAAGTTATTGTATTTAGTTTTTTATCGAAACCAAGTTGCATTAATTAAAAGTTAATTTTAAATATTCTTTGGAAAAGGATCTTCAAAAGGCATTTTTTGTTCAAGCAATTCTTTTTCCTGCTCATTAATAAGACAATGCTGAAGGTCTGATATCATTTGATCTTTATCCAGGTTCTGCCCGATGAATACAAGCTCATTGATTCTGTCACCCCAGTTTTTATCCCATCTACTTTCTATAAACTCCTGATTTTCTGTGAATGAAGAATACTGTACCCGTTGGTTCATAGGCATACTGCCCCACCAGACTCCTGCCTTTTCCAGACGGAAAGAGCCTCCTGCCTGGGAAAAGTTCAAAGCATCGCTTGGTCTTGAGGCCAGCCAGAACAAGCCTTTTGCTCTTATTATTCCTTCAGGATAATGATAATTCAAATATTCCCAAAGTCTTACAGGGTGAAATGGTTTTTTATCTCTGAATACCAATGAGCTTATTCCATATTCTTCAGTTTCCGGGGTATGATGTTCAGCCTGTAATTCTTTTTGCCAGCCAGCTGAAGATTGTGCTTTATCAAAGTCAAAAAGCTGAGTATTTAAAATCTGTTGAGGTTCAATTTTACCAAACTCGGAATTTAGAATAACGGCGTCTGGGTTTAATTTTTTAATGGCAGCCTTTAAAAATCCAAGTGTTTCAGTATTTATAAGATCTGTTTTGTTTAAAATAATAACATTGGCAAACTCAATCTGGTCGGTAAGAAGGTTGACAATTGTCCTGTAATCTCCTTCCATATCGGTAAGGTCACGATCCGTCAACAGTTCATTGGAACCGAAATCTTTCATAAAATTGAAACAATCCACTACAGTTACCATGGTATCTACATAGCTGAAACGGGAAAGGTCTATTCCGCTCTCTTCATCAATATAAGTAAAGGTCTGGGCAACCGGAATGGGTTCACTGATCCCCGTACTCTCTATCAATAAGTAATCAAAACGATTTTCGTGGGCAAGGCGTTCTACTTCTACCATCAGATCTTCGCGGAGTGTACAGCAGATGCATCCGTTACTCATTTCTACCAATTTTTCTTCTGTTCTGGAAAGAGTATTTTGATTTTCAATAAGGCGGGCATCAATATTAACCTCGCTCATATCATTCACAATGACAGCTACTTTTAAGCCTTGCTTATTATGGAGAATATGATTCAGTAATGTGGTTTTTCCAGCTCCCAAAAAGCCACTGAGTACCGTTACAGGAAGTTTTTTCGTCATGTAATTAATGTTTATGATTTTTAAAATTGATGATATGGCCAGTGATTAAACCCGCAGTTCCAAGATAGATCAGAGGGACATGAATCTCAAATATCAGATCTGTGAGTACAGAAATAAAAATGAGAGCAACAGATATCCAGAATAGAAGTTTCAGCCATCGGTTGGTTATTTTTTTTGTTACTCTGAATACGACAACGGTACCAATGCAAAGGAAAGCTAAATCGATATAGGGATTATGGGATATACCCAAAGGGACAATCAGTAATAATGGAAAGACTATACAATGAATCAGGCATAAAACAGCAGCGGAGATTCCTACAGCATCAAGAATTTTTGACTTCATAATAGTATGGATTAATTTTTCTTATTGTAACTTTGTTGCAAAAGTATAGATAAAAATTTAAATAACGCAACTTTGTTGCATTAAAATATGAAACAGGTCAGAAATACACATGCCAAAACTGAAATTTTAAGCCTTATTAATAACTCAGATATTGCTCTTACGCACTCAGATATCCAAAAGAAATTGGGTAATCTATGCAATAGGGTAACGATTTATAGGGTTTTGGAAAGGCTTGAAAACGAAGGCGCTATCCACAAGATTGTTAATATTGACGGTGTGGTGAATTTTGCGAAGTGCAGTGGAAAATGTACTCATGAGCAACATTTCCATAATCATGTTCACTTCAACTGCAAAGAATGTCATTCTGTAACGTGCATTGAAAACGCGATTCCGGAAATCAGTTTACCAGAGCATTTTATAGCACAGGAGTACAATTTTATTATCAGTGGGATCTGCCCAAAATGTGCTGATGCTTAAAAAACAAAAAAGGCAGATAAACGAATTCGCTCATCTGCCTTTTTACCTTTATTTGTTACTATAAAGAAGAGATATAGACTTCTATTTTGGTACCGTCATAGTTGAAAGTGCCATCAGAATTTCTTTTGCCCAATACCCATTTCATATCTACAGGTACAGACCATGCAGAACCTAATGAAAATCCGTTAACGGATCTTATTTCATTTCCGTTTCCAGTAGTAACCGCTGAGTGAAAGAAGGTTTTATCAATAAGTCGGTAAAAACCAATGGCTTTTCCTGCGGGAATAGGTGAATATCCGTCCCATTTCTCTCCTGAAAGATAATTAAATAGAGTCAACCATTTTTGTCCGGCTGATTCTGCCAGCTGAGCAGGACTTATGGATGCCCCACGCATATATAATGCATAGGCTACCACGTCATGACATACTCCACTGTTGTATTTCGAAATATTCTCTGCTCCGGAGAGAATAGCATGAGCAACGGGCGCTCTTTCGGATAGGGATAGCTGAGCCTTCCTGGCTCCTTCCGGTGTAATAAATGACATAATATTTTGTTTGGTAGTGTAAAGATACAGCTTTAAAATTTAATCACTGTTGTAGGAAAATAGATGGGCTTTTTGAAGAATAGAGAACCTGCCTTTTGGGGATTAGCTGAAGCCCATTTCAATCATTTATAAATTCCAATAGCCGTTTTCTCGTAATTACCTGATTTCCTCTATAAAAATCATCATCTTCAAGTCGGGCTAATGAGGCTGTAGATTGTTCAGAAAGCCATGCAACAAATAATCCTCTGTCTTCAAAAACCGTGGGAACAGAAAAGTCAGTTCCATCGTAAAGTTCTCCATATAGAAATTGATTTTTTTCATTCATTTTCATTGCCATTCCGCAAAAATCACGATGCTGATATCCAAGAAAATACCCATTCTGTAACTTATCAGCAACGAGTTCTGCTATTGTATAACCAAATGCAGCAGTATCAGCAGCTAAGGAAATAGGATCATTGGTCATTAATGTAAAATTTAAATGTTATGATTTATAAATGTAATTAAAAATTTATCTAGCAATAGAACATACATTCATAGCTGAAAAGTTTTCCGTTTTTAAAGGTAAAAATGAAAAGACCTGCATCACTATTCTGAATGTGGTACTCATGGGGAGAAGAAATCCAGCGTGCCGACAGCATATCCCCAAAATGGGTTACAAAATTTCTTTCATCATAATTGGAGTCCATACGCTCATTTCCTATGACTAAAGCTTCACCATTGCTAAAAGACATTTTGTAGATACTTCCGGAAACTTTTCCTTTATATTCTTCAAAAGCAACAGTGATATTGGGTGTTCTGTAAAAATATTGGGGCTCCCATCCACATTCAGGAGTATTGGGGATATCTTTTACTTTCTGCATGTCCAGCTGTTTTACCTGGGCCTCTGTAATTTTTCCATCAAAAAGTTGAGTGTCTTTCCATATAAAATGCAGGTTCAGGGCTTTCAGTTTTTTTTCATAAGCTTCTGTTCCCTGTTTTTTTGCCAATTGATCTGCCACAAGGAGTTCAAAGTCGATATCTATTTTAGGATTTTCTACACCGGCATTTGTATAAGATTCTTTCCAGTAATTCAAGGCTTGTTTCAGGTTTTTGTCCTCCAGCCATGCAATTTCACGTAATCTTCCCACCTGTGTAAGTTCCTTTTCCTTATTTTTTCCTTTCACTGCAAGATATTCTTTCAAAACTTTCTCATAAGTAAGCTCAGTGCCGAGATATTTCATTTGAATATATTCAGGATTTTCATGGAAATGATCTCCAATATATACCCAGCCATCCTGATATAAAGGGACATAATCAATGCACACCAGCTCGTTTAAAGCAGCTCTTCGGATGGCAGCACTTTCTGTGGCAGGAGCTTTCCTTACACGTAATTCAGATACCTGTACATAATAGTGTGGACACTGATATCCCTGTGTTCCTCTATAAAAATACTGAACAGGTTCACCCGGAGATTTCTTGCCACGCATGGATTTTAATAAAGGCTGACGATCTATGAACCCAATATCACCATTACTTACCTGTACTTTATATTGGGTTTGGGTAGAATCCAGAAGGTAAACGGGAGCTTCAGTAGAAAATATTCCCAGAAGATCTTTATTATTACCATTTTCACGATAGAGATGTCCCCATTCAGATGTATAAACAGGATGTTCACCAGGTTTTTGTGCCATGATAGTATAAAAACAGCAATGAATAATGCCAGCTCCTAATAATATCTTTTTCAACATATTGTAATTTGGACAAACCTAATATTTCCTTTTTTGGGAAAAGAGTTTGCTTTTGTTATAAGGTTATTTCCTTCAAAAATACTGAATAATGAAGGACATTCCTACTCTTATTGTTATTCAGAATGGGTATAAATACCATCCTATTCATTCACTTCCATTGGGTAAAGTAAATAAAAATACTATTTTTATCGGCCAAAAAAAGTAAAGACTCATTATGCCGACTGATGCTTCTCATAAGCTGATTCCGATGACCACTTTCGTGCTGGAATATTATTCACACGAAGGATATGCCGATCTTCAGATTTTGAATCTGATGAATAATTATGCCAATTTTTTAAAGAAACGTCTGACTCTTGGAATGTTTGTTCCCTTAGATCGTGAAGGAAACATCCTGAAAGAACCTAAAAATTATGACTCATGGAAATCCCTTGACCATAATGACGGAAAAAGGACTGATATTGCAGGGTTTGAAGAATATGGAGAATATCAGAAGGCCGAACAGAACTGTATGTTTGAAGGTTTTAAAGTAGACTATAACGGATATTCAAAAGTGAGAATTATTGCTTCCTATGATGCTTCTATAGAATTATCATTCAATAAAAATGACCTGCTCCCTGCAGGATTCAATGATGTAGAATCGCTTACTGTTTTTGATGATATATTTTTGACATCCAGTGCGCTAAGGGCTATTGGGATAAAGCGGTAAAACTTTAATATATAAAAAAGCGTTTATCAGTCTGATAAACGTTTTTTGTTTTTTTATCTTACACATTCTCCCGAATGGCAGTGATAGCCGGAAGGACACATCCCGTTGATACAGGGACCCACTGCATCAGGATAGCAACTTTCATCTGCGCGGCAATGAGAATGAGGAGGACATAGGGAAAGAATATTTCCAAGGCATATGCCAACAGGAAGAGGAAGATTCAGCTCTATTCCTATTTCTCCAATAATGTTTTTTAATTTTTTTCTGTTTAATTTTTTCATGGTTTTTGTTGTTAGGTGTTGTTTTTTAATATGTTTTCAAGTTCTGTAATGAAATCTTTCTGTGCAGTATTGATTCGTTGCAGTGCTTCTTCTGAGGGAAACCATTCCCATTGATCTACTTCGGGGATTTCTGTTATTTTGCCGGAATTGGGTGGCCATTCCATAGAGAATGTATTACTGTAAAGAACTGAAGTGTCAATATCAGCTTCTACAGCCCATGCGTAAACGGTTTTTCCTCCCTTTTGCTTAATGGGAGATAATTTGATGAACTCTCCTTCTATAGATTGTCCGGTTTCTTCTTTAAATTCTATTAACGCACGCTCCAATGGATTTTCGTCTGGAAGGAGCTCTCCTTTTGGAATAGACCATGCACCCAGGTTTTTATTTTTCCAAAAAGGCCCACCGGGATGTATCAGAAAGTAATACAAACTGTCTTTTTCTTTTTTAAAGAGTAAAACGCCAGCACTCACTTTCATAAGTTTAAAAGTTTGATTATTAAAGATATGAAAATATTAATTAAGCCGTAAAAGAGAACTATAAGGGACTGACATGTAATTTATCTTAATTACTTCACCATTGATTTCTTTTTAAACTCAGAAGGCGATATTTCTTTATATCCTTTGAATATTTTATTGAAGTGGCTGGCATCATTGAAACCCAGTTTATCTGCAATCTCACTGATGTTGTAATGGCTTTGAAGCAAAAGTTTTTCTGCAATTTTCATTTTATGCTGCATAACATGCTGCTGTATAGAAAATCCTGTCTGCTTTTTAATATAAATGCTGATGTAATTAGGAGAAAGCATAAACTCTCTGGCCAGATTTTCAATTTTCATTTTGTCTGCATCCAAAGCATTAATATTCATATAATACAATATCCTTTCAATTCTGCTCAGGTTTTGAGTAATCCAGTTTTTAGCTGTGATATTACTCATGGTATTCTGGATGAGAATAGTAATAATGGCAGAGAAAAGATCTGAACTTATCTCTTTATTATAAGTGTTTTTGTGGCTGAACTCGTACAGAAGAATTCGGGCAAGCTGCAACAGATGTTCCCTATCTGTTTTACATTTGATCACCGATTCGTATACAAAGGAATGGTCTTCCATCAGAAGTTGGACAACTTTTTTCAGTTCATTTTTTTTATCAGACAGCAGATTTTCCCAAATGTAATGTTCTGTAAATTTTATATAAATAAAACGTGTTTTATTGGTAATGGAAAACTCATGGCCATCACTGGGCCGCAGGAGAAAAACATCTCCTCTTTTGTAGGGGAAAGTAATATTGTTGAGATGATGAAATCCTTTTCCATGTTCTATGATAATCAGTTCATAAAAATTATGATTGTGATATTCAACGTCCCATATTTCTTTTTCAATGCTGAAAACATTAAAAGAATTGAAGTTAACGATTCGTTTCATTAAAAGAATGGATTTTTACAAATTTACCATTAATTTTTACAATATATTGTGATCCATTATTGATCAATTTTGTCCTGTTAAATACATTCAAAATGAAATATATAAAACAATCTGTACTGTTGCTTGCTTCTACCATCGTTCTGATGTCTTTTTCTGATCATGATAAAAGAGTAAAAAAAGATCAATCTGAAATAAAGACTTTAACAAAAAAATACTGGCCTAATGGGGCACAGCTGGTGATTTCCGTTTCCATGCAGTTTGAAACAGGTGGGCAGCCTGAAGGTGCTGAAAGTCCTTTCAGTGGAACTTCACTTCCTAAAGGCCAGCCAGATCTTCCGGCGGAAAGCTGGTATCGTTACGGCGGAAATGAAGGGATTTACAGAATGCTGGATCTATGGAAAAAATATGACATTAAAGTAACCTCCCATGTGGTGGGAACGGCAGCAGAAAAGTATCCGGAAGTAGCAAAAGCTATTGCCAACGGAGGTCATGAAATTGCAGCCCATGGTTTTACCTGGGATAATCAGTGGAATAAAAATTATGCTGATGAGTTAAATTTTGTGAAACAGGGCGTAGATGTTGTTGAAAAAATTACAGGCCAGAAAGCAGTTGGATATAACTGTAACTGGCTGAGAAGAAGCCCAAATACGCTTAAAGTGCTACAAGATCTTGGTTTTCTGTATCATATAGATGATTTAAGCCACGATGAACCTTTCATTACTAAAGTAAAAGGTAAAAACTTTGTGGTAATCCCTTATACATTGCGTAATAATGATATTGTTAATATTGAAGGAAAACATTGGAGTCCTGATCAGTTTTTGAATCAGTTAAAATTTGAATTTGATCGTCTTTATGAAGAAGGAGCATCAAAAAGAAGAATGATGAGTATCAGCTTTCACGACAGAATTGGCGGAACTCCTGCAATGGTACATGCAATGGAAGGATTTATAAAATATACCAAAGAAAAACAAGGAGTAGTCTTTATGAGAAAAGATGATATAGCCAAAATGGTAATGAATGATCCTGACACTCCTATTGATAATAACGAAGAAAAGTTTAACAAGTAAGGAAGCTGGAAGTTATATCTGGTATGATTCATTTTACCATCTTTTTTATCTGTTTAAATTAACCTGTAATTTGTTTTGCAGACCTTAATAACTTCCTTTCTCCAGCTTCCCTCTCCTAACCCCAAAAAAATACTACTATATGCACACAAAAACAGCCTATTTTTTCCTTCGCGTCTCGATGGGAATAAACCTTTTAGGACACGGATTAGTCCGTTTGGTAAAATTACAGGACTTCGCATCAGGAATGATGAAAGGCTTTGAAACGAGCTGGCTTCCACAGTCAATGGTACATCTCTTCGGGATTACACTCCCCTTTTTTGAATTTCTCATCGGGTTATTGTTGATGATTGGTTTTAAAACACGGATAGCTACAATAGCCGGAGCTTCTCTGATTGTTCTACTGCTTTTTGGAAGCAGTACTGTCGAAAACTGGGAAGCCATGGGTATTCAGATGATTTATGCAGGATTATTCTACATTCTGATCAGCAGAATTGATGACAATGCTCTGGCTCTGGATAGGAAAAAACTAAAAAAGCTAGCAGTTTAAGGCTGGGAAAGAAAGGAAACAATGAAGAATAAAAAGACAATTATTCAGGTGTTGTGATCTTTACTTTCTCAGCTTTTTTTATGATCTCAGAGATTATGTTACAATTTTCATGGATTCAGTTACTCTGTTTTTATCATTATGCCCGAATTTTGTATCAGAAATAAGAGCAACTGAATATTCTGTTTATTTTCAGTGTGATATCTAACCCTCAAAATAAAAAATGATGCAAACGATATTA
Organism: Chryseobacterium sediminis; assembly: GCF_008386505.1. Classification (GTDB taxonomy): domain Bacteria; phylum Bacteroidota; class Bacteroidia; order Flavobacteriales; family Weeksellaceae; genus Chryseobacterium; species Chryseobacterium sediminis. The sequence goes on along the minus strand of NZ_VUNZ01000001.1, from coordinate 808,519 downwards.
GGAGCCAATGGGCAGATTGGCGAAGAGCTGGCAAGAGAACTGAAAAGAAATTATACTTCAGATATCCGTATTGTCAGCAGAAATGCTAAAAAAGTAAATGATACAGATACTGTTTTCTCAGCAGACTTATCAGACAGAGAAAAGGCAATAGAAGCCGTAAAAGGAAGTGAAATTGCTTACTTTACTCTGGGACTTCCCATGGATACCGGTCTTTGGGAAAGACAATTCTCCGTAATATTGAAAAATGTTATTGAAGCTTGTAAAATCAGTGGCACAAAACTGGTATTTTTTGACAATACTTATATGTATCCTCAGAATAACGAAATATTAACAGAACAAACCCAATTTGCTCCTGTAGGCAGAAAAGGAAGGGTAAGAAAAGTAATGGCAGAGATGCTTCTGAAAGAAATAAAAGCCCAAACAATAGACGCTGTAATCTGCAGGGCTCCTGAATTTTATGGTCCGGGGAAAACTCAAAGTATTACCAATAGTCTTATTTTTAATGCCATTAAAGAAGATAAAAAACTGAAAGTACCTTTAAGAGATGATAAACTGCGAAGTCTGATCTGGACACCTGATGCAAGCCGCGCTACAGCTTTAATCGGAAATACTCCTGATGCCTATGGACAAACCTGGCATTTGCCGGTAGATGATAATAAGTTAAACTATAAGGAGTTCATCGCACTAATCTCTCAGATCTATGGAAAAGAATTCAAATATTCCATTATCCCGAATCTGGCTTTTACTATAGGATCATTTTTCAACAAAAATGCAAAAGAACTGCAGGAACTGCTTCCAAGATATCAATATGATAACCTCTTTGACGATTCAAAATTCAGGAAAAGATTCCCGGAATTTCAGGTAACTACCTACAGACAGGGAATTGAAGAGATCAAAAAAGAACAGCAAAGCTCAAAATAATTCTTTAAAATAAGTAACTTAGAACAACCAATACCACAACCAAAGGGCAAAACATTTTCCTTCTTTGGAGGGTGGCGAAAATTCAAAGAATTTTTGACGGGGTGGTGAAAAAAGAAATAAAATGAAAGCTCCTGAAAAAGTAACGTCTATAACAGCATTGCACAACTATCTGAAGTTGAAAAGACCTTCCAACCCTTTGATCAGTGTGTTTGATTTTAACGAAGTGAGTATTGATCCGGAAACTATTCTGAGTGCCGTGACTACAGATTTTTATGTGGTTTCCATTAAAAAGGATTGTGCAGGAAGATGTAAATATGGACAGCATTATTATGACTTTGAGGATGGAATCATGTATTTTATTGCTCCCCATCAGGTATTGCAGTTTGAAGATATTCTGCTTTCTGAAGTGAGAGGAAACGTGCTGGTTATACATCCCGATTTTCTGCAGGGATATCCATTAGCTTCTGTCATAAAAGATTATGGCTACTTCTCTTATACGGCCAATGAAGCTCTGTATCTTTCCGAAAAAGAAGAAAAATCTGTAACGGATATCATGGATAATATCAGCAGAGAGATCGAAGCCAATATGGATGGTTTTACCCAGGATTTATTGGTATCCAATATTGATTTACTGTTAAAATATTGTGACAGATTCTATAACCGCCAGTTTTTAACCCGGAAAAAAGTGAATCATGATCTTTTGACCCAGCTTGAAAACTTACTGGATGATTATTTTAAAAATGAAAACCTGTTGCTCAATGGAATTCCTACTGTACAATTTGTGGCAAAGCAAATGAATATCAGCCCCAATTATTTAAGCGATATGCTAAGGGTTCACACAGGGCAGACCACACAGCAGCATATTCAGAACAGAGTGATTGAAAAGGCAAAAGAGCTGTTGTCTACCACTACAATGTCCGTATCTGAGATTGCTTATAGCCTGGGATTTGAGCATCCACAGTCTTTTCATCGTTTGTTTAAAAATCAGACGGCTGTTTCTCCTTTAGAATTCAGAAAATCTTTTAATTAAAACTGTTATGATGAAAAATATTTTGTTAATTGTAACCAATGTAGACCAATATGCCAACAGCCAGCTAAAGACAGGATTGTGGCTGAGTGAGCTTACCCATATGTATCATGCAGCAAAAGAAAAAGGATGGCAGATTACCATTGCTTCTCCAAAGGGCAGGCATACTCCTATTGATCCGGAAAGTCTGAAACCATTTGTGCTTGATGATATTTCAAAAAAGTATTATGAAAATCCTGCATTTATGGATATTTTGGCTCATACAAAAAGTCTGAGTGAAATAGAAAATACTTCTTTCGATTGTGTTTACCTCACAGGCGGGCATGCTACCATGTATGATTTTCCGGATAACGCTACATTACAGGCTATTCTTAGGAAACAGTATGAAAGTCATAAAATAGTTGCCGCGATTTGTCATGGAGTCGGAGGATTGCTGAATGTAAGATTATCTGACGGAGAATATATGATTAAAGGAAAATCTGTTACAGGATTTGACTGGTTTGAAGAAACATTGGCCAGAAGAAAAAACGAAGTTCCTTTTAATCTCGAAGCAGCACTTAAAGAACGAGGTGTATATTACAGAAAAGCCTTTATCCCAATGACTTCCAATGTGGTAATTGACGGTAATCTGATCACGGGACAAAATCCGTTCAGCTCCAAAGAAATGGCTAAAACGGTTGTTCGGGAACTTGAAAAATGATAATCATTTAAAAGGAAGCTATAAATATTTTATTATATTTGTCTGAATAGTGCGGGATTTATGACAGAAAAAAATGGAATATTACAGGGTATACAAATAATTAGTATATTTTTAATACTACTCCATTTTCTGATCCCAAAAACAGAACGCACTGCTTTTTCTACCATAGAAATCACAAGTAATTCCAATTCCGAAGAAAGTCCTCAGAAAAAGTGTAATAAGACTTTTCTTGAAGAAAATAACAAGACTCCGATAAAATGCAATACTAACTATTGTTCTAATTCTTCACTCTTTTTTACCGCATCTTTTCATTCCTTTGGATTTGAGAAATTTATGGATCCGGAAGTAAGCAGTCGCTACTTTTTATATGATGATCCTCCCTATTCTTCATTTTTTAATTCTATCTGGATTCCTCCGAAAATAACAGTATAAATTTCAGTTACCGTTAACTATACGATCTGAAATTTATATAAGAAAACCTGTTATCTAATCCATAATCACATGATCAATCCCTGTTCATGGTGTTGTCATGTTGATTTAATCAATAAATGAATTAAAAAAATAATGAAAACAATACTATCAAACCTGGAAAAGAATACCGTCAATATATATGTAATATGCAGAATACTTATTGGGCTATTCTTTTTTATAGCGGGTTTTAACAAACTATTCCATCCTATTTTTCAAGGATATATGTTGAACACCATTAGTTCCATTGGATTTCCTTTTCCTCAGTTTACAGCCAATTTTACAGCTTTCTGTGAATGCGTATTTGGTTTATTTTTAATACTGGGGTTTTGGACGAGAATAAGCTCTGTATTTTTAATTATTATTATACTGGTAGCATTATTCACGCATGATCTCAATTCAATCCCTAAGGAACTTGTTCCGGTGAAACCTGAAACCGGAGTTTACGAAGTGGATCCATTTACATGGTTGAGTTATTTTCTTTATTTGCCACAAACTCTGTATCTTCTGTTTTTACTTCTGTTCCTGTTTCAGGGGTGTACAGGATTTGGGCTTGATACTTTCAGAAAAACAAAGACTGGAAATAGTTAATAATTATAAACAGCTCTCTTTTTGGGAGCTGTTTTTTTGTTAAAAAAACGCAAAGTTTTAATGGTTTCAGATTTTTACTAAAAATGAGTAATGATTAATTTTTCCCCCTTTGATACCTCAAAATAAAGTAAAACATTAAAATCTTTGCGTTAAAAAATATTTATAATGAGGCCTGGTAAAAACGCAAAGTTTAAAGATTCATACCTTTTTATTAAAGTGAGCAAAGGTGCGACAAAGTCGCTGATTAAGCTACGCGGCCATGCGTTCGCTTAGAAAGAATCAATGCATTGATTCCTGTCTTTGTCTTCTTAAATTTGTAATTAATAATTTAAATCCTTTGCGTTAAAAAAATATACTTTCCCTTTCAATTGTATGTTTGTTTTTCTATGATAAAACTGATTTTGTTATTGTAATAAGGCTCATCACAATAACTACAAATCCTACCACCACAAACATTTTCTTCGTTGGAAGCTTTGCCGTAAGCATCGCCGAAAACGGAGCCGTAAAAACACCACCCAATAAAAGTCCCAAAACAATATTCCAGTGATGGATTCCTATGGTAAATATGAATGTGATCGCACTGGTTACCGTCAGTAAAAACTTGGCAACAGTGGAGCTTCCTACGACATAACGGGGAATTCTTCCTTCTTTGATCAGCGTTCCGGTTACTAACGGCCCCCATCCTCCTCCAGCAAAAGAATCAATGAAACCTCCGGCCAATCCTAATATTCTGAGATTGGTTCTCCGTTTGGTTTTGCTTTGCCCTGTTCTTTTATCTTTGAATGCATTTTTTAAGATGTTAATCCCAAGATAAAGGGTGTAGCAGGCAATAATAGGCTTTACAATATGAGCATAATGTTCCCCATAATGAGAAAGCGTTAATGCTCCTATAACAGAACCTACAATAGCCAGCGGAAACAATACCCAAACCATTTTTTTATTGACATTTCCCAGTTTATAATGACTGAAACTTCCGGCTGCTGTGGTAAATGATTCTGCAGAGTGAATACTGGCGCTTACAACCGGAGGTGGAACATTCAGTAATAAAAGGATGGTGGTACATATCACTCCATAGCCCATTCCCATAGATCCGGCCACAATTTCTGCCATAAAACCGGCAAACAGCATCCAATAGAAAATATGACCGTCTTTGTTCAGAAAATACTGAATATCACCGGAAAGATTAAACTGATATACTACAAGACCAAATAATCCGAAAAGAAGCAAAACGCCTATAATTGCCAGATAAATATTGGCTTTTCTCTGGGCTGTTTTGGTAATATTGATCAGTTTTTCAATTTCCATATCCGGTTTTGAAGAAACTTTTCCGTCAGACAGATATTCTGTGGTAATTTTGTTGAGTTCTTTCACTTTATAATTGAAATCTCCTGTCAGTTTATTACGGATATGATGCATATTGTCCAGAACATGATCCATTTCGTCAGGAATTGCTTCCGAAAAGGTTTCTCTTAATCTTTTGGCAATAGTCGGAGATTTTCCGTTGGTTGAAATGGCAATTTTAAGGTTTCCTTTTTTGACAATGGAACCTAAATAAAAATCACAGAGATCCGGTTTATCTGCAATGTTCACCAATACATTTTTTCGTTGGGCCTTTTCTCTGATTTCGCTTGCCAATTCAATATTATTTACGGCAATAACGGCAATATCAGCATCATTAAAATCATGATCATCATAAGACCTTTCATGCAGTGTGAGATTAGAATACTGATGTTCTAAAGCTTTGACTTCAGGAATAATTTCTTTCGCTACCAATTTGATGGAAGTCTCCGGAGAGTTTCCTAGTATGGACTCCAGCTTTTCAAGAGCAACCTTGCCGCCGCCTATGATCAGCAGTGATAGGTTTTCAAGTTTTAAAAATATGGGATATAAAGAATTGCTCATCCTGATTACAGTTTTAAGTCATAAGTAAAAGCGAGATAATACAGTCCTCCGATTTCAGGACCTGCTGCATACTGAAAATAACGTCTGTTCAGCAAATTGGTCGCCCCAATTTTAATATTCGCCCGGATTTCAGGAAGTTTCCATGTTGCCTGTGCATCAATCGTATAATAAGCAGGAATTGCTCCCGATGCTAAAGGACTTTCCCATGTAAAGCCGCTCTGCCACCTTGCTACAAGAGTAAATCCGATGTTTTTAACAATTTCTCTGTTTCCTACACTTACATTCACCATCCATTTTGGAGTGTTAAATGCAGTGATAAACAGATCCGAAGTATTATTGGACGCAAGATCATTATATGAAACATTGGTGTTAACATTATAATTTCCTGTAATATTATACCGAATACCTAAAGACGTTCCATAGCTTTTGTAAGTACTGTTGCTATTGGTATATACTCTGTATCGGTCCTGTTTGCTTCGGTCAAGCATTGCAAGAACGGCTGTATTGCTTCCTACCTGACTGTTTTTAGGTACTGCCACTTCTACCTGTCCCAGGAAACCTTCATAGATATTATAATAGAAATCCCAGTCCAGCACCAGTTTATTATTGAAAAAAGTAGACTTATACCCTACTTCAAATGAATTGATTTTTTCCGGTTGCAGTTTTTGCAGATTGGCTACCGTTAAAAGCTGTTTATTATCCTGAGCGGCCTGGCTTTGAGTTTTTCCTGCATCCACATCTGCATTCACTGCTGAGGTAAATTTATCAATGGAAGCCAGTGTATAGGAATTTTCAAGATAACCCAATCCATCATTTACTTTTGAAAGACCTCCCACTCTTCTTACGTTCCCGTTATTGACGAACGAAAGGGCTTCAAATAAGGATGGAAAACGATATCCGTTCTGGAATGAAGCTCTGAAATTATGCTCTTTAACCGGAGAATAAACCACACTAATTCTCGGATTTAATTTGGCTTCAAATTCAGGATTTCTGTCAATACGTAAAGCGGCATTGATTTTTAATTTATCATCAAAGAAAAGTTTGGTAATCTGTGCAAAAGCTCCATATTTCTGATAAATAACATCCTTCCCAAATGTACCATTAGCTAAAGGAATATTTCTTTCACTTACGGGACGGTTAAAATCAACAAAATTATTTCCATCCGGAGTAATGCTGTACAAACGGTAATCTACACCGGCCAGAAGGTTGAATATTTTTACAAACCTGCTGAAATCATAGGTAAGTTCACCTTGATAAAATCTGGATTTCTGTTCAAGTTTTGCCCCTCCCGTTGCCGGAGCGCCTGCAATTCCTGCATTCGCTGAATCCCAGTTATTGATGCCGATAATGGTATTTTTTAATTGTTCAAAAGCTGCAGTTCCTGGTACAGCCCTGTTTTTATCAGCTTCCTGTCGGGCTAAGATGAAAGCATCATTAAGATTGGTTCCTGCATTCAGATTATTCTGAAGAGCCGTTTGAAATATATTCTTCCAGTTGGTATTGGAAAGATTCGTTAAATCCAGATTATCTGCCAAAGGCTTCAGGTTATAAGAATCTCCTGTGTTTTCTATGGATACATAAGCTCTGAATGTTAATTCCCTTCCTGTCAGTTCTACTTTATGGTTCTGAACGGTGGCATTCTGCAACCGGATTTTATTTCCTCTTTGGAAAGTTCCGTCCAGTAAACCATAACGATACACATAAGATGTTCTCCACTGATCCCCAAAACGATAGTATAATCCTGCATCAAACTTAATATTCTTCACATCAGGACTCACCAGATCTTTTTCAAGATATCCTGTTCTGGAAACGTTGAATGTGGTAGGTTTTCCATTGTAATCCACTTTTACCGCAACACGGTTGTTTCTTTCATCACCGTATTTATTCCAGAGATCTTCGGCCGGATTATTAGCCAGCGCAAAATTAGGATTGGCTGTAACCATAGATCCGGGATTCTGATCTGTTAAATTATTTGAAATCCAGTCGGTTCCACTGAAATAAGAGGCATTTACTTTTACGGCAAAGTTTTTATTAATCACTTTTGCAAAGCGGATAGCACTTTCTCCAAGTGAACTTATTTTGTGATTTACATTGTCTACATGATTAACTCCGCCACGGAAATAAACGCTTATTCCTTCAGAGGTAAACGGATCTTTGGTCTGTAAACTCGCCAGTCCGTTAATGGCATTCATTCCGTATAAAGCTGAAGCAGCTCCCGGAGTGACTTCCATCGACTGGATATCCAGTTCTGTAGGACCTATTGCATTTCCCAATGGAACACCCAATGTTGCCGACTGTACATCTACCCCGTCTACCAACTGCATGAAACGGAAATTATTTGGTGAGTTAAAACCTCTTGAATTAGGGATTTTTAAGGTGAGACTTGATGTTAAAAGCTGCAGCCCTTTTACATTTTCCAATGTTTCATAAAACGAAGCTGCCGGACTTTCCCTGATGGTTTTAATATCAATTTTTTCAATGGCAATGGGTGATCTTAATATTTTTTCCGGAACTCTGGAGGCTGAAATCACCACATCATCAATAATCGTATTCTGTGGATTAAGACCTATTGTTATTTTGTTGGAAGGAGAAAGAATCTCAACAGTTTGGCTGGTGAACCCATCTTTCTGAATAACCACTCTAAATGGAATGGTAACTCTCGTTCTTATTTTAAAGTTACCCAATTGATCCGTCAGTGCGGTATCCTGTGTGTTTTCGATCTGTACTTTTACAGAGTCGAGAGCTTTATGTGTACCTGTATTTTTGATGCTTCCGCTAAGCTCTATAAGCTGCTGCTGTGCTTTTGACAGGTTAAAAAATAGAAATGTAAATGCAATAATGCCTGCTTTAGGTAGAATTTTCCCCTGCTTTTTGTTTTTCATTTTTTCTTCATTTTTTAGGTTGAGAATGAAGCTGTCTGAACTTTTTATCTTTAATGATGAAAATCTTCAATATTGTTTCGTATTACAATTGAAGGGCTTAGAATTCCCCTCTTTTGGAGGGGTGTCGAAAAGTCAAAGAATTTTTGACGGGGTGGTTTAAGCCGTTAATATAACTGCTGAGATTGCTTTACCTTTGGTTCGCAATGACAGGATGTAGTATTAACTTTTCATAGAAGTTCAAAAAGTTGAAACAGCTTTATATGGATTGTTGTTTGAGAATCAGCAACACATACACATTCGTCTCCCTAAATGAAGAGGTTGATTGTTTTTGTTTTTTTTCAGATCATAATGAAAATTAGCCATATAATTAATTTAAGGTGTGTAAGTAACGGTATGAAAAATCACCAAATGTTTCTTCTGTAAGCCTTTGCTGTACATACATTCCGAAAAGCTCATCCAAAGTGGTAAGAATCTCTTCTTCACCAATATTTTCTTTAAATTTTGTATTCAATCGCATTCCTAAGCGGTCTCCTCCGATGTGAAGGTTATATTTTCCATAGGCTGTCCCTACAAATCCAATTTCAGCATTAGGAGATCTTCCGCAGCCGTTAGGACAGCCGGTCATACGGATGGTAATATCTTCTTCCAAAAGACCATATTTTTCCAGGATAGGTTCTATTTTGGTGACCAGAGAAGGAAGATAGCGCTGAGCTTCCGCTAAAGCCAGAGAACAGGTGTTTAAAGCTACGCAGGCAACGGAATTTTTACGTAAGGCACTTGCTCCGTTGGTATACTCTGAAATTCCGTGTTCTTTTAAAATATCTTCAATTTGAGCTTTATCTTTTTCATCAATATCAGCAAGAATCAGATTCTGGTTACAGGTAAAACGGAAATTGGCTTTACCCGTCTGTGCAATTTTTAGCAATCCTGATTTTAAAGGATATTCTGCTGTATTAAGAATTCTTCCGTGTTCTACAAATACGGTATAAAACCATTTTCCTTCATGATTTTGAATCCATCCGTAACGGTCTTTTCTCTGTTCAAACTTAAATTCTCTTGCAGGTTCAAAGCTGAATCCCGTTCTTTTTTCTACTTCTTTTCTGTACTGATCGATACCAAGTTTATCAATTGTGTATTTTAATCTTGATAATTTTCGATCGCTTCTGTTTCCAAAGTCTCTTTGAACCGTGATGATTTCATAGACGGCTTTTAATACTTTTTCTTCAGTGTCCACAAATCCAAGGATAGAGGCAAGACGTGCGTATGTTGCTTCGTTTCCGTGAGTGGCTCCCAGTCCTCCTCCTGCAGCAATATTATAACCAACAATTTGATTGTTTTCGATAATAGCGATTAAGGCAATATCATTGATGAATACATCCACATCATTATTGGGCGGAACGGCAATTCCTATTTTCAGTTTTCTGGGAAGATATCTGTCCTGATACAAAGGATCTTCTTCTGCTTTTCGGTCTACCAGAAGTTCATCATCAATCCAGATATCATAATAGGATTTTGTTTTTGGAAGACACATTTCGCTGATTTTACCAGCTAATTCGTAAGCTTCCTGCTGTAATGGTGATTCCGAGGGATTGGCTGTACAGGTTACATTTCTGTTGACATCTCCACAGGCTGCAATGGAATCCAGATGCTGTAGATTGAAACTCTGAATGGTAGGTCTTAAATGAGATTTTAAAATGCCATGCAGCTGAATCGTCTGTCTTGTTGTTACTTTAATGGTTCCCGTAGAATGATCTTCTGCTGTTTCATTTAACCCTACCCATTGTTCCGGAGTTAAAAAACCACCAGGAAGTCTTAATCTGATCATGTAGGAATACAGCCATTCCAGTTTTTTGGAGACACGTTCTTCCCTTCGGTCTCTGTCGTCCTGCTGGTACATTCCGTGAAATTTGATCAGCGTCTGATCATCTTCCCTGATGGCTCCAGTAATAGGATCAGCGAGACTTTCTTTTAAAGATCCCCTAAGCCCGTTACTGCTGGTTTTAATCCTTTCTACCGGTGAAAGGTTTTCTTTATCATTGTTCATAATTGTTTCCTTTAATTTTTTACGAGTATTTCTTTATCTCATTTAATAAACATCTTTGGCATATCTGCCGCTTAGCTCCATTTCTTCCAGATAAAGGGCTGCATCTTCTTTGCTTCTTTTTCCTTCATTCTGAATGATGGTGAGAAGTGTCTGTTCTACGTCACGAGCCATCGGTTCTTTAGCTCCGCATACATATACAGAAGCTCCTCCTTCAAGCCAGTAAAATACTTCCTGAGCTTTTTGTTCCAATCTATGCTGAACATATATTTTTTCAGCTGTATCTCTTGAAAAAGCAAGATCTAAATGAGTGAGGCTTCCTGTTTTAATAAAATCCTGAAGCTCTGCCTGATAAAGGAAATCAGATACAAAATTTCTGTCCCCGAAAAACAGCCAGTTTCTTCCTTCTGCCCCAGTGGCATCACGCTCCCAAAGGAATGATCTGAAAGGGGCTATACCTGTTCCCGGCCCGATCATAATAATATCTTTATCAGCTTCCGGCAGTTTAAAGTGTCCTGCATCCTGAATGTAAAATTCAACATCTTCTCCTTCTTTAAATTCACTTAGAAAACCACTGCACAATCCATTATGTTTCTGATGGTCAATGAAGAATTCTGATCTGGCAACGGTAATATGAATTTCGGTATCACCATGAGCTTCTACAGAGGAAGAAATTGAATACAGACGAGGAGCCTGAGCGGTTAATATCTGAATGATTTCTTCAAATTCATCAGCATTTTTTACCGGGTAAATCCTAAGCAGATCAAGAAGACTTAATCTAACTTCCGGGATGGAATGTGCTGTTATTTTTGCATATTGAGCAACAACAGATTTAAGCAGATAGCTGATGTTAAGATGTTTGTGTAACAGTTCTTCAGCTGTGTCTGTAACTTTTGTTGTTTCTATCTGTTTTTGCGGATCAATTCCTGTCAGAGTAATAATTTCATCCACTACAGATTTTGAATTGAAAGGGATAACGCCTAAAGCCGCACCGGGTTGATAAGTGAGTGCTTCTTCTGTTTCAATTTCAATATGATAGGTTTCTTTTTCAGAAGTAATATCGTTCAGATTGATGATTGCTGATACTTTTCCCTGAAATTTCTTTCTTCCGGTAGAAACCTTTGGAGTGGAAATGTTTTTTGTACTCTGATCATTATTTTTACTGACGGTTTCAAATACATGTTCAATCCAATGAGAAGCTTCCTGCTCATAATCAATATCACATTTCTTTAATGGAATAATGCGTTGGGCTCCCAATATTTCAAAACGGGCATCTACCTCTTCTCCTGTTTTACAGAATTGTGGATAGCTGGTGTCTCCTAAAGCCAGCACTCCGAATTTAAGTCCGCTAAGATTGATTTCATTTTCATGAATATAATCGTAGAATTTTTTGGCAAGAGCAGGTGGTTCCCCTTCTCCCTGAGTACTGATTACGACGAAAAAGAATTCTTCTTTAGCCAAATCTTTTGGTTTGTATTGAGAAAGGTCTGCCAGTTTTACTTGAAGTCCTTTTTTCTTGACTATACCTGCCAAAGCTGTAGCGAGTTTTTTACTGTTTCCGGTTTCTGTTCCGTAGGCCAGCGTTATTTTCTTTACAACATTCTGCGTAATACTATTCGTTTCTTGAGGCGGCAGTACGGCAGTCAATGATGATCCTCCGGCAATACCGGCCAGATATCCGCTTGCCCATATGGCTTCATCTCTGGATAGATCTCCGGATATTTGTTTTAATACATTTAATTTAGTTTCAGACAGCATATTCAAAGAAATTTTGAGGTGTAGGGATTAGACTTCCGTTTTCTACTGATTTAAAGTAAAGACCTTCCTGTTCGGCATTTTCCAGCCATGAAAATTCTTCGTGAAGGTTGACAATTTTACCAACAACAACCAATGAAGGTGAGGCAAAGTTTTTATCTCCGAATTTTTCATTAAAATCATCAAATGATGAGATGTACACCTTTTGGAAAGGCGTTGTCGCCTGTTCAATGACTGCAATTTTTTTATCACCTGAAATCTCAAGCTGTTTCAGTTTTTCCACAAGAGGGGTAAGATTTCCTTTGGACATATAGAAAACAAGGGTATCATTGGTTAAAGCAAGCTCTTTCCAATATTCTTCACTTACGATCTCTGATTTATAATACGTCAGAAAACGCACTGAGGTAGAATATCCTCTTGCGGTTAAAGGCATACCTGCAAATGCTGCCGCTCCCAAAGCCGCTGTAATCCCCGGAATAATTTCGTAAGGAATATGATTTTGCTTTAAAGCCTGTAGCTCATCCAGAATATTGGAGAATATGGAAACATCTCCTCCTTTCAGTCTTACAATGGTTTTATTCTGGCGGGCATATTCCACCATCAATGTATTTATATGAGACTGAGGGGTGGAAGCATTTTTGCTGCATTCTTTGCCTACATAGATGATTTCTGTATTTTCATTAACGTATGTTTCCAGAATTTCTGGACTTACAAGGCGGTCGCATAGGATAACGTCTGCTTTTTCGATCGCTTTTACAGCTTTTACAGTGATGAGTTCAGGATTGCCAGGCCCTGCACCGATAAGGTAAACCTTTGGTGATTTTATATTTGTTTTCATTGAAGTAGGTGTTAGTTAAGGATTTAGAAGAGTCCTTCTACAGACAGATACCTTTCTCCGGTATCGTAATTGATCGTCAGGATTTTAGCGTTAGGTTGTATTTCAGGTAACTGTTTTGCGATGGCTGCTAAAGCGGCTCCTGTGGAAACTCCGACAAAAAGACCTTCTTTTTTAGCAGCATTAAGAGCATATTCATAAGCTTCTTCCTTTCCTACTGTGATGACTCCGTCAAGAAGAGTAATATCCAGAATAGAAGGAACAAATCCTGCTCCCAGTCCCTGTAATGGATGTGGTGCCGGACTTCCTCCGCTTAAAACAGGTGATAATTCCGGTTCTACGGCAAATACCTTTACGTTTGGATATTTTTCCTTTACTGCTTTTGCAATTCCGGTGATGTGTCCTCCGGTTCCTACTCCTGTGATGATGTAATCCAGTCCGTCCGGGAAGTCTTTTAAAATTTCTTGAGCAGTGGTTTCCACATGTACTTTTACGTTGGCAGGATTATCAAACTGTTTTGGAATCCATGAATTAGGGGTGTCCTGAGCCAGTTCATTAGCTTTTTCAATGGCACCTTTCATCCCTTTTTCTCTTGGAGTAAGCACAAATTCGGCACCATAAGCTTCCATAATTTTACGGCGTTCGATACTCATGCTGTCAGGCATTACAAGAATCAGTTTGTAACCTTTTACGGCAGCTACCAAAGCCAGACCTATTCCTGTATTTCCGCTGGTAGGTTCTATAATGGTGCTATCTTTATTTAATAATCCTTTTGCTTCTGCATCTTCAATCATTGCTAGTGCAATTCTGTCTTTAATGCTTCCACCAGGGTTGCTTTTTTCAAGTTTAATCCAGATCTCATGATCTGTATTGAATAATGTATTGATTTTTACGACGGGAGTATTTCCAATCGTTTCTAATGTGTTCTGAAATCTCATATCAATTTACTTTTTTTGTTTTTTTAAATCACAAAGGTTAATGATTCCGGTAAAGAAGTATTATCCTTTATTTTTATTTCGCTTTTGTGGTAGACCAGAGAATTGGCGGGAACATCCTGTGTTATCCAGACATTTCCTCCGATAATGCTTTCTCTGCCTATTGTGGTTTCACCTCCCAGAATCGTTGCTCCCGAATAGATTATGACATCATCTTCAATATTGGGATGTCTTTTCTGATGGGCTTTTTCTTTGGAAACATTCAACGCTCCGAGGGTTACTCCCTGATAGATTTTAACGTTATTTCCGATGATCGTTGTCTCTCCAATCACAATTCCTGTTCCGTGATCAATGAAAAAAGACTTTCCGATGGTGGCTCCCGGGTGAATATCAATTCCGGTTTTACTGTGGGCATACTCTGAAATGACACGCGGTAAAATTTTCACTTTCTGACTCCAAAGCTGGTGTGAAATACGATAGACATACGTGGCAAAAAAGCCGGGATATGCCAGATATACTTCTTCCAGAGAATCGGCGGCGGGATCAAATTCCACAATAGATTTTGCATCCAGTACCAGCTGATCATAAAGGTCAGGTAGTGTTTCAAAAAACTGATTAACCTGTGTTTCAGTACCGTCCTGATCTCCTGTTACGGTATTGATCTGCTCAGAAAGAGTTTCCCTCAGTGCTTCAAAATTTCTTGCAAGCTGATCTTCAGTATTGTCATTCTGAGGAAGGAAAAGTGTTTCATACAGATCCTTAACCCATCTTTTTGTCTTTATTTTATCAAAGAATCCATGAATGCTATTTTTTTTGGTCTGATGAATTCTTTCAATTAAGTGTTCGGAAATTGCCATGTTTTCTATTGAATTATACAGGCTGCTACCGTTGAATTGGACGTTTCATCCACCAAAATGGCAGAACCCGTTGTTTTATTATGGGTAAAGCTGTCAAAGACAAGAGGTTGTGCTGTTCGCAGGGTAACTTTTACAATTTCATTCAGTTTAATTTCTCCCTCTGCCTGTTCTCTGACAAGGGTATTGACATTGATTTTGTAATCTACCTCTTTAACAACTGCTTTCACGAGCCTGCTGTTCTGTTGAAGAAGATATTTATTCCCTGGTTGTAACGGTTTCTGATCAAGCCAGCATAACAGAATTTCAAGGTCTTTTTCAACGGCAGGAATCTGTTCTTCGGTAGCAAAAATATCTCCTCTGCTGATGTCTACATCATGAGCCAGGTGAATCACAGCAGGCTGTCCTTCAAATGCTTCATCTTTTTCAATCCCATTGATCTCAATCTTAGTGATTTCAGTCGTAAGATTTGCCGGAAGAATTTGGATTTTATCTCCTTTTGTGAATTTTCCACTTAATATTTGTCCGGCATATCCTCTGTAATCGTGCAGTTCCTCTGTCTGAGGACGAATCACATACTGAACCTGAAAACGGCTTCCGTTATTTTTTTCTTCATTCAGGGTTACTTCTTCAAGATATTCCAGAAGGGAGTTTCCTTCGTACCAAGCTGTTCTGTAAGATTTTGAAACAATATTATCTCCTTTTAATGCAGAGATTGGAAAGTAACTTACATCATGTAATCCCAGATTATCTGCAATTTTTGCATATTCTGCTTTTATATTCTCAAAAACTTCTTCCGAATAATCTACCATATCCATTTTGTTAATGGCTACAGCAACTTTCTTCAGTTGTAATAAAGATGCGATGATGGAATGTCTTCTGGTTTGTTCAATCACTCCTTTTCTTGCATCAATAAGGATAACCATGAGATCAGAATTAGAGGCTCCTGTAATCATGTTACGGGTATATTGTACATGGCCGGGCGCATCTGCTATAATAAATTTTCTTTTTGCGGTTGAAAAATAACGGTAAGCAACATCAATGGTGATGCCCTGTTCTCTTTCTGCACGCAATCCGTCTGTTAGAAGAGCAAGGTCTACCCCGTCTTCATTTTTGTTTTTTGAATGTTTTTCAAGGACTTCCAACTGGTCCTGCAAAATACTTTTGCTATCGTAAAGCAGTCTGCCGATAAGGGTACTTTTGCCGTCATCTACGCTTCCTGCTGTTATAAATCTTAATATATCCATCCGATTGTAATTATAAATGATAAATGATAAATGATAAATTATGAATGATAATTGATGAAATACTTTATGTAATCATTGATCAATTATCTTTTATCAGTGATTAAAAATAGCCTCCTTTTTTTCTGTCTTCCATTGCCGCTTCTGTCACTCTGTCGTCAATTCTGGTTTCTCCACGTTCTGAAATTCTGGTGGCTACAATTTCTTCGATTACGGCATCTATTGTAACAGCGTTAGATTCTACAGCTGCGGTACAGGTCATGTCTCCTACAGTACGGTAACGTATTTTTTTGGTAGTGATAATGTCTTCAGGTTCAAGAAAAACATGTGAAGAATTGGCAAGCCATTGGCCATTAAAATCTATCACTTCCCTTTCATGCGAGAAATAGATAGAAGGCAGTGCTATTTTTTCTCTTCGGATATAATTCCAGATGTCAAGTTCTGTCCAGTTGCTGATAGGGAAAACCCTCACGTTTTCTCCTTTGTGGATTTTTCCGTTAAAAATATTCCACAGCTCCGGACGCTGAAGTTTGGGATCCCATTGTCCGAATTCATCACGTACTGAAAATATTCTTTCCTTGGCGCGTGCTTTCTCTTCATCTCTGCGGGCTCCTCCGATACAGGCATCAAATTCAAATTCTTCAATGGTATCAAGAAGCGTATAGGTTTGCAGCCAGTTTCTGCTTGGGAATTTACCTTTAGCCTCAGTTAATCTTTTACTTTTTATGGTGTCTTCAACTTTTCGGACTATAAGGTTAACATCTAACTGTTTTACCAATTGATCACGGAAATCCAATACTTCCGGAAAGTTATGACCAGTGTCTACATGCACAAATGTAAATGGGATTTTCCCATGGAAGAATGCTTTTCTTGCCAGATGAGCCAGTACAATACTGTCTTTCCCTCCACTGAATAATAAGGCCGGACGTTCAAACTGACCTGCTACTTCTCTTAATATGTATATAGATTCGGCTTCTAGCTGATCTAAATAATTTAATTGCTGTATTGACATGTTTTTCTTTTTTTATTGATGAATATGCAGACCGCACTCTTTTTTGTTAGCATCTTCCCACCACCATCGGCCGGCTCTGAAATCTTCTCCTTCTTTGATTGCTCTGGTACAGGGTTCGCATCCTATGCTTACAAATCCTTTTTTGTGAAGGTGATTGTATGGTAAATGATGGTCTTTCACATAGTCTGTCACTTGCTCAGAAGTCCAGTGAAGAATAGGATGATATTTTATGATTTTATTATCCGGATCCCACTCCAGCTGGGGTATATTCTGTCTGTTGGCAGAATGTTCAGATCTGAGCCCTGTGATCCATACTTCGTAACCTTCCAGTGCTTTTTTCAAAGGATGTACCTTACGGATGGTACAGCATGCTTTCCTTTTTTCTACTGATTGGTAAAATGAATCTGGACCGTTTTCTGTGACAAATTCTCTGAGTTCTTCTGTATCCGGATAGTATGCTTTAATATTCTTTTTGAAGAAAGCTTTCGTTGAAGTCCAGGTTTCGTAGGTTTGTTCAAAAAGTCTTCCGGTATCCAGGGTAAATATTTCAATATTTAAATCTTTTATCAGATGAGTGATAACCTGATCTTCATAGCTGAAACTGGTTGAAAAGATGACTTTATCCGGAAATTTTTCAGTCAGCAGTTGCAGCCCATTAGTTTGAAAAGAAGCTTCAGAAGCCTCTCTTACAAGATTTTCGTATTCAGTTTTCAGACTGTTTTCCATTTTGAATTGAGATTTAAGTCTTGCAAATATATATAAAATTCTATAACTCCTATCAAAATAGTAGAATTTAAATGAAAAAAAATTTAATCTTTGTGGATAAACTTAGTCAGAGTGGCCTCCATCATACTCTTTCTCGTCTTTTCACGAACGATCATAAGTTCTTTTCTCAAATAACAGACTGCTTCGTCTACACAATCATCACATGCTTCATAAAAATTTAAAGACACACACGGAGTCAGAGCAATTGGACCATCAAAAATTCGGTAAATATCTGCTAATGAAACTTCATCGGGTGATTTTAACAAATAATACCCTCCTACTTTACCTTGCTTACTGTTGACAAGTTTGGCTCTTTTAAGTTCAAGGAGAATTTGTTCCAGAAATTTTTTGGGGATGTTCTCATCTTGTGCAATAATGGAGGTTGACAGAAAGCCCTGGTTATAATTCCTTGCTAATCTGACCATTGCTTTAAGCGCATATTTGCAACGTTTTGACATCATAATTTCTGCAAGTTATGATAAATTATCTGATAAATGAAATGTTTTCTGTGGAAGACTTTGATTATATCTTAACCACAAAAGTCACAAAAGATTAAAAATACTTACATTGATTTTAAGTTACAGATATGCCGTTGAGAAGATCATTTAAGCTTAAAAGTCTTTTTTTATTAATTGCTAAATAAACCATAAAGTTCAAATTTTTTATGGTGAAATAGTTTGGCAAACCACCCCGTCAAAAATTCTTTGAATTTTCGCCACCCCTCCAGAGAAGGGGAATTGCTCGTCCTCCGGTTTTCAATATCAGGATATGTTTACTATTTCTGTAATATAAAGTAAGCCAGTTCACCATCCTTCCGTTCCAGATTTTCAATTCTTTTAAAGTTGTTGTTCAGAAGAACTTTTTGAGATCCAATATTATCAAGATCGGTTACCGCAACAATATCTTTCTGATGATTTAAGGATGAACAATAATCAACAAGGGCTTTACAAACCTCAGTTCCCAGTCCTTTTCCCCAATAATTTTCGCCCAAAGTATACCCTATTTCCAGCTGTTCAGGGTTATCAAGGAAAATTCTTGCCAGACACATTCCCACAAAATCGTTATTATGAATGTCAAATATTCCCCATCTGCTGAATGGTCCTGCTTCATAATCTGCCACTGCTTTATCAAACATTTCCTTATACTCTTCAGGAGTTTTGTAAGGCAAATAGCGGGTAACATTCTTATTTTCAAAAAGAGTGGAAAACAATAAAAATTCTTCGGGTGTAAATTCACGGATGATAATCCTTTCGTTTTTATAATGCATTGGAATTGTAATTACAGAATAAAAGTACATAAATAAACCATGAACTGAACCTATATAATAAAAAAATTGGGCTTAAATATTAAGCCCAATCAACTGCATATGAATACTAAACTATTATTCATATTTCTGAGAAAAGTGTTTTGTTATTTAAAGAGTTTTAAACTAATCTATAACTGCTTTGAGTTTGATTCTATTTTTTAATGAATTTTTGGGAAGATTTCCCTAAAGAAGTTTCAATATCAATTAAATAAGTTCCGCTTAGAAAGTGTTTAACATCAACCTTATCACCAATAACTTTAGCATTCATTTTTCTTCCAAACATGTCGTAAACAGAAATTGATGTAATTTTCCCTTTTGTTTTAATATTCAATACATCAGAAACTGGATTTGGATAGATGGATGTTTCTGAGTTTGTTGTATCAACGTTTGCAGTGGATAATGATAATGCACAAGGTGTTGTAATACTGCCATATGGTTGTGTATTATATCCAAACTCTGTTACAGAATAATTTGAACCATTGGCTCCCACAATCAGTTTGAAGTAGCCATTAATATTGTAGCCTTCAAATTGGTTTCTAAAACCAACATAAGCGGTTTGGCCAGACCAGGTAGTGTATGTAGGGGTGTACACGTCAAGTTGTCCGGGAGTACCAGTTGGATAACCTATATTATTTGCATTACTTATTGTGGTGCAAGACGGAATTAAACTAATATTTCTTGTCCCTGCCCCACATACTAATCCTTTCCAATAGGTTTCCAATTTTAATTGATTTGCTCCATAGTACCAAGCACCATACCCTGCATCATCACTAAGCTCCGGGTTAATGATAAAATATTTCCAAGTTGCTCCGGAGTTGGTAGTTACTGCTGTTGGTGTTGGATTGGCATAACTTTCCAGAGGAGTTCCGGTAACTATTTTATAAGGATCTTTATAAGAAAAAGTTAATGCTAAAGCTGTTGTGGATCCTAATGACGTTGCACCTCCTGTTATAGCTGGATTAAGGAATGTAATTGATGAATTCAGAACCTGGCTTTTAGGATGACTGGTTGCCGCACCATTTATGGTAAGTGTAGCAGTAGTAGGGCTTGTAACTGCTATAATTGCTGTTAGTCCTGCCGGTAATGAAGAAGTGAAATGTGTTCCTGCAATAAGAGTTGTTCCATTCGATACGGCAAATGTTGCTCCGTTTAGGGTAATGGTTGATGTAGGGGCAGATGCTACTGTTCCATCTAATGATACTTTACCATTATTGTCTAGATTTTCAGTAAATGTACTGTTGCTAAGAGTTAATCTAGGCGGAGTATTGGCAACACCGGTTGCTGCTAAGTTGGCAGGCTGCCATAAATTCATTCGTGAAGGATGGTTTAATGCGGCTAACATTCTGTTAACTTGTCCATTGGTAAACATTTTATAACAACCGGAAGAACCATTATATCCCATATAGTTTTCAACATTTACTTTTTGTCCAAAACAATTGGTGCCAGCTGCACATCCTAATCCATTAGAATTATTTTCTACAGGGGTGTCAGCAACTCCATCACCATCATTACCAGGGTTCGCAGTTGAACAAAGAACATTAAATGTATGTTGAAGATTTAACCAATGCCCGAATTCGTGAGTAAATGTATCAGAAAACTCGTTTGAAGCCACTGTTCCTGCAGCATTAAATATATAACGTCCATTATAAACAACTCTGGCAGTATTTACTGAAGTCATGTATGAATCCGGATACCAAGCAACTCCTGATTGATATAAATCCTTATTGGCATATAGATCATTTTGGATATACACATTCATATACTTTGTATTATCCCAGGCATCTGCGCCAATTTGTGCATCATATCCGCCTCCATTGCCATATCCGCCTTTGAAAGGGTGAAATACCACTCCGCTTGTTGCTTTTCCGGTTGGATCAATTTTAGCTAATCGAAATTCAATGCTTAATGCTCCTCTGATAGATTGGAAGTCAGGATCCACAGTATTTGAATCAGTATTAATTCCATTGAAATTTAAGTTAATTTGTTGCAGCAAGTCAACTACTTTTTGGTAATTTACTTTTACATTACTCTGAGATTCTCCATACACATGAAAAACCACAGGGATGATGTAGGTGGGAGCGTTGACCCTTTTATTCAATGGAGTTTTGTTTGATTCCATTTTTTTTACAAAATCTTTGGTGAATTTTTCAAAATTTTCATATTCAGCCTTAGATTCAGGGTGCAGTTCAAAATGTCTTTTCATCATTTCATCTGCTTTACACTCATGAGGTCTGTTTTCTTGAGCAAAACCTATTATTGGAAATAGGGAAACAAGTAGTAGTAATTTAAATTTTTTCATAAATTTTGGATTTGGTTGTTAATAAATTATTTGAATAATCAAATTGTTTTAGGCTTAATTTTGTGTGTGTTATGTGATGTTTTTTAATTAAATCTTTCAGGGTTGAATATATTGATGTCAACACTTGGCTTTTGGTCATTGGCAAGTTCTGAAACGGTTTTTCCAAAAATAGGTCCTAAACTTAGCCCCATCATACCGCCGCCGCCTGCGATAATCAGGTTTTTCAATTGGGAAGATTGTCCCAGATAAGGCAGTCCATCCGGCGCACAAGGTCTGTAACCAAACCAGATTTCAGATTCTTTTTTGTAATGCATCTGAAAGTCAGGCAAATATTGAGGGATAGACCGGACGATACCTTCTACTCTTTTCATATTAATTTTATCATGATGGGAAGCCAGTTCCATCGTTCCACCAAAGCGGATCTGCCCATTCATAGGAGTGACAGCTACTCTTGCTTCCAGTAATAAAGCAGCATGATTCATGGTATTGACCGGATTTTCAGGGGTATGCATGAATGAATATCCTTTTCCTGGCATTAACTGAATTTTAATTCCTGCCTTCTGAGCCAGTTCAGGGAGAAATGAACCTCCGGTCATGACGAAACAGTCTGCGGTAAACTTTTTACTATTGGCAATGACGGCTTTAATCATTCTTTCTGAAGTTTCAAACCCGGTTACTTTGTGATGGGTATGAAAAACGACACCGTTATTTTTAAGATAAGAGATCATTTGCTTCATCAGTTTCATAGGATTCATATGGCCGTCACATTTGTAATTGATCCCTCCTATGACATCCATCCGGATATTAGGCTCAAGTCCCTGAATCCCTTTTTGATCCAGAATATCAACAGATAATCCTAAACTGATTGCTTTATGGGCAAGTTCTGTTTCTTCTTCTCTTACTTTTTCGGTTTTGTAAAGCATCAGAATACCGTTTTGCTTAAGCTCGAAATTAAATTCTTCTTTTGCCGCAATCTCATTATAGAGGGCGCTGCTCGCCAGATTAAGATCTCTGATGGCTGATGCCGAACGGTCTACATGTTTCTGATTAGAATGCTTTAAGAATTTTATTCCCCAGGAAAACAAATCAGCATTCAATGAAGGCTTTACATAAAACGGACTTTTGCTATCAAACATCCAGCGGATTCCCTGTGCCACAACACCCGGTGCCGCTAACGGAGTAAAATGACTGGGTACGATCATTCCTGCATTGCCATAAGAACAATTGTTGGAAAGATCATTCTGTTCCAGAATTTCTACACTCCAGCCTTTCTCTAAAAGGTAATAGGCGGAGCTTAAACCTGCTATTCCTGCACCCATAATGAGTGCTTTTCCTTTATTCTGTGTCATATGTTTGTTTACATAACCTGAAATCCCTGCCAATAAGGATCTTCATCATCAATAATAATGTGATTATATCCGGTAATTCTTGCCCAGCCTTCTACTGACGGGATAATTGCCGGTTTTCCGCCAACAGTATCCGTTCCTTCAATTCTCCCGATAAATTGGGATCCGATATAGCTTTCATGGATAAATTCTTCCCCTTCTTTTAATTTTCCTTTAGCATACCATTGCGCCATTCTTGCAGAAGTACCTGTTCCGCATGGTGAACGGTCCAGAGCATTCTCTCCCACTAAAACAGCATTTCGGCCACTTGCTTTAGGATCTGTGGGGTTACCTGTCCATTGAATATGACTCAATCCGGTAATATGTTCATTTTCAGGATGAATAAATTGATATTTTTCATTGAGTAATTTTCTGATGATTTTTCCATAATGAATAAGCTGGCTGGCTGTAAAATCAGAAATATCTCTGAAATTTTCCTGAGGGTCTATAATAGCGTAGAAGTTCCCGCCATACGCTACATCAGCTTTTATTACTCCGATATCCGGACATTCAACTTCCAGATTTTCAGCATACAGAAAGGATTTTACGTTGGTCAGTTTTACAGACGTTACTTTTTTTCCTTCCTGTACATAATCAATGAGAATAAGTCCTGCCGGTGTTTCGAGGCGTAATTTTCCGGGAATTTTAGGAAAAACCAAACCTTCTTCTATCGCAATGGTTACTGTTCCTATCGTGCCGTGTCCGCACATGGGGAGACATCCGCTGGTTTCAATATATAATACTCCGATATCATTTTCTTCATCAATAGGCGGATACAGAATACTTCCACTCATCATATCATGACCCCGGGGTTCAAACATGAGGCCTTTCCGGATCCAGTCATATTCTTTCATAAAATGAAGCCGGCGTTCCATCATGGATTTTCCCTTTAAAATAGGGCCTCCTCCTGCAACAAGACGTACAGGGCAGCCACAGGTGTGTGAATCTATACAAAAAAATGTTCTGTTCATGTTGTCTGTAATTTTAATGATCCTGAATTAACTTCTCCATCTACTATTCTGCTGATATGCAGTGGATTTTCATTCTTAAGCTCTTCGGGTAAAAATTCATCCGGCCAGTTTTGGAAAGAAATAGGACGGATAAACCTTTTAACAGCATCCGGACCTACGGAAGTAAAACGGGAATCAGTAGTGGAAGGAAAAGGACCTCCATGCTGCATGGCATAAACAACTTCCACTCCTGTAGGCATTCCGTTGAAGAGTAACCTTCCGCATTTATCTTTCAGAACATTCATCAGTATCAGATGATTCCGAACATCTTCGTTGGTAGCTGCAAGGGTAATTGTTAGCTGTCCTTTCAGTTGTTGGGCAATTTCCATCATCTCATCAGAGGTTTCACAAGTTACAATGATCCCAAATGGTCCGAAAACCTCTTCACTCAGCACAGGATTTTTCATGAAGTTTTTAGCGCTGGTTTCTATCACCATAGCACGTCCCTGCCACTCATCAATTTCTGTATCTGCTGTTGCAATAATATCTACTTCAGGCTGCCCTGCTGCAATAGTTTTATGTTTTTCAAAGCTTTCATAGATTCCTTTGTGAAGCATTTTTGCGGGAACAACTTCGTGAATTTCATTTTTCAGGGTAATGATAAAACGGTCCAGAGATTCTCCTTTAAGAGCAATACATACTCCCGGATTGGTGCAGAATTGCCCTACTCCCAATGTTAAGGAAAAAAGATATTCTTTAGCGAATGCTTCTGCTCTGTTTTCAAGCAAATCCGGCAGGGCAAATATCGGATTGATGCTGCCCATTTCTGCAAAAACGGGAATGGGGTTTTCACGGTGGTTCGCCATGTCAAACAAAGCTTTTCCTCCAATAAATGAGCCGGTAAATGCAACGGCTCTGATCTCTTGATGCTGAACCAAATACCCCCCGATATCATGGGATGTTCCGGTAATGTGGCTAAAAATTCCTTCAGGCCATCCGGATTCTTTCACTGCAGCTGTTATAGCATCAGCCATGAGTTGAGAGGTCTTAGGATGTGCCGGATGCGCTTTCACAATAACAGGACATCCGGCTCCAATAGCACTTGCCGTATCACCACCTGCTGTAGAAAAAGCAAACGGAAAATTACTCGCCCCGAAAACCACTACAGGTCCTATACCTACATTGTATTTTCTGAGGTCTCCTTTTTGCTTGTCAGGTTGGGCAAGATCAATTCGGGGTTCTGTATATATTCCTTTGGCTACTGCTTTTGCATAACTTCTCCATTGTCCTACCGTTCTTGCTTTTTCACCGGTAAGTCTGGCAATAGGTAATGATGTTTCAGCATGAGCCGTTTGCAAAAGTTCTTCTCCCAATGCTTCAATTTGATCAGCAATTGTGTTCATAAAGGCTGCTCGTTCTTTTACAGTGGTATTCTTCAGAAACTGATAGGCTTCAGCAGCCATTTGAACTCTCTTATCAATATTTTCTTTTGATGTTTCTTCGATCATAGTTTTAGTTCTGATGTTAATCTAATATCGGGCGGTTGGCTATACCTTCTTCAATAATCTTTTTGATTTTTTCGGCTTCTTCACCATATAGTTCCAGACGTGGCGCTCTCACATAAGGACTGCTAATCCCTTCCGCTGTAGCAGCTAACTTGATATACTGAATAAGTTTTGGATGGATATCCAGTTCCAGCAATGGCATAAACCATCTGTAGATTGCTATAGCTTTGTCATATTCACCTGTTCTAACATAGTTGTACATTGCCATTGTTTCATTGGGAAAAGCATCTACTAGTCCTGCTACAAGCCCATCTGCCCCAAGCATCAGGGTTTCCAAGCAAATGGTATCTACCCCGCCAAGAATTTTGATTCTTTTTCCAAAACGGTTAATCATTCTGGTTACATTGGCAAGATCCCTTGTAGATTCTTTAACAGCCTGAATGGTTGGGTATTCAATAAGCTCCTCAAACATTTCAAGGGTTACATAAATTCCGTAATCAACCGGATTATTATAGATAAGGATGGGAAGGTCCGTAGCGGAAGCTACTGCTTTAAAATATTCTATCACTTCACGGCTGTCTGCTTTATACCGCATAGGAGGAAGCAGCATAAGCCCATCAGCACCTGATTCTTTAGCTTTTTGCGCAAAGTGTATTGCATTTTTGGTTGTATTTTCGGAAAGGTTAAGAATGACAGGAATTCTTCCCTGTGTGATCTGTTTTGCATATTTCAGCAGCTCAAATTTTTCTTCAGTTTCCAAAGCGCTGGCTTCACCCAATGTTCCTGCAAGAATAATTCCGTGAACACCTGCTTTAATCTGGGCTTCCGTATTGAGAGCAAACATTTCAAAGTCGATCTCACCTTCTTTCGTAAAAGGAGTTAATACAGCAGGATAAATTCCTTCCCAGTTTAGTTTTGTACTCATATCAAATAATATTTATTCAAAACTAGGTGAATTTTAAAACGATAAATGTTAATATTTTAATAGATACTAACCATATTTTAACAGGTTGCTTTTATTGGTCTATGGTGGCCTCTTTATAATGCTTAAGGTATTCTTTAGGTGAATATTTCATAATGGACTTGAAAACGCGGTTAAAATTTGTAAGGCTGTTGAAACCACTATTAAAAGCAACGGAGGAAATACTATACATATTACTGGAGGTCAATAGCCTGCAGGCTCTTTGCACACGGAGTTCATTAAGATATTGAATATAAGTGATTCTGGTCCGTTTTTTAAAAGACCTGCAGAATGCCTGAGGGGTCATGCAGGCTTCCCGGGCAATACTGTCAAGGGTAAGTTTGGTTTGGGCAAAATTCTTTTTAATAAAGATCTGGGCATCGATAATTCTTTGATCATAGTCTGAAATATGATTAGGAAGATTCTTTTCTGAAGATAAAGGAATATGCAGATGCCTGTTTTGCATAAGATGGTTTAAAATCCTGATGAAATCTATGATCTGCTCTACTCCTTCAGTTTTTTGTAATGCGGCAATGTTTTCTCCGATATTTATTTTTAGCTTAGGAGCGACCTGAAACCCTACTTCTGAATGGGTAATAAAATTTTTAAGTTCCCCAAATTCCGGTAAGTCGAAAAAAGCAGCGATCTTTTTGTAAGGATCAAAAAATATAGAAATGGAATGAACTTTTTGCTTTTCATCTTTATCAAAATTACCTCTGAAAACATGCGATTGATTGGCGCCCAGATAGAAAATGTCACCCGCCTCAAAATGAAAGAGGTTCTGTTCTATGGCCAGTGTCCCATGTCCTTTAAGAATCCACATGATCTGGGTTTCCGTATGGCGATGGAAGTAAGGATAGAAATTGGGCATTATATCTTCCTGGATGCGGATGCTTTTATTGGTATCAGCAGGAACTGAAAACTGGAGGCTCTTCATGGAATCAATATTTTATGTGCTAATGGTTAAAATATGACCGAATTTAAGCAAAATATGAACACTGAATATCATATTAAAATCCAAACTTTACATTCTTCTTTATTTTAGTAAATAAAGAGCGGTCAATAGTACAAAATCGTAACTTTAAAGCTTTAAATTAAAAAGTATTCATAATATATGTTTTCAACACAAACCTATCAAGATAGAAGAGCTGTGTTACAAGGTAATGTAGCCAGCGGAATTTTATTGTTTCTGGGAAATATAGAGAATCCTGTGAATTTTGAACACAATCCTTATTATTTCCGTCAGGACAGTACGTATTTATATTATTTCGGAATTCAGGAACCCCGTATTGCTGCCATTATTGATATTGATGAGAATAAGACCATTGTTTTCGGAGATGAATTAAGTATAGACGACATCGTATGGATGGGCAGACAGGAAACACTCAAAGAGAAAAGTCTGAAATCCGGAGTACAGGAAACTATGCCCTATGCAGCACTTTCTCAATATATTCTAAAAGCACAGACTGCCGGTAGAAAAGTACATTATCTTCCTCCATATCAGTCTTCCAATAAAATTTTGCTTGCTGATCTGCTTGGTATCAAAATAGCGGCATTACAGCCTTCTGCAGAGATGATTAAAGCCATTGTAAAACAGCGGTCTATCAAAGAATCTCAGGAAATAGCACAGATAGAACAGGCAGTGAATGTATCCAATGAAATGCATTTATTGGCAATGCGAATAGCAAAACCGGGAATTAAAGAATATGAAATTGCAAATGCGATTCAATATCTGGCTGCCAATAAAGAATGTCAGATGTCTTATCCTCCGATCGTAACCATAAACGGAGGAATTCTGCATAACCACTATCGTCTCAATACGCTGAAAGAAGGGGATCTTTTCCTTAATGACTCCGGAGCGGAAACAGCGATGGGATATGCAGGAGACCTTACCAGAACGTTTCCTGTGAGCAAGACTTTTAGTACAAAACAGAAGGAAATGTATGAAGTAGTTCTGAATGCTTTCAACAATGCCCAGCAGCTTCTGAAACCTGGAGTAAGATTCAAGGATATTCATCTGAAAGCCTCTCAGCATCTGGTAGAAGGTCTTATAGATCTCGGATTGATGAAAGGAAACCCTGAAGAAGCGGTGAAAAACCATGCCCATACCCTATTTTTCCAGTGCGGATTGGGACATATGATGGGACTTGATGTACATGATATGGAAGATCTTGGAGAACAATATATCGGCTATACCGAAGAAGAGCCAAAAGATACCAAAACCTTCGGACTTAAATCGTTACGCTTAGGAAAAGCCCTTGAATCCGGATTTGTAGTAACGGTTGAACCCGGTATTTATATGATTCCGGAACTGATTGATATCTGGCAGGCTGAAAATAAAAATGCAGATTTTATTAATTATGATATAGTTAATGAATACCGAAACTTCGGAGGAATCCGCGTGGAAGATGATTTCCTGATTACAGATGACGGATACAGACTTCTTGGGAACGGATTGATCAAAACAGTTGAAGAAATTGAAAATTACAGAGCTGAACATTAAGCTTAATCAAATACTATCTATGAAGAACATAAAAAAACTAACCGTTATTGCATTATACTTCCTGTGTCTGTCGCCATTGGCTGCACAAAAAACACAGTGGACTCCGGATGGAAATGCCTATTATTCATTTACTAAAAAAGGAGTTGAAATTGTTGATGTACTGCATCCCGGAAAAGACCAGACTCTTTTAAACAGCAATGAACTGATTCCGGCGGGAAGCTCTGAAGCATTACAGGTACAAAGCTTTCAGGTGTCTCCAGATGACAAAAGTTTATTACTCTTTGCCAACACCAGAAAAGTATGGAGAGACAATACCCGTGGAGATTACTGGATTTTCGACAAAAATACTAAAAAGCTTACCCAGCTTGGAAAAGGCTTGCCCTCTTCATCACTGATGTTTGCAAAGTATTCTCCGGATGGGAAAAAAGTAGCGTATGTGTCTAAGCATAATATTTATGTTGAAGATCTTTCAAATAATCAGCTCACCAAGATCACTTCAGATGGTACAGACGGAATGATCAACGGTACTTTTGACTGGGTTTATGAAGAGGAATTCGGAACTCAGGATGGTTTCCGATGGTCACCGGACGGCAACAAAATTGCGTATTGGAAACTGGATGCAAGAGGTACGAAAAACTTCCTGATGATCAATAATACAGACAGCCTGTATTCATTCACAGTTCCTGTAGAATATCCGAAAGTAGGCGAAAATCCTTCAGGCTGCAGCATCTGGTTTTATGATCTTGCCTCAAAATCTACAAAGAAAGCAGATATTGCAGGAGATGAAATACAAAATTATATTCCGAGAATGGAATGGGTACTGGATTCTAAATCTGTTATTCTCCAGCAATTGAACCGAAAGCAGAATCAAAGTAAAATTATTGTGGCAGATGCCAGTTCCGGTAACAGTAAAACTATTTATACAGAAACAGATGCTGCATGGATTGACATCAAATCCCGTTGGAACGATAATGACCCAAGCGGCTGGGACTGGATAGAGAATGGAAAAGAATTCCTTTGGCTTTCTGAAAAAGACGGATGGAGACATATTTATAAAATAGATATGAGCGGTAAGGAAACATTGATTACAAAAGATGCCTTCGATGTGATAAAACCTGAGTTCTTTGATGTTCAGAACAAACAGATCTATTTTTCGGCTTCTCCCAATAATGCAACTCAAAAGTACTTGTACAAAGTAAGTATGAAAGGAGGAAAAGCACAAAAAGTAACTCCTGAAACTTATACAGGTTCTAATAAATATACAATATCACCCAATGGAAAGATTGCCATGTTTACGAATAACAGTGTCAATGCCATTTCAATGGGTTCTGTAGTATCACTTCCGGAGCATAAAGAACTGGTTGCTGCCAAAAGAACGGCAAAAGCAGATCCTACAAAGTCTAAAGCAGAGTTTTTCCAGATTACAACACAGGATGGTGTTACATTGGACGGATGGGTAGTAAAGCCTAAAAATTTTGATCCTAATAAGAAATATCCGATTGTTTTCACAGTGTACGGGGAACCTGCAATGCAAACAGTAACAGACAGTTTCTATACAGGATGGAATGATTTATATGTTGGAGATATGGCGCAAGACGGCTATCTGTATGTTTCTCTTGAAAACCGTGGAACTCCTGCTCCAAGAGGTCGTGAATGGAGAAAATCTGTTTATCGTAAGATAGGACAGCTCAATATCCGTGATCAGGCAATGGGAGCCAAAGCTTTATTTGCAAAATGGCCCTATGCTGATACCTCAAGGGTTGCCGTATGGGGCTGGAGCGGCGGTGGTTCTTCTACCTTAAACCTTTTGGGACAATATCCTGATATTTACCAAACAGGGATTGCTATTGCTCCGGTAGCCAATCAGCTGTTCTATGACAATATCTATCAGGAAAGATATATGGGACTTCCACAGGAGAACAGAGAAGACTTTGTGAATGGCTCTCCGCTGGCTTATGCTAAAAATCTAAAAGGAAATCTTTTACTGGTTCACGGAACAGGTGATGATAATGTACATTATCAGAATACGGAAGTATACGTCAACGAACTGGTAAAATACAACAAACAGTTTCAGCTGATGTCTTATCCTAACCGAACCCACTCTATTGATGAAGGAGAAGGAACATCACTGCACCTTGCTACTCTGTTTACCAAATATTTAAAAGAACACTGTCCTCCGGGAGCAAGATAAGATCATTTATAACGAGTCTCACAGTAATGTGGGACTTTTCTTTTGTTTCAGGATTAAATAAAAATTCCCCGGAGTAATCCAGGGAAAATAAGTGTCAAAACCTATAAATTTTTATAGTGGTGTAAAATGATGTTAAATGAAAAGCAACAATGGATGTGCCAAATTAATCACTAATTTATGAAATGTGATTTTTTGTGGTACCTTTTCTGCTTTCTTATCAGATTCTTCCATTTTTATAAGTTTATCATTAAATTTGAATGAATAATTTCTAACATCTTTCATGAAACTACCACACTCCTATTATTCCAACCAGGATGTCCTTTTTCTCGCTCAGGATCTTTTGGGAAAAGTTCTTTTTACAGATATTAATGGTGATGTAACTGCCGGAATTATTGTAGAAACAGAAGCTTATTTCGGAGTTAAGGATAAAGCATCCCATGCATATGGAGGCAGACGTACAGACCGTACAGAAACCTTATACAGTCATGGCGGGGTTTCTTATGTATATCTATGTTACGGCATTCATCATCTTTTTAATGTGGTAACTTCTGTGGAAGATGACCCACACGCTGTTTTGGTGAGAGCTGTTGAACCTTTGATCGGTATAGACATCATAGAATTGAGGAGAAAGATGCCGGCTTCTAAACCTGCTATTTCTGCTGGTCCGGGATCTGCTGCCAAAGCATTGGGAATTGACCGCTCATTGAACAAAAAGGATTTAACGGAAAATGAAATCTGGATTGAAGATCATGGTATTGTCTATACTTCGGAAGAAATTGTTACGGGACCTCGCATCGGTGTTGCTTATGCTCAGGAAGATGCTCTTCTGCCCTGGCGTTTTTTTGTAAAAGGAAACAAATATGTAAGCAAGCCTAACAAAGCATAACCGTCAGGATGAATGAACAGAATGATAAAACTCCTTATAGTAGGCCACCAGATCTTCTAGAGAAAATCCACGGTTCAGCCCACTGGTATTGGGTAAAACCCAAACTTTTGCTCCACAGAAATCTTCTGGCTGCAGTCCCCAAAGAATTTCTTTCTTCTTTGAAAAAGCTTTGTAAGCTGCTTTGCCGAGAAAAGCCACATATTGAGGCTGATATTCTGTTATTTTTGCTTTAAAAGTATCTAAAGCATCATCAAACTCTTCTTTTGAAAGTTCGTCAGCACGGGAAGTGGCTCTTGCGACAGCAGTTGTGAGCCCCAATCCGAAATCAAGAATAGAAGTATCATTCACTGCTTCAATTTCATAAGGGGTAAACCCCGACTGGTGAAGGACTTTCCAAAAACGGTTACTCCTTCCAGAAAAATGATGTCCGTCATCTGATGATTTTAATCCGGGATTAATTCCGCAAAAAATAACACTAAGATGGGTTGAAATAATATCTGTCAGCATAAGAATAATAAAAGGACTTAAAGGTATTGATATTTGTGCTATTCAAAGATAAATTTTATTCTAAAGATGTGGGACGTTTCATCTTCTTTAAAATACGTTTTATCTCTATTTTTTGCGGTGTCACTCAGTTTATAATACTGAATACGAAGTGATAGCAGTAATTTTGTTGGATAAATTATATGAAATTGGTTATGGTAAAACGTTCATTTTAATTGTACTCTTTTACCAAAAATAGCAAAGCATCTTAAAAATAAATAGTATGAACTGGATTGCATTAATTATCGCAGGAATTTTTGAAATTGGATGGCCTTTGGGGCTTAAATTATCTCAACAGCCGGAAAATAATAAATGGAGCTGGATCATATTTTCGATCATATGTATGTCCGTTAGCGGCGGATTTCTTTGGTTCGCTCAGAAAAGCATTCCTATTGGAACAGCCTATGCGGTATGGACGGGAATTGGTGCGGTAGGAACTTTATTGGTTGGGATTCTGTTTTTTCAGGATTCAGCAAGTATTTTACGATTACTTTCTGCACTACTGATTGTTGTAGGAATAGTTGGACTCAAAATATTTTAACATAAAATAGAGCCGTAAAAAAGAAATTGGCTTAAGATTATCATTAATCATTAAGCCAAAACATTACTCAACATTTGAATAATAAACTAAATCCCATTCATTTCCAGACTTAATATTTTTTTATTTTTTCATAAAGTAAATTTGAATAAATAAACAGAATCTCGGAAAAAAGATCTATCAACAGAGATTCAGCATCTACAAACCTTTTAATTTTGCTGGATTTTTAAATGAAAAGGCTGAAAATCTGGTGATTTTAAATAATTTTATTCTCAATATTAAAGTTTCAACAAAGGCTTATATGTCCTTCCTACAGGAAGTTTTTTTCCATTAATCTGGATAACATTTGCAGATTTGACTTCAATTTTTGATTTGGATATAATGTAGGATTTATGAATGCGGGTAAACATTTTAGGATTTAAAATCTCCTCTATTTTACTGATAGGCATTTTAAAAGTGAAAGTCTCTGCTTTGGTATGAATATGAATGTATTCTCTTAAACTCTCGATAAAGAAAATATCCTGCAGAATAATTTTAACCTGTTTTTTCCCGCTATTAATGAAGATATAATCACGTTCTGCGACTTCCAGTAAAGCATCCTCCGCCTCCATTAAATGTTTGAACTTCCCGACAGCAGTCAGAAAACGCTCATACGGAATAGGTTTCATCAGATAATCCGCAATATCCAGTTCATAGCCTTCTACGGCATACTGATGATAAGCCGTGGTAACAATAACGAATGGAGGATTTTTTATTTTTCTCAGGAAATCAAAACCTTTTACAACGGGAAGATGGAGGTCCAGGAACATTAGATCCACCTCATGAATGCTTAAAAGACTGCTGGCATATACGGCATCGGAACATTTTCCTACAAGATTCAGTTCCTGATCTCTGGAAATAAAGCTTTCCAGAATTTCTGCTGCAATAGGTTCATCTTCTACAATAATGCAGTTGTATATTTTAGAGGTTGGATGTATCATGGAAATCTATGGTTAATGTTACAATATAGCGGTCACTTTTATTTTCCACATAAAGGGTGTGTTGAGGATAAAGCAGTTCAAGCTGTCTCCGGATGTTTTTCTGACCTATTTTTGTGGAATATGTATGAGGCTTTTCTTCTTTGGAGTTTTCTACGAAATAAGTAAGAATTCCGTTTTTCAACCGGATATCTATAGTAATAAATGATTCTCCTAAACTTTCAGAAACCCCATGTTTAAAGGCGTTCTCAACAAACTGTATTAAAATCAGCGGTGATATTTCCTGAGAAGGATGATCAATATTTTCCGTAAAGTTGATAGTAAGATGGCAATGCCGGATTTTCTGAATCTGTATGAAATCCTTAATGTTTTCAATATCCTTGGCAATGGAGATATTTTTTTCTGCAGCTTCATAGATATTATACCGCATTATCTTGGAAAGCTGAAGAATAACATCAGGAGTCTCATCAGCTTTTTTCAGAGCCATTCCGTAGATATTATTGAGGGTATTGAACAGAAAATGCGGATTGATCTGTGCTTTCAGCATATTGAGTTCCTGATCCAGCTTTTCAGACTTTAATCGGGAGATCTGTTCTTTCAGAAGATTTTTCTGTCGGGTAATTTCAACCCCGAAAATCAGACCCACCATAAAAATCAGATCCATAAAAGAATTAAATGCCACATAACCATTGATAAACTCTGACGGATATTTTCCATCCACAGTTTCCGTAACTCCATAAATATAAGGATAAATGATGTAATGCGTTAAAAAACGATGCCCCAAAACAGCAGTGATCATGATAAAAATATAGAGAAAGTATTTGAAAACAGCCTTAATATGAGTCTTTTCAAATACATACAGCAAAGCATAGCCAAGCGGTATTTTGATCAAAAGATAGCCCAGCTCCAGAATCAAAGTATTCTGAAGTCTTAGTGACCATTTAAAATCCGGAAACTGATACCTGGACCAGTAAAAGTCAAGGTAAACTTCAAGGATATAATACAATATCCAAAAAAGCAAATGAATCTGCCATTTAGATCTTTTGTATGGTTTCAGGTTGATCATAATTTTAAGTGTACAAAATACTATTTGTTCAATCAAATATAGAAATATAAGTCGACCAAATGAAGGTAATGATCTACAAACTACGGATTTTCAGAAACCTTAAATATCTTTTTCATGGGAGAAGTTGTTCTGCTTTTTTAAATAAATTTCAGGATACATAAGACTCAGAAAACTGAAGATCAGTAAGACATTGAACTCAATTCCATTGGTTCCGCCCCCCACTACAAACCAGCCATTTTGCCAATGAACGAAATAGATTCCAAAAACAAAAATGAGAATATTCCCGATAGCCACCGGCTTTATATATCGGTCAAACCAAAGTAAAGGCACTGAGAAAAGATGAGTGAGCTTTACTGCCCATGCAATATAAATTCCAAAGGGACTGAATCCTATACTGTCCAAATAAAGATGCCCAAAATTATTAACATCTCCACTAAAAATGGAAATTACACTGTGCATCAGCAATATCACAGACAGCCCCAGGCGAAGGAAGACACTTTGTTTCATACCTCAAAGCTATAAAACAAAAGAAAGGATTGTTTTATCCTGTATATCAATTGCTTTGTAGCGTATATAAAAAAAGAGCAGTCCATAAATTACTGCTCTTTCATATCTGTTAAGATGTTATATTCTTAATTCTGACTTAAAGTTTTCTTTAAAAACTCTTCCAGATCTTTACCATGGAGGTTTTTAGCTAAAATTGTTCCCTGTCCGTCAATGATGACATTAAAAGGCAGTTCATCAATTTCGTAAAGTTTGGCTACAGGACTTTTCCAGAATTTCAGATCACTTACCTGTATCCATTTGATTGTAAACCTATCAATTGCTTTCTGCCAGCTGTCTTTATTTTTATCTAAAGAAACCCCCAGAATTTCAAATGTATTGTTTTTTACCTGTTCAGAATACGTATCGTACAATGTTTTCAGCTCAGGCTGTTCCTCTACGCAGGGAGCGCACCAGGTTGCCCAGAAATCTATCAGAACCACTTTTCCTTTTAATGTTGAAAGGGTGAATGAAGTTCCGTCTGCCTTGGCCATTGTAATTTCAGGAGCTTTCTTCCCTACTTCTATTGTACTTTGGGCAGCAACAGATCCTGAGAAAATTATTAAAAATAATAGGATAAAACCAGTCTTCATATTAATCATTTGTTGGATAGTTTTTATCTAGCCAGTCTGTTTTGATGTTTTTAGGAAGGTTTAAAAGCTTCGCATTTTTAAAGCCCATTTCCATGAGTAATGTAAAAGCAGGACGAATATTAGGACACTTTACAAAAGGACAGCATCCGCAGTAGATTACAATTTCTCTGTTCTTCGGAATATCTTTAAGATAGTTTCTCAGTTTTTCCAGATTTTCAGGCTCACGCGTTGGTCCTATATCTACAGAACCTTTGATGATGGCTTCAGGGCCTACCGAAATGATTACCAGATCTTTTGTTTTGTGCTTTTCGATTCTGGAAGCCAGTAACGCCGGATCCATCAGCTGGCTGTCTTTCCATGGATCCTGTTTTTGCTGTGCCTGACTGAAAATGGAACAGACAAAACAGGCAATGATAAACAAATACTTCATACTTCTATTTTTCACAAAGATAAAAATGTTTTATTGAGGTTCTGTACTGGCTTCAGGAAAATTAGTATCCATAGTCAATTTTGTGAAAATCAGATTTTTTTTGGAGTGATATGAATTACATTAGAAGCTCCGGGCTCTATGATGAATTGAGTGCCTCTCTCCCTGTCATTCTCTCTGCCCTGAATGGCTGATCCCGTAACGAGAGTTAGTTTTCCATGAAAAACAGGATGTAACGATACCAGAGGAATTTCAATTTCCTCCTCTTCCAGCTGGATAATAATTGATTCTGCTTCAATAGGCTGACGCGTTCCGTCTTTTAAAACAGCAAATGCTTGATATTGATGGTTTTCTTTCATTTTTTTATTCTGTATAAAGAATAAAAATATTAAGTTTTTTTTTAATTATTAAATTTAAATGTTGAATATTTTCCCAGATTCTATTCTTTTGGTTTTAAATATTTAATACATTTATGGTAAGTATCATTCAATAAAAATACCTAAAAAATGGAAGAAACATTCCAGCCAGATGCCATCATCATAGGGAGCGGACTGGCAGGGCTTACTGCTGCTATGGAGATAACCAATGCCGGGAAAAAAGTACTGCTTTTGGATCAGGAAACTGAGCAGAATATGGGAGGACAGGCATTCTGGTCTTTCGGAGGTCTGTTTCTGATTAATTCGCCTCAGCAAAGGAAAATGGGAATCAAAGATTCTTATGAACTGGCGCTTCAGGACTGGAAAGGAACGGCTGGTTTTGACCGTCCGGAAGACTACTGGCCCCGTCAATGGGCAGAAGCTTATCTGAAATTTGCTTCCGGTGAAAAGTATGAATACATTTCCAAATTGGGTATCAAACTTATGTTTATGGTTGGCTGGGCAGAACGCGGTGATGGTTCAGCAACAGGGCATGGAAATTCGGTGCCTCGTTTTCATGTAAGTTGGGGAACCGGTACAGGTGTCGTAAAACCTTTCGTAGAAAAAGCATACAAAGCTCAGGAAAAAGGATTGCTGCAAATGAAATTCAGGCACAGAGTAACAGAATTGCTGGCAGAAAATGGAAAAATAAAAGGTCTTAAAGGAGATATTCTTGAAAATGATATTAAGGAAAGAGGTGCTGAGACTAGCAGAACTGTTATCTCAACATTTGAATATTCCGCTCCGAACATTATCATAGCTTCCGGAGGAATTGGTGCCAATCATGAGCTGGTAAGAAAAAACTGGCCCGAAAGACTTGGCAAAGCACCGGAGAATATGGTCTGTGGGGTTCCTGCTTATGTAGATGGCAAAATGATTGGTATCGCAGAAAATACAGGCGCTCATATTATCAACCGTGACAGAATGTGGCACTATACAGAAGGTTTGCAAAACTGGAATCCCATCTGGCCCAACCACGGAATCCGCATATTGCCCGGACCTTCTTCCTTATGGTTTGATGCTAAAGGCAAACGGCTTCCTGCTCCCTTTCTTCCGGGATTTGATACCTTGGGAACTTTACAATATATACAGGAAACAGGGTTTTCATATTCCTGGTTTATTCTCACTCAGAAAATTATTAAAAAAGAATTTGCTCTTTCGGGTTCGGAACAGAATCCGGATATTACGAATAAGGACTACATTCTTTTTCTGAAAAGGATTTTCGGTAAAAAGGCTCCCGGACCGGTAGAAGCTTTTAAAGAACATGGTAAAGACTTTATTGTATCAGATAATCTGGAAGATTTAGTGAACAGGATGAATGAACTGGCGGGAAACAGGCTGCTGAATTATGATAAAATAAAATCTCAAATTGAAGCCCGTGACAGAGAATTAGACAATAAATTTTCAAAAGATACTCAGGTCAATTATCTAAGAAATACCCGAAATTATTTAGGGGATAAACTTGGGCGTGTAGCTGCTCCGCATAAAATTTTAGCTCCTGAAAACGGACCTTTGATTGCTGTACGACTCAATATTTTAACCCGAAAAACTTTAGGAGGGATAAAAACCAATCTGAATGGTCAGGTATTAAAAGATGATGACAGTATTATTGAAGGACTGTATGCTGCCGGAGAAGTGGCGGGTTTTGGCGGTGGCGGAATGCATGGTTACCGAGCGCTGGAAGGGACATTCCTGGGAGGTTGTATCTTTTCAGGGATGAAAGCCGGAAAATATATTGCGGGACTCAAAAAATAAATAATAGTACAAGTATGAGCAGTTATTTTGATCATAAGGTAATTTGGGTTACCGGAGCATCATCAGGTATTGGGGAAGCTTTGGTAAAAAATCTGGCAAAGAACAGCAATGCTAAAATCATCCTTTCATCCAGAAATGAAGAGCAACTGCATTTAGTGGCTGAAAAAGCCGGCTTGAGTACAGATCGGTATGCGGTGATTCCTTTAGACCTGAAAAATTATAAAGAAATGCCTGCCATTGCAGAGAAAGCAGCAGAACAGTTTGGGAAGATTGATATTCTGATCAACAATGCCGGACTGTCTCAACGTTCTTTAGCAATGGACACAGATATTGAAGTGGATAAGCAACTTATAGATATTGATTATATCGGAACGGTGGCCCTTACTAAAGCAACGGTGCCTTATATGATCAGAAATAAAGGAGGACAGATTGCTGTTGTATCGAGCCTTATGGGAATATTCGGTGCGCCTATGCGAAGTGGATATGCCGGAGCAAAACATGCTTTACATGGTTTTTTCGATGCTTTGCGGGCAGAATTATTCAGCCATAATATCAGGATTACGATCATTTGTCCGGGTTTTATACAGACCGATATTTCTATTAATGCGGTCACCGGAGACGGATCGTCACAAGGGACAATGGACGATGCCACGAAAAACGGAATGCCTGCAGCTGTTTTTGCGGAAAAAATGCTCTATGCCATTGAAAAACAGAAAAAACAAAAAGCCATAGGCGGTAAAGAAGTAATGGCAGTTTACCTGAAGAGATTCTTTCCCAATCTATTGGCAAAAATAGTCCGTAAAGCGAAAGTGGTATAAATAAAAGCACCATTCAATAGTGAATCGTGCTTTTACACTAAAAAGTTTTTACCAACCCTATTCCTACAATTTTATTCTGATAAAAAGGCATCACCATAGTAGATGACAGCGAATTTTTAACTTTATTTTTTCCGCGTAATAAATTATCAATTTTTGGAAAAAGCCAGTAAGCTAATTCTGTAGAAAGAATTCCAAAACCGGCTCCTGCCACAACGTCACCCAGCCAGTGCTTATCATTCAGCATTCTATATACTCCAGTGAAAATAGCGAACGGATATCCAGAAATACTGAGCCAGAAATTGCTGTCTTTGTATTCCCTGAACATAAACTGTGCTGAAGAAAAAGCTGTTGCAGCATGCCCTGAAGGAAAAGACAAAGTATTGGATCTGTCTGGTCTTTCTTCTTTTACAAGATACTTTAAAGGCATTGTAAAGGCTGCCGCAATCAATTGTGAAGATGCATAAATGATAGTACGGTCTCTCAGATTATGTTTCCCTTTTATTCCTGCTGCATTCAGCCCATATACTATAACTGCCGGGGCATATTGGGTATAATTATCCAGTTTTATTTGCGTAGGCTGGTGTTCGTTGATTTCAACTTTTGTGGAGATATTAAGCTGCTTAAGATTATTCATTGTCAAACCTGCTACTCCATAGGCAATGAATGCTGTAGGAATAATCAGGCTTTTATAATTCAGTTTGTTTTTTTGAATTTCCTGAGTGATACTACTATCTTGTACAGGTTTCTGAACTTCAATGGTGTCATTCGTATTCTGAGCATTGACTCTGTTCAAAGCTGAACTCAAAATCAAGATATACATCAGTGTTTTTTGAACATGTTTTTTCATCCTAAATCACATTTATAATTATTCAATTCTGTATTAAAATTTATAGCTGTACCCTAGTCGGATCACCTGGGTCTCATAATAATCATTGCTGGTATAAGCGAATCCGCTGCCTTGAACTGATTTTCTGATTACCATTGTATTGAGTAAATCTGAGGCATTTAAAAACAATTCCCCCTTCCCTTTCTGAATGGCTTTTTTCACTCCTGCATCCATTGAGAACCTTGATTTTATTCTTCCCTGCGGAATAATATCCGGCGCCAGATAAACCAGTGTAAACTGCATATCCAATCCCTTTGAAAAATGAAAAACGTTATTCATCTTGACATTCCCTGAAATGGCAGTCTGCTGGTCTGCCGAGAAAGTATTGGGTTCCGGATACAGATTTTGTACGGTAAATGCATTGATCTGATTACGGTACAGATTTCCGTTAACATTAAATGAATATACATCCGATATCTTTTGATTCCATATTGTTTCCAAACCTGTATTATAGCTTTTTCCGGCATTCTGGAATATGGCATAAATAAGAGTGCTGTTCGGGACAATACTTGAAATTCTTGTGATAGTTCCGGCAGCGAAACGATGGTATAATGCAGAATATAGGTATCCGTTACCCCAATTGTGTTTATATCCCAATTCAATAGAATTTGTAAACTGTGGCCTCAGTGCCGGATTTCCTACCTTAATGATCTCTGCATCATCATATTTTGGAAAAATCCGGATATCAACCTCATTAGGACGGTCTACCCTTCTGTTATAAAATACGGAGAGCTTATTACGGTCATCAAGTTTATAAGCAAGTCTGAAATTTGGGAATGGCTGTGTATAATTGTATCCATCACTTTTATATGTTGGATGGTTAGGATTTACATCATATTGAATTTTTACATATTCCAGTCTGAGACCCAATTCTGCTTCCCATTTTTCATTTTCAAAAACGTAATTTCCGTACACCGCAGGAATAAATTCTTTATAATCGGCTTTTCCTCCAGCAGAAGCATCCAGCACAGAGTTGACACCGGGAATAAAATTCATATTGGTAGGAATACTTCTGTTTCTCAATTTAATTCCGGTTTCTATTCGTCCGTATTTTAAAGGCTTTACATAATCTACGTTGAAATCATACACCTGTTCATCAGATAATAATTTGAAAGCATCAGTTCCTGTGGAAGAAGGAAGCGTATTATCATAGAAATATTTTTCATCCTCCCTGTGGAAAGTATAATTGAACCCTACATTCAACACATGTCCGGCATCTTTGAATTTATGCTGATATGAAGCGGTACCCATCACAGTTGTTTTCAGTTCATCTTCCAAAAACTGCCACAGACGAAGACGCTGGGACATATCACCATTGAAAAACGGCTGGTCTCCTCTGTCGATAATTTTTTCGCTTCCATACATCCCTGAAATGGTTACTGTATTTTGCGGATCAATATTCCAGTCTATTCCTGCTTTAGTAGTAAAGAAATTTGTATTTCTGTTTCTTTTCAGCTGAGAATTAATAACGGTTCCATTATCATAAGTACGGGTTACAAATTCATTTTTATTAAGTGTTTCAGTATATAAATTATCGGCCTGCAAAAATATATTTACCTTATTTTTTCTGTAATTGAGAGACAGTGAGGGGTTTATTTTAGGCGTTAATGTATACTGCGGTCTTATTGTGGGAAGATTTTCTTTTCTTACCCAAAGTGAACCTAATCCCGTTGTAAAACCTGCTTTTCCGTTCCATCCGTTCTGTTTGTTTTTTTTCATGATAATATTGATGATTCCCGCATTTCCGTTAGCATCATATTTTGATGAAGGATTGTTGATGATTTCAATTTTATCAATAGCA
This sequence comes from Chryseobacterium sediminis, assembly GCF_008386505.1. Lineage (GTDB taxonomy): Bacteria > Bacteroidota > Bacteroidia > Flavobacteriales > Weeksellaceae > Chryseobacterium > Chryseobacterium sediminis. Next base: position 766,238 of record NZ_VUNZ01000001.1, on the reverse strand, counting down.
GAAGCCGGAATATTATCCAGTCCTGTCTGGCTTCCAAACCCTGTGAGAGCAGTCTGTTTACCGTCAATAAGCACCGTTACTTTATCATTCCCTCTTAGCTGCACTTTACCATCCTGTACAGTAATTCCGGGAAGGTTCTGCATGCTTTGTAATACTGATCCGCCACTTTGGCTGATATTGTCTGCTACGGAATATGTTTTTTTATCAAGTCGACTGTCAATCTCATTCTTTTTAGATGCTGTAATAGTGATGGCTTCTATTTTAGTTTCATTTTCCTGTTTCTGAGTAAGTTCAATAGCGGGGATTTCCAGAAACTCTGAGAGACTTCCTATGAAAACTGGCTGTGTGTACGTATCGTAACCGGTGATGAAGGTTTCCAGAAGATAGTGATCGGGTTTTATACCTGTAATAGAAAATCGTCCTTCCTCGTTGGTAATAGTTCCGGCTGTAAAAGTGCTGTCTTTTTCCTTTTTTAAAATAATATGGGCGTAAGGTATTGCTGTTTTATCTTTGTTGATGATTCTTCCTGAAGCCGTCACAGAAGCTGTCTGCGCCGAAACAAGAGAAGAGAGTACCATACATGCTGGGAAAAATAACAAGGCTGTTTTATTCATTCTGCTAGTCTTTATTTTCTTTAAAAAGTTTGTTATAAGGAGAAATAGTAATTATTCGTTTTGAAAGGGTAATTCCCTCCTGTGTTTTCTTTGTGAAATAATGATCATCAAAACCATCAGTGAAAGAGATATCAGGGAAGCATTGAGAGTTCCAAGATCCAGGCCTCCTTTAGCTAAAGGCTTTGTCAAAAGATCTCCGAAGGTAGCACCAAACGGTCTGGTAAATACAAAAGCAATCCAGAAAAGAGCAACATGATTGATTTTCGTAAAATAATGAAGTGCCACTACTACTAATATGATCAGCCCTGTAATCAAAGCTCCGGTCATATATCCGAGTCCTAGATTATCACTCAGAAAATCCCCAAAAGCAGTTCCCAAACTATTAGAAAATAAGATGGCCGTCCAGTAATAGAATTCTTTATTTCTTTCAAAAATCGGATAAACTTCGAGGTTTCCATATTTTCTGTACCAAAAAAACAGAGAAGTTAAAAGGCCTAAAAGCAATATCATACTTCCTGCCAGATATCCTGCTTTTAAAGTACGGTCGATGAAATCCGAGATTTCCGTTCCTAAAGTTGTTGTTCCGATAATCACGATCCAGTAGACTGCCGGAATATATTTTTTTACACGAAGCTGTACTGATAATATGAGGATGAAAAACACCAGAGTAACCAAAATTCCCACAACATATCCCAGATTAAGGGTCATAGAAATAAAATCTCCCAAGGTTTCCCCCAATGTAGTGGCTACAATTTTCATAAGCCAGAAAAGAAGTGTAACGGCTGCTACTTTGTTTGCTGCTCTCATTTTGCTTTGTTTTAGATGCCACAAATGGCATTGATTTAGAAAACCAGATAGTTGCTGTGAATGACAACTTGTTTTCTCAGTCATTTACAAATAAAATATCTGCCTCAGTATGTTTTCAATACAAAGGTGCAAACCGATTTAGAAGAAATTTTGAATTGCCGGAGCCGTGATTTTTTTTAACTATAATTTAACAGTGAAAATGTGGTGATTGTTTTCAAACCGATAGCTGATCGTCCAATGATGAAACCTGCAGATTTCCTGGATGATAGAAAGTCCCAGCCCGCTTCCGCTGTTATCTGTTGAAAGTTTTGAAAATCTTTTGAACAAGAAATCCGTATTCAGCTTTTCAGTTCCCGAGTTGGAAACTTCAAAAAAAGAATCTGTCAATTGTATAGAAATAGAACCTCCGGGAGCTGTATGACGGATTGCATTGATGATGAGATTGTTGATCAGTATTTCCGTCAGAATACTGTTTCCACTCACTTGTACATTGCCTGAGATCTCCTCCTGAACAGAAATATTTTTTTGTTCAAAATGTTCTCCTAGGGTATCAATACTTTGTTGAAGCAAATGGTCAAACAAAACAATCTCTGAACTTTCAAACTGGTTATTATCAATTTTAGCAAGCAGCAAGAGGTTTTTATTGATGCGTGAGCTTCTTGTAAGAGCCTTGTTCATATCTTCAGCAATGCTGTACTGCTTTTCAGTAAGATTCTGATCCTGAAGTAAAAGATCAAGTTTATTTTTAATGATGGCCAACGGAGTCTGCAGCTCATGGGAAGCATTTTCTGTAAATTCTTTCTGGGTTTTATAAGTAGAAATATTACGCTCCATCAGTTTATAAAGAGACTGATTAAGTTCTTCAAATTCTGTGGTATCAGAAGCCGGAAATTGTATGGTATTCTGACTGTTGAGATTAAAATTTTTCAGTTGATCCAATGTATCTCTGAACGGTTTCCAGACAGATGAAGAAAGCTTTCTGTTGAGATATAAAAGCCCTAAAACAATAATTACAAAGAAAAATATGGTAATCATTGCAATTATAGCTATTGTTTCATGTGATTCTTCAATATTAGTCTGTATGGTAAAAAGATAGGGTTTGTTTTGCAGATAAACAACCTTTTTCAGACATCTGTACCGTTCCTTTTTTTGTTCCGAAATAAAGGGTAAATGTTTTTCATAAGTATAAACTGTATCCCGTTTTATTTGTTGAGTTGAAATTTTCTCAATATTCGTTTCAGGCTGGATGTGATTCCATAACGAAAGGCTTTTGTCTAATTCCTCTTCGGACAACTTTAACTGGTTGAACTCATAAGCTGTCTTCTCTACGATAATCTGATTGTGCTCATCCAGTTCACTTTTCCAGATTGTGTCTACCACAAAATAATACACAGGAATACTTATCATCAGTACAATAAGTACATAGATAAGAAAGGGTTTGGTGGTTTTGGTTAGTAGAGGTTTCAAGATAATTATGAATTATGAATTATAAATTATGAGTTATGAATTATTTTTTGATGTAATGATGATGCTTCGGATTATCTTTAATATTTCAATAGATTCATTGTGAATACTTTCATATTCATTGGATGATAAATACTCTGTATGATATAAAAGTTCAATCCAATAAATAGATTCATCACATTCTTTTTGAGCAATAGCGAGTTTATGAATAAAATCTGCTTTACTTTCTGCATTCTGTGATTCTCTTATTAAAGCTCCTACTGCTGTTCCGCTTCTTAATAAGTGTTTACTCAGAACATATTCATTCCTGCTGCCTGAGAGATATTTATAAAGATTAATAATCCTTATTGCAAAACTAAAACTTTTATCTTTCAACACATTTTTCTTTTCACTCATAATTCATCATTCATAATTATTCTAGCTTTCCCACTTATACCCCGTTCCATATACCGTTTTCAGATAATGTTCACATCCGGCGTCATACAGTTTTTTCTTAAGGTTTTTTACGTGAGCGTATACAAAATCATGATTATCAAGCATATCTGCGAGGTCTCCGGAAAGATGTTCTGCCAGTGTACTTTTGGAGATGACTTTATTTTTGTTACCGATAAAATAAATTAAGAGGTCAAATTCTTTTTTGGTTAATGAAATCGCTTCATTGTTTACGGCAACTGTTTTAGCCAGCAAATCAATCTGTAATTCATTTTGTTTTACCACATTGGAACTGCTGAACTGCTTTCTCCTGATAATAGAATATACCCTTGCCATAAGCTCAGAGAGATGAAATGGTTTGGTGAGATAATCATCTGCACCCAATTTCAGACCTTCAATTTTATCATCCAGAGCATTTTTGGCAGAGATAATAATAACTCCATCCTGTTTCTGCTGTTTTTTTAATTCTTCAAGTATTTTCAGACCGTTTCCGTCCGGAAGCATAATGTCCAGTAAAATGCAGTCATAATCAAATGTTTCTATTTTGCTCATAGCCTCACTGAATGTACTTGCCGCTTCACAGAGATAATTCTCTCCGGACAGATATTCGGAAATACTTTGAGTAAGAGCTGTTTCATCTTCAACAATTAGGATTTTCATGCCATAAAGCTATTATTAAATTTTGAAGAAATTTTGAATTTTAAATTGGAATATAAATTACAAAAATTGAAATCACAGAACAAGAGTAAATCTTCAAAAGGATGTTTTTTGTGATATATTTCATAAATTTACGGAGCTGTATCAATCTGATGACAGCATAAAATGTTTCTAAGGTGAAAATTCACAACAAAAAAAAGTACCTGAGCTTCCTTAAATTTAAAAGAGATTTCCAAAAATACGGATTAGAAAAAGCACGCAGTTATGAACTTATTCTGCATTGGCTGAACAACAGACTGAGCCGAAACCAGTTTCTGGTTCTTTCCGGAATTCTGGTAGGCTGTACGGCGGGTCTTGCAGGAGTTATTCTGAAAACGCTGGTACACAATATCCACAATTTCATTACCACTAAAGTTCACTTTGAATATCAGATCCTATTCTATATTGTTTTTCCCTTTTTAGGAATTGTTTTGACTACAATGATCGTTCTGACGTTGTTCAAAGGACAGGACCGTAAAGGTATCGGGGCTATTCTTTATGAAATTGCACAGAATTCCAGTATCGTGGCTTCCGTTAAAATGTATTCCCAGGTGATACAAAGTGCTGTTACTGTAGGATTGGGAGGTTCAGCCGGACTGGAAAGTCCTATCGCAGTTACCGGAGCTGCTATTGGTTCAAACTATGCGCAGACTTACAGATTAAGTTACAAAGAGCGTACATTATTACTTGCTGCGGGTGCTACGGCTGGTATTGCATCTGCATTCAATGCACCTATTGCCGGGATTATGTTTGCCTTTGAAATTCTCCTGACGGGAGTGGTTTTTACAGACTTTATTCCACTGGTTGTGGCGGCGGTTTGTGGAAGCCTTTTGTCGAGGATTTTGCTTCAGGAAGATGTTCTTTTTAGGTTTTATACAAGAGAGGCATTTAATTATAAAAATGTTCCTTATTACCTTATTTTAGGGCTTGTAACAGGCTTGTACGCCCGTTATTTTGTGATTATTTCTCAAAAAGTAGAACATTTTATAAAGGGGCTTCAGCTTTCCAGAATGCGTAAAGCAATGTTTGGTGGCGCTGTATTGTCATTATTGTGTGTTCTTTTTCCTCCTTTATTCGGAGAAGGATATGAAACCGTGAAAGCATTTACCAACGGGAATACCCATTCTATTATTGAAAACAGCTTTTTCAGATATTTTGAGATCGGAGACTGGACGATTATTGTATTTTTAATTCTGGTATTGCTTTTAAAGGCATTTGCCACTTCTTTTACCATATTCAGCGGTGGAAACGGAGGTAATTTTGCTCCGTCCCTTTTTGCAGGAGGAACGTTAGGGTACTTATTTGCTTTGGTTTGTCAGCATATAGGTTTTACAGATGTTCCGGTAACCAACCTTGTTCTGGTAGGAATGGCCGGAGCAATGAGCGGCGTACTCTATGCTCCGCTTACTGCAATATTTCTGATTGCTGAATCCAGTTTCGGATATGATCTGTTTATCCCTCTTATGATTGTATCTGTAATGTCTTACCTTATTGCCAAATGGTTCTCTCCTATTTCTCCGGAACTGAAATCTTTGGCAGATGAAGGAAAAATATTGACGAATAAGCATGATAAAAACCTTCTTTTTGCTTTGAGAACGGAAGATTTTATTGATCAGTATTCTCAGACTATTAATGAAAATGCTTCTGTTACTGAGCTGTTTGAAATGGTAAAGAATGGAGACAAGAATATTTTTGCGGTTGTAGATGAAAACAGAAAGCTAAAAGGAATCCTTACTCTGGATGATATAAGACCTTATCTTTTTAACAAAGAAATGGATGCTTCCCAGCTTGTTATTCAGATTATGAAAACTCCACCAGCGATACTTCACCGTGACAATAAACCTCTGGATATTCTTCAGACTTTTGATGATACAGGGGTATGGAATCTTCCGGTAGTGAGTGAGAATAATGATTTTATAGGCTTTATTTCAAAATCCTCGATCCTGATGAGTTACAGACAGCTTTTGAAGGAATATTCTGATTAATTAGTAGCTGAATAATCACAATCGAAAAACTAAAATTCAAAGAATTTTTGACGGGGTGGTTTACATTGTCAAAATAAAAAAATCCGTTCAGCAATGAACGGATTAAATTTTAGTCTATAATGAAAGTTCAAAAATTAGTTGCTTGCGTTATTCAGCAGATCAATATCTTCCTGATCCAGAATAAGTTTTGGTGCATTGAATACCGTTTCAAGCTGTGAGGCACTCGTAGCACTTACAATAGGTGCTGTGATCAGAGGATTAGATAACAGCCATGCCAGAGAAACCGTTCCCTGGGTGGTATTATGTTTTGCACTTACCTGATCCAGTGCTTTTAACACTTCAAGACCTTTAGGATTTAAATACTTTCTTACGCCCTCACCTCTCGCACTTTTTGCAAGATCTGCTTCATCACGGTATTTACCTGTTAAGAAACCAGCTGCCAGAGACCAATACGGGAATACACTTAAATCAAACTGCTCTGCCAAAGGAGCATAATTTGTTTCAAAACCCTCCCTTTCCATCAGGTTATAGTGAGGCTGTAAAGCAACGTATTTAGGAAGATTATTCTTTTCAGCAGCTTCAAAAGATGCTTTCAAACGTTCCGGTGATAAATTGGAGGCCGCAATATAACGAACTTTTCCAGATTTAATGATCTCATCATAAGCCGAAAGCGTTTCTTCTACCGGAGTGATATTATCATCAAAATGAGTATAATATAAATCAATATGATCCGTCTGAAGCCTCTTCAAAGATTCATCTACTGATTGTAAAATATGCTTTTTGCTGATATCATAGCCGTGTTCTTTCGTTTCTGAACCTACTTTGGTTGCCAAAACGATATCATTACGGTTAGCACGGCTTTTCATCCACTTTCCAATAATCTCTTCAGACTGTCCGCCTTTCCCGTTTACCCACCATGAATAGGTATCCGCAGTATCTACAAAATTGAATCCTGCTTCTGTAAAGCGGTCCAATATATCAAAAGACTGTTTTTCATCCAGCGTCCATCCAAAAACATTACCTCCGAAATTGATTGGCGCAATCGTTAAATCGGTGTTTTTAATCTTTCTTTTTTCCATAAAAATAATTTTACTAAGTGACCTCTAAGGTAAGGAATATTAAACCTGATGAATATTCAAAATAGCCATTCCCGTTATAGTTATTATAAATGGAAATGCTGATGTTTACACAGTTTTTTTGACTAATATTTTTTTTTGGGAAAACGCTAAGGCGCAAGGATTTTATCTCCGATAAAATTGTGTACTGCAAAAATTAGACATACGTTTGCTGAAAATCTAATATTGAGCGAAGTCGAAATGTTCTAGCGCCTTAAATTATATAGTAATATTATAAATCTTAGCGCCTTAGCGTTTTTCCAACAGAATTGCTCAAAAAAACAAAAACAGCCTCCGCGTTGAAAGCTGTTTTTATTATCTATCAATTAAAAAATACGGTTATTTTTCAACCTGCGGAACTTCAATAGCAGTAAGCTGAAGTTTATATTCCTGTAATTGTAGGTTGATGGTTGATAATCCGTTGCTGAAGAATGATGATCCTTTAAAAAGATCATGATAATATTCTATTCCTTCAAGTATATTTTTCTTGAAAGCATTCCATTTTTTTGTTTGGGAATGGGTAATCTGTACTGATGATTCTGTAATTTCCTTTCTCAGGTAGTCAACATACATTTTCAGTTCGTTGATAAACATATTCGGGCGTTGGGTATGAGAAAGAATATTGGTGTTTCCATAAATATGTTTTACCATTTCAGAAAGTGAAACTTCTTTATCAAAAAAAGCAATATTGGGTCCGGGACATATGACAACACCTTGCTTTTCTCCTTTGATTTCAAGATTCTGTTCCATATATGCCGCATTCACAAGTCCTACACACAGACAGGCTTTATCGGTAATTTGGGATTTTCTTGTATCAAACTCTTTTTCTGTTAAGGTTTCCTGATCAGCATACAGCTCTTTCAGTTTGATATCCTGATACTTTTTAGAAGCGGTGCAGGTTCCTTCCGGTGAGAATTCTTTGCTTAATGCCAGAAGCTTTTTGGGACAAGAACTTCCATATTTGCCTTTAGCTTCTTTCTCATACTTCAATAGTTCATTAGAAGTTCCTTTTACCGTATTGAAAGGTACTCCCAAAGGCGAAATATGGCTCAGATACAAATCCTGTTCTTTTGATTTTACAAGCAGATTCCTGGTTTCTCTATCTACAGAAGTGGCTTCAGGTACCAGTAAAAACGGAGACCCCCATCCTACACTGTCTACATTGTAATGAGCCAGCAGAAACTCATGTTCTTCAGAAGTTCCCACTCCCCCCTGAACGGTAATTTTCATTTCTAAAGGTTCTGAAACTACAGGTTTCCCTTTTTGTTCCAAAGCAGCTGTCATTAAAGTATGTGCCGACTGTATCAGCTCATTTTTTTTCTGCTTAAATTCTTCCATGATAGGCCCAAGAAGCAGTCCTTCGGTTGCAAAGGCATGGCCTCCGCAGTTCAGTCCGGATTCTATTCGGTATTCTGAAACCCACAATCCTTTTTTAGCCAGAAAATTTCCCTGGATCATTGCAGAACGGAAGTCGCTTACTTTAAGAATGATCTTCTTTTTGATCTTTCCGTTTTCATCCGGGAAAAAGTCTTCAAACTCTTCCATATAGCTGTACAGACGAGGATTCATTCCTGCAGAAAGAACCATTGATGATGACAGTTTACTTTTGGCAAATCCACGCAGTGAAGCATGGGCATCATTGTACATTACCGGAAGCTGTTCGTTGTTCTGATAATTGTCTTTATCTACTTTCGTCATGATATTGACATCAATACTTCCGGGTTTTAGGTTGGATTCTATGAAGTTTTTAATATTGGAACTCCAGTTATCTTTTTGATTAATAAGATTCTGAAGACTTTCTTTAAGATCCGAAGTATTCGGAAGTATGGCCATGAAGTCCTTTAAAGCCTCTTTGTTTTTGCTGATTTCCTGTTTGAAAGATTCAAATTTTTCATTCACAATATCATCCACCATATCCAGATAGGCAGTAACTCTTCTTGCCCTGTAATCATCTGTTTTTGTTGAGATTCCAAAGTAGTCAAGATTAAACTTTTTGTTATAAAAGTTTTTCATCTTTTCAAGGATTTCATCATCAATGATAGAGATCACAGAAGAAATTCCATATTGTGCAACACGGATTGGGCTGTCTATAGTGTAAGCCAGTCCCATTACCGGAATATGGAAATTGTGCAAAGGTTTTTTTGTCATAAATTTTCGATAAAAGTTCTTTTCTTATTCATCTAAAAAATCCTTTCAAAACTATTCACTTCCTAAATGTATTATTTTAAAATGAATTATGCATTAAATAATATTTTATAAAACGAAAAACATGTCAAATGTCATATTTTGAATCAGTTTTGCGGATTTGTTACTGATAATTCAATAATACTATGTTGCCTTATAGCATTTATAAGTAAAGATTCATGCTTTTCTTACGGATAACCGTAAGGTAAAAAAAAACTTATTCACTAAATTTCATAAAAAATAATGAATTTAATTAAGACCGGAAAAATACTAGATCCCATCCACGGATTAATACAAATTACTGAAATTGAGGAGTATATTATTAATCAAAGAATTTTTGGCAGATTAAGAAAAGTAAAACAAAATACATTACTTAACTATGTATTTCCTGGAGCAAATCATAGTAGGTTTGAGCATTCACTTGGGGTAATGCATCTTGCTGAAGTTATTTTTCATAATTCTAATGAGAATGTTAAAATAGCAAGGGTAAAAAGCGAAAGAGATCCTGAGAATAATGATTACATTGAAGCAAAATCTGTATATGATTTTGAAAGAAATAATAAAATTTTACTTGTTCGTCTACAGGAATTAAGATTGGCAGCTCTATTACACGATGTCGGGCATGGTCCAACTTCTCATAAGTTTGATGATTTTACAACAACGGGAGAAGGATTAATGAAAATTTTAAAATCTAACCCTGATTTTTTTGGAAAATATATTGACTTGTTTAAAGTCTATATTGAAAAGAAAGGACTAGATAAAAATATTAATCATGAATTAGTATCATGCGTTTTTATTATTAGTCTGATCAAAACATTAAAACTATATAAAAGCTTAACAAAAGAATCAATATTAATTGTAGAAGAAATAAGCATCGACAATATCTTAAAAATGATTGAACCTGATTTTCTACCAGATTATGAGATCATGATTGGTGATGGTAATTTTTCAGATTATTTTAATTCTATTATCGCAAGTTTTCCCTTTGATGCTGATAGGATGGACTATTTATATAGAGATAGTTTTTATTCAGGAGTAAAATATGGCTTTTTTGATCAAAGCAGAATATTGACATCTCTGTTACCAATCAACGCAAAAGATCGATATACATTAGGTATAAAGATGAGCGGCTTAGATTCTGTTATAAGGTTTATACAATCCAGAAATCATCTATACAATCAGGTTTACTTTCATAAAACTAATTCTGCTACGAATTCAATGCTTGATTTTATATTTGGTGATTTAAACATAAACGTGTTGGAGGACATACAAGAATTTGTTGATTATGAAAATTTCTATTGTGAAAATAGTGATGAATACTTTTTTAACGTTACTCTAAGAAATATTTTACAAGAAAACCATTGCACTAATTGTGAAAATGTTTTAAACGATTTATTGAATAGGAAGTTATGGAAACGATGTTATGAAAAGAGAGAAAACGTTGCTGATTTTCTAAAATTTGATACAAAGAAATTCGATGAATCTAAATTAAAAATTATTAAATCTGAACTAAATAGTGAGGGTATATTTATACAAGAAAACTACTGTAGCAATATTGGTTTAAAAGGGTTTTACAATAGCAAAAGGGAAATTAAAACTAAATCAGTGGTAATTGATAAAAAAGGAAAATTAATTACACAAAACTGGGATAGTATTACTGATGAGATGAAATTTTTAAATCAAACGAATACTTTTATTAAAAGGATTTACGTAAATAGAAAAGGTAAAATGGAAAATGAGTTATCTGAAATTGAAGAAGTCGTAAGGGGGAAATTTATCGAACACGGATTAATTGATATTGAAAATTAATTTATGGAAAATGAGAAAATTTTAAAGATTATAGAGAGTAGCCATTTCAATTTTTTGATAGGTTCAGGAGCTTCTAGAAATTATCTTGAAACACTTGGAAATATAGAAGATTTACTTACCTCATTGGATCGAGATTTCCAAAATAACAGGAATAAATATTGGTTTAAGGTTTTAGATACCTCAATTAAATATTGGTATTTTGATAAATGTATTAGAGGAAATTTAAAATTGATAGATGATAAATTTACTTTAAGTGAAGACAAACAGAATGATTTTATTGCAACAAATGAAATTTATATAACATTATTGCAGACTCTTAATATTTTACTTTTAAAAAGAAGAAATAAACTATTGCCAAAAGAAGTAAATATATTTACAACTAATATGGATATTTTTCTTGATATAAATCTAGATAAATTAGGATTAGAGTTTAATGATGGATTTAATGGAAAGTTTAATAAGAGTTTCAATACAGCCAACTACCAAAAGTCATTTTACAAAAATAGCTCACAATATAGTATTAGATCGGAACTTCCAGTATTTAATTTGTTTAAACTTCACGGTTCTGTAACTTGGGATAAAAGCAATGATACGAAAATTAAGTATGACCCAAATTTAATTGCTTTGAATGATTTAAATGAGATTTGCTTTCCTGAGCAACTTTTAATTTCTTTAATAAAAGAAATGGATGTTGATGGCAAAACTGAAATTATATTAAAAGATTATAATGAACTAAAGAAAGAAGCGGAAAAAAAAATCGATATTGAAGAGACTCATGAAAATTTGGATAAATTTTATACAATTTATGATAAATTAGTAATGATAAATCCTACAAAAGAAAAATTTGAAAATACTACATTACGATTGGAATATTATGAGCAAATCAGAATGTTTTCTAATATTCTAGAAAGGGAAAATTCAGTTTTATTTGTAGCAGGATTTTCATTTGCTGACGAACATATCAGGCAAATAACATATAGGGCATTAAATTCAAATCCTACTTTACTTATTATAGTTTTTAATTATAGTGAAGGTAGTAAAAAGCAAATAGATGGATTTTTTCCGAATCTAAAATATAAAAATTTATACACTGATTTTGTCGGATTTGATTTTAAAAAGATTGCTAATGAGATATTTTTATCTATTGCTGAACATATTGGTGAAAGTAGTAAAAATGAAAAACCTATAATAATTCAGAATATAATCAATACTGAAAAAACTGAATAAGAATGGAGAACGAAATTACGAATAACAATTTTACTGCTGAGTCAGTTTTAAAAATAGGTTCTGTTAGTGAAATAAAAGGGAAAAATATACTTATAAGAGTCAATAAAAATAAGAATGCTCCTCATTTACTTTTCAAAGGTAGAATTATTAAAAATGTATCTGTAGGATCATATGTAAAAATTGCAAAAGGGTTCAATGAAATTATTGGTAAGATTGAGGGAGAATTTATTTCAGAAGATAAAGATCTTGAAAATAATAATTACATTGATCAAAGAAACAAAATTAAACGTTTTTTAAGTGTGATTCTAGTTGGTTTTATTGAAAACAATGTTTTCCGTCAAGGCTTGAAAGAATTACCTTTAATTGACAATGACTGTTTTTTGCTTGATGATAAAGAATTTAATTGTATACATAGTTTTGCGAAAGAAGATGATGATAAAATTAGACTGGGCTATTTGTTAAATGAAACCAATACTAATATTGAAATAGGTGTTGACAAACTATTTGCAAGCCATATTGGTATTTTTGGGAATACAGGAAGTGGCAAGTCGTATACATTATCTAAAATATATTTTGAATTATTTAAAAAGTATAAAGACTCTAAAAAATTTATAGATAATGCGAAATTTATACTAATTGATTTTAATGGAGAATATGCGATTAACAATGATAGTGATAATATTATTCTTGAAAAAGAACTTAAAAATAGATTTTTCTTATCAACTTCAAAAACAGATGGTGACCGTTTTCCCATACCTGAATCCGAGATTAATGATTTAACATTTTGGTCTATATTACTAAAGGCAACCGATCAAACTCAAAAGCCATTCCTCAATAGTTCTTTATTCAAAAAAACCTTAGTTGATAATACAAGGACAGAATTGGGAATTAAAGCATTAATATATAATGTAATTGCAACTATTCTAACCCAGGGATCAAAATCTTTGGATAAAGATTTTCATATATATTTTATTGATGAGCTTTTTAGACTTAATAGCATTACGGGTTTATTTCCAAATATTCTTGATATAAGAAATAGGTTGAAAAGCGGTCTAAAGATAGATTTTGGAAATTATATATTAGAAAACATATCAAATAAAGATAATCCTACAGAATTTATTCAACGTCTTAAAGATATTATAACATTAATCCAAATTGACTTTACGAAATTAACTGCTTTTGTAAAAATAAGATTACAAATCATAATAAACTATTTTGACGTTATAACGAAAGGTTATTATTCTAAAGAGCACATCGGACCACTTTATAATAGATTAGAATCAAAGTTTAGCGAGATTACAAAAGTATTTGCTGTGATAAATGATGACAAAATAATAACAAATAAAAAGCCATTAATTGTTATTAATCTGAATGATGTTAATGTGGAAATGAAAAAAATTATTCCTTTAGTCATTTGTAAGTATTATTATGAATATTACAAAAGAAATAATTTAACAAGGGAAAAGTATCTAAATATTATTGTTGATGAAGCTCATAATATTCTTTCTAGAAATTCAATTCGTGAAAGTGAAACATGGAAAGATTATAGACTTGAAACTTTTGAGGAAATAATAAAAGAAGGAAGAAAGTTTGGAGTATTTCTAACTATTGCAAGTCAAAGACCCTATGATATTTCGGATACAATAATATCGCAATTGCATAATTATTTACTTCATCGTTTAATCAATAATAAAGACATTGAAGCAATTGGAAGAACAGTATCTTATCTAGACAAAATATCATTTGACAGTCTTTCTATTTTGCCACAAGGTGGATGTATTCTTGCTGGCTTATCTGCGGATCTTCCCGTAGTTATAAAAATAGATAAAATTCCTGATGAGCATAAGCCACACAATGAAACGATAGTTTTAACAAGTAAATGGAGATGATGTTCTACAATTATATTTCAAAAAAGTATTAGATAATTTCTGAAAAGAATTTTGCATAGTTACTAAAACTGATTCAATCTTAAAGAATTTTTTCAGAAAGCAAAATGTACAGTGTGAAGCTTCTAAAAAATTAAAAGATCAGCCGGAGGACTGGTCTTTTAATTGTATGATATGTATTTAAAAGCTTATTCTGCTTTGTTTTTAAGCATCATCAGAAGACTGTAAGCTCCTTTCTGCACAATTTTCTTACCCTTTAAAACATCTGCTTTTAGAATCTCTGTAAACTGATCATCAGAAATTCCTGTCACAACCGGAATCATTTTATAATTCGATTTTCCGAGGTCTTCAAAAACATAATTTTTATTTTCAAAAGAAACTACTGCTTCGTTGGGAAGCCCCTGTGTGTACCGGCTGCTGATATTGACTTCAGCATTGATATACATTCCTTTTACAAATTCAGAATTTGAAGAAGACAACTTAGCAATTGCAGTTGCAGATCCCCCGTTTTCAATACTTGGAACTATACTGACAATTCTGGCGTTGGATTTTACATCCGGATTCTGATTGTTGTATACTACAATTTCCTGACCCGCTTTCACATCATTTACATCATTTTCAAAAACTTTTAATTCCAAAAGTAATCCGGACGGGTTAATCAGTTCAAATAAGGTATCCGCCGGATTGATGTATTGCCCGTTGTTCACCAGAATTTTGCTTACAAAACCGGCAAACGGAGCGTAAATATTGATCTTACTTCTGATATTCCCGGTATGTAAACCTTTGGCATTGATTCCTATGATTCTCAGCTTTTCTTCAAGGCCTCTTAAAGTAGCATTCAGGGTAGCATAATCTGCCTGAGCGGTCTGCATCGTCTTATCACTGCTGGCTTTACTTGTATTAAGATCTTTTTGGCGGTTAAAGTTCAGTCTTGCGGCTTCCAGTTGTGCTTTTGTCACCAAATAATCCTGCTGAAGCTGTATAAACTGTGGATCTTCTACAACTGCAAGAACCTGCCCTTTATTGAAATGGCTTCCATTAATTACGTTAATTGACTTGATATGTCCGCCCATGATACTGGAAACCGAACTGATATGAGAAGGTGCAATTTCTGCTTTTCCGTTCAGCCTTACCAGCTTTTCCATATTTCTGTTCTGAATGGATGTAATGGTAATTCCTATAGACTGAATCTGTTTTTCCGTAAGATGAACCGAATTTTCATTGTTTTTGGTAAATTTTGTGTTTTCGTAAACCGTTTTTTCTTCCTCTTTTTTTCCTGAACATGAAGATAAAGTAAGGATTAAAGCAAGGCTGTATATTGATATATTCTTGAAATGCATGACGTTGTTATTTTGAAATTAAGAAATTAAGTTCGGCACTGATCTGATTCAGTTTTTCCAGCTGATCAATATAGTCTGCTTTGGTTTTTACGGCTTGGTTCACCAATATTACCCAATCCAGATAATCAATTTCTCCTACTTCCATTTGTTTCTGTGCTGTTTTTAAAATAGTTTCAGATTTTGGAAGTTGTTTTTGTTGATAATTTTCAATGATTTTCTGTTGGTTTATATAATTATTCAGCTGTTGTCTCAATCTGTTTTTAAGCTCTATTTCTTTTCGCTGGTATTGATTTTCAGAGATTGCAATTTTTGCCTGTGCTGCCTTAGCTAAAGCTCTTTGCCCCTTTGTAAACAATGGAATTCCTACACCCACCTGAACCGAATTGAAACGGTTGTTATTAATGTTTTTCATACTCTGATTGGTGTATCCAACGAGAAGATCCGGAAGAAGTTTGCTTTTCTCCAGCTGTACTTCGGCCTCTCCTACTTTAATTTGTTGCTGCAGATACTGAAGTTCAGGATGTTGTTTTACCATTTCTTCAGAAATCTGAAGGCCAATATTCATTATCGGTTTTTCAGCAACCGGCTGATAAGGAGTTTCGGACTGAAGTAATACCTGAAGCTGAATTTTTGCCATATTCAGATCATTTTCAAGAGTATTCAGTTGTACTTTTACCTGTTCTTTCTGGATTTCAGCGGTTGATTCTTCCAAAATATTGGCTTCTCCCTTTTTTAATCTTAATCCGGCCTTATCAGCAAAATTATTGTACATCTGGCTGATATATTCCAGCACTTTTTTCTTCTCCTGAAGCACCAATATTCTGTAGAAAACGTCTGTAACCTCTTTGGTAAGCTGGGTTTTGGTGAGATTCTGATTGATGATACTGGCAGACCATTCTGCATCCAGCATTTGTTTTCTTTTTGAATAAACCGTAGGAAAACTGAATCTTTGAGAAATTCCAAAAGAATTATCCGTTTCTTCTCCTTGAATTTGTCCAAATCCTCCTGTAACTTCCAGCTGTGGAATATCCAGATAGCTGGCTTTCATTTTTTCCTGATAATCTGATATTAATTTTGAATTTTTAAGGGTTCCATTTTGTTGATAAGCTTTTTCCAAGGCCTGATCATAAGTAATGTTTTCCTGAGCCTGAAAGCTTCCAAAGGAGATAAGCAGTAAGAAGACAGACAATTTTTTATAGTTGAATTTTTTAGAGAATTTCATTTTATCTTTATTAATATTTTCAAATAAAACATAGAGAATAGGAAGTACAAAAAGGGTTAAAAGTGTAGCGAGCATCAAACCTCCAATTACAACGGTCGCCAGAGGTCTCTGTACTTCTGCTCCGGCACCGTTACTGATGGCCATAGGAAGAAATCCTAAAGAAGCAACAAAAGCTGTCATTAAAACCGGACGAAGTCTGATTTTTGTACCTATCAGTACAATTCTGTTGACGTTAGCTATTCCGTTCTTTTTCAACCTGTTAAACTCTGATATCAAAACAATTCCATTAAGTACGGCAACTCCGAATAAAGCAATGAACCCTACCCCTGCACTGATACTGAAAGGCATTCCTCTCAACGCCAGAAAATAAACACCTCCTATTGCAGACAATGGAATGGCAGTATAGATGAGTAAGCTGTGTTTTACAGAACCGAACGCAAAGAATAATAACAGAAAGATCATTACTAATGAAATAGGAACGGCAATTCCGAGTCTTGCTTTGGCTTCATTTAAATTTTCAAAAGCTCCTCCATAAGAAACCGTATATCCAGGTGACAGCTTTAGGTTTTTACCTGTCTTTTGCTGAAGTTCTTCAACAATACTCTGAACATCTCTTCCTCTTACGTTAAACCCTACAATAATTCTTCTTTTGGTATCTTCTCTCTGAATCTGGTTCGGGCTGTTTTTAAGCTCTACTTTTGCCAGCTGTGATAAAGGAATCTGCTCTCCTGAGGCTGTAGGAACCAAAAGATTCTGAATACTTGTGATGTCTTTTTTATGTTCATTATCCATTCGGACAACAATGTCAAACTTCTTCTCTCCTTCATATAAAGCACCTGCCGTCTGTCCGGCAAAAGCCATATTGATAACCCTGTTGATATCTGCTACAGAAATATTATAACGGGACAGTTCTGAACGGTTATAATCAATAATAACCTGCGGAGCGCCCACAACGGGTTCTATATAAAGATCCTGAGCCCCTTTTACCGTATTGATAATACTTCCCATTTTCTTTGCATAGGCAGCGAGGCTGTCCAGATCTTCCCCATAAATTTTGCATACCACATCCTGTCTTGCTCCGGTCATCAGCTCATTGAAACGCATTTGTACCGGAAACTGAAAACTGGTTGTTAATCCCGGAATAACACTTAGTGCTTTGCTCATTTTATCAGAAAGTTCAGGAAATGTTTTTGCAGAAGTCCATTCCTTTTTAGGTTTTAAGACTATGATCATATCTCCGGAATCCATAGGCATCGGCTCCGTAGGAATTTCTGCACTACCAATTTTCATTACCACTTTCTGTATTTCAGGAAATTGGGTTAAAAGGATATTGGCTGCCTGAGTGGTTGCTTTTTTGGTTTCGTTGATATTGCTTCCCTGAAGGATTCTCATTTCCACCGCAAAATCACCTTCTTCCAAAGACGGGATAAATTCTCCACCCATTCTGGAAAGAGTAAAAACAGCACCAGCAAACAGAGCCAATACTCCAAGGATAATGGTTTTTCTATATTTAAGAGCTTTTATCAGGAATTTCTGGTGGCCTGTTTCTACTTTGCTCATTACCCGGTCTGAAATATTTTCTTTTTCTTTCTTTTTTCTGCTCAGTACCAGAGAACTCATCATAGGAATATAAGTAAGGGAAAGAATGAATGCACCAATTAAGGCAAAAGCAACCGTCTGAGCCATTGGCTTAAACATTTTACCTTCAATTCCCTGAAGCGTAAAAATCGGAAGATATACAATTAAGATGATGATCTGTCCGAAAACTGCACTGTTAACCATTTTAGCAGCAGAACCGGAAACCTGATCATCCATTTCCTTTTTACTGAGCATATTGTCTTTTCCGAAATGCTTTTTGTGGGCCAGCTGATGCAGTACCGCTTCTACGATGATGACGGCTCCGTCTACAATAAGTCCGAAATCAAGGGCTCCAAGACTCATCAGATTTCCTCCTACGCCAAAAATATTCATCATGATAATGGCGAAAAGCATTGCCAAAGGAATCACAGAAGCTACCAGTAATCCAGCTCTGAAGTTTCCTAAGAACAAAACCAGAATGAAAACAACAATCAAAGCACCTTCCATCAGGTTTGTTTTTACTGTACTGATGGTGTTGTTTACCATTTTAGCACGGTCAAGGAAAGGTTCAATAACAACACCTTCAGGTAGTGATTCCTGTATTTTTTCCAGTCTTTCTTTAATATTTCCAATTACGACATTGGCATTTTCCCCTTTCAGCATCAGTACAATAGCTCCGGATACTTCTCCCGTATCATTGTAGGTCATAGCACCGTACCTTGTCGCATAACCGATCTTTACGGAAGCAACATCTTTAATATGTACCGGAATTCCTTCTTTAGTTTCTGCCACCTGAATACTTCCGATATCTTCTGTACTTCCCAGAAGCCCTTCACTGCGAATAAAAAGAACCGTTTCTTTCTTCTCAATATAAGCACCTCCGGTATTTTGATTGTTTTTCTCCAAAGCACCAAAAACATCGTTAATATTAATATTGAATGCCTGAAGTTTATTAGGATTAATGGCAATTTCATATTGTTTCAGTTTTCCACCGAAACTGCTGACATCAGCCACTCCTTTAGTTCCCAGAAGCTGTCTTCTGACCACCCAATCCTGAATGGTTCTGAGTTCAGTTTCATCATAGATATTTTCATACCCTTTTTTGGCTCTTACAACATATTGGAAAATTTCACCTAATCCTGTGGAAATAGGTCCCAGTTCCGGTTTACCGATTCCGGCCGGAATATTGTCCTGAACAAGCTGTAAACGCTCCTGAACCTGCTGGCGTGCCCAGTAGACATCCGTATTGTCATCAAAAACTACCGTTACTAACGAAAGTCCGAAACGTGAGAAACTTCTAAGTTCCTTAATTCCGCTGATGTTACTGGTAGCCTGCTCAATAGGAAATGTAACAAGACGTTCTATATCTGCTGCACCATAAGAAGGAGCCGTAGTAATAATCTGCACCTGATTATTGGTGATATCCGGCTGAGCATCTATGGGTAGTTTGGTGGTTTCATAGACTCCAAAAAGAACAAGCCCCACTGTAAACAGAGCAATGATGAGTTTATTCTTTACAGAAAACTCAATAATTTTATTTAACATGGAAAAAACGATTAATTGATAACCCGGAATGCCTTACAAAGCTGCTGAAGTCTTTATTTGTACAATTACAGAAGATCTCACACCAGTAAGTGTAAATATCTACCTGATAATCATACATTTTACTTTAAACTTATCATCTTAAAAATGTAAGCAAAGTTCAATAAAGACATCATAAACAAAGTTATAATGCACGATGGGTTAAATTGATGTAATAATAAATGGACTGCCTTAAACTAAAGCAATGTCAGTATAAAATGAATTAAGAAAGCCGTGGAGGCTGGAAAATCTGAGAAAGATAATGATTGGAAAAATCTTTTTCCTTGTAGATACTGCTTTTCCTGGAAACAGTAATTTCTTTAGGTTTTTTTATTTCAAAAGCCAATTCCGGAAGCTGGGCATGTACAGTCAATACGATGGGTGGATTGATAAACGGTAGTTTCTGATCAGTATCCCAGTCAGAATCCTGCTTGTGGTTATCATAATGTTCCATAACAAACTCTGATAAGCTTCCGTGATATTCCATAAAATGCTCTACAAACATAGGTACTTTAAGTACTTCCCCCGCATTGGTGGTAGCCAGCACATACATCATTGAACATAATATGGAAAACCATTTTAACATGAGTGCAAATATAAGGCTTAAATTTTTCCTAAACAGGCTCCAGTATTAATTTTTTGATAATTTTATCAGATTAAAAATGGTTTAAAGTTCTTTGTAATAATGTTAGGTTTATCAAACAAAAATCAGAGCCTTGACTTCAGTCTGCTCAGAGTCTCCTGTGAGATATTAAGATAGGAAGCTACCATTTTGTTAGAGAGTCTTCGCACCACAACAGGATTTTCATTCAACAGCTGACGGTACTTTTCAAGGGCATCCTGAACAAGGAAAGACATCAGTCTCTTCGTATTGCTTACATAAGCTGTTTCCAGATATATCCTGTAAAATTTTTCCCATTGCGGAATAATATCCAGAAGATGGTAAAAACTTTCATGGCTAATGTAATATACTTCTGAATCCTCCACGGCCTGAATAAATTCGTCAGAGGGTTCAGAAGTAATAAAACTGGTTAATGCTGTTGCAAACTGATTTTCAAATGCAAAATATCGCGTAGAATCCTGCCCTTCTTCATTGATGAAAAATATACGGAGACAACCGTTTACAACAAAAAATGTACGTTGGCTGTGCTGTCCGTTGGTAAGGAGCGTCTCATTCTTTTTTAATTGAACAAGTCTGAAATAAGAAAGAATGGTATTCAATTCTTCATCCGTTACCGATATTCTGTTTTTAATATATGAAGCTAAAAGTTCCTGCATGTAAGCAAAAGTAGTGATAAAAAGGTTTTTGCTTACTATTTTTATCTAAACTGTCCGGATATTTTCTGCCTGTCCGGCTTTCCAGTACGAGCAGATATATAAACCATGGGGATCCCATTGCAGGGTTGTTTTAAAATAAGTACGAAGTTCATGTACTGTTGCATATTCCGCAGCGATATATACATATTCTTTCAAAACTCCGGGTGGAAACTGAACAGATTTTACAGCTTCTGCTAGCTGGCTTCCTTCTTCCGGATGAGGATTGTGAAGCCACTCAACTGAAATATCTGCTGCAGAACACAGAATAAGCTCATCCTCTTTGCCTGCCACCTCTAATAATATCTTTGCTGATACATAAGGTGGAAACTGCTCCGCAATAGCACAAATGACAGGTAATGCTGTTGCATCTCCTGCCAGCAGATAAAAATCAGCATCAGGAACTAAAGGCCTTGTACTTTCTTTCATCCCTATTTCCAATGAATCACCGGAAATCGCTTGTAATGCCCAGGCAGAAGCAGGTCCGTTATCACCATGAGCAACGAAATCTATACTTAATTCCCGTTTTTCCAGATCAATTTTTCTGTTGGTATATGTTCTGACTAAAGGAGAGTTTCCCTCTTCAGCTGGAATAAAGATTTTATTATTAGATCCGGAGCGTACATTAGCAAGCAGCTCAACTTGATTTTCACGAATTTCAAATACCACACGGATAAGATGCGGAGTGAGGTACTGTTTATTTTTAACGATAAAGGCAGAACGTATTTTTTTCGTTTTCTCTGCCTGAGTAATTATAGAATTTTCCATTTTTATTTTTTATTATAGAGTAGAATAATCATAGACACCACACAGCTTATCCCCCCGAAAAGGTAAACGGTCTGATAATCAAACCAACCTGCAATCAGCCCGGCAATAGGTCCTGCTAGTCCTAATGAAAGATCAACAAAAGCAACATAGGCTCCCAATGCTGTTCCTCTCATTTGTGGTTTTACTTTTTGAATGGCAAGAACTCCCAAAGCCGGAAAGACCAATGAAAATCCAACTCCGGTCAATCCACATCCGATAATGGCTAATGTTTTGGAAGCAGATGTCCAGATCAGCAGCTGCCCTGCCACTTCGATGATCAGAGAGATCAAAGCAATCTTAAAACCTCCGTATTTATCAGGAAATGAAGCAAAGAAAATGCGGGTAAGAACGTAACATATTCCGAAAACCATAAAAGCAAGTGAAGCATCACCCCAATTCTTTTGTGAGAAAAATAAAGCAATAAAAGAAGCGATACACCCAAAAGCCATAGATGAAAAAGCAAGACTCAGTCCTTGGCCTGATATTGCACCGATTACCTTGTAGAAAGGTGTTCGCACATGATCTTTATCTACAGGAATAGAAGGTAGTTTTGCCGTGGAAAGCCAGCTTACAAGCGGAAGTAAGGCTATAAGGATAAAAGCTGGCAGCATATTGTATTCTTTACTCAGCCAGATACTGACAGGAGCCCCGATTGCAATTCCCGCATACATGGCAATCCCGTTCCACGTCATCACTTTCCCTGAACTGGAGTGTCCTGCGAGCCCTATTCCCCACGTCAATGCTCCGGTAACCAGAAAGCTTTCGCCAACACCATGGATTATTCGGGCTATTAAAAGAAAGACAAGTGCCAGTAGCGGATAAGCTTGAAATAATACTGCAAGTACATAAATAATCCCGGCTATAACAGCTAATACTACTCCGGACATTTTACTTTTCTTGGCTCCTCTGGTATCTGTAATTTTCCCTGAATAAGCACGGGTTAAAAGTGTTGACAATGACTGAAGACCAATAACAAGTCCCACGATAATGCTGTCAAAACCTAAAGTGTTCTGGACAAATCCGGGAAGTACTCCCAAAGCAATCCCTATCGTAAGGTAAACTCCAAATACCGAAATGATAATGGGAGCGGTTGCCTGATAGAAATTAATAGTCTGCCCTTTTTCTAATGTTGTACTCATAAATTTTGTTTAAAATATTCAGGTGCAAAGGTCCTGGTACAACAAATACTAAACTTTGATCTAGATCAAAAAAGGCAGAGAAGGTTTACTCAAAATCCAAAAAACCATCGGTAAGCTGCTTCCATTGTATTTTAGCAGCTCCCATCATTCCGCCTGCAGCAATAACAAGATTCCTGATGGCATCAAGTAATTTAGCGTTTAAATTAGGTCTTTCATTTCGTCCGTATACGGCGGCTTTTAAATGGGCCGGACTTTTTGAGATCATAAAGGTAGAGCTTGCTCCGGAACTGTAAAAATGAGCAATATGACGTTTTTTTTTATTTTCCGGATTTCTGGATGGCCTGCAGGTCATTGTTATACTTTCAGCAAAACTGTTCTCATAGAAACAGATATCTGTAATTTCTATCCAATCGTATCCTTTTGCTTCAGGTTCTCCCGGTCCCGGAATATCAATTCTGATAAAATCTCCTTTCTGTGGTTCACGATCTACAGGCTGGGCACTGCAATCATAAAGGTTAAATGCGGCAAAGGTCTCTCCGGAATAGCTTTGCCATTTATTGACTGAGAAAAATCTCTCTTTTAAAGTTTCAAATTTCAGCGACATCACGTCTGGTTCAAATAACTTTCTGGTTTCCGTATCATGAAAACCTCCGAATTTTTGTTTGGGAACTCCTTTGAATTTTTTGGGACTCATACAATATGTTTCAGAAAAATTACTGCAAAAAATATATAGATTTTTATGAGTAGAGTCATAAAAACGTTAAACATGTGTTTTATTATTGCCTTGAAGAAGCTTTATTTTTATAATAATTCACTTTTTGGAATTTAACTGTTTTGGCTAAAAAACGGCATACAATTCATCAGAATGCGAATTATATTTAACAGGATACGTTTTTGTGGAAAGAATTCCGGAATTCTAAAGAAAATTAAAATCATTTAGAGAATAATTGTTTTTACTTAAAATAAATAATTTTTAAAAAAAATGAGCTTATGATGTTTTGCATACCATGATTTTTGCTTATATTTGTGAATCGAAATAATTTTTTTTCATCATTTGTGTTTTTTTAAGGTCTCCATTCCTGGAGACCTTTTTATTTTATGTAATATCATAATCGAATATTGACTGTTGAAGTGGAAAATGAGGCAAAATGTGAATTATATCCTTTTTCAAACCAGCCTATTGCTTTTCTATAAAGGAATACTCAAAGTTTTAAGATGTCAATAAATCTCTTTTTCTCTATATTTCGACCGCCCCTGTAGGTGCTTTAAACGGCTATTGAGTAGTTTTAATAAAATCTGTGGGTCTGAACTGCATCACAGATAGAAAACTTCTGGTATAGGCCTGTACACTCTTGTACCCTACTTCATAAGCTGTTTCTGAAATGGTAAGATGACCGGCACTCAGAAACTCCAGACTTTTGATGATACGAAGCATCTGCTGGTATTTACTTAAGGTGAGCCCGGTTTCTTTTTTGAAAATACGTTCTAGTGTACGGAAAGACAAAAGGGCGTTATCGCTGAGATCTTCCATCTTAATTTCATCCCGATAGTGATCATGCAGATGCTCAATGACTTTTGTAAGGCGCTGATCTTTTGGAAGACTGATATGAAGCGTTAATGAGTGCTCCACAAATCGAGGAAGTTCGTTGAACAGGGCCTTCAGAAATAGGTTTTCATCATGATCTGATGTCATTTGTTTAGACCACTTTTCCGCATATTTTATCATTTCTTTTAAAACCGGAGGAACAGAAAACACATTGACCTCATGATAAAAGGGATTTTTTGTACTGATATCAGCAAACATGATCATCAGTTTGATCTTTTCGGAATGAGAATTTGTTTTATGAATGGCTTTTGGGGGAATCCATACGGCATGATTTTGTGGGAGAAGATAGATTTTTTCTTCAATGGTGATGTACTGAAAACCACTTTCCACGTATACCAACTGGCCTTTCTGGTGATGGTGAAGAATGTCATCATGAACCCAGTTTTCTTCAAACCATACAAAATAAGGTTTCTTCAGATCGTCTATTTTTATACTGTCATTAGCGTTCATGTCGTTTTAGGTTAAAACTTTGGCAAAATTAAACAAATTTACTATATTAATTTTGCAGAAAAGTTTTTATTATGATGAAGAATGAAGTAAAAAAGAATGCTTCGTATGTTTTATTACTCATTAACGTTCTGGTAGTTATATTAATTTCCAGTAATCTCCGTTCTCCGATTGTGGCGGTAGCTCCTGTATTGGGTGAAGTAAGAGATGCATTGAAACTGGATAATTTTCAGGTGAGCCTGCTTACCTCTATTCCTCTGTTTATGTTTGCAGCCTGCTCTGTATTGGTCAGTAAATTTTCTAATAAGTTCGGAATCAGTAAACTTCTGATGTATTCCCTGATTATTTTAAGTTTTGGATTATTTTTAAGAATCACAGGTTCTCTTTGGCTGTTGTTTTTAGGTTCAGTATTCATTGGTTTAGGGATATGTATTGGAAATGTGGTCACTCCGGGATATGTTAAAAATAATTTCCCGAAGCAGATTGGTCTTATGACAGGGATTTTTGCCGTATCTATGAATCTTACTGCGGCTCTGGCGTCTGGATTTAGTGTAAAAATCGGGGAACTGACAGGCTTTGGGTGGAAAGGTTCTTTAGGAATCTGGCTGGTTATTGCTGCATTAGGTTTCCTTGTTTTAGCACTGGAATTTATTTTTAATAAAAGAAATCCAAATCTGCCGAAAACAGCACTCAGTACTTCTGATTTTAATATGTTCAAATCTGCTCAGGCATGGAATATCAGTATTTTCATGGGACTGCAGTCTTTGTTTTATTATTGTCTGGTGGCCTGGCTGCCTTCATTTCTTGCAGATTTTCATATGCAGGGGGAAAGTTCAGGATGGGTTTTCTTTGTGATTCAGATTACAATGATTCCTGTGACATTCTGCTGCCCGATTATTGCCAGTAAGATGAAAGATCAGAGACTGATGATTCTTTTTATATGCGCTTTAATGTTTGGAAGTACTATGATGTTTGTGTTCCTGAAATCTCAGTGGATTTATGTGAATGCTGTGATCATAGGAATTTCTAACGGATTGTCTTTCAGTTTGTCTATCCTGTTTTTTTCTACGAGAACGAAAAGCAGTATCAACGCTGTTAAAATATCAGGAATGGCTCAATCTGTCGGATATCTGATTGCTGCATTTGGCCCCCCGTTGTTTGGAAAACTTCATGATTGGGATATTTCCTGGAACAGCTCATTTTATTTATTAAGTTTTGCGGTATTGCTGATGTTGTATTTTGGAATGAAGGCCGCAAGAAATAAATGTGTAGAAGATTAAAACTAATTGTTGATATAATAAAAGGATAGAATTTCGGTTCTATCCTTTATTTATTTTATACTCAAAGATTAAAAATGCAGCTCAACTTCTTCTCCATCATTAAGAATAAAACATCTTTTTTCCAATCTATTTTCATTGATCTTTTCCTGGATGAATTTCCGGTCTTCCTTACAATGACTTACGGATTCCAGATGAGTTACCCAAACAGTAGCTTCCGGAGCGTATTCGCAGACTTTTATAATATCTTCACTGGTCATAATAATAGGATCTCCTACTAAAAAAGTAGCGGCTCCTCCGGCAACAATGATGTGTTGTGGCTGATGCTTTTCAATTTCCTGTGCAATTTCGTTATACCAGATGCTGTCTCCTGCAATATAAACAGATTTATTTTCTGTTTTAAAAACGAAACCATTCACTATTCCCCTTTTTTCTCCAATTTCTCCGGTTCCATGCTGGCCTTTGGTTGTAGTGATTTCAATATTTCTCCATTGAACGCTGTCATTAAGAGCAATAATATCTGTAAAGCCATATTCTGCAATTTGTTCCGAAATGAGAGATGAACAGATGATCGGAATATTTTTATCAAGAAGTTCGATGGCAGTAGTATCCCAATGATCAGGATGAAGATGGGTAACAGCCACAGCATCTACATTTTTAAGTTTTTGATTTAATTCTTCTTTACCAAAAGGCAGGTCTACCAGAGGATTCAGTAATTCGTTATCAACCATTGGGAATTTGCCGAGAGATCCTTTCTCTCCAAGCATTGGATCTACGAGGATGGAAATTCCATCAATATTCAAAAGCAATGTTGCATTGCGCCATAATTGTAATTTCATTTTGACTAAGTTTGTACAGCAAAGCTATTGCCTGATTGGGGTAAAACAATCGAAGGTTACCAAAAGGTTAACCATAAATATTCTATTGACTTATGAATTTTGAAGAGTTTAAAAACTGTGGATTGAGACGAAGCCTGAATATCCTTTCAGGAAAATGGAAACCATTGATTCTACACAATCTTTTTGAGGAAGATAAAGTGCGTTTTGTGGAACTTTGGAGAAGTATGCCAAGGGTTTCCAAGAAAGTTCTTGCTGAACAACTGAAACAGCTTGAAGAAGATCTCATTATTGAGCGGATTGAAGTCTACAATTTTCCGCCGGAAGTCTATTACAAATTGACCCCAAAAGGTCAAAAACTAGGTCCTATTCTTTCTGAATTACATCTGTGGGGAAATGAATTGAGTTAATACTATTTATTTAATATTTTAATGGTATAAAAACTAATAACAATCCTATAAATGATCAAACATAAAAACCTTATAAATTTTAGAAATCTATAAGGCTAAAAAAATTAAAAAATTATTACTTGAAGGGATCTGCCTAATCTCTAAACTGATCCAAAACTTCCATAATATTCTGATATACAAAATCCAATTCTTCGGAAGTAATACAATATGGCGGAACCAGATAGATTACATTTCCCAACGGCCTCATGATAATCCCTCTCTGTAAGAATTCATTGTAAAGCTTCTTCCCTATTGCATTGAAATAAGAAGTACCATTCCCGGTTTTAAAATCGAAAGCTAAAATAGTCCCGATCTGACGAACCTTTTCTACATGAGGATGAAAAGCAAGTGCTTTTGCAAACTCTGAATGTTGATGAGTGATGCGGTTGATATTCATTTGAGTTTCATTTGTCAATAGCAGTTCCATACTGGCCAGAGCTGCAGAACAGGCTAAAGGATTGGCTGTAAAGGAATGTCCGTGAAATAAGGTTTTATAACGGTCATCCGAAAGAAAAGCGTTGTAAATTTCATTGGAACATGTGGTGATTCCCATGGGCATAGTTCCTCCTGTTAAGCCCTTTGAAAAACACATAATATCTGGCTTTTCTGTAAGGTAATCAGCAGCGAAAAGCTTACCTGTCCTTCCAAATCCTGTAAAAACTTCGTCCTGAACCATAAGAATGCCTTCTTCTCTGCAGAATTTCATCAGCTGGTTAAGGTCTTCAGCATTATACATCAACATTCCCGCCGCACCCTGTACTAATGGTTCATAGATAAAACAGGCTGTTTCATCAGCCAATTCTTTAATCTGTGCCTGTAGGCTTTCCAGGTTTTCAGCATTGGGAGTATCAATAAATACAACTTCAAACAGCATGCTTTCAAAAGGTCTTGTCCAGAAACTTTTTTCACTTACAGACATCGCCCCGAAGGTGTCTCCGTGATAAGCATTTTTAAAAGCTAAAATCTTCGTTTTCTTTTTTTCCTGATTGTACGCATATTGAATACACATTTTTAAAGCCACCTCTACTGCTGTAGAACCATTATCGGAATAAAAAACCTTTTCCTGATTAGCGGGCAGAAGTTTCAGCAAATTCTCTGAAAGCTGTACGGCAGGCTCATGCGTGAAACCGGCAAAAATAACTTGTTCCAGTGTATTCAGCTGCTCAAAAACACGCTGGGCAATATAAGGATGAGAATGCCCGTGCAGCGTAACCCACCATGATGAAACTACATCCAGGTATTTTTTTCCTTCAGTATCATACAGGTAAATTCCTTTTCCTTTTACAATGGGAATAATATCGTCAGCTGTTTTCATCTGTGTGTAAGGATGCCAGTTGACAGCTTTATCTCTTTGTTGCAGGCTTGCTTGTTCTGTTATAGTATTCATATATTCATGTGAAAATAATAATGAGTGATGAATTGTTTAAATTTTAACGCTATGATCGCTAAGTTTTTTAATTTGTTGCTTTTTAAGTTCACAAAGGCGTTTCACTAAGCAATAAGAAACATTTTACCTTGCTGAATAGAATGCCTTTGCGAGCGAAATATTTTTACAGTTAATCAATATTTCTTTGCAAATCTTAGCGTTAAATACAAACATTATTATTGATAAAATCAGCTATCAATGTTATGATAAAAACGATAATACTAATAACCCAGCTCATCACTCATTATTTTATCATTTATAATTGTTTAGCAACATGTTTCTTTTTTCATCATAGGTTTCAGTCCCAATGTCTGCAGCATCTGCATATCTTCAGAAACTCCAGGATTTGGTGTTACCAATAGTGTTTCTCTTTCTCCTGTGAAAATGGAATTGGCTCCTGCCATGAAGCACCATGCCTGTTCTGTTTCTGACATTTCTATACGGCCGGCACTTAATCTTACCATGGAAGAAGGCATTACAATTCTTGCGGTGGCAATCATTCTTACCATTTCCCAGGTATCTACTTTTTCATTATCCTCTAATGGAGTTCCCGCCACTCTTGCTAATGCATTGATAGGAATGGATTCCGGATGCTTTGGCATTGTTGCCAACGTCAGAAGCATTGAAATTCTGTCTCTATGGGTTTCACCAAGTCCGATAATTCCTCCGGAACATACGGTAATTCCTGCTTTTCTTACGTTGTTGATCGTATTAATTCTGTTGTCAAATGTTCTTGTTGAGATAATCTCTTCATAATATTGTTCAGACGTATCAAGGTTGTGATTGTAGGCATATAATCCTGCTTCCTGAAGTCTAATAGCCTGTTCTTCTGTAAGCATACCCAATGTGCAGCAAACTTCCAGTCCAAGATCATTTACCCCTTTTACCATATCAATTACCCTGTCAAAATCACGATTGTTACGAACTTCACGCCATGCTGCAGCCATACAGAATCTTGACGATCCAGAATCTTTTGCTTTCTGAGCATGGGCAATTACAGTTTCAGTTGGCAATAATGCCTGTACTTTGATGTTGGTGTGATAACGCGCTGCCTGCCCGCAATATGAACAGTCTTCAGGGCATCCACCGGTTTTGATAGATAATAGTGTTGAAATCTGTACTTCAGAAGGATCATGCCATTCACGGTGTACAGTTGCTGCTTTATAAATAAGTTCCATCAGAGGTAAATGATAAATTTCCTCTATTTCTTCTTTAGTCCAGTTGTTTCTTAATGTTGTTTTAGTATCCATTATCCTATTTTTGTTATTGTTAATTGCTTTGCAGCATGTTTTATAGATTCTTTGTCAGTATTGCTGATTTCAGGAATCTTTATAATTTTTGTTTCTTTATCGATAAAACTGCAGATCACTCTTTCTGTATCTTCAGGGAAGTCTCCGTTAAGAATCAGATAGTCTAACTGTATCTCTCTCTGTTGTAATGCTATGATTGACAGTAAGCTGTGATTGATGCATCCCAAATAATTTCTAACTACCAATGCAGCTGGAAGATTTAATTCTTCAATCAAGTCTATCATGAATGTAGTATCTGATATTGGGACCATAATACCTCCTGCTCCTTCTACAATCAATGGATTTTCCGTTTCAGGGAGTTGAAAATCATTTAGATTTATGGTGATATTTTCTTCCCTTGCCGATTGATGTGGTGATGCGGCCAGCTGTAAACGGTGGGTTTCCGGATGGCAGATTGTATAGTCTGTCCATGCTTCAATTTTATGGCTGTCTGTGTAATGCAGATCACCTGATTGTATAGGTTTCCAGTATTCTGTTTTAAAATGTTGAACCAAAACAGCTGAACAAACTGTTTTTCCTATTTCGGTTCCTATTCCTGTTATAAATAATTTCATGTTTTCGGGATTCGTGTTGCGGGGTTTGAAAGCTTATTTTTTGTTTTAAACAAATTCTTTAATAATTCCTGTCAGTTTTATAATTTCCTTTTTTGTATTAAAGCTGTGAAGGCAAATCCGCAGTCGTTCACTCTCTTCTTTTACTGTGGGACTGTATATTGCGTAGGTTAGAAATCCATTCTCAGATAATGTATCCTGTAATTGTTTCAGTTTTTGGTTGTCTGGAATTATAATAGCCTGAACAGGGCTTTTTTCTGCAGATGGAGATTCTAGATTTTGGCTTCGGAAAATTTTAATATTGTCCTGAAGTTCTCCTGCCAGCCCAGGGTTTTGATCTAAAAATTCATATCCTGTTTGTATACTCATCCACTGGAAATCCTGAGCTGAAGTGCTATAAATGAACGGGCCTGCAAAATTGATCAGGTAAGATTTCTCTGTTTCATTACATAGAATTGTCGCTCCATGGGCTCCGAGTGCTTTTCCATAGGTAACAACTGCTGCTGAAACCTGATGTTGTAATTGATATCTTTCAATCAATCCATATCCAAACACTCCAAATGCGTGGGCTTCATCAACAATCAGAGAAGCTTTATACTGATTGGCAAGCTCAGCAATTTCCTGAATAGGAGCAAAATCTCCCTCCATCGAATAGAGACTTTCTATGGCAATATAACAATGCCCCTGCTGCCTTTTTAAAATGCTTTCAAGATCTTCAATGTCATTGTGCTTGAATTTCAGTTTTTTTGCATTCGATAATTTGCAGGCATCATGTACCGACCGATGAATCTGTTCATCTACAATGACAACATCATGACGACTGGGAAGTGTTGAAAATAAGGCCAGATTTGCATTATAACCGGACGGGAAAAGCAATGCCGATTCAAACTGATGCTTCTGAGCAATATAATTTTCTACAGAAACCGCAATATCACTGTTTCCGCTGATAAGCCTTGAACCTGTACTTCCTGAAAGCAATTGAGGATTATTGGTAATCTTTTGCAATAGTAAATGCTGAAGTTCTTTACTTTTTGCAAAGCCCAGATAATCATTGGAATAAAAGTCAATTCCATCAGATTGAGGCCGCAAACGTCTTAAAGTTCCTTCCTCTTTTCTTTTGTCAAGAGATTCCTGAAAACGAAAGGTATTATTAAGCATAATCTAACTGAGCGACTTCCTGAGTAATAGCGTTAATCCACTCTTCATGCAGTTCTTTTTCTATCGTTAAAACATGATCTGCATGTTCTTTCCAGTCTGGAGAAAATTCGTTGAGCTGATTGATCATTTCTTCCAGATGACCTTCTTCTTCAAGGATAATAGATTTTACCATAATTTTAGAAGAAGCTTCGGTAAGAGCCTGTTGATAGACCGGATAAAGTTCATCAGCACGCACTTCAATAGCATAGGTTACAAAAAGATACGCTGCATATTTCAGGTCTGTTTTATTCAGATTGAATGCTTTCTGAAGATAACGGCAGGCTTTGATATCTAATGAATGAAGATACTGGCTTGTTGCTATTGGCGCCAAAAGCTCGGAACTTTCATAAGTTTTGCATAATTCAGGGTCTATTTTCCCGATCTGTTTTTTCAGATAATAAGCGTGGCGGTGTTCTTCAGCAGCATGTTTCAGCTGGATCTGAGAAACCAGTGTCGGATGTTCACACTTTGAAATTTTTCTTGCACCGGCGTTTTCCATAAAAGAAAGTGTATTCAGCCATTTGGCGTGGATGTTTCCTTCCTGTACAATTTTTTTTAACAGATGATGAAATTCCATAGATTTTTATTTTGATGTCAAAAGTAGTATATTGCCGGATGGTTACGTGGTGCCAGTTTTGATATTATGGATAGTCCGGTTAAGATTCCTTATGAAAGTTTTATAAAGATTGATAGAAAATCAGAGACTTCTATCTATTTGCAGATTGCCAATCAGCTGATCAATGCGATTCAGAGAGGGGTTTTACCTTTTGGAACGAAACTTCCGGGAACCAGAACTTTCAGTGAAATGCTGGAAATTCACAGGAATACAGCAGTGGCTGTGTATGATGAATTGTCGGCTCAAGGCTGGACGGAGAGTTTCCCGAATAAAGGAACATTTGTTATCGGAAAAGATCAGGAAAAACCTGTAAAAGTGAACGATTTTGAGCAAAATAACCTTCAAAACTATCCGATAACGACTGGTTTTCCATTCAAAACCTCTAATATTTTAGACAATCCTTTTGAGCATTCTGACTGTGAATATGTTTTTAATGATGGCGTGCCGGATATCCGTTTAACGCAAATTGGACAGCATTCAAGGTTTTACAGTTCTATTTTGAAGCGTAAATCAAATCAGAAAGCTTTGGGACATTATAATCATGACGGAAGTGAGTTTTTTAAAGAACATTTATCTCAATATCTGAATCTTTCCCGCGGACTTCCTATTTCCAAAAATAATCTGCTCATTACCAGAAGTACGGAAATGAGTATCTATATTGTTTCCGAAATCCTTCTTTCCGCCGGTGATACTGTATTGGTGGGAGCTTTGAGTTATTTTTCCGTCAATATGATCTTTATGAAAGCGGGTGTTGATATTGTTTCTATTCCGATTGATGAAGAAGGAATTATGGTAGAAAGTGTACGAGAAGCCTGTAAAAAACAGAAGATACGGATGCTTTACCTTACTCCGCATCATCACTATCCTACTACGGTTGCTTTGAGTGCGCAAAGAAGATTTGAATTACTGGAATTGGCCAATGAGTATGGATTTATTATTTTGGAAGATGATTATGATTATGAGTTTCATTATGATAAAAGTCCTATTCTTCCGCTGGCCAGTGCTGATACCAATGGAATGGTTATCTATATTGGTTCTTTTGGAAAGTCTTTGGCTCCGGGATTCAGAACCGGGTTTATTGTTGCGCCGGAAAATCTTATGACGGAAATGCGTAAATATCTGGGAATTATTGATCGGCAAGGTGATATTCTGATGGAAAGGGCGCTTGGAGAGATGATTGCAGAAGGAGAAATCAACCGTTATCTGAAAAAATCTTTAAAAGTTTATCAGGAAAGACGTGATTATTTTGCCCTGCTCCTGGAAGAAAATCTGGGTGATTTCATTACTTTTCAAAAGCCTTCCGGAGGTCTTGCCGTTTGGCTAGAATGGAATATTCCCCTAAATCTGATGCAGTTGAGCAGAAATTGTGCTAAGGATAACCTTTTTATTCCCAAAACGCTTTTGTATCAGAATAAAGGGCTTACCGCGATGCGTTTGGGATTCGGGGATTTGAATGTTGAAGAGATGAACCAAGGAATTGAGGTGTTTTCAAAAAATGTGAAGGGCTTGATTGGATGATTAGGGAAATTATACAGATTTCCAGGTAGATATTTATGAGAAAATTACAGTGTATCGCTTGCTGAAAATCTAATATTGAGCAAAGCTGAAATGTTCTTGCGCCTAATAAAACAGAAGATTAAAAAACTTTGCGCCTTTGCGATTACCAGAAAACACTTTACCAAAGAGTATTGTAGTTGGGAATCGCAAAGGCGCAAATGAGATCAAAAAGACCTTATTTTAAGGCGCGAGGATTTTATCTCTGATAAAATTGATACTGGATATTTTTACTTTGGAATCATATACAAGTAAAGAGGTTATTTCAAGGTGTCATTCTGAACGAAATGGAATGTAGTGAAGAATCTCTTAACCTGAATTATGAATGAGATTCTTCCTTCGTCAGAATGACAAAAGTCAAATCATTAACTTTTGAGATAATCTCTTTTCTTTATTAATGATGAGAAGGATAAATTATTTTGTTTTTCTTATGTTTTGGTTTCTTCTTTTTTCTGTTTAAATAGATGATAAAACCAGTGATTGGAAGTGATGTTGCGATGATAGCAGCCAGAAAATAGATAATTCTGCTGGTCATTCCTAAAATACTTCCGGTGTGAAGATCATAATTTCTTTCTCTTAATGCGGTTCCATATCCGATATTTTTGTTTTTATAAGATTGAGATTTTAAAATTTCTCCTGAATACTGATCAAAATTAAACTGTTCATTTCTATACTGTCTACCATCATAGGTAAGTTCAGCATAATACGTTCCCTCTTCTGATCTTGGAAAATTGATAAGCGCTGATTTTTTATCTTTCAGTTCTTTGTTCATAGTATTTCCAATCAGATTGAGAATGTTATTCCTGTTTGAAAATTCTTCGGAAGGAATAGTGCTTTTGGCTTTCTTTTCTGTGGGAGTATTTCCGTTCAGCGTGTTCTTTACCCATTTGTCTACATCTTCAAAACTCCATATCAATGCAGAATACGAGATCAAAAGTAAAGGAATCACAGAATAGAAACCCAGTACATTATGAACGTCATAATTAATTCTCTTCCAGTTGGCCGATATTTTAATGAAAAACATTCCTTTCAGCATGCTTTTGCTCATTTTACGGGGATACCATATCACAAGTCCTGAAAAAAGAATGATCGCAAGTACCAATGTGGAATAACCAGTAATTGTTTTTCCTATTTTTTCTCCCAGCAAAAGTCTTCTGTGAAGATCCAGCACAATTTCAAAGAAATCTTTTTTGGCATCTTCTACTTCCTGTACTTTCCCGGTATAAGGATCTACATAAATTCGGTAATAATAAAGATAAGTTCCCCAATACGTCCATGCTTCGTCATCCATTTTCAGCGTGCGGAAGACATAGGTTCGTGAGGGATCGGAAGGCATTACCACTCTTTTGACTTTCAAACCTTCAGGAAGTGCTTTTTCTGCTTTTTCCGTAAGTTCAGATAATGAAAGTTTCTTTCTTCCGATATTTTCAACGAAATATCTGTTGGGGTGAACAATGTGTTTTAATTCTTCTTCAAAAGCCAGAATACATCCTGTAGCGGCCATGATAACAACTATAAGCCCGGACGTTAGTCCGAGCCATAGATGTAACTGATATGCAATTTTTCTAAACTTTAATTTCATTCTTAAAATTTAAAGCTAACCTCAGCAACAAAATTACGAGGCATCTGTGCTACTACAACTCCCTGCCCTGCAAAATATTGCACATTACCCAGATTGTTCATTTTAAATCCTAATCTGTATCTTTCTTTTTCAAGGGAAATGGAAGCATTCACTAAAGTATAAGCCGGGAATGCAAACTGTCCGGTAACGGTTTTATTTCCCGTAAGTTGTTTTCCTACACGGTTTACTCCGAAACCAACTCCAAGTCCCTGCAGCCCTCTGATAGGAAGAATATAACTGATCCATGAGTTGAATACATTCGCTGGACCTGCAGATTCCGGACGACGGCCATCTACAGCTGGATCTGCTTTTTCATATCTGCTGTGGTTGTAGGCGTATCCGGCCATAATATTTAATCCCTGAACAGGATTCATAATGGTTTCAATTTCAATTCCTTTACTTCTCTGTGTCCCATCCTGAACTACAATATTGTATTCTTTTCCGTCGCGGATCACTCCGGTTCCTCTCTGGATATTGTCTACAAGAATGTCATAATATGAAACGGTAAAGTTAACCTTGTTTCTCCAAAGGTTTCCTTTGATTCCTACTTCCCACTGGTTTGCCATTTGTGGTTTCATATCTCCGCTGTAATCAGCCAATTGCTGTGTAACAGGCGCTGTATAACTGAAGCCATTCATATAGTTACCATAAGCAGATAGCTGATCTTTAAGAATTTGATAGACAACACCTACTTTTGGGGACCATGCTGTTTGTTTGAATTCTCCTGCTCGTTTGTTGTCATTCAAATTAAGCTGACCTTTACTTTCATAGTGGTCCATACGCAAACTGATCAAAGTAGTCAAACGGTCGGTAATATGGGTTACATTTGAGATATAAGCTCCATAAAGATTGGATGCTGTGGTATTTCGTACCAATGGAGATTTACCTGCCTGCATTGCTGCCTGGGTAAAAGCCTGAATTTTTTGCAGCGCCAGATCTTTGGATATGTTACCATATATTCCTGTTACTGGTGCTACCACTGGCCCTGAAGGATTTGTACCATCAATATAATCATATACCACAATCGGGGAATGGTTATTGTTGATGGTCTGATTGAGATAATCTAACCCAATCAATACTTTGTTTTTAATTTTACCGATGTTAAATTCTCCGTTGAAGTTCTGCTGAACACTTGTAGAAGAGGCTTCTGAATTCTGCCACTGTACATTACGTTCCAGTATCGCATCACTTGTATTTCCTCTGATGAACTGATATTGGTACAGACCTTCTGTTTTTCTGAAGTTTCTTGAAAGTAAGGTTTGTGAAGTCCATTTATCTGCAATTTTGTAAACTGCTTCAGCTTTTACATTGATAGACGGAGCTTTTAAGGTCATATCATTATTGGAGTAAGATCTTTTCCAGTCGAATCCAAGTTCATCCGGATTATGAGCGAAATAAGGTCTTGTTCTCGGAAGGAAAATAATCGGAGTATTGGTTCCTTCATAATTGTAAATCTGCGCTCCTAAATTGAACTTAAGTCTGTCATTAACCTGATAACTTATCGTAGGTGCCACAAAGAATGATTTTCTGAATTCAGAATCTCTGAAACCATTCTGATACTGATAAGCGGCATTCAAACGGAATAACATATTTCGGGATTCTGTAATCGGGCCGTAAACATCAGCGGTTACACGGTTCAGATTGTAGCTTCCCATAAGATAAGAAGCCTCACCACCGAAATAATCTTTTGGTTTTTTGGTCACCGCATTAATAAGACCTCCAAAGGAAGTTACCGCACCTCCGTATAAAGTTCCTGAAGGTCCTTTGATTACTTCCAGACGTTCAATGTCAGCAGGATCTATCTCACCATTGGTATTTGCCGGAACACCGTCTACCATAGATACTTTGGTCGGAAAACCTCTGAGGCTGTAGTAAAAACTTCCGTCACCGGAACCTCTTCCCGGACTTCCCTGCATTTTTACCATACCCGGAACATTTTTCAATACTTCCGAGATATCGTAAGTAAGCTGTTCTTTCATAATCTGTTGGTTGATG
This sequence comes from Chryseobacterium sediminis, assembly GCF_008386505.1. GTDB lineage: Bacteria > Bacteroidota > Bacteroidia > Flavobacteriales > Weeksellaceae > Chryseobacterium > Chryseobacterium sediminis. Next base: position 728,153 of record NZ_VUNZ01000001.1, on the reverse strand, counting down.
CTTGTATAAGCCTGCGGATTTTCAAGAACTTTCAGGGGCATTTTCGCTACTGAAGTACTGTCCTTATCCAAAAATTTATTTCTGCTTACTGCGTATACTGTAATTCCCTCAATCACATTATTGTGTAACGGGGCATAGATCGCAGGAATTTCGTGGACATCTTTCTGAATGTAGATTTGCTCTCTCATCAGCTCAATGTCATTTAAAACCACCTGAAGCGTATATTCTCCAGGTGGCACATTTTCAAAGTAATATTCTCCTAAATTATTTGTTTTTGCCTGATAAGACGTGTTGACAAGTCTTAAAATTGCATTTTTTACCGGCGACTTTTCAGACAGCATGATCTTGCCATGAATTCTGTCGCCCTGTTGTGCAGAAAGCGAGTTTGAAGATAAAGCAAGACCAAGAAGTAATATAAGGGTTTTAGATGTTTTCATGCTGTAAGTTTTGTAACAGGGGATAGTTTATTTTACCGTTTTGTGATAATGGGAATGATTCTATAAGTTCTACGCGTACATATTGTGGGTTGATACGCAGTTTGTTTTTAATGGTTTCGGTGATGATCTGAGGATCAATATCCGGATTGTCATACAGCACAACGATTTTTTTATCATTGGCATTCAGACATACGAAGGTATTGCCCTGCATTTCATTTTTAAGAATAAATTCTACCTCATCCAGATTAAGGCGTATTCCGAAAAGCTTCATGATACGCTTTATCCTTCCTGTGATATAATAAATTCCGTTCTCCCCTTTTCTGGCGGTATCTCCGGTATGGAGTACAGAAGGCTGCTCATATGTCGTAAGATCTTCCAGTTTATTGGCATACCCTCCAAAAATACTCACGTGCGAAAATAAAAGCTCATCCGTTTCAGGATCAATTCTGAAACTTCCGTTGTGTACGGGAGTTCCAATAGAGGTTTCTTCTTCCAGCAATCCTTCGGTTGTAAGGTAAGCCATTCTTCCTCCTGCTTCCGTTTGTCCGTATTGCGCAAAGAATTCTTTTTTAAATTCATGACAATAGGAGAAAATTGTTTTTCTCAATTCAGCGTTAATCACCCCTCCGGTATGGGTAAAATATCTCAGGCTTGGAGAATCTTTTCTGAAAAATCCTATTCTGTTCAGGTTCTCATAAAGAAAAGGCACTCCTCCTAAAGTACTGTAGCCATACTCCTCCATTTCGTCCCAGAATGCTTTCTGCATAATATCCTTATCTGTACAGACAATTCTTCCTGCACGCATACAGTTCGTGGTGAAAATAGAGAATCCATATACGAAGTTGATAGGAACGTTTAAAGGAACCACATCGGATTCCTGAACAGGCATGTATTGAAGGATGCTCAACGCATTCTGATAAAGGCTTTCATCAGATAGTTTTACAAGCTTCGGAACGCCCGTTGTCCCTGAAGTACTCAAAAGAATCTTGATCTCAGGATGAATGGTAATTTCACTCTTATAATCGTTCTTTGCGAAGATTTTGATATTGTCTGAGAATTCTTTCAGGCTGTATCCATCAATTTCCTCTCTTTGTGGATCAAAGATGTATTTAGGACGGTATTCAGCCTCGATACGTTCTTTGAATTCCTCATGCAGTTTCTGTCCCAGTACTGCAATAGTGTGCGCTGTTCCGTAAAAATTGAGAAGTACCTCAACACTGGACAGCTGATTGTCATTGTACAAAAAGAGCAGCCCTTTTTCTACCGGGTTTAAGCCTAAAGACCGGTACAGCGTTCCCACCGGTATTGTTGTACCGGTGGAAGCATCTGTAAACCCCAAGTTCTTATTGGCAATTACATTTTCTAAAATTTTCATATACTTAGTTTTCTACGAATACATCGTATTTTTTCATTTTTTCTCGAATCTTTCCGACGGTTCCCATCTCCAGAATATCATTAAAATCAAATTTGATCTGATAAAACTGTTCAAGCGCTTCTACGATAAGAAGGTGAGACATAGAATCCCACTCCGGGATTTCCTGATAGGTTAGTTTTTCATCTACCAATTCTTTTTTTATTGCGATGGCAGAGGCGATAATTTCATAAAATTCTTCTGTAGTGTTCATTTTAAATTTTTATAGTTTTCCATTTTCCATTTCTAAAAATCATTAGGAATAGTACGGCCAATACAATTTCCGAAGAAACGATAGCGGTAAATATTCCTGTCAGTTCCCAATGAAGTCTTACCCCTAGCAGATAAGCCATAGGAAGCTGAATGACATAAAACATCACGATATAAAGCAGTGTAACCTGCAGAATGTTTCCGGCCGCATTCAAAGCACGGCTGATCACCATTGTGAATCCCAATAACAGATAAGCCATAGATACCACATGGATATACTGTACTGCATATCTTGCAACTTCAGGTTCTGTAGTGAAAAATTTCACCACATACTCAGCAGCAATCTGCCAGAATAAGGCTACAATCACCAGATAAGTCATGTTGATTGTTCCCGCTCTCCAGACTGTTTTTTCTGCGCGTTCCGGCTCTCCGGCACCCAGATTCTGTCCTGTAAGAACGCCTGCTGCATTTCCTATTCCCCAGGCAGGCATTGTTGCTACGGAAGCAATACGCTGAGCAATAATGTATCCTGCAAGAGCTGTGGTTCCGAAAGTAGAGATGATCTTCACCATAATCAGCCAGCTGGATGTTGGAATGATATACTGAACCAATCCTCCGAAGGCTATTTTCAGAATCTTCTGCAGTAATGGGATATCAACATGGAAAGGAACTCTGATGCTGATGCTCGTTTTTCCTGTAGCCAATATGAAAGCCTGGTATAAAACGCCTAATGTTCTCGATAAAACCGTAGCATATGCCAATCCCATTAATCCGAAAGCAGGAATAGCTCCTAATCCGAAAACAAGGATCACTGCAAAGATGATATTGGAAATATGACAGATCCAAAGTGATTTCATCGCAATATCAGCATCACCCGCTCCCCTGAACAAACCGTTCACCGAAAGACGGAGAATGACAAGTCCTATGCTCAAAAAAACCAGCCTTGAGAAAGAGACTCCATCAGTTACAATATTGGCATTGACTCCCAGGAAATCAACAATTTCTGTAGCAAAAAAGCTGGAAATTCCGCCAATAAGCAAAGCAAAAAACAGGGCAAGCAGGATAATATACTGAGCGGTTCTACCCATTCCTTCTTTATCCTTTTCACCGGCTCTTCTTGCAATAAGTGTAGCTGCTGCAATACCAAGTCCTACTGCGATGGCATAAGCAAAATTGATGTAGTTGTCTGTAATTCCCACAAGACCCAGAACTTTGTCTCCTAATTTTGCAATAATCAACAGATTGACACTCACAAAAACGGATTCCATCACAAGTTCCATTACCATGGGAATGGCAAGGCTAAAGATGGAGCGGTTGATGCTTCCGGAAGTCAGTTCAACTTTTTTCCCGGCAATGGCTCCATAGGCAAAAACCGCTCCTTCTTTTAATATCTGCAGGAATTTCCTCATACTGCTGCTACTGAATTTTTATTGGCAATCTGATACAGAGGATTAGGCAATGCTCCGTCTTTTCTTGGAATCGCGAAGGCTTTATTTTCACTGTAACCATTATTTTTCAGACGCAGACTGTTGATATAAAATCTTTTGAATGCAGGAACATACAGGTCATATTTTTCATATCGTTCCTGAAGATGGGTATTCTCAGCTTTATAATTTTCTACACAGTTGTGAACCAATTCCCAGAATTTTTCTTCTTTAAAATCAGAATAGGTATGCAGAGCATTTGAAAGATACCTGAAGAATGCATCAAAAACTCCAAGTAAAATAAACAACGGGATATTTTCTTTATTGGAAGACTGGATCAAGCCGTCTGCAAGGTGTGCAGGAAGTTTTTCTCTTGCTTCTGTTGTTAAAACGATATCATCCACAAAATCTTTGATCACGATTCTCTGTGGAACTCCGTTTTTCAAAACAACCATAATGTTTTCTCCGTGTGGCGTTACACATAATGAATGCGTGTAATAAATATGCAATAAAGGGGTAAGATAAGCATCAAGATAGCTTTTAATCCATTCTTTGATACTCACACCTGCTTTTTCTGCAAATGCCTGAACTAATGGAACTCCGCTTTCATCTACATAAAGTAAAGAAGCCATGGTTACCATTTGTTCGTCCTCTTTCAGGTAGTTTTCAGCACTTTCTCTCCATAATGCTCCAAGGAATTCATTATATTGATAAGGCACACTGGCAATAGCTCCGTACTGTGGGTGCAAATAAGTGATGGCAGCTTCTTCCCCTAAGAAAATAGTTTCTTTATTTTCCAGGTAAGCATCATCTTTTATTAGTCCTTTTACCCAATCTGTAATTGCTGGAGCAATTTTCATCTGTTTAGGAGATAATCCTCTGATATTACCCGTACTCAGAATAGAAACAGCTGTCTTTAAATATCTTTTCTTAGGATGATCTACATTGAATAAAGTACGGATACTCTGTTGTGGACTGTAGGTATCACTTCCCTCTCCCAGCTGAATTAAAAGTCCGGAAGCAATATCTCCTGCAAAATGAATCTGAAGCTTATGCTCCCACTGCCACGGATGTACAGGGATAAAGTGATAATCTTCAACAATTTTCCCTTGGCTCAATAGCTGCTGCTGAAAATCATTATACAAAAGGTCTCCTATTTCGGAACGGTAAAACTCTTCTCTGTTAATATGTTCCAAAGATTGGAATGCCGATCTGCTTTTATGAGAAGCCAGCCAGATTACTTTTAAATTCTCATCTGCTTCAGGAGCAAATGTTTTAAGATCCCGTGGAGAAAAACCTAATCGGCTTTTGTTTACAATAACCCACGGATGTCCGGTCATATTATGCTCTACCGTCTGATAATCTGCATCAGCAAGATCTTTTGAAGACATTACTCCATTAGATAAAATTAAAGCATCACAATACAAGGTATGCAGTAATTCTTCCGTATATCTTGCAATGGTGTAAGGATCTAAATCAAATACAGACTGCATTTCCAGAAAGAAAGCCGCTACATCTACTGAAGAAAGATCTTCTCCGTTTTCAGTTTTTGTAATGCTGTCTTTATCAATATGCCAGTAATCCATCATTCTCTCTTGCCCACGGAAGCTGTAGGCAATATTTTCAAATCCTGTTTCAAGTTTGAAAACAGTATATCCGTCTTTATCTTCAGAAGTTACCACAGGTTTTAGAAGCTCTTCGTGCATCAGTTCTGCGATAGTTTTGGCCATTAAGTTTCTGTTAGCCTGATTCCAGTTTTCCTGGCTTACTGTATTTTTTAAGTTGGTGTTCATTTTTTAATTAAATTTTGGCAGTTGGTAAATCAGCATATTTTTCTACATCAAAGTCCTGGAAAGCAATTTTCTTTTCAATTTTATAATGCTCTCTTCCCAGAATATCATTAATGATGTAAGAATTACGGTAAGCCGCCATTCCCAGATCGGTAGAAATATAGCTGTGGGTATGTACTTCAGCATGGAGAACATAGATCTCGCCTCCGTTCTGATCTATTGAATAATTCCTGTTGACATCAAACAATCCACTGGAATCTCTTTTAATTCTTGACTGAATATTCTTTAAGAATGCAGGTTCATGATAACGGTATCCGGTTCCAAGAATCACATAATCGGCTTCCTGATCATAAGGCACTTCCTGTTCCAGCTGTGTGAACTCAAGGTTGATGAAGTCCGGATTGCTGTTGTCTACGGTATTCAGCTGGCTGTTCGGAATAATTTTAAGATTAGGGTCAGCATTGTCAATATTCAGATCGTAAATAAAATCATAGATATCATTGATCAGATCGTAATTGATCCCTTTAAACTGAGCTTGTTGTTTGCTTAAAATAGTTTTCCTTGCCGGCTCACTTCTGTTATAAAAATATTCAATATAATCCGGAGATGTAAGCTCCAATGTTAATTTAGAATATTCCATAGGGAAAAATCTGTCCGGACGGGAATACCAACCCAGCTGAGTTTTTTCATTTCTGCTCTGAAGAAGGTCATAAAATACCTCTGCAGCACTCTGACCTGAACCAATAATGGCAATTTTTTTACCTTCCGATAAAAGTTCCTCTTTTCTATACAAATAAGAACTTGTATGAATAATTCGTGAATCGTCTTTCGGAATAAAAGAAGGAATATGAGGCTGTGTTCCTGTTCCTAAAATCAGTCTTTCCGTTTTAAAAACAGTCGTTTCTTTTGTCTTTGTATGAACTGTGGTTACATGATATAAACCCTCTTCATAAGTAATATCTACTACCTGCGTTGAAAAACGGCACTGCGGAAGCTGTTCAATAACCCATTGGCAGTAACGGTTATACTCTTTTCTTGGAATAAAGAAACTTTCACGGATAAAGAATTTGTACAGCCTTCCGGTTTCCTTCAGATAATTCAAAAGACTCAAAGGATTGGTAGGATCTGCCATGGATACACAGTCACATAAAAATGGTGTCTGCAGGGTTACATGGTCAATCATTAACCCCGGGTGCCAGTCGAAACCATCTCTCTGATCAAGAAAAAGGGTCTTCAGTTCCGGAATCGGATTGGATAATGCGGCAAGTCCCAGATTAAAAGGGCCTATACCTATGCCTATTACATTGTATACGGCTTCGTTAGTCATTTTTTGTGATGTTTGTGGTGATTTGTACCTCTTTATTCTGTGGGAATTTTTCCCAGTACCATTCTCTGTAACAGAAGTTCAGATTGGCTTTTTTATGAGGCATTTCAATTACTTTGTCTACTTTAAAGCCTACATGGGCCTTATTCATCATAGAAGCAAGAGAGTCTACAGACCCTTCTCCTACCATTTTTCCTACCTGTGGCTGTGCGAAAACATAATCAACCATAGATTGTGTGGATGGAGATACAAATTTCTTTTTAGGATCAGTAGGCGCTATGAACTGGTGTGTTCCGTAATCCGTAGGCAGCACTTCGTAATAATCTCCTACAATATCTCTGCATGCCCAATAGACCTCTATATTACAAGAAGGTTCATTGTTACCTGCGATAATATAACTGTGCGCTTCGTCACTTGGAAGCATGAGTCTGTAATAAGTCTCAAGTTCATCAATAGGCCAGTTCATCTGCCATATTTTTACAGCATGTTCACGATTAAACCATTCATGAAGCATTTCAAGGTCATTTTCAAGATCTATGGGACGCATACTCATGGTCACATCTTCCTTCTCGAAATACCTTTTAAAGAAAACTTCTGTTCCCTGCGGATTAATTAACTGATCTGAGAAGAAATGTTTATGAAGAAGGTTCGGAACTTTAGCATAAGAAATTGAAGAAGCATTCACACCACCGTCTACATCAGACACTGCCGACTGTAGGTTTGATTTTACCGCCCAATATCTTTGATTTAAAGCATACTCTGTTAAAGATGAAGGTTCAGACTCATGAAGATTTTCAAATTCTCTGTACAGAATATGGATCAGTTTTCTTTCTTTCGCCAGACCTGTTTTACCTATTGAAGAGATCAATGCACTCAGGTTACTTACCAAAAGATGGTGAGAAATAATATCCAGAAGACGCTCATCTCTAATGAAAAGATCTTCAACTTCAGGATAATCTTTAATCAGGCTTTGATATTTTTCTTTGAAACTATCTTTAATAAGATATCCCTGTCCGTCTCTCACATAGATTGACTGTGGCAAAAGCTGATTATCCAGCTGAATAAGTAGATTTTGCTGATGAACTTCCGGAGCCATTCCTAATTTACTGAACAATCTGTTTAGTGGTGAAAGTAAGAGATTCACATACTTTTCAAACCAGATAATAGCTGCTTTTTCGGCATCTACACTTAGCTGATTCGCAACATTTTTAAAGAAATGAGTCGTAAAATTGAATCCATCTGTAGATTCATCCTGACAAAGCCTTGCTAATAAAATAACTTTATCTTCAGCTGAAAAAGGGTTTTCGCGGAGCAGGATATTCAGACTCTCTAGATTCTTCCCTTCGTAATGAACACTTAATGAGGATGGTTCCAGCAATAATTTAAAATTCGGGAAATTCTCTTCAAATAAGGCTTTCTCATGCTGCCACCAGATTGCTGAAGCATACCCTCTGTTGAGATCCTTTAAGCTGTTTGTTCTCACAGAGCCTGTCATTAAAACATGCAGAGAGAACTTTAGCATCCAGATAAAATCAGGATTATATACCGTCCTTATTGAAGATGTTGCGTAAAAATCTTCTCCCAATGGTCCGATGTGAATAATTTTCCCAGACCCAAGCATTTCCGGATACACCTCTGTTGACAACAGATATTGTGCTTCCCACGGATGGCAGGGAACAATGTAAAAATCATTTATGTTTTCAAAATCGTAACTTTCCGGTATGGATGCCCATTTTTCAAAGATTTCTTTTGCTGAAATTCCCGGAAGAGATTTTTCTGTGATACAGTCTTTATGAATCAGGAAATAATCCAATTGGAATCCCTTCCCGAATTCAGGACCATATAAGAACTGTTCTTCCTCAGAGAATCCCATTCTTGATTTGGTGAAAGGATGCAGATTATGTCCTGCCGGAAGCATTTGCTCAGATTCCAGAAAAGAATAGGTTAAAAGCTGGTCATCCTGCAGACATGCTTCTGTAGTCAGTTCCAGATTTCTTAAGCTGCTGTGAATTCTTTCCACAAATTGTTTGAATCCGCTTTCATTAGTCGTCTCTGAAAACTCTTTGTAAACCAGCTCAGTTAGTTTTTCATTATTGACTTCAAAAACAGTCTGATTCTGATGGTCAACAGCCCACAAAGCTGATCCATATTCGTGAAAAGCACTTTCGGAGCGATAAGAAACGGGAGCGAACAGGAACAATCCGCTTTTCTTCATTTCAAATCTCATATACAGCGGATAATTGCTATTCTGAAGGGCTTTTGCCGTAAGAAGATCATATTTCGGAACTCCCTGATAAAATTTTCCGTTTCCAAGTTCTCTCAACATTCCATTCAGAAGGATTCTGAAGGTAATTTCTCTGGCTTGCTCTCCTGTTTTATTTTTCTGAATTAAAGTCTTTTCCATGTTCTTTGATTGTGGTAAGAATTTGATGAATGTCTTCAGTAGTGGTAATCGGGTTCAGGAAGGTAAATTTCAGATAGAAATTTCCATCAACCTTTGTGCTGGCTACAAGGATTTCTCCGCTGTAGAAAAGTTTCATCTTAATGTATTGATTCAGAGCGTTCAGATCACTGATTTCCGGATTTACATATCTGAAAACAAGAACACTTAAGTCTGAATCTGAAAGCAGTTCAAAGTCTGCATCTTCAGTAATCATTGCTGCCGCATCTTTGGTAAGATCTATAACGGTGTCCGTATACTCTGCAAGCTGTTCTCTACCCATCATTCTCAGGGTGAACCATAGCTTTAAAGCATCAAACCTACGGGTACTCTGGGTAATGGATTTATTGATCTGGGCCGGAATTTCTTCTTCATCCATCTCTTTAGGATTCAGATAATCAGCATGATGTTTAAGGATCAGCAGTTCTTTTTTATTTTTAACAATAAAGGCACTACTGCTGATAGGCTGGAAGAATGATTTGTGATAATCAATTGTTACAGAGTCTGCTCTTTCAATGCCATTAATCAGATCACGGTATTTATCACTTAATAGCAAAGCACAGCCATAAGCCGCATCTACGTGCATCCAGATATTGTAATGTTCCGAAATATTAGCGATATCTTCCAGTGGATCTATATTTCCGAAGTCTGTAGTTCCAGCTGTAGCTACAATACCAATAGGAATATTTCCTAACTGTTCTTCTCTTTTAATATATTTCTTCAAAAGAGAGATGTCCATACGGAAGCGCTCATCTGTAGGAACTTTCACGATACTTTTCTCTCCAAGTCCCATAATAGAAGCATTTTTCAGGTTGCTAAAGTGGGATTTATCTGAAACAAATATTCTGAAGCGGCTTGCCTCTGCCGGCAGACCATCCATTTTAATATTGTGGTTGTATCTTTTCTGGGAGAAACAGTCACGCATCATGACCAATCCCATTAAATTGCTCTGTGAGCCCCCTGCTGTGAAAACGCCATCGCTTTCATTTGTATTATATCCGATCTGATCAGCAGTCCAGTCAATCAGTTTTCTTTCCATGAAAGTTCCTCCGGCACTCTGATCATAAGTATCCTGTGAAGAATTGATAGCACTTACAAGAATTTCTCCTGCCAATGCCGGAATCACAACCGGACAGTTAAGATGTGCTACATATTGAGGAAGGTGAAAAGCCGTTGCGTGTTTTACATAGATATCATCTACTTCTGCAAGTAGCTCATTATAATTAGATAATTTTTGATTAAGATCAATCTGCTGTACCATTCCTTTCATTTCTCGTGCTTCAATGCCGCTGAAAGGTTTATTGTTTCTGTACAAAAATTCCTGTACAAGGTCTAAAGTGCTGTTGACTGCATTACGGTAGTGATCGTAATTGTCCGGATGAAAAATATTCCCAAAATTCCCCGAATTGTGAGGCAAGGTTGCATTTGAAAGTGCTTCCAGGGATATTATTTTGTTGTTCATATAAGTATTTGTAAGGTGATTTTTTAAATCAGTGAGTTGTTGTTAATATTCAGATGTACGCGTTTATGTATCTGAATGTCAGGTTTTTAATTTTGTCATTTTTTTTAAGTTTTTGTTTGGTGGTTGTTTATTTATTACTAAATTTGACCCAGTTATTGTTATTTAGAATAATTAAAAACAAAGATAAAAATTATTAGTTAACACCAAATTTTTTTTAATGAATTCTACAGAAATTTTAGATAAAGACTGTTTAACAGCGGTAAAACTGCTTCCTACGGTCATAGAAGTCACCTCAGAGGAGAGAAGAATGATAAAAGATGCAGCAGTGCATCTGCAGAAAAAGTATGACACTTATGAAAACCGTGATTTTATAAAGCATGTACACCAGTTGGCGTCTTATTTCTTACCGGAGAGAATTTTAAATATAGCGGCGGATTTTGCGAATGACTTTTCAAAAAATCAGTATGGCGCATTAATCTTTACCGGATTAATGGACATAGATCAGGAGGATATAGGTACTACTCCACCCAATTGGCAGTCTGCGGATTATTCAAAATTCAATTTATATGGTTTTGCATGTGCGCTGATTCATGGGGCACTCCCATCAAAGCCTGTACAATACTACTCTCAGCGTAAAGGCGGAGGATTGATTCATGCCATAATACCTGATGAAAGAATGAAAGAAACACAGACAGGGTCAGGTTCTTCAACAGATTTATATGTACATACCGAAGATGCTTTTCTGAAACATCAGGCTGATTATTTAAGCTTTATGTATGTAAGAAATGAAGAACAGGTTCCTTCTACTCTTTATTCAATCCGTTCTCATGAGTCTATTGGAGAAAATTACAGACCTCTATTTGAACGTATTTATAAAATTCCAAAAGATGCCAATCTGGAAACAGGAGATACTGAGGAAGAAACATTAGACTCTGTATTGTATGGGAATTTAAGCCTTCCTTTTATGAGGTTTGATGCTGCTGAACAGTTGTTCAATTCCAGTATCAGACAATCTGATGAAGCGCAGAGTTCTCTTCATGAGTTTTGGGAGGAGGCCAGACATTTGATTTATTCCGGATTTACCCCTCAGGCAGGAGATGTTATTTTGGTCAATAATCATTTATGCGCTCATGGGAGATCGGCATTCCGTGCGGGAGTAAGAAATATTGACGGTATAGAACAGCCGTGTGAGAGAAGAATCATGCTTCGTATGATGAGTAAAGTAAGCCTTATTGACATGAGAGCACATACACTTACAGAAGATCCGTTCTTTGTTATAGAGGAACATCTGGGTAAAAACTTTAAACATTTTTAATATAATGCTTAGTTAGCATTTTTGAACATTCAATCAATCGTAAATCCTTTTTAAGCACTGCTTAAAAAGGATTTTTTATAAATTTTAAAAACTTTATAAAACCACAAAAGTCACAAAAGTCACAAAAGCATCTATATTAAAACACTTTAGTTTAATTAGGTAAGTTTAAAATAACGCTGCAGAAAAGCTCACATTAAGATGAAAATCAAAGATTTTCGCAAAACTTAGGGGTACTTATTATGAATAAAAATTGGCTCTAAAAATTTAAGTATTTAAAAACTTTTGTGTCTTTTATGGTTAAAAATAATCAATGTAAAAGTTTAAACTGCTTCTTTGTGACAATTACTGTTTAAAGAACCTATCAAATAAAGACAATTGTTCAGACAGTGATCTGCTCCAGTATTCAGGAACGTGTCCTCCTAAAGATTCTGTATAAAGATGCGGAATTTTCATTTCTGTCAGTTTTTTATGAAAATTTCTGTTCATATTGATCATTTGGATATCTTCTGTACCACAATCGAAAATATACTGCTGTCCTGCTCCGGCCATCAATTTTACTTTGCTGTCGGTAAGAAAATTGGGATTAATAGATTCCAGAGGTCCCAGAACTTTATTCACCATATATTTCTGATAGCCTTCCCCGAATGAATTGAAATCCAGTGCTCCGCATGAACTTCCTACGATACCGAAAGTTTTATTATAAGTAACTCCGATATTGGTTGCACCATAACCACCCATACTCCATCCCAAAATACCTCGGGATTTCTTCTCAGCTTTCACCGGATAATTTTTGTCAATGAATTCCACCAGTTCTTTTCCAATGAAAGTCTGATATTGTGAATCTTTAACAATGGGACTGTCTACATACCATGAACTGTAATTTCCATCCGGAAGAACATAAATTGTTTTATATTCCTGAGCTTTCTGTACCAGATCAGGAATATCCTGCTTAATAATTCTGTCCGGATTACCACTGAAACCATGAAGGATATAAACCGTTGGATACGTTGTATTAGGCTGAAGATTCGGTGTAATGATAACTGTTTTGATTTTTTTATTCATTTTCGGACTGAATACTTCCTGATGAATAATTTTTTGTGCTGACATCTGTATAAAGGCAGTCAGTACAAACACAATGTTGATGAGCTTCTTCATGCTGAAAAATGTTTAATTAATGATAATCAGAGGTATCTTATTTTTTAAAACATATTGTGTACCAATGATTGGATAACAGCACAAAATTGTGGTATTAAAAAAAGAAAAGCGTCAACATATGTTGACGCTTTTGTTAATTTATTTCATTCAGAATTCAAAATATCAATGAATTTCTTTCTTTATCCGGCTAAGCTGAGTAGGTGTAATTCCCAGATAGGAAGCGATATGATGTTGTTTTAATCTGTTGTAAAGGGATTTGTTTTCAAGCAATTGCAAATAACGTTTTTTTGCTGTTTCATATTTTAAAGAGACTTCTAAAGGTTCTTTTTTTACTACCCAGTTTTTTTCTAAATAATACATATGAAAAAGTGCAAGATCATGATACTTTTCAAGCAGTTCACGGTATGCTTTTGCAGGATATTGTATGACAGTGCAGTCCTCAAGTGCAATGATAGTGAAATCACTGGGCTCATTCTTAATAATGGCAGCCGTAGAAGCAACGAAACTGTTTTCTTCAAAGAAAATTTTATAAATATTATTTCCCTGTTCATCTTCTGTATAATATCCTATCATCCCGGATTTGATGAAATAATAATACCTCGCCATTGATCCGGATTCCAGTAATAAATCATTTTTATGATAATGCTTTTCAGTACAGATATCGAGTAAAGCCTTCACCGTTTCATCAGATAACGGGTAATACTGATTGATATGTCTTACAAATTCTGAATTGTTCATTTTGAGTATTTTGTCCTAAACATCCTCTGTTAAAATCTGTGGAATGAAAGCTTTTAATCCAATATTTTCTTCATCATCAGATCTGTCTGCTCCTCTTCTCCCAGTCTGAAAATATGTTTATCAAACTCAACGAATCCATTTTTCTTGTAAAAATTCAAAGCTCTCAGATTTTCTTCCCACACTCCAAGCCATACATAAGATTTATTCAGATGCCGAGCCGTTTCCAAAGCCTGATTATAAAGAAGCTGACCTACTTTTTTCCCGTGATGGCTTTTCTTTACATAGATTCTTTCAATTTCCAGGCTGGTTTCATCCTGAAGTTCTGTCTGTGCTTTTCCGGAATTGACTTTCAGATATCCTACCGGATTGTCTTCTTCCCAGGCAATATAGAAAAAGGAATCAGGATTATTCAGCTCTGATTTTATCTTTTCCGTATTAAAACTTTCTTCCAGATACTTTTTCATAGCCTCTTCAGTATTATCCTCTGCAAACGTTTCCGTGAAGGTTTGTATACCAATATTCTGAAGTATTTCGAGGTCCTTTTCACCGGATGAATTGATGATTATTGATGACATAACAGGTATTTTATTGTTCTAATTTATAAATAAGATTTTTTATTTCGGGTATGGTTAATTCTGTTTTTGTTTCTGTTGTAACCATATTTTTTAAAATTTTAATGTGAGCTGTCTTTAAAGCATCTTCACTTTTCACTTCCTGATCGGGGGTTACACCTGTATGTTCCCAATTTTTTTTGCTTATTAAAGATGTTATTTTTCCTGCAGGAACAAGCAGTAAGTATTGATTTTGGATGATAAAAGGATCTACAGGGTTGGCTGCTCCTCCTGTTTTTTCACCTATTATTTCAGCAAGTTTATACTGCTTTAAAAAGTAAGCCACCGCTTCTCCTGCCGAAAAAGTCTTTTTGCTGGTAAGAATATAGATCTTTTTATGAAGATATTTCTGTCCTGAAACCTCAGGCTGGGTACTGTTTAAAACCTTTTTGTTATCATGCCGGAAATAGGTAGTATAAAGATCTGTTTTTTGATCAAAAAAATAACTGCAGAAGAGAAGAACCATCCCATTTTCTCCTCCTCCGTTTTCCCGGAGATCAATAATCAGAGAATGAGTATTCGCAACAAAATTCATAGCAGCAGCTAACGTTTTTTCACTGGCTTCGGGAGAGGCAAAACCTTTAAAATTGATATAACCGATATTACCCGGAAGCCTTTGAACCGTTTCAAATCCGAAGTTCTCAAGACTGTTATGTTCATTATTCAATTTCTCCCTTTCTTTCTCACTCATCTGTTTTTCGGGAGTGTAGTTTTCGAGATATTTAACAAAGAAATGTTCGTCTTTAATAGTCGTTCTTAACTTTTGAGTGAGAAGAGCCGCAAAATCCTTTTTGTTAAGTTCATTAAAAGTTCCTTTTTTCAGTTCACTCTGAAATAATGAGTTTACTTTTTTATAGGTTTCATTATCAACATAATAGTCTTTTACTTTTTCTGTAATATCAGTAAGAACTGTTGATGTATCATTTTTCTGGGCATAAGAAAATAAGGAAGTAAAAAAGAAAAGCCCAACATATATTTTTTTCATTGAAATATGGATTTAATATTTCAACAAATGTATTTCAATGAGTTTTGTATGAATTGTAAAAATGGAAACTCAGATAAATAACCAGACATTATTTTTATCAGTATCTACATTTTCAAAGAATTTTCCTGGACTTATTTTAGTGAGTTCTTTAAAATCTTTAATAAGATGTGACTGATCATAAAATAGATTTTCATAGGAAAGTTCTGTAAGATTTCTTGATTTTTTATTTGAAATCAAAACCTTACGAAACCGCTGTATTTTCCTGAATTCTGAAGCTGGTTTAGCCAGATATCGTTGGGATATCTTGTTTACATATTGTCTTGTGATTTTATTCTTTGCCGCAATTTCTTCAATACTCAATTCTGTTTCAAAATCATTTAATATTGTATAAGCCAGATGCAAGTCTCTCTGCCTAAATTTGGAAAGACAATAATTTTCAAGGATTTCAATTTGTATTTTCCTGTCAGACTCTTTTAAAACAGCATTCATAATCTCTGTAAGGTCAGAAAGAAGAATTTCCTGTTCCAGGTCCTCCCATTTATCAGCATTAAAAAAATGATAAATGCCCAATGGTTTAAAGTAAATGGTCACTTCATTAACCGACTGCCGATAAAAAATTTCAGTAGGAACAGAACATCTGAATACAAAATCAACCACTATATTCTCAGATGAAGATCTGGCAATTTCTACCCATCCTTCATCCTGAGTAACAGATACATCCTGACATGCTGACACGATAAAGTAATTGTCTGGAAATGTAAGATATTTGACAGGTTCCTGATCATCATCTTTTTCAATAAAATAATATCCTTGGATGTAATCTTTCAACACAGAATCTACTGGCTCATAAAAAGTAACTTTCATAATAGTGATAGGTTGGAAGTAAAAATACAAATAGAAAACAAAATCCTGAAACTTTGTTCAGGATTATATTATTTATGAAAACAGTATTTTTTTAAAGGCTTCAGAAGCCAAATGTACCTGTACACTCCAATCGTCTGCTGCATCACTTCCTGCATCATCAGAAATATATTTCAGACATAGAAACGGGATATTTTCCTGTTGGGCAATCAATGCCAGCGGATACGCTTCCATATCTACAATATTGTAATCTGTTTCAGAATGGTTCATTTCAAAACTGTCACCGCTGCCACAAATTCCCTCTTGCAAAGTTTCCATTTTAAGGCCATATTCCAATACAGGCGGTACTCCGGATAACGGAGTTTCATACAGCTTAAATCCAAGTCCTCTGACGTCCATATCTCTCTGAATAAACTTTGTACAGCATACCACTTCTCCTTTATGAAATCCTTTACTTCCCGCAGAACCCAGATTCACAATGAGTTTAGGTTTTCTTGTGTGAATTTCTTTGGTTAATTCTATCGCTGCATTTACCTTTCCGATGCCTGTAATTAATTTATTCTTATCATCAAATACAGTTCCTGCTTCGGAATCTAATGCAAAAACAAAAAGGGTGTCATCAATTGAATAGTGAGTTTCGTTGTTAATTTTTATCATTGAGAAATTAGATTTATACAGCGGTTGGCACTGCATTACAAAGATACGAGAGTTTCTTCTAATATTTTCAATTAAAAACCCCAAAACAAATAAATGTTTTGGGGTTCTATTATCTTAAATACTGCATCCGTCAGCATCACAGGATGCTCCGCTGCCACCGGAAAGATCCTTAAACGGGCTTACGGTTTCTTTATAAGTCTGCTGAAGCGCATTTTCAAATGCCTCAACAGGCTGGGCTCCGGAAACAGCATATTTACCATTCAGAACAAAGAAAGGAACTCCGGAAACACCATTGTTTCTTGCTTCCTGAATATCCTGATTCACTTCATAATCCAATTGATCTGTAGTAACGGCCTGTCTTGCTTCCTCTTTGTCAATCCCCAAATTTTCAGCAATAGCTGCCAAAACTTCTGTATCCCCTACATTTTTACCATCAATAAAATGAGCGATAAACAAAGCTTCTTCCATTTCATTGGATTTGTTATGCTTTTTAGCTAAATGAAGCAATTTATGAGCGCTGAAAGTATTGGTGATCAGAGTTTTTCCAAAATCAAAATCAATTCCTGCTCCTTTTCCCATTTGGGTAACCTGACTCAGCATTTGCGTAGCCTGAGCTTCAGGAACACCTTTTTTTTCTCTAAAATATTGAATAGTATCCTGAGTTTTTTTGGGATCTAAAGTTGGATCCAGCTGAAAACTCTTCCACTCTACTTCTACTTCATCCTTGAAAGGCAGCTTGCTTAGAGCCTGTTCAAAATTATTTTTTCCGATATAGCAAAACGGACACATTACGTCCGACCAGATTTCTATTTTCATTGTATTTAATTTTAAATCAAATTAATAGTACAAAGTTACTAAAATTTATTTAATGTAACAAAAATTGTTACAATTTAATTCTGACAAGCGGATAGAACCTGACTCTGTTTCTCAACTCTGTTTTTTAATATCATCATCAGAAATGCAAGAAGTCCGAAAACGAAACCTATCCAGGGAATAAATTCTACTCCTTTTGTAACGATGACCCATCCTCCTATGGTAGTTCCCACCGTTACTCCCAGATTTCCGAATGAGGTTGCCAGGCTGTTGGCAAATTCCAATGAGTCCGGTGCAGAGGAGATCATATAAGTGGAAGCATTCAGAAAGCTGGGTGAATACAAAAATCCCCAAACTCCGATTACTAAAATAGTTGCCCATAAATTTCCATCAGAAAAATATAAAAGAACAGGCACTAAAATAGTTCCCGAAAGAAAAATAGCGGTAGTACCTGCCACATTTCTATTAAGCATTTTTCCGGCAACTCCATTGGCTATCACACCAATAATCCCAAACAAGAGCAGCATATAGCTTACCATTGATGTATCCATTCCTTTGGCCTTATTCAGATAATCTGCAAAATAGCTGTAGGTTGAAAACCATGCGGTAATCATGAAAAAGTTAGTCAGTGTACTTAGAATAAATGGAGGCTGCTTCAGGATTCTGACCTGGTTTCCATACGATTTTTTCTCTTTCACAGGCATCGGAGGAAGAAGGAAATAAATGACAGCTAAAGCAATCAGACTTACCGCAGTCTGTATCATAAATGAATACTCCCAGGACCAAAGACCCGCAATCCATGTTGCAAAAGGAACAGTGGTTACCATAGCAATGGCTACACCGTTAAATACAATTCCCATCAGTTCATTTTTCTTCCGGTCATCTGCCTGAGAGACCGCTACAGATAATGCTGTCGCAATATAAACAGGTTGTAGAAATGCCGGCAAAATCCTAACCAGCATCAGCAGCCAGAAAGGAGGTGAAAAAGAAGACACCAATCCTGTAACCAGAAACAGGAAAATGGCTGTAAGCATTATTTTTTTACGATCAAAACCCGAGGTAAGCAAAGTCATAAAAGGCCCTGTAATAGCGATAATTAATGCAAAAGCACTCAAAAGATATCCTGCTTTGTCAATACTGATTTTATAATGTTCTGCCACCTGCGGGAGAATTCCGATAACTCCAAATTCTGTTGTAATAACGGCTATAAAACCAAGACATCCAATATATGCGTATTTTTTCATGATACTTTTTCTCCGGCAGAATTAAAATTTTGATGGGCAAAAGCAGCCATTTCACCTACTGCAGACTGTACTTCTTCCAAAAGTTCTCCCATATGCATAAATCCGTGGACCATATCTTTGTAGAGACTTGTTGTAAGTGTAACTCCTGCATTTTTCATATTTTCAGAAAGCTGTTTCCCATCATCAATCAAAGGGTCATGCTCTGCAAGAATCACTAAAGTAGGCGGAGTTTCTTTAAAATCTTTGATTAAGACCGGAATCGCCAAAGGATTATCTTTTTCTTCTTTGGGCAAGTACCAATCCCATGCTTCAATACCACCCTGCTTATTAAGAACAGGCCCGTTTTCATAAGTTTTCCAAGATTTTGAATTGAGCTGATTATCGGCTGCAGGATAAATCAATACCTGAAATTTCAGTTGATTTCCTATTTGGGTAGAAACAGCGGTGGCCAATGCTCCGCCAGCGCTATCTCCTATAATTCCTATTTTATCAGGATCAATTCCTAAAGATTCTGCATTTTCTATTACCCATTTTATTCCATTTAGAGAATCGTTTAAACCTGCAGGAAAAGGATGCTCCGGAGCAAGACGGTAATCTATAAAAATAACCACAGATCCGGTTTTATTAGCCAGTTTGCGGACTACAGCATCATGGGTTTCATATCCTCCGGCTATAAACCAGCCTCCATGAATATAAATAATAGCCGATGAATTCTGAACATTCTTTCCGTTAGGACGATAAATCCGGATGGGAGTCTGATGGTTTTCCTGTTGAATATTCAATTCTTCAATCATTGTAACGGGTTCTTTTTTACCACTAAGCTGAAGAGACATTGTTTCAAGATATTTACGGGCTCCATCTAAGGAATTCTGTGGATTGAAGGGTTCTATTTTTTCTAAATGATTTAAAATCTGTGTGATATTAGAGGTTAACTGCATTTTCATTTTGATTTAAGTTACTATTATTTTTGCAGGGAACGTGAGCGCTATTGTTCCTTACTGCCGCATATTTCTGCTTTCTGTGTGTAAAATTAAATCTCAAACCTTACATTTGCATTGTATACAGCTAAATGTATGGTACTAACAAATTTGTAAGTAATGGGAAAGCTAAAAGAAAATTCAACAAATAATATCAACAGAAAGTATATACAAGGATGCGATCTGAGCTATGCTGTATGTAAAATCGGAGGCCGATGGAAACTGATTATTTTAAACAAACTAAAAGACGGAAAATTACGTTTCAGCGAACTTAGAAACTCTATTTCAGGAATAACGGAAAGAATGCTTACCCTACAGTTGAGAGAGTTGGAAAAAGAAAGCTTAGTAAAAAGAACTGTTTATGCAGAAGTTCCTCCAAGAGTAGATTATGAACTTACAGATATTGCCCGGGAACTGATCCCGATTTGGAAACAGCTTGACGAATGGGGAGGAAAACACAGAGAAATGATGATGGCACAGGAAACCATTGAAGAATAAGAGATTCTGCAGATTTTGAAATTAGGCAGGTTTGAAAATAAAAGACTCTGGATTTTATCAAAGATAAAATCCAGAGTCTTAAACGTCTCAGAAATATAAACAATTACATGTCGGTATTTGCTCTATTTACCCTTTTTGAAAACAGGATATGAGCAATCAAAGCTAATACTCCAAATACCGTTCCTACAAAACATACCCCACTCCATTGAGCTTTTTGCCATGCAACGGAAGCCAGCCAGGTTCCCAGTGATCCCCCAATGAAATAAGACACCATATACACTGTATTCAGCCTGTTTACCGCGTTTGATTTAATCAGAAAATAATTGGTCTGGTTCATAATATGGCTTGACTGTACACCAAGGTCAACAAGAATTACCCCTACAATAAGTCCCCAATAGGTTTCTCCGGCAAAATAAGTAAAACCCCAGCTTCCTATAACAATCAATAAAGAATAGAATATAATCCGGTTAATATCAAGATATTTTTGAAGTTTTCCCACTTTTGCGGCCGCCAAAGCTCCTACAGCTCCTGCTAATCCAAAACTTCCCACGACGGATGATCCGGCATTAAAAGGCGGTTTCTCCATATGAAAAACCAATGTTGTAAACAATGCACACATAGACCCAAATGCCATTGCCCCGCGGAAAGATGCCAACTGAAGAACAGGTTGTGTTCTGGCAAGCTGGGCAACCGAACGCATCAGCTCTTTGTAAGTCCCTTTAAAATTAGGTGAAAGCTCAGGAAGCATTTTATATACCGCCAGCCACACCAGGATCATGAGTCCTGCCGCAATTCCAAACATAGCCCGCCAGCCCCAGACTTCACCTACTATTCCTCCTATAAAACGGGAAAGAAGAATTCCCAGTAACAGTCCAGACATTACCAATCCGATATTACCCGATTTTTCTTTATCTGATGAAAGTTCCGCAGCAATAGGCACAAACAATTGCGGAATAACTGATGTTGCCCCAATCAGTAAACTGGCAGCATACAACATCCACAGCTGAGTAGCAAAAGTCATCCATAAAAGTGATCCAAAAACGAGAAACAGATCTATTAAAATCAATTTCTTCCTGAAAAACTTATCCCCCAACGGAACAATCAGCAACAATCCCAATGCATAACCGATCTGAGTAAGTACAGAAATTTTACTTGCTGCACTCTCAGAAACCTGCAGCTCTTCTGAAATAAGTGCCAGTAAAGGCTGATTGTAATAATTATTGGCAACTACCAGTCCGGAAATAATGGCCATTAGCCAGATAACAGTCCGGGAAATACCATGGGAAGAACTCTCCTGCATTACGTATAAAGTTTTTATTTGAATTGAAAGATATCTGAAGGCAGATCATCATACATCCGCCAGATTTTTAAGAGATCAAAGATAATCATTAAAAAAAGAAATTATTTGTCCTATGCCTTTACATTTCTATGAATAATATAGGATTCTGCCATAAGTAGAATGATTTCAACACGCTGTCTGTATCATTGTTTTTATTGATGATATATATCGATGGAAAACCTTTTGAATGTTAGAAATATTAAGGAAATTTGCACCATGAAAATCATTCCGCTCAAAGAAGGCAATTTCTCAGCAAGCAAAACTAAAGACTTCACTCTTTTAACAGAAGAAAATTTTGATAAGGTAGGTGGAATCAAGATGTCTGTACAGCCTTTTCTTATCATCACTGAAAATGATTATATCCTTTTGGATGCAGGAATTGGCTGGAAAAATGAATCCGGAGCAACTGTTATTTCAGAAATTCTGGAAAGAGAAAATATTCATCCTGATCAAATTACAAAGCTATTGCTGTCCCATCTTCATAAAGACCATATTGAAGGGGCAGTAACCGCTACAGATGATGGTTTTAAAGCCACTTTTCCGAATGCTCAGATTTATATCCAGAAGCGTGAACTGGATTTTGCCATGGAAAAGAAAGGTAATCCTTCTTTTGATTTTACTATTTTGGAACAGCTGATTCAACTACCTAATATTACATGGATGAATGAGGATCAGGGACAGATTACAGATGAGATCTCCTATGAAGTAGTGGGCGGACATACCCCTTTTATGCAGGTTTTCTGGATCAGGGAAAATGGAGAAACGGTTTTCTATGGTGCTGATGACCTTCCACAGGCCTCCTATTTAAAATATCATGTAGCCTATAAAAGTGATTTTGATGGCAGAAAAGCAATGGAATTACGTCTTAAATGGGAAAAAGAGGCAAAAGAAAACCGTTGGAAAATTCTTCTCTATCACGATCTGGAAAAAGCAGTAATAGAAATTTAAATACAAAAAAAATGGTTTAAATTTCATTAAACCATTTATAAATATCAAATTCAGAAGGAATGTTGAGTTTTTTTCTGATCCTGTTTTTTCTGTTTTGTATCGCTTTGGGTGTCACAAAAATACATGTTGCAATTTCCTTCGTGGTCATATTGAGCTTAAGGTAAATACAAAAGATCAATTCAGAGTTTTTAAGGGCGGGCTGTATAGCAGATAACTTTTTAAAAAAATCAGGATAAACCAGTCTGAATTTATTCAGCAGACGAGGGGAATTTGCTTTGGCTAAAGCCATAATTTCGTCTTGTACAAGAATTTTCTGGTTCAAATCCTCTAAATTGTGTTCAGGTTTTCTATTTTTCATAATACTTTCTCATCTCTACGTATTTCAGATACCACATCTTTTGTGAATCTGTACAAAGTCTTTTTTTCTCTGCTCAATCTGTGTTTTGCTAATTTAATATCGGGAACAAAATAATTTTTATGTATTCAAAATTTTATCGGTTTTAATTAATATAATGCAATAATTCATAGGGTATACTTTGTATTTAGTGAATGATTATGTTAAAAAAATCACACCTATGAATTTTATTTCATTTTTATACTGGCAAAGAAAGAAAAAATGATTAAAATTTTATAAAAACCGTGTACCACATAGATACCACGTTATATTTTAAGCAAAAATATCTTAACTGCTTTTATCAGTATGTTTCCCCTTCTTTGTACATTAATTTTTGGTGGGATGTAAATGTAACTGGTTATTGCCTTTACTTTTTATGATCTCAGTCAATGTTTTTCAGGCTAAACACCTATAAAAAAATGAATATATGTGGTATTTGAATGGTACCACATCATAAAAGAAATCAATAAAATAGGTGTTCCTTTATTTTTATAAATAATAACAACTATGATCATTGAAAGCTTATTAATTTCTTTTGGAGCGGAAACCAGAACGTATCAGACAGGCGAAATGATCTTCCATGAAGAAGAGTTTCCCTCCCATTATTACCAGATTGAAAAAGGGAAAATTAAACTCAATAATTATACGATGGATGGGAAAGAGTTTATTCAGAATATATTCTCAGACGGTCACAGTTTTGGCGAATCTCTGCTGTTTGTAGACCGGCCTTACCCTATGAATGCTGTAGCAATAGAAGATTCTGTTATTTATAAAATGCCGAAGCAGAATTTTTTGGATCTGATTAAAAATAACCCAGAAATTTCACTCAGTATTTACGAATGTCTGGCTGAAAGAATGTATTATAAATATATCATGCTGTATAATCTTTCTTTCCAAAATCCCGTTGCTAAACTGAAACTGCTGATGGATTACCTGAAAAGTTATCATGAAGATAAAACACCTTATTCTTTCCAGATTCCACTTACCCGACAGCAGCTCGCTTCACTTACCGGATTATGTGTAGAAACTGTTATACGGACCATAAAGCAAATGGAGAAAGACCAAATTGTGAAAATAGAAAAACGGAAAATTTACTATTAAAAAAGTGAATTCTTCAGACTTACAATCCTCTACTGATCAAGCTGTCTTTGAAATTCTTCCATGTATTTGGCAAGATGAAGACCATCAGCCAGCCCGTGATGTGCTTCAATAGAAACCGGAAGATATTTTCTGCCGTCGCGGATATTGAATCTACCAAAAGCAATTTTAGGAACAGATTCTGTGGTATTAAAATCTGTAGGATGCAGTATAGCACTGAAGGAATTCCACGGAATGGTTGTATGTCTTACGTGGTCTTTTCCCAGTCTTTCATTACTCAATCTTAACCCCGAAGTCTCATGTACTCCTTTTATTTCCTCCTGCAGCGCCGCATTGAAGGTTTCAAAATCTTCTGAAAAAGGAGTAAATGAAAACCCGAAAGTACCATCCGGTCTTCCGATCGTACTGCCGGCATGCACTGTATCAAACTGTATCACCTGATCGTCAATGATTCTTAGTTTTAATTCATCAATGGTATTGATCGCGGCCATAGATTTGTGGAAATAATAGGCAAAAAAAGAATATCCTTTTTCTTTAGCAGTATCATATGCTTTTGTACAGTCTACCTCCGTTGTAAATCCAAAATAAGGGCTTGCCATGTTAGAAAAAAATTCAAAATGTTCTTTTCTGTTCCAGTTCTCTATATCTACAATCTTCATTACTTCTTATTTCTGCAAATTTCGGTATTTTTTACCGGTTTTAAGGACTTACTATTTAGAAATTTCAGCAGAAACAAAACATATTTAAACTTAAGGTTGAACAAAGCATAATTATTGTATGTATACCTTTAAATCTTAATATTATGGAGATTCAAAATTATAAAGGAAATAATTGGTCCGCAAGAAGAACAGGTTCAATTTATCTGGTTAGCCTTAATAACCATTCCAATATTGTAGAAACTTTAACGGATTTTATTAATGTCCAAAATATTCAGGCAGGAGAAGTTACGGGAATCGGAGCTGTGAGTGAAGCAACGCTTCGTTTCTTTAATCCAGCCACCAAAAAATATGTTGACAAAACCTTTAAAGAACAGATGGAAGTCACCAATATCTCCGAAAATATCTCTGAAATAGAAGGAAAATTGACTCTACATCTTCATATTACATTAGGAAAAGAAGATTACTCCGCCCTGGCCGGACACCTTTTAGAAGCTAAAATCCAGGGAGCAGCAGAATTTATTTTATATCCGCTAAATACAAGAGTCATAAAAATTAAAAATGAAGAAACCGGAATCAACCTCTATGATTTTGAAAAATAAAACTTCGGTTGCAGTTGAAAGTGCTATTTTTGATAAAATATTTATTTGATGTTTGATGTCCTGCTTTCCCATATCGAAAACAAAGTTGATATTACTGACGAACAGAAAAGTCAGGTTCAGTCCTTCTTTACCCTCAAAAAGCTTCGTAGAAAACAATATCTTCTTCAGGAAGGAGATATCTGCAAATCGCTGTCTTTTGTAAGCAGAGGTCTGTTAAAGTCTTTTTTCTTGGATGAAAAAGGAAATGAACACATCAATATGTTTGCGTTTGAAGGCTGGTGGATCTCAGACTTCAACAGTTTTATCAATCAGGAAAAATCTGTCCTGAATATTGATGCTATTGAAGAAACGGAAGTATTGATGATCACATTGGAAAATTATGAAAAAATGCTGTTGGAAATTCCTGTAATGGACCGTTATTTTAGAATTTTATACCAGAACAGCCTCGTTACAAAAGATTACAGGCTTATTGTTTCCAACGGTTATACTGCTGAAGAAAAATATCTTCAACTGGCACAAAAGAACCCTGAAATGATCAAAAGAGTGCCTCACAATCTTATTGCCTCTTATCTTGGTCTTGCTCCTGAAACCGTAAGCAGAATCCGTAAAAAGAATTCTTTAAACAACACTTGATCCAGATCAACCTGAATACATGATCCAAATCAAGGATAAAAGCCTCTTATCACCCATAATTTTGTACAAGAAATTTTACAATACTTATGGAAAATATTGCATTGGTAGTAGGCGCTACCGGAATTACAGGGAGTAACCTCGCTGAGGAACTGATCGCTCAAGGCTGGACAACATATGGATTGTCCAGGAATCCAACCTCCAATATCCAGGGTCTTCATCCTGTTAAAGCAGACCTGATGAATGAACAGGATCTTGCTGAAGCATTGGAAGGAATCTCTCCTACTCATATTTACTTTACCACCTGGATGCGTAATGATACTGAAGAGGAAAATATTCTTGTCAATAGTATGCTTGTGAGAAATTTGTTAACTGTTTTATCATCTAAAAAATCAGTGAAGCATGTCGCTTTGGTTACAGGGCTTAAACATTACCTGGGCCCTTTTGAGGCATATGCTAAAAAAGGAGTTTTACCGGAAACCCCTGTCAGAGAAGAACATCCAAGGCTTCCGCTTCCCAATTTCTACTATGCACAGGAAGATGAAGTGTACAGAGCTTCCGAAAGAGATGGCTTCACATGGAGCATTCACAGACCACATACAGTTGTTGGATATGCCGTTGGAAATCTAATGAATATTGGGACCACATTGGGTGTATATGCCAGTATATGTAAAGAAACAGGACGAAAATTTATCTGGCCGGGGTCTGAAGCACAATGGAATGGCATTTCGGATGTAACAGATGCAAGAGTTTTGGCTCAACAATTGGTTTGGGCATCCACCACGGAATCAGCAAGGAACCAGGCATTCAATATTACTAATGGAGATGTTTTCCGATGGAAATGGCTATGGAAAAGGCTGGCAGATTGGTTTGGTATAGAAGCTGAAGGTTTTGACGGTACGATAAAACCTCTTGAAAAAGAGCTGGAAAACGACCACGAAATCTGGACTTCAATTGCAGAAAAATATAATCTGAAAGAAAGAAATCTTGCCCGTCTCTCTTCAGCATGGCATACCGATCTTGATCTGGGAAGACCTCTGGAAGTGATGTGTGATATGTCAAAAAGCAGAAAACTAGGTTTCACGGCTTATACGAGTACAGAAGATTCTTTTACAGATGTCTTTGAAAGATTAAGGGCTGAAAATATAATTCCTTAATAGAAATTGTCGGAAAATGCAAAGGCACAGAAAAATTTTAAAATCCTTTTTGTGTCTTTGCATTTTCCAACAATTAAGCAACTCTTATATTAAAAATTGTGTTTTTTATTGATTTATATTAAACTTCTGTAGTCGTTACGCCAAATTTCTTTTTAAAAGAAGAATAAAAATGGGACAAATTCTCAAAACCCAGATCAAGATAAATATCTGAAGGTTTTTTATCCTTGTTTTTAATTAAATAATACGCTTCCTTTAATCTTTTTTCTTTCAGCCATTGCTTTGGTGTCATTTTAAATGTCTTATTGAAATCCCGCTTAAATCCTGATAAACTACGGCCTGTAAGTCTTGCAAAAGCATCTACCGATACATTGAACATAAAATTTTTGTTCATAAATGCGGCAAGGTCAATTTTATGAGGTTCAGAAAAATCAAAAAGAAGATTTTTAAGATCAGGATTACTCAGCAAAAGAAGTTCTATGGCTTCTTTCACCTTTAAAACAGCTAATTTTGGTGGAATCTCCTGTGTTTTATTAATGTAAGGAATAAGAGAAGTAAAATAGCTCTTAAAAAAATCATTGGGCTCAAAAAACAACCGCTGATTTCCTGGAAAACTACTATTTACAGCTATTCTATTTTCATTGGCATACTGTCTCAGCGTTTCATCATCAAGCGTAATGGAGATAAACTGATACTTTTCATGCGTTGAAGGATATTTAATAGTCCTGATCAGTTGATTTTTTCTGACCAGAACTACTGTATTTTCTTTGATCACAGTCTTACCCTGTTCATGAAAAGCATGCGTTTCTCCGGAGATCTGAAATCCCAGAAAATGGTCCGGAATAAATTCTTCATGACCTCTGTAAGACTCAAAAGCACATGAATAAACAAGTTTGTCAAATATGATCTCCGAAGTATTTTCCATAATACAAATATCTGAAATTTAAGCAATAGCCAAAGCACCCGCCTCTGCAATTTCTTTATCCTGTTCAGGAGTTCCGCCTGATGAGCCTATTGCACCAATGATATCTCCATCTGCATTCTTGAGGATAACACCACCTGCAATAGTCAGAAGTCCCTCATTGGAGTTCAGCATTCCGTAGCCGTGAATACCGGTTTCTGAAATGATTCCTCCCATCAGATCACTGTTTACTCCGAACATGACTGCTGTTTTTGCTTTTTTAATGGCAAAATCAACCACTCCATAGACACTGTCCAGTCTTGCCAATCCAAATAAATGTCCTCCGGCATCTACCACGGCAATACTTACAGGAATATTCATGGATAATGCTTTTTCTTTTGCTGCATGTAGCGCTTTTTCTGCGGTTTTATAATTCAGTTCCATAATATTAGCTTTTTGCGGTCCATGCATCTGCCTGAAGCTGTTTTACAAAATCTTCAGTTTCCTTTGGATGTACATTTCTAAAATGGCTTTCATCATCTAATGCTACATTCACAATCACCTCTGCCATAGACTGTGGATCCAGCTGATGAGCTAAAGATTCTGCAGCTCCATCAAAAGCAGATTCCGGAGTGAAGTTAATTTTCGGGTCATACCAATGGAAAATAGAATCTACTCCCCTGTCATTAAATCCTGTTCCAAACACACCCGGGTTGCAGGTAGCAATTTTGATATTAAACGGAGCAAGTTCAGTTCTTAACCCTTCAGCAATAGACTCCAAAGCGTGTTTTGATGCACAATAGGCAGCTACATATGGAACCGTCCATAACCCTCCCATTGAAGAGGTAAAAACAATCTTACCGCTCTTCTTTTCAACAAACTTTTTGATAAATCCCTGGGCAAGATTCAATGCACCAAACACATTCACATCAAACATAGAACGGATAATATCTACCGGCTGCTCAGCAATTGGACCGCCTTCCATGATTCCCGCATTGCTGATTAAAATATCTATTTCATACTTTTTTAAGATATAATCAATGTCTCTTTGGCTGGTTACATCCAGTTTATCCACCGTCAGATCAATTCCCTGTTCACTAGCTTCTCGGATTAAATCACTCATTTGAGGATAGACCTGTGCAGTAGCAATTACCTTATGCCCTTTTTTAGCAAGTTCAAAAGCAGCAATCTTTCCGAATCCACTTGCTGCACCTGTAATTAAAATTGTTTTACTCATTGTATTCTTTTTTAATGTTGATACAAATTTCTAAGATTTCAGGAAGCTTAATATTGGTGCAGCGTTCAATTTTATATTGCTGAAAAGTCCAGGTAATCTAGTAAAAGATGAGGGTTTTACTAAATAAATACCCTTTTCAAATCATAAAAAAATATATTTATCGTTAGATTTGTAGCTTTCAAACTAAAAAACCATGTATGCTTAAAATTAAGACACTCTTTTTAATTTTTATCTCCTCATCTTCTTTTAGCTTTGCTCAAAACTGTAATTGTGAAAGCAATTTTCAATGGGTAAAAAAAACATTCGAGGAAAATGACGCCGGATATCAATATGTAATTGATAAAAAAGGAATCTCAGCTTATCAGGCGCATAACAATGACTTTCTGAACAAAATCAAAAATAAAAAAACAGATTTAGAATGCGCTCAGACCATTTATGAATGGCTTAAATTCTTCAGATCCGGTCATTTTTCAATTAATATGATCGAAAAAGACAATCAGCAGCCTCAGTCTCAGCCGGTAGCATCCGAAAATAATAAAACTGAAACGGTAAAAATAGATATTGAAAAATTTAAAAAGGAAGTTGTTTCTAAAAAAGATTCAGATATTGAAGGAATCTGGGAAGTTCAGCCTTACACGATAGGAATAAAAAAAATCGGTGATGTTTATAAGGGGTTTATTATCCAATCCGGAGCAGAAAACTGGAAACCTTATGAATTAAAACTAACCCTTAATGCTGATAAAACAAAAGGAACTTACTATTTAAGAAATAAATCCGGGCAGGAAATAAACAATATCAGATTTATTGGAAAAAATTATCTTGAAATCAATGAATTTACCTTAAAAAGAGTTTCTCCAAAATTTGAAAAAGAAGAAGGGATTGAGACTTACTTTGAAGCAACGAGAGCAGAAAAGCCCTTTTTAAAAGAAATTAATAAAACTACCCTGCTTTTAAGAATTCCTTCCTTTAATGGAGCTTTGAAAAAAGATATAGACAGTGTTATCACCGCCAACCAATCTAAAATTGAAAGTACTGAAAATCTGATCGTTGATATCAGAAACAATGGCGGTGGAAGTGACAACAGCTTTGCTAAAATCATTCCGTATATCTATACTAATCCTATAAGAAGCGTAAGAACACAGTTTTATTCCACAAAACTGAATAACCAGCGAATGCTGGACCTTTATGAAAACTATCAAAAGTACGGAATATCGCCTGAGGACAGAGAATATCTGAAAAAATCTTATGACAAACTAAGCAAAAATTTAGGCAAGTTTGTAAGCCTGCAGGATGATGGAAAGATTGTGGGAATCAATAAAATGGATAAAATTTCACCGTATCCAAAAAATGTAGGAATTATCATCAATGAAGGAAACGGCAGTACAGCAGAAGAATTTTTGCTTGCAGCCAAACAAAGTAAAAAAGTGAAACTTTTCGGAACAACAACTGCCGGTGTTCTGGATATCTCCAATATGTACTTCGTTGCTTCACCCTGCAATGAATTTAAACTAGGATATTCACTCTCGAAAAGCTTCCGTATTCCGGATATGGCTATTGACGGAAAAGGAATTCAGCCCGATTATTTCATCGACAAAACAATTCCTGATTATCAATGGATTGATCATGTAAGTGACATACTTAACGAAAAATAATATAGAAAAGCTGTTTCGGATTGAAACAGCTTTTTTTATCTGTTTTCAGACATTCAATCAACAAAAAATAAACAGTTTATTGTAAATTGGTTAAGTTTTTGAAGCTTATTCTATAAAACCAATCACACCATTGAAATTAATCACATTTACCAAAAAAGGAATTTACTGTCCACAGGGAAAATTTTATATAGATCCCTGGAGGCCGGTAGATATGGCAGTCATTACCCATGGCCACGCTGATCATGCCCGCTGGGGAATGAAAAAGTACCTTTGCCACCATTTCACAAAACCTATCCTCCATCAAAGAATCGGAACGGATATTGAATGCCAGAGCATGGAATATGGGGAAATTGTGACCATTAATGGGGTAAAACTTTCTCTTCATCCTGCCGGACATATTATTGGTTCTGCACAGATCAGACTTGAATATAAAGGATATGTAACTGTTATTTCAGGAGATTACAAAGTTCAGGATGACGGATTGAGTACTCCTTTTGAGCTGGTAAAATGTAATGAATTTGTTACAGAAAGTACTTTTGGACTGCCCATTTACAATTGGCTGGAAGTTCCGGATTTAAATAAAAAACTACAAAACTGGGTACTGAAGAATAAAGAAAATAATAAAACATCAGTATTCATCGGGTATTCTTTAGGAAAGGCCCAACGCATTATGAAGGCGGTAGAAGATCTGGGGAAAATATATGTTCATTATTCTATCGGAAAACTCAATGAAGCCTTTGAAACAGTAGGAATTGATCTTCCTGACTATACCATTGCAGATTTCAGAGAACGCCCAAAAGAGATGGAACATGAAATTGTAATTGTTCCTCCTGCTTTACTCGACAGCAATATCATTAAAAAAATTCCTGATCCTGCTACTGCAATATGTTCCGGCTGGATGCAGGTTCGCGGTGCCAGAAGATGGCAGAGTGCAGATGCAGGTTTTGCAATGAGTGACCATGCAGACTGGAAGGGATTATTACAAACTGTAAAAGCAACAGAAGCTGAGATTGTACATGTTACCCACGGCCAGACGGAAGTTTTTTCAAAATATCTGAATGAAATCGGAGTCCGGGCAGATGTTGTGGAAACCTTATTTGGAGAAGATGAAGAAGAATCTGAAAAAGAAATCAAAGAAAATCCGGAATCATGAGACATTTTGCAGACCTTATCAACGCTTTGGAAACGACCAATAAGACCAATGCTAAAATTGATGCCATCATTGATTATCTGGAACGTACTCCCGATGAAGATAAAGTATGGTTTATCGCTTTGTTTACCGGAAAAAGACCCAAGAGAAATGTCAATACCAATTACATGAAAGAATGGGCTCTGGAGATTACAAAGCTGCCTTACTGGCTGTTTCAGGAGTCTTATTCTTCCGTAGGTGATCTTGGAGAAACATTATCATTGATTCTTCCGCCTCCTGAAGAAAATATAGAGCGTACCTTATCAGAATGGATGAATGATATTGTCAGTTTAAAAGGGAAAACAGATGCTGAAAAAAAAGAATTTGTATTGAATTCATGGAACGGGTTGGATTATACAGAACGTTTGATTTTCAACAAATTAATTGGCGGAAGTTTCAGAATCGGGGTGTCTGATAAAACTTTGATCAATGCACTGACAAAATTTTCCGGTCAGGAATCAAGCGCCCTGATGCATAGTCTAATGGGAAAATGGCTGCCGGATGAAGTTTCCTTCAAAGAACTTATTGATGCTGAAAATGTGAATCCTGACAACTCAAAACCTTATCCTTTCTGTCTTGCCTATCCTTTGGAAAAAAAACCTGAAGAACTGGGAAATTCTGATGAATGGCTGGTAGAATATAAGTGGGACGGAATACGCGGGCAGATCATCCGTAGGAATGACGAAGTGTTTATCTGGTCAAGAGGAGAAGAACTCGTTACGGAACAGTTTCCGGAGATCATAGAAGTCGTAAAGGCGATGAAAGGCAACTTTGTAATAGATGGAGAAATACTTGCGGTAAAGGATGATAAGGTTTTAAATTTTAACGAATTACAAAAAAGATTAAACAGAAAAACTTTAACTAGAAAAATGCTGTCGGAAATTCCGATAGAAGTCTTTGCCTACGATTTATTAGAACTTGAAAATAATGACCTGAGAGAAAAACCAATCTCCGCAAGAAGAGCTTTACTCGAAGAATTATTATTAAATGAAAATCCTCAGAACATCAACATCTCCCCAAGCCTTGACTTTGAAAAATGGGAAGAACTTGATTTGCTTCGGGAAAATTCAAGGGAAGTAAACAGTGAAGGATTAATGTTAAAACAAAAGAACTCTCCCTACCATTCCGGCCGGAAAAAAGGAGATTGGTGGAAGTGGAAAATCAATCCGTTTACCATTGATGCAGTGCTTATTTATGCCCAGAAAGGAAGCGGCAGACGAAGTGCTTACTATACCGATTACACTTTTGCGGTAAAAAACGGAGATACACTGGTTACCATAGCTAAAGCCTACTCAGGTTTAACGGATAAGGAAATCATGGAAGTAAGCAGGTTTGTTACCAAAAATGCTATCGAGAAATTCGGGCCTGTGAGGACTGTAAAAGCAGAACTGGTCTTTGAAATTGCTTTTGAGGGAATAGGTCTCAGCAACCGTCACAAAAGCGGTGTCGCACTTCGGTTTCCGAGAATTGTACGATGGCGGAAAGATAAAACTGTGGATGAAATTGATAATTTGGAAGAAATAAAAAAATTAATACAATAATATTTTAGCGTGATGACCGCAAAGGGTTTCATGTTATTTATGAATATTTTTTCGTTCGCAAAGGCACTACGTTCAGCCATAATCAAGTATAGCCTTCGCTAAGTAAAATGCCCTTGCGAACAAAAGTATTAAAACGAGTGTAAACACTTAGCGTCTTTGCGTTAAAGTTTAAATAAAAAAAGAAGTATGGCTTTAAAAAGATAGTAAAGCAGAAATTGCCTTTAAAACATGAATTAAAATACAGTCTCTGCTTAGTGAAACACCCTTGCGATCGAAAAACATTAAAATGAATATAAACACTTAGCGCCTTTTGCGTTAAAAACTAAATCAAAATATAAATTGGCAGCTTTTGAACATACCAACGGATTTAAGATCATCCAACAATGGATGACCGATAAAGGTATTGCTCCTTTTAAATTTCAGATAGAAACCTGGAAGAAATTTGGAAACGGCTACAGCGGTATGGTAATAGCTCCTACCGGTTTCGGAAAGACTTTTTCTGTCTTTCTAGCTTTGGTTTCAGACTTTTTGAATCATCCTGAACAATACAGGAAAGGCTTAAAAATGATCTGGATTACCCCACTTCGGTCCTTATCCAAAGATATTGCAAAAGCGATGCAGGAAGCCATTGATGAAATCGGGCTCGATTGGGCTGTAGGGGTAAGAAACGGAGATACAGATCCTAAAGTAAGACAACAGCAGGTAAAAAAAATGCCTGAAATCCTCGTTGTAACTCCTGAAAGTCTCCATTTGCTTCTCGCCCAGAAGAATAATGAAACCTTTTTCAGGGATATGAAATGTGTAGCTGTTGATGAATGGCATGAATTATTAGGTTCAAAGCGTGGTGTCATGGTAGAACTCGCCATTTCCCAGCTTAGAAAATATGTTCCAAAGATGAAAATATGGGGAATCACGGCTACCATTGGAAATCTGGATGAAGCCATGGATGTTCTTATTCCTTATGAGAGCAAAAAGACCAAAATTACAGCCAAAGAACATAAAAAAATAGATATTCTACCGGTTTTTCCGGACGAAATTGAAATTTTACCATGGGCAGGACACCTTGGAAACAAACTCGCAGATAAAGTTGTTCCGATTATTCTTGAATCAAAATCTACCATTGTTTTTACAAATACCAGAAGCCAGAGTGAAATGTGGTATCAGCTTTTACTAGATGCCCACCCTGATTTTGCAGGACAGATCGCGATTCATCACAGTTCCATTGATGCCCATTTGAGAATCTGGATTGAAGAAAATCTAAGCTCCGGAAAATTAAAAGCAGTGGTTTCCACATCATCGCTGGATTTAGGTATTGATTTTAAACCTGTGGATACTGTTATTCAGGTAGGATCTGCCAAAGGTGTTGCGCGTTTCCTTCAAAGAGCAGGACGCAGCGGGCACTCCCCTTTTGAAACCTCAAGAATTTATTGTGTTCCCACTCATTCTTTGGAACTGATTGAAGTTTCTGCTTTAAAAGAAGCTGTAAAACAGAAAGTCGTTGAACCCAGAGAGCCACAGGTCTTATGCTTCGATGTTTTGGTTCAGTTTCTCATGACACTGGCCGTTGGCGATGGTTTTTATCCTGATGAACTCTATGAAAGGATTAAAAAAGTCTACGCTTTTCAGGAAATACTTGATGAAGAATGGAAAGCTATTCTCGAATTTCTTACTATTGGCGGAAGCGTTTTAAAAAGCTATGAAGAATTTCACAAGATCGTTATTATGGAAGATGGTCTTTATAAAGTCACATCAAGAAAAATAGCGATGCTCCACAGGATGAATATGGGAGTAATTGTAAGTGATGCCATGCTAAAGGTGAAATTTATTTCCGGGGGTTATATCGGGATGATTGAAGAATATTTTATTTCAAAACTGAAAAAAGAGGAAAAATTTATTCTGGCCGGACGTACACTGGAAGTTGTCATCATCAAAGACATGACCGTTTATGTAAGAGCAGCTAAAGGAAGAGCGCTTGTTCCGAGTTATCTTGGCGGAAGGCTACCTTTAAGTACCAATCTGGGACATTTTTTAAGGGAAAAGCTGTCCCATGCCTTAAACCCTAAAGCTTCAGAAAAAGAACTGAAATTTCTCCATCCTTTATTGATCAATCAGGAAAAGAATTCACATATTCCCAAAGAAGATGAATTTCTTGTCGAAATGATTAAAAACCGTGAAGGGTATCATTTGTTTATGTATCCTTTTGAAGGCCGTCTGGTACATGAAGTAATGGCAGCACTGGTTGCTTATCGAATCTCAAAACTGGCACCTATTTCCTTTTCTATGGCGATGAATGATTATGGTTTTGAGCTGTTCAGTGATAAAGAAATTCCTTTGAATGAAGACAATCTTCAACAGATTTTAACCAGAGACAATCTGATGAACCATGTGATTGCAAGTATCAATTCAGCTGAAATGGCGAGGAGAAAATTCAGAGATATTGCCGTAATTTCAGGAATGGTGATTCAAAACTATGCAGGTCAGCAGCGTTCTAACAAATCTTTACAAAGCTCTGCCGGACTTATTTTTAAAGTGCTGGAAGATCACGATTCCAGTCACTTTTTAATAAAACAGGCCTATACGGAAGTTTTTAACATGCAGCTTCAGGAGCAGAGACTTGTAAAAGCTTTTAAAAGGATTGAAAAGTCTGAAATTATTCTGAAACATTCCCGTTCTTTTACTCCGCTGAGCTTCCCGATAAAAGTAGACAGTCTGAGACAAACACTTTCCAGTGAAGGGCTTGATGCAAGAATTAAAAGAATGCTGAAGCTCTCTAATATAAGTGATCTTTTATAATCAATTAATGTGTTTTCTGTAAGAACAGATATGCCGATGAATATTTGTTTATCACAAAGACGTAAAAAATTGATAATAATAACGTTTTAAGGCGCAAAGATTTTATCTCCGATAAAATTTAGTCACGTTAATCTTGCTGAAAATCTCACATTGAGCTAAGTCGAAATGTTCTTGCGCCTTAAATAAAAATAGATAATATAAAATTTGCGCCTTTGCGAGATTCTAAAATTTATAACATTAAATAAAAACCTATCATTTTAATCTTATTCTTAGCCTAATATTCTAAGTTAATTTTCTTGATAAGTTTAAATAATCATCGTAACTTAGAGTATAGCTTCTTAGAAGTTTAAATAAAATTTAAAATGGAAAAATTGTTCTTAGTCCGTCACGGACAGTCACTCTGGAATCTGGAAAACAGATTTACAGGGTGGAAAGATATTGATATAACCGAAGCCGGTATTGAAGAAGCCAGAAAAGCAGGTCTTGCTTTAAAAGGAGAAAGAATAGATATTGCTTTCACTTCGGCGCTCATCAGGGCGCAACATACGCTGTCTATCATTCTGAATGAACTGGGAAACCCTAATATACCTATCGTTAAAGACAAAGCCCTAAACGAACGTTCTTACGGAAATCTGGAAGGCTTAAATAAAGCAGAAACCGCTCTGAAATATGGTGATGAACAGGTTCATACCTGGCGCAGATCTTATGATGTGGTTCCTCCCGGAGGAGAAAGTCTTAAAGACACCTACAACAGAGTGATTCCCTATTTTGAAAGTCAGATAAGACCATTGTTAAAAAAGGGTGAAAATGTATTGATCGTCGCTCATGGAAACAGTCTCCGCGCATTAATCATGTACCTTGAACATCTGTCTCCTGAAGAAATTTTAGAAAGGGAAATTGCTACAGGCTTTCCTCTGACTTATGTTTTTGATGAAAAGTTTCATGTAAGCCGGAAGGTTGGCTGATTCAATTAATATAATGTAACTTTAAACATTAAATTTTCAACTATAAAACGTGTTTATAGCAACCAAAAGCATTTCTTTACAAAATAAAACTTTCATTCTGACCAATCAGCGTGCAGCCTTTTGGGAAAGAGAAAAAGCTCTTATCCTTTCTGATCTTCACATCGGGAAAACGGCACATTTCCGTAAAAATGGTATTGCATTGGCAAATCATATTATGAAAAGCGACCTGGACAGGTTATCAGCATTGATTGAATATTTTCATCCTGAAAAATTTATTGTAGTTGGAGATCTGCTTCATGCCGGAGATAATTCTGATGTGGACGAATTTTGCACATGGAAAAACCAGTATCCTGATATACAGTTTTACCTTATTGAAGGAAATCATGACCGGATCTCTGAATCGTTGGAGAAAAAATTATGTTTTCATCACAAATCCGAATGGCTGGAAATAGATGGAATTACTTTCATTCACGATTTTGATACAACTAAATCCGGATTCCAGATTACCGGACATATTCACCCCGGAATTGTGCTGAGTTCTGCTGTGAAAAATATAAGACTTCCCTGCTTTGCGCTCAGCAGCAATCAGTTATTGCTTCCTGCATTTAGTGAATTTACAGGATTGGATACCAAAAACCTGCCTAAGAAAAGTACATTTTTTGTATTTACGGACGCGGAGATTTATGAGATTTGATAAATCAAAGTAGTAATTACTCAGCTCCAGCAGATTTCCATGATATCTCTAAAAATCCCATCCTTGTCAAAGTTTTAAACCTTGACAAGGATGGGATAAACCAGATAGTAAACCCTTAATTTTTCTTGCTTAAACGGATACTGTATAAGGTAATCAATACGGTAACCACCAAAAATAAAGCCCCAATCCATGGCGTACTCACCAATCCTAAAGATGAAGTCACAATCATTCCTCCCACATAAGATCCGATCGCAATCCCCACATTAAACGCAGCAATATTAATCCCTGATGCTACATCCTCAGTTCCCGGAAGTTCTTTTTCTGCAATCTGTACCACCAACAGCTGAAGTCCCGGAACAGAAGCAAATGATAATGCTCCTAAAAAGAAAAGTGTAATAATACTTAGTACCGGACTGCTTACTGTAAAATAAAAGGCAAGCAATACCAGTCCCTGAGCCGCAAACATCCATAGAAGTGCTTTCAAAGGGTTTTTATTCGCCACTTTACCTCCAATTAAATTTCCCAGGGCAATGGCAATCCCGTAAATCAGCAGGATAAAAGTCACAGTAGACTCCTGAAATCCGGTGATTTTCTGTAAAATGGGTGACAGATAGGTAAAAACTACAAATGTTCCTCCGTATCCCATAGCAGTCATCAGGAAGGCAAAAATCAGACGTTTGTT
Source organism: Chryseobacterium sediminis (assembly GCF_008386505.1). Classification (GTDB taxonomy): domain Bacteria; phylum Bacteroidota; class Bacteroidia; order Flavobacteriales; family Weeksellaceae; genus Chryseobacterium; species Chryseobacterium sediminis. The sequence goes on along the minus strand of NZ_VUNZ01000001.1, from coordinate 689,326 downwards.
TCCCAATACTTTAAACTGACTTTTTAAAGAAGCTGTTTTTCCATTTTTCAGGTTGTTAGGAACCAATAATAAACTGGCAATTAATCCTATAATTCCAAGGATGGAAACCCCAATAAAGGTTGCTCTCCAGCCGAAATGCTGTCCGATAAAAGTTCCTAATGGTACTCCTGTTACGATCGCTAATGTAAGTCCGGCAAACATAATAGATATCGCTGTAGCTCTTTTCTCTTCAGGAACCAATGAAGCCGCGATGGTAGAACCGATGGAAAAATAAACCCCGTGAGCAAATCCTGTAAGAATTCTTGCCAACACTAAGGTGATAAAACCCGGAGCAATAGATGCCAAACCATTTCCGATAACAAATAAAAGCATAATGGAAACTAAAAGGGTCTTGCGTGGAATTTTCCCTGTTAATGCCGTTAAGATGGGAGCCCCAATAGCCACTCCTATTGCATAAAGACTTACCAATAGCCCGGCTGAAGGAATTGTAATGCCTAAATCAGAAGCTACTGTTGGAAGCAGACCTACAATGACAAATTCCGTAGTTCCTATTCCGAAAGCACTTATTGTTAATGCCCATAGTGCTGCAGGAAGACCTTTTTTAGCAGTCTGTGCTGCAGTATTAATCTGTATTTCTTTTTGATAATTCATTGTCTTGTATTTTGTTGATATTGACAAGGCAAATTTCCGACGAATAATCATATTATAAAAATTATTTAAATTGTATTAAAGTATCAGAATAATGATAGTTTTATTTTCAGTTTAAAATTTGTTCCTTTGTATAATAATCAGCCATTTTTAATGAAAAAATCAGAAGCAACCCGTCTTACCATTCTCCAGAAAGCGTTTGAATTGATTTATGTGAAAGGTTTTCAGACCACAAGCATTGATGAAATTATTGCAACGACTCAGGTGACTAAAGGGGCTTTTTATTATCATTTTAAAACCAAAGATGAAATGGGACTGGCGATTATCAATGAACTGATGAAGCCCAATTTCAGACGTAACTTTATTGAATCTCTTCAGAATAACAGGAATCCATTAGACAATATTTATGAGATCATCTACAATCTTCTGATGGAAACTGATTTTTTAAAAGTTGAATATGGCTGCCCAACCTCTAATTTTGTACAGCAGATGGCACCATGGCACACTGCTTTTACCCAAGCTTTGCACGAACTTTCAAAAGAATGGGAAAATACTTTCACAGAAAGTATTGAAAAAGGTAAAAAAGAGGGAATAATAAAGCAGGAAGTAAGTGCCAGAGAAGTGAGTGTTTTTGTCATTTCCGGCTATTGGGGAGTCAGAAATCTTGGAAAAGTTGAAAATTCCAAAGAAGTGTATCTTGTTTATTTAAAAGGACTTAAATCTTATTTGAAAACCCTGCAATAATTTTTTTGACCAAAAACATACTAATTAGTATGTTTTTATTATACCTTTGCTGTGTTCAAAAAAAATAAACAATGTATCAAACCCTGACTTTTATACATTCACAAACCCGCTGGCTGGTTTTAATAAGCCTGATGTATGCAATTTTCCGTTCTTTTAAAGGATATTATTCTGACAGAAAATTTACAGGAACAGATAACAGTGTTAGACACTGGACGGCCACCATAGCTCATATTCAGCTGATTATCGGGATGATATTCTATTTCAAAAGCCCTGTGATTCAATATTTCTGGAAAAATTTTAATGAAGCCAAAGAATCTTTTGAGCACCTGTTTTTCGGATTGATTCATATTTCATTGATGGTCACAGCGATTATCATCATCACCATTGGCTCAGCTTTAGCCAAAAGAAAACTTTCAGATAAAGAGAAATTCAAAACAATGGGCGTTTGGTTTTCTATTGCACTGATTATTATTTTCATTGCTGTTCCGTGGCCTTTTTCTCCTTTAGCAAACAGACCTTATTTCAGATAATTATGATGGATTTATTCAAAACAAAAATCGGCAGACTAAGAATTCTGGCGATCCTGGAAGGCATTTCATTATTAAGTTTAGTATGTATTGCCGTTCCTATGAAATACTGGATGGGAAACCCTTTATTTGTACGATTAATAGGCCCCGTTCATGGAACATTATTCCTGCTGTTCCTGTTCAATACACTGAGTATTGGTGTAGAACAGAACTGGAAGTTTAAAGAAATAACATGGAAGGTAATTCTTGCCTGTTTTATTCCTTTTGGAACATTTTATATTGACTGGAAAATTTTGAGCAAACTATGAAAAGTATCTTAATAATCTGCGGTATAGCTATTGCGATATATGTAATATATAAAGTTTACCGCCTTCAGACTTTAGATAACGGATTGCCTGAACTGATCAAAAAAGGAGCAGTCATTCTTGACGTAAGAACTGAAAAAGAATACGAAACGGGACATATAGAAGGTTCTGTTAATATTTCATTAGGAACAATCAGAGAACGGTATGTAGAACTGGATCCGGAAAAAACATATATCACAGTATGTTCACACGGACTCCGAAGTGTAAAAGCAGAAAGTATTCTGAAAGAAAGAGGTTTCAAGCATATTTATAATGGTGGTGCCTGGAGTGATCTTCAAAAAACAATCAATCCATAAAATAAACAAACCCTCCTCAGACTCTGGGAGGGTTTATATTTTTAAACCGTTTTATCATCCAGCCATACCACTTTTTGTTCAGATGAATGCTCCTGTCCTATGATATCCTTGTATAATTCAGGTCTTCGGGCCTTAATATATCTGCAGCCTCCTGCCTGACTAAGTTTTTCAGAAGTAATAACCGCGGATTCAAAACTGTCTTCCCAAGAATGGCATTCTGCAATCACATCTCCGAATGGATCTATGATCATAGAACATCCGTTTTTCAGCTGGTCATCATCCATCCCAACAGGGTTTGAAAAAACAATATAAGCTCCGTTATCATAGGCTCTTGACGGAAGCCACTTCATCAGCCAGTCTCTGCCCTTCATTCCATTAAATTCTAAACGTAATGACGTAGGATCTGCGACCCTGTTTTCCCAAAGCTGAGGATTCACAAAACCTGCTCCGGGCCTTGTGGAAGGGGTACACATCGTAACGTGAGGCATAAAAATAATTTCTGCACCAAGAAGCCTTGTAGCTCTTACATTTTCAATGATATTGTTATCATAGCAGATGAGAATGCCACACTTCCAGCCCATAATATCAAATACACAATACTCGTTACCGGGTGTAAGATGAGGATTGATAAAAGGATGTAATTTTCTGTACTTTGCCTTCAGCCCTGTTTTATCAACACATACATATGCTTTAAAAAGTTGATCATGTTCATCTTTTTCAAATAATCCGACTAATAGGGTGATGTCATTCTGAGCGGCAATTTCCTGCAGTTTTTGAATACTCTCCCCTTCCGGAATTCGTTCTGCAATATCAAGAAGCTGTTCTCTGGAAAGTTTTCGGGCGAAAGTATACCCTGTAATAGAACATTCATGAAAAGCAATGACATGAGATCCTTGGGAAGCAGCCTGACTGGCCAGTTTTTCTATAACAGACAGATTATAAGCTTTATCACCACTTCTGTTTTCAAATTGTGCCGTTGAAATTTTAATATTCATTGATTTTTTTAAGCAAAACTAGATGACTCTGCTTCTAAAAAATTGTATAAAACCGACATGTTTACTATAACTCAATAAAGTTGACAGCCATTTTATTTTCTGTCTTCAAATACTGCTTGGGAGTAAGCCCGATATTGTTTTTAAATTCCCTGATAAGATGGGACTGATCAGAATAACCTGCTTCATAAGAAAGCATCGTCATGTTTCTATGGTCAGCACTTTTATTGACAAGGCTTAAAAAATAATGAAGGCGAATAATATTTCCATATTTTTTAGGCGATATTCCCATATGAAATTCAAATTTCCTTTCCAGATGGCGTTCAGAATATCCTGTGAATTTCTCTAAGTCCCGGGATGATACAGCTCCTTTATTTTGGAGAATATATTGTTGTGTAGCCGCTATAATATGATGATCAATGCTTATTTTTTCAGATAAAAATTCAGTGAAAAAAGTATTCAGATCATTGATAACATTCAGGGGATTCATTTTATTGAAAAGTTTTTCCTGAAATATTTCCAGTTTATCTTTTAATATATCTTCTACAGAAACAATCTGATTTCTAACCTCTTTGGCAGATGTTTTTAAAAGGATATTTAAAAAATAAGGCTGAAATACAATGGCAATCAAGGAAAATTTTCCTTTTGAAAAAAAATCTTTATAACCATTTAAAGTTCCATAAAAAAAAGAAAGCGGCATCTGATCTTCTGAAATACCCGAATACAGATTCATATCTCCGGATAAAATAAGCCCGGAACTTCCATCGGTAAACAGCCGTAAACGCCTTATATCCTTTTCAGAATTCTCCAAAAAGATATAATGCCTGATAAAAGGAGCCAAATGTTTAGGCGGCGAAATCTGCATTCATCAAATGTACGCAAAACTTATTGGCAGAAAAAGAGACAGTTTTTTGAAAAGAAATCCACTCCACGTACCACATTTTATTGCCCTTTGGTCAGGTATTTGAATGATTTAGGCAACATCAATCACTTAAAATATTATATTATGTCAACACAGAATTTGAGCCATCTCGAGGCGATCAAAAAAATCAAGGAACTTTCAGAAAAGGCAAAAATTTGTATGTTCTGTACAGAATTGGAGACCGTTCCTGTGAACTCAAGACCTATGACTCTTCAGGAAACGGATGATAGTGGAAACCTCTGGTTTATCAGCAGTGGAACCAGCAATAAGAATTTTGAAATTAAAGAAGACCGGAGAGTACAGTTGTTTTTCATGAATAACAGTGATTCCCAATATCTTTCGGTGTATGGAGAGGCCTCTGTTTATAAAGATAAAGCTACCATAGAAGATAAATGGTCTCCTTTAGCGAAAGCCTGGTTCGATGGAAAAGACGATCCCAATGTTACCATTATCCGTGTAGAGCCTAAGGAAACATATTATTGGGACACTAAAGCTGGAAAACTGGTCAGTCTGTTTAGCTTTGTTGCATCTGCAATCACTGGTCATAAAACCAATAATTCTGACGGTGTAGAAGGAAATGCAACGATTTAGAAAGTTCTGAATAGGCAATAAATTCTCTCAAAGATTTACAGATAAATGTAATTAGGAAGAAAACAAAAACGAGGATGTTTCAGAAGTGTCATTCTGAACACAAACCGAAGGTCTGCGAACGTAGTTCATAAGTGAAGTGAAGAATCTCGTGTATTTAGTTATCAATGAGATTTTTCCTTCGTCAGAATGACAAAAGCAAATTATTTGACTTTCTGAGACAGCCTCGTTTATACAACAAGATTAATATTCTATTTTTTCACATCCTCCATAGATGCTCCAAAATTAATATGAAGAACATTCCCGTTAGGCGTTACTACAGCGGGTACAGACTTTACACCAGCCTTTTCAGCGTCTTCAATTTTATTTCTGTCATTTCCTAAATGGATAACTTCAACATTTTCCAGACCTATAAGGTTAATAATATCATGTTCAGCACTGATACATACAGGGCATCCTGCGTGATAAAAAATGGATTTTTTCATAAGATTGTATTAATTAAAAAGGGTTTTCATAATATTTTTTAATTCTTCAGTTTCTTTTTCCTGAAGCGGTTTTAAAGGACTTCTCAAGTTTCCGCCGTCTTCACCCAGAATCGTAAGCCCTGATTTTACAGCTCTTGGTAATCCTTTATTGACAATAAATTTTAAAAGGTCAAACTGCTGGTAGAAAATAGCTTTTGCTTTTTCAAGGTTTCCTTCTTCAATGGCATTATAAAGGCTGATATTCAGTTCAGGAATAAGATTCGGTGCAGCTGTACACCAGCCCCTTGCTCCGGCAGAAAAAGCGGCCAGTGCTAAAGGATTTGAACCATTATAAAAAGCTACATCCTCTCCCAGTTCTCTTCTCAAAAAATGCATCCTTTGAATATCTCCTGTGCTTTCCTTAATCATGGTTACATTAGGAATTTCAAGGAGTCTTTTCAACAAGGCTGGTGACATGTCTACTCCACTCGTTGCAGGATTGTTGTAAGCCATAATGGGGATAGAAATTTTCCTGGCTACTGCGTCATAATGTGTTACAATCTCATCATCCGTAAGCTTCCAGTAACTCATCGGAATAATCATAACCGCATCAGCGCCTGCTTTTTCTGCAAACTGAGCGTGATGAATTGTTTTTTCTGTTGTAAGGTTAGAAACTCCTACAAGAGTTGGAATTCGTCTATTTACCTGCTGTAAAGTAGCTTCCGTTACTTCTTCTTTTTCTTCATCAGATAAGTAAGGCATCACTCCTGTACTCCCCAACGGAGCAATTCCATGACTTCCGGAAGTGACCAGCCTTTCTACCAGATGCCTGAAAAGAGGTATGTTTACCTTTTCATTTTCATCAAAAGGTGTTATGGGATACGCAATAATCCCTTTAAATGGAACATTTTTCATGTTTTGCTGATATTAAAGGTCTCTTCCTTCTTCCTCTCTCAAAGCAACGCCCAAATTCTGCAGCTGGGGAGCATTTTCGCAGGCAATATACTTGGCTGATTCTGTATCACTAAGATTCTGATGCTTGTGCCATGCCCATGAAGGAATATATACGGCGTCTCCGGCTTCCCAATACACCCTTTCGTCTTCTACTTCTGTCCAGCCTTTCCCTTCAATTACAAATAATACCGTTTCATAAGTATGGCGGTGTCTGTTGGTTTGCTGTCCGGGAGTGAGTCCCCCAATCGTCATGCTTACATTCTTACTTGGAAGATCTACAAAGAAAACAGGATGTTTCCTTTCTGTTGAAAACTGATTATGTTCTCCCGCATTTTCTACATTTTTATGAATCAAATGGGTTGGTTTTACATACTTTGGTCTTGCAAAAGTTTCGTGGAAATCTTTAGAACTGAATTGTTTCTTATCCATGATTTTAAAATTATTATGGTTTTGTGCTTTATTGCATGACAAAATTATTTTATATTTGGACTATTCAAATGATTCAGTTTTTACATAAATAGGTAGTCCAGATGCTGCGCCCTTGGAAATTAGAAATAGAAATTGATAAAAAGCTTGATAAAGCCGTTTATCTACAGATTGCAGATACCATTATCAGTGATATCCGCTCAGGAAGATTAAAAGCCGGAGATGCACTCCCCGGAAGCCGAAATTTTGCACAAACTTTAAAAATTAACAGAAATACCGTGGTAGAAGCTTATCAGGTACTGATCAATGAAGAATGGGTGGTTTCAAGGGAAAGGAAAGGAATTTTTGTATCGGAAAGACTGCCTCTTCTGCATGAAAGAAATACTGAAGTAACTCCTGGTTCTCAGCATCAACCGGGAAAAGCCGGAAATATTTTGATTAATTTCGATGATGGCCATCCGGACAGTAAAATTGCCCCTGTAACAGAGCTGGCAAGAGCGTACAGACAGATTTTCAGCATCAAGGCAAAGTGGCAGATGATGGGTTATGGAGATGAACATGGTGACAGGGAATTCCGCAAAATGATTTCTCAAATGCTCAACCACCAACGGGGAATGCATATTGATGAATATGAGATTTCTATAACAAGAGGCAGCCAGATGGGAATGTTTCTCACCGCTCAGGCTCTTTTTACTTCCGGTGATTTTGTTATCGTAGAAGATCCGGGATATCAGCCTGCATGGCAAGCTTTTGAATATGCAGGAGCAAAACTTTTGCCCGTACCTGTGGATAAAGAAGGAATCAATATTGAAGCTATTGAAAAGCTTTTGACAAAGCATCAGAAGATAAAAGCAATATACATTACTCCTCACAGACAATATCCTACTACAGTTACCCTAAGTTTATCAAGAAGATTAAGATTAATAGAGCTAGCAAACCAATACAATATCACGATCATTGAAGATGATTATGATAATGAATTTCACTTCGGATACCGTCCTATCCTGCCTATTTCGAGCTTTCCGGAACTTCAGAATTATGTTTATATCGGAACGTTGAGTAAGGTTGTTGCACCCGCTTTGAGAATTGGCTATCTGGCTACTGCAAATAAGGAATTACTGAAAAAAATAGGAGATCTGAGAAAGATTATTGATGTACACGGAGATGTCATTATGGAACAGGCCGTTCTTCAACTGATAAAAGAAGGAGCAGTAAAAAAACATATCAGAAAAGCAACCGTTCATTATAAAAATAAAAGAGATTTTGTTTTTGAGCTGTTGAAAAAATACATGACCAATATTGCAGATTTTACACTGCCTGAGGGCGGACTTGCGTTTTGGATTGTGCCTAAGGTAAAACTGGATTGGGATGCTGTAGCCGCTCAGTTATTAGAAAAAAATATTAAGATCATTCACCCGAAACAATACAGTCAGAATCACGTGAATGGATTCAGATTGAGCTATGGAGCGCTTTCCGAAGAACAGTTGGAGCAAAGTATCCCTGTTATCTCAGAGGTTTTTGCTAAGTATTTTTAAACTTTTTTGACCCATTTATACAGCATATAATAAGAAAACCTGTGGCTAAAAGTAACCACAGATTTTATTTTTTGAAATTTATTCTACTTCAAAAACCGCCTGAATTTCAACAGAGGAATTCACCGGAACTGAAGATGCCCCAAAAGTCGCTCTGGCATGTTTTCCTTTTTCTCCGAAAACTTCAACGGCCAGATCAGAAGCAACATTCATTAAATCTGCATGTTTTGTATAATCATCTTTTGTATTGAAAATTCCTGTAAGCTGAACACATTGCTTTACTCTGCTCAAATCTCCTCCTACAGCTTCATTCAAGACAGAAATCACGTTCAGCATGGTAACCTTTGTAGCATCTTTTACCTGTTGTTCATTTACTTCAACGCCCAATTTTCCCGGATTGAGAATTTTTCCGTCTTTCAAAGCAACCTGATTAATAAATACCAGATTTCCGGAACGCACAAACGGCTGATAGTTTCCTGCCGGTTTAGGAACCTGTGGAAGCATAATATTTTTCTGTTTCAGTATTTCGTTAAAGTTCTGATGATTTTCAGCGATAGGTGTACTTTTTTTTGGACGGGTATCTTTCAATGCCAATGCTATTTTTGCAAAGTTTTTTCCCTGAAGCTCTGCAATATTCCTCTCTCCTTTGGTAGGTCTTTCAACATCTTTTAAAGAAGCCATACTTGTCACACCTAAAACGGTATTTCCCTGTGGAATAGCCTTGTTAAGTTCTTCTGTTCCTCGAATTCCGTTAGGCACCATTACCATCCCGTGTACGGTAAGACTATTCCAGAATGCCTGAAGCGCAAGCTCCTTTCCTGCTCCGCTTCCCGCTGACATGAAAACAGTTGCTGGAACTCCTTCCAAAGCATGATTGGTCCAAAGCTGAACTGTTTTGGATAAAAATTCACTCATTCCTGTACTGATATTCCCGAAATAAACCGGTGACCCAAAAGCAATTCCATCATAATTTGTCAGCTCATCTACTGTTGCTACAGGCAGATTTTTCAGATTAGGATGTTGAGATGCTTTAACTAATTTGATATAAGGAACTGTATTATTTTCGCTTTCAATGCCTTTGGCGATCTCTTTGGCCAGTTCGTAGGTTCCTCCATTATCAGAATGAATAAGAACCAGTATTTTAGCTTTATTTTGTGCCATGATGTTGGTGATATTAGATAATAAAATTAAAATAAAAAAAAGACATAATTTTTTCATTCAGAATAAGATATAAGTTAATATTTTTTGTTGAGACTATTGTTTTTTAAGGTCTGTTATTTTGCTCATACAAAATTAATATTGTCGTTTTTATTAAATTTGCCAAAATATACATACAAAACGACAACATGAAATGTGGACTGATTGAAAAAACGGAAAGCCAGTTTGTAGATTCCATCGAAAAGGAAGCTTATGTCTGGTGTGAAAAAAACTGGAAACATGATGATTATGAGCATCAGCACACCCGTGCCCAGCTTACATTTGTAGAAGAAGGCTACCAATATTTCCATATCGACCGGAAAATTTATCTTGTTCCGCAGCATCATGTCATCTGGATTCCATCAGAAAAACCCCACAAAATCACTTCTGAAGCACAAACGGTGAATCTGATGGTGTTTCTGTTTAAGTCTGTTTTTGAAGAAGAATTTTATCAGAATGTACAGGTATTTGCCGTTCCCCCTGTTTTAAAAGAAATGCTTTTGTATGCTTCAAAATGGAATCAATCATTAACTGAAAATGAAGAACAGGATGTGTTTTTCAAAGCTATTTTAAAAAGTCTTCCGAACTTCTGTAAAGAAAGCAGCGGACTGGAAATTCCTGTTCCTACAGATACCAGACTGATTCCTGTGTGCAATGATATCAATGTTAATTTTAAATATAATCTGGACATTGATTCGTTAGCTGAAAAAGCGCAAATGTCTGTGAGAAGCCTTCAGAGAATTTTTAAAAATGAAACAGGAATTACCCTGCAAAAATACCTGCAACTGACAAGGATCTTAAAAAGTATTGAGTTGATAGATACCAAGCAATATACCTTGAGTGAAGTCGCTTATAAAGTAGGTTATCAAAGCTTGTCTGCATTCACATCATCCTATTTTGCCATCATGCAGGTAAAGCCAAAACTTAGTAAAAATTAAGGCGTTTCATCATGAGATATAGTCATTTTAAAGGTTAGCTATCACTACAGAAAGGTTAACCTTCATACCTGATACCATTTTATTTTAAAATTAAAAGCCTGTTGAGTTCACTTTTAAAACATCCTAAAATAAATTCCGTATAGTATAGCTGGGCATTCAGGGCTTGTGTTTTGGGATGTAATTCCAATTTCTTTGTAAGAATGATTTCCCCTTTATAGGAAAATGAGAAATAGGCAAAAATTTTATAGTCGGAACTCCGGTTCGGTGTACAGTAACCGGTTGTGGCAATAGACCAGTCCGATTCGTAGAGTTTTGCAACATTTAATGCCATGGTTTCTGCAATATTTTCTGAGACACAATCGCATTCTTCAGCTTCCTGTCTGTTGACGTCTAAGAGCCTTATTTTCTCTGGTAAAGAATAAGTTGTCATACCTCCCTTGTAAAACATTGAGGCATTGGGCATCTGTGAAAAAGCCAGCTGTAGGCATCCTGAAGTGACACTTTCAGCAATTGAAATAGTCTCATCTGTAGTCATCAGAGACTGGCTTATATATTCTAAGAGATTTTGTTGAAAATCCATATTATTATATTTTTAAATGAGGTTTAAAATTAATTTGAGAAAATAAAAAAGAGAGGTTCAAAAAGCTGCTGAATGAATAAACAGCAGCTTTTCATATATTTAAATTGGTGTGAAAGGTATTATAATTAAATGTCTCCTTTTCTCTCAGAATATGTTGGGTTCATTCGTTTCCATAATCATAATCTTTTTGTGGTTGGTGTAATTTTTAAAGCAGTGAGATGAGGAATATTCTGCGGAATTAATCTGCTTTTTTCTCCAGAATTTCAAGAAGCCTGTTGATATATTCTTCTTCCTTCAGCACTTTGTAGTAAGCTGTTTTAGCATACAAAGTGAAATCCGGGGATTCAAATCGTATTTCAGCATCCATATCATTAGTTTCCATGCAGTTTTTACTATGGAACTCACGGATATGAAGGATATATTCTTCCATGTAAGTATCTATTACTCTTTTTAAAACCTCACATTGAGCATTGTTTTTAATCTTTTCCAATGATTTGATCAGAAAAGCAGTCACTCCGTAAGAATTAATAATAGGCGGAAATAAAGACTCATTCTCCAGCGCATTATTTCTATCATTCAGCCCGGAATGTTGTAAAGTTTCGTTTTCAAATATCATATTCAAAAAGGGTATTAGTTGTGGGAAGCTTTTAAATATTGCTCAAAATAATGAAGGTCATTTTTATCCTTGATGGACAGGTAAAACATGATCTGTTCCGGCTCTTTTAACCCGATACTATTGAAGCAGTCGAAATGAGCAATTAATGCCTGTATATTTTCAATATCGATATTTTTCAGGATAATGAATAAGAGAAAGATATTTTCCCTGATTTCTTTGGCATAGATTGCCGCTCCATCCTCAAAACACGTTCCTGTATGGGTTACTTTTATAAAGTCTTTGTGTCTAAGCGTTTTTATTATTTTCTGACCGTCCATATATATTTTGATTTCATGGTTAAAATAAGCCATATAGAATAAGCTACATGGTTTATGGTGTGCTTTTAATCCTCTTGTTCTGCATCAAAATTGATGGATGTTTCCGCAATATCTGTAAGATGCGAATCGGTGTCTTCTTCTTCCTGAAGTGTTCTTTCAAGGAGATCGGCAGCTTTATCATGTCCCATAGTAATCGCAAGTTGTGTAAGTCCGCCATAGCTGCTCTTGGGCTACGGCTTCTTTAATTTCTGTTGTTCATCACTAAATTTTATATTAGTATTTAGTGATAGATATTGCAGTCCGTGACTAATATTAGACGGCAACAATTGGGTGTCGGTAATTTAAATGAATAAAAGCAAAATGCTTTTTGCGTGCCTTTTACTAAGGGCTTAAGAATTGTATCGAATAATTATATACCAAATATACATCAGAATAACTCACTTTTTTATGACCTGAGTCATGTTTATGGATATTAATATAAAATTTTTCGGTCCTGCAAAGTAATACTACCCTCTTTCTCCATTTTTTTTAAAGTTCTGATGACGGTTTCCACACGCAGACCTGTAAGATTGGCGATTTGCTGTCTTGTAAATGCAATATGAAAGCAATGATGACAGTCTTCATCATGGTAGCTTTTAAGATAATCAAGTAACCCTTTCAGCCTCTGCATAGGATTTTGCGATGCCAAACCTTGCATCATTTTTAATTTATAATAGACTTCCTGTGAAAGACAGGCATTCATTTCCAGAGAAAGATTAGGGTTTTGGCTAAGCATTTCAAAGAAATTGTTTTTGGGAAGTCTTATAATTTGTGAATCTTCAAGACATACAGCATTAATGGGATAATCCTGACTGAGGAAAAGCATCGCTTCTCCAAAACTCTGTTTTTTGCCCAGAATATTATGAATGAATTCTTTTCCGTTTTCATTATAATTATTCAATTTTACTTTTCCTTCCCGGATCTGAAAATAATAAAGTGCATGATCCTCTTCTTTAAAAACCGTCTCCCGTTTTTTATAATCCCTTCCTTCAGCACCGAAAGAGTACAGAAGGCTTTCATCAATATTCATGCAGCTTATTGTTTTCATAAATTCATTATATTTTAAATGAAAAAATCACAAAATCTATGCCTGAAATTGATTCTAATATAAGATTTTTCGATTTTCAATTCTTAGGATTTTATCCCTTTCCATATGTTTAATGGTCCTTATAGCGGTTTCCACACAAAGACCTGTAAGACTTGCCATCTGCTGCCTCGTTAATGGAATCAGAAAAGAATAGGGAGTTATATCCTTTTGAAAACTCTTAAGATAATCCATCAGTCCTTTTAATCTCGTAGAAGGATTTTGGGATGAAAGATTCTGCATCATGACAAATTTATAATAGAGGCGTTCGGAAAGAAAATTGCTTACCTCCATGTATAATTCCGGAGATTGGTTCAGTAAGTTTAAAAAGATAGTTTTATGAAGCCTTAGAACAGTACATTCTGTAATGGCTTCAGCATTCATAGGATAAGGTTTATCTATAAAAAGGATAGATTCTCCACAGCTTTCTCCATCGGATAGGATATTTTGGATAAATTCTCTCCCTTCCTCATTATAATTGTTGAGTTTTACCTGTCCTTTAATAATCTGGTAGTAATAATTGCTAATATCCCCTTCATAGAAAATAGTTTCTGAAGGGGTATAATGTCTCGTTTCTGCTCCCGCTGAAATCAAAATGTTTTCGTCGATAACCATAATAGCCTTTTTTGGAATTGTTTTCTTCTTCCTATCCTCTTAGTCTCAGTAAAAATAGTATTGGTAATCGATTTTAAATGAATGCAAAAACCGCACCTTAATTATTAGTCATAATGTTAAATAAAGTTAAATAAATTGTTAATTTCAAGTACTTTTAACTTTATTGAGCTTAAACTCATCAAAAAAACTGCTTTATATACAATATTTTGTAATTGAAAAGAAGTTAATATTCATCACAACATTTTGATTCTTAAAGGAAAAGCCCCGTCTTCATATGAAGCGGGGCTTTCTATAAGTAAGTTACCAAGGATGGGTTGCCATTCTCAATAGATTTTTAATTATTTCGCAAATTTTTTAGTTCCTGCAACACATAAGATAACTCCTATTGTTACTCCCACCATTCCCATACTTACCTGCTCATGAAGAAGCCAGGCAGCCAGTGCTAATCCAAAGAAAGGCTGAAGCAGCTGCAGTTGTCCCACCGTAGCAATACCCCCCTGCGCCAATCCTTTATACCAGAATATAAAACCAATAAACATGCTGAAAAGAGAGATATAAGCCATTCCAAACCACCCCTGAAAACTGACATTTTGAATATCATCAGGAAAATAAATAAAAAATAAAGGAATCATAACAGGAAGTGCCAGTACCAATGCCCAGGAAATTACCTGCCAGCCTCCCAGTGTTTTGGATAGTTTTGCCCCTTCAGCATATCCCATTCCGCATAAAATAACGGCAAGCAGCATCAGAATGTCGCCAATAGGTGAAGCAGATATCCCTTGCGAAACAGCATATCCAATCACTAAAAGACTTCCTACTATAGAAAAAAACCAAAATATGGGATGAGGTCTCTCACCGCCACGCATTACTCCAAATACAGCAGTTGCCAAAGGAAGCATTCCCAAAAATACAATAGAATGGGCAGAAGTAAGATACTGAAGCGCCAATGCTGACAAAAGCGGAAAACCTACTACACAGCCAAGAGAAACCAATAACAAAGGAGTTAACTGTTCTTTAACGGGACGTTTTTCTTTACCCAGCCATAATACGATAAGAGCCAATATCCCTGCCACAGCTGCACGAACGATCGTTACAAAAGTCGGGCTCATTTCCATTACAGCTAACTTAGTAGCAGGCAAACCACCGCTAAATAATACTACCCCTATAAAGCCATTAATCCATCCGCTTATATTTTCATCTTTTGATATTTGTTTTGTTATCATTTTATTCAAGCTTTTAATTGATGGTTCAAAATTAAAAAGGATAATCCGATAAACACAGTATCAGTTTTGTATATTTGCATGAACACAGTTTGAAATATGAGCAAAGAATTTTTGTATACAGAAATTGCAGACGGAATTGCAGGGCAGATCAGGAATGGTATTTTAAAGGCGGGAGACAAGCTTCCTTCGGTAAGAATGCTATGCCATGAACATCAGGTAAGTATGAATACAGCCAAGCGTGTTTTTCTGGAACTTGAATCTCAGTCTTTGGTAGAATCCAAACCGCAGTCAGGTTATTTTGTGAGTCAGTTATTATCTGCAAAACTTCCTTTGCCGGAAGTGAGCCGTCCCTCATTAATTGCCAATAACGATGAGCCGGATGAACTGATCAGTAAAGTATATGAAAATATGGGTAAAAAGGACCTTACTTTTTTCTCTATTGGAATCCCGTCCGGAGATCTCCTGCCTCAGGCAAAACTGAAAAAAGAAATCGTAAACGCCATCAGGGAATTAAAAGAAGGAGGTACTGAATATGAAGAACTTCAGGGAAATCTGAAGCTAAGAAGAATGATTGCCATTCGTTCTTTGCAATGGGGAGGAAATCTGAGTGAAAATGACCTGATTACGACCAATGGCGGAATGAATGCTTTGTCTTTCTGCTTGATGGCATTAGGAAAACCCGGCGATACAATTGCGATTGAAAGCCCTTGCTATCCCGGAATTTTACAGCTGGCCAACGGATTGGGTTTAAAAGTACTGGAACTTCCAACGCATCCTACTACCGGAATAGAAATCGAGGCTTTAAAAAAAGTAATCCCCAAAATAGATATCTGTCTACTCATTCCCAATTTCAATTCACCTTTGGGAAGCTGTATGCCTGACGAAAATAAAAAGGAAATTGTAAAAATACTTTCGGAAAATAATATTCCGTTGATTGAAGATGATGTCTATGGAGATCTTTATTTCGGTTCTACACGTCCGAAATGCTGTAAATCTTTTGATAAAGACGGTAGTGTGTTGTACTGCAGCTCAATTTCAAAAACTTTGGCTCCCGGATATCGTGTGGGCTGGATTGCTCCCGGAAAGTATAAAAACAAAATCATGAAGCTTAAGCTCCTGCATTCTACTTCCTCTATTTCGATTGTGAACGAAGCTGTAGCCAACTTCCTGAAATCCGGAAAATATGAAAAACATCTTCAGCAGATGCGCCGAACCTTGCAAAATAATTATCAGAATTACGTTCAGACCATTGCAGAATCTTTCCCGGAAGGTACCAAAACCAGCCGTCCACAGGGAGGATTATCTTTATGGGTAGAATTTGACAAGAAGATAAAAACAACAGAGTTATACGATCTGGCTATCAAGCAGAATATAAGTATTGCTCCCGGAAGAATGTTTACCTTTCAGGAGCAGTTTGAAAACTGTATGAGGCTCTGTATAGGACTTCCATGGACAGAAAATACACAGACAAAACTCAGACAGATTGGAAATCTTGCCAAAAAGATTTATTTGAAATAAGTAGATAGGGGCTGGAAGATGGAAATTATAATCTTCCAGCCTTTTTTTATTTATTATCCGGAACGAAATTTTTTCTCGCCAGTTCTTTTCTTACACGGCTCAGACTCTCAGGAGTAATTCCAAGGTAAGAAGCAATCATCCATTGCGGAACTCTCAGCAGTAAATCCGGATACATTTTAATAAATTTCATATATCTTTCTTCAGCAGTTTCCCCAAGCAAAGAGTTGATCCTGTTTTGAAGACTTCTGATATGTTTCTGAAGAAGGAAATCACTTCTTTCAATACTGTTTGGAAACTGTTCTACCAGCTTATTAAAGAAATCAGGATGTAAAAACAGAATTTCTGAATCTTCAACCGCTTCTATATAATAAATGGATTTTTCATTGAAATAAAGACTGCTTCGGTCAGAAATCAGCCAGCTTTCAGGAGCAAACTGTATAATATGTTCTTTCCCGTTTTTATCAATGGAATACATTTTCAGCAGTCCTTTTTCTACAAAGAATATATGTCTGCATATTTCGCCGTACTGAAGAAGAAACTGATTTTTAGGAATTTTCTTTACTTCATAGTGCAGACTGCAGGTGTTCACATTTTGAAGGGGAACATTTAAAACTTTGGCTAAATAATCATTTATATTCTTCATGATACAATCTGGCTTAAAGAAATATCCTGGTGTGAAGCATTGTTTACAGGTTTTCCGTTCTCTATTACAATCAGCTGCGGGCTTTCATGTCTTATTTCAAAATCTGCCGCTATTTTATTGGAAACAGGTCTGTGAGCTAACAGATCAAGGTAATATACATTGACCGGCTGCTCTGAATTTTCAACTTCTTTTTCAAAGTTCTTCAGTACAGTTCTGCTGATAAAACAGCTTGTTGAATGTTTAAATATAGCAATTCTATTCTGAAAAGAGTCTTCTATAGCTTTTGTAAGGTCTTCTTCAGACTCTATCTTTTTCCAGAATGTTTTTTGGTCTTGGGTTTCGTTTTTTCCACCGAATATTTTATCAAAAAAACTCATACATTAAATTGTTTTAGATGGTGATCAAGATGTTTATATTCTAAAAATGTCCAGTCTTTTTCAGTCATGTTTCCGAATAATCTGTGATGATCCGGCAGGTTGCTTTTTTCACAAGCTTCCCGAAACTCCTCCAGCGTTTTCAGCAGACTGGTTTTTGATGCATCAAAATCACACTCAAAATTAACGATTAGTTTTTGAAAAGTAGGCATGTTTCTGGGAATTCCATTATTAAAGACATACATTTCCGCTTTAGTGAAGACCCCTATTGTCTTATAGACAATATTAATACGGGGAAGTTCCACTTTTTTCAACGCTACCTGAAGAACCAGATCACAGTGCTTCAGCATCTGAC
The DNA here is from genome assembly GCF_008386505.1 of Chryseobacterium sediminis. Lineage (GTDB taxonomy): Bacteria > Bacteroidota > Bacteroidia > Flavobacteriales > Weeksellaceae > Chryseobacterium > Chryseobacterium sediminis. The sequence continues at coordinate 671,369 of NZ_VUNZ01000001.1, read as the reverse complement.
ATACGTTCATTTTTCCCCATTTCCCTGAGGAATTTTCAGATAACATGGAAATTCGGGTTACAATTTCCTTATAATATATGGGATTATTAAGACGCTTTCTTACCAACCTTTTTCTTTCTTCAGATTTTCAATATGAGCAAAATGATGGTTACAATGCCAAACGTATAAAGCAAGGCTGTCTCTTAGATTATAATCTCGTTGATGCTCCGGATGATGAAAAGTTCTTTCAAATTGTTTATTTGTAAGACTTTTAAGGAGTACAACCCATCTTTGGTGTGTCCCTTTCAACATTCTCATAGCCGGTTTTACAGGCATATGAAAACTGTCCTGAAGCTCTGCCCATTTGGCTTCATCATAAGGTTTTATGGTAGGATTATCTTCAGTAAGAGCCAGCTTAAAGCGTATGAAACTATTCATATGACTGTCTGAAAGGTGGTTTACAAGCTGTCTTACCGTCCAGCCTCCTTCTCTGTAAGGAGTATCCAATTGATCGTCCGTAAAATGTTCAATGAGATTTTTTAGCCTGCCCGGAAAATCTTTGATTACTTTGATGTAAGTATCCAATGTCGTATCGCATATGTTTTCGGGAGCTTCAAACGGGCCTATCGGAAACTTCTTTTTCTCTAAATCACTCATTGTTCAAGGGTTTTAATTTTTTTAATTAATTGCGGATTTTTCCAATCATTATTGATCAGGATAATTAGCGCATATCAGGCTGTGCGAATTTATCAAAAATTCAACAATTCAAAGTGAATAAAGCATTAATTATACCGATAATGATTTTTGTGGTACCGATTCATCATCAAAAAAGGTTTCAATTGTATAAACTGAAACCTTTTTATTTATAATTAATAATTAATATCCATGTAAATCAATACCTTCTGTTCTTTGCAGAGTAACTTTTCTGCCCATTTTCTTCTGAATCACCCTGAAATGCTGCAATTCATCATCCGTCAGAATACTAATGGCTGTTCCTTTCTCATTAGCACGCCCTGTTCTACCGATACGGTGAATATAATCTAAAGGTGAACGCGGCAATTCATAATTAATTACGCATGGTAATGCCTCAATGTGAATTCCACGCCCAATCAGGTCTGTTGCCACCAGAATCTGGGCTCCGTTTACTTTAAACTCTTCTAGATTATTTCTGCGGGCTCCTTGTGATTTCTGACTGTGAATAGCCACCGCTTTAATTTTATTCTTTTTAAGTTTTTCCACCAGATTATCTGCTGACCTTGTAGACGAGACAAAAATCAAAGCCTTTTCCACTTTCTTTTCTTTAATTAAGTAACGCAGAAAAGGACCTTTATTTTCAGGAGAAACATGATATGCAAGTTGTTCAATATTATCAATCTCAACTTCTTCTTTTTTTATTTCGATAATGGTAGGGTTAATAGAAAGACGTTCTTTCATTTCGGAAACCTTATCATTTAATGTTGCCGAAAATAAAGTCGTTTGTTTCACCACAGGCATCATTGCAAAAAGTTTATTCATTTCTTCACCAAAGCCCAGCTGAAACATTTTATCCGCCTCATCAATTACCAAATGTTGGATTCCTGAAATACTCAATGCATTATGATCAATTAAGTCTAATAAACGTCCGGGAGTTGCAATAAGAACTTCTACTCCAAACATTCCTTTCATCTGCGGATTGATAGAAACACCTCCATAAACGGCCATTGTACGTACCTCCCGCTTTAGATTTTCTGTAAAAGCCCTGAAAACTTCATCGATCTGAATCGCCAGTTCACGTGTAGGAACCAATATTAAAACCTGTACATTACGGTCTTTTTTAACTTCCGAATTCTGTAATTTTTCTAAAATCGGCATTACAAAACAAGCTGTTTTTCCGGAACCTGTCTGTGCAATTCCCATCAGATCTTTCCCCTGCAGAATGACAGGAACCGCCTGCTCCTGTATTGGAAATGGTTTTAAATACCCCAGTTTGTTAACAGAACGAATAATATTGTGTGATAATCCTAACGATTCAAATGACATAAAGATACTTATTTACTGCAAAGATACGCTATTGAGATTTGGTTTATATCTCAAAATGCAATACTCTGTAAACAAAGTTTAATGATTTTAATGCCTCCTCACTCATTTTATCAGCCATAAAAATTTATTTTGCCGATTTGTCCGATAATTAGGGTTTGGACAAGTTTTTGAAGATTAGTTTTGTAAATTTATCAAAAATTCGAGAAATCAAAATATGAAAAAAGCGTTAATAATAGTCGATGTACAGAATGATTTTTGTGAAGGCGGAGCCCTTGCAGTCCCTGGATCCAGCGAAATTATCCCGTACATCAATCTCCTGATGGAGGAAAATGCATATGATCAGGTGGTTCTTACACAGGACTGGCATCCTGCAGGCCACAAAAGTTTTGCAAGCAGCAATGGCAGACAGGTTGGAGAAAGTATTATTTTAAATGGTGTTCCACAGTTTATGTGGCCGGATCACTGCATTCAGGGAACTTTCGGAGCAGAATTCCACAAAGATCTGAACAGAGATAAAGTAACTCATATTATACAAAAAGGGAAAAATATTGAAATCGACAGCTACAGCGGTTTCCAGGATAATAATCATTTTATGAAAACCGGATTGGATGATTTCTTAAAATATCATGATATCCAATTGGTAGAAATCGTAGGACTGGCACTAGACTATTGCGTGAAATTCACTGCTCAGGATGCTGTGGCCAACGGATATGTTACTTGTCTTCATTTCAACGGAACACGTGCTGTAAACGTAAAACCAGACAATGCCAGAGATGCCATCTACGAGATGATTGAAAAAGGGGTGACAGTTTTGGGATAAGAGTTAATTATAAATTATGAGTTATGAATTATTATAGTAATAATAAAACTCATAAACTGATATAAAAAAAGCGCAGAATTACTTTCTGCGCTTTTTTGTTTTTTATACTTAAATGTACTTTTTAAAAGAATGAAATAAGTTAAAAACCTGGAATCTGTCATTCATCATTTATAACTCATAATTCATCATTATATTAAAGCATTTTAAGGTTATTCACTTCCAGTTCTGTAAGGATTCTCCAGTGTCCTCTCTTGATATTCTTCTTCGTTAATCCTGCAAACATTACTCTGTCTAAAGCTTCTACTTCGTACCCTAATCGTTGGAATATTCTTCTGATAACACGGTTCCATCCAATATGAATCTCAATTCCGATCTCATTTTTAGGCTTTCCTTCAATGTACGAAATCTGATCAACAACTGCTACACCTTCATCAAGACGGATTCCTTCTGCAATAAGACGTAGATCTTCCCCTGTAAGCTTTTTATCTAACGTTACATGGTAAATCTTTTTAGCATCAAAAGATGGATGCGTCAATTTTTTAGTCATGTGTCCGTCATTGGTCAATAAAATAACCCCCGTTGTGGAACGGTCTAGTCTTCCAACCGGGAAAACTCTGTAAGGAGAAGCATTCGCTACAAGATCCATTACTGTTTTTCTCGCTTTGTCATCTTTCGTCGTAGAAATGTACCCTTTTGGTTTATTCAAAAGCACATAAACCGGTTTTTCCGGAGTAATATTTTGTCCGTCAAAAACTACTCTGTCAGTTTTCTGTACCTGATAGCCCATTTCATTGACTACTTTTCCGTTTACCTCTACCAGCCCCTGAGTAATAAGATCATCAGCTTCTCTCCTACTGCAGATTCCTGAATTGGCAATATACTTATTTAGACGGATAGTGTCTTTATGAACATCTTTGTCAATTTTGTTTAACCTTCTTTTTTGTACAAAAGATTTTGCTCTGTCATCTCTTTCCTCACCATTAGAGGGTCTTCTGCCATATTTCAGACTACCTCTTTCATATTTATCTCTTGTATCAAAGCTTTTTCCTCCTCTTTTGGGTTTTCCGAAAGATTTTCTTTCAAAACTCTCACTTTTATTCGTGATGTAAGGTTTTCTTTCAGATTTTGAACCCATATCTTCGCCAAAACCTTCAGAACTGTCTGTATTTCTCTTGAAAGGTTTTTTGTCGAATTTTGAGTTGGACCCTCTATGTTCCGGAGCCGGTCTGCCTCCATCCTTAGAGAAAGGTTTTTTAAAAGGTTTTGATCCTGAAGAATTTCCAGATCTGGAAGCACGAGAATCATCAGAACTTTTCTTGGTTGAAATTCTTGGTCTCTTTGATCTGTCTGAATTATTATTATCTCTGCTCATTCTAAAAATTTCTGCAAAGATAGTAATTTAGTTACGAGTTAAAAATTAAGAATCATAACTTTGCACTATAGTTTACATTTTAACTTTACAAATATTAGAAGATGATAACAATATTAAACGATAATTTTTCTCAGCTTAACGAGTTTCTTCATGAAAAATCTTTCAGCAAAATTTTCATTCTTGTTGATGAAAACACTCATGAGTACTGTCTTCCTATTCTTTTAGGAAATATGGAAACAGACCTTGGCTTTGAAATTTTAGAGATTGAAGCCGGAGAAGAAATGAAAAATATCCAGACTGCCAATCAGCTTTGGGAAATTCTTACGGAAATGCAGGCAGACAGAAAAGCACTTGTTATCAATCTTGGTGGCGGTGTGATTACTGATATGGGCGGATTTGTGGCATCTACTTATAAAAGAGGGATACAGTTTATCAACATTCCTACTACCCTTTTATCCATGTGTGATGCTTCCATAGGAGGAAAAACGGGTATTGATCTGATGCACTATAAAAATATGGTGGGCACTTTCGCTTTCCCTGAACAGATTTTTATTTTTCCAAAATTCTTAGAAACATTACCATTTAAAGAATTAAGAAGCGGATTCGCTGAAATGCTGAAACATGGACTAATTGCTGATAAAAATCATTGGAACCAGCTGATTCAGGTTCGTAAACTGGAGGTAGAAACAGTAATTCCACATATTCAGACTTCTATGAATATCAAACAGGATGTTGTAGATAAAGACTTTCACGAACAGAATATCAGAAAAACTTTGAATTTCGGGCATACCATAGGCCACGCTGTTGAAAGTTTATGTTTACAGCAAGGGAATCCTATCCTTCACGGGGAAGCGGTGGCAATGGGAATGATTGCAGAAGCTCATTTGGCGTATCTAGAGAACCTTATTTCTGAAACAGATGCAAATACGATCATCGAAAATGTTCAGAGATACTATCCTTACCTTGATATCAGTGATTTTAAAGATGAAGATATCACCGCATTATTACTGAATGATAAAAAGAATACAGACAGTAAAATCAACTTTTCCCTGCTTTCCGGAATCGGCTCTTGTACTTATGACCATCAGTGCAGCCAGGAAAATATCCTTGAATCTCTGTCTTTTTATAGAAAATTGAATAATGCTTAACTATTTTTAGGTAAAATAAATTTGGTTCAAAGGTCGTTTTTAACAAAATTGTCAATTTAGACCCCTTCTAAACAAATGTTTATTTAAAACCACAATGTATTATTAATCAGTCGCATATATTAAAAATCACTTAAACACTAAGTGATTTTTTTATTGATTTTACTCATAAAAAATATTTTTGGCAAGCAATTTGAAAGATACTCTGCGTTCAACTGAAAAATGCTGAACAGTAGTAAAATTTAAAATTAAGAAAGAGTAAAATTAAAAAAATTAAAGTTATGAAAAAGTTAATTTTAGGATTAGCGTTAACTGCAGGAACATTCGCATTCGCTCAACAGACAGGAAACACATCTTCCAATCCAGTAACATTTGGGGTAAAAGGGGGAATGAACGTATCTTCACTTTCAAAAGACAGTGGTCTTGATGATCAGAAATCTAAAATAGGATTCAACGCAGGTGTATTTGCCAACATTCCATTAGCAGCTTCATTCAGCGTTCAGCCAGAGGTTTTATATTCACAATATGGTAATAAATCAGATTTCACTTCATTTGGAACAAAATATTCAGCTTCTACGAAGTTAGATTATATTGCAGTACCAGTGATGTTCCAGTATAATTTAATCCCTAATCTTTATGTAGAGGCAGGACCAGAATTCGGTTTCATGGTAAGTGCTAAAAACAAATTGAAAAATGAATCCAACGGAGATTCTACTACTTCAGATAATTACAAAGACAATTTCAATACATTCAACTTTGGTATTGGTCTTGGTGCTGGGTATTACTTCACTCCGAACCTTGGACTTACAGCAAGATATGTTGCAGGTTTAACAGATATTGCAAAAAACAGACCTAGCGGTTCTGATGCTGTCAGAAACAATGTATTCCAGGTAGGATTGGCTTATAAATTTAAATAAGCTATACATTCACTAACAAATTTTATATTCAATAGAAAAGATCAGATTAATTTTTTAATCTGGTCTTTTTTTATGGTAACGTGTTGATCCTTTGGTAAAACATTAAATATATATCCCAAACTATTGATTTTTCACTCTGTTAAAGATATAATAAAGTCTTTATTGAAGGGGGTTCACGGCATATTGTTTGTTGCTTTCCGAGCGTTAAACAACTTAAAATAAAACTAATCTATGAAAAAGATTTTTCCAGGCCTGGCACTTATTGCAGGTACTTTTGCTTTCGCTCAAAGCACATCCACATCAACTGCTGAAACAACTTCGCCAGCACCCTCTTCCTCTAAAATCAAATTCGGTTTAAAAGCAGGGTTAAACGTTTCTACCCTTTCTAATATGGATATGAAATCAAAAGCAGGATTTTATGGTGGTGTTTTTGTGAATATTCCTGTAGCAAAAGATTTCGCTATCCAGCCGGAAGTATTGTATAGCGCTGTTGGGGCAAAAGAAAAAGGAGATAGTAATGCAAAACTTAATTTAGAATACATTTCCGTTCCTGTAATGTTTCAGTATAAAGCGCTTCCTAATTTTTATGTAGAGGCCGGACCTCAATTTAATTTCCTTATGGGGGCAGAACTAAAAAATGATGTCGGAAGTTTACAGCTTAAAAACGCAACCAAGAGCTTCGATTTCGGAATCGGATTGGGAGCCGGTTATAATATTACCAAAAATATTGGTGTGAATGTGAGGTATACCGCAGGGCTAGCTGATATTGTGAATGCAAAACAACAGAGATATCTTTATGGGTATGGCAGACCAGGATCTGTAAGAAACAGTGTATTTCAGATAGGAGTAAATTACAAATTCTAAAGCCTATTTAGCTTTTGTCGTTAAGTTTTTATAATTAAAGTGGAGCCGGATTAAAATTAATCCGGCTTTTTATATGTAAAAGAAAGATTTATTTTTTCTAGTATATAGCATAAACATTGGATTTACAGACTGTTTTAACTTTGGCACACCATTTGATTCTTAAAGAAATGTTAAATAAAACTTAATAACTATTAAAATATAAAACTTATGAAAAAGATTTTTTTAGGCCTTGCCCTGGTAGCAGGTACTTTCACTTTCGCTCAGAAGACTTCAACTTCTACTGCTTCATCTTCACCAGTTAGATTTGGTGTAAAAGCAGGTCTTAATATTTCTACTCTTACCGAGAATGACTTCAACTCTAAAGCTGGATTTTATGGAGGAGTATTTGCTAATATTCCCGTAGCTCAAGATTTCTCTTTCCAACCAGAGGTATTATATAATGGAATGGGTGCAAAATTTAAAGCAGACAGCGATGCAAAAGCAAACTTAGATTATATTTCTGTTCCTTTAATGCTTCAGTACAATGCTCTACCTAATCTATATTTAGAAGCAGGACCTCAATTCAGCTTTTTAATAAATTCAAAATTGAAATATAAATCAAACTCTGCAGATGCTAAAGACATTTTCAAAACGTTTGACTTCGGAATCGGTCTTGGAGCAGGATATTATTTCACACAAAATATTGGAGTTACGGCAAGATATGTTGCAGGTTTAACAGATGTTGCTAAAAATAGACCAGATTTATCTGAAGATAAAGCTAAAAACGGAGTATTCCAGGTAGGTTTAGCTTATAAATTCTAAGAAATGTTTAGCTTTTAAAGCAAACTTTCTAATCAATACAAAGCCGGATTATATTTAATCCGGCTTTTTTATTTTGCAGATGCTTTTTGGCAAGAAATTTGCGTATTGAGTATTGATTGTACTCTATTCCGGAAATCCCAACTTATGATTCCGTTTTTACAATGAAACAGGTGTTGGTTCAGTTGATAAAATCAATTGAATTTCAATACTAAAATCTAACTATTACCATTATAAACTTTTAACGGGAACAGCATTGGGTGGGTTAACACATAGAATTCAAAGCATAATACAGAAACGTATTTTTGCTCGTAATTAGATACATTTTGATTTCAATAGAAAAAGTCAGGTTTATTAGTTTAAGCCTGACTTTTTCGCTTACTGCATGATTTTTATCACTTCTCCCCTTTGTGGCAGATATTTTGTCACAATGAATAAAAATTAAATTAAAACTTTAAATCATGAAAAAACTCTTTGTAGTCCTGACAGTTGCTGGCAGCCTTTTCGCAAATGCACAGGAAAAAAATCAGTCAAAAACTTCTTCTCCTGTTACTTTTGGTGTTAAAGCAGGTTTGAATGGGTCTACGCTTACCAAAGGAGACGGCTATGAATATGATAACAATGAAAAAATGAAAGTAGGTTTTCATGCAGGAGTATTCGCAAATATTCCGGTTTCTGAAAAATTCAGCATTCAGCCGGAACTTCTTTTCACTCAATTGGGTTCAAAATCAGACTATAACTACAGAACAAGCTCAGGAAATTACAAAACAACACAGCACTATGATTATAGTACAACATTAAATTACCTTTCTCTTCCTGTAATGGTTCAATATAATATTCTTCCTCAGCTTTATGTAGAAGCAGGTCCTGAATTTGGATTCCTGTTGGGAGGGAAAACAAAAGGAGATTTAACCACTATAGAGACTACCGGAAATTCAATTTCGGTTGATCATACCGATCATATTTCAAAGAATATTTCAACAGGTCTTTTTAACCGTTTCAATCTGGGATTAGGTATTGGTGCCGGATATTACTTTACTAAAAACTTTGGGGTGACAGCAAGATTTACTGCTGGTATTACTGAGGTTTATAAGTACAACGAGGATGATAAAGTAAGAAATAATGCACTTCAAATTGGAGTTGCTTATAAGTTTAAATAGGGATATTTATTATTTTCAAAACGATACCGGGCTTAAATGGTCCGGTATTTTTATTTCAGGTCTTAAAAACAGCTTCTGCTTTTAATTATTTATCATTTCAATTATCAACAGTAAAGCTTTTTTATTCTTCAACTCTTTTTATAAAATAGTCCGTTTGGCAATACATTTATTCATTAAAAGGAGAAAAAAGTTCAAAAAAAACCTTCTTAAAAACCACTTGAAAAGCCTTATAAATAGGCATTTTTCAACTTTGGCAAGCAATTTGCAAAATAATTCAAGTCTGATTGAGAAATCATCCGACACACAAATAGTAAAATTAAAAAATAAAATTATGAAGAAGTTATTTTTAGGATTAGCATTAACTGCTGGTACGTTAGCTTTCGCTCAGGAAACAGAAACCAAGACAGAAACAAAAACAGTAAATGCATCACCACTAAAAAAAGATGTTCAACCCGTTAGATTCGGGGTTAAAGCAGGGGGAAATTCCTCTTATTTCAGCCAGCAGAAGTTTGGGATCAATACCCAGCAGCTAGGTTTCCATGCAGGTGCATTCGTTAATATTCCAATTTCAAAACAATTCAGTTTCCAGCCAGAGGTGTTATTTAACCAAATGGGGGCAAAAGATGTAATGTATTCTACAGAAACTGACAATGGTGTTACGAATGTAAAGACTAAAGTACAGAGCAGAGTCCAAATGAACTACATTTCAGTTCCATTAATGGTTCAAATGAGACCTATCGACAAGTTTTATATTGAAGCAGGACCTGAATTCAGTTATTTCCTTAACGGTAAAAACAAAGCAGAATCTACTGTAGCAAGTACTACAGGTGGTGTCACTACTACTACTGCAAGTTCAAACTCTCAGGATATCGACAAAGATATGATCAACAAATTTAATTTTGGATTGGGTCTTGGTTTAGGGTATGATATTACTTCCAACATCGGTGTAAGTGCAAGATACGTAAACAGCTTAACCAAAATTGATAAGAGCAGACCTGCCGCTGAAAACAACAACAGAGTATTTCAGTTAGGCCTGAACTATAAATTCTAATCAAAAGAACCAATTTTTTAACCCTAAGTGCAGTTATCTGCACGTATAAAATAGCCGGAAGAATTTCTTCCGGCTATTTATATTAATAGGATAATATTTAAAAAGTTATTCAAATATTCTCGGATCATCGCTGATCACTCCATCTATACCCATTTCCTTTAATTCCTTCAATCTTTCTTTTGTATTCACAGTCCATGGGATCACTTTCATTCCTAATAAGTGGCATTCCTTTACCAATTGAGGAGTCACAAGATTATGTTCAGGACTGTAAATGGTAGGAGTAAAACTCAGGAACTTCATATCTCCTGCCACTCCACTCAGGTGATCAGGATACATTTTGAATTTCTCCACAGGAATATTTTTAAAATAAGCCTGCTGCTGAGCCCGTTTTTTATCATCCACTTTTTCTACCAACAGAGCTGTCATTATTTCAGGATATTCTTTATGAAGGATTTCCAGTGTTCTGGGATCAAAAGACTGGATAATAACTCTGTCCTGAATCTTTTTCTCAACAATAATCCTCATCATCAGGTCTACAAATTCTTTGGGTTCCGGATGAAATATATTATCGGAGAAAGGACGGGTCTTGGTTTCTATATTATAAAAAGGCAACGGTCTTTTCAGTTCACGGGCATAAGCCTCACATGCATCTATAACATCTGAAAAGAGAGGTTTCTGAGCCTTCATTTTCTTTTGATCGGGATAATTGCTCAGTTTCTTTAAACCTACATCAAATGTTTTAATTTTTGCATAAGGCATTTCATAAATCTTATAATAAAAACCTGAGTCTTTTGGAATATACGTACCATCCGGCTTTGTAACCAATTCCGGCGAAAGGAAAGCATCGTGGGAAAGAATCACCTTTTTGTCTTTTGTGATGGCCAGATCCATTTCCAGGGTCGTTATATTCATTTTTAAGGCATTCTTCATTGCCGGAATGGTATTTTCCGGGTAAAGAGATTTCCCTCCGCGGTGTGCCTGTTTATCGAAAGATTGTGAAGTATAAAGTTGGGCAAATACCAGAAAAATACCCGTGAAAAATGCGTTTTTCATATCCTGCTGTTTTAATCAGACAAAATTAAAACTCTACTATATATTATATAATACAGGAATATTAAGCTTCTGCTACATTTATAAAATAAAAAGAGCCAGGTTGTAGCCCGGCTCTTTTTTATGATTTCAATAAAGAGATTAATTGAATAAATCTACCTCTTCTCCTTTTCCTACAGGATATTCTTCTGTAAAGCATCCGAAGCAGTGATTGGCAGAACCTAAAATGGTTTTCAGATTATCGATGCTTAAAAACTCTAAGGAATCTACTCCTAAATAATTTTTAAGTTCTTCTGTCGTCATATTAGCTGAGATCAGATCATCTTTAGACGGAGTATCAATACCAAGGTAACATGGTGCAATGATTGGCGGAGAAACACTTCTGAAATGGATTTCCTTTACTCCTGCATCTTTTAGAATTTTAACAAGTCTCTTAGATGTTGTTCCTCGAACGATAGAGTCATCAATGATTACGACTCTCTTATCTTTCATTTCTGAGATAATTGGGTTTAGTTTAAGGTTCACTACCCTTTCTCTCATTTCCTGTGTAGGAACGATGAAACTTCTTCCGATATATCTGTTTTTAATCAAAACAGGACGGAAAGGGATTCCAGAAGCCTTTGAGAAACCAATCGCAGCAGGAACTCCGGAATCCGGAACTCCAATAACTAAATCGGCCTCTACAGGAGCCTGTTCCCAGATTTTCTCCCCGGATTTCTCTCTGATTTCGTATACATTGATGTTTTCTAAAGTAGAGTCAGGTCTTGCAAAGTAGATGTATTCAAAAGAACAGATTCTCTGCTTTCCTTTCGCCTCATCCATCATATAAGAATGAAGTTTTCCAGGTTCGTTTTCATTAGTGTAAATGATCTCACCAGGAAGGATATCACGCACATATTGAGCCCCTACCGCATCCAATGCCACAGATTCTGAAGCTACAACATAAGATTTTTCGTCAATAGCTCCTAAAACCAATGGACGGATTCCGTTGAAGTCTCTGAATGCAAAGAATTTATTTCTTGTCATCCCCACTACGGAATAAGCTCCTTCAATCTTTTCCATTGTTGCTTTAATAGCGCCGCGAAGACCTAAATCAAGGTTTTTCTGGATCAGTCTAAGGATCACCTCAGAATCGGAAGTAGCTCTGAAAACTACGCCTTCAGCCTCTAATTCCTGTTTTAATTCTTTCGCATTGGTAAGGTTACCGTTGTGTGCTATAGAAAGTATAATCTGGTCATATTCGTTTTTCGCGAAAAATGGCTGGAAATTATATTTCTTTTTATCTCCTGCAGTGGTATAACGGGTATGCCCAATTGCAGAATTTCCCATAAAAGTTTCAGGTTCCTGAATTTCTTTATAAACATCTAAAACCAGTCCTTCATCTTTCATATTGGTGATTCTTCCATCTTTTAAAACGGAGATCCCACAAGCTTCCTGACCTCTGTGCTGTAATGCAAAAAGTCCGAACTGTGAAAGAGAGAAAGTATCCAGATCATTATCCGAATACAATCCAAAGATCCCACACTCTTCATTGGGAGCATCCAGTCTTTCCTCTTCCTGAGTTCTGAAAAGATTTCTTCCGTAAGTCTGGGTTTCAAACTGTTTTAAATATTCACTTTTATGAATGTCTAAACTTTTCATTTCTATTTTTTCTAATGATTAGAAGTTAGATATTAGATGTTAGAAATTAGTCTAAGTTAACTTCAGTTTTTAATTTTTGTTTTAAATAACAAATTGTTTTTCAGAATAATATACTTTCTATGAAGGCTTATTTCTGTAAAAGATTTTTAAGACGATTGTAGATTTCTACATAAGCCTCAGTAACTTCTCCTAAGTCTCTTCTGAATCTGTCTTTATCTAATTTCTTCATGGTATCTTTATCCCAAAGTCTGCAAGTATCAGGAGAGATCTCGTCAGCAAGGATAATTTCACCGTCTGAAGTTTTACCTAATTCGATTTTGAAATCTACCAGGATGATGTTGATTTTATCAAACAGGTCAATAAGGATTTCATTGATATCTGAAGTCAATTCATACATCTCGTCAAGCTCTTCGTAAGTAGCAGCTCCTAAGAAAACAGCATGGTGATCATTGATAAGCGGATCTCCCAATTCGTCTTTTTTGTAGCAGATATCGAAGATGGTTACCGGAGATTTGATTCCTTCCTCAACTCCTAATCTTTGTGCCATGCTTCCCGCAGAGTAATTTCTTACCACCATTTCCAAAGGAATGATAGATACTTTTCTTACCAACTGCTCTCTTTCGTCCAATTGTTTGATGAAATGAGTTTTGATTCCTTTTTCATTTAAGTATTCAAAAATAAGGGTTGTGATCGCATTGTTCATTTCTCCTTTAAGATCAACCTGACCTTTCTTTTGAGCGTTAAATGCTGTAGCATCGTCTTTGAAACGTACTACTACTTCATCAGGATTATCAGTTGCAAATACCTGTTTTGCTTTCCCCTCGTACAACATTTCTTTCTTTTGACTCATAATTTTACTTTCTAAATTGTAGTTAGATTTATTGATTTATTTTATAATTATTCCTGTTAAGACAGCCAGTCCAAAACTCAGCAGTGTACCAATTAATACATATTCTGTAAGTTTTCTCTGTTTCGCCTGTGCAAGGTCGCTGAACCTGAAAACAGATTTGGCAGCTACCATGAAACCTACGCCTTCCCAGTGATTCACCATGATAAAAGTGAAGACCAGCAGACGTTCTAAAATTCCTATATATTTTCCGGCACTTGATAAAGATTCGGTTTGAATAGTGTTGGCGCCATCCGGAGCGGGTGTCCATGATGACAATAAGATTTTGATAAAAATAGAAGCTGGTGTTGTCAAAAACAATGCAGCCATAATGAGCTTTAAAAAGTCCTGATTCTGTAAAAAGCTGAAGCTGAATTCCTGAAAATACAGGGAAACTCCGGCAATTACCAGAACATGCAGAAACTGATCAATGAAAAACCATCTTTTTTTAGACTTTACATTTTGAAATGTAAGTTTGGCCGCATCAATAATGAAATGAGTAATCCCTACCAAAACGGCTACCCACCAAAGTTTCAGATCCCAAAGAAAAATAAGACTTAACGCTGTGTGAATCAGAACATGAAAGTATAAAAACTTACTTTTTAGTTTATGGTTCTCCTTATCCGCAACCCATGAATTTGGCTGAAGTATAAAATCTCCGAGTAGATGTGCCAATATGAGTTTGATAAAGATCATGCCTATAGTTCTGAGATTTTTTTTCTGAAATACTGGTTGGTTTCCACAATAAGCTCATAGTTGGCTCGCTTCAGTCTCTGGCTTACAGAAGACTGTGAAATAGCAAATCTCTTAGCAAGATCTTCCTGGGTAATATCCTGATTCATGATCATTTCATGAATAATCTCTGCTGTAGCCATAGTCCAGTTGTCAAAATCTTTGGACGACCATTTCAACAGGATGTTAAGATCTCTGTCTACCGGATCACTGGATGTTTTGATGGCAACAGTATGTCCGTCATTTTTAAGGTCATTAAGCAGTCTTCCGGAATGTACATAGGCTGTACCATTGGATTCTGTGATTTTCTCAGAAGAGAAACTTTCTTCACCAATACCTATGGCCATTCTTACATCTAAATTTTCAAGGCTTTTAATAAGAGACTTTATGGCTAGAAAACGCCAGAAAACGTCATCAATATTGCATTTGAACTGGAACTCATCTCCCCTGTAGATTTCCCATGTGCCAGGAGCGCTTCCCCATCTTTCGAGAAGATTTTTAAGTCTGGTAATCCAAACTTCAGTGTCCGCATGCTGTGAATTTATAATATCACCGGTAATGACCGCTATCATACTGCAAATATAAGCATAATTACTTATAAATAAAAAATATAAGCAGAAACACTTATAGATATTGATTATTAGTGAATCTGCTTATATCGATTATGTAGTAACCATAAGGTTTTTAACCCTTTAACAAAAAACATAAAATTATGAAAATGCAAAAAACTGATAAAATTTTTCTTATTATATTTACTTTAACTCTACATTTTTCACTTTTTTTAAGTAAGAAGCTATTTCCTGCTATCCGCTCATACTCCTCACACCAAGCTATCCCAGCCTCTTAACCCTCCAACTCTCCCACTCATGCTGTGGGGTAACCGCTCCTATCAGGGCTAATTTTCAACCTTGACACATTTTAAAAACCTGTCAAGGCTATTTAAGCTATCTTTTAATAAACTGATGTGCCTTATCATCAAGCTGTAAGAAATAAATGCCTGCCGGAATTCCCTGCACAGAAATATTTTTCTTACTTCTGAACGGATCTTTCTCTGTGTAAATCACTTTTCCGGAAAGATCTATAATTCGGGCTGTTTTTACCTGCTCCGTTGCTCCGCTTACATAAAGATTATCATGAACCGGATTCGGATATATTTTAAATTCATTAGCAGAAGCAATCAGTTCAGATGATGACAATGTACCGCCAAGATCCTGACAGTAATTGGATGGATAAGAATCCCACTGACTGATAGTAAAGGTACTGGCTGGCTGATTGACCGTACTTTTTCTATATAAGGATACATTCCCGTTATTATTAGTAGTGTATTTTACCCCGATAGCATCTATGGTAACCGTTTTATTATAAGCAAGCTCCACATAGTTCTGTCCTGCAAACAGCATAGGATCAGAAGCTGTTACAAACCTTGCCTGATCATTGGTATAGCATGATAAAGCAGCTTTTGGATTCAAAATAACAAAAGTTTCATTGTTTCCCACTTTACCCTCCAGTTCATAGGTATCTCCATTATAAATAGCCCCTGATATATTGTTTTTAAACTGGATATTAATCCTGTAATTATTTAAATTGACTTCATGTCCCGTTTTATTAACAATTTCCAGAGCATTATTTTTAACGGCATTTGTATTCGTTCCTGATATATACTTTGTAATCATAAGATCCTGAGCATATGAATCAGAAGCAATTGTTGAAGCTGTAACCGTATTACTGAACGGAGATTCCAGATATGCTTTATCAAAAGCTTTCACGGTAAATGTATACGTTGTTGACGGGCTCAGATGATCTATACTTATAGAAGTTCCCTTTGTAACTGCAACAGGAGTTGTTGAACCATTCATATAAATCCTGTATCCTAAAACATCCGTGTCAGCAGAAGCTGTCCAGCTCAGATTTACAAAATAAGCGTTTTGCTGCGTTGAAGTCAGAGATCCGGGAGCTGCCGGCGCAATATTATCAGGAGTTTCAGACCAGATCAGATCAATCCATTCGGGATGATCAATAAATGGATTTCTGTTTTTCTGTATGGTGTAGATGGCATTATTTCTGTCGATTTCTCTTTGCGAAACAGGGTCTGCAGCACTCCATTGCTTCAGCATAGCAACGTATGGAAGATCAACAGCTCTTTCTTCCGTTCCGTCAAGCGGACATTGATCCGTGGCCGGCGTTATGTTTGCCGATGCACTATACGCCGTATTAAACGAACCTAGCTTCCCTTCATATCTTACCGCAAAATACAGTAAAGTCCTTGCAATATCACCTTTAAATTCATTAATAGGTTCATACACCCTTCCCGTATAAGGATAATTTGGAATTGCCGCATTGGACATCCTTGAAGTATTACTAAAAATATAATGATTCGTACTGTTTCCTATTCCATAAGGATAATTATTTCTTAGCTGATTAATCCTTGCATCAGCCGGAATAATAAAATTAAGATCTGAATACATTGGATAGTCGCTAACAGATGAGCTTGTACTGAAAGTACTTTGAGGCATCATATGCTCTCTGTTGTATCCTAACCCTTCAGCACCCGCTGTGCCTATTAACTGATCTACGGTGTACTCATAAGCATCCGGTCCTGAAGGAATTTCGGAATAGATATCCAGCAAATATTGAGTATTGGAAGCATCATGATCATAATATTTGTCAAGATCAGTCTGATTATAGAGTACCTTCAGATCGTCATAATGCCAGTTGATCATTTTAGCCGAAATAATATCGTGAAGTTTAGACTTCAGGGCATACCCCGTCAATCCGGCAGTTCCGTCATAATACCCTGTAGGAACCTGCGCGGAAATACATGATGAAATTAAAATGATAGGAAGTAATTTTTTTTTCATGCGTTAAAAATTGGGGAACTAAAATAGTGAAATAAAAAACGGAAAAGCTTGAACATTTTATTAAGAAAACATTAATTCTGAAAACATAAAAAATTGAAAATTAAAAGCATTACCGCTTAAATATTACGAATGAAATAATTTATTTTAGCATTCCATCAATTTGGTTATCTTTGGGCACTAACTATTATTATATGAATACAGAGACTATTGACAACATCAAAATGATAGCGGAGACGGCTAGAGAATTTGCAGAAAAGAACATCAGACCGAACATTATGGAGTGGGATGAAAGCCAGACTTTTCCAAAAGACTTATTCCACCAGTTAGGTGAGATGGGTTTTATGGGAATTGTTGTTCCTGAACAATATGGAGGTTCCGGCTTAGGCTATCATGAATACGTTACTATTCTGGATGAAATTTCTCAGGTTGACCCATCTATCGGTCTTTCTGTAGCAGCACACAACTCACTTTGTACCAACCATATCTATGAATTTGGAAATGAAGAGCAGAGACACAAATGGCTTCCTCAACTTGCTTCTGGAAAAGTAATCGGAGCTTGGGGACTTACTGAACATAATACAGGTTCAGATTCAGGAGGAATGTCTACTACTGCTGTAAAAGATGGTGACGAATGGATCATCAACGGAGCTAAAAACTTTATCACCCACGCTATTTCAGGAGATATTGCGGTAGTAATGACAAGAACAGGAGAAATAGGTGCTAAGAACAACTCTACAGCTTTTGTTTTAGAAAAAGGAATGCCTGGATTTACTTCCGGGAAAAAAGAAAATAAATTAGGAATGCGTGCTTCTGAAACAGCAGAATTAATCTTTGATAATGTACGCGTACCAGATTCTCACCGTTTAGGAGAAGTAGGTGAAGGTTTCAAGCAGGCAATGAAAGTATTGGATGGTGGTAGAATTTCTATCGCTGCACTAAGCTTAGGTACTGCAAGAGGAGCTTACAAAGCTGCTTTGAAATATGCAAAAGAAAGACATCAGTTCGGAAAGCCTATTTCAGAGTTTCAGGCAATCAACTTTATGTTAGCAGATATGGCAACAGAAATTGATGCTGCTGAGCTTCTTATCCAAAGAGCTTCTACCCTGAAAAATGCAAAACAGAAAATGACAAAAGAAGGAGCTATGGCTAAATTATACGCTTCTGAAGCTTGTGTAAGAATTTCTAATAATGCAGTTCAGATTTTCGGAGGATACGGTTATACAAAAGACTTCCCGGCTGAAAAGTTCTATAGAGATTCTAAACTTTGCACAATTGGTGAAGGTACTTCTGAGATCCAGAGACTGGTAATTGGAAGAGATATCACAAAATAAATTTTTAAAATCCCAATACAAATGATTAAACAGGCACTTTTAGGTGAATTTCTGCATGAAGCTGAAAACACCAGAAAAATTTTGAAGGCAATCCCTGACAGCGCATTAGACTGGAAACCATCTGAAAAAAACTGGACAACCGGTCAGCTGGCATCACACATTGCTGAAGTATACAATTGGTATGAATCTACTTTCAATGAAGACACTTTTGATATGGGTACGTACAAGTATGACAAAGGAGACATTTCCAAAGCTGAAAATATCCTAGCAAAATTTGAAGAAAATGTTGCCAACGCACAGAAAGTTCTGGAAAACTCGGATGAAAACACTTATTTCAATGAGTGGAAAATGGAAATGAACGGAAATGTACTTTTCCCGCCATCTCCCAGAATCCAGGTGGTAAGAGGATTTCTTTATAATCATTTGTACCATCACAGAGGTGAACTGGTTGTTTATTTAAGATCAACCGGAAATAAAGTTCCCGGCCTTTATGGCCCGACTGCTGATGATACAATGTAATTGTTAAAATATTTCTAAATAAATAATAGCACTCGTATTTTACGGGTGCTTTTTTTTGAAAATTAAAAAAAATATTCTCATTGAGTTTTTTTACAATTATGTGCAGGGCACATTGGATTATTAATTTTAAATTCAGAAATTTACAATAATAAGCATCCCGAGAAAATTGAGAATAGAATCTTATCATTAAGTTTTATCTTCTTTTTTGTATGGAATGAATCTAAATTTATAAACACACACAAATGATACAATTACACATTTTCAATCACGTAAAGATACTGAAAGAGTAAATCACTCTTACTAATACAATCCCAGCTTAAAACCATACAAGTCTTTTTTAGCAGTTTCTCATATTTTCATGAGCTGTAGTATTATGCTCTTTTGTCTGGTTTAAAACACCTAAAAATTAACCTGTATATGTAAAATGCATATACAATAAAACCATATTCAAATGAAAAAACAATTATTTCTGACTGGAATGCTCCTTGTAGGAGGAATTTCATTGGCAAGCGCAAACCATCATCAATCTGAAAAATCCCCGAAAGCATCAGGCACTGCAGATGTAACACCTCCTACAGTACCTGATGCTGGACCAACCGCAACACCACCTTCGTCTAACACTCTTCAATTTGGATGGTATGCTTCTTCGGATAATGTGGGAGTAACCGGTTATAATGTTTACAAAAACGGAGTATACATTGGTACTACTACTTCTACTATATATACTATAAAGACGGGTCTATCACCCTCAACTACTTACACTTTCACAGTTAAGGCAAAAGATGCAGCAGGAAATCTGTCTGCTGCAAGTAAAGGTATAAAGTTGACTACTACTAGCGTATTTCAAGGGTATTGCTCAATAACTTCAAACGACCCATCCGGGCCTAAATTTATCAATTTCAAGTACGGTGGAGCGGTCAAAGTTAATAATACATCTACATTTAATGCAGGATTCCGTGATTATACAGCCTTAATTGGTTCTATGGGAACGCAAGGAACATATACAATGTCTTCATCTACATTGAATGATAAACGTAATTATGAAGTATATATTGACTTTAATAACAATAAAGTATTTGAGAATAACGAAGTTTTTAAAATGAAAACTACTGCTAATTCTGGTGTTACAACGGTAACAGGAAGTATTGTAATTCCTAATATTCCTATGACGCAAACAAGAATGAGAGTAAGATTGAGCGGCACAGATGAAGCACCGGGTAATCACAGCTGTACAAATGTTAAAACCGGACAGGTTGCAGATTATACCGTTTATATTTATGGTTCTGATGATAGAATTGTGGTAAATCCAAAAGATTTATCTTCAGAAACAGACAAGTTGAAAATCCCAACCTCCACTGATATCAAAGTATATCCAAACCCAGTAAAAGATGTGCTTACGATATCCAATATGGATTCCGAAGAATACAAAATCTTTAACATGGAAGGAAAACAAATCAGTTCCGGAAAACTGGTTAGAGGTTCTGCTAATGTAAGCAGTCTTGTAAAAGGAGTTTATATGATCCAGATTGGGAAAGTTTCAAAAAGATTTATTAAAGATTAATTTGTAAGCTGAATCATGAATAATAACTCATACAGCTTTACAGATTTGAGTTAGTTTTTAAAAAGTGAATAGCACCCGCATTTCGCAGGTGCTATTTTCTTTTTTTGATACAATATAAATTCAATTATATTTAATGTATTGCATAGTAAATTATACATAAAATCTAAATATTTCTTAAAAAATTTTATTTTTGATAATGTATTTTTTATTAGCTTTGATATTCCACAATCAAATTTAGTATTTAATATGAAAAAACAATTAACGCTGATTGGAATGCTCCTTATCTCGGGTATTTCTTTCGCACAGACTGACCGTCTTTGGTCTGAAGGTTCCAGAAAAACTTCATCAGAGGTTTTTGAAAACAAAACCGGCATCAGCAATCCTAAGGTTTACAACCTGGATATCAACGGATTGAAAAATGCTTTAGCAAAAGCTCCCAAAAGACTGGCTGTAGGCGAAAAATCAGAACTCATCATCTCTTTTCCAAATTCTGAAGGCAGAATGGAAAATTTTAAAGTGAGGGAGAATTCCAATTTTGCCCCTGAACTGGCAGCAAAATATCCGGATATTAAGTCCTATGTAGGACAAGGTCTGGATGATCCTAATTCCACCGTCTATTTCAGTGTTTCTCCACTTGGACTGTCATCAATGGAGATTTACGGTGATAAATCCGCAGTATTCATTGAACCTTACACCAAAGATCTTTCCACCTATGTAGTGTACAGAAAGTCTGACAAAAAAGATGATCTCAACAAATTTGAATGTACAGTAGTAGATGCTGCACAGAAAGGAGTTTCCAACTCTGCGCTTGCTGCAAGACCTAATGCTGATGATGCCAAACTGAGAACATTCAGACTAGCTCTATCTTGTACTGGAGAATACACTACTTATTTCGGGGGTACAAAAGCTCAGGCCTTAGCTGCAATGAATACCACAATGACCCGTGTAAACGGTGTTTTTGAAAAAGACTTCGCAGCAAGAATGGTTCTGATTGCCAACAATGACGCTGTAATCTACACCAATGCCTCTACAGACCCTTATTCTGCAGCATCGGGAATGAGCAGCTGGAATTCTCAATTACAAAGTACTTTAACTTCTGTAATTGGTGAAGCCAACTATGATATCGGACACTTGTTCGGAGCTTCAGGAGGTGGAGGAAATGCAGGATGTATCGGCTGTATCTGTACCAACGGATCAAAAGGAAGCGGATACACTTCTCCGGCAGATGCTATTCCTTCAGGAGATAATTTTGATATCGACTATGTGGCTCACGAAATGGGACACCAGTTCGGAGGAAATCATACCTTCTCCATGAATAATGAGGGTACTGGTGCCAATATGGAACCGGGATCAGGATCAACAATCATGGGATATGCGGGAATTACCAGCCAGGACATCCAACCGCATTCTGATGCTTTTTTCCATGCGATAAGCATTCAGCAGATCACTAATAATATTAAAGCTAAAACTTGTTCTGTCAATACCAATACAGGGAATTCAATTCCTACAGCAAGTGCAGGCTTAGATTATACCATTCCAAAAGGAACTCCATTCGTACTGACAGGTACAGGAACGGATGCTGACGGAGATTCTTTAACCTATATCTGGGAACAGATGGATAATGCTTCTTCTTCTCAAACAGGAGCAAGTTCAGCTGCCAGCGCAACAAAAGCTTCAGGACCTAACTTCAGATCATGGACTCCTACCACTGCTCCTGTAAGATACTTCCCAAGAATGGCTTCTGTATTAACAGGTGCAACAACTACAGCAGGTTCTGAAATCACGGTAGAAGCACTTTCTTCAGTAGCAAGAACATTGAACTTCAGATTTACTGTTCGTGATAATAAAGCAGGAGGTTCAGGAAATAATTCTGATGATGCTGTAATCACTGTTAACGGAACTGCCGGACCATTTAATATTACGTCACAGAATTCAGCAACAACTTATGCCGGAGGAAGTTCTCAAACAGTTACATGGAACGTGGCAGGAACTACAGCTAATGGTGTAAATGCAGCCAATGTAGATATCCTTTGGTCAACAGACAGCGGAAATACATGGACTACTCTATTGGCAGGAACTCCAAATGACGGTTCACAGGCGGTAACCATTCCTAATTCTACTACAACTACGGGAAGAATCATGGTAAAAGGATCGAATCACATTTTCTTTGATGTAAACAATGCGAACATCTCTGTAAATGCAGGTTCAGGAACTCCTGATACCGTTGCACCTACAGCACCTACCCTTGCTGCTTCAGGAACTACTGCTACCACCACTAACCTTTCATGGTCAGGTGCTACTGATAATGTAGGCGTTACAGGATATGATGTATATCAAGGAGCTTCATTAATAGGCTCTACAGCTTCTACTACATATACCGTAACAGGGCTTACTCCATCCACAACGTATTCTTTTTCTGTTAAAGCAAAAGATGCAGCAGGAAATGCTTCTGTTTCCAGCAATACAGTAAGTGTTACCACTCTTTCAGGAGGAACAGTTACTTATTGTTCTTCTTCAGCGTCTAACACAGCTGACGAAAGAATCGGAAACGTAACATTCGGATCTATTAATAATACTTCTACAGGGACAGCGGGTTATGAAAACTTTACTTCAGTTTCTACCAATGTAACCAGAGGAAGTGCTTATACAATCTCCATTACTCCGGTTTGGACCTCTACAAAATATAGCGAAGCATATGCTGTTTATATTGATTACAACGGTGATGGAGACTTTACAGACAGTGGAGAATTAGCATGGACAAAAGCTGGTTCTACAACAAGCCCGGTTACCGGATCTATTACCATTCCGGCTACTGCAACTGTTGGATCTACAAGAATGAGAGTGATGATGAAATACAGTTCAATCCCTACTTCATCATGTGAAGCTTTCACTTATGGCCAGGTTGAGGATTATACTCTTAATATCGTTTCTTCAGGAAAAGGAGATGTTCAGAATACAAAAGATCTGATCACAGATATTAAGCTTTATCCAAACCCTGTAAGAGATGTACTTTATGTTTCCAATACAACTTCAGAAGACTATAAAATCTTCGATATGGGTGGAAAACTAATTGACTCAGGAAAACTTCAGAGAGGCTCTGTAAACGTAAGCAACCTTATCAAAGGGGCTTATATGCTTCAAGTTGGAGAATCAACTAAAAGGTTTATTAAAAATTAATAACTTTTAAAATTAAACGATGTGAAAAAACTGCCCTTTACGGGGCAGTTTTATTTTGTGAAAAAATGTAAAATATCATATTAAATGCATTTATTATTGCAATTAATTTCATAAAAATATTTTATTTAAAATAAAATCACCAATATTTGAGTTTTTTGATTTAAATTTATCGCATAACAATATTTTGTTGTACCGTTTACCCAGATTGTATTTAAGGGAACTCCAGACCGTTTTTGACGTCTGATGCAGTTGTTTCTTTCGACCCTTGTTTTGGGATAATTTGATATTTCAACAGTTTATCGCCAGAAAAGTTTATTATTGAAACAATTTCAAACCTGAAAATATCTCTTATTGACTGGAAAAACATGAATAATATACACGCCAACACTTCCACTTAAGATTTCTGTAAAGAATAATGTTTCAGAAAGGCAGCTCCCTTCTAATACCTCTTAATTTTAAAATAATTTAAAATTTTTTATATGAAACATTTATTTAAGTGCATCTTTTTTTTAACGATTACTTCATTCTCGGTTGCCTGTAGCTCAGACAATGATGATGTAATAGACATCAATCCCGATGTCACCACTGTATTTTACAAAAATGCTGATGAACTGGCTGTAACTTATGACACCAACAATTCGGTGAGCCAAACAATCAGAAATCAAGCTTATGACCTGTACAAAAGAGGAAAATGGAGTGAATTGGAATCACTTTTTAAAGCTAATAATTTAAACGGTGGATGGCCGCCAGCTAATGGAGGTTACAATATCGTTGACGATGTCCCTTTACAGGTTGGGCAAAAATTTGACAGATATAGCGGAGCTGTTGGTAATTATACAGGTACCGGAGTTCCTACTTTAGGAGGAAGTTTTACAAGTCCTATCATCAACGGGTATACATATACTTTCACACAGAGAGCATTAAATCAGCCTGAAGACAAGTATGATTTCTATTATGAGATTGATGTTCTGAACAATTCAATGCAGTTTAAAACACAGACGGCAGACATTATTCCTTGGTTTAACCAGGCCGGAAAAGGAAAACAAACCATGTGGAAAATTCCAATTGACATCAACACAGGTTATCAGAAGACATGGAATAAGCTGGCAGAAGAGGGCTACATAAAAGTTACCATTAAGAAAAGTCCAAGCGGAAAATATCCTAACTTAGTAGGCACGGTTATTCAGCCATAAAACCATTCAGATGTATTCAATTTCAGACAAAATAAACATTACCAAAAAAGCTTCAGTTGCAAAAAACACTTTCATGAATGACGAAGCTCTCCCCTCAGCCATAACTACTTTTACCTGTTGTAATTGTGGTCATGAAAATACAGTTGAAATCAAGCCTTACGAATCAGGGTTTCCAATCTTTCATGTGTACAATGAAGATAAAGTTTTATCTAAAAGCGAATTGTTAAAGCACGGAATGGTTAATGAAACTTCTCAAAGAATGCTTCATTTCGGAGAACTGACCGTCAATGATCAGCCAACTTTATATTTTGGTACCGATTGTTCTTCCTGCCCTTCAAAATACATCTGTGTATTCAGTTATGGTGAAAAACAGCCGGGATTATCGATCTTAAATATCTCAGGCATCTGGAAATATGAGCCACTGAAATAATTAAATATAATCAACAGATTTCAAAACAAAACCACAATTTTTAAGTTGTGGTTTGTTTCTTTTATTCATACATTTCCCTCTGTACATTTCACATTTTACAAATCCTTTTCTATCTTTGTGGAAATAAAAAAATTCATGGATAAAATTGATAGTCTGAACCAAGTAGCAGAATTCCATACTACTTTCAAAGCCCCTATTTTAGATACCCCACAAATTCCTTCTCCGGAAAGATGCAATCTTAGAGTAGAACTTTTACAGGAAGAACTGAACGAACTTAAGCAGGCAATTGCTGATAATAATATTGTAGAAATTGCTGATGCATTATGTGATCTTCAGTATGTTTTGAGTGGTGCTGTGCTGGAATTCGGACTTGGCAGCAAATTTGTAGAGCTATTCAACGAAGTTCAGCGTTCCAATATGTCGAAGGCGTGTGATAATGAAGAGCAGGCAAAGGAAACAGTAGAATTTTACAAAGAAAAGGAAGTAGAATCTTTTTATGAAAAGTCCGGAGAAAAATTCAATGTTTACAGACAGGCAGATCATAAAGTGTTAAAAAACAAATACTACTCTCCTGCTGATTTAAAATCAATTATCGAGAAATAATTATGAAAAAATTTATTACCAATATTGTTGCCTTTTCAAGCTTATTTTTAGCTGTACAACAGCTTAGCGCTCAAAAAGTAGTGGTAAACCGCGAGGTTGAAACTCAGAAAGACGGCAAAATGCTTTTGGGAAACCAACTGAAAGAGCAGTTTTTAAAAGCTCCTTATGCAGATTGGTATGTAAAGGAACATGATGAGTATGCTCTTGACCAAAAAGCAGTCAGTGAATTAAAAAAAGAGAAAATCGGGACTTATGATATGATTGTTTTCATGGGAACATGGTGTGAAGACAGCCACAGAGATTTTCCAAGACTGATGAAAATATTGGAAGCCGTTAATTATCCGGAAAATAAATTAACCATTATTGCCGTAAACCGTAAGAAAGAATCTCCTACCGGGGATGAAAGTCTTTATAATCTTCAAAAAGTCCCTACCATTATCCTGAAAAGATATGGAAAAGAGCTTGGAAGAATTGTAGAAATGCCTACCACAGGCTACATTGAAAGAGATTTAGTTGAAATCCTTAAAAAGAACGACTCCTCCGTTATTAAAGAAATTTTTAAATAGATTTTGAGAAATTATAGAACAATCATGTCCTTTGCAGCCGGTGCCGGCGCTATGGTGCTTCTGTTTTTTGGTCTGAAGTCCTGTTTGAACCTTGGAACTAAAACTGAACAGTCGGATTATTATATCCTGACCAATCAGATTTCTAAGATGAATAAGATGGTGGTAATGGAGCAGAACACTTCCAGTATGCAGAAAACCAAAATGGGTTATGAAGTATTCGGGAAAGAAGTTTCCAGCAACAGCATTATTACTTATACCAAGACCAATGCGCAAGTTTCTTATGATCTTAATAAAATGAAGATCGAAGTAGATTCCATCAACAAAAAGCTTGTTATTACAGAACTTCCCGATGCTGAAATCAGAATTACACCGAGTGTTGAGATTCAGTCTTTGGACGATTCATTTTTAAACCGTATTTCGGAAAAAGATATTAAGAATGTGACGGCAAAAGCTAAAGAAACGGCAGAAAAATCAATTGATCAGAATCAGTTGAGAAATGAGGGTCGTAAACAGCTGATGGAAAACCTGAATAATGTTTTTGTTTTGGCAAAGGCTTTGAATTACACCATTGAGGATAAAACCGGGAAAATTGGTATTTTAGGACTTTAGGACGAAATATTTCTGTTTGGCAAACCCTTTGAATGATACTATCCATATTCTTGAAATTAAAATTTAAAATCATGGATACAAAAGGAAACAC
Source organism: Chryseobacterium sediminis (assembly GCF_008386505.1). Taxonomy (GTDB): domain Bacteria; phylum Bacteroidota; class Bacteroidia; order Flavobacteriales; family Weeksellaceae; genus Chryseobacterium; species Chryseobacterium sediminis. The sequence goes on along the minus strand of NZ_VUNZ01000001.1, from coordinate 643,997 downwards.
CAAAAAGAAAGAATCTGCCAATACCGCAGAAACGAAACAGCAAAATCAGGATTTTCAAAATATTCCTGCGGCATCGAAAAAGACCAATCCACCTGATATTGACAAAGAAGATATTCAAAAATCTTCAAAGAACAAATCAGGAAAAACGGATAATACAAAAAAATAAAAGAGCTATCAGGCTTCTTTATAATTGAAAAGTTCCGTCTCATACGAGGCGGAACTTTTCTTTCTAACTATCTAACTGAACTTTTTGTTTTCTATACAATGGTTGATTTTCCGATCTTTATATTTTCAAAATTATAATATGATTTTTCGGAATATCTGATGTGGTCCGCAATAAAGCTTCCCACTTCACTTGTTGAATAATATTGTTTGGTATTAAGATCAATAGTGACATACTTGTTTTCAATGGCATGCTCTACAGACTGTCGCAACTTATCAGCTGCAGCATGTAAATTCAAATGATCCAACATCATGGCTACACTTAAGATTGAAGCAACAGGATTCGCTATCCCTTTTCCTTTAGCCTGCGGATAAGATCCATGGATAGGCTCAAACAAAGCGTTCTTCTCTCCCACTGAAGCAGACGGCAACAGTCCGATAGAACCACCGATCACACTCGCTTCATCCGATATAATATCACCAAACATATTTTCAGTCAAAATAACATCAAAATGCTTAGGATTGAGAATCAATTGCATGGCAGCATTATCTACAAACATATAATCAAGCTGTACATCCGGATATTCCGGAGCAATTTCCTGACAGGTTTTTCTCCACAATCTTGAAGTATCAAGAACATTTGCCTTATCAATAAGCGTAAGCTTTTTCTTTCTTTTCTGAGCTTCCTGAAACGCCATATGGGCAATCGGAATAATATCTTCACGACTGTATTTGCAGATATCATAAGCATACTCACCTTCCGGATCTGTAAATTTTTCACCAAAATAAATCCCACTCACCAATTCTCTGAAAATCTGAATGTCGGCCCCTTCAATAATTTCTCTTTTGAGCGGACTTTTATCAATTAAAGAAGCATAGGTTTTCAAAGGACGGATATTGGCAAACAATCCCAATTCTTTGCGGAGCTTCAACAAACCTTGTTCGGGTCTTACTTTCGCTTCCGGATTATTATCAAAAACCGGATCACCAATGGCTCCGAAAAGTACAGCATCAGATTCTTTACAAATTTTCAACGTCTCTTCAGGTAAAGGATTTCCTGTCTTAAAAATAGCCTCTGCCCCGATTAATCCATAGTCAAAATGGAATTTACATTGAAAAGCTTCAGCAATAACATCTAATATTTTAATGCTCTCTCTGATGATTTCCGGGCCTATCCCATCTCCGGGAAGAACCGCGATTTTAAAATAATTGTTGCTCATTTGTTTTTTGTGTCTTTAGTTCAAAATTTGTGATTGTCTGTTTTCTGCTGATTAAAAAATCAATATCGTCATAGCCGTTCAACAGACATATTTTTTTATAGGAATCAATCTCAAAAGTCTCCGTTGTATCTTTAAAGCTTACGGATTGTAATTCCACGTCAATCGCGATCTCATTGTCAGGATTTTCATTGATTCCTTCTAAAATTTCTTTTAAAAACTCTTCAGAAACTTTTACCGGAACAAGTCCGTTATTTAAAGCGTTTCCTTTAAAAATATCAGCGAAATAACTCGAAATAATCACTTTAAATCCATAATCTGTCAAAGACCAGGCTGCGTGTTCACGGCTGCTTCCACATCCGAAGTTATTTCCAGCAACAAGAATTTCACCACTGAATTTAGGATTGTTCAACACAAAATCCGGATTGGGCTCTCCTGTATGGATATTGAATCTCCAGTCTCTGAACAGATTTTCTCCGAAACCTTTTCTGTCTATACTTTTCAGAAATCTTGCCGGAATAATCTGGTCTGTATCTATATTTTCTGCCGGCAATGGAACTGCACGGGATTTTAAAACAACTAATTTTTGCATGTATTCTACATTGTTAGACTTTGAACCACAAAAGTTTTTTTCACTTCAGTTTACTTAAGAAAGGATAAAAAGAACCCATATAAGAAATTCGCATAAGAATGAAAATCAAAGATTTTCAAAAAGCTTAAGTGTTCTTTTTATGCAAGCCATTGATAATTTCTTATTACTTAAGCGTTACCAACTTTTGTTTCTTTGTGGTTTAAACATAATTTAAAATTACTTTTAGTTTACACTTTCAAAAGCTGAAATTTTACCTTCTATCGCTGCTTTTGCTGCAGTAAGCGGACTGGCAAGAATAGTTCTTGATCCTTGTCCCTGTCTGCCTTCAAAGTTTCTGTTGGAAGTGGAAACACAATATTCACCTTCAGGAATTTTATCATCATTCATAGCCAGACATGCTGAACATCCCGGCTGGCGGATCTGAAATCCTGCCTCATTGAATATTTTATCCAATCCTTCTTCATAAATCTGCTTAACAACCTGTTGAGATCCGGGAACAATAAGAGCTTTTACCGCATCTGATTTGCTTTTCCCTTTGATATACTGGGCTGCGGATCGGAAATCCTCTATTCTGGCATTGGTGCAGCTTCCTATGAAAACGTAATTTACCTTAATGCTGTTAACTGCCTGTCCGGCTTCCAGTCCCATGTATTTCAAAGCTTTCTCCTCAGATTCATTTTGTGGTGCAGGAATCACTTCACGAATTGAAATACCCATTCCAGGATTCGTCCCGTAAGTAATCATCGGATAAATATCTGAAGCATCAAAGCTGAGTTCTTCATCAAAAGCAGCTCCTTCATCTGTTTTCAAAGTTTTCCAATACTCTACTTTCTCTTCCCAGTCTTCTCCCTGAGGTGCAAATTTTCTTCCCTGAACATATTCAAAAGTAGTTTCGTCAGGAGCAATCATTCCGCCTCTGGCACCCATTTCAATACTCATATTGCAGACTGTCATTCTTCCTTCCATTGACATTTCTTCAAATACATTTCCAGCATATTCACAGAAATATCCCGTTCCTCCATCAGTTCCTATTTTTGAAATGATATAAAGAATCACATCCTTTGGCTGAACATTTTCATTCAGTGTACCATTGACTGTAATTCTCATTGATTTTGGTTTGTTCAATAACAGACATTGGCTGGCAAATACCTGTGCAACCTGACTGGTACCAATCCCAAAGGCAATAGATCCAAATGCTCCATGGGTAGATGTGTGGCTGTCACCACATACAATACTCATCCCCGGCTGGGTAATCCCTAATTCCGGAGCAATAATATGAACGATCCCCTGATATTGATGTCCCAATCCGAAAAGCTCAATATTGTTTTTCTTACAGTTTTCTGTAAGCTGCTCTACCTGATTTCTTGAGAGATCATCTTTAATGGGCTGTTCCTGATGTAAAGTAGGCACATTGTGATCCGCTGTGGCTACAATCTGCTCCGGTCTGAAAATTTCCAGATTTCTGGATTCAAGTTCTGCAAATGCCTGAGGACTGGTTACCTCATGAATAAGATGTTTGTCTATATAAATGATCTGAGGTCCGTCAGGAATGGTTTCTACCACATGAGCGTCCCATACTTTATCAAAAAGTGTCTTTTTACTGTTGTCCATTTTACTTTTATCTTGATTTAAATCAAACCTATCCTATTTTTCTGGTGAAAGAATCCATCATCAGACTCAGATCATCATTACAAATTTCTTTTTTAAGGTCAGCGATTTTCAAAAATTCCTGATATAAATAATCCAATTCATTTTTGGTAACCTCGTATCCTATATGTTTGAAACGGTAAGCCAATGCTGAACGGCCGCTTCTGGCTGTAAGAATAATTGAAGAAGCATTTACTCCTACTTCTGCAGGATCTATGATTTCATAAGTTTCTCTGTTTTTGATCACTCCATCCTGGTGAATTCCAGAACTGTGGGCAAAAGCGTTGGCTCCTACAATCGCTTTATTGGGCTGTACAGACATTCCCATCAAGTCAGATACCATTGTACTCATTTCATTCAGCATTCTGGAATTGACATCTGTATAGAGATTCAAATCTTTATGCTGTTTCAAAATCATAACAACTTCTTCTAAAGCTGTATTACCTGCCCTTTCTCCCAATCCGTTGATAGTACACTCAATCTGACGGGCTCCGTTGATGGCTCCCGCAATAGAATTGGCAGTTGCCAGTCCAAGATCATTGTGACAATGGCATGACAGCACCGCTTTTTCAATACCCTTCACATTTTCTCTCAGATATTTTATTTTTTGGCCATATTCTTCCGGGAGGCAATATCCTGTTGTATCAGGAATATTCAAAACAGTTGCTCCAGCTTTGATAACAGCCTCACAAACCTGCGCCAGATATTCATTGTCTGTTCTTCCGGCGTCTTCGGCATAAAATTCTACGTCTTCTACATAAGTTTTAGCATATTTTACTGCCTCTACCGCTCTTTCAATAATGTCTTCTCTTGTGGAGTTGAATTTATATTTAATGTGAGAATCAGAAGTTCCGATTCCGGTGTGTATTCTTGGCCTCTTTGCAAACTTCAATGCTTCCGCTGCGGTATCAATATCTTTTTTATTCGCTCTTGTCAGCCCGCATACTTTTGCTTTTTTCACCAGTTTTGAAATTTCTGAAACAGATTCAAAATCTCCCGGACTGGAAATTGGGAATCCCGCTTCAATGATATCAATCCCTAGCTCATCAAGCCTTTCAGCAATAATCAGTTTTTGTTCCGTGTTCAGTTTACATCCCGGAACCTGCTCCCCATCTCTTAGTGTTGTATCAAAAATTTCAATTTTTTCGGAATTCATAAGTGAAGTTTTTTACTTAATTTTGGTTCAAAACTACGGGTTGCAATATTTTTCCATTTTCACTTTTCCTGAAAATTACAATATTCAACAGTTGAAAAAACAATCGTATTCATTTATTAATCAGTATTTTAATTTATAAAAATTTACAATGGCAGAATTGCAGAAAGATTTTTTGTTTGTATTGGTAAAGTCATTGACCACCTCTGAAAAACGACAGTTTAAGTTATATGTAAACCGTCTCGGAATTAATGTAGATGCCAAATTTCTACTGCTCTTTTCTGAAATGGATAAGATGAAGGAATATGATGAAAGTGTGATCATTGAGAAAAAAATCTCTACCAAACAGCAGCTTTCTAACCTTAAAGCCCATCTTTATAAACAGATCCTTGTAAGCCTTCGTATGAACCCGAGTCATCAGAATTACAGAATTCAGCTTCGTGAACAGTTGGATTTTGCCAATATTTTGTATCAGAAAGGACTTTACAAACAGGCTTTAAAAATACTGGACAAAACCAAACAGTCTGCATTGGAACTGGATGAAAAAAGTATTGCTTCTGAAATTATAGATCTTGAAAAAGTAATTGAATCCCAATTCATTACCCGAAGTATTGAAGGACGTGCCGAAGAGCTTATCAAACAATCTCAGGAGATCAGCAAACAAAACCGCTACACCACAAAACTGTCTAATCTTTCTCTGAAATTATACAGTGAAATGCTTACTCACGGCTACGTAAAAAATGATGCAGACCGACAGGAAGTGATGGATGTTTTTAATGCCCAGATTAAAAATATAAACCCTGAGAAACTAAACTTCACGGAAAAACTTTGGTACTATAAAGCTCATGTCTGGAAAAACCAGCTGTTGCAGGATTATAAATATACTTTGAAATATGCTTATCAATGGGTAGACCTGTTTCATAAAAAACCTGAAATGATCTACAGTCACCCGGTTTGGTATATCAAAGGGAATACCTATCTCCTGAAGATCCTGTTTTTATATGGAAACATTGATATTCTTGAAGAGCATTTCGCGAATTTTAATAAAATGGTACATGCTGAGAATTTTATCCAGAATGAAAACCTTCAGTCTCTTATTTTTCTTACCCATTACAATACACTGATGAATATTCACTTTGTAAAAGGGGAATTTTTCACAGGAACAAAGCTTATTCCTGAAGTGGAATTAAAAATGGAAAAACTCAGAGAAAGAATAGATGAACACCATTTTATGATTCTCTATCTGAAAATGGCCGCCATGTTCTTCGGCAGTAAGATGTTTGACAAATCTATTGAATATTCTATGAGGGTCATTGAATCCAAAGGAAATGTACAGGAAGACCTGCTGTTCCATACAAGGATTCTCATCTTAATGGCAAAATATGAATCTGGAAATGATGAAGATTACGACGAGTTTATTGCTTCTACTTTAAAATTTGCTAAAAAAATGAAAAAGCCGGAAGAGTTCCATTTTGAAAGTATCCAGTTTTTTAAGAACCTTAATAATCAGGTATTGGATCAACGGCAGAAAGCGTTTGAAAGTTTTGATAAAAAGCTGGAAGCATATTCTAAAAATGAATATTACAGACGATCATTATTTTATATTGATATCCATGGATGGATTAAATCTAAAGTGCAGAATGTAGATGTCATCGAGATTATAAAGCAGAAAGTCAAGTATAAAAGAAAACATTAAATAAAAACAGATAAATATTTATCATTTAATTAGTTAACTAATTTCACCTAAACTAAATTTAAACACTTAAAATAGTAGAAAAATAATCTCTCGCAGATTTAACTGATTTCGCAGATAACATAAAAAAGTCTGCTTGATCGACTCCATCTGCGAGAGAAATATATTCTAAACGCGAAGTTTTATTTATACATATTTTCTATAAAATTCAAGGCATTTTTGTGACTGATCTTTTCTACCAATTCAGGTGAAAACCGCTCCTCAATTTCTTTATTGATTGCATTAAAAGCAGATGCATCATCATATCCTTTAAAGAAAAAAGGATGACGGGATTTATCAGGATGATTTTTGCAAAAGAAAAAATCTGCACCATAGGCAATGGCATCTTCCGCTCCTAAATCAAGACCGTACTGAATATGTTCGTATAACATTTCAGGATTTTTATCATCTACACAGTTACGGATAAAATTGAGTCCTATCAACCCATTTCTCTTAATAACTTCTTTTGCCAGTTCATCAGGAAGGTTTCTTTTTTTGTCATGGACAGGCCTATAATTAGAATGGCTTGCCAAAATAGGAATCTTATAGTTTCTTTGATCAATATAATTAAGAACTCCATAAGCAAGCTGATCACTGGTATGGGCCAGATCAATAGCGATATTTTTTTCTGAAAAATAATCAAGTAAAACTTTTCCGTCATCTTTCAGTCCCACATCAGAATTGTTTCCTCCACCAAAGCGGTTTTCGGTATGATGGGTTATTCCCAGATAAAGAATTCGCTGTGTTTTTTCAATGATAGCTTCCAGCTTTTTAAAACCAGAGTCCAGGGTCTCATCTTCATCACAAAAGCCTGATGCATTTTCGATAGAAGCGATAACTCCCACTTTGTTTTTGTTCTCAGAATTTTTATAGTTTTCACCATTGAATAAAAAAAAATTCTCATTTTGCAGGAATTCTGAAAATATTTCGCTCTGTTTTTTTCCATAAACAGTACTATTGTTACCTGTTGCTGAGTATATGGCCATTACCTGGAGCTTTACATTTCCTTCTTTTAAATAAGGAAGTGAACAGCCAAGCTCTTTGTCGTCAATTAATGAGCCCGGTTCCAGTAAATAGCATAATAAATCGCAGTGCAAATCAACATTTATAGTATTCATATTGAATGTAATTTGTTTGTTTTTAAAGAGTTTCAAAAAGAAAATGAGTAGTAATAGCAAAGAAATACATAACTGGAAATCCTGAAGTATTTTTCTATGATCAACTGAATCTGGAATTCAATGGGACAAAAACACCTCTGTTTTTTCTTTTTTTAATATTAATTCTCATTCTAAATATATGCTAATATAGTATTTTATCTAAAAATTCCGTATTTTTGCCTCTTAAAATTTCTTAGTAAACAATGATAAAAATTACACTTCCAGACAATAGTGTCAAAGAATTCGAGGGAGCAGTGACTCCTCTAGATGTGGCAAAATCTATAAGCGAGGGATTGGCTAGAAACACCATTTCCGCAATTGTTAATGACAAACAAGTAGAAACGACCACACCTATAACCACGGATTCTACGGTACAGCTTTTGACCTGGAATGATGATCTTGGAAAGAAGGCTTTCTGGCACTCTTCTGCCCACCTTTTGGCGCAGGCTATCCTTGACTTTTATCCTAATGCTAAGTTGACGATTGGCCCTGCCATCGAAAGCGGATTCTACTATGATGTGGATTTCGGGGATGAAAGCTTATCTGAAAAAGATTTTGAAAAGATTGAAAAAAAGATCTTAGAAAACGCGAAGAAAGGTTCTACCTTCTCTCTTTATCCGGTTTCTAAAGAAGAGGCTTTAAAAACATATGCAGACAATCCTTACAAAGTGGAACTGATCTCTAATCTTAATGATGGAGAAATCACTTTTGTAACGCATGACAACTTCACAGACTTATGTCGTGGTGGTCACATTCCGAACACAGGAATTGTAAAAGCAGTTAAAATTTTAAATGCAGCAGGAGCTTATTGGAGAGGAAATGAAAAGAACCCTCAGTTAACAAGAGTATATGGTATTTCTTTCCCTAAACAGAAAGACCTTACTGAATATCTTGAAAGACTGGAGGAAGCTAAAAGAAGAGACCACAGAAAATTAGGTAAAGAGCTTGGAATTTTTGCATTCTCTGAAAAAGTAGGTGCAGGTTTACCGCTTTGGTTGCCAAAAGGAACTGCTTTAAGAAGAAAACTTGAAAATTTCCTTTCTGATGCTCAGAAAAAAGGAGGTTATGAGTTTGTAATGTCTCCACATATCGGGGCAAAAGAACTCTATGTAACTTCAGGACACTGGGATAAATATGGAGAAGACAGCTTCCAGCCGATTAAAACTCCGAATGAAGGAGAAGAATTCTTACTGAAGCCAATGAACTGTCCTCACCACTGTGAAATTTACAAGACTTCACAATGGAGCTACAGAGATTTGCCTAAGAGATATGCAGAATTCGGAACAGTATACAGATATGAGCAAAGTGGAGAGCTTCACGGTTTAACGAGAGTTCGTGGATTTACTCAGGATGATGCCCACTTATTCTGTACTCCTGATCAGCTTTCTGAAGAATTTGAAAAGGTAATTGACTTGACTCTTTATGTTTTCAAATCTTTAGGTTTTGAAGATTTTGTAACTCAGGTATCATTAAGAGATCCTGAAAACAAACAAAAATACATCGGTTCTGATGAAAACTGGGAGAAAGCAGAAAGTGCCATCATCAATGCAGCTCAGAAGAAAGGATTAAAAACAGTTGTGGAATACGGAGAAGCGGCATTCTACGGTCCTAAGCTTGACTTCATGGTGAAAGATGCTTTAGGAAGAAAATGGCAGCTTGGAACGATCCAGGTAGATTATAACCTTCCTGAAAGATTTGATCTTCATTATATCGGAAATGATAATGAAAAACACAGACCGGTAATGATCCATAGAGCGCCATTTGGTTCTATGGAACGCTTCATTGCTATTTTGTTGGAAAACACAGCAGGTGATTTCCCATTATGGCTGAGCCCTGATCAATTTATAATTCTACCTATCAGTGAAAAATATGTAGATTATTCAAAAAAAGTTTCACAATTTTTGGAAAATCACGATATTAGCGGTCAGATTGACGACAGAAACGAGAAGACAGGTAAAAAGATCCGTGATGCGGAATTGAATAAGATTCCTTTCATGCTTGTAGTAGGAGAAAATGAAGAGAAAGAAGGCACGATTTCTGTAAGAAGACGTGGAGAAGGAGATCTTGGAGTGATGAAACTGGAAGATTTCGTTGCTTACTTTAAAAAAGAAGCAGCCATATAATTTAAAATTAAAATATTGAAGGATTCAAAGGTTAATATAGTAACAGAATCTTTCAATTTTTAAATATTTGAATCAATAAAATTAAGTAATTAACCAATAAAATTATAATACAATAGCACAAAGATTTAACAACAGGGGCCCACAAAGACGTCCTGTACAGGAGGACTTACACTTGATCAACGATAAAATTCGTGTGAGAGAGCTTCGTTTGGTGGGCGATAACGTAGAGCCAGGAATTTATCCAATTGACAAAGCAAGACAGATTGCTGCAGAACAGGAATTGGATTTAGTAGTAATTTCTGATAAGGCCGAACCTTTTATTGCAAGAATATTAGAATACAAGAAATTCTTATATGAGCAAAAGAAAAAACAAAAGGAACTTAAAGCTAAGCAAGTAAAAGTGGTTGTAAAAGAGATCCGTTTCGGGCCTCAGACAGATGATCACGATTATGAATTCAAAAAGAAGCATGCTGAAAAATTCCTTGAAGAAGGTTCTAAGCTAAAAACCTACGTATTTTTTAAAGGACGTTCGATTATCTTTAAGGACCAGGGAGAAATTTTGCTTTTAAAACTTGCTCAGGAACTAGAGCATGTAGGTAAAGTAGACCAGCTTCCTAAACTTGAAGGGAAAAGGATGATTATGATGATGAGTCCTAAAAAACCAGCAAAATAATTAAGTCATTATTTTAATATAAAAAAACCTCAAAGCAATTTGAGGTTTTTTTATGCTTTAATTTTAAAAAGAGATGTCTGTACTACTCTATCATCTATCCTTCAAAATCCCCACAATCATGCTCTGTAAAAAGAGACAACGCTTTTTTGGTAGTAAAATATCTGGATATTCTTTTATTTTTTAATTCCAGTTTATTGCCCTCTATCACGAGTTCGTAAACTGGTGCTTTATCTATTTGTGTTATACTATAAGTTCTTTCCGGTGTTTTAAAAATAGTTTTGTTTCCTTCATTAGAGAATGAAAAATCATCAATTTCAAAAGTATCTTTTTCATCACAGACATTGGTCCATCTGATCTGTTTCTTATTGATAGAAAGGCTTGTCAGATCACATGAATAACAGTTCCCCGAGAATTCTATTCCATATTTATCATATATGTTTGTACTTTTACTATTGAGCAAATCAATAGGAACTAACGCTGAAAAATCACCGGGTATTTCTACTTGTAACTGATCATTTTTTACGGTTTTCGGTGTAGAGGTGGCAACTTCTTTTTTGATATCCGGAGAAGTATTTTTTTCCACTTTTTTGTCTGTAGCGGGTGAACATGATGCCAGTAAAGCAGTCATAACTGAAAGGCTGATTATTAAGTTTTTCATTTTATAAAGTAAAATACAATATTAGGTTTATTGTCTTTGTAAAATTGTCCAAATTCTGTCATTCAATATATCCCTGTTTTCAGCCATTTATTCCCTGTATCATACAGTTTTGTTGGCATCTGTACTGGAATACTGATACATTTGCCCCAAAAATATAAAATGAAAATTTTAAATCAATTCTTCATCTCATCTATGGTTGCTTTTGTAGGATGCAATCAGCAGAATAAAACAACAGAAACAAACAAAGCAGAAACTGAAGTTAAGCAAAAAAAGATAACACTGGCCGATTTCAAAAAAATAAAAGGGGTAGATAATGTACGGGATGTTCCGTTTCAATTATTTACCAAGTTGGATTCTATACGGTTTTTTGTGACTCCGAGCAAAGATGCAGCTCATTTGAAAATGGCTTATCATAAACTCGATAATTATTACGGATTTGAAGAATTTGAAGACTTCTACTCTATTCACTACAGCATTAATAACAATATTTCTAACAGCATTGAGGCATTTGTCCTGAAATCAGAATTCACTCCGGCATATGAGCTTACTTTAAAAGGTGTGGATCTCTATGAGATCAGAAGCAGTACATTTAAACAATCTGATGATTTTAAGAATAAATCTTTTAAGAAATTTGGAACTATTACTGAGATTTCAGAACAGGAATTTAAAACCAGTTCAAACAATAGGATCAATGAAGCATTAGTAAAAAACCCGAATATAAAACTACAGGATGATAACTGGATTTACAAAGAAAATGGTCGAGAAGAAGTTATTACACAACATGAAAACATCTCTACAGAAACCGGACCACTTGCCAATGAATATGTAGGAAGGTCACCTTACTTAAATCTGGAAGTTTTCAAAGAAAATTCTGACGAAGTTGCAGGTTCCTTCTATTCTTTTTACAGTATAAAAAACGCAATTATGTTTGAACTAGGGACAGAGGGCTATCCGCAGATTCTTCCTGCTAAAGGCTGGGTTACTTCTGTTTCCTCTAATAATGATGTCGGGAGTAATTTTATTATCGCTAAATATTTCCCACAAACCAAAAAACAGGATAATCTTTTATACGTGAATTTCACCAATTTTAAAATAGCAGATGATAAGAAAGCATTTTGGACAGATAATGATACTTTTTATGCAGAAGTCTACCCGCTTAATTCTACTTCGGGCCATGGTAAAAAGCCAAAAACAGCTTATATAAAAATCCAGTTGAAAGCTGATCTGTTTTAACAGGGATTTAATTAAAGTTTAGAATAAAAACCCCTGAAATCAGCCAGTGTTTATAGCTGTAAAGTCCAATATCTTTGCGGTAATATTTAAAGATACAATGAAAAAGTTAAGTTTGAGCATCCTTTTTTGCTTACTAAGTTTTATAACCTTCGCACAGTCATTGAAAGTAGTTATTAAACAAGACGGAAAAATAATTCAACCTGTAAACGACGTTTACGATCTGAAAAAATCAACTTTCCAATTTGAAATTACATCTTCCAATCTGGAAGGGTTTTTAGTGGGAGCTACTACGAATAAAGATATTTATGCAGGAGCTTTAGGCGTTTTGAACACTGAGGTTCCCTGGTTTCAGAATACAGGTATGGCGGAGGAGTTGTATAATAAAGACAAAGAAATGTTTCTGATGGATTCGGCGCCATCGTATTGGTATTATACTGATGCAAAAGATCACAGATTTGATAAAAATCCTAAAGGTAATGCAAAACAATGGACAGGTACACGTACCATTACACGCTTTTATGATATCATGGTAGATCAACCTATTGATCTAAAAGATTTTGACGGCAGAGTTTTTATATTAATGTACGCACCTGAATATAATGATGAATATGATTTAGTAGGAAAGAAAAATCTGTTCCAGGCTGCTTTGAGGTTCAAAGATTAATGAGACACACCCAATTATTTGATTATATAAAAAAGGTCTGCTTTTACGATGTAAGCAGGCCTTTTTGTTGTATGGATGTTTTATTCGATCACTAAACCGTATTCTATAGCCAGTTTAATGGCGGAACTAAGATTAGAGGTTTGAAATTTCTCAATAAGGTTTTTTCTGTGGCTTTCTACCGTGTGCGGGCTGATAAAGAGCTTTTCCGCCATTTGATTGGTGGTAAGTCCCTTTGCTGCTTCGGCTAAAATTTCTTTTTCCCTTCGTGTCAGTTTTGGGACATGATTTAATCCGTCTGTTGATTTTTTCTCCAGAACAGATCTGGTTTGCGAGCATAAAAACCGGTTGCCGGCATATACGGCAGTAATTCCTTCAAGAATTTCTGAAACTGAAGCATTTTTCTGAATATATCCCAACGCACCTTCAGCCAAAGTACTGTTAATGACAGGCAGCTCATTGTGAACACTGAGGATGATAATCTGAAGGCTGCTGTACTTTTTCTTTAAAGGTTTTATCAATTCTATACTATTGATATCTACAAGGTTGATATCAAGCAATAAAATATCAACTGCTTGTTTTGCCAAACCTACATTCATTTCTGAAACGTTTCTGAAACAATCTACAACATCTATCGTATCACTGTTTCCTAAAATATTCTTCAATCCTTCTAAAAGAAGTGGATGATCATCTGTTATGGCTACTTTTATCATTTTTAATAAATAGGAATTTGAAGTTCTATACTGGTACCAATATTTAATTCGGAGGTGATATTCATTGTTCCTTTTAAAAATTGGACTCTTAATTCTATATTATGAAAACCTGCTGTTTTTCTAACGTTTAGGTTGGTATGGTCAAAGCCTTTACCGTTGTCTTCTACCGTAAGATTTAATACATTTTCTTCTTCGCTTACCTGAACAATAATCTCAGAAGTATCAGCATGTTTTATTGCGTTATTCACCAGTTCCTGAATGATTCTATAAATAACCAGCTGCTTTTCCTGCGATATCGAATTGCTGTAATTGATAAATTCGGTATGGATCTCTAATGCACTGTTGGATATACGTGAAGCAAACTCCTGAATCGCGACTTCCAGGCCGTATTTCGTTAATAAATCCGGCATTAAATTATGCGCTACCCTTCTTAATTCTTCTACAGCGCCATCAATCTGGTCAATCGATTTTGAAATTCCTTCTTCTATATTTTCGGATTGATGAGGATCTAAATAAGACAATTGATGCTTAGTTCCAGAAAGCAATCCTCCTAATCCGTCATGAAGATCACGAGCAAGACGCCCACGCTCCTGTTCCTGTCCTTCAAGCAATGCAGTAAGTGTGGAAATTTTTGAATTTTGTTTCTCTTTTTCCATGGCTAGAGCATGCAATTCGTCTCTTTGTTTCATAGACTTAGCACGTTGTTTATAAGCATACAGTAATAAGAGAATCAGAACAATGAAAAAGATAATAAAAAAAGTGTAGTAAGTATTGATCTTTTCCTTGAAGGCCAACACCTTTTTAAAGTTATTAATGTCATTATTCTTCTGCCGGGTTTCCAGTTTTGCCAAACGAAGCTGTTGTTCTTTTTTCTCTGATTCAAGCTCTGAAAATTTCAGTCGTTCCCGCTGGTTTTCTTCCACCAGCTTTAAGTTGTTGTAGACCTGTTCACGCTGTGCCCGTAAAATGTTAATCAGTTTAATTTCCTGTGCTTTTTTGTCACTTTCCAGCTGTAGCTTAATATATTTCTGTTCCTGTCGTTCTTTATCAAACTGTGATTCTAATCTTTTGGTAATATCCAGTTTTTCCTGATCGTAAACGCTTTTGTACTTATCAACATAGCTTTTATAATACGTCAAAGCTTCTTTGTAATTCCCCTGCTCTTCACTAATTCTGGATAGAGATTCAAGAATAGATAATTCAATATTATGGTCTCTGACGGGACTTTTTCCAATTTCCATAGAGGCTTTTAGAAAATAAGATTTGGCTAAATCATAACTTTTATTCTGCAGCGCCAGTTCTGCAAGAATCCCAAACGAAGAAGCAATATGAATAGCGTCACCGGTTTCCAGACTCACTTTATTGGCGAGCTGGACGTATTGCATTGCCTTATCACTGTCAAACTCGGTATACAGATTGGCTAAATTGATGGCGGCATAAGAAAGACTGCTTCTGTTGAGCATCCTGTCTTTATTTTTGTTGAAAGTCGTAATAGCCTGCAGATAGTACTGTTCTGTTTTATTTCTCAGCTCAATATTTGATGGATTCTGAATGTATTTTTGTTCATATACATAGCCCATTCGCATGTAGGCATCAAATATCAGGTTAGGATCATTTTGTTTGGATGCCAGTAAGAGAAACTGTTTACTATACTTCTCTTCCAGCTGGTACTCATTGAGGTTGGAATAAATCGTAGACAATTCTTTGGCAACGTTCCCAAATCTTCCGTACAGTGTGGAAGTTGTTGGCGAATTTTCGTAATAGTCGATCGCTTTAAGATAAGCGGCAACGGCATCAGTTGTTTTATTATTACGGATCAGAATCCAGCCTTTTGCATAATTAAAATAGCCCTTGGCTTCATTACTATTCGTTTTTAAACTATAAGCCTTTGCCATGTCAAGACTTTTTGAGGATTCGACTGTTTTATTATCCAGCCGATAGTTCATGGCCTGTACGGAATATAAAATCGTGGCATACTTTCCATCTGTCTGCTTTGCTGCAATGGAAATATTGGTATTTAAAATCTGGTAAGACTTAGGTTTAAGGTTGTGAAAAAATAAGGCAGTCGCGTATTTGGGAGCCAGATTGAGCTGTTCTGTCGTATTGTGTGATAGATTGCTGTATTCCTTTTCTAATTTGCTTAAAACATCCTGTGCCTGGGCAAAAAACGGACAAACACTTACAACAAATATAAATAATAACCTGTACATCAAATCCTTATCTCTATTAAATTTCTTTTCATTAAGGAACGTAAATATAGGTAAATCCCTGCTAATCTATTTCAAAGCCATTCTTTTCGGCGAAAGATTTCCATTTCTGAAATTTCTTATCATTTTTGAATATAGGATCTTCACCATAGTAATACATCAAACGTTTAGCTGCATATTCGTAAGCACTGTAAGCATTGGCTTGTTCAAAATACTTAATCGCTTTCTTTAAATCTGCTTGTACTCCCATCCCGAGTTCGTAGATAATTCCATAATAAATACCTGAATAAGACTGATCATAGTCCTTCTTTAAGTACACCAAAAGATTTTTATAATCTCTTAACTGGTAATAAATTTCTGAGATTTTATCGTAATTATAGTAGTATTTTTTCTCGGCTTTCTGATAAAAATCCAAAGCTTTATCATAATCCTGCAGCACATGTTCTCCAAAATAATACAGATCTCCCAGATTGGCAAGCGCCATTCCGTCACCCAGCTCAGCGCTTTTTCCGTAAGCCTGAATCGCTTTTTTGATATTAAAAGGATACCCTGTTCCGTTGTGATACAAAGCCCCAATATTGTTCCAGGCCACAGGATGGTTTTGTTGTGCTGCTTTTTCGTAATAGGCAATTCCTTTTTGTGGATCAAACAATGGTTCAATCTCAGGATCTGTAAGTAATATTCCTATTTCTACCAGGCTATCTAAGTCGTTTTTCTGAGCAGATAACTCAAACAAACGAAGCGCTTCGTGATAATTTTGATTTTCTTTGGCATCAAAAGCCATTTTTTTAATGACTCCAACCTCCATAAACTGTTCGGAGTTTTTACCTGCCTTACTCTTCCAACGGTTATAAAAGGAAGTAAAGTATTCCAAATCTTTCCCCTGGAATGAATACCTATCCAAATAAATAGTGCCATATTCGGAAGTTTCTACCCTATGAATGCTTTTATCTTCATGCATTCTCAACATATTTTCACCCTGATACAGAAACAACAGACCTTCTTCTGTTCTGTAATTCAAAGGATTGGAAATATAATCGTACAATTGGACTGACAGACCATCCTCAAAATCGAACAATTGATACCCTTCATTTCTTTGGACCGATAAAAATCCATTTTCTACATACTGAATCTGTTTAATATCTGATTGAGGAACGATTAACCAACGCTCATTGTCAGCATCAAAAAGACCTGATCCTGCTTTGGTTTCCAGAATAAAGACATTAGTTTTAAACCCGACATTTGATTCTGCTTTTACTTTTGTAATAGATTCATTTTCTAACAGAAACTGATGCTTTAAGGTGTGATAAATCTTCCAGTTTTTATCTTTACGAACAGCAAGGGCTTCAAAATTATCTATTAAAATCAGTTGATCCGTATCGTCTATGATAAGATTGCCTTTTTCATCTATTAACCTGCCTTTTTTGTCAAATTTATTTGGCTTAATCCAGAAACAGGTACTTGTTTTTAAGATACTTCCTTCCAGAAAATCCCCTAGATAGTTTCCCTCTTTCGTATAATATCTACATTTGCCGGTTCCTTTTTGTTTGGTAAAAAACAGTTCAGGAAAATAATCGTACTCATAAGGATTTTCGCTTTCAACAGGAATAATCAGTCTGTTTTCATCGTTGTAAACTCCAAATCTTCCGTCTGTTTCTACGCCCAGAAATCCATAGGCTATTCTTTCAATTGCATCATAATCAGCAGGAACCAACCAGGAATTTGAATAGATTTTTAAAATACCCGACTTTCCATTCACTTTTACTTCGCCTAAAGGTTCCTGCGAAAAATCGAACACATCAAAAGCATCTTCATACACCGGAGGAATCCATTCTTTCCCATCACTTTGCAGATAACCAAACAAATTACCTTTTTGAATCACTGATATGCCGTAATTATAGTCTGCTTCAAAAATATCATCATAAATGGCGGGAGCCAAAATAATCCCTTTTGCATCCTTCAGACCGAATTTTCCGTCTTCCTCAAATATAAAAGAGGCGGCTTTTTTATAAGCAAGTTCCTCAAAATAACCCAACCCGTAATTAATCCAGTCGGTTTGTAAAATTTCAAGAAATGAGGAATATCCTGTTTGCGAGAACAAGGAATCTAACAACGAAAGATTTTGAGTCTCTACAGCCTTTTTATACAGCTTACTTTTCTGCTGAATTTCCACCAGCCATTCCTTTGCCTGTACCTTATGCTTCTCTTCATTCATATTGAAAACATCTGTTGCATTCAATACAAAAGAATCGTAAGGCAGAGCTTCCAGGAATTCAAACATTTTATTGACAGGTTCGTAGTAAGCTTTTTTGTAATGCAATTGATAGGTATCTGCCAGCAAATTGAAAAAATAACGCAACTGAACAATCCCCTGATTTTTATCCGAGAAAAACTCTACTCCTTCTACTTTGATATCTTCCGCCAGCAGAGGATACAGCAATAATGGAATTTCGTAGTTCCATTCTCCTAGATAAGTATCAAATGTCTGATTCGATTTTTGATCGTAATTGTATAAATAAATCCTATGTGCCATTCGTTGTATTTTATCCCGCCGGAAAGCATTAAAACATTCCTGGTTACAATGATTTTATTGAAATTAAAGATTTTGAAGTCGTATTTTTCTGTTTCTTCTGCAAAATGACTTTTAATTTTGCCAGGTTAAACAATAATCCGGCCAAGATCGGCTATTACTTTTACAGCTTCTCCTTCACTCAATTTTATTTGGCTAGTGTTTTTACCCATACTTTTTTAGTGGTTGTTCGAAATAAGAATTTATCTTCTAATTGGGCGTGAAAAAGAAAGCTATAAAAGTTATAAATTAATGTTTATCTAAGGGAAAGACTATTAACAGTATAAATCAAAATCATGAATTTTTAACCGTTTTATCTTTAGTAAATTTTTGAATCAAAGATAAAACTAGGGATGTTACAAAAATATCCCTGATACCAGTGGTTTTTTAATTTTTTGCATCTCCTCAGAAAACTCCTTAAAACACATAGTTTTCAGCCTATTCAAATAATATCACACAAAAATAAAATGCAGCTAAAGCGACTCCGATAGTTCCGGAGATGAGAAATAAGAGAATATAATAACGTCCCCTCTTATTTTTCTTTCTTATCGAATTCATTATAAAAGTAATGAGCGTACATAAAAATCCTGTTCCGAAAAACAAGATCAAAACAACAAGAAACAACGCTCTTTCCAGATGTAAGTCTGCAGATGATAACATATTTTTAAATTAAGAAATAAAATTAGAGAGATTTGAAAAACACTACAATCCCGATTATCAGCTATATTTCTACTTTTAAAAAATCATTTATCTGTCATTATATATTACCAATTTTTCAACCATAATTAAATTACATTATTTCTTTATAAAAACGCAATCTGTCTTAATGTGTTTACTTCACAAAAATACACTAAAAAGTGTTTTAAATAAAACCTACAAAACCCATTAATAATAGGATAAATCAAAATAATAAAATCATTAATTAGTGATTTAAATAATAAAATTATTATATTTGTCCCGTTAAAAAATAACCTATGAAATTAAAATTAATGACTTTTTTAAGTCTTTCGGTGCTATTGGCATCTTGTACTCAGGATGAGAATCGCGACGAAACAATGCCAACGGAAAAACAAGTTGCTGTAAACGTAAATAAAGATTCACGTCTGGGCCTTACACAAGTTAATCTTATAAAGGAAGTATATCATCCTTCAGTATTAAATGCGGGAGAAGCAATCACCTTAGAGAATAATGGCAGTAAGTATCAGCTCATCATGCAGCATGATCATAACCTTGTTTTATATAGGACGGTAGCCGGTCACACCACTGCATTATGGAAATCAGACAGTTACAGAACAGATCTAAGCACTCCTTCTGTGCTTGTTGCACAAAACGATGGGAATATGGTCATTTACAACAATGGCATTCCTCTTTGGAATACAAATAAATCTGTTAATTTTCATGTAAATGATCCACATATGAAGCTTCAACTCTTTTCAAGAACGGGAGCGGCTATTCCTTCAGGGTTTAGAATGAAGTTTGTTCTGTCAGGAAATAATCAGAATCTAAATGATGTCTTTCAGGTAGATTTTTACTAAGAAACTGGAATTATCATAGTAACCGTCTCTTTTCAGAGGCGGTTTTTTATTTCAAATACGATAAAATCATAGATTATAAAAGTTCGGATTGATTTTTTTTGTATCTTTGCACACTATTATTCCTAATGTCTTTAGGAGTAACCAAAACAGATATTGATAACAAAAACAATAAAAAAGCAGAACAATGCCAAAATTAAAAACGAAATCAGGTGCTAAGAAACGTTTTGCTCTTACCGGATCTGGTAAGATCAAAAGAAAAAACGCTTACAAAAGCCACATCTTAACTAAGAAAGAAACTAAGCAGAAGAGAAATCTTACTACTACTTCTTACGTAGCTAAAGTGGATGAGAAAAGCGTACAACGTCAATTAGCAATTAAGTAGTTTTTATAAATCTATATTCGGTTTATAAGAATTCAAAACAAATTCAACATTTTAACCCTGGAACGGTGCAAATAAGAGTAACATCAGTTACCGCCCTTTTCAAAAAAACAATTTAAATTATGCCAAGATCAGTAAATGCCGTAGCTTCAAGAGCTCGCAGAAAGAAAATTTTTAAGCAAGCTAAAGGTTTTTTCGGTAGAAGAAAGAACGTTTGGACTGTAGCTAAAAACGCGGTAGAAAAAGCAATGCAATATGCTTACCGTGGTAGAAAAGAGAAAAAGAGAAACTTCAGAGCCCTTTGGATCACTCGTATTAACGCGGGAACTAGAGAGCATGGAATGTCTTACTCTCAATTTATGGGAGCTCTTAAAAAGAACAACATCGAACTTAACAGAAAAGTTTTAGCAGATTTAGCAATGAATCACCCTGAAGCTTTCAAAGCTGTTGTAGATCAAGTAAAATAATGTAGAATAGATTTTGTTATCAATATAAGTCCCGGGATTTCCCGGGATTTTTTTGTTTTATACTTTTAATTTTCGTGTGTTTTCAGGTTGAAATCCCGTTTCAGCTTCTCCGGATTTCAGGACCATTTGAGATATCATTAGTAATATTTGCCGGATTGGATAACGAAATATTAAATTTTAAACATAAAACATCTTAAACAATAGAAAAATATAAACTAAAATAACTCATTGAGTGAACGATAGCCTAACATAATAATAAACTGAATAAAAAGTTATATTATTATTAAAAAATCAAGCAATTTCGTCAAAATGGATTTAATTATTAATAATAAATAATGATTTATTGCTATATTTACAATCTCTAAATAAAATATTGAAAATGAAAAAAGCTGCAGTTTTTTTGCTTACTTCCATTGCACTGCAAAATATGGGTGCGCAGAGTTTTATTCAGGCTTATAAAAACCGTGCTGATATGGTCACCCAGGCCAATATCAATACCAACCTTCAGGAATTTGCCGGCTTTGGAATAAAAAAAACAGGTACAACAGCTAATAATAATGCGCTGGACTGGCTTAAAAATAAATATCTTTCTTATGGATATACAGCCAATGATTTTTCTGAAGATGCTTTCACCTATGGAGGTAATTCGTCAAAAAACCTGATTATCACAAAAACCGGCACTTTGTACCCCAATAAATATGTTATTATCTGCGGGCATTACGACACCATCGTAGGACCTGGTGTAAGTGATAATGGCAGTGGAACTTCTATTATCCTTGAAGCGGCAAGAATTCTCAAAGACATTCCTACTGAGTATTCTATCAAGTTTATTCATTTTTCAGGAGAAGAACAAGGTTTGGTGGGAAGTAACCATTATGTAAACAATGTAGCTTATCAGGGAAGCACAAAGGTTCTGGATATAAAACTTGTTTTAAATATTGACCAGGTAGGAGGTCTTATAGGAAATAATAACAACACGATCACCTGTGAAAGAGATACTGGAGGAATGTCCTCCAATAACACAGCCTCTAACACTATGACACAGGAGTTGATGACATGTACCACTCTTTACTCTCCTCTTCAGACAAATCTTTCTTATGCTTACAGCTCAGATTATATGCCTTTTGAAGCTAAAGGATATACAATTACCGGATTTTATGAATATCTGAGAAGTGAAAATGAACATACGGTAAGTGATACCTATGCCAATATTGATCCTGTATACGTCTTCAATGTAGGAAAAGCAGCTGTGGGAGCATTACAGCATTTTGCTGTTGCCACTACATCGAATAATCTTTTAAGCACCCATGAAGCTGCAACACAAAAGTCGTCAGAAGAAATCAGAATTTATCCTAATCCTGCAAAAGATTTTGTAACCATAGAGTTTCAGCAAAAAGTAAAGCAATTCAAAATTGAGGTCAACGACATGGCAGGAAATACTGTTTTAACTCTTGAAAATCAGGAGAAAATAAATACTACAGGCTTAAAAAACGGAGTATATACTTTTACCATCAAGACCGATAAGGGAAATACAACAAAAAAAATAATCATTAATAAATAATGTAAGGCTTGAAATATTGATGAATACAAGACCTTATCAGTATTTCATGTATTACAATCATAAAAATGAAGAAAATCGCTACTTTTTTACTGGCTTCCATCGCCATACAAAGTCTTGGGGCTCAAAGTTTCATTCAGGCTTATCAGGACAGGGCGAATATGGTAACCCAGACCAATATTACGACTTACCTTCAGGAGTTTGCCAATTTAGGAGTCAAAAAAACGGGTACAACAGCAAACAACAATGCTCTTGAGTGGCTTAAAACCAAGTATGTTTCCTATGGATATACAGCCAGCCAGATCACGGAAGATCCTTTTACTTCAGGAAGTTATAATTCTAAAAATCTGGTGATTACAAAAACCGGAACCGTTTATCCTAATAAATATGTGATCATCTGCGGTCATTTTGACAGTATTACCGGTTTGGGAGTTAATGATAACGGAAGCGGAACTTCTATTATTCTTGAAGCTGCAAGGATTTTAAAGGATGTTCCAACTGAATATTCTATAAAATTCATTCATTTTTCCGGAGAAGAACAGGGCCTTTTGGGAAGCAGCCACTATGCCAATACGGTAGCATATCAGGGAAGTAACCGTGTTTTGGATATAAAGCTGGTCTTTAACCTGGATCAGGTGGGCGGTGTAATGGGCAATAACAATAATACGGTTTACTGTGACCAGGATCTTGGAGGACTTACCTCAAACAACGCCGCTTCTGCAACGGTGACTCAGGAACTGAGAAACTGTACAGCACTCTACTCTCCTCTTCTAACTGCTGTAGATCCGGCTGAAGATACAGATTACATCCCTTTTGAGCAGAAAGGTGAAGTGATCACAGGATTCTTTGAAAGAATCAGAAGTACATATCCCCATACAGTAAATGATACTTTTGCTAATACAGATCCCGTGTACATTTACAATATAGGAAAAGCATCTGTAGGGGCACTTCAGCATTTCGCGGTTGCTACAGGTACACTGGGGACTCATGAAGCTGTAGCAAAAAACACATTGGAAACGGTAAAAATTTACCCAAATCCTGTAAAGGATATCATCAATATTGAACTTCCTGATCCCGGAATTAAGAATTTCACTTTTGAAATTACTGATTTCCAGGGAAGATCTATTTTCAAGAGAACCAACGAAACAAAAATCAACGCTTCGGGATTGGAAAATGGTGCCTATCTTGGGATTTTAAAGGCCGGAGATCAGACTGTAGTAAGAAAAGTGATGATTGAAAGATAGTTCAGATTATATATCATTAAATTATAGAAACCTTTGAAGAAATTCAGAGGTTTTTATTTTTCCGGCAACACCAATATTAAAGCATTTGCAAATGATCTACACTTTTCGATGTGAAATATATTGATAACATAGTAAAAATTTCATTTTATTTTAAAACATTAAACACTTCATTGTGATTTATTCACTACATTAGTATTACCAAAATAATATTATATATGAAAAAATTTACAACAGTTGTATGCACTGCATTGATGATGCAGAGTATCGGGGCTCAAAGTTTTATCCAGGCTTATAAAGACAGAGCGGATATGGTCACTCAAGCCAATATCACTACAAATCTTCAGGAGTTTAGTAATTTAGGTGTTAAAACTACGGGCTCAGTAGCAAACACCAATACAATGAATTGGATCAAAAACAAGTATATTTCTTATGGTTATACTGTCAGTCAGATAGAAGAAAGTCCTTTTACTTTTGGAAGCACCAGCTCAAAAAATTTAATCATTACCAAAACAGGAACACTCTATCCTAACAAATATGTAATTATTTGTGGGCATTATGATACTATTTATGGCCCTGGAGTGAATGATAATGGCAGTGGAACCTCTATTATTCTTGAAGCCGCAAGAATCCTGAAAAATGTTCCGACTGAATATTCTATAAAATTCATCCATTTTTCCGGTGAAGAACAGGGATTAAAAGGAAGTAGCCATTATGTGAACAATGTAGTGTATCAGGGAGGTGTACGCAAATTGGATATAAAACTTGTCTTTAATCTTGATCAGGTAGGCGGTGTGAAAGGAAATAATAACACAACCGTATATTGTGATGAAGATCAGGGAGGAATTTCCAGTAATAATGCAGCTTCTGCAGCGGTAACTCAGCAGTTGAGAAATTGCACAGCACTCTACTCTCCTCTTCTGACTGCTGTAGATCCCGCAGAAGATACCGATTATATTCCTTTTGAACAGAAAGGTGAAGTGATTACCGGCTTTTTTGAAAGGATAAGAAGTACCTATCCTCACAGCTCTAAGGATACTTTCACCAATATGGATCCTGTCTATGTATATAAAATTGGAAAAGCAACTGTGGGGGCATTACAACATTTTGCAACGGCTTCTACTACTATGAGTAAACCCGCTTCTAAAAGCTCATTGGAAAGCGTAAAAATCTATCCTAACCCAGCCAGTAATATCCTCAATATTGAATTACCGGATGCTAAAGAAAGTAATTTCAGTTTTGAACTCAGCAATTCTATGGGAAGGTCAATGCTGAAAGTAAATAATGAAAGAAAAGTTGATGTTTCAGGTCTTCAAAACGGAGTATATGTCGGGGTTTTGAAAATAGGTGAAGAAACTCTTGTGAAGAATATTATGATTGAAAGATAAAAATCATTTTTAGATATAAAAAACGGAGCAGAAACTATTTTCTGCTCTGTTTTTATAAAGGTATCTCTTTTTACTTTAAACAGTTGTTTTGTAATGCTAATTCTTTAATTTTAGAAATTATCTCTTTATCAGTAACAAATCCATCTCTGATATCTGTTAATAACTCTTCCAGAGTTACTTTATAAAGATCTGCCTCATTATTTGATAAGAAATCTATTATCTCTGCCAAAGCATTATCAAAATCTTTAAGTGAGCAATAGGATAAATATTTCATCATAGAAGCAAGTTCATTGCGTTCATCTTTCTGTAACAATTTATCAGCGATATCAATTGCCCAATTATACTCTTCTAAGCGAAACCAACAATCTGCCATGAATAACAATCTATAATTTTCAGACCTTGGAGATAATCCATTTAAATCATTCAAAATAGTAATGGCTGGCATATATTGTCCTTTTTCCATTAAATCCTTAGCTTTCTGTAGTGGAGTCATGAGTTAAGAGATTGGCTTATCTTTTTTAATTAAAAAACATTTATTTTCAAAGGTTTCATTTATTTCTGTTTTTAAGAATCTCTTCAATTTCCTCCAGTGAAAAACCTTTCGCTTTCAATAAAATCAAGAAGTGATACAGAAGATCTGCAGCTTCATTTTTAAATAGTTCTTCGTTATTGTCTTTTGCTTCTATCACCAGTTCCACAGCTTCCTCACCTACTTTTTGTGCCATCTTATTGATTCCTCTCTGGTAAAGTGAATAGGTATAAGAGTTTTCGGCTTTGGTATCAATTCTCTCAGATATTTTCTCTTCCAGTTCATATAAAAATCCTTTAGCATTCTTTTCACCGAAACAACTGAAGCTTCCTGTGTGACAAACCACATTTTTAGGAACAACTTTAATTAAAATAGTATCCTGATCACAGTCTATATCTATACTTTTTACCGTTAAAAAATTACCCGATTCCTCGCCTTTTGTCCAGAGTCTGTTTTTGGAACGACTGAAAAAAGTAACAATTTTATCTTTTTTTGTCTTTTCAAAAGCCTCTTCATTCATGTAGCCCAGCATCAGTACCTGCAATGTTCTGCTGTCCTGAATAACCACAGGCACAAGACCATTATCTTTATTAAAATCTATTTTCATCGTATTTCAATTTTTTGAGTTTTTAATTGTTGTTTTAAATCCTGAATTCCTACTTCATTAAAATGGAATATACTGGCTGCCAATGCTCCTGTAGCTTTTGTTTCATTAAATACTTTAACAAAGTCATCCGCTGCCCCGGCACCTCCTGAAGCAATCACCGGAATGCTGATTGTTTCCGAAACCAGCTTAGTAATCCTGAGATCAAAACCATTTTTGGTTCCATCACCATCCATAGAAGTAAGGAGAATTTCTCCTGCTCCCAAACGTTCCGCTTCCTTTGCCCATTCCACAGTAAGAAGTTCTGTTGCTTCCCTTCCTCCTTTGATATGAACGAGGTCAAGATCCCCAACCTGCTTTGTATCAATAGCTACCACAACGCACTGGCTTCCGAATTCTTTGGCAAGATCAGAAATAAGTGCCGGATTTTTTACCGCTGAAGAATTGATGCTGATCTTGTCTGCACCCGCATCCAAAAGCTTCCTAACATCTTCAACAGACGAAATTCCGCCTCCTACCGTAAAGGGAATACTAAGCTCTTTTGCAATATCTTTTACAAGTTCTACAAATGTTTTTCTGTCCTCAATAGTGGCCGTAATATCCAGGAAAACAAGCTCATCAGCTCCTTCCCGTTCATATTTTTTAGCAAGTTCAATCGGATCGCCTGCGTTTTTAAGATCTTCAAAGTTGATTCCCTTCACTGTAGATCCATCTTTAATATCCAGACATGGAATAATTCTTTTCTTAAGCATTTTCAATAAAGTTTTGAAGTTGTTGCAGGCTTATTTTTCCCTCATAAATTGCTTTCCCGATAATTGTTCCGGCACAGCCTATATCTTTCATTTTATAGACATCAGCGATCCCCGAAATGCCACCGCTTGCCACCAGTTGAACAGAAGTTTTATATAAAACCTCAATATACAGTCCTGTGGATGGGCCTTCCAGCATTCCATCCTTTGAAATATCAGTACATATTGCGGTCCGCATTCCTTTTCCCTGATATTGAAGAATAAAATCAACAATGTCATGATCACTTTCTTCCAGCCAACCCGAAGTTTTAATCTTCCGGTTTTCACAGTCTGCTCCCAAAATAATTTTCTCAGGGCAATATTTTTCCAGCATTCTGAAACAAAATTCAGGATTCTGAACGGCAATACTGCCTAATGTGATCTGTTTTGCACCGGAATTAAAGGCTGTTTCAATGTCCTGCTCTGTTTTTAATCCTCCTCCAAAGTCGATATGTAATGAAGTTGCTCCGGCAATATTTTCCAAAACCTTCTGATTCACAATATGCTTTGATTTTGCCCCATCAAGATCTACCAAATGAAGATATTGAATTCCAAAGCTTTCAAACTCTTTTGCCACTTCTACAGGATCTTCATTGTATATTTTCTTTGTGCTGTAATCTCCTTTTGATAAACGGACACATTTCCCGTCGATAATATCAATAGCCGGAATTATTTTCATCATTATAAGTTTATAAAGTTGCTAACGATCTGGTTTCCCACCATTCCTGATTTTTCAGGGTGAAACTGCACCGCATAGAAATTATCTTTCTGCAAAGAAGCACTGAATGGCAGAATGTAATCACAAACCGAAGTGGTAAAGTCTGACAGTTCACAATAATAGCTGTGAACAAAATAAACATCACTGTTTTCATTCATTCCTGAAAATAATGGTGAAGCCTGCCCTGAAAGTGTATTCCAGCCTATATGCGGAACAATATCCCTTGATGGAAATTTTCTGACATTAATATCAAAAATTCCCATTCCTTCAGTATTTCCTTCTTCATTTCCTTTACACATCAGCTGCATTCCTAAACATATTCCTAAAACTGGCTGTGTAAGACTGGGAATCAATATATCAAGTTCCTTTTCCTTCAATAGTTTCATTGTTGATGAAGCCTCTCCAACACCTGGAAAAATCACTTTATCGGCTTTTAAAATCTTTTCCGGGTCATCGGTAATCACAGAATCAACATTCAGTCTGTTGAGTGCATTTTGAACAGAATTGACGTTTCCACCGTTATATTTTATTATTGCGATCATATTTATAAACTTCCTTTTGTAGAAGGTAAACTGTAATTGGAGTCTGATTGGTTTACTGCCATTTTAACGGCTTTTGCGAATGCTTTAAAAATAGATTCAATCTTGTGGTGTTCATTATCTCCTTCTGCTTTGATATTCAGGTTAGATTTCGAGGAATCTGTAAATGATTTAAAGAAGTGAAAGAACATCTCTGTGGGTACATCTCCTATTTTTTCTCTTTTAAACGAAGCATCCCACACCAGCCACGGTCTTCCTCCAAAATCAATAGCCACCTGAGAAAGGCAGTCATCCATCGGAAGCAGAAAGCCATACCTTTCAATCCCTTTTTTCTTTCCTAAAGCTTTTACAATAGCTTCTCCCAGAACAATTCCGGTATCTTCTATCGTGTGGTGTTCATCTACAGAAAGGTCTCCGTTTACTTTGATTGTAAGATCCATATTTCCGTGTCTTGCAATTTGGTCAAGCATATGATCAAAAAAGTGCAGACCAGTTGAAATATCTGACTTTCCGTTTCCATCAATGTTAACTTCAATTTCAATTTCTGTCTCATTGGTTTTTCGGGACACTTTGGCCTTTCTCATTCCTGATTTTAAGAACTGATAAATCTCTGACCACTTTGTTGTAGACAACTCAGCTTCATTGTTAAAGTTCTGATTAAGATAAATAGCTTTAGAACCAAGATTTTTAGCGAGTTGAATATCAGTACTTCGATCACCAATTATATATGAATTTTCAAGATCATAATTGCCATAAATGTATTTCCCCAACATTCCGACACCCGGTTTTCTTGTAGGAAGATTTTCGTGTTCAAAGCTTTTATCAATTAAAATATCATTAAAGATGATGCCTTCATTTTCAAATGCTTTTACAATCTTTTCCTGTGGTTTTATAAAGTCTTCTTCAGGAAAACTCTCTGTTCCCAAACCATCCTGATTGGTTACCATCACCAGTTCGTAATCCAGTTCATTGGCTATTTTTGAAAGGTTCTGAAAAACACCCGGATAAAACTCAAGCTTCTCAAGAGAATCTACCTGAAAGTCAGTAGGCGGCTCAATAATTAATGTTCCGTCACGGTCTATAAAGAGTACTTTTTTCATGTTTAGATACTTTTTAAAAGATTAATTAATTTTTCATTTTCTTCACGGTTTCCCACATTAATCCTGATACATCCCGGAATCGCCGGATCTCTTCTGCTGGTTAAAATTTCTTCTTCCAACATTCTTGTATACACATTATCAACATTATCCATTCTGATCAGAAAGAAATTGGCATCTGTGGAGAATACTTTTGAAATACACTCAATTTCGTTAAACTGCTCCTGCAGCCATGTTCTTTCTTCCAGAATATTATTTACATTGTCCTGAAGCCTGTCTTCATCATCCAAAGTTTTCAAAATCAGTTCCTGGCTCAATACATTTACATTATAAGGTGCTTTTACCGTATTGATCAGACTGATGATTTCTTCGGATGCATAAGCCATTCCTACTCTAGCTCCTGCAATTCCCCATGCTTTAGAAAAGGTTTGCAGTACAATTAAATTGGAATATTGATCTAAAAGCTCCAGACTTGATTTTTTCCCTGAGAATTCGATATAAGCTTCGTCCACCACTACAATTCCTTTGAAATTCTTTAAATAAAATTCAATATCAGCGATACTATTTCCAGTAGGATTGTTAGGCGAGCATAAAAAGAAAATTTTAAGAGACGGATCATCTGAAATTTTTAAAAAATCATTTTTAATGATCTCAAAGTTTTCATCCAGATCCACTTTCAAGACTTTGTTTTCATTGATTGCTGCATAAAAACCATACATGGCAAAGGAAGGATTCATCATCAGAATAGAATCTTTTTTAGGCTCACAGAAAATTTTAATAATAAGGTCTATCAGCTCGTCGCTCCCGTTTCCTACGGCAATCTGTGAAGGCGAAAGGTTTTTAAGCCCTGCAAGCCTGTTTTTAAGCTTTTTCTGGGTAGAATCCGGGTAACGGTTGCATTCCCCAAAAGGGCTTTCATTGGCATCCAGCATAACGGGTGCATTAAATTCATTGTGATCCCTGAAACTGATGTAGGGTTGTAATTGTAATATATTTTCTCGTACTAAAGTATTGATACTGTTATTTTTCATTATTTCTTAATTCTTTTTTGGTAAACGTAAAGGCGCAAGTATTTATATTCACATATGCTTTATTTAAGGCGCAAGAAAATTTAAGATTTTCAGAAAAGACATGAATATTATTTTGCGTTTTCCAACATTTTATTATTTTAATCTTATGGATACTGCATTTTTGTGGGCAAACAGACCTTCTGCTTCTGCCATTAGTTCTATTGTTTTTCCCAGATTCTGTAGGCCTGCTTTTGAAAGTTGCTGGAATGTTATTTTTTTCACAAAGCTATCCAGTGAGACTCCACTGTAATTTTTCGCATAAGCGTTGGTAGGAAGTGTGTGATTGGTTCCACTGGCATAGTCTCCGGCACTTTCACAGGAATAGTTTCCAAGGAAAACTGAGCCTGCATTTTGAATATCAGGAATATATTTTTCAAAATCATTGATGGCAAGAATAAGGTGTTCAGGAGCATACAGATTACTGAACTCAAGAGCCTCTTCCAGAGAATTCATTACAATAAAAGAACTGTTTTCCAATGCCTGACCTGCAAATTCATTTCTGGGTAAGTATTTAATCTGCTGTCCAACAGCACTGATTGTTTCATCAAAAACTTTAAGGTCTGTCGTAATAAAAATAACCTGACTGTCACTTCCGTGTTCAGCCTGAGAAAGAAGATCTGCGGCACAAAATTCAGGAACAGCCTGTTCATCTGCTATAACAAGAACTTCACTCGGTCCTGCAGGCATATCAATGGCGACTCCAAAACGCTGAGCATATTCTTTGGCAGCAACAACAAACTGATTTCCCGGTCCGAAAATTTTATAAACAGCAGGAATGCTTTCTGTCCCTAAAGTCATTGCTGCAACTGCCTGAGCCCCGCCTGTTTTAAAGATTTTTGAAACTCCGCAAAGCTTTGCTGCATATAGAATGGCAGGATTAATATTTCCGTTTTTATCCGGAGGTGTACACAAAATAATTTCTTTACATCCTGCCAGATCCGCAGGAACAGCAAGCATCAACACTGTAGAAAATAATGGAGCAGTTCCTCCCGGAATATAGATTCCCACTCTTTCAACTGCGCGATTCTCGCGCCAGCAAACTACTCCTTTTGTGGTTTCGATTTTTTGAACTTCCTGTTTTTGGGAAGCGTGAAATTTGGAAATATTTTCTTTTGCCTGTTGAATTGCCTGTTTTAATTCATCATTAATCTGTTTTTCAGCCTCTTGAATTTCAGCATCAGATACTTTAATGCTTACGGTTTCTGCCTTATCAAATTTTCTATTGAATTCTATTAAAGCTTTATCGCCGTTTTTTGCAACTTCCGTGAATATTTCTGTGATCAAACCTGAAATTTCTTTCTGTTCAAGAGCAGGGCGTTTTACTAAATCTTTCCAGCTGTCTTTTGTAGGATATCTGTATATTTTCATTGTATTATTTTAAATTTAAATGCCTTTTTTAACTGTTAGGTTATTAATTTATAAGGTTTTAAATGCTTTTCAAAAACGCAAAGTTGTTAATTCTTATACTTGTTTAAGGCGCAAGAAAATCTAAGATTTTCAACAAGTATGTGAGTATGGTTTTGTGACTTACAACAGCTTTCAATTTTATTGCAGATAAAATCTTTGCGCCTTTGCATTAGCCAACATTCATCATCATTTTTCTAAATAACCATCTTATCAATTGGAATAATTAAGATATCCTGGGCTCCATTGTCTTTCAGTTCATCAATGACTTCCCAGAAGCGTTCTTCATCAATTACGGAATGAATACTGCTCCAGCCTTCTTCTGCAAGAGGAATTACTGTGGGGCTTTTCAATACAGGAAGAACTTCAGATACCTTTTGAATTTTTTCATTGGGAACATTCATCAGAATATATTTTGAGTTTTTTGCTTTTAAAACCGCCTCAATTCTGAATACGAATTTTTCCAGAATAGCTTCTTTTTCAGTCGATAATTGAGGTGTTTGAGCCAAAACAGCCTCCGATTTCAGCAAAGTAACTGTTTCACGCAATCCGTTTTTGAATAAGGTACTTCCGGAGCTTACAATATCACATATCCCATCTGCCAGACCAATATTAGGAGCGATTTCTACAGAACCTGAAATCACGTGAATATCAGACACAATTCCTTCTTTTTCTAAAAAGTTTTTGAGCGTATTTGGATAGGAAGTGGCAATTTTTTTTCCTTGGAAATAAGAGATTTCATCCGTTTCAATCTCTTTGGGAACAGCCAGTGAAACGCGGCATTTTGAAAACCCAAGTTTTTGGATTGTTTTTATATTTTTCCCTTTTTCAATCAGAAGATTTTCGCCCAGAATAGCAACATCCACCACTCCATCTTCCAGATACTGTGGGATATCTGAGTTCCGAAGGTACATGATTTCCATCGGAAAGTTATCTACTGAAACTTTGAGCTGGTCTTTCCCGTTATTGACGAAGATTCCGCAGTCTTTGAGAAGCTGAAGTGATTCTTCATAAAGCCGGCCGCTTTTTTGGATTGCAATTTTTAATTTACTCATTTTCCCTTTTTTGAGGTCTGAGCAAATAAAAACTGATCTATTGAAATTTCTGAGGAGAATTCAGGAAACAAAAAAACCGTCTATTTACTCAGACGGTTTTAATTATTTTTGATTTTAGCACATACTTATATCAATCAATTCCGCCTAACAGAGATGATGATGATAATGATGTAATGCTAAAAAAGTTGGTTTCATTGTATTGAATTATGATGCAAATGTAGGATTTATTTTTAAAATGCAAAGTTTTTTCAGATAATTTTTTGATAAAAATTCATCAGTTCTCTTGCAATGGGTTCGTCATTAAATTTCTGAACAAACTCAAAACCCTTTTCCTCACGGCGTTTTCTCTCAGATTCATTTTCCCAGAGAAATTTGATTTTAGCCCGGATATCAAGATCATTATCCGGATTGATGTACACAGAGTCTTTTCCTCCTGCTTCAGGCAGACAGCTTGTATTGCTAGTCACAACAACCGTTTTTGAGAAAAGCGCCTCAATAACAGGGATTCCGAAGCCTTCAAAGAAACTTGGATAAACAAAAATATCTGCCAGTTTATAGAGACAAGCCAGTTCGTTCATAGAAACTCCTTCCAGAAACAGTACCTGCTTTTCCATCTTGTTTTTTTTAAGAAAGCTTTCTATTTTCTGGTAATATTTAGTTTTCCTTCCCACCACTACAAGAGGAATTGCTGTATCCTTGATTGCTTTTACAATGTTCAAAAGATTTTTGCGGTCTTCGATGGTTCCAACATTCAGTACAAACCTTTCAGGAAGTTTATATTTCTCCTTTGCAGACTGCATCATTTCCGGAGCCTGTTGTTCTTTAAAAGCCTGGTGACAACCCTGATAAATGACTTCAATCTTAGTCTCAGGAACTTTTAAATACTGAACGATATCTCTTTTGGTCTGTTCTGAAATAGCGATAATTTTATCTGCCATATCAGCTGCTTTTTTAAATTTCCAGAAATGTATTCTCCTGTCAAAAAAGGAATAATACTGTGGATATCTAACAAAGATCAGATCATGAATGGTAACCACCTTTTTAATTGGTTTTGGATCCCATTTTAAAGGAAGTTCACCCGATAAACCATGAAAAATATCGGCTCCTTGTTTTTGGGCATCTTTACCCATTTTCAACTGACGAGAAAAGTTTCCTTTTGAGGTTTCAATAAACTGAACATTTCGGCGCTCAAGGATCTCTTTTCCTCTCTCCGACTTGTTTTTGTTAAGCAACAGATATTCGTTATCCGGTTCATACTCAGAAAGTATCCTTACCAAATCTCTTGAATAATTTCCAAGACCAGATGTGTTGTGGAAAAACCGTTTTGCATCAAAGGCAATTTTCATCGTTGTATCTGTTTTTGAAATTCCTGAAATGTACCGAATGTATGGCCTTTCTGTTTCAGCCAGCCTACAAAGGAATCAAATCTTTCTACCATATCTTTTCCTGAGTTTCTTACAGTAAATCCAGGAAGTTTAAACGCTTCATCTTTAATTTCTGCAAATTCCCATGGGTGGAAATAAATATTAAGATAACTGTCCTTTTTCAAGGTATCTGAAGCCAGTTTTTTGTAAAAAAACAAAGGGAAATTGTGAAAACTCAACCAAAACAGAGGAATTCTGAAGTTTGGCGACACGGAGGCCGGAACCTGTGTTACATTTCCTTCTTTGAAATAGGTTCTGGAAACTTTTAAGTTATTATATCTTCCCGGTAAAAATGTGGGATTGATTGATGAATTGTAAGAATATCCTGCTCTTTCAACTTCTTTTTCGTTTACTGGCATCATTCTCGGCATTCTTAATCCGGTTACCCTGGTAGAAAATAATTCTTCCAGTTTTTCTCTTGATTCTTTGAGATGTTTGTCTTCAAATTCTGAATGAAACCATGTGTGAGAGGCCAGTTCATGACCTTCATTCAACAGTCTTTCAATAAGATGTTTGCTATTTTCCGCAAAAACTACGGTAGAAAAGAAAGTAGCTTTTGCACTATGTTTTTTAAGGATATCGAGAATTCTCTCCAATCCTGTCTGTGAAATTGAAATCTGCTTTTCAAAGGGAATTTCACCCTTATATTCTAATGGCATATCAAATTCTTCAATGTCAAAACTCAATAAAACCATTCTAAAAATTTTTGTTTTTAATAATATAATTAGGTCTTTCTTTCACCTGTTTAAATATTTTGCCTAAATAAATCCCCATAATTCCAAGGATAATTAACTGAAGTCCTCCAAAGAAAACAATGGTCATAATTAATGATGCCCAACCTGAGATCTCTGTTTTGGCAATAAAGGAATGAATCACATATGTTCCATATCCTACTACTGAAAGCGCGGAAAATAAAAAGCCAAGATACGCTGCAAGATACAGTGGTTTCACACTGAAAGCTGTGATTCCCGTAAAGGCAAAAGTGAACATTTTCTTAAGGTTATAACTGCTTTTTCCTGAGAGTCTTTCTGCTGCAGTGAAGTCAATTCCTATCTGCTTAAATCCCATCCAGCTCGTCAGTCCTCTGAGGAATAAATCGTCTTCATTAAAGTTTCTCATTACATCAACCGCTCTCGCATCCAGTAATCTGAAATCTGAGCCTCCTCCTTTCGTCAAATTAACGTCTGACAGACTTGATAAAAGTTTGTAAAATAAGTCTGATGTTTTTCTTTTAAAAAAAGATATCTCTTTAGGATAAGTTCTGAAAGTAAAAACTACATCATAACCTTCTTCCCATTTCTTAATCATTTCCGGAATAATCTCCGGCGGATGCTGCAGGTCTCCATCCATCGAGATAACTGCATTTCCCTGAGCATTGTCCATTCCTGCTTTTACTGCGGGCTGATGGCCAAAATTCCTCGAAAATTCAATGAATTTCACTTCTTCATACTGGTTGGAAAGTTCTTCTAATTTTTGTTGGGTATTGTCTCTGCTGCCATCATTCACAAATATGATTTCAAAGTCGTAGCTGCTTAAACCATCAAAAACTTCTTTAATTTTCTGATGGATCATGGCAACGTTTCCTTCTTCGTTATAGGCGGGAATTACAATTGAAATTTTCTTCATATCTATTAATTCAGGCTGTAATTTTTCTCAAAATCTTTAGTCAGAAGTTCATAAGTCACTCTCAACCAGATCACAATACAAGGTACGGCTTTTAATGAATATTTGATGATATAGTTTTCTTTTACAAATTTCGGGAATAGATCCGAAGTTGAAAAACATGTGAAAATAATGACAAAAACAAGTAGTCCTATAATAAGCGGTGTTCTTTCTTTCTGAAGGAAAAACCATATCAGCACTCCTACCACTGCAATAATATACGTTGGAGATTCTGAGCTTGAGCTGAACAATACCAAAAACAGTAAGGTTGAAGCCAGAATCATCAGCTGGAACGCATAGTGCTTATATTGCTTAATTCTGATATAAGGTAAAGCAAAAAGTGGCAATCCACCTGCTAAAAACACAAGGTTAGAAATGGAAGCATCTCCTAAAACCCTTCTTACAAAGCCCATCAGCGAGATGTCCTGCATATTTCCCAACACCTGATTTTCACTGTTCTTTTCTACAATAGACTGAAACCAGTCTGAGTAACACTGAATAACAAACTGCGGACTTGAATACGCCATTGGAAGTACAAAAAACAATACGGCAATAGCAATTCCTGAAAGAATAAATCTGGTTTTGTTTTTAATAAAGAAAAACTGTGTTAATCCTACAATTCCGTAGATTTTCACAAATATTCCGATTAAAATTGCGGTTACAGATTTTACTTCTTTTCTTTCGTAAATGTATACTGCAGATAAGAGCAAAAGTCCCGTAAGTGCAACATTGAATTGCAAACTTAAAGCTGCTGTAATGTATTCCTGAAGACAAAGCAATCCGAAAATTGCTTTTTTGCTGTCTGAAAACGGCAGCTTATAAATACCATAGATGAAGATAAAAGTATTGGCAATATTCCAAAGTGAGATTCCCAGCCAATCCGGCATCATGGCAAACGGAGCAATCAATGCACTGAAAAATACACCATAATGGTTTAGGTCAAAATAAAGATCAGGATAATGGATAAATAAGTTTTTCTGATGAATGGTATTAAAGAATACATTTTTAAAAATCAGATAGTTATTGATCGCATAATCTCCTCTCAGATATTTGGAAATTGCTGTAACAACGGATATAATAAGATAAACCCCAAATATATATTTAGGGTTTAATAGTATTTTAAGAAATTTTTCTTTCAAGATTGTGGTATTAGCTTACAAAATTAATTTTAAACCGCTACATTATTATCTCTCAATGCGTCATTCAGAGATGTTTTCTTATCTGTAGATTCTTTTCTCTGACCAATGATCAAAGCACATGGAACCTGATATTCTCCAGCCGGATATTGTTTTGTATAACTTCCAGGGATTACTACAGAACGTGCAGGAACTCTTCCTTTGATTTCAATAGGTGTATCTCCTGTAACATCGATGATTTTTGTAGAAGCCGTAAGTACTACGTTAGCACCCAACACCGCTTCTTTTTCTACGTGAACTCCTTCTACAACGATACATCTTGAACCAATGAAGCAATCATCTTCAATGATTACCGGTGCCGCCTGTAATGGCTCCAATACTCCACCGATACCTACACCACCACTCAGGTGAACATTTTTCCCGATTTGCGCACAGCTTCCTACTGTAGCCCATGTGTCTACCATCGTCCCTGAGTCTACATAAGCTCCAATATTTACGTAAGATGGCATCAAAATTACTCCCGGAGCAATGTAAGCTCCTTCTCTCGCCACTGCATGTGGTACAACTCTCACACCTTTTTCAGCATAGTTTCTTTTTAAAGGCATTTTATCATGAAATTCAAACGGACCTACTTCAATAGTTTCCATTTTTTGGATCGGAAAATACATTACTACAGCTTTTTTCACCCATTCATTTACCTGCCATCCGTTTTCTGTAGGTTCAGCAGTACGAAGTTCACCTTTATCAACTAAAGAAATAACTTCTCTGATCGCCTTCTGGCTGTCTTCATTTTGTAATAGTTCTCTATTATCCCAAATATTTTCAATAGTTTGTTGTAACGACATGTTTCTTATTTAAATTAGTTTGAAAAATTATACCGGCCAAAGATACAAAAAAGTTCAGCAAAACAGTTTTTAACATTATGCTTTTAATAAAGGCCAAACATGCGTTTAACTCTCTTTTTATAAGCTGTGTAAATTTGTCCGTGTTCTTTCATCAAATACTCTTCTTCAAGCCGGATCTGAATCTGCATCAAAATACTTCCAATTAAAAGGAACATTAAAGCAATTACCGTTGGGATAACAAGAAAAAAACCGACAAGGCTTATCGTCATTCCCAGGAATATAGGATTTCTTGAATATCTGAATAATCCATGAGTCACAA
This sequence comes from Chryseobacterium sediminis, assembly GCF_008386505.1. Lineage (GTDB taxonomy): Bacteria > Bacteroidota > Bacteroidia > Flavobacteriales > Weeksellaceae > Chryseobacterium > Chryseobacterium sediminis. The sequence goes on along the minus strand of NZ_VUNZ01000001.1, from coordinate 605,742 downwards.
GTTCTGTTTTTGTTGTATTATCAATCCCTATCCGCCATGAATTTTTCATTTGAATCTGAGCTGTGATCACCCAAATCAAAGCCAGAATCATTACAATAAATCCTATATACTGAACGGTAATATCCTCCAGAAAGCTGATCTTACAAGCAGAAAAAACATCTTCAGGAAAAAATGAAAGAAACATTGCATAAATAAACAATGCAAACAGAATGATTTTAAAATACAATCCTACAAGTCCATAAGCAGAGCCATCCTTAGGAAGAACATTCGGGTTTTTGCCTATCTGTTTGGCTACTTTATAACTAATCCCAACAAAGGAAATGGTAAAAAATAGTATAAAATATAAAGGAATAAAGAATTTGATGAAATCTGTCATGTGAGAATAGTTTTGGACAAATTTCCGGCGTTTCAGAATGCAATACTATTGCAATGATTCATTACAGAAAATTACAACTGAAAGTGTAAGAATTCCCCTCCTCCGGAGGGTGGCGAAAATTCAAAGAATTTTTGACGGGGTGGTTAAAGAGTATAATTATATAAATTTTGGCTAAAGCTGGTTGATTGTTATTTTATTAAATGTGCTAAAGCCCGTCACTATTGAATTATTTTTCTGACTATTACCATCCGGGCTTTATTAAATCAATGTCTTACAAAACCCTTTGGGCATGAAGATAGGCCTTATTCCAGTATTTTTCGTTCAGGGATGAAATCATTACTCCTTTTGAGGTAGAAGCATGGATGAATTTCACTTCTCCATCCGGACCAATATCATGGACGATCCCAACATGAGATACTCTGCTTCCTCCAGCTGTTGCAAAAAACAAAAGATCACCGGGTTTTACGTCTTTGATATCAATGTTTTTTCCGGCTTCTGCCTGATCAGAAGATCTCCTTGGAAGGCTGAAATCATTTTCTTCAAATACTTTTACAGTAAATCCGGAACAGTCAAATCCTGATGATGTATTTCCTCCGAATTTATAGGGTGTTCCTATATACTTTTCGGCGTCTTTCAGAATATCATTAATTGATCTGGATACACTTCCGTCGAATTTTGAATCCAGTTTTCTGAGGTTTTCAGATTTAGCCACCGTTTTCGTATTTGATTTTTTACTACCGGAAACGCTTTTCGATGATCCGCAGGAAACCACAAAAACAGAGGCTGCCAATACAACAACGATCTGCTTTATTTTCATTTTTTGTTGAAATAATTCCGTTCCCATATTCTTCTGATTTATAATTAATTAACAAAACACATCGCAAATATACATTTTATATTTTAATTATGATACAACTATACTACAACTATATTATAAATATATGTTAAAATTTTGTTTTCAACTATTTATTGGTATATTTGATCTCTATTTTGAAAATATGGCAACATATGAAAGTCTCATCAAGATCACAGGGGCTGTAGGCGACCTTGTATTTTATAATCTGAACGGTAAGAATGTGGTTCGGAAGAAAAGCGGGTTCAATAAAACTGCTTTTAAAAAAAGCCCGACGTATGAGAAAGTACGGCAGAACAGTTCGGAATTCGGGCATTGCTCCAAAATTGGAAAGATTATCAGGAGTACTCTGGAACTTTATATCAAAGAAGCAGGTGATCCCCTCCTCTACCAGAAGTTTGCAAAGGTTATGACCATGATCAAAGACCTGGATATGATTTCCGGAAGGGGAAAACGAACGGTTGAAAATGGATTAGAGACCGAGGAAGGAAGAAAACTCCTGAGAGAATTTCAGCTGGGTATAATTCCTACTATTTCGGATTGTATCAGAATTGAGGATCAGATTCTCTATAAAAATATTGATTGTATTGCTGATAAAGCCGTAATTCTAACTATAAAATTAGATTCTGAAAATTACAGCACAGAATATGCTGAAGAAATAATCAACTGGAGTCAAGAACAGCAAAAGCCTTTTAAAAAATATTTTTCAGAAAATGATCTTCTCCTTTACTTTATAGTTTTGAAGAATGATCACGATGAGATTACCCACATGGGATTTGTTTAAATAAAAAAGTCTGCAGTAGATTCTGCAGACTTTCTTGTTTTATTTCTTCTCTCCTTTCCAGCTTCCTGATTGTGCCGGTGTAGGAAGTGCGTTGGACCAGTTTCCGTTTCCTTTTTTCTCCGTTGTTAACGTTCCCTTGAAATCTCCTTGTGAAGGAAGTCCTACTCTTGCGTTAAGGTCTCCTGTCTCACTTAAATTTCCGGAAATGCTGTAGTTTTCATTATTAACATCGGAATGCATTGTTCCTACCACTTTACCACTCTCATCTACCACGAAGTTCCAAACTCCTTTATCATTTCCTTCATAAGAACCTGACCATGTTCCTACATAATCATAGATGGTATCATCATTAGAACTGCAGCCGATAAATAAAAACGCCGTTAATAAAAGTAAAAAAAGTTTCTTCATAGTTTCAGTAGTTTTATAACCTAAAATCCTGTTATTCTCCATGTACTTCCCTTCTAAAAATTCCGTCACAGAGAATAGTGCTTAATATTTATTATTTTTTTGTTCCGTGCAAATCTACTAATTTTTTCATTCAAATTATCTGAATTTTAATTAGCACCCAATATGTTTATTAAAAAACAACATATTTTGGCTAAAATACAAATATTTTTCAAACAAATACAAGGTGTATAAATTTTGAGTTATTTAAAAAATGACATCTGAAATTTAATATTATGCTGTTCAATATCTGTTTACAAATACTTTATATCAGATTTCAGGCTATTTCTACATCAGTTTTAAAGTTATTTCCTATATTAGTGAAAAATTTAACCTTTTCAAAAAACAACATGAAAACAAGAACATTCTTTTTGACAGCACTTGCTATTGGTGGGAGCTTAACAGCACAGGTTGGGATTAATACATCTGCTCCTTCTCATACACTGGATGTCAATGGTCTGGTAAGAGTAAGAGGACTTTCAAATGCTGAAAAAAAAATTGTTGCAGCGGATGCACAGGGAGTTTTAACGCTTATATCTCCTGAAGAAATTTTCGCTCCGAAAGCTTTATTGAACACTTCCACTTCTTCCACTGAACAAAGGTTCACCGTCTATGAAGGAAAATGCTTTCAACCCACTGATAATGCATCTTCCTGTACCGTTTCTTTAAATCATTACACCTCCTGTTCCGGATTTACCAATCCTGTAGACACCCAAATTATTGTGGGACAGGGCATCAATACAGGTAACGGACAGTTTTTAGGAACCTGGACAGCCCGGTATGTTGACAATAAAGGATTCAGCGGAACGACCCCTGTTGCTAATCAGACAGCACCGGATTATCCAAGAATCTCCTACCCAACAGCCAATACTGTAAACTATTTAGGGGTTGGCAACTTCAATGGTCAATGCAATACTGATCTCATAACAACGATCAACCAGACCACCGGAGATATAAAAGTAGAGTCTGTAAAACGAAGCATGTTTGCACATCTTGTGTATCTTATCAACATTGCACGTTCCAGATCTTTATAATAGTCGATATTTGATTTCAAAAGAGCAGCCATAATTAAATTGTGGCTGTTTTTTTTTGAAATTTCGTTAATGATTGGTTCCATTTTTTATAAGGAATAGAAATACATCGTTTAAAAACCGTACTATTACAATATGAAACAGATACTGACTGAAGAAACTTTTTCCTCACCACAATGGTTAAAAATAATCTGTTATTTTTTCGGAATTCTCTTAGCGATAACCGGATTTAATCTTGTGATGCAGAATGACTTTGCACAAGAGGTTGTTTTTTTGACACCATTCCTTTTGCTGATTGTTGTTAGTATGTTCATGTATACCCGGCTAAAACTAGTCATTTCAAATACGGATATTCGCTTTACTGGAGGTTTGAAGCAGCATCATTTTCTCTGGACTGATATTACAAGAATAGAGATGAAAATGGTTGGAAAATATCAGACTCCGGTCTGTATTTTATACTATGGTGAAAAATCACTGGAACTCGATAGAAGTTTTTATTTAAAAAGACAATTCAATAGAATCTTATCATTGCTGGAAATGAAGGTCGCACCGGAACTTTTCTCCAGACAATATAAAACGATCTGCCGTCACCTCATTTAAGTTGCTAAATTACCCAACAGAAAAGCCCCCATCGGGAGGCTAAAACTATTGGATGAATGAAAAACTTATCCCAAATCTATGAAATATTCATTCTTCCTTTTATGCGTACAATCATAATCAGAGATTTTCATTGCTGCTGTTATTTTATATTCATACTATTAATATAAAGGTTTATAAGACTAATTGATGATCTCTCCTTTGCTGTCATCTAATTTTTCACGAAATCTTTTAAGATCTTCAGGGTTGGGTTTTGTCCATTCTTTAGCCTCGCCAATAATTTTTAAAGGCATTTCGGAACGATAAGAACGGGTGGGATTTCCCGGGAATTTCTTATCTGTCACATTGGGATCATTTTCATAAATACCCGTTGGTTCCACAATATACACGCGCTCTACTCCATCACCTTTTGCCAAAGCAGCAGCAAGCCCTGCTCCGTTAATTAAAGCTGTAAAATAGATATGATTCATTTTTAATTCAGACTTATAATTTGAGTTTCCGCCTGCCGTCAGTACATCTCCAATCTGCAAATCCGCTTTTGTTCCATGGTAAAAAGGTCCTTTATCAGAAGGGTGATTTTTTAATAACAGTGACAGTTCAGCATTCTTTTTTGACATTTCCATATTTCCTAAACTCTCATAGCACTTAGAAATATTTAAGTAAAGAGAAGGTAATGCACTTTTAACCGTATCATCATTTATTTTTAATGCAAATTCTAAAGAGGTTTCAAGCCACTTCAAACGATCAGCTGATGTTTTTTGATGACGTGACACATAATGGGCTGCCAGAAATTTTTCATGATCGTCTGTCGCTTCATCCCAAGCTTGTAAAAACAGTCTTTCCGCATCTTCAGGCATGTCTTTATCTTCCATGCTCATCCCCTGAAGGCAAAGCTTGATAACATTATTAAAAGGTGAAAATTCCATGTTTTATTTTTTTCAGAAAAATCAGTTTTGCAGGTAAGCTTTAATTGTTTTCAATACACCAAAGCTGTCATTAGTAGAAGCTTCAAAATTAGCAATCTGCTTCACATCAGGATGAGCATTTTCCATAGCATAAGAATATTTTGCATTCTTCAGCATTTCTATATCATTCATATAATCCCCAAAGGCCATCGTGTTTTCGGGAGAAATCCCCAGAGACTTCTGAAGTATTTTCAGGGCATTCCCTTTATTAATATCTTTATTCATGACATCCAGCCAATGCGCACCGGAAATAACTACTTCAAGGCCCATATCTTCAAATTTTTTAAGAGCAGGGTAAAGATGTTTTTCAGAACCATCCGGATGATATACTGCAATTTTAAAGGCTGTATCATCTATTTTTTCCGTCAGATCATCTTTTTTCATGTTTTGGGTATAATACTTTGAGAAAAAATCTACGAACTGCTGATCATCGGTTTCATAATAAGCATATTTCTTAGCTGACAATACCGCTTTAGCTCCCGGTATTTCACGAACAGTCTTAATAATCTCAACAATATGATTATACTCCAGCCTATCTGCAAAAAGTTCCTGATCTTTATAGATCACATAACCGCCGTTTTCAGCAATAAAACCGATTTCACTCTCTATATCTCCGAAATAATGGGTAATTCCGGGCATCTGTCTGCCGCTTGCGGGTACAAATAAAATGTTTCTTTTTTTCAGTTCCTTGTAAACATCTGAAAATTCAGGGCTTATTTGATGGCTGGAATTGAGAAAAGTTCCGTCCATGTCGGTAACAATTAATTTAATATGCTCCATAATTTTAGTGGGAAAGGCTATATTCTGAATGAATCAGAATCACAATTGGTTTATTCTTTTTCAAAGATACCGATTTTATTATTTTTTCTTTCAATGAATATTTCTTAATATTTCATTTTACTGACTTTTTAATCTTCTTAATGATTCTTTTTCCGTGTTCCCTTTTCGGTAAAACCAATTACAACAAAAATTAGCTTTAATATCCCAACTTTGAAAAAAGAGATTATTAAGTAATAAGTCTAAAATTGATCATCACCACAAAAAACATTCAGTATATTTGTAATAGGACTCATTGTATTTAAAATGTTGACAGATAAATTTGGAAGGAATATTAATTATCTCAGGCTTGCTATCGTAGACCGATGTAATCTCCGCTGTACTTACTGTATGCCGGAAAATGGTCTTACATGGATTAAGCAAAAGGAATTAATGACTGATGAAGAAATGCTCAGAATCTGTTCCGTATTTACAAAAATGGGAGTAGATAAAATCAGAATTACCGGAGGAGAACCATTTGTCCGAAAAAACAGTATTGAACTTATCCGGAAAATATCACAATTAGATGGTCTGACTGATCTCAGTATCACGACCAATGGTCTTCTTACAGAACCTTATATTCCGGAGCTTAAAAAATTGGGAATTAAATCTGTTAATCTAAGCCTTGATACCCTTGATAAAGAACGGTTTTTCAGAATTACCCGAAGAAATAGCTTTGATAAGGTCATGAAAACACTAGACAGTCTTCTTCAGCATCATATCCAAGTAAAAATTAATACGGTGGTGATGGAAAATGAAAACATTGAGGATATTAATCCCTTGGTGGAACTTACGAAAACTCTTCCCGTTGATGTTCGTTTTATCGAAGAAATGCCCTTCAACGGTGGTGATACAGATGTTTCTTTGAAATGGAATTTCTCACAGATTTATAATCATATAAAGGAATATTTCCCTGAAATACAAAAAGTTCAGGATCCTAAAAATTCAACGGCATCTAACTATCAGATTCCCGGTTTTGCAGGAAATATAGGAATCATTGCAGCTTATACACGTTCATTTTGTGGAGATTGCAACAGAATAAGAATCACGCCTTCCGGTATTCTCAGAACCTGTCTCTATGAAGGTACCGGCGTAAATCTCAAAGATGAGATCCGGATGGGAAAAACAGATGAAGAGCTGAAAAGTATAATCATCAACAGCATACAAAACAAGCCAAAGGACGGATGGGAAGCTCAAAAAGTGAGCCTGAGTGCATCACAAATTCATCAGTCTATGGCAACAATCGGAGGATAACTATGGAAATGATCAGTGTACAACAGGCAGAAGAAATCTTACTTTCACAAATCAAAGATTTTGGAACGGAAGAGGTTTTCTATGAAAATGCATTAGGAAGAATTTTAGCTGAAAATATTCTTGCAGACTGTGATTTACCGCCTTTTGACAGGTCAACGGTAGATGGAATTGCAATCAGTTTCAATTCATATGAAAATGGAATTCACACCTATAAAATAAAGGCTGTACAAGCCGCCGGAGAAGTTCCTGCTTTCATTGATGCTAAAGACGAATGCATTGAAATCATGACCGGAGCAGCATTGCATTCTTCTATAGATACTGTGATTCGTTATGAAGATATTGCAATTGATAATAATCTCGTGAGCTTTACTATTCCGATTAAAAAAAGACAGAATATCCACCTGAAAGGAAAGGATAAAAAAGCTGGAGAAATAGTGGTAACAGCAAATCAGGTCATCACACCCTCCATTCTAGGGATTGCTGCATCAGTTGGAAAAACTTTATTAACCGTAAAAAAGCTTCCCAAAGTTGTTATTATTTCCACCGGAGACGAAATGATATCTCCTGAAGACAAACCTACTCCATTTCAGCTAAGGCGTTCCAATGGAATCACTATAAAATCTGTTTTAGAAAAATATAAGATCAGTGCAGATCTGCTGCATTTGAATGACGATTTTCAGTTAATAAAAAATAAGCTTTCGCAATGTATTGAAGGGTATGATATTTTGCTGATGAGTGGCGGAGTTTCTATGGGAAAGTTTGATTATCTTCCAAAAGTCTGCGAAGAGCTGGGAGTAGAAAAACTTTTTCACAAAATAAAGCAAAGACCGGGAAAGCCTTTTTGGTTTGGAAAAAGCCAAAATGAAAAACTTATTTTCGCCTTTCCTGGGAATCCTGTTTCCGTATTTATGTGTCTTCACCGGTATTTTATTCCCTGGTTGGAAAGGTCTTTAGAGATTCCGGAAACAACACAATACGCTATTTTGCAGAATGATCTTGATTTTCCTTTTCCGTTGCAGTATTTTGCACAGGTAAAACTCAATGTAAACGAATCCGGACAGCTGATTGCAGAATCAATCAACACCAATGGTTCCGGAGATTTTTCCCATCTTGCGGAAACCAATGCATTTATAGAACTTCCTCTTGAAAAAACAGAATTCAGGAAGGGCGAAGTATACAAAGTCTGGAAATATAATTTTTAATCTTACACATGACAAACTTTTCACATCTTAATAAAAAGGAACAGCCGGGCATGGTGAATGTAGGCAGCAAAAAAATTACGCACCGAAAAGCAATGGCTAAAGCGGTTGTAATACTTCCTGAAAATATTCTGGCAGCACTCCAACAAGATGATTTCAAGACTAAGAAAGGATCTGTATTCCAGACCGCCATTATTGCCGGAATAATGGCCGCTAAGAAAACAGGTGAGCTAATCCCCCTCTGCCATCCTATTGGTATGGATAACTGTGAAATTGATATTGATATCAATGCTGAAAACGAGATTGAAATCTATTGCACAGCTGAGATTGAAGCAAAAACAGGCATCGAAATGGAAGCTCTTACAGGAGCATCTGTTGCCGCTCTTACAATTTATGATATGTGTAAAGCGATGAGCCATGATATTGTGATCAAAGAGATAAAATTAATTGAAAAATCAGGTGGAAAAAATGATTTCAAAAGAGATTGATTTCCCTCCATTGAACGGGCTGGTACTTGCTGGAGGAAAAAGTCTGCGAATGGGAAATCCTAAAGATAAAATCAATTGGCACGGGAAAGAACAACGGTATTATGCAGCTGATCTTTTAGCTCAGTTTTGTGAGAATGTTTTTATTTCCTGCAGACAGGATCAGTTGGAACATTTCGATACGGATTACAATGCCCTTACCGATACTTTTTTAAATATGGGTCCTTTCGGCGGAATACTTTCTGCCTTGCGCTCTCAAAGAGATAAAGCATGGCTTGTAGTAGCCTGTGACCTTCCTTTGCTGGATAAAAAATCATTAGAATTTCTGATTCGTTCCAGAGATGTTGAAAAAGCTGCAACAACTTACGAAAGTCCTTTTGATGGTCTACCGGAACCATTGATCACAATCTGGGAACCCAAAAGCTATCCCTTACTTCTGAATTTTTTAGGTTTGGGAAATACCTGTCCCAGAAAAGTTCTGATGAATAGTGATACATTGATATTAAAACCAAATAATCCTGATGCTTTGATGAATGTGAATACACCGGAAGAAATGGCAAAAGCAGAGGAAATTCTAAAGAAGTTATAAAAAAATACCCATGAGTGATCCTTTTGAACGTTATCATTGCCAGATTTCTTTACCGGGATTTGGTATTTCTTCCCAGGAATTGCTTAATAATGCTAAAGTTCTGATTGTGGGAATGGGAGGCCTCGGCTGCCCCACAGCACAATATCTTACTTCTTCAGGTATAGGAACTATAGGCCTTGCGGATGATGATCTTGTCTCAGAAAGCAACCTGCATCGTCAGATTCTATATGCCCCTCATGATATTGGAACATATAAGGTAGATGCTGCCGCAAAAAAATTACAGCAGCAAAACCCGTCTGTTTCTATTATTCCTTATCGTTTGAAAGTAACTTCCTTAAATGTTATGGAGTTGATTTCGGAATTCGATCTGATTGTTGAAGGAACAGATAATTTTGAAACGAAATGTCTATTAAATGATGCCTGTGTTTTGGCTGGAAAACCTTTAGTCTATGGAGCTATTTACCAGTATGAAGGTCAGGTAAGTGTATGGAATGTTTTGCAAAAAGACGGCACATACTCCCCCAATTACCGTGATGTTTTTCCTGATGCGGAAGAATCACAGGTTCCCAACTGCAGAGAAGGCGGTGTACTTCCTACACTGGCAGGCATTATTGGGTGTATGCAGGCCAATGAAGCTATAAAATATTTTACTCAGCCACAGGATATATTAGCAGGAAAATTATGGATGATGAATGTTCTGAACGGCAAAACCCACGTTATTAAATTAAAGAAAACAGCTGTACAGATTACAGCATTACTTCAGACTGTTCAGGTTGTTACATTTGAAGAACTGATACAGGAGAAAGATCATTTTGAAATTATAGATGTACGTTCAGCAGAAGAGCATCAGCATTTTAATATAGGAGGAACCAATATTCCTGTAGAAGAATTAGAACATTATGTACATTCCTTTTCCGGTTTTTCAAAACCAATTTTGATGTATTGTCAATCCGGGAAACGCAGTGCAGAAGCTGTAAGAAAAATAAAAAAAGTTTTTCCTGATAAAGACATATTTTCATTAAAAGACGGCATTCATAAGATGCAGCCATAAAATAACAGATTAAATCTTTGTGAGTGCAGATTCTTTATGAGCTGCAATATGATCAGATTTATCACTTTTGATTTCATATTGAGGACTGTCTTCAGTGGCATGATGAGTGTAGCCTTTATAACTGAAGTCTTTTGTATGGATGGTAATGATTGTTCCTGAAACTCTTCCTGCCTCAGAGTTCCAGCTTACTTTATCTCCTATCTTAAATTTTGTTTTCATATCATTTATCTTTTAATCAAATAAACTTTTTTGACCCTGGAATTCTCCGGATATCTGCTAAAGTTTTTAGATTCTGTCAGTCAATAATGTTCTGAGGCATTTTCTGAGAAATAGCAATCTGTTCTCCGGCCATTTCATGAATTGTTTCATCAATCATAATGCACATACTGTTGAGAGCCAAATCGTTGGCATCCGTTCCGAAAGGCTCCTCAATCTCATCCGCTATCGCTTCAAATGCAACAAAAGTATAAGCCACAAATACAACAATAAGGGGTGTAAACCATTCTAGCGAATCTACCAGCCCAAAAGGTAACAGAAAACAATAAATATACACAGTCCGATGTAGCAAAACCCTGTAACTGTAAGGAATAGGAGTTGAAATAATTCTTTCGCATCCACCCAAAATATCAGAAAGCTTATCAAAATTTTCATCAAAGCGTGCCTGTTGTATAGAATCCAGATAGCCATCCTCTTTTGCTATCTGTACCCATTCTGCAAGCAGCCGCATAATAACTGCCGGTTTATATTTTGATGCTGCGGCAATTTTCAGTTGATCTTCATTAAGCCTTACTTGTAAATCTTCATAGGCATCTGTTCCTCTCAGCTGATGTTTCAGTGCAAAGACAAAAGCACTAAGCAACTGAACAAAATGATGAACTGAAACCTGATTATCATTCAGATTTTTCAAAGTGATTGCCTGGCGGGTCAAGGCACGGGCAGTGTTCAACAATGCCCCCCATAACTTACGTCCTTCCCAGAAGCGGTCATAGCTGGCATTGTTTCTAAACCCGAGAAATAAAGCCAATACAAAACCGAACAGCGTAAGTGGTGCTGGGTTTAGGGGAACTTTAAACGAAAAAATTGTTCCATGGAAATAGGTCACCAATAAAGAAAGCATTAAAAGCAACCCCAAACGGGGAAGTAATGCTGGCAAAACAGAACCATGCCATACGAAAAGCATTCTGAACCAGTGTTCCTTTTTTCTTATTATCATTATTAAACTGTAAAATATTGTTTCACCCGGAATTTTTTTACTGATCCATTTAGCTGATACTATAAACAAATTACATCCGCAAAAACAGCTGCTTTATGATCATATTTTATTGTATTTAAGATGATTCCAGACCTGTTCCCGCTGCTGCAATTACATGGTCATCAATCTTTTTAAAAATGTCAGGGCTGTGTTTTCGGATTTTTATACGGACATATTTGGAAGCCGGCATATTAGCTCCATTTACTACATTATTGATGGAAACCAAAACATTGGTTTCAGGAAAATAAGTCATGGTGCTTTTCTGTGGGATAGGATATTTTACGACAATAAAAAGAGGAGCTATTCTTTCAATTCCATCATCATAATTGAAAAGGTCTACATGATCCCCTTCTTTGAGGCCAGCCTTCTCAATATCTTTTTCGTTCATCATGACAATCCTTCTTTCATTGAAAATCCCACGGTAACGGTCATTCAAACCATAAACAACTGTATTGAACTGATCGTGTGTTCTGGTAGTTCCCATCAGATATTCATCATCAGCAAGCGAATTGTCGGGTACAGCTGTTATATTGAAAGTGGCTTTTCCCGGGTAGAACTCACTGTTGAAGATCCCATCTCTTGGTCCGTTTGGAAGATAAAAACCTCCTTTCTGAACTACTCTTTTGTTATAATTTTCAAATCCCGGGATACATTGTTCAATATCATTACGAACGGCATCATAGCTATTTATAAATTTATCCCAATCTACCACAGAACGTTCTCCCAAAACAGCTTTTGCCATTCTGGCGGCAACATGCGTTTCATTGATGAGGTGCTTTGAAATAGGATCAAGAATACCTCTTGACCATTCCACAACACCCATTGAATTTTCTGTACTTACATGTTGAAGTTCTCCATTGATCATGTCTTTTTCACTTCGGGAAATTACCGGTAAGATCAAAGCTTCTTTTCCATGGATAAGATGGTTTCTGTTGAGTTTTACAGAGACAATCACAGACATTTCAAGTTTTCGCATAGCTTCAGCAGTAAAAGTTGTATCCGGTGCTGCCGAAAGGAAATTTCCGCCCATACAGAACATAAATTTCACTTTTTCCTGATGCATCGCTTTTAATGCGTTCACAACATCGTAGCCGCCTTCTCTGGGAACTTTAAAGCCATAATATTCTTCTAATCTGTCTAATTGTGCAGTGGTAGGATGATGGTTAATTAATAATGTCCTGTTTCCCTGCACATTGCTGTGACCGCGAACAGGACAAGCTCCCCCACCCTGAATTCCTATGCTTCCTTTCATTAATAGAAGATTCACAATATTATAAATCATTTCCACACCATTATGCTGCTGGGTAATTCCCATTCCCCAACAAATAATAATGCGTTTTTTTGAAGCAATCATTTGTGCGGCCTCCCTTAGATTTTCAATTGAAATCCCACATTCTTCCGATAAAAAATTAAGGTCATAGCGTTTCAATTCTTCAGCCAGTTCATTGAAACCTGCCGTCTTATTCATTATAAAATCCTGATCTAAAACTTTCCCCGGATTTTTAGCTTCTTCTTCTAAAACCAAAATCTGAAGGGCTTTTAAAAGTGCCATATCTCCATTGATTCTCACAGGAAGGTATAAATCTGACAACTCGTAAGGTTTATTCAGCAAAGCACGAACTTCCTGAGGGTTTTTAAAACCTTTTAATCCAGCTTCAGGAAGCGGATTGATGGCCATAATTTTCGCTCCGTTCTTTTTTCCTTTAGTCAAAGCTGAAAGCATTCGTGGTGAATTGGTTCCTGGATTTTGCCCTATGATCATAATCAGATCAGTATCATAAAAATCTTCCAGCTTTACGGTTCCTTTTCCAATACCAATACTTCTGGAAAGTGCATAACCGGAGGTTTCGTGGCACATATTGGAGCAATCCGGAAAGTTATTGGTTCCGAATTCACGGGCAAACAGCTGATATACCCATGTGGCTTCGTTACTGGTTCTTCCTGAGGTATAGAATATGGCTTCATTGGGAGAATCCAATGCATTTAATTTTTCGGAAATTTTGGCAAAGGCATCGTCCCAGCTTATTGACTGATAATGTGTTCCGCCTTTGGGCAAGTACATTGGCTCTGCAATTCTTCCTAACTGGCTGATTTCAAAATCTGTTAGTTTTGCTAAATCGTACACAGAATTTTCTCTGAAAAAATCTGCTCCTATTGTTTTTGAGGTCGCTTCTTCTGCCAGTGCTTTTGCACCGTTTTCGCAGTATTCACCTAATTTAGAACGTTCATCATCCGGATCCGGCCAGGCACAGCTCGGACAATCGAAACCGTCAAACTGATTCATACTGAAAAGTGCCCTTCCACCACGGAGAACAGAAGCATTTAGCACCAACTGGTCCAATGAATGGATAACAGCCGGAAATCCCGCTGCCCAATTTTTTGGTGGTTTCAGTTTCAAATCCAGCAATTTATAAGGAGGTTCTGCTGAAGGTAACTGACTGCTGTCCTCTTTTATTGTATTGAATTCATTTCTGTTTTCCATAATTTTTTAATTTTAAAAAAAATGAAATATTAGCATTTCAGGCTTGGATTAGGATAATTGTCGCTTTGATCTTCCAATGTATTATCAATGCATACAAAATCCTTTTCTATTAAAATTTTCACCAGTCCGGATAGTCCTTCAAAGCCTACTCTGTCTGTAGAAATCCATTCTGTGATCATTGTTTCTGGCATTTTCAGAACTATTTTATTTTCGATAAAAGCTGCAGAAAGTTCTGTATCATCAGTTCTTTCAATAGTATAAATAAACGGACGGTCTATAAATTCTGTGAAGCTTGAGATAGCTCCGTTCTTCCCTAATTCTGCAACCTCAGACTGTGTAAGACGAAATCTTACTGAATTGTCTTTAATTCTTATTTTCATAATAAATTTTCAATTTTAAAATGGCTTCCGTGATGGTAAATATTAAAACGGTTATCCCGGAGAAAGCCTAATAAAGTGATATCAAATTCTTTTGCAAGATCTACTGCCAGACTGGAAGGCGCTCCTATTGCTGCAACAATGGTGATTCCTGCCATAGCCGCTTTCTGAATAAGTTCAAAACTGGCCCTTCCGCTTAAAACCAGAATTTTATCTGTGAGAGGAAGCATATCTGCAGATAACGCATAGCCTATAAGCTTATCCAATGCATTATGTCTTCCAACATCTTCCCGTAAGGCAAGAAGACTGCCTTCCAAATTAAAAATACCGGAAGCATGAATACCTCCTGTAACACTGAAATTATTCTGAAAAGAGCGTAGTTTTTCAGATAATTGATAAATCATTTCAAGAGAAACAACTGTGTTTTCTTTTTTATGATGAAGAAAAGGGCTTACAGTACGTATAGATTCTATAGAGCCTTTTCCACACACACCACAACTGGAAGTTGTATAAAAGTTTCGGTCTGTTTTCTTGAGTTCAGGAGCAAAATTATCAATAAGCTCAACAATCACAACATTGTCACTGTTTCTGGAACATTGTAATTCCGGGTAATATATATTTTTAATTTGATTCCGACTGGAAATGATTCCTTCCGTAAATAAAAAACCTGCTGCCAGCTCCGCATCGTTTCCGGGAGTCCGCATGGTTACGGATATATTTTTAGATTCTTTTTGATCTCCAACAAGATATGAAACCCTTATTTCCAAAGGTTCTTCTATAGAAATATCATCTGTAAAGGGAAAACTGCTGTTTCCATTGATTTTGACAATTTCTATCTGCTTGACTGACTTATTGGATAACAGATCGGCTTTCATGATTTAATAACTGGTCTAGTAAAGGTACAAAATTTTATTCCTCAAATCAGGGATGTGCAGAAACCCATTCTTCTCCGTTTTCCAATATTTCTTTTTTCCAGATAGGAACAGTTTGTTTGATCGTCTCAATAATGTAACTGCACGCATCGAAAACAGCATTTCTATGTCCATCACTTACAACTATAATCACTGCAATATCTCCTGGAAACAAAATCCCGGTACGGTGGTGAATGACAATATTTTTTACTGAAAATAAAGAAATAGCTTGATCTGCAATTTTTCGCATCTCCTTAACGGCCATAGATTCATAGCACTCATATTCCAACCTGGTGACAGTTTTGTCTTTAGTATGATTTCGTACTGTTCCTATAAATGATGCAATTCCTCCACATGCCGGATCGGAAGCAAGGGTAAAACATTCCGAGATATCCAGTGGGTTCTCTGTTATTTTTATATCAATCATATCTGTTATCCACCGCTTACCGGAGGGATTATTGCTATTTCGTTAGAAACCGTTACAATCTGGCTGTCTTCTGCATATTCATCATCAACGGCAATAAAATAGGATTTCAATTTTTTCAGTTCCGGGAAATCTTTTTCCAGAAGTGTTTTCAGTGCTTTAACATCGGCACCTTCATCTATTTCTATTTCTTTTTCTGAGGTTCCGAAAATATCTTTCGTTATTCCGAATGCTAATATTTTGAGTATCATTTTTAATTTTAGCTGATTAATAATATTTTATTAAAACTCATACATATTGCAGAATATTAATTTTCTTACAATAATACTCATTTTTAAAGCTAAAATTGCCACGATCTTACGATAAACTAGTAGTTTATTTGAAAATTTTGCTGGTTGGGAAATAAAAAAATCCTGCAATTTAATTTTTGCAGGATTTATCAATCTTTTAGTGTATTCTGAAGACTTTATCAGTTACACAATGTGGAGAATACGGGATTCGAACCCGTGACCTTTTGACTGCCAGTCAATAATCCACTTTCCTCTATTTATTAATTAATCTAATTATCAATGAGTTAAATAATTCAAAAAAGACGAATATTTTAACCTTTTGATAGCTTAGTACACGATCGAGTACACGATTTTACACTGCTAAAATATTGATAATTTCCTATATAAAAAAAACTAACCTTCGTAAAGCAAAATAGTTTTAAAAGCCCCTTGCGTCACTTTTAAAAAAATACAACATTTTACATAAAATTATATACAACATTATATGTTATTTTATATATTTGTAGAAATAAAAATATCTCTGCGGCAACAGAGATAGTTAAAAGAATAAACGTTATGAATGTAAATCCTTATTTTTTAGAGAGCGAAGATAACAATTCTTCGAGACACATGCAAGGCAAAAGGAGGCTTGCAAATTATGATGGCTGTAGGTATGATTTAAAAGATATTTTACCTATGCTTTTTGAAGTATTTCAGATTGCAAGAGAGAGAACAAACGATGCATTAAAGCAATTTAAACCTGAAGCAAGATCTGGAAATTTAGAACCAAACATTCTTCAAAGTTGTTTTGCAGAAGAGCTTTTTTCCCGCTTTAAACTACAAGCATCATTTGGAAAGTATTTTAGAATAACTTTGAGAGCAAAAGGATATATTATTTTGTTCAAAAAGTTTTCTAATACGGGAAAGCCAATGAACATTAAGACGAAAAACGTTCAGAACATCAGCAATCAGAAGCAAACGTTAAGCTTATTTGCGATGGAAGATAGCGATTATCAGGATGAACCTATATTATTTTTTGGCTATAAAAAAGATCGTCTTAATCAAATAGTAGACCCCCAATTGATTTACCTTGACGAAGGTGTCATTAGATTTGCTATTCATCAATCTGAAATTACAATTCCTTTAACTCAGCCGAAAGAAATTAATAAGCCGCAACTTCGAGAGGAAAACAAACCTCGAATCAAAAAAAGTAATTAAGAGTGGAACTTCATCTACTTCTTATCCAAATAGTATAAAATGAATCATAAACAGTTAACTTTTGCTAGAGAATTTAGATCTCTGACGCAGACAGAGTTATCTAATGCAATCCCTGGTTTATCCCAGTCAAATTTATCGAAATTTGAGAAGGGTTTAAGTGTACTCTCAGAACAAGTTCAACAACGTATAATTACGTATTTGGATTTTCCTGAAGAATTTTTCACAAAGAGAATTTATAATAATTTAGAGCATGCTCATTATAGAAAAAAAGCAACAGTTCTGAAATCATCCATTTCTCTTTTTGAATCTCAATGTAAGATCATTGGATATGTTGTCGATCAAATGGCAACATTGATAGAATGGCCTGAGTTTAGGTTGCAACCGCTAAATGTTGAAGAAGGCTTTACTCCAAAATATATTGCAAATTACACTAGGAAAATTTTAGGACTTAAATCGGACGAACCTGTACGAGATGTGTTCTCCTTGTTGGAGAATGCTGGTGTTATAGTTTATGAAATTGACACTATAGATAAGTTTGACGGAATATCATTTATAACAGACAAAGGATATCCAGTTATTATAGTCAATAAAAATTTTCCAAACGATCGAAAAAGACGAACTTTAATTCATGAATTAGGTCATATCCTAATGCATAATGAAAATAACTATGCCATTTCAACTTATAGAGATGAAAAATGTAGAGAAGGAGAAACAGAAATTTTCACTAGTGAATTTTTAATGCCAGAAGATGAAATAGGTCGGTCATTGCAGTATTTAAGAATGGCTGATCTTTTACCATTGAAGCAGTACTGGCTTACAAGTATGGCTTCAATTATTAGAAGAGCAAAAGATCTAGGTTATATTGATAAGGATCGATACAGATTTTTTTCTATTGAAATGAGCAGAACAGGACAAAGCAAAAACGAAGAAGGTCCAGTGTATATTGATAAACCAAAGTATTTTAATGATGCTTTCTACCTTATTAAAAACGATCTTGAGTATAGCTATGAAGATTTATCAAAAGCATTTTCTTTACCGATCGATGTTTTAAGGAAAATCTTTTACTTCGATCAGCCATTTACGCTTAAAATAGTAAGATAATAAAAAAGCCCCGACATCCGGGGCTTTCTTGTTCTATAATTTAGGAGGTGTAATTTGTGTCTTCATTATTTTTAGAATTCACTATAGATATTTTGTAAGAATGGATAGCAATCCGAAGATTATTTATTTATGAATTTTTCCACTACCCTTGCTTTCCACTCGAGATATTCACTACTTTCCCAAATAGTGTTTAGTTCGTCTACGATGAATTCTACTAGTTGCAGGCATACTTCATAACATTTTAGAAAGTAATCATAATCGCATACTACTTTTTCATTTTCCAAAGCCCTTCCAAGCCCCTTTGCTTTACGAAGATATATTTCATTAACAATTCCATTATTATGCATATACAAATCTCTTGTGGCTTTTAATTCAATATAATTATTATACATTGCGAATTTACCAAGGTCAATACCTGTGAAATCCTTAAATTCTTTCGCGAAATCCTCCGGCGACTTGTACGTAATATCATTAATTATTCTTTTGAATAAATATCTTTTTAATTCTTCTAAAGATTGTGATTCAATTATGACTCCAGCATCAACTTTAATTTTGCTTCCAACTTTTGAAGGATATTTTTGAAGTATTTCATCCAAGACCTGTATTAATATACCTTCAACCATCGTAACCATTTTATACAATCCATCAATAGGCAACTCATCAATACATAATTTATTTAGAGTATATTTTAATTGACTCTGTTGGTACTTATATTCCGACTCCATTACTTCATCATTCGGATGTAAACCAATTGGCGTTCTTACTGTTATCACAGAGTCATTGCTTGCAACACTGATATTATCACGATAGTACGTAAATGCAGTCCTTGATAGCGCGATCCTTTCTCCAATGTCAAACATTAAAAGTCTTGATTCTCTTACTACTCGATATAATTTATTTCCAAAAGTCATAGTTGTTCGTTTTTCCAAATATAGCAAAAGTCTCCAATAAGAGACCGCCATACTCCATGGTTTGTTTTTACTTATCTTTTCTACCAGTCTTTACTGATTTCGTGCTTTTTGTTCGTGATTTCCTTAAGATCAATTATATTAAGCTACATATTTTCGCCCTTGAATCGGTTTAGTCTTCGACGGTAAGTAAATGGGTTTTTTCTATTTGGCTCGTAAAAACGGTATTGAATAGACCAATCATCTTTGAATTGGTAACTAGAAAGTCGGATCTTTTGCATCCGAAGTTTAAATTTTTCATGCGTATTAATTGTTACTATTTTTGTTACTGATTAATACGCTTCCAAAAAGTCTAAATATCTCAAATCCTTTGTGAAAAAGGATTTCCTGTAGTGGAGAATACGGGATTCGAACCCGTGACCTTTTGACTGCCAGTCAAACGCGCTAGCCAACTGCGCCAATCCCCCGTATCTTCTTTAATTACGAAGCGGGTACAAAAGTAAGTATTTAAATAATATATGCAACTATTTTGTGATTTTTATTTTATGAAAATTTGAAACGCTGAAAGAATAGAAATCATTTCATAAATCATAAATGTAAAGCTTGTGAAAAATAGAAATCAACCACACAGGAAAAAACCGGAAAATTTTGATTTATAAATTTTGAATACCCCTCAATAAAAAATCCCTCTTGACGAGGGATTGTATTTTAAAAATCTGGACATTCCATTGTATTTTCTTGCCAATAGCATTGAGGTATTGGGCTATTAGGGCAATGCATTTCTCTTTGTCCTGGTAAACATACCTTTTGACCCCCATTAATACTTCTCAATTCCTCCTTAGAGATTTTCTTTAAATTTTTCATGGTTTTGATTTTAGTTTAGGTCCAAATATAATCATTATTCCCTAACTAGAGATTTAAAATAAAAAAATAATCATTACGGATTACCGTAAACAATATACATTCTATAAAAGTATCTTAGAAGTATGAAAGAATTTATTAAAGACTGCCTATTTTTTCAAAGTTCAGACTGGCTTGTAAAACTAATCGGGATTATCACCTGGATATGTTCAATAGCATGGATTGTTCTGGTTTATCAGGTCTTTTTCAGGTAGTTATATATCTACTCCATAGAAACATCCGGGAATAAAAAGGCAGATATTGGAAAATGTAAAAGCGAAGACTAAAAGTTTTTCTTAGGTAAAATGGCAAAAAAAATTTCATCTAATATGCCAGAATAGCATTATATACCCATGCTACAATACCGTATATTTTTCATAAAATGGGGTAACCTTCGTCTTTACGATAATTAAAGTAACCAGATCATTACTTATGAAACAGGATATAGTCATTGTCCTGTACCATTTCTTTATTGTAAAAATTATCCAGTCGCCCTTTTCGATCAATTGGTACATCTTTTTTTTAAAATACCTTATAATATGGTCCTTCCTCTTTCCTTTTAATGAAAATAAGTTCTTCATAATCTTTGATAATCTTTAATAATTTTTAGTTTAACAAGTTTTTATGTTATCCTTATTTCATGGCTTAGTTTTATTATTCCAAATATAGTGAAATACAAGTCTAAACATTATGATTCAGATCATAAAACGTATGTTAAAATATCATAAATCCTTTATAATAGGGGATTTTTAATTACTGAGGATTGGTAAAGGGTTAAAAAAAACAAGTGAAAAATATGATATTTTTATTATAAAATTTTACTGAATATGGTTTGTTTTTTTGCTTTATGTTTTATAATAATTCATTATTATTTTACAAAATTTAAAAAATGCATAATGCACATTTAATAAAATTTCATAACAGAAGATATTTTATTAAAAATCAGGAATTCAGTAATAACAGATAAAAATAATTTGAGAGGCTCCCTAAAAAGGAAGCCTCTCAAGATATATTAAGACATTTGTGTATTGTCCATACAAGTTTGGGTTATCAGTCAGTTGCTGTCAGTTAAATAATGACAAGACAGAAGGATTTCCCATAAAAAATTTATATTTTCAGAACATAATTATAAATCAATATCACTATTGTTCTACTATCGTCAGGGAATTGTATGCTCCGCTGCCCGAGATATCAAATTGGCTTATTGTTCCGTCAAAAGCTACTGTAATCCAGGTAAAGGGTCTTAACCGGTCTCCTTTGTTCAAATAAACACTTACAGTACATGCAGAACCCACAGGCACAGCATTGGGACTGGCTCCTGTATCAGAAGCATATCCGTTATTAGTTTTTACCCTTTGAGTAATTGTACCTCCCGGATTTCTGACCTCCCAAATGGCTTCTGTCTGGTTATTTCCTCCGGTATTAACCTGACTGGACTGCAGTGCAAAAGTAAAGGTTGCAAAATATACTCCGGTTCTGGGAGCAACAAACTCTCCTGTTGCAGGGTCAAAATTGTTTGTAGGCACTCCTGAATCTGAGTCAAGTTTTTCTACCCAATTGGTTAAATAAGACGATCTACGCTGCACAATACCGGATTTGGTTCCTATTTCTGAAGGGGTTGCACTTTCAAACACATAGGTATCCTGAGTTACCTTATTGGCCATCACCACAATACGTGGTTTACCTTTAGGAAAAAAACTTACCCAGTTTATCCCATCAGAAAATTCTAAATAGCCTTTAACCCCAATAGCGGGACTTGCAACATACCTTAAAGCCCCTGCCCCAGCCTGGCTGGCCGTTTTATCTGTATTGCCTATCGCTACTGAACCATTATTTCCACTGCGCAAATCTACAGCAACCTTGGGGCTGGAAACCAATACTCCCAATCTACCCGTATTATCTATAACAACCTTCCCGGCATCAGTATTGATTTCAACGGGATTTGCCGGATTTCCTACTCCAAATCCTATTTGTGCATTAACATGGAACACTCCTAAAAGCAGAAGAGTGAACATTAAGGATGTTTCTTTGATTTTATATAGTTGTATCATCATGTTATTTTTATAGCTCACTAATACTTAAATTATTTAATTTCCCATCATTTAAGGTATTTCTTGCAGTACCTAAATTATGTTTAACACTGAATTTAATTGTGTTACCTGTCTTCAGATTGAAAATGGCATTACAGTTTCCACTAATAAAATTGCTTACTGCTCCTGCCTGAAATGCAGGATAAGAGTTTAATGTTTTAAATATGGGAATATTCTCAGCGCTCTGATTACTTTCAATTGCCGTTTCTATAAATGTATTTTTAGGGATGTTTCCACTCGCTAGCGTAATATTAAACGATACCAGATAAAATCCGTCTCGGGGAGCTGTAAAAGTACCATTGGAAGGATCAAAATCTCCATTGGGAACTGCTGTCCCTAAATCTACGGTCTCATTCCAGCCTGATATTGTGGTAGTTGTATTATTCCCAATACTTTGCGCAGAGGTTTTATTGGCATTCACAAGAGCCTTGGTTGGTGCCGTAAGAGGAAGAGCAATCCACTGTTCTCCATCTGAGTATTCTAAAAACCCACCTGTATTATAACGTATAGCACCTGCACCGGCCTCGACTGGTGTTTGCACACTTGTTCCCACCCCTATAATTCCTTTATTATCTGCAGAACGAAGATCAAGTTTGGTAATAGGATTCAGCAGTCCGATTCCCATGTTGCCTGTTGCGCTTACAACGATATCATTAGATAATTTCAAAGCATCCGGTGTATTACCGTTGTCTTTTGCAGCATCTATATGTAAAGTCTGTGCAGGGTTATGAGTAAAAATACCTACCTGTGCAAAGAGATTACCGGAGGAAAAACATAAAATATATGCAAGCAATGTATAGGGTAAACTTCTATTCTTTTTCATCATATTGAATTTTTTTAATGTTCGATAATTGTTAAATTATTAAACCCATCATCCGGATTAGTGGGATCTGTAGAATTACTTGTGACTCTGAGTGTAACGGCTCCGCTCGAAATGAGATTATGCCAAAGCCTCGTCACTACTTTTGTACCGGAACTTAACGTAAGGGTAACTGTACTTGATCCTCCGGCTTGTGTAGACCGGGTTGCATTAGCATCATCAGGAGTGCCTGTCATCGATTGTCCGAAGGTTTTATAAACACTCGCCAGAACAGTGTTTGTTGTGGTATTGTAAAACTGTGATTCAACCCTGGAACCATCATTAATGACTACTCCATTAAAATTATAAGTTAATAAAAAGGTATACGTACCATCGCGGGGAGCTGTAAAAACTCCTAAAGTGGCATCAAAACTATTGCTCATATCACGTACCACATTCCAATTACCAATATTGGTCGCAGAACCCTGTGTTATTGACTGGCTTGTAATTTTACGTGCCACTACAACCGACTTCTGAGGGGCAATATAGGCTTTACTCCACACAGAGCCATCTGATACTTCAATTTTTGCTCCTACAGGTGCATTGATGACATCGTACCGCACTGCTCCCGCTCCTGCCGAAGCTGCACTCATCGTAGTTGTATTTAAACCCAGAGCATTTTCCAGGCCCGCAGATCTCGTATCAAGCTTTACTTTAGGTTGAAGAACTCCCAGCCCTAAAAAACCTGTAGTCTTGTTGATAATAACATCGTTTGCGGCCTGGCTGGCTGTTGGAATTCCGGTGGCGACATTATCTCTGGCACCATCTACATGTAAAATACCTTGTGGATTTGATGTTCCTATCCCTGTTTGGGCAACAGCAGGAGAAAAAAAACCGTGTATTCCCACCACTATTACTATGATCATTTTTTTATTCATCTGTTTTATATTTTTTAAATTAGATCGGAAAGAGACTTTTCCATTTAGTAACCGTATTTCTGCTTAATTTAAAATGTCCGGCAAGTTGGGAATTGTTCAGCCGGTTCTTTTTCTGATATTCTAATATCTGATAAATCACAGATTTATTATAAGAGCGGTGCTTCTGGTTAAAAATGCTGTTTTCTTTAGAACTGTTTCTGAAAAGAAGCTCATTAAGGTCTATAATATCAAGTACCGTTAAATTTGATTTAGCTAATAAATGGCTGCATATTTCTTTTTTTTCCGGGAATTTTATGTTGATTATATCATTAAAAATTTTTTTATAATCAGGTGTGTTCTTCATGTAATTACTCTTTCTTTTTTGATTGTGCATATTTGTTCACCCATTTATACAAAGTAGATCTCGGAATTCTATACTCCTTTACGATTTGCATTTGTGTTTTACTTCCATTTTCAATTTGTTCCAAAATAAAGTCTACCATCTCTTTTGTGTATATATTTTTCCGGTATTGAGGAAGAGCGGTTTTCTTTTCAGGGTCTATTGAAATCGTTTGAGGAGCATAAAGGATCAGATACTGGGAATAAAGTCTGAAAAAATCATATTCCAGCAGTGTACTTAGTTTCAAGATTATTTCAGAATCCAAAGACTTTTCTGATAACATAGAGTTCAATTCGTCTTCTGTACATTTCAGAAATTTACATATCCGAAGTACATTGATGTTTATTTCTTCGATACGTTGTTTTATCAGAGACCCTATATGAATGTTTTTAAGGTCCAGGATCATAGCGGAAGGCTTTTAAAGTTATTTTTTTCATCATTCAGGTTTTTGTTTAGAGTTTTGTGTTCATACCAAAGGCTGCTTTATCCTTATATATTTAGATTTAATTTTTAAAATCCTTATCGGTGCATACAGCATTCTTCAATCGCAAATGTAGATGATTGGTATATGCCAAATAAATGTGTGTAGTAAGAAATTCGGTTTATATTACTGAAAAAAGATGCCTTAAGACATTCATATTATACTGCTATTTGACGTTCGTTAAACTTTTGTGATTGAGAATCTTTTTTGAACAATAAATACATACTTTTCATCAGCAATCCAGCTATCTTTTGATGTCTGAAAATCTGTTGAAGGAAAGATTTTAAGGTAAAACCCAACGCTAAAATCATTTAATAGAATAAAAGAAAGGCACAAAGTATGAAAACGCCAACCAACACATATAAAATTAATAATCAAATATTTATCATAAAAAACAGCATTATAATTTCCGAAATAATTACATTTAAATGACAGATAAATACTTAAAATAGCGCTAAAATTGCAAACAGAAAAAACAACTTAATTTAGGATGAAAAACAACATTATTCTTTTATTCACCTGTATCATTTTCGGTTTTTATCACGCCCAAATAGATAACCGGACCATTACAAAACAAAGTATCGAAAAGAAATTAGCATCAGCTAAAAACATATCTCTTGATCCCAAGAAAAGGATTCAGCTTTATTTGCAGATTTTCAAAGATGCTAAAGACATTGGTGACAAAAAATCTATCCTTACAAGCGGAAAGAACTTAATGATACTCTATTATAATATTGGTGAAAATGAAAAATCTATTGAATACTCATATGAATTAGAAAAGGCCGCCAAAGAAGCTGATGATAATGAATCTATTGCGATGGCATATATTGAGAGAGGGACCGCTCTTTCGGCACTTGGCCTTTTTGATGAAAATTATAAAGAACTTCGTAAAGCAGAATATTTTGTCAATAAACTCACCGATGAAAACAAAAAACATTTTAACAGAGCCCATATCTATCAGGGTTTAACATCCGGTTATTATATTCCTAAAAAAGCCCATCAGGATACTATTTTATTGTATTTCAAAAAGAGCCTGCAGGAAGCAGAAAAAATAAGGGATATTGAGAATACCCGGCAAACAGATGAAAAGTATGACATGATCTCTTATCTTTATATGAATATAGGAATGTATTATGCCATGATTTCAAATCCCAAAAGACTGGATATTGCTGAAGAATACCTGCAAAAATCATTAAATATCCTGAATCAAAGGAAATTTACCCAGATGAAAGTCGATAAAATTCCTATATTAAATTATTTGGGACACTTCTATTCAGAACAGGGTAAAAATACAGAAGCCATTGAATATGCACAGGAAGTACTACAATTAGAAAAGAGAACACATTCTCCTGCCAGCAGAGTGGCGGCATACGCTACTCTGACCAATTCTTTTGAAAGTCTTAAAAATAAAGATTCTACTATTAAATATATGGCTCTTTATTCAAACCTTAGCGATAGTTTAGCGCATTCCAATAAGATGTCTGCTGACAAAACTATAAAAAAAATAAGCCAGCAAAAAGATAAAACTTATCAGAATAATATCTTACAGTTCACTGTTGTTGTTTTTATCATTGCATTAGTTCTTGTTGCAGGAGGATGGTGGTATTGGAAACGAAATCAAAATAAGCTTCATCAGCGATATGAAACAATTATTGAGAAGCTCAAAACAGAAAATCAGACACCTGAGACACCTGATCATCAACCCACTGAAATCAAGCAGGAAAATAACCTCATCATATCAGAAGAAACTACAGCGTTATTACTCAATAAACTTTCAAAATTTGAAAAATCTGAAAAGTTTCTGAAAAAAGATCTGACACTCACCTCTTTATCCAATTCGCTTGCTACCAACCCAAGATATCTTTCGGAGATTATCAAACAATATAAAAATAAAAGCTTCAACAATTACATTAATGGGCTTCGGATTCAATTCATTACAAATAAGTTATATGACACTCCTATCTTCAGAGAATATAAAATAAGTTATCTGGCAGAAGCTTGTGGTTTCTCTTCAAGAGAAGTTTTTGCAGTCATATTTAAAAAAGAAACAGGTGTGAGTCCTTCATATTTTATCAGTCAGCTGAAAAAAGAAAAAACAGAAGAATGATCAATCTATCAACCATTGTCTGAAAAATAGAGTACCTTCGTTACAGACAGAAATTTTTATCAATCATGAAGTTAGAATTATATCAGATAGATGCATTTACTGAGAAAATTTTCCATGGAAATCCTGCATGTGTCGTTCCTTTAAAAAACTGGCTGCCCGATGAGCTACTTCTAAAAATTGCCCGCGAAAATGCCGTAGCCGAAACAGCCTTCTTTATCGATAATGGCAGCACGATTCATCTAAGATGGTTTACGCCTGAAATAGAGATGGACTTATGTGGACATGCTACTCTTGCCACAGCACATTGCCTGATTTCAATATTAAACTATCAGAGCAATACTATTGTTTTTGAAACGAAAAGCGGAGAATTAACGGTTGACGTTAAAGATGGTGTTTACTATATGGACTTTCCTTCAAGAATGCCCGAAGCAGCTGTTCTTCCGGACACCCTATCCAGATCACTCAATATACAGCCCAAAGAAGTTTTCAAATCCAGAGATTATATCCTCGTGTATGATTCTGAGGATGACATTAAAGATATAAAAATTGAAAGATCTGTTTTTGACCTCATCAATCTGGATCCCGGCGGTCTTGTTGTGACGGCAGCCGGTACAGACAGTGATTTTGTCTCAAGGTATTTTACTCCGCAATCATCTATTCTCGAAGATCCTGTAACCGGTTCTGCACACTGTTCGCTCATTCCGTTCTGGTCTTCAAGGTTAGGAAAAGATATGCTTTTTGCCCGTCAGCTGTCTGAAAGAGGCGGACAGCTTTATTGCGAAAACAAAAATGAAAGAGTTATTGTGGCCGGTAAAGCCAAAACGTATTCTATGGGATATCTGTGGATAGAATAATATAATCTCAATCAATAGTCAAACAACTCGTTCTGAAGAAGGGTATATTGGAATAACAGTAAAAAGGCATTAACTATCTTTGGTTAGTGCCTTTTCTGTAAAAATTTGGTTCTCCAAAAGAATGCAGAGAAAAACAGATCAGATATTCCAATAAAAATTTTTTATTAAATATGAACGAAATTAAACTAGATTAATTTCAGTGAACAATAACTGTCTTACATTTGCTAAAGAATCAAGACAACAAAAAATTATTATACAAATTAATCATTAATATTAAAAATTTAAAACTATGAGTACATTAACATTAAAAGACGGAACTGAGATTTTTTACAAAGACCAAGGACAAGGACCAGTATTAATGTTTCACCACGGATGGCCATTATCATCTGATGATTGGGATGCACAGGTTATCTTTTTCTTACAGAGAGGTTACAGAGTAATTTCCCATGACAGAAGAGGCCACGGCCGTTCAAGCCAGAATATCTATAACCACACTATTGAACAATACGCTTCCGATGCTGCAGAACTTGTAGAATTTCTTGATTTGAAAGATGTTGTTCATATAGGACACTCTACAGGTGGTGGTGAAGTGATCAGATATGTACACAAATATGCTAATGGAAGAGCAAAAAAAGCGGTATTAATCAGCGCTGTTCCTCCGGTTATGGTTAAAAGTGAGAGCAATCCTGATGGAGTTCCAATAGAAGTTTTTGATGGTATCAGAGAGCAGACTCTGAACAACAGAAACCAGTTTTATTTTGATCTGACGTTTCCTTTCTACGGGTACAACAGAGAAGGTGCCAATATCAAAGACGGAATTCAGAGAAACTGGTGGAGACAAGGACTGATGGGTGGAATTGTTGCTCACTATGACGGTATTAAAGCATTTTCTGAAACAGATTTCACAGAAGATTTGAAAGCTGTTGATATTCCTGTTTTGGTATTGCATGGAGAAGATGATCAGATTGTTCCTATCGAAAATTCTGCTATAAAATCAGCGAAATTATTAAAGAACGGAAAATTGATTACCTACCCAGGTTTTCCTCACGGAATGCCAACTACGGAACATGAAACTATTAATAAAGATCTTTTGGAATTTATCCAATCTTAATATGAACATTTTATTTTCCAATAAGAAATAAAAAAAGCCCCGTAATTGGGGCTTCTTTTTTAACAGAAATATTTATAATACTTCTACAGTCATTTTTATTTGCAACAAACTCTGAAAGCCTAATTTGATTTCTCCCATACATGTATGCTAAATCATGACAAAGCACGTCATAAGAACTTAAATCAAAAAGAAAAATCTAAATCATCAGCTGAAGGTCTGAAATTGGAATGCATTGCCGCTGTAAAATAATCACAGAATACCTGATAAACTGCAGAATCTGTTTCCGTAGCTTTGATTCCCAATTGTGTATAAACGGTAAGTATCTGATTGGATAACTGCTGTATCAGCCCTACTCCGTAAGTATGAATTTCGTTTTGCTTTTCTGTTGAAATTTCTCTGTTTTCACTGAGCAAATTTTCAACTTCTCTGGCAATGTTTAATACTTTATCTAAATGTTTTTCTACGGAGTCTTCAAAACTTTTAAAATTGATGTGAGGACGAATAAGTTCAGCTTCTTCGATGAAATGGGAAGCAATTCCTAGATAATTCACTAAAAGCGTTAAATCTGCAAAAACCCGAAACGGAATATTGTCCAGAATATCATTCGTAAAAAAATGATTATACACAAAACTGTAGTCTTCATTTACAACAACGTTTTCAATGGTAAAGGAATAGGTGCCACTGGCTTTCATCCCCATAGATTTCCAGTTCGGGATGACTTTTGCCTGCTCTTTGGGAACAATGAATGAGTGAATAATCTCATTACCGTTGTTATCTGTTATGGCCTGGCCGTTCTCTGTAATTTTAGCATTAAGTGTAAAATGAGTCAGATGGGGCGCTCCTGTTGCGAAACTCCATAATCCATTAATGATGTAGGTATTATCATTTTGCTTTTCTGCTGTTCCGCCAATCATTCCGCTTCCGCCAAAACAAACTTTAAAATTGGAAAACAGTAATTTGGCCACTTCAGGTTTGATATTTCTTGAAAAATAATTAGCTCCGGCACATAGTGTAAGCATCCAGCCAAAGCTTCCATCTGTTTGAGCCCAGCCAAATAATGCTTTCAGTCCTTCTTCAAAACGATAGCCTAAACCACCATATTTTTTCGGTACCCAGATTTTAAGCCATCCTTCTTCATGAATATGCTCTATAACTTTATCAGAAATAACAGAAGTACCCTGAAGCTCTTTTCTGATATCTTTATTATTAAGCATTCGCCTTGTTTTTAATGATTTTTTGCCATTCGATATACCCGGAGATGGCTACTAAAAATAAAAATGATGTTAAAACAGCATAGAGGTATAATTCTTTATGCAGCAACAAGGGTATTGAAATAATATTACTGATATTGAGTACCACCCAGTTTTCAATCTTTCTTCGCGCCATGAGCCACATTCCGGCCCAGGCAAAAGCACTTACTAAAGAATCCCAAACGGGAACATCTGAGTCTGTAAAATGAGTAAGAAAAAACCAGAATAAACTAAAAGTTCCTACAACAATTCCCGTGGCAATCCACTTTTCAGAAGCAGAGGTAACAGAGATTTGCATTTCAGATTTCTGTTTCCCGAATTTCCAATACAGCCATCCGTAGATGCTCATGATCAGATAATAAAGATTTAAGGTAAACTCCGCATACAGTTTTGAGGTAAGCATCACATACAATGTAAGCAGAATACCTGCAATCCCGAAAATATAGTTATTGACATTGTTTTTACGGGCCAGTAAGACCTGAATTACTGAAAATAAGACTCCAAACCATTCCGGTAAGGTAATTTGTTTTAAAATGTCCTGCATCATATTAATTGTTAGAAATCAAATGATGAGATGATAAGTAAGCAATCCCTACGCCGGCATTATCCGGATCAGGTGTGGAAATATATTCCTGGGTATCATCTCAGCCACTGTTATCTGTAGCACCCCATTGTTGGGCAAAGGTGCAGTTTTTTTCCGGAAAAAGAAAATACAGCGGGCCTTTTATTTTGAAATACAGTACATCAACATACCTGTTAAATGAAATATTCTAGACTTCCCGAACCAAACGGAATGTAAGATTAATGCGTTCCTTCATAGAGGTTGCAGATTTAGCAATCCGGTGTTCCCAGTTCTCCTGCAGATCTCCTTTCATAATCAATAAAGAACCATGAGGAAGAGGAAGGCTGTATTTGCTCTGATGATGATCCTTTTTACGGAAATCAAAGTTTCTGGTCTGTCCCAAACTTATTGAAGCAATCACCGGACGGTTTCCATATCTGCTTTCTTTATCCCGATGCCAGGCAACAGAATCATTATGATCCCGATACAGATTAAGCAATACTGAATTGAAACGATACCCAAATGTATCTTCTATTCTTTGTTTTAAAGAAAACAGTTCAGGTGTCCAAAGGTTATTATCCACTTCACCATTTCCTAATGGATAATCTGTTTTCGGATCTCCATACCATGCCGTTAAGCGTGGTGTCAGCACCATCTTATCATACATTTTTTGGGTTCTTTGCTTCCAGGGAGCAGTTTCAAGCAGATGAGTTTTAAGGCGGTCAGCCTCTTCTTGACTCAGGAAATGTTCTCTGTACTCCAGAAGATCTTTTGGAAATTCATACAGATCTTCCAAATTAAATAAACTAAGCTGTCCCATTATTGTTATTATTTTCTGCTAAAACATAAAATCCCTTAAATCTTATGATACAAAACATATCCACAAATATATTAAAAACGATACAAAATAAATCAAGATAATAAAAATCATCCAGGAAAAGCAGGCAGTAATGAATTTTATAGGAATTGCATAATTATTTTATGCATCTCAATATATTTCGTTTTTATAATAATTCACTGTTATAACAAATTGTAAATTAAAGATCTGAATTAATTAATACAGACAAAAAAACGAGTAATAACAGATCATCCACGCACTGTATGAAATCACGTAATGAAGATTTAATACGTTATTAAAAAATAAATATTCATCTTTGCAGCCTTAAATTCAAAAACGCTAGTTTATTTCATGAGCATTATTTTTAAAAAGCGACTATTTATAGCGCTTGTATTACCTACGGCGGCCCTTTATTACGGGCAGAGTACGAAGGATTCTTTAGAGAAATCAAAATCTATTGATGAGGTGATGTTGGTAGGTAGAAACCTTTCCCAAACAGCCAAAGAAAGAAAGACTCCTGTTGCAGTATCTACGATCAAGGCCGCAGAAATTCAGGAGAAATTAGGAAACAGAGAGTTTCCTGAGATTATGAAGTCTACTCCATCCGTGTACGTTACCAAAGTAGGCGGAGGTTTTGGAGACAGCAGAATCAACATGAGAGGTTTTGATGGGGCTAACATTGCAGTGATCATCAACGGGCAGCCGGTGAATGACATGCAGGGAGGTACTGTATATTGGTCTAACTGGACCGGGTTGGCAGACATCGCGAGCAACATTCAGATTCAGAGAGGTTTAGGAGCTTCCAAATTTGTAGTCCCTTCTGTAGGAGGAACAATCAATATTGTAACCAAAGCTACTGATTCTGAGCAGAAAGCAATGATTAAAGGAGAAGTGGGTAATGATAATTATTCCAGAATATCTGCAATGTACTCTTCCGGGTTAAAAAACAAATGGGGAACTACCGTATTGCTTTCCCGCTGGCAAGGTGACGGTTATATCAACGGAACGAAAGGAGAAGGTTATTCATGGTTTTTCTCAACAGGATTTAAGCCTAATGAAAAACATGCGTTCAATTTAATTGCAACAGGAGCGCCACAGGTACACGATACGAGAAGATCTTCTGCAACCGGAGCGAATGTTGCTACTCTACAGCAATTAGACAACTATGGAAGAAGATACAACCCACAGACAGGAATGTTGAACGGTTCTCAATTCAATTTGGCACCTAACTTCTATCATAAGCCTATTGCATCATTGAACTGGGACTGGACAATGAATGATAACCTGAAATTATCTACAGTTCTTTATGGTTCATGGGGACGTGGCGGTGGTGGTACCGGACTGAACGGCTCTATCAAAAACGGCAGCGGACAAACCATGAATTTTATGAATTATGGTGCAGGCGGAGACGGTACGATCAATTGGGATATGATTTATCGTTATAACAGAGGTGGTATGGTTACAGATTATAACGGAAATACTTTCCAGAAATCTACCTTTACTGCACCTGCAGGCTCTCCTACTGATTATAACGGACAATATGTAGCTACGCTGAACGGAACCAACGGTATCGTAAGAAAGCAAAGTATCAATGCTCATGACTGGTATGGAGTAATTGCAGACCTTAATTACAAAAAAAATAACTGGACCTTTAACGGAGGGATCGATCTTAAAACTTACAAAGGGGCACTTTATGATATTGTTACTGATATGCTAGGATCAGATGCTCTTTTTGTTTCCAGTACGGCCAATGCTCCAAAAGGATACTATATCAACAATACGGTAAAACCGGAGCCTCTTACTAAACTTAAAGATGCTCAGAAAGTATCTATACACAATGAAGGACTGGTAAAATGGGCAGGTGTATATGGAATGGTTGAATACAGCTCTGAAAAGCTAAGTGCATCCGTTCAGGGATCAGTTTCTGAACAATACTACAAAAGAAGAGACTATATGCTGTATACTCCTGGAAACCAGGAAACGAAATGGTATCACAAAACGGGTTATATTGTAAAAGGAGGTGCCAATTATAATATAGATGAGCATCATAATGTATTTTTCAATACAGGTGTTATTTCCAGACAACCATTATTCAATGCTCTGTTCCCTTCCAATCAAAATATTTACAACGATGCAAAGAATGAAAGAATCTTCTCTGTAGAATTAGGATATGGTTTCAAATCCCGTTATGTAGATGTGAATATCAATGCTTACAGAACGCAGTGGGATGACAGATTTATTTCAAGAACCTTTAATGCAGGAGCTGCAGATGTTGCCAACTTCTCACAATTACAACTTGGAAATGCTTATTTCTACAACGCACTGAATGTTGGACAAATACACCAGGGTGTTGAACTGGAAGCAAAGGCAAGACCATTTGCCAACCTTAGACTGAGAGGGATGTTATCATTAGGGAACTGGAAGTACAAAGGAAATGCAAATTTCAACATTCTTGATGTTCAAAACAATCAGGAAGTGGCAGGAGCTACAGGAGTTATCAACATCAAAGATCTGAAGGTTGGAGATGCTGCACAAACTACAGCAAGCCTTGGCGTTGATTATAACATTACCAAAGCTTTCAGTATTGATGCTAACTGGGAATATTATGACAAGCTATATGCGCAATTCAACCCGATCAACTTCCTTACTGAGGCAGCAAGAGAAAAAGGAATTGTAAAATTGCCAAGTTATAATTTATTTGATGTAGGTGCTTCTTACAAATTCACGCTTGATGCGAAAAAGTCTTTAACATTGAGAGCAAATGTGTATAACTTATTCAACAAATATTATATTTCTGAATTAAGCTCCAATATTTTCGCAGGTGACAAAATTGCCAGCGGTCCAAATGCCGGGAAAACTTATCAGGAAACCGGAAGAGTTTATCAGGGTATTGCAGATGGAAACACAGGATTCCTTGGTTTTGGAAGAACGTGGTCTGTAGCAGCTACTTTAAGATTCTAATATAATTCGTTTAAATAATGAATCAGAAAACCCCGCCAGAATTTGGTGGGGTTTTTAGATTATTCACTAAAATTGTTTATTTCAAATTCTTCACCTGCAATGCCCTTTGATAAAAGGACTGGCTCTCAATTTTCTCCTCAGCTTCATTAATAGCTGCAAGCAGATTATTCTTGTTATCAGTAATATCTCCCAGAATCTGTGACATCAGTTCCCAAACAGGTTTCATCTTCTCAATAAGTTCTTTTCCTTTTGAAGTCAGGATAAATAATCTTTTACGTTCATCCTGTTTATCTTTCTTCCATTGTATCAATTCCAGCTTTTCGAGTTCTTTGAGAAGGGTTATGGTGGATGGATGGGTGTATCCTATCTCATTGGCAATTTCAACAACACTTGCGATCTCTTTTTTATAAATGGTAAAGATCACCGGAAACCATTTAAGCTCAAAATCTATTCCGAATGCTTTATAAATAAGCGCTCCGTCTTTCCTTAATTGTTCGCTCAAACGGTGTAATCTGGTTGATATGGCAAGAATTCCTGCTTCGTTGATCACATTCATATTCAGTCAATTTTTAAATGGTAAAAAATATCATCAGCACTCATCAAAGGGAATTTTACAGGAAGATTTTCTTTTTCAATCTTCACAAAGTGATTCCTTTCGTAGAAACGCTGTGCAGCTTTCAATACCGTTATAGTTCCCAAATATAGATCATCAATTCCATTTTTTCGGCAGAAAGAAATTAAAACTTCCAATAATTCCTGAGCGATATTCAGTTCTTTGCCTCTGAATTCTTTTTTAACAAACATTTTTCTGATGGCTCCTGCCCTTTCATCAAACTTAACCAATGCAATGGAGCCTACCAGTTCACCATCCACAAAAGCTCCCCAAAAGTTACCGCCAGCTTCCTTATAAAAACTTTCAATCTGCAAAAGATCGGGCTGATCTTTTATTGTAATCGGAATATTAAACTCTTTCTGCTGAATGGTCAAAATCAAATCAATGGCCTGCTCCGAATAAGAATTTCCTATGGGCTGTATCTGTAATTTCATAATGTTTATATTTTAAAGTATAAAACTACGTAGTTAAATACATATATACAAATTGATTTTACCTATTAAATAATTTTAGCATGATCAATAATCAAAAAAAACGTATGCCATTACTGACATACGTTTTTATCTATAAATTACAAAATACGGTTATTTCCAACCTCCTCCTAAAGCCTGATAAAGCTCTACGGCAGCTTTCATTTTACTGTATCTTGCATTGGAGATGTTCAATTCTGCATTCAATGAATTCACACTTGCATTCAAAACTTCAAGGTAGTTTGCCATACCATAGTTTACCAATTCCTGAGAATAGTCAACTGATTTTTTGTAGGCATCCAGTTCTTTTTGTTTTAATTCAATAAATGAATCCTGTACAGAGAAAACTCTGATAGCATCCGAAACTTCTTTTCCTGCAGTAAGAACGGTCTTTCTGAAGTTCAGATAAGCCGTTTCCTGATTGGCAAGACTTACATCATAATTCGTTTTGATCTGTCTTTTATTCAAAATCGGCTGAGCCAGTCCTGCTACTACATTCGCAAATAATGAATTTACACTGAATAAGTGATCAATATCCACAGACTGAAGCCCGCCGCTACCTGTCAATTTTAAAGTAGGATAAAACTGAGCTTTGGCAGAATTTGTTAATTCAAAAGCATTCATTAAGCTGTATTCTGCTCTCATTACATCCGGACGGTTAGCCAACAGCTGGGTTGGATACCCTAATTTTAAATCAATCGGAAGGTTCTGTCCTTCCAATGTAGATCTTTCAATAGAATGAGAAGGTTCTCCCATTAGAAGACTCATGGTGTTTTCAAGAAGCTGGATCTGTGTATCAATATCAATCAGCAATGACTTGGCATTGAAAACAAGTGCCTCGCTCTGCTGTACCGCCACTTCAGTAACAGTCCCTGAAATTTTTAAAGCCTTTGTAGCCTCTAAGTTTTTCTCTCTTACCGCAATGGTTTCTGTAATAATTCTCTTCTGCGCATCAAAAGTCAGCAATTGATAGTACGCAGAAGCAATGGAAGACACCAGACTGCTTTTAACCGCTTTATGGGCAGCAACAGTTCCTAAATAGGTGGCAAGCTGTGCTTTTTCCTGCGCTCTTAATTTCCCCCAGATATCTGCTTCCCATCCAATACTTGCCGTAATGTCAAACTGGTTTACATAACGTCTTTCTCCAATAATCTGCCCAAACTGAGTATTGATAGACTGAGTCTGGAAGGTATAGTTAGGTCCGATAGAAAGTGTCGGCTGATAAGCAGCTTTACTTTGCTTCAGATAGGCTTCTGCAGAATTGATGCTTTGCAGTGCGATTCTGATATCCAGGTTGTTTTCCAACGCTTTAGAAATATGTCCCTGCAGTATAGGATCTGTGAATATCTCTTTCCATGAAATATCCGCAATACTGGTACTGTCTGAAGGAAGCATATCTGTACGGAACAGCTTTTCGTCTACAACGTTCTTCGGTCTTTCATATTCTTTTCTTGCCATACAAGATGAAATGGCTCCGAGTATGAAAACTGAAAAAGTGATTCCTTTTATGATGTTTAATAAACTCTTCATTATTTTTAATTAGAAGTTAGAGTTTAGAAGTTAGAAGTTAGTTTTTAGACTCATATCTAATTCCTAACTTCTAATTTCTTAAATCTTAATTTTATTCTGCTAAATTGATTTCTTCTTTTTTGATAGGCTTAATTTTTTCCTGCAGTGTTTCAAAGATCACATACAGAACCGGAATTACAAATAATCCCAAAACAGTTCCTATCAATAGTCCGATTGCCGCACCCGTAGCGATAGATCTGTTACCCACTGCTCCAATTCCACTTGCCAGAACTAAAGGTAATAAACCGAAGATAAAGGCGAATGATGTCATTAAGATAGGTCTCACTCTGGCTTTCGCTGCATTGATGGCTGACATTACAATGGTTTCTCCATGATGTCTTCTCTGCACGGCAAATTCAACAATAAGGATCGCATTTTTCGCCAGTAATCCCACGAGCATGATCAGGGCAATCTGGAAGTAAATATTATTTTCCAGCCCCATAATCTTCTGCCCGAAATAAGCTCCCATTACCCCAAGAGGAAGAGAGATAATAACGATCAGCGGAAGAATATAGCTTTCGTACTGTGCAGAAAGGATAAAGTAAACGAAGATTAAACTTAGCCCGAAAATCAGAAGCGTCTGAGATCCTGAATTTAATTCTTCTCTGGTTAAACCTGTAAATTCTACTGCATAGTTTTGATTCAGGGTTTCATCAGCTACCTGCTGTACGGCTGCAATTGCATCCCCGGAACTGTATCCGTCAGAGTTTGCTCCTGTCACTTTTACTGAGGTAAACAGGTTATAACGGCTTACAGATTGTGGTCCGTACGCTTTTGTCAATGTTACAAACTGTGAAATCGGAGACATAATACCTGATCCTGTTCTGACATAAAGCTGGTTCAGATTTTCGATGTTCTTTCTGTTTTCAGGAAGTGCCTGAACCATCACTCTGAACTGTTTCCCATACTTGGTAAAGTCGGCAGTGTAAATACCTCCAATATACCCCTGCATAGTAGACAGAATGTCATTTACAGAAACCCCAAGCTGTTTACTCAGCGGAACATTAATTTCCATCTGATACTGAGGATATTTAGTATTGAATGAAGTCTGTGCAAACTGAATTTCCGGTCTCTGCATTAATTTACCGATGAATTCATTCGTTTTAGCATCTAAATCTGCATATTCTCCACCTGATTTGTCCAGCAATACCATTTCAAAACCGGCACTGTTACCAAATCCCGGTACACTTGGCGGTTGGAAGAATACAACTTTAGCATCAGGAACAGCTCCTACAATTCCAAATAATTTTTTGGTGATGTCTTCAGAAGTCTGTCCGTCTTTTTTTCTTTCTTCAAATGGTTTCAGCTTAACAAAGGCAAGACCGTTGTTACTTCCGTTTCCGGATAAGAATCCTCTTCCCGTAGAAATCGTTACATTCTGTACTCCCGGAACTTTCAGTGCCTTAGCCTGAAGTGTTTTCAAAGCGTTGTAAGTTCTTTCCATAGAAGCTCCCGGAGGAAGCTGAACATCGGTAAAGATAATCCCTCTGTCTTCTGTAGGTACAAACCCTTTCTTCATACTGCTGCTTGCCCAGAATAAAATTCCTCCTGTAACAGCAAAAATAATCAGAGTTACCCATTTATGTCTTAACAGGAATACAAATCCTCTTCCGTAACGTTCAGTAGTTGTTTTAAAAGCAATATTAAACTTATAAAAAAACTTCTGTAAAATATTTAAATTCTTATACTCTTTATGATGCTCTGCGTGAGGTTTTAAGAATAATGAACATAAAACCGGACTCAGCGTTAATGCATTAATTGCTGAGATAATGATTGCAATGATCAGCGTAATACCAAACTGCTGGTAGAATACCCCTGTAGGTCCTGTAATGAAGGTCACCGGAATAAATACCGCAGCCATTACCAAAGTAATAGAAATAATAGCGCCCGTAATCTCATCCATGGCTTCCACCGTTGCTTTTTTAGCATCTGAAATACCATGCTCCATTTTTGCATGAACGGCCTCGACGACGACAATGGCATCATCCACTACAATACCAATCGCAAGTACCAATGCAAATAAGGTTAAGAGGTTTAATGAATATCCGAAGAGATTCAGGAAGAAGAAAGCTCCCACAATAGATACCGGAACCGCAATGGCCGGGATCAGCGTAGATCTGAAGTCCTGAAGGAAAATATATACTACAATAAAAACCAGAATGAAGGCTTCAATCAGGGTATGTACTACCTTTTCAATAGAAGCTTCCAGGAATTCGTTGGTATCAAAGTTGAAAGTATATTTTACACCTTTTGGAAAAGTTCCCTCTGCTGATTTCAGATAGGCTTTGATATTTTTAATAATCTCCTGTGCGTTGGATCCCGGAGTCTGGAAGATCCCCATACTGATGGAAGGATTGTTTCCGTTCTCCCCGATTCCTGTATAAGACTGTCCCGCAAGTTCTACTTTAGCAACATCTTTCAGCATCAGGTTTTGTCCGTTTGCAAGAGATTTGATGATAATATTATCATACTGTTCTTTATCGTTGAATTTACCTACATATTTGATGATATATTCAAAAGAACTTCCGCTGTTTTGTCCAATAGAACCCGCTGCAGCTTCTCTACTCTGCTCGTTAATCGCATTGGTAACATCGGTAGGAGTTACACTGTAGGCAGCCATTTTTGCAGGATCCAGCCAAATTCTCATCGAGTAGTTTTTACCTCCGAAAACGTTGGCATCCCCTACACCATTTACCCTTTTCAGGTTGGGAATAATATTAATATTCAAAAAGTTTTGAAGGTATACGTCATCAAGGTCTTTATTTTCAGAATAGAAAGACATATACATCAAAGCACTGGTCTGCTGCTTCTGGGTTACAACCCCTGAACGCGTTACTTCAGACGGTAAAAGAGGCGTCGCTCTGGCCACACGGTTCTGTACGTTTACCGCTGCAATATCCGGATCTATTCCTTGTTTGAAGAAAACCTGGATCTGAGCAGAACCATCGTTCCCGGCGCTGGAAGTGATATAATCCATACCTTCCACCCCGTTGATCTGTTCTTCTAAAGGTACTACCACACTTTTCATCACCGTCTCAGCATTGGCTCCCGTGTAGTTTGTGGAAACACTTACTGTAGGCGGTGCAATATCCGGATACTGTGTAACCGGT
The DNA here is from genome assembly GCF_008386505.1 of Chryseobacterium sediminis. GTDB lineage: Bacteria > Bacteroidota > Bacteroidia > Flavobacteriales > Weeksellaceae > Chryseobacterium > Chryseobacterium sediminis. The sequence continues at coordinate 565,324 of NZ_VUNZ01000001.1, read as the reverse complement.
AACGAGATCAGTCCTAACACCCCGAGAATCACAATCAAGATTGAGATTACGGTAGATAAAACCGGTCTGTTAATAAAGTTTTTTATCATTAGAATTTCGGTTTTATTGATTGAACAAGACTATCCATTTTGATTGGCTTCGGTTTTACTGCTGTTCCCGGTTTCAGACCTCCGATACCGGCTGCAATAACTGTTTCACCTTTATTAACTCCGGATTTAAGAAGAGCCATATTGTCGATTCTGTCAATAACATTTACAACAACGTTTCTGGCAGTATCTCCTTTTTCTACTTTGTATACATAAACAATACCCTGCTGTTCGTAAGTAGCACTTTCAGGAACTACAAGAACATTATCATAATGCTGAGGGAATCTAATGGTTCCACTGTTACCATTACTTAATAATTTCTGAGCATTTGAGAATGCAACTCTGAACTGAATAGTTCCGGTTGTAGGATCAATTTGGCCGGTAATAGCTTCAATTTTTCCTTTTTCAGGATAAAGACTTCCATTGGCCAGCTGAAGCTCAACCATTGGTAAGTTTTTGATTTTCTCAGGCATAGAAGCTCCCGGAGACTTTTCAAGGAAATCAAAATATTCTTTTTCATTCATTGCAAAGTAAGCATAGATCTCAGAAGTATCAGAAATTGTTGTCAAAGGAGTCTGATCAGATGGTCCTACCAAACTTCCTACTTTTAACGGCAGTCTTCCAATCACCCCTGAAATAGGCGCACGAATGATAGAATATTCAATATTGGCTTCTACTCCCTTATAATTGGCCTGTGCCTGTCTTTTGGAAGCATTGGCCTGTTGTAACTGAGCTTGAGCCTGTGCCAGCTGAGCCTGTGCGGTTTGTAGCTGTACGTTGCTGATGATGTTTTTCTGAACCAGAGGTTTTAGTTTGTTTACTTCAACCTGAGCTGCATTTACAGAAGCCTGAGCTGCAGCAACACTGGATTCAGCAGCACCAATTCCTGCTTTGGAAGCGGCTGCATTTTCGTTCAGAATATTGGTCTCCAAACGGAATAAAGGCTGTCCTTTTGTAACATATTGTCCTTCATCTACCAATACCTGGGTAATATATCCCTGTATTTTTGCACGTACATCATTGTTTACTCTACCCTGAATGGTAGCCGGAAACGTCTGATAACCCACTATATTTTTCGACTCCACGGAAATAACAGGATATGGCTTGGCACCATCTTGTTTCGGAGCTTCTTTTTTGCAGGCAGTCAGTGAAAGCGCTGCAATGGAAAGTATAACTAGCTTATTATTCATTTTATAGTTTATTAAGAGATTCCTGAATATTTTCTATGTTTTTGTTTAAGAGTGCTTTGTAAACTTCTATTCTTTCATTGTATCCATCGTCTTTACTTTTTTTAAAATTGTTTAAATCATCTAATAGTTTCAATTCGTCCTGCATTTTCTGGACAATTTTCTCGAATCTTATTTTTTTGTATTCATCATTGATGAAAAAATACCGCCTCCGCTCATCCATTTTGTTATGATCTACAATGAGCTGAGCATTTAACAGGAGTGAAATACTGGTAGAAACGGAGCTTTTGCTCGCGGAGAGTACTTCAACAAATTCGTCAAAAGTAATTCCTACTTTCTCATAGTCAAAAAGAAGGTAGGAATAAATTTTTGATGCTAAAGGGGGTAAGCTAAACACGGTGCCATAGAATTTTACGGCATCTTGAAAAATTTTTTCATCAATTTCTATACTTTGGTGCATAATATAAAAATTTGAACAAAAGTAGAAATTAGTTCAGAACCAAACGAACAAACCTGATAGAGTTTATAAATACAGGGCGTTTTAAAAATTCAATGAAAGATGATTTAACTTTTTGCTTAAATTATAATCTTCTCAAAAGCCTTCCTCATTCCATCTCTCAAAAGAACCTCTCCACAATAAGAATAACCTCTGCCTTCAAGGATCTTCAGCATGGCTATATTATCATGGTTGGTATCTACTTTAATACTCTGAATGTCATGGGATTTTGTAAATTCTTCAATGTGATCAAAAAATTTCTTTACCATTCCCTGTCCCGCAAATTTTTCATCTACAGCCACTCTGTGAACTACTACGAATTCACCATCACTCAGCCATGCTCCTTCAATGGTACTGTAAGCAGGCTCATCATTCAGAATCAGGGCTCCATATACTGCAATTTCTCCGTCTACTGTCAAAACATGCCCAAAACCTTTAGCAATATCACTTTCTACCGTCCCAAGGTTAGGATATCCGTTCTGCCATTGTGTACTTCCGTCCTGTCTTCTTCTTTCAATAGATTGCTGAATAATTTCCCAAATCCTGTTTCTGTCTTCAATTTGCGATTGTCTTAATTTGATCTCCGGGTTCATGTTGTAAAGTTTGAATTAAAAATTAAAAGATTGATTAAAGAATTAAAATAATTAATAATAATTGCATCAATAATCTTTTAATGGTTCGTAATTAATTAAAAAACCGAAAATTAATCTTAATTAATTTTCGGTTTGAAGTAGTAAAATTTAAAATTATGAAATTGTTTATTGATTTTCACTTTGTTGAAGGTAAGCATCAATAATTTCAAATGCTTTTTTTTCTTCTTCCAGATCTACCATTACCTTCAGCGAAGTTGCTGTTGGGGTTGTGGTAAACGTAAGATAGTTATTTTCAACGGTGTTTGTAATTTGCGCGTCATCCAATTTAGACTTAACCAACTGAATTTCTGAAGGGTTATCACTTTCATAAACTGACACTCTCGTACTTCTTTCCATATTCTAATTGTTTGAGTATCTAAATATACGATGTTTTTTTTACAATTACAAATCCCGTGTTTTAAATTTTATTAATATTGTTTTCAATTTTATCTAAAGCAAGCTGAATTTCCTCCTTTGTCACATTCAAATGAGGTCTGAAACGAAGAGATTGGTCTCCACATGGAAGAATGATTAATCCATCTTTGAAAAGCTCGTTCATCAAGTGATTTCTCTGTTCTCCGGATGGAAGATCAACAGCACACATCAAGCCTCTTCCTCTAGCATTTGAAATTTTTTCAGGATATTTTTCAGCAAGAGCTTTCAGGCTTTCTAATAAGAAATCTCCAACTACTCTGGCATTCTCTACAAGGTTTTCTTTTTCGATAACTTCCATTACCAGCTGGAAACGAAGCATATCTATAAAGTTTCCTCCGAAAGTAGAATTAATTCTTGAGCTTTCTCTGAAAACGTTGTTCGGAACTTCATCAAACTTTTCTTTATTAGCTAAAACACCACAAACCTGTGCTTTTTTACCAAAAGAAATGATGTCCGGTTTTGCTGTAAAATGCTGGAATGCCCACATTTTTCCTGTAATAGCAATACCTGTCTGAACTTCATCAAAAATAAGTAAGATTTCGTTGTCATCACAGATTCTTCTTAATCCTAACAGGAATTCGTCTCTGAAATGGTTGTCACCTCCTTCTGCCTGAATAGGTTCTATGATGATACAAGCCACTTTATCAGGGTGCATCAGAATAGCCTCTTCAATCTGAAGTAAAGCAAGGTTTTCATTTTTGATTGTTTCTTCAAGGTTTTCTTCTGTAATTGGGAACTTTAATTTCGGATTTAAAATTCTCGGCCAGTTGAACATTGGAAAATATTGGTACTTTCTTGGGTCAGAAGTATTGGTTAAGCTCAACGTATAACCACTTCTTCCGTGGAAAGCCTGTTTGAAGTGAATACAGATTCCGGCTTCTGTTTCTAATCCCTTTGCAAAGTTTTTGCGGGTCTTCCAGTCGAAGCATGCTTTCATTGCATTTTCAACGCCCAGAGATCCACCTTCGATAAAGAAAGCATATTGTAATTCTTCAGGAATAACTACTCTTTCAAATACTTCAAGGAAATGAGCATATTCTTCCGAGTAAACGTCAGCCAAAGTAGGTTTATTTACAGCCATTCTTCCCAACCATTCTGATCTTTCTAAAAGATAAGGGTGATTGTATCCGATAGATGCTGATGCAAACATAGAGAACATATCCAGGTACTCTCTGTCTGTAAGTTTATCATAAAGCCATGATCCATGTGATTTTTCAATATCCATCACAAAATCGAAACCGTCTGCCAACACATGTTTTCCTACAGTTTCTTTTACTTTATTTGCTTTTATATCTAATGTCTGTTCCATAATAAATTGTTGTGTGATTTAATAAATGAATGATTAAATGATCCAAAGAATGAAGCATTTAATCATTCAGGTTATTAAGTTTTATGTTTTTTGGGTACTTTAAGTAAAGCTTTTATAAATCGAATTTAATTCCTTGTGCTAAAGGAAGTTGCGCGGTGTAGTTTATAGTATTGGTTTGTCTTCTCATATAGTATTTCCAAGCGTCTGATCCAGACTCTCTTCCACCTCCGGTTTCTTTTTCACCACCGAAAGCTCCACCAATTTCAGCACCGGAAGTTCCGATATTTACGTTGGCAATACCACAATCTGAACCTGCATGAGAAAGGAATAATTCTGCTTCTCTTAAGTTCTGGGTCATGATTGCAGAAGATAACCCTTGTGGAACATCATTCTGAATTGCGATAGCTTCTTCCAGAGTTTTGTATTTAATCAGATACAAGATCGGTGCAAATGTTTCATGCTGAACAATCTCATAAGAGTTTTTCACTTCTGCAACACAAGGTTTCACATAGCATCCTGATTCATATTCTTTTCCGGTTAAAACTCCGCCTTCAACAACGAATTTCCCACCTTCTTTTTTACATTTTTTGATAGCTTCTTCGTATTGGTTTACAGCATCAGTATCAATCAGAGGACCTACATGGTTATTCTCATCCAATGGATTTCCGATTTTCAGCTGCCCGTAAGCTTTTGTTAATCTTGTTTTCACTTCATTGTATACACTTTCGTGGATAATCAGTCTTCTTGTTGAAGTACATCTCTGCCCTGCAGTTCCTACAGCTCCAAAAACAGCTCCAATGATAGACATATCAATGTCAGCTTCTTTTGTAATGATAATTGCGTTGTTTCCACCTAATTCAAGGATAGATTTCCCGAATCTTTCTGCCACTTTAGAAGAAACCATTCTTCCTACTCTTGTAGATCCTGTGAAAGAAACAAGGGCAACTCTTTTATCATCTACTAATTTTTGCCCGATTTCGTGGTCAGATACCAATACACTTGAAAGTCCTTCAGGAAGATTGTTTTCCTTTATAACTTCCATCATGATATTCTGGCATGCAATAGCACAAAGCGGTGTTTTTTCAGATGGTTTCCAGATGGTAACATTTCCACAGATCCAAGCCAATGCTGTATTCCAAGACCAAACGGCTACCGGGAAGTTGAATGCAGTAATGATTCCTACTACTCCCAGCGGATGGTATTGCTCGTACATTCTGTGACCAGGTCTTTCAGAGTGCATGGTGTACCCCTGAAGCTGTCTTGAAAGTCCTACAGCGAAGTCGCAGATATCAATCATCTCCTGAACTTCTCCAAGTCCTTCCTGTAATGATTTACCCATTTCGTAAGAAACAAGTTTACCAAGATCATCTTTATATTCTCTTAATTTTAAGCCTAGCTGTCTTACGATCTCTCCTCTTTTGGGAGCCGGGATCAGCCTGAATTCCTGAAACGCTTTTTGAGCCGTTTCAATTACTTTGTCATAATCACTTTCTCCGGAAGTTTTTACTTTAGCGATCAACTTTCCGTCCACAGGAGAAATGCTTTCTATCACCTTTCCTGAAGCGAAATATTTCCCGCCTGTTGAGGTACCTTTGTTCTCTTCTTTAATACCTAAATTTTTCAGCGTTTTTTCGATTCCGAAATCCTTTACTTTTTTTGACATAAAATCTTACTTTTCGTTCTCTCTAAAGATAAAAATATTATGTGAACCTCAAAACTTTAATTTTTAATGTGTTTTTTATTTGGACTAATTATAAACATGCTTATCTTTGCAGGGTAATCATTTTGATAATCACCAATGGAAAATTCACAAGAAAATAACTCAAAGCTTAAGAAGTGGTTCAAGCGTGTGGGATGGGCAGGACTTGCTTTCTTTACCATTAAAGGCTTGATTTGGCTCGTCATATTCTACGTTGGAGCAGATAGTCTTCAGAGTTGTATAAAATAAAAAAGCAGAGAAATTTTCTCTGCTTTCTTTTTGGTATAAGGTTAATTGAATTGTTATTTATTTATTGAAAAGCTAAAAAAAGAATCCTTTTTTATATTTTCTGTAATTTAAAAAAGAGAAGAAATAATATCTTTTGACAACTTTATTCCCTGAAAAGAGCATTTATTCTCCTCTATTCACCTTTTAAACTACTCTTTCTTCTTCCTCCCTGCATTGACCAAACCCTGATGCAACAGATATTCTATCTGTCCGTTCACACTTCTAAAGTCATCATTGGCCCACTTTTCAAGGAGTTTATAAGTAGACTCATCTATCCTTATCACAAAAGATTTTTTGCTTTTGCTTTCTGAAGAGTTCTGAGCTTTTTCTGATTTCATTTTCTAAAATTCTCTAACATTATTTCTGACTATTCTAGTGTAGAAAATATCTTCACTACAAGCTACTTGTTAATTTTTCACTTCTTAATTATAAAGTGTTCCCGCATTTAATATTGGTGTTGCAGCCTTTTCTCCACAAAGAACCACCATTAAATTGCTTACCATTGCCGCTTTCCTTTCATCATCAAGCTCAACGATATTTTCTTCTGAAAGTTTTTTCAGTGCAAGGTCTACCATTCCTACTGCTCCTTCCACAATCTTGGTTCTTGCTGCCACAATAGCCGTCGCCTGCTGTCTCTGAAGCATTGCTCCTGCAATTTCTGAAGCATATGCCAGGTGGGAAATTCTTGCCTCCTGAATTACAATTCCTGCTTTTGAAAGACGGTCGGTAAGTTCCTGTTCCAAAATAGAATTGATTTTATCTCCACCTTCTCTCAGTGTAATTGGAGCATGATCATCTTCTAAATTATCATAAGGAAAGCTCATCGCCAAATGACGTACTGCTGCTTCACTCTGCATTTTCACAAAATCAGAATAACGTTCCACATCAAAAGCGGCTTTATAAGTGTCTCCTACTTTCCATACAATAACCACTGCAATTTCAATAGGATTTCCCATTTTATCATTTACCTTCAAAGTCTGTCCTTGTAAATTCTCTGAACGTAAAGATATTTTCTGTGATGAATACAAAGGATTGATGAAGAATAATCCGTTCTCTTTTACACTCCCCACATATTTCCCAAAAAAGTTCAGCACTCTTGAGTGGTTAGGCTGAATAATCATCAGACCTTTTAAGAAAAAGCACGAAAGTAGAAAACAAAGCATGGCAATAACCACATAAGCTATACTTTGATCTACTCCACTAACAAAAAAGTAAACTGCTGCCACAAACAGAGCAAGGCAGATAACCAGTGTAAGATAACCCGACATGGGTTTTAATGTTTTTTCCATGATTGAATTTTAATTTGATATTATTTTGATATCATAAAGATGGTGATAAATTTTCAATTATGAATTATGAATTATGAATTTTTTGATGCAGGTTTCGTGATTCGAGATATTTAACTAAGCGCAAAGTTCACGAAGATCAATTTGATATCAGTGCTTTATTTCTGTTCGCAAAGACACTTCGTTTAGCTAAGGACACTACTCCATTTTGCTGAGTGAAACGCCTTTGCGAACGATTAATCAATACAATAAAAGATCATTGCGAATTCTTTGCGATTAAAAAACCGAACAAAAAAATCCCGGAATAAATTCCGGGATTTTTAAATAATATGTTGAATATTTTATTTCTTCGTTAAGGTTTTAAACTTGAAATAAGAAACAGCTGATAAAAGAATCATTGTTCCTATTCCAATGTATACCCAAGCCGGTACTGGCACTGGATCTCCAGCTGCATAGGAGTGAAGTCCGCTTAAGTAGTAATTTACCCCAAAATAAGTCATTACCATTGAACAGAATGCAAACATCGTTGCTACGTGGAAAGCCCATCTGCTTCTCAATCCTGGTACTAATCTCATGTGCAGTACAAATGCATATACCATGATGGAAATGAACGCCCATGTTTCTTTCGGGTCCCAACTCCAGTATCTTCCCCATGATTCGTTTGCCCAGATTCCTCCTAAGAAGTTTCCTACCGTTAGTGCAAATAATCCGATCGTTAAGGACATTTCAGAAACAATTACTAATTCCTTCAATGTAGTATCGTGGTGAATTTTATAAGTGTCCTTATTGGATATAATATAGAATACTAATGAGATTACAGCAATGATCATCGACAGGGCAAAGAAACCGTAACTGGATGTAATAATTGCTACGTGAACAATTAACCAATAAGACTTCAGTACCGGAACCAGCGGTGTGATCTGTGGATCAAGAGCCGAACCTCCGTGTGCAAATCCCATCATAATAACAGCCACCATAAATCCGGCTGCAGGAATTAATGCATTGGAATTTCTGTATAATAACAAACCTGCTGTAATACCTACCCAAGAGATGAAGATAATAGCTTCATATCCGTTACTCCAAGGAGCGTGTCCTGAGATATACCATCTTGCAACAAGTCCTAAGAAATGGCAAAGGTATCCTACTAAACCAACTGCAATAATTACTTTAATGATTTTATTTAAAACTTTATTGGATTTAAACAACTCAACAAATCCCAGGATTAAAAGAAGCCCTCCAATAAGAGTATAAAAAATTAATAGCTTAAAGTTAATATCCGCTTTGTTCATGAAAACCTCAAGATCAACTTTAGATTTTGCAGGAACTACTGCTTTTCCCCATTTCTGCTGATATTCTGAAAGCTTTGCTAACTCAGCATCCGCCTTAGTCCAATCACCGGTTTTCTGTGCGGTAAGCGCTTCAGCAAAATAAGGACCCATCACCTGCTGAGATTCCATGTCCGGTTCAAATTTTTGATCTAACCATGAATGCCATGTGTGATTAGCATCATTTTTCACAGGAACAATTCTCATAAACTGACCACTGAAGAACTCATTGAAGATCTGTACTCTTTCGTTTACAGCAATTACTTCTTTATCATAGTTTGTTTGTTCAGCTGGTTTTTTACGGAATGCCGTATTATAATCATGCTCTAAAATATAGGCTAAGTTACCATTAGCATCTGCCGGGAAAAGGTTCATCAGTGAAGTGTAACCATCTTCATCTGCCTTTGTTTTATTTTTCAGCTCATCACCTCCTTTCGTTCCTACTTTGATCATCGGAACCATAGTCCAGCTTGGAGTATCTGTATTGATTGAAAGGAACCATTGGTTGGCAGTAAGGTACTTTCCGTCTGTTCCTTTGAATTTATCTTTTTTGTATAGTTTTCTTAAAACATCTAATGCTTCTGTATTGATAGGAACAATTCTCCCTTCAAAGCTTTGAACTAAAAGGTATCCGAATTTTTCTGCATGCTCTTCACTGATCTTATTTCTCGCAATGATTTCATCCGGTGAGATCGATCTCATTTTCCCCATCGGTGTAGCCACAGAATTCTGCTTTGGAGCAGCGCCATCAAGAGGCTGAGAAGATGGAGCCGGAGCATGGGTATGATTGTCGCCCTCTACATGAATGTGTTCTCTGCTTCCGTCCGTAGTTCCGTGAGTTTCAATTTTCTGAGCGTTTAAACCTAAGCTTAAAAACACTAAAAGTATTGCAGCGGCTTTTGTTTTCTTTTTGTTTGCATCAATCAGCATTTTATTCAATTTCCAGAAGTGAGTTCCTTTCCAGAAGAAGATGATAAACATTCCTAAGAATAAAAGTCCGTATCCGATATAAGAAATCAAAGTTCCCCAATAATCATGGTTTACAGAAAGAACAGTTCCCATTCTGTCCGGATCAAAACTTGACTGGAAGAAACGGTATCCTTTATGATTAAGAACGTGGTTCATATAGATTTTATAAGGAGTTTCTTTACCTTCATCAATGATTTTCACGTGACTTTCGTAAGCACTTGGAGATGAACTTCCAGGATAAGTTTCCATCACAAAGTCATCCAGTTTCAAGGCAAAAGGAGTGTTGTACACTTTAGGTCCGAATCCTACCATGATGTTTAAGCCATCCATAGTAACCTGTTTGTAAGCATTCGGGTTTCCTTTTTCCACCGAAAGGTCTACAATTTGTTTTGTTTTTGGTCCCTGAAGCTCAATCTGAAGCATATCCGGAACATTCACATCTTTCTTCCTGTCCCCTTCAATAGCCATCAGTCTTCCTTTTTTAAGACCTTCAGGAACTACAAGTTTCAGTTCGTTGATCGTGTATAAACTTCTTAACGCCAAAGGCTGGAACTCATCTTTCACAGTACTTCCTGTTGCCTGAGTGGCCATGGTCATAAAGCTTGCATCTACAGGAGTTTTGATAAATAATTTTCCTCCTTCATTTTTGAATTCAACTGCTCCTTCAATAGCTCTGTTGAATGTCACCAATGTCCCGTTGATCGATTTTGTCTCCCCCGGTTTGATGTAAATATTCTGTCTTCCTGTGTTTCCGGTAGACACCAAGTGAAGATATTCTGCACCGTTGGGCTCAGCAACAAGGCTATCTTTTTTTCTTTGAATATATTCCTTGGCAAATACTTTCACTTCTTTCCCGTGGAAGTCATACGTTGCTTTGAAATCTTTATGCAGTGGAGACATCAGATAAGGAACATCCTGATAATTAAGAACATCACCTTTTTCTTCAACCTGAATTTTAAAGAAATTTTTATCTGTCACAATCTCGTTTGAAGTTTCACCCTCTCTGATGTGCATTGTTCCTTCAAAACTGATGTATCTTGTGATGGCACCACCTATAAAAATAAAGATAAAGGCAAGGTGAAACACAAGAACCGGCCATTTTTCTCTTTTCCATAGCCTGTATCTTCCGATATTTCCTATGAAATTAAGGATGAGCAGGACCATGATCAGTTCAAACCACTTGGCCTCATAAATTAATGCTTTTGCTGTAGGAGTTCCGTAGTCGTTTTCTAAGAACGTTGCATAAGCCATCGCAAATGCGTACACCAGCAACAATACAGCCATTGTCCTGGTTGAGATAAGAATATCTTGGAGCTTCTTCATGATTTATTGTACTTGACATGCAAAAATAAGCATGATAAACCACAAAGAGCTTAAAAAAAGCTGTTTTTTATCACTTTGGCCTCTGTTTTGCTTATTTTGAAACATTCTTAATAAGCCGAAAAACATTAGGGAAAATTCAATTTTTAAAATCGAAAAAATACAGATTTATAATACCTATCTGAGTGATTGAGATTCTCTATTCTTCACCTTCTCTTTTCAATGAGAAAACACTGATATTAAACAAATTAAATCTCTCAACTTATTACTTTTTCCATTTTTAAGTCTAATTCCAATATCAATTCATCAATCATATTAAGTGATTCATCCATTTTTTTAGCTTTTAAAAACAAACCCAATGCCTTTTGATACTCCGTCTTTTTCATATGATAAATTCCTAAATTTTTGTATGCATCAGCATTTTGAGAATCAAGTTTTAATGAATATTCTATGTCTGTAAGCCCTTCTTCATACAAACCCAAATTAATTTTTGCAAGCCCACGATTATTATAAGAATAAGAAAACTTTTTATCGATTGAGAGTGCTTTGCTTAATAACAATATAGCCTCTTCATATTTTTCAAGCAGAATTAAAGTATAACCTTTATTGTTGAGGGCAAATTTATGATTTGAATTCATTTTTAATGCTTCATCATAATACACCAAAGATTCAACCAACGCTCCTGTTTGGGTAAAAGTCAATGCAAAATTGATCAGGTCATCTGAATTCATCACATGCTTTTCTTTGAATTTGACACCTAATTCTTTTGCCCTTTCATAATTTTTATTGTTAATATGAGATGCTATTGCCATTCTGTAAATATTGGGCTCTTCTGATTTCTGCAATACATTTTCAAAAATCGATGCTGCTTCTGAAAATTTCTTTTCATAAAATACATACATCCCCTCCGTGTATTCTTTTGGCAGCTTTTTCTGTTGAATAAGATTTAAAATCGTCCTTCCATCATTTGAGATTGCTCTTCCGTCACTCAGGTAAAAAGTTTTTTGACTTGGAAAAATATTCATCAAGAAATCAATTACTGAAGAAATCATTAAGAAGACGAAAAACGTAGTCAGAAACTCAGTATTTGAAATAATAAAATAAGACATTACAGCTATTAACAAAGAGGCAGCCGGCCCCCCAAATACATATAAAATATGTTTATTGACAGAAAATCTTTTTCTTTCAGTATTACACAATCCTCTTCCCCATTTAAGAGGATTCTTAAATATATAAAAGGAGAAATCCTTTAAATGAATGGTAAAGCTGTCATCTTTACTTCCATAAGACCCTATAAAAACATGTACTTTCTTTCTGGTTACAAGCCATCCTGTAATAGCATGTCCCATTTCATGAATAAAAACCGTTAAAGGTCTGATTAATATAAAAAAGAATACAATAAAGATTCCAGGTATTTCAAAAAATTCCATTTAAAAAGTTCAATTGGCTATTAATAAGATTTTTTGTCATATTGACCACAGTCCTTCGATATGACATAGAAATCGGCAGCAATATACCTATTTTTTCAATGATAGCTTTCTCCTGATTTTACTTAAAAATTCATGGGTAATTCCCAAATATGAAGCAACCTGCTGCTGGGTCAGTCTCTGTTCTAATCCGGGATACTTCTCAAGAAATTCAAGATAGCGTTTATCTGCCGTTTTACCCGTTAATGAAAGTATTCTTCTCTGCAATGCTACTGAAGACTTCTGGTTCATGATCCTGAAAAGCTTTTCTATCTGAGGCAAAGTCTCATACAAATGCTCTTTGTCTTTTTTGGAAATCACTAATACTTCGCTGTCTTCAAGGGCTTCAATATTCAGAATGCTAGGAACATTATTGATCAGACTATCGATATCTGTGATCCACCATTCTTCTACCGCGAAATATAAGGTCTGTTCAAACCCGGTTTCATTCAGGTAATAGATTTTAAAACATCCATTCAGAACAAATCCTTCAAATAAGCAGTACTCTCCTTCCTTGAGAACTACTTCTTTCTTTTTAAACTTCCTGTATTCAAATGGTTTTACAAACTGATTGAAATCCTCTTGGGAAAGATGCATATATTGACTGATATTTTTAAGAAGTAAATCGGACATTGTTTTATTTAAGCAAAATAAAGGTATCAAAATTATTGACACCTTTATGGAGTTAAGTTATGTTAAGTTATTTTTGTTTCTAAGCAGTGGAACTTCAATTTTTTGTTGGGTAAACGCAAAGGCGCAAAGAATTTTATAATCATGCTGTTTTAAGGCACAAGAATATTTCGGCTTCGCTCAATATGAGATTTTCAGCAAAGTGAACCTATTAAATTTTATCGGAGATAAAATCCTTGCGCCTTATAACATAATTTTAAATATCATTTTGTGCCCTTGCGTATACAAAACATACTAACTTTTAAGCCTATTTACTTAAAAATTCATTGGTATTTATTACGCGGGCATAAAGACTTCCAAGAGCAGAAATTCCTGCTAAAAAAGACCTTTGGACTTCTGCGGCCTTCACCACTTCCCCATTCAGTTCACGGTTTCTGGTTGCTGTAGCATCTCCAATAATGGTATTGCTAAATCCGAAGTCGAAAGCAGCCCTCGTAGTTGCCTCTACACAAACGTCCGTCATCATTCCTGTAATTACCAGATTTTTGATTTTATTTGACTGAAGATAATCCATGAGATCCGTTTCCCTAAAGCTGTTTGGAAAATGCTTGGTAATTATTTTTTCATCTTCTTTAGGTAAAACCAACTGATTGATCTTGGCTCCATCTGTATCCGCAAGAAAAAAAGTAGCTCCTTCATTTGTAGAAACATGCTTGATATGAATGATGGTCAGATTATTTTTTCTGAAATACTCTAAAATCTTCCTGGTATTTTCTCCAGCCTGCTCAGCCCTTTCCAGTGTCATTTTTCCTCCGGGGAAATAATCATTTTGTACATCGATAATTAATAATGCCGTGTTTTCCATTTTTTGTTTTTGTGCGTTTATTGTAATCAGTGAAATAAATATCAGTCCTAAAGTCAGAATAGTTTTGAATTTGTTTTTCATAAGTGAAATTTTATGAGACAAAATTATAACGGTTCTACATCCTGACCTTTGAACTAGTTCAAAAAAACACACTTGATTTTAAATAATATCAATCATAATTTTTAATATTATTATTTTTTTCATTTCTCTATATTTAAATCAGAAATTTTATTATCTTCTTTAAAGAAAAACAAATATGATTTCGTTAATATAATTTAACAGCATCAGATTTGCATAAACAAAAAAAATAGCCCTATTTTTATTTTATAATTGCGAACAATATTTTTTAATCAAATTTTAAATAATCGTTGTAAAAATCGGGATTTCCAAAATGTTTTTTGGAGAAAAAAGATTCTTTTAGTGTTGAAAAAACATTAAATTTGCGACATTGATATTATGGACAAAAAGACACAAAAAAAACAGACTGAATCGCCTGAAACAGGCAAAATCTTATCTAAGCCGCGTATTTTTTCCGGGCTTACTTTTATACTTTTATCGGCTGTTCTTGCATTCTCATTCATTTCTTATTTAATGAACTGGAAAGCAGATCAAAGCCAGGCAGGAACAATGCTGGACAAGAGTATAAAATCTTCCAATATCTTTGGCAAGGCTGGTGATTGGCTGGGGAATATTTTCATTTTTGAAAGTATTGGTATTGCTTCATTCATCATTGCATTTTTATTTCTTGTAGTCGGTACACTGATTCTAAAGAAGAAAATTTTCAAACCGTGGAAAACCTTCGGGCACTCTTTGTTTTTTATCTGCTGGCTTCCGATTTTTATGGGGGCACTTACTAAAGGACAGGGTGTTTTAGGAGGTGTGTATGGATATCAGATCATGGATTACCTTAATTCTATTATCGGAACAGTAGGTCTATGGACTGTCTTGGCGGCGAGTATCCTTTTATATTTTATTCTTGAATTTAATCTTCGTCCAAGTTCTATCAAAGCAAAACTGGATAAGATCAATGAAAATACTATTGGAAAAGTAAAATCTATGATTCCTGATTCTAATGATGATTTTGAGGCAGATGAAGAATTGAAAGAAGAGACTGAGGAAATTGAAGAACCAGCTGCATCCCGCGTTACGGTAAGTGATGTCACCAATAGCACTTCTAATAATACAATAAAAGAACCAGAACCTGTAAGTATTCCGAAAGGATTTCCGGAAGTTCCGGTTTCCAACGATATAGAAACCATTACCACTCCTAACCATACTTCGTTTGAAGCAGAACCGAGAGAGGTTGCCCAGCCGGTAAGCTTAAATCTTTCTACAAAACCGATTGTTCCGGTTTCTACTCCGGAAGAAGCATTTGATATCAGACCTTCTGCTCCATCTTCTGCAGGAAACACTGCACCGGCACAGGAGAATATTAAATTCAATGTAGAAGTAGCTCCTGTAATTGACATTCTGGATGATTCTGATAAAAAATCTCAGGAATTGATAGAAAAGCATGGTTTGTATGATCACAAGCTGGATCTGGCTAAATTCCAAATGCCACCTGTAGAATTACTGAAAGATTATGGTAGTGAAGAAATCTCCATCAATAAAGAAGAATTAGAAGAAAATAAAAATAAGATCGTTGGACTTCTGAAAAACTTCAACGTAGGAATCGCAGAGATCAAAGCAACAATTGGGCCTACAGTTACATTATATGAAATTGTACCTGAAGCAGGAATCCGAGTTGCTGCTATTAAAAAACTGCAGGATGATATCGCATTGAATCTTTCCGCTTTAGGAATCAGAATTATTGCGCCAATGCCTGGAAAAGGAACCATCGGTATTGAAGTACCAAGAAAAAATCCTACAATGGTTTCTATGCGTTCTGTAATTGCTTCTCAGAAATTCCAGAATACAGATATGGATCTTCCCGTGGTTTTCGGAAAAACGATCTCTAATGAAATTTTCATGGCCGATCTTTCAAAGATGCCTCACCTATTGATGGCCGGAGCAACAGGTCAGGGTAAATCTGTAGGGATTAATGCAATCCTTACTTCTCTTCTTTACAAAAAACACCCAAGTGAACTGAAGTTCGTAATGGTGGATCCTAAAAAAGTAGAACTTTCATTATACTCAAAAATTGAAAGACATTATTTAGCAAAACTGCCGGATGCAGAAGAAGCAATCATTACCGATACCAATAAAGTAATCAATACCCTGAACTCTCTTTGTATTGAAATGGACACGCGATATGATCTTCTTAAAAATGCTTTCTGTAAAAATTTAAAAGAATACAATAAGAAATTCGCTGAAAGAAAATTAAACCCTGAAAACGGTCACCGTTACTTACCTTACATTGTATTGGTAGTAGATGAGTTTGCAGATTTGATCATGACCGCAGGAAAAGAGGTTGAACTACCAATTGCCAGACTGGCACAGCTTGCAAGAGCCGTAGGTATCCACCTTATCGTAGCAACACAGAGACCGTCTGTAAATGTAATTACGGGGATGATTAAAGCCAACTTCCCTGCAAGGGCTGCCTTCAGAGTAATCTCCAGCGTAGACTCCAGAACCATTCTAGATTCTCCGGGAGCAGATCAGCTGATTGGTAAAGGAGATATGCTTTATTTCAACGGAAATGAGATATTAAGACTTCAGTGTGCTTTTGTAGATACTCCAGAGGTGGAAAGACTTGCAGAATTTATTGGGGAACAGAAAGGATATGCTTCTGCATTCTTACTTCCTGAATATGTTTCTGAAGATTCTACAAGTACAGTAGGTGCTTTTGATCCGAACGAAAAAGATGCTTTATTTGAGGAAGCGGCAAGGATTATCGTTTCTACCCAGCAAGGTTCTACATCAATGCTTCAGAGACAATTGAAACTGGGCTACAACAGAGCCGGAAGAATCATGGATCAGCTTGAAGCCAGCGGTATTGTAGGAGGTTTTAACGGAGCTAAAGCAAGAGAGGTCATCATCAGCGATCTTCATTCTTTGGAACAGTTTTTGGAAGATCTGCGTAGTTAAGGGGAAAATTGAATGATTTAACCTTTCAAAAATTAAAATGTCTAAAGATTATTAAATAAAAAAATGAAAAATATTATTTCAAAAGTTATATTAGGAAGTTTTGTTGTAGGTGCAGTAGGTATGGCCAATGCTCAGAAGATTGATGCTAAGGCCAAAAAGATATTGGATGATATTACAGCCAACTACAATTCTAAAAAGAATTCTTACTTCAAATTTTCTTTTGGAAGCGGCCTTAACGGGCAGGTGACGAAAACCGAACCAGGTATTTATTACGCTGCAGGAGAAAAATATAAACTGAAGATCATGGATACAGAACAGATCTTCGACGGAAGCAAAATTTACAACATCAATGCAGATGATATGGAAGTAACAATCGCTAAGCCTAATGGAAGCGGTACCATGTTCTCCCCTATCAATTACCTTACAACTTACAGAAACGATTACAATGTAACCTATAACGGTAAGAAGATGGTAAATGGTGTGAATGCTGATTTTATTAAACTAACACCGGTAAAAGCAAATGGAATACAATTCGTATATCTTTTTGTAGATTCTGCTAAAAAGCAAATGGTAAAACTGGAACAACACGGAAACAACAAAGATGTGGCTGTAATTGCGATAAAAGAATACAAAGAAAATCAGCAATTGGATCCTAATATGTTTGTTTTTGACAAAAATAAGTTTAAAAATTACGTAATTACAGAACTTTAAAAAGCTGAAAGTGAATTGGCAAATAAGCAAATTTACTTTTTAAGTTAAAAAAATAACAAAATATAAAAAGCCACAAGTAAACTTTGTGGCTTTTTGATTAATTTTGGCGCATGTTAAAAATACTAGACCGATATATCATAAAAACCTTCTTTGGACCGTTTTTCTTTATATTCAGCGTATTGTTTTTCATTTTTATTGTAAACATTATCTGGGTTCAGTTAGGACAGTTTATGGGAAAAGGATTAAGCTACTGGCAGATCCTCAAACTTCTTTTTTATCTTGGGGTAAACGTCATCAGTATGGTGTTGCCGCTTACCATTCTCCTTGCGAGCATTATGTCATTCGGGGAATTTGGGGAACGCTATGAGCTTGCAGCAATGAAAGCAGCAGGAATTCCTTTGACCAGGGTAATGACTCCTTTGCTCGGAATTTCAACAGCGCTTGCCATTATGCTGTTTTTCTTCTCCAATAATATTATCCCGGATTTTCAGAAAAAAGCCAAGAATATGCTTTTCAATATTGCCCAGACAAAACCGGCAATCAACTTTACTCCAGGCCAGTTTATTGATCAGATTCCCGGTTATATGGTAAAGTTTGACAAAATATACGGGGAAAACGGGGAAAATATTGAAGGGGTTTTTGTACATAAAAAAGCCAATGCTTACGAAAATCAACAATCTGTTGTAGCAGAAAAAGGAAAATTTGTTCCGGCTGCTAATAAGAATTTTCTGAAGCTTGTACTGTATAACGGATATGTATTTGAAGATGCCTTTGCCGGAAAAGGAGACAATGTAAGGCAGAAACAGCCCGATCAGGCCATTAAATTTGACACACTGGTTTCCCACTTTGACATCAGTGAAATCATTAATAAAGCCATCGAAAAAGAGCAGATTACGGATGACTACCGTTTCCAGACTTACAATCAGCTTGACGGAACAATTAACAAAAGCAAAAAAGATAATAAGCAGTTCTTTGATAATATCGGCTCCGAGGTTCTTAATCAGACGAATTCCGTTATCACTTATATGGATAAGGGCAACAAGCATAAAGTAGCTCCAAAAGTACAGATCAAACTGGATACGGTAAAAGGCGACAAAAAACTGGACATCATTTACAACTCTTATAATAGACTGGATAATCTGAAGTCTTCACTGGAGTCTAAAAAAAATGAATACAGTTCTAATATAAAATATTTCAGCAAGGTTGTCATTTATCAGCAGAGGATTGTAGCGTATTCCGTGACCTGTATTATCTTCTTCCTGATTGGAGCAAGTTTAGGTTCCATCATCAGAAAAGGGGGAATGGGGCTTCCTGTAATCATTGCTATTGTAATTTTCATTATCTTTTATGTAATGAATGTTGGGGTAGAAAACATGTCATGGAGCGGTAAAATGAATCCTTATCTTGCGGCCTGGCTTCCCAACCTGATTCTTCTTCCTTTTGGAGTATGGATGACCTATAAAGCCCTTACAGATTCACAGTTATTTGATGCTGAAAAATACAAAGCATTATTCAAACCTATCACTAAAAGGTTTACAAAAAGTAAAGAACATCAGAGATATCAATAATTCTGATGTAAATTATAAAAGTAAAAAGCTCCGAAAAAATCGGAGCTTTTTTTGTTGAGTTATTTTGGATTTAAAAAATTATATTTGCTGGAATTAAAAACAATACCATGAAAAAATTACTACTTATTGGCCTGTTCGGTCTTGCCTCCCTGAATGTCTATGCTCAGGAACAGGATGAAAACGGAACCTACAACGGTGAAAAATACGGATACATTATTGATAAAAGCGGAAAAAAAACTGAAGGTGTTGTCCAGCTGCACGGAGGATACTCCAGCCCATGGCAAAATCAGTTAAAAGTAAAATTTGCTGCGATTGCGGATATTGATAAGGTAAAAAACAAGATCAGGTTTAAAACTTACGATACAGATGACATCAAAGAATATATGTTGTATGAAGGGGATACTCCAAGAGTTTTTAAATCTGTAAAATATTCCAACATGAGAGAAGCTATCAACAGTTCGGAAAGTACGACAGGTTTGGCAGCCGGATTTAAAGCAATCAATAACCTTTCCAGAACAGATCAGTTTGCAGAAGTGGTAACAGAGGGGAAAATTACGGTTTATAAACTGTACGGATATCCCACAGCTTTTTCAGCAAACAGTTCACAGGCCATCACTTATGCAGAAACAGAAAGATTAAAAGAAAATCCCAATTATATCTTTTCTAAAAAAGGCGGAAAAGTTGAAGAACTGACTCCTGCAAAAGCAAAAATCATCCTTTCAGACTGCCCTTATGTAAAAGCAAAAATTACGAAAGGAGAATATGGTTCTCTTAAAAATGAAGAGAAGAAAAGAACTGGTTTCGGGAAATTTATCCGAGATGAAATTAACAATGCTACAGTAGATAAACTTTCAATTATCAATGAAGTGATCTATGATTATAATGAAAATTGCAAATAAAAACTCAGGCTTTCAATCGAAAGCCTTTTTTGTGACCTTATTTTTTTTGTATTTTTATCCGGCCACCAAACTATTTTTCTTATGAAAGTCTTATTTCTCACAGCAAGCCTGTTTCTTGTTTGTTCATGTAAAAATGATAAAGCAGTAAAATCTACTCCAATGACTAGTTCTGTCGTAGAAAAAGATTCAACACAAATCAACACAACGGAGGATCCTATTGATCGGATTAAAAAAGAATACGCAGCTCTTCAGGCACAATTGGAGACTAAAAAACTAAGTCAATCAAAATTTACTTATGATTGTAATGATGAACCTTCGGGTGAAGTTACTTTTTATTCAGACAAAAATGAAATTAAAGTGATTGAGCATTTTTACGCAGAACACAGCCATTTCTCAGGATCTGAAAAATATTTTATAAAAGATGGAAAGCCTTTCTTTATATTCAGACAGGAAACCGTATGGAATTTTGATGGCGGTACTCCGGAAAAGCCTGTTACTAAAGATGATATTACAGAAACCCGTATTTATCTTCAGAATAATAAACCACTAAAGTGCCTTGAAAAGAAATACAGCATAAAATCTGATCAAAAAGGAAAAACAGCAGATAATATTCCGAGTAAAGAAATTCCGTGTAATATAGACGAGTTACTCAAAACCTATCAATCTTTATTAAAACATAAAAGTCAAAAAGGATCAATACAATGTCTGTAAAAGCAAAAGAGGTTTCCAATGGAAACCTCTTTTTATATTTTAAAACTAAAAATTATGTTTCATAACTTCAGTTTTCTTCGTGATAAGCTTAAAATTTATAAACAAAGGCATTAATATTCATTCCGGCTCCTACAGAAGCAAATAACACCACATCCCCTTTCTTGATTTTATGATGTTCCAGTTCATCCTTTAAAATCATCGTCAGTAAAGACGGAATGGTAGCCACACTGCTGTTTCCCAGTTTATGAATCACCATAGGCATTATATTTTCAGGAACCGGTGTATTATACAATTGGTAAAACCTGTTAACAATAGCCTCATCCATTTTTTCATTGGCCTGATGAATGATTATTTTATTTAATTCACAGATGGTATATCCACTGCTGTCCAGACATTTTTTCATGGCATCAGGAACATTTACCAAGGCAAATTCATAAATCTTTCGCCCATCCATTTTGATGTATTTTGTATCCGGGCATTTTTCATTATTGTAAGATTTCCCAAAATACAGATAATCTTTCTCCTCAAAGGTATAAGAAGCTGACAAATGGGCCTTTATTCCTGAATCATCATCATTATTACATTCCAGTACAGCGGCTCCTGCTCCATCAGCATAGATCATACTGTCTCTGTCATGGATATCCACTACACGGGAAAGAGTCTCTCCGCCAATCACCAGACATCGTTTTGCAATACCGGCTTTAATAAATGCATTAGCCTGTATCACCCCTTCAATCCAGCCTGGACATCCAAAGAGAACATCATACGCCACACAGAAGTTATTTCTTATTCCTAATAAATGTTTTACTCTTGCCGCAAGACTTGGAACTGCATCGGACTGAACCGTTCCAAAACGAACGTCCCCAAAATTATGGGCAAAAATAATATAGTCTAATGTTTCAGGATCTATTCCTGCATTCTCAATAGCAGCCTTAGCCGCGATAAATCCAAGATCTGAAGTAACCTCTGTACTATGGGCATATCTTCTTTCTTCAATACCTGTAATTTTTTTTAACTTATCTGTAATAGATGTATTATTTTCATTTAATAATACCCCCTTTTCATTAAGAAAAATATGTTTATCAAAAAATAAATTAGTTATCGTTTCCGATGGGATGTAATTGCCTACACCAATAATCTTTGTCATCACTTTAATGTTTAATTCCGTTGTATCTTTTATAAAAGTACAAGAATAGTTTTAATAATATAATAAGTGAACGTAAATACTTCTCAATATAGTATGGAACAAGAATGCATTGCATTGCAAAAATGGAAATAAAAGCAAAAAATCAATAAAAAAAGAGGTATCCTTCAGGAAACCTCTCTTCTATTTTTCAAAAACTGAAAATTATACTTTCATAATTTCAGCTTCTTTTGTCTTAAGATGCTCGTCACAAAGCTTTACATATTTGTCTGTATAAGTCTGGATTTCTTCTTCCACTCCTTTTACAACATCTTCAGAAACCCCGTCTAATTTTTTAAGTTCTTTCAAACCGTCCTGTCTTGCGTTTCTTACAGTTACTTTAGTCTGCTCAGCTTCCACTTTAGCCTGTTTTGCAAGTTCTTTTCTTCTTTCCTCCGTTAAAGGCGGAACATTCAGAATAATGTTTTCTCCATTATTAGAAGGTGCAAAACCTAAGTTTGAATTGATGATCGCTTTTTCAATCGCATTGATTGCAGTTCTGTCCCAAGGTTGAATAGAGATTGTCATTGCATCCGGAACAGAAACATTGGCAACCTGGTTGATAGGAGTTGGCGCTCCGTAATATTCTACCATTACATCCTGAACCATTGCCGTAGAAGCACGTCCTGCTCTAATTCTTTGAAATGCGTGGTCCAAGTGCTTTACAGCTGCATCCATGTCTTGTTTTACAGATTCTAATATAAGATCTAATTCTTCCATTATTATATTAAAGTTTGATAAATTACACATATTTTTATATCCACTGATAATCAAATAGTTAAGTTTTCTAAATAGCCTGTTTTTAAGCTGTTTTTTACTGTTTTTTTACTATTTTTTACTATTCAGTGCTGCAAAAATAATGATTATTTCCATATTTTGGTAAGACTGGCTTCTGTATTTTCATTTGCAAATCCTTTTTTGTTAAAAACAAATACTTAATAAATTGATTATAAATGGTTGTTTTAATTTGCAAGACCCACAGCTTATCAATGTAAAACATAGCTCTGACATCCGGGGCTTTCTTGTTCTATATTAAAAGATATATAATTTGTACCTTTTGTTTTTTTTTATAATTTAAGATTATATAAGTTAAATGACAGTTTAATTTTACAGCAATAAAAGTTTGTTATTTAAATTAGGTTTATATGCTTCATAAATCTCCTTGTTTATTACCATACTCTCCCTTATTCCATCTAGTAAATTAAAATTTTCAACAAGTTTCCTGAAGTCATTATCTATATTATTTGATATAGTGAAATAAAATACAGTCAGTTTTTCCAACCTAGTAAATTGTGAATTAATAATTGATACATAATACTGTTTGTCTACTACTTCAGCTTTATCTATCAGTTTCAGTATATTATAAAGTGTTGTAAAATATGGATTTAAATCATCTTCATAAATCGAAAAATGTAGTTTAAATATTTTCAAATACTGCCATTTTGATACTTCATTAATCTTTGCTTCGCGCACATATTCAAAATCATCATATATATCACAACTCTCTTCCCGATAAAATCTATCTTTTAATGTTTTTTCAAGGCTTAGTGATACCATATCGAATAACAGTTTAAATATACCTTTACCGCTATATGGATGGGCTTTGTTATTAGAGGATATTTGTTGCGTATTTTCATGGAATAGTGATAGCATCTGAAAAAAGGTATTTTCAAACTGTTGGAGTTTCATAGTTGAATTCTGAATGACAAATTCATCCCTTGTCAACTCCATTTCATTTCTAGTCAATTCCAGTTCTTTTCTTTGAAGTTTGAGTTCCTGACTCTGTAAACGAATAGCTATAATAACACCCACAAATGACAATCCTGTAAACAATGCATTTGAGGCCCCAAACATGTCCCCAAAAAGTCCCTGATATTCCTTACCAAGGCTCGTGGCATACAAATAGTTTTGCCATAATGTGAAGCTCATAAAGGCAATAGAACCTAATCCGATAAGCCAGAGCCAGAGAACCCAATTATTATTCTTCATTTATTTGTTATTTTTTGAATGTCCAAAGAAATACCCCAGAATTAGCAGGAAAGCGCTTTCAACAATCTTTATTGGCTCCCGTCCAAGAAACATCATAACTAATAGGCAGATCCCCATAAATAAAAGTAGAACAGATCCAATGATTGATGCGATAGATTCACGATCCAAAAACTTGAGAATAATATCAGATTTATCTTTCCATGATTGTGTTTTTGCCGTCAAAAATTCCTTCTCTGAATTTATATCACTTTTGATTTGTTGATGTTGTTTAAGTAACTGATCACTTATTTCGTTTTGATGTTTTAAATCTTTAATTTCCCTTAGAAGATTTTCTTTAACACTATTTTCTGGAAGCCCATCCACAAGTTCATTTATCGATTTAACTCTTGATAACCTTTTTAACTGATTTATTCTTATCTGTATGTATTCTTTAATATCATTCAGTTTATATTTTATAGATACATTAAATCCTGTAAAGTTTTCGCCAATATTGGTAATGCTAAAATTCTCTTTATTTGTATATACGAAAGAGTGCTTGTTAATGAAGTCTTCATTTGACAAAAGCTCATCTATCATAACAAGCTTTTCCTCTAATTCGTCTTGATCCAACACTGATATTGTCTTTGTATCTAATTTTAAATCTTTCAAAAGATCTTCAAAAGCTCCGTATGCATGAAGCTTTACATAATTCCTAGCCGTTTGTAGGTCTGGAAATATCATTTGATTACTCATAATTATTAGTTTTCTCAAATATAGCAAAAGCCTCCAAAAAGAGACCGCCATACTCCATGGTTTGTTTTTACTTATTTAACTAAAAAGTATTGAGAGTATTTTCTATTTTTTAAATTCCTTCCAAAGTGCTTCCCTGTCATTTTCAGATAATGCATCAAACTCCTTTCTAGTTAAGCCCAATCTTTTTAGATTTTTTTCAATGTAATCATTAAATATTTTTACTTGCAATTCCATATGTTCCTTGCTACTTTCTAGATACATTAAACCTATAGTCGCAGCAAATGCCTCGTCATATAAACCTATTCTTTTTTCAACTTCCTCTCTGGTATTAAATTTCTTAGTTAAAGGACCTTCTTTATATTTGACAAAATAATCATTTAATAATGCATTTTGTACTTTCAAGCTACTATAACTTTCCAGATTTAGTAATTTACCGTAGGCTTCCTTCACTGCTTTCCTTTTAAGTTCTCTTAATTCAATATTTTTATTGTAAAGTTTCAAACTATCAAATTGATGTTTAGCTTTTTCATATCCGAGATAGAGTTCATCATCTCTTTCGTATTTTTTAAAATCTCTTTTCAAACTATCACTCTGTAGTTCTTGTGCAGCCAGCAATCCGGAAAGCATAAGCATGAGAATAAAAGCAAATTTCATGTGTTATTTTCTGACAAATATAGAAATATTCTAAATATGCACTTTTACGGAAACCCGTATTAATACTGATTGCACAATTAAAATGTTTTGCTACGAGAAGTAAATAATTCATTTAAAATTGAAATATATTACTAAATTAGCAATTAGAATATGAGAGAAAGTTTTATAGCGCCTTAGAGTATTACCGTAATAACTGTCCTATCCACGCACTTACTCCTGAAATAATAACAGCTGAGCCCCTACCCAACCAATGATTTCCTCATATGGCATTTACATTATTTTTAGTTTTCTCATAAATATAACAAAAAGCCCTCTCAAAGAGAAGGCTGTCATACTTAAATCTTTTTAAAGAATATTGTTTGTTTCGTTATAAGCGACCTCAAGTTATACGATCTTGCTTTTTTCGCTAAATTTTGGTATTGTTGGAGATTTAAACCAAACAATTCAACCATTTCCTCATAGGGAAAACTATCTCTTCCCTCCAGTTCGATCACTTTGATTATGTGACCATAAATAATCTGCTCCATATTCGAGATTTTTTTAGTTCTGGCAATAGCACCTTTATCTCTAATATAATGAAATTAAATTTAATATAAAAATATTTATACCGGATTTTCACAATTTCTTTTTCGGGAACAAGCATTTCTTTCTTAATTTCCTCTTTCATTTTATCCACATTCCTTACCTCTACTTTCTCCATTGTTGCTCGGAATCATGATTGTTTTCTAATAATAGCTATTTTCATAGCTCGATTTTATATACTTGTCTTTTCTTTGAAAAAAAGAAGATGGTTTTTAATGATCTTAAGTGAAGAATTTCAGGTACAAATACCTATGGAATACTTTGGTTATTTCTACTGATTTACAAGCCATTTTTTATGGCTTATTTTACTATATCATTTTAATGAAGTTCTCAATAGAGATTATAATATCACGGAAAAGAGAATTTTATATATGAAATTAATAATCACTTTACAGACTAATTTTAAACCAATCACACTATGACAAATCCATCTTTAGATGCCTATCAACAAGTATTTGGTATGGCAGGTCTAGCAAACCGTGCCGGAGGCTACAACGGCTTTGGTATTCAATTACAGCAACAGCTTCAATATGACTTATCTTTTTATTTTAACAATGTTCCTCCTGTTAAAATAATGGATCAAAAAACACCGTCAACAGCTGATCCTTCAGTTCTACCGGTATTAGGAAACTGGGATCTTGTCTGGGGACCTGCTCTTATTGAAGAAAAAAATGAAAAGGGAGTTCCTACAGGAGTTGCAGATAATGCATTATATGTAGTTAAATGTGACGCCGTTGCATTTCCGGGAGGTCCCACACTGCCTACTTATGTTGTGGCTATTGCAGCAACCAATCCATCATCACTTTATGATTGGGAAACAGAAGATTTCGCAGTTTCAGAAGTGGTAAACTGGACGACTTACAACCCTTCCAATTTTGCTCCATCAGCTTATAATGGCAGTGACCCTTATATTTCAAAAGGTACTGCGACTGGTGTAAGTATTCTTTTAGGACTCGAGAGCCCTAATTCTGCTGCTTCACCTAATACTACACTGCAACAGTTTCTTGCAGGTTTAAATCCAGATCCGGGTACAGCCATTATATTTTGCGGACATAGCCTTGCAGGAGCTTTATCACCTACCCTTGCCCTTTATCTGAAAGAAAATAAAGATCTGAACGCATTCGGTGTAACGCTTGTATATCCTACCGCGGGACCAACTCCAGGTGAAGCAGCATTTGCCAGCCTGTTCAATAGTAAATTTCCACCGTTGCCACCAGGATGGCAGCAACAATCAGGCACTTACCAAAGCTGGAATACCATGCACTGGAATGATCTGGACGTAGTGCCCCATGCTTGGCCGGTATCAGAACTGGAAAAAATTGCAACAATATATGGTCAGGCTACTACAAATATGACAGCTTCCATATTAAATGCTTTACAGAAGATGGCTATTGATGATTCTTCAAAATCAGGAGCCAGCTATACAAGAATACAAAACCAATCACTTCCAGGCCAACTGCAGCACTCAAGCAACTCCTCGATTAGCATCAAAACACCTCCTGCGACTTTGCAAGATTATATGCTTCAGTTATCAGTACAACATGTGGGCATGTATAATGGTATTCCTGCAACTGGAACTGACCCTCAGATAACTGGTCTTATTCTACCACAGCCATTGCCTAAACCGAACGTTGTGAAGCTGGTACCGGGAGTAACTGCTGTCACTGAATTTGAGATGATTATGAAAATAATAAATCAGATCATTGAATGGGTTTTCTCCCATTACACATTGGTTGAAAAGGAAAATGCCACGCAAAATATTGAAGCAGATAAATAGGTATTAAAACTTCAATAAAAACAAATCGCCTGCCACGATAATCATGGCAGGCGATTTTATATTTTCTTATTAAAATTGATTATAAATCAACTAAAGTACCTACATTTTCTCCGTCTACAATTTTTGACAGGTTACCGTCTTTATTCATATCGAATACAATGATTGGCAATTTGTTTTCATGGCTCAAAGTAAAGGCAGTCATATCCATTACCTTAAGGTTTTTCTCAAATACTTCATCGAAAGATAATGAATTGTATTTTACAGCATCAGCATTTTTCTCAGGATCGCTGTCATAGATTCCGTCTACTCTTGTTCCTTTTAAGATCACATCAGCTCCAATTTCGATTGCTCTTAAAGTAGCCGCTGTATCTGTAGTAAAATAAGGATTTCCTGTTCCTGCTCCGAAGATTACAACTCTTCCTTTTTCAAGGTGTCTTACCGCTCTTCTTTTGATGAAAGGTTCAGCTACTTTATCCATTTCGATAGCAGACTGAAGTCTTGTCTTGATTCCTGCATCTTCCAATGCGCCTTGCAACGCCATCCCATTGATTACAGTTGCCAGCATTCCCATATAGTCTCCCTGTACTCTGTCCATTCCTTTTGCAGCTCCTGCAACACCACGGAAGATATTTCCTCCTCCAATCACGATCGCAACTTCACAGCCTTTTTCGACTACTTTCTTGATCTCAACAGCATATTCCTGCAGTCTTTCGGTATCAATACCATATTGTCTGTTTCCCATTAAGGCCTCACCGCTTAGTTTCAGAAGGATTCTTTTATATTTCATCTTTTATTTTTAATAACTTTTTACTAGTAGGGTTTCCCCGGAATTTGATTTTGCAAATATAATCATTAAAAATTTTGATAAAAGAAAAATATTAAATAGAAATAATGTAAGAAATATTTTGAAAAGTACGAAAAAGGATTATTTTTGCATTAATTATAAATTGAGTTGAAGAAAATTATCATTTTTTCATTATTTCTATCAGGAATTGTTTCTTATGCGCAAACAGGAACAAATGTTTATCCGTTCTTAAATGTACCTGTATCTGCAAGACAGGCTGCTTTGGGTGGCGATGCAATTTCGATAAGAGATTATGATGTTTCCTTTGCTATTGCAAACCCTGCCCTGTTAAATAGAGATTCTGATAAACAGCTTTCTGTAAACGCAACAGCTTATCTGGCTGATTCAAAATACGGAACTATTGCTTACGCCAAAGACTTTGATAACGGCCATATGGCTACCATCAATGCCAGGTATATGAGCTATGGAAGTACGCCGAGGACGGATGAAAGCGGTTTTGAAAACGGAGAATTCAAAGCTTCGGATGTAGCCATTGGCGCAGGCTATGCCTACCAGTTTGAAGAAGACTGGACCATTGGTGGAGGACTTAATTTTGTTACCTCAAAAATTGACAACTATACTTCTTCCGCTATTTCAGGAACAGCGGGAATTACCTATCATAATAAAAAGAACAAAGAAGTACTTTCTTTGGTAATGAGAAATTTTGGTTTCCAGCTGAAATCATTCAATGGAACAAGAGAAAATCTTCCCTTCAGAATTGATCTTGGATATACCAGAATAATCAAGAATTTCCCTCTTGCGATTACCATTACGGCGCATGATCTTCAGAAGTTTGATATTTCTTCAGAATATAATTTAGACGGACAGAAAGTGAATGCCGGCAGAAAAATTGCAGACCACTTTTCATTGGGAGCTGAATTATTTCCGGAGAAAAATTTCAACATCAGATTGGGTTATAATGTAAAAAGAGGTAATGAACTGGCGGTTGCAGATCAGAGAAATTTCTCAGGACTTTCTGCAGGATTTGGAGTAAAAGTTTCCAGATTTCGTATAGATTATGCTCACGTAAGATATCACAACTCTTCCAATGTCAATCAGATAGGAATTTCTATGGATCTTTCCAGCCACAGAGGAGAGTAATCTTTCCGGCTGAAATTTTCTTAATTATTCTGAATTTTTCTTACTTCCTCTTGATTTTTAAGAAAAAATCTTGAAATTTGCAGTATGAAAAAACCTGTAATTGCTATCGATGGGTACTCGTCTACCGGAAAAAGTTCTATCTCTAAAATCATTGCAGATAAACTGGGACTTATTCATATGGACACAGGAGCTCTCTACCGAGGAGTTACCTGGTATGCATTGCAGCACTGTCTGGACGAAAATGGGGGAATTAACCTGAATACACTATTCTCTTCTTTAGACCAGATCAGCCTTGAGTTTAAAAACAACGACGGAACACTTATTCTTTTCCTTAATAACACTGATATCTCCAAAGAAATCCGTACCAATATAGTATCTGACAATGTAAGCCTTGTTGCCAAACAGAAAGAAGTAAGAGACTTTTTACTTCAGTCACAGCGCACTTTGGCAGAAAAAGGAGGTGTCATCATGGACGGACGTGACATTGGGACAGTAGTTCTGCCAAATGCTGACTATAAATTCTTTCTTACTGCCAGTATTGATGAAAGGACCAAC
Organism: Chryseobacterium sediminis; assembly: GCF_008386505.1. Taxonomy (GTDB): domain Bacteria; phylum Bacteroidota; class Bacteroidia; order Flavobacteriales; family Weeksellaceae; genus Chryseobacterium; species Chryseobacterium sediminis. The sequence goes on along the minus strand of NZ_VUNZ01000001.1, from coordinate 534,998 downwards.
AGAAGGTTTCTGGAACTGCAGGGTCTGGGAATTGAAGCTGATAAAGAGCAGGTAAAGCAGAACCTTATAGAACGGGATAAGATTGACAGCGAACGTGAAATAGCCCCATTGAAGCAGGCTGAGGACGCTATCGTTATTGATAACTCAGAATTGACCAAAGAAGAAACTATAGAACTTATTTTATCTCACATCGAAAAGATTTAACAATTTTTAATAGGCTTCAAGCCTCCTTTGGTATACAAATTGTAAGTTTTATTACTGTAAAAACTAATCTATTATTAATTATTAAAAAACTTAAAATGTCTAGAAAAGGAAATAATACAGCAGGTATATTGGCAGGACTTCTTGCAGGTGCTGCGGCAGGTGTAATCTTAGGAATGCTTTATGCACCGGAAGAAGGTAAAGAAACCAGAAAAAAAATAAAGGATAAAGCAAATGATCTTAAGGATCAGGCTAAAAATAAATACGGAGAGGTTTCTGAAAAAGTAAAAGACCAATATGGCAATATTTCTTCTACTTTCAAAGAAACTGCAAACAGCGTAGCACATACTGTGAAAGACGGATATGACAAATATAAAGATCAGATTGTTTCTAAAACTGCAGATTTGGCAAAAGATGTAGAAGCAGAATTGAATGATCTAAAAAAATAAGTAATTTATCTTTTTAAGTAAATTACAGAAAGGAACTTTTGTGCAAAAGTTCCTTTTTTTGTAACTTTAAAAAAAAACAATGATAGAAACTATTAAAGAATACGCCTCCAAGAGAATAGATCTTCTGAAAATTGAAGCTACTGAAAAGTCGTCTCTTTCTGCCGGGCTCATTACTTACTTTGTAGTACTGCTTGTTGCTTTTGCTTTTTTTATTATCCTTTTCAATTTTGGAATCGCTTTCCTTATCGGAAAAGCACTGGATAATTACTCTTACGGATTCTTAATTGTTGCTGCATTCTATGCACTGGTAATGGCATTTGTTGTTGCCTTCAAAACTAAGATCGTAAATACTGTTGCAGATCAGGTTATTAAATTTTTAAATCATTAAACTATGGGCAGAAAATACGAGAGCATAGAAGAATTAAGAAGAAAGAAAAAACTGCTTCAAGGTGAAATAAGTGATCTGGAAAATCTTCTTACCTTCAAAAATACGAAGGAAAGCTTAAGTGCATTTACCAATGGACTAAGTGACCAGTACCTTCAGGAAAAGATAGATGAAGACGGTGATGAAAAAGTGGTTCTGAGAAAGGACGTCATTGCCAAGCAGCTTACCTCAGAAGTAAAAGATTTACTGATTAACAAGAATACGGCTGTAGGAATTGCAAGCTCTGCTTTCAAAGGTGGAAATATAACAGACAGTCTTGTAAAACTGGGAGTTACCGCTATTGTAGGAAACTACGCCAAAAAAAATATGAAAAGCTCCAACTGGAAGAAAAAACTGATTGGTGCTGCATTGATCTACCTCGCTCCTATAGCATTGAAGTATGTCAGAAAAAAAATGGAAGTATATCAGAAAAATAAAAGTGTTTCCAGCATGGAACAACTTATTTAAGGAATTAGGGCTTAGGATTTAGAAAATGGTTTTATATTTTTTCTTCCTAGGCCCTAATTTCTAAGTTTTATTTTGAAAATAATTGTCCTAAAATAATCCCGGCAGCCATTGATACATTCAGGCTTTCTGTAGACTGGGATTTCCCAAACCTTGGAATGCTGATACTTTTTTGTAAAAGCTTTTCAGTTTCCGGTCTCATTCCGTTCCCTTCATTTCCTAAAATCAGATTGATTTTTTCCGGTTTCTCAAACGTGTAGATATTCTCCCCTTCCATGTCCGTTCCGATATTTATATTTTCTGTTGCAGAAAGATATTCCACAAGATCAGTATACACTACATTAACTCTGGTAAAAGAGCCCATAGTAGCCTGAATCACTTTCGGATTGTAAACATCTACGGTATCTTCACTACAGATAACCTGTTCTATTCCGAACCAGTCTGCCAACCGTATAATCGTTCCTAAATTTCCGGGATCCTGTATTCCATCCAAAACCAGCTGTATATTCTTATCCGCCCATTTTTCTTCCTCAGCAAGATAACATACCGCTACGGAATCTTTTGGAGTTTTAAGAAAACTAATTTTTTTTAATTCATTTTCAGAGATATGGGTAACAGGAATATCAGTACGGTCCAATTTTTGTGGATCGGTTGATAATATTTCTTTAACTTTAAAGTTAGAATTAAAAAGTTCACAAATGATTTTATTACCTTCAACCAAAAACAAATTGTATTTTTGTCTGAACTTCTTTTTATCTAAAGATTGTAAAACTTTTATTGTATGAGCTGTAAGCATTATAAGAATTCTCCTCAAAAATATTATAAAATTATCTCATTTGCAACATTTGTTGGTCTCCTTTATGCTTGTAGTACGACAAAAAAAGTTCCTGAAGGCGAATATCTGCTTACCAAAAACACATTAGGGTTCGAGGATAAGAAAGAATTTTTCGATGAGGAACTGAAAGATTATATTCAGCAAAAGCCCAATAAAAAGCAATTCCTTTTCATGCCATTAAGTCTTCTTCTGTACAATATGGCTGATCCAAAATACGATACGATACTTAATGAATATATGACCTATCCCGGTGAAATGAGAAATCAGAAACTGAGAGATTCTTTATTCCTTAAATATGATATGAAAAGCAGTGTCGGAAAAAACCTGCTGTTCGATCGTTTATTGCATAATTGGGGAACTCCGCCGGTAATTCTTGATCAGACCAGAAGTGAAAAAAGTGCTGAGTCTATTAAGAAAAGACTTACCTACAGAGGATACTGGGATGCTGATGTAACGTTTAAGCATACCCTGGATTCCGCTTCTAAAAAAGCCGCCGTCAATTATTCTATTAAACATAACGAGCCTACCCGAATCAAAGATTATTTTTACAATATTCCGGATCAGGGGATCAAAGGGTACTACAATTATAATCTGAACAGAAGTCTTGTGAGATCCGGACAGATACTTGATCAGACCGTTCTTGAAAGAGAAGTAACCCGAATTACTGATCTGATGAGGGAATTTGGATTTTATAGATTCAATGCCTCCAATGATGAGGTTTATTTCGTAGCAGATTCTCTTAAAAGCAGAAAGCAGGTTCCTTTGACACTGGAAATCCATAAAGACTCTCTGGATACTCCTTATAAGATTTCAACTTTCGGGAATATAGATGTAGCGATTGTAGATGAACCGGGTGATTACCCTAAAAATACAAAAAAAGACAGCTTAAGAAGAATAAGATTCCATACGATGAATGATAAATATAAACTTTCATCCATATGGAGAGCTATTATTCCGGATAATAAAAAGGTTTTCGACCAGACCAAACTTGACGTAACGAAGAGAAACCTTTTGGCGATGAACAATTTTAGCATCGTTAAAGCAAGAGACTCCCTGAGACAAGGAGGAATGTCTTCACCTAACGACAGTATTGTTGATGTTTTATATGTATTGAAACCTCTTCCGAAGTACGAGTTTAAACTGGGAACGGATATCAATTACTCTCAGGTCTTAAATCTCGGTATCTCTCCTTCCGTAGACCTTACCACCCGAAACGTTTTCAGAGGGGCAGAAAACCTTTCTACAAGCCTTTCAGGGACGTTTGGATCTATCAGAAGTACAAAGGATATTGATAAAAGAGTTGCCGCATATGAAATATCAGCTCAGGCTTCATTGAATTTCCCGAGGCTTTTGCTTCCATTTAATTATTATAAATTCATTCCTAAACGATATACGCCTACTTCATCTATTTTGTTGGGGGCATCTATACAGAACAACATCGGTTTGGGAAGACTTATTTTTAATACCGGATTAAACTATCAGGCCAGTGTAAATGATCAGGTATATCATAAGCTTACTTTATTCAACACTCAGGTCAGTCTGACAAAAAATAAAGATGCATACTATGATTACTTTGTGAATGATGGAAGGGTAAAAGACGAAGTTTTTGGGAATTATTTTATGTTTGATCCGGAAACTCAACAAACCGGACAAGATTACAAAGATGGAAAACTTAGCGTAGATGAGGTGTCCAAAAAGATTATCGAGAACGACGCTTACCGTGCAAGTCTTAATCAGCAGGGAACTGATCTTTTAACAGCCTTCAGGGGAACATTGGTAAACAAAGACAGACAGACCCAGGATGTCCTTATTTCTTCCATGATCTACAACTTCGTATATAGTGAAATCGGGAAAAAAGAATATCCAAATGCATTTTATTTTAACGGAAAAGTAGAACTTGCTGGTAACATTTTAAGTTTATTCAACAAAAAAGATAACAGCGGAGGTATTGTTACCGGTCCACAAAGAACCATTTTCGGACTGCCTTATGCGCAGTTTGTAAAATTTGATATTGATACAAGAAAATATTTCAGATTTAATGGAAACCAGACATTAGTGCTTCGTCAGTTTATCGGAGTCGGTATACCATATGGAAATTCTCAGGATATGCCAATCATCAAGTCTTATTTCAATGGAGGATCGAATGATATCAGAGCATGGGTGGCATTTGGAGGATTAGGTCCTGCAGATTCTCAGGTTGATGAGAGGGTTCGTACCTATATGACGGACAACTTAAAACTTACTACCAATATTGAATATAGAATTCCTTTCAATAAAACCTATGAAGGGGCATTATTTACCGACATCGGAAATACATGGAGCCTTCGTAATTATAATGACGGGTATGGAGATGAATTTAAATTCAATAAGTTCTGGAAGCAGGTAGGTATCGGAAGCGGGTTCGGATTAAGATTAAACATTGCCTATATTACAGCCAGAATTGACCTTGCTTACAAGATCTACGATCCAAATAAGCCAGAAGGTGACCGATGGAGATTCAAGTACTTCCAGCCTTTTAAACCTACACTTAATATCGCGTTCGGATATCCTTTCTAATCCGGAGAAACGCCTAAAATAAAATAGACTACAGCAATCACACGGGCGAGGATTTCCCTCGTCTGATTTCTGTAGAAGCTTTCAGATTTTGTGACATCCTGGGCATCAAATCCCAAAGCATTCATATCATTATTTCTCGCAAAAAACAAGGCCCTCAGGTTGTGGTATCCCTGAGATACAATAATGACATTTTTCTTTTTATAAACATCCTTACAACGGAGAATACTTTTATAGGTATTGAAACCCTTAGGGTCTTCCATAATAATATCTTCAGGAACACCTTCCAGATAAACCAGGTAATTTTTCATGGCCCTCGGTTCATTGTATCCCTGACTCTTCTCCCCGCTCACTATAATTTTCTTGATCTTCCCATGATGATAAAGAAGAGCTGCTGCATCCATTCTTTTTGTAAAATACGGATTAGATTTTCCAGATCTCATTTTCGGAGATGTCCCCAGAACAAGAGCAACTTCTCTGGGTGGAATTTTTGAGATTTTGGTATAGGTTCTCCCATTAGTAAGCCCGAAAACCCACACATTACAGAAGCATATCATCAGAATTCCCAACTCCAATGATATTAAACCCAGGTTAAATATGTTCCTAATGACTCTCAACTAAGATCAAAGTTAAGCTTTATTTTTTTACTTTTCACAATAGACATACACGCTAATATATGACCCTGTTCTTCCTCTTTTTCGGTAAGATACTCATTTTCCAGCAGTTCCACTTCACCTTCCTCTAAAGAACATTCACAACTTCCACAAATTCCGGACTTGCATGAATAAGGAACCGGGAACTTTTGAATAAGAAGTTGCTGCAGGATTTTATCCTTGTTATCAGGAAGATAAGTGGTATATTTTTTTCCGAGCATGGTAAATTCAACCTCTATATCTTCAATTAGAGGAAATTCTTTCTCTACAGGATAAATATCATCATTGAATTCTTCAAAAAGTTCAAAATGGATATTCTTTTTCGGAATTCCATGGTGATAACATGCATTGGCCAGTGTCTTGATCATTTCTCCTTTGCCACAGATCAGTACTTCGTCCACCGCATCCCAAATGGTAGATTCTTCGTCTGTATCATCCAAATGAAGAATTTGATTGATGATAAGATTGAGTTTCTTGGCATCCAGTCTGCCATAAAAGAACTGATCACCTGTTTTCTCCTGTGAGAAAAAGTAAAAAATCTGAAGTCGGTCCCCACATGTTCTGGCAAGATGATCCAACTGTTCCCGATACACCAGATCATCAGAACTTTTATTTCCAAAAAATAAAAACAGTCGTGTTCTAGGTTCGTTGTGAAGAATATTTTTAAAATGGCTCAAAATAGGAGTAATTCCAATACCGGCAGCAAAAGCTACAATCGTTCGGAACTCACTGGGTTTGGAAACCAATGTAAATCTGCCTCCGGGATCACTCACCCACAGTTCATCACCTACATTATAGTTTTGAAATAACTGAGAAGCAGCGCCTTCAGGAGAATTGATTTTTATTCCCAGACATATTTTTCCCTCATAAGGAGCCGAAGTCATTGAATAATCATTAATAACCTCTTTACCATGTGCCTGAAATCTTATACTGACGAACTGCCCGGCTTCAAACCTGAAATTTTCTTTTAAATTCTCAGGAATATCAAACTCCAGAGAAAAAGTATTTTTGGTCAGCTCTTCCTTTTTCGCTATTTTTAACGGATGAAACTGTATCAGTTTCCCTTTATAGATTTGTTGTTCCATAACTTCAATTCAAAAATAGATAAAAAATAATTTATGAAGAAGATAATTTTATCCATGTTACTCCTTACTGCATTGTACAGCTGTAAAAAAGAAGGACAGAAAACTGAAAATACTGCATCTGCAGATTCTCTTTCTGTAACTCAACCTACAGATGCTGAGGAAAGTGCATATGTTCCTAAAGAACTTTCTCCCGAAAATGTAAGTCAGTATTTAGCAAAAAATAATGATACTTTATATGTCACTAACTTTTTTGCAACCTGGTGCGGCCCTTGTATGAGAGAAATTCCAAGTTTTAAAAGTAAAATGGAGGAACTGAAGGGTAAACCCGTAAAATTCACTTTCATAAATCTTGATGATAAAGCTGACTGGGCTGATGCTGTAAAGAATTTTGCCACAGAAAATAAGCTGGGAAAAAGTGTTATCTTACTTGATGGACAAAAACTGGATCAAAATTTCTTCGCTTCCAACTTCAAACAATGGGACGGAGGTTCTATTCCCTTTACTTTTATGAGAAAAGGAGATAAAACCGATGAATATCTGGGAATGATGACGGAAGATGTATTAAATTCAAAAATCGATTCTTTTTTAAAATAAAAATAGACTGAACTCTTTCTGAATCATGTCAAAAAGATTTAAAATCCTGTGTTTGCTATTCGTGATTGCCATTATTATGAGTGCTGTCATTAATCTGAACACAGGATTTCTAAGTTTAAATTTCCAGGATTTCTTCCAAAATTCCGATCATAATCAAATTGCTGAAATCCGCATCAACCGTGTTCTCGTAATGATGCTGGCCGGTATTTCAATTCCTACTTCAGGTTTTCTGATGCAGGAATATTTTCAAAACCCGCTGGCAGGACCTGATATATTGGGAATTACTTCGGTAGCCAGCCTGTCTGTTGCCTTTTATATTTTCTTTTCTCACAATATTTTACTGCCTGAGTTTTTACAAAACAGCTTTCTTAGTTTATCAGCTATTGGAGGAAGTTTGCTCCTGATGCTGATACTATTGTCTATGTCCAATAGATTTCAGGATAAATCTTATCTTATTATTTTTGGATTTCTGGTATCTGCTTTTGCCGGAGCAATTGTATCATTGCTACAGTTTTATGCGGAGAATCAAAGCTTGAAAAACTATATATTATGGTCTTTCGGAGCCAATAACATGGTGTCCAGAAACCAGATTTATGTATTGTTTGTTTTGGTTTTAATCGGAGTATTGATCTGTTTCAAAACTATAAAACCGCTTATTGGGAACTCTCTTGGAAATTCTTACGCACAAAGTTTAGGCGTAAATCTGAAACAGCTGAAACTGTTAATTATAGTTGCTTCCTCTCTCCTTTCAGCTTCTGTTACCGCATTTCTAGGCCCTATTCTTTTTATTGGAATCATTGTTCCTCACTTCTGCAGACTCGTTTATAATCCTTCAAAACTATGGCAGCAGTGGATTCTTAATATGTTTCTGGGGATACTGATCATGCTGCTTTTCTCGGTTATTGCAGAAAAAACGCAGATTCCTCTGAATGTAATAAGTTCTGTATTTGGGATTCCTGTGATTCTTATGATGCTTTTGAAACAGAATAAGGTGTAACTGTTTTGTTGGATAAATTGATAATTTTAAATTCATTGCATAGTAATGGCAGATCAAATATTTGAGAATAATTTCATAACTTTCCTCTATAGGTAAAAAGGGAAGTATATTTATTAATGTCATTCCGAAGGAATCTAAACTCTCTTTGTAGAGATGCTTTCAGCATGACCAATTCAATACAAAAATAAAGTCAGTGTAAATTCGTAAAATCTACGGGAATAAAATAAACAGAATGCACCTACAGATCAATCAGGCAAATATCGGCTACAATACAACTTTAATTTCCAATGCCAATGCGGACTTGAAGCTTGGTGATGTATGCCTGCTGATTGGTAATAATGGTGTGGGAAAAACAACACTGCTCAAATCTATTCTGCACCAGCTGCCTTTACTGAAGGGCGAAATTTCTATTAATGGGAAAAATGTAAAAAGTCTTTCTGTAAAAGAAATTGCTGAGAATATTGCTATTGTTTTTTCAAAATCAGTTATTCCACAGCATTATACCGTTGAGGATCTTATTTCTTTGGGAAAATACATCTACTACCCTTTTTATTTTGAGTTAAAAAAAGAAGACCGTGAAGAAGTTGCCCACATTATTGATGAACTGGATTTAAATCAATACAGATATACCCTACTGAAAAATCTGTCAGACGGAAATCTTCAGAAAGCTTTTATCGGACGGGCTATAACCCAGAATTCTCCAATTATTATTCTGGATGAACCTACTACTCATCTGGACGAAAAAAATAAAATCATTATTCTTAAAACCTTGAGGAGACTGGCTAAAGAACAGAATAAACTTATCCTGTTTTCTTCTCACGACTGGAGGCTGGCCAAAGAGTTTGCAGATAAAATATGGTATGTAAAGGACAATCAGCTATATTCAGGAATTGTTGAGGATATTCTTCTCCAGCATGAGGAACTCACCAACGCATCATTATTTCAAATCAATGAGACTTTTATTCCGCCTTTCATCTCGGCACCGCAGTTTCACAAGGAAATGTTGTATTCTCTGCTTCAAAAAAACTTCACAAAAGACCTGTCTTCACTTAATTTTGACTTTCAAAATGCTTTTTGGGTAATTACTAAAGATTTCTCCACTTACCAATGTGAATCTTTTGAAGAAATCATCAATTTGGTTTCAAACATTCATCAATACTAGATTTTCTTTGATTAATTCACATACTATGCATGCATAGTATTATGCTAGTCATACAATTTAATCTATTTATTCTCAGGTTATTAACAAAATTTAACGTTAATAAATACTATGCATGCATAATATTTACTACATTTGGGTAAAACCATTGGCGCAAAAATGATGGATAATAATAAGGAAAAAATAGAAAACGTAGATTTAATTTTAAAACAGACCTGGTTGGCTGTTTCTAAAATGTACACAGAACTAGCTCAGGAACATGATTCCACAGCGGTACAGGCCCTTACTCTTCTTAAAATTGATCCTAAAGAAGGAACCAGAAGTACCAATCTTGGTCCAAAGATGGCCATTGAGCCTACTTCATTAACGAGAATCATCAAACTTCTGGAAGATAACGGATATATCTATAAGGAAAAGACAACTACTGATAAAAGAGAGGTTATCATTAAACTTACAGATAAAGGATTAAACTCCAGAAACATGTCAAAGGAAGTCGTTGTCAACTTCAATAAGAAGGTAATGGAAAAAATTGCTCCGGAAAAGCTGGATGCTTTTAAAGACGTGATGACCGAAATCATGAAAATAGCAAACGAATTATTAAACAACAGAAAATAAATTATGATGAGACCTTTGGGTATCATATAATCTTATAAAAATAAAAATTTACATATGAAAAGAAGAATCAAACATGTAACGGTTCTTGGTTCAGGAATTATGGGAAGCGGTATCGCTGCTCACTTCGCCAACATCGGTGTTGAAGTATCACTCTTGGATATTGTTCCTTTTGAACTTACTGAAGCTGAACAGAAAAAAGGTTTGACCAAAGATGACAAGGTAGTAAGAAACAGAATTGCTTCCGAAAACTTTGAAAAACTTAAAAAAGCAAGTCCTGCACTTCTTTATTCACCAAAGTTTGCAGACAGAATTAAAATCGGAAACTTCGATGATGATCTTCCGAAAATAAAAAATACAGACTGGATCATTGAAGTAGTAGTAGAAAGACTTGATATTAAAAAGTCGGTTTATGAAAAGATTGAACAGTTCAGAAAACCGGGAACATTGATTTCTTCTAATACATCAGGTATTCCTATCCATTTCCTTACAGAAGGCAGAAGCGAGGATTTCAAAAAATATTTTGCAGGTACACACTTCTTTAATCCGGTAAGATATCTTCCTCTTTTAGAGATTATCCCTACAAACGATACAGATCCTGAGATCATTGATTTCTATATGAATTATGGAGCTAAATTCTTAGGTAAAACAACCGTTTTAGCAAAAGATACTCCTGCTTTCATCGCCAACAGAATTGGCGTGTTCTCTATGATGGATCTTCTTCATAATGTACAGAAATTAGGACTTACCGTTTCTGATGTTGATAAATTAACAGGTCCTGTAATCGGGCGTCCAAAATCTGCTACGTTCAGAACAGCTGATGTTGTAGGTCTTGATACTTTGGTAATGGTAGCCAACGGAGTTCGCCAAAGCGGTGCTGAAGCCAATGATTTCAATGATGTATTTGCGCTTCCAGGCTATATCCAGAAAATGATGGATAATAAATGGTTAGGTTCAAAAACGGAACAAGGTTTCTACAAAAAAGTGAAAAATGCTGACGGAAAATCTGAAATTCATGGATTAAATCTTGACACTTTAGAGTATGAACTTCAAGGAAAATCATCATTCCCTACTCTGGAATTAACAAAATCTATTGACAAACCAATTGACAGATTCAAAGTTCTGATTGGTGGTAAAGATAAAGCCGGTGAATTGTACAGAAAATCTTTAGGTGCATTATTCGCTTATGTTTCGCATAAAGTTCCTGAAATCTCTGACGAAGTTTATAAAATAGACGATGCCATGAGAGCTGGTTTCGGATGGGAAAACGGGCCGTTTGAAATCTGGGATGCTGTAGGTGTTGCAAAAGGTATAGAACTGGCAAAAGATGCAGGTTATGAAGTTTCAGACTGGGTAAAAAATGTAAAGACTTTCTATAAAGTTAATGACGAAGGACAAAGTATTTACGTTGATAAAAATTCAGGAGAATACAACAAAATTCCTGGTCAGGATGCATTTATCATCTTAGACAATATCAGAAAAAATAAAACACTTTGGAGTAATTCCGGTGCAGCGATTGAAGATTTAGGAGATGGAATCATCAACTTCGAGATCCGTTCAAAAATGAACTCTCTTGGAGGCGAAGTTCTTGATGGATTAAACAGAGCAATTGACTTAGCAGAAAAGGAATATGACGGATTAGTTGTAGGAAACCAAGGGGCGAACTTCTCTGTAGGAGCCAACCTTGCTATGATTCTTATGATGGCTATCGAGCAGGATTGGGATGATTTGAATATGGCTATCGCTTACTTCCAGAAATCTATGATGAGAGTACGTTACTCTTCTATTCCTGTAGTAGTTGCTCCGCACGGAATGACTTTAGGTGGAGGATGCGAAATGACAATGCATGCAGACCGAGTGGTTGCTGCAGCAGAAACATACATCGGATTAGTAGAAACCGGAGTGGGTGTAATCCCTGGCGGTGGTGGTACTAAAGAATTGACTTTAAGGACTTCCAGAGAATTCCACAACGATGATGTTAAAAACAACAGACTTCGTGATGCTTTCATGAACATTGCAATGGGTAAAGTAGCAACTTCTGCATATGAAGCTTACGATATGGGAATCCTTGAAAAAGGGAAAGACATTGTTTCCGTAAGCAAAAACAGACAGATTGCTGAAGCTAAAAAAGTAGCAAAACTATTAGCGGAGCAAGGATATACTCAGCCAATCGAACAAAAAGTAAAAGTTCTTGGTAAAGATGCATTAGGAATGTTCTATGTAGGAACGGATCAGATGTTAACCGGTAATTTCATCTCTGCACACGACAAGAAAATTGCTGATAAACTAGCTAACGTAATGGTAGGTGGAAATCTGTCTGAACCAACAGTGGTAACAGAACAGTATCTATTGAACCTTGAAAGAGAAACTTTCCTTCAGCTTTGTGGTGAGAGAAAAACTCTTGAAAGAATCCAGTATATGTTACAGAACGGAAAACCACTAAGAAACTAATTTTTTTGTAAAATGTAAAAAGTATTAATGTATTCACGATGCATAATTTCAGAGATTTAGAAGTTTGGACAAAATCCATGAAGCTTTGTAAAATATTTTATATAGCTTCAAATAATTTTCCCAAAGATGAAATGTTCGGATTGACTTCCCAATCAAGAAGAAGTTTATATTCAATTCCTTCTAATATCGCCGAAGGGGCAGGCAGAGATACAGATACTCAGTTTTCACATTTCTTAAATATAGCATTAGGCTCTTCATTTGAATTTGAAACCCAGATATTAATTGCAAATGATTTAGGTTTCTTTAAAGATGATGATTTTAATATAATTTATTCAGAAATTAAGCATATACAAAATATGTTAGCAAAATTGAAGCAGAAATTTAATACTTAAGCATTTTAATCATAAATACATTTTACATAAATACTTTAATACAAAAAAAATGAAAACAGCATATATAGTAAAAGGTTTCAGAACTGCCGTTGGAAAAGCTCCAAAAGGAAGTTTAAGATTTACAAGACCTGATGTCATGGCGGCTACCGTTATTGAAAAATTAATGGCTGAGCTACCACAATTAGATAAAAACAGAATTGATGACCTTATCGTAGGAAATGCAATGCCGGAAGCTGAACAAGGGCTGAACGTTGCGCGTCTGATCTCTTTGATGGGGTTAAATACAGATAAAGTTCCGGGAGTTACTGTAAACAGATACTGTGCTTCAGGAAGTGAGGCAATCGCTATTGCTTCTGCAAAAATCCAGGCTGGTATGGCAGATTGTATTATCGCAGGAGGTACTGAATCTATGTCATACATTCCAATGGGAGGTTACAAACCGGTTCCTGAAACGGATATCGCAAAAACCAACCCTGATTACTATTGGGGAATGGGTTACACTGCTGAAGAAGTAGCAAAACAATACAATATCACAAGAGAAGAACAGGATCAGTTTGCTTTTGAATCTCATATGAAAGCTTTAAAAGCAAATCAGGAAGGCAAGTTTGCCAACCAGATTGTTCCTATTCCTGTAGAATATAATTTCCTGGACGAAAATCAGAAACTACAGACTAAAAAGTTTGATTTTTCAATAGATGAAGGTCCTAGAGCTGATACTTCTTTAGCTGGTTTAGCAAAATTAAGACCTGTATTTGCCAACGGAGGAAGCGTAACAGCCGGAAACTCTTCTCAAATGAGTGACGGAGCCGCTTTCGTAATGGTAATGAGTGAAGAAATGGTTAAAGAATTAGGATTGGAACCTGAAGCAAGATTAGTAGCTTATGCTGCTGCCGGATTAGAGCCGAGAATCATGGGAATGGGGCCTATCTACGCTATTCCTAAAGCATTAAAACAAGCAGGATTAGAATTAAAAGATATCGATTTGATCGAACTTAACGAAGCATTCGCATCTCAATCGGTTGCTATCAAGAAAGAATTAGGTTTAAATCCAGATATCTTAAATGTAAACGGAGGAGCCATTGCATTGGGTCACCCTCTTGGATGTACAGGAACAAAACTTACGGTTCAGCTTCTTGACGAAATGAGAAGACGTGGCAACAAGTACGGAATGGTTTCTATGTGCGTTGGAACAGGGCAAGGCGCAGCTTCAATCTTTGAATTATTATAATATAAAAAAACAAAAATAATGAGTGATAAACTTAATAAAACATTAAAAGGCGGTGAGTTTTTAATTAAAGAAATTCCAGCTAATGAAATTTTCTCTTTGGAAGAACTTTCTGAAGAACAAAAAATGCTTCGTGATTCTGCGAAAGAATTTATTGACAGAGAAGTTATTCCACAACATGATCGTTTTGAGAAAAAAGATTATGCATTGACTGAAGAAACAATGCGTAAATTAGGAGAAATGGGACTGTTAGGAATCACAGTTCCTGAAGAATATGGAGGTTTGGGAATGGGATTTGTGAGTACCATGTTGGCTTGCGATTATGTTTCCGGAGGAAATGGCTCATTAGCAACAGCTTATGGGGCACATACGGGAATCGGAACTCTTCCTACTCTACTTTACGGAAGTGAAGAATTGAAAAAGAAATACCTTCCGGATTTAGCTACAGGAACAAAATTCGGGGCATATTGTTTAACTGAGCCGGATGCAGGATCTGATGCCAATTCAGGGAAAACAAGAGCAAGATTGTCTGAAGACGGCAAACATTATATTATCAATGGACAAAAAATGTGGATTTCCAATGCAGGTTTTGCAGATACTTTCACATTATTTGCGAAAATTGATGATGATAAAAATATTACAGGTTTTGTAATCAACCGTTCAGAATTAGAAAATCCAGAAAGTTTAACATTTGGTGAAGAAGAACATAAATTAGGTATTCGTTCCTCTTCTACCCGTCAGGTTTTCTTCAATGATATGAAAGTTCCTGTTGAAAATATGTTAGGTGAAAGAAACAATGGTTTCAAAATCGCTTTGAACGCATTAAATGTTGGTAGAATTAAATTAGCTGCAGCAAACCTTGACGGACAAAGAAGAATTTTAAACCATGCTATTCAATATTCAAATGAAAGAAAGCAATTTGGTGTTTCTATTTCTACTTTCGGGGCAATCAGAAAGAAAATTGCAGAAATGTCAACCGGAGTTTTTGTGAGTGAAGCAGGTTCTTACCGTTTAGCAAAAAATGTTGAAGATAAAATTGCTGAATTAGTTGCTGGCGGAATGGATCATCAACAAGCAGAATTAAAAGGAGTTGAAGAATTTGCAGTAGAAGCTTCTATCCTTAAAGTTTTTGTTTCTGACCTTACTCAAAATACAGCTGATGAAGGAATCCAGATTTATGGAGGAATGGGATTCTCAGAAGATACACCAATGGAATCTGCATGGAGAGATGCAAGAATTGGCAGAATCTATGAGGGGACCAACGAAATCAACAGATTATTGGCGGTAGGAATGCTTATTAAGAGAGCAATGAAGGGTGAATTAGACCTTTTATCTCCTGCAATGGCAATCAGCAAAGAATTGATGGGTATTCCTTCATTTGAAGTTCCTGATTATTCAGAATTCATGAGTGAGGAAAAAGCAATTATCGCAAATCTTAAGAAAGTATTCTTAATGGTTTCCGGAGCTGCGTTACAGAAATATATGATGGATATTGAGAAACAACAGCACTTATTATTAAATGCTTCTGAAATCCTTAACCAGATCTATATGGCAGAATCTGCAATATTAAGAGCAGAGAAACACTTCTCTCCTGAATCTGTAGAAGCAGCTATGGCTCAACTGAACCTTTATAAAGCTGTTGAGAAAATCATCACTTCAGCTAAAGAAGGAATTGTTTCTTTCGCGGAAGGAGATGAGCAGAGAATGATGCTTTCCGGATTAAGAAGATTTACGAAATATACCAACCACCCGAATGTAGTAGCTTTAACTGAAAAAGTTGCAGCACACTATATCGAGAAAGGAGCTTATTAGTCTTTAATAACATAAATTTGATTTAAAACGCCTCATTTTGGGGCGTTTTTATATATTTAAAATATAGAACAAAACAGAAATATACCCAACCCGGGAAATCTAAAAAAGCATTTGTGTGATGAATTGAGATTTAAAGTTTTTTAAATCTCAATAATTTTTGTTATTTTTATTATAACTAAAAACCATAAAACGCGAAACATAATATGAAAGCATTATTTCCCCTACTCCTTTTATCAGCTGCTCTAACGGCTCAGAAAAAGGAAAACTTGATTCTTATTCCCAAAACAGATACCGTAAAAATTGTCAGCAAAGGAAAATTCCCAGGATACCTTGCGTTGAAATCAGATAAGCCCCAAACAGGATTTTATAAAATGCTGATTAAGAAACCTAATGATACTATTCTCTATCTGGCTTTGAAAGAACCCACAAAAGACTATTCGCAATACAAAATTTTAAACGCTATCACACCAGATAAACTTCAGATAAACCAAAAGAAGCTCATACCAGCTAAATAATACAACACAAATCCAAAAAACGATAAACATGGGAAAATTTATTATCTCTAAAAGAACAAACGGAGACTTTCAGTTTAACCTCAAAGCAGGAAACGGACAGATTATTTTAACCAGTCAGGGTTACAGCACAAAACCATCCTGCGAAAACGGAATCGGATCTGTAAAGACCTATTCACAGGAAGATTCAAAATTTGAAAGAAATACAGCCAAAGACGGCAGATGCTATTTCAATCTCAAAGCAGGAAACGGACAGATCATAGGAACCAGCCAGATGTATGAATCTGACAACGGCATGGAAAACGGAATAGAATCTGTAAAAAACAATGCGCCACACGCTCATGTAGAGGATGAAGCAAGTATTTAAAATCCATTGAAATAATCTTGATAAAAATGTCTTATTTTTTTAAGGCATTTTTTATTTTTGTACTCTATTTTTCATTAGAAATGACAAAAGAAGAATTACTGAATAGAGCAATCAAAATTGCCGACAAAGCCCATAAAGGACAAACCGATAAATACCATGCCCCGTACATAGCTCACGTAATGCGTGTGATGAATTATGGTAAAACACTGGACGAAAAAATCGTTGGAGTACTGCATGATGTAGTAGAAGACCATCCTGAAGAATTCAGCCTGGATTATTTAAGGTCTGAAGGGTTTCCTGAATATATTATTTTCGCCATCAGCTGTCTCACCAAATTTGATCCGGAAGAAGATTACGATGATTTCATTAAAAGAACAGAAAGATCCCTTCTCTCTGTTGCTGTAAAGCTGAATGATCTTCGTGACAACATGGATCTTAGAAGATTAAACAGAGAACTTACGCCTAAGGATATTAAAAGATTCAACAAGTATCTGAAAGCGTATCGTTATCTGATAGAGAAATATTAATAAAAAAACACATGACTAATAACCTACCTAAAATTTCATCAGCTTATCAATCCAAGCTGGTCTCTGCTATTGTATCTATTTCGGTCTTTTTCCTGATCTATCTGATGCTTATACTTGCCTCACTTCTAATGATCTTCTTATTAGGATATGGGGCCATAAAACTGTTAAGTATTTCTCTTAATTACTTTACCGTTTTTGGTGCAGCAGGATTGCTAAGTGTTGGAGTTTTTGTATTTATATTTCTTGTTAAATTTATTTTCAAAAAGACACATTACAGCACTCGTCATCTGATAGAAGTCAACAGATCCCACCAGCCCGAGCTGTTTGCCATTATTGATGAAATTATAGCTGAAACCAAAGTAAAAGCGCCTCAAAAAGTTTTTCTTTCACCCGATGTAAATGCCAGTGTAAGCTATAATTCAGTTTTTTGGAGTATGTTTTTACCCGTAAAGAAAAACCTTACAATTGGGGTTGGTCTTATCAACTCAACCAGTGTGGGAGAATTAAGATCTGTTTTAGCCCATGAGTTTGGACACTTCTCTCAAAAAAGTATGAAGGTGGGTGGCTATGTGAACCAGGCTGAAAAAATAATCTTTGAAACTGTTTACAATAACAAAGAATATGAAAATTTCATATTAGAATTTTCCGGAGGTAATGCTGTTTTTAAAGTTTTTGGTCTGATATCGGTCAGTTTTATCAATGCTTTCCAATCTGTTCTTAAAAGTATTTCAAATTTTCTTTTTAAAAACCATGCTTCTCTCCAAAGAGAAATGGAATACCATGCAGACGCTATTTCAACTTTTATTACCAATCCTGAAGAACAGGCTTCATCTTTATTAAGGCTGGAATTAAGTGATGCCGCTTTTAATTATTCTTTTAATTTTTATATTGAAAGCCAGCAAAAATATCTTCCAAAGGATCTTTATAAGAACCAGATCTCTTTAATGAAAATCTTATGCGAAAGAAATAATCATCCTTACGTAAACGGACTTCCTAAAATAGATGCCGAAGACCTTACCCGATATAATAAATCCAGAATAGAAATTGAAGACCAATGGACTTCACACCCGGATATCCTGAAAAGAATTGAAAGGATCAAAATAAACGAAACCAGAAATATAGCTGCAGACCACAGATATGCAAGAGAGATCATCAGTGGTTTTGACAATATCTGTGAAATCATGACCGCAAAATTCCTTACTTTACGCAGTGTAAAAAATGTAGGAGAAGTGATAGATGATGAAAGTTTTATAAAACTCTATCTGGAAAACAGTACTTACCAGACTTTCAGTTCAGATTTTAACGGATATTACGAAAGACACAATCCTATTGTAGAAAATATTGAATCCGTAATTTCAGATTCATTACCTCATCATGCTTCCGATCTTTTCAGTGACAAAAAAGTATCTTTAATCTACGAAAAATTCGCAATAGAGAGTGATATACAGACACTGCAATACCTGGTTTCCTATCCGAAAGAAATAAAAACCTTTAGATTTAATAACAGCCTGTACAAAGCAAAAGATGCCGGAAGACTTATCCCTGATCTTGAAAATGAGCTGAAAAAAGTACAGGAAGAACTTCTTGAAAATGACAAAGCTATTTTTCAGCATTATTATCATATTTCTAATGAGGATCTGAAAAAAGACCTGCTTACCAAGTATAAAAAACTGGCAGTCATAGATAGAGAATTTAACGATTTCCAGAAAAGTCTTAATGAGTTTACGGTATACCTGCAGTTTATGGCGGTTACTTTACCTTTTGAAGAAATCCGTAAACACAGAGCCACGTTGTTAAAAGCAGAAGAACCATTTAAACAAAAAACCAGAGAACTTCTTGAACATTCAGCTTATAAGGAAGCCTTAACTGATGAAGATAAAAATCTTTTACAGGAATTTGTAGATTCTGAATATATCTACTTCAACAAGGACAAATATCTTGAGCATGAGATAAGCGCTGTATCTTTGCTGATTGAAAAATACCGGGCATTACTCAATGATCATTACCTTAATTCTAAGCTGGATTTATTAAATTTTCAGTCAGGTTTAAGTAAAAATTAATCTGCACCCGGGAAATCGTAAGTCTTCGTGTGATGATCCGTCCCATCGATATTGATGTTTAACGCAAGGTAAATAAAATGTAAATTTTTGTTACCCTTTGCTTCAAATTCACGCTGCCAAAGATATCCGCTCACAATTCCAAAGTAATCATCAATCTGATAGCCGAAACCGCCATAGACTCTGTTTCTGGCAAAAGTAGGCTTCATTGGTGATACAAAGAAAACTTCGTCATATGCATTGGCGAAAACAGTTCCTTTCTTGATGGTCTTGGCATTCAAAGGAACACTTACGTTCAGACGGTATCTGTAACGCATTCTCTGGGAAGTAAGATCTGTTTTAGGCTCATAGAACCAGCTTTTTTCAACACGAAAACGGTTTTCAAACTTTACGATACCTTTTTTAAGATCAATGACATCCTGAAGCCATACTCTGAACTCCTCTCTGCTTAAACTGTGATCTTTATAGTTGACATATCTTCCCAATCCTACGAAAGGTTTGTGGTTTTTAGTAAGATTATACCCTAATCCCCCTTTTATCTCATAATAATCAGGGTAGGTATAATCTTCATTACCACGCATCTGCCCTTCTGCATAAAGGAAAAATTTCGGATGAAACTTATAGGTCAGAGTCACTGCATTGAAGCTGGAAATATGTTCCTGTGCTTTAAAAAAAGAAATTCCAAGTAGTAAACCTAGGCCTATAAGACGTTTCATAAAAAATTTTTGCAAATGTATATTTTTTAACAATTTGTTAATATTAACTTTCATTAATATTACATTAACACCTACTTAATATTAATTGTGTAAGAAAACCCAATGTGGAACCACCTTTGCGGCATTGCCACTCCAAATGCTTCCGTGTAATTTGTATTGGTAATATTGTTAATCAATACATAGACTGAGTAGTCTTTTTTAGCAAAACTCAGCTTTTCATCAACAAGATTATAAGTTCCCAGATTCACTCTTTCATTATAACGGTAAACAAGCTCGTTGGTAAAGTTTTTCAGGAATTTCACCTCTAATTTGGAAACCAGCTGGTGTTTCAGATTGTCCAGAATATATCTTGAAACCAATCCGTTTTTCTCTTCATATTTGCTGTCAATATACGTATACCCAATTGTGTACTTCAGCCAGTCTAGCGGTCTATGGCTCCACTCTGCTTCAATTCCTTTAGTTTTGATATCTCCTACATTTTCGGCGAACCATACTTTGTCTTTAAGGTCATTTTTAACCCAGTCGATAGAATTGCTGGAGTTCCTTAAAAACCCACTTATTTTAGCTAAAATTTTGTTATTCTGATATTGATATCCTACCTCGGATGAAAGCGCATTTTCAGGCTGTAAATTCGGATTTCCTTTTTCCGTTCCGCTGACATAAAAAAGTTCGGTAAAGGTTGGTATACGATGTACTTTTGCAATATTTCCGTAAATTTTACTATTGGGATTAAAGTTATAGCCGACATCCAGACCAGGATAAAAGAAATTTCCTTCTTTAGAATAATTAGCCCATGAAATTCCCGGACTGATATTCAGTTTTTTATCCAGTAATGAAAAATGGTGTTCAAAGAAAACCTGAGATACAAAACGGTTTCTGTCACCCAGATTACTGCTCACCAAAAATTCCTTTCTAAGCTCTACTCCAATTCCGGTTGTTCCCAATCCCCATTGGTAGCTGGAATTCACTTCACCACCTACATTATTTCCAATATGCATATTTCTGTAAAAATCAGGATTCCATCTGTCATAAAGATACATATCCTGTCCCCTTCTCCAGTATACATTGGAATTCAGTTTCAGTTTCCCAAAAGTCTGCTGATGGGCAACACTTACAATAGAAGCCTGTGTTTCTTCATATTGTTTTGTTGCAGCGCTGGAAGCATAAAAACCGTTAGCCCCGAATTTCTTTTCCGAAAAGCCAGCCTGTACTCTTACATCTCCGTTCTTGATATTCAATTTCCCCTGATAAAATACATTTCTTATCTCATAATCAGTATTAAACATATACCCTTCTGAAGAAGCAGAATTAGCCTGAAGGGAGTTCGTAAACTTTTCATTTCCTATCTGCGCATTGAATCCAAGTCCGTAAGTACTGAAGTCTCCTCCATCCGCACTGATCTTCACTTTTTTTCCGGGAACAGTTTTAGTGATAATATTAATAACACCGGCATAAGCATTCTGTCCAAAACGTCTGGCAGCCGGTCCTTTGATGATTTCTATTCTTTCTACGTCATCCAGATCAACCGGAATATTCATATTGTTATGTCCGGTTTGGGAATCATTCATTCTGATCCCGTTCAAAAGCAGAAGAACCTGCTCAAAAGAACTTCCCCGAAAACCGATATCACTCTGCACCCCATTGGCTCCTCTCCTTCTGATATCCATTCCTGGTACCTGCTGAAGAATTTCATCTATACTTTTAGCCGGAGAATTTACAATATCTTCTCTGCTGATAACGCTGATATTCTGGTTGGCACTTTTATAAGGTGTAGAGATAAATTTTCCCTGAAATTCAATGCTTTCAATATCTGTTGTCTTCTCCTGCGCATTTACCCAAAGTAAAGATCCCAGAAAAAAAGCACTTCCTATCTTTTTGATCATAATCGTTTCCGTAGTTTTTCTTATATAACAGATCCCAAAAGTAAGGGAGTTCACCAAGACAAGCAAATGATAGTTGTCATAAAAAAAGATGCAGCGGAATGCTGCATCTGTGTGAGGGAGTAATTCTATCTTTTCTTCATTAAATGTGTAACCAGATCTCTGAATAATTTTCTCATTCTATATTACATATTTAAGGGTACAATTTTAAATAATTTTTAAACACAAAACAATAGTTTAACAAAAAAAATACAACATAATTTCTAAAACCATATAAAATACCATTAAATAAACAGTAAAACAAAAATAAATCACAAAACCTGCTTCATTTTACCGTTTTCTGATAATTATAATTCAATTTTATTCCCCTGATTTACCATTTATAATAATAATTTTTAACAATAAGATATACATAAAATTTTCACTAAAAATTCGTAATTTTGTGGGTCTTAATTTTACGATGAAACTATTCCTTTTCAACTGTATTTTTTTAATGGGATTTTAAAAAATTGGTGTTACAAAGGTCATTGTTGATTCAGGAATAGAATAAAGTTCAATTGATGACAGGCCTTGGAATATTCTGTGGCAAAACACCATTATACTGGCAGCCTTAATACTGTACAGTCACTTTTATGAATAAACAAAATATGGCTAATACAACAGAAATAGACATAAAAAAACAGATTTTTGTTAAGAATGCACATCTTAACAATCTGAAACATATAGATGTCCTGATCCCGAAAAATAAACTGATTGTTATTACAGGAGTTTCAGGAAGCGGTAAGTCATCTTTGGCCTTTGATACCATTTATGCCGAAGGGCAGAGAAGATATGTTGAAAGTTTAAGTTCTTATGCACGTCAGTTTTTAGGGAAATTAGAAAAACCAAAAGTAGATGACATCAAGGGACTTGCACCGTCTATTGCAATCCAACAGAAAGTAATTTCTTCCAATCCGCGTTCTACTGTAGGAACGTCTACGGAGATCTACGATTATATGAAGCTTCTTTTTGCAAGAATCGGGAAAACTTTTTCACCTGTTTCGGGAGAAGAAGTGAAAAAAGATTCGGTTTCTGATGTGATAGATTTTATCAAAGCATCCAAGAAAGACACTTCTTTCTTATTGACAGCTCCTTTGGAATATGATGCTGACAATTTCAAAGAAACACTGAATATTTTAAAGCTGGCAGGTTTCACAAGACTTGAAATTAACGGAAACTTAGCAGGAATCGAAGATCTGGAAAGCTTTGGATTTGCGCCTGAAAAAGGAATGACGATCAATCTTGTTATTGACCGTTTTTCTTATGAAGAAGACGAAAGCTTTTTGCAAAGACTTGCGGATTCTATTCAGATGGCATTTTATGAAGGACGCGGCTATTGTTCATTAAAAAATACAGATACTGAAAAAGTAAAAGAATTCTCCAATAAGTTCGAGCTGGACGGAATGGAATTTCTTGAACCGAATGTTCATTTTTTCAGCTTTAATAATCCATACGGAGCATGTCCTGCATGTGAAGGATACGGAAAAGTAATTGGAATAGACGAAGATCTTGTAGTTCCCAATAAAACATTATCCATCTACGAAGATGCCGTTGTCAGCTGGAGAGGTGAAACCATGAGTGAATGGAAAAAAGACTTCATCAAAAAAGCAGGTGACTTCCCTATTCATAAACCTTATCACCAATTAACAAAAGAACAGAAAAACTTCCTTTGGAAAGGTGACGGAAAAAGCAGTTTCCCATCCATCAATAATTTCTTCAAAATGCTTGAAGAAAACTTATATAAAATCCAGTACAGAGTAATGCTTTCACGCTACAGAGGAAAAACCCTTTGTCCTACGTGTGAAGGATTGAGACTGCGTGAAGAAACAAGCTGGGTAAAAGTAGATGGACATAATATCCAGTCGATGATAGAACTTCCTTTGGATGAGCTGGCCCCGTTAATCAATGGGCTAAAGCTTTCAGATCATGACAAAGAAGTAGCCAAAAGACTGATCTATGAAATCACAACCCGTCTGGAATTTTTACTAAAGGTAGGATTAGGATATTTAACATTAAACAGAACTTCCAATACGTTATCAGGAGGAGAAAGTCAGAGAATCAACTTAGCAACAAGCTTAGGAAGTTCTTTGGTAGGTTCTATTTATATCCTGGATGAGCCTTCTATCGGGCTTCATTCTAAAGACACAGAAAACCTGATTGAAGTATTGAAAAATCTTCGTGACCTTGGAAACACCGTTATTGTGGTAGAACACGATGAAGATGTAATGAGAGCCGCAGATTATATTATTGATATTGGTCCGGAAGCAGGTTATCTTGGTGGTGAACTGGTATTTGCAGGAGATTATAAAGATCTGAAAAAAGCAAACACTCTTACCTCGGAATACCTTACCGGAAGACTGGAAATTGAAGTTCCGAAGAAAAGAAGAAAAGGAAAAGAATGGATTCACATTAAAGGAGCCCGTCAGAACAACCTTAAGAATATAGATGTAGATGTTCCACTGGAAAGCCTCGTTGTAATTTCCGGAGTTTCAGGAAGTGGAAAATCTACTTTGATGAAAGAAATTCTTACGAATGACATTCAGATTCAGCTTGGAATGGGTGGTAAAAAAGGTGACTATGATTCGGTAGAATTCCCGAAAAAGCTGATCAAAAACATTGAGCTTATTGATCAGAACCCTATTGGAAAATCATCCCGTTCAAACCCGGTGACCTATCTGAAAGCATATGATGACATCCGTGATCTTTTTGCCAAGCAGAAAGTAGCCAAAATGATGGGTTACAAACCTAAACACTTCTCTTTTAACGTAGATGGAGGAAGATGTGATGAATGTAAAGGAGAAGGCGTTATCAATGTTTCTATGCAGTTTATGGCAGACATCGAGCTTGAATGTGAGGTTTGTAAAGGAACACGATTCAAAAACGAGATTCTTGAAGTGAAATTTGATGAAAAAAACATCTCGGATATCCTTCACATGACCGTAGACGAAGCGTTGGCATTCTTTAAAGATAATAATGAAGAGAAAATTGTAACAAAGCTGAAACCTCTTCAGGAAGTTGGTTTAGGGTATCTGCAGCTTGGACAAAGTTCTTCTACTCTTTCCGGTGGTGAGGCACAGCGTGTGAAACTGGCTTCATTCCTTGTAAAAGGAGTAACAACCGATAAGACATTATTTATCTTTGATGAACCTTCCACAGGACTACATTTCCATGATATTCAGAAATTATTGAAATCCCTGCAGGCACTTATTGACCTTGGACATTCGGTAATTGTTATTGAGCATCAGCCTGATATCATCAAATGCGCAGATTATATTATTGACATTGGTCCAGAAGCAGGAAAACATGGTGGCGAAGTTGTTTTTACCGGAACTCCTGAAGACCTGACAAAAAATAAAAAGTCTTATACCGCAAAATACATCAAGGAAAAGCTTGAACAATAAAATAAAAAGCGACTGTTTTAGAAACAGTCGCTTTTTTATGTCAATTTAAAATAATAACTGTAGCATTTTGAACCCTGTTTTAAGATAGATTCTTTACCTTTATAATATCAATTCAAAATTATTTTTATGCCCTGGAATCCCGAATTATACGATCAGTACAAGGATGTACGCTACAAGCCTTTTTATGATTTAGCAGCATTGATCAAGCCTGAAAACAATATAAAAGCCATTGACTTAGGCTGTGGTACCGGAGAACAGACTTCCATTTTAACTGAAAAACTGACAGGTTCTACATTTTTAGGAATCGATTCATCGGCAGAAATGCTTGAAAAATCGAAAAAATTTGAAAATGAAAACTTACATTTTAAACTTCAGAGCATTGAAGAAACGGCACAGTCTGATCAAAAGTGGGATCTTGTTTTCAGTAATGCGGCTCTGCAATGGGCAGATGATCATGAAACTTTATTTCCAAAAATCATTGAACTGTTATCTCCTTCAGGCCAGTTGGCCATACAGATGCCTGTTCAGAAAGAAAATATTCTCAATCAGATTCTGACAGAAATGGCAGATGAAGAACCTTATGCATCACAACTAAATCATTTCAACCGTGATTCACCGGTGCTTTCAATGGATGATTATGCTCAGATTCTGTTTGATAACAGAATTCAGGATATAGAAATTTTCCAGAAAGTGTATCCTATCATTGCAGATGATCATGAGGCTTTATATGAATTTATTTCAGGAACAGCTTTATTACCTTATCTGGAACGTCTGGAAGATGATCAGAAAGAAAATTTCATTACCGAATTTAAATCACGAATAGCACAAAGATTTACAAAATATCCAGCCATCTATGCATTTAAGCGTATTTTGATGTATGGTCGTAAGAAATAGAGATATTTAAACAGAATCAGTTGTCTCAGAAATGTCATTCTGAACGAAATGAAATGTAGTGAAGAATCTCATATATTGGTTATCAATGAGATTCTTCCTTCGTCAGAATGACAAAGCTCAAACTATTTGACAACTACTTCTTTTTATTAATAAAATAGTTACTCTTTTAGATTATACAAAAACGGACTCTTCCTTATATATTCAGGAGTATCAATTTGAGAAACTAAAAATGCTGCCAGATCTGATGCACTGATATTTTCCCCCCGACAGTCGATAAGATTTGTTTCAGTTACGAAATTTTCTTCTGTAAGGTGAATCAAGGGCAGTCTTACCAAAGTCCAATCCAGATTACTCTCCATAAGAAGTTCGTACTCCTTTTGTTTATCAGCAGTTGTCTCAGGATAGTTCTTATACATCCAGTCTGTAGCCATTTTTACCTTTTCATTTTTTTGATCAGATAATGTATTCACACTCAAACCTGTGGTCACAATATACCGGCTGATGCCATGATGATTCATCGCTCTGATGATATTTTTCGCCGCATCACTGAATATAGACTTCTCTCCTTTTGGTTGCCCTAAAGTACTCATTACA
The DNA here is from genome assembly GCF_008386505.1 of Chryseobacterium sediminis. Lineage (GTDB taxonomy): Bacteria > Bacteroidota > Bacteroidia > Flavobacteriales > Weeksellaceae > Chryseobacterium > Chryseobacterium sediminis. The sequence continues at coordinate 508,104 of NZ_VUNZ01000001.1, read as the reverse complement.
ATATCCGTCCCTTCAATCAATGAACGGACAGCTGCTTCCTCTCTTGCATCTCCTTTTACCACTTCAATTAATGGATTTTGAATAGTAAAATTTTCAGGATGTCTTACTAAAAGTTTAAGGAAATGCCCTTTCTCAAGAAGGTTTTGTACCAGATATTTTCCGGATTTTCCTGTTCCGCCGATTATGGCAATTTTATATGTATTCATATTGATTTTTTTTAATGAAGTTGTTTAAACATTTATATTGATGATTTTTAACCACAAAAGGCACAAAAGTTTTGAACACTTAAGTCTTTTTAGAGTTAAACTTTATGCATAGTAAGTACACTTAAGTTTTGTGAAAATCTTTGACTTTCATCTTATGTGAGCTTTTTTGTAGAATTATATTCAACTTGCTTAAGTGAGCTAAAGTGTTTTAAAATGAAAGCTTTTGTGACTTTTGTGGTTTTGTAAAGTTTAAACAACTTCTATGTTAAACATCAATAATCAACAACTTTTTAAATGCTATTGACCATTGACAGTACAAATGACGTTTTGTCTTTGCTTTAGTTTTGATATAATAAAGATATTGGGTTCAGAAATTGAACCTAAGATTTTCAGGTTTCAGAATGATCCCTGAATCAGTAATATGTATTACGAGATTTTAATGAATTAAAGTTACATTTTTTTCACCATTAAAAAATCAAAAAAATTATGATTTTGACAACACTTATTAAAAGAGAAAGTTTATAACTTTGATAACATTCTTATTATCAACACTTTTCAAAACCGCCATTTTACACCAATATAATATATAAATATGGAACCATTTACTGTTAACATCCCCGAATCGGTGATAACCGACCTTAAAAACCGTATCCAAAACACCAGATGGCCCGAAGAACCCGAAGGCTCCGGCTGGAACTATGGTACGAACGAAACTTATCTGAAAGAGCTTACCAACTACTGGGTAAATGATTACAACTGGAAAATGCATGAACAGCAGTTAAATCAACATCCGCAGTACACAACCCGCATAGACGGAATTCTGATTCATTTTCAATACATCAGAGGTAAAGGTCCCAACCCCAAACCTTTGATTCTTACTCATGGCTGGCCAGACAGTTATTACCGTTTTCATAAAATTATCCCCTTGCTTACCGAAGGCGAACAGAGTTTTGATCTGGTTATCCCTTCTATTCCGGGATTTGGCTTTTCTGATAAAACAACAGTCAACAGTGAGAAAGTCGCAGATCTTTGGAAAAAACTAATGACTGAAGTCCTTGGATATGAAAAATTCTGTGCTGCCGGAGGAGATATAGGAATGGGAGTAGTAAAAGCACTGACTTCAAAATACCCTGATGTAATGGAAGCGGTTCATCTTACAGACGTAGGATACCCAACCGGTCAGGAAAATCCGACAACAATGAGTGAAGATGAAAAACAATTCGCACAGTTTGTCCAGCACTGGTGGTATAGCGAAGGAGCTTATGCAATGGTACAGTCTACCAAACCCCAGTCTCTTGCTTACGGACTAAACGACTCTCCTATAGGACTTGCAGGCTGGATCATAAGTTTTATAAATGCCGGATCGCCACCGGAATTAATAGAAACTGCCTTCGGAGGAAGAGATGAGATACTCACCAATATTATGATTTACTGGGTGACTCAAACAATAGGTTCTTCTGCCAGAATGTACAAAGAAGACGCAGCATCTCTATGGAGCGGAACACACATTCATCAAAAAAGCAATGTTCCGGCCGGAGTGCTTGTATTTCCCCGTGAAGCTCAGTTTCCTAAACAGTGGGCAGAACGTTTCGTGAATGTAACCAGCTTTAAAAAGATGAATGAAGGCGGTCATTTTGCCGCACTGGAATTACCTCATATGTTTGCAGATGAACTAAGGTCATTCTTTTATTCTGTTAAATAAAAAAGAGGATTTTACCCCTAGTCTAGACTTATCCACAACAAATTGTGGATAACTTGTGAATTTTAACATTAAATTCATATTTCGTATTAAAATTATTACTACATTTACTATGTAATAAAAATCGAAGTGGAAACTTTATTTGCTTTTCTTACTACTATTGAAATTGCAATTAAATTTGAAATAAAAATTTAAGCACAGCATTGTCGGCTGTGCTTTTTATTGTTGTCTAATTAAAAAAATGAGATGTATTTATCTACTGAATCTGCCCCTAAAGGGCAGATTCTTTTAATCTACAGCCCTTTTATAGAAGTATTTTCGTAAATTTACTATACGCGTTTGGCACAAAACGGCACAAATTAAAATAGTAACTTATGAAAAACACATGGACAAAACCAAAGCTAAAATCATCGGGTAAAGATTGGTATGTTTGGTTTAGATTTAACGGAGGTCACCCGACAAAGGTGAGGGAAGATATTAACAAAATAGAAGATGTAAAAGAAAGGGAAGTTTATGGTTTGGCCTTAGCTTCAGTGGTTGAGGATCGATTAAAAAGAGGATGGGTTCCGATTAAAAAGAAAACACTTCCTCAGCCCGAGGATCATAATTACAATATCATTGAAGCTTTTGATTATGCATTTACCATCCTTAAGGGTAAGCTGGCAAAAGTCACATACCAGGATTACGAATTAGTTTACAGACTCCTTAAACCCGTTATACAGAAGCTTGACTGGAATGACCACGATATAAAAGAGTTTGATTCATATCACATAAAACTCTTACTAGATGCAGCAGTTGATAAATACGAATGGTCAAACTTAAGATATAATAAGGTTTCCAATGTTTTACGCTCTATTTTTACAGTATTGAAAAAAGAGTTCATTGTAAAATTAAACCCCGCAAGAGGCATATCGTATTTAGAAAATGAAGAGTCTAGAGAGATCGATCTTATTACTGACGAAGAACAAAAATTGATTATTGAGCATTATAATAAAGTATGCCCAAATTTCAATGTATTTCTACGAATGATTTATGAGTCGGGAATTAGACCTGCCGAGATAAGAAGAGTACAATGTTCAATGATTAATCTTGATAAAAAAATTATTACTCTTCCCAGAGAAGCGAGTAAAACAAAAGGCCGTAGAGTTCCTATTTCTAACGATTTAAAGCATGAATTAATGCAATTTGATTTGAGCATTCCTGAAAATTACCTTTTTGGGGTTGCTGCTCCTCATAGTAAAAACATAGATAAAAAATTCATTCCAGCACCATATCCAATTTCTAAAAGTTCAATGCAAAGAATGTGGACACAAAACGCTCACGACATACTTAAAATTAATAAAAAAATGTATTGGTTTAAACACAAGGGAGCAAATGACAAGGAAGAAAATGGCATGAACCTAAAAACCATAAAGGAAGTTTTCGGGCATTCATCTGAAAAAATAACAGAAATTTACGCAACAAAACATCAGGAAAAAGAATTTGAAAAAGCAAGAAGTCTGATGCCAAAATTTGAATAACAAATAAAAGGCGAAACTAAAAAGTTACGCCTTTTTCTTTTAGTTCAAGAATTCGTCTTTCTAAAATATCCTCGGTAAGTTCTTGGTGAAACACATGGTGCCATACGTAATGGAGATAATTGAAAATATCTTCATCAACTAAAGCCGATAGAAAAACGTAAAGATCCCGGCGGTCTTCGTCCTCAAAATAATCTTCGTCAAACTCGAAAATTGTATCTGCTGAGATTTCCCAGCGTTCCCGAAAGTAACCATCAAATTCTATATTTTTATCCGCTGCGGCTCCACGGATTAAGTTCATAGCATCATCGTAAAAGTTTACCATATCATTTGGGTCTTCTTCTATATAGTTTGCCAGAAGCTGAAATATGTGTTTATGATCTTCCATTATCCAAAAAGTGAGGTTTGGGTTGGTGGATCTTGTTTGGGCATTTTTTGCGGTTCCAGGTTGACAGCAACGAGCGCAGGATCATAGGCTGGGAACTCGAAGCTTTCAATTGGATCATCATTTAGAAATCTATTTGCCGTTCCAACATCCATACAAATCGGCATTCGAAGTTTTGAATTATGAACTACGCTCATTAATTCATTTGCAACGGTAGTAACGAGTCCAAAACCTATTTCTCCATTATCCCAGACGTCATAAAATGCAGCAATATAAAAATGATCCTGATCCTTCCAGTTAACACGGTGCTTTACTGTGATTGGAGTTTTTCTACCTGGATTCTGAACATGCATCCAATCATAGAAGCCGGTAACCGGAACCACCGCCCTGTTGTGCTCAAACTTTCTGTAAAATGTGTGAGTTTTTTCCGCGGTCAAATTTATACCTTTCCCAGGCTTTGATTTATCGGCTTCTTTATAAAGTCGCCAGGTTCCGTGGGTGATCTTCCGGCCGTGGTGATCTAAAACTATTGGCATTGCCGGGACATCGAAGGCATTAACCTCCGGCTTAAGAATGTAATTACCCTCAACGATTTCCGCTGCCAGGTTTGCTGAAACTTCCTCAATTGAAAGTCCAGCATTATCTACTCGGTTGCACATGATTAATATTTTTAACCTAAAATACAAATATTATGCAATTATTTCAGATGCCTATATGCCCAGCCTTGATCATTGTTCTCGCTATCGCCTTTTCTCTTCTTTCCCTGATAGACAAATTTATTTTTAGGAGAAATGATACTTAAAAGCCAGAACTTTGCCAATTTAAGACCGTAATAATCTACTGACTCAGACGTGACATCGAAAACAACAACCTCATTCTCAACAAGCTCTTCAATATCAAACTTCTTGCTTTCCGTGTAGAAAACGTCAATTTCCTGCTTCTTATCTGAAGTGATAAGTCGCACATGATTAATGTGTTTAGATTTAATTGTGCCACGAATTTCCATGTTTCAAAATTGCTACAATATGTAACAATTACAAAATAATTAATGTTACATTTAGTAACAATCTTAATTTTTGCAGAAATAATCATACTTTCACTTTATCCAGATAATACCCTACAACCCTCATTCGCCACAGTCTATATTTCTTAACTGTTACAGTTGCTTTCAGCCAATCTCCTTTTTTTAAGTCAGAAACTATGTAGTTGTCACTCTTACGATACATAAGGTCTAAAGTGGAACCATCATCGAGGCGGATTCTAGTGTATCGCTTCTTTACTTTTACAACAATCCCTTCTATTTCCATGGTAATATTTTTACCTAAAGTTACTAAAACAAAAATCCCCGACCTAAATCGAGGATATATTAATTACTAACTCATTTCATAGAAAATGAGAAATCAAATATAATATTTTAAATCAAAAACCTCCCAGGCATTAGGAGGTCAAAAGTGTAAAATGAATTATGAGATAAGATTTGGTGTTAAATAAGCTTTCATAATCACATCAACCAATATGCCAAATTAATCACCTATTAATGAAATCTTTATTTTTGTGGTATATTTTATTTATTATACATATACGACAATAAAAAATAGAAACGTATGATCGCAAGCATATAAATAAAATTCATTCACGCATACATTTACTTTCTAATAATAAATGTTGTACAATCTTACAGTACAATCGGCTCTCCCCTAATAAGGAGAGTTTTTATTTCTACAAAAAAAATCCTTCCCGAAGGAAGGACACTTAAAAAAACTGACTTGTTCTTGTCTCTTAAAAAAACTCCGTAAATATACGGATAGTATGTAGGTATAACTCTACGGGAAACCGTAACGCATTAGTTTGAATTGTTTGTATATTGGCTGCTTAACGAAAAATGAATAATTATGACACACGAATTTACCTCAGAAGATTGGGAAGAAATTAAAGGAGGCTATAAGTTAGAATTTGAAATTAACTTAGAAGACAAACAAGATAAGCCTATAGTTCAAGTTTATCAATATATGGATACAGATGTTGCGGTATTAAATGCCTATCCCACAATTATTACACATATAGTCACAGTGCATTCATCAGGCAAATTTTCAGGATACGTTGTGATCAAATAAAAACAATCCCCACCTAACAGTGGGGATTTCTTATTTACCTCTCTTTAAAATGCGTTCTATTTGAACAACTTCCCTTCCTCTTTCGTCATTCTTCATTAAGATATTTTCTTTCGTGAAAAAATCTCCTTCTATTTCCCCCTTTACATTGAAAGAAAAGTTACTGAAAAAAGTTTCCATATTATTGAACCCAAAAGTTGTTAAAGTAATTATAGGGTCTTCTTTAACATCTTTGTCATTTTCATTGTCGCCCGTTACGATATTATCTAAAATATCTTGCGTAATTGTCATGTTATGCAGCGTTCCTTTATCTTTAATATGATCTTTAGAATAAATGTAATTTTTGGGTGTTATATAAAATTGTTTAGTTGAGCTTTTTATATAATTTATTTCAATAAATCCTCCTGTAACTGGAACCATTTCGGAGTTAGCGTAATGATATAGTTCAATTTTACTTAGATCTATTCTGATATTTTTTTGTTTCTTTATATATTCCCATCCCAGCTTTCCAAATATATGATCATTAATAATATCGCAGATTACAACAACATTCTTTTTATCGTACGAAAATGTATCTGCAGGCATATTAAAACCTTCCATTTTATTGACCGGAATTGCCAAAGTAAAATTCATATTTAATCCAAACTCATTAATAACCTTACGAACAGGAATTTTTAACAATGTTTCCCATTTCTTATTTATTGCTGAATGGACAGTTAAACATTCAATACCATAACTTTCTGCTTTCGTAATAGCTGCTTTCGTAAAGCCGTTAGAACATACTAGTATACCTTTATTTGCTTTTGTATCTGTTATGACTTGCCTAAATTGGTCTACAATAGCAATATCTGCTTTATGCTTGTGATCTTTCGCTTGAACAATTATAAGGTGATCAGCACCAGCAAATTTATATTTTATAGAAACATCTATTTGTCTCATTATTTTTCCTCGATCATCAAAAATATGATCATCATGTGTCACTAATGCATTGGGCTCTAGACTTTGATACATATTCGCTATTAAAAGCTCGTATTCTTTTCCTGCTTTCATCTGGGTATAATATGGTTACTATTTTTAATACATCATCAAATGACAAATCAGTACCATATATCCTATTTCCATCAATAACTAGCTGCAAAGAATCTTCCAAAACATTAATACTAATAGTTTGGAGATAAAAGCTAGTGAAAGAAAATGATTTATTCCCTCTAGATTTAAAACCGAAAGTTCGTAACATATTAATTTGGTCCTGTGATAATGTCATAACGTAAATATAGTAATTTATTAATACCCTTATTTAAAAACGGTCTTGTAATACTTCTGCTTATTTCGCAAAGAACAAATCTGCTTCCGCTTTTCTTCTACGGATCAAACCGTTTAAAGTTTTTCCTCCGGCTGTAATATATTTCGTAGTGAACCATTTTCGTATTTCCGAATCTGCAGCTTTTTTATTAATCAAAGAAAATAATCCATCGGAACCTCCGGTATTGTAAGTGTGCGAAACGAGGGCATCAAACTGATTCTGGGTAAGTGGAACTTTTACTTTTGAATTGACAATCTTTTCATAAGTTGGCAGAACTACAGCGAACAGCTCAATTCCTTTTTCTTTTGTGATTGCAGGATCTTTCATGGTTACTTTCTTTCCTCCCGGATAGTAAGTGCTGCCATATCCTATTGTCGGAATTCCGGCAGAATCCAGATAAGGCTTAGCACTGAAGCCTTCAAATGATACAATCAGATTAATTCCTTTTTGTGATGTTTTCATTTTATTCTATTTTAAATTAAACAACCTCTCTTTTAAACAACTCTTCTTGAACCGGAATCAAATTTTCAATTCTCGCTTTTCCTAATTCAAAATACTCCTGATCAATCTCACAAGCGATTCCTTTCATTCCCATATTGTGTACAGCTTCCATACAACTCATGGAACCTCCGAAAAAGTCAGCAATTACAATTTCATTATGTGGCTTTGATTCTGGAATAACAAGGGCTAAAAGACGCACTAAAAGACTTACTGGTTTTTGTGTAGGATGTATTGTGTTATAATGGTCTCGTAATTCTCTAATTATTGTTTTTTCCTTCATTCCGTTTTGAATTGTCCTTAATGTGGCAAGTCCTCTACTTCTATCATGAAAAGCATTTTTCATATGATTTTTAGATTTTTTCTCAGTATATATAATCTCGCCAGTGTTAAGGAAATGTTCTATATCTTCAAATTCTTTTGAATTTATAGCTGATTTAATCCTTTTAACGTCTTGAATTACCCCGTCAATATTATGTTTTTTTGCTTCTAGATATGGGATTTTAACATTATTTAATTTGCCAGATCCTTTCGTATAAATATTGACCAATTCATGTATTCTCAAAATTGGAGCGGCTGGTATCGAGTTTTGACTTTTATCCCAAACAATTTCTTCTTTGAAATTAAAAACCTTTTTGAATGATTTATCATTCGTAACATCAATACCATTGTAGCTTAAAACTATATCAATATATGCATTATTGACAGCCGTAATTTTTTTATCAACAATAACATATTCGTTTTTATACTTTCTAATATTCTCAAGTAAAGTATTCCATCGGTAAAAACTTTCTCCACGGCCAAACATAACAATGAATCCATTTTTAGTTAATAACCTTGCACACTCTGAGAAAAACTTATGTTCATCGAACGGGCGCTCAAGCTTCTGATTTTTCAAATACAAGTACGGAGGATCAATACAAATCACATCTATACTTTCATCTGGAAGTCTTTTCATTAATTCCAGGTTATCTTCGTTATATAGTTGAATGTTTTTCATTTCTTAAAATATTTATAGATTCCAAATATTACTATTGCCACTACTCCCAATATTGCCATAATAACCCAAAATCCAGCCTGAAAGCCTGTAGCTTTTATTTCCTTGGTTTTCTGTTTTACTTCCTGAACTCTTTTTTTAATATTATTTTCTTCAACAATATTTTCAGAGAATTCTTTGAATCTTCCTATGAAGGATTCTGAATTATATTCTTTTTTTACATGGTCCAGTTGAGATGATTTTGTCCTTATGTGAACATCTGCATTACCATTAACTCTAATGGCTTGCAAGGTATCACCGTTTTCAATATTGTAGATTTCAATCGGCTTTCCTGTCTCAGCTTTTCCTTTAACCTCAAAATCAGTTACATTATCTTTTTTTTGTTCCAGGATCTCAGACTGTTTTGATTGTTGCTTATCCTCTGCTTTTTCAACTTTACTTTCTACTTTTGCCGATGATGTTTGTTGAATTTGCTCAATTTCTGCGCTTTTTGATGTGATTACTTTTTTTGTCCTACACCCCGTCAGAATTATTAATATTGTTATCAGTATTGCTGTTCTCATTTTCGTTTTGTTTTTTGTAATTCGATAATAAATCATGAAGTACATCTTCTCTCTTTTCAAGAAGTTCAAGAACTTGAACCATTGAAGCATTGGTTTTTCTCCTTAGTTTATTTTCAGCTTTTTCCTGAACCGATTTTGCTTCAGTAAAAACAAGCACAACGGCTGCGAGAAGAGACACAATTGGAACAGCAGATATTGGAAACTCAAAAAAATAAGTTATTGGAACTATCGCATCAAAAATGAATGCATAAAGTAGCATCCCGAAATAATGGTTAAATTTTGCAACACTTCTTTTATATCCTTCAGAAGTTCGCATTTCACCTATCTGTTTAGCTTTTCTAATGCCAAAATAAAAGTCAATTATCATGGCTATTAAAACAGCACTCCACAAAATACCAACAACAATTAATTTCATGATAATTGCGCTGTAATCCTCTTTTAAAAATTCTAATATCATAGTTATAATGATTGTTTTTGTTTATTTACCCTATGAAAAGTCCATTCTGGAAATAACATATTGTACCTCCAATTGTCACTTGCCCCGTATAACCTTCTGCTAACGTACCACCTAAAGCAGGCACATATACTTTAAACCCTTTGAATCCATTACCTCCAATGTTATTTAAAAAGATAAATCCATCATTAACGGTTATAGCATTGTTATTGCCTTGTGGACCAGATGCCGAAAGTTCCAAGGCTGTATTTCCCAGATTGTTGCCGGTAGCGGTTATTGAAGCTCCGGTGTTGATAACATTGCCTGCATCTTTAGAAGAATTTATCATGAAGTTTCCAATATACTGGCTATTCGGATGAACATCATTTGAAATCATCAATCCATCTGTGAGGTCTCCATTTGTATTTACGGTTCCGAAAAGTATCTTTCCTGTCGTACTTGTAAGAGTTGAAGTCGTAATATACCATCCATTAACCCCGCCTATTGTTCCGGTATTCGCATCAATATTCCCTTTTATTTCTGCATTTTTTGAGATCATTTTCCCATTCTGTAAAACCTGAAATACTGCATCATTTTTATGAGCGTAATCAGCGCCGGCTCCAAATCTGATACTATCACCACCGGCATCTGTGACAGACGATATAAAAGCATTTCTTTCGGTTTCATTTCCGACTTCTATAACCTGTGTCATAAGCAGTCCGTTATCAATGGACGTAAACCCGTCTGAGCCATCAGTAAACTTAATTTTCCCTATGATTTCCTGCGTGTCCAGGTTGATTGTCATCTGCCCGTCCAGTGAAGAAATAATACCGGTTCTGATCAGCCCCCCGTTTATGGTAGTTGTCCCAACAGTAATGGATAATACCCTCACTCCTTCTACTACTGAATGAAGAATGCCTATTAAAAAGTAATAATCATTAGCATCTGCATCGAATTTGTATTGCTCCTGACTAAAAACAATTGCACCGGTCTGGTCGGTCTTAGAACATTTGCCATAAACGTATCTAAATTGATCATCAGGGATAGTTTCTGTATTCTCTGGAATATTCCATTCTTTGTCAAAAGTCTGGGAATAGATGATTCCAGGATTTACCTTTACTTTATTCTTATCGTTCTCAAACATTACGTAAAAAACAACGCTGCAGCTAATCTGTTGAGATCTGGCACCGACTGAAATCATGTTTGTTTCAATCGAGTTCGGACGAATGTTCTCCGGATCAAAGTAATCATCAGTATCAAAAACAAGATTCTTTAATTCTTCGGTGGTCTTAAGCCCCAGCTTTGAATAATTGATCTGTCCCAGATTCGTAATAGACATTACATTTTTGATCTGCTTTATATCTAACACAATCTGTGATGCATAGTTTATCTCGTAGGAATCTGCTATTACTATTTTAGTACGGTAAGGATTATAGTCTCCACTTTGGATGAAATCAATTGTAGTCTGATTTACACGAAGAACCTTATCGATTCCCAAAACCGGATCATATACCTGTATGTAATCGCCAATATCAAATTTCCCCACTCCAATTTTTTCCATGTAAGCCGGATCAACATTCAGATCGTATGAAACCTTAGCGTTTTTGTTTAGCTCAAACTGCTCCAGTCCTTTCTGTAGCAATTCATTCTCTGCATTGTCGATATATGTTTTCGGCATAACTATATCCAAAATCACGTATTCATCACCGACAGCAAATTGAAAAGCAGTAGAATTTTCATCCGGAAAGCTTTGTCCCTGATCGTTTTTGAAAGGAATAATTTCAAATGTTTTTGTCGAATGGTTATAGCCGCCTTTTTTGATCTCAAACTCATATCCTGCCAGGTTGCCGGTATTGAAATGTACTTTGGCAGATGTTCCTGCAACAAGATATTTTGTCGTCACTCCGTCGGCTTCTTTCTCGTTGAGATCAAAATCCATCGCGGAATCTGAGAACTTAAATTTCGTATCGCCTAAAGAAGTAATCTTTCCAGTTCGATGTGGATAAATATCATCAAATGTTATTGAACCCTCTTTTAATCCAAAACCAGCAATAGAGCTTTGATCCTCCAAATAGTCGGCACCTGGTAACTTTAATCTTTTGCTGAAATTCCTGTATTCATTCGGAATGTTATTTGTTCCCCCAAATACATAAAGGCGGTTTACTATATCGTTATCATCAACGTTATTTCGAGAAAGAGAATAAAGCCCTTTACCTTTTCCATAATCGAATTTAATTGGAACTTTCTTTCCATAGTCTCCGGTATGAATAACATATTTCCCGTTTTCGTATTTAATCCAGAAGTCTGTTTTAAATTCGTTACAGATCTTTTGCATTGCTGAAAGACATGTATCATCTCCGAAAGTGATTGTTTTCGTTTCTCCGTTGGTAAAATTCCCCAGCTCCCAATTTCCAGCAAAACGTTTCATATTGTTTTTTAAAGCCAGCAAGAAAACTTCAATGGTGCCGATCAAAGGAAATTCCAGATCAGGACCGAATCCAGTTGCATCAGCGTTGAAATACTTGCAACGTTGCATGTCGAACATTAAACCCTGAGCGGTAATATTATACTCGTATGAAGCATTGCTATTCTTTACTAATGAAGGAAGAGTATTAATACGATATACAGAGTCAAACAACACAAAATAATCATTGATCAGAATATCCAACTTTTCCCGGGAATTCAGTTTGATCGAAACCGAATCATCCGAAAGCATAACGCGGTTAAGTGTTGCTGATTCTACAGAACGCTTCCCCCGCTCAATTAAATTGAACAAGGGTGATCCGTTTCTGTATAATGTTATATTGTTCATTTATATGAATCTTTTGATCACTGGAATCATCTGAGTTGACATTACTTTATAACCTTCATTTACAGGGTGAAGACCGTCAGATGTATATTGCGTTAGATTTCTCATGTTTATTACTCCTTCTTTGAAAAAGTCTACAACAGGAATACTTTCATAGGCAGCCACTTCTCTAATTGCATTAACAAAATCTGAAAGAGTACGACCTACACTATTGGTGCTCCATGATGTATATCCGCCATTGTCTCTTTGAAGTGGTGTACAGAAAATAATTTTAGCCTTAGGATTCAGTTCGTAGCAGCGAAGTACAAACGCTTTTAAAGCCTGGTAAAAATTCATTGAAACAACGGCTCCTACACTTCCGTATGACGTTAGGTTTTTATAATCGTTTAGAGTCCCAATATCACCACTACGCATATTTAACTTGAAGTCATTCGTTCCTGCTAAAAGAGTGAAAATATCATGTGATGCAGCATTGTTTATAAATTGCTCTATTATACTTGTTCCATCAGGTGTTACAAAAGTTGATAAAGGTCTTCCAGAGTATCCGTACGTTGTGTAAGTAGCAAAACCAATTTTATCTTGTATGTAAAGCTGATAGCCTTTTAACGAACCTCCAACGCCATTTGCAGTAATACTATCTCCTGCTGAACCTATTTTAAGATTTGTGAAAATCTTTGTTAAATCACCATTATTAATTGATGAAACGTTACCCAATGCATCCTTAATGATAGAAGCTGCAGTATATGTAACTGTCTTCTTTTGAATATTCATATTGACAGCATTCACATTGTAGAAATTTGCCGCAACTTCCACAACATCCGCAGGTATCGTAAACTCAACAAAGTTTGTTGCATTGACAACATCAACTAGAATAACAACGGTTCCGTTTGCTCTAAATCCATAAACTCCCCTAATGCTTAATGAAGAGTAAGACTTTCCTCGGTATCTCCATACGTCTCCGCCTGTTGCCGGCATCTTTGGTGTACATCTAAAGTCTACATGTGAAGTGAAAACACCTGATGCGTTATAATATCCTGTAAGAGCTGTAGTTGAATTGTATTTTTCATCATAGATTGTCTCTACGATATAACTCCCTACGATAGGCTGCCATATTGTTGAAGTTATCGAAGGAATATCCGTTACTGTTGCTTGCTGTCCTGTTTTAACGGACCACATACTGTTATTATATACGGTTTGCGTGCCAGCAACGGCAGGAAACTGTAAAGACTCAAACGCAGTAATGTTTTGTGATGCTTGGGCCATTTCCTCCTGTGATTTAGTCCACACAGTGCCCTTTTTGTAAAACATGGTGGAAAAACCTTTAATAGCCTTTAGATTTCCAGCATTAGGATAATTCGTGCCTGGATCTGCTGAAGAAATTGCAGGCTTGTAGCTTCCGTCTTCTGTTGGTGTCGGATCTGTTGGTGAAATAATGCCTTTGAAATCTGAATCTACCTGCTGCTTTATCTCAGCTATTTTTTTATTGAATGCATCGTCTTGCTCTTCTTGACCTTGAGCGAACTGTTCTTTGGATATAGCATTGCCCACTAAGCTATTTTTATCAATAGTGGCTACGTTCTCCGGTGGTATCATATCTGTGACTACAACATTTACTTGATCTTCCATTGTTTATTATATTTTTTCCCAAATTGTTTCTGCAGGAGTTTGAAGGTTTTTCAAATCCTCAATATTTCCCGCAATAATTATTATCTTTTCTTTTCCTAACATGTTTTGCCACTCTCCAATAACCTCAGCGGTTTCAATACGTGGATTACTGTAAACTATTCCCGGAATCTCATTGCCATCAGAGTCCAAAACTTTATATATAAATTTCCCATAGTCCGGCATGTTTACCTCATCAATTACGGCTATTGTGTTTTTACCAATTAAGCCCTCATATATTGTACTCACGGCTACTGCTTCATATGTGTTATCCAGCTTTCTACCGATTACATACAGTTTTATATTCTTGGGAGATTGTAAAGTCACCTCAACAGAGAATTGATAAGCATTAGGTTTATCCGGAATTGCGTAAACTTCAAAATAAGCAGAGTTTAGACCGCTACCGCTCACAATTGACAAACCGGAATTTTCATATGAAGGTGCTGAATAGTCTTTTGTAAGACTTACGTTTCCGCGGCCGGTCTGCTTGGTGCCATCTCCGAAGAATATTTCCGTCTCAGAATCTATTTCGTAGGATAGATTTAAGGTATCAAGATCTGTTTTTAGAATCTTTTTGATAGGATTGGGTTCAATTAATTTTAGTGTAAAAGAACCATACATTATTCCGTCTCTGAATTCTTTTGTAAGTTCTGCAGGCCCATTCAGTAATACTTCATAAGCGTATTCCTTATTTCCGAATGGCTCAATAGTAAAACGTTTTGTAGACCTTGTATCGAATAAGTTTATAAAAGAATTGAAATTTTCTGTTAGCCTGTTAGAATCAGACGCCCTTAACCAACACTGTAGCTCAATTTCGCGTGCTTCATAGAATGGTTTAGATAAATCGAATTGCTTACCGTGGTACTCAGCCCATGAATAGGAATTTCTTTCTCGTGGTTTTAGTTTATCAAGAACACCTTTAGAATCCTGAACATTGATTCCGAATTCTGAAAAATATCTACCATTAATTGACCACTTTAATCCCATCTTTTTTGCTTTACCACACAATCTCCATTAACTACTCCTCCATATTGGTAAATAAATACCTCAGCATTTCCAATCCTTTCGATATTCAGCTCTGAATCGTCTAAAACCGTTACAAATATTTTAGAATATCCTGAAGCTTTTATTGTAATTTTAGACTTTCCGCGAATGAAAATCTCTGAAACATCAAATCCAGTGAATTCTATTTCAGATTCACTATCAAAGATAGCCAAATTAACAGCCTTACTTATAGTGTTTTGCCTATAGTAAACCCCGTATTTTTCATAATAACCACGGTATTTTCCAAGTACTTCTTTTGACGGGAAATTTTGCTTCAATGCCCAATCTGAATTTGCAAAAAACAACTCGCAAAGGCTCTTTAGTGAAGTATCTTTATAAGCTTTTTCAAAGCCCTCTTTACAAGGGCTAAAAGCTTTCATTTCTTTAATAATATAATCTGTTTTCATTATGGTATTCCGGCTAAACTGTTTTTGATTTTAGAATTCATCGACTTTATCTCATCATATATACCCTTAAGAGGCCTCGTATTCATTTCAATTTGACTTTGAACAAGCAACTGACTACGCATCACTTCAAGGTTATCCTTTGAGCGTTTTAAGGCTTCAGCTTGCATTATTCGCATGGCGTTAATCTGGCCTTCCAAAGCTCCGGCAGTCTTTTCGGTAATTCCTTTGATGTCTCCTTTTAAACCTTGGGCGTTATCTGCAGATTGGCCAAAAAGATCCTGATATTGCTTAAGAGCATCCATGTATTTTTTCATGGCCTCCTCTCCCATTGCTTTTATTTTATCTCTTTCTTCTGCACTTAATCCATCAAAACTTCCATTTGCATAAATCTCAGACAGTTGTTGTTGTAGTAATTTCAATTTCTCTAACTGTTCTTTCTGAACATTTTCAAGAAATATTTTTTCCTGAAGTCCTACTGTTTTTAACTTTTCTTCTATTTCTTTTAAGTTACCTTCAACTTTTGAAATCTCATTTTGAACAGCAGATGTACTGGAATTTCCAAAGCCCATTGATGAATATAATTGATCTACCATCTTTTGAGCCGCATCATCAAGAAACTTCATCTTTAGTGCATTCTGTACTGCATTTCGCATAACTTCATCAACTACCTTTTCAAATGATTGCGCAGCATCTTCACCCTCTGCAAAAGCATTTGTTAGAGCATCAGCTAACTTATCTGATAGGTCTTTAAATTCAACAGTTGTTATTGTCTTCTTAAAGGTATCAACCAGTTCTTGTATTTGTACACTGATCTGCCGGATCTGATCTCCATAACTATTTACCTTGTCAACATCAGGATTCTTTTTCTCAGATTCTTTAGTACGCATATCGTTAAGAAGCGCTTGTTGCTTTTTTAAATTGGCAATTAACTCTTGGTATTTTTTTAAACTCGCCTCTCCTGCTGTTTTTTCTATTTCTTTGTTAAGTTGCTCGTATAAAAACTTAAGATTTTCTATGTCTCTTTGCCACCCTTTTATTTCCGCTTCTTTCTTATTGTCGCCATTCATTATTTTTGATAATGCACCTACTACCTGAATCAATCCTGTTATCATTTGACCCTTATTTCCATAAAAGCCCTTGAATACATTATAGACCCCTTCCACTAATTGTTCTACATCGTTGATTGTAGACCGCAGCTCATCCGACATACCCCCTACTGCTTCGGTAATACCTGAAAAATATCCGATCATTTTTTTGGTAGCATCATAAGATACATCAACTATTTCCTCAAATGAACTTTTTGTATCATCTAATTTTAGTTGATATGCTTCGCTATCCTTTCCTGATTCTTTTTCAATTTTATTTAATTCTTCTCGTTTCTTTTTATATTTCTCAATAGCAATACCGATAGCATCAAAAGGGTTTTTATTCTTTACAGCATTATCTAATTTTTCATAGACCTCCAATAAAGCCTTTGTATCTTGAATACCAAGAGCCCTTCCACCATCTGAATCAATAAAAGCTTTAAATTGATCACGAAGTTTTTTAAGAGTTCTAGGTCCTACTTTTTCAAGGTCTCCGAACGCTTTAACGTAAGCATCTGTTTTTTGAAAAAGTTCAAATGACATTGATGAAATGTCCTTTGCCTGCGCTTTATTAGCTTCTTCAGTTTGCCTTGTTTTTTCTAAGTCGGAGGCATTAGATTCTTGAATTCTCTTCCTAATGTCATCATATCTTTGAGTGATTTCAGTCTTTTTTTGTTCAAATGTTTCATGTTCCCTTTGGAATTGGATATATAGGTCCTGTTGTTGCTGCAACAATCCATCAGATAGCCCCTTGTAGTATCTGTCTTTTTCGAAGAACTGTTCTGGATTATTATCCTTTCCAATTTTATTAACTGATTTTAATTTCTCAATGAATTCAAGTTGATCAACCAGAGAAGGAATAGATTTAAGGGTATTCTCAATACCTTTTTTTATGTTTTCTAGTGGTGTATCTAAACCTTTAAGCCCATTGATTTTTTCACGGATAAATACTAGATCCTGTTTCTGTTGGTTGCTCAACAGACTCTTATCAGATAGCTTTACTAGCGCTTTCTCTTGTTTTTCAAGGTAATCAAGGTAGTTTTTAGCTCCGTTGAACAATGCACTATATTGAGCATCGGCAGTTTCTTTACCATAGAATTCTGCCATTTTATAATAATTATTCCATTGTCTTTCAGCTTCACTGATTCTTTCCTGAAAGCTTTGTACTTGGATTTCTTTTTCTCTTTTTGCTCTTGCTTCTTCTAGTTTTGTAACTTCGGCAACTGCTTCTGAAACACTTACTGTTTTACCGGTTTTTACAACGTCACCAAATTTGTTTTTATCCAAAACATTAACGGTGTCGCCTGAAGCTTTTTTCAAGGCTTCATTCCACAAATCAATTCGCTGTTCGAGATCTGCAATAGAATTTAATGAATAAATCTCTGCAAGCTCTCTGGTAGTTTTTTTTGCACTTTCTTCTATTTTAGTAGTATCAGCTACCGGATCAACGCCAGAAGTGTTTGTATACTCTTTTGTTAATCTCTCAACCTTATCTTTCGCCTTTTGAATTTCTCCGCTTTGGGCATTTATCTCATTTATGGTTCGGATATTTCTTCTTTCAAGCGTTGTTAGAAGTTTACCTGTTTTATCATGGGTAACTGTATTGAAATCAGTAAGGTCATCCAGTAAATCCCCAGCGGTAAGTTTAGTTTTTAGTTTGGCTCGTAATTGCTCTCTTTTCTCTGTATAATCTGTAATCCTTGTTAGATAAGCCTTTGCTTCCGCTTCTTTCTGTAACTGCTTTATATAGGCATTGATAGCATTTGATGCTTTATTTGTGCGAATCTCTTCAACAGTTAATTGATTTAGTCGTCCGTTTGATAAAACCTTGATCTGTCTCAGCCATTCAGCACGTTGAGAATTTGAAACATTCTCTTGCTTTATGGCAGAAACAAGCGAATCAATTTTAGTTTTAGTAGCTGCTATTGGCGCTTGCTGTTTGGAAATTTCCGCATTAAGTTCTTGCTGAGCCCTTTCTGCTTCCGAAACTCTATTGTAATAAACATAAAGTGCTGCAGATAAAGCGGCTATTGCTGTGGCGGCAATAACATAAGGGTTTGCTTTTGTTACTGTATTGAATAAAATTTGAGCATCCCTCGCGCTTCTTATAGACGAAGCAAGCTGTAAAAAGGCCTGTACATTTCCCGCAATTATTGAAGCTCTCTGTATTGCAACAGTTGCAATTAATGCAGCTCTATAAGCTCCATATGTTGAAATTAATACTATAAGTACATTTGAAATATCCTGATAATGCTCAATTAAGTTCGTTACACCATCAATTCCAGAAGACAATAAACCTTCCTGATTTTGCCCAATTTTATTAAGCATCTGGCTAAACTCATCACCTAAATTTGAAATTCTACCTGACAGTGTAGCTGACTGCTTTTCCATCAAATTGAAGAACATACCTCCTTCATCCGTCAAAGAGAATAGAACGTCCTTAACGTCTTTGAATCCAATTTTACCTTCGGTAACCATATCGGATATTTCAGCAGTAGTTTTATTGAATTTTTTAGCCAGCTCAGCAACCATAGGGATACCCGCTTCAGTAAATTGGCGAAGATCATCCCCCATAAGTCTGCCTTTAGCCCTAACTTGTCCAAATACAAGGTTTATTCTAGAAATTGGAACTGATAATCCGGATGCGATATTCCCCATCCTTGTTAGGGTGTCCAGTACCTCATTTGCCGGAACCTGGAACGCAAGCAATTGCTTTGCGCCTTGCGAAACATCCTGTAAAGAAAATGGAGTCCTTGCTGCCAGTTCAACCATTTCTTGCATTAAGTCTTTGGCCTTATCACCATCCCCTAGCATAGTAGCAAAAGCTACCTCTGTTTTTTGGAATTCACCACGCACATTAATCAGCTGCATGGTAAAATCCTTAAGTAAGCCAGCCGAAAAGTAACTTGCAACCCCTATTGATAGATTCCGGAAAGCGGTGTCCATTTGTGATGTTTGTTGCTGAGTCTGCCTGTTTAATCCTAGAATATCCCTGCGGATTTGATCAACATTCCTCCTCCATTCGTTCAAATTCAACGTTGCATTGAAATTTAAAGCTCCTCCTACATTATTCATTCTTCATTATTTATATTGCTCCAATTGTGATAAAAAACTTTCCTGCGATAATTCAGAATAATCGAATGATTTTCCTTTTTTGGTGTCTTTTTTCACATCTTCATCTTTGTCGTAATCATATGAAGGTGCATCAATAAGCATTCTTTGTAAGAAAGCGTAATCCACCTCTTCAAGTAAATAATCGAGTGTCCATCCAAAGTGGTGACATAGTTGACCACATAGGCCATAAATTGTTTTTAGGCCGTTTTCTCTACCTTCATCGGATTTGTCACTCTTACTGCGCTTAGTAATGTGGTAGAGATCGTAAAAGACTGGTAATCGTTCAGCGAAAGAACATTCTGTGTGAAATCAAGAAGTTCTCTTGAATTGATATTATTGAACAAATGCTCAGTTAAAAGCTTTCTAAAAAGCCAGTTGTTCCATTTAGTTCCAAGAATTGTAATAGCAATAATTTCAGCGCATAGTTTCGCGTTATCTGCAACCGAATTAAACTGCGAGTTTAATATTTCTTGGAAATCATCATTTTCCTGTTTCTCCTGGCTGACTTTAAGTTTAAAAAACCGGTAGCTTTGGGCAAACATTACTTTTAAAGGTATTTTGTTTACTTTCCAATCGATCTCTTTTCCCCATAATGATGTTTTAACAGTAAATCCAACACTGTTTAAAACCTTCAGCTCCTTTTCTTCTGCAATTATTTTTTCCTCCTCGCTTAATATTCTCTCTTCTTCCATAATTGTAAATTTTGTAGTTAAAAAAAGCGCACCCACCTAGGCAAGTGCGCTGAAAAGAAAAATATTAAGGTGTCGGAATCGGATATTTCACCAATTCAAACGAAGGTGTATTTTCTTTAGTAGGTCTGAGAACCTTTGCATTTACTGAAACACCCAGCAAGTTGTCTTTACCCATATCAGTGGTGAATTTGTAAGTAATAAGTGTTCTTACCACATCAAACCCAAACCCGATTTCTGGTGTAATTTTTAAAGATCTTTCTACTGTAACATTTCCGATAGGCGGAATGTAGTTTCCATCGGCATCTTTTGTTCCAGCTCCAACCTCAACCAAGGTGTCGGCATCGGGATTGGCAACATCAAAATCAAAAGACATTGCTCCTTTAGTAGTCCTTGTAAAAATGGGATCATCATATTCTTCAACATTGAAATCGGTAGTCGTACCATCTTCCATATTGATTTTTAATGTCCCAAGCATGGTTTCCCCTAGTTTTTTAAAGACGGTGCCCATTCCCCCGTCTGATGCAACTGGTGCTAATTCAATTTTCGCTACACCATTGTTAATCTGTCCTGCCATTTTATTGAATTTTAATTATTATTAAATGCGTTTAATTTTAGTCTGAAATTGATATAGCAATCGTTGCCATCCATAATGGTTTGCTCAAACTCTATATCAACATTGTATTTGTCAGTGAATTTTCTTTCCAGAATTGGTTTTACTTTGTCGGAAACAGCTTTTAATCGTATTTCGTTTGGAACGTTTTGATCTATAGCGTTTATCTTTACTTTCAAGTAAGGCACATAGCAATTGACATTGAATGCACCGGTTTGAAAGAAAGTACTATTAATAGTGATAGCATTTACAACAACATCTTCTTTAGTGCTGCCGGCTGGTCTAAAGTCTTTATACAGATCACCCGTGATAATAGAACCAACACCTCCATTTTTCAACTCATTATAAATCCACTGTTTGGCTTCTATTACTGAATTTCTCACCGTATACTATTTAGAAATTGATTGAGTTTTAATTTAGCTTTGAGTTCCGCACTGGTTAGTACATTACGCCCTCTACTTTCAACAGTTGACGCGTATTTCATTCCAGCAACAATTACCAATGCTATCTCCGGAAGAGCTTTAGCAATATCAATCGCTAAATCATAACCTATTTTTTTACCATCCTTCGTTGTTGGTTGCGGACCCTGAACTTTTTCAAAGTCTTGACTAACTATGTTACCGTTTAAAGTGATAACATATCCGATAGATGATCTAAGGTTTCCAGTGACGTCCTGCCAATCTTTATCTTTCGCATAGGACCTGGCTTCGTTTATAGCATCTTCACCAACCACTCGCATAACTCGAATGATATTCTGGATTTTTGCATCCAAAGCATCATTGATATACTGGTTTAGACCCGGCATGTTGAAATTCGCTCTTACACCCATATTCTGCTGTGAAATTGATCGTATTTTACTCTTAAAACCTCTCCTTCAAGCCTTGTTTCGCCTTTTGATCCTATAACCCTTATACCTGAACCTACATCAATAGGTTTAAGCTTTTTAGGGCATTGAATCAACCAGGTATACTCATACTTAATCTGATCATTAGAAATAGTTTTGGTACTTGAAAGGCTATCTTCATCACGACACATACCGAAGTCCTGCCATTCTGATGTTCCGGGAATCCAGTTTCCGTTTTCGTCCATTACAGCATCTGTTTTTACAAATACTTCTAACTTATATGGATATTGAACTGCCATTTACCAAAGATTTGAACGATCACGAATTTTGTTTCTTTCCATGTTGTTTGGAAGCCCTAACTGGTCAGCTATCATACGGTAATATGCAAGCATTGCATCTTTATCATATTCGATGGTAAACTGTCCTTCTGAAACTCTTTTCGGAGATAATAAAAGCTTAGGGATTAAATTGTAAAACAGCGTATTAGATTTTACTTCTAATTCGGGTTCGTATTCAGAGTCGCCATTCAATCCTACATTAATCAATTCTGCATCAATAAGCGCATCGGACACTTCAACCGACCATAACTCAAGATTTGCTGACAAATAATCCCTAACTTTCATTTATTATGCGAGTTTTAGTTTTAAATGATAAATCGCGTCAATTGCTGTTAATGCAGGAATAGCCAATAACTGCCCTCTTGTGAACTCGTTGAAAGGCTCGTTCATCGACCATTTAGCAATCTTTACTTTATCTACATTCGCATATGAATGCCCCATAACCTGTTTTAAATCCCCTTCGGTAACTAGTGCATTTTTAACTTTTCCTAGTTCTCCTTGTGGAACAAATACAATCACATCGTCTGCAAAAGCTCTGAATGATCTTGTAGCTCCGTCCTCCTCAATGTTAAATAATGAAGTTTGCAATTCGATTGGCGGAAGTCCGTTAGAAACCAGATATTCGTTAAGGTTGTCAGGTGTTACTAATGCCGGAGCTTTTCCAACTACTCCTTTGAAAATCTTTTGGATTTCAACGCTGTTTTTTAACTTGTTGAAAGTAGCTCTGGTCATGATCATTTTTTCAAAACCGTCATTGCCTTTTCCTTGCGCAGCGTCAATTACATTCTCAATGTCTTGAAGCGGTGTCGCATCGGCATCATCCCACTTCTTGGAAGCTTCAATAACATTGTCCGTCGGAAGTCCTACTGGAATTTCACCATACGCAACGCCATCCGGGTTACCTGTTGCTGAAAGATCAATCATGCCTGTAGAAAGTCCTTGTAAGAACATAACATCAAGTCTACCGGTACATCCATCAGCCGATAATTTGACATCATTAAAAATTAAATCAATGATTTGCTTCTTCTTTGTGTCATCATCAATATTACCCATGTTCTGTAAAGAGTAGTAAGCTCTTACATCAGATTGTTTCATGAGATATTTGTGTGAAATAGTTGGAATTGATCCTTCAAATGAAGCTAGCCCTCTTCTGCTTCTTACGGGAGAAACTGAATCTTCCCCAACTACAGATGCAATTGTATCAAGTTGTGTTTTTCCGATTACATCTTTGAAAGACAAATCGACCTGAGGTGTATCCCAGGATAAATATTTGGAAAATTCTCTTGTTTTGAATTTATCCATTCTCTTGTCGATAATAAGCTGTAAGCCTTCGCTTGTTGCGTATTCACCGAATATAGATGCTACATTACTCATACTTCATTAATTATTTAGATTGTGAGAAAATGATTTGAGGCATTTTTGCTTTAAGTTCATCCGTAATAGCCGGAATCCTTCTAGCATACACAGTTCCTCTCAGAACAATATCAACAGAAGTATTATCGTCAATAACAACATCTTCATACAGTAATCCTTTTGGGGCTGTTTGATCTGGCTTTGCCAATCTTGTAGCTTCATCAAAAGTAAACGCTGTACCGGCTACAATTTTTTCACCTTTTGTTAGTCCGGTAGTATCTAATACGAAACCGCCTAAAGCCGTTTCCAAAACGTGAGCATAGATTGTCTTATCCCCTGCTACTTCCGTTCTCTTAAATCCTAATTTGCTCATTTTTGTCTGTTTTGTTTTTACGCTAACCTTTCAATGTCTTTCAACGCTTGTCCTTTTTGCTCAGTCCCACCGGTTCCAATAGGCGGGTTTCCCCCTTTAGCTCCTTCAGTTGCAAAAGCTTGTTTGAAATCCTCAAATTCAGTCTCCATATGTTTTACTGTATCATCTTCGGAATAACCTTCCCCATAGTCTACAGTTGTCAGAAACTTGTTGTAGTACTTTTCAGGAATGTTTTTCGCAGAAAGTGCTTTTACAAGATTTCCCTTTTTGTCGTCGATAGCTGTTTTGGTTACTAATTGCTGTACGGTTCCAAGAAGTTTTTCGAATTTTTCTTCAAGAGTAGAATCCTTTTTTTCTTCGGTTTCTTTTTTCTCTTCAGGCTTTTTCTTCTCGTCAGTAGGCTTTTGTCTTGCCTTATCCAAGCTTGATTGAATAGATTTTAATGATCCCCCTACACCATCTACTACTCCATCAATAGTTTCATCAGTTGGGTTTCCGGTTAAAATTAAATCTGCTATAGACCCTAAAACATCGTCACCAAGACCCAAGTTTGCATACTTGTTTCTCAGCTTTTCAATTATAGTTTCTCTTGTCATATTAAAAGGTTTATTATTAATTACCGTAAATTTCGTGCGTAAAACGTTTATTTTCAATAGCATTTGTTGCTTTTACACTTTCATTTTCGTAATTTTACTATTATAACCACGGTATTATTTTTATGAGGGGAGATTTGGGAAGTATGAGAACGTCGGATATGACACTTAACGAACTTTTGGTAGCATTTAACAGACTATCCATGGTTCAAAAAATCACAATGGATTTATCGGAGTTTTGCGAGGTAACAGGAAAGGGACAGAAAGAAGTATATTCGCTTCTACGATGTCAATATTATCCTGATGAATTGATCATAGGAGGCTATGAAGGTAGGAAACGTAAAAAGAAGTTATTGTTTGACACACAAAAGGTTTTGGAATGGATGAGAAGGTGAGAAACGTAATTAGCAAATCGATTGCTTTGACTCCAATTATGGGTTATTGCCCAGGATTATTGGAGCAAATTAAAAAAGCTGATAGAATTGATGTTCAAAAACAAAAGTTAATAAAGTTAGCTGGTGAAGAAATAGCTGCTGAAATTTTTGATAAAATAAAGAATGAAGCATACGCTCAGTTGGGAGACAATGGGTACTATATCTACTATGAACTAGTAAAAATTAATATTGAATTGGAATATGCATAAGGTGGGATCGTCAAATTGTATTGAAAAACTTTCTGCAGTAGAATTTAGGAATGAGTGGGCTATTGAGGTGGAAAGGATGAAACTTGAAAAACTTGTTGACAAGCAACAATCTGACCTTTATTACAATTTTTTAGTTAAAATAACCTATGAAAATCTATATGAATCTAATAGTAGTTTTATCTTAAAGAAACTCAGAGAAATAAATACAGCAATTGAATTAGACAACAATGCAGCCGATTAAATGTGGAAACTATTTTATAGTCCAGAATACTAAACTACTGGACAAATTAACTATCCTGTATTATGTTATAAATTTGAATTGAAATAAATAATTAATTAAAAACTAATATATGACAAACATTGACTACGAAAAACACGCAGAAATATTCTTTAAAAAGATTGACGTCGAATCAGCCAATTGTAATGAAACAAATCTTTACGATTCAGCATGCGAATATATCGCAAAAGAAAGTGATTTTAAAGAGAAAGATCCTGTTGAAGTTGGTTCTCTATTATCTGTTTTACAAGATAAAGGGCTGATACAATTTAAAGGGACAATAAAATTTCCCAATCAATCTGGAATTTTGAAATATTTGGTTACAGAAAAAGGAGAACATTACATTACGGATAACCGTAAACATCCATAAGGATAATGATTTAAATTTGGAGGAATTTTTATTAACCATAAATCGAAAAACATGATTAAAAAAGGAGATGTCGTAAAATTAAAATCAGGAGGCCCTAAAATGACGGTAAAGGGTTTAGCAGGCGTTTATTGGGTTTGTTCTTGGTTCGTAGGTGAAGAGCTTAAGGAAGGCATGTTTACTTCTGAACAGTTCGAAATACTAAATTAAAACAAAGCCCCAAACTAAGGGGCTGTTTTCATAATTTAGTAATTCCTAATTCCCTTTGGATTCTTTCTATGAATTTATCGCATTCCATTCCTAGATTTTCATAGATAATTATCATTTTATCAATGGATTCTTTTGAAGGATCTGATTCCCAAAAAAAATCTTCTTTGACAATTTCAAATATTTTTCCTTCAAGTAAAAAGAAATTATGCTTGGTTTTATCGCTCATAAACAAAGCCTGCTCTGCTCTTACCTTATTAAATGAATCCCATATTTCTATAGGTTTTTTACCAGATATTACTTTTTCTAATAACAAATCATTCCTTATTGCTAACAAATCTCTTTTTATTACTATAATTGATTCTGCTATAGTGGAGTATGATTTTACTTTGTAACTAAATAGGTGATCTCTTATTTTTTCCTTCCTTGCTAAATTTGAATTTAAAAATGCTCCTACAACAACTCCAATAACTGTTGCAATTGGGACAGATGCCTTTAACAATTCTAATTTGTCCTCCATAATTATAAGTTATGACGCAAATATAACAAAAAGCCCTCTCAAAGAGAAGGCTTTATTTTATAATAATATGAAAAATCTAATCTATATAAATAAGCCTACCGTTTGAATCTCTTTTACCTGAAACTCCCATATTACATATACAGCCACTTTTACAAGTGCAATCCTTATGCGGTAAAATATGATTGTTTAAAGCGTAGTTGAAATTATATGTTTTACCTTTGTCTTTTTTACATGCATCACATATATGCGGACTATTTTGTACTATTATCAATACTTCTAACAAAACTCCTTTTGATAATTCTTCTGATGATTTAATTAGTGATTCAAAATATAAAGTTCTCACATAGGTACTATCTTTACTTTTCTGCTCTGATTTAATAAATTGTTCCATCTCAAAATAAATGAGTTGTAATTTACTAAAGTTTTTATCATTTATTTTAACTAATGAATTCAGCTTTCTCCATATAAAGTTTTTCAATCCATTTACATCATCATTATTCAATTTAGATTCAATAAAATCTTTGTCTAATTTTACTTTATTAATCCCTAAGTCTGATATTTTTTTTAAATATTTCAGTTTTAATTTATTGAACTTATCTATGTTTTTTTGGCTCATGGTAATAGGTTTTATTTTGTATACTTTATAAACTCACTCCTGAATCTTATTTCGGGAGTGTTTTCTACAATCTCTTTCCAGTAAGCAATGTTTTTAGCTTCGTATTCCGGATGTCCTGAATGTGCTAACGGCTCACGAAGAACAATAAGAGTATTAGCTACGTTATCCGATAGCATTTTATGCTGCTGAACTTGCTCCAACAATTTTACATGAAAATTACATAGGCTTTCATACTGTCTTTTCGTGTACGAGTAAGAATGAAAATGATAGCATATAAATGGGAATTCCGGGTGAATTTCTCCGGTAAGGTTGCAGTTTTCAACCATTGTTAAAAGCTTGTCCGGAAGTGGCATAAAATTACAGCCTTCCGTTAAGTTATCATATAGTTTTTGTTCTTGGCGCGAGATCATCCAGTAAATTTACGGAAATCAAACAGTAAAAAAAAGTGATCACAACTTAATGCGATCACTTAATTCATTTTTTACTGTAGCAAATAGGAAACTATTCACAACGGTACTACAAATTTAGCATTTATTTTAGATATTTCCTATTATCTACTATAAAAGATGACTGAGTCTTCCATCCGTCCATTTTTGCCTTGTTTTCTTCCATGTACGTTTTAAACTGTTCCGGAACATCAGAAATAAAATTCTCAGATCTTTCCGGTGGCAAATTAAGCCCTTTGTTAATCTCATCAATAATTTCCTGATCAGTTTTACGAACTGTGAACCGTTGACACATGCATCCTATATGCCATCCCTTCCAAATAAAGTTTTTAGGATAGAAGCCTTTGAGATCATCACAGATGTCAACGATTTTATGAGCATTGCTAAGCTGAATTTGATAACCTACTATATCATTATTCTGCATTATGCGTAACTGATCAGATTCCCGGTAAGCCAAATTATTTTCTTCTTTGGTTAGTCGAACAGCATTAGCCATACTACTACGATATACACCCTGTCCTGGCTTATATGCTTTAGCATTCTTGCTCAAAGTCAGGTTTCCGTGCTTATCTCGTACTCTTCTGTATAGCCTGTCCGGTTCTCTCAGGTACTTTTTTATTTCCCTGGCTAATTGCTGAGCACTTTTACCTTCAGACAACCCCAAATCAAGCGCAAATTCAAGCTCTTTTCTTGTATTCTGCGTAATTGACCATACGCGATCTGAAATAGTGAATTTGCCTATCTTACGCTCTTGAAACGCTTTTAACGCTTCGGCATTCCGAGGCATGGGTGCTTCTTTGAGTTTATTTAGTATGTCTACCGGTATTTTACCGGAAATGCTGTTTAGTGTAGCAAGTTTTAAAGCATCATTTTTTAAATCTCCAACATTCCACGAATAAGCCGTGGAAACCGTGATTAGTTCTCGTAAATCCGAGTTAAACTGATTAAAAACATCTTCAATATATTTTGTAATCTTTGGATATTTCCTAAACTGAAAAAGTCCTTCCTTTAATGTTGCTGGAAGGGATGAAAAAACAATACTTTCTACAAGATCATTGAAAAGCTTTTCGACCCGTCTTAAGTACTGCTCTACTCTTTTTCTATGTTGTTTATCGAAGTCCATCGAAAAATTTTTCTATTTGTTCAAAAAACCAACTAGTCATGTAAGCTTGTGCTTCATCGTTTTCAATATCTAACCTTTGACCACGATCTTTGAATAGCTTATTAACAAGGTGAACACACTCATGAGCTATTACACTGTTTTTAGGCCGGTCTTTAAAGCATACAACATACCTCGAATAGCCCATGTGACAATCATCAAAAACAAACGCAACGTCTCTTTCATCGGCTGGTCTATCCCATTGAAGACGATGTTGATAAATGCCGTTTACGTTCTTCCATTGCTCGTTATCCAAGATGATAATAAAGTCGCCAAAGTATATTGGTATTTTAACTACCTTCCTTTTCATACTCCAAACGTTTGAGAGTTTTCGGTTTCTGTTGAATATTGGTTTTCATCACGAATCCTTTGCATTTCTTCCACCGGATCATCAATGCCTAGATTACGCATAGCTGTTTCAACTGACATGATAGCCTGTCCGCCTGTTGCATCCATGAGATAAGTAATCTTTTCTTTCATGTCGTTGATCATATATGGATTGTAAACAATATCAACTTCCAATTCTTCCAGCTTTTTAGCATCTTTTGTGCTTAATACGTTCGCTAGGAATGCTTTGATAACGTTAATACGTCTTGCCAAATAGTCATCCCATATTTCCCGCTTCATTTCAACTTTCAAGTGGATATCCATGAAATAATATTGCGCAGCAACACCAGAAATAGCTCCCATTGATTTGAGTTTTTCAAATGAAATATCGGGGGTTTGGGTG
The DNA here is from genome assembly GCF_008386505.1 of Chryseobacterium sediminis. Taxonomy (GTDB): domain Bacteria; phylum Bacteroidota; class Bacteroidia; order Flavobacteriales; family Weeksellaceae; genus Chryseobacterium; species Chryseobacterium sediminis. The sequence continues at coordinate 478,503 of NZ_VUNZ01000001.1, read as the reverse complement.
AGTTTATATACAAATTCTTTGAGATTGTCAAATTCCAGTTTTTGAGATTCTGTATTATTATCCCATGTAAGATAGTCTAACTCTGAATCTTTTTCCATTTGGAAAATAGCGCCTTTCTGTCCCTTTCTAGCAAAACCAGTTAGCTCACCTTTCGCCTTAACTTTTGGATCCGCATGATAGTCATTAGTTTCAGCATGTCCAGAAGCTAGTTCTTCCATCCTTTCAATTAAAACCTGCACAATATCCCATTCGGTTCTCTTTTGTGACCCATAAACAACCGGAATTTTCCCAATTAAATTTCGCTCTCTACTTTCTTCAATCCATTGAGATTCCTTTTTTAGAACAATCTTTTCTTCAGCGGTGTATATCTCGCGATATTCAACTTCTTTATCGTTTTCATCCTTTAAAGTGATTTCACGAACAAAGGCAGTCATGTCTCCATTCTCAAAAACAGGATAGAAAACGTCACCTTCTGTTGGTTGCAATAATTTAACACGCAATCTATCAGCTTCGGGTGTCAAATACCAGACCTCTGCTACTTTTGTAGTTCCGTAAACTTCCCTTGCTGCATCACGTGTTAAAGAAATGATCTTGTTTTGTTTTAAAACATCCTGGACTAATGAGAAACTGTCATTAGTCGGAATGTATGTAACAGGTTTGCCAAAGCCAAATGCTACAATTTTATCAACTATTAACTGTTGAAACGCAAAACCAATCCTGTTGATAGGCTGAGAGGTCGTTCCCTCTTCGGTTTCTACCAGCTTATCCGGGTATTTCGTTTTATTAGTGAAAATCTCGTGGGTTTCCACGTTATACTGCAGAACAGCTTTTGATAAATAATCCGTGTTCGGTCTTAATTTATCAAACTTCTTTACTATTTCCTCTGCATCTAATCCTTTCAAATCCATATATAGTATTTTTTGTTATCCTAACATTCTTCCGATCTTTTTCAGATCGACATTTCTGCTTGTTTTTAATTCTTTGTAACATGCATACCTACAAGCGTCAATAAGGTGGTTATAAGCATCTACCGGCACACCTGATTTCTTATCACTCCAAACGTAATTATTCAGTTCTTTGATAAGGTTTATACTTCCCGGATCAATCACGAGCTGATAATCCTGCATTAAAGCAATACCAGCGGAAACGCTTCCCGGCCCTTTCTCAACTGCTTCGATATTATTCCCTCGTTTTCTAAGCTCTTCAATCAATCTTGGTTCTTCAGAATCGGCGTAAACCTTCCGGGTACCAGCGACTCTTTTGTTTGCTTCGTAAATATCCGTTGTTGTAAGGTGTGTTTTATATAATTCCTCCCTCAAGTGAATCTTTTTACAGGCCTTATCAATGGAAGCACTAACCAACGTAGTAGGGTCGACGGAAAAGCCGAAATCCTGACCATGGAGGGTTGAATTTATTTCCTGATATGGACCTATCACCCAATCAGTGAAAACAACACCTTCTGCTTTGTCAAGCCAACCACCAAGTACTGAGTGCGCAAAGTAATTATGCCATTTCTTTATTTTTTCTGGCAAAGAATCTCTTTCTTTGGTTGGAGTCGATAAGTATTGATGATAGGCCTCTTCTGTTTTCTCAAAATCCTCCATAATATGGTCGGCTGTCCAATCTCTTTGCCCATCTTTATAGGTAGTATGGATGTAGCAAACACCATCTTTTATACCATTCCACCCATCCGGAATTCCTCGTTCCTCAAAGAATTCTTTATGCACCCAATGCTCTTTTGTGGTTGGGTTTAGAATCAGAATACAAAGATTAAAAACGTCTTTTGCTCTGATGGATTTACGGATCTTATCCCATTCTGAAAATGATGGCATTTCCTCAGCTTCTTCCAGTACGAAAATTGAAAATCCTTTTAGAGATTTAAGGTTTGCGGTCTGATTCCCCGCTGATGTCTTAATCCCTTTGAAAACAACCTTTGGAGTAGTCTCAGATTCTTCTTTTTCTTCTTTGTAAATTATCCTGTCTTTATTAATATTAAATCGATCACCATAATTAAGAAGATCAAGCTTTTCTTTAAATTCTGGAATTACAGAGTCTTCGGTTGATGTCATAGTGTATCTAGTATATAGGATTCTATGACTAAATGAAGACACCGCTTCCGCAAGCATTACAGATGCGGTAAATGATTTAAATGAGTTACGTCCACCTGTAAGTATAGCTACGGAAAAAGGCGGTTTAGATTCATCTTTACCACCTCTTTTATATTGCAACCATTCAAACAATGGCTCAAACTTATTTGGAATCTCCAAAACCACGTGTGAAAATGATTTTTGTTTGTTCTTTTACTTCGATTGGGTTATCCGGATCACCAGTAAGTTTAGTTTCTGATTTATCAGTCCAACCCATATTTTTTAGTCCGAAAATAGGTCCGACAACTTTATCATTCCATAAGCCCCTTTCATATGTATTTTCAACGTGTAACAAAGCTTTTTTTATAAAGTAAGAATACTCCGGTTTTGCTAAGTAGTCATACATTGACTGTCGGCTTTCAAAACCTAGGTAGATAGCAAGTCCTGTAACGCTTGGAGTTTCAGGTTCTCTGATCCAAAACTTATACTCATACGTTTCAGTAGTTTTTTTGTAATCATCACCTCGTCCGCTTTCGAATGTTCTTGATCCCTCCTTTATTTCATATTCTCCTTTTATAAAATCGAAGTATTCCAAAGTTTTTTGCTCGAAGTCTTCAGGATTTGTAAACAAAGCAGGACGACCGCCATTGTTACCTACAGAAATAGTATTCCCCTCCGCAAACTTTCCGTCCGGCTTTCTTCCTTCATTCTCTTCACTCTTCTTCTTTGCCATTTCTTTTTCTTTATTCATTCACCGCACTCCCTGTCACTCCCTCTGCCATAGAAAATTAGTTTAGTATTTATACTTGTCTCTTATCTCTTTGCATTCTTTCCAATATTGAATAATGTCAGATGCGATTAAGTACGGAGAAAATATAAAATCCAATATTATAAAATCACCATAGAAAGGTCTAGCCATTTCTTTCGAGCAATAAATAATCCCGCAGGTTATCCATGCTGTTAATAAGATTGTTAATATCATTATTATGTATTATAAATTATTCTCCATACTCCCTAAATTAAAAACTCAACTGAGTGTCTTTTATCTAAAAACTCAAAAGGCCAGTCAAGAACTTTCATTATTTCTTTTTGCTTTTCTTCCGGAATATATTTAAAGCCATTTTCAAACTGAGTTAAATCACTAGATTTTAATCCGGATACTTTTTTACTCAATTCAGTTTTACTCAACACTCTAATTTGTCTAACTAGAGTTAATTGTCTTCCTCGGTTTCTTGAAACTTTATCCATTCGTTTCGTTAATAATTAAAAACCCCGCTACCTATTACAGCAGCGGGACACCAAATCACAAAATATTAATATGAAAAATTCCTACTGCATTAAATCAATCTAAAATGATAGTCTTTCCTATCAGCCAGCATAACAGATGCCTCATTGTGGAAATCGAAGGACTTGCACCTTCAACGTAGACGGCTACACCATACCTCGCTCTTAAATTTAAACTACGCTTCTATCGGATTTCCGTTTGCCTGTCTTTCCAGGCTGTCAAGTCGAGTACAAAGTCACAATTCTAAAGAACTTTTGCTGTTGCCCCCTGTTTCGCTCAGTAACTCTTAACTATTGCTAAGGTCGTATATCATATATACTGGCAACACTTTTATTAATTCTGAAGAACAAGCCTTTTTGCTTTATTTTTCCGGCTTTTCCTCAGATAATTTATTACTTCTTCGTAACTATTCAAAAATTCTTCATTAATAAGCATAGTAAGTTTCTTTTGAGTTTCCACTAATTCAATCATTAATGATTCCTCTGCTTTTTTATTGCGAATATTTCTTTCATGACTTCCAAACACACAGAAATTAATTCCCGTCGCTACTTCTTTCATTGAAACCGCTATCTTCTCCTTTGGAACTAATTTAGCAACAGCATTAGATAAATCCTTGTAAGTATCTCCAGCTTCATTTCTGTATTTAATAAGTTGATCATATACAAACTTCAAAACCTTAACTTTAAATGCCGGATTTAACCACATTGCAAAGTCAATAAAAAGCAAAGGATGCATCCATGTTCCGCCAGAGTATTTTCCTCTAGATTTTAAATAGGCAGAATTCTCCCCCTTTAAATTCTCCTCTTTTATTAAAGCATTTAAGAATTGTTTTGTAGAATCGTTTTCAAAAAACTTTTTAATTTCTCTTTTCTGACACGAGTGATCATTCCATTGCTTCAATAGTTCAGTTGCATTAAACATTCCATCAACAGTCCTTTGACTTACATTAAAGCCTCCCATAGGCCTAGTTAAAATTTGGTTTGTCTTCATTTAATATTTTTCATTTTTTAAAAAAACACCAAGCACCCTCCTTCATCAACCAACGATCCACCCCTTCTGCACTCATCATCTGTGCTTGGTAATTCAACAACATCAATCAAATTGTTATTAGATCAAGAACAATAATATCTCCAATAACCGTATCACTTTTAATCATAAATAATTTCATTTTTCATTTCTTTAATCTTTCCGAGGTAATACTCAATCTTTTCTTTTATCTCAGGTATGGACAGCTTCAAAACTACATTTCTCGCTCTGAACTCTAAAGCCTCAAATCTCTCTATACCTATTTTTTTAATCAGCCTCGGACGATACTCATTAATATTTCCAGACTTTTTAAAGTTGCAATTGTTACTGCATTGCTTATGGACATTATCTTCATCAAATCTCACATTAGGAAATCCCCCTGTAGTCCAAAAATGCCCTGCGTCATATTTAATATCCGTTCTAATAGTGCCACAACTTATACAAGGCTCATCCCTATCTCTTAATCGAATAAATGTATTGAAGTCTTTTTGCAGGTCTTGCAACCAGTCTTTATGAGTCTTTAGCTTCTCCTTCCTGATCTTCTTCTCTTTCTGCCAAGCTTTAGCGTTTTTTTTGTCGACATCTGATTTAGCATAAGCTAGTGCGCAGGTCAAAGAACAAACTTTTTCAGTTGTCTTAAACGGCATAAAATCCTCCCCACATACTACGCACTCCTTAAGCTTTATCTCCTTCATTCCCAACTGCTTTACAGTAAATTTACTCAAAGAAATAACACGAAACAATAGTTATCTAACTTTTTTTAAAGTTTTTACTAACATTTTTAATTCAGTAATCTAACATGAATCCATATTGCTGAATTCCGGTATCAAAGAAAGTTTTCCGTTTATTTGCGGAAATTAACTTTAATACATTTTAATATGAAAGAACAAACGATAGAACCAATTTTTGAAATTATAGAGAATAACGAATCTATATTAGCTGCAAGAGCAATAGAGGAAGAAGTAATTATTGCCGTGGTGTACAATAAACAAACCTGTAAAGAAAGCGGTATTGACTCAATGGAGTTTACAGACATTTACTACCCTAAAGATGATCGGTATTTTCTAATAAAGTTAAAAAATAAACTTAACATATGGCTGAGAGAAAACCATTCTGAAAAATTCATGTAAAAAAAATACCCCTGTTAATGCAGGGGCTTTATTTTGGCAGGGTAATACGTTTTGAATTCAGACTCTGGAAAATGTGGATCTTTTTCTCTTTAGCCATCCGATATAATAACTCATTTCGCTTGTCAAGTGACATATTTAAAAAGTTATCAAAGGCGTCCATAGTAACCCCGTTTGTTCCTCCGTCTTTTTTATGCTGAGCCCTTACAATTTCTAATATTTTTGCTTCTATTTCTTCCATGTTTTCCATGGAGTAAAGATACTACATATTGAAGATCCTGTAAAATAAATATATCAGTCCAAATATGCTCAGCCATATTGTGGCTCCGGCTGCTTTAATCTGCATGTCCTTATGCTGGAAAAGCAAACATTCTTTAATAAATTCTTTCATGTTACTAATTTAGTTTTGTTGTTTGATTTTGTGTTGTGGGTTTCCGTAATCAGTATTTTCTTTGATTTTTAGAATTGAACTTCTTAATCTTTTCTATTATATTTCGTATATCTTTTGCTATTTCCAATGCTTCATAACCTTCCGATTTGCGTTGTTGATAGTCTTGATTTCTTAAGTCAGAATACCCACAATCGGTTTCCCAATCATTGTAATTTCTCTGAAAAATATCTTCAACGGATTTTAGATTTATTTCAGATTCAGAATTATCCCTCATGTAAAAACCAGCTATATAAGCATCTATGCTTTTTTGATTTACAATCTTATTTTTTTCAGCATAATTTAAAGCTTGAAGTTTAATTTTATCTTTATCGAATAAACTCATAACTAAAGTATTTCAAATATTATACATTTTGAGGGGTTGAAGGTCCTGGATTCGGACTCCTTCCATTCATTTTGATCTTTCTCGAATTTTAAGTAATCCCATTTTAATTCAAATTCATTATTACCATAGTTTTCTCTATAATAATAAGAAACACTATGTGGTTTCTCTATTGGATTACTACCCCAATGCCAACCTTTTGATTCTATGAAAGAGATGAAAGATTCCAATGCGTTACTGGTAACGCCTGCCCAATGGTCATTTTTAAAATCTTCATCCGTTGCATTATGTATTTCATACATTTCTAACTTATGCTCAGCTAAAATGTTTATGATATATTCTTTAGCTATTTCTTCATCAAAGTCAGAACCTAAACAAATTGCCGTCTTGTCTGATTCAGGAAATGCTATATGGGTTTGAAGGTCTATTTCAGCTTCTCTTTCATCCTCAAACTCCACAATAAGGAGTCTTTTATTTGTTGTTATCTCTAACTGCTTCATGTTTGTTTCATTTAATCGTGAACATTGTATTTCAGTAATACCCTAAATTCTTCCGGAAATGAAGCTAACGCAATTTTATCTCGCACTTCATGCATCTTATTAAGAATTTTCTCTTCAGGATCTAGTTGCATTAATTCTTTTCTTATTTCGGAATTCTTCCACAGTCCTTCAAACTCAAACCTACATTGTGATTTTTGTTGGTTTAATAGATCTTGAAGCTGTTCTATTGTTAAAGTTATTTTCATGGCTGTTCTTTTATTGTTAGTTCTTCCCCAGTAAGGGCGAAATATAAGTTTTGGAGTTGGTGAACGAATTGTACTTCCGGATAGCCGAAAGAATAACCACTCCTATTTCCTAGTTCTATTTCTACTTTCCCATGAGTATAAGCATGAATTATGCTCCTTGTTAATACGTCTAATTTTAAATTATGCTCAGCTTTTTTCTCAAACCCAAACTTTAATAACCACTCTTCTGTTAGCTCTATGGGCTCAATTTCTTTGGAAGTAAAATCTACATTTCCTTTTCCTCGGTCACAAACGATTATATAGTTTCTAATCTCTTTTACCTTGAATATTTTACCATCATATCCAATCAAATTTCCTAAGCGGAGTTCTTGTGGTGCTATCATAACTCTTCGTGCTTTTTAGAATTGATAAATTGAATTTGAGGTTCAATAAATTTTTCATCTTCATCTATTTGATCCCATGCATCAGCAAATTCAACCATTTCATTACATACCTTTGTTAACTGCATGTCTACAGCATTCAACCAATCTCTTGTGGCTTTAACCTGCTCTTCCATAACAAAGTTCCCATTACCTCTATGCACCATCATATCAAGTGAATTTGCCAGATTATCCATTCTGTTTGCCAGGTAATTAATAAGGGAGGTTTGAACCATTATTCTTTCCTGAATATCATTTATTTCTGTTTCTTCCATAACTTTCTTTTAAAGTGCCACCCTAAGATGGCACGGGGTTATAAATATCCAAATGCTGATGCTGCAGCTTCACCAATTCCAATCAAGCCATCATCATATTCATTATCCTCAGTATCATCAGTATATCCATCAGGATAAAATGTTGCTATTTTTTCGTCTAATTTATCCCATTTATCTGCTTTGGCTTTATAAGGACTATTACCCCATGAATCACCTTTAAGCGTAGCATAATACCCACTGAATGATGGCATCCTTCCGCCTCCTTGATTAACTAATTCAAAGCCATATTCTTTACATACATTAATGAATCTTTCCAAATCTTCCTGTCTATTTTCTGGTACTAATATTTTTATTTCCATTGCTTTATTATTTATTGGTTAAAGTTGCTTTGTTAATTTTTGATATTTTTTCTTTTTTGCCTCAGTTTTTGACCATTCACTGTATTCTTTTTCAGAACTACTGGCATAATCAATTATCTGATTTGAATCACTTTTATAAAACTTTTTCATTTCTATTTCTGAGGAAAAAGGCACTATTACTGTTAATGCTTTTTCTCCATATTCAACTGGAATAAATGTTAATTTGAAGTACTGCATTGTTTTGTTTTTTCTTGGTTAATTCCCCTGAATTCGGGGGGAAATGGATTTTATTATCGTTTTCCTACTATCGGGAAGACGTTACTTTTTTATCAATCCGTGAAGGAAGTTAATTAGTTCCGGGGATTGGTCTTTTAAATAGGGCTTGGACAAGTTCCATGTTTCAGCTTTATCAGATGCGTTATTCCAATAGTTGGTAAAGTAAATCACACCTTCACTATTAATATTAGCCATATCCTCAGTCTCTTCACGCATCCATTCCAGGACGTCGTTAAGCATAATACTATTGACAGTTATAATGTCTAATCCTCCTAAACGTTGATATTTATTTGATTCTTTAAGCCTCGGAAGCTTCTCCCGTATATCGGCTGTTAGTTCTTCTAGTGCTTTCATAGTAATAGCAAATCTTTTGCAGGTATCCACCTACCTGTTTTTATACTTGACTTATTTGTTACTTCAATAGGAATTACTTCTTTTATGCGAATAATACCATCGTTATAAAGCCGCATTAAATACAAATCATAAATCACCGTTCCCATGAATCTAACCCCAATAAAAGGAGCATACCACCAATCGGATCTTTGGCAATCAATTATTTCACATTCAACAAAATGTAATTCATTTTTTCTACTTTGTTCAGAATTATAACTGTTTAACATTGCCGCTTCAGCAAACTGATTATATAATTCTATAGTCATAATCCTATCTGTTTTAATGCGGAGGGGGTTAATTCAGGTTTAGTTTTCAATCCCGTGAGTCTTTCAATATCATTACATTCATGTATATAATCACTATTGATAATTAATCTCACGTCATTTTCAGTCTTCCTAAACTGTAATTCAACTTTGATAGAACTTTCTGTTTTATACTTTAAAACAGTGTTATAATTATTGTCGTGGCTAAATTCAAACCCTTCAAACAGAACTTTTTCTTTGGCTTTTTCATAGGCTTCAACTTCGTTTTCTCTCATTGAATACCCACCACCATATTGAAGTCTTTCAATTGGAGGATTTAATAATTCTCCATTCTCATCTATAGGAACAAACATTCCCAGTGTTAAAGGTTGGCGGATGAATTCAGCATATCTTATCATTAGTTTGCTGAAATTTTCAACTTCATTCTCCCAATTGGTCTCATATAGTGGTTTACCTTTGGGGAATTCTTTATTCTGCTGCAGAACGAAGTCTGTCATTGACTGTAGTTTCATAATTAATTGATTTTGTTTTCGGGGTTGGTTATTGATGATTTATCTACTCTGGCCATCATACCTTTTGGCTCAATGCAAGCATTATCCGCTATTCTCTTCTGCTGTTCCTCCTGTACGAGATCACAGGCAGCGAAAATGTGAAGATTTAATTCGTCCGTACTAGCTAAATGAATCTCATATTCAAAAATAATCGCCTCCCAGTCTGCATATCCTTGACTCTTTGCATATTCATTGAATATTTCTATTTTTTCTAAGTGGCTCATAATTTTATTCTTGATGGTTAATTTCAATTGAATTTTCAACCTCGTTTCCGAAAACATCCCATCCAGTACGGGAATTTCTAGCAAACATTTCTAATCGTTTTCCAGGTGGTGAAACAGATTCAATTATTTCTGCGAATAGTTCCGGTTTTTTAGAATGACAAGGATAGCCGTTAACATATGGTCGCTTTGCTTCTATAACGGACTCCGGAATAGTTCCGATTGCTTTTAAATTCCCTCGACGGCAGAACATCAAATACTCACTGGAAATTCTCACAACACCACCTAAACCGCCACCCATTCTTTTCTTTTTCCAGGTAATACAAGCAACGAACTCAAATCCCCACGCTTTTATGACTTTTTCAACCTGCAGTAAATATTTATTTGTAACCCAGATAAAGAGAAAAGCATCTTTATCAACTATACTTTTCACCGGAATATTTGCAATTTCGTCTACTGTCATGGTCTGATATGGCAAGTCTGTAGTCTTAACTTCGTCGCTATTCCAGATCTGCTTTCCATCTACAACTTTGTAGGACTTTAGCTTTCTTCCAGCTTTTTGAATCCATGGTGGATCAGCATAAATTATTTTATATTTCATCGTTATTTTTTAAAATTTGACATAGGTCGAGTGCGTTCGCTATGTTTTGCGAACTTTGACTTTACTTTAAATTGTTGTTGTTTTCCCCTTTAGAATACAGAAGGAGGACCGTTTATTTATTTTTAGTTTCGTTCATAAAGTCAACGAAACCCTGCATATCCTTAAGCTCCTGTAGTCTTGCAGTTAAAACTTCCGCATCAGCTTTATCAAACCTTTTTATGCATTTTTTGCAGGAAACTAAATCTTTATCGTTGGTGGAATTTCCATCGTTAAGATAAGTACCACAAATTCCGGTTTCGCTCCAGCTTTCTTCATCTGATGGATTTGCGAAAGGATCATAATGTGTTTTTAAATATCTCATGATTCTTTTATTTTGGTTAGTAATTCTAAACATTCTCTGTAAGCCATCAATCTACCTTCCCATGAATGAACTGTACTCATCATATTCTTTTCCGTGCAGAAAATTATGTTTTGTTTAGCTTTTTCAATATTGTCTTCCAGCATCTGCTTCACCTCATCCTCATAGTCGGGGACTTCCTGAAGCCAGTAATAAGGATCTGACACTTTCATACACCCTCTATACCACCCGGCAAAGGGTAGAAAAGTTAATTGGCCCTTGTCTGTGTGATAATAATCTTTTTTCTCCGGTAGCCGCTCCAATACGGATACTTTAATGTATTTACTGTTTTTCATAACGTTTCTGTGTGTTTGCATTTAGGATATGACGAACAACCTTTAAAATCTTTATTTTGAGATTTATTTTTGCGAATTTTCATAGGTTGACCACATTTTGAACATTTTCCGTGCTTGAACTTATTGCGTTCTTTATCAATTTCTGATTGTTGAGTTGGTGAAATACCTTCTTTTAAACCATATATGTTACCATTATTTTTAATTAGCTTTTTGCATGCGTGACAGTTAATATCATTCAGCCATGTTGAAGTTAGAGTATTACCGCTTTCAGGCTTATAATGATTGCATATTTTGCCTATATGAATATATATTTCCCCGCAGTACGGCTGACGACTTTTAACGCCCCACCAATATTCTGTAGTATCAGGTAAACTCATAATATTTTTGATTTTTTGTTTGAAATAAAAAATTCGTCTCGCTTTATCTCCTTATACATTTCACCCACAGTCTTAACAGGCTTCTTTGGCTTTTGGGATTCAATAAAATCCTTTATCCATTCTGTTTTTGACTTTGATAAGCTTTCAATTTGACGCTGGTAGTTCTTTTTAAAATTTTCAATATCACTCATAATTTGAAATTTTCTTTTTCATACGGACTTAAATCACTTAAGTAAGGAATCATTTGATCATCCATTGTTAATGCAAAATCTTCAAAACTCCTACCCCTTGTTAATGCTGCAGAAACGATACTTTGAAATTTATTATTCGGATCTTTCTGTATTCTTATCGCTGTTTCGCAAAGATTCATCAGGTTAGTTCCTAAATGGCCTCTTGGTTTTATAAATCCTGATGACGCGTTTTCATGGAGAACAACCAGAATATGGGTTTTGTATTTACTTTTCATATTCAACACCCATTCGGTAACTTCTGAACTTTCCTGGGCACTGTTAAAATCTCCAACGAAGTGAACGATGTTGTCAAGTATTACCAATCCGCAATCATGGTTCTGAATCAAAAAGTCTTCAACAATTTTCTTTTTTTGTTCTTTATTCAAAGTCGAAATGCAGAAATAATTAATAGCTTGTTGTGTCATATTCCAGATTATTCTTGTAGATCTAAGGCAATGGAATCTTGATTGCTCGGTATCAAAAACAGCTATATTGTTGCTGTAATAATTTGAAAACATTTTATCATTTTCTCCGGATAAAACCGTTTGACAAATAGATCTGATCAATGCTGATTTTCTAGATTTAGCAGGTCCAAATATCATTGACACATTATCTTCCGTGAATATTGGTATATTTCGACCGAATTCTTTAATTGACAGTATCGGTGTTGGTTCCGGAATATCTTCATCAGGACTTACCATGTAATCATTCAAATTGATAATTTCCGCTGACTTTTCAATCTGGCCAATCGGTTTTAATTCCTCTATCATAACCTGCTACTTAACGGTTCAATTTTCATAAATTTTGAGAATCCTTGATCAAGCTTTTTAAACATTGGAAAATTATCTTTTGCATAATCAATGGCCTTATTGATCAAATCTTCTACCTGCTCAAAAGTGATATGATCTTCTTTTTTGATTGGGATCATTTCCTGCTTAGTTACTTTCAGAGTAGACAGATGATCTTTTTGCTCCCACTCCTGTTCTGAATACATTTCTTTCATGTACAAATCCCTATCTTTCGGTATTCTTTCGTACTCCTGATAAATCCAAAGCTCATCAGCAATCATCTGAATTATCTGCTGTTTTGGATTTATTCTGCTGGATAGGTTGTTTAGTATTACACTTGCCTCCGGCATACCTAACGGAAATCTTATTTCATCTTCCTTTTTTTCTTCCAGAAAAGCTTTATTTTTAATATTTTGTACCTTGTAAGCAGACAAAAGGTAGAATAAAATCAACGAGTCTTCTAGTTCAGTATTTCTGCATTTTGTATTCTCTTCTTTTATCAACGCATTTAATGCGTCTATATCGTTCTGATTTACCTTAATTGAACCTGAACCATTCAAAGCGTATTCAAATCGATTTTTAAGGTGTCTAATAGCTTTCATTTGTTGAATTTTTTAATTGTGTCCTGTACGAGTCTTGAAAAATCTTGATCTTTACCGATTTTGTTGTTTACATGGCTGATTATTTTATCCAGGTAGTAAACTTCGTCTTTGTCCTTCTTTCGGAATGCTGAAACCGACTTTACGGTCTTGAACCAGAAATCATCAAATCCTGATTCTTTAATTGCGCATTTCTGAAAGTAGCAGTAAATGCCTATTAGCTTATCTGGCTTTTGCTTATCGACTTCTACAATCAACCTAATAGCTTCGTACCATTTTGAGATTTTGGCATCTGTCAAAGTTTTTTGATTTGGATTTTCCTTGTTCCACATCTCCCAAAATTTGTAAGCCAGAAATAAATACTTTTTCTCAAATTCAAATTTTTTATAGAGTGCGGGGAAATCATCGATTTTCACAAAAGAATAATTATATAGATTATTAATACTGTTAGTAGTATTATTACTATTATTATACTTTACTTTATTAGCATCTTTTTGCATTGCGGTTGCATTGCGGTCGCATTGCGGTTGCATAGATTTAGCCTTCTCCCATCGTTTATTAGCGTTTTCACGGGCTTTTGAGCTTTTCTTTTCCATTCTATTTTTCAAACTTTCAGAGTAGAAACACTTACCTACGCTCTCAACTTCGGTAAAGGAGAATAACCTGAAATTCTCAATAATGGATTTTATTACTGCAGCATCAGTACGAAGATCATAGGCTATAATATTATAATCACAGATACTCATAAAACCGCTGCTTTCTCTTAATTTCTCAACAATTGCCCAATAAATGCCATATCCTTCCCATCCATGTCTCATGCGTAATGCTACTATTTTTTCATCTTGTCTTGCGTTACTATCATGGCTGAAATAATATGCTTCTTTACTCATTATTTTACATATCGTTCATTAATATTTTCGTTAATTCAATTCGGTTTTAACCATGCTAAAACATCACTAATGCATGGTTGTTTTATTTAAAGCTTATCAATAGCTCTTTGTATTCTATATCTTTCAACTTCTTCCGGCTTGAAGAAATATCTTCCTCCTATCTTTTCAGCTTCTATTTTACCAGCGACTCTGATTGCATTTAAGTTGCTTGCATGAACTTCAAGAATTTTGGCTGCTTCTGCTGTTGAAATTAAAGCGTCTTCAGGTTTTGATACTTTTGGAGCTCTTCCTTTTTCAAGTTCAATAGTGTATTGGCATTCTCCGGGCCTTGCAAATCTGGCTTTACGATTTTGGCTTTTAGCGTATATTAATGTTGCTGTGGCATCAATTTTACCTAATACTATCGAAACATTACTATTTGGAATTTTATCTCCTGGCAGATAGCCTAATTCCTTACAAAGGCTTGATTTAATTGCCTCAATTTCGGGGTTTGTTTTTGGGTTTTTCATTGGAATAAAGTATTTTGTTGGTTAAGCTGTTCTGGTGAAAATAAACTTTGATTAAATGCTATATGTCTAGTAATCCTTTCAATTGACGCTCTGTAATAATCCGTATCAAGTTCGCATGCAGTTAATTCAAAACCATAATCGTAACATGCTATTGCAATGCTTCCAGAGCCTAGATGAGTATCAAGAATTTTATCTCCTGGTTTAGCATATTTATCTAATAGCCACTTATATAACTTTATTGGCTTTTCAGTAGGATGGAAAGTCTTTTGTTTAATAAGTTCTGCTCTATTTATGTTAATCTGTCGTGTAACTTTATCAAATGATGTCCATGCCATCTCTCCGTCAGACATAGTCAAATCATTTTGTCCTTTGTACCAAAATATCCATGCTTTAGTAGGATTTAAAAATTCTGTAAAGTAATTACCTCCCCAAACGATCTGATTTCTAGAAACCCTAAATAATTCTTTAAAGTAATTTATTGAAGGAATACAAGAATCCCAGTTCTTTTTATCATGATTTTTTCTGTTGTGTTTTGGGTTTTTACTTACATACTTTTTTTGCCCATCTATTCCAATACCATACGGTGGATCAACAATAGCAAGATCAAAATATCCGTCAGGATAACGAGCCATAAGCTCCATATTATCTTCGTTTGTTATTGTTATTTTTTTTGTTATCTTCATTGGTTTTCTTTTTGTCGTTGTCTAATCTGATTAAGCGTTTTTCATTCCATTTGAAGAGGCCGTTGCTGTCACGGCCAGTCCAGTATCCGGCTTTTTCTTTCATGGCTAGAATGGTAAATCGTCATCATCCGAACCCGGAACCAAGTTTTTAACATCGTTTTCAAACTCAAACTCCTTTCCTGAACCCATGTAAACCTTTTCTTCTCTGGTTTCTCTTTCTTCTTTTGTCTGTTGGATATATACAGTGTGAGTATTTCCGTATTGATCTGTTTCTTTTCTTTCAGCTACGATAATATTTAGATATTTACCTTTTTCGCCTACTACGATTTTTGTTTTGTCGATTTTGTCTAGTTCAAGACGTACATTGATTATTTTGCTCATTTTTATTTGTTTTTAAATTAATTGTAAGTGTGTTGCTAATGTTGTGTTAAGTGAGTTTAAGTATTCCCTTGCCAGGATTATCATGTCTTTAATTTGTTGAATCCGTTTTTCGTCTCGGTAAATAATAAACTCTTTGATTCTCGCTTCTTTTGGAATATCAGCGTAGGTCATGTTTTTTGTTATCTCTTGATCGAGCTCTTCAGGTAGTCCGTCAAGAAATCCGAGTTTCCAGGCAATCCTTCTTTTTTCGTCAATGATTAAATCATTAGGGGTATCAACAAGCCCATAAACTAATTTGGCTTTTTTTATATGAGGCCTTAGATCCATATAGGACTGAAGCTGATCTTCATAATCTTCGTTTGGAACTTCATCTTCAAAAAGTGGAAAAGTAGAGTAGTCCCATGAGCTTTTGAAATCAATTATTTCGTCATCCTCTTCTATGTCCATTTCTCCGGAGAACCAATCATTTTCATATCTGACTTCATTTTTGATAAAAAAAGTTCCTTTAACCTCGTTGTATTGATTGATGTTTTCATCTTCAACCGAAATTCCCTTTGATAAATATTTGCTCTGAATTTCTTTTGTTCTGTTAAAAACATGCTCTTTGAAAATAGTTGTAAGGTATGTTTTTGCACCATCAGACAGAACCGGCTTAGCATCTCTTTTTTTTATTAGATCTCCGAGCGTTACCGTTTGCTTATCGGTAATCGTGCCCAGCCTTCTTTTTTCTAACAATCCAGCTAGGGTTTCCTGTTGATTTTGAGTCAAAGGCTTTGGAAGTCCTTTCATTATTTTACCAATAGCATGAGGACGGAATTTGTAATTTGAAAAATCATGCACTCTTAACATTCTCTAATTCTTTTTTACGTTCAGTTACTAATACTTTGTATCTCTGTTGTTGCTCTTTTGACATTTTTCCGAATAACTTACCAAGCTCAGAAACTTCTTTGCATGCGTTAATTTCGTTTGTCAAATCACTATCAATTATTGGCTGTTTCTTTACGATTCTAACGCCTCCTACAACATCACCTTTCATCTTTACTGTTGAATCAATAAATAATTCGATTAATAATCCTTTCCAGTCTTCTACGAAAGACGAACCAGAAAACCCTTTCAATACTGCAGCGTTTGTTGCATTCAATACCAGTGGCTTAATTTTTTCTTCAAAATATGCGATATTGAAGTTTCCATTTTTCCCTGCTACACTTACTCCTAACTCCTGTTTAACTTCTCGTATTTTGAAAACAAGCCTCCTACCCTCTTCCAGATAGTCTTCAAGATCTGCCACTCCAAGGTGATCAGACTTGTACACTTTTCTGAAGTGCGTTTTAGATTGTTTTTCCATTTTAATTAATTGTTTTGGTATACACGGCATATGATTTACTGCCGATCTTTTTTGATGATGATTGAAATATCTTTTGCTTTGCTTTTAGCTCTGAGAATCTCCCCGAAATCGTGTGAATCGGAACTCCCAGTATATTTGCGATCTCTATGGTTGAATTAATTCCATCCACAAGTTCATATACTTTATGCTGCATTTTTGGAATTGTCACCTTTGCCTGTTTGAATGCCAGTTTGGAATTAGCGTTATTCCGCCCCCGGCTGTAGTCTTGAATATCCATATCATTTTTGCTTAGTAAACAGGATTTTCTGGTCTATTCAATAATTGCCAGTGGCTAACATTAGGATACCCATCCCATTCATTAGTAGTGGAATTATAAAATCTAGTATCTAAAAATATTTTACCCAAATGATGTATAATTACCCAATACATTCCAGACTCAGTCGGCTGTGGGCTTTCGTTCATGCATGCATTCCATCCGTTGTTGTTTTCGATTCCTTTAATACTTGAAGGAATTAATAATTCCAAATCGTAAATTTGATGACACTCTATATTTTCAAATTGCCACATTTTACGTTTTCTTTCGTTAGTATTTTGATCACTGTAGCTATATCTACCATGTTCATCTAATTCATTTTTAATTTGCTCGTAATATTCGCCCCAAGCTTCTTTAATTTTATCTTCTTTAGTCATAATTATTGATTTGATTGTTTAAACTCTTTGATGAACTCGTTTAAGACCTGCATTTCCATTTCGGTTAATGTATCGTGGCCTAGTCTTTTGCCATTTATGTAGAAGATCCCGCCTTCATTAGCAATTGTAATTCTTACAGATAGTGTCATGATTATGATTTTTTAAGTGTCCAGTATTCATCTACTAATGTTTTATGCAGCGAAACAGCCAACGGATTAGAAAATTTAAAAGCAGTCTTTAGTCTTTCAAGCCAAAACTGATCTTTAATCCCTACCGGTTCAGTTACAATTTGTTTTCTCTCGGAAATTGGCTTTTGTAGGTAGTCTGTTATGCTCATATCTCGGTGGCTTCTTTGATTAATGATATTATCTCACTATATGACTCTTTGGTTTTTATGTGAGATTCAGAACCTGCATTAGTTGAAATAATTGCATTATTTCCTCCCATACTTGTCACGTCAGCAATGTTTGATACGTTTACTAACACTTTTATTTCACCACTAGATTTAACATTAACTTCTATAAATCCTTTAATTTTCGCTTCCATGATTATTGTTTTTTAAGTAAGTATTCAATTAAACAGATGAACTGATATATAAACCAGCATTTGAGTAGAAATAAAGCTTTCATGATGCTGTAAAATAATGGTTAAACGATATTCTACCTCTTTGGATCATCTTTATCCTCAAACTATATTCTGCTTGCTGACACGCTTCTCTCATTGTTGAGACTTTTTCTCTGAAAAATGACTTTCTACTTGTTCTATAAGTCTGAAACCATCTAGCAATCATTCTCTTTATTTGTCTGTAACCGGGATTAGATTTTAAAACCGACCCTGACACCTGTCCTAATTCATTCAATTGTCTAAACTCATTAGGAACTACATGTATTCTATATCCTTCATCCAACCAAATAACTCCATGAACACGCATTCTGTTTACTCTGTGATCAAGCTGCTTATAAAATGCAAAACCTTTGATCTCTTTTCCTAAAATTGTTTTTTGTACTTTTGCCTTCATGATGTAGTGATTTTATTACTATTTCGTTTTTGCCGAGTCGTTCTGTTACAGCAGTGCGACTCATTTTTTTACTCTTCTCTTAGGTAATATTTTAAACCTTTCTTTTTTATTGATACTTGCTTCAATCCTTTTTTTTGTCAACTCAAATATTTCTTTCTCATTTGAAGACCCCGGCATCATTTCTTGCAGTAATTGAAATCTTTCTTCAGGATTTTTAATTTGACTTAAACAGAATTGAATTTGTCCTTTTACAAGTTCATTAAGCCCCAGACTCATAATTGAAGAATTAAACTAAGTTCCTTTTTGCATTTAATAGCTTCTTTCCTTTTTGCTTCTGCGTTTTCGTAAGCCTTTTTTGCTAAGCTGATAATGCCCTTTTTATTTTCCTCTGAAATATTACCTGCTCTTCGTTTTACATAATTTAAAGTTGAAGTTCCGATACCAGTCTCAGTATTGACATCAGCAATATCCTGAGCCGTTGTATATTCTTTCAAGTAGTAGGAAATTTCTGCACTTATCGTTTTCCCAATTATTAAACTTTCCATACATTATTTGTTTTAATTAAAAATTAGTTTTATCACTGTTTTTTCACATCCAACAAAAAGATTAACTTTGCGTTGTTGTTTTGTTGAGACAAATATACATACAATGTTTGTTATTTACAAGCGCTGTTTGTTTATTTTACCATCAAAACACTTAACTAATTGATAACCAGTGAGAAAAATTTTATATGGAAACATTGAATCTATCTGCTTTTGTGGCTGATACTATTACAGAAATAGCAATTGGCGTTGAAAAAGCAAAAGAAAATTTGAAAGAGTATGATGTTTTAATAAATCCCGCAACTGATACTAGCGGGAATGTTAGAACGAATAATGAAGGGGTTGTAAGAAAGGCACAAGAAATAGTATTTGATTTGTCAGTATCTATAAGTAAAGAAGAAATTGATATTGAAAAAGATAGCAAAGAAGGAAATGCTAGGATACAAGTAGTTTCTTTATTCAATTTTAGCTTAGGCGGAAACATCAAAAATGAAAGTGTTGATGAGCTAAATTTGAAAAACACAGCTATAAACAAAATTAAATTTTCTATTCCTGTTAGCTTTGGAACAAACAAGCCAGGTACTACTAAAGGCTTTTCAATTACCAGTGGCAGAATTTAAATCAATATTTCTGGTAAATCTTAGTCGCTCCAATATTTCGGGATAATCATTTCTGAGAATGTTTAGAGTGAACTTAAGTAGTGAGACCTTATAGGACAATTTTATAGAGTTATTAAATAATTGGGAGGTAATTATATCAAATGTTTTTCGATTTTCTGCCCAAAACAAATATTCCTCAAGCAAAGATATGTACTCTTTCATAACTGTTAATCATTAAAATATGAAACAAATTTTAGTCAAAATAAAAGAAGGTCAACGAGAGTTTTCAGTATCTGATCCGGAATACACTGATCTAATAAAATTAATTAAGAAGGGATTAGTCAAAGAAATTGGAGCAACTGAAAGCTCTACTATTTACGTTCGTATTACAAAACAGGGATTAGATTACATAGAAGCAAATTAATGCTCAGTAAATCTATCAAATTCGATAATTACAGCTTGTGAAATATCTTCTTTGAAAGAGCCCTGAAAGGACTTTAAAATGTCCTTTGTAATATGTGTCACTGTGTTTTTTCTATTAGGAATAAACTTTCTAATAGCATTAAATAAATTTAAAAACTGTTCAAAAGTATATTCATGTTCGTACTGGGGATACAGCTTTAAAAGCTCAATACTTATTTCCTTGTCGTTCATAACCATCTAATATTTATACAAATATATGAAAAAAGAAGAAAATACAAACGCGGTATGTATATTGCCGGATATTAATTTAAGGATTAAAGAACTTATAACTGAAAAGACTTTTGGAAACACTGCTGCTTTTGCAAGAGAAATTAGTGAAAATCTAAAGAAGAAAACTAAAGGAGAAAAAACCATAAGTCAACAAAGTGTTGATAGGCTATTTAAGATTGACAAAAGAGGTAATATTGACAAATATCCAGAACCGTCAAAAGCAATTATAGATAGTATTCTTGATACATATAATGTATCAAAAAAATGGCTTCTATTGGGCGAGCTGCCTATGTATAACCAATCAGAAAAAGAAAACACACCCACAAACTTAAAAACAGATAATAAAGCAGTTAAATCAGATTCTAATTTTGACACCCTATTATCAGAAGTAAAAGAATTAAAGAAAAGCCTAGAAGCACAAAAAAAACAGAACGAAGATCAAGCTAAAGCAATTATTGAATTTATAGAGAAGGAAAGAATAGCGGTTTCGGATCTAATTCTAGATCTTAAAAATAGTTTAACGCAAAAAAAGGAGAAAAGTTAAGCTGTATTTAATTAAGATTAAACTTAACTAAAAATATCTCTCTTCGGAACCTTTCAAGTGTTTCGTCAATATCCATATTTTGCAATATATCAATATCATATTTCTCAAATTTAAATATGACTTTTTTAATTTTAGTCATTATTATTTCATGATTATCAATATACTCTTCGGATTCAATCAATTTCTTTCGAAACATTCTCCTGTTTTTTTCAAGCAGCTTCTCTAAAAGTAAATAATCGTAGCTTTTCATCTTTAAATCTGGTGTTTGTTGGATTTTAACTGCTCGTTCTCTTGTTTTAATCTTTTTATTTCTTCTTTTAAGTCATTTTTAAAATGATCAGAAGCATTTTCTTCCAACCTTAGCCATCTTATGTATTTTAAAAGCCACATATATAAGAGAGCCCCTACAGCTGAAACAATAAAAAAAGTCCAACTATTTACTTTTAGAAAATCAACTTTTCCTCCTAGAATAGGGGAAAAATATACTGTCCCACTATAAAACGAGGTAAGAAGAGGGAAAAAATAAAGTTTAGGATTGGGCCTAAACGATACAGCCAGCAGTATTAAAGCGGGCGAAATAAACAACGTAACAAGCCAAATATCTACCGTTACAAGCACTCCTTGTGAGTCTTTTAAAGTGTCCATTCCAGGAACATATCTTTTAAAAATAACATCTATACAAGGTAAAATGGCCGATACTATTAAAAGCACCGACCCTATTTTTGCAGATTTTGATTTTTTGATTTTACTTTCTTGGAGGAACGTCTTTTGGATCTCCTTCATTTCCTGGATCTAGATTTGTATCTGGATCATCTGCCATAGTTGCATTACCACTTTTCACAATGATTGAATCATTGATTGTTTGTGGCTCAGCATCTCGGCTATCAATACCAGATTTGTTTAACTTAAATTTTTGGTTACTGTTTTTTACTGACTCGATTGCTTCTTTTCTTACTTCTTCATCGCGATCCGAACATGCACAAAGTAACACCGCTACAACTGCAGTAAAGATTATTAGTTTTGTTTTCATAAAATAAGGGTTTTAAATTCTATGTAAAAATACTAATAATTAAAGCATTACACGAATTCATGCTAGCTTTATCAGTCCTGCTAATATATATAATTATTTCATTCTACAATACCGTATTTATACTTATTTTTTACGGGTTTCCGTAATTTTCTTATACTTTTTAATTTCTATATTTGTGGCAAAAATTAATCATGAAAAAAATTATTATCGCTTCAGCTATAAGTATTCTATCACTAAGTACTTTATCAAGTTGTTCCAGCTCTGATGACACGCCAATTGAACAGAATAAGTTTGAGGATTCTCAATATATAAAATCTCAAATGATTGGTCATTGGGAATTTTGGGGGCACAAATCTCCAGGTTATTGGGTTTACAACGGCGATGTAGATAAATCTACCTTTGATTTTGATAATGATTCAAATTATCAAAGCAAAAACGCAATGGGACAGATTCAGAAAGGAACATACATAATTATTGGAGCGACTAAAACCGACAATCCAGTATTATATCTTTCATACAAAGAAGGTGATAAAACCAAAATGAGAACGATTTATCTTAAAGAATTAGATGGGAATAAAGCAGTGATTTACGAATCTGGTTTTGATGTTAGATACGACAAAAAATAATCATGAAAAAAATACTTTCATTTCTATTTGTAATAAGCACAACGTTTGCCTACGCTCAGAACTTTAAGTTTGAAGAAGTTATAAAAGTTGATTCAACAATCACAAAAGACGAGCTATTTAATAGGGCTAGAGTCTGGGCGAAAGAAAATTACAATAGCAAGAATAGCTTTATAATAACAGAGGATATGAACAATGGAGAAATAAGTGGCGTTGGAGTAATTGATTATAGAACAGATAATAAATACAAAGGCTATTCATGCGTGGAAGGGCCTATTAAATATCACTTCAGTATTTTTGTTAAGAATGGTAGATATAAATATTTATATGATTTATTCGATCATAAAGGATCCGCCGGTAATCTTTGTAGAGCTGGTAATTTTGGAGTAATTTCTAACACTAAAGAGGCTCCTAGCATAGGAAAAGGAATTGCATACGATTTAGCATTAGAAGATGTCAAAGAAAAAATAGATTCTAAAATTAAGTTACTGTCTTCTAGTCTTGAAAAGGGAATGAACAAAAATTATGAAGGCAACAATGACTGGTAATATAAAGAATATATGCGCTTTGCTTGCATTACTAATTTCAAGCTTAATTTACTCTCAAGAATTAAAATATGAAGAAGTCGTGCCGGTTGATTCTACAGTGACAAAACAGGAGTTATACAATAGGGCGAGAGATTGGATTACAAAAAGCCTGAAAGATGACGGAGAAGTATTTACAATTGAAGATAGCAATGAAGGAGAAATAACAGGCGGTGGAAAACTGAGATATTATACAAAAAAAATATATGTTGGTGCTCTGTGTACTATAGGATATGTAAATTTTAAAATAAACATATACTTAAAAAATGGTCGCTATAAATATATTATTCACTCATTAGTTCATGAGGGCACTAACTGCAGGCCAAAAAGTGCAATAAATTATGGGCTGTTAACCACTAATGATAAACCCGACAAAACCAATGATGTTTTTCTGAGAAAAGGTCCATGGAATGACATAAAAGAAAAAACTGATGAAAAAATTAAATTGTTAATTTACGATTTAAAAGACGCTATGAATAAAAAACATGAAACGAATAATAATTGGTAGGATGAAAAATAATTTACTTACTTTATTTTTATTAGCATCAAATTTGTTTTTTTCTCAAACTTCAGATCAATTTAAAAAGATAGCAGCAGGAATTAATACATCCTATACTGATTTCGAAATATCAATTGGTAAATCAAGTAGAGACAGAGAAACAAATTTTGGACTTGAAAAAAGAGTTTATGAATATGATACTTTCAGTATCATAGCATATGAGAAGGATGATATAGCTGGAATAGACGAAATATCTATTTTGTCTAAAAGGCAGTTTGACAACAAAGAGTCGTGGTATATAATATCTAAAACATTAAATGACGATTCTAATTATTTTATTGTAGACTCATTCGTAAGTAGCATCAAAGATAAAATATATAAAAATAATTTGAAATTTAATGAAATTGTGAACATATTGAGAAATTCTAGTGATTTGTCAGATTATATTTATTATGTAATTTTCAAAAAAAACAATATATATTATCAAATGAATGTAATTGAAACAGCAACACTCCTTAGAATCACAAAAGACTATACAACCCCTAGTAAAAAATAAAGCCCCAAACGGGGCCTTTTTTATTTGAACATATTTAAGTTGATAGCACTATGACAATGCCTATCAGCAAAGTATTTAAGTGTATTTTAGCAGTAAATTTTAAGCACTTTGATAGCGCTAACTTTTTTATTTAAGAAATATATTCCTCAATCGCTTTTCACTATCTAAAATTCTATCGTATATTAACGCTTGTCCATCATCAAATAATTGTAGTTTAAAATATTTTTTCAACTCAATTAACAAATGAGACATTGCGGAATAGGTCATAAGCAAATCGACTGTCATCTGTTTACTCTCGTAGAAGGCCAATGTATCATCAAAAATTGTCCCGTCCTCCATTCTTGGATAATAGTCCTCCATCACATCATAATTACTTTTATGGTAGTTTAAGAACTTCGCGAATTCTTCCTTGCAAGTAATATTGAACACATAAGTGTAAATATCGTTTAGGCTTACAGTTAGTGTTTTCATAGTATTATGCTACTTGTTTATCAGCTACCAATTTACTTACAATTGCAAAAATACACTCAAGGAAACCTTTTCTTTCTGCAATATCCAGATAGCTTTCATTTTTCTTTTCTTTCTTATAGCTCTTAATTGATATTCTATAATTATAATATAGAGTTTGATAAACGTTATTCCAGATCTCATGCTGAGAAATAGAAGTTGCTGCTGATATTTTATTTACAAGAAGTCTTATCTTGTCTCTTACCGGCAATTCCAGTTCAGTTTCTTCTTTATGAAGCTCGAAAGGAATTTCATTTAATTGCTTGATATTTCGCTCCTGATCTTCTAATATCATATTTACTTTTTCTTCGACGGTAGAAATTCGTCTATCATGTTCTTGCAAAGCTAAAGCTGACTGTACTAAAATATCAATCTGAGACATAATCTTTTTACCATCTGCCTCATCCATTGTTTTATGGAACATCTTACTATATACATCGAAAACTTCCTTATGCTTTCTTGCTATAAAGTGTTCAAAACAAGACACAGACAGCATATATGCTATCTTTGGCCTACCTCCTTTGGAGTTTTTACCATTTTTGGTAAAAACCGAATAATCCAAATCTTCTATGTAATTACTCGTTAGAGAATTTGTTGCATTTTGCTTTTTTGGATAGCACAGTGCCCAAACATCATCCAGATCTACAGGATATTTTTCTCCGGAATTTTTAAGTTCTCTTATTCTTTCAAAATATGCCCTGATAGATAGAACATCATTAAAAACTGAAAGAGCATTATTAATTGTTTCATTTCTGTTGCTGTTGTCAGCAAAATTTGTTAAATTGCCCATAGAATTTATTTTAAATTAAAAGCCACAATAAGGGGTGTCGATACATCATACATTTAGCTAGTGTAATCCTTAAAGTGGCTTTTTATATTGTTTTAAAAGTAACTTTTTATTGGTGTAATAAGTATCGACAATAGTAAAGTTACGAATAGCAAAGTGATAAAATATTATACTTTCTAACTTTTTTTGTGTTTTTTCTTAACAATTTTGTTAGCAAATTTTGAATATATCGTTTAACAAAACGGCACAAATATGGCACAATTTTAATTTTTATTGAAATTTTTACAAATTTTTAAACATTGATTATCAACATGTTAGATTTTAAAAGAACGTTGTTCCCGTCCCTAAAGGGCAGATTCTTTTACCCATATACCCTTTTTAAATAAAGCTTACTGAAGATTATTCGACTCAGTTAAAATCTGGAAAAAAGTATTTTTACTGCTTACATTTTCACGCAAAGGTTTACTTATATTCTAAAGGCAGCAAAGATGTAATCAACTTCGTTGATTCTCAATAAGCAAACGTTTAGCTTACAGTTTAGAGAAGCAAAAAACGTTTTATTTAGAACAGGCCTCATAGTTCAATGGATAGAATAAAAGTTTCCTAAACTTTAGATCCAAGTTCGATCCTTGGTGGGGCTACCAGACAGGGATAAGCTGTTTTCTTATCATTTTTTTTATTATTTACATCACCTAATCTACTGGTTACAAGAGATATACTTCTTAATACAGAGTTTACTCTGGTAGTTCGATATTCAATTCCTGTAAATTCAAGATTTTCCGGATATATCGAACTAATTATTTTTCTTTTTGCTTCTACACTACTTGATTGGTATAATAATGATAAGTTAGATATTACTGATAGAGCCTTGTTTAAGCGATCATCAACTTTTTCTGGTTTACGAGTCGCAACTAAACAAGAATGAAGTTCATTTTCAAGAATTTCAATTTTTTGTTTAGACTGTGCTTTAATAATCATGTAATCGTCATCTTCAATTTTTTCCGCTAATAATTTTTCTCGTGCAAAAGCTATCTTAGCATTGTAAGTTTCTATTTCAGAAATTATTCTTTTTCTTCTATCGCCAGTTTTGTTATTATACTTTTTATAGGCTGTTAGTAGAATATTTTGTAAGATTTTTTGAACTGAAGGAAGAAACTCATATTTCTTTAATTCCTCTACAAAAAGATTATTGGTAAGTTCAGCACTTTGCCTAAATCCACAAGATGATTTACAATGATAGTAATAATATACTTTCTGACTTCCCTTTGAACCGCTGGCAGTTAAATTTTTTCCACATTTCGGACAAATCAAAAAACCTCTCAATGGAAAAACATCCGCAGAACTAAATTTTATATACTTTCGGGTTTTTCTTTTATTACCTTCTAAAATGAGCTGAACTTTATAAAATAGTGTCTCACTTATAAGAGGAGCATGTAAAGATTTTACATAGTGAGCTTCTTCATCCCGGTATTTCTTTATAAATATTTTACCACAATACACTGGATTTCTTATCGCAACATGAAAAGCTTGATTACTCAAAATTTTTACTCCCTTTTCTGAAAGCTGTCGTCGTATAGTTTCAGGAGCCTCAATTCCTTTTGCTATTTCATTGAATAAATAACGTATTATTGAAGCTTCAGGTTCTTTAGGCTCAATAAACTTATATTTGCCATCCTCAGTAATTTTGTTAATGTATCCGAAAGGAGCACTAGCCATCCATCTTCCTTCCTTTTGAGCTCTTCGCATACCATAAAATGTATTCAGTGCTCTTCTGTCATTCTCTACTTCTGGTGCAGCAAGATAGATGGCTAACATCATTTTATTTTCTGGTATGAAAAGATCCAATGGCTGTTCTATAGCCTGGACTTCTACTCCCAGTTTTTTAAGGATACTTATCATTTGATATGCGTCACCTGCATTCCTGCTAAAGCGATCCCATTTAGTAAATAAAACTTTATCAATCTTAGATTTTTTTTTCTTTAGATAAATTAAGAGCTCATTCCATCCTGGACGATTAAAATTTTTTGCTGAATGATCTTCAAAAATAAGATTATCAATTTTAAGATTATTAGTTTCACAATACCTTTTTAAGCGTTCTTCCTGATCACGTTGAGAGTAACCTCTATCTGCCTGCTCATCAGTTGATACACGAATATATAAAGCAACATTACTCATAATAATTAGTTTAAAAATTTTCACCTAAAGATATCGAAAAGTATTTACAAGGTTTGTAATCAACTTAATAGTAAAAACAAGATTTATTAAAGAAGTTAATCGACTAGTATTATTTCAAAATTGAATTTTTCACTAGTTACAAGACCGGCAATTAAATATAAAAATACTAAAATATTTTTCGCTTCCTCCACAGTAACGTACACACCATCAGTTTTAAGAAGCTCAATTGTTTCTTCAGTTGTCATTGTACTTATTTGTAATTTTTCCATATTCACACTTTTGTTTTGGAACATAAAATTGAATACATAATTTAGAGAAGGTATCGTTATGAAAGTAAAAGCATCTGTTTGGCAGTAAATGACTTATTTTCCTATACTTGAAAGTTTCCAAGTGTCTTCAAAATGTATTTGATGGCAGTCTGTTACATTTAATTGACTACAGTTTTTTTTATCCAAAACATCTAATTTTTGTACATTTGAGACTATGAAAGAACAGCACCTGGAGCCAAAGCAAGAACTTTATCATTCAATTGCTAAAATTATTGCAGATTCAAAATCAAGCCTTTACAGAACTACTAACACCATATTGTTAAAGATGTACTGGGAAATAGGTAAACTCATTGTCCAGGATGAGCAAAATGGTGAAAAACGTGCTGGCTATGGAAAATATTTACTTAAAAATTTAGCAAACCAACTATCTCTTGAGTTCGGCAAGGGGTTCAATGAAAGGAACCTGAGCAATATGAGGGCATTCTTTAGCTCTTTCCCAATTTGGAACGCAGTGCGTACCGAATTGAGTTGGACTCATTACAGGATTATAAGCAGAATTGATAACCCGAATCATAGAATTCAGTATATTGATCATTCCATTGAAGGAAATTGGAATACCAGAACATTGCAACGAAATATTGACAGCCAGTACTTGGGCAGATTATTAAAATTTCCAGAGAATAATGATGGGAAAGAAGTTTCATCTTTCATAAAAGATCCATACATATTTGAATTTCTAGGATTACCAAATGATACCTCACAAACAGAAACTCAAATAGAATCAGCACTCATCTCTCACCTTCAACAATTCCTGATGGAGTTAGGGAAAGGTTTTGCATTTGTTGCAAGGCAACAGCACATTGTTACCGATACCTCCGACTTCTTTATAGATCTTGTCTTTTATAATTACTATCTTAAGTGTTTCGTACTTGTCGATTTAAAAACACATAAATTAACGCACGAAGCTATTGGGCAGATGGATATGTACGTTAGAATGTATAATGATCTTAAAAAAGGTGATGATGACAATCCAACTATTGGCATCATTCTATGTACGGAAAAAGATGAAACAGTGGTAAAATATTCTGTTATGTCTGAAAATGAAAAATTGTTCGCAAGTAAATACAGAACATATCTCCCCGATGAGAAAGAATTAAAGCAGCTTATCGAAGCAGATCGATTAAAACTTGAACTGGATAACCTCAGCTAAATAAAACAAGTATATAACAAAGCTAAGCCTTTCAGATTATATTGGAAAATCAGTAAAATTTGATTGTGCTGAAAAAACTACATAGCTAATCACTTATACTTAGTGATTGTAAATCATGTCCAAATAACTCCCACCTTAGATCTTATATTGCAACACCTTAGTTTTATAATAAGACTTTATATTCATTAATCCTACTGGATTTTTATTGAAAGTTCTAACATTTCCAAAAATAACCGGTAAAAAGGCAGCTAAGCTATTGTTGCCAGCCATCGCTTATGCAGCCAAAAGACTACGGCATAAACGGCTTCCTCCCTGAAGGTACCCTCCAATTATTCCGTTTCCTTTTGGCTTTTTTCATTGTCAGCACTTCATATCTGCTTTCTTTTTTCCGGTTTTTCTTTTGAAAAATATTAAACAAACCCTAAAAGGTTTGTAGGGACAAAGAAGGATAAAAGATAAGAACAAATCACAAATATAAGTACGGGAAATTCAAGTCTCTGCCGTACAAGAGCAATCACATGGATTTTAATATTGTCAATGAAATAAAATTAAGTTATTCACGAAAAGGTAATTCAGAGAAATTAATAAGCTGTTCACGTGATGCTGTTGATGTATTCCGTCAATACTTTGATATTGATGAAATAGATTATAGGGAATCATTTTTTGCTTTGTATTTAAATCAGGCAAACAAAGTTTTAGGGATAAAGAAAATATCTGAATCAGGTATTTCTTCAACAATAGTCGATGTAAGAATTATTATGCAGGCCGCGCTATTATGCAATGCATCTGCCATAATCTTAGCACATAATCACCCGTCAGGAAATTTAAAACCTTCAGCGGAAGATCAAAAAATTACTCAGAATATTAAAAATGCCTCAGAATTTTTAAATATTAAATTGCTGGATCATTGTATTTTGACCTCAACTGATTACTTGTCATTTGCTGATGAAGGGCATTTTTGAATCAAAAATTATCACTACCTAACATAAGCGACAATAATGAATTGTCGCTTATATCAATTCGGCGAAAAAACAATTCCTTCTTTGAGCGGGAACGTCTTTTCGCAAATTATGAGTAACCCTATTGAAAAAAAATAGCTTATATGAATTTTCTCAAAAAGATTACAGTTAAAATAGTAGGTTATTATTTATAACCTACTATTTTAAAAGCAAAAGGCTATTTCTGATGAAATAGCCTGAAATTTAAATGATAGCTTTTTTATAAAGTCCCTCACTTTGAGGATTAAATTGGAAACTGAACATTTGTTTATTATCCACATTATCTGAAATCCAAATATCAAAACTTTGGGAAACTGTAGATTTAGAAGTATAATACAACCTGAATTCCTTTTCAGTTAACGGATAGAAATCATTAGGAACAAAAGATGGATCGTTAAATAAACGAAGACTTCCCTGCCCTTCGTACTGAAAATATCGTATTGAATAAGTGGTTCCTGTATAATTTCCATTTGGAATAATACGACATCTGATTTCTACAGTTTCACCTTTAGCAACGTATTTCTGAACAGGCATCACTTCTACCTCAAAAGGAAAATTTTGTTGAATTTCTAAATCATCTTTTTCACATGATTGTACAAGTAATCCGACCATAACTGCTATGATGAAAAATTTAAAGTGTATTCCTTTTTTATTATTAATTATATTTTTCATTTTAAATATTTTAAAAATTATATCTTATTCCAACCCCGAACAGAGATTGAAACTGAGCCATTTGACTATTTTTCAAAAACCGAAGTTGCCCGTTGACCAAAAAAACAAAGTGATCCGTCAGATAACTTTCAAAGGAAAGCTTACCATTTGCTCCATAAATAAAGTTATCTGTTGCTGTTAACAATGAACCGTCATATAGCAATTCATTACCTCTATTAAGCCGTTCATAACCTGCAAGAGCTCCGATTCCAAGATTAAGATTGACACTGCGCATGAAGTCTCCCCATATATAAAAACTGTAACCATCGCCCAGGAGGAAAGTATCTATCGGAATATTATAGTTGGTGTATTCATAATACTTTATGCTATATTCTGCCAATGCAAAAAAGTAATTACCATTCCTTAGGTAAGAAACAAGCCCCGCACTTAGCGCATAATTTTGCTTTTCAGGAGATTTTGGAAATACTGAATAAGAAAATTCAACACCTGTTTGTCCAGGGATCATTTGTTGAGCAAATGTTTTGCTGTTCAATGCAATCGTTAAGATGACTGCTAAAAATATTTTGTTCATCTTACTTCGTTTTTATTGTTAAACTGTTTATCAATCTTGCACGAATCAGATCTGAATTTTCAAGCTGTACCTTCTGATGTCTTCCCCCGTTCTTCTCCAGAATTTCAATTTCCAACACCTGATCTTTTAAAAGAGTAAACTGATCCAGCAGGAAAACACCTTTTATGTTTGAATGATCAACTGCTGTCATTTGCGGGAAATAGGTACGTACCTTTTCTAATACCCTATCCTGAACAACGGTTCGTTTTAAATTCTTCTTGTCAACAATTTTAAAGTTGACCCATTCAATACTATACGCCACATTACTTTGATTCTCAATTTGCAATGTGAAATAAAATTTGCTTTCATTAACGTGGAGTGCCCTGACTGAAAACTCAATTCCGTAACTTTTTGAAACAATATGTTTAGTAGTTCTGTTGCTTTTCTCGTAGAGATTTTCCATAATAAGCCCAGTCAGAGTAGTTGAGCTACCTTTAAGGTCCTCAAATAATACATCAGTAGTATATTGCCGTTCAATACCCCTTTGAAGCTTTAATAAATCATAGCTGAGTATTTCTGGATAAGAACTGTAAGACACATCAAAATTGTAAAATTTTCCATCTTCAGTAATGACCGAAAAATTGGTTTCCTCTTCAAAATCTCTCACAACCGATTTAATCCGGAGAACATTTCCGATAGGCTCTGCCTTATTGGCAACTAACAGTTCACTCCCCAGATCAACATATCGTATAGGTGATGGAAAAATCACGTGGCTCGTTTTACTGTAGGTGACCTGCATTTTGAAAGGTTCCAATTTTCCCTGTTCCAAGAAAATATAAGTTGTCACAGAATCCTGACCAAATATTTTGCTTGCCAACAGAAGTAATAGCATAATGAGAATATAATGGCTCTTTTGTGTATTCATTTTTTAATTTTTTGATTAGTTATTTTTGGGTAAGAGTAATACCTGATGGCCCGCTTTTACAGTTACTTTCAATTGTCTGACTCTTTTTTGAAAATAGCCCGACAATCCCTGTACGACTCCCCTGCCCAGATCAGCTGCAATCTGTTGTCCTGCTGATTGGGTCATCATAATATTAGTACCTGAAGTCTGGCTCATATTGGCTACAATATCGTTTACGGCACTCTGCTCCGGTGAATACGGAACATATAAACCCAATTGTCCGTCATTGTCATAAACATTGATTTCTACAGAATAAACATTACCTTGATATTGAATGGAAGATATTTTTAACTGAAGTCGTCCTCCCTGAAATTTACTTGTGGCAATCAGCAAACTCCCCGATGGAATTTCAGTTCGCCCGAGTTGCATCGCTTCAGAAAGCCTTATGGATACTATGCTTTCGTTGACCAAAGCCTTAGTTTCATAGACCACACCTCTTATTGCGTTTTTTGCTTGAACTAAATTCTCTGAATCATTTTGACTATCATAAAATCTATTCTGATTCAAACCTGCAATAAAGGCACTATCCGATTGCTGTCTATATAATGAAGAAACAATAGTCGAATATGATGGTCTTGCCAGTGTCAGCTTTATCTTATTTTCAGTTGGCTTTTCCTCCTGTTGTTTTGGTACTGCCTCTTCCTGTTTTGAAGTCGTTGGAAGATACTTGGCTGCCATCTGATATGATTTTTCCATCAGTTCTAATTGATCGTTCATTCCAAGACCTACAGAAGCAGCATTGTTCTGCATGGCTTCATTCTTTAATCTTGAAATTTCTTTCCTCAGATTATTGACTTCATGATCATCCCGACTGTAAAATGAGCTTAAGGTTTGCTGTGCATTTCGATAACTGTTCACTGCATTCTGATCAGATTGCTGAAGAATACTCCTTCCAGTCGTTACAGTTGATGGATTGTTATTAGAATTTGAATCGCTTTGGTCATTCCAATAATCGGATAAGGTGGTTACAGCATTTCTTTTCTCTTCGTTCTTTTGCTCTAACAACTGCTGCTCATAAGCCTTTTGCTTAATAGACTGCAACTGACCATCTTTTGCCTGCGGAATGACTGCATTAAAGCCACTCTGTTCAATAATCCTATTGTTGGCTTTTAGTTTAAAAATGAGGTAAAAGCATGACGCACACACGGCAGCCATCAAAAAATAGATGATAGGCTTCTTCAGTCTTTCCCACGGCGCTTTGGGAGGGTCACTCACTCCTTTGGAATTTTGTGAGAGATCATTTTCTGTCACTTTGATTTTCTCTGAATCTTTCATATTCTATTTTTTAATGAGTGACTCTACTGTGTCATTCTGTTCAGAATCTTTTTCGATAGCTTTCTTAGAAACACCATCAATATGATTGATATTCATTATATTACTCCTTTGACTTGTAGAAATAAAAACACTGATAATGACAATAATTGTCAGCAAAACATAACTGCCAAAGAAAACCTTGGTCAGGAATTTTTGTCGCTCAACTGGAAGAACTTTCCAATGATTTTCAACCTTTACAACATAATTTTCGATTATATCCCTTAGTTTTTTCATTATTTTTCCTTTAGCGTTCAACAGTTTCGACATCTCTATTTTCAAGCACGTTGAATTTTTCAATGGTAAATCCCTGAGGATTGCTGTCAGACCGTACAGAATTAACCAGTGAACAGTTGGTAACTAAATTTCTGATGGTAAGGTTACTAGACCTGATTATAAACTGTCTTGCATAAGTCTTTACGTCATAAGGATAGCTGTCAAAGTTGGCAACGACACTATCTACCTCAACTCTTTGCTGGATATTACCTGAAATGACTCTGTTATAGTAGCCTTTCTCCTGAAGGTCCTTATAGTAATTGAATGCAGATTGATCGGCTAAATTGAAAGCCCTTTTGACATTACTTTCAATAGCATTCTTATCAGGTGCTATCGTGAAGAACAATTCATGAAATCGTCTCACATGCTCTCTTGCTTCCACAGGCCTGTTGATCGACATATCCTGAGATAGCGCTACCATTAAAGATTTGCCATTATCCAAGACATATATTTTCTGACGCTGCTGCTCGGCAAACTGATAGGATTTAAAGACAACTACACCTACCACTCCAAAACACAACACGGCAAAAACAAACGTAAACAAGCGGATCTGCCTGAAGCTGCTCTCAATATTTCTTAAAGTTTTAAATTCCATACCACTACATTTTTTTATTTTAATAATCTTCCCGAAATATTTCCTGTTGCTGAACCTACTGCTGCTCCTGCAACATTGCCTGATTTCGTGGCAGTTTGATTTACATTACGTATGAAATTGCCTGCTCCTCCAGCCTGAATTACCCAACCAGTCACCGTTGGCACCGTAAAATAACCTATGATCCCAATCACCATATAGATGATGTAAACGGTATTTGAGGTATCAGGAATAAAGGTTGGATCTGCGAGCATTTCGATATCCCGTTCCAAGATCAAGGTTTGTATCTTGGCAAGAATGGCACTGAAAATATCAGCAACAGGCAGCCATAGGTAAACACTGATATATCTTGTCAGCCATTGACTTAAAGTGGTCTGAAATCCATCCCAAACTGAAATCGCGAATGCTACTGGTCCCAAGATTGAAAGCACTATCAGAAAGAATGTCCTTATCGTATCAATAACCAAGGCTGCCGATTGAAACAATATTTCAAGAAACTCCCGGAAACCATCTCTGATATCTTTTTTGATGGCAAACATTTCTCGTTCAATATACATTCCGGACATCGTGACCAAATCCGATGGCGACCATCCTAGCTCTTCCAGCTTTTTATCAAATTCTTCATTTGAAATAAGGTAAGCCATCTCCGGATTCCTGAGCATCGCTTCTCGTTCTAAAAGATCCTTTTTCTGCTGCAGTTCATTCATATCCAACACTTGATTTTCCAGCATTGAGTGGCTTCCCTTAACAATCGGACTCATTACCCCATTAAGACTTCCTAAAACCAATGTCGAAAAAAACATAATGCATATGCCTATGGCAAAAGGTCTCAGCATGGGAAACAAATCAATAGGTTCTACACGGCTCAATGACTGCCAGACTTTTAGTGCTACATAGAATAAAGCTCCCAATCCCGCAACACCTTTGGCTACTGCCGCCATATCAGCGCACATCGGCATCATTTCCTCATAAACGGAACGAAGTACTTCGTGTAAGTTGCTCGTTTCCATCTTACCAGTATTTTTGATTAGAGGTTCCGTAAAGATCTAACACCCTTTGGGTGTTGTTCTGTTTTTTTGCTCTGAGATAACTAACCGAAATATTCTTATTGGTATAGTATCGTACCAGATTATGATACGCTTTGACCTCTTTATAGACTCTGTCAACAACATCCATCCTTTCTTTATCATTCAGAGAAAGACCGTTAGAAGTGATGATCTCTTTGAGTTCTTTCAATAGCTCCGTACTCTCGGTAAGAAGCGCAGAATAACCATTGGCAATAGAAGCTAATTCTTGCGCATTGAAGTTGGGATCACTCAGCATTTTACCGAAATTATTCACATACATCTCAGAAACATCACCTACCAAAAGAACAGTCTGCTGAACCTTTCTGGCATCTTTGACCAGATTATTAATGGCTTTCAGCTGGTCATAATACTCCTTACCCTGTTCATATACTTTCTTAACTTCATTGAAGTTCTTAACAACGTTAGATACCGTTGATGAAGTCTGCACGATTTCATTGGCTGAGTTTAAAATTCCCGAAGCCAGGTTTGCGGGATCTGTTACGACAAATTGTGCTTTTGTATAGGTCACGGCAGCAAAAAATGCTACCATTAAGGTTTTAATGATTAAGTTTTTCATTGTTTTTAAATTTTTAAATGATTTAATTTTCTTTTGTATTCGATTTGATTCTCTTAAGAGAAATCCTCTTGATGGCATGTTCGACATTGCCTTCAAGTTCTGATGCAAGATTCATCACTTCCAATTTTTCCGTTTCTTCTGTAGTATAGGCCAGATATTCTTCGGTAGATACTTCGGTCGCGTAGACCGCAGAGTGCGTTCCGCCTAATCCAATCCAAACTTCTTTGTAAAGCCTTCGAGGGTCATTATTCATATTGATAGAAAGCACCTGAGCTTTTTCTTTATCCGTTAGTCCCAGCATTGCCTGAATATCATCAAACTTGTTCATGTACTTCCTTTGGTCAAGAAGAATCTTACAATCCGAATTGTTGATGATACTTTCCTTAACAATCGGTGACTGGATAATATCATCGACTTCCTGAGTCACCACAATGGCTTCTCCGAAAAATTTTCTTACCGTCTTGAAAAGGTATTTGATGTACTCTGCCATACCTTCTTTGGCAATGGCTTTCCAGGCTTCTTCGATGAGGATGAGTTTTCTGATTCCTTTTAATCTTCGCATCTTATTGATGAAGACTTCCATTATGATAATGGTCACAATAGGGAACAGAATTTTATGATCTTTAATCGCATCAATTTCAAAGACTATAAAACGCTTGGATAACAAGTCCAGTTGCTTCTCTGAATTGAGCAGATAGTCATACTCCCCTCCTCTGTAGTAAGGTTCCAACACATTGAGAAAGTTAGCAATATCAAAGTCTTTTTCCCTGACTTTCTTCTGCTCCAGTACCTTCTGGTAATCTTCTTTGACATACTCATAGAATCTATTGAAAGAAGGATGCTGGTCATTAGATTTTATCACTTCAATGTATCCACTTACAGCATTGGACAGGGCCACTTCCTCTGAACGGGTTGGTGGTTCATCATCTCTTTTCCATAGTGTCAGAATCAAGGTTTTGATACTCTCCCTTTTTTCAATGTCAAAGATTCCGTCATCGGTATAGAATGGATTGAAAGCAATAGGATTGTCTTCTGTATAAGTGAAATACACACCATCCTCTCCTCTGGTTTTACCTTTAATGAGTTCACATAATCCCTGGTAGGAATTTCCGGTATCTACAAGAAGGACATGCGCTCCCTGCTCATAATACTGTCGCACCATATGGTTGGTGAAGAAAGATTTTCCGCTTCCTGATGGACCAAGAATAAACTTATTTCTATTGGTGATAATTCCCTGTTTCATCGGCAGATCTGAAATATCCAGATGAATAGGCTTTCCCGTTATGCGGTCAGCCATTTTGATCCCAAAAGGTGATGGTGAATCCTGATAATTGGTTTCCTCTGTGAAAAAACATACAGCAGGTTCGATAAATGTGTAGAAGCTTTCTTCACTTGGAAAATCTGCTGCATTGCCCGGAATTCCAGCCCAATACAAGGTAGCTGTATCCGTCGTATTATGGCGGGGTTTACACTCCATTAAGGCTAGGGCACTACCTGTATCATTCTTTAACTGCTTTAACTCCGCAGGATTATCAGACCATGACATCACATTGAAATGAGCACGAATGGATTGCAGACTAAAAGAATGTGCTTCATTCAGATACTTCTCGATCCATGCTTTATTGATTTGATTTGCTCTACTGTATCTCGCCAGTGAATGCATATTCCTTGCAGATTTTTCAAACTGTCTAAGGTTCTCGTCACTGTTGTCAATGAACAGATACTGATTGTAAATGTGATTGCAGCTTAAAAGAAGTCCTACAGGAGAAGCAAATGACAAAAGGCAATCACTTCTGTCTGTGCTCAACTTTTCATAACGGCTATGCGATGAAACAGTACCGGGCAAATCCTGAGTATCAGATAAAGTATGCATACTAATACGGTTGTTACCTACCCGCATTTCTTCCGACCCCAGCTTGATGTCCTGCAATGACGGATTGGTTTCACGGGATAAGGTGAGATACTGTTCCAGTAGTCCTGACCTTCCGGAAGTTCCTGATATCTCATCTTCTGTTATCCTTTCCAGATGGATATAACCACTGTCATTCATTATCCGCTCCAGCTGGTCAACAGATTCAAGAAAGCGATTGATGACTTCTTTGTCCTTAATCTCTTTTGGAATCAGCTTGCCTTTGCATAGAGATGAAAAGTTACTCTGCATCCGCATTCTCTCCTTACTGGTTTTTGTTATAAAGAGATAGCAGTAATGATTTAAAAAGGGTCTCTCATTGAAATGTCTTTCAAAAGACTTGGAAAGAAAACTCTGATCTTCTCTTGAAAGATCAGGATTGTAGTTTTCTTTGATAAACCAATCCTGCTTATGCACAACGGTAAAGTCGGGCAATGTTTTAATCGCTTTAAACCAAGCTGAATGCATGGCTTCATACTCAGCGGAAGCAACGGTAAACAACTCAGGGAGTCTAACCTTAAAGCAAACGGTAACATCAGCGTCCTTTGAAATGATACAATCATTTTCAATCGCAAGCAGTGGAAATTTACTTTCCAAGGTTGCTGCTTTGGAAGAATTTCTCATAGGTCTGTTCTTTTACGGTTAGTTTTCAAATACCTGTAAATACTCTTTCGACTGATGATATATTTTGGATGCTTTTTTTGAGCACTCATTTTCATCAGACCATGTTCTCCATATTTTCCATTCAGTGCAAAAGTCTGCCAGATGAGAAGTCCACTAGTGGTACCTCCTAGAATCAGACACAGATACGTATTAACTCCAGCCATATACATGATCATAACGCAAATCAATATTGCTAAGAGTCCTCCGGCAAAGATGAATAAGTACTGTGCTTTAAGACCTTTGAATTCTACGGTCCTTCCTATTCCCTTATTGATATGATAGGTATTCATAATCATCATTTTAAAGGAAGAATGAGCGAAGGATTGTCGCTGCAACGATTAGGAAAATACACGCACCAAACCAACTGGCAGCCGTCTTACTGGTGTCAGGATCACCACTGCTGAACTTATTGTAAACTTTAACGCCTCCAATGAGTCCGACGACTGCACCTATGGCGTAAATTAATTGGGTAGCGGGTTCAAAATAAGAAGTGACCATCTGCGTAGCCTCGTTGATCCCGGCACTGCCATTGCCTTGTGAAAAAGCATACGGAGCAACCAAAATTGCCAGTATTGCATAGATCAGTTTTTTTCTCTGTTTTTCCATTTTGTAAACATTTTTTTGTTAATGAGAACTGCACTCTGCAGGACTCAGGAGCAAATGTGCTTTGGAAAAACAGACTTATCGGGAAATGTCAGCAGTGGGAAGTGAATGGCTTTTAGTGGCACCTAAATAGTAATATGACCACTTCTACTAAAATTAATTTTTGAACTTCAAAAAATTAATCGTAATATTGCGATAAATTATTTTACAAAATTATGGGAGCGACCAAAACCGACCATTTTACAGATGAACAAAATAAAATTGCTATAATAGCAAAAGCATTAGGGCATCCCGCAAGAATTGCGATTA
This sequence comes from Chryseobacterium sediminis, assembly GCF_008386505.1. Lineage (GTDB taxonomy): Bacteria > Bacteroidota > Bacteroidia > Flavobacteriales > Weeksellaceae > Chryseobacterium > Chryseobacterium sediminis. The sequence goes on along the minus strand of NZ_VUNZ01000001.1, from coordinate 438,793 downwards.
TTGAATATCTTTCGAAGGTAAATACCTGTATCTGTGGTGATATTGTTAACGAATTGCCATTAGCGCAGGCAACGGTTTCTCAACATTTAAAAGAATTAAAGAATGCTGGTCTTATAAAAGGTAACATTGAAGGAACTGCGATTTGCTACTGTATTGATGAAAGTACTTTTGCAATACTAAAAGATTATTTTTCAAATATAATTCTGACGACTACAAATCAGAAATGCTGTTAAGGCATTTTTTTTAAATACATATATCGTAATATTGCATTTAACCAATAAATAAAAATTTATGAAACTATCTGAAATTAAAGAAATCTTACCCACACTGGATAATGTTGAATTTCAATTAGAAAATGGAACATTTGTTCCTGAGCATTTTCATGTAACAGAAGTAGGAACTATAACAAAACATTTTATCGATTGTGGCGGAACAATCAGAAATGAAAAAGTAGTAAACTTTCAATTGTGGAATGCTGATGATTTTGAACATCGTCTAAAACCCGCAAAACTTTTAAATATTATTAAGCTATCAGAAGAAAAACTTGGTATTGAAGATGACGAAATTGAAGTTGAATATCAAAATACTACAATAGGCAAATTTGATTTGGAATTTAATGGGAAAAATTTTGTTCTTAAAAATAAAACAACAGCGTGCTTAGCTCAGGATGCTTGCGGAATTCCAGCTGAAAAACAAAAAGTAAACTTATCTGAACTTTCTAATAATCAAACCTCTTGTTGCACTCCAAATTCTGGGTGCTGCTAAATTCAAATAAAATTATGTATTCAAAACTATTAAAAACAATAGAGTTATTGAAAAATCAGGAAATCAGCGAAGATAGAAAAGCTACTTTAGCTCCATTAGTTGATTTTATTCAAAAAAGGGTTGAAGAACAAAAAGAAGTAACCATTAACTTTATTTGTACCCATAATTCAAGAAGAAGCCATTTGTCACAAGTTTGGGCACAGGTTGCAAGTGTTTATTATAATTTGTCGAATGTAATTTGTTATTCAGGAGGCACGGAAGAAACAGCTATGTTTCCCAAAGTTGTAGAGACTTTGCAAGAACAGGGGCTTTTTATCAATAAAATTTCTGATACAGAAAATCCTGTATACACTATCAAGTATGATGAAGATAAACACCCAATTATTGGTTTTTCTAAGAGATATGACAGTTCATTTAATCCTACTAGTGGCTTTGTTGCGATTATGACCTGTTCTCAGGCAGATGGAGGATGTCCTTTTATTGCAGGGGCAGATAAACGCATTCCAATAACGTTTGAAGACCCTAAAATTTCAGATAATACGCCCGAACAAACGGCGGTTTACAATGAAAGAAGTTTGCAGATTGGTGCAGAAATGTTCTATGTTTTTTCTCAGATAAAAAAATAAGAATTGATTAAACAAATGTAAATGCAACCAAAATTAAAATTTCTTGATAGATTCCTCACTTTATGGATATTCTTGGCTATGTTTTTAGGGATAGGTTTAGGATACTTCTTTCCCAGTATTTCTAATATTACCAATTCCTTGTCCATCGGAACAACAAATATTCCATTGGCAATTGGCTTAATCATTATGATGTACCCACCGTTAGCAAAGGTTGATTATTCATTGTTGCCTAAAGTTTTTCAAGACAAAAAGACAATTGGAATTTCTTTGTTACTGAATTGGATTATCGGTCCGGTTTTAATGTTTTTATTAGCAATTATTTTCCTGAGAGATGAACCTAATTATATGATTGGTTTAATTCTTATTGGTTTAGCCAGATGTATTGCAATGGTACTTGTGTGGAATGATTTAGCAAAAGGTAATCGTGAGTATGGAGCATTGTTGGTAGCCTTGAACAGTATATTTCAGGTATTAAGTTATAGTTTTCTGGTTTGGCTTTTTATCAATGTTTTACCGGCAAAGCTTGGTTTGGCTAATTTTAATGTGACTGTATTAATGACAGACGTTACTGAAAGTGTTTTGATATATCTAGGGATTCCTTTTCTAGCAGGCTTTTTGAGCCGTTACTTATTAATCAAATCGAAAGGTTTGGAATGGTACAATAGAAAATTTATTCCTACTATATCTCCACTGACTTTATATGCGCTTTTATTTACGATTGTACTTATGTTTAGTCTTAAAGGAGATAAGATTTTAGAATTACCATCAGATGTGGTAAAAATAGCTATACCATTAATGATATACTTCGTGCTAATGTTCTTTGTGAGTTTCTCTATCAACAAATCGCTTGGTGTTCCTTATGATAAAAATGCTTCGATAGCTTTTACAGCAACAGGAAATAATTTTGAATTGGCGATTGCTGTAGCGATTGCAGTGTTCGGAATCCAATCTCAACAGGCATTTGTCGGCGTAATCGGGCCTTTGGTAGAAGTACCAGTTTTAATATTGCTTGTTAGAATAAGTTTATGGCTAAAGAAAATGGTTTATACTTAATACGACCATTAATATAGAAAAAAGGGAGTTCGTCTATACAAACTCCCCTATATCGAAACCATCTACAGAATTATTATGCTTAGAAGTAACGGCCTTGTCATTATTTGAAATACTCTCGTTTAACAAACTGGCAATTCTTTTTGAAGCATCTCCTAAAGAGTTCTCTAACAGATCAAAAAGCTCGGTTCCCTGAATTTTTTGAATTATATTTACTGCTTGTCGTTCTAAGTCAGGCTTCAGCACGTCCTGTTGAAGCAGCTCACCCGCAGTACTCAATTCCTGGAAGGTAACCCCTGTAGCAAACCCGCTTTCAATAGTAGAGCTCTCATATTTCCAATCTTCATTCTCCTGCTCCCATTCATCATTTTTAACTAGGATATCATCCAGATTTTTAGTCTGACCCATAGTATCAAATTCAGCTTCTCTGGTTTCTGATTCAAAAATATATTCTGCTTGTAAAGTAGATTCATTTTGTCTCTCATTCGTATCGATTGGCGATGCTTGTCTTTCTCTTTGTTTTGTATCTCCCATAATAGACGGTAGATTCTTAGTTTTAGTAACATTATCTTTTCCACGGATATTGATTGAAAATTTTTTGTCTACAAGAACTAAAACAAGAATGATTAATAAACCGATGATGATTATTTGTTCCATAAGATGATAGATTAAAAGATTGGACGGTATTTGTTATTGAAATCATCAGTAATCTCCTTTTCAAACATTTCAAAATGATAAGCCAGAATATTATCCAGATAAGCATAAAGAGGAATCTGGTCATCAGCGATGATTTGAATAATGCGTGAGAGGCGTTCGTGATATTCAGGACGGATATAAATACTTTTATCCCCACGCTTAGTCATTGTATGATGCTTAAGAAACTGCTCCATATAACTTACATCATTACTTTTCTGAATCTTCAACTTATTTTTTGTTGCAGCTTTCTCTTTTTTGGGGTCTGCATTTTTTACAGGAACTTCTTTCTTGGGACTTCCTGCCATAATGGACATCAGATATTGCTCATCGATACTGTGATCTTGATTGTTATTATTATCGTAATCCATACTTTTATAGTTTTACAATTCTTAAAAATTCTTTTATAAATTGATCCAGCCTGCATTGTGCTAGCAGCTTAGGATCTGCAGGCAGTAAAGTTGATCGGAAAACAGCCTTTGTAATGGTCTCCCCTTCTTTTCGAAATCTTTTACTATCTGTAATGGTTGTTTCCATAAGCGGAAGCCCTAAATCCAAAATCACTTTACTGTAATTTTTGTAAAGTAACGTCCGCTCTCTTCCATCCACCTGATTCCAGAAAAGATGGATATCCCGGATTTCTGTTTGCGTTTCTTTCATTAATACATTGGTTAGAACATTCGTGAAACTTAGCGTACTTTCCAATACGAGACGATCTGCAGTAATAGGAGAAAAAATATAATGGACATTCGTCAACGTTTTTAAAATACCAACAGTATTCACAGTTCCCGGCAGATCTAAAAAAACAATGTCAGGAGTTATTTCCGAGCCATCAACATACATATCTATTTCTTGTAAAACCTGATCAGTTTTACTTTGAAAAATAGGATAAGCTTTTTTATTAATACTCGTAAATTGTTTGTGAGCCATCTTTTTTAAAATTTCATTCTGCATCACCATTTTTAAATCCCGCTCTCTCATCTGGAGTAAACTGTACTGAGGAAAGTCACAATCAAAGACAGCAATCTGATATCCCATTCGATAATGAAGGATACTTGCCATTAATGTTGTAAACGTGCTTTTTCCTACACCTCCCTTTTGAGTGGAAAAAGCAATAATTGTGGGTTGTTTTTTTGTTTTCATTATATTGAATTTTAGTTAATCCAAAGTTGAAAGGCTGATGGACAGCAGGCCTTCAAACCATCATAAACTCAAGCATGATACTTAGCCCTCACGAATGTTAGCTATGATCCGTGAAAGCTGTATTGGCTTCCAGCATTGATTAATCAATCTCATCCATCTTGCACTCCTGATAGATTGAATTTCTGACTTCTATCTGTCAAAAATGATATCACGAAAGCTGACAGTCTAGAAGGCAAGAAGGCAGGATTTCCAGAGTTATAGAATTCTATCGGATTTGCAGTTAGTCCTGACCTCAATCTGATGCAAATGAAAAATATTTCTGTTTCAGTGCTTTTATAATGGTAGTTCTTGGCAGCCCACTTCCTTCTTTGGCTTTGTTTACTATTCCGTTTCTCTAATTGAATGTGATTTACTTTGCTTTAGAGGATTGAGGAGTTTTTTGAAATGGTAGTGTCTGAATAGTATAATGTTATAAATCTATTCAATTCAAGATATTTCCTTTCACCCGAAAGGGGCAAGTTATGTTTTGAGTGCCTCATAACTTTTTTCGTACCTCAAAACAACTTGCCCTGGCTGGGGCTTTAAAAACCACTCCGAAGTCGTGATTTTCTTAAAATTAAATTAGAGAATATGGAAACAAATAGAAACAATAAAGGAGGGCGTAAGCCTAAGCTGAACCCAAGTAAAAACAGATATGTATTTCGATTGACAGATGAAGAAAATGTTGGTTTTCTAAAATTATTTGAAGCTTCAGGTATGAGCAACAAAGCCAAATTTATTACAACAATTTTGCTTCAGAGAGAATTAAAAATTATAAAAGTGGATGTTTCAACGATGGATTATCATACCCAACTCACTAAATTTTTCTATCAGTTTCAGTCGATTGGAAACAATTATAATCAGATTGTAAAAATTTTATATCGAAACTTTACTGAGAAAAAAGCTTCTCTCTATCTCTTTAAACTGGAAAATCATACTAAAAATCTAGCTGTAATCTGTAAACAGGTGATAGAACTTACGAAAGAATTTGAACAAAACCATATTCAAAAAACTACTGATAAATGATCGCAAAAATTGGAAAAGGTGAAAATCTTTGGGGTGCGCTTACCTACAATCAGCAAAAAGTGGACAACGAAAATGGAACGGTTTTATACACTAATAAGATTCCTGATTTGTGGGATCGACCTTATTCGGTTAAATTTTTTCATCAGTATTTTGAACCCTACTTGATTGCCAATAACAAAACTGAAAAACCGGTAAGACATATTTCCCTTAATCCTGACCCTAACGATCAGGTTGATGACAAAGATTATAGAGAAATGGCTCAACAATATATGGAGGAAATGGGGTATGGCAACCAACCCTATGTCGTTTTTAAACATACGGATATCGACAGAACTCACATCCATATCGTCACCACTTGTGTACAAATCGATGGGAAGAAAATATCAGATCGCTATGATCACCCGCGATCAATGGAAGCCTGCAGAAAACTGGAAAAACAATATAACCTGAAAGTCGCTGGTGAGAACAGAAATTTAAATCAAAGCTCTATTTTTAAAACTGTAGATTATACTAAAGGAAGTATCAAAACACAATTATCATCCGTAATAAGGCATATCCCTAAAACCTATGGCTTTCAAAGTATGGGTGCTTATAACGCTTTGCTCTCTCAATTTAATATTTCCAGTGAAGAGGTTAGCGGAGAACTGCATGGAAAGATGAGAAAGGGAATCGTCTATTTTGCTACGGATGAAAATGGAAAGAAAGTAAGTAATCCTTTTAAATCATCCCTTTTTGGTAAGCATGCAGGAGTAGAAAATATTCAGGTGCTCATTGAGAAATCTAAAGTGAAAATAAAAAATGATCCTTCAAAACATCTTCTTAAAAGAACAGTAGAAACTGCACTCAGCACGAGTAAATCGGAAGCTTCTTTTAAGTCTCAACTATTGGAGCAGGGAGTTGCTACAGTTATTAGAAAAAATAATCAGGGAAGAATATATGGAATTACATTCATAGATCATAACTCAAAATTAGTCTGGAATGGCTCACAGCTGAGTAAAGAACTATCTGCCAACTCATTCAATACACTGTGGAATGAGTTAGAAATTAAGAGTGAAACAAAATATAATCATAATGATCACTTTAATTTTTCTGAGGAAGTATGCACAGAACAATTTCTTACGGCTAGCATAAGCGGAGTTTTTGACGGATTCTTTTCCAGCTTATTGTCTTCAGATACAAATACGGATCAGGAGGAACAAGTTTTTGCATTTCAAATGAAAAAGAAACAGAGAAAAAAGAAAAAAAACAATCGTTAGAATATAGTAAAGCTACAATCTAAGAGCTTTACTATATTTTTCAACTATTTCCAATGTTTTTCAACGAACTTTATTAATTCATCTCTCATAACAATTTTGCTGGCTTCAGGCAGGCGAATTAATTCTTCAACTTTTTGAAAACTACCCTTTTTTTCTAAATTATGCTTTTTCAAAAATGCATTACAAAAATCTTTGACTTCATAAAGTTCTTTCTTATTTACCCTATCCCTATCTTTCTTTCCTATGTACTTAGGATCATCACTTGCAGTGGTTGTCTTCTCGTAATCATCATACAGTAAATCATCTTCTGTAAATTCTGCCATATTATTTTAGTTTTAAATTGTTGTAAATTTAGTACCTAGTATATTATTTCTTTTACGGGAAAACGTAAAAAATAAATATCGAAGAAAATAAATGCTATCAAGCTCCACATACTGCCATTTTTTTTGATAAGATCATACATCTAATATTTTCAACCTGTTAATTTAAACTATTTGAAATGCAGGGTGAAGACGATTTAAGAGGACTTGCCAAAATCATGGCGTTTATGCGAGCGGTAAGCATTATTCTAGTACTAATGCACCTCTATTGGTTTTGTTACGGATTTTTTGCAAAGCAACAATGGACACTGGAACTCATCAATAAAATACTTTATAATTTTAATAAGACAGCAGGCCTTTTTTCTCTACCTATTTATTCTAAGCTATTCGCAATAGTTTTACTGGCTTTGAGTTGCCTCGGAACAAAGGGAGTCAAAAATGAAAAGATTACTTGGAAAAAAATTAGTATTGTTTTTTCTATAGGTTTTGTACTATTCTTTTTAAACGCAATTCTCTTACAATCTGCCAGCAGTTTTACTCCTATACTTTATATTCTATTTACTGGATTCGGATACATTCTTCTGATGCAGGCAGGGGTTTGGATAAGCCGTCTTCTGAAGCATAACTTAATGAGGGATGTTTTTAACAGTGAGAATGAAAGTTTTCAGCAGGAAACTAAATTACTCTATAATGAATACTCAGTTAATCTTCCCACAAAATTCTATTATCAGGGAAACTGGCATCAGGGATGGATTAATGTAGTCAATCCATTTCGTGCGACCATTGTTTTAGGAACACCAGGTTCAGGAAAATCCTTTGCCGTGGTAAATAACTATATCAGACAACATATTGAAAAAGGATTTTCCATGTATATTTATGATTTTAAATTCGATGATTTGTCTACTATTGCTTACAACCATCTTCTCAATCATTCTGATGCGTATACCGTAAAGCCGAAATTCTATATCATCAACTTTGACGACCCAAGAAAAAGTCATCGATGTAATCCTTTAAATCCCGATTTTATGACGGATATATCTGATGCATATGAAGCTGCCTACACCATTATGTTAAACCTGAACAGAAGCTGGATACAAAAACAGGGCGATTTCTTTGTTGAGAGCCCTATCATACTGCTAGCTGCCATCATATGGTTTCTTAAGATATATAAGAACGGTAAATACTGCACTTTTCCACACGCTATTGAACTGCTTAACAAAAAATATGAAGAGGTCTTTACGATATTAACTTCTTATTCTGAATTAGAGAACTACCTATCTCCTTTTATGGATGCATGGCAAGGGGGCGCCCAGGATCAATTGCAGGGGCAAATCGCTTCCGCAAAGATTCCTTTGTCAAGAATGATCTCACCACAATTGTATTGGGTAATGACCGGAGACGATTTTTCTTTGGATATCAATAACCCCAATGAGCCTAAAATTCTTTGTGTTGGAAATAATCCTGATCGTCAGAATATTTATTCTGCTGCTCTTGGGTTGTACAATTCGAGAATTGTTAAGTTAATTAATAAAAAAGGACAGTTGAAGAGTTCAGTGATTATTGATGAGTTGCCTACTATTTATTTCAGAGGCCTGGATAATTTAATTGCTACTGCCAGAAGTAATAAAGTTTCCGTATGTCTTGGATTCCAGGATTTTTCTCAGTTGACAAGAGACTATGGAGATAAGGAAAGTAAAGTCATTCAGAATACGGTCGGCAATATTTTCAGCGGTCAGGTGGTTGGGGAAACAGCAAAAACGTTATCTGACCGTTTTGGAAAAATACTGCAAAAAAGACAGAGTATATCCATCAATAAGAATGATACGTCCACCTCTATTTCTACCCAATTGGACAGTTTGATACCTGCTTCGAAGATTTCTACCCTGACCCAGGGATTTTTTGTTGGTGCTGTATCTGATAACTTTGATGAAAGGATTCAGCAGAAGATTTTTCATTCCGAGATTGTTGTAGACAATGTTAAGCTTTCTCAAGAAACGAAAAGCTATCAGCAGATACCACCGATCCGATCCTTTATTGATCAAGACGGGAATGATTCTATGACCAGACAGATTCAGGATAATTACAGAGAAATTAAGTCAGATATTCTCAATATCATCAAAGATGAAATGGCTCGAATAAAAAATGATCCTGATTTGCAACATTTATTGAAATCGGATTAAAGAATGAAACCTCAAATACCATACGATTTGAGGTTTCCATTTGTATGTATGTATGTATGTATGTATGTTACTCAGCATCGCTGTTCATAAAATATTGATTCAAATTGTCACTCACCAATTGAAGGAATTTGGTTGGTCCCTGTTTTCGGTTACGGATTTCAAAGATGGTTTTATGAAAGTTACCTAAATCGCAATCCAATGACTTTTCTGTAAATTTTATCACTTCGCTTAACTCTATATTACCACCGTTAAAGCAACGCATCTGGTAAAGCGCATAAATAAGTTCTATAAGACCAACCTTTGACCCCGACCAGCTCAAAGGAGAAAATACTTTTGCCGTAAAGTTATCATTCGAATTTTCAATTTGCTTTTTTAAATACTGATCGAATTGCTCATTAGAAATAAATCTGGCGATCATATGATCGTGGGAAGTTGTAAAACTCGGATCATAATTATAAAATCCGGATGATAGCTTCATTTTTAGGTCGTAGGAATTGCGAACAAATATTTTATGATCAAGATAGGTTGCTTCCCGTTTATAGTAACTGTAAAATTCAGAATGCTCCAAATAAAAGTCTTTCAATTTTTCCTGTTCTGCTTCATAATATTTTTTTAAAGTCTTATTTCCGGCAGCCGGTTTATGAGATTCAATATCCAGTACTGCAGAATAATAAATAAATTTTGCAATAAACTGCGGTTTCAGTTTTTTAAAAAAGAATACTTCTTCAGCAATATGATCAAAATGATGGTTGGAAACCAAAAGTTTTAATTTCCTTATCGACTCATCAATAATAAGTAATGCCTTTTCTGAAATTTTGATCAGATCATTTCCGTCAGCATTGACTTCGTTAATCTTTAGGTCCAGATCCTCCAATAACTTCGAAGTTCTTTTAAAAATAGTTTTTGTTACCATGTCCTTTTTTAAGGAATTTACAAAAATTACCTAAAGCACGACTTAATCAACTAATACCCAGCTCCTTTTTCCGATTCTTTATATAATCAGTAGGTCTGATCCCATTGATATCAAAGAACAGATTTGAAAAGTTCTGGCGTGCCGCTATACCACATTCATCAGCCAGAGCCTCGATAGTATAATTTAAATATTTACTGTTGGTATTAAGTAGGTTCGTGATATAATTAATTCTCAGTTCAGCCATGTATTTATTAAAATTAATCCCTTTTTGTTCATTAATATAAACCGAAAGATAATGGGAATTGGTTCCCAGCTTTAAAGCAATACTTTTCTGCGTAATCCCTTTCTTTTTGAAATGTTGCTCCTGCTCAAACTTCTCAAGCTTTTCTTTTATTTCTAAAGCCATTTCCGGGGTAAGAGAAGTCTTTCTTACAGGCAGTTCTATCATTTCTTCACTTAAAATATCATTCCTATTATATCTTCCTTCAGCAATTCTCTTTTGAAGAAGCTGATATTGTTTTTTTATCTTTTGATCTCTTCGATACCGGACAACAAAAAAACCAAGAACTACACTTCCTGAAGCAATAAGTATCTGAGCCAATACTATTTTTTTAGTACTGGATCTCTCGATTTCTTCTTTTGCATCCATCAGTGTACGTCGGTCAAAATCTTTATGAAGTTTCAAAGATAAATAGGGAAAATCTTTACTGATTAAACTGTCAGCTTTTAAAAGCTCATTGGTATAGTACAGTTGCTTTTCGAGGTCTCTATCTTTATAATGATCGATAAGATAGTGATAACTCTTATAAACCTCTGGAAGTATAAAATCATGTTTATTGAAAATAGAGTCTATTTTGTTATAACATCCTACAGCCCTATTTATATTATCCTGTGCTTCATACGTTTTACCCAGATAATAATATACTACAGAAGCCCAGGCAAAATCATTTCTCTTTAGAATATTGGGTAAAGATCTTTGCAAGTGATCTTGAGCACCAACATAATCTTTATGATGAAATTTGGAAATTCCGATGCATTTTAGGAAATAGCTTTTTTCAAGTACAAAATCATTATTATTGGCAGTTAGCCGATAACCTAAATTGCTTAAACTATCACTCTTGGCAAAATGATGCAGATATCTGTTGAGGACAGTCAATTGATGTAAACAGTTGAGATACGCCTTCTCATAGTTAAACTGTTCATTTTCATGATGGTTTTCATTCAGCTTTGACCTGTAAAATGAAGTACATTCAAGAAAATGCTTCATAGCGTCATCATAATAGCCCAAATGACTTTTTACAATTCCTAAATGATAAAGGACTTTATACCTATGGTACTCATCTTTTGAGCCTTTTGAATGCGTATAGGCTTTAATGTATTCATTTAAAGCCAGCTTAAATTTTTTTTGATAAAAATAATAGATGATTCCCTTGCTTAAATATTCTTTACTGATGTCATCTTGGCTTCCATGCTGTAAACTGACAGTAAGCGCACTGTCAGCATACTTCATCTTGTTTTTATAATCAAACTGTCTCGCATCTCTATACCCTTGAATCAGCTTTGAAAAATTATTTTCGTTTTTTGCTTTCTCAATGTACAGTTTTACATAGGGCATTGCATGAATTTCATCTATTGCCATTTTTTCATAAGGCTTTCTAATTTCACTGAAAGTTTTTTCCTCTTTCTTTTGTGAAAATAAAAATTGTGAAAAAACAGGAAATAAGATGAGAAAGTAATAAAACTTTTTCATAGACTGATATTTAGAACCTCACCATCTCAAAAATAAACATTTATGTTTTAAATAAATCAAATTTCAATGAATTAAATAACAGAAAGACAAAAATCCTGTAAAATATGCAAATACAGCCACTTGAACTCTGATATTCGCATGTATTAATTTTAAAATTGAGACGTAACAATTTTAAAATAGAGCCATATAACAGTTTTTTTTAGCTCATAAGCCGGATAATTTTGACATCAGAATTCTAATATAATCCGGCCGGGATAACCCAATTAAAATTATTAAAATGAAAAAGTTTATCCCATTTTTTAGCATAATCATCGCAGCAGTTTGTCTACAAAACTGCACCCCTCGAGATGAAGATATGATTTCAAATAGTGAATATATTGAAAAATCAGAGCCCACAATAAATGGCTTAGTAATGAAACAGGATTCTGCTAAATCCGTAGAAGTCATTGAAGATCCTGGAACAAAAGATCCTCCTGTCAGAGACGGTGATAATTGGCGGCTTACTCAGGATTAAAAACAAAAAAATATGATTCCTCATACCTCCATAACAGTTGTTACAGGCTTACCATGTCCAAAGAGTGGCATCTGGGAAAGTATGGGGAATTTCAAAACAACTGTAACCCTCTTTAAGGGTGAACCGATGCCTGAATATTGCGGATGGAAGATTAAATGGAGACTGGTTCAGGTCTGTTAAACATAATGACAACAAAGCATGAAAAATTTTTCCAACATATTCCCTACTATTGTAAGTTACTTTTTTATTGTATTATTTGTGTACGCGAGTGTAAGTAAACTTTTTGAATTTGAAAGATTTCAGATTCAATTAGCACAATCACCACTTCTCAGCGCATATGCAGGTTTTGTTTCTTACGGCGTCATTATAATAGAATGGATTGCTTCCATCTTACTGTTGGTACCCATCTGCAGACGATCAGGCTTATACCTCTCACTTTTTTTAATGTCAGCATTTACAGCCTATATTTTCATCATTCTCAACTATAGTGACTTTGTTCCCTGTTCCTGTGGAGGAATTCTCGAAAAACTGGGCTGGACTGAACATTTAGTTTTTAATGTAATATGTGTATTACTTATAATTATTGCCTTATTCTTAATGGAAAAAAATATTCCTGTCCGGAAATCAAAAACTACTATAACGGTATCAACATCAATCGTACTGAGCATTATTTTAATCATAGGTATGTTTCTTTCCTCGGAGCATGTCATTAAAAAAGAAAATAATTTTACAAGGCGGTTTATCAAGCACCCTGTCATCGAGCATCAATCTGTACATTTGGACAATAGTTTCTATTATTTTGCTGGGTTTGATGATCATAATATTTATCTGTCTAACCAGAAATATCCGCAGCAGCTCCTCACAATGGACTCTTCGATGCACCGAACAGCTATTACCTCTGCCCGAATAGAAACAGATCATCCTTATAAAAATATCAGGCAAATCGTATCAGACAATCATTTTTATATTTATGACGGGTCGGTACCTATCTTATTTAAAGGTAAACTTGGGACCGAATCTACTACAAGAATAAGTTACAAAGATGCTTATTTTAATGATCTCAAGGTCATTGACTCTTCCCGTTTTGCCATTAGGACACAGATACGTCCAAGCAATCATCTGGTTCTGGGATTACTTGATATTGACAGTCCTGAGAAATTACAATTAAAAACAACTGTTTTAAAGAAACAGACCGATGGTCTGTTTGACGTCGACGGAAGCATGGCCTACGAATCGCATACGAAAAAACTGTTATATACCTATACTTACAGAAATCAGACAATTGTCATGAACGGCAGTATGCAGGTGCAAAAATTTCTAAAAACTATTGATACCGTAAAAACTGTCCAGATTAAAACAACGAAGCTTTCTGATGGCACTTACAAGATGAAAGCACCAGCACTAAAGGTCAATATCAGATCCGTGGTGTACAAAAATTTACTTTTCGTTCAATCCAACCTGATGGGCAGACACGAATCGAGAAAAGCCTGGAAAAAATCAGATGTATTGGATGTCTACGACATTGATTCCCAAAGCTATGTAGGCAGCATCTATATTTTCAAGAAAGATGATCATACACTCAATGATATCATTGTAACCGAAAAATATCTGTATACCATCCATAATAATGAACTCACCCAATATAAAATGACAAAAGCATTATCTCAATATATTAAATCGGGGAAGCCGAAAACCGATCAACAGAGTAGGCAGCACTAAATATTTCATTCTATGAAAAAAATCCTTTTCCCTGCTTTACTAGTGGTACTAGGAACAGGAACAGCATTTGCCACTAAGATGGCAAATCAGACGAACAAAGCTATTGTACCGGGATACGTAATGGTTCCGGATGGTAATGGAAATTTCACTTGTGAGCAAGCAGGTAAAAACTGTAGTGACATTCCGACAGGACCGATCTGTGAACTGTCTGACGGCACCCAGCTGAAAGAACAGGTTTCAGAAACTTTCTGCGATAATGTTCTAAGAGAAATTCCACAGTAAAAGAAGAGGATGCCTTACAGGGCATCCTTTTTCATTTCTTTATCAATCCAGGGAATATCTTTTTTATCTTTCAAAAAGTAATCCCACCATTCCAGGATTCTCAAATGTAGATCTATGCTCTCCGCACTGTTTTTTGCCAGGTCATGATCCTGATTTTTATAATACAGTACTACCGCCTTTTTTTGATTCCGCAGCAAACCCGTATACAATTCTTCGGTATGAGTATAAGGAACGTTTCCGTCTTTCAGTCCTGTCCAGAGAAGGATCGGCTTATTAACTTTCTCTACATTGGCAATAGGGCTGTTATCATAGTAAAGCATTTTATTCTTAGAAAACGGCACCTTCATATCAAACTGTCCGTTTTCAAAGCGGGGATAATTAGGAAGATTTCTTTCCTGACTGAAGGAAAAATAAAATTTAACAAGATCAGTAACGGCTGCTCCAGATATATAGGCCGCAAAACGATGGGAACGGGTCGCTATAAAACTGGTTCCGAACCCGCCAAAGGAATGCCCCATGAGTCCTACTCTATTGCTGTCAATATTGGCATATCCTTTTAGGGCATCCAGTCCTGAGTGCACACAATCCAACGCAGAGAACCCAGGTCCCCGGCTATCCAAAACCACATCGGGAAGAAAAACAAAATAGCCATTATCAATGAGTGACCGGATATTAATTCCTATTCCCGAAAAATAAGGATAGGGATATACCGATGCACTTTTATTCTGAACTTCATAGATCGACAAAATCAGGGGATATTTCTTTCGGGCATCAAAGTTAAGGGGATAATACAATACACCTTTGATTTGTACTCCCAAACTATTCTTGTATGAAAGTATTTCCTGCCTGGCCATAGTGATCTCATGATCATGCCTATTGCTTTGATACACTTCTTTCTTATGACCGCTATGATATTGATAAATTGCCTGAGGACTGTTAAAATTCTCTTCCAGACTGAAAACCGCCTGGCTCAGGAGATTTATTTTGAAATCACTTACCCTATTTTTAGTAGACGGAAGAAGTACATTTACTTTATCCCGAAACCACTGAACATATGATGTTTCATTGTTGTTTTGATCATACTGCTCAAGGATAATAGGCTTCTTGGCATTAATGCTGCGGATTCTAAAATCTGCGCCTAACGTTCCGTAGATCACATCTTCTTTGACATTGAGAATAGCAACTTTTTTATTCGCTGTTAAGGGCAGTTGTTCCAGATTTTTCGTCCGTACATTCAACCTGTATATTCCATTCTCGCTCTCAAAAAAAACATAATGATTGTCATCACTAAAAGTTGGCCTCCCAATATGAGGGTTTTCAATCGTTATTTTTCCGGATAATAAAGTATTATACAGAATCCATCGCTTTTCTTCTTCACTGAATCCTACTACATATTTACCCTGTCGGCTAACTACAAGGTTGGAGATCTGAGAGAGTATCTTTTTTGAAGTTTTACTATAGCGGTCATACAAATAAATGTCAAACCAAGAAACAGAACTGATGTAGGCATTCCTTTCCTTTCTGTCAAAGTTCAGAAAATATCGTTCATGATCCATAGCAGCCATAAACGCAAAACCAGTATCTACCTTTTGAGACTGCTCTGACTTTACATCATACACCCAATACTCATGATACCGCTCTCCCATTCTATAAAGCCATAAATCGGGATCGATACCATATTTTACTTCCGGCTGGGCGGTAGGAGCAGGTTTTGGACGACTATTAAAATCCAGAAAAAAAGCAAGTCCGTTTTTGATCTCACGCATCTCAATATAATCAGACTTAATAAAACCATTGCCAACTCTTGAAACTTTGAGTGAGTGGGTATCAAGTAATACAAGCTGTAATCCATCAGAAGATTTCTCCTGCTCTGTAACTGCCAGATATTTCTGTGAGGGTGCGAGCATGATTTTTTTTATAATCTGTTCAGAGGTATATACTTTATTAAATTCTTTGGATTGCAAAGACCAAACCGATGAGAGATTGCTTCGGATAACTATTACATATAATTTATTCTGTTTATTACTAACCAACTGTGTCACATCAGACACTGAGGCAACAAGTTTGTTTTTGTTGTCAAATACTTCTAGAAAACGGTTTTTGTACCATACAGCATAATATCCCAGAGCGGGCAGTATTTCTATTTTGCTAACTTCCTTAAAATCTTTCTTATCTCCGTTTCGAAGATTGATAAGTTGTGCCTTGCCACTACCCAGCCAGAAAAAATGATTATCCTTCAAAAAGTAGCTTTCAGAAACTCCAGTTAAAACAGCTTTGACAGTTTGCTGTTTGTCAGCAGTGGCAATAATGGTGGTATCTGTATTTTTCTTGTAAATCTTTGAAAAAGAAACCCATCGCTTATCATCTGATACTTTTAAATGAGCAATAGTATAAAATGCAGCATATCTCTGTTGTATAGAATCAATATTATATTGTCCCAACAGTCCTTGGCTGCACATACAAATAATCATTATGCATAACAGCGCTTTGATTTTAATAGCCTTCATTTTGAGGTTTTAAATTGGGATTTAACAAAATATCCTGCTGGGGAATTGGCCATAGTTTATGAAAAGACTTCCAGTTAGGCTTTCCCTGTATAGATGTATCCAGCTTTCCGACTCTTTTCAAATCGAAGAAACGATGTCCCATCTCTGTAAAAAACTCTCGCCGGTTTTCCAATATGATCTCACTGAGTGCTTCTTCTTTTGATAAAGGCAAAGCTAATGATGCTATTGCTGCCCTCTGTCTGGTTTTATTGAGGTAAAAAAGGGCTTCATCTATTTTATTTTGCTGTACCAAAGCCTCAGCTAAAAGAAGATATACTTCTTCCAGCCGGGCAATAATTGAATACTCCGTTGTATTCCCTGTCCTGTTTTTATATTTCTCAGCTCTGTACCAGGTTGTTCCGTTAAAAGTTACCGGTGCCATCCAGTATTGTTTTCTGAGATCTGCGGGATAAAATGCATTGACAAGACCAGTACTGAGAGCGGTCATTGAAGGTGCAGAATTGTTAAAATAATAGATTCCGGACTCTTTGGTGCCGTCACCGGAATTTTTAGGTTTCAGCTGCCAGAGAATATGCGAACCGGATTTGATGAAGACCTTGGTAATATCATTCTGAAACTGGTACATCGGACTTTGAATAATGCCCTTTAACAGAAACTCAGCCTCTCCCCATCTTCCCTCCAGCAAATAGACTTTAGTCAATAGCAGTTCCGCCATTTTACGGTTAGGGAAGATCCTCTCCGTATTTCTGTAGTTGTCCTGAAGCAGGCTGATGGATTCTTTAAGATCTTCACTCAGATGTATAAGCACCTGTGCCTTATCAGTTTTTGAAATCGACTGATTAACCTGATAATCGGTAGTTGTCGGATAAGGAATATCTCCATATACCTGCTGAAGGTATAACAGCAGCATGGATCTGACCATTAATGCCTCTCCTTTGATTCGGTTGCGGTCTGCCTGGGAAATAGACTTTGACTTTTCAATGCCTTCCAGTATGGCATTGGCCACATAGATCTGCTTATATGAAGTTGACCAGTCTGTATAAATACTGACATTGGAATCGTTCTGAAGGTTTTGGGATATCTCCGGTAGTCCATTGGTTGCCGTAGTGGAATAAAAATCCAGGTCATCGGTGTAAAGCCCTAATAGTCTGCCCGATTGATCTCCTGCAAACGGTGAGTTGTCGCGCAGTCCAGAATATAATCCAGCCAGAGCAGCATCTGCCGTCTGTACATCTACAAATACCTGATCTGAAGCAATCTGATTGGAAGGCAGTTCTACTTCGATCAGTTTTTCACAGGAACTCATATTGTTTAGTATTAAAAATCCTGTTATGATATAGAATTGTTTATAAAGTTTCATTGTACTGGTTTTAAAAGTTAATCTGCATGCCGAAAGAATACGTTTTTAGAGGCGGCAGAAATCCTAAAGATGAAAACTCCGGATCCAGCCCGAAATACTTGGTCCAGGTATAGAGGTTCTGCCCTTGAAAATAGATCTTAGCTTCTCTGATGAGCTTCCCCTGCAGAGGAATCCGATAGCTGAGCTGAATATTTTTCAACCGGATGAATGACCCATCGGACACGGTGGCATCACTCATCTGAAATAAACTGTGCAGGGGTGATGCGGTAGCATGATACGGCATATACAATCCATTCGGATTGTCGGGTGACCAGACATTCAAGGCCTCTACAGGAAGGTTCCGCATCAGTCCGGGGGAAGACATCTGATAATTAAAATTGCGGCTCTGCTGTTTGACAAACTGGACAAGAAGTGACAGCGACCAATTTTTATAGCTGAAATTATTGCTCCAACCCCCGAAAAACTCTACGCCTATATTTTTAATAATCTGCCTGTCATCAGGGGAACTGATCCTGCCGTCGCCATTGTAATCCGAAAAGATATACTGACCGTTCTGAGGATTGATACCTTCCAGATGATACAATTTTACAATATTCACAGGCTGCCCAATTGCATAAGAGTTGGCATAGGTAGAGCCTTCCAGTCCCGGGAACGACAGAAGTTTATTCTTCGGAATGCTCAGATTGGCAGATGTTTCCCATTTAAAAGCTCCGGTAAACGGACGGCCCGCGATCTCAAATTCCCACCCCGTATTTTGAATGGTGGCATCCAGATTGGCCAGCACTGAAATAAACCCTGTTACCGATGGAAGCTGATAGCCTACCAGTTGATTCGATGAACGGTTGCGGTAATGAGATGCCGTAACATGAAATCTGTCCTTAAAGAATCCCATTTCGAGTGCGGCTTCTAATTTGACGGTTTTCTCCCAGCTGAAATTAGGATTGAAAAGTTTGGAAGGAACCAGTCCTGTTACATTATTATATCCTAAGGTAGAAGTGATAAACGTATCGTTATACTGGTAGTTCCCAATATTATCAGTTCCGGATGAGCCATAACTTCCTCTCAGCTTTCCAAAGGAGAGCCAGGACAGTTCTTTCATAAAGCTTTCGTTGGAGAACAGCCAGGCCGCTCCCACCGCCCCGAAGTTCGCAAACTTACGGTTGGTTCCAAAACGGCTGCTTCCGTCTCTTCTGCCCGTAATATTAATGATATAGCGATGGTCAAACTGATAATTAAGTCTTCCGAAGACGGCTGTATACTTATATTCTGTTTTGGTCTGGTCCGAGATCAGTTTTGTGGTAGCTGCGGCAATATTTTCAATAAATGCATTACTGGTAAAACCATATCCCTGTAT
This sequence comes from Chryseobacterium sediminis, assembly GCF_008386505.1. GTDB lineage: Bacteria > Bacteroidota > Bacteroidia > Flavobacteriales > Weeksellaceae > Chryseobacterium > Chryseobacterium sediminis. Next base: position 419,296 of record NZ_VUNZ01000001.1, on the reverse strand, counting down.
GGCACCCTGAGTATTCAGATCACTCTGATAGGTACCTCCGGCCAGGACATCCACCTGATGGCTATCTTTTTTAAAGCTCCAGTTCAATTGCGGTTCCAAAGTGTAGGACATTCTGCTTTTATTGCTTTGTAACGCCCTGGAATTGGCAGGCCCTATCCCTAATGATGGGTTATAGATCGTACTGGGCTGCAATGACAGTTCATCAAAGGTCTGGTAACTGATTCCTCCATTGAGTCTGACCTGTACATTTTTCATAAGTTCGTAATCCGCCGTGAAGTTATTCATGAACTGCACATTGTTGTTGGAATAAGTACTGTTATAGGCAGCCAAAGGATTATCAAAAGTATTGTTCTGCCAGTTGATATTTCCTCCTGAATCGTACAGAGCGGGAGCATTGGGAGCCAGAAACAAAGCGCTGCCGGTATTGTCCAGACTGATTACATTATGTTCCAGCTTTGAAAAGAGTGTTGACATGGTAAAGTTCAGACGGTTGTCTGCTGAGCGGTGTGACAGGTTACCCAGTAAGGTATTGGTTTTATACCTGAAATCTTTGGCAAAGACCGTAGTCTGCTCATTGTGTCCGTAACTTACCAGAAAAGAGGTCCTCTCCCCGCCTCCCGATAAAGACAGCTGGACATTGGAAGTTACAGAGGTATTGCCGAGAAGTGTTTTGAACCAATCCGTATAACGGGACTGGTCCCATGTTCCGTTGATATCATAAGCAGTGGCCGGATATACGGTAATTCCATCATTTGCATAGGCCTGTCTGCGCATTCCCAGATATTGCTCAGTGTTCATCATGGTAAGATTGGAAAGGCTGCTGCTTAACGCATAGGATGTATTGAAGGAAAGCCCTAAAGTTCCTTTCCTGGCCCGTTTAGTCGTTACCAGTACCACTCCGTTGGCTCCTCGTGAACCGTAGATCGCGGTCGCATCTGCATCTTTTAAAACTTCAATGCTTTCGATATCATTGGGGCTGATATTGCTTAAAGGATTCAGGTTGGCATCTGACAAAATATTGGCACCATAAGCAGCAGTCATTCCGCTTCCCACGGGGACACCATCTACTATATATAAAGGCTGGCTGCCATCGACTTCACTGTTGGCATAAGTTCTCAGGCTGTTACGTCCCCGGATTTGGATGCTGTAGCCGCCTCCCGGAACTCCTGAATTCTGGGTGATATTCACTCCTGCCATTCTTCCCTGTACGGTTGATAAAACATTGGTGACAGGCTGGTTTTCTATATCTTTTGCTGAAACTTTGGCGATACTACCGGTTCTTTCTTTGTCTTTAACCTTGTAGTAGCCAGCGTTGAGAATAACTTCTTCGATTCCCTTTACTTTTTGTTCTAAGCTGATATTAACGACCTTCTGATTAGTGAGTGTGAATTTCTCTTCAGCATAATCAGGGTGTCTGAACAATAGGATGGTATTTTCTGCTGAAACCTGTAATGTATAGGTCCCGTTGTTGCCGGTCATCGTTACCTGATCACTACCCTCTTGGGAGATTACGACTTTCTGTAAAGGTTTACCTGATGAGGTGACAGTACCGGAAATGGTGCGTGTCTGGGCTTTCGTATGAATGCTTACAGCGGTAAATATGAGCCCAAAGAAAATGCCTCCTATATGGTAATAGGAATTTTTCATAGATTTGTAAAGGTTTTTAATTTTTAAGGATTAAATACTGAACTCCGCTCTTTCCCGTTGGTCTGCAAACTCTATGGGAAGGGGCTTTTTTCTTTCTTCTGATTTTAAGTTGAGTAGTTTTTTGATTCATTTTTTAGATAAAGACTTTCCTGATGCCCTTTGGTATGAAAAAGGACTGGTGAGGTTCTGCAATCAGTGACCTTTAGGCACCGGAAAGAATTTAATATGAATGAAATCTGTGTTCCCGTGTAAGCTTTTTAAAGCCGCAATAGGTTGTACATTCCTATTGTATCGTGTCTGATACTATTTTTAGGAAGCGAGCTTAGATTTTTTATGTAGAGATAAAGCGAACTGCATTGAAAAAGACGGCGTGAGACTCTACATTATCCGATTTGAGGTACTGGCATACCTTTGAGACAGACAAGAGAGCCCACGCCTAGGTCGTGAGCTTAAATACTTATCCTCTTGTCTCTTTAAAAAGTGCCAGTTTTCAAATCAAGATTCTAAGCAATAGCTTCTATATTTCTTTGAAGTATCGCAAAGTTACATTTATTGTAACCACTTTTACAAATATAATAATATTTTATTATTGCGCACAAAAAACCGCATTATATTTTTGGTCTTTCCTTTATTTTGTTTTAATGGAAGAAGAGAAAGACGTTATTATTGCAATTTGCAAGTATATTAATTCAAACTGGATTTCGAAAGAAAAATCACAGAGAGAATTTGCATCGAAATGTGATATCGAAGAAAGTACTGTCCGAAGAATTAAAAATATTGCACTAGGAACATCAAAGACGGATTACAATATGTCCTTAAAAACTATTGCTAAGATTTGTCGAAAAAAAGAAATCACTTTAGAAGAATTTTTTCGCAATATAAATAAGTAAAATCTTAAGAATGTCGATATTTTATTTTCCATTTCACAATATTGTTTAAAAGCATTTTCCTAGCGTTCATCTTCTTATAATTTTATTTCTCTGATTAGATATACTGTTATAATAATTATCTTAAAGATCTTCCTAATATAAATATTTAAGGATTTTTTTTAGATTTCAAAATTGAAGTATATTTTTTATATCAGCATTTTTTTTGGGATTATAAGTTTTTAATTACTATATCTTTACATAATAAATCCTCAATTACACGAGTAGTTTACACCTTATATATTAAAAATTTTCATAAATTTCATCCATTAAATTGATACTTTTGTAGATCTAGATGAGTATAAGATGATTGATAAGGAAAATTTAAAAAAGGTTTTAAAAAGAATCGGGTTTATTGAAAAAAGTAAATATGTACTTGAAAAATTTTTCCCCGATGTAGATGCTTATCTCAAGGTAGATTTTAAGCAGGAAAAAATTTATTACCCTCTTGATAAAGGTCTTATTTTAAGCGGTGACTTTATTACTACATTTGCTAATAAAGAAAATTTTGTGGTACTTGAATGCGTTAGTAGACTTTTTGCTAAAGGCTATAAACCTCAACATATTGAACTTGAACCACGATGGATTGTGGGGCATGGTGCAAGTGGAGGTCGTGCCGATATAATGATTAAAGATAACTCTGAAAAATCACTTATAATTATTGAATGTAAAACATCAGGTAAAGAGTTTGATGATGAATGGAAAAAAACATTAATTAATGGTGGTCAATTATTATCTTATGCTAAACAAGCAGGAAGTACGCAATTTGTTGCATTATATACTTCAGACTTTATAGATGACGAAATAATCCATCCAACTTATTATCTACTTACATTAAAAGATAATATAAAGCTTTTAGAAGAACTCTCAAGTGGTGATCAGCAGCCTTTAACATATGCAGAAGCTAAATTATTAGATAAAGAAGATATTTTTAAAGCTTGGAAAAACACTTATTCCCAAGACTATGCCACAAAGGGATTATTCGAAGATGACATACCTGCATATGAGATTGGCAAAGAAAAATATTCCATTGCTGACTTAGATAGAATCAGTAGCAAAGATATTCAAGGTAAATATCATCAGTTTGCAACTATCTTAAGACAGCATAATGTTTCTGGTAGAGAAAATGCATTTGATAAATTAGTAAATTTATTTTTATGTAAAATAGTTGATGAAACAAATAATCCTGAAGAATTAAAATTCTACTGGAAAGGAATTGCTTATGATAGTCCATTTGAATTAGTTGATAGACTTCAAAGACTCTACCAAGAGGGGATGCAGCGATTTTTAGGTGAGGATGTAGTGTATGTCAGTAATAATCAAATTGAGGAAGCTTTTAGATTTTTCAAAAAAGATCCTGATGCAACCCAAGAAACTATAAAAAAATTTTTTAAAGAATTAAAATTCTATAATAATAATGATTTTGGATTCATAGATGTTCATAATGAAAAGCTATTTCACCAGAATACTAAAGTCTTAATTGCACTTATAAAAATGCTGCAAGATATTAAACTTAAATCGGATGATGAAGAGCATCAATTTTTAGGTGATATGTTCGAAGGATTTCTTGACCAAGGAGTTAAACAATCTGAAGGTCAATTCTTTACCCCAATGCCAATCGTTAAATTTATATTAAAATCATTACCCCTTGAACAGATTATTATAGAAGGTGATTCAATTCCCAAGGTAATTGATTATGCTTGTGGAGCAGGACATTTTTTAAATGAATATGCGCAAGAAATTAAGCCTATAATCAAAGACATAAAAGATGCTGAGATTGGCAACTATTTTTCACAAATTTTAGGTATTGAGAAAGAGTATAGACTTTCTAAAGTTTCGAAAGTATCTGCTTTTATGTACGGACAAGATGAAATAAACATTGTTTATGCTGATGCCTTAGGGAATGTACCTACCATAAAAGAAAAAGATTTTTCAATTTTAATTGCAAATCCTCCATATAGTGTAAAAGGGTTTCTAGAAACTTTGTCTGAAAGTGACAGAAAAAAATTTCAGTTGATAAAAACTGTTGGAGAAAAGAGTTTCCCCAATAATAATAGTATTGAAGCTTTTTTTATAGAAAGGGCCAAGCAAATATTAAAACCTGACGGAGTAGCTGGTATTATTGTTCCAGCATCTATATTAACAAAAGGAAAAACAAAAAGTACATCAAAATCAACTAATATCTTTGTAGCGACTAGAGAAATATTACTTAAATATTTCGATATTATCGCAATTGCAGAATTTGGAAAAGGAACATTTGGAAAAACAGGTACAAATACTGTCACTCTTTTTATAAGAAGAAAAAAAGAGGAGCCAGCTCCTGCTGATCATTTTAAAAATAGAATCGATTCATGGTTTAAAAGTGATGAAACAAAAGATAGCATATTTGAGGATGAGCATTTATTAAAACATTATTGTATTCACCTAGAAATTTCACTGACACATTATAAAACCTTACTTAAGGGTAGTCCAAGTTCCGAGTTATTAGATTCGGAAATATTTCTAGAATATTTTAAAGAATTTAATAATTGGGCAGAGATTAAAAACAGAAAAAAACAGTCTACATTCAAAGCATTATCTAAAGATGAACAAGAACTTGAATTAAAATTAAGATTTGTACAGTATGTGCAGGAATGTGAAAAGGACAAGTTATATTATTTTGTATTAGCTAATCAAAACCCTCAAAAAGTCCTTATTGTTAAAAGCCCTTCTAAGATTACAGAGATGAAAGAGTTTTTGGGCTATGAATGGAGCAGTGCTAAAGGAAAGGAAGGTATAAAATACATTAGTGACTCAGTGTTAGAAGATATAATTGGTGAAAACATTGAAGAAAATGAGGATGGGGACGTAATTCTAGAAGAAGATGATGTAAGAGTTTTAAGCAATATTTACAATTTAAATAATATAAATACACCTTTATATGATCCTCAAGATAATGAAAACTTTGAAAAAATAAATTTTTTAATTGCGCAAAACTTTGGAAAAGCAGAGATAACTATTCCAGAAACTCTCAAAAGTTTCGTATCCATATCTTCCCTATATGAAATGATAGATTTTAGAAAAATTAATTTCAATAAATCAATCACTCTAACTCCGAGTACAACATACAACTTCCAAACGAAATGGAATCTTGTGAAACTAAGTACTATTGCAACCATAAATCCCTCAAAAACCGAGATTAGGGACATCAGTAATGCAACTACAATTAGTTTTGTTGATATGGCTGCAGTAAGTGATAGAGGATTTATTTCAAAAATAGAGGAGAAAGAATATAAAGACGTTAAAAACGGTGGTTATACCTATTTTCAAAATGGAGATATTTTAATCGCAAAAATAACACCTTGCATGGAAAACGGAAAATGTGCCTTAGCAATCGATCTACCAACTGAAATTGGATTTGGAAGTACTGAATTTCATGTTATAAGATGTAATAATCCTGAGCAAAGTAAATATATTTTTGCTCTTCTAAATAATCCTAATATCAGAAAAGTAGCAGAGCAAAACATGACTGGATCCAGCGGGCATAGAAGAGTTCCAGAGGATTTTTACTCGAATTTAAAAATACCAGTAATGCCTGATGAAATTGAAAAAAAGTTGATTAAAGAGTTTACTAAAATAGATAAAGAATTTTTTGAAGCTGTACAATCAATTGATAAGGAACAAGAGAAACTTGAAGCGCTATATAATGAAGCCTATCTGAAAGCAGACAGGATATACAAAATAAGCGACAATGACTATTTTGCAATTTCTATTGGAAAAAGAGTTCTTAAAAAAGAACTTAATAGAGATGGATTGGGAATCCCAGTATATAGTGCGAACGTTTTTCAACAATTTGGATTTATTAATAAACAATTACTAGATGATTTTTCAAGTTCGAGTGTTATCTGGGGTATTGATGGTGATTGGATGGTAAATTGTTTGCCCGCAAATTACGAATTTTATCCTACTGACCATTGTGGTGTTATAAGAATTAAAAAGGATGACATTCATCCCAAGTATTTATCTTGGGTTTTAAAGCTTGAAGGTGAAAGACTTAGATTTTCAAGAGCTAATAGAGCATCAATGGATAGTGTAAATACTATTTCTATAAAAGCTCCATCTAAGTCGATACAAAAGAAACTAATTGAAGAAGTTGAAAAAATAGAAAACAAAATCGGTATAGCACAGGCAATAATCGAAACAGTAGACTTAAAAAAACAAGAAATTATTAACAGATTTTTATGAATTCAGATTTGATATTCAATAATTAGATGTTTTTGCTATTTTTAATACTTGACAATTAGAATGTAAAATTAACCAAGTAATTATAATTCATTAGATAAATATAAACGAAGATAAAGAAACGTACATATATTCTGCTTTATTTTCAATATTTTTGAGTAAACTTCAAAGTCGAAAACTTTGGAGTTTTTTTGATTTGAAATTCATTGAATTTTCTTCAGGTAAAAATACATATTCAACCAAGTACTTAGCTAGAAATGAATAAATTTCCTAATTAATTATGGTAACCCGTAAAAAACCTAAGAAAATATTTTTATTTTTGATATAATCTGTGCTTAAATCAAATAATATTATATTTTTCGCTCAGATTAATACTAAATAACCATAGAACATGAGCGCTACCATTAATTCATTTGATGAAAAGTTGAAGACTTGGCAGAATATGATCCAAGATTGTAATCTAAATTTTTTGATTGGTTCAGGCCTTTCAAATCCTTTTTTTGGAACTTTAGGAAATATTGAAATTTGGCTCACTGAATTAGAAAATGATAATTCATTAAAAGCAGATCTAAGAGAATACATTAAAGCAAGTTTATATGCAAGTTACTTTGTTGTAGCAATGCAGAAAAATATAATGTTATACAGTGTAGCGTTAATTAAAGATGAGTTAATTTCAACACCAAAAAATGATACTGAAAAACTTCAGAATACCTACAAAGGTTACAAGGATTTTCTTCGATTAATTAATCAAATAGTCTATCAAAGAAGGAGTAATACAGTAAATAAACAAACTAACTTATTTACAACAAATATTGATATATTTTTAGAAAAAGTGATCGAAGATCTAAATCTTCATTATAATGACGGGTTTAATGGTGTTTTCAAAAAAACTTTTAGCTTAAGTAATTTTAAAAAATCTTTTTATCAAAAAAGTCTTCATTATGATAACATTGCTGAAATCCCTGTTTATAATCTATTAAAAATACATGGATCAATTACATGGAAACTTCAGGACAATCAATTAATGTTTAATGATATTGATACAATTTATTCAATTGAAGAAGAGTACAATAAAATTAAATTTTTAGACATAATTAAGCTAGATAACGATTATTGGAATAAATACAAAAAAAATATTCCCTTTAAAGAGATTGTTAAAGCAGCAGAAAAAACAACAATTATAGATACTACAGATTTCGTTGCGGCATATGAAATGCTACAAGTTGTAAATCCAACAAAAGCAAAATTCAAAGATACTACATTCAACAAATCATATTATGAAATGTTAAGGCTTTACGCTAATGAACTAGAAAAAGAAAATAGTGTCTTATTTATTTTCGGATTTTCAATGGCAGACGAGCATATCCGAGATATTACTTTCCGAGCCATAAGATCTAATCCTACTCTAAAAGTTTTTATTTCTTCTTACACTAAAGCTGCAACAGATATAGTTAATAATCTTAAATTAGATAATATTGATTTAAAAGATTTTCATAATGTAGAATTATTAAATGAGATTGACAATTTTAATCTTAACATCATCAATGAAACCATATTTAAAAAAATGTTGGATAATATTAATTGCTTGTAGGAATGGAAAAAGATTTACAAAAAGATTCTATTTTCAGAGTTGGCAAAGTAGTTTCAGTCGAAGGTAGAACGATAAAAATTGAAGTTGATAAAAGTAAAAATAGTTCGCATCTACTGTACAATGGCGAAATAATTAGAAATATTTCGGTAAATAGCTATATTAAAATTACAAAGGGATTTAATCGTATCATCGGCAAAGTTGACGGCGAATATATTTATGAGGATTCCAATTTTACTGATAAAAATTATACAAATGAAAAAAAGAAAATTAAGCGAATCTTAATAGTAAAACTCTTAGGTTTTTTTACAAAACGTGGTTTTGAAAGGGGCATTAAAGAGCTTCCTCTAATTAATAACGAATGTTTTCTGCTAGATAAAAAAGAATTTCAAGATGTTCACCAGTTTGTAGGAAAAACTGATTTACCACTAAATATTGGAACTCTAACTCATGAGCCCAATCAAAATGTGGAAATTGGTATTAACGAACTTTTTGCTAGCCATATTGGTATTTTTGGAAACACAGGAAGTGGTAAATCATATACCTTGGCAAAAGTATACTATGAACTTTTCATGAAATTTAAACACGAGGAAAAGTTTAAAAAAAATGCAAAATTTCTTTTATTTGATTTTAACGGAGAATATGAATCAAAATATAGTATAATTGAAGAAAAAAAAATTTACAATCTCAGTACTCGTACTATAAGAAAGAAGGATAAACTTATTTTTTATGAAAGCGATTTACTTGATAAAGATCTGTTCAGTATAATTGCAAATGCGACGGAAAAGACGCAAAAACCATTTGTAGCAAGAACACTAGAGTTTTATAAAAAAATTTTCCATTCAGAAGATGCTTTAGAATATTTTCAGAATATCCTCAGAAAAAGGGTTAAAGATGTATATAAAATGGCTGATAAAGTTAAAGCCGAGCTACTTCTTGATTATTTTAGAGAAATTTTACCTCCACTATACGACGATGATAATATCGAAGTTGATTTAGCTAGCGATGTTGATTTTAATAATAAACTAAGTGAGTTTATGTTTGATAGAACATATTTACGAAGTCACCCAGAAAGAATAGAAGAAACTTTACTTTACCAGCAAGTAAATCAATATGAATTTAGCAAAGACTTTATTTCGAGAATTATACATTTCCTTTATTTACAGTTAATACATGATATATTTAGTAATAGAGCTGCAAATGAACATATTTCTCCAGTTATTAATAAACTAAAAAGTTTCTATAAAGATATTGATGCTGTAATTAAAGTTGTAGATGATTTAGATGAAGAGGACTTTTGGGATGATAATTTTTTTTGTGTTATTAATTTACATAAAACTAACACGCATATAAAGAAAATGATTCCCTTACTTGTATCACAAAAACTTTACTCCGAACATAAGAAATACAATAGGAAAAAAGAAAAATCATTAAATATAATAGTTGATGAAGCTCACAATATCCTTTCATTTATTTCCGAAAGAGAAAGTGAAACATGGAAAGACTATAGATTAGAAACGTTTGAGGAAATAATAAAAGAAGGGCGAAAATTTGGTGTTTTTATGACAATAGCCAGTCAAAGGCCTTCGGATATTTCTGCAACTATTATTTCACAACTGCACAATTTCATTTTACACCGATTAATTAATAATAATGATATTATTGCTGTTGAGAGAACTGTGTCATACTTGGACAAAGTTTCTTTTGAATCATTACCCATTTTGCCGACCGGCACATGTATAATTGCTGGCCAATGCCTACAAATACCCATCATGGTTGATATTTCTTCCATAGATAAAGCAAACGAACCAGATAATAAAACAATAAGATTAATTGAAAATTGGATTTAGACAGATAGTTAAAAACTCCACAATTTTCTATAAAATTTGGTTTTACCTATGTCTTAGGTATATTTATTCTTCAAAATTAAAAATTCCGTTTATATTTTCTGTATTTTTAATGTAATACTTTTATAATCATGAAACAGGTTATCGCTTTCGCAGACGAATTCGGGAATAATTCATTTAAATTTTCGACAGAAAGTACACACTTTATTATTGCAAGTGTTATTGTCAATTATGAAGATTTGGATGAATTTTATATTGAAGTTGAAAAAATCAGGTCAAAATATTTTCAGACTGGAGAAATCAAATCATCTAAAGTAAAAGACAATTATAAAAGGAGGCTGCTTATTTTAGATGAGCTAGTGAAGCTTAAGTTCAACATTTATTCAGTAGTTGTTGATAAGACGAAACTGTACGGAGAGGGATTTAAATATAAAAGATCATTCTATAAATATTTAAACGGTATACTGTATAAAGAGCTTTATAAAACGTTTCCACAATTGGAACTTAAAGTTGATGAACATGGAGGCAATGAATTTATGCTTGAATTTAAGAATTATGTGAGACAAAATCATATACGCACTTTATTTGAAGGCTCAGAATTTTTTGTTAATAAAAGTGATAAAGAGTTAGGGGTACAAGTTGCTGATTTTATTGCCGGGACATTAGGCTATATTTTTGATGAACATAAAAAAAGCGATTATTCACAGCAATTCTTAGAAAGACTGTCTGGAAAGATTATTAGTATTAATCATTTTCCAAAAGTGTATAAGATTAATGAGTATAATGAAACAAAGGCTGACGAATTTTACAGTCAGGCAATTACAGATCTTAGTCTTCGAAGTATTTTTGATTATCTTGACACTGCATCGCCCGAAACCCAGCAATTGCAAGATGCTATAAATTTTCTAAAAGTCTTAGTTCGATATCACGAATCCAATCATTATAAAAACTATACAACTGCTCAGGAGTTTATTGAACATCTGAATGTTAACAGAGAGTCCACATTGAGTAAAGAACAATTTGTCAATATGGTGGGTAGTTTAAGAGATAAGGGTATTCTTATCGGAAGTAGTCGTGAAGGTTATAAAATACCAGCTAATAATAATGAAATTAAAAAATATGTTCAACATGGCAACTCAATAGTATTGCCACTCCTGAGAAGAATTAATCTGTGTAGAGAATCGATATTATTGGCAACAAATAACTCTTTGGATATTTTAGATGACCCAGAATTTGAGACTTTGAAAGATATAATTGAAAAGTTACAACCATAAAAACAAGTAATTATGAATGAACATCAAAAAGAACTTTTAATCTCATTGTTTGAAAAAAAAGAAGAAGCAACATCACAAATAGATCATCCTTATAACGCATTAATTCACGCCATTTTCAATACAGTAGATTTTGAACGATTAGTTAGAGATTATATTGAAAATGATATTCCCGAGTTTAGTGATTCAATATATAACAATATCGAAAAGAGAATACCAAACTATAATGATCATGAAAAAATGTATGAAGATCTTAACCAATTGTTGGAATCTGGAATAAGTTATCGAAAATCACAAAGGTTGAGAAAAGTTTTAGAACTGCAATTATCTCAATTGCCTGATGATTATAAAATTAACTTTTTTAATACTTTTTTTAATTCTGAAAGTTCTTATGATAAAAGAGCAGCAATAAGGTACGTTGAGTTTGCGCAAACTGATGTAACTGAAAAAATATTAGATGAATACCTTTCATCCGGCTATGTCGATTATTTAAGTTTACTAATTAAACCAGAAAACGCAAATATTTTGGCAAAAAATGCTGAAGGAATTTGGGAAACTAAGCTGTACCACTCTCATAAAAAAAGAATTGTCGAAATCTGTGCTTCCGAAAATCTTGATTTCTTTGAGTTTCTGAAGATTGTAGATTATTCATATTACTTATTACTACTAATTATTAGAGGGGAAATCGAACCAGAAATTCTTATGGAAAAACTAGAAGAATTGGATGCAGAACAGCAGCACTTTGCCTTATTGCATTTCAGTAAATGGATTGATTTTTCATTTGTAGAAGAACAGGTGAAAAAGTATTTATAGCTGAAACAATTACAACTCATGACATGATAAAAAAAATAGTTAGAAACGCTGATAATAATTACAATACCAATCTCGCCTCTGAATATCTTATTATGAGTATTCTTTGTAGAACAGGTAAAGATGCTTTTCTTTCTTTAGGTAATAAAAAAGGGGTTGATATAATCGTCAAAACTAATTTAGGAGCAATATGTATCGTTGAAGTTAAAGGAGTCAACAAGCGTAATGACTGGCTCATTACAAATTCCGGAACGTTTACCACAGCTCCTAATTTAATATATGCATTGGTATGTTACAATGGCAAGATTGATGATTTAGGATCTACACCTGATTTTTGGTTTATTCCATCAATAAAGCTGGCAGAAAATACAGAACATAAAATTGCTAAAAATGGAAAAACTGTTTATATTTCAAATAAATATGTCAGAGAAAATTACACCGAATACAAAAACTCAACTAAGTATTTGGAAGAATATCTGAATGCTTTTTAAATTAATAATCACCAAATACATATGAATCAGGAACATCATAAATGGTTGACCTATTGGAAAAAGAACTTATCAGATTCCTTAAATACAGATATTGACATTGATAAATCAGAATATTTTGAAATCGAAAATTTTAAAATCGAAAATCAATTTATTGGTGAAATTGAAAAGGTTAACGCACTAATAGACTTTGAGGAAAAAAAGATTAATGATAAAAAAGGTATAAAAAGCAAAGAAAACGAAGAGTGGATTTATATTGAGTACGCTCCTGTACTTATAGCTCCATTTAAACTTAAACCGCTTCCGGAACATTTAGTTCATCTCAAAGATAAAAAACCAAAATTTCCGTTTTGGTTTTCTGCAGTTCTTGATAGGAATGGTAAGTTATCCATCTCTGAAGAGACTTTTCCTTTATTTCAGAGAAAATATCTGGAGCCTTTAGCAGATGAAAAAAATGAGTTTATCTTTAGCAGTGTAGAAGATGTTGATCATGCAACAACATTGGGAAGAGAAAGCTATACCAGATATTCAGAATATGTATCCAATGTAGTCAATGTATTTGAAAAAGCTATTCATCAAAAGCTATACGAATATCATACAGAGGGAAATGAGACAGTGTATAATGGTCTGATATTACTTCCTCAGGAAGATATTAATGCTGCTGAAGGTATTATCCAACTGTACGAAAAAATTCTTAAAGGCAAAAATACTCCGCCTCTTTTAGAATCATTAATCACGTTAAAAAATAACAATCAGAAGCTCCCTGTTTCTGTTAATGACCACATCAATTTTAATGAACTTCATTTAGGACAGATGGGATTTGATTTCCCTATCTCAATATCTCAGAGAAAAAGCTTAAATACTCTTTTGAGTACTAATGACAAAGTTTTTGCAGTAAATGGACCTCCAGGAACCGGTAAAACAACTTTACTTCAAAGTATTGTGGCCACTAAAGTAGTAGCAACTGCTTTAGAAGGAAAAAAAGCTCCTATCATCCTTGCTTGTTCTACCAACAATCAAGCTGTCACGAATATAATTGATAGCTTTTCCCGTTCTAATACAAGAGAGGGGAAATTACAAGGCAGATGGATTCCTGATGTTGATGGTTATGCTACTTATTTACCTTCCACTCTTAAAAGTGAAGAAGAGCTTAAAGGAACAAATTATAAAAAGTTGAACGGGAGTGGCATCTTCGGAAAAATTGAAAATCAAGAATATATTAGCAGAGCTAAGGAATATTTCTTAGAAAAAGGTAAAACCTATTTTAATAAACCTATTCTTAGTCTTAGTCTTAGTAATGCGGCACAAAATCTTCGAAATGAGATTATTCTTATTGAAGAAAGCTTAAAAAAAGCAGGTACATTATGGAAAGATTATTTAATATCTGAAAAAGAATTTACATCTGAATATTTATCTTCATCTTCTGATCGCTATTATAAGGAGGGTATTTTAAATGAGTCTGTATTAATCACTGACATTCAGAATTTAATTTTAATTGAACGACAAATAATTTCATATTTTAAAGAAGAACCTTTTTTCAGAAAAATATTTTGTTTTTTAGGGTTTAAATCAGCTTTAAAAAATAGAGCGAGTGAGGTTAAAATCATTCTTAGAGATTCTTTGATTGTAATTACTAATGATTTTGTTTTCAAAAAAGCAGAGATTTTGAATAAAATTGACTTCAAAATAAGCCTTGCTAAAAGAATAGTTGATGTTGTAGAAAAATGGAAAGTTTGGAAAAAAGATAATCAAATAAATGGTAACCCACCATCTTCAGAAGAAGAATACTGGAATTTTGAGTTAACAAAGATTAATGAGAAAATTCCTGCTAACTGTTTCTATGATGAATTGGATATATCATTGCGACATAAAGCATTTCAGTTGGCCTTACATTACTGGGAAGCCCGATATCTCATAGAACTAGAAAACAGTCTCTATGAATCTAATTTTGATGGAAAAGGTGAAGATCCGATGATGATGAGATGGCAGAGACACGCTATGCTTACCCCATGTTTTGTAAGTACTTTCTTTATGGCACCGAAATTCTTTAGCTTTTATAAATTCTTTAAAAAAGCTGAAGATGGTAAAAACTTATATGATACTCCTCCACTTTTAGATTTTATTGATCTGCTTATTGTTGACGAAGCCGGACAGGTTTCACCTGAAGTGGGAATTGCAACTTTTGCCTTGGCAAAACAAGCTGTTGTTGTGGGAGATGTTAAACAAATTGAGCCTGTCTGGAATATTACAAATAAAATTGATATTGGAAATCTTAAAAAATGTCAGATTATTAAAGA
The DNA here is from genome assembly GCF_008386505.1 of Chryseobacterium sediminis. Lineage (GTDB taxonomy): Bacteria > Bacteroidota > Bacteroidia > Flavobacteriales > Weeksellaceae > Chryseobacterium > Chryseobacterium sediminis. Next base: position 404,201 of record NZ_VUNZ01000001.1, on the reverse strand, counting down.
TTATGATGATACTATCTATGAGAAGGAATTTGACAAAAAAGGGTTTTTATCTTCTACAGGAAGTATTATGAAAATGGCTCAGAATGCTTCTGGCTTTAAAGAGACGGATCTTCATGAAAAGGGAGTTCTACTTACTGAACACAGAAGATGTTATGATGAAATTATTAATTACTGTAATGTTTTAGCTTATGATGGTCAGTTAGTTCCACTAAGAGGAAAGGCTTCATCGGATCTTCTATTTGCTCCAATGTACTGCATACATGTTGAAGGGCAATCTACAAAAAATAACAATGGAAGCAGATTCAATCAAAATGAGGCAAAGGAAATTGTAGAATGGTTAACAAAGAACAGAATTTCGATTCAGAAAAAATATGGGCAGATAGAAAAGGCTGTTGGCATTATTACCCCGTTTACAGGACAAAAACATCTTTTAAAAAGCACATTAAAAAATGCAGGATTTAACGTTGATGATTTTAAAATAGGAACTGTTCATGCACTTCAGGGAGCAGAAAGACCTATTGTTTTATTTTCAATGGTATATGGTGATGAAGATAAAGGCACTCTATTTTTCGACAGGGACAATAAACCTAATATGCTAAATGTGGCAGTCTCCAGAGCAAAAGATAATTTCATTGTTTTCGCCAATACCAAGATTCTTAACAAAAATGCAAAAACACCTTCCGGAGTGCTTGCCAATTTTTTAAAATATGAAATTACCAAAAGCTAATACTATAATTACAACTCTACACTAACTTAAAAAATATGAACTCAGAACCTCTTACCCCTAAACAAATTAAAACCAGATGGACAGATATTAAGAGACAAATCAATGCCAGACAATTATTAGCTTATAGAGTATCTATACCAGTCGAAAAATGGGATGAATATATGCACTCAACTCCGTCTGAAGATGAGATTAACAGGATATACGAAGCGATACAGCAGGACAGAATAAATAAAACAGCTAGAGTTAAGGAAGCTTTATCAAAAATTGTAGGATACAGAGAATCTGTTGTGTATAGCAAAAAAATAGGAATTTCAGATAGTTATATCCGTGAAATCTTTGAAGGAAAAAAAGTTAAAGCAGGTTATGAAATAATTGATAAAATAGAGCTGTTTTTAAATACAATTTTACCGGATTTTGAAATGTCTATAGAAAATACATTGACTTTAAAAAGTTTCACGCAAGATTATACCACTACAATTACAAATGATATTAATAAAGTTGTTGAGAATCTGAAAGATTATCGTTTTAATCTTGCACAAATGATTACAAAAAGAGAAACTGCAACAGATTGGAAGGGTGATAAAATTTCGGTTACAAGATCAATCGAATATTCAATAGAAAAACTTAAGGAAATCAAAGAAGAAATAGATTTGTTCTGGAGTTTATATATTGAAAAACAAAATAACGTTAAATAATGGCAGTTGATAGCAAAATAAAAGGAGACGAAGGAGAAAATTTTGTAAATGAGATCGCTTACAAATCATTTTTCAAATATTGGTGTTATCCAGGACCCAAATTTGAAAATGGAGACAAAAAAGAAATCTGTGACTTACTCATTATTTTTAACGACATATGCATTATATTTTCCGTAAAGAACTATGAATTTAAAGGAAATCACCTTCGTTATTTCAATAATACAATTGAAAAAGCAATAAGACAATTAAATGGAGCTTACAAAACTCTATTTAAAAAAGATAAAGTAGAGATAAAACATCCTGACAGAGATATTGAAGAATTCCCTAAAAATCAGATTACAAAAATTTTTAAAATAATAATTAACCTCGGAGAAGGACTTAATTTTTATGACATTACAAGAACACAAAATCATTCAGATTTTATAACAATATTTGACAAAGAAACATTTCAGACCATTGCTGAAGAACTAAATACAGTTCCAGATTTTATTGATTATTTGGAAAAGAGAGAGCTACTCTTTAAAAACAAAGTTGTTCAAGTCATTTCATCAAATTCACCAAAAAACCTGAATGAGAACGACTTAAGATACCTTGATGAAAATATTAAAGATTCCATTAAGATAATTGGTACCGAGAAAGATTTACTTGCATATTTTTTCACAAATGCCCGCAGTTTTCCAAAGGCCATTACAGATAACAGTGAGAAGAATTATATGGTTATTGATATAGAAGGTGCCTGGGAAATATTTAAAAACTCACCCAATGCTATACGAAAAGAGTTTGCAGATTCCGCAAGTTATTTTGTTGATAATCTGGTGATGAATGAGATTCTAAATCGTGAAGAACCATTGATGGAGGAAATAGCTAAGGAATTACTTTCTTTAAATAGGTTAAAACGCAGAGCTGTAGGTATCAACTTTGAAGAATTCTTTGATGATATACAAAATGCTCCTGAAGGAATGATAAAAAGACGTTTTACAGAACATGGTAATTTAGCTCTTGTCTTTTTTAACTTTTTCCCACAATGGGGTGAAGATTCCTTACTAAGAATGTTTGATTTAATTTTTGAAACATTTGCATTTCATTATCAATACAAACATCAAACTTTTATACTTATTGGGGTGAGCTCAGATCCTTACTTTACCTTTCAGATGCACAAAAACTATGGAAGATTTGATATAGAAGATGAAGTAATAATAAAATCAAACATTCAAGAACTTGGTTGGTTTACAGAGTACAAAGAACAGGTTAAAAATGTTGATGAATTTCCTGAGTAATAATAACCTTCAAAATTAATATAACCTATTTAGGTATTATTATGAATAATTTCGTTAAACTTAAACGTACAGAACTTTATGATAAAGTATTGACTACACCTCTAACTACAATACCTAAAGAGTTTAATTTGTCTGATAACGGATTAAGAAAAATCTGTATAAAATTTGATATTCCATTGCCACCCATGGGATACTGGCAAAAAATACAGTATGGGAAAAAAGTAGCAAAGACACTATTACCTCAACAAGAAAATGAACAAGAGATAAAAATTTATGTAGATCAAAATAAAAATGATAATAATCCTATAAATTTACTCAAAAAGATTGTTACGGAAAAGAAGTGGTAGCATTCTAAAAAGTGGGATTCATGTTCTTTCATTGAAGTTTTTACCTATATTTGCGTGGTTAAATTCTGCTGAATTTCAGGATAAAGCCGCTGACTCCATCGTCAAATATCAGAAATCAGTTAAATTAATAATCATGAAATATCAAGCGATCTTTATTGTTTTGTTATCATCTGTACGCCTCATTTTTGCTCAGGTACTTGATAATAATTTTGGAATCAATGGAAAAATGGTTTATGACATCAATGCAAATTCAAATCTTGAGAAAATAGGGTCGATGATTGCTGTGAGCAACAGTAAAATACTGGTTGGAGGTACTGACAATACCAACGCTTATCTTGTGAGACACAATTCTGACGGTTCTTTTGACACTTCTTTTCAGAGCAACGGAATCAAACAGCTTCCGTTTAAATCAATTGAAAAAATATTAAAGACAAGCAACAACGAGATGATCATTCTCGGAACTAAGCTTGCCGCCGACGGCTATTTTAACATCATCGTCTGTAAAGTTGATGAAAATGGAAATTATGTTACAAATTTCGGTACAAATGGTATCCTGGAAATCAATTTTGGCGCTCAGTCAGATGACAATGTCTTTAACGGTGAACTGCAATCTGACGGAAAAATAATTGTGGTCGGTAACAAAAGAGGCACGAATGCATTGACAGAAGGTTACGTTTTGCGTTTATTACAGAACGGTCAATTTGATACTACGTTTAATAATACCGGACTATTCACTATTGCACCTGTTAATCACCGCCATTATTTAAATGCTGTAAATATTGCTCACAATGGAACAATCGTTTGTTCAGGCTATCTTTTGCTGACGACAGGCTCCAACCAAGGTAGAATGTTTATATTAAGATTGTTACCAAACGGAACTTTGGATACTTCATTTGCCTCCGTAGGATACAGATATTTTAATGTTACGAATATAGGTAGCTCACTGTCAAATACCAATATTATTTTAAGTGACGGAAGTATTTTATTGGGCGGAGAATCATTCTCATCAAGCAATAACAATGTTTCATCTAACTTTACGATAATAAAATTCAATGTGGATGGTTCTTTTGAAAATTCTTTCGGAACGAACGGTGTTGTACAGACACTTCTTCCAAGTATCGGAGGTCAGCTGAGAAATATGAAATTAGATTCTTTAAATAATATTATCGCAGTTGGTTCTACGTACTCGGCGACCAATGGTAATGAAAATTTTGCGATGATGAAATTTAATCTATCTGGGATTTTAGATACACAATTCGGAAATTCCGGTGTTGTAATTACAGATTTTTCAGGATTTCAGGATATTCCGTATTCATCGTTGGTTTTTGATTCAAAAATAATTCTTGCAGGATTGGCTTCTTCTTCAGATTTTCCCAGCAACAGCAAATTTGCACTTGCACAATACACATACAATAACTTAGGAATTGTTGAGCCTAAAAAAGCGGATAACTTCAAGATTTTCCCGACAGTTTTTTCAGACAATATTAATATAAAATGTGAAAAAGAGACCAAAGTAAGCATTGGTATCTTTGATTATTCGGGTAAACTTATTTATGGAAAAGAAAATTTCAGATGCTCTCAGACTCCGGAACAGCTGCAACTGCCAATCTCAAAGCAAGGAGTGTATTGGTCACAAATCAATTCAGGAAATAAAATTTCTGTTCAGAAATTGATAAAGAAGTAATATTGAAGTTTCTAACTTTGTTAGGATACAATTATTATACTCTTTAACTTTAAGAGTATGAAAAAGATCAGAAAAAAGTATCCTTATTTAAAATTAACAACTCCCTAAAAGGCAGTGAAATATAAAAGATTAAACTGTAACCCCCTAAACACTTGCTTTACCCCAAAAGCAAAAGCCTTCCCACAGAAGGCTTTCATATCCCCCTCCCTCTATTTCTAACATTCCCCTTCTCTTCTTTCTTCTCCTCCTTCCAAGTATTTTTAAACGAAAACTCAAACTTCCCTATTCTCTTATCAAACCTCAAATACCCCTGATACCCCTGATACCCCTTCCCCTTCCTATCCACCAACCCATCCACATACACCACCTCCCCAGCCTTTAATTTCTCCACCTGCCATTTCTTTAATTCTTTTCCCCTAAACACTCTGGGAACTTCCCTTAAATCCGTAACTCCCATCCTCAGCAAAAACTCCACATATCTTTTATCTGCATTATACTGAACCGCTGCATTAAACAGGGTCCCCCGAGCTGAAAACATATTTTCAATATACAGCGGTTTTCCTTCCCTTAAGACCTTTCTCTGACTCTCATCCAAGGTCACTCCTTTGATCACCAGCGGAATTCTCACCCACTCAGCCCTCACCTGCACCAGCTCATTGGTCAGCCTGTCCCTGCTGATAAGAGAAGGCACTGTTTCTCCTGTAATCCCGTGAACCAGATCCACAACCCTTCCCATATTCCCACTTACCATCAGATTCCTTCTATCTTCTTCTGAAAATACATGTCCAAAGAAAGGCTTAGAAAAATCAGGCGTTCTCCTTACCGAATGAAACCTGAGTTCCACTTCTCCAAAATCATTAGCCTGAAGAGAAAGCCTAGCTTCAATCGTACCCGATATTGTCCAGTTCAATACGTACCGGAACCTGCATCGGGGTTTTATATCCTTTCAGCATCGGTTCCAAAGCCCCCAGCTCTTCCAGTCTTTCCTTATTCAAGCCCAGCTTCTCCATCATCTTCCAGTCCATCCGCTCAGCCGTATATACATACCTATTTCCAGCATCCTCTCCATTACCTGCTGTCTTCCCGTCTCCAGCCTTTCTATGCGCTTCCACCATATCAATGGAGATCTCATATTTCTTTAATTCCTGTTTCACATCATTCGGAGACTCATCCATAAACTTCTGTAATTTTAAAGCTGTCTGCTTTGCTTCATATTCCGTCACTTTAAAGAAAGAAAACTCCGAAGGTTCCTTCAGCTGGTGATAAAACGTTGAATAAAACTCAGTAAAAGAATTCTCATTACGCTCAATACTAAGCATTTCATCACGGCTCAGATCTTCAGGACTTATTCTATTTACCTCCCCATTATCACCCAATCCCTTAACAAGACCAACAGTACCCGTTTCATGATGGAGTACCAGTAAGGTATCGCCAGTCTTTTCAACTGTTTTCAGTTCTTCGTTTATATTGTTATCCATGACTTAAATATTGAGTAAGGATCTAAGATACAAAGAGAAAAAAGTTTTTTACATCAATGGCCGCTGATTATCACTATTTGGCACTCGGTGACACTACAAAGTGAAATTAAAAACATACAAAATACAAAAAACAAAATCAGAATAGGAAAATTCCTACTCTGATTTAAATATATTGGAAATATTAAACTAGTCAACCTTTTTCAGGACTGGTCATTATTAACTTATTAAATAATAAATAAACAATGATACCAATTTGAGAACCCGTTCTTGACTATTAAAATATATCAATGTAAAATCATTTAAACTATTTATAACCATCTTATATACTTGCTCTACAAAGTAAAAATGCAATTCATTGGGGATAATGTATTAAATAATTCCATTAAGATTAATAGATTAATTCTTATCATATTTGAATTGCTGATAATTTTTTATAAACGTCTTCTTTGGGCATAACATTTTTGAAATTACTGTCATTCTTAAATTTCTGCCGTATCTTTTTTATTTGTTCAATATTTACTCCATATAAGTTATCTTCTAATTCCATATAGTCAAATTCATTCATATATAGGTTTGCAATGGTCTTCATAAAATAGCTAAGACAGTCTTTTTTAAATTTAATATCTACTTTTTCATTATAAAATATATCATCCATTACATCGATCTCTAAATATTTATATGTAAATTCTACCAAAGAATACAAAGAAAAAGGACTTGTAAAGTTTTCAATCAAAGTGATTACATCATTAAAAGTTAGCTTTTCCCATAGCTCTGGTAAACATACAAATAACTGAACACTATAGGTCGGGTTCATTTTTTCTAAATTGTAAAAAAGAAATTCTAAATGATTCGCTGATAATACTCTTCCTAAATAATTATTATCAACTATATAAAATCTGTCTATTGGGTAATATTTTAACTGTCCTGTTTTTCTATCATTAAACAAAGAATCTGATAATTCTTTTATAGGCGATGTGATATTAATTTTATTCATTATTCTTTAAATATTGTTAACTTAGCGTTACTTGTGTTTACTCCTGCTTTAGATATTATTGATGGGAAATTTTGTGCTTCCTGAGCGGAAGGAGCATAATGTCCTGAAACATTATTTATTTCTACGATTTGACCATTGTGCAATCTTATCTGCCCCGCGGCTTGTACATTATTAGCTTCCCCAGACAAATAATAATGACCAGATCCAACTTTTAAATCTCCTGACTTAGTAACAACAAAATCAAAACGCCCATTCGCATTACCTCCTATTGAAATATTACCTTCTCTTACTGTTAGTCCTAAGCTTTCACCAACTTGTGGTGCTGTACTTTTTGCAGGTATTAAATTGCTTGCTTCTTCTATTGCATTAACTGCTTTTGTTGCTCGCCCATAGCCACCCCACATATTGTATCCACCACCACCGAAATCTAGCATTTCTTCTCTTTTACTATTCCCAATTAATCGAAAAATCCTATCTGTTTTTGTTTCTCCTTCATTATAAAATGGACTAGCCTGCCATTGGCGATAAGAGTTTAATCCTCCATATTTATCGGCATTGGTCTTAGAACTATATTGATGAGCAAGAGCATTTTGGATTGCATTCCAAGTTCTTATCAGAAAATTATTTGTTTTTCGTCTAACCGTTATTACAATTTCCTCTATATTATAAGTTTTTCCATCAGTTCCATCTCCCGGGCCTCCGACAGGAGCTCTCCCATCAGGATCAATAAATCTTATTGGATTATTAAAAGCATAGTTATAAGGACTATAACTCCTCATTTCAGTAGCCAATGGATCGACTACTCCCCATCTACCCAAATCAGGCATATAGAATCTAGCTCCATAATCATACATTCCAGTTTCCTGAAGCTCCTTGCCGTTATATTTATACTGATAAGCATTCTGCGTTGTAGCTGTATAATTATGCAGTAATCCAAAAGGATAAAAATCATTTACTTCTACAATTTCTCCTGGCTTCCATTCACCCAGGCAACCAAATATTGGGGAACATGTTGATGTATTATATCTCCTTGGCTGGATAATACCATCTCCATTTGTATCGGTATAACTTAATCTTACATTTCCCAAATGATCTGTAAAATTATAGACATACTTGTTGAGAAGAGCATCATAATATCCTTCAGAAGTAGGAATTATTCTCAATTTCAATTCTGGAATCTCATTAGGATCAGGAATGAAAGTTCCTTCTCCATCCCAGGATTCTCTTAAAAATGTAGTTTTATACTGGAAGCCATCCAGATAATGGGTCTCCAGATCTCCAAAGAGCTTCTTTACTTTTACGCCGTCTGCTCTGTAAAGATAGCTTGTCAATTTTGAGTTTTGGGTAATCTTATCTGGTAAATTTAAATAATTATATTCAATAGAGGAAATCCCTTTATCCAAATGTTTAGTCATGTTTCCATTCCCATTGAGATTTCCATTATCATATTCAATAGAATTAGGAACAGCAAGATAAGGGTAACCTGAAGGATTCTGCTGTTCATCGGTTACTTTTATCAGCCTGTTTCCGGAGTAATCATATTTAAGATTATCGATGCTCATTGCCACAGTGCTTCCCGGAAGAATACCTTCGGATCTTTTAAGCCGTGTAATATTTCCGTTAAGATCATATTCTGGCTTTTCAAAATATTCTTTAGCAACTTCTGCTCCTGTTTTCTGATAGAACCCTGCTGACAACCTGTTTAAACTATCATAAACATACCCATATCTTTTCAACGGCTCATTATCTTCTGTTAATGTTTTCCATGATACTTCAGCGATATTTCCGTTATATTTTGGTTTTACCTTTAAATCAGAAAAATCCGAGTTAGGCATTTCCAATCCTTCTACCTGATTATAATTGATCTTATAACCAAAAAGATCGCTCCCTAAGTTGGCAGGATCATTGATCTTTGTCATCCACCCCCGGATATTATATTGGTAATCTACTGTCTGTAATGGGGATGCAGCAGCCGTTCCTCCTACTTTCTTAGATTCCAGCTGGGAGATTTCATTGTACTTATTCTGGGTCAGGTATTCAACACGATTGCTGCCCACCTGATGGGTGCGGGTCAGAAGCCTGTTCTGCGGATCATAGGTGAATTTTTCTACGATAGCCTTTTCAGGATCTGCAGCAAGTCTTTTATGATAAGTATTGGTCTGAAGGATAACACCTGCAAAATCAAGTTTATTGTTGACCACGGTATATCCTCCTAAATGATTGTTACTTCTTGAACCAATGTTCCTTCCTTTGGTATCATACCATATAAAATTTCTGGTCCATTTATCATCTTCTATATTTTTGATATAGGAAGCAGTAAGAAGTCCTTTGGTCGTTTGTTCATTAGCCGGATTATCGGTAAGAAGAGGCTGGGCAAACACATTGGTGACCGCAGAGGAGCCTGCAGGATAAGTATCATAATAATTAACACTTAAGACCTGGGCCAGACTTCCCGGGAGAGCCCTATTGGTATAATAAATAGGCATTCCGCTTACTGTAAAAGAACCAGCGCTTCTTATCTCAAACGTATAAGCAGCTCCTGTAATAGTAGTTTGCAAAGACTGTCTCGTACTATTATTATTGGTAATAGCTGTAAACACTACTCTTCCAAACTGGTCATATTTGGTAACAAGCCATTGTCCTTTTGTTCTTAATAGAGCATCCTGGCTCATCACCAACTGATCGGCATTGTTATAGATCATATATTCCCAGCCCTTACCAGGAAGCTTTTTTTCTATAAGACGGTTTCTTCCATCATATTTATACTGATAGCATAAATCATTCAGTACGGTATTAGGATCTGCTTCTAAAGAGGCTTTGGGAGGGATTACAAACGCCAATTGGTCATAATCATTGAAAACATAATAGGTATTGGCGCTTTCTGTAGCACTGATTACTTTTCTGACCAATATAACCTGCCCCTGTCCGTTTTTAAATTCTATAGTTACGTTTCCGTCTTCGTCGGTTACCGTATTTTTATACAGCTGCCCTGTTCCGTAAGAACCTGATAAAATTAGTTGAGAAGTAAAATTGTTATAATCAAAAGTGGCAGTATATCTTTTAACCTCGCCATCCGCATTGGCATCATATTCAAATTGTACAGGTTTGTTATCCCAGGCAGTTCCCACTTGTTTTTGTGCTAAAACACGGTCTAAGGGTGAGTTTTCAATAATCTTCTCTGAATAGATTTTCTCTGAACCATAAGGGGTACTGCTCACATTGGCTAATGGATCGGTAATAATACCGCCATTGAGAGTTCCTCCCTGTGGAACAGGAAGGTAATCCTGAACCTGTCTTCCGAACTGATCATATTTAATGGGAATAACTACATCTTTCCCTAATGGAGAGGCTTTTACGTTGACAATTTGTTTAGCTCTTCCCAACCCGTCAAAATACTGAACGGTTTCTGTGCTTTTAATATTAGGGAGCGTAGGATCTGATAAATACGTCTTTGAATAGACATAGTTTTCTGTATTGGTAAGCTGTGCCTGGGCAGTTCCAATAATAAGAATCCCTATAGGAATTATAAGTTTTTTCATGATGGTGTTTAATTTTTATAATTGTATTTGAATTCTTTCAGCGTCTTATAAATCATATTTCCACTGCTGTCTTTTTCCTGCTGACGGATTTCTTTTAATCGGTTTGATGGATCATAGATATAAAACTCACTAATTCCTGATGGTGGCGTGATACTTCTTACTCCAACTAATGGATCATAGGTGTAGGTGGTAATCTGATAACCGGACAATCCAGTATTAGCTCTGAAGGTATTCAATGCTGATAAGAAGGCTGTTTCATCGTTGTTGGGAGCTGCTGATGCATCTGTATTGGAAGCTGTCACAATAGGATCAATTAAGGACTGTTGAATATCAGCTAATTTGGCTCCTTCTATTTTGGCAATGGGCTGGGTTTGGTTGTAACCCCAAACGATCACTGTTGAAACACCATTTTTTGCAGTATATTGTTGTAAATTTCCTTTGGAATCGTATTGATTATAGACAACCATTTTTTCCATATCGTCAGAGTACAAATTTTTGTTAAGCACTTCATAAGGTATTGGAAGGCTTGACGTTTTTAAGTCTGCATCAGCTTGGGATAATGGATATTGAGTTTTTATTTTGGAAATAATATTGCTATTCTTTTTTACTTCAGTTTCCAGTGGAATTCCAGTAATTCCTTTACTAAATAAATAAGGATTATTACCTCCTTCAGAATATTTATAACTTGTAATTATCGTCTGGTCAGGATTTATTGCTTCATGTTTCTCAACTGATCCAAGGGTATTATAAGTGAAATGTTCTTTGCTTTCGATAATTTTATTGCCAAAATATCGTTGGGTCATTATAGAATCAATTTTATGAGATTCTGCCATCATAGGAGTAGTATAAAAATGATATTTAGCAATACCGTCATACTCTCCAGTTGAGGCTATTATAGGATCTTTTCCACTCAATAAAAACTTCTTTTCAGCTCTAACACTATAAAATTGATTAAATGGTACTAGATTTTTGTATTTATATGTGACAGATTCAATAGGATTATTATTTGCATCTTTGATCACTTTTTGTTGTAAAAGTCCATTAAGCTGATTTTTAATTACAGGGAAGTAGTCTGCTACAGCATTTTCTACATTATTATAATGATATTCAGTTTTTCCTTTTATTTTTAACGGGTTATTAACATCCACTGTACTTTCAGTAATTTTACCATATCCCACTGCATCATATTCACCAGACGAAATCTGGTCCGTAATAGACCAAAAACTGTTATAGGAATAAGAACCTGAACAGTTGGTTGCCTGTCCGCAATTAAAACAGTAATAATCCATTTGCCTTAAAGGACTTATTTTATTTTGAAGAACGCCACTTTCATATTCATATTGTTTCCATTCTGCTAAAGTTCCCTGACCAGAATAATTTTTTAAGGATTTTATTCTGGGTCCGTGACCATAAGAAGTAAAATCACTTCCTATATCAGGTTTTTTAACGATAGTAAAAGAAACTTTAACGCCTGCGGAATGGTAAATATCTGCAGCTTGATACATACTGTTATCAATATTTAAAACCACTCTATTTTGAATTGTTGGATCATTATAATTGATAAAGTTGAATACCCCATCCATCTGAAAATTATAATTCTGACTGAAATCAGTATTATTAGTAAGTTCCCCGAACTTCCATTCTTTAATAACTTCCAATACAGTTTCCCCGCCACCTGCATTCTTTTTAATTTTTAGCAGTTTAATACTGGCATTAGCATTAGCCATCTGATAGTAGTTATATCTTTTAGACTGTGGGCCAGTAGGACCGCCATCAAATCCGCCTGAAAATTCAGCATGAAAGTTCAAAGAACCTCCTTTGTCGTATGGAAAATCATATATATTGTTTAAAGGACTATATCCCCCAATACCATTGTTATTAAGATGGATTGTCTCGCTGAGGTTGAATATCTGGTCATGACTAGGGATAAACTGATTCTTAAAGGAATTAAGCTCATATTCATAATCAGTATAGCCCTTAGTAGGATATTCAATTCTTTTAAGCATATAAGAACTTACAAAGTCTTTATTAGAATATCTATTATTCCCTTCGTAATATACTGGTACTCCCATTGCGGGAGTGAGATAAAAGCTTAAATCAGGTAATAAATTATTATTATAGTGTCCGTTGTAGTATCCCCAGAAATCTTTAGCAAAAGAAACTTTTGGAGGTAAGGTAGCGGAAAGCTCATAGTCAAATTTAAATTCTTCATTGCTACTGATCTTGTTACCGATATTATCATAACTAAAAAAAGAAACTTTATCCAGCTTTAATCTTTTACCAAATGCATCTTTCATCTGAGTAAAGTTTTGCAATTCAGTAATGGCAGATGGAAAATCATCCTGATAAGGGAAATAGGTATAAATAAAATCTAAAGATTTAAATTTTTTGTTATTTCTTATATTTATAAAATCAATAGATTCAAGTCTCTTAAGATTGTTCCAAGTGTATAGATTAATATCCTGTCTATCTCCAAGGTTAAAAATTACTTCAAGTTCATCTGTTTTAATTTTTTTCAAAATTTTCACATTACTATTATTTAATGTGGCCTGTGCTGGTTCAAACTGATAATTTATTTTTCCATAACACATATCAGTGGGGCCTAAACTATAAGCAGAAGTTCTGATATTTCTCTGTTGGGAAAAAGAATAAAAATTATAATTTGCATCCTGATACTCAAAAGAGATCTGCTTCGTATTTGGAAATACTATTTTGCTGATTTTATAGCTTCTACTTGAAAATTCTTCTGATAAAGGCGTTCCATTGTAGCTGGAAAATATTTCTTTTTGACCAAAATAATATTTTATCCCATTATCATCAGTAGCTATAATCTGATCATTATAAACTTCAAATTTTATATCTTCACTTTTCTCCAACTGAAGAATCTCACGGGTCTGAAGATTAATGAAAAAACTTCCACTATGTCCAAAGAAATTAAATCTGAAAATATCTACCTCAGCATTTTTTTTATATACTATATCATTTACAACTGTATTTCCATCAGATCCGCTTGGAGATGATGGAGGGAAACATCCTGGGTTTTGCTGGTTACCGATAGTACACCAATCATAATCAACAAATCCTTTTTGTTTTACCACTTTAAACCTTCCTGTTCCTCCCGGATATAATTCAAGTCTGTTATAAAATGGGGTATATTCGTTTGGGGTAGCATAACTTACATCATTCTGATCCGCCTTTCCTTTGACATCTTGATATATTACGCCCTCGGGCATCAGATTCCAGCCTAATCCTACCCATGTAGCCTGATCATCCAGTTTAATACCGGACGCATTATAGTTCAAATTAATAGGTAGTTCAAATCCTGCTTCACGAATTGTATAGATAGGAACATTCGTTTGTGCTACTCCTGTATATGTACCAACAGGAACATCTCCAAACCTTTTAAACATTGCCACTTCAGGTGAAGTGGGAAGGTTAATGTTATTTTGATTTTGTGCATTTAAGTCAGCTAAATTTAAAAGCCACAATATTATGACAAATACCTTTTTCATTATTTATATTTTATTTTTTAATCAGCTTTGCATTCGCCGTTTTATTTGTATCAGTTTTTATCGTCACCAGATAAGCCCCCTGCACCAAAGCCTGGGTATTGATCTTGGTTACTCTATTTTTTGTTTTCAGACTCTGAAGCTGTCTTCCACTCATATCATATAACAAAATATCAGCATCCTTAAAATCAAAGCCGATTTCTACATAAGCATAATCTGAAACAGGGTTCGGATAGATCTTGATATCATATTGGGGAAGAAGCTCACTTACCTGCTTGTCACCCAGCTTTATAATCTTCCAGTTTTCTTTACCCAGTTCTTCTGCGCTCGTTCCTGCCAGAATAATAGAACCATCTTTATTCAGCTTTAAATCTGAAAGTCTTTCTTCTTTTTGTTTACTTTCTCCTTGCACATGCTTTCTCCATTGCTCATTGCCGTTCTGATCAATATAGAGCATCCAGAAGGTTTCATCATCGGTTTGTATTCTTCCTTCAGCTTGAGTATAGCCCCCTAATAGAATTCCTTTCGAAGATTTATCATCTGCAGAATGAATCACACTCATCCCCATCAGGATATCTCGATTTTTAAAATTGTAGGATTTTTGCCACTGTTCTTCGCCTCTTTCATTTAAAGATATCAACCATAAGTCTGATCCTTCTTCAAGGCCTACTGTTTTATTTCCTGATCTTTCTGATCTGGATTCTCCACCAATGACAAAGCCAGTTGAAGTTAATGCCAGGGTTCTCAAATGGTCATCTCCTTTTCCTCCAAAATTCTTTTCCCATTCTACCTTTCCGTTTTTGTCCAATTTAATAATCCAGTAGTCACCTTCACCAAAGTTTTCTGTCTGTTTACCCGTCTTATCTCCACTTACAGCTTCACTTCTGGAATAAATTCCCAGTAATGCTCCACCGTCTTTCGTTGGGATCATCTTTTCAACTTCATCAAGTCCGCGTCCTCCCAATGTTTGTTCAGATAATATTTTCCCATCTTTGTTGAGTCTTACAATCCAGACGTCCTTAGAACCATAACCTTTAATGGAGTTTTGTACATTCCCCGCAACAAAGAATCCCTGATCGATAGTCTGGATAACTGCTCTCGCTTCTTCATTCGAAGAGGTGCCTAATGTTTTCTGCCACAATTCATCACCAAATTCATTGATCCGAATGAGCCAAATGTCTGATCCTCCCTTTGAGTCTTCTTTTTTATCAAGTCCTTTTTCTGAATAGGACGTCCCAGAAATCAGAAAACCACCGTCCTGGGTAGTGACAGTGGAAGATAAATAGTCGTGATTATTTCCTGATAAATATTTCTCGAAAACCTGTTCTCCCTGCTGATTCAATTTTATCAGGTGAAAGTCATAACCATTGTTTTGTTTGCTATTTTGTTGGAGTTTATCCGTTTGGATACTACTTCCCACGATAAGGTATTGCCCATCAATGGTAGTAGTAATCTGGCTTAAAAAATCCTGTGAATTGGACTTTATGTCTTTCTGCCAGAGTACCTCTTGAGCAAATATCCCAATAGTGCATAAGAATAATGCACCCATGTAGAGTTTTTTCATGCTATATTGTAGTTAACGTTAATAAATAGTGGTTTATAGTCGTGTATATTAGAAATACACAAACTGTATAGAATAATTATTGTTCATGGTTATGTTTTTTATGCCTGCAAAATTAAGCCTTTTAAAGTTCGCCCAAATGAAATTGATTAACTTTTTTTAATAAGGCAAAGATATATCTGTAAAACGACAAAATACGTCGTATTATATTTTTACTAAAGCATAAATTGCTATCCATGGCTTAAATTATTGTATTACTTAATATATAAAGTCAAATGGTAGTCTCTGAAAAACCATATTGAAAACCATCTAAATAATCTGTTATATAAAGTACTCAACTAAAGATACGTTGTGTATAATTTACAGTTTAATAAATAGCACAACAAAAATTTTTACTTTGGAAAAGGTACAGCAGCTCAGCCTCAGAGAAAAGACCAATAATGGACCTTAGTTGACTGATGAAACTTCAAATTTAATACGACGAGTTTTGTCGTTTCAAGCTTGTATATTTAAGTATTAACAAAAAATATAAATAAAATTTTGATTTATATGATAAAATATTTATTTTCGTCAAATAACAATAATCATGAAAATCCCAGAGCATTAAAGTAAATAATTTAAGGTTTGGTAATTATTTACGTATTATCACAAACCATTCACAATTATATATACAAACAAATTAAACTAAAGAAAATGAAAAAAATTTTAACTGTTCTTACAATCGTGTCCTTATCCCTTTTCACATCTTGTTCAAATAATGATAATAATGTCGATGATAATCTTGTGTCATCAAAAACCATTTCAAATAATCAAGCAGCAAAATCAGATGAATTAACTGAAGATGAATTAGTAAAACAATTATCTACAGACGAGAATTTTATAGAATATGGAAGTATCATATTTTCACTTTTCGAGAATATGCCTAATAAAGAAGGTTTCCGAACGAACTTTAATCAAGCTAATTTTGAAAGTGGAAAAGAAGCGTATTTCGTAGAATTAACAGGATATTCAAATGATGAAGTATCAGAATCTCTTGATAAAATGAATGATTTACTAGCAACTCTCTATGACAAATATCCTCAATTAAAGTATAACGGTGAAAATAAAGAATTTATAGAAAGAGTTATCGGAAAAGCTGATTTTATTGTTGAAGAAAATCTTGCTTTGGCCGGAAAAAGAAACCCAGCCTGCCAAGCTTGTGTAACCAAATGGAAACCAAGAATGATCGCAGCTACTGTAATTGGTGGAGTTGTTGGAGGAGCTTCAGGAGGTTTCTTCGGAGCTTGGGGAGGTGCTGTTATAGGCTTTGTTGGTGCTGGATGGGGAGCTGTTGACTGTCTAGAAGCTGCAGGTTGCTAAAATATATTATGTATGAAAACACTAAAATCTAAAGATATTATTATTTTAATTATGTCTTTTATCGGCGTAATGTTTTTCGCCTATATCTGGTTAAGTCCAGATTATAATAATGCTTTAAATTACAATTATTTACAAAATAATTTTGGACAGTTTACTTTTTTTGGATTTCTAATGTTATTTGTTTATAATTTTTTAAAGCTTATTGGGAAAGAAAAATTATTCTTAATATTCTCTATTATATCTTTTGCTGGTATTTTCATTTTATATCTATTATCGAAGATATTTTTGTGGCCCTTTACAATTGTTCTCATAATATCTCTTTTATTCTTCTTGTCAAGAAAATGGTTAAATTATAAGAGAATATAAAATATTTTTATCTTACTCTTACATTGTTTTCTACATCAGAAATTAAAAGTTATATTTTATATGACAGTTTATAAAAAATGATTGGTTCTACCGCAGAGAGGTAAAGCCAATATTGATTTAGCAATCCGATGCTCCCAGTTCTCCTGTAAGTCTCCTTTCATAATTAATAATGAACCATGCGGCGATGGTAAAAACCGTAGATGAAAAAGGGGTTAAATTTGGATAAAAATATAAAATATAGAAGCAGCTCATTGGCTGCTTCTTTACATTATTATTTTTCTTGAAATTAATTCTTCTTTTCAAATTCAAATGATGCACTAAAATCATTTTTTAGAATGATAAAAGCATCAAACTTTTTACCGTTTTTGTTTTTCATGCCCTTAATTAATGATGTTTTGTTTTGAGTTAGTAACAAAGTAAGATCTTTAATACTGAGTTGTATTCCACATGTAATTCTGAAGAGAATCCAGTTACACTGTTCATCTGGGCATTTGACAATTTTAGCTTTGATAATAAGAGTATGTTTTTGGCATTTAGGGCATTTTAATTGTGGTATATTTTCTTGAGGAATATAGAGTGATAAAAGTTCGCTGGTGATTTCTGCTGTGTAGTGTTGGATGTCGTTCATGAATTGGTCTTTACTGAGTTCATCTTTTTCAATTCTATCCAGTGCTTTTTCCCATTCTGCGGTCATTTGGACATTAGCTATTTTTTTGTCTTTGACAAGGTTGTAAACCTGTAGGCCTTTATCTGTAGGATGTAGCGTTTTGCTTTTCCTGATAATATAGTTTCTGCTGAGCAGCGTTTCGATAATGGAGGCTCTGGTGGCTGGGGTTCCAATGCCGATATTGGAGAGTGCTTTTTGTTCTTCTTTGTTTTCAATAAATCTGCCTGCATTTTCCATCGCTGATAAGAGATCAGCTTCAGTAAAAAGTTTGGGAGGTTGCGTTACTTTTTCCAATAGTTCTGTTTTTGATATTTTCAGCTCATCTCCGATTTTGAGTTCCGGAAGTTCAGTAAGGACTTCATGTTTATTATCGAAATTTTCATTGTCAGTGAGAATTCCTTTGATGGCACGCCAGCCCTTGTTGAGTATTTTTGATCCCTTGATCTGGAATTCATAATGATATACTTTTATCATGATATGGCTGACTTGTTTGGTACAGGCATGGGATAGGGATTCCAATAAGCGGTAAGCAATCATCTCGTAAATGGATTTTTCCGTAGCGCTAAGTGCGGATGGAACTTTCGTAGTGATGAGTAAACCGTGATGATCTGTCACTTTTAGATCATTTACAATCCGCTTGTTGAAGTTTCCGAATTTTAAAGTTGATATGGGTGTCTTGAAATGATCGGTTGCATTAAGAATTCTGACCAGTTCAGGAATTTCAGGCCATACATCTTCAGGAATATACTTGCTGCCGGTTCTGGGATAGGTAATGAATTTCTTTTCATATAAGTTTTGGGCAATCTGTAAAACCTCATTGGCAGAAAGGCCCAGTTTACTGTTGGCTTCTTTCTGTAATTCCGTGAGGTCGAAAAGTAAAGGAGACTGCTCTTGTACTGTTATAATGGATACATCTTCTACAACAGCTCTTCCCTCCCGCTCTATGGATTTTTGGATTTGTTCTGCCTGCTTTTTTTCTTCCCACTGCAATAATGAAAGGCTGGTGAAATCTGTATATTCTTTTCTGTGGCTCAACTGAATCTGAAAGTATTTTTGCTTGGTAAAGTTTTGATGCTGAAGAAACCGTTGACAGATTAAAGCAAGGGTTGGTGTTTGTACTCTGCCTAATGAATAAACATCTTGGTTCCCTGCGATGGTTAATGCCTGGGTAGCATTGATTCCAACCAGCCAGTCCGCTTCACTTCTGGCTTTAGCAGCTTGATACAAACCGTCAAAGGCATCGCCTGGCTGAAGGCTTTTAAAACCGTCCTGTATTGCCTTTTCGGTAAGGGAACTGATCCAGAGTCTTTCAAAAGGTTTGTTGCATTGTAGGTAGTGATAGATATAGCGGAAGATCAGCTCTCCTTCCCTTCCTGCATCTGTTGCTACAATGATACTGCTGCATTGACTGATAACTTGTTGTATGGTGTTGAGCTGTTTTAAAGCGGAAGGATCAGGCTCATAGCCTTTTGCTTTCTTTAGCTTTTTGGGAGTTAGAATAAAAGGGTTGGGAAAGATAGGCAAAGAGGCTTTGTTAAAGCCTCTTATACCATAATCCTCCGGCATTCCTAATGCGATCAGATGTCCTAATGCCCAGGTGACACAATATCCGTTACCAGATAAATAACCATCTTTCTTTTCATGGGCTCCTAACAATTGTGCGATTTCTCTTGCAACGCTGGGTTTTTCTGCGATGATTGCTTTCATATGATGGATTTAGATGTTTATTATAGTTTTCGTCCTCTTGGTTTTCTAACCTTTTTTTGCTGGTCTTCCTGCTGTTTATTAACAGGCTGTTGCTGTTTTGATTCTAAAGGCTCCTTCACATTTTTAGTAGCTTCATTGGTTTTTCCCTGTGAATTAACCGCTGTTTGGGTTTTATGTTCTTCTGAAGGTTTTGCCTGCTCTTTAAGTTTATTAGGATGAGTGAATGAGAAATCAGTTTTGGAGGTTTCTTTGTTGAAGGTAATATAACCTTGATAGGCTTTACCTTTAGCATCGGTAAGACCATCAACGTACACGGTTTGCCCGGCTTTGAACTTTTCATATTGTGAATCGTCCAGTTCTTTTCCTCTGAATACTTTGGGTGCTTCCTGATCTGTAGGTTGAGTTTGTTGTTGGTTATAATAATGTTGTTGACTTTGTTGGAGTGCCTGGTTATTGTTGAATAAAAATTCTACATACCGCTTATCTGCATTGAACTGTACGGTGGCATCGAAAAGTTCACCTTTTTTAGAGGTCATGCCTTCAAGATACAGTGGACCTCCTTCCAGTAGGGTTTGTTTCTGATGTTCATCAAGTTTTATTCCCTTGATTTCATCAGGAATTTTCATGTACTCCGCTCGATAGGCAACCAATTCATTGGTAAGGCGGTCACGGCTGATGACTGATGGAATGATTTCATCTGTTTTAGGATTGACAAGATCTACTACCCTGCCCATATTCCCGGTTTCTTTGAGATTCTTCTTGTCTTCATCCGTGAACTGATGACCCAGAAATTTATTATTGAGACTGGGCTCTTTTCGGATTCCATGCAGATGAACGGCAACCTGTCCTGTATCTCCTGTTTGAAGAGATAATCGAACATCCATCTTACTAACCGCCGTTCCCAGATTAATAGTGATGGGAATTAATGTATTGGTTTTAAAACCTCTGAGTAATGAATCCATAGCGTTCATCTTTTCAAGCTTCTCCTGATTAAGTCCGAACTTTTCCATCGTTTTCCAGTCGATCTGTTCAGGCTGAAAACGATATTCCTGATTGTCTGTGTTGTTGTCCATTGTATTTTGGTTTTTTGGATTGCTGTTATTCTTTGGTAACACTTGATAGTCTTTCAGCTTTTCTTTTTCTTCGGGGGATGCCTGATCAACATATTTTTGAAGATCCTTAGCGGTATTAACAGCATCGTATTCTGAAACTTTGAAAAAGTTGAAATGCGTGGGATTTTTAAGCTGCCGATAAAAATTGGAAAAGAAGTTGGAAAAAATATCTCCGTGTTTATCTACCCTAATCAGCTGCTCATTATCCTTTTTTTCTTTTGGAGGAACTTTTTGAAGATTCCCATCTTGATCAATTCCTTTGACCATTTCAACCTGGTTAGTATGAATGTTCAGGACAAGGAGTGTGTCTGTTGAGGGTTTGAGTTCATCGGACTCCTGAGAGTTTATTATTTCTTCTTCCATTTTGTTTTATTTAATGGAACGAAGGTATAGGTCAATTAAGAGACTCGTAAGAATTGGAATGATGATGAATGATTTGGCTGTTAATGTCTTATTATCGTTAAGAGTTTAAGCACTCTCTGATCAATTGATGGACATCCGAAAGCTTATAGTACAGCTTTCCGCTGATGGTATAGTAAGGCAGCTTTTTATCAGTTCGGTACCGCTGTAATGATCGGGAACTTATTTTTAATAGCTGTAAAACATCTTGGTTATCCAGAAGCTGCTCTCCGTCTACTTCTATAAATCTGGATTGGTTCTTAAGCATTTGCTCTTTCAGTAGATCAAATCTTTCCATGATTCTCTCCATCCAGGCTATAAATTCTGTTCTTTCGATATTCATAATGGTGATTTTTATGATTGCTGGTGATGTAAAATTGATCAACAGAAATCATATAAAATCACTACTTTTTCGTAGTTACGAAGAGATTTTTCACAACCTCGATTTTAAACTAAAAGTGCAAAAAATTTTAATTCTATCATTGGTATAAAAAAGTCTCCTCATAAAGGAAACCTAAAGAGTAATGATAGTTGGAAAGTTTTAATTTCAAATATGCTATAATTGTAAACAAAATCAATTACAAAAAGGTATTGCTACAAAATTGTAGCAATACCCAAAAAAATATACATAATATTCAGACCTATGTATTTCTGTTTATAAAAAATTAAATCTAACCTTATTAAAATACCAATCTAAGTTCATTATTATTCATGCTTTTCAGACCAGCCAACCGTATAATTAATTGATCATAAATTTTCTTACTGAAGGCTCAAATAATTGGATGTTTCAGGAGAAAGGTTCTATGTTAAAGAGCCTTTTGGATTGATATCAGCAACATCTTTCCAGTTGAAGTTGTACCATATTCAAGACATCAATCCCAAGATACTTTTTATAGCATTCTTTCAATGCTTAAAGTCAGTATACTTTTTTCCAAAAGCTTAAAAAGCCGTTACAGGCTGAATCTACCAGATCAAAACTTCTCGGAATTTCGTCCCATTTACTCCAATACGTAACCAGGCGGGTTCCAACAGGAGTTGTTTCTAATTGTTCTTTAACATAACCTGAATAAATATCATATAAATTCTTATCAGGAAGTATTGAATTATCAATCGGATTAGAGGTATCTATATTTTCAAAAAAAGAATTGAAAAAGTAGAAGGCTTCAAAATCGGAAAAATCAATTTCATTGATATTGGAGTTGATAAATTCTACATTGGTGATATTATGTCGGTCTGCTATTTTCCTTGATATTTTAGTAAGTGAAGCTCTTTGCTCTACACCATAGAAAAACCCTTTGGTAGAAGCAGCGCCTACCAGGCAAAACTTTCCAGCTCCTGCCCCAATATCAAGTACTTTTTTCCCGGACTCTTCTACCAGATATTCTGCCGCCATTCTGGCAACCGTTACTGGAGTCCAGTGTCTTTCCGCTGCCGCTTTTATATTGGGAGGATAAAGTTCATTAAAAACGGCATCCTTTACATCCATATTCTCTCTAAGCTGTTTAAAAATCATTTTATTATTTGTGTATAGTCCTCATAAGTTAAAAGCTCATTCGTAGATATGTAGGTAGAAAGAATTAAAAACCAGCAGTTATAAGGGTCTGTATTAATATGGGAAGGTTTTACAGCTATATTTTGATTAACTTCCATAATTTTAGAGTCACAAGAAGCAACCAACTGAAAAGTCTTATTGATTCCATAAACAATTCCAAAGACAGTTCCTTTTTTTAAGCTTTTTTTCTGCAAATTAAATTCAACAAGATGAATTTCTCCTATTTCCTTTTGAGCGAAATCTGTAATTCCAATACAAAAATCGTATAATCCAATTTTTCTCAACCACAAATGGTTTTCCGTATAATAAAGGTTCTTAGGAACAAGCATATAATTATTAATCTGACTGGTTTGTAAATGGATCTATTTTTTAATAAATGGAGTTTTAACAATACTAGCTTTGACCGCCTTATTTCTGATATTGATAAAGATTTCATTTCCAATCTTAGTGCTATCAGCTGCAACATACCCCATCCCTATTCCTTTTTTTAGGGTAGGTGAAAGAGTTCCGGAGGTTACCGCCCCAATAATTTGATGGCTACTATCCCATATTTCATAACCGTGACGGGGAATTCCTTTATCTTCTATTTCAAAACCTATCAATTTTTTAGTGACTCCCTTTTCTTTTTGGATGCTTAAAAATCCGCTATACACAAAATCTTTTGTAAACTTTGTGATCCATCCTAATCCTGCTTCCAATGGAGAAGTTGTATCATCAATATCATTTCCATAAAGGCAATACCCCATTTCCAAACGCAAGGTATCCCTTGCCGACAGCCCGATAGGTTCAATACCTTCATCTTTTCCGGCTTCAAATATGGCTTCCCATAAGTGAGCTATCTGTTCTTTACATAAATTTCAAAGCCGGGTTCACCCGTATATCCTGTTGCAGATACCAAAGCATTTGGAATATGAGCCAACTCACCTATGGTGAATGTGTAATATTCCATATCTTTCAAATGGATATCCGTCAACTTCTGTAAAACGTCTATCGATTTTGGTCCCTGAACAGCTAATAAAGAAACAGAATCAGAAATATTGGTTACCTCTGCTCCAAAAGAGTTATGTCTCATGATCCATTTCAGATCCTTTTGAATGTTAGAAGCATTAACTACCAATAGGTAATCATTTTTGCTTATTTTATAAATCAAGAGATCATCAACTATACCGCCCGTATCATTGGGCATACAGCTATACTGTACTTTTCCGGGATAAAGTTTTGAGACATCATTAGTAGTGATTTTTTGAATAAGTTCCAAAGAGCCTTTCCCCTGTATTGAGATCTCTCCCATATGAGACACATCAAAAACCCCGACATTATTTCTAACCACTTCATGTTCATGTGTTACGCCTTTGTATTGAACAGGCATTTCATAGCCTGCAAATTCTACCATTTTCCCTCCAAGAGCAAAATGGATGGCATTAAATGCTGTTTTCTTTAGTTTTACAGTTCCCATTTATGATGCGCCTATTAGGGATGCGTATGAACCAAATCTTAACAATCCTTCTGCATCAAAAAGATTTTCCACCTTAATTTTAACCATCCAGCCCTCCCCGTAAGGGTCTGAATTGACCAATTCAGGACTGGCTTCCAATTTCGGATTGATTTCCAGTATTTCTCCGGCAAGAGGCAAAAACAGGTCTGATACCGTTTTCACAGCTTCAACTTTCCCAAATACTTCATGTTGTTTTAATTTTTCTCCCAATGTTTCAATTTCAACATAGACAATATCTCCTAATTCATGTTGGGCAAAATCGGTAATTCCGATATAAGCCGTATTGTTTTCTAATCGAACCCACTCGTGATCTTCAGTGTACAGCAGGTTTTCTGGAATGTTCATTCTTACAGTTCTTTTTTTAATTTATATACTTATTCAATGAGTTAATATCATTTTAGACTAAGGGTCCTCCTGCTATTGTTTCTTCATCGGCGAAAGACACGAATGATTTAAAGTTTTCTGCAAACTGAGTGGCAAGGTGTAATGCTTTTTCATCATATGCCAACTGGTCATCCCAGGTATTTTTAGGATTTAGAATATCGGAAGGAACTCCTTCACACTCTACAGGTATCTGCAGTCCAAATACAGCATCTTGTACGAAATCTACGTGTTCCAATTTATTTTCAAGTACTGCCGATATCATAGCCCTGGTATAAGCAAGTTTGATACGTTCCCCGGTACCATAGGCACCAGCAGACCAGCCGGTATTAATAAGCCATACATTGATGTTGTTATCTTTTAACTTCTTTCCTAACAGTTCTGCATATTTTGTAGGATGAAGCGGTAAAAAAGGTTTTCCAAAACACGCTGAAAATGTGGTCTGAGGTTCCGTAATGCCAGCCTCAGTTCCTGCCACCTTAGCAGTATATCCCGAAATAAAATGATACATCGCCTGTCCTACTGATAGTTTCGATATCGGAGGAAGAACTCCAAAAGCATCGCAGGTTAAAAAGAAAATATTATTGGGAGTTTTCCCTATGGAAGGATGTACCGCATTCTCAATAAAGTCGATGGGATAAGCAGCTCTTGTGTTTTCTGTTACGGAAACATTATCATAATCTACAATATAAGTTCCATCAAAAAAGCGCACGTTTTCAAGCAAAGTTCCAGAGTGTATGGCAGAAAATATCTGCGGTTCTTTTTCCTCACTCAGGTTAACACATTTAGCATAACAGCCCCCTTCAAAGTTAAATACACTTTCATGATCCCATCCATGTTCATCATCTCCAATCAGCTTTCTTGAAGGATCTGCCGAAAGAGTCGTTTTTCCTGTTCCGGAAAGTCCAAAAAATACAGCGGTATCACCAGTGGTTCCTACATTGGACGAGCAGTGCATGGAAAGTACATTTTTCTCAAAAGGAAGGATATAGTTTAGTACGGTAAAAATTCCTTTTTTGATTTCCCCTGTGTAGGCACTTCCACCAATAAGAATGACTTTCTTTGTAAAATTGATGATCGTAAAATTATGCTGACGGGTTTTATGGGTTTTAGGATCAGCTTTGAAATCCGGAGCATTAAGAATCAACCATTCATGCTGAAATGTTTCCAATTCCCTTGCTTCAGGTCTTAAAAACAGATTATTAACAAATAAGTTGGCCCATGGCGTTTCTGTGATAACCTTTATATTCAGTCTGTATTCAGGTTTGGCGCATGCATAGGCATCTCTGACATAAATATCTCTACCAGAAAGATGGATAATAACATCATCATACAATTTGTCAAAGTCTTCTGGTACAAAAGGATGATTAACCTCTCCCCACCAAATAGAGTCTTTGGTTGTACCATCCTTAACAATAAACTTATCCTTTGGTGAACGGCCTGTAAATTCGCCTGTATCACAAGCCAAAGCTCCTGAACTTGTAATAATCCCCTGATTTTGTTTTAAGGTTTGTGAAATCAGCTGTGAGACAGATAAATTCCAATAGACTTCTTTACTGGGTACAACTCCAATATTTTTTAGAGATTCCAAATATTCCATAGATGAATTAAAGTTTACTTATCGTTGTAAAAATAGGCACTTTATGAGGAAACAGGAAGGATCTAAATCTGTTATAAACGTGATTTAAGTCAAATTTAAGTTAGGGTAAAAATGTGTAAATTAGTAAATCATGATTTCAAAATTTATTTTTAATAATCAATATCTTTTTGAGGAGCTTTCAACATACGATAAAGAAATGCTTCAAAAAGTGATGCAGATTAAAAACTACCGTAAAAACGATGCTATATTTACTGAAGGGACTATTCCTAATGGTATCTTTTATTTGAAAGAAGGAAAGGTAAAAAAATATAAGGTTGATAATGACGGAAGAGAGCAGATTATTTATATCTATAATGCCGGGGAATTTTTTGGATATTCAGCCATCTTAAGTGATTATTCTTATGGCGACACCACACAGGTCATTGAAAGTTCTGTTATTGCATTTATCCCAAAAGAAGATTTTTTGCATATTCTTGAAGAATCAAAAGTTTTTTCTAAATTTCTTCTCAAAAGCCTGAGTCATGAGTTTAGTGTAATGGCCAACCTGATGACTATTTTATCCCAACGAACTGTCAGGGAACGTGCAGCCCTCAGCTTATTGATTCTGCATAATAAATACAAATCAAAAAATAATATTGCAGAAAATGTATATATTACATTATCTCGCGTTGACTTAGCCAATATGGTAGGAACAGCAAGGGAGACATTAGCCCGTATCCTGCATGATTTTAGGGAAGAACAACTTATTGTGATGGAAGGTAGAAAAATAGAGCTGAAAAATATAGAAAGACTGACACGTATCGCTAATCTTTAACAAAAGATGATAATATCTTTGGATATTCTGAAAATTTTTGAGGCATAATGGTTCAGGAATAATTTTACACTGAGTGTTACTTCTCTTCCATAATATTTCTAATGTACAATTACTAAAAGAATGATGTATGTTTAGACATCAGGGAAAAGGACGAACATATTCCCATAATTTAAAGCTGGCCTCTATTCTGTCTTGCGTTGCAGGATTGGTGAATATCACTGGGGTACTTTCCGTAAGTACCCTGACTACCAATGTAACAGGACATTTCGCCTATTTTTCTGAAGAGCTGTTTATAAAGAATTATAAAATGGCACTTTTTTATCTGTTGTATATCCTATTTTTCTTGCTGGGAGCCTTTGTTTCCGGGTTTATCACAGAATGGGCTACAAAGCATAAATCCAATACATCTTATATCATTGCTTTGTCCATTGAAATTATAATCATGCTTATCATAGCGTTTTCACCTGATATATTACCTAAAAATTCTTCTGTCTCGCTCATCATTTCTTCGGCATTACTTTTTGCTATGGGATTACAGAATGCTCTTGTTACCAGAGTTTCCCAGTCTGTAGTAAGAACTACCCATCTCACCGGGCTATTTACTGATTTGGGAATTGAATTATCTCAGCTATTTTTCCATCAGCAAAAAGGAAAAAAAATACAATTGAATAAAAGCATTTTTTTAAAGCTAATCATCATCATTTGTTTTTTTCTAGGGGGAATTATTGGGGGATTTACCTATCAGCAATTTCAACTGAAAACACTTCTTCTCCCTGTTATTTTCTTATTATTTGCCGTATGGTATGATAGGTTATTATTCCGGTATTATCACCTGAAAAGAAAGTTGAGATAGCTCCATTTTCTTATTTTATTCATTGGAGCAACAACAATTATTTTAAAATCTGTTTTGAAATTTCAGAATAGTAAAAACGATTATCAATACGTCTTCAAGAATCTACATATTAGGTAATATTAATCGAAAAGTCAAGTTAATACGTTCCTTCATTGGTGTACTTGATTTAGCAATCCGATGTTCCCAATTTTCCTGTAGGTCTCCTTTCATAATAAGCAACGATCCATGAGGAAGTGCAAGGCTGTATTTGCTTTGATGGTGGTCTTTCTTTCTGAAATCAAAGTTTCTGGTTTGTCCAAGACTGATGGATGCAATGATAGGTCGTTTCCCATATCTGCTTTCTTTATCTCGGTGCCAGGCGACGGAGTCATTATGGTCTCGGTATAAGTTTAATAAAACACCATTGAACTGACAGCCAAATTCCTTTTCGATTCTTTGTTTTAATGTAAACAATTCAGGAGTCCATGGATGAGTTGGTTTTTGATTTTCTTCGGAATCACTATATTTTGAATCTCCATACCAGGCCGTTAATCTTGGAGTAAGCATCACCTTATCATACATCTTCTGTGTACGCTGTTCCCAAGGAGCCATTTCCAATAATTTGTTTTTAAACAAATCGGCTTCTTCCCTGCTCAGAAAACTCTCTCTGTATTCCAAAAGATCTTTTGGAAACTCATAGAATTCTTCTGTATCAAATAAACTCAGCTGGGTCATTTAACTTTAAATTAAAATATTTATCTTAGAAACATCCCGTTACTTCGGGATGTTTTTTCATCATTTGTGTTTTTTACTTCCCTTCGGAGAAGTTTTTTGTTATGTCATTTACTCAAAATAGTTTCAATTCCTATCTCCCATTTTTTCTTTGATCTGTTTGATATCGGTTTTAATTTCTGTGATAAAATTTTGAATATGATGTTCTGCAAATTCATCAGGTTCATATTCTTTGGTAGTAATACTACAGGCAAATTCCCAGATTTCTTTAATTTCAGGCAATGGAATTTTATACGGCTCATAAAATTGATTGTCAGCCTTCACCCATATACCATCTGCTTCATGAAACTGAAACCTTTTGTAACTGATACCATCATTGACGGTAATGAAAACATACGTTCTGTCCGTTTTCAAATCCGAAAGGTTTTCTACATATTTTCCCACAATATAGGTTCCGTTCTTATAGGGCGGCATTGAATCTCCGTCAGCCGGAAAAGCCCTGAACTTACCTCCTTTTAAAAAAGGTAATGATATGGTCTCCAGACTTTCTATGTATTCCGGATCTCCATAGCCATTCAAATAGCCCATAGAAGCTTTTTGGGGAATAATCTCAATCTGATTGTTTCCATCCTGATCAACCTTTATAGGCAGAACAATCCTGTTCTCAGGAAGCTCCATGAGTTCATCGATAGAAAATTTTCTGACATCTACAGTTAATAGTAGGTCAATGCTGATGTTATAGAATTTTGAAATTCTAAGCAATATTTCAATTGGAGGTTCTGTTCTGCCATATTCATAGGCGACATATCTGGATCGGGTAAGAATTAATAGATCTGCCAGTTCTTGCTGAGTCATATTTTTCTTTCCTCTCAAAAACACGATGTTATCAGAGAATTTTGACATTGTTACAATTTTAGACAACAAAAATACAAAATTTGTTTCAAAACGTAACTAATTTTGTCGCATGGAAAGAGCAATTGTACATATGGATTTGGATACGTTCTTTGTTTCCTGTGAAAGGCTGAAAAACTCCGAACTGGAGAAAAAGCCTGTCATCATAGGAGGTGGAGACCGTGGTGTAGTAGCGTCATGCTCTTATGAAACCCGATTTTTCGGAGTCAGAAGTGCGATGCCGATTAAAATGGCATTACGGCTGTGTCCCGAAGCTAAAGTGATTAAAGGAGATATGGAAATGTATTCCAATATGTCCCATATGGTAACGGAGATTATTCAGGAAAAAGTACCTGTTCTTGAAAAAGCAAGTATTGATGAATTTTATTTGGATCTCTCCGGGATGGATCAGTTTTTCGGATGTTACAAATGGACGCATGAAATAGCGGAAAGCGTACAGAAAAACACAGGATTACCGATAAGTTTTGCGTTGTCTGCTAATAAAACCGTCTCCAAAATCGGAACCGGAGAATCGAAGCCTACAGGTAGATTTGAACTAAAGCAATGTGACATACAGCCGTTTTTGAATCCGCTTTCGGTAAAGAAGATTCCTATGGTCGGAGATGTAACCTTTCAACTGCTCTCAAGACTGGGGATCAGAACGATACAAACACTTTCTGAAATGCCTGTTGATGTGCTTGGGCAGCTGATTGGTAAAAACGGAAATGAACTTTGGAAAAAAGCACACGGAATTGATGAAACCCCTGTAGTTCCATATTCGGAACGAAAATCCATTTCTACAGAAGATACTTTTGCTCAGGATACTATAGATATTCAGGGGATTCAAAGTATACTTTCAGGAATGGTTGAAAAACTCTGTTATCAGCTCAGGGCAGAGAAATGGCTGGTATCGGTAGTAGTGGTAAAACTCCGGTATGCCAATTTTGATACGGAAACCAAACAATGCAGGATTCCTTACACCTCAGCTGACCATACCCTGCTCAGGTATGTTTTAGAACTTTTTAAAAAAGTATATACCAGACGTATGAGAATCAGGTTAGTTGGAGTAAAGTTTACCGGACTGGTTCACGGATGCCATCAAATGGATCTCTTTGAAGATACGGAAGAGTTGATATCACTGTACCAGACAATGGATAAAATCAAGAACAGGTTTGGAACTTCAAGTGTAGGAAGAGCCTCAGGTTTATTAAAATAAGTATAAGATGTTTCTGAATTGTCATTCTTATCATAGTCTTCGGTATGGAACCATTTCTATTAAAGAACTGGTTAAGCAGGCTGTACATTTTAATATTAAAACCTTAGCTCTTACAGATATCAATACCATTACCGGGATCTATGATTTTTATAAACTTTGCCAGGATCATCATATCAAACCGATTGTCGGAGTGGAAATACGGGTTCAGGATGAACTGTATTATATCTGCCTGTCCAGAAATCAGAGAAGTATCGGAGAGATCAACAGGCTTTTAACTGCGTTTAATTGTGAAGGCATTGAAATTCCTAAAGCAAATCCTGATTTTACAGATACTTTTGTTATTTACCCACTGGAGAATATTCCGGAACAATTAGCAGATCATGAATTTATAGGTATCAGAAAGGACCAGCTCAACCTTTTAATTCAACCTGAATTGAAACCGTTCATCCATAAAATGGTCATCCTGCATCCCGTTACCTTTACAACTCCTGAAGAATATGAGCTTCATAAAATACTAAGGGCCATTGATCTCAATACCTTGATCAGTAAGCTAACAGAAGCTCATTACTGTAAAGACAATGAAATGTTTACTGATAAAAAAAAGCTTTTGGCTCAGTTTCAGCATGAGCCACAAATTATTGAAAACACAAAATATATTGTCAATACTTGTCATTTTGATTTTGACTTTTCAACCCCTAAAAACAAAAAGCATTTCACTGACAGCAGGGAAAATGATTTTGAGCTTTTAAAGAAGTTAGTGTATGAAGGACTTTCAAAAAGGTATTCCGATGATAATCTACAGGCAAGAACAAGAGTGGATAAAGAGTTAGGAGTCATTGACCAGCTTAATTTCTGTGCTTACTTCCTGATCACCTGGGATATTATCCAATACAGCAACCGGATGGGATTTATGCACGTAGGAAGAGGCAGCGGTGCCAATTCCATTGTCAGCTACTGCATCGGAATTACTGATATATGTCCTTTGGAACTTGATCTGTATTTTGAACGTTTTTTAAACCTCAACCGTAAAACACCTCCTGACTTTGACATTGACTGGAGCTGGCAGACCAGGGATATTATCCTTGAATATATTTTTGAGAAATATGGTAAAGACCATGTTGCTTTCTGCGGAACCAATGTTGAATTTAAATATCGCTCTATTTTCAGGGAAATAGGAAAAGTTTTCGGCCTTCCGAAAGAGGAACTGGATATGCTCGCAACAAAACCCATCCAGGAGCATGATAACAATTCGGTATCCAGACAGGTTCATTACTACGGAAAATTGTTGGAAAAGTTTCCTAACCAGAGAAGTATGCATTCCTGTGGAATCCTGATATCAGAAGAACCTATCACCAATTATTCCGCACTCGAAATGCCTCCCAAAGGTTTTCCGATCGTACAGTTCGATATGTATACTGCTGAAGAGATTGGTCTTGAAAAGTTTGACATTCTTTCACAGAGAGGTTTAGGTACCATTAACGACACAGTAAAACTGGTGAAGGAAAAAAAAGGTATTGATATCGATATCCGGGATATATCTCTCTCAAAAGACGAAGTCCAATGCAATGAATTCTTAAGTTCCGGAAAAACCATCGGCTGTTTTTATATTGAATCTCCAGCCATGAGGGGGTTGCTCAGAAGGCTTAAATGTGACAATTACAAAGTCCTGGTAGCTGCCTCGTCTATCATACGTCCCGGTGTTGCCCAAAGCGGGATGATGCGGGAATATATTTTCAGGCATAACAATCCCTCAAAATTTGAATACTTCCATGATGTTTTTGAAAAAGAACTGGGAGAAACCTACGGTATTATGGTATATCAGGAGGATGTTATTAAAATTGCCCTGCACTTCGGCGGATTATCCGCCCCTGATGGTGACGTCCTGAGACGGGCCATGAGCGGTAAAGGCAGGTCTTTATCTGCATTACAGAAAGTAAAAGATAACTTCTTTGAGTCCTGTAAAAAGCTTGGACATCCTGAACAATTATCCATGGAAGTATACCGTCAGATCGAATCATTTGCAGGCTATTCATTTTGCAAAGCACATTCTGCTTCCTATGCTGTGGAAAGCTATCAGAGTTTATACCTTAAGGTCTATTATCCTATTGAATTTATGGTCTCTGCAATTAATAACGGCGGCGGGTTCTACAGAACCGAAGTCTATATTCATGAAGCCAGAATGTCGGGAGCTTCTATTCATAATCCTTGTATCAATCTGAGTGAATATCAGACAACGGTCTATGGTTCGGACGTTTATTTGGGATTGATGCATATTGAAAGGTTGGAACTTAAATTAGCGCAACTTATTCCTGAAGAAAGAAATCAGAATGGAGAGTATACTTCCCTGGAAAATTTTGTTAAAAGAATTCCTATTGGCATCGAAACACTACAAATTTTAATCTTTATCGGAGCATTCCGCTTTACCGGAAAACAGAAACATGAACTGCTGATTGAATCAAGATTTCTTCTGGGAACTCATAAGGTTCCTTTCAGACATTTGACTTTACTGGAAGAACCTCAAAAGGATTATAAGTTACCTAGTATAGAAAGAAATAAGTTTGAAGATGCTTTTGACGAGATAGAAATATTGGGATTTCCTATTTCATTCAGTCCTTTTGATTTATTACAGACCCGATACAGAGGCTCTGTTTTGGTAAAAGACTTATTGAAGTTCCATAAACATCAGGTTAAAATGCTGGCGTATCTTATTTCAAGAAAGCATGTACCTACAAAGAAAGGAACGATGTACTTCGGAACCTGGATTGATGCTGAAGGAGAATATTTTGATACGGCTCATTTTCCCAGCTGTCTTGAAGAATATCCTTTTCAGGGTGGTGGCTGCTATCTCTTATTGGGAACAGTGGAGGTCGATTTCCATTTCCCTACCATTACCATTCATAAAATGGCGAAAATGCCTTTCATTCCTGATCCCAGGTATTCCATGGATAAAGAAAAATCATTGGAAGCCCAGCGTAATTTGCATGAGGATGTCAGTATGACTTTTAGAAAACCGTATCCCCAGGAACATGAAATTGGATTATCCCGTAATAAGATGATTGAATAATACAGAATAGAGATCCCTTCAATTAAAATTACACTACTGGTAAAAAATACTTAAAAGATTACTTCTGTATCTTTTATTAGAATTTTAACCGGTATTTTCAAATCTGTTTGAATTTTAACTCGTAATGCTTCCTGGGCAGAGGGTTCACCGTGAACAAGCATGATCTGTTGTGGAGAATTTTTAAATTTTCTTATCCATTCCATCAGTTCAGATTGATCAGCATGTGCAGATAATCCTGTCAATTCAACAACATTTGCGTTTACAGGATAATATTTTCCGTGAATTTTTAACTCATGAGATTCATTAAGCAATGCTCTTCCACGAGTACCTTCTGCCTGAAAACCGACAATTAATACGGTATTCCGGCTGTTTCCTATATCATGCTTTAAGTACTCAAGCACACGCCCTCCTGTCATCATACCACTGCCGGCAATTATTATTTTACTTTGTTTATTATGAACTATTTCTTCAGTATTCGTATATTCTTTATTGATATTCACCTGTTCAATAATTTCCAGCCATTTTTCTTTATTAACAATTGTGTGTTCAGCATATTCAACCATAATATCCGTAGCAGAAGCAGCCATTGGGCTATCCATAATTACAGGAAGATTGTAAGGGATTCTGTTCTGTTCCTTGAGCTGATAAAGAATATAAATAAGCTCCTGTGCCCTGCCTACAGCAAAACTGGGAATAATTATATTACCATGGTTTTTAACAGTGAGATTGATCCAGTGTTCCAATTTATCATATAAATTGGTATTGTCATGAAGTCTGTCTCCGTATGTCGATTCCATCACTATAAAATCCGCTTCGGTGAAAAAATCAGGAGGAGGTAAAATAGTGCTGTGAGTCCGTCCGATATCTCCTGAAAAAATGATCGTTTTCTCAAAACATTTGATCTCCACAGAACAGGCTCCAATAATATGCCCGCAGGGTTTAAACCTGCATTGAATATGATCACTAAGTTTGATCGCAGTGTTTTCATTAACCGTAAAAAATTGTTTAAAAGATCTTTCAGCATCATTTATCGTATACAACGGTTTTGCAGGATTATGTTTGGTATAATGATGAAAATTCGCTTTCTCCGCATCTTCTTCCTGCAGCTTTGCACTATCGAGTAAAATCAATTTTGCTAATTCTTTGGTAGGCTCAGTCATGTAAATTTTACCTTTAAATCCGTTTTTTACAAGAAGAGGAATATAACCGCAATGATCAAGATGAGCATGCGTAAGAATGACAATATCTATTTCAGCAACATCGACATGTAATGATTCCCAGTTTTGTTCACGCAAAGATTTAATGCCCTGAAATAATCCACAATCTACTAATATAGTAAGTTCCGAGGTCTTTAATAAATGCTTGGATCCGGTAACTGTTTCGGCTCCTCCAAGAGATTTTAAAATAATAGTATCCATTTTTTTAGTTTTATAAATCTGTTGCGCAACGGCCTATTCTGGCTCTGATACTTGAATAATCTCCTGAATGCGCAATAGGTTTTGATGAATTAATACTGAAAAATTTTAGCGTATTTTGATCTCTTTTACTTCTTTTTTATCCAGATTAGATTTATTAATGGTAATATTTAATAATCCCCCTTTATAATTGGCTTTTATATGGCCTAAACTAATACTATCCGGTAAGCGGAAACTGCGGACAAATGAGGAAGCTGAAAACTCTTTTCTGACATAATTTTCTTTTTCTTCTTTTTTCTCTGCACTGGTTGCAGCACTAATGATCAATGTTCCGTCCTCAACTGCAACTTTGAAGTCCTTTTTCTTAAATCCCGGAGCTGATACTTTAAGCTTATAAACACCATTTTTATCAATAATGTTAACTGTTGGCTCCGTTTTAGCCAACTGATTAACAAGATCATCATTCTTCCAAAAATCTTCTACCTGAGATTCTAATGATTGAGATTCATTTGATGGATTGGTTTTTTCCAAAGTTTTCATAACACAATTATTTTAAGGTTTATACTTCAAAGGTATAAGAGAAATAATTTTTAAATTATGACGATCGTTGCGTTTTGAAATGATGCTAATCACTTTTTTCCCAGGCATCGAGAATTTTAATTATTGAGGAAATCTTGAATGTTGAATCTGTAATGGTAATGTATTTCAATCCGGCATCCTGAATTATTGATACATCCACAGGAGCCTGTTCCTGGAATCTGAATATAAAATATCTAATCCCAAAGGATATAAGTTTAAAAATAAGCCTGTTTGAAACTAGGTTTTCCTGATCAATAATTATGACAGCATCTTTTGCTTCTGCAAAATGAACGGTAGCTTCACTTAAAGAATTTATTATGATCGTAATTTTATGCTTTTTACGATTAGCCAAAGCCAGAAGCTTTTTATCTTCCTGGCTGATATGATAAACGATGACTTTCATACTGTCTTTTGAATCATCAAATGTATAGATCCCATTATCACTATTCAATGTATAAAATCATTATAAAAAGTGACAGAGATTAGTTTTTTAATTTTTGAAGACGGGGAACATCCAATATTGTAATCCTGCCTGCATTTCTATCTATTAAATTTTCTTCTTTAAAATCACTCAGAATTCTGCTTACCGTTTCAATAGCCATTCCAGCCATAGAAGCAAGGTTTTCTCTTGAAATTTCAAAATTTTCAGTGTGAGGATGTTTTGTATGGAGCTTAAGTAAAACTTCCGCCATTCTTTTTCTCACAGAAAAATAAGCAAGCTGCAATAGCTGCTCTTCGTGGGTAATAACATTCTGGGCAAGAATTTTGATGAATTTTTCCGCTATGTCCGGATATTTATACAGTAGTTGATCAATAACTTCTCTGGGAACTGAGCATAAGGTAGTATCCTCCAATACTTCAGCCGTCTCTTTATATTCTTTTCCTGCAAATAATGAAGTGATTCCAAAATATTCTTCCGGACTGTAGACTGCTGTCATGAATTCTTTTCCGTCTTCTGTCATTTTTGTTGTTTTCACTGAGCCTGATATAATAAGATAAACCGCATTTGCAGTATCACCCTCATAATAGATAATCTGTTTCTTTTTAAAAGATTTGACTTTTCGTTCATCAAAAGCTTTCTTTAATTCATCAAGTCCGTGCGCACCATGAAATAAATTGGTCATTTGACTAAGAATATTGCTATAAAGGCTTTTCTGACGTTCTTTCTTTTTCAATCGGCTTTCAATAGCACTGAGGAGTTCTATATCATCAAATGGCTTAGTAAGATAGTCATCCGCCCCCATTTCTATTCCTTTTCGGATTTCTATCCGATCCGTTTTTGCCGTTATAAAAATAAAAGGGATAAGCGCAGTATCCTCTCTTTTGCTTAAAAGATGTAAAACCCCATACCCGTCAAGCTCCGGCATCATAATATCACATAATATCACATCCGGTATATGCTTAATAGCCAGATCTACTCCCTGTTTACCATTAGAAGCCTGAAATACTTCATAACTGGCAAGCTGAAGAATCTCCGAAGTGCTTTCGCGGATATCGTCATTATCTTCGATTATCAGTAGGCGTATCTTTTCCATTGGTACTAAATTGGAGTATTGTTAGCTGAATTTTTATGAAATGATAAGGTAAACTCAGTACCCTTATCTGATGTACTTTCAAAATGAACCAGACCATCCATGAGATTTACATACCGCTGAACAATATTGAGACCTAAACCTGTTCCGGGAATATTTCCTATATTATGTGCCCTGAAAAATGGCTGAAAAAGACCGGACTGGTCTCCTTCGGGTATTCCTATTCCATTATCTTTTACTGAAAACACATACCTATCTTCATTTATTTCTGTAGAGAATTCAATCAACGTATGTTCTCCTGAATATTTTATAGCATTGCTCATTAAGTTCATTAAACAATTTCTTAATAAGTTTTGATCCAAATTGATTTCACTTTCTGATCCTGCGTGCTGGTAAATTATAATTTGGTCTTCTTTGGTGATAAGCTGCATTTCTTCTGTAAGTTCTTCTGAAAACTTAACAATATCAAATAAATCATAATGGGGTTTTACAATTCCGGTATCCAATTTTTCTAAGGAAAGAAAATCATTGAGGATGGAATTCAAACTGGCAATTGCATTTTTTATCTTATGGAGATGTTTTAATATTTGGATATTGTCTGAAGCTTGAAGATATTTTTCAATAAGTACGGCAGAAAGCTGCATAGAACTTAAAGGGGTTCGAAACTCGTGTGATGCCATTGATACGAACCGGCTTTTCATTTTGTTAAGATCTTTTTCTTTTTCCAGCGATGTATTAGCTTCTTCCTTGGCCACCTCCAATTCATGAAGCATTTTTTTTAGTGATTTTGTACGGTTTTCGACTAATTCTTCCAGCTCACCAGCATACCTTTTAAGAGATTCTTCCGCTTCTTTTTCTTTGGAAAGATCGTGGATAAAACCTGTATAAATCATCCTATCCTGATATTGTACTTCGCTTACAGCAAGCCTAAAAGGAAATTGTGTTCCATCCTTTCTTAATCCTCTGACTTCCCTTCCTTTTCCAATGATTTTCTTTTCTCCGGTAGTCTGATAATGAATAAGGTAATCATCATGTCTGCTTTTATCGGGTTCCGGCATTAATACTGAAATATTTTTTCCGATTAATTCTTCCTCTTTGTAGCCAAATATTTTTAGTGCAGAGGGATTCAGGCTTTCTATCCTCCCCCTGTCATCAATGGTTATAATACCGTCAATAGCCGTTTCAATAATGGCTTGCAACAGTTTGGCACTTTCCATAGTTATCGTATTATGCAGACATATAAAGTTATGCATTTTAGCATAATGAACATATATGATCTATGAAAATGTTTTCGTATTCAATATTATTTTTATTATAAACAATTATATGTAATAATTAATTCAAATATTCAAAAATGAATATGACCATTTTCAGGAATCGTTAATAGCGGAATTTCCAATTCTACAGCCTGTCTTGCGGCATGACTTCCCAAAAATAGTCTTTTGAAAAAACTTTTGTCATGATGGCCCATCACCAGCATATCGATGTCTTTGTATTTTAATATTTCCAAACCGTAATCTATATTTTCACTGTATATACAGTTGTAACAAATTTTACCATTAAGGTTCTTTAGAAATGTCTCTTTCTTATGTTCATAAGTGGCATCCTGAATCACATCATTATCACTCTGAATAATATGGGTAATTAAAAGCTCAGCGTCAAAGTATTTGGCAAATTCAATTAATAATTGGGCTGTTTTTATGTCTTTTTTATTCAGATCTGTAGCGAAAGCAATCTTCTTAAGCCCATTATATTTATGGTTTAAGGGAACTAAAAGAAGCGGATACTTTGTGTTTTCAATCATCTGTATGCTGTTGCTTCCGAAAATAAAACGGGTAAGCATCCCTGCTCCTTGCATACCCATGACGATAAGAAGCGGTTTTTTCTCGGCTGCCATATTGTTAATCACATGAACGGCATCGCCTCCCTCACTTCCATAATGTATTGAAGGATGAAATGGGAAAGCTTCATCTCCCCATACAACTTTTTCTCTGTCTTCCAGTGCCTTTACCAACTTTTTAAGCTCTTTTGTATTTTCTTCATATAAATCTGGATATTCGTATACAGACCACGCGATCTGCCCCAGCATTGGACTTTCAACCGGTAATCCAAAGGCATGGCAGAAATCGATGTTGGCTTTCAGGGCATGGGCCAAGTGAAGTGCATAAAAAGCAGCATTTCGCGCTGGCTTTGAGTAGTCAGTGGCGACTAAAATCGTTCTCATAATCTGATTATTTATTTTGGTTAAACATATTTTCTAATGAATCATCTAAATGGTAAATATCCTTATATAATACAGGCTTTCCATCCGTTATAAGACAGGTCAGATAGGTTATAATAATCGGAACAGGTTGCTTTAGAACAAAATCTTTTCTTTTATACTCTGACATTGCATTTTCTAAAACAGGAATCTTGTTTCCTAAACCATCGTTTTTTAATAGGAGAGCTGCCAGCTCTTTAGCATTCTCAACACGAATACATCCGTGACTCAAAGCTCTTTCATCTTTACTAAACAATTGTTTTTGAGAAGTATCATGGAGATATATTCCATAAGAGTTGTCAAATCTAAAAACCACCGCTCCCAATGCATTATCACATCCGGATGATTGTCTTATACTATATCGGTAAGGGTTTTGACGGATCTCTTTTAGTTTTGATGAACTTATTTCAACCTGATTTCCATTTTTATCATAAACTGAATAATGATGGTTCTCTAAATACTGAGGACTTTTTAAGATTTTAGGCAGCATTTCTTTTATGAAAATACTTTGGGGAACCTTCCAGTCAGGCGCTGTTGTAAAATAATGAATACTGCTGCTCAAAACTGGCGTTTTGGTGTTTGGCTTTCCTATAATCACTTTAAAATCAAATACATCATCCTGGTGATAAAGTTTCAATGTATAGGAAGGAATATTGACCAGGATATAGGAAGTATCATGGGTATCGATCCACCGTAAGCGCTCCATATTGATGATGATTTTTTCAGATTCCCTTTGTGGAGCTATACAATCATCTTCCTCATAGAGAGTATTTAAATAGTTCTGGAAGTCCGTGTATTCTTTTATTTTAGGCTGAACCTCAAGGATTGTCTTAAGAAAATCTGTCTGCTGTCTTGCATTCAGCAGTATATGGTCGGATCGAAATCCATTTATATCATTGGAATCAATATATGATGATTTATACAAAGGGTTGTATTTCCCTAAATGCATGTTATTGATGAATGTGATAAGGGCGTCCGTCATCAGAATATCGAACTCAGCTTTTTCCTTTTGATTCTCTTCAACAGGAGTATCTCGCAATTTTCTTAATTTCTGAAGAGAAATGGCATCCCAATGATAATCAGATAAAGAAAGACCAAATCGATAGGAATATTCCAACAGTAACATTGCAGTTTCAGGCTGATCTGATTTCTCTGGAGTTATCCACGCATATTCAGAATTATTTCCGGTATAAAACCTAATAACCGATTGCGGATAATGCAGCTTTGAGAGCGTACCATTGTCTTTAAGTAAAGAAGTAATCTCGTTTGTTGTTTTCAAATCCTGAGCTTGTGTAATTATTGTAAAGCAAAGAATAATGGTGAATGTTAAAAAAGCTTTCATAATCTGAAGTTTATGCCACAAATTTCCAAATTACCATACTGTCAAATAATGACTGCCATCAC
Organism: Chryseobacterium sediminis; assembly: GCF_008386505.1. Taxonomy (GTDB): domain Bacteria; phylum Bacteroidota; class Bacteroidia; order Flavobacteriales; family Weeksellaceae; genus Chryseobacterium; species Chryseobacterium sediminis. The sequence goes on along the minus strand of NZ_VUNZ01000001.1, from coordinate 363,013 downwards.
TAAAAATAATGATATCGCTATACTTTAATCTGTTTTTTTCAACGCTTTCCAAATACTTACTAAATGCAAATCGATTTAAAATTTTATGCGTTTAAAAGATTGAAGTGTTGAACTGATCAGTATCATTTTTTGCAGTGATACCTGTCATATTATTTCTCATGCAGGTTCGTGACCTTTGGGATGAATTAACATACAGCATTGACTTAAGTAAAAAGTACTCTAAGAATTAGATGCAACTATAAAATTCTTGCAATGAGCAAACTTTAAACATTTATTAATCCAAAAAAAAATTGAAATGAAAACAAATGCGAAATTACAAAGAGATGTTCAAAATGCCATTAAATGGGAGCCATTACTGCATGCTGCAGAAATTGGCGTTATTGCAAAAGACGGTGTGATCTCTCTTACCGGCATAGTTGACAATTATGCGAAAAAAGCAGAAGCAGAAAATGCTGCGAAAAAAGTTGCAGGTGTTAAGGCTTTAGTTGAAAACATTGAAGTAAAATTTCCAAGCTCATTGAAAAAGGCTGATGCCGAAGTAGCCAAGGAAGCACTGGATGCCTTACAGTCTAATTACTCTGTTCCCGATGATAAAATAATGGTAAAAGTTGAAGATGGATGGGTAACCTTAGAAGGTGAATTACCGTGGCATTACCAAAAAGAGGAAGCAGCAAGTGTAGTAAAATATCTTACCGGTGTAAAGGGCTTGATTAATAAAATTACAATTAAATCAGAATTAGACGATGTGATACAAAAAAAAGACATTCAGGACGCATTGAAAAGAAGCTCAATTTATGATAATGATATTAAAGTATCTGTTTTAGGAACAACTGTAACTTTAACGGGAACTGCAAATTCACTGTATCAGAAAGAAGAAGCCGGTCGTATTGCCTGGAAAACTCCGGGTATATGGAATGTAAAGAATGAACTGGAAGTTAATTATGAGTATGATTTTTATTAACCCCGGATTTAATCTTTGACCTTTGGAAGATAACTTTTTCTGCAGTTCAATTTCAGTTCAATATAGATTACTATTAAAAAATTATCAAAATCTATTCATTAAATAAATCTGAACTCATGAGCAAATTAGAAAATAAAGTAGCCATTATAACAGGCGGCTCCGGAAGCATTGGCAAAATTACAGCTAAACTATTTTTAGAAGAGGGAGCAAAAGTAATGCTCGTCGACCTATATGAAAAAGAATTACAAGAAGCTGCCTACGAATTAAATAGCGAACATATAAGATATGCAGTTGCTGATGTTTCAAAAGCTGTTGATGTTGAACACTATGTTGCGGAAACCATAAAACTATTTGGAAAAATAGATGTGTTTTTCAACAATGCCGGTATTGAAGGAGTTGTGAAGCCAATTGAAAATTATCCTGAAGACGTTTTTGATACAATTATGTCCGTCAATGTCAAAGGGGTATGGCTGGGCAATAAATATGTTTTACCCCAAATGAATGATGGTGGAAGCATCATTATAACTTCATCTGTGGCCGGAATATTGGGGTTTGCAGGGTTAAGTGCTTATGTCACTAGTAAACATGCCGTAGTTGGCATTATGAGAACTACAGCCCTTGAAGCATCTTCGCGAAAAATCAGAGTGAATACAATTCACCCTTCTCCGGTAAATAACAGAATGATGCGTTCTATAGAAGAAAGCTCTTCTGCAGGGCATGGTGAAGAGGTTAAGAAGCAATTTGAGGCGGCAATACCATTAGGACGTTATGCTGAACCTATTGAAATTGCAAAACTGGCTTTATTTCTTGCAAGCGAAGACAGTCAGTTCATTACAGGAACAACTCAGATCATTGATGGAGGAATGTCTGCAAAATAGTAATATGTTTTGTCTGTAGTACAAAAAACAGTAAAATCAATTAAAATGAAAATACAAATAGGAATAGCAGACAATCATCGTCATGCAATAGCGGATCAGCTCATAAAAATATTGGCAGATGAAAACGTTTTATATATAAAAACAAAAAATGCCCATTGGAATGTTGAGGGAGCTGACTATCATGACAAACGTACTTTTTTTGATACTCAATGCAAACAATTGGATGATATCATCAACAGTATTGCAGAAAGAATACGTTCTCTCGGTCAGTATGTACCGGCAACTCTAAAATCGTACGTAAGTTCAACACATTTTACAGAACAAAATGGGGAGAGACATAACAGCCATGCTTTTATTACAGAATTATTACAAGATCATGAAAGTCTTATTCTTAGACTTTGTGAATATACCATGAATTGTAAGGATGACTTACACGACGTAGCAACAAGTCATTTTATAACGCGTCTCTTAGAAATACATCAGAAAATGGCTTGGCCTTTACGTTCACATATAGTAGAATAATTTCGCAGACAAAAATTGGAGCTAACCATGATATCATTTTTGAGTAAAAGTTATTTCCAAATTTTATAAAATAAGTGCTTCGCATTTTCCCTGGTAAAAAGTCCTGTTCCTTCGGTCATTGTAGTGGCAGATCCACAAGCAATTCCCAGGGAAAGGACTTCTTTATAATCACCTCCCTTTACCAAAACCGAAACCATTCCTGCAACCATACTGTCTCCAGCGCCAACAGTGCTTTTTACTTCAACAACCGGTGCCTCAATCTTAATTTTTTCACTTCCTGAAAATAAGACAGCACCCTGAGAGCCCAATGATACTACCACAATCTCAGCTTTACCCTGTGAAATGATAAGCTGGGCGGCTTGATCTATATCAGGTTCTTCCAGTTTTTCTTTTCCTACTAAAAAGGCAAGTTCTCCAATATTAGGTTTTAATAAAAACACCCCTTCTTCTACCGCTATTCTAAGAGCTTCTCCTGATGTATCGATAATGACCTTAGTTCCCTTTAACTTATACATATTAACAAGTTTTCTTATAAAGTTTGGATTTGTTTGTGTTGGTAAACTACCACTGATGACGACAAAGTCCGGACAGGGGTTTATGGTAGGCAAACTGTTTAGAATACCTTTTTGTTGTTCCTGCGTCAGCTCTTCTCCGGGAAATCCGAACCTATACTGGTTGTTGCTGGAGATATCTAAAACGATGAAATTTTCCCGGGTTTCTGAAAAAACATGGAAAGGAAATATATTCAGCTCCTCGGCTTTAAGCAATTTTTCAAGTAACCTGCCGGTTCTTCCCCCTGAAGTAAAAAAAATGTCTGAGACTACTCCCAATCTTTTTAAGGCTCTGGATACATTAACTCCGCCTCCTCCCGGTTCATATCTAGGAGAATTACAACGCAATTTCTTTTCAGGAACGATGCTTTGAACGCTGCTGCTTTTGTCTACCGACGGATTCAGTGTTATTGTTAAAATAGTTTTGTCCATTTTTATTTTTTTTTAAGCTACACACGTACGTAGCTATCCAAATTTCAACAATAAAATACACACCACCAAGCATTTACCCTGATTAATATCATGATTCATTGTGATGTTGGTCATCTTATATTTTGTGAAGTTGCTGGAACTTTGAAGTACAAAACTGTATAAAAAATGAAAACAAATGCAGAATTACAAAAAGATGTTCAGGATGCCATTCAATGGGAACCTTTGCTGCATTCAGCAGAAATTGGTGTTGTTGTAAATAACGGAATTGTTTCCCTTACGGGTAATGTAGACAGTTATGCAAAAAAGCTGCAGGCTGAACATGCTGCAAAAAATGTTTTGGGAGTAAAAGTATTGGTAGAAGATATCGAAGTAAAATTACCAGATCCCAGGTCAAAAACCGATGTCGAAATCGCCAGTGAAATTATAGCTGCATTTAATGCAAACTCATTTATTCCACAAGAAAAAATAACAGTGAAAGTAGAAGATGGCTGGGTGGATCTGAATGGTGAAGTATCTTGGGAGTACTTAAGGGAAATTACAGAAAATGCTGTCAGGTATCTTCCCGGCGTTAAAGGTATTTACAATAATATCACCATTAACCCAGAAATCCGGGACACCGTTGAAAAGAGTGATATTGAGAGGGCACTTGACAGAAGTTCGATTGATAATAGTGAAATCAGGGTGTCCGTAACCGGAACCACTGTCATATTAACGGGCACGGTACATACCTGGCATCAAAAGGAAGAGGCTGGTCGTATTGCCTGGAAAACGCCTGGTATACAGGATGTAAAAAATAAGTTAGAAGTAGATTATGAGTATGATTTATAACTAATAAACCTTTACCCCATTTCTAAGCATTGCAAACCACCGGTTTTGTTGATAGGTTTAATCCTATAGATTATAAACAAAATGCACTGGAATATTTTAAATCCAACATCGTGAAAACCTATTTTAAAAATTATCTTAGCATCGCAGGCAATATAGCTTTATTCTCCCGTCGCTTTTTTAAAGAAATTTTAAAACCGGGATTTGAGTTTAAGGAGTTTATACGACAGTGTTTTGTTGTTGGTTACCAGTCATTGCCTTTAGTAACGATAACAGCTTTTATCATGGGATTGGTGCTCACTATACAGTCACGTCCGGCTATGGCAAGGTTCGGTGCAGAATCTATGATACCCGGTATGGTTTCACTGTCATTAATAAGAGAAATTGCACCGGTTATTACAGCTTTGATTTGTGCAGGAAGAGTTTCGTCAGGAATTGGAGCAGAACTGGGTTCTATGAAAGTCACAGAACAAATTGATGCCATGGAGGTTTCAGCGATCAATCCATATCGGTACCTGGTGATAACCAGAACTCTTGCTACGACATTAATGATTCCTGTTTTAGTACTGTATGCCGATCTGATTGGGATTATCGGTGGCTTTATCGGCATCAATATGCATAGCAAAAGCAATCTTGAACATTATTTTTCCCATGTATTTCAATCGTTAGAATATGAAGATATTTTACCGGCTATCATTAAGACCTTCTTTTTTGGATTTTTTATTGGTATTATTGGTTGTTATGAAGGATTTAATGCTTCGGGGGGAACTAAAAGTGTAGGAAAAGCGGCAAATTCAGCCGTAGTTTCAGCATCATTGATCATTTTTATCATTGATCTTATAGCCGTACAGATAACCGACTTATTTTTTGAATTATGATGGAAAATAGGGAAAAATTTACAGCCGAGTATAATGAATTACAAAACTGCGAGACATTGATAGAATTTAAAAATGTTTACAAATCATATGGCAGTAATAAGGTACTCAATGGAATCAGCTTTACCGTTAAAAGAGGAGAAAACCTGGTCATTTTAGGAAAATCGGGCTCGGGGAAGTCAGTTACTGTTAAATGTCTAGTAGGTCTCACCAAAGTTGATAAAGGAGAAATATTAATATCAGGAAAGGATATAACAAAATTGGATGAGGAAGGACTCAACCGGATCCGAATGAAAATTGGTTTTTTATTCCAAAATGGAGCCTTATATGATTCAATGACGGTCAGAGAGAATTTAGTTTTTACGTTGCAGCACAATAATAAAATGCTTACCGAACAGGAAATAGAAACAGCTGTTAAAGAAGCTTTACAAAATGTAGGACTGGAGGAAGCGATTGACCTATTGCCGGCAGAACTGTCCGGAGGAATGAGAAAGAGAATTGGGCTGGCGAGAGCGCTAATCATTAAACCTGAAATTATCATATATGATGAGCCGACAGGAGGTCTTGATACCATCACAGCTCGTGAAATTATCGGGCTCATTCGAAATATCAAACTACAATACAATACCTCATCCATTATCATAACACATGATTTAACCTGTGCAAAATATACCGGTGACAGAGTCATCGTCCTAAAGGACGGTCTAATTAAGGCCGAAGGCAGCTATATAGATATAGAAAATAATGCCGATGATTGGGTAAAATCTTTTTTTGAAAAATAAATAGAACAATCATGAACAATGAGTCATCAAACAACTGGAAATTGGGAATTTTTGTCACAATTGGCATCCTTCTTTTCATAACAACCATATACTTTATTGGGATCAACAGAAATTTCTTTGGCTCTAACTTCGCTCTTCGTTCTGAGTTTAAAAACGTCAGCGGATTAAAGCAAGGCAGTAATGTCCGCCTTTCCGGAATTAACATTGGAACAGTCAGCAAAATAGATTTTATTTCAGATTCATTGGTTTTGGTAAAGTTATTAATTAGAAAGGATGTTCAAAAATATATCAAAACTGATGCAGTTGCCAGCATTGCATCTGACGGATTAATGGGTGATAAGATACTTATTATTACCCCCGGTCCACAATCTAAGACTATAGTGAAGGATAATGACTTCATTACTTCTTATAAAACCATCGAGATAGATGATCTACTCTCGAGTGTAAAACAAAGTACCGATAACGCTAAGACCATTACTGATGAGCTGGTTAAATTCAGTAGTAAAATGAATGATAAGAATAGCTTGTTGACAAAAATAATGACCGATAAAGATTTTGCGTCAACCATTGACAGAACCATAGAAAATTTACAGATAAGCTCTCAGGAACTGGCAAAATTCACCCTTATACTGAATAATAAAAACGGAACTATTGCAAAAATATTTACCGATAAGAAATGGTCAGATAATATTGAAAGCAGCATTTCTAATTTACAGAACAGCTCTCGTGAAATCAGTATTTTCACTACAAAACTAAATGACAAAAACAATATGTTTTCTCAATTATCTTCCAACGATTCTTTAGCTCTCTCAATAGAAAAGATACTGCACAATCTTGAAAAAAGCTCTGATGATCTTATTCAATTTACGTCTAAAATAAATAATGATGAAAATGTATTATCGAAACTTACTAACAATCCCAAACTTGGGAAATCTGTAGATTCCACTATTGTCAATATTGAAAAAGGTGTTGTTGAACTGAGAGAAATAGAGGCCGCCGCTAAGAACAATTTTTTGCTAAGGGGTTATTTTAATAAAAAGAAAAAAGAAAGTGAAAAACAAAAAAAATGATTGCTGCCTAATCCATTCAAAATGGTATGATTTATTTATTCATACCAACCTACTATAATATACACGGAAAGGCAACTAAGTTAAATATTTTTTATTTTAGGTTTGATTTCTTTGGCATACATCATTAAGCTTTCTTCAATACAGTTGAAAGCTTCTTTCTTATTTTTGAAACCAAATACCTGTACCGTTTTCCCTTCTAATTTTTTATATTCTTCAAAAAAATTCTGAATCTCATTAATGGTATAAGCCGGCAGATCTTCAATATCATGAATGTGCAGCATAGAAGAATCATTTTCAGCCACCGCTATTATTTTATGATCTTTTTTATCTTCGTCCGTCATCTCCATTATTCCTATTACCCTTGCATTAACCAGAGTAAGTGGAACGAGGCTTTCCGAACATAGTACAACAATATCCAACGGATCTCCATCACTGTAATAGGTCTGTGGTATGATCCCATAATTGGCAGGATAATACATGGAAGATAAAAGAATCCTATCCAATCTTATTAATCCCGAGAGTTTGTCTATTTCATATTTTGTGCGGCTGCCGGTGGGAATCTCAATAACTGCTGTAACTATTTGTGGCAGATGCTCTCCTGGTGAAACATCATGCCACGGATGTTGGTTTCCTATCATTATATTAGTATTAATTGTTTATTTCCATTGTCTTAATTCATTCCTATAAGTTTCAAGAATATAGTATTCTTAAGAGTGGGTAGTAGTCACTATGCTTTTGCTTTTCCTATTCTCTTCACGTACTTATAGATCTCAAACCATAAGACAGAAACCGCTGCGATGAAAACAGTCATTCCCAATTCACCTATATTAAGAGCTGTTACTTTAAAGAATTGAGAGATAGGCTTTACGTATAATATTGCAAAAAGCAAACCCAAAACTAAGGCAGAAATACCAATAAGCAAGGGATTACGGTTTCTGAAACTTTCCACCACACTGTAAAAGAATGATCGGTTGACAAAACTCAGTAATATGTTGGCAAAGATCAAAGTACTGAATACCATTGCTCTTGTCTTGTCTTCATCCCCTCCATTTTGAACGGTAAATTGATAGACCAATAAAACGCCGAGGGTTATCAAGATCCCCTGAATAAAGCTGATTCCCAACTCATTCAAACTTAAAAAAGTATCTCCGATGGCTCGTGGCGGCTGCCTCATTGTGTTTTTTTCCATGGGCTCATTCTCATAAACGATAGAACAAGTCGGCCCCATCACTAACTCAAGGAAAATAACGTGTACTGGAGTAAATATGTGCGGAAATACCCATCCCAAAAACAGAGGCAAGGAAACCGTCAGTATAATAGGAATATGAATAGAAATAATATACTGAACCGCCTTTTTAATATTGTTATAAATTCTCCTTCCTGCAGCAATTCCAACAATCAGTTTTTCCAAATCATCATTCGTGATAACCAACGCAGCAGCTGATTTGGCAATTTCGGTTCCTTTACTTCCCATTGCAACACCAACGTGCGCTGCTTTTAAGGCAGGACCATCGTTTACACCATCTCCAAGCATAGCCACCACTTCGCCTTTCTTTTTCAGCGCATTGACTACTGCAAGTTTCGCATCCGGAAACATCCTGGTAAATAAAGTAGTTTTTTCCGAGATTTCCATTAATGCTTCTTCAGTATTATTCATTATTTCACTACCATTGATGGCAGGAGTAGTGTTGATAATTCCTGCCTGTATTGCAATTGCTTTGGTTGTATCTTCATTATCTCCCGTTATAACCTTTACCTTAATACCGGCATCATAAATACTTTGAAAGACCTCTTCTATTCCTTTTTTAGGAGGATCATAAAATACAGCCAGCCCTAAAAATTCAAATACAAAATCCTGCTGTCTTTTGGGAAAATTGTTCCCTACAAAATGCGACTTTGAAACTCCCAAAACGCGGTAACCTTGCTGTCCAAATGTTTTTATAATGTCCCTTATCTTTTCTTTCTCTGTCTCTGAAAGGCGGGAAACATTCAAAATTGCTTCCGGAGCTCCTTTTGCTGCAATAATTCTATCTTTATTTTCATTCTCAAAAAGATGAGTCATCATGGGTGGCTTGCCTTCAAGCGGATATTCATGAAACATTTTATATTCTTTTCGTAAATCATTCTTTTGAGTTTCGTCATACGTTTTATGCAGAGTGATTTCCATAGGGTCAAAAGGGACTGGCTCACTACTCCACATTGCATAATCAATAAGTTCACTTAAATCATCATTTTTAAATTCTTTTTCTTCATAAATTGTATCGGATAGGTAATTATATAAATGTTGAAGCTTCATCGAATTCTCAGTAATGGTTCCGGTTTTATCAGTACAGATAACCGTGGTACTTCCCAGGGTTTCTACAATACTGCTCCGCTTAATAATAATGCCCTGACGCATAAGCTTCCACGCTCCCAAGGCCATAAAAGTTGTAAATGCCACAGGAATTTCCTCAGGTAATACAGACATTGCCAGGGTTAATCCACTAAGCAGGCTCGTAACCAGATCTCCGGTTTTAATATAACTGAAGATACAAACCATCAAAAAAATAATGACCCCAATGACAGCCATCCATTTTACAAACTTTCCGATCTGGAATTGTAATGGTGATATTTCTTCTTTTATATTCAATATAGATTCCCCAATTTTTCCTACGCGGGTTTCTGAGCCTATTTTTTTAACTTTAAAAACCGCCAAACCTGAAACGGTAACCGTACCACTATATACAAGATTATCCTCGGATTTACTATCCTTAAAAACTGAAAAACTTTCGCCCGTAAGAGATGATTCATTCACAGAGAAATCATTGCTGTGCACAATCACTCCATCAGCATTTATATTTTTTCCTTCTTCAGTAACACATAAATCACCTACAACAATTTCATGGGTTGGAATTTCTACTATTTGGGAGTTTCTGATGACCTTACTTAAAGGTTCGTTCAGCTTCTCAAGTTCCTCAAGAGCTTTTTTACTGCGATTATCCTGATAAAAAGAAATAGCAGTTACCGCTACGATAGCCACAAACATAAAGGCAGCCTCACCATAATCCTCCACTATCACATAAATGACAGAAATAATGATAAGCAAGATCAGCATAGGTTCTTTTAAAATATCAATGACCAGATCAAACCATGTATTTTTATGGACCCCTTCCAAACGATTATATCCATTTCGTTGCCGGGAAGCTACCACTTCATCATGTGTAAGACCTGTAAGACCTTCGGGTATATTGTAAGACATAACAAATAAATAGGTTATCTAAAAATAAGCAATTATTATATACGAATTCAATTTCCCTTCTTGACCAGTATCAGGTTTCAATGTGATATATATCATCGTATTTTTTCCCAAGTTTCTGGAATTTTGATTGATAAATTACGTTATCATGAAGACAAATACAGAATTACAAAAAAATGTTCAGGATGCCATTAAAAGAGAGCCATTACTACATGCAGCAGAAATAGGGGTGACTGCAAAAGACGGTGTCGTTGCCCTTACTGGAGTAGTTGATCATTATGCAAAAAAAATAGAGGCCGAGAATGCTGCAAAAAAAGTTATTGGAGTAAAAGTTTTAGTAGAAAACATTCTCGTTAAATCTCCAGATTCCTTATCAATAACTGATGATGAAATTGCCAAAGAGATTTTAAAAACTTTTAAATCCAATGCATTGATTCCAGAGAACAAAATCAAAGTAATTGTAGAAAATGGTCAGGTGACTTTGGAAGGTGAATTGCAATGGGATTATCAACGGGAAATTACTCAAAATGCAATCCGGTATCTTTCAGGCGTAAAAGGGGTAATCAATCATATAAAAATCATATCAGACATAATGGATGATATTAAACAAAAAGATATTGAACATGCAATGAACATGAACTGGGCGTTTTATAATAATGATGTTCACATTCAAGTATCCGGTGCTACAGTAATCTTAACAGGAACAGTAAATTCATGGTATCAAAAAGAAGAAGCCGGTCGTATTGCATGGAAAACTCCTGGGATACGGCATGTAGATAATAGGCTATTGGTAGATTATGAATATTCAAACAATAATTTATCATCGTAGATATGACTCTTTTATTCAAGCTGTAGAGCAGCGAATTGTGAAATTAGAGCAGACTTTGTTTTAACAATAATGAATAGCAATTAAGATTAACATTATTCTGTAAAAAAGTCACGAAAAATAACTTTTAAAATCCAAAGCAAATGTGTTTTTCAGCAATTTCAAGTTTTTCAGCAGGTATAGCACTCACGGCTGTTGGTATAGCATGTATAAAAAAAACACGCCATCCTTCACAGCATCTTTTCGCATGTATTCCATTTATTTTTGGAGTCCAACAGCTAACAGAAGGAATACTTTGGCTAACCCTTCCCCAGCCAGATCATATCATTATGCAACGGGCTGCAACCTTTATATTTCTATTTTTTGCAGAGATTCTGTGGCCCGTTTGGGTACCTATTTCTCTTTTAATGTTTGAGGACAATGAGCCCCGAAAAAAAGTACAGAAGATATTATTAGGTGTAGGAATCATCGTAAGTATTTATTTGGCATATTGTCTTTTATCATATCATGTGGAAGCAAAGATTATGGGTCATCATATTACTTACATCCAAAACTATCCTGCTTCATTGAGGAATTATAGTATTATATCATATGGCGTGGCAACAATTGCTCCTCCGTTTTTTTCCCAACTAAAAAGAATGCACTTTTTTGGTATAGCCATTTTGGTTTCTTATATAGTTTCAGAGATCTTTTACGATCATTACATACTCTCTGTTTGGTGTTTTTTCGCGGCAATCATAAGCATGTCTGTTTATATAATTGTGAGTGAAAAAACAGATAAAAAGCAAAGAGAATATCCTGAAATTTATGTCAAATAAAAATAATTTAGCTATATCACTAAAAAACAACAGAAAAGATGAAGAAATACAAGCTCGGGAGGGTAAGCATGGTATTTTAAATGGATTAAAAATGGATTTCCCCAACTTTTCAAAAGCTCACTATATTTCTTGAACTGAATACTTACAGATGTCTTACATTAACTTTAGTAAAGTAAGAACCTGATATTTTCTACAAAAATATCTTAATTAATAGTATATTATACTTAAAAACAATTTAGCAATGTCTATCAAACAAAATGTTGAGAATCAAACAAAAAAGATTAAAAAATTCTTCGGCCTATTAGGTCCAGGACTGACAACAGGTGCCGCTGATGATGATCCCTCTGGCATTGCTACATACTCTCAGACAGGAGCCCAATTCGGTTATGGGCAGCTATGGACCGCACTCTATATGCTACCATTTATGATCGCAGTACAGGAAGCCTGTGCAAGAATAGGAATAGTTACCGGTAAAGGATTAACAGGCGTAATTAAAGAACATTACAGTAAAAAAATCCTATATAGCTCGGTAGGGCTTGTTGTTATTGCTAATACGATCAATATCGGAGCGGATATTGGAGCAATGGCAGCTGCCGCACAATTAATTATTCCTGCCGATATTGTTATCCTGATGCTGTTTTTTACTATTAGTATACTTATATTAGAGGTCTTCACCAGTTATCGCGTATATTCAAAAGTTCTTAAGTGGCTGGCATTATCACTTCTTGCCTACCCCCTTACAGCTTTCATGATTGATCAGCCATGGAAAGAAATACTAAAAGCCTCTATGGTTCCTCATTTTGAATTTTCATTCAATTTTCTTTTCATAATCACTGGAGTTTTTGGGACGACTATAACACCTTATATGTTTTTTTGGCAGGCATCTCAGGAAGTAGAAGAAGAAAATGAAAGAGGGTTGATCAGAGATGGAAAACCAAGTATCGGATGGCGTCATATTCATGCGATGAGAAAGGATAATAATATAGGTATGGTCATTTCTGAATTTACAACATGGTGTATTATATTAGTTGGAGGAACTGTACTGCATAGTGCCCATATAACAGATATTAATACTGCCGCTGACGCAGCGAAGGCTTTAGAACCTTTAGTACAATCATTTCCAAATTCAGGAATGATATCAAAAATCATATTTGCCATTGGAATCATTGGGCTGGGATTACTTGCTGTGCCTGTTCTCTCAGGCTCCGCATCTTATGCTGTTTCAGAAGCTTTCAATTGGAATGCAAGTTTAAACCTGAAATTTACAAAAGCAACAGGTTTTTATATGGTTATTATTATCGCAACACTTCTCGGTCTGTGTATGAATTTCATTGGAATTAATCCTGTGAAAGCATTAGTTTATACCGCAGTACTCAACGGAGTAGCAGCAGTACCTCTGTTGTTTCTTATCATCCGAATATCTGCAAGTGAGCATATTATGGGAGAGTTTAAAAGCAGGCGGCTTTCAAAAACTTTATTATGGGCCACTTTTTTCTTTATGGCTACAGCATCAATTGCTATGTTTTTTACTATTTAAAATAAATCTGTAAATAATGTAGAAAGGTAACAGCTAATATTAACCATTTTTATATAATTATATATTAAGTTAATAGCTGCAATATCTGAGTGTTATATTAAAGGAAATCTTCTTTTGAGACTTAAATATTAAATAAAGGACTAATAATTATCATTCCTAATGACATCAATCAATGCAGAGAACAATTTCTCCTTTTCATTCAGTATCCTTCGTTACTATTTCAAGAAATAATCCTGTATTATAATTATAACCCAGTATCCAATATGCTGAAACTTTATTGCATCTAAAATTTAATGTTAATCTCAAAAGCTTTTTACACTGCTGAAATCAATGCTCAGATAACATCATAGTCATTCATGGTTGTTACAAAATAATGCTCAATCATTTCCTTTGCATTTTCGCACATTGACAAAAGATCTTCTCTGGTCATATCCTCAAAAATAAAATCATCATGAACCTCAATAATGAACTCAGTCATTTTTTCAGTGTTCATAAGATCATAAGCCATTAAATCATTTAAATTATCTAATCTGCATTCTTCCTTAAAAAAAGGATGTTTTAGGGAAATAGAATTCTTAAATTGAAAAAGATGTATTGTTTTCATAATTTCTAGCGTTAAGGTGGTAATAAGAAAGTCTGTTTTATATATAAACATGATGTTTAATCATGAATGTTCAAACAGATTTCTTTTTGTAGATTCAGTTGATGAAATATTATATATATCAATAGGGTTAAAAAGGACAGAAACCAGAGGTTCCTATCCTTAATTAATTAAAACCTTTTGAAAACAGATTTACCTATTTTATAGAGATTTTAATAAGCTCATTATTAAAATTGAGAATCCGTAAGTCTATTAATTTTATCATGGTGTATATTCGTTTTCCCTAGTTTTTTTTACTATTACAATGTTTTCTAATACCGGAGACCAGCATTATATACGATGTATACTTTCAACTGTTTGCTATATTTTCCAGTCTAAAATTTGCATTATTTATAGTGATATAAACTTTAATGGATCTGATAAATTCCTGATTATTATACTACAAAGATGGCCGTTTCAGTATAGACTAAGCTATATATATCCGGAATAATCTTACATATATCCCACCTTTTATAAGTCTTCCAGATTGCCAAGGCGTCTTTGCTTCAACTGCTTATAAAATGAAGGAGAAAGCCCTGTGATCTTTTTAAACTGGTTAGAAAGATGGGCCACACTGCTGTAGTTGAGTTTATAAGAAATTTCTGTAAGATTCAGTTCGTCATACAACAGCAGTTCTTTTACCTTTTCTACTTTATTAATAATGATAAAATGCTGGAGTGTCATTCCTTTCACTTCAGAAAAGGTATTCGCAAGATAAGTATAGTCATATCCTAATTTTTCGCTTATATAATCTGAGAAATTTTCTTTTGGAAGTTCATCTGAATAATGAATCATTTCGATCACTACATTCTTTATTTTCTCTATCAGGATACTTTTTTTATCATCTAATACCTCAAGTCCTGTTTTAAGTAAATTTTCTTTAAGGATTTGTCTTTTTTCTGAGCTAATATCATCCAACAATTCTACTGTTCCCAAATCGACGACAGCATTTTTAATGCCCAGTTTTTCCAGTTCCTGATGGACAACCATTTTGCAGCGCAAACTTACCATATATTTTATATACAACTTCATCTCCCTTACGATTTATACCGGCCAATTATTTCATTAACAGCCATTTATTCAAAGTTAGTCTATTCAATCGGAAATATCTATGATTTATACAACAAATTAAAAGACAATTGCAAAGCTTTCCTTTTTTAATGATTGAAATTTACAGGTAACAAAAAAAATTACAATGTCAAAAGAAAAAGACGGAAAAAAGAAATCAGATAAAACGCCACCCGCAAAATCCGCAAAAGAGAAACGGGAGGATAAAATGAGTAAACGAAGAGGAAGGAAACAAGAAGCCCGAAATAACGTAAACTGAGTGGTATCTGTAAAACGAGACGGAATTATACTCACAAAAACAGCTTTAGACTTTGAGAGTGAGGGTGTTTTAAACCCTGCTGTCATTCAGGATAGCGGAAAAATACACTTATTCTACAGGGCTCTTGCCAGAAATAATTTCTCCAGTATCGGATACTGTATATTATCAGATTATAAGACCATAGAAACAAGATTGAGCATTCCGGTGATCATTCCCGAGTTTGAATATGAAAAGCATGGGGTTGAAGATCCAAGAATCGTAAAAATCGATCATTTATTTTATATTACCTATACAAGTTATGATGGGGTTAACGCATTGGGAACACTTGCCGTATCAGAGGATCTTACTTCGTGGCAAAAACAGGGGATAATTGTTTCCAAAATTCCCTATAACAAGTTTAGATTTTTATCGGAGTCCCAAGGTGAAATAGGAGAAAAATACAAACGTTTCAACAAACTCCCGTCTGCTCATAAAAAAGATAAAGAGATCTTTCTTTGGGACAAAAATGTCATATTTTTCCCAAGAAGAATTAACGGTAAGCTTTATTTTCTTCATCGCATAAGACCTGATATCCAAATTGCAGGTATAGAAAGCATTGAAGATCTGAATCCAGATTTCTGGAAAGATTACTTCCTTCATTTTAAAGAACATATTGTATTATCTCCTAAATATGAGCATGAAGTAAGCTATATTGGCGGAGGATGTCCCCCTATAGAAACCAAGCATGGATGGCTTTTGATATACCATGGGGTACATGATACCATTGAAGGGTATGTTTACAGTGCATGTGCTGCTTTACTGGATCTTGATAATCCCCAAAAGGAAATTTCAAGGCTTCCTTATCCTCTTTTCAAACCCGAAGAAGAATGGGAACAGAAAGGAGAAGTAAACAATGTCTGCTTCCCTACCGGAGCCATCGTAGAAGGAGATACACTCCATGTTTACTATGGAGCAGCAGATCAAAGAATTGCTGTTGCTTCTTTAAGTATTTCAGAATTACTGAAAGAATTACTACGGTACACACCATAACTGACGATTCAATACAGGATGTCAGACTTTAAAACAGATATCATCATGAATAAAAATATAAAATCAGACGTGGAGGAAAAGACAAAAAGACGATCTGTACAAAGTAATAAAAACACATTTTATCATAAACCTGAAATTATCTTTATAAGTACTTTTCCTCCTAAGGTGTGCGGTATTGCGACCTATTGTCAGGATTTGATACAATCCCTTAAGTTAAAATTCAGAGAATCATTTAGCATCATTACCTGCCCGATGGAAACTGAGGATGAGCATTATCAATATGAAGCAGATCCAGCATATCGCTTAAATACATCCGATGCCATATCTTACTTGGAGCTGGCTGATAAAATCAACAAAAATGACAGGATTCAACTGGTTATGCTCCAGCATGAATTTGGATTTTTCAACGAAACCCAAGACGGATTACTCCTTTTCCTTCAAAATTTACAGAAAGACCTCATCATTACTTTTCACACTGTTCTACCGAAACCTGATCCCAAATTAAAAGAAAAAGTAAAAGAAATCAGCAGTTTCGTAAAATCCATTATTGTCATGACCGGTATTTCTGCGGATATCCTTACCAATGATTATGATATTTCATCTGATAAAATTAAAGTGATACCCCACGGTACCCATTTGCTGCCATTTATAGATAAAATTTCACTGAAAACAAAATACGGATTTAAAGATAAAAAGGTACTTTCAACATTTGGTTTACTGGGTGCTGGGAAAAATATTGAAACCACTTTAGAAGCTCTGCCTGCAATCATTTCCCAAAATCCGGATGTAATGTTCCTGATTATCGGAAAGACACATCCCGGAATCATTAAATATGAAGGAGAAAAGTACCGTGATTTTTTACAGGATACTATTAAGAGGCTTCATCTGGAAAAACATACGTACTTTATCAACCAATATCTGCCTTTGAATGAGTTGCTAGATTATCTTCAGCTTACCAATATCTATCTTTTCACTACAAAAGACAGAAATCAGGCAGTAAGCGGTACTTTTTCCTATGCCATCAGCTGTGGATGCCCTATTGTTTCTACCCCTATTCCTCATGCTGTGGAAGTCTTAAATGAAGATCTGGGAATTATTATTGATTTTGAAGCTCCGGAACAGCTTGCTGCTGCCGTGAATACATTATTGAAAAATGAAACCGCACAGGAAAAATTACGATCAAATAGTCTGGAAAAAATGGCTCCCACAGCCTGGGAGAATTCATCTATTTCACACGCCTTATTATTTCAACAATACAACAAAGACAAAATGACATTACACTATACATTCCCGATCATCAATCTTAGCCATATCAAAAATATGACAACGGATTTTGGAATGATCCAATTTTCTAAAATCAACAAACCTGATATCAATTCCGGGTATACTTTGGACGATAATGCCCGTGCTTTGATTGTAGCCTGCAGACATTACGAAGTAAGCAGAGATGAATCTGATCTTGACTTAATCTCAACCTACCTGAATGTAATAAAGTTTTGTCAACAACCGGATGGTAGTTTTCTCAACTATGTAAATAAAGATAAGGAATTTGCACAACAAAATTACGAAACCAACCTTGAAGACTCCAATGGCAGGGCAATCTGGGCATTGGGATACCTTCTTTCTATAAAAGCAATCTTACCACGACTTTTTTCTGATGAAGCAGAGTCCATCATTGAAAAAAGTCTTCCGTCTAGTGATAAAATTTATTCTACACGTGCAATGGCTTTTATTATAAAGGGATTGCATTATCAAAACTCTGAAAACAATATTCCATTATTGAAAAAACTGGCTAACAGACTGGTAAAAATGTATCAGCATGAGAAACATAAAGACTGGCATTGGTTTGAAAGCTACCTTACCTATGGAAACAGCGTACTCCCTGAAGCTTTATTGTGTGCGTGGATTACAACCCAGGACGAAATGTATAAACAGGTTGCCAATGAATCGTTCAAGTTTTTGCTTTCTAAAACATTTAGTAAGGGAGCCATTAAAGTAATATCCAACAAAGGATGGCTGCAGAGAGAAACGATTAAAAGCCCTGAATCAATTGGTGGTGAACAGCCTATTGATGTCGCTTATACCATATTGGCCTTATCCACATTCTATAAGGTTTTTAAGGATGAAAAATACCTGCAGATGATGAGAAATGCTTTTAGTTGGTTTTTAGGAAAGAATCACTTACATCAGATTATTTATAACCCTGCAACAGGCGGATGTTATGACGGGCTTGAAGAGAAAAATGTTAATCTCAATCAGGGAGCAGAATCAACAGTCAGTTACCTCATGGCAAGGCTCTGTTTTCCAAAATAACAGCCTTTAATTATCGCCATATTTAGATATTAATACACAGTAGTTTATGGTACGATTGTAATAAAGAGATAAATTAAAAATATAGCGATCAGTACAATTCCCTGCATAATATTGGTTCTGCCAGTTGCCAGTGAAACAGTAATAATAAAAAGCGACAGCCCTAAAAGTATTGTTGATTTAATATCTATTCCTAATGTCATTCTTATACCGGTTATTACAGATATGATAGCTATGGCAGGAATACTGAGTCCGATACTGGCCAAAGCAGAACCAAAGGCCAGATTTAATGAGGTTTGGATCTGATCACTTTTTGCAGCCCTGAATGCAGCCAGTCCTTCCGGAAGAAGAACAATACCTGCAATAATGATACCTACAAGTGATTTTGGGGCACCTGCGGAAACCACTATATGCTCAACATCCTTTGAAAGAAGCTTTGCCAATAAAACGACTATTCCCAGGGATAATAGTAACAATATACAACTGATATACAATTGTTTTCGGGAAATCAGTTCATGATTATCTTGTACAGGCTGATTTTTGGACAGTTTATTCTCTGGAGAAATGAAAAAGCTTCGATGTCTAAACGTTTGAATCATAGTAAATCCGAGATAAAGTCCTAAAGAAATCAAGGCGATAAAAAGCAATTGAAAGGATGTATATTCGCCTCCGAGATGACTCACCGTATAATTGGGGAGAATAAGCACAAAAATAATAACTGACGTTAGCGTAATGAGTGCCGTACTTACTCCCTGTAATGTAAAGCTCTGCTCTCTGTATCTTAAGGAACCTATCACAATACAGCTCCCAATGATTCCGGTAAGGATTATCATTACGGCAGCAAAAACCGTATCTCTGGCAAGGGTAATGGTTTCCAAGCCTTTTGCTCCCATCATAATAGAAATAATAAGTCCTACTTCTATGACCGTAATGGCAAATGCCAGAAGCAAGGTTCCAAATGGCTCTCCCAAGCGATGGGCAATAACTTCGGAATGATACACTGCTGCCAAAACACTCCCCATCAAAAATAAAGCAAGAATCACAGAATAATATCCTGAAGAAAAAATAGTATTCCCAACATAAGAAAGCCACGCCAGGATAGGAACTAAAAAAGTCCACATCCATAAATATTTTTTTATATTCATAAAAACAATAATATTTTTTACAATTGAATTGTCCTTTGGAGAAAATCACAAGATTTATATTCCCTTTTTCAAAACAGTTTCTATAAATGATTTGAAGCAGACTAGAGAGGTTATACTGGAAATATCAAATAATGAAAAAAGTGAATAGGTCGGAACTTAAAGTCCGGATCATCAGTTCAATGTAGTTATTCAGCAAGATACGATTAATTAATCACTTATTTGGAATTATATAGTAGTATTTTAGGTTTGTAATCATGTCCTAAGGCTCAAAAATCTCCATTACTTCATAAATAGCCATCAAAGCAACTGTTTTTATGATCAACCCTCTTACATATTCTTAAAAAGAAGCTGGAATTTTGTAAAAGTGTGATATGTGCAACATAAAAGAAACAATCTGTAATACAATAGATTATTAAACACCCATCTTTGTATGGTAGCAATGAAGTTACACTAAAATCCACCTTATGGACACAAACCAAAACAAAGGCGACAAATTTTTCAAAACTCCTGGAGCCTGGATTGAGCAGTCAAAACAACTGAAAGAAAAATTTTCAACATTAACGGACCACGATCTGAAACTTGAAGAAGGGAAAGAAAGGGAAATGCTGGAAAGAATCGGAAACAGATTAAGAAAAAACCGTGAAGAAGTTCTCAATATTATCAAAGAAATCAATCTTTCATAAATTGTTTTCAAGGACAGTTAAAGCCAATGAAAAAATATATTTATCAAAAGTTTTACTGTAAAAGGGATGGAATATTAGATAGTTCTGTCCCTTTTATTTACAATACCATCTGCTCTTTTTATCTTTAAACCCACAGTGATGAATCATAGAGAACTTGAAAAATCGAAAGTATATATTACAAGCCAGATTGTAGATTACATCCCAAATTCTGTAGTGAGTAAAAATATACTGGAAAAACTGACCGGTAATATCAGTATTTTATCTTTTGATGACAAAGAAGGGTTATCTGAAAAGATTTCTCCTTTTGATACTGTTGCACAGATCATTGAAGGTAAAGCTGAAATCATTATAGACGGAGCTTCTTACTTTATGGAAGAAGGTGAATGCATTATCGTTCCTGCCCATAAATCTCATTCTATAAAAGGAAATAAGCGCTTTAAGATGATCGTAACAATAATAAAAAGCGGCTATGAATAATCTGAATACCCTATCTATTTTAACGAAAAAGATATTAAAAAAAACAGTTGAAATTCAAAAAGAATTTCCTGAACTCTATGAGCTTTTAGACGAAACACCACTATTTTTTTCTTTTACAGAGAAAAATATAACAATCAGAGATCTAAGACAGTATCTTATTTCCCTTATAATACAGCAAAAGGCCTTTGAAAAAAGGGCTATCATGAAAAATGATTTACAATAAAATTCTGATGAAAAAGTTAACTAAGCATCCAAAGAGTAAATTAGGGCTCAGAAATAAAAAAAATATTTCAAGAAGATCCTATTATTCCCAGTTTACCTCGCTGTTCTATCTACGAAATACAAACATAACCTTAGAAAGAGATGCTAAAGAGATTCTAAGAATGTTAAAAGAATTACAGCAGCTTATCAACAGATCAAGATTGGTATTTAGCACATACTGTAGTTTAAGCCAGCATAACCTGTGGCAGTCTGTTTTAGAAGACCTGAGCGGGAACATACAGAATATTAGAATCCAGTTTGAATATATACTGGAAAATATTACTAAAAAAAATAAAATCAATGCATCTATATTCTGGCAGCAAAACGAAGTCTATACAGATGAAATGGAAGTAACCCATAAAAAACTCATTCTATTGACTACTCAGATTTTACCGGAAGAAGAAAGATCATCATGGAAAGTAAATATTTGTAACTTTTACGATGAAATTTTTTCTTTACTCATTCCACTTATTGGGATGTGCAGGCTTGAATTGAACTTTATAGAAAAATATTCGCCTAAAATCTTCAACCAAACTGCTATGGATATTATTAAAAATATTCCAAAAAATTACACATTACAGGAAGCAAAAGAATATGAACATGAATACTTAAAAGTATTAACTAACTACAATCATAAATTCTATAGAAAAAATAATTTTTGGAACAGCATATTATACATCCTTTCAGGTGGTATGTGCCCATTACCATCAGAACGTACCTTATCCAAAAGAGAGATCAGCAGAAAAATGAAAGATAAGTTTTCTTAATGAACCTCCACCTAATTTTTTTATCTTATTAAATATTTTTGAAATGAAAACAATACATCTCTTTCGGTTTAACGATTCTATTTTCCGTAAAATTCCTTTCTTCAAAGAAGAGCATAGGTTGAAAACCGATGTAACGGAAATTGATTTAATGAATATTGAAATAGTAACTGAATATATTGTGAAAACACATGATGACTTTAGTTTCGACAATACATCAGGAAATGATCTTTTATCAATGTGCAAAAAAGCTCAAAAAACAATTGAACATTATTTTGTGATAAAACTGGATCACTATGATTTTATATGAAAAAGTTATTTAATCAAATGTTAGTATCATAATCCAAACAGTAAGATATTGGAGGCTTCCCGTATTTTAATTTTTTTAATCTGGCTTCCTATTATAAAAAATGATATAGAAAAATTACATCCCCTGTATAGGCGGGTTTCGCATGATTCTTTATAAGAAGTTTAGCTTCCACTACTACTTTTATAGTTCCTCTGAGATCTGTCACCGATTTCACAGTGGCCTGTAGTTTTACGTCAGTCTCTACAGGAACAGCCTGGCCAAATTTAAGGTTCTCAATCCCATAATTGATTTCCATTTTTACATTTCTCACCTCAGCAATTTGTTTCCAGAGATAAGGGATCAGCGATAAAAGCAAATAGCCATGAGCAATTGTAGATTTGAACGGGCCTTCTTTTTCAGCTCTTTCTTTATTAATATGGATCCACTGGTCATCTAAGGTTGCCTCTGCAAACCTGTTGATCTGCTTCTGATCTATGGTATGCCAATCAGAAAACCCGACCATTTGTCCTTCGAAAGCCTTATACTCTCTAAAATTGTTAATGATAATCATGTTTGTCTGTCTTTTTTATTTAGACTGATTGAAATTCTTCCTTGAAAAACCTCTCACGTCGATGTGAGAGGTAAATGAACATAATGGAAAATAAAAAGTAATTTAACTTACACCAATGTTCTTTCAAACAATATACTCAAATTCCAAAGATTACTGGACTTTGAATTGTAAAAAAATATAAAAATATAATACTGAAATTGAAAATAATATTTATTTCAAACAGATGATATTAAAGCTTAATTATGCCAGTTTTACATTAACCGCATTTAAACCTTTATCACTCTTTTGTACATCGAAAACGACTTTATCATTTTCACGGATTGATCTTGAGTCTAATCCTGAAGAATGTACAAATATATCTTTACTCCCGTCTGTAGGAGAAATAAATCCGAAGCCTTTTGCTTCATTGAAAAATTTTACTGTGCCTTGTTGCATTGTAATTATTATTAAAAAATTATTTATTGTTTTCTGTAAACTCTACAGATTTATTTATAAAATGATCTGACCGGCATTGTGAATCCTATCAGTTTTTGAATATTTTTAAGATCTAAGCGCTCATCGGTATCGCAAAATGAAATAGCAGTACCTTCCGTTCCTGCCCTTCCGGTTCTTCCGATCCTGTGGACATACGTTTCCGGAATATTGGGAAGCTCATAGTTTACTACATGTGGAAGATCATCAATATCAATACCTCTGGCTGCAATATCTGTAGCTACCAATACTTTAATCTTACTGCTTTTAAAATCATCAAGTGCATTCTGTCTTGCGGTCTGAGATTTGTTCCCATGAATCGCTGCAGCAAAAATCCCTACTCCTTCCAATTGCTGTACCAGCTTATTGGCAATATGCTTAGTACGGGTAAAAACCAGTGAACGCCTCATATTTTCATTTTGCAATAAATCAATCAACAAACCCGTCTTATCTCTTTTTTCCACAAAATAAACGGATTGTTTCACCGTTTGTGCGGTTGAAGATACTGGAGTTACAGTAACCTCTACAGGATTATTCAGAATTGTTTCCGCAAATTTTCTTATACCTGAAGGCATTGTGGCCGAAAAAAATAAGGTCTGCCTTTTCTGGGGAATCAGCTTTAAAACTTTTTTGACATCATTGATAAACCCCATGTCAAGCATTCTGTCTGCTTCATCCAAAACAAATATTTCTATTTTAGAAAGATCAATATGTCTTTGATTAACCAAATCCAGCAATCTGCCGGGTGTAGCCACCAGAATATCTACTCTTTTCCTAAGAGCCGCAAGCTGTCCGCCCGCTGGGACTCCTCCATAAACAGAGAGTTGTGATAAAGGTAAATATTTGCTGTACACAGCAAAATTCTCTTCAATCTGTATTGCTAATTCCCGGGTCGGCGTAAGTATTAATGTTCTGATCTCTTTATGATCAGGGGTATATTTTTTTAACAACTGAAGAATAGGCATTGCAAATGCTGCCGTTTTTCCTGTACCTGTCTGGGCACATCCTATAATATCTTTTCCTGCAAGAATATGGGGTATTGCTGTATACTGTATTTCAGTTGGCTTAGAATACCCTGCTTCTGTTACAGCACGGATAATGGGATTGATTAAATTTAAATTTTTGAAACTCATCATAATGTTCGGTCTTCCCGATATTTTGTAAGCAAATTCCCTTTTCAGAATTTGAATTGGTGTATCATAATGATGAATAAAAAAATCTTTTTTCTTCATCATTTTACTTGCTTAACTTCCGATAAATTACCTGTGTAGTATTCATGAGCCTGCAATAACGTATCCTTCTAGGATGAAAAGACTTGTGGAGTGTTTTCACATTCGAAACCCGATTGATAATTGGGTGGCTGAAAAAGCAAAAACTGAAAGAAAAAATGGTGAGTTTAAACTATTACAGAATGGCAAAGGCAGAAACCTGTTTTATAAATGCATTGCAAATATACAACAAAACAATTAGGTAACAGTAAATTTAATTAACTGATTATCAAAAATATATTCGTAGCTTACGCACATAAACTGAATTGTTTGCCTTTGCGGATGATTTTAAATTTTACTCCCATGCAAACTTCATTTCCCATAACTCATCCCCATTCCCAAACTACCGATCTGCATTCAACTCCGCAGGTGACAATTGCTTACTTTATTATGATCCATCATAAACCTGATGCATTTAAAGAGATGTTTCAGAAAATTTATACAAGGGATCAGTTTTACCTTATTCATATCGACCGGAAAGCAAAAGCTGAATTTACAGAAGAAATACAATTATATCTAATACATTTCCCCAATGTGTATATTTTGGAAAGCATGAATATTGTGTCCGGAGGATTTAGTATGATCCAGGCTGAACTTAATGCGATGGAATATCTTTTGAATGTAAGTCATGACTGGGATTATTTTATCAACCTGAGTGGTGAAGATTTCCCACTCAAGTCACAAAATATTATCCGTCAATTCCTTACCGTTAATAACGGAAGAAATTATCTTTTTTATTATGACCAGAAATTTTACAGGCCCGATACACTGCAAAGGATACAAAATCATTTTACAGAGCTGACCCATAAAATATCTTCATTTATTTATAAAAGAGAATTTATGAAGGAAGTTATACCTTATATTGGTGGGAAGTGGTTTATCCTTACAAGAGAAACCTGTGTATTTTTAACCAATAATAAAAGGGTAATGGATTTTGAAGATTATTACCTTCACACTCTTTTACCAGCTGAATCATTTTTCCAGACAGTACTCCTCAACACAGCCTTTAGTGATATTATTGTGAATGATGATAAAAGAGCAGTCATTGAAAAAACTTTTTTTAGTAAAGACCAATATGCTGACAACTTCATCGAAACTCTAAAATCCTCCAATAACCTTTTCATTAGAAAAATAGATGATAAAACAAATAAAAATATTCTAAAATATATTAATGACACTTATCTTCTTCCTTTACCTGAAATTAATGAAGTTGAAAGAGAACTTAAGAGAAATGATCACGATGACAAATGGTCATAAGAAAGCTTTGTACGCTTGTAAATAAATTAGGAACTGCACACAAGATAGTTTCATATGAATAATTAAAATAAAAATTGATGCTGATAAAAGAGGAGCTTTTGATGAACTATGGAGCTAAAATTGTAAATTTTACAAAGGGAAAATATGTATTTAAAGAAAATGATGACGTAGTCTCTTATTTTCAAATTTCAACAGGAACTGTGAAGATTGTCAGTGAGAAAAAAGCGGGTCGTGAATTTATTCACAACATTTCTATTCAAGGTGATTGTCTAGGAGCACTTTTCCTGTTCTTAAAACATCCATATTCTGTAAGTGCCATTGCAATGGAGAACTCTAGGATAATCAAATTGGAAAGATTGGGCTTTGATTTAATGCTAAAAGATAATCCCAAAATACTGTTAGATTTATACAAATATACCGCAGAAAATATGCATTATACCTACCTGATGAAAGGATTTGCATCAGAAAGCCCGTCAGAAAAAATAACGAATCTATTCAACTACTTAAAAAAATCAAAACCTCCGACTGATTCTTATCAAGTATTTCTCACCAGACAGCAAATTGCATCACTAACAGGATTAAGAGTGGAAACTGTTATAAGAACAATTAAAAAACTGCAAAATCTAGGAATACTCTTGGTTATCAATCGCAAAATATTTTATTAATAATATATCTTTTTACTTGACTAAAAACTTCCAAATTGAATATTATAATGGCTACAGAAAATAATTTAGGTTTGCTTTTCATAAAATTTATTTTTGATTGGTTAATAATTATCTATTAAGAATCTTCCCCATTTCCATTACTTATGATACTCTTCTTCTGTCACAGGTTGTAACCATTCGACCGAACCCTTCTTATTATCAGTGACTGCAATCTGAACGAAATATGAATTTTCACTAGCACCGTGCCAATGCTCAACATTTGCAGGACATTTGATAACATCTCCTTTATGTAAAATCTTTTTCGGCTGCCCTTTTTCCTGATAATATCCTATCCCATCAGTTACAAGGATAATTTGTCCACCGGGATGAAGATGCCATTTAGTTCTCGCTCCAGGTTCAAAAGTTACATTGCCTACACCCGTATTAAGTGTCTGTTCGTCCTGTCCCAGCATTTGCAGCCAAACGTTGCCTGTAAAATTGTTATTGGTTACTTTTCCCCCTTTAGGAAAAATATTAGTCCTTGCTCTTTCCAATGTGGATTTACTACAACAGCTTGATACAATTAATATTGATAAAAGTAATGTAACTATTTGTTTCATATTTATATATTTAATCTTAATTCTTTAATAAATACAGGGCTTGTTATAATTTATTCTACCGTAACGAATGGTAGAACTTTCATGTTTTTATAGATTTTTTCCAAAAAATTCAGTCAGTTTTCTCACTGCTTTTTCTACATATTCAGGTCTCCAATACGTTTGGATATGTGTCGCACCATCGATAATGAATAATTCTTTTTCCTTTGCATTTATGGCTTTTGGAAACGCTTCATCTGTCATATATTTGGTATCTGCTTTACTTCCAGCTATCATCAATAAAGGTTGATTAATCAAATCCATATTGTCCGCAGCATCCCAGGTCATTAAATCCAGTAAATTGCTGGTGGGATATAAAAAAGTCGAGTTGGGATGAGCATTGGTGCGATAATAATAAATATAACCTTCCCGATAGAGATCCGTATTTGTTTTCTGAATTTCTTCATCGGTAATGCTTGCCACACCTGAATATACTATTTTACCACCCGTTACTTCCTGTGCCCTTGCATCGGAGGCTTGTTTCAAACGCTCCTGAATAGTATTCAATCCCGAATTCATAAATCCATTACGTCTTACTTCTCCAGAATTAAACATACTTAAAGTAGCAATCGCTTTAAATCTTTTGTCAGATTGAGTGGCTTTCAAAGTATACCCTCCACCACCACAAATTCCGAATGCTCCGATTCTATTAATATCAACTCCAGGATATTGTGAAATGAAATCTGCCATTCCGCGAATGTCTTCCGTTCTATATACAGGTCTATCGGTGTGTCGAGGTTCTCCCCCACTTGCTCCCTGATAAGATGCATCTGCAGCAATGGTAATATAGCCAGCTTCCGCTAAACGTTGTGCATAAAGACCTGCTGTCTGTTCCTTAACACCTCCATTTGGGTGTGCAACAGTGATCGCAGCATATTTTTTTGAAGGATCATAATTTGCCGGTGTGTAAACATTGGCAGCGATATCAATTCCATTCAATTTATACTTTACAGGAGAAATATTTACTTTTCCTGTTACATTTTCTTTGATTGCATCATCATAAACCAATCCGAAAGGATTATTATGTTTGACAACTTCAATTTTTTCCATTTTTGTTTTTTTTGTTTGTGCATTAATACTAAAGCTTGTTGCTATAATAATTAATGTTGTCATTGACATTATTATCTTTTTCATTTTTTTATTTTAGATCGTTTATTTAGGTTTATTTTCTAAAACGTGATTTAAAACCATTTTGGTTGCATTTGATTTTTCTTTATTAATAGTAGAGCTGACAACAGTAACAAATTCCTTCAACTGCTGTGGTGACCATCCAACGTTTAACGAAATCCCTAAATGAGAGTGCAACATTGGTTCAGCATCACCAATAGCACTGATTACAGAAATCGTCACCAACTCTCTTTGTGCATAAGTCAAAACATCCCTCTCAAAAATATCTGCGAATAGATGTTCCTTTAGAAATATATCTATTGTCGGTGCAAATGCTGAATAGCCGGAAAGTTTGTCTGGTTGTTTTGTTTGGGTAAGTTGACCCAGAATTTCCTTTCCTCGCTCATACTTGTTGTTTTCATTATCAATAAGCGAAGCTTCTTTTCCAACAATATCATTAATACCTTTCACCTTCCTTTCATCAAGAACTTCCATAAAAGTCTGTAAACCTCTTATGCTTCTCGGAAAACCACAATAAGCATAGGTATGTACCAAAATTTCCTTTATTTCATTAATAGTCAGACCCGAATCAAGACCGGAATTTAAACTACCTTTTAATTCTTTCAATTTACCTTGCGCTGTAAATGAGGAAATAGCAATGGTACTTTTATCTTTTTCACTTAAATGATTACTTGGTGTTGTTAATTGTTGTGCTTTCATATCAGTTACAAAAAGTGAAACACTCATTATCTGGATTATTAAAATGAAATACTTCAATTGTTTCATTATTTTACTTTTAAAGTTTAATTCAACTACATTATTTAGACATTCCGATCCTGGTTAGCCATTCTTTTACTTTCTTTTCTGCTTCAATTTTCTTCTTTCCTTCCATTACGAACAGAATACCATCCCGCTCAACACCACCTTTGATCGTAAAGTCTTCTAATATTGTACTGCCAGGACTTAGCTTTTTCACGGTGTCAAAACTGTTTCCAATACCATAACCTGCATTGGTATTAAAAAGAATAATTGTTTTCCCTTTAAAATTGTTCTGGCCCAAAAAACTTTTCATCGGAGGTGGTAATTGCATTCCCCAGGTTGGAAACCCCAAAAAGATCACATCATATTTTTCTATATCGTCAATCTTTGTTTTAAGCGGAGGTAAAAAATTAGTGTCATTTTCTTTCGCCACCTGATCTACAATTGCTTTGTAATCTTCGGGATAAGGATTCTGTAATTCCAACTCAATTAAGGTTCCACCGGTATTTTGATGAATGATGTCGGCAATTGTTTTTGTATTTTTTGTTCGAGATAGATAAACAATCAATACATTTTTGTCTTTCAACATTTCCTTTTTTTCAGACATTGATTTCTGAGCTTTTGAGCAAGATGATAATAATAGAAGTACTGCACAAAACCATACACCAAAATTTTTCAACTTTTCCATATATCATTTATTGTTTAACAAAATTCAGAAAATAGCAGTTTAAAATCGGTAGACAGATTACGGATAATGCAACCAATATTACTTATCCAACCCTTTCTCTTTCAACCATTTTGATAATAATCCTGCAACTTCTGCATTATTCAGATCAGACATTAGAAAATGGGTATTTCCTTTGATACCCAATTCCGGAAGATGAACAATAGTAACGTCACCACCGTGACTATTGACAACTTTCGCCCATTGCCTTGCCGTTTTCAGAACGGTTCTCCAAAAATTTAGTGATGCTGCAGTAGTTTCTTCAGTTGGAATATAATCTCCATAGTAAACTATAATTGGGATTTTGGTTAGCTTCATAAAATCTTGTATGGGAACACCTTTTCCTCCTCGGTTTCCTTCAGGTTCTTCTCCTTCCGGAAAGGTGAATCCTCCGGGTTCATAGGCAACGACAGCTTTAATTTTTTCATTTTTAATGGCTGTTTTCCATCCGGGTGAGCCTCCTGCCGAATGTGTGAAAAGAATCCCGTTTCCGGATTTATCCATAACCGAAGACATTGCATTAACAATTATTGTTTCATCTACATTTCCCGTATTAGGTGTCATCATACGGAAAAATTGATCCATAGAAACGCTGTCTTTTGGAAACTGAACTCCTTCATTGAATTTGGGGTACAGACCCATTCGAAATTGGGTAAACCAAGTCTGGTCATCTGGCGTACCGCTAATTTGTCCGGGTTTTGTAGTCTGCCCGGCCTCTCCACGACCTGGTTGATCGACAAGATAAACACTATAACCGTTTCTTAAAAATAGATTGGCAAATCCTTCTCTTCCATCCGCTGTGGTCTGCCAGCTTCGTCTGGACTGCCCGTAACCGTGCAGGAAAATCATCGAAAGTTTTTTAGGTTTTACAGGAATTTGGTAAAAAACATCCGCGTGGTCTCCGTGTCTTGTTTGTCCACCTTGGGGAACATTCCACGGTTTTAAAGGATCGAAAACACCATCGCTTTTGATAACCGAACCTCCGGCTGAGAAATTGCCTTGTGATGCAATAGTAATTGGTTTTTGTGTCACCTTATTTTGCGCCTTAACAAAAAAATTGGAGACTAAAATTAAGATGATTAAGCTTAAATATTTCATTGTTTTATTTGTCATTGCTCATTCTTTTAAATTTAATTATCAATAATTTAGAAAAGAAAATGAATACACTTTTCTTTTGGTAAGAATAAAATATTACACTTGATTGATTTTAGTATATTCTTATTTTCCGACCCTTTCTTTTAAGTGCTGCGGATATCTTTCTCCAACAACTTTAATTACAGAAAGAGCATCTTCGATTTCAGATAAATCCTGAGAACTCAGTTTTAAATCAACTCCGCCAATATTTTCTTTTAAACGATGTAATTTGGTAGTGCCCGGAATTGGAGCAATAAAGCTCTTTTGAGCAAGAAGCCAAGCTAAAGCAACCTGAGCAGGAGTAGCTTCTTTCTCCATTGCAATTGATTTTAATAAATCTACTAAGGCCTGGTTTCCCTTTCTGTTTTCTTCAGAGAATCTAGGCACAATATTTCTAAAATCTGAGTCTTCAAATTTTGTTTCGTCATTAATTGCACCCGTTAAAAAACCTTTACCTAATGGACTGAACGGAACAAATCCGATTCCTAATTCTTCCAATGTAGGAATGATTTCTTTTTCAGGTTCACGGTAAAATAAAGAATATTCACTTTGTAAAGCGGTTACGGATTGTACTGCGTGTGCTCTGCGAATCGTTTCCACGCCAGCTTCCGAAAGACCAAAATGCTTGACCTTACCTTCCGTAATTAAATCTTTTACCATTCCGGCAACATCTTCAATCGGAATATTTGGGTCAACTCTATGCTGATAAAATAAATCAATATAATCCGTCTGTAGTCTTTTCAAAGAATCCTCTACCACTTTTCTGATTCTTGCAGGGCTACTGTCTAAGCCCTTTGTAGAATCTCCATCTTCAAATCCGAATTTGGTGGCAATTACAACATCTTTTCTAAAGAGTTTCAATGCTTCTCCTACCAATGTTTCGTTAGTGAATGGACCATAACATTCGGCTGTATCAAAAAAAGTTACTCCATTTTCAAAAGCGGTTCTTATTAACTGAATCGCTTCCTGTTTTTCGGTTACTTTTCCATAACCAAAACTTAATCCCATACATCCTAATCCTAATGCGGAAATCTCTAATTTGTTATTTCCTAATAATCTTTTTTCCATTTTTACTAAATTTTATTTTGTTTTTAAAGGCGCTTCCACATCGGAAAATTGCTGTACAAAAGGTGATATTCCTTCTGACAATTTATGATCAATTGTATTTGCTTTAAGTATGGAATTGAAAGTTTGCAATGTACTTCCAACGGCTGCTAAACCAGCTGTCTTTATTATATCTCTTCTATTCATTTGATCATATTTTTACTGATGAAATTTGATTACAAGTCCAATTTTCTTTCACTAAGCCATTTAACCATATTAGGATCTCTATGGTCAAAGAAAAGACTGGAAGTAGTATCTAAAGTGGCGATAGCATTCATATCTTCAGAAGAAAGTTCAAAATCGAAAATGTTGAAATTTTCAGCCATCCTTTCTTTTCTTACCGATTTTGGAATAACGATAACATTTCTGCTTGTTAACCAGTTCAAAATCACCTGAGCTACAGATTTGTTATATTTTTCTGCGATTGTTTTTAAAACTTCATTATTAAAAATATCATTCTTTCCTTCTGCAAAAGGTCCCCAGGATTCTATCTGTACATTATTTTCAATTAAGAATTTTTGTGTTTCAGCCTGTTGATGGAAAGGATGAGTCTCGATTTGATTGATCACCGGTGTAAATCCACTGTTGGCAATTAAATCTGCGATCCTGTCCGGATGAAAATTGGAAACACCTATAGCCCTTACTTTTCCTTGTTTATACAATTCCTGCATTGCTCTCCAAGAACCAAATACATCTCCATAAGGTTGATGAATAAGGTATAAATCCAGATAATTCAACTGAAGTTTTTTCAATGATGTTTCAAAAGCTTTTAATGTATTTTCATATCCAGCATCCTGCACCCAAAGCTTTGTTGTTATAAATAAATCTTCTCTTGCAATCTGGCTGGCTTTGATCGCATTACCAACAGCTTGCTCATTTCCATAAGATGCAGCAGTATCTATTAATCTATATCCAGTGTCGATAGCATCAATAACAGCTTTTTCACATTCCGCAGGATCCGGTACCTGAAATACTCCAAATCCTAAAATTGGCATTTCTAATCCGTTGTTTAATATTACTTTTTTCATTTTTGATTTTAATTTAAATTATTGCTTCATAAAGAAGTTAATATTGTTTATCAACTTGTTATTGCAAATTTCCAACCTATTGACAAGCATATTGGTAGACAGATTACGGAATTGATAACCAATATTACTGTTCTGACTCTGATTGTAAAAAAGAGGTTGTTTTTATCTTTAGATTTGCATTACAAAATGATACAGCAATGAGCAATTCCATCAATTTTGAGACAGTGGATGATTATAATCAATTTAATAATCAGGAAACTTTACATCCGTTGGTAAGTGTGATAGATTTTTCAAAAGCGCATAAAAGGACCGGGTCTAAAATGTACTTTAATCTGTACTGTATTTTTTTAAAAGATGTGAAATGCGGTGACCTCAAGTACGGTCGGGCAACTTATGATTACCAGGAAGGAACGTTGGTTTTTGTTTCTCCGGGACAAATTGTTGATGTAGAAAATAAAATTGACATCTATCAGCCTTTGGGACATGGATTAGTTTTTCATCCGGATTTAATCAAGGGAACTTCTTTAGCTAAAAGTATTTCTGAATACGGTTTCTTCGGATATCAAACCAATGAAGCATTACACCTCTCTAAAAAAGAGCAGCAAATGGTTTTGGAAATGTTCGCTGATATTCAATCTGAATTGAGCAGGCCAGTGGATAAACACAGTAAAAAAGTTATCACATCAAATATTGAGCTTTTTCTTAATCATTGTGACCGCTTTTATGACCGTCAGTTTATTACGCGGGAAAATGTCAATAAAGGTATTTTAGAAAAATTTGAAGAATTATTAAACAACTACTTTTCATCTGAGAAACCTAATACCGTAGGGCTTCCATCTGTAGCTTACTGTGCAGATGAATTACATTTTTCACCCAACTATTTTGGAGATCTGATTAAGAAAGAAACAGGAAAAACTGCACAGGAATATATTCAGAATAAAATTATTGATGTTGCCAAGGAAAGAGTTTTCAACATTGATCAGTCTATTGCTCAGATTGCTTACGAATTAGGATTTAAATATCCACAGCATTTTATCAGACTTTTCAAGCAGAGAACGGGTGTCACTCCTAATGAATATAGAAGTTTGAATTAAATCTGTTATCAGAATAACTATTTACTTTTTATTTGGAAGTTAAAAATTTTCTAACTTTCATACCAAATACCTCTATTTTATTTTCAATTAATATAGAGAAAAGCACAGCCAAATAAAGACTTACTATTGCAATATAACTCTTGTTTAATTTTGCTCACACGTAGCAAATCATTGATAAAAGTGTTAGAAGATACGCTAGTCTTGGTCACATTAAAGGATTATTTAATTCTACGATTCTTTCTAAATCTTCCACTAAATGTTTCGATATCTCTTCGTTTATGGGTACAAGACCGAAATAGCCAATTAAAGACTTTACAATTCCAATAATGATTTCTAAAAGTTTGGTAAATTATCTTGCCTTAAATGTAAGTTAAAATAATCTGTTGAATAAAAGAGGGGAATATAATCCGTTTTTAATTTGACTTAATCGAACCAAATCATCGATAAAATTGTTTGAAGATACACTCGTCAAGGTCACAAGACCGACATTTGAAGATTTCACTCTTCGATGTCGGTTTTTTCATTTCATAACTCCCTATTAATCAAAAAAAAAAAATTATTGATTAAACTGTTTGCTATTGGTTTGAAAATTCTCTACATCAAATATTATCTTTTCAGGTTATAATCAACAATTGCTTCTCATTTATGGTACTTTGTAATATTACCCCGGAAAGTCCAAGGCCAATGATACTTCTAAGTGGAATTATCCGTCCGTTTTACTCAACATCCAAGTATACCTCTGGTTGCTTATGTAATTAATGAATTTTATACAGACAGTGCAGGATAATTGTTAATCATAATTGTTCTAGATTGCGATAAAGAAAGAGATTTTTAATACGGATGTTCTTTCTTAAACTAATATCTTTCGGACATTATGAAAAAATACGCTTTAATACTTTTCGCATTCATCATATCAGTTTCCGTTTCGGGGCAATACAGACCATGGACTTCCTCGGAACAGCCTTTACAGGAAATCAATACATTAAAAAAACAGATTGTAAAGCCCAACTTCAGACAAAAAGACTATCTCATTACTGATTTCGGTGCTAATGGTGACGGAAAAACAAAAAATACGGAGGCCTTTAAGAAAGCCATCGAAAAATGTAATGTAGAAGGCGGAGGAAGAGTTGTAGTTCCAAAAGGTATCTTTTTGACAGGAGCTATTTACTTAAAAAGCAATGTGAATCTGCATGTTAGTGAAGGTGCAACAATCCTGTTCAGCCAGGACAGCAACGACTACCCTATTGTTTTCACAAGATGGGAAGGAATGGAATGTATGAATTATTCCTCGTTAATCTACGCCTACGAAGAAGAAAATATAGCTATAACAGGAAAAGGAACACTGGATGGAAACTCTGATAACGACCATTGGTGGTTTTGGTGTGGTGCAAAAAAATACGGTTGGAACGAATCCCGCCCGGGAAGACAAAATCCTGCCCGTGCAAAACTGCATGAATACATGGCTCAAAAGAAGGATCCGAGAGAAAGAATATTCGGTGACGGATATTATTTGAGACCCAATTTCGTTCAGCCTTATAAAAGTAAAAATTTCTATATGGCAGATGTTTTGGTGAAAAATTCTCCGATGTGGAACCTTAATCCTGTATTGTGTGAAAATGTTTTGATTGAAAGAGTAAAAGTAATCAGCCACGGTCCTAATAATGATGGTTTTGACCCCGAAGCCTGTAAAAATGTGTGGATTAAAGATTCATATTTCGATACGGGAGATGATTGCATTGCCATAAAATCAGGAAGAGATGAAGACGGAAGAGGTATAGGGAAACCGGCAGAAAACCACATCATCGAAAACTGTGAAATGAAAGACGGACACGGCGGCGTAGTGATCGGAAGCGAAATTGCGGGCGGAGCAAAAAATATTTATGCCATAGAAAATGTGATGGATAGTAAAAACCTTGACAGGGCACTTCGTATTAAAACAAGCTCAAGCCGGGGCGGAATTATCGAAAATGTATTCTTCTACAATACAAAAGTAGGCGCTTATAAAGAAGCTGCAGTGCGTTTTAATATGCATTATGAAAAACCGGGCAACTTCATCCCTACAATCAGAAATATTTGGGTGGAAAACCTGACCGTGGAAAAAGGCGGAAAATATGCCGTTCTTTCTGATGCCTACGAATCTTCTCCGGTAACAGATTTTACGATGGTGAATGCTAAAATTAACAATGTTGAAATTCCTTATAAAGTTGATTTCTTAAAAAATGTCACTCTGAAAAACGTTACTGTTAACGGACAGCCATTAACTGATTTAAATAAATAAAATGCGAAGAACATCCATTTTAGCAGGCTTTATTGTTTTATCTGCCTTTTCACACTCTTTTTCCCAATCCAGACATTGGCAGAAAAATGAAAGAGAGCTGCATTACAAAGAAGACAAAGGTGATTTTTTGCTGGTTAACGGTAAATACCGCTTCAACCGTGCTTTGTATGGTAACAACCGCGCCTCAAGAATAGAAGCCGGAGATTTGCCGGAATTTGCGCTGTATCTTCCTGGAATGGGTGGTAATCTTCAGTTTGTTATTCAAAAAGGAAATTCAATTAAAAAATTAATTCAGGCCGATACCATTGAAACCCGTTATCGTCCGAGCATGATGTTATATACCATTAAAGATCATATTCTTGGAAATGGAAATTTAAAAATAAAGGTTTTAGCACAATCTGAAGAAGAAGGTTTGATCTTAAAAATGGAGACAGGAAATGTAGATCCTTCATCAAAGATCTATGCTGTTTATGGTGGAGCAAGCGGAAAAACATTCAGCAGAAATGGTGACATCGGTGCAGACCCGGAATCCGGTTTTTATTTGCTTCCGGAATATTGTGTAGGTAATCAGTTTCAAATTAATAAAAACCAATTTGAGCTTACTTATTTAAACAAGAAAAAAGAAAACCAGTTCATCAGCGGAAGTTTTTCGAGCGCCAATTCATTACAATTAACAGATGCAAAAACGTTGGAAAAATTATCTGATTTTGCACAAAATAAAGCAGAAAAATCTCCGATCATTTACGCAGCATATTCAGCGCAAAAAAAACCGGTTTATATTCAGATTAAAAAAGGAAAATCAGATCAGAATATTTCAGACAAACAACTTGCGGGTATTTTCAATGAAGCTGAACAATTCCGATCATCATTAATCAACCGCATCCAATTAAAAACTCCGGATTCGGATTTAAATAACTTCGGAGCTACCCTTGCCGTTGCCGCAGATGGCATTTGGGAAAATCCAACATTTCTTCATGGCGCAGTTGCCTGGAGGATGAGGCTAAATGCCTGGCGAGGAGCTTACGCAGCCGATGTTCTCAGTTGGCATGATCGCGCAAAAGAACATTTTGAAAGCTATTCCAATTCTCAGGTTTTAAAACCTGATTCGGCACCCGTTGAAATGGACACACTTTTGCATCTGGCAAGACACAAAGAAGAAATGGGAACTTCGGTGTTCTCAAGCGGATATATTTCCAGAAATCCCAATGACAATTCAAAACCTCATCATTATGATATGAATCTGGTGTTCTTTGACCAGCTGTTTTCTCATTTCAACTACACAGGAGATCTGGATTTTTTAAAAAAAATGTGGCCTACAATGGTTCGTCACATGAATTGGGAAAAAAGAAATTTCAAACGGGGCAATCTTTATGATGCGTATGCGGCCATTTGGGCGAGCGATGCTTTGCAGTATTCTGGTGGAAAAGTAACCCACACTTCTGCCTATAATTACAGAGCTAACCGTGAAATGGCAAAACTAGCGAAAATCATTGGCGAAGATCCCATCCCGTACGAAAAAGAAGCTGAATCCACTTTAAAAGCTATGAAAAACGAGCTTTGGATTAAAAACAAAGGGTATTTTGCTGAATATAAAGACGCTTTGGGGAATCAGATACTTCACGATAAGCCGGGAATATGGTCTATTTATCATGTTTCGGATGCTTATATTTTGAATGAATTTGAGGATTATCAAAACACACAGTACATCAACAATCATATTCCGAAGATTCCTATAACAGTAAAAGGAGAAATTAATAAAGATTATTACACCCTTTCCACCACCAGCTGGCAGCCTTATGATTGGTCGATTAACAATGTAGCGCTGGCAGAGAATTTACAAACAGCTTTGGCATATTGGCAGGCAGGAAGAAATGATGAAGCCTATCGACTTTGGAAAGGCAATCTGGCCGAAAGTATGTATTATGGAATCAGTCCGGGAAATTTTGAGCAATTATCTTACTATGATGCTTTTCGTGGGGAATTGTACCGTGATTTTGCCGATCCGATTGGTGTGGCTGCAAGAACTTTAACGGAAGGTCTTTTCGGAATCTATCCTGAATTATTAGAAAATAAAATCACTATAAAACCAGGGTTTCCCAAAGACTGGAATTTTGCAGAACTGAAGCTTCAGGATTGGGAATTTAAATTTAACCGAACTTCAAAAAAAACGAGTTATTGGTTTAAATCAAATTACTCCAATGCAGTTTCACTTGATGTATTGATTCCTGTGAATCATACTAAAATAAAATCAGTAACCGTAAACGGTAAAAAAGCGGAATTTGTAATTCATCCAAATTCTATTTTACAGCCCTTTATAAAGTTAGAAACAGAAAAAGGAAAAGAATTTACCATTGAAATTACGTATTCGGGAGATGAATTAAAAATAGAAAAAACAGATTACATCGCTTATATTTCTGAAAATCTTCAATTGAGTTTTGATTCAAAAAAGAAAATCAAAAATATTTATGACCCTCAAGGATTGGTAAAAAATTCCCCTCCTCTGGAGGGGTGGATTCGACCAAAGGGAAAAGACGAGGTGGTCAACCAAAAGTTTGAATTAAACCAAAAGGAAAGAAAGGGAACATTTTTCGTGCAAGTCGAGCAAAGCGGAACAACTTGGTGGCAACCTATAAATGTTGACATCCGATTTCCTTTGGAAACAAAATGGGCGAATAAAAAACTACAAATTCAGTCTAAATCATTCAATACAATCAATGGAAAATTGAGTATTAATAATTTAAGTACAAGTTTTTCAATTCAAAAAAATCAAAATACTTCAATTGAAATTCCAGCAAATGTTTTAAGCAGGGGAACCAACTTTATTCAGCTTGAATACAATGGAATCAGGCAAAATGTAGAAATAACAGATTGGGAAATTGAAAATAAAGGCGCATTCAATCCCGTTTCATTAGCCTCAGAATATAATGAGAGAGTAACCGAAATTTTCAATCAAAAATATCTTTCACCACGACTCAATGTCCCTACTCTACAGCTTCCATGGCAAGGAATCGGGAACTGGTGTTATCCGCTGACCACGACTCAAATTGATGACAGCGGACTGATGAAAAAACGAAAAGATGGAAAACTAGAGCTCTTAGGAATTCCTTTTTTAATTAATAACGAAGAGAAAAATATAGTCTTTACAAGTCAGTGGGATAATTTTCCTAAATCGGTTGAAATTCCTGTTACGGGAAAAGGTAAGAAAATCTATTTTCTGATGGCAGGTTCTACCAATCCGATGCAGTCACAGATTACCAACGGAACAATCTCCGTTCAATATTCAGACGGTTCGGGTACAGCATTAGAATTAAAAAATCCCGTAAACTGGTGGCCTATTGAGCAGGATTTGTTTGATGATAATTTTGCTTTTGAAATTCCGGATGATAAAATTCCGTACCGGGTTCAGCTGAAAACCGGGGAATTGTACAAAGGGGGAAGTTTAATGAAATATTCAGAAATTAAAGGAGTAAGCAGCCGGGCTATTGAAGGCGGTGCCGCAACCATTCTGGATCTGCCGATTGATCCAAACAGAGAATTAAAATCAATAAAATTAACAGCAGTGAGCAATGATGTCGTTATCGGACTGATGAGTGCCACTATTCTTAAATAAAAAATATGAGTAAAAAATTAGCAGTATATCTTGGATTTTTTCTGATAGGCTTTTCTTCATTAACTGCTCAGAAAATAGAGCGGAAGAAAGTAGTACAACGTCACAATGTGCTCAACACAAAAGCCGATACCCTTTCTACTTTAACGGTTGGAAACGGAAAATTTGCTTACACGGTCGATATTACCGGAATGCAGTCGTTTCCTGAATATTACAAAAATGGAGTTTCCTTGGGAACCCAGTCGGAATGGGGCTGGAACAGCTTTCCAAATACTAAAGATTATACATTTGAGGAAACATTAAAAGCATACGATTTCAACAATGAAGGACGGAAAGCACTATACAGTGTGCAACTCAAAGAGCCTGAACGAAATAAAGGAGCCGTTGAGTATTTCAGAGTCAACAAACATCGTCTGCAATTAGGAAATATCGGTATTGAACTGCTTAAAAAAGATGGTCAGAAAGCAAAAATTTCAGATCTTACCAACATTCATCAAAAAATTGATCTTTGGACAGGAATTATAACAAGTGAATTCTCACTGGACGGAATACCTGTAAAAGTCTGGACGGCTTCTTTTCAGAATTCTGATAAAATAGGAGTTAAAATCGAGTCTGGTTTAATTGCTCAAAACAGGTTAAAAGTTTTCGCACGCTACCCTTCTCCTACCGGACAATTTTTGGATGACGCTGCTTTTTATGGCAATGAAAACGATCACACAACAAGAATTGTTTCTTTACAATCAACGCAGGGTATCATTCATCATCAGTTGCAGAGTGCAGATTATTATACCCAGTTTTATTTTACAGAAGGGAAATTACGAGAAGCGGGGAAACATTATTTTGTATTCGAACCATCTTCAAAAAGTAAAAAAATAGAATTAAGTGTTGAGTTTTCAGCTAAAAATCCGAAAAATGGAAAAGCGTTATTTACTGATGCAGAAAAAGAAAGTGCTTCAGGATGGGAATCTTTCTGGAAAAGCGGTGCAGCAGTTGACTTTGAAGGAAGTACAGACCCCAGAGCAAGCGAATTGGAACGCAGGGTTGTTCTGTCAGAATATTTAACCAAAGTACAATGCGGAGGAAGCAACCCGCCACAGGAAACAGGATTAACCTTCAACAGCTGGTACGGAAAACCACATACAGAGATGCATTGGTGGCACGGGGTTCACTACGCTTTGTGGGGAAGGCCTGAGATTTTAGAAAAACAACTGGATTATTATTTCAGAAGTTTTGAAAAAGCAAAAAAATTAGCAGAAAGACAAGGTTATAAAGGTGTAAGATGGATTAAAATGTCGGATAATGAAGGAAATGAAAGCCCATCTTCTGTGGCCGCATTCCTGATCTGGGAACAGCCGCATATCATCTATATGACCGAGCTTCTGTACCGCGATAAACAGGACAAAAAAGTGTTGGAAAAATATAAAGACCTGATTTTTGCAACAGCCGAATTTATGGCAGATTATGCTCATTATGATAAAGAGAAAAACCGTTATAATCTCGGAAAAGGTGTTATTCCCGCACAGGAAGTTTTCCCTGCAAAGGATACGTACAACCCGACTTATGAAGTAGCATATTGGGATTGGGCACTGAAAGTTGCTCAACAATGGAAGGAAAGATTGGGGCAGCCGAGAGATAAAAAATGGGATGAGGTTATTGCAAAACTAGCCCCGCTTCCGGTTCAGGATGGCGTTTATTTATCAACCGAATCTGCAAAGGATTCCTTCACTTTTCCGAAATGGATGACTGATCATCCGGCTGTTCTGGGAGCATTAGGAATGGTTCCTGAATCCCCGAAACTGGATAAAAAAATTATGAAAAATACACTGGACATTGTTTGGGAAAGATGGAACTGGGAACACACCTGGGGTTGGGATTTCCCGATGACGGCCATGAACGCCGCAAGACTGGGACTTCCAAATAAAGCTCTGGATGCACTTTTTATGAATATTCAGACTAATACCTATCTTACAAACGGTCATAATTTCCAGGATAAACGTCTTCGTATTTATCTTCCCGGAAACGGAGGAATATTAACGACTGTTGCCATGATGCTCGAAGGCTGGGACAGTTCCAAAGGTACATTTCCCGGTTTTCCAAAAGACGGTTCCTGGAAAATAAAAGCGGAAGGTTTTAAAAAGATGCCTTAAATTTCATATTCATACAACAGTAGTAGTTAGAGTCTGCCTTAGGGCGGGCTTTTTTATGCTCTAGTTTTAATTTTTTCAAGTCCAAAGGCTGATAAATTCCGGCTAAACAGTTCACCGAAAGTACAGGACAGTCTGTTGATATGTTTATACTAAATTAGCCGTAAATCAGATGAGATGGACAAACCAAGACACTTTACACGCAGAGACTTTTTACAGACTTCAGCCCTTGGGATCACAGCTGCGGTTCTGGGGTTGTCATTTACAGGTTCATCTTCCGACAAACCTTATTTCAGCTTAAAACCAATTGGGCGTACCTTTTCATTGGAGAACTATTACATTTGGTGTAATTCTCCAATCTGGGGCGAAGACGGTAAGGTTCATCTTTTTTATTCAAGATGGAAAAAAGAAAAAGGGATGGGCGGCTGGCTCAACGGCTCTGAAATCTGCCGTGCAGAAGCTGATTCTCCCTATGACGAATTCAGGCATAAACAAGTTATTCTTGCCCCCAGAGGCGGCGAATTCTGGGATGCCACTACTTGTCATAATCCTTTAATTACCAAAGTAGAAGATGAGTATTATCTTTTCTACATGGGTAACCAAAACGGAAAAACAAATACCAAAAGAATAGGGCTTGCCACTTCAAAAAGTCTTGACGGAGATTGGGAAAGGCCGCAAAAACCTCTGCTACTTCCCGGAGAAAAAGGCGCATGGGACGACCATTGTACTACCAATCCCGCTTTTATAAAAGGAAATGATGGCAAATTCTGGCTTTTTTATAAATCCTGGAACACCGAAGAATATGAAAACCAGAAAGGTCCGGTAAGAGGAAACCGAAAATACGGACTGGCAAAGGCAAATCACCCTTCAGGTCCTTACGAGAAAATAAAGGAAAATCCTGTCATTGATTTTTCATTACAGCCTGACAATGCCCAGCTCGAAGATGCTTTTATCTGGAAACAACATGGAAAATTTCATATAGTAGCCCGTGATATGGGGTTCTTTAACCATGAATACGGTTTACATTTAACTTCCAGGGATGGCCTTAACTGGTCCAAACCGAAAATTGCTTACCTTGATATGAAAAGTTATAGTAAGGAACCTGTACCACCCAGTCATTTAAAACGATTCGGAAGATTAGAACGTCCCATGATTTTAATGGACAAAGACGGTAAGACCCCTAAATTTCTGTTCGGAGCAACACAGGGAGGAAAGTTTGAAACTTCTACCTCTTTTGTCTTTGAAATTACAAGCACTACAATTTAATTCTCAATTCCTTCTTTGTTTCTTTTACTTTTCTAATTACCATGCTAAGGTATATTATTAAGTTTTTTGCATATTGTATTTAACTTTGTATACTAAAATTCTATTTTTACGTTATAATTTATAGTAAAACCATTGCAATTACAATTAATATTATAAATATTTGTAACTTGCCTTAGCCCGTTCGTTAACCTTTGAATTATTCTTTAAACTGAAATAAACATCTCCTACTTTAACATCATGGCAGAAACATTTGAAATAATAATCAATGAGCATTCCAGAGTTCCTAAATATAAACAGATTGTAGATTCTATTCTCAATGGAATTGATAGCGGAGAGATTAAGATTGGTGAGAAAATCCCTTCTATAAATGAACTCAGCGAGTCGTGCTTTCTTTCAAGAGATACGGTAGAAAAAGCATATAAAGAACTCCGAAAAAGACAAATCATCGAATCTGTAAAAGGAAAAGGATATTATATTTCACGGATTAATAAAAATGATGTGATTAACATTTTCTTCCTGATCAACAAACCGAGTACTTATAAAATGATGATTTATAATTATTTCGTCAATGCAATCGGTACCAAAGGCAATGTTGAAATGTATATTTACCACTGTGACGAAACACTTTTCATTAATTCTTTAAAAAAGAATCTTGGCGGATTTGATTATTACGTGATTATGCCCCATTTCCGTGATGAACAGTCTAAACATACCAGCTCAACACAGCAGGTTTTAGATATGATTGAACAGATCCCGAAAAACAAGTTGCTGTTGTTAGACAATACCAAGCCTAATGTTTCCGGAGAATACGGCTCTATTTTTCAGGATTTTGAACATGATATTTATAATGCTTTAAAGGAAGGTTTAGACAAAATAAAGAAATACGAGAAGATAATTTTAGTGTATCCCGACAAATCCATTCATCCCTACCCTTTCCGTATTGTACGGGGTTTTGAGAAGTTTTGTAAAGATTTTATACTGGATTATGAAA
Organism: Chryseobacterium sediminis; assembly: GCF_008386505.1. Classification (GTDB taxonomy): domain Bacteria; phylum Bacteroidota; class Bacteroidia; order Flavobacteriales; family Weeksellaceae; genus Chryseobacterium; species Chryseobacterium sediminis. The sequence goes on along the minus strand of NZ_VUNZ01000001.1, from coordinate 318,673 downwards.
TTCTTGACGAAATTTATCCCGATATGGAATTGCAGGATAAAGATATTTTCATCACAATTCGGGAACGGGATCTGGTGAACCTGGTTAAGCAAATCCGGCAGAAAAACCTTGAACTAGGCAAAGACATCGGAATTATTTCCTATAATGAAACGCCTCTTAAAGAACTGCTGGGAATTACGGTAATTACTACAGACTTTAAAGCTATGGGAGAATCTGCGGCCTATATGATTCTGAAAAATAAAAAAGAATCTGTGAATAACGTCTTTAAGTTTATTCAGAGAGATTCTTTATAAATAGTTATGCAATCGATTACACGAATTATACTTTCGAATTTAGAACAAAACACTTTTAAATACTATCAAACAAAATATATTATTCAACTATGATTAAAAAATTAATTTTTGCCATTGGTTTTATGATGGCAATAAGTATTTCAGCACAGAAAATAAGTGATAAGGAGGCTGTAAATGCTGTTGCCGAAAAGTTCAGATTAGCGATGATAAGCGGAGAAAAAACTGATTTACAATCTTTAATCCTGCCGGAATTAACGTATGGACATTCTGGAGGTCATATTGATGATGCCAGGGAATTTGTAGAAAAACTGGCCAGCAAAAGGTCTGATTTTATAACGATTGATATTACGAATCAAACGGTAAGTATTGTTGGTAATACAGCCATTGTCCGTCATCATTTTTATGCAACGACTGCTGATGCCGGAAAAGCACCGGGAGATGTGATGCTGGATATCTTATTGGTTTGGTCAAAAGTAAAAAATGACTGGAAGTTATTGGCGAGACAGGCGGTAAAATCGGAGAAGAAGAAATAAATTTTCAAATTATCATAAAAAAATTCGCAAGGCTGTCTTTGCGAATTTTTATTTTGAAATGGTCATTTTTTTAACGCAAAGTTTTATTTATCATACTGCCTATTGTAAGTGAGCAAAGAATGGAATCAATAAATTGATTCTAATAAAGCCAGCTTCATCAGCAACTTTGTTGCAATACTTTGCTTCCTTAAATAATGCATTTTACTATTTTAAATATTCGTTTAAAAATATTTTGGAATCCGCAAACAGAATTTTACTTTTTGACTAAAGTCAATAAGAATCTGCTACAATGAAAAACGGGCTAAAGCCCGTTCCAATTGAATATTAATATAACCTTAAAGATTTTATTTCACTCTGAAGTTTTGCAAATCTTCCGGTTTTTCACAGCAAACCTGTTCCATCACCTGTCTGAACTGCATTTTAAGCATTTCAATAATATGGTCACCGCCTTTGTCACCTAAAGCTCCTACTGCATACATGAAAGTTCTTCCCATAAAGGTAAATTCTGCACCACAACTTAAAGCGCGGGCAACATCCGGGCCGGTTCTTACACCACTGTCCATCATAATTTTGATCTGACCTTTATATTTTTCGCTGATTTCTTTCACTACAGAAATCGTAGATTCACCCGCATCAAGCTGTCTTCCGCCATGATTGGAAATAATCATTCCGTCGAAACCTAAACGAACTGCTTCTGCGGCATCTTCGTCTGAAGCGACACCTTTAATGACTAATTTTCCTTTCCATTTGTCACGAATCGCCTTGATTCTGTCTGAATTCAATCTGCCGGAAAAAGTAGAATTCATAAACTGGCCCAGCTGTTTCACATTCATATTTTTATCCATATACTTATTCATCGTTGCAAAACTCGGAACACCATGTTTCAGCATCTCTAAACACCATTGCGGCTTTACCAAAGCCTGGGAAACATTTCGGAAATTAATTTGAGGCGGCATTGATAAGCCATTTCTTATTTCTTTTGCTCTGTATCCAAAAGTCGGAACATCAGCCAAAACAACAAGTACATCGTATCCGGAAGCTTCACAACGATCGAGAATATCATCGCGCAGCCATTCTTCTCTCGGATGGTATAATTGATACCAGGCTTTTCCCTCTGTTAATTCGGAAATTCTTTCAAGACTGCTTGTTGTAACTGTACTTAATATGAAGGGAATATTATGTTTAAAAGCAGCTTTTGCCAAAATTTCGGGAGCATTGGGCCACATCAGTCCCTGTAACCCAACGGGAGAAATTCCAAAAGGCGCGGAATATTTTACTCCAAATAATTCAGTTTCCATGTTGGTTTCACTGTAATTATTCAGATAACGTGGACGAAGAAGAACTTCTCTTAGTTCGCTCGTATTTCTGTCCCGGTTTATGTTTTCATTGCAACCGCCATCCAGGTATTCGAAAGCGAAACGGGGCATTCTTTTTTTTGCCTTTTCGATTAAAAGTTCAAGCGAAGCGTAACGGGTATCAAATGGAAATGCCATGTTTTATAAATTAAGAATTAACGGTTGAAGCACTTTCATCTGATAATGCTGCTGTAAAAAAGTTTCGTCTATTTTTTTGTTCGAAATCACCATGGAAGCTCCCAATGCAGAACCCAGCGGAGAATGGGTAGACATCACATTGTAATGCTGAAAATGATGAGACATAAGCTTCATAAATACGTCATTATCAGTGAATCCGCCATCGATATAAATGTTTTCGATATCTGAATTTCCGATTGCATTTTTGATGGTATGAATCTGTAAATCCATCAGTTCTATCATTAATTGATGATATGCTTCTTCAAAAGTAGTGAATGATTTTAAATCTGTTTCACTGATCATTTTTCGTTTTAAAATAATTCCTTCAAAGCGAAAATAGATATTTTTATTTTTCATTAAGCGCAAATACAAATCCTGATCAAACTGCACTTCTCTGTGGAAACCATATTCTTTTCCGTAATAAGCACATAGTTTTTCAACCTGGATTTTGTATTCATTTCCCATGAAAAAACGGGATGCTTTTACACGTTTCCCATCAATTCTCATGTAATTCAGACAATTATTTTCTACATCTTCATCAGTCAGGCTTTCATCATTAAAAGGATTTAACGAAATACTCCAGGTTCCCGTTGAGAGAAGTAAAAACGGTTCTTTTTTGCTTAAAATATAAGGTAATAACGCTGAAGAACTATCGTGAATCCCAACACCGATTTTAATTTTTTTATTTCTGTAAGAAGTATTGATACTCGCAGAAGTCGGTACAATTGGTGGTAATAAAGCGTCTATTTCTTCTTCATACACCCAGTCGTGATAGTCAGCTTTGTCGTAATCCCACAAATTGGTGTGACAGCCTATTGAAGTAAATTCCGACACACAAATTCCGGTAAACAAATACGATAAATATTGAGGTAAATGAAGGCTGTAACGGATTTTTCTGAATATTTCCGGATGCTTATATTTCAGCCAGAATAATTGCAAACCTGAATTAAGCATTCCAGCCTGGGGTGATGCTGTTTCACGGGCAATTTTCTGTTTGCTTCCATGCTTTTCATAAAATAAATCAAGAATTTCCTGATCCATTTGTTTGGTGTAATTGTACAATGGAGTCAGAACATTTCCTTTCTGATCCAGATGCACAAAACTTGCTCCATAGGTGGAAAAATTGATGGCTTTTACTTCATATTCTTCATGATCAAGAATGGCATTAAAATTATCTTTTATCCAATGTTGCAAGGCTGAAAGGTCTTCCGCAGGATAATTATCTTCATCAGTAATGAGTGGTAATTCTGTATATTCCCGAACAACTTCTTTATAATTCTTATCGAATAAAAAGAACTTTTTATTAGTCTTTCCAATATCAAATACGATGGTTACCTTTTTTTTAGACATTTCTGGGATGAATTTTTATTTTTTGTCATTGCAACAACAAAGCGGCAAAGCAATTTATTTTTTTTTGTTTTAACACAAGTAACGCTAATATCTTCACAAATGTCACAGTGCTGATTCATGATATCTGTGCAAAAAGTTTAGTGCGTATTCGTGTTTCAATAATTTTAAATTTAGTTATTGAAACACCATTAAGGAGTGTTCAGATGATACGATGAATTAAGAAAAAATCCACTTATTTCTTAAGCAGCAAAAAGCTAATATCCTACCTCCAAACACTTTCAACCTTAATGATAAAAATATAAGGATACATATAATAAAAACTTTCGATTGCACTCAAAAGTTGAAATTATCAATTTTAAAACAGGGTTTTATAATCCCGTTGCTTTGGTTTCTAGGCCTCTTTCAATAATTAAATTTTCTCTCACCTTTAAACTCCTGTAAGCTGCGATCGGATCTAAAGCAGCACCTTTCTGCAATCTTGCAGCTCTTAATAATGGACGAACATCTGTTCTGTAGGCATTTTGCAAAATATCCTGCGCACCAACGACATCATTATTCAGCTGAGCTGTTTTTAATGCTTTCTGATCAACCAAAAGTGCCTGTGCATAAGCAATTAAAATAGCTTCCAGAGACTGTAATAAATCTTCCAGCGGGTCTTTAATGTTATGGCTTGCATCGATCATCCAGGCCGGATAAGGGTTTTGAGGATTATTTTCCATTCCGTATACCAATTCATTGAAAATCAAGAACAAAGCATAAGGTTTAATGGAACCTACCGTTAAATCATCATCCCCATATTTGCTGTCGTTGAAGTGGAAACCTCCTAATTTCCCTTTGTACATCAAGGTTGCAATAATCTGCTCAATATTGGTATTCGGTAGATGATGACCAAGATCTACCAGTGTATAAGCCCTCTCGCCACAAGCATTTGCCAACATAAACGAAGTTCCCCAATCCTGAATGGTTGTTGAATAAAAATTCGGCTCGTAAGGCTTATATTCAATGAAAAGTTTCCAGTCTTCAGGCATTTCTGCATAGATTTCTTTTAAACTTTTCTCTGTGTTTGACAATGCTGTCTGAAAATTCAATTGTCCCGGAAAATTTGCTCCGTCCGCCAGCCAAACCGTTAAGCTTTTTGAATCTAATTCTTTTCCTATCCTAATCACTTCTTTGTTGTGTTCTACAGCATAGGCTCTTGAATCTTCATTCACAGCATTCAAAGAACCGAATTTATAAGAATGTTTAGCACCTGCCTGATCCTGGAATGTATTAGAATTCATGGCATCAAAAACAAGTCCGTAAGAAGCAGCAACTTCTTTAATGGCCTTCACATCAGTTGGAATATCCCATGGAATGTGTAATGAAACAGCTCCTGCAGAATGTGTTAAAGTATGAATTAAACCTATATCATCTAATTTTTGCTCTAAAGAAGAAGGCTCACCACCATAAGTAAATCTTCCAAAACGGGTTCCTCCCGCTCCTAAAGCCCAGCTCGGAATGGCCACCTGGAAATCAGCAATTTTGTTGACAATCTCAGCAACATTGGCTCCTGATTTTGTTAATTTATTTTGTAGAAAATCGAAATCTGTCGTAAAGCTTTCAATTTCTGTTTTGTTGTATTGTTCAATGATATCTTTTCCTATAATCATGATTTGATTTTTTGAATTGATTTTTACCACAAAAGCTTCTGATAATTTAAAGCTTAAAATTATTGAAAACAAAAGTTCAAAAAGAAGGACGAAATCAAAGATCTTAAACCTTTTTGCTCTTTTCTAAATTGTATGAATCAATAATAAACTTTGTGACTTTTGTGGCTAAATTTTAAAATTTTATCTTGGGAAAGCATTTGCCATTCCTCCGTCTACATTAATGATGTTTCCTGTGGTTTTATCTAAGATGGCAACGCATGCAAAAACTCCGTTTGCAATATCCTCAGGAAGGATAATTTCGTTTAATAAATTTCTCTTTGCGTAAAATGCAGGCAGTTCTTCAACAGAAATTCCGTTTGCTTTTGCACGGCCTTCTGCCCAGGCTCCTTCCCAGATTTTACTTCCTACAATTACCCCATCAGGATTTACAACATTTACGCGGATTTTATCTGTTGCCAATTCTGCTGCCAATAATCTTGTCATATGCTGTTGAGCAGCTTTTGCAGTTCCGTATGCTACGTTATTCGGGCCGGCAACCAATCCGTTTTTACTTGCGATGTTAACGATATCTCCTCCCAAGCCTTGCTTTTTCATGATTTCCACCCCATTTTTAACCATCAAAAACTGACCTTTCACCAAAACATTTTCCAGTAAATCCCAGTCTTTTGTAGTGGTATTTTCCAAGGATTTGGAAATCGCTAAGCCAGCAGAATGAACAATGATATCTACTCCACCGAACGCTAAAACTGTGTCTTTAAAAGCATTAGCAATAGCCTCTTCATTGGTTACGTCACAAGTAACTGCTACAGCCTGATCTTTACTGTATTTTTCTGTAACAGAATCTAAAGCTTCCTGATTCAGGTCGGTAAAAACAACGACTGCACCTTCCTGAACCATTTTATCAGCAATAGCCTGTCCGATTCCACCTCCGGCTCCTGTAACAACAGCAATTTTTCTTGACAATGGCTTTTCTTTAGGCATTCTTTGCAGTTTCGCTTCTTCCAGCAGCCAATATTCAATATCAAAAGCTTCCTGTCTTGGTAATGAGGTGTATTCGGAAATGACTTCTGCTCCACGCATTACATTGATTGCATTGACGTAAAATTCGCTAGCTACACGGGTAGTCTGTTTATCTTTTGAGAAACTGAACATTCCTACTCCCGGATAAATGATAATCACTGGATTCGGGTCACGCATCGCAGGACTGTTTGGGTGTTTACAGGTTTCGTAATATGCTTTATACTCTTGTCTGTATTGTTGGAAAAGAGGAGTTAATTTTTCTAAAATAGCTTTAGAATCACTTAAATCTTCATTTTTATCTAAAGTTAAAACTAACGGCTGAATCTTAGTTCTCAAAAAATGATCCGGACAGGAAGTTCCAAGTGGTGCTAAACGCTCCAAATCATTACTGTTGATGTATTCCAGAACCACATCACTGTCTGTAAAGTGACCTATCATTCTGCTTTCGGAAGAAGCCAGACCACGTAACAAAGGCATCAACTGAGCTGCTTTATTCTTGCGCTCATCAGCTTGAAGAGATTCTACTTTTTGGCCACCGAAAACCTGTCCTTTTTCTTCGATTTTTCCAGCAATATATTCAGAAGCCATTTCGATAACTTCCAAGCTGTTGATGTAACATTCATAAGAAGTATCACCCCAGGTAAATAATCCGTGGCTTCCTAAAACAATTCCTCTGATCCCTGGATTATCATTTAAACATTTTTCCAATTGTAATCCTAAGTCGAAACCCGGACGCTGCCATGGAACCCAGCCCATTGTATCACCCCAGATTTCTTTTGTAATTTTTTCGCTGTCTTTTGCGGCAGCTACAGCAATTAAAGCATCCGGATGAAGGTGATCGATATGCTTGAATGGAAGTAAACCATGTAAAGGTGTATCAATGGAAGGTGCTTTGCTGTCCAGGTCAAAAATACAGTGATTGAATAAGCCCACCATTCTATCCTCATCTGCTAAGCCCTGGTACACATTTTTCAGATTTCTTAATCTTTCTGTGTATAATCCGGCAATCCCTTTTCTTGTTAATGTTCCGATGTCACCACCAGAACCTTTCACCCACATCACCTCAACATCTTCGTTAGTTAACGGATCTTTTTCGATGGTTTTGCAGCTTGTATTACCTCCTCCGTAATTGGTAATTCTTAAATCTGCCCCTAATATGTTTGAGCGGTATAAAAATAAAGCCACCTGATCATTTCCGAAAGAGGCTGCTTTGCTTTCATCCCATAAATAGTCTACGTATTTGAATGTTTTTACTTTTTCCATTGGTTTACTTATATTTCTGAATTTCTATCCAAAATTAGACTGTAATATTTTTTACAGCATCCCGTACTATACTGGTAAATACTGTATTTAAAGATAAATTAATGTTTAAATTCTTGTCAGTCAATTCATCTTTATAAAAACAATCCGGCTGAGGATATTTATAATTACTATTTTGTGATTAAAAAGATTGGTTTAAAATATACTTTGAGGTTAATTTGATTAATATCCGGGAAGCTGAGACAGATTTGGATTATCAACTAACGGATGACCTGCCGCCTGTGCGGCAAAAGGCAGCAATTCTGTTTTATTCGGTACAAATCCGTAGAAAAGTCCGTCTCCTCCACCTTCGATCCAGTTTGGATACGTTCCACCGTTTTCAGCTGAACCGGTTGGTTTGGTATAGATGATGCTGCCAATCTGAAGCTGGCCTGCAGCAGCTCCTATAAATCCAGCTGTCCTTTTTGCATTGCTGTTAAATGTACTGTTATAAGCCTGGAACATATTCGCAGGATACCATTTGTCATCTGTTGTAGTGGTTTGTCCGTGTGCTACTGCAATATCTCTTAATGCGGTCTGATAATTCGCAAAGCCTGTAGAACTTGTGGGAACATTAGTAATTACCGAAATTTCTGCAGGATTCGTAATGTCAATATATTTTAACGCTAAAAACGGATCACCATAAATCTGGGCATTTTTTTCTAGCTTATAAAGTCTGTAAACAGGTGTATTTACATAGGCTCCCGTTTTGTTTGAAAGGTTTTTCATTGACTGTTTTGTTGCATCAATTTCGCTTGCCAAACGATTCATACGAATCAAGTCTGTACGAAGATTAAACTCTCCTGCAAATTCCCATTTACGTTCCTGAACAATAGCGGCTTCAAATGCCTGCTGACCAGACGGAGCAGGTACAGAACCAATTCCTGCACGGTTTCTTACCTGCATTAAAGCCGTGGTTCCTGCAGCAGTAGGTCCTCCGTTTAGATAGTTCTGAGATTCTGCATACATTAATAAAACATCTGCATATCTTAAAACAGGAATATTTAAATTACGGGCATCTGCCGCTTGGGGAGCAATACACCATCCCATTCTGAATTTACCTGACAGGATGCATGAATATGTAGTTCCGGCATTCACCCAGGTGTCACTTGCATTACCATTGTTTAAGAAATATACACTGTAAGAAGTACAAGAAACGTCTCTACGTGTATCCCCCTGATTAAAAGACAAATAATAACTAGGAAGAATGAATTGTAATGCCTTTCTTGATCCATACGTTCCTCCACGAGACCCCTCATTGGCGTAAACTCCGAAAGCTGAGTTTGTATTTGCCCCGTATTCCGCAACCTGCCAAAGAATTTCTGGATTTGTGACTGAAAATTTTCTTTGACAGAAATTGAACCACAAGGCTTCGAAACCACTTTTGCCACCCTGAGCCTGAACCAAAGAATTGGTTCCTCCGTTAATAATAGCTGCACAGGCATTATCCGCAATCTGATACAGTTGCTGAATTCTGCTGTTATCACTACGGCGCGACATCATGGCTCCACTTCCTGTATTCAGGTCCCAACGAAGGGAATATCCTGCTGCGTAAAGAGCAATTCTTGCCAATAAGGCGTTCACTGCATGTTTTGTTAAACGTTCTGTTGTTGCATATCCACTTTGCCCAAAACTTGGAACGTTGGCTACGGATTCCTGAAGATCAGCAATGATATGATCGTAAATTTCGTCTCTTGAAGTACGTTTTGGGTATAGTGTACTCGGGTCATTCGGATCCATCTCATCCAAAGGTTTAAAAACTGAAGGAACGTCTCCGTAAACACGAATTAAATTATAATAACAAAATGCACGGATGGCCTTAACTTCAGCTAATAAAGCATCACGTTTTGGGCTTGCTTCCATTTTACTTAATCCGCTGACTGCAATATTGGTCCTTTCAATAACGGCATACATCGCAGAGTAAATCCCTGTTACCGTATTGGGGGTATACGCATCATATTGATAGTTGGCAATATTATATTTGGAATTATTGGTAGAGCCATCTTCTGAAGAGTGGGTTACTGTGTCGCCGGCTCCTAACTGATAATACATTTCAGTTGGAACTATACCTCTGTAACAGCCCAGAACAAACATTTCTGCAGTATCTATATTTTTAAATACGGATTCTGTATCTAATGAATTGTAAGCGGGTTGATCCAGAAAATCGTCACTGCATGAGTTCATCGCTAAAACAGCAACGAAAATTGAGGGAAGAATGACTAATTTTCTTAAAAATATGGGAGTATTATATATATTTTTCATGATTTTAAATATTACATCATTAGAAAGTTAAATTAAGACCAAGAACATAGCTTCTTGAGCGGGGATACGTAGAACTGTCGTACCCAGGTGTAACAGTCACCCCGCTTGCTGCAGAAACTTCAGGGTCATAACCTGAATACCCTGTAATTGTTGCTAAATTGTTAACAGTAAAATAGATGCGGGCATTGGACAACATTACTTTATTCAAAAATTCTTTAGGAAAAGAATATCCTAATGTTACCTGGGCAATTCTCAGATAAGAACCGTCTTCTACATAGTATGATGATGGGTAGGCAATATTTGAAGTGTTTGTATTGCTTAAGCTCCAAAGGCTTGAGTCCTCGTTTGGATTCAATTCTTTTAATCTTACTAAATTGGTTGTTGCCAGCCCTGTATTAGGATCAATCAGGTGATAATAATTATTCCCGAATTCTGAAGGAACATTCTGGAACATAGCATATGGGCTTAAGCTTTGTTTAGTCGCATTATAAATATCATTCCCAACGCTAAATTTCATGAATACAGCTAAGTCAAAACCTTTGTAAGAGAAGTTATTACTGATTCCCCCGATAAAGTCCGGGGTACCGTTTCCGATCTTCTGCATTTTTCTTGTAAACTGATCTCCTGATTCATTATCAGCAGCAAATTTCATATCGCCCGGTTTAGGAGTTCCGGCTGAAGGTTTTACAACGCCCGGCTTTAAGGTTAAAGATCCGTCCGAATTTTGGGTAAAGTCATCCGTAGTATAAACTCCCTGATAAATATACCCGTACATATCTCCCAGTTCTTCTCCTACCGTTGCATAGTAGGTCACCATTCCCGTTCTGCTGCCTCCTACACTGAATGTTTTATTCAGTTGTCCGTTTTCAAGAGAAAGAACTTTCGATTTGTTAAAAGAGATATTAAGATCTGTCGTCCATCTGAAGTTTCCGGATTTTACATTCACTGTATTTAATGTGAATTCCATTCCTCTGTTTCTCATAGAGCCGATATTCTGGTACTGTCTTGAATAGCCTGAAGAAACGGGAAGTACACTTTCGAAAAGCATTTTGCTTACATTATTATTATACCATTCGGAAGTCAATTTAATTCTGCTATTGAAAAATGCCAGATCTACACCAATATTGGTAGTTCTCAGCTCTTCCCACTGAAGATCACGATTTCCCCAATTTGTACTAGTAACGTATGCCGGATATCCCTGAGTATTGTTTATTGGATAATCTGTAAGCAGAACATTGGTTCTCCATAAGTTATTGGAGACACCATTGTTACCTGTTACTCCATATTCAATTCTTAATTTAAAATCATTAATGATTTTATCGATCTTATGACCCTGCCAGAAATTTTCCTGAGAAACACGCCATGCACCTGCTACAGATGGAAAATACCCCCAACGAGAATCTTCTGCAAATTTTGAAGAACCATCCGCACGTATTGTTCCTGTGATTAAATAACGATTATCATAATTATAGTTTACACGGGCAAAATAGGAAAGTAAGCTGTTGCTTGATCTATCTGTATTTTTATCAGCAACCGTTGCATTGGCAATATCATCCAGTCCGAAATTAGGATATGGGAATTTTGTAAGTTTCATGCTGCTTCCTTCGGATTCTTCATACCAGATTTCGTTCCCGATTAAAGCATTTACTTTATGTTTTTCACCAAACGTTTTATTATAATTTAAAGTGTTGGTGATCTGATAACGGAATGTCTCTGCATTGGCAATATTTCCGTTGATCCCAGTATTTACAGGATCTGTAAGGAACGCGCGGGAATTCTGATCCGAAAATGATGTCGATTTGCTGTTTATCCAGCTATATTGTCCGGCAGTTCTCCATGTGAAGTTTTTCAGGAAGTCAAATTCGACACCTGCATTGGCTACGAATGTTCTGGTACGTTTGTTTGAAGTTGAAGCCTGGGTTTCTATGTATGGATTTTCTGTATCGAAACCAGAATCCAGTGCTGAAAAATCCGGGAAAGTCTGAGTGTTGAACAAATGGTCTTGGGTAAATAATGTACCACCAGTAATAGGCTGAAGAAGAATTTTTTTCATTCCTGAATAAGCACCTCCACCGTTTACAGAATTGTTCGTAAACATGGTATTGAAATCTACTCTTACCCCTTTATACAATTCTGAATTGATATTAGCACGTAATGAATTCCTTGTCTCGCTATAATTTTGAAGCAAACCATCCTGTTTATTGTAATTATAACTGATGAATGCCTGTGTCTTATTATTTCCTACAGAAACATTTACGTTGTGGTTCTGAGTTAATCCCGTTCCTCCCAGCATTTTTTCCTGCCAGTCTAATGCAGAATCAGATCCGTAGCGATTGGCAATTCTCTGATTGGCTCCGGAATAAAACCCCGGTGCATCGGTCCCTAGATTATTGTCAAAAACATTGCTCCAAGCTGATGGTTTGGACTGAAGTACTCCCAATTCGTACTGATACTTTACATATTGTTCCACATTGGAGAGCATATCCAATTTTTTTGAAAGCATATCAAATGACATGAAAGTATTGTAGGTGATAGTCGTTTTTCCTTTCTTCCCGCTTTTAGTTTTAATAACAATAATACCATTAGAACCACGGGCTCCGTAAATGGCAATGGCAGAAGCACCTTTCAGTACATCGATACTTTCAATATCATTAGGATTAATCACATTCAAAGCATTATCCAATTGGAAACCATCTACAATATACAGCGGATCGGAACTTTGAGTTATGGAAGAACCACCTCTGATCGTAACGTTGGCATTGGCACCCGGAGCACCACCTGCTGTTACGATATTCAGACCTGATGCTCTTCCCTGCAGCGCCTGTAAAGCATTCATTGCCGGTGTAGCTGCCAAATCTTTTGCAGAAACTGAAGAAACAGATCCTGTTAAGTCTGACTTCTTAACTTTACCATAACCGATAACGACTACTTCCTCAATATCTTTTGTGTTTTTCACAGAATCATTTACCGTCTTTTGCCCCCAGACAAAACTTGTTGAAAGCATAAATGCCGGAAAGACGATTCGCTTTATATTTTTGTGTTTAACTATTAAAGACATATGTTAATTTTTATGTTACCAAAATACACCGTTACAAAAATCCGGGCATCCTGCAATATCCTGTATTGAAATATTAATAATTTATCACAATTAACCACAATATTTAAGTTATATTTCAAAACAAACAACAAAACAATTGCAAATCACTAATTATTTGATAAAATACTTAACTAAACCGTGAATTAAAAATCCCTCTATTTTTAATAAAAAGACACTGATTTTTCAGTGCCTTTAAAAGAGTTAAAATTCTAACTCTGAAACTATATGAATAGATGAATGTGAAATGAATTTTATCGTAAAGAATTTCCGTATCCTACAATCAAAATAGAGATAAACATTACAATCATTCCGGCAGAAATGGTTACAATTGTTTTTTTGGAAACTCCTTTCCATTCTTTGATGATAATTCCCCATAAATTGGCAATAAAAATGATAAAGGCCATGTGTAAAATCCATGAGCTGGCACCATTTCCCATTTTACTTTCGCCCATACCGTAAAAGAAGAACTGTAAAAACCACATGGTTCCGGCAAGCGCACAGAAAATCAGGTTACGCACCACCGGTACGTTTCTTTTGGTATAATCGGTATAGGATTTATTTTTAGCAGCTAAGTACAAACACCCGATAAGATTGACTGCCATACCACCCCAAAGCACAACAATGTAGGTTACATTATTTTGAAAAAGGAATTCTCCCTGATCCGGGTTAGCTATTTTCCAAGCTTCATTGGCTGCAATTGCCATTGGCTTTCCTGCTTCCAGTCCGAAGTTAAAACATGCACTTAAAACACCGGATATGATAGAAACGATTAATCCCAACCCGAATTTATATTCCGTTTTTACTTCTAGACCATGAGGATCTTTTGAATCGGTTTGTAACTCTTTTTCTTTCATCATTCCTGCTTTTCCACTGATGATGATTCCGATGACACAAACCAGAAGTCCCAGCAAAACAAACTGTCCCCATTGGCTGGAAAACAGCAAACCGATATTGTCTTTTCCTGTTTGCGGAGAAAATTCATAATAAATAGAAGGAACGAGTGATCCAAACACCATACAAAGCCCCAAAATAATGCTGCTTCCAAGTGCTACGCCCAGATATCTGACGCCCAAACCATAAGTAAAACCGCCAATTCCCCACAAAGCACCAAACAAAAACGTCAGTCCTAATATGGAAGAGCTTTCATTCCGAATGATATCCCAAAAACCGGGAATGGTAAGAAATGCCGCAAGAGGCGGAACAATGATCCAGGAAAAAACTCCTCCTATTAACCAATAAGTTTCCCAGGACCAGCCTTTTACTTTTTTATAGGGTAAATAAAAGCTGCCTGAAGAAAAACCTCCTAAGAAGTGAAAAAAAACTCCTAATAATGCATTCATAATTTATCTTATGGATTGAATTTGAAAATTAATACTATGAAATCGATTGCGCATCTTGTAGTGTCATGTTGTCATATTAATTCTTTTTTCTTAAAACAAAAGAATCAAAAATTCAAGACCTGGAATCATCCGCTAAAAATTAATTCTATTCTCTAAAAATTCTAAAACTTGCGCGATTTCAATATGAGTTCTTCGATTCAGTATTTGTCTCGCGCTTCAAACAGTAGAATTTTCTTAACGTTCACAGAATTAATTTCCTTAACGCTCCTGCTTCCTAAGTCAATAATGTTAATTCAATGAATGTTAACAATTTTGAATATTCGTTTATTTTAATTGATACACTTCACTTGCAGCAAGCAACAGACAGCCTAAACCATAGTCTTCAAAATCAGGCTGCTTATCAATGGCAAGCGGCTGACCGTCTTTAGGCTCTTTTCCTGTTCCCTGAACCCAGCCTAAAAATCCATTCGGCTGAACAGAATCTTTTACAATTGCGCTCCATGCTTTTACAACAACGGGTAAATATGTTTTTTTATCAATCAGTCCTTTATTAATTCCATACGCCATTCCATACACAAAGAGAGCGGTTCCCGTCATTTCTTTGCCTCCGAAATTGCCAGGATCATGCAGACTTACATTCCAAAAGCCATCTTCCCTCTGAATGGGTAGCAAAGCTGATAACAGATCTTTATAATCCTGTAAATATTCCTTATAATGCGGATCAGATTCCGGGGTATCTTCCAACGTCCGGGCCAGAGCTGCCACTACCCAGCCGTTTCCGCGGCTCCAGTAGCAATCTTCGCCATTGGGTTCTTTGTAAGGGAGAACGAAGCTTTTATCCCGCCACCAAAGTTTGTCTTTTGGGTTATATAAACCATTTCCTCCATGCTTATATTTCGTAAAGGCATACATCTCATAATTTTTATCGAAATATTTTTGTTCACCTGTAATTCTGCCCAGCTTTGTAAAAATCGGCATTCCCATTTGGAGCGCATCAATCCACCACCAGTCATCTGATTTTTTGGAGGCAATCATACTGTCCATAGAAGCTTTTACAAATTTTATTCTCTCCGGATTTTTTTTGCCGTCAATTTCATAAAGATCCAGATATGTTTGTCCGCAAGCCTGATTGTCTGCATTACGGGTATAGGTACCGCGCATCATGTCCCAATTGTGTTTTTGAGACCAGTCGATGGCGTAATCGTAATACTCTTTTTTAGGATCTATTTTATACAGAGCCATCAGCCCTTCATAGTAAACAGCCCGTGTCCATAAATTGCTTGGCCATACTTTTTTGCCGACAACTTCCTTTCCCGCATCCGGCCATTTGTTCATGAAATATTGATTTGCCCTGCGTGAAATGTCCAAAATTTCTTTTTTATCCGGAAGATTAACGTTTTTTGCCATCGTTTGTTTCTGAACTGAGCAGGAATATAAAACTCCAAACATCAACGCAAAAAAAGCGCCTCTCATTAGTACTTGCTTCATAATTATTTTATTTTTTTATTTTAGAAAATTAAAGGTTAAGATTGATTTAAGGTTTAACTGTATAAATATTTGACGAAGGAACTTTTGAAACAGATTCATCCAAATAATAATCAGTATGAGGAGGCTGGTTGTAGCCTACATTTTGCCAAACAATACTCAACCGGTATTGCGGATTATGCATCATCGTATACAAACGGTGCTTCGTAGGAATGGTAGAACTGAAAATCCGAAGTTCCTGATTATCTGATGTTCTGTAAATCAGCTCTTCCCGCCAGTCTCCAAATAAATCGGCAACCAGAGAAGGATTTTTCTTAGTGCCATTGTTAGATTCGCACTGAAAATCCTTAGCATCAAAAATGAGATTGGACTTTTCTTTATTCCAATCCCATTTTGACACAGAAGTTCCGTCTAAAATTTCGCTTAAAAAATCTCCATCCCAATAAATCCCCATATTACAGGCAGGATTTTTATCACTTATTTTTCTTCCTTTAGTATCGTAAATACCTTTCACACCAGCTCCTGAAGCCCAGGATTCTGAACCTTGATAACGGGGATCGATATTTAAAGACAGTCCTCTTCCAGGTCCCTGAAATTTACCCTGCTTACTATAAATTAAAGAAGGTAATTTCCATAAAACTTTACCCGTTGCGCCTGCTCTGAAATGAGCACCCGCATCATCAAATCTTTCCTGAATATCAAAAATTTCCAATCCCGGAGAGGAAGGATCCAGATCACCCACGTGCAGTGCATCACCATGGCCAAAGCCCGTACTGTTTAAGACTTTCCCGTTATCATCAACTGTCATTGCACCAAAGATAATTTCATCTTTTCCATCATTATCTACATCGGCAATGCTCAGGTTATGGTTTCCCTGACCACGGTATTTTTTATTTTCTTCTGAACTTTCCGTATCAAAAAGCCATCGTAAACTGAGTTTTTTATCCTTATAATCCCAGGCAGCGATCGCCGTTCGGGTATAATAACCTCTCGACATAATGATGCTGGGCGTTTTGCCATCCAGATAAGCAACTGCACCCAAAAACCGGTCTACCCTATTTCCTTTCGCATCGCCCCAGGTTTCGGTAAGCTGTTCCGGAGTCGGATTCAGGCTGCCTTGAAATCTCGGAACAATATAATGAACGGTATTAATTTCCTCGCCTGTTTCGCCATTAAAAACAGTCAAATATTCAGGTCCGGAAAGGATAAATCCGTTCTCATTGCGATAATCTCTGGAAGAATCCCCGATGAATTTTCCTTTACTGTCTCTGCTTCCATCTGCCGTTTTCATAACGACTTCTGCTTTGCCGTCCTGGTCTAAATCATACACTAAAAACTGTGTGTAATGCGCCCCTTCCCTGATATTTTTTCCTAAGTTAATTTCCCACAAGAATTTTCCGTTCAGTTTATACGCCTGAATAATGGGCTCATCCGTAAAGCCTTTCTGACTGTTGTCTCTGGATTGCCCCGTCTGATGAAGGATAATTTCATATTGACCATCTCCGTCAAGATCGGCAACAGAAGCATCGTTGGGCGTATATCCCACCGGAGTTCTTAAAGGAATTGAAAAATAAGGTTTTTGATTGGCAGCATACTTCGCAGAATCCTGATCAATCTCCTGATCCTGGGTGTTGGATCTTACGAAATAAGTGTAATTCTTTGTTTTGTCTGCCGTTGTATCTAAAAAACTGGTTTCGTTAAGCAATGGTTTTTCGTTCAGCTTTTTGCTTTTATTATTTTCAATACGATATAGATCAAACTGAATATTCTGAGGTTCTGTACCCAGTAAACGCCAGCTCACAAAAATTCCTGTTTCTGAAGGTACTGCAACAATTCCTCTTTTTAAATACTCCATCTGCCTTTGTGCTGAAAGGAGCTGTGAAAAAAGAATAATCAGTACAATAAAGTTATATTTTATATTCATAATTCTGAACTATTAAATTAATATAATTCAATCGATTGCGCAATTTATTTTGATATACTTTTCTTTATATGAATTCTATTTTGAAAAATATAATGGAAATAACTGAATTTGTCCATCCAATCCGGAAGGCTGAACTTTCCATCCGGAGGCATCAAAAGCTTTATAATTAATGTTTACAAAATTGATTTCATGATAATTACGCCATTGAATTTTACTCTGATCCATATAACGGATTCTATTCGCCATCAAATTGCAGACTTCAATCTGAATGGTATTTTTCCCTTTTTTCAGATATTCCCCAATGTTGATTTCAAAAGGAATACTCCAGACAATCCCAGCTTCCTGACCGTTAACAATTACTTTTGCACTTTCATATAATTTATCGAATTTTAAAAGATAATCGTCTGCTTTTTTATTCTTCAAAACTAATGTTGTTGTATAAACACCGGTTCCTGAAAAGCTCTGTGTTGCAGAATCTTCTGAAAAGTTCGTCCAGGGTTCCGGATTTTTTAGAATCCTTGATTTTGGAAGTTCGGGACCGCCTTCTTTGAAAGTCAGCTGCCATGCTTGATTTAAACTGATAGGGGAATCTGTTTTTTCAATATAATTCCATTTTGCAATGGAATGATCAACAGTTTCAGTATTTTTTAAAAGTAAAGATTGTCCGGATTTCAGTTGAATTCTTACAGAATTGTTTTGTATTTCCGCAACTCCGAAATCTCCGTTTTCCGGATTCATGATCACGGCTTGTTTTCCTGTATAGTTTAAAGGAATCAACTGATTAATGTCCTTTGCAGTATGATTAACAATGAAATAGTATTTCCCACCGTCAAACTGTCTCCTCACAAACTTCAATCCGGTTTCCGTTAATTGTTCTTTTTGTATTTTTAAATATTCCAAGCCTTTTTCAATATCAGAACTTAAAACAATTTTTCCTTTTCCGAAGCTTGCAGTTTTTATATTTTCTCCCTGATCCTGAAACTTGATCTGAGCCCACAATGATTTCAGTTCTGCTCTTCTTTTTTCAACTTCAAAATTTCCGGGAATATCTTTTGGCTCATTTTGAAAAATAACCGAAGCGCCATTTTGAGCTAATTTGAGAATATGATGTAACGTAGTTTCCGGCAAATAAGTTAATTCAGGAATAATTAAAACCTGGTGGGAGGATCCTTCTTTTGCAGTCTGAATTTTCCCGCTTTCCGATTGGGATTCGCCAATCATCTTGTCAGAAATCATATCAAGAGCATAGCCCATTTTGCTTAGCTTCGTTAAATTCTTATACATTGGAGTTGGCTGCAGCCATTTTTCCACGTTATGAACTTTAAATGCGATATCTTTTCCTTTCGGGTTAGCCCATTGGTCATAAATTGGCCAGTATATCAACAATTCATTATCAGATTTCCCGCTCTGCAAAACACTTTGAGTACGGGCAACATAAGAATTTAATCCTGTTAAGTGTGGCCACAAACTGTTTTCCGGAACAAAATTAACCGAAGCATAAAACAACCATCCCGGAAAAGGAACATCTGCCGGTGTATACGTTGTGCCGTGATAAAAAACGTGATTGATTCCCGATAGAAAAACCTGCTCCACTTCGGGTTTTGTCTGCGACCAGGAAGTTTTAAAATGCTCTGTAAGCCAGGTAAAAGTTTCATTTGAAATTAATTGTTTACCCGTAACATTGGCAGCCGATGAAGCAAATTTCAGCATATTAATATCCGGTTTATCAGATTTTTGCACATCTGCACTGTCTCTTCTCAGCCCCGGAATATCGAAAACTGTACTTCCGAAAGTTTCAGACTCAGGAATATCGACTGCAGCATACAAGTCCAGTAAATTTCCTGGTGATCCATGCGCCTGATTGGTATTTTTTGAATTTTTGGAATGAGCCCAGTTTGTAAAATCCTTAGTGAAATTATTCAAAATCAACTCATTCAGGGTTTCCCTGTAATCTGATTTAACTCTACCCGTTATCTCATTTTCTTCATTACTGACAAGATATTTAATGTATGGACTCAGGTCATATCCTCTCCTTTTTTTAAATTCATTTTTAAAATCAGGGGTCCAGTCGGCATTATAAACCTCATAACTGTCATTAAAAAAAGAACGGATTCCATAGTTTGAGTTTCCAAAAGCTTTATCAAAGGTATTAAGATAATCTTTCGTTGCATCAGGTGAGAAATGGTCTAGTGTATACCCTTCACCACCTGGAGCTGCACGTTTTACTTTTTGTAAAGTTTTGCCTGTAAAAACAGCATAAATTGTCCATTTCCCGTAATCCGGATGCCAGTTGAGAGGGCCGTCATTTGTTATTTTATCGGTTAGAACAACTGCTTCATTTTTTTCATTGTAAGCCGTTACAATATCTAATTTTATTGTTGTTAAATTCTTCTGTTTTTCATCTTTGAGAATGATTTTTTCTGAAAATTTTTCACCTGATGAAATTGTGTATTTCTGAACAATCATTTTTGTGGCTGCATCTTCTTCGTCAACCTCCGGACCACCAATTGGCCAGCCTGTTCCTACAGCCATATCAACTCCCATATTCAAACTTTTTGCTTTGTCTGTGGTGAATTGAAGCATTTTCATCCACTCCGGAGAAAGATAATTGATGTACTGATTTTCAAAGCCTTTTGCTCCATAAATGGGAACGATTTCTACGCCTCCGAAACCTGCTTTACTAAGTGCTGTCAGTTCTTTATCCAATCCTTTTTCATTGACAGTATTTCCCATCCACCACCATCGTGTCCACGGCTTTGCCGTTTCAGTGCTTTTTGGCCACGGATTTTGTGCGGGAAAATTCCCGAATACAAAACACATTATGCCTGCCTTTATTATAGATTGAATATTCATTTTCTTACTTTTTAGTTTCCATCCGGTTTTAAAGATTCCATGAAGATACTTTCCGGCCAATAGAATTTTTCGAAGGGATCAGGTTGATTTAAATCAAAGCCTTTATATTTTTTAGAAATAAACTTAGTTAAAGGCAGCTTCTGATCGACAATACTTTTTATGACACATTTTGCCAGTTCATAAGCGCCATACGTATTAAAGTGAGTGTCATCTGCCAAAGCATCCCGCTGATTGGGATAAGAATTTGCAGGATAATAGACAAATGCTTTTTTAGAATTTTCCGGTCCCAACGCTTCAAAAAGTGTTTTACTCATTGCATTCAGGTCGATTAAATATACATTTTCTTCTTTGCTAATTTCCCGCATCGCAGCAGGAAAATCATCAAGAGTATTGACAATCTTATTATTCTTATCAAAAACTCTTCGATTCATTGATGTAACTAAAACGGGAATCGCTCCCAATTGTTTTACTTTATTAACCCATTCCTGTAATCTTTTTCTATAACCAGATTTTGTGCTGTTCCCATACTTCTGATCATTATGCCCAAACTGGATAAACAGATAATCTCCAGGCTTTATTTTGTTCCAGATTTTATCAATCCGATGGCGGTCTTCAAAAGCTTTCAAAGTTTCTCCGCTTTCGGCGTAATTGGCAATAGCAACTTCTTGCGGAACAAAAAAACAGGGCAGCATTTGTCCCCAGGAAGCCCAGGGTTCATACTGCGCATCTACAACCGTGGAATCTCCTGTGAGGTAAATTGTTTTCGCAGTTTTGTTGGGCTGAATGGTTATTGCACAAATTTTTGGAGCTTTACCGTTAAATTCGATCGTCAATAAGTTGTCCCAATGTAAATATTTTCTTTCTCTTGGTTTTAATTTTACAATTCCAATTTCAACTCCATTCTGATTACGGAGAATGCTGTCTTTAACATGAACGGTGATTAGTTTTTCAACTATTTCACCTCCTTTTGTTTTCACATCATCTAGCATCAAACGGCGGTTTTCTACACGAACTGTTGTTTGGGAAGTTCCTTTAGAATCACCTAAATTTAACTTAATATCATAATTTCCTTCCGGAAGTACCACCGAAAAATAGAAAGGTCTGTCGCTGGTAATATAATCTCCCGTTAAAACGTTTCCTCCTCTGTCGACTGATTTTAAACCGGAAATATCCATGAATCCATAGCCTGCTTTCCTGTCGAATTCAGAATGTTCCGTAATGGGAATAAAGCCATCCTGAACTCTGTTTCCACCAAAATCAAATTTGAAATTGGTTTGCTGGGCAAACATCGATGAACAAATAAAAATGGTTATAATTCTTATCCAACTTTTCATAATCACTCCATTAAAAATATTGGCTCCACCATTAATTCAAAAATTTCTATTCGCTTGTATGCTTAGAAACCGTCCCAATTTAAATTGAGAATGCAATAATTGGGAGCATAAGCATACCAGGCCGAATATTTTAGACAAAGAATTCATTTTGCTGCAATGTCGGAATCATCTTTCTTATCATAAGACTGGTCTAGCGAGGCAACCTGAGTAACATTTACTTTAATTTTTTTCAAATTTTTAATAGCCTCCAAATTCTCCTCTTTAGGTTTTAACGCCTTTATCTTCAGATTATCCAACGTGAAATCTGTCAAATCATACAAGTCAGATTTTTCAACATCAAATGCCGTTTCACAACTGATGTCAATATTTTTGATCAGAATATTGTTCGCTAACGATTTTTTAGGTCTTTCCTCTCCTTTCAAATCGAAAAATTGGTTCCAGCCTTTTACATACAAGAAAGTTTTAACATTCCCTGTGATATTTTCAACGGTAATATATTCGTAATGCTGAGGAGTGTCCGGTCTCATTTTAAGGTGGAGCAGTCTCGAAGCATCTTTCACCTTTGAGTTGCGCAGAATTACGTTATAATTGTGGATAGATTCACTGCCGCAAGTGAGAACACTGTGACAAAACCCAAAGCTGTTATCTTCGATGATGATATTTCTGTTTTCACCATTCTCAGGAGTTTTATCTGCTTTCGGGCCTTTTCCGCCTTTTAATGCAATGGCGTCGTCGTTCACCGACATATAGCAATTTTTAATCAGGAAATTCGTGCAGGCATCAATATCAACAGCATCTGTACTTGGTGCTTTTACCGGTTCTTTTGGTGCAAAAATTGTCAGGTTTAACAATTTTACAAATTCACTTTTATAATAATGAGTACTCCAGAAAGGAGAATTTTTTATGGTAATCCCTTCAACCTGAACGTTTTTAGAGTTTGAAACATAGATGATTCTGGGTCTCATTTCGTCCATATTGGTACACTTAGGGTTCCACTGGCGTCTTTTCCAGAATGCTTTCCAAAAACGCAACCCGTTTCCGTCAAGTGTTCCTTTTCCCGAAATGGTAAAACCATTCAATCCGTCTGCATTGATTATTGCAGGAAAATATTTTACCGTCTGTCCTTCCATTCTTGTTTCCACAACCGGAAAGTCACTGATATCATCGCTTCCTTTTAATTTCGCACCGTTCTCCAAATGCAAATGTGTTCCCTGTTTGAAGAATACAGAACTGATCAGGAATGTTCCTTTGGGTACAATAATTACACCGCCCCCATTTTTAGCCGCAAGATCAATGACCGCCTGAACCTGTTTTGTCTGAAGAATCGTACTGTCGTTTTTCACTCCATTATCGGTAAGAATATATTTTTTACCTAATTTACTGATGTCTGTAGGTTTATTTTCTTTAAACCATTTTGGAATTATGGTGCCGTCGGGAAATTTATCCTGGCTTTTTATGCCCGATGAAAACAGTAAGAATATCAACAGAGATAATAAAAAGCTTGATGTATTTTGAGATTTCATAATTTATTTTTTATTGTAGAATCTGATTTTTCATTAATAAAATTCAGCACTCAAAAGAATGGCAAAATAAAGGAATATCATTTAAATAAAATTTATTCCGTTTATTTTTACAAAAAATCAGCAAATAATCTTCAACTGTATAACGAAAATTATTCTTTCATTTCATTTTCATAAAAGTATACATTTTAGGATTTGGCGGTATCCTGCTCTTTCATGTTGATTATTTTGCGATGATTTATCCCGGTTAACATCCAGCAAAATATAAATTAATCATCAATTTGCGCAATCGATTGCTCAATATTGGATAATTAAAGCCCTTTTTAGTTAAAATTAATTACTCAATTTGTTTAATTTAATTGGAAATAAAGCATCTGAAAAATAATTAATTAAATTTAAAACACTGAATTACAATAATTTAAAATTAAACAATAGTAAAAATTAACATATTTATAAAAATCCTCGGTATAATACATAAAATTATTACATTTAAAGCATTACAATTATTAATAATTAATGAAGTTTATAGGTTATGATGTAGGAAGCTCATCGATAAAGGCTTCCATCGTAGATGATCAGGGTAAATTAATTGCCCATGCCAAATACCCGGAACATGAGATGTCAATAGATTCTCCAAAAGCAGGCTGGGCAGAGCAAAACCCAGATGAATGGTGGCAAAATCTCCGGATTCTCACACAAAAAATAATTGCAGAGAGCAAAATCCACAAAAATGAGATTAAAGGAATCGGTATCTCCTATCAGATGCATGGATTAGTATTGATTGGAAAAGACAAACAGGTACTTTGTCCTTCAATTATATGGTGTGACAGCCGGGCTGTTGAAATTGGCGACCGGATTTTTAATGAGATCGGAGAAAAAAAATGCATGAGAGAACTGCTTAATTCTCCGGGAAATTTCACCGCTTCCAAACTGAAATGGGTACAGGAAAATACCCCCGAAATCTATGACAAGATCTGGAAATTTATGCTTCCGGGAGATTTCATTGCATTTAAGCTCAGTGGTGAAGCAACAACTTCTGTTACAGGAGTTTCAGAAGGTATACTTTGGGATTTTGAAAAACATGAAGTTTCGAAAACAATGTTGAAACACCTGAGAATTGAGGAATCCTTTGTCTCTGATATTGTGGAAAATTTCACTGAACAATGCTATGTTTCAAAACAGGGAGCAGAAGAAAGTGGTCTTCCCGAGGGGATTCCTGTTTATTACCGAGCCGGAGATCAACCCAATAACGCATTTTCCCTCAATGTAATGAATCTCGGAGAGATTGCCGCAACAGGCGGAACTTCCGGAGTTGTTTATGGTGTGACTGACAATATTAAATCAAAGGAATCTGTAAGAATTAACAATTTTGCCCACATTAACCACACAAAGGAACAACCGAGAATCGGGAAAATGCTTTGCCTCAATGGTGCGGGAATCCAGTACAGCTGGCTTCGACATCAGGTGGACCAAAAAAGACACAGCTATCATGAAATTAATGATTTAGCTTCAAAAATACCGATCGGTTCCGATGGAGTTATTGTCCTGCCCTTCGGAAACGGAGCAGAGAGAGTGCTGCATAATAAAGATATTGGCTCGTCTGTTTTTAACCTGAATTTTAACCGTCATAAAAGCGAGCATCTTTTCCGGGCGGGATTGGAAGGTATTGCCTTTTCTTTTGTTTACGGAACAGATATTTTAATGTCTGATGGTCTTCAGAAAGGTATTATAAAAGCAGGCGGTGACAATTTATTCCGTTCTTCTTTATTCACGCAGACCATCACTACTATTTTGGATACTGAAATAAGAATTATAGATTCCACAGGTTCTACAGGCGCTGCAAGAGCCGCAGCCATGGGAGCTGGAGCATTCGAATCGCAAAATGAGATCCTGACAGACAAAGACATTTTAAAAAGCTATTATCCTGATACTAAAAACTATAACCAGTACAAGGATAGTTATGAGAAATGGAAATTAAAATTATTGAAAAATCTAAATCATTAAAAAATTTTTTCACATATTAATGCAATCGATTGCATTAAATTAATTCATTTAATTAAAACTAAAATATATGGCAATTACAATGGGTAACAAAGAGTATTTCAAAGGAATTGGAAAAATTCAATTTGAAGGAAAAGAATCTGACAATCCTCTGGCTTTCAAATTTTATAACGAAAACAAAGTGGTTCGAGGGAAAACGATGAAAGAATATTTCAAATTTGCAACGGCTTACTGGCATACATTCTGTGCAACGGGTGGAGATCCTTTTGGAGTGGGAACACAGCATTTTGAATGGTTAAACGCAACAGATGTTAAGCAAAGAGCAACAGAAAAAATGGATGCGGCTTTCGAATTTTTTACAAAACTGGGTGTGCCTTACTACTGTTTCCACGATTATGATTTAATTGATGAAGCGGATAATTTTAAAGAATCAACCAAAAGAATAGAATTTATAACCGATTATGCCAAAGAAAAACAGGCTGCTTCCGGAGTAAAATTACTTTGGGGAACTTCAAACTGTTTCTCCAATCCCCGATTTATGAATGGCGCAGCTACAAATCCATCCTTTGACGTGTTGGCTTATGCCGGAGGACAGGTTAAAAACGCCTTAGATGCAACGATTAAGTTAGGTGGAGAAAACTATGTTTTCTGGGGCGGCCGTGAAGGATACATGTCTTTACTGAACACCAACATGAAACGTGAACTGGAGCATATGGCAAAGTTTTTACACATGGCAAAAGATTACGCACGTTCACAAGGGTTCAAAGGGACTTTCTTTATTGAGCCAAAACCAATGGAGCCTACGAAACACCAGTATGATTTTGATGCCGCAACCTGCTTAAACTTTCTTCGTCAATATGATTTGCTGGATGATTTCAAGCTTAACCTTGAGGTCAATCATGCAACTTTAGCCCAGCATACTTTTGAACATGAATTACAAGTAGCAGCCGACAACAACGTTTTAGGAAGTATTGACGCCAACCGCGGAGATTATCAAAATGGCTGGGATACAGACCAGTTTCCTGTTGATTTATATGAAATGACTCAGGCGATGCTGGTGATTATTCAGGCAGGAGGTTTTCAGGGTGGAGGTGTAAATTTTGATGCTAAAATCAGAAGAAACTCAACAGATCT
The DNA here is from genome assembly GCF_008386505.1 of Chryseobacterium sediminis. GTDB lineage: Bacteria > Bacteroidota > Bacteroidia > Flavobacteriales > Weeksellaceae > Chryseobacterium > Chryseobacterium sediminis. The sequence continues at coordinate 292,047 of NZ_VUNZ01000001.1, read as the reverse complement.
GGAGGATATTTTCATCGCTCATATCAGTGGAATGGACAATTTTGCAAGAGCTTTCCTGGCTGCAGATGCTATTTTAGAAAAATCAAAATATTCTGAAATCAGAACTAACAGATATGCTTCTTTCAATAACGGAAAAGGTAAAGATTTTGAAGAGGGGAAATTATCTCTTACTGACCTGGCTGCCCATGCGGAAGGACTTGGAGAAATAGGCAGAGAAAGCGGTAAGCAGGAATATCTGGAAAACCTGATTAATCAGTATTTATAATACAAATGCTGTTAACAAAGTACCTGATTTTTAACAACTAAAACTATATGAGACTATGCAAATAATAGATTCGGGCCCGAAATATTCTTCAGGAACAAAGGCAGAAATCAACATGGTATATGTCACCATGCTTACCTTGGTTGCCACTTTGGGTGGGCTTTTGTTCGGATATGATACAGCCGTTATTTCAGGGGCAGAAAAATCCATTCAGGAATATTTAATTATCCCACTGGGACTGAGTTCATTGGCTCATGGAGCCACTATTTCCAGCGCATTGATAGGGTGCGTCATCGGAGGGGCTGTTTCCGGATATTTTTCAACCGGATTGGGAAGGAAAAAATCACTGATGATAGCTGCGTTTTTATTTTTCATCAGTGCTTTGGGAGCTGCCTATCCTGAGTTTTTATTTTTTAAGCAGGGCGAACAATCAATGGGGGTTTTGCTGGCTTTTAACTTTTATAGAATTATTGGAGGAATTGGTGTTGGCCTTGCTTCAGCGGTTTGCCCGATGTATATTGGAGAAATAGCCCCTGCTGAAGTACGAGGAAGATTGGTTTCTCTAAATCAGTTTGCCATAATTTTTGGGATGCTGGTGGTGTATTTTGTCAATTGGGGTATTGCCGACGGAAAATCAGTAGAATGGATCAACGATATCGGCTGGCGTTATATGTTTTTATCCCTGACAATTCCGGCTGCCTTATTCGGAATTTTACTGTTTTTTGTTCCGGAAACTCCCCGATATTTAACCTTAACTAAAAAAGATAATGAAGCGCTTAAAATTTTAACAAAAATTAATGGGCAGCTTCGGGGACATGAAATTTTTCAGGAAATTAAGGGAACGGTTGTCCAGCATAAAAGTGAGCTTTTTGCATTCGGAAAAACAGTTATTATTATTGGAATTTTACTTTCTGTTTTTCAGCAGTTTGTGGGAATTAATGTCGCTTTATACTATGCTCCGAGGATTTTTGAGAGCATGGGTGTTCATAAAGATGCTTCAATGCTGCAAACTGTTGTTATGGGATTGGTTAACGTCATCTTTACAGTGGTTGCTATTTTCACGGTTGATAAATGGGGACGAAAACCTTTACTTATCGTAGGTTCCATAGGAATGGCAATTGGAATGTTTGCTATTGCAGTTTTCTCTTATTTGCATATTATCGGAATTGCAACTTTGGTTTTCATCATCATCTATACCGCATCTTTTATGATGTCCTGGGGACCGATTTGTTGGGTTTTGATCTCAGAACTTTTCCCTAATAAAATCAGGGGGGCAGCAATTGCGGTTGCAGTTGCTGCTCAATGGGCAGCCAATTACCTCATCTCTTCCACCTATCCTTTTATGATGGAATTTAGCGGAGCTTTTACTTATGGTTTTTACGGAGTGATGAGTGTTTTATCATTGTTTTTTGTATGGAAAATGGTTCCGGAAACTAAAGGAAAATCTTTGGAGGAAATTGAAAAACTTTGGAAAAGATAATTATTTTTTAGATCAATAGTCACCATGGGGACATCGGTTTTCGGTGTCCTTTTTGGTTAAATTAACCGACCTTTTTTTATTATTAAATCAAATTTTTGTTGTTAATAAGCTTGATTTCCAGCGAATCCGGTTTTTATTTTAAAGGAAAATTCAACCCTATCTTAATAAAAAATTAGCCAATTCAATATTTTTTAGGTTTAATCTGATTTTAATCACTCTTAATCTTGTATAAAATCTCAATATTTCCTTTTTGATAGACATAATTTGATTAAATTTACCACTATAATGTATGTTATCCCAGACATACCCAAAACTTCAGAAAAAGCATGTATGAATAAGAAAAATGCCACAATATATGACATCTCGAAAAAGCTTAACGTAAGTGTGGCAACTGTTTCCAGAGCACTGAACGACCATCCGAGAATAAGCCAGGCAACAAAAGATTTGGTAAAGAAGACGGCCAAAGAAATGAACTACAAGCAAAATAACCTTGCCAAAGCTCTGAAAAGCGGGGAAACAAAAAATGTAGGAATTATCGTGCCTTATATTAATACCAATTTCTTTTCATCCGTAATCCGTGGAATTGAAGAAGAGCTTTCTCCACATGGTTATCATGTAATTATCTGCCAGAGCCACGAAGATGTAACTATTGAAAAAAGACACTTAAATACTCTGCTTAATGCTCAGGTTGATGGGATTTTCATGTCTGTTTCCAAGACGACTATTGATACCGAACATATTCAGAATATTCTGAGTTCCACCAATACTCCTATTATATTTTTTGACCGTAAAAAGGATATTTCAGGAATCAGTACAGTAACTATTGATGATTTTCGTGGTGGTTATATGGCGACTGAACATCTGATTAATGAAGGGTACAGAAATATTTGCCATTTCTCCGGCGACTTAAATCTGGAAATTTATGAGAACCGTCTGAAAGGTTACAAACAGGCTTTGATGGACCATAATTTAAGCATAAAGGAAGAAAATATTATCACAACCGGAAGTTCAATCGATGAAGGGATTGATGCGGTTAAAAAACTTTGGGATAAAAAGTCTGTTCCGGATGCCATCTTTTCATCCAGTGATTTTGCTGCGTTAGGTGCTTGCCAGGAACTGAAAAAACGTAAAATCAAAATCCCACAGGAAGTTGCTGTTATTGGCTTTTCTAATGAACCTTTTACACAATTTATGGAGCTTCCGATAAGTTCTGTAGATCAGACTCCCCTGACGATGGGGAAAATGGCAGGACAGGTTTTTATTGAAAACGTAAAAGAAAATGGTTCCGGGGTTTCTATTGAGAAAAAGGTGGTTTTGGCACCACAGCTTTATATCAGGAAGTCTTCGAAAAGGAGGTAGTTTTTTATAAATTTCTTTTGTATTGAAATCAACGATTCGACGTAGTCAAACAAAAGAAACAAAAATTCAAGACTTGGAAATGAAAAGCTAAAAATAACCTATACTCTGTAAAAATTCTAAAACTTGCGAGAATTCAATATTCATTCTTCGGTTATGAATTTATGTCGCGCTTCAAACAGTAGAATTTTCTTAACGTTCGCATAGTTTATTTTCTTAACGCATTCATTTCCTATGTCATTTATTAATATTTCAGTTTGTCATTCTGAAAGAATCCTTAAGTTTTGGCTAAAGCCTAATCTGATTGTATATTCTTAAGCGGACTAAAGTCCGCTCCTATTGATTAAAAACATTGTGTTTATTCGTGAAAATATTTGTTTCATTTGTGTTTAAACTTAATTTACTGCAAAAGAAAATGCTTCCCACATCATGTTGAAAGCATTTTCAAATCTAATAATTTATATATAAAAACAATAACTATAAACTAACGCCTCGTCTCCAGGGGATAAAATCGTTCTGATTGAGAATTGCCGCTTTGGTTTTTACCTCTCCGCTGGCCACTTCTATGATAAATTCTAACAGTTCTTCTGCTTTTTCGTCTATTGACTTTTCCCCTGTAATCACATCTCCTGTATTGAAATCGATGATATCGGGCATTCTTTCTGATAACGATGTATTTGATGAAATTTTCACTACGGGAACCACAGGATTTCCTGTAGGAGTTCCCAGGCCTGTTGTGAATAAAACAACATTGGAGCCCGAGCCCACTAAAGCTGTAGTACATTCCACATCATTTCCGGGCGTACACAGTAAATTTAAGCCCGGTTCTTTGATGTATTCTGTAAAATCAAGTACATCATTTATGGGCGATGAACCTCCTTTTTTAGCTGCTCCTGCAGATTTCATGGCATCTGTTATTAGGCCATCTTTAATATTCCCCGGTGACGGATTCATATCAAAGCCAGATCCTGCAGCAACAACTGAATTTTCAAAATCTTTCATTAATTGTAAAAATCTTTCTGCATCTTCTTCTTTCACGCAACGGTTGACCAGTTCCTGCTCTACTCCGCATAGTTCCGGGAATTCTGAAAGAATAGTTGAGCCTCCGATTCCTGCCATTAAATCTGACAGCTGCCCTAAAACCGGGTTTGCAGAAATTCCTGAGAAACCGTCTGAACCACCGCATTCCAATCCTAAAACAAGCTTAGAAATGGGTGCAGGTTTTCTTTCTATCTCATTCGCCTGTTTGATGGCTTCGTAAGAATCTTTAATAATTCCGCTTAGCATTTCATCCACCGTTCCGGACTTTTGCTGTTCGTAAACGATGATTGGCTTTTTATTATCTGGACTGATTTTTTCCAGGGCATCTTTAAAAATCTGAACCTGTAAATTCTGACAGCCCAAGCTCAAAACTGTTGCTCCGGCTACATTCGGATTGTTAACATATCCTGCCAGCAATCTTCCCAATGCCTCGGCATCCTGACGAATTCCGCCACAACCGCCCTGGTGTGTAATGAATTTAACTTCAATATTTTTAAATACTCTTGAATCCTGCTCTTCTTCAACAGCAGTTTCCGTTTCGGAATTATTAATTAATGATCTTAGCAATAACTGATGTTTTGTCACTTTTTCAAATAACAGTTCTTTTTCAAAAACATCCTTTAAAATCTCAACATTTCTGTTTTCACAAAAAACCAGCGGAAAAAATAACCAGACATTTTCTGTACCCACCTGTCCATCTTCGCGGTGATAGCCCATAAATGTTTTATCTTTCCATTTATCAACATTGGGAGCGGTCCAGGAAGTGGTTTCTGTTTTGCGTTCTACTTTTGCACTTTGATGTTTTACATTTTCGGTGGTAATCACTTCTCCTTTTCGGATCGGCTGGCTGGCTTTTCCCACCAAAACTCCGTACATGATAATAGAATCACCTACGGCAAGATCTTCGGTCACGAATTTGTGTTTCGCCTTCGTGTCTTTTATAATTTCATAAGTAAGTTCACCCAAAGTAACCGTTTCCCCCTGCGCCAGATCTACCAGTGCGACCGCTACATTATCCTTGGGATTTACTTTTAGTACTTTCTTTTGCATTTTTTCTAAGAATAAAATTGTATAAAGTTGTGATATGCAGTTTCTACATCGTTGTGGTCTATTTCCCACAAAGCTTTTGCTACTGCATCTTTCAGTCCGTCAACCTGAGTAAGGTCTGTATCCCAGAAAGCGGTTTCGCTTAATGATAATTCTGCTACTTTCCCATAATCTCCGTTTGTCCAGATTTCTTTGAATTGAGCAATAATAGATTCTTCATCATTAATTGGCAAAGATTTTTCACCAAAATTTCCCTGATAGAATCTGATTAAACTTGCCAAAGAGAATACCAGATTTAGTGGTAATTTTTTATTGATTTCAACGTAACCCAGCAAGCTCGGAAGAATTCTTACTTTAAATTTAGAAACAAAATATAACGCAATACTCGCCTGATAATGTTTAATAAAAGGATTTCTGAATCTGTCAAAAACTTCTTCTGCAAAATCTTTCAGTTCCGCTTCATCCAGACCTAAAGTCGGATTCACTTCCTTAAAAATGGTTTCCCTTAAAAATTTTCCAATAAATGCATCGTCAATAGATTCTTTTACCGTTTCCTTTCCTGATAAAATTGCCGGAGCCAGCATTAAGGTATGGCCGCCATTAAGGATTCTCACTTTTCTCAAACGGTACGGCTGAATATCATCAACCACCAAAATCTGTTCGTTAATTTTATCGAAAGGGATTCTCTTTTTTAAATTTCCGGCATCCTGAATTACCCAAAGTAAAAATGTTTCAGAAACAACCATCATCTGATCTTCATAATCCAACTGATCTTCGTATGATTCTGCATCATCTTTCGGATAACCCGGAACAATCCTGTCGACCAATGTATTATGGAAATAATTATTTTGATTAATCCATTGTGCAAAATCAGGATCTAAATTCCAAAGTCGGGCATACTTCAGGATCATATCTCTCAATACAAATGCATTGTCTTCAATCAATTCGCAAGGAATAATTCTTACTCCTTTTTCTGCAGCTGCGTTGAAATGTTTGAATCTTTCATATAATAAAACCGTTAGTTTTGCAGGGAAATTCTTGTGCGGACCAACGTAATCATCTTCTGATTCGTCATAAGCAATTCCTGTTTCTGTTGTGTTTGAGAAGATAAATTCTAATTCCTCTTCTTTCGCCAACGCCAAGAATTCATCATAATTTGTATAAGGATTAATCGACTTCTGAATCGCAGAAATTACTTGTTTTGTATCAATAATTTCCCCTTTTTTAATTCCCCTTGAGAAAAGCGTGTATAGATTACCTTGTTCTTCCAATTTATGAACTGAACCGCCCGCTGTTGGCTGAACGTTTACAATTCCGGCATTGAATCCCGCTTCTTTATTTAATTTATCAATGACATAATCTGTGAATCCTCTCATAAAATTTCCGCCTCCAAACTGTATTATTTTAATAGGAAGTTTTTCCTGAGAATTGTTTAATTCACGATTTAATTTTTGTTTTGTCTGATTTTCCATCTTTCTAATTTGAATTAAATGATATTTTTAATTCTATAAATTTTTTAATGCAAAGTCTGCAAAGTTTTTTTGCTAACATGCTGTATATTTTTTAAGTTTCAAAGGCGTTTGACTATGTCAAATCTTTGATTTCACTCAGCGAAGAACGCTAATTTTCACCAAGATTTTTTTTCTACTGACTTATCACTTTATATTTTGGAACCAATATTTTCATTACTGTCCATGCGATAAGATATGCTACGGCACAGGCTGAAAATATGATCATATAGCCTTTGTCGATTCCGTCTACAACTACTGATCCTGATTTTTCCAACTGCTCAAAAAATCCGTCGGGTAATCTTTCGTTGATGTATTGAGGGTATTTTTCCAATAAAGGAATTCCGTCAACCGTGGACCAGGCTTTATGAGCATGATCGAACAATACGCCTGAAGATTTATTAATAATGAATGAACCAATTCCACCCGCCATTCCGCCAATTCCGGTAATGGTTGCAATAGCTTTTTTCGGAAACATATCGCCTACTGTCGAAAAAATATTCGCCGACCATGCCTGATGTGCCGCTCCTGCAATTCCGATAATTAAAACCGGAATCCAATACGTTATCGAACCTAAAGGTTGTGCTAAAAGGGCCAACAAAGGAAAAAATGCGAAAATCAGCATGGCTTTCATTCTTCCTGAGTAAGCATTCATGTCTTTCTTTTCCACAAAATATTTTGGAAGCCACCCGCCGATGATTGACAATAAAGTAATCATATAAAGAACGAATAATGGTAATGCACTTTGTGTAGAATCCATTTTGTAAACGGAACTTAAATAAGCCGGAGTCCAGAATAAAAAGAACCACCAAACGCCGTCTGTCATAAATTTTCCAAAGACAAAAGCCCAGGTCTGTCTGTAACTGAAACATTCTTTGAAAGTGAACTTTTTTTCTTCTGCCTTCACGGTATTTTCTTCAACAGCAAAGTCTTCCTGATCCTGCTGAATATAGGTTAATTCATGCCCGTTAACTCTATGATGTTCGTGAGGCTTTTTGTAGTAGAAAACCCACAAACCCATCCATACAAATCCCAACGCTCCAATGATGATAAATGCCCATTCCCAACCCATGGCTTTTGCTATAAAAGGAATGGTAACCGGTGCTGCCAAGGCCCCAACCGTTGCTCCTGCATTGAAAATGCTTGTTGCTAAAGCTCTGTCTTTTTTAGGGAAATATTCCGCTGTAGTTTTAATTGCTGCCGGGAAATTTCCTGCTTCACCAATAGCCAGTACGAAACGTGCAAAAATAAACAGCGTTACACTCGTACTGATGATAGCAGAGGTATTGGAAATAGTAGAAATCAATTCTTTAGATCCGTGAAAGCCTGCCAGCCAGTTTCCGGTAAGAATTCCTGAAGTTGCAATTCCGCAAAATGCATGTAAAACTGCACCGACAGACCAGATTCCGATTGCCCAAAGGAAACCTTTTTTAGTATCCATCCAATCGACAAATTTTCCAGCGAAAAGCATTCCTACTGCATAGAAAATAGAGAATAATGCCGTGATATTTCCATAATCATTATTGTTCCAGTGAAATTCCGGTGCGATAAAATCTTTCCACGTCAAAGATAAAACCTGACGATCAAGATAATTGATCGTTGTTGCAATGAACAGCAAAAAGCATATCGTCCATCTGAAGTTGCTCGGTTTAAGAGACTTAACTGAACCCATATTAATTTTAGAATTAGTTTTGTTTGAATGTTTTTAAGACGTTTCACTCAGCCAGGATCACAAGGTGTTTCCAGCTTTCTTAATCATTATTATTTTAAAGTCTGAATAATTTCCAGAACTTTTACCGTTTCATTTTCTATCGTTGTATAGTCTTTAGCAAGCATTAATTCTTTGCTTACCAGTTTGCTTCCCATTCCTACTGCTGAAACACCGGCTTTGAACCAGCTTTCGATGCTTTCTTTAGTGGTATCTACTCCACCCGTCGGCATAAATTTCAGATTGGGGAAAACATCTTTGATCGCACTCATAAATCCGGTTCCTAAGGCGTTCCCGGGGAATAGTTTAATGAAAGTAACACCAGCATTTTCAGCTTCGATAATTTCAGTCGGCGTCATACAACCCGGACTGTACAACAGATCTTTCGGAATCAAAAATTCTGCAACCTCAGCTACGAAACCAGGACTGATAAAGAAATCTGCTCCTACTTTATAGTATTCTTCAGTTTGTTGCACATTTTTTATTGTACCAATTCCCAAAAGCATTTCCGGCATTTCTGCATTACGGATTTCTACCATTTTTGTAAAATTACTTAACGCAGCATCACCACGGCTTGTATATTCCACTGCACGAATTCCTGCTTTGTAAAGTGATCTCAGTATTTCCAGAGTTACTGTTTCATCAGCATTATAGTATAGAGGCAAAACCCCTTGGTTGATGATCGTATTTGTAACTGATTGAATTTTTGTCATTTTGTTGAATTACTTTGTTGAAAATAATCATTGATGGGGTTTTATCCATCCTTTAGTATGCTGTTCCTTCAAGACTTTATCTTAATCTTTTCTTTTAGCGCAAAGGGTGCAAAGCTTTTCTTTTTAAGGCCTGATGTGTATTTAAGTTCGCAAAGGCATTTGATTACGTCGAATCTTCGATTTCACTCAGCGAAGTCTACAATTTTTTAGTTTTACCGATAAACCAATTGTCAAAAAACTAACAAAGCCAGCTACCTTTTTATTCTTCCGCCTGAATCTCCGTTCATAACTTCCAGAATATCTTCTGCACTGCTGTAATTGATATCCCCTAAAATGGTATGCTTTATTGCACAGGCTGCATTAGCGAATTTCAATGCTTTTTCGTCATCAAAATTGATTAACCCATAGATTAAACCTGCTGCAAAAGCATCTCCTGTCCCGATTCTATCGACTACAGGATTAACTTCCAACAATTCAGTTTCAAAATAGCTATCGCCAATTAAAGCTCTTCCCTGTGTCTGCTGAGAACTTGCTGTAACGCCAATTCTTATTTTGTCAAAAATTTTATGAATAGAAGGAATTTGCTGTTTTAATTCTTTACATGCATCAATAAAACCTTCTTTATCTGATGAAAACTGAGTTCCGAGAATTTCATTAATTTCATTCACTCCACCGATAAAAATCGTTGAATAGGAAACGAGCTCTTTCAAAACTTCGTTTCCGTTTTTGCCATATTTCCAAAGATTTGAACGGTAAGCAGGATCGGTTGTAATTTCGATTCCCAATTCACGGGCTGTTTGTAAACCTTCTTTCAGACTTTCATAAGCGGCTTCGGAAATTCCTGGGCTGATGCCTGTCCAATGGAAATACTGGCAGCCTTCAAGGGCTTTTTTCCAGTCAATTTGTTCAGGCTTACTATTGGCAAAAGAACCGTTCAGTCTATTGTAAGCAATCCTGCTGGCGCGAACTGATGAGCCTACTTCTAAAAAGTACAAACCTAAAGGATGTTCATTTTTGTTGATAAATGCGGTGTCAATCCCAAAACTTTTAATGAAGGAAATGGCCGATTCACCTACAAAATCATCAGAAACGCTGCTGATATGTCTTACATCACAGCCCATTGTTGCCAATGAAGATGCTACATTAAGCTCCGTTCCACCGAAAAAGAATTCCATTTCATGGCTTTGCTTCATGGTTCTGTTTCCTGGTGGTGAAAGTCGCATGATGACTTCCCCGAATGTGACTATTTTGCTGCTCATTTTTTAATTAACTCTCATTATTTTAACCACAAAAGGCACAAAAGTTTTTGATGCTTAGTATTTTTGAAGTTTAATATATTGAAAATAAAAAGACCACATAAGTTTGGAATCCTCGATTTTCTTCTTAATTTTCCTTATTGGTTCAAAATTTATTTTTATCTCTCGCAGATTTAGCAAATCTGGCAGATGATTATGTTTAAAAAATCTGCTCAATCTGCGAGAGATTTTTTATTTAATTTGAAATTTAAAAATCAAAATAATTTTTTGCATTGTGATAACAAATATCTGAAATGGTCTTACCAATCAGTTCGATATCATCAGGTAATTCACCGTTCTTCATTTCTTCTCCGAAAAGGTTACACAATACTCTTCTGAAATATTCGTGTCTCGGGAAAGAAAGAAAACTTCTGGAATCTGTCAGCATTCCAACGAAACAGCTGATCAACCCCATGTTTGAAAGGGCATTCATCTGCTTGATCATACCGTCTTTCTGGTCAAGAAACCACCATCCTGATCCGAACTGTACTTTTCCTTTGATGCTACCATCATTGAAATTTCCGATCATTGTTGCGAAAATCTCGTTGTCGGCAGGATTTAAATTGTATAAAATGGTTTTTGTTAGCTTATCTTTTCCGTCTAATGTATTCAGTAATTTAGACAGGGTTTCAGCCTGAACGAAGTCACCTATAGAATCCCATCCCGTATCAGGACCAAGAATTCTATGCATTCTTTCATTATTATTTCTCAATGCTCCAAGGTGGAACTGCTGAACCCAACCGTATTTGTGGTACGCTTCTCCTAAAAATAATAAAATGGCAGTTTTGAATTGATTCACCTGCTTTTCAGCAATTACTTTTCCTGAAATTTTATCATTAAAAATTGCATTTACTTCCGCTTCTGAAGCTTCTTCAAAAGAAATATTATTTAATCCATGGTCGCATAATCTGCAGCCATTTTCATGGAAATATTCAATTCTTTTGATTAAAGCATCACATAAAGTATGATAGGAATCAATTTCAATTCCGGCAGATTCGCCTAATCTTGAAATATAATCCGCAAAGTTGTGATTTTCAATTAAAATTGCTTTATCAGGACGGAAAGCGGTACTTACTTTAATACTGAAATCGCTTTTTGCCAGATCCTGGTGATAATTCAATAGATCTGTAGGATCTTCCGTAGTGCACAGAGATTCTACATTCATCATTTTTAATAAGCCTCTTGTTGATTTTTCAGGAGTATGAAGCTGAGCGGTGATATTTTCGTAGATTTCTGATGCGTTGTCTGCATTTAATAATTCATCAATTCCGAAATATCTTTTTAATTCCAGATGTGTCCAGTGGTACAAAGGATTTCTCAATGTATATGGAACTGTTTTTGCCCACGCCTCAAATTTTTCTTTATCTGAAGCGTCCCCCGTGATGAATTTTTCGTTCACTCCCATGGTACGCATGGCTCTCCATTTGTAATGGTCACCTGCAATCCAAACCTTTGAGATGTTATCGAAAACAGTGTCTTCCGCAATATTTTTAGGAATCAAATGATTATGATAATCAATGATGGGTTGTTTTTCCGCGTATCTGAAGTATAATTCTTCTGCGTATTTATTTTGTAATAAAAAGTTATCTGTAATAAAAGGTTTCATTCTAGTCTGATTCTGTTGTTACTCATTAGCAGGCTTCCCGATGGTTGCCAAAATACCTCCATCCACGTAGATGATCTGTCCGTTGATGAATCTGCTTGCATCAGAAGCTAAGAAAATAGCTGTTCCTGCAAGATCTTCCGGATTTCCCCATCTTCCTTCCGGAGTTCTGCTGATGATAAAGTCATTAAAAGGATGTCCATCTACCCGGATTGGTTCTGTCTGAGAAGTCGCAAAATATCCGGGGCCGATTCCGTTTACCTGAATATTGTGTTTTGCCCATTCTGTCGCCAGATTTTTGGTAAGCATTTTAAGGCCGCCTTTTGCAGAAGCATAGGCTACTACATTGTCACGTCCCAGCTCACTCATCATCGAGCAGATGTTGATGATCTTACCGGATTTTCTTTTGATCATGTATTTGCCAACTAATTTCGACATGATAAAAGGTCCTGTAAGGTCTACATCAATTACTTTTCTAAAGTCTTCCACTTCCATGTCGATTGCCGGAATACGTTTGATGATTCCTGCATTGTTGACAAGGATGTCTATTTTTCCATGGGCAGCTTCCATTAAAGCTACTTTCTGAGCGGCTTCCAGCTCGTCTGTCACATCAAAAAGATAACCGGTTGCTTTATACCCTTTTGAATGATAGTAGTTTAAAGCTTCTTCTAATTTTGATGGTGTTGTACTTGTGATCGCTAGTTCAGCACCTGCAGCGGCAAGACCTTCTGCCATTGCCATTCCTAATCCGTGAGTACCGCCTGTAACGACTGCTACTTTACCGGATAAATCAAATAAATTCATTGGAAAAATTACTTTAGTTCGTTAGTTTTGATACCGTCCATATCACCGTAGTCCATATTTTCTCCGGCCATCCCCCAGATAAAAGTATAATTGGAAGTTCCGACTCCTGAGTGGATAGACCATTCCGGAGACAACACCGCCTGTCTGTTGGTCATAAAAATATGACGCGTTTCATCAGGCTGTCCCATGAAGTGGCTTACCGTCTGCCCTTCTTCCAGATCAAAATAGAAATAGGCTTCCATTCTTCTGGTGTGAGTATGCGCAGGCATTGTATTCCAAACGCTTCCCGGATGAAGTTCCGTCATTCCCATTTGAAGTTGGCAGGTTTCCAGTACAGAATTTACAATCAGTTTATTAATCGTACGCTTGTTGGCATATTTCTCTTCACCCAATTCTACAATTTCGGCTTCACTTTTCGTAATTTTTCTAGTTGGATAAGTATGATGTGCGGGCGCTGAGTTGATATAAAAATAAGGTTGTGCATCACCTGATTTTTCAAAAACTACTTCTTTAGCTCCTTTCCCGATGTATAAGGCTTCTTTGTTTCCTAGCTCATATACGTCACCGTCTACTGTTACTTTTCCGGCACCGCCAACGTTGATGATTCCCAGCTCTCTTCTGTCAAGAAAATGCTGGGCTTTCAAATCGTCCGTAGGTTCCAGCTTCAAAGCCTGTGCTGAAGGCATAATACCTCCTACAATCAGCCTGTCATACATAGAATAGACTAGTTTTATCTTATCTTCATTAAATAAATCATTGATTAGAAACTCCCTCCTAAGATCTTCAGTGGTATACTTTTTCACATCTTCGGGATGATGGGCGTAACGAAATTCTGATTGTGACATACTACTTTATACTTTTCTTTTGCGGTTTTATCAAAACCTGTTAAACACTGTGTAATCGATTGCATAAAATTACACTAAAATCTGATAGAAATACTTGTGGATAAATATATAATTATTCTTTAATTAGTTAACAAAAAATTAATTTAAATATTTAAATAACTAATTTACAGTCGATTAATTTTAAAAATAACATGAAAAATCAGAAAATCCACAAGAAATTGTATGGAAGATATTAACCAAAATTAATGCTTAAATGATGTTTCAATATAAAACCATGCCAAAATAAAATAACAAAATCAAGATATTGATTTAATAATAATAAACCAAAATAGCTGTATATATTGTACACAATAAGAATAATTAATATAGAGTATAAAATTAAGCCAAGAATATTGACCTGAAAAGATGATAAAAATCAGAAATATTACAAAAAAAATAATCTTGACTATTAGTTTTGGGAAATTTTTAAGAGTAAAAACGAATCAATTTTAGGCAAAAACTAAGTTTTAAATTAATAAAGAATAAAGAAAATTGATTTCTTTTACATCAATATCCCAAGCTAACACAAAATTAACAAACAGTTAATTTACAACGCTTTAAAGTATTAGAACTATCCATCATTTTGCAAATCCACTCCTCTTTCAACAATCAAATTAATGAAAAAATAATATTTTTTTCTTTGCGTATTAAAAAATAATATTAGTTTAGAAGCCAGGATATTTGTCATGAAAATTTACGCAATCGATTGCACTCTAAAATGTGTATAATCTTTCATAAAATATTTGCCGCTAAAAATCAGTAGAATACTTTACAAATCCACACAAAACAAAACGATTGAAAAAAACTTTCAACCAACAATTAAAACTATAAGGATACAAAATGGATAAAAGAGTACATTCAATAAAGTGGTTATATTTAACTGTCTTTCTACTTCCTGTCCTTGCTACGGCTCAAGAAAAAGAAACTAAAAAAGAAACTGAAAAAAACATTGATGAAGTGGTTTTGGTTGGTTATTCTAAAGTTTCAAAAAAAGATGTTACCAATGCTGTTGGCTCCGTAAAGGCTGACGATGTAAAAGATATGCCTGTAAACAGTGCGGCAGAGGCAATTCAGGGAAGAGTTGCCGGTGTTCAGATCACGGCCAGTGAAGGTTCGCCCGGCGCTGAAGTTGAAATTAAAGTAAGAGGCGGTACTTCGATTACACAAAGTAATGCTCCTCTCTATATTGTAGACGGAATCCAGATGGATAACGCTCTATCAATCATTTCTCCTAAAGAGATTGAATCTATTGAAGTTTTAAAAGATGCTGCTTCTACCTCTATTTACGGATCGCGAGGTGCCAATGGTGTTGTTTTGATCACCACAAAAGGCGGCCGCAAAAAAGCTGCTGCTCAAATCAACTACAGCGGTTATACAGGGGTACGAAAAATCACAAACACAATTCCTGTTCTTGATCCTTATGAATTTGTAATGTATCAGTATGAGCTTTACAATAAAAATGGTATTGCCGATGACATTACAGCATTTACAACCCGATATGGTAATTTCAATGAGCTTGCTGAGAAATACGGAAATATAAAGAAAAGAGACTGGCAGGATGAGCTTTTCGGAAAAGAAGCATTCAACTTCACTCATAATTTAAGCTTAACAGGCGGTTCCGATAAATCTGCCTTTTCATTGACTTTAAATCATGTGGAAGAAGATGGGATTATGCTCTCCTCGGGCTTCAGAAGAAGCATGGCCAATTTCAAATATGATTATGATATTTCAAAAAAATTGAAGGTTGGATTTAATGTACGATACAGTCGTCAGCTGATTTCCGGAGCAGGAACTTCTGCAAGTGGATCTCAGGGTACCAACAGATTAAGAAACGCTGTAAGATATCAGCCTTTCGAAGGAGGCAGCAATGTTCCTATTGATGATTTTGATCCTAACTACGCCACATTAACAAATCTTGTAAATCCTTTAATTTTAAATGATAACGAAGTAAAGGAAGCAAAAACAAATGATTTATTGTTAAATGCATATTTGAATTATAACATTACCAAAAACTTAACTTTCAGAAGTGTTGTAGGATATGTTCAGAAAGATAATTTTATTAATCAGTTCTGGGGCACCGTTACCAGTGATGCAAGATCGAATAACAATCAGCCGATTGTACAGTTAACGAGAAACCAGACCAGAAGAATTACCAATACCAACACTCTAAATTATACCCAAAAATTCGGAAATCATAAATTAGATTTATTATTGGGAGAAGAAACCGTACAGACTGACGGAGAAACCTCAAGTACATACACCAAATGGCTACCAGTATCTATTACACCTAATGAGGCTTTTGCTAATATCCAATCTGCAACTCCACCTTCAGGAATGATTCAGGATGCTCCCAAAACCGGTGCATTACCTCCAGACAGACTTCTTTCTTTTTTTGGTAGAGCAAACTACATTTTTAATAATAAATATATCATAACAGCCTCTATAAGAGCCGATGCGTCCAATGTCTTCGGAGTAGGAAACAGATGGGGAACTTTTCCTGCAGTTTCTGTAGCATGGAAACTTAAAGAAGAAAATTTCCTTAAAAGTAAAGAATGGCTGGAGGAGCTTAAATTACGTTTCGGATATGGTCTTGCGGGAAACAACAGAATTCCGGCCTACCTTTATGATACTTTCTTCACGACTTCCACCGACTACGGATATACCTTCGGAAGCGGTGTAACTCCGGGAGCTACTACAGGAAATACTTTGGCAAACAAAAACGTAACATGGGAAGCTACCGTATCTAAAAACTTAGGGCTCGACTTCGGGTTTTTTAACGGAAGATTATATGGTAGCATCGACGGATATATTACTGATACAAAAGATTTATTGGTCTTAGCAAAAATTCCTCAGACGTCAGGATATGAGTATCAGTATCAAAACTCAGGAAAAACACAGAACAAAGGTCTGGAATTTACACTGGGAGGACTTATTGTCAATAAAGAAAACTTTACATGGAAAACAGATTTCAACATTTCTACCAACAAAAATATTATTAAAAGCCTGGGGGCGAATGTTTCGGGAGGAAATGATTATTATCTGGTAGCTTCAGGATGGGTAAACAGTTTGTATGATTTCATTGCTAAAGTGGGAAATCCTGTAGGAACTTATTATGGATACGTAACTGAAGGACGCTATGAGATCAGTGATTTCGATTTCAACCCGACCACTCAGGCTTATACATTAAAAAACGGAGTTCCAAGCAGCAGTGCTGTAGCTAACGGTTCAAAACCAATCCAGCCGGGAGATCTTAAATTGAGAGACCTGAATGGTGACGGACAAATTACGGCAGCCGACCAGACCGAACTTGGAAATGCACAGCCAAAATTCTTCGGAGGTTTCAGCCAGACTTTCAGATACAGAAACTGGGATATGAGTTTATTCTTTAATTTCTCTATCGGAAACAAAGTATATAATGCCAATAAAATCGAGTTTTCCACTCAATATTTATACAGAGACAACAACATGTCTGCCGATGTTGCAGACAGATGGAGATGGTTCAATGATCAGGGGGTAAAAGTTACCGATCCTACTGCTTTGGCAGCGCTAAATGCAAACACAACCATGTGGACACCGCCACAAGGAAATTACATCCTCCATTCTTATGCCATCGAAGACGGATCTTTCTTAAGACTGAATAATGTTACAATAGGATATACCCTGCCAAAAAACTCACTGGAAATGCTTGGTATCAAAAATTTCAGACTGTACGCTACGATAAATAATTTATTTACCATCACAGGTTACAAAGGATATGATCCTGAAGCCAGTACGAGAAGAAACCCTTTAACTCCGGGAGTTGATTACGCTGCATATCCTAGAAGCAGATTTATTTTAACAGGTATTGATTTAACCTTTTAATTGAAAATTAACATGAAAAAAACAATAATTATAATAAGTTGCATTCTATCTCTTACCACCATACATTCATGTAGCGATTATCTTGAACCTGAAAACTATTCAAGTGTTGCAGAAGCTCAGCAATTCGATAGTGTATCCGACACATTTACCGCTTTAGTGGGAGTTTACAGCCAGCTTGCAGGTGATGACGGATACGGGCAGAGATTAGCATTAATATATCCGCATTCAAGTGATGATTTCAGAACTTCGGGAGATTACAACTGTAATGACAGAAGAGGTCTCGCAACATTTGGTGCCTGCCCTACCAATACAGAATTAAATAAACCTTTCTTAAAATTATATTCAGGAATTGAAAGAGCCAATCTTTGCATTAAAAACATTCCGCTGTCTCCTGTTTACAAGACAGGTTCTGACGCTGATAAAAAATTAATGGACAGATACCTTGGAGAAGCTTTAACATTAAGAGCTCAGTTTTATTATGAACTGATAAGAAACTGGGGTGATGTACCTTTTCAGGACAAACCATCTGCAGATTATGACAATCTTTATTTAGCGAAAACTGACAGAGACGTTATTTACGAAAAAATGATTGCTGATCTTGCCCAGGCTGCCAATTTAGTTCCTTGGAGATCCGAAGGAAGCACGACCAATGCCAGAATTTCCAAAGGTTTTGTAAAAGGATTAAGAGCAAGAATCGCATTAGCAAGAGCAGGATATTCTTTAAGAAGAAATCCACAGCAGATGGTGAAGGGAACCAATCCTCAAACCTATTATCAAATTGCTCTTGATGAATGTAAAGACATCATGAATCATACTGGTGAACATAGCTTAAACCCAAGCTACGAGCAAGTTTTCAAAGCTTTACATTCAAACTCGCAAGACACCACCAACGAAATCATTTTCTGTGTAGGAGCATTCGGAGGAAACGCAAGAACAGACAGTAAAATCGGTTACTATAATGGCTTAAAGCATGATGACAACTCCAGCTGGAAAGGTGGAGGAGGAATCAATGCCCTTCCGACTTATTTCTACGAATTCAGTAAATATGACTTGAGAAGAGATATGAACGTTGGAATTTTCAAAGTGAATAATTCTAATCAGGCTGAACTCGTAAATGCCATTTCTTTCACAGATTCTAAATACAGAAAGTCCTGGACCAATGTAACAGGACCTTCTCAAAATCTTGCTGTTGACTGGCCTTTACTGCGTTTTTCAGATGTATTATTAATGTTTGCTGAAGCAGATAATGAACTTCACGGAGCGCCTTCTTCAGATGCCATCAATGCGGTAAAAGCGGTAAGAAACAGGGCTTACACAGGAAATTTAGGACAAGTTGGAACAATTCCTACCGATAAAAATGGGTTCTTCAATTATCTTGTTCAGGAAAGATTATTGGAACTGGGTTGTGAAGGGATCAGAAAATATGATTTGATCCGCTGGAATTTATTAGATGCTAAAATTACGGAAACAAGACAAAAATTAACCGCTTTTGCCAACGGAACAGGTCAGTATGCTAACGTACCATTGAATCTTTATTATAAGAAATCAGTTTACGATCCTACAAAAACGGCGCAGCAAAATATTAATGATATCGATATTTTCTTTACAGGAGGAGATAAGTCCCAGGTATTTTATCTGCCTTCTCAGGATGCAACTCCAGCAGGATATACTAAAATAGCGTGGAGAGCCGCAGTGTTACCAACATATATCAGCGATCCTGTAAAAGGTTTTGCGCAATATTTCCAGCCCAACAAAAGAGAATTATTGCCTATTTACAGTGATATCATTATGTCAAATTATAACCTTACACAAGATTACGGCTACTAGAAATTAAAAATACATTCATATTAAGTTGAGAATACAGGCTTGGCCTAGGCTAAGTCTGTATTTTAAATCACATTAAACCTTTATGAAAGCTCCTCTGATTAATATAAATTTTAACTTCATTTCAATACTTTCGATACTATTGTTAAGCCTTCTTTCTTTTAAAACTGCCGATAAAACGATCGTGGTTTCAAAAGACGGAAAAGGCAGCTTTACCACCATACAACAAGCCATTGATGCCATTGAAAATGATTCTTCTATAAGGACAAAAATTTTAATTAAACCCGGAGTTTACAAAGAAAAAATTACCATTCCTGAAACAAAAGGTCCCATTGTGTTAGAAGGAGAAAACCCTCAGAACACCATCATTACGTATGATGATTTTGCTTCAAAAAAGAATGCAGAAGGAAAAGATATCGGAACCACAGGTTCTTCTACTATTTTTATTTATTCAAATGATTTCACAGCGAAAAACATTTCATTTGAAAACAGCTCAGGAAGAGTTGGACAGGCCGTTGCCGCACTGACTTCAGGTGACAGAATTGCTTTTGAAAACTGCAGATTCTTAGGAAATCAGGATACCTTGTACTTAAAAGGAGCTCAGGATTCCACTGACAAGACAAAACCATCAAGAAATTACTTTAAAAACTGCTATATCGAAGGTACAACCGATTATATTTTCGGAGCCGGAACTGCCGTTTTTGAAAACTGCACCATTTATTCTAAAGAAACGGCAAGCTACGTTACAGCCGCTTCTACCCCACAGGAAAACGAGTTCGGATTTGTTTTTATCAATTCAAAAATCATCGGAAATGCCAAAGAAAACTCAGTGTATTTAGGAAGACCCTGGAGACCTTTTGCAAAAACCGTTTACATTGATTGTGAAATCAACTCTACCATAAAACCTGAAGGATGGCACAACTGGAGCAAACCTGATGCAGAAAAGACCACTTTCTACGCAGAATTCAACTCAAAAGGAAGCGGAGCCCATATTTCCAAAAGAGTTCCGTGGTCACATCAATTAACAAAAGAAGAAAGAAAAAAATACACTACAGAAATTATTTTAAAAGGAAACGACCGTTGGAACATCAAAAAAAGTTTGAAATAAACCTAATCCAAATCCAAAACACCAAAGAATTTTCAATCATGAAAAAACACTTCAAAAAAATGTTCACGATAGGGACCTTATGTGGTATTGCTATGTTGACCAATGCTCAGGAAGTCTTGAGTTTTCCGGGAGCAGAAGGTTTCGGAAGATATACAACAGGTGGCCGCGGCGGAAGGGTTTATTTCGTAACAAAACTAACAGATGATGGCTCAGAAGGCACTTTAAGATATGCTTTAGACCAAAAAGGTCCGAGATATATTGTGTTTAAAACCAGCGGAACCATTTATCTGGAATCACCTTCAAAGATAAAGGAAGGCGATGTTACCGTTGCCGGACAAACCGCTCCCGGAGATGGAATTACAGTTGCCAATTACGAAACTTTCATAGGCGCAGACAATGTGGTTATACGTTACATGCGATTCAGAATGGGTGATCAGAAAAATTTTGAAGGCGATGCGTTAGGGGCAAGATTTATCAAAAATCTAATCGTTGATCATTGCTCTATGAGTTGGTCAACAGATGAAACAGTATCCATTTATGTGAATGAAAACACCACGCTTCAATGGTGCGTGATCGCAGAAAGTTTAAGAAATTCTGCTCACCGGAAAGGCGCTCACGGATATGGTGGAATTGCAGGAGGAAAATTTGCAAGTTTTCACCATAATCTCTACGCTCATCACGACAGCAGAAACCCGAGATTGGGAGAATATGCGGGAAGTAAATTTGCCCTGACCGATCTTACTGATTTCAGAAATAATGTGATTTACAACTGGGGACACAACAATGTCTACGGTGGTGAAGGAATGAATGTAAATATGGTTAATAATTACTACAAACCGGGACCTGCAACGATGACCAGACAGAGAATTGTTGCCATTGATAAAAATGAAAAACCAGAGACAGAAGTTTACAATACCTGGGGGAAATATTACATCAGCGGAAATGTGATTGAAGGAAATGCAGAAGTAACAAAAGACAATTGGACACAAGGAGTTTTCGCACAGATGAAACCTTCTTATAACCTGACTGACAAAGATAAAAATGAGATAAAGATCAACAAACCTCACGATATTCAGAATAATGTAAAAACTGATGCTGCGAAAGCAGCTTATGATAAAATTTTACAGATCGGCGGTGCCAGTTTAGTAAGGGATGCTGTGGATTTACATGTTTTAAAAGATGTAAAAAACGGAAGCTTCACTTACAGCGGTTCAAAAGGAAGTTCCAACGGAATCATAGATTCTCAAAAAGATGTCGGCGGATTTCCGGATTTAAAAACAGGAAAACCCCTACCCGATTCAGACAACGACGGAATGCCTGATGAATGGGAAATTAAGAATAAATTAAATCCAAAAGTTGCCAATTCCAACGAACGGAATTTGGATAAAAACTACGATAATATTGAAGTATATTTTAACGATCTGGTTAAAAAAATAACCGAAAGACAATACCAATAACCATGAAAACTTTTAGTTAAAAAAACCAGTTATCTAATAAAAAAAATATTATGAAATTCAACTTGTTTAGAATAATAATGGCAGGAGCATTTTTGAGTTCAGCATTTTCTCTGGCTCAGACTTCTGTAATTGAAAAAATTAAGAAAAATCCAAAAGCTCCCTTTTCCTATGCAGAACTTTCCGTAAAAGAAGGCGGAAAATGGGAAGGTAATCAATACATTGGAGGAACTTTCAAAAATATTCAGGAAATCACTCTTCCTGAATCTCATACCGATCATTCTTACTATATCCGATATGAAGGTATCGGACTGGAAAACAACCAGATCGGCTACAGATTATATCTGGACTGGAGAAATGCTACGGATATTTTCGGTAAAAAAATAAACACTTTGGTTTTACCTGAAGTCGGACAAGACGGCTTTGAATCCTATCATCACGATGCATCCTGGGGACAGGATATCTTGAAATCCGGACGTACAATCGGCATCGGTTCTTATGGAAGATATGATGAACAAAATGATTTTGTTGAAACTTTTAAAATTGTAAAAAATACAGCCGTAAAAGTTGTTAATGAAAAAGACCAGTCTTACGCATCTATCGATTATAAAGGCTGGAAAACCTGGGGAAATCCCATCGATTTACAGTCAAAACTGACGATTTTCAACAGAGACAGGTTTGTAAAAGTAGATTTAAACTTAAGCAATACCATTTCAGGATTATGTACCGGAATTGTTGCTTTTAAAAATATTCCGTTAAAACAGGGAATCAGTAAAAATAAAAAATGGGGCTATATTGCTACTTATGGCAATCAAACCGAAACGAAAAAAGATGACAATCTGGGGATGGCTATCTTTTATCCTCTCGAAAGTTTTGATAAATATGTAAAAACAAAATCAACGCATACCGTGGTTTTCAAGAAAACAAAGAATGTCTCTTATTACTTTTTAGGAGCCTGGTCATTGGAACCAAACGGTTTGATAACAGAAGAAGCATTTTATCAGGACCTGGATAAAAAACTGGAAATTTTAGATAAAAATAATCAACTTTAAAGTTTAGATCATGAATTTCATTAATAATACCATAAAAGCATATGCGGTGGCCATTTTAGGTTCAGGAATGTTCCTTGCATGTGCTCAAACCAAAAATGTAACCGCAGCAAAAACTTCAACAGAAACTTCAAAATCAGGAAAAATAATTCCTTCCAATTTGAAATGGTCAGAAAGAATGCTGCTTTCCGAAATACATAGATTCCCCCAAGCCTGGATGCTTGATTTCAGTAAAAGCCCGAAATGGACCTATCCATCAGCGATAGTTTTGGACGGTGCAGAAAAAGTATATGCAAAAACAGGCAAAAAAGAATATTACGATTATATCAGCGGTTTCGGTGAAGACCTGATTAAAGAAGACGGTACAATCCTTACCTACGACATTTCTAAGTATAATATTGACATGCTCAACAGCGGAAATGTTCTTCTTTACCTTTATGAAAAAGAGAAAAAAGAGAAATACCTGAAGGCTCTTCAGACTTTACGTTTACAAATCGATGGGCAGCCCAGAACCAATGAAGGATCTTTCTGGCATAAAAAAATCTATCCTTACCAGGTTTGGCTGGATGGGCTTTATATGGGAATGCCTTTCTACACACACTATACAAAAGATTTTATCAAAGGCGCAGATGCTCAGAAAGCGTATGATGATATTGTTTTCCAATTTGATTCCGTTCAGAAAAATCTTTTAGACAAAAAAACAGGACTTCTTTATCATGCCTGGGATGAAAGTAAAAAAGAAGCCTGGGCCAATAAAGAAACCGGACTTTCCCCAAATTTCTGGGGAAGAGCGATGGGCTGGTACGGAATGGCCATGGTAGATGTATTAGATTATTTACCTGAAAACCATCCGGGAAGAGCAAGATTAATTTCTTACCTACAATCTTACGCAGATGCCGTCATTAAAGTTCAGGATAAAAAATCCGGTCTTTGGTATCAGGTCTTAGACAAGCCTTTGGAAAAAGGTAATTATGAAGAAGCAACAGCATCAGCAATGTTCGTTTACACGATCATTAAATCGGTCAACGAAGGTTATCTTCCAAAATCATATAAAGCTGCTGCGAAAAAAGGTTATGACGGAATTATCAAAAATTTAATCACGGTTGATGAAAACGGCGTGGTGAATTTAAATAAATGCTGTGCTGTTGCCGGATTAGGAGGAAAGCCTTACAGAGATGGCTCTTACGAATATTATATAAACGAAGAAATCCGTTCAAATGACGGAAAAGGAACAGGACCGTTCATTTTGGCAAGTTTAGAATTTGAAAAATAAATCAAGAACCACAACCTGATTCCTATTACCTAAATAATGAATCTGATTTTATGAAGACAAAAATTTTAAATATAGCAGTGATCATATTATTTTCAGCTGCCCCAACATACCTCAACGCACAGGAGAAAAACATCGTTTCTGAAGTCTGGACTGCAGATCAGGGGAAAAATTACAGAAATCCGGTTTTATACGCCGATTATTCTGATCCGGACGCTATTCGTGTTGGTGAAGATTATTATATGACCGCTTCAAGTTTCAATGAAGCTCCGGGACTGCCCATTCTTCATTCAAAAGATATGGTCAACTGGGAACTGATGAATTATGCACTTCCTGATGTACTTCCAAACAACCATTTTTCCACACCAAAAAGAGGTGACGGAGTTTGGGCACCCAGTATCAGATTCCACAAAGGTGAATTTTACATCTATTGGGGCGATCCCGATTTTGGAATTTACATGGTGAAAACTAAAAATCCGCTGGGAACCTGGGAGAAGCCTGTTTTGGTAATGGAAGGAAAAGGTTTAATCGACTCCTGTCCGTTTTGGGATGAGGATGGAAATGCTTATTTAGTGCATGGTTGGGCAGGAAGCCGCGCCGGAGTGAAAAGTATTCTGACTCTTAACAAAATGAATCCCGAAGGAACAAAAGTCCTGGATAAAGGGGTTCACATTTTCGATGGCCACGATGCACACCCAACAGTGGAAGGTCCGAAAATGTATAAAAGAAACGGTTATTACTACATTTTTGCTCCTGCAGGTGGTGTAGCAACCGGTTGGCAATTGGTATTAAGATCAAAAAATATTTACGGACCCTACGAAGAAAAAGTAGTGCTGGAACAGGGATCAACAAAAATCAACGGACCTCATCAGGGTGCTTGGGTAGATACACCTTCAGGGGAAGATTGGTTCTACCATTTCCAGGATGTGGATGCGGGCGGAAGAATCGTTCACTTACAACCGATGAAGTGGGAAAAAGACTGGCCTATCATCGGGATCGATAATAATAAAAACGGAATCGGAGAGCCGGTTTTAACCTATAAAAAACCCAACGTGGGAAAATCCTACCCTGTCGCTACTCCTCCTGAAACAGATGAATTTGATGGTGAAAAATTAGGAATTCAATGGCAATGGAGCGCCAACGAAAATATCGTGTGGTCTTCTAAACTTCCCGGACAGAAATTTTTAAGATTATTTTCAATAAAAGTTCCTGAAGGTGAAAAAAATCTATGGAATGTTCCGAATCTGTTAACCCAAAAATTCCCTGCCCCGAATTTTGCAGCTTCTACCAAAGTAAAATTAACTCCCGAAGATGCTAAAGAAGGCAAAACTGCAGGTTTATTAGTAATGGGATTAGATCATGAGTCAATTGTGATTACCAATAAACCCGATGGATTCTATATTCAGTTAAGAAGAGCCGAAAAAGCAGATAAAGGAGGTGAAGAGAAGGTTTTGTTTGAAACAAAATTAAAAGGAAACGAAGTCTATTTAAAAGTAAATGTAAGCGAGCCGAATGGCCTATGCCAGTTCAGTTACAGTGAAAACGGAAAAAATTTCATAAAAGCAGGTGACGTTTTTCAGTCAAAACCCGGAAAATGGATCGGTGCAAAAGTCGGTTTATATAGTATAAGTACAGCAAAAGCCCCTCGTGGAGGATATGCAGATTTTGACTGGTTCAGAATTACTAAAAATTAATTTCATTTAACAATATAGAAACCTAACAGGTTTTTAAAACCTGTTAGGTTTGATAAAATTAGAGCCTAATTCATCAAAATCAATGACAAAAAAAAGATATAGTATAGTTTCATTTTTATTCGTCGTTTTGCTATTGTCTGCATGTCAATCACAAAACAACGTCCAAAAGGCAATGGCAAAAAACAATAAAAAGGTCACCCATATTTATCTTATCGGAGATTCCACAATGGCAGATTATACCGGGGATTACGAACCTGGAAAAGATTATATGAAAGTCCGCTACCCGATTACCGGATGGGGACAGGTTTTTCAGCCCTATTTTACAAAAGACAGTCTGGCTTCTCTGAAACCCTCAATTACAACAGATTCTGTTGCTGTTATCGACAGAGCGCATGGCGGAAGAAGTACCAGAACATTTTTTCAGGAAGGAAGATGGAGATATGTATATGACCATTTGCAGCCGAACGATTATGTCATTATGCAGTTTGGTCATAATGACGGTTCTGAAAAGCATACAGAACGGTATGTAAATATTGAAGGATATAAAGAACTTTTAAGATTATTTGTAACGCAGACAAAACAAAAAGGTGCACATCCTATCATCTTAACACCCGTTGCCAGAAATTATCCCTGGAAAGATGGCAAACTGGAAAATGTACATGGAGAATATGCACAGGCTCCCATTGAAATTGCTAAAGAAATGAATGTTCCTTACATCGATTTAAACAAATTATCCATGGAATATTTTACCAAAAAAGGACAAGATTTTACAACGAATCACTATTTCATGAATCTCCCTGAGAATGTGTATGAAGCCTATCCGAAGGGTCAAAAAGACAATACCCATTTTCAGCCGGAAGGTGCAAAAGCAGTGGCGTCCATTGTTTACCAGGAATTTAAAAAAGTAATTAAAACTCAGAAAAAATAAAATGAAGAAGTCTCTTACAATTATCGGTTTAGCAGCCATGATGTTTTCAGGGCAAACATATGCTCAGAACCTGGATATTTATAAAAATATTGAGTTTAAAATGCCTCAGGTGGCAGAAACTTCATTTGCAGCCAACACCGTTTCCATCACACAATATGGTGGCGTTGCAGGTGGAAATGTAAAAAATACGGAAGTTTTCAAAAAAGCAATTGAAGACCTTAGTATAAAAGGCGGCGGAAAATTGGTTATTCCCCGCGGAATGTGGTTAACGGGTCCCATTGAGTTGAAAAGCAATATCAATCTTCACGTGGAAGAAGGCGCTTTCATCGTTTTCAGTAAAGATAAAGCAGATTATCCCTTGGTTGACGTAAGTTTTGAAGGGTTAAACACCATTCGCTGCCAGTCTCCTATTTCCGCGAAAAATGCAACCAATATTGCCATCACAGGAAAAGGAGTAATCGACGGAAGTGGTGATGCGTGGAGAGCCATCAAAAAAAGCAAAGTTTCAGAATCTGAATGGAAAAACATAGTGAAATCTGGCGGATTATTATCTGCAGACGGAAAAACATGGTTCCCTTCAGAAAGTTATAAAAAAGGATTTGAAAGCAGTTCTAGTTTCAATGTCCCCGATAAAATTTCTAAAGATGAATTAACGACAGTTAAAGATTTTCTTCGTCCGGTAATGGTAAGTTTAGTTGGTTGTGATAAAGTTTTGTTAGACGGACCTACCTTCCAGAATTCCCCGGCATGGAATCTTCACCCGTTAATGTGTACCAACATTATTTTAAGAAATCTTACGGTCAGAAATCCATGGTTTTCACAAAATGGAGACGGTGTAGATCTCGAATCATGTAAAAATGTTTTGATTTACGATAATACTTTTGATGTGGGTGACGATGCCATCTGTATAAAATCAGGAAAAGATAAGGATGGCAGAAAGAGAGGAATGCCGACTGAAAATGTGATTATTAAAAACAATGTTGTGTACCACGGTCACGGAGGTTTTGTTATCGGAAGTGAAATGTCCGGCGGAGCAAGGAACATCCATGTTTCCGACTGTACCTTCATCGGAACAGATATCGGTCTTCGTTTTAAAACAACCCGTGGAAGAGGCGGAATTGTTGAAAATATTTACATTAAAAATATTGATATGATTAATATTCCGACACAGGTAATCGGATTCAATATGTTCTATGAAGGAGCTTCTCCTGTGTTAGAGGATGGCCAAAAGAAGGAAGGCAACAAAACGCCGGAAAAAGTATATCCGGTAACAGAAGAAACACCTGTTTTCAGAAATATTTTCTTTAAAAATATCAATGCCGTGAATTCTGATGAAGCCATTACGTTATTCGGTTTAGCAGAAATGAATCTTAAAAATATAGTCATTGAAGATTCGCAGTTTGATACGAGAAAAGCATTAACCATTGTAGACGCAGACGGAATTCAATTGAAAAATGTAAAACTGAAATATTCGGAAGGAACGGGAGCAACCATTTACAACAGTAAAAACATCAATCTTTCAACAGTGAAGTTTGAATCTGCCAATAAACCTGTTGTGAAAGTGTTAGGAAGCAAAACAGGAGCAGTATTGGTTCCTAAAGAAGTGACATCCAATAAAAATTCACTTTCCCTCGGAAAAGATGTAGCAAAAAACGCAGTTAAATAAAATGCATCAAGGATAAGATAAAACCATTAAGATTGGTTAAGTTTTTAAGAATATTAAGCCGAGCTTTGGTTTGAATAATACTTAAAATCAGAATGATTTTCTAATTAAACTTAACTCCTTTAATATTCTTATGGTTTAAAATTTTAAAATTTGATAACATGAATTTTAGCAAAAAACATACTTATATTTCTATTTTTTGTGTAGGGACAATGGCATTTGGACAGGTAAACAGACCGAATGCCACTCCTTACACTAACGAAGGCACTTTTGAAAAGTTTAAGAAAAAATATCCTTTTATCACACCCATTGACAGACCTGTGCCGCAAAATATCAAAATAGATAAAGAGGTAGAATATGCCAATATCAAAGGAATTTCTTTAAAAGCCGATGTATACTATCCTCGCGACCAATCAAAAAAATATCCGGGAATTGCTATGGTACATGGCGGTGGCTGGATTTCCGGAAGTAAGGAAAATGAAAAATTCATGGCAATGGAACTGGCTTCAAACGGCTACGTTGTGATTGCTATCGGATACCGATTGGCTGATGTCGCGAAATATCCTGCCGGAGTTGAAGATATTGAAACAGGTATTCAATGGGTAAAGAAAAATCATTCAAGATATTCCTTAAACAAAAAGAAAATGGCAGTTTTGGGTGAATCTGCCGGAGCTCAGATCGCTACTTTAGTCGGAGTCAGGAAAAATATTAAATTACAGGCTATTGTCAATGTAGATGGCGTAGTTTCTTTTGTTCATGAAGAATCCGGAAAAGAAGGAACCTACGATGCCTATTGGCTGGGGTATTCACAAAAAGACAATCCAAAAATCTGGAAAGAAGCTTCACCTCTCGAGTATGTAGATAAAAATACACCTCCTACCCTTTTCATTAACAGCTCTCAACCCCGTTTTCATGCGGGAAGAGACGATATGATGAAAAAATTAAAGAGTTATAATATTCCGACAGAATTTCATGAAATCAAAGATACTCCGCACTCTTTCTGGTCGGCAGAACCTTGGTTTACAGAAACTTTGAATTTAACAATTGATTTTTTAAATAAAGTTTTGAAATAGTATTAATTATGATTTTAAACGCAAAGATTTAATTTAATATAAATGAATATTTAGCGAGCAAGGATGAATCAACGAATTGATTTAGTAAAGTTATCGTCACAGCTTCACGAAGTAAATTTTATTCGCCTTTGCTTTCTAAAAATTATGAGGTTTCATAAAAATCTTTGCATTAAAAAACAATAATCCAGTTTATGAAAAAGTTATTTTTAATTCTGTTCATATCGATGGCAAATTTTCTCTTTGCGGGAAATGACTCTTACATAAAAATTACCGTAGCCAAAGACGGAAGCGGAGATTTCACATCCATTCAGAAAGCCATAAATTCTATCAGAGATCTAGGGCCTGCAGAAGCTTTAGTTTTCATTAAATGCGGAATCTATAATGAAAAAGTGATTATTCCCTCTTCAAAACATAAAATTACCTTAGAGGGCGAAAATAAAGGCAATACCATCATCAGCAATAATGATTTTTCAGGGAAACCGGATGCTTTTAATGAAAAAATGACAACCTTCAATTCCTATACTTTATTGGTAATGGGTGATGACATTAAAATCAGCAATCTGACCATACAAAACTCTTCATGCAATGAAGGACAGGCGGTTTCTCTTCATGTGGAAGGTGACCGTTTTGTAATTAAAAACTCAAATATTCTGGGCTGCCAGGACACCATTTATTCCGCAACCAATCACAGCAGGCAATATTTCGAAAACTGCTATATTGAAGGAACAACTGATTTCATTTTTGGACAGGCAACCGTTGTTTTTAAAAACTGCACCATTAAAAGTTTGGCCGATTCTTATATTACCGCAGCCGCTACAGAAGCCGGCAGACCGTATGGTTTTGTCTTTTTAGACTGTAAATTAATTGCAAAAGAAAACATCACAAAAGTTTATTTGGGAAGACCCTGGAGACCTTACGCCAAAACTGTTTTCATTAACACTGAAATGGGAAAACACATCCTTCCCGAAGGCTGGAATCCATGGAAAGGCGACAAAATGTTTCCTGATAAAGAAAAGACCGCTTATTATGCAGAATCCGGCAGCAAAGGTGAAGGAGGAGACATCTCCAAACGAGTAAGCTGGTCGCATCAGGTGACGAAAAAGGATTTGAAAAATTATACCCTTGAAAAAATTTTTGATGGATGGAATCCAAACATGAGTAATAAGTAATGGTCAATAAGTAATTATTACCACAATTAAATTGACATAGGAAAATGGAGTGTTAAGAAAATTGTACTGTTTAAGCACGACACTAAAATTGTACTGAAAAGCAAATATTAAATTCGTGCGAGTTTTAGAATTTTTAGATAACAGGAATAATTTTTTAGCGGAAGTTTCCAAGTCTTGAACTTTTGGTTCTTTTGTTTTAAGACAAAAGAACATGAATT
This sequence comes from Chryseobacterium sediminis, assembly GCF_008386505.1. Classification (GTDB taxonomy): domain Bacteria; phylum Bacteroidota; class Bacteroidia; order Flavobacteriales; family Weeksellaceae; genus Chryseobacterium; species Chryseobacterium sediminis. The sequence goes on along the minus strand of NZ_VUNZ01000001.1, from coordinate 261,035 downwards.
AAAAAATTATTTAAATGAAAAAACTACTTTTAATAGTATACATTTGTTTGGCAACATTCGTATTTGCTCAACAAAAACCCACCCTTTTTCTCATCGGTGATTCTACTATGGCCAACAAAGAAAATCCGGATAAAAATCCAGAACATGGTTGGGGACAGGTTTTGCCACAATTTTTAACAACAGGAATTGAAATTCAGAATCATGCGATGAATGGCAGAAGTTCAAAAAGCTTTCGGACTGAAGGCAGATGGGATAAAGTGGAAAAACAGCTGAAAAAAGGTGATTTTGTCATTATTCAGTTTGGACATAACGATCAGAAATTTAAAGATTCCACGAAATTCACTAATCCATATACACAATATAGAGCCAACCTGGAAAGGTATGTAAATGAAGCCAGAGCAAAAGGAGCAACCCCCATTCTGATGACTTCTATTGTAAGAAGAAATTTCAATGAAAACGGAGTCTTGATTGATACCCATAAAGAATATCCTTTAGTGGTAAGAATGGTGGCCAATGATCTGAAAGTTCCGTTTGTGGATATGCAGTTACTGACAGAACAACTGGAAGTTTCTTACGGTCCTGAAAATTCAAAAAAACTCCATCTGCATTATAAAGAAGGAGAAAACCCTTACTATCCAAAAGGAAAAGACGATGATACTCATTTATCAACCTTAGGCGCGGAATCAGTTGCAAAATTAGCGTTGAAAAATTTGAAGAGTTTAAAAATCGGTTTAGAGAAATATATTAAATAGTTTTAAACACAAAGACGCAAGGAATTCTGGGATTTATAAATATTCTTTAAGGCGCAAGGATTTTATCCTCGATAAAACTTCACACTGAATAACTGAAAATCTTTGATTTTCTTGCGCCTTAAAACATTAAAAAACTTTGCGTCTTTGCGATTAGCTAACAATAAAAAAATAAAAAATGAAGTTCAAAAAAGAACCTTTCTTTGACGGTAATTCCGAATGGGATGATTTAGGAGGTGGAGTTTCCAGACAGTTTGTGGGGTACAATTCTCAGGTAATGATGGTGGTTGTAAAGTTTGAAAAAGATGCCATCGGAGCTTTACACCAGCATTTTCATTCTCAGATCACCTATGTTGCTTCAGGAAAGTTTGAAGTGACCGTTGATGGCGAAACAAAAATTTTACAGCAAGGTGACGGATTTTTCGCACAGCCCAATATTTTCCATGGAGTAAAATGTCTGGAAGCGGGACAGCTCATTGATGCTTTCACTCCTTTTAGAGAAGACTTCATGAAAGATTAAAAAATCAAATCTTCAAGGTTTAGAAAAGCATTTCGTTAAATTATTTTGCTATGAAAAAAATCGCATTCCTCCTATTAATTTTCCTTACTCTTCAATTATCTGCACAGGAAAAAATTATGGTCTGGCCGAAAGGTCAGATGCCGAACTCCAAAGGATTACCATTGAAAACTGAAGAAAAAGACGGAAGAATCATACAGATAAAAGAGACCGAACTTTTTGCTTTTCTACCTCCAAAAGAAGAAAGAAAACAGATGGCTGTAATCGTCATTCCCGGTGGTGGATATTATAAACTCACTTATGATTTGGGCGGTTATCAGATCGCAAAATGGTTCAATACCCAAGGAATTTCAGCCTTTGTTTTAAATTACCGATTGCCGACTTCTCCAGACTTGAAACAAAAAGAAATTGCCCCGCTACAGGACATTCAGGCAGCTATAAAATATCTGAGAAAAAATGCAGAGCAATATGGTATTTCACCGGAACAGATCGGGGTCATCGGAACTTCTGCAGGCGGACATCTGGCTGCATCTGTAAGTAATATTTCCACAGATTATACGGAATTAAAGGGAGACTGGACTTCAATTCCAACTATTCCCAATTTTGCGATTTTGATTTCTCCGGTTATTGATTTAGGAGAATTTGCCCATATCGGAAGCCGCAATAGCCTTTTGGGTGAAAATGCTTCTCCTGAAAAAATCAAAGAATATTCGATGCAAAACCGGATAACGGAAAAAACTCCACCCACAATTTTATTTCATGCTCAAAATGATAAAACAGTTCCTGTCATGAACAGTATTTTATACTATCAGGAAATGATAAAAAACAAAGTAAAAGGTGCAATGTTTATTTTCCCTGAAGGTGGACATAAAATCGGAATTACGAATAAATCTGAACTGACGGATAACTGGAAAAAATTATGCTCTGACTGGCTTAAAGCCATAATCAATAAGTAATGGGTAATTAAAATATATTGGAAAAACGCAAGGGCGCAAAAAATTATTTAGGTTATTACGTTTTAAGGCGCAAGGATTTTATCTTCGATAAATTGATTATTATAAAAACTTACTGAAAATCTTTGATTTTCTTGTGCCTTAAAGCATTATTATAATTGAAAACCTTTGCCTCTTGCGTTTTTTCCAACAAATCAAATCACTTTAACAAAATATAAAAATGTTCAAAATCATTCAACATAAAATCTTTTTACTGGCTTTTGGAACGGTAATTTCAGTTTCAGTTCAGGCACAGCAAAATTTGAAACTGATTTATGACAAGCCTGCAGAAAACTGGAACGAGGCTTTACCAATTGGAAACGGAAAATTAGGTGCTATGATTTTTGGCGGGGCTTCGCAGGAGCATCTTCAACTTAATGAAGAAACAATCTGGGCAGGAGAGCCGGGGAATAATGTTCCGAAAAATACATTCGACAGTATCCGGAAAATCAGAAAACTATTGAATGAAGGTCAGTTTGAACAAGCCCAAAAACTATCCAATGCAACCTATCCAAGAGCCGCTCCAAAAGATTTGAATTACGGAATGCCTTATCAGACGATGGGCGATCTGTTTCTGGATTTTAAAGGTCATGAAAATTTTAAAAATTATACCCGGACGTTAGATATTGAAAAGGCAGTCAGTAGTGTTTCCTATGAAGTAAATGGAGTGACTTTCAGGCGTGAGATTTTCTCATCTTTTGCGGATAACGTGATCATGATTAAACTATCTTCCGGCAAAAAAGGAAGTCTGAATTTTTCTATTCATGCTTCCACTCCACACTTGAAAAAATCAATTTTTACAGAGAAAAACCAATTGGTGATTAACGGAACAAGCAGTTCTTCCGATAATAAAATTGGAAAAATTAATTTTAAAACAGTGGCTTTTCCGGTTTTAAAAGGTGGAAAATTGACCTCAATAAAAGATCAGCTTGAAATTTCCGGAGCAGATGAGGTGATCATTTATATTTCCATTGCTACTAATTTTAAAAAGTACAATGATATTTCCGGAAATCCTGATGTGAGAGTTTCAGAATATGTACAATCTGCTTTGCATAAAAAATATGATGCTGAATTAAAAGAACACATTGAAAAGTATCAGAAATATTTCAAGCGTGTAGAGTTAAATTTAGGAACTACCGAACAGACGAAAAAAACAACCGACATTCGAATTAAAGAATTTGGAAGCTCAAAAGATCCGGATCTGGTCGCGTTATATTTCCAGTTCGGACGCTATCTTTTACTATCTTCTTCACAACAGGGAACCCAGCCTGCCAATCTTCAGGGAATCTGGAATGATCAGCTAAATCCTGCCTGGGACAGTAAATACACTGTGAACATCAATACAGAAATGAATTACTGGCCAGCTGAAAATACAAACCTCAGTGAAATGCACGAACCTTTATTCGATATGATTCAGGATTTATCGGTGACAGGACAGGAATCTGCGAAGGAAATGTACCACGCCAAAGGCTGGAATATGCATCACAATACAGATTTGTGGAGAATCACCGGAATTGTAGACGGCGGGTTTTACGGAATGTGGCCGATGGGCGGAGCATGGCTGACTCAGCACATCTGGAATCATTATCTATACACCGGAGATCAGCAATTTTTGAAAAAACATTATGCTGCTCTGAAAGGCTGTGCCTTATTTTATCTCGATGTCCTACAACAGGATCCTTCGAAAAAATATCTGGTAGTCTCCCCTTCCATGTCGCCCGAAAACACCTATATGAAAAGTGTGGGAATTACGGCCGGAACAACGATGGATAACCAGTTGGTTTTTGATGTTTTTAATAATTTCATTAATGCTTCAAAAATTCTAAATGAAGATAAAGGCCTTTCGGATGAAGTAAAATCAGCTTTAATTAAACTTCCGCCCATGCAGATCGGGCAACACACCCAACTGCAGGAGTGGCTTACAGATATGGACAGAACCAATGATAAACACAGACATATTTCGCATTTGTACGGACTTTTTCCGTCGGGACAAATCTCTCCTTTCAGAAATCCTGATTTAACAGAAGCTGCAAAAAATTCGATGACGTATCGCGGTGACAAATCCACAGGCTGGTCGATGGGCTGGAAAGTAAACTGGTGGGCAAGATTACTGGACGGAAACAGAGCTTTTAAATTAATCTCCGATCAGCTGACTCCCGCACCTATGGAAACAAAAGGCCAGTCGGGAGGAACTTATCCAAATCTTCTGGATGCGCATCCCCCATTCCAAATTGATGGAAATTTTGGATGTACTTCAGGAATTGCTGAACTATTACTGCAAAGTTATGACGGTTATATTTATATTTTGCCCGCCCTTCCCGATGCTTTACCGAATGGTTCTGTGAGAGGATTAAAAGCAAGAGGCGGTTTTGAAATCGATATGGAATGGAAGAATTCTAGACTGAAAAAACTTATTGTAAAATCTGCTCTGGGAGGAAATGCGAGAATCAGAGTTGCGAAAGATATTCAGTTTAAATCCAAGACAGGTTTAACCTCAGCAAAAGGAGAAAATCCGAATCTGTATTACCAGGTGAATGCTATTAAAAAGCCATTAGTTTCAGATAAAGCGGAATTAAAAGGTTACTCAATTCCTGAAACACAGGTTTTTGATTTTGATACTGAAAAAGGACAAACGTATATTTTTGAATCAAAATAATAGGTAATAAATAATAAGCAGAAAGTCTCCCGCAGATTTTAGAATTCACAGTAAATAACCCTTGTAATTCTGAAATCTGCGGGAGGTTTATTTATAAACACCAACCAATTAATATTATTTTCAATTAATAATAAAATGCAACCGATTGAATAAATTAAATTAATAACATTATAATTATATAAATATTAATATATTAAAATATAAAACATTTAAATATAAAAAATATAATTTTACAACCGAATCAAATAACATAAATCATTACTATGAAAACAACATTTAAAGCTGCCTTTCTTATGGTAGCTCTAAGCTCTACCTTTGCCCTGACTGGTTGCGCGCAGGAAGACATTAAAACAGATTTAGCGGAAAAACCAAACGAACTTAGTATCGGAAACAAACTCGCTGCCAAGGCCGTAGTTCCTTTAGCAAACTGTGTGGCCCCGGGATGGGCTTCTCAAAACGGTGGAACAACAGGTGGAGGAACAGCCGCTGAAACTACCGTGGCCACCTATGCACAATTAAAAGCTGCGATCGAAAACACAGCAGTAAAAGTCATTAAAGTGACAGGAACCATCACCATTACAACTCGTTTATCGCTGCAGGATCAAACAGGAAAAACGCTTTACGGGACAAGCGGTGCTAAATTGGTTTCTACGGATCAGACTGCAAGCGGATCAGGAATTATCAATATTAAACGATGCAACAATATCGTGATCAGAAACCTGATTTTCGAAGGTCCGGGAGCTTATGATACAGACGGCTGGGACAATGCCATTTTAGATGACTGCAGAAATGTATGGATAGACCATTGTGAATTCAGAGACGGTGTAGACGGGAATTTTGACATTAAAAACAAATCCGACTTCGTTACAGTTTCTTATACGAAATTTCATTATCTGAAAGCTCCGAAACCTGGCGGTTCAGGCGGAACAGACGACCACAGATTCTCCAACCTTATCGGATCTAGTGACGGGGCAACAGCAGATGCAGGAAAACTGAATGTAACATTCGTTCGCTGCTGGTGGGCTCCGGGATGCAGAGAGCGTATGCCGAGAGTGAGATTTGGTAAAATACATGTTGTTAACAGCTATTTCAACAGTTCTGTAAGCAACAAATGTATTGCAGCAGGAGTTCAGGCGAATATCCGTGTCGATGGAAACGTTTTTGAGAATGTAAAAGAGCCTATTAACCTGATGAGTGGTTACACAGCAGTTACGGTTACTTCCAACAATACATTTACCAACGTTACCGGAAACACAGCAGGAAGCGGTACGGCATTTACTCCTCCTTATACCATCCCGATGCTGTCCTTATCTTCTGTAAAGTCTGACGTAACAGCCAATGCAGGAGCAACATTAACAGGAAATATTTGTAATTCATTATAATTTTAGTCAATAAATTAGAACAAGAAAGACTGAGAAATTCTCAGTCTTTTTTATAATCTGAAATTGTTATTCAGAAATTTTATTTTTCTCAAGCCATTTTGGATATTCTTTATTGATCAGCTTATCGGCAAAATCTCCAAACCAGCTGTAGCCGTTTCTTCTTTCTTCAGAAACCTCGTTATAATTGTATTTTACGCTTCCGTCACGGTCACCGAAAAGAGGTTTGTTACTATTAATATCATAAAATCTTGCCCAGATTACAGAATTTTTATCCTCTGCCAAAGTCCGGACAGCTTTTCCGTTTACTTTTGAGACATTGTAGCTGTAGCCTTCAATTTTATTTTGCTTAAACCATTTTACAGCAGATTTTATCGATTTTTCAACTTCCGGAGTTACGGGCTGCAGCATTAAAAATCTTATAATTCCTACAGATTCTCCTGTTGCCAGAGAAATCGGTTCAAAAGCTCTTGCTTTATCTGGCTGAAGCGTGATTTCGTTGTACTGATCGCCCCAGATTGTTGGGTTTCCCTTTTGTAAAACCTGAGTTTTCAAGATGCATTCAATTCCTTTTTGTACGGCTATTTTTGATTTTTCCTTTAATTTAGAATCAACAACATCAAAATCATTTTTCCCTTCCGCCACATTATACAAAACCGTCAAAGCGTTAATCATCGCATTGTCATTGTAGGTCACCTGCTTTCTGTACAATCCGGAATTAGGATAATATTGTGGGAAACCTCCGTTTTTATACTGCATTAAAAGAAGATAACTAATTCCTTTCTCTGCAGATTTCAGATATTCAGGATTTTTTGTGGTGGAATATGCTTTTATTAAGGCGTTAATTTCCCTTGACGTTGCATTATTATCAATGGTTGCATGATCGTCACCCGTTGCCTTTATCTTTTTCAAAAGATCCTTATCGAGCGGTAAATTATAATTCACTACAGATTTATCGTCCAGCTGCTTGCCCCACCCGCCAATGGGAAGCTGATATACCAGCATTTTTTCGGCTAAAGTATCTTTAATCTGAGCAGAAAGAACGGCTGTTGTTAAGGAAAAGACAGCTGCTGAAAGTTTTAATTTCATCATTATTTAACTTTAATCATTAATGGGTTTGCAATTATCTGAGATTGTTTTTGCAATAGAGCTTCCCAATCTTTTTGTGTCTGAATCTGCCCGCTTTTCTGCCATGCAAATCCGGCATAATAAATCAGCTTATTTTGAGGTTTTGTCACAACTAACAGGTTGCTCTGGTCCGGGGTTTCGGATTTAAAGGCAACAGATTTTTCAACAATTTCAGGATCTACTACAATTCCTTCACCTACAAAAGCATCATCAATTTTTTCCCAGTGTAAATAATATCCGCTTTTGTCGTTCAGTTTTGTTTCACCTTCGTTTTTATGCAGGGTAATTCCGATTGTATAATTCGGAACCTGCTTTTCAGCCTGGAAACTGGATTCAAATTTTGAAAAATTGGAACCCAGATCAAGGGAAATCCGTTTTGTTTCTTTTACTCCGAATTCACTCCACGGATTGTAAGTTAATTCAAAAACCGTTCTTAAAGGACCTTCCGCAATGGTTTTAGAACTTACAAAATTTTGTGACACCTGGAGCTTTTCATTCACCCAAATCCCGATTCCACCTGTTCCGCGGCTGTCTCCAACCTGATAAGGATCATACCCTTCGCCTCTCGTATCTTTGTGATAGTACATCGGATCGGTCAGATAGCCCTTATACCATTTGTTGATCACTGGTTTGTCTGTTCTTTTCAGCCAGATATCAACTCCACTGGATAGCGTGCTACCTTTTATCCCTTCCAGTGCTTCTTTCTGACCTTTCGGGCCATAAACACGGAATGCTATTTTATTATTTTCCCACGCATAATCGTCTGCTCTTTCAGGAACTAATCTTGAATATGTTGAAGTTTTGCTTTCAGGAATTGGAATTGTAGCATCTGCAATAATAGCATAAGTATTTGCTTTTTTGGCTTCAATATTCACCTGAAAAAGCAATTCGTCATTTTTTCCGTCCCCATCATAGTCGATCCATTGGATGGGCAGAATGTTTTTACCACTATCTTTTATCCTGAGGTCAGATTCACTGTTTCTACTTAGAAAAGGAGCTAATTGAGAAACAGGTATTGAAACGATTTCATTTCTTGAAAAATTCAATGTATTTTTTACCTGAATAGAATTTTGTGCTTTCAGAAAAGAATCAATGCAAACGATTGCACAAGTAAATCCGAAAATTAAAAATTTTGATCTGAACATAATTATTCAATTGAGTTGTAAAAATCAAAAATAATGATAAGTTTCTAATGAACATCAAAAAAATAATCAAATTTTAAATCTAACAGGTTGATTTAGAAAAATATTTGAAATACTATTTACAATTAAAGAAAATCCTTTCAAAATAACTTGAAAGGACTTTTTTTTGAATAGGAATGAAATTAAACTTTGGTACCCCTTTTATTTAATAATAATTTTAAAATTACTATTCAAATCTTTTCCTGAAACATTAAGAATATAGTTTCCTGAGGTTTTTTTGTCTGCAATATTTAATGTAAAGGTTCCACTTTCATCAGCATTAATCTTTTCTTTGACAATGATTTTTCCTGTCAGATCAATAATAGTTGCTGTTAAACTGGATTTTTTATATTCGGGAAGCTTAATAAAAATCTTGTCTTTTGCAGGATTCGGATATACCGTTCCAACATTTTTGCTGATGCTGAATTCATCATTACCCAACACGTCCTGATTATACAAAGTATATATTTCTGTCGGAGATAAAGCATAATTGTACAACCTAAGTTCATCGAATGCTCCTTTATAGGGAGCCGGAGCATTCGCGGTTGATAAAAACTCAAGCTCACCTATATTCCCGATGATCAGATCACTTGCTTCACCAATCCCTGTAACCGAAGTTTCATCTCCTTCAGTGATTAAAGCACCATTGGTGTAAATTCTCATTTTATGCGCAGCAATATCCCTCTGAATCACAACATGTACCCAGTTACCAGTAAAATAATTGGCAATAGGTGATGTAATTTCTTTTTTCGTAATGTCATCGTCAATAGCATATCGCAGCTGGCCTCCTTTAATTTCTATATTAAAACGTTTCCCTGTGGCTCCTGTTGCCGTATTTTTAGTGAAAGAACCTTTACATAATACATAAAGACTTGCAGATGAAGACGATGGTATCATACTGACTTTTGCCTTCATCCAAAAAGAAACAGTAAACGAATGATTATCAAATAAAATATGATTCTGATGAGGAATACTGGCGATGTACATATTACCGGACGACGTAGCCAGATCAAGGGCGTTGTTTTCTTTTCCCAGTATTCTTACATTGGCATTGTCGTAAGCTGTATCTAATACTCCATGATTAGCAAAAGACGTTATGTCTGCAATTTGTTCACCAGCGGAAGGAGCTTCCGCGAATGGCCAGTTGCCGACAATACCCGGAGCCAATGCACGGAAATTCCATACATCTCCCACAGCAGTGCCAAGAGCATTGGACGCATTAATTCTCCAATAGTAAATTATTGCCGGGTTTAAATTATTAAGCTGGTATGATGGTACAGCAGAATAAGGTACAGTTGCAATAGTGCTTAAATTTGAAGGGTCTGTTCCTAAATAAACTGTATACGTTGTTGTATTTGGGCTACCATTCCATTTTAAAAGCAGGTTTCCACCGTTCAACTCAACATTATTATTGCCAGTTGAAGGAACCGGGTTATTTGCTTTTGTAGGAGCTGACGGGATTGGTGGTGTGGTTACTGATGCATTTGATGTGTAAACTGAAGATTCTGTCGCATTTGTTGCTTTAACTCTGTAATAATATTGAGTATCAGGTGTTAAACCGATTTCATTATAACTTGTTGCATTCGCCCCCAAGGTTGCAATGACCGTAAAATTGGTACCATCGGAAGAACGTTCTACAATATAATGAGTTTCATTTGTCGCATTATCGTTCCAATTAACAGTTAAAGAGCTTGAAGGTGAAGTTCCTGTAGTTGTGATTGTATTGGTAAAATTCACATTTGTAGGCGGAATAATGAAATCCGGAGGAACTGTATTGGGTAAACTATTGATATAAACCTCAATATTCAGATACGGAGCATGTGTTGTGCTTACTGCCAAAGCATCAAAAACGTTTGGATTTAGTCCATTGGCCGTTTCCCATGCATCAGGCATCCCGTCATTGTCCGTATCCAGAGGAGCCGGCGCACCGTAAACGTGCCCTGCACCACCATTAGTAAAACCAAATTGGGCTGTTAAATCAGTTTGTACATACACATAAGTAGCTGTTGTACCTTTCGACATTAAATCTGAAATCATCAGACCATCTACCTGATCACGTCTTGGATATGATGCTCCCACACTTGTAACAATATTACTGTATGCCTCCTGAGCAGTTAATGCAGGAGTTTTCATCGGATAATCATACGGAGTAGCCATTATAGCGGCCGGATCTCCCACAGGGTAACCCATTAAGCTTTGAGGAACTGCGGCTCCATCTAATACTCCATTTTTATTATTGTCAAAATAATTACCGGAACCATATAAATTGAAATTGGCATTTCCTACGCTAAAAGGTGTGGTAACCGTAGTGCTTGTATTAGGGCCTCCGATAAAATAATTGTTGATGATATTGGCAAAAGAGCTTCCTGCCGAATCTCCTCCCATGATGTATGCCTCCCCGGATTGGGTGTGGCCATAGGTATTTCCATAATTACCCCAGTTGTAAACTACATTATTGACAAACTCGTTGATTCCTTTTATTTTATTATTACGGGTTTTATTACAGATATATAAATTCCCGATTAAGCTGATCTTCCCCCCTGGTGGAGGCTGCATTAATCCTCCCGCAGAATGATTATGACGGTGCATTCCTTGTCCTATAATAGAATTCTGAATCGTTATATTATCGGGACTTGTTCCGTTGTTATCCCAGTTAACCGAGAATACTTCGTCTGTACCCCAGGTAAAAGTCATATGATCTAAGATGATATTTGCTCCGTTGGCTATCCCTGATGCGTCCTGATTTTGAGATGTCCCGCCATAACGGATACGAAGATATCTGGCAATCGTATTATTGGCCCCTGTAAATGATACTCTGGGTCCCAAAAAGACAATTCCTTCTCCGGGAGCAGTTTGTCCGGCAATTGTGGTGTTAGCCGCCACAGCAACAATCGATTGTAAGTTAACAATACCTCCCACTTTAAATATAACAAACCTACCCGGCTGACTTACCGCATCACGGAATGAACCTGGGCCGCTGTCATTTAAGTTGGTAACCAGATAGATCTGAGGATTTGCCGCCCCTCTTGCTCCCGTAGTATATCTTCCAAAACCGGTTGCTTCCGGAAATGCCAATGTCTGAGCACTCAAATCAACTACGGATAATGCTAATCCACAAAACAATAAAGATTTAAGAGCTGGCTTAAACAATAAAGATTTATTTTTCATAAATATTAATTTTGTATTAACTAATCTATCCACAAAACCAATATTGAGTATCCTGCTCCATCCTGTTGAACTATATATCAAGCAATTACAAAGAATCCGTAAAAAACAATGTGTAAATATCAATAGGTCATGACTAAAAATAATTCATATATACTTTCTATTTTCAATAAATCTTCATTAAAAAGATTCGAGAAATCATCCGTTGGGGCTACATATTCAGCATATTTAAGGCTTTCCCAGCAAAAAACCTCCTATGCATTAGGAGGTAAAAAAATGTCTCTTTTCAACTCATTTGAATTATTCACAATCTTAAAATTTAATGATAAGGGAATTTACGGATATGACTGTAGTGATAAGTCTACGGGAAACCGTAAGGCGTGAGTTTGGATTGTTTGTATATTAGTGATTTAACAAAATTTTATTTTCCATGGACAATCAAAACGAATTATTGAGAATGATTTCTCAAGCTCTTCAGCAAAATCAGGCTATAAATCAAGAACTTTTAAGATTGATTAATATGCAAGGTACAATACCTCCAACTCAGCTTAACGAAATAAATCATCTTTTATCAATCCAAGCTTCAACATTAAGATTTATATCAGAAAATACTCCTACTAAATAAACACTTCCCCACTATTAGGTGGGGTTTTCATATCATTTATTTACCCAAAATGGACGAGGTGATTTTCTTCGTATCTTTATATAAACAAAATATTTATGGATAGAATATTCATTGTAATGGGTGAATCTGTAGACAACCGATTCAACATAGAAGAGCTAATGGAATATTTAAAAAGTATAGATAATGGAGGGTTTAAAAAATTAACTCTGACATACATACCCGGATTAATGCAATTCATGTTTGAACCAGAATTTGATACAAATGATTATAGTGCTTCTTACTCAAGATTTGTTGATGAATTACTAAAAAGTAAGTTTTCAGAATTCTTTAATTACTAAGAAAAACAATCCCCGCTGTTATGTGGGGTTTTTTATTTAAAAAAAAACAAATCACTCTCCGCCTTTCTTCTACGGATAAGACCATTTAAAACTTTCCCTCCTGCTGTAATATATCTTTTTGTAAACCAACCTCTAATTTCTGCATCAGCAGCTCTTCTATTGATCAGAGAAAATAAAGTATCGGACCCTCCGGTATTATAAGCATGAGAAACCAAAGCATCAAATTGATTTTGATTAAGTGTTATTTTCACTTTTGAGTTCACTATCTTTTCATAAGTTGGCAGGACTGCAGCAAATAATTCTACTCCTTGTTCTTTTGTGATTGCAGGATCTGTCATGTTTACTTTCTTCCCTCCCGGATAATAAGTGTTACCATACCCTATTGTCGGAATTCCTGCAGAGTCCAGATAAGGCTTAGCGCTGAAACCTTCAAATGATACAATCAGGTTGATTCCTTTTTGTGATGTTTTCATTTATTTAGTTTAATGTTGTTCAGCAAAATTAAAATTGTAAATCCCAAAACAGTGAGGAAAAACCCCTATTTTTATCGGGTGTTATTATTGTCCTTTAAGTACTGACTTTCTTTTTTATGCTGTAAGGTCTCGGTATTTTTTGTTTGCTGTTTACCTTCGGCTTGTTAGCGGATGTTTGTTGAATTTGCTCAATCTCTGAATTTATTGAGGCTGTAACTTATAAACTTAATATAAAACCAAAAAAACCTCCCGAATCATCGGAAGGTTATACTGTAATTTGTCAGAAATATGAAATTTCAATGGGCCAAATATAATAAGTTGTTTCTCTCACAAAATATGATCTGGATCATACCGATACGAAATTATTTCATCCGTTCAGCGGGCGATAAAAACATTGGATTTAAAATCACAGCTTGAAAAAATATCTGTTACTTTTTCTTCATTATTCAGTTTTTATCAAATTAAATTGTACTTTTGTTTTTCTATTATGCAAAAATTTCTCAGAGTCTTTTTTGTTTTCTCTTTACTTCTGATATTTGTTTCTAATGTCAGCGGTGTAAGCACATGCCTTGATCATGCTAATCACTCGAAAAGTAAAGTGATCTATAAAAAAGGGTCTAAAGAAGAGAAAATTCCTACGTTCTCACAGGACGACGAATGTCAGTGTGCGCTTCATATGCATATGAACAATGTTCTCCTTCCAGAACCTTTGGACATGGATTTTGCCATCAACAGTACGAATGACAGCGAAATGCCTCAACCAAAAGCCATTTCATACCGTTGTCTTCTCGATTTCTTCAGCTCCAGGGCTCCCCCATCCTCATTTTTCGCGACAGCTTAATTTATACTGCTGTTATTTTTCGTATACAGATTTTTTAGTCTGTACTGCTATTCCGTGGATACCTGTGTTTTCACACCACTAGAGATATCCTTTTATTAATGGGCATTCTCACTGCCCGTACATCCTTATTCATGATTACCAGTAATTTTAATTATTCGGGAATAATTCATTGTATTTCCCCAAATTCTGTGAAACTTTTAAGTGTAAGTTTCATTACCGCATCCTCTTTTCTGCATGCTCAGTCCCGTTCTGAAGATTCATTATCTACAGTGGTACAAACGGTTGAAATCATCGGAAGAAAGTCTAAAGATTATACCTCCGACTACTCTTTCGCTGCCACAAAGATTGCCATGAAAAACAAAGACCTGCCTTTAACCCTTAATACGGTTACCAAGGAACTGATCACGGACCGCCAGGCTTTTCAGCTTGGAGATGTTATGAAAAATGTGAACGGAGTTTCTCCTTCCAGTTATTACAACCAATACAACATCCGGGGAATCAGTCAAAATGAAGAAGGTCAGATCATCAATGGAATGCGAACAAGACAGTATTATTTTCTACAGCCCATGACCTCCAATATCGAACGTGTAGAAATCTTCAAAGGTCCTGCAAGCATTACAATGTCCAGCGTAGATCCTGGAGGAACAATTAATATGGTTACCAAAAAACCGCTGTCAACTTCCCGTCACGAAATCAGCTCATCAGGAGGCAGTTTTGATACTTACCGTGTCACCACAGATCTTACAGGCCCTTTAAATAAGAGTAAAACCTTGCTCTATCGTTTTAACGGCGCTTATCAAAATGCTCAGTCATTCAGGGATCATGTTAAAAACAGCGGTATTTTAATCTCTCCTTCCATCACGTTTGTTCCGAATGAAAAAACATCTGTGAATGTAGAAATGATTTTCAATGATTTGTATGGAAATCTGGACAGAGGGCAGCCTATTTTTGGTGCTGTTGCAGGAAAAACAGATTTGTACAGTACGCCAAGATCTTTGAATCTGGGAGCGCCCAATGATTTTTTTAAAACAAGGGAACTGATTATAATGGGAAGTATTGCCCACCATTTTAACGAAGCTATCAGCTTTAATGCCTCTTATATGAAGCAATACTGGAGAGAAAATTTGCAGGAACACCGGACCACCAATTCTTTTGTCCCTGATATGGATAACAAACCGGTTTCAAGCCTTGCGATGATGCAGTTTGTACAAAGAAAACAAAACTGGGCAACAGACAATATCAATGCTTATTTTAATTTTAAATTCAAAACAGGTGCTGTTCAGCATCAGGCTTTAATTGGCTATGACAACCAAATTTGGGAAAAACGAAAAGGCGGACAGCAAAATGCTGCAAGAGGCTTTCTTTTAAAGGATGGTTCTGTAGCAGCTTCTTACAAACCTGCCAATGCTGCTGATTACCAGACTTTCAATTACAACGGAACACTCATTCCTAAACCCAACGTCACTCCGTTTGATCTTAATCCGGGTGCAGAAAATTATCAGGGTAATGATTTTAATACGCTGAATGTCATAACTTCTCTCCCTTCTGCTCTTACCACTACACACGCTGCTTATATTCAGCATTTTTTCACATGGAAAAAGTTCAAAATCCTATCGGGAATACGTCAGGAATGGTTTCAGGACATTACCAATTTCAAAGAATCCAATGAGTCCTCATTCCGGAATAATAAACTTCTGTACAGATTTGGAATAACCTATAGTCTTACAGATGACATCAATTTTTACGGAACTTACCTTACCGGATTCCAGCCACAATCCAATACGGTAACATTAATGCCCAATACTTCCAGCCTTACAGGGTCTGCTGCCAGATTTAAACCTTTGACGTCAGATCTTAAAGAACTGGGAATGAAAGCACTGCTTTTTGGAAAAATTTCATTGAATCTTGCTGTGTATGAGATCAATCAGAGAAATATTTTAATCAATGCCAATAATCCTTCGGAACCGGATGAACTTGTCCAGAGAGGTGCCGACCGAAGCCGTGGATTTGAAGCTGAGCTTTCGGGACATATTCTTCCTCAATGGCATATTTACGGAGGTTACAGCTATATTGATGCTAAAATACTGGATGATACGAATCCTGATCTTGTGGGGAAAAGGAAAGAAAATACTTCTAAAAATTCTTTCAATGTCTGGACACGCTACAACTTTTCAACCATAGAACTGATAAAAGATTTTGGAATTGGAGCGGGAATGCTTTATCAGAGTTCAAAAGTGCCGTGGTTTACAAGAAGTTTCGAGCTTCCGGCATATACTACCATAGATGCGGCATTATATTATACTCCTGCAAAATCTGTTCAGCTGGCTTTTAACCTGAATAATATTGCCAATAAGGTCTACTGGATCGGGGCTCAGAATTATCTAAGATTATTTCCGGGAACACCAAGAAACTATTTACTAACTGCTACTTATAAATTTTAAATTATGGCTATTTCAAACTTACAACTGATTGTGAGAAAGACCTGGCGGGATCTGCTTAAAGGGAAACAGAACCTGCTTATCACTATCACGGTACTCCTCTTCTGTATGCTGAGCATCGGTATAGGGTTTACAAAATACACCGATTCTTTTTCAAAAATAAAAGAATATCGGGAAGAAGTTCGGGAACACTGGGAACACAGGCCAGATAAGCATCCGCACCGCATGGCTCATTACGGTTATCTGGTTTTCAGAATCGGGCATCCTCTTAATATTTTTGACAATGGATTAGATGATTATCTTGGAAATGTTATATTTCTTGAGGCACATAAGCAGAATACTGCCAATCTTTCGGAAGCTGGAAGTTCAGGCACTTTGGTGAGATTCGGGGCTTTCAGCAGTGCTTTTATTCTGCAGAGTATTGTTCCGATGATTATTCTTTTTTTAGGGTTTGGATTAATAGTACAGGAACGTGAGAACGCCACTTTAAAAATCATTAGTGTACAGGGCGCTTCAGGAAGAACTATTATCTGGGGAAAAGTTCTGGGACTCTGGCTGTTTTCTTTATGCTTCCTGATTCCGGTAATTCCTTTTGTTTTCGTGGCTGCATGGATGTCAGAAACTACGGATTCTGCTGATATCTTGACTCGTTTGTCATTGCTGTTGCCTGCTTATATGATGTATTATTTTTTCATCAGCTCCTTAACGGTTATTGTTTCTGCGAACAGTAAAAGTACATCTTCAGCACTGATCAGCCTTATCGGGTTCTGGCTTCTTTTCATTATTGTTTTGCCTAAAGGAGTTCAGTTTGCAGCCCAGAATTTATATCCGGCTCCTTCCCGTATTGCTTTTGAAACCAGTCTGGAAAAGGATATTTTAAAATCGGGAGACAGCCACAATCCTGACGATCCTCATTTTAAGAAAATTAAAGATTCTTTACTTGCTCATTATAATGTAAAAACAACGAATGAACTTCCTTTCAACTATGGTGGATTTGTGATGAAGGAAGGGGAAAAAATAAGCTCCAAGATCTATATCAGACATCAAAAAGAACTGCAAGCCATTTACTCCAGACAACAGAATCTTACTGATATTTCGGGATTAATCAATCCTGCCATTGCTGTTAAAAACTTTTCAATGATTGCAACGGGCACTGATTTCTTCTCTTATACTCAATTTCAAAAACAGGCTGAAGAGTACCGCTATCAGATGGCTCAGCATTTAAATGATCTGCAGATTAAGCACATCAGCAATATAAAACCGGAAAAAGGAGGACCGCCTGCTGTGATTGGTAAAGACAACTGGAAGAAGTTCCCGGACTTTAATTACCAGTATACTGCTGTTTCGGACAGCCTGAAAGAACAGTCAATACCTGCTGTTGCTTTGCTTCTTTGGTTAGCAATGTGTATCGCTGCAATTGAAATAAGTGGAAGAAAATTAAAATTAATTTAGATGAATCGTTATTTATATATCCAATTTTACCGTAACAAAGCCTACATTATTGCATTGTTATTTTTGTTCATAGCCGGAATTATGGCTATTTATACTGGAAAGAAATTTCTGGACCGGAATGAAGATATTATTTCTAAAAGCGGAGCATTCCAGAAAGAAAGCATTGAAAGAAACACGAAGTTTCATAAAGATGATCTGGGATTGGTTCTTTATTATATTAAATTTAATCTGGTGAATGAAACTCCCAGACTGGCTGCTTTAAATATCGGAATGCGTGATCTGCATCCTTCTATCCAGGGGGTAACCATCCGGAATCTTGAAGAACAGCGTTATAATTCTGATTTCTATAATCCTGCCAATGCTGCTGTCGGAAATTTCGATTTCAGTTTTGTGATTATATTTCTTTTCCCTTTGGTGATTGTCGCCTTTTGTTATAATCTTATTTCTGAGGAAGAAGAAAGAGGAACCTGGAAGCTGCTTTCAGTTCAAAGTGGTAATTTACAAAAGCTTTTGGATCATAAAATACTTATACGGCTGTGTGCTGTAACGGCTGTGTATCTGGCTCTGATGATTATCGCTTCCGTTTGGATTAAAATACCTTTAGACCTTTATTATATTGCGTTTACAATCAGTGGATGGCTTTATATCCTGTTTTGGTTTGCACTGTGCAGATGGGTTATTTCTTTCCGGAAATCATCAGCTCAGAATGCATTGATTCTTCTCATTGTATGGGTCAGCATCAATTTTATCATTCCGATGAGCAGTAATATTCTGATCCAAAAGATGTATCCTGTTCATGAATCCCTTAAAGCGGTTATGGAACAGAGAGAGGGATATCATAACAAATGGGATGAAACCAAACGTCCTACTATGGAAAAATTCTATAAGGTATATCCTCAATACAGAAATTTTACCGTAGAAGAAAATGATGCTTTTACCTGGACCTGGTATTATGCCATGCAGCATATGGGAGATCTGGAGTCTGCGAAATCTGCAGAACTGTACACCGAAAAAATGCAGAAACGAAATCAGGCAGCAACTTATTTAGGCTATCTCTTACCAAATCTTCATACCCAGCTCACCGAGAGTCACCTGGCGAAAACTGACATGAGTAATCAGCTGCAGTATGCTTCTTCACTCAAAAAATTTCATGAGAAAAAACGTTTGTTCTTCTACCCGCTTATTTTCTCGGGAAAGAATGCCGAATCTATCAACTGGGCACAGCAGACTATACAGGTATTCAGTTTGTCTGAACATTTGAAATGGTTTCAGCTATTTCTGCCTTACCTCATCTTTATTGCCTTATTCATGATCCTTTCACAAAACAAATACAGAAAACTATGTTAAAAACAATCAACTTACATAAAAAATACAACGATTTTACAGCCCTTCATTCTCTTAATCTTGAAGTAAAGAAAGGGGAAATTTTTGCTCTTCTAGGACAAAACGGGGCCGGAAAAAGTACAACAATCAATATTCTTCTTGGGCTTATTAAGGCTACTTCCGGAGATGCTTTCATTAATGATATTTCTGTAAAAGACCAGCCTCAAAAAATTAAAAAACATCTGGCTTATATCCCTGAAACCGTTCTTTTATATCCTCATCTTACAGGAATAGAGAATCTTGATTTTTTCTCCAAAATTGCAGGGTTTGATTATCAGAAAGAAGAATTATCTGCATTACTTCAGCGCACCGGATTACAGGAAGCTGCCCATGAGAAAGCACTGGGAGGCTATTCCAAAGGGATGCGCCAGAAAGTAGGTATTGCTATTGCCCTCGCCAAAGATGCTAAGGTATTGCTCTTGGATGAGCCCACCAGCGGACTGGATCCCATAGCTACAGCAGAATTTACAGAAATCGTGCGCCAGCTCGGTAAAGAAGGCAGAACTGTTCTAATGGCTACTCATGATATTTTCAATGCCGTAAGTGTAGCCACCAATATCGGGATTATGAAGCAGGGAGAACTTGTACAGAACCTACCTTCCAAAGCTTTTACCGCACAGGAATTACAGGAACTGTATCTGAAAACGATTTAATTTTCATATTAAATATTTGGTTGATGCCTGGTGACGTTTTGTTGCCGGGCATTTTTGCCTAAGATGTTTTATGTCAGGGCTTTTTTGTATTCGGTTAAAGCTCTTTCACGGGCAAAAGCATGTTCTACTATTGGTGCTGGATATGCAGGTGTATTCCATTCAGGAAGCCATTTTTTGATATAAAGCATATCTTTATCAAATTTCTCAGCCTGAGCTGTCGGATTAAAAACCCTGAAATAAGGAGCTGCATCACAACCGCTGCCTGCCGCCCATTGCCAGTTTCCATTGTTGGCAGAGAGATCATAATCATTCAGTTTTAGGGCAAAATAGGCTTCTCCCCAACGCCAGTCGATCAGTAAATGCTTACATAAGAAACTCGCCACAATCATTCGCACTCGGTTATGCATATAGCCTGTCTGATTAAGCTGTCTCATTCCGGCATCTACAATGGGATATCCTGTAGTTCCTTCGCACCAGTGTTTAAATTCTTCTTCATTGTTCCGCCAGTTGATAGTATCATACTGCTTTTTAAAGGATTGATGGACTACCTGTGGATAATGATATAAAATCTGCATAAAAAACTCACGCCAGATCAATTCTGAAAGCCATGTCGCATTATTATTCAATGCAAAGTCCACACATCTCCTGATACTGATTGTCCCAAACCGTAAAGCAATTCCGAGTTGTGTGGTATGCTGTAAGGCCGGATAATCACGGTATTTATCGTAATCATCTATTATGGAAGCATCCAGAACAGGCTTTATAAAATCAAAATCTGTTTTCCTGAAACCAATCTCTTTTAAGGCAATTATGTCTGAATATTCCTGTGGAAAGAGATTTTTAAAGTTTAATTCTACAGATTTATAATGTTCCGGAGTTAATGCCTCGCGCCATTTCTTTGCAAAAGGGGTGTAAACAGTATATGGAGAACCATCTTTTTTAACAATCTGGTCTTTATCAAAAATGACCTGATCTTTATAGGCTTTAAAAGGAATATTTTTTTCTTTGAAAAAATAATAGATTTCTTTATCTCTTTCAATGGCCTGAGGTTCATAATCCCGGTTACAGAAAACACTTTCAATATGATATTCTTCAGATAATTTTTGGAATATTTCTATTGGCTTTCCGTAATAGGTGTTAACTCCTGAATGATATTTTTGTAATGAAATATTGACACCTGTCAAAGCCTGATGAATATAATCAACCCTGCGGTCTTCTTTATCTTCCAGCTTTCCAAGAATATCGGTATCAAATATAAAAATGGGTATTACAGGAGCTTCAGATTGAAGTGCGTGGTGAAGTCCCACATTATCTTCTAACCTCAAATCACGTCTGAACCAGAAAAGAGTGACTGTATTTTTCATATTCAAAGGTAATTCGTTTATTCTTATTTCATAATAGTTATTAAGCAATTAAAAACATTCCCTTATCATTTCAATTGTTAGTCATTCATTTTAAATGGCTCCCATTTTTCAGTAATGCTTTTTCTTTCTGCTCCAACGTTTAGAGGCATCTCATAAAGATCATTGATCGTGTTATCTAATTGTACGGCCTGCAATAATGAAATAACTTTTATATCATCTTCTGTGTGATGGTCTTCACCACATAAAAATTGCCAATATCCATCTGAATCATGGGTTACATATAAAACAGACTTGGATTTATCAAAAATATGGTTACAGACAAAGCATGCCGTATTTTTACTGTCTTTGAATTTAAATTCGATTTCTTTAGAATTATTTTTACTTTGTCCTGATAGGCTGGCTATTCCTAGTGAAAGGAGAATTACTGTTACTATTTTTTTCATTTTTAAGGTTTGTTTGGACGTAACATTTAGGATTAATATTTTCGGGAGGTTCTTATTTTTCTCACAATTAAAAAGACAATTATTAACACGATAATAAGAATTGTAATGTTTTGGATGTTAAACCAGGATTCAGAATATTCTGTAACAACAATATAATCAGTATTTTGCTTAGGAACAAATTGTCCTTGGCTGTTATCCGAAGAGCCTGCACCAGCAGATTTGCTGTAAATAGAAGCGGTTTCTTTTTGAAAGAAATAATAAGCTACTAAAGTAAATAATAAAAATGCTAGGATAGATAAGCCAGTCTTTTTTGTCATATTTAAAATTTCAGGTTTTAGTTTTTATTCAAATTTCTCACAGTGAGCCAGCTGAAAGTTTCATTAAACTCATAATTTCTAAATGAAAATGCAAGTATAATGAAATATATTAATTTAAATACAGGGGGAAAACCCCCATATCTGATTTTAATATATTTCTACAAACAGCTAATTCATCAAATAATTCTAATAATTTTCCGACATTTGTCCAGATTTTACATAAAATAGAAACTCACAACAATGGAAGAATTTGAAGTACCGGTAACATACAAGGGACAGGAATTATTTTTCAATGGAAGACTAGCCACATACTCTTATGGATATAAGCTTTATGTAGATGTCTATGGAACTGAAGTTGTTATCGAACGTGATGATCATGGCGACTTAAGGGCGCTTCTGCCGGATGCTGCTTCGGAAAAAACTATAGACAAAGGGCTTATTGAGGCTATTATAGAGGTTTTCAGAGAGCTTCAGGTTTTATAATTAATTTTCTGAAGATTCAGGATTAAAAAAAGAGATCCTGCAAGATCTCTTTAAATTCAAATATATTGTAATTTTATTTACTCGAAGACTACATAGTTCACTTTATCTACTCCCGTATTTCCGGTTTTCTCATGATAAGCATACAGCACCAGTTCATAATTTCCCGGAGAACTGATGATATGGCTTCCTTCAAAAAGATTGGTGGAAACCAGTGACATGTCTATATTCTTTACAAATTTTCCGTCTTTTTTCAGAATTCCTTTCACTTCTATTTCATCAGAATTCCATACACCTCCTTTGTCTATGACACATCCACACATCATGACAATATTAGCCTGAAACTGGAAAGGTTTGTCTTTAATACTGTTCAAAGCAATATATTGATGCGTTCTGGGCTTCAGGATATCAATAATATATCCCGGAATTTCAAGGATAATTCCTTCTCCTAAAATATGTTTTCCCGGAATCAGCCACAACTCTGTGCTTACCACCGCCTGAGCCTGTTTGCTGTTCAATGGAGAAATTACTTCTATATTCACAAATGTAGGTTCATCAATATCCATTGTCGCTATAAAACCTCCGGTCTGGGCATCTGCAATGGAGTTTCCCCTTGCTTTAGGTGTTTTCATAATCAAGTCAGTGTTCCCGGTACTTCCTGTAGTGTTCCCTTCTGCCAGAATCCTTTGATTAAGCTTGTTTCTGATGATGATATGAGCCCCTCCTAATGAAGTTCCGATAAATTTAGCATCTCTTGCTTTAGCTCTTATCATGATTTTTGTTTCCGTTGCCGAAATCATAAGATTGGAAAAAAGAAATGCTGTGATGAGAATTAATGCTTTCATGATTTGATTGATTTTAAATATTCCTGTTTGAACCTGTGATGGAAAGATTCATCTTTTAGCTCCTGATCAATATGATCCAGATAAGTAAAAATTCCCAGATCTTCTGATAATATTTTCAAAATTGCTTTTTCACAACTGTCCCAGATCTTCTCCAGCTCGGGAAGCATTTCAATGGCTTTTGGAGATAATGAAATAATCTGCTTTCGTTTATCCACACTGTCTTTTTTGATGATGAGATAACCGTTTTCATTCATTTTTTTAACAATAACCACAACAGACGGGTGCGAATACCCCAGCGGTTCAGCAATATCTGTAATTGAAATTTCCCCTTTTTTCTTCAGCAGCATAAACACCAGATACCAATTGGGTTCAACATCAATCCCAAATTCTTTATAAAACTTCCGGACATCATGAGACATCCTGTCACTGATTCTTTTCAGTCTGCTATCCAAAGCTTTATATCCTAATTCTTTAATAAAGTCAAAATCCATCTGAAATATATTTGCTGTAAATATATAAAAATATAAAGTTAACTATATAGTTAACTTTATATTTTTTTTTACTGAATTAAAAATCTTAATAAAAAAGAGTTCTATTTGAAGTTTTTCCGATATTCACCAGGAGTTACTCCTCTATATTTTTTAAAAAGTTTGGAAAGGTGGCTTTCATCACTGAACTGGAGTTCATACGCGATTTCACTTAAACGGATGCTGCTATATTTTAGATAAGTTTCTACTAATTTCAATCTATAGTCCAACAGATAATCCTGATAGGAAACTCCCGTCTGCTGTTTAAAATACTCTCCGAAATAATTTCCGGAAATCCCGAAATGATCAGCAATAGTCTGAATTCCTGTCTTGTCACGATCTTTTATATGCTGTTGGATATAAGTGATGATCTTCATTATTGAAAAGGCTTTGCGGTTTTCCTGAAGGTCAGAAGTTTCACTCTGAATGATATTTCGGGCAATCAGATTCAGAAGGATTGACATACAGTTACGGATAATAAGATAATCTTCTGCTTTGTTTTTGAACTCATTCATGATCTGCAGAATTAGGGTTTCCGCAAACCGTTCATCATTTTTATTCCTGAAGACACAGCCAGCCCTTGCGTGATAATTATGGCTGATATATTGTAGCTTATACAAATTCTCACAGCTTTCAATACGGTCTGCTTCCAACCGGATTTTATCAATAAACTCAACCGGACACTGAATACTGATAAGCTGAGCGGTTTCACTTTGAAAACGGTATACTTCCTGCTGTGGGATAATGAAAAGCTTACCCTGTGAAAAATTAATACTGCGATCATCATACGTAAGCGTCCCTTCCCCTTTGACAACATAAATGAATGAGAGAAAAGCCTTTGTTTTAAACATGATCTCTTCTTCTTTCAGTTTAATTTCTCTTACATTAATCTCTTCAAGTGGCAGTCCTTTCATTATACACTGATTTTTCCTCCAAAAGTACAATTTTAACAGAATATAAAGCGGGTATTTTTGCACAAAAAAATATGCAGACATATCCTAAACGATGGCAGGCACTCAATTTTCTCATCGCAGGTGCTTTTCTCTCACCTTTGGATTATTTCATTGTCAATATGGCTTTACCTTCTATCAAAAAAGCATTCAGTGCCAGTGATCATCAACTTCAGATGGTTATTGCCATTTATGGGCTTACTTATGCAGCGCTTGTTGTTTGTGGTGGACGGCTGGGTGACATTTATGGCCGTAAAAAGGTATTTATATCGGGGTTATATACTTTCCTGTTTTCATCCCTTGCCTGTGCTTTTTCTCCTGATGTTACATGGCTGATCATTTTCAGAATGTTTCAAGGAATCGGAGCATCACTGCTTGCTCCTCAGGTACTGGCTTCAATAAAGGATCTTTTCAGCAGTCAGGAACAGCCTAAAGCGGTAAGTCTTTTCAGTTCTGTATTTGGACTTGCTTCAGTCGCTGGGCAATTGCTTGGAGGTGTTCTTCTCAGTATGCACTGGGGAAATTTTTCATGGGAAATGGTCTTTCTTGTGAATGTACCTATTACTGTGATTTGTATTCTGGGTATCCATTTTACAATGAGCGATGGTAATCAGAAAGAAAAAACAGGCATTGACTTTACAGGAGCTTTATTATTAATTCTGGCTTTGCTTATGCTCATCTGCCCTCTTATTTTCGGACAGAAATTTGAGTGGGCATGGTGGATTTTCGGGATTATTCTTTCCGGAATTTTATTACTTATTTCATTTTTAAGATATGAGAAACAACAGCTGTTAAAAAACCGTCCGATACTTATAGATCCGGCATTGCTGCAGCATACACCTTTTGCATTAAGCCTTATCATTATTTTCTTTTACAATTTCACTGCCGGTTTATTTATCTGTTACCCTTACTATTTGCAGCAGTTTCTTCATCAGGACTCAATGCAGACAGGATTGGCCATAGTTCCTTATGGACTTGCCTTTTTCCTGGGGCCTTTGGTGACTTCAAAAATAAAACTGAAAACCAAAAAAATGATCTACTTAGGATTAGGATTGTTGATGACAGGCTTTGTAATGAGTGCAGTGATCTTCTATTTTCAGCAGAAGCCTTCTATTCTTACTCATATCGCCTTGTTTATTGCCGGATTTGGGCATGGCGTCATTATGCCGATTATGATGCGTACTGCGATTTCTCTGGTTTCTAAAGACAAAGCAGGACAGGCTTCCGGTCTGGTCAGTATAGGGATACAGATCGGCAGTGTGACCGGCGGAGCTATTATTGGAACTTTATTTTTTAATCTGATACCTGTTCTGGGATTCACAAAAGCATTTGTAGTGGCCATAGCAATGATTGGTATTTTCCAACTCATTGGAATAGGAGCAGGAAGAAAATTAAGGAAAATCATTGATTAAAAGACATTTACTAACAAAAAAATTATACATTTAAATATGAACAATACAGAAAAAATTATAGAGGAAATAGAAAGTTTTCACAAAAATATTGAAAAATGGTTTCAGGGGAATACAGAAAATCAGGAAGATCTTTATAACAAATTATTATCCGGATTCTCTCCAGATTTTAAGATGGTTAATGGAAACGGAGATACTGTTACTCTATCTATGCTTGAAGAATGGCTTCCAACTGTATTTGGAAAATTTCAGGAACGCAGTATTCAGGTGGAAAATATTGAAGTAAATCATTCTGATCATCATGGCCTTGCCACTTATATTGAAACTCAGATCACTGGAGAAACTACAAACAAACGGACATCATCAGCTATTTTCCTACTTAATGACCAAAAGGCTTTGTGGCTTCATCTTATAGAAAATTGGTTATAAATGCTTCTATATTGAAAGTCAACAGCCCAGATATGTGTAATATTTGGGCCGTTTGATATATTTATTCATATCCAGGAAAAGAAAATTACTATTTTCTGAAAACTTTCATCTGTCCGGCCATTACCGCCAGTAAAATCCCAAAACAGGCAAAAAGACCGTATGAATACCTGAGATCAAAACTTTCAGCAATATATCCGATAAGAGGCGGCCCCATCAGAAATCCTAAAAATGAGATACTGGATACAAACGATAATGCAATACTTGGTGCTACCGTACTCACCTTTCCAACTGTGCTATAAACGGATGGCACACTCAGGGAACTTCCAAGACCGATAATCATAAAAGCAATGATACAAATCCATAATTCCGGAAAGAAAACACTTAGAAAAAGTCCTCCACTCATCAGAATACCACAGCATTGCAGAACGATCTTTTTCCCATACTTTTCTATAATTCTGTTCCCGATAAACCTACCTAAAGTCATCATTAAAATAAAACTCGTATATCCCAGTATAACAAGATTTTCAGGTGCTTTAACTATAGTTTGAAAATACACCCCGCTCCAGTCGAACATTGCTCCTTCAATTGCCATACTCAGGAATCCTATAACTCCCAGTCCCAAAAGTGTTGGATTTACAAACTTGAATATTGACCGGGTTTGCGGCTCTGCTTTATGAATAACATTGGTCAGATTCCTTTTGCTATAGAACCAAAGTATCCCAACAAATATAAAAGTAAAAACAAAATGGTAAAAAGTTCCTACATGGAGATTGATCATCAATAACCCAACAACGGCTCCCGTAAGACCAGCAAAACACCAGGCTCCATGGTAGGAAGAGAGAAGAGATCTCTTGGTAATAGATTCTATTTCAATAGCCTGCGTATTGATTGCTATATTGCACATATTCCCTGAAACGCCAAAGAAGAACAGAACAACCGCCAGCGTCCAGTAAGAAGGTGATAAACCAATCAGTAAAAGAAAAAAAGGATATAGTAAAAATACTCTTTTAATAATCCAGCTGCTTCCATAGACACTGATCAGTTTTCCGGCCAAAACCATCGTTGAAAGCTGTCCTATCGGCATCAGAAGCAATAATGTTCCCAATTCTGCTTCATTGATGGAGAGTGCATTTTTAATGATAGGAATCCGGCTGGCCCAGGAAGAAAAAACAAGTCCATGGGCAAAGAAAAGTAAGAAACAGGCTGTTGGCATTTTTGCATTAAAAGATTCTCTCTCGTTCATTATAACAGGGTGATAAAAATTCCTTTTGCAAAGGTAAACACGCTCCTCTATTAAAATCTAGTCCATTTTTGTCATTTTTATGTTCCATTTTAACCAATCAGCAAGAATACAGATTTCAGTATGTAGAAAATCATTTTGTTTTGGGAACATTGATCTTCATTTTTTATTAATTTCGTTCTATAAAAATGAACCATGAAAGAAAAATGGATTTCCTATCCAACAATTTTAGAAGGAGAAACGGTTGAATTAATTCCTCTTGAAAAAGAACATCTTGAAGAATTATTTGCGGCGGCTGCAGACAAAGAACTTTGGGAATTGATTCCTACAGACTGTTCAGATAAAGATCTGTTTTATAAAAGCTATGAATTTGCCCTGTCAGAAAGAGAAACCGGAAATCAGTATCCGTTTGTAATCCGTCATAAGGAAACTGGAAAACTAATCGGCTCCACTCGCTTTTTTGAAATATACCCTGCAGACAGAAAGCTGGAAATAGGATGGACATGGATTATCAAAGAATTCTGGGGAACAGCCATCAACCTTGAATGCAAATTACTGCTCCTCACCTTCTGTTTTGATATTCTGAAAACAAACAGAGTACAATTAAAAACGAAAGACAATAATTTCAGATCAAGAAAAGCCATTGAAAAAATCGGGGGTGTATTTGAGGGTGTTTTACGCAAAGACAAGGTTCTCAGCGACGGCAGTACAAGAAATGCGGCTTATTACAGTATTTTAGATGATGAATGGAATGCAGCAAAGCTTAAAATCGAAAACCTGATAAAAGAAAAACAACAAACTCTATAAATAACAAAAGGCAGTATAAAATCAATTCCAGATGGGAAAAAATATTATACTGCCAAGTCTATTTTTTATAATTTTCTTTGAAACAAATTCTCAGAAGCATCCCTATTCCTTTAGACAGCACTGATATTTATCTAATTAAAAGACTGTCTGTAACTTAGAGGGGTTTTATCAGTCTTCTTTTTAAACAGTTTATTGAATGACTGCGGATGTTCAAATCCCAGTGCATAGGCTACTTCAGACACGGAAAAACCTGTAGTGGTAAGATATTCTTTCGCTTTTTCAATCAGTTTTTCATGAATATGCTGCTGGGCATTCAGTCCTGTAAGGTTACGAAGCATATCACTCAGATAATGAGGTGAAAGATTGAGTGTTGAAGCCAGGAATTCTACTGTAGGGAGCCCTTTATTCAGTGTTTCCTGCTGATTAAAATAATTTTCAAGCACAGCATCCATTTTGGTCAACAGATCACTGTTAACTGCCTTTCTTGTAATAAACTGTCTTTTATAAAAGCGGTTGCTGTAATTGAGAAGAACATCCATATAAGAAATGATAACATCCTGACTTACTTCATCAATCGTAGTATTCAGCTCATTTTCAATATTATTCAATAATCCTGTTATGGTTGTTTTTTCCTGATCAGACAAGTGTAGTGCTTCATTAGTATCATAAGAAAAGAAACCGAAGTTCTTAATATTCTTTGCTAAAGGGTAACTTCTGATGAAATCCGGATGTACCAGTAACGTATAGCCGCAATATTCTGCATTCTCATCAGTGGAAAGTACCTGTCCGGGTGCAGTGAACATCATTCCTCCTTCATTGAAATCATAATATCCCTGCCCATAGCCCATTTTTCCGGTGGTTGAATATTTATATGAAATTTTATAAAAATTCAGAATAAAGCTTCTTTTCAGCATATCCTTTCTGATACTCATTTTCGTATTATCCACAAGGCTTACCAACGGATGAAGCGGCTTTGGGAGCTGCAACATGTCGTGCAGTTCTGATATGGATGAAATTTTCAAAGGAATATTATCTTTCTTTTCCATGATATAAAATTATAAATTATTGAATGAAAAGACAGTATAAATGAGATTTACTTTATACTGTCTTTAAAAAACCAATTAAATAAACTGTTTCCCAAACTGCTCTCTAAACACTTCATCACCTAATTCCAGACGTTGTGCATAGATTGCTTTAGCATCTTCTCCGGCTACATATCTCAGCTGTTTTTTACCGTCTGTAGCAGCCTCATACACCACTGCTGCAATCTGTTCCGGTGTAGAAGCTGCTTCCATCATTCCTTCCATTTTAGAAAACAGAGAATTTGTCATGTCTTCATATGCCGGGCTGGATGCTGAGTCCAGAGAACGGCTTACAAAATCTGTTTTGATTCCACCTGGAGAAACTGTTTTAATATCAATTCCCAACGTATTAAGCTCAAAAGCTAAACTCTCACTCCATCCCTCAAGCGCCCATTTAGTAGCGTGATAAGTGGAGCCTAACGGAAATGCAACCAGTCCTCCTATAGACGTTGTAGAAATGAACATTCCTTTTTTCTGCTCTCTGAAGTAAGGAATAAATGCCTGTGTAACGCGTATAACCCCTAATAAATTCGTGTCAAGCTGTTTTACGATCTGATCATCCGAAAGCGCTTCCAAAGGGCCTATAAGACCGTATCCTGCATTATTGTAAACCACATCAATATTTCCCAGCTCAATAGCATGTTTAGCAGTTGATTTTATCTGCTCCGGATTGGTAACATCCAAGGGAAGTACAATTACATTCTCCAGAGCGGCAAGATCAGTCGCTGCTTCGGGGTTTCTCATCGTAGCGATTACTCTCCATCCGTTGTTTTGAAATAATTGAGCAGTTGCTTTTCCTAATCCTGTAGAAGCACCTGTTATAAAAATTGTTTTCATTTTTCTTTGTTTAAAATTACAGGACAAAGTTCAGAATTAGAATAAACCCCGGAGTTGCCAAAATGCGGTAAGCTGTAGCCAAAATGGATTCTTAAATACATTTGTTTTTTTGTAAGTTTGCCTTCATCAATTTTTATGGCAGAATATATTCTTAACAACATCAATATCAGTACACTTTCCGTATACGACCTGCTGAAACATACTTCAGACAGTGCATTCATCGGAATCAGAGATTTTCACGAAATCTATCCTGCTGCTATTGAAAACAATACGGGAATATTTACAAAGCAATCTTCGTTACAGGATTTTCCTATGGTCAGCATCAGTAAGGTTGGCAGTTCACTACTCTGCTCATGTACGTGTAATGATCAGAAAGACCGGCTTTGTTCTCACCAGACAGAAATTATTCATTGTATCATTGAGAATAAAAATTATCGCCTGTTTTTTGATGATATACTCCGTAGAAAAGCTTTTCTTCCTAAAGCCAAAGCCTATGGTCTTGAAAATGAAACAGATCTGGATCAATATTTTCAACTGGAATATAGGGATGGTAAAATTGAAATCCTTCCTAAGATCAAGGAAATGCTTCCCGTAGATGATGTGTTGTTTCAAAAAGATCTTCTTCCCCAGCTTCCATCCAGACTCGATGAACTGGCAATATTAGAAACTGGTAAGAAACAGATATTGGTTATCGGTAAACACCGTTATTATAACCATATGACTTTCTCTCTGATGGAAGCGGAAATAACGCAGACAGGCAAACTCAAAAATCCGGTGACCCCTGTAGATGCCATGCAGCTGATATGGAAAGCAGAGAAACCTGCAGAGATCAAATTTTACACAGCCATCCACTCTTTTCAGAATAATTATAATGAAGATTACAATCCTTCAGAACTGGAAGCGTTAAAGCTCATTGTACAAAATCCTCTGGGACTTGATGTCTATTATCACGACCGGGAAATTGCAGAAACAGTTTTTGCAAAGTCACTTTCTCATATTGAATTAAACACTTTAGATGCCGAGATTCAATTATCTGTATTTAAGAAAGATCCGTTTTACGAAGTAACCGGAGAA
This sequence comes from Chryseobacterium sediminis, assembly GCF_008386505.1. GTDB lineage: Bacteria > Bacteroidota > Bacteroidia > Flavobacteriales > Weeksellaceae > Chryseobacterium > Chryseobacterium sediminis. Next base: position 229,261 of record NZ_VUNZ01000001.1, on the reverse strand, counting down.
ATACTTTTTAATGATATTTCTGTTCCTTTCAAAAATGTTGTACTCAGAAATGAATATTTTGTTTATAACCGAAACACTTTCAGCTTTGTAGATCTTCCGGATATGCTCAGAATCATCAGGTTCTTTAAGGCAAATAATGAAATTTTACTGATCCATTCTTCAAAATACGAGGCATTTATGAAGAACATTCTCTCTACCTTAGAAGAACGTATTCATATAAATTACAGTTACATACAACCTGCAACAAAAGTACAACTTGAAGACAAAAATTATCAGACCGAAAGAGTTGTTTATCTTCGTCAGCAGGAAAATTATATAGGAATAACACCGGTAATGAAATACGGAGATGTAGAAGTTCCTGTCTATTCCAGAAAGCAGCTTTTTGATACCGATCAGAATGGAAACCCATTTAAAATAGAAAGAAATGAATCGGCAGAAGCCCGTTTTACTTCTTTGATTATGCAGCAGCATCCTGATTTTGAAGATCAGATGGACGGCTATCAGTATTTTTATCTTCACAGAGATAAATTCCTGGATAACAACTGGTTTCTTGAGGCATTTGAAATCTGGAGAAATGAAGGAGTAATTATATTGGGCTTTAATGAATTAAAAAATAATAAATTAAACTCTCACCGGGCTAAAATCAATATTCAGATCACCAGCGGACTGGATTGGTTTAATGCTAAGCTAAAAGTAGGTTTTGGTCCCAAAGAAGCCTCTTTAAAACAACTTCACCGCGCGATCCGGAATAAAAGTAAATTTGTTCAGCTGGATGATGGCAGTATGGGAATTCTCCCTGAAGAATGGATGGAAAAGATAGCTGCCTACTTTCATGCAGGAGAAATTGACGAAGAACTTTTAAAGATTCCGAAAATCAATTTCACTGAAGTTACTTCACTATTTGAAAAAGAAGTCCTGAGCCAGGAAGTTCAGGAGGAACTCACCAGCTATTCCACTAAGTTCTCAAAAGTAAAAGAGATACCGGAAGTCAATATTCCGGCAGACCTAAACGCAGAACTCAGGGATTATCAGCATGACGGACTGAACTGGCTTAATTTCCTTGATGAATTCAACTTCGGAGGATGTCTCGCAGATGATATGGGACTTGGAAAAACCATTCAGATTATTGCGTTTATTCTCTCACAACGGGAAAAACGAGGACATATTACCAATCTTATTGTAGTTCCCACTTCTCTGCTTTTCAACTGGCAGGAAGAGATTTCCAAGTTTGCACCTTCTATAAAAGTTCTGCTGCATTATGGTGCGGACAGACCCAGGACAATTGCTCATATGTCTGATTATGAAGTAGTCCTTACCACTTACGGGATGCTGCTTTCAGATGTCCGTTTCCTGAAAAATTTTAATTTTAATTATATTTTTCTGGATGAATCACAGACCATTAAAAATCCAAATTCGGAAAGATACAAAGCAGCGCGCCTGCTTCAATCGAGAAACAGGATTGTATTGACGGGTACACCTGTTGAAAACAGTACTTTTGACCTTTACAGCCAGCTTTCTTTCGCTTGTCCGGGACTTTTGGGAAGCAAACAGTATTTTAAGGATATTTATGCCATCCCCATTGATAAATTTGAATACAGTAAACGGGCGTTAGAACTTCAGCAAAAGATAAAACCCTTTATCCTCAGAAGAACAAAAAAACAGGTGGCAAAAGAGCTTCCTGAGAAGACAGAAACAGTCATCTACTGTGAAATGAATACTGAACAGCGCAAGATCTACGATGCCTACGAAAAGGAACTTCGTGAGTTCATTGCAGCCAATGATGACGATGATCTGAATAAAAACAGCATGCACGTCCTTACGGGCCTCACAAGGCTCAGACAGATCTGTAATTCTCCCGTTTTGATGAAAGAGGGTTATTCCGGTGAAAATGCCGTTAAAATCGAGATTTTGATGGAGCAGATCCTTGGAAAATCAAAAGATCATAAAATTCTGGTCTTCTCTCAGTTTGTCGGAATGCTTGATCTGATAAAAACAGAGCTGGAACGTCACAGTATTCAGTTTGAATACCTGACAGGGCAGACTAAAGACAGAGGAGAAAAGGTTGCTAATTTCCAGAAAAATGATGATATCAGGGTATTCCTGATCAGTTTAAAAGCTGGTGGCGTTGGCCTTAACCTAACGCAGGCGGATTATATTTACCTGGTAGACCCATGGTGGAATCCTGCTGCCGAAAACCAGGCTATTGACCGAAGCTACCGTATAGGACAAACCAAAAATGTAATTGCGGTAAGAATGATCTGTTCTAATACCGTGGAAGAAAAAATTCTTATGCTTCAGAAAAAGAAAAAACAGCTGGCCCAGAATCTGCTTACAACCGATGGCAAGAAACTTCAAGGACTTTCAAAACAGGATCTTATGGATTTATTGAAGTCTGATTGATTCATAATACACAAAAAATCTATTAAATACAGAAGTTTTTACAATAAAAAACCGACAGGTAAAGGACCTGTCGATTAAAAAACAAAAATTGATATGGATATGATTTAGATATGATGTGTCTATTTTTTGATAATTTTTTCTGTGATGAGTTTTTGATTTTTTGTCTGAATTTTAATCAGATAAGTTCCTGGAACAAAACTGTCCATAGAAATCGTTAATGAATTTCCTTCCAGCAGTTTCTGTCCTGATATATTGTAAATTTCATACTTCTCCAAACCTTCTTTCATCCTGATGTTTACTGAATTTGTTGTAGGATTCGGATATAGCTGAACATTAGCTGATTTTTCCTTAGAAACTTCTATTGTGGAAAGGCTTTCCGGCAGAATTTTAAGCGTATAATCTTCTGCCTGTCCTATAAACCATCCTGAAGGACATGGAAGATTTTCAAGCGTTCCCATCCATGAATTGGATTCATATGCTTTTACCAGTCTGAAACGGGTTTCTCCCAGTTGAGCTCCTGCCGGAATAGTAATATTTCCTGTTGTAACCCCGGACTGCTCCCCAGAAACCGGATTGGAATTATCCAAATACCCCAGGTTAAACTTTTCATCCGCATCAAACTGATTATTATGGTTAAAATCAATATAGGCATACGCTGATACCGTATTCTGCCCGTGTGTACCTCCTGTTACCGTTATAGGATAGGTATTTCCACGATTAACAGTAAAAACAGTCGCTATAAAGTTTTCAAGAACGTCTGAGTTTCCATCAATAGCACTATTTTTTACAGTTCCAGCAAATTCTACCTTGCTTATTTCACTTACCGTAAGGCTGGTCACATTTTCAGCACCACAGTAAGGAGCCGGAAAATTAACTGTATTTCCTACAATATTGACCGTGTAATCTTCTGTCTGACCTGCTCTTAAACCTGAATCACAAGCTGAACTGATAGAATTGGGAGCCGCAGGATTTGAATAAGCCTGAACATTTGTATTTTTAAGAACCCTCATTCGTGTACTCCCATTGACTGCTGTAGCAGGAATCGTTATGGTATTGTTGATGGTAAATGCATTAGCTGGATTGGCTGCTTCAAGTCTTCCAATATAAAAGCTTTCTCCGGCATCATCAAAATTACCATTCTGATTAAAGTCTATAAAAAGAACTACATCACTCGGAAATGTACTGGAAGGACCTGTTACGGATATATTATAATTACTTCCGGGCTGTAAATCTGTAGACATTGAGGTGAAATTCTCATAAATTTGTGCATTTCCGGACTGAACCGGCGATGAGTGATTAATACTTCCGAAAGTAACATTACTAATCATATTACTGTCTGCTCCATACTGAAATGTTGGCATGCAATATTGCAATTGGGCATTCATCAGTGAGCAAAGTACAATACCAGAAAGAGTAGTTATTTTTTTCATTTTTTGGTTAAATTTCTTGAGACAAATTTATATTTATTTAGAATGAATAAAAATAAGAATGTAATGATATTTGTCAGTTTAATAAAAATAGGCCTTTTTCAATCTATAAACATTTAGCAAACAATTCATTTTACTAATGGATAATCAAACTGTTATAAATAAAAAACCCTTTCTCAAATTTTGTTTTAAGAAAGGGTTTTTCGTTATAAAAGAATGAAATCTAAGGAATTTATCTGTTCTAACTTACATTTTCAATGAGAATTGCAGACGCTCCACCTCCTCCATTACAGATGGCAGCTATTCCGAATCTCCCTTTTTCCTGATGAAGCACATTAACTAAAGTTGCTATAATTCTGGCTCCTGAAGCACCAATCGGGTGTCCAATAGCGACTGCTCCACCGTAAACATTTACTTTATTCAGGTCATACCCCAAAATCTGCTGATTGGACAGAATAACGGAGGAATAGGCTTCATTAATCTCAAAATAATCAATATCGGATAAACCAAGACCTGTCTGTTTCAGCAGCTTTTGGATGGCAATAGATGGAGAAGTGGTAAACCATTCCGGAGACTGAGCCGCATCTGTATATGCTACAATTCTGGCTAGAGGTTTCAAATTATGTTCTTGTATGGCTTCTGAAGATCCTAACAATATCGCTGCTGCTCCATCATTCAGATTACTGGAGTTGGCAGCCGTCAAAGTACCATTTGCTTCAAATGCCGGTTTCAAAATAGAGATCTTCTCCGGAATAAGTTTGTCTATATCTTCATCTTTATCCACAATTATAGTCCCTTTCTTTCCTTCGATTGATATCTGGATCAACTCATTGCTGAACTTATTGTTTTTTGCAGCTTCCTGAGCCCGATGATAGGAAAACAGAGCATATTCATCAAGCTGCTGGCGTGTTAAACCGTATTTTTTTACGCCTAATTCAGCGGCACTTCCCATATGGAAATCATTATATACATCCCACAGACCATCTTTGATTACCCCATCAGTAAGCCTGGTATCTCCTAACTTTGTTCCCTGACGAAGTTTAACGTAATGGGGAACATTGCTCATACTTTCCATACCGCCGGTCATAACGACATGTTCCAAACCAAGCTGGATTTGCTGGGCGCCAATCATTGCCGACTTCATTCCGGAAGCACAGACTTTATTTATTGTTGTTGCATCTTTATCTACGGGAATTCCTCCAAAAATAGCGGCTTGCCTTGCAGGTGATTGTCCCAGTCCGGCACTGAGTACATTTCCCATATACACACTGTCTATATGCTCCGCATCCAAAGCAATGTTTTCATAGGCGTTTTTAATTGCAATCGCTCCCAGTTGAGGAGCTGTAAGTCCGGACAGGCTTCCCATAAAACCACCTACTGGAGTTCTTTTTGCGGCTAATATAAATACTTCTTTCATAAAATACTATTTTAAAATACCGATCGGTATATTCATGATTAAAAAAATTTCTCTCTTATTTTCACAAGGAACTAATACAAAGATAATTAAAATATACCGATTGGTATATTAAACACTAAGAAAAAATCTTACTCTTTACAGTAAGACTTTATTTTTATGTTCTGCTCAGCTGATCCAGCTTTTTTAGAAGTGTTGGCATTCTGTAAGCGCCATGCATCTGCTCTACCTTTAATTGAACTTCATCTACATTCATTCCTTTAGCCGTTACAAAAAGAGGGGTTTTACTTTCTCCCCGGAATACACTTCTTCTTTGAGAATCCGGAGTTGTAAATTCATTTTTTGCAATCCCAACAATAGGATACATTTCTTTCAATTCTTCATAAAGATGGCCGCCTAGGCCAATTTTCCCATTATTATCCAAAGTAACATATCCGTCAACAATGATAATATCTTCTGGTTTTAAAGCTATTTTCGTTAGCAAACTTAAGATGCAGGGTAATTCTCTTTTGTAAAATGCCCCGCTTTCATATTCTGAACTCACAGAAGTCTGCTCTATAAAAACTTCCACTTCTTTTTCAGACGTCCAGTCCTCAAAGGCGATACATACCGTATTGGCATAATCTTCATAATAATAGGTATCAAACGCGTAAATCATATGTATTCCCTTAAAAAAACTCACCAAAATGCCACAAAATCCCGGAAGGATCATGCACAAAACACTCTTTTCCCCAATCCATAGTTCGTATAGGAGTGAGTCTCACATTTTCATAGGTATCTGTAAGCTTTAAAGATAAAAGCTCTTTCCAGAAAGCGTCAGTATCAGCTACTTCCATAAAGACCATGGTATTATCTACCCAATCTTTTGTGTAATAATCCTGAAGATAAAAGCCTATTTCCTCCCGTATAAACAGTGACAGCTTGGGCTCAAGAATAACTTCTTCAAATCCTAGATCCCTGTAAAAGGTTCTGCTGATATCAAAATTCTCTGCCCCGATAAAAGGTCTGATGGATTTCAGTTTTGGTATCATAATTTTTTGTTTTTCCAGTGTTCATAGGTCATTTCAAATTTCACCTCTCCTTTTCCATGGGTTCCTGTTTCTTTCCAGCCAAATTTTCTATAGAAACTTTCCGCTCTTGTTTCTGGTGAAGTACCAAGCCATACATCATCTTTCTTTTGTTCAAAATACCAGTCGAGCATGATGTCATGAAGTTTTCTGCCGATTCCCTGATTTTCAAAATCCGGATGTATAAACAAAGCCCAGATATTGCTTTCTTTCAGATCTGCAATAGAAAAGCCTACAATCTGACCTTCTGCTTCCCCTACCCATCCTTTTCCTCTTTGAAAAAGAAATTCCTCACAGTCTTTATCTGTAACTAAACTCGGATCTGATAACATGTTTTCTTTCACAGAATTTCTTACAATCTGAATCTGCGGAATATCTTCCGGTCTTGCTTCTCTGATTACTATGTTCATGGTAATTTGTTGATAAATACAAAGTTTTTTTTCTTAATCCTTATCAAAATTTAAAACCTTGACAAGGATTATAATTACTGATTATTTTCTGTCAACCACAATTCTTTCTTCCCTGTTGGCAATATCCCATGCTGTGGTAAAAATAAGCTGGGTTCTTTTTTCCAATAGCTGATAATCAATTTTTTCCGGATCATCTGTTGGTTTATGATAGTCTTCATGAATACCATCAAAGAAGAAAGCCACAGGAATATTATGTTTGGCGAAATTATAGTGGTCTGAACGGTAATATAGTTGCTCAGGGTCATTCAAATCATCGTATTTGTAATTAAGTTCCAGATTATTGGTTCTCTTATTTGCTGCTTCGTTAATTACCTTAAGCTGAGAACTTAACATTTCAGAACCAATTACATAAATATATTGTTTTCCTCTGTTGGCGGGGTCATCACGTCCAATCATATCAATATTAAGGTCCACAACAGTATTGGCTAATGGGAAAACAGGATTTTCAGAGTAATATTCTGAGCCAAAGAGTCCGTGTTCTTCTCCTGTAACATGAAGGAACAGGATTGATCTTTTAGGTCCTTTTCCTGCTTTTTTTGCCTGCTGGAATGCCTTGGCAATTTCCATTACGGCTACAGTTCCGCTTCCGTCATCATCTGCTCCGTTGTACACTACTCCATTCTTTGTTCCTACGTGATCATAATGTGCAGAAACTACAACAATCTCATCTGGTTTTTCACTTCCTTCAATAAAAGCCAGGATATTTTCAGAATCAGGAAGATTTCCGCCTCCTCTCTTTTTCATAAACTCGGATGGAACTTTCTGATAGTATGAGCCTAATGCTTTAGGTCCGGAAATACCAAGATTTTTATAGTAATTAATCATATACTCTCCCGCTTTCTTCTGTCCTTTGCTTCCTGTATCACGTCCTTCCATATCATCTGCGGCAATAACATACAGATTTTTCTTTAAATCCTCAGCGTTAATTACCTTGTATGCATTGTTAAATGCCTTGCTGTGTTTTGTTGAAACAGGATGTGAAGCATTCCCATCAGATATTTTTGCCGTTCCACAACTGGTTACTACAGCCATGGCAAATAACGGAATAAGTATTTTTTTCATAAAGAATAAATTTCTTAAAAATAACAAATTTTATCGAACCGCAATATGAGAGATCAAAATCACAAGATCATATGCTATTCATTATAAAATTAACAATACTTCAATTTAAAACCTAATACAGTATTGATTTTTTATTATATTTGATTGAAATATAAAATAAGTGGATGAGATTTACGGATTTACTCATTATTCCTTTTTTACGGAAATGTCCGAGCTGGCAGCCAGGCACGGAAGCTTTGATCTTTCTCTGGGTCTCCCCGATTTTGATATTGATGAACGACTTAAAATATTTTTAAAAGAGGCCGCAGAAAAAGAGACTTATCATTATGAACCTCTTGCCGGCAATCCTCTCCTGATTGAAAGTATCATCCGTTACAATGCGAAACGGACTAACAGAATTCCTGTTACAGAGAAGGAAATAACCATTGTCCCATGTGCAACCTTTGCTTTATATACTTCCCTCAAATCAATTTTAAATCAATACGATGAAGTAATTATTATTCAGCCTTCCTATTATACTTATGGACCTGCTGTTGTTATGAATGGAGGGATTCCTGTTTATTATGATCTTGATAATGATTTTACGATCAATTGGGATTTGTTTAAAAACTGTATTACTGAAAAAACCAAAGCTGTTATTGTAAACTCTCCTCAAAATCCAACCGGAAAAGTATGGAAAAAGGAAGACTGGAATCAGTTGTATGAATTGATTAAGGACCGTGATATTTATTTGATCTCTGAAGAAATATATGATACCTACTGCTATGACGAAGCTCAACACTACAGCTCTTTTATACATCCAGAGCTTAGTGAAAAGACATTTTGTATATTTTCTTTTGGCAAAATGTTTCATACTTCCGGATGGAAAGTCAGCTATATGCTTGCTTCTGAAACTTTAACGGCAAGATTTCAGTGCCACCAGCAGTATATTTCTTACAGCGCCAATGCTCCTGCTCAATATGCTATCGCAAAGTATCTGGATGTATTTGATCCGGCCATTAATAAAGAAATGATGCAGCATAAAAGAGATATTTTTAATCAGCTGATTCAGGAGACTCCTCTGCAAGTTGAGCAACAAGCGGAAGGAAGTGTTTTTCAGGTCGTTAATTTCAGGAATGTTTCTTCAACAATGACAGATGTGGAGTTTTCAAAATGGCTTACAATTGAAAAGAAGGTGTCTTGTCTTCCACTTTCTGCTTTCTATAATTCAAGACAAAATTCTGATTATGTCAGGTTTAGTTTTGCTAAAAAGGACGAACTAATTATTCAGGCATTGGAGCATTTAAAAAGAAATCTTTAATTTTTTTCACGGATTTGTTTTTTTCCCACAAATTACACGGATTTACGCAGATGATTATTGATATCCATTTTTTTGATTTCCAATTATCATACTATTCCAAATAATGACAAAAGCACCGCCAAGGCAGTGCTTTTTATTGTATTCTAATGATTTTAAAGAGCCAGAACTCTTACATCAATTCTTCTGTTTTTTGCTTTACACTCGTCCGTGTCATTGGCTTCACACACCGGATGCTGTGATCCGTATCCTTCTGCTTCTATTCTATCTGCTGAAATACCTAATTCAAGGAGTTTAAGTTTTGCTGTTTGCGCTCTTAGGTTGGATAGCTTAAGGTTACTATCCTCATTACCGCTATTATCTGTATACCCCCCTAATTTAATTTTCAAATTTGGATAAGCATTTAAGATTTCAGCTAAAGTATTCAGCTGGAGTGCAGATTCTGCTTTGAGATCGCTTGAACCTGTTTCAAAATAAAGGTTTTCGATCGTGTACCATTTATTAGGGTCTAAAGCAGATTTATCTTTTTGTTTCACCACATTATAAAGCTGATATAACTGGCTTCCATCTCCTATCGCGATTGTTTTCCCTCCATCAAGCTTTATTTTCTGGATATTTCCCGTTTCATACACAAAGTCACCACTTTCATTAAGATGGCCTCGAACTTCACCAGAAGAAACCGGAACTGTTGTAAGATCTGTATGACCAGCCGCTGTGGCAGCAGATACTCCGGTAAGACTTTCAATCTTTGCTTTTCTGTTGGCTTCAATTTTATCTTTATGCAATACTGCTAAAGTAGGTGCAATAACCAAAGAAACGATGGACATTAACTTGATCAGGATATTCATAGATGGGCCGGAAGTATCTTTAAAAGGATCTCCAACAGTATCTCCTGTTACGGATGCTTTATGTGGCTCTGAACCTTTGTAATAAGTCTGTCCATTGATATCTACCCCTTTTTCAAATGATTTTTTAGCATTATCCCATGCACCTCCTGCATTATTCTGAAACATTCCCATCAAGACTCCACACACTGTAGCACCAGCCAGAAATCCTCCCAATACTTCAGGACCGAAAATAAATCCAATCAATAAAGGAGAAATGATGGCAATAGCACCCGGCAACATCATTTTTCTGATGGATGCATCTGTAGAGATAGCAACACATTTTTCATATTCCGGCTGTGCTTTTCCTTCTAAAATTCCGGGAATTTCACGAAATTGTCTTCTTACTTCTTCCACCATGGCCATGGCAGCCTGCCCAACCGCAGTGATTGCCAATGATGAAAAGATAAATGGAATCATTCCCCCCACAAACAAACCTGCCAGAACATCTGCTCTGTAAATATCAATTCCGTCAATTCCTGCAATTCCCACAAAAGCAGCAAATAAGGCTAATGCTGTTAAAGCTGCTGAAGCAATAGCAAATCCTTTTCCGGTAGCTGCAGTTGTATTTCCTACAGCATCCAGAATATCTGTTTTTTCACGCACATCTTTAGGAAGTTCACTCATTTCGGCAATACCGCCGGCATTATCAGCAATAGGCCCAAAGGCATCAATTGCCAGCTGCATCGCTGTAGTAGCCATCATTCCTGCCGCTGCAATGGCAACCCCGTAAAGTCCTGCGCACAGATAAGAACCATAGATTCCTCCTGCCAATACGATAATCGGGAGTAAAGTAGATTCCATACCAACAGAAAGTCCTCCGATAATATTAGTTGCGTGTCCTGTAGAAGATTGTCTTACAATGCTGGAAACGGGTCTTTTACCCATTGCGGTATAGTACTCTGTAATAATACTCATCAACGTACCTACAACCAATCCTACCATTATAGCTCCGAATACTCCCATTTTAGTAAATTCATGGCCTCTTAGAACCATTTTTTCAGGAAGGATATAGGTTACCAGGAAGTAAGATGAAATAGCTGTAATAACGATACTTCCCCAGTTTCCAAGGTTGAGAGCATTCTGCACACTGGAAGTAGATGAGCCTTCATTATCATTAATTTTCACAAATAAAGTTCCGATCATTGAGAATATAATTCCTGTTCCTGCAATCAGCATCGGTAAAAGGATTGGAGCAAAACCTCCGAAAGCATCATCGGAAATAGTTTCTCTGCCTAATACCATGGTTGCCAGAACAGTTGCAACATAAGAACCGAAAAGGTCAGCTCCCATTCCTGCCACATCTCCTACGTTATCTCCTACGTTATCTGCAATCGTTGCGGGGTTTCGGGGATCATCTTCAGGGATTCCGGCTTCTACTTTTCCTACAAGGTCAGCACCTACGTCTGCCGCTTTTGTATAAATACCGCCTCCTACTCTTGCAAAAAGCGCTATGGATTCTGCACCCAGAGAAAATCCGGTAAGAATTTCAATCGTCTTTTCCATTTCATGAGAATCTACTGTAGCGTCAGGCGCAAAAATCTGTTTAATGATCAGGAATAATGCTCCTAAACCTAAAACAGCAAGTCCAGCAACTCCCATTCCCATAACAGAACCTCCTGTAAAAGATACTTTAAGCGCTTTCGACAATGATGTTCTTGCCGCTTCTGCTGTCCTGACATTGGCTTTGGTGGCAATTTTCATCCCGATAAAACCAGCTAATGCGGAAAATACAGCTCCTACCGCAAAGGCAATACCTATACTCCAATGCGAGTTGGCATTACTTGATCCCATTACGGCAAGTAAGATGGCGACTATCACCACAAAGTACATTAAGATTTTATATTCAGCCTTTAGAAAAGCCATTGCACCGTCTGCAATATGACCGCTGATTATTTTCATTTTTTCATTTCCGGCATTCTGTTTATTTACCCAGTTGCTCTGAAGAAATGTATAAAGCAAAGCTACGACACCAAAAATTGGCACTAACACAAATAGATCCATAGTTTAATATTTTTTTGGTAATAGAAAATTAAATATAATAAATAATTACCATCAAAGCATTAAAAAATTTAACAGTATGGTGCTTATCATTAAAAAAAATGGAAATACAGCAACGAACTCATGACCATTAAAATTTATGAAAAAACAGGACTGAATAAAGGTTTCAGAGAAATTATATGAGTAAAAAAACTTTGAATAAAGTAAACCATTAAAATATAATGAGGAGATTAAAAGAGTTTTTCAAAGTTGAAAATTGCTTTATATTCTATTCGCAATGACTTTTAGTCAATAAAAAAGGATAAACAGAAAACTGTCTATCCTTTTTTTATTTTATGAATCAAGAGAATCTTATCCTCCGAATTTATCTGCGTAGTCTGTTTGAGAAGCTTTAATCACTTTTCTTGCATGCTCAGCTCCGTAAACCTCCTGGATTCTACATTTTGCAGGCTCATCCGGTAGGTTTTTATACGTTAGGAAATAGTGCATCAATCTTTTTACTTCAGCTTCTGGCAATTCAGCAATATCTCTGAAGTGTCCGAAAGCGTGGTCATTGATCATTACTGCAACAATTTTATCATCCGCTTCTCCTCCGTCGATCATTTTGAAACCTCCGATTGGAATAGCTTCCATCAATAAACCTCCAGCGTGGATATTGTGAGAACTTAAAACACAAATATCAAGAGGATCATGATCTCCCATTGTAACATCCGTAGCTCCCGATTCTACAGCAAGTCTCATTACTTCCTTATCACAGTATGTTCTTGGAACAAAACCATATAAAGCAGGGATGATGTTAGAGAATTTCTGCGGTCTGTCTACTTTTAAGTATCCTGTTTCTTTATCTACTTCATATTTAATAGTATCTGAAGGAACAATTTCCACAAATACGTTTACAACATTTGGCGCATCTTCTCCTGCAGAAATTCCGTGCCATGGATGTGCTTTAAAATTTGGAATCATTATTTTATCTGTTATTTTTTAAGTTATTATTAAAATTTCTTTTCTTAAGTCTTCTATTGTTTCCACAATATAATCGTTGCCCTCCATGTAGTTCATGATGAAAATCGTTTTGAATTCATCCAGCTGAACCTCACCTTTCAACCCGTCATAGGTCTTGTGAAGGAGTTCTATGATCGCGTTTTTAGAGTCTACAATATTCTTCCATGAATTTTTTGTAATGTATAACTGCTGTGAGGAGTTATACTCAAATTCTTCGTTAATTGTTTTTTCGGTAAGGAAAATAAATTCATGAACGGCTAGTTCTCTATCAAATCTCTGAATAAGGTTTGATGGCTTCATTCTATCCAGAAACAAGGTCATTCTTTCGTAAGAATGTGCTTTATTCTCTGAATTAGACTTCACGGAAAGTAGTTTGATTTCCTGATTTTTAAGGGTAATGTACGAGTGTACAAATTGTCTGAGCAAAACCAGAAAAGGAATTGCAATAATCAATGCAAATGCATACGGTAGATATCCTGAAAGACTCGTCATAATTTTAGACTGCAAAATTACTAATTATTTTCCGTCTTCTAAAGAGTTTTTAAAGATATCCACTTTAGAATTTTGTATATAAACTAATGCTAATATAATTATAAGGTAAAAGCCCGACATCATTCTGTTTGCCAAAGACGGAAAAACCAGAAATCTCATCATGACCGTTCCATAAATAATTACAAAAAATAAAGCCTGAGCCAGCTTTTTTTTATTATAAAGGGAAAAATTATTTGCCAGAATAATGATTATAAAAATCAACAAAACCGGAAAGTAAGAAATGTTGAACTCCAGCATCATTTTACTTTTAATAAAATGAATATAATCTGAAAAAGAAAATGGATCAGGCTGTGATACAGGATAGATCTGAACTTTAATAAACTGATTCATAAAAAGTGTAGACCACGAAACCTGATTAAAAAACTGTATCAAAAAGAAGGAAAGAAACAGATATCCATATGATATTAATAATGGACCTGTTTTCACCTGAAGCCTGTTTTTATAAAGATAAATAAGGCCATACAGGAATGAATAAAAAATAAAATATTCCGGTCTTGTAAGAATACACAACATAGCAAAGATGCCTGCGAGAAAGAAATTTCTTCTTACTAAAAATGCATAGAAGCTTAAAAGAAGCAGTAAACATGATAAAGAGTCCGCTGAAACATGTCTTGCTGACTCTGACAAAGGTTTGAACAGCGAAATTAAAATCGTGATGATAAAAGCAAGAGTATAGTTTTTCAGGGTTTTTATCAAAAAACTGAAAATCAGAATAAGAATCAGAGCGTAAGAAATAGTTGAAATTAAAGAGTTGGAAGCAGATGCGCTAAAACCCAATTTAAAGAATGACCAATTGATGAAATTATAAAAAGGCTTTACCACAAAAAGCTGTAATTCTTCTTCATAGGCTTTAGGATTTTGTGATAATATTTTGTAATAAGTACTTTCTCCTTTCGCTACTTCTTTCACCATTGGATCTACAGGTCCTAATCCCGCAAAATCAGGATTTTTTTCCCGCAATTCATCATATACTTTCTTGTGAATCTCTTCAATTTTCATTTCGGGATATTCCGTTTTATAGATCAATCCCATATAAGCTTCCATATCAGTGTTGTAATAATGGTTGGTATATAGGTAGTATGACATACAGCATACATAGATTGAAAATATAAAAACAAGAATATTTTCCCTTTTTTTCATATGTTGATATTATAAGTATACAAATGTAAAAAAACTATCATTTAAACTTATATGCTTATAAAAAGCTTTTATAATAAAGGATAAAATTGCTTTAAAGCTCAAAGAGTGCCGGCCTTTGGGTCACTTCATGGTAGCACACACTATTTTCGTCAAAGAAATGGTATACAAGACTTTTTCTCGTTCTGTTTTTATCAGTATGAGGTTCTCCTCCATGAAGAATATTGGCATGCCAGATTAATAAATCGCCTTTTTTTGCTTTAAATATCTCTTTTTTTAATCCTAATTCTTTCACTTTATCCTCAAGGAATGTTTCATAAGCTCTGTAGCTTTTCTTTCCTATTTTCATGGCGGTACCTTCATTATCATAATCAGAATTCAGGAAATAAGGAAGTTTATGACTTTTAGGAATATAATGCAAAGCACCATTCGTTTCATCCACATCTTCCAATGCAATCCAGACTCCGAGTAATCCTCCTAAAGGGTAAGTAGTCATATGAATGCTGTCTGAATGTGTTTTTTGCTGGCTTCCGTTGATAAAGTTAATACTTTGAAAAAGTTTGGATTTTCCATTCAGCAAAACAGATAAAAAGTCCAGCAGTTCCTTATCACTTCCAATGTTTTTAATAATTTCTGAATGATGAATGGCAAACATCAGTTTTCCTCCATAAATAAACTTCAGTGTACCATCTTCCATCAGCTTATCAATTTCTGTATTGATTTGATCAGCAGTTTCCGGAGTCAGGAAGTTTCTCAGAATCATATATCCATTATCATCATAGTGAAGAGCGCTTTCTTTATTCTCATCCGTCAGCTTTTTAAAAAAAGAAGTTTCCTTAAGTTTCGCATAATCTAATGTTCTTTCACTGGCAGGGAGATGGGCAAAATCTTTGCTTGAGATACTTGAAAAATAGTTTTTATTGATTCCGTATTTTTTATATAATGGAATATTATGCTTTAATTTACTCTTTTTAAACAAATTATAAAGCATGTATGATAATTTGTACTGACGAATCTGTTGTAACATAACTGTTTTACTAAGGATTTTATAAAGTTACGGAATATTACTTAATTAGAACCAATCTAAACAATGCTTTTCATCATAAAAAGGACTTTCCTCTCAATACAAGATAACCCAGTCTTTTAAAAAGGTTCTTTTTTGAATTCTCAATAATGCCATAAGGTCTTAATTCCGGGCGGAATCCTCTGAAAAACTCTTCAATATTAGGGAGTTCTCCCCCTTCAAAATCAAAAATATGAGTCTCAATATTTTCTTTAATAATATGGTCAATCAATACGGAAGCTCCTGATAATCTGACGTAATCTTTATCATTAAAATTACCCAGAAGCGCAACCATATTACCATCAGAATAAGTAGCAATTACATTGATGATTTGTTGCTGATAGTAAAAAGCCGTGAACTTCAGATAATTTAACTTGTAAAAGCTTTCAAAAATCCTCATGAATTCAAACAGATCATTGTCCTTGCTTAGTCCTATCGTATTAGCTTCAATAAATGCTTTTGCTATATCGTAAGAGATTGTCCTGATTTCCGATTCCTTTACCACAGCTTCATCTAACCGAAGTTTTCGTTTTCTCTTGGGAGAATATCTTGCATAAATTTTCTCATAAGTCTCCGGATACAATAAAAAGTTCTTCTTGATCCTGATCTTTGTCCGAAGCTGATTTACATCATTGAACGGATATGCTCTGATCATGTAATTTTTTTCCAGATATTCTAAAAATGCTTCATTAAGGTCTACATTATCTTTACTGGAAAAAACACCAAGCTGCTGACAAAGTTTTGGGTTATGTACAATTTTCATCCCGTATTTTCTTACAAAAGGTACGGGCATTACTGCTTCGTAGTCTTTATAAACAAGAATTTCCCATGGCATTGTCGAAGTAGTGTCTAAAAAATCTTTTGCAGCAGAGTATTTTCTTTGTTCGGAATTTTCTAAACATTGAGCATATTTTACAAAATCAATTTCATGATATTTTAATCTTCTAATCATAACAATCCTTCGTCCGAGAAACTAAAGTAAGAATCCTGTGTAACAATAATATGGTCTAAAAGCTGGATACTTAATGTGTCTCCTGCTTCTTTAATTTTTTTTGTAATATGGATATCTTCCCGACTTGGCTTTAAGCTTCCGGAAGGATGGTTGTGGGCGATGATAATCCCCGTTGAAAAATGATCCAGCGCCCCTTTATAAAGAGTTCTCACATCTACAATAGACTGACTGATTCCTCCTTGGGTAAGTTTTGAAACATGGATCACTTTATTGTTATTATTCAGGAAAATGGCCCAAAATTCTTCTGTTCTTAAATCAGAAAGCTGGTTTCTGAGAACCATATAAGCATCGTGACTATTACCAATGATAGTCTTTTCCGGAATTTCCTGCCCTGCTCTTCTTCTTCCAATTTCTAAAGCTGAAATGATAGAAATAGCTTTTGTCTCTCCAATTCCTTTAAATTTCATGAGATCTTTAACAGAAAGCAGACTTAGCTGATGCCAATTGTTATTGACGGAGGCAAAAATTTTTCGTGCAAGCTCTACAGCATCTTCCTCTCTACTTCCGCTGCCCATAATAATAGCTAACAGTTCAGAATCAGAAAGTGTGCTTTTGCCTTTCCGCAAAAACTTTTCTCTGGGTCTGTCATCTTCTGCAAGAAATTTTATAGCCATGGAAAAGAGATTATGAATTAATAAAATGCATACAGGATCACCGGTTTTGCCGACTGATCAATATATTTTGCGGTTTCTTTAAGAGCATTCACCGAAAGCATAGGACATCCTAAGCTTAAACATGCCGGGGTCTGAGATTCTACATCCGGAATACATCCGTAGGAATGAAGGACAATTGCTCTTTGCATTGCATTGCTGTTGGTAGAGTCAAGGCCTTTTAAACGGTAAGCTTTACCAAATTTTCCCACATAGCTTTCTCCTATGGCATATTTTCCCAGAGATGATTGATAAGAACCTTCAATATTACTGAATTTTAAAGCATCTGATTTTGGAATGACAGAGCCTGAGCCATGAGATACAACAGCCTGTTGTACAATTGTATTATTTTTCAGGTTATAGATGAAGTAACGATATTTCCCGGAAGGGATTTTAAAGTTGATAAAAACAGCCAGCTCCTGGTTATATTCTTTTCCTTTGATATAATTTTTAACCTCTGAAATCTTCGTCTGGGGTACATTCAATGTATTCAACTGCTGAGATTCAGCTTTTGAACAGGAAATTAAAATTATAAAAAGAAAAATAAAGTGTTTCATCATCTGGTGCTGTGTACTTCTATTCTATGATCATTCCGTCTTTCATGATGAGTTTGCGGTCTGTAATTTCTGCAAGATTCGGGTTGTGGGTTACAATGACGAATGTCTGATTGTATTTATCTCTCAGATCGAAAAATAATCTGTGAAGATCATCCGCATTCTTAGAATCCAGGTTTCCTGTAGGTTCATCCGCAAAAATAATTTTGGGTGAATTGATTAAAGCTCTTGCTACAGCTACCCTTTGCGCTTCTCCCCCTGAAAGCTGATTGGGTTTATGATTCAGCCTTTGTTCTATCTTCAAATCTTCAAATAAAGCATAAGCCTTTTCAAGAGCTTCTCTTTCATTTGCTCCGGCTATTTTTGTTGGAAGCAATACATTTTCCAGTGCTGTAAACTCCGGAAGAAGCTGATGAAACTGAAATACAAAACCGATATTCTGATTTCTGAACTTTGACAGCTGCTTATCATTCATATTAATAAATGACTCTCCTGCTATTTCAATTTCAGTATCATATTTATTTGATTGGCTCGGATGATCCAGCGTTCCTAAAATCTGCAGCAATGTAGATTTACCTGCTCCTGATTCTCCTACAATAGAAACCACCTCGCCCATTTTGATATGAATATCAACTCCTTTCAGTACTTCTAAATTCCCATAAGATTTATGGATATTTCTTGCTTTAATCATGATTCAAAAATAGTAATTTGATTTTGAAATTCCATCAAAAAATACCGTGATAATTTCTAATTCTCAAATTGACATCATTATAAAATCTTGGCATAATTTCTAAAGCATATTATATTTAATGGATTTTCTAAAATTTGTTTCTAATGATTATGAGAATCTGATATAAGTAGTATAAAATTCAATCTCGTTGCTTTTACATTTTACAATTATATGGTTTTTAAAATCTTATAAGTGCTGTCCAACTATTGGGATTGCTATTTACAAAACAAAAAAACCTCCCAAATGGGAGGTTTCAATATTTTCTATTTCAGAAATTACAATAACAATGTTAATGGACTTTCTAAATATGTTCTTAATGTTTGTAAGAATTGCGCACCTGTAGCACCATCTACTACTCTGTGGTCACATGCCAATGAAAGTTTCATTGTGTTTCCAACTACAATCTGACCATCTTTTACGATTGGCTTCTCGATGATTGCTCCTACTGAAAGGATAGCAGAGTTTGGCTGGTTAATGATACTTGTAAACGTTTCGATTCCGAACATTCCTAAGTTAGAAATAGAGAATGTAGATCCTTCCATTTCGTTAGCTTTAAGACCTTTGCTCTTAGCTCTTGAAGCCATATCTTTTACGGATGCAGAAATCTGAGTATACGTCATCTGATCTGTATTTTTCAATACAGGAACTACCAATCCGTCAGGAATAGCTACTGCTACACCAATATTGATATTTCCTCTGTGGATGATCTTATCACCTGCCCAGCTTGAATTTACCTGAGGGTGTTTTCTTAAAGCAATTGCAGTCGCTTTAATGATCATATCATTGAAAGAGATCTTAGTATCAGGTAAAGAATTGATTTCTTTTCTTGCTTCAATTGCTTTATCCATGTTGATCTCAACCATCAGATAGTAATGAGGAGCAGAGAATTTACTTTCAGAAAGACGTTTTGCAATAATATTTCTTACCTGAGAGTTTGGAGTCTCTGTATCTTCACCCTGTACGAAGCTTACTGCAACTGGAGCAGCACTTACTGCTGGAGCTGAAGCAGCTGATTTCGCAGCCGGCTGATAGTTTTCAATATCTTTTTTAACGATTCTTCCATTCTCACCAGATCCCTGAACACTGTGGATATCAACTCCTTTATCCTGAGCCATTTTCTTAGCCAGTGGAGAGATTGCAACTCTGTCAGAAGATGAAGTATTTGCAACCGGAGCTGCTTTTTCTTCTGTTTTAGCTTCTGTTTTTTGTTCAGCTGGTTTTTCAGTTGATGCAGCCGCAGATTTTGGAGCGCCTACAGCGGAAACGTCTGTTCCTGCAGGGCCAATAATTGCTAATACGGAATCAACCGGAGCAGCACCTCCTTCTTCTACACCCTGCTTCAATAATACTCCATTGAATTCAGATTCAAAGTCCTGTACCGCTTTATCTGTTTCGATCTCAGCAAGAAGATCTCCTTCTTTTACTGTATCTCCTACATTTTTGTGCCATTTAGCTACTTTACCTTCTGTCATTGTATCAGAAAGTCTTGGCATGGTAATAACTTCTACTCCAGCCGGAACTTCTGCAGCAGGTGCAGCAGTTTCTGCTTTAGGTTGTTCTTCTGATTTTTTTTCTTCAGTTCCAGCAGCGGGAGCAGCAGCTCCACCTGTTAATCCTGAAATATCTTCTCCTTCATTCCCGATAATAGCCAAAACAGAGTCTACAGCAGCAGCACCTCCTTCTTCTACGCCTACGTATAAAAGGGTACCTTCTATTTCAGATTCGAAATCCTGAACGGCTTTGTCAGTTTCAATTTCCGCTAAGATATCTCCTTCTTTTACTTTATCTCCTACTTTTTTATGCCATTTTGCCACTTTACCTTCCGTCATAGTGTCGGATAGGCGGGGCATCGTAATTACTTCTGCCATAATTTTCTAATATGATAATTTGTTAATGTGATGATGAGAGAATTAAAAAATCTAATTCATTTTCAAATTCTCAAATTATCTAATTATTAATTTTCTAATTTGTCTAGGAATGGATAGTTTTCCTGAGCGTATACATATTCATAGATCTTTTCTGTCTCTGGATATGGAGAGTTTTCCATAAATTCGATACACTCTTCAACGAAGTCTCTTGACTTGTTATCCATAGTTTCCAATTCTGCTTCTGTAGCCCATCCGTTTTCTAAAATTCTATGTTTTATAAGTTCGATTGGGTCATCATTTTTATGAAGTGCTACTTCTTCTTTAGATCTATATGGTTCAGCATCAGACATAGAGTGTCCTCTGTAACGGTATGTTCTTGCTTCAATGAATGTAGGCCCGTCTCCTCTTCTTGCTCTTTCAATAGCCTCATAAGCAGCTTCAGCTACTTTTACAGGATCCATTGCATCTACAGCAAGACAAGGCATTTCGTATCCTAATCCTAATTTATAGATATCTTCGTGGTTGGCAGTTCTTTTTACAGAAGTTCCCATCGCATATTGGTTGTTTTCTACCACAAATACTACAGGAAGTTTCCAGTTCATTGCCATGTTGAATGTCTCATGTAAAGAACCTTGTCTTGCAGCTCCGTCTCCAAAGAAACAGATGTTCACTGCTTTTCTGTCAAAATATTTATCTGCAAAAGCAATACCTGCTCCTAAAGGAATTTGTCCTCCAACGATACCGTGTCCTCCATAAAAACGGTGTTCTTTACTGAAAATGTGCATAGATCCACCCATACCTCCGGATGTTCCAGTAGCTTTACCACAAAGTTCAGCCATGATTCTTTTAGGATCTACTCCCATCGCCATTGGATGGATGTGGCATCTGTAAGCAGTAATCATACTATCCTTTGTAAGATCCATGGCATGCGTGAATCCTGCAGGGATAGCTTCCTGACCGTTATACAAATGTAAAAATCCTCTGATCTTTTGTTTTAGGTAAAGAGAACGGCATTTGTCTTCAAACCTTCTCCACATTGTCATATCTTCATACCACTTCAGGTATACCTCTTTAGAAAATTCTTTCATGTGTTAGCTCTTGCTTTTTTATGATGAAATAGTTGAGCAAAATTATGAAAAAAACTTTGTTTTTATTCTATACATAGATAACTTTTCGTTTTTTCTGTAAAATCTATTTGCAGGCCGAATGGATTATTCTTAATTTTCGACCCAGCGAAAGGCTCATGAAGTAAGATTTTATCTGTTGCTTTCTTATTACGATATATAAGGAATCGGCCTATCCATATGGCTTTCCTGAAACAATGAATAATTCGGAGATATCAGAATTCGATACTTTTTATTCTTCTATTTCTTTCCTCTTTAATTATTGTTAATATCTCTTTTGGTTATTTCAAGAGCTTCTTTTCCGGAGAAAAATCTGTAAGTTTGAGGGTTCTGTCTTCAATATCGTTAACGAAATTACCATATTGTTTTGCCGTTCTGGCTTTAATCTCCTTCCATTCTTTATCTGCCATAAATCCTTCCCATGCTGTTTTCATTGCGTCTTCATTTTTCCATTCAAGCAGGTAAACAAATTCTGTTTTTTCCCTGAATTCTGATTCCCAGATCGCGACAATAGTAAATCCGTATTTCTTCATTATTCTAAGCGCGTGATCCCGGAAACGGTCCAGAAAAACCTGTTTGTTTTCTTTCGGAACTTCATAAATTCTTAACTGATGTAAGGGAACTGACTGCACAGAAGTATTTTCCTGAGAAAGTTTTTGTCCAAAAGTAAAGTAACTTGTGATGATCAAAAGGAATGTGAATAGGTGTTTCATTATATAAGATTAATACTGATGAATTAAAGGTATACATTTTCGGCAAAATTTAATAGTAATTTAAAATAACTGAAAAATAATTTTACGCCATCGAAAACAACTGATTATGAATTGTTTTTGCATCATCCAACCTCTTTCATACCTCCGTTTTTCGTTTGTTTTTTGAGGTTATAATGGTATATTTGGTTTTTAAACTTGATTATGGAAGAAAAGCAGTCTTCATTATTACACAAAATTTCAAAAGTTATCTCTGATTTTTTCAATCCCCTGGTCTCTCTGATCATTTTTTTCATATATATGAGTATCAGGGAATACACCCTTAAAGATTCTATGATGTACTTCATTCCCATATTAGCAATGATTATTATTCCGGTTGTCATTTGGCTGGTGTGGAATGTAAAAACAGGAAGGTATACTAATATGGATGTATCAAACCGGGTTCAAAGAAAAACACTGTATATATTTATTGCAGCCTGTGTAATTGCTTATCTTCTCTTCCATTACATCAAAAACGGATCTGTTGATCTTGTCATGTTGTTTATTTTAATTCTTCTATTTGCCTTACAGGTCAGCAATCTTTTCATCAAAAGTTCGATGCATACCGCATTCAATATATTTGTAGCGGCGTTATTTTTCAGCCTCGACTGGAAAATGGGTCTGCTATGGCTGGGAATTGCTGCTTTGGTTGGTATTACCCGCGTTATTTTAAAAAGACACACCGTAAAAGAAGTATTTATGGGAGCTGGAATAGCTTTTATGGTATCTTTTATCTATCTTTATTGCAATATTCAATTTCAACATTAGAATACTCTATGAAAATAAATCATCTTACTGCCGCAGAAGAAAACTTTATGAAGCTGTTTTGGAAAATGGAATCTTTCTATCTGAAGGACGTTATGGAGCAGCATCCGGAACCTAAACCACACCAGAATACGGTTTCCACTTATTTGAAAATATTGGTTGAGAAAGGCTATCTATCCACTGTAAAAGAAGGAAGGATTTTTAAATATTCTGTGCTTGTTCCTTTGGAAGGATATAAAAAATTCCTATTGAAAGAACTTTCGCACAACTTCTTTAATAATTCAGGGAAGGAAATCCTGGAGCTTTTATTAAGCGAAAAATTAATTTCCCAGGAAGACATGAAGGGACATTTCGATCTAAAAATCGAAATAAAACCAGCAAAGGTTGAAGAACCGAAGTTTGAAATTGCTGAAGAAATCCTAAGTCCTAAAAAAGAAAAGAAGACCAAAGAAAAGGTGAAAGACAAGGACAAAGACAAAAAGAAAAAGAAGAAAAAAGATTAATCTTATTCTCAAAAAACACCAAATCATGAAAACAAAATTCCAGGAAACGTTAGGCCGGGCCAATGAAGTTATTTTCCGCTATCCGATGGTTCTGGCAGTGGCTTTATTAGCAGCAATCGGTGCTATCTGCATTGCTGAAACAGAACTTGAGGAAGTTACAGCGTACATTAAGTTTACGATTTGTGCCTGTCTCGGAATTTCACTGATGTTTGCCCTGAAAATGGCATCACAGAGAATCGGGAAAGAATTATTATTAAACGTATTCGGTGTTGCTTTTCTCATTGGATTCTATTGTATTCTTCCTGATAAAAAGAATAACTTCACAGAGGTCTATGCTTACATCATTGCAGTTACGGCTCTCCTCTCCCACTTATTGGTTTCTTTTGTTCCGTTTCTTGAAAAAGACAGAGAACTTAGATTCTGGCAATACAACAAAAATCTTTTTGTCAATTTTTTCCTTACTGTTGTATTTACAGGGGTTTTGACGGGAGGAGTTGAATTAGCCATTCTAGCTGTCGATAAACTTTTTGACTTTCATTTTCATCACAGGATTTATACAGATACATTTTTTGTTCTGGCTATTTTCGGGAGCAGTTTTATTTTCCTTTTATTCAATGATAAAGGTTTAAATAATCTTGAAAAAGACGGAACATACCCTGTTGTTTTAAAATTTTTCACACAGTTTATCTTAATCCCGCTGTTGCTTATTTATGTAGCAATTCTTTATTTTTATTCTTTTAAAATCCTGATCAACTGGCAGCTTCCAAGAGGCTGGGTTTCTTATCTTGTTCTGGCTTACAGCATTGTTGGGATTCTGGCATTGCTTCTGGTACATCCATTAAAAGAGGAAAATGCAAAATCATGGGTTAAGATATTCTCAAAGGCATTTTACTACACCATTATTCCTTTAATCATCCTGCTTTTCACAGCTATTTTCACAAGAATTCTGGAGTATGGCTATACAGAACCGAGATACTTTGTTTTCCTTCTCGCACTTTGGCTGCTCAGCATAGTTATCTACTTTATTTTCAGTAGAAAGGCAACGATAAAGTTTATTCCGGTCAGCTTATTTTTATTTGGAGCTTTTGCTTTAATCTTCCCCTATTTCAATGCTTTCAGTGTTGCCAAGAGAAGTCAGAAGACAGAACTAATGAATATTTTAAATCAAAATCAATTAATCAGTGCCGGTAAAATTAATTTCAATAAAAAAGTCACAGATACAGTTCGTAATGAAATTGCTGATAAATTTGAATTTCTAGCAGAGAGAAAACAAGGTGAATTTTTATCAAATCTATTGAATCAAAAAGATCAGGCCGAGTTATCTGATAATATTGAAAAGGGGGCATTTTATAGCATTAATTATACGATTCAAAATAAATTTTCGGATGTAAATATCACTGTTAAAAATAGACCTTACGAACTCAATAGAATTGTTCTTGTTCCTGAAAAACAAATTATAGGAATTGAAAACTATCAATATTTACTTACTTTCCACCGTTACAGCAGAGATCCGCAGAACCTGAATGAAGATCAGTTTGAACTTACGGATCAGCTGACCGATAAATCCTCATTGAGACTAAGATTAAATTCTCAGGAAGAAGTAGATTTCGGGCCACAAATCATGAAATTATTTGAAGAAAATAAAAACAAAAACGGCACCGTAAAAGTTCCTGAAATAGCAATGGAATCTGATTTGGGCAAATACCATGTCAAACTTCTTTTCAGTGACATTACAAGAGAAAAATATTCTGACAATGAGTTAGCCAGTATTTATTTTGAGAATGTTTATATTCTGATAAGATTAAAATAATAGATAAAAAAAAGACTGTCCTTACGGCAGTCTTTTTTATTGTATAGAAAATTCATTTATCTATTGGTTCCGGAACTCCATAGTGGAGAATTTCTTCCGTAGATCACAAGGTTTCCATCATTTTGTACTGTAAGTTTTACAGCCCCTCTGTTTTCTGTATTTGAACTCCAGACAGCTCTGTTATAAGAATCATATACTACAAGATTTCCGTCACCTTGAAATTCCGCTTTGCTTCCTCTATTATCAGTTGCTGTAGCCCAGATAGCATTCCCGTTTCTATTAGCCAAAACAAGATTACCATCATCCTGAAATACCAGGTAATAGCGTCCGTCTGAAGAATACAGTTTTACATCCTTACGAAATCTGTACCCTGTTGACACATAGTCATTTCCACGATAACGATCACCGCCGTTATTATTTCTAATACCTCCCTGAGAAGCCCATAAAGGATTAGAACCATTATAAATCACAAGATTACCATCATCCTGAACGGATAGCTTATCCGCTCCCTGCCCATCTGTATTTGAGCTGAAAGCAACACCATTCCCTCTTGTATACACTACCAGATTACCATCTCTTTGGAAAATTGCTCTCACACCTCTGTTTGTCGTTTTTGATTCCCATGCAGGGGCACCAGATCTGTTATAGAAAACTAGGTTACCGTCATTCTGAAAGATCAGATAATATCCATTGTTATCCGCCCAGTATTTTTTATCCTGTCTTAATGTCTGCCCTGCATAAATGCTTTGTGCATTGATCAATACCCCGCCAAACACCATCATTAATGCTAATAAATGTTTTTTCATTATAATTACTTTTTGATTGATTGATAATTTTCTAAAATTATGCCAAAACACTTCAATATTTCAATACAAAACTCTAATCTAATGATTTACTGGAAATTAAATTGCATAAAAAAAGCGGCTTAAAAGCCGCTTCATATTTTTACCAACGATTTCCGCCTCCGCCACGGTTGTTACCATTACCATAGCCTCCGCCTCTATTGTTGTTGTTACCATAACCTCCGCCTCTGTTGTTATCGAAGCTTCTTCTTGGCTTCTCTTCTCTTGGCTTAGCTTCAGATACGTTAAGAGCTTTTCCGTTGAATTCTTTTTGGTTAAGAGCTTCAATAGCTTGCTTTCCTTCTTCATCACCCATTTCTACGAAACCGAAACCTCTGGAACGACCAGTTTCTCTGTCTGTAACAATTTTAGCTGATGATACGTCTCCAAATTCTGCGAATAGATCGTGCAACTCATACTCTTTAGTTGCGTAATTGATGTTTGAAACAAAAATGTTCATTTTAAATAAATTAAAAAATTAATAAAAATTTGGTATATAAAAGAAAAACAACATAAATTAATGAACAAATATTGATTCCAAATATAAACGTATGCAAGATACAATTAAAAATTTCAAATCAAAGCTTTTTTTACATATTTCTCACATTATGTTGAATCTCAAAAGTTAAAAACAGCCTAAACACAATTAAATATACTGATTTTCAAACAGTTAAATTCAAAAAATCTAATATTATAAAATTAGTTAATTTTTTTCAAATAAAAAAGAGTTTGAACATCTATAACTTTGACAATCTATAAGATAGTATTCTACTGTAGTCCTCATGACTCTCTAAATTCAATAAAAACCAATTAAAAGTCAGAATATGAAACAACACACTACCAATTACACCAACACCTTTATTGAAGTAGCCGAAGACTACCCTGTTTCCAAGTCCCGGATTCCTCCTGAGAAAAATGAAAAAACACTTGCCAGACTTCAATATGAGAAACTCATAAAAAATCCTTATCAATATTCATCAGACGATATTATTTTTGAGTGTTATGCTATTAAAAATGGTATTTCAGAAAACGAAAAACAGCAAGAAAGAGAAAAATTCTTTTCCAAAGGACAGCCCTGCCTCCGATGTTCACCTTTAGCCAAAAAATACGGATTTGGAATTCATCATAATGGTGAAGAAAAAGTGGCCCTGATTCCTGTAGAAAGTACAGAATACCAGACACTCCTTAATAATGCTTCTACAGCAAAAACCAAAGCCATGCGCTCCAAAAGAAAATGATTGAGAAAATGAATCATTATTTTCAGATCAATAAATGCTATTCTTTTGAAAACATCAGCTTTTAACACTAAATTTGTAGTGCAAATTATTAAAAGATATGAACTACCATACAAGAAAATGGGTAAAACCCGAAGACTTAAATCCCAACCACTCACTTTTCGGAGGAAGACTTCTGCAATGGATTGATGAAGAAGCAGCATTATACGCCATTATTCAGTTGGAAAACACAAAAGTGGTGACCAAATTTATCTCAGAAATCAATTTTGTAAGCTCTGCCAAACAGGGAGACATTATAGAAATAGGAATTGAAGCAACTCATTTCGGATCTTCTTCTATTACTTTAAGATGTGATGTAAGAAACAAAATGACCCACCAAACCATTATTACCGTTGAAAAAATTGTAATGGTGAACCTTGATGCAGATGGCAATCCTTCTCCTCACAGTAAAACCCAGATTGAATTCGTAAAAGACAGGTTAAACAGCAGCCTATGAAAATTTTCATAAAAAACATGGTCTGCAACAGGTGCATTGCGGCAGTAGAAAATATCTTCCATAATGCAGGTGTGAAAACAAGCGCCGTTTTATTAGGTGAAGCCGAAACAGAAGCTGAAGTTTCCCCTGAAAAAATGCAGGCCATAGAAAAAGAATTGCTTGCTACAGGCTTTGAAAGAATTATGGATTCTGCACATCAGGTTGTTGAAAAAATCAAAAATCTGATCATTACAAAGATCAGCGATCTTGATATTGCCGAAGACTTCCTGCTTTCAGAATTTTTAAGTTCAAAACTTCATAAAGACTACAGTTCGCTTTCAAAAACATTTTCACAAAACGAAAATATCACCTTAGAGCAGTTCTTCATTCTTCAGAAAATTGAAAAGGTAAAAGAACTCCTTCTCTACAATGAATTCAATCTTACTGAAATTGCCGGAAAGCTTGGCTATAAAAGCGTTCAGCATCTTTCTTCCCAATTCCGTAATGTGACCGGATTCACTCCCACTGAATTCAAAAAACTTAAAGAACACAACCGTAAATCACTTGACAATCTATAAGTTTGAGTGTTTGAGCATTTAGGGATGAAGGAGTTAAATATTCCTATCACACTTATAAACTCTCAAACACTCAAACTCTTCCACTCCACCTAATTTTATAACTATTATCCTTAAATTTATAACAACCTTAGCCTTCCATTTTGGAAATTTGTAGTATAAATTTATGAATCATGGAACAACAGTATAAAATACTCGGAATGACCTGTTCCGGCTGCCAGAAAAAGATTTCAAATCAACTGAACAGTGTTGAAGGTGTTCAAGCCGATGTCAATCTGGAAAACAATACCGCAACAATCACTTCCGATCACGAAGTAAAGCTTTCAGTTTTAAATGATGCTTTGGCAGAAATAGGAAAATACAGACTTGAAGACCCGAATAATCCTGAGAAAGCCTTTGTAAAACCTCAGGACAGAGTATCTCCGTCTTCTGTATACTATTGTCCAATGGAATGCGAAGAAGATAAAGTATATTTCAAACAAGGCGAAAGATGCCCTGTCTGCAAAATGTATCTGGTTCCTATTGAAGAAAAACTAGCCAAAGATCCCAATCATAAGCCAACCTTTTCTGCAACAAACCTTCCTGAAAACTTTAAAGACAGTATCGGAAAACATTATTGTCCTATGTTTTGTGAGGGTGGTAAAGTATATGATGAAAAAGGAGATTGCCCAGTCTGCCACATGCATTTAGAGCCAATCACAGAAGAACTTGTTCAAAAAGGAAGTTCACACCAGCATCATTCTCATTCTCATTCTCATCATCATGATCATCACAGCCATAACCATGAAGCTCCCAAAGTAACTGATGAAATGGCCGGCAGATATTACTGTCCGATGTACTGTGAAGGAGATAAAACCTATGATTCCAACGTAGGATGTCCTGTCTGTGGTATGGATCTGGTAAAGTATCCGGAAAAGAAAACCGCAAAATATACATGCCCTATGCATCCGGAAATCATTCGTGATGAGCCTGGAGACTGCCCCATTTGTGGAATGGATCTCGTAAGAATGCCGGACAGCGGCGAGGATGAAGAGGATGAAACATACAATATCCTAAAAAGGAAATTCATTACCTCATTAGCATTTACCATTCCGGTTTTCATTTTATCAATGGGTGGAATGTTTATCAATTTTCCTTTTTCTCATCAGATTCAGGGGTTTATTGAACTTGCTTTAACACTTCCTGTGATGTTTTATTCCGGATGGTTCCTATTAAAAAGAGGCTGGGTTTCTTTCAAAACATGGAATCTCAATATGTTCAGCCTTATTGCGCTGGGCGTGGCTGCCGCATTTATTTTCAGTATTGTGGCTTTAGTATTTCCGGACATTATTCCGCATGAGATTCGTGGACACAATCATGAAATCCCATTATATTTTGAAGCGGTCTGTGTGATTTTAACCCTTGTTATTTTAGGCCAGTTAATGGAAGCTGCCGCTCATAAAAAAACAGGTAATGCCATCAAGGAACTGATGAATCTTTCACCGGACGAAGCCAACCTTATTGTAAACGGTGAAGAAAAAAAAGTGTTGCTTTCTCAGGTAAAAATAGGAGATTTATTAAAAGTAAAACCGGGTGAAAAAATTCCTGTGGATGGAAAAATTACCGAGGGAAATTCTATTGTAGACGAAAGTATGATCACGGGTGAACCTGTTCCTGTTGAAAAAAATGTAGGTGACAAAGTTTCTTCGGGAACGATAAACGGTAATCAGGTATTCATCATGAAGGCTGAAAAAGTAGGTGACGAAACACTGCTTTCACAGATCATTAAAATGGTAAATGAAGCCAGCCGAAGCAAAGCTCCAATCCAGAAGCTTACTGACAAAGTTTCAAAAGTATTTGTGCCCGTTGTAATTCTTATTGCGGTACTTACCTTTATCCTGTGGCAGTTTTTCGGACCGGAAGGAAAGAGAACCTTATTTGCTTTTGTGAACGCTGTCGCTGTTTTAATTGTTGCATGTCCGTGTGCCCTGGGACTGGCAACTCCTATGTCCTTAATGGTAGGAATTGGGAAAGGTGCCAAAAACGGAATCCTGATCAAAAACGCTGAAGCTCTTGAACAAATGAACAAAGTAAATGTTCTGATCACGGATAAAACTGGAACTTTAACGGAAGGAAAACCTTCTGTAGAATATATTGAAACTGTAGCCGGAGATCAGAACCATATTTTAAAACTGGCCTTTTCTTTGAATCAAAACTCAGAACATCCGCTTTCCAATGCTGTCATAAAAAGAGCAAAAGAAGAAGGGATAACTTCTGAAAAAGTAGATCAGTTTGAAAACATTTCCGGAAAAGGAGTAAAAGGAAATATTAATGGTAAAACAGCTTATTTAGGAAATGAAAATCTGTTAACCTCACATCAGATCGCCATTCCGGAAAGTTTAAAGCAAAAAGCTGTGGAAGTACAATCAAAAGCACATACCATCTCTTATATTGCACAGGACCAGCAGGTGCTTGGCTTCATAAGTTTTACGGATAAAATAAAGGAAAGCTCAAAAAAAGCAGTTAAACAACTGATGAGTGAAGGAATTGATGTCATTATGATGACTGGAGATAATGAACACACTGCCAAAGCAGTAGCTGATGAATTAGGAATCAAACATTTCAAGGCCAATTGTCTTCCGGAAGACAAACTGAACGAAGTAAAAAGGCTGCAGCAACAAGGTAAGATCGTTGCTATGACCGGAGACGGAATCAATGACTCCCCAGCCCTTGCCCAGTCTAATATAGGAATTGCTATGGGAACAGGAACAGATGTGGCTATTGAAAGCGCTGAAATTACTTTGCTGAAAGGAGATATCCTGGGTGTCGCAAAAGCAAAATTATTAAGTGAAAAGCTTCTCAAAAACATTAAAGAAAACCTGTTCTTCGCGTTTATCTACAATGTACTGGGAGTTCCGGTAGCGGCAGGATTATTGTATCCATTCTTTGGAATTCTGTTATCACCAATGATTGCAGCTGCAGCAATGAGCTTCAGTTCCCTCTCGGTGATTCTGAATTCATTACGATTAAACTCCGTGAATCTGGATATAAAATAAAAATAATAACAAAAGAGAAAA
This sequence comes from Chryseobacterium sediminis, assembly GCF_008386505.1. Classification (GTDB taxonomy): domain Bacteria; phylum Bacteroidota; class Bacteroidia; order Flavobacteriales; family Weeksellaceae; genus Chryseobacterium; species Chryseobacterium sediminis. The sequence goes on along the minus strand of NZ_VUNZ01000001.1, from coordinate 197,537 downwards.
AAGACAGCCCATAGATCAGGCTGTCTTTTTTTATTAGGTTTAAAGAAACTTATATTTTGTTAAAAATAATTCCCCACAAAAGGAAATTACATCTATTTCAATAAAAATAGAGAAAAACTATTGGTTTTACATTTATAAATGTTAAAATTTAAAGAAAACCAAATCATAAATTCACAATTGATCAGGTAATTGAAATATCCCTTAAAATAAAGTTCTTAAAATAAACTTAAAAAGGAAAAACCTGCACAGCATGGCATGTAATTTGTTAACTTTCAACTGTTATTTTTAACGATTTTTAACAATTAAAATTCCATTATCTTTATGAGAAAAATTTTTGCGGGAAAGTCAACAAATAAGACTTTTCTCGGGATGTTTGCATTGATGAGTGCAACTTCGGCTTTATTGTACAGCTGTAATTTTAAAAATGAAGTGAATACTGACCCCGTCGTCAGTTCACAGGAACATCCTTCCGCAAAAATAGTCCCCAAAATGGATGATGAAAGTGTAGATCCCGATAAAAGAGTGATTTACCTTACTTTCGATGACGGCCCTAATCAGGGAACCGAAAATCTTTTAAAAATTCTTGATAAAAGAAATGTTTGTGCAACCGCCTTTCTGGTAGGGAAACATGCCTATGGAAGCAAAAAACAGAAAGACGATCTTCTGCTGCTGAAGCAAAACCCTCTTGTAGAACTTGCCAACCATAGCTTTAGTCATGCCCATAACAAATACACCGATTTTTATAAAAATGCTGAGTCTGTAGTACACGATTTTGATATCGCCAAAGACAGTCTGAAGCTTACTGATAAAATAGCAAGAACTCCAGGAAGAAATATCTGGAGGCTTAACAATATTAATGTAACAGACATCAAAAGCTCTACCGCAGCCGCTGATGGCCTTAAAAAAGCAGGTTACAAAGTAATCGGCTGGGATCTTGAATGGAGACCTTCCCAGAAAATGACTTTAAAAGGAAGCCATGAAGCCATGATCAAGAAAGTGGACAGCATTTTCTTTAACGATCTTGAGAAAACTTCAAGACATCTGGTTTTCCTTACTCATGATCAATATCTCAGAGATACAGACTCTATCAATGAACTGGATCTGTTTATTGAAAAACTGCAGAAAAGCAACAAGTTTGTTTTCAGAAAGATTTCTCAATATCCTAAGATCAATGAAGTTTTGAATTAAAAATTTGTATAAAAGAACAAAGTAAAACGTAGACATGACTGGCAACTGTCAGGGAATTTTCGGAAATTTGCAGATATGAGTATTAAAGAAAATTATAAATCTATAAAAGATCAGCTGCCATCCCATGTTCAGCTGGTTGCTGTTTCTAAAACACATCCCGCTGCTGCAGTTCAGGAAGTATATGATCTGGGACAAAGAGTTTTTGGAGAAAATAAGGTACAGGAACTGATGGAGAAACACCCTCTCCTTCCTCAGGACATCCAATGGCATCTTATTGGCCACTTACAGACCAATAAAGTAAAATATATTGCTCCTTTTATAGATACGATACAAAGTGTGGATTCTGAAAAATTATTATCAGAAATCAACAAAGAATCTGGAAAGAACAACAGGATAATTAAGGTTCTGCTGCAGGTAAAAATTGCGGCTGAGGAAAGTAAATTCGGGCTTGAAATTACTGAAGCTAAAGATCTGTTCCAACAGTATCTTGAAGGCCAGTTTCCCAATGTTGAAATTACCGGTTTAATGGGAATGGCTACATTCACGGATGATGAGCAACAAGTCAGAAATGAATTTTTAATCCTGAAGGGGCTTTTTGATGAATTAAATCAATTAAAAACACTAAATACATTATCAATGGGGATGAGTGATGATTTCCCGGTGGCAATTGAATGTGGTGCTAACTCTGTGAGAGTTGGATCTGCAATTTTTGGAAGAAGAGACTATTCAAAATAGAATATTTAGGTACAGTTTTTGCTAATAATTGAAACAAAAAATTTAAATTTGCAACTATGCAAAAAATCCTTATAGTAGAAGACGAAAAAGCAATCTCGGGAGTACTTCACAGTATTCTTTCGGATGAACTAACCGATTATGAATTTGTTATCGCTGAAGACGGCCTTGAAGGTTACAAACAGGTAGAGAAAGAAGATTTCGCATTGGTGATTTCTGATATTAAAATGCCTAAACTTTCAGGAACTGAACTGTTGAAGCAAAGTCTCGCATTAAAACCAGAAACTACTTTTATCATGATCTCAGGCCACGCAGACATTGATTCTGCTGTTTCCTGTTTGAAAGAGGGTGCATACGATTTTATCTCCAAGCCAATTGATATCAACAGATTGATCACGAGTGTGAAAAACGCTTTGGTAAAGGAAACCCTGAAGAAAGAAAACAAAAATCTTCAGACTGAAAACAAAACCTTAAAGAGAAAAGTAAATAAAAAATACCAGATGATCGGCGATTCTCCTGCTCTTCAAAAGATTCAGGATATGATCGAAAAAGTAGCCGCTTCTGATGCAAGAGTTCTGATTACAGGACCTAACGGTGCCGGAAAAGAATTGGTGGCCCATGCTATTCATAATCAAAGTGAGCGTGCAAGAGGTCCTATGATAGAGGTAAACTGTGCTGCAATCCCATCTGAACTTATTGAATCTGAACTTTTCGGACACGTAAAAGGATCTTTTACAGGAGCTATTAAAGACAAGCAGGGAAAATTTGAACAGGCTAACGGTGGTACGATCTTCCTAGATGAGATTGGTGATATGAGTCTTATTGCTCAGGCTAAGGTATTGAGAGCGCTTCAGGAAAGCAAAGTATCTCCTGTAGGAAGTGATAAAGAAATAAAAGTTGACGTAAGAGTAATTGCGGCAACCAATAAGAATATGCAGAAAGAAATTGAGGAAGGAAAATTCAGAGAAGACCTTTATCACAGACTATCTGTTATTGAAATCTATGTTCCACCATTGGATGACAGAAAAGAGGATATCAAATTGCTGGTTGAGCATTTCTCAGGTATGATTGCTGATGAGCATGGTACGGCTGTGAAAAAGTTTGATGATAAAGCTGTTGATGCTTTAAAATCTCTTTCATGGACTGGAAATATCAGGGAGCTAAGGAATGTTGTGGAAAGATTGATTATTCTTGGTGGAAACACTGTTTCTGAAGGTGACGTTGCAAGTTTTGTAAGGAAATAATAAAGCTATTATTTACGATATTATAAAAATTTGCAGTGTTACCACTGCAAATTTTTTTTTGCCCTATTTGAATTATAAACTATATGAATCTTAAAATATTATGAAATTTTTAAACAAAAACTATACGAAAGAATGCCTGACTTTGGCTCTGCCTGTGATGCTTACCCAGGTGGGGCAAGTTTCGGTAAACTTATTCGATAATATTATTGTCGGAAAACTTTTGGGTGCCGATGCATTGGCATCCGTTTCATTGGGAAACGCTGTGTTTTTCTCCATATTTGTATTAGCTCTGGGCTTTTCATTTGCCATCCCGCCATTGGTTTCTGAAGCCCACTCAAGAGAAGATCACGCGACAATTAATTCCGTCTTCAGTCATGGATTTATCATCAACATGTCTGTTGGGGTGATCCTGATGATAATTTTACTTTTGGGGATGCCTCTACTCTATCACTCCGGACAGCCGGCAAAGATTATTCCTGATACAGTAGGCTTCTTAAGTATCATGGTAGTCAGCATGATACCATTTATGGCATTTCAGACACTTCGTGAAGTTTCTGAAGGTTTATCTTATACCATTGGAGTTACCAAGGCAACCATTATTGCGAATATCATCAATATTGCCTTAAACTATGTCTTCATCAAAGGACTTTGGGGAATACCTGCGATGGGTGTACAGGGATCTGCTCTCGCCACCTTGATTTCCAGAATCTTCATGGTTGTTTTCCTTTATTTTGTTTTAGTGAAGGAAGAAAAAACAAGACGTTATATCAAAGATTTCTCTTTAAAAATAAAGGATTTCTCAAAGCAAATGTTTGATAAAATGGTAAAACTGGGATTACCTACAGCTTTACAGATGTTCTTTGAAGTAACCGCTTTCGCCGGAGCTGCGTTTATCTGCGGTTTAATCTCTGCTCATGATATTGCTTCTCACCAGATCGCTTTAAGCATGGCTTCCTTCACCTTTAACCTATGTGTTGGGTTTAGTGTTGCCTCTACGGTAATGATCGGAAGAAAAGTGGGTGAACAGAATTTTGTTGAACTCAGAAAGGTTGGAATCAACAACCTGAAGATTGCCTTTATTTTCATGTGCATCTGCGGATTGGTATTTATCTTAGGAAGAAATATACTTCCGACTTTCTTCACGAAAAAAGAAGAAGTAGAAGTGATTATGCTGGCATCAAAACTAATGATCATTGCCGCACTTTTCCAGCTTTCTGACGGAATTCAGGTGACAGCTTTAGGAATGCTGAGAGGTTTGCAGGATGTGAAAATTCCATCCATTTATACTTTTATCGCTTATTGGGTGATTACTATTCCTTTGGGGTATTTCTTCTGTGTTACTTTGGAAATGGGCGCATTCGGAATGTGGATTGCACTCGGATTAGGATTGACAGTTTCTGCTGTTTTCCTGGTGAAACGATTCCTGAATATGTCTGCAAAAAGAATTAAGCAGAATTCATAAAAATAAGAAAGGCTGTTTCCATATTTGAGACAGCCTTTTTTTATGTTCGTTAAATTTACAGCAGAACATTGATTTATATCTTTTCTAAACACAAATAGCACAAATTAAATTCACAAATAGACATAAGCTTATTTGCTTTATCTCAATTTAATCGATCCTCTTTCCTAAAATCTTCAGACTTCTTTCAACACCATCCAGAATAGCTACATTAGGAAGGCTTCCCCAATCTTCAAACCCAAAATATCTGAACAGTTTTAAACTAGGCTCATTATGAAGGAAAATAAGAGCCACAAGGTTTTTCACCCCAAATTTTCCGGCATTATCAATGCAATACTGAAGAATTGTTTTACCATACCCTTTTCCCCTGCAGGTTTCATCCAGATAAATGCTTACTTCCACCGTTCCGTTGTATGCTGCTCTCTCATGGAATGAACTGAAGCTTACCCATCCAATAATCTGGCTCTGTTCATCTTCAACTACCCAAAGCGGTCTTGTCTGAGGATTGTGTTCTTCAAACCACTTTAACTTGCTTTCTACAGAGACTTCTTCCATATCTGCAGTAACCATTCTTGAAGCAATTGTTGAATTATAAATAGCTACGATTTTATTTAAATCTGCCAACTCAGCATTTCTGAACTTTAATTTTTCCATTGATGAATATTCAACTTTATTTTATACAAAAATAACAATTTTTAAAATACACCCCATTTAAATCATATCAAAATTATAAAATTTCAAAATTTATAACAAACCACCCCTTAAAAAAAACATTAATTAAAAAAACTTCTATTGGAATACGCAAAGGTGCAATGGAATTGAAAGATCTAATATTTTTAAGGCGCAAGGATTTTATCACTGATAAAATTGAACATTGCTTATTTTTTAATCACTTGAAAATTCTATTAATTAAGCAAATTCTAATTAAAAAACATATATAGTTTCCTCAACTTGCTGAAAATCTTTGATTTTCTTGCGCCTTAAAACTATAAATAAGAATTAGAAAAAAATTGCGGTTTTACAATTTTCCAACAAAATCATTTAAAATCCTTTAAAATTCTATTGAGGCTTCTCACTGTAATTCCCAGATAGGCCGCCATATCTTCTTTTGAAATCTGAATTCCCTGTTTGGACTGCATATTCAATAATTGGGTTAAAGTATGTTCTACTGTATAAAGCTGTTGATAGGAAGCCCTGCTGGAAGTATTGATAATTCGTTCTGCAAATGAATCCAGTAATAAGTGATTCAGGGTAAGGTCATCCTTAATCAACGATTTAAAATAAGAAACAGTTGTTTCATACACGGTTACTTCAGATACTGTTTTTACCCCGCATAAACAGATGATATTTTTAATAAATTCTACTTCTCCGAGGATTTCACCATTTCCCAGAAATTCTACAATGTATTCTTTTCCGTTTTCTTCGGTGAAATAGCACTTGGCAATTCCTTCTTTGATTAACATAACCTTCGACAGTGGCTTATCCTGGACCAAAATATTTTCATCCCTGGAGAAAGACTTTAAAATTACGTCTTTACCCTCCTGCTTATGATAAAGTTCCTCAAAATAGCTTAAAAATGCCTGATTTGTTCGTAACATATGGATCCGGGACAAATGTCCTTTGCTTATTTAATTTTTATATTGAATTTTGCGAACAGAAAATTACAAAACAAAAATGAATAATCATATTACTACAATTGCCTTTGATGCAGATGACACCCTTTGGATTAATGAGCCCTATTTTCAGGAGGCAGAAAAAGAGTTCTGTATGCTGCTTGAGGATTATCTTCCACAACATTCGGTATCACAGGAATTATTTAAAACAGAAATGCAGAATCTTCATCTGTACGGTTATGGAGTAAAGGGATTTATGCTTTGTATGATTGAAACCATTGGCAGAGTTTCCAATAACACAGCTTCATTGGAACTGGTAAACAAAGCCATCCAGCTGGGTCAGAATCTTCTTCAGAAACCTATTGAATTATTGGAGGGAGTTACAGAAACTCTTGAAAACTTAAAGGGAAAATACAGACTGGTGGTTGCTACAAAAGGTGATCTTCTGGATCAGGAGCGTAAACTGAAAAACTCAGGATTACAGGACTATTTTCATCACATCGAGATCATGAGTGATAAAAAAGAAAATGATTACAAAAAGCTTCTGAAACATCTGGACTGCAAGCCTGAAAACTTTCTGATGCTTGGAAATTCTATAAAATCAGATATTCTGCCAGTACTGGAGATTGGTGGTTTTGCAGCTCATATTCCTTATCATGTCACATGGAGTCATGAACAGCATGATGTTAACCTGGATCATCCAAATTTTATGGAGCTTAAGAGTGTTGATGAAATCTTAAAGCATCTTTAATATTTACCATTAAGGCTTATTAAGTTGATAAGATTAGTATAAGCTTCACTTTAAGCAATTGTATCTATAAAGCTTTTAGTGAATATCTTGTTAACTTCCTTATTATATTTTAATCAAAAAAAAGAGACTGTTTGTGATAAACAGTCTCTTTTGTCATTTATTTCTTCAAACACTTCTCAAGGAACTTATCCTGTTCCCATAAAAGGTGTAAGATATTTTCTTTAGCCTGATATCCATGGGCTTCTTTTGGAAGAAGAACCATTTTTACCGGAGCCCCCAGGTTTTTCAATGCCTGGAAGTATCTTTCAGTCTGTAAGGTGAAAGTTCCCGGGTTGTTATCTGCATCACCGTGAATCAGAAGAAGCGGTGTTTTCATTTTATCAGCATTCATGAAGGGAGACATTTTATTGTAAATCTCCGGAATATCCCAATAATTTCTCTGCTCACTCTGGAACCCGAATGGCGTCAATGTTCTGTTATAAGCACCACTTCTTGCAATACCACACGCAAAAAGATTTGAATGAGTCAAAAGGTTTGCTGTCATAAAGGCTCCGTAAGAATGTCCTCCTACTGCCACTTTCTTTCTGTCAATATATCCCAGGTGATCTACGGCATCAATTGCCGCTTCAGCATTTGCCACTAACTGAGGGATAAAAGTATCATTAGGTTCTGTTTTTCCTTCACCAATAATCGGGAAAGCGGCGTCATCCAGAACTGCATATCCTTTGGTTGTCCAGTACACAAAAGATCCATAATAAGGGAATGTAAAGTCGTTAGGGTTTTGAGTATTCTGCCCTGCTGTATTTTTATCTTTATATTCAGTAGGATAAGCCCAGATTAGTAACGGAAGCTTCTCTTTTTTTGTTTTTCTGTCGTAATTAGCAGGAAGATAAAGAGTTCCGGTTAAAGTAACACCATCATTTCTCTTGTACGTAATCACCTCTTTATAAACATCTTTGATACTTTCAAAAGGGTTTGCAAAGTTAGTTACGGCTTCTGCTTTATTAGATTTAATATTCTTTTTGAAATAATTAGGATAAAGGCTCGGTGACTGTTGAGTCGTAAGAATTTCCCCTTTTGAAGCATTAAGAATATCAATGATTTCTTCTTTGCCGTTTTTTATATTAGAGGTATAAAGTCTTTTCTTTTTAAGTGATTTTACATCCATTTCATCAATAAAAGGATGCTGTCCGTCTTTGGTAAATCCATCTCCGATCAGGTAAGCTTTTCCTCCTTTCATATCTATTACATATCTTCCGTACTGGTTTTTTGTTGTATTAAAATTTCCGGGATCACTGTAAACATCCTGATAATTTCTGTCATCGAAAATTTTAGATTCCCCGTTGTTGGTATCTATCAGGTAAGATTTAGTATTTCTTGTGTCATACCAGCCTTCAGAAGCAATGGCATAATGATCATTAGTCCAAACTACACCATTATATCTCTGTTTTGTTTTGAAGAATGATTTTGGAGCTGTTGTAAATGGAGCCTCCCAGGTAAATATCTCATCTCTGTAGTCTGCTGTTTTAGATTGATCTCCTCCATCCAAAGCTTCAGCATAGGTAAGCGTAGCAGGAGCATCACTTCTCCATGTCATATCTCTTTTTCCGGTTCTTACGGATGAGAAACCTTTCGGCATTATTTCATTCAAAGGAACTTCATTCACTGTTTTTACAGCATTTCCTTTCATATCATATATAACTGTTGTTGATGGAAATCTGCTGAGTGGAACGATATAAGAAAACGGCTTTTTAATTGTTGTAGCCATCAGGTAATTTCCGTCTGGAGAAAAGCTTAAGCCGGCATACATATCCTGATCTTTCAATTTCTTAAGATTTCCTGTAAGATCTACATTATAAATCTCAGAAGCAGTAAGAGTTTCAAAGTTTTTTTCGTCCTGAGGATTTTTCAAAAGATCCTGATAAGTTCTGTTTTGAGAGACTTTACCATCTGCTGTTGAAACAATTGGACCCGTTGGAAGATCTTTGGTTGCATCTATAAGGGCAGGTCTGTTTTGCGGAAGTGTTCTGATCAGGAAGCTTTGAGAATCATTGTACCATACATAAGGCATTCCCAAGTTGGCATTCAGATTATCAGCTGTAATTTTTTTAGCAGAAGCAGTTTCCATATCTACGGTCCAAAGCTCTACTCCTTTATTTGTTGTATTGGTAAACGCCAGTTTCTTTTCATCCGGTGAAAATGAAACATAGGCAATTTTTGGATTGGAAGGCAGATTTTTTACCTGAATCTCATTTTTATCATTGATCTTTCTGATCTTCAGATTATTTGAGTAGGTCATGCTGCTTGAGATATTGGTAACCGGATTGATTCTAAGGCCGCCAAGCTTCATTTCATTCTGGCTTAGATCTTCTAGGGTTTTATATGTTGGACGATAAGTAAAAACTACCCAGTCTTTCTTGCTGTTCATGAGAACACTTGGAGGTCTTTGGTAATCTGCAAGTTTTAAAATTTCAGCAGAAGGCTTCTGATACGTAATATTTTCCTGTGCATCATAAAAATTGAGAAATGCCAATAGGCAAATAGTCAGTTTTATCTTCATATAAATTCATTTTCTACGAATGTAGTAAATTTTAACAGAATTCTAACATTAAAAAATAAGACTCTTTTTGGTGTCATATTTCTTTTTTCATTACATTTATCTTACAAATTAAAATAATATGAAAAATTTAAGAAAATTATCAAAGAGCAATCTGAAAACAATTAAAGGAGGAAGTGCCCCATTATGTGATTCGGGATACATGGCTTGCAGAGTGAGAGATGAAAACGGAAACTTGGTTTGGGAGTGCCTGCCTCATTGCAATTATTAAGAACAGAAAAGGCACTTCATTTCCTGAAGTGCCTTTTATTTTATGTTGTTATAAAATTACCAGTCTGAAGCTCTTTTTCTTCTTTCTATCATATGATCTACAGAAACTTTTCCTGCCCCAATTACCATGAGTAAAAGATAGACGGAAAGATAGACAAGTGCCATTTCTCTTTTTTCAAAAGGATCTGCTCCGTGTACTGCAAAAGCAGCAATGGTCATGGTAAAGACCAGAAAACCTAAAGCAACTCTTGTAAAAAGCCCTAATATAAGGAGTATTGAACAAACAAATTCAGCAAAAACCGTAAGAATCAGAGATATCTGAGGGCCAAGTCCCATAAAATCGAAAAACTCGATTTTACCGCCTGCCAACAGCATCTGAAGTTTTGGAAAGCCATGAGACAGCATTGCAAAACCAACAAATACTCTCACTGCTAATAAAATAACATCTTTAGGTACTGAGCTCCAATTTGAATTATTATAGTTCATTTACTAAAAAATTTATACTAAGGTAATAAAAATCTTTTAATACAACGGGGTTACAGCCGTTTTAGTTTATCTGTAACCGAAATTTTTAAGATCTCTGTCGTTCTTTCTCCAGTCTTTTTTCACTTTTACAAATAAGTTTAAATGAATTTTTTTGGTGAAAAACTTTTCCAGGTCTAATCTTGCTTCAGTTCCTACTTTCTTGATCGCTTCTCCTTTGTGTCCGATAATAATTCCTTTCTGAGTATCTCTTTCTACATAAATAATGGAATCTATGAAGATAATTCCTTCTTTCTCTTTGAACTGCTCGGTTACCACTTCTACTGAGTATGGAATTTCCTTATCATAATTCAAAAGGATTTTCTCACGTATCGCCTCATTTACAAAGAATCTTTCGGGCTTATCCGTGTACTGATCTTTATCGTAGTAAGGAGGATTTTCAGGAAGTAAAGATTTTATTTTAGGTAAAATAACCTCTGTATTAAAAGCATTCAACGCAGAAATAGGCAGAATTTCAGCTTTCGGAATTCTGTTGTGCCAGTCTTCAACTAATTTTTCAAGACCTGCCTGATCGGTCTGGTCTACTTTATTTAATAAAAGAAGTACAGGTACAGGGATTTTATTTAGTTTATCAATTAAAAATTCTGATGGTTCCGCTTTATCGGTAACGTCTACAATAAACAGGAAAACATCAGCATCCTGTAAAGAGTCTTTTACAAAATCCATCATTTTTTCCTGCAATCCGTATTTTGGATCCAATACTCCCGGAGTATCAGAAAATACAATCTGAAGGTCATCTTCATTATAAATACCAAAAATTCTGTGGCGGGTTGTCTGAGCTTTCTGCGTCACAATCGCCAACTTCTCTCCCATTAATTGGTTGAGTAAGGTCGATTTCCCCGCATTGGGCTTTCCAACTATATTTACAAATCCAGCTTTGTGCATAAAAATAATATTACGAACTGCAAAGTTACTAAAACAAAATTGGTCTTTACGGTTAATCTTAATTTTTACAAGAAAAAAGAGAGTTATTGGATTTTACGTTCATTTCATAAAAGAAATTATTAGTACACTATTTTTCCGCAAAAACCATTAAATAATTTTGTATTGCATTGTCTAAAACTGATATTTTTGAATATTAGAATTCATCTTTATGAATATAGACCAGATTCTTGATAAGATTTACATCCTGCCTGAAACATCAAAAAATAGTTTAAAAGAGCATATTACTGAGGTTTCTCATCCTAAAGGTTTTTGCCTGATGGAAGCTGATAAAGTAGTTCCGTATCTCTATTTTATCCGCAAAGGAATTGCGCGTGCCTACTCTTCAACGGCTGATAATGATATTACCTTCTGGTTCGGTAGTGAAGGGCAGTGTGTTCTTTCTATGAAAAGCTATGTAGAGGATAAACCAGGCTATGAGAGCATCGAATTACTGGAAGACTGTGATCTGTACAGAATTGAAACGGAAAGCCTCAGAAAACTATTCAATGAAAATATTCATATTGCCAATTGGGGCCGAAAACTGGCTGAAGCCGAGATGATAAAATCTGAAGAACTGATTATTTCCAGACAATTCAAAACTTCGCTGGAACGTTATAAAGATATTATAGCCTATCAACCTGATTTGCTTAAAAGGGTTCAACTGGGTTATATTGCTTCTTATCTTGGGATTACGCAGGTAAGTTTGAGCAGGATACGGGCTGAGATAAAGTAGATTTTAATTGAAAAATTTAAGAATTGAAAGATTTAAAAATTCTGTGATTCTTAATTTATGTTTTAGCCAGGTTATTTACTATTAAGAGATGACTAAAGCCCATTTCTATTGATATGACTATCGTCTTTTCTCCCATCTTCTTTAAAAACCATCTTCATTTTTTAACAATTGTAAAATTTTTTCTCCTGTCAAATTCTGAACTTTGCAGTAGAAAAATTTAAAAAAATGAATTGGTTAATATTAGTTATCGCGGGATTATTTGAAGTTGCCTTCGCATCATGTCTGGGAAAGGCAAAAGAAACATCAGGAACTGAAATGTACCTGTGGTATGCCGGCTTTCTGATAACAATGACTATCAGCATGCTTCTGCTTATTAAAGCTACTCAGACACTGCCTATCGGAACAGCTTATGCGGTATGGACGGGAATCGGAGCAGTAGGAACGGCTTTAATGGGAATTATCTTCTTTAAAGATCCTGTAAGTTTTTGGAGAGTTTTCTTTATCGTAACGCTTATTGGCTCTGTGGTAGGCCTGAAAGCAGTGTCTTCATCACATTAAAAAGCATAAACTTCTATCTATATTTAAAAATGGCAACCGTCTTCATATTGAAGGCGGTTTTTTATGTTCTTATTATATTTAACTTCATAAAATTGAGAAGAAAGAAATTCTTTTATCTTTGTGGAAAACTATTTAACCTATGAAAAAACTTTTACTCCTTTTAGCAGGTAGTTTATTGACTGCCCAGCAAACTTCCGAACTGCTTAATAACAACTGGTATATTTCCAAAATGGTGACAAGCAGCGGCCAGACCACCAATACCCCATTAATTGATAACGGAGTTCCTGCCACTACATTTAATTCAGCAGGAGGAACAAGCTATGTTATTAATTCCAGGTATTATAATACATCCATGATGAGTTTCGGGGTCATGCCCGGAGGTAATAATCTCATCAAAACATCAAGCTCGTGTACTCTTTTGTTTTATAACGGAGGAAATGCAGGACCTGTTAGAGCCTACGATCAGAAAAACTGTGATATCTACGGTTTGGCAGCTTATGCATCAATATACAGCTATCAGATCACCACCACTGGTAATCTAAAGACTCTTGTGATTACAGATCCTTCAGGAAATAAGATTTACTATAACAACAGTGCGCAATTGAGTACTAAAGAAATTGATGCGGCTACAAAAACGTTTAAAGCATATCCAAACCCAACAAAAGAGGTTTTACATCTTGAAAATATTGAGAGAAGACTTCCGCTTAAGATTTATGATCTATCGGGAAAACTGGTATTTGAAACTACAACAAATGACGCGAAAATATCAATTGATACAAGCGGTTTTCAAAAAGGACAGTATATTTTGGTTTTGGAAAATTATAAATCATATCCTTTTACAAAAGAGTAATAGAAAAATAAAAAACCCGTCTTCAATAGCTGAAAACGGGTTTTATTTTATTTTTTATAAACTATAGGCAGGATTTCATTATGCCTCAAGCCATATTTTTTAATTTCTTCTTCCGAAAATTTCTGTGAATAGAAGTTCGGTTCTGTTTCAAAACCTGCTTTTCTTAAGCGGTCGAAATAATCCATTCCGTACCATCGGACGTGATCATACTGGCCGAAGTGTTTCTGACGCTCTTTCGGATCTTTAATGGTAAAATCTTCATAGGTCTGTTCCAGAGAATTTTTCATCGGAACCTGAAGAATTCCCCATCCGCCAGGTTTCATTACCCTATACAGTTCACTTATTGCTTTGGCATCGTCTTCGATATGTTCCAGAACGTGGTTACAGAAAATAATATCAAAACTTTCATTTTCAAAAGGTAGATCCAGAATATCAGCCTTCACATCTACAATGGGAGAATAGAGGTCTGCTGAGATATAATTCAGGTTACTCATTCTCTTGAATTTCCTTAAAAATTCCTGTTCAGGAGCAATATGCAGAACTTTATAATTCTTAATAAAAAAATCAGTTTCATTCTGAAGATACAGCCACATCTGGCGGTGTCTCTCCAAACTTAAGGTTCCTGGAGAAAGAGCATTTTCTCTTTGTTTTCCATATCCATACGGAAGGAATTTCCTGTAAGATCTTCCATCAATAGGATCAAAAAACCGATCTCCTTTGAAAAACTGATAAATAAGAGGCCTTGCCCAAATACTCATTTTAATAAGCATAGGGCGCGGAATTTTATTCAGTAAAAGTTTCGTTACCTTTTTCATTAAAAATCCAGTTGGAACTGCTTTTCTTCATCACTTACAATCCCTAAAGCTTCATATACATAGTCAAATGTTGAAAGCAATACCGGTTTACCGTTGATTACTGCTACATCATGTTCAAAGTGAGCAGATGGCATATTATCTAAAGTAGTTACTGTCCAGCCGTCATTATGGAACTTCACTTTCTCAGTACCCATATTAACCATTGGCTCGATGGCAATTGCCAAACCGTCTTTAATTACTTTTCCGCTTCCTTGTCTTCCATAGTTAGGAACCTGTGGATCTTCGTGCATTTTTCTTCCTAAACCATGCCCTACAAGCTCTCTTACCACTCCATATCCTTCTTTTTCACAATGTGCCTGGATTGCGTGGGAGATATCTCCGATTCTCTTTCCTCTGACAACCTGCTCAATTCCTTTGTATAGAGATTCTTTGGTAACCTGTAGTAATTTTTTAACCTCAGGTTTCACTTCTCCGATTTCAAAAGTGTAGGCATGATCTCCTACGAAACCATTAAGAATAACTCCACAGTCTACGGAAAGAACATCTCCTTCTTTTACAATATCTTTGTTGGGAAAACCATGAACTACCTGCTCATTCGGAGAGATACAAAGAGAATTCGGGAATCCTCCATATCCTAAGAATGCAGGTTCAGCACCATGATCTTTAATAAAATCATGAGCCAGTTTATCTAAATATAAGGTCGTAATCCCTGGTTTAATTTCTTTTGCCAACATTCCCAATGTTTTAGAAACCAGTCGGGCACTCTCCTTCATCAGACGTAATTCGTCTATCGTTTTTAATTGAATCATTGTATATAGATGTTAGATATTAGATGTTAAAAGTTAGATTACAGCATGATGTGTATTTCTATATTATAACAATCTATCAACTTTTTCTGATAAAAAACAGAAGCTTTGATTTGATATTAAAAACTAACTTCTAATATCTGGCTTCTCATTCCTTTCCTACCAGAAAAGTCCTTTTTTCTTTTCTTTTTTAAGTTTTGAATAGGCAAGAACTTCTTTCCCTTCTACACGGAATTCTATTCTTTCCTGAATAATATTGTAGATCTCACCCCATCCCGGAAATCCTCCTAAGTTTCTGTCATCAATAAACCAATCCGCATCTAATTTTCTTGACTGAGTTTCAGGATCGAAAACTTCTCCTTCAAAACTTGAATTCACGGCATAAAATTCTATTCCGTTTTTCTGACAGAATTCTACGGCTTCATCTAATGTTTTTCCGTGTCTGTAAGTCCAAAGTATAAGTCTGTATCCTTCAGCCTGAAGTCTTCTCAACGTTTCGAATGCAAAAGTTTTTGGTTTTCCGATTGCCGGGTAAGCATCATCAACAATAGTTCCGTCAAAGTCAACAGCAATCTTTTTATTATTTAACATTTTGTTTTTTTTTAGCTTTGCAAAGATAAGAAATAAAAAGAGTGCCCAAAAGAAAGGCACTCAATACTTTTATATTTTAAATAATAATGTAAATTTCATTAGCTTTTTACCCAGCTAAACTGGAACTGAAGATCCGGAGTAGAAACTCTGTCTGTGATCTTCTGAAGTCTTGCTGGAAGCTTCATCAGGTATTCCTGAGCTTTTTCTGCTTTTTCTGTAAGTCCTTTTACATGCTCAATTTTCCATTCATCCAGAAGGTCTTTCATAATATTGATATAATCCTGACCCGTGTAAACCATGCATCTTTGTGCAGCATCTGAGAAATGCCCCCAAAGTTCTCCAGCCTTTTGTCCGGACTGTCTCATCAGGTGAGCAGGCATTACGATCTTTTTACGCATCATATCTTCAAATGCAAGAATCATTTCTGAAGGGTCTACTTCAAGGATTTTTGATACGAAATGTTTGTATGCTTTAGCGTGTCTTGCTTCGTCGGCAGCAATTACACCACACATTTTTGCCAATTTCCCGTTTCCGGATTGTTTAGCCAATGTACCTACTCTTCTATGAGAGATATTGGTAGCTGTCTCCTGGAAGCTTGTATAAATGAAGTTTCTGTATGGGTCCATGCTTGTTCCCAAATCGAAACCATCATTAATCAGATATTGAGTAGTAATTTCAACTTCTCTCATGTTTACTCTTCCGCACAGATAAAGATATTTGTTTAATAAATCTCCGTGTCTGTTTTCTTCAGCAGTCCATGCTCTTACCCAATTGGCCCAGCCTAATTTTTCTTCCTGATTGATTCCGTCAACTCCCATTAACCAAGACTCATATGAAGGAAGAGCTTCCTCTGTAATACAGTCTCCAATAAGTGTTACAAAAAGATCATAAGGCATTTCGCGGGCAAAAGTCTGAATTTCTTCTAAGTCATGTTTAAATTCATCGCTTGAAGGATCTGGTAAATAATCGGAAGGCTGCCATATTTTTTCAATTGGCGTTAAAAATTTATCAAGAAAAGAACCTACTTCCTTTTCCAATAATCCCATTACTTCTTTCCTAACAAGCTTTTGATACATTTTACTATTCAGTTTTAATTTACAAAGATATGATTTATTTATTATTTAACGCATAATAAAGTATGCAACTCATACTTTATCTGACATAAATCATAAAAGAATGCCGTCATACAGAGTATAACGGCATTCTTTTGATCATATTATTGAATTTTAATCAACTAAAACATCTCCTGTCATTGCAGCCGGTATTTCAACGCCCATTACTTTAAGAATTGTAGGGGCAACATCTCCTAGCTTTCCTGGTTTTAAATTCCAGGTCTGGTCTTTGTCCATCACAATAAAAGGTACAAGATTCGTTGAATGCTGTGTATTAGGAGTTCCGTCCGGATTCATCATCACGTCTGAGTTTCCGTGATCGGCAAGAATAAAGACAGCATATCCGTTTTCATAAGCCGCGGTTGCTACTTTTTCGATGCACTGATCTACTACTTCAGCAGCTTTTACAGCCGCTTCAAAAACTCCTGTATGCCCCACCATGTCTGTATTGGCAAAATTCAGACAAACAAAATCAGCAGTTCCCTGTTCCAGTTCCGGTACAATTGCATTGGTAATATCATAGGCTGACATTTCAGGTTTCAGGTCGTAAGTAGGAACATCTTTCGGGCTTGGGCAAAGCAATCTTCTTTCGCCGTTGAATTCTTCTTCTCTACCTCCTGAAAAGAAGAAAGTAACATGTGGATATTTCTCTGTTTCTGCGATTCTGATCTGGGATCTTCCGTTTTTTTCAAGAACTTCACCCATTGTTTCCGTCAGCACATTTTCGTCAAAAACAACCTGTACATTCTGGAATGTTTTATCATAATTCGTCAATGTGATATAATAAAGATTGAGTTTTTTCATTCCAAATTCCGGGAAATCCTTCTGAGAAAGAACTTCTGTAATCTCTCTACCTCTGTCTGTACGGAAGTTGAAGCAGATCACAACATCATTATCAATGATTTTTGCTACCGGCACTACATTTCCTGTAGCGGTAGTATTCATTAAGATGATTGGTTTCAGGAATTCGTCTGTTACATTATTATCGTAGGAAGTTTTAATCGCAGCCAAAGCATCTGTTGTTGGCTCGCCTACTCCTTCAACAAGGGCATCATATGCTAATTTTACACGCTCCCATCTCTTGTCTCTGTCCATCGCATAGTATCTTCCCACGACTGTTGCCAGTTTTCCTGTAGTGGCATCCATATGCTTCTGAAGCTCATCAATAAATCCAAATCCGGAATGCGGATCACAGTCTCTACCATCGGTAAATGCATGAACAAAAACGTTTTCATTCAAACCGAACTCTTTTGCAGCAGTCAATAATCCTTTTAAGTGATTGATATGTGAGTGTACTCCTCCATTGGAAACCAATCCGATAAAATGTACTTTTTTGTTTTCTTTTTTTGCGTATTCAAAAGCATCCTGAATCACTTTTTCCTGACCCAGTGTTCCGTTTTCAACAGCCATGTTCAGTTTCACCAGGTTTTGGTAAACCACTCTTCCCGCTCCCAGGTTCATGTGTCCAACTTCAGAATTCCCCATCTGTCCGGCCGGCAGCCCAACAGCCAATCCACTCGCTTCAAGCGTAGTATGTGGGAATCTTTGGTAACAACTGTCTATGAATGGTGTATTTGCTTTATCTATTGCAGAAACGTCAGGGTTTGTTCCCAATCCCCATCCGTCAAGAATTGCCAGTATTGCTTTTTTTGACATTTTGTAAAACTTTTGTTAGACAAATTTACCTAATTTCCTATGAATAGAAGAATTTGAAGTCCTTAATTTTATTGATTACTGATCAACAAACGGTTTCTTTTAAAGTTATTGACTTCCATCCTGTCAAGGTTTAAAACCTTGACACGGGGAAAAATTACAATTTCGTTGATTATTTAAGTTCATTAATCCGTAAATCTTTTTAATTTTGCGGTATGGACTTACGAGATCAATTGAAGAATCTTTTTCCTGATCATGAAGAGCAGGATTTTGAGATGCCTGAAGAGCAATTCAAGCAGAAAGAGCCTTTGGTATGCAAATTTGAGAAAAAAGGGAGAAATGGAAAGCCAGTCACGATTGTTGAAGGCTGGGAAGGCAGTGAGGAAGACCTGAAAAAAATCTCAAAGAAAATAAAAACCACCTTAGGTATAGGCGGCTCTGAGAAGGATGGAACGATTATCATTCAAGGGGATAACCGTGATAAAATAATGAATATCCTTAAAGAAATGGGATACAAAACCAAACGTGTTGGCGGATAGATCTAGAAGTAGATCTGCGTATCCGGCAGTAAGGTTTTTAAATTTTCAATTGTAGATTTTTCTATAGGATTTCCTGTAAGAATCAAAGTTTTCAGATTTTTCAGCTGCTTGATTTCTACAGGAATATCTTTCAGATTATTGTTGGCCAGATTCATACTGACTACATTTTTCAACCCTTTTACTTTGGGTGAGATTTCCGAGATATTGTTTCCACTTACATTCAGAAATTCAAGGTGCTGAGCTTTGAAAAGGTTTTCCGGAAGCTTGTTGATTGCATTCTGCTGCAGTTCAAGATATTTTAAATTTTTAGGGAATGACAGGTTTCCAAGGTCATTAATCTGATTGTCAGAAAGGTTCAGGAATTTCAGGTTTTTGATCTGATCAAGTTTGTCTGCAATAAAGCTAATTTGGTTTCCCTGAAGGTTAATTTCTTCCAATGCTGCAATTTCCATAAGTGCTTCGGGGAAGGTATTCAGGTTATTGGCATCAAAATGTACAACTTTTAAATTCTGAAGCTTTGCAATATTGGGATTAATGCTTGTAAGACTATTAAGATTCATTGAAAAAGTAGTTAGTTTCTTAAGATTGCTTACCTCATCAGGAATATATTTAATGCTGTTTTCGTTCACATTTAAAATTTCCAATTCTTTCAATGCAAAGAGTTCCTGATCCATTTTTTCAAACTTATTGGCCATGATATTCAGAAAGAATAGTGAATCCAGCTTCACGATCTGAGGAGGAAGATTGAACAATCCCTTTTCTCTGAAGCTCATACTATAGACCGTTTTTTTACTGTTTAAAGCATCTTCAATATTGGTAAAAGTAGGATATTTCACCGGATCAATCTGCGCTTTGATCTGAGAAAGTGAGAGTATGGAAATAAGTAAGAAAAGCTTTTTCATAAACATAAAAAGGTCTGCCAGCAACAGAAGTCACTGACAGACAAGAATTATAAATAATTTATTTCTTTAAAAGTTTAACTGTTTTTTGGAAACCTCCTTCAGCTTCAATATTTAAAACTAAAACACGAGATCCTTCCAACTGTTGTGTAAAGTCAAGGTCCAAGATTTTGTTTGTACCGTTGAACTTCTTCGTATAAACGATTTTTCCGTCCATGCTGTAAGCTGTCACTGAAATATCTTTCAATCCTTTTACAGAATTGATTTTTACGATTCCTGAAGTTGGGTTTGGTGCTACCGTTACTGTATTTTCTGCAGTTTTGCTGTCGATAGTACCTAAAGTACCTTCAGTTCCTAAGTTATTTTTAAGTGCAATAACGATGGTTGCTGATTTTCCTTTATAATTGATTGTATTTCCTGTAGCATCTACATCTGTAGAGATTGTTGAATCCGGGTGCTGAATAGAGAAGAAACCAAATTTATGATCAGGCGTAAATGTAAGTCCTGTAGGTTCTGAACCTGCCGGCATAGAAGCAAATAGTCTTACTTTAGGATTGGCCTGTGTATGATCCGGAGCAATTACCCAGATATAGTTTTTACCTCCATCCTGAAGTACCCAAAGGTTTCCAAGTTCATCAAAAGTAAGGTTATCATTTCCGTCCCCCCAAGCTTCAGATTTCATTCCCTGAGCGGTATTGAAAGAATATACTGAAGAACCACCTCCTACAAACGTTTCTACCTGAGAAGCTGTAGTTCCGTTATCCTGTAAACGGTATACTCTGTCTAATCCTTTTGCTGTAAAATAGATTTTCCCGTCTAATGGGCTGATATCAACATCTTCTACTCCATTAAACTTTGTTCCACCTAATGACTGAGCAAGTGTTGCCGTATTATTCTGGTCTGCTTTTGTTTTATTAGGAACCTGAATCCATGTTGCTGTAGTTCCTACCGGATCTCCCGCAGTTGATAATCCCTGATCTAATTTTAAAACATACAGGTTTCCTGAAGAAAGGTTATTTGGGGTATCCATTACATATTTGTACACCATGTGAGTTCCACCGTCTTCTCCATAATAAGCAGTTGTTCCTGCATTATTAACCACCACGTTTTCGTGGTTCATGATTCCCATCTGCCAAAGTTTTCCTTTGGAACCGTCTGTATTTTTAGAAATTACCTGAGCTGTTGCCGGATCAATCTCTACCAACCAGCCGTAATCTTTATATCCATCATTGTTTACATCATTGGAAGTTACAGATTCTTCAGCTGTTACAACGGTTCCCCAAGGTGTAATTCCTCCTGAACAGTTTCTGATGGTTTGTACCAAACTTGGATCTGAGAAACTTACCGCTCTTGATTTTGTCAGCTGCCAAAGCTTTGAAGTCGCATTATAATTGATTTCCGCCATGGTAACTCCTCCGGGATTCGTTTCATGGTTTACAGAAAGATATCCGTTGGTACTGCTTCCGGTTTTTGGAACATACGCTGTAAAGTCATTCTGACCTCCCACTAATCCTCCTCCTTCAGTATAATTGTCTCCTTCTTTTAAAATAAGCTGGTATTTGTGTTCAGCAGGGATAATCAATTTATCAGTCTGTGCTGTAGGAACAATTGAAGTAAAGCAGCTGATGTGCGTTCCGTTACAAGTTACGGGAATAGTTGTATTGGCTGTTGTTTTCAGATAAGCATCAATTCTTAAATCTGAACTTGTTGTACTTCTGTTATGTAATTCTATAGAAAGTCTGTTGACACCGTTTACAAATTTTGATTTTGGAATAGTGAAAAGGTTATAAACACTTTCTGCAGCTCCATCAATAGTTGTAGATGAAAAGGTATTGAATGTAACGGCACCTGCAGGCATGTTGTCTCTTACTACTTCTTCTCCGTTCAGGTACACAATAATACCGTCATCTCTCATTACTCCAAACTCCATATTATCGGAAAGTGTTGAAAGATCTACTGTAAAATCTTTAGCAAAATAGGCTGTTGTAAGCCCTGAATTGATTGTTGTGGTTACAGGATCTCCATATCCTAACGGACCGTTTCCTACTGCCCATGTTGAAATATCATAGGTCTGGGCATTCCATCCGGCAGGCTGAGCCTGGTTGTTATCTTTATAGCTCCAAGACGCATTCTTATTGAATATCAGAGTCTGTGCCTGGAAACTTGTACTGGCCAATATAGCCAACGCTCCCACTGTTAGTAGTTTTTTCTTCATTTTCTATTTGATTTATTAGACACTGCAAAACTATTTTTTTAGCGCTTTTCCTCTGTTAATAGGATTTTAAATATAAATCAGCAAATATTAACTTATCAAAAACCTAATGTTAATGGGATTAATTTTTTGTTAATGATGCGGGTTACGGGTTACGGGGTTCGAGAGTAAGAGAGTTTGAGGGAGAGAGAAAGAGATGGTTATGTGATTGGAAAAGATTCAGATTGAAATGTAAGATATGATTAAATAAAGATAAAAAATGAGCAACTTGCTTAAAATTCATCATATCCATATTTCTTTTCAAAGTCTTTTCCACCCTCAAACTCTCTTACACTCAAACCCTCACGCATCCCGCCTATTTCGCTTTACTTGTATCTGTAAGAGCATTCAGAAATGCGATAATCTGTTTTATTTCTGTTTCGGTAAGATTTAATTTATCCGGTGCAAGGGTTTGATTTTTCATTTTTAATCCCAATCCTTCTCCGCCTCCTTCATTATAAAAGTCAAGAACTTCTTCTAATGTATTGAAAGCTCCGTTATGGAAATAAGGTTTGGTAAGAGCAATATTTCTGACAGTGACTGTTTTGAATGAGTAATCATAAATCCAGGATTTTTCTTTTTTAACAGGACTGTTTCCTCTACCTAAAT
The DNA here is from genome assembly GCF_008386505.1 of Chryseobacterium sediminis. GTDB lineage: Bacteria > Bacteroidota > Bacteroidia > Flavobacteriales > Weeksellaceae > Chryseobacterium > Chryseobacterium sediminis. The sequence continues at coordinate 174,840 of NZ_VUNZ01000001.1, read as the reverse complement.
CCTGGTCAAGTTCTACCGGAAGCTGTTTGATTGGTCTGGTAGATATTCCCAGTACTTCAGATTCATTTTCATTAAAGAATGGCGGCACCAATCCTGAAAAGTGAGGCGCAAAGTGACAGGTTGCACAATTCGCTTTTCCCATAAACAGGTTGAATCCTTTTTTCACATCATCAGAAACATTTTTTTCATTCCTCATGAAACGGTCAAAATCACTGTCAAATGAGTACAATGAAGCCACATAAGAACTTAATGCTTTTGAGAAATTTTCCTTACTGATCTTTCCATCTTTGAAGGCAGCACGGAAGGCTTTTTTATATTCAGGTTTTGTTTTTAATTTCTGAATAATACTTTCATAACTTGTATTGAATTCCTGCTCATTATAAATGACGTGTTCTGCCTGCTGTTCCAGATAAAAAGCACGAAGGTCATAGAAAAACCTCTTGGCAAAAACAGCATTATATAATGACGGAGAATTTCTCAGCACTGTTTTTCCTTCCACATTGCTTTGTGATTTTGCTTTAAGGTCTGTAAAAGCATTTTCCTGAAGGTGGCACGTTGCACAGCTCATTTTCTCGTTGCCACTTAAATTCTGATCATAGAAAATTGATTTTCCAAGATTGCGGAGTTCAGGACTATCTTCTGAGGATTTCAATAAGGTATAAAAATACGGATCTAAAAAATCACTGCTGAAAAAGTTTTTGTTTCCTACATTCCAACCGGAAAATTCTTTAAGATCATCAGGTCTCCCGTCCCATTTTCCAAGCTCTTCATACAAAGGCTGTACATATTTTTTATAAAACTCAATCCTGTCAAAATTTTCAAAATCAGTATTTTTTGAAAGATAGCTGATAGCTTCCGTTAAAGTCTGATTAGCTTTCTGTGTATTATAATTTTTAAAATAAGGATCATCATTAATGTATTTCTGCATCCCTGAAAAAGCATGACTGGTTTCCTCGGCGATATTCAAAGAACCCGGCGTATCAAAACCTGTCACTCCGAGAGAATAGATTCTGATCAGCTCAATACGTAACGGTAATGTCTTGTTATTACCCTTGCTTAAACCATTTTTTAAAGCACTTAGATAAAACCCGGAATAGCTGTTGTATAAAAAGGTGGTAATTGTTTTGATTTTTTCTTTTTCATTTCCTGCCTCCTCTGAAAATATCAATTCATCCAGCACCTGCAATCCTTCAGGAGGAAGTGTATAAGCGGATGTTCCTGCTGCTTCAATATGAAACAAAGGAGCTGCATTCAGATGGGTTTTGGTAAACTCAGGGTAGTGATAAGCCACATAAAACTCTATTTCTTTGAATGAATTTCTTGTGCTGCTCAGTGATTTTTGTAGTTCTTCAAGGGAAATCCGGTCTTCTGAGAACTTATCAACATCTGATTTCAGCTGTTCAAGCTTGATTTTGAAGTCAGATAAACCTTTATTGACAAATGTATGTTCGCTTTCTTTTCCTTTATAAGCAGGATTGAAAGACATTACTGCAAATCCTATCAGAAGGACAATTACAAGCAGTGGATAAGATCTCATGAATTTTTAGCGGCAAAAGTATCGATCTGATGTTATCTCAGTTTTAATAGCAGATTAAATAATGTTTATATTTCTGATATCATATTTTTCACTAATTTTAAACCCCGAAATCAAATTCATTATTCTAAAGAAAACGGTTTTTCGAAATACCGGTTAAAAAATAATGGCGGGAGATTATGGGAACGAGGATTTTTTAAGTTGAATTCAACACATCAAAAAACTAAAATAGTATTATGAAAACAAAACTATGGTTTGCTGTTGCAGCAAGTTTTCTTTCTCTGACTGCATTTTCACAGAAAAAAAAGCAACCGGAAAAACAAGCTGGAAAGCCACAGGAAATGGCTGTATATGCTGAGAAAAGAGGTTCTGATTATTATCTGGTCCGCCTTGAAAAGGATAAAAACATTCCCAATGTGTATGTTTATTCCAACGGTGTTACCCAACCCTATAAAAATTATTCTGATCTAAAAGAGATTGTGTCTGAATTCCCCGGAATGATGACATCCAACAATTCTACAAAGGAAGAACTAATTTCTATTCTTAAAAAAGACGATCATTTTTATGAAATCACATCACAGCGAAAAGATCCCAAAAACATTGAAAAAACTGTCGTTACGGTATACGAAGTGATGAACGGCCAGAAAAGAATCGTAGAAGAATACAATGATATCTATGAAGTGATGGCATCTCCTTATAAAGACGCAATTATCATTAATTAAAAAAACAAAAAATATACATATTATGCTAAACAAACTTGCTGCCTCAGAACTTGTTCTGAATGAAGACGGAAGTGTATACCACCTGAATCTTTTACCTGAAGATATTGCTGACAAAATCATCCTTGTGGGTGATCCTGACAGAGTGGCAAAAGTTTCAAAATACTTTGATACTGTAGAGATCAAAAAAAATAAAAGAGAATTCTATACGCATACAGGAACCCTTCGCGGAGAAAGAATCACTGTAATGTCTACCGGTATCGGAACTGAAAACATTGATATCGTAATGAACGAACTGGATGCTTTGGTGAACATTGATCTTAAAAATAAAGAATTTAAGACTGAACACAAAGCTCTTGAACTGTTCCGTATGGGAACTTGCGGAAGTGTAAATCCGGATGTACAGGTTGACAATATGCTGGTAACCCAAAATGTTGTAGGACTAGACGGATTAATGCATTTCTATCAGGATTACAATTTTGAAAATGAGTTTTCCAAAAACTTCCTGGAAAAATTCCCTTACGAAAGAATCAAGCCGATGCTTTATTTCTCAGACTGGGCTGAAGAAATGGGAGACTACTATAAAGATGCCAAATACCACGGAAATACGGCAACCTTCCCGGGATTCTATGCTCCACAGGGCAGACAGCTTCGTTTAAAGGCAGTAGATGACAAATTCTTAGAAACATTGAACGATCTTGGAATTACCAATTTTGAGATGGAAACCTCTGCCATCTATGCACTTTCAAAATTATTAGGCCACAAAGCCATTACCGTAAATAACGTTATTGCCAACAGAAGACGCGGTGAGTTCTCTGCAGACCACCATGCTTCAGAGAAAAACCTTATTGATTGGGTATTGGAAAGAATTATTAAGTAATTATTTTATTTACATAAACATAAAAACCTCCGGAAACAGTTTCCGGAGGTTTTTTATTGGTTTTGGCTAAAGCATATGGAATTTTGCTAAACTTTGTTCTTTTCACGATGAATAAAACTCAACACTCATCTTGTCATTCCGCAGGAATCTAAATACAAAACTTAAAAAATAACGTAGAGATTCCTACGGAATGACAAAGGTGTCAATAGAAATTTCGTAAGCAAAAATGGGTTAAAAGCCTGTAATAAATGATACAAATGCCATGATTACAAATGAAATGTTCTTGGGTCAGGATACTGAAATACATAATCCAGCTCAGAAACTAATTTTGAAGATAAGACCTTCTTTCCTTTCACTTCAAAAACTTCCTCATCAGGTATATTTTTCTGTGCATTAATCACTTGGCTTTTTGCCGGATGAATCGGAGCTGTAACGTTATAAAGTTTTGCTTCAGTTTTGCTTTCAATCATTTGTGAGATAATGGCAGTGATATCAGCGTAATGAATATGATTCACCGCATGATCAAGATTGCCTACATTGTAGTTTTTCAAAAGTCTGTTATCTCCCATCAACCCGCCTAATCTCAAAATACTAAGCTGAGGATATTTGTTTCTCAACATCCTTTCTCCCGATACACTCTCCAAAGGAACATCTTCTTCTATAAAATCTTTGGGAAGATCGGGATAAACTCCTGTGGAACTCATCAGAAACATCTGGCCTTTAAAATCTCCGATAAACGATGATAAATTCTGAATTCTGTTATATAAAGAACTTACACAACAGCTTTTTTCAGAAACAGGAATGGTAATAATTAAAGCATCAATAATATTAATTTCCTCCCATTGAGGAACAGGTTCCGTCAACTGATAGTCCGGGAAAGATGCCACTACAGCATTCAGTCCTTTGTTATTAAGGTCGCTGGCCTTATTTTCTGTTGTTGTCGTTGCAGATATTGTATATTTTCCGGACAAGGAAGAGGCTATTCTCTCTCCCAGCCAGCCATAGCCTATAATTCCTATGTTCTTCATATTTCAACAGAGGTTTTCATTGTTTTAATGATACAAAAATATTAATAAGTTATGAAACAAAGTATTCATAGGCCTTTCAAGATTTTTTATTTTGTAATTTATTTAAAAGCGGCGATATTTATAATTTGAATAAATATCAACTACTATTTTCTGATAAAACAACTTTTTATATGGTCATTGACCATTCCTGTAGCCTGCATATGGGCATAAATTACCGTAGAACCCACGAATTTGAAGCCTCTTTTTTTAAGATCTTTGGAAATAAGATCTGAAATTTCCGTTGTAGCAGGAACATCAGAAAGCTTTTCAGGACTATTGTCGATGGGTTTTCCGCCAGTAAATCCCCAGATATATTTGGAGAAACTTCCAAATTCACTCTGGACTTCCATAAATCGCTGAGCGTTGGTAACTGCTGCCAGAATTTTAAGCCTGTTTCTGATAATTCCGGAGTTGTTCATTAATTCTTCAATCTTCTTCTCTGAATAAGCAGCTACTTTTTTATAATCAAAATGATCAAAAGCATTTCTGAAGTTTTCTCTTTTAGATAAAATAGTATACCAGCTCAGTCCGGCCTGAAAGCTTTCAAGAATAAGGAATTCAAATATTGTTTCGTCATCATACACAGGTCTTCCCCACTCTTCATCATGATACTTTCTGTAGAGATCATCTTTTTCGCACCATCCGCATCGTACTTTTTCCATAATTATCAAATTTTATCAACTAAAGATACTGCTGATTTGGAAAAATATAACAAAAGATTATGAAAAGTTTAACAGAGACGTCCTGTTTTAGGAATGGTTATTGTTTAATTATTGATACCAAACTAAAATTTATACTATTATGAACAATTCAGAGTACAACAAAGCGGAAAATGCAGTAAACAATGTAGAAAATTCTTTACAAAATGCAACGGACAAAGCCAAATGGAAAATCAATGAATTGGCAGATAAGGCTAAAGATTATATTAATGAGAAAAGGAATAATGATCAGGAGGCCAGCCAGGAAGACTGGCTAGACAGGGTAAAAGCTAATGTCTCCGATGCCTGGGAGGATATCAAGGATAAAGCAGATGAGGCATGGGAAAAAACCAAAGATGCGGCAGAGGATGTAAAGGCAGAATGGAATAAGAAAACCAATTAGTATTTCAGTCATATAAATATTTTCAATAAAATGGAGTCTTAAATTGATAAGGCTCCATTTTTTATTATGTCATAACCACAATTATTGCTACATTTGTATTATAATAAACATTAAAAAATTATGTCATACGGTTTACTTAAAGGCAAAAAGGGAATTATTTTTGGAGCCCTTAATGAACAATCTATCGCATGGAAAGTTGCTGAAAGATGCCATGAGGAAGGTGCTGAATTTATCTTATCCAATGCTCCTATTGCTTTGAGAATGGGGGAACTTAATGGATTAGCAGAAAAAACAGGTTCTGAAGTAATAGCAGCAGATGCTACTTCTATAGAAGATCTTGAAAAACTTTTTGATGCCGCTGTTGCAAAATTTGGAAAAATCGACTTTATCCTTCACTCTATCGGAATGTCTATCAACGTAAGAAAAGGAAAACATTATACAGAAATGAATTACGATTGGTTGGAAAAAGGTTGGGATATTTCAGCTGTTTCTTTCCATAAAGTAATGCGTGTAGCTTGGGAAAAAGACTGTATGAACGAATGGGGAAGCATCCTGGCGCTTACTTATATTGCTGCTCAGAGAACATTCCCGGATTACAATGATATGTCTGATAATAAAGCTTATCTTGAAAGTATTGCAAGAACTTTCGGAAACTATTGGGGTGAAAGAAAAGTACGTGTAAATACTGTTTCTCAGTCTCCTACAATGACTACTGCCGGAAGCGGTGTGAAAGGTTTCGGAGGATTCCTTGGATATGCAGAAGATATGTCTCCGCTAGGAAATGCTACTGCTCTTGAGTGTGCAGACTACTGTGTAACTCTTTTCTCTGATCTTACTAAAAAAGTAACAATGCAGAACCTTTTCCATGATGGTGGCTTCAGCAGCTCAGGTGTTACTCAGAAAGTGATCAGCAAGTATGATGCAGAATAAATAATAGAAAAATAACGAACTAATAAAAGTTTCGTTTACTATACATAAAACCCCATGAATATGTTTCATGGGGTTTCTTTTTCTGTTATCCGGAATCTCATCTATTCCCGGTTAGAGCAAATTATAAAAGGTTTTTAAAATAGAAAAGTTCAGCAATTAAAAAGGATTTATAAGCTCTATAAAATAAACCCGGCGGCCTCTTCGAGGCCGCCGGGTCTGTCAAAAATAATATTAATATGATATTAAAAAATTACGGTCTGTATAGAGTGTGCCGGAGCATTCAGTTTGGCAGCCATTCCTTCTATCCATAGATTGGTTTCAATATCGTTGTCTGAATCATTCATGATCACGGTTACCAGCTGTCCGTTTTCGTTCATAAAAGCAGAAGACGTCAGTGCAGCTCTGTTAGAAGAGCTTCCGATTCTCTGAGCATTTGGTTTGATATATTTTGAAACATGTCCTATATAATAATATTCATAAGTATAGAACACCTCTCCTGTTTTGGTATCTGCAATAATCGGGGCAAAGCAGAAGTTTCCTTTATGGTTAGGCCCTCCGGTTTCATCCAATAAAATATTCCAGTCGGTCCATAATGCATTTCCTTTGTTGAAATCATTCAGCATATTTTTACTGTACAATTCTCCCAGACTTACATCATAGATCTTATCCATACTGAACTGTTCTTTACATCCTTCAGTGAATGCCAGGAACTTATCCGGAAAAGCTCTGTGAGTTTCTGCCAAATTGTCAAAAAGCTGCGTTTTATTGTTCCATGTTTCATACCAGTGATAGCCAATACCGTTGGCGTATTTTGAAGTTTCGGGATCGCTTAATGTAGTCGTTGCTCTTTGGTAGATAAGGTCTCTGTTGTGATCCCAGATCATGACTTGTTTATCTTTATATCCGTTTTTCCAAAGGGTTGGCCCAAGGTTCTTTTTCAGGAATTCTCCTTCTTCTTCAGCGGTGTAAATACATGACTCCCAGCTTTGGGTAGCCATGGGTTCGTTCTGAACGGTTAGCCCCCAGATATTAATTCCTCTTTTTTCATATTCTTTGATGAATTTGATATAATAATCTGCCCATGTCTGGTAGTATTCATTTTCTAATCTTCCGCCTTTATATAAGCTTTTGTTTGATTTCATCCAGGCTGGCGGACTCCACGGAGAAAAATAAAATGTAAAATTATTCCCAATCGCTTTCTGCGCTTCTTTGATCATCGGAATTTTATACTTCTCATCATGAGCAACGTTGAATGTCTTCAGGGAAGTGTCATTATCTTCTACATAAGTGTAAGAATCACTGGAGAAGTCGCAGGAGTTCATATTGGTACGGACAACAGTGTAGCCCAATCCGTTCTTTCCAAAATAAGCGTCAAGAATTTCCTTTTGCTTGTTCTTTGGCATTTTATAAAAAGTCTCTGCCGAGGCGTCCGTAATAGCACCTCCAATTCCTATCAATTTCTGATATTTAAAACTCGGAGCCACAAAAATACAGGCTTCCGTTTCTTTGGGCTGACCAAACTGTTCAAACTTCACGGCTCCTTTATCCACCATTTTCTCATTCGCTTTCGAGTTGGTAAGGATCACCTTAGCTGTTTTTCCTGCATTCTTTTTCCAATAATTCTGCGCATTGACATTGATGACAACACCCACTACAAAACAACTTACAATTAGTTTTCTCATGATTTCTTTTCTGTTTTTGGACCTCTTGTCCTCATTTTCATTATTTATTCTTATAGACTCTTACGTAGTCTATGTAATACTTCTGTGGAAAAATAGAGTCATCAATTCCTTTCTGACCTCCCCACATTCCTCCTACTGCAAGGTTTAAAATAATATAGTAAGGTCTGTCAAAAGGCCATGCTTCATTATTTTTCTCTTTATTTTCGTAGGTAAAAAACTTCTGATCATCTATATAAACGTCTATCTTTTCCGGTGTCCAGTCTGCCTTATAGACATGAAACTTCTCGCTGGCATCTTTTACAAACAGGGTATCTGTTTTCTGTGTTCCCTGGATATGGTTGTACTTTTTGGTATGTACAGAAGCATGTATAAATCCCTGGTTATACCCAACATGTTCCATGATATCAAGTTCACCGTCATCCGGCCATTTCTTCATATTTTCGCTCATCATCCAGATTGCCGGCCATGTTCCACGACCTTTGGGAAGTTTTGCCCGGACTTCGATTGTTCCATATTGAAAAGCAAATTTTCCCTTGGTTAAAAGTCTCGCAGAAGTATATTTATTGTTCTCCCAATTTTCTTTTTTAGCTTCAATAATGAGGTTGCCTTTTTCCATTCTGGCATTTTCAAGCCTTTTTTTAGTATAAAACTGAGCTTCCTCATTTCCAAAACCTCCGCCTCCTACATCATAGTTCCATTTTAATGAATCCGGAAGTCCTTTACCATTAAATTCATCATTCCAGATCAGAGTTCGGTGAGAATCAGGTTGGTTTGAAGCACAGTTTAAAGCAAAGAAAAACGAAGCTCCTGCTGTACATATTCTGATGATATTTTTAACTTTCAGATTCATTTTTATTAAATTTTGGCTAAAGTCTACTTCTACTGAATTTATTTTGTCCAGTTAATTCTTTTTGTCTGAACATGTTGAGAGTCAGTTCCAATCATAATATCGAATTCTCCGCTTTCCCAGTCGAAATTCAGATTGTCATCAAAAAACTTCAGGTCTTCCGGTGTCAACTTAAATTCTATTTTTTTACTTTCTCCTTTTTTGATGAGTACTTTCTGGAAACCTTTCAGTTCCTTTACAGGTCTTACCACTTTACCGAAAAGATCTCTGATATAAAGCTGAACGACTTCCTCTCCATCATATTTTCCCGTATTGGAAACAGTAACGCTGATATTCAGAGTCTGGTTTCCTGTAAGGCTTGTTGAACTTAAGACCATATCAGAATATTTAAAATCAGTATAGCTTAAACCATATCCAAACGGATATTTCGGATCATTATCAAGGTCTATATATGCTGAAACATAGTTTCTATCTGTATTATTTTTTGCCGGTCTTCCTGTATTATAATGATTATAATATACAGGAATCTGCCCTTCAGTTCTTGGAAAGCTCATCGGAAGCTTTCCTCCAGGGTTCACAGTACCAAACAGAACGTCTGCAATAGAATTTCCGGCTTCAGTTCCCAACCACCATGTGTACATAATTGTAGGAATATTGTCTGCTGCCCAATTGAAAATCAAAGGTCTCCCTGCATTAATCATCAAAATAATTGGTTTTCCTGTTTTCGCAATTTCTTTCAACAGGTCTTCCTGCACTCCTGTAAATCCGATAGCACTTCTGCTTTTTGCTTCTCCGCTCATCGCATGGCCTTCACCCAATGTCATAATTACCACATCAGCTTTTTTAGCTGTTTCTATGGCTTCTGCAAACTGGGTTTTATCCTGATCATCAACGTTACAGCCTTTTGCATAGAGTAAAGTAGAGTTTTTATCCAGTTGATTTTTAATTCCGTCAAATTGCGAAACTATTCTTTGGTTATCATCTTTGAAGGCAATAGACCAGAAACCGTGATTGGCCACTGTTTCTTTACCAAAAGGGCCGATTAAGGCAACTGTTTTTGTAGTTTTTGAAAGGGGAAGAATATTTCCCTGGTTTTTAAGAAGTACAATACTTTTTGAACCAAATTCTCTCCCGAATTTTCTGTTTTCCTGATTATCGGTTTGTTCTTTCTGTCTCTTTTCATTGCTGAACCTGTAAGGATCATCGAAAAGGCCCATTTCAAATTTCTTTGTTAAAATTCTTCCCGTTGCATCATCTACCAGTTTGGGATCCACTTTTCCTTCTTTCACCAATTTTGGAAGTTCCGCCATGTATACACGGCTTTCCATATCCATATCGCTGCCACCCTGTATTGCCTTTTCTGCTGCTTCATTAGCATCTTTAGTATACCCGTGAGGAATCATTTCCCCAATACTTCCCCAGTCTGAAACTACAAAACCTTTATAGTTCCATTTTCCTTTTAACAGATCTCGCTGGATATATTTATTGGCCGTTGCCGGAATTCCATTGATGTCATTGAAAGAGTTCATAAAAGTTGCTACTCCGGCTTCCGCAGCAGCTTTGAAAGGAGGAAGGTATGTTTCATTCAGCTGTCTGAGACTCATATCCACAGAATTGTAATCTCTCCCACCTACTGCTGCACCGTATGCTGCAAAATGTTTTGCACAGGCCATCACTGCATCAAGACTTCCCAAACCTCTTCCCTGAAATCCTTTGATCCTTGCCAATCCTATTTTTGTTCCCAGATAAGTATCTTCTCCGGAGCCTTCCATTACTCTTCCCCATCTCGGATCTCGGGCGATATCCACCATTGGAGCAAACGTCCAGTGAATACCATAAGCTGCAGCTTCCGTTGCAGCGATTCTTTCTGATTTTTCTATCATTCCAAGATCCCAGCTTGCCGCCTGTCCAAGATTTACAGGAAATGTGGTACGGTATCCGTGGATAACATCCTGACCAAACAGCAAAGGTATTTTCAACCTTGACTGCATAGCCAATTTTTGAAATGCTTTAGTTTCTTCTGATCCTGCAACGTTCAGCATTGATCCTACTTTTCCTTTTTTAATTTCTTCCAAAACAGCTGCCGAATTGGATTTTTGCGGTCCTGTAGCATACTCAAACCCACTGTATTGTACCATCTGCCCTACTTTTTCTTCAAGGGTCATTTTAGACAGCAATTCTGCTACTTTCTGATCAATTGTTTTCTGTCCGTAAGCATTCATTCCCAATGCGGAAAATGCCAGTAAGAAATAAGCTCTTTTCATAGTATCAAATTAAAAAATATAGGTTGCTGTAGAATGTCCTGAAATTGTTACAGCAGCGGTTTTACCGGCAAATTTAATATTAAAATTCTCATCTGAAGGGTTATCGTTCTGCACAATTAAAACTATTTTCTCAAATTGAGTCTTAAAAGCAACAGTGGATAGCTTATCAGTCTGTGTAGAAGCAATACGACGGGCACCCGCAGGAACAAATTTTGAAGCATGGGCAATAATATAATAGGAAACATTTCTTGTGAAATTTTCACTGTCGGCAACTGTAATAGCTCCTTTACATTCTGTACATCCTCCGTCTGTATGCGGAGCGTATTTCGGATCGTTGGCAAGATTCCATTCTAAAGCGATTTTGCTCCAGTTTCTCATAGACCCGATGATTACATTTTTCGTGTGCCAGTTCAGGTCTTCGGTAAAAGTTCCTTTTGATCCGGTCCACTGTTCAGTAAAATATAGGTTTTTATCCGGAAAAGCATCATGCACGGTACTTAATGCTGAAATATCTCCTTCATACAAATGAAAAGCAGATCCGTCTATATATTTGTTTGCTTCAGTGTCTTTTAAAATATCAATGGCATATTCAGGTTTGTTGCAGTTATGATCATACACCACAATTTTAGTGGTGATTCCATTGGCTTTAAAAACCGGACCTAAATGATTTTTAATAAAATCTCCCTGCTTTTCAGACGGCATGTATAAACTGGGATTATTTCCCGGGTGTAGAGGTTCATTCTGGGGGGTTACTGCATCAATGGTGATGCCTTCTTTTTTCATCCCCTGAATGTATTTTACAAAATACTGGGCATATGTTCCATAGAATTCAGGTTTTAAGCTTCCTCCTTTTGAACTCCCGTTGTCTTTCATCCAAACCGGAGGTGACCATGGCGCTGCAATGATTTTTATTTTTGGATTGATTGTTAAAATCTCTTTTAACATAGCAATCAGATTTTTATCTTTTGTCAGGCTGAAATTTGACAGAGAAGGATCCGTCTGTCCTTCCGGCAAATCATCGTATGAAAACACTTCGCCATCAAGATCGGAAGCTCCGATACTTACTCTTAAATAACTGATAGAAATTGAGTTTTTATCAGTTCCAAAAAGCTCGTTAAGCAGTGCTTTTCTTTTGGAAGGAGACAACCGGTTGATCACCTCAACACTTCCTCCTGTTAATGTATATCCAAAGCCATCAACATATTGAAACTTTTGAGAATCATCAATTTCAATATTCTGAAAGCTGTTGGTGTTATTTACAAATTTAACAGAGGTCTGCTGTTGTAATTTTACACTTCCATCACCTTTTGTAAGCCAATACTGTACTTCGTTTCCGTTGTTGGAAGCAACTGATGTACATGACAAAGAAAAAAGGGCCACACCACTAAGTAGTGCGGCACCTCTAAAGAAACTATATAAGTTGTGAAACTTCATGGGTTAGTATCCGGGATTTTGTTTTAAAGCTGTATTCGGCAATTCATTGAAAGGAATTGGAAGAATTTCATTTTTATTGGCTTTAAATCCTTTGAAGGCAAGCTTAGAAGGAGCATCACCCCATCTTACAAGGTCAAACCATCTGTGCCCTTCCCCGGCAAGCTCTCTTCTTCTTTCATCTTTAATAGCCTGTAAAGAAACAGGAACCGATGTTAAGCCAACTCTTGCTCTTACTGCATCTAATAAAGCCTGGGCTCTTGCTCCTGTACCTCCTAAAGCTTCCGCTTCCATCAGATAAGTATCTGCTAATCTTATCGCGATATAATTTTGTCTGAAATTTAGCTCTGCAGGACCAGGAAGTGAGGTTTTCAGTGCATTTGTAGGAAGATATTTATTAAGGAAATATCCGGTATCTGCAAAAGCTGACCCATAAGATATCTTACCTTCTGCCACCAGTTTTTTAGCATTGAAAACAGTCACATCCAGCCTTGGATCTCCCTGCATAAAGCTAACATAATTCTCTGTAACAGTATTAAATGCCCAGCCGGAATAGATATCCGGTGCATCATTATTCGGGATATTTTTTAATGAATAAGAACGAGGACCTACCATTACGTTGATAGAGTTTCCTTCATCCTTGCCCTGTCCCCAGAATCCCCAATCAGAACTTCCTTTATTGGTATGCATTATTTCAAGGATAGATTCTGATAAGAATTTGTATTTATTTGGATCCGGATCGGTTTCCAAAGCAACTTTAAATAAATCTGCATAATTTGCCACAAGCTTGTATCCATATTGACTGGTTCCCCCTGGTGTACCATTTACTTGGGCAAATTGTGCAGCCGCTTCAGACATTTTTTTATCATAAAGATAAATTTTACCTAATATAGCTCTGGCCGTTCCTTGTGTAATTCGCCCTTTATCACTGATACTTGGCGTCATCATCAGATCCGGAATCGCAGCAAGCACATCACCTTCTATCTGTGCATAAACATCACTTGATTTTGCCTGTGGTATATTCCAATAATCATCTGAAACTGTTATGCTTTTGAGAATTAGAGGAACATTTCCAAACATTCTTACGAGTTCAAAATAATATAAAGAACGTAGAACTCTGGCTTCTGCAATATATCTTTTTTTAAGATCTTCACTCATTGAAGCTCCAGGAACTTTTTCTATTACAAGATTAGCACGTGCAATTCCCTGATAATAATCTTTCCAGTAGCTGGCCGGCATTGTATTGGGGTTGATCATATAGTTATTCATCCCCTGAATACCTGCTCCGTCATTAGAACTTCCTCCACCGGAATAAAAGTCATCAGATCCTGCATTGAAAAATGTAACGGTATTCTCGAATCCACTGGAGTATTTTCTTAAAACATCATAGACGGAAATCAATGCGCTAAAAGACTGCTGTTCATTTTTAAAATATGAATCAGTACTAAATGCCCCGGAGTTTTGTACTTCATCCAGATAGGAATCACTACAACCTATATTCGTAAAACTCAGACCTGTCAGAAACGCAACGGCAAGTCCTTTATATATAAGATTTTTATTTTTCATTTTGTTGGTCATTAAAATTGAATATTAGCTCCTATTAAGAATGTTCTGGCTTGAGGATAGTAAGCTCTGTCTACACCGATAATATCCTGTTCAGAGTTATTTCTTCCCGCAATTTCAGGATCATATCCTGTATATTTTGTGAAAGTAAGCAGGTTTTCTCCAGTGATATACAATCTTACTTTACTCATTCCAAAACGTTTGGTAACATCCTGAGGAATGGTATAACCTAACTGAACAATTTTCAGACGTACATAATCTCCTTTCTGAAGGTAGTAATTGGACATCCATGAATAGTTGTGATTAGGGTCATTACGGGTAATTCTCGGATTATCATTGGTAGATCCCTCACCTGTCCATCTATCTAAGATTTTTGTCTGATAATTGGCATCAAGCAAATCTAATCTTCTTAAACCCTGGAAAATCTTGTTACCGGCCTGCCCCTGTGCAAACATCATCAGGTCAAAATTCTTATAGCTCATATTCACGGTAAGTCCAAAAGTATATTTTGGTATAGAGCTTCCTAAGTTCACTTTATCATTATCATCAATTTTACCATCTCCATTATTATCCTGCCACATAAAGTCTCCTGGTTTTGCATCCGGTAATAGTTTTACGCCGTTGGCATTTACATAATTGTCAATTTGTGCCTGATTTTGGAAGACTCCACCATATGTATACCCGTAAAATGATCCGTAAGGCTGCCCTACTGCAACTCTGGATACCGCTCCCATGGTTTGGAAAGATGCCAGGTTGAAATATTCAATATCATCTTCTAGTCTAAGAACTTTGTTCTTTATGGTAGCAAAGTTACCATTCACTGAGATGCTGAAATCCTGCCAATTCTTTTTGTACCCCAATTCAAGCTCTATCCCGGTGTTCTCCATATCCCCTACGTTTGACCAAGGTAAATTAGGAACCCCTACATATCCTGGGATATTGATTTGTCTAAGAATATCGGTTGTTTTCTTTTTATACCAATCTGCTGTTAAGGTAAAATTGTTGAATAATTTTAAGTCTGCAGCAATATTCAGCTGGCTGGTCTGCTCCCATTTAAGGTTTGGATTTTCCAGTGTACTAGGCGCATAACCAATGATGATATTATTGCTGGAGTTGGTATAATTACTTCCGGAAACCATGAAACTTGCAAATCTGAAGTTATCCATTTCATCATTTCCTAATACCCCATAACCCCCTCTTAATTTTAAATTATTAACCACTTTATTTTCTGGCCAGAAGTTTTCCTTATGCACATTCCATCCCAGTGACATAGATGGGAAAGTTCCCCAATGCTGATTGGTTGCAAATTTTGAAGAACCATCTCTACGAATTGTTCCTGTGAATAAATATTTATCTGCATAATCGTAAATAATTCTACCAAAATAAGATGCTTTACGGGTCTCTATTCCATCCCATCCTTTCGCAACAATATTATCCTGAGAAATATCGAAGTTGAAGGAAGCATCCTGCCAATTATCTATAGGCAGGTTACTATACGTCAAACTAGTTCCCCCAGCAATGTTGTATCGGTAAACTCCCTGACCTACCATAATGTTGATATTATGATCGCCAAACTTATTCTGATAAGTTAGAGTATTTTCCATACTCCACTCGAATTTATTTTCCTCCACCTTGTTCAGACTATTGAAGTTGGTATTGTTAAAATTCGGACTCAAATAATATTTCGGTGTAAAAGTACGGCTTCCCCAATAAGATTTTTTACCATTTAAACTTGTTTTGAATGTAAAATGATCAAGAAACTTAAGTTCTGCAAAAACATTTCCAACAAAATCATCAGACCAGTTATTATTACCCTGCTGTATGTGACGGAAAGCCTGAGGATTGGTCATTTCATTATTTACATACTGTGAAATTCCGTACGGACGTCCCTCAGAATCACGGATGATATAAGGGTTGGTATAACCACTCGGGTCTACCATTGACCAATCTGTTACGACAACGGGAGTGGTAGGATCCAGGTTAACTGCTGAAGCCAACGGTCCTCCAAATTCTTCGTTTGCACTTACTCCCTGAGATTTCACATGGGTATATGCAAAGGTTTGCCCTATTGTCAGGTAGTCTGTAACTTTATGGGTTGAATTAAATCTCGCATTGATTCTTTTGTAAAAAGAAATATCACTCAATACAATACCAGACTGATCAAAATACCCGAACGATGTATAGTATGTTGATTTTTCGTTACCTCCTGTAATGCTTACTTCATGAGAGGATTTTTCACCTGTACCAAAAATAGCATCCTGCCAGTCGGTTCCTTTTCCAAATGATTCCGGATTGGTAAATCGAGGAGTTCCGCCGTCGTTTACAAAGCCTTCGTTGATAATTTTAGCATACTGCGTAGCATCCAGAAGGTCCAGTTTTTTAGAAGCATTGGAGAAACCGTAGAACCCATTGTAAGAAAGAGTCAGTTTTCCCTTTTTACCTTTCTTCGTAGTAACTAATATTACTCCTTTTGCAGCAGAAACTCCGTAGATTGCAGATGAAGCTCCATCTTTTAAGACTTCAATACTTTCTATATCAGACTGATTGAGCCATCCGATATTATCTACAACAATACCGTCTACTACCCACAAAGGACTGTTACTTCCTGCCCCAAAACTGGTAATACCTCTTACACGCACGGTGGCAGCAGCTCCAGGCTGTCCGGAATTGGTCACTACAGAAACTCCGGCTGCCCTTCCCTGTAATACCTGTTCCGGCTTACCAGATGGAATATTTTCAATATCGCTGGCTTTAATACTTGCTATAGCTCCCGTTACATTACTCTTTTTCTGAGTTCCGTAACCAATCACTACAACTTCGTCTATTTTGTTTTCTTTAGCAATTGTGTCCTTTACCTTGGTGGTCTGGGCACTGAAGTTGGCCGTAAAATAGAGGACGGCAACCACTCCTACGCTTCGTGATATTCTTACATTCATATACAGTTATTGTTTAATTCTCAAATTGAGACAATAAAAATATATTTTTTTTCAATTAATTAACATTCTATTCATAAATATTTTAATTTTTCTTTTATTTTTCAGGGTTAGAAGCCCTATCTTCGCATCAATATTTCATAAAATTTCACAAAAAAACAATAAAGAAGTCTCCCAAAATGATCATCAAGCAATCTAAAATTTCTCTCCCGCTAAAACTTACCTTTCTTATTTTTTCAATGGTTTTGAACTGTATGGGGCTTATCATTCTGCAGTTGTCCGAAGAGAAAATAACGTATGGAGAATTGGGTTTTTTAGAATCTTTTAAGGACTTGCCGATTGCCTTTATTTCTCTTTTTGCAGTAAGCTTCATCAACAAAACGGGAACAAAAAAAGCATTGATTTCAGCTTTGGTCATCGTTGGATTATGTTCCTGTCTGCTTCCGTTTGTTGAGGTTTTCTGGTTTTTCAAATTATGGTTTGCCATCATTGGAGCTTGTTTTGCGATTGGTAAAATCTGTGTTTTTGGAATTATCAGGAATAATATTTCGGATGAGAAATCGTTGGCAAAGACCATGAACAGCGTAGAGGCTTCTTTCATGATCGGAATTTTTGTTGTTAATACCTGCTTTGGATGGGTAGTATCCAGTGAATATTCTGAATATTGGAAGTTCTGTTTTTTATTAATTGCTTTCTTATCAGCATTAACGATATTCTTATTATCAAAAATTACAATTTCTGAAGCTAAACCTTTGGAAAGTAAAAGTGTATTCTCTGAACTTTCAGGGTTTGTGACGCCTTCTATAACATTATTTCTTGGGGTTATATTTTTTATCGTTTTTGTAGAACAGGGATTCAACTCCTGGCTTCCGTCTTTTTATAAAAACCACCTGAAAGTCAATTCATTTTTTGCCCTTCAGGCCACCTCTTTTCTGGCAGTATTTTCCTATGCAGGCAGAACAATAACAGCCAATATTATCAGAAGATTTTCATTGCCGGGCTACTATCTTTCATGCATGGCTTTTATTATTTCTTTATTGGTCATTATTGTAAGTGTGCAGTATTTTGATTCAGCAGATTCTAGGATAATTCTTTTCTTATTTCCGGTGATCGGTTTGTTTTTGTCCCCCCTCTATCCTGTTATCAATTCAAAAATGATTGCACAGATGGACAAGGAAAAAGTAAACTTATTCACTTCTCTTATTGTTATATTTTCCTCACTGGGCAGCTCTGTAAGCTCGATTATCATGGCTGTTCTGTTTGAAAAAAAATTATTAGACTTTTATCCGTTATATATCTTATCTTTCGTCCTTGTTCTTTTTGTTACCAGTTTAGTATTTTTTAACGTTTCAAAAAGAAAATAGTTTTATTTTTACAGCCATGAAAATCAAAGACACAAAAAGTAAAGAAACACTTCGGGAACTTATCGATACTAAAGATTTTGTTGCCCATATCTCTGTTGACTGTACTATATTCGGCTTTCATAATAATATTTTAAAAGTTCTTCTTTTAAAGTATCATGACTTGGATTTATGGTCACTTCCGGGTGGTTTTGTTTTCAATGATGAGGATTTAAGAGAAGCTGCGGAAAGGGTTTTATTCGAAAGAACACATCTTAAAGATATATTTCTGAAACAATTTCATACGTTTGGAAGAATAGACCGTACAGAAAATAATGTCCATCAGATTCTTCTTAACAATAAAGGAATTGAGGTACCGGAAGATCACTGGATTTTTCAAAGATTCATTACAGTGGGTTATTGCAGCCTTATTGATTTTTCAATGGCCAATACCTTCCCTGATGCCTTCAATGAAAGCTGTGAATGGTTTGAGGTAAACAACTTGCCCAAGATGGCCTTTGATCACGACAGAATCATAGAAACTGGATTAGAATACCTGCGGATGAATATCAATACAGAAGTTGCGGCCAGCAATCTTCTCCCTGAAAAGTTTACAATGAAAGACCTTCAGTCTCTTTACGAAACCATTTTAGGCCAGAAATTCAGAAGGAATAATTTCCAGCGCAAAATTTTAAGTTTAAATATTCTTGACAGGCTTGAAAAATTGTATGATGGCTCAGCCAATAAAGCCCCTTATCTATATAAATTTAAAAGCAAGGTTCACAATTCTACCAATCAGTATCCTATCTCCAATGATGAAGAGGATGCTTAAAAAACAAAATTTATCTTATAAACAAATAAAAAGAACATTATCTGTCTGAAAACCAACCTTAAGACAAGTTTTCAAAAAAATTTTCAAGACACCACGAAAAATGTTACTTTTAACCAAATCAAAAAATCATGTCATATTATCCTCTTACAAGCATCCCTGATTATTATGGAATTGATGCTTTACTTACTGAAGAACACAAACTAATCCGCCAATCTGTAAGAGACTGGGTAGAAAGTTTTGTAATGCCGCAGATTGATCAGGCCGCTCAAAATCATACGGATATACCTAATCTTATGAGAGAATTAGGGAAAATCGGAGCGCTGGGACCTTATATCCCGGTTGAATATGGCGGTTCAGGATTAGACCAGATTTCTTATGGTCTGATTATGCAGGAATTGGAAAGAGGAGATTCTGCAGTACGTTCTGCTGCTTCAGTACAAAGCTCTTTGGTGATGTTTCCTATTAATGAATTCGGTTCTGAAGAACAGAAAATGAAATATCTTCCTAAGCTTGCTGCCGGAGAAATGATCGGGTCTTTTGGATTGACAGAGCCTAATCATGGTTCAGATCCAGGTTCTATGGAAACTTATTTTAAAGATATGGGAGATCATTATCTTTTGAATGGGGCTAAAATGTGGATCACTAACTCTCCTCTATGCGATATCGCTGTGGTATGGGCAAAAAATGAAGAAGGAAAAGTACAGGGATTGATCGTTGAGAGAGGAATGGAAGGATTTACTACGCCAGAAACTCACAATAAATGGAGCTTAAGAGCTTCAAAAACCGGAGAATTGGTATTCAATGACGTAAAAGTTCCAAAAGAAAACCTTCTTCCAGGAGTAACAGGACTGAAAGGACCTTTATCTTGTCTGAACTCTGCAC
Organism: Chryseobacterium sediminis; assembly: GCF_008386505.1. GTDB lineage: Bacteria > Bacteroidota > Bacteroidia > Flavobacteriales > Weeksellaceae > Chryseobacterium > Chryseobacterium sediminis. The sequence goes on along the minus strand of NZ_VUNZ01000001.1, from coordinate 154,835 downwards.
GATACGGAATTTCATGGGGAGTAATTGGTGCGGCTATTGACTGCCACTGTACTGCTGTTCAGTATTCTAAGGAAAGAAAACAGTTTGGAAAACCAATCGGTTCTTACCAGCTTCAACAGAAAAAACTGGCTGAATTCTTAACAGAGATTACAAAAGCTCAGTTATTGTGTCTTCAGTTAGGAAATCTTAAAAATGCCCACAAAGCAACTCCGGCTCAGATTTCTATGGCAAAGCGTAATAACGTTAATATGGCTATTGAAATTGCCAGAGAATCCAGACAAATCCTTGGTGGTATGGGAATCATGGGTGAATTCCCAATGATGAGACATGCTGCTAACCTTGAATCTGTGATCACTTATGAAGGAACGCATGATGTTCACTTACTGATCACCGGATTAGACATTACAGGAATCAACGCTTTCTAAAGAAAGTCAAAATATATGAAGAGAGTCTGGCCAAAGGTCAGACTCTTTTATTTTACTCACATTGCAGAGAATTGATATTCAATGAATAATTATTGATGTCGTAATATTTTCATGAATTTATTAAAGTTATTACCTTAATACCATAGAAAATACATCAATATGAGAAAAATTACAACTTTTTTACTGGGCCTTACCGCCCCATTCTACTTTGCACAACAGGCTGGAGACGTCGTAAGTGCGGAACAGAAACTGGATTTAACACCACAAGGAGTCATCAATTTTATATCCAATAATCTTGGCGATCAGGATGCTCCGGAATTTGCCAGCTACCTGAATAGTTTTAATGTGGGTCTAAAGGGCTACAAGATCACTTATTACACCAAAAATGAAAACAATGTTCTTGTAAAAGCCACCGGTCTGCTTATGTATCCCAATGTAGGATTCAAATTATCAACAGTTGTGTCAGATCACGGAACAACAGACAGCAGAAATAATGTTCCGTCCAATTTTAAAGGAGCATTAACAGCTGGATTTGTTGTTGAGTTGTCTTATGTACTCAATGGCTATATTTTAATGGCACCTGACTATGTAGGAATGGGAACCGGAGACGGAGTTCATCCTTATGTAGATTATGCCACTGAAGCAGGCGCTACTATTGACTTCATTACGGCGGCCAATAAAGTACTGGGTCAATTAGGTGTTAAACGTTATGATGAGTACTTTTTAGCCGGATATTCACAGGGAGCCCATGCTGCGATGTCTACTCTGAAAAGATTAAGCATCTCGAATCCCAACAATATCAAATTCAAATACGCTTATATGGGTGACGGGCCCTATGATTTTTCCGGAGTTACTTTAAATAAGGGAGTTCTGGAAAAAGATATTTACCCGTTTACCTCATTCCTGGCCAATGTTCTTCATACCTGTAACAATACAGGATATAAAACATATAATAACAACATTTCGGAAGTTATTTCTGCGGAATATCTTGATAAATATAATTATCATGTTGTTCAGGATAACGGAGGGCTTTTATGGGGTCCTGTGATTTGGAGAAAACTCTTTACGACAAACTTCGTGAACGATGTCACAAACAACCCCAATAATAAGTTAAGACAGTGCATGAAACCAAAGGATGTATACGACTGGTACAACAAAACACCTATGACATTAGGCCACTCTACAGTTGATTTAGCCATTCCGCCTGAAAATACATCTAAAACTATTGATGTTCAACGTGGATATTATGCATGGTGGGATCTGAATAAATACAAGCTGGATTCTTTTTACTGGGGACCACTTGGTCATGTAGGCGGCATACTTCCTTTTACTTTGGCTTCTAATGCTAAATTCAATACGCTGAGAAGTGGTGGACTTCTTAATGAATGGGCCATTGCAGGATCTATTTTCGGAAAGCAGTCAACGGAAAAAAACCATGAAAAACCTACTCTTTTTTCTTCACAGATACAGCCGGATCTGGGAACCCTGCAACTGGTTGAAATTACAGACTTCAATAAGGAAAAAGTACAGAGCAGAACAGCCAATGATCATAGTTTATCAGCTTTAAAGGATGGAGTTTACCTCTTGAAAGTATCGGAAAACAACGAAAATAAAATAATTCCGTACATCAAAAACACACCTAAAGAAGTTGCTGAAAACGAAATCGTACAATCTGCAAATTCATCAGTTCTGCAATTAAAAGTTGATCAGGATGAACTTACTGCTGTAAACGTTTTTGATGAAAACAAAACACTGATCAAAAGTATTTCTCAAAAACAATATCGCGAAACCGGAGGAATTAATATACAGGATCTGGAGAATAAAAACTATACTTTTGAAGTGGTAACTCCATATTATAATCTTCAGTTTAATAAAGCAATTGGAGGTACATCGTCTTCAGAGAACAGTACTGATATTTTCACTCAAAAGCAGCAAATTATTGCAAAATCCAACAAGGATATTAAAAACATCAGCATTTATAGTATTTCCGGCGCACTGATCGTTCAGCAGGAAGTAAATAGATCACAGTTTGAATCCCGAAACTTAGAATCAGGGGTTTATCTGGTACAAATCACACTTTCTAATGGGAGAGTCATTAATAAAAAAGTAAAACTTTAGAATCAATCACTCTTATATATCTCATTTCAAGTTAATTTTTGGCACTTCAGCAATGAAGTGCTTTTTTACGTCAAATAAAACAAATAAATAACGATTAATAAAACACTGATATAAAGAATAATATAACCAATTACTTACATTTTTAATTTAAGCAATAAATCCCATTAATTATTAAAACTTGAAGCCAACACTGAAATAGATTCTTGAAAAATCAAGCTGGCTGTTTCTGGAAACATTGATACTTATAGGACCTATGAGAGATTCATATCCAAGGTTCACTCCATACCCAAACATATCGAAACTGTTATTAAAAGGAGAAAGCTCTTCACTCACCTTTCCATAACTGAATGAAGGGGTAAGATAAAGTTTTTTCATAATCCTGTACTGAAGTGATATTGCTGTTTTGGCAACAGAAGTCATAGGAAGTTCTTTCTGGCGAAGACCATTGAATTCAGGGCTTAAGAGATCATTGTTATACTCACTCCCCCCAAGATTATATTTCTGATTCAGGAATAAATAAGGAACCTGATCGTCTCTCTTCGCTCCAAAACTTGCTCCCAAAAACACATTTGCCTTAACTGTCAGCCTTCTTGTGATGGGATAGAAAAAATTCTCATTCAAAGTAAAAGAAATAAGGTTTTTAGGTTCATAATAATAAGAATCTTTAGGGTTTAGTATCAGATACAGAAGAGGCTGTACTGTATTCAGATCATAAAGCTCATACTGATCTCCGTAATAAAATCTTGTACTTACCTGAAGATGATTCCCTTTTGTTGTAAAGTATCTTTTGTTGAGACTGTTCTGTTCAAACTTTAAAAATGTATTGAAATTGCTATGGTTGTAGAGTTTTTTACTATAATTATCCACTTTTGACTGATCCACTTTATCCAGTAAACTATACATTCTTTCCGTACTGAATTCTGTTCCCAATGACAGATAAGCATTTGGGCTTACATTATAATTCAAAGCGATCTTTCCCGTTATATTACGGTACATGTGGTTTGGAAAACGGTCACTGCCATCGTCATTCACATCATACAATCTGAAGTTCAGGTCATTACTTTTAAGATTAATCATTTTAGCTTCCAGATCCAGCCACAAACGCTCTCCGCTGTCCAGGAACTGCTGATACGCCAGTTTAGCCTTAAAACGCTCAGAAATATCTACAGTTGCCAAAAATCTCGATCTGTTCAAAAGGATATTTCTGTAGGTATAATTGACAATAATTCCTACCGACTGTTCTGTATCGTAGTGCAGAGCCAGCTTAAAAGCCCCTTTTTTTGCCCTTTTCACAAAAACATTCATCACAAGACTATCATTTTCATTTGTGTAAGTATAGTATACCTTTACATACTGACGCATTCCAAATACCCTGTCTATTGCTTCATTTACGGTTTTTGCATCATAATACTTCCCTTCTGTAAGCCCCATTTGTTTTTTAAGCACTTCAATCTCTGTAGCATCGTTAATAGGTGTACCATCTTCTTCATTGAATGTGAATTTTGTAGTGGGCAGCTTCACTTCTTCAATCATCTGATGTTCATATTGGATTCCTGCTTTTCGCTGAGCTTCTGCCAAAGCAACAAACTCGGGAAGATGCTTTCTCGCTTCTACCTCACCAATTTTGATGATCCTCCTGAATTTGGCAAAGTCCTTAGTGGTAATCTCGCCCAACGGGTCTACAAAGTCTACCAGTACGTTAGACAGCTCCTTTTGATGTTTAAAATCCTCTACCGAACGGATGGCATGAGTCTGGTAAATCATCTTCATGGGGTTTTCAATTTCTTTCTTGGTAAAAAGTCTGAAGCCCGTATATCCTCCGATCACAAAATCTGCTCCCATCTCCCGAACTTCATTGGCTGGATAATTACGATCCAATCCGCCATCAACCAAAAGCTTTCCATCAATATAAACTGGGGCAAAAGCTGCAGGAATTGCCAGCGTAGCACGAATAGCCAGCGGTAAAGAGCCTTGTTTCTGCATCACCAGACCTCCGTTTTCAATATCAGAAGAAGTAAGCTGAACAGGAATTCTCAACTTGCTGAAATCATTGATATGTTTTGCATTAAAAGTAAGTGTATTAAGAACCTCTCCCATATACTGCCCTTCAATATACGAGCCTGGAAGAGTCGGAAATCCTTTAACAACAGGAAATTCAAGAATATATTTGTCATACTCATCTTTTTCACTGATATTGACTTTGCTGTAAGGAATCTTATTACTCAGAATCCTGTTCCAGTCCATTTTATAGATCGTACGCTTCAGCTGGTCCGAATTGTACCCCATCGCATACAAACCTCCTAAAATCCCGCCCATACTGGTTCCTGTGATGTAATCTACCTTGATTCCCAATGAATCGATCATCTTCAGAATTCCAATATGTGCAAAGCCCTTTGCTCCACCACCACTGAGCGCAAGGCCAAACTTAGTGTCTTTGGTCACATTCTGAAGGGCAACATTCAGGGAATCATTCTTTTGCTGGGATTTGATAATAAGAGAGAAAGCTATAGCAAAAAATATCAGGATCTTTTTCATTGGTGATTCTTGGTGTATCCGATTTGAAACTTTAAAAGTAATAAAGAGTAAAGATACATAAAAAAGCCACCTGCTTTACGGCTGTTTTCAAGAAGTAAATAAATGTATTTCAGTTTATCACTTAAAACAAATAACCGATTGACTTTCAAATAAAAAAAATCATCTGATCAATATTAAATAATTTTAATATGCTTTTATTGTTTCCACAAAATTAACATCCGGATTCAGGATTTCAAGGATCAGACTTCTGACTGATTTCATTGCATCATCAATATTTCCTTTGTCAAACTGCAGGGAAACCATTCCTTTTTTAGCATCAGCAAAACTCCAGATCCCTGTCTCGATTGGGTATCCCCAAAACTCAGGAAGATGCTGAACAACATAATGATAAATACAGAGCTGAAGGGCCTGTTTTCGTTCACTGTTATGGAAATATTCAGCTACGTTATCTCCATCAATTTTCACGCTGAGATTTTTAATCTTGGCTGTTTTATAATCAATAATCCTTAGCGTTCCGTTCAGTTTATCAATCCGGTCAATGAATCCGAAGAAAGAAATTTTATCATTTCCTTCCAAAGGAAAATCAATGTTTTCAAACCTTCTTTCGATATCAACAATCTCCAGTTTGTTTCCCTGTTTTATCAATTCAAGATCATGAGTGAGGACATTTTCAATCACCTTTTTAGCAATTGCTTTATGAATATAATTCATCCCCTTCTCGTAGAATTCCGGCTGGTGTTTCAGCTTTTCAATGGCAATATTTATATAGTGATCTATTGCTTTAACTGAATCCTTTAAATCACTTTCTTTTAAAACCTTACCCTTCAATACCTCATACACTTCTTGAAGTGAATAATGGACCAGGTTTCCGTAATTTTTTACAGAAAGCTCTTCTTCAATTTCATCTGTTTCCGAGGTATTCAAAATCTTGGAAAGGTAAAAATCAATCGGGTTATAGAGATAGCTTGTAAGGTGGGACGCGGATACTTTTTCTTTCCATTTCTGAAGACGGTCCTGTACAATCTGTGTCTTGGAAATTTCTATGGGTTTAGTTGTAATGGGTTCGGAAGAATTTTCAATAATCAGGTGTTCAATCTCATGTGAACTTTCCATTTCAATCTGTGTGATGAAACGGCTTTTCTCCCCTGTATTCACTCCGGAACTTAAAGCATTATAGAGTAAGTGAACATTCTTAGCATCCTGAATCAGCCTGTAAAAGTGATAGGCGTAAATACTGTCGTTTTCCAGGAAAGTATGAAGATCAAAGAACCTTCGGATATCAAAAGGAATATAGGTATTCTGAGAGTTTCCAAGAGGAAGTTTTCCTTCATTCACAGAAAGCAGAATAACGTTTTCAAAATTCAGAAGACGGGTTTCCAGCAATCCCATAATCTGCAGTCCTCTCAACGGTTCTCCCTGAAAATCGATACTTTCAGAATTAATATGCTGATTGATCAGAATTTCCAGTGTTTCCATTTTGATCTCAATATTGTAGGGAGTCAGCTGATTTTTGATGATTCTGAATGCATTTTCAAAGTGAGAAACATTCTCATACTGAATATCATCTATTTCAAGCCATTTTACCTTCTGACAGAAGTCAATAAGCATATCCAGATAGATATTGGTTCCCTCAGCTTTTTGAAGAAGGTTAAAATATGACAACCCGCTGAGCAGTTCATAGAGGAGTTTTTTAGAAATATAAACAATATTCCGTTCTTCTACTTTGGCTTTAAATTCATTGATTACCAGCTCGTCTTCATCAGATTTAGGCAGTTCTTCCAAAATCGGAAAAACATCTCTGTAGTAATAGGAAGATTTATTTTTTTCCAGTTGTTTCTGCAGATAAAACAGACGTTTCACAGCATTGGAGAAAGATAAGTTCTTCAATGGAAATCCCATTGTTATATTCAGATTATCAACACCATGCATCACATCCAGACTTGCAGGAAGAAGGTTTTCATCCAGCAATATCACTGCTGTATTGGAATAGGTTTTATTATTGATTTCCTTAAAGATTTCCGGCAGTACTTTGGTTTGGGTTACATTTCCGGATACTTCGTATACTTTAATTTTTTTAGGTTGGTTAAAATCGTCTTCTATCCATTGAAAAGCTCTGTTATCATCAAATTCTTTCCAGGTCTTATGATTCCTAAGAAATTTTCCGGCTTCCTGTCTTTCATCATCGAAATAATAATGGTCTGCCTGAAAGAAACATTGCGCTTTATTCCATTTCAAAAGGCTTCTTACCAGCTTTTCCTCCACCGGAGTAAAGGCATTGAATCCACAAAATACAAATTCTTCCTTCGTGTTTTCAGCAAAATCAGCAATCTTAGCTTTAGCAGCTTCGTGAATCATTCCGGAAGTCGCCCAGTTCTTTTCCCGCAGTCTCTCTTTTAAAACAGGGAGAAAAACGTTCATATTCTGCCAGAAATTAAGAAACTTCTTTCTTGGGACATCTTCATCATCCCCAAGGTTTTGAGCCCATTCTTTGATCCTTTCCTCGTCAAACATATACTGCAGAACTGCCTGATCACTGTCTGAAAACTTCAGAATATCATCCCAATCCTTCTGCAGGGTAGGAAACCACTTCAAAAAGTCCGAAAAATCATCTCTTGGAATGAGATTCAGACTTCTGTACACATCGAATGAGAAAAGCCACAATGGAATTCCCTGGATCGGCTGTTGATCAGAAATTTTATTGATGAGTTCTTCTACCGTAAAAAAGTTCGGAAGAAGCCCTGAGTAATTATTTTCCTCCAGAATCTGTCTGATAAACACAATGGGACGTTTTCCGGGCAGAATGATATTAAACGCAGAGAGGTCCGGGTTTTGCGCTAGCAGTTCGTGAATGATCTTATTGAGGAATTTCAAGGGGCTTGATAGCTTTTTAAGTTGTCTAGTTGTTCAGAAATCGTATTATTATATTCAGCCTGTTTTTCTTTATTGATCCCATGACGGGTTTCTCTGTCGTAGGCCATCTGAAAGTTTTGATAATCAGTAGATATCCCGTCATAAATTGCTTTAAAATACTTGTTATAATCACCGGAAGTCCTGATTTTTTCAGCGACAGCCTTTCTGAATTTTCTCACAAATAATTCTGCAATATCAAAATGCTTTTGCTCATGAAGCAGGATGTAATCATCCATTTTTTTTACGTCCTTCCAGGATTTCTCTTCGTTAAATACGGTTTTGATGGTAATGGTAACCGGCGCTTTTGGATTGGAAGATTTTATAGAGGAAAATTCCCAGCCGCAATGGGTATACGCTGCTATATCGGGATTCTTTTTCTTATTCACCGGGCTTTTAAAATTATCCCATGTGAGTTTTCGGCCTTCTTCCCAGGTAATCTTTTGCCCGAATACCAACTCAGCTGCCAATAAGCACAATACAAAAGTCAATCTCATTATTCTACCACAATTGTTTTCGTAATCCAGTTATTGCCACCGTTCCAGAATTTAAAAGTATAGGTTCCTTTTCTCTGCGGACTGAAGTTGATCTGACTGGCCCCTACATAATTTCCCTGTGTACAAGGCCCGTTTGTAATATATTTGTAGGAAGTAACCGTTCTTTCCAGATTGTTATTATAAATATAATCATATCCGTAAAAACCCTCACACTGAGACGGATAGGTGGAATAAGTCTTGATGCTCTGTATCGCAAAAACGTCCATGGTATCATTGACAATTTTTACGCTGTCTATTTTGATCTTATCGATAGATTCGATTGTATGGTAATCGTCATCATTACACGAAACCAGAAGCCCGCCAAACAGTAATACTGAAAATCCAACATTTAAAAGTTTTTTCATAACCTTTAATTTTCTGATTATTAATAAATATTTAGCAAAAATTATTCCTTATTTACATAAAAATCAGGAATTAAAATTACCTTTTGATACATAAACTACTTTTTTAGTATCAAAAAATTCTTCATCAAAATAGTGTTTAAGGTTGAAAATTTCACATTTAATTCCGGCCAGCTCTTCTGCAAGATCACCACCTTTTAAATATAAAATCCCGTTATGTTTAGGGTTAAACTGTTCTTTTTCAAATTTTCCTTTCAGCCATCTTAAAAATTCCGGCATCTGAGTTACCGCTCTGCTGACTACAAAGTGGAATTTTTCTTTCAGTTTCTCTGCTCTTCCGTGGATAGCCGTTACATTCGTCAATCCTACACCTTCTGCTACAGCCTGTACCACACTGATTTTCTTACCAATAGAATCAATCAGAGTAAATTCTGTCTCAGGAAACAGGATCGCCAGAGGAATTCCCGGAAAACCACCTCCGGTTCCGATATCCAAAACTTTTGTTCCCGGAGCAAATTCCATCACTTTTGCAATTCCCAAAGAGTGGAGAATATGCTTTTCATACAGCGACTCCATATCTTTTCTGGAAATTACATTGATTTTTTCATTCCATTCATTGTACAGGTTCTCCAATTGAGAAAACTGTTCTCTCTGTTTTTCAGTAAGATCCGGAAAATATTTTAATAGTAACGATGCAGACATGTGAATTATTATAAACAGCAAAAATAAGTTTTATTTCGCTTGTATTCAAATCTACTTTTTCTGACAGTCCTTAATCTCGGTTTTTCAACAGAGATCATTACTTCGCAATACCCGGAATTACAGGCACGTTCAGGTTTCCGGACTGGCTGATTGTCTGTACTGCAAAAATATAATTGTCTTTGGAAAGCGGAACTTTAATGGAAAGCCCTGTTGTAAATATTCTTTTCTGCCATACCGGACTGTGTGTTTCCCGTGCCAGCACATAATATCCTGCCGGAGTTCCTGCTTTTGGCTTTTCCCAATGAAGGGTTGTTGAATTCGTTAATTCTTTAACATCCATTTCTACTTTCTCAGGTTTTGAAGTGGATTTTGCAAGATTGGCAAGTACCGCGATATTGGCAGCCACATTCTTCTTCAGATATTTAAAATCTATAAATTCCGGAAGATCACCATATTGCTTATTGTTTTCTACTCTTATATCCTGATGCTGATGATCATAATTTTCATAATACTCAGTCAGTCTTACGGAAGGAAATCCGTTATTGACAAAGCTGGTATGATCGCCTCCACGCAGGAATCTGTCATTTCTGTAAATCAGTTTTATTTCAAGTCCTTTGATGTACTCTTCAGTAATTTCTTTGATATATCTTGCCAGCTGTCTGGATTCGCTGTCATTTTCAAAACCCAGATTTCTGATTGTCATTGCTTTTTTGTCCAGATCTTTATACGGTAGACCTTCACTGAATACACGGAGTATTCGGGTATTAACTTCTCCTGTTTCTCCTGCTTTAGGATTGCCAATCATATCATTATTCAGGACGGCTTCCAGCTGTAAATTTTCTCTTTTCATTTTTTCAGCCAATTGCTTAGAGCCTAACAATGATTGCTCTTCTCCTGAAAAAGCTACAAAAATAATGGAGGCCGGAAATGAAGATCTGCTTAATATCCTTGCCGATTCAATAACAGCACTTACTCCACTGCCGTCATCATTGGCTCCGGGTGCTTTGGAAGTTCGGTTCATCACATCTGTCACCCTTGAATCCAGATGTCCGCCAATCAGAAAGATTCTTTTATCGTCAGGATCTGTACCTTTCAGAAAAGCAACAGCATTTCCGAGATTCACCGCTTGATCAATTCGCTTTCCATCCGGCTGGAGATCTTCCTGCTGAAGGTACACTTCCATTCTGCCTCCGGAATTTTTAGCATACTCATTGAATTTTTTAATAACCCAGTTTCTTGCTGCTCCTATCCCCTGTTTTGGATCATCTATTGTACTCAGAGTATGTCTGGTCTCAAAACTTACCAGTTTGCTGATATATGACTTCAATGAGTCTTCACTCACTTGCGAGACATATTTCTTCACTTCATTATCTTTTGAATGTCCCTGAGAAAACACAGTGCAGGAAATCAGCAATAAAAAAACGAAATATTTCATAGAATGATCTTTGATTGTTTAAAGATACGAAACCCTGAACTTCAGTAGTACTTTTATGTAACCTATTTTGCACTTATCCTCTATCATTGATCGTCATTTGGTCAAAATATGATTCAGCTATTTATCCCTGTCAAAGTAACATAATGATTCTAAACAGGAAAAATCTGTTCAAAACCTGACAAAAATCTTTTAAGTAACCCCTACTTTTATTATCCCCAAAAGACGTTTTTATTATATATTTGTTAAAATTCAAAAATTACATGGATAAACTTTCAGATAGAGTAAAAAGATTAGGATACTCACAGACATTTGTAATGTCTAATAAAGCCAGAGAAATGAAAGCCAGCGGAATAGATGTGATCAGCTTAACTCTTGGTGAACCGGATTTTGATGTTCCGGACAATATCAAACAGGCCGCTTTCGATGCCATTAACCAAAACTACAGCCACTACTCTCCTGTTCCCGGATTTCTGGAACTGCGCGAGGCTATTGCTTATAAATTAAAAAGAGATAATAACCTGGAATACAAACCTACCCAGATCTGTGTTTCAAATGGTGCTAAACAAGCTATTCTGAATGTTCTTGCATCTATTATCAATGATGGTGATGAAGTTCTTCTTCCCGCTCCGTATTGGGTAAGCTATGATGAAATGGTAAAAATGATGGGCGGAACTTCCGTAATGCTTCCTACCTCTTATTTAACAGACTTTAAAGTAACAGCAGAACAGCTTGAAGAGGCTATTACTGAAAAAACCAAAGCAGTACTTTTCAGTTCTCCATGTAACCCATCAGGTGGTTATTACACATACGACGAATTAAAATCCATTGCAAAAGTTATCGCCAAATATCCTCAGGTAACGATAATTTCTGATGAGATTTACGAATATATCAATTACGAAACAAAAACAACTTCTATTGCACAGTTTCCGGAAGTATATGAACAGACAGCGGTAATCAATGGAATGTCAAAAGCATTTGCTATGACAGGGTGGAGAATCGGATATTCTGCATGTCCGGAATGGCTGGCAAAAGCTTGTGAAAAAGTACAGGGACAGATGACCAGCGGAGCTAACACTATGGCCCAGAGAGCATCTATCACTGCATTGAAAACAGATCCTTCTGAATACAGATACATGATTGATGCCTTCAAAGAAAGAAGAGATCTTGTGTATGAACTGATCAAAGAAATCCCAGGATTTAAAGTATTGCTTCCTAAAGCGGCATTTTATTTCTTCCCGGATATTTCGCACTATATCGGAAAAACCCTGAACGGAACTGAAATTAAGAATTCTGACGACTTTGCCATGTTCCTTCTGGAAAATGCTCATGTAGGCTGTGTTGGCGGATTCTCTTTCGGAAGTCCGGAATGTATAAGGTTCTCTTACGCTGCTTCCGAGGAAGATTTAAGAGAAGCGATGAAGCGAATCAAAAACTTACTGGAACAATTCAATTAACAAATTAATAACCAAAAATAAAGCACAACAGCAATGAATCTTTTAAAAAAACTAACCATCGCATCGAGTATTGCCGCTGCAAGTTTTGCAGGATATGCTTTTGGCCAGGATTTTCAGTGGAAAGAAGGAAATTCTAATGGCTACAAGTATAAATACGTTACCAATGATCCTACTTCCGCAAGGTATTACACCTTAAAGAACGGATTAACAGTTATTTTGAGTCCAACAAACAAGGACCCGAGAATACAGACGTATATCGCTACAAAGGCAGGAAGCAAAACCGACCCTGCAGATCACACGGGTCTTGCCCACTATCTGGAGCATATGCTTTTCAAAGGAACCAATCAATTCGGATCTAAAGACTGGGCGAAAGAAAAACCTCTTTTAGACCAGATTGACGCTCTTTATGAAAAGTACAACCAGACGAAAGACGAAGCTAAAAGAAAAGAAATCTACAAGGAGATTGATAAGGTTTCCGGTGAGGCCGCTAAGTATGCAATTGCAAATGAATACGACAAAATGATGGCTGGTATGGGAGCCGACGGAACCAATGCCTTCACCTCCTTTGAACAAACGGTATACACAGAAGATGTACCGTCCAATGTTCTTGACAAATTTCTTGCTGTACAGGCTGAAAGATTCAGAGAACCCGTTTTAAGACTCTTCCACACGGAGCTTGAAGCAGTATATGAAGAAAAAAACAGATCTCTTGATGATGATGGAGATAAAGTTTTCGATACCATGTTTGCCAATCTTTTCCCTAACAACAATTATGGAAAGCAGACAACCATCGGAACGATAGAACATTTGAAAAACCCTTCTCTACACGCGATCAGAGAATACTATAACAACTATTACGTTCCCAACAACATGGGAATCATCATGTCCGGAGATTTTAACCCGGATGAAGTGATTGCAAAAATCGACAAGGCTTTCTCTTACATGAAGCCTAAAGCTATTCCTGAATATAAAGTAGGACAGGAAAAACCCATTACAGCTCCCATTGTAAAAGAAGTTGTAGGACCTAATCCTGAAAATGTAATGCTTGGATTCAGATTTCCGGGCGCTTCTACGAAAGATGCTAGAATGCTGAACCTTGTTGGAAACATGCTTACCAACGGACAGGCAGGGTTAATCGACCTTGATCTGGTAAAAAAACAAAAATTACTGGGAGCGTATGCAGGTTCTTATGCTTTAAAGGATTATTCAGTATTACTTTTACAAGGAAAACCAACTGAGGGCCAATCTTTGGATGAAGTAAAAAACCTTCTTCTTCAGGAAATTGATAAATTAAGAAAAGGAGAATTTTCTGATGACCTGATTCAGTCTATCGTCAACAACGAAAAGAAAGGTATTATTCAAAAGGATGAAAAATATTCGTCAAGAGCAAGCATTCTGATGGATGAATTTACTTCAGACGTAGACCATAAGGCATCGTTGGAATATGTTGATGAAATTTCAAAACTTACGAAAAAAGACATTATGGATTTCGTATCCAAATATCTTCAGAATAACAATTACGTTGCAGTTTACAAAAGAAAAGGAGAAGACAAGAGCATTGTGAAAGTTGACAAACCAACGATCACTCCGGTTTCCGTAAACAGAGAAGACCAGTCTCCTTTCCTTAAGAAGATTGATGAAATGCCTGAAAACCCTATCGCTCCGGTATGGCTAAACTATGACAAAGACATTGCTAAAAACAAATTAGCTGATGTAGATGTACTTTCTGTAAAAAATACAGACAATGCGCTGTTCAGAATGTATTATCACTTTGATTCCGGAAAATGGAATAACAAAATCCTTCCTCTAGCAGCAGAATATCTTCAGTACCTAGGAACTAAAGACAAATCTTCAGAAGTGATCAGTAAAGAGTTCTACAAACTTGCTTCAAGCTTCAATGTTGGTGCAGGAAATGAGGAAACTTACGTATCATTGGAAGGTTTAAATGAAAACTTCGATAAAACCATTGCTTTATTTGAAGATCTGATTAAAAACTGCCAGGCAGATCAGAAAGCTCTTGATGCTTACAAAACAAGACTGAAAAAAGCCAGAGCGAATGCGAAACAAAATAAAGGAACCATCATGGCCGGACTGAGAAGTTACGCACAGTATGGCGCACAAAATCCTTTCAACAATGTATTGAGTGATGCTGAACTTGATGCTTTAAAAGCAGAAGACCTGATCAATGTACTTCACGACCTGTTCAATTTCAAGCATAAAGTATTGTATTACGGTCCGAAATCAGGAAACGAAGTGGTAGCATCTCTAAGGCCTGTCCACAAACTTCCCGCAACCCTGAAAGATCTTCCTAAGTCTAAAACATTTGCTCAGGTCCCAACCGATAAAAACAAAGTATTATTTGCCCATTACGACATGGTACAGGCAGAGGTTTTCTGGGTGAGAAATGCAGACCAATACAATCCTTCTACAACCCCTACCGTAAGTTTGTTCAACAATTATTTCGGAGGCGGAATGGGATCTATTGTTTTCCAGACGATCAGAGAATCTAAGGCACTGGCCTATTCTACCTACTCTTATTTTGCACTTCCAAGCAAGAAAACAGACAAGGATATGATTATGGCTTATGTAGGAACTCAGGCTGATAAATTCAATGAGTCTACAACAGCAATGAATGAGCTTTTAACAACTCTTCCAAAATCTGAACAGTTATTTGAAACAGCAAAAAGCGGATTGAAAAAATCCATTGCTTCTGAAAGAATCACTCAGGACGGAATCATCTTCTCTTATCTGAAATCTCAAAGACTCGGAAACAATTTTGACATGAGAAAGAATGTCTACGAACAGGCACCAAAACTGTCTTTTGCGGACATCAATACATTCCACGATAAGGAAATGAAGAACAAAAACTACACATACTGTCTTGTAGCTTCTCAAGATAAAGTAAATGAGGCCGATATGCAGAAATTAGGTGAGGTAAAAAAACTTAACTTAACCGAAGTATTTGGTTATTAAAATAAACAAAAAAGCCCTGTTATCAGGGCTTTTTATTTAACAACACATCAAAAACAATTATAGATTTTATTTATCAATATTTGTTTGTTCGATAGATGAATCTTTTATATCTTTGCAACAGAAATTTAAATATAAAAACAGAAAATTATGTCTTTAGTAGGAAAAAAATTCCCAAATTTAACAATTGACGCAATGTCGGAAATGGGTGACGATCTAAGAATCAACATCCTTGATGAAGCAGTAAACAACCAGCAAAAAGTTCTTTTATTCTGGTACCCTAAAGATTTCACTTTCGTATGCCCTACTGAGCTTCACGCTTTCCAGGAGGCTTTAGGAGAGTTTGAAAAAAGAAACACTAAAGTAATCGGTGCATCTTGTGATACTAACGAAGTACACTTCGCATGGTTGAACACACCAAAAGATAACGGAGGTATTGAAGGAGTAACTTACCCACTTTTAGCTGATACTCACAGACAATTGGCAAATACATTAGGAATTGTTGATCAGGACTTCGAATACAATGAAGAAGGAGAAGAAGTTTTCACAGGCTCTAACGTAACTTATAGAGCAACTTACCTTATCGACGAAACTGGAAAAATCTTCCACGAAGCGGTAAATGATATGCCTCTGGGAAGAAACGTAAAAGAATTCTTAAGATTAATTGACGCTTACACTCACGTTCAAAAACATGGTGAAGTATGTCCTGCAAACTGGGAAGAAGGAAAAGATGCAATGAAAGCAGACAGAACTTCTACAGCAGAATATTTAGCTAAGAACTAATATAATGTGTTAATTTGAAAATGAGATAATTTGAAAATTAATCTCAAGGTTATTAAAAATTATCTCATTTTCTTCTTTACAAATAGTAACACATCCCAATTAATAAATTTTCAAATTACAATCATGTACACAGAATTAACCGAAGATACATTACAGAATATAGTTAACGACAACGAAAAAGTAGTTGTTCAGTATGGCGCAACATGGTGTGGAAACTGCAGAATCATGAAGCCAAAATTCAAAAAACTGGCATCTGAAAATGACTCTATTCCATTTTTATATGTAGATGCTGAAAAGCTTCCTGAAAGCAGAAAATTAGCAAAAGTGGACAACTTACCTACTTTCGCCATCTTTAAAAACGGAGAATTGGTAAACCAGGTTCAATCTAACCAGGCAGAAAGTTTAATTAACCTTTTTAACGAATTAGCATAATGAAATTACCCGTAATCAGACAGTTTTATCAGAATCAGACTCCTGAAAACCTTGAAAAAACATTAGAAGTACTGGAAAGTTTCTGCGAATTCAGAGGAACAAGTGAAGAAGACTTAAATGTTGCAGGAGAATTGATCACCAACATCTGCGGAGCTTTAGAAGTTCACGCCAAAGTACAGAACGGAATGAGCGAAAAAGATGCTTTAAACTCTTTTGCCCAGAAGGTTTTAGGATCAATTGACAAATAATATCTTTTGATTATTTTTTAATTAAAAGATTGCAAAAAACACAAAATACAATACCTGAGGTTTTCCTCATTACTATACTTTTTCTATTCTTTAAGAATCTTTTTACGTCAACAGTAAAACTTACTTCAAAGGACCTTAATCAGTCTCATGAAGCTGGTAGTTGTATGAAAACTTTTAAAGAATATCCAAATAAAATCCGGTGAAACTTCATCTGGATTTTTTGGGTTTAAATTCCCCAAACCACTAATAACACAAGTATCTTTGCACTAATTTTGCAAATAAAAGAATGCGAAAGTATTCCGTCAACACACAATCATCTGTGTCTATCTGTGAAATCTGTGGTTATAAAATAAATCCCAATCCTCTTCAATTGTGTAATCTGTGAAATCATTTGTGTAATTTGTGTTAAAAAAGAAATCCCGATGAAAAATCACCGGGACTATTATTTTAAAAGATAAAATATCAATTAGTTTCTTCTGCTCATCAGAATGCTTAGAATATACCAGAAAAGAAGCATAATAGAAGCAAAAAGCTGTAATGCCGCCCCCACATACTGGTTCGTACCATAGGAATCTTTTAATTTACTGGTCTGATATAAAATAGTAGCCGAAGCTAAAATTACCATTCCTACTGAAAACCACAACCCAAGGTTAAAACCGAAGATCATCCCACCTACAATAAGTCCTATGGAAATAAACCCACCAATCACAATAATATTTCTTAAAAAAGAAAAATCCCTTTTAGAAGTGAATGCTACAGCGGAAATACCCGCAAACATTGCGATCGTTAAAGTTGCAGCCTGAAAGATTATATTTGATCCTCCTTCTATATTTGTAGCAATAAAAAGCAGAGGCATAAAAATAATGGCTTCCAAAAGGATATAAAACCCTAGTCCTAAATACTGAGTAGATTTACTTTGTGAAAGCGACCATTTAGAAGCTAAAACAGAAGCTAACCAGAAAACACCAATGATTAGTAACCAAATATATTTCTGAGCAAACATCATGAAAATAATTTCTTTCGGAACCGTTTTCAATAATATCGTTTCAACTCCAATAAATGCAAGAATAGATAAAGCAACATGCAAATACGTCTTCTTGTAAAAACTCGCCTTTTCAACTTCCGAAGAATGAGCGACTAAAACATCTGTCATCATAGTTAATATTTTTTTAGTTAATCGAAAATAAATTTTTAATCTTATTTCGCAGGCAATACACCCAGAATTTTTCCGTCATCCTCAAATACAGCTGTAATAGCTTCTTTGGAAGACGATTCCCCTGCATATTTATACTTAATACTTGGATGATTGGTTCCATCCATTGTTTTATAATATCCCGCTTTTAAGACTTCAAGTTTTTTATTGGGATCAATGCCGTCCTTGACTTTTTTAAGCACATCATCCGTCACAATTTCCTTTACCTTCTCGGAAAGTAATCCGTCAATTGTCTTACGATCAGAAGCCTGCAAAGCCTCAACAAACTTAAGGAAGTTATCATTATAAAGACTTACCTTCTCCTTGCTTATAGCAGCCGGCTGCTCTTTTTTCTGGTTACCCTCAACCTTTACACCTGCTACTTTCTGAGCAAACATCAACTGCGCACCCACAAGAGCAATTCCCAGCAATAATTTTTTCATAGTATTCATTTTTGTTATCTGGTGAAATAAGTGATGGAAGATACGAAAATCAGACCAGTTCTAAAAATTTCATTGTATCTACATTATCCGCATAGGTATCAAGCCCCGGATTCTGTGCTTCTCCAAACGGAATAGCATTCAATCCCAACTCTTCTTTAGATACCACACACTGGATATTCTCTTCGTTTTCAGCAATAAATGTTTTCACATCATCCAAAGACTCATATCTGCTGAAATTAATTACAGAAAGCGGACTGAAAAGTTTATCATCTTCTTTAAGCATCACAAAATTATTATCCCAGAATTTATCCTGATTTAAAAGATAAACCGCTCTGTTATAATCATAATTGTTAGCATATTTATTATGATTGATGATATCCTGAAATCCTAAGAAATTCTCAAACAATCTGTCAATAACAAAATCCTGAGGAATAAAAATTCTCGTCACATTTCGGCATCCCAATCCAAAATACTGGAAAATATCTTTTGCCAGCAATTGCAGTTCTGCATCCGTTTCATCACCTTTCAACACGGCAATGGAAGTTCTGTTTTTACGGATAATACTCAAATGATTCTTGAAATAATATTCCAGATATCTGGCTGTATTATTACTTCCTGTGGCAATTACAGCATCAAAATTTTCTAATTTTTCTACAAATTCAAACACTACATTTTCATTAGAAAACTCATTCCATTTTTTTAATAAAAACGGAACCATGTACTTATCTTTTGAAGAAAGTTTAATAACAGGAATATGATTGCTTAAAACAACAGACATCACATCATGAAAGCCTACCAAAGGAATATTTCCGGCTAAAATAAGTCCAACTCTTTTTGAAATTTTAGAGATTGAATAATTTCCAAGCCAGTTTTTGATATTTTCTTCAGTCAAAAGATCTGCCCATTGCTGTAAAGCAAATTTCTGATTATCAACAGTAAACCATGGATTCTCTATTTCAGACCTTTTCAACAATAATTCAATATCTGCATCGTTTTCATTGTGATCTTCCGGTTTCTTCGCTAAAAACGCTTTTATATAATCACTTAATTTAATAAGTCCTAAAACTTGATTTTCGGTATTCATAATTACTTTAAAATTGGGGAATATTTTGTAATTTTGTGCAAATTTAAAAAAAATTAGCGATGGCTATTAAAATAACTGATGAATGCATTAACTGTGGGGCTTGCGAACCGGAATGTCCAAACAATGCAATATATGAAGGAGCTGTAGATTGGAAAGCTTCTGACGGTACGGCTCTTCAAGGTACAATTACTATGCCGTCGGGACTTACTGTAGATGCAGATGCACCACAGGAACCTGTAAGTGATGATGTATATTTTATTGTAACAGATAAATGTACAGAATGTAAAGGATTCCACGAAGAACCTCAGTGTGCGGCGGTATGCCCTGTAGACTGTTGTGTTCCTGACGAGGATCACGTAGAATCTGAAGAATCTCTTCTTGATAAAAAAGCATTCTTACACGGCGAATAAAAAAGTTCCGTCTCATCATCTGTGAGGCGGTTTTTTTGTCCAAAAATTCAATTTAACCAAAAATAAAGCGGAAGGAATATAAAATCCGGAAGCAACCAAAAAATAAAAATATGAACAAAAAGCACAACTTCAGCGCAGGGCCATGTATTTTGCCACAGGAGGTATTTGAAAAATCAGCACAGGCTATTCTGGACTTCAACGGTATCGGATTGTCTCTTCTTGAAATTTCTCACAGAAGTAAGGATTTCGTAGCTGTAATGGACGAAGCGCGTGCAATTGTAAAAAGACTGATGAATCTTGGTGATGATTATGAAGTTCTTTATTTAGGAGGTGGTGCCAGCCTGCAGTTTGCCATGGTTCCTTACAACCTGATGAAAGTAGGAGGAAAAGCAGCTTACCTGGATACAGGAACATGGGCAGCCGGAGCCATCAAAGAAGCAAAAAAAGTAGGAACAGTAGATGTAGTAGGTTCTTCAAAAGAAGAAAATTACTCTTTTATTCCTAAAAACTATACTGTTGGTGCAGAATATGATTATTTCCACTGTACTTCCAACAACACGATCTATGGAACTCAGATGAAATCTTTCCCTGAAGTGGACACCCTGATGGTTTGTGATATGAGTTCTGATATCTTCTCAAGACAACTGGATTTTTCCAAATTTGATCTGATCTATGCGGGCGCTCAGAAAAATATGGGACCTGCGGGAGTTACTTTAGTGGTGATAAAAAAAGAAATCCTTGGTAAAACAGGAAGAGAAAACATGTTTTCTATCTTGGATTATTCTCAGCACATCGCCAAAGAATCAATGTACAATACGCCGCCGGTATTCCCTGTATATGCCTCTTTACTTACCCTTCAGTATCTTGAAAAAAACGGAGGAATTGCTGCTGCTGAACAGAGAAACGAAGCAAAAGCCAAGCTTTTATATGACGAAATCGACAGTAATCCCCTATTTGAAACTTTCTGCGTGAAAGAAGACCGTTCACTGATGAATGTTTCTTTCAAAATCACCGACGAAAGCAAAAAAGAAGAATTTGACAACGCATGGAAAGCCGCAGGTATTAGTGGATTAAACGGACACAGAAGCCTGGGCGGATACAGAGCAAGTTTATACAATGCCTTACCTATTGAAAGTGTGCAGGTTTTGGTAGATGTAATGAAGTCAATCAAATAATTAAGTATTTAAAATTCAAAGATTGAAAGATTGAAAAGCAGTTAATTTAAATTTATTAATTTGCGCCTCAGTTTTAAAATTTTGAAATTTTTACATTTTTCAATCTTTAAATCAAAATAACTCATGAAAGTTTTAGCAAACGATGGAATCTCGAAAGCAGGAGAAAACGCTTTAAAAGAAGCCGGAATTGAAATCCTGGACAATAGAGTGGCTCAGGATCACGTTATTAATTTTATCAACGATAATAATGTAGACGTCCTGCTTGTAAGAAGTGTAACGAAAGTGAGACAAGAGCTTATTGATGCATGTCCCGGCCTTAAAATCATTGGAAGAGGCGGTATCGGGATGGATAACATTGATGTGGAATATGCCAAAAGCAAGGGGATTAAAGTAATCAATACTCCTACGGCCTCTTCAAAATCAGTGGCTGAACTAGTTTTCGGACATTTCATTTCACTGGCAAGATTCCTTCACGAATCCAACAGACTGATGCCTTTGGAAGGAGATACTCATTTCAGTGCTATGAAAAAATCATTCAGCAATGCATATGAACTTTCAGGAAAAACATTAGGAGTAATCGGCTTTGGAAGTATTGGTCAGGAAGTCATAAAAATAGGAATTGCTTTAGGAATGAACGTAACCGTTCTGACGAGAAGCCCTAAAACAGAAGTTCTTACCCTGAACTTCTTTAACGGACAATCTGTTAACTTTGAAATCACTTCCACCAATGATATGGATGCATTCCTGAAAGATGCAGATTTCATCAGTATCAATACGCCGAAAACGAATGAATATATTATAGATACCCCTCAGTTTGAAAAAATGAAAGACGGAGTCTATATTGTAAATACTGCAAGAGGAGGTGTCATCAATGAAGTGACACTGATAGATTTTATTGAATCAGGAAAAGTAGCCGGAGCAGCATTGGACGTTTTTGAAAACGAACCAAGCCCGGAACTGCCTTTACTGATGAACCCTGCCCTGTCTCTTTCCCCACATGTTGGAGGAAATACAGTAGATGCTCAGGAAAAAATCGGTATCGAACTTGCAGAACAAATTATTAAGCTACAAAAAGAAACTATAAGATAAATATGCCTGTTTTTAAACCTTTCCGTGGAATAAGACCTCATAGAGACTTCGAGAGTACTTTCCCTACCCATCCACTGGATAATTTTACCCAGGAAGAGATTGCAGAGAAGGCTCAAGTTGAAAATACTTACATCAATATGATTAAACCCTATGTTGTAAGTAAATCTAAAGATATTGACCGGAATCTGCGAAAGATCCGTTCTACCTTTGAAGAACTTCTGGACGAGAAGAAATTGGTCCAGGACAATTCAGCCTACTATCTTTATGAGCAAATCTACCCCAACAAACAGGTGTTCAGAGGACTTCTGGGATTAGCAAGTATTGAAGATTTCTGGAATGGAAAAATCAAAAGACACGAAAGTACCATTCCTCAGAAAAAAGAAAAACTGGCTCATTACCTTGAAAAAGTAAACCTGCAGGCAGAACCTGTATTACTTACCTATCCGGCCAACTCAAAAATTGAGCTGCTGATGAATCATGAGGAAAAAAACGTTCCTATCTTCAACCATGTAGACTCCATTGGTATCAGACATAAAATCTGGAGAATAGACAACCGCCTGAAACTACAGCAGTTTAAAGAAGTAATAGATCAGATTGATTCATTTTATATTGCTGACGGACACCACAGAATTGGTTCTACAGCAATAAACGCCAAATATCATAAAGAGAAAAACAAAAAACATAATGGTACAGAGCTTTACAACTTTGTCTACAGTTTTATTGTTTCCAATCAGTCCATTAAAATTCATGATTATAACAGAGTTTTACACGATTTGAATGGTATGTCTCCTGAAACTTTCCTGAAGGAACTCGAAAACTATTTCCTTATTCACGAAAAAGGAGAAACATCCTACTACCCTTCTCAGAAATTCCATATTTCAATGTATATGGACGGGAAATTCTACTCTCTTCATGTGAAGCATGACCTTCGTTCCAAAGAAATGTCTCTGGATAATCTGGATCACCACCTTATAGACAAGTATATTTTCAAAAATATACTGAAAATTGAAGATCCGGACAGCTCTGAGCTTATTTCTTATGTAAAAGGAACATCCAACATCAACGGAATCAATCTTTTAAAAGAAAAAGTAGACAGTGGTGAAGGTAAAGTTGGTTTCGGAATTTATCCTGTAAGTTTTAATGATATGATTAAAATTTCGGATTTAAGATTAAGCATGCCTCCAAAATGTACATTCATTGAACCAAAATTGATTACAGCCCTGGTAATGTACGATATGAAACCTTAATAAATTCCTATTTTTTCCCTACTTTTATCAGAGGAAAAAGAAAGGTAAATAAAAAATGAAAAAAATATTCATTATACTTCCACTCTTTTTGAGTGGATTTTTATTTTCTCAAAAAAAGCCACAAAAAAATCCGGCAAAAAAAACAACTATTGCCAAATTCAATTATCATGATGAGTTCAGAAAAATTTCAGATGAAATTATGACCAATGGTAAGGCTTATGATAATCTGGGAGAACTTACAAAAGGAATCGGATCACGTTTCAGCGCAACTCCAGGGTATACAAAAGCTGTAGAATGGGCAGAAAAAAAATTCAAGGAAATTGGTATTGACATGATCTGGAGGCAAGAAGCCAAAGCACCTGTATGGATCAGAGGAAAAGAATCTTTACAGATAAAGGCAGGAAATGGAGACTGGAAAAATATCAGGATGCTTTCTTTTGGAAACTCTGAAGGAACCGGCGGAAAAGATCTTACAGGTGAAATTGTCTTAATTAATTCCACTTCAGAACTTAATGCAATGTCACTAGGTCAGTTAAAAGACAAAATAGTTTTCGTAAATGTTCCTATGGATCCGAAAATGATCAATACAAGTGATTCCTATTTACAGACTGCAAAATCGAAATTAATTTCCGCTTCTGTTATTGCTAAAACAGGAGCAAAAGCATTAATTATAAGATCGCTGACAACAGCCAATGACGATACTCCTCATGCTAAAATGATCTACTATGAACCAGATGATAAAGTTAAAATTCCTGCTTTATCCATTGGAGTAAGATCCGCAGATGAGTTGGAAAAAACACTCAAAAAACAAAAAGTTACGGCTAAAATCAACATGACTGCCGAATCAAGGGGTGATACTACAAATCCCAACATTATTGCTGAAATTCAAGGCAAAAAAGATTCTAAAGTAATTGTTTTAGGGGCTCAGCTTGATTCCTGGGATTTTGGTGAAGGCGCCATTGATGATGGAACAGGAGTCGTTCAGTGTATCGAAGTTTTAAGAACACTGAAGGCACTAGGATACGAAAATAATCATACCATCCGCGTAGTCCTTTACGCCAACAGTGAAAACGGAGGTCAGGGCCGTGAGATGTATGCTGCTTTTGTGAAGAAGAGAGATGAAAAACATGTTTTTGCCTTAGGAACAGATGCCGGAGGTTATTCTCCACGAGGATTTTCTTTGGACATGTCACCTCAAAGAAGACGATTGATTTACCCTTGGAAAGAATATTTTCTTCCGTATGGCGTTTATGATTTTGACCAAACTGAGGCAATTCAGGACATCTCACCCTTAAAAAAACTAGATATTCCCTTAGCAGAACTGGTGGTTGATACACAAAGGTATTTTGATTACCACCATTCCGAACAGGATACTTTTGATAAAGTAAATAAAAGGGAACTTCTTCTCGGAGCGGTTGCCATCACACAAATGATTTTTATGGTTGATAAAAACTGGTAATATGAAAAAGATATTAGGTACTTCATTATTGCTTTTTGGAATGACTGTTTTCGGTCAGACTAAAGAAGATTCTATTCAGTTCAGAAAAATTTCTACGGAAATCCTGAACAACGGCAAAGGATACAATGAACTGAGGGAGCTTACCAAAACTATAGGCAATCGTTTAAGCGGTTCTGAAGCTTATGAGAAATCTGTACAATGGGCCGCACAAAAACTCCGTGATGCCGGAGCCGATAAAGTCTGGCTTCAGGAAGTCATGATCCCGATTTGGGTAAGAGGAAAAGAATCTCTGCACATCCAGACTTCAAACGGAAAATGGAAAAACATTAAAATGCTTTCTCTCGGAAATTCCGAAGGAACCGGAGGAAAAGATATCTCAGGTGATATTATTATGGTAAAATCACTGGAAGAATATGATAAACTTCCTGCAGAAAAGGTGAAAGATAAGATTGTATTTTTCAACTACCCTTTTCATCAGGAAAATGTCCAGACTTTCATTTCTTACCGTGATGCCAGTCCCTACAGAAGAACTGCTGCTTCATTGACGGCTAAAAAAGGAGGGAAATTTGCCATCATCCGGTCACTTTCTTCCGCTTTTGACGATGTTCCTCACACGGGCAATATGCGCTATGATGAAAACATTTCAAAA
The DNA here is from genome assembly GCF_008386505.1 of Chryseobacterium sediminis. GTDB lineage: Bacteria > Bacteroidota > Bacteroidia > Flavobacteriales > Weeksellaceae > Chryseobacterium > Chryseobacterium sediminis. Next base: position 129,180 of record NZ_VUNZ01000001.1, on the reverse strand, counting down.
ATACCGGCCATTACGATCGGAAATACTTCCGCAGATGAGCTGGAAACCTTGTTGAAAAGGCAAAAAGTTACAGCCAAACTGAACTCCAACTGTGGAATGAAAGGTGAAAAACTTTCTCATTCTGTAATCGGGGAAATCACCGGTAAAAAAGACAAGAACGTTATTGTTGTCGGAGGGCACCTTGATTCCTGGGATGTAGGTGAAGGCGCTCATGATGACGGAGCCGGAATTGTACAAAGTATTGAGGTCTTAAGAACATTTAAAAAATTAGGAATACAAAATAACCATACCATCCGCGCAGTCTGCTTTGCCAACGAAGAAAACGGAACAAAAGGCGGAAAACAATATGGCAAAATAGTTAAAGAAAACAACGAAAAACATCTTTTTGCCATAGAAACGGATGCCGGAGGTTTTTCACCACGGGGAATTTCTCTGGAGATGGATGATCCCCAAAGAAATCAGATCAAAAGCTGGGTTAATCTGTTCTTACCTTATGGAGTTTATAATTTTGAAGGGAAATATTCCGGATCGGATATTGCTCCGCTTCATGAAATGGGAGTTCCCACTGCTGAACTGGTCCCGGATCCACAGCGTTATTTTGATATTCACCATACCGAAGAAGACACTTTTGAAAAAGTCAACCGAAGAGAACTGTTACTTGGTTCTGCGGTAATGACACAACTTATTTATATGATTGATAAAAATTGGTAAACAATGAAAAAGATATTAGGAACTTCACTATTGCTTTTTGGAATGGTCGCTTTTGGCCAGTCTAAAGAAGATTCTATCCAGTTCAGAAAAATCTCTACGGAAATTCTGAACAATGGAAAAGGATATACTGAGCTGAGAGAGCTTACAAAAAACATAGGCCACCGTTTAAGCGGTTCTGAAGCTTACGAGAAGTCAGTAAAATGGGCAGAACAGAAACTCCGTGATGCTGGAGCTGATAAAGTCTGGCTTCAGGAAGTCATGATTCCGGTATGGGAAAGAGGAAAAGAATCTCTGCACATCCAGACTTCAAACGGAAAATGGAAAAGTCTCAAAATGCTTTCTCTCGGAAATTCTGAAGGAACCGGAGGAAAAGATGTTTCAGGAGAAATTATCATGGTAAAATCTATGGAAGAATATGACAAACTTCCTGCTGAAAAGGTAAAAGATAAAATTGTATTCTTCAACTATCCTTTCAGCCAGTCGTTCGTAGAAACCTTCAAGGCATATGGCGATGCTGCGAAATACAGAACCACAGCCGCTTCTTTAACCGCAAAAAAGGGAGGTAAATTTGCCATTGTAAGATCTCTGTCATCAGCTTTTGATGATGTGCCTCACACGGGAGCCATGCGCTACGAAGACAAAGTTTCCAAAATACCAGCCGTAGCCATCGGAAGCACTACAGCAGATGAACTGGAAGCCTTACTTAAAAAACAGAAAATTACCGCTAAACTTAATTCCAACTGCGGAATGAAAGGCGAAAAGCTTTCCCATTCTGTAATCGGGGAAATCACCGGTAAAAAAGACCAAAGTGTTATTGTTGTCGGCGGACACCTTGATTCCTGGGATGTAGGTGAAGGCGCTCATGATGACGGAGCCGGAATCGTTCAAAGTATTGAAGTCTTAAGAACCTTTAAAAAGTTAGGACTGCAAAATAACCATACCATCAGAGTGGTCTGCTTTGCCAATGAAGAAAATGGAGTAAAAGGCGGAATTCAATATGGTAAAACAGTAAAGGAGAAAAATGAAAAACATCTCTTTGCCATAGAAACAGATGCCGGAGGTTTTGCACCGAGAGGAATTGCCCTGGATATGGATGATGCCAAAAGAAATCAGATCAAAGGCTGGTCAAACCTATTTCTTCCTTACGGAGTTTACAATTTTGAAGAAAGGTTTTCCGGAACAGACCTCTACCCGCTTCATGACATGGGAATTCCTGCTGCTGAATTGATGCCGGATTCTCAGCGCTATTTCGACATTCACCATACAGAAGAAGATACTTTTGAAAAAGTGAACAGAAGGGAGCTTTTATTAGGCGCCACCGCTTTGACACAGATTATTTATATGATTGATAAAAACTGGTAAAATATAAAAACCGTCTTTAGAGGCGGTTTTTTCTTATTTAGCAATGCTGCTGATATCATTAATTCAATAAAAACAAGCTTATTTTATTAATTAACTTTTTACCCTGCAAAATTACCTTTTGAGGTTTTTAATTTTACGTCTGTACAAAAAATTACTCCATAGAAAGTTTTTCCACACACGATGAATTCCACCTCCCGATTCCCAGTTGATATCAAATTTTCCTCCTTCCCATGCATATACGGGCATTGCAATTTTTGAATGAAACATCGGTGGATTATCTTTTACTACAGCAAAGTAATCAGCTTCAAAATTTGATTTTCTGTAATATTGAATTTCTATAATAGTTTCTCTTGTATTTGCCCGGAAAATATATAGTGTAACATCATAAAGATCATAGAACTCTTTATGTAAAATCTCTATTGCTGAATCTAAAGTAAGCAGCCTTTTTGAATTATTTATTCTGTTACGGGACCATCTCTTTTCAGTGGAATTTGCCCCTTCAAATTCATTAAAATCAGACAAAATAAAAAACAAATTGGAGGAAATGAGGTTCCAACAATTGATTTTTGCCAACTGCAACAGATTTGTTATACAGATATTGATGCTTTCTTTTAAATTTTCCTTGTTCATTTCTAAACTATACTAAAGGATTTTAAATATATAAAAAACAATTACACCGTAATATTTTCTTTGTTTCAAACACCTTATCATTAAAAACAGAAAATTTTTCTACGTTTAAGGAAATAACAGATGAAAATACGCTCCATCAGAAGCTTCAACAATCTCTTGAAATAAAGTGTTAATCGCAAAAATTCCATTTTGGCATGATATTGGCATGTAAGATATTGAGAAAAAATTAAAAAAACACTAAGGATGAGAAAAAAGGTTTTCTGTGGATTTTCAGTTTTTCCACTGATTCAAATTCATATCTAGCATATGAATCCTTTTTTTTCTACGATGCCGTAACAGATACGGGTCCGTGATTAACTAACCCCCGTTAGTTTTTCACAGCAATTTTGCACCCCGTATCTCACTGGTATCATCAATAACCAGAATCATTTATTGATTCAAAAAAACAAAAATATCCCGGACTTTCAGCCCGGTATTACGATATAGATAAACGGCAAAGTCATCACGAACCTTAGCCCAGTAAAGGAATTTATTCTTTTTACCGCGATGAGTACGCCTTTATTTTTTTAATTAATTGTATAACCCTTAAAATGTAAGTAATGATGAGAGCCTTTTTTGAAATGATTTTTAAGAGAAATGAAGATGCTGCAAAGTTAAATATATGGAGCCTATTGCTGGTACTAAGTTTTGCTGCATTTTCTGTATTGGTATACGCCTTAAAACCAAGCTTAAACAGCTTAATTATATATCTGACGGCATTTGCCGCTTATATCGGCTTTGGCCTTGTATTCATCAGTTCTTTATCAGGAACAAGTATGAAGAAAAGATAATAAAATATAACTTTCAATTAATTTTTACTGAAAAAACCGCCCTGTTTGGGGCGGTTTTTTATTCAACATCTCAGTTCTTCACTATATTAATAAGAATTAAAATAATAATACCAAATTAACTTAAATCATTAAGCCTACCTTCTAAAAACTTAAACAATATATTAAAATTTTGCAGAGTTGTTTTAGATAAACTTGGAAAGACATTATTAAGATAAAGTTCTTGAATACTACGATTCAAAATTGTTTTATTACTTGCTTTAGACTCTGTATAAACTTTATCTATAATTATATTTTTATCTTCTTCAGATATAATATCTTCTAATTCATATTTATCCCAATTCTTATCAATTTCTCTTAGTGTAAAAATTGAATCCTTTACAATCTCTCCAAAAATATTTATGTATCGTTTTTTTTGTTCATTACCTTGTTTATCATCATCTAATATTACAATAAACTTTGATCCCCAACCTAAATACAAGCTTATTAGTGTCTCTAAATTACTTGCACTAGTACCAGGAATAATGTTTATAATATATTTATTTTTAACAATCTCTTTAAAGTAATTCAATGTATAAAAATCATTTTTCCCTTCTGTTATTATTACTTTTGGAACTAACTCTAAGTTAGAAGGTTTATAATCTAAAACTTCAAGAATTGGTTGAAAATAGTTGCTCTGATTAGGATATTTTACTGCAAATTCTCTATACTTGCTAATTTTAATATTAGTATTTTTTGAATTGTAATCAGCTTCGTTTTCGTAATCGATTGCTTCATTTTTTATAACAAAAGTACTTTCTAACCATTTAGGATTTATTAAATACTGACTATGAGTCGTATATATTACTTTTGATAATTTTTCAAAACTTTTCAAAAGTTCTATTTGGGCAGATGGGTGTAAATTAGAAGCAGGTTCATCAAATAAATAAAATGCATTTTTATTTTCTTTTCTATATGTTCGGAATTGTGTAAGTAAAATATAAACAAAAAACCACCGAAATCCCAAAGACCTTTCAGAAATCCTATACGTATCTACATCATCCTTAATGTTAAATTCAATATAAGTACCTATTGAATCAACTCCAGTATATAAAATTATTTCTTTATTAGATAAATGTTTGTTAAATATCTGATTCCATTTATTAAATATTACATCACTTAATTTTTTTTGTAATTTTCCAATAAGGCTAGTTAGATTTCTTTTATCATTAGCATCTTGAGAAACTATTCGAAAAATTAAATGGTCATTTATATTCAAATCATTTTCAAGTGAATCAAGAGTATCTTGAATAATTTTTTGATAAAAAAGATCTTTTTCATTTTGAGTTTCATTATTTAAATATATCCTTTCAGGAAATTCAAATAAAAAATTGGGAAAATATAAAATACTGGGAAGGTTTTTTGTAATGAAATTATTTGCTATTAATGCATCACTATTTTCTAGCTTATTTATTTTTTTTCCATTTTTTTTTCTTCCCGTTATATCATAGGTCCATAAACTTTGATCCCTCTCTTTAATATGTTTGGATTTTTCAAAATGATAAATTTGTGTATATGTGAATTTAGTACCTAATTTATCTATTATAAGATTTTTTTGCTCAAACTCTTTTTTAATTTTTAAAATATCTTCATCATCAAGCTCTATTCCTGCTTCTATAGTTATTTTATCATTAAAATTATCCCTCTTATTTATAGGAATTAACGTATGTATATCTTGAATCTCATATTCTTTCAATTCCAACACATCAAGCTTCTCTGGTTTATATTTAAAATAATTAATTGCTTCTAGAATAGTTGTTTTACCACTTTCATTTAATCCAACTAATGTAAAAATATTACTTTCTGGAGTCTTAGATAAATCTAACTTTTCATCCTCTATACCTTTAAAATTTTTAAATCTAAAATAAATAAATTTCATAGTTGCAGTATATAATTATAATCAAATTTACTTCTATTTAGCATCATACTAAATCCGTATTTCTACGGTATTTCCAACAAAAAAGCCACCCCCTCCGGAGCAGCTCGTGATAACAAAGTTATCTTAACATCGTAAAAACTTATTCTTTAAACAGATCCTTCATCATTTCTTCAAGGGCCTTTTTGGTTTCTTCTTCGATCATATTTCCGGATTTCTCAACCATCTTTTCTCTGAAAGGTTCACAGCAGGCTTTTATTCCGAAGCCTTCATCTGTTTTAATCAGTTCCGGGTGCAGACCGTGTTCTTCACACATTTCTGACTCAATTTCTTTTTTTATGAGGTCGTAATTCAGATCAAACATATTTTCTATTTTGTTTCTTATAAGTGCAGGATAAAGATAGAAGTAATAAAGCCTTACCGAAATCCGTATTTTTACGGTATTTATAGGAAACAAAAAAACGCCTTTTTCAAGACGGCATTATTGTAATACAAAAGTCGATGCTTACAGCTTAACCTTTTAAAATTTATCAAGAATTTTCTTCGGTAAGATTTTCACCAGTTCTTTTTTATATTCCTTTTCAAGAATAACAAATTTCCATGACTTTTTATCTTTTGAAACAGCACATGCTTTCATATTAGCGTTAATGAGATATGAGCCTTCGCTGGCTAAATATTTTACATTATTTGCGCCATATTTGGCTGTTAAAGCGCTGTTCATTTTCTTTTTCATATCCTCATTTAATGAACTGACATTACATTTCAGTTTCAAAAAATAATGGGTAATAGAAAAATATTCGCCGGTAATGAGTTCAGGTTTTTCAAGATTTCCAAACTTCAAATCCTGTACTTCAATTTTCATGAATGGATTATTGTAAGTCATGTTTAAAATCTGCGTCATCTGCTCTTTTGAAATGATGGTGAAGAATTTTGGATATATACAGCTTACTGCCTGATCTATCTGTTTAGATTGAATACTGTTTACAAAATAAGTAAGTGATTTTTTTATTGCTGCATCGTCAGGATTTGCCTTAGCCTGCGAAAAAGCCATAAACGACAGCAGAATGAACAGAAAAAGAAATGATTTGGTTTTCATTATTTAATGGTTATTACAAATTTTAAGATTATTTTTTTACTGGAAAAACTATTAAAATGTGTCGCAACCTTTACACAGATCGTTACAGAATGTATTCGAGCTAAATAAAAAAAGCCATCCTTTCGGACGGCTTTTAATAATATTTTGAGTATTCAATTATTTTACTTTTACAAGCTCAACATCGAAAACTAACCAAGAATTTGGCGGGATCACTCCTCCTGCTCCTCTTTCTCCGTAAGCCATTGCCGGCGGGATCAATAATGTAGCAGTTTCACCTTCTTTCAATAATAGGATACCTTCATCCCATCCTTTGATTACTCTTCCCATTCCGATTGGAATTTCAATTGGCTCATTTCTTTTGAATGAAGAATCGAACTCAGTTCCGTCTACCAGTTTACCTGCATAGTGTACAGATACATTATCACCAGCTTTTGGTGCTTTACCGTCAGCTGTTTTTGTAATTTTATAGTAAAGACCTGATTCAGTTTTTTGCATACCAGCTTTTAGGTTTTCAACTAATTTCTCCTGGTTAGCTTTGAATTCTTCTTCTTTTTTCTTTCTTTCAGCTTCTTCTTTAGCCAAAAAAGCTTTATTGTTTTCTGCGATTTTAGCTTTTCCTTCGCTGAAAGTCTTAGCTGCATCGTAATGCTTGTACTCATCACCTTTACTGAAAACAGAAACTTTTTCTAAAACGATATCTGTTTTAGGCTTATCCTGCGCTCCTTTTTCAACGTTAGCAATAGCATCAATCACATCATTACCTTTTACTACTTTTCCAAAGATAGTGTGTTTTCCATCTAACCAAGGTGTAGCTACTTCAGTGATGAAAAACTGAGAACCATTTGTATTAGGCCCTGAGTTTGCCATTGAAAGAATACCTTTTCCTGTATGCTTAAGGTCGTTTCTTTCGTCCTCGAATTTATATCCCGGATCACCTGCTCCAGTTCCTTGAGGATCTCCCCCCTGGATCATGAAATCTTTGATTACTCTGTGGAAAATAGTTCCGTCATAATAAGGAACTCCCTTAGCCTTAGCTTTGTTGTCGATTTTCCCTTCTGCAAGACCAATAAAGTTGGCTACAGTTACTGGTGCTTTCTTGTCTTCAAATTTTACAATTAAGTTACCTTTTGTAGTTTGAAGATTGGCATAAAGCCCGTCATTAAGACCTTCGTAAGTTTCTTTGTCTACGTTCATTTTTTTATAAATTGGGGTACAACTCATCAGCGAGATACTTGCCGCTGCCAGAATTATATTCTTGTTAAACAATTTCATGTATTATAGCGCTTTTAATTTTATGATTAATGGAATGTCGTTATCTATTTTCTTTTCGTCTCCGAAAGTTCCGTAAGCCAAAGAAGACGGCACCAAAAGCGTTACTTCCTCTCCATCATGTATAAAACGCAAAGCGTTCTCCACTGCCCTCAGTTCATCAAAGTGCCCGAATCTGGCATCTCTTCTTTCAAAAGACTGGTCATATATTTTAGTCTGATCAAAATCATACAAATCATAAGAATAAGAAATCAAAGTTTCATCTTTTCTTCTTTCTCTCTGGTCATATCCTTCCGCTGTTACCCAGTAATTAAGCTGCGTAGGATAAAATTTCACAGACTGACCATTGATCCAATCCTGAATCTGGCCTCTTTCTATGGCATTCAGATTTTTCATCCTGTTTTTAGAAACATCCAGATCTTTTTGGCTTAAAACACCTCCTACAGGAGGATGCGCCGTCTGTGCATTTCTGTTGCAGCTCAACAGGCTTATGGCTGATATGAAGAGTATTTTTTTCATAAACTTTTGCGAAAATACACATTTCGCGAATCAATTACAAAACTTGGCCCAGAAATATGTGAATGTAAGAATGCATCAAAGCTAATAAAACAAAACCAGTTACTGAATAATGTCATTCATACATTTTATACGAATACATAAATACAAAAAAAGCCGGGAAAAAACCCGACTTTTATATAGTTATTTAAAAAAATATTAAACTGTTTCTAAAGCGTGATCTACCACAACTCTCCATCCGAAAGGATCTTCAGAAAGGTTGTTTTGCAGGTCTACCAGGTCTTTCTTAAGAATAGCAGCGAAACTTTCTTCGTCAGATAATCTTGGAAGCTCTAGTTTTTCACCTTCATATCCTAAAGCCTGGAACTGAGTGGTAACTACTGCTGTACCTACTCCCCATACTTCTTTAAGGGATCCGTTCTTCACCGCTTCAATAACTGTTTTCACAGGAATTGGCTCTACTTTTACTTCGATTCCTCTTTTCTTAGCTAATTGGATAAAGCTGTCTCTTGTTACTCCGTCTAGGATTTTCTCAGAAGTTGGAGGTGTATAGATTGTATCATTGATTCTTACAAATACGTTCATTGTACCACTTTCCTCAAAATATTCGTGAGTAGCATCATCTGTCCAGATGATTTGCTCATATCCTTCTTCGATCGCCAATTGCGTAGGATAGAAAGAAGCAGCATAGTTACCTGCAGCTTTTGCAGAACCTACTCCTCCGTTTGCAGCTCTTGAATAGTGATCAGAGATCTTTACAGATACCGGCTCAGAATAGTAGCTCTTTGCTGGTGTTGCAACGATTGCAAACATATATTTATTAGATACTCTCGCTTTCAAAGCTTCTTCCGTAGCAAAGATCAATGGTCTGATATAAAGAGACATTCCTTCCCCCTGTGGAATCCACTCTCTATCAATATCTACTAACGCTTTTAATCCGTCCAAAAACATTTCTTCAGTCACCTCAGGCATAGCAAGACGCTTTGCTGACTTATTGATACGTTCAAAATTCTTTTCAGGCCTGAAAAGGAAAACCTGCCCGTCTTTGTCTTTATAGGCTTTCATACCTTCAAAACAAGCTTGTCCATAGTTTACTCCCATCATGGCAGGTGTAAATGGAATCGGACCGTAAGGAACTAATTTTACATCACCCCATTTCCCATTTTCATACTCACATATAATCATATGATCTATGAAAGTACCACCAAATGAAAAATCGTTAGGGTCAAATGTAGAAATTCTGGAGTTTTCAGTTTTTTGAATTATCATTTTTTAAAATTTTTACGATGTTCTACAAATTTAACATAATTTTCTAAATATAAAAATTTTAGAGTAAATTTGACAAAAAAATAGCTTGAAAAGAGAAATAAAGACCACAAACGACGGTAGTAAAACATTGTTTATCAATGAGTTAAATGAAAACTACCATTCTCATCATGGAGCGCTTCAGGAAGCTGAACATGTGTTTATTAAAAATGGACTTAATTTAATAAATGATTGCGAAATTAATATTTTAGAACTCGGTTTTGGAACAGGTTTGAATGTTTTAGTAACAATTAATGAATATTTAAAAACTGACAAAAATCATGTCATCAATTATTTTTCGCTTGAAAAATACCCCATAAATGAATCCGAAGTTAAGGATTTGGCTTACTTTGAACATTTTGACAACCCTGAGTTTAAAAATATTTATCAGAAAATTCATCTGGCAGAGTGGGAAAAGTCAGTAGAAATCATTAGTGGATTCAACTTAAAAAAGATAGAATGTGATTTTTTTGACCTAAAAGACATCGATTTGCCTAAAATCAATCTTGTTTATTTCGATTGTTTCGGTGCCAGAGTACAGCCTGACCTCTGGGAAAAGCCACTATTTGAACTGGTTTCTGACAAAATGGCCATTAACGGATTATTAACCACCTACTCTTCTAAAGGCAGTGTAAGAAGAATTCTTCAGGAACTGAATTTTCAGGTAGAAAAAAAACAGGGTCCCCCAGGAAAGAGAGAAATGATTAATGCTATCAAATTATAGGATGGAAGCTTGAAGACGGAAGTTGGAGGTTTCTACTCATTGTAAAGATTTAAGTTTTTTCAACTACTATATAAGGATAAGCTGATTGGAAATTTTTAAAAATAAAACGGATAGTATAAAACTTCCAGCTTAATGCTCCTTTCATCCTGTTTTTCAACAAAATTCCTTACATTAGCTATACAAATATTATACATTATATATATGATAGATAAGATCAACATTAGAGTGTATGCGTGTGCGGTAAAAGACAAACAAGTTCTTACTTTATTTGAAGAATATGCCGGCGAACCTTTAATGAAATTTCCGGGTGGCGGATTGGAATATGGTGAAGGGGTCCTGGAATGCCTGCATCGTGAGTTTGATGAAGAACTGAATGTACAGATCAATGTCCTGGAACATTTTTATACTCAGGAAAACTTTCTGGTTTCCCGCTTCAAAGAAAACGAGCAGCTTCTTACCATATATTATATAGTAGATATCGTGAATGAAGAAGATTTTATTATCATGGATCCCTGCATCGAAAAAACAGAGTGGATTGATATAGACAGACCAGACAATCCTTTCCCTCTTCCGATAGATAAAATTGTATTTGATAAATTAAAAGAAAAATACCTGTAAGTTTCTTACAGGTATTTATATTATTTCTTGACTTTAAAATCACTTGCTCCCGGGTAAGGCTGCAGATACCCTGAATTCCAATTGGACTGAAGCAATGATTCTACAAATTCATCCGTTCTGTTATTGTGTGGGTCGTAGTGGTCTTTCAGATCAATATCGGCCATTTTTCCTTTTACATTCCACCAGAAAGCACTCCATCCGCCTCTCAATTCTTTGATGATTTCATAGACATTTTTTCCGGTAGCTCTATTCATCAGCTTTGCAAAAACCTGCCCTTCGGTAGTGGTAAGATCTCTCAGCTGTTTTTCATACTGATCTGCCAGCATATTCTGTCTTTCTCTTACAAATTTTCTTTTAGCTTTACTATCCATATCATTCATGTCTTTCTGAATATCTCTGTACTGCTGTAGTGCGGTAACAAATAACGGATATACCCTGTACAGCTTTTTATTCAGAAAATAGTAGTAATTTTTATCCAGCTGATTATTAAATCTCGGTTTATTAACCAAAACCAACTCGTCTAATACAACTACAGGCTCGCCGTTGATTTCATAAATCTTGACTTTTTGCTGCTCGTCATAATAATATTTATTGCCAAATTCATCCGTTTTCAAGGATTCAGCTGGATATTGATTGAGCGGTTTTGCCACTACACCATCCTTTTGGCCAAAAACACTGACTCCAAAAAAGAAAATAAAAAGGCAGATAATCTTACTAAAATTCATTATTTTTACACTTATAAGAACAAAAATTGAACGCAAAAATCATTCCTTTTTATGAAATTTGAAAAGAAATCTTTGAAATTTTTAGAGAAATATTTAAACACATCATCTCCAACAGGTTACGAACACAAAGGACAGGAAGTCTGGATGGACTACATCAGACCCTATGTTGACAAAATAGAAGTTGACCATTATGGAACCTGCTATGGGATCATTAATCCGGAAGCTGAATTTAAGGTAGTGATTGAAGCACATGCTGATGAAATTTCATGGTATGTCAATTATATTACGGATGACGGATTAATCTACGTTATAAGAAACGGAGGTTCTGATCAAACGATCGCTCCTTCAAAAGTTGTCCATATTCACGGAGAAAATGGGATTGTAAAAGGAGTATTCGGATGGCCAGCCATTCATACAAGAACAAACCAAAATGAGCCTACTCCGAAAATCGAAAATATCTTCATCGACTGTGGTGCTACTTCCAAAAAAGAAGTGGAAGAAATGGGAATCTTTGTAGGATGTATGATTACTTATCCGGATGAGTTCTTTGAAATGAACGACAGATATTTTGTCTGCAGAGCGCTGGATAACAGAATCGGAGGTTTCATGATTGCTGAAGTAGCAAGACTTCTGAAAGAGAATAAAAAATCTATTCCATTCGGACTTTATATTACCAATTCTGTACAGGAAGAAGTAGGTTTATATGGAGCAGATATGATTGCTGATACCATCAAACCGAATATTGCCATTGTAACGGATGTTACCCACGACACTACCACTCCGATGATTGAAAAAAAGAAAGAAGGAGATCAAAAATGTGGTGCAGGGCCCGTAGTATTCTTCGCTCCAAGTGTTCACCACACGATCAGAGAATTAATTATTGATACGGCAAAAACAAAAAAAATTCCTTTCCAGAGAGCAGCAGCAAGCAGAGCTACAGGAACTGATACTGATGCTTTTGCCCATTCCAACGGCGGGGTACCAAGTGCTTTAATTTCCTTACCTTTGCGTTATATGCATACTACGGTAGAAATGGTGTCTAAGGAAGATGTAGCTAATGTGATTAAACTTATCTATGAAACTGTTCTTAAGATCAAACCGGAAATGAAACTGAAATATCATTAAAAATGAACTTTATTTCTGATTTAATTAAAAAACCAACTTTTATCTCTGTAATATTTATTATACTTATAGGGCTTGGAATTCCTTTAATTGTTTATCAATTATTTACATTCCATTCTAGTGAAAGCTTAGGAATTACGATAGAAGTAATTTTCTTTTTGGTCCTGTCCGGACTCCTTGTGATCGACAGGTTTTTACTCAGAAATATCAACAATAAAAAGTTATCTGTCATAGAAGCGGTTTTAATAATAGGATATCTAACCAATTATTATTTCACCCATGACCGTTCATTTTCAATAGGATAATAAAAGTAAAAGTATAAAAAGTAAAAATGAAAACGAAGCTTATTGCTCCATCCCTTTTATCTGCAGACTTTGGGAACCTGCAAAGAGACATTGAAATGCTGAACAATTCTCAGGCCGACTGGTTCCACATTGATGTAATGGACGGCCGTTTTGTACCCAACATTTCATTTGGTTTTCCGGTAATGAAAACAGTCCAGCAGCATGCCAAAAAATTTGTAGATGTTCACCTGATGATTGTGGAACCTGAGAAATATGTTGATGAATTCATCAATCATGGTGCAGATCTTATTTCCGTACATTATGAAGCATGTACTCATCTTCACAGAACCATTCATCACATTCAGAGTAAAGGAGTAAAAGCGGGTGTCGTTTTGAACCCTTCCACTCCGGTATTAATGCTTGAAGACATCATTGCAGATGTTGATCTGGTATTGTTAATGAGTGTAAATCCAGGATTTGGAGGACAAAAATTCATTGAAAACACATACAAAAAGATTGCTGAAACCAAAGATCTGATCTTAAGCAACAATTCTACAGCACTTATTGAAATTGATGGCGGAGTGAATCTTGATAATGCCTCTAAGCTTTTTGAAGCCGGAGCTGATGTTCTTGTTGCGGGGAATGCTGTTTTCTCGGCAGAAAGCCCTGAGAGAACGATTGAGCTTCTAAAGATTTAATCATTATCTTTATCATAAAAACAAAAGGCAGCCAATGGCTGCCTTTTCTCTTGTTTGAAATGAAGTCTTCGTGGTTATAAATTTTTTCTCAACATTTTGAAAATGTTAAAACTCTGTTTTGTCTTGCTAACATTACAAATATCCAAATAAAAACACATCTGCACATCCGTATAAATACTGAATCTGCCGTTAAGTATTTATACGTATCAGATTCTTTTTACACTTCCCTGTTCCAAATACAGGCACAGACTACAAAAATGATTGAAACAACAGAAAAGACAGTTCTTATATTATTCAGAAAATTCCATCTGTTTTCAAAATTATCTCGCATCTGTCTGATTGCTTCTGTTGTAGAACCGGAGATATCAAACTTATCCAGTGCATCATTCATTGGGACATTTCCGGCAACTGTAACCCCAAAAACTCCAATCAGATAGGCTAAGGCTGCCAGCAGGAGAAAAATAAAAACAGGCTGATGCCCACGGAACAAAAAGGCAGATACCGGAAGGAGAATTGCTGTCCCCATAAAACTCATGAAGAAAATGGGATTCAGAATTTCACGGTTGATATTCTGCATAGCTTTCAGGTATTCTGCATCAGAAAGTTTTCCCAATCCGAGAACTACAGAACATGAGTAAGCATAGAAAAGTCCTCCTATCAGAGCAGTGAGGACAGCGGTAATGATCAATACTAATGTTGTCATTTTCATATATTTTGATTTTGGTTATCAGGATAGAATTAATAAGGATTCCATTTTTTGATAATATTCTGGGCCGTAAGAATCATTTCAGGGTCCCAGTTTTCTGTTTTAAAATAATGAAAATCCTGATCTTTGATGGCAATAGCTCCTGCCCCATCAAAAAGAAGTCTGGTAAGCCTCGACTGCTCTTCAAACAAAGCCATATCTTCAACAGGTTTTTCCGGAAGTTGTATTTGCCGTTTACCCCAACTACTCTTTTCTCTTTCTTTCCAATCAGAAATTTCAATTATTGTTTTAACGTTATTGAAATCATTCAGGAAATTCTCTTTGTCATCTTCTGTTTTCAGTGTATGTCCCAGCCTTTCAATAATAATATATTCCAGATTTTGACACTTTGCAAAAACAGAGGGTAAAACAGAGAAAATCTCTTCAGGAATGATATCATCATGAGTATCTCGCCTTATCTGCTTTTTTCCATATACACTCTCCTGCCAGCTCCCACCGGAAAGATGAATCTCTTTGACCTTATCTAAAGGATACAGATCAATTATTTCCTGCATTCCTACTCCAAAATTACAGGATTGACAATAAATATTATGAAGATCAAGAATCAGGAAACCATTGGTATCCTCCGTTAATTTATCAAGAAAAACACCTTGCTCTTTGACATCATCAATAGAAAATGAAAACGCCAGATTTTCTATCCCAACAGGAATATCTACTGCCTGCTGGAGTCTGTGCAGCCTGTCTTTTCCTATTCGTAAAGTTTTAGGATGCAGAGATACCGGCAATGGCACCCCTTGGTGAAAGTTTTCCGTATTCATGAAACCAAAATGTTCCGTGATATGATTGTATCTTCTTAGACTGACTTCTTCTTTTAATTTTTGCAGCCATTCTTCCTGCCTTTCTGTCCACCTTGCATCAAATAGGGAGTAATAAACACCATGTCCTATCAAACGGTTATTTTCTGCATAAAAGTTGAGCAGATCCCGAAGCCAATCCGGTTCATTGGTATTGTAAAGAGTGTCAAAGGACCATTCCAGAACATCAACAGCGTTGCTCTGCAACAATGGCAAAACAGCAGAAACAAAATCAGCTTCTGGCATCATTGATATTCCTAACAGTGGTTTTTTCATCTTTTATCCCATTCCACAAGCCGGACAGCCATAGCCATGAAGAACAAGTGTATCTTTTTTCACGATTGGCTTAGGAGTTCCCGGTTTTTTCTTTTCAACAGTGTCGGATGCTGTTGCTTTCTTCACTTTTTTTACAGGCTTTTTTGTTTTAGCATTAGGTTTGGTAGTTTGTGCAGAAACTCCTACCGCTAATAAACTTGCCATTAATATTGTTGGAATTTTCATAATTTCTTTTTTTCAGATAAAATTTACAATAAGCGTTCCATTTATCTAACCAATATATTTAAACTCTTTTTTGAAGTTCAAATCCTAGGGAAATGATTTTCATTTTTCTTTATGAGTTTAAATCATAAAAATACAATAATAAAGGAAACGATTTGATAATAATTATTAGTAAATCTCAAGAAATTATGGTGGTAATGCTTTCTTTATTTATATTTAAGATTAAAATAAAACTATATATGAAAAGCCGTCTGATTAAAGCTGTTTTTCTTGGGCTGATATTATCTGCTTATAATATCAATGCTCAAGTTCAAACAGTTGACAACAGCAAAAAAATGGAATGGTTTAAAAATGCCAAATTGGGTATTTTCATTCACTGGGGAATCTACTCTGTAAATGGAATCTCTGAATCCTGGTCATTTTTCAACAATTATATCAATCACGAAAATTACATGAAACAGCTGAATGGTTTTTCAGCTTCAAAATACCAGCCTGAGCAGTGGGTAAAACTTCTTAAAGAATCCGGAGCAAAATACGCTGTTATTACAACCAAACACCATGACGGGGTTTCATTGTGGAATTCTAAGGCTGAAAAGGCGACCACTATTCCCGGACAGTCTTTGGCCAAAAAAGATGTTTTAAGTCCTTTTGTTTCCGCTTTGAAAAATTCAGGATTAAAAACAGGACTTTACTTCTCTTTGCCAGATTGGAGTCACCCCTATTACGACATCAATACCCGGATAAAAAAACGGTACGAAATAAAAGACGATCCGAAACGATGGCAAAGTTTCATCAGCTATTATCAAAGTCAGCTTAATGAACTTTCCTCTCAATACTCACCTGATCTTCTTTGGTTCGATGGAGATTGGGAACATACTTCTGAGGAATGGAAAGCTTCTCAGACACTGGATCTGCTTAAGAAATACAATCCCAATATCATCATCAATTCCAGACTTAACAATCATGGGGATTATGATACTCCTGAACAGGGAATTCCTGTAGTTCCACCACAAAATCCATACTGGGAACTTTGCTATACCATGAATGATTCCTGGGGATATCAACCTTATGATAAAAACTATAAGACTCCTAATATGATTGTAAGAACTCTGGCAGATGTGATCAGTATGGGAGGAAATCTTTTACTTGATATCGGTCCAAAATCAGATGGCTCCATTCCGGAGGAACAGATTGAGATTCTTAAAAACCTCGGAAGGTGGACTTCCAAAAATCAGCATGCCATTTACGAAACAATCCGTGGGATTCCTTTTGAAAATTACAAAGGGAAGTCTTCTTTATCCACCACAAAAAAGTCTTTATTCCTTTATCTGGAGGAAGCCAAAAACTTTACAAAGATTTATGGACTGGGAACAAAACCTACTTCGGCAAAAATTATCGGAGATCCTTCTGCTATCATCAAAACAGACTACAATGCTGAAAAAACACTGACACTGAATTTTTCCAATGTAAAATTTGACAAAGATGTCACCATTGCAGAGCTTACTTTTGATACTCCACCTGTATTTTTGAAAGATTTTAAGAAGGAAAGCCATCCTCTCGCCGAAATCATGGATAACAAAAATACACAGGAAGCAGTTTATGATATGTCCAATGCGCTGAACTATGATAATAATTTACTGACCCATGACGGTTTGACTCCTGATGGACTTGACATGAAAATTAAAAAAACGCCGAAAACAAACCCTAAAACCATAGAATGGATAAGTAAACATGCAGAAGCTTTTTTTGAGACTGGAAAAGGACTTTCGGAAGGTCATTATTCTGGAATGAGTGCTTTATCAAAAGATAAACAGACTCTTTATCTTTTTGTGGAAGGAACACCTACAGGTCCAATTGCCTTAAAAGGAATAAAAAACGAAATTGCAAGAATAAGAGTGGTAGGCGAAGGCACTATGTTGTCACATACAATATACAATAAGCTTTACTGGAGCAATAGACCGGGAATTATTTATATTGACATTCCAAAGGAAAAGCTTGATAAACAAATGACCGTCATTGCTGTTTTACTCAATAAACCTATAGAACTATACAGAGAAGATGTGGGAGCTATTGAAAACAATCTTTAATAGGTCCTAAAACAGAATTCACATAAAAACAAAATCCGGAGAAAGTTCTCCGGATTTTTATTTTGTGAGATGATTTTCTTAGAAAATCTCTCTTCCTGAAAAATGGAATTGAGCTTCGATTAATGCATTCTCGTCAGAATCTGAACCGTGAACTGCATTTTCTCCGATGCTTCTTGCAAACATTTTTCTGATTGTACCTTCTGCAGCTTCTGCAGGGTTAGTAGCACCGATTAATGTTCTGAAGTCTTCAACTGCATTGTCTTTTTCTAAAACTGCAGCAACGATAGGACCAGAGCTCATGAATTCTACTAATTCTCCATAAAATGGTCTCTCAGCATGTACTTCGTAGAATTTTTTTGCATCAGCAACTGTAAGCTGAGTTAATTTTAAAGCTTTGATTTTAAAACCTCCTTCAGCAATCTTACCCAATATAGCACCGATATGTCCGTCAGCAACTGCATCAGGCTTAATCATAGTGAATGTAATGTTAGACATAAATGTATATTTTTTTAATGGCGCAAAATTACAAAAAATATCTTTGATTTTTATTTTAATTTTTTTTTAACATAAAAATAACTTTTATTAAGAAATCATGAACCAATCTTTGGCACAGTAATTGTTTATTCTATTGCGATTCTCATGTTTAATTTGAGTTTTCATGGTTATTAGTTTTTACCCAGCTTCGGCTGGGTTTTTTATTTTCAAAAAAAAACAACCTTTTTTTAGCAATTCAATAATTTAAATTACAATAATAAAGTATATTTAATAACATTATTACTTTTCTTTCAATTAATAAAATAATCGGATTTTCTAAAACATCTTTTTTTTTGCCAAATAAAATATGCCAAAAGTGGAGTTATCTGCCAAATTTGTCATACTAAAAAGTAGAGTTATCTAAAAAACAGATTTTTTTGTCAAAAATTCAAAAGGCCTGCATAAAAAATAGACAACCAATAATAATATTAAATTTGACCATTAAAAGATAATATCTGCAAAATATTATTCAAACATGATAACAACAGAATATGTACAAATTGTCCGAATTAATCTGCAGTGGTGTTTAATATAGTAAAATTGATCTGTAATAATTATTTCTGAGAGGCTTCTTCCGCCTCATCCATCAGTTTGATGTAAGTAGAATAGCGCGAATGTTGTATTTCGCCTGTTTCAAGAGCATCAAGAACGGCACACTTCGGTTCATTAACATGAAGACAATTGTGAAATTTACATTCTTCTCTCTTTTTGAAAATCTCAGGAAAATAATGCTGCACTTCTTCTTTTTCAATATCAATCATGGCAAATTCACGAACACCAGGGGTGTCAATAACGTTTCCGCCAAAATCCCAGAAATGCATCTGTGCAAAAGTTGTCGTATGTTTTCCTTTCAGGTGGGTATCTGAAATTTCAGATGTCTTCAAATTCAATCCTGGCTGTAAAGCATTTACTAAAGTCGATTTCCCACAACCGGAGTGCCCGAAAAACACTGAGGTTTTATCTTTAAGAATTTCCTCCAGCTGATCAAGGTTTAATCTTGAATAGGATGAGATTTCCAAGGTGTCATATCCAATTTCCTGATAAAGAAATTCTATATCTTTTACAATTTCTATTTCTTCCCCATGGAGAACATCAATCTTATTAAAAAGAATCAATGGTGTAATATTATAGGCTTCGCAACATGCCAGAAATCTGTCCAGAAATCCTAATGATGTTTCAGGATGTTTCAGAGTAAAGATAAAACATGCCAGATCAATATTGGAGGCGATAATATGGGCTTCTTTTGAAAGGTTTACTGATTTTCTGATCAGGTAATTGGAGCGTGGTTCAATTTTCGTAATCCAGGCAATATCATCCTGTTCCAGTTGAAACTCAACAAAATCTCCTACAGCAAGCGGATTGGTAAGCCTTGTTTTTATTAATTTGAATTTCCCCCTGATTCTGGCCTCGAAAATTTTATTTGTTTCCAATTCCAAAACCTGGTACCAGCTGCCTGTAGATTTAATGATTTTTCCTTTCATAGATAATACTGGTGCAAATATAAGGAATTAGGGCTTAGTATTCAGGAAATAGGTTTAAAAACACGTGTTTCAGTTCCCCTCAATCCTGAAGCCTAGGCCCTAATTATTTTTTTTTACTGAAATGAGTAAAAACTTTAATCGCTCTTACTCATTATCCGAAATTTATCTCTCGATCATAATATTATTCTGAACTTCAATAGATTCTTCGTGAATTGCTTTAAAGACTTTTTCAATAAATTCCTGAGACATCCCTGTTTCTTTTGCTTTTTGTGTAGCGTACTCAGTGATCACTTTCCAACGCTCAGGCTGGAAGATCGCAATGTCATTCTCCTTTTTAAGTTTACCAATCTTTTCAGAAATTTTCATTCTTTGAGAAAGAAGTTCAATTAACTGGAAGTCAAGATCTGAAATTAAAGTTCTGTGTCTTCCCATTTCTCCTTCAAAACCTGCAAGATTAGAGCTTCTTACTTTAAGATTACCAATAAGATCCGCAAGAACCTCCGGAGTAATCTGCTGAGAAGCATCACTCCACGCTTCATCAGGATTACAGTGTGATTCAATGATAGCTCCCTGGTATCCTACGTTAAGGGCTTCCTGTGTAATATCAGCAAGACCTGTTCTGTTTCCGCAGATGTGTGACGGGTCAATCAGCATTGGAATATTGGGAAACTGGCTCTTGAAGTCAAGGGCAATCTGCCAGTTCGGATTGTTTCTGTATTTTGTTTTCTGGTATGTTGAAAATCCTCTGTGAATTACTCCCAGGTTTTTAATGTCCTGTCCTAAAAGCCTTTCCAAAGCACCAATCCATAATGCAAGATCCGGATTCACAGGGTTTTTCACGAATACAGGCTTATCTGTTCCTCTTAAAGCCATTGCAATTTCCTGTACTGTAAATGGGTTTACCGTAGAACGCGCTCCGATCCAAAGAACATCTACATCTGCTTCCAGAGCGGCAAATACGTGGTGTGCATTAGCTACTTCAGTAGCTGTTTTAAAACCATATTCTTCTTTTACTTTTTTTAGCCAGTTCAAACCGATCACTCCTACTCCTTCAAACCCGTTTGGTTTAGTACGAGGTTTCCAGATTCCTGCACGGAAAACAGATACATTGGCATTGGATTCTTTAATTCTCCTGGCAGTTTCAAGCATCTGAGCTTCACTTTCCGCACTGCATGGTCCCGCGATCATTAGAGGCTGTGTAAGCCCATCGATCCACTCATTTTTCAAATCATTTAAATTCATATTCTAAATTTTATTGTTTTTTTTATATAATTTTTTCTTTGACAGCAATAGCCCTTTGGATTATAAAATTTAATTTATAATTCTTTTCAAAAAATGCCGTTCAAAATTGTTTAAAGGAATCAGGAAAATAATAGGGCTCTACTTCTCCTGTATTTTTTGGAAAGAAATTCAGTTAACAGTACCAATAAAATCGGTAATACGTTCTGAAATTTCTATAATAAGAAGCAGAAAAACTAAAATAACCGCTAAAAAAGTAATTAGCGGGTGCAAAAAAAGACAGATATGTGTTAGTCAATTTTTCCATTTTATTCTAGAAATGCCTTTGTTTTAGCCTTTCTGGTTGT
Source organism: Chryseobacterium sediminis (assembly GCF_008386505.1). GTDB lineage: Bacteria > Bacteroidota > Bacteroidia > Flavobacteriales > Weeksellaceae > Chryseobacterium > Chryseobacterium sediminis. The sequence goes on along the minus strand of NZ_VUNZ01000001.1, from coordinate 107,632 downwards.
ATTTTGTTCTTGTTGAAAACATATTTTCAACAGAAATATTTGACAAATATATAAAAATTATGTCAAATCAAACTTCATTAAATCATCAAGATCTTTTAAAAGTGGATTTTTTTCGATCATTTTTTCAAACATTTTCCTCTTGGTCACCACCTCAATCTTCAGGTTTTCAACGTCTCTGACGTATTCTACCTCAATTCTATGGTTTTGAATTTTTCTTTTAAAATGATTAAAAAATTCTCCGCTTATTTTATCAAATTCTACTTTTGCAGAATCTGAAGGGAATAAAACTTTGATTTTATTTTCCTCAGCTTTTTCCAGTTTAAAGGTTTTTACTGCGTTAAATACAAAGTTATTTTTTACCTGGAGCTGTTTAAGCATAATTTTCCATTCCATTTGCAGATCTGTATCTGTAAAATGGTTTTGAGGAAGGTTTTCAGTTTTCACAGCAACATTTTCTGTTGCTTCCACTTTATCTTCTTTATTCAGGAAAGAATTGATGCTGAAACCGGAAGAGATTCCCGGCCTTGACAACGGCTTGGTTGTTTTCGCTACTGGAGCTCCCTCTACTTTTTCCGAAGCTGCAGGCTGTTGTTCTGTCTTAACTCCTTTTTTCTCCGGAGCTTTTTCCGGCATCTTTACTTCCTGCTTCTCACTAAGAAACGGAGCTAGGATTAGGAACTTTTTTTTTTAGTATCGCCTAAATTAGCTGTCAGTGAAGCCAGCTGCATTAATGCAATTTCAACCGTAAGTCTTGGGTTTTTAGAATTCTTATAATTAATATCTGCATGATTGCAGATTTCAATACCGTCAATCAGCTGTTGGGCGGCCCACTTCTGTCCCTGTTCTATAAATTTGGACTTTGTCTTCTCTCCTACTTCAATGAGATCAATAGTAGAAGTATTCTGTGCCATCATCAGGTCTCTGAAATGATTTCCTAATCCGGCAATGAATATGTGGGGATCAAATCCTTTTTTTACAATTTCATTGAATGCAAAAAGTACTTCAGGGATTTTATTTTCCTTAGCAAGATCTACAATATTGAGGTATTGATCGTAATCCAGAATATTCAATACTTCGGCTGCTTTTGCCAGCGTAATATTTTTCTGGGAGAAGGTAGAAAGCCTGTCGAAGATAGAAAGTGCATCTCTTAATGCACCATCAGCTTTTTGAGCGATCAGGTACAATGCATCATCTTCGTACTGGATATTTTCTTTTTGGGCAATATTTCTCAGGTGGCTCTGGATATCTTCAATCGTGATTCTCTTGAAATCATAGATTTGGCAACGGGATAAAATTGTTGGAATAATTTTATGTTTTTCCGTGGTAGCCAGAATAAAGATTGCATGAGCAGGCGGCTCTTCCAGAGTTTTAAGGAAAGCATTGAAAGCGGCAGAAGACAGCATATGAACCTCATCAATAATATACACTTTGTATTTACCAACCTGAGGTGCAAAACGTACCTGATCTATCAGTTCTCTGATATCATCTACAGAGTTATTGGATGCTGCATCCAGCTCATAGATATTATAGGCAAAGCCGTCTTCTGAAACCGAACCATCTTTCTCATTGATCTTTCTTGCCAGAATTCTTGCGCAGGTAGTTTTACCTACCCCACGAGGACCGCAAAAAAGCAATGCCTGAGCTAATTGGCTTTCTTCAATTGCATGTTCTAAAGTATCCGTAATATGAGATTGTCCTACAACCGTATCAAACTCTTGAGGACGATATTTTCTTGCAGATACTATAAAATTTTCCATTGGTCAAAAATAAGAAATATAGTTTTAATTTGAAAATTAAAAGTTTTCAAATATCAACAAAAAACATATTTCTGTTTAAATAGGAAAACTTTTAACCTCTACTTTTTTTTGCTGTATGCAAAGTCAATCAATTCAACAATAGCGCCTTCAATCTCTTTTCTACCTTCTTCAGTTTTCAGATCAATACCACAAAACTTGTTGGCATTATATCCTGTATAAAGGTTAAGATAGTAAGCACCAGAAACAATAAGAGCCATAATTGCTCTGTGTCTTGTTGCTACCCCTTCTCCGAAGTAAGGATCTGAGATATTTCCAAATAAAACCTCTCCTACATCCTCACGTTGTTCAACTAGTTTTTTAAGAATAGGCTTGCTTTCTGAAAGTTCCCAAAGAATAATTTTCTGAAGTTCTTTATTTTTCTTCAGATTTTCAAATTGATTAAGGACCACCATTTTGGTAAGCTCATGTCCGCCGTCGGAAAAATCCATATCAACGTCCTGATTTACCTGGCTCCAGTAATCCTGAGATTTGATATATTCATCGATCAGTTTATCTGTACTTCCAAAGTACTCATAGATCAATTTTTTATCAAATCCGGCCACTGCAGCAATTTTACTTACTTTTAATCCGGAGTATCCTTTAACTCTTAAAATTTTACCAACTGCAGCAAGCAGTTTTTGCTTTGTTTTTTCTTTGTCCCTAATGGGGCCCTGCACTACTTTTCTAGGCATAATTTATTATTTTTTTGCAATATGCAATTTTTTATTAATATCATCAAACGCGTTCAGCGTTTTGTCGAGATGTTCTTTTTCGTGTCTTGCGGTCACACTCATTCTTATACGCGCATCTTTTCTTGGTACAGCCGGGTAAAGAATCGGGTTGGTATAGATTCCTTTTTCTATTAGTAGTTTTCCGGCTTCTCCTGTTACATAAGGATCTCCAATTTTTACGGGAATAATTGCGGAGCAGGTAACTCCGGTATCCAATCCTAAATCATCAAGTCCTTTTTTGAAATAATTGATATTGTTCCAGAGTTTTTCTCTCCAGATAGGTTCTTCGTCAATTAAATCAATGGCTTTAACAATTCCTGCGGATGATGGCGGAGCTGTTGCTGAGAAAATCTGCTGACGGGATTGGAATCTGATAAATGCTGCTATTTTTTTATCGGCAATGACATATCCTCCAAGGTTACCAAACGTTTTACTGAATGTTCCTGTGATGATGTCTACTTTATCCAACAATCCAGCCTGTTCCAAAGTACCTCTTCCTGTTTCTCCAAGGATACCGACACCGTGTACGTCGTCTACCATTAGAAAGGCATTGTACTTTTTTACAAGATTGTAGATCTCATTAATACGGGAGGTATCACCATCCTGGGAATACACTCCGTCCACAATAACGAGTTTCGTACGGTACAGATTTTCAGATACCTTCAAAATGTGTTCCAAAGATTCCAAATTATTGTGCGGAAATGTTTTTTTATTGGTAAAAGCACATCCTTCATGTACGCTGGCATGTACTGCCATATCTAAAATAGCCAGATCTTCTTTCTGCATTAAGCATTGTAAAGAAGCACTATTAGCTGTATAACCGGTAGTAAATACTACGGCTTCATCTTCTGTTCTTTTAAAAAAACTTGAGATTTTTTTTTCTAAGGCATTATGGTAATCAAAATATCCGCCAATAAGAGGAGTAGCTCCTGTACCTGTACCATATTTTTCGATTCCTTCAATAGCAGCCTGTTTTACTTTTGGGTGCTGTGTAAATCCTAAATAATCACTTGATACAAAACTAACAAATTCTCTGTTTTGGTTTGCAATATTTACATTCAGTATCGCATTGGTTCCTGAAGTGTTCTTCAGTCTGTAATTCATGTGTCCATTAGACTTTACATAGTCTAAATATTCATAAAAAATTTCAGCCCTTTGAGCCATATCATTGTCTGGTATATTCTCAAAGTCTTTAATAGTTGCTGTTGTGAAATTGATGCTCATCCTTAATCTTGTTTGTTGTGGTTTAAAAGAAACAAATATATAACTATTTAGAGGGCTTAAACACCTGGATTAAGATTAAATATTATTAAAGACACAATAATTTATTCTTATGATCTGGTAACCAAACTATTTTATATATCTGTGTCTTTTTAACATTCTTTTTCCTATTGAATTAATTAGTTTTTTCTTACCTAAATTTAATAAAAAAAGTAAACAATAAAGAAATATTAATATATAAATAATAAAAAAAGGCGATTATTCCTTACAACCATCTCATTTATAAAAGATTATTTTCAGCCCTTTTTCTGATGATTATTCACTAAAACACCTATAAAAACTGAAAATACGCATGCTTAAATCCCTACCGAGAGAGGCAAATCGTCACAAATTCCCTCCTAGAGCAATTTTAAAGAAAAAAAATAAGCAGGCTAAAGCTTGTTTGAATTCCTGAATTCTCCGGGAGTAAAGCCGGTCATTTTTTTAAAAAACTTTGAAAAGTTGGATGGATCATATGTAAAAATACGGGCAATTTCTGCTACAGATTTATCGGAATTAACGAGCATATCTTTGGCTTGTTCAATAATTTTTCCATCATAAAAATAGCAGGGATGCTCCCCGGTTTCTTTTTTAACAGTATCGGTGAGGTGTTTATGGGAAACAGCAAGCTCTCCGGCAATTTCGTTCAGTTCTAAAAAATCCGGAGCGGTTCCGGAAATGACATCCTGAATGTGTTTATTCAGAAAGGTAAAATATTGGCGGGTAATTTCTTCACTTCTTTTCATCACTTATTGTTCTTGCTAATCTGTATTCAAGTTATAAATTTAATCATAAGATACAAAATAACATGGTGAACTTTTCGGATATTTAAAGCTGAATAGTTAATAAAAACTATCTTTGAATGCTTGTGTAGAATTTTTTACTTTCAGCTTTTCCAGAATATTCTGTCGGTGTCTGCTTACGGTATTCACACTTATGAAAAGTATATCAGCAATTTCTTTGCTGGCATAGCCTTCTCCTACAAATTTTAAAACTTCCAGCTCTCTCGGACTCAGAATATTTTTATAATCAAGTTTATCTTTTACAACAATTTCTCCCTTTATGGTATTAATAATCATAAAATCAGGAACCGAAGAAGAAGACAGCGCAATATTATAAAGACAGAGAGCCAGTCTCAATCTGCCATTGAAAGGTGAATACACATAAAACATACGGTGTTTTACCCAGCGGTATTCTTCATTTTTATCTTTCATTCTTATTTTTGATACGACACTGTACTCTGTACGCTGTTCCATTTCCATAGCCTCCAGCAAGTTGAAAAAGCGGAGTTCATGAATATATTTCTTCAGCCGGTCGTCAGGATGGATTTTTTTCAGCATTTCTTCTTCCCAGATAGAGTCTATTTCCGTGGGATTTCTCTCCATAGTCAGTCCAAGTTCTACAGCTGCTGCAGATTTATAAATATAGCTTTTATTTGCCTGCATATCGCTTAAAACACAGATTGCTCCTTCCATCCCGGAGTACGCAAGCGCTCTCTGCTTATAGATTTCAATATCAAGCATACACTTTCCGGAAGTGTTATCAAGCAGTTTATCGCTGAGCTGTTCACGGATTTCCATAATGGTTATTTATCAGTATTGACGCGAATAAGGTTTAGTAATACTTTTGCTAAAATAATAATTTACCCTTAGAATTTATCCAAAGAGAATGAAGAAATTGATTGTAGGCTTTTGTGCCCTGTTCCTGATTCAAAAGCTTTCTGCCCAGAGCCTGGAGAAAATGACCTGGTTTAATGAACCCGAAAAATGGGAAATCAAAAACAACAGCCTTTCGATGTTTGTGACACCGCAGAGTGATTACTGGAGAGTTTCACATTATGGATTTACGGTGGATGATGCTCCTTTTTATTACACTACTTATGGTGGTGAGTTTGAAGCAAAAGTAAAAATCACCGGCAGCTACAAGGCAAGGTTTGACCAGATGGGTCTTATGCTGAGAACTGATAAAGAGCATTACATCAAAGCCGGAGTGGAATTTGTAGACGGCAAATACAACCTCAGCACTGTGGTAACTCACAACAAAAGTGACTGGAGCGTCATAACATTAGAAAAAACTCCTCCTGCCGTATGGATAAAAGCAGTAAGAAGACTGGATGCTGTAGAAATATTTTATTCTTTTGATGATAAAAATTATATCATGATGCGGAATGCTCCCCTTCAGGATAATACTCCGGTAATGGTTGGTTTAATGGCTGCCTGCCCGGACGGACAGGGATTCAATGCTGTTTTTGAAAACTTTAAAGTAAAACATTTGCCGGATGAACGCAGACTGAAGTGGCTTGAGGCTCATAAATAACGATTGAATTACACTTCAATATACAATCAGTTTAATTCACCTCCCGTATCTATGGGAGGTTTTTATGTTTAAAAAATGAATTTTGATTGAGCAATAAAAAAAGAGGTCTTGCTTTTGATGCAGCCTCTTTTGTTTTTTGAGATAAAACCGTTTGTGTTCTTAGAATCATTATTTATACAATAAATCTTCTTTAATCGTTGTGAAAATATTTTTGCAAAAATATGAATATTCATAAGCCTTAACAAAGATATCATGTAGAATTAACCTCAGCTTTTTGTCAAACTTTTACTACAAAAAGCAATTAAATCTAACTAAAAACCGTTCATAAGGAAATCTTAAAAAATGACAAAGGCATTCATATTTATTATTTGCAAAATCCTAAAATCTATCACAAGTTCGGTACAGCACTGAGATTTATAGAAGTAATTTCAAAACGAATTCAACGTAAATTTATCACTTATTATTGAAATATTATAATGTTTCATGAAATTTATTTTACTCTACCTTTTGAAAAGCGGGATAAAACTTATACAAAACAGATTTTGAGATACTGATTTATCGCCATAATTTCACTATTTTTACACAATCAAAAAATATAAAACACAAAAGACCTGAAAACTTCAATGATAAAAATTTATTTTCAATCGTTCCTGCCCATTAAAAAAACATTGACTTGTAAAAACACTATTATTAACCGTCTTCTGCACTAATGCAGGAGATATAGATCAGTTTTGCACGTATATGAGAGTTTGGGCATTTATATTTGCTTGCATCTATTTAAACGTTTACGGACAGAGCCACACTTCTACGTGGTACAATATAGACAATGGGCTTCCGCAAAGCAGTGCAAAGGCTATTGTGAAAGATAAATATGGTTTTATCTGGATTTCTACAGAAAACGGACTTGTACGATATGACGGGAGTTCGTTTATTACTTTTAATAATTTCAAGGTAAACAATCTTCATTTCGGAGAATTTATTGGTGACCCGATTCTGGACAGTATTACGGTCCTCAATAATTTTCAGGAGAATAAAATTATCATTAAAAACAGGTTTCCAAAACTTTCCAATCTCACCGGGAGTGATAAAATGGCTTTTTCCAATGGCAATACTATTGTACAGCGGATTGCCAATAATATAATAACATCGAGCTTCTATAACGATATTCACTATTTTATACAGCTTAAAAATTCAACCTATTATTTTACAGAAAAAAATACTATCCTCTATAAAGAAGGGAAAAAGGAGACAAGAATAGCGCTCCCATTTACCAATAAGGATCTGAATAATATTTTTGTACTGAATGATACTCTTTTTATCAATGATCTGAAGAAAAGGAAAACCTACTCTATTTATAAAGGACAACTTTCTGTTTCTGAAGATCCAACACTTTTTAATCATCCGGACACCAAAATCTATTGGCAGCAGATTACCAATCAGACTTTTATCATCAATCATGATAATATTTATATTTTAGAGGGTAACGAAAAAAATCTCCGCTTACGATTTCTCATTAAGTTTGAGGAAATAGGAAATCACTCTTACTGTTCTATGTTTTTTGATAAAGACTTCAATAAACTTTATCTGGGAACGCTTAACAACGGGCTTAATGTACTTAAGCTTACCAATTTTTATATTTCAAAGAAAGAAGCAGATTTTTCCAACAATATTTATTACGCATCGCTGCCGTTCAGTAAAAGTACAATCATCGCTGAGGACGGAACAGAATTCGGGAAAAACGGCATTGTAAAAAAGCACCTGTTCGGGTGCAATGACAATTATCTGATGATGTATGATGATTCTGAAAACATTCTGATCAGAAAGAGAAACAGTATCATCAGGTATTACAAAAATTCGGGGTATAAAAGGAAAGACTCTACTTTCGTCGGCAAAGGGTTTGAATCTTTTATGAAAAGCGGAAATCTTTATGGCACTACATTTACGGATTTTTCTGGTACTCAGCTTCATCTTTATAAAAAAGGCCTGTTTACCCATCCGGATTTCACTTATAATTTTAAAAGTTTTGTCAATATTTTTTTCCAATACAGTGATCATGAAATTCTGACCGGTAATAGTGACGGTTTGTATTCGATAATGCTGGGAAACAATACCATAACTCCCATCATCAAAAACATCCATATCAAAAGTATTTTCAGGACAAAGGATCATCTGATCTGGATTACTACGAATAAAAACGGGTTTTACCTTTTCAAAAACCATAAACTCATCAAGATGCCGAATGACAGGAATGGCTACCTGCAATCAGCTCATTATATGCTTGAAGATCAAAAGGGTGCTTACTGGATTTCTTCCAACAACGGCCTTTTTAAAGTTCCTAAAAAACAACTGCTGAAATACGCAGAAAACAGAAACACTCCGGTTTTTTATTACCGTTTCACCAAAAGAGACGGCTTCCTGACGAATGAATTCAATGGAAGTTCGGAGCCTAATGCCTATGCTTTGAAAAATGGAGAATTTGTATTCCCTTCAATGGATGGCTTTGTGTTTTTCAACCCGGACAACATCCGGACTTATTATCCGGAAAAGAATAAAATCTATATTGAAAGGGTGAAAATCGGAAATTCTGAACCTCAGTATTTTCATCAGACCCTTGATTTAAAGAATGATTATAAAACTGCGGATGTTTTTATTGATATCCCCTATTTTTCTAATCCGGAAAATCTTTATCTAGAAGGAAAAATATCTGGAAAGGAAAATACCGATTGGGAACAGATTCCAACAGGAAACGAATTAAAATACACCATCAGCAATCTTTCTCCGGGTGAATATACACTTAGTATAAGAATACTTATTTCTCCGGATGGAAAGTATGAGGTAAAGACCATCCGTTTCAACATTCAGCCTCTTTTTTATCAGACCTTATTGTTCAGAGTCTCTGCTTCTGTTATTATACTGATCCTTATCATTGTCATTGTTCAGCTGACTACCAATTTTTTAAGAATAAAAAATAAAGCGTTAAAGCAAATTGTCCGTAATAAAGACTCTGAACTGAAAGAAACTTCTCTTCATCTTGAAGTGGTAAAAAGCAATCTGAAAAAAGAAACGGAATATCAGAAAAAACTGGTGGAAACCATCAGCCATGATATTACCACTCCTATCCGGTTTATAGCCATGCTTTCCCAGAAGCTTCATGAGTCTGATGATCTGGAACTTCAGAAGAAATATTTTGACAGTATTTATAAATCTTCAGAACAGCTTTATCAGTTTACCCTGAATTTAAAAGAATATACAGAACTTTACAAAGCGGAGAATATTTTTGAAGAAAAGGAATATCCTATCAACAGGATTCTGGAAATCAAGAACAGACTATTCTGTGAAATCGCCAAGCAGCAGGGAACAACAATAGCCCAGCTTGCTGAACATACCGTGTATTCTAAAGTAAACGAAAGTATTTTAACCGCCATTATTCATAACATCCTTGATAATGCCGTGAAAAATACCTTTGAGGGAAATATAAGCCTGAATATAACTGAAAACCAACAAACATCCACAATCATAATCGCTGATACAGGTATCGGAATGTCTGCAGAACAGATTGCCATTTATATGAACCTGTTCAGAAATCCTGAGCTGGAGACCCCCAGCTTCAAAGGGAAAGGGCTTGGTCTGCACATGGTGATCCATCTGGTGAAAAAGATCAACGCTGAAATCAGTTTCAGCCAAAACCAACCCACGGGAACGGTTGTGAAAATAATACTCAATAAAAACTAATCTCTATGAATGAAAGAATTTTAATTGCTGATGATCATTATGTAGTAAGAGCGGGAACTTCCCTGGTTCTTGAAACCGCTTATCCGGAGTTGAAAATAGATTTTGCAGAAAACTATGACCAGGTGAAAAAAAAGATTGGAAGTTCACGGTATGATCTACTTATTTTAGATATTGATATGCCTGGAACTCAGTATAAAAAAATGATTCCGGAGCTTAAAAATATACAGAGTGATCTCAAGATTCTTATCTTTTCAGGATATGGTAAAGATGTCGCCATCCAATATATCAGAGAAGGGGCCGAAGGTTATCTGAATAAGCAAAGCAGTGAGGAAGAAATCAAAAACGCTGTGAAAACGGTCATCGAGAAAGGATATTTTTATCCTGTAGAACTGATTGGCCTTATTATTCAAAACAAAAGGAACAATCCTGTAGAAAAGCTCTCATCCCGTGAATATGAAATCTTTAAGCTCCTGGCTGACGGAAACGGAAACCTTGAGATAGCCAACAAGCTTAATATCCAGATGTCTACCGTAAGTACTTACAAAAAAAGAATTTTTCAAAAGCTTGATGTCGCCAACATTGCAGAACTGATCAAAGCCTACGAAATGATGCATTAAAAAACGGGGCCGGAATCTCAAAGTATTCCGTCCCCAGAAAAAACACAAATCCCAATAGATTTTTCACTGGTGATCTGTTGATTTTTTATAGATCAATGTATTTTTAGAATCATAGAAAAGCGTTCTGTTAATATAGCCTCTGCACAGAAAGAAACAGTTCTCTTGTGTTATCAGAAGTATTAGAATCTGTTGTAGTAGCATCACTGCTTCCGGTTGTAGATTTATTATCCACACGGAATGCATAATACACTCTGTACCATCTTGGTTCAGGTTCCTGTATGGTAATATCAAAGGTCACGGTCTCATTATGGGTCTGGGTAAGATAAACCCCGTCATCAAACTGTCTGTAGGCACCTGGTGACAGCTTAATATTTCCGTTGTCAGAATCACCGGTATGGGTAGACATTTCCGAAACCCAGATTTTCACATCTGAAGTTCCTACATTATAAAGTCTTGGGTTAAAAGTGGTAGCTGCTCCTGTACCCGCTGAACTGCTGTTAAATTGAGCATCTAACCTTAAGAAACCTCCCAGCACGGGAAGATCAGAAAGATAGGTGCTGGCCAATGTTCCAGCTCCGGAGGTTCCTGCAGGAATGCTTCCATGATAATAGATGAGGTCTCCAATTGTAATATCATCATCTTTACCTCCAAATGCAAACTTCCAGGTAGTTCCATTGAACATATAATAGCCGGCTTTATCTACTTTTGCTGTTTTTACAGAAGGCATCGTGACAGCTTGGGTCACATAGACCAATGCTCCTGTCTGCGCAGCTAAATAGACATCATCTTTCGCCTTCAGCTGATCGCCTGTTACTCTTGGAGCCATTACTCCATCAGGAATGGTAGCGATATCCGGTTTTCCTTCAATATGTAATGTTACTTTAGGAGAATCCGTATTTATCCCTACTTGGGAATATGCTGTTATTGAAAAGCCCATCATTATGCTGGCAAGAGTTAATTTTATTTTCTTCATTTTAGTATATTTGTTTAAAATTTATTTAGGAGTGAATATATCATGCGGGTCAATTGACATATCACCAATTAATCTTTGTTGAGCTAGCTGGTGCAAAGTTATCCGCGTTGACAAATCAAATTCCTGAATAATCAATGAAAAACCGGAAACGGCTCATCAAAACACAAATAACTAACAATCAATATTTTAAAACAGTCATTTTTTAATATTTGACTGCTGTAAAGCGAATTGAAATGATTTAAAAATTATCTGTTACCACAAATGACTACCGCAAAAGACATAAAAATTGAACAGTACAAAAGAGAACTGGTCTATTATTACAACATTCTGATGTCTGTGATTCTTGCTGTATTTGGTTTGATATTTACTTTTATCATTCCTGATAAAATAATGGCTTGGTATCTTTTTGGAGGACTTTTTTTAATGGTCTACACTTACCTGATTGTGCGTAAAACGTATTCGGTAAATGCGATGGTGCATTCCTATATTATCATTGCCACTCTTTATAATTTTTATATCATGCTTGCTTTCTGGAACAATTCTATAGCAAGTTTTGTCTGGCTTATCCCGATTCCGCTGGCGGCATATGTTTTCTTTCAGAGAAAATACGTCTTTATCTACAGCCTGTTTGTATTACTGAATATTATTGCGGGATATCTTATTTCAAAAACCTTCAATTTTAACTTTCCGGAACACAAGCCTGAAGATGTAAGAGTTACAGACACCATTCTGATGATTTCCAATGTGGCTGTGATATCTCTTCTGCTCTACTTTAAGGATAAAATAAAAAGAGTTGAAATTTACCATGAAATTGAAGAGAAAATCCTGAATTCGGAAGTTCAGCCAGCTCTTGTGGCAGAAAAAGCTCCTTTTGCAGATGAGCTGTTTGAAAAAATTGAACTAGTAATGAGAGAAAAACAACTCTATAAAGATGTCAATTTCAATATTTCAAAGCTTTCTGCAGAAATGGATATCAATAGCAGTTATATCTCAAAATCGATCCGGGTAAAGGGATACCCCAATTTCAATAATTATCTGAATATGCACAGAATTGAATGCGTGAAACGACTGCTTACTGAAAATGATATTGAGAAAGTAACCCTTATGTATATTTATACGGAGGCAGGATTCTCAAATCAGTCTACTTTCAACAGGGTCTTCAAACAGATGGAAAATATTACTCCCTCAGAATATATCAGTAATTTACAAATTCATTGATTTGTTTCACCAATAGATATGATTGAGATAATGATTTTTAAATTCGGAAAATAATCAGGAAATTTACAAGACTTAATTTTTCTGTCAAACCACTGCATTTTAATTGCAAAAAAATCATGAATTCATCTGAAAAAGCCAGTCAGGGAAGCTCACGTTTCCGATTTATAAAACTTTGTATTTTCTTTTCAGGACTTTCAGTTTTTGCTCAGCTTTATCTTTTCCAGCCGATGCTGCCTATGGCTGCAGAACAGTTCGGAGTGTCTGTAGGTGACACTTCCCTTCTTGTATCTTCCTCCACAATAGGTATGGCATTGGGGTTACTGTTTTTTGCCTTTAAAGCGGACAGCTATTCCAGAAAAAGTCTGATGGTTTTCTCATTGATTTCATCTGCTGTACTTACCATTATTTCCACCTGGATTCCAAGCTTAAGTCTCCTGATTGCTATCGGAGTACTGAAAGGTTTTGTTGTTTCCGGAGTTTCAGCAGTGGCTCTGGCCTATCTCACAGAGGAAGTGAATGCTCTGGCAGTGCCGGCAGCTATCAGCATGTATCTCAGCGGTAATACGATCGGAGGAATGAGTGGAAGAATAATGGCTACTTTACTTGCCGGTGAATTCGGATGGCGTAATGCTGTTCTTTTCATTGGGATAGAAAGCTTCATTCTGGGGGCTGTATTCTGGAAGCTATTTCCGGAATCAAGGTTTTTCAATCCACAAAAAACGGATTATCATCTTAAGGTAAAACAAATGAAGTTTTTCCTGACTAATCCTTATATGCTTCGATTATATTGTACAGCCGCTTTACTAATGGGTGTTTTCGTGAGTGTTTATAATTACTTGACATTCAGATTGGAAGCAAAACCATTTTCATTAAGCCATTTTATAATTGCTTTTATCTTTCTCATGTACATTTTCGGGGTCTTTGGAACTATGATCGTTGGCCGTCTTTCCAGAAGATTTCCCATGAACAATATCCTGAAAGGTTCTATTTTGTTCATGCTCACCGGAGCCGCATTGTTACTATCTGAAAACATTTATATCCTCATTTTTGGTCTTGGTCTTTTTACCCTTTCTTTTTTCGCGGCCCACACTATGGCCAGCCAGATGACTGCATTGTATGCCAAACGGGGAAAATCCTCAGCCACTTCTATTTACTGGTTATTTTACTATTTTGGTTCGAGTATTCTGGGTAGTGGTACAGGGTATCTCCTTCATGCTTATTCCTGGAATGTTTTCATAGGAATTCTTATTATAGCTGTTATTACAGCCCTTCTGTTAGCTACGGCTAATAGAGTGCCTGCAGGAAGAACAAAAAACTAGTACCACATACATACCACATCCATTTTTCCGGTAATACGTTATAATTCGCCTGTGTGTGTACTATTTTAACATACTATTAATTTTTTATAATAAAAATTTAACCTAACCATCACAAAAACAGGGCACAATACTATGATGCCGGGCATAGTATTTGCTGTTTATACAGGACTTTATCATCACCTAAAAATCAAAATATTATGAACGTAGCAGATTTAAAAATCAAGAACTTGGTGGAGTATAATAATCAGATTTATACGATCTCTGAGATCTTTCACAATGTCGAGCAGGCTTATTTTGTTAAAATTGAAAATGATATTCAAAGTATCTCAGTCCCGGCAGCTTCTATCAAACCTATTAAGATAACAGAAGAATGGCTTGAAAAACTGGGATTCTCAAGAACGTACAGTTCGGATAAGAGTATACGGTATGAAAGACCGGAACCCTTTATAAAATACGATATAGACCTGAGTTCCAGAAAAATACTGGAAGGTCTGAAAATATATGGAAATGCTATAAAATGCAAGTACATCCATGAGTTTCAGAACATTTTCTCAAGTTTGTTCGGAAAAGAAACAGCTTTACATTATGGTTATTTGAAAACAGAATCGTAGTTTAAGTTTAAATAGTTCTAAGCTGTAGAAGACCACAATTTATAAGTTAAATTGTGGTCTTCTTCTTGAATAAGGCATACACAATCCTTCATCTTTTTCATTTACAATAAATTCCGAAAACTTCACCATTGATATATCATTAATTTCATTGATATTTGTATTAACAATATAAAAAAACACGTCAATGATTCTAAAGATTATTAATTCTGTATTGATTCTATTTGCAGTCTTTATGGGCTTCAAACAAGGAATTGCTATGATTTCCGGCAAACCTGAGATGACGGAAATGTTCGGAAAATGGGGATTTGACAAAACAGGGCTTATGATCAACGGAGCAGTTACTATACTGGCTTCTGTAATGATTTTATTTCCAAAAACATTTGTCTGGGGAAACTTTCTGATGGCTGCAGGAATCTTACTGATTATTTGTCTTCAGCTTTTAAATAAAGACCTGAAAGGAGCCATGATTGAACTTCCTTTTCTTTGTCTAAATCTGCTTATTATTTATCTGCAACACCCTCTCAAAAGCTAAAGCCAATGAGAACCTATAAGCTAATCATCATATTCCTGACAGGCTTTTCCTGTATGGCCTGCGGACAAAGCACAAACAAAAAGAAACAAAATCTACAACCACAACTTTCAAAAAAACAACAAATAATGGACTTATCAAAAATAACAGACCCTGAAGTAAAAAAAGCCATAGAAGCTTTACAAAACGGTGATAAAAGCTGGTATAATTTCTTTACTGAAAATCCTGCAATGACTGACGATGGCCATTCTATAGATTTCAAATCTTTCTTCTCAAATGCTTTGGGCAATGAGATGTTTCTCAGCATAGACCGTGTAGAAAATGATGGGAAAAATATATATGGAAATTTTAAAGCCGGAAAATGGGGAACATTTCAGACTTATTTCAAATTCCATAAAAATGCGGAAGGGAAATTTGATAAACTGGATATCGGTCAGGCCAGATAAATTCTTTTTTTACTTAAAAAAGTATCATTTCTGACATCAACTGTGTTCTTTCAACTGAAGTTCAGCCTGTGTTCTTCCTGCAATTTTTAATATTTATGTAAATTTGCCCCCGTAGTTCACCCTTACCATAATCGTTGGGAACAGAACTCAATACCTCATGACAGAAACAGATACTATACTTTTACAGCTGATAGAACATTTTAAGGAAATCGTTTCTTTAGAAGATAAGGATATTGATTGTATTACTTCAAAATTAGAAATTATACAGCTCAAAAAGAAAGAGTATCTGCTTCGTGAAGGACAGGTTTCCAAACACATGCGCTTCATTGCTAAGGGAAGTCTGTTCGCCTATCATATTGATGAAAAAGGAAAAGAAAATACCACTCAGTTAGGTATTGAAAACTGGTGGGTGAATGATCTGTACAGCTATCTGAGCGAATTGCCTTCAAGAATGTTTATTCAGGCTAATGAAGATACCACGATTATACAGATCAGTAAAAATCATTTGGAAGTATTATACAAAGAAGTTCCGGCCATTTCAGAATTCTGGCGCCTGAAAATGCAGTCTGCGTATGTTACATTACAGGAAAGAACATTTGAACATTCAAGGGTTGATGCCTACACCAAATACCGGACATTCGTAACGACCTACCGCAATATTGAGCAGCGTTTTCCTCAATACATGATTGCTTCCTACCTGGGAATCACGGTAGAATATCTGAGTTATCTGAGAAAAAAACATCTGTCTGACCTTTCTTAAGATTTCTTAAGTTTATTCCGTTCCAGCCCGAATAATTTTGCTCACAGAATTTAATGAGTGAAATATGAAGGCAAAAATCATCACAATAACAGCTCTTGCATCCGCTTCCCTGAATCTGAATGCACAGAAACTTTCCTATACACCTGATCTTGTTTTAGGACATCGGTCGTATACCTATATGCACAATGTCAATTATCAGCTGAATGAACGGCTGAAACTGAACAATCTTACTTTGTTTGATACAGAATATACCAAAGACAAAGAAAATATATTTTTCATCAGAAATACCCTCGCATATAACTTTACCAGAAGACTTAGCGCCAACGCAGCATTTGGAATGAAAAATCCGGGAGCATTTTTCAGTGCCTATTTACAATACAAGATCACCCAGCCCAGCTATTCTCTCTCCTACTCTATTGGAACTACGTATCAGAAGGGATTTTCGCTGGAACAGTCTATATCATTTGAATACACTCCTTATCTCACAGAAAACCTTAAAGGATATTTCAGTGTACTGGCAATTGGAAATCTGGATGACAGTGGGTATCCCAGAGGACTCCAGTTTATCAGACTTGGTGTAAAACAGGATAAAATGATGTATGGACTGGCCTCCAATTTTGATCAGTTTAACAACGGAAAAAAGACCCTGGAAAATATCGGGGCATTTATAAAATATAACTTTTAAATAATTATAAGAAATGAAAAAGAACATTGATTTAGGAATGCTTATCTGCAGAATAGCCATCGGATTTCCCATGTCGGTTTACGGAATCAGCAAACTGATCCACGGAGTTGGATTTATAAAGGATATGATGACTATGCATGGCTTACCATCTTTCTTTGCATATGGTGTCTTTGCAGGAGAAATTATAGCTCCTGTTATGCTAATTGTGGGATTCAGGGCCAGACTGGCTGGATTAATTTTCGCAGTCAATTGCTTCACAGCCACTATTCTTGCTCAGACGGCTAATATTTTCAAACTTAATGAATTTGGAGGCTGGGCTTTGGAATTACTGGTGATTTATATGCTTGTAAGTTTGAGCTTTTTCTTTACAGGAGCCGGAAAATATGCAGTTTCTACCCAGAATAAGTGGGATTAAAATACCTTGAAATTTTCTATTCACTAATTGATAAATCAGGATCCCAGGATTCTGATTTATTTTTTTGCCAAATGACAATAAAACAGGCATCGGATCACCGGTTTCATTCCGTATTTTTACAGTAAAGTTAATCATCCATCATGAAAGAAGTTATCGTCTATCAAATTGATTCTTTTACCAAAGAGAAATTCAAAGGAAATCCTGCGGGAGTTGTATTAAATGCTGAAAGTATGACGTCTGAAGAAATGCAGCTTATTGCCAGAGAGCTTAATAATTCTGAAACGGCATTTGTTTTCAGACCTGATGATCCCAAAGAAAATTTTGATTATCATGTCAGATATTTCACCCCTACTACAGAAGTTCCATCCTGCGGACATGCTACCATTGCTGCGCTCTACGCAAAAGCTCAGGAAGACCAACTCGACTCCTGCACCATCAAAATCAAAACACAAATAGGAATACTGCCTATTTATATTGAAAGAGAAAACAATGATTATCTCATCACTATGACACAGGGAAAATTTGAACTGAGCCCTGCTTTTGATGCTTCAATAACTCAAAGAATTGTGGAGGCTTTAGGACTGACAATGAATGATCTTGATGAAAAATGCCCTGTACAAATTGCTTCTACGGGACATTCAAAAGTAATGATCGGCATTAAAAGCAATATGACCTTAAATCATCTTGTTCCTGATCTTGCTGCTTTAACAAAGCTCAGTAAAGAAATCGGGTGTAACGGATATTTTGTATTTACTTTCGATACAAAGGAAAAAGATATTTTAACCAATGGAAGGATGTTTGCACCCGCCATCGGTATTACTGAAGATCCGGTTACCGGAAATGCCAACGGTCCTCTGGGAGGTTATCTTATTCAAAATAAAATTATAGAAACTGCTGATGGTATTTTTGAATTTACCGGAAAACAAGGGGAAGCCATCAACAGGATTGGTAACGTAAAAGTAAGGGTCAGCGTGAAAGACAATCAATCCAATATAATCAGTATCACCGGAAATGCAGTATGTGTTTTCAGAACAATTATGGATTTGAAATAATTCTGACATTTATATTAAAAGATTGTCCCCATTAAAAAATCAGCAATGACAGATCCGAATGAAATAACGCCGCATTTATTCAGAACTGAGTACAGCAAAATTGTTGCCGTACTTTGCAGAAGTTTTGATATCAAACATATCGAAATTGCAGAAGATATTGCCAGCGAAACCTTCCTGAAAGCTTCGGAATATTGGGCGTTAAACGGACTTCCTGATAATCCGGCAGCCTGGCTTTACACAGTGGCTAAAAATAAAGCAAAAGATTATTTCAAACATCTTTCCATTATTGAAAAAAACAAAAAGGAAGGAGTAAGAACTACCGAAAAAGAATACCAAACCATTGATTTTGATACCAAAAATATCTCTGACAGCCAGCTGGAAATGATTTTCGCGACCTGCAACCCTGTCAATTCCCGGGAAACTCAAATATGTTTGGCTCTTCAGATTCTTTGCAGCTTCAGCGTTGAAGAAATCGCCAATGCTTTTCTTTCCAAAACGGAGACTATAAAAAAACGTTTGCAACGAGGGCGGGAAGCTCTCAGAACGCACCATTTTACAATAGATTCTTTAAGTGAACAGGATATTCACCAACGACTGGAAACGGTACTCACTACTTTATATTTATTGTTTAATGAAGGCTATTTTTCCAGAACCAATAATCTTTTGATCCGTAAAGACCTTTGTCTGGAAGCCCTAAGACTTACCCTGATCCTTACTGATAATCTGTTTACCAATACACCAAAAACCAATGCGCTGCTGGCTTTGATGTGTTTTCAGAGTTCAAGACTCGATGCCAGAATTAATAATGAAGGAGAAGCCATCCTTTTTGATGATCAGGACGAAAAATTATGGGATAAAGCTTTGATCGAAAAAGGCAATTATTACCTGATAGAAGCCTGCCAGACCAACAGTACTTCCGTTTCAAAATACCATCTGGAAGCAGGTATTGCGTATTGGCACACTTCATCTGCCAAAGATAAATGGCAGCAGATTTTAACGCTGTATAATCAACTTGTTATCATTGAATATTCTCCGGTTACTGCCTTAAACAGAGCTTTTGCTTTTTCCAAAGTGTATGGAAATGAGGTCGCTGTTACTGAAGCAGAAAAGCTTACCCTCACCGGCAACGAATATTATCATGCACTATTGGGATATTTATATTATGAAATTCAAGCAGATCAAGCGATTTATCATTTTGAAGAAGCGATTCGTCTCACTAAGTCAAAACCGGAAAAACTGACTTTACAGAAACAGCTCAATCTTTTAAAATAGTCAACGTAAAATGTAAAGAAAAGCCTCCGATCAATGATTGGAAGGCTTTTTTATTATTTATCATTTACAATATTGAGAAACAATTCCTCTTTCCCCATAAGGTAAATGTCAATCAGTGTTTGTTTTTTGAGGTTAACAATATCACCGTTTTTAATCTTGTACTTCTTTTGTAAAGGTTTTCCATTAAAATAAACGGTGCCTGAATCAAGCAGAAGGTTCAGTTTAGATGATGAAAGAGCTAAACATGTCCTGATAACGGTTGAAACTCTTACGTTAAAATCAAATGAACATTGTATTTGAAACGAAATCATCTCACCTTCCATATTGATCAGATCTTCAATAGGGATGGTATTGTATAAAATCTCATATTCTACGCTTTCCAGATCTGCTTCTACATTATTTTTCCGTCTTATTTCCTGTGAGAAGGCATATTCCCAGGCAATTTCTGTATTATTTTCTGAAAATTTATTGAATATTTCTTTACTGATAGATTCTGTTCTGATTCTTGAAAATACAGTCATGTTATAGGTGTTGTTGCATTTTACACATCGGTAAATTAACCATATATCAATATTCTTTTTCTGAGCATTCAGTCTGAATTTATCGCTGCAATAAAACCTGTCGCTGTTACAATGACTGCATTTCTTTTTTAGTAAGGGAGTGTTTTTCGCTTTTACCTCCCAAATATGTTTTGTACTCATTACTTATAATCGTGCTTGCTATTCTTTGTTGGATTTTTTCCATATTATTCACGCATTACAAGAAGGTTGATACATCTGAGATTTACCCAAAGATTATCTTAAGGTATAATTTGACCTGTATTTCAGTCTTTGAAATCATAATGATTAAGGCTAAAACAACAGATATAGCTGCCCATTTTCAGGCAATGCAATTGATAATATGATGAAATGAAAACCTGTTCGGGTAGAATTACCCAAACGAAAGAACGATCAGCCTGTGGTTACGGAGACTGATACTAAGTAGTAATAAGTTTAAGTGTTGTTCTCAAAACGACCTATTTACTTGGTTGTGATAAAAGTAATCAATTTCACGGAAGATCAGATTATTTTTTCATATTAATTCAAAAAGGAAAACAAACAGCTTATATTCCATACACAAACATGAACCATACAACAAACAAAAATTGACCTATACAGCAAACCTATCTTTTCTGTTTCTGACGAACTTTGTCGTATTAAAATCATCAAAATGAAACAGATTAATAAAATTTACATCAACGGTGAATTTGTTACACCGAATGGAACAGAAACATTTGATCTTATAAATCCTACGAACAATGAAAAAACCGGAGAAGTTGTTCTGGGAAATGAAGTAGACACCCGAATGGCTATCGCCGCAGCGAAGAAAGCTTTTACTGCCTTTTCAAAAACGACAAAAGAAGAACGTATCAGTTTACTTCAAAAACTGCATAAAGCTGTGAGCAAACGGGAAGATGAACTGGTTTCTGTGATGGTAAATGAATATGGAGGAACCTTGCAGTTCTGCAGGATGAGTGTTCAAAATGCAATTTCAGCCTTTACAACAACCATTACTACGCTGGAATCTTATGACTTTGAAAAGACAGTGGGACATTCTAAAATACGTTTTGAATCTCTGGGAGTGGTAGGAATCATTACTCCATGGAATGCCAGCAACAGTTTTATCTGCAACAAACTGGCTACCGCTATTGCTGCCGGATGTACAGCCGTTATCAAACCAAGTGAAATGAGTGCTGCACAAACCCAGCTGCTTACTGAATGTTTTCATGAAGCCGGTTTGCCTGCAGGGATATTCAATATTGTAAACGGATTAGGAAATGTGGTAGGTGCAGAAATTACTCAGCATCCTGATATCGCAAAAATCTCTTTCACAGGGTCTACTCTTACAGGAAAAGCTATTGCCAAAGGAGCTGTAGATACCATGAAAAGAGTAACCCTTGAACTTGGCGGAAAGTCTCCAAATATCATCCTTGAAGATGCCGATCTTGAAAAAGCTATTCCTATGGCTGTTTTCGGAGCGTATATGAACAATGGGCAGGCCTGTATTGCTCCTACCCGTCTGCTTGTTCCCCAAAACAGACTGAATGAAGTGAATGAGCTGGCTAAAAAAGCAGCAGAGCAGGTAAAAGTAGGAAACCCTAATGAAGCAGATACCCTTGTAGGGCCTATGGTAAGCACCAAACAGTTTGAAAGAGTACAAAGTTACATCCGTCTTGGACAGGAAGAAGGAGCAACTTTACTCGCTGGCGGTGAAGGTAAACCGGAAGGTCTTGAAAGCGGTAATTTTGTAAAAGCAACTATCTTTACCAATGTTCGTAATGATATGCGTATCGCTCAGGAAGAAATCTTCGGGCCGGTACTGTCTATTATTCCTTATAACAATGAAGAGGAAGCGGTTGCTATTGCCAATGACACCACTTATGGTCTTGCAGCTTACATCAGTTCTTCGGATAAGGAACATGCAGAACGTATTGCAGCACAGATTGATGCCGGAAGAATCTGTATCAATGGATTTTCGCATGACCCTTATGCTCCTTTCGGGGGATTCAAACAAAGCGGAATTGGCCGTGAGTATGGGGTATTCGGATTGGAAGCATATCTTGAGCCCAAGACTATTCTTGCCTGATATTGAAATTCTCAAAGTCTGTGAATGGCAGGCTTTGAGGATTTAAACAATAGTAACCCATCATTGATACTAAAAAAGTTTTGTAAGTTTGAACAAAGAATCGATCAAGAAATAAGTGTGTGAGCCATGAGCGAAAATAATATTCCTTTACCTATCAATTACTCCTGTCATTTTTCAGAATTCAGGGAAGGAGAACAATTTGCACGAATCCATAGTCTGGGGCTGGTTCTTTCCGGAGAAATGGAACTGAATGACGGGATCACAAAGACGATATTTAAAGAAGGGGAACTTTATTCTGCGAGAAAAAACCGTCTCCTGAAGTTTGCCAAATATCCTCCTAAAAATGGGGAGATAAGAACGGTAACCATTTATTTTGATGAAGCCATCTTACGTGATTTCAGCCGTGAGTACGGATATCAGGCAGAAAAGAAAGACAATACTCCGGCTTTTATAAAACCGGATCAAAAGGCATTAACTTCTTTTATGTATTC
The DNA here is from genome assembly GCF_008386505.1 of Chryseobacterium sediminis. Taxonomy (GTDB): domain Bacteria; phylum Bacteroidota; class Bacteroidia; order Flavobacteriales; family Weeksellaceae; genus Chryseobacterium; species Chryseobacterium sediminis. Next base: position 84,784 of record NZ_VUNZ01000001.1, on the reverse strand, counting down.
TTTACTGGCCTATGAAGAACTTCCTGCTTCCACAGAACTTCTCCGCCTCAAACAGAAAGAAGCTTTACTTCTGATGCTGAGCGATGATCCGGGTCTTAAAGATATTTTATTTGATTTCTCCGAGCCTTACAAAATAGATATTGAAACTTTTATGAACAAAAACTTTCATTTCAATGTCAATGTAGAACGATTTGCTTATCTGACCGGAAGGAGTCTCTCTGCCTTTAAAAGAGATTTTCAGAAAATATTTGGAATACCTCCAAGACAATGGCTGCAGCTTAGACGATTGAAGGAAGCTCATTTTCTGCTTACCCAAAAAGGGAGATCGGTTTCTGATATTTATCTGGATCTGGGTTTTGAAAATTTGTCCCATTTCTCTTTTGCATTTAAAAAGCAGTTTGGTTATCCGCCGAGTTCATTACAGGCAAAATAACTTAGACTTCATCTAAAAAAAAGTATCTGAAAGCGAGGATTACTAAAATGACAACAGCTATAGTAATGATTTTCACTTTCATATCATTTTTAAGGTTATCAGGAGCATAGCGTAATGTTTTTTCATCAAGATAAAAATCCTTGTAAACTTCAGGATCAATTTTCAGATCGGGACGAAAAGTGTGTATTCCTTTCAGAAAATGTCCGATAAGATCATAACGATTTTTAAGCGGAATCACATCCAGATTGATGAGTTTCTTTTGGGGTTTTCCAGTTTCATCTTTTTCATGAACGTATAGATTTTTCCTGAAATTACTGTATTTTCCGGGATTCTGAGATTCGGAATAAATGTCTTTTATATAAGGATCCTTACTTTTAACCAAATCCTGGTAATTAATTTCTGACAGAACTTTCTCTTTTCTGTTGAGAAACAGGATTCCCTGATGATTGATCAGCAGACCACTGATTTTCTCATCCTGATTTCCGGTCATTTGATAAGCCAGCCACCCTGCCAGTGAGCCACTAATCAAAAAGAGTAAAAAGAAGATCATATCAGATGCGGTGTCAGTAGAGGTATTGGAAATTGCGTTAATAAAAAATCCCAGTAAAATAATTGCAATGGCTGCAAAAAGGATAACAATACTCCATCTTAATCTGGATATATATTCCGGGCTGTAAGTTTCTGATCTCATTTCAGAAAATGATTCTTTCATGTTTAAATGTATAGTTCGCTGGTTATCAGTTTTTCAATATATTTTTCAGACTCATATCTGTCAAATGCATCGGGCAGCAAAAATAGGATATAAAAATGAATAGAATATGATATGATCATTATTTTTTCACCTTTTTAAAATAACAGATCGTGCTATGAAAAATCATAACACGATCTGAATTGTGGAATCTAATTATTTTAATTTTTTTTAGAGTGCATATTCTACAGAGGCTTCTTTAGCCGCGGCTACCATTGCTATCAAAGCTTTTTCTGTTTCTTCCCAGTGTCTTGTTTTCAGTCCGCAGTCCGGATTTACCCAAAGCTGATTGGCAGGAATCACGTTTTGGGCTTTTCTCAACAGTTCAATCATTTCTTCTTTTGACGGAACTCTTGGGGAATGGATATCGTAAACTCCGGGACCAATTTCGTTCGGATATCTGAAGTCTGCAAAAGCATTCAGCAGTTCCATCTGAGAGCGGGAACATTCTATGGTAATCACATCTGCATCCATATCGGCAATATTTTCAATAATATCATTGAATTCCGAATAGCACATATGAGTATGAATCTGTGTAGCATCTTCTACTCCGCTTGCTGAAATTCTGAAAGCTTCTACGGCCCATTTCAGGTAGTTCTGCCAGTCCGTCTTTCGTAATGGAAGCCCTTCTCTAATGGCCGGCTCATCAATCTGAATAATTCTGATTCCTGCTTTTTCAAGATCCACAACCTCATCACGGATGGCCAGAGCAATTTGTTTACACGTCTCTGAACGAGGTTGATCATCACGTACAAAAGACCATTGTAAAATTGTAACAGGACCTGTGAGCATTCCTTTTACCCATTTTTCTGTCTGGGATTGTGCATATTGAGACCAGTATACCGTCATTGGTGTGGGACGGGAAACATCACCAAAGATTACAGGAGGTTTTACACAACGGCTTCCGTAGCTTTGTACCCATCCGTTTTTTGTAAATGTAAAACCTTCCAATTGTTCCCCGAAATATTCCACCATATCGTTACGCTCAAATTCCCCGTGAACCAATACATCTATTCCTATTTCTTCCTGCCAGCTAATGGTTCTTTGGGTTTCTTCTTTCAGTAAAATATCATATTGCTCTGCCGTCAGTTCTCCTTTCTTGAATTTTGCTCTCCAGCTTCTTACCTCCGTGGTCTGCGGGAATGACCCGATGGTTGTTGTTGGAAATAAAGGAAGCTGTAATACTTTCTGCTGTTCTTCTTTACGGATCTTGAATGTATTTATCCTTTGTGCATCTTTTTCAGTGACCGCATTTGCTCTTTGCTTCACCCCATCATTATGAATAAGCGAGGATGTTCTTCTGCTTGCAATTGCTTTTTTATTTTCTTCAAAAGAGGCAAGAGTCTGTTCATTTTCTGTTCCGGATGCCAGTTCTTTAAGCGTTACCACTTCTGTCACTTTTTGTTTGGCAAAAGCCAGCCAGTTTTTAATTTCCGGATTAAGGGAAGTTTCAAAATCCAGATCACATGGTGAATGAAGCAATGAAGAGGAAGGAGCAATTAAAACTCTTTCAGAACCTAATTTCTCAACTGCTTTATTGATGAAATACAAAGATTTTTCAAAATCATTTTTCCAGATATTTCTTCCGTCAACTACTCCTAATGAAAGGCTTAAACTTTCCGGAATAATATTCAGAATATCATCCAATTGTTCTGGGTTTCTTACAAGATCTACATGCAATACATTCACAGGAAGTGATACTGCAAGAGATCCGTTATCATTTAATCCTTCAAAATAAGTGGCCACAATAAATTTCAGTTTCGGGAAACGTTTTCTTATTTCAGTGTAAACAAAATGATAGGCTTCTTTTGCTTTTTCCGTTAAGTCCAATGCTAAAAAAGGTTCATCAAACTGAATCCATTCTGCGCCCTGCTCCTGAAGTTTGGTCAAAATCTCTGTATATACGGAAAGAAGGTTTCCGGCTAGATCCAGTTTATCAAACCCTTCTTCTTTTTCTTTTCCTAATAACAAATAGGAAACCAGTCCGATAATTACAGGTTTTGCATTGATTCCTGCCTGTTTTGCTCCTGCAAATTCATTGAAAATTTTATCTGAACTCAGCTTAAACTGTTGGTTTTTATAAAACTCGGGAACGATATAGTGATAATTGGTATCAAACCATTTTGTCATTTCCATTGCAGTGATATCCAAGCCTTCTTTTTGGTATCCTCTCGCCATAGCAAAATAAAGATCCAGCTCAGAATTGTTTTTTTTAAGCACTACTTCATGGTAACGTGTGGGAATTGCCCCTACCACAAGACTCATGTCCAATACCTGATCATAGTATGAAAAATCATTACATGGAATAAGGTCTATTCCTGCTTCTTTCTGAATGTTCCAGTTTTGATTACAGATATTTCTACCCGTATTCAGCAGTTCTTCCAGAAGAATTTTACCTGACCAATATTGCTCGCAGGCTTTTTTGAGTTCTCTTTTGCTACCAATACGCGGATAGCCCAGAATGTGAGTTTGCATTTTTAAACTTTTTAATTAAACTTATTGATAAAGCCTTTTTAAAATGCTTCGTAATGTTTTAACGGATGAAAATTTCAGGGATCATGATATAACAAACAATACAGCTTCCCTTACCGAGAAAGTGTATACATCCGATATATCATCTGTATGACCCAAAAGCTTCAGACCGCGAAAGCATTGTCAATTCAGTAAAGGCAGGTCTCCTGACTTGTAACAGTTTCCGCCATCCTTCCCGCTTTTGGCAGTGGATATACAAGGACAGAAACCTTTGGTGTGTTACTTACAGTTGCGCGACAGCTCGTGATTTTCACACGATTCCCTATTAATCTACGTTATGTAAAACCTTTCCTGTTTGATGAAGTATCTCTAAAGAACTGTACTTTTACTGATGACAATCATCACCAATAAAAGTTTTTAATTTTGTGTAAAATTAATAATACAGAATAAAAATACAATTAAAGTTAATTAATTAAGCAAAATAAACTTTTAAAAACATAAATAAAAGCATATAATTCTTTAAATTTGACTGTTTTTATAATCTAAAAGAATAATATTCTGTGGAACAACTCGATGATAAGGATGTACAGCTGCTGAGGCTGCTCCAGAAAAATGCAAAACTAACCGTAAAAGAGCTTGCAAAAGAAGTGAATCTCTCAACTTCACCGGTTTTTGAAAGAGTAAAAAGATTGGAGCAGGAAGGATTTGTGAAAAGATATGCTGCTGTTCTTGATGCTGAAAAGCTCAACCGTGGGTTTACGGTTTTCTGTCAGATCAAACTGAAAATTCACGACAGATCTGTAGGGTATGATTTTGTAAAAGAAATTTTAGAAATTGAAGAAGTTGCGGAATGCTACAATATTTCCGGAGATTTTGATTTTCTCCTGAAAGTTCAGGTACGGGATATGAAACATTATCAGGACTTTGTGTTTAACAAACTGGGATCTGTAGATTCTATAGGGAGTACGCACAGTACGTTTGTGATGGCTGAAGTGAAAAACAATCATGGTCTGACCATTTAGTCAATAAAAATGGGAAAATCGAGAATTGAAAATGGAAGATGGTACTTAAGTTAAATCATATTATTTTCAATTCTCTATCTTCCAATCTATTAATTTCCTTTAAAATTCGGATTTCTTTTTTCTATGAATGCTCCTATGCCTTCATGATGGTCTTCTGTTGTAAACAATTCTCCGAATAAAGAGGCTTCCTGTTTCAATCCGTCTGTAATATGCAGTTCAAATCCGGTATTTAAAGACTGTTTTGCTTTTGACACGGCTACAGGTCCTTTGGCAGCAATTGTTTCTGCCAGTTTTTGGGCTTCGTTCATTAATTCTTCGGGAGCAAAAACGTGGTTGACAAAACCAAAATCTTTACAGGCTTCCGCAGAATAAAATTCTCCGGAGAAAACCATTTCCTTTGCTTTGTATAATCCAATAGCCCTTGGCAGACGCTGGGTTCCGCCAAAACAAGGCAATAATCCTAATGTCACTTCAGGGAGTCCAAATTTTGCTTTCCCACTGGCCAGAATAATATCACAGGACAATGCCAGTTCACAGCCTCCTCCCAAAGCAAAACCGTTTACAGCGGCTATCACAGCGAAAGGAAGTTCTTCAATAGCGTTAAAAGCAGTCTGTGCGGCAATAGAAAAAGTTTCTGCATCAGAAGGAGTCATTTCTTGCATTGCCTTAATGTCAGCTCCTGCAACAAAAGCTTTTTCTCCGGAACCGGTAATAATTAACACCCTGATATTTCTATCTGATCTTATCTGGTCAGCAAATGATTTCAGTTCCTGTAAAACCTGTTCATTCAAAGCGTTTAATGCCTGCGGACGGTTTATCGTCAATATTCCGATAGGTCCATTTTGTTGATATAATAATGTTTTGAAAGTCATTTTTAATTGATAGTTGATAGTTAAAAATTATTAAAAAGCGAGAATAGAAAGGTGTTTATGCTCTATTTTCATTTTTTAAAGATCTCTGTTTAGAAATTGAATAATGCTGGAAAAGTCTGTTTTCCCATTCCCGGATTCACTCCACATTCTGTATAAATTCAATGCGGTATTACCGAGTGGTGTGGATGTTTTGGTTTCCAATCCTGCTTCTGCGGCAAGGCCCAAATCTTTTGTCATCAGGTCTACGGCAAAACCTCCGGAATAATTACGGGAAGCCGGAGCATTTTCCATCACTCCAGGATAAGGGTTATAAACATCCAGCGACCAGTTTTTCCCTGAACTTTTCTGCATAATTTCGCTTAAAATCTGAGGATTAAGACCATGTTTCACCCCCAGATTAATGGCCTCTGAAGTTCCGATCATATGAATGGCCAGCAGCATATTATTACAGATTTTAGCAACCTGTCCCGCTCCGGAATCTCCGGCATGAAATATATTCTGTCCCATACACTTGAGTATCGGACGGGCTTTTTCATAATCATCCTGTTTGCCTCCGACAATAAAGGTTAGTGTACCCGCCTGAGCGCCGGCTGTTCCTCCGGAAACAGGCGCATCTATCATTCTGCAGCCTTTTGAAACAGCAAGTTCAGCAACTGTACGGGCTGTAACCGCATCAATGGTACTGCTGTCTATCAATAATGTGTTTGGTTTAAGACTGTTTATAAATTCTTCTGAATAAAGATCAGCAACGTGCTTTCCAGAAGGCAACATTGAAATCACTACATCCGCATCCTTAGTGGCAGCTACAGCAGATTCCGCAATCTGTCCACCTTCTGACACCAATATTTTTAAGGCTTCTTCCGAAAGGTCAAAACCTACAACGTTATGACCTTTTTTGATCAGGTTAACGGCCATAGGCCCACCCATATTTCCTAATCCTATGAATGCTATATTTGACATAATTTTTTAGTTTAAAGCTTAAAGTTGATAGTTCAAAATTCTCTATTTTCAATACTTAAATCTCCATTCTCAATGTTTCGTTTGCCATTTTTAATTCTTTAAAGTAGGAATCTATCCATTCTTCCGTAATATCTTCCCATGCTGCGGGATGCCATTTCGGAGACATATCTTTATCTACCAATAATGCTCTTACTCCTTCAGCAAAATCAGGGTGAATACAGCATTGGCAGGACAAATTAAGTTCAGCTTGAAAAACCTCCTCAAGACTTAAATTTTCACCTTGTTTCAATTGTCTGAAAATAATATGTGCTGAGCTTGGAGATCCGGCTTGAAAGCTTTTCACACCGTTATTGATCCATTCATCTTTATCAGTATGGCTAATCAATATTTTTCTGAAATCTTCTGGAGAATTGACTTCTTCAAACTGTTTGATAAAAGATGCGTGTAATTCCGCCTGAGATTCGGGAATGAAGGCTTCTTTTGAAATATTTTCCAGGATATCGGAAACGGTTTTATGAGATGCTCCGTTCCAGTCTGCCTGTTGAAGGGCATTCAGAATAGCTTCTTTTGAAGAGGATTCTATATAATAATCTGCCAGCCCTAAGAATTTACAATCTGCTCCGTCCAGTCTTGCACCTGTTAATCCTAAATAAATTCCATAGGCAGAAGGCATTTTATTCAAAAACCAGGTTGCACCCACGTCAGGATACAGACCGATTGTAATTTCAGGCATTGCCAACTTACTTCTTTCAGTAACGATGCGGTGTGAGGCTCCGACCATCAGGCCAATTCCGCCTCCCATGACGATTCCGTGTCCCCATACAATGACAGGTTTTGGGTAAGTATGAATAGCATAGTCTACCTGATATTCTTTTGAAAAGAAATCGAAACAATCCTGTGGAACCTTTGTGCCATCTATTTTTCGCTGTGCAATTATAGCATCATGTAATTTTCTTACATCACCACCTGCACAGAATGCTTTTTCGCCGGCTCCCTGAAGGAATATGCAGGCTACTTCATCAGAGGTTTTCCAGTCTTCTAAGACAGTTTTCAGCTCTTCTATCATTTCCAATGACAGCGAATTGAGCGTTTTCTCTGAATTCAGGGTAATAATTCCGACCTTATTTTTTATTTCTGTTATAATTACATTCATGGTATTTAATTGAAAATTATTATTAAAAAATTGTCTAAACTTTTATATTGATTATTTTTAACCACAAAAGGCACAAAAGCTATTATTTTAAAACACTTTAGTTCACTTAAGTAAGTTTAAAATAATACCTCAGAAAAGTTCACATAAGATGAAAATCTTTGATTTTCACAAAACTTAGGTGTACTTATTATGCATAAAACCTGGCTCTGAAAAAACTTAAGTGTTTAAAACTTTTGTGACTTTTGTGGTTTGGTAAAGTTTAGACAACTTCTAAGTTAAACACTAAAGATCTATAGTAATGAAAATCTGTTTATCATCTTATTTGCAAAGTAGCTCCTTCTTCTAGTATCTTTCTTGAAATCACGAGTTTCATAATTTCATTCGTTCCTTCTACTACCTGATGTACTCTGGCATCACGCATCAGCCTTTCAACCGGGAAATCCTGTGTACAGCCATAGCCGCCTAAAATCTGAAGAGCCTCGTTACAGATATTAAAGCTCATATCCGTAGCCAGTCTTTTCGCCATAGCACAATAAGTAGTGGCATTGAGATCTTTGGAATCAAGTTTAAATGCTGCCAGCTGTACCATTTGACGGGCTGCAACCAACTCCGTCACCATATCTGCAATTTTAAACTGAAGAGACTGAAACTGGGCCAAAGATTTTCCGAATTGCTGCCTTTCATGCATATAGCGCTGAGCCTGATTAATTGCTCCCTGTGCTGCTCCAACGGAACATGTACCGATATTGATACGGCCTCCATCCAGTCCTTTCAGAGCTATTTTAAATCCTTCCCCTAATGTACCTAAAAGATATTTCTCCTCTACCTCCACATGATCTAAAAACACAAAACGGGTCGGCTGTGTATTCCAACCCAGCTTTTTTTCTTTTTCTCCGAAACTGATTCCCGGAGCATCGGCATGTACTACAAATGCACTAATTCCTTTGGTACCGGAATCTCCCGTGCGGGCCATGACAATTAATATATCACTTTCACCTGCTCCGGAAATAAACGCTTTGGTTCCGTTAATGATATATTTGTTCCCTCTTTTGACAGCTGTCGTTTTCAGACCTGCTGCATCGGAGCCTGAACCCGGTTCGGTAAGACAATAAGAACCCAGAAGTTTGCCTGATGCCAGATCCGGACATAAGTTTTTTCTGATTTCATCATTTCCAAATTCATCAATCATCCATGAAACCATGTTGTGTATGGTAATATAGGCAGTGGTAGAAGGACATGCAGCTGCTAATTCTTCAAATATAATGGCAGCATCCAGCCGTGACAATCCCAGTCCTCCGGCTTCCTCACTGGTGTATACTCCGCAGAAACCCAATTCTCCGGCCTTAACAATAGCTTCTTTGGGAAATTTCTTTTCAGCATCCCATTCTGAAGCGTATGGAAACAGTTCTTTTTCAGCAAACTTTCTCGCAGCATCCTGAAATGCGAGCTGATCTTCATTTAGGTTAAATTCCATAGTATTGAATTGAAAATTTATTTGAATTGAAAACTGAGAATGAATAATTAAAAGTAAAAAGTAGATAATTGAGAAGTAAAATCATTTCAATTACCTGCTTTTCTTTATTTCAGATTGATGGTCATATTTACACTTCCTCCCGGCACATCTTCTTCAAACCAACGGGCCGTAATGGTTTTGGTTTCAGTGTAGAAGCGAACGCCTTGTTTTCCGTAAGAATGCAGATCACCAAAGAATGATTTCCGCCATCCTGTAAAAGAGAAAAACGGCAGTGGAACAGGAATCGGAAGGTTAACTCCAATCTGCCCTACTTCAATTTCATGCTGGAATTTTCTTGCGGCAGCTCCTGAGTTGGTAAAAATTGAGGTTCCGTTTCCGTATGGGTTTTCATTAATGATTCTGATCGCCTCATCTAAGGTGTCTGCCTTTAATAACAGCAATGCGGGCCCAAAAATCTCTTCTTTATAGATATCCATATCCACAGAAACATTGCTAAATAAGGTAGGTCCTACAAAATATCCGTTTTCATAACCTTCTACGGTACATTGGCTTCCATCCAGCATCACCTCTGCTCCCTGGTCGTAAGCACTTTGGATCAGCCTTAACACTTTATCTTTGGATTGTTTATTGATCAACGGGCCAAATGCAGCAGAGTCATCAGACCAAACTCCTGGTTTAACTGTACTTAAAGCTGTTTTAATATCTTCTGCCCAGTTTTGTGCCTCTCCTACCAATACAGCAACACTGATAGCCATACAACGTTGACCGGCAGCGCCACAAGAAGCTCCCACCAGATTATTGATCACCTGACTTTTATTGGCATCCGGCATGACCACCATATGATTTTTAGCACCGCCAAAAGCCTGAACTCTTTTCAGATTATCGGTTCCTGTGCGGTAAACATGTTCTGCAACCGGTACAGAACCTACAAATGAAATAGCTCTGATATCAGCGTGATTCAAAATATGATTTACCTGATCTTTGCTGCCATGAACAATATTTAAAACACCTTTAGGAAAACCTGCCTCCAAAAACAGCTCTGCCATTTTCATGGAGGTCATAGGAGTCTGCTCTGAAGGTTTTAAAATAAAGGTATTACCACATGCTATCGCCATAGGAAACATCCACAAAGGAATCATGGCCGGGAAGTTGAAAGGAGTAATTCCCGCACAGACCCCAAGAGGCTGAATATAGCTGTAGGTGTCTACCCCTCTTGCTACATTTTCTACTGTTTCTCCCATCATCAGGGTCGGAATATTGCAGGCATGCTCTACGACTTCTATGCCGCGCCACACGTCTCCCATAGCATCTGCGAAGGTTTTTCCGTTTTCTTTGGAAAGGATTTCCGCAATTTCTTTCTGATGTTCTTTCAAAAGATGCTGGTATTTCAGGAATAGTCTTGCTCTTTCCGGAGTGGCAACTTCTTTCCATATTTTGAAAGCTTCTGCTGCTGCTTCAATAGCTTCATCTATTTCAGATAATTCCGTGAGGGGAACTTCTGCAAGGATTTCCTGTGAAGCAGGGTTTTCTACAGGAAGATAGTTTTTTGTTTTACTTTCTGTAAAATTTCCATTGATTAATATTTTTATTTTTTGTGACATAGTTTTTAAATTAAAAATGGATCATTGAAAGTTCTAGTCATAAAAATGAGAATGGAGAATTGATCATTTTTCAAAAAATATCGACTATTCATTAAAAAGTTCTGATATTCAATTCTCCATTTTCTTATTGATTTTAAATGACTAAAAGATCTACAAATTCATTGACGTTAAGATTCACCAAGGTGTCATATTCCAATGAATTTTCAAGAATCGTTCTTTGCTGTTTTTCCGGGAAAATACGGGCAAGGTTCACTTTATATTTCTTGATCAGTTCAGGAATTCCTTCGTCTCTTCTGCGTTTGTGGCCAATAGGATATTCTACCACTATTTCGTCTAAAACAGTTCCGTCATTAAGTTCTACCGTCATCGCATTGGCAATGGAACGTTTTTCCGGATCGTGATAATCAGCTGTAAACTGAACATCTTCTACGCATTCAATTTTGTCACGAAGCACATCAATTCTTGGGTCCGAAGCAATGTTATCTTCATAATCAGCGGCAGTCAGTCTTCCATGAATCAATGGTACAGCTACCATATATTGAATACAGTGGTCACGATCAGCAGGATTATTTAACGGCCCTTTTTTATCAATAATTCTAATAGCGGCTTCATGGGTACGGATGGTAATTTTTTTGATATCATTTGTTGTTTTTCCAAGGTCTCTTAAAGTTGCATGTAATGTCATTGCCGCTTCTACTGCGGTCTGCGAGTGAAATTCTGCAGGGAAGGAAATTTTAAAGAGTACGTTTTCCATTACGTAAGAACTGTATTCTCTCTGGAATTTGAATTCATTCCCTTTGAAGGAAACATCATAGAATCCCCATGTTTTTGCTGTCAGTACAGATGGATAGCCCATTTCTCCTGTTTTTGCAATCAGAGCAAGGCGTACCGCTCTTGATGTAGCATCTCCTGCTGCCCAAGATTTACGGGAACCTGTATTGGGAGCGTGGCGGTAAGTTCTTAAAGACTGTCCGTCCACAAAAGCCAGCGATACGGCATTGATAATTTCATCACGGTTTAACCCAATCAGCTTCCCTACAACTGCTGTGGAAGCAAGCTTTACCAATAAAACGTGGTCCAGTCCTACTTTGTTGAATGAATTTTCCAGTGCCATTACTCCCTGAATTTCGTGGGCCATGATCATTGCTTCCAATACCTGCTTCATTTTTAAAGGTGATTTTCCTTCGGCAATATTTGTTCTGGATAACCAGTCTGCAGTTGCTAAAATTCCTCCAAGATTATCAGAAGGATGCCCCCATTCTGCCGCCAGCCATGTATCATTGAAATCCAGCCAACGAATGATGGCTCCGATATTGAACGCTGCCTGAATGGGATCCAGCTGGAATTGGGTACCTGGTACTTTTGCTCCGTTAGGAACTACAGTACCTTTTACCACAGGTCCTAAAAGTTTTGTACATGCCGGGTAAGTCAATGCTTCCAGACCACAGCCGATCGTGTCCAGAAGACAGTAATGAGCGGTCTTCCATGCCAGGTCATTTTTAATTTCGTAGTTTAAGACATAGTCTGCAATGTCTGTTAATACCTGATCGGGTTGCGGTCTTTCGTTTGAGATGTGTGAACTCATTTTTTATTGTTGAAAAATTTTAATTAATTAAAAGTTAAGAGGGAAAAATTGAAAATGAATTATTTCTTTTCATTTCCGATGTCCTTCATTATTTCCGGTCGTTGATAGACACAAATTCTTTGTTTTCCGGCCCTGTGTAGTTGGCACTTGGGCGGATAATCTTTCCATCCTGTCTCTGTTCTATAATGTGGGCGCTCCATCCGGTCACTCTTGAGATAACAAATAACGGAGTAAACATCAGGGTAGGAACTCCCATCAGGTGGTAAGAAACAGCGGAGAACCAATCCAGGTTCGGGAACATTTTCTTTTCTTCCCACATGATTGTTTCCAATCTTTCAGCAATATTATACAGCAGCATATCTCCCGCTTCTTCTGAAAGTTCTTTAGCCACCTTTTTGATGACTACGTTTCTCGGATCTGAAATGGTGTACACCGGATGCCCAAATCCGATAATTACTTCTTTGTTCGCAATACGTTGGCGAATATCCTTTTCTGCTTCATCCGGAGAGTTATAACGGCTTTGGATTTCAAAAGCAACTTCATTAGCTCCTCCATGCTTAGGTCCTCTCAAAGCACCAATTGCTCCGGTAATGGCAGAGTAAATATCAGATCCTGTTCCGGCAATGACACGGCTGGTAAATGTTGAGGCATTAAATTCATGTTCTGCATAGAGGTTTAACGAGATTTCCATTGCTTTCACCCAGGAATCTGCAGGTTTTTTCCCATGCAGTAAGTGAAGGAAATGCCCTCCTATAGTATCATCATCGGTTTCTACGTCAATTTCTTTTCCATTATGGGTATAGTGATACCAGTATAGCAGACCTGAGCTGAAAGATGCCAATAATTTATCTGCAATATCCCTTGCTCCCGCCATATTATGATCATCTTTTTCCGGCTGAATACTTCCGATAGCGGAAACCATGGAACGCATCACATCCATTGGATGGGCAGCAGCAGGAATACTCTTAAGAATATTTCTTACAGAATGAGGTAGACCTCTCAAAGATTTTAACTTGGCTTTATAGTTTTTCAATTGCGCTCCGGTAGGCAGCTGTCCGTAGATCAAAAGATAAGCTACTTCTTCAAATTGTGCTTTCTCTGCAAGATCCAGAATATCATATCCTCTGTAATGAAGATCATTTCCACTTTTTCCGACACTGCAAAGAGCAGTATTACCTGCTGCTACCCCTGAAAGCGCAACGCTTTTTTTAGGCTTAAATGTGGGTTCACTGTTAGTTGACATTATCAATTATTTTGTTTAAAAAGGTTGTCTAATTTTTGTTCATAATCGTAGTATCCAATGCTTTGGTAAAGTTCTTCCCTTGTTTGCATGGTATCTAAGACATTGGCCTGTGTTCCGTCTTTACGAAGGTGTTCATATACATTTTGAGCCGCTTTATTAGCAGCACGGAAAGCAGAAAGCGGATAGAGAATCAGTCCCACACCTGCATTTTTTAATTCTTCCACCGTGTACATTCTGATCATCCCGAATTCTGTAATATTGGCCAGTACAGGAACTCCTGTAGCTTCAACAAACTTTTGATAAAAGCTTAAATCCGGAACGGCTTCTGCAAAAATGAAATCTGCTCCAGCGTCTTTATAAGCTACTGCTCTTTCCAATGTTTTTTCTAATCCTTCATTAGCAAACGCATCAGTACGGGCTCCAATGACAAAATTTTCATCGGTACGGGCATCTGCAGCAGCTTTCAGCCTGTCTACCATTTCTTCTTTGGTTACCACTTCTTTTCCCGGGCGATGTCCACAGCGTTTTGCACCTACCTGATCTTCAATATGCAGGGCCGCAGCTCCAGCTTTAATCAGTGATTTTACAGTTCTTGCCACATTAAATGCCGAAGGTCCGAATCCGGTATCAACATCTACCATGAGGGGCAGGTCACAAACATTTGTGATACGCTGAACATCAATCAATACATCTTCCAGTGTGGTAATTCCTAAATCCGGAATCCCCAGAGAACCAGCGGCAACACCGCCTCCTGAAAGATAAATAGCATTAAAACCTGCCTGCTGCGCTAACAACGCATGATTGGCATTAATGGCTCCAACAATCTGAAGAGGACTTTCTTTTCGCATGGCCTCCCGAAATTTCATACCGGGAGACTTCAAACTTTCACTTGTAGTCATTATAATATTTATTGTTTAGTTGAAATTTGTTTACAAAAAACCTTGAATCGGCATAGCAATAGCCACTTTTGGTAAAAAGGAAATCAAAAGGAAACGGATTTGTTTTATCCGATTTTTGTAATCCGGAATTATACACCATTGCCTCCCTGCAAACCTGCTGATCTCCAAGTCTGCTGCTCCAGCATGAATAATCGAAATTGAATGGGTACATTTTTTAACTTTTTATATTGATTAAATCTTCATAAAAAGCTCCTGATAAACTTCACAATGCTTGTGAGAAAGAAAAATATGGAAAAGGAAAATACGATGAATACACGATAATAAATGAGCATACTGCCCCACTATTTATCTGCATCACAAAAATAACACGAGCTGACAAAATATATTGATCTCACTGTTATCCATATCGTATCATACCTGACTATAAGCTTCAGACCGCGAAAGCATCGTCAATTCGAAATAGGCAGGTCTCCTGACTTGTAACAGTTTTTATCGTCCTTCCCATATAACGAGGTATACAGTGGACCTTTATTTGATAAAAACCTTAATGCTACTTACAGTTGCGCGACAGTTCGTGATTTACACACGATTCCCTTTTAAGACACAGCTAAGTGTAACCAGTTTCGGTTGATAAAGAAGATGTTAAGAACTCCTTGGTGGTAAATATAGGTATTTTATAAAAACGTGAAAGATATTTTATGCAAACAATAACTATTTAACCATAACTCATTGATTTTATTGCTATTAAAAATCAACTTTTCATTCAATAAATATTATAATTTAGATTATTTCACTCATTTTTTGTTGCTAAATTCTTAAGATATAGTGCAAAAAAATCAAACAAGTTCAAAGAAACCGTCTGTCCGTTATCGTTTTCCATCCTATAATTAAAGCGTTTTTTTGAACTGCTTCTTTAAGGATAGTAAATCTCTATCTTTTGATAGTAAGTGATCTTTTTTATATCAATTTAGTCTGAAATCTGATCTTATTTTTCAATCTATTTTCTGAAAGCAGACGTACAAAAAAATCCGCCAAAAAGTGACGGATTTATAGTATTTGAAAGCTGTTAAAATTAATTGGCTGCCGGATCAATAAGTTCTGTGGTAAGTCCTAAAGATTTGAGCAGGTTTTTATTGTCAAAAAGCAAGGTTGCATAATGTTTCCCTTTCTTAAAAATCAGTTTTGAACCTCCCGGAAATTCACTGTCTGCACCAAGTTTCTGTGTTTTAGCCTTGTATTTACTGAACTTAGTTTTGCTGTCCTGCAAGGTACTTTTATTCAGAATAAGGCCAAATGGGAGTCCTTCTACCACTACTGGTTTATTGTCTGAAATGGTAAAAAACATTTCATCAACAGTATTATTTTTCCCTAAACTGCAATAGAGTTCCAGTCCTGTTTTTGTAGGCCATTTCACATACTTTTCCTCGTTGGCATCTTCATAAAATACAGGTTTAGTATTCAATGCTTTTGAGATTTTATCGGGAGTCTGTGGAAAAATAAATTCTGTATTTTTATCTAATAAAGAGTTGAGAACAGCTGTTTTTTGTGAAAATACAGTGATACTTACCAGCTGAAAAAAGAGGGTTAAGATGAAAGTTAAAGATTTCGTCTTCATGGATTGTTTAAAATTTTAATAATTTGATGGTTAAAGGTATTAAAATTTTGATTAAAACCATATTCTAAGCAATTTTCCCTATCGCATTCTGTCTTTTGTTATTTTCTTTCCTGCAAATTGAACACTGTCCCCGCAGGATCTGTAATCCAGTGCATATTTTCAGGGAGTTCTTCAATTTCGTCACAGGTTTCTACGCCGACCGACAGAAGGTATTCTGTAGCTTCTTCTACATCAGGAACTGTAAGCTGCAGCCAGGTTTCGGAATGGGTATAATTATCTACACAGTCCAGCCAGATAATATTATTCCCGAATTTTACTTCATGGGTTCTGGAAACCGTTGAATTATTAATCGGTTTTTCTTCAACCTTTAACTTTAAGATGTCTCTGTAAAAGACTACCGTTTTTTCATATTTACTTTTTGGAATTTTTATGGCAATATTTATTCCTGCTTCAAATTTCGTATCCATATTGTAGATTTAACAATTGTAAAAGGATTAATTAAAATAAGTGATATTGTATCTGATTATTGTAAAAAGCTGTTTAGGTAGTTCAGAATTGTTGCAGTCTGCATCATCAGACTGACATGGGTTTGCCCTGGAACAATAGCCAATTGAGATTTTGGCATTGGCCCCATATCTGCAAAAACATCACCTCCCAATAATTTATAGGTTTTTGAAAGTTCTGTTTTATCCAATCCATCATTATCACCGGCTATGATTAAAACAGGTACCGGAATTTTAGAAATATTACCATCACCAAAATCAAAAGGTTGTCTGGCAGAAGCCATCATCTGTTCCAGAAATTTTGTCCATTTTGTTTTATCAGGTGCTACGGCATTATAAGCTGTATGCAGAGGACTGTTCGTAAAAAGATCCGGTTTCATTCCTTCAAGTGCTTTATTTACTTCAGGCAGCCAGCCACTAGTTTTATATGTTGACGAAATGATAACCAACTTGTTAAGTCTTTCAGGGTTTTGTATAGCCAACTGATAAGCCACTTCTCCTCCAAAGCTATATCCTACCACATCTGCCTTATCAATTTTCAGAAAGTTCATTACTTCTGTCACATCACTGGCCAAAGCAGTATGTGATAATTTGCGTTCTGAAAACGGAGTATGCCCGTGTCCTTGCAATTCAACAGCGATTACTTTTCTGTTTTTTGATAACTCCGGGATCAGTTGCCCCCAGTTCATGTCAATCGTCATAAAAGCGCCATGCAATAATACAATGGGCTTACCTTTACCATAGACTTCATAGTAAACTTTACTTCCATTAGCAGGAGCATAACCACTTTCAGAAGGTTTCACTTTTTGCCCATATACTTGGGATGTGATAACGATAACAGTTAAAACCAGCAATGATTTCAATAAGGTTGAGAATTTGAATAGACTTTTCATAATATTATCGGATTTGGTGATTAAACTTTTAACCAAAATTAGTAAGTCATTATGAAATCCAACTTGCCACAAGACAAGATTTTACTCAAAAGATATCTATTCTTTGTACATTCCTTCATTAAGCCTTATTGAATCCACTTCATGCACTGTATATTTTACTTAATTACATAAAACATAAAGGAAAACATCAAACAATAAATCCATTGAAAATAAATATTTTTATGATAATTCTACAACAGTTGATAAAAATTGATTAACTTCGAGTAGAACTAAACCTATATTATTATGAAAAATTTAAAGAAAATCGAAAGACAGGAATTGAAAACAATTAAGGGTGGTATTGACTGCAGAGGCGGACAGCTTTGTTTAATTGGTGGAAAGTGGCAATGTATGCCATATGACGGATGTGGTGGTGGAAACCAACCTTAGTTTTTAGTTTAATTCAATTACTTGACTATGAAAAATTCTAAAAAAATTTCAAGAGATCAGCTGAAGAATATTAATGGCGGAGCATTGAGTTGTTCCGAAGCATGCTGCCCTCCTCCGGGAATCAAGAGATGTCCCTGGGTGATTTGTATAGCACCATGTGAGATATTAAGTTAACACTATATTCTTCAAAAATAAAACCCTGTAATTTGTAGGAATTACAGGGTTTATTTTAAAATCAAATTGTTCAGACTTATTTAAATATCTTTATTGTTCAACTATGGTAAGTGCGTTGTAAGCACCACTTCCTGAAACATCAAACTGGCTGGTTGTACCATCAAATGCTACTGTAATCCAGGTAAAAGGTCTTAGTTTGCTGCCTTTATTCAGATAAACGCTTACTGTACAGGCTGAACCAACCGGTACTGCATTGGGACTGGCTCCGGTATCGGAAGCATATCCGTTATTTGTTTTTATTCTTTGTGTAATTGTGCCGGTAGGATTTCTAACTTCCCAAATTGCTTCAGTCTGATTATTAGCACCTGTATTTACCTGGCTGGACTGTAATGCAAAAGTAAAAGTTGCAAAATAAACGCCATCACGCGGCGCTGTAAATTCACCTGTAGCCGGATCGAAATTGGAGGTTGGAACCCCTGAATCAGAGTCTAGTTTTTCAGTCCAGTTTGTTAAATAAGAGGATCTTCTTTGAACTATTCCAGATTTGGTTCCTATTTCTGAAGGGACAGCACTTTCAAATACATAAGTATCCTGAGTAGTTTTACTTGCCATTACTATAATACGCGGCTTACCTTTAGGATAAAAGCTGACCCAATCTGAGCCATCGGAAAATTCTAAATATCCCTTTACCCCAATAGCCGGACTTGCAACATACCGTAATGCCCCTGCCCCAGCCTGAACCGCTGTTTTCGTCGTATTTCCAATAGCTACAGAACTATTTGTTCCACCACGGAGATCCAGAGCTACCTTGGGATTGGCTACCATTGCACCTATTTTTCCGGAACTGTTAATGATAATATTACCTGCATCCGTTTTAACCTCAAGAGGATTTGTCGGATTGGGTATTCCTATCCCTATTTGAGCGTTTATGTAGGTTACATTCAGTGACAAAACAATAACAGCACTGATCAATTTTTTTATTTTATTTTTTCGTCCCATTATTATATATTTTTATAATTCACTGATGCTTAAATTATTTAATTTACTATCATTCAAAGTATTTCGGGCACTGCCTATATTATGCCTTATGCTGAATTTTATAGTATCATCTTTTTTAAGGTTGAAAATAGCATTGCAATTACCACTTATATAATTACTTACTGCACCAGCCTGAAAAGCAGGATAAGAATTTATTGTTTTAAATACAGGAATATTATCTGTACTTTGATTGCTTTCTATTGCCGTTTCTATAAATGTATTTTTAGGGATATTTCCATTAGCAAGGGTAATGTTGAAAGAAACCAGATAAAAACCATCACGGGGAGCTTTAAAAATACCTGTAGAAGGATCAAAATCTCCACTGGCACCTGCACCTAAATCAACTGTTTCTGTCCACCCTGTAATAACGGTTGAAGCAGCACTTGGAATACTTTGCGCCGAACCTTTACTGGCGTTTACCAGTGCTTTGGTTGGAGCTGTAAGTGGCAATGCTATCCATTGTTCACCGTCAGAATATTCCAGAAAACCTCCGTTATTGTAACGTATAGCTCCTCCCCCTGCAGCAGAAGGGCTTTGTGTATTATTACCTAAACCAATAATTCCCTGGTCAGAAGAAGATCTCAGATCAACTTTAGTAACCGGATTTAAAAGTCCAATGCCAACCTGCCCTTCTGATGTAATAACAACATCATTAGATATTTTTGTTGCATCAGGTGCGGAGCCGTTATCTTTTCCCGCATCTATATGTAAAGGCTGTGCAGGCGTAGGCGTAAAAAAACCTGTTTGTGCAATTGTTTTAGTTGCAGAAAAAAATAAAATACAGGCCAATAGTTTATAAGTTATACTGATCTTTTTCATAATCTATATCTTAATGTTCTATTATAGTTAAATTGTTAAATCCATCATCTGGATTCGCAGGATTTGAAGAATCTGTAGTAACTCTAAGCGGAATACTACCTGAAGTAAGATTTTGAAATAGTCTTACGCTTACTTTAGTTCCTGCAATAAGAGTAAGGGTAACAGTACTTGACCCTCCAGCCTGTGTTGAGCGTGTAGCATTTGCGTCATCAGCGGTACCGGTCATAGACTGTCCGAAAGTTTTATATACACTGGCAAGAACAGTACCTGTAGTGGGATTGTAGAATTGTGACTCAACTCTGGAACCGTCACTAATAACTGCTCCGTTAAAATTGAATGTTAACAAAAAAGTATAAGTTCCATTTCTGGGAGCTGTAAATTCACCAGAGCTGGGATCAAAGCTGTTGTTCATGTCACGTACCTCATTCCAGTTAATAATGGTTGTTGCTGAGGCAGATGGTATAGACTGACTTACAATTTTACGAACAACGACCACAGCCTTTTGAGGAGCAATATAGGCTTTGTGCCATACCACACCATCAGACACTTCTATTTTAGCGCCTACCGGTATATTGTTTACATCATATCGTGTAGCACCTGCACCTGCTGTTGCTGCCAACATGGTTGTTGTCCCTAAACCAAGAGCATTTTCACTACCCGCTGATCTCATGTCTAGCTGAACCTGAGGATTAAGAACTCCTGCACCAATGAATCCTGTTGTTTTATTGACAATAACATCATTAGAAACCTGTGTTGCCGTTGGTACTCCTGAAGCAGAATTATCCTTAGCTCCATCTACATGTAAAATCCCTTGTGGGTTACTTGTACCTATTCCTACTTGCGCACTCAATATACCGATAAAGAAGCAGCAAGGTAAGATCAGTGCTTTATGTGTTTTTTTTCTCATATTCTCATTTAAAATTTGAGGTAATAAGGGTTGCTGACCTCACCGGATTTCAAAATGAAAATAATATCTTCAACAAAATGCAACAGTCAATTAATAAAAATATTCTGTCTGAGGGATTGGGCAAATGTGTTTTTAGAATCTTGTTTTCATTGATGTAAACATCAGGTCGAGCTATTTCAACAATAATTTTTTTGCAAAATTGTTGATTTTCCCTAATCAAGCAAAAAATAACATATCGATAGAATTCGATGTGCCGATAGATTTTTTATGAGTTTAAGATTCTTAAAGGGTTTTGGTATGAATACCATTCGGATACTTTCAAATAAAGAAAATGATCAAGCTTTTATCGGGTAGTAAACATTTTCAGATTGTGATCCTTTTTTTAGCACATTTGGTATTTGCATAAAACAAAAACGCTGTAAACATTGATGTTTACAGCGTTTTAGCTTATTTTGGTTTCCCAACTGGCGGAGAGTGAGGGATTCGAACCCCCGGACCTGTTACAGTCAACAGTTTTCAAGACTGCCGCAATCGACCACTCTGCCAACTCTCCTTTAACTCCGGTTATACCGTTGTTTTCAGTGGTGCAAATATAGAAAGTTTTTTATTACTGACAAAATATTTTTGGAAGAAAATTTACATTTCTATATTTTCAAAGAAAATTCTGTTTTCTTAGACTGTTAAATCAATATTCTTAGCAACTCAACTTCAGCCATTTACCCTTTAACAAAAGGTATTCAGCCTTCATCGCTATTTTTAATATATATTTCTAACCATAGTAATATTCGGTAGTAACATCTCCGCTAAAAGCCGGATGAATGTCCTGTTTCTGCATATTCAGCTCAAATAATCTTTCACCATCTTTATTTCCTCCCCGTATTTTTAAAGAATACCAGCCATTTTCTAAAGATAAAGTAATGCTGTTTTCAGCATTAATAGAAGTAATGTCTTTTAAATAACCAATACCAACAATTTTTATTTCATTATTGGCGGCTTGAAATATCCAGCCTTTGGACTCCACCTCTACCTCATTATCATTCAATATCTTTTCGTCATTCACTGAGACCTGAAATGCATAATAGTCTTCTTCTACGCCTATTATTGGGATTGCTATTCCTAACTTTGTTATTTCATCTCCATGTTCATTTTCTACGAAATATTTTAAAATATTAGTACCTGGAAGGTTATTTTCCTGTAGATATTTTGCTAAAAGCTGCGGGCTAAACACCACAAAACCTTTAAGTTCTGAGAATATTTTCTTCATATATTTTGGATTGGATTTGGATTAAGTTTTTATCTATTCATCATAGTACAGACCTATTCAGATTTATTATTTTGATCAATCCAGTTCAGCCCGTGAAAACAAGTCTTTGATTAAAGTTTCATCTTCACATGCTTTTTTAAAGTTTAAAATAAAATTATTCTGCTTTAACTAATGGAGCCTTATCATTATAAAAATTTGTTTTAAAGGTTTTCCTTGATAATAGTTTTTTGGGTAAAAATAATTATTATGAAGTACAGAACCGTCCTTCAACCCCATAGCAATAAGCTCATCTTTTTTAGTTTATTTTTAATTGTAATAAAAATCTTAGAAGTACCTTTTTCAGATTTTTAACTGTTAATATAAATCAGCTACCTTCCGTAAGAACTCTCTGAGCAGATTTCTGAAAATCCGTATCATCAAGTAACCTTTTCAGTACTTCATTTCTTTCATCTATGTCAGAAATTTTCTTGATAACGTCAAAAGCATTATAACGTATATCAATATCTTCATCTATGTTTAAAACCAGATTTCTTGCAACAATTCTTATTTGAGAATATTCTACAAAATTTACTATAGCACTGGTTGCATAGTTTCTAACATCATAATCTTCCGTACTTTCGATAACTCCAATGAGGGTTTTCATAATCTTATCTTTTATATGACCTTGAATTTCAGCAATTTCTAAAATTTTCAATGCTTCAATACGGGCCAAATCATAATCTTCTTCATCTTGAATAATATGATCCAATAATTCCCATTTGGATGGGTCATCTTCAAATTCAATTTTTCTTAAAAATTCTACTCGATCCCAGTCATTTAATTCGTTGTATTGTTCTTGTAAATTTTGCATATTATGTATATTTTATAACTCCTTTAAATTTAGTAATATCATTGTCCATATTCAAAATTTCATCTGAAATTCTTTTTGCATTTCCTCCTCCAAGTATTGAATTTTCTCTTGATCCTGCTGGAATCTTGGAAACATCTTTTGGTTTACCTCCTGTTTTCATATCAGGAGTATGAGCCCATACTTTTCCATCTCCAGCACTTCCTAAAGATGCTGTATAAACTCTGCCTTCTCTTTCTAGTTCTGGACCATAATTTCGAACCCTTTCTTTTAAACCTTCCATCCCTTCTTCTTTAAGAATTTTATTGTAAGCTCTTATTTGCTCTCTCATCTGCCTATTTAATTCTTTAATATCAGTAGTCTTGTTAGGTTTAATTTTATGATTATAAGTAATTGTAGCAATGGTAGATTTTTTTGCTAAACCTAGAGGGTCAATAAAATAATTAATATCATCAACATACATATAAAGAGCAAGTCCTCCCCAGAGCCCAATTGGATCTTTACATATATATGTTCCCGATTCAACACTATAATATCTATACCTATTATATGCTAATTGGACGTCCTCATCCCAATATTGCCCTTGATATAAAAACGGGATGAAATAATTATCTCCCTTTTTTACACTTCCATAAAGGTCAAGCTGACGTTCCCAAATTAAATTTCCTTTTTCATCATAAGATTGGACTGGTGTACCTAAATAATTATTAACTATGGAGTAATATTTGTCATTTACAATTTTTGCAATAGGACTATAGCTATTATTGTCATACACCCAGGTTACCACATTCTCCAAAGGTTCTTTTCCCTCAATGACATTTCCGTCATCATCTACAACCGTTACAGGAACTTCTTCAGCATCATAGCTCCATTCATGCAGAAGAACATTACCATCCCAAATATAACGAGTTATTTTCTTTAGTCCAATTTTTGAGGTTCTTCTTCCGAGTGCATCATACTCAAAGCTTACCTCTTTGCCGTCGGGGCGTTTTACTTTGGCCAGCATTCCGTTAGCATTCCAAGAATACGCCCAGTCTCCGGAGGACCATTCCGGGTTTTGGATTTCTGTTGGAGAGTCTTCGGTTACATTGGGTAAATCAGCGCCATCCGGCAGTTTCGGGCTGTTCAGCCAATCTGAAGCAATGGTTTTATAATAAGGATGCGTATTCTCTTGTTTTTCTTTATGCTCCGGCTTGGCATTGTTGATTGGCCGTTTACTTTTTAATAATAAATTTCCTTCTTCATCGTAATGGTAAAACCAGTTTTTATCGCGCATCAGCTTTCCTCCTTTGTCGTAGACGCGGTCTGTCTGCCGGGCACTTTCATATAAGCATCCCGTAGCATCCGGATTTTTGTACTGTACCTCACCGTTCGAGTATTCTGCTGCAACAAGGCTTCCATAGGCATCATAATCAAATCTTGTTCTTCCGCCCGTCACCCTGTCCAGCGTATGCAGCAATCGGTTTCCGGCTCCCCAGTCGTAATCTTTATGGAAGGTAGTATTGGTTTTATTCACTGTTACTTTCTGACTTACCGGCATTCCGATATGGTCAAATTCAAAAGTGCTTTCTATCCCGCCGGTCATTTCACGGGAATACATCTGTCCGTTCCGGCTGACCTCAAGATTCATCTGCCAGGGTGCATGTACTTCCGGAGTAGCAGCAGTTACCGTTTTAAGCTGTCCCAGATCATTATAAGAATAGTCAACTTCGGCTCCTAAGCTACTTTTCAAACCGATCAGATTTGCCTGACTGTCATATTCATATTGAATGGTATGCACACCCTGTTTTTCACTAGTGATCTGGCCTAATTTATTTCTCTGAAAAGCTACACTGCTGTTTTCATTATCTGCTTTAACCAATAATCCTGAGGGGTCATACTGATAGGCTTCCCAGGTTCCGTCGGGATAATGAGTCTGTGTTAATCTTCCGCCCAGATCATATTCATAAAAAATATCTTTTCCGTGAGGAGTCCTGGTTTGGGTGACCATTCCGTCTTTATCTCTTACAAAGAACTTTTTCTGGCCGTCAAAACCTGTCTCCCCGGTGACTTCGTCATTATAGTTTCTTTCAAACCGATAAACTTCCCCTTTTTCATTGGTAATGCTCATCAGATTCTCATAATTATCATACCCGAAAACCAACGTTTCTTCTTTTTTATGGGAAAGAGCGTTCCTGCGGACCTGACGTTTAAGGCTTCCCATAGGCGTATAACTCATGAGCCATTCTGCATGCCCGTCGGTGGCATATACCGGAAGATCATAGGCATCGTAACGGAGTTTTAACGGGAATTGCCCCTGCTCGTTCACTTCAACCACTCTTCCCATTTTATCCCGGTTCCAGAGGGTTCTGTTCAAAGGACTCGGGCTGAACACCAACAGCCTTCCATACTCATCATATTTCCAGTACTGTTCGGCTCCGGCAGTGTTGGTGAGTTGAGTAAGCTGGCCTCTCTGGTTATATTTATAATAGGTAACAATCTCTTCTCTGCTGCTGCTTTCAGGAACCCTGTCACCGTCTGCATATTCATAGTAAACACTTTCCTCGGCAGGATCGGTATAGCTGATCAGTTTTCCCTCTTCATCATAGCTCCATGTTTCAGAAGTTCCCGAAGGGGAGAAACGGGCAATTATCTGTCCGAACTCATTATACTGATAATGGTATTCTTCCCCGTCAAGACTGTGGAAAATCTTGATATTTCCCATTTCATCGTAGGTATATCCTTCAACTCTGCCCTCCGGAGATCCTATCATTTTCAGTTCGTTATGAGCTGTGTAGTCATACCAGGTTTCCCCTCCTTCTCCATCTACTATTTTATAAACCAGAAAATTTTCATCATAATGATACTCTTCTGTTTTGTTGTTTTGTTTCGGATAAATAACTTCCGTGAAACCTTCTTCATCATGATACTGAAGTTTTCCTTCCATATATCCATCTGTTCCCTTTGTATGAACTACTCTTCCTTCTTTATCATATTCCCACTGATAGCTCATTCCGTTTCGGTTGGTTCTTTTTACAACCTGATTCTTTCCATCATATTCAAAGACAATTGCCTTTTTGTGAATATCCCAAACATGGGTAAGATTTCCATGATCATCATAATCGTAGCGAACCTGCAGGTCTCTTTGTTTTTTATAACAGTAATAGACTTCTGTGACTTTTTTATACTCGGGATGAATAACCGTTTCTATACTGAATCCACTCTTTACATCTTTTATGCTTTTCAAAACAATATTACGGTCTTCATACTCATATTCTCTGATGGTACCGTCACCATATTCAATACGAATAACCTTATAGATTGTTCCTTCTGTAACATGATGAAAGCGTTTATAGGTATAAATATCAGTTCCTTTACGGATCACCCAAATGCTGCTGCTTGGTCTGTACTGCCATATTTTATGATCCCTGAAATAGGTCATTTCTTCGCCAATTTCAGGTGCGGGAATCAACATGGCAATATTTTCATCAGGATGCATCCAGCCAGCAAACTTATTGTCTTCTTCAGGAAGAATAAACAGGTCATGATTATTAAAGACTCCATTTCCTAAAGGTCCAAAATCATAAGGTCTGTCACTGTGCCATATATTTCTCCATTGTAAAGGAGTACTTCCCTGAATTTCAAAATCATCCCATTCAAAAACCATAGCTCCGGTAACAAGATTGACCGGCTCAAATCCCCATTTGCATAATTTTTTAGACAATGCATTGGCAAATTTGAATTTACTGAAAGGTGCTTTTTTAAGGACACTGTTATTGAATTTCTTTAATCCATTTGCTCCCAGTTTTCCCATTTTCTTGGTTAAACTTCTCATTAAAAACATCCCTGCAAGACGCATCAGCATTTCTCCGGGTGTATAGACATGCGGAACAAAAGCTCCACCCACCAATACAGGACCTCCCGTATTGATCTGGATATACATACTTGAAAAATTATTATAGAAGGCAAAATAAGCCAGTGGGTTTTTCTTAGGCTTATCAGGCATTGCAGGAAGCATGGTCATTCCGAAAGGAAATCCCATACAGGTAAGTACCTGCTGGGGCTGGTTTCCGCTCATTTTACTTCCTTGTGCCAAAACGGTCTGTGAACCATAGTAAACTTCCCCTTCATGCGGAGCTTCCTGAGGAAAAGGAATGATGTACACAGGAATGAGTGATGTGACATGTCTGAACGGAATCACCACTCCCATTACACTGGTAGTGGTAGTTGCTTTGTGTCTTCCGTGAACATATATAGAGCCTCCCATCGGAATACTTTCCGGCAGTGAGGGCATCAGATTTCTTGCGAACTGGGGAATCGGAATGGTGATGGTAATGTAATCCATGATGTCAAAAACAATCCCGATAAAAGGATGTGGCAAAGGCAATGGAATAAACATAAACGAAGGTGGCGGCGGAATCAATGTCCAGTGGATATCAATTGCCAGCACAATATCAAAATGCTTGCTCGTATGCTGAATTGCAGTGGAAGGCATTGCCGGAGTATTCACTTTGATCAGCTTCACTTTACTTTCAGGAGTTGCTTTTTCTACTGTCACAGCACTGTCTCCACCACCTCCGCCACTACTTTTCTGTGGTTGGGCATTGTCTTCTCCGGCTAAGGATTTAACCATAGAAACAGGGTTCAGGGAATCAACATTATTTTTCATTCCGTTCTTCCAACCCTGTTTAGTCTTGTCCCAGCTCACTGAAGTAACGTCTGCGTTTACCTTCAGGGAACGGTCCGGGTTCATATCCGGTTTTGCAACCTTGATGGGTTTTACTGTTTTTTTATTCAGATCTGCCATGATTCTTTTAATTTGAGATTACCCTGCTTTTGGTCTTTCTACACTCACCCTCCAGTCATCTCCAAAATAAGTCTTCATTTCATTGTCCAGTGTTGTTTTTTTATCATGATCGCCTTCGTATTTAAGAACCAGCATTGAGGCTACAAACCTCAGACTGCTCTGGTCCCGTACCGAAGGATCCATTATTTTTGCTATGTCAAGACATTTTTCAAAATACCTTATCATTTTATCTTTTGTCAATACCGTGTCATTCAATGTTCCAATGATTCTGTAACATTCAATAGCCATCGCATATTCTCCTATCTTTTGTGCTGTTTCTGCAGCTTTTTCAAATATTTTTTCTGCCTTGGATTTTTTGGAATTTCCTAACAGATGGCTTCCGTAATTCATATACATCTGAATTTCCAACGGTGAGTCAGGCTCTACTTCTTCAAATATGGTCCGGTAAGTATCTTCTGCCCTGTCTTTTTTCCTGTCTGCTGTATACGCCTGGGTAAGCATAAAATAGGCAGAAATCTCTCCCTGTTTATTTTTTTGTTCTTTAGCCAGTTTCACTGCGGTTTTCAGGGAATGCTCCGCTTCTTTGAATCTTTCTTTGCTTAAATGATTACTCGCTATAAGAATCTGCTGCTGAAAATCTGTATCCGGACTGTTTTTCTTCCGGTTAGTATGAGCTGCGGTATTCTGCATTAACTGATGAATATCCACTTCTACCCTGAAAGTGTGTGCTGGAGGGATCTGCGATAGTGTTCTATGAGTGTGATGTTCTGCCCAGACCAGTTTAATATCTTTATTTTCTGACATTTCACAGATCTTACACCATTCTTTCACCCAGAGAGAAAGCTCTTCGGTATCGCTGATCCTGAGTGGAGCAATATATAGGTAGATTTTAGAATCCTTAATATTCGGGAAGTTTTTCTTTAATTCCAGTAAAGGATAAAATGCTTTGTAAGCATCAGTTTTAAAAGCTTTCTCCGGATCTTTGATGTCCCATTGCGGAATATTTTCTTCACTTTTTTTCAGCATTTCGTAGAACTCGGTCCATTCATCCAGTAAAGTCTGTCCGAAAGATTTCATTCCGTTAAATTCCTGATAATGGAGTAAAAAAACATCATCTCCTTCTTCGTCTTCGGAAAGTTTCGACTTGATAAATCCGTCAAAAAGATCGGTTTCATGTTTTTCTCCTATACAGATCAGCATGGGTTTTTCTTCGTTCTTTGAAACGACTTTCTGCCATTGTCTTTTTAATTTTACCAACTCCAAATCTACCGGATTCATCTGCTTTTAATTCAGTTTTACAGTTCCACTTACAATATTTGTTTCACTTCCGCCGCCTACATTTATTTTTCCTCCACTGCTGAGATTGGCTTCCGTATCTCCTCTCATAGAAAGCGTTTTGGTTCCGATATCCAGGGTATCTGACTTGATTCCGACACCAGAGGTAGGGTCACCGTCTTCAGGTCCTACTCCAACGCCGATACTTGTTGTTCCACCTACTCCGATATTGACTCCCTGTACAAATATTTCTTTTCCTTTGATCTGAATATTTCCATCTTTATCCATATAAATAGAACTGCTTCCACAAGTCAGGGTAATGGAAATCTTACTGTCTATACTTATATTTCCGGCACCATCCAGAAAAACGGAATTCTGGTCTTTATCTCTCACGGTAATTCCTCCTGCATCATCCAGACTCATGGTGTGTCCGCTTTTACTGCTTAAACTTTTAATATTATTTCCGGTTCCGCCACCGCCGCCAACTCCACCATGAAACATTCCTCCCATCACGAACGGACGGTCAGGATGCTGATGGGCAAAGTTGACCACTACCTGATCACCTTCTTCCGGAATAGCCATAAAGCCCCGATTTTTGCTTACTTTTTCACTTCCGCCACCATCAGGAGTCATTACACGGATGTATTCTGTAGTGGTAGAGCCATTCTGCCAGTCAAACTGAACTTTAACTCTTCCCTGATTTAAAGGATCTGTATTGGAAATCACTTTCGCAAATTGAGCATCTGCTTTTGGAATATGAAACTCCGGACGGGGAATAAATCCTGTGTCAGAAGCTATTGCCTCAAATGTTCCGGTATAATATCCTCTTGCATCCACCTCATGATGCATATCTACAATCATTAGTTTGGTGAAATAGGTCGTTTCACTACTTTCTGCTTTTCGCATTTCAATATCCGCAATACAGCCCGGATACAGGAATGGTACTGTTGTAACACCTGAAATAACAAAAACTTCTGAAGCTTTACTTCCTGCTGTACCTTTCTGAGAGTTTTCCACATCCATAAAAGACACCGCTTTTATCGGAGCTACTCTCAGTGAAGGGGTTGTAAAGGTTTTTTCTGAAATTTCATAGGCTCTTTTAGCAATATCTGAAGTGTGGGTAATCTTAGAGCTTCCTGCCGTTAATTTTTCATTTTTACTGCTGTTATATCCATAAAATGAAGGATTTACGTGCTGTGCTTTCATTTTAATCTTTACATCACTCACACTGCTTCCGTAAGTAAGTTTCACAGGTTTTTCCTGAGGGGGAAGTTTCCCGAAATGAAGGACTTCACCATCATAATAAAACTGTTCTCCATACGCTTCTGCTATTCTTGCCAGATAGTTGTAATGGGTTTCTTCATATTGTGAGCTGTAAGAAACGTTTCCGTGTGCGGCATCTACTCTGAAATCAAAGGAATTTTGTCCAAGTCCTTCTTTGATTACCTGATCTGCAATACTGTTCAGACTGATCTCCTGTGCGCCGCCAAAACTCTGAATATGAGGAGCAGCATCTAGAAGAACAGTGGGACTTGAGCCTGTAAGAACGATATTTCCCAGACTTCCTTTTTCCTGACTGAAACCTACTTCAGTAATTACTCCTACAAAGTTTCTTTCAGGGCCGTCTTCAACGTCTTTATATCTGAAAATAACCGTAATTCTTTTTCCCAGAAAATTCTGAGCTTCTTCCAGATTATGGTTTTCCGAGCTTCCCAGAGTATCGTGAGCCAACATCAGATCAAACTCATGATGCTTTACTGCACTTTGTTTTAAATGAAAATGTTTGAAATGTTTGATTACTTTTCCATCGATTACAATTTCAAGCTTTATCACGCGGTTGATTCCCGCTACCTGATTGCCAGGGATTGTGTTGGCGTTATAGATTCCGGAAGTAGGCTGCTTTGACCATACTTTGTCTTCTACCAATGTGGGTGGATTAGGCTGCTTAACCTGATTCATAAACATTTGAGAACCACTTTGAACCATTCCGGTATAAGCCTGCGCCTGAACCATTTTTTCCGTAGCTTTTTTAACAGTTCCGCTTGATTTTTCCTGCACTTTCTGGGCAGCTTTGCTTACTGCCTGATCTTTGAGAGTCTCTTTTAGATTATTTACAGCCGGAATTTTATCTTTGGAAACAGGCATTTTGGGTGAATGATCGTCCTGAAACATAATTGTAGTATTTTGATTGATTGGGTGTCAAATTTTTTAAGGCTAAAATCTACCTGAGCTAAAAAGATCAGATACATTTTCATTATCCGTATTCTAATGAATAAAATCCGGATATTGGGATCAAAACAGGGTATCGAATTATGGGTAAAAAGGTAAAGCAATTATTGTTTTTGCTTTACTCCCTGTTGAATTCCAGGATTTCTCCTGAGTTTATCGTGATGATATGCAAATTTTAATCATTATTAATTTTTTTGTAATTAGATTGGTGGTATTACAAAGATAAAACGCTAATTTCTATTCAAAAAATTTTCTGTGAGTAATCTGAAATTTTGTAGTAGTTCTACGACTTTTTATTAATAATTCTAAAATAAATGATTTAAATAAAAGAAATAAACACCTCTTTATCAAATGGATATTTAACAATTTTTAATAAATAAAAACAATAAATTTATCACTTAAAATAGAAATAATCTAAAATAAGACTGAATTTCTACAATAAAAAAACCAGCTGCAAATAATGAGTTTACAGCTGGTTTTATATTTAATAATAGAATCGTTTTTACGGTTTCCGAAGTTCTGATACTTTTTTCAGATAAACATCAGTCTGATCCAGAAATTCCTGATCGGTCTGTTGTATCGGGATGTGAGGAATAATTCCCTGTCCTCTTTTCTGATCAGGAAGATTCTGTGCGTCCTGAATGACATGTACAATAGAGAATCCGGTCTGGATACCGGTATTGGGAAGCTGATATACCAACGGAAGATGGCCGTTATGCTCATAGTACCCTCCTACCGTTTCTTTTCCGATCACAATGGCATTGGTATAAGATTTTATCAGAGAGGCCAAGTGTGAAGCTGCGGAAGCCACCCGTTGATCCACAAGCAGGTAAAGCTGTCCTTTAAAAGTTTTGTTATTGGGTAAAATCGAAGGATTTTTGTCATCTGCCCAATAATATTTTCCCTGAACCTCTTTAGGGTAAAGTTGTTTCAGGTAGGCATTCAGGCCATGTTTATCCTGTACTCCGTTAGAAAGAAAAAGAGAAGTTATCACCAGTTTTTCTTCCATAGGCACTTCATTAAAGTTAGTATAAGCATAGTGGCTGTCACGGAAAGGTCTTTGTGTAAGATAAGAGAATACTTTTTCATAAAGAGCGCCTGTACCTCCGGTATTTCCTCTGAGATCTATGATCAGGTTTTCTACTTTTTCGCTTTCAAGGGTATTCATCATCTGATCCAGAAAAGCACTGAATTTTTTATAAGCAGGATCATCTTTCCCTGTTGCAAAATCAAAACCTCTCAAGGATAGGCGATAGATTCCGTTTCCTTCTTTATTCAAGCTGTATTTTTCAGACAGCAGTTTTTTATCAAAAGTAAGCGAGAATCTTGAATCCTGAAGTTTTTTAAAGTTTTCCAACGATATTCCCACCAGTGAAACTTCTTTTACAGTTCCGTTCCATTTATAACTGATAACATAATTTTTATGAGTTCCGAATTCTATATAAAATTTATCCAGCATTCCTCTTTCAAAACCTGTTGTTTCTTTGTAAGGCATTGAATATCCGTCAGAAAAATAGTATTGAGAAAAGCGGCTGATCATCTCTTTGGCAGAAACTCCGTTGATGGAAAGGATTTCAGCGCCAAGAGGCAATGCGTTATCTTTTGAGTCCTGAAGCAGACGTCCGTCAATATTCTTTAAAGTAATGGGTAAATATTCCGGTTTCTGTGTAAGATAATAAGAGGCATGATTGGGAAGATCTGTATAATTGTGACAACTTCCTTCAAATCCGGTAACTTTTGCAATGACTTTATAAAAATCAAAAATATTTTTGCTGTTTCTGGCTTCTTCCTCAGCCTGTTGGTAAATACTGTCAATTTGTTTTCTTGTTCTGTACACATACAATCCGGAATTTGCTTTTTCCCTTATAGAGCGGAATGTATGAAGGTCTTCTACCAACTGATCAGGGCTGAATTTCCCATCCAGAACAGGCACATTTTTGGATTCTGTAATGGAAACTTTAACCGTTTTGCTTTTTTCTACATAAGATTTGGCCCAGATTTTAAATTCATATTTTTTTCCTTTCTCCGGCGTAAAATAGAAGCGTTCAACACTGTTTATCCCTCTGGAATCGTCCTGTTCTTTTACTTTTTTTCCATCCATAAACAGGGCAACTCCCAGATTGGTATCTGCAGACTGTACCGAGATCCAGGAAGGTTTATGAGACTGAGGAGAATATTTTAAGGTATCTCCGGGTTTCAGGTCTGAATGATTCTGTGCATAGGCACTGTTTAAAAACAGTAAAAGAGGAATGATAAAAGGTCTGGCCATTATAATTTTTTGAATGGGCTAATATACAAATTAACCCAAACGGATTAAAACTCTTTAAAACCTCACTTCGATTTATAGTTTCACACTCAGCTCCTGAACTTCTTCGGCAGAAAATCCATAGATCTGTGGTGTTTTTACATCCAGCAGATTGAGATAGATGTATAATTCTGCTCTGTGATGAATCTCGTGTTCTATCATTGCACGAAGCCATTTCCAAACAGAGATTTCATTATTGGCAGGAGTCAGACATTTTCGGGTAAGATCTTCATCAGAAAGACTGTTAATAATTTCCAATGTTTGTCTGTGCATTTCATTGAAAAACTTCACGGTATTTTCATAGCCGTCAGCCAGTTCTTTTCCGCATCCGGGATAAGCACTTTTCTTTCCTGTAATG
Source organism: Chryseobacterium sediminis (assembly GCF_008386505.1). Classification (GTDB taxonomy): domain Bacteria; phylum Bacteroidota; class Bacteroidia; order Flavobacteriales; family Weeksellaceae; genus Chryseobacterium; species Chryseobacterium sediminis. Next base: position 50,880 of record NZ_VUNZ01000001.1, on the reverse strand, counting down.
GTTTCTCCATACATATACCGTTCTATAGTGGCAATATGTCTTATCTGATCACCAATGGTAAATTTCCCGGGTTTATAAGTAAAATCTATATGTTCAGGAGGAACAACTGCAATAATACGATTGGTTCTTTCCCTTATTTTTTCATAATAATCAATGAATGATTGTACCGTTTTTATTTCCATATCTATTGATCTTTGTCTGTCTTTTTTGCAGGATGAATATAAGAAATCTAATAAGAAAAGTTTTTTTGATTTATTATAAATTATTCATAAAAATTAAAAAAATCCCCAATAAGTGAGTGCAAAATTTGGAATCTTATTAAATATCCAATATTTTAGTTAAAAAATAACCATGATGAGAAAAGGAATTTGCTTGTGCATTATTCTATTTGGCTTTAACACTTTCACTGCTCAGTCTGCAAAAATTGACACTGAAAAGCTTCTTGAATATTATGAAACACAGCGTTATGCCGATGCAGCAAAATATCTTCAAAGCATATATCCCGGAGATACACAGGATATAAAAGCTCTTTCACAAATAGCCTACTGCAATATGATGGCCGGAAAACTGCCTGAAGCTGAAAAAAATTATCTGAAAATCAACACCATACAACCGAACAGTCTGGCTACTCTATTTAGTCTGGCCAGTATCAATTCCAGGCGGGGTAATGTAACCAATGCCAAGAATTATCTTCAACAGATCATTCAACTGGATAGCCTTAATTTCAATGCTTATAAACAGCTTGCCACTTATGCTGATACTCCTGAAACTAAACTGAGCTACCTCAAAAAAGCCAACTTTCTTAATTCTACGGATCCTGACGTAGCTTATGATCTTTCTCTAACCTACAGTGGTCTGAAACAATACCAACCCGCTTATGATGTTTTGAAAACAGCCATTGCTTCTGATCCTGAGAATTTCACTTTACAGCAGGCGCTATTACCTGTTGCCAATCAGCTCTCAAAATATCCGGAAGTGATTGAAATTGGTGAAAAACTCCTGAAAAACCATGCTGATGTGAATGTAATGAATGATATGGGACAGGCTTATTTTTATGTAAAAGACTATCAGAAATGTATCAGTCTTTATAAAATGCTTGAAGATATGGGAGTACAAAACGAGGGGACATTATATTTCATGGCCTTAAGCTATCGTGAACTGAAAGATTATAACAACGCTGCCCTCTATGCGCAGAAGACTATTGATGAAGCCATTTCAGATCACACCACGCTGTATTATGCAGCATTGGCAGGTATTTATGAAGCCAAAAATCAGTATAATGATGCGGTGATAGCTTATAAAAGAGGATTAACTTTTGGTACGAGTAATATTATTTATTACCGTTTAGGCCTTCTTTATGACCTGAATCTCAAACAGCCAAAGAACGCGGCTATTTACTATAAAATGTACCTTAAAAACCAACCGGATCAGGAAAAGGAAAAAGATCAGATTGCATATGCAAAAGGCAGAATTCCTGTTTTAAAATAATAGAAAATTGAGTCATTTTGTGATTATAGTCACAAGTGAAACATTCAGTGAACCGCTACTTTTGTATTCAACAATAAAAACAATTTTTATGGACACTACAACCCAAAATGTGGCGGAACAGTTTATTCAATATTTAAATGAGGAAAATTTTGATAAGGCGGAAAGCTGTCTTGATCCTGATTTTAAATTCATAGGAGTATTAGGAAAGAGAGAAGGCGCATCTGTTTACATCAAAGATATGAGACAGATGAAATTTAAGTATACTATTCTGAAAACTTTCACATCTGATGAAGATGTATGTTTCTGGTATACAATTGATATGGGAGAAAAAGTGACAGAAGCTTCCGGATGGTATCAGATCAAGGATGGAAAGATTCATACCTTAAAAGTACTGTTTGATCCCAGACCTTTGCTGGATAAATAAAAAAGTTGAATGTACTGGAAATACAGCATCTGATAATATTATATTTGAAAAGGACAGATTTAAATAAAATTAAAAGTTTTGTCCCTTTTCTCATGCCCTAATCGTCATGAAATAAAAGAATCTGATTATGAAAGAATTTGCGTTAATTTTCAGGCTGAAAGACATTTCTGATTTTAAGCCTTCTCCGGAACAGATCCAGGAGCGACTGAACTGGCTGGGAAGCATCGCTGCACAAAACAAGCTTGTAGATAAAGGAAATACACTTTTACCTGCACCGGGAACGGCAAAAACGGTAAGACCTGATAATATTGTAACGGATGGGCCTTATACCGAAATCAAGGAATTCATCAGCGGATATATTATTGTACGGGCAGAATCTATTGATGAAGCGGTAGAAATGGCTAAAGGCAATCCTGTCTTTAAAATCGGAGGGAATATTGAGGTTCGTGAAATTTTAAAGATCAATTAAATCCACCCTACTTTTTTTCTCCAGACTGTATATTCAACGTTTTTATCATCTATTTCCGGAATGTCCTCAGGTTCCGGAATTTTGTCAATTTCTGCCTTAGACAATATCGGAAGGTTTACTTTTTCTCGTTCTTTGTTTATATTTTCTTTGTTTTCTACGGGATATATTATTCCTTCGCCGGTCAGCTGTGTTCCATATTTTTGAGGCTTGCTTTGAAAGAACTGAATCCGGTCGTATAAATAAGCTCTATGTATGGGATTAATATCACTGCTGTTTTCTTCCATCATGGTGTAACATTCTTTCATAAACTTAGGTTCACCAATAGCGTGCTGGATAATCAGCCATGCTGCATTGCTTCCTTTTTCACCGACTTTTGAGAGGGTTGGAAATCCGATTTCTGCTATAATTTCCCGGAGACGCTGTGCATTAGCTTTATGGATTTTTTCCATTTCGGGATGATAACCTCCGGACAGTTTTCCGGCAGCGAACAGTTCTCCTCTTACAGTCAGATCTTTATCGGCAAGTTCTATCAGTTCTTTTTCAAATAAGAAATTGTCCATATTATTAATGATAATTGATTGGTGCTAAACAACATACACTAGCTAAGCCTATTAATTTCAGTTTTACATCAGAATTCTGTCAAAAACAAAGGCTGCTCTTTCTTCTACGCTTACTTTTGGTACTTCAATACTATTGAAACCATACTCCTGATAAATATCTTTCATACATTCAAAAGTAAGGATGGCTTTTTCAATGGTTTGTTTCCTTTCCGGATCATTTTCATAAATCTCTTTCCATGGGGGAAGAATGAAGATATTGTTATTATAAACCATTTCTCTGGCTTTTGCTGTCATTAATTCCGGAACAGGAATATTTTCAAGCCTCATATATCCCAGTGTATCCCATATTCCACGGTCAAAGAAAATGGGTTTCAAATGGGTTGATTGACTCATTTTCAGATAGGTTTTTACAGACTCTTCAAACATCAGGCTGGCAAAAAGCTCTTTATTCAGCCATGGAAGTCCTTCTCCTCCACACTCAATCTGTTCTTTAATAATTCTCCTGCCTTCTTCAGGAACCGTTGTCAATCCATATTTGCTTAATTCATTCAACAGCCTTGTTTTTCCAGCTCCGGGGCCACCTGTAATGATATATAATTTTGAAATATCCTGCTTCATGAGTTTGAATTATTTTAAAATACAGCCCCATCTAAGCATAAATTTTTGCTTCCTGCGAGGCTTAATTATTATTTTTAATGATGCTTTCATAGGTATAAACACGATCTTCTTCTCTGTACATATTACACAATATCAGAAGATTATCTGTCTTGTATTTTTCTGAAACCTGTTGTAATCTTTGTTCCACAGACTGTGGTGTTTCTATGATGATTCTCTCTAAAAAGTTGAAAAACTCATCTTCATCTTTAGTTCCCAAAACCTTTTGTTCTACTACTTCAGGAGACAGAACAGCATTGGGGCTAACTAACTGGCGGGATTGTAAAAACTGGTAGGCCATTCCATAGGCATTTCGTCTGGCTTTTTCAACACTATCTGCTACCGATACCGCAACTGCCACCTGCAAAGAAGGTTGGGAAAAATATTGAGCACCATCAAATTCTCTGAGATAAGCTTCTGTATTTTCCATTCCGTTTTCACTATTCATAAAAGCAGCAAAGGAATATCCTATCCCATGTTTAGCTGCTTCTTTTGCGGAAGTCATTCCTGATCCCAGCCACATAATTTCAGGAATAGACTGTAGATGAGTAGGCTGTGCAATCAGTCCGTCGTAAATTCCATCTTCCTCTCTGATCAGTTGAATAATCTCTTCCAGTTTCGTTTCCATATTTGATAAAACTACCGGTTTATGATTATTAAGTGCCATAACAGCATCTTTTAATCCTCCGGGAGCTTTTCCCAATCCGAGAATAAAACGTTCAGGATAAAAAGTGGAGAGCATTTTGGTCCATTCTGCAATTTTATAGGCAGAATAGTTTCTCATCATAATTCCGGCTGTCCCTATTTTGATACGGCTGGTTTTACTGAGTATGATGGCTGCTAAAAGTTCAGGACTGGAACTGCCATAGGCTTCTACTCCATGATGTTCGGAATACATGATACTATGAAAGCCCGTTTCTTCAGCCAGTAAAGCAAGATTGATACTGTTTTCCAATGCAGAGGCTGCGCTGCCACCCATTGTTACAGGTGACTGATCTAAAATCCCTAATTTCAGCTTCATACTATAGAATAGATTTTAGGTGAAGGTATGAAAAAAGACGATATAACTTTTATTCTTTAGGCGGAAAAACAATGCCTTCATCTGTGATAAGGTCGTAGCCAAACTGCATAATGGTTTCAATAACCGGAATTGCTTTTTTCCCTTTCTCGGTAAGACTATACTCTACTTTCGGTGGTACTACGGGAAACACTTCACGATGGATCATGCCTTTAGTTTCCAGTTCGCGCAACTGGCTGGTCAGCATTTTGTCTGTAATATGAGGAATATCCTTTTTAAGCTCACTGAAACGAAGAGGTTTTTCCTGTAATCTCCATAGAATAGGCATTTTCCAGGTTCCTCCAATATGGCTTAATGCAAATTCAATTGGGGTATAATAAAGTCTTTTATCGTGGAAAAATTGAGGCATAATAATCGTTTTTTATTTACACTTTCAAAAAGGTAAGTATAGAACCAAAAGGTAAGTATATAGTTTCTTGATAGTCTATTCTGCAAATTTGCAAAAAAATAATGAAAATGAATAGAAATCTTTATGTGTTGGCATTAGGTGTTTTTGGAATTACAACCACAGAATTCGGAGTTATTGGAGTTTTACCTGAAATCGCTTCCGCTTTCAGAGTTTCCATTGAAAAAGCGGGATGGCTGCTGAGTGCTTTTGCATTGATTGTTGCTGTTTTCGGTCCTTTTATGCTGATGGCTTTATCTACCTTCAAAAGAAAAAATCTATTGATTTCTTCTTTATTTATTTTCGTTGCTGCCAATATTCTGTCTGCGTACATCACCAATTTTTATCTGCTCCTTGTAGTCAGAATGATTCCCGCATTTTTTCATCCGGTTTACTGGTCTATTGCTTTATCTGTTGCAGGAGAAACCTCAGATCCTACAGAAAACTCCAGAGCTGTTAGTATCATTTTTTCAGGGCTTACTCTGGCAACGGTAATGGGAGTTCCCCTTGCAACTTTTATGTCTGATCTCTTTTCCTGGCAGTCTTCTTTTTTGCTTACAGCTTTTATTAATGGAATTGCACTGGCTGGTGTATGGGTTTATTTACCACCAATTCAAAATAAAACCGGGACTTCAACAGGCTTTCCACATCAGATATTTCATAATAAACACTTGTGGATCGGGTTCTTTCTTGCATTTTTCACTATTGCTGCCATGTATTCTACGTATGGTTATATGGCTGATTTTTTAAAGAATATAACACAGATGAATGGCAAACAGATAAGTCTCATGCTTTTCTTATTTGGAACGGTTGGAATTGCAGGAAATAAAATTGCAGGAAAATATATGAGCAGATTTCCATTTCAGACTACTCTTCTGTTTTTAATTCTGTTATCAGGAGTTCATCTGTTGATCTGGTATTACGGAAACCATTTTGCCCCTATGATCTGGATTGTTGGATGCTGGGGACTGATACATTCCGGAGGTTTTCTGATCAGCAACATCAATGTCACTTCTTCTGTTTCAGATTCTTCAGAGTTTATCAACGGTATTTTTACTTCCTGCGGGAATTTCGCTGTAACAGCAGGAACGCTTTTCGGAGGATTCTGGATTGCTCATTATGGCATCGAAAATATAGTCTGGTCAAGCATCATAGGCTTAATTCTGGCTCTCATCATGTTGCTTATCAGAAAATATACAGAGCCTAAGTTTTAATACAGAAAAAATAAAACCTTCCGGTATTCGGAAGGTTGCTTTATAATAGAAAAGATTATGCACATAGAAGGTTTCCACAGCCGCCACCGCCACCGTTTCCATTAATATAATAACAAATGGATGTAGGACAGCTACATGCAATACACTCACTTGCTGCTGCCGGGCGGCCTCCCGTAATTGTTTTTAAATTTTGTCTCGCGATTTTCTTTAAATTTTTCATAATAAATAAGTTATTAGTTTGTGACGGTAATTTAATAAAAAAATCATTGAGAGCGCTTTCTCCAGATGTTAAAATAATATAAAAAAACAGTCTAGAATTTAAGTACATTCAATTGACTGAATTCTTCCTTATCATAGATCCTTTCAATAGTGCCGTTTTGCAGAAAGGCAATTTTATCACAGGTATGAAAAAGAGTTTCAATAATATGGGAACTCACAATAACTATTTTGTTTTCCGATTTCAACTGTCTGATGATCTCATAAAGGATATGAACTCCTTCAAAATCTACTCCATTGAATGGTTCATCCAGAATATTAATAGGTTTATCCAGCATCAGCATTCCGATAAGGGCCAGCTTTTTCTTCATTCCACTGGAATAATACTGCACATATTTTTTCATCGGAAGATTGAATTTTTCAATAATCTCTTTAATTTCAATTTCTTTTTTTGAAGTAAAATAAGCAAGATATTCTTCTCCTGTAATGTAAGGGTAAAAATAGTTTTCGGTTTCAAGGTAAGAAATCATTTCCCGCTTCAACCGTTTATTCTTCCAGGTGATATCCCCCGAAAATGGCATGCTTTGGTACAGAGATTCAAACAGTGTGGTCTTTCCTGCCCCGTTTTTTCCAAGCAGTCCCAATATGCAGCCTTCTTCTATGGATAGATTCAGGTGGTTTAATACATTCTGATTTTTAAAATGAACATGTATATTTTTAATCTCCAACATAGGTTCTGATATTTTGAGATGCTTCTTTAATATTATTTTTCAAGATGAATACCGCCGGGATAATCGTTATACTGCATATTATATATTCAATAAAAACACCTATAGTGTAATAATTGCTCTTTTCTTTATGATGGTAATGTTTGTATTTTCTGGTCAGGATCAACATAAAATACAGGTTCATAAAAGCAAAATAATAAAGTATATAAAAACTTTCGACAGAGTGCAGAATCAGAAACAGGCAGTATGTTGGCAACAATAAAGCATTGAAAAGCAGAGAATTTCTTCTGAGTTTCTCTTTTAAAGTATACTTTTTGAAATACATTTCCAGCATTTCTTTGTTTTCGTTAGGCTCGTAAAGATGTGAAATATAATCCAGTGCAAAAACTCCCGCAAGAATAAGAGCCACAAGATGATAAGCGGAACACCAGAGAATAACCAACCCCAGAACTGCCAGTAACGTATTTTTTCTCAGAAAGCTCTTCCATTCAAATAAATCATCCGGAATAAAGTTCCACTGCAATGTCATCCAGGGTTTGGTTCTTGGAGTGACAAAAGCCGGAAAAACAAACATCGGTAAAGAAAGCAATGCCGTTTTCTCAAATGTATAATGAATATTCCCGCATAACAAAATACTGTAAATAAATACCGTTTCCAGTACAATGATCCACCGCCAGCTTTTTACAAAGACTTTTTTAAGGAAAGGAATATCTTTTCTTTCATAATGAAACAGCAACACCAGTATAAAAAATAAAGGGGGATAATACCAGCTTTCAGGAAGCTTCATGATGACGAGAACTACCAGAATAATCAGAACAGGTACACCTGCTCTCGGGTTCAGGTTGAGCAGCCTGAAACTTTGATAAAATCTGAATTTTAAATGGTTGAATAATTTCTTCAAGGTTTTGCAGTTATCTTTTAATTCTTAATTTTTCGTAAACGGTTGTCTTTGATAATAGTTTTTATTACAAAGTAAATCAAAAGGGCCAGCATATGGCATCCTGATAAAACAAGCAGATAAAACCACCATACAAAACCTGTTCCTCCGCTGCTATCATAAATTAAATGATAATATAATATTGAATTGTATAAGCAGAACAGGATCATATTGATCCCACCAAATATCCGACTGTGCCTGAAAGTCACAATAATAAGAAAGAAACAAACTATTGAAGCTAAATATAAGAGCTGGTTATCAGTCATGATGATCAAATTATTTATCACTTGTTTTAAACTTCACCAGAAGCCTTTCATCTCTCAGGGGATAACCATCTTTAGACACAAAACTTTTGTTCGTTAGCACAAACTCATACTCTTTACCCGGTTTCAGATCTGCTGAAAGAATCAGTGTTCTGTCATTATTCTCCATACCTATTATTTTGGTAATCGGAAAATATTCTTTTCCTTTATGGGAAAGATTGAAGGAATAGCTTTTGGAAACCATTTCTTTTGAAAAGGTAATTCTTATTTCTTTTGTATCAGCACTTACATTTACGGAACCATTTGCAGGTTCTGTTTTTACAACATAGGGTAAATTTTTCCCATATTCTTTGATCAGCTTTTTCTTATCAATTTTTTCACTGAAAAATTTTGATCTGGTGAGAAAGTCTTCAACAGCTTTATCGTTATCATAATTCAGTTCAATAATATCTTTTACAGCCTGCTTCTTATCTTTTGCGTTCTGGTAGTAGGATTTACAAATCTCATATCCTATATAATACCCCAGATCAGCACTTTCACCTTTCTTTCTTCCATTATACAGCCAGTTTGCAAAATTACCGGTAAACATTTCTTTTTTAAACAAATTCTTCACCTCAGCGGTATGAGCGGCTCCATAGGAAAGATATTTTCTTTCCAAAGGCTTATTCATGACCAGTTCGGCAATCAGATCACATGCCCCTTCTTTGATAGATTGGCTCAGGACTCTTCTGCGGTCTCCAATCTGCTGGGTATGGATATATTCATGAACATTTAAGGAGACAATATTATCCAGAGACTGATTTTCAAAAACACCTTTTATCCAATCATCCTGAAACTCTGAAACATCTGTAGACGGAAGTCCGGTGGCAAGTTCAGCACCTACCAATACCTTATTTCCACTCACTGTTCCCCCGGAATTAAGTCCGCCTATCGTAAAATACATTTCAGCTTCTTTAAGCTCCGGATAGATTTCTTTCAGTCTCACAACACTGGCTTCCAGTTCATTGGTTTTAGTTTTTATCGTCAGGGTGTTTGGCCTGATGGAGTTCAAGAATTTAGGATACTTATCAATGATGCTTACAAATACCGTATCATTATAATCTCTGGCTTTCATAAAGGCTTTTAAACCTTCTGTTCCTTTGTCTGTGTATAATTTCTTAATCAGAGCCAGTTTTTGGGTATGATCTTTTGTTTTTTGAATGCTGTCATAGGCAACCCAAAAATTGTCAATATCTGAAGTATAAATTTTAGCTGATTTCTGTGAAAAAGCACTTGCAAATACAAGCGAAAAAATAATCGAAGTAAAACTTTTCATGGTTGTTTTTAATACCACAATGATACATACAATTATTATATTTCACAACTATCATTTTACAGCATAAACACTGTACATTGTAAGACTATTGGAGCTAAAAATCTATCGCAATAACTCTAAAAAAAGAGACAGAAATATGTATTTTATCATTTATTTATATCAATTCCAAATAATTTTATTTCTTTCCGTTTTATTGTCGCAAATATTTAATACTTTAGCTTAATAATTTGAACAAATGGGAATAATCCTTAAACCAATTGATATTGTAGATGATATTTCACAAGAAGATTTCCGTGAAAAATATCTAAAGCCATGTAAGCCAGTGGTAATCAGAAATATGGCAAGAAAATGGCCCGCCTACCAAAAATGGACAATGGAATATATGAAAGAAGTGGTTGGCGACGTTGAAGTTCCCCTTTACGACAGTTCCAAAGCAGATCCTGCCGCTCCTATCAATACTCCGACAACGAAAATGCCTTTTCGTGATTATGTTGACCTTATTCAAAGGGAACCTACTGATCTGAGAATTTTCTTCTTTGATCCTATAAAATTTGCGCCAAAACTTTTGGACGACTATGTTCCGCCAAAGAATCTGATGGGTGGATTTTTAGATAAATATCCGAGTATGTTTTTCGGAGGTAAAGGTTCTGTAACTTTCCTTCATTATGATATAGACATGCCTCATATTTTCCATACCCACTTCAATGGAAGAAAACATGTTCTTTTATTTGAATACAAGTGGAAATCCAGACTTTATAAACTTCCGTATGCTACCTATGCACTGGAGGATTATGATATTGCCAATCCTGATTTTGAAAAATTCCCGGCATTGGATGGTATTGAAGGAATTGAATGTTTCCTGGAACACGGAGATACTTTATTCATGCCTACCGGCTGGTGGCACTGGATGAAATATCTGGACGGATCTTTCTCTATTTCCCTGCGTGCATGGGACAAAAGCTGGGCTGTAAAAGCACATTCTCTTTGGAATCTTGCTGTGCAGCGTAATTTTGATAATTTCATGAAAGGCCGATACAAAAAAAGGTATATGGACTGGAAAGAAAGAAAAGCGGTAGAGATCGCTAATAATGCATTAAAAAGAGGACTTCCTAAGTAACAGGAAGAATTTTATACTGATAAAAGAGGATGATTTATTATAATCATCCTCTTTTTTTGTTGAGAGACTTTAATTTTTTAAGATCTCGTTTAAAATTTAATTAAATTGCATAGTACGTTCCCTAATCCCCGTGTATATGTTTGAAAAATTAATCGATAGTTTTGAGAAACTGTGTCTGCAGATTATTATTGAAATATTACTGGTTCCGGTAACTGTTTTCAAATTGTTTCAGGATCCCCGCCGCTGCTATGATCTTTCTGTACATGAGATGGAAAAAGAAGAAACCGAACGTTTTCAGGATTATCTTTCTCCCATTAAGCTTTCCGTGTATACCTCTGTCATTATTTCTGTACTTCTGATGGACTACGGTGGTGAACACGATATTATTTCAAAGATCAAGGGATTAAGCATGGTAGAAAAAGCCCTGTTTATATTTCTGATGAATAATATTACCGCAGTACTTTTCAGTGTTGCTTTATTATGGTACAAAAAGGAAAAAATAAATACAACCACTTTCCGGACTTTGTTGTTTTCTTTCATTTATACCACCGTGTATACTTCTACTCCATTTTTTATATTAATCAGTTCTGCTATGTTTCTGGGACAAACCATTAATGTGGAATCTTATCTGGATCACCTCGGAAAAGTAACCAATTATGAAACAAGAGATTATCTGTTTTTTCTGGTCTTTCTGGTTTTTATTATCATTGGTCTTATTGGTATTTTCAAACTTTTCAAAGCTTTGCATTATATTCTGAAGAATAATTTCAGTTATCATCCCTATGTTGTCTGGTTTTTTACTCTGTTATTTTTCGTTATACAACTGTATTATGCCAGAGGGTTTATTTAAAAATGTACCAGTCTGTTCATATTTTATTTACATTTGTGGTAAATTTTAAACTATGCCCAAACCTCGTGAAAGAATAGTAAGCACCGCTATGATCCTCTTCCATCAACAGGGCTACAACAATACAGGGATCAATCAGGTTATTGAAGAGGCAAAAGTATCAAAAGCAAGTTTTTATCAGCATTTCAGATCTAAAGATGAACTTTGCATTGAATTTCTTAATAAAAGATATAACTACTGGGCGTCTGAGCTTGAAGAATTTATATCAGAAGCAAAAACAGTACAGGAAAAAATCCTGAAGTCTTTTGATTTTCTGATTGATATGAATAAAAGAGAAGACTTCAGAGGATGCAGCTTTCTGAATATTTTATCTGAAATTCCGGCTGATAAGGAAGAGATCCACAAGGTAATCCGATATCATAAAAATAAGCTGAGAGAATGCTTCACTGAAGACCTTCAAAATGATGTTATATCAGCCCATATCTATCTTCTTTTTGAAAGCTCTATACTCACAAGCCAGCTTTACAGATCCAATGAATTGATAGAGAAATCTAAAATGATTGTGCAGGAAATACTTAATGATTAATATTTTCAAAATTTAAATACATTATTTGGATTCCTACGGAATGACAATATGCGTGTGTATTAATAATTATTTCATCAACTATATTCGTGTATCCATACAGTTTGTCATCCCATACGAATCCATACTTATCTTATCATCAAACCTTTTTCGTCTGAACTTTAGCAATAACATCTTTTATCTTTTATCTTTTATCTTTTATCTTTTATCTTTTATCTTTTATCTTTTACAAAACTCTGTATTAACAATTCTTAAGAAACACTTAATTTTCTCTTCAACACTTTCCCCAAACAGACGTTTAATTTTGTTGTGATTTTTATCTAAAAAAGGAAAAGTGAAGAAAATTTTTACATCTGTTTTGTTTTGTGCCTCTATTTTTTTCTATGCACAAACCGGATCTCTTTCCGGAAACATTAATGACGACTCGAAAATTGCCCTGCCGGGAGCCAAAATTTCTCTGAGTCCGGGGAATATTTATACAACCTCAGATGAGCATGGAAACTTTGTTTTCCTGAATGTTCCTCCGGGAAGTTATACCATGAAAATTGATTATCTTGGTTATGGTGTTCATGAATACAACGTGACAGTTGAATCTGAGAAAAATACCCGCCAGAATATTATTTTCGACAAAAAAGAAACCTCTATTGCAGAAGTTGTAGTCTCAGGAGCTACTTTAAAAAATCAGGCAAGAGCTTTAAACAAGCAAAAAAACAACGCCAATATTACCAATGTCATTTCTTCTGATCAGATCGGGCGTTTTCCTGATGCCAATATCGGGGATGCTTTGAAACGTGTTCCGGGAGTTACCATACAGAATGACCAGGGAGAAGCCAGAAATTTAATTATCAGAGGACTTGCTCCCAATCTTAACTCCGTTACCCTGAATGGTGACAGAATTCCTTCTGCTGAAGGAGATAACCGTAATGTACAGATGGATCTGATTCCTTCTGACATGATCTCCACGATTGAGGTTAATAAAACTCTAACCCCTGATATGGACGCTGATGCCATCGGAGGTTCTGTAAACCTTATTACCAGAGCTTCCCCGAACGGACAAAGGATTTCTGCAACCGTTGCCGGAGGATACAACCCGATCCGTGAAAAAGGAAATTATACCGCAGGATTTGTCTATGGAAACCGGTTTTTAGACAAAAAATTGGGTGCTGTATTCAGTTTTTCCTATAACAACAACAATTTTGGATCGGATAATATAGAACCGGTATGGAGCCAGGCGAATGATCTTGCACAGACTGTTTATGTAAGCAAAATGGGTGTACGTTATTATAATGAACACCGTATCAGACATAGTTTTGATCTTAATATGGATTATGAATTCAATTCCAAAAACAAGATCTACGCTTCTGCAATGTATAATTTCAGAAATGACAAGGAAACCAGGCTGGCATTAGGGTATAAAATAAAACCTGTTTATAACGCTGATGAAACCGAAATTACAGACTGGAAAGGAAGTATCACAAGACAAAATAAAGGTGGTGATGCAGATAATGACAATACCCGCCTTGAAAAACAAAAGGTTCAGAACTATGCATTAAGAGGAGAACATTTATTAGGTTCCAAGGTAGATCTCGACTGGTCAGTAAACTACGCCATTGCTAGTGAAGATAAGCCTCATCAGCGTTATATTGAGTTTGAAAACAGCAAAATGAATTTCTCTCCTGACCTTAGTAATCCTGAAAAACCGATGTTCAATCTTCTTGCTGCAGATAATTTAGGAAGTTATAAATTGAGTGACCTTTCGGATGCGAATAATTTTACACAGGAAAAGGAACTGGGAGCAAAAGTGAATGTCCGTTTTCCATTTTCTGTAATTGATGGCCAGAAAGGACGTCTTAGGACCGGTTTCCGTATGCGTCTGAAGAAAAAAGAAAGAGAAAATGATTTCTATGCTTTTACTCCTGTCAGCACTATGGGAAGTCTTTTGTCTGTGCCGACAATATATCTTGACGGCCAGAACTTCCAGCCGGGAAATTATGTTCCGGGAGCATTCGTTGATCCAGCGTATCTGGGAGGACTGGATTTATTCAATCCTACTTTGTTTAATGGTAAATTAAAGCCTGAGAAATATCTTTCAAGCAACTACAATGCAAAGGAGCAGATCTATGCAGGTTATATCCGCTGGGATCAGGATTTCAATGATCAATTATCCATGATTGTTGGAGCGCGTGTTGAAACGACCAGCATTGATTATACCGGAAATTATGTAATGAACGAAAAGGATCTGGCAGGGCAAATCAATAATACCAATACCTATACGAATATTCTTCCGAATATTTCCTTTAAATATGTTCCGATACAGGATCTTGTGCTTCGTGCAGCCTTTACCACAGCTCTTGCACGCCCGAATTATTACTCATTGGTTCCTTACTTAAATGTTATTTCAGAGGATGAAATTGTGACCGCAGGAAATCCAAACTTAAAAGCAACCTATGCGTATAATTTTGATTTTATGGCAGAAAAGTACTTTAAGTCTGTAGGAATTCTTTCAGGAGGTATTTTTTATAAAAACCTGAATAACTTTATTTACACCTATTCCCAAAGAAATTATACGGCAAATGATTTCGCAAATGATTTTGCCGGGCAATCTAACCCTATTCCTGCAGGGGAAAGCAACTGGAAGTTTACCCAGCAGCGTAATGGTGATAATGTAGATATTTATGGTTTTGAAGTGGCTTTACAAAGACAGCTTGACTTCATCCCCGGAGCTTTCTGGAAAGGTCTTGGAGTTTATGTAAACTATACTTATACCAAATCCAAAGCAAAAGGAATCACCAATGAAGAAGGCATTGAAAGAACAGATGTAGGGTTTCCGGGAGCAGCTCCTCATATGTTCAACGGATCTCTTTCGTGGGAAAACAAACGTTTTTCAGCCAGAGTTTCCATGAACTACGCCTCTCATTATATTGATGAACTGGGAGGAAAAGCCTTTGACGACCGTTATTATGACAAACAGTTTTTTCTTGATGCCAATGCTTCCTACAAGATTACAAGCCAGCTAAGAGTTTTTGCAGAAGCCAATAATCTGACGAATCAGCCGTTAAGGTACTATCAGGGAATCCAAAGCAGAACCGCTCAGGCTGAATATTACAGACCTAGGTTTACAATGGGGGTGAAATTTGATTTTTAAATACACATGAAAAACATACATTATATATTGGCTCTTTCAGTTCTTCCTTTTGTGATGAACTGTACAGGGCAGAAAGATTTAGCAGAAAAATTAAAACCAACTGTTATCACGGAAACTGTGGTTCATGATACGGATGATCCCACTATATGGATCAATCCACAAGATGCCTCAAAAAGTATCATCATTGGAACCGATAAAGACACGGATGGCGGATTGTACGCCTTTGACCTTAACGGAAAAATCATCAATAAGGTTTTGGGATTGAAACGTCCCAATAATGTTGATCTGGAATATGGTTTTATGCTCAATGGTAAAAAAACGGACATCGCTGCCGTAACGGAAAGAGAAACCAACAAAGTAAAATTATATACGCTCCCTGAACTGAAAGAAATTGGAGAAATCTCTGTATTTGACGGAGAATCTGAACGTGGTCCGATGGGAATTTCAATGTATAAAAATCCGCAGACAGAAGAAATTTTTGTCATTGTGGGAAGAAAATCAGGTCCGGCTGACGGCTACCTTTGGCAGTATAAACTGATTGAAAAAGATGGTGTCATTACAGGAGAAGTTGTTCGTAAATTTGGAAAATATAGTGGCCTGAAGGAGATTGAAAGCATTGCTGTAGATGATGAAATGGGTTATATCTATTATTCTGATGAGCAGTTTGGCGTTCACAAATATTATGCAGATCCGGCCAAAGGAAATGACGAATTATCTGTCTTTGGGAAAGGAGATTTTAAATCTGATGTGGAAGGAATTTCAATCTATTCTACTTCTAAAGGAAAGGGATATATTCTGGTTTCAAATCAGCAGAATGACACCTTCAACGTTTACTTAAGAGAAGATCAGTCCAAAGGAAGAATTGCTGAAATTCCTGTTTCTACGCTGGAAAGTGATGGTTCTGAAGTAACAAATGTTAATTTAGGTCCTAAATTTCCTAAAGGAGTTTTCGTTGCGATGAGCAATGGCAGAGTATTTCACTTTTATGACTGGAGAATGGTTGAGAAAGCTATCAAATCTGCCGTGAAATCTACTAAATAAAAATTAACCTTTAAACCATTAAGGCTAATAAGGTTTTAAGAGTATTAAGTTGAACTGCATTGTCATTGTGAACCACAGGTGAAGCAATCTCATGAGTTGACTTCAGCTTAATACTCTTCATTGTTCTTAATAACTTAGGATTTAGAATACTTCAACGCAAAGGTTATTTTAAATTGGATAATATTTTAAGAGAACTAAGAAAGAGTTGATTTTCAATCAACTAATGAAGCAAATCATTTATCTTTAAACTTTGCGTTTGGGAATAATTACATTGTTACATCGCAGTAACAACTTCCATCTTCCTGCCTCCCTCTTCCCTCCTACTTATACGTCCCAAACACCCTATCCCAAATAGAAGTATAAAATCCGAAATTTTTACTCTCATCCAAATGGTGCTGGTTGTGAAATCTGGTTGTTCCCACAAAAAAACGATCAAAAGAGGCCGGAAAAAACTCTCTGTTCAGATGTCCAATGGTTCCCCAGATAAGGTTGAGCAGAAGGTAAATTGAAATGGAAACTACAGAGAAATCATACCCAATAAGCAAAGCGAGCATCATCAATCCGAATCCTATGGTTTCAAGAGGATGAAGAACAAAAAGGCTCAGAAAATTGGTACTTACATGCTCATGGTGTTTTCTATGCAGAATTTTATAAACAAAAGGCAGATGGGCTCCATAATGAAAGAAATACATCAGAAGATCCATCAAAAGAAGCAAGGCCACAACTTCTGCTGTCATCCTAACTACCGATTGAGTTTCTCCCAGCACAATCCATCCGTTTTTCCATAAGACAGCTCCCAGCAGCATGACAAAGCTGTTGCAGATTATAGTAAAGAGACTGAGATAGAAGTCGGATCTTGTGACAGGATGATTTCTTTCCTGCAGCAGGCTCTTACGGCAGGTTTTTTCAATAAAAACATATAAACCTATAGAAAACAGATACAGAAAGCAGTTAATGATAAGGCTGAACACTATCCATTCTGGCCAGGAAAACTGCCAGAAAAGATGCAAATAACCGAAAAGTTCTGTGTGATTAAAATTCATAAACCTGTCATCCTTCAACTTGATGTCATAAAGGTATGAATTTCATAGTAAAATCAAGTGATAAAGGAATTTTCAGGCATTATTTCTGTCTTGCCTTTCTTCTAAGCTCCCGAAGTCTTACGGTAAGGTTTTTCCGTAAATCATTATGATACTGCCGATAGTTTTTGATGCTGTTCTCCAGATTCTTTTTATTAAGCAGATATTCTTCATACAGATGACCCAGTTCTGAAATTTGTGTCGCCACCTCCGAAGGCTGGCTTTCAGGATCTTCTGCAGCTTCTATTAACAGACGGTAATATTCAATACGGCTGGTCAGGTTCATGTGAAGTTTCGGTTCTATTCCCTGCATGATTTTGTGATTTTATTGAGTTTCTGAATAGGTAAAAGAATAAAGAGATTTGATTTTTTACTTTTACTATTCGATATATTATTTTTTACTTTTATTATTAAAACACTTTTCAAATTCTATTTTTCCATCATAACCGGAGGCACGTCACTCTGATATAGAATTGTAACGTTTCCATTCTTTTCCTGACCTGCAGATTTGAAATAACCTCCGTTAAGTGCGGAAGAAATAAGGGTTTCATTAGCATCCCCCAAAGGTAATAGCGGCAGTCCTGCATATTCGTTGACAATGATCTGTGGAGTAATTCCATTACTATATTCTCCGGCTCCGCTGGCATTAAACACTTTATAAATTACCGGATGAATCTGCCAGGAGATTTTTCTTGGTTTCCGCTTGTCTTCCACTACAAATCCTGCCATATCTTTACCTAAAGTAGTATCTCCGATCTGAATAACCTGCATATACGGCTTCAGATTGTTGATGACAATTTCTGCTGCAGATGCTGTACTGTTGGATGTGAGAATAAATACTTTCTGCAATCCCAATGCATTGGCACGCAGAGCATTAAAATCAAGAGCTTTAGGATCATAAGCGATCTGTTGGGCAAATGTTCTTTTTACTTCTCCTCCGTTTTTATTTCCTTTAAAAATAATGAATGGCGAACCAGATGACAGCCCTGAAGGAATCAATGAGCAAAGCGCTGCGGCAGACGATACCGAACCTCCATAGTTATAGCGAAGATCAAGAATCAGTTCCTGTACTCCGGCAGCCTTAAATTCTGCAAATTTTTGATTCAAAGCCTGAGTCATTCCGTCTGGAAAATCATAGATGTACAGGTATCCTGCTTTTTTACCATTTTTATCAAAAATTTTAGATAGAATGGGCTGTTCAAAAGAGAAGCCATAGTAAACGGTAATATTTTTTTCATCCGTAATTGCTCCATTTTGCCATTTTCCTACCGTAAGATCTACAACGGTTTGATCTTTAATGGATGAAGCCATTGATTCTGCGTTCGCTGCTGTAATAACTTTCCCATTGATTTTGGTAATAATCATTCCCCGTTCCAGCCCTGCATTGAAGGCAGGAGAGTTTTGAAGAACAAGCTTAATGATTGTAACGACCTGGTTATTGGCAAGCTTGGCAACGGTATAGTCGAACCCGTACATATTCCTTATGGAACGTGGATAAGTAGAAGAATCTTCTGTATTGACCATAAAAGAAAACCGGTCCTGGGAAGACAGGAGACTTTTAAAAAAATCCTTTACAGGAAGACGATAATCTGGTTTTGCAGGCATCTGATCTGCCCAATAATAATACCGTTTCATACTGTCCTGAACCCATAGATTCACAGATTCTGTACTTCCTTCCGGAAAAACAGGTGCGCTTTCGTCATTATTATTCGTACACGAAATGAGAAAGACTGCGATCGCAATGCATTGAAGTTTTAAAAAGTTTCTCATACACAATTACAGATATTCTGCGACATCAATATCTCCTTTTACCACCCATTCTCCATTTTCCATTTTTTCCTGAAGAACAATCATATTTGCCCCTGTGTGCTGTTTCAATTTCACCTGAATCATTTTAGACCCGGAATAAGGTTCTGTGGTTCCCGGTTTATACAATTCCAAATAAACAGGAGCTGTAGAACTGAAAAAACTGTAGATTTTTACTGCGGTAAAATTGTCTTTTCCAATGTTGTCAAATTCTGCCAGTACCACTCCATTTTCTCTTTTCAGAATGCCTTTCACGTCTTTCAGTGTGGTTCCTGAAAGTTCGCCCAGATTGGGGAAAATAAATTCAAACCCTACTTTTCCAAGATTTACCTGGGGTTTTACAGCATAAGTCTGCAGATAAATCCCAGGAAGATTGAAAAAGTATAAGTTTTTGTAATCATTTATATTGTCATACGTAATATTGTATTTTGCAATTTCGGTTCCCGTTTCATTATTATATACTGACAGTTTATTGGTTTCTTCCTGATCAAGAACAAACTGAAGCTGGGTTTCTATTTTATTGGTATAAGTGGTTTTTCCATCAATAGATACGGGCTGCCCATTGAACCTCAACTGAAGGACATCGGGCTTGGAAAATCCTTTGATATTAACCTCTCCGGGTTTCTGTACTTTATCATACAACTCCATTGTGTTGCTGTCTGTGCATGATAACAATGCAGTAAATAATAGTAGTAATGCAAAGATTCTATTCATCTTTCTTCAATTATTTCATTGTAAAACTTAAAAAATATTGCCCTACCCAAATGCAGGGCAATATATAATTATAAAAAAACTAGTTGGATATGTTCTGGATAGCCTTTATCAAATACTATCCATTATCTTATATTAAAATTCATGGTATTTCCAGAATCAGTTTCCAGAGGATGAAGAGTTACTTTTTAATAAACTTCAACCTTTCTGTAGTGTTTCCGTCTGTAATTTCTGCTATATAAGCTCCAGGTGTAAGACCTGTTGCATTAATCTCTTTAGAATACTGAGCGGTAAGTACTTTTTGTCCTGCTGCGTTGTAAATGGTTACCACCGTCATATTTTCTTTCAATGCCGGATTAAGTTGCAGCTGCAGCGTTTCTTTTACCGGATTTTGTGCTATTTGTGTTGCAATTTTGTTTCTTTTTACATCCTTAGTTCCCAAAAATGAAGTAGCGTAGATTCCCATTTCATCAATATTGATATTCTGGACATTATTTCCGCTTGTTTTTCTGTTTGACCACATTCCTATATAGATTTTCTTTCCTGCAAAAGCAGAAAGATCCACAAGGGATTCTACAAACTGGGTAAGATCAGCCGGAAAGGGATTAGCTGAATCACCTACCTGTATTTTATAAATACTCTGAACATCATTTCCACTTGCATCCACTGTCATTGCCTGGAAGTCCGATAGTGTAGGAACTTCTTTCTGTGGTGTGCTTACATAGATAAAAAGCTCTCTGGCAACAATAGTATGAGTAGATCTCTGTCTCCCGATATAGGCAGCAAGAGTAACGGTTCCTGCAGTATTTGTAAGATCAATCTGAGGAGAAATAATCCAGTCATTTTCTGTTGCAAATCCTGTAGCACTTCCAGTTGGAACCAAACTGATGGAGTGACGAAGAACGCCGGTAGTTCCATAGACTAAAGATGTTCCGTTGTGGTAGATATTCTGCCCCTGTACCCATCCGTTGCCATTGCTGTTCAAATCATGGAAAGTCCATCCCTGAAGGTCAGCAGGAGTATCAAAAGAACTTCCCCAAACCAGAGACTGTGCTGCAGCCAGGTGAGATAAAAACAGAACAGATGATAAAATTATTTTTTTCATAATGCTGATTATTAAATTTTTGAAGTAAAAGCAAGGAATCAGCATGTGCTGTTCCCTGCTTTTTAAAGTTTTTATTATTCTACAATGGAGAAATTGTATTTTGTCCAAAGTCCCTGGAAGTTTCCACAGTTTCTTGGAGATACATTCCAACCACCTTCGTTGAAGAAAGGCTGGCTCATACCCCATAGAGATGCAGGAGTTCCAGTCGCCAGGTTAGCTGCAGGGATTCCTGCTGTTCCTGTACCTGTAACTGAAGTAGTAAATCCGTGGATCTGGATTGTGTTGTATGCTGAAGCTGAAGAAAGTTCAGAACCTGTACCTTCTACTTTGATTCCCACAGGGTAACCTGTAACCACAGCGTTATTTAATGTTAATCTTCCGTGTCTTCTGATGTGGATCCCATTTTCATACAAAGCACCTTTAGTAGAGTTCTTAGAACCAATGATCGTAAGGTTGTTGATAACCGGGTGAGTCAACAATGATGTAGAAGAACCGTCTGCGTTGTTATCAAGCTCGATACCGTTAGAATCCGGGCTTGATCCGCTAAGACTGTGTGTAGAGTTGTAATCTGCCAAAGCAAGCGCACAAGTGATAGTTCCTGTATATCCGTTATCGAAATCGAAGTTATCATCATCTGCAGCGAAAGAAACAAGGTTTGAAGCGTTTACAGTACCACCGAAGAATTCAAAAGAGTCATCTTTCCCGAAAGATACCTGAATATGATCCAAAGTAGTTCCGTTTCCAACTCCTCCTAACGTAAGACCGTTGATTTCGTTTCCTGAGTTTGGAGCTAAAAGATCGAATCCTGCAAACTCAATACGTACATACTTTAATGTTCCACCGTTGTGAGACGCATTAGTACCTCCGTAATAGAAATCAGGACCAGATAATCCTTCAATTGTTTTTGTGAAAGGAGTGTTGGTAGGAGCATCTCCTAATATGATAACACCTCCGAAATCACCAGGAGCAGCAGTTGTATCTTCGTTTCCGTCTAACAATTTGTAGCTTGTGAAGATGATTGGCTGTGCTTCAGTACCTGCTGCGTTAATTTTTCCTGTTTTAGCAATTACCAAAACTCCTGTAGCTGTATTGCTTGTGTTTGGTTTAGCTTTAATGAATGTACCCGGCTGGATTGTAAGTGTAGCTCCATCTTTTACGGTTACAACTCCATCTAATTCAACTACACCGCTCCATGTAGTATTTGTAGTAATAGCACCACTTACGCTGGTTACCGGAAGAGCCGAAGCTGTAAGGTACTCAGCAGAAGTAGATTTCATTTCGAATGGAGATGATGAATCCGCCAGTTGATCGTTTTGACAAGCTGTAAGAGATAATGCTGCCACTGCAATTAGAGTTAGTCTTTTCATTGTTATAATTTTTAATAAATCCGGTCGTGTTATTTTATACCAGATCAGTTTTTTAATATTCAGGAATATCTGCCTCTCTATTCCTTCGATTTGGTTTTTAGAATTCATCCGTCACTGCAGGAGGAGCTGCATTGGGGAAGTTCCCATTGAAACCGTTAATACCTGGGAAAAGCCATTAACGCTCGGTTTTTTCTGAACCGGTACTGCTGTGCGCTTCATCAGTATTCTTCCAGTTTTTGATCAGGTTACCGAAACCTGTACGATGCTATCTGAGCTCTTTTTATATTTACATTTGGTGTCTTCTTTTTAAAAAGTATAATTCACACTTAAGCTGAACATTCTTCCGCTGTACGCCCGAAACATAATCTTATCAATATTTTTATCATACTTGTCTGTTGCTCCGGGAAGAAGCCCCCAGCCTTCTCTTTCTGTACCTACATTACTTCCTCCTCCATCTTTTGCAGCCAGATAAGAATTAAAATTGTTATAATACTCCTTCACTCTGTTGAAGAGGTTTCTTACATTAAATTTCACTTCAAAATTTCTGTTACGAAGGAATTTATAAGAGATCTGAGCATCGGCCACTGCATAAGGGCGCTGGATTTCCTCTCCTTTGTAAGCATATCCTACCGTGATGTACTGATCTCCTTTTGCGTTATACAAAAAACTCATTCCCAGACGACTTCCATCATAGATCAATCCAAGGTTGTAGGCGTAGGGAGTCTGTCCGTAAAGCGGGCGCTTCACTTCGTAGGTTTCATCATTATCACCCGTTTTATACAGGTCTTTAAAGGCAACTACTTTCGTATGGTTATAGGTAAAGTTTCCACTTATGAAAAGTTTTTCCAAAAAAGTTCCGTCCGCAATAAAGCCTAAACTTTTTCTCACTTCGGCTTCCACTCCTATAAGCTTTGCATTTTTTGAATTTCCGTTGTATAAGAAGAGATTCCCTTCACTGGAAATATGCCCTTCACGTTCAATAGGTCTGTCTATATTTTTGTAATACAGTCCTGCGGAAAATATCTCGCCCAGCCCCGGAAACCATTCAAATTTGAAATCATAATTATTAATGACTGAAGAACTCATTTCCGTATTGTAAATCAAACCATTAGCAATTGGATCAAAATAGGGAAGCCCTGTTCTTTCATTAAACTGAGGACGAATTACTGATTTATTATAAGCAAGTCTCAAATTAATTTTATTGGTAGGACTGTATGTAAAATTCACTGAAGGCATCCATTGCCATGGTTTATCTTCAATAGCCGTTCTCATGATATACTTGGAATCTGAAGGATCCAGCTGTTGAGAAATCATGTTGTATTTAAAATATTCTGCACGAAGTCCCCATACCAACCTTAACTTCTTCCAACGGTTATCAAACATAACATATACAGCATGCTGATTAACTTCTCCTTCATATTTGTCATTTTTATAGAGTCCTCTGGTTTCCCAACCAATACCACCCGGAACATAATGAGATCCATTAAACCAGTCAGCAAGCGAACCATACATCGTCAAATAGTTCTTCTCGCTATTCGGAACGTCCCGGTTTTCATCAACACGAAGAAAAAACTTCTGCTGTTGGTTGGTATTGTTTTTTATAGCCCCTGCATATCCCGTTTTAACAGTATTTTTAAAACTTCCTGCATCCATATCCCATTTCACGGAAGCTCCATAGTTGTAGTCTGTTTCTCTGTTTTCAATATATCCTCTGTAGAAATCTGCACCGGAATTGTAGATCTTATGAAAGGCTAAAATTTCATTTCCGATAAAATCATATCGGGTAATATACTGTGTGTAATCTTTGGTATCGGAAGCAACTCCTGTACGGGCCCCAAACCAACTGATCTCTGTATTTCCTATTTTATGGCTTCCTTCCAGTTTATTTTGCAAAAGGGTCTGGAAAATCGGATAGTTTGTGTTATCGGTATAAGGTCTGTCTAATGTTTTGATCTGAGCCGGATCATTATTGGGAATCACTCCGTTATAAAAATAATTATAGGCTAATTCAGCATTGGCAGCCATTCCGCTTCCGGTTGAGTATTCATTCCATCCTGTAACTCTTGTCAATGTATTATCAAAAATATGGGTATATGAATTACGGAATGAAATTCTGTTTTTTCCCAACTGCAATCCGAAATTCAACATCCCTGCCAGCGTAGAATTATAATTGTAAGAAGCTCCGCTGTTTTTGAAGTTGTAAAACGGAATCTGTCCATTGGCATCCGGCATTCCTGTGGTATCCAGCCAGTTTCCTCTTCCCGTATGGTCGATATCCAATTTATTTTGTTCGTTTCTGATGACAAATGCTCCAGCAAATCCCCATTTATTATTGTTTTTCAGAGCATAAGTTCTTCCCAGGGCCAGCTGTATATTAGATCCCATATCACCTCTGGTTTTATAGGTGCTGAAATTGTCATTGGTAAATTGTCTGGACTGTTCAAAAAATTTCGGATCCGTCCAGTTCACGGCCTCGAGTCCTTTGGGGAAATCCCTGGTTCCGTCGTCATATCCGAAATAATCATACTTTCCCCGCTTGCGAGTCAGGAATTCTTTGAATGCCGACTGGTCGTTATAAGAAGTTCCCATGGTTACCGTCGTAAAATTTTCGTTGGGAATGTCTTTGGTTCTTACTTCTACATAACCTCCGGCAAAGCTGGCATTCATATCGGGTGTTGCAGATTTACTCACCACTACACTTTCCACCATAGCTGTGGGAATGATATCAAATGAGAAATTCTGATTATAAGCTTCCGTACTTGGGAGATTAATTCCGTCCATTGCTGCCGTATTCCATCGCTCACCCATAGATCTTACGACTACATATTTATTATCAATAGTTGTAATTCCTGTTACTCTTTTCAGAGTTCCTCCTACATCGCTATCGGGTGTTTTCGAGATCTGTTCTGCTGAAATACCATCACTCATCTGTGCCGCTTTTTTTTGCTGGGCAAGAAGCCCTGCCTGTGTATCTGCTTTGCGGGCTGCTGTAATCACAACTTCTTTAATGTCTGTAATTTTATCGGAAGCTTTGTTCAGAGCAAATGATACGGAGCTTGTTTCTTTATTGATGACGGATAGTTTTTGAACCTTCAGCGTATTATATTTTGAAGCTTTTATGGTAAGGTTATAGATTCCTGCGGGAAGATCTACTGTAAAATCTCCGTTATTATCTGTTACTACGGTTTTCTGGGCTATAGTAATTTCTGCTCCGGTAATGGGATTTCCTACCTCATCCACTATTTTACCGGAAATACGTCCGTTTCCCAGTACAGAAATGTTAGAATTTTCATATTTTATCGAAATAAGATCACCATGCAGACGGAATACTACAGGAAGACCATTGGTAATATCCTTCAGGCAGTTGTTGACGGAAGTATTTTCGCATTTCACTCCTTTTACCTTCAGTTCTTTAATATCTACTTTGGAATAAGCCAGTCTCATTCCCGTTTTTCCGGCAAATTCTTCCAAAACTTCAATCAACGGTCTGTTGGCAGGTACAGAAAATGTTACTTTCTGAACCAGCTCCTGTGCTTCTGCGGCTACAGTAAAAAATAAGGCTGCTATGGTAATCCCACATTTCAAACTTTTCATACTTAAAGTGTTCTCTTGATTATGATTATTTATTTTTTTTTGAGTAGTATTTTATTTTTTCAGGATATAGGTGTTTTCTTTTTTCTGTACTTCCAATCCCAGAATGAAAGCCAGTGATTCAATATTTTCTCCTACCGTTCCGCCGGTAAAGTCTGCCGTGATCTTCTTATCTTCAGCATCTTTAGGATACGAAATATTTGTACTATAGCTGCTCTCAAGAACAGTTACTACCTCTTTTAAAGGGACATCGTTAAAGCTTAAAGACAGTATTGCTGAAACTTTCTTTGCTGAGTTTTTCACCGGACTTATTGAAATGACCGCTGTAGTATGTGCAATCCCGAAATTTGTCCATTTCTGGTTCGGCTTTAGGAAAGAAACCGGAACTCCCGGAGAAGATACAGCCACCTTCCCTTCATAAAGATCAACTGCTTTCTTCTTTCCAGACTGTGAGATTTTAAATACAGTTCCCAATACTTTAGTACTGAAACCATCAGCACGTACTACAAAAGGATGTACTTTTGACTTGGCTAC
This sequence comes from Chryseobacterium sediminis, assembly GCF_008386505.1. Taxonomy (GTDB): domain Bacteria; phylum Bacteroidota; class Bacteroidia; order Flavobacteriales; family Weeksellaceae; genus Chryseobacterium; species Chryseobacterium sediminis. The sequence continues at coordinate 24,223 of NZ_VUNZ01000001.1, read as the reverse complement.
GGAGAAGATGGCATCCCCTTTTAAATCCACCACTCTGGTAGAGGCTGGAAATGATTTTTCAACGGTAAGTTCAGCACCTGGTAAAAGGGTAACCACAGATCCGTCTTCAAGATGAACAATACGATTTTCTGATTTGGCAAGATAAACATCGGGCTTAATGAACATTGTATAAGTGAAAATCCTTCCCAACGACAAAAGCAGAATAATAACCGCTGCAATTTTATACAGGTTAGTTCTAAACCTTTTTACAGAATGCCTAGAAATATCTGTTTGAGGAAAATAATGTTCCAGTCCGGATAATATCCTTTCTCTGGATTCTTTTTTATGAACAGCATCCAGATCTTTTTCAGTCCGGATTCTCCATTTTGTTAAAAGTTCTTTTTCCTTTTCAGAAATTGGGTCTTCAGAAACTTCCCGTTCCCAAAGTCTGAAAACAAATGCTTCAATATTTTTATATGTTAAACGATTTTTCATAAAGTCTTTCATGGTATTCACAGATACTTCTATCTATAAGACAGTGAAAATAAAAAACTTCCCCAGGGCATCCTTAACGTTATATTCACATTACGAGCAAATTGTTAATAATTTTCATCATTTTTCACATTTACTCAACATTACATTCTTATTTTGACCCCGTTTTTCAGAAATATTTAATCTTACCATACCCAAAGTTCACAAAAAGTTAATTTTCCTTTAGGTAATTTTGCATCAACAATATGAGCCCAACAGACTATACATTATTAAAGAAAATAAAATCAGGCGACCGTCCTGCATTTATGCTGCTGTATGACCGATACTGGGATAGTCTATATAACTTTGTTTTTGTACGGACCCGGGATAAAGAAGTTGCTGAGGAAATCCTTCAGAACCTATGGATAAAGATTCTTGAGAATACAGATACAATACAGACTGACGATTCCGAAAGTGCAAAAGGCTACCTTCTCCGCCATCTTCATTACCGTATTCTTGATTTTTATAACAGTTATAAAAAAGCCCCTCCCACACTGAGTATTGATGAGTTTGACATCCCCAATGAATTTGAGATATCAGATACAGACTATTTTGAGATTCTTGAGGAAAATGAGATCAGTGTTTTATTATCAATGATTGATGAAGTGGTTGCCCGGCTTCCTTCAACGGAACAGCAGGTATATGATATGAGGATAAGGAAAAATATGTCTGTTAATGAAACCGCAGAAGCATTGGGAATAAGCAATAAAACGGTAAGTAACAAATTAAGCAAAGCTTTGGGTGAAATCCGTGAACAATTGAATCCTGAATATCAATCGTCTAAAAAACTGGTTTCTATTCTGTTGCTGATGGAGGTTTTGACGAGGTATTGAGATGCGGGGTTCGGGGTTCGGGATTATTTCAATCGTCAATTTGCTGCGCAGTCAATCGTCAATTTCTTACAATAATTAATAAAATTCACAGCGAAGCGGATTCACTATTCACCATTCATGTTTTAAAGATCAATCGTCAAGTTGCTTCGCAGTCAATCGTCAATTTTTACAGCATGTTTTAAAATTCACAGCGAAGCGGATTCACTATTCACCATTCATGTTTTAAAGATCAATCGTCAAGTTGCTTCGCAGTCAATCGTCAATTTTTACAGCATGTTTTAAAATTCACAGCGAAGCGGATTCACTATTCACCATTCATGTTTTAAAGATCAATCGTCAAGTTGCTTCGCAGTCAATCGTCAATTTTTACAGCATGTTTTAAAATTCACAGCGAAGCGGATTCACTATTCACCATTCATGTTTTAAAGATCAATCGTCAAGTTGCTTCGCAGTCAATCGTCAATTTTTACAGTACGTTTTAAAATTCACAGCGAAGCGGATTCACTATTCACCATTCACTATTTAACTATTCATTAAACACCGGCAGCAAAGCATTGCTAAAGTTCAATATTTTAAAGTCGGCAAGATCAGAATCAATGCTTTCATCATCATTGGTAAAAACTACGGTCTGCATTCCTGCCGCTTTTGCAGCTTTTAATCCTGAATGGCTGTCTTCAATCGCAATACAGTATTCAGGAGAAATACCCAGGTTTTCTGCAGAGGTAAGATACACCGCAGGATGAGGTTTTCCATGGGTTTCAAATTCGGATGAATGAACGGTATCAAACAGATCACGAACCTGAAGTTTTTCAAGAACAACATGAGCTACACGCAAAGGAGCATTGGTTGCCAATCCTATTTTGTAGTCTTTATTTTTAAGATGTCTGATAAACTCCTGTACACCGGACATTGTACAGTCTTTGGTTTGTATCATTTCGATTACTCTAGTAACTACTTTATTTTCCAGATCAGATGAATCAAAATTTTCCCACGGAAATCTTTCATACCAGAATTCTGTCACTTCCTGAGTGGTCATATATTTGGTTTGTGCCGCAAGATCTTCCGTGACCTGTACTCCATACGATGAAAATACATCAAGCTCAGCCTGAGTCCAGAATTTTTCTGAATCTATCAGAACTCCGTCCATATCAAATATTACTGCTTTTAAAGCCATCTTTTGAATGATAAATTATAAGTTATGAATTATAAATTATTGGCTGATTTTGTATACGCATCGTTGTCCGCCGGAAACAATATGATCTACTCTTTCAACCGTATATTCTTTCCCGACCAACGACTGAAAATTGGATAATTCAGCACGGCAGAACCCTTGACATTCTGTTGCGGCAGCACATATCGGGCAATGGTTTTCAATCAGAAAATAATCTTTTCCTTCTTTTTTCCATTCTGCCATATATCCTTCTTCACTGCGGACTTTTGCCAGGGATTCAAGGCGTTGTTCCAGAGATTTTGCCTTAGAAAGTACTTTTTCATATCGTTCATGAGTATTTTTCTCACGATCACTGATTAATAAATCCAATGCATTTTCACCTAAAAGATTTTTCACTGATTTCAGAATCTGAACGGTTACATCTGCATGAGTATCAGGAAACTGAGCCAATCCCTTCTCTGTAAGCGTATAATAAGTAGATGGACGGCCTACTCCTTCACTCTTCACTGAAGACCGGATCAATCCTTCCTGAGCAAGATTCAGTAAATGTTTTCTTGCGCCTTCTTTGGTAATCGACAATTCTTCAGCAATCAGAAGGGATGTCACCTCACCTCTCATCTTTAAAAACATCAGAATGCGATCCGCTGCCGGTTTCTTCATTTGACAATATTTAGGTTGTTTTATTTTTCAACAACAAATATAGTCATTTTCTATAACCTCCAAAAACAACATATAACCAAAACATTTACAAGTAATTACCTTTCCAAAGCATAAAAACAATAAAACAACAAAAAAGTTGTTTTATTCAAATATATTTTTACCTTTGTCAGACAATAATCAAAAAAATAAATACGATGAGCCCATTTACATTACCACAGCTGCCTTATGCTTATGATGCTTTGGAACCTTTTATAGATAAAGAAACCATGACCATTCACCACCAGCGCCATCACCAGGCCTATGTTGATAATCTGAATGCAGCCCTGGTACAAACCAATGAAACCAATCCAGATCTTGATTCTTTGCTACAAAGGATAAGTGAATACAGCCCTGCTGTAAGAAATAAGGGTGGCGGACACTACAATCACTCTTTGTTTTGGGAAATTCTTTCTCCTCAACCCAAACTTAATCCTGAAGGGACACTTCATGATGCTGTCATTGCCACTTTTGGAAGTCTTGAGAACCTTAAAGCAGAAATGAAAAAAACAGGGTTGGCACAATTCGGGTCCGGATGGGTGTGGCTTTTTGTAAAATTCAATGGATCTCTGGCGATTAGTTCCACGCCTAATCAGGATAATCCGATGATGGATGTTCTTTCGATGAACAGAGGTTTCCCTATTCTTGGGATAGATGTATGGGAACATGCTTATTATCTGAACTATCAGAATAAAAGAGCAGATTATCTGGATTCTTTCTGGTCTGTTCTGGATTGGTCTGCTGTGGAGAAAAAATATGAAGAAGCTTTGTCAAAAGTAAGATAATTAACACTTATTACCAACAAACTATGACTGAGGAAACATTTATCAATAAAGCAAAAGCTTCAGGCATTATTGCCCTTGATCTTTCAGATTACAAACCGACAACGGAAATTGTAGAACTGGATATCAAAGATCATCTCTTCATGGGAATGATTGTCAAGGAGAAAGAGTTTAAAGAATCAATTGCTGCGGTGGATTTTTCTGTCTATAATGAAAAAGCAGTAGGAATTATTTGTTCTACAGATGCCATAATCCCGCCATGGGCCTATATGCTGATCATGGAAAAGCTATCTCCTTATGCTTCTTATGTTGATTTAAACAATGCAGAAACGGTTTTGCTCGACCTATGGAAACGTCGTCTCATCTATGCTGACCTGAAACATTACAGAAATCAGAAAGTGGTCGTCCGGGCGAGTACCCATCATGATCCAGCGCTCTATTTATTAGCGGCAGGACTTCTGAAACCATTGGTTAAAACACTGATGTATGGTGAAATAGGATTACCAAAAGTAATTTTTAAACAATAAAAAATGAAAGCAATCATATTCAACGGATCTCTGGAAAGAAGAACACAATCTACTTCCAGACTGATTTCCGATTATTTTTCAGAACGTCTGAAAATGCTGGGAATTCAGACTGATATTTTTACCCTTGCTGATTCCGGCATTCCGCTATTTGATGTCACTCTTACAAGAACTCCTTTGGCAGTAGAACGTATGACTCAGATGTTCACCGATGCTGATCTTCACATTTGGCTGGCTCCGCTTTATCACGGAAGTATTCCGGGAGTGATGAAAAACTGTCTGGACTGGCTTGAAGTAACCGCCAACAGATACGAACCTTATCTTACCGATAAAACTGTCGGTCTGGTATGCTGGGCAGATGGTCTGCAGGCGATGCAGGGAATCAATGCCATGGATTCTATTGCCAAATCATTAAGAGCATGGCCATTACCCTTCAGTGTCCCTATTGTGAGATCATCATTATTTGATACTGAACACTCAACTGAAATTTCGGAACTCTATTCCGGTAAGTTTGATAAACTTATCAGCATCGCAACAACGAAAAAAATAGAAAGCCTGAATCATTCAACGTTCATACAACCAAAAGATTAGCCTTACAGACCTCCTTTACAAAGCAGGTGCATAGATTACGTGTAGAAAATGCTGCAGATTAATGATTTAAAAATAAAAATTAGCACACTTTATGCTGCTTATTTTCAAAGAACAGTGTTGAACTGCTGTAATTAAGTTTAGCAGGGATTTCTGAACCGTTCAACGTTGAGGAAATCCCTTTTTAAAACCCTCTAAACATCAATAATATGGCTATAAAAATAACGGATGCCTGTATCAATTGTGGGGCCTGCGAACCTGAATGTCCCAACTCAGCCATTTACGAAGGAGCTATCGACTGGCGCTGGAAAGACAAAACAAAACTTTCAGGACATATAACATTTCCGGACGGAACAGAAGCTGATGCCGATATTTATAATGAAGCTGTTTCAGACGAGGTTTACTATATCGTATCCGGAAAATGTACGGAATGTAAAGGTTTTCATGAAGAGCCCCAGTGTAAGGCAGTATGTCCGGTAGACTGTTGTATAGATGACCCTGATCATCGTGAAACGGATGAAGTATTACTGGATCGGCAGAAATTCATGCATAATGCTTAAAAACTTCTATCTTTTATATTTAATTTCAATATAGGCGGGTTAAAACCCGCCTTTTATATTTTTACTCTTTAGCTTTAGCCCAAGTTTATTTTGCCTGAATCTCAGTATAGATTTTTTGTGTAAAAGGAGTTTCTATACCAAGTTCTGCTCCATATTTCAAAACGGCTCCTGCAAATAATTCCAGTTCATTATCTTTCTTTCCGGAATGAATGTCAAGCTGTAAAGAAGTTGGGGTTTCAAAAGGAAATGTGGATGCTTTTTCAAAGGTTTTATCAATGATATCTTCCTGAAGGAAAATTTCTTTTTTATTGGCAATCCGCTTTATTTCTCTCATAATTTCAGTCGCTTCATGCTTTTGCTGTTCATCCGAACATACCGTCCCAATGGATGAATTATATTTAGCTGTCACCAACCCAAAACTGGCAATGAAAATAAATTTTGTCCAGATATCCGTTAATGAATTGTCTTTAAAATCAAAATCAATTTTACTTTCACTCAGAAGATTGGTAATCCATTCTACAGGGGTAGAGAAATGTTCAGGATCTCTTCCTACAATCATTTTCCCGGCTTTCCCTTTATGTTCTACAGTTCCTCTTTCCTTAATATGGGAAGCCACATAAATACAGGTTGGAAGAATGGTATGATCTGGGATTATTTTACGAATTCTGTCATAGATATCTGCACCGTTCATCATCGGAAGTAAGACTGTATTTTCATTGATGACCGGCAGTAACTGTTTACACACGTTTTCAAGATCATATTCTTTTACACAAATCAGCACCAGATTAGGATTTTGAATATCACTGATGTTCTCTTCAACAGTATTAGGATGTGTTTGGGTATTGGAATGTTCGGGAGAAAGCAGAATCAATCCGTTTTCTTTTACTTTTTTATAGGTTTCTCCCCGGGCAACAAAAGAAACAGTATATTTTCCGGAAGTTTCATTGGTCTGATTTATTTTAAAACCAAAGTAACCGCCTACTCCACCTAATCCTACAACGACAATATGTTTTTTGTTCATGACATTATTTTTAGCAAAGATCAGTGATGATCTCTGAAATATCACTTGACAAATGAAAAGAAATTACATCTTATGAATATCTCTTCTGATCCGGCTCAGTGAACTGTCTTTAATTCCCAGATAAGAAGCAATGATCTTCAAAGGAACATGCTGAAAAATATCAGGATCTTTCTTCATCAGGTTGAAATATCTTGTGGAAGCTTTCTGACTTGCCATTTCTATCAATCTGTCATGAATATTGTAGTAATTAAGAACAAATAAAAGCCTGCTAAACTCTCTGAATTCAGGGATATTATGAAAATTATCCTGTACATTTTCCAATCCTGTCTCCCAGAAAATACAGTCAGTCACTGTCTGATATATTTCCTTGGCAGGCTGCTGCCTGAAAAAAGACAAAAAATCATTCACAAAGCAAGGAGCTGTATAAATATTGGTTGTAATCTCCTCATTGTCTTCATTCAGGATGTATGAACGGACATAGCCCTTTTCCAGAAAGTATGTTTTGGTACTGATGGCATCTTTATCCAGCAAAACAGTATTCGTTTTTAATTCAAAACAGACGAATTTTTCTGTGATCTTTTCAACCACCTCCTCTTTGATACTGAAAAGGGAATGAAAGTAAGTGTTAAGTGATGACTTGTCCATGAGGTATCGTCCTAAATCTATTTTAAGTTATAAAAATAGAGATAATTTGTGGAAGTCTGTTTAATCATATGTTGTAAAACCACCCCGTCAAAAATTCTTTGAATTTTCGCCACCCCTCCAGAGGAGGGGAATTTTCACATCATACGAAATAAAATTTATAAAATAAAATCCCTTTAAGCCTAAAGTTTAAAGGGATTCTATTTCTTGTGGAAAAGTTATTCGTCTGAGAGAACTTCGTCATAAGTCACAGGATCAGTAACCTCCTGATATTGTTCCCATTCTGCTTCAAGCTGTTTATTAGTTTTCATATCTTCCTCAAGCTTTAATGTTTCACGGTATTGTTTTGCCTCCGCTGTCAGTGTCCATTTACAACCAATTCCCATAGAATCAATATAGTTTCTGACATCGTGAATATTTAATTTAAAAAACTCTTTTCTTGGATTAATTTTATTCAGTTGGCTTTTTAGAAACTTTTTATGGAGCTGCTTCTCTAAGGCCGGAGCATCTTCAGCATAGATCATAGCATGAACATCAAACTCAAAAGGAACACTTGCATCCCCAAGCTCACGAACACGGTCTAAAGGATCCAAACGTCTTGTCATACCAATTTTATAAACATCTTCTCCGAATGAACCGATATTTGAAATAATATATACATTTCCTGTTCTGGTTTGCTGTGCCATTGAAATTGCTCTTTGATTTTTCTCTTCAGCCTGAGTAAGTTTTTGCTGTAATTCTTCAAGCTGTTGCTGAAAAAGCATTTTTTGTTCTTCATTAGCTCTAGCTACCTGGGATTCAGCTTTTTCAATCAGCCTTTTTAAAGTCTGTTCTTCTTTTTCTGCCTCTTTGATTGCTTTTTCATAATCTTTACGAGCTCTTTCTTCCTCACGAATCTGTTCACGAATTTGTCTTTGCTCTTCCTGCTCTTGCCACTTCAATTCCTGGGCAACTACAGCCCATCTTAGCTCTTCAACTCTCGCACTATGGTATACTTCGGATATTCTCGCATTTCTAAAAGCCTGTCCATTAAAATTAACCAATTGAAATGCATCATCCATCTTTTGTTTCAATATGCCAAAGTTATCTTTCTTTACAGACGCCAAAATAGAATCTACTTTCCCGTTATAAGCATCAATAACAAAATCAATAGCTGTATTTCGTCTTGATTCATCCATATAATCACAGATACCGGCCTGTCTGCTTACAATCATAAGCTTGTTATTTTGTCTTAGCTTTTTAAGATTATCACCTGCTTCTTTGTGGCCAAAATCTTCTGCCAATTCATCCAATAAAGTATATGTTGGTATTAAATATTCATTACCATAACCTTGAATAACATTTTTCATTGCTTTTATTCTATCAGCAATCTGATCTGCTTCTCTTAAACTTCGATAGGCATCTCCACCTATTGATTCCGCCCTTACTTCCGCATTTTCTACAATACGCTTAGCTTCATTCACAGCATTTTCATACAATAATTCTATTTCTCTGGTTTTCTTTTCAGTAATTTCTTTTACATTTCTACGAATCTCCTTAGCCTGGTTCTGTGCTTCTGAAAGTTCCTGTCCAGCCCTTTCTCTCAATCTCAAACTATCTCTTTCTGCTTTTTTAAGAAGATAGTCACATTCAACTTTAATATCAATAATATCCTGATATTTTCTTAATGCATCATTGTGTCGTAATACTTCGGCTATTTTTTTGCTTAAAGTAATCTTATCTAGCTGTAACTTGGAAACCTCTGCTTTCAACTGATTATTTTCCCTTTTTAGATTGGTAACCTGAGTTTCTTTCTTAAGGGATTCTTTTTTAAATTTTCCTGATTGACCAAATGCATAAAGCATCAGTATAAACAAAATAATAATCAATAAAATTGCCATGGTTTAGATTTTTATCCGACAATATTAAATAAAAAAACCAGGTACAACTTACGGAAAACCGTAACTCTAAAAAGCCTGTATTTTAAAGTCATCTTTTACATTGAAGAATATTGCTTCCCTGATTGCAGTGAATATATCTATAACTTTGCCGGTTTATCCCAAATTTTGTAATTTTCTTCTTTAAAAGCAACATTCTGCAGGCATAACTATGGATCAAGATTTCTATTATAACTTCATCGAACCCGACAAAGATATCGCCGATTTTGTTGAAAATCTGGGAACATTTCAAAACCTCTCGAACGAAGCTAAAGAAGTAGTGATTATCCCTGACGGAAGAGTTGATTTGTTCTTTTCACAATCAGCCACTGAACCTTTTCACGTTACCCTTCTTGGGCTCGAGACTTATCCGGAGCAAAGATATATCGCTCCTCATATGATTGCTTTTGTTGTCAGTTTCAAACCCATTGCTGTTGAATATATTTTAAAAACGTCTATTGCTGATCTATTGAATATCGGAAAAGAGCTTTCTTCTGAATTCTGGGATTTTAAAGCTGATGATTTACAAAATTTTGATATTTGTTGTTTAAAAGCAACCCAGACAATAAAGGATCTGCTTCCCCAAAAGGCAGATGAAAGAAAACGTAGGCTTTTCGACCTGATATATACCTCAAAAGGAGAAATGAGTGTACAGGAACTTTCTGAAAAAACAGGCTGGAGCAGCAGGCAGATTAACCGCTATTTTACCAAACAATTTGGCTTATCATTAAAAGCTTATTCTACTATTTTACGTTTCAGGGCATCTTTGGAACACATCGCACAGGGAAGGCTCTTCCCTGAACTTAATTATACCGATCAAAACCATTTCATCAAGGAAGTGAAAAAATTTTCAGGAGTTGCTCCTAAAGAATTATCCAAAAATAAAAACGACCGATTTGTACTATTATCCGTGCTGAAAGGAAAATAAATTTGCATTGTAAAATTTAAATTAAAAATGCTGATAGAAAACAAATCAATAGCAATCGTTGGTGGCGGTCCTGCAGGACTTACACTGGCAAGACTTTTACAGTTGAAAGGTGCAAACGTAAAAGTATATGAAAGAGACTTTAATAAAAACGCACGGGTACAGGGCTCTCCTCTTGATATGCATGAAGATTCAGGGCTGGCAGCTATACGCAAAGCGGAACTGCTGGGAGAATTTAAAAAGACGTTCCGCCCCGGAGCAGACAGAACACTGATTGTCAATGAGCAGACAGAAATATTCTTCAGTGACCATGAGACAAAGCCTGAAGAAGATTTTGGCGAGGAATATTTCCGTCCTGAAATAGACCGTGGACCTCTAAGGAATATGCTTTTAAAATCCTTACATCCTGAAACGGTAGTCTGGGACAGTCATTTTCTCACGATGGAACGTCAGAATGAAGGATGGCTTATGCATTTCAAAAACGGAACTTCAGAATATGCAGATCTTGTTATTGCAGCAGATGGAGCCAATTCTAAAATACGGCCTTATCTTACTGATATTAAACCTGTTTATTCAGGAATCATCATGTTGGAAGGAAATGTTTCAAAAGAAGGTGCCCCTCAGATTGATGCTATGATTAAAGGAGGAAAAATAATGGCATTCGGAAATACAAAAAACATTCTGCTTGGCCAGAAAGGCAATGGGGATCTGGGATTTTATGCAAGCTTTAAAGCTGACGAAAACTGGCCTTCTGATAGTGGTCTTGATTTTTCTGATAATACACAATTATTAAAATGGTTCAAAACAGAATATTCCGAATGGAGCCCTGTCTGGAATGAATTGTTTGAAAATGCTGCAACTCCTTTTGTTCCGCGCCTGATCTACTCTATGCCTTCAGATCACAGTTGGGAAGCACAATCCAATCTAACTTTAATAGGTGATGCAGCCCACGTAATGCCTCCGTTTGCTGGAGAAGGTGCTAATATGGCTATGTTGGACGCTCTTGAATTGAGTGAATATCTAACGAATAATCATTACAGTTCTTTGCAGTATGCTATTTCAGCCTACGAAAACAATATGCGAAAAAGAGCTGTTGTTGCCACACAGGAATCCCTTGAAAATGGAGAACGGATGCATTCTGAAAAGTCATTAGCAACCATGCTGGATTTTTTTAATGGCCATCTTACTTCATCATAAAACAAAAGGCTGCCCCAACCAGAGACAGCCTTTTTTAAATAAATCTTTTTTCTCTCCGTTTTTTTAGATCCTGATACGGAGATTCAAATGTGTTATTTCTTGATTAACTTAGTATTATAAGTATTCTTATCATCTTTTATAGTAATCACATACATTCCTTTTACCAAAGAAGCAACATTGATCTTTCCTTCAATTTTACCTTCCTGAACCAATCTTCCATCTGCGCTGTAGATTTTGTAATCTGCTTTACCTTTAAGGTTTTTCACTTCTACAAATGTATCTGCAGGATTAGGATAAATAGATACCTCTGAAGATTTTGTGTCTACTGCTTCTCTCACAGCAAGTGCGCCGGCAGTAATCTTCACAGGAAGATCCATAATACCTCCTGCCTGGCTTGGAATTTCACCACATACATCAGCAAGAGAAGTATTTGAAAACTTACCCACAATCCTCATTCTTAACAATTTATCTCCCGAATAGGTAGCTGCCGGAACTGTAAAAGTGAGGTTACCCATTCCAACGTTACCTGTAGGCGCTGCTCCGGATCCCTGAGCTACTCTTTCCGTTGCTTCAAAAATCCCGTTTCTGTTGTAATCAATCCATGCAGAAACATTTACCTGCATTCCGCTTTGTAACAAGTTTCCTATTCTAGGTGCAAGAGTATAGGTATTTCCCTGTGTCAGATTAACAATTTTAGTAGGGTCTTCACTCAAATCTTTATAAGATCTTGCAGTAGCGTCAGTATAATCTATATTAGCAACAGCCACTTTTAAGATTGCTCCAAGATAAGGTGAACCTGTATTTAAAAAACAGTAGTCAACTCCGGTCTTTAATCCTTTTGTTTTAAATGTATAGTTATTAGAAAATGCTCCAGGAACTGAATTGACTACAGCAGCCACCTGTACTTCATAATTTGTTTCATCTTCTAAATTATTCAAAACTACTGAATTGGCCTGGCTCACAGCGTTAGACCAGTTTACAGTTCCCGTTTTTCTGTAATTGATTGAATAAGATGCTCCCGGAACACTATTCCATGATACTCTTGCTGTTGTTTTGAAAATCTCAGTAGCAATGGCAGCAATACCTGTAGGAGCTGATGTATTAGATGTAGGCGCACTACCAACAGTAATTGCAGGAGATACAGCATAAAATATATTACCTACCGCTGAAACTCTTAACTTTACAGCTCCACTTAGATTACCTGGCATTTGAGCGCTATAACTTCCAGTATTGGGAGTTGCGGCTACAAGATCAGTCCACGTAACACCGTTATCTTTAGTATAATCTATTTTAACACTTGCTGTATTATAAGGAGTGACATTTGTATTGGCAACATCCCAATAGATTGTGTTTACTGCATCATTATACAGCACTGAAGATGCAGTAAGTCCATTGAACTTGAATGGTCCATCATTTCCTACAGTAACTGTAGTTGTGGAGCTGGAAACCATAGGACGCTGAGCATTTTGATCTCTTACCGTTACAGCATAATTTAAGATACGAGGGATATAAGATACAGATTCCCAACCTTGCTTATCTGTTAGAATACCATTCATTACAGTTTCCAACTTAGGGAAATATCTTCTTCCGTTCGGTGTACCGGGAAGTGATCTTGTTAATGCTCCTTTTGGATTATATCCCCATCCGCTATCTCCTGAAATTGTAGAAGATTCATCTGTACTGTCATTCTGTTCCCATGTGTAATTCACAGGATTATTTTCTGCATCCACAGCAGCAGCTTCAAGATAATAAGCAGTTCCTTTAGGAATGTTATAAGCTACCAATGGATTAATTACCGGAGCTGTATTATCAATGATATTCTGAGATACTCCACAATTGTCCTTACCTTCTAAATTAGTCAGTACCTGATCAATTGATTTGTAATGAAAATATCCATCAGCGTTAGCCTGTACATTATCATAGGTAATTCCGGCATACCCCATAATGGTTGTTCCTCCTCCTGGTTCTACATTAGCTCCTTTGTTTGCATCTGTAACAGAAGTATTTGAAAATGTGTGATTAGCCCCCAGCTGATGCCCCATTTCATGAGCCGCTGTAAAATCAAAAATCTCTCCTACAGGTACAGGTCCTTGTGTAAAAGCTGATCCTTTTTTCTTGTCCGTATTACTGGCAGGATCTAAACAGACAATTCCAATACCCCCGGCATTCCCGCTCCTTTCCGCATTTTGATTAAGAACGTGTCCAATATCATAGTTGGCATTTCCTACCGCAGCAGTAAGGGTTTGTTGCAGCTGAGTATTTAAGTCGTTAGTATAAGGATCTGTAGCAGAATCAAGATAAATAATCTGAGGAAGATCCTGAACCGTTAAATGAGCCCCAAAATCACGTTCAAAAACACCATTTATTCGGGTCATTGTATTGTTCATTGCAGCCAAAACAACTCCTTTTTTTACATCATCTGTAGCGTTAGCAGGGGTTCCGGCTGCTGTCAACTGATATTGGCTGTATTCTCCGGTAACGGACAATGCCATTCTGAAACTTCTGTATTTTGTATTGGTAGGTCTGTTGGTAATTCCTAATCCGGAAAGCATGTTTTTACCATTCTTTACCAGTTTATTAATATCTTTAAAATCATGTTCTCCTGTATCACATTTGAAGCCATGTTCTCCTTCATTCTTTGTTTTATAGAAAACACCATAAGTTTGTTTATCTGTACTTATAGGTTCTATAAACTGAAATATACCATCTTTGATAATCATAGACTGCATATCAGTCGGAGACGTACTGAATCTTAAATACTTAGAAGAATCATCAACCCCAATTCCCACATAAGATCCGAGCTGATATCTGTCTACGAGAGATTTATCCATTACAGGATTGCTGTAGACCGCAAATTTTTCAATCTTTCCTTCTGCTGTTGGTAAAGAAATAATAACAGGACGTGCATTCTTTCCTGTTTCTTCAGCATTTTTCAGTATTTCTCTCAGAGATTTCAAATCAACTCTGTAAGAATGCTGCACTTCTACTCCTTCTCTTATCTGCGAAGATTTTTGAGAAACAGATTCCCATCTCTGCGCATTGAAAACGGTAAAACAAGACGCTAACGCGCAAACGAATAAAATTCTTTTTTTCATAGATTTATTTAAGTTATTTTGGAAAGTTTATTGAAAATTATTATCCAAAGACTGTTTCAGTTTCTATTCTTTAGTTGTTTCTATGGCGAAAAACAAACATTATCATAAATTCAATAAAACAAAACATATCGTATAACATTCACAATAAAACTCATTGCAAAGCTTATATATTTTTAATAAAAAACAAAAAAAAGTGATACTACATAGATACACTATTATTGTAAACGACTAAATATCAATAATTTACACCACTGTTCTAATCTATTCATTAATTAGCAGAATTTTAAAAGGGAAAATACGTTGAGTGTTTTGATTAAAATATCAATGAAAAAGTAAATTGAAAATCGGAAAAAAACTGATACGTAAATGCTACTTAAATAGCATCTAAAGAGATAGATTATAACAAATACAGTCTAAAAAAATACAGCAGTTTAGAATAGCCCGCACTTTTTTTCATAAATAAATCCTCAAAAAAGACAAAAACAATAACACACTACATACCAATTGATTACAAATCAAAATATTTGATGTAGTACCCATGTAGTAGAGCGTTTTTTCCTGTTTTCGTTAAAAATTTTCATATTTGACCCAGAGACCACTAAAAAAAATACATGTGGTGAAAAGAGAATATTTCGAGTACTGTCTGACATGATAAATCAGACAGTTTTTTTTTGAGTTATTTCAAGGTATCAAAGAAATGATAGATATCTGTTTCTCCGGGAATATTCAGTTTCTTTCTAATTCTGTATTTTTTCTGCTGAACACTTCTGTGCTGAACCAAAGTATAGCTTGCAATTTCTTTGGATGTAAAATGCAGTTTCAGCATTGCACAAAAAATCAATTCAGAACTTTCAAGACCGGGATTAATTGTTAAAAGCTGATCTATAAATTCAGGATACACTTCTTTAAAGCGATTAAGAAATTCAGGATCATTTTTCTTACCAAGTTCTAAAACCTCTTCCTGCTTATTATCATTTATCCTGATTTTAAGATTTTCAGCTTCTATGGTAAGTACTTCTTTTCTTTTTCCCAATGCTCTGATAATTCTCCAGGCATATAATCCTAATAAAGAAAGGCCTGCCAATGACAGAAAGATGATCCAGTATATTTTACTTTTATGATGGTCTGCATCCTGTTGGGCTCCCATAATAAAAGATTCCATATCCTGGTTAATTGTGGCTAGTAAAGATGTATTGGTTTTATAATAAGCATCTGTATAGGCTTTCAAATAGAAATATGCTTTTTCCTTATCTCCTGTACGTTCATACAACACCCTGAGGTCATTATAGATATATTTACCGTAGTAGGCATAGATCCGTTTGGTTTTCTCATTGACCTTCAGAGCCTTCTTAAGGGTTTCTTCTGCTTTATCGTATTGTGCGTTGGTAAGAAAATATTCTCCCATAATAGTATTGGCATACAGCGCTATCCCATCATCTTTCCCTCTTATATTGGCTTTATTGTAAGCTGTGTTTACGTATTTGTAGGCAGAGTCTTTATTCTTATGCATATAAACATAATCACCTATAGCACAATCTGTAAGACCTGTATTATCCAGTTTTTTTGCTTTGTGAAAGAATTCAAGTGCTTTTTCGTAATTCTTTTTTTGGACAAAATAGATGGCCTGTCTGAAATAAATACTGAAAAGAAGATCATTTTTAAGCTCAGATTGACCGCTCTTCTGTATCAGGGCCATTGCTTCATTATTATATTGTAAAGCTTTGTCAACCCTGCGGAGTTCTATATTGAAACGGCCGTAAACATTATAGAACCTGGCTTTGTGGATATTATCTTCCGATTGATCCAGGATTTCTTGTGCGTTATCAAAAAGAATCTGGGACTTCTGAAAGTTTTCTAATGAAATATTAAGCTCAGCCAGATTGATATAACACAGCGCTTTACCGTCTGCATAATTTATTTTATCGGCCTGTTTGTAATACCTTTTATTGAGACTGATCAGAGAGTCATATTCTCCGGCTACTCTGAATTTCTCATTCTGCTTCAGCAGAGAAACATCAAATTTCTTTTCTGCCTCTTTCTTTGAATGAGAATGGCACGAAACCAAAATAATAAGTAAAACAGCAAGAAAAATGCGTTTCATATGTTTCTCTATTTAAGCTAAATTTCTGTATAAATTATGATTAAAAAATGATCTCTCAGAATACATTACTCTATTTTCTAATTCTCTAGCTTTACTTCTCAGAGATCAACAATAAAATTTTTTATAAAACAGAATTCGGCATCTTTTATTGTGATGAATTTCTTTATTCTGCTAAGTTTTCAAAAAAGTCATAAATATCTGTATCTCCGGGAATATTCAGTCTTTTTCTGATTCTGTATTTTTTTTGCTGTACAGATCTGTGCTGTACAAAGGTATAATCTGCTATTTCCTTGGAAGAAAAGCGGAGTTTCAACATGGCACAGAAAGTCAGCTCTGAATTTTCAAGATCAGGATTGATTTTCAAAAGCGATTTTATAAAATCAGGATACAGTTCTTTGAATTTTAATAAAAAAGAAGAATCATTCCGCCTGGCAAGCTCTATTACTTCTTCCAGCTGTTTAGTTTCTACATGATTTTTCAGCTCATCTGTTTCTTCTTTCAGGGAGTTTTTCTTTAGTTTTAACTTGTTAATTATCTTCCGGACATATACTCCTGAAAAGGTAAGAACACTGATAGACAAGGCAATAAATAACGGAAGATCATTCTTATGCCAGTCCGACTCCTGTTTTACTTCGGATATAAAATCTTCAGTCGCTTTATTCATCGTGGTAAATCGTGCGGCATCAAATCTGCCTTCTTCTTCCATATATTTTTTCAGGTAGAAATAAGCCTTACCTCCGTCATTTTTTTTCTTGTACAGCTCTGCCAGTGCCTTGTAAACTTCTTTGATATGTGAAGAATAAGTACGTCTTGTTTTAATATTGATGTCCAAAGCTTTCCTAAGTGCTTTCTCCGCCTGTTCGCTGTTATCAACTTCATTATAGTAATACCCCATGGTATAATAAACCCAAAGGGATTCTACATCAGTTGTCTTTTGACTTAGCATCTTTTCATCTGCCCGCTCAATATATATTCCTGCAGCATCAGGTTTATGAACAAATAAATAGTACTGGGCAACCATACAATTGCTATAGGCCGAGTTTTCCAGTACATTCGCTTTGGTGAAACATTTTAAAGAAGTTCCGAACCAGCCTTTCCAGGCATAGTAAATTCCTTTATTTATATACAGTCTTGGAAGAAGTTTTTGAGCAAGACTCGTTTTTGCGGCCTGTTTTAAATAATAAAATGCTTTATTATTGCATTCAATAGCCTTTTCATTTATTTTAAGATGAGAATAATATAGACTGTAGTCATTGTAAAATGCTGCTTTATGATAACTATTCTCAGAGTTTCCGAGATCTTTCTCTGCTTTGTTGAAAAAAAAACGGGCTTTATCATAATTCCCTGCCGAGACATTCACGCCTGCCATATTCAGGTAGCAAAGGCCTTTTCCAGCTTTATATTTCATTTTCGCAGCTTTTTTCAGATATTTTATATTCAGCCGGATAAGAGCTTCATATTCGCCTGACAGCTGAAGGTCTGAAGTCTGGTTTAATAAAGAAGTATCAAATTTTTCTCTTTCTTTATCCTGAGAATCATGGCAGCACGAAAGCATACATAAAAATAACCCTATGCAGATTGTACAGGCTATTATCTTGTTAATATCTTTTGAATGTCTTTTTTTATTTTTAAAAATGATCAGACTAATTCTTTCCATCAGTACCACTTTTCCCTATATCTACCTATACATATTCCATTGAAATATGTTGATAAATCTCTACTGTTATTTTACTATTTTCCCCAATAAGTGTTATAAATATACATAAATTATCATGCTTATTAGGAAGTAAGCAGTTAATTTTGCAAAAATGTAACATTTAAATAAAGTCCCCAAATTTTCCTTTAAACAGGCATTTTCTTATATTTCCGGATAGTTTTGCAGGCTTTTCCGAACAAAAAAATGTTTTTTTTTATAATAAGACTATCTGAAAGGAAATTTGTTACAAATACATCAGATGAGTTTAAAATTTTAATACAGTTATTGAAATTCAGCCCGCTATAATAGGAAGAAGTTCAAAATAATATCCATATTTGTATCCGAGTATCAATGAGAATAAGTAAACCAAATGACTATGACAAGTACTACCTATCGAAAACTTCTTCCCGAAGAAAGTAAAATTTACCGGGCCATCCGTCTGGAAAGTCTGGAGAAATTCCCTGAATCTTTTGGAGCAACCTATCAGGAGGCCGTGAATATTGAAAAATTCCGGATAGAAAGCGATATTGAAGAAGAAACACCGGAAAGATTTGTTTTTGGTGCTTTTGCACAGCATGAACTTGTGGGCATCTGTACGTTTGTTAAAAATGAAAACAGCACCGGAAGTATTTACCAGATGTATGTAAAAAAAGAATTTCAGGGAAAAAATATTGGTCAGGGATTGATTGAGGCTGTTATTGCTGAAGCCAGTCAAAAATTCAAAGGTATTGAAATCATTCTGGAGGTTACTCCCGGAAATGACAAGGCTTACAATCTGTATCGGAAAATAGGGTTTCAGGAAATCCCCAATACCTCTTCTGAAGAAATCAGTATGAAATATGTTCCTCAGTAAGTTTTTTTACTATTAAATCTTAATGATAAAAAACTTATCAATTGCGGTTACCTGTTTTAGCCTGTCGAACGGTCTGATTATCTCTTAAATTAAGTCGGTATACAAGTGTTAATCGGTAACGGGCTGCATTGGGAACACTGGTCTGATTTATCTGGTAATCTACTCCTGTTGTCTTGCTGATAGATTTCCTAAGATTGAATAAGTTACTGACATCAAAGGATACCGTTGCTTTATCCTTCAGGAAAGTTTTGCTGCACCCAAAATCAATACTATGCAAAGCGTTTGAGTAAGTTTGGGCAGTCGCATTTGCTCCTCTGAAATTATACACCGACTGGAAAGCAAGTTTATCCTTCAATTTCACCTGAGCGCTGACACGGGCTGTAAGCGTATTCCCTGAATAATCAAAGATCTGATTCTGATAACTCCCTTGTTTTACGTAATGAAATATATTAAGTTCAGTATTTAACTGCAACCATTTGATAGGATTATACAATACGGAAAGCTCTAAACCACTGCGTACTTCTTTGTTGATATTAACTGGCATGGTAATGAACAAACCGTCAGCATTTTGATATGTATAATCTTCAATGACTCCGGTATTTTTTTGATAATAAATGGATGGATTAAAAGTAAGGCTCTTCCAGTTCTTCAGGAAAGCCAGTTCAAATACATGAGCATAAGATGGGTTCAGATCCGGATTCCCGACATAACGGCTATTCAGATCGGTCAACTCATTAAAAGGATAAATCATCCCTAACGATGGCCTGTTGATCCGTTTACTGTAACTCCCCTGTAAGGTAGTACCTGTTTTAAAACGGTAACTGATATTTAACGTAGGAAATAACCTGCTATAATTTTTATCATTTGTATAACTTCCTATACGGTCTTCAATACCTATACGGGTCAGTTCACCCCGTACACCACCCTGATAGCTAAAATCCCCCATTTTACCGGCAAACTGCACATAAGCACTTCCAATAAGTTCTTTATACAAAAGATGATTGTCAATCTGATCAATAATTTCCCAACCTGCAGAGTTTTGCTGTTCAGCAATAAAATCACTGTTCACCCTCCTGTTCTCGAGTTTTAATCCGAATTCCAGTGTTGAAGTACTGTCCAGCGGCTGTATCATATCTGTTTTAATCATCAAATCCTTACTTCCTCCTACTGAGCTAGTTCTGATTGTAGGAAAGATAACAGAAGCCGGAAAAACTCTATTGGTTGCCAGATTCCATTCTTTATCACTGTCCCAGAAATCATACTGCATATCCACTGTAAATTTTTTGCCGGTGCGTTCAAAACTTTTGGTATAATTAAATTCCAGCTGATTGTAACTTCGCTTTTCCCATGATTCGCCACTTCGACTGAGTGTACTGTCACCAACACCATTCTTTCCTGAATATAAATAGTTCAGCCGGGTCTTATCATGATCATGCGTAGAATTCCTAAGGAAGGCCGCGGTAATCGTATTATGGTCATTAATCTGGTAATCTGCACCAAAATAAAGCAACTTGGCATTATCATGACGGTCTTCATCCTGTCGTTGGTTCAGAAAAACCGGAATCCCTGAAAGCCCGGTAGATTGTTCTGTTTTATAAAGCCCTACATAATCTGATAACCGCAAACCATAAGTTGCGAACAGGTTTAGTTTATTTGATTTATAATTTAAGCTTGGACTTACACGGGTTTCATTAGGAATACCCCCAACTACCCTTAGCTGGCCACTGAAACCATCTTTCTTATTCTTTTTAAGAATGATATTAATAATCCCTGCTGACCCTCCGGCATCAAATCTGGAAGAAGGATTGGCAATTACTTCGACACGTTCTACCTGATCGGCAGGTAACTGTTCCAGGGCATTCCCTTGAGTTAATCCAGTTCGCCGTCCATTAATTAATACCAATACATTAGCATTACCGCGAAGACTTATCGCACCAGTAGGGCTCACACTGACTGAGGGGACAATATTCAACAGATCTGTTACCGCCCCTTGCTGAGAAAGAACATCCTTACCTACTTCAAAAACTTTTTTATCAAGTTTTAAATTGACCGCCCCCCGATGCCCGGTTAAGGCTACTTCCTTCAAAAGTTTTGCATCAGCCTCCAAAGTTATTATTCCGACATCTATAGACAGGTCAGTATTAACTTCTAATGTTTTACTGATTGTCTTAAAACCTATCAGATTATAGGTGATGTGGTAGATTCCGGCTGGTATGTTTTCCATCTTGAATATCCCTTTGGTATCCGAAATACTGGTCATAATTATTTTTTCCGTGCTATCTTTTAGTGTTACATTAACATGCGGTACAGGAACAGATGGATTTTCATAAATGACACCCGTTATTTTTGCTTGCTGCGCAAAGGAATTTTGAGCAGTTAACATGATCAGGAAAAGGAGTATTACTTGTTTCATAATGTAAAATTAGATTCCAGAAGTACTCATTTTGGGTAAAAACATGTGAACGGCTCTACAGACTTGCAAACTGCCATCAGCTTTTACAAATTACCTTGTATATTTACATTATGCATAATTTTATGTTTTTGCTGGTTTTGCTCGGCATACTGAATCCATCAGTTATTCGTAATGAAGATCCAATACCTGTTTACAAGACAGGTGATGATATGGCTTGGGCATCTAAGGACTACAATGACAAAAATTGGTCACCAGAGAGAGCGAATACTTCTGATAAAATTTTCTGGTCACGAACTCATTTAGATCTGCGTCAGGTTGAAGATGAGGTATTACCACTTGGCCTTCAGATTGAATCCTTTGGTGCTTTTGAAGTGTATTGGGATGGAGTATTGATTGGTAATAACGGTCAGATTCCAAAAAATGGCAAACCGGAAATACCCGGTACTGAAAGCAGTTATTACAGAATTCCGGACCATTTGATTTCACCTGGTCTTCACACTGTTGCCCTACGCAGTTCACAATCTTTACTTCCACATGTACAACGTAGTATTGGATATAAAATTGATCCGTATAATTCCTTATTGACAGAACCATTGGTTACGATGTCTTATATGAATCTCATGGCGGGCGCTTTTCTCATCGCAGCTGTGTATTACTTTTTTCTTTATGTAAACAGCAAGCGAAAACAATGGGATATACTGATCTTTGGTATCATCTGTTTTCTGTTTTTTTCTTTACTGATTATGGAATATCTGAAATTTCATGTTGTAATCCCTTACTCCCAATTTTTCGTGCGCCTTGAGATTATCGGCTGGCTGACTTTTGCCAATGCATTATTGGTTCCGCTGTATTTTATCATCCAGTTCAATTTTAAAAAAGGAATATGGCTGATGGCGGCACTCCTGATAGCTTTAGTATTTCTTTACTGGTCCAATTACGGACACTATGATCTGACTGCCCGACTCTATAGTCTGGCTATGCTTGTTGCTTCTTTTATTGTGGTTTTGAATGGTATCATTCAAAAGGAAAAAGGAGGGTTTATAGCAATGCTCGCCCTTTTAATGAGTGCTATGGTCAATCGTTTACTGGTTTATGATTTTGGACTGTTCATCAGTTTCACGATCATTGTTCTAAGCATGCTTTATCTGCATTCCATTCGTACAAGTGTTATGGAAGCGGAACATCAGAATGCCATTTTACTTTCCTCAAGACTACAGCTAGAACTGCTCAAAAAAAATATTCAGCCTCACTTTTTAAGAAATACCCTGACCTCAATGATGGATTGGGTAGAAGAATCTCCAAAAGAAGGAGCGCGTTTTATACAGGCACTGGCTGCAGAGTTTGATATTATGAACGAGATTTCCGAACAAACCCTGATTCCCATAACAACGGAATTGAAGCTTTGCCGTCAACACCTCTCGGTTATGGGTTTTCGTAAGGAGATTAATTATATATGGGAACAAAACGGAATAGATGAAACTCAGCTGGTACCACCCGCTATTATTCATACATTGCTGGAAAATGGCATTACCCACAGTGAACCATTACCAGGAAATACTATTAAATTCATTCTCTGTTATTTTGTAACGAAAGAAGGTCATCATCAATATGTTTTTGAAACCATCGCAAAGAACCGGAATATCCTCACAGAACGTACAGGAGGTAATGGACTTAAATATATCCGGGCGCGCCTCACTGAAAGCTATGAGCAAAACTGGAGATTCGATTCGCATACTACAGAAAACGGGTGGGTATCTGTCATTCAAATTTTAAAACCATGAATATACTAATCATAGAAGACGAAGCCAGAATCGCGCGTCGTTTACAGCGCATGACTGCCGAATTCTTTGGAAACAGGCCTATCCAAATCACAATCTGTGATTCTCTTCAAAGAGGGCTTGATCAAATTACCCGTCAACTTCCGGATTTACTCCTTCTAGACCTCAATCTCAATGGTGATAATGGTTTTGAAGTATTGGAACAAATGGTTGCTGCTTCTTTTCATACCATTATTGTTTCAGCCAATACTGATAAAGCTATTACTGCTTTTGCTTATGGTGTACTTGATTTCGTTCCCAAACCTTTTGATAAAGAAAGATTTTTTCAGGCTCTGAACCGATTTATTAGTCCTACATTAAAATCAGATGATGGGATGAAATACCTTGCGGTAAAGAAGTCCGGGCAAATCCGGCTTATCAGCATTTCTGAAATTAGATATATTAAAGGAGCAGGAATTTACACAGAACTGCATCTTAAAAATGGGAAGCAGGAATTGCATGATAAATCACTTGAACTTTTGCAGCAGCTTCTTCCGGACGGGTTTGAACGAATTCATAAGTCTTATCTCGTCAATCTCCAAGAGGCAGAAAAAATACTCATCAACCCAGGCTCAAGATATGGTCTGCAGATTAAAAACGGAGAAATACTACCCATAGGACGTTCAAAATATAAAGAGATCAAAAATAAGGTGATCTGACACCTATTAAAGTATTTTTTTAGCTTTTTACATTTAGAAGCTGATCAATTTTAGTTTTAAAATCAAACTATCAATGCCACAGCAGCACAACCTGAAATTATTATTTTGACATAAAAAAGAGACAACTAATAAATAGTTATCTCCTTAAGTGACCCGGCTGGGATTCGAACCCAGGACCCATACATTAAAAGTGTATTGCTCTACCAGCTGAGCTACCGAGTCGG